>NZ_CM132681.1:0-4800000 GCF_053890575.1 Pedobacter sp. NJ-S-72 | reverse complement strand
AGCTTATGTCCCACCTGTACCAGTGGAAGAGCCAGAGGATGAGACTACCCTGAAATTAAGGAAGCTAAAAACTTTATACGATAAACAACTAATTACCCAGGCTGAATACGAGGCTAAAAAAGCCGACATCCTGGATACTTTTTAAGCTCATACCCTATCCATGAAAGCGATACAAACCTACCTGCTTGCCCTATTAAGTGCATTTTTACTATGGCTGGCATGGCCACCGCATACCTTTGCAGCTCCCCTTTTACTTGTCGGTTTTGTACCTTTGTTTATCGCACTCGATCACATCATTGCTAAAGGAGAAAAAAAAAAAAACAGGTAAAAAGGTTTTCCTGACTGCAGGCTTAACCTTTCTGGTTTGGAATACCGCTTGCATCTATTGGGTATACAATGCCATAAGTGCCTATAACAATCCCGCTGTCGCCATGGTAATCTCTCTGATCCCTTATGGACTCGGAGCCCTACTGATGACTTTCGCTTTCTGGCTTTATTACCGTTTCAGCACTATCGTGCATCACAAACGTATTGCTTACCTGGCTTTAGTCAGCTTTTGGATAGGCATGGAATACCTCCACGCCACCTGGGATCTTGCCTTCCCGTGGATGACCCTGGGTAACGGACTTGCCGGCATGCATCAGCTAGCCCAATGGTATGAATCAACCGGAGTCTACGGCGGCTCCATCTGGATATTAGTCAGTAATATTCTTGCATTTGAAGCTTACAAAAGCTTTAAAGCAAACACACCGTACTACCTTAAAATCAGACCTGCTCTTGGCTGGCTGATCTTTCTGATTGTACCCGCTGGAATTTCTCTTGTCAAATACTATGGTTATAAAGAAAAAAACCTGCCCATCAACGTAGTTGTGGTACAACCTAACATTGATCCCTACGAAAAAATGGGAGGTATCACCCCTGCTGACCAGTTGAAAACCCTTATCCATTTATCAGACTCCGTAGCACAGGTCAACACCGAATACTTCATATGGCCGGAAACCGCTATACCAAGCTACGCTAACGAAGATCGCATTCGCAGTACCTCAGAATACATGACCGCCCTATCCTTCCTGAATAAATACAAAAACGGAACCCTGATTACAGGAATAGAAAGTCTTAAATTCTACAACGATAAAAGTACTATTTCGGCCAAATTCGATCCTAACAACAACCAATACTTTGACAACTACAACTCAGCCATGCAGGTTGAGAACTCAGCAAATGTTCAATTCTATCATAAATCAAAACTGGTCCCTGGTGTGTAGAGAAAATGCCCTTTCCAAAAGCCTTATCCTTCCTTGCTCCTGTTTTCGCGGGCCTTGGCGGTACTGTTTCCGGCTGGGGATGGCAGGAGAATCCTGGTGTCTTCTACTCCCAGAATGGTGTAGGCGTAGCTCCGGTTATCTGCTATGAATCCCTTTGGGGAAGCTGGATTGGCGAATCCGTTAAAAACGGCGCTCAGCTCATCGCTATCATCACTAATGATGGCTGGTGGGGTAACACCTCCGGCAAAGACCAGCATTTTCTATACGCTAAGCTTAGAGCCATAGAAACCCGCAGATGGGTAGTCCGTTCTGCCAACACCGGAATCTCAGGCTTTATCAATCAGCGCGGGGATATTGTCAAACAATCTAAGTGGTGGACACGTGACGCCCTGAAAATGGATGTGAATCTAAACGATCAGCTTACCCTTTATGTAAAAAGCGGAGATATCATTGCTCAGCTCCTGAGTATCATTGGTATCGTACTCGCTTTGTTTATCCCTTACAAGACCTTCTTCAAAAAGAAGAAAGCAAAGCTATAAGCAAACGTAATAGCTTTAACTTCATAAAATCAGTATAAAAAAAGGTGTCCAACATGGGCACCTTTTTTTTATATTTCTTCATCTTTTCTAATTCTCTTCCTTTAGTTCAGGGGGATTATTCCTGCCTTTTAGTCCCAATTGCCGACATATGTTTCAATAACAGCACACCTAATGAAAGTACGAGTAAAATCACACTGGTCAAAGGGATTTGATGGATCCCTATTTTTGCTATCGTCAGGCCACCCACAGTAGACCCGATGGTGACTGCCAGATTTCCACAGGAAGTAAAAATACTATTTACAAATTCCGGGGCCTCAGTGGTAGATGAAGTTACCGTTACATTGCTGATCAAAAATCCTCCCGTATGGATTAAGCCCCAGAAACAAACCATAATAACCATAGCAACGAAATCACCACCAAAGCAAAACAAAAGCAGGTGGATGACCATCACAGAACAATAAAGACCAATGTAGTCCTATTGATATTCTTACTTAAATATTTACCTGCCAGCCAGTTTCCTCCGACACCAGTAACACCAAAAAGCAAAAGCATCAGGCTGATTTGCCCACCCTTCATTAACGTAATCCGTTCTAAATATGCCGCCATATAGCCATAAGTCGCGTACATAGCTGAAATCATTAAACAGGCAAGCAGAAGATTGATCCATAAGATCCTTTTTCTGAAAATATTCAGGTGTCCGGTCATATCATTTTTTACCGGGTTGGGAATAGGTGGTAAAAGCCACAACAATCCCACAAAAGAAATGGCATTTATAAATGCTGATAAAATAAAGGAGGCTTGCCAGTTAAAAATATTGGCCATAAAAGTAGCCAGAGGGATGCCAAAAACGCTCGCAATGGTAAAACCCGAAAACACAATACTTACCGCCTTAGGTGATTGTTCTGCCGGTACAGAACTAGCCGCTGTTGCCAGCCCGATGGACCAAAAAAACAGGATGCAGAAATGCAGGCAGGATCCTGGCGATCAACAAGACATTAAAAGAAGGAGAAAGAGCCGACATGATATTAGACAGCGTAAAAACAGCCAGCACCAACGCCAGGATTTTCTTCCGGTCAAAACGGGAAACCGCCATCATCATAAAAGGTCCAAACACCGCTATAATCAAGGCAAAGGCGCTCAGTAACCAACCCGCCTTATCAATGCTAACATGAAAAGCAGAAGATATCTGAGGTAAAATCCCAATTACGCCAAACTCCGTTGTGGCAAGGCCGAAAATACCCAGGGCAAGTACATAAAGTGTTCGTTTCATAATTTTTCGTTGCTGTTATTTTTGTGCAAATTTGCCAAACAAACAAGCTTTCTTTACCGTACAAACCTTTATGTATGACACTTTCCTTTAGGAAAGTATAAAACAAAAACACGCATTATGCCCGAATTTTTCCACGATAAAAAACTATACTACACTCCCATCGAATTTGCCCTGAGCCACATAGGTGGAACATGGAAAATGCCCATTCTCTGGCGCTTGCATAACAATGTCTTAAGATTTGGTGAACTAAAAAAAGACATCCCCCATATCACCGACAAGGTACTTACCAGCCAATTAAGAGATCTCGAAGAAAAAGGGCTAATCGAACGAAAAGTTTACCCTGTTGTCCCTTCCAAAGTAGAGTACAGCATCACAGAAAAAGGCTTAAAGGCAATCCCTATTATCGAAACGATCATGAAGTATGGTTACGAACTGATCCTGGAAGAAGGCATTGAGTATCCGCCTAAATTACCATAATCTAAATCGGCATCATGCCCAAATAAAGGAACCTTGAGTAATTTTCCCGATAAAAATAAGGAAGCATGAAACAGTAGTGAGTCATCCCAGAAATAAGCTGTTATACCCTTAAAAATTAACAGATCTTTGGGTCACTCTAATCCGGAAGCATTAACTGGTCTACGGGGATCCGTTCCCTTTGTGGGAACATTGGATCTTTATTCGTAATTCTTCCATCTCCACTTTGGTAAACAGTTCGGTTACACCGTAGTCGTGCCATAGATGGGACAATGGTGTGATGAAATGATCCTGAAAGTCTTTAGCAGATAGATTTTTGATATAATCCTTGTCATGGGGTACAGCCTTTGCCAGGTGGCCACTCTCCCAGGAGTGTTGAAAAAGCACATCCACAAAGTCCCGCTGTACGAAAGGCTCTAAAGAAATCAGAGGAGAAGATGTAACCTTTTCACGCCAGGCATCAAAAGTTAGTTTTAATTTATGCATCACAGCTAAAGCGACCTGCTCGTTAATACCAGGCATTTGTGATTTGTATGCCTCAGCCAGTACACGGGCCCTTGCATTATTGATCTTATCGGCGATAGAGTCTGGCAATTGTTCTGATTTTACACCTTCCTGGGGTCTGCCCTTTTCAAATCGTTCATGTGCATCCCCCAGCACTTTAGCCTGCTCACTACCCTGGTTCGTAGTCATATAAGCCTGGTATTAAAATGCGACATAGCATTCGCCTTCTCTGTCTGAGCTACCCGGTTGCTTTTCAGTATCGCTAACGCATATGGTGTAAACCGTCCTATAAATTCTTCTGAACTAGCACCTTGCAGATAGTCTACTTCCTCCGGGGCAATACTTCGGTCTTCAGCTGGCTTGCCTAATCCAATCTTATCACTGTAAGCAGAAGAGTTTCTAACTAATCCAGCGCCCGAATCTGTCGTCAATATTCGCTGAAAAGGGATCAAGTTGGCTAAAGAGCCTACATTAAGAGAAGGTGAAGGGATTACTTCCGGAAGCGGGCACATTGGCAAACTTACTGGCACAATTGAGGAATTTCCAAAGCCAGAAAGCGGCGGGCATACACCAGGAAGAGGCTTCATACCTGGAGATGGGGGGAGGGTATGCGCTTCAGCACCCGGAATTGAACCTCCAATTGCCTGAACAGCACTAAAAATAGCCAGGTATTTTACCAGGCCCACCATCCCGGCGCTCAATAGGCTCTTCTTTGGCATTTGTTTTTCCTGCGCATCTTCGTCTTCATCTTCGTTGTCATCGTCAGAAATTTGATAGGAAGTACCAAACTTTGCATTCACCTTTTCAAGCAGAAAGTCACCTACATCCTCATAGGTATCAAACGATTTATTTTTCATCTCCCTGCTTTCCAGGTAAGTTTTCATCCATTGTTCGTGATCTTTAGAAACAGGTAACTCTTCCATATAAAATTTCACTTCTTCCCATACCTCTTCATTAGGCAATGGCTTTTTACCTAAATCTGGTATAACCACGAACTGTATAGGCACTGCAGGCAACTGGAGTCCTTTTGTCCCTGCATTTTCATTTATTGAGCTACTTTTCTTAGGAGTATCAATCTTGAGTGAGGTATATTCAGCAGGCATCTTATTGGATGGTTAAAATGAAGACTGGACATTTAGATTAACTGCAATTCATAAAGATTTAAGACATCATAACGAATAATGTATATAATACCAATAAATAAGGCAATAATCATATTGGCATTATTAAATATACGTATAATCTAATCAATCAACAAGTTACCTATTATTCCAGTCAATATAGCAATCCTTAAAAACTACGTCGCCAAATTAGCAATCCAACAAATAACATAAATCTGCATCATGCCCAAATGAAGGAACCTTCAAAATTTTCCGGATAAAAATAAAGAAGGGTACTAGTTTTCTGACATCGTTCATAATTCATGAACGCGGACAGAAAACTAGTACCCTTCTTTATTTTACCGAAGAATTCGCTTAACGGTGGATGAAACCTTAAGCGAGGTACTTCCCTACAATCGGCATCCTTCTCCCGCTGCCAAAAGCTTTCGGAGAAACCCTCAGAATCGGTGGAGTCTGGTACCTCTTAAACTCCGCACCATTCACCATTTTAATAATCCTTCTCACTAACCCCTCCTCATAACCCATCTTTATAATATCCTTCGATGTTTTTTTTCGATGTTTTTTTCAGTTCAATAAACTGGAAAAATCGTCGTATCTAGCGTATCATAGTCCGGCAGCGAATCAGAATCCTTTTGCCCTGGTCTTAACTCCGCCGAAGGCGGCTTAACAATAGTATTTTCCGGAATAACCTCTCCATCCTTATTAATATAATGTGCAAGCTCATAAATCTGCGTCTTGTAAACATCCCCAATCACCCCAATCGCACCGCACATATCACCATACAAAGTTCCATATCCTACTGCACATTCACTTTTATTAGAAGTATTCAATAAAATATAGCCAAACTTATTAGACATCGCCATAACCACAATCCCCCTGCTTCTTGCCTGGATATTCTCTTCCGTCAAATTAAAAGGGAGTCCTTTAAACGCACCTGCCATCATGCTATCAAAAGCATCTGCCGCTTCCGCAATAGAGATAATTTCATGCTGACAACCAAAGTTCTCCACTAAATCAAGCGCATCCTTAATAGAATGATCCGAAGAATACTTGCTTGGCATTAATACAGCCATTACATTCTCCGGCCCTAAAGCGCGGCAAGCCAACGCACAAACTATCGCAGAATCTATTCCACCTGACAAACCTAACACCGCTTTCGAAAATCCAGACTTTACAAAATAATCCTGAATCCCTAATACAAGTGCATCATGGATTTGAGCGATATCAGACACAGGTCTATGCTCTGAAGGAGTGTATCCTTCAATCTTCCCTTTAACAAGCGTATAAGTCTTTAATTGCTCCTTAAAGTAATCCATCTCATCCAGCATGTCCCCATCCTGATCAAACACCATAGAGCCACCATCAAAAATGATTTCCGTCTGAGCACCAACCTGGTTCACATATAACAAAGGCAGGTTATATTTCTTCGCATTATCAGCCAGTACAACCCTGCGTTCATCATCGTGCTGATAAGAAAACGGAGAAGCCGCAATATTGATCATCACATCAGGATTCTCCTGAATCAGTGCATCCATTGGATTAGAAACATATAGCGGATTATTGTTAATATTCCACAGATCCTCACAAATCGTTAGCGCAATCTTTACCCCTTTAAAATCAATACATTCAAAAGATGTAGCAGGTTCAAAATAGCGATATTCATCAAAAACATCATAATTAGGCAACAGCGCTTTTCTCGCAATCGATTTAATCTGCTTATCTTCTATGAAGTAAGCCGCATTATATAAGTCTTTACCTGCAATCTGCTCATTTCTAACCGGCAGACCAACAATACAAGCTATTCCCGTACAATGTTCAGCGATCTCTTTCCCCGCATCCTCACATAAAGAAATAAACTCTTCAAATTCCAGGAAATCACGTGGCGGATAACCACAAACTGCCAGCTCTGCGAATACAACAAGGTCTGCTCCATCGGCCTTTGCCAGTTTAATATGGTCTATTATTTTTTTTGTGTTGCTTTCAAAATTACCAATATGGTAATTGAGCTGCGCTAATGTTATCTTCATAATCTGCTAAAAGAATACCCCGAAATTTAAACCTACATAATGACTGCGTACAGACCTGCCTGATGCAGAAGAAAATATCAGTAAATCCATTGTTAAATGTTAACCCTGTAGTTACACTTGTGTTTTTTGCCACATCATATTCCAGTCCTGCGCCAACAATCAGACCAGCACGATAAAAGTTAGTGTCTTTTTTGATATGCTGATCCTTTACAATGCTTTTTCCAGCAACTGAAACATCCTGTCTCGCACTGATATTAAAGCCATTGGAAAGACCAAATTGTCCGTACCAGCGCACGTCCCCTATTTTATCCGTCTTCAGCTTCAGCGTTAAAGGAATCTCAATATACTGCATTTTATATTTCAAATCGTACAGCGTAGGGTTCGGATATGCCGCAGCATCATAATAAGGACTTGGGTTAATCTCTGATGTTTTACCATTGATACTGGTAATTGTCAATCCTGTAGCAAAGCTATAATTCTCTGCGAAATTGAAATCAGCCATTAAACCATAAGAAAAACCAAGACTGAATCCGTTGCCTTTACCATTCTCAGGTTTAGCCCATCCAAAAAAGGATGTGCTGTTAAGCCCAATCTAAAGCCATAATAAGGCTCAGGCCCTTGTTGTGCAAAAGCTGTGGCAGTTAAAAATGTCAGTAAAAGTCCGGTTAGTAATTGTTTCATTTGTATCATATTTGTTTGTAATAAGTATTGGAGCACGCTCACAGGCTTTTCTATCTTTTTTTTTGAAGCAGGCTGATGATGGTTTACTCCCTGATCTGTTTATATTTGTTACCAATGAACTATAACGTTAAACATCTTCAAATCTATCTAATTTTTTTTCTGTGTATAGCCACTTTTTTTTCCTGCAAACAGGCAGGGAAGCCCGATGTGGATGATATAAAGCTTGATATTAAGATCGAAAGATTTGACAGGGACTTATACGCAGGACAGCATAAAAAGATTGAGGAAACGGACTTGTTTCTACGTAAAAAGTATAATTATTTTTATGATGATTATATCCACAGAATGGTGGGTGATAAAAGTTACAGTGACGATAAAATCTTGTCTACGCGCTCTACAAGGATCAGGCTTATACAGATCTGAACGCCGAAGCCGACAGTGTATTCAAGGACATGAAACCTATAGAACAGGGACTGACCCAGACCTTTAAATATATCAAATATTATTACCCTAAAATCAAAGTTCCCAGGTTCATTTCTTTCGTCTCCGGTTTCTCTGTTCAAACCCCTATTGGTGATGGGTATATGGGTATAGGACTGGATATGTTTTTAGGGAAAGACAGTAAATTTTACAGAGCGATTGTAAAAAGCGTTCCTCAGTATTTATCAAGAAGGTTTACCCCAGATTATATCGTACCCCGGATAACGGAAACGTTTGCCAGGGAAGAACTGTTTCCTCAAAAAGACGAAGATCATTCACTGCTCTCCAAAATGGTTGAGAACGGAAAGATTCTGTATTTTATGGACAAAGTATTACCGGATAACACCCCGGATACCCTGAAAATCGGTTATACAGAGAAACAACTGACCTGGTGTAAGACTTTTGAAGGTGATATCTGGGCATACCTGATTGAAAACAACCTGCTGTTTGAAACAGACAGTCAAAAAATACAGATGTATGTTAGTGAAGCCCCATTTACTCCGGGCTTAGGTGTAAAAAATGAATCCGCTCCTAAACTGGGTGTGTGGATAGGCTGGCAAATGGTCAGAAAATATATGGCCGAAAACCCAAAGGTTACCTTGCAGGAACTGATGAAAGAGCAAGATCCTCAAAAGATATTAAACGGGGCAAAATATAAACCCAAAATGTAAGTTAATTATGAAGAAAGTAGGAATTGTTTTGTCTGGCGGCGGAATCAGGGGAATTGCTCACCTTGGTGTTTTAAAAGCATTAACCAATGCAGGAATAACATTCAGTCATATCAGCGGAACAAGTGCTGGAGCCATAGTAGGTGCCTTTTATGCCGCAGGAATTGACCCCGAATATGCACTGGATATCTTTATGAAAACCAAGCTGCTGCGGTTCGTAAGACCATCTTTAGGTGCATTGGGATTAGTAGTTAGCATTGAACATACAGCACAATTATTACAGGACTTTTTTCCAGATAATAAGATAGAAAACCTGAAAATCCCATTGACTATTACAGCAACCAATTTCAGTGAAGGCAGACTTGTCTATTTTACAGAAGGACCTTTAATCAGAGCTGTTCAGGCTTCTTCGTGTATTCCAGGCATATTCAAACCCATTATGATTGACGGACAGATGTATGTTGATGGCGGAATCCTGAATAACTTTCCTGTTGAACCCTTACTGAATAACTGCGATTTTATTATCGGATCTTCTTGTAATCACCTGAAGCCGGTGGACAGTATCACTCATATTACCACCTTAATGGCCAGAGCAGGGCTGATGTCAGTCAATAAAGACATGGAACAGAAGGCTGCTTTCTGTAATCTTTTAATCGAACCTAAAGGAATGGGTGAAATCAGCACTTTCGACATGAAAAAAGCTGAAACAATTTACTGGCTTGCTTACGAGGAGACACTGAAGACTATTCAGCACACGAAGCTTTTAAAGAATTATTAAGAGAGATAAACTCCCCGGACGATTTATAAGCCGGTTTTTAAAGCAACCAATTGATCGCCTTCCAATACAGGGATGGTCCGGCAAATATTGGTTTGCAAACAGAATTTCACATCTTCTTCAATATTCAATGCAACCATACGGTGACTGTGAGAAGATTTGTGAATATATGCTCTCAGGTCATCCTTAGCCAGCAGATATAAATCCTCTGCCGCTACACTTGCATCATCGTAATGCGTAAAACCATTGCGAAGCTGGTTAACTACGGCACCCGCAAAAATAGTGTCTTCCAGGTTGAACTGGTCTTTCCATCCTGCGCAAAGCAGTAATACATCTTTATCCTGAGTTTTAAGCCATTCGCATAAAGCCTCTAAATTCAGGAAAGCACCAATCACCACCTGACTTGCACGTTTTCTTGCTAAATGCAATGCTTTCGTGCCATTTGTCGTAGTCAGAACAATCGTTTTACCTGCCACACCTTTTCAGTGGTATAAGAAAACGGGGAATTACCGAAGTCAAATCCTTCAACTACTTCCCCGTTTCGCTCTGCTGCCAGCAAATAGCCTTTACCTGCATAACTCATGCATTCTTCTACCTGAGCTACCGGGATGATCGACTGTGCTCCGTTATCAATTCCATAAACCATGGAAGAGGTTGCTCTTAAAATATCTATCACTACGACAATACTATTTTCAATAGTGTATAAATCGATAAGGGCAGGAGTTAAACAGACTTCTATCTTTCTTTGCATATAAAGGCGGGCGGATTATTTATAAAAAGGGAATTTTACTACTTTAGCTTTGATTGAAGTATTACGGATGCTGATATAAATTTCAGTACCTTCTTTAGCATATTCTTTAGTTACATAACCCATTCCGATCGCTTTTTGTAACGATGGAGATTGTGTACCTGAAGTTACTTTTCCAATCACGTTTCCTTCTGCATCAACGATTTCATAGTCATGACGTGGAATACCACGGTCAATCATTTCAAAACCAATCAGACGACGTTTAACACCAGCTTCTTTCTCTGCAAGCAAAGCTTCTGAATTGGTGAATGCTTTAGTAAATTTAGTTACCCATCCTAACCCAGCTTCAATTGGAGAAGTTGTGTCATCGATGTCGTTTCCATATAAACAAAAGCCCATTTCTAAACGTAAAGTATCACGTGCACCTAAACCAATTGGTTTAATGTTAAACGCTGCCCCTGCTTCAAAAACAGCATTCCAAACAGTTTCTGCATGCTCATTATCGCAATACAACTCAAAACCACCTGCACCTGTATAACCAGTTGCAGAAACGATTACGTTGTCTACACCAGCAAACATGCCTTTAGTAAACGTATAGTATTCCATAGAAGCCAGGTCAATATCAGTTAAGCTCTGTAATGCTTCTGCTGCTTTAGGACCCTGAACTGCTAATAAAGAAGTTTTATCAGATATATTGTGCATTTCTACACCCTGTGTATTGAATTTTTTTGAAGTCCAGTTCCAGTCTTTCTCAATGTTTGAAGCATTAACAACAAGCATATAAGTTTTTTCGTCAATTCTGTAGATCAGTAAATCGTCTACAATACCACCATCTTCGTTTGGAAGATAAGCATACTGAACTTTACCATCATATAATTTTGAAGCATCATTACTGCTTACACGTTGAATCAGGTCCAATGCATTTTCACCCTTAAGGATGAATTCACCCATGTGGCTTACGTCAAAAACGCCTACGGCTTTTCTCACTGTAGCATGTTCTGCATTAATGCCTTCGTATTGAACGGGCATATTGTATCCTGCAAATGGAACCATCTTGGCTCCTAATGAAATATGTTTCTCTGTTAATGCGGTATTATTCATGCGATATTGCTCTTAAAATTGAGGGCAAAAGTACATAAAAATTATCCATTTACTAATCGCTCATAGACTTTCAGCATCCTTTGTGAAATAGTGTCGAGATTATGATCTCTTTCTGCGGTTCTACGGGCATTTTCACCAATTTCACGCCACCTGTTCGGATGGGTAATACATTGTAAAATACAGCGGTAAAACTCGTCTGCAGTATCTGCAATAAGGATGTCTTTACCATTCTCACAGTTAAGCCCTTCTGCTGCATAAGTAGTAGCAATGATACATTTTTTCATTGCCATGCCTTCAATAATTTTCACACGCATCCCACTACCGGAAAGCAGAGGAACAATCATAATAGCTTTGGAATTCATAAACTCAACGGCATCAAAAACCTCGCCCTCAACCACCAGGTTATCGGAGTCGTAATCATAAAAATGCTGAGGCATACTTTTACCCGCTACATAAAACCGGAGTTCTGAACTTAGTTTTTCTATATCCGGCCAGATTTCTTCTATAAACCATTCCAGGCCTTCTTTATTAGGCCGCCAGTCCATCGCCCCTAAATGGAACAAAGTAGGGAAACTGGTTTTTGAAAGGTCAATTGTATACTTTTCGAAATCCAGTGCTACAGGGAATACTTGATTCCTATCTCACAGCCAAAGGAGAGAATGCTATGTCTGTCCGGCTGACTGATTGCAAAAATCTGATGAAAACGGTTAATCTGTTCAGTTTCATAAATCTTTAACCTGCGTGCTAAAAACTGGAGATATTTACGCCTGGGTGTGAAACGTTCCGAATTCGCCAAACGTTCCCATACGTCAAAAACAATATTATGCGCCCGGTAAATCAGTTTCGCTTTACTGTTAGTTTTAACGATATCCAGATAGGGTACCACAAATAATCCTTCAAACTGGATAATATCAAATTCGTTTTCACGAAGAATATTCTCTAGTAATTTCGCAGCATCATCATCGTAAAATCTGGAAACATTATACGACTCATTGGAAAAGATATTGAAGAATGCACCCCAGAGATTAACCTCTGTATCCAGATCAAAAGAGTGAAATTTGATCTGATCATATACCGGATCGTAAATATCATCTACATCTACCCGGTGCTTATTGGTGTTAATACTGAACAAAGTAATTTCTACCCCCAGATTCAGTAATCCTTTCATCGTGTTGTAAACTACGATCGGATAACCGCTATTGGGAGGAAAAGGGACACGGTTGCTGAGTATAAGCGTTTTCAATAAGGTGAAAATACGAATTATCCCGCATTATCTGTAACGAGAATTCTTTCAGGATCACTTATTGCAAAAGTTTTACGGTGATAAGGAGTAAGCCCATGCAACAGTGCTGCCGAACGATGAACTTTAGTCGGATAGCCTTTATTTTTCTTCCACTGATAAACCGGAAATTGCTCAGCGAGATTATCCATGTACTGGTCACGGTGCGTTTTGGCCAGTATAGAGGCAGCAGCAATATTCAGGTATTTACCATCACCTTTGATAATACAACTATGCGGAATATCAGGATAGGTTTTAAAACGGTTTCCATCAATGCTTAAATATCCAGGCTGCACAACCAATTGTTCAACGGCTCTGTGCATGGCCAGAAATGAAGCATTCAGGATATTGATTTCGTCTATTTCATGGTTATCAACTGAGCCTACTGCCCAGGCTATTGCTTCTTTTTCGATAATATATCGTAAAGCTACACGCTGTTTATGTGTCAGTTTTTTTGAGTCGTTCAGTTCTCCGGCAACAAAATCCAAAGGTAAAATTACTGCGGCTGCATAAACAGGCCCGGCTAAACAACCTCTGCCAGCTTCATCACAACCCGCTTCTAAAAATTCTTGTTGAAAACAGTTTAATAACATATGAGGTAAAGTTAAGGGATTTTTTAAACTAGTGTGCCTGGAGATTTCACTTTAAAAGCATCACTCAGGCCGATTGCCATCAGATTGAATGCATAAACGGTCAGCATAATAGCCATCCCCGGAAAAATGGCGAGGTAAGCGGCATCCATTACAATATATCCGTAGTTTTCCTTAATCATACTTCCCCAGCCTGGCATAGGTGGTTGTGCACCAAAACCAAGAAAACTCAGTCCTGTTTCGAGCAGGATAGCCGAAGCAAAATTGGCGGAAGCAATAACCAGTACCGGGCCCGCTATATTAGGCAGGATATGTTTGGTAAGAATCCGGAAAGTTGGAAACCCTAATGCTCTGGCTGCTTCAACAAATTCGGCTTCTTTGAGCGCCATAACCTGTCCGCGGACTAATCTTGATACATCTACCCACGTGGATAAACCTACAGCAATAAAGATCTGCCAGAAACCTTTGCCTAAAGCAAAAGAAATGGCAATAACCAATAATAGTGAAGGCAGAGACCAGATCACATTCATCAACCAGCTGATTACTGAATCTGTCATTCCACCAAAATATCCCGCCATAGCTCCGAGACTTAATCCTATACTCATTGAAATAAGTACAGCAAGCAAGCCTACAGAGAGTGATACACGGATACCCAAAATTAAACGGCTTAATAAATCTCTTCCATAGCCGTCAGTACCAAGCCAGAAGGTTTGCTGATAAATGTGTGCTGCAAGGTACTTCTGATGATCAGCAGGAAGCGGAATACTGCTTTCTGCGGCCTCTTCATCATCACCGATATATTCTTTGATGAAGAGTTTATTTCCTGCAATTCTATAGCCTGTAACAGGAATGCTTTTGAATTCAGCTTCCTCTCCGAATAACATCTTTTCCAGGAAACTGACCTTCTTAAAATCAGGGTTGTAGCTGATCACTAAAAACTGAAATGATCTGCCTGGCTTTTTATTGCTTAACTGCAAATGCATAGTATTGGCCATTGGCGTCTGATCTGGTGTGATCAGATAACCCAGCAGCCCCATTAATAAGAGCAGCAAAATAAATATTAGTCCCCCAACGGCAGGTTTATTTCTTCTAAACCTGGCCCAGATTCTTTTTGAGGGGCTAACACTTTTTTCCATTACTTGACCATTCTGCCTTTCCAGTTGTATTTACCTGAGTTACCTGCGATCCCGATATAAATGATATAAAGTACATGGAGTACGTTAAGCAAAGGCAATAAAACCATCAGGCTTCTTCTTTTAGCGAATTTAGTGACATCCATCAGGAATATAAATTCTACTATTATTTTTAAAAGCAACTGGATCAGGAAAATTTTAAGGAAGCCGATAAAGAACAAACCTACTAACAGGTTCAACAGTATGCTCACATTGAAAAACCAGATAAATACACCCAGTACAATGATAGATTTGTTTTTATAACGTGTGCTTTTTGAAGCCCAGCGTTTACGCTGCTGTATAAATTCTCCCAGATTTGGTTTAGCATGTGTATAAACCATCGCATCAGAATTTTTCAGGAAACCAATGTGGTTATCATAACGGGCAGCAATTTTATGTAATAACAGTTCATCATCTCCAGAAGCCAGGTCATCTATTCCCTGGAAACCGCCAACTTCATAAAAAGCAGCTTTTTCGTAAGCTAAATTTGCGCCGTTACAGGTAGAAGGTTTTTTGTTTCCTATTGTTGAAGCACCTAAACCAATCAGGTAAAGGAATTCCAGTGACTGTGCTCTTTCAAAAAAACTTTCTCTTCATCATAGGCCACAGGCGATGAAATCATCTTATAACGCTTCTCTTCATAAAACGCAATAATAGTTTTAAGCCATGCTGTTCCCATCCGGCAATCAGCATCGGTCGTAATAATTAAATCACCGGTAGCTTGCCCTATTGCTGTCTGAATAGCTTTTTTCTTATAGGAATTTAAAGCCTGGTTTTCTTTCAGAGAGATCAGTTTTACACCAGATGAAGCATATGATCTGACAATTTCCGCAGTATTATCTGTAGAGTGATCATCAATAAATATGATTTCAGTCAGTGCTTTATTATAATCCTGAGCAAGTAACGCTTCTAGCGTACGGTGAATATTATCAGCTTCATTACGGGCAGCTACAATAATAGAGACAGCAGTAGAACCTGTAGTTTGCTTATACTTGAATGGGATCAGTTTATGCCAGCCCCGGATAAACCCGGCAACGACAAGAAGATATATAACGGTTAAAAATGCGGATAGGTAACTAACTAACGACGATTAAGACTTCCAAAAAAATTTAATTTAAAAACAAAATATGAACCTAATATAGCAGGAATAATAATATTTATCAGCCAGATGCTTGCAGTACATGCAATGACAGCGACGTCCTGTTTGGTTACAAAGCTAAAAAAATAAGACGCAGTTGCACTTCTTATCCCAATATCAAATAAATCAAGAGATGGTAAGGTAGATTGTACAAAAAACAAGATACAAACCATCATCAGGATGTCCAGATAATGAATATCTGCAATTAACCAGTAGAACATAATAAAGTACTGCGTACTGAATACAACATAACGGGCAAGACAAAACATCAGTATTTGAAAAAGCTCTTTTTTATGATAGCGTCCCAGAATACTGTAAAACTTCTTGTATTTCCTCGTAAAACGCATGGAAAGCAATAACCCGTTTAACCAGCGGATATTAAAAAAGAAGGTTAAGAAAAACAGGCAGAACATTACCGCTAAAGCAATGATCGCATAATTAAGCCGGTAATCCCAGATGAAGAAAACGGAGTAAAAAGATACACAATGCAATTGCACCAAAAATATTGGTTAGTACCATTTGACCAATATTACCTACTGCCATGGCTACTACACCAATAATCCTCCGTTTAGGGGACAGAAAAAATACCCTTCCACCATATTCACCTAATCTGTTTGGCGTAAAGATCGCTAGTGTCAAACCGCAAAAGACAGATTCAATCGATTGCCATACGCTTAGTTTTTCAATCTGCCGGAGTAACCTTTTCCACTTGAGCGCCTCAAGTCCCCAGTTGACCAGCATCAGCACAAGTACTAACGAAATTACCGCAATAATTTCTGTGCGCGGGATGGTCGAAATAATGCCCCTGAACTTGTCAAGATTCTCGTTCGAAGTGAGTTTATGATAGATGAACCAGAATGCAAAAGAAACTATTGTCACTTTTATTGCAATGGAAAATATACGTTTATAGTCAGATCTCAAGTTATCGTTTCTTTTATATTGTGCAAATATGCTTAATATTGTTCTATGTTGGCTGAAAAAAAGGAGAGGGTAATCATGGGCATCGACCCTGGAACCGCGGTAATGGGTTACGGTGTAATCTTAGAGAAGGGGAGCAAGATAGAACTCATTGCGATGGGTATCGTAAAGATGAATCACCTGGATGATCATTTTTTAAAACTGCAACGCATTTTTGCCAAAACAGTCAGTTTGGTAGAACAGTATAAGCCTGATGTCATGGCATTGGAGGCTCCGTTTTATGGAAAGAATATTCAAGTCATGCTTAAATTAGGCAGGGCGCAGGGAATCTGCATGGCTGCCGCGTTGTCAAGAGATGTTCCGATTACAGAATATGCACCAAGAAAAATCAAACAGTCGATTACAGGCAATGGAAGTGCCGGAAAAGAGCAGGTTGCAGCAATGCTGCAGAGACTTCTGAATTTTAAAGAAACTCCTGAGTTCTTAGATGCAACGGACGGATTAGCAGTTGCAGTTTGTCATTCTTTCCAGAGAGAGTATCCACAAGTGGTAGCGGCAAATCTTATTCAGGATGGGATGCTTTTGCGAAAGACAATCAGAAAAGAGTGAAATAATGGTACATTTGAGTTTTAATCAATTACAATTTTGGATAATAATCTATCAAAACTAACCCTACTTAATCCCAGCAAATTACGCACATTATTATCACTGGGATTTAAAGGATATTTAGCACAAAAAGGCTGGTTTAAAGCCCTTGAAACAAAATCATCTGTAGACGAGCATGGAGAAGCAATCCCATGGGTAACCTATTCCTTCATTGATTTCATAAAAGACAGGATCAACAATCAGCATGACATTTTTGAATTTGGCTGTGGAAACTCAACTTTGTTTTATGCAAAAAACTCCAGATCGGTAACTTCTGTAGAGCATGACAAAGCCTGGTTTGAAAGAAATGCAAGCATCAAAATACCTAATGTAAAAATGATCTATTGCGAACTGGTTCGCGGTGGTGAATATTCTAAAAGTGCCGTTACAACTAACAAAAAGTTTAACATTATTATTGTGGATGGCAGGGATCGTGTGAATTGCTGCAAGGAATCATTACAGTCACTCACTGAGGATGGGGTAATTGTACTGGACAATTCAGAGCGTCCGGACTATGCTGAAGTTTTCCCTTTTCTGAAAGAAAAAGGATTTAAGCATTTACCCTTTACAGGAATGAGTCCGGGAGTAATTACCTCAAATTGCACCTCTGTATTTTACAAAAGCAATAACTGTTTAGGAATTTAACAGCATAAAAAAGCCTTCTGCAACATCAGTTACAGAAGGCTTTTCCATTTATATTTTCTGGGATTATGAACCGAGTATTTTGAATACTGCTTTGCAGCAAATAAATGCACCAAGGAATAATACGATCCATGATACCAGAGATAAAGTATTCGAGTCAAATGCGAAACGCAAATAAACTCCTAACATGCTCACAACGATACCCGCAACCAATAATTTATATATTGATGTTTGATTTGCATTTTGCATGCATGCTTTTAGTATTGTGTTTTGGCGTTTGCTCCATTTTTTTTATTTTTTAATTCTGCTGCAAAATTAATATTATTCCAACAAAAAAGGCATGTTCAACTAAGAATTTATTGAATAATGTTCCTAATAGCTTTTTAAGCCTTCAATTCGTTGTTTTGACCGCTCTGTTTCGCTCAGATGCCCCCCTTTATAAAGTAGTTTCTCCCAGTCACCATACATTGGATTAGGCAAGACAATGAAGTGATTCCCAAATTCTTGCTGCGCTTTATCTACCTCTTCTTTTGTATTCTTTCCTTCTCTGTAAAAGACATTCGAAAAGTCGCTTAAGTTATCTCCGCAAAGCAATAGTATATTATATTTTCCCAATACTTCTTGTCTGCGTACTTCCTTATCAGAAGTACCTTGTTTAACCATCAAATGCGCATCGTCAGCATAAGGAAATCCTAAACGCTGTAGGTTACTCATGGTCGATTTATAGTCCGCCTGATCGCGGTTAGTAATGTAAAAAACGTCTCTACCTTTTGAGTCTGTGCATATTTTAAAAAACCCAATGCACCGGGTACAGTATCAGCTGCTGCCTTACCAGTCCACTCCGACCAGTCTTTAGGCGCATAGCTTAATCCCTTTTGAATTTCATGTCCCTGAAAAGGAGAATTATCTAAAACCGTTTCATCTATATCAACAACAACACAGTTAAGCTTTGTCGTATCTGCACCTTTTAAACGTTCCTGTAAAGAGAGTTTAGCAAAGTTATAGGCTTGAAAAGACAGGGCTCTGTACTCGCCTGAATGTTGTTGCCATGCTACAGCAATAGTATAGTCTTTTGCTGCCTCAGCAGTCGGATTGGTCTGTGCAAATGAACCTAATGGAAGCATAAAAACCAATGCTAGCGGGAAAAATAATTTTGTCATCATCATCATGTTTGCGCAAAAATAATTATTCAAACACCTTAAAAAGTTGTTTATATGTAAAAAGGCCGTTATCTAACGACAACAGCCTTTCAATTATTTGATAACGGGTCGTATTATCCGTTCAGTGCTGCTGCACCACTTACAATCTCTGTAAGCTCTGTAGTAATTGCAGCCTGACGTGCCTGGTTGTATGAAAGTTTTAATGCTTTCAACAGGTCTCCCGCGTTTTCTGTTGCTTTATCCATTGAAGTCATCCTTGCTCCGTGTTCTGAAGCATGAGAGTCCAATACCGCTTTGAATAACTGAATTTTGATCGACTTAGGGATTAATTCTTTAACGATTTCCTCTTGTGAAGGCTCAAGAATATAATCTACCTGGTGCTGATTAACTTCTTCTGCTTTTTCGTTTTGTGGTAAAGGCAACAACTGTTCAGTAGTTAAAATCTGTACAGCAGCATTTTTGAAACGGTTATAAACTAATTCTACTTTATCATAATCACCGTTTTTAAATCCGGCCATAATTGAATCAGTAATTTTAGTTACGTTTTCAAATGTTAATGCAGTATAAACTTCGTTGTTGTTACCAATAACGTTGTAACTCTCTTCTCGTAAAAATCCTGAGATTTTTTACCGATAGCGACAATACTTACATTACCATTTTTGAACTGCTCACTGTATTTCTCTGCGATCAGGTTATTAGTTGCCTTGATTACATTCATATTGAATGCACCAGCTAAACCACGGTTTGAAGACACAACTACGATTAATACCTTGTTAGGCTCGCGTTCTTCAATATATGGGGATGAAGATCCTTCCAGGTTGGCAGAAAGATTCCCTAAGATCTCTTTTAGCTTCGTAGCATACGGACGTAACTGTATAATAGCATTAGTTGCACGCTTCAGCTTAGCTGCCGAAACCATTTTCATGGCTTTGGTGATCTGCTGCGTAGACTGCACTGATGATATACGAATTCTTACTTCTTTTAAATTAGCCATTCTTTTTTAATCTTCTTTAAGCCTGTTTAAAAATTAAACAGGCTCTTTTATTTTATTTAGTATTTACCTGCTAATTCTTTAGCCACAGTTTCCAATACAGATGTAATTGCATCATCATCCAGTTTACCAGCTTTCAAAGCAGCTAATGTTTCTGGGTGACGTAATTCCAATTGTTGTAAATATTCAGCTTCAAATGCTCTGATTTTATTTACAGGAACTGAACGCATCAGGTTTTTAGTACCAATATAAATGATCGCAACTTGTTTCTCCACAGTCATCGGAGAGAACTGACCCTGCTTTAATATCTCAACGTTTCTTGAACCTTTATCCAATACAGACTTAGTAGCAGCATCTAAATCAGATCCGAATTTAGAGAATGCCTCTAATTCACGGTATTGAGCCTGGTCTAATTTCAAAGTACCAGCTACCTTTTTCATTGATTTAATTTGTGCGTTACCACCAACACGTGATACCGAGATACCTACGTTGATCGCCGGACGAACACCTGCGTTAAACAAGTTAGATTCTAAGAAGATCTGTCCGTCAGTAATCGAAATTACGTTAGTTGGGATATAAGCAGAAACGTCACCAGCCTGAGTTTCGATATAATAGGCAATGCAGTTAATGAACCACCACCTTTAACGATACCTTTCAAAGATTCAGGTAAATCGTTCATCGCTTGTGCGATATCATCGTTAGAGTTGATTTTAGCAGCACGTTCTAATAAACGACTGTGCAGGTAAAATACGTCTCCAGGATAAGCTTCACGGCCCGGTGGACGACGAAGTAATAAAGATACCTCACGGTAAGCTACTGCTTGTTTAGATAAATCATCATAAACGATCAGTGCCGGACGACCAGTATCACGGAAGTACTCACCAATTGCTGCACCTGAGAATGGAGCATAAAACTGCAATGGAGCAGGATCTGCAGCCGAAGCTGAAACTACTACTGTATAAGCCATTGCACCGTTCTCTTCAAGAGTACGAACAACGTTTGCTACAGTACTTGCTTTCTGACCACAAGCAACATATATACATAAAACAGGATTACCTGCTTCATAAAATTCTTTTTGATTGATGATAGTATCAATACAAACAGCACTTTTACCTGTTTGACGATCACCAATAACCAGCTCACGCTGACCACGACCGATAGGAATCATTGCATCAATAGCTTTGATACCTGTTTGAAGAGGCTCATTAACTGGCTGACGGTAGATTACACCTGGAGCTTTACGTTCGATTGGCATTTCGTAAGTCTGACCAATGATCGGTCCCTTACCGTCGATAGGTTCACCTAATGTATTTACTACACGGCCTAACATACCTTCACCAACTTTAATAGAGGCAATTTTTTTAGTACGTTTAATTGTATCGCCTTCTTTGATCGTGCTTGACGGGCCTAATAAAACCACACCAACATTATCTTCTTCAAGGTTCAAAACAATACCTTGCAAGCCTGTTTCAAATTCAACTAGCTCACCTGATTGAACTTTAGTCAAACCATAAACACGGGCAATACCATCACCCACTTGTAATACGGTACCAACTTCTTCAAGTTCGGCTTCTGATTTAAAGCCCGACAATTGTTGCCTGATAATTGCCGATACTTCGTCTGGTCTTACCTCTACCATAATTTTATATTATTTCTTTTGTAATTCTGTATATTGTTATCGGATCTAAACCACGCCCTGGGCTAATTCCTTTTTTAGTTTATTTAGACTACCAGCGATACTGGCATCAAATTGTTTGTCGCCAACCTTTAAGATAAACCCACCGATTAATTTATCGCTGATTTTTTCCTGAATGATTACCTGGTTTGCTCCAATTTCTCTTTTAACCACACTGATAATCTCTGCTTTATTTGCATCAGTTAGTGCTATAGCTGATAATACTTCAGCAGTTACAATACCTTTGATAGTATTATATTGTCTGACGAATGCTTTAGTAGTATCAAATAAAATAGCAGCACGACCTTTACTGACAAGCAGTTTCAAATAAGAACGGGTAATCGCGTGAACGCTTTTACCAAAGATTCCATCCAAAATCGAATATTTTTTATCCAGAGGAATAACAGGGTTCTGAAGAATCGCCTCAAGCTCACTCACTGTTTTTGATCAATAACCTGCTCAATAAGCACCATGTCACTTCTCATTTCTTCCAAAGCATTTTGCTCTGTAGAAAGGTCAATTAATGATTTGGCGTATCTTGATGCTGCTTTATTTTCTGACATGTTAATTTAATTTGTTGGCAGGGAATTAGTTCAATTCAATATCTTTCAATAAATCAGCAACGAAATCCTGTTGCTTAGCTTTATCAGCTAACTGATTGCGTAATACGCGCTCAGCGATATCAATTGATAATGATGAAACCTGATCTTTCAATTCAGCTAAAGCAGCTTTCTTTTGATTCTCAATTTCAATTCTTGCTTTTTCGATTAATTTAGCTCCTTCAGTCTGTGCCTGATGTTTAGCTTCATTAACGATTGAATCTTTTAACGTTTTTGCTTCTTTCAGCATTAGGTCTCTTTCTGCACGGGCTTCTTTCATAGACTCCTCGTTTTGTGCAGCTAAGCGTACCATTTCCTGTTTCGCCAATTCAGCTTTATTTAGCTTCTTCATCGATATTATGCTCACGTTCTTTAATAGCCGCTAATACAGGTTTCCATGCAAACTTGGCCAAAACAAACATCAACAATAGAAATGCTATTGTCTGAAAAACAACTAAACCAATTTCCGGTACTAATAATTCCATCTAAGTATATATATTAAATCTTTATTTCTTAAATCATAGTATGTGCTTTGCAGCAATCCTGCAAAGCACATGACCATTTTTTTTAGTTGGCAATTAATGCAACAACTACTGCGAAAAGAGCAACTGCTTCAACGAATGCAGCAGCGATTAACATCGCAGTTTGAATTTTAGAGGCTGCTTCAGGTTGACGAGCAATACCTTCCATAGCTGAACTACCGATTTTTCCGATACCTACACCTGCACCAATAGCAGCTAATCCAGCACCAATTGCAGCAATACTTCCTGTAATCATGATTATATATATTAATTGTTGTTAAAAAATTCTAATTAATGGTGTTCTTCTATCGCCATTCCAATGACAACGCAGATAACAGATAACATGGTAAAAATAAACGCTTGTATAAAAGCAACAAGCAATTCGATTGCTCCGATGAACAAGGCAAATGGAACCGATACTATGGAAACATATACAGAGTTAAATACGAAGATCAAACCGATTAATGATAACATTAAAATGTGACCTGCAGTAATATTTGCAAATAAACGTATCGCAAGGGCGATAGGTTTTGTAAATACACCAATAATCTCAACTGGTACCAATACGATATATAACCACCATGGTACATCTGGAGTAAAGATGTGTTTCCAGTAATATTTATTACCATTGGTCACCACAATGATTAATGTTATCACTGATAATACCGCAGTTACAGCAATATTTCCTGTTAAGTTGGCTCCTCCCGGAAGGAATGGAACCAGGCCCAGCATATTGTTGAACCAGATAAAGAAAAATACTGTTAACAGGTATGGCATAAAACGCTCATACTTGTGACCAAGATTTGGTCTTGCGATGTCATCACGTACAAATAAAATAAGAGGCTCAATCCATGACTGTAATCCTTTTGGAGATTTACCTTTTCTTTTCTTGTATCCGTTAGCAACATTTAAGAATACAGCCAGCATCACAACTACAGAAAGCAATAAAGTACATACGTTCTTGGTTACTGAAAAATCCAGAGGGCGTGCATTATGTGCATGATGATTTGCATCAAGCTCTACATATTCTCCTTCGGCATTTGCAGCCTCAGAAGCATAGTATATCTTTTCATGCAACTTAACAAAACGCTGACCGGCACGCTCAACTACTAATTTCGCCTCATCATCTCCATGA
Organism: Pedobacter sp. NJ-S-72; assembly: GCF_053890575.1. Classification (NCBI taxonomy): domain Bacteria; kingdom Pseudomonadati; phylum Bacteroidota; class Sphingobacteriia; order Sphingobacteriales; family Sphingobacteriaceae; genus Pedobacter; species Pedobacter sp. NJ-S-72. The sequence goes on along the minus strand of NZ_CM132681.1, from coordinate 4,775,882 downwards.
AACTCATCAGAATTAAACATAACCAATCCACCTTGTGTATACAAAATGACTGGCAGGCCAATAAAAGTGTCACCGATTACATGCCAGCTATGCGAATCCGCAATGTGGTGTAAGGCGAACTTACCTAAATTGAACTTTTTCTCAGCCTCTGGTTCGGCGTGAGCGGTTACGGTTGCTTTCGATGTGTCTTCCTGTGCATATAACAGGGGTGTTACAAAGAATAACGCTAAAAAAAGCGTAAAAACAAGGGTTAACCTATTAACTTTAAAATCAAAAACGTGGCTACAATCCATTTACTGGCAGATTTTTACTTATTATTTTGGTGGCGCAAGTTACATAACAGCGAGTATATTTCAAAGAAGCTGAACAATAAATATAAAGAAAAAAAGTTGAGCGCGAAAACCAACCCCTTTTCCTTGGTGTTCAGGCTGTAAATCAGGACAAAAGCCATAGAAAATATCATTTTCAAAACAATTGACCCCATAATAGCCATTATACCTGTCTCCGGATCCATTTTTATCCCTAAATAAGCCATTACATAGGCTATATAGGTAAGACCTCCTGTAAAACCAAACAGCAACCAAAATTTATTTGCTAGTAAAGGAACCCCGGGAAATAATACAGGTAAGGCAAAAGCGACCCCGGCAAGGAGCAGCGAATAGAGCAGATAGTATAACGTAAACTTTAAAACACTCAAAATACTTTTTTTTGACAAAAGTATGAGAATCTGTTTGAATTTAGATGATAAAATTATTTAATTGGTAAAGATTGTTAGTGTTACTCTTTACTATTCAGTTGTCTGATAATCTGATAAAGCGAAATGACCACACCAGAAAGACCAAGCAATGCAGTAAAAATCAATTTTTCACTATTTCTATAATTATCAATTTTATATCCCGCAAAGGCAAATATGCCAATAGTGGCCAGCATCTGAAAACCAATCCCAGTATACTTAACAAAGTTTGTTGCTTTTTTATCTTTCTGTGGATCGCTCATGGTAAAAAATTAATAATTTGCACTGAAATACAGATGAATAAAATATTTTTGCATACATTCTAGCTTATTTTAAATGTTCACTCAAACTACTTATTTGAAGAATCTCCGACGCTCTGGTTTGAAATTAGTATTATTTTACCTGGGAAGCTCCTTCTTAATGGCCTGCAGTACTCCTAAAGATACGGCAACGAGCAGCAGAGCTATGCAAAATTTAACTGCACGCTATAACTATATTTACAATGCTAATGTTATTCTGAATAACTACGAAGAAGAATCATATAATTCATATATAGATAACTACAGTGATGTTTTACCGGTATATACCGATCCGGAGAAATTCAGTTCAGAAACCGTGCTTCATCCGCCAGCCAATGACAGAGCGCTGGATGCCATTGTAAAAAAGTCAAGAGCAATCATCGCTGATAAAGCATTCAGTAATTATATAGACGATGCCTATCTCTTATTAGGAAAGGCATATTATCTTAAAACCAACTATTTCGTTGCCGAAGAATACTTCGATTATACCGCCAAAACATATACTAAAGATATGAATGTGCTGGTGAATGCTCAAAACTGGAAAGCACGAAGCCTGATGCAGCTGAATAATATGGAAGATGCTGCAATTATACTGGACACTGTTTATGATAACCTGGCCCTGATCAAGAAAAAGAGATCTGAACCAATGGCTACCATTGCCCAGTCCTATATTTATCAGAACAGGTATAATGATGCAATTCCTATTCTGGAAAACGCAGTCAAGGAAAGTTCGCTTCAGCGCAACCGGATTCGCTGGACTTATATACTTGCCCAGTTGTATGAACGTCAGAAAAAATATCAGCAGGCCTTAGCTCTTTATACTAAAGTGCAAAAAAGCAATGCGGGTTTTGAATTATACTTCAATGCTAACCTAAACAAGATTAAGATTACAGGTATATTAAACGGAGAACATTTAAACCGGACAAAAGAATTGCTTGCCCTGTTAAAAGATGATAAGAACCTGGACTATCATGATCAGATCTATTATCAGATCGCAGAAGATTACGCAGAAGAAGACAATATCACCGAGGCAGAAAAATATTATAAGTTATCTATACGGAACAGTACCAAGAATAATTATCAGAAAGGACTGTCTTATCTCAGGATGGCAGATTTAAACTTTAATAAACATAAAGACTTCTTAAAGGCAAAATCATATATACTATGACAGTACAGTCAACAGTCAACACTTTGCCTAAAAATTATCCTGGATATGTACAAATCTTAAAGAAGAGTCAGAACCTGGAATATATTACCAACAGGTATGATGTTATTGCTTATCAGGATACGTTGCAAATGCTGGCAAAACTACCAGAAGCAAGCCGCATGGCTAAAATCAAAAAACTTACTGCTGTTAAAGTAATACCCGTTACAGCTAATACCGTGACATTTAGAAATGACCTTTTCCCTGATGCGCAAAGACGTAATAATACCGCCGGAGCACAAACAAGTTCATTTTATTTCAGCAATCCAGCTGCATTAAGCAGAGGACTGAGTGATTTCCAGACGAAATGGGGAAGTAGAAAATTAGAAGATAACTGGAGACAGAGTATTAAATCATCTTCGCAAACCGCAAGAGAAAATATTGCTAAGGTTACAAATAATGGTTATCCTCTGGATAGTATTGGAGCAGAAAAAATAATAGCGGAAAAAGATACCAGCGGAAAACACACTATAGCCGCTATCCCACTTACACCCCAGGCGATAATGGCTTCTAATGGTAAAATTATTGACGCTTACTATGAAATTGCCAATTTCTATCAGCAGGAGCTGGATGATCAGCAGGAAGCTATTCGTATTTATCAATTAATACTAAGCCGTTTCCCGGACAATAATCACCTGGGCTCTATTTATTATAGTTTATACCTATGTTCTAAAAAATCAGATCCGGCAAACGCAGCTAAGTATAAAGCTCTGGTACTGGATAAATTTCCAGCAAGTGTTTATGCTAAAACTATTCTGGATCCCGATTACTCCATGAAACAATCAGACCTCGAAGCAGCAGGGATCAAGAAATACAACCAGGTATTTGAACTTTATGAGGGAAAAGCATTCCCTGCTGTAATTACCGAAGTAAATACAACTATTCAGCAATATCCTGCTGGCCTGATTAATCCGCAATTAAGTTACCTGAGAGCCATAGCGATAGGAAGAACCCAGCAGATTGATAGCTTGACATCAGCATTCAAAGCGATTACGAATCTGTATCCGGATGATAAATTAATCGTTCCATTAGTGAAAGATCACCTGGCCTATATTGCCACTCATCAGGATGAATTCCGTAAAAGAAGAGTAGCCTTACCAGATTTTGACCCGGCAGAGCCTCGTTTCTTCACCTCAGCGCCAATAGCAGAGAAAATTGTTCCGGTTACTGCTCAACCAGACCTTCAGCCTATTGTACAACCTGTAAAAGAACAACTTGCTACAGTTGTTAAACAGCCAGTTGTTCAACCCGCAGTACCAAAAGAGGCAGCAGTAGTACCTGTAAATCAGCCAATCACTCCTGTTATTGCAACTGCTGTGCCTCCTGTTACTGAGGTAGTAAAAGAAGCACCGGTTGTAGCAGTTGTCACTCCCGCAACAGAAACCCCTGCCCCTGTAAAAGCGGTAGAAGTTCCGGTTCCTGTCAAAGACAAAATATTCAGCACAGATATATCTAAAGTCTATTATTTTGTAATCGACGTTGCCGATGCCAGTTTAACGCTCAGCTCTTCGCGTTTTGGTATTGGTCAATTTAACCGCGGAAACTTCCCCGGAGGTGGTTTGAGACATCAATTAACAGAATTTGACAATGACCAACTGATATATGTTGGGAACTTTCTTAGTTTTGCAGAAGTAAAAAGTTACGCTGACGGAATAACTCCTCAATTAAAACAGATTATGAAAGTACCTGCTGGTGTTTACAGCAGCTTCATTATCAGTAAGGAGAATTTCGAAAAACTCCGGAACAAGGAGCTGGTAACTAAGTATTTAGATTTCTACAAAAACAACTACTAAAAATGACCAAAAATATTTCGGCTGCAGAGATAAAAAGCTATAACATTACGCTCTGGAAGTTATTGATAGGTGCAATGATCCTGTTTGCAATTTTTATCGTTGCAATCGGCTTTGGGCTATTTGGAACATTGCCTTCTTTCAGAGATATTGAACACCCTAAAAGTAATCAGGCTACTGAATTTTAACAGAGGACAAAAGGGTTTTAGGTACTTATTTCGTACAAAACCGTTCTAATGTAACTTATCCTGAGATTTCTCAGAATGTAATCAATGCGCTGATCTCAACAGAAGACACCAGGTTTAAAGAACATTCAGGTATCGATTTCAAACGTACATTCACTATTATATTTTACAATATAGTTGGTAAAAAACAAGGTGCCAGTACCATTACACAACAATTGGCACTTAACCTTTTCTCGGAAGAGGGCCGTCAGCGTAATTTTTTCAAACGTCTGATGCAAAAGTTCCAGGAATGGATCGTTGCCGTAAAACTGGAACGTAACTTTACCAAAGAAGAGATTATCACCATGTATTTAAATACAGTGGATTTTGGTAATCAAGCCTATGGAATTAAATCTGCAGCAAGAGTTTATTTCAATACCACTCCAGATCAGCTGACAGTGGCTCAGGCCGCGACATTGGTTGGGCTGCAAAAAGGAATTACCCGCTACTCACCTACCCCGTAACCCGGAAAGATCATTGGCCCGCCGTAATACGGTAATGGCCAATATGGTGAAAGAAGATCTGTTAACACAACAGCAGTTTGATGAAGAAAAAGCAAAGCCACTTGCGCTTAAATTTAGTGCTGCAACTGTAAATGACGGAATTGCTCCTTATTTCAGAGCCGTATTAAAAAGTGATATCAAGAAAATCTTCCAGGAACGTTCTATCTTAAAAGCTGATGGCACGCCATACGATCTGGACAGAGACGGACTGAAAATTATTACGACTATCAATTATGATATGCAGGTCTATGCTGAGGAAGCCCAGAAAGATGCCATGAAAGTTCTTCAGGCACAATTTATCAGAGGCTGGAAAGGTAAAAATCCTTTCAAAGGCAAAGAAATGCAGATTGAACAAGGTGTTAAAAGATCTGACCGTTATAAAGCTTTACAGCTGGAAGGAAAATCTGAAGAAGAGATTAAAACAGATTTTAATACCCCTGCTGAAATGAGCATTTTTCACCTGGAAAGGAAATCTGGATACGCTGATGAAACCGATCGATTCAGTAAGATATTACAAACTGCTGTTAAGAAATGCCATGATGGCGATGGACCCGAAAACAGGTTATGTTAAAGCATGGGTTGGCGGTATCAACTACGAGCATTTCAAATACGACCAGGTAAAAATGGGAACAAGACAGGTAGGCTCAACGGCAAAACCTTTCACCTATTCAGTAGCCATAGAAAATGGTTACTCTCCTTGTTACCAGGTCTTAAATGAACCTGTTACCATTGAAGTTCCCGGCAGTGCCCCATGGACACCAAAATCCGGTGGTACCTTACCAGGCTATATCACTTTACAAAAAGCACTGGCATTTTCTCAGAATTATATTGCTGCCTATTTAATGAAACAGGTAGGACCTACAGCTGTGGCTACACTGGCAAAAAACATGGGGATCACTTCCAATGTACCTTCTTATCCATCTATCGCACTGGGCTCTTTTGATGCCTCTGCCTCTGTATTTGATATGGTTGGAGCTTACAGCGTATTTGCCAATAAAGGCGTATGGACACAGCCTACCTATATTCTAAGAATTGAAGATAAAAACGGAGTAGTACTGTTCTCTCAAACACCACAGAAACACCCTGCAATGAACGAAGACGTCGCTTATGTGATGACCCGTATGCTGGAAGGTGTGGTTAAAAATGGTTATGGTTACGGCCTGATTAGTAAATACGGACTTAAAAATCCTATTGGTGGTAAAACCGGAACGACGCAGAACAACTCAGATGGTTGGTTTGTAGGGATTACTCCCGATCTTGTAGCAGGAGTATGGACAGGTTGTGAAGACCGTGCATTCCACTTTATCAGTACCAGAGAAGGAGAAGGTTCTAAAACTGCGATGCCTGTTTTCGGTGGATTTTTCAAGAAAGTATACGCTAATCCTAAATTGAAAGTGGGCAAAGGAGACTTTGAAGCACCGAAAGGCGGAGTATCTATTACTTACGACTGTAACCAATATCAACAACAGCAAACTGATACCACAGAACTGGACAAGAAGCTGGGTTTTTAAATGAGCATTTTTGATTACAAAAAGGCATTAGCCGATATTCCACATAAACCCGGTGTTTATCAATACTGGGATCAGGAAGATATGTTGATCTATATCGGCAAGGCCAAAGATTTAAGAAACCGGGTCGGCTCTTATTTCAATAGTGATAATCAGATGAATGGTAAAACCAAAGTATTGGTTTCCAAGATTCGCAAAATTACTTTTACTATTGTTGATACGGAGATTGATGCCTGGCTGCTTGAAAACAGCCTGATTAAAAAGCATCAGCCAAAGTATAATATCATGCTGAAAGATGATAAGACCTATCCATGGATTATCATCAAAAAGGAGCCCTTTCCGCGTTTGTACTGGACCAGGAAAATGGTTAAAGACGGATCAACCTATTTTGGCCCTTATGCTTCTGTAGGGATGATGCATACGATCCTCGACCTGATTAAGGAAACTTTACCCTTTACGTACCTGTAATCTTCCGCTCAGTGAAGAGAATATCAATGCCGGAAAATTCAAAGTTTGTCTGGAATACCAGATCGGCAATTGTAAAGGCCCTTGTCAGGCTTATCAGACAGATACCGATTACGATCAGAGTATCGAAGAAATCAAGGATATTCTGAATGGTAAGATCGGCAATGTAATCAAAGACGTTAAACAGATTATCAAAAAAGCAGTCGACGAACTGAATTTTGAATATGCCCATTTGTATCAAAAGAAATTACTGGTCTTAGAAAAGTATCAAAGTAAATCAACTGTGGTTAACAGCTCTATTACCAATGTCGATGTGGTGAGTATTGCCTCTGATGAACGTTATGCTTTTGTCAATTACTTAAAGATTATGAATGGCAGCATCATTCAGACCCAAACGATAGAGATCAAAAAACGTCTGGATGAATCTGATGAAGAATTGCTTACACTAGCCATCACAGAGTTCAGGACAAAATTCAGCAGTACCTCAAAAGAAGTCATCGTTCCTTTTGATATCAAATTAAAAGATGAAAATTTAAAGTTTACTGTCCCTAAGCTAGGTGAAAAAAAAAACCTGCTGGAACTTTCTCATAAAAACGTATTGTTCTTCAGACGCGAAAAACTGAATCAGTATGAAAAACTAAATCCGGATTTAAGATCTGAACGCATTTTAACACAAATGCAGAAAGATTTAATGCTTACTCAGCTGCCTGTACATATCGAGTGTTTTGATAACTCGAATTTCCAGGGGGCTTATCCTGTTTCAGCAATTGTGGTATTTAAGGATGCTAAACCTTCCAAAAAAGATTACAGGCATTTCAACGTAAAAACCGTTGAAGGCCCCAATGATTTTGCTACAATGGAAGAAGCCGTTTACAGACGATATAAGCGCATGTTAGAAGAAGAGGAGTCACTACCTCAACTCATTATCATTGATGGCGGTAAGGGCCAGCTATCGTCGGCAGTAAGCAGTTTAAAGAAATTAGGCATAGAACATAAAGTTACAGTGATCGGTATTGCCAAAAGACTCGAAGAACTCTACTACCCTGGTGACAGTTACCCGCTTCACCTGGATAAAAAGTCTGAGACGCTCAAGGTGATCCAGCAGCTTCGTGACGAAGCCCACCGCTTTGGAATTACCTTCCACAGAAAGAAAAGAGATCAGGGCACCTTAAAAACAGAACTTGAAGATATCCCCGGTATCGGTAAGGCAACGGCCGATAAGCTTTTACGCCAGTTCAAATCTGTTAAAAAGATCAGAGAAGCAACTGAAGCTGAACTGGAAAAGGTCTTAAACAAAGCTCAGGTCAAAACGCTGCTTACACACTTTACTCCAAAAGATATTTGAGCAACCTCTATAAAGCAAAAAGCACCATTATCTTAAAGATGACGGTGCTTTTTGTTTAAATTGATATCAGGTTTAGTATTCCCACAAACTCTGTTCGTAGTCAGCCATCCCCTTTTTAATCCGTTCAGACTCATATAACTTTTTTCTCTGTATCTTTAGGATCTTTAGGATCGGTCTGATTCAGAATCTCCACGATAGTTTTATTTGCCGGATTAGTTTCTTTTACGATATTACTTGAGAACAGACGTCTTACAAAGAAATCATCGAACGTCAATACCGAAGCATCATTTGCCGGATCTACCAGTTTTTTCTTGCTCAGCAACGTTCTTGCTTCATCATAATAAATCCAGAATACCGGCTGCCAGTTACCTTCTACCATTTTCAATGGAGCTAATCCAACAATACGTGGTTCAAATATTGACCTTTTAGTATCAAGGATCCAATCCTCTTTAATCCTGTATTTCAAAAACTCATCAGCTCTTAAGCGTTTAAGTATTGGCTCTCCTATTTTACCTTTTTCATCAGCTTCACCTTCAGATGTTCCTCTTGCATTTCTCAATGCTTCGGCAGAAGTTAAAGCAATCTTGAAAGAGTCATTGTCTTCCAGTAATTTCCCCGAAGTAGTATCCTTTGGTGAATAAGCTGTCAACTCTTCATTTCCTACTGCTTCCAGTAAGATTTCAATCAGTTTAGAGCTTTCTGTATTCAGGACTGAGTTAATCGTATCACGCAGGTCAATTTCTCTCCATACACGTTTAGAATAAAACACATCTTCTTCTCTTACGTCAGCATATGGAACCATTACGCTGCTATCCACATCTTTTCTGGCAAAAAAAAAACCATCTTTTGGTGGTGTTTTTATCTTAGATTTTTTAAGCAAGGGAGTAGTAGCCGCTGTAGTTACGGGGATATTTACCGATGGTGTGTTGACAGCAGGGGTATTTACAACTGGTGTAGCTGTCTGGCTATTAGCTGGCGTAACCGTCTGCGCTGCTGGCACAACAGTTTGTGTAGCCGGTGCAACCGCAGGTTCTGCAATAGGCGTTACTGGCGTAGCCGTCGGTTTAACAGGTTTTATTTTAGGACGCTGGCTTACTATTGGTTTTACAGGTTTGTTCTGAGCGAAAGATGCAGTGCCCACGAACAACAGGATAATCAGATATAAAAATTTTTTTCATCTTGATTCTATTTAGCTGTAAATGTAATACCATCTAAATTCTTTTGTCTTCCATCAGGCCCTTCAGCAATAATATCTTTAAAGATAACAGTTGCCCCTGGCTTAATCGAATTCAAAGCGCCTTTGATCTGTCCGCTGAAAGAACCACCACTATTAGGGATATTCACAGCATCTGATCTCGGGTTAATAAAGGTAGCGTTAAACCTGACAACTTTATATTTAATATCAAACACAAAATCATCCAGCTGAGTTTCAATCACATTAGATCTTGATAACCATTCCAGATCAACACTTCCACCCGATTTACCTTTAATAAAGGCTTTTGGTGTAGGTAACGCTTTCACTCTGAATTGTTGCGATCCTAAATTAACTGATTTACCAGCATTATTAGCCGTAACAGTAATGTTTAACACTTTACCAATCTGGTCACCTCCAACACTTACTGTATATTTACCATTTGAACCGCTCATTGAGCCGCCGCCGAAATACTTGCTTTCACACTTTCTAACGGGAAACCCGCTGCCGAAACAGAGAACGGATTTGGAATCCCTGCATAGATCACGTTCATTTTATCAGGAGAAACAGTAGCCGATGGCTTCGCTACCTGGTAAGTTTGTTCTGGTGTTCTGTATTCTTTAATTTGTCCATCAGTTTGTTTTACGCGGATTGTTCCAACCCACTTAAACACACCTACAGAACCAGTTCCTCCGGTATATGTTCCTTTTCCATCTTTAGTAGCGAGTCTGCCACCGCCAACACTAATTTCAGGACTTGATTTAGAATCACTTGCTGTCAGGAATACCTGTGCACTGTATGGCTGTCCCTGAATAACATATGAAGTAGGTGCAACAGCTACAGCAGCAAATTGGTCAAGATTAACAAGCGATTTGTCCATATTTCCAAACAGCTTTTTAACTACTTCCGCCTCTGCATTTCTTGCATCGGACTGAATTTTAGTCAATACTGTGTTTGCAGCAGTTAACGGGGTGCCTTCACCAAAATTAATATCTTCCCATTTCTTTTTCCCCTCTATACTTTTTTCCGAATCCTTAGCTTCTAAAGAAAACGAAACATGCGCCCTGTCATCTTTTTCTAACAATGCAATTAGTTTTTCGCGGGTTTCATTGATTTTAGCTTTCAGCTTCTCGCCTTCTTTTGCATTAATCATAATTCCCTGGGCGATGTCCTGATTTCCTCTTTCCTTTAAATCACCTGTTTCAGGATCTATACCACCACCAGCAGTGTTGAATTGTTGTTTCAACTGCTGAATATAACCATTCAGGTCATCCGCATATTTTTTTGCCTGATTGGCTTTTTCCCAAATCGGCTGTGCCCTTGCAGGCTCTTCTTTAAGTTTAGTGTTCTGAAATGAAGTGAATAACTGATCGATGCTCGTACTCACATTTGTTCGTGACGAATCAAGACTATCATTGATATTCTTAAAGGCATTCAGTATAGTATCAGATACGTTTAACGCAAGCATAGCTAACAATACCAAATACATGATATTGATCATCTTCTGCCTCGTTGTTTCTTTTCCTCCGGCCATTAGTTATGGTTCTCTGTGGTTAAGTAAATAAATTGATTACCTGATTATGGACGTGGCTGATTCATTGCTGTTAGCATATTGCCATAAATAGCATTCAGCGACGACAGATTTTTAGCCAGTTTACCTACTTCTTCCTTAAATTGTTTTGAATCATCCAGTGATTCATTGAAATTACCCATTGTAGCAGAAAGATTCTGATAGAATTTGTTCATTGATTTAAGATGCGAAGTAGAATCCTGTAATTCCAATTCATAAACTGCGTTTAAAGCAGATAGATTTTTAGAAAGGTTATTTACCTGCTCATGGTAAGCTTTTGATGCATTACCACTTTCACCCAGTTCTACCAGCTGCGATGTTGCTTTACCAAAAGCACCATTCAACTGATCAAAACCAGCAGAAGCCTGTTTTACTCTTCCTGTAAAGTCATTCGTAGCAGCAGTTGCAGCAGCATCCGCAACCGTTGACAGGTTAGCAACCTTATCACCGAAATTACGTAATCCGCTTCCCAGGCTCTCAATTAATTCAGGGCCAATTTTAGCATCACCCAGCATTTTATCCAATGCTGCTGTAGATGAAAAAATCTGCCGCAGCAACTGGTCTTGCAGTAGCTACAGGCAATTCACCTTTAAAATCTTCTCTTAATTCAGGATATACTTTTTCCCATGCCAATTCTGGTTCTGGTGGAAAAAAAATCCGGTGATAAAGAACAAAGCCGCTTCAACACCTAAACCTATACCAATTGCATAACTTCCCCAAATGCCTCCGATATGAAGGATTTTACATAATGCCCCCAAAATTACAATACTCGCACCCCATGAGATTGCCGTGTGTAACCAGTTAGAATTCTTTTTAGCTGCCATATTTCTATTGAATAGATGTTGTTTTTTAGTTTTTGAAATGAATGTCAGTACCTGCGAATGAAGAAACACATCTGAATCCGATGTAAGATCTCGCCTGATCCTGGTACTCGTAAGTGCCTACTGCGTTTTGAAGAAAGAAACCGATGTCTTTCCATGAACCACCTCTAACCACTTTACGTTTAAGATATTTACTGTCTGTAGTTTTAGCTACATAAGTGAAGTTTGGGTTAAAATCCAGCAATAAAGGTGCTGCCGAATTGTTATAAGCTGTTACCGTCCATTCAGCAACGTTACCAGCCATGTTGTACAAACCATAGTCGTTAGGAAAATAAGAACGCACATTAACGGTATATAAACCGCCATCATCCGAATAATTTCCTCTTCCTACTTTAAAGTTGGCCTGCATACATCCTTTAGTATTTCTTACGTAAGGACCACCCCATGGGTATTTTGTTTTCACATTACCACCTCTTGCTGCATATTCAAATTCAGCATCTGTAGGTAATCTGTATTCAGGACGTGAGCTTAAAGGAATTTTTCTTGAAGCTGCAACTGGCTCGTATAAGCGCGTACGCCAAACACAAAATGCATTTGCCTGTTCCCAGGTTACCCCAACTACAGGATAATTATCATAAGAAGGGTGATTGAAATAAGATTTTACCATTGGATCATTCTGAGAATAAGAATAATCTATTTTCCAGACCATCGTATCCGGGTAAACATTTACCGATGGAAACTGGTTAGGATTATTCGGATCAGGTGAATCCACATAACTTTCAATAAAGTCTTTACGTTTTTTAGTCGGATCTTTTCTGCCGGCTTCTGCCAGGTCAAGGTTCACGAAACTATAAGAATATCTGAATTTTCTAATGTCTAAATCATTACGGCCAGGTAAAGCATCATCTCCGGAATAATACATATCCTTGAACTTAGCACTTAAACCGCCTTTTTTATCATTCCAGAGTCCAGAACCATTACCAACTTTCTTCCAGTCGATATTTTTCTGTCCTGAAGTAAGGCTGGCGCCTCCAGCAGTCTGGGTTTTAGGGGTAATGAAATAACCAGGAGCTCCGCTTGGGCCAACAGTAGTCAAAGCGACTGAGTCTCTTACCCAATTCACAAACTGTCTGTACTTCGCGTTGGTGATCTCAGTTTCGTCCATATAAAATGCACTAAATGAGGTCATCTTGCTTGGGGAAGTCTGTGAGTTATTAATATCCTCGTCAGACATGCCGATCAGCGTTTTACCCTGAGGAATATAGACCATTCCTCTCGGCATTTTCTTGTTATTGAATTTCTTACTATAAACTCCAACAAGCTCTCCCTGACCGCCTTTTCCGCAACTAGAAAACAATGCTGTTATTAATAAAAAAAACCCAGTGTGTAAATTTTCCTCATAAGCCCTAGAGCAATTTTACAACAATTTTATCAATTATGATTGATATAAACAATTATTATGAGATAAAAATATGTCTTAAAAGCAAAAAAAGCAAGATGTTAACGATTTCATAACATCTTGCTTTTCAGATTTTAAAATTATCGGCAAGAGACCTCATTCCCCAAATTGGGAAAATAAATCAACAGTCAGTCTCCCTTATTTATTGGACTTCTTAATGTAGTTTTCGATAGCCATAATCATCGAAGGGGATTCCGGTGACGGGGCTGCAATATCAACGATCAGGTTATTATCCATGACCGCTTTGTGCGTATTTACTCCAAACGCTGCAATACGAGTATTATTTTGTTGGAAGTTAGAAAAATTTGTATAAAGTGACTGAATACTAGATGGACTGAAAAAAGCGATGATATCATAAGTCACTTCAGCAAGATCTGAAAGATCGCTTACTACGGTCTTAAATAATACCGCCGGTGTCAGATCATATCCATTTTTCAACAGGAAATTCATTGTATCTTCTGTCGCTACATCAGAACATGGGTAAAGGAATTTCTCCCCCGCATGTTTCTTCAATACCTCAGATAAATCGGCAGCAGTCTGCTTTCCGAAAAATATCTTGCGTTTCCGGTATTGGATATATTTCTGAAGATATAGCGCGGTTGATTCTGAAATACAAAAATATTTCAGATCTGCGGGCACTTCGTACCGCATTTCCTCACTAATTCTAAAAAAATGATCTACCGCATTCCTGCTTGTAAATACTACAGCAGTAAAATCAGCTAATGTGATCTTGTCTTTTCTGAAGTCCCTTGCTGGAATACCTTCCACATGGATGAAGGATCTGAAATCAATTTTTAAATTGTATTTCTTAGCCAAATCAAAGTATGGGGACTTCTCTGTTTCGGGCTTTGGCAAAGTTATCAGTATACTTTTTACTTTACGCAACCTATCTTCTGTTTTTTCTTGCATTTTACCTAATTACAGCTCCAATCCTATGGCCTTGATTAATATCAAAATGGGACATATTTCGAGGGCACAAAAGTACATAAATAAATAGAACTTAGAAAACCGATAATGAGATAAAATATTTATTCCTGCTCTTATAAATTGAAACGTGAAGATAATCCCCAACAAAATAAATGAGATAACTATGTAGTATATACCATATTTCATTGGTGATAAGGCAAAAGCTACAACCAGTGGAATGAAGATTAAAGAGATGTTAAAATAACTCAAATATAATATAGAAACGTACTCGTGGACGGCTTTTTGGATGTTAAACAGATATCCGAGTACACGCAATAAAAGAATTTTCGTTGCATATAATACCACAATAAGAATTGAAACGCTGACAAAAAAACGGAAGCCCTGATGAACATAAGCGAGCTGATAATATTGCGCAACCAGGTAAAAAAACATTCCAATTGTGAACCCAAATTGAATAAATAAGAACAAAAAAGGCCACGAACTGAACACATTATCTTCTTTATTCAGATTATTTAAGCCGCGATTACTGTAAAAAGATTGAATAATACTCTGTAATTGCTTCGAAAAAGAGATCCGGAGTATGGCAAAAATGACCAGAAGGAGCACTATAAAACCGAGCACCCAGGTCTGTCCTTTGAGTAAAGGATTACCTGTTCTGAAACGGCTTATTTTCTTCAGTTTACTGTACTTTTTGAACCAGGCATCATCAAGACAAGCTTCTCAAAAACGTTAGCTTTTACGATACTGTCTATCAGGATGTGCTTATTGATTAATGAATCCGGAAGGATCCAGGTATGCGTCATTATAGAATCAGTAACGAACTTCTGCCGCGCTAAAAATGCAGAATCTCTGATAAACCTGGGTTTATAAACCCTGCGTTTCACAGTAGAATCTCTGACAACTGACAGATTCTGCGCATTTGCCTTTCCAAAGCCCGCAATGCACAGCAGGAAAAAAGTTACCAAAAAATATTTATACATCGACCTATAAAAGTAACGGGATTATTCCTTTGTGCAAAGCTAAGATATTATTATTTCACATTCATGTATTGTGGCAGAATAGCTGTGAACGTATAGAAGAGGGAGGAAGTTCTGTGTATTTCCAATTCAACTGCAGCGCAATTATATAGTGAATCCACCTATTTTCAGAAAAAGGCGGACTCAAGATGGACCCGAGGTGGACTTGACGTGGACTCACACGCATCTTCGCCCCCACGCGGTACGTTTGTCTTCTACTGGTTTTACTTTACAAAAAGCGGAGTGTTTTTACTGATTTAGGTTTACAATAGGTCTTTGCCGTGAATAGATAAAAAAAGCTTAATACACAGGGCAGGCAGTAGCAGGCAGAATTCCTTCCCGGTCTACTTTCAAAACTTTATTCTTACCACTACCGGTAATAATCCATATCGAGTCAAAATCATTCTGGTTCCAGACAAGTTTCTGGTGCTTAATTCCCAAAGCTTTAGCCAGAGCCGGAATATTGCCATGATTCCAGACCAATAATATAGTCCCTTTTTTATGCTTGAGTTCTTTAGCTATACTGGTAAAATCAGTTCCATCAAAACTACTATTGATCCTGATATCGTATTTAACTGCAAAAGGTGTGATGGTTTGAAACATTCTCGAATGACTTGTCTGATTTCCATTACCCAGAGAAGGTACATAGATTGCGGCCGGCATTCCAATTTTCTTATAAAGCACACTAGTAAGCTTTAAAGACCGGTTAAGCCCTTTACAGTTCAGGTTTTCATTTTGCTCCTGTTTTTCACCATGCCGGATAATTACGATTTTGGTTTGCGATTTTACCGATAAGGGTAAAGCAAAACTGCATATTATATATGCTGTAGCTAAAACAATCTTTTTCATAATAATAACATTTCTAAAACAAATGACAACAAGAATGGGAATAGGAGAAGGACAATTGAGTATAAATATTCAATAAAATTTCCTTTTACGAAATCACCCCTTTGAATAAATCTAAATGGACGTCCAAAACGAAAAATTGATACTTTAATAAGCAGCAAGTCGATAATAATAAAAAAAAGAGGAACGGTAGAAAAAGCAATTACATGATCAAAAGTTACATAAAACAGCTTAACTATTGGAAATACCATAGCAAATAATAAGCTAACAACCAGAAATCGAGATTCTTTATATAATTTTAAATAATTGCGCTTAGAGGGTCTGCTACAAAATGGGTCGATGAGATATACCCAGTACACCATGGTTAAGATAAAAGATATTGGTTCTAATTTCATGGTTCTTCTTATTTAGCAGTGCAGATACTTAAAAAGTCATAATTGCACTTACCTTTGCGACCTGAAGCCTTGATTTACAGCTTTTGTTAATCAACAAAAAATGATCTTGAGCTTTATGAGTGACAAAAGTAAAAAACAGTAACAAACATTTGACTATTAAATTCTATCCACCTCTATTAACAACTATATTTAAATAAAAGCATGGCAGGAATTTATATCCATATCCCTTTTTGTAAACAAGCTTGTAATTATTGCGATTTTCATTTCAGCACTTCTCTGCAGCATGTGGATGAAATGACTGACGCAATCTGTAAAGAGATCCTTTTAAAAAAGAGCAGGATTTCTGATCAGCAAATAGGCAGTATCTATTTTGGCGGAGGCACACCTTCTCTTTTACCTGAGAAATCACTCGCCAAAATATTTGACACTTTAACTTCTAATTTTTCTATATCAGTGATGCTGAAATCACGATTGAAACCAATCCTGACGATTTGGATGCGAACAAAATCGCACAATTGCGCCAGCTTCCTGTCAACCGTTTCAGCATTGGTGTACAGTCTTTTTTTAATGATGACCTGGTCTGGATGAACAGGGCGCATACTTCTAACGAGGCAGAAACTTGTATTAAACGCAGTCAGGATGCTGGTTTTGAGAACCTGAGTATTGACTTGATTTATGGTTTTCCACTACTGACTGATGAAAAATGGCTGAGTAATATCAACAAAGCTATCAGTCTGCAAACACCGCATATTTCGGCCTACTCCTTAACAGTAGAACCTAAAACGGCTTTAGCCGCAGCCATAAAAAAGGGCAGGCAGATCCCTGTTAATGATGAGCAAAGTGCAGCTCAGTTTATCACATTGACAGAGAAACTGGCTATTGGTGGTTTTGATCATTACGAAATATCAAACTATAGTTTGCCAGGCCGTCATGCGGTACACAATACAAATTACTGGAGAGGTATTCCCTATTTAGGTATTGGCCCATCTGCACATGGTTTCAATGGTCATAACAGATATCTGAATATTGCTAACAACGCGAAATACATGCAGCAATTAGCCTTAGGTAAACTGGCCGAAACTGTCGAAGAACTGGATATTTACGATCGCTTTAACGAGTATGTGATGACTTCACTGCGTACAATGTGGGGCACAGATTTACAAAAGATAGGCAATGAATACGGCAAGATCTTTTTGGAAGACACAATGAAAAACATTGTTCCTTTTATACAGAGAGACTGGTTGAAAAATGAAAATAATAAATTGATACTTACACCGGATGGTAAGTTATTTGCAGATTATATCGCTTCAGAACTGTTCCTTTTAGATGAACATCCTGAAGATTAATTAAAGAGAATGAAGAATAAAGTAGTCTGGATCACAGGAGCGTCTTCCGGTATTGGAGAAGCACTCGTATATGCCTATAATAATTCAGGAGCAAAATTGATTATTTCTGCCCGGAACAGGGATGAACTGTTCAGAGTAAAAGGAAATTGTAAAAATCAGATTAACGTACATGTTCTTTCTCTGGATCTGGAAAATACGGCCTCATTAAATGATAAAGCCAGAGATGCACAGAAAATCTTTGGACAGATAGATATGCTGATTAACAGTGGAGGAATCAGCCAGCGTTCCTTAGCTCTGGAAACAGAACTGAGCGTTGAACAGAAAATTATGAACGTTAATTTTTGGGGGACAGTAGCTTTAAGTAAAGCCGTATTACCCGAAATGATTGCTAAAGGCGGTGGTAAAATTGTTTGCATCAGCAGCCTGACGGGCAAATTTGGCACTCCCCTACGCTCTGGTTATGCAGCATCAAAACATGCTTTACATGGCTATTTCGATTCTCTCCGTTCAGAAGTATTTGATAAAAATATTCAGATAACGATGGTTTGTCCCGGTTATATTAAGACCAGTATTTCATTGAATGCAGTCACTGCAAATGGCTCTGCGCACAAAAAAATGGACGAAAATCAGGAAAACGGTCTGTCACCAGCTGATTGCGCTAAGGAAATCGTTAAAGCCATTCAGCTCAACAAAGAAGAAGTGTATATGGGTGGCAAAGAAGTGAAAGGTATTTTATTCAAACGTTTCTTCCCATTGAGGTTTTCAAAATACATGCGAACAATAAATATCAGTAATCAGAAAAAACCAAGCGCTAATATTAGCCGTATCTCCTGCTATAAAACAAAACCATGAAAAGAATCATCTTATCTGTATTTGTCATAGCAGCTATGACATTTTCAACTTCAGTTTACGCACAAAAAAATCCGATGGTTGGAGGCGCAGCAATGTATTCCACTAAAGATATTGTTGATAATGCGGTAAACTCAAAAGACCACACGACATTAGTTGCCGCTGTTAAAGCCGCAGGCCTTGTGGAGACCTTAAAAAGTGCAGGCCCGTTCACCGTTTTTGCTCCAACAAATGAAGCATTCGACAAACTTCCTGCAGGCACTGTGGAAACAGTCTTGAAACCAGAAAACAAAGCCATGTTAACTAAAATCCTTACTTACCACGTTGTTGCGGGGAAAATGGATGCAAAAACAATTGCCAAAGCGATTAAAGCCGGAAATGGTAAAGCTGAGTTAACAACTGTATCGGGGGGTAAATTATGGGCTTCTATGGATGGTGACAAACTAATCTTAACTGATGAAAAAGGTGGAACAGCTACAGTAACTATTGCAAACGTAATGCAGAAAAATGGTGTTATCCACGTTATCGACAGCGTTTTGATGCCTAACTAATTTCGGAATTTTATTTGTTGTAATAATAAAAACACAGCCATCCTTGCTGTGTTTTTTTATTGTCAGAATTTTTTATTTTCTTAAACACACTGGCACGGGCATTGAAAAATCTATAATTTTACATGAATTAACATTATTTTAACATGAAGTTTGATTTAGCTCAGATTGATTGCGTCGATGATATTTCCAAAGAGGATTTCGAGAAAAATTATCTCAATGCACGCAGACCATTAGTGATCAAAAACATGGCTAAAAACTGGCCAGCGTATCAAAAGTGGTCTATGGATTACATGAAAACTATAGTTGGAGACAAAATGGTTCCACTTTATGACAGCTCGAAAGCGGACCCCTCCAAGCCGATTAATGCTGCTGCTGCTGAAATGAAGTTTGCAGATTATATTGACCTGATCAAAACTACCCCTACTGATCTCCGAATTTTTCTGTTTGATCCGATTAAACAGGCGCCTAACTTATTAAAAGACTATATCGCGCCAAAAGATTTGATGGGAGGTTTTCTGGATAGTTATCCAAATATGTTCTTTGGTGGAAAAGGCTCTGTGACTTTCCTTCATTACGATATAGATATGGCACATATCTTCCATACTCATTTTAATGGCCGCAAACATGTCATCTTATTTGAGAATAAATGGAAGGAACGTCTTTATCAGATTCCTTATGCGACTTATGCTTTGGAAGATTATGATATAGAGAACCCTGATTTTGATAAATTTCCGGCTTTAAAAGGAGTAAAAGGTATAGAAGTTTATCTGGAACATGGTGACACCCTGTTTATGCCTACTGGTTACTGGCACTGGATGAAATACCTGGATGGTTCTTTTTCTATCAGCCTGAGGGCGTGGGACAAATCATGGGCAGTCAAAGCAAGGAGTTTATATAACCTTACCATCCAGCGTAAATTCGATGATTTTATGAAAGCCAATTTCAAAGAGAAATACATGGCATGGAAAGAAAGACTGGCTGTTAAAAGGGCAAATAAGGCGCTGGCAGAACATGTCCCATCCTAATTAAGAATCAGTTTAATCTTAGATAGTTAACTATTTCTGAGTCATACCTTGCCTTTTTATATGAATAAATAGAATTTAATTTACACTTTTGTTCTCAAACAAGATCTTTTTTGATTATGAGCTTTATATTAAAGCCGGTAGATACCGTTGAGAATATCAGTCCAGCAGACTTTAAAAAAAAAACTATTTAGACCCAAGAAGACCTCTAATCATTAAGGGCTTAACTAAAAGCTGGCCTGCAAGAGAAAAGTGGACAACTGAATACCTTAAGGAAATTGCCGGAGACCTGGAAGTCCCTTTATATGACAATGCAAAAGTAGACCCTTCTAAACCGATCAATTCAGCGGCGGCGCATATGCGTTTCGGTGATTATCTTGATTTGATTAAATCAGAACCTACGGAACTGCGTATATTTTTCTTTAACCTGTTTAAGCATGTACCAAGTCTGATTAAAGACATTGTCCTGCCTAAAGATTTAATGGGTGGTTTTATTGAAAGTATGCCAGCCATGTTTTTTGGAGGTTCAAATTCCGTAACCTTCCTGCATTATGACATAGATCTCCCACACCTTTTCCATACCCATTTTGGTGGCAGAAAACATATCATATTATTTGATAACAAATGGAAAGAGCGTCTTTATTGCATTCCAAACGCAACATATGCGCTGGAAGATTATGATGTAGCTAATCCTGACTTTGATAAGTTCCCTGCACTTAGAGGTGTAGAAGGATATGAAGTTTTCCTTGAGCACGGCGACACCCTGTTCATGCCTACAGGTATGTGGCACTGGATGAAATATCTGGATGGTTCTTTCTCTCTGAGTTTAAGAGCATGGGATGCTTCTCCGATCAGAAAAGCGCAGAGTTTATTTAATCTCGCGATCAAAGGTGGTCTGGATAGTGTTTTAAAAATGGCACTTAAAGCTCCTTATGCTGAATTCAGGGAAAAACTTGCAGTTAAAAGAGCTGAAAAGGCATTAGCTAAAGGTTATCCAAAAAAATAAGCACACATCTGTGTGTCATAATATCTTTCAAATTATGGCATATATATAGCCACTATCACTTATAAACCCGTACTCATTCACCCTGAGTACGGGTTCTTTTTTTATAAATTTTCCCCAGGGTATTTTTACAAGCAGGTAACATTAGTTCCCGGTCAAACTTTTACCTTCGATATTCCGTTATATATAACAATATGAGAGGTTTCCATTTTTCTAATTTTCAAGCAGATGACAAGCCTAAAGGCGGGTTTGATGAAATGCTGAAGTTATTTACCCAGCTCTTGAATTATACTGCGGGTGATGCAGGTGAAACATTGGCATGGATGAACGAACTGGATAAACAGTATAAGTTTACCACAGGCGACTATGGTATGGGTGATTTTATCGATGAGCTGAAAGACAAAGGCTACATCAAAGAGAACTCAAAAGATGGTAATATGGATATTACTTCCAAGACTGAACAGGTTATCCGTAAGTCTGCTTTGGAAGAAATCTTTGGAAAACTAAAAAAAGCAGGCAAAGGCAATCACAACAGTAACATTTCTGGTATCGGGGAAGAAAAGAACGCGGATCGCCGTGAATATACTTTTGGTGACAGTCTTGACCAGATCGATATGACTGCCTCTATCCAGAATGCACAGATCAATCATGGTATTGGCAATTTCACTTTAACGGAGAACGATCTTGAGGTAGAGGAAAAAGATTACAAGACACTAACTTCAACAGTGCTGATGATTGATATTTCCCACTCTATGATCTTATATGGAGAAGATAGGATTACCCCTGCAAAAAAAGTCGCAATGGCACTTGCTGAACTGATTCATACCCGTTATCCAAAAGACACTTTAGATATTGTGGTATTTGGTAATGATGCATGGCCGATTACGGTTAAAGATTTACCCTATTTGCAAGTTGGTCCGTATCATACCAATACCCTTGCCGGTCTTGAGCTTGCAGCCGATTTACTTCGCCGCCGGAAGACTCATAATAAACAGATTTTTATGATTACCGATGGTAAGCCAACCTGCCTGAAAGAGAATGGCCGTTACTATAAAAACAGTATGGGTCTGGATAGGAAGGTAATTAACAAAACCCTGAATATGGCGGCTCAATGTAAACGTCTGAATATCCCGATTACTACATTTATGATCGCTCAGGACCCTTATTTACAACAATTTGTAAGAGAATTTACAGAAATAAATGGCGGCAGGGCATTCTACAGCTCGCTGACTGGTTTAGGTGAATATATTTTTGAAGATTACATTAAGAACAGAAGAAAAACAGTCCGTTAATACGGAAAGAAAACATATGGAGCAGATCTCAATTAAAACTCTTGGCGAACTAAAAGCCTCAAATTACATCTCATTAACAGTAAAAGACGAATTACGCAAGAACCTCATTCAGCAGCTTCAAAATAAAGACGCTGGTTTTGAAGGGATTTTAGGTTACGACGATACTGTTATTCCAGAATTACAAACTGCGATCTTATCCAGACATAATATCTTGTTACTAGGTTTAAGAGGACAGGCTAAAACACGTATTGCACGTTTAATGGTCAACTTACTTGATGAATATATCCCATACATTACAGGAAGTGAAATATTTGATGATCCACTGAACCCTATTTCCTGGTATGGAAAGCAGGAAGTTGCTGCACATGGTGATGCAACACCAATCAGCTGGCAGCACCGTTCGGACCGCTATACAGAGAAGCTGGCTACTCCCGATGTGACTGTCGCAGATTTAATTGGTGATATGGACCCGATTAAAGCCGCTACACTGAAGTTAACTTATAACGATGAGCGTGTCATTCACTTCGGATTAATCCCAAGGGCACACAGAAGTATTTTTGTGATCAACGAGCTTCCTGATTTACAGGCAAGGATACAGGTGGCGTTATTTAACATGCTACAAGAAAAAGATATTCAGATCAGAGGTTTCAAACTACGTCTTCCGTTAGATGTACAATTTGTATTTACAGCCAATCCTGAAGATTATACCAACAGGGGTTCTATTGTAACACCATTAAAAGACAGGATTGAAAGTCAGATCCTTACGCATTATCCAAAAACAATTGCGATCTCCAGAAAAATCACTTTTCAGGAAGCCAAAATTACAGAGGCGCAAAAACTAACTATTGAAGCTGACGGTTTAGTCAAAGATCTGATTGAACAGGTTGCTTTTGAAGCACGTAAAAGTGAATTCATCGATCAAAAATCCGGTGTGTCTGCGCGTTTAACGATTTCGGCTTATGAAAACCTGATTAGTACTGCAGAAAGAAGAATGCTGATCAATGGAGAAGAAAGCACTTTTGTCAGATTGGCTGATCTGACTGGTATCATCCCTGCAGTAACAGGTAAAATAGAGTTAGTTTATGAAGGTGAACTGGAAGGCCCGGCTAAAGTAGCCAATACCTTAATCGGGAAAGCTATTAAAAGTCTTTTCAACCGTTATTTCCCTGATCCTGAAAAAGCTAAGAAAAGCAAAACAGCAAATCCTTATCAATCGGTTACAGATTGGTTCACAGACGGTAACACGCTTGATGTTGCAGATAATCTAACAGCAGCACAATATAAAAAAAGAGCTGATGCAGGTTGAAGGCTTGAATGCTTTGGTTAAAAAGTTTCATCCTAAGCTGAGCGCCAACCAAACCTTATTAATGATGGAATTCATCCTCCACGGCCTAGCAGCAGAATATTCTCAGCTAAACAAAAAATACCTTAGTGGTGGTTTTGGTTTCTCTGATATGTTCGACAGCTTATTTAATACTGAGCCAGGAGATGATGACGATGATGACATTGACTTCAATGCATAAGAGCTGTACAAAAAACAGATCTCTGATTTTTATATATTAAACATAAATAATGGGCCGATTACCCTTTCTTATTGCAGGATGCCTTTTAATAATAGCATTCGATTTTTATTTTGTAAAGGCGATTTTATCTGTCTTTAAAAACTGGAGTGAAAAAGCAAAAACCAGGTTTACCCGTATCTACTGGGGTATTACAATTGTATTAGTGACCGGGGTGTTTGCAGGTATATTCTTAAACCTCTTTCTTTCACTGCGTGCAATTATACTGGTTTCTTTTTTCCTTACCACAGCATGCAAAATCGTGATGCTGCCATTTCTTTTAGTTGATGATTTGCGCAGATTAATTATCACTTTGTATAGAAAGCTCAGAAAGTCTGAAGTAAAATTTCAACGGATTTAAACCCTGTAGCCAATCCAGCTATTTTAACAGGTGCCGAGCCAATCAGCCGTTCCTCATTTCTCGTGAAAGCAGGTCTGGTTGCAGCAGCCGTTCCGCTGACTTCTTTAACGTGGGGGATTACATCCGGGGCTTATGATTACCAGGTAAGAAGAAAAACCCTGATCCTGCCAAATTTACCAGCTGCCTTTGACGGCATCACTATGGGGCAGATCTCAGATATTCACTCTGGAAGTTTCTATAATAAAACGGCCGTAAAAGGCGGTGTAGAAATGCTTCTTGGAGAAAAGCCTGACTTTATCTTTTTCACTGGTGACATCGTCAATGACATGGCTACTGAGATGAGAGACTATCAGGATATCTTCAGTAAAATAAAGGCTCCCCTTGGAGTTTTCTCATCCCTTGGAAACCACGATTACGGAGACTATCATTTTGGAAAAGAAGCCTCTCCTGCCAAAGCCAGAAACCTCAAAGATGTGATCACCCAACCCACGAACTGATGGGATGGGATCTGCTGATGAATGAGCACCGGAGATTAAAAATCGATGGGGAAGAAATAGGTATCCTTGGTATCGAAAACTGGGGTATGGGACGTTTCCCTAAATATGGCCGTATGGATCTCGCCACTAAAAACACAGATGACCTTCCGGTAAAGCTTTTACTTTCACACGACCCTTCACACTGGCGTGCCGAAGTACTTCCGAAATACCCTCAGATAGATGCGATGTTTAGTGGTCACACCCATGGTATGCAATTCGGTGTCCGTACCGAAAAATATCAGTGGAGCCCAATAGAGTATATCTATAAAGAATGGGCAGGATTATATCAGGAACAAAAACAACAGCTCTACGTCAACGTAGGCTACGGTTTCCTGGGTTATCCCGGCAGAGTAGGTATCTTACCAGAGATTACAATTTTCACACTTAAAAGAGCTTAATCCTATTAGTAACTCATAAAGCAATCCTAATAGGTAAACCATATAAAGCAATCCTAATAGTAAACCATAAAGCAATCCTAATAGTAAACCATAAAGCAATCCTAATAGGTAACTCATAAAGCAATCCTAATAGTAAACCATAAAGCAACTCTAATAACAAACCATAAAGCAATCCCAGTAGTTCGCCATAAAGCAACTCTAATAACAAACCATATCTTATCCAGTAACCACCCTCTCAGGGTTGGAAATAGAAAAAAAATAATTATGCTAATGTGAGGGCATAGCTTTCCGAGCTCTTCAGCGAAGGCAATGCCGACCGAACATAGCATGATTATTTTTTTTTTGTTGAGAACTCTTTAACAACTCCTTTGCACTCGTTAAAATTAATTTATTACATTATTAATAAATTAATCGCTATGAAAACTCACTTTATAACCTACGGAGACGATAAATACAGAGATCAGAGGAAACTTCTCAAGCAAACAGCTCTGAATTCCGCTTTTTTTGACGAAGTAAAGGTTTTCAGTCCCTCTTCTATCGAATCGAACCCGTTTTTGCCAAACGCTTCCAATCTATTCTTGAACAAGGCAAAGGAGGAGGGTACTGGATATGGAAACCCTACTTTATCAAAAAAACACTGGATGACCTTCCCGATGACGATATACTTGTATATGCTGATGCAGGATGTCTAATTAATAAAAAAAAAAGCAACGCTTCAACGACTACAAACTTCTGTTGGAAGCCACCGATACAGGTGCGCTTGCATTTCAATTACCTCATAAAGAGAATGAATATACAAAACATGAAGTTTTTGATCATTTTCAAACGTCGGATTCAATTATCAATTCAGATCAATTGATGGCAACTGTAATTCTGCTTAGAAAATGTGAGCATACGACCAACCTTGTCAACCTGTGGTACGATACCTTATATGAAAACTCCTCTTTATTTACAGATGAGAAAGACCCCGCTATTCAGCATCCGGACCTAATAGGCCATCGGCATGATCAGAGCATATTCAGTGTCATCAGAAAAATTCACGGCGTATTAATCCTGCCGGACGAGACTTATTTCCTGAATTTCGTTAAAGAAGGAGAAGCCTATCCTTTTTGGGCGACCCGCCTGAAAGATTAAAATATATTATATGACAAGCTTCTTTTATTATAAGAGAACTTGTCATATAAAAAAAAAAATGTTCCATCTTAAACATTTCTAAACGCCAGTCTGATTATCCGGCGTTAAAACGATATCCCACTCCTCTTACAGTTTGCAGCAACTGAGGGTTATCAGGGTTCAATTCAATTTTCTTTCTTAAACGAACGATATGCATATCAAGTGTACGCGTGTTCACATCAGAATTATATCCCCACACAACCAGCATCAGCTCATCGCGGTTAATCACTTTATTAGGATTTCTAAGGAAATACAATAAAATTCTATTCTCTAATATGGTCAGTTCGATTTTCCTTCCGCTTCTGTAAAGCGTATGGATATTTGGATGATGCTCCATATCTCCGAAACGATGAATTTCTGATTTATCATTGTTCAATAGAAACTTCACTTTACTTTCCAGCATAGCAACCAGTACATCCATATTAAAAGGCTTGGTTACATAATCAGAGACACCAAAAGTATAAGCATCGATCTTATCTACATCCTGAGCTTTGGCCGTCATCATAATGATCAGATTTTCAAACCCCTGCTCACGAACTTCCTGACAAACTTCTGATCCCTGCTTACCCGAAGCATCCAGTCTAACAAAACAATATCAGGTTTTTCTTCCATGATAACTTTCACCGCCAACTCTCCGTCACCGGTTTCCAGCACTTCATAGCCTTCTGATTTTAGCCTGTGTACCACTAAAAACCTTAAATTCTCATCATCCTCAACTATCAGTATTTTAATTCCTTTAGACATATCATTAATTATTATAAGGCAGTACTATTTTAAATTCCGTTCCTTTATTTACTTTACTTTTTACCGTGATTTCACCTTTCATAAAATTCACCAGCTCTTTACAGAAAGCTAAACCAAGGCCTACGCTTCCATTTTGATTGTACTGGTTCTGTATGCGGTAAAACTTCTTAAAGATATTATTAATTTCTGGTGTAGGAATACCAATTCCCTGATCTATAAACCTGAATACAACTTTTCCCTTGATCATCCTTGCTACGATGTGCAGTCGCTTATGTTCAGGGGGTGAATATTTATAAGCATTTTCAGCTAAGTTATCAAAAAGACTGCCCAATAATACCGGGTCCGTAATAAATGTAGTAAACCCCGTTACCTCATAGGTGACCGCAAAATCAGGGTGTTTCAAGGTATGAGACTCGATTGTGCTTTCAATAAAATCAACGATATTGATTTCATCCTGGTTCAGTTGTATGGCTCCATTTTCAATTTGCGTGAAAGCCAGAAGCTTATTCATCAGCCCATTTAATTTATCGGCCTCCTCATCAAGGATTTTTCCATATAACTTAAGCTCGCGCTCAGTCAGTGAACTTGCACTTTTGATATTGTTGCCCGCAATTTTAATTACACTGACAGGAGTCTTAAAACTCATGAGTCAGGTTATTCATAAAATCGTATTGCAGTTTAAACATCTTGTGATTAATATTCAGGTTTCTGTAAATCAGCACAGTGACCAGTACCAAAATCCCATAAAACAATAACATCACCATGGCTATAGGCAGAAAATAACTCAGGATTTCCTGAGCGACAAATGACTTTGCAGAAATAAAATAGAGCTTATAGTCAGAAAATGGTCCTGGCAGAGTAATTTCCGTAGCTACATATTCTGTTGACGTATTTAAAGGGTCATAGGTTAACGGCTCTATTCTTATGTTTTGATATAATAATGGACGCGTATTGATAATCTTAATCTTATAAGGATCAAGATGAAAAGATAACATGTCCTGCTGATAAATTGGTGATGGACTAAGTTGCTGCCTGAGCATCTGCTTATAAACTTTCAGATCTTCCAGCCTTGGTATATTTAAATAAGTGATTTTGTTTGAACGAATAATACTGAAATTGGTAAAAAGCTCTTCCTGACTGGGAGCCTTTGTGGTATCCAGACTTTCAATATAAGAGATCAGCTTTATTCCTAAAGCATTAAAATCATCACCCCGGCTAAACTTTTTTGTATCATCTCTTGAAAACAGTTTCACTGAATCCAAAGGAACCAGATCGCCAAACTGATAAATAGATTTCGGACCAAAAGCAAAGTGACCAGTATTTAATCCATCTCCTACTTGCGTATTTCCAATCTCCGAATCATAAAACACCACTTTTGAAACAAATGGGTAATTATTGATTACTGTATCTACAAATTTTGATGCACTTGCTGAGTCAAGAAAGCCGTTATAATAAGAAATTTCAGGAACCTTATTCTGAAAGAATTCATTATATGGTTTGATACTTTCTTCTAATACTTTTACTTTTTCAGATACAAATTCATTTTCTATGAATTTCTTACTAAAGTTATAAGCCAAAAACAACGACAAAACAAACAGCACAGAGATCAGCACAATAAAGGTCACGATCAATGAAAAGTTCTTACGGTAGCCACTTTGTTTTTCTGAACCCATATAGTCTATTTCTTAGACAAATTAGCCGATAAAAATTGTTCTAATGAAGCATACAGTGCCTGACGCACATCTTCGCCCTGCGGAGAAAACTCGTTGTATTCCTTTTCAAGATAGGTAACATTTACGTTCCGTTTCTTGAGTTCCTTTACAAACTGAATAGCCTCACCCGAATTGCTTCTTGGATCTTTAGGGCTTTGCGCAATAAACACTGGCACCCTGAATTTATCTGCATGGAAAACCGGCGACACCTGCCGCATCCGGTCACCCTCTGTTGCAGGATTACCTATTACCTCATAGTACATCTGTAAATTGGTTTTCCAGAATGGAGGAATAGATTTTAAATAACTAAATAAATTAAGTACTCCTGAATTTGATCCGCCGCACACATACATTCCCGGACTGGAGTACAGACTATTTAATGCAATATACCCACCAAACCCCGTACCATAAATGGCTATTTTTTCGGGATTTGCTATCTTATTTTCGATAAGCCACCTGACACCATCATTAATATCATCCTTGATTTTACCCCCCCACTGACCAGACCCTGCAGCAGCAAAGGACTTCCCATAACCAGATGATCCACGGTAATTAACCTGAAAAACTGCATACCCTCTATTAGCAAGGAACTGCACTTCGGCATTGTAACCCCATGAATTTCTACGCCCCGGGCCATCATGCGGCAGCACAACAACAGGAAGATTCTCTGACGGTTTATTAATTGGCAAGGTGAGATAACCCTGGATTTTTAATCCGTCACGTGCAGTATAAGAAACAGGTTTCATCTCACACATCTCACCTTCCTTCACATAAGGATTAAAATCGCTCAGTTTCCTGATTGTACCTTTATCTGCTACATAAAGATAGTAAGATCCTGGATTTCTATCTGTAAAAGTCCTTACAATAAAAGTATTCTCTGCTTTATCCCTGTCAATAATCTTTGATTCAGTACCAGGTAACAGCTTATCCAGTTTTGCATATAGTTTCCTAACCGTTGAATCCAGATAATGCTTCTCTTTTTTCCAGGTTTCACAAATCACAAAACCTATCTTCTTTTTAGACTCGGAGTATTGCGCATCTACAACATTCAGTGTATCGTTACTGAAAAGCACCTTGCTTTCCTTTCCGGTAACACAATTAAGTTCTATCAATGCATTTTTATCCCTGTTTACGTTAGAAATCGCATAAACGATATTTGGCCTGTCATCCGAGATGGCGATAGGTGTAAAAGTAGTCTTGAAATTATTGGTTACTATAGATCTGAAAGCCTGATTTTCGGTTTCTCTGTAAAGTAAAGTCTGGTTTACGCCATCGCTGGTTGTTGCCAGACGAATCTGTCCTTTAGAATCAGTAACCCAATTGGTAATGTTACCCGGATTTTTGGCAGCCATATCCATAAGGCCATCTCTTACGTTTAACCGGTAAACATCAAATACAGTTGAATCTCTTTTATTAGAGGAAACCAGTAAAAACTTGCCATCTATCAGCTGATCTTTCAGTACATGCATCCGGCTTTTACCGTTGTCACTCAACTGACGTTCATTTTCTCCGTTTTTATTGATTATAAAAAAATCTGATAGCCGCTCTGCTCCCGCTTTCTCTTTATAATAGACAATCTCATCATTACTTACCCAAAAGTAGTAATTGATATTTTTCTCATTTAATTGGGTGATCTGAGCCGCTTTCCCTGTTGCGAGATCTTCAACAAACAAATTCTGTTTTTTACCTTGCAGCTTTAAATAAGACATCGTTTTACCGTCCAGAGAAATCGCATAAAACCCCTTCTCCTGCGACTTAAAGAAGTCTGCCACAGGAATAACTCTGACCTGCATGTTTTGCCGGCAAGCACTGAACAGGGCAAGGAGAACAATAAATAGATATCTTTTCTTTACGGTCATAGCATTCTGGTAGCCTGCAAAAATACGCAACGCCATTTGTCTAAACGGGCAATACACTAATATTGTTACCTTAACCGCAAATGGAGAGCGAGTCAAAATAGCAATATTTTACCGCTGTCAAAGAAAAACAGGGTAACATTTAAAATACCGGGGTGACATTAAAGAAGGCATACGGAATTTATTATCTTTATTTTTGATATTCAGAATGATTCACAACATGATAAAAACAGTATTTGCAATCATCTTCTTTCTTGCCTGCTCAATTACTTTATTTGCACAGGATAATAATGATAATGAAATGGCCATGCAATACTATCAAAATGGAGATTATCAAAAAGCCGCGGTTCTGCTCGAAAAGATAGTATTCAAAACAAAAAACGAAGCTTATCTGGATCTTTATTTTAATGCCCTGCTGAAATCAAAACAATATGAAATAGCTGATAAGGCAATTAAAAAGCTAATCAGACAGAATCCAGAATCCTTAAAATATGCGCTTTTACTTGGTAGAATTTATAAAGAAAAAGGTGATCTTGAAAATTCAGCCAAAGCTTTTGACAACCTCTTGCGTGCATTGCCTGATGATGAGGCTAAAATAAGATCTCTTGCTAATGATATTTATCAGCTGGGTGAATATGAACTCGCTGTGAATGTGTTTTTACAGGGGAGGAAAAATCTAAAAAACGATCAGGCTTTTACTTTTGAATTGCTGAGCCTTTACCGCTTTAAAAAAGAGAAGATCAAGCTGAGTGAGGAATATCTGAATGCGTTGTCCACAATGCCACAAATGCTCCAGCAGGCAGAAACAGTGCTTCCTTCTGTATTTGAGACCAATGCAGATTACCTTACATTGCAAAATTCATTACTCAGGAGAATACAGAAGGACCCTCAAAATGAATCTTACTCAAAGCTGCTAATCTGGCAGTACATCCAGCAGAAAGATTATGAAATGGCACTGCGCCAATTAATTGCACAGGATAAAAGAATTAAAGATAACGGGACTATTTTATTTCAGCATGCACAATTGTTTACATCCAACAAAGCTTTTGACACGGCAATCAAAGCTTATACCTACTTACTGTTAAAAGGCAAAGAGGGCGAATATTACCTCCCTTCAAAATTAGCCATGATTGATGCCCGGTATCAATTACTGCTGGCCGGTAAAAATGACAAAAAAGATGTTATCATTCTTGCCGATCAATATCAGGAAATTCTGAACGAATATGGAAGCAATGCAAGAACACTTTTTGCCTTAAGAAAGTGGGCCAATTTACAAACTTATTATTTGCAGGATCCAAAGAAAGCGGAGGCTGCATTAGAAACAGCCATAAAACTACCTGGTATCTCCAGTACAGAAATGGGCGAGATGAAACTAGAGTTAGGCGATATTTACCGGCTTACCCAGCAACCATGGGAAGCTATTCTGATGTATGGGCAGGTTGCTAAAGAATTTGAGAATCAAAACATAGGAACAGAAGCGAAATACAGATCTGCCAGGTTATCATTTGAGCAGGGAAATTTCAGCTATGCAAAATCTCAGGCTGATGTATTAAAAGCTTCAACGGAACAATTAATTGCAAATGATGCGCTTAACCTTAGTCTTTTAATCTCCGATCATCTGGAGACCTCAACAGATACACTGGCACTCAAAATGTATGCAGCTGCCGGGGCATTACAATTTCGCAATCTCTCAGCAGCAGCGATTGCCAAAGTGGACAGCATTCCAATATTGTATCCGAAAAACAGCCTTACTGACGATATTTTAATGTTCAAATCAGACATTTATATCAAAAACAGAGACTTCTTACTGGCTGTCCCGCTACTCAAAGAGCTAATCAATCATCAGCAAAAAGGCAATTGGGCAGATGAAGCTCTTTTTATTCTTGCCGGGTTGTATGAAGATCAGCTAAATGATCCTGAGCAGGCAAAAACACTTTATCAGCAATTGATTACGGATTTTCCAGGAAGCATGTTTGTGACTGAAGCACGTAAACATTTCAGAAAAATCAGAGGTGATAATATTGAATCTTAGTTTATATATTTGCTCCATGTTATTATACAATGTAACCCTGATTATTGAAGAAGTTTTTCTGCTGCAGCATGGCTGCAATGGATGCAAGAAGAGCATGTGCCTGAAGTGATGGCCACTGGATTATTTGTTTCCAACAGGTTGTTAAAAGTGGTTGATTCACCAAATGAAGGTGTAACTTATTGTGCCCAGTATGTCGTTCAGTCAATCGAAGATTATGATGCTTATCAGCTCAAACATGCTGATACATTTGCAGCAGAATTAAACAGCCGTTTTAAAGACAAATTTGTTTCTTTCACTACCGTAATGGAATATATAGCCTAAATATGAACATAATACAAACACCAATAGCTGACCTTTTTGTCATCGAACCTAAAATATGGAAAGATAACCGCGGTTATTTTTACGAAAGTTTTAGTGCACGTGCATTTGCCGGAGCTGGCATTAAAGCCGATTTTATACAGGACAACCAATCCTTTTCGCAAAAAGGAACGCTGCGTGGTTTGCATGCACAGAAAGCACCTTTTGCACAAGGTAAACTGGTAAAGTAATACAGGGAAAGGTACTTGATGTTGCAGTGGATGTAAGAAAAGAATCATCTACCTATGGTCAGCACTTCAGTATTGTACTTAGTGGAGATAACCATAAACAGTTATGGGTTCCACCAGGATTCCTTCATGGCTTCTTAACTCTTGAAGATGATACTATTTTCACTTACAAAGTGACTAGCTATTATGATAAAGATTCTGAATGTGGTGTAATCTGGAATGATCCGGATTTGAATATCAACTGGAGCGAAGAACTGGCTAAAGAAGAGCTTTTACTTTCTGATAAAGATCTTGTTTTAAGTTCATTTAAAGATTTCGTGAGTCCTTTTTAACTCAGTATTCTCAATCTTCCTTAAAGGAAGGTTCAATTAAAAAGAGGGCTTCCATAATCCGGAATCCCTCTTTTTAATTGAATAGTTTATGGTTTATTTTTTGATCAGGTCGTACAGTTCATCCAGTTTAGGTGATAATACAATCTCAATTCTGCGATTTTTGCTTCGTCCTTCTGGTGTAGTATTTAATTCTAATGGCTGGAATTCTCCTTTTCCAGTAGCAGTCAGTCTTACTCCCGGAACCTTTTCAGATTCTGTAAGATAACGAACCACAGAGGTAGAGCGCAATACACTTAAATCCCAGTTATCTTTAATCTGACCCAGATTAGTTATTTTCTGTGAATCGGTATGTCCTTCCACGGCAATAATGATTTCAGGTTGTTCTTTCAGAACTTTGGCCAGCTGAGTTAATGCCTGCTTACCTTTCTCATCGATCACTATACTTCCCGAAGGAAATAGTAATTTATCCATCAGAGAAACATAGACCTTTCCGTTTTTCATTTCTACAGTTAACCCATTCTTAGAAAAACCAAGCAGAGCCTGTTGTAATTTCTCTTTTAACTGGTTAGAAGCTTCATCACGCTTACGTAAAACCTCTTCTACTTCTTTAAGACGTTGCTCACGCTTTTTAAGGTCTTCTGACAGCTTACTAATTGCAGATGAACTATTGTTCTTCAATTTGGCATAATTGCCATCTATCGCTTTATATTTGCCCTGAAGTTCATTCAACTGTCCCTTCAAATTTGCGGTATCGCGTTGTAATTTAGCAATAGCACTTTGCAGCTCATCCATAGAGACCTGTGCTGCACTCCAGCCATTGCTTAAGGAGTCTTGTTTCGCCAGTAAAGCTTTATACTTTTTAGGTGACAGGACTACACACGAACTAAATGCACTGGCTAATAAGCCAATACTTAAAAATAAAACGACTCTCTTCATAATTATGGTGCAATGGCTCCCCGCAAAAAGCGGATAAACGGATATATAGCCGTAAAAGCCTTTTTTAAGTGATTAACTATTGTTGGTTTTAACAAGTCCTCGTCTTTGATCGGAAGCAAACCAATAAAACTCTTCAGTTTCAGCAGCTCAATTTGAGGATGCTCCGGATCGTACCCTTTAGGCGCCTTTTTTAAAGTCTCTTCTTTACTTAAACTGAATAGCTCCGTAAACTTTCGGCCTCAATGATCTCCAGAAATTCAGAGGTATTATAATCTATTTCTTCTCTTATTTTTTTTTTTCAGCAGTGACGCTTCAGGCATCCAATACCCACCTGCCAGAAAAGAATTCCCTGGCTGAAGATGCAGATAAAACTCAGGCCCGTTTCCATTTGTATTTTTAACAGAAAATGAAATGCCAAAGTTGTTTTTATAAGGATCTTTATTTTTACTGAAACGAACATCTCTGTAAATACGCATCACGCATTTCTTAGCTTGCGTTTCTAGTGGGAACTGCGGGTCTACAACTGCTAAAACAGGAATAAGCTTCTCAACAAAGCCAATAACATCAGCCTTAGCTGTTTCATAAGATTCCTTGTTCAGGGCAAACCATTCCCTGTTATTATTTGCTGCTACTGCGCTTAAAAAAGCTAGTGTATCTGGCTTAATCATGGTTGGTCGTAATAGGCGTTATAACTAATTTTTGGTGAGAGCCAATGTAATAAAATCACACGTGAATAACGATAGTTAAACGGTGCAAGTATAAAGCATCCGCTGAAAATTACACCTACATAAAGCCATAAAGAATCAAATTCAAGATTACCACCCGAAAAAACATAAGTTGCAATTCCTACAGCAATCATTTCCATCACATTCATGGCGTAACTGACATACATCGAGGCATAAAAGTATCCTGGTTCTATCTCGTAGCGCTGCCCGCAGTGACTGCAGATATCATTTGTACGTTGTAAATTGAAACCATATAAAGAACCTGTGAAGATATCCCCCCTACGGCAATGCGGACATTTACCATGTACCAGTGCATATAGTTTTGTTGTTTTCTCCATTTAAAATGTTAGAAATCAGGAACGAAGAGAAGCTTGTGACTTGCGGTATCTCTTATACCACAGAAAGCCAATAGCAGCAATCATCAAATAAGGAATCGCCATCAGGTATAACACACCAGTGTTTAATCCTACAGCCTGCGTATTCCCATTTTGAGTCCCCTGCTCTCAGCACTTGTATTGTACACATCGCACATTGTGCTGCCGCTTTCTGTATACCAGCTCCTGCTGTTACAGCAATCAAAAGAATAAAAATAACAAGTGCTTTTTTCATTAGTATATAATTGTTTTTTAACGGTAATGAAGCTATCATGTACTACCCGATTTTGTTCATTTCGGTTTGTGTTCTGCTGCACATGATGGTTTCATCAATTCTATTGTTTATGAAGCTTGTAATAAAACAGGTTTCATGATGTTAATTACTAACTACAGCAAATATAAGATTAAACGAACAATTAAGCCCCGCATTTACATAAGTCTAATGTAAAAATGCCGGGCCTTCCTTAAAAATTATAATAAGGAGAAATCATCAGGTATACAATTACACCTGAAACCGCAACATATAACCACACGGGATAAGCCCATCTGACAATCTTGCGGTGTCTTTCGATTTGCATACTGAAGCCTCTAAGGAAACTAATCAGAATCAGTGGCAGCACAACGATGGCCAGCAGCATGATATGTGTAATCAGAATAATGAAATAAATCATCCTGGTTCCACTTACAGCCGCTAATTCAGCAACAGATAGTATCCCGTTATGATCTATATCCCCATATTTAGTATCCTTCTCATACAGGTGGAACAGGATATAAAAAACAAGAAAGATAGCTGACAGAATAAACGTAATCACGTTCGTTACTTTGTGCGCCTGTATATTTTTCTTTTTAATAAAAATCAGAGAAAGGATCAGCAATACTGCACAAGTTGCATTAATACCACCGATTAAATGAGGTAATAAATAGATAAATGATGGTTTTACTGTAGGTGGGGGTACGACCTTTAAGGTAATTACTACTGCAAGTACTACTGCGGTAACAATCCAGATCAGACGTAAAAAGAATTTGTCATTAATATTCATGGTGTGTATCTTATTTTAAGCATCAGGCGGCCTGCAAAGCTGGCTACCTTCCGTCTCTTACATTTCTAAGCTCTTCGGCAACGAGAACTTTTTTATTTCATCATTCAGCTTAGAGAGCGCTTCCTGATTAGTCGCATCATAATAACCTCTGATACGGTGCTGAGGATCCAGAAGAACAAATAGATTGTTATAAATAAATTTGCGCTGTCCTTTTTCAATATTCTGCTGGGCATCAATATAAAGCCCTTTATTGATCCAGTTATAAACCTCGGTACTATCTCCCGTTAGCAAATCCCATTTACCCGCCCTAGCTTTTAAATGAGCTGCATAAGGAAGCAGTTTGGCTGGTACATCCGTTACCGGATCTATACTGAGACCTATAAAATGAATTAAAGGGTTCTTAGCATAGGTACTCGCAAAAACATTCATTGCTTTGTTAGCAAACTCTACCGCATAGTTGTTTCCAGAAGTATAAACTAAATTCAGCACCAGGATCTTTCCTTTATAATTATTCCAGCTTACTGTGTCTGCCTGCTGATTAATGAATTTAAAGTCGGGCAACTGATGATAAATGGTATCAGGAATCTGTTTTCCTCTTTTAGAATGAAAAGTAGTGGCTACTTTTTTAGGGCCGAAAAAGGGCAATGGCTTATACCTGTTCTTTCCTTGTTCAACCAGTTCATAATATAAAAATCCCGGTACCGCTAAAATCGATACCAGGATTATTATTTTCTTTATTGAAGTAAACTTCATGAATTAAACAGTCATGTGTATATGCAAATAACCACCCTCGATAAGCATCAAGGTTATAAAGTAAGCGATAAATATAAATGCAAGCCCCAGTGACAGTTGCAACCCGGTCTTTTCAAACTTAAGGTGCATAAAGTAGGCAACAATATAATATGCTTTTAAAAGGGTTAATAAGATATAAGCAATATTACCAGCAGTATGAGGAATCAGATTTTTTGGTAAAATCACTAATGCAATGATAAATTCTACTACAGTAATCCCTAATAAGATAAAGAATACCTGCCAGATTTTAGATTTGCTTAGGCCAGCATGCTCATCATGTGCATGCTCTTCTGTATTTTTAAGTAAGTTGTCAGACATAATATTTTTTTATTTAGATAACATTTATTTTAATTGGTACTAAAGCTATCATGAGCCTGCGGCTAATGATGGTTTATTTTAGGGAATTAAACTAAATAGAAGAAGGTAAATACGAATACCCAAACCAAATCAACAAAGTGCCAGTATAAACCTACTTTTTCAATCATCAGGTAATGACCACGTTTCTCGAAAGTTCCGTTGATAGTCATACATAAAATGATAATATTTAATAGCACACCTGTAAATACGTGAAATCCGTGGAATCCTGTAATGGTAAAGAATAGGTTAGCAAACTGTTGTGCTGCAACGTTAGACACAGGACCAACAAAGAAATGCTGTAATTCTTCTGGCTTAGGAATACTTCCCCACCAGAAACCTTCATGGTGAAGGTGAGACCACTCTAATGCCTGACATCCAAGGAACATAAAACCACCAATAATGGTTGCAACCATCCACCAGATAACTTGTTTCTTAGCACGTCTGTGACCAGCCAGCTCAACAGCTAATACCATCGTTACTGAACTCATGATCAGGATAAAAGTCATCAAACCTACGAACACCAACGGTGCTCCAGAATCCATTATGCCTGGAATAGACTGGAATACCAAATCCGGATCAGGCCATGTAAACTTTGTAAAACGTTGTGCTCCGTAGTATACCAATAATGAAGAGAATGTAAATGCATCTGATAGCAAGAAAAACCACATCATTATTTTTCCGTACTCTACCGACCACGGTGAACGGCCGCCACTCCATGGAGTAGTTTTTACCTGATCTAATTGTGATAATGAATTCATTTTAAAAATTGTAATAGTTTGTTAAAAAGTCTAACTGTTCAAAAGTAAAAAAACATAGAGATATATCCATAATATATCTATAAAATGCCAAAATATAGAAGCTATTTCTATACGATATACCGCATTTTCTTTAGGAACTTTGCTATATGCACCCCAAAGACTGTTCAGGATGAAACAAAGACCTGCAAAAATGTGTAGTAAGTGCATCCCCGAAACAATATAAATCGTAGAAATTGCTGCGTTATTGTTTACAAGTGTAGCACCACTCCGGTATAATGCCGACCACGCATCGACTTGAAGATAACCAAAAGCAATCCCCAATATCATGGTCGCCCATAGAAATATTTTTTGTGTCTGTATATTTTGCTGACGCACGGCCTTTGCCGCGAAAAATAAACAGATACTGCTTAATACAAGCACCGCTGTACTGTACGCAAAGACGTCCGGAAGAACTAATCCATGTCCTTTACCTTTTGATGCTGCAAAAACAATATAATAACTTGTAAATCCCCCAAACATAATAGTTGAAGAGACTACAAAAAGCCAAAGAACAAATTTCTTAGCTTTAAAAGAGGTAGCTAATCTATCCTGCGCCACGTCTTCCTGTTTTAATGTATGTACCATATAAAAAAAAAAAAACTATTTACCTATAAAATCAAACAATAAAATCAGTTGAACCAGTGGTATATAAAAGAAAGAACAGAACATGATGACTTTACGAGCGCTGTCTATATCTAGTTTTACCAGTAGTTTAAATGCCAGCAATGCAAAGATCACTCCGGCTATGATTGAAACCCCTGCAATATAATAACCGCCAAATCCAAAAAAGGTAGGAAGCAAACTCACAGGTATTAATATTAACGTGCTTAAGAAAACAAGAAATGCGCTTGTTTTATCTCTTTTTTTAGTAGGTAACAATCTGAAACCTGCTTTTTTATAATCATCATCAAAAACCCATGCAATTGCCCAGAAATGTGGGAACTGCCATACGAACTGAACAAGGAAAAGAATTCCTGCCACTTCATAATCCACATGCGTAAAGTTTGTTGTATGACCTAAGGCCGCTAAATAACCAATTAGCGGTGGTAAAGCACCTGGTATTGCTCCGACAAATACTGCAATCGGAGATTTACGTTTTAAAGGCGTATACACAAAAGCATATAATAAGATAGAGAAGACGGATAAAAGCCCCCTTTTTCAAGATTTAATTTCCCTAATAACCAGGTTCCGAGCATGCCCATGATCAACCCCAAAACTAAGCCCTGGCCTGTTGTCATTCTACCTGCTGGCATCGGACGATCCATTGTACGGGTCATCAGTTTATCCAAATCCTTTTCTATAATCTCATTAAAGCAGTTGGCAGCTGCGGTAACTAAAAATCCACCCGCAACCAGAATAAGCCAGTTTCCCCAGTCAATAGACGGAACCTCTCCCCTGGCAACCTGCATTCTTGAACCAATTAGAAAAGTAACTGACGCAGAAAACACAACCAGAAAAGTAAGTCTGAATTTGATGAGTTTAGATAAATCTGAGAAAAATAATTTCAATTCTATGTGTTTTAATATTATTGATTATAAGTACTTGTTCTGTATACCAGCAGATATAGATAAAACTGGAGTGTAAACAGAACTGTTGAGAACACTAAATGTATAACCTGAGCTGCAGGCGGCAGTGCAAAGTTAGCTAATAATAACCCACTCGCAATTTGTACCATCAGCACACAGCACAATTGAATTACCTAACTTCAATTCTGTTGCTTTACCACCAAACTTGTTCATCACAAACTGGTAAATAAATGCGTTCAGTACGACTACAAAAATTGCCAGATCGCGGTGATAAGAGAATATATCACCTATTTTCCCTATCCAGGTATGTCTTTCCTGATACAACAGATTTTTTGAAATTTCATCAATTGCTTCCCTTACCTCTGTTCCTAAAACAATCTGCAATATACTCAGCACTAAAGAAACAAGGATCAGCACCTTTAACCAGAATACTTTAGAAATGACTACTGTCGCTTCCTTATACAGTGTTTGCGCATAGTAATAAGTATAGACCAGTATCGCCAGCATAACCAGGGCGAGCAGCATATGAACAGTTACAACCCAGGCTAATAAATTGGTTGAAACTACTATTGATCCCAGCCAGGCCTGAAAAACTACCATAAAAAAATTCAGTATGCTTAATACTATAATCCTTTTAGCTTTTACTCTTATACGTAAATGAAAGAACGGTTACTGCAATTAATAAAAATCCCGTAGCTGCACCGGTAAGCCGGTTAATATATTCAGTCCAGGTTTTAGCAGCATTGAATGATTCAGGAACTGTGATGCTTTGATCGTGACGAATACTGTCAGCAACATCCTTTTTACCCATTTTATCAAGTATAAGCGCAAAGCGCTCATTCTTTTTAACCCTGCCTGCTACGTATTTCTCTTTATAGTCTTTCGGAAGCTGATCTACCGAGGTTGGTGGAACATATTGGTCAAAACATTTTGGCCAGTCCGGACACCCCATACCTGAACCTGTACTGCGTACTACTGCACCTGCTAAGATAAGTACTAACGTCACTATTAAAGTAATCAGGTTTAACCGGATAAATCTCTTTTCAGATTTAGGAACCATTGGTTTGATTTTAAAAAAAATGAGGTTATCGTTCTAAGTAGATACTCAAGCAGATAACCTCATTGTATAATTTTAATAAAGGAGATTAATCCAGTATTGCTTTTTCTTTTGCTTGTTTTTCTTCCCACTCTCTCTGGATGCGCTCAGATTCAGCGTTTCCTTCAAAGTCATGTGGCATGTTAGAGCTCATGGTCTGAGAATAAGGAACAGTTTGAGGGATGAAATCATGTTCAGCACCTGGCTTACTGTAATCATATGGCCAACGGTATACTGTTGGGATTTCTCCTGGCCAGTTACCATGGATATGTTCAACAGGGGTAGTCCATTCTAATGTATTAGATTCCCAAGGATTCTGT
The DNA here is from genome assembly GCF_053890575.1 of Pedobacter sp. NJ-S-72. Lineage (NCBI taxonomy): Bacteria > Pseudomonadati > Bacteroidota > Sphingobacteriia > Sphingobacteriales > Sphingobacteriaceae > Pedobacter > Pedobacter sp. NJ-S-72. The sequence goes on along the minus strand of NZ_CM132681.1, from coordinate 4,734,311 downwards.
GTTGCTTTTTTACCTTTGAAGATCGAGTAGAAGAAGTTGAACAGGAACGCAACCTGAGCTAAAGCGGCAACGATCGCAGCCCATGTTACAAAGATGTTTACTGTAACCCATTTCTGCATGAATTCAAATTCAGTGAATGCATAGTAACGACGTGGTACACCATCTAAACCTAAGAAGTGTAATGGAAAGAATACTAAGTAAGCACAGATAAATGTAACCCAGAAGTGAAGATATCCTAATTTCTCGTTTAACATTCTTCCGAACATTTTTGGATACCAGTGATAAACACCGGCAAGCATACCAAATATAGCAGCAGATCCCATTACTAAGTGGAAGTGGGCAACTACAAAGTAAGTATCGTGAAGATTTATATCTAAAGATGCATTACCTAAGAAGATACCAGTTAAACCACCAGAGATAAAGAATGAAACCATACCAATAGCACATAACATTGCAGGTGTGAACCTGATATTACCGCGCCACAGTGTAGCTAAGTAGTTGAAAGTTTTTACTGCTGAAGGAACAGCAATAATCAGTGTAGTGATCATAAAACACACCTAATAACGGATTCATCCCCGTTACAAACATATGGTGCCCCCCCATATACAATAAACGAAAGGATAGTAATACCGATTAGTGAATAAACCATCGCATGGTAACCAAAAATTGGTTTTCTTGAATTTACCGAGATAACCTCCGAAGAGATACCTAAAGCCGGCATAATTACAATATATACCTCAGGGTGACCAAGGAACCAGAATAAATGCTGCCATAAGATTGGAGAACCACCTTCGTTAGGTAATACCTGAGTACCCATAACGATATCAGATAAATAGAAACTTGTACCGAAACTACGGTCAAAGATCAATAACACTACACCTGCAACTAAAACAGGGAATGATAAGATACCTAAGATAGCTGTTAATAAGAAAGCCCAGATCGTTAATGGCATTTTCCAAAGGTCCATACCTTTAGTACGCATGTTTAATACAGTACTTACATAGTTGATACCACCCATTAACTGAGAAGCTACAAAAAGAACCATACTGATTAACCATAATGTCATACCTAAACCTGAACCTGAAATAGCTTTTGGAAGCGCAGATAATGGTGGGTATACTGTCCATCCGGCACTTGCAGGACCTGTTTCAATAAAGAATGAACTCATCATTACGATACAAGCGATAAAGAATAACCAGTATGAAAGCATATTCATAAATGGTGATGATGCCATATCCCGTACCCCGAGCTGAAGAGGAATCAGTAAATTACTAAACGTCCCGCTCAATCCTGCAGTCAGTACAAAGAATACCATGATGGTACCGTGTATCGTTACCAGAGCAAGGTAAAAATCAGGTTTGATTCTTCCTCCTTCTGCCCATCTTCCTAAAAATGTTTCAAGAATAGGAAAACTTTTGTCTGGCCAGGCCAGTTGCATACGAAATAAGATAGACAATCCCATTGCAATAACAGCCATAACAATACCAGTTATTAAAAACTGTTTAGCGATCATTTTGTGATCCTGGCTAAAAATGTACTTAGTTATGAAAGATTGTTCGTGATGCCCATGATCGTGACCGTCATGGTGATCGTTGTTATGTGTATCGTGTAATGTTATAGTTGACATAATGCGCTATTCCAGTATAATTATTTTGTTAAAGCCGGTTTATTCATTGCTACAGCAGGAGCACTTGTCGCAGCTTTAGCTGTACTATCAGCTGGTGCTGCTGCGCCGCCGCGGTGCAGCTGCTGGTTCTGGTACGATTGGCAAGTTAAATTGCTTTCTCAAATCGTTATTGATAAACTTAGGTTGTTTAACTACCCATGCATCATATTCAGCCTGAGAAACAACTCTAACAACCTTTTGCATATTATAGTGACCAGATCCACAGATTTTTGAGCAATAGAACAAGAATTTAAATGCTGGATCATTTACTTTAGTCTGCATATCAGCAGTAGTAATAGTTGGTGTGAATTCAAAATAAGAAGTCATACCCGGAACAGTGTTTAACTGAATCCTGAAATGCGGCATATAAAAACTGTGCAGGACATCTTTACTTGTTAAAATCAATCTTACAGGTTTGTTGACAGGAATAACCATTTCCTCTGCCATCTGATCATCAAGATTGTCTTTATCATTGAAGTCCATACCCAAACTGTTTGTTCCGGTAATCAATTTATAGTTTTTCTTTCCTACAATCTTATCAGCTCCCGGATAACGGATAGTCCATGCAAACTGTTGAGAAGTGATCTCAATACTCAATGGTTTGTTATTAGGATCTTCAATTTTGTAAAAGATTGATCTCCAGGTAAGGAATCCCATTAATACCAATACAGTAAGCACTAACGCAGGAACAATTGTCCAGATACGCTCCAATGCATTATTGTGTGGGTAATAATAAGCTTTTCTTTTACCAGTATTCTTGTAGAAATAAGAGAACAGGAATAATACCAGGTGTGTTCCGATAAATACGATAGTTGTCAGGATCAGCGTAATGTTGAACATCTGGTCAATTTTCGCACCGTGCTCAGAAGCAGCATCAGGAAGAATCATGTTTCCATGAACTGTATATTCAAAATAAACACCGTATAATCCAACGATTAAGAAGATCACAAACAGAACACCATTCACAGTATTCCAGTTGATTCCGGCAGGTTTATCCTGAGCTTCACGTGTTAATTCATACACACGCATCGCTTTACCAACTATTGCTATAAATAAGCAAAGCAGTAAAAATAACAGGGTATAGAATGCTGCCGACTTATAGACCGGGAACATATCAATAGGTTTTTTGGCAGCCGTAGCGGCAGCACCGGCGGCAGCTTCTTGTGCAAATGCGCTCGTATTTGCAAACACAGTAAGAATTACTGCCAGGGCCGCTATTGTCTTATTGCTTATAAATTTTCTTAAACTCATTTTCTTAAAAGTAGTACGATGTACTTCTACTATAAATTAATGTATATAACTCTAACCCGGGACTACAAATGATGATTCAGACTTTCTTGTAAGAAAGGGTGATTCTTTGCAATTAAAGGTTTCTTACTTAATGCAGATAATACTGTAAAGGTAAACAAGCCTACAAAACCAATAGCTGTTCCTATTTCAATAATACCAAAACCATTATGTGACTCTACAGTTCCTGGCATAATCATTTGGTAGTAATCTACCCAGTGACCACACAAAACAACTATACATACAGCCAGCATAATATTTTCCTGCCTTTTTTTATTATCACGATCCATCAATAACAGAACCGGAGCAAGGAAGTTCAATACTAAATTCAGGAAGAACCAGAACTTGTAGAATTCAAATCGTTTGTAAAAATACACAGTTTCTTCCGGCATGTTGGCATAATAGATCAACATAAATTGCGCAAACCATACATAAGTCCAGAAAATTGAGAACCCGAAGATGAATTGACCTAAGTTATGAAGGTGACTATTATTAACCCATTGCATATAACCTGCTTTTCTTAACAGGATGATAATGATAGCAATTGTAGCTAAACTACTTACCCACATTGCTGCGAAGTTGTACCATCCAAACATAGTTGAGAACCAGTGTGCCTCTAATGACATCACAGTATCAAATGCAAAGATTGGAGTTGTAAAACCGTAGATAACTAAAAATATACAAGAGTATTTAAAACTTTTCGTGTATGAATTTAAACCACCTTCTAAATCTTCGTTAGTTGATAATTTAGAAAGTAAGATAGCGAAGAAAGAATAGATACTTAAAAATACAACCTGACGTCCTAAGAAGAAAGGCACATTTAAGAAAGCTGATTTTCCGTCGATTAATTTATCATAGTGTTCAGAAGTCGGATCAGTTAAGCCCGGTGCATTCCAGTGATGATAAAGATTATGTGTGTATAGTCCCAGACCAATAACAGCGATCAGGATCACTACTGCGATAGGCAATGTTTTTGCCATAGCCTGAGGTACACGTAAGATAGATGCAGACCATCCCGCCTGCGCTACAAACTGAACAGCTAAAAAAAATGCACCCGACATACATACACAGGCGAAGTAATAGGCCATAAGTAACAGGTTGGCAAAAGTCCGCTCATGGAGTCCATGATCAGAGAAACCATAAGCTATACTTGCGATACCAATAACGATCGCTGCAATGCTTAAAGTTTTAGCCTTTCCTGTAAACTCAAACTGCTCATTGAAATTATAATTGTGAGTTCCCATTTATATCTGCTTTTCTATTGTATTTTTTTGTAATTGTTGAACATACATCACAACTTTCCATCTTTGATCTGGAGTAAGCTGAGAGGCATGTGACCCCATGTTATTTAACCCGTACATGATAGTGTGATAGATTTTACCTTCTGATAAATCTTTCATCATACCACCACGTGATGACGCTGCATCACCATGATAAGCTGGTACACCTGTAAATTTCTCAATTTGAACAAGGTGTCCTTTACCATCTCCTTTTTCACCATGACAAGGTCCGCAGAATACAGTAAAGTAATGTTTACCTGACAATAAATTCTGTGGTGTCTTAGCTAAAGGATTGTGTAGGTTTAAACCTGCGGCTTCGTAACCTTCTTTAGTATTTGCATACTCATACTTTACAAATCCTACCGGACTTGTGTTAGCAGGAGGCGTTTGTGCAGTTTGTCCGTTTGCAAAATTCTTATTTGCCTGATCAGGGTCGTAAGCAATATGATCATACATATTCCTCGCATATTCCAAACCTGGATTATTCTTATTCCTGCAAGACGAAAGTGTTGTAACAGCAAGGGCAAGAACAACAAATGAGGCTGCAACTATTTTATTCTTATTCATAGCTAATATACTTCCTTTCATTGTGCTTAACTTCTATAGCACCAGCTTCTTTTAATAATCCGTCAATTTTACTGTGATCTCCGTTTTCCTGAGCATCAACAGCTATAATAAATCTATCATCTGTGGCTCTTAAATCCATTACTCTTGGTGCTCTTCCTGGGAAAAGGTGAGTAGATGCATAATAAGATCCTACTAATCCAAATGCACAGAATAAAATAGTTACCTCAAACATAATCGGAATAAAATCCGGTAATGCGAAAGCTGGTTTACCACCAATATTATGTCTCCAGTCTACTACCGAAGTAAGGTAGATTAGTGCAAATGCAGATACTGTTCCTGTTATCCCGCAGAAAAATGCAAGGATATCCAATCTTGATCTTTTAATTCCTAGTTTGGCTTCGATGCCGTGGATAGGCATAGGCGTATAAAAATCATGGATGGATCTTATGTTGTTCTCCTGTAACTTTTCGATGCCATGCATCATTTCGTCAGGATCGCCAAAACTGCCTAAAATATATTTGATATTACTCATTGTTATATTTTTGCGTATTCTTCTTGTTTAACACTATCAAATTTCTCTAGAGACTCAACGTATTCTTTAACGTGAGCTTTGTCCAAATGACCTTCTTTAATCTGTGCAAGTTTAGCTTGCTCACTTGATGTTTTAAGTAATAGTTTCACCTCTGCAATTGCAATTGAAGGCAGAACTCTTAAGAACAACAGGAATAAAGTAAAGAATACCCCGATTGAACCTACAAAGACACTCACATCTACCCATGTTGGATAGAACATCGCCCAACTTGATGGAAGGTAATCACGGTGTAATGAGGTAACGATAATTACGAAACGCTCAAACCACATACCGATGTTAACCACGATAGATAAGATCCATGTTGCAGGTATGCTCAAACGGATTTTCTTGAACCACAGTAACTGCGGAGAAATTACGTTACAAGTCATCATCATCCAGTATGCCCACCAGTATGGACCAGTTGAACGGTTGATGAATGCATATGCTTCATATTCTGAACCTGAATACCAGGCAATAAAAAACTCAGTGATGTAAGCCACACCTACGATTGATCCTGTAAGAATGATGATCTTATTCATCGATTCAATATGGAACATGGTGATGTAGTTTTCAAGACCCAATACTTTACGGGCGACCAGTAATAAGGTTAACACCATGGCGAAACCAGAGAAGATCGCACCAGCCACAAAATATGGAGGGAAGATTGTAGTGTGCCATCCCGGGATAACTGAGGTTGCAAAGTCCATCGATACAATTGTGTGTACCGAAAGTACCAGTGGCGTAGAGATACCGGCAAGGATCAGAGACACAGTCTCGAAACGCTGCCATGTTTTAACGTTACCGCTCCATCCGAAAGAGAAGATAGAGTAAATTCTGCGGCGTAAACCAGTCGCACGGTCACGGATAGTAGCAATATCCGGTAATAAACCTGTATACCAGAATAATAAGGATACAGAGAAGTAAGTAGAGATCGCAAACATATCCCAAACCAGTGGTGAGTTAAAGTTTACCCATAATGAACCGAACTGATTCGGTAAAGGTAATACCCAGTAAGCTAACCATGGTCTTCCCATGTGGGATACAACATATGTTGCGGCACAGATAACGGCGAAAATCGTCATCGCCTCTGCCGACCTGTTAATCGAGTTACGCCAGTTCTGACGGAAAAGTAATAGTACCGCCGAAATCAATGTTCCTGCGTGACCAATACCTACCCACCATACGAAACCGGTGATATCCCATGCCCATCCTACAGTTTTGTTCAGACCCCATGATCCGATACCGTTCCAGAAAGTATAACTTACTGCAACTAACCATAAGGTCGCTCCCATAAGGGAAACTATAAAACCTATCCACCAGGCCCTGTTGGGCTTATTCTCAACTGGCATTAAGATATCATCCGTAATTTTTTTTGCATACGTGATATCATTGCCGGTGATTAGTGGTTCTCTTAATATTGATTCGTTATGTCCTGACATAATGTGTTTTCTTTAATATCAGCTTACGCTTGTACTGTTGGTAATGAATCTGTGTTTCTAATTTTTGTCATGTAACCTATTCCCGGTTGAGTGTTTACCTCTTCCAATACATAGTAAATACGCTCACTGCGTAATGCTTTCGATACTTCTGATTCCGGATCGTTGCCATCACCAAATATAATTGCATTTGCTGAACAAGCTTCCTGACATGCCATTTTGATATCTCCATCTTTCAACGGACGTTTCGCAATCTTAGCTGACAATTTACCAGCCTGGATACGTTGGATACACATTGAGCATTTCTCCATAACACCTCTTGAACGGGTAGTCACGTCTGGGTTAAGAACCAGTTGAGTGAATTCATTGTTCAGGTAGTTATCGAAACGTGAATCATTCCAGTAGTTAAACCAGTTGAAACGACGAACTTTATATGGGCAGTTATTTGCACAGTAACGAGTACCAACGCAACGGTTATAAGCCATGTGGTTTAAACCATCCGAAGAGTGAGTCGTTGCCAGTACAGGACAGACAGTTTCACAAGGAGCGTGATCACAGTGCTGACATAACATCGGCTGATGTACAACAGTTACACGGTCAAGATTTTCCATGTGTGCAATCTCTTTTTCCTCAGACACACTCTTATCACCTTCTTCAAAGCTATAGTAACGGTCAATACGGATCCAGTGCATCTCTCTGCGTCTGCGAACCTCATCGCGTCCAACTACAGGGATATTGTTTTCTACGTTACAGGCTACAATACAAGAACCACAACCAGTACAAGCATTCAGATCGATTGCCATAACCCAGTTATTTCCTGGTTTCTCATATTTATCCCATAAATCGTAAGTTTTATGTTCGCTGTCATGCTTACCAGTACCAGCTGAAGGATTTTTTTCACATATTCTTTGAAAGTTGCTTCGCGGATAATGTTTCTTCCTTCGAAAAGAGTGGTGAGTTTGTGTTTGAGCAAGCTCGTTGGTAGCACCAGTTTTAGTAATCGTGATGGTATTTGCATACTGTAATGTTCCATTGCTGAAAGTTACAAATGGATATGCATTCTTACCTACATTATCACCAGCCTTACCTACTTTAGTACGTCCATAACCTAAAGCTATAGAAGCAGTACCAATTGCTTGTCCTGGCTGAACCAGAACTGGTAAAGTGATTGTATATCCGTTGCTTCCTTTTACGTCAACAACATCAAATTCTTTAATTCCTAAAGACTCTGCGAATTTAGGCGCAAGAGCGATGTAGTTATCCCAGGTTACTTTAGAAACCGGGTCAGGCAATTCCTGTAAAAATGCATTGTTTGCATGTCTACCATCGCGCATTGCTACACTTTCATAAACCTGAAGCTCGATATCCTTAGCTAAAGCAGCACTGCTTTTTACTACTGATGGAGCAACAGCTGCTAAAGAAAGATTGAAGCTGTAAGCTCCTGCTGTTTTAGGTGCTGAAGCAAATACTCCAGTCTCTAATACATCATTCCATGTTTTACCTAAAGCAGGAAGTATATTTTTCTCCCAGTTGTTACGTACATACTGGTAGTACTCTTTAACAGGTGCGTTAGACCAGATCAGTAAACTTTCTTCAGCCTGACGTGAATTGAATACCGGGTTGATTGTTGGCTGAACGATAGAATAAGATCCTTCGTAGCTGTTTGCATCACCCCATGCCTCTAAGTAATTCTGATTAGTTGCAATTACATCACATAAAGTAGAGGTCTCATCCTTACGGTCTGAGAAAGAAACTTTCAATGGAACTTTACTTAATCCATCAGTGAATGATTTGGAATTAACCACATCGTAAGCAGGATTATTATCTAAGAAGAATACAGCAGCAACTTCGCCCCTGTTCATCTCATTTAAGAATTCAGCAAATTCAGCATCATTACCTGAATAACGTTTGTTAGGATTATCCAAATCGATAGTTGTACCATAACTGCCAATAGCAGCGTTGATCGCGTTTACCAGGATTTGAGTAGAAACATCGTTAGAACCACATACAACTAAAGCTTTTCCTTTTTGCTGAACTAATTCTTTAGCAATCAGTTTAAGTGCTTTTTCTGCAGTACCATTCTTAGGTAAAGAACCACCAGCTAAATTGCCACCAGTGATTTCATTATATAAGGTAATCAGCGCAGGACCCTGCTCTGATAATTTAACCGGGATACGTGTATCAGCATTGGTACCTGTCAAACTCATACCAGCTTCGAACTGGAAATGACGGGACATTTTGCCTTTTGCCAGTGATTTGTGGTTTCTGTTAGCCACATACTGAGAAGTGAATTCTTCTCTCGCTAATCCATGTTCCTAAAAAGTCAGCAGCAAAACTCACGATTAAGTCAGCTTTGTCGAAGTTATATTTAGGTATTACAGCCTTACCAAAGCTATTCTCATTTGCTTTGATGATACCAGTATAAGATACTGCATCGTACTGTACATGTTTTGTTGCAGGGTAAGCAGCTATAAAGTCTGCAACTACTGCTTTAGTAGAAGGACTGTTTACAGATGAAGAAACGATGCGGATCTTCTTGCCCGAAGCTTTTGCTTTTGCCAGCTCTGCAGCTACAAATGCATCAACCTTCGCCCAGGTAGTCTCATCATTCTTTAATACAGGTGCTTTAAGTTTCGAAACATCGTACAAATCAAGTACAGAAGCCTGAGCCTGAGCATCAGTACCACAATTGAATTCTCCTGCGTTAGGATTTGGCTCAATTTTGATAGGTCTTCCTTCCCTGGTCTTCACCAGGATACTTTGGCCATTATAACTTGAAACATAGTAATTCGGGATACCCGGGATTACTTCTTCAGGTTTAATCAGGTAAGGTATTGATTTGTGAATCGGAGCAGGCTGACAAGCGGCAAGTGTTACCGCACCAAGACCAAAGCCTAAGGCTTTTAAAAAGTCACGGCGAGGAGTTACTGTACTTAATCCTGCTCCTGCTTCATTTAAAACATCTTCTATTGGAAGCGGCTCCGCAAATTCGTTTTTGTTGTTTTCAACAAAATCGGAGGTCTTGTTAAATTCCTCTAAGCCTTTCCAGTATTTTTTATTGCTTTCCATTTAAGCTATATTACTGTTTATCGAACGTTCTTTTTACTAAACTCTATTAATAGTGACATTTACCACACTCAATTCCACCCAATGCTGCAGGTGTAATTTTCTCACCTTTTTTGATTTTCTCATGAGCCTCAATAATTTTGGTGTAGAATGCGTTGTCTTTAACTTCTAATTTGGTGTCTTTATGACAGTTGATACACCATTTCATGGTTAGAGGAGAATACTGATAGATCTCTTCCATTGTATTAACTGGTCCGTGACAAGCAAAACAAACCGGTTCGTTTGGTTTCAACCCTTTTTCTTTACGGATAGCTTCTTCAGCTACAACAACGTGTTGAGAGTGATTGAAGTAAGCGAAATCAGGAAGGTTGTGAACACGTACCCACTCAATTGGTTTTTCTTTAGACTTGTCATAAGTCATTTTATCTGCATCGTAACCCAATGCATTGTAGATTTTCTGAATCTCAGGAGAGATGTTTCCATCATGGCTGTCTCTGGCCTGAACCTGTTTGTGACAATTCATACAAACGTTAAGCGAAGGTATGGTTGCGTTTTTAGATTCAAATGCACCAGCATGACAGTACTGACAATCAATCTGGTTCACACCAGCGTGCAATTCGTGAGAGAATTTAATTGGCTGAGTTGGTTGATAGCCAGTGGCAACACCAGTGTTCCACATCCCCATCCATCCAAATGAACCTAAGCTTATTACTAAACACAGGATCACAAAGAAAACAAACTTCTTGTTTTTTTGAATAACTGACCAATGCCAGCCATCATTGAAACTTTCTCTTGTTCTTCTTCGATTTCTACACCTTGTTTTTTCAGGATCAGACGCTCAAGCATCTTAATTGCTCTTGCCAGGATCACCAATACAATAATAGAGATCAGGATTACTGCAATTACTCCTACGATAGAGAAGTTTGAAACTTCATCAGAACCAGTAGCAGCGCCAGCAGCTTCAACTTTTTTAGGCTCACCTGCCTTTACGTAAGCAAGGATACTTTTAATCTGCTCAGGCGTTAATGATGGAAACGCTGTCATATCGGCATTCGGATTGAACTTCGAAGCCTCTACAGCCTCTTTGTCTCCCGACGCGATAAATGCCGGAGCATTGTTTATCCATTTCAACAAAAACGCTTCGCTCTTTGTAGGTACAATCGTTTGTAATGCCGGGCCGATCAAATCGCGGTCCAGTGCATGACATGAAGTACATTTTTCCTTGAAGATTTTTCTACCTTCTACTGCGTCTTGTGCTTGCGTACCAGAAACGATTAAAACAGATAGAGCCGTAAACATAAATGCCGACTTCCAAACTCTTCTAATGATCAATGAGATATTCCTCATAATGAGTATTTTATGCTTTATTTTTTTTTAAAAAACTAATAAACGATTGATGTTTAAACTCTTGTTCTTCACCAAAACGTCCACAAAAGTAAAATTTATTAAGTTACCAATGACAAAGAAATGACAGTAAATACAATTTATAATCATTCTAAACTTTTCCTTTTTATGGCTTTAAACGAAGAAAATCAGCAAATTTTTCTATTTGCTGATTTTCTTACTTACAAAATCCAAAGAAGGATTTGGAATTTTAATTTACATTTTTAATATCCATGCGAAAATCAAAGGCGCTACAATCGTCGCATCAGACTCGACGATAAACTTAGGCGTATTGATATCCAGCTTGCCCCAGGTGATCTTTTCGTTAGGAACAGCACCAGAATACGATCCGTAAGAAGTAGTCGAATCAGAGATCTGACAGAAGTAAGTCCAGAAAGGAATGTTCTCCATTTCCATATCCTGATACAGCATAGGTACTACACAAATCGGGAAATCTCCGGCGATACCACCACCAATCTGGAAGAATCCGATTCCTTTTCCACCGCTTTTTTAATATACCAGTCAGCAAGGTAACCCATATACTCAATTCCGCTTTTCACAGTAGAAGCTTTTAATTCGTTTTTCATTACATAGGAAGCGAAGATATTTCCCATTGTTGAATCTTCCCATCCCGGAACTACAATCGGCAGATTTTTTTCCGCAGCTGCAAGCATCCATGAATTTTTAGGATCGATTTCATAATATTGTTCAAGCACACCGCTCAACAACATTTTGTACATATATTCATGTGGGAAATAACGCTCACCTGCTTTTTCAGCATTTGACCAGATATCCTGGATATGTTTCTGTAAACGTCTGAAAGCTTCTTCTTCAGGGATACAAGTATCAGTTACACGGTTATAATGGTTTTCTAATAAATCCCACTCGTCCTGAGGAGTTAAATCACGGTAGTTAGGTACACGTTTATAATGTGAATGGGCAACAAGGTTCATAATATCTTCTTCCAGATTCGCACCTGTACATGAAATTATAGAAACTTTATCCTGACGGATCATCTCCGCTAATGAAATTCCCAGTTCAGCAGTACTCATTGCACCTGCAAGGGTAATCATCATTTTACCACCTTCGTCTAAATGCGTTTCATAGCCTTTAGCCGCGTCCATCATTGCTGCTGCATTGAAATGGAGGTAGTGCCCTTCCATGAATTTTGATATTGGTCCTCTTGTTACGCTCATTTTAATTAAGATTATTCTGTTTTGTATAAACCGCCGCAAAATTAGTAAATATTATGTAAAAACGAGTTCCGGTTCACAGACCATATTATTAATGAACAACCGGGATAAAAAAAAGACAGGACACCTAATTATATATAGGTAAAAATTAATACTCTATTTTATTTAGAATTATTATAAATAATGTGTTATGTTTGAATTATTCCAGAAAGACGCTCTCATTTTTTATGCTTAATGGTTAAACTCAAAAATGCAATATTATGTGCAAAACAACAGTTTTAAGTTCAGGAAAAGACACTGCAATTTCTCATTGCTTGCTGCGATGTATTTTACATATGGCACAATAATTTGCTATTAAACTTCACCCACAACGACTTTTTGAATTTCAAGGATATCATTGAAAACTTCTCATTTACTGAGACAAGCCTCCCTTTTCCTGATAAGAAAGAGCGAATATTATTACGTACACCACATGAAGATATCAGCTTTGCTTTTACTTATGAAGAGCTGGATGCTTTCCGTTCTATGTTAAACGAAGCCGTATTCATGAAAGAAGTCTACACCCTGATGGGAACAGAGCCGGGAACAAACCAGTAGCGATAATTAAAGCACAGCCTGATTTTATTCTTAATATTGCTTACTTTAGCGCCTTTATTTTACCATTTATAAAGCGCGCAGCCCCTTCTAATGAGAAAATTTTTACTTTGCACCACCCTATTGCTCTCAACGCTTCATGGATTTGGACAAATGAAACTGATCAAACGTATGCTATCAGAGGATGTAGACACTACGCGTAAAGCGAGTTTTATGCCGCTTCCCCTGCTAAGATATTCACAGGAGACAGGTTTAGAGTTTGGTTTTGGCGGTCTTTATTCGACATATCTGGACAGAAAAGATACCTTAAACCGTAGTTCTAATTTTTCTACCGTACTTTCTTTTTCTACTGAGAAACAATATAATGTCAGCCTGAAAGGCGACGTATGGACAAAACATAATACTTTTCACCTGATCAGCGAATTGCGTTTCAGAAGCATGCCTTTTGACTTTTTCGGAATAGGTAACCAAACCCTTGAAGCTAATAAAGACAGGCTGGTACAACGCCAGGTCCGGGCCTTTTTTGACGTAGAGAAAAACATCCTTCCATTTGCCTATACAGGAGTATCCCTGGGATTCGAGAACTTTAGTTTCAAGGATAAAGAACCGGGAGGAATTTATGCTACAGACCCTGCTGTATTAGGTAAAAACGGCGGATCAGTTGTCTATCTTGGTGTATCCCAGACTTACGATACAAGAAATTCAAACAACTACCCTACTAAAGGATTTTTCGGAAGAGTATCCTACCAGTACGCGCCAAACATCTTTGGTGGAAATGACTTTTCAGGCAGTCAGATCAAAGTTGTTGTCCGTAACTTCTGGCCAATTTCCAGAAAATTCGTATTAGGTGTTAACGGGATTTATCATACTGTACAAAGCAGTAATACCCCATTCTATCTTTTACCACAACTCGGTAATGACGAAATGATGCGCGGTTATTATTCGGGCCGCTACAGAGATGAAAACTTATTGGCAGCACAAACAGAATTACGCTACCGCTACAATAACCGCTTTGGTTTAGTTGCATTTGGTGGTGGCGGACGTGTTTTTGCTAATGGCGATTTCTCTCTTAAACAGTTTAAACCATCCTTCGGTGCTGGGGTAAGATACTTCTACGATCCGGCTAAAGGCCTGAGCGTAAGAGCAGATTATGCCGTTGGAGAAAAAAGGCCTAACGAAGCCAGACAATCAGGGTTTTACCTGAGCCTTGCAGAAGCATTTTTAGAATTTAATCTTAAAATGCTCTTTTTTCTGCCCTTTTTTGAAATAAACAAGACCTATCCAGAATAAATCAACAGTTACTGTAACATCCGGATGGTTTTTTATTTCTTCCCAGGCTTCTTTCATCCCTTTGCTCCAATAGATGTCATCGAAGATCAGTAATGAATTTTCATGCACCTTAGGCAGACACCATTTGAAATAATTTATAGTTGCATCTTTACGGTGATTACCATCGATATAGACAAAATCCAATTGAGGAGCGTGTTCAATAACTGCTGGCAATAGCTCGTCAAAGTTACCAACCTGCAGTTCTATATTATCCAGTTCAAGATCCTGAAAATTCTGATATGCTTTTTTTGCAGTCTCCGGGCAACCTTCAATCGTAATAATGTCCGAATCAGGACAGCCATTAGACAAATAAGCCGTCGTAATCCCCAGACAAGTTCCCAGTTCAATTATATTAGCAGGTTTACTATTTTTAGCCAGGCGATAGATCAACTGCGCAAGCCTTGGTGATTTTAAAGCATTTTTAGCGATTTCTTTTACCTTTTTAGTACGGTTTTTGTTCAGATGAGAACCCGCACCAAGATCCGTAACCGTGATTAAGGCATCGTCATTTAAAAGTTTTTTTCTTTGTTCCTCAATGCCTTTATATTCAGTTTTGGAGTTAAAGTCGTAAATTACCTCATCTACCAAATGATAAACAAAGGGTGAATGAGTTCCGTGTCTGCTTTTAGAGGTTAAACGATGTTTCAGATAGTCACTGATAAATTGTAATGCCATAACTGCAAAAATAGATAAACGATTATTCTAATTGGTATTTTAATGGAAAATAGTACAGAAATAAAAGCACTGGTAAAATTACTGGATGATACTGATCCTGAAGTTTTCGAACAAGTCGCAAAGCGACTGCTCGAACATGGAACCTCTGTAATTCATTTTCTGGAAACAGAATGGGAAAAATCACTCGACACTTTATTACAGGAACGAATTGAAAACATCGTTCATCAAATCCAGTTTAATACTGTAAAAGAAGACCTTAACCTTTGGTATCAGAGTGGGGCTTTTGATCTTTTACAAGGAGCTTTAGTGATCAACCGCTACCAGTACCCCGATCTTGACGAACAAAAGGTAATCAATCAGCTCGAAGAAATTAAAAGAGAAATATGGACCAGCTTACAGTATGAGATGAGTTCTGTAGAAAAGATCAAACTCATTAACCATATTTTTTACAACATACACGGCTTCAAGGGGAATACGAAAAATCACCATGATCCGCAAAATTCCTATATTAACCAGGTACTCGAAACTAAAAAGGGGAACCAGATTTCACTGGCAATTATATATGCAACCATTGCACAGAAACTTGATATTCCGGTTTATGGTGTCAACCTGCCGCAGCACTTCATCCTCGGTTATATTGATGAGAGTAAAAGAGAAGAGCATGAGTTCGGTGTCCTGTTTTATATAAATGCCTTCAATAAGGGAGCGATCTTTGCAAACATGATGTAGACCAGTTTCTGCGTCAGCTTAATCTGAAACCATTACCAGGATTCTATGCCCCTTGCAGTAACGTGGAAATTATACGCAGGATTATCCGTAACCTGATCTCAGCTTATGAGAATCTGGGTTCAGAAGAGAAGGTACAGGAACTGAAAGAATTACAGGATATTCTGATCAATCCAGAAATTTAGGCCATTTCTAATCCAGTAAATGATTACCAGCCATCCACTCCTGTAAACGAAGAAACCATTCATCAGAAGTTTTCTTGTTGTGCATTCCATAACCATGCCCTCCGGCCTGGTAAAGATGTGTTTCCACAGCAACTTTGTTCTTCACCATGGCCTGGTTAAACAGGATGGTATTTTCAACTGGTACAGTATCGTCGTCATTCGCATGCACCAGGAAACTTATTGGAGTTTGTGCATTCACATGCAGCTCATTAGAGAAATATTCTTTTTGTGACTGACTGGCATTAGCACCGATCAGATTTTTTACAGACCCGGTATGTGCAGAAGCAGTGAAACTGATTACAGGATAGATCAGAACAGCAAAATCTGGTCTCAAACTCAATCCTTCAGTATTTTTAATTTTACTGTCTGCATAATGAACAGCCAGTGAAGCCGCAAGATGTCCGCCAGCAGAAAAACCCATAATCCCAATTTTAGCAGGATTAATACCCCAGGCTGTTGCATTTTTACGCACCATATAAATTGCTTGCTGAGCATCCTGTAAAGGACCGAAAGACTTATCTGTCATAATCGTATCACTTGGCAGCCGATATTTCAAAACAAAGGCTGTTACACCCAATGCAGCAAATCTGCGTGCCACTTCTTCCCCTTCGTGGTCAGTTGCCAGAAATGCATAGCCGCCACCCGGGCAAATAATAACAGCTGTTCCATTTGCTTTCAGCGGATCAGCTTTATAAAGACTGAGCGAAGGGTCAGTGACCTTGCTCAGTCCAAAGACTTTCCCATTGATGATTGTTTCCTTTTCCTTCCTATATACGTAACAGGTGCAGCTATTGCCCCCGGTATTTTCCCCGGATACAATTTCATGATTTCCTGAGCATTTACCCCATTCAAACCTATTATTCCCATAACCAAAATTAGCAACCAGCATTTATTCATTAGAATTCCATTAAATATGCTTTCAAAAAGTCATTCAGCTCTCCATCAAGGACAGCCTGAGCATTTGAAGTTTCGTAATTAGTTCTCAGATCTTTGACCAGTTTATACGGATGTAAAACATAGTTCCTGATTTGTGAGCCCCATTCTATTTTCATCTTTGAGCCTTCTACTGCCGCAGATGCCAGCATTCTTTCACGCATTACCGCCTCATACAACTGTGATTTAAGGAGCCTTAATGCATTCTCCTTATTTTGCAGCTGCGAACGCGACTCCTGGTTTTTAATTACAATACCAGAAGGCTTGTGATACAATCGTACCGCTGTTTCCACTTTATTTACATTTTGCCCACCCGCTCCACCAGAACGGAAAAAGTTTCAAATTCTATATCAGCATCTTTAATTTCGATCTCAATAGTATCATCCACTAAAGGATAAACGTAAACTGAAGCAAATGAAGTATGACGGCGTGCATTAGAATCAAAAGGTGAAATACGAACCAGACGGTGTACTCCATTTTCTCCTTTTAAATATCCATAAGAGAAATCTCCCGCAAATTGTAAAGTAACCGTTTTTACACCCGTTACCTCACCAGGCTGAAAATCCTGTTCAGTTACCTTGTAGCCGTTCTTTTCACCCCACATGATATACATCCGCATCAGCATTGCTGCCCAGTCGCAACTTTCAGTTCCACCAGCTCCGGCAGTAATCTGCATTACCGCGTTCAGCTGATCTTCCTTGCTGCTCAGCATGTTTTTTTAATTCCAGATCCTCGATCAGGTGCAGACATCTTTCGTACTGCTCCTCCATCTCTTCCTTGGTCGCATCTCCTGATTGCAGGAAATCAAATAACACCTGTGTATCTTCAAATTCAGCGTTACTTTCTGCCATGCATCAGTCCACACTTTTTTAGCGTTCATTTCCGCTAAATGCTTTTCAGCCTTTTTAGGATCATCCCAAAAATCTGTTTGTAAGGTAAGCTCCTGTTCTATGTAAATAGCTTCGAGTCGGGTTTCGACGTCAAAGATGCCTCCTCAGTGACGCTACTCTGTCCCTTAAATCCTGTATTTGTTCTTTTGTCATAATCACAAATATATAAATATTAAGACCCCGTTTAAATTTAAACAGTTGCTAAACACAAAAGGCTACCTGAACAATGTCCAGATAGCCTTTTGTCAAATTTCTTTTATGTGTTTAGCTAAAAAGCCCTTTAAGCTTATCTACAATACCACCACCCTGAGCACCAGCTTCGCCTTCTTTAGCACCAGTGAACAAGTTTGTCAGATCAGACAGTTCAAATTTCCCATCCGGCCCTGATATTTTACTCAGGACATCTTTGATATCAAAAGAACTGTCATTAGGATCATTTGTTTTTTGTTTTATTAATGAATTTACCGATTATACCGGGAATCACAGAAGCCGCAATTCCTTTAGCAGTATCCAGATTGATACCCATACCAGCCAGTTTATCAACAAAGCCTGCCGAGGCATCCTGAGCAACAGCACTTCCTTCAATATTCCCACCCTTAAATGCGTCAACAAGACCCCCGATATTACCAGAAGACAATTGTTGTTTTAAGGCATCAATGATAGAGCCCGAAGCAGCAGAAATAGCAGCCTCATTGTGCTCATTAGGAATATCAGTATTATTTACGATAGCATCCTGAGTACTATCTTTTACCAATTGATTTAAATTTTCTAACATGATGGGTAGTTTTATAGGTGAAAGTTATTTTTTATTAAATATAATATAATTAAAACCAGAGATGCACGATAAAAAAAGCACTATTTCTTCAAAATCAGATCATTGCATCTAATCTTATAATACATTAACTATCAGCTTATATTCCGGATGGGAGCTGCCCATTTAACTAGTAACATCAGGAGGATGAACATTAATGTTTACCAAACAACAGTGTAAAGTAAAATATTCTTACTTAGTGTCTTTTTTACTATTAATTACAACCCATTCTGACGACATTTAGTTCATCTTATAAATCATTACATTTACAGAAAGAAACACCAACATTATGCTACCAACCATAAATTTTTTTAGAGACAGCGGCCTATAAATATCTGGCCGATCACTTCATTGACATCAATGAGAAAAACTTAAAACAACTGTTTGCAGAAGATGAAAAGCGTTTTGAGAAGTTTTCCCTAGTTTTCGAAGATATCCTATTGGATTATTCTAAAAACAGGATCAATGATACGACCCTTGCATTACTCATGCAGCTTGCCAGAGAATGTAAACTGGATGAAGCCATTAAGGCGATGTTTAGCGGAGAAAAGATCAATCAGACAGAAGACAGAGCCGTTTTACATACCGCATTGCGTAACCAGAGCAATAAGCCGGTTTATGCTGATGGTAAAAATGTCATGGACGATGTGTAAACGAAGTACTAGCCAAAATGGAGAAATTCAGTGAAGCAATCATCTCCGGCTCATGGAAAGGTTATACAGGTAAAGCAATTACAGATGTAGTAAATATCGGCATTGGTGGTTCTGATTTAGGGCCAGTAATGGTTACTGAAGCTTTAAAAGCATATAAAAACCATTTAACAATGCATTTCGTGTCTAACATTGACGGCACACATATCGTAGAAACCCTGAAAACAGTTGATCCTGAAACCACCTTATTCCTGGTAGCTTCTAAAACGTTCACTACTCAGGAAACAATGACTAATGCCAATACAGCAAGAGAATGGTTTCTGAGCAAAGGTGCAAAACAAGATGACGTAGCGAAACACTTCGCGGCCTTGTCAACCAATGCTAAAGATGTAGCTGCATTTGGTATTGATACCGAAAACATGTTTGGTTTCTGGGATTGGGTTGGCGGAAGATACTCTTTATGGAGTGCGATCGGAATGCCTATCGCCCTGAGCGTAGGATTTGCTAATTTCAAAGAATTACTTGCTGGTGCTCATTCGGCAGATGAACACTTTGAAAATACTCCATTCGAAAATAACGTTCCTGTAATCCTTGCTTTAATTGGCATATGGTATATCAATTTCTTTGATGCAGAAACAGAAGCGATCTTGCCATACGATCAGTACTTACACCGTTTCGCTGCCTATTTCCAACAAGGAGATATGGAAAGTAATGGGAAACATGTAGACCGTAACGGTAACGACGTAACTTACGAAACAGGCCCGATCATCTGGGGAGAACCAGGTACAAACGGTCAGCACGCATTTTATCAATTGATCCACCAGGGAACGCGTATCATCCCATGTGACTTTATCGCACCCGCACAAAGTTTAAACCCTATAGGCGAACACCATCCGATTTTACTATCTAACTTCTTTGCACAGACAGAAGCCCTGATGAACGGTAAAACCGAAGAACAGGTTACCGCAGAATTGAAAAAAGAAGGCAAATCTGAAGAAGAAATCAAGAAAAACTTGCACCATTCAAAGTTTTTGAAGGTAACAGACCAACTAACTCTATCTTATTGAAGAAAGTTACTCCACGTAGTCTTGGAACCCTGATTGCGATCTATGAACATAAGATATTTGTTCAGGGAATTATCTGGAACATTTTCAGTTTCGATCAATGGGGCGTTGAGTTGGGAAAACAACTGGCAAAAAGCATCCTTCCTGAATTGAAGAATAACGATGCAGTTTCTTCACATGATGTTTCGACCAACGGACTGATCAACCAGTATAAAAACTGGAGATAGTTCAAGAGCTGTTTTAAAGCTTAATAAACTCGTAAAGTGCCAGTTAAGCTTTAAAACAGCTCTATTATATAAACGTTTTCATTCGTATCTTTAGTTATTGTTTAAACCTTTGTATCAAAAGATCATCTAAGTTCTACACACATAAATAAATACAAATGGAAACGTTTAAAAATTTTCTAATCCTGGCCCTGCTTTTTTCAGGCTTACAGCTTAAAGCACAGAGCGATCAGGAAACCACAGCAAAAGTTATTGACGCTAAGAATTATGTATTTGCAGCCACAAGTGCAACTCCTTTAAATGTAGCAGACATCAATAACGTAATGAGTAAAATGCCTGGTTATACAGGCGGAGGCAATATTAACCTCAACGGGTCAAACTATGACCTATCGATCACACCAGACAGTCTTGTCGCTTACCTTCCGTATTATGGCCGTTCTTATACCCCAAAAATAGGAGACTCTAATGATAGCGGGATCAAATTCAAGTCTAAAGATTTCAGTTATAAAAGCACAAAGAATAAAAAAGGCGGATGGCTGATCCAGATGAAGCCAAAAGATGTGAAAGACAATTACAACCTGACACTTTCCGTGACCAAAACAGGCAACGCTTCGCTGACCATCACAAGTAATAGTCAGCAGTCCATTAGCTATACCGGAACGATAAACGAGCCCAAGCTAAAAAAGGAAAACAAGCAATAAAGACCTATTTTGAACAGCCGGAACCAGTTGTATCTGGAACAGTTTGCTAAACTTCTTGCCTGTAACAAAAAGACGCTTACCAGCAGCATCCCACGCAATGCCGTTCAGGACATCTGTATTAGGAAATCTATCTTTTGCAGGCAAGATCCCGGTCAGATCTATATAACTCACTACAGAGCCGTTTTTAGGGTCAATAACAGCAATTTTATCTGTCTGATAGATATTCGCATAAATTTTTCCGTCAACATACTCCAGTTCATTCAGCTGATCTACCTGACCGTTATTGTCATACACATCAATATAACTTTCTTCCTGATAGGTATCTTTGTTTAAAAACCAGATCCTGTTCGTTCCGTCAGACTTGATGATACGCTTTCCATCAAACGCCAGTCCCCAGCCTTCTCTGCTATTCTGATAAGGGAAAGTGCTCAATTGTTTTAAAGATTTCGCGTCATAAACAAAGCCAATATCTTCTTTCCAGGTCAGCAGAAGATTTTTTTTTATCCCGATCAGCGTAAACCTTCTCCAAAGAATTTCTTCTCCAGATCGATCTTTGGAGACGCTTTACCAGTTTGCAGGTTTACCCATTTTAAAGTAGAAAAGCCATATTCACCGCTGCTTTCCAGTAAACGGCCATTATGATATTCTAGCCCTTGTGTATATGAACTTGTATCATGCGGGAATGTATTGATAACTTTATAACTAAATTCAGTCGGTTTAACCGCCGATTTTAAGACAATATTAATCGTAACCGTATCTTTCTTAGCTCCGTTATCCACTATTGCTGTGATCAGTTTATAACCCAGAGATAAACCATCAGTTTTGATTGTCAACGCTTCTGCATTATTCTTTGATCCAACCACTTTACCATCCAGCAAATAGTTCACACTACTGATTTTATCATCCGCAGGTACATTCAGCTGTACTTTAACGTCTTCACCCAGTCCGTAACCCTGTCCCTGTTCAGGCATTTTGAAACTCAGCATCTCACTATGACTGCCACCACTTTTACAGAAATCACGAAAGTAATGCCCGTAAGCGCACAGATCAGTAGGATTAATTTAGGTAATTTGATAAGCGTATTAGTTTGGCCAAAATGCATCTTCGATGTGATTAATTTTATAAAGTTGTTCATTTTCAAAAACAATTGCAACAATATCGTACCGAATTTCCCCCTGATGGTTCTTTCTTTCGATATAAACAGAGGAGGCAAATTCCAATTGTTTCTCTTTCTTCCAGTCCACAAAATCCTCCGGTTCTCCATAGCTGACAGAGCTACGGGTTTTTACTTCCACAAAAATAAGCTTACTGTCATAAAAAGCAATCAGGTCTATTTCTGCCCTTCTATGAACCCAGTTTCTTTCCAGAATACGATAACCGCAGGTCTCCAGATAGTTTGCTGCAAGCAGCTCCCCTCTTTTCCCCAGCTCGTTATGTGCTGCCATTATTTAATAACTACTGAGCCTAAAAATTTAGATATCTCACGCTCCACATTTTTCATAAAAGCGTATTTCATCAGAATATCCTGATTAACAGGGTCAGGTTCCACCTTTATTTCCTGCAATAAACCTAATAAAAGACGTTCAACTTTCTTCTTTTTCAGGTGATAAAGCCCACCAAGAATAGTAGCTTTCAAATTAACTGTTTCATCCCGCACATAAATCTGATGTTTATTATACCAGTTCTCACTTAGTGAATACGGAGAAGTAGATAAAGTAATTGCCAAATCTGCGATTTTACGATCCTCATTGGTGATAAACTGATTTGCTACAGGTAAATGTCCGTTCTCAATTTCTTCTTTATAATTCTGAATAATCAGTTTACAAATTTCATCTTCGAAAGTTACATCAGACAGATTCTGCATGATAAACGATCCGATGTACATATTATCAATATTGTCCCAGCTCACCAGCTCATGCCCAAAAGCTAATAAAAGTCTGATGATCTCATGTTCCTGTAGTAAATCATCGTCTGCAGCGACCTCTATCTCCGGAAGGTCAGGACCGGCATTATCATCAAACAGATTATCTGGCGGCCCATCCGGATACGGAGAAGACGACTGGTTACCGGATGGTCTTTGATACTGCTGCCCACCCTGGCCCCCTTTTTTAAACTTAGCTGCCCTGATTTTATTCAGTTCAGTCATCAGCATACGCTCCTCTACCTGGAGCAGATGGCTGCATTCCCTGATAAAGACAGAAGCTTTAATATCATCAGGTATCTTTGCGATACTTTCTACAATATCCCTGATAATACCCGCACGTTTAATCGGATCTGTCCCCGCCTCTTTAAGCAGCGTGTCAGCTTTGTAAAGAATAAAATCCTTACGGTTATTTTCTATATAGATTTTAAAAGCACCAGCACCAACCTTGTGCATATACGAATCCGGGTCATGGCCATCAGGAAAGTTAACAACCTTCACATTCAACCCTTCTTCAAGGATCATGTCCAGTCCGCGTAGTGAAGCTTTAATACCCGCCGCATCCCCATCGTATAAGATAGTTACGTTCTGTGTAAAACGCCCGATCAGCCTGATCTGCTCTATAGTCAGTGAAGTACCAGACGAGGCCACTACATTCTCAATATTTGCCTGATGTACAGAAAGTACATCCGCATAACCCTCTACCAGATAACAATTATCAGCATCACGAATAGCCTTCTTAGCCTGAAACAAGCCATAAAGCACATTCGATTTATGGTAAATATCACTTTCAGGAGAGTTGACATATTTCGGAACATTCTTATCAGTTTTTAGCGTTCTGCCACCAAAACCAATCACCCTGCCCGTAAAATTATGAATAGGGAACATTACCCTGCCACGGAAACGGTCATAAACCTTTCCTTTCTCATTGCGGATTGCTAGACCAGTCTTTTCCAGATACTCTTCCTTATGCCCTGCCGAAGCTGCACTTAAGATTAAAGCATCCCACTGATCAGGAGAATATCCCAATTCAAATTTCTTAATGATATCTTCCCGGAACCCGCGTTCTTTAAAATAGCTTAGCCCGATTGCGCGTCCCTGTTCACCAGTCCATAACTCGTTGGCAAAATAATTTGCCGCATATAAAGATACTACATATAGACTTTCTCTTGCATTATTAGCCTCAAGAACTTCCGGGCTTTCTTCCTTCTCCTCAACCTCAATATTGTATTTCTGCGCCAGGTATTTTAAAGCCTCAGGATAAGAATACTTCTCGTGGTCCATAATGAAACGTACAGAATCCCCTCCCTTACCGCAACCAAAGCACTTATAAATACCTTTAGTTACCGATACGTGAAAAGAAGGTGTTTTTTCATTATGAAAAGGGCAGTTACCAATTAAACTTGTCCCACGCTTTTTTAAAGACACAAAATCACCAACAACCTCCTCAATACGGGAAGTGTCCATGATTTTGTTAATAGTATCCTGATATATCATTAAAACAAATTACTTTACAAATGGTAACAACGTCTCAGCCAAAGTTTTGTTACCTTTTTCATTCAGATGGACTCCATCAGTTGTCAAAATCCCCCCTCGGAAGATCTTCCGGATTATTCTGCAAATCATAATCCGTAAACAACTTTCTTAAATCACACAACGGCAGCTTATTTTTAACTGCCAGTTCACGAATAGCAACTGAAAACTTATCCAGTTCAGTATCCATTTCATTAGCACCGTTCTTCTTCTCTCCAATTACAGCAGGTGTACAAACCACAACTTTAGCGCCGTTAGCCTGAATTTTATTAATTAAAGCCTGGTAGAATTTTACAAACTTATTCAGATCAGTACCCGTATGAGAAGTCTGTTTATGCCAAACGTCATTTACGCCGATATAAATAACCACCACATCAGGTTTCTTGTTTAACACATCATCTTCTAAACGCAGATAAAGGTCATATACTTTATTACCGCTCACACCAGCACCTACTACTTCGTAGGCTGAGGAACTTAATGTTTTGCTGATCAGATCAACATAACCACCGGGCTTAGCACCCTGCTCAGTAATAGAATCTCCAAAGAAAATAATCTTTTTAGATTTGGCTTTCATAGCCGTAAAAGTAATCAACAGGCATCCTGCAGCCAGAAATGCCATGGTTTGGATAAGTCTTTTCATTAACATGCGGTTTGATGGTTAGAATAGGTTTGTACAGCCGGAAATCTGGTTAAAATCCCCAGGGAATCAAAGGTAACCAATTTAGCTGTTTTTTAGGTAAAGCTTAATATTAACTAATTTCGTTAATTATGCGCATCATTTCAGTTAAAGTCACCGCTTTAACCTCCTTAGAAATAGAGAAACTTTCCTTTCCCGGATAAACTACAAAACGTTTTGTAGCACCAACATCTTCGCAACCCAAATAAAACCCCTTTGATAGCACTGGTGTCATTGATCTTTTTATTTCAATAGCATATATACTTTTCAGATTTTGTTCGATAACGAGATCAATTTCTGCACCAGCGGCTGTACGATAAAACCATGGTGTGACACCTATGGGTAAACAGGAAAGTAGGTTTTCCATAACAAAACCCTCCCAGCTTGCTCCTCCAACAACCGGATGCCCTAAGATGTCTTCAATCGTCTTCAGCTGAAGTAGCGCATGAACAAGACCACTGTCTCTAATATATATCTTAGGAGATTTAACAAGTCTTTTTCCAATATTTCCTGACCATGGACGTATTGTTCTGATCAATAATAAATCCTCTAATAATTCTATATATCTTTTTGCCGTTGGCGCAGTGACATCAAGATTTGCGCCAAGATGTGCAACATTAAGCTGGCCTCCCTGATGGTGAGCTAGCATGGTCCAAAGCCGTCTTAAAGTTACAGCTGGAATTCGGGGTCCCAATTGAGGGACATCTCTTTCGAGATAAGTACTGATAAAGTTCAACCTCCATCTTAAACTTGACTCATCACTTCTTGCCAGAAAACTATCAGGGAAACCGCCTCTAAGCCAAAGCTCATCTTGTGTTCTTTCATCAGATTCTATTTCAATTGCGTTAAGCCCTGATAATTCTTTGTACGCAATACGTCCAGCGAGTTTTCAGACGATTGTTTTAAAAGATCCAGAGAAGCAGATCCAAGAATAAGAAACTGACCGGTTCGATACCCTTGCTTACGCCTTCTATCAATAACTCCACGAAGAATAGCAAAAAGTTCAGGGACACGCTGAATTTCATCAAGAATAATTAGTTTTCCTTTATGGAACTCAAAATAAGCCTCAGCTTCGCTCAATTTAGCCTGATCAGCAGGGCTCTCCAAATCCAGGTAAATATACTCCTGCGTCATTGAATCAGCAATCTCTATCGCTAGTGTTGTTTTACCAACCTGACGAGGCCCTAATACAGCTACTGCCGGAAATTCTTCTAGCAATTCAACGATTTCCTGTTTTACTTTCCTAGCTATCATCCTTGCAATTATAACATTAAATATTCGATTTGCAAGGATAATTAGTTGTTTTTAGTGGTAATCTTTATGCAATATCAAAAAGCTTGCCCGCTCTTCTTTCTTAAAAGGCACATTCCAATTACCCTGATATACGTAATTTTGGTTGGTAATTTATCCTCCCCGAAATACCCCATTTCAATGTTCATCTGCACATCAAAATCAAATAGCATATTACTGTATTTCATATCTACATAACGGCCAAGGATTGCAAAATCACGCTTATCAAAAATCGTAACCAGCTCTTTAATCATCAAACCATCCTTAGTCCATTTACTCAAATCATCCTTTACGCTAACCTTGAAACGATATACCGGAATAGAATCCAGGTAAGTTCCGCTTTGGAAATTATAATCATAATACTGGCGCATATTCGCCGTAAAAATTTCCGTTTTGCTTCCAATAAAAGGGATTCCCTTTACCGGTTTTCCCGGATTAAAAATCAACGTTTTCAATTTATCCTTATAACCTGAATTGGTATCACCTTTTCCTCCCGGAGAAGAAGTTGGTGCATCAGAAACCAGGTCAGACTTATAAGCATTCATAAAAATATAATCAAACATTTCTACGGTGTATAGCTGATATTTGCCATTCTTCTAAAAGACCTTACCTGTATCCTGTTTAACCAGATACTCCATTCTTACAGGACCTGAATTGGAATGTCTGATCTTGCGATAAATCTTTCCGTTTATTTTATTCTTCTTGTCATAAGTGAAAATGCGGTTTTCAGCAATGAAACTATACTTTTTCATCTTTCTGAACGCAGCATAGAAACTCGTATCAGTCGTAATAGCCTTAATAAAGGTTTCCACACTTAGCTTTTGCGCTACGATATTCACATTAGAATCCAGCTGAATGGTTTTAATCGTATCCGGATTAAAACGGGGGATCTGCTGCGCAAATCCTCCATACCAGCATACCATTAAAGCAGCGATAAGCAAACTCTTCATTTAGTTACCCAATTGCTTTAAAGCTATATAAGCCATCAGACCAGTAGATATTTTCAAAGCATCCTCATCCACATCAAAATTAGGATGGTGGACAGAATATTTAGTTCCTTTAGCCTCATTTCCTGTACCTAAACGGTAGAAACAAGCATCAGTTACCTGAGAATAATAAGCAAAATCTTCTGCAGCCATCCAGATATCCAGATCAACCACATTTTCTTTACCTAAGTAATCTTCAGCATAACCACGTGCACTTGCAGTTAGTTTTTCTTCATTTACAAGGAAAGGATAACCATGCATGATGTTAAATTCACAGCTGCCGCCCATACTTTCGGCAATACCTTCGGCCATTTTCTTCATCAGACGTTTCGCCTCTGCACGCCATTCTTCATTCAGTGTTCTGAAGGTTCCTTCAAGTTTCACTTCATTAGGAATAATATTAGTCGCACCATTTGCAATTACCTTTCCAAAAGAAAGCACAGAAGGTAATCTTGGATCTGCATTACGGCTCACAATCTGCTGTAAGGCAACAATAATATGAGAAGTAATCAATACCGGGTCAATATTCTGCTGAGGTTGCGCACCATGTCCGCCTTTTCCTTTAACAGTTACATATAATTCATCGGCTGATGCCATATAAATACCCGAACGGAAACCAACTTTTCCGGCATCAATCCACGGCATTACATGCTGTCCGATAATACTTGCTGGTCTTGGATTTTCCAATACACCTTCAGCAATCATCAGACTTGCACCGCCTGGCAGAATTTCTTCACCCGGCTGGAAAATCAGTTTAATTGTTCCCCCAAACTCTGCCTTCATCTGATTCAGAATATAAGCAGCTCCTAACAAAGAAGAAGTATGTACATCATGTCCGCAGGCGTGCATTACACCCGGATTCTGCGAAACATAAGGCTTATCATTCGCTTCAATGATTGGCAAAGCATCCATATCACCACGCAGGGCGATAACCTCTTCAGACGGCAGATCTCCCTTAATCAGGCCAACTACACCAGTATTAGCCATACTCGTGAAAGGGATGCCCCATGTAGTTAGTTTGTCCTTAATAAATGCTGAGGTCTGAAACTCTTCAAAAGAAAGTTCCGGATTCATGTGAAGATGCTGGCGATAACCGACAACGTCCTGAAAGATAGTATGTGCTAAATTTTGAATCTGTTCTTTATTAATCATCTGATTGGCTATAAACGGGGTGCATTGATTTTTTCTCTGAAAATGAACAGAGTCGGAAATGTTGATCTGAGTTCATTCATCAGTCTCTGGGCTTCCAGACGTGTTCTGAAATCTCCCACACGGAGATAGTAATTAGGTACTTTATAAGTAATATAAGTGTTCAGTTTTGGATAGGCCGATTTGAAACGTGCCTGTTCATTAAAAGTCTGTCTTCTGTCTGAGCCATAAAAGACCTGTACACGGAAGCCCATTTGCGAAACTATTGCCCCGCCAGCTCTATGAGTAGTCGTAGCTACAGGAGCCGATTTTTTGTTTAAAGCGATCCTCTTCTCAATCAGGCTGTCTACCAGCGGATCTTTGACAATGACCACTTCCCCTCTCTTCTGGGCAAAACCAGCTAAAGAAAAGCAACAAATAATAAATGTAAAAAATGATCTCATAGGAAGGGGTAAAAAACTGTTAAAAAAAAAGAATGCCGATTTCTTTTTACAAAAATCGGCATTCTTTATGTGTATTACAAATTACAATCCTGCACCATGACAGTTTTTGTATTTCTTGCCGCTTCCACAAGGACAAGGATCGTTTCTTCCGATAGTAACTTCTTTACGTATCGGTTGTTGCGGAACAGCCTCACGGGTGTCATCAAACTGTACATCTCCTGTACTGGTTGACGAAGCAAATTCAGGTTTTGACATCTTAAGTCTGCTTGGTGCTGGTCTTGGTGCTTCAACTTCTCTGATGTCATCAGCTTCCTGCTGCATCGGGATACCACCTTTATATAAGAAACTTACTACTTCTTTATTTACCGCGTTCAACATATTTTTAAATAAGTTGAAAGCTTCCATTTTGTAAATGATTAAGGGATCTTTCTGCTCATAAACTGCATTCTGAACAGATTGTTTCAATTCATCCATTTCACGTAAATGCTCTTTCCATGATTCATCAATTAAAGCAAGAACGATAGTTTTTTCAAATGACTTCGTTACTTCTCTGCCATGATTGGCAATTGCTTTTTTCAATTCCACAGGAACCTGGATACTTCTGATTCCGTCTGTGAAAGGAACAACGATTTGCTCAATATGCTCACCACGTTCTTCAAACACCTGTGTTAATACCGGCATCGCCTGAAGAATGATGTTCTCAGATTTTCTTGCGTAAAAAGTAGTTGCTTCTTCAAACAACTTATCCGTTAAAATATGAATGCTTCTTGAATTGAATTCAGACTCAGTAATATCAGTATCCAAAGAGAAGTTTTTAATCACCTCTAATTTGAAACCTTCATAGTTACCAGCTTCTTTATATTCAGAAACAACATCTTCAGCAACATCAAATACCATGTTGTTCATGTCTACATCCAGACGTTCACCGAACAAAGCATTTTTACGTTTAGCATAGATTACCGAACGCTGTGAGTTCATCACATCATCATATTCCAGTAAACGTTTACGAATACCAAAGTTTGTTTTCTTCTACTTTCTTCTGTGCACGCTCAATAGATTTGGTAATCATAGAATGCTGAATCACTTCACCATCTTCAATTCCCATTTTAACCATGATATTAGAGATACGCTCAGAACCAAATAAACGCATTAAGTTGTCTTCCAGTGAAACGAAGAACTGAGAAGAACCCGGATCTCCCTGACGACCTGCACGACCACGTAACTGTCTGTCTACACGGCGTGACTCATGACGTTCTGTACCAACAATAGCTAAACCACCTGCTTCTTTAACACCAGCACCTAATTTAATGTCGGTACCACGACCAGCCATATTCGTTGCAATTGTAACCGTACCAGCCTGACCAGCCTCAGCTACAATATCAGCCTCTTTCTGGTGCATTTTTGCATTCAGTACGTTGTGTTTAATACCACGTAATTTCAGCATGCGGCTTAACAGTTCAGAAATCTCTACAGAGGTAGTACCTACCAATACTGGTCTTCCTGCTTCTGTTAATTTAACGATAACGATCTCTTCTGCAAGTGCATTATATTTTTCACGAACAGTACGGTAAACGTAATCCTGCTCATCATTTCTCTGCATCACTCTGTTTGTAGGTATTTCTACCACATCCAGTTTGTAAATAGACCAGAACTCACCAGCTTCAGTTGTTGCCGTACCAGTCATACCACATAATTTATGGTACATTCTGAAGAAGTTCTGTAAAGTAACTGTAGCATAAGTTTGTGAAGCATCTTCTACTTTCACATTTTCTTTAGCTTCAATCGCCTGGTGTAATCCATCAGAATAACGACGGCCATCCATGATACGACCAGTCTGCTCATCTACAATTTTGATTTTACCTTCATCGATGATATATTCAACATCGATTTCGAATAAGGTATAAGCTTTTAACAACTGGTTCACCGAGTGAACACGTTCAGCCTTGATAGAGTAATCACGCATCAACGCATCTTTCTGAGCAAGTTTGTCTTCACTTTCTAAAGCTGATTTCTCAATTTCAGCAATTTCAGTACCTACATCAGGTAATACGAAGAAATGCTCATCTTCACCAGATTTAGTGATCAGCTCAATTCCTTTTTCTGTTAATTCTACCTGGTTGTTTTTCTCATCAATGTAGAAATACAAATGAGAATCTACTTTAGGCATATTTTTCGACTGATCAGCCATATAGCTGTTTTCAGTTTTAAGCAGGATATTTTTATTGTTTCCTTCACTTAAAAACTTGATCAGTGCTTTGTTTTTTGGTAAACCACGGTGTGCTCTTAATAAAGCTAAACCACCTTCACCTTCTTCGGTTCCGGTCTTACCATCTGCGATTAATTTTTTAGCTTCATTTAAAGCTTTGGTTACATATTCTCTCTGTGCGTTAACCAAACGTTCGATTCTTGGTTTCAGCTCATGGAATTCATGCTGATCTCCAAAAGGAACCGGACCTGAGATAATTAACGGAGTACGTGCATCATCAATTAAAACTGAATCGACCTCATCAACCATTGCAAAAATGCAATTTGCGTTGTACCAGTTGTCCTGGCTCCTGCGCCATATTGTCACGCAGATAGTCAAAGCCGAACTCATTGTTCGTACCATAAGTAATATCAGCCAGGTAAGCATTTCTGCGTTCCTGAGAGTTAGGCTCATGTTTATCGATACAATCTACTCTGATCCCGTGGAATTCGAATAATGGACCATTCCACTCCGAGTCACGTCGTGCCAGGTAATCATTCACGGTTACAATGTGTACACCCTGACCAGCTAAAGCATTCAGGTAAGCAGGTAATGTACTTACCAGCGTTTTACCCTCACCCGTTGCCATCTCAGCAATTTTACCATTGTGTAATACGATACCACCGATTAACTGAACATCATAGTGAACCATGTTCCATACTACTGTACTTCCCGCGGCATCCCATGAATTAGCCCAGAAAGCTTTATCACCTTCGATTTTAACATTGGCTCTGCGTGCTGCATAGTCTCTGTCATAAGCCGAAGCTGTTACTTCAAGTGCAGGATTTTCAGCAAAACGTCTTGAAGTTTCTTTAACTACCGCAAAAGCAGCAGGAAGAATTTCCATCAATACAACTTCCAATGCTTTATCTCTGTCTTTTACCAATACATCGATCTGCTCATAAATGGCAGTTTTTTCAGGTAAGGATAAATCCTGACCATCAGCATCAGTTTTCAGTGTACTTATTTGAGTATCAATTTCAGCTAAAGATTTAGCGATTACGTCTTTAAAGTAGACAGTTTTGTTACGCAATTCATCATTGCTTAAAGCCGAAAGTTTAGCGTATTCTTCATTTATCTTAATGACAAGTGGTTGGATTGCCTTAATATCTCTTTCTGATTTGCTTCCAAAAACTTTGGTTAAAAATCCTAGCATCGTTTCTATTTATGTTTTTTTTGTTTTAAAATCATCATTTTACAACAACCAAGCCACACCATTTGACAAGTCACTTTGGCAGTTATCGAGGGATAAAACTACAAAATATCTTGTAATTGTAACGGCTATACTGGCTTTATTTAAGCAGATAAGTACAAATTGTCATCTTTAGGTAATGATCAGGTGAATATAATTTAAGAGAGTCTGTCTAAAATTTAGGCAAAGCGTTTATCTTTGCTGATATGAATATCTTATTATTAGGTTCTGGTGGAAGAGAAAGCGCTTTCGCCTGGAAAATGAGTCAGTCTGAACAATGCTCAAAACTGTTTATCGCACCAGGTAATGGCGGAACAGCAGCATATGGTAAAAATGTAAACCTTAATCCAAATGATTTTGCAGCAATCAGAACATTTGTTTTAACGGAAAAAATTGAGCTTGTTGTGGTCGGGCCGGAAGAACCTTTAGTAAATGGTATTCACGATTTCTTCCTGGCGGACGAAAAACTTGCAGGAATTCCGGTAATTGGCCCTAAAAAAGAAGGCGCTATATTAGAAGGCAGCAAGGATTTTTCAAAGGAATTTATGGCACGCCACAATATTCCGCATCCGGGTTCTAAATCGTTCACCAAGATACACTGGCAGATGGATTAGCTTACCTTGAAAACCACAGCTTACCAGTTGTTTTAAAAGCAGATGGTCTGGCAGCAGGTAAAGGTGTTTTAATTTGTGAAACCGCAGCAGATGCGCAGGCAGAATTGACCCTGATGTTAAGTGAAGGCAAGTTCGGTAATGCAGGAGCAATCGTAGTTATTGAAGAGTTTTTAACAGGTATTGAGCTGTCCGTATTTGTATTAACTGATGGTGATAATTACGTGATTTTACCAGAAGCAAAAGATTACAAACGTATTGGTCAGGGTGACACCGGACTGAATACAGGAGGTATGGGCTCTGTTTCTCCGGTTCCTTTTGCGGACGAGAAATTCTTAAAAGAAGTAGAAAACAGCATTATCATTCCTACTATAAACGGATTAAAGAAAGATAAGATAGATTATACAGGCTTTATTTTCTTCGGCTTATTCAAAGTTGGTGATAAACCAATGATCATTGAGTATAACTGCAGAATGGGTGATCCTGAAACAGAAAGTGTTTTACCAAGAATTGAAAATGACCTGGTAGAACTTTTCATCGCTACTTCTAAGAAGAAGCTGAAAGATGTTCAGTTAAAGATCAGTCCTAAAAGCGCAGCTACGGTAATGATTGTAGCAGGCGGTTATCCTGGCGACTATGAAAAAGGTAAAGTAATGACCGGAATTGATAATATTCGTCAGTCCTTAGCTTTCCACGCCGGAACAGTTGCTGAAGGAGGTGTGATCAAAAGTAACGGCGGACGCGTTTTAGCGGTAACTAGTTTACAGGATAACATGTTTGAGGCGTTACAGTCAGCAACGGCTGATGCCGCAAGGATATATTTTGATGGTAAATATTTCAGAGAAGATATAGGATTTGATTTGATGTAAGTTCAGAATCATATATAAATCAAAAGGCCCGGAACAATTGTCCGGGCCTTTTGATTTATATATGATTCTGAACTTTATTGCGATAAGTTTATTATTCATTTCAGCATTCGCGCAAATACAATTCTATAAATTATAGATGTGTCAAGGATAATTCCATTGGATTTTAAAGCATCTAATAAATATTTGTACCTGCTGACATCAGGTTTCCGAACTTCAAGTTTTAAATCATTTGTAACTATAAATATAATGATATAGCTAAAAAAATCACCTTCTTTAAACCTACAGATTTTCACTCTTTTTATTCCTTTTATATTGCCGATCTTTGATTCTTTCAGATAGTATGGCTGATAAGTACCCTCCTGGACAATAACACCATCATAGCTTTTGTTTTAATAACCACCGATACAAACAACTGTAAGACTATGAAGTCTATTAATCATATGCCATTAATGTTCATCGGCAGTATCCAGAAAACCACCTTTTTTAGATTTTATTAACTTTTGTAATGTCTTAACATCGGTGATGTCTTGTCTGCGGCCGGAGACTTGTTTATTTTTTTTAGATCACTAAGGCCGATATAGTTGATGACAAGATCATTCTCGAGTTCGAGTTCTATCTTTTCCATATTTAAGATCGCCTCACTAAATTTAACGCCATCAATGAGGTTCAGCACATCAATCCGTAATGGTGGATATCCAATCTGGCTAATTAATCCTTCTGTTAAAAAATCTTCCTTTTGGAAGCCAAGAGATTGCAACCCAAAATCATTCACAACTTTGAGCATTCGAATTGCATTTTCTTCAGATACATTGATCCAAATATCGATGTCACCTGTGTGACGAGGCTTACCATGAAATGCCAGTGCATAGCCTCCCACAACCATGTACTCAACATCGTATTGGTTTAACAATTTAACAAAATCTTCAAAATCTTCGGCTAACGTCATGCGTACATTCTTTTCTTTACCAGCTTAGTTTTATCCATTCTTTGTCCCTTTGTTAAAGATTGAGAAATGATGTAAGTAACAGCGGCAGCACGCTCTTTTACCGGCCGGCCTAACCAATATTTCAGGTCATCTTGTTCATCATTGGCATCTTTCATCATAACCCTTCTTAGTACAGGTACTATTTTTCTAATTCGGGGTTCAGGAGCAATCTTAGGCTTTAAAATAATATTTTTACGTTCTATTCGTATTTCCTGATTTTCGTAAGCAACTTTAGCCTTACTCAAATAATTACTTATGGTATTGTAATTAAACTGTGAATAGCTTAAACAAAAGTTCTTTAGATTAGAAAATACTTCAAAAGGATTCTCTGTGTTATTTTTCCAAAAAAACTACGACTACTCTTTTTTTTTTGAATACTTAGCCTTTCCATATATCAAATATAACAAATATCATAACAATATTAGTCATAAGAAGATAAAAAATCCCAATTGCCCCCTTATAATCTTTAACCTATTCACTCAAAAAACCATTAAAAACCAAAAGGCCACCTGGTAGCCATAGGATACCAGAAAGCTCAGGAACTCACCCAGTAGCCTGGGCATATCACTTTGGCTGCTTTGGTCAAAGTTCATTATCCTCAGCCACTGGTTATTATTGATGCCTTTCTTAGGGATGCAAATGCCAGGAAAGCTTACGGGCAATAAACAGTAAAGCCCGGCTTATAGCCAAGCTTTGCCTACTAGCTTCACAATAGACACTTCCAAGCTTATAGAGCCATTAACTAATGGTGGTAATTCAATTTCATCAATATTAGGAATAATAGAATTTTCAATTATAGCTACTCGTCTTTTTAAAAGATCAGCCATTTCCAATGTTGGATCAGCATCAAAAGGATAACAATCCTTAACTGACAATCCCGATTCAACATTTGAGATCCAATCTTCAGATAACGAGACATAATTCTCAGCTTCTTCCCATTCTTTTCTCAATTTATCAAGCCTCTTTTTCCTCAGAGTTCCTGAACCTGCTTTTTCCTTATTCTCTGATTTAACAACTCCAGGTATAATAGTTTACAACTCCAAAGATGAACATAACGAACACCCTATAAGCCCTTTAGCAAAGCATCCGGCAGTTCAACCTCATCCATATTAGCAAGAATTGCATTCTCAATCAACACAATCCTCTTCTTTAACAGATCTGCCATTTCCATTGTCGGTGCAACATTAAAAGGGTAGCAACCTGCAACCGACAAACCAGCCTCTATATTTGATATCCAGTTTTTTGCCAGGTCAACATAATCTGCAAGTACATGAACAGTATTTTTAGGCCCATAAATATCCAGATACATAGGAGGAAGATCACCAACTACTACCCAGAGAAAGTTATCTTCCTTACTTGAAGAATTATCAATTTCATATAAGAAAACACATAATTTCTCTCCCAAATTGAAGTAAAGCGACGATTCTATAACCGCTTTACACCAAGGAAATCCTTTTATATATTGAGTTGCTTTCTCCTCCATCAGGATCACTTCAGCATAGAAGTCAAGGTTTTCTTGTAGAGCGGTTGTTTTTATCGGATATATC
Source organism: Pedobacter sp. NJ-S-72 (assembly GCF_053890575.1). Lineage (NCBI taxonomy): Bacteria > Pseudomonadati > Bacteroidota > Sphingobacteriia > Sphingobacteriales > Sphingobacteriaceae > Pedobacter > Pedobacter sp. NJ-S-72. The sequence continues at coordinate 4,697,594 of NZ_CM132681.1, read as the reverse complement.
ATATGCTTTCAGTGAATCTGCACCAAAAGTAAAAAAAAAATGGCCTTTTTAATTTCTATTATTTAACAGATACTTCTGCCTATCATAATAGTATATTTTGTCATAAACTGTTTTCCATTCAAAACGCTCATATTCATCCCGGAAGATAATTTTGAGCCGGACATTCCTTTTATTGTTTAAAAAATTAACAGAAAGACTCCCTGTTCCGGCTATTCCGGTTTTCGGATTATTTGTCTGATAAGCCGGCTTCCATTTATAGGAGTTAAAAGTTTCCTTAATCAGTTTATTGAGTGGATTATAAATAACCCCTCTACGAAAAGAAGATGGTTTTATTTTCCCTTCAGCCGTAATTAAAAAATGATAGCCATAATCCGGGAACTGTTCAAAGGCGGAGAGTTTTTTTTAAATTCTGCTTTTAATACCGCATCTTTATCTAACATTCCACTGTCTTCAAAAATAGGTGAAACAAAAACTCTCGCCAATAACTTCCGTTCTTCATCTGTATAAAAATCAGTATAGTCCAGAATAATTTTCCTTTTGCCATCCCTGTAAACCTCCGTTTCAAACGAGCCTTTTTTCTTTAACAATGAATCACCTATCTCTAAATGGTGCTCCCAGTTCCTGGGAATATGAAATTCGTATTGATTATTCAACACCGCAACTTTCACATTATGATTACGCTCATCAAAATATAATGAATCAATCTTTCCATTAAATTCCAGAGGCAGATCTCTTTGTTTTACCAGTTCTAAATGATCAGGCCTGAAAATCATATTCCATGAAAGAAATCCAAATAAGAGAAACAAGGGTATACTAAGAACACCAAATATAATTTTCGTGTCCGAATTTGGAATTTTGTCTATTTCAATATTCATATGGCCTATGTTTCTTTAACTCATTCATCTTTAAAGAACTGGCGTTCCTATTGTTTTTTTTTTCTACAATTTTAATCTTTAGTTCTGCTATAATCTCTTTAAGAGATATTCCTTCATTATAAAAACAAAATACCTCCAGAAGTCCCCTTAAGGACTCAGCCTGCCACATATAATTTGAGTAGTCAACACAATAAGTTAAAGCACAAGATATTCTATCCTCAGTTGTTTCTCCTCCAATAAATTGGCTAACTGCAAATTCATAATCATCCAGTGTTATTGCAGGAACCGGCCAATCTTCAAATGCTCCTGTTAAGATATCTGTCACATCTTTTAAGGTCCCTGTTAATGTATCTAAATCATCGATAAGCAACCCACCTACAGTGGCCAAAGGCCTCTCCTCCCCATCCCCAAGAAAAGGGCTCTTATGAGGCTGCCATTCGTTTAACTTTGGCTGCATCAAAAACACGCCCACAGGAAAAAACCAAAAAGAAACAAAAGTTAAAAGCAAACTTACATCTTCTTCACCTTTTGATTTTCTAAAATCAACATAAGCGCCAGAAGTAAAATATAGAAGATATAAAAAAGCAATTGCTCCTAATAAACACGAAAAAACAAACTCGTATGAAAAACTCACCATCTCCGGATCATAAGCAGAATATTGCAGATAGCTGTCGTAAGCGAACACACATAAAAGAACTCCGATAAGAACAGGAAGTACCAGTGTACGTACGTTTTTTTTTTAATGGTTCCGACTGAATAAATCCACAATAGACAAACAGTCATTATCCAAATAGACCCAAACAGGCTGTAGACACTTCCGTCTTCAGGCTTCAATATCTCCAGCATAATAGCCGGAACAAATATGGTCAGCAATAATGGCCAACGCCCGATTTTTAATAAGTAATTCAAGGCATTACAATCAGATTTACACTAGCTCTTGTCATCTTATACCAGTTTATGAAATTTAATTATGGAGGGGTCAAACCAAGTCTGAATCTATTAAACAAAAACCAGAAACCAGAAAAACCAGTGCTCCAATTGCTACCATACCAAACTCAATATATTCAGCCTTTTTATGATCAATAATGAATTTCTTACAATTTCCCTGCTTATAAAACACGGCAATGCGTTCACCTTTTTTAAAGGTTGATGGAGAAGTTCCCAACGAATACTCTTCTTCAACCTCAACTCCATCCAGTGCTTTATAACGAACAATCGGATAATAAATTCCTCCCGCTCATCACCACATCAGAAACAATACCATCAACTCTTATTCCAGATCTCTTATATTGTTTTCTACGAAGGATCTTAAAGAGACCAAAGCCCGATACCGCAAGGCTTACGGCCAATGTATACATTACCATATAATTCATATCTTCTGACCTGTTTTTTTTTTTGATTATCTTATCGTTTAGGCTGGAATATTGTCCCCAATCCTATTTATTACGCAAACACAGCTATTAGACAGGTAAACGTCACCCAATATACGAACAAAATGACAAAACCTACCGAAAATAGGTTATTTATTTGCCCAGGAACAAACACAAACAACACTTAAAAGACAAAATATAAAGTCAGACTACGCAAAGTCAAAAAAACCTTTACTAATAGAGCTAACGTCGCTCCAGCATCCGTGTGAGTCCACGTCAGGTCCACCTCGGGTCCACAGTGAGTCTACCTTTTCATGAAAATAGGTGGACTCACGATGTACCGTCAATTTACCAGATTTGGATTCACACAGAAGTTAACTTAACTTGAAGTAGAACAAAATATAAATTCACAATTAATTATTCACATTATGGCAATACGCAAAGGCAATTTCCTGACTGGAAAGCTAAAAAACCTCGTCTACAGAAAACAAAAAAATGTACAGATTTTGCAGACCAAGCCCGGAAAGGGCATGGTAAGACAAACACCAGACACCAAAAAAAAGGCTTACCTTTTTGGAAGAGCAAGTACTTTAGGGAAATTTATCCGCACATTAGTTGAAAATCTCATTTTTGAATTTCATGATGGCCCTATGGTTAACCGTTTAACCAAAAAACTTCAGGAAATACTCCTGCCATACTACCCCGGGGACAATGAAATACACCAATTTACGACAGATGGTTTTGCGGCATTAAACGGATTCGATTTCAATCTGAATTCACCTTTAAATAAAAGTCTGTGGGTAAAACCGGTAACTGCTTTATCAGGCAATGAGCTTCGGGTGACCCTGCCTGAAATTAAATCCCTATCGAATTGAAATTCCCACAAGACTGCGAAAAATGTACCATTACCATCAGCACAAATTCCTTTGATATGAATAATGGCTATAGATCGCTGCATCCTGACATCAGACAGATAGAGATAAAACAAGACCAGGAAACACTAGAAAAACAAGAATTAAGCTTTCAACTGCCAGCTGGTTGTCTTTGTATAACAGGTATCGCCATTCAGTACTTTTACAAAAAATATAATTTGACCTTGCTTTATAATCATAAAGACTTTAATCCGGCACAAATCTGCAGTGCGATCATCACAGAAGGAGATTTTCTCTTTGCGGAGGATAGAACCTGGGGTCGAACCAACTGGTCTAAAGCAGCTTTTGATAAGTACGCCACCATAAATCAGGCATCTCCCCGTTCACGGCCATCGTATAGTCCTCGTACCTACACGGAACAAGATGGAATCTTTCGTTTTTAGAAACTCCCGAAGGATAAGGTACCTGCATCCACCAGCGGTCAGATTTTTTGCTCTTTACAAAAAGCATTTCACCTGTTCCGTCATTCAGACTTGCACGATAAATTAAATATTGAGATTTAGGATTTAATGGAAAATCTTTTTTACGGTTATAAAAACCATCTACAAAGTACCAGACCATCTGGCCCAGCAGCATTGCTGATTGACTGCCATTATCAAAAGCGGGGTTAAATTCATAAAAGCCGATAGAGGTTAACTTATCATTTAATCCCGCATAATGCGCGATCTTACAAGCCTGCTCGCCATAAAACCCATTCGGACAAGCATTCCCATTTGCCGAAGAATCAGAAGAACGGATACAGGAAAAATCAAAACTCATCATGTTTGCGTTCCTGATCACAGGTTCAGCAGAACTCACATCAGTTAAAAACTCACCCAAACGGTGAACGTCGAAATACAGTTTGTTCATCACTTTTAAGCTATCCTGATTCACCAAATAAGTCTGAAAACCGATATTACTAAAATTGAAAAGGTAATTGGGCTGATGCATAAATATCCTGTTCAGATAACTATCTGACCGGGTAGCTATGCTCCCCTGTTCGTTTTCATCCTCATCCAGATCAAACTTATTATCCACAACCACTAAATCAACCTTCTGCTCTAAAGCTTCGTAAGCCATGTATTGCGCATAAGTCAGATCCTGCCCACCACCAATAATTACCGGAACAATATCCAGTCTCATCAGTTCAGTGACTACCATTTTTACAGCGACATAAGTATCAGAAATTGTTGCTCCGGCAAGGATATTACCCAGATCTACTATACGGCTTTCAAAAGCGCCTTCATGTAACAGATAAAACTGTTCCCTGAAGTAATCCGGCCCTAAAGAACAGCCGCTGTTATTCACCGCAGCACGGTCATCCTTAACACCAATAATAGCAATATCAAATTCTTTATCACCCAGTTCAGGAAATTTTTCCGTGTAAAAACTAGCCTTCATTCCCAGCTGACTGGTATAAAAGCCCTGTTTAGGCGTGAATTTTTCGAGAGCTAAAGGGGAGAAAAAATCGGATAAGGACATAATTAATGGTATCTATGCCATCAAATATCTATTTTTGAGATCATATATTAATGAACATCCTAAAAAAAATGAAATGATTTTAGTTACCGGTGCTACAGGATTTTTAGGATCTGAGCTCATTCATCAGCTAACGGGGCAGGGTAAAAGTGTACGCGCCCTGAAAAGGGAACAATCTGCAATTCCTGTTTTATTGAAAGATAATACACGCATTGAATGGTTTGTAGCCGACATCAATGACCTGTCTGCACTGGATGATGCCTTTGAAGGTATCACTAAAGTATATCATTGTGCAGCAATAGTATCTTTTGATCCCAAAGATAAAGCAGCCTTATTAAAGGTTAATATTGAAGGCACCAGCAATGTGGCCAATCTATGTGTTCATCACAATGCAAGGCTTCTTCATGTAAGTTCAGTTGCCGCATTGGGTGAACCTAAAAAAGGAAAACAGATTACAGAAAAAGACTTTGGGAGTATGATGCGAATGTGCATTCTTATGCAATCTCCAAATACGAAGGAGAAATGGAAGTCTGGCGCAGCATGGCCGAAGGCCTGGATGCCGTCATCGTTAACCCCTCAGTAATCATCGGCGCCAATGCCGGGTATACAGGCAGCGGTGCAATCTTCAAACTTGTCAAAGACGGTCTGGGCTATTATACCAAAGGCGCTACTGGAATTGTAGATGTAGAAGATGTTGCAAAGAGTATGATCGCACTGATGGAAAGTGAAATTACAGGCGAAAGATTTACAATATCGGCAGAGAATTATCATTATAAACAGTTTTTTTCAGAAATTGCTCAGGGTATGGGTGTTAAAACTCCATCCAAAGAAGCAAAACCATGGATGCTTGGCCTGGCATGGCGCGGAGCAAAATTAGCCTCCCTGTTTACAGGAAAAACAGCCGCACTGACCAGCGATGCTGCCAAAAGCAGTTTAAATATTAGTTTATACAGTAACGATAAAATCAAAAATATTACGGGTATCACCTTTAAGCCCCTGCATCAGAGTATTCAAGAAGTGTGTGCAGGTTTAAAAAAACTTTAAAATGAAGCAAAAGAATATTTACATCATTGATTTCGACAGTACCTTCACCCAGGTAGAGGCTCTTGATGAGCTTGCCCGTATTTCGCTAAAAAAACATCCGGATAAGGAGGCCATCTTCAAGAAGATTGAAGACCTGACCAACCTCGCGATGGAAGGGAAATTATCATTTGGTGAAAGTCTTGCGCAAAGGGTAAAATTACTGGAAGCTTCAGAAGATCATTTGAAACAATTGATTACCCGGTTAAAGAAGAAAGTATCAAAATCCTTTTCCCGCAATGCAGCTTTCTTTAAGAAACATGCCGATCAGGTATTGATTGTATCCGGAGGATTTAAAGAATTTATCACCCCCGTGGTAAGTCAGTATCATATCAAAAAAGAAAATATTTACGCCAATACTTTTGTGACCACTGGAGACGGCAAAAAATATAGATTACGATCATGCAAACCCATTGAGCGAGGAAGGCGGCAAAGTAAAACTGATGCAGCATCTGAACCTTGAAGGAGACTTGTATGGAATTGGTGATGGTTACTCAGATTTTCAGCTTCGTGAAAGCGGGATGATCAAAAAAAAATTCTATGCTTTTACGGAAAACATCTCCCGGGAAAGCATTGTAAGCAGAGCTGACCATGTTACACCAAGTTTTGACGAGTTTTTATACGTCAACAATCTGCCAAGGGCGATTTCTTATCCTAAAAACAGGATTTTATGTCTGGCTATCGGAGATATCCCGGAAGAAAGCCTTGCACTTTTAAAAAAAGACGGTCTTTCTATTCGTCACAAAACTTCTTTTGAAGATAAATATGTGAAAGATGTCCATATGATCCTGCTGGCTAAAGGCGAGAAAATGGATCCTGAAAAACTAAAAATCGCTCTGAAACTAAAAACAATAGGTTACCTGGGCAGTGCAGTTGGAAAACTGGATTTACACAAACTTGTACAGCTATGGGGATCGTGGTTTTTGAAGATCCAAAAAACAATCCAAGGAACGCCAATTTTGTTCCTAAGCGGATGCTGGATTTTATGAATAAAGGCACGACTTATCTGAGTAGTAATTTCCCTAATTTACAATTGCCAAGGATTGATGCTTCTCACCGTTTGATCCACGTCCACCATAACGTACCAGGAATTATGGCGCAGATCAATACTGTTTTTGCGAAACACAGCATCAATATTGTCGGCCAGTTTCTGATGACCAACGCTACTATTGGTTATGCAATTACAGACATCAATGCAGAATATGACAAAGACCTTTTTAAGTCTTTAAAAAAAATTGAACATACAATAAAATTCAGAGTACTCTACTAAAATGGAACTTACACCAGAAATAAAAAGCAAGCTGGATAAACTACAGGAAAAGTATGAAGCTATGGGCCAGGACATGGCCGCCTATTTAGACGGGCTCCTATATGCTGATTTCTTAACCTACTGGGATTATATCCATCTTGATACCTTACTAAGCCTTCAGAATCCGAAAACACCGTTTCCGGACGAGGAAATCTTCATTATGTATCATCAGATTACAGAGCTTTATTTTAAGCTTTGCCTGCATGAATGCAAACAAATCGCTGAACACCCTGCTTTAACAGTAGAATTTTTCACCACCCGTGTGAAACGTATCAATGCTTATTTCACTGCCCTGACAAGTTCTTTTGATGTTATGGTAGATGGAATGGAAAAGGAGCAGTTTCTTAAATTCCGGATGTCATTATTACCAGCCAGTGGTTTTCAGTCCGGCCAGTATAGAATGATAGAAATTTGCGCAACTGATTTTACAAGATTAGTTGATAAGAGTAAAAGAGAAGAACTTGCAAATGCAAGTATTGAAGAGAAGTTTGAGAATATCTACTGGAAGTTTGGTGCAACAGAACTGGCTACCGGCAAACAAACACTGACCTTAAAACAGTTTATTTCCAAATATGCGACACAGTCGGGTTGGGTTGATTAAGGAACGGGAACACACTAATTTCTCTGTTCTATATACAAAATTCGCTGACGATGGTCAGGATGTAAGTTTATTAGCAGAAGAATTAAGAAAGCTGGATCTTTTTGTCAATGTAGAATGGCCTTTATCACATTATAAGTCTGCGGTAAGATATCTGGAAAGAGACCCGGTAGACATCGCTGCTACAGGAGGAACCAACTGGCAGAAATACCTGCCTCCGCGTTTTCAGAAAAGGATCTTTTACCCTTTCCTGTGGACAGAAGAACAAGTGGAAGAATGGGGAAAAGCATGGGTGGTTAACGTCCTGAAGACTATCAAAAGATAACAAATTTTTCATGGCAGCCCCTATCAACGATAACGGAGAACTGTCATAAATAGAAATAAAATATTTTATAAGCCGAACATTTCGTAATTTTGTACTGATTTAAATAGAGAAACCGTGATAGATACATTAACTATAAAAACCACAAAAGCTGGTCATTCCAGACTGCTGAAACAGATTATACTGACTTGCCTTTTGGAAAAGTTTTTACAGACCATATGTTCGTGGCTGATTATGAAGACGGAGAATGGAAGAATTTCGAAATCCTTCCTTATGGCCCTATTCCGATGAGTCCGGCTATTTCTGCTTTACACTATGGACAGGCAATTTTTGAAGGACTGAAAGCTTATAAACAAGCTGATGGCAGCGTAAGCGTATTCAGAGCCGATAAAAACTTTGCACGTTTCAATAAATCTGCTGTCCGCATGGCGATGGCAACTATTCCTGAAGAAGTATTTATGCATGGTATTGCTGCATTGATTGATATTGATAAAGCATGGGTTCCATCTGAAGAAAATTATTCTTTATACCTGAGACCAGTAATGTTTGCTACGGACCCTGTTTTAGGTGTAAAACCGTCATCAACTTACAAGTTTGTGATCCTTGCTAATCCAAGTGCTCCATATTACAGCAAACCACTAAAAGTTAAAGTTGAAACACATTATCACGTTCGGCTGATGGTGGTGTCGGTGCTGCGAAAACAGCAGGTAATTACTCAAGAGCAATGCTTCCTACTGCTGAAGCACAGGCTGAGGGTTTTGACCAGTTAATCTGGACAGATGCTAAAGAACATAAATACTTAGAAGAATCAGGCGCAGCCAACCTGATGTTTGTCATCAATGGTAAAATCGTAACTCCTGAAGTGCGTGAAACTATTCTGGACGGTGTAACAAGAGATACGATTATCCTTCTGGCAAAAAGCATGGGTATTGAAGTAGAAGAAAGAAGGGGGTGCTGATCCAGGAAGTTTTGGACAACATTGAAAATGGCACTTTAACAGAAGCTTTTGCTGTAGGTACTGCGGCAACTGTTACCCAAATCAGTGAGATCACTTATGAAGGTGAAAAATACAACCTTACAGACCCTGCCACCCGTACTGTTTCTACTGCAATCGCTAAAAAATTAAATGATATCCGCTACGGAGTTACGGCTGACGAATTCGGCGGCTGGAACTGGACGATTTAATTCAAAATAAACAAAAGAAATTTTACATCTCTATCGTAAACAATTTCGAAATAAAGTGGGGATGTTCATAGTTTATGAGCATCCCTTTTTTTATATTTATGGAAAAGAGTCCATTTGGACATCTTGTTGGAGTAAATAATAACATACACAATGACACACACACTAAAAAACTTCGGCACAAAACTAATTTTAACAGTTGCATTTATAGTTGGCCTCTCGATCTATACCAAAGCGGAGGACATCCAGATGGTTATCAAAGAAGAGCGTGCAAACTGTACTGGGATGGGGCCTCAGACCTGTTACCTTGTTAAATACAAGACCAGTAAAGACTGGGAATTTTTCTATGGTGGTATCACAGGCTTCAATTACAAACCCGGCTATCGTTATACCCTTTTAGTTACCCGCACCAGAAGAACAAATGTCCCCGCTGATGCGTCCATGTACCTTTATAGAGTAAAGAGAGTTATTAAGAGACAAAAAATATCTCAGGGGACCGGAACAACACAAAATACAGCTGAAACAGCCTTTATATTTAATCATAAATGGAACCTGATTCAATTGGACGGGATTACTCAGGAACAATCTCCTGCGTACCTGATTTTTCATAGAGAAGACCAGAGATTTAACGGATCAGCCGGTTGCAATAATATTTTCGGAGCTTATGAATTCAGCAAAGGAGCGATTACTTTTAAGCAAATCGGCAGTACAATGATGGCTTGTTCTGAAGAGAAAATGAAATTAGAAAATGCTTTTGTGAATATGCTGAATGATAAAACATTCAGATACGACATTGCCGATCAGACTTTAAATCTTTACCTCGGCAATAAACTCGTAGTGATGTTTGGCATGTCTGATTTAGATACCGGATCAAACACGACGACGCCAAAAGAGTAATAGAATAAATTCCTGCAAATCAGGATATACTTTCAAAAGCATGCTATGTTCAAACACAGCATGCTTTTTTTTATAAAGTAACATCTGTTAAACAATACACATAATGCGCATCAGCTTTATTATGTTTGCCTCAAAAAAATTTTAACATGAAGAATTCTCTACTATTTAGTCTGGCCGTTGGATTAGCTATCAGTTTCAATCTGCAAGCCCAGCAGCACAGACTTAATTTTGAGCAAACCCAGGACCACACACCCTCTTTGACCAATAGTCTGAATAAACTATATGGTTGGAGCGATGAAAATCATTTCATAGAAAAAGACGATAAAAACCGTCAGCTATACGCAGTAGATATCAATTCTGGTACACGTACAGCATATACTCCGCCACCTAAAAGCGATGTAGATGTGATGGTGAAAGATAATGATGTCTATATCCAATACGGTAAGGCTGAGCCAAAACGCTTAACCAATAATCCTCAGGAGGAGAAAAACCCTACGCTTTCACCAGATGGTCAATACGTTGCTTTTACCCGTGACAATGACCTTTATGCAGTAAACGTATTAACAGGTAAAGAGATCAGATATATACCACTGATGCCACAGATGTAATTTACAATGGATATTCTTCATGGGTTTATTACGAAGAGATCCTGGGAAGACCTACAAAATACAGATCTTTCTGGTGGTCACCAGATAGCAAACATCTTGCTTTCATGCACTTCGACGATACCAAAGTACCGATGTTTCCTATTAACGGATCAACCGGGCAACACGGGTACGTAGAGAAAACACGTTACCCTAAGGCCGGAGATCCAAATCCAGAAGTAAAAATAGGTTTCGTTCCGGCAGCCGGCGGTACTATTGTATGGGCAGATTTCAATGAAAAAGACGATCAGTATTTCGGGACCCCATACTGGAGTCATGACGGCAGCAATATGATGGTTCAGTGGATGAACCGAGGACAGGATAACCTGAAATTCTATGCCGTTAAACCAGAAACCGGGGCCAAAAAAGAAATCTACGACGAGAAACAGTCCTCATGGGTAGACTTAGACTATGATGGTCGTATCACCTATCTGAAAGATAAAAAACACTACATCTTAAAAAGCGATAAAACAGGCTGGGCACATTACTATCTGTACACCCTGGACGGTAAATTGATCAATCCATTAACCAGTGGTAAATGGCAGGTAAAAGACATCCTCAAAGTTGATGAAAAGAACAAAGTTGTTTATTTCACTGCCTTTAAAGAAGCTTCAACAAGAACCGACCTATATCGTGTAAACTATAACGGCAAAGACTTCAAAAGACTGACTTTTGGTGAGTATACCCACGAAATAGAAATTTCCCCATCCGGCAGTAAATTCATCACGACTTACTCCAACGTATCTACCCCAACAAAACGTACATTAGTAGATAACACCGGAAAGATCATCAAAGAAATCGCAGATAGTAAATCAGCAGACTTCGCCAGCTACAACATTGGAAAAACTGAGATGATCACCATTCCAACTGACGATGGTTATAACCTGCCAGCCGTAATTACCTATCCTGTAGATTTCGATGCCACTAAGCAATACCCGGTTATTTTTTCAGTATTTACGGAGGCCCTAACGCAGGAACCGTAAAAAACACATGGAAAAAGAATGACCTGCAATGGTGGGCAAATGAAGGCATAATCCAGATTGAAGTAGATCACCGTGCCTCAGGTAAATTCGGTAAAGAAGGCGTAGCCTTAATGCACAGGAACCTTGGCAAATGGGAGATGAAAGACTATATCACAGCCGCAAAAAATGGTTAAAAGCAAAACCATGGGTAAACAATAAAAAGCTATTGATCACCGGTCACAGCTACGGCGGTTACATGACAGCAATGGCTTTAACCTATGCAGCAGACTACTTCGACTACGGTTATTCAGGTGCACCAGTTACCAGTTGGGAATTGTATGATACCGTTTATGCAGAACGCTTCATGGATACCCCTCAGGAAAACCCGGAAGGCTACAAAAACGCTTCCGTATTAACTTACACAGAAAAATACAAAGGCCTTTTACGTATCATGCATGGCGATATGGATGATAACGTCCATATGCAAAAAACCATTCAGCTAATCAAATCAACAAACTAGAAGATGAAAACAAACACTTCGAATTAATGATATACCCTGGTGGCAGACACGGTTGGAAACCAGCTAAAGGCAAGCATGACTTTTCAGAGCGCGCACGTTTCTACTATAATAACCTGCTCGATAAACCTGCACCAGCCGAAGTCTTAAAGTAACAAATCTCACCTGATAGTTGTACCTTAAGACAGATCCCTCAAATCAAGGGTTCTATCTTAAGGCGTTATCTAATAACTCACCTAAAGCGTCTCCAGGTAAGGCGCTCTCCATGGTGGGTACAGAATAAAAAAATAAGGTATACCACATTCAGACATAGCTGTTCCCCTCTTCAGGGGGACGAAGTCTGAATGTGGTATACCTTATTTTTTTATTTGGCGCAGCCGTCTAGCTTCCCTGCGAAGCTCCCTATCCTTCTTCATTTTCTCAAACTTCGCGATCTGCTCATCAATTTCTGCCTGTTTCTCAGGCGTCAGCCCAACCGTGTACTTGATACCCTGTAACAAAGTTTTCCAGATAAAGCTAAAAAAGGAAATCCTTGGATCACGTTGAAAATAAATAGAAGCAGGCACCATGATCCCCTTTGCGTCAGGATTATCCGGTCTGATAACCAAAGAATTTGCCAGCATAGAAAACAGCCCCAGTTTAACCAGTCTATTTTTTCCTTGTACCTTTTTCAGTAGCCCAATAGAAAGATCCTTATACTGAAAGTTCAGATCACCACTTGCTTTAGCCTCATCGGCCACCACGTTAAAACTTAACTTCTTAACTACACCACTATTCACCTGTAGCATGCCCAAAGGTTTAGTGATTCTATTTAACACACCCCCATCCATGTTAGATAGTTCACCATTATAAGAAAAAGCACCGTTCTTCGCATTCAGGTCAAACTTAAAGTTAACCATCAATTTCCCCTGCCCCATCATATAAGTATTCAGGTTAGCCTGCATAAACGGGTTCTTCGCTTTTACCTTTTTGCTTCGTTCGTCACATTTAAAATTGTCCCCGACGTTTTCTCAAAAGTGATCCTTCCCTTTTGTTTGCTATCACTATCATATTCAGCATAGCTGATATCCACATCACTCAAATTCAGTTTTTTCACTGTAAGTTGCGCTTTAACCATTTGTAAAAGCTGATGTGGAAACTTCCCTACACGTTCTGCACCTTGCCCAGGCAGTTCATTGTTATTGAATACCGAGACATACCCGTTAGCAATATTCATTTCATTAGCCACCAGGACCTGTTTTTTTACATATAGCGGCAAATCAATCCCCTTCAGGTTAATGTCACTCAGCTGGATACTAAACCTTTCTTTAGAGAATCCCGTTTTACGTCCAAAATCCATTTCGGAATACCGGGGGACAACACCAAATTTTTTAACATTTAACTTCCCTGTGGAGGCAGCAAAAGAAAACTCATTCATCTGTACAAAATATAGACTATCCGGAGTTGCGAACTGGTAATCATTCAGATTAATCAAACATCATCCTTTAACAAATAGATACGAGTTGGATCTGTAGCCGACTGTGCATCAATTAACCAATCTTTGAGTGTAATATCCAACTTATTCACAGAATCTATCTCCGGTACTGGCTGGTTTTTATTAATATATTTGAAGCTGATCTCTTTCAGTTTGATCTGATCAACACTAACTACTTTAAGGAATTTTGAAATATATTCATAAGGCGACTTATTCGGTCTTGGCGGTTTATTTTCATTAAAATCAAACTGCCTGTTGATCATCACCACCTTAGGATGTTCAAATAAAAGCTGATCGACATTCAGCTCTTTATCTTTATAAATACTAAGCGGGTGAAAATTCCGGATAGTCAGCTTCTTCAGACTCACTTCATAAATATTATTCGGAGCACGCTTAAGCGTAATCAATTTATTAAAGATGTTGGTATCAGGAATAATTTTCACATCGCTGACAGAAGCATTCCCCAGCAGGAAATTCGTGTTCACTGTAGAAAATTCAATACGATATAAGCTATCCGTTGCATTCAGCACCAAATCTTTAAGTTCTTTTGTAATAACAGGCCTTAGTTTCACGCTAAGATACCAGGACATGGCATCCGCTGCCAGAAACAGCAGAAACATGATTCCTGCAACCCATTTAAATACCGTAAATGTTTTTCGGGTTCTTTTAATCATTCCTAACCTGCATATAAAAACCAGAATCTGTTTAAATTAAACAGAAATCCAATATACGTTTTTTAACAACGCTATAAAACAAAATTATTTTCCTTTTACTTGCTCTGCTGCTTCTTTTTGGCACTTTTCTCTTTACGCTCTTCCATTTTTTGCACCACAGCTTTTCTTCCTTTTTCAGGGCTTTCCATTGGGATTATCCCCAGTCCTACTGTTTCACGCATGCCGACAAAAACACTTTTCCATAAAAGGTTAAAGAAAGAAGCGCCAGCAGGACGCTCAAAATGAATTTTTGCTGTCCGTACAGCATCTCCTTTTGAGGGGTTCGCATCTTTTAAAATTAATGTATTCGCCAGAAAAGATAGCAGACCCTTCTTTTGGGCAGGCTTCCCATCTTCTCCCTCTTTCAGCAATTTCACTTTCAGCTTATTATAATACAACTGCATAGTTCCATCAGACCCCTTTTCATTCGCAACAGCCTGAAAGTCTATTTTCTGTATTTGTCCTGTTTCAATCTCTACCATCCCAAGCGGCTTAGACAATGGATTTAATTTCACCATATCCAGTTGCCCGATGGTCCCTTTAAAATTAAATGCCCCGTTTTTGGAGGACAAATTGAAGTTTATAAGGATATGAAGTTTTGCAGCTTTAATCAGGGATGCATGCAAATCAGCCGCCGCATAATGATTTTTAGCGAGGGATACAGAATCGTTTGTCACATTAAGCACCTGACCATTCAGCTGGTCAATATTCACTGTTCCCCGCTGCTGTGACATTGGATTATACTCTGTATAGGCAACATTAACCCTTTTGAGCCTGAGTGTATCGATAGTCAATGAGACAGGTAATCGCTGTAAAGCCATATGCGGGAAATTGTTTCCTTTATCCGCATGGCCAGGAGGCATTTCCCTGTTCATAAATATCTTAGCCTCCGTATTCTCAATTTTTAGACATTGCGCATGGATCACACGATCGGTATTAAATTTTACAAAATCAACCCCTTTAAAGGTGAGCAGACCAAAAATCAAGTCATAACGATCTTTTTGAGTCTTAAGTTTTCTGCTGAAAGCCAGATCAGGATACATCGGAATCATTTTAGCCCCTTTAATCCGGACTGTTTTACCTGTTGCAGAGCCGGTAATGGTATCAACTTTCATTGTATAAAGTTTATCTTTTGATAAAGAATGATACCCTGCCAGCTCAAAAGACACATCTTTAGCATAATAAAATCTTGTTGTATCGTGTTCGGTACTACCATCAAGTTTGAAATCCCGCACCTGTACATTGAGATGCTTTACCGAATTAAGCAAACGACCTGTCGAGCCATTGATATAATCAAAATCAGCATCAGCAATTTTAATTCCCCTGATATGAACAGAAGCCAGTGTTTTAGAGATCAGCTGGTAAAGACTGCGTGTATCCTTAACAGGCGCAGTTTTTTTATAAACCTTGTTATAGATCATATTGATCGAAGGATTTTCAAGGATGATATCATTCATATCTATCTTTTTTTGAAAATAGACTTTCAAGACCCCTATCCGGCGCAGCCGTAACCTGGCTAATTTAACCTGGAATAAGTGTACAGGTGCTGTTCCGAGCTTCTTTCTTGCATTAAAAACGACCGTATCCGGCGCAAGTAAAATGCTGTCAACAGTTACACTTCCGGAAAGCAGGTTCAGGTGAATATCCTTAAAATCAATTCTGTATAACTGTTCTGATCCATTGTAAACCACCTCCTTGATCTTCTTTATCAATACTGGTTTCCAGCTTAAACTCACATACAGAGAAGCACTACCAATAATGACGATCAGAGTGATAATTATTGCAGTAATCCATGCATATAACTTTTTACTCCCTGATCTTTTGTCTGTCATATTTGTATTTTTTCATTAAGATTACACCTCAGGACTTATAATGTTTTCGATATTTGAAACGAGTAAGACCCGATTATAAGTTTATGGGGATAATAATTTAATTAGTCTCTCGTTTTTAAATTCTGCCAATTTGTCATTTACAAATTAAATTTAGTATTTTTGTCCCCTTATAGAATGTTACCATTTATGATCGATTTACAGCTAACAGACAAAACACATGATGAAGGCCGCCAGGGTGAAGCCCTGGTTGTTGATGCCCCAAAACTGCTTAATGCGAGAAAGCTATATATTGAAAGTTATGGTTGCCAGATGAACTTCGCTGATAGTGAAATTGTTGCTTCAATCCTGTTAGATCAGGGTTTTGAAACAACAGGTAATTACCAGGAAGCAGATGCAATATTTATCAATACCTGCTCTATCAGGGAAAATGCAGAACAGCGTGTCCGTAACAGGTTATCGCAGTTTTGGTATAGAAAAACGTAAAAATCCTAAACTGATTGTTGGGGTTTTAGGCTGCATGGCAGAACGTTTGAAATCTAAATTCCTTGAAGAAGAGAAACTGGTTGATATGGTTGTAGGCCCTGATGCTTACCGTGATTTACCACAGCTGATAGAACAGGTGGGTGAAGGACAGAAAGCAATTAACGTCTTATTATCAAGAGAAGAGACTTATGCAGATATCAGTCCGGTTCGTTTAAACGGAAACGGGATTACTGCTTTCATTTCCATTATGCGTGGTTGTGATAATATGTGTTCTTTCTGCGTGGTTCCTTTTACAAGAGGACGTGAACGCAGCCGTGACCCTCATTCTATTCTTGCTGAAGCGCAGGATTTGCATGACCGCGGTTATAAAGAAGTTACATTGCTTGGACAGAATGTGGATTCCTATAAATGGAAAGGCAAGGACGATGCAGAAGATGGAGCAGAGATCATGGTTAACTTTGCCCAGTTACTGGAAAAAGTGCACTAATAATCAGCCCTGAATTGCGTATCCGTTTCTCTACTTCTCACCCTAAAGATATTACTGACGAAGTATTATATACAATTAAAAAATATGATAATATCTGTAATAATATCCACTTACCGGTACAATCGGGAAGCTCAAGGATATTGGAACTGATGAACCGTACTTATACCCGTGAATGGTATATTAACAGGATTGATGCCATCAGAAGTATTATTCCGGATTGTGCAATTTCTTCTGATATCATTGCTGGTTTCTGCACTGAGACTGAAGAAGACCATCAGGAAACACTGAGCATGATGGACTATGTACATTATGATTTCGCCTTCTGTTTCAGTTATTCTGAAAGACCAGGAACAATGGCAGCAAGAAAACTGGAAGATGATATTCCGGAAGACGTAAAGAAACGCCGTCTGCAGGAAATCTTATTAAAACAACAGACCACATCTCATTACAGGTTAGAAAAATCTGTCGGAAAAACGGTAAGGATCTTAGTAGAAGGTTCTCTAAAAAAAAATCTGACAAAGATCTTTGTGGCAGAAATGACCAGAATGCAATGATTGTATTCCCTGCGGTAGAAAATGTGATGCCCGGGCAATATGTAAATGTCATTATTGAGCGTTGTACATCAGCGACATTACTGGGCAGGATTACTGATTAAAATAAAAAAAATACATCCTGGTGAAAATTTAAATATAAAATTATTTTGGACGTACAAGATATTAAAAACCGATTTGGTATTATTGGTGGTTCTCCACTTTTAAACCGTGCTATTGATATTGCCAGACAGGTAGCACCAACGGATATGTCAGTATTAATTACTGGAGAAAGTGGTAGTGGAAAAGAAGTATTTTCACACATTATCCACCAGATGAGCACCCGTAAACATGGTGCTTTTATTGCTGTAAACTGTGGGGCAATTCCTGAAGGTACAATTGACTCAGAATTATTCGGACATGAGAAAGGCTCTTTTACTGGTGCACACGAAGCACGTAAAGGATATTTTGAAGTCGCAAACAAACGGAGGTACAATCTTCCTTGATGAGGTTGCGGAACTACCTTTAGGCACACAAGCGCGCTTATTGAGGATATTAGAAAGCGGGGAATACTTACGAGTAGGTTCTTCTAAAGTACAGAAAACTGATGTTCGTATCATTGCAGCTACAAATGTGGATGTTTATAACAGAGTTAAATCAGGTAAGTTCCGTGAGGATTTATATTACCGCTTGAACACAGTGCCTTTACGCATTCCTGCTTTACATGAACGTAAAGAAGATATTTTCCTGCTGTTCAGAAAGTTTTCCGCCGACTTTAGCGATAAGTACCGCAGCCCGGGTATCCACCTGGAACCAGATGCGATCCAGATGCTGAGTAACTACAGCTGGCCTGGAAACGTAAGACAGCTTAAGAATATCGCAGAACAGATCTGTGTATTAGAGAAAGACCGCAATGTAACGGCCAATGCTTTATTGAATTATATTCCTAACGAAGGTGGTAGTAATTTGCCAATGCCTTAAATAATGGAAACAATAAAGAGGATTTTTCTGAAAGAGACATCCTTTACAAGGTCCTTTTCGATATGAAAAAGGATATGATGGATCTGAAAAAACTGGTTGCTGAGATTATTCAGAGTGGTGGAAATACTTCGCATATTATGGAAGATAACCCACATTATATTAATCAGCTTTACCAGGAGGTAGATCAGACGACTAGTAATGATTCAACTTTTACGATTAAAAAATCTCCTCAGAATACTCCTGTAGATTATAACTATACGCATGATGCGGAAGAGGTGGAAGAATCACTTTCCCTGATTGACAAAGAATCTGACTTAATTAAAAAGGCGCTTAAAAAACATAAAGGCAAACGTAAGTTCGCAGCCCAGGAACTGGGGATTTCAGAACGTACATTGTATAGAAAAATCAAGGAACTAAATTTAAATTAGTGATGAAACAATATACACCGATCAAAACCATATGTTTACTGTTGCTGCTTCCTGCACTTACTTTTTGAACTCTTGTTCAGTAAAATTAAACGGAGCTTCTATTCCTGCAGAGATGAAAACGGTAACAGTATCCTATTTTGAAAATAATGCACCATTGGTTATTCCAACATTAAGTGCTGATTTCACGGAGGCATTAAAACTGCGGATAAGGAATCAGACACGTCTGGCTGTTACGCAAAGTAATGCTGATGCGATTTTTGAAGGAAGAATCACAGGTTATGATATCAAACCTGTCGCCCTCCAAAACAACAATGCACCAGTAGCGGGTGCAAATCAGCTGACGATCAGAATTAGTGTAAAATACACGAATAATCTGAATCCAAAGCAAAGTTTTGAAGAAGCATTTGAAAGATTCAAAGTGTTTAATATGGGGTCTCAAAGTTTAGAGTCGGTTCAAAATGCATTAATTAAGGATATCAATCTTCAGCTCAGTGAAGATATATTCAACCGGGCTTTTGCGCAATGGTAGGGGAATAGAAAAAACAGATATTCTCTAATTATAAAAATTTCAATTATTAACTTAGTCTCGTGAAGCTCGATAAAGACATACAACAACAACTTGCTGAATTAATTGCGGATCCTCAAAAGGCATCTTCGCAGCATTCTGCTATGTTAAGTAATTTATTGCAGGTTTACCCCTATTATCAACCTTTACATCTGTTATTGGCGAAAGCCGATTTGCAGCGGGCAAAAGACACGAATCAGCTTGCTCAGGCCTCGCTTTATACCAACGGGCTATTATTACACCAATTCCTGTTTAAGACAGAAAATACACCGGCAAATTTTCTGATTGTCAATGGCTGTAAGGGCGTACGGGAAGATAATGAACAGGAAAGTTTTGATGAGCTGGAAGAGGTCTATGAGGAAATTGCAGAAATTGATCATACAAACTATCGTCCGTTTAAAAATTCAGAGCAACCTGCCGAAACTGTAAGAACTCAGGAAACTACTGAACGCAAGAATTCTCTGGAAGATGACTTTGTATTCGAAAGTATTGTTTGTTTCTACAGATTTCTTCGCATTTGAACAGAATTTCAGTACGGAGACTGCTGAACCGCAAGAGGAAGAGCCTGCTGCAGAAGAGCTGACAATACCTGTTATTGAAGAGCATGAAGCAGTGGCAGCGGCTGAAGTAGAAAACAGCCAGATCAGCAATTACCATGATGAAAATTTACCATATACCTTTTTATGGTGGCTGGCAAAAACCCGTAAAGAGCATCAGAGTATATTTCAGCCTTATGCTTTACCAAAAACAAATAACTCTCAGGAATTACAGCAGCAATATGTGGAACATATTTTCCATATACAGAGCCATCTGACCGGCAGTGACCCCTTACTGGAAAATGAAGAACAACACAGACCGGCAACGAAAGATGCTGAGATTATAGAAAGTTTTATCAAAAACGATCCGCAGATTATGCCTCCTAAAGCAGAGCAGATCGACAATGAAAACAAGGCTAAGAAAAGTGCAGAGGATCAGAATGACCTTGTATCTGAAACACTGGCCAATTATTTACATCGAGCAAATGCTTTACGACAAGGCGATAGATACTTATGAAAAATTAAGTTTGAAGTTTCCAGAAAAAAGACGTTACTTTGCCGACCTTATCCAATCTATAGAAAAGAAAATTTAACCTTTAACATACTATGCTTTTTTTAATTATTTTATTGATCATTATTTGTGTTGCATTAGGCCTGTTTGTATTAATACAAAACCCTAAAGGCGGTGGTCTGGCAACAGGCGGATCGGGCAGCAATATGTTCGGCGTGCAACGTACAGGTGATGTACTTGAAAAAGGCACCTGGGTTCTTTTAACATTAGTTGTTGTATTTTCACTGGCGATTACTGCTATTGGAAAAACAGGATCAATTGGCGCTACTGGCGGTGGAGATTCTAAAATTCAACAACAATTGGATAAAACACCTGCACCTTCACCAATTGGCGGTGGTTTAAAACCAAATACAACTCCTGCTCCTGCAACTACGCCGGCAGCACCGAAAAAATAAGCTGAAATACATCATTCAGGAAGCCCGTCAGAAAATATTTCTGACGGGCTTCTTTCGTTTATCCCTGCCAGTCTGACACAAAAAAAATAGGTGCATAATCTATTAGCTGACAAGCCTGTGTAAATTTGGCAACACAATGCCCCTTGGCATAAAAACTGATGTATCTTTAGCGTTATTACAAAATTTATACGTTAACCTTTAAATTAAAACAATAATTAAGTTATGGCTTTAAACATTAAACCCATTGCAGATAGAGTAGTTGTTGAAGCTGCTCCT
The DNA here is from genome assembly GCF_053890575.1 of Pedobacter sp. NJ-S-72. Taxonomy (NCBI): domain Bacteria; kingdom Pseudomonadati; phylum Bacteroidota; class Sphingobacteriia; order Sphingobacteriales; family Sphingobacteriaceae; genus Pedobacter; species Pedobacter sp. NJ-S-72. The sequence continues at coordinate 4,676,177 of NZ_CM132681.1, read as the reverse complement.
GCCGAAGAAAAAACTGCTTCGGGTATTTATATCCCGGATACAGCTAAAGAAAAACCTCAGCAAGGAACAGTAGTTGCGGTTGGCCCGGGTAAATATGCCGAGTTAACAGGAAACTTAGTACCATTGAGCGTTAAAGTTGGTGATGTAGTTTTATATGGCAAATACGGAGGTACTGAAATTACTTTTGAAGGTAAAGAGTATCTTATTATGCGCGAGACTGATCTTACGCAGTTCTTTAGTTGCTGGTTTAATCCCGGCGAATCACACCAAATATTAAAAAAATAGTTGAAAAATGGCAAAGCAAGTAAAATATAACGTAGAAGCCCGTGACGCCCTGAAAAGAGGTGTTGATACTTTGGCTAATGCAGTAAAAGTAACTTTAGGTCCAAAAGGACGTAACGTAATCATTGATAAAAAATTCGGTTCACCAGTTATTACTAAAGATGGTGTTACTGTAGCAAAAGAAATTGAATTAAAAGACCCAATCGAAAACATGGGTGCTCAAATGGTTAAAGAAGTTGCTTCTAAAACTGCCGATATCGCAGGTGACGGAACAACAACTGCAACTGTATTGGCTCAGGCGATCGTTACAGCGGGTATTAAAAACGTTGCTGCTGGTGCAAATCCAATGGATTTGAAACGTGGTATCGATAAAGCTGTGACTGCAATTGTAGCGAACTTAAAAGCTCAGTCTCAAACTGTAGGTGAAGACAACAACAAAATCAAACAGGTTGCGTCTATCTCTGCAAACAATGACGAAGTTATTGGTGCACTGATTGCTGAAGCAATGGGTAAAGTAGGTAAAGACGGCGTAATCACTGTAGAAGAAGCAAAAGGTACTGAAACTGAAGTAAAAACAGTTGAAGGTATGCAATTTGACCGTGGTTACTTATCTCCATACTTTGTAACTAATGCTGATAAAATGGAAGCGGAACTAGAAAACGCTTACATTTTGATCTATGACAAAAAAATCAGTAACATGAAAGAATTGTTACCGATTTTAGAGAAACAAGTTCAAACTGGCAAACCATTGTTAATCATCGCTGAAGATTTAGATGGTGAAGCTTTAGCTACTTTAGTAGTAAATAAAATCCGTGGTTCTCTGAAAGTTGTTGCTGTTAAAGCTCCAGGTTTTGGTGACCGTAGAAAAGCAATGTTAGAAGATCTTGCTATCTTAACAGGTGGTACTGTAATCTCTGAAGAAAGAGGTTACAAATTAGAAATGCTGACCTTACTTATTTAGGTACTGCTGAGAAAATCGTTGTTGACAAAGACAATACGACTATAATTAACGGTGCTGGTTCATCTGATGATATCAAAGCGCGCGTTAACCAGATCAAAGCTCAAATCGAGACTACTACTTCTGATTACGATAAAGAAAAATTACAAGAGCGTTTGGCTAAATTAGCTGGCGGTGTTGCAGTTCTTTACGTAGGTGCAGCTTCTGAAGTTGAGATGAAAGAGAAAAAAGACCGTGTTGATGATGCTTTACATGCAACCCGTGCGGCTGTTGAAGAAGGTATCGTTGCTGGTGGTGGTGTTGCTTTCATCCGTGCTATCGAAGCATTAGAAGGTATGAAAGGATCTAACGAAGACGAAACTACTGGTATCGCAATCGTTAAACGTGCTATCGAAGAGCCATTACGTCAAATCTGCCAGAATGCAGGTATTGAAGGTTCTATCGTAGTTCAAAAAGTTAAAGAAGGTAAAGGTGATTTCGGTACAATGCCCGTACTGATGTTTATGAAAACTTAATCAGTGCAGGTGTTATCGATCCAACTAAAGTTGGTCGTGTAGCTTTAGAAAACGCAGCTTCTATCGCAGCGATGTTGTTAACAACAGAGTGTGTATTAGCTGATGATCCTGAAGATAATGCTGGTGGTTCTGCTATGCCTCCTATGGGTGGCGGTGGAATGGGCGGAATGATGTAAGCCAATTCTGTTAATCATCAATTAAAACCTCTGGGCCAAAATCCAGAGGTTTTTTACGTTGTAGAAATTTCAACTCGTTGTTAGGCAGTTACTTGGAAAATTAGATTCTATTTTCTAAATTGATATACCGATACAATATGAGGAAAATTCTAACTGCTTTTTTCGCTCTCTTCCTTAGTATTATATCCTTTCATTCCAATGCACAACTTACTATTGGAATGGTGGATGGAGGACCTTATACGCCCGGATCGACCATTAGCGCCACTTTTACGATTGACGGAAGGAAGCAGCTGCATTAAGATTGGTAATACGTTCAACCTGTTTTTAGTCAATACCGCAGGGAACGAAATCAACATCGGATCTTACAATGGATTCTACACTACTTTTGTCAATGGGGTAATACCAGCAAACACCCCGGCCGGCACAGGTTATAAATTAAGGGTTAAATCTACAAACCCCGCACTGAGTACTGATTCGCCAGTTTTTTTTGAAATCAGAGCTGGCACACCAGTTAAAGCATCCCTCAGTAGCGTAGCTTCTACAATCAGCAATAATCCGGTAACTTTTGGCTCCTGCAACAGCGCAAATAATACTGATTTCAATTTCACCAACACCTCCTCTACCAACCAGGTAACGGCTTCAATTAACAATGAGTTAAATCCAGGAACGCCAGCGACATTAACCTACTCTGGTGCTACCACCGTAAATACATTCAAAGCAAATCTGGCTCACTATACCATTTTTGTCAAAGCAACAGCCCCTGATGGGACAGTAGGTACACAGGCTTATTTTTGTTAACAATCTTGCCGTAACTGCATTTACTACTTCAAGCAGCAATACGGTCTGTTATCCTATAGGTTCCTTTGAATATGGTGTAGATGTAAACAAACAATCAGGTATCGGGGCAAATTTTCCAGGTAATACTTATAAAATAGACTGGGGAGACGGAACATCAAATGAATATACGATTTGTGATATCACCTCTAATAATAATAAAGTACAGCACACATTTACCAAATCATCCTGTGGGTTCACCTATACGACAGGCAATCAGACTACCTATAATGCATTTGGGATTAATGTAGGTGTTTACAGTCCGTATTGCGCAGCGATTGGTACGCCTATTTCCACAACAGCAAGAGTTGTCTCCAGACCTATTAACAGATTCAGCGCCCCTGCTGTTGCCTGTCTTGGTGATCATCTTGCTATAACCAATCAGTCTACTGCGGGTCAAAATCCGAACTCTAATTCTTCCGGCTGTACTGATAATCAGATTTATTATACCTGGTATGCGGATGGTGTAGCCATTGCAACGGATGTACCCTTTTCATTTATCCCTGATATTGTATTTACAACCAAAGGGCAGCATAAGATACGTCTTTCTGCAAGGAGCTTGGGCAATTGTCAGCCTGATGACGTGGAGCAGGATGTCTGTGTCCAGGATCCTCCAAAACCGGGCTTTGATCTGGGGAACCCGCTCATTTGCTTAACCCCAGGAACTTTAACACCAACCAATACCACTATTCTGGATAATACTTGTCCTGCCGCTACGCCTGCTTATACATGGAAAGTCAGTCCTTCGACTGGTGTCACTTTTGCCCCAAACAGCAAAACCCCGCAATTCAAATTCACTCAGACCGGAATATACAGCGTGACGCTGACTGTTCAGTCAGGGACCTGCTCAGTGACCACCACTCCGCAAAAAATTGTAGTCAATACACAACCTCAGGCATCTTTGTCACCTGATGTTATCTTATGCGCTACCGGAAATTATACTTTTAACCCTACAGCTGCCCTACCCAATCCACAATTAGCGGAACTGCCGATGAAATCAACGGAACTTATAACTGGACAGTTAGCGGAGGTAATTACACTTTTGTCACTCCTGATGGTCCCACCACAAAATATCCGACTATCAACTTTGCTGATTATGCTGCTTACACGGTCACATTAACCCATACCAACAATTGCGGTACGGTCATCAAAACACAAAACATTACGCTTTCAAAATCACCAAAACCAGAAATAACAGCCTTGCCAAACCCAGTCTGTTATAATGCAGCAATCAGTTTAACAGGGAAAATTATTGATGACAATCCAAATACTAAATTTGAATGGGTTGGCAATGGTGGTATTTTCTCTGCACCGGATAACCTGACTACAACTTATACGCCTACTGCTGCTGAACGTAACGCAGGTGCTGCAACAATTATATTACGGGTTAAAACCGGCCTTCCAGAGCCCTGTGCACAGGTTGAAACCAATCTGTTAATTCAGATCTTTCCTAACAATACAGGGACAAATGTCACGCAGAATATTTGTTCCGGTCAAAGTGCATTTCATACACCCGCATCCAGCGTAACAGGTAGTACTTTTAACTGGACAGCTATAAATACCGATGGCTTAGCAACTGGCTTTTCACCCTCCGGGACTGGGCCGATTAATGAAGCGATCACGAATACAAATGCAACAGCCAATGCTGTGGTAGTGTATACAATTACCCCTAAAAGCAATGGTTGTGATGGTGTTCCTTACACTTTCACCGTAACCATTACACCAATCCCAGTGACTACCGCTACCGCAGCTCAACCAGTCATTTGTGGTAATGAGCCTGCGGGAATTACACTGACTTCAACGATTTCAAATACAAAATATACCTGGACAAGTACAGCTTCTGCAGGTATAACCGGCAATACCAACCAGGCTGTTCCTGCCGCTTTGACCGCTATCAATGATATCTTATCGAATAGTAGTGCTGTACAGGGAACCGTTACTTATTCAATTACCCCCCCCCATCTCTGCTACTGATTGTAAAGGCACTATAGTAACCATCACAATAACGGTTGATCCGGCAATAACAGTTGCTACCGCCGGGCCTGCACAGACTCTATGCGCCCAAAACAGTACCGTTCTTGCGGGCAACACACCCAAAACCGGAGAAACAGGACTATGGTCAATTATTTCAGGAGCACCTGTTATTACAGATCCGGCAAATCCGGCAACTTCAATAACAGGATTGAGTGCAGGTCAAACCTATGTTTTAAGATGGACTATTAAAGGTGCTCAATGCTCACCAACCTACGCAGAAGTAACAATTACTGATCTTCTTCCAATAAGCAATACGATTACCAGCAGCAGCACAGAAGTTTGCTATGGACAAAACATCACGATTACAGGTGACACGCCAGCCGGAGGAAACGGAAGTTACACCTACACCTGGGAAAACAGTGCAGATAACGGGACTACATGGGACCTCATTACCGGCCAGACGCTGAAAGATTTGAATTTTCAATTATTACAAACTTTAAGCTTCAGAAGAACGGTAAACAGTAGCCCATGTTTAAAAATAAGCAACGTAATCAGTGTTATCGCACAACCGCCAATTAAAGATAACACGATCGGTACAGCTCAGACGATCTGTACCGGACTGGTTCCGGTTCCTTTAGCAGGCAGTATTCCAACCGGATCAGATGGTCATTTTAATTATCAGTGGGAGTCTGGCACCGATAATGCAAACTGGGCAGACATCAGCGGTGCTGTATTTGCTGATTATAGCCCAGGAGCTTTGACCACAACCACATATTACAGACGAAAAGTGAGCACTCAAACCTGTAATGGCGCTTTACAAAGTATTAGTCCGTCTGTTAAAATCACAGTTAAACCTAATGCGAAAGCAGAATATACTTTTACAGCTGACAATGGCTGTATCCCTTTCCCTTTAAATATAACTACCGTTCCTTACCCTGACCGTAATGATATTTACACGTGGTACGCCGACAATTTACCCATAGGTACCGCGTAAGCTTTAAGCTTTCGGGCTATATTATGAAAAACAGCAATGCTACTGTCGTGATTAAATTGGTTGTAACCAGTAGCCTGGGATGTACGCAAGATGAATTCAGTCACACTTTCAGTACCATAGAAAATGTAGTACCAGCCTTTACCCAAAGCGCAAAAGAAGGATGCGGTCCGCTGAAAGTCAATTTCATCAATACATCAACTTCTTTAACCAATGCAACGTTCAAATGGGATTTTGGAAATGGTATAACCACCACACAGGTCATGCCTGGTCAGATTACTTTTTTACCTGATCCGCTGGGCAAGGATACCACCTATAATGTTTCATTGACGGCAACCACTTCCTGCGGTGCAGTTACAGTGATCAATAGCGTATTTGTTAAAGCTAAACCACTTTCACTTTTCTCTCCGGATAAAACAGCCGGCTGCTCGCCAATGAAAGTAACTTTCAGTAATACCTCTCCCGGAGGGACAAACACCTATTATTTTGATTTTGGAGATGGTACATTATTGACAAAAACTGATAAATCGCCGGTTGAACATACTTATATCACAGGAGCTGTAAAAGATTATGTGGTCAAAATGATAGCTAAAAATGATTGCGGCAGCGAAGAAACTTCTTACACAATCCGCGTATCTCCGAATACCATTTTACCAGAATTAGTAGTGAATGCGAACGAAAAAGAAGGCTGTGCTCCTTTGAAAGTAAACTTCTATAACAATAGTAAAGGAGCAAGCAGCTTCAAATATGATTTTGGAGACGGAAGCACCCTGGTGACAAGAACTGCACCAGAGGTTGTAACACATACATTCAACACTTCAGGAACCTTTATCGTTACGCTAACTGCTTCAAACGGATGTTCTGACACAACCACTACAGAAACCATTAAAGTTCTTCCACAACCAGCTGTTACCTTTACAGCTGATATAACTTTAGGTTGCCCCGGACTAGCTGTTCAATTCAAAAACACCAGCAGCGGCGGGATTAGCTATTTGTGGGACTTTGGAGATGGAACTACATCAGCTGAATTTGAACCAAAACATATTTTCAATGGTAATCAGGAGTTTTACACGGTCTCACTTCAGGCAACCAATACGCTAGGCTGTACAAATACCCTGGCAATGATTCAATATATTCATATTGTGCCCCCTCCTGTTGCTCAATTCAACGTATTACCATCAACGCTGATTAGCATCCCTGATTATACGTTCAGGTTTGAAGATGAGAGTACCGGAAATCCGTCGATATGGTCATGGGATTTTGGAGATAAACAATCTTCTGCTTTAAAGAATCCAACGCATACTTATCCTGACACAGGAACCTATGTAGTGACCCTAAAAGTGACCAATCAGCAGGGATGTTTTACGACTACTTTCAAAAAAGTAACTATAGTTGGCGTTCCTGGATATTTATATGTCCCCAATTCATTTATGCCGGGTAGCGAAACTCCTGAGCTCCGGGTTTTTAAAGCCAAAGGATCTGGCATTAAAACGTGGAAGATGAGCATCTTCAATAAATGGGGGCAATCACTCTGGGAAACAACCAAATTGGAGGAAGGCCGGCCTGTTGAAGGCTGGGACGGTATCTTCAGTGGAACCCCCGTCCCTCAGGACGTATACTTCTGGAAGATCGACGTTGAATTGATTAATGGTACCGCTTGGAAAGGAATGACCTACGATTCTTCTGCACCAAAAAAAACAGGAATTATTCACTTGATCAGATAACCGGAAAATGAAGCTTTCAAAATGTATTTTACTCTTATGCTTGTTTGCCGGATCCACCACTGTATCTGCGCAGGACCATATCTATTCCCAGTTTTTTAATGCCCCACTATATCTAAATCCTTCACTAACCGGGCAGTTTGAGGGTGATTTCAGAATGAATATGATCTACCGGAATCAATGGACAGGACTCAATGGAACACTGTCTTACATCAATGCTTCGGCCGACCTGAATATTCCACGCTTTGGTGGTGGCGTAGGCTTACAGTTTAACCGCAGCTCAGAAGGCACAGCATTCCTGGTAAAAAACAACGTTGCCGCAACTTATTCTTATAGCGTGGGAACTGACGGGTTTATTTTATCTTTCGGTATTCAGGCAGGTTTCACCAGCAGGCAAATCGATTGGAGCAAACTTGTTTTCTCCGATCAGATTGACAACCGGCTGGGATATATTCCGGGGAGTATCAGCGCTGCACAATCTCCAGGTCAATCACGCAAATACTATTTCGACCCTGCAGCAGGAGTCAATCTGGTTTACGGAAATTTCATGGCAGGTGCTGCAATGCACCATATTAACCAGCCTGACGAGTCCTTTAGTGGTGCCCAGGCAAAACTTCCAGCCCGGCTTACGGGTTATGCCAGTTACAGAATTGCTTTAACACAAAACTATACCTATGGTGCAGATGAGGCATCTTACCTGATCCCCTCTGTGGTTTATTACAAACAGGGAAATGTATCCTCTATGAGCGCAGGTGCACAGTTTAAACACAAAAGGGCTGAATCCGGACTCTGGTATCGAACCTCCGGTGAAGGTGGCCCCGACGCGATCGTGGTTTCCCTGATCTTCGATATTTTTACCGGCCGTGAAAACGGAGAGAAACTAAGGCTGGGGATCAGTCACGATGCAACAACTTCGAAAATCAATTATACCAATACAAATGGTACAACAGAAGCTAGTGTCGGTTATCAAAAGTATTTCCCCAATAGTTCCAGTTATAATAAATTCAATGGTTTAAGGTGTTATGACTTCTACTAGAGCCGTTAAACTATCTGAAATTCTTTCATTATCTTTATAAAAGTTTGAAATTTCAAACAGTTTTTACATCTCTGATCACAATGGAACAACTTATTGAGGGCAATCATTTTCTTACGCAGAGCGAAGTATATAAATTTTTACTGACTATATTACTTTGCGGCCTCATTGGTTTCGAGCGCGAATTAAGAGCTAAACAAGCAGGGTTAAAAACCATGATTATGATTGGCCTGGGCTCTACATTATTTACCGTTCTATCTATTAAGATAGGTTTAGGCAGCCAGGACCGTATTGCTTCCAACATTGTTACAGGTATTGGGTTCCTTGGGGCCGGCGTGATTTTCAAAGAAGAGAACCGGGTAAAGGGATTAACAACTGCCTGTGTAATCTGGATTGTAGCAGCTATTGGCATGGCTGTAGGTGCCGGTTATTCTGAACAGTCTATTGGCGTGACTATAGTCGTTTTACTTGCGCTGATTTTCTTTCCTTATGTAGAAGAGTTTGTTCAAAGCCGCTCTACCTCAAGAGAGTACAAAATTGTAAAACAATACGAAAATGAGGGGCTTGACAGTTATGAGGAGCATTTTAAAATCGCCCGCTTAAAGTTAATCCGTGGCCAGCAAAGAATGTCAGATGGAATTATCAGTGGTACATGGATTGCTGTTGGCAGTCCCAAAAACCACAAGCTATTTGTCGATCACATGTTACAAGATGAAAAAATTCTTGAATTTCAGTTCTAAACCGCCTTTAATTCACCTTAAACTATTTAGCTTTGCACTATGCATAGAGAACAAATCTCCGTATTCGATATTTTTAAAATCGGGATAGGCCCGTCAAGTTCACATACTTTAGGACCCTGGAGGGCTGCACAGCAGTTCACCGCTTCTTTAGCCAGCAAAAATTTGCTGAGCGATGTTGAACAAATAAAAATATTGCTTTATGGTTCCCTTGCAAAAACAGGTCACGGCCACGGTACTGACATCGCTATTCTATTAGGAATGGTCGGTGCTGATCCGGTAACTTTTGATGTCAATGCAATTGATTCTACTATTGAATCGATTAAAACTGAGCAGCTATTATCACTTGCCGGACAGCATCAGATCGCCTTTAGTTATACTGATGACCTGATTTTCTTGTTTAATGAAAGTCTGCCTTTTCACCCTAACGCAGTTACTTTTCAGGCTTTTCTGACTAACGGAACTGCATTTTCTGAAACTTATTACTCTATTGGCGGTGGCTTTGTGTAGTCAAAGAAGGTGAATCTGGTGGAGATAAAGAACAGGTAGAACTACCATTCCCTGTTGAAATTGCAGGAGATTTACTACACTGGTGTTTGACTACAGGCTTAAAAGTCTCTGAAGTTGTCATGGAAAACGAACTGATGTGGCGTACTGAAGCAGAAACCAAACATGGGATTCTACAGCACTTTAAAGTGATGAAAGAATGTACTTTCCGTGGCTGTCATACCGGAGGCTTTTTACCAGGGGGATTAAATGTTGGCCGCAGAGCCGCAGCTTTAAATAAGAAACTGATTGGTAACAGACCTTATACAGATTATGAAAGCTGGATTGAAGCCATCAGAGCGGGCGGAAATAGCTTTAATTATACTTTAGACTGGGTAAGCTGTTTCGCTTTGGCTGTGAATGAAGAAAATGCATCATTTGGCCGTGTAGTCACCGCACCAACAAATGGTGCTGCGGGTGTAATTCCGGCAGTACTGCAATATTACATCGCTTTCTGCGATGGCTGGCTTCGATGAAGAAAAAGTCAAAAAGTCATACAATTTGTTGCCTGTGCTTCTGAAATAGGAAGTATTTTCAAAAAAGGGGCAACTATATCAGCTGCAATGGGCGGTTGTCAGGCCGAAATCGGTGTTTCTTCTGCAATGGCTGCGGCAGCACTGACAGAATGTATGGGCGGTTCTCAGCGACAAGTGATGATGGCTGCAGAAATTGCCATGGAACATCATTTAGGTTTAACCTGTGACCCTATTGGCGGACTTGTGCAGATTCCTTGCATTGAAAGGAATACGATGGGTGCAATTAAAGCGATTACTGCAAGTCAGCTGGCTTTACAAAGTAATCCTGATAAGGCAAAAGTAAGTTTAGGCGCAGTTGTGAATACCATGTGGGAAACTGCTTTGGATATGAACTCTAAATATAAAGAAACTTCGGACGGTGGCTTAGCGACTAATATCCCAATCAGCTTACCTGAATGTTAATTATTTGAAGGACTTAATAATGGATGGGCTAAGATTATTATCTGCCCATTCTTTATACATTTTTCCAGAGGGGTGAAGCCCGTCAGTTGTGATCAGTGAGACATCTGTCAATGCATTTCTTGAAGCCGGAGTGATATCAGTATAGCTTATCCCTGCTCTTAAAGCTTCTTCTTTATTGACAGCATTAAAATCATCTATTTCTTTCGCAATAACTTTCACATCTCTTCCACTTTGTGCACCATAGGCCGTAACTCCCCAGTCTGGTATAGATATCACAAATACATGTGCGATATTTCCGCCTGCAAAAGCAATTGCTGTTTGTAACAGCTCTTTAAACTCTGTACGGTACAGCTCAATTGAATTACCTCTATACTGATTATTAACACCTATCAGCAAGGTAACCAGACCATACTTAGCATTGAGTTTTTCAGCTTTAATCCCCGCAATTAACTCCCCGGTAGTCCATCCGGTTGTGGCGATAATTTTAGGTGCCGATAAATTTATTGAAAGCTTGCTCAGATTATTTCTCAACTGATAAGGAAAGCTCTCGCTCTGCATCACTTGTTCTCCGATAGTATAAGAGTCTCCGAGTGCGAGATAAGACAACTGGTTTGTGGGTGGATCGGTTTGAGGTATAACAGTTTTATTCATGCCATTTGTTGAATCTTTTTCACATCCTATCAGGAAAATCAGCAGGATAAGTATTGTCGTTAACTTCATTCAGAAATTTACGAAGGATGTAAGGAATCAGATGCTGAAGATAATAATTTATATGTTTTGTTTTGAACAGATCACCTTTTATTGATGAACATGTGGCGCAAAAATTTTGAGCAAATAACTGATCGTAATGATTGACGCTGTAATCATGTACATCACATTAATCAGAGTTTTACTTTTCGGACCCCACCAGTAATGGGCAGAGACACCAGTTATCACAGTAATCAGTATAGGAACAGTCGCAGGATATAGATAAAAAAAAATGATAAAAATCTCCTTTAAGCAGTGCTAAAAAAGACCGTTGAAACCCGCAGCCGGGACAATCGTATCCTGTAACATAACATATTTAACCGGACAGGGAAGCATATAATTACCCGCTTTCTCTAAAAAAGAAGAGAAAGCGGATAAAAGAAATATTCTATGCATTGAAATTAAGCCTCTGGTGTTGTTGGAGGTGTAGGAGGATTCGGTGTTGATGGTGGTGTAGCCGGTGGTTGATTAAAAGGGTTGTTTCCTCCAAAAGGATTCTTATCACCGAAAGGATTATTTGCACCAAATTGATTATTAGGACCAAAACCGTTCGCTTCTTTAGCAGATGGGCCCAGATATCTCGCATCTGTGAAAGCTAGTAATGGGTAAAATATAAATGGTAAAAGAAGTAAGCCTACTGTAAAACCTTCACTTTTACCAAAGCTTTTGGCTAACAGGTTCATCGACCAGATACCGAAAACAATATTCGAACATGGTAAAATCATCCATAAGATCCAGATCGGTGGTTTCCCTATGATCTCCAATAAGATAATGATGTTATAAATGGGAATGATTGCAGCCCATCCGGTTTACCAGCTTTTTCAAAAATTCTCCACAAGGAGTAAACAATCAAAACGATGATTGCGAAGTACGTGAACCCACCAAATACGCCTATTCCTGTAGACAGACCTGAAGTTCCTGAAGAGTTATAATCCATAATTTATTTTTTTAGTATTTCGTAAGATAGGAAAAAAAATAAATAAATGTTTTACTAAAATCTGACAAATAACAATTACTTAATAAACTCCATTTGAAATAGAGTTGAAATATGTTTTTTAAGTACATTTTTCACCTCAGACAAATTTAATTCGCAGCCTAGTTCTCTTTGCATAGAGGTTACATCCTTATCATCTATCCCACAAGGAATTATGTTTTTGAAATAATCCAGATCAGCATTTACGTTAAAAGCAAAGCCATGCATAGTTACCCATCGGCTGCAGCGCACACCCAGTGCACAAATTTTTCTTGCTTTTTCGTTATCTGCGTCCAGCCATACTCCTGTAAATCCTGGATATCTGTCAGCAGTAATACCATAATCGTTTAGTGTCAGAATCACCGCTTCTTCAAGTGTTCTCAGGTATAAATGGATATCGGTAAAGAAATTATCAAGATCAAGGATTGGATAACCTACGATCTGACCAGGCCCGTGATAGGTAATATCGCCACCACGGTTAGTTTTATAATAGGTGGCATTTTTTTCTTTAAGCCCTTCTTCATCCAGTAAAAGATATTCCGGATGTCCGCTTTTACCTAAAGTATAGACATGGGGATGCTCACAAAACACCAAAAAATTAGGCGTCTCGTCAGTCGTGCCTTGTATTCTGTTATTTGTTTTAACAACAATTGTATCTTTAAAAATAAGTTCCTGGTTATTCCATGCATCCTGATAATCCACCAATCCCCAATCAACAAATTTTACTTTTTTATTCATTTTTATCAAAATTAGGCAACCACATATCCGAGCATATAACCATCTGTTGTTTTAAAATAGTTCGCGGTCAAAGTTCTTCTTCCGTCAGGCAGATCGACAAAAGCAGTCAGCGTACCCTCTTCATGCAACTCGAATGGTTGTATATGGATATGCTTCTTAAATTCAAGCCCTTTTTTACCATACCATTTATAGATGGCTTCTTTAACACACCAGCAAACATACAGTGCATCAATATTATCCTCCACATGTAACAGTTCGGGAGGCGACAGGAATTTTTGCTGAATCCGGCGGATTTTAGGTTCGATTCTTTCAATGTCTACGCCTACTCCATTTTTTTTACCAATCATCACAGCCGCATAATCAAAAGAATGACTTAGCGAAATCGTAGAGGTTGAATTAACCAGATATGGCTTTCCATGTTCATCAATCCGGCAATCGATATAGTCTGCAGTGTTCAGCATCGTGCGCAAAAGCAATCGCGTACTTAACCAGTGCAACAGTCGTTTACCGTTGTTTAAAGTGGCTAGAAAATCCAGCTCATGCTTCTTTAACTGCAGGCCGGAAATCAGGTCTTCTTCCCGTTCTTCAATTTCCATACGGCAAGTATGGTTTGATCGTCAATGTCTTTATTATAGATTACAGGCATCGTATTTAAAAAATCAATGCAAAAGTATCTTAAATTAATCATAATTTCGCCCAAAGACTTTACAAATGATACTTTCCGATAAGCGTATTCTAGAAGAAATTGACAGAGGTGCAATAATTATTGAGCCCTTTGATCCAGGTTGTTTAGGCACAAATTCCTATGATGTTCATCTTGGGAAATACCTGGCGACTTATACTGACAGGGTGCTTGATGCCAGGGCACATAATAAAATTCAGCATTTTGAGATTCCAAAAGATGGTTTTGTTCTGCAACCAGGCACTTTATATCTGGGCGTAACCCTTGAATATACTGAAACCCATGCTCATGTTCCTTTTCTGGAAGGAAAATCGAGCACAGGCCGTTTAGGAATTGACATCCATGCTACCGCCGGAAAAGGTGATGTAGGTTTCTGCAATACCTGGACACTGGAAATTTCCTGTGCACAGCCAGTAAGAATTTATGCAGGCATGCCTATCGGGCAGCTGATTTATTTTGCAGTAGAAGGTGACATTGAAACCCTGTACAATGCAAAGGACGATGCGAAGTATAGCAACAAAACTACCAAGCCGGTAGAAAGTATGATGTGGAAAAACACGTTTTAGAATCTGTTTAAACTTTGCGTTAATAATATAGCATTTGAGCCTCAATATCCCTATATTGAGGCTCTATTTTTTAGGCTGTATTATGAAAACCAAATATCTTTATGCCTGTCTCTTTTTATTGGTATGCATGCTTTCTTTTGCATTCAAACTGGCAGATGACCCCTTCGAAAATCTTTTAAAAAAACTTTCTGATTATAATGAGGAAAATCCGCAGGAAAAAGTTCACCTGCATCTGGACAAACCTTATTATGCTATTGGCGATAACATCTGGTTCAAAGCCTATGTCACGGATAACTCCACCAACCAGCTTTCCAAAATCAGCAATATTTTATATGTAGAACTGTAATGAAAATGACTCTGTAAAAAGACAGGTTAAACTTCCGCTGGAATCTGGCTTGTCATGGGGAGATTTCAAACTAACGGACACTTTACCGGAAGGGAATTACAGGATCAGGGCATATACCCAATGGATGAGAAATGCCGGGCCCGATTTCTTTTTCGATAAAACTTTAAAAATTGGAAATGCCTGGGCAAACAAAGTCCTGACGAGCACAAAATATACCTATAGCAAAACCGGCAACGACAATAATGTAAATGCAGAAATTACGTTTACGGACAAAAAAGGACAACCTTATGGAGAGCTTCCTGTCAGCTATAATGTTCAGTTAAAAGATAAAACAGTAGAAAGAGGAAAAGCGGTAACTAATGCACAGGGTGCTGTGTCTATTTCCTTTAACAGCAAACAATCGGATTCGTATATATCCGGAAAAATCACAGCGACACTAACTTTACCAACTAAAGAGAAAATTGTTAAAACTATCCCGTTAAAAGCAATTTCTGATGCACTTTCTGTTCAGCTATTCCCGGAAAGTGGAAATCTGGTTGAAGATCTTCCTTCAAGGGTAGGGATAAAAGCTATTAATTCTTCTGGTCTTGGCGAAAACGTCTCAGGTACAATTACAGACAATGAAGGTGCGGAAGTACTTCCCTTCAAAACTACGCACCAGGGTATGGGCAGTTTCGTTCTGAACCCGCAGCCTGGAAAAACTTATACTGCAAAGATTAAACTAAAAGATGGCTCTGTTCAAAATATAGCGCTGCCTAAAGCACTCACAGCGGGTTATGTAATGACTATAAACAATATAGACAGCAGTAAAGTGAGCGTTAAGTTATTAATCTCTGAATCTTTACTGAACAAAGGAGAAATGAAACTGGTTATTCAGCACAACAATACGGTATCGACAGTATTGAAAGTCAATATGATAAAACAGGTGAGCATAATGGCGCTGAATAAAAAAGATCTGCCCTCGGGCATACTTCATTTCACTTTGTTTACGCCAGTAATATTCCTGCTGGGGAAAGACTGATCTTTATTAACAATCCTGCCGATCAGATCGATGCTGAACTGCTGAATTTAAAAAAATCATATGGTATCAGAGAAAACGTTCCACTTGAATTAGCTGCTAAAGATGAAGGAAAGCCTACGATAGGTAGTTTTTCTATTGCAGTAACCAATGCCAGCATTGTAGATCCTGACATCGACAATGAAAGTAATATCCTGACTTCTTTATTGCTGAGCTCAGATCTGAAAGGATATATTGAGAAACCTAATCAGTATTTCCGCGATAACAGTAAACAAACAAGAGAGAATTTAGATCAGCTCATGCTGACACAAGGCTGGAGCAGGTTGCTATGGAAAGACATCATCGGTAATACACTGACCAAGCCTGTATTCGCGGCAGAAAAGTCACTAAAAGTTAGCGGCACGGTGACCACTCCGGGTGGAAAACCAATCCCTAATGGCAAGGTTACTTTATTTTCGAATGCCGGGGGCATCTTTATGCTCGACACTTTAACAGATGCTAAGGGCCATTTTAACTTTGATAACCTTACGTTTGGTGACAGCACGAAGTTTGTTGTTCAGGCCCGTAACGCCAAAGACAAAAAGTTCGTTGAAATAAACATAGACAGGGTTCCGGGACAAGTGGTCACCAGGAATAAAAATACCGGCGACATTGAAGTTAACGTCAATGAGGCTATACAAAGCTACATCATGAAAAGTGAAGGCTATTTTGATGACCTCGCGAAACGGGGCTTACTGGAAAGAAGCTATACACTTGACCAGATCAATATTGTACAGAAGAAAATACAAGCAAAAAACTCTTCAAATCTAAATGGTGCCGGCCATGCTGACGCCATTATAAAAGCATCAGATTTGAGTTATTGCATCAATTTATCTCAATGTCTGCAGGGAAGAGTTGCCGGACTAATGGTCAGGGATGGAAAAGCTTATTTAATGCGAAGCAATAATACGCCTATGCAAATTATCCTGGACGGACGGACTAAATGTTGGATCTGATTTTCTGGATAACATACAGCCTACTGAGGTAGAAACTATTGAGGTCTTAAAAAGTGGTGGTAATACAGCCATATATGGCTCTCAGGGAGCAGGCGGTGTTTTTTTAATCATCACCACCAAAAGAGGCGGAGATTCGGGCTATGTCAGATATGCTCCGGGAATTGTCACTACTACACCTGCTGGCTTTTATGCGGTAAGACAGTTCTATTCTCCAAAATATGAGACCCCGCAAGCTGTAAGAGCAGCTGACAAGAGAACTACGGTTTACTGGAATCCTCACTTGCCGACAAATGCAACCGGATCTGCTAAATTTAATTTCTACAATACAGACGAATCCGGAACTTATAGAGTTGTTATAGAAGGAATCAATGCCGAAGGTCATCTGGCCAGAAAAGTATATACTTACGACGTAAAATAAAATAAGCTATGAACACAATAAATGTGACAATAAAAGACCGTTTAGCGCTGATAACTCTTAACAGAGGTAAATCTAATGCCCTGAACAGGGAAATGATTACTGAGCTTACTGATATGCTCCATAATATAGCCAATGATGATAATATTGGCGGATTGATCATTGCAGGCAGGGAGAACTTCTTTTCTGCTGGCCTTGACCTGATTGAGCTTTATGGCTATAATGAAGAAGAAGCCAAATCTTTCTGGCATTTATTCCTGGATTTCATAGCTAAGATTACGGCTTTTAAAAAGCCAATGGTTGCCGCAATCAATGGACACTCTCCTGCCGGAGGATGTGTGATCGCGCTTGCTTGTGATGCCAGGGTTATGGCCGAAGGCAAATTTATTATTGGCCTGAATGAAGTCCCGGTGGGAATTATCGTACCAGAGAGCATTTTCAGCCTGTATTCTTTCTGGTTAGGGAAAGGTCCTGCAACAAGAAGTTTACTGGAAGGTAAATTGTTTAGTCCTGAAGAGGCTTTGGCTATTGGCCTGGTAGATGAACTGGTTAATCAGGATAGTATTATGACTGCGGCAGAGCGCAGAGCGCAGGATAAGAAAGTATATGGCACTGGAGCCTAATACATGGCAGCAAAGTAAACTGAACATCAGAAAGGAGCTGATTACTGCGACTTCTGCTGATCAGTCTGATGCACTAAAAATTATGCTCGCACAATGGTGGTCTCCAGCTACCAGGAATATTTTGAAAATGATTATTGATAACCTTCAAAAGAAATAAGCTATGTACAATCAACCTATGTTAAGAGATGATGCTTTAAAGGGCAAAACAATTGTAATTACAGGCGGTGGTACTGGTCTGGGCAAAGCAATGGGCACGTACTTTCTAAAATTGGGCGCGAACCTGGTAATTACCAGTCGTAAAGCTGATGTATTACAAAAAACAGCTGATGAGCTGGAAAAAGAAACTGGTGGAAAAGTTCTGGCTGTAACCTGCGATGTACGAGATTATGAACAGGTGGAAAATGTACTGGCAGAAACGCTGAAAACTTTCGGACGTGTAGATAGCCTGCTCAATAATGCAGCAGGGAATTTTATCTCTCCTACTGAGCGTTTATCGGCCAATGCCTTTTCTACAGTAATTGATATTGTATTAAAGGGATCGGTGAATTGTACACTTGCCTTTGGTAAACACTGGATCAAAGAAAAACAAGCAGCCAGCATTTTAAATATCGTCACCACTTATGCCTTCACTGGTTCGGCTTTCGTAGTTCCTTCGGCTTGTGCCAAAGGTGGGGTATTAGCCATGACACGATCTCTTGCTGTCGAATGGGGGAAATATGGAATCAGGACAAATGCAATTGCACCCGGTCCTTTCCCTACTAAAGGTGCCTGGGAGCGTCTACTTCCTGGTGATCTGGCAGAAAAGTTTGATTTCAAAAACCGTGTACCGCTGAAACGTGTAGGTGACCACCAGGAGCTGGCAAATCTTGCGGCATTCCTGGTCAGTGATTTCTCAGGATATATCAACGGAGAAGTAATTACTATCGACGGTGGTGAGTGGTTACAGGGAGCAGCAGGACAATTCAACGGACTGGAAGCTATTCCCGGCGAAATGTGGGATGCTTTTGAACAAATGACCAGATCAGCCAAAGGCAGTTAATCTGATTCTTTTTAGCTAAAATCATTCAGAATGTAATAAGAGACTGTTAATTTATAAACAAACAGTCTCTTATTTCTGTAAACCATTTAAAATTCATCTGATAATAGCTTATTTTTGTATCATGTCAACAGAAACAAAAGAAGAAACGTTTACACTGGAGGAGATTTTAACTTCACTTAAAACCTCGCATAGACTGATTTTATGGAATGACGATGTAAATACTTTTGATCATGTAATTTACTGTATGACAAAATACCTTGATTATACAGACTCCCAGGCAGAAAAAATCGCATGGGAAGTGCATAATAAAGGTAAATGTGCTGTACTGGAAGGTTCTTTCACTGAAATGGAGGTATACCGTAAAATCCTTCAGCAGGAAGGCTTAACAGTAACTGTAGATTAAGATTCCAGGTTACTGATTAATGCGGTTAATTCCTGCTGGGTAGTTTGTGTTTTATCTCTGGCATACCATAAATGCAAACGCTCAGCTAATTCAAACATATCAGAGATTTCAGTCTTCCATCCGCCTAATAAATGTTGCAGGACATCGGGTCTTGGACCCCATTTCGAAATCAGCTCACCTTCTGCATCGAGTAATAACAATACTGGAATAGCTCTGCCTCCATTTGTCAGGTGTGCATCTATCAATGGCAGATTTTTATCTCTGAGCACAAACCGCAAAGCAAATTTATCTGGTGCAAACTGGGTCATCTTATGAAACAAGGGAACGATCTGTGCAGCATCTCCACACCATCCTTCAGAAATCACCAATAGCTGGTATTTCTTATCCAGCTTTTTGATCGCATGGATGAAAGCTTCATTGAGCACAGCAGTTTTATCAACCCTGCTCATCCGTTGCACGTTCATTTTACTATAGTGCAGCATCGCTTCACTATTGTCTTCGCCCGTTGTTTTATTGCTTTTAAGAAGAGAATCTATCAAATCCCTATATTGGAAATAGGTCAATCCTTCATTCACAAAAATATTACTGTAATTACTCATAATCATGCTGTAATAAAATAGTTACCCCCAGTTTTTTCCGTTCTCAGGCCGTTACTTTGCCGCTATATAAAAAACCTAAACACAGACCATTCTAAATGAAGAAGTATCTCTTTAAATTTCTATTCGTAACATTCACTATTTGTACTACAATTTTTCAACTAAATGCACAAAACCTGTCTAACGGTAAACTTACTGGAAAAGTAGTAGACAACCAAAATAATGAAACAGTTCCTTTTGCGACTGCTGTATTAATTAATAGAAAAAAAAAAAGCGACTGTAAAAGTAGCTCAGACTGATGCCGATGGTTCATTAATTATGAATGATGTACCAACAGGTGTGTTTACTTTTAAGATTAGTTATGTTGGCTATCAGACTATGGTCAGGGATTCGGTGGCTATCACTAAAAATCAGCGGCTAATAGCTTAGGGACTATAAAAATGAGAGCAGCAAAAGGAAATGTACTTAGTGAAGTCACCATAACGGGGCAGAAAAGTCCGATCCAGCTGGGTATCGATAAAAAGGTTTTCTCTGTAGATCAAAGTTTGGTAAGCGAGGGAGGCTCTGCTGGTGATTTATTACAAAATGTCCCTTCTGTGCAAACTGATGTTGATGGCAATGTGAGTTTGAGAGGGTCTACTGGCGTTAAAGTTTTAATAGATGGCAAACCTTCTTTGATTGCGGGTGGTAACATCGCACAGGTGCTGGCCTCTATACCTGCCAGCTCTATTGAAACGGTAGAAGTGATCACCAATCCCTCTGCAAAATATGATGCGGAAGGTCAGTCGGGTATTATTAATATTGTATTGAAGAAGAATACTAAGCTGGGTTTTAATGGAAATGTGGCATTGACTGCGGGTAACAGAGACAATTATAATGGAAATATGAGTTTAAGCTTCCAGAATAAGAAGATCAATATATTTATGGAAATTATGGTTACAGGTATGGCAATCGCCCGGGTGGCGGCTATAATAATATTCAATACCTGACGCGTAAAGATTCACTGGCTTATGCTGATCAGTTAAGCAAATGGGAATCGACTGATAAAAGTCATAATGTAAAAGCTGGTCTGGATTATTACCTGACGGATAAGGATATCTTAGGTTTCTCGGGAGGGTTTAATAGCCGGGACAATGACCGTACTGAAAATCTGAATATAAATAAGTACAGACAGGGAAGAGCACCGCTGGAATTTAGCAGACGAACCAATACGAATAATGGAAGCGGGCATAGTTATGATCTGAATCTGGATTATAGCCACAAATTTAAGCCTAACCAGGAACTGACTTTTAATTTTGGATATTCTAATGGAACGAATGATAATTTTCAACTTTATAATACTTCGGTTTATAGTGTAAATGGGGTTCCTGTTTCTGCAAATCCCGAATTGCTGAATAACACGAATGACGGAACGAATAAGAATATAATATACAGATTGATTGATTATATGATGCCACTAGGCAAGCTTGGTAAAATTGAAACTGGTTACCGAAGCCAGATTAAGTTTTCTGATGCGAATACAGTAGCGAAGAGGTTTGATGATGTTTCTGGTACTTATGTAGATAATCTGCCACTATCAAATGATTTTGACAGTAAAGATCAGGTTCATGCGATTTACCTGAACTACCAGAATCAGATTAAGAATTTTGGATACCAGATTGGATTAAGGGCTGAGGATGCTTTGCTGAATACAACTTCGGGCGGCTATGATCTGACAGGTCAATTCGCTTCTGCCCCCGCACGCATTGCTTATAAACGATTATATCCGAGTGTTTATTTAACGCAGAAATTTACGGGCGAACAGCAGATTCAGTTAAGCTATACCAGAAGGGTAAACAGACCGAGACCATGGGACACGAATCCGTTTATTGATTATTCTGATCCGCTGAACTGGCGTAAGGGTAACCCAAATTTACTGCCTGAAGATGTGCATTCTTTTGAATTAGGCTATAGTAAGTTCTGGCCTAAGGTGACCTTGATTTCCAGTGCTTATATGAGACAGACGAATGACCTGATTCAAAGGGTACGCTCAGTTCCTGATGCTGATGGTGTAATTACAACGACTCCTCAGAATTTAACGAAGGATCTTTCGAGCGGACTGGAGTTTATCGCGAAAGTGGATGCAGTGAAAGCATGGAACTTTACCGGGAATGTGAATATTTATCATAGTAAGATTGACGCTGTACCGGCCTACGATATTAAGGGCAATTCTGGTTTCAGCTGGAATGCGAATCTGACTAATAATTTTGTATTACCGCACAGTATTACGCTTCAGGTTAGAGCGGATTATAATTCTTCACAGGTTATGGCGCAGGGTACAAGAAAGGCGATGTACGGGGTTGACGGTGGTGCAAAATATGATTTTAAAAATAAGAAGGCTTCGCTTAGTTTGAATGTAAGGGATATTTTTAATACGAGGAAATGGGCCATGGTTACACAGGATACGAATTCTATTATCGACTTTCAAAGATACCAGCAAGGACCAATGGGGAATTTGACTTTTTCATACAGGTTTGGAAAAACGAGCTTTATGAAGAAAAGTAAGAAACCGGAACAGCAGGAAGGTAAACCGGACGAAGGTTCCTTTTAAGGAAGCTTCGTCTAGGAGTTTCTTCTCAGGGTTTTAAAAAAAGCAGCCATGTTTTTTAACCGCGTTCCTCTGAAGGGAGGAACAATGTCAAAAAACATGGCCGTCTTTTTTTAAAATTCTTTAAGCCCCTCAACAAGACTCGGGCCCTCCTTCTGCGTCATGGGAAATAAAACCCACCGACTACTGCTTTTACATCACACACCCTGATATAGCTTTAGATTACACCCTTAGTTATACTTTTACACCACACACCCTTGATATAGCTTTAGATTATACCCTTAGTTATACTTTTACACCAATCCCCTTTGGTATAGCTTTAGATTATACCCTTAGTTATATTTTTACACCACACACCCTTGATATAGCTTTAGATTATACCCTTAGTTATACTTTTACACCAATCCCCTTTGGTATAGCTTTAGATTATACCCTTAGTTATACTTTTACACCAATCCCCTTTGGTATAGCTTTAGATTATACCCTTAGTTATACTTTTACACCAATCCCCTTTGGTATAGCTTTAGATTATACCCTTAGTTATACTTTTACACCACACCCCTTTGGTATAGCTTTAGATTATACCACTTGATATAGCTTTAGACTACACCCTTAGTTATACTTTTAAGTTCCCCATTTGATATGGCTTTAAGCTATACGCTCAGACATCCCATATGATAGTTTTTAAACGCTCCTCGAGTTGTGCAAGTTCAGCGCGGACATCAACAGTGATTTCTATGGAATGGCAATAGTCATCATCATTCAGGACTTGATTCAATGCCCCGATCGCCAGTTTAAGGTCATCTCTAAGCTCATCACCTGGCCATACATAAATGCGCCAATTGCACGACACAAAATGCTGCTGCTCTGAGTACCTCCGAACTATCTTTATGTAGCTCCTCCGTTAAGGTTTTACGGACGTGTGCTGCCAGACCTGTTTTCTTCATCATCGTGCCATACCAATCGGCAGCACGGTCGTTATCCCAAGGTTGATCTCCCCACATATGGTTATGTTTTGGTTTTGGTTTTGGTTTGGTTAATTAGTGTTAAAGCTTGTTTAAGTTTAGAGGATAAAATTGTTTACAGGCTCTTAGAACAACTGAATTTACAATTTGTTATCTGATTTTATTACCGGCTTTAGATTTATCGTTAGCTATACTTTTTAGAAATTTGTAACTTGCGGGCATGGAAGACCACAATCCCTGGACTATTTTAGATAGCCGCAAGATTTATGAAAATAACTGGATTGGGGTAACTGAACATAATGTTATTAATCCTTCTGGTGGAAAAGGCATCTATGGGGAGGTACACTTCCGGAATTATGCAATTGGCATTCTACATTGGATGAGGATATGAATACGTGGATTGTCGGTCAGTATCGTTTCCCTCTTAAGGCGTATAGCTGGGAGATCCCTGAAGGTGGCGGCCCCCTGGGTTTATCACCACTGGATAGTGCCAAACGTGAGCTCCAGGAAGAAACCGGACTGGCTGCTACGGACTGGACTGAGATACAAAGAATGCATTTATCAAATTCGGTAAGCAATGAGCTTGCAATCATTTACGTGGCAAGAGGACTCACCATGGGGGAAGCTGAACCGGAAGAAACTGAAGAGCTGGTTTTACGTAAGTTACCGTTTGAGGAAGCTTATCAAATGGCAATTGACGGAAGGATTACCGATAGCATGAGTGTTGCAGCATTGCTGAAGACCAAAATATTATTACTCGAAGGCAAACTATAGAAATCATATGAACAAATTTTTAGGATATATCTTTACTCCTGTATTTTACATTTTCTTTTTTCTGACACTAATTATCTTTCAGCCTATCCAATGGAATGGATATGCTTCCGCCTTTTTGGCTATAAAGCACATAAGGTCTCGGTAGATTGTTTGAATTTTTTCCTGACGTACTGCCAGGTGTTTTTAGGCAATTCAACAACGTTTACTAATCACCAGGATCTGCCAACCGACAGACCAATTATTTTTGTGGCCAATCACCAGAGTATGTACGATATTCCGGGAATTATCTGGTTTTTAAGGAAACATCACGTGAAGTTCATTTCAAAAATTGAACTGACTAAGGGTATTCCTTCAATATCATTTAATTTAAAATATGGTGGCGGCGCAAATATTGACCGCAAGGATAGCAAACAGGCAGTGTCTGAGATTATCAAATTAGGGCGCAGAATGAAGGATAACAACTGGTCTGCTACGATTTTTGCAGAAGGCACAAGAGCCAAAGATGGCCAGGTGAAGCCTTTCCATGTGGGAGGAATAGCAACCTTGTTAAAGGCTGCACCTGGTGCAATGATTGTTCCGATCGCAATTGAGAACTCCTGGAAAATTTGTACAGTATGGAGCCTTTCCGCTAAGCTGCGGAGAAAAGATCAGATGGACTGTCCTTCCTCCTATTCAAACAACTGGCCTGAACCCTGAAGAACTTACACTTGCCGCCGAACAGGCTATTAAAAAGGCTTTAAATCAATAAAGATTAAAGCAGGCCCCAGAGCTAAATATTTTTATTCTCTATCCGCTTAAAAAATTCATCCCGGTAGGTATCTCCTATTGGGATAATCTTTCCGCAAATCGCAATCCGGCTACGCTCTATGCTCTCTATTTTATCGAGTGCAATAATATAAGATTTATGTACCCTGATGAATTGAGCGGAAGGCAATGTTTCTTCCATCTTTTTCATGTTCTGAAGCGTAATTACCCGCTCTGTTTTCGTGAAAATTGAGATATAATCCTTTAATCCTTCGATATAAAGAATGTCATTCAACTCAATCTTCTGAATTTTATGCTCGGTTTTTACAAAGATAAAATCCTGAACTGGCTGTATGTATGCCACCGGAACGGGAGCGACAATAGCCACCGGAGCAGGAATAGCCACAGCTTCTGCATTATTCTTATGCTGATTATGCACTTTTTCTACAGCTTTATAGAACCTGTCAAAAGCAATTGGCTTTAATAAATAATCAGAAACATTAAGATCATAACTCTCCAGCGCATATTGTGAATAGGCTGTTGTTAAAATGTAACTCGCTTTATTATTGGCTATTTTCAGAAACTGAATACCTGTTAAATCCGGCATCTGTATATCTAAGAATACCAAATCTATGCCCCCAGCCTGAACGAGCTGCAAAGCCTCAATAGCATTCTCTGTCCTTTTCACCAATTCCAGAAAGGGCACTTTTGAAACATAATCTTCAATGATATCCAGCGCTAAAGGCTCATCATCTACAGCTATACATTTTAGTGTCATTTGTAATTATTTTTATCTTTTTTGATTCTATTATATATCAAGCATCAACTCACTTGTATAATGGGTAGCCGAATTTACAATATTTAACTTATACCTTTCAGGATAAAGTAACTGCAGACGACGTTCAACATTATTTAAGCCTACTCCACCCACTTCATCCTTATTGCCGGTACTTTTCTTGTTCGTGATACTGAAGTGCAGGATCTTCTGATTGGCAATAATATTTATCCTGATAGGATCTTTAGGATCATTGGCAACCCCATGTTTAAATGCATTTTCAACAAATGAAATAAGTATCAATGGTATAATCTGCTGGTCATCAATCTCCCCATTCAACGTCATCTCTACTGCAGCACCATTTTTAAATCTTAGCTTTTGAAGCTCAATATAACTTTGTACATATTCAATTTCCTTGCTTAAAGCTACCCAGCTATCATTACTTTCATAGATCATGTAGCGCATAATTTCCGAAAGCTTTAAAATCGCATCTGCCGTTTTATCTGATTTCTGATAAGCAAGTGAATAGATATTATTCAGAGAATTGAAAAGAAAATGAGGGTTAAGCTGCGATTTTAGAAATTGCAGCAGTTCCATGTCCTTTTTCTTTTTCTCTGTTTCAAGACTGCGCTGGATACGGGTATTACTAAACCAGTCCAGCATAAACTTGATCAGACAACTCGAAATGATAAAAAATCCGGAGACAAATATGGTCACAATCACATAAGAGACAAGATCCTTATATTCAGCAACTCCTGTTTTAGGATTGACATGCTGCAAAATTATATCCCTGTAAAGTACAGCGAGTATCGTTTTAGCTCCGGCCATGACAATGATCAGCACAACAATAGAAATCACATATACCCAGTATTTTTTCAACAACTGAGGAATAAGCAGGGTATAATTGATGTAAAAGATAGAAATGTTAATGACTGAATAATAGCCAAAAACCACCATGAACTCCTGCGGGCTAATACTCTTGGCATTTAAAAGCATTGCCAGACAGAAAATCCCGCCAAGAAACAGCCAGTAAACTAAATGTGCTATTAACTCTCTTTTATCCTTCATTTGAATTTATTGTTTAACCGATGCCCCTTATATTAGCCTTCCAAAGTAATGAAAGTAACGTTTTTCGGCCGTAGCTTTCGACGAACTGGCATTTTTTTTCTACGAACGGTTAAAAACTATGTATTCTAGCTTTTCATGGCCAAAAAACCCGTTGATCTATAATTATATCCACTTGGTATAAAACATTTTAGCGATACTCATTTTTTGAGTCTATTTGTTTCATCAAAACGAAACAATTATGAAACCATCATGTGCAGCACTACACAATCCGAAGTAAACAAAACTAACTAGCACATGATAGCTTCATCACCGTTAAAAAAAATATAATCATATGAAAACTGCATCTATTCAATACTTCGATACTACTGTAAATAACAGACTGCACGATTCATATCGTTTAGAAATCAGCAAACTGAGTAATGTAAATACTTATATCATGAAAAAATTAACAAATGTATCTCCCTTTATCCTTTTGCTGATCCCTGTTTTTGTAATGATGATTTTTGCCATAACCAGCAATAAAAGTATCACTCAGCGCAATGAGGTGGCTATGAAAGCTGCTCCTGCAAATGAAATTGCAAAAACAGCATATTACCAGGCGAAATAATCCTGGATCTTCCCTTATAATTTAGTTTTTAGTTAATAGTTAAAAAAAATGGCGACTGGATGGTCTCCATTTTTTTTGCTATTATATTTTGAAACTAAATAATTAGTTCATACATTTATATAACTACTTTTTTAGTTCTCACCTAAACCAAAGAATACTAGCTATATGGAAATTAAAGATCTCACAAAAGCCGAAGAACAACTCATGCAGATTGTCTGGCAAATTGAAAAAGGATTCGTCAAGGATGTGATGGATTTTTTACCCGAACCCAAGCCGGCTTACAATACAGTATCTACTATTATCCGAATATTGGAAGTCAAGGGTTTTATTGGTCATGAAGCATTTGGAAAAGCTCATCGGTATTATCCGCTGATTTCTAAAGAGGACTATAAGCGCCATGCAACTGAAAAACTACTACTGGGGGCTATTTTGAAAACTCAGTAGAGAGTATGTTTTCCTTTTTTGTGAAGGAAGAAAAGATGGACGTAAGTGATGTGGATGAAATTCTTAAAATGATCAGCAAACTTAAAAATAAATCAAAATGACCTGGGCCCACTACTTTCTGCAAGTAAACATATACTTGGTTATATTTTACGCATTCTATAAATTGTTACTGGATAAAGAGACCTACTTTGTACTGAACAGGATATACCTGATTGCTGCAGGCGGGCTTTCTTTGATTATCCCATTTTTAAGACCTGAATGGTTCGTCAGACAGCCAGCCACTCAACAAATCAAAATCAGTATTGACCAGCTGAATATGATGATGGCACAAGGCACTATAGCACCAGATGAAAGTCATCCGTTTAGCCTGATTAAAGCTTTGGTTGTGATTTACCTGATTGGGGTTCTATTCTTCATTGGCCGGTTTATTTTCCAGCTGTATGCGGTTAAAAAAAAAAAATCAAAGCAAACCCCGGAGGGATGCCTTTTCATTTTTTGGGAAGAAAGTAATAGACCCCGAACTTCCGGGATCAGATATTATCGAAAAACATGAAGACATCCATATTCGTCAGCATCATACATTCGATGTTTTATTTTTCGAACTCCTTGGCATCCTCGTCTGGTGCAATCCCATTATTTATTTATATAAAACCACAGTAAAAAACATCCATGAATATCTGGCAGATGAAGAAGCTGCAATATTTCAGGGGGACAAGGAAACTTATGCCATGCTTATTCTGAGCCAGGCATTCGGAGTAGATCAGAATGTATTAACTAATAGTTTTTTTTTTTCAACAAATCACTAATTAAAAAACGAGTATTTATGCTATACAAACAACGCTCTGCCAAAACAGCCATATTGAAATATGGCCTGTTTTTACCACTGTTCGCAGTCACTTTGCTATTATCCTCAGCAACAATCAGTAGAAATGAAAGCTTAAAAGAAGTAGCAGAAAAAATCTCCGCTCCAATTTCAATCTCTGAATCACACCTTTACCAACACTTAACAATAACGTAGTTAAAAAAGAAACGGGCGTATGGGCACCTTTTTATAAGTATTTAGCAAAGCATATTAAATATCCGGCATCTGCTTATAAAGGACAGTTGCAGGGAAATGTAACTGTTAAATTTGCACTCCAAAATGGCGAGCCTAAAAACGTAGGTGCAATCAACCAGCTCGGGTCTGGATGTGACACTGAGGTAATGAGAGCTATTCTGAATTTCGATGGCTTTAAATCAGCTGAAAATGGCCAGTTTACCATTACGGTGGCTTTCAGACTGGACGGAGTAACTACGCCACCAGAAAACACTGGTAACATTACGCTAAAAGGATATAAGCCTTTGAAGTTAATTACAATTACAGCTTACAACAGTAAGAAACCTGAGGATGATGCTGCTAAGGTTTATGATTTTGTTTCTATAACTAAACAACCTGAATTCCCTGGAGGAATGGATAAATTCTATAAATATCTTGCAGCGAGCGCGTTAAATACCCGGAAGAAGCAATAAAAAACAACATCCAGGGAAAAGTGTTTCTATCGTTTATTGTAGAAAAAGATGGGCAGCTGAAAGATATCCAGGTAATGCGCGGACTCGGAGGCGGAACTGATGAAGAGGCTGTGAGACTTTTACAGAATTCCCCAAAATGGACTCCAGGCTATCAGAATGATGAACCTGTTCGTGTTAAATACAATATACCTATCTCGTTTTCAATGGTATCGGACAATAAAGGTCCGGCGTCACCTGCTCAACCAAGCGGCCCGCCTGCAAATGTACTCTACGTTATAGATGGTAAAAAGCTTTCAGATAAAGCCGCTATGGATGCTATCAATCCTAATGATATTGAATCAGTAAGCGTTTTAAAAGGAGAAAAAGCTACAGCACTTTACGGTAAAAGTGGTGAGAACGGCGTAATCGTAATCACAACAAAAAAAAAAAAGAAAGAAGACATTTAACACAAAACCCCAGCTAAAATAGCCGGGGTTCTGTGTTTAAATCCTTGTCTCGTTGTCTAAATTTATTAAACTTCTTCCTCAGAAACAAATTTTGCTGAATAAAAATCTCTGTTCATTCTTGCAATATTCTCTAAAGAAATTCCTTTAGGACATTCAGCTTCACAAGCACCGGTATTGGTACAGTTACCAAAACCTTCAGCATCCATTTGCGCAACCATACTTTGTACACGACGGTACCTTTCTGGCTGACCCTGAGGTAATAACGCTAATTGTGAAATCTTAGCCGAAGTAAATAACATCGCTGATGCATTTTTACAAGTAGCCACACAAGCACCACAACCGATACATGCCGCAGCCTCGAAAGCTAAATCTGCCTGGAATTTAGGAATAGGCAGATTGTTAGCATCCTGCGCATTAC
The DNA here is from genome assembly GCF_053890575.1 of Pedobacter sp. NJ-S-72. NCBI lineage: Bacteria > Pseudomonadati > Bacteroidota > Sphingobacteriia > Sphingobacteriales > Sphingobacteriaceae > Pedobacter > Pedobacter sp. NJ-S-72. The sequence goes on along the minus strand of NZ_CM132681.1, from coordinate 4,645,994 downwards.
CAGTATTTACTGAAATAAACCCTCCTGCTGCAATAATTCTATCAAATGCAGTACGATCTACCGTCAAATCTTTAATTACCGGAAAAGCCTTCGCTCTCCATGGTTCTACAACAATGGTATCACCATCTTTGAAAGAACGCATGTGCAACTGACAGGTAGTAATACCGTCTTTTGGTCCATGTGGTCTTCCGTTGATATACATTGAACATGCACCGCAAATACCTTCTCTGCAATCATGATCGAAAACTACCGGTTCTTCACCTTTATTAATTAGCTGCTCATTTAAAACGTCGAACATTTCTAAGAAAGACATATCAGGAGAAATTTCTGATATTTTGTAGTCTACCAAATTACCTTTGGCTTTGTTATTCTTCTGACGCCAGATTTTCAGCGTTAAATTCATATTTCCTGTACTCATGGTATTGAGATTTTAGTACTAGATTATTTATAACTTCTTTGTGCAATTTTGATGTTCTCGAATTTCAATTCTTCTTTATGAAGTTCGAATTTAACATCATCCTTGTATTCCCATGCAGATACGTAAGCATAGTTTTCATCATCCCTTAAAGCTTCACCTTCTTCAGTCTGATATTCTTCTCTGAAGTGACCTCCGCATGATTCATTTCTGTTCAATGCATCCATACACATCAGCTCACCTAACTCGATAAAGTCAGCCACACGGCCAGCTTTTTCTAATTCAGGATTGAACTCATCTGTTGAACCTGGAACACGTAAATCAGACCAGAAATCTTTACGCAACTGCTGAATTTCAACAATCGCTTCAGATAATCCTTTTGCATTACGGGCCATTCCACATTTATCCCACATGATCTTACCTAATTTCTTGTGGAAGAAGTCTACAGATTTAGTCCCTTTAATCGAGATGAATTTATCAAGGATAGCTTTAACGCTGGCCTCAGCCTCTACAAATGCAGGGTGATCTAAAGGAATTGCTTTAGTAGCAAGCTCTTTAGAAATATAAGAACCAATAGTATAAGGAATCACAAAGTAACCATCCGCAAGCCCCTGCATTAAAGCAGAAGCACCTAAACGGTTAGCACCATGGTCTGAAAAGTTAGCTTCACCTAAAGCATATAAGCCCGGTACAGTTGTCATCAGGTATAATCTACCCATAATCCACCCATTGTATAGTGAACCGCTGGATAAATACGCATTGGTAAATCATAAGGATCTTCACCGGTAATCTGTTTGTACATGTCAAACAAGTTTCCGTATTTCTCTTTGATTACATCACGGCCTAAGCGCATGCATGTTTCTTTATCCGGATTGTGGATATTGTGTACTGAAGCTTCAATACGTCCGTAACGTTCTGTATTCGCTTTGAAATCCAGGTATACAGCCAGTTTAGAAACACCTACACCATATCCTGCATCACAACGTTCTTTAGCAGCTCTTGAAGCCACATCACGTGGTACAAGGTTACCAAAAGCAGGGTAACGACGCTCTAAATAATAATCTCTTTCGTCTTCCGGAATATCTGTTGCTTTACGCTGATCGTCTTTTTTCTTAGGAACCCATATACGTCCGTCATTACGTAATGACTCAGACATCAGGGTTAATTTAGATTGGTGATCTCCTGATACCGGGATACACGTAGGGTGGATCTGGGTAAAACAAGGATTACCAAAGAAAGCTCCTTTTTTGTGCGCTTTCCATGCCGCAGTAACGTTACTTCCCATTGCATTTGTAGAAAGATAGAATACGTTTCCGTAACCACCGGTCCCTAATAATACAGCGTGACCAAAATGACGTTCCAGTTCACCTGTGATTAAGTTACGTGCAATGATACCACGGGCTTTACCTTCAATCACAACTACTTCAAGCATTTCGTGACGGGTAAACATCTCCACCTTACCCATACCAATCTGACGCTCTAAAGCACTGTATGCACCTAATAGCAATTGCTGACCAGTTTGTCCGGCAGCATAAAATGTACGCTGAACCTGGGTACCACCGAATGAACGGTTATCCAGTAATCCACCATACTCTCTTGCTAAAGGAACTCCCTGAGCTACACACTGGTCAATGATATTCGCACTTACTTCAGCTAAACGGTGAACGTTAGCTTCACGGGCACGGTAATCACCACCTTTAATTGTATCGTAGAATAAACGGTAAACACTGTCACCATCATTCTGATAATTTTTTGCTGCATTGATACCACCCTGAGCTGCAATAGAGTGCGCTCTTCGTGGTGAATCCTGGAAACAAAAACATTTAACTTTATATCCCATTTCAGCCAGGGTCGCTGCTGCCGAAGCACCCGCAAGTCCTGAACCTACTACTACAATTTCTATACTTCTTTTATTCGCCGGATTAACCAGAGGCATTGAAGACCTCAGTTTAGTCCATTTCACGGTCAGTTCCCCTTCCGGTATATTTGCATTAAAATCTGCCATTTTATTTAGCGTTTTATACGTTCGAAATTTTATTTAATAAGTCCTGTATGCACTGCAATTGGCATAGCTGCAAAAAGTAACGCGATGATAATTGAATACCATACGCCAAGCCCTTTAATAAGCGGAGTGTACTTTTTGTGATTCCATCCCAATGTCTGGAATGCAGAAGCGAAACCATGTAATAAATGGTAAGCTAAAGATGCCATTGCAAGGACATATAAAACCACGATCCAAACATTTTGAAAAGTCTCTCTCATTACTGCGAACAAATCTTCATGTCCATTTGAATCTGTTGTCGGGATACCTGTAAAACGAGATACTATCCAGAAATTAGATAAATGCACAATCAGGAAGATTAACAATAATGTTCCTAATAATCCCATTGAGCGGGAGTACCATTTACTATTTGCATTTCCATCATTCACTGCATACTTTACCGGACGGGAAGCCTGATTTTGAAAAGTCAGACGAAGCCCCTGCACAATGTGCGCAAGCAAACCAACCATCAGTATAACTTCTGACCCTCTGATTAACCAGTTTGTAGCCATGAAGTGAGCACCAAGATTGAATGTTAATCCACCGTCATTCAGAAATATCAACGAATTGATAAAGCAATGCACAATTAGAAATAAAATAAGAAACAGGCCGGTGATACCCATTATTAGTTTTTTTTTTTCCCTATAGACGAGGAAAAAAAGCGTTTCCGAACTAGCCATTAGATTTATATTTTTGAGTTCTATTCCTGCAAAAGTATTTAATAAATGACTTAATTTATACAAGAATTCCAGTTAAAATCAATAAATAAACTATTTAGAAACGTTCTAAGTTTTATGCTTTTAGAGGGTTATTGTACAAATTACACGAATTCTGGGGCATAAAAAAAACGGGAAGCGATGTTGTTGCTTCCCGTTAGAAAATCTTTAAAATTTAAAGCTATTTATATCCGGATTTTTATTTTAGTTAAAGCTAAAAGTATAGTTTCCATTAGGTCCTACTCCCGAAACAGTTGTTTTTCCGTTTTTAGAAGTTGGCAAAGCAGCTTCAACGTCTTTCGCACTGTTCACAGGTTTACCATTGATACTTGTTACCAGCAATCCTTTAGGAATATCAAGGTTATCAAAAGCCTTACCCGGCTCAACAGCTGTCACAACCACTCCATTTTTAGCCCCAAATTTAGCTTTCACCTCAGGTGAGGCAGGCGCAAAGGAAGCACCCAGCTTACTCATTGTTGTTCCAGTAGTTTTTGCAGCTAAAGTAGTTTTCGCTTTATTTAAACTCTCATCACCTTTCAAAGTAACATTCACATTCTGCTCTTTTCCATCTCTGGAAATAGTCAGCTGAACTTTATCACCAGGGCTCATACGACCGATCTTTTCTTGTAGATCCGGAGAAGCAAACACCTCTTTACCTTCTACCTTTTTAATAATATCACCTTTTTTAATTCCTGCCGCAGCACCACCACCATTTGGCATGACATCATTTACATATAAACCAGAAACGTCTTTAATTTTCAGGTTGTCTGCTGCATCAGCATTCAATTCCTGGAAAGTAACTCCAACATAACCGCGTTTCACACTTCCATATTTTTTTTGAAATCTTCAAGAATCTTTTTAGCAAGGTTTACCGGAATAGCAAAACCATAGCCTTCATTAGTTCCTGTTTGAGAAGCAATCGCTGCATTGATACCAATCAGCTCACCGTTCGCATTCACTAATGCACCACCACTGTTTCCAGGATTAATTGCCGCGTCAGTCTGAATATAGGATTCTATAGCACTGTTAGTTCTTGCAGGTGCTTTTCCAGTACGCTGATATTCTTCATATTCTTCTTCAGTAGGCTGCTGATCTCTGTTTAAAATACCGATTGAACGTGCTTTAGCACTTACAATACCAGCAGTTACAGTAGTCTGCAAATCTAATGGAAAGCCTACAGCCAATACCCATTCCCCTACCTGAACGTTATCAGAGTTACCCATTTTTACGACAGGTAAATCCGTCGCATCAACTTTAATTAAAGCCAGATCTGTATTTGGGTCTCTGCCAATTACTTTAGCGTCAACTTTACGGCGATCAGATAAAACTACCTGGATCTTCTCTGCATTATCTACCACGTGATTGTTTGTAACGATATAACCATCAGGCGTTAAAATCACTCCAGAACCAGAAGCAGCTCTTGGTGCACGTGATCTTCTACCGCCTCCACGGCCACCGAAAAACTCTTCCATCATATCCATCGGAGAACCTGAGCCTCCTTCTGAACTTTCAGACTTAAAAGTTGTTCTGATATGTACTACTGCCGGAGAAACCGCTGCTGCTGCCTGTACAAAATCCACGGCTCCCGTCGAAGAGATGTTTGATGGATTACTTGCAAAAAGAACATTTTGCTTTTCAGCCAGCGTCAGTCCGCTTGTATTACGTTCTAACATTTTATAACCGCCAATTGCTACTGCACCTCCAATGAATGCAGCTAAAACTATTAATGCTATTTTTTTCATTAGTTTGTTAATTTATTAATTAATGGTATCGAAGCTTGCGTGAGCTTAAGTTTATTCCTTAATTTGAGCAAGTTAGCCCATGCAGGTTTCATTTGTGTGTAATATTTAATTTCCTTTGCCAATACAATTCAAATTTAATACCAATACAACGATATTTGTGTCACCAAAGCATCCCTTAATTGTTAAAAAATGTTAAATACCAAATCCATCGATCGATCCGTTAAAACCTCATTTCTACAAATACCAGGGAGCAGGCAACGATTTTGTTTTAATCGACAACCGCCGTCAAACATTTGAATATAAGGATAATAATCTTGTTCACCAACTCTGTGACAGGCGTTTTGGTATCGGAGCTGATGGTTTAATGCTCTTGCAAAACCATTCAGAATACGATTTTGAAATGGTTTATTTCAACGCTGACGGAAACTTGGGCAGCATGTGCGGAAACGGAGGAAGATGTATTGTCGCCTTTGCTAAACATTTGGGTATCATAGATACTCAGACTAACTTTTTGGCAGTAGATGGCCCTCATTATGCCAAAATTACAGCGAAAGGTGACTGGGTTGATTTGCAAATGATTGATGTCCATCAAATCGGTAAAGATGGCGACGCCTATGTTTTGAATACTGGCTCTCCGCATTATGTAGAGCAGGTTACAGCATTAAAAGAAATGGATGTCTATAAAAAAGGCATAAAGATCCGCAACAATTCTACCTACAAAAAGAAGGGATCAATGTAAATTTCGTAGAAGACAAAGGCGATCATTTATTTGTCCGAACTTTTGAACGTGGTGTAGAAGATGAAACTTTTGCTTGCGGAACCGGGGTTACTGCGGTTGCACTGGCTATGGCCAAACATACTGGAAAAACAGGCAGCCAGGTTACCGATATAGAAGTACTGGGTGGAAATCTTCGTGTTGGATTCAATTATGACGGCAATGAGTTTACTAAAGTATTCCTTTGCGGCCCTGCAGAACTTGTTTTTGAAGGAGATATCAAGCACATTTAAGCAGAGAATTAACCCTCTGCAAGATGAATGCTAATTCTCTGCGAGATGGGCAGCAATGCCTATTTTAATTTCTCCAAAAGTAAAACCCTTTCCCAGATGGTCTCTGATCGGCGCAAGGCTCATGGTCTTCAAATCTTTAATGGCCTGAAGAATATTATCCAGTTTTTTGCGCCCTAAGATATCTTGAGCAGAAATCTCCTGTAAAGCTACATAATGGGCAAGGTGCCCTTCTATAGTTCCCATCACCATCTTTCGCTCTTCAGCAATTTCAATGATGCTCTTGCCTTTCAAAAACAGCTCCAGAGAAACCACTTTGGTATCTTCTTTTGGTGCTTTAGCAACAGCAGGTTTTTTCGACCTTTCTTTTTTAGCCGTAAAATCCAGTTTATTCGGCATTGCGTAAACCGTTTTCATCTGTGCTTCACGTTCTTTCTGATTCAATAAAGAACCAACGTCGGTTTTCGTGAAATCTGTTCCATTGATCGTGGCCTGCAATAGCCCGGTAGCCTTTCTTATCTTCTTAAATTGCTCATAAAACAATGATTCCATTTCCAGCAATTCAGTTAGAAAAGCCGTTACCTGCTTATCTTGTTTAACTAATTCCATTCGCTCAAAAATCCGTTTGGAAAGATCCAGGATCAGCGGATTAAAATAATTCTCCGCAGCGGTAGTTCTCACCAGCAGGTTAGCCAGTCCTTCTTCTGACTGATCATTACTTAACCTTTGAATCTGCGCAAGGAATTTATTTGCATTGGTCTTGATCTCACTGAGATCCTTTAACAAAAGCTGAGCCCACTTTACGTGTTTTTGTTTCGCAGATTTATTGATATCCTTACTATAAGAATGAACATGCTCATAGACATAGTTATCAAGTGGCGTCAAATCGAAACAAGTCAACAGGTAACTTTTCAGGAAAGCTTCACTTTCCTGTACGATCTGTGCATTCAGCTCTTCTTCTTTCTGTTTGTTTTTTGAAAACTGTGACACATTCTGATCCTGTTTGATCCCTGTTCTGGAAATCTGAGAAGTCAGCACCAGCCCATCCAGCGAACGCAAACGTGACAGTGCCACATAAATTTGTCCGGGAGCAAAAGCATTCCCAATATCAATAATAGCCTTATCAAAAGTCAGACCCTGGCTTTTATGGACGGTAATCGCCCAGGCCAGTTTGATTGGATACTGAATAAATTTACCTATTACTTCTTCTTCAATCTCATTGGTAACCTTATGATTACTATATCTTATATTTTTCCAGGTAAACTTCTCCAGAACGATCTTTTCCCGTTCCCCTTCTGTTTCTACTTCTATAGCATCGTTCCTAAGACTAATAACAGTTGCGATTTTTCCATTAAAATAACGGCGTTCTCCACTCTGATCATTTTTAATAAACATGATCTGGGCACCCAGCTTTAATTCCAGCGAGTTCTCTGCCGGATAAGAATTTTCAGAAAACTCATCTTCTACAGTAGCCTTGAAAAAATAAGAATCTCCGCCAAGTTCTTCCAGGCTCTTCTTATTTAAAGTATCAGCACGCTGATTATGAGTAGTCAGTGTGATATATTTATCCTCTTTTGCCGGTTCAAAACCAGCTTTATAATATTTTTCCAGCAGGGCGATGTCCTCTGCCGTGATTTCGTTATTTCTGAGGTTATTTAATAAGTTAATAAATACAGAATCGGCCTGCCTGTATATTTTCTCCAGCTCTATATAAACCGGTGGATTGTGATACAATGCATGGGCATCAAAGAAATAGACGCTTTGATAAAACTCGCCCAGAAGCTGCCATTCATTAGATTTCACTACCGGGGGCAACTGATGCAAATCTCCGATAAACAGAACCTGTACCCCTCCAAAACTGGCATTATTTTTTCTGATATAACGCAGAACCATATCAATCGCATCCAGTAAATCTGCACGCAGCATACTTACTTCATCGATAATCAATAATTCAAGATCCTGAAATATTCTTCTTTTGGTCGTGTTCATCTGTAAGTGACGAACAATAGACCTTGGCGTATTATACTGCTGATTAACAGGCTCTACAGTGGGTTGCTTAGGCAAATAAGTCCCAAATGGAAGCTGAAAAAGCGAATGAATTGTTACCCCCGAAGCATTAATTGCAGCAATCCCTGTAGGAGCCACAATAACTGCTTTTTTATGCGTCAGTTCAATTAAATTTCTCAAAAAAGTAGTCTTCCCGGTTCCTGCCCTTCCCCGTAAGGAAGATGTGCCTTGAAGTGTAATTGATAAATTTAGCCGCTATCTCAGCAGGGTTGTATTCAGACATATCTTGCACCAATTTTGAAATGCAAAGGTACTAAAGCTTTCCAGAAACTAATTAATCAAAAGTTTATAGCCCTTGCCATGTACATTTAAAATCTCCACTTTAGGGTCTTCTTTCAGATACTTACGGAGTTTGCTCAGGAACACGTCCATACTTCTTCCGTTAAAGTAATTATCATCATGCCAGATACTTAGCAACGCTTCTTCACGTGTAAGGACCGCATTTTGTTTTAAACAAAGTAACTGTAACAGCTCAGCCTCTTTGGTTGAAAGTTTCTGCTGTTGTCCATTGTGCTGAATGAGCTGTGTGGTATAATCAAAAGTATAACTGCCTATCTGAAACTGTGACTGAACAGGTTCAGTGACCTTTGTTTCCTTTGCAGACACCCGTTTCAATAAAGCATTGATTCTTAGCAATAACTCTTCTATACGAAAAAAAGGTTTAGTAATATAATCATCCCCTCCTAAATCATAAGCAGAGGCTTTATCTTCCATCATTGCTTTTGCAGTAGCAAAAATAATAGGAATATTTTCATTGGTCTTGCGGATCTCTTTACCTAACGCAAATCCATCCTTTTTTGGCATCATTACATCCAGGATACATAAATCGAAAGCCTGTTTATTAAAAGCCCGCAGGCCTTCTTCGCCATCTGCACATAACACTACATCAAATTTACCCTTTAGCTGTAAATAATCTTGCAGCAACATTCCCAGATTAGGATCATCTTCGACCAATAGAATTTTCATAAGCGCTTATTGTTTTTTAATGGCAATGAAGCTTGCTGGAGCTTGCAGCTGCAGCAGGTTTCTTCATGTTATTTTAGGGGTATAATTATTTCAAATAATGTTCCTTTATCCTTCTCACTCTTCACCTTGATTGTGCCGTTCATCTGTGTAACGATGTCCAGTACATAATTCAAACCTAGCCCAATCCCTTTACATCATGTAAATTTCCGGTAGGCACGCGATAAAACTGATCAAAAGCACGCTTACACTGTTCCTTTGTCATTCCAATACCTGTATCTTCCACATCTATATAAAGATTCTTACCGGAATTCCTTGTGCTTAATATAATTTGAGGCGGCCCGATACTGTACTTATTCGCATTATCTATTAAGTTATAAATTACATTTGATAAATGCAGCTCATCTCCGATTACTACCGAACAGGAAGCATTCAGGTTTAAAGTCAAAACAGCATCCCTCTTCTGCAACTGCAAACTCATACTATCTGCTACAGCGGCAACCAGTTCGTTCATATCAACATCTTCTGCCTCTAACTTCAGTTCCTTTTTATCTAGTTTTGCAATGCTCAGCACACGTTCGATATGATTGCCCAAACGAACATTTTCATCATATATAATGCTTGCAAGCCTTCCTATCCGGGCTTTATCTTCCAAAATCTCAGGATCTCTAAGCGCTTCACTGGCGCAATCATAATCGTAGAAACCGGAGTTTTGAACTCATGAGTCATATTATTAATGAAATCAGTCTTCATCTCCGCAATCTTTTTCTGTCTCAATATTGCATACAGCGTATAAGAGAAGATAGAAATCAATACAATCAATAGTCCTGCGGACGAGGCCATCGTTACACCCAGATTACTGAATATTGCCTCATTTTTATTCGGGAAGCTGATATACAGCATTCCCGGATCTCTGATGACATCATTACTGAAAAGCGTAGTTTTATAGGTATTGGAAGGCAATATCTCACCTGAAATGGAAGATACTTTACGAAACAAAACAGAATCGTTCACTACACTTTTCAACCAGAAATTATAATCCAGATTGATGTTTTTATTATTCAGCTCTGCGCGCAATAAAGTATCCAATGTGGCTTTTGAGATCCGCTCAGTTAATGGAACAGCGATCTGGCTCATTTCTTTAGCTGCTGCTTCCAGGACATTAAAGCTTCGTTCATCTAACAGACGGACAGTATCTGCCTGTAATTCTTTTAAAGCATAATTCCGTCTTCTGGTTGCGATTTCATCTTCTACTTTGAATTTGATACGCATATCCCCATTCAAACTAGGCAGAGAAACTCTTAAAGGTCTGCTGTCATAACGACTATATACAAGGTAACGGATACTATCTGGTAATTTTGTCGGCTCTATATCAAAAGTTTTAACAGATCCGATTTTGAAAGTTTTCTGTACGTTGCTTCCAACCATATTCAGGTTCGCATCAAAACCAACGTTAACATCCACGTTCAAAGGTGTACTTTCCTGGTTCGCGAGATTATAAAAGTCAGTTTCAGAGATTATAGTCGGACTCAGATACATCTTTCTGATCATTGCATCCTGATAATTGAGTTCATCAATCATCTGCTTACGCTGATTATATTTCCTTTTCCGTTCTTCTTCTTTATATTTCTGATCCAGATCTATTAACTGACGTGTACGGTCACGGCGTTGATTTTCCAATTTAATCTGCCATTCCATACCTTTCTTATTGATATGGGTTACCGCATTTAAACGCTGCACCTTATCGGCTACAGAACTTAAGACCTGATTTACTTCTTGTTCGAAAAGCTGGTTTTTAAGTCTGTAGGCTTCCCTGATGTAATACAATTGCATTACAAACACGCCAAGCAGAGCTATGGTCATGAGGGCAGTGATTAGCCAAAGACTTCTTTTCTTCATTATTGAAAATCAAAAATAAGGAAGAGTGACGCAATAAGTTCTATTTTAACAATATTTAACACGAGTGGTTTAATATTTGTTACACAGAAAAATGAATTTCATCAAAAACCTGTTTAAATACATCTTCTTTATTTTTTGCTGGCAGGAGCATTTATGCTGTTCGTTTTTAGTTTCGCTGTAAAAAGAACGCCAGAAAATAATTATGCGGATTTAGGAGGGTATATTAAAAGACAGTACGAATAATTACTTCCTGGAGAGAACAGCCTCCTACTCAAAAAAGGAGCTGCTCTTGGTTATATTCTGGATCGTTTAGACCCTTTATGGAAAGAAAAAATCACTGAAAGTCCTGCGTACAGGGGGCATACTCAATATGAGATTTTAAAATCCCGCTATTAGCACAAAAAAAAGTGCCGGGAACTGATTCCCGGCACTTTCATACAATTTGTTTCCTATAAAAAAGATCTTTTAAAATGGCAAATCATCTTCTTCTCCCGGTGCACTGTTTAAATCTGCAGGGGGAGCATATTGTGGAGTAGAAGCCGCAGCACCACTATTAGTTAGCGCATTGATACGCCAAACTACTAAACTATTGAAATAAGAAACTTTTCCCATTTTATCTGTCCACGGACGACCGCGCAGATTGAAGGAAACTTCAACATCATCACCAGTTTTTAAGCTATCAAATAAAGCAGTTTTATCTTGTAAAGCCTCGAACCTGATATATTCAGGATAAGTTGGGTTTTCTGCATATTCAATAATGAGATCACGCTTTTTAAAAGTCTCACTCACCTGCTGTAATGCACCAATTTCGTGCACTTTTCCTTTTAATTCCATAACAATAACTCTTTTATTCTACTTACTAGTTCAAATCTCTATATTATTATTGATAACTTAGCACAATAATTATGCAAGTTTTCCACAACAAAAGTAAGGTTATTTTAACCTGTAACAAAAGACTTTCGCCTTATTTGGTAGAAGAGGTAAAAGCGCTTGGCTATGAAATCGTAAGAGATTTCCCTACGGGAGTTGAGCTTAATATCACTCTGACAGAGTGCATTAAACTGAATTTAAACTTAAGATGTGCCAGTCAGATTTTATACTGTTTAAATAGCTTTAAAGTCAATAATCCAGAAGAATTGTACCGTGAACTGGTAGACATGCCATGGGAAGATCTGATCGATTTTTCAGGCTATTTCTCGGTTACTTCTAACGTAGATAATCCAACGATAACTACCCCGCTTTTCACCAATCTGAAAGTTAAGGATGCAATCGTTGACAGAATAAAAGACAAAAGGAATGCGTCCGAATTCAGGTTCAGATGCTAACAAAACTGTCGTCCACCTATACTGGAAAGACGACGAAGCAGATATTTTCATCGATACTTCAGGAGAAACTTTAGCTAAACACGGTTATCGTAAAATTCCTGGAAAAGCACCTATGCTTGAAGCCCTTGCTGCAGGTGTGGTAATGAGTACTAACTGGGATCAGAAATCACCATTTATCAACCCGATGTGTGGTTCCGGAACTCTGGCAATTGAAGCTGCATTAATTGCGACAAACAGAAGACCTGGATTGTTCCGTATGAATTATGGCTTTATGCATATCATCGGTTATGATGAGGAAGTATTCTTTGCTGAACGCAGAATCCTTAAAGAACAGGTGATCAAAAATATTGATTTACAAATCGTAGCTACAGATTTATCTGAAGATGCAGTTGATATCAGCCGTAAAAATGCACAGACAGCAGGTGTAGATACCTTAATTACTTTTGAAGTTTGTGATTTCGCAGACACACAGGTTCCTGAAGGCGGAAAAGGTGTAGTTGTATTTAATCCTGAATATGGTGAGCGTTTAGGTGTTCACTCTCAACTGGAACTGACATACAAACGTATTGGCGATTTCTTAAAGAAAGATTGTAAAGGTTACAGTGGTTATATTTTCACTGGTAATCCTGATCTGGCTAAAAAAATCGGCTTAAAAGCATCACGCAAAGTTGAATTCTACAATGGTAAATTAGATTGCCGTATGATGGAGTATGAATTGTATGATGGTACACGCAGAGCTGAAGACGAAAGACCTCAGCCTAAAGAACAGGCACCTAAAGAGGAAAACCAGGAAGATTAATCCTGTTTTAAAGCAGGTAATGATATAAAAGACCTGTAAGCCCGGACATTCCCTAAAAGGAAAAAAAATGTCCGGGCTTACAGGTCTTTTTTTATGGATGTAAAGCTCACTGTGACAACAGGGACGGGTAGTGATCGGGTTGACGTTTATGTTGGGAAGGGGGTTGTAAGGCCAATGGCCTTACCAACCCCTTCCCAACATAAACCCATTACACATGTTTTACACATCCTGTGGCTTATTCATATATGCTGATTGAATTACCCTTCTATACCCCTATCAGGAATATATTTTTCATTTTGAAATCCGCGCATTCTTAATTTACGTTAGTTAGGTCATTATGTATGCTTAACTCATTTTTATGAAAGACGTCCTGGATCTAAAACCAGAAATTGTAGCAGCAAACATCAGGAAAATCAGAGAATTCAGAAATTACACTCAGGATTATCTTGCCGCCAAACTGTCAATTTCTCAAAATGCCTATAGCAAAATTGAACTGGGCTACAGCAAGCTTACTGTAGAAAGATTATTCCAGATAGCAGCCATACTGGATGTGAGAGTCATGCAGCTGATAATTGTAGATCATAGTCATGGTATTAACCTTAATCAATTAACCGAATAACCGGGAATATAATATCTTTGTTTCATGCAAATGGACTTGGATACTATAAAAAAAAAAACGATCAGCTTTGTAAAAAAAACACTTGAAGGAGCCGAAGCAGGTCACGACTGGTTTCATATTGAAAGGGTTTATAAAACAGCCTTAAGCATCAATACAAAAGAAGATGGTGATTTACTGATTGTCACTCTTGCCGCGTTATTACACGATATCGCAGATAGTAAATTCAATAATGGAGATGAAGAGATCGGCCCCAGAGTTGCAGGCGATTTTCTGAAAACAATCGGCATTGCCGACCACATTATTCTGCAAGTACAGCAAATCATCAAAAACCTGAGTTATAAAGCAAGTCTTGGCAAAATAGAATTCTTTTCTAAAGAACTGGATATTGTACAGGATGCAGACAGGTTAGACGCTATCGGTGCGATTGGAATTGCAAGAGCGTTCACTTATGGTGGATTTAAAAACAGGGTGCTCTACGACCCCGAAATCCAGCCTGACCTGAATATGAGTAAAGAAGTCTATAAAAATTCTACTGCCCCAACCATCATCAACCACTTTTATGAGAAACTTCTTCGCTTAAAAGATCTGATGAAAACCAAAACCGGAAAAGAGCTCGCACTGCAAAGACATCAGTTTATGCAGCTTTATCTGGATCAGTTTTATTCAGAATGGGAAGGTTTAAGCTAAAATAATTAGCAATTAAATACTATATTTGTTAGTAAATATAGTATTATGTCTGAACGTCTTAGAGAAAAGCTAAATATTCTGGCGGATGCCGCTAAATATGATGTATCCTGTTCATCAAGCGGTGGGAATAGAAAAAATGATAATAAAGGACTGGGAAATAGTCATATTTCTGGCATCTGTCACACCTATACAGAAGATGGCAGGTGTGTTTCTCTACTCAAAATCCTGCTGACCAATCATTGTATTTTTGATTGTGCATATTGTGTCTCGAGGAAAAGCAATGATATCGAAAGAGCCGCCTTCACTGTAGAAGAAGTAGTAGAACTCACTATGAATTTTTACAGAAGAAACTATATTGAAGAAGGTCTCTTTTTAAGTTCGGGGATTTTCAAAAATGCCGATTTCACCATGGAACGTTTACTGAGGGTTGTAAAAAAACTCAGACTCGAAGAACGCTTCAACGGTTACATTCATCTAAAAACAATTCCGGGAGCAAGTGAAGAACTCATTATGGAAGCAGGTATGTATGCAGACAGAATGAGTATTAACCTGGAAATGCCAACTGAGAGTGGCCTTAAACTCCTTGCCCCTGAAAAAAATCATCAGGAAGTGATCCGTCCATTAAATTTTATTCAGAATCAGATGGTCAGATTTAAGGAGGAACGTAAACTTATTAAAAGCACTCCAAGATTCGTTCCCGCCGGTCAGAGTACGCAAATGGTTATCGGCGCAACTCCCGAAACAGATCAGGAAATCATGCAGACCGCAGATAAATTTTATCGCAGTTTCTCTCTGAAAAGAGTTTACTATTCGGGATACATCCCCATAAGCAACGATAAGAGACTACCCATGATCGGCTCTCAACCACCGCTAATCAGAGAAAACAGGCTATATCAAACTGACTGGCTGATGCGGTTCTATGGCTTCCACGTCAATGAGCTCCTCAACGATTCAAATCCACATCTGGACATTGATATTGATCCAAAATTAAGCTGGGCCCTGCGTAATTTACAGCATTTCCCTGTTGATATTAACATTGCTGCTTATCAGGTTATTCTCCGCATTCCGGGAATTGGGGTTAGTTCTGCAAAAAAAATCGTGCAGGCACGTAAATTCGGAAAATTACGTATTGATCAGCTTAAAAAAATCGGAGTGGCTTATAACCGTGCTAAATATTTCATCAAATGTGCAGACAGCCCATATCAGCTTAAAGATTACCAGGGGAACCAGATCAAATCATTTATACAGGCTGAAAGTCAAAGTAAATATCTGAAATATGACACCGCCCAGCTTATTCTTTTTTAAATGTATATCTATGTATTCGACGGAAGTTTTGAGGGCTTGTTGTGTGCGGTGTTTAATTGGTTTTGAACGCAGACCCGGCAGCATAAAACTTCAAACAGCAGCTACTTTCCAGCCGGATGCTTTTACACCTTGTCTGCATATAGCCAGCGAGCGGCAAAAGGCAGATCGGGTTTGGAATGGCTTACAATCAAAGTTATCCAAAGCTGCAATCCGGAATTTTTACTGTACTTATTTATCAGAGCTCGATGAAGGTTATACGGCATTATTAGAATTTGCCTGTTATCTGTTTACAGAGGGGGCAGCAATAGAAAAAAACTATGGCAATCCTTATGTTCTTGCCCTAAGCAAAATAGCCAGAAAAGTAGAAAGGGAAAAACATCGGATGGAAGCTTTTATCCGCTTTCAACAAAATGCAGATGGTATTTATTATTGTGGAATAGACCCGGATTTTAATGTTCTGCCATTAATTGCAGCACATTTCAAGAACCGGTATGCTGATCAGCAATGGATCATTTATGATCTTAAAAGAGATTATGGTTTGTTTTACGATCTTCAGAAAGTGAAGAAGAAATAAATATAAATTTTAATCGGCAGCAGCAAATGAAAGACACATCAGGCTCCATCTTATCAGAAAAAGAGGGCTTTTATGCTGTACTTTGGAAAGACTATTTTAAAAGCACAAATATTGCAGCCAGAAAAAATACTAAATTACATATTCAGCATGTCCCAAAAAGATACTGGAAATACCTTACTGAAAAACAACCTGATCAGGATTGATCAGATGAATAAATTAAAAATTATCTTGTAAATTGCCTCTATGAAGTTAAGTGTCCTTGTTCTAATTACCGCCCTCGCAGTCGGCCTGTCTATCGGGCTGGTAAATTTTCACTTCCAGCAAAGCTGGTATTTTATGCTTGTCTCTTTCGCCGTGTCGTTTGTGACGAGTTTTATCATGTTTTACTATCTCTTGGAAAAGTATATCTATTCCAAAATCAAACTGATCTATAAACTGATCCATAATCTTAAATTGGGTAAAGACCTGAAAGATGCATTAGGCGAATAATATGTCAGTACTGATCCAATTAATGATGTGGAACATGAAGTGAAAGAATGGGCGGGAGCAAAAAAACAGGAAATCGACCTGCTTAAAAAACAAGAACAGTTCAGAAGAGAGTTTTTATCTAATGTCTCTCACGAATTTAAAACCCCTCTTTTTGCGATTCAGGGCTATATAGAAACTTTACAGGACTGTCTTTTAGACGACCCTGAAATGGCCGTTAAATTCCTGAAAAAAGCGGAAAAGAATGTAGAACGCCTGAGCTATCTGATCAATGACCTGGATGCAATCTCCAAACTGGAATCTGGCGAAGTACCTATTGATTACCGGAAATTCGATTTTGTCCTGCTCGCCAAAGAGGTCATGGATGCCTTAGAGGATAAAGCCGGTAAAAGATCTGTTCAACTCTCCTTTAAAGAGAAATATATGCACCCTGCATTTGTAAATGCAGACCGTGAAAAAATCAGACAGGTGATGATTAACCTGATTTCCAACTCCATTAAATATGGAAAAGAGAACGGATCTACTGCAATTAAGATATTTGAACTGCATGACCAATACCTGATTGAAGTCACAGACGATGGAATTGGAATTGATGAAAAACACTTGCCAAGACTCTTTGAACGTTTCTATAGAATAGACTCTCACCGATCAAGAGAAGTGGGCGGAACAGGCCTGGGACTGGCTATTGTAAAGCATATTCTGGAAGCGCATCAACAGATTATATCGGTTAGAAGTACCCTTCAGATCGGAACAACTTTTGCGTTTACATTGCAAAAAATCGGTTAAGATTTAAAGAAATATTCCTTTTATGTTAACACTTAACACTAACTTAACATTGCGATCCTACTTTTGTAACCATATCTTATAGTTAACATGAATAATATTTTTAAGTTCTTTACACCAAAAGACAAAAAATTCCAACCGCTGTTTGAACAAGCCGGAAGTAATGTATTGAAGATCTCAGAAGCACTTTTTCTTGCTTTAAGTACCAAAGATCTGGAAAAAAAAAAAATATATAAAAAGAGATTGAACGTCTTGAGCACGTTGGTGATGATATCACTCACTCTATCTTCTTAGAATTAAGTAAAAACTTTATCACACCTTTCGACAGGGAAGATATTCATGCATTGGCAAGTGCAGTGGATGATATTGCAGATTATATTCATGCTTCGGCAAGTAATATAGAATTGTATAACATCACGAATATCGGTGATGCCATGATTAAACTGGCAGAATTACTGGTTGAAATGTGTACAGATTTAGATAAAGCGATCAAAGAATTGAGAAGCTTTAAAAACATCCGTGTCATTGCTGATGCTTGTGTGCGTATTAATAGTGGCGAAAATCAGGCGGACTACGTTTGTAATATCGCAATTGCAAGGTTATTTGAATTTGAAACCAATGCAATTGAACTGATCAAACAAAAAGAAGTTCTTCAAACACTTGAAATGGCTACAGATAAATGTGAAGATGCAGCAAATGTGTTGGAATCTATATTGGTTAAACGCTTAAAATTCAACGAAATGCTTACACCCTTATTGATCGTCGTAATTGTACTGGCTATCGGTTTCGATTATATCAATGGTTTTCATGATGCAGCCAATTCTATTGCAACGGTTGTATCAACAAAAGTACTTACTCCTTTTCAGGCAGTACTCTGGGCAGCACTTTTTAACTTTGCTGCTTACTTCTATTTTACAGATCACAAAGTTGCAAATACTATAGCTAAAACGGTTGTAGAGAATTTTATCACCCTCGAGGTTATCCTCGCCGGACTGATTGCAGCTATCACCTGGAATTTATTTACCTGGTGGTATGGTATCCCTTCGAGTTCATCACACACCTTAGTTGGTGGTTTTGCCGGAGCTGGTATGGCTAAAGCAGGTTCACTGGGTTTCGGAATCATGTCTGCAATCAACCTTGCTCCGATTCTTAAAATCATCGCTTTTATTGTTCTTGCCCCTGTTATCGGGATGTTTATATCGGTGATCATTTCGATCATCTTATTACATCTTTCTAAAAATGCAAGACCATCAGTTGCGGAAAAATGGTTCAAGAAACTACAACTGATCTCTTCTGCAGCACTAAGTTTCACACATGGTGGAAATGATGCACAGAAAGTAATGGGTATTATCTATGTGGCCATGGTTGCTGCCAAAGTCTTAAAGACAGGCGATACGATGCCAGAATGGATTCCATTTACTTGTTATGCAGCGATCTCTTTAGGTACCATGAGTGGTGGATGGAAAATTGTAAAAACAATGGGTTCAAAAATCACGAAAGTAAATGCTTTTGAGGGCGTAGCAGCAGAAACTGCAGGTGCGGTAACTCTTGGAATCACAGAACACTTTGGTATCCCGGTTTCTACGACACACACCATTACAGGTTCAATTGTTGGGGTTGGTTTATTAAAAAGAGTTTCAGCAGTAAGATGGGGAGTAACGGTAAGTCTGCTATGGGCATGGGTATTAACCATTCCGGTTTCAGCATTACTGGCTGCAATCATCTTTAAACTGGTTGACTTTTTCTTTCCAGGTATTGGAGCTGTCTAAACAGAATTAACATCATACAAAAAGCCCCTGAATTTTACATTCAAGGGCTTTTTATTTTTTAAAATGAAACGGTGTAACTCACCCGGCTTTCCTTATTTTTAGGCTGTTCCCATTTCGGGCCCTCTTTAATCAGCCGAACGGCTTCCTCATCAAATTCTTTATTAATCCCTTTAGTTACTTTCAGGTCAGCAGGCTTTCCTTCGCTATCTACCAAAAAGCTTAATTCAACCAGTTTGTCCCCTGTACCACGCAGTTTATTGTGGTCATTCAGGTAGGTGTCCAGATTTACCCATCCGCCTATCGGAGTGGAAACAGAGGGTATTGCTATAGAAACAGCTGCATCAGCTACTTTCCCCATCAGAGGCTCTGCTGCTGCCGGAGCAGCTTTACTCATTCTGCGCATCGCCTGTACAGGAACCGTGGCACTATCTATTTTAACAGGTGCACTTTGTGATCGCATAAGGCTGAACAACTCTATCCATAGCAATTTCTGCCTGTATTTCTTTTTTAGGGTTTACCTGTCCGGCAACTACTGTTTTTTCTCTTTTTGCAGGAATGTTGGCCGCATAAATATCGTTTTTAGCAGAATCTATAACTGCCTGACCAGCTAAAGGAGCAATATTTACTTCTACCTTTTTAGGCTGATTCTTTGCCATTTGTTCCCTTTTCTCCCTATCCTTCATAAAGAACATGATACTCACTGAAATAAACATAACTGCAGCCGCCGCCGCAACACTTAAACGCTGCCAGGTAAACACGGTTTCCTTCTTCGTTTCCTGTTGCTGTGCAATACGCTCGTATAGCTGTTTTTGAAGCAGAGATACAGTTTGTACAGCTTTCCCGCGGGACTCACTTAATCCAGCCAGCGCCTGTGCAACAAAAGGATCTTCGAGAGCCTCCTTTTCAATCTTGTGCATAGCTTTGCTATCAAGCTTACCATCCAGGTAATCTTAATCTTCCAGTAATTCTATATCTAACCAATCGTTATTCACTGCTGTTTTTCTCTATACAAATTTTCAAATTTCGTTTCCCGTTTTGGATGTAGCTCTTGACTTTAACCATTTCATAACCGGTTAGCTCTGCCACCTCTTTATAACATTTCTCCTGGAGATAGAATAAATCAACACTCTTGCGCTGCTCTTCGGTCAGGGTCTCCATACACTTTTCCATAATGGTCAATTGCTTTTCTTTGGTATCGTCTATATCCAGATGCACAAAATCGGTATTTTCCACAAAAGTATCATCAATTGATACCGTATTGTTTTTTGCTAACTTCCTCAATGCCATTAAACAATGATTTCTGGTTAGCACATGCAGCCAGCTTTTGAAGTTCTGCACTTCATGGATCTTCAGTTTGACGACGAGTTCTTCAAAGATCTGCATAACCGCATCTTTACTAGCTTCTTCTTCCTTAAAATAATTAAGACAAACCCCATAAACAAGGTGCATATACCGGTTAAAAGCATTCCCAACGCATCCAGACTTCCTGTACTTTTGTACCGTAAAAGAAGGGCTGCATCATCAAGATCTTTGATTCCTGTTGTATTTTTTATAAATTTTCAAGGTGTGTATGAAGGAAAATTCTTTTCAAGTATAAAAATATTTTCCTAGAATACCTTAAAAATCATCAAAAGGATATGATTATCAAGTGATAAAATCAATAATCATCATTTAATGGCTGGAAATTTGCTTACTATTGGTTTTACACAAAATCATGAATAAATTTAAATTAGTATCTCTGGCTGTTGCAGCCATTGCGTTCAACAGCTACAATGCAAAAAGTCAATCACTTGGAAGCATTTTAAAGAAAGTAAAATCTGCAACAGAGACTAAAACACCAGCAAATCAGTCATCAGCTACAGCAACTACTTCTACAGTCGTTAAACCAACAACCTCAGAAATCGGTACCGGGATCAAACAAGTATTAGAAGCAGGGATTTCTAAAGGTGCAGATCAGTTATCACTAAAAGATGGTTTCTTAGGAAATATGGCTGTTAAAATTTTATTCCCTCCAGAAGCACAAAAAGTCGAGAAAACATTAAGAAGTATCGGTCTGGGTTCTCTGGCTGATAATGTAGTCACAAGTTTAAACAGAGCCGCAGAAGATGCAGCGAAAGAAGCTAAACCGATATTTGTTTCTGCAATTAAACAAATGACCATTACTGATGCCACAAATATTTTATTAGGAGGTGAAAACTCAGCAACTGAATATTTTAAAAAAGCAACTACAGCACAGCTGATGGAAAAATTCAAGCCTGTGGTTAATGCGAGTTTAAGCAAGGTTGGAGCAGCAAAATATTGGGGAGATGCAACGGGCCAGTATAACAAATTACCTCTGGTTAAACCAGTAACTACAGATCTTACAGGTTACGTAACTCAAAAAGCAGTAGAAGGTATGTTTATTCAGGTTGCACAGGAAGAATTGACTATCAGAAATAATTTAGGCGGCCGTACCACATCAGTACTTCAAAAAGTATTCGGATACGCCGATCAGAAAAAAAAATAAAAAAGCCAGAAATAAAGGCTACTTTTATGCAGAACAATTACGAATAACATACAAGTATATTGGATTTTAAAGATTTTAATTTTAACCCTGATTTATTAGAGGGTTTATTAGCAATGGGTTTCAGAAATGCAACCCCTATACAACAGGAAGCAATTCCCCTCATCTTAGCAAAAAAAGACTTGATAGCGTGTGCCCAAACGGGAACAGGGAAAACAGGAGCTTATTTGCTGCCGGTTATGAATATGATCAGCCAGACGGAGAACCGACATAATAATACACTTATTCTTGCCCCTACACGTGAACTTGCACAGCAAATTGATTTGCAGGTTGAAGCTCTTTCTTATTTCACAAATATCAGTTCGCTGACCGTATACGGAGGTGGTGATGGTATTGCCTATGAACAGCAGAAGCGCAGTATGCGTGAAGGCGTTGATATTATCATTGCTACACCAGGAGACTTATTTCTCATCTTTCATCTGGATTACTCAAACTGGATCAGTTACAACATCTTGTTTTAGATGAAGCTGACAGAATGCTTGATATGGGTTTTTACGATGATATTATGCGCATCGTAAGTTTCCTTCCTGAGAAAAGACAGACTGTATTGTTTTCGGCTACTATGCCTCCTAAAATAAGAAAGCTTGCGGGCACTCTATTAAAGGACCCTGAGCAGATCAGTATTGCAATTTCAAAACCAGCAGCAGGAATTAATCAGCAGGCTTATATCGTACATGATACCCAAAAGGTAAAATTACTGACAGAGCTGATGAAAAATGTGGACTTCCCAAGTATATTAATCTTTGCTTCAACTAAAGAAAAGGTTAAAAATCTGGGTAAGGTTTTCCGTGGACTTGGATTTAAAGCAGAAGCTTTTCACTCAGATCTGGGACAGAAAGAAAGAGAAGCTATTTTATCAGAGTTTAAAAATAAACGTGTTCCTGTACTCATTGGAACAGATGTATTATCTAGAGGTATTGATGTAGAAGGAATTTCACTGGTTATCAATTTTGATGTGCCTCACGATCCGGAAGACTATATTCACAGGATTGGCCGTACAGCAAGAGCTGCAACTACCGGTACTGCGATTACATTAGTGAACGATAAGGATAAACGTAAGTTTGCGAACATTGAGAAGCTGATTGACAAAACTATTGACAGAATGCCTTTACCTGAACATTTGGGCGAAGCACCTGTAGAAACAGCGGCTACAGCATCTTCAAGATCAGAGCATAAAGACAGAAAAGCACCCCAGCGTAAATTTTGGAAAAAGAAACCAAAAACAGAAGGTTCGGCTCCAAGAGCTGAAAGCGCTCCAAAGGCTGAAAATGCTGCGCCCAAGACAGAAGGTTCTGCTCCAAAAGCTGAATAATATTAAGAAGCCGTTTATTTTCAAATCGGTTAACGCTTATTTTTGTAAAATTAAGCAGTTCTAAAACAGGAGTAATTTTTTTTGCTCCTGTTTTTTTATCTTTACATTTATGCAAAACCTACCTCCATTAGCAGAACGCATGCGTCCTCAAAATCTGGACGAATATGTTGGACAACAACATTTGGTAGGACCGGATGCCGTTTTGCGCAAAGCGATACAAAGCGGGCAGCTTCCTTCTATGATTTTCTGGGGCCCTCCCGGAGTCGGAAAAACTACCCTGGCTTATATCATTTCACAAACGCTTGACCGCCCGTTTTTTAATCTGAGTGCGATTAATTCAGGCGTAAAAGACATACGTGACGTAATTGATAAAGCGGCATTATTAAAAGATAGCTTCCTGGGTTTACCAATCTTATTCATTGATGAGATTCACAGATTCAGTAAATCACAACAGGATAGTTTACTGGGGGCGGTAGAACGCGGACTGGTAACTTTAATTGGCGCTACAACAGAAAACCCTTCTTTTGAAGTCATTTCCGCTTTATTATCCCGGAGCCAGGTTTATATCCTTAAATCATTGGATTGACGAAGATGAGCTTTCTGGTTTATTGCAAACAGCTATCCGCGAAGATGTGATTCTCAAAGAGAAGAAAATCACCATTAAGGAACATGAAGCCCTGATCCGCTTATCGGGCGGTGATGCAAGAAAGTTATTAAATGTCCTGGAAATTGCCGTTAATGGTATCGGAGGCGAAAAGATAGTATTAACCAATGAAAATGTATTAAAGCATGCCCAGCAGAACCTCGCCTTATATGATAAAGCAGGTGAACAGCATTATGATATCATCTCTGCTTTTATCAAATCAATCAGGGGAAGTGATCCGAATGCAGCGGTATATTGGCTGGCCAGAATGATTGAAGGCGGAGAAGACCCTTTATTCATCGCAAGGCGATTACTTATCCTTTCTTCCGAAGATATTGGCAATGCCAACCCGAATGCCTTATTACTGGCTAATAACTGTTTCCAGGCAGTGAATGTAATCGGATATCCGGAAGCCCGGATTATCCTTGCTCAGGCCGTTACTTATCTCTGGCGTCATCGGCAAAAAGCAATGCTTCGTATGAAGCCATCAATAATGCACAGCAACTGGTTAAGCAAACTGGTAATTTACCAGTTCCATTACATATCAGAAATGCACCGACCAAACTGATGAAAAACATCGGTTATGGAAAAGATTATAAATATTCTCATGGTTATGAAGGAAATTTCGCTGCTCAGGAGTATTTACCCGATCTGATCAGCGGGACTAAACTTTATGATCCCGGACATAATCCGGCAGAGGATAAACTCAGAGAAAAACTTAAGCAAAACTGGAAAGACAAATACGATTACTAGATAGCCTGTTCAATTGTATCACTATTCTTTCAATTGTGCATGTCCATTGTTTCGATTAGATGTCTCCTTTTTCAAGACAAATTGTACAGAATTGTAGTCAATTTGCGTATATCAAGACAATACTGTGTCAATTATTCACTGGAATTTATGAAAAAATCCTCTCTTAATACGATAAATCACAGAAAACTTACACACTGGCATTACCTTTGAGTAAATGCCCTTATAAACAAATAACTTATTATCATGATTACTTCGAAATTCAAAATAGCTACATTCAGTATAGCGTTATCATTAAGCGCAATGGCTTTTCAAGGCTGTGACAGTTTAACTAAAACACAAAAAGGAGCTGGTATTGGTGCCGCTGCAGGTGGAGTTTTGGGTGCTATTATCGGAAAGAAAGCTGGTAACACTGCAATTGGAGCGATCTTAGGTGGTGCAATTGGTGGTACTGCTGGTGGATTCATCGGAAAACGTATGGACAAACAAGCAGCTGAAATTCAGAATGCTATTCCAAACGCAGAAGTAGTACGTGAAGGTGAAGGTATCATTGTTAAATTTGATAGTGGAATCTTATTTGATTTTGATAGTGCAAACCTAAAAGTGAACGCTAAAGACAATGTAAAATCATTAGCAGGTTCGTTAGAAAAATATCCTGATACTGAAATCAAAGTTATTGGTCATACAGATAGTAAAGGAACTGAAACTTATAACATGAGCCTTTCTGAAAGAAGAGCGGCATCTGTTAAAGCTTACGCAGTTTCACAAGGTGTACCATCATCACGTTTAACTACTGTTGGTAAAGGTTTCTCTGAGCCAATTGCTGATAACGCAACTGACGCTGGAAGAGCTGCTAACCGTAGAGTTGAAATTGTTATCGTTGCTAATGATCAATTGAAAAAACAAGCTCAATCAGCTAACAACTAAAAATATTAAGATCTACCTATTTTAATAACAAAAAAAAGCCGAAGTAATTGTACTTCGGCTTTTTTTATGCGATAAGCTTTTTCATAATATTCGCAATTCATATGATCTCTTAGCGTCTTTCATATATTTATTATTTATTTATAGTAAAAATTTCATTCACGTAATAACGCAGACAGTTCGCATTGAGAAAAATCATGTTGACGTAAAACAAACACATAATAGGATACCATTGATTATTTTCAGGAAAATAAAAAATATCATATTATGAGAATAATAATTTACCAAAAAATTATTAATCGCAGCTATCGTTCTAATAAGCGGATGCGCTAAGGAAAAATTCCACCATGATTCAACAAAAACGGCCAATACAGAATCTATGGAAGTCAAATCAGCAGCAGAACGTGAATATGACTTTCTCGGTTATGGCTATGACGTAACCGGAGAGTATGCAAATCCAAGCGCCGCAAGGTACCTGGTTGTAGATGTTGCTAAATTAAAAAGAGAACACAATACCCGGGTGGATATTGATCCATCCCAATTTAGTTACCCAAAACTTGACGTTGGAGAAAATAGTGAGGATTACACAAAAAACCTAAGTGCAAAATTTGAGGCCTCACTTGGTCTGAAATTATTCACTGGAACAATAAAATCTTCTTATGCTGATTCTAGCAAATTCTCATCAAAATATCTGTATAGCAGTTATGAGAATATTATTCAGCGCAAAGCACTAAAATTCAGTGCGGACAATGAGTTGTTAAGAGAATATCTATCCGCAGCTTTATAGCTGATGCTCAAAAAAGTACGCCTCAAAATATTGTTGCAAGATATGGCACTCACGTTTTATCTAAT
The DNA here is from genome assembly GCF_053890575.1 of Pedobacter sp. NJ-S-72. Lineage (NCBI taxonomy): Bacteria > Pseudomonadati > Bacteroidota > Sphingobacteriia > Sphingobacteriales > Sphingobacteriaceae > Pedobacter > Pedobacter sp. NJ-S-72. The sequence continues at coordinate 4,619,755 of NZ_CM132681.1, read as the reverse complement.
ATTGTTCTTGGTGGAAAAATATCATTTCTTTATCGTTCGGAAACCAAAAATACAGATAGAATTAAAGCCGCAATGGCTGGAATCAATATGCCTTTAGCCAAAATATTTGGAATTACTGCAGACATTAATACAGATTCTAAGGAATCCCTGAAGAATTATAGTCAGTCAATAAATTATAAAACCGTAGGTGGCGATCCAACAATCTCTTTAATCGGACAAATACCTATAGGCAAGGATTTACCAGTAATCAATGTAACTTCCTGGCAGAGTAGTGTGACTATTGAAAATTCACAATTGATCGATATCAGGAGTAATGGATTGATTCCTATTTATGAGTTAATTCCAGATGCTGGTAAAAGGAGCCTGGTTAAAGCATATGTCGAGAAGTATATATTAAACAGCCAGATATCATCTTCGCCAGAACCTATTATCAATTTTACCATAGCGCAGGTAATCATTATACCTCCCCGGATATGGATGCAGTAGATGGTTTTTCAGGCTGGCAGTTCGAAGGAGTCTCTTTTAAAGCACATAGAAGCCAGGTTCCAGGAACAAAACCTGTTTATTTATTTTATCAGAATCCAGGTTTTAATCATCATATTTCAATGGATATTAATGCTGTAAGTGGTCATCCAAACTGGACATACTTAGGAATTTCTTTCTATGCCTACCCAACCCAGGTACCCGGAACAATTCCAATTTACCTATACTACAACCATGCAGCACGTAAGGGTGATCATTTTACAACACCGAATCCAAATCTTGACAGCAGATACTGGTCAAATTACGGGATAGCATTTTATGCTTTTCCTGCTGACTAATAAAAAAAAATATCTCCATAAAAAAAAAGCCGAAGTAATTGTACTTCGGCTTTTTTATGGAGATAGATTTTTTATCCTGTTTTATTGATAGATATCTTCGAAATAATGAATTGCCAGGGATTTCAAGAGTAATTCCTGCTCCATCATTGCAAATGACGGAACCTGCTTTACCAGCTTCCAATGCGGCCATCCGTCCTGATCCAGTCCTTCAAGCTCGTAAAATCCCATTTCACTCATTAAACGACAGGTAGCGATATGCATAAGCTCTTCTTTTTGACGTTTGCTATACTTACCTGGCCCCTTACCGAGTTCCTGAACGCCTATCAAGAATAACATTACCTTTAAATCAGGTATATCTGAATCAAATTCCTGAGCAATTTTTTGCTGTAGAATCTTCCATTTTGCGTTAATTTCTGCGGGCTTCATAAATCAAAGATAAAAAATTGTAAGGCCCCGCTTTATATTTATTCAATAAATACCATGGGTTGGACAGTTTATGACAATATTATTAAAACATCAGGTTTTGGATTTACTAATTTAGTCGTCAAAATATAGATATTGATGAATAAAGTAATCACAACTGGCCTGATGGCTTATGGTATGTCTGTCTGGCAAGATATTTCATGGCCCTTTTCTTACCGCACACCAGGGATTTAAACTCCATGCGGTAACGGAACGTAATCAAAAGAATGCGGAGAAAGATTTCGCAGGAATAATCAGTTATGATAGTATAGAAGACTTATTGAATGATAAAAGCATTGAACTTATTATTATCAACACTCCTAACTATACACATTACGACTATGCTAAACAGGCTTTAAATGCCGGCAAGCATATTTTAGTAGAAAAACCATTTGCGGCAACGTCTGTAGAAGCCATTGAAATATTTGAACTGGCAGAAAGCCTGGGTAAAAAAGTATTTGTTTACCAGAACCGCAGATGGGACAGTGATTTTGTCACCGTAAAAAACATAATTAAAAGTGATAAACTAGGAAAATTATCAGAGGTTCATCTCAGATTTGACAGATATAAGGCCAGTATTGGTGTGAAAAGCTTTAAGGAAGAATCCGGGGTAGCAGCGAGTGGCTTACAATATGACTTAGGCCCGCATTTAATAGATCAGGCGATTAGTCTGTTTGGCCAGCCAGGTTCATTTCATAAAATACTAGGCAGAAACAGGGAAAACACACAGGTAGATGACTTTTTATCAATTCATTTGAGTTATCCTGACAGCTTAAATGTCTTTGTTCATTCAAACATGATGATTACTGACATACAGCCTTCTTTTGTGCTCCACGGAAGAAATGGCAGCTTCATTAAAGAAAGAGCTGATGTACAGGAAGAACAGCTTTTAAAAGGTATCAAACCAAATGAACCTGGCTTTGGAATCGAAGCGAAAGGTAAAGAAGGCAAACTTACACTGATCCATGAAAATGGAGACAGAACAAAACGTCTCATCCCTTCTAAACCAGCAAGCTATATTTCTCTTTTTGAAGCAGTATATCAATCAATGGTCAACGATGAGCCATTTCCTATATTACAGGAAGAAATATTAAAGCAGATTGAAATTCTGGAAGCTGAATAATGACAACTTATATCATCTTACTTGCCGCATTCTTAATTGCGCTGTATTTTATATTCAGAGATAAAAAATCAAAACAGCTTCCTGAAAACACCATTAATGGAGCAGATCAGCAGATATTACTGAATCATGTTGCTTATTATCAAAACCTGGACGCCGTAAACCGAACAAAATTCGAGCAAATGCTCGGAGACTTTTTAAGTTATGTACGCATTGAGGGAATAGACCTGACCCCGGATGCAACTGATCGTTTATTAATCGCATGCAGTGCGATAATTCCGGTCTTTGGATTTGGGCATTGGAAATATCAGAACCTTCACGCAGTAATTTTATACCCTGATACTTTTAATAAAGATTTTCAATTTGAAGGTGGTGACCGCAACATTCTTGGAATGGTAGGTACAGGGTATATGAACGGACAAATGATCCTGTCACGCTCTGCATTATTAGAAGGGTTTTCTATTAGTGCAGATAAGGAAAATACAGCTATCCATGAGTTTGTACACCTGCTGGATAAATCGGATGGATGGTGCAACAGATGGGATCCCTGAAAACCTGATGCCCCATCAGTATATCATCCCCTGGATAAAAATGATCCATCAGGAAATCAATAAAATTGAGGCTGGAAAATCTGATATCAATCCGTATGCGGTAACCAACGAAGCAGAATTTCTTGCCGTAGTTTCAGAGTATTTTTTTGAAAAGCCAGCGCAGTTCAAAGATAAACACCCTGAACTCTACGAAATTCTTTCTGCTACGTTCTCACAAGATCCGGTAAAGAAATAAATTACAAAGCCTGATTTAAACCGGTTTTACAAACCGCCTAATAAGGCAACTGTAAATTCAGTGGGCACTTCCAGATGAGGGATATGCCCGCTGCCATCAAATTCTATCAGCTTGGCATTCGGTATTTTCGCTGCAATCTGTTTTCCCAGCAATTTATACTGACCATGAAGTGCTTGCTCCTGTGGGCTTAATAAGCCTTTTCCTACAATAGTCTTGTCTTCTTTCCCGATAAAGAGAATAGTTGGAAACGTTTAAATTTTGAAATTCATAAACAACAGGTTGTTCATAGATCATCGTAAAAGTCATAGCTGCCACTTTTGCCCATCGCGGGTAATCCGAACTAAAAGTTACACCCGCAGCAATTCTGACCAGTTCATCATATTCTGGTTTCCAAACAGTGAAATAAGAACTCTGATAATATTTTTTGATAGTTTCTGCAGTTGCTTTAAGCTCTGTTTTATATTGATCTTCTGTATTTACATAGGGAACAAAGGCACGGTAGTCTTCCAGGCCAATAGGATTTTCAAGTAATAACTTTTCAGTCGTCTGCGGGTACATTAAAGCGAATCTCGTGGCCAGCATCCCTCCCATGGAATGTCCCAGAATATTTGCTTTCTGAATACCCAGTGTATCTAAAAGTGCTTTATTCCAGCGTGCAAGCTGATGAAAACTATAATGGATATATGGTTTTGAAGATTTACCAAACCCGATCTGATCTGGTACAATTACCCTGAATCCTCTGCTTGTTAGGCTTTAATTACATTTGTCCAGTAATATCCTCCAAAGTTTTTACCATGAAACAAGACTACTGTCCTGCCGTTTGTATTTTGCACAGGAGCGATGTCCATGTAGGCCATACGGATGTCCTGTCCTTCAGTGTGAATAGGGAAGTATTTTACTGGATAAGCGTATTTGACATTCTCTAATGTAATAGACAGTGTATCTGCCTGTTGCGCAGATACGGATAGAGAAGCACAAAATAAAAGGATAGCAGGTAAAAGTAGTTTTCTGAACATATAATTTCGATGATTTAGCCTACAAACAAAACTAGAGGCCGAAAGTTCTAAAACTAACGATTATTTTACAGAAAAACCCCGTTCCTTAAACAGGAAGCGAGGTTTCGTTTCAAACGTGTGTGTGTTTATCGTCTGTTTGTTATTTTTTTAATGTAAATGGAATGTTCACCCCAAATGTGATGTTACGGCCCATATTGTAAATACCAAGGTTTTCATCCTCATCGCTAAGCCTTCCTGGTTTAAAGCGGCTTAAATGATCATAATAAGCTTTGTTCAACAAGTTCTTTCCAGCCAGATAAACTGTGATGTCCTGATTCTTGCTTAATTTTAAAGTTGTTCCAACCGACGCATTTAACAAAGTATAACCTGAGGTTGGTTGCTCAAAACTATCAATCTTGGTTTGTTTAAAGTAATTATCAATTCCTACAGAAACATAAGAATGTGAAGTTCCGGCTATAGTCGGCTCAAAACGCAATTCATTATGTAAAGTTGCCGCCGGGATAAATGGAAGTGATTGTTTAGTTGTGCGGTTAGTTGCCCTGGTATAAGAGAATCCGTTTTCGAAATGGATAAAACTAACCGGATGTAAGGTTAAGGATGCCTCTATACCACGCAAAAAAGCATTATCCTGTACAAAGTTATATACTGGAAAATCTCTGTCATCCACCTTTTTGGTAGTTCCGTCAGTATTATAATAAATATAATCATTGATATAATTAGCGAAACCCACCTAAACTAGCACTTTACATATTGATTCTGATAATCAAAGGAAGCATCAAACTGGTAACTCTGCTCTGGCTTAAGGTTTGGATTACCTACTTCGTACCGGAATACGCCTTCGTGTACACCATTAGAGGCTAATTCTGCAATGTTCGGTGCTCTGAAAGCACTTCCGGCATTAGCTTTAAAACTAAAAGCTTCATTAAATTCGTGGGTATAACCCAAGGCTCCGGTAATATGAGAGAATTTATTGCTGAATGCGGGATAATCTGAATCACCATGAAATTCTTTCCCGGTCATTTTTCTATAGTCAAAGCGAATACCTGCATTAAAGGTATCATCGTCCCAAGTTTTTTTAACGAAAGCAAAACCACCAAATGCCTGGGTATCAAAATCAGGAATTAACTGTTCTTTTCCTGTAGTATTTAAACTATGGATATATTCTCCGGAAACACCAACAACTGGTGCCCAGCCATTTATTTCTTTAAGGGAATATTTCAGGTCATAACTATAATATAGCTGTTCAGGAACAAATCAGGACCTTCTCCTGCTGTACCCAGCTCTCTGCGTAAATTATGCTGATAACCTAAAGTGGCTTTCAAACTACCTTCACCTAAAAGGATATTACTGTTTAAAGCTAATTTATAGTGACGAACATCCTGTTTAGGATAAGCAAGCGTTCTGTCTTTATTTTGTGCATCTGTAAATGGCTGATCATCCTCTCCTACCAACTGACCGGTTTCATTCCTTTTAGGTTCATAAAAGCCAATATTTGTACGGAAAACGGAAGCATCCAAATGCGCATATCCCCATTTTTTATTTAATCCGACCTGTCCTTCAAAATTGGTTTCGTTGAAACCAGAATTAGGTACGTATTCTGTAGGCGTTTTATAAGAGTAAGCATTTTTATAAGATCCGCGGGCTTTGTAAATGAACCCATTTTCATTACCCTGAAGCATTAATGAACTTCCTGACATTCCATTATTGGTCGCGTAATTGGTTAAAAACTCACCTCTTAAGGTTCCTTCTGGTGCAGGTAATCCATCAAGGATATTAATTACCCCACCCAATGCGTCCGAACCATACATTAAACTTGCCGGGCCTCTTAAAACCTCTACACGGTCTGCACTGTACTGGTCAATCTCAATTCCATGTTCATCTCCCCATTGTTGCCCTTGTTGCTTTACTCCATCGCTCAGCGTAACTACTCTGTTATAGCTCAGACCCCGGATAACTGGTTTGGAAATCGCAGGGCCTGTAGTGATTTGAGACACTCCTGGTACACGCGAAATCGCATCCATCAGGTTTGTAGAAGGGCGGTATAATAAGTCAGCCTTACTAACAGTCGTTACTGAAGTACTGTTCTTACGGTTGTCAGAGCTGGAAGCCGACCCCGTAATCACCACTTCTCTGCCTTCGATAACACTTGGCTCTAGAGCAAACTCCAATTTCCCCGGATTAGCTAAGTCTATAGATTGCGTGATTGTTCTATAGCCTATATAGCTGATCTGAACAGAAAGCGTCCGTGTGCTGGTGCATTCTTGAAAGTAAATTCCCCGTTTTGATTAGTAATAGCTGAGGTGCGCAAATCAGGAATAGTGATTGAAGCACCTGGCAATGGTAATTTAGTTTGAGCGTCAATAATTTTGCCTTTGAATTCAGCGATATCAGCAGCGAATGCGCTGGTGAAACTAAAAGCGGATAGTAGTACAACTAATAATAGATGTATCTTTTTCATATTCCCTATATTTTTTTTGGTTATGAAGCTTTGATGAGCAGAAAAGCTCATTCAGGTTTCATAAATGTGTGTGTCTTTTTGAATAAAATCGCATATATCTGTACGAGTATAACCCAGTTCAGCTATATCAATAAATTAAAATGTTCTTAGAAAATCAGGCTATAGGGGGCCCGCGAAGAGAAGTACTGATTAATGCAGTATAAGCAAATCCTGTCAAAGCATAGTTTTTTTTTCGATTGCTTTGCTTTCAAGCTTTGCCTGATAAGCTATTGCAACAACAGTATAATAATCCTTTTCAAAATGTGCAGAACAGATCAGACAATTATGTCTTTCGCTGCCAACATGCACTTTATGCATACATTCTTTACCACTTTTTGCGCAATAGTCTGACTGCTCTTCATGATGATGAAGAGAGCTCCACGGTGTCAGTGCAATGGCAAATACCCAAAGCAGTAACGTTGCGAAAATCCGGTTGATATGTAAACGTCTATTGTTCAATTAAAGACAAAAGTAATCAAATCTGCACAATTCGGGTAATTTTCACGTAACAATGCTTTTATATGGCCCAAAACAGCATAGAATAGCGTTTTAGCTCTAAAACAAAAAGATATGTCATCCGAATGCTTTTATTCATTCAAAAGATGATCCATTATAGTTATGAGAAAACTATTCCAGGTTATAAACCGTTAATTATAGAAAAGATATGGCAACGTCTCAACAAATCAGAACTGCTTACATCGATTATGTATTAACGCAGGACGAAAAACCTAAGTCTGTTTATAGTTTTGCAAAAAAACTAAAGATTACAGAAGCTGAGTTCTATGAATTCTATGGTTCTTTTGAAAGCATTGAAAAAATGGTCTGGGTTGACCTTACGGTGGAAACTATTGGTGCTATCGAACAACAAGAGGTTTGGGCACAGTATTCTTCGAGAGATAGAATGCTTTCATTTTTCTACAGCTATGTTGAATTGTTAAAAAAACACAGAAGCTTTATTGTTTATAGTCTTAAAAACCATAAAGACAGATTTGCTACTCCGCAGGTATTATCTGGCGTAAAACCTGTTTTTGAAAACTTCGCAGAAGGACTGATCAATGAGGGCCTGGAAAGTGGCGAACTGGCAGACCGGAAGTTCTTCTCTAAGCGTTATAAAGATGCACTTTGGATTCAGTATGCTTTTATCATCAATTTCTGGGTTAATGATGATAGTGCTGAATTTGAAAAAACAGATGAAGCTATTGAAAAAGGTATCAATGTGACTTTTGATTTATTTCAGCGTTCTCCTATTGATAACCTGTTAGAATATGGAAAGTTCTTATCCAGAAATGGAAAATTCGCAGAAAACAGGAGCAACCAATAACATGGCAGAACAGAACAGTATTCCCGTAACTAAAACAGAACGGTCTGCCAAATTTGTTAAAACTGGTTTTCAGATTGGCGGAAACTATATTAAGCATTATTCTAAAAAACTGTTTAATCCGCAATTAGGCAGGGATGAACTCAATGAGGACAATGCAACTGATATTTACAAGTCCCTGAGTGAACTTAAAGGCAGTGCTTTGAAAATTGCACAAATGCTGAGTATGGATAAAAACATCCTTCCCAAATCATATGTTGACAAGTTCACACAATCTCAATATAATGCACCGCCACTATCAGGCCCGCTGATTGTAAGGACATTTACGAAGAGTTTCGGTAAAACTCCAGAGGTTATTTATGATAAATTCAACCTTGTTTCTACCAATGCGGCTTCTATAGGACAGGTTCATGAGGCAGAGCTGAATGGAAAAAAACTTGCCGTTAAAATTCAATATCCCGGAGTCGGGGATAGTATCTCTTCAGATCTGAAATTAGTAAAGCCTTTTGCCTTTCGTTTATTGGGGATGAACGAGAAAGAACTCAACATCTACATTAAAGAGGTTGAGGAAAGGTTACTGGAAGAAACTGATTATGAACTGGAGGTTCGCCGTTCTATTGAAATTACTGAGGCTTGTAAGGATTTAAACAACGTGGTGTTTCCAACTTACTACCCTGAACTTTCAGGCAAACGGGTCATCACCATGGACTGGATTAATGGTCTTCATTTAAAAGAATTCCTGTTGACTAATCCGCCACAAGAGCTGAGAAATAAAATCGGTCAGGCCTTATGGGATTTTTATAATTTCCAGCAGCATGAGCTGAGAGCTGTACATGCAGATCCTCATCCGGGGAATTTTATGATTACGCCTGATGAAAAATTAGGGGTAATAGATTTCGGCTGTATCAAAGAAATGCCTGATGATTTTTATCAGCCTTTCTTCTCGCTGATTTCATCGGATATTATCAATGATAAAAAGAAAACTATTGAAGCTTTCAGGAAACTGGAAATGATACATGCAGATGATACCCCGGCACAGCTGGAATTTTATTATAAAGCGTATCTGGAAATGATACAGTTATTTGCCAAACCTTATACAAGCAAAATCTTTGACTTTAGTCAGCCAGAGTTCTTTGCTCAGTTATATGCTTATGGGGAGAAAATCGCTAAAACACCCGAGTTTAAACAAGCAAGAGGTGTAAAAAACACTTCATTTATATAAACCGTACTAATTTCGGCTTATACACAATTCTGCATGAATTAAAGGCTACAGTGAAAACAGACACTTACAATCCGCATATCAGCTAATTTCCTACTAAACGGGCAAATTGCTATCTATAACAAAGACAGAGGTATAGTCGCCACAACTATACCTCTGTAACCTAAAAACTTGTATATAAGACGTAAATGAACTGAAAAGGTTTCAATGAGATTGAAACTATTTTTTAACATTTCAACATGTTTCCTATTATTATTAGGAAAACATCATTTATCATCAAATAGTGACTAAACAAAACAGCCGGAACTTAACCCAGGTGTTTTGTTTAATCATTAGTTTACCGGGAAAGCATAGAAATAAACTCCCCAGTTTTTCCAGTATGAATCATTTCCAGGCCATGTTGAGAAAAGCCAGTCTTTATTGCCATGACTTGTATTTGCATAAATTGGAACAGAACCGGGAACCTGCGTATTAAATGCATAAAATGCAACTTTTTGATATCTCCAGTAATTGTTCTGCGTTGGTGACTGGTTATACAGATAATCATATGGAGACCACTCTCCGCTTTTATTGTAACCGATATATTCATAGATAGGCACTGTACCTGCAATTTGTTTTTTATAAGCTTTAAAGGCTGTTCCGGTTCTTTTGAACCCACCCGGAATGACTCCGTCGATAGATAAATAATTTACACCACCTGGACCACTTGAATGCATATTATAAACAGAAGCTGTAACAGCTGATAATTCAGAATAACAGTCTGATGAGTAATAATCTCCATTGATCAGAGTTTTATAGATACCGTGATCTTTAGCGTTTCTCAATTTATAGGCAATGATTTCACCCCTTGAATCTGGTCCCAGATTACCACTATTCACAACATAATCATGGAAAGCCTGAACACCGTTTATCGTTTTTGCCGCATCAGTAGATGATCCGCCAACAATAGTCCCACTTATTGTCATGTTGTCCATCACTTCTTTATGTTCCTCAGAAACACTGGCTCCGCCTCCAATTTTCCAGAAGGCAAACGATGCTTCAAGAGCTTTTTGGACGCGAGTAGAATCGAAAGAACTTTCCATAAGTAAATACGCACTTCTTCCATAATCAATTGTGGAAATATACACCGGAGCTACGGTACCATCAAAATTAGCCGGCTTATTAAACAAGTTGCCATCTGCAGGAATATTAATATCCGCAGAGAAGAATTTCTGGTATATTTTCAATAGATAATAACTTCTTGTACTAGTTGAACTTTCATTGTAGTTTGCTACAGAACTGAAGAATGATCCAATCTTTAGATTAGCACCAATCTTCATTTCTATTTCTCTTCTGGAACGTGCATGAACCAATTCAAATGTAAAGTTGGCAGGCTGCTGACCAACAATATATGAATTCATAACTTCTTGCATAGAATTCCTAAAACTAGCCAGATCGGGATTGATAGTTTTAATGATTGGACTATTAGACCCCTGAATAGAAACAGAGTAGGTAATAGGCTTACGTACATAGTCAGATGGCAAAAACAATGGCTTATAGGTCCCGTTTTGGATACTTGCCCCGTCCATCAATGACCCCACATACATAATATCAGTAGAAGGATCCAGCACAGATAACTTATCAAATTCTGTAGATTGAGTGTGCAACACAGGAGCACAGTCTCCAGTAGCATCCATTCTGGTTAAACCACTTTTCTTTTTATCTGACTCAGCGGATTTAGAAGTTTCTGGAGTTTTAAGGTCCTTAAACTGATTCAGTTCATTAGTTATTTTTTGTCCTTCCGGACTCTCTTGTAATTTTTCATTCTTCTTACAGGCATTAAGAAGAACTACTGATAACAGCAATGATGATACTAGTTTTTTTTTTCATATTCATATTTTAGTAAAACGCAAAGAAATGAAAAAAAAATATCTTTATAGTATTTTAAATTTATTTAATTGAATTTAAAAAAACAACCTTAAAACAATATAAATTTCATATAAAGAATTTAAATACCAAAAACAAACATTAATGATAAAAATAAATTAAAAAAATAAAAACACACTCATACACAGCATGTTTCTTTTACAGAAAAACAACATATCAAAATCCAGTGTACAGAATAATACATATATTAGTGTAGCTAAAACCCAAACGCTAATCACAACCTAAAAACCTATGAAGACCAACGAAGACCTCATTCATCATTTTTATACTTGTTTTTCAAAAACAAGGATATTAAAGGCATGCAGGATTGTTACGCCGATAATGCGACCTTCAATGATGAGGCATTTAGAAATCTGGATGCTGCACAGGTTCGCAGTATGTGGGAAATGCTTATTAAAAGCGGAAAAGATATGCGTGTCGAATATAATCACGTGAAAGCAAATGAGGAAACAGGCTCTGCAGAATGGGTGGCACATTATACTTTTTCAGCTACAGGAAAAAAGGTAGTCAACAGGATTAACGCATCCTTTGTATTCGAAAATGGAAAAATAGTGAAGCATGTAGACAGCTTCAGCTTTTATAAATGGTCCAGTCAGGCCCTGGGTTTACCTGGAATATTGTTAGGCTGGACAGATTTTCTGAAAAATAAGATCCGTAAGCGGGCCGCTGAAAATCTTCGTTTATATATTACTGCCCGTGCTTAATCATGGTTAAACATTATGCCTGGCTTTTTTGTTATTATTAATAAATCTCAATTATGAACCCGACATGATTAAAATAATTATTTAATCATGTCGGGTTCATCTAACAGAAAAAAAACAATAAATAAATTAAGATGAAACCAGTTCTTACAATTGTTATGACACTTATCGTATCCGGTTCCTTCGCACAGCTCAAACCTGTAGCTTATAAAGATGGTACGCAAAAATTAACGGGTCTTGTGGTTATGCCGGCTAAGGCGACACAGAAAAAAAAAGGAATACTAATCCTTCCGGCATGGAAAGGAATAGATAACAATGCGAAAGAAGCTGCAGCTAAATTAGGTGAACAAGGTTATTATGCTTTTATAGCAGATATATATGGGGAGGGTAACTACCCTAAAGACGCAAAAGAAGCTGGCCAGCAATCAAGTCATTATAAAAAGGACGTTGCAGCATATCAGCAAAGAATTAAGCTTGCTATGGAACAGCTTGTCAAAGCAGGTGCTGATCCTTCAAGAATTATAATTATCGGCTATTGCTTTGGTGGCACAGGGGCATTGGAGGCCGCAAGAGCTAATTTCCCTGTCAGAGGTGTGGTTTCTATTCACGGTGGCCTGGCTCAATATGCAGGAGAAAGAGCTTCTGTGATCATTAAGCCCAAATTATTGATCTTACATGGCGCAGATGATCCAACGATGACTCCGGAACAGGTATTAGGTTTCCAGCAGGAAATGAGAACTGCTAAAGCTGACTGGCAAATGATTGAGTACGCAAATGCTGTACATGCATTTACTGACCGTGAAGCTGGCAATTCCAATTCAAAAGGCTCAGCTTACAATGAACTGGCCGCGAAAAGATCATGGAAACATATGTTATTATTCTTCGATGAAATATTAGCCAGTTAACTGGCTGATATTTCTGCTTTAAGTATTTCTATAATGGCTGCTGCTGTGATTTTTTGTTGCTCACCTGTATGCATATTTTTGAAGGTCAGTATACCACTCTGCAATTCATCACTTCCTATTAATATTACATAAGGAATAGATTTAGCATCTGCATAACCCATTTGTTTTTTTTTTAGTTTAGCCGCAGAAGGATAAAGTTCTGCAGCAATGTCTGCATCTCTTAGTTGCTGCAGTAATGGCAAAGCATAAAGCTCTGACTCTGCATCAAAATTGCTGATCAGCACCTTTGTCCCGGCAGCGGCTGATTCAGGGAACAGATTCAACTCCTGTAAAACATCATAAATACGGTCAGCTCCGAAAGAGATACCCACCCCTGTCAACCCCTTTAATCCGAACATTCCGGTAAGATCGTCATAGCGACCACCTCCGCAGATACTTCCCATTGCTGCTTCATTTGTTTTTACTTCAAATATACAACCGGTATAGTAGTTTAAACCGCGGGCCAATGTAATGTCCAGTTCCAGATCCGGCTGTCTCAGACCGCTGTTTTTTAACAGTCCCTGTACATAAGCAAATACGCTTTCAATTTCTGCTATTCCTTTTAATCCAACTTCAGAACTTGCTAAAACTTCTTTTAACCTGCCTAGTTTCTCTGCATTGGTACCTTCTAATAAGATTACAGGTTTTAATCTTGTAATATCGTCTTCGGTAAACCCTCTTTCCAGCAATTCTTTGGTTACCCCATCAAAGCCGATCTTATCCAGTTTATCTATGGCAACAGTCATATCGATAATCAATTCTGGTTTCCCGATAATTTCGGCGATTCCTGAAAGAATTTTCCTGTTGTTTATTTTAATGGTGAAATCGGTCATCCCTAAATTACACAGAGCTTCCTGATAGATCAGTACAAATTCTGCTTCATTCAATAAACTCTCAGAACCTACTACATCTACGTCACATTGATAAAATTCACGGTAACGTCCTTTTTGAGGCCTGTCAGCTCTCCATACAGGCTGGATCTGGAAACGTTTGAACGGAAGAGAAATGTCATTCTGGTGCATGACTACGTAGCGTGCGAAGGGCACAGTTAAGTCATAACGCAATGCTTTCTCACTAATCGACGAAATCAGTGCATTAGAATTTAATGTACTTAAATGAGCTGCATTAGCTTTAGCTTTAGAAAAACTCCTGAATTTAAAATCTTAAAAATCAGTTTATCTCCTTCATCCCCATACTTACCTGTCAGCGTAGAAAGATTTTCCATCGCTGGGGTCTGTATTTCAGCGTAACCATATTTCTTAAATACCTTTTTAATAGTATCGAATATGTAATTACGTTTCACCATTTCCTGAGGTGAAAAATCACGGGTTCCTTTTGCTAAAGACGGTTTAATGTTTGACATGGGGGCAAAAGTACAAAAAGTACAACGCATAAAAAAAGCTGCCGAAGCAGCTTTTTAAATATTTCAATATTATTAAACCAATAATCTTACTGGTTCTTCTAATAATGCTTTGAATGTTTGTAAGAATGCAGCACCTGTAGCACCATCAACCGTACGGTGATCACAGCTCAATGTAACTTTCATTACATTTCCAGGAACAACAGCACCATTTTTAACTACTGGTACTTGTGAAATCCCGCCAACAGCAAGGATACAAGAATCAGGTGTATTAATAATAGCTGTAAATTCATCAATACCGAACATACCTAAGTTAGATACAGTGAAAGTTGAACCTTCCCAGTCCGAAGGCTGAAGTTTTTTAGCTTTTGCACGTTGTGCGAAATCTTTAACCTCAGCTGAGATACGCGATAATGATTTTCCGTCAGCAAAACGTACTACAGGAACCAATAATCCATCTTCAACTGCAATTGCTACACCAACGTTAACATGCTCATTGTAACGGATTTTATCACCTAACCATGAAGAATTAACATTTGGATGTTGTTTTAAGGCAACAGCAACCGCTTTGATCACTAAATCATTGAATGATAATTTAACCGGAGAAAATTCATTCATCTTCACACGTGCAGCCATAGCAGCATCCATATCAATACTCATAGTAAGATAGAAGTGTGGTGCAGTGAATAAGCTTTCAGATAATCTTTTCGCGATTACTTTGCGCATTTGAGAAACTGGTTTCTCCGTATATTTTTCTTCTCCGATATATTGAGCAAGAACAGGAGCGGTTTCTCAGCAGATGCAGGTGCTGAAGCAGCTTCTGTACCTTTTGCCGGAGCAGCAACTGGTTTAAAGTTTTCGATATCTTTTTTAATGATACGGCCACCATCAGCACTACCTGCAACCTGTGCAAGGTCTATACCTTTTTCTTTTGCAATTCTTTTTGCTAAAGGAGATGCTTTCAGGCGTGAACCATCAGCAGTATGTTGTTCTTCATGTGCTTCTGCAGGAGCAGCAGCTTCTTTAACAGGAGCATCAGCTTTATCCGCAGCAGGTTTTGCCGGAGCATCACCCTGACTTAGTATCCCGCTGATATCAAATCCTTCCGGACCTACAATCGCGATAATACCATTTACTTTAGCAGCAGCACCTTTTTCTACACCAATATGTAATAAAGTTCCATCTGCATAACCCATTACTTCCATAGTCGCCTTATCAGTTTCTACATCAGCCAGGATATCATCATTTTTAATTTTATCACCTACTTTTTTATGCCATTCAGCAATTACGCCTTCAGTCATCGTATCGCTTAACAAAGGCATCCGTACTACGGTAACACCTTGTTTCTCCAGATCAGCATCAGTTACCGCAGCTCCTTTTGATTCAGCTTTAGGAGCTTCTTCAGCAGGTTTTGTTTCTGCAGCTTTTTCCTCTTTTGCCGGTGCAACTGCACCTTCTGCATCAAGAGCAGCTTTATAATCTTCGCCTTCTTTACCAATAACTGCAATTACAGCATCAACAGGAACAGCTTTTCCTTCTTCTACACCAATAAAAAGGATGGTGCCATCCCAGTAGGATTCCAGATCCATAGTCGCCTTATCGGTTTCTACTTCTGCCAGAACATCTCCACTTTTAACTTTATCGCCAACTTTTTTATGCCACTTCGCCATTACCCCTTCGGTCATGGTGTCGCTCATTTTGGGCATCTTAACTACTTCAGCCATTCTATAATATCAATTGAAAATAGGTTGTAAAATTAATCTTGGATATATGGATATAGTCTTGTTGTACATAAACATCAGTATATAATTCTGATGCCTCTGGCCATGGTGACTCTTCAGCAAATTTCACAGACTCATCCACGATCTGTTTCACTTTAGCTTCAATTTCTTCGATCCAGGCTTGATCAGCATACTTTTCTTTAAGAATAGTTTCTCTTACTGATTCAATTGGATCTTTAGCTTTATATTCTTCTAATTCATCTTTAGTACGATATTTAGCCGGGTCAGACATTGAATGTCCACGGTAACGGTAAGTTCTCATTTCTAAGAATGTTGGTCCTTCACCATTACGTGCACGCTGAGCAGCTTCGTCCATTGCATTGTGAACAGCAACAGGATCCATTCCGTCAACCGGAGCACATGGCATATCAAACCCTAAACCGATTTTATATAGATCTAACATATTAGTAGTACGCTCTACAGAAGTTCCCATTGCGTAACCATTGTTCTCACAAACAAAGATTACCGGAAGTTTCCATAACATGGCCATATTAAAGGCTTCATTCATTCAGTGCGCCCTGACGAACAGCACCATCACCCATATAACAAACGTTCAGATTTTTAGTTCCTTTAAATTTTTCAGCAAATGCGATACCTGCACCTAATGGTATTTGTCCACCCACAATTCCGTGACCACCATAAAAATTATGTTCTTTGCTAAACATGTGCATTGAACCACCTTTACCTTTGGAACAGCCTGTAGCTTTACCGTACATCTCTGCCATGATACTGTTTGCACTTACACCTTTCGCCAAAGCATGAGCGTGATCACGATAAGCAGTGATCATAGAATCTTCAGGTTGTAATGCAGAAATCGCTCCGGCAACCACAGCCTCCTGACCGATGTATAGATGACAAAAACCACGGATTTTCTGTTGTCCGTAAAGTTGACCAGTTTTCTCTTCGAATTTACGCATTAGTAACATCGACTCAAACCACTTCAGATAGGTATCCTTATTAATTTCTACTGCACTCATTTTTGGCTATTGATTTTTATTTATGAGAGAGAGCAAATCTACTTTTTTATTGTAATATATCGAAGGATTACTGTAAAATGGATGTGATCAATGACCGTAAAATGTTAATAAGTCACACAATTCATCAAAATACATTTGGATAACATATCTTATTTACATAGTTTTGACAACCTGACAATAAGCCTTAGCTGGTGTACGTTTAAGTGCAAGTACCTTTTACCCAAACTTAATAGTGTAACATGATAAAAAGATTTTTGTTTTCTGCCCTTATTGCTTTGTGCAGCGTAACTGCTTTAAACGCACAAACTAAAACAAAAGAAACCAACAAATTAGAGGATCCTGACAACTTAGCTTCCCAATATTTCTCCCAGGTAATGGGTATCGCAGTCGACGCGACATCAAACGTTAAACTCTACAAATTCATCTATGAATGGATAGGAACTCCTTACCGGTTTGGAGGAAATACCAAGAAAGGAATTGATTGTTCAGCGTTTACAAAGGCGATCTACGATAAAGTTTTCAACACTACATTGTTAAGAAATTCAAGAGACATCTTCAGCATGGTAGACCCACTACCTAAAGATGAACTAAAAGAAGGAGACTTAGTTTTCTTTAAAATCAGAAGTACAAGAATTACACATATAGGAATTTATTTAGGCGATAACCGCTTTGCACACGCTTCATCTTCAAGAGGTGTCGTGATCAGCAATCTGAACGAGCCTTACTATTCGCGCTTCTTTTATAAGGGTGGCCGGATCTTAGAATCTGCTAAAAAAGACCTGATCGAAGAATAATATCTTCAGTTCAAATAAACATACGATCCTTCTAGATTTTTTTTTTTTTAGAAGGATTTTTTTATGCAATAGATATACAGAAAACAAATTATACCAATGAAACTTAAAATAACAGGCTTTATTCTTCTTACTGCAATCACAAGCCTTATCCTGTTAAGTTGTACAGGTAACATTAATATGGCTGCCGAACAGACGACAGCAAAAGAGACAAAAAGAGATACGACTTTAAGACCAAAGAAGGATACGCGCTTACTATTACAGCAGTTGGTGATATCATGCTGGGCTCTGCTTATCCTTCAAAATCTAACCTTCCTTCAGATGACGCGGTTGGCAGTTTCAAAAATGTAGCTTCTTTTTTAAAGGGGGATATCGTATTCGGTAATCTGGAGGGATGTTTCCTGAACTCAGGAAAATCTACGAAATGCAAGGATACCATAGGGAATAGCTGTTTTGCTTTCAGAATGCCGGAGCGTTATGCGGGTATTTATAAAGAAGCAGGGTTCAATTTATTGAGCGTAGCCAATAATCATGTGGGAGATTTCGGATGGAAAGGAAGAAAACGCAGTGCAGCTATACTGGATTCTCTGGATATTAAATATGCTGGTTTAACTTCTCATCCTTATACAATTTTTGAAAAAGATAGTGTTAAATATGGTTTTTGTGCCTTTGCTCCTAATGAAAACACGGTTTCGATTAACCAGGTAGACAGCGCGAAACAGTTAGTTGCTTTCCTTAAAAAACAGGTAGATATATCGTGATCGTTTCTTTTCATGGTGGTGGTGAGGGTGCAAGGTTTGAGCATGTACCAAGAGCAAATGAGATCTTTTATAAGGAAAACCGGGGAAATGTTTATGCTTTCTCTCATGCGGTAATAGATGCAGGTGCAGATATTGTATTAGGACAGGGGCCTCATGTTACACGTGCAGTTGAGGTTTATAAGAACAAGTTCATAGCATACAGCCTGGGTAATTTTTGCACTTATGGCATGTTCAGTTTAAAGGGGCCAAATGGTTTTGCCCCTCTTTTAACGATTAAAATCAATGGTAAAGGAGATTTTCTGTATGCCGATGTAGTTTCTGTTAAGCAGGATAAGGTTCATAGGCTTACATTGGATACAGCGCAAACTGCTTTCAAAAAGATAATCTCTTTAACAGCAGCAGATTTTCCTGGCCATAATCTAAAATTTACTGACCAGAAGATCCGGATGAAGGATTAAGCTTCATCTTTTGTGTTTTTAATCAGACCTATACCTGAGAAAAAAAGAATATTATACTGATTACTGCTGAAACTAAAAGTTCACGCGTCATCATCGTATGCTTTACAAATCCAATACCAGCATAGATCAGACCGATAATGCCAAGGATAGTTAAAATTGTACCAAAAATTCTTTTTACGTTCATAATGATTAGGTTAATTCAAATCTTCTTATACAATATCTGTGCCCGGAGTCTTTAAACACCAGAAGATTTGCATTTGATAGTTATTGCGTATCTTGAGAAAGTTTAACTTATTTAATTACTAATCATGAATTACGCCATGTACATTTTTTTCTTCTTTGTCCTCATCGTGCTTTTTAGCTCTTTTGTAACGGTAAAGCAAGGTACAATTGCTGTTGTTACAGTCTTTGGGAAATACAGACGCCAGCTGAGACCTGGACTAAATTTTAAAATTCCTCTTGTTGAAGTTATTCACTCCAGAATTTCAATTCAGAACCGTTCGGTAGAGTTATCTTTTCAAGCAGTAACCCAGGATCATCAGGCCAATGTGTATTTCAAGGCCATGCTATTGTATTCGGTACTGAATCATGATGAGGAAACCATTAAGAATGTGGCTTTTAAATTCGTCGATGCGACAAACTTAATGCAAGCACTGATCCGCACTATTGAAGGCTCTATCAGGGCTTATGTAGCAACGCAGAATCAGGCTAATGTTCTAGCTCAGCGAAATGAGATTGTTATGCATGTGAAGGAACAGATTGATATCGTATTGGAGTCGTGGGGTTATCATTTGCAGGACCTGCAATTGAATGATATTACTTTTGATGATGAAATTATGCGCTCTATGAGCCGCGTAGTAGCGTCAAATAACCTTAAGGCCGCAGCTGAGAATGAAGGACAGGCTTTATTAATTACTAAAACCAAAGGGGCCGAGGCTGACGGTAATGCGATTAAAATTGCAGCGGCAGCTGAACGCGAAGCTGCGCAATTGCGCGGACAGGGTATTGCATTATTCAGAGCAGAAGTTGCTCATGGTATGATGATAAAGCTGCTCAGGAAATGGAAGAAGCAAACCTGGATATTTCAGTAATCCTGTTTACGATGTGGACTGAATCTATTAAGCATTTTGCTGAGAATAGCGATGGTAATGTGATTTTCCTTGACGGTTCTACTGACGGGATGAACAAAACAATGAAAGAAATGATGGCGATGCAATTCCAGAAGCCTAAAAATTAATCAGGAATATAGCTTAACAAAAAGGCCCTTCTCTCGATTTGAGAAGGGCCTTTTTTTATTTCTATGTTATATTTGTTTACTAAGACAATTGCTGTCTTAATATTGCTATTTCTTTACCTGGATATAATCTCCCATAACTCTTAAGCTCTCGTCCTGGAAGAAGTCAAAATCTTCCTTCTTGTTGATCTTATCACCTTTTTTAACCGCTGGCAGACCTCTTGAAGCTCTGAGCTTATTTGTCTTTTCTAAAGATTTGGCTTCCAGACTGTCTCTTTCTAATTTCAATTTGGCTTCATTCAGTGTTACTGATGTTTCCAAATCACGTTTTTTCATGTCAGCAATTCCCTGAATCAGAATTTTATAATCTAATGATTTCTCCATTCTTGCTTCGTGAAGTTTGATCAGCTCTGGTTTAACTGATGCTAAATTAGCAACTGGTACGAAGTTAGATTTCTGAACTTCATCCCATGGCAATGCCGATGTTTCTGTATCCTCACCGATCTTATCCATCGGATAGAATGATGGTAAAGTAATATCTGGCATTACTCCTTTATGCTGGGTACTGCTGCCGTTTACACGGTAGAACTTAGCCATAGTTAAGTTGATTTGTCCTAACTGGGGAGTGTCTTTTCCTCCTTTGATAGCCAAACCAGACCCAGGGGCTCCTTTCTGCACAAGACTTGCCAGACGTTGAAGGATTGATGGATTAACAAGCTTATTTAAGTCAATAGAGGACTGAACAGTACCTTTACCATAAGTTTGTGTACCGATAATAATTCCTCTTCCGTAATCCTGTATCGCACCGGCAAAGATCTCAGATGCTGAAGCACTCAAACGGTCAACCATTACACCGAAAGGCCCGTCCCAGGCAACACCCGGATGTTCGTCATTACTAACTTCTACATTACCTTTTAAATCCTTAACCTGAACAACCGGACCTTTATCAATAAATAATCCCGTCAGATCAATTGCTTCCAGTAAAGAACCGCCTCCATTAGCACGAAGATCCATTACGATAGCATCTACTTTATCTTTATTTTTCAGGGTATCAATTAATAGCTTTACGTCGCGTGTTGTACTTTTATAGTTTGGATCACCAGCATTGGCTGCTTTAAAATCAGCATAAAATGCAGGTACACTAATGATACCTATTTTATAGGTTTTGCCATTGGATTCGATCGTTTTTACTTCTTTTTTAGCAGACTGATCTTCCATTACGATCTTCTCTCTGGTCATTTCAACAATGATTGGCTTAGAAGACATATCCTGACCTACAGGAATGATTTTCAATCTTACTTTAGTGCCTTTAGGGCCTTTGATTTTTGCTACAGAGTTATCAATTCTCCAACCGATAATATCTTCAAACTCACCTGTCGCCTGTCCAACAGCAATAATCCGGTCTCCTGAATTTAATTGTTTACTCTTGAAAGCTGGTCCACCAGGAATGATTTCTGAAATTTTAAGGATGTCATTCTCTAATTGCAGACGAGCACCAATTCCTTCAAATGAACGCGCCATGTCTTCGTTAAACTGAACCGCTTTAGCTGGATTAAAATAATTAGTGTGCGGATCAATAGTTTCTGTAAAAGCATCCATGATCATCTGGAATACATCCTGATTATTCAATTTAGAAGACTGCGACTTCAGACTCTGATACCTTTTAGTTAA
Source organism: Pedobacter sp. NJ-S-72 (assembly GCF_053890575.1). Lineage (NCBI taxonomy): Bacteria > Pseudomonadati > Bacteroidota > Sphingobacteriia > Sphingobacteriales > Sphingobacteriaceae > Pedobacter > Pedobacter sp. NJ-S-72. The sequence continues at coordinate 4,597,912 of NZ_CM132681.1, read as the reverse complement.
AGTTTCTACATTTTTTACCTCAGGTGTACCTGCAATTTTTAAATTGATCAGTTCGTACTTTACTCTCTTTTTCCATATGTCATTTAACGCTGATGTAGAAGTTACCCATGGCATTTTCTCTCTGTCAAAAACATAGGTTCATTCTGGTTAAAATCGTATTTGTCTTTGATATGAGCCATCGCATAATTCAGAGTTTCATTATATCTTTTAGAATAAACGTTGAAAATATAAAACGGAGCACTTAAATCTCCTGCTCTGAAAGCATCATCCAGAGTAGTTCTGAATTGTTCGAAATCTTTAATATCTGAAGCCAGGAAATAGCTTCTGTATGGATCCAGGGCCTTGATATATTTGTCAAGTACGAGAGATGAAATAGAATCATTTACTGTTAATTTCTTATAGTTATAGTTTTCTATCAGTGCAACGATTTCCTTGCATACCAAACTCTGTTGCTCATCAGGCTTAATATTAGGGATACCTTCAACCAGCTGCTGTGGTTTTGGTGCGGCAGAGCAAGCGAGTACAGCTGCAGTGAAGGTTACCAGTAATATTCTTTTTAACATCTCTTTAAATAATTTAAAATCCATTTTTATATTAACAACCAATATGATACCAATTTCTCAAATAAACAGAAAAGAAGAGACAGCATAATACTGTCTCTTTTCTGTAATCTTTACCAAATATAATTAAATACTGTATAATGCGATCCAACATCACAATTAAAATACATGCTAAAACCCACGTAAACAGCATTTTCAGCTTAAATAAATTTGCTTGATTTTATTTTAAATTGCTCTTTTTTTCAGCAATAGAGGTTCTTGCCTGCTTAAACTGCCCGTTAAACTGATTAATCTTTGACGTTTTAGCCAATAATTCAGCCCGGTTAATATCTTTTAAAGCAAGTGAAAATTCTTTTTTTCTCATTTTCACCTGTACAAGACCCAGAATAGAGTCAATATAAGCTGAATTATTATTAACCTGTTTCGCCAAAATTCCCTGCTGGGTAAAAAACCACATCGACTGTGTAAGCTTGTTTGATGCCAGATAAATTTTCCCCAATTGATTGTAGGAGGCCATTTGCCCAACCCTGTTTCCAAAACGGGAATAGGTTTTAAGTGCAACGTTTAAAGTAACTTTGTTCGCTTCTGTATAATGCTCCATTAAATAATGAACATTACTTAACCTTAAGAGAGAAGCACCATAACGGGAAAAGTTTTTAGAGTTGTTATACTCAAAAGCAGCTTTTCCAAACAGGGTTACGGCGTCGTTCAAATCGCCGCTCTTTTCATTCTTTTCAGCCTGTTCAAAATAAAAATCACCATCCGCTCCGGATACAGCAATAGTGATCGAGCCATTGCTTGAAAGTGGTTCCTGCTGAACAAAAGTATTTGTTTGTGCCATTGCTGTTCCCGAAAACACAAGACATAGCAAAGCGAAACAGAGTTTATACATATTACAAATATATATATATTTTAGTTAAACACCTGTAAACTAAGATCAAAAGAAGCCCATACCATATAAGGATGCGAATCAGTATGGTAAATTTCGCCCGCAGCACTTATGCCAATTACCCCTGCAAAGCCGTCTATAGCTTTAAGCTCATCGAAAGATTTGTCGCAGGCATCCTTCAAAGTAAAGCCGTCAATAACACGGGTAACAATCCTGGCAGACAAAGCTACGCTAACAATATCCTCACCTACACCTGTACATGAGATACCTGCATAGGCATTGGCAAAATTACCAGCCACAGTTGCAGAATCACTGACCCTGCATGGGATTTCAAACCCTTTCCCTCCTGTAGAGGTTCCCGCAGCAAGATTTCCGGCAGCGTCGAGCGCAACACAACCAACTGTTCCCAGTTTATTCTGCTGATTAAGTTTCAATTCATATTCAGCTAAACGCTGAGGTGTAATGGGATCAAAATAGGGATATCCATTTTTCCGGGCGAAACCGGCAGCACCTTCCCCGCTTAAAACACTGTCTTCATAGTTTAATAGCAAAGAAGCAACCTCAATTGGATGCTGAATATCTTCGATATTAATTACTCCGGCAAATTTCTGTGTTTTCCCATCCATAATAGAGGCACTTAATCTTACTTTGCCATCGCTTTGAATCTGTGATCCTAAACCAGCATTAAAAAAAAAGTATGTTGTCTTCCAGCAGATTCACCGCATAAGTTACCGTTTCTAAAGCTGTATGGGATTGCAGATAGGCATGAGAAAGTGTAGCAATTTCTGCTAATGCGTCTTGTTTGGCTTTCTTAGTTTCCTGATTTGTTGAAGACTCACTAAAAAAACCACCGTGGATAATTAACTTCATTTTGATTAAGCTGTAGGTATAACCTTAGGGTGATGAATAGTTAGCTGATGAGCGGTAAGATCATAAATATCACCGTCACACATTACATGTACAACCATATTTTTGATAGAAACCGGCTGCCCCATCTCAACATCAGTCAGATTGGTATCTGACATACTTCTTCCGTCTACTAGAATTACCATACCAGAACCGATGGCTTCCATTGTATTTCCGTTAGAGATATAAAGACCAGTATCTTCTCCCAAACCAATTCCAAGTATCCCCGGACTGCTGGCTGTTGCATAAAGAAGACGTCCGATACGTCCGCGCTGTACAAAATGTGTATCGACAATCACACCATCTATAAATCCTAATCCAGCAGTAATTTTCACCTCACCCTTCAGCAAAGCATCTTTACTGTTACCCTGGTATATCATGTTTTTTGAACTTGCAGCAGCTCCGGCCGACGTTCCCGCAATGACAACTTCTTCGTTTGCGTATTTATCCAGTAATATTTCATGTATAGCCGTTCCTCCAAAAATAGAAGAAAGCCTTAACTGATCTCCTCCGGTAAAGACAAGTACGTCGGCTGCTTTAACCCGTTCACAATTTAACAAGTCATTTGCCTGTTCTCTGTTCACAATATTTAATACGCCAACATCATGGACATCAAGCTGCGCGAAGGCTTTAATATATTCTTCTCCAACTTTCTCCGGAACCAATGAGGCCGTAGTAATAATTTCGAAACGGGATAATGTTTCTTTTGCAGACTCAGTAGTAATACGTTTTAGAATTCCGCGCTCAAAGAAATTCATATTCTGAGGTAGCCCGAATTGTGTTTCAGTAAAACTTCCGGTATTTATTGCACCACCAATAATTATCAATTTACCTTTTGGAACCATCTTATTTATTTTCTTAACCTAAAATCTCAAATATATATGCATTACTTTAAATATTACCATATTTCATCAATAATCTGAGTGCAAACAACAATTATTCCTTTATAATCCAATTCTTTGCTTAAATTTATGCACGTTTATATTTTATGCGTTTTTAACCGGATAACATGTGTTATTTATAAAAAAAAAAAATTCATATATTAATACTTCTGTTTAACAGCGTTTTTAAGAACAAAAACCCAATTAGACAACAACGGATAATTATCCATATACGGCCTTATTGAAATTTAACACAGAATAACCTGAAACCGGGTGTTCCTCAGGAACGACAGGTTTAATGCAAAAAACATTACCTATAAAAAAAGAGAATAGATAGGCTTCAAATAAGTCGCATTACCAAAAATCTTACGGACTGAGCCTGCGAGCTCTTGATCACACAAAAAAAACAATAGACAACATATGAAACCTGTAAGGGCTCTTCAGCCCGGCAAGCTTCATTACCATTAAAAAACAATAAGAAAATATATGAAACCTGTAAGGGCTCTTCAGCCCGGCAAGCTTCATTACCATTAAAAAACAATAAGAAAATATATGAAAATACTCGGCATTCAAGTGCTAAGGGGACCAAATATCTGGTCGGTCAACAGAAAAAAACTAATACAAATGAGATTAGATCTGGAGGACATGGAACAACGTCCTACAAATTTAATTGATGGGTTTGGTGATCGTCTGGAAAAAATGATGCCAACTTTATTTACGCACAGATGCTCGAAAGGTGAACCCGGAGGCTTCTTCGCCCGTATCAAAGAAGGAACATGGATGGGCCATGTTATAGAACATATTGCCCTTGAAATCCAAACCCTGGCAGGAATGGACACTGGCTTTGGAAGAACAAGACAGACTAAAACTGAGGGTACATATAATGTGGTATTCAGTTATCTTGAAGAAAAAGAGGTATTTATGCAGCTGAAGCCAGCGTTCGAATTGCTGAAGCCTTAATTGACAATCTGGATTATGATCTTGAATTTGATATCCACAGATTAAGGGAATTAAGACAAATGGAACGCCTTGGCCCAAGTACCGGCTCTATTGTTGATGAAGCGATCGCAAGGGATATTCCATGGATCAGATTGAACAAAAGTTCTTTAATCCAGTTAGGATACGGTAAAAACCAGGTGCGCTTCAGGGCTACCATGACCGAAAGAACAAACAGTATCGCTGTAGATATTGCAGGCGATAAAGATGAGACCAAACGTATCTTAAAGGATTCTGCGATACCAGTTGCAAATGGAGTTACCATTTCTGATATCAGCGAACTGGATGATGCCATTGAAAGTATTGGTTTCCCTCTTGTGTTTAAACCTCTTGATGGCAATCACGGTAAAGGTGCATCGATCAATGTAAAAACCCCGGAAGCTGCAAAACTTGCATTTGAACATGCTAAAAAAATACTCCAGAAGAATAATCATTGAAAGCTTCATCACGGGCTATGATTTCAGAATATTGGTAATCGATAACAAAATGGTGGCAGCTGCTTTACGTGTACCTGCTCATGTAACCGGCAACGGAATTGCAACTGTTCAACAACTGATTGATAAAGAAAATGAAGATCCACGACGCGGATACGGACATGAAAATGTCTTAACAGAAATTCTTGTTGACCGCGATACGCTGGATTTACTATCTAAAAAGAACTATACACTGGAAACGGTTGTACCTAACGGAGAACTTGTTTATTTAAAATCAACAGCTAACCTGAGTACAGGCGGAACATCTATAGATGTAACAGACCTTGTACACCCACAGAATATTTTCATCAGTGAACGCATATCCCGCATTATCGGCTTAGATATCTGCGGAATTGATGTAATGGCACAAAATCTTACACAACCACTAACAGAAAATGGTGGTGTAATTCTCGAAGTTAACGCTGCACCAGGGTTCCGTATGCACCTTGCACCAAGTGAGGGCTTACCAAGGAATGTTGCTGCTCCGGTTATTGATATGTTATATCCTCCCGGTAAAGCAAACAGGATCCCGATCATTGCAGTAACGGGTACAAATGGAAAGACAACAACAACAAGGCTAATCGCTCACATTGTTAAGAGCAATGGAACCAGAGTTGGTTTTACGACCTCAGATGGTATCTACGTTCAAAACACGATGCTGATGAAAGGCGATACTACCGGTCCTGTCAGTGCAGAATTTATCTTAAGAGACCCTACAGTAGAATTTGCGGTATTGGAAACTGCAAGAGGTGGTATTCTAAGAGCGGGACTTGGGTTTAAACGCTGTGATATTGGTGTAGTAACCAATATTCAGGAAGACCACCTTGGCATTGCAGATATTCATAACTTAAATGATCTTGCAAGAGTAAAAGCAGTTGTTATTGGCGCTGTTAAAAGAGATGGGTGGGCAGTATTGAACGCAGACAATAAACACTGTGTTTAAATAGCTGAAACTGCAGATTGCAAGGTAGCTTACTTTAGTATGGATGAAAATAATCCTGTTATTGTAGAACATTGCAAAAAAGGCGGTTCAGCGGCAATCTATGAGAACGGATATATAACCATTAAAAAAGGCGACTGGAAGATAAGAGTAGATAAAGTTACTCATATCCCCCTGACCTTTGGTGGTAGTGTTGATTTTATGATCCAGAATGTCCTGGCTGCAACATTGTCGACATTCCTTTGGGGATATAAGATTGAAGATATCAGAATGTCACTGGAAACTTTCATTCCTTCTGCTGCACAAACACCGGGAAGAATGAACATCTTTAAATTTAAAGAGTTTAAAATCCTTGTTGATTTTGCACATAACTCAAACGGATTTAACGGGATCAAAGATTATCTGAAAACTATTGAAGCTACAGAACATATCGGAGTAATTTCAGGTACTGGTGACAGACGTGATGAGGATATTAAAGAAAAACCGCCCGTATTTCGGCACAGATGATTTGATATAAAATTATCATTTGTCAGGAAAGATATCTCCGCGGCCGTCAGCCACAGGAAATTATAGACTTGCTGATATCAGGAATAAAAGAAGTCAAGCCTAACATGGAAATCATCATTAACAATGATTCTTCAGACTGCTTGAAGTTCTTAATAGCAACTGCAAAATCAGGTTCTTTTATCACTATTCTAAGTGATACAATTGACAGTGCAATAGAAAAGGTAACAGAATATCTGGATAAGGAATTTGGTATATAATTCCTCGTTAATTGGGCAACCCAAAACAAATTGATATAAAAAGGCCGGAGATTAAAATCGAGGGCACTGAAAAAGTTCCTCTTTAATGGGTAACATTCTAAAGCGATTAAGTAAAACATGATTTTTACTTAATCGCTTTTTTTATTGGCTATGGAATCGTGAGTAATACCTGCGGATGAACTGGCGCTAAAAAAGGGCGATAACTGGTCTGATAGCCCGTTTCCTTTCGGTTTTACAGACTTAGGGGGTTAATTTGATGATTCTCTTTAAATTAACAGTGAATATGGCGATTGCTCCCTGCATCTGCATATTTGTAATGCCATAGGATGTCGCCCGTCCATAACCATGTACATTTTTTAACTCACTATTTTTCGCTTCGATTTTATATCGATGTTTGGCCTTTTCTTTAAAGTAATCTGTTTGCTGGAAAGCTTGTTGCTCCTGATGTATGGTTGATTTTATAGTTACTGCATAAGTTTTTGCCTTAGCTCCAGGTTTATAACACCCCTGTTTTAATGGACAGGTCTTACATTTTTCAACGTCAAAATAGTAAGTGTACGATTGATTTTGACCAATATTCTTCTTCCCCTGCCGCGCTTTTCGGATGGCCATGTGTCCGGCGGGACATACAAACATATCAGCATCTTTATTATAATCGAACTTGTCTTCTTCCTTTCTAAACCCCTGGGTTATTGAAGGGTTCAGCTTTGCTACTATCTTTATGTTCTGATCGTCGTCGTTGTTTTCAGTATAAGGTTTTCCTTACCGGAATAAGCTGAATCACCGATTATCGTATCTACCTCGATTCCATTATCCTGACTTATTTCCAATAGCATTGGCAGTTCAGGGCCATCACCTTTTTCACCAGAGGTGACCACTGCAGCTGTAATGATGCGTTCCTCTGTCATGGCCAGGTGGGTCTTGTAGCCAAAGAATTTGCTGTCAGCTGATTTATGACCGGTTCTGGCATCCGTATCTTTAGAGAGCGTATAGTTTTCCTGTGTATCTTCCACAGTCTCTTTCAATAGATTTAACTTCTCTTTGATCGCTGGAATTGAACTTAATGTATGATCTGATTCAATAAGCTTTTCAAGCTCCTTACAGTAAGCCAATTCCTTTTCCAGCTCAGCCGAATCGTTCTTTTTCGGCATGCGCTCTTTCATCTCTTCATCTATACTGTAAACCGCTTTTCGCAACAACTTTGAGCGTTCTCTCAGCACCTCAACTACGGAATATGGATTTGGATTTGATCTGGACAGAGAATGGGTAGCATCAACAATAATAGATCTGGACTTAATAATACCCTTTTCAAGGGCTATAGCGACCGTTTTTCCGATCAGCAGGTTCAATAAATCTGTATCCTTCAAACGGAGCTTTCGGAACTTAGTCAATGAACTGGAATTGATAACTTCATCCTCAGGAGCCATGTCAAGGAAATATTTGAAGGACATATCGTAGCGCGAGCGCTCAACCACATCAACGTCCGAAACAGTATAGATTGTTTTCAACAACAGGTATTTGAACATGCGCACGGGACTTTCCGCCATACGCCCATTATTTGAACAGTATTTGTCCAGCAGTTCTTCGTAGATAAAGGTGAAATCTATCAGTTCGCTGATCTTGCGAAGCAGATTGTCCTTGGGAATGATCAGGTCATATAACCTCGAAAAGGAACTGAACTGAAGTTCTTGTTGGTGAGCTAACATCTAAAAGCATTTCTAAATCGAACTTTAAGATAAAAAAAAAAGCGAGCAGTAAACCTTAGTTTTTCTGCTCGCTTTTTAACCTTTAAATCTAAAGGACTTTTTCAGTGCCCTCTTAAAATCTCCGGCCTTTTTATTGGTATTCTCTTTTAGAATGGCACATTTAAAAACTTTTTAAAGCAAAATACCCAAGATGGATTTCATCCTTTACCAGATTTTCAGAAGCTGATATTACAATCTTATACTTTTCTTTAACTCCGGATGGCAGTACATCTTCAATTTCAAAGATATCATCTACATCAACACCATATTTATCATCTATATGAGATGGCGCTCCGGCAAAAAACCCGCGTGCAGATAAAACGCCGATTCTTTAGCTTTTTTAATAACCTCAGCTTTATCCGCCCCGATTAAAAGCATTTTATAATGCAACTCATCAAACTCATCCTTTTTATAACCTCCCAGGTTGAGAAAAAACAGTGCTTCTGCAGATTGTTCCTGTACCTTCTCTTTATCTACGATCTGTATACTGAAACCTTCAACAGCAGTAACAGTAACTTCCTCCAGGCATCTAAATGTATTTTACCATTTGCCTCCGGCCAGAAATTCAGGATTTCCGGGATCAGATCTTTTAAACAGGTTCCTACAGCAAACAACACATCATGTTGTTCTGTATTCCTGCCAGCAGGTTTACAACCTAATAACAATTGATATAATTTCAGAGACTCCATTCTTTATTTTTTTAATTCCTCAATCAGAAGTTTCGCTCTTTCTTCAATGGTTAGAAAAACCGGATCAAATAACTGGTCATCAAAATAAGGATCAGTAACTTCCTGATCTTCTGTCAGGAACAATCTCACTTTTTTACGATGTTCTTCATTTGCAGCTAGCTTTAATACATCACGCAAATTGTTTTTATCCATCACCAGGATATGATCAAATTCATCAAACAGCTCCTGTCCAAAAAGACGGGCCCGCTGTCTGGAAATATCATATCCATAATTCTTAGCAATGGCGATACTACGATGATCGGCCGGCTGACCAGTATGCCAGTCTCCCGTTCCTGCCGAAGCAACTTCCCAATTCAGATTCTCATCAGCAATTAATTGCCTGACTACTCCTTCTGCAAGGGGAGAACGGCAGATATTACCTAAACAAACCATCAGGATCTTCATAGGTCTATGAATAAATATCGTTAATCATCTGTGCCAGACGCACACCACCTTTTAATAATTGCTCATTCAGCAAATCGATAAACTCAAAATTATAGCGATAGCTTAATTTATCATCAGCCTTAGTCTTGTCATAGATTTTATTACAAGCCATATAAGATTCATAAACTGTTTCTTTTAGCGAGTCATGGGTCCATTTAGAGAATTGTTCTTTTGAAGGATGATTAATCGCTTCTGCATATTCTGTATAACTTAACTGCTGTCTGTCAATCAGATCCTCGTCCCATACACGGTGAAGATTAGAACGTTGCCCAAACCACATTACGCTTACTTTATTACCTCCAAGATCTTCTTTTCTTGCAGTATGCATTGGCTGATGAAACGTCGTCACCCATCATATGTATTAATAAGCGCATAGCCCATTGTTGTTTATCTGCAGTACTTTTTTTATCCTTAAGTATGGCAATCATCTCTGGAATCTTATTGTAAACATTCGCGTCCTTACTGGTTTCCAAAAAGTTAAATACTCCATTCTGATCTAAATCACCAGGGATATTTACATAATGCCAGCTGCCCATATAGTTATACGTTGTATCTGACTTGATGAAATCCGGCCAGTTACTCGCAATCGCCATGCTTTCATTTCCCAAAACCTGTTTTACTCCTTTACGGGCTTTTGCCGTGAGATAATAATCGGCAATCTGCCCAACAATCCGGTGCCCAGTCTGTCCCCAGGCAGCGGCGTTCAATGGCAGGTAGGCGATCAGTGCAATAGCGATACAAACCCTTTTAATTTTAACTACTGAAATCATTATTTTTATTTTATAATTCTTGTGGTACACACGTGATTTTTTGTTTCAGAACAAGATTGAGATCTCTTTGATCACTTAAACTTTGTAATGAAAGGTGAGTAGAATCAGCTGATTTAATCAGGAAGCTTTTTCTATATATCCCAACGGTATAACAACCAGAAAAACTTTTTGCTTATAATTAGCTTTGGTATAAGTTCCTTCTAAAAACAAACTGTCTTTTCTTACCTGGTATACACCCTTTGCATATTCTTTCCAAACGCCATTATTATAACATGGATCTTCATAATAATTGACCTTCGAGTGTGTAGTCAGGTCAACATAAAAGGAATCACAGGTAATTTTCACCTGGTGCTGTGTATAATTCATCAGTTTAGATGCATTAGTGATGCTATCCTGATTCCAGACACCCTGCAAAAATTTCTCTCCATTACCCTGAACGTTTGGGCGTCTCTCACAACCGAGAAACGCCATCAAACAAATTAGAATAATCAGATAATGGTATCTATTCATATTATTTTAAGCTACCCACCATATCTTCTGGTCTTACCCATTCATCAAACTGCTCACTGGTTAATAAACCAGTTCTACCGCAGCTTCACGAAGAGTTTTATTTTCTTTATGTGCTTTTTTTTTTTAGCAATTTTAGCAGCATTCTCGTAACCGATATGCGGATTCAAAGCTGTAACCAGCATTAAAGAGTTTTCAAGGTGTTTTTTGATCTCTGGTAAATTAGGAAGAATACCTACGGCACAGTTATCATTAAATGATACACAGGCATCACCTAATAATCTTCCCGACTGTAATACATTCGCAGCAATAACCGGTTTAAAAACATTCAGTTCAAAATGTCCGTTACTACCACCAATTCCTACAGTTACATCATTTCCCATTACCTGTGCACAAACCATTGTCAGTGCTTCCGGCTGAGTTGGATTAACTTTTCCAGGCATAATAGAAGATCCCGGCTCATTGTCAGGAATGATAATTTCACCAATACCTGAACGCGGGCCTGAACTCAACATTCTTACATCGTTACCAACTTTCATTAAAGCTACAGCAGCACGTTTGTAAGCACCGGAAGCACCGGATAATTCTACCATTGCATCGTGCGCAGCCAATGCCTCAAATTTGTTTGGAGCAGTAACAAATGGTAAACCAGTAAGTTCTGCAATTTTGCGGGCAACCAGCACATCATATCCGTTAGGGGTATTCAATCCCGTTCCTACCGCAGTACCACCTAAAGCTAATTCAGTAATCATAACCAAAGCATTTTTAATTGCTCTGATACTATTCGTGATTTGCTGTGCATAACCTGAAAACTCTTGTCCAAGCGTTAACGGAGTTGCGTCCATAAAGTGAGTTCTTCCAGTTTTTACAATCTGTGCAAACTCAGCTGCTTTAGCCTGTAATGTTTTCTCCAGTTTTTCTAATCCTGGTATAGTGATCTCTACAGCTTGTTTATATGCAGCAATGTGCATAGCTGTAGGATAAGTATCATTTGAAGATTGTGATTTATTGACATCATCATTCGGATGCAGGATTTTCTTTTCATCTGTCAGGCTGCCACCGTTCATCACATGTGCACGGTTTGCAAATCACTTCATTTGAATTCATATTACTCTGCGTTCCAGAACCTGTCTGCCAGATTACCAGTGGGAACTGATCATCTAATTTTCCAGCGATTACTTCGTCGCATGCCTTAGCAATCCATTCCGCTTTATCACTTGCAAGCACACCAAGTTCTTTATTGGCCAGTGCTGCAGCTTTTTTGAGATAACCAAAAGCATGGATAATCTCTTTTGGCATTGAAGCCTCAGGACCAATTTTAAAATTATTACGTGAACGTTCAGTTTGTGCTCCCCAATACTTATCAGCAGGGACCTGCACTTCGCCCATGGTGTCGTGTTCGGTTCTAAAATTCATTTCTTTTGTTTTTTTTTTTCAATGTATAGTTTGTTTTTCATCGATGATGAAGCTATTATGATTTTATATTTATTTCCTGTGAAATTTGAAAAATCATAATGGTTTTCAAAAATAAGCTTTTATCTCTATAGAAGAATGTAAAGTATATGATAATGTTTAAAACTCTTTTGCGTTTAAAGGGTTAATATTGTTTATTTTTCGGCCTTCAAAAAAGACTAATCTAATTCATGACCTACCGTACCTTTTTTCCCGTGGCTCTACTAGCCACTTTACTCATTAGCGCCTGTTCACATACTAACAAAAAACATCAGGATCAGGATCCAAAGATCAGAACCGCAAATGATGATAAGACTGATAGCCTGCTCATTTCATACGACCCGGCTAAAGGGGATAAATGGATCGCTAATTTTGTAGACAATCTGCATAAGAAATTTGGGTTTAACGGGAATATGCTCGTTGCCAAAGACGGCAAAATACTTTATGAAAAAGCGATTGGATGGGCAGATTATCTTCACCGTGATAGTTTAAAGATCAATTCTGAATTTGAACTGGCCTCTATTACCAAAACATTTACAGGAGTTGCTATCATGCAGCTGGTTGAACAGGGCAAACTTAAATTAACAGATAATGTTAAACAATTCTACCCTAATTTCCCATATGAAGATATCACTGTAAAGCTATTACTTACACACCGCAGCGGAATGATGAACTATGTTTATTTCAGTGACGGTGTCTGGAAAGACAAAAAGAAACCCATGAGTAATGTTGATGTCATGAACCTCATTGCACAATATAAACCTAACCGTTACGCTAAACCAGATACAAGATTTCATTACAACAATTCTAATTTCATGGTTCTGGGTGCCATTATTGAAAAAGTAACTGGTAAAAAATATGCTGATTATATGATGGAAAATGTATTTAAGCCTGCGGGCATGAAACATACCCACGTATATTCTACGACTACGTACTCAAAAATCCCGGTTGATGTAGTAGGACATGACCGTACCTGGAAATATTCAGTGGTACAAAATTTCCTTGATGGCCCTGTTGGCGATAAAGGTATTTACAGTACAATCCATGATCTGGTACTCTATGACAATGCATTAAAGAAAGGCAGATTATTAAAACAAGCCAGTCTTGATTCTGCTTACACGGGACATAATAAAGCTATTAACGGCCACTTTAACTATGGTTACGGATGGAGAATGTTTGATGGGGAAAACGGACGCAAAGTAGTTTACCATACTGGCTGGTGGCATGGGTTCCGTCACATCTATGTACGTGACATACAAAAGAATATCGTTATTATTTTTCTGGGTAATCTGACTAACGGAAGCTTAATGCATTTAGATGATCTGTACAAACACCTTGGTGTTCCGATAATCAGAAAAGGTGCCTATACAGGAAGCGGCTCTATGCCAGGAAGTGACGAAGATTAATAAACTAAGATATTTTATCCAAAGCGATCCCTCTGCTTTTTTTATCGACAAAGCGCTTAAGTAAAGCGTTTTCCGGTAAAGAAAGTGTAGGGTCCTGCTGGAAAATTTCAATTACCGTATTTCTTGCTTCCTGTAGAATTTGCTGATCCTTTACCAAATCTGCCAGTTTAAGATCCAGCACACCGCTTTGCATTGTACCTGAAAGATCACCAGGACCCCCCCGTTCAGTTCAAGGTCTATCTCAGAGATCTCAAATCCATTATTAGTGTGTACCATCGTCTCCAGTCTTTTCCGGCCTTCTCTACTTAGCTTTTCACCAGACATCAGGATACAAAAGGACTGTTCAGCACCTCTGCCTACTCTTCCACGCAGCTGATGTAATTGTGAAAGACCGAACCTCTCTGCATTCTCTATAATCATCACAGAAGCATTAGGGACATTCACACCAACCTCGATTACCGTTGTCGCTACCATGATTTGCGTCTGACCATCTATGAACCGCTGCATTTCAAATTGTTTATCCTTATTAGGCATCTGCCCGTGAACAATACTAATCTGATAGTCCGGTAATGGGAACTGATAACGCATCTGTTCGATACCGGCTTCCAGATGAAGTAAGTCCAGCTTCTCACTTTCTTTAATTAGCGGATAAACAACATAAACCTGTCTGCCTTTAGCAATCTCGGTTTTCATAAAACCAAACATTCTCAAACGCTGTCCTTCCAGCAAATGTTTAGTCTCAATCGGCTTCCTGCCAGCAGGAAGTTCATCTATCATAGAGACATCCAGGTCACCATATAAGGTCATTGCCAGCGTCCTTGGAATCGGCGTCGCTGTCATCACCAGAATATGCGGAGGTATACTGTTTTTACGCCACAGCTTAGCTCTTTGCTCCACACCAAAACGATGCTGCTCGTCAATAACGACCAATCCCAGGTTTTTGAAGACTACTTTATCCTCAATAAGCGCATGCGTCCCGACAAGGATATCAATTTCACCAGATTCAAGCTGTTCATGTAAAAGTATCCGCTGTTTTTTAGTTGTGTTACCTGTTAAGATATCAACCTTAATTAATCCTCCATCTAATAACGAGGATATAGAATGATAATGCTGGCGTGCCAGGATCTCCGTGGGGGCCATCATACAAGCCTGATAACCGTTATCATTTGCAAGCAACATACTCATTAGTGCAACTACAGTTTTTCCACTTCCCACATCCCCCTGTACCAAACGGTTATCTGAATGCCCCGCTGCGTATCAGTTCTGATTTCTTTGATCACCCGTTTCTGGGCTCCCGTCAGCGCAAATGGTAATATATCATTGTAAAAGGTATTAACCCTTTCACCAACCGTACTAAACAGATGACCTTTGAATTTCAGCTCTCTGAATTGTTTATTACTCAGTAACTGCAATTGAATAAAGAACAATTCCTCAAATTTCAGTCTTCGTTCTGCATTCTGTAAAGCTGTAGTATCTTTTGGAAAATGAATATTTAATAATGCTTCCCGGCGGTTAACCATCCGGTACTTCTCTAAAATATAAGCTGGAATTGTTTCTTTGATTTCATGCAAACATTGTTCAATCACTAATGCCTGCATCTTCTGGATTCCTTTGCTATCCAGAGAAAATTTCTTCAGCTTTTCTGTAGAATTATAAACAGGCTGTAAAGTCAGGTTTCCTGTGATGGTAGCCGGCCGTGGATAAGTCTCCATTTCAGGATGAGAAATGCTGTGTAAGAGCCATTAAAAAAAAACAGCAGGCTTACCAAATGCAATATAGACCTTGCCACGCATCACATTTTCATCCACCCATTTTAAACTCTGAAACCAAACCAATTCAATAGTTCCTGTCTCATCGGTCAGCCTTGCTACAATTCTTTTTTTTTTGTTTTTCACCTATAGTTTCTTTACCAGTAATACGTCCAAGAATCTGAACATAGGGTAAATCCGAATGGAGTTCATTGATTTTATAGAAACGTGTTCTGTCAATATACCGGAAAGGATAACAGCCCAGTAAATCGGCATAGGTAAATATACCCAGCTCCTTTTGTAAGATTTCGGCACGCTTAGGGCCTACCCCTTTCAAAAATTCAATCGTTGTATCTAAATCAGAAGCAAACAAGTTGTTGGTAATTAGGTATTAACTATTTTGACAGAAAACATCTCTTTGATCAGGTTCCAGTTGAACAAAATTACTGAAAACAATAATAACAGGTAAGCATATACCTGATTAGCATTTATCGCTCACCAAAATACAACACAGCTATTGCAAAGGCAATAATCGGATTAATATAAATCAGAATGCCCAGTGTCGATGAAGGTATGCCAATAAGCGAATAAAGACTTAAAAACAAGGGAATGATCGTAAACACAACAGCAATAATGATAATATGTAACCAAAACCACCCGCTTTGCGGAACGCCTTGATACTGATAAAAGTAAAATGGCAGCAGTATTAAGCAGGAAACTAAAAACTGAACAGCCAGTACATTGAGTTTATCAATTCCCTGCATTTTCCGCTGAATAACAAGATAACCAGCATAAAATGCAGCAATAACAACCGACCACATGACATCTCTCAACGAACCTGTAGCTAAAAAGACTACACTAATCAGTGCTACAACCAATGAAATCAGCTTCAGGCGGGACAGCTCCTCTTTAAGAATCACAAACCCGCCAAATGCAGTCAGCAGCGGACAGACCATATAAGCAAATGCTCCTGAAGTGAGGCTAACATATTTTATTGACGCATAAATAAAGGTGTACCAGTTGAGCGTCAAAAATATAGTTGCCAGAAGAATCTGCCACATATAGGTTACTCTCTGTTTTTTAGTTACAGCTTTAATATAAGTTATATCTGTTTTTAGTTGTTTCCTTCTAAAAAGCAGAATAACTGTCCATAGCAGAATTAACGAAGTGAATATACGGTAGTACAGAATTTCTTCGGATGGGAAGCCTTTAATATTCCGTAATGGAATAGAAAAGCATCCCCAGATTACAAAAGGGATGAATCCTGCCAGCAGGTAACGTACATTTGACTTCGCCAATTTATCCTTTATAAGCAATCACTGAGATCTCCACATTTACTCCCTTAGGAAGTCCCTTTACAGCTACAGTTTCACGTGCAGGAAAGTCAGATTCAAAATACGATCCGTAAACTTCATTCACTTCTGCAAATAAATCCATATCCGATAAAAAGATAGTTGACTTCAGAATATGTGTGAATTCAAATCCCGCCTCTAAATAAGACAGCATTCAGGTTACGCATAACCTGCTCGGTTTCTTCTTTGATTGAAGATTGTGTAAGTTCTCCTGTTGCAGGATTAATTGGGATTTGTCCGGATACATATAAAAATCCATTGGCTAAAACAGCCTGGCTATAAGGACCGATTGGAGCTGGTGCATTCGAAGTATTGATGATTGTTTTCATTATATCCAGTGTATAAGTTTCAAGATGATTCCAATTACGAAAATTGATATGGCAAGCGCATTGATGACATGCATGATTTTTATGTCAATACTAGTTGGCCTGTTCGGATCTTTTTTTCTAAAAAAGTACATGTCACAAATGTATAAAATCCAGCGCATAAAAAAAGGGCTCTGATAAATCAGAACCCTTTTCTATGTTGTTTAAGAAATATTAGTTTCTTGAAGTTTCAACACGACGGTTTTGGATACGACCTTCTTCAGTATCGTTAGAAGCGATTGGATTTGCTTCACCTAAACCTTTTGTAGCAACTTTGCTAGCACTAACTCCAGAGTTAACTAAGTAAGTTTTTACTGAGTTTGCTCTGTCTTTAGATAATTTCAAGTTGTAAGCAGCAGTACCTTCGCTAGAAGCATAACCTTTTACTAAGGCTTTACCGTTGTTTTCTTTCAACACTGAAGATAATTTATCTAAAGTTGGGTATGATTCAGTTTTTAAAACTGAAGAGTTGAATTCAAATTGGATAGTTTCGAAACCAGTTAAGTTACCAGCGTTAACTACAGTAGCTACTGCTGCTGCAACTGGAAGAGGACATCCTGATCCGTCAACTGCAGTACCTGCAGGAGTTCCTGGGCATTTGTCAAACTGATCAGAAACACCGTCTCCATCGCTATCTTTTTTTTTCATCTTCAACAGATTTTTCAACGTTAGATACACGAGTTTTAAGTGCTTCAACTTCACGACGTAATGAAGGGTCTTTCAACTCATCATACATCATAGCAAGTGGGTTAACCCAGTCCAGGTTTGGTTTAGCTTTAGAACTAATGAGAATTCTAATCCAGCATAACCGTATGAGAATTTATCTTTAGTTGTTCCTTTAGCGTAAACTCCGTCGAAGTTATCACCATCAATGAAGTGCATTGTGTAACCTAAGTTAAAAGCAACACGGTCAGAAACTTTAAATTTCACACCAGCACCAACTGGGATGTAAGATTCTTTAACGTAAGTTTTGTCATGGTTATCACCAGCTTTGTCTTTCCAGTCAGTAACACCACCACCTACTGAAGTTACTTTAGGAGCATAAGCAACTAAACCGTAACCAACAGTAACGAAGAAGTTAACTGAGTTCTCACGACGCAAGAAATCTACAGTAGCAACATTAACAACACCACGGATGTCAGCTGCATAACCGATTTGAGTTTCAAAGTTAGTAATACCATTTGCCTGACCACCTGGCATATCTTTGTTTGTTCCAGAAACTTTTCCGCGGAAAATGTTACCTTCTAAACCAAAAGCATGACCTAGTTGTTTTTTTTCAATGAGATACCGTAACCTAAGTTAACGTCAGCATTTTTGAAGTCATTTGATCCACCAATCGCAACGAATGGAGATAAAACACCTGCATTAACACCAATAGACCAAGTTCTGTACTGGCCTCTTCCGCCAAACACTTTGGCTGAAGTTGAAGTTGAAGTAGAATCCTGAGCTGAAGCAAGAGTGGTAACACCCATTACAGCAACAAAAGAAACTGCTAAACCCTTCTTTAAAGTAGAATAATTCATAATTTTTCTTTTTTAAGGTTAAACAAATTTAAAAATGTATAATTTTTTTGTGTAGCAAAATTAAACAAATTTTTAATTCTCACAAGGCATATACAAACTCCGTTCCAATTTTAACAAATTTTAAGAATTCAATATAAATGACTTTATTTGCCCACTCATAATGCTGGATATGAAATATCAGAATTTAGAAAATAAAATCTTTGTTAAGAATAGAACAAATTTAAATAAACACCTCAAAAACAATTCATTAGCTATATTCATTCTAATGATGAGTTTCCAAGAAGCGGTGATCAGAGTTTTCCTTTCAAACAAAATTGTGACCTGTTTTATCTTTCTGGTATTGATCAGGAGAAGACTATCCTCTTACTTTACCCGGATTGTCCTAATCCTATATATAGAGAAGTCCTTTTTTTAAGACAGACAAATGAGCACATCAAAGTGTGGGAAGGCCATAAATACACCAAATCAATGGCAGAACTGTCATCAGGTATAAAAAAAATCTGCTGGCTGGAAGATTTTGATAATATTCTTCACAGTATTATATCCTATGCGGATCACATTTACCTGAATACGAACGAGAATGATAACACACCATATACTGTAGCCGACCGGGATATCCGTTTTATTGAACAGATGAAGTCGAAATATCCTTTACATCACTATGAAAGGTCCGCACCTATTATGCGTCAGTTGCGCGAAACAAAATCTGATGAAGAAATAAAATTAATTCAAAAAGCCTGTGATATAACCAGAGATGCCTTTATACGGGTACTTAAATTTACCCGTCCGCAGGTAACCGAATATGAAATCGAAGCAGAGATCATACACGAGTTTATCCGACAGCAGGCAACCGGACATGGCTACCCCCCAATTATCGCCTCAGGCAATAATGCAAACATTCTTCATTACGGTGATAATAATCAAATCTGCAAAGAGAATGAATTGATTCTCATGGACTTCGGTGCAGAATACGCAAATTACAATGCAGATTTGTCCCGTACCATTCCTGTTAGTGGCAGGTTTACACCCAGACAAAAAAGTGTATACCAGTCTGTACAATATGTCATGGAGGAAGCCAAAAAACTGCTGAAACCGGGCATTTCAGGAAATGATTACAACGAAAGTGTAGGTGAACTGATGACTGAACAACTGATCGGACTAGGTTTAATTTCTATGGAGGAGGTGAAAAATCAAAACCCTGCCCATCCGGCTTATAAAAAATATTTTATGCACGGGATAAGCCATCACCTTGGACTTGATGTACATGATTTCGCCCACCGTTACACTCCTTTTCAGGCCGGTAATGTATTAACTTGTGAGCCAGGAATCTATATACCCGCAGAAGGATTTGGTATTCGCCTGGAAAACAATATTTTAATAACTGCTGACGGAAATATCGATTTAATGGCAAATATCCCAATTGATGCCGAAGAAATTGAAGAAATCATGAACAGTTCCATCTAAATTAAAACAGAACTCATTTAAAGATGTCAATACCAAAAATCATACATCAAACATTTAAGACTTCTAAATTACCGGTGATCACGCGTTGGCATATTGCAAGATTCAGAAAGAAAAATCCTGAGTATAGTTACGAGTTTTATGATGACCTGCGGATTGAAGCCTTCTTATTGAAGGAATTTGATGAAGATATGCTGTCTCTATATAAAAGGATTAATATCGGAGCTGCCAAAGCAGATTTTTTCAGATATGCAGTCCTATACAAAAAGGGTGGAGTTTACCTGGATATTGATAGATAGTGGAATTAATGATCGTCTCGATGATTTTATACTAGACAGCGACAGCGCCATAATTGCTCCTGAAGGGAATCCAGACCTGTTTGTACAGTGGGCACTGGTATATGAACCTCACCATCCTTTCCTAAAAAAAAAACAATGGAGCTGATGTGCCAGAATATCAGAAACAATAAATATCCACATGACGTACATCAAATGACTGGTCCCTCAGTTTATACCAGAGCTATTCGTGAATGTTTAAAAGAATCGCCCGGCATTGCTCACCGCATTTTAGGGGTAGATTATGATCATCATTTTAAATTTAAATATCCATTGAGCAAGTTCCTTTATGAAAAAGGTGAACACTGGAAAAAAGCACAATTGACAAAGCCGGTTCTGAAGCCCGAATAAACCTATATTTGTCGCAATTAATAATCCAATCAAAATTATCCATGAAAGTTGCCGGTTTTACCTTTATTAAAAATGCAGTAGTAAATGACTATTCTATTGTTGAAGCAATTTCCTCTATTCTTCCTATTTGTGACGAATTTATTGTTGCAGTTGGAAAATCAGAAGATGGTACCAGAAAATTGATTGAAGAGATTAACTCACCTAAAATAAAAATGATTGACACCATCTGGGAAGAAAATCTCAGAGAGGGCGGAGCTGTCTTTGCAACTGAAACAAATAAAGCTTTTGCAGCAATTTCAAAAGATACAGACTGGGCCTTTTATATACAGGGAGATGAATGTGTACATGAAGATGACCTTCCTGAAATATTGAAACAGATGCAGGATAACCTGAAAAATCAGGAGGTTGAAGGTTTGCTCTTTAAGTACAATCATTTCTACGGTTCATATGATTATACCGCCGAATCCAGAAGATGGTACAGAAGAGAAATCCGGATTGTAAGAAGAAATTTAAATGTCAGCTCTTACAGAGATGCCCAGGGTTTCAGAATTGACGGAAGAAAAATAAATGTTAAATTGATCGATGCCCATATTAACCACTATGGCTGGGTAAAACCACCACATGGGTTAGTTAAAAAAGGACTAAACTTCAATACCTTCTATAACCCTGATGCGGTAATCAGAGAGGTACCGGTAACCGCAACTTTTGACTACGGTAACGCAGATAAGCTCATCCACTTTAAAGGAACTCATCCAGCCGTAATGGCTGCCCGTATCGCTCAGGCAAACTGGAAATTTAGTATTGACCCCACAAAAACAAAGAATAATGATAGTTTCCGAATCAGGTTATTGTTGAAAATATATAAACTTACCGGAATCAGGATTGGGGAATATAAAAACTATAAAATCGTCAAATAATCTATTTATACTGATTGATAAATTGATATAAGTTAAAATCAGCTCTGTTATAGGCTTCAGCTATTTTCTGCTGAAGTTCCAGCCTGATCACATCTTTCATTCTGTAATTCTGAATGAGCTTGAACGCCTTTTCAGCATATAAATATAGTTTTCGCTCATTTTCATGAACCGGTGTCTCGCTGATCCAGTTTAAAAGTTCATCTACACCCGTTCCTTTATCCGCCACAGTCTTAAAAACGGGAACAATGGTACTTCGCTGATGCAGCATTTTTGTAAGGTTATTCGCAAATGTTGCCGCCCCATCCCGATCAGCCTTATTCACTACAAAAACATTTCCGATTTCCATCAAACCAGATTTGATATGTTGAATTTCATCACCTGCCTCAGGTACTAGTACTATGACAGTTAAATCAGCCAGACCAGCAATTTCTATTTCCGATTGGCCCACTCCAACAGTTTCCACGATTATATAGTCAAAATCAGCAGACCTCAAAACATCTACCATTTCAATAATCTTTGCTGAAAGCCCACCTACAGATCCTCTTGTGGCAACCGAACGGATAAATACATTCGGTTTATTAAAATGAGCAGACATCCTGATCCTGTCTCCCAAAAGTGATCCCAGGTTAAATGGAGAAGTGGGATCGACGGCAATAACAGCTACACGCTTTCCCATACCAGCCCATTTTTCAATCATCGCATTGACCAATGTACTTTTGCCTGCTCCCGGAGGCCCCGTAATACCGATAACAGGAATATGCTGATTAATATTTATCTCTTTTAATAACTCTTCGCTCCCTTTAATACTATTTTCAACCAGCGTAAGGGCTCTGGCCAGCGCTATAAAATTTCCCTTCTTAATATCGGCAATAAGAGATGAACAGCTAGTCATTTTTGTTTCTGTTTAAAATATTGGAAATGAATTACCGGAGCTATTGAAACCGCAAAGAAACCCGGTAAATAACACTTATTATAAACAAAGCTAGTAAATCCGTAGCTTTGAAAAATTTTTAAATTCCAATGAAGATCTATTTCAGGTTATTAAGCTTTGCAAAACCAATTGAAAAATATGCCATTCCATATATTTTGGTAACCTTGCTCGCTATATTTTTCAATACATTTCTCTTTACTCTGTTAGGGCCCTTGCTGGAAACCTTATTTGCTACTACAAAAGTTACTATGCTGGAAAAAGCATCAGCACTGACTTTATTGGTCAGTTCAATAGCTATATCAATTTTACTATAGTCACTTATGGTAAATTATATACGTTAAAGATAGTCTGCGGAATTATAGTTGCAAGCGTCTTCCTAGCGAATTTTTTCCGTTACATGTCTCAGCGCATCATGGAAGACCTGAGAGTTCACACCCTGCTTAATTTACGCCGGGCGGTTTTCAATAATATTATGGATCAGCATATTGGTTATTTCAGCAATGAGAAGAAAGGCGATATTATCTCTAAAATTGCATCAGATGTTCAGGTAGTACAAGGTACAGTTACCAATACGCTGCAGGTGGTTTTTAAAGAGCCGGTTCAGGTCATATTTTATATTGGAGTTTTATTGTCTATTTCTGTAAAACTGACCGTATTTTCTCTTCTGGTTATTCCGATTTCCGGCTTTATCATTAGTAAAATTGTTAAAAGATTAAGACAGCAGGCAAAGGAGTTACATGAAAGTTTTGCGAAGATGATCGGATTTTTAGATGAGGCATTAGGTGGGATAAGAATCATTAAAGCCTTTAATGCAACTACAAGAATAAAGGATAAATTTCACAATGAAAATATTTATTATTCGGGTTTAACGAGAAAAATAGCTCGCAGACAACAACTGGCTTCACCGGTATCTCAAACGCTGGGAGTACTTGTGGTTGTTTTTATTGTATTATACGGAGGATCAATGATTCTGAACAACCAGGGAGATCTTACCCCTTCAAAATTCCTGGTATACATTGCTGTATTTTCACAGGTAATGCAGCCAATCAAAGCGCTATCAGATTCATTCAGTGCAATCCATACGGGGATAGCAGCCGGTGAAAGAGTTCTCGACCTGGTAGATATTAAAGCGGAATTGACAGATAAAGAAAATGCTATCCAGATCAGTGAATTTAATGACCGTATTCAATTTGAGCATATTTTTTTCAATTACGGTGATAAAGAAGTCTTGAAAGATATCAATATTACAATTACCAAAGGTCAGACAGTCTCTGGTTGGCCCTTCAGGTGGTGGAAAAAGTACACTTATAGACCTTATCCCAAGATTTTATGACCCGAAATCCGGCAACGTCCTTATTGATGGTATCAATTTAAAAGACGTAGCACTTAACAGTCTGAGACATCAGATGGGAACTGTTAATCAGGAATCTATTCTTTTTAATGACACCATCTATAATAACATTGCATTCGGAAAACCAGAAGCGACTCAGGAAGAAGTTATTGCCGCTGCAAAAATTGCCAATGCACATGATTTCATTCTGAAGACAGACACTGGCTATGAAACCAGCATAGGGGACAGGGGCAATAAATTATCAGGTGGTCAGAAACAAAGGATATGTATTGCCAGAGCAGTGTTAGCTAATCCACCAATCATGCTGCTCGACGAAGCAACTTCAGCATTAGATACAGAATCTGAAAAACTGGTACAGGATGCCTTAAATAATCTGATGAAAAATAGAACCTCAATTGTAATTGCACACAGGTTAAGTACAATTCAGCATGCTGACACCATCATTGTAATAGATAACGGGACAGTTTCAGAGCGCGGTACCCACCTTGAATTACTTGCCCAGAATGGCCTTTACAGAAGGCTTATTGACATGCAGACCTTTGCAGATTAATCCATACAAACTGAAACCAACAACCCTTTACTAGATGAAATTAGCCTTTGATTGTGAACGAATGAAGTATTCTCATACAGGAATATTTGAGTACTGTCATCAGTTGGGCCAGGCATTAAAGGCAGGCAGGGATGTTACAGATCAGATCAGTTATTATCTTCATCCGGATCTACAGCAATATTTCAATAAAGAGGATAGCTTTCTTGATCAGAATAGCTTTCAGAAGTTCATTTTTCCAAGACATAAACAGATAGACTTATGGCATACTACCTACCAGTTGTCTTCCTATATTCCAACAAGCAAATCCATTAAACGTGTACTGACAATTCACGATCTGAACTTTTTACACGAAGGTAAATCCTCCTCCAAAACGGAAAAATACCTAAAGAAACACCAAAAAATCATCGACTTAGCAGATCATATTGTAGCTATTTCAAACTTCACCAAACAGGATATCCTAAAAAATCTGGATACAAGAAATAAGCCAATCACAGTAATTTACAATGGCTGCGCTGAAGGAATACTATCCATTTCAGAAAAACCAGCATATGTAGTTGCCAGCCCATTTCTTTTTGCTTTAGGAACAGTAAATCCAAAGAAAAATTTCCATGTCTTAATCCCTTTACTGACTGGTAACGATTTTGAGCTGATTATTGCAGGAAAAATTGAGCCTGACTACAGGGACAAAATAATGCAGGAGGCAGCAGCACATCAAGTGGCAGACAGAGTAAAAGTTATTGGTCCCGTTTCTGAACAGGAGAAATTATGGTACTATAAAAACTGCGAAGCTTTTCTATTTCCGTCCATCGCTGAGGGATTTGGCATCCCCCCTATAGAAGCCATGAGATTTGGAAAACCGACTTTCCTTTCCAAAGCCACTTCTTTACCAGAAATCGGAGGAGATGCAGCTTATTATTTTAACACTTATGACCCTGCGGACATGAAACAAGTATTTGAAGATGGAATGAATACCTATAACCGAACTCAGCCAGCACAACAAATCATCAACCACACCAAACAGTTTAATTGGGATCGTAGTGCCGAAGCCTACTGGAAGGTTTATAGAGAGACTTTAAATCAATAGCTTTATTCAGAAACAAAGTCTATGGCCTGGGTCATTTTACTAATCACCGCTTCCCAGCTATAATTATCATTTATATATTTCTTACCATTTTGCTGTAAAAGACTAAGATCAAGACCATCATTCAATACCTTATCTACGGCAGATTTAAAGCTTTCAAAGTCATTAAAAGTAAATCCTGCCTGACTATTTTCAATATGATCTTTAAGCACTTCACAATCCCGGTTAGCAATAACCGGAACTCCAGCCAGCATCCCCTCTAAAGTAACCAGCGACAAACAAACTTTTAAAAGGAAGGCATAATTATAATTGTGCTTTTGCCTCTTGTAACAAAGCATGCTTCACATCATCCGCTATAAATCCCATACTGATAATATCTTCGTGCTTGGGAATATCCATAAATGGAGTTCCAACCAGCACTAATTTCACCGGACTGCCAGTGGCCTCTTTATACTTTAAAAAATTCTGAAACAGGATCACTCCACCTTTATCAGGATCAATTCGTCCGATATAGATCATATAAGGCTGATCAGATTTTAAAACCTCTGCTGCACTAAACTTTTGTTCAGGTATTATTTTCTCAATTCCAGCACCAACAATATCACTGTAAACATCTTCATTATTAAATAACCGGTTTACCAGCCTTTTTTCAGAAAGCGTAAGGTATAAGATAGCTTTCGGCAATTTAAAGAAAGATTTATACACAGGTAAATAGATTGCTTCTTCATCATGTGCAGTAGGAATTAAGATCGAACGGTCTGCCGCTGCTTTGAGTCCATAAAGCGTAGGGAATAGAGATAAGTAAAGAAAATCAACGCATCATATTCATTTTGATTTGTTTCCAGATAACTGATCAGTCCGGGCGTAAACGGCCCTTGTTGTTTAGACCATTCATAACTGTTTTTTTTTTTCAAAATCAGTACGATCCGCGATCCCAAACAAGTTCAATATTCTTTGAGAAAAAGTTCTGGATTGCAATTTTCGCACTAAACGATGCACCTTACTCTTATTCCTTTCCTGAGGCACACTAAACCGCCTCACTTTTACTCCATTGATTGTTGTTACTCCTTCAGGATACTCATTTGCCCAGGTAAAATAATTCTTAGCACAAGAAGTCAGGATCTCCACCTCATATAGTGAACTCAATTTCTCTGCTAATGTTCTGCAAAGATATTCTGCCCCACCATTCACTTCTAAACCGTATCGCTGTACAACTAAGGCAATTTTTTTCATCAGTATATATTATTTCGTCGTATTATGTCTTTTATTGATGCTCAAGATCAAACGTAGTTAAATATTGATGAAACCGCCACGATCTTAGCAGCACAAACTTACAAAAAAACAATCTGGTTCTCTTTCGGCTGTATTTGAATAAAATTAACATTACCTTCGAATCTTTATTTGCCTCATAAACGGAGAAAAAGAGGCTTTAAAGGGTAATTATGAGTACTAAAATATCAATAATTACTGTCAATTATAATGACAATTCCGGATTACAAAAAACAATTAATAGTGTTTTAAATCAATCCCTCAGAAATTTTGAATTTATAATTATTGACGGTAACAGCAATGATGGAAGCAAAGAATTTCTGCAGCAAAACAGGGATCAGTCTATGCGCTGGGTTAGTGAGCCAGACCGCGGTATTTACCATGCTATGAACAAAGGTATCCAAATGGCTACCGGACAATACTTACTGTTCTTAAATAGCGGTGATGTATTATTTGACAATGAGGTGATTAAACAGATTGATAGTGAAATAGATGGTACTTATGGCATTTATTATGGTGATATTATCTTCGATGAACCCAAACAACAAAAAAAGGTTGTTTTTCCCGATACACTATCATTCACTTTTTTTTTCAAACAGAGTTTGTCACATCAGGCAAGCTTTATAAAAAAGACACTTTTTGAGGAGATATTCCTATACAACGAAGATTTTAAAATAGTATCAGACTGGGAATTTTTTATTTATGCGATCTGCAAACAGAATGTATCTTATAAACATCTGGATGTATTAACTACCATTTATGATGGGAATGGCATCTCCTCAGATTCCAATAACCTTAAAATGATGTACCAGGAGCGTAAGATATCTCTGCTTAAGCATTTTCCCGCTTTTATAGATGACTATACTCAGATATCCGAGTTAGAACACAGAAGGGTGAAGCAATTCTTTTATATTAAAGAGCATCCCTTTGCATGGAAGATTCTAAAAGCCTGTATCAAAACAATTCTCTTATTTATCCCTAAAAAGAGAATATAGTTACCCAATTAATTAACGGTGGGGTTCTAACACAAGTTTATTACCTTTAGCAGGTACAAAGAGCACATTTAAAGAATGACAAGAGTACTTTTAGACCCAGAAATATTTATTCTTCAGGAATTCGGTGGTATCTCCAGATATTACACAGAACTTTATAGTGCGTTCGAAAATAATCCCGAAATACAAATTACCTGCCCCATTCTTTATACAGATAATATTCATTTTAAAGAAAGTCCTCTTTTCAAAAACAGCTATCAGAAAAGAAAAAAAATTCTAATAAAATATAGTGAGTTATTCAGAGGCTATTTACCAAGAAAATTAAAAAAGAAAAGCAAAAAAGAGACAATATCTCTACTAAAAAAGCAAGAGTTCGACGTTTTTATTCCTACTTATTATGATCCTTATTTCCTGGCTCATTTAAAAAACAAACCATTCATACTTACAGTGTATGATATGATCCACGAATTATATCCTCACTATTTCACAAACGACAAAACTACAGTCCCGAACAAAAAAATACTGCTGCTGGAATGCAGCAAAAATAATTGCTATATCAGAAAGCACTAAAAGAGATATATTGAGGATCTATCCAAATATTCCTGCAGAAAAAATTGACATTGTTTATTTAGCACATACTATAAAAACAGAAGTTCAGACGGAAGTACAAACTCCTGAAAACTATATTCTATTTATTGGCAACAGAACGGTTTATAAAAATTTCATCTTCTTTTTAAAAGCCGTTGTGCCCATTTTGAAGAATCGTAAAGATCTTTTTATTCTTTGTGCAGGCGGAAATGACTTTAATGAGGAAGAAACTCAGCTCATTAGTGAATCAGGAGTCGGAGATCAGTTGATACAGCGTAATTTTAAAGATTCAGAATTAGCTGACTACTATAAAAAAGCATTGTGTTTCGTCTTTCCTTCAGAATATGAGGGTTTCGGCATTCCCGTGCTCGAAGCAATGGCTTGCGGATGTCCAGTAGTTTTAACAAACCATAGCTCCTTCCCCGAAGTGGCCGGAGATGCAGGTATATATACTTCGAACTCAACAATCCTGCCGATTTAAAGGAGAAACTAACCCTACTGCTAGACAATATCAGTTTCAGACAAGAATATAAATTAAAAGGTTTAATTCAGGCAAGTAAATTTAACTGGAAAAAAACAACAGATGAATGTTTAAAAGTTTATCAAACAGTATTATGACGCAGAAAACTGCAATTATAACAGGTATTACAGGGCAGGATGGAGCTTATCTTGCTCAGCTATTGCTTAATGACAATTTTAAAGTGATCGGACTGACACGTGGTTACCATAACGACAACTTAAACGGGCTTTCCTATCTGGGTATAAAAGAAAAAGTTACACTAATAACCTGCGATTTACTGGACATCTCACAAATCATAAAGATTATCCAGCAGCTTAAACCTACACATATCTATAATCTGGCAGCACAAAGCTCCGTATCTCTTTCTTTCCAGCAACCAATCGGAACATTTCAATTCAATACACTCAGTGTATTTAAACTTTTAGAGAGGCCATAAAAATGGTTGATAAAACCATTCGCTTTTACCAGGCCAGCAGTAGTGAGATGTATGGAAAAGTGAATGAACTACCTATTACCGAAAACAGCGTACTGCACCCTTTAAGCCCTTATGCAATCTCTAAAGCAGCAGCACATTTTACCTGTATTCATTACCGGGAAAGTTATAAATTACATGTCAGTTGCGGAGTGCTTTTTAATCATGAGTCTTACCTCAGACAAAATACTTTCTTTGTAAAGAAGGTTATACAAGAAAGTATCAAAATAAGCAAGGGGCTGATCGACGTTCTTAAAGTAGGTAATATTGATGTCAAAAGGGATTTTGGATATGCTCCTAAATACACTGAAGCTATGTATCTCATTCTACAGCAGGAACACCCTTCTGATTACCTCATTTGTTCAGGACAAACCATAAGCTTACGTGAAATTATTCATTATATCTTCGATAAACTGAATATCTCCCATGATTTGTACCAGATAGATGATCAGCTATACAGACCCGCAGAGATTGAAAATATTTATGGTAATAATTCTAAAGCCAAACAAGAATTAGGCTGGGTATATGACCTGGATATCTATCAGACTTTAGATTTATTAGTGGAAGAAGAGTTAAAGAATAATTCTTAGCTCAGCTTTGATTTCACAAAATCAAAATCTTTAGCCAAAAGGGATTCTTTTTCCGGTATTGCTTTGCGATCAAATTTGTTAACTATTTTTTTCATCTTTCTGATAAAAAATGGATCTCTGTTTACTGAGAAAGGATTAGTTGATAGTTCTTTTTTGGTAAACAAGTGATTGCTCTGCCCGTCCGTATAAAAGTTATACCCTAATGAACGTGCAATATATTCAAGAGATTTTTTGGTATGCAGCGCAATATGTTGTCCTGTTTCAGGTATAAAGTACCACCAGTCCGCTATTGAAGTCAAGTCCTGTTCTGGCTGTATTTCTGTAGTAAACAAGATATTGTCCCCATATTTTTTGTGTGATTACCTCTATTTCGGTAACCGGATCAGACATATGTTCAAATACCTCAAAAGCAGTTACCAATTCAAATTTCGTATTGGTATTCAGCTCACTAACATCAAAATGTTCAGCAAATAAATTTTGACAATAGATATCACTATGATAAAAATTGTATCCTTTATCCCTCATAATCCGGGTAAATAACCCGTATCCGCCTGCATAATCGAGGTAGACCGCATTCTTATCAAAGTACTTATTCAATACCTTAATTACGCGCTCTCTAAGCATTTCATTCCGATGAGCAAGCCCCAGGTCCAATTTTGTTATTGCTGATGAATAAGCCTCTTCTAACCAATAAGCTTCTTCAGTTTGAATAAATCCAGTCTCCTCACACTGATAATACTTAACATCATATTTACCCAGTATTTTGGCATTAAAAATATGTTTAGTTAATCCACCGGTAATCTTACTTTTCATCATTATTCTCTAAAAAAATACACTTATAAATTACTTTCAGGCTAAATATGGCGATAATTCACCATACAGTTTAAACATGATCAAGTTCTTTTTTCAATAGCTTCAATAAATCACTTTTAACAGAAGCAGCAGAGAAATTATTTAGCGTATAATCTTTCACTAACGCGCTATACTCAGCATAAGTCTGTTCGTCTAAAGCCAATACCCTGTCAATGGCTCCAATTAGCCCAGCTGGTGACAATTCATCCATTTCAAATATAAATTTTTCCTGAGCAAAGCCACAGTATTTACTTACTATAGGGATTACACCTGCAGACATGGGTTCAATTGTTCCTCCCGGTAAGCCATCAATATAACTACTTGCAACAGTATAGCTGCAATTTTCTATAATCTGTCTCATTTCTACAGAATCCATTCTGATGTTTTTATACAAAAATACATTAGGGCTCTCATATAATAATTTCTGATAGTA
Source organism: Pedobacter sp. NJ-S-72 (assembly GCF_053890575.1). Taxonomy (NCBI): domain Bacteria; kingdom Pseudomonadati; phylum Bacteroidota; class Sphingobacteriia; order Sphingobacteriales; family Sphingobacteriaceae; genus Pedobacter; species Pedobacter sp. NJ-S-72. Next base: position 4,566,770 of record NZ_CM132681.1, on the reverse strand, counting down.
ATTCTCAAAATATGTATCCATACCCGGCACTACAATATAGAAATTCAAATCTAACCGTAATTTTGCAACCTCCAGTAAAATATGCAAACCTTCTTCGTCACCAGTTTAGCACCAGTCAGAAATAAAAAGTTTTTCGTACGGGTTTCGGCCGTTTTCAGTTTAAACTGACTGAATGAACCAAGAATATTATTATTTAATGAATATAAATGATTCTCAAACCTAGATTTATAATCCTCATAAACAAATCCTCTGGCAAGAATAATTGCGAAATCCGAATTAAAAAGAGAAAAATAGGTGGTTGCAGTAACAACATTAGTTTCATTTGCCATCCATAATCCAGATAATTTATAAAAGTCCTTGATACTTCTTAAGCACATTTCATTGTGCAGATTTTCATGGGCACCAGTCACAAACATCACCCGAGGAATACTTCGGTCAGGATAATAAAAGGAGTCCTCGAAACGATGCCCCATGCCAAATATCACCGCGTATTTTCCATAATTAATCTCAGAAGTCTGATCCAGATAATTTACGACATCAACATTATATCCCAATTCAGAGAAGCTCTCAGCGATGACATGTGACGTGATATAATTCTGGTGAGTAAAATGATTAGCCTTATGAAATGGCTGTGTTATATAAGATATAAGGACGGTTTTCTTATAATCTGTTTTATATAGATTATAAATTGGCGCATCATCAGGATTTGTAATTTTTACTCCAAATATTTTGTTGACCTTTTTACTGATACTTCTTTTTATATTCATTTTAGGTGCCCTTTCCTGCAGAATAGATATCATTCCAAACAGAACGCTAATTTAGTTTTAATACAATAAAAAACGCCCTGTTATAAATCTTTTTCAAGATTCATTAACAGGGCGTTTTGATATGAGTTTAAATAAAAACTTATAACTTTCTTTTTACTTCTACTTGTTCGTAAGCTTCAACGATATCACCAACTTCAATGTTATTAAAGTTATGTATGTTCAGACCACATTCGTAACCTCTTGCTACTTCTTTCACGTCATCTTTATAACGTTTCAGTGAAGCAAGTTCACCAGTGTAGACAACCACACCGTCTCTGACGATATACGGATCTTACTATTACGTGTAATCGTTCCATCCAATACCATACAACCAGCAATGGTTCCCACTTTCGTGATTTTAAAGGTATCTCTGATCTCCACGTTTGCAGTAATTTTCTCCTGGAACTCAGGAGCAAGCATACCTTCCATCGCAGCTTTGATCTCATTGATCGCGTCATAGATGATAGAGTACAAACGAATATCGATTTGTTCAGCTTCAGCCAGTTTTCTTGCACCTGAAGAAGGACGAACCTGGAAACCGATGATAATCGCATCAGAAGCCGAAGCTAACAATACATCAGATTCTGAAATCTGACCCACCGCTTTACTGATGATATTGATCTGAATCTCTTCAGTCGATAGTTTCAGTAATGAATCGGCTAATGCCTCAATCGAACCATCCACGTCACCTTTAACAATCAGGTTAAGCTCTTTAAAGTTACCAATTGCTAAACGACGGCCAATCTCATCAAGAGTGATATGTTTCTGTGTTCTCAAGCCCTGCCACACGCATTAATTGTAAACGTTTGTTTGCAATTTCTCTCGCTTCAGACTCATTCTCTACCGCATTGAATTTATCACCTGCTGTAGGTGCGCCCTGCATACCTAATACCTGTACCGGTACTGATGGACCAGCTTGTTCTACTTTTTGTCCACGTTCGTTAAATAACGCTTTCACACGACCACTGTAGCTACCCGCTAAGATCGGATCACCAACTTTTAAAGTACCAGCCTGAACCAGTACAGTAGTTACAATACCACGTCCTTTATCTAAGGTCGCTTCAATTACACTACCAGTAGCACGTTTATTAGGGTTAGCTGTTAATTCTAATAATTCAGCTTCTAATAATACTTTATCTAATAAAAGATCAACGTTTAAGCCGCTTTTACCTGAGATTTCCTGAGACTGGAATTTACCACCCCAATCCTCTACTAAGATATTCATGATCGATAACTGTTCACGGATCTTATCAGAGTTAGCACCAGGCTTATCAATTTTTGTGAAAGCAACACTAAAGGAACGCCGGCTGCCTGAGCATGGGCAATTGCTTCTTTAGTCTGAGGCATTACTGCATCATCCGCTGCAACAACAATAATTGCAATATCCGCTACTTTCGCACCACGTGCACGCATCGCTGTAAAGGCTTCGTGACCCGGTGTATCTAAGAAGGTTACTTTTTTACCAGTAGGTGTAGTTACCATATAAGCACCAATGTGCTGTGTAATACCACCTGCTTCACCAGCTACAACATTCGCTTTACGGATATAATCCAGTAAAGATGTCTTACCATGATCGACGTGACCCATGATCGTAACAACCGGAGCTCTTGGCTCTAAATCTTCAGGATTATCTAATTCTTCAATAATACTATCGCCTTCATCATCTGGTTTAACGAATTGTATTTCGTAACCAAACTCATCTGCAACAATCGTTAATGTTTCTGCATCTAAACGCTGATTGATCGAAACGAACATACCAAGACTCATACAAGTACCAATAATTTTTTGGTAACTGGTACATCCATCATACTCGCCAGTTCGTTTGCCGTAACAAATTCTGTTACTTTCAACACTTTAGACTGTAGTTCCTGTTCCATTGCAGCTTCTTCCGCAGAAAGAGCCACATCATCACGTTTACCACGACGCAGTTTTGCACGTTGTGCAAATTTTCCAGATTTACCAGCGCCGCTTAAACGTGCAAGCGTTGCTTTAATCTGATCTTGTATTTCTTTTTCCGTAGGTTCTTCTTTAGAGCCTCCAGGTCCGCCTGGTTTGCTGTTTCTAAAGTTAGGCCTGTTGGCTGTATTGTTCGTATTGTTCCTGAAATCAGGTCTGTTGGTAAAAGTTGGCACGCCCGCAGGTTTTGCAGGTGTAGCAGGATTATTTCCTCCTTGCTGACCAGGCGCTGAGGGATTACCTCCTGACGACTGATTCTGTCCAGGTGAGCCCGGAGCCTTTTTACGCTTGCGTTTCCTTTTCGCATCATTACTGTCAGCTGAAGAAGCTACTACAGGTTGTGATTTACGTTCAGGTGTTGTCGGCAAGACAATTTTACCAATAATATTTGGTCCGGAAAGTTTTACTGAACGGGCTTTGATAACCTCGACTTCGTCAGGTTTATCCGCTTTCGGTGTAACAACTTCTTTAACCGGCTCTGCTTTAACAACAGGTGATTCCACAGGTTTTTGTTTTTCTTCTTTAACTTCTTCCACAGCTTTAACTACTTCAGGTTTAATTTCAACAGGTTTAGCCTCAATAGGTTTTTCTACTGGCTTAACTTCCTCCTGAACTACCTTAGGTGCCTCTGGGATAATTGCTGCTGGTACAACAGGTGCTTCTACAGGAGCCGCCGGTATAACAACCGGAGCTTCCGCTTTAACAACTTCAGTAACTGGAAGTTCTTCTTTTTTAGTAGGGCGGGTCTTAGCGTTTAAATCGTCAAGATTAATTTTCCCTACAATTTTAACACCTTTCAGCGTTCCTTCTTCAACCTTTTCAGCTTCCTTTTCTATTGCTGCTTCTTTTTCAGGAGCAGGTGCAGGAGCGACTTCTTCCTTAGGTTTCTCAACTGTAGGAGGAGTATAGGAATGAAGGTTTTTGATTAAAATACCCTCGCTTTCGAATTCAGCATTCTTTCTAGGTGCGTCAGCAACTTTTTCAGTTACTTCAGGCTCATCACGACGAATTTTACCTATAACAATTTGATTGGCTTCTTCTTTTACGATTTTATCTCCCTGAAACTCTTTCAATAATGCATTATACATATCGCGGGAGAGTTTAGTAGTGGGTTTATTCTCAACAGAAAAGCCTTTCTTTTCTAAAAACTCAACGGCCGTAGCTATCCCTACGTTAAGTTCCTTAACTGCTTTGAATAAAATTATTGGTTTGTCGTCTGACATTGATATCCTATTTTTTCTTAATTCTTATACAAAAGTAACGTTTATTCTTGTTTTTTTTTCTCATCAAGTCAACGCTTATTCAAATTCTGACTGTAATATACTGATAACTTTTAATAGTTTCTTCCTCCAGATCAGTTCTTTTTACTAATTCGTCTACTGACAGCGCTAGTACGCTTCTTGCTGTATCACAACCAATTGCTTTCAATTCGTCGATAATCCAGCTATCGATTTCGTCCGAGAATTCTTCGATATCCACATCTTCATCTTCTTCACCAGCTTCACGGTAAACATCAATTTCGTAACCAGTTAATTTACCGGCAAGCTTGATATTATGTCCGCCACGTCCAATTGCAAGAGAAACCTGGTCAGGCTTCAGATAAACCGAAGCATGTTTAGTAACGTCATCCAATTTAATTGAAGTGATTTTAGCAGGACTCAAAGCCCTTGTGATATAAAGAGAAATATTATTAGTGAAATTGATTACATCAATATTCTCATTTTTAAGTTCTCTCACGATTCCATGAATACGTGAACCTTTCATACCAACACAAGCACCCACCGGGTCAATTCTGTCATCGTAAGATTCAACAGCAACTTTAGCACGTTCTCCTGGTTACGAACGATTTTCTTAATGGTAATTAAACCATCAAAAATCTCAGGAACCTCAATCTCGAACAAACGCTGTAAAAACTCAGGAGCAATTCTTGAAATAATAATCTTTGGTGTACTATTCATCATATCCACCTTTAAGATTACCGCACGAACCGTATCACCTTTTTTGAAATAATCAGCTGGTATCTGTTCTGTTTTAGGCATGATCAACTCATTACCTTCATCATCCAGTACTAACGTTTCTTTTTTCCAAACCTGGTAAACTTCTCCTGTTACAATTTCTCCAACTCTGTCCTTATATTTCTTAAAGATCTCGTCTTTTTCTAATTCAAGTACTTTAGATACCAGTGTCTGACGTGCAGCTAAAATAGCTCTTCTTCCAAAACTCTCTAAAGTAATCTGCTCAATGTAGTCGTCTCCAACTTCCATATCTGCATCTAACTGCTTAACCTCAGCCAACTCGATTTCAAGATCATCATCCTCAGAAAAGCCGTCTTCCATTACTTTTCTTGTGCGCCAGATCTCTAAATCACCGTTATCAGGGTTAACAATTACATCACAATTCTCATCAGTACCATATTTCTTACGTAACATGCTACGAAATACTTCTTCCAGCACACTGATCACCGTAGGACGGTCGATGTTCTTGAACTCTTTGAATTCTTGAAATGAATCGATTAAATTAATATTGCTCATTTTTATTTAAATGAAATTAAAACCTTTGTTTCTATTATATTATTAAAGTCCAGACTGGTTTCAACCAATTGTGCTTTCTTTCCTTTTTCTTTTACTTTCGCTTCTATGGTAATCGACTGCTCATTTACATACAGCAGTTTTCCTTCCATAATATCACCTCCGGTAACCTTAACACTTAATTCGCGTCCGATATTTTTCTCGTACTGTCTTTTAAGTTTCAGAGGTTCGCCAACACCAGGAGAGGAAACCTCCAGGTTATATGCTTTCTCAATAGTATTCTCTTCTTCCAGATGAAATCCAACATGTGTCTGCTAATCGCAGCACAATCCTGAATACTGATGCCTTCGTCACCATCCACATGAATGATTAACTTATTGCCAGGCAGCAACTTTACTTCAACTAAAAATAACTCCGGTCTGTCCGAAATTTTTTCCTCTACTAATTCTATTACTCTTTTCTCTACTTGCATAAACCAATTTGCGGATAAAAGAAAAGAGGGGACATCTGCCCCCTCTTGCCCCTCTATAACAGTGCAAAGGTAGGAATTTTATTTCAAAAATAAAAACAAATACCGCTTGTAAATCCATTGGACGTTTACCAGATCTAATTTAAAAAAATTAAATAACAGCCTGAAACAGAAAATAAAAAAAAATAAAATCGGGATGAATGAATTGACTTAACGCTTTAGCACCACCTGCTGAGGCTTTACACTATGATTTAGTTGTCCACTGATTATCTTTTGATTACTAGCAAACTTTACATTCATATAAGATATAACCAAATAATTTTTTCCTGAAATAAATGATTTCACTGGTTTAAAAACCAAGTTACTATCTGTGATCATCAGTTTACCAGCCACATTATGCTCTATACCAGAAGTATCATCATCAGATGACATTTCCAATACCGAGACCACGTCAGCATGTGCAGTATCAATACCCGGCCTGTTCTTAATCTGCCATAAACCAGCAGGATCAATATCAGAAAAGACAATTGAAGTGCTATCAGCCGAAAATTTTATAGAAAGTGGCTTATTATTTGCTAATGAACAAGACATTAAACAGGCCACCCCAAACAACAACGGCGGTATTTTAAATAAATAGCTGTACATTTTTTAAAACTAAACATTATGAAACTTATTATCGAAATTTTATTGATGGGGCTGGCCATGCTGCTAGGCTCATACATCGTTCCCGGCGTTCATATCGACGGATTTGGTACCGCGATTATTGCTGCCATCCTGATTGCACTCGCAAATGCGACAATCGGATTCATCTTAAGACTGCTTACTTTTCCGGTTAACTTCCTGACTTTAGGTTTGATGTCATTTATTATCACCGTATTAATGATTCTTTTAGTAGATAGTATGATGTCAGGATTTAACACCTCGGGATTCTTCGCCGCTGCATTTTTAGCGATTGTTATAGCTATAATCAAGGCGTTGTTCGGCACTATTGCCGGTACAGATAATAATTAGTTGTAAAAAAGCCAGTAAGCTTCCTGCATTAACGCACATGAAGTTTACTGGCCTAAAGATTATTCAATTCATTAACTACTAGGGCGCCAGTCTTCCTGGAAAAGGACTGACATGACCATTTGATCCGGAATATGCCAAAACATAAGCCATTGTTACTCCCGGAGACAAACCTGGGTAAGTGAAATACAAAACAAGGTTACCATTATCCTCAAGTGCGTAATAGGCATTATCGCCTAAGGTCTCTCCATTAGTAGCATACCTTTTACTACTCCAGGTTGAATTCGGATTATCACCAAAACCAACGTATAAAACAAGATTGCCATCTGTTTGAAAAAATAAAGACTGGGCAGGCACTGGACTAGTATTATTTGTATTACTGTACCAAACTGCAAGTCCATCAGCACGATACAAAACAAGATTGCCATCTGTCTGTAGAGTAAGATAATATTGACGATTAGGAGAATATACATTTTGTCCAACAGTTAATATTGGAACAGTACTACTTGGATAAAATTTCGTGCTCGGCATCGCAGGAAGAACGTCGTTAATCAGAACAAACTTCTTCATACTTTCGGGTAACGCAACTGTAACAACTGTAGTTATTGGATACGAAAAACCAGAGTAAACATCTTCCCAAACTTTATTATCTTTATTATATCGGTTTATCTTCAGATAAAGCCTGCCATAAGCATTTAGTGCAGGGATTAATGAAGTTTGGTTAATCACAGTTGTACCTCTCGAAACATTATCACCTGACGATTTCCAATCAGACTCTGTAAGTTTCTTAGGAACTGAAATATCTCTATATCCAAGATTAGTGTTCATAACCAGGGTAATTGTACACGTTCCGTCTTCATAGGATAGATCTTGTAAAGTAGTTCTAATTAATTCCACACCCCAATGAATGTTTTGGCCAGTAGCCGGGTTTACATAAACCGATCCATTTTGAAGATACTTTGCGTTAATAGCAAAAGAGGAAACATTTATTGTAGCTTTTGACAGTGAAACATTCACAAAAATCAGAATAGCAAATAATATTAGTGCTTTTTTTATTATTATATAATTAACTATTTTTCAAAGTTGAATTTGTATTCATTTGCTCTACCATATTGAGCCAAAACAGTATCCCTGTTAAGAAGCTCATATCCGCGTATCAGGTAACTGTTTTTTATTTTATCAAATTTGATTTCTTCAAGTTTCACTTCCCTCGTATTTTTGACAAATAGTTTAGAACTTTTTGATCCAGTTTTTGATCTGCCATAACTTTGGCGGATACGTCAACCTGCTGAATAGCTCTCTCATCCTTTTTACACGCCGATAAAGCAAGCATAAAACAAAAATGGCAAAACCGCAATTTTTAACGTTTTAATAAATTTATTTTTCATATTATTTTGATTATTTGCAATAATAATCAAAATAATATGCATCAACATTAATTAATTATAAAATAATCACTCATATTATTTTCGTAAAAAAAAAACTTTACCAATAACAAAAAAAAAAAAAAGACAATTATCCAAGCGACTTTTCTTATTAATGATAAATAATACTATCTCAGTATCTCTCTCGAGATTACCATTTGCTGGATCTCTGAAGTACCTTCATATATCTGTGTGATTTTTGCATCCCTCATTAAACGTTCCACATGGTATTCTTTAACGAAACCATAACCACCATGCACCTGAACAGCCTCAACTGTCACATCCATTGCTACCTTAGAAGCATATAATTTAGCCATAGAACCGGCCAGCGTATAAGGAAGCCCCTGATCTTTTAACCAGGCTGCTTTATAAACCAGCATTCTTGCTGCCTCAATACTAGTTGCCATGTCTGCTAATTTAAAGGCAATTGCCTGATGTTCTGCAATCGGCTTACCGAATGATTTACGTTGTTTAGAATAGGCAAGAGCAAGCTCATAAGCACCAGCCGCAATACCCAGTGCCTGGGCTGCGATACCAATACGGCCGCCTTCCAATGTCTTCATAGCGAATTTAAATCCGAAACCATCTTCGCCAATTCTGTTTTCCTTAGGAACTTTAACATCATTGAACATCAGAGAATGTGTATCAGATCCGCGGATACCCATTTTATTTTCTTTCGGCCCAATAGTAAAGCCTTCCATTCCTTTTTCTACTATAAAAGCATTAATTCCTTTATGTTTAAGGTCCGGATGAGTTTGGGCAATAACCAGGTAAGTAGAGGCAGTGCTTCCGTTAGTTATCCAGTTTTTTGTCCCGTTTAACAAATAATAATCACCTTTATCTTCCGCTGTAGTCTGCTGAGAAGTCGCATCAGAACCTGCTTCTGGTTCAGATAAACAGAATGCACCAATTTTTTGCCCTGAAGCTAAAGGTTTAAGATATTTTTCTTTTTGGAATTCAGAACCATAAGCTTCCAAACCGTAACAAACCAAAGAATTATTAACTGAAACCACAACCGAAGCTGAAGCATCGATTTTAGAAAGTTCTTCCATGACCAGCACATAGGATACTGCATCCAATCCGCTGCCGCCGAATTTCTCTGAAACCATCATTCCTAAAAACCCCAGTTCGCCAAGTTTTTTCACCTGCTCTGCAGGAAACTTCTGGTGCTCGTCTCTTTCAATCACGCCAGGCTTCAATTCATTCTGCGCAAAATCTCTCGCAGCCTGCTGGATCATCAATTGTTCTTCACTTAGTTGAAATAGCATAATAATTATTTTTGGAAAATTACTTTTTGCCAAATTTAGTATTTCCAATCGAAAGATACTATGGTTGCATAGTATCTTTCCGAAAAAATAATTATAATACCATAAAACGCCTTATTTCAGCAAGTGATTGTTATCATCAGGAAAAACCAGGATTGGTTTATATTTTTTAGCTTCTTCTATTGGCAAGGATCCATAAGAAATGATAATTAAAGTATCTCCTACCTGTACTTGCCTTGCAGCCGCACCATTCAAACATACTGTACCCTTACCGCGCTCACCTTTAATCACATAGGTTTCAAATCTTGCCCCATTATTATTATTGACAATCTGCACCTTTTCATTAGCAATGATATTCGCGGCATCCATCAGGTCTTCATCAATTGTGATGCTGCCTACATAGTTTAATTCCGCCTGTGTCACTCTGACACGGTGTATTTTCGATTTTAATATCTCGATAATCATGCTGTAAAGTTAGATAATATTATATTGATTCATTGTAATTCGTGTCAGTTCAGCATCATGTTATCGATCAGCCTGGTCTCTCCGACTTTCGCCGCAACCAGGGCAACCAGATGCTGCGCCGTTTTATCATTTTCAGGAAGCAGGGTTTCACTGTTCGCGATCGTAAAGTAATCGAGTTCAACGCCTTCTACACGCTGAATAATAGCTATAGCCTCTTTGAGTAAGGCTTCTATGTTTTCAGTCTGAAAATGGTCTTTCACATAAGATAACGCTTTACTCAGCACTAATGCATGCTCATGCTCCAAAGCAGAAAGGTGAATATTTCTTGAGCTCATCGCTAAACCATCATCCTCCCTGATAATCGGGCAGGAGATAATTTGCACCGGCAACTTGAAATGCGCCACCATATTCCGGATCATCAGCACCTGCTGAAAGTCTTTCTGACCAAAGAAAGCGACATCAGGATCAACTGCATCAAAAAGTTTTTTAACAATCTGTGTGACTCCCTGGTAATGCCCGCGTCTGAATTCACCTTCCAGCAAAAATTCAGCAGGCCCAAGATCAATATGCCAGTGCTCAGGCACAGGATACATCTCTTTAACAGAGGGCATAAACACATAATCGCACCCTGCATCCTGTAACATTTCGATATCATGCTGCAGGGGTCTTGGATACTTTTTTTCCAGATCTTTTGGGTCTGTAAACTGTGTTGGATTCACGAAAATACTGCATACCACAACATCTGCATGTTGCTGAGCAATCTTAACGAGAGATACGTGTCCTTTGTGCAAAGCGCCCATTGTAGGCACTAATGCAATTTTTTGTTGAGCCAATTTTCGTGGCTTCAGCAAGCTATTTAAACCTGCTATAGTATTTATAACTTCCAAACCGGGTTGTAAAATTTCAAAGTCCAAAGTTGGTTAATTATATAATCCCAACAAAACATCTAGGCAAGATATTGATAAATTTGAATAAATTGCTTACCTTTGCCCCCTTGATTATCTTTTCTTTAACATAAATATTTATTCACAAATATGGAGATGGCAAAAACGAAGCTACTGATTGTTACACACGAGATGTCGCCTTTCCTGGAACTCACCAAAATTTCAGAGATTACCCGTCAATTGCCTCAGGCAATGCAAGAAAAAGGATTTGAGATCCGTATTCTTATGCCAAGGTTCGGAAAAATATCAATGAACGTAGGAACAGGCTGCACGAAGTTATTCGTTTATCGGGGATGAACATCATGATTGATGACAATGACAACCCACTAATTATCAAAGTCGCATCTATTCCAGCAGCCCGTATGCAGGTTTACTTCCTGGATAATGAAGATTATTTCCAGCGCAAGTATGTATTCAGAGATAAAGAGAATAAGTTTTATGCAGACAACGACGAAAGAACAATATTCTTTTGTAAAGGTGCATTAGAAACTGTTAAAAAGTTAGGCTGGGCACCGGATATCGTGCATTGCCATGGCTGGATGACTTCACTTGTTCCTGTATATATTAAGACTTCTTACAAAAACGACCCGACATTTAAGAACTCAAAAGTGGTTTATTCTGTATATGAGAATTGCTTCACTGAAACTTTGCATGCTGATTTGCATAAAAAAGCAGTGATGAACAATATGACAGCAGATGACACTAAAGTTTTCGAAAATGCAGACAGCAACACTTTGCATATCGGCAATTATTACTTATTCTGACGCCGTAGTTTTGGCCGATGAAAAAATTGATGCTGATGTGTTAAAATTTGTTAAAGATTCAAATAAGCCAACTTTAGCCTTTAATTTAACCGAAAATTTCGAGAACTTTTACTCTTTATATGAGGAAATCTCGAATGATGAATTGGTTTCAATAGCATAAACTCAGGTATTATTAAATTAATTATGAAATTTTCAAAACTAGACTTATTGACCCTGTTGATAAGTCTTTTTTTTTTTTTCGTCTTGTAAAGACTCCAGTACCATTGGTTTAGATGTTAGCCCTGCCACCAGAATTGATGGAATACTTGTGGATACAGCTACTGTAACGTCAAGAACTGTTTTAGATGAGCCTTCGGCGACCTTTTTCTCTTCGGGTACCTCAGGAGGATTCGCCGGATTGCCAAGATATCCACTGGGAGAAATGCTTGATCCTGTTTTCGGATCGACTACAGCAAGCCTGGCACTGTCAGTTGGCCTGCCTTTCAGGCGCTGGCTATACTGTTGGTAAAAATGCAGTAATTGACTCAGCGGTTTTAGTATTACCATACCAGGTAACTGCCGGAAGTACAGCTGCACTGAATCTTTTCTCACCATTCTATGGAGACAGTACAACAGCTTTCACCGTAAATGTAAGTCAGTTAGATCAGAATCTGTATGCGCAGACTAAGTTTATGAGTAACACGGTATACACATCAACTGATCAGCTTGGCTCATTACAGATGTTGTCAAGACCAACTACCTCTGTTAAAGTTACAAGAGTAATAGACAGCAAACCTGACACTGTTTACAATGCAGTACCTCAGATCAGGGTTAAACTGAACGCAGCCATGATACAAAGTAAAATTCTGGCCCTGGATTCAGCAACCTTAAGTACTAATAGCAATCTGAACGCAGCATTCAGAGGCTTAAAGGTAACAGCAAAAAAAAAGCTTCAGGAAAACCAGGAGGAATCATGTTCTTTGAATTCAGAACTGGAAATGCTGCTAACCTGGAGATCTATTATAAAAGAACAAGTACAGTAGCTAATAAAGCTATAGATACAGTGTTTGCTTCATTCCCAATTTCTCTGAGTGGCACTACGACTCCGGTAGCCGCATCTGTTCAGCATGACTATACAAATACTCCTGTAGCTGCACAAATTGCAACACCTGCCGATTATCCCGTAACTTATTTACAGGCTATGAGTGGCGTAAGAAACCTGATCACCTTTCCTTATCTTAAAAACCTGAAAGCTTCTTTAGGTAAAATTGTAATCAACAAGGCCGAACTTGTCGTTGACATCAATGATCCCGCTGATTCAATTCCATTTAAAATACCACCACGTCTTTCATTATACAAATTAGATATAGCAAAACAGAGACAGAATTTACCTGATAACAACCCGGCTTCACAAACGAATCCGTCGGGCGACCCACGTGCTGTATTCCCTTTTGGAGGTTATTACGATAACACGAAGAAAAGCTATACGTTTGTGATTACGAACGAACTATATTCAGGATCTGATTGACAATAAAACTGTTGATTACGGAACCTATCTGGGTGTAACAGCTGCGTCTGAATTTAATGTATTTGCTTATCCAACTTCTGGAGGAAGAGCAACAATCGGTGCCTTTAGTAAAGATCCCTCTACTACAAAGAGAAGAATCAGACTTAACATCTACTACATTAAAAACCCGAATTAGGTTTTAACGATATATAATCAGAAACAGGCTGCCGTATCAGGGCGGCCTGTTTTGTTTCCTGACATTCTCAGATCAACGCAGCAAATTAAGGTAGTAGCCTGACGTTGATCTGTGTGTTTACATCTCAGATCAACGTGCGTTACATCCCGAATCCACCTATTTACAGAAAAAGGCGGACTCGAGGTGGACCCGAGGTGGACTTGACGTGGACTCACACGCATGTTCGTCCGACCCAGACCAGACCATCCCATCAGGAGCTTAAATAAAAAAAGCCTGAATATCACATCAGGATATCCAGGCTTTTTATACGAAATATTAAATTTTTTAGGTTTGCCGGATTAAAAAGGCAAATCACCTGAAATGCCATCTGCATCCAGGTAATCATTTTCACTTTTTGGTGTACTATTAGTCGTTACTGGTGTATTTTCAAAATCGCTTTTCCTGCCCAGAATAGTAAAATTCTCTGCAACGACTTCAGTTACATATTTTTTTATCTTCTCCCGGTCTTCAAATGACCGTGTACGTAGTTTTCCTTCTATATAAACGAGTTTTCCTTTCTGCAGATACTTTGATGCCACTTCAGCTAATCCCCTCCATAGCACGATATTATGCCATTCCGTTTGTTCAATGCGCTTACCATCTTTGTTATAGGTTTCTGACGTAGCCAATGGAAAACTGGCAACAGTAACACCACCATCTAAGTGACGGACTTCAGGATCCTTCCCTAAATGTCCAACTAAAATTACTTTGTTAATACCTGACATGAATTTGGAGTTTACTATTTGTTAAAATAGAAGTTAATAAATTTTTGGTTAGAATTTTCGGTTGTGGCAGTTGATCTAAATCGGCCCAAGTGACCCAATTCGCTTCTGCGCTAACATTAAAGTTAGTGATATAATTATCTAAAGCAAAAAATTGAACGTATATAATTTGGTGCGTCAACAAATGTTTCGCCTGCATTAGCGGACGGATAACAACATCTAAACCAAAGTTTTGTTTAACTTCTTTAGTAAATTCTTCCTGATCAGTATCAGCTGCTATAGAAGTTTCAATCCTTGGAAAATCATATAAATGCTGCCAGATATCTTCAAAAATCCTTTTATTTACCAGTACATTATCCTCCTTTTCCATGACAAAATAGTTAATATATCGTGTCCGGACCTTCACCGTTTTGAGTTTAACCGGAAGGACTGGGACCAGATTATTATTTTTTGCATAACAGGAAAGCATGAGGGGACAAACCCCGCAATCAGGGGATTTTGGTTTGCACTGTAAAGCACCGAACTCCATAATCGCCTGATTATATAACGCCGGATCGTCTTTATAAATCAAAGATTGGGCAAGTTCCGAAAATTCTTTTTTACCAGAAGAGCTGTTTATCGGGTTGCTGATTCCAAAATATCTGGAAAGTACGCGGAATACATTACCGTCTAAAACGGCCTTTTCCTCACCTGATGAAAAAGAAGAAATCGCAGCCGCAGTATACTCTCCAACACCTTTAAGTTTGATTAGATCCTGGTACTTTACAGGAAAAACACCCGCATGTAAATCCATGATCTGGCGGGCTGTAAACAACATATTTCTACCCCTGGAATAGTATCCTAACCCCTGCCAGAGCTTTAGAATCTGTGTTTCTGTAGCAGCAGCAAAATCCTGAACTGTAGGATAGGCTTCCAGAAACCGGTTAAAATAAGGCAATCCCTGCTCCACTCTTGTCTGCTGTAATATAATCTCTGATAGCCAGATAATATATGGGTTTTGTGTATCTCTCCAGGGGAGACTTCTTTTGTTGACCAGATACCATCTGATAAGCTCTTGCTGAAATGCCATAACCCCAAAAATACAAGTAATCCATTATTTTGTCGATTTATAAATTATTATTTTTCCGAGCTCAAAATTCTCCAATGTATATTTTGCTTTACCGTGTAGAAAAGTCCATTTCTGTAAAACTTGCAATTCCCTGATACTATTCGAGATAAATAATTGATCTTTTATTTTCCTATCTCATTAAAAAGCAATACTTTTGCAACCCCAAATCACTTATAATATTAAACACACAACAATTAATAATAGAAAATATGACTAAGGCAGATATTATTTCAGAAATATCAACGAAAACAGGAATTGAAAAGGTAGATGTACAAGAAACCGTTGAGGCGTTTTTCAAAGTAATCAAAAGTAGTATGATCGGTGGCGAGAATGTCTACGTTAGGGGTTTTGGAAGTTTTGTTGTTAAAAAAAGAGCAAAAAAACTGCCAGAAATATTTCAAAAAACACTGCGATTATTATTCCAGAGCATTTTGTACCAAGTTTCAAACCAGCAAAAGTATTTGTTGATAAAGTAAAAAACAATTCAAAAAAACTAAGCGTAGAAGCTTAATCTGCTTATGATGAACACTATCCGGTCTAAACAAACACTTATTATTGCAGCAGTAGTTTTGCTTGCAGTATTTTTGTTTACAAGAGATATTAAAGGTTTAGTGAAGCCGAAGAAAGAAACATCTGGCGTTCCTGCCGGAGGACAACTTACTTCAGCAGGCAGTACAATTAATTTAACAGAGGTCTCGACCGCTGCTAAAAATTCAATTAATGCTAACTTAGCTGCTGAAATCACTACATTGGAAAATGCATATAAAACTGCATCTGAAGATCAAAAAGTGAATGCAGCGAAAGTTCTTGCAGAAAAATGGGATGATGTTGAGCAAGCTGTTCCAAGCGCGTTATATCTGGAAATCATTGCTGGTAAAGAGCGTAGCCTGAATACCTGGTTAGCTGCTGGTGGCAGATTGATGAAAGCTTTTGATAATACTCGGATAGTTAGTTTAATCTCTCCGGTTTTATTACAAAAAGCAAATGCAGCTTATACGAATGCTGTAGCACTGGATTCAACAAATCTTGAAGCTAAAACTGGGTTGGGAATCACTGTCGTTAATGGCATGGGTGCACCAATGTCGGGAATAGCAATGTTGCTGGACGTCATTAAAAAAGATCCTGATAATCTGAAAGCAAACATGAGCTTAGGAACTTTTGCAATAAAATCCGGACAATTTGATAAAGCAATAACCAGGTTTAATGGTATAATTGCCAAGAAGCCTTCACCAGATGCTTATTTCTATCTGGCTACAGCTTATGAAAACCTGGGCAAAAACAAGGAAGCTGTTGAGGCTTACCTGAACAGTAAAAAATTGGCAGCAAATCCAACCTTATCTAACTTCATTGATAAGAAAGTGGCCGAACTGAAAACCAAAAACTAATAAACAGATTTATAAAAAAAATTTAAACCTTACAATTATGCCAAGCGGTAAAAAAAAAAAAAAGACATAAAATGGCCACCCACAAACGTAAAAAACGTTTAAGAAAAAACAGACATAAGAAAAAATAGATTTTTCTTCATGATCAACGAACAATAGATACTAGGAATATTCTTAGTATCTATTGTTCGTTGATCTGTTTTTTTTATATATTCAGTCCATGTGTTTAATAAGGGATTCATCCCTTTAAATGTATAGCTTTTGGTAAAGGAATTAATTATCGATTCGTCTCCTACGGGAGTAACCATAGCTTTGATTGAAGATAAACAACTTGTAGAACTTCATAAAGAACACATCAATACAAATTACGCCGTAGGCGATATTTATTTAGGCCGCATAAAAAAAATTATGCCGGGACTAAATGCTGCGTTTGTTGATGTGGGTTATGAGAAAGATGCTTTTTTGCATTATTTCGATCTTGGTCCGCAAGTTCAATCTTTATTAAAGCTTACAAAAATTAAGCGGAATGGCACTGTTAGTGGGACGTTATTAGACAATTTAAAAGCTTGAAGCCGATATTAATAAGGCTGGCAAAATATCTGAGGTCGTTTCCAAAAACATGCTTATACCTGTTCAAATAGCTAAAGAGCCTATTTCAACTAAAGGACCGCGTCTAAGCTCTGATCTTTCTATTGCAGGACGGTACATTGTATTAGTCCCATTTTCTAATGTAATCTCAATCTCGAAAAAAATTAAGAGTAATACTGAACGTAATCGTTTAAAAAAGATTATTGAAAGTATTAAACCTAAAAATTTCGGTGTCATCATCAGAACAGTTTCTGAAGGTAAAGGTGTTGAGGAATTACAAAAAGACTTATTGGATTCTGTCTCTAAATGGGAAAATTTCATCAAGAAATTACCTGATGCAGAGCCTTCCAAACGTGTTTGGGGAGAAATGGACAGAACGTCAACGTTAATTCGTGACATTTTAAGTGCAGATTTCACCAATGTTTATGTGAACGATGCAGGTTTGTTTGAAGATATCCGTTCTTATGTGCATGAGATTTTCTCCTGAAATGGAGAAAATAGTAAAACCTTATAAGCACAAGGAGCCTATATTCGAGCATTTCGGAATTGAAAAACAAATTAAGAATGGCTTTGGCAAAACCGTAAATCTTGCCGGCGGAGCTTATCTTGTTGTTGAACATACCGAAGCACTGCATGTTGTCGACGTAAATAGCGGTAACAGAACAGCCAATAAAGAGAATCAGGAAGAAAATGCCTTACAGGTAAACAAAGAGGCCGCAAAAGAAATTGCGCGTCAGCTCAGACTACGTGATATGGGTGGTATTGTTGTCATCGATTTTATCGATATGCACAAACCAGTTAACCGTAAAATGTTATTTGATTACCTGCGCGAATTAATGCTGTTGGATCGTGCTAAACACACTATTCTGCCTCCAAGTAAATTTGGCCTTGTACAAATAACACGTCAGCGTGTTCGTCCTGAGATGAACATTGTGACCAGCGAAGTTTGTCCTATGTGTCATGGTACTGGTGAAATTAAAGCTAGTATTGTTTTAATGGATGATATTGAAAGTAATATGAACTATATTTTGCGTGAGCAGAATGAAAAAAATATTACACTTTGTGTACACCCGTATATAGAGGCCTTTATCAAAAAAGGTATTTACTCCCTGCAATGGAAGTGGTTCTTTAAATTCGGACAGAAAATTAAAGTAAAGGCAGTTCCGTCTTACTTACTAACAGAGTTTCATTTTATTTCTTCTAAAGACGAAGAAATAAAACTGTAAATCTCATGTTCAAAACATAATAGAAAAGCCTGGTCACCTCAAGTACCGGGCTTTTCTATTTTATGTCCGTTTAATGTTTTAAACAGGTTATTATTATCTTAAATTCGTGTCTTAATCTCAAATCAATTGGCTAAAACTAAATCAGCATATTTCTGTCAGAGTTGTGGGTATGAATCAGCCAAATGGCTTGGGAAATGCCCTTCTTGTAATTCATGGAATACTTTCGTAGAAGAAGTAATTGAAAAAAAGGAGCCCAGTGTGCCTGCATGGCAGACATCCGGATCAACAAAAAGATCTAACAAGCCTAACAAAATAACAAATATTGCTTTCTCTGAAGAGAACAAAATCTCCACTAATGACCTCGAGCTTGACCGTGTACTCGGTGGAGGACTCGTTGCAGGTTCTGTTGTCCTTATTGGTGGTGAGCCAGGAATAGGTAAATCTACACTGATGTTACAGCTTGCTTTAAACATCACAGGAAAAAAAGTACTGTATGTTTCAGGAGAGGAAAGTGAACAGCAAATCAAAATGCGCGCAGAAAGGATAACAAACAGTCCAACTGCAGAATGTTATATTCTTACTGAAACCTCAACCCAGAATATATTCAAACAAATAGAAGTACTGGAACCAGATATTATTGTGGTTGATTCTATACAGACACTTCATTCAGCACATATTGACTCCACACCCGGCAGCGTTTCGCAGGTAAGGGAATGCACAGCAGAATTATTACGTTTCGCTAAAGAAACAGATACTCCGGTATTTTTAATCGGGCATATCACCAAGGATGGAGCCATTGCCGGCCCTAAAATCCTGGAGCACATGGTTGACACCGTTTTACAATTTGAAGGCGACAGACATCATGTTTACAGGATCCTCCGTTCCATTAAAAACAGATTTGGTGCAGCTGCAGAGCTGGGTATTTATGCCATGCACAGCGGTGGTCTGAGACAAGTATCTAACCCTTCTGAAATCCTGTTATCCCAAAGAGACGAAGAATTAAGTGGAATTGCTATTGCTGCGACTTTAGAAGGCGCAAGACCGATGTTAATTGAAACGCAAGCTTTGGTGAGCACCGCAGCCTATGGCACGCCTCAGCGTTCAGCTACTGGCTTTGATACCAGAAGAATGAACATGTTGCTTGCTGTGCTGGAAAAACGTTGTGGTTTCAGGCTAAGTACAAGAGATGTATTCTTAAATATCGCTGGTGGTATTAAAGTAGAAGATCCTGCAATTGATCTGGCTATTCTTGCGGCAATCATTTCATCTCACGAGGACATCTTTATCTCTTCAAAAATCTGTTTTGCAGCAGAAGTAGGTTTATCCGGAGAAATTCGCGCCGTAAACCGGATAGAGCAACGGATTGCAGAGGCTGACAAACTGGGTTTTGAAAGGATTTTTGTTTCCAATTATAATTTGAAAGGACTGATTACAGATAAATACAAACTGGAGATTACTGGTGTAAACAAAATAGAAGATGTTTTCACTTTATTGTTTGGATAGCAACCTATTCCTTTGAGGAAAAATATTTTTGGTCAAGGATTAAAATGTGGTTAAAATTAAACCACATGTCCCTGGCATAGAATAAGAAAGCGTAGTTTTGATTAAAAATAGCCAAATAATAATCATGCATCCTAATCTTAAAAAACTATCCGCAGCGGGTATGTTAGTTACACTCGGTATCATCTTCGGTGATATCGGAACTTCGCCGCTTTATACCTTCCAGGTATTACTCAAAGAGGGTGGACAAGTTAACGGCCCCCTGGTATTAGGCGCTATTTCGTGCGTATTCTGGACACTTACCCTGCAAACTACTTTCAAGTACATCTTCATTACACTTCAGGCCGATAATAAAGGAGAAGGAGGCATATTTTCGCTTTATGCATTAGTAAGGCGTTATGGCAAGTGGATGGCAATTCCTGCTATAATTGGGGCAGGAACCTTACTGGCAGATGGAATTATTACACCCCCTATCTCAGTCACATCAGCCATTGAGGGGCTAAACCTCGTTCCAGCTTTATCTCAGATTATTGTTCCTGGCAATACCCTGATTCTGGGTATAGTCATTACAATCATTGTTTTACTGTTCTTCTTTCAGCAATTCGGAACTAAAGTTATTGGCGCCTCTTTCGGCCCGATTATGTTCTGCTGGTTTTTAATGATTGCCTTGCTTGGACTTGTACAGGTGATTCATTATCCTGATATATTTAAAGCCCTAAACCCATATTACGGTGCCAGGTTGTTAATGGATCATCCACATGGCTTCTGGCTGTTAGGAGCGGTATTTTTATGTACGACGGGTGCAGAGGCGCTCTATTCTGACTTAGGCCACTGCGGCCGGAAAAACATCCAGATCAGCTGGATCTTTGTAAAAACAGCATTGGTCCTTAACTATTTAGGACAAGGTGCATGGGTATTAATGCAAAGCCCGCAGAAAAGTTTTAACGGGATAAATCCATTCTTTGAGATTGTTCCTCATTTATTTCTGATCCCTGTAGTAATTGTAGCCACAATGGCCACTATTATTGCCAGTCAGGCTTTAATTTCAGGCTCCTTTACGCTGATTAGTGAGGCGGTGAGTATGAATTTCTGGCCAAAGGTTACGATAAAATATCCGACCAACATCAGAGGACAGATTTACATCCCAAGTATAAACTGGTTACTTTGCATAGGATGTATTGCCGTTTCACTGTATTTCAGGACATCAGAAAATATGACCGCAGCATATGGCTTTTCCATTACCATTGCGATGCTGCTGATGACCACCATTCTGATGTACTATTTTATGCGCTATATAAAGCGCTGGCCACTTTGGCTGGTCATTCCGATCGTAAGTATTTTTGCAGTTATAGAGCTATCATTCTTCGTTGCGAACTCGGTAAAAATCGTCAAACGTCTATTCTTTTTAGTATTTGAGGTCGGCTTGATTTTCACCATGTTTGTTTGGTTTAAAGCCCGTAAAATCACTAACCGCTTCCTGAAATTTGTAGATCTTGAAGACCAGGTTCCAATGTTGCAGGCTTTAAGTGAAGATCGCTCGATAGCTAAATATTGTACACACCTGATCTATCTGACCAAAGCGAACAACAGTAAACAAATTGAACAAAAAGTTCTTTATTCTATATTTAGCCGTAATCCTAAGCGGGCCGATGTATACT
The DNA here is from genome assembly GCF_053890575.1 of Pedobacter sp. NJ-S-72. NCBI lineage: Bacteria > Pseudomonadati > Bacteroidota > Sphingobacteriia > Sphingobacteriales > Sphingobacteriaceae > Pedobacter > Pedobacter sp. NJ-S-72. The sequence continues at coordinate 4,545,236 of NZ_CM132681.1, read as the reverse complement.
GGTTTGTACATATTGAAAGAACAGATGAACCGTATACAATGGAATTTATGGTTGAGGAGCTAGCCGATGATAAAATTATCCGCATAGAATTCAGACTGGGTTCCGTATCCATCCCCGGATCAATGTACTATTCAGAAAAGTGGTACAGGAGATGGTAGCCAATAAAGAAATTGATATTACCAGTAAATATGATTCCCTGAATAAATTTAACCTGGCGGCAGATTTCCGTTTTGTGATCATGGAAAAATTCCTCTCTTATGAGAACGAGTTCAGCCTGAAAGACGGCTTTATACTCAGAAGCTATTTCGCAATTAAAAGACTCGCTCAATCTGACACCAAAGCTTTTGGACTGGATACCAGTGAAACCATTATTGAAAAGATCCCGCTAGTGGTTTATCCGGTTGAAAACATCCATTTAAAACGGATCTTCAAACCAGTCGTTTAGCCTGTCTTTTTCCAGGGGTTCAGAGAATAATTAAAATCAACACATAAAAAAAGTCCCGTAATTACGGGACTTTTTCATTTTCAACTATTTATTATTTTGATAAATACATTGATTTGTCTTTATACAGCTTTCTGAAATATGGATCTTCCAGGTCTTTGATAAAACGGATAGATTCACCAGTTGATTTCATCTCAGGACCTAACTCCTTAGGTACTTCAGGGAATTTATCGTAAGAGAAAACTGGTTCTTTAATCGCATAACCTTCTAACTTACGTTCAATTTTGAAATCTTTCAGTTTGTTAACACCTAACATTATCTTAGCTGCAATATTGATGTAAGGAACATCATATGCTTTAGCGATAAAAGGAACAGTCCTTGAAGCTCTTGGATTCGCTTCGATTACATATACCTGCTCATCTTTAACAGCAAACTGAATGTTCAGTAAACCAATTACATTTAAAGCTCTTGCAATTTTCTTAGAGTACGTCTCCATGCTTTCCATCACTTTAGCAGAAAGGCTGAATGGAGGTAATACTGCGAATGAATCTCCTGAGTGGATACCCGCAGGCTCAATGTGTTCCATTAAACCTACGATATGTACATCTTCACCGTCACAGATTGAATCTGACTCGGTTTCTTCTGCTCTGTCAAGGAATGGTCAATCAGTACTCTGTTACCCGGTAAATCACCTAATAACTTCACTACTGCTTTTTCCAGGTCTTCATCATTGATCACGATGCTCATTCCTTGCCCGCCTAATACATAACTAGGTCGAACCAGTACCGGATAACCTACTTCATTAGCTACAACGATAGCTTCTTCCGCATTTTCCGCAACACCATATTTAGGGTAAGGGATATTCAGTTCTTTTAACAAGTCTGAGAAACGTCCGCGATCTTCTGCGACATCCATATCGTTATAAGAAGTACCGATAATCTTAATTCCATTCTCATGAAGTTTTTCTGCCATTTTTAAAGCAGTCTGACCACCTAATTGTACAATTACACCTACCGGATTTTCCAGTTCGATGATTTCACGTACATGTTCCCAGAATACCGGCTCAAAGTATAACTTATCTGCCATGTTGAAATCTGTAGAAACAGTTTCAGGGTTACAGTTGATCATAATAGATTCAAATCCGCTTTCTTTTGCTGCTGCAAGTAAACCATGCACACAAGAGTAATCGAATTCAATTCCCTGACCAATACGGTTCGGGCCTGATCCTAATACAATGATTTTCTTTTTATCTGAAGGGATAGATTCATTCTCCTCCTCAAAAGTTGAGTAGTAGTATGGTGTTTGTGCAGAGAACTCAGCTGCACAGGTATCTACCATTTTATATACTCTTCTGATCCCTAACGATTTTCTGCGGTCATAAACCTCATCTTCCGTTACATTACCTAAAAGGTATGCAATCTGGATATCAGAGAATCCTTTTTGTTTCAGCGTGAAGAAGAATTCCTTCGGTATGTTATTTAATGAATAACGTTTTAATTCTGTTTCCAGGTGTACCAATTCCTGGATCTGTGATAAGAACCATTTATCAATTCTAGTTACTTTACGGATAGATTCTAGTGGAACGCCCATGCTCATTGCATCCTTAATCAGGAATAAGCGGTTCCAGCTTGGATGTTCTAAGCCGTGCATAATCTCTTCGATACTTCTGTTATGTTTTCCATCAGCACCTAAACCAGCGCGTCCGATTTCTAAACTCTGACATGCTTTTTGAAGCGCTTCGATAAAGCTGCGGCCAATAGCCATTACTTCACCAACAGACTTCATCTGTAAGCCAAGCTCCATATTTGCACCTTTAAATTTGTCAAAGTTCCAGCGTGGTACTTTAACGATTACGTAATCTAACGTAGGCTCAAAGTAAGCCGAAGTAGTTTTAGTAATCTGATTTTCGATCTCATCAAGGTTATAACCAATCGCCAGCTTAGAAGCAATTTTAGCAATCGGATAACCAGTTGCTTTACTTGCCAATGCTGATGAACGTGAAACCCTTGGGTTAATTTCGATGGCAATAATATCGTCATTGTCAGGGTTAACTGAGAACTGTACGTTACACCCACCTGCAAAAGTACCGATCGAACGCATCATCTTGATGGCCTGGTTACGCATCTCCTGGTAACAGGTATCAGATAAAGTCATTGCTGTGCAACTGTAATCGAGTCACCAGTGTGAATACCCATTGGGTCAAAGTTTTCGATAGAACAAATGATAATCACATTATCATTGCTGTCTCTTAATAACTCCAGTTCATATTCTTTCCAGCCTAAAACGGCTTTTTCTACTAATACTTCGTGTGTTGGAGAAGCTTCAAGACCACGTTTTAACGCAGCATCAAATTCTTCTTTCTTATGTACGAAACCACCACCCGATCCTCCCAGTGTATAAGAAGGGCGAATAACCAGCGGATAGCCAATTTCCTGTGCTGCTTCTTTACCTTCAAGGAAAGAGTTTGCAATTTTTGAGGGTGCAACACCTACACCTATATCAACCATTAACTGGCGGAAAGCTTCTCTGTTTTCTGTTTTTTCAATTGCAGCAACATCAACACCAATTATTCTAACGCCGTGTTTTTCCCAAACACCACGTTCTTCAGCTTCTATACAAAGGTTTAAGGCAGTCTGCCCACCCATTGTTGGCAATACACATCAATTTTCCGCTCTATTAAAATCTGCTCAATAGAGTCTACCGTTAAAGGTCTGAGGTAAACATGGTCTGCAATGATCTTATCAGTCATAATCGTAGCAGGATTGGAGTTTATAATAGAAACTTCAATTCCTTCTTCTTTTAAGGATAAGGCAGCTTGGGATCCGGAGTAATCAAACTCACAGGCTTGGCCAATAATAATAGGTCCGGAACCGATAATCAATACTGAACGTATGGAGGTGTCTTTAGGCATAAGGCTTTAAAAAAGTCTAAAGTGTTTTGTTAAAAAATGTTCGTCTTGTAAGACTGATAGCTGGGCGAGATTTTATGTGCTATTGCTAAAGAATCCCGACTGTTCTGTCGGGATGCAAAGATACATCATTAGCCGGTAATAATTCAGATTTTTTTAAAGAATTTCTTAAATAAAGTATGTAATAATTATAGTCAAAAAATGGGATTATTTAGCGCTGGAGGCGGTTTGATTTTTATTAGCGTACTACTTGAACAACTTTTGTGCGTTAATTAGAAAATATCTGACGCTGTCATACTATATAAAAAAAAACAATGAAAAAATCACTATTTACAGTCTTAGCGGCTGTTATCTTATTTAGTGGATGCGGAACTGTCCAATCCATCATTAAATCCAGTTTTCCATATACTGCAACACTGGTTATTCCTAAATCTTCCAAAACAGATACAACTGCTTCGGTGACAAGTACGGCCAGCAGTTTTGATGAAGTATTTGGGAACCAGAGTGGAAGTGATTACATCAGAGATGTCAGAATTGCATCAGCGAAGATTATCGCAGCTGATCCGAATGATAAAAGCATGGGTATATTTAAATCCATCAAAATATTTGTTTCGAATGGAACCAGTGGTGAAATTATGGTTGCCTCAAGAAATGATGTTGCAGAACATATTGGGTCTTCCCTGGTACTGGATATCGATAATTCCCAGTTTGTAGACAAATATGTTAAAGGCAATAGTGTGAAAGTAAGACTGGAATATGTATTAAGAGAAAAAATTAACTACGGATGTGAGCGTCAGAACCTCTCTGAGTTTCAGCTCTTCACCCAACAATAAAAAATAATAAATGCCTATTCTGTAATTTCTTAACGCCATGCTGCGAATGATTGTTCCATCGGCATTCACGTACATTCAGAGTGATGCTCTGGCCGTTGATAATAGCAGGCGGGATCAAAGGATCTGATTGTGAAAGATCAACAGGCAAAGTCCCATAGCCCTTCACTCCGAAAACATAAGCATTTGACGTGTGTTATTTGGATTGATTATGAATAATCGCAAAAGCAAGAGATGAAACCTTAAAACTCAAACTATTTAAAACAATTCTAAATAGATAGCAGGCAAAAAAAAAAATTTTACATTTGACGCATGGTAGCTATAGTTGATGTAATCAGAGAGAGCATTGAACATTTTTTCAAAATAACCAGCTGGCTGGAATGGTGTGGTGTAATCACCGGAACACTTTGCGTGTGGCTGGCTGCAAAAAATAATATCCTGAACTGGCCTCTTGCTATTATTAGCGTACTGATCTATATTTTCATCTTTTTTGAAAGTAAATTATACTCAGACATGGGTTTGCAGGTCTATTTTCTAGTGACCAATGCCTATGGCTGGTATTTCTGGAGCAAAAACAGAAATAATCCTGAATCATCCAGACCAGTCAGTATCATTACCAACAAAGAGATGGGCTTATCTGCTATCGCTATTATTCTCCTGACCATTCTTCCCGGAACATTGCTTCATTACTTTACAAAAGCATCTTATCCGTTTTTGGATAGTTTTTGTACAGCTTGCAGCCTTGTCGCTCAAATATTCCTTGCCAGAAAAGTTTTACAAAACTGGCTGATCTGGATCTTTGTTGATATTATTTATGTGGGCGTTTATATTTCAAAAGATCTTTATGCTACGGCAATTATGTATGCTCTATATGTTTATATCGCATGGGTAGGGTACCAGGGATGGAAAAAATCACGGTTAGAAACGCAATTAATTAAAAAGTCATGACTAAGAAAATAGCTATTGTTGGCCCTGAAAGCACGGGAAAATCAACGATTACAAAATTATTGGCTAAACATTATGATACACTTTGGGTAGCTGAGTTTGCGCGGTATTATTGTGCCGCACTAACAGCCCCGTGTACTATGCAGGATGAGATTAACATGTTTCACGGACAAGTTGCCCTTGAAGAATCTATTCTCGCTACTACAGAAAAAGATTTCATTTTTTGTGACACAACCTTCCTGACTGTAAAAATATGGAGTGATGAGATGCTTGGTGAGACTCCGCAAATGGTACTGGATGCTTTGACTGAGAGAACCTACGATCTTTATTTACTGCTGGACATTGATTTGCCATGGCAGGAAGATCCGCTGCGCGACTTTCCTCATATGCGTGAACATTTTATGTCCACGTGGCATAAAGAATTGAAAAACCTGAATGCTAATTATCTTGTTATTAATGGCATTGAAGACCGTCTGCAAACGCAATTGCAGCAGTAGATCAGTTTTTAGGAATAAAACCTGTTTAAAATTTAGAGAATAAAATAGAATACGAGATGAACGAAACAGAATTTTTAGATTATTGTAAAAGTCAATTAACAGGTCCGCTTAAGGATGAAGATATTATCACCATGTTAACTGCCTGGGGAAGTATCAAATATTCGCAAGGATATAATAACGCATTAAACGAAAAAGAAGATATTGAATAACGGCACAAATGCCGCTTAATTGCTATATCTAAAATATTTTATACATTTGCCGATATCAAAAGGGGTGCCTTGTTTTGTAAAAAACACAAAGACAGGCTGAGATCATACCCATTATTTGAGAGCTGATTTTATATCATGCTATTCAAATATGCACCTGATCCGGGTAATGCCGGCGGAGGGATTGGAGTTATGGAGTTTAATTATGTTGTATTCGCCCTATTTACAACAGGTTTTACTAAAAAACAGTAGCAAATTGAAAAAATTATTGATCGATCGCAGTTATAGCTGTGTTCCTTTTACCTGTGTTTGCCAAAGCGCAATTCACGATTTCGGGATCTGTTTCCGAAAAAACCAATCATAACAGCTTACCCGGAGCAAGTATCAGCTTAAAAAATATAAGCAGCACAAGTAGTAACACCCGCGGAGAATATCAGCTAAAAAACATCAAAGCAGGTAAATATGTCCTGACTGTAAGTTTTCTCGGCTATGAAACACAGCATAAAACTATAGAGCTTAATGGAGATCAGCGTATTGATTTCGCTATGGAGTCATCTGCTTATCTTGCCGACGAAGTTATTGTCATGGCCACAAGAGCCACTGAAAAATCAGGTACAACTTATAAAAACCTGAGTAAGTCTGATATTGAGACTAACAATTTTGGACAGGATTTACCTTTTATCCTTAACAATACACCGGGCGTAGTAGTGACTTCTGACGCAGGTACTGGTGTCGGTTATACAGGTATCCGGATCAGAGGAAGTGATGCAGCAAGGATTAATATCACCGTAAATGGAATTCCATTAAATGATGCTGAAAGTCAGGGTGCATTCTGGGTTAATATGCCGGATTTTGCCTCTTCTGTAGAGAGCATTCAAATTCAGCGTGGTGTCGGAACATCAACTAATGGTGCAGGCGCATTTGGCGGAAGCTTAAACATCCAGACTTCTGCCCCTGGTTTAGAGCCTTATGCAGAAATCAACAGTACGTACGGTTCTTTCAACACACTAAAAAATACAGTAAAAATCGGAACAGGACTGATCGATAATAAATTCAGTTTTGATGGCCGTTTATCCCGCATACAATCAGATGGCTTTATAGACCGTGGTGCATCCTTATTGAAATCTTATTTCTTATCTGGTGCTTATCATGGAAAAACGGATCTGTTACGTATCAATGTCTTTTCTGGTTCAGAAAAAACTTACCAATCATGGAATGGTATCCCGGAATTCAAACTAAGAGGTGATGTGCCGGCGATTAAAAATTATATTGCCGAAAATGGTCTCAATGAAGCCGACGCGGCAAACTTATTAAATTCTGATAGCAGAAAATATAATTCCTTCTTATACAAAGATCAGAATGATAATTACTGGCAGGATCATTATCAGGTATTGTATGCGAAACAGTTAAATGATAAGTTTTCTTTTAATGGTGCATTGCACTATACCTATGGAAGAGGTTATTATGAAGAATTTCAACCCGGACAACTGTTTGCAGACTATGGATTACCAAATCCAATCATCAACGGAGCACCGGTATTAACGACAGATCTTGTCAGAAGACGCTGGTTGAACAATAATTTTTATGGGGCAACTTATAGTTTCAATTACAAAGCCTCTTCTAAATTAAATTTCACGGTTGGCGGCGCGTATAACCAATATCGCGGTAAACATTATGGCCAGATCAACTGGTCACAGGTTTCTTCAAACCTGAATAATACTGACCATTATTATGATGGAGATGGAAATAAAAACGATTTCAATATCTATGCAAAAGTCTCTATAGCCCTATTGAAAAACTTAACTTATTTGCAGATTTACAATATAGAAGATTGAACTACGATATTACTGGTAAGGACAATGATCTGTTACCGCTAAATATCCATGACAAGCTTAATTTCTTCAATCCAAAAATTGGCGCATCCTATTTTGTAGATCCAAAAAGTAATATCTATGCTTCTCTGAGTGTTGGAAATAAAGAAGGTAACCGTGATGATTATGTAAATGCCAATGTAGGAACAGTTCCTCATCCCGAGCGTCTATATAATGTAGAAGCAGGATATCGTATCAAAGATGCCAGTTATAGCGCTGGCCTGAACGTTTATGGTATGTTCTACAAAGACCAGCTTGTAGTAACCGGCAAGTTAAGTGATGTAGGCGCACCTATTCGTCAAAACGTCCCTAACAGCTCCAGAATAGGGGTAGAATTTGATGGATCTTACACATTAAGCCGTTATTTTCTGATCAATGCAAATGCTGCATTGAGTAAAAATAAAATCAAGAACTTCACTGAGGTGCTTAAAGATGGTGATACGAAGCAAGAAGTTCTGTTTAACTACCCGAATACGGATATATCATTCTCACCAGACGCGGTCTTGTTTGGAGAATTGGTTTATAAACCATTTAGCAGTTTCGCTATTGCTTTACAAAGTAAATATGTGAGTAAGCAATACCTGGATAATACACAAAATGAAGGCAGGAAACTGAATGGCTATTGGGTAAACAATATCCGTTTAGGCTATGACTTCAGTTTTAAAGGTGTAAAAAACATGAATATTGGTTTACTGGCAAATAATATCCTGAATAAAAAGTATGAGTCCAATGGCGCTACCTATGCTTCTTATGGTGATGGTAAACGTACAACTAGCAATTACTATTTTCCACAAGCAGGAACTAACTTATTATTATCCCTGAATGTTAAGTTTTAAGATTTAACTTTAGAAAATTTTAATTAGAAAGCCTTTATAACAATATATACTAATGAAAAAATTCATTGAGAAGCTTCAGTTTATCACACACGATATTGATACTTTAACTCACATAGAACAAGCACAGATTGCTTGTGAAGCAGGAGCAAAATGGGTACAGTATCGTTGTCTGACTAAAGATGATGAAGCCCTTTTAAAAGATATTCATGCTATAGCAGAGATTTGTGATGACTGGGGAGCTACATTGATCGTGACCAATCATATTCATCTGAACAGAAAAGCAGATATACAAGGTTTTCACATAGAGGATATGGATGCTGATTTTAAAGCTTTACGTGAGCAATTAGGTGAAGACATCACTATAGGAGGTTCTTCAAATACACTCGAAGGATTAATCAGAATAGCTGACGAAGGTGCTGATTATGCTGGCTGCGGGCCGTTTAGCCATACCGATACCAAACCTAATAACGCGCCGTGGTTAGGTTTGGAGGGTTACGCAAAAATTGCTTCTGCACTCAAAGAAAAAGAGATTAACCTGCCGGTGTTAGCTGTTGGTGGGGTTAAACTAACTGATGTTGAAGCATTGATGGAAACTGGCATATTTGGAATTGCTGCTTCTTCCGCAATTAATCAGGCTGAAAATATGAAACATGCCTATCAGGATTTCTACGATCTTGTAAAATAATTACGTATGTCAAATATGATTCTGTCATATTTGACATTACATTTCAAAAATACTTTCTTATAATATACATTTGTTCCAAATCAAATTCTTTTGGACAGTCCCACAATTGTAGACAAACAAGATCCTTATGCAGCCCTGCGTTACAGGGAGTTCAGATCTTTCCTTGGTATGCGTTTCTTTTTTACGTTTGCCTATCAGATGCAAGCTGTAATTATCGGCTTTCACATTTACCACCTGACAAAAGACCCGCTTGCATTAGGCCTGGTTGGTCTTTGCGAAGCACTTCCTGCAATTGGTATTGCACTTTATGGAGGTTATGTGGCCGATAAGTCTGAAAAAAGAGGGTTACTGCTCAAAATATTTCTGGGCGTATTTATCTGTTCACACTGGTTATGCTGATTTCTACTTCACATCAAATGCGGCCTTATGTACCGGAAAGCTATATTGTACCCATTATGTACTGTATGGTCTTTGGGATAGGTATAGCCAGAGGATTTTTCAGCCCTGCTACATCTTCTTTGATGGCTATGACCATTCCAAGAGAACTTTATCCGAACTCCAGTACCTGGAACAGCTCGTCTTATATGACAGCTTCTATTCTGGGTCCCGCAGTTGGCGGATTAATTTATGGCTTTTATGGGATCACGATTACTTATATGGTCATTATCCTTTTTATTTTCATTGCTTTAGTTTGTGTATTTTTTCTAAAATCACATCCGCCAAAGTATATTCCTAAAGAAAGCATTATGAAAAGTCTTACTGAGGGTGTACAGTTTGTATTCAAGAGTAAAATGATGCTGGGCGCAATGAGCTTAGACTTGTTCTCTGTATTTTTTGGTGGTGCAGTTGCTTTATTGCCTGTATTTGCGAATGATATTTTAAATGTAGTTCTGAAGGCCTTGGTTTTATGCGTGCTGCAGCATCAGGAGGTGCCGTATTAACTATGCTGGTAATGACCAGGATCTCTCCGATGAACAAACCATGGAGAAACCTTTTAGTAGCTGTAGTTGGCTTTGGCACCAGTATTATCTGCTACGGTCTTTCTAAGAACTTCTATTTAACCTTAGTCTTCCTATTTATGGAAGGTGCGTTTGACAGCGTGAGCGTCCTTATAAGGTCTACAATCATGCAATTACTGACCCCAGACAGAATGCGCGGCAGGGTTTCAGCAGTAAACAGTATGTTTATAGGCTCCTCTAATGAAATCGGTGCATTTGAATCCGGCCTTACAGCAAAATTAATGAGAACAGTTCCCGCAGTAGTTTTTTTTTGGCGGATGCATGACTATTATTATAGCCGGTATCACTTATACCAAAACCAAAAGCCTGCTTGGCCTTACTTTACAGGATATTCACGAAGAAACTATCTAATACTTATCTTTCTCTCTACCTGCCTGCTGTCTCCACATGGCATAATACAGTCCTTTCTCTTCCAAAAGGTCAGCATGCTTTCCCTGCTCGATAATATGCCCTTTTTCAAGCACATATATCCGGTCTGCATGACGGATAGTGGATAACCGGTGTGCTATTAATATCGTAATATGATTCGTAAATTCTGAAACCTCTCTGATAGTTGCTGTAATCTCTTCCTCAGTCAAAGAGTCCAGTGAAGATGTTGCCTCATCAAAAACAAGGATGTCCGGTCTGCGTAATAACGCTCTGGCAATTGACAGCCTTTGCTTCTCTCCTCCGGATACTTTCACTCCCCCCTCACCAATCACTGTATCCAGTCCTTTATCTGCACGTGCTAAAAGTGTCTGACAAGCTGCCTGTTCCATAACACGTAAACATTCTTCATCAGTTGCTCCCGGACGAACAAATTGAAGGTTCTCTCTGATTGTACCAGAAAACAATTGCGTATCCTGAGTCACGAAACCAATTTTCTCCCTTAACTGATCAGATCAATCTCTCTCTTACTGGTAATACCGTTATACAATACTTCTCCAACTTCTGGCTGATAAAGCCCGACTAAAAGTTTGACCAGAGTTGTTTTACCTGAACCCGACGGCCCTACAAAAGCGATAGTTTCTCCATCATTGGCTTTAAAACTAATCTCAGTCAGGGCATTTGTTTTACCGGTCAGATGTCTGAAACTTAATCCTGAAAACTCTAGTGATTCAATTTTATTAAGCACCTTAGGATTTAAAGGTTTTTGATCAATAGGGGTACTGAGGATTTTTTTGAAATTACCAAGGGAAACCTCCGCCTCTCTCCAGGATAAAATCACATTACCTAATTCCTGCAAAGGGCCAAAAAGGAAAAATGAGTAAAACAGGAAAGAGAAATACTGTCCGGCAGAAATTGTATTTTCAAAAATAAGGATCAGCAGCACTACGACCATGATACTTCTGACCAGATTAACTGTAGTTCCTTGTACAAAACTCATACTCCTTACATATTAACTTTTCTAAGTTCCAGTCCGAGAATTTTGTATGTGGTTTTATTCAGGCGGTCAATTTCCTGATTGGCAAGTCCTAAACTCTTTACCAGTTCAATATTTCTTAACGATTCAGTTGTTGAACCAGCTAATGCGGTAGTTTCAGCAACAATATTACGCTGAATAACCTTAATCTTTCTGCTCAGAAACCAGCTGACAAAACTAATCACTGGAATAGCCAGGAAATAAATGACTGTTACTTTATAGCTTACGGTCACGGAATAAACAATCACGAAGACCATCCCAATCAGGCTGACAAATAAAATACTGATGAAAGAAGTAATGAACTTTTCACTGTCCAGTCTCACTTTCTGAAGGATGCCCAATGTTTCTCCGCTACGCTGATCTTCAAAAACCTGGTAAGGTAATTCAAGAGAGTGTTTCAGACCGTCAGCATACATCTGTGCACCTACTTTCTGAACAATAATACTGGTAAAATAATCCTGAAAATTCTTAGCTATAGGGATACCATAGCAGCCCCAACACCTAATCCGATCAATCCCAGGACACCCCAGACAAACTGATCCCTGCTCAGGACATCTTTCTTCTCGATGAACCGATCTACAATACGTCCTGTAATATAAGGGTCAAGCAAAGAAAAACCTATGTTAATGGCAGCCAGGACAAGAGCCAGACAAACTATCCATTTATAATTTTTAAGGTATTGTACTAATAAGTTCATGGAGAAAAAATAGAGGACAAAAAAATAAACAAAGGGAATATAGCAAAAGCCACATTCCCTTTTAATTACTCTCAAATTATATTTGTGTTGTTCAGACTTATACAGTCATTACATCTTTCTCTTTTGCTTCAGCGTGTTTATCCACCTTCACAATATAAAGATCAGTCATTTTCTGTACTTCACCTTCACCAGTTTTGATTTCATCATCTGAAACGCTCTCACCTTTCAGCTTTTTGATTTTCTCATTCGCATCTTTACGAATGTTACGAATAGTGATACGACCACGTTCTGCTTCTTCTTTAACCTTTTTTACCAGGTCCTTTCTACGTTCTTCAGTAAGAGGTGGAACTACCAACCGAATAACAATACCATCATTCTGTGGATTGATACCAATGTTAGCTTCCATAATTGCACGTTCAATAGGGACTAACATATTTTTTTTCCCAAGGCTGAACAAGAATAGTACGTGCATCAGGGGTCGTGATACTTGCCACCTGGCTTAAACCAGTTGCACTACCATAATAGTCAACCATAATTCCGTCCAGCATACCTGCTGACGCTTTACCCGCACGTATTTTAGTCAATTCAGTTTCACAATGAGCAATTGCCTTGTCCATTGTTGCCTGAGCATCTTGTAATTGTTTCTTTATGAGGTCGTTCATAATTTGTGCTTTTTATCAAAAAATATATTTGTATTAAATCTAGCCTTTTACCAGTGTTCCAATCTCTTCGCCCTGAGCAATTTTCATAAAGTTTCCTGTCTTGTTCATATCGAAAACAATAATAATAGGAAGCTCATTTTCTTCGCAAAGTGTGAAAGCGGTCATGTCCATAACGTTTAATCCTTTTGAGTAAACTTCTTTGAAAGTGATTTCATTATAACGGGTTGCCAAAGGATCTTTTTCCGGATCTGCAGTATAGATACCATCTACACGCGTTCCTTTAAGTACTACATCTGCTTTAATTTCAATTGCACGTAATGCTGCAGCCGAATCTGTTGTGAAGTAAGGGTTCCCGGTACCTGCACCGAATATAACTACACGCCCTTTTTCAAGGTGTCTTACTGCTCTTCTGCGAATAAATGGTTCACAGATCTGCTCCATTTTAATTGCTGTAAGTAATCTTGTTTTAAGTCCTACTTTTTCCAGTGCATCCTGCAAAGCCATACTGTTAATTACAGTAGCTAACATTCCCATATAATCAGCCTGTGCACGATCCATACCAGATTTCTCTGCGCTCAAACCTCTGAAAATATTACCACCACCTATAACTATAGCAATTTCCAGGCCCTGTGCGTGAACAGCTTTAATATCTTCTGCGTACTGTTTAACGCGGTCATTATCAATACCATATTGCTTTTCGCCCATTAGCGACTCTCCGCTTAACTTGAGTAGGATCCTTTTATACTTCATGACTCCAAAAAATAACTATTTGTTTTAATTATTAAGCTGAAATATTTAAACGTTTCTCAAACCAGCCACAAAAACGTTTTGTAAGGTCAATTGATCCGTTATTAATAATAAATCCGCTGCTTTTCCTACGGCTATCTGTCCATATTGAGTATCTATTTTCAGAACTCTAGCCGGATGAGCTGAAGCCATGTTTAAGGCTGCGGGCAAAGGTACATCACAATATTTAACACAATTATTCACCGCATCCAGTAAAGTAATATTAGAACCCGAAATTGTCCCTTCAGGGGTAACATACCTTGTCCCTTCCAGTTGATGCTTATAAGGGCCAATGGTGCAGGCTGTAACGGCATCTGTAATCAGAAATAATCTTTCAGGCATTAATTTATAAGTCATCTTAACAATTTCCAGATCGACATGGGCACCATCTGCAATAATACTGGCCATAGCAACAGGATGATTAAAAACTGCTGCTGGTAAGTTTGGATTTCTATGATGAATAGAAGGCATTGCATTGTATAAATGTGTAGTGGTCGTAAAACCGCTGCTAAAAGCATGATTTGCCTGTTCAAAATTGGCATTGCTATGTCCAAGAGACAAGACTACTCCCTGATCCAGTAAATAATTGATTACTTCCTCATCTTGTAATTCGTGAGCTATAGTCATCATTTTAACCACACCTTCTGAACCTTCTAATAACCATTTTACTTCTTCAAGAGTTGCTTTATGAACATATTCAAGCGGATGTGCTCCTAATCTTTCAGGATTTAAATACGGGCCTTCCAGATGCAAACCTAAAAATGCACGGGCATGCGGCATATATGCCTTAGCAGCTTCTATGGCTTCCTTAAATATTTCAAGAGTATTTGTTGCCAGGCAGCAAGAAAACCCGTTGTTCCTTTAATGATCAGATCATCATCCATCTGTTTCAATGTCTCCACAGTAGGGTATGCCGAAAATAAATTACCACCACTGCCATATATTTGCAGGTCAATAAACCCTGGAGAAAGATAACTTCCCTGACCATCTACAATTTCATATCCTGCAGGAATAACATCATGAGTAATTTCTTTGATCAACCCATCTGCGATTAAAACAGTCGCATCGGTGATCAGTTGCTTGTCTTTAAAAAATCTGGAATTCTTGATTGCTATCATGTCTTGATTTTAATAATTAAAAGAGGCTAATCCGATAAATTTCTAAACAATTCCTAAATATGGGCAAAAAATAAGGCCAAAAAAAAAGTCCCTTAAAATAAGGGACCTTTTAATTTATCATGAAGGAACTATGATCCTAATTGAACACGTTTAAATGCAGTAACAGTTAAACCGTTAGCTGTGTCATTTAAAAATTTACGAACATCTTTAGAAGAAGAATCCTTAACGAATTCCTGGTTTAATAAAGTACTGTCTTTGTAGAACTTGTTCAGTTTACCAGCAGCAATTTTCTCAACCATTTCTTCTGGTTTACCTTCTGCACGGATTTGCTCTTTAGCAATTTCCATTTCACGTTCGATAGTGTGTGTATCTACATCTGCTTTATCTAAAGCAACCGGGTTCATTGCAGCAATTTGCATAGCTACATCTTTTCCAGCTTCGTCAGCACCAGCAACAACTTGGTTTAAAGCAACCAAAACACCTAAACGGTAGTTACTGTGGATGTAAGGAACAACTTTTTCGCCTGATACTGTTTCAAATTTAGAGATACCAATTTTCTCTCCGATTTTACCAGTATTTTCAACGATGATATCAGAAACTTTCTGACCATCAACTTCAAGAGCTAATAATTCTTCTAATGTAGCTGGGTTTTTCTCAACTGCTAAATCAGTGAATTTATTTGCTAAAGCGATGAAATCAGCATTTTTAGCTACGAAATCTGTTTCGCAGTTTAATTCAACTACAACACCACGTTTTCCGTCAGCTGTAGCTTTTGCAATTACAACACCTTCGTTAGAATCACGATCCTGACGACTTGCTGCAACTTTAGCTCCTTTTTTACGTAAGTAATCAACCGCAGCTTCGAAATCGCCATTGGCCTCTATTAATGCTTTTTTGCAATCCATCATACCGGCACCGGTTTGTTGGCGTAATTTGTTTACATCTGCTGCAGAAATTTGTACTGACATTTTATTTTCTTTTTAAGTTTTTATCTAAAAAATTATGGGTTGTACATTGTATGTTGTAAGTAATAACCCGCAACGCACAACATACAACCCAAAAATATATTATTTATGCTTCGCTTGTACCTTCTTCGGTATCAGCATTTTCTTTTCTTGCTCTTCTTGCGCCAGGTGCAGCAGTTTCAGGAGCATCAGCAGCAGTTTTAGCAGCTACAGCTTCTTTTTCAGCTTCATCATCTTTTTCACGTTTACGCTCATCTAAACCTTCTTCAATTGCTTTGATGATAACATCAGTAATTAAAGAGATAGATTTAGTTGCATCATCATTCGCTGGAATAGGGAAATCGATGTTAGAAGGATCAGAGTTAGTATCAACCATTGCGAAAGTTGGAATGTTTAATTTCAACGCCTCACTAACAGCGATATGCTCTTTTTTAACGTCAATTAAAAAGATAGCAGCCGGTAAACGGTTTAAATCCGCGATACCACCTAATAAGCTTTCTAATTTAATACGCTCACGCTGGATCATCAAACGCTCTTTCTTAGAAAGAATAGAGTAAGTACCGTCTTTAGTCATTTTATCGATGTTAGACATCTTTTTGATTGACTTACGTACAGTTTGAAAGTTAGTTAACATACCACCTAACCAACGCTCAGTTACGAAAGGCATGTTTACTTTTTTTTGCTTGATCAGCAACGATTTCTTTAGCTTGTTTCTTAGTCGCTACAAATAAGATCTTACGACCTGATTTTACGATCTGTTTGATCGCCGAAGCAGCTTCTTCAGTTTTAGTTAAAGTTTTGTTTAAATCTATAATGTGAATCCCATTGCGTTCCATAAAAATATATGGTGCCATTTTTGGATTCCATTTGCGGGTAAGGTGACCAAAGTGTACACCTGCATCCAATAAGTCTTGATATGTTGTTCTTGCCATTGTCTTTGTCCTCCTTGAGATTAACGTTTACTGAATTGGAACTTTTTACGAGCTTTCTTGCGACCTGGTTTCTTACGTTCAACCATACGCATATCACGGGTCATTAACCCTTTAGCACGTAATGCCGGTTTTTTCTCAGCATCTATTTCAACAATAGCTTTAGCGATAGCTAAACGAACAGCTTCTGCCTGGCCTTTAATACCACCTCCTGCTACGTTTACTTTTACGTCATATTGACCGATAAGTTCTGAAACTTCAAAACTTTGGTTTACAATATATTGTAAAGGTAATGTAGGGAAATATACTTTGTGATCTTTACTGTTTACGTAATTGTACCGTTGCCCTCTTTCATGTAGATTCGCGCAACAGCAGTTTTTCTTCTTCCTGAAGTGTTAGTAACTGACATTTCTTTCTTCCTTTAATTAAAGTGTAATGGTTTTTGGTGATTGTGCTGCATGAGGATGCTCAGTACCTGCATAAACAAAAAGGTTTGTGTATAATTTCGCACCTAATTTTGTTTTAGGTAACATACCACGAACTGCTTTTTCTACTACACGTGTAGGATGTTTCGCCAATAACTCTTTTGGAGAGATGAAACGCTGACCACCTGGATATCCAGTATATGAAACGTACTGTTTGTCGTTCATTTTATTTCCGGTCAACTTAATCTTGTCCGCATTGATAACGATCACATTATCGCCGCAGTCTACGTGTGGGGTGTACTCAGGCTTGTTTTTACCACGGATGATCATTGCGATCTTCGATGACAAGCGCCCCAAAATCTCGCCTTGTGCATCAACAACAACCCACTGTTTGTTAACAGTTTTAGCATTGGCAGAGACAGTTTTGTAACTTAACGTATTCACTTGCTTGTATTTAATTTGTTAAACAATTATTTTTTTCCCCTAGGATTTAGGGACTGCAAAGATAGATTAATATGTGTAATTTTCAAATAGTTACTCACATTTTTTATCTATTTTTTTATACAAGCTTATTAAAAGCTGTAAAAAGATAGTAAAAGAGAATAAAAGACCCGAGCTGATTAATAAGATCGTTTCTGTGGGATAGTAATTATATCGACTGGTATCAATTAATAACAAAACTGCACTATATCCCATATAGGAAGCAAATAATAAAGTTATAACTCCTGCCAGCCATTGAAAAACTGACCATTTTATTTGCAGGGTTTCCATGCCGCGCAAAATCAGCCAGTTAAAAACGATGACAATCAGCAGCCCAAAAACAACCCAGCGATTACCATTCAGTAAATAGGCCAAAAAATAAAGGACTGCAAAAATTAGGTTCAGATAGGATAAAGTTTAAAGCATATATCTGTTTTTTCAAAAACCACGTTTATTATGTAAAATTAACAGTTTATCAGAACCTTTTTATTCGCATATTGTTACACTATTACAAAAAGACAATTATTATGACAAAAGAAACGAAAATAGTTGCAGGTATATTGGCAGGAGCTGCCTTAGGTGCTGCGGTAGCTTTAATCTTATCTTCAGACAAAAGTGATGACTTAAAAGATAAAGTAACAGATTGGTTCTGCGATTTACTGGATGCTTCTAAAGACAAGATATCAGATGTTACTGATACTGTAAAAGACAAAATTGCAAAAGTAAGAGCTTAAGGCTCTTTTGATTTTATAAATGGCACCGGTAAATACCAGTGCCATTATTACTATTATACCTAATATAACATCTGATGAAAATCGCTTTCCATGGTGCAGCACGCGCCGTTACCGGTAGTAAACACCTGATTACTTTAAAAAACAACACTCAAATACTACTGGATTGCGGCATGTTTCAGGGCATGGGAGAAGCGACAGAAAAACTCAATAGTTATTTCGGGTTTGAACCTTCAAAAGTTACCTTCATGATTCTTTCGCATGCTCATATTGATCATTGCGGCCTGCTGCCCCGTTTGGTCGCAGAAGGTTTTACGGGAAACATATTTTGTACACCGGCAACAATGGATCTGGCAAGAATCCTTTTAATGGATTCTGCAAAAATTCAGATGCAGGATGCTGAATATGCAAATAAAAAAAAAAAAGCAGGGAGAAGAAGCCGAAGAACCTTTATATACAGATGACGATGTGGTCACAGCATTAAGTCAGTTCAAAGTTGTTGATTACGGTAAAGAATTTAATATCTGCCCGGAAGTATCTGTATGCTTCACCGACGCAGGACATATTGTAGGCAGTGCAGCAGTACACCTTAACATCAAAGAAGATAGTGAATCTACACGGGTTACTTTTAGCGGAGACGTGGGCAGATACGGGGATCTTTTACTGAAAAGCCCGCAAACCTTTTCACAGGCAGGCAGTTTATATTATCATGGAGTCTACTTATGGTGATTCATTACATAAAGATATTGAACCAATCGAAAGCATGCTGCTTAAAATTATTCAGCATACTTGTATAGATAAAAAAGGTAAAGTAGTTATTCCTGCATTTAGTGTAGGAAGAACCCAGGAATTATTATATGCTTTAAATAACCTTGAGCTTAAACATCAATTACCGGATGTTCCTTTCTACGTAGACAGTCCTTTATCTGCTCAGGCTACACAGGTTTTAAAGAATCATCCCGAAGTTTATAACAACGGGGTTAAGGAAGTAATGAAAATAGATGAAGATCCATTTAGCTTCAAAGGGCTGAAATTCATTGAAAGCGTAGAGGAATCTAAAGCACTCAATAACGACCACAGACCTTGCGTAATTATTTCTTCATCCGGCATGGCCGAAGGAGGAAGAGTAAGACACCACATCAATAATACTATCGGAGATCGTAAAAACACCATTTTAATGGTTGGTTATGCCTCTCTCCTGGTTCATTGGCAGGCAGACTGCTGGCAGGAGATAAAACAGTATATTTGTTCAGACAAAATATTGAAGTAGTCGCCGAGATACTTTCTATCCAGTCTATGAGTGCACACGGGGATTACGAAGACTTACTACAATTCCTTTCTTCTCAGGACCCATCATTGGTGAAACAGCTTTTCCTTGTACATGGGGAATACCCGGTACAACAGCATTTTGCGAAACGACTGAATGACCATGGATTTAAACATGTGGCTATTCCTGAATATCACCAGGTGTTTGACTGCGAGGCTAAACCAGTATGGAATACATAAATGATTTTTTTGGATACGAGGTTCCACAATTCCTTCAAAATATAATTATAGCTGTTTGTAGCTGTTTGCTGGGGATTATACTCACTGTAATCATTCGGCAAATCTTTAAATTTTTCGCCAGATTCTGGGCTACCTTTGAGATTCAATCCATTATTAAACATCTTAATGGCCCGGTTGGCATCTTTATTCCATTCCATTACTACTGCTTAATATATCAATGGGTTTTATGGTCATGGACAAACCCATCATAACTCAGTTGAGCAGGATAATAGAAATATGCCTGACGGTCACATTTGCTTTAATCCTTATCCGGATCATAAAAGTATTTGAGGATTACTTTTATCATAAATATGATCTTAATAAAGAGGATAACCTTAAAGAAAGGAAAATCAGAACACAGCTACAGTTTATCCGGAAATTTGTAGTCTCGCTGATTATCGTGGTTACCGTTGCTATTATCCTGCTAAGCTTTGAGAGTATGCGTAAAATTGGCACAGGTTTGCTGACAGGGGTAGGTATTGGCGGTATTATTATTGGTTTCGCAGCTCAAAAGTCACTAGGGAACCTGCTCGCGGGTTTTCAGATTGCTTTTACTCAGCCTATCCGAATTGACGATGTCTTAATTGTTGAAGGAGAATGGGGCCGGGTAGAAGAAATTACATTAACCTATGTGGTGATAAACATCTGGGACCAGCGCAGGTTGATCTTACCTATTACGTATTTTATTGAAAAGCCCTTTCAGAACTGGACAAGAGTATCTGCTCAGCTATTAGGTACTGTTTTCCTATATCTTGATTATACCATCCCTATCCCACCGTTAAGAGATGAATTAACAAGATTACTTACTACCCATCCTTTATGGGACAAGAGAGTTAATGTCGTCCAGCTAACAGATAATAAAGAATCGGTAGTAGAAGTTCGCTTTTTAATGAGCGCACGGAATTCTTCACAGGCATTTGACCTCCGCTGTTACATCCGGGAAGAAATGATAGCTTTCGTCAGAGAGAACTACCCGGAAAGCTTACCTAAAACAAGACTGGAATACAAAAACAAACCAGGGCACGAAGAAGGTGATGCCATACTTCAAAAAAAAAAAAATAATTTGATATCTTTGCCCCGATGGACGTTTTCGGAATTGCTTTACAAGATCAGTTTACTAATGGTACCGCAGCAACATTAATGCTGCATAATTCTTATGATGATGAACCGGAGGAGATGCCTGTTGACATCTTTTTCCGTACAGAAGAAGAAATGCCGGACATAGAACTGGAAGCAATGGATCTTTGTGAAGGCAGAGTCCTGGATGTTGGCGGAGGAGCAGGCAGTCATGCACTTATCCTGCAAGAACGCGGCTTTGACGTGATTGCACTTGACATCTCTCCAATCGCAGTTGAAATCATGAAAACAAGAGGCGTGAAAAATGCCGTAGAAGGAGACGTTTTCAGTTATCAGGGGGAAAAGTTTGATACTTTACTATTCCTGATGAACGGGATCGGACTAACAGGTACAATCGAAGGCTTCAAGACATTTCTCAATCATGCAAAATCATTATTAAACGAAGACGGGCAATTATTATTTGATACTTCTGATATTTCTTACCTCTATGAAGATATGGAAAAACCTGCTGATAAATATCTCGGGGAAATAGCCTATCAATATGAGTATAGAGAACAGAAAGGCGAATGGTTTAACTGGCTTTATATGGGACCCCCAGCTCCTAAAAAAAATTGCTAATTGCTAAGGAATGCGGATGGGAATGTCATTTACTTTTCGATGACGGCCAGGACCAGTATCTTGCAGAAATGAGAGTAACTCAATAATCTGGAAGTCACAATAATTCAGAAACTCATTTGCGGAATACAGACATTGTATTTTTGTAGTACAATTTGTCAATATGAGCACTAACCCTATCCGTTTAAGTATCCTTGACCAATCACCGGTCAGAAAAGGCGTTTCCGCACAGCAAGCAATACAGGAAACCGTTGAACTTGCAAAACTTGCAGACAATCTTGGCTATACCCGTTTCTGGGTTTCTGAACATCATAATACTACTGCACTTGCTGGCTCTACACCAGAAATCCTGATCGCACATCTGGCAGGAGTAACTAAAAATATAAAGTTAGGCTCAGGAGGCGTAATGCTTCCTAATCACAGCGCATTAAGAATAGCTGAAAATTTCCGCATGCTCGAGGTACTTTTTTTTTCCAGGAAGGATTGATTGATCTTGGGTTAGGCAGGGCACCTGGGACAGACAGAATTACCGCGAGTGTGCTTAATCCTTCCAATCAATGGAAAGAACAAGATTTTTTAGAGCAACTGAACGAGCTGAGGAATTACCTGCATGACACCGCAGAACCGGGTACTATACAAGAAAGAATTATTGCAATTCCACAGGCCTTAACCGTGCCACCGATGTGGTTATTAAGCTCCAGTGGACAAAGTGGATTATTCGCAGCACATTTTGGGATGGGGATGTCATTTGCACATTTTATTAACCCGAAAGGCGGACCAGAGTCTGTTCAGCTTTATCGCGATCGATTCCAGCCTTCAATTGACAGATCTGTACCTGAGGTAAATGTGGGCGTGGGTATTTTTTGCTCGGAAAATGAGGAAGTGATATTTCGTCAGCAGGCAGTAATGGATTACAGATATCTCCAGCTGGAAAAGGGGGGAAAGCTATTTCCCATTGGTTATGATGACATTAAACAGGTCAGTTATAATGCTGCTGCCGAACAGGAAAGAATAGCCCATAACAGGCAAAGAATGTTAATCGGAACCCCGGATGTATTGAAGGTAAAAATAGATACATTGCTGGCTGATTACAAGGTAAACGAGCTGATGGCCGTAACAATCACAGAGAGTTTCGAAGACCGGCTGCGTTCTTACGAGCTTTTAGCAGCAATGTATCTGAAATAGTTTAGTTGCTCTTTTCTTCCCAGATCAGTGCAATATTTATAATGGTTTCAACAGCTTTTTCCATGTCCTGTACCGAAGCCCATTCCTGTTTACCATGGAATGCGTGTTCTCCTGCAAAAACATTTGGACAAGGTAAGCCCATCAGCGACAATCTTGAACCGTCAGTTCCACCTCTGATACTTTGTCTTTTCACCGGAATACCTACACGTTCAATAGCCAAAACACCATATTCTAAAACTTGCGGATGCAGATCCAGTACCTTTTTCATATTACGGTACTGCTCTTTAATTTTCAGCTCGTAAGTAGCACACTTGGATATGCAGCTATAACTTTTTTAACAATAGTTTCTAAAGTACGACCATGTTCGGCCAGTAAAGCATCATCAAAATCACGAATAATAAAATGTGCTTCTGCCTGTTCTACATTTCCCTGCATAGTAACCGGGTGCAAGAACCCTTCTTTTTTCGATGTCGCTTCTGGTGTCAGCTTATCTTTTGGTAAAGCACTGATAATATCACTCAGAATCTTAATAGCGCTTTCCATCTTGCCTCTTGCAAAACCAGGATGAGAACTAATACCATGTATGGTTAAGACAGCTCCATCTGCAGAAAAAGTTTCATCCTCGATAGAACCACAGGTTTCTCCATCTATAGTATAAGCGAAATCAGCACCTAGTTTTTCCAGATCTGCTTTATCTACTCCTCTGCCAATTTCTTCGTCAGGGGTAAAAAGAATTCTTATTTTACCATGTTTATGTGCCGGGTTCTGCATCAGGAAAGCTGCTGCCTCCATAATTTCAGCTAAACCAGCTTATTATCTGCACCCAGCAAAGTTGTACCGCTGGCAGTAATAATATCATTTCCAATCTGATCTTTCAGATCTTTGTGTTCACTCATTCTCAGTACTACGGAGTGATCATCAGGAAGGACAAGATCCTGTCCCTGGTAATTGGTATGGATAATAGGCTTAACGCCGTAACCACTGCAATCCGGAGAAGTATCCATATGTGAGCAGAAGCAAATTACAGGAACGTTTTTAGTTGTATTTGAAGGAATAGTCGCGTATACATATCCATATTCATCCAGGTGCGCATCGGTTATCCCCATCTCCAATAATTGAGCAACCAGGACCTTTCCAAGGTTCTTCTGTTTTTCAGTTGAAGGAACACTTGCGGACTCAGG
Source organism: Pedobacter sp. NJ-S-72 (assembly GCF_053890575.1). NCBI lineage: Bacteria > Pseudomonadati > Bacteroidota > Sphingobacteriia > Sphingobacteriales > Sphingobacteriaceae > Pedobacter > Pedobacter sp. NJ-S-72. The sequence goes on along the minus strand of NZ_CM132681.1, from coordinate 4,521,199 downwards.
ATCAGACTGTGTGTCTATTTTTACGTATTCAGTAAATCTATTTTGCAAAGAATTACCTGTGTTATGATATTTTAGCATAATTTTAAAAAAGTAAAGGTAACCAAAGATGATATTTTATCTATAAACAATCAGCATAACTTGAAAAGGATACTTATTTCTACCATTTTATTAGCATTAACGTTACAGTCTTTTGCACAGTCAAATTTCTACAAACTTTCTATTGGTGCTGGCGCCGGTGTCACACAGTCTTTTGCAGATGTCAGGAAACATGACTTCGGGCTGGCTGGATATGGTACACTTGATTATTTATTTACACCTTATGTAAGTCTTGGCCTGGAATTCCAAAAAGGAGAAATCAATGGAGGAAATATCAATACTGATCCATATAACCGTCAATTCATCAATTCGTATCAGGCAATATCCGTTAATGGCAAAATATCTTTGGGCCAGATTATAGATTTTAACTATAACAGCTTTTCCAACAAACTCAGAGGCCTGTATTTAGGCAGCGGCATAGGGGTTATTCAAAACAAGATGAAAGGAATAAACCGCCGCAATCTCACTGATCCGGACATTTATTACCCGGGAGAGGACACCTCAAAGGATATTTTCTTCCCGCTGAACCTTGGAAATAAATTTCTTTTTCCCGGATCACGATGGTTTTTACAGATATGTTCTGAACATTAACTGCCAGGGTAATGTAACTCTTGGGGAAGGTCTTGATGGCTATGACGACTCCATGCAGCGTCATAGATCCGGTAGCCCCGACATTTATACTTTTTATTCGATAGGGGTTAAATACAACTTCGGAAAAATGGGCCTGTATAAAAAAACATTCCGGTGATTTTAACCTTACAAGGTGATTAACCCGATTATAAATATGCTACAATGAAACATTCTTTACTGTTTTTAATCCTTACATTAACGATGGAAACATTTGCACAAAAAACACCTTACGAGTTAAGTAGTAAGAATCAGACAGCGACTTACCAGGAGGCCATTGATTTTTACAAACTGCTGGCCAAAGCATCTCCACAGGCAAAACTTCTTTCCTATGGAACTACAGATTTTGGGAAACCACTTCATCTGCTTGTCTTATCCAGAAACAAGGTCTTTGACCCCGTTGAAATCAGGAAAAATAATCAAAGAATATTATTAATAAATAACGGCATTCATCCTGGCGAACCCGAAGGTATAGATGCTTCAATGATGCTGGCCAGAGACTTATTAAAAGACAATCATTTACCAGATAATGTGATCATCTGTATTATTCCGGTTTATAATATAGATGGGGCATTTAATCGTAGCAGCACCTCAAGGGCAAACCAGAATGGCCCCGAAGCTTATGGCTTTAGAGGGAACAGTAAAAATTATGACCTCAACAGAGATTTCATTAAAACTGATTCTAAAAACTCAGCAGCTTTTCAGGAGATATTCAATATCTGGCAACCAGAAATTTTTGTAGATACCCACACCAGCAACGGTGCGGACTATCAATATACAATGACACTTATCCCAACGCAAAAAGACAAGTTAAATCCTATTCTCGCCGATTATCTGACAGATACAATGGTTCCTGCTTTATATACAGAGATGAAGAAAAAGGGGTTCGAACTAATTCCATACATCATCAACTCCGTAGAAAACACTCCGGATGCGGGAATTACTGGATTTCTGGAAACTCCCCGTTACTCAACCGGTTATGCTGCATTACATAATACCATTGGTTTCATGCCAGAGACACATATGCTGAAAGCTTATCAAAAGAGAGTAGAATCTACCTATCAATTGCTACAAACCTATATTGATCTGATCAGCAGAGATGCGAAAATTATCGGGGAAAATAAACGCAAGGCTGATGAAGCTACTGCGAATCAAAAAGAATTTCCTTTGAGCTGGAAACTGAATGAAACTACACATGAACTTCTTTCTTTTAAAGGATTTGCAGCTAAGTATAAACCTAGTGCTGTGAGTGGCGCAGACAGGCTCTATTATGACAGAAATGAACCCTATACCAAAAACATTAAGTACTGGAACAAATTTGAGCCGCAACTTACGGTACAGAAACCTCTCGCTTATGTAATTCCAAAGGGATGGGATAAGGTAATTGACTTGTTAAAACTAAACGGTGTAAACTACAGGAGCTAAAAGAGGATAAAGAACTTGCTGTAGATGTTTATTATATCGCCGACTATAAAACTTCATCCAGACCTTACGAAGGCCATTACATTCATAACAGTGTTGAGCTCAGCACAAAAAAGCAGACTTTAAATTTCTACAAAGGTGATTACCTGGTTTATGTAGATCAGCCACAAAACAGATATATCATGGAAACACTGGAACCACAGGCGACGGACTCTTTCTTTAACTGGAATTTTTTCGATTCTATCCTTGATCAGAAAGAGCATTATTCTCCTTATGTATTTGAAGACACCGCAGCCGGTTTATTAAAGATAACCCCGATCTTAAAGCTAAACTGAATCAAAAAAAAATAAGTGATAGTACATTTGCTCAAAACCCATCGGCACAGCTTGAATTTGTATATAAGAATTCAAATTATTACGAAAAAACACATTTACGCTATCCAATTGCTAGATTGCAATAATTATTAAATCCGATTCGATACAATATGATGGAATACCTTATAAACACCCCTGTTGCCTCTCTGATTTTTATTTTCACACTGGTTACGAGTATCTATGCCTTTAATGATAACTCACTTTACGGGAAATTCATGCTTCATCCTTACAGTGTATACCGTAGAAGTAATGTCTATACCTTATTAACCAGCGGACTGATTCACGGAAGCTGGATGCACCTGGCATTCAACATGTTTACTTTTTTTTCTTTGCTTTCTCCCTGGAAGCTACGGTAGGAAGCCTGAGATTCGGACTGATCTATTTTATAGGATTAATTTTAAGTGATATTCCTTCTGTAATCAAACATAAAGATGATTATCATTATCATAGTCTTGGTGCTTCCGGGGCAATTTCGGCCGTACTATTCAGTTATATTTTATTCTATCCGCTGAATACATTAATGATCTTCCCTTTACCAATTCCTATCTGGGCAGCTTTATTTGGTGTATTATACCTGGTATACTCTTATTATATGTCAAAAAGCTCTCCAGAGATAACATTAACCATGATGCGCATTTATTCGGTGCGATCACAGGCATAATCATCACGATATTAGTAGTTCCAGGTATCGTACCACATTTTATAGCTGCAATTACCGCCCGTTTCGGAGGTTAGTCTGTAGACGGTAAAGACGGTGGATCGAAATAACTTGTTGGTGCTGTCGGATCTTTTCTGATTTCCATCAGCAGGTTTCCCCATGGTTTCCAGAAAGTTTCTAAAACCTGGGCATAAACTTTATGCTGCCAGGCGTCAAATAAGGGTTTATTAGTAGTTCCTCTTAAAGGCATCGCATCAATATAGATAGCTCCTTCGACCGGCATAATCGTATACTCCGGTAAGCGATTGAACAAATAAGCAGAATAAAAGAAACGTCCGCATAATTCTTCAAATTGCTGGTCTGTTACTTTTCCATCGCCAATCTGATCAAGAATCTCCTGGTGATATCTTTTATTGGTTCCATTATCCTGTAAACAGGCTATGATACCAAAAATCTTTAGTTTTAAAGAGAAAGTAAGTGTATTGATTTCATCTCTGAAGCTGAAAGGAATATCGTTCTGCTCTAACGGTACAATCACGAAAGACCATGGTGTAAAATCTTCCAGCACAACACTCCGGTAAATACCCTGGATCATTGTCTGCAAATTCCCGAATTTATGCATCAGGCCCTGTGACATATTCAGACCATCATCACTTAATTGCTGTAAACGAACAGCTGCATTCATTTCAATATAAATCAGACTATATAGAAATTTGCCAACCCATTTAAACAAATCCAGCTCATCCAATTTGGAAACTCTGGTAAATCCTTCCGCAAAAGCAGCTGCTATTTTATCCTCCAGCGGGCCGATAAAATTGAGTAGCACCTCTTCACTAACAGGTACTTTTAGCGTATTGTAGGATCTGATAGACTCATCCAGTAACTTAATCTGCTCATCGCCGCTAAAATTAGCTACTTCTAACAACCATGCAGGTAATATATCTGTCTGTATGATATAGGTGCATCAAAAGTATCTCCGCTCAAAAAGCAGTTTTTGAATTTAAAGTCGAAGTTTTTAAACGGCTGATAGATTGTGTTACTCATATTAAGCGCAATATTAGGGATATTATTTTTACATTCGGTGAGGCGCCCATTTTTTAACTTTGATATTACCAAAAGCTTTTAAAACACATGCAAGCAGTTCATATTTCTTTTAACCTGGAACTTAAACACCCATTTTCTATTGCCGGATTTACCAGAACAAGCACTCCTTTACTATTACTGAAATTGACTTATGAAAATATTGAAGGATATGGCGAAGCCTCTATGGTTCCCTATTTGGGTGAGAGTTATGATTCAGCAGAAGCATTTCTTAAAAAAGTAAACTGGACACGTTTTAAGCATCCATTTGACTTTGGTGAAGTAATTAACTATTTGAATACTATTGACGTTGGTAATCCAGCTATAAAGGCTGCGATTGACATCGCCCTGAATGATATAAATGGAAAGAGATTTTACAAAAACCATGTTTTGAGATCTATAAAGCAGATCCTGCGAAGATGCCTGTTACATCTTATACCATAGGTATTGACACACCGGAAATTATTAAAGAAAAAGTAGCCGGGGCTAAAAATTTTAAAGTGCTCAAGGTCAAATTAGGATCAGCGAATGATAAAGAACTGATCACCGCGATTAGAAGTGTGAGTAATTTACCGCTATATGTAGATGCTAATCAGGGTTGGACAGACAGAAAAATGGCTATAGATCTGATTTACTGGCTATATGATCAGGGAGTAGTGTTGATTGAACAGCCTATGGACAAAAAAAATATGGATGGCAATGCCTGGTTAACCGGCCGCAGTCCAATTCCTATTCTTGCAGACGAGGCTGTACAAAGGTTATCAGATATCGATTTGATCAGGGGTGCATATCATGGCATCAATGTCAAACTGATGAAAAGCGGTGGGATCTATGAAGCACACCAGATGATTTTAAAAGCCCGCTCTTATGGAATGAAGGTAATGATTGGCTGCATGAGTGAAACTTCTGTAGCTACTCTGGCCGGACTGGCACTCGCTCCTTTATGTGACTGGGCAGATTTGGATGGGCCTTTCCTGACTAAGAACAACCCATTTGACCAACCTGAATTTAAAGATGGCAGATATGTGCTAAAAGACCTTCCAGGTTTAGGGCTGAAAGGTCTTTCTCCTAATTTGTTTCATCCTTAACGGAAGAATTCAGGCTATTTTCTTTTTCTTTTATACCAGCTCTTACTTCTTTGACAATATTGATCTTCAGGTAAATGAAAAATAAACCTGTAGCGATTAATAATCCGGCAATTGGATAATTAGCATTCTGGAAAGCCCATTTCAGACCGATTACAGAGATTACTATACCTATGGTATAAAATGTATTTAATGCAATTTTCTTCTTCATCTTAGTAAACTGGCATGCTAGGATCAAATGCCGCCTGCCACGCAAGAATACCACCTTTTAAATTATAAAGGTTTGTAAAACCGTGAAGCTGCTCTAACTGCATTACTGCCGCGGCACTGCGTTTACCGCTTCTGCATTGCATAATTACTGGTTTATCAGTAGCAATTTTATCCACTTCAATCAGAATTCCTCCTAAAGGGATATTTTCACCGTTCAGGTTTGAGGTATCATATTCGAAAGTTTCTCTTACATCAATCAGTTGAAAATCTTCCTTGTTATCTATTTTTTGTTTCAGTTCTTCTACGCTAATTTCTTTCATCTTTTATGCTTTTAAATGGATGGTTCATTATCCATATATAATTTCCAAATATAAAGTTTATCAATAACTTATCTGCTAAACACACGTCAAATTTTATGGTTTCGGCTTATACGTTGTAACAACTAAGAATGCCGGGCGTTTAATAGTATTCTTTCTTAACTTTGTTATTATGGATGCTCTGTCACGTTTCTTCTGGTTCTGCTCTGGAATACACCAGCCTACATTAGAGAAGCACCCTACCGAACACACTAAATATGTTGGTATTGGCGCAACTATTTTCTTTACCGGTTTATTTGCCGCATTGTCTGGCGGATATGCCATGTACTTTGTTTTTAAGGGTGATACTGCCGCTGTCCTTTTTGCCATATTTTTCGGCATACTCTGGGGGCTTGCTATTTTTAACATGGACCGCTATATCGTGTCCAGTATCAATAAGAATTCTTCTTCAACCAGGCAGATTTTGCAGGCAACCCCGCGTATATTACTGGCCATTATGATTGGTATGGTAATTTCACGCCCGTTAGAACTTAAAATCTTCGATAAGGAGATTAAAGAGCGGCTAAAAGTAAGTTATCTGAATAATCAGCGTTCAAAGATCGACACCTTAAATAAGGCTTTCACAAATAAATATACCATAGAGCTGAACAAGCTGAAGGAATCTAAAGCGCAGCGGGATTCTTTGGAAAGCGGGATCAAATCTGACAGACAAAAGCTTAACTTTGAAGTCTTCGGCACCAAAACAACTGAAACATCAGGGGTAATGGGGTATGGCCCTTATGCAAAAAGAAAAGAAGAAGAATTAAAACAAAGACAACAAAACCTGGATTCGCTGAATGCGGATGTAAGAAGGATGGAGCATTTTGTGGATGGCAGAAAGCAATTTGATGGTTTATTATCCGAACGGCTTTACACAGGCAAACAATTGGATAGTTTAACAAATATTGCCGGATTCGCCGATCGCAACTGGGCATTAGGGCAATTAAGCTTTAATACGAATGGCAGCCGGGATACGACAACTGCACTGGCTGTTACATTCATCGGCCTGCTCTTTATCTTCTTTGAATGTTTGCCCGTTTTTGTGAAAATGATGAGTTCCAGAGGTCCATACGACAGGTCAGTTGAAAATCTTGAGACTAGTCAGATCCATACTTCGGAGAAAGACAGGGATTTTGAGATTGAAGTTACCGATGGAGTGCATGATACGAGAGTAGAAACAGCAATAGAGAATCAAAAAGAAACATTAACTAAATTATGATGAAATACTTTATTACCCTTTAATCTTACTTTTTATCGCCCGAACGGCAACAGCCCAGGATATTGATAAAATTATCTCTAAAGATTACGTAGACAACCTGATTAAAACCCTGAGTAGTGATGATATGCAGGGAAGAGCAACATTTAGTCCCGGGATTGATAAAGCTGCAACCTTTATTGAAGCTGAGTTCAAGAAAATTGGATTGCAACCATTAAAAGGTGCCGCAAGCTACAGACAAACTTTCTATAAATACCAGGTTAAACCAACATCAGCAGAAGTATCTATTGACGGAAAAGCTATCACTCCGGCCGAAGTAGCTATTTGGGGAAATACTGCTGCCACTCTGAATTTAGACAACACAAACAGCGATGGCTGGGTAAAACTTGATCCTTCAAAGTCATTCAGAGAACAATACAGGCTTTTAGTACGCAACAAAAAACGTCAGCTGGTTCTGGTAGATAAAAAAAATTCACCAATGAATTTAACCAGTTAAAGGACTACGTTTCAAAAGCTGCTGTTGTAGACGAAGAAACCGTAGATCACGCTAATCCATCTGTTTTAGTGCTGGTATTATCTTCTGATACGACTTTAAAAACCTTCAATGTTTCCTTAAAAAACAACATCGATAAATTACCACTGTTTAATGTTGCAGGAATTATTCCCGGGAAATCAAAAGCCAAAGAATTAGTGGTCTTTTCCGGACATTACGATCACCTGGGCATAATTCATTCAGCAGATCAGGACAGCATTGCAAATGGTGCAGACGATGACGCTTCTGGTACTACAGCAATGATAGCCCTTGCCAAATATTATAAAAAACTGAACAACAATGAGCGCACACTTATTTTCGTTGCTTTTACAGCGGAGGAAATAGGAGGTTTTGGTGCAAGATATTTCTCACAGCAATTGAATCCTGATGAAGTTACCGCAATGTTTAATATTGAGATGATCGGGAAAGAAAGTAAGTTCGGAAAAAATACAGCTTTCATTACCGGTTTTGATAAATCAGATTTGGAAAGATCCTGCAAAAGAATCTGGAAGGAACGGCATTTACTTTTCATCCTGATCCTTATCCGCAACAGAATCTGTTCTACAGAAGTGACAATGCTACTCTAGCTGCTTTAGGTGTACCTGCGCATACGATTAGTACTGATCAGATAGATACAGACAAACTGTATCATACAGTAAAAGATGAATACAGCTCCCTGGATACTGATAACATATTATCCACGATTAAAGCAATTGCTAAAAGTGCGATAACTATTGTAAAAGGTACAGATACGCCGACCAGAATACCTAAACTAACTAATTAGGATTTTACAGGTACCAAAGGCAGTGCCATCACATAATCATTCATTAGGAAACCGTTGCCAATTTCAATGTCGACGGTTTCTTTAATAATGAAACCAGCCTTCTCATAAAAATCTTTTTGCCTTATTGTAACGGTTTACATTTAACTCCAGGCTCACTGCACCAGCTTCTATAGCTTTATTCCGCACTTCGTTAACCAGAAGTTTACCCAATCCTTTTCCGTGAGCCTCAGGCAGAACATATAACTTATGTAATTTGACCACACTGCGCTCTCCGCGTGTTTCTAATGAATAAGATACAAAAGCAAGATCGGTGTCTCCTTCCTGTGCAATCAAAAAAGTGTGACCTTCCATCAGCTGCTGCGTTAAGGCAACGATATTGTAAAATTTATCAAGCATAAAGTCAACCTGCTCCTGACCAATCAGGTGCGTATAAGTTGGCCCGTATGTAATTGTACCGATCCGCTGAATAACAGGCAGATCTTCTTCTTTCGCTTTTCTTAGAGTAATCATATCTTTTCCGTTAAAAACACGTATTCAGTACTAAAGGTGAATTCTACAAAACCATCCTTCACTACTTCAAATCCTCGCTCTTCTTTTTGCATCAGGTTCGTTGCTTCAAAATAGGAAACTACATCAATCAAAAAAACACTTCCTGCAGGCTTCCAAACATTAAACCCTGTTTTAACAGCATATGATTTTTCCGTTGCTGTAAATAGAACAATGTTGATTTTGGGAAGATAGAAAGCCAGATCTGACAATGCTTTCTGATCATCAATGATATTTACAGCTGGGTATTTTTCTGAAATCAGATAATTTAATACTGTATTGTATTCGTCTCCCGGGCCAATAATAGACTTCGTGTTTTCCTGGGGAACTAATCCTTCTACATTATTTAAAATAACGTCTACTTTTAATCCCAGGCTCAGAACTTTTTCATAAATGGCACCATTGACGATTAAAGTAGGGCTCCATTCCAGGATCTGTCCCAAATACTCTTCATCAAAATTGCCCAGGTTGTGAATATATAAGGCTGGCTCCTGTTTTTCTCTGACTATATGATGCGATGACATCCTGCTAAGATATTAATTGATTACCGGAAAGCTAAATGATTATTTTAATAACTTCAGGAGATAACAGGAAAACATTCAACTACATTTACTGTTATCCTATAAATATCATATGTATAAATTAACACTTTACTCCTGATGACACCACTACTTACTTTTGCGCAAAACGAAAAGCAAGATGAGTTCTATTTGAATAGCAAAAATGAAATTACAACTACAAAAAGTGATTTCAAATGTGTTAAAAACGAGGAATTGTCGAGAGAATATGCACTGTGTTATGATTGTCTGAACGCACAGCAAAAAATCGCAAAACAACTCAATATGAATCTGCATGTTTCAGCAGTACTCAAAAAAGGGATAAATCCAATATATCTGGGCAATGCTGAATATAGTGATTATCTGACAGGCGATCTGAAAGATGGAAAACCCTATAATGGTTTTTTTAAGCAGACAAACGTTGGTAGCCCCTGGCTGATTTTCGACTATTATAAAAATGGAAAGCTAATTGAGCAATGGTATAATGACCTCTATAAGCTGATGATGACTGAACAAGATAACCAGACAGCCTTCACGACTGTCGATAAAAAAAACAGCTTCATCAATGGTGTTTTGGAGAACGGTATAGAAATTCTCCAGTTCGGGTCAAGGGTGGTTCTGGAGATATCGTCCGTACGGTTAACAATTCAAAAACAGAAGCTTTCAGGATTGGTCTTTTTGGATCGCATGCCGTAGAACTGATCGTCGTGACTTTAATTCCACATGGCTACTTGCTTGAACATGCAGGAGAAAATGGAATGAGAATCACCTTTAGTCCAGGAGGAAGGAAAATAGAAGATTTAACTCCGGATAATAAAACTGAAAAAACCACTATATATAGGTATTATGATTTTTCAGATCAGGACAACATTGATAAAAAAAGGTTTTACTCCTATTTTCAGAGAAATAACAAACTTTACCTTGAGCAAGCTGCAGAAAAAGAAAGTCAGAACAATGAGAGAGAATACAGCCGTAAGCTGAAAAAACTTTCCATGTATTTATACGACGACCGGGGCAAGCCACTGGACAATGCCTTTTTTAAGGAATTTCTAGCAGATAACAATGATGGCCTGGGCGTATACATGGGTAGTTGTGGTGTTTATGACGGTAAAGTAAGCGGCTTCGTTTATAAGGCCGGGGACATTGAAGGAACCTATACACTTGATTATTACAGCGACGGAAAGATTCAGCCATGGAAATCTGATGTAAAAAATAAAACCCTTCAGGAGCTCACCGCTGTTCTAAAGTCATCAGAATAGATTTTTGCAAAAAAAAGAGGCTATCCTATTGGGATAGCCTCTGAATACTATAAAAAAACACTACGGGTTTTGTCCACCTTTACCAATCAATGGATTTGTATTGATTTCATCCTGAGGAATCATCCATTGCCATCTCACATCACCAGCAACTTCATTTAAAGTTTGTGCAAGTTCAGTAGTATGATTAGATTTAGTTCTGTCTAAAGCAGAATTCTGACGCTTAAGATCCGTAAAACGGAAACCTTCGCCCCATAATTCAATACGACGCTGAATTAGAATTTCATTAATCAAATCGTCACCTGTTTTGGTTGATAAAGCATATTTAGCATCTCTGTATTAGCTAATATAAACAATGCAGCCTGTGCCGGACCAGTTTGACCAGCTCTTGCTAAAGCTTCAGCTTCAATAAGGTACATCTCAGCAGTACGCATGTGTACAACATCACCTACACTAGTTTTACCGGCTACCAGGAATTTTCTATTCATATATGGTTTTTCTTGCGCCATTTGGTGCAATTGGGAAATCTTTATTTGTACCTGTTGGATCCCAAAGCCCTCTTCTTACATCTGTAAGCGAGATCTTATCATACAATACGGAGTTAATCGCTTTAGGATTTGCCCTGATATTACTAGAGTTAAAATTAGCAGACATATAAGCGAAGAAAGAAGAGAAACCAGAACTCTGATCTTCAATTTGTTTACTTCCCCAAATCCATTCAGGATTTTCAGAAGCATTAAATCCGCTTTTATATTGTTCGTTATTCATTAATGGGCTACCAGCTCTTGCCGCTACAGCATTAGCCGCAGCAACAGTCCATTGCCCCTGAGTTAAGGCAACTCTTGCTTTAATACCTTTTGCTACTTTCAAATCAAAGTGAGATTTGTTAGCTCTTGCTGGTGTGGTACCGAAAATAGCGATAGCTGCATCTATATCCTTATTTACCTGCGTATAAACCGCTTCAACAGTTGCTCTTGGTTGTGGTGTAATATTCGCAACTAGTACAATAGGTATACCAGCTTGTGTGTTATTGCCATCTGCATCATAACGTTTGGCATATAACTGCACAAGGATAAAATGGGCCCATGCTCTATAGGTTAGTGCTTCGGCCATAATTACATCCTTCTCTACCTGTGGACCTTCGGCGGCATCTACCTTTTCAATGATTTTATTTGCATTTACTATGACTGTATAATAGAATTTGTAAGCATATTTATCACTCGCACTGGCGGCATTTCTGTGGTCTATCCATTGGTAAACACGATTATACCAGCCGTTACCAGCTGCAGTCATTACAACATCTTCTCCCAACATGTCAATCATGATTTTCATACCAGATTCTCCACCCTGATCCTGATAATCAGTATCAAACTGCTTATACATCATCCGATGAATACCATTTAAGGCTCCCATGATATTAGTTGTATTCTTAAACACAGTAGCATCGTCTGCCCTGTCAGTTGGAACCGTTTCCAAAAAAGACTTTTTACACGATGCAAAGGTCAATGCAATCAGTAAAAAAGAAAGTATTTTATATTTTAAATTTTTCATCCGTGCTTAATTAATTAAAATGCAACATTTAAACCCAATGTAATTGTACGCGTTGGTGAATAACCAGCCGAAACAGTTCCTGTATAAGAAGAACTAGGATCAAGACCTTTACGTTTAGACAATAAGAATAAGTTTTCTCCACCAACATAAACCCTTGCACTTTTAAGTTCAGCTTTTGCAATTAATGCTTTTGGTAAACTATAAGAGAAAGTTGCCGATCTGAAAGCCAGGTAAGAAGCATCAATTAACCAGCGGTCTGAGGCTGCATTATTGGAAACAGACGTACGTACAACATCCAAACGTGGTACATTAGTAATATCACCTGGATTTTTCCACGCATTTAATGCATCAACGTGCAATGCTCCTCCATATGAACCATAAGACATTAACCCGCCATAAGATGAGTCATAAACTTTACCGCCAACCTGGTAATTAACCATAAATGAAAACTGGAAATCTTTATAGCTAAACGTATTAGTAATACTTCCTGCAAATTTTGGAATAGCAGTACCTGCATAACCAAATTCTGCCTTACTCTGATCTGTGGTATAATCTACCCCGTTAATGGTTCTGTTTTTCGACGCATCGCCAGCAGGAATGTTCTTATCTCTTACATATAATGAAAGTCCATCAGCAGGGTCTACACCAGCCCATTTTCTTAACCAGAAATCATACCTGGAATGACCAACTTCTAACTGCTTGGTTCCACTCACAATTACTGGTGTTTCATCAGCTAGTTGTGTAATTCTATTTTTAACTGCAGTCCAGTTGATATTGGCATCCCATTTAAAGTTCTTTCTTTTAATAATGTCTCCGCCAATTTCAATCTCGATACCTTTATTGTACATACTTCCAACATTTCTGGCAATCGTAGAGACTCCACTGGAAAGTGGGTTAGGTACATTAAATAATAAATTATTTGATCTTCTGTCAAATACCTCCAGCGTACCACGTAACCTGTTTTTAAACAATCCGTATTCTAAAGCGATATCTGTAGAGTAATTGGTTTCCCATTTTAATGCAGGGGTCTCCAAAGTATTGATCACTAATCCACCTTCTTTGTTATTGTTATAGTTTAAGCTATAGTATGATTTATAGTTGTAGTAGATTTCTCTGCCATCAGCATCCAGTAATCTATCATTACCTACCGAACCATAAGATGTACGCAATTTCAAATAGTCTACCCAAGTGGTATTTTTCATGAAGTTTTCAGCAGAAATTAACCAGGAAGCTCCCAACGAGAAGAAGTTACCCCATCTTGTATTCGGCCCGAACTTAGATGAACCATCACGCCTGAATGAACCGTTAGCAAAATACTTACCATCGTAGTTATAATTTAACTGCGTGAAATAAGATTCAAGGTTATAAACATTTTTATAGCCATTCAGATCACTTGTTGTAGTAAAATTAATCAGTTCCGTATTTCCATCTAAAACCTGACCATTTCTTTCTCCTGTCAGATAAGAATAATCATATTTATAGTTTTCATGACCCGCAAGAAAATCAAAATTACTTTTCTCAATAGTTTTATTGTAATTCAAAACCTGAGTTGAAGTGAATGAGGTTGTTGTAGAACGAACATTGTCAGCAGCCCCCGATGGAGCTCCGTCACCTACAAACTTGTTATTATAACCATTCGCGCTAAAATTCGTTACGTCTACATTAAGTTTCTGAGTGAATTTAAAATCTTTCAGGAAAGTAATTTCTCCATAAGTTCTTGCACTCAAAGTATTTATTTTAGTTAAATCGGTGTTTAAAAGTGTTTCTTGTACAACGTGTCTGTCTGCCACTACTTGCACCAGAAGGACGTTTATCACCTAAATCGTATACTTTATCACCGTTTTTATCTGTAATGAATGCTCCAGAAGCATCATGCATATAAACTGGATAGATTGGACCTATATTACGCGCAAAATAGAAAAGATTGTTATAACCTGTTGTTGCTGTCGTTCCCTGAGAGTTTAAGGTTTGACCACTCGCTCTGTTGGATTTAGTCAGGTTTCCTGAAATATTTAAACCTGTTTTGAACCATGTCAATGGATTTGCATTAAGGCTAATACGACCAGTAACCCTGTTATAATCTGAACGCTGAACGTATCCCTTGTCATCCAGATAACCTAGTGACATGAAATAGTCGGATTTTTCAGAAGCACCACTGTAATTGATATTCGCATCTGTTCTTTTACCAACACGTCTTAATGGTTCTGTCCAGTCAAAGTCATTATATAAAAGCTTTGCATCTGGATTTAACAATCCATTAGTACCTACAATAGCACCATCAGCGACGTTGAAAGGATTATATCCTAAAGCGCCTTTAATGGATGAACTAGCTTTTATTCTGGCAGCCGCATCACTTTCCCCTTTAAAAACGAGGTTGTTTTTATAAGCCTCCCATGCCAGAGGATAATATTGATTTGCGTCAACTCTTTCATATTCAGGAATTCCTCTTGAGCTTACGCCCTGAGTAATATTCACCCCTAACTGATCGCCGCCTTTTTTACCTTTAATTGTGGTTACAATCACGACACCATTCGCTGCACGTGATCCATATAAAGCCGATGCAGAAGCATCTTTCAAAATTGAAATATTCTGAATATCATTAACATTCAGATTTGCAAGATCTCCATCATAAGGTGCACCATCAACTACGTATAATGGTACATTTGACGCATTAATAGAACCAAAACCACGAATACGTATAGATCCTGCAGCACCTGGCTGACCACTTCCTGCACTAGACATCACACCAGCAGAAGATCCTGACAGTGCGCTGTTAATATTAGTCAATGGTCTCTCTCCAGCTCTTTTTTGCCAATCTGAGCTACTGAACCTGTAATGGCTTCTTTCTTTGAAGTTCCATAAGCGACATTAATCACAACCTCACTTAAAGACTTAGAATCTTCACTTAATGCGGCATTAATCACTGTATTTGATCCTACCGTCTGTTCTTTAGTAGTATAACCGATTGCTGAAAAAACAATCACGTCTGTTGGAGTTACCGGCCCTACAATAAAGGCCCCGTTTCCATCTGTTTGAGCACCTGCAGTCTTGCCTTTCACCTTCACAGATACTCCTGGAATTGGAAGACCATCATCCTTGCCTGTAACTTTACCTTTTATTGTTGCGTTTTGTGCAAATGCAGAACTAATGCATAGCAAGCTCAACACAATAAAATTGAGTAGTTTTCTTTTCATTTAGAATAAATAAGATTAGTTATTTGTTATTTGGGGCACAATATGTAGAATAAATTATTCTTGTAAGAATAGTTAGCTAAATAAGAATTATTTATTGTATTTCAGAACTATTTTTATCAAAAAGAAAGCATTTATACCTAAAGTGTATTACAAAATAGAAAAATCTATTTAGCTAACATAAAAAAGCCATATTGAGCTGTAAGGATTACACTCCTGTTTTTTCTATCTTTGTCATATCTGTGAAAGGCCCCGTTAATGGCTGGTACTATTGAGCAACTTAAAAGACTGTTTCAGCGTGACAAATATGACGTTCAGTCAATAAGCTCATTACATTATTAATTCTGGCATTAATTTTACAGGTTGTAACCTGTTACATTGATGAATAATAAACATTAAAGCTATGGCCAAGAATAAAACAGTAAGTGAACGTGCCTTTTATCAGAATTTCAGATTTTTCATTTTACCTATAGTCTTCTTTTGTTTTTACATTTTTATTTACCTGTTAAATCCCTATGATCCATCCTGGAGCAGGTATTTTGACCAGACCCTATACACCTTACTGACTGAATGGCTGGGTGTAATGGTAGTCTGTTTTTTAATTACGGAATCCAGTTTACTCATTGCCCGATGGCTGGATCGTCATATACCATGGCTGGAATCCCCCGTATTACGTTTCTTTTGCCAGTTTTTTCTACAGATTATCAGTGCATGTATAGTCATCAGTATGCTGCTCTATATTGATCATCTCGTTTATCCGCAAAACAACAATTATTCACAGAGCGATAAAACATTCAGCTGGCAGGTTTTCATGGTAAGTATTGTGATAAGTACATTAATCAGTGCAATCTATACCGCCGACTTTTTCCTGCGTAAATGGAAAATCTCTATGCTGGAAACATCAGCACTCGAACTTAAGGCATATGACCTGAACCAGATCGCCATGCAGGCAGAACTGCAATCATTAAAAGCACAGCTCGACCCGCATTTCATGTTCAATAATTTCAGCACTTTATCAAGTCTGATTGTTGAAAACCCGGATTCTGCTCTTCTTTTCCTGGATAACCTTTCTAAAGTATACCGCTATATGATTATTAATCTGAGCAGGGATATTATTTCATTAAAGGATGAAATTAAGTTTATCAATTCTTACATCTACCTGATCAAAATAAGAGTATCAGATAATTTGCAAATTGATATAAATATACCAGAAGATTATGAAACAAAAGGCGTTCCACCGATCACATTGCAATTACTGATAGAAAATGCAATTAAACATAATATTGCATCCCGTTCGCGCCCTTTACACATTGACATCCGTATCAACGAAGATGGGTGGCTCGAAGTTTCGAATAATTTGCAGCTAGTGAATTTTCATATCCCTTCAACAAGGGTAGGGCTGAAGAATATTATTAGTCGTTACCGGCTCTTATCGGACGCTTGTCCGAAAATAACGGAGAATGAAAACACATTCATCGTTAAATTACCTTTATTAGAAATATCAGAATAATATAAAATGAATGTATTAATCATAGAAGATGAAAAACTAAACGCGATACGTCTGCAAAAAATATTGCTTGAAATAGATAGCCAGCCAGACTGAAATCATTGCGATACTCGATACGATTGCCGATAGTGTGCAATGGCTGCGGTCAAATCCACACCCCAACCTGATTCTAATGGACGTACGCCTGGCAGATGGTATCTGTTTTGAAATATTCACTAAGGTGGAGATTACTGTACCCGTTATCTTTACTACAGCTTATGATGAATATGCACTGCGTGCATTTAAGGTGAACAGCATCGACTACCTTTTAAAACCAATAGATATAGAAGAATTAAGGGGAAGTATTTCCAAATTCAAACAACAAAACACCCAGAAAATCTCTTCCGGAACAATTGAGGAAGTTGTTGCGATTATTAAAAAACAAAATCCTAATTACCGTTCCCGTTTTCTAATCCCATACAGGGATGGTTATAAAACAATTATGGTTCCTGACATCGCTTACTTTTATTCAGAAAACAAAATCACAAATATTGTGACGAGTGATGCAAAGGAACAAGCTATTTCCTATACAATGGACGAATTGGAAGAACAGCTTGATCCTGCAATATTTTTTCGTGCTAACAGACAATACCTGATTAATATCAAAAGTCTGGAGAGTATTCACAACTATTTTAACGGAAAATTGAAGCTGATACTTGCTCCTGCGGCAGCGGCCGAAATACATATTAGTAAAGAAAAGGCCAGCCAGTTTAAAAAATGGCTCGATAGCTGATTCAGTTGCGCTGAAAGTTGTTTCATCTGCCAATAAAGCGTTCTCAGTTATTTCTTCACCTTCACTTTGTCGCTTTAATCATAAAATTGCATCGTTGTAATCTGTATTTCATTAAGCAATATAGGTTTCCGCAATTATGAAAATCCTATCAGACTCATGAAAGTTGAAAACAAATCTCTTCTATTACGAAGACCGGGCATCTTATTTTGTTCCGCATTACTGATTACTGTTTTATTTGGTTGCCATTCAAAGGATGAAAACCCTGGCGGGCAGACTCCTCCACCTGCAATACCAGTAATTACGCTTGCTAAATCTGCAGCAACTACTAAAGACTATACTGGTACACTTGAAGGGAAAGTAAACGTTGAAATCAGACCTCAGGTAGATGGTTATCTGGACAAAGTTTATATAGATGAAGGTGCTTTTGTTCAGGCAGGCCAGCTACTGTTTAAAATTAACGATCAGCCTTACCAGCAGCAGTTAAATAATGCAATTGCAGTAATGCATGCCGCAGAAGCGACCCTGAGCAATACGCAGCTTGAAGTAGATAAAGTAATTCCATTGGTTAAAAGCAATGTAGTCTCACCTATACAATTGAAGACGGTACAGGCAACTTATAATGTGGCAAAAGCGAATCTTGAGCAAGCCAGAGCAGCTGTAGGATCGGCAAAAATCAACCTGGCTTTCACCAGTATCAAAGCTCCTGTTAGTGGTTTCATAGGCAGAATCCCGCGCAGACTGGGCAGTTTGGTCGGTAAAAATGACCAGCAACCATTAACAACGCTTTCAGACGTACATGAAATCTATGCTTATTTCTCAATAGAGAAAGTGTGACTTCATCAATTTCAAAGCACAATACCCTGGTAAAACGCTGACTGAGAAGATCAAACAGATACCTCCGGTTTCGTTACTTCTGGCTGATTACACTATTTACCCTCATCCTGGACATATCACCATGGTTGATGGACAGTTTGATAAAAACACTGGTTCAATTATGCTAAGGGCAACATTCCCTAATGCGGATGGCTTGTTACGTGCAGGAAATACAGGAAAAGTAAGAATCGATCAGGTTCACGAAAGCTCTTTAATGATTCCGCAAGCGTCAACAATGGAATTGCAGAACAAAGTATTTGTCTATAAGCTAATTGACAGCAATAAAATCAGCAGAGTGATGATTGATATAGCTGGTAAAAGCGGTACAGATTACATCATTAAAGGCAGTCTCAAACCTGGTGACAAGATCGTATTTACAGGGCTTGATCGCTTACAGGAAGGAATGGTTATTACGCCTGGTTCTGCATCGGCCTCTGTTAAAGCTGAAAAAATAATATAAACATAAGCCGGGTAATTGAATTATCCGGCATCATAATACAATTACCCCATGTTTAAGAAATTCATAGAAAGACCCGTATTAGCTACGGTGATCTCCATTTTGTTGTTAATACTTGGATTCTTAAGTATGACAAAACTCCCGGTTACGCAGTTCCCGGATATTGCACCGCCGAGTGTATTCGTTACCGCAGTATATCCTGGTGCGAATGCAGAAACGGTGGCTCGTACTGTTGCCCCCTCTTTGGAGGATGCAATCAATGGTGTGGAAAACATGACTTATATTAAGTCAACCTCAAGTAACGACGGTGCGTTGAGTTTGCAGGTCTATTTTAAGCTTGGAACAGATCCTGATCAGGCGGCAGTAAACGTGCAGAACAGAGTATCACAGGCAGTAAGTCAATTACCAGCCGAAGTTGTCCAAATTGGTGTAACTACGCAGAAACAACAAAACAGCATGATTATGTTCATGTCTATTTCCGATGAAAGTCAAAATACGACGCTGCCTTTGTAGAAAATTATGCAAAAATAAATGTCATTCCAGTACTGAAAAGGGTTTCAGGAGTTGGTAACGTCACCGTATTCGGGAACAAAGATTATGCGATGCGTATCTGGTTAAATCCAGAGCAAATGGCTTCTTATGGATTGAGTCCTCAGGAGGTAATGGCAGCCATCCAGGATCAGAACGTTGAAGCTGCTCCCGGTAAATTTGGAGAGGGAAGTAAAGAAGCTTTTGAATATGTCCTGAAATATAAAGGAAAATCTAATCAGCCATTCGGTTTCGAAGAAATGATTATACGTGCCAATGCCGATGGTTCAGTATTACGTGTAAAAGATGTGGCTAAAGTTGAATTTGGCTCTTATACCTATAGTGGAGACACCTGGGTAGACAGCAAATTTGGTGCTGGTATGGCTATTTACCAAACAGCTGGATCCAATGCTAACAAAGTACAGGAAGAGATCAATATGGCTATGGAAAAGCTCTCTCAAAGACTTTCCCTAAAGGCTTAAAATATCAGACTCCTTTTAGCACAAAAGTTCAGCTGGATCAATCTATTTCACAGGTAATACATACCCTGATAGAGGCTTTTATACTGGTATTTATTGTTGTGTTTATTTTCCTTCAGGATTTCAGATCGACATTGATCCCGGCTATTGCAGTCCCTGTGGCGATTATAGGAACATTCTTTTTCATGCAGCTATTTGGGTTCTCTATTAATTTATTAACCCTGTTCGCACTAGTTCTGGCAATTGGAATTGTGGTGGATGATGCTATTGTCGTGGTTGAGGCTGTACACGCAAAAATGGAACATGAACATCTTGCTGCGCGCCCGGCAACTTTATCTGCCATGCATGATATTACCGGAGCAGTAATCTCCATCACATTGGTTATGGCCGCCGTGTTCTTACCAGTAGGATTTATGGAAGGCCCTACAGGAGTATTCTACAGACAGTTTGCTTTTACACTGGCAATTGCTATTGTGATTTCGGCCCCGTGAATGCATTAACACTTAGTCCTGCATTATGTGCGCTGTTTTTGAAAAACAACCATACAGATCCTAATAAAAAAGTTGGATTCAGCGACAAGTTCTTCACGGCTTTCAATACTGGATTTTCGGCAATGACCGATAGATATATTAAAAGCATCAAAGTCCTGATCCGTTTCAAATGGGCAAGTTTTGGTGCTTTGGCTTTATTGATGCTTTTAACTTTCTGGATGCTGCGTACCACACCAAAAGGGTTTATTCCTGATGAAGATGGCAGTTTTGTTGTTTTTTCTATGGCAATGCCTGCCGGGTCTTCTTTAGACCGGACCGGAAAAGCTTTGAAAAAAGCAGACAGTATTATCAAAACGATGCCATCAACTGAAAACATTACCAGTATCTCTGGTTTTGACATGCTGAGCTCAGCTACCAGTCCATCATTTGGCGTTGGTTTCGTCAAACTAAAAGATCTCGATAAAAGGGGCGAAGTAAAGGATATCAATGAAATCATTGGCGTAATGAACCAAAAGCTATCAACCATTCTGGAAGGCAGCATATTTGTATTCACGATGCCTACAGTCCCTGGTTTCGGGAATGTAAGCGGTCTTGAATTAGTCTTACAGGACCGTACAGGAGCCAAACTTGATAAATTCAGTGAAATCGCTCAGGGCTTTACGCAGGAGCTCATGAAACGCAAAGAAATACAGGCTGCATTTACTACTTTCAGAACTGACTATCCGCAGCTGGAAATGGAAGTCGATGCCGTAAAAACCAAACAATTGGGGGTGAGCATCAAAGACCTGATGGGTGTTATGCAAGCCTATTATGGAAGTATACAAACTTCAGATTTCAACCGTTTTGGCAAGTATTACAGAGTTGTTGTACAGGCAAATGTAGCGTCAAGAGCTACTCCTGAATCAATCAATGGAATATTTGTTAAAAATACGGGAGGGCAAATGGTTCCTGTCAATACGCTGATTAAACTGAAAAGAGTATATGGACCTGAAACCGTTTCACGGTATAACCTTTTCAATGCGATCAGTATTAATGCGATGGCTAAAGCCGGATACAGTACAGGCGATGCAATCGCGGCAACAGAAGAAGTAGCTGACAAATATTTACCGGCTGGTTATAGCTATGAATGGACGGGGATGTCTCTGGAAGAAAAATCATCCGGCGGACAGGCTGCCACAGTATTCGGCTTATGTTTACTTTTTGTTTACTTCTTGCTGGCGGCCCAATATGAGAGTTATATTTTACCTCTGGCAGTTATTCTTTCTGTTCCTGTAGGTATACTGGGTGTATTATTAGCAGTCAATATGGCTGGCCTGGAGAACAATATTTATGTTCAGGTTGCAATGGTCATGCTGATTGGCTTACTGGCAAAAAATGCAATTCTGATTATTGAATATGCTGTACAGCGCCGTAAAGCAGGAATGTCATTATTAGAATCTGCATTGGAAGCCTCTAAACTCAGACTACGTCCGATTATTATGACTTCCCTTGCGTTCATTGTAGGATTAATTCCATTGATGCGGGCAGTTGGTCCATCAGCATTTGGTAACCGGTCTATTGGAACGGGTGCGGCAGGCGGAATGGTACTGGGTGTAATACTGGGTGTGTTCATTATCCCAGTACTTTACGTCGCCTTTCAGTATTTGCATGAGAAAATCAGTGGCACACACAAAGAACAGAATTTAACAGGTCTTTAGAAATTTTGAACATGAAACTGAATAAATATATATACGTTTTATCTATACCACTGGTCTTATCGGCTTGTAAAATGGGGAAGGATTATGTCAGACCCCAGACTGCCCTGCCAGAACAATTCAATACCCGGACAGCAGCTACTGCTTCCGGGCCAAGTATAGCAAATATTGCCTATAAGGATTTCTTCACAGAACCGACCTTAAAGGAATTAATAGACAGCGCCGTGTTACGCAATTTTGATCTGCAATTTGCGATTAAAAATATAGAGAGTGCTAAACAAAGCCTGAAACTAGCCAATGCAGGATTTTTACCAGAAGTAAATTTACAGATAAATGCATCAAGCAGCAGACCTTCGGGCAACAGTCTCAACGGGATAAGTGTTGCAGAGTTTGCCCAAACAAAACATATTGAGGATTATAACGCAAACCTGGGCTTGTCATGGGAAGCAGATATCTGGGGAAAAATTGGAAGAACGAAAGAAGCCGCACTGGATGGCTACCTGCAAACAGAAGCTGCCGCCAGAGCTGTTCAAACACAGGTTGTAGCTAATGTTGCACAAGGATTCTTCAATTTGCTTATGCTTGATGCACAGTTAGAAATAGCGAAGCATAATGTAGTTCTTAATGACAGCACACTGATTGTTATCCGTCTACAGAAAGATGCGGGGCAGGTAAACATCCTTGCTGTCCAACAAGCCGAAGCACAACAGCTCTCTGCAGCATTACTTGTTCCTCAACTGGAACAGTTCATCACCATTCAGGAAAACGCATTAAGAACACTGGCAGGTACTTTCCCTTCAAAAATTGAAAGAAAAGTGAGCTTAGGAGCATTTTCTGTAGCCGAACATTTAACAACAGGTATCCCTGCTGATATCCTTGCAATCAGACCAGACGTCAAAGCCGCAGAACTGAATGTTATGGCTGCAAATGCCCGGATTGGAGCTGCACAGGCCAGTATGTATCCTTCGTTAACGATTACTGCAAGCGGAGGTATTAATACCTTTAAAGCCAGCAACTGGTTTAATATTCCAGGCTCATTATTCGGTACAGTAGCAGGAGGTGTAACGCAGCCAATATTTCAGCGCCGTCAACTGAAAACGCAGTTTGAACTAGCCAAAATTGACAAAGACAAGTCCGTTATAGAATTTAAACGGTCAATTATTAACGCCGTTACTGAAGTAACTGATGCGCTTGTGAAACTTAATAAATTAAAAAAACAACGCGGCTTACAAGAATCAAGGGTACAAACCCTGAAGCTGGCTATCAAAAATGCAGATATGCTCTTCAAAAAAAAATGGCCCAATTACCTGGAGGTAATTACTGCACAAAGTAATGTTTTACAGAGTGAATTGAGCCTCATGGATATAGAACGTCAGCAACTCAGTGCAATGGTAGATCTTTACCGTTCGTTAGGAGGAGGATGGAATTAGTTGTATAAAACCCGGATTTGTTTTAGATATTTGCAGAATAAATATCGCTGAAAGCCTTTTTAACGATCGCTCAATTCTATTTACCTACAATATCTAAAACAACATCATGGCAACGCTGGCAACAAAAGAACACGCAAAAAATATCGCATTGATAATTTTAGGGACCCTTATTTTTGCCTCGGGTATTAACTACTTTGCCATTCCAAATAAATTATCCGAAGGTGGGGTAATCGGATTGACCATTGTGGCCTTTTATTATTTCCACTGGTCGCCAGGTATTTTAAACCTGATCCTGAATGCTATACTGATGGCCATAGGGTATAAATTACTCGACAAACGTACAATTGTATATACGCTGTTCGGTATCTTTTCCTCTCTGTTTTCTATTCCTTACAGAAAACACACATCCTCCTTTAACTTCAGATCCTTTACTTGCCGCTATATTTGCTGGCTTATTTGTCGGTGGAGGTATAGGATTGGTTTTCCTATCTGGGGGAACAACAGGTGGTTCTGCAATTATAGCCCGTCTTTTTCAAAAATTATGGGGATGGAAACTAGGCACAGCAATGCTGATTGTTGATATTGTAGTTATCGGACTATCTACCTTCATTATCGGCCCTGAAAAAACAATGTATACGCTTGTTGCAGTTTATATCGGCGCCAGAGTTGTAGATTTTATTGTCGAAGGATTCAATACTAAAAAAGCGGTTACAATCATCTCTGCTCAATCCGTAATCATTGCCGAAAAAATAACTAAAGGCCTTGTAAGAGGGGCGACAGTACTACACGGCCATGGTGCGTACACCAAAGATCGCAAAGAGGTCATTTATGTAGTGATCAGTAAGCCTGAATTAATAGAGCTAAAAACTATGGTACACGAAACAGATCCTGATGCTTTTGTTGTGATCCACGACGTGCATGATGTTTTTGGCAAAGGATTTACCATTTAAGCAGCTTTATTTTTTCTCTAAAAACTGTTGTGCCGCTATTACCCAATTTTGGGATGGGGTCAATAGATGATCAGGTTTGATACCAACATTATCAATACCCTGCCCCTTATCGACTCTTCTGCTCCTGCTCGTTGCATAGTGCAGCGCGTATGGCATACAGCTAAATGAGATATCTCTAACATTCGCGTAATCCAATACTCCGGCAGAATTTTCACCCATAACGGTTACCTTTTTACTTTGTTTTGCGGCCAGAAGAAACTGCTCGGTTGTTGAGCCACAGCCTTTATTAATCAAGACAACAATCCTTTTAGGGAATACGCTGATACTATCCAGGACAAGATCTTTGTCTGCCCCTAAATCAATAAATTCATTTTTGTGCGACTCCATCGCTGCTATCTTTTCACGGATAAACACTTTCTGATCTTCAGGCATATCATTCATTTTCAACAGCCCGGCCCAACCGGCTATATTATCATCTGAAGATAAGATATCCGGGCCAACAGTTTTAATTGGATTAGTATAAAAATAAGGTATCAGAGGGCGGTAAGAGAAATCTGCACCACCTCCGTTATTTCTCAAATCCAGAATCAGGTTAGGTGTTTTATCCAGAATTTCTTTATTAAAAAGAATTAAAGAGTCAATACTTTTAGCATTTCTCTGGTTAAAAGTCCCAATCTGTATATAGAACGTTTGATCAGAAAGCAATTTGCACGAGACATCATCACTCAAAACTTTTTCCACTTTTGTCCTGCTTGTACCCTCTCTTTGCCAATCGCCTAATGCATTTTGACCTAATTTAAAAGATACCGGTTCAGGCGTATAGTATTTATCATAAGCTATTCCTTTTAAAATCTTTTTCTCATCTTTTAATTCTAAAATTATAAAGCCCGGTTTCCATGCTTTGATCTTTGATTCCAGAATGACACCCGCATAATCACGAAAACCATTTTCGTTTTTTATCACCGCGACCTTATAAACAGAGTCTTTATCCCAGTAGACTCCCTCTATACCCACAGATTTTTTTAGCCTGCTTAATTCGTTTTCACCCACCACCTGTTTTTCGACACCTGCAATCAGCCTCTGCTGATCGGCATCATATTTCTCTTTAGAAAGTCTGTTCCGCCCGACTTCAATATGTCCATCTTTAAAAAACCCAATCCACTCGTTAATGAGATTAATGCAATAGGGTGAAGAAGTGATCTTTTTTGATCTTTCCAACACCTGCGCAGTATATTTTTGGTAAGCGATCATGGTTTTAGGGTTGACTTTATCCTTAAATCCAGCATAGTTTTTTTCGATCTTACTTTTAACATATTGAAATTCTTCGGCACAGTTACATTCCTGAGAAAAGACAGCTGTATTGACTAAAAAAAGGAGAAGAATAGAAAAAAGTATTGCTTTCATAAAATTCCATCGATCGAATGAGGTTTTCAAATATAACGTAATCTGCCAGCTGAAAATCTAAGTGTTAAAGAATAAAAAACAAGGGCAACAGAAAAATTTCTCAACGGATGTCCAATTCCTATAATCTCAAACATTACTGAGGTATAAATCATTATTAATTAAAATAAAATGGGACAGAGAATCAATCTTCACGAAAAAGGTCAGAACGCTATGAAAGCAATGTATAGCTTAGGTACCTATCTGGCGAAATCGCCAGTTGAACAATCACTTTTAAGATTAATTTATTTTAGAGTATCACAAATTAACGGCTGTGCTTATTGTCTTGATATGCATGCAAAAGAATTGCGTGCAATGGGCGAAACAGAACAGCGTCTTTATGTATTGAATGCATGGCGTGAAGCACCGCTTTATAGCGACAGAGAGTGTGCGGCACTTGCCTGGGCAGAAGCGGTTACTAAAATCACAGACGGCCAGGTTCCTGATGAAATTTACGAAAATGCTGTAAAGCAATTTTCTGAGCGAAGGAATTAATTGATTTGACTTTGGCTGTTACAACGATCAACAGCTATAATCGTCTTAACATTGCTTTCGGCATCAAGGGAGGATCTTATCAGCACACAGCACAAACGAAATAGATTTTTATTACATAGTGAATTTTGTAATTCATATATTCAATAACCATAAAAACAGAAAAAGATGAAAGACTTCATGTTATTATTCCGTCAACCCAGCTATGACTACAGTAACCTCTCACAAGAGGAGATGAAATCACTTACAAAGAGATGGTACGATTGGGTTGGAGCAATAGCAGCACAGGGAAAACTCGCCAGTAATGGTCCGCAACGTCTTGCTCCCGAAGGCAAAGTACTTAAAGCTGGTGGAGTGATCACTGATGGGCCATTTGTTGAAATCAGAGAGCGCCTGGGTAGTTTTATTGTTGTTAAAGCAGATAGCTTAGAGGAGGCAACTACATTAGCTCACGGCAGTCCTGCACTGGATGCTGGTGGTAGTGTTGAAATACGTCCTGTACTCGTATAAAACTTATTAAATACGCAAAACCTTCTCTATCACAGGAGCAGGTTTTGCGTTTAATTATGGAAAAGGAAAGCGAATCTTTAAAGTATCTGTTTCAACAGGAGTTCTCTAAAATGGTTGCCGTCATCAGCAAGCTTTTTGGGTTGGAGCATATTGAACTTGCTGAAGACATTGTAAGCGAAACATTTTTGCTTGCGGCCGAGTCATGGAAAATGAAAGGTATTCCTAAAAATCCAACAGCCTGGCTTTATGTCGTAGCTAAGCAAAAAACACTTCAGTATTTTAGAAGAAATAAGATTTTAAACGACAAAATTCTTCCAGAACTAAACCTGAGACAAGAAAATGACTATGAAATCTCAGAATTGAGCTTCTCCAGCCAGAACATCAAAGACAGCCAGATACAAATGCTCTTTGCTATATGTACTCCTGTTATTGCCAGTGAAGCACAGATTGGATTAGCGCTGCGTATTCTTTGCGGTTTCGGCATTGATGAAATTGCAGAAGCATTTTTATCCAATAAAGAAACTATTAATAAGAGATTATTCAGGGCAAAAGAAAAATTACGCACTGAAAAGGTGCAAATGGAGCTGCCGTCAGAAAATGAAATAACCAACCGGCTCGACAATGTCTTACATATTATCTACTTACTTTTCAGCGAGGGGTATTATTCAAAAACTCAAAATCAGATTTTAAGAAAAGACTTGTGTCTGGAAGCATTACGGCTGGGTTTGATGTTAACCGCATATGAAAGAACTAACCGGCCAAAAACAAATGCTTTAATTGCGCTGATGTGTTTCCACGCCTCCCGCTTTAGTGCAAGAGAGAACAGTGAGGGTGCCATGATCCTTTACGAACAACAGGATGAACAATTATGGGATACCGATTTAATAAATCAGGGGATATACTTTTTAAGCCTTTCAGCACAGGGAAACGAGATCAGCTCCTATCATTTAGAAGCAAGAATTGCCTATTGGCATTGCATCATCAAAGAGGATACAAAAGAAAAATGGGAAGACATTTTACAATTGTATAATCAGCTCCTCCTCGTTAACTACTCCCCAAGTGTCGCCCTGAACAGGACTTTTGCCTTATATAAAGCAAATGGACAGCAGGCAGCTTTAATTGAGGCAGAAAAACTAAAACTAGAAAGCAATCATTTTTACTTTATCCTCCTTGGCGAGCTTTACAAAGCCACCGACCGCCAAAAAGCAAGACTCAACTTCGGGCGGGCGTATTCTTTAGCCAAAACACTAACTGAACAACAAGAAATTCAGTTAAAAATAGACGAACTCAGTTAATTGACTAATTCATGTTTACTTCTTCGCCAGAGGACGGCCCGGTTCATCGGGAAGAATATTTTTCAATTTTATCATATTTATAAATTTCTAAAGAAATAGCATTCGTTATATATCAAATATACAAAAAATAACTCCATTTATTATTAAATAATATAAATTTTAAATATTGTATTTTAATCTTAAAAAAATAATTATATTTAAAATACATTACCAAATAACTGATTTACAACAATCTAACTAAAAACTATGAAAAACCTAACAATTTCTACGTTGTTAAGGGCTAAGACTGCCCTTTTCATCCTGGCAGGCATGATGATGCTTGCTTCCTGTAAAAAAGAAAGTGAAGTTCAAAGTCCGGAATCACCAGATGCTTCCACAAAAAATGTGAATGCCGCTCCCGATGTGTGGCGTAAGGCTAACCTTACTAATTTCGAGTCCTATCCGGCTCCCGGCAGTGAAGAATGCAGCCCGGATGGTTACAATGGCTGCCTATGGGCCGGTCAGTTCGCATTTTTAAATGGCGTTCAGCCATTAAGCTGGGTAAAATCACATGATATCGCTTCTATTCATTCCAAAGATGCTGGTAAGTATAAATTAAAAACGCTGAGAATAAGACAAGGAAGTAAGCAACTTGACGTCAAAGTTTATGACGAATGTGCCGATTCCGATTGTCACGGATGCTGTACTACAAAATGCCAATGAAAATGGGATTGGATTCTTAATTGACATTGAAAAATTCACTATGCAGCGCTTTGGAACAGGCGACGGCGTTGTAGAATGGAAATGTCTTGACTGTGGTTAGCAAAAATTAAAGACATTACCATAAACTCTTTATTTAAAGGAGAAAGCTTTTAAAAGCTCAGAAAAAATGGCCTTTCTAAATTAGAAAGGCCATTTTTTCTGTTAGGAATTAATCCATCATCTAATTTTTCTTATCGCACTAAGTTTTCTTATCTTTCCAATAATAACTGCTCAAATAGAACGCATGAAAAAATTGGTACTCTCCATCCTTATCTTGTCGCTAATGGCATGTAAGGAAGAAAATGATGACAAAGTCAAAGCGGTAGATAAGAATGGTTCGGTAGAAACTAAAGTGCACATCGCACATCTAACCGATTCACTTGATGTAATGAAAACTGAAAACATATTCTGGGTCAAAAACAAGGATGTTAAAAGAGTGATCCGGCTGGACACCATACCAGCACTGGGAATATCAGATGAACAAGGAGAGAACAGTTCTGGTCAGGACTCTACTATAAAGGTTAAAAAAAACTACCAGATCTTTATTACAGTAAACTAATATGAAGAAATCAAAGGTAGTAACCCTCGTACTCGTTACCGCAGCCCTCGCTTCCTGCAGCAAGCCCAAGCCAGACTGGGATTCTAATGAAGTCTATATGCGTTCTGATACTACAGCGAATTACACACATACCCAGGGCATGCATCTTTCACCATTCCTATGGTACTACGCATTCAGACCATACGGCATGTTTTACGGTGGCAGATATCACCATTCAGGCTATTATTCTTCTTCAATCTCTGAACGTTCAAACATTGGCAGATCAGCAATGAAAGGCGCAACAATAAGAGGCGGATTTGGAGGTTCACATTCATTCTCGGTTTCATCATAATGCAAAGACATACCGTTACACCCAGAAATAACTGGCAGGCTTCAGTAGAAAAAAATAGGCTTTGGGCTTCCATACTTTGGATGTTCCTTATTGGGATGAAAAGGCTTATTACGAATTTTCACTTTCGGAAGTCAATAAAATCGAAACTGCTACAGCCGAACTTTGGGGCATGTGCCTTGAAGCCGTACAGTATATTATAGACAACAAACTATATCATAAATTTGCCATCCCTGAGAAAGCAATAGCAATTATAGAAAAAAGCTGGAATGACGATGTCCCTGCTATCTATGGACGTTTTGATTTCGGGTTTGATGGAAATGACTTAAAGTTATTTGAATTTAATGCTGATACTCCAACGTCTTTATTTGAGGCTGGAATTGTACAGTGGTTTTGGCTACAGGATTTTGCATCACATAAAGATCAGTTCAATTCCGTACATGAACGTCTTATTGATTACTGGAGATACTTAAAGCCCTATCTGCATGAGGGAATTTTACACTTTGCCTGCGTCAAACAATCTCTGGAAGATTTAACTACCGTAGAGTACATGAGAGACTGTGCAATACAAGCTGGAATATCGACAAAACTCATTTTTATTGATGATATCGGATGGAATCAGGAAGAATGTGAGTTTATAGATTTAGAAGATCAGGAGATTAAGAACATCTTTAAACTTTATCCCTGGGAATGGATGGTTAATGAGCCTTTCTTTGATCAGCTACTGCTAAATCCAGAAGTATACTGGATAGAACCAGCCTGGAAAATGCTCCTTTCCAACAAAGCGCTGATGCCAGTATTATGGAAATTATTTCCAAATTGCCCTTACATCCTGGAGTGTTATTTTGAAGAAGAAAACAACTTAAAGGATTATGTAAAAAAACCTATTTACTCCAGAGAA
The DNA here is from genome assembly GCF_053890575.1 of Pedobacter sp. NJ-S-72. Taxonomy (NCBI): domain Bacteria; kingdom Pseudomonadati; phylum Bacteroidota; class Sphingobacteriia; order Sphingobacteriales; family Sphingobacteriaceae; genus Pedobacter; species Pedobacter sp. NJ-S-72. The sequence goes on along the minus strand of NZ_CM132681.1, from coordinate 4,490,211 downwards.
GGGGCCAATATCAGTATAGTTAAGAATGGGCAGATCATAGAGGAAACCAAAGGCATATATGGTAAAGAGGGTTTCATCTGCCAAAAAACATTTAACATCCCAAGGTTCGAAAATAAAATCCCGATTATCGGCTCCTGGATTATTGGCCAGCAACCCTCAGGTATGGCATTCGCGAAGATGATAGTTTAATCACAGGCAACACTTCTTGTTTCATTCCTCATTTAATTAACAATTAACTATCTTCATTTTCATAAATTCTCTCAATTAATTAGAATTATGAAAAACAAAGCGTCTATAGGCATCCTATTTTTAATTGCTTCCTTATACTGCCAGAATATTTCGGCTCAAACTGACAATATAACTAAAGCAGAAATAAGAAAAGTTGAATCAGGCTTAGTACCTCCTGTACGTTTTGAAGGGGATTCTGTATGGACTATTGAAGACCGGATGAAACATTATGGTGTTCCTGGTCTTAGTATAGCAGTCATAAAAGATTCAAAAATAATATGGGTCAAAAGTTATGGAGTAACTGACAGAGAAACTAAAAGACCGGTCACGGATCAAACACTCTTTCAGGCAGCTTCCATCAGTAAGCCAGTAAGTGCTTATGCAGCGCTAAAGGAGGTCGAAAGAGGAAAAATCAATCTGGATGAAGATGTAAATTCATATCTTAAATCATGGAAGCTCCCGGAAAATGAATTTACAGCAAAAAAGAAAGTCTCTCTGAAATACATTCTTAGCCACAGCGCAGGGCTCACAGCATCGGGTTTCGCAGGTTATGCAATTTCCGATAAGGTTCCTACGCTACTTCAGGTACTTAATGGAGCTACTCCAGCCAACTCAGGAGCGATCCGGGTATATAAAGAACCAGGGGTACTTTTAGCTATTCAGGAGGAGGGTATTGTATTGCACAGCAGATGCTGATCGATATTGAAGGCAAACCATTTCCAGACATCATGCAAGAGCTGGTACTGGGCCCGCTTGAAATGAAAAATAGCACCTATAGCCAACCTTTACCAGCAGATAAATTGAAATGGGCAGCAACAGGCTATCTGCCTGATGGCAAACAGACTCCCGGGAAAAGACATACCTATCCCGAAATGGCTCCTGCCGGCCTCTGGACTACAGCTGAAGATCTTGCAAAATTTGCAATTGACGTACAATTACAATTAACCGTAAAGGGACAAAGCAAAAAAGTACTGACTCAGCAGATGGCGGATAAAATGACCAGTCCATTAATTGAACCTTTTGAAGGTTTGGGAATTTTTCTTGAGAAGAAGCAACAGGATATTTATTTCAACCATGGAGGGTGGAACGAAGGTTTTTCAAGTAAGATAATTGCCCATAAAGATAAAGGCTATGGCGTGGCAATACTTACAAATGGGAATCAGCCAATGCTTATTGAAGAATTAATCCGTTCTGTAGCGATCAGTTATAACTGGCCCAACTATGTATTACCCATTTATAAGAAGATAGAGATTACGGCCGCTGATATAGAGAATAATGGCGGCAGGTACCGGTCAGATAAATATGAGTTAATAAAAATCTATGCCGATGGAGAAAGGCTCTTCCTTCAAAAAAATGCAGAAGAACCTGAAGAACTATTCAAAGTTGCAGCAAACACTTATGCATTACGAAATTGGGAAACACAGACTAAAATCGTTCATAATCTTCTGATCACATCAGGTATCTGGCTTCTGTTTTGAGTACCGATTCTGTTTCTTTTATAAATCCAGAGTTAAAAGCTGAAGAAAAAGTTCCTTTTGAATTCATACTGGATGGCCAGTTTGAAAAAGCATTGTCAGCCTACAAGCAGGCAAAAACTGAGAGTCCGGAACATTTTGCACTAAGCCAGGCTTACATCAACAGACTAGGTTACAGATTTTTTTAAAAACCAGGGAAGTCAAAAAGGCCATAGATATTTTCAAAGTAAATGCAATACTATATCCTAATAGCGGGGATGTTTACGATAGTCTTGGGGAGGCTTATCTGGCTGCCGGAGATAAAAACCAAGCTAAAATAAACTACTTACTATCGTTCAAACTTGATCCAAACAATACGAATGCAGCTAAAATCATTAAGAGCCTAAACTAAACACGGCTGATTAAGCCCAGATATTTTCTCTTTGAAATATTTAACTTTGTCTATGAGCTTACCAGAGGAAACAGGCATCATCACAGATCAATATCTGCAAAACATAAATACTGAGCGCACACAATTCAGGGTAGCTGACACGTGCACGGCCAACTGTAGCCTGGCTTCATATAACCGTCGTGATTTTTATAAAATCACACTAACACTGGAAGGCAACAGTGTCCTTTATTATCCCAACAGAGCTATTGAGATCAACGGCCCGGCACTAGTATTCACCACCCCTATGATCCCTTATTCATGGGAAGGCAATCCAGAGACCTCAGTAGGGCACTTTTGTGTATTTACAAAGGAGTTTCTTCAGGAAAACGGGCGCATACATAACCTTGAAGAATCAAACTTATTTAAAGCAGGCGGTGATCCCATTTATTTCCTGAATGATCAGCAGGCCGATTATATCAATAGTATCTTTGACAGAATGAAACAGGAACAGGCGGGCGAATACATTTACAAACATGATCTTATCCGTAACTACCTGAACCTCATCATTCACGAAGCAATTAAAATGCAACCTGCAATCGCCTATTTTTCACCACAGAAAGCGGCATCACGCATTGCAAAACTATTTTTGGAACTATTAGAGAAACAATTCCCGGTAGACTCCCAGCAATACACCCTTATACTCAAAAAGGCGAGTGATTATGCTGATCTGCTAGCTGTTCATGTTAACCATTTAAATGCAGCAGTAAGTGAAATAACAGGCAGGCCGACCACCCATCACATTAACAATAGAATACTTGCCGAAGCACGATCCTTATTAACACATACCGATTGGCATGTAGCAGAAATAGCGCGCAGCCTTGGCTTTGATTATGCTTCATATTTTAATAATTTTTTTTTCAAAAACATGTTGGTCTTACTCCAATGAGCTTTCGAAAAACTCTTTGAAAAGTATAATTATTGGTTTGAATCTTGCAATTATAGTTCAAACTACAGACCATACATTTGTGTCATATAAAACATAAGATTTCAACCATGATACAAGCCAAAGGATATGCAGCACAAGATGCTCAAACAGATTTAGCTCTGGAATTTTGAACACAGAGAAGTCGGAGCACACGACGTCCAGATTGAAATATCATATTGTGGTGTTTGTCACTCTGACCTTCACCAGATTAAAAACGATTGGTTCCCTGGTATATTCCCAATGGTACCCGGACATGAGATTGTAGGTAAAATTGTTAAAGTTGGTGATCACGTGAAGAAATTCAGCGTTGGAGAACTTGCTGGCGTTGGCTGTATGGTCGATTCTTGTCAGATTTGTGAGAACTGTAAGGATGGGCTGGAACAATATTGCCTCGAGGGCAGTACACAGACCTATAATAATAATGACAGATCTGGCGTACCAACCTACGGAGGTTACTCCAATACAATTGTTGTCCGCGAAGAATTTGTCTTGCACATTTCGGAAAAATTATCTCTGGCAGCAACAGCACCATTACTTTGCGCAGGTATTACTACATACTCACCTTTACGCCACTGGAAAGTTGGTAAAGGACATAAACTTGCTGTTTTAGGTTTAGGGCCTTGGTCACATGGGCGTTAAGTTTGGTGTAGCTTTTGGTGCAGAAGTAACCGTATTAAGCACTTCTCCTTCAAAAGAAGAAGCCGCAAAAGCATTAGGTGCACATCACTTTGTAGTGACTTCAGATCCAGCGCAACTTGAGGCAGTAAAAGGCTCATTTGACTTTATTTTAGACACGGTATCTGCTGTGCATGATATGGATATGTACATTTCCTTATTGAGAACTAATGGGACGCATATTTGTGTAGGTGTACCTTCAGAAGCTTACGCAATTCAGCCATTCTCTTTATTGGGTGGACGCAAAAGTGTTGCAGGCTCAGGTATCGGAGGTATAGCTGAAACTCAGGAAATGCTTGATTTCTGTGCAGAGCATGATATTGTTTCTGATGTTGAGGTTATTGACATTAAGGATATCACTGCATCTTACAAAAGGATGCTTAAAGGAGATGTTCGTTATAGATTCGTTATTGATATGGCAACTCTATAATTTCTCATTCTTCTAATCCGTTAATTAAGCCATCCAAGTAATTAACAAAAAAGCCACTTTTAGAGTGGCTTTTTTGTTATGGTTCTGATGAGGATCAAACTTATTTCTAAAGCTCGATTATTTAGTAAGTGTTCCACCTACCCTGATCAGAGTCCCATCTGTGGTAGTGATTTTTATATTTACGCGAACCACTCCACCACTTTCACTAACACCTCCATTTTGTATATCAGCAACTATAATCTCCTGACCAGTAGCAGTCACGATAATATTAGCAGATGAGACTCTGCCCGTCTGAAGATCCCCATAAATGTAAATGGTATACTGACCCTGGTAAAGGTAACCTAAGTAAGCATTTGCTTTTTGATTGCTATGAACAGGAGTTACTGTTTTTGCAAACGAAGGTAAAATCGAGAAGCTTAAAAACATTGACACCAGCAATGTTCTGATTAATATTTTTTTTTCATTTGTTTATATTTAGGATTAATAAGTTATATGAATATACCTATTAATTACTTATTAATATATCAAAATAGATAAATACTAATCAAATTCTATTTAATTCTTACATATTCAGCCTTTTCGCCCTCAGATTCAACAACTAAAGTATCCCCCCTTAAAAGAATAATTGGAACCGAATTCTTCATTTGAGGTTGCTTTCCCTTTGTAAAAAATTTTATCCCTCCTAAGTTTATAAGTCATTTTTGAAACAACCTGTTCGCTTCCTTCTCCTGTTTTTTGGAAAAACTCACCTTTTTGGGTGAACTGTAAATACATTTTCCCGATGTATTTACCCGTTTTAGGAAGCTTTATTTCTCCAACCCAATTACCAATGATTTTCTTTTCCTGATCTTTAGTTGCAGAATTACAACTCAAAAAGGTTAAAACGATTAATACGACTAGTTTTCCTTTCATAAACTTCAAACTTTTGATATGACTTAACATTCATTACTAAAAGCAAGCTTGTTTTTAGTAGCCATCAAAAACACTAAAAACAGAACCTCCTTTGGTTTGGAATGGCACTTGTCGAATTAATAACTATTTCAAATTGAATTTAGCACCACACCAAGCCATATTGTCAAGCTGATATTAGCCGTTCGGTACTTTTAATATAATTTTTTATCGGAAAACTTGAAATCCTGTATTTTAGGCAAGGGTCTAATTAAAACTATTTTTTTTCTTTTATTTAATATTTTCCCTGATGATAAGCTATCATCAGTTTCGGTTCTGAGCCCCGTGATTAAGTTAAATTTAGTTTCCGTAAATATTGTATATTCGTTAATATATCCTTCTGTTGCATTATTGGTAAACTTTTCCACCTTAATTAATTCAAAATTGCCATTGTGATATTTGAAATCGCATGTAATATTTCCCCTTTCAATTTCACTCCACATTCTTAAAATCCCTTTTTCAATAAAAAAATTTGGAATTTGGAATTCACTATGTTTTTCCATGGTTTTCAGCAGGATATTGTGGTTCAATTATTTTAGTTGAAGATACAGCTAAAGTTAATTTTCCATTTGGCTGAGATAGAAAAAAAATTTGCAATATTAATGGTCTTGTTTCACCTATTGTGTCCATTTTTACCATTATTTTGTCTCTTTTACCGTCATTATTTAAGTCGCCTTTTTCTTCTCTTACTACATAAGTATAATTGTCTTTCTTTTTTTTAGATTTTGAGCAGATAAATTCATTTGGGCTGAAATTAAAATGCATGCAAAGTATAGATAAAAGTTTTTCATAATTTTGAGTTTATTTATTCTTTTTAACTCACAGCTAACTTAACTCATGAATATACGGAACATTCATCGCTCTCGGACGAGAAAAAGTCATTAAAACTCATTAATTAAGTCTTGCCGGATCTATCTATCCATTTAAAGTCTGGACAGATTAAAGCCTTTTTGATTATTTGTGTTCTGCTCTCAACAAATGATCCTTTAAGATTGAATATATTCTGGGATTAGTGCATTACTAAAGTCAATACTTACATATTATCCTACAATATAATAGTTTGGAGTTACCAAAAATGAGTGGACAGTGAGTTAAGAATTTTTATTACTCCGCATCCATTTAGGCCTTAGCCGGGAAACCCTCAGCTGAATTCGCCGGCATTCAGTTGAAGAATAATTTAGGCAATCCTCGAATTATATGATAAATTCCCTCGTCTCAAATCCAGATTTTTGATCTCTTTTACAGAGACTTACCCCATTCTTAAGAGAATTAGCCTTAACTTGCTTTTGCTTAGCCCTGATTGGACGATCTCATTTTATATAAAAGAAGATTTTACAATTAATTTTAAATTAGGAAAATCGACAATAGAGGAAATAGAAATTTAATCGATTTTTTATCAGAAAACCATTTATGATCGAGTCAGCTAATTATTTAAAATTATTCCAGGAAACTGCAAATCACCTTGACCAAAAACTACTAAAAGAAACCCGTATTGAAGTTGCTGTAGTCGAAGTCCTGAATTGTGTCGCTTTAAAGCTCTATAAAAGATCCTGGGCTAATTTACATGAGGAGCCCCTGACAGCGCGGTCCAGGATATTCTTTTCTATTTGGATGAGTGATGATGTACACAACGAGCAAAAAATATTTTATAACATCCACGCACTTAAATTAAGAGAGCTTCGTGGCTATAAGATAGAAAGCAAAAAATTTGCGGAGTTATTCCGTTCTTACTTTAAACCGCTTGAAAACCAGTGGCCAAATGTTAGCCTAAAATTCGGCCCCTTAACATTAATGGAAGGCTGGGTAAAGACTGATGCTGATAATTTTAAACATGAGGTATTAAAACTTGCCTCCAATTTTTTAAAAATCTCTCAACTGGTTGACGATACGCTTGTGAATTTCAGCAAAAAACAATGAATACTGCTTTATACCAAATAGAGAACCTGTATTAAGTTCAGTTAAGACAAAGATTTTATGCCAGATACAAATGTTCTGATATTCAATTGCCTGATAGAAGGTTTTAAATTACCAAAATGGAGTCAGAGAAATTATTTTTTGTCCAACCCCGCAAAAAAAGTTGTACAACAAACTAAAAGGGCGAAATAATTATTACATTATTTCACCCTTTTTGTGGTCCCGACGAGAATCGAACTCATATCTAAAGTTTAGGAAACTTCTATTCTATCCGTTGAACTACGGGACCTTTTAACACTTTAAGCCATCACTCATTTACCTCGGTTGTCGGTTTGGTTGTCGCTTTACCTTCATCCGTTTCAAATACAACAGCAATTAACCATGTTATAAATTTGATTAATTAATTGCGAAGTTATGATACTTTATAATATCCCATTCTCCTGGAAGCTATAGTATCCATTTTTGCTAATGATCAAGTGATCTAAAATCTCCATATCAAGTATTTTAGCTCCTTCTTTCAATTTATTTGTGACTTCAATGTCTTCGACTCCCGGTTCCAGTTCTCCACTAGGATGATTATGTGCGAGTATAATTCCACTAGCACCCGCTTTTAATGCAACTGCAAATACCACTTTTGGATCAGCTAGTGTTCCATGTATTCCACCTTGTGAAATGTCAACCAGACCTAACACTCTGTTTCTCCTATTTACGAGGATGATTTTAAACTCTTCTAAGTACTCGATTCTGTCTTTACTCAATTGCTGTATTAACACTCCGTAGGCATCCTCACAGCCTCTTATTTGCGGCCTTTCTGAAACCTTAAACTTTAGATTGTAACTGATCTGCACTTCTGCAACTTTGAATAATTTTGATTGTAATACCATATGATTTTAATTAATTATGGATACCCAACCAAGCTTTCAACTCAACTAAGTCAAGAAGCAACGGAATAAATGGACAATGAGCGCAAAGGCCATTTTGAGTATTTATGCCGGAATTTCTTGAAACGTGTTGAAGGGACAAGCCTTACCTTTGTGGAGTAATTTACAAATCACTTATGCCCTTTTAATCATATCTTCATTATAATTTACTGTTTCGAATTTAGTCTCATTATAGTATTCGCAGTAAATACGTTTGTGTTAGTCAATACCCCTTTCGCCGTCATCTCTTTGGACCAGCACTGTTTAGCACAACAACACTTTAAACTTTCGCTCTTAATTCATGTTGCTAAAATTGAAGAATTTCTTATTTCATTAGTTAGCAATTTTAATAACCTCCGGGCTTCAATCAATTTGCATGTATTGCTTTCTTTAAACCTACTGAAGTAACAAGCCTTAGCCCGGTGGAGTCATTATTTACAATGATAAAATTCCAATTTTTACACAAGCCTTAAAATAAGGGACCTTAAGGAAATTATTATCTGCAATTGGATTCCCTTCAAAGTACTTAATTTTTTCTTTGTAACTTTTGTTCTTCGTTTTCGGATTAAGCTTGAAATCTATAAGCATAGTGTCGAGCCACACTATAGCGTCCTTACTAATCAATTTCATTTTGTACCTTTCCTCAATACCAAATAGTTTCTTCCATGTGTCTATTTCTTCGGTATAACCAACGTTGGTAATAGTGATTTTTACATCCTGTTTTGTAAGTTTTGATATGGTGGGTTTTATAAATCCACTTTGATCTTTAATTTATAACTCTTACTAGCGAATGGGTAGAATGCCTTTCTTTTGGTTCCTGAACTATCTTGAATGGGACTTGAAACTCCTTTGTAGGATTCATTACATGTTCTGCAAATAGGTGCTAGATTATTAGGGTTAACAGAGTTAAATGGATATGAATCTTTTGGAAGATAATGATCTAAAGCATCTCTTTTTGAATGCCCAGATCCTAAAATGTCAGCAATACCACAAAAGGGGCACTTCTCGTTAAGCCCAACAAGATCATCATAATAATCATCAAGATTTCCACAAACAACTTTAAAGGGAGACCTCTGTGGCACTATAGAATAAATATTTTTAAAAAACAGATTCAACTTACGTTGTAAAGGAATACTGAAGAGACCAATTTGGCCATATAACAATGGTGTCCCGATCCCCTTACATAAATCTTCAATTGAATTATTATTATTAAAACCATTAATCAATAGCCCTCTCTGAGCAGCAGTTAGATTTTTACATATCTTATAAATTTCATGAATAGGTTTTTTAAGATATTTTGGATTTAGCCCCTCGACAATTGGAATGAAGTCGGGGTGCAACTTACTAATAGAATAGTTTCCAGTTGGATTACACCAGACCTTAAGTACCAGATGTTCGATATAAGTATGAAATTTCTGGAAATCGTGTTTGACAGATTTATAGTGGTAGAGCATTATTTCATCTTTTTAGATTTGCTTTCTAGTTCAATATGCTTGATCTCATTAATTACAATAAGCTTTTCTATTGAATCACCTAATTCGTTTGCTTTAAATATACTTTCAGCAGCGGTAACCTTCTTGGCTTTATAATTTTTCAGTATCTTCTTAAGTTCCATGTTAGCTATTTCTGAGATCGTCTCATCCTTTTGAAACAACTTGTGTGTCAATAGGTTTACTGATGCTCCAAATGTATTGAAATCAGGTCTTGATACATTTTTTGAACCAAATTTATGCTTTTGACTTTTGAATTAGAACATTTTCTTGAAAACAATCTGACACAATGAAGGGAGAATGAGACGTAATTAGCAGTTCAGACAGATAAGTCTGGTTCTTCTGGTCTAAACAGTCTTTCAAAGTACTGATGAACTTTGACCTCCAATCGGGATTAAAGTGTGTCTCAGGTTCATCCATTAAAAATAATGAATTGGAATTCCTGAATAGGAGACATATACCCATGGCATGAAGAAATTGATGCTCGCCATCTGATAAAGATTTATTATAGATATTCTTTTTTTTTTAAAACAGTCTCAATTTCTAGATCCTTAAATCTCATTATTCTTTTATCAGATGCTAGAATAGGAACAGTCTCATTGACATAAAGGCTATTACTTTCGTACAATTCCTTTTTTAAATCGAAACTTACATCAAATAAATTTAAGGTGAGTAATATTTGAAATGATTGGAATAACTTAATTTCATCATTATCAAAATTAGCTTTGAATGCCTCTTTAGTCTCTTCACTTACACAATATCTAGCAAAAGAACCCCCTCAGAGTTATCCCATGAAGTTGAGCAGTTCTTTAAAGTTGTAATTAAACCCTCCAGTTTGGAGCTTAAGCTAACAGTTTTTATTTCACTATCTTGTATAGATGCATTCATTGACTCAGCACCATATTCTAGCGGTACATAAAATTGTCTTATTTCATTTAATCGAATTATTATTCGAAACTGTAATATTCCCTTAATCCCTAAAGTCCTGTGAATAGGTTCCAAAACTTTCGTAGGTTGCATTAAATAGTTTGTAAGAAATACTGCTTGGCTAAAATTATTATCAAAGTATATTAGCCTTCCCTCCGGTTGTACGTAAGGCAACTCATCTCTAAGAGCCTGCTCATACTCATCGTAGTTGATAAAACGCATTTTGAAAAATGGAAGACTTAATATTTCATTTTCTCCAGATGAGTACGCCAAAATATAATCAGGAAAAAAATTGTTTCGACTCTAAAGATGTCAATAGAACATTTTCAGGTCTCCCTGTGTGATTTTTTTGTAAACTCTAAATATCTGCGGAGATTTTTCTTTTTCTTTTTTTATCAGGATATGAACCATCTCTGGTTGATGCAAAATTTTAACCGACCTCTCAACAGGAAAATAATATTCTAATTCAAATTCGTCAATTGTTGCTTTGTCACTTGAAAAGCCATTAGGATTGTCATCTTTTTCATAAACAAAACTTGTGGGTAGATTTTTTAGGTTAGTACATTCTAAATGGTAAAAGATAGCCGCTAAAGCTTCCAAGATATTAGATTTACCACTTCCATTTCTCCCGATTAGACAATATGGCGCAAACTTGAATTTCCCTTCCTGTAAATGCTCAATAAAATTAACTTCAAATCCAGCATTTAAGCTTCTAAAGGGTGCTAGAATCTTCAACCGTATTAATTTCATTTTTCTAATTTAAGCATGATTTTGTTCAAGTCCCTATTAAATTTTTGTACAAGTTTAATATTGCCTTTTCCTCTTAAGGCATCAAAAATGCGCTCCTTAATTAAATTATAATCATATTCTTCATCTCCTAAGCTCGACTGAATATTCTCTGCTAATTCTTCAAAAGTAAAAGAGTTAACTTTAAAATCACGGTTTATTACCTCATCAAAAATATCCTTTTTAAAGGTATTATCCTCGTATTTGGATAAAACTAGATTGCTATAATTTAAAGCAATTTCTGTACGTGGTTCAATGTGATCAATTAGAACTTTATCAAGTTTCAAATCACCATTGAAAGCTAGAGTACTTACATTTATAAACAGAGATTCTAAATACTGTAATGACAGCTCGTGTTTCCTTCTAATGGATTCTAATTTTATGGCATAAGATTCAAAGTCCGCTTGTAATTGTTTCGGCGGCTTAATTAACTTGATTTTTCGTAAGCTTACTAAATTAATTTGCTGCAATGCAACTCCATAAGTAAGCCTCTGGACTTCATTGTGAAATGCTTTTGTTTTTAGCAGATTATATGCAAATAGTTTACTGAATGTTCCATCGAACCACAGTGGAACAATGCCTCTTGAAACATTGCAGCCATTTAAATCTTCTGTTGCGAATGCCATATTTCCAGTTACACCACGAACAGACATAAGGATTTCATTACCTTTTAATACTGTTCTACTATACTTTTTAGACACGACTGGATCAATTTTTTTTAAACCTACGCGATCAATAAACCTTTTATGTAAGTCAACTGGTCTAACAATTGGAATTCCACCATGAACCTCGTCTCCTGGTTGAACAATACCATATGCAACAGGGCAGGTAGGTGCGACGAGGTTTTCGAGATAATCACTTTCCCAACCCATTTCATTTTTAATAGGATCCCCAAACAATTTGTTGAATTGACTTTTCAAAAAATCATCAGCTATTAGGATGGCATTCCGTCTCTTCTTAATTAAATTTTCTATTTTAGATAGCAATAATGCTATTTTGATTTGATTTGGTATCGAAGGTAGCGGAATATCAATATCCTTTAATCGATCAAAGGTTAAATTATCTCTAACCGCTCCACGAGTTTTATTCCTTATCTGAATATTTCCCATGGGACTTTTGAGGAAATTTAATAAATATGATTGTGTAAGTTCTGGGTGGCATTGATACACAGCATATAGTGGACTGACGACTACTGGGAAGTCTTCTCTAAGGTAATCTATAGATCCAACATTAATACGGGATGGATTGTATGCAAATTGGCTGGGAAGTACTATTTTGTAATTGCTTATATTTTTACTAAATACTTCTTTATCAAAAAAATCCGTGGATTTGACAAACCCTTCTGAATTTGTAATCGAGAAAACTTGATCGATCCTATTTTTGTTATTTCTAACAGAAAGCTCATCGATGTAACTACCGAGTTTTACTATTGGAAAATTGGATTTCATCTTAGTATTTTATTTAGCGATTTCATTTCATCAGAGATTTCTTTTTCAAGGGTCATGAGTTTGCCTAAAAGTATTTTAGGATCCTCATAAAGATAATCCCGAATGTGTCTGCTTTATATTGGTTAAAGGATAATTCATAGCCATTTGCTCTAATTTCTTCAACAGGAACAAGAAAATGTTGATCATCCCTTGTTATTTTTTTATTGTCAGATCTGAATTCGTGTATTATTTTGTGTAAGTCTCCAAAATCTCTTTTGCCCTTCTCATCTCTTAACTCAGCTCTTTTGTCATCTAAACTTCTCCCATCGCTTTTCATGTCATAGAACCACACGTTATTCGATATAGTACCTTTTGTGAAAATGAGAATGGCAGTAGCGACTCCAGCATAAGGCTTGAAGACCCCACTAGGCATACTTATTACGGCTTCCAAGTTACAATGATCGACTAAAATCTTTCTTATATCTATAAAGGCTGTACCAGAGCCGAACAAAACTCCCTGCGGAATAATTACACCAGCCTTTCCACCGTGATTAAGCATTTTATATATTCTTTCCAAAAATAGGAGTTCGCTTTTATTTGTATTGACCGTAAATGATTTTTTAGGTCTCCCTTATCAATACTACCGGTGAAAGGAGGGTTCGCAAGGACAACATCATAAAAATTGTCCTCATTATAATTTTTTACTTAAAGTGTCTGTATAATCTATCTTCGGCTGACTTATTCCGTGCATCATTAGATTCATTAATCCAATCCGTATCATTGTTGGGTCAATGTCAAAACCAAAAAAAGTATTTTCCTCCAATAATTCGCGATCGGATGTTTTTTTTTTAATTTATCCGCCATTGTACCTCTAACAAATCCGTTATCATCAGGTTGAAGATACTTTTTGCTAGTTTGACTTGTCAAAATATATTTGTAGCCTGCAATTAGAAAACCAGAAGTTCCACACGCTGGATCCGCAATCTTTTGTCCCAACTTCGGTTGAATTAATTCAACTATCAACTCAATGATATGTGTCGGAGTCCTAAATTGACCATTTTTGCCGGAGGTTTTTAGTTCATCTAGCAACTCCTCATAAAAGTCTCCTTGGGCATCCATCCAAAAAACGCTTCTGCTTATTTAACTCTTCATATATTTGGTCAATTGTCTTAACAGCCTCAGACAATAATCTTGAGCTGGGAATTAAAAAATGGGCATTGCTCATATGCCTAGTAAAATGCGAATTTAAGCCATTTAAGCTTTTTATGAATGGGAACACCTGCGTTCCAACAACATTAAACATTGTTTCTTCGGGAAGCTTTGTAAAATTACGCCACCTTAATGATGACTTTTGAATAGTCTTTAAGATTGTTCCATCTTCTCGTTTCTCTTCAATTGCCCCATCAAATATTGATTTATATTTTTTTGACCAACCTGTTTTGCATTAATTATTTTTATTTCATCATTTTCATCAAGTTGCTTCAGAAACAATAAATAAGTGATTTGTTCAATAGCATTCAAAGGGTTGCTAATTCCTCCACTCCAAAATTGTTTCCACAATTCTTTTACTTTGTTTTTTATGATAGATGGTAACATCTTAATTTAGATTTTGTTAGATTTTTACACAGTATAACATAATACAGGGCTGTTGGTGGCGGCCCACGGTTATGACACTAGTCCCAAATATAGGCTTATCTTTATACTTAGTGGTAAAGAAAATTAATAGTAACCAGTTTAAATGCAAACAGAAATGTTTTGTTAATATATTAGTCGTGCATGCAATATGGTTTCTCGGTTTTAATCATTGGCCGATATATGGATTCATATTGTCGTGCTAGACTGCAATGATTCATCGATTCAAATTCACGGCTAATCCATAATTCCATTACTGATTTATTAGCAAACTAATAGTAGAACTGTCGAAGTTGAATGCCCTTTCTTCTCCAAGAATAACACAAATAATACAAAATACAACTTTATGCTCACCGCCTGCGAACTGATCGAAGGTGTCAATTGGGGTAGCACAAAGTGCGTCAATTGACTTTGTTTTAACACGAGCAACTGGTGAGATATTTGACTCAAATATCATAACAGTTGTGAAGCCTGAGTGAGAACGTAGGTGAGCGTAGGTGCTGAACTGAAAAAAGTATTAGATTTATTAAAGACGTAACGAAGTAAAGACTTTAATGAAGATAAGAAGCTTTTTATGAGTAACGCCGCTTGCTTTCAGCATAAAGAATGACAGATTGCAAATCTGGCGATTTTTATGCAAAAGCTTAGTAGTTACGAATACCGATTTTCCGGCGACTAGCTTTGTTAATCCACAACCAGAATGATAGAACGAATAGTCCGTACTGGCACAGGTTTAATACCACCGCAAGAACTTTATAATATAACCGAATGACCAATCCATCCCTTTCACGGCTTAAGCCGCTTTTCTGTGGAAGGGATGGCTTTGGGAATGCTATTCATTATTGTAAGCTCTTAGCTCGTTTAATGTAACCATCTATATATCCAGAGACACCATGATACATGGCTTGAAAGATATTGTCGTCAGAAATAACTTCATTATGCTTACTTATAATATTCCGGCTGAAGGCACGAATTACATGACCAGTTGAATCTCTTAGGCTGTCGTTCTCCTTATCGAAATCGAAATCCAGTATAATAACTGGCTTCTTGGTGGATTGACTAACGAGATTCTCATAAAGATTACTAAAAGATGCCTCACTAAGCATATTCATAAAATCAACGCCTGTACCAATTCGAGCAAATACCTTAATTGGAAGTGCAGCGGCTTGAAACGTACTTCCCAGGAATGGGCCTGTTGTTGCAGCGGTAAAAGTACCATCAAGATACTTTTTACCAAAGCCTTTACGGTCTGCGTAGTAATTCTTCTGTTCGTTAAAATGAGCTTTGTTATAAGATTTTATATTGTAGATCAGGTTATTGAAGTTACGAACTCCCTGAGGGAACAAATTCTGAACACGGCTTAAATTCATTAGAGAATCTCGTTGAGTTGGTGAGTTTGTTGTTCTCAACTTACCGCTAATCTCCTCCATCCTTCCGTCAGATCTGGTAGTCTCTCCAGAATGTATCCGGCCTTGCTCACCACGTGCTGTTACGGTGTCGATATATGCGCATTGATGCGTTTGGGTGATAATCGATCTGCCTTGTTCCATAAATTTAATCCAAATCCCATTGAATTGTAGTGAGTTTGTATTCTCACCATCCACAGACAATAGAATGTTATGTGATTTGATATGCCACTCTTTCATAATTTTATGGGATTTAAATACAGAGCTGAAATTATCAGATAGGAGTATAATAGCAGTAAAGCAATCGCATTGTATAAAACTCCTTTCCAATTATCTTCTAAAAAACTTCGATAAATGGGCACCCCAAGCATTGTGGTGATGAATGCAATTATAGAAACTAATAACAGGATCTTATTATTTGATGTAACATAGATTACAATAGAAGCAATCCCTAGTAAAACAATTAAGGGTATGACTATCTTATCAGATTTGTATTTCTTGTTCGTTAGCATGTGGATGTCCGGTAAATGTCAATCTATTTGGCTATGTATCAAATATAAACAACGAATCAACATAATCTGTTTTATTTGAATGAATTTTATCCATTGGTTAATTACCAGTGCACTTAGCATTTCATTTCTAATAATTACACTCATTTGTCTAGTGGGTGGTAAGAAGGTTATCTGATGCCTCCAAAGGCTCTTGCTCAATTACTATAGGTAACAAGTTTAAATGAAAAGAGCCACAAATGCGGCTCTAATCTTGGTGTGTTATGTAATATGTTTGTATAGGTTATTGGCATTCGTATGTGAAGTTAATAGTATTCACACCCGCGCCATAACCAGCCGGAGCTTCTCTTGTAATAACCAATGAGATTATTTTTCCATCCTGATCTTTTTTATAAACATAAGTTTCCTTGAACTGTTGAAGTTTACCCTGCTCAGTTCTCTGCATTGCAATAGTTTTAACAAAATTCTTAGAAGGCTTACCAGTAAATGTTGCCGTTAAATTTGAGAACGTATGCAGGTTGAATATTAAGCTGCTATAAATAGCATTTTCATAGCCTAATAGATTCTGAGAAGCTTCATCCTCATCATAATATGTATGTTTGCCGTTTCTGTCCCATCAGTAACCACTTTTACCATATTACCATTATTATATGATAAGACAAACTCAGGTGTAGTGCTTGATTTACCAGTTTTCTCAATTAGGTAACCATCAGAATTATATTTATAAGTATCAAATTCATCAGAGATTATACGACCAGAAGCATCAACATTGAAGGATTTGTTATCTGTCCCTTTAGCATCAGTAAAATTAACCTTACCAGTTTGGTAAGCAAATTCACCAGTTCCAAATCCATAAAGGTTAGCCACATTAGAAACTTTACCATAAGCATTGTAACTGTAGGTGGTGGCAGGTTCATTATCTTCTTTGATTGACACAATTTTACAGTTACCAGAAACCTTCTCAGGTTCATTATTACCATTCTTCTTACAAGAGCTTAGTGCAAGCACCGCCATTAACATTAACATGTTCGTTGTTTTCATTTACTGAGATTATTTATTAGTGATTAATTATACAATGATTTTAAGGTGCGTAGATGAATTTCTGTAGATTGAAATTCCCTAATCGGCTATCTATGAATTTTTTAGCCTTTTCTCTGGCACGAATCCAAGGCGTTACAAATTGGAATATGAATAATGTCTTTGTAGCCTGTATTCTAAGTTCATGGCTGTGTTTTACTCTCTTATTCTGTAACTGCATGTTGAATTTCATACTATCAACCTGAGACAAATGTTGAGTTACCGTTTTATCCATTTGAACTCCTGGGCTTATAGTGACCTTAAGATCATTACTATAGCTGTATCCCTTTGATATGAATATTTCCCATCCTTTGTAACCATCTTTAATTGCTGTTCTATAGTAATGTCGCATATATAGGGCTTATTGTTTTTGATAAATAGACCAAATGATGCTTCCAATGATTCCTATATTGTAGAGGACAACGAAACCCCATGAGAAGGGCAGAAAAGTTGCAAAGAAAGTTAATACAAGTACTATTGTAGCAGGAGAGAAGGGCTGTTCGTCTTTGTCATTGATTATAGCTGAGTTAATAAAAATCACAATGACAGCCGATATTCCTGCAATCCACCATTCAACTTTAGTAATAGTATCAATTTTAACGTCTTCGGTGAGGAATGAATAATAGATGGACTTTGCTATCCAGAATAATAGATAGAATCCTATTAGAGATAAAATGCTTCTTACGAACTTCATTTAGGTTTGAGAGCCAATAATGTTCCTATATGGCCAATTAGTAAACAAAATAGCGTGGAACCTAACTATGTCTGTCCTAAGAGGCTCTGGAAAAGCCCATGCAACAAACAAGCTAAGCCCACGCTATTGCGCAGGCATTAAACTTATCTGTCCTTGTGCTTGTAAATTTTCCAGATTTCTTAGGCAAAGACTGATAGCTAACGCTATATTTTAAATAAAGTAAATTCTTAGTAATAGTTTAACTCACTGGTTTCTTCCTCCGTTTTTATTTCTCGTAAAGATATAAAGAAGAATGAAACTATAGCGCAACTCATTGCCGTTTGCCGTTTAAGAAGGAACTCTTTCTTCTGTTGTCACAGTCACATAATCCTTTTCTTGATTGAATAACCTGTTAATAAAGAAAGGCTGAATATCTGTAGCGGAATGATCTATTCTAATGCAATTCTCAATATTAATATCTGAGGATTCCAGATTGGTACATTTAAATACAATCCGTAGCATTCTGTTGAATAGCTTATCTCCGAAGCGTGTTAGAGCGTCTTCATCATAGGATACGTAAATCATCTTGTATCCAAATCTGTTCATGGTTAGGGTATAGTTATAAAAGAAGCATAGCCATTCATTTATAAGTTTGGTTTCCTTACCAGACTGCGTATGATCCACAGTTACCGAAATCCGGTATTTCAGCGTTTCAAATGCTGTTAGTAGCTCTTTAGTGTGTTTAACAATGTTGTAATATGCTTTTTCAACATTTTCATTTCTTAATTCTAAGTTCTGTACGAGAATTGTTTCTTCGCTTGGTGCAATTACGGTCATTTCATCTTGGGTTTTAAGGGTTTGTAATTTGGTTACTGACTGTGTTTTTTTTTTTTGACATAACGATATAATGCCCTGAGATTTCAGAGCTTGCTTTTAATTGGGTTTAATGAATTATTAGTGGATTATATATGTTGTATTGCGGGAAGGAAAATGGATGGATTAGACTTGCGTATTTCTATGAATGAATTTGTCGCGTATGTCTATTAAGTGGTTTTAGGATTCTATCCGGGTGAGTTTTATCTATTATAAAAGAAAAGATGCAGTCCGATTGACGTGCCTTGTTCTTAACTGAGGTTTGTCTTTTCTAATAGGCAATCGTTTCCCATCCAGATAATGTAAGGGGTCTTAGATGATAGAGGATTTGAGAGGAAATGCCCCAGAAATTTTCAAAAAAAATATTTTTGGTAGATTATAAGAAATAAAAAAAAAAAAAAGTTCTTCTGTTTAAGGAAGAACTTTCAGACACGAATTTATCTGGGGTTAGATACAATAAATTACTGTCTTACTTTTTTTTTTTCTATTAAATTTGGCCCGGAGTATTTTATATCCCTTTTTATCAGGATAAGACTTTAGTGTAGTCCGTGGCCCTAATTCAAAATATTCTTCCAAAAGTTTGATTGTAGGCTTCAGCGACAGTTCGTTTTTATCAATAATTTTCGCTAACATAAATTTTAGAACATCGGTTGTGGCTTCAAAATCATTAGCAAACGCTTCATCTAAATCATGGATAAAGTTAAAGTTAGATTTCTTCTCTGTAAGTTTTTTTTTGCATTTGTAGCTGCAATTATTTTCTTACGGGAGTATCCTATTTTCAGTAATTCTTCTTCACCTAAAACAAAATATGCTTCATAAATGTCTGGATAACACTTCTGTATTTCATTAAGTATAATGTCCCTGTTATCTATTAAATACATTGAAGCTGATTCCTTTGCTTTTTTTTTTTTTGGTATCAATAATACTAATTACTAAATTTTTCATTGAGATACCATTGGGTGCCACTTTGTAATCAGCATCGGCGATTTGATGATAAAACTCTTGGGTAATAATCGGCTTGAAGTAATTATTTTTATAAGCTGCCTTATAATTGTCAGAAGACTGAAATATCATTCTTACACTTTGATCATAGAGAAAGTGATCAACCATAAAATGGTTTTTTGAGCCATCCTTGTTTATAAAATTGGAATACGTGACTAAATTTAAGGCTTCATCCAATGTTTGAATGGCACCTTCATCATTGGTAGATTGCCTCAGAAGCTTAATATCATTATAACTCTGTTCGCATCCATCAAGGAAACTAATACATTGTTCAGGTCTTTTAGCATTAAGTGATTCAGAGAAATTGGTTACCGCATATATTTTGTTAACTCCCTTTCTGAATCGGCCAACGATTTGAATAGCTTCGGATCTTGGATCTATCATTGTATGGTGAGCAAAATGTAGGTTTGTTGCCATTATAACTATTGGGTTAACATCCATTATTATATCAACTGCGGAGTTAAATCTACTGGTAAAGAAATTTATTCTGGCAAACTTACTGTTATTTGTTCATCACAATTGTAGCCCTTTGATCGAAGAGGATACATCTTTTCTCTTGAACAGAATATCTGGCTTTCTGCCTTTATCTGTAAATCCTCAATTACTGAGGTTATGGCACGGATGGAATTTAGAAAAATACAAAGAGTCGCGTCTTTATGCCCCTCTATTAGCTTTTTAAGCGATAGAGATACATTGTTACTTTGGATTATATCTATTTCTTTTCGATAGTCATATGTAGGTTCTATTAATACCTGCTGGAAATTGTTCTCCATAAATCGTGGATCAGTTGGTAAAACAGCAGTAGCTGATATAAATGCTTTCCGATCGAATTTAAAGAAGTCGTCCAATGGCAAAAGAATTTTCTCACGGAACGCAACATCCTTCATTGTTCGATCGCACTCATCAAAAAGCAAAAAGTATTCTTTATAAAGATCTATGTCGAGTATTTCTGCTGCTTCCATGACCTTATAAAAAGATTCTGGAGTTACCATTATTTTCTTAAACACAACTTTATCATTTTTCATGTAGTTTACTATATCCTCTATGTATATACCTTCATATATCCCAAAGAAGCCTTTTGTTCTTTTTCCACGTATTACCGGAACATTAGGCTCCAGTATTATAGAATGTCTTTTTGCATTAAGTTCCATAGATGTGGCACGAATACCAGGAATTACTTTAAAATATATACTGTTTGAGATTAAGGCTTCCATGATATCTTCCATGTAATGGCCTTTTCCAAGTTTGATTTTTACTTGATTCATTATCTATCTGTTTGTCCATCAACAGGATGGTTAAATAATTAAAAATTAGATTAATAGAAAGGAGAGCGAAATGCTCTCCTTTCTGGACTCAACTAGCCCAGTTTTGCCTCTTCATATAGACCTTGCATACTAACATTAACATTATAGGCGCCAAATAAGTAACCAGTAATTAGCTTGCTTAAACCAGTAAAATTTGCAACTCTTAATGTTGTTCCTCCCTTATCGCCATGTTGTTTAATCCAATAGCATTCTTTTCCGTCCGAGTCGGTCATAGGAAAACTAGAAGTATTAAACTTAATTGCATCGGTCATCATTGACAGTAAACCGAAGAAAGACTTAATCTCATTTACTGAAGACCTTCTTATTAGATTCATAAAATCCTTTTTTAGAATAATTCCTTCATCCATATTATCAATGAAAAATGTTTTATCATCTAACATCGTTTTATATTGTTCATTCTGTGTTGTTGCTTCTGCCTTTGCTTTCATGTTTTCTGAAACAATCATATTAAGCATGTCATCGTTTTTTTGAGGAGTCATATTATACATAATTTATTTTTTTTAGGGCAATAGAATCCCTGTACGATCCGTGTCGTGATTTTTTTATTGTTAGAAATTCTTAATTAAGTGAGGAGTTGAAACAACTCCCGATGGATTTTATTATTTAATATTAGTAATCATGAGCCTCTTGCAGTAGATCGTCCAATTCCCGCCACCCCATTTCTATGTCCTCCTGATAGCAGGATAGAAAGAGCAATACGCCAACATGCGCGGGTACAGTTAAACTAATATCTCCATTCGGTAAACTGAAAATACAGTTTATAATTTGTGTATCGTTAGCGTGATCTTTTTGGATCTTAATCAGATGATTAATTGGGTAGCTTTTGGAAGAGAATTCGAACATTTTACCGAGATGTAATAAACTCTCTTCGTTTTTAGTGTATCGATATATTTAAGAAATTCATCTTTAGTAAAGAAACCAAATGTCTTTCCATCAGTAAAGAACGATTTTATTTCTGCAATTGTTCCATTAATAGTACGATGAGATACTTGCTCGTTTTGATCTGCTTCGGAGACCGTCTGTTCTTTTAACATATTTATCATTTTATAAAAATTTATTATTTAATGAACTATGAGCTTAACCGGTATTACTCTTTGTTCACTGCAAATAAACCACAATGATTTCGAACGTTTATTCAAAAAAGGCAGACAGGTATGGTTCGAAAATGTTTGAATCCTTTGGAGCGAAAGAAGCTATATGTTTAAATGGCTTTTTAAACTGTTTAATTACTTGATTGATTATTCTATCATTTTGATTATTTAAATCTCCTTCCCATTTATTTTCAAGATTTGGGAGTGGTAATAACACTGGTCTTTGCCCAGTAGTGCAAAGAATAAAATAGATTAAACGAGCTTCATTGGAATTAGGGTGATCTGAAACCGTTGAATCGGGTTTGGATTTAAAAATTTTATTCTCTCGAATATAAACAAGCAAGGTTGATCTAAGATGTTCTTGTGCAGCCTCTTTGGAATTGGCTTTAACATAATCATCAAGTTTAGATATTACCGTCTCTAAATCCGAATATCGTATTGTCCTTTTATTTAGCTTACTCTGGAGAACCTCGTTTATTATAGGTAAATAGATATCTAACATTCGATTCTTATAATGGGTTACTAAAACCTTCATCAAGTCATCAGGCTGATTGTTAGTCAAAACAATCTTCTTCTTTTTTAGCGAACCTATTTGAGAGTAAAAGGCCAATTCTATTCTGCCTATATCCTTAGACTGTAGATGGGAAACTAATTTAAGGAGAAATTGAAGCTTCTCCCGGATATAACTGTAACGAATCAAATGTTCTTTAAAAAGTTGCTCCTCTAGTGTGATTGATTGTTGAGCGGAATAGATTAAATTGTGGTAATGTATTAAATCTATATTCTGTTTTTTCAATTTTATTATCTGGTTGTGAAAGTTACTAAGCTCAATTAGATCCTCAATTTTAATGTCCATTTTAAACTGATCCATCATAAACGAATTATCATCATCTAGGTTTAGATATAGAGTCTCTCCATTATCAAGAATATTCTGTTCTCTGTTGTACGCCTCAAACTCTGCAATTTTGTGAAATTTGCGAATTAATCTTAGGTCGACTATTAGTTCAAATTCATTAGTGTTCTTGCCTTTGCAAAAGGCATGGTCTAGGATTGCATTTGGGTTATTAGGCATATATCTGAATGTTGATCTTATATTACAAAAATAACATTTTGCTTAAAAGAAGAGCGGAGGATTAAACTCCGCCTTATTTGTCTATGTTACATCTTATCCATTACCGTTTTTAGAATTTGCGCGTGCTCATCATTACTCTTCCGTAGGTATCTTAAAAACGCAGATTCAGTCTTATGAGTCGTAATCGCCATTATTGTATTATTCGGCACTAGTCCATATAAGTTAGTAGCAAAAGATCTTCTTGCAGTATGCGTGCTTACAAGCTCCCATTTTTCGACTTCAACAACCTTCTTTTTACCGTTTAAAAATTGGACTTTAGTTTCGGGAGAATCTATTCTCGCCATTTTACATATCACCTTTAATTGCCTATTCATATACTGATTAGCATATCCATTAGGTATTTCTTTATTATACTTTTCAAATATATTGCCGACAATCTTATTAATAGGAATTACTGCTGTAGAACTTGTTTTGCTCGTCTTTATTCTTATAAATCCTTCTTGAATGTGGCCTCCCTCCTTTTAAGTCTGTTAAAGTCACTGAACCTTAAACCTGTCCATGCACCTATAAGAAACAAATCTCTGATACGATCTAACTCTATCCTCCGTGACAAGTCCAGATCATAAATCAATTTCAACTCTTCTTTATTCAAATATATTGTTTCGGATAAGTATGCAGGCTTCCTAAAGTCTCTATGCTTGTAGAAGGTACTGCTGTGTAATCCTTCTTCCTCTGCTTTTCTCAACCATGTCTTAAGTACTTTAATATGCTTGCCAATGGTACTTGGGTTATAATTTTTATTAGCATTGCACCAATCGGTAAACCGGAAATACCAATCTATATTAATATCCTTAAAATCGAAAAGCCCTTCATCTTTTGCGAAGACCTTTAAAAGCCGAAGCGTGGTAGTATATGTTTTAAGTGTGTTAGCGCTTGTAAGATTAGTTTCATTATTTGTGACTAATTGTTTTTTGGGAGCATATTGATAGCTGAACCAATCGATGAAATCAAAGAAATTCCGTTTAACTGGCACAGACGTCCTACTGAATTTAATGTCAAGGATGTTCTTAAGCTCTATTACCTCCGGTAAACGTTGGCTATGCTCTTTTTGATAATTCTCCAATTCAGAGAATATAACCTCTGCAATACTCCTTAAATTCGAATTAAGAATATCTGCCTGTTGGTACTCCTTTACCTTTCTTGCCTTTTGACTAATTACATCCCAGAATTTAGGAAGGATCTTTTTACCACTAGAATAAACAAGTTTTCGACCGTCGTATCTAACGATTACATTAATGGGTGTCTCAGTTTCTGAGTTTGGTTTTCTAAGATTGAAGTTAATCTCTGCCATGTTACGATTATTTGAACCAGTGACAACTCATATTTGGTTGTCGGTTTGGTTGTCGGTCTATCGCTGTTATATGGAAAAGTGTAAAACACAAACAGCCTCCACGATCTGTAAAGGCTGTTTGTGATGCTTAAAATGTTATTAAAGTGGTCCCGACGAGAATCGAACTCATATCTAAAGTTTAGGAAACTTCTATTCTATCCGTTGAACTACGGGACCTGTACTACCTGACTACGCTTCCATTCGCATGGTTTTGTAAAGGCGACACAAAAGTAAGTTTTCCATCCGAATTTTCAGACATTAAAATCATTCCCTGAGATAATATTCCTTTGATTTCTCTTGGAGCAAGATTAACCAGTAAGCTAACCTGCTGACCAATTACCTCTTCAGGAGTAAAATACTCTGCAATCCCTGAAACAACAGTACGTTCATCTAACCCCGTATCTAACGTCAGTTTCAGTAATTTCTTAGTTTTCTCAACTTTCTCAGCGGCAATTATCGTTGCCACACGGATATCCACCGCGCTAAACTGTTCGAAATCTATATTTTCTTTAGCAGGAGTAACAACAACGTTAGCCGCTATATTATCCACCTTACTTTGATTTAACTTATCAATCTGAGCCTGAACCTCAGCATCTTCTACCTTTTCAAATAACAAAGCCGTTTCATTTATTACTGATGATCTGGCTGTAATAAAGTCATTTTACCGGCATCTCCCCATAAATGACCTTCATGGTTCAGCATACCTCTTAATTTATCAGCGGTAAATGGTAAAAATGGTTCTATTAAAATTTCCAGACTGGCAACAATCTGCAAACTGATATTTAAGATCGTTCTTACCCTGTTCTCATCAGTTTTAATAACTTTCCATGGTTCAGTCTCCGCCAGGTACTTATTCCCTAAACGCGCCACATTCATCACTTCTGTTAAAGCCTCTCTGAATCTGTAAGTCTCTATAGAAGTGCTGATTTTTGCAGGATATAAAGCAAGCTCATCAATTACCTGCTGATCTTGCTCATTTAACTCCATTAGCGCAGGCACCTTGCCACCAAAATACTTATGCGTTAATACAACCACCCTATTGATAAAGTTCCCTAATACAGCAACTAATTCGTTATTATTTCTTGCCTGAAAATCTTTCCAGGTAAAATCATTATCCTTAGTCTCTGGCGCAGTTGCGGTCAAAACATAACGCAACACGTCCTGTTTATCTTTAAATTCAAGCAGGTACTCATTTAACCATACCGCCCAATTTTTAGAAGTAGAAATTTTCTGTCCTTCTAAATTTAAAAACTCATTAGCAGGGACATTATCAGCCAGGATATAATCACCATGAGCCATTAACATCGCCGGAAAAATAATACAGTGGAATACTATATTATCTTTTCCTATAAAATGAACCAGTTTCGTCGTATCATCTTTCCAGTAATCTTCCCAGCTTCCTTGTACTACACCATCCTTATTCAGATAATATTCATCTGCTTTAGGATTTGCACCTTCTGCACCCGCAAAGCGGAACAATTCTTTAGTTGCGGAAATATAACCGATTGGTGCATCAAACCAAACATATAAGACCTTACCCTCAGCATCCTTTACAGGAACCTTTACGCCCCAGTCCAGATCCCTGGTCATAGCTCTTGGCTGTAAACCAGCATTCAGCCAGCTTTGGCACACTGACCGGAAACGTTCGGTTTCCACTCTTTGTGCCCTTCAATATAAGTTCTTAATTGTTCTTCGTATTTCTCTAGTGGCAGAAACCAGTTTTTAGTCTCTCTCCTGACAGGAGGTTCGCCAGATAACGTTGACTTTGGATTAATCAGATCAGTTGCATTCAATGTACTTCCGCAATTCTCACACTGATCTCCATAAGCATGCTCATTACCACATTTCGGACACGTTCCGGTGATGTAACGGTCAGCAAGGAAAGTCTGAGCTTTCACGTCATAATACTGCTCTGTTACTTCCTCAGTAAAAATACCTTTATCATAAAGAGTTTTGAAGAAATCAGAAGCCGTTTCATGATGCATTTCAGAAGAGGTACGGTGATAGATATCAAAAGATACACCGAACTCTTTAAAAGAATCACCTATAATTTTATGATATTTATCAACTACAACTTGCGGAGTAACGCCTTCTTTTTTAGCCTTTAATGTAATGGGTACACCATTTTCATCAGAACCGCAAATAAATTTAACGTCTTTTTTATTCGAACGAAGGTAGCGCACATAAGTATCAGCAGGCAAATAAACACCAGCTAAATGCCCAATGTGTACCGGACCATTCGTATAGGGTAATGCCGCCGTAACGGTATATCTTTTTATTTTACTGTTATCCAAAACTATTTTTATTATTTGCTCAAAGATAAGAGTTTTACGGCTGATTATGTAACCACCAGCCCTAAAAAGACAGACGAAACTGAACTCATTTCAAAGCAGAGAACCAGCCTTAAAGACTATAGCCCATTATAATAAGTAACAAGTTTTGCCAGATCTGCATCATTCTTTAGATTTAGCTTGTTAGCAGAGATAAAAGTATCCAATTCTGCTTCTTTTCCAGTCAGCACCTTCAATACTGACTTTTTGTCTTTTGAAATAAAGACTATATTACTGCTTTGAGTAAATAAATAATAGGTAGAAGAAGCGACCACTGTTTTATCAACGCTAGCTGAGTTGAGTATATTCTCTGGAAGGAATTGATTGATTGTTTTAATTGTCTTTTTAAGGAGTTTTACCTTTCCATCAACCAAAACCTCATAAAAACCCCTTACCGTATTAGATTTAACTGCCGGAAACCCACTTCTGAATAAGGTGCTATCTTTAACATCTCCATATGGGGCTAACTTAAATTGCTTTACATTATCAGCAGCCATAGCCACGCCATCTTTCCCTTTAAAAATCACATCATCATTAATTTCGTCATATTTCAGACTAACATTTTCATATGCTTTAGCATCTGTCAGGACAATGCTACCCAAAACCCAGTCATCATTTAAATAAGGCGAACCTGTTACATTTGCATAGATATTGCCAAGTATTGGTCTTCCACTAACATCCGACATATACATATTTTGTGCACTGGACCTCAGACTAGTCAAAAAAAACATCATAAAACATAATAGAAGAATCTTTTTCATTTTATCGATTTATATAGAGTTAAATATAGCAAAGAATTTAAAAAAATGGGCCAGCTCTCTTAAAGAAAACCAGCCCATTTTTTTTATTTAAGATATAACCTCTGAAACCTTAGTTATAACCAGGGTTCTGAGAAATATTCGGATTATTATTAGTTTCTGTCTGAGGGATCGGACCAATCCTTCTAAAGTCAGTATAAGGGATATTCATAGCAGCCGTAGGGAATACATTTGATCTTTTGATATCTCTTCTCAAGCGGTTAAGCGTATGTAGTCTGTCACCTTCAAATGCCAGTTCTTTTCTACGCTCAGTTATGATATCATCTAATAACTGTGATCCGGCTGATGCATAAATAAGACCAGGGTCTCTCTCAGACACCAGCTTATTCAGGTAAGTTAAAGCTAAAGGCTCATTACTGGCTCCTTTGGCTGCCTCTGCCGCAATTAAATAAACATCAGATACTCTGATCACTTTTTTATCATCCCTGTCATCAGTTACAGATTTAAATTTCGTAACGATATAAGCCGGATTCTCTGCGTTAGTTCTTGCACAGCCTTAATAAGAGATCTTCTCACATCCGTTGCACGATATAAATTATAAAGTTCCGGAGCGCACAACAAATCACCATATCCATCCTGACTGTACATATAAGCAAGCTCGTCAGTCCCCAGGTTCAAAACATTGTCTGAAACAACTTCAAACAAGGTCTCATTTTTAGTCGCTGTCTGCGGTGCTGTTGCCGCCCAGTAATTAACAACATTAGCCGAAACTAACAGATTAAAGCCGCTATTTTTAATTACATCCTCAGCATATGTTAAAGCTGTCGGATAATCTCCTTTAAATAACGCCACCTTAGCTTCCAGACCACGCGCAGCATATTTAGAAAAATATCCACTACCTCTGTACGCAACAGCCAAAGTATATGATTTTTCCAGGTCTGAAAGTATTTGTGTATAAACCTCACTAACGGTATTACGCTTAGGTTTTAACGATGCATCGAATTTAAGCACAAGAGGAACACACTCACCGGTAGGGCTGTCAGTATATGGTTTTGCAAAAAATTGAGCCAGCTGAAAATAACATAATGCTCTTACCGCATAAGCCTCACCTTTATACTGATCTGTAGTTACACTTTGTGCCAGAGGAGAATTAATTATATTATTCGCCTTTAAAATTGTGGCATACATATTTGCCCACATATCACGGTATTCTGTAGCAGCCAGTGTCCAGGTATAAGCGCCAAAAGTCAGGTATCTACCTGAATTTCTCGCTGATACAAACACATTATCTGCTGCCAGGTCTCCGATTACCGGCATATTTCTGCCAAAACCATTTGTAGCAGTAGCAGCAGATGCCGCTCCCCCAAAAGAGACAAGTGCCGACCTGAGAGAAGAATAGGTGCCATTTAGGGCTGCAAGCATATCCTTTTCGGAAGTGATCGCGTCTTCAACACTTAAACTGGTATATGGTTTTTGATCAAGGAAGCTTTTTTTGCAGGAGTTTAATGTCCCCAGTACAATGAACCCAGTCAGTATGATTGAAATTCTTATATATATTTTTCATTTTTATTATCATTTAAATTAGAAACCTACATTTACTCCAAAAGCAATTGTTTTTGGCATATAAACTGTAAAATTTGTTGAACTGGTTGCAAAAGACTCAGGATCATAAGGTAGATTTTTATCTCTTACCCAAGTATACAAGTTTGATGCTCTTGCATAAACTTTAATGCTTGAAACTTTAAGGGATGTCAACACAGACTTAGGCAGGTCATAGGCCAGAGTCACATCTCTTAACCTAATATAATCTCCTTTATACAAAAACCTTGTAGATGTTGCATTAGAACTATTGGAGTTATTATAAACATATTTAGGAACATTAGTAATATCTCCAGCTTTTTGCCATCTGTCCATTTGTGCAGCAACTCTGTTAAACGTCGCATTCGCACCGTCCGATTGCGTATAGGCAGCCCATGCATCTCTTATGTAGTTACCATAGCTAAAATACAGCATTGCATCCAGACTGAATCCTTTATATTTAAATTTAAATCGTTAGTTAAAAAACTTCCAAACCCTTTAGGATCTGCCTGTTTTCCAGTATTTACCTGCTGTGCAGAACCATAATTACTTGTCGTTGCAGTTTTGCTGGCATCGGTATACCATAATGGGTTACCATTTGCCGGGTCTACACCTGCCCACTCTCTCATAAACCAGGTTGTCACGTTAGAACCAATATCTCTTACTGTTACAGTTGAAATTGCTCTGGTTGCACCACCCGACAATTCAAGTAATGTATTCTTATTGAAAGCAATATTGAATGACACATCCCATTTAAAGTCACCTGCAACAACTGGTGTTCCGGTAATACCAATCTCGACCCCTCTGTTTCTCATTGATCCGACATTATTACTGAAAGAGGCGAAACCAGATGTCAGTGACAAAGGGTCATCTAATAATAATTTTTCAGATTTCCTTGAATAATAATCCACATTCAGTGCCAGTCTGTTTTTGAAAAATGCAAGATCCACACCAATATCAAATGGTTTATTTACTTCCCATGTTAATCTGGTTTCCTACCTGCGACGGAGCACTTCCTCCAAGACCACTATAATTATAACTACCACCGAATCCATATAATGCTCTCCAATCATAGTTACCAATACCGGCATTCCCGTTTGTACCATAAGACGTTCTGATCTTAACCTGGTCAATCCATTTGTATTGTTTAATAAATTCTTCCTGATCCATATTCCAGCTTGCACCTACAGACCAGAAATTACCATAAGCATGATTCGAACTAAATCTTGAAGAACCATCTCTTCTGAAACTCGCTTGTAAAACATATTTGTTTTTATAAGAGATATCTCCAATAGCCAGCATCGAAGCAAAAGTATAATCTTCGTTAGAACCATTCGCAGTATTTAATACTGAACCTGCAGAAGGAACATTCAGATCAATATTAGCCGGTAAACCCGTAGTTATTGCAGTAAGCGTATAACGACTCGATTTTTGAGCTTCATATCCAGCCCTAACATTTGCTACTAAAGAATGATCGGCCAGCACGTTGCTGAGTAATTCAATAAGTTGGTTGCTACCCAGTTAAAATATCTTGTATAATATCTGGCCGACTGACCTGCTGTATTTCTTCCATCTCCGTATGTCGGGTTCCAATAAGAATCCTCTTCAAGAGCATTGTAATCTATACCAATCTTTGAAGTAAATTTCAGGTTTGGAAGAATTTTATAGGCAAGATCGACTCCCCCAATTCCTTTAAGAGCGCTATACTTATTTTTATCCAGCTCAAGAACTGTCAGAGGATTAAATATCGCTCCGGGAGTAAAGTCCGTTGGTGAATTATTAACACTTCCATCAGCATTACGCGGACTTTGATAAGGGTTCAAAAAATAGGCTGCCAATACAGGGTTTCTGAATGCTCCACCAGCTGACGGACCAGTTTGACCTGAATTAGATACATTTAAATTAATACCAAAAGACAATCTGTCATTGTATTTATGTCTGACATTCACACTCCCTGAATAACGGTTAAACTCAGAACCAATTACTGTACCTTCCTGCTTGAAATAGCCCCCTGATATATTAAATTGAGTTTGTTCAGTTCCACCATTTGCAGAAATATTATATTGTTGCTGTTTACCCGTTTGTGTTACCAAACCAAGCCAATCTGTATTAACCCCCTGCCTTGAAGCTCCCACAATCGTGTTATCATAATAATTATATGCTGCATTAAGATCAGGGATAACTGTTGAACTTACTTTTCCCGCATTAACTAACCCCTCTGCTGTCAATTCTCTTAACTGAGTAGCATTAAGCGGCGTGTTTACCCCACTCAGAAAGGCAGATTTCGCTATTCCGTACTCCGCATCAACTCTGATTTTGGTTTTACCTGCTTTACCTGTTTTTGTTGTGATCAAAATTACACCATTAGCAGCCCTGGAACCATAAATTGATGCAGCTGAAGCATCTTTCAGGACAGTTAAACTTTCAATATCGTTAGGATTAAGTCCGGCAAGCGTATTACTAGTAGTCGTATTACGAGCAATACCCCAATATTTACAGGAACCCCATCAATTACATACAAAGGCTGATTACTTGCATTCACAGAACTCGTACCACGAATACGCACATCCTGGCTTGATCCCGGTTGTCCATTTCCTGAAACAGACATTACCCCTGCAACACGCCCCTGTAAAGCCTTATCTATAGAAACCAATGGCGTTGCCTCAAGATCCTTAGCCCTTACGATCCCAATAGAACCCGTCTGAGTTTTTTTTGTCTGTTCACTACCATAAGCACCAGTAATAACGACATCCTGTAAAGATTGAACATCACTTTCTAAAGTAATATTAACCACGTCTGAATTTGCGTTTCTGGTATGTGAAATATACCCTAAAGATGAAAAGATCAATTCAACAGACCCTTTAGGCACACTTATTGAATATTTACCTGCTGCACCCGTAAGTGAGCCGGTTTTGGTTCCTTTTACCCTTACGCTCACGCCGGGTATTGGCAACCCATCTTCTTTTCCGGTAACAGTACCGGTAATGGTTCGCTGCTGAGCCATTGCTGAAATTGCAAATAGCATCAATACGAATAAACTTTGTAGAAGTTTTTTCATAAATTCTTTGGTTTTTAGTTTAGTTAATAATCCAATATAGACGATTTAGCAATAAAAAAAAAACAGCAGAAAATGAACAGAAAACACTTTATGACACAATAATGACTCAATTATTAAACACCTGCACAATAAATAGTTAAGAAGCAAAATTAAGTAAATAAAGAAACTTTTTTTACCATAACAAAATCAAATTTTAATAATTAAAACAATTAACAACAATAATACATTAATTAAGTAATCTTTAGTTACCTAAATACATCACTCATTAATTACTCCTCTTTAGTCAGAATACCAGAGAAAAATGAAAACATATATTAATCCTCATTATCGGGAAATATGAATCACAAAGGACATTTCTAATAAATTTTATTGTATTTAAAACAAAGCCACTCACGAGTGTAATTCAAAACGACGAATTATAACCAAAAAGAAAATAAAAAAGCAACTCTAAAGCAATAAATGAATATATAAAAAGCGGATTTTAAGCATAATTCCACTAAATAACACCCTATAAATAACGTAACAAATAGTTTACTTATATTACGGCAATTCAAGCCAATTTATATTCTTTTCCGCCGATTAAGACTTTATCTATGAATATACAACCGCCATATCTAAAAAAGGGAGACAAGGTCGCTATTGTCTGCCCGGCAAATAAATTAAAGAAATCCATCGCTCCCGCAATTACCATATTAGAAAGCTGGGGACTCCTGGTCATAACTGGTAAAACGATTACAGGTAACCATTTTAATTTTGCAGGAGACGATCAGCTCAGAGCGGCCGATATGCAAACATTTCTGGATGACAATAGTATAAAAGCCATCATCGCTGGCAGAGGAGGCTATGGAGGCATCCGGATTATTGACCAACTGAATTTCAATGCTTTTAATAAAAGTCCTAAATGGATTGCCGGATTCAGCGACACACACAACAACATTCCTGTCACATATCGAGGCTGCACTTCATGCCCAAAGTATTCATGGACAAATGTTAGCTTCTTTTGAAAACGCAAGTCCACTATCAATAGAAACTTTAAGAAAAGCTCTGTTTGGAGAAGAACTCAAATATACTTATACCAGTACTTTTCCAAACCGAAAAGGTCAGGCAGAGGGAGTTTTAATCGGAGGCAACCTGTCATTGCTGATCGCACTGCAGGGTTCAGTTTCTGAAATGGACTATACTAACAAGATTTTATTTATAGAGGACGTAGGAGAACAAGAATATGCCATTGACAGAATGCTGCGCATGCTCAAACGCAGTGGAAAATTAACCCATCTAAAGGGATTAATTGTTGGAGCCTTTAATAATATTGAACCAGATGAGATTCCTTTTGGACAAACGCCAGAAGAGCTGATCCTTGAAATTGTTAAGGAATATGATTATCCTGTCTGTTTTAATTTCCCGGTAGGGCATATTCCAGATAACAGGGCATTGGTTGTTGGAAGCACAGCTATCCTGGATGTCAATAGTCATGAAGTAACGCTATCCTATAAATAAGACTTAGAAAAATTACAAGCATAAAAAAAGAGGCCATCTAACGATGGCCTCTTTTTTTATGCTTGTATCAAATTGTTTTACTTTTTAGCCCACCAAACTGGAGTAAAAATATCTACGTTACCCGGAAAGTTCGCATTATAAATAGCTTCACTATTTGGATAAATCATTCTTTCTGGTCTTTTTGTAGCACCCTGGCCTGCAGCTGCAACAGAAATCACAAGGAAATCAGGATACCCTGTTCTGCGATACTCTGTCCACGCTTCAAATCCCTGGAACCCACACATTGCATAATATTTTTGCGTAATGATTGCTTTAATCTTAGCTTCAGGTGTAGCGGCCGCAGCTAAAGCTAACGGACCATCCTTAGCAGCAGTCATATACGTCGATATAGCAGCAGCATCAGTAACTCCTGTCGCAGCAAAACTCTCAGTTAGTTACCTTTTGCATAAAGAGCATTAATATCACCAGAACCCCATCCTCTTGCTACCGCCTCTGCCTGAAGGAAATAACTCTCAGAAGAAGAGAACAACTTAACAGGAGCCAATGCCGAAGCAGCAGCTCTTGGATTTGCACCTACCAAAGAAGCTGGAAGTGAAGTAGGTTTACCTGGAAATATATTATAGCTACCCTGAGCAATAGAAGTGATATCCGTGCCAGTACCAATTGGACTATAAAATTTAAGACGTCTTGGGTCATTATTTGCCTTAAACTGATCTACAGCAGTTGAACTCGCTGCAAGATTTTGCGTTCTGCCTAATCCAACCATTTCATTATAAAGTGGATTATCATTACCACTAACAGAAGAATATTTAAGAGTTACATCCTGAGTAAGAAAAGTAGCGCCGGAAGCATATAACGCTGCAATACCAGCCTGAGCTTTAGCAGGGTTAACTTTTGACAATCTTAAATAAGCTTTCAGTTTTAAAGTATTCGCGAAAGCTTTCCACTTTGCAATGTCACCTTGAAAAAATAAATCCTGAGCGCCAGGGCTTGTAGATCCAGTCACACTAAATAAAGCAATACCTTTATCAATATAATTGAAAACACTATCATAAACAACTTCCTGAGTTGCGTACTTAGGTTTTACATTATCCGCATGTAAAGCGTCCGCTAACGGAATATCACCCCACGCGTCAGTACCCACCTGAAAAGTATAAGCTTTCATCAGATAAGACATCCCTTTCAGGTACTCCAAATTAGACCCTTTATTATCAATAATTAACTGAAAATTAATCAGTGCCTTACTATATAAATTAGCCCATGGCCTGTCTGAATCTGTATTTACTGGAGAGTATAAGTCAATATTTTTATACTGACCAGAACTTGTGTTTTGCGTCCAATACTGTGCCCACATTCCACCATAAATCTGAAGGTTATTACCTACAACCTGACTTATTGCTGCTTGTGCAGTAGGAAACAGTAAGTTCGGATCTACAACATTAGGATTATTAGGATTCTGATTAATGTCTAAGAATTTTTTGCAACCAGATAAACCTATCAGGCCTACAAAAACAAGAAGGATTAACTTCTTAGGGTTATATATATTTTTTTTTCTCATTATGAGTAATATTTAGAATGAAACTTTTAGATTAATACCGTAATTTCTTACAGAAGGCTGCGCAGTAAAGTCGAAACCTTGTGCATTACCAGCACCCGAAGAGTTAATTTCCGGATCTGCATATTTATTCTCTTTAGCTGTCCACATGAATAAATTGTTACCATAAAGTCCTACTGCTAATGCACCGAATGGAGTACGTCTTAACTGATCTTTAGTAAAGGAATAAGAAAGACTTGCCGAACGTAATTTAACATAAGAAGCATCAACGATATTATTACTAGGAGCTACGTTAGCCTGATTAGTATAATAGTCTTGTTTATTATAAGTCACAGTGCTGTTCACTACGCTATTACCTGTATTATCAATATATAAACTGAATAGGCCAGATTGCAGTCATCCTGTCACCACCTGTTATAGCAGAACTACCCGCAAAACCTAAGATATCTTTAGTTCTTGAGAAGAATTTACCGCCTTGTTTAGTATCAAAAAGAACTGCCAATGATAATTGTTTGTACTTGAAAGTAGTACCAAATGAAGCTTGGTAATCAGGATTATAACTACCCAAATATTGTGCAGTAGTCGTTTTAACCGGCATACCAGTAGCAGCATTTACAATTGTTCTGCCTTGGGCATCAGTTTGATTTGCTACACCGTAGAACTCACCATAAGGTCTGCCAACTGCAGCAACAATACTCATCCCGCTGTAACCACCAAGACTAATCTGATCAACACCAGGCATTAAAGAAATTACCTTACTGACGTTTTTAGTGTAGGTACCATAAACTTCCCATGAGAAATCTGTTGTTTTAATTGGAGTTCCTCTTAAGCTTAATTCAACCCCTTTATTTTGAAGTTCACCAGCATTAACTACACCAAAGCATATCCTGAAGATGCAGCGATTGGAACACTAAGGATTTGATTTTTAGAGCTGTTCTTGTAGTAACTAAAATCTACAGATAATCTGTTATCAAAGAAACCAAGTTCAGTACCTATTTCAAAAGAAGTAGTTTTTTCTGGCTTAAGATCAGGATTTCCAACAGTAGGGTTAATCATGAATCCCGGAACATTACCAAATGGAAAAATTGTTTGCCCAAAGCCACCGTTAATCAAACCTCTTCTGTAGTCAGTTGTCAACTGATAAGGATCAGTATCATTACCTACCTGAGCCCAGCTTCCACGCACCTTACCATAAGTTAACCAGTTTGCTATTGATGATCCTTTCAATAGTTCTGAAAACACAAATGAAGTACTTACACTAGGATAAAAGAATGAATTATTAGCTGTAGGTAAAGTAGAAGACCAGTCATTTCTTTTCAGTCGCTTCTAAATAAATTAAGTTTTTATAAGAAAGATTTAAATCTCCATATAAACCAAATAATCTTCTTTTACTCATTTGATCTAATAAGATGTTAACAGGTCCATTGCTGTTAGACAGATTATAAAAACCAGCAACAACTAAACCACCACCTGTATTGGTAGCAGTATTATTGAAATTGGTAGATCTTTGACGAATGTTATTACCTAACATTAATGATCCTTCAAAATCTTCATTGAATTTATGACGTGCGGTAATCGTCAAATCATGAACCAATTCAGTAACGTTAGCCTGATCGATTTCGTAACCACCCTGAGCCGAAATTGTGTTATCACCCGCAGTATAGAATTTGTCAGGTGAGCTAGCAGCAAGATCATCAGCAGGAGTAAAGCTATATTTAGGAGCTAATTGTCTACGTCTATCAGAATAGGTATCAATACCAACTTTTTCTTTAATATCTAACCAGCTATTTGCTTTGTATGAAATATTGAAGTTACCAGTGATACGGCTTAAATTATCAGTATTTTGATAGTTTTTCAATACCCAGTACGGATTTAGCGTATAGCACCATAATAGCCGTATTGGTTATCATGAGGTAAACCTTGAGCATCTGTGTATCCATAACCATTATATTTATTGTTCAAATCAGCCAGACCAGTCAAATTAATGTCTCTTGGCGTTTGATAAACGTTATTTAAAACAGAAGAACCACCTTGTCCACCAGCTACATTATTACTGTTAATATTAACGTAGTTAAAGGAAACACCTGCAGAAAATTTATTACTAAAATCAGCTGTACCATTAAATCTTACACCATATTTATTATAAGTATCGCTTTTACCAGGAAATGGACCATCAGAATTCAGTGCATTTAAACCTAAATAAAAACTAGATTTTTCACCACCCCCTGAAAAACTCAGGTTATTGTCTGTTGAAAAACCAGTGTCAAAGAAATCCCTTGCATTGTTTTTAACTGCAGAATAAGCTTTTTGCTGACGCACGCCGTCAATAGATTGTCCCCATGGCTGTACAACACCTGTAAATGGGCCACCCCAGCTACCATTTCTCTAGGATCATTCGTATATTGGTAAACACCATTAACAATTAATGGTCTTCCTGTATCATCTCCTGTATAGTAACCTTGTCCATATTCATTCTGAAATTCAGGTAACTTCAAAATAGAAGAAAATGTATTTGAAGTTGTTAATGTGATTTCGGTTTTTGCAGCATTTTTAGTTCCGCTTTTTGTGGTAATGATCAACGCACCATTTGATGCACGTGATCCGAAAAGGGCAGCAGCAGCCGGGCCTTTTAAGACTGTCACAGATGCGATGTCATCAGGAGCAAGATCATTTCCTCTATTACCATAGTCAATACTTGATAAATCAGAAGGACCACCCACTGTTGAAGAGTTATCAATTGGCACACCATCAACAACAATCAGCGCCTGGTTATTTCCAGAGATTGAAGATCCTCCACGAAGAACGATACGAGACGAACTACCTGGTGTATTTGAAGTTGAAGTAATGTTTACACCGGCAACTTTACCAGTTAAGTTAAAGAGGTAATCGCACTTGGACTACCACCTTCAGTTAATTCAGAATTTTTAATCGTAGGAGCTGAATAACCTAATGTTCTCTTTTCTCTCTTGATTGAGTTAGCTGTTACAACAACTTCACCTAATGATTTTGAATCCCCAGCTAAACTAACACTGATTAAGTTTCCTGCTTTAAGCGGAACGTATTGAGAAATATATCCGATTGAGCTAAACTCGATACCGGTAGCTCCGGCTGGAAGTTTAATTGCGTACTTACCGTCAGCACCTGTTTGAGCTCCACCTTGAGCTCCTCTGAGTTTCACACTGACACCAGGAATAGGTTGACCGTCATCCTTTCCTGTAACAGTACCAGTTATTGTTCTGTCCTGAGCTAATGCAGCTACTGCAATAGACAAGAACAAGAATAAAAACTTAGTATAAGTTTTTTCATAAAATTATTCGTCTAGGTTATTAATAAGTTAATTAGGATCTAAGATAAACTAAAATATTCTGATTTTAGTTTTTTTTTTTCCTTTTTTGCGTGTTGTAACACAAAAATTATCTGCTGATTATATTGAAGTAAAAGGTTGAACTTATAGCAGGAGTCCATATATATTAAATTTATCTTCGCAAAATCCCATATAAAACAAAGCCCCGCACGATATATTTAAATCGCGCGGGGCTTTAATAATAAATTAAAATTATTTAGTGATCATCTTCAGTGAACCTGGTACGGCCATAGCCTTTTACCTGATAAATTACTGAAGGATCGCTGTCAACAGTGACATCAAAAGAAATAGCATCTGTAACAGTCTTAGTTTCCGATCCTACTGCACCATCAACAACAACTTTACCATTTTTTACAGTTATCTTTCTTGTATTACTCTGGTCATCACCGCTAGTAACGTTAAAAGTCTTCGCTCCTAAGTCTACATTTACTTTAGTCGAAAAGCCAATTACGTTTTTACTCGTAGCGTCCATCGTCAACCACATCAATACAGATGAATCATCTGAAGTATTATAAGTCGAAACAGAGAATAAGTATTAAATGGCTTGATTACCGCACCAGTCGACGCACTTACCGTCTGCACCTGAACAAACCACTCATTAGCCATTGACTGTACCTTAGTTCCTCCCGGATCCTCATCCTTTTTACAGGACGCCAGGCTTAACACACATAGTGTTAATATATATAAGTATTTTTTCATCTTCAATCTATTATTTATTGTTTAACAAAAGTAAGCGCATCCGGTTGGTATTCCAAGTTAACAATACTCCATGAATACGTGCCAGCAACAGGGTCATAACTCTCATTTTTAGTACTTATCAGCGTCCCATCATCAGACAACTGAACCGGAACATGAATTGTATTTCCAGTTGTATTAAACGCAATCAGAGCCACCCCTGATCCAGTGCCCGCAGGATCAGTAACCGAATAAACCCCGGCAGCCAGTTTCGTCCATACAGATTCCTGACCTTCAGCAATTGAATAAGTACCTGAGAAATCATTTCCTACTGCGTCTGCTTTTGTATCATACACAATTACAGTCCTTGTTTTAGCAATAGAAAAACCGTCACTATTTGTTGCAGTATAGGTTATAGGATATACTCCAGGCGTATTCACATCAACTGCACCTTTAACTACAGGAGTTAACGCAGCCGTTCCCTCCAGCGCCGTTACCCCAGGATCAGTAAAGGCCGTTCCCTTAGTCAGTAAGACAGTCTTATCTCCTTTAAGGACCACCGTCGCATAAACCGTGATTTTTGAATCTCCAACATGTCCTGCCGGATAATTATATGAAGGTTCTTTCTCACAAGAACTTATCGTCAGACCCAGAATGCCCAGGCCAATGATTGCTATATATTTTTTCATCGTCGATTTTAAATTAGGTACAACTATTTAGCCCACCACACTTTAGTGGTAATTGGAACTGCAGCCGGGGCATTAGAATTCCTATCAGTTACAGCTGCCGGAAGCACCAATCGTCTTGGAGGCAAACCTGCGGTAACAGAATTTGGTGTAATAATCACCAATTGTCCGGGAATATAAGCCGGGTTTGTTGAATATACAGGACTGAACTTAGGGTATCCCGTACGTTGTTGTTCAAAATAGGCTTCAATATCATGTGTTCCAGGGAACGACGCCCATTTCTGTGTAATAATTGCTTCTATTTTATTTTCAAGGGAGCCTGCTGCCGGATAAGCATAAGTAGTAGCTAAATCTCCGCTAAGCGTTTTTCCTGCCTGGTCAAATGCTGCCTGCAAGCCATTATTATATGCTGCTTCAGCACCCGAACCACCAGCGTAACGCTCCAAAGCTTCTGCTTGCATAAAATAAGATTCTGCTTTAGTAATAAACCAAACAGGATCTTTAGGTGACTGAACAAATACCGTAGCATCACCATAAGTAGGTTGCTGTGCATTAGTAGCAGCAAAGTCTCCCTGATTCATAGGAATGACCGGGTCTGAGCCAAAATAGTTAACAATCCTTGGATCATTTTTTTCCGTCAGCCAGCTTACAAACGTAACACTCGCTCTTATATTAGTTGAAGTATTTAAGCGTCTGATGTTGAATTCATAGAATGGGTTACTATTGTTTGGTGTTCCACCCCATGTTTTAATTCCTACGCCTACTGATAAAAAGACAGCATTATCCTGAAACAATTTATTAATACCAGCTTGTGCTGCTGCTGGATTAGCATTGATCATACGTAAATACATTTTAAGCTTTAGTGTATTTGCAAACTGTTTCCATAAGTTCATATCACCAGCAAACAAAAAATCTGTGTTTTTCTGCGCAGTCGTAAGCGCCGTCCCACCCATATAATCTTTCGCTAAAGCAGCATCGATCTCAGCTAACAATCCATTATACACGACATCTCCGTTTTCAAATTTAGGCTGCAGATTTGCCGCCCCCAGAAATGCTTCAGAGTAAGGCACTTTATCATATAAGTCAACAAGCACCTGAAAAGAATATGCTTTCATTACAGTAGCCATCAGGTTATATTTCCAGTCGCTGCGTGCCTGCGCTTTTTTGAAGCGCCACATTGTAATCCATTAATGCCCCGCCAAACATTTCCGTGTAAGGAACCGTAACAGAAACATCATTTTTTGTCAGGTTATAAGAATCAATATTTTTATATTGATTGGAAGCCTGAGCCTGCGTAAAATACTGAGACCAGATACCTCCCAGAATCGTTAACTGCCCACCTACAACGGCCGCTGTAGACATTACTGCAGAAGGGAACAGTACTTCAGGCGTAGCCTTCTCAACTAATGGGTTATTTGGATCCGTGTTTACATCCAGGGTTTTCTTACACCCAAATGAAAGCAGTAGAATTGCTGAAAATACCAGCGTATTATATTTAAAATTAGTCTTTTTCATCTTTCTTTTGATTTAGAATGTAACTTTTAACGTAGCACCAAAGAATCTTACCGGAGGTGCGGTTCTGAATTCACCGAATTCACTTGTTAAATCATTACCATAGTTAGATACTTCAGGGTCAATTGTTTGATTTGAAGCCGGCAACCAGGTAATTAAGTTTCTGCCAAATACACCTACATTAACACGCTGAGCCCCTATTTTATGAGCAACACCCTGAGGTAAATTATAACCCAAAGTCACTTCTCTCAATTTCAGGAATGATTTACTTAAAATCCTGTTTTTGTAAACCAATGCTCTGTTTGTCGTAGGATAATAATAATCATCTATATTTCCTTCAGTGATTCTGGTTGTATTCTCTATATAAGTAGTTTTACCATTTGCATCAATTACCTGTTTTACCGAATTAGGCACAATAAAAGGTCTGCGGTCATTATAAAGTGTTTTCTTATCCGCACCTACAAAGTTTAACAAATCGGCTGTTCCTGAATAGAAAACACCGCCTTTTTGCCAATCAAATGTAAAGCCTAAATTAAAGTTCTTATAAGTAAATGAGTTAGACAAGCCCATAGAGAAATCGCGCTGCATCGACCCATATTCACCATTATCTGCTGCAACTATCGGAAATCCATTGTCACCTACGATTATTATTCTCTGAGGATCATAAGATGGAACGGGAGCTAAGAAAGTTCCCATTGGTTTACCTACCTGTGCCACGAACTCTGCATCATAAGCAGAATTAATAATTACTTTATTCAATCCAACTGGTAACTCAAGAACCACATTTCTGTCTCTTGCAAATGTATACATCAGACTCCATTGAAAATCTTTAGAAACAATTGGTTTAGCATTCAGAGTAACCTCTATACCTCTGTTTCTCACTTTACCAAAATTTAAGAACTGAGCGGTATATCCAGTTGCAGGATCAATAGGAACAGCAAGAACCTGATCTTTTCTGATTCTGTTATAATAAGTCACATCTAAACCAAGTCTGTCTTTAAACAATCTGATTTCTGCACCAAATTCAGCCTCACTCACCTTTTCTGGTTTCAGATCAACATTTCTTAAAGTATTAGAAACTGAGAACCCTGGAACACCCTGAACCGGGAAAGTAATTACTGGCTGACCAGGTACTACGCTTTGACCTATAGGAATATTGGTTCTCGTGATTATATTGTTTATTCTGAATGGGTCTGTATCACTACCTGTCTGACCATAACTAGCTCTGAATTTCAAAAAGCTGATTGGTGTTTTAGAAAGGTCAAATAATTCGGAAGCAAGGAAAGATAAACTGGCAGCAGGATAGAAATAGCTGTTTTTTTACCTGGTGCTAACGTTGAAGACCAGTCATTTCTACCTGTTACTGTTAAATACAAGTATTTATCATATCCTAAGGTCGCCTGAGCGTAAGCACCAAACAATCTTCTGTGAGATTCTTGTTCTGTACTAATAGGACTGTTTGAACTGTTACTGATATCAAAAAAATCAGGAATTGCCAGATCTTCAACAGTTGTTGTCAAATACCTGAATCCTCTATCATTATAATTGGCACCAACTAAACCATCCAAATCAAATTTAGAGCTCAGCTTTTTATTAAAAATAACGTTCAGTTTAGTATCATATTCAAAAGTTTTATACGCGCCTTCCATCCTTCCATCACATTACAACATCAGGAGCTCTTTTAGACCTTTCAATATTTCCTCCATTATTATAACTACCTAATGAAGGTGCATTTTTATTATGCCAGATTTTAACCTGAGAATTACTGATATCTCCACCTTGTTGTAACTGGATACTCATCCAGTCATTCACTTTGTACCCCAGGTTTATGTTACCATAAACACGGTCACTTTTATTTTTACTCCCGTTCTCATAAAGTGCGTAATAAGGATTTTCAGCATACGGAGTAAAGTAGTTATCTACATTGAAAAACTTGTTTTTGTAGTCTCTGAAATCTTTAATATTAATATCTACTGGTATTTGAAGAATTTCTTCATAAAAAGAAGAACCTATTCCTGAGTCACCGCCACCACCAGTAACAAATTTCTGATTTTTACCTACATAGTTGATCGAACCATCAATACTAAAATTTTTGTATTTCGTAGATCCTTTTAAAGTAACGTTATTTCTTTTATAAGAATCCGCGTCTGTTGTTGGTAAAACCATTACTATTGATATTACCATAAGCAAAGTAAAAAGTAGAATTATCATTCCCACCGCTGATTGCAAGGTTGTTATTTAATTCTAAACCATTTGTTAATGCATTACGCACGTTATTTTTAACAAAAGAGAATGGTTTCACTAATTGAGTCCCGTCAACAACAGCACCCCAAGATCTCATTACACCATCCAGCTTAGGACCCCAGTTACCATTTTCAGACGGGATATAAGTTGCATCCCAACCATTTCCGAAAACTTCTTGTGGTTTGTAAAGTGAGGCAACCTGTGTAATTGTCGCAGCAGTAGAGAAATCTACCTGAAAAACACCTGCTTTACCTTTTTTAGTCGTGATTAAGATTACACCACTGGATCCTCTGGATCCATAAAGTGCTGTAGCCGCCGATCCTTTCAAAACACTCATGCTCTCAATATTGTTAGGATCAATATCATTCGCACTGTTACCAAAATCATAATTATCATTAGACCCAGCCGTTGAGTTATCTAAAGGCACGCCATCAATAACATACAATGGCTGATTACTTCCTGTAATAGAAGAGAACCCTCTTAAGATAACTTTAGTAGATCCACCCGGAGATCCCGAAGTATTTGAAATCGTTGCTCCGGCAATTTTACCCTGTAAACCGCCAACTAAACTTACAGCAGCAGATTTATTAATCTCTTCTGATTTAACTGTGGTTTCTGCATAACCAATTGTTTTTTTCGCTTTACTAATACCAAGAGCGGTTACCACAACTTCGCCTAAAGATTGTGAATCTTGTATTAATAAAACAGTGTAAGTACTACCCGTACCTACTGTAACGGTCTGGCGGGTATAGCCAACCGAAGAAAACTCTAATGTTGCACCGGTCCCCGCTTTGATAGAGAATTTTCCATCTGATCCGGTTGCAGCGCCATTGGCTGTGCCTTTTACTTTAACTGATACTCCAGGAATGGGAAGTCCATCATCCTTTCCTCTCACCGTACCAGTTACCACCCGGTCCTGTGCGATTGCAACTCCCGCAACTACTAGAAACACGAATAAACTTAGTATAAGTTTTTTCATAAATTAATTATTTATTAGGTTAGTTAAAAATTGAAGACCTAAGATAGATTTTTTACAAATGTCGATTTAGCTGTGTACTAAAAAGTTATAGCAAAATGACCTTTA
This sequence comes from Pedobacter sp. NJ-S-72, assembly GCF_053890575.1. Lineage (NCBI taxonomy): Bacteria > Pseudomonadati > Bacteroidota > Sphingobacteriia > Sphingobacteriales > Sphingobacteriaceae > Pedobacter > Pedobacter sp. NJ-S-72. The sequence continues at coordinate 4,445,245 of NZ_CM132681.1, read as the reverse complement.
AATGACAATATCATATAGGACCATAGCTACAAAACAAGACGCAGATAAAAAACAGTTATGCAAAACAATATATTGCACAAAGAATAAAATATAAAAATTATAGCTCCTTTACTGTTTAAAGGCGATTTAGATTAGAAAACAAGAAATATAGTATTTGCAAAAAGCTGCTTTCCGCTTTCCCAAAACGAACGAAACAACAAATTGCCCGACAGGTAAACGATATTTCCTTTACCAGCAGGCTGCACCCCAAATAGCATCCCCTGAGTTAGCTTCTCCTGCACATTTTTACCCGAAACACCAGCAACATACCCATCTGGCTTAAGTACACCGACATTCCCAGCCCTTTACCAACGGCTCATAAATCTTGTCGTCCGTTTTCAAAGTATAATAAACATCTCCTAACCCAATAGCAAAAGGATGACTTTTATCAAGTGTAACCTTATAAATTGCACCAGGAATAGCATCTGCGGCATTATCCCTATCCTTTTCCTTATAACTGCGGGAAAAAGCATCCTTTTCAGTTGCTGCGGGAAACTCTTTCTTTTTAATATCAAATGGTTTTATTCCTCCCACACTCGAAATCGCATCCTCCAATAGCAAAACTTTTCCTCCAAGATTAATCCAGTCTTCTAGCTTTTCCATGTTTCTGCGTGCATAGGTACCGTCAGGCAAAATCAAAACATTTGTAGTAGCCAGGCTCAGGTTCCCCAAATTTTGTTCTGATATAATATTCAGTGGATAATTCAACTCCTGCTCAAAAAAATGCCAGACCTCCCCGGCACTCTGAGATGAAATATCAGTTCCTGCAACCATCGCAACCTTTGGCACAGGAAGTAAGTAATAATGGATAAACAGATGAACCAAAATCTTTCCCTTTTTCTACATAACTACTGGATATAGGGGTAAAAGATTTTTTAAGTCTTTTAGAAAGCGCAATTATATCTGTTTCAATAAACTTGTTAAGTTTTTCATTTTCAGACCTGTAAATCAACAATGACCCTGCCTGATGAATCTTTCCTCCTACAGTAAAGGCCTGTTCAGCAATACGTACTTTAATATTTGAATGATGCAGGGCGATTAAAACCTGTGCATCTTCTAAGCAGTCCCACGATAAAATCCAGCCATAGGGTTTTGTTAAAACTGCAACACTGTCATTTTGCGTTTCCAGATCAGGAAATTCTCCGTTTAATAATTCTTTACACCCATAAGCATTCAGGTTATATGCATAAGGTAATGCCCAGGCCGTAATATCATAGGTATTTGAATCGGTAACTACCGTTTGAGGTTCAAAAAGTACATTAGCCAAAACTGACGCCGGCTGTTTAAGATTGATGACCATATCATTTCTTCCAACTCTGAAAAGAGCTGTTTTCTTCGTCCCAAAATTAAATCCCGCTACTGTTTTATCGCCTCCAAATGCATACTTGATATTGTTCTTCGTTAACAAGGCAGCCATCTTTTTCATTCTGCTCAGGTTATCAGCTTTCACTACATAAGTTTTATATACTCCAGGTGGATAAGCCACTGCTTGTGTAAAATATTTTTTAAACTCAGCTACCAGTTTATAAGAATTATCAGATACAATTTCCAGTGTAGCCAAACCCGTGGTCAGGTGGTGATTTATCCGGTCTTTTAAGGTCAGAGAATCACCGTTTGAAGTAATGACAACCAGCCCGGCACCTATTCCTCCTTGTTCGTAAGTCATCCCGATTGCACCATTATATAAAGGATAAGTATCCCCATAAGAAGGATATAACAAATCGAAGCGTTCCTTTGTGAAATACCGCCATCCATTCTTATCAAAATACTTTGCGTTATTCTTTCCTGTCACAATCTGAAATTTCACGTTGAAAAGAAGTAATATCCTGATGCACAGGTTCGGCAGCCGGAGCAAAGTAATAAGGCTCATTGTAACTTTGTTCATGGAAATCGACATGTACTTCTGGCATCCATTGATGATATAAGGCTAAACGCTGGCGTGTTTCTATTTGTGACTGCCATGCCCAATCCCGGTTAAGATCAAAATAATAATGATTTGAGCGACCACCAGGCCATGGTTCATTATGCTCTCTGGAAAGAGGGTTTGCATCAGGAACAAACCCTGCTACCGAATTATAATAGTTAACATACCTTTCTCTTCCGTCTGGGTTCAAACAAGGGTCAAGAATCACAATAGTATTTTTCAACCATTCTTTTGTTTGCCGGTTCACGCCTTCTGATAAATTATAGAGCATTTTCATCGCCGTTTCTGATGAACTTGCTTCATTACCATGAACATTATAGCTTAACCACAAAATCGCCGGCTGCTTATTAACGCTTACCAGTCCGCCTTCTGCCTTTAGCTTAAATTATTTTTCCTGAGCTGCTCCAGATTCCCCATATTCTCTTTTGAAGAGACAACAGCCACCAGCAGCTCCCTATTTTCATAGCTTTTACCGTAATTGATTAATTTGATATTATTATCTGCACCAGCCAGGTATTTAAAATAAGCCACGATCTGGTAATGAGGCGTAAATCTTGTCCCCAGTGGATAGCCCAAAAAAGCATCCGGAGATTTTACCTGAGCCCGGGTAGCCGTAAAGCATAATAACAGCGATAAAAATGAGAGTATAATTTTTTTTTTCATTAGCACATATGTTTTCAACAGAACCGCCGCGTCAGGTTATTAATAATAGGTTAATTTAACACCAAAGTACTAAAGAATATTTTTTGTTTGTAATCCATAATGTAATTTTACCCACGATTATATCAACAACCTAAGCTATGTCCCAAATTGAATCTATTTATCAGCATTACCTTTCAAATCCTGTTGTGTGTACCGACACCAGGAGTATTAGTGCAGGCTGTTTGTTTTTCGCTTTAAAAGGAGAGCATTTCGACGCAAATACCTTTGCTGCTGAAGCTTTAAAACAAGGGGCTGCATTTGCTATCATAGATAATGCAGACTACCAGCTGAATGATCAATATATTTTAGTACCCGATGTATTAACTGCTTTACAGGATTTAGCCCGTTACCACAGGTTACAGCTTCGCATTCCTATTATCGGGTTAACCGGAAGTAATGGAAAAACAACAACCAAAGAACTGATCAACGCAGTACTTGCGGAAAAATATAAAACCTTTGCCACAAAAGGAAACCTGAATAATCATATTGGCGTTCCGTTATCAATTTTATCAATTTCGAAGGATACCGAGATTGCTGTAATTGAAATGGGAGCGAACCATCAGAAAGAAATTGAATTTCTATGCACTATCGCCCAGCCAACCCATGGCATGATTACCAATATCGGCATGGCTCATTTAGATGGATTTGGTGGTTTTGAAGGTGTAAAAAAGGGAAAGGGAGTTGTTCACGTATCTGAAAAATACAGATGGTATTGCTTTTATCAATCGGGACAACCCATATATTATGGAGATGAGCATTGTTGCCGGGTTAACTCATCTTATTTATTATGGAACCGAAGGAGAAAACTCGATTACCGGACAATTATTAAAATCAGACCCGCTGATTGAACTGGGCTGGAAAAAACAAGGAGAATCTTTTAAAGTCAAAGCTAATCTGACCGGAGCCTATAATTTTGAAAACATACTGGCAGCAATTTGTATTGCTTCATTCTTTGAGCTTAGCCCTGATCAGATCAACAAAGGCTTAACTGGGTACTTCCCAAACAATAACCGTTCACAATTGACTAAAACAGCTACTAATACTGTCATTTGCGATTTCTATAATGCTAATCCAAGCAGTATGGCCGCGGCATTGGGCAATATATCTATTTTGGAAGCCCAAAACAAAGTAGCCATTATCGGCGATATGTTTGAATTAGGTCCTGAAACAGAAAAAAAAACGCACCAGGAGATCGCTGCTCTGGCTGAAAAATCAGGATTAGACAAGCTCATTTTTATTGGCAAGCATTTTTATGCTTTCAAAGACCAGTTTCAAGGCTTATTCTTTAATACACCACAAGATACTGAGGTCTGGCTGAAAAACAATCCTATAACAGACAGCCTTGTCTTATTAAAAGGGTCAAGAGGGATGGCACTGGAACAGCTCTTACCTATCTTATAATCTTATTGCAATAGTACCTGACTATTTGGAGACGGGTAGTTGTCCTGTTGTCATTTAAGTTGGAAGGGGGTTGGTAGGGCGATTAGCCCTACCAACCCCCTTCCAACTTAAATGACTTACCCATGTTAAACATTTAGTGTTATGCCCTGTATGAGTTATACAGGTAAAATAAAAACCCAACAAAAAATCCGGCTGTTTGCACAACCGGATTCTTCAATAAATATAAGTACAACATGGCTTTATTTCTCCGGGATTCCCGAAACCATAATTCCCGCATCATCACTGATTTCCTTTAACGGATTATCACGCATATTTTGTTCAATTTCAATGTTATACTTTCCAGCAGCAGGGAAATTATAATTAGTTAACAAAGGAAGAACATAAGTATATAAGTTCCCTGATCCTTTACCTAACCATTGTCCATCCGGCTCTGCGAGCTTGTACTCGTATCGTCTTGTAACTTTAGGCAGACCAGGCCCGCTTAAGCTCATTAAAATATAAATATTAGAATACCTGTAATCTGCAGTATGCCTAAGCTTAAACCGAAGAGAAACAGGCTTTGCAGGGTCTTTAATCTCTGCAATGCCCTTAATCTTGTTTACATAGCTCCAGTTACGCTGAGGCAGTTCTTCGTTGGTATCAATCAGGTTATTTGTATTACATCCCAGTAATCCTGTCGCCAGCATACTGAAAAACAACAATACAAAAAAAAATTAATTCTCTTCATTCTTTGGCTTATCCGTTGGTTTGTTACGTCTGCGGTTATTCCTTGACCTGTTATTTCTGCTTGCAGAAGGGGTTTTAACAACCTCTCTATCTTCCGTTTTAACGGCTTCAGGGACTTTTTTCACCTCTTGATTTTTTCTGTTTTCAGCAGGTTTCTGATTAGGCTGAGCTGTTTTTTGAGCTGGCTGACCTGGTTTAACACCTGGCTGACCTGGTTTAACACCTGGTTGCCCTGGTTTTACAGCTCCCTGATTTGGCTTCACAGCAGGTTGCCCCGGTTTCACTGATGGTTGTCCGGGTTTAACATTGCGCTCAGGTCTGTTTGGCGCATTTGTTTTATTCCTGTTATTATTACTTCTTGCGTTTTTATTTTTTTCGGCTTATCATCCAGACGTGTCAAACTATCCTGGCCAACAACATTCTCATAATCAGGCGTTTTTTCAACAAAAACAGTTGTTGTCAATTCTACGGCTTCATCTTTTAAGTTCACCGGTTTCTGACCTTTTTTGTTCATAGCCATGATTTCTTTCACACGGTCTACTTTCAATGGGATCCAGTCTTTGATTTGGATAGCTAAACCACATTAATTTCTTGAAAATATCTGTTTTCTGATGACGAGCCGTACCAACCTCTGTCTGAAGGCTTTCTACACGATCCGGAATATCTTTTAAAGCATCAAGATAAGTATCCAGTTCGTAATTCAGACAGCATTTCAGCTTACCGCATTGTCCAGCAAGTTTAAGCGTGTTTAAAGAAAGATTCTGATATCTTGCTGCTGCTGTAGATACTGTTTTGAAATTAGTTAACCAGGTAGAGCAGCACAATTCGCGTCCGCAAGAACCTATTCCACCTAATCTTCCAGCTTCCTGACGCATTCCGATTTGCCTCATTTCAATCCTTATACGGAAAGTTTCAGCCATTTTCTTGATCAGCTCCCTGAAATCTACCCGCCCTTCGGCAGTATAGAAGAAAGTCGCTTTGGTTTTATCACCCTGGTAATCTACATCACTGATTTTCATCGAAAGACGCAGATCAAGAGCCAGCGTACGGGCCTTGTGCATGTTTCCCATTCCAGATCCTTAGCTAATTTCCATTTATCTACATCGGCCTCAGTAGCTTTTCTGTAAACTTTTCGGGTAACCTGATCCATTGGTGTTTTACGACGTTTCATCTGCATCCGAACCAATTCTCCGGTTAAAGAGACGTGGCCAATATCATATCCGCCAGTAGATCCCTCTACGGCAATCAGTTCCCCGATTTCCAGATAAATATTGTCGGTATTCAGATAAAATTCTTTTCTTGCACCTTTGAATTTAACCTCTATAACCTCGAAAGGTTTATAATTAGAAGGCATGTCCAAATTAGACAGCCAATCGTAAACTTCCATTTTCTGACAACCTCCAGTAAGGCATGAGCCATTACTTTTGCAGCCTGAGGGGGCGCAACCGCCACCTGTAGAACAACTTCCACATCCCATAACTAATTGTATATATGTTGAGTCCCTTTCGGGAGCGTTTTAAACTTGATAATTTTTACTAATTGTAAAGATACATCTAAAAATAGTATTTTCGGATTAGCGTTACGTTCTATATGATAATGTGCTTGCTCGAGTTCCGTAATAATAGCAGAAGCCATATTCAGGTCAAGCACGTGTTTACTTAATTTTTGTGCAGTATCGAGCGTTCTGGCTGGCAATTTCACTAAACTGTCTGCACCGCTCATCAGCAAACTGCACTCTCTTAAAAAGCTGATCCCGTATTTTAAAAAATTCTTTTGATTTTCTCTTCCCCAGCTTGCTGCCTGATCCACAAAGTTTACCAGGTCAAGCACCTTGTTCCCATATCCCATTCTTAACCACTCTGCAAAAACCTCTGCATTATCGTTATGTGATTGTGCTGCTTGTATTTTTGCTTCAATTAAATTACCATCTGCAAGGAAACTATAGGTCGAAGCCTGTTCTTCCGACAAATTATTATTGCTGATCAGGTAGTTTTCTATCGTTTGTGAAGGAAGCTTAGGAATTTTGACAATTTGTGTCCGAGACAATAAAGTAGAAAGGATATGCTCCTGATTATTGGCCACTAATAAGAATAATGTATTTGCGGGTGGCTCTTCAATAATTTTCAGCAATGAGTTTCCTTCTTTTTCCAGATATTCCGGCAGCCACATGATCAGAACCTTGGTTTCTGCCTCAAAAGCTTTATAGCTTAATTTCTTAATGATATCGTGGCATTCAGCGATATTGATATTAGCCTGTTTATTATCCGCACTTAGCTGCTGTCTCCAGATATCAAGATCAAAGTATGGATCTGCCAACAGCATTGTTCTCCATTCTTCGAGTACATCGACTGCAATTTTAACATCCTTCGAGGCAAAAAATGGATAAGAGAAATGCAGGTCAGGATGAATGTATCTTTCGTACTTTCGGCAAGACGAACAAGCGCCGCAACTATCTGTCTCAGATTTATCTAAGCAATTGATATACTGCGCATAGGCAATAGCTAAAGGTAAAGCACCTGTCCCTTCTGCAGAGAGAAATAACTGGGCATGACTAACCCCTGTTTTCAACAACTGTCTGTATCAGCTGACGCTTTATTTCCTCTTGTCCAACGATCTCTTTAAACTGCATTTGGTGCAAAATAGTAAATTTATAACAATCTTTGCAGCTATGCCCCGTATTATCGCATTTGATTATGGTACCAAACGTATCGGCATTGCCGTTACAGATCCACTGCAGATTATTGCTACAGGACTGGATACCATACACCCAAAAGATATTGTCGAATATTTGAAAAAATATTTGCTGACTGAACAGGTGGAAGCCTTTGTAATCGGCGAACCTAAACAAATGGATGGCACCCCTTCTGAGTCAGCACAGCATGTAAAAGGCTTTTCGACGATCCTGAAAAAGAACTTTCCGGACATTCCCCAGCATTGGATTGATGAACGTTTTACTTCTAAACTTGCGCATCAGACTATTATGCAAAGTGGTCTGAAAAAACAAGATCGCCGTAATAAAGAGCGGGTAGATACAATCGCTGCAACAATTATTTTACAATATTTCATGGAAGAACACCGTTTATAGAACATTACATGAGCCTGATTAAAGACGACTTACAACTTTTACTGCTGAATTTCTGCGAACCGGAATCCGAATTATTACAACGGATTGACCGGGAAACTAATCTCAAAGTTTTAATGCCAAGAATGCTTTCCGGCCATTATCAAGGACGTGTTTTAAGCATGTTAAGTAAGTTAATCACCCCTAAACGTATTCTTGAAATAGGCACTTTTACTGGTTATGCTACGCTATGCATGGCAGAAGGGCTGGCCGATGACGGTATCATTTATACTTTAGACAAAAATATGGAGCTGGAAGACCGTGTTCGTGGTTATTTCACTGCTTCCCCTTATAATTCACAAATAAAATATATCATGGGTGATGCCACCCAAACCATCAATGGATTAAATGAGACTTTTGATCTTGTTTTTATTGATGCGGATAAGAAAAACAATGGCACCTATTATGACCTCATCTTTGACAGGGTGAGGACTGGCGGCTAATCATTGTTGATAACGTACTGTGGAGTGGAAAAGTACTAACACTTCAACAGGACAGAGATACCATTAATATTAGTACTTTTAATGATAAAGTCGCTGGAGATGACAGGGTTGAGAAATTAATCTTACCCGTCAGGGATGGCTTGTTTATCATCAGAAAAAAAAAAAAATATGATAACAAAAAAACTAATGCTGATTTGGCTGGCACTAATTTTACTGGGCACTGCTGCCCAAAGCCAGACTGTAACTGATTACGTTGAAGAACATACAGATCATGCACAGGAACTAATGAGAGAATATGATGTACCGGCAAGCGTAATTTTAGCGGTCGCTATTCACGAATCTGCCGCTGGTAAAAGTAAAGTTGCCCGTCATTTAAATAATCATTTTGGCATCAAAGGGTCAAACAGCAGCACAACAATCAATTCTTCTTACCGTGATTTTGAAAGTGCAGATGAGTCTTATGACAATTTCGTAGAGGTTTTACAAAACAGATCTTCTTTCAGTAAATTATTTGACGAGTGCGATCAGTATGATTATGCAGCCTGGGCCAGAGGGATTCAGCGGGGTGGTTATGCCAGCAGCAGAACCTGGGCAAAACAGGTGATCGCAATTATCAATAAGTACGAATTGTACCAGTATGATGAAAGACCGGACGATTATGTTGAACCTGTAAAAGTTGCTCCTGTTAGTCTTAAAAAGATACATAGCCGTAGTTATAAGACTAAACATAATCGTGCTTCCGTTAAATTATATACTGTTAAAAAAGGGGACAACCTGAATAAAATTGCTGAATCACATGGCACCTCTTCGACCACGCTGATGCGTAAAAACGGATTGAAGAGGTCAGCGCTTAAACCAGGGCAAAAAATCAAGCTTTAATGAAACATACACTCTTCCTCTTCGCTATAGCGATCGTTTTTTTATCCTCGTGTAAGACGAGAAAGTATCACCGGAATAATGTGCAGATTGAAAAAGCTGCAAATAAAGCTAATCCGATCCGAATTTTACTGACTATAATACGTTAAGCTATATCGATGCTTTTAAAGGCGTAGCCATTGAGGAGATGAATACTTACGGGATTCCTGCAAGTATTACGCTGGCACAGGGCATTATAGAGTCAGGCAGCGGAAATAGCAGCCTGGCGAAATATGCGAATAACCATTTTGGGATCAAGTGTACAGCCGAGTGGAGAGGAAAGGCGTATTATAAAGATGACGACAAGAGTAATGATTGTTTCAGGGTCTATAAAGATGCAAGAGAATCTTATAAGGACCACTCCGAATTTTTAAAGAGGAAACGTTACAGTGCATTATTTGAACTGGATAAAAACGATTATCAGAACTGGGCAAAAGGTCTAAAGCAGGCCGGTTACGCGACAAATCCGCGGTATCCTGACATGCTGATCAGTACAATTGAAAAATACAATTTACATCAGTACGATCAGTCAGAATCTGAACCGGATAAGATTAAACGTGAAGACCGTGTTTTTACAGAGATCAATGCAAACATTCCTAAGGAGACCAAGAAATTCACCCCTGTAGAAACACCTGTTTCCAAACAGGTAATCAACACTACAGATCCTAATTATACAGTCCAGAAAGGTGATACACTTTATAATATTTCAAAAAGGTATAATATGACCGTAGATGAATTAAAGTCCCTCAACGGTCTTACAGACGAAGGAGTAAAAATCGGGCAGAAGCTGGTAGTAGTTAAATAATGTTAATATAAGAGATTTAGCTTAGTCTTATTTGTATTTTTGCTGCTCAATGAAACCTACTATTTTATTCCTTTTCTGTTGCTTTTTTTGTGGTGTTGCTATAGCTCAAAAGAAATCTGTCCAGGGATTTGTCATAGACAAAGTATCTAAACAGCGTTTGGCTACCGTGTATATCTATAATTCTCATATGGATGATGGGATCTATAACAACAGTAAAGGCGAGTTTACTGTTCCGGCAGCTGTTGGAGATACTTTATTTGCTGTACGTCAGGGTTATGGCCGGACGGTTGTTTATAAAGGGAATACAATCTTTTTCCAGTTAAAACCACTAGCCATTCAATTGAAAGAGGTTTCTATTATTGGTAGTTCTCTTTCCCCAAAACAGCGTTACGATCAGAGAACAAGAGAGTTTAAATATGCGACTGATCTGGGAAGCTCCAAAGATCTGCTTAATCTAAGCTCAAGGGGTGTTGGCTTAGGAATTGATGCGATTTATAACTTATTGAGCAGAAAAGGCAAAAACGCAAGGCATCTGCAGGCTATCCTGGAAAGAGATTATAAGGAAGAGATTATCGATTACAGATTTAGTCCAGCTTTTGTAGGACGTGTTTTAAGACTCAAGGATTTTGAATTGAAGGATTTTATGCAACAATACCGTCCTAGTTACGATTTTGTCCTGGCAGCTTCGGATTACGCCTTTATTGTCTTCCTGAGGAATAATTATGCTTCATATAAGCGTAATCCGAAGGCATTCCGCTTACAACCGCTTCCTGCTATTAAAATTGTACAGCCATGAGGTACTGGCCAGTGATATGGCGGGGACTTCCTGCTCATGCAATGGCTATTTTTCCATTTATGTTTTTTTTTTAAAGATCCTGATCAGAAAAACGATACTTTACTGATCAACCACGAGAAAATTCATTTTTACCAGCAGCTGGAACTCCTGATTCTTCCTTTTTATATTCTTTATGTGACTAATTACCTTGTTAACCTCATCAGATTCAGGAATCACAGCAAAGCTTATTTTAATATTAGTTTCGAAAAAGAGGCCTACGCTAACGATCAGAACATGAATTATCTGAAAAACAGGAGGCTGTATGCATGGTTTAAATATTTATACTAAATCCTAAGAACATTTTTCTTTTCTTTGTATTAATGAGAGGTATATACGCATGTTTACTATTTGTATTTGCAGTTTCAGCACAAGTAAGTGCACAAGAGATAGATACAGTTCCTATTACGATTAAGGATTTCGATCTTAAACTTAAGAAGAGTCCGATGCCTCACTAAAAGGTATTATCGTGTTTAAACCGGTGGAAATTAAACCGCTGATTGTGAGTTCCAAGGTTAACTACTGGAAAACTAAAACGGCGATCGGGATTAATGTCAATCAATCTTCATTCAGTAATAACTGGAGCGCTGGTGGTGTAAATTCACTGGCAGTTGGCGGATTGGTTAACTATAATGCTGAATATAAAAAAGATAGCTACAGCTATACTACTGTAGTTAATTTGCAATACGGAAAAATCAGAAACAAGGGACAGCTGCAAAAGAAAACGAATGACCGTATTTTCTGGGATAATTCAGGGGCATTTAAAGTCTCTAAAAACTGGAATTTATATACCTCAGTAACTTTTGAGTCCCAGTTTGACAGTGGATATTCTTATGCACCTGATGGTAACGGAGGAGAAAAACCAACAATCATCTCTAAATTCATGTCTCCAGGCTATTTAACAGAGTCTGTCGGTATGGAGTATAAGCCAAACAAGTATTTTTATACCAGGTTTGGTACAGGAGCGGCAAGACAAACTTTCGTTCTGGATAACGACGAACTTCTTGCAGCAGCGGCGGCGGCCGGAACACCAAGAAATGACAGTTATGGCGTACTCGCTGGTCACACCTTCAAAAATGACATCGCCTTTCAAATTGTAAGTAATTTCGAAAAAGATATTTTTCAGAATGTAAACCTGAAAAGCAGGTATGAGATATTTGTACCTTACAATAATTTTGAATTCATGAGACACAGACTGGATGTGACGATGACTGCAAAAGTCAACCGTTTTATGAATGTTTCTCTTACTGGCGTCGGATTGTATGACAAGACAACCAGCAATAAGATTCAGGGCAGTCAGTCATTAGCCATGGGCGTGATGTTTGTATTCCCGCGTTAAATACCTTTGCATCACATTTTAATGTTGATTGTTATTAAAAATGTTTGCAACTTTGTACCCTTCTACCATTACACATTAACTAATTGAATATCAATTAACAAAACATGTTTGAAAATTTACAGGATAAACTAGACCGGGCATTTAAAGTTCTAAAGGGTCAGGGAAGCATTTCAGAGATCAACGTGGCCGAGACCATGAAAGAAATTCGTAAAGCTTTACTGGATGCCGATGTAAATTTTAAAACTGCTAAAAGCTTCACTGACGAGGTTAAGGAAAAGGCTCTTGGCCTGAATGTACTTACTGCAGTTTCTCCGGGACAATTACTGACTAAAGTAATGAACGACGAGCTGACTGCGCTGATGGGCGGTGAGGTTAAAGAATTAGATTTAAAAGCGAATCCTACGATCATACTGATTGCTGGTCTGAACGGTGCGGGTAAAACTACCTTCTCCGGAAAACTTGCAAATTACCTGAAAAGTAAAGGTAAAAAACCTTTATTGGTAGCTGGTGACGTATATCGTCCTGCTGCGATCGATCAATTGCAGATATTGGGTGAACAAATTGGCGTTCCTGTTTATGCGAACAAAGATTCTAAAGACCCTGTAGCAAGCACTTGAAGGTATTGAACTTGGAAAGAAAGAACATCACAATGTGATTATTATTGATACAGCCGGTCGTTTAGCAATAGACGAGCAGATGATGAATGAGATCTCGGATGTAAAATTGCATACTAAACCGCATGAAATCCTGTTCGTAGTTGATGCCATGACCGGACAGGATGCGGTTAATACAGCTAAAGCATTCAATGACAGATTAGATTTTACAGGTGTTGTACTGACAAAACTTGATGGTGATACCCGCGGTGGTGCGGCTTTATCCATTAAGTCTGTGGTTAACAAACCGATCAAATTTGTAGGTACTGGTGAAAAAATGGAAGCACTTGATGTTTTCTATCCAGACAGAATGGCTTCCCGTATTTTGGGAATGGGTGACGTTGTTTCCCTTGTTGAGCGTGCTCAGGAGCAGTTTGATGAGAAAGAAGCAGCAGAACTTCAAAAGAAAATCCGTAAGAATAAATTTGACTTCAACGATTTCTACAACCAGATTCAGCAGATCAAGAAAATGGGTAACATGAAAGACCTGATGGGCATGATTCCAGGCGTGAGTAAAATGATGAAAAACGTGGAGATTGAAGACGATGCTTTCAAAAATGTGGAAGCGATTATTCAGTCCATGACGAAATATGAACGTGAAAATCCAGACAGCATTCAGCAAAGCAGACGTTTACGTATTGCTAAAGGTTCTGGAAATAAAATAGAAGAAGTAACCAAGCTGATTAAACAGTTTGAGGATATGCGTAAGGTGATGAAACAATTTTCTAATCCTGCAGCCGCAGCTAAAATGATGCGCGGTATGCCTAAAATGCCACAGGGAAGAATGTAACAACATCTTTTCTGATCTTTAAAAAACCGGGCTCTCAATCCGGTTTTTTTTATGCCTTATTTTTTTAACCTATAAGGTTTAATATGGGATTAAATTTACGTGCTAATTCGTAAATCATTATGCTCATTAAAACTTACGGCAGCGCAGTCTTTGGTGTAAATGCTAACCATCACCATTGAAGTCAGTATTAGCAGCGGAAATAAATATCATATTGTCGGATTACCTGATAATGCAATTAAGGAGAGTCTAAAAAGAATAGAAAGCGCTATTCAGTCTTCGGGTCTAAAGATGCCAAGGCAAAAGATCGTCGTTAATTTGTCACCTGCAGATATCCGGAAAGAGGGTACCTCTTATGATTTGCCTATTGCTGTCGGAATTTTAGCTGCTTCAGGGCAATTGTTGAGCGAAAGAGTACAAGACTTTATCATTGCTGGAGAACTCTCTCTGGATGGGGGGATACGGCCTGTAAAAGGAGCATTACCTATTTCCATACAGGCAAAAAAAGCGGGGTTTAAAGGGTTTATTTTACCAGCTGACAATTCCAGGGAAGCTGCTGTTGTGGATGACCTCCCGGTTTATGGCATGCACCACCTTACAGATTTGGTCGCTTTTTTCAATGAAAAAGCATTCTTTGCACCTGTTATGGTGAATACAAAGGAAGAGTTTTTTAAAAAATTTAGTTTATATGATCATGATTTTTCTGACGTCAAAGGTCAGGAAAGTATTAAACGAGCGTTAGAAATTGCTGCCGCCGGTGGCCATAATGTGATTCTGATCGGACCGCCTGGAGCAGGAAAAACAATGCTTGCTAAGCGTCTGCCTACTATTTTACCCCCTTTGAATTTAGAGGAAGCGCTCGAAACAACTAAAATTCATTCTGTTGCAGGGAAACTAAATGCAGCATCATCATTAATGACTGAAAGACCTTTTCGCAGCCCTCATCATAGTATTTCTGATATCGCACTGGTTGGCGGAGGCAGCAACCCACAGCCGGGAGAGATATCCTTCGCACATAATGGGGTTTTGTTCCTTGACGAACTGCCAGAATTTAAAAGATCTGTACTGGAAGTTATGAGACAGCCACTTGAAGACCGTAAAGTAACCATATCAAGGTCACGCTTAAGTGTTGAATATCCAGCGAGTTTCATGCTTATTGCTTCTATGAACCCTTGTCCGTGCGGGTTTTATAATCACCCGGAAAAGGAATGTGTTTGCGGTGCGGGTGTTGTACAGAAATACCTGAGCAAAATTTCTGGTCCGCTAATGGACAGAATTGATTTACATGTAGAGGTAACCCCGGTAAATTTTAATGAATTATCGTCTTTGGAAGAAACGGAGAAAAGTAGCGCCATCAGGGCACGCGTTATTAAAGCCCGGGAGATTCAGGATCTCCGGTTTGCCGGAAATAATACACTGCATTACAATGCCCAGATGAGCCCAAACATGGTACGAAATATTTGTGTAATCGATGATGCTGGAAGAACCTTGATTAAAAGGGCGATGGAGAAGCTCGGGTTGTCTGCAAGGGCATACGATAGAATTCTAAAGGTTTCCAGAACGATTGCAGATCTCTCTGAAAGTGAAACCATCTGCCTCGAACATCTCGCTGAAGCCATACACTACCGCAGCCTGGATCGTGACAGCTGGTCTCATTAAATCTGTGTGTTCCTTATGCCTTATGCGTCGCTTTTATAGCTACCCTGCATTCGGTCTGAATTTAAAGGATCAGGCTTTTGATGTTTCGGTTTTCGTATATAATTTGCAAAAACAAAAATTAAAAAGCCAAAAAGCCAGGCCGAAAACAGCACGCTAAAGAAAATCATTCTGATAGATGAATGAAAGTAGCCTGGCTGATAAAATAACCTGTTTAATGTGTTAATCTTTTCAATCAATGCATTTCGATCAAAGCTATTTCTGATTTCGTTTAGAGCCTCCTGATTTTTATCCCGAAAATGAAAGGCATCTTCGGTCAAGGCTGCTGGCTTAATTGAAGATTCTATATTGTATTTTTTTAATAACGTATCAAGCTTTTTAAAGGAGTAAAGCAAAGAATCCTTATTTAATTTGTAAAGTAGCCGGTATCGATCTATAGCATTTTGCCGCTGTTGTTTTTTTTATAGGTAAATCGTTAATTGGACTAATCAAAGTATTGTTTTCGAGAAAAATACAAATGTCATTATCATATTTTGGGTTAACTTCAAGACCTTTAAATATAATTTCGGTGCTGTCTTTTCGCGTATTTTTTGAAATGATTCTCTTCTGTAATTCTTCCTTATCAAACCCGAATAAGTCATAAACAGAGTTGGAGGCACTTTTAAACTTTTCATAACCTGATGTGAGCATTTTTAAGGTATCAATGCTATAATATTTAGATTCCAAACTAAATAATTCTTTATTTGTTAAATCGTAAAAAATAGTGTCCTTTACTTCGATAACAGGATATGGCTTGGGATATAAAATATTTTTTACAGTAAATAACTTCTCCGAATTGTACGACGTGTAGCTGTATAAAAAAGGATTTAAAACATTTAACAACGTTTTATCAGCATTGAAGTTTTTTTTCAGACAATTCATTCTTAAGTTTAGCATTCAATCCGAAACTATAACTCATAAAAAAGCTCAATGATAAAAAAAAAAACTATTAAAAGCAGAATAGCCCCAATTTCAATCAGATTTTAACATTGTACCGTTCCCTGGAATGATTCCGTATCAGGAAAATAAGAATCGTCAATAAAAATAAGCCTGTTATGAAGATGTGAGAAATAGACACGTCGTCGTAAAACTTGAAACGATAAAACTCTGTATAAATATTGATGTTTTTTTTATGCCTCTAAACTTAAAATAACCATATATAAAGTAAGCTAAGTGTATTAGCGCAAGTACAAAAACAGATTTTACGAGAAACTTTTTTAAATTATAAGTCATAATGCTTGGTGCTTATTGTTGTGCCTAACGCTTTCTGCTTGATGATGTGCCGGGACTTTTGCTCCAAAACTTGATCTGAAACACGAGTGCCCCTTCTTTTTGAGTAGATACTGTTATGTTCAGCGCTTAGTTCGTGTCGCTTTATAGTAAAGTTGTCCGATTTGTAATTTTAATTTATGCTAAAATAGTTTTTTTATTTCGTTAACGCTTAAGATTATGACCCAGATTGTTGATGCAAGAAAAACCCAAAACAATGGAACATTTAGCCGAAGCAATACATTACCGCAGCCTCCACCGGAATAACCGGGCAGGTTAAAATTGATAAAAGCCCGGCAAGTTAATGCCGGGCCTAAGACCATGACTTATAAATATCTATGGTTTAATGATTATTTATATAAATAGTTTAGTGCAATTTTATCATTGGCATTAAATGTTCTATCAGATCCGTTTGAACAAGCCAACATAAATGAAGCTGCATCTGGTCCTGATGGAGTACCTGGAATCCTTACTGCGCCAATATCACTTTTACCTTCATTATCATAAGCACCACCACAGCTATAAGCTCTGTTGGCATAATCAGTATGACGGAAACCAATACAATGTCCAACTTCATGTTGTAAAACAGAAGTCAGGTATCCCAGATTAGGATTAGCACCATAAGCATCAACATTGGTATTCATTTGAATCTCATTGTAAGGATCTCCTCCAGAAGGGAAACCTGATGAGCCTAAAGTAATATAGCCATCTGGTCCTACGCCTTCATCAAAGCCAACCACATCAATATCACCAGTAGTTCCTGCTGCCGCTCTCTGAAAAGTAAAGCGCAGGCCCAAATTATTATACCTGGTAATCATTGCGTTAACAGCATTACTGTAGACTGTAGGAAGATTAGATACAGAAATTGTAATCACTCTTGGTAAAGCACTAACCAGATTTGTTGTCCGGTACTGCTCTGTTTCAGCGATACTTAAATGACTGGTTACAGCTGTTTCTCCGAGATTTTTATCCGTCAAAAGAATATCGCCTTCTACAAGGTATCCTCCTTTTACTTTTCGGGCGTTCTCAGTGCTAAAGCCCAGTTTACTGATTTGAGATTTTGTGCTTGCAGAAATTTGATCCTGTTTCGCTGTCGAAGAAGTTGGTGCATCTTTTTTTTGACATCCAAAGATGCTTAGGGTCATTGCACCTACAAGTGCAAATGACAATAAATTCAGTTTTTTCATTAAGTTAATTTTAGGTAGATGATTAATAAGTCATAGGTAAGCTAAAATTATACACTATTTTAGATTAAAACAAATTTTAAACACCTTAATTAACTGAATATCAGCGAATAACTATTTAATTACAGAAAATATTAAACGCACCAAACCCGGCAATAAATATTGCCGGGCTTAAAGCCTTTAATCCACAAAAAATCTAAGGGTTAGGTTTTTATTTGTATAAATAGTTAATTGCTTTTACATCATTAGCATTGAAGGTTCTGTCGCCGCCGTTAGAGCAAGCTAACATGAATGATGCTGCATCTGGTGCAGAAGGCGTACCTGGGATCAGGATTGCACCAACATTACTTTGACCTTCATTTCCTGCTCCTGAAGCTCCACAGCTATAAGCTCTGTTAGAATAATCAGTATGACGGAAACCAATGCAATGTCCAATTTCATGTTGTAAAACTGAAGTAAGATATAAAAGGTTAGGGTTAGCACCGTAAGCCGCAGCATTAGTATTCATTTTAACCTGGCTGTATGCATTACCAAAGCAGTTGGGAAACCAGAAGAACCTAAAGTGATGAAACCACCTGAAGGACCTTCATTAAATCCTACTACGTCAATTTGACCAGTAGTTCCTGCAGCTGCACGTTGGAATGTAAAACGTAAGCCTAAGTTATTGTATCTTGTAATCATTCCATTAACAGCATTTGAATAAACTGTTGGCAAGTTTGTTACAGAGATAGTAATTACTCTTGGTAAAGCTTTTACAAGATTGGTTGTCCTGTATTGCTCAGTTTCAGCAACACTTAAGTGTTGAGTTTCTGCTTTTTCAGTAAGATTCGCTTCACTTAAAAGGATATCACCTTCAACAAGGTAACCGCCATCTACTTTTCTTGCATTTTCAGTACTGAAACCAAGATTTGAGATCTGAGTTTTAGTAGTTGCTGAAATTTCATCTTGTTTTGTGTCAGCTGTAGTAGCAGCGTCTTTTTTCTGGCATCCGAAAACGCACAGTGCAAGCATGCCGGCAACGGCAAGCGAGAATAAGTTAAATTAAATTTTTTCATTAAGTTAGTTTTTTAGGTAGAATGTTTGTGAACTAATAGGTTAATCTAAAATTATATATAATTTTAACCATAAACAAATTTTTAATTTCAAATTATTGTGAATTTCAAAATAAAATATGCTTTAATTATAATTTGTCTTTGCAACACAGCTGCAAAAGCACAAAACTTATCGGTTGCAGAAAAAAAAGATATTTTCCACAAATACAGCTCTACTGTGGTAAATTCCAAGATAAACGGTGGAAATCTCTTGCTTGTGGAGTTGTCGCGCCCCTTAACATCCGCTGAAATTCAGGAACTAAAACCTTTACGTAGCCTCTCTTCGAATCACCTGATTATTTCGGAAAAGATGGCTGCAAAATTCAGTTCTTTAATTATTTCTCAGTCAAAAGCCAACTCTTTATGGAAGGCGAGCGATAAATTAAGCCGGCTATACGAGCAATATATAACTCAAAATAAACAATTTACAATAAGGATTGCGATAATCCACAAACACCAGCTGTACCTGAATCCCTCAGGGCCTTAAAATCTTATACCCTAGATCAGAACAATCATATTGTTACGGCCAGCATCCAAATGAGCGAACTGATGCCAATTTTACAATTGAACGAAGTCATCTTTGCGGATATTATTCAGGTTGCTAAAGACGAAGCCCTGATTAAAGACCTGGATCTTTCCGTTAATGAGATCGCTGCGGTACAGCTGCGTTATCCGGATATCACTGGAAAAGGGATTACATTATCTGTGAAAGAGCAGATGTTTGATAAGACTGATATAGATCTGATTGGAAATATTGTCGCTTCTCCATCTAATGCCCCTGTTGTGGATGACCATGCAACCAATATGTCTACACTTGCGGTCGGCAGAGGTAATTCTTATATACTGGGCCGGGGAGCAGCTCCATTGGCCTCTTTAACCGCGTCAGATTACAGAAAGAATAATGATGACCTGATGCCTGATGACATTAAAGAGCTGAATCAATATAAGGTGAGTGTACAAAATCACTCTTATGGTCTGGGTGTAGATAATTTTTACGGTATGCAGGCAGCCGCATATGATAAACAGGTATTTGAATCTGATACGATTATCCATGTTTTTTCAGCAGGGAATTCTGGTTTAATTACACCAGCAGACGGAATCTATAAAAACATCCCGTTTATGGCAAACATAACAGGAAACTTTAAAACTGCAAAAAATGTTATCGTTGTGGGTGGGATCGGTCTCGAAGATATTCCAGAGCCACGCAGCAGCAGAGGCCCTGCCTACGACGGAAGGGTCAAACCAGAAATAGTTGCTTTAGGCCAGGATGGAACATCGGGCGCCGCCGCATTAACATCTGGTACTGTAGCTATTTTTCAGCAAAAATATAAGAGCCTTTTTGGGAAACAACCAACTCAGGCCATTGTAAAGAGTGTTTTTGTGAATTCTGCTGATGATATAGGCGCCCCACAGGTCGATTATGTCACCGGATTTGGAAAATTAAATGCCTTACAAGCCATACAAACCATCGTAGAAAACAGGTTCAAAACAGGAACGGTTAACGATCAGCAGGATTATACTTTTCAATTACAGGTGCCGGCAAACCAGCAGGAGCTTAAAGTTACTCTGGCATGGATTGATCCGCCGGCAGCGATTAATAATGTACAGGGTATAGTTAACCATCTCGACTTATCAATGGAAACGCCTGCGAGCCCCGTTATTTTACCATGGATACTGAATACCTACCCTAGTGCAGACTCTTTATCATTACCTGCTAAAAGGGGAATAGACAATATTAACACCGTACAACAAGTTAGTTTAACCAATGCTCCTGCAGGAAATTATACCGTACATGTAAAAGGCAGAACGGTTACACAAGGCAAACAGGATTTCAGCATCGCCTATCAACTTAAAGCTACTGGCAGTTTCGACTGGACCTTTCCTTTAAAAGACGCAGCAGTTTTCGCCGCTCAGGACAATTATGTAAGATGGAGCAGTACTTTTATCAGGTCAGACAGGAAAACTCTCTGTGAGCTATGATAATGGCACTAACTGGACTATTTTGAGCAGTAATATTAATTTCAGCTCTCCTTTCTTTAAATGGACTGTTCCAAATTTATTTACCCGGGCACTATTGAAGATGGAAACTGGCGGAAAAGAGTTTATTACTGAATCTTTCATAGTCTCGCCGCCTGAAGATATCAAGGTCGGGTATAATTGTGCGGAAAAGGTTTTGTTTCACTGGTCTCCGCAGCCATCAGCTACAGGTTATACCCTTTACAATTTAAAGGATAATGTTTTAAAAAGCATCAGACAGCTTACAGATACCGTGGTCATTATAGACAAGTCAGAAATGGCGACCCCATATTTTACCGTATCAGCAAATGGCGCAGATTTCAGCGGGATAAAAAGTGAAACAAAAAACTACACGACACAGGGTGTAGTATGTTATGTAAGAACTTTCCAGGCTAATATTGTAGATGATGCAGGTAAGCTTTGATTTGGTAATCGGTACAACTTATAACCTGAAACGTATTATTTGGGAGAAGCAAACTTCTCCTGGGGTATTTGCACAAATGGCAGAAACCGCTGTTACCTCCGGCTTATTGAGTTATAGCCAGACAGATAAAAACCTTGTTCGTGGAATACAGTTCTATAGAGTGACTTTGGAAACGAATGATGGGATTAAGATCCCTTCTGATATTTTACCGCTTAACTTTCTGAAAGAAAATGATTTTGTAACTTATCCTAACCCTGTAACAGACATATTATCAGTACTTAGCGGAGACTTTGAGCCTTATACACTTTCTCTTTATAACCTATCCGGACAAAAGATTTATTTGAAAGAAGCGAATGGATTGTATCAGTTTGATCTGTCTGCTTTATCTACAGGCTTATATATCGGTACAATTACCAGAAATGGCAATACCCTTAAAAAGATTAAAATTATCAAAAGATAAGCTCCTTTAAAAAGGGCTTATCTTTTATAGGCTGTTTAAAATAAGATTATTTATTGTTCTTCAGTTTCTTCTTCCTGATCAGCATCTTCTTCCTCTTCTTCAGGCACATAAGCGATAATCTCTTTGCCTATAGCATTAACCTCTTCATCTTCTCCAAACAGAGGTAATGCGGTTTCAGGGTCCAGTGTCAGCCAGGTTGATCCTGTGTCTTTAAGTATATGACGGTATTCCTTTCCATCTTTAAAAACAACATAAGTATCATTTCCTTCAGGAAAGATAGCATAGTCAGTTTCTCCTATAGTAATATCAAATGGTTCTTGCATGATTATTTTCTTAAAAACACCCTTTAAGACGGGCTTATAAATTGATAATTATTAATTTGTTGTTTTTAGCTTATTTATAAATTCAATAAATTTTGGGTCTCCATAATTTGCAGCACCGGATTCATTAAAGGAAATTCTTCCTTTTTTATCAAAGACTACCGTAGTTGGTAATGAGCCTTTAAAAAGCACTTCTGGAATATCGCTGGCAACCGCATATACCGGTTAGTCCATATCCCTTTTTATCCATGAATTTTTGCGCTTTTGGTAATTGACTATCAGCATCTACCAAAATAAAGACTACATCTTTATCATCTTTAAATTTCTCGTGCAATGCATTCACGCTTGGCATTTCTGCCAGACAAGGAGGGCACCAGGTGGCCCAGAAGTTAAGAAAAACGACTTTGCCTCTCAGTTCTCCCAGATCAATCTCTTTCCCGTTTACGTCCTTAAACTTAATTCCTGAAAGATTTCCTTCGGCGTTAACCTGTTTTTCTACCGCAGTAGTATCTGGCCTGAAAAAGCCCATTTTCATTAATCCTTCCATCACAAGTGCTTTTGCCGGAGGAACAAACAGCAATACCAGGAACAGCACAATCAGAATCCCGTTAATAATATTACTTCGGTTAAGAATTTTACTCATAATGATATATAGTTTATAAAATTAATCCCTATTTTGGCATTAGCCGTGGCTAAGGTAAAAGCAAATATCAGCCCTGGCCCAGCACAAACAAAGATACAAAAATGGAAACTTATAAATGGCCTGCGGCAAAAGCACCAGTAGCGGATATCAAGCCTAAACAGCGAGTTCTGCATGGCGACACAGTAACTGACAATTATTACTGGATGATCGATTACTTTACAAAAGGGCCTGACAGCACAGAAACAATCGATTATCTTAACGCAGAGAACACCTATCTCGAGACCATGATGAGTGGTACAAAAAAACGTTACAAGCCAATTTATTTAAAGAGCTGAAAGGCCGTATTAAAGAAAAAGACGAATCTGTTCCCGTATTCAAAAACGGATATTTTTATTATTCCAGAACTGAAGAAGGTAAACAGTACTCCAAATTCTGCCGCAAGAAAGGGACATTAGAAGCCAGCGAAGAAATCCTCCTTGATATTGATGAACTGGCAAAAGACCTTCCGTATTATTCTGCTACCGGATATACTGTAAGTCCCGACAACAAATTGCTGGCTTACGGAGTAGATAAAGTTTCCAGAAGGCAATATACAATCCATATCAAGAACCTGGAGACCGGAGAGTTATTAAAAGATAATATTCCAAATACAGAGGGAGATGCTGTATGGGCAGCAGATAACAAAACTATCTTTTATACCTCAAAAAATCCAAAGACCTTATTAAGCGAGAAAATTAAGAAACATAAACTTGGTTCCAGTGCAACTAAAGATACCGTAGTTTACCATGAAAAAGACAAATCCAATTACATTGGCGTAGGTAAATCAAAATCCGGTAAATATATCTTTATCTATTCTTCCGCCACTTTATCTGCCGAAGAATGGTTAATCCCTTCAGATCAGCCTGATGCTGAATTCAAAGTATTTCAGCCAAGAATAAAAGATGTGATATACAACGTCACTGCCCTGGCTGATAAATTTCTGATACTGACCAACTGGGAAGCTAAAAACTTCCGTTTAATGGAATGCCCCCTCGACAAAACCGGCATAGAAAACTGGAAAGAAGTAATTCCACACCGTACAGACGTCCTACTTGAGGATGTAGAAGGCTTTAAAGATTTCATTGTGATCTCTGAGCGTAAAAACGGCCTTACTCAATTACAGATCCGGAACCTAAGCGGACCTGAACACTATATTGATTTTGGGGAACCTACCTATAACGCTTCAGTAGGCAATAACCCAGAATATAACAGTACAACACTCCGTTATATGTACACCTCGATGACCACTCCGGTCTCCATTTATGACTACGGGATGCATACCAAAGAAAAGCAGCTCAAGAAGCAGCAGGAGGTTGTAGGTGGATACAATAAGGAAGAATATACCACAGAGCGTCTCTATGCCACGGCAAAAGACGGGACTCAGGTTCCAATCTCACTTGTTTATAAAAATGGGCTCAAAAGAGATGGCAATGCGCCACTGCTTCTTTACGCTTATGGTTCTTATGGCCACAGCATGGATGCTTCTTTCTCTACCAGCAATCTGAGTTTACTAAACAGGGGATTCGTGTACGCCATTGCTCATATATCCGTGGTGGCCAGGAAATGGGACGCCAATGGTATGAAGATGGGAAACTGATGAAAAAGCTCAATACATTCACTGATTTCATTGATTGTGGTAAATTCCTGATTGAACAAAAATTCACAAGCTCAACGCATCTCTATGCTCAGGGAGGCAGTGCGGGAGGCCTGCTAATGGGAGCAATCATTAACCTGGAGCCAAACCTTTGGAATGGCATAATAGCCCAGGTGCCATTTGTAGATGTCATCAACACAATGCTCGACGAAAGCATTCCTCTGACCACAAATGAGTTTGACGAATGGGGGAACCCAAAGAATGCCGATGCTTACCATTACATGAAGAGTTATTCCCCTTACGAAAACATTGAGGCAAAGAATTACCCTAACATGCTTGTCACCACTGGCCTTCATGATAGTCAGGTTCAATACTTCGAACCTGCTAAGTGGGTGGCTAAGCTACGTGCTACAAAAACCGATAAGAACATTCTTCTGCTTAAAACAGACATGGACTTTGGTCACGGCGGTGCATCCGGAAGATTTGATTATCTAAAAGACATTGCCCTGAACTATGCGTTCCTTCTAAGTCTCGAGAACATTAAAAAATAAAGAACTCAATCAAAAGGCTTTTACTTTCTAAAAAAGAGCAAAAAAAAAAATCCCTGTTTTCCATAAATCCTTCAAAAAAGGGATATGAAAAACAGGGATTTTAAACAACTATCCATAAGAGGCTGCCCCGGGTGTCTCCTTAAGCGCTATCTCATGTTTCTTCCTGGACACCAACCAACAAAAGCACAACGCCATCTTCATTAACATCATATCCCGTCAACCATTCTGCAATTAATCATAACCGGGGAAACGGTCAGATACAGAAAAAAACCGAATCTGCTAATGTGATGGCATAGCATTTCGTTGCCCCGAAGGGCATAAGAAAATGCAGCCAGAACATAGCAGTTCCGGTTTTTCACGAAGTCGGGATAAAAACCCGGTTATATTAATTCAACACTTCTCTGTTGACGAATGCCGTTAATTCAGCACCAGTCAGCATCCCTTGGGAAAGCAAAGCCAAATCAACCGCCTGTTTAGCCAGCGCATTTTGTTCTTCACCACTCTCAGTCTGTAAAATCTTACCTACCAATTTATGGTTCCCGTTAATTGCAACCTTATAGCTATCTGGCATATTACCATAGAAACTCATTCCACCACCCATTTGAGCCATGTCCTTCATTCTTCTCATAAACTCGTCCATAGTTACTGTTACAGGGAATTCTTCCGGATGTAAGCCAACAATTTCAACCTGGAAGCCCGGTTTCACAATTGCTTTCTCAAAAACATCTTTCACTTTCGCAGATTGTTCGTCAGTCAATACAGACTCAACAACCTCATCTTTTTCGATCAGTTTGCTCGCAACACTAGAGTCAACACGTTTCAATAACGTTTTCTCCAGCTTTTGCTCTAAAGAAGTCACAAAGTGATTATCAATTGCCGAGTTCATCAGCAATACATCATAATCCTTTTTGTTTGCAGACTGGATGAAACCATCCTGTTTAGCAGGATCATTCGTATAGATATATACCACCTGACCATTTTTATCAGTTTGGATATCTTTTACCTTTGCATGATATTCATCAAGCGTATAATTTTCGTTTTTAGTGTTAGTTACTAAAGCGAAATCCTTTGCTTTATCATAGAACTTCTCTTCGCTCACCATTCCGTATTTTACGAAAAGGCCGATATCACTCCACTTTTCTTCATAAGCCTTACGGTCTTTATTGAAGAGTTCACCTAATTTATCAGCTACTTTTTTAGTGATGTAGCTGTTAATTTTTTTCACATTGCTGTCTGCCTGAAGGAAACTTCTCGAAACATTCAATGGAATATCAGGAGAATCGATTACACCATGCAATAACATTAAGAATTCAGGCACGATATCTTTTACTTCATCAGTAATAAATACCTGGCGGCTGAATAACTTGATTTTGTTGCGTTGCATATCAAAATCATTCTTCTTCACTTTGGGAAGTATAAAAACACCCGTTAAATTGAATGGATAGTCTACATTCAGGTGGATCCAGAATAAAGGATCTTCACCAAATGGATATAATTGTTTGTAGAAGTCCAGATAATCCTGGTCTGACAAATCTGCAGGTGCTTTAGTCCAGATCGGATCAGTTGTATTGATGATATTATCAGTTTCAACAGATACTGTTTTTGGCTTTCCCTCTTCATCCTCACCATCAGGAATTTCCTGAGTTTTTGTACCAAATTTAATCGGTACAGGTAAGAATTTACCATATTTATCTAAGATCTCTTCTAATTTATGCTGACTAAGGAATTCAGCAGATTCTTCATTGATATGAAGAATAATTTCTGTTCCTCTTGTGGTACGTGAACCTTCATTAATTTCATAAGAAGTACTTCCGTCACAAACCCAGCGTGCAGGTTCTGCACCTTCCTGGTAAGATAAAGTCTGTATTTCAACCAGATCAGCGACCATGAATGCAGAATAGAGAACCCTAAACCAAATTTACCAATGATCTCATTTGCATCTTTAGCATCTTTGAATTTTTCTACAAATTCACTTGCACCTGAAAAAGCAACCTGATTGATATATTTTTTAATCTCTTCAGCAGTCATCCCCAAGCCGTTATCACTGATTGTGATCGTCTTTTTCTCCACATCAAGCGCAACTTCTACTAAAGGATTACCCAACTCACCGTTGTATTGTCCTAACGCAGCTAAACGTTTGATTTTTTGTACCGCATCAACCGCATTTGAAACCAGCTCACGCAGGAATATCTCATTGTCTGAGTACAGGAATTTCTTAATAATAGGAAAAATGTTTTCGGTATGTATGGAAATACTCCCTTTTTCTTCTATGCTCATATGTTAACTCATTTTTAAGTACATAACGGCTTTATCAAGGGATGTTCCAATTTGATTCCGGTTGTCAAATTGACAGTATATTAAACTAAAAAAAAATCAGCGGAGAAATTTTAAACCGGCTCTTAAACAATTAAATTTTCGTAAGCTTACATTAGAAATTAAAATTCATCTGCTTACAATGGATACTGACCTCTATAAAAAACTGCATGACGAGGGGCTCATCAATAGTGATACGCTCAAAAAGATAGCAGAAAAACATGAAAACCCACTATTCTCTTTGCATTGGGAACTCAAAACCCTGCTTTATCTAGGGGTTACACTTTTGAGTACAGGCCTGGGAATCCTCATTTATAAAAACATCGATACGATTGGTCATCAGTTCATTTTACTTTTCATCGCAGGGGTCTGTGCCGGTTGTTTTGTTTATTGTATAAAAAAAAGAAATCCATTTAGCAGGGAGAAAGTTAAATCTCCAAATTCATTTTATGATTATATCCTGTTATTGGGCTGCCTGAGCTTGCTGACCTTTTTAGGCTATCTTCAGTTTCAATATCACGTTTTTGGTGATAATTATGGCCTGGCAACCTTCCTTCCAATGCTTATCCTATTTTATGTCGCTTACGAATTTGACCATATAGGGGTATTAAGTATGGCGATTACAAATCTGGCTATTTGGTTAGGTGCCTCGATCACCCCGTACACGATACTTTCAAATGGGCTGTACAGCAGCACACCCTTGATTATCCCTTATCTTTTTTTAGGGCTGATTTTATTGGCAGCGGCTTACCTTTCCGAGCATTACAATTTCAAAAAACACTTTAAATTCACTTATCAGAATTTCGGACTGAATATTTCTTTTCTCGCTCTTTTCACTGGTTATTTCAGCTTCTACAACAACCCTTTAAGCTTTTTATGGTTAATTGCAGTACTGATTGTGGGTTTCATTTTATATAGAGATGCATTAAAAAACAAGTCCTTCTATTTCCTTTTACTGGTTATTCTCTACGTTTATACAGCAATCAGCACACTGGTCGTAAGAATTCTATTTAACATGGATTCAGAGCTTGCTTTCGTTACTGGATTACTTTATTTTATTGGATCAGCAATCGGTTTAATTATAGCCCTGATTCATCTGAATAAAAAAAAAAAAAGAAATATGATCATCTATAATAAAACATGGCTGAAGAACCTGATTATACAGGATCAAATGAATGTGTCTTTAGCAGCTGGTGACCTGACTAAAGAAGAATTTAAAAATATAGAAAAAAAAAATCCCGTTGGATTTTATTCCCCGAATATATTCGTGAGAACAGGATTATTTATTCTAACCTGCGTTATAGCACTGTTTGGTGGTTGTTTGCTAAGCTATATGTTCTGGGATTCCGGGATGGTTGACAGCAGTGGCTGGATTTTATTTTTAGGATTAATAAGCTACGTAGCTCTTGAGCTTGTGGTTAAAAATAAACATCATTTCAGATCTGGTACTGATGATGCACTGATCTGGATTTCAGGCGGCCTATTCTGCGTTGCATTCGTCTGGACCACGGCAAGATATAATTGGCATTTTGGCAACTACAATGATCTTCTGCCTACCATACCTATTGTCAGCTTTGCACTTTTACTGAGCCTGTACCTTACTATAAGATTCGCAGATAGCCTGATGGCATTATTTTGCTTTTTATCAATGTTGGTCCTTGCTGTGGTATTAGTCATTTTCTATCTTTCTTTTGGTGTAGCAATTACTCCATTTTTAGTTATGCTGCTTTCAGCTGCGGTCTATTATTTTTCTTATATTAAGCATAACAGTCCGAAATTTATTCATTACCAGCATTGTTTCCTTGTTCTGCAGGCAGGTAGTTTACTCACCTTATATCTTGCAGGCAACTATTATGTAGTCCAGCACCTGGGAAACGAATTGTATGGTTATACAACTATTGGCCCCTATAAAGTCCCTTATCCCGTTTTTTTCTGGCCATGGACGATTCTTGTACCATTCATATATGTTGGTCTTGGTCTCTATAAAAAAGATGTAATCCAATTGCGTACAGGATTAATTTTAATTGCTATCGCTGCGGTTACTTTTAAAAACTATTACCATGTGCTGCCTATTGAAAGCACACTTGTTTTGATAGGCCTGATTACTCTTGGAGGCTCATACTGGGTTATCAGGCATCTTAAAACACCTAAATATGGCTTTACATCCGAAGAACTACAGCAGGATACGGTCCCTGGCGGAATTAATGTTGAATCCCTGATCATTGCAACCACTCAGCTGGATGCCCCACAGGGAACAGAAAACAAGTTCGGCGGTGGCGATTTCGGCGGTGGGGGTTCTTCATCATCTTTTTAAGAAAGAATATTACAATTGGTTAGCAATGTTCTTCTGTATCTTTGCATAGAATGGAATATAATGTACACACACTGCCAAACGGCATTCGTCTTCTTCACGTGCCCTCAGCATCAGCGATCTCTCACGCTTGTATTATAGTGAACAGCGGTTCGCGCGATGAGACCGAAAGCCAGAACGGACTTGCCCATTTTATTGAGCATTTAATCTTTAAACGTACAGAAAAAAGAAATACCAATCAGATTCTGAACAGGTTAGAAAGTGTTGGGGCAGATTTAAATGCTTACACAACTAAAGAATATACCTGTATTCATGCGTCCTTTCTTCATCCTTATTTAGACAGGACTCTGGAACTTTTCAATGATATTGTATTTCATTCGACCTTTCCTGAAGAGGAAATGGAAAAAGAAAAAGGGGTCATCCTTGACGAAATTGCTTCCTATCTGGATCAGCCTGAAGAGGCTATTTATGATGATTTTGAAGATCTCGTATTTGCGGATCACTCTTTAGGAAGAAATATCCTGGGAACTACAGAAAGCGTTAATAAGCTCTCCAGACAAGACATTAAAGATTTTATAGCAGACAATTATAATACAGACAAAATCGTTGTTGCAGTATTGGGGAATTACAGCCTGCCTAAGGCAGTTAAAATCTTCACCAAATATTATGAAGCAATTCCTGAAAACACACATCAGGACAACAGAAAAGCACCTGCCAAATCATCCGTAATTACACGTATCGATCAAAAGCCGATTATGCAGGCACATACGATGATTGGTTCGACCGCATATTCTCTGCATCACCCATTTAAAACTGGCCTGTTATTGCTGAATAACCTGTTATGCGGTACCGGAATGAGCTCTATTCTGAATTTACAAATCAGAGAAAAGCACGGTATTGCCTATAGTATAGAGTCAGGATACAGCCCTTTAAGCGATACTGGTATTTTCACTTTATACTTTGGTACTGATAAAGAAAAAGTAAACAAGGCAACTTCTCTTATTTACAAAGAATTTAAAAAAATCAGGGAAAACCCTTTGACTGAAGTACAGCTTCAAAAGGCAAAAAATAAATTCATCGGACAAATTGCTCTTGGAGAAGAAAACAGGATTGGTTTAATTGTTTCCATGGCAAAAAGCCTGATTGATTATAATAAAATAGATAGCCTGGAAACAGTATTTGAGAAAATAGAAGCTGTCAAAACACAGGATATGGCGCAGATTGCAGATGAAATTCTGGATGAAAAAAATCTTAGTGTCTTAACCTTTTACCCACTTGGTTAAAGGCGCGGTTAAAAGATAAATTTTAAACAGGCTCTAATATTCGTACTTTTGTAAAATATATTGCACACCTCAAATGAGCGATAGCAATAATATCATACAAATTGTATGCATTAAACAGGTCAAAAAATATTATACAGATGAAATTACCAATTATAGCTTATGGAGATCCTGTTTTAAGGAAAGTTTGCCAAAGCATTGATGAAAACTATCCGGATTTACAAAAACTGATCAGTAATATGTTTGACACCATGTACGCAGCAAGTGGTGTTGGTCTGGCTGCACCTCAAATCGGGCTGCCAATCAGGTTATTCATCGTAGATACAGGTGCAGATGAGGACGGAAAAGAGGGTTTCAAAAGAGTATTTATTAATGCTGTTATTTTGGAAGAAACAGGTGAGCCATGGGCTTTTACCGAAGGATGTCTGAGTATTCCAGAAATCAGAGAAGACGTATTACGTAAACCAAATATCAAGGTTCAGTACTATGATGAGAATTGGAAAATGCATGAAGAATCGTTATCAGGTATGCCTGCTCGCGTTGTACAGCATGAATATGACCACATAGAAGGCAAGCTCTTTACGGATACGCTAAGCTTATTACGTAAGAGAATGCTAAAATCTAAGCTGGATTCAATTTCAAGAGGAGATATTCACGCAGATTACAGGATGAAGTTTCCACAACAGCGCAATAAGAAGCGCTAGTTGTTATTTTGTCTGCTTTTATCACCACTAAAAATCTGCTGCATCAGCTTACCCCAGGCAAAAGGGTTTAACAATGGATTACTTTGCACCATATTTTTATTCAATGCCCTTTCCTGATCTATACGGAAATTAGTAGAAGATATCTCTCCAGCATCCCTGGGGAGATATTGAATTTTCCCATTAATGGAATGTGAGGACATATTTTTTTTCTGGCGATTTCCATATCGTCATCCGCTATTTTCATCGCCAGGAAATCTTTTGTGAACTCTTCGACTGTAGCCCAGGGATAAACACGAACGGCCGGCTAAATAATCTCTGATTTCATTTTTACCATTGCTGTATACTTTGAATCCTTAACCTCAAATGGAATCAAAACAACTTTATCAGTATATCCGATAGCGTTGTAGATTAAAGTATCACCCGGGTTGGCTACAAATGAAAAATAACCTTTATAATTGGCAGCATAACGCTGATCATGGTTAGTTTTATTGGTTATAGTCACGTAAGGGACAACAAAACCACTGTCCCTGTCTGTTATAATACCAGAAAATTGAATCAATTTCTTCCCTGAAGGCGTTTGTTGTGCAAACAGCCCTGCAGTAAAAAAAATCAAAACGACCGTAATAATGTATTTCATCTTACAAAAATAACTGTAATTCTTACAGTGACTAGTTAAATTTTGTTAAATGGCTAAACTGATTCAGTCAGGTTAATCGCTTCAACCGCAGTAATTTGCGGTACAGCTTTCATAATAGCCTGCTCGATCCCTGCTTTCATGGTCATAAAGCTCATTTTGCAAGATCCGGTTTCCCAATAACTTCAATTTCACGACATTATCCGACGTAATTTCTTCTATCGCAACATCACCTCCATCTGCCTTAAGATAAGGACGGATAGTCTCTAATGCTTGCTCTACTTGTTCTTTTTTAAATCCATGATATATTTTAAAATATAAATTTACTAATTTTTTAGCAATCTGTTCGCAATGCATTATTAATTGCAATCTGTTGTGCAATTTTTCCTGCCATTTGAGAGAATGCAATTGAGGTCTGACTCTGTTTATCCATTGCAATAGGCGTACCACTATCCCCACCTTCAGTAATCCCCTGAACCAGAGGTATTTCCCCTAAGAACGGCACATCAAAAGAGGCTGCCAAAGCCTTTCCGCCATCTTTACCGAAAATATAATACTTATTTTCTGGTAATTCTTCTGGCGTAAAGTAAGCCATATTTTCAATTACTCCTAATACGGGAATATTAATCCCAGGCATTCTGAACATTGCAAGACCTTTTCTTGTATCTCTGCTAAAGCAACCTGCTGTGGGGTTGTCACAATTACAGCACCCGCAATTGGGAAACTCTGGGTAATTGTGATATGAATATCCCCGGTTCCCGGAGGAAGATCTACAATCAGATAATCCAGCTCTCCCCAATCTGCATCATTAAATAATTGTTTGATTGCATTGGAAGCCATCGGTCCACGCCATGGCACAGGCTGGTCAGGATCGGCAAAGAAACCTAATGACAACAGCTTGATACCATATTTTTCAATTGGCAGGATCAGTGTTTTTCCTTCCGGCGTTTCTCTTGCACTTGGTTTTGCTCCAAGAAGGCCAAACATAGTTGGCACCGAAGGTCCGTAAATATCCGCGTCAATTAACCCAACTTTAGCTCCGTCTGCAGCTAAAGTAACAGCAAGATTACTGGCAACTGTCGACTTCCCGACTCCACCTTTACCAGAAGATACTAAAATGATATTTTTAATATCTTTCAACTGGGTGGTATCATTTGGTTTGGTTTGGTTACCCTTGAGGTAATCTTAATATTTATTTCCGCTTCCTTATCTACAAAATGCTTGATCGCGTTTAAGCAGGCATTTTTAAGCATATCCTTCATTGGACACGCAGGAGTGGTGAGTTCTAAGGTGAAACTTATTTTTTTATCTTCGATGCTCAGCTCCTTAATCATGTTCAATGTCACCAGATCTTTTTTAAGATCAGGGTCTTCGACGTTTCTCAAAGCAGCTAAAACTTGTTCGTTGCTAATATTCATTGCCCAAAATTAACAAAAGGACGTTACAATTAATTGATTTTAGGCTTTTTAAGTGTAATTTTAACACGAAATAAACATTTGCATTTAACGTTAAGCAACTAAACATCTATTTTACAGCATGCGTCTTCCAAAAATAAACATCCCTAAAAAATACATCAAAGCAGGTGCGTGGGTCCTAGGGGTATTTCTTGTGTTATTGATCATCCTTGGTTCCATTGCTTATAGCAAAAGAGAAGCTTTACTTAAACAAATGATAGCTAGCTAAGGCTATAAAGAAAGCAGATACTGATTATGGACTAGCAATAAAAATAGGCAGTGCTGGCTTTAACGGGTTAAGTACCGTACACATGAAAAATATTTCTGTAGTACCTAAGGACCGGGATACGCTATCTACAGTTAGTGACCTTACGATTGGAGTGAAGTTACTCCCTTTACTCTTCGGGGACGTTAAACTGGCAGAAGTTGCTTTAAATACAGGAAAAGTAAGTGTGGTTTTAAAGGATAGCCTTACAAACCTGGATTTCATCCTTAAAAGAAAAAAAAGAAAGATAAAAAAGATAATAAAGCAAAAATTGATCTGAGTGAAATTGCGCATGATGTACTTAACCAGGTTCTGAATAAAATCCCTGACGATATGGAGATGAAGGACCTGTTGTTTACACTGAATGATAACGATACTGCAAAACTGAATTTCCTGACTACGACAGCAACAATTGATGGAGGCGACTTAAAATCAACCATTCTGGTGAATGACCGTGTGGCGACCGGCATATTGATGGTAAATTGAAACCGGGGAAAAAGCAAATGGATGTGATTTTCTTTGCTGATGGTCAAAAAGTAGAATTGCCTTACCTGGAAAACAAATTGCATGCAAAACTTAGTTTTGATACGATCAGAACGGAGATGAAAAGTGCAGAATACAGTGGTGATAACTTCAAAATCACCGGTTCGTGGTCTGTGAAAAACCTCTTGATTAACCATACTAAGATCGCTTCTAACGATATTATAGTAAAGAATGCAAAGATTGATGCAGACATGCTGATCGGACCAAATTTCATTGCACTGGACAGTACATCAACTGTGTTTTTAAAAGAAGCTGCTATTCACCCTTATTTAAAATACACACTTTCCCCGAATAAAATATACGAAGTGAAGCTTCATGCCGATGAACAGGATGCTCAGGCTGTTTTAAATGCATTTCCAGAAGGACTCTTTGAATCCCTTGATGGATTGCAGGTTAAAGGAAAGATCAAATATGACCTTAATTTCTACCTGGACAGCAAAACGCCCGATAGCTTAAAATTTACTTCCGCACTCACACCGTATAATTTCAAAATAGTTAAATGGGGCAAATTAAACCTGCAAAAGATCAACGATACTTTTGTATATACGCCGTATGAATACGGAAAGCCTATGCGCGACATCACGATAGGCCCCTCTAATCCCAATTACACTCCTCTTTCCCAGATTTCCAGTAATTTTAAAAATGCATTGTTAACTTCTGAGGACCCTTCTTTTTATACACACAAAGGTTTTGTCGAAGAATCAATCCGCAAATCTTTTGTGATCAATTTCAAAGAGAAAAAATTCGTCAGGGGAGGAAGTACCATTTCAATGCAACTGGTAAAAAATGTGTTCTTAAGCAGGCAGAAAACACTTGCACGTAAAGCAGAAGAGATCCTGATTGTCTGGTTAATTGAAAACAATCGTCTGATTAGCAAACAAAGGATGCTTGAGGTCTATTTCAATATCATTGAAATGGGGAAACATTTATGGAATTGGTGAGGCATCCAGACAGTATTTTGGAAAAAGCCCATCAGAACTGAGTATTGGTGAGGGGATCTTTCTGGCCAATATAGTGCCACGTCCTAAAATTGCAATGTTCAAGTTTCGCGGCGATGGAGGTCTTAAAGATTATATGCTGCCTTATTTCAGGTATATGGGCAGAATAATGGCTAAACGAGGTTTAACACCTGCTGATACTAGTGGTTATGGCTTTTATAATGTAAGATTAAGAGAAGGTTTACGCCGTTATCTGCTGCCTGACTCGGCAAAAGTTGACACCGCTGCCTTTGATACAGATACTGATACACCAGTTAAAATGCAGGATGAATCAAAAAATCTTTTTGACAGGTTATTTGGCCGGTCTAAAAAGGACACAACAACAAGACAATTAACAGTACAGGATACAGTAAAAAAAACAAGAAAAGAATTGCGAAGGGAGAGGCGGGAAAAACGTCGTCTGGAAAAAGAAGCAAATTAATTCGCTATAAAGAAAATGATGAATACGATAGAAGTTGGAGACAGAAAGTTCGGGATCTCGATCACGAACGAACGCATTAATGAGCGTACAAAATTAATTGCAGCACAAATCAATGCAGATTATAAAGATAAACGCCCGATTTTTATTGGGGTATTAAACGGTAGCTTTTTATTCATGGCTGACTTGCTTAAGGAAACAGAAATTCCTTGCGAAGTAGCTTTTATGAAGGTTTCAAGCTATAAAGGTGGTTTAACAAGCACTGGAGAATTGAAAGAGATATTCGGCTTGCCGGAAAACCTTAAGGGCCGCCACCTGGTTTTAGTGGAAGACATCGTTGATACAGGTCTTACACTAAAATATATATTAGAAAAAAAAGTTATTTACAGGAACCTGCTTCTGTTCGCGTTTGCAGCCTTCTTTTTAAACCTGAAGCGATACTTTCACCAATTAAAGAGCTGGAATATGTAGGCTTTGAGATTCCAAATGAATTTGTGGTTGGTTATGGTCTTGATTATGATGAACTGGGTAGAAATCTTAAACATATTTACCGTACAATTTCCTGATCTTGATTCTTTAGCCTGATTCCCGTAAATTTTTCACAATTTTGCACTAAACATATTTATATTTAAATGACAATACATAAAGAAGGTTATACAACCATCGCACTCTCACTCCTTTTTATCTTCGTCCTGAATGCCATCATTGACTATAGATTCGCTGACGTTACCTGGTTAAGATGGGCTGTATATATTGCTTCATTCGCATTATTCGTTATTGTTCTTCAATTTTTCAGAAATCCTTCAAGATCATTTGTTACTGGTGGAAATCTGGTAATCTGCCCGGCCGATGGTAAAGTTGTAGTAATTGAAGAGACACAGGAAAATGAATATTTCAAAGACAAAAGATTACAGGTTTCTATTTTTATGTCCCCTGTAAACGTACATATAAACAGAAATCCAATTGCTGGTGTAGTTAAATTTTTCAAATACCACCCGGGAAAATTATCTTGCCGCATGGAATCCTAAGTCTTCTACAGAAAACGAGCGTACTACAGTTGTTGTAGAGCACGCAAACGGAACACCAGTATTATTCAGACAAATTGCAGGAGCTCTTGCCAGAAGGATCGTATGGTATGTTAAAGAAGGTGATATTGTTGAACAAAGTAAAGAATTCGGATTTATTAAATTCGGATCAAGAGTTGATATATTCCTTCCTGTTGGTACAAAAGTTAATCTGGAAATAAACCAGGTAGTTAAAGGTGGAATTACTGTTCTGGCTGAACTAGCTTAGTTCTTAGCTTTCAACACAAAATAAAAGAGGGTCAATATTGCGTACATGTACGTGATATTGACCCTCTTTTATTTGTATTATTTCATCAAACACTATAAGACGTCTCCGTCTCCTTAATCAACAAAAAGAATGCGTTAGGGAAAAAGGATGTATGATTCTATTTGTGGCATCACACCTCTTTATTTACGCATTCTTTATAACAGGCCCCATATGAATAAATAGACTGATTAGAATCCTTTCTTAAGATTCATAAACATAGCCGTGAAGAAAAAAAGGAAATTACGCCGCCAGGAATTGCCAGAAGAATAAAGTAGGGCAGGTACAAACAAAAAAACCTCCCCGAGGTTATCGGGAAGGCCTATATATTTTGTAAAGAGATTAAACTCTCTTAGACTTGATACGAGCTGCTTTACCAGTCAGTTCACGAAGATAGAACAACTTAGCTCTACGCACTTTACCGTGACTGTTAACTTCAATTTTAGCGATGTTTGGCGAATTGATTGGGAAGATACGCTCTACTCCAACACCATTAGACATTTTACGAACAGTAAACGTCTCATTAGCACCTACGCTGTTACGTTGTAAGACTACACCTTGGTAAATTTGAACACGTTCTTTATTACCTTCGCGAATTTTATAGTGAACACTCACTGTATCTCCTGATTTGAATGCAGGAAACTCGTTCTTTGCGATTACCTGCTCTTCAACAAATTTTACTAAATCCATGATTTTAAGCTATTAAGCCGACTTTTTGTTGTTTAAAATCGGACTGCAATATTAGGAATTTTATTTAATAAAAAAAAGTGATTCTTGTTTTTTTTCAACATTCTTTACGAAATCCACAATAATTCTCTTTTATTTTTTTTGTAAATGGAAATTATATTCCCCTTATCATTGGCCTCTAAGCAGTTGTACAAGGCTTTTTCCATTCATTTTTGTGTTTTCCAGCGCCCCGCTTTCTGTGTCAAATAAAA
The DNA here is from genome assembly GCF_053890575.1 of Pedobacter sp. NJ-S-72. NCBI lineage: Bacteria > Pseudomonadati > Bacteroidota > Sphingobacteriia > Sphingobacteriales > Sphingobacteriaceae > Pedobacter > Pedobacter sp. NJ-S-72. The sequence goes on along the minus strand of NZ_CM132681.1, from coordinate 4,407,085 downwards.
TTTCCATGAGTTTAACTTTTTCATACGGAATATCCTGAGTCTCCCCAATCTTGATCCGCCGGTAATTATGAAATGTGTTCATAGAAATATTCAGCAATTTAGGAATCATCTTCATTGCAAACTTATATTCCTTAACGGTAAGCTTGTCTAAAAAATAATTGATCTTATATTTATCTATACTTTCACTCATTCTTGTTGGATTTATTTACAAATTTATTAGTGCCCCTCAGAACAGGCCACAAATATTATTTCGTAAATATATAAATAATTTTCATTTGCAAATAAACATTCTGGCAAATAAATTATTAATTAAAGAATAAAAACAGTTTATAGATAATAATATATCAGAAATGCTTTAATCTTCCAGTAAGTCCGGGCGCAAACGCTGTGTGCGAGCTAAAGCCTGCTCGTGCCTCCAATTGTTAATCTTTAACTCATGGCCGCTCAACAGGATTTCAGGCACCTGGTGCCCTTTATAATCGGCCGGACGGGTATACAATGGAGCATCCAGCAATCCCCCCTGAAAACTATCAGATAAAGCTGAGGTCTCATCATTCAATACGCCCGGTATCAATCTCACTATTGCATCAACCAGAACAGCAGCAGGCAGCTCTCCTCCAGATAAGACATAATCACCAATGGAAATTTCACGGGTCACATAGATGTCCCTGATCCGCTGGTCAATACCTTTATAATGACCACATAAAATAATTACATTCCCTTTCCCTGATAGATAGCTCATTAGCCATTGACTGGTTCAAAGTTACTCCGTCAGGGGTCATGAAAATAATCTCATCGTAAGTCCTTTGCTCTTTTAATGCATCAATACAACGTGCAAAAGGTTCTATTGACATGATCATACCACTCCCGCCGCCATATGGGTAATCATCTACGCTACGTTGCTTATTAGTGGAATAATCTCTCAGGCTATGCACTAAAATTTCGGCAATCCCTTTAGTTTGCGCTCTCTGCAAGATAGAATGAGCAAAAGGACTTTGAAGCAAGTCAGGTAAAACTGTTATGATATCAAAACGCATAGAAACAAATTTAATTAGACAGGTAAATATCAAGTAATCCTTCTGGCAGATCAACAAGCAGTGTACCTGCATCTTCATCAATCTCAACAATCATATCATCATTTAAAGGAAACAGGATTTCCTTTTCTTTATAGGAAACTGTAGCCACAAATTGCTGAGGATATTCATTGACTTCAATAATCTCTCCAAGCTCGCCATGCGTCTCATCAGAAACAATAAACCCTTTTAAATCAGTATAGTGAAAATCCTCATCATCACGGTCAGGCATTTTGCTAAGCGGCAAATAAACCTTTTTCTTTAGTAAAGGCTGCGCCTTATCAATATGATCGATATCATCCAGATAGATATTTCCCGTACTGTTAGGCTGCATTTTACAAACTGAGACAAAGAAAGGAACCATCTTGCCATTGATATCTGCAAATATAACATCCAGATCCAGCAGACCTGGCTCGTCATATTCAAAATACAACTGAATCTCGCCTTTCAACCCTTTGGTTTTGGTAAAATACCCTATATAAAATGCCTCTTCGTGCGTCATTAAAATCTAAATCAATTATACATTAAATAAAAATAGCGAAGAAAACCTTCAAATGAAGGATTCTTCGCTATAATCAAGAATTACAAAATACTATGCTTCTTCTTCTTTGGTTTCTTCTGTTGCAGGAGCTTCTTCAGTTGCAGTTTCAGCTACAGGAGTTTCCTCTGCTGCTTCTTCAGCTACAACTTCTTCTACTACTGGTGCATTTTTCAATGCGATAGCAGCACCACGGTCTGCATTTTTCTTAGCTTCAGCAGCAAGAGCAGTTTTCTTAACTTCATCTTTAGATTTAGTCAAGCTGTCTTTTTTGCCTTCGATTTTACTGTCTTTAGCTAAAAGCCATTCTGCAAATTTAGCATCTGCCTGTTCTGTAGTTAAAGCGCCTTTTTTAACACCACCTTGTAAGTGTTTTTTGTACAAGATACCTTTGTGAGATAAAATAGTACGGCAAGTATCCGTAGGCTCAGCACCTTTGTTTACCCAGTCTAATGCTTTTTCGAAATTAATTTCGATGGTTGCAGGATTGGTGTTTGGGTTATATGAACCTAAACGCTCAATAAATTTACCATCTCTCGGTGCGCGAGAATCCGCTACCACTACGTGGAAAAAAGGTTTGCTCTTTTTACCGAATCTTTGCAATCTGATTTTAGTTGCCATTTCTTTATAAGTTGTATGTATTCAACATAGTTCCCGGAGCTTCATGCTAGCGGGGATGCAAAAGTAAGTAAAATACTAATGATAAGCAAGATGCCACAAAATTAATATGCTCCATTAGTTAATAGAGCATATTAATTTTTTATAAAGACAAGATCTCTACCAGTTTTAACCAGGCAGGACTCACTTCTTCTGCATCGATGTGTTTGATAGCGTGATCGAAAGGAGTAAATAAAATTTCCTTATTGATTTGCCCAACCATACCGCCAGATCTGCCTTCCAGCAAACCTTCAACGGCAGCCACACCAAAACGGCTGGCTAATACCCTATCCATACAACTTGGTTTTCCTCCGCGCTGAATATGTCCCAAAACGGACACCCGGATATCATAATTAGGAAAATTCTCTTTAAGGACTTCTCCTACATTAAAAGCACCGCCCACTTCATCACCTTCTGCAACTATAATAATTTTAGAAGCTTTATCCTTCCTTCCGTATTCTAATCTTTTTTTAAATCAATCCTTCTACGCCCATATTGGCTTCAGGAATCATAATAGCTTCTGCACCTACACCAATTCCACTTCTTAAAGCGATTAATCCAGAATCTCGGCCCATAACTTCCACAATGAAAAGTCTGTCATGTGATTCTGCTGTATCTCTGATTTTATCGATCGCATTGACAACGGTATTGATTGCTGTATCGTAACCGATTGTAAAATCAGTTCCAGCCAAATCGTTATCTATTGTCCCGGGAAGTCCAATCACCGGAAAATCAAATTCACTGGTAAATAGATTCGCTCCTGTAAATGTACCATCTCCACCAATCACAACCATAGCATCAATTTCATGCTTTATCAATTGATCATAGGCTTTTTGTCTTCCTTCTTTAGTCCTGAAGTCATCGCTCCGGGCTGTTTTAAGGATAGTTCCGCCACGCTGGATAATATTTGCTACGGATTTCCGGTCCATGGGGATAAAATCACCATTTATTAATCCTTCATATCCTCTAAGTACTCCTGAAACATTTAAATCATAATATATACCCGCTCTGACTACTGCCCTTATGGCAGCATTCATCCCGGGTGCGTCTCCCCCTGATGTTAATACAGCTATGTTTTTAATTTTATTCATTATTTCCTGGATGCTTTAAATTTATCAAGACCGCTTTGCAGATAAGCAGCGTATTCTTTAGCGTCAAAAATTGCTCCCTGAGGGGCAACTAAAGGGGCGAGATCATGTCCGCCCAATACATAAAATGGTTGTGAGTTAGAATTATAAGTAGTAGCCTGGAAATCTCCGTTCCAACGGCCAAGATCATCTGTGGTAGTTCTTAAAATTTTAGAATAATGAACTTTTTCAGGTGACATTTTCACCGAACGCTCATCTACATATAGCTGTATCAAAACATATTCATCCTTAATTAAATGCCCCACCTGCGGATCTATCCAGACCTTATCTTCCATTTTCCTGCAATTTACGCAGGCATGGCCTGTAAAATCTATCAGAACAGGTTTTTTTACTTTTTTTGCATAAGCTAATCCTTCATCCAGATCAAAAAAAGCATTGAACCCGTGTGGGGGATGTAATACATCGTTATATTTAACTATAGCCGGGAAATCTGATGATACTTGCGGATTTCCGCTGCTGTTTCCACCCAGAATAAAGTCCTGTGTATTTAAAGGAGGTGCGATACCACTTAAGATATTAACAGGAGCTCCCCACAGCCCAGGAACAAGGTACATAGCAAATGAGAAAGAGAATATAGCGAAAAACAGTCTCGGAACCGAAACATAAGGCACATCACTGTCATGTGAGAACTTAATCTTTCCAAGAATATAAATACCCATGAGGAAGAAAATCACGATCCATAAAACAAGGAATATCTCTCTGTCAAACCACTCCCAGTGCCATACCAGATCTGCAGCAGATAAGAATTTAAGTGCTAATGCAAGCTCTAAAAACCCCAGACAAACCTTTACACTATTTAACCAGCCACCTGACTTAGGCATACTGCTCAGAGAAACCAGGAAATATTGCCGACAAGGTAAAAGGAAGTGCTAAAGCCACAGCGAAACCAAACATTCCTATCGCGGGAGCAAGGATCTCACCTTTTGAACTTGCCTGTACCAGTAACGTACCTATAATTGGTCCGGTGCAGGAGAATGAAACCAGCGCTAATGACGCAGCCATAAAGAATATACCGCCTAAACCTTTAGTATCATCCGCTTTCTGATCAATTTTATTGACGAAGGAGCTAGGCAAGGTAATTTCAAAAGCACCGAAAAATGATATGGCAAAAACAATCAGTAAGATAAAAAATGTAAAGTTAAACCATCCGCTGCTACTCAATTCATTCAATTTTGCAGAGCCAAAAAGCAGGGTAATCAATAAGCCGAAAGCCACGTAAATGACAATAATAGAGAGACCATAAATTACCGCCTGCCCGATCCCCTTCTTCCTGCTGCCTGCTTTTTTGGTAAAGAAACTCACTGTAAGCGGAACCATAGGAAAAATACAAGGCATCAGGAAAGCAATGAAACCTCCTATTAACCCTTGTATAAAGGTTTGCCATAATGTTTTTTCCTGTTCAGTCTGCTGTATTTCCTTTACAGGTTTAACGACAGCCGCTGTCTTTACAGCATCTTTTTTAACACTGTCCTTAACGATAGCATTATTAGCACTGTCTGCCGCAGAACCAATTTCGGTAAATTGAATATCCTCACTTACTGCTGTAGAATCATGGCTTTGTATCAAAGCAAAACTCTGGCTGGAATGCATAAAAAGCATTGTGAGCACCAAGCCAAGCATTAAAATTAACTTCTTCATTCTCATGTTTTTTTAACCTGATCGGGTATTACCCTATTCTATAAGGCTGTGAAATTACTTATAATTTCTTGTTTAAATAAGGATAGAGTCACTGGATAGCCAATATTTTACTGTACTTCGATATTCGGCAGGAAACGGCAAAAAAAAAGAGTCCCAGGATCCTGACACTCTTTTTTTTTTATTAGCTAATCTATTTGACTTGTACAGAAAACTTCACTTCATCCGGCGGAAGACATTTTGAAGCATCACAAACCATAAATTCTATTGTTCCGGTTACAACAGTAGCCGGTTTATTCAATTTAATCTTTTGCTGAAATACAACCTGATTCTCAAAATAGCCTACATTCATATCAAAAACCTTTTCAAATTTAGAAAGAGCTTTAGGCTCTATGGTTGTTCCCACTTTAGTAAAATCTTTTGATGGGTTAAATTTAATCGTTGTTTTAACTGGACCACCAGCCTTCACTGTTTGAGAATAGATATGCCATCCATCCTGAATAGTTGCTTTAAGATAAACAATTGCTTCTGTATTACTGATCTTCTTTTGTGCGTAAGACCAGTTTACCGGAGTCTCGATCTGAGCAGATGCTCCAAGAACGGTGAATAATAACAATGCAAATACTAAGGTTATTCTTTTCATGTTTATAAATTATATTGGTGTTTATGAAATGATAATTGTTGTTTATGGTTGAATAAATTCAATTTCTTTAAAATTATACGTTTTTAATCCATTACTGGTTTCTAAACTTAACAACCCATTCTCACTTACATCTGTGATTTTCCCCTCAATTATCTCGCCATTTTGTCTGTAATTGGCTTTTACATTAAATTGATAAAGAGAATTCAGGTATTCATTACGCAGGCCAGCATGATTTCCAGCTTTAAGTTTTAAATATCCTGCCTCTATATGACTACAAATTTCTGCTAAAAGCGTTATTAAATCAACATGACTTTGTAAAATTTGAAAGATCGAGCCTGCTCGCTGCTGTAACCCTGCTTCAAACACCTCCTGGTTAACATTGATCCCAATTCCGACTATACAGGCCTTTATACGGCTTCCAGAGACGATATTCTCTAATAACATCCCTCCTATCTTTTTATCTCCAAAATAGATATCATTGGGCCATTTGATAGTTAAACCAGTACCGGTAATACATAAAAGCGCTTTCTGAATGGCGACACTAATAGTCATATTCAGGTTAAATTGTTCGCCCAGCGGCAGAAATGAAGGACGGAGAAGTATACTAAAAGTCAGGTTTTTGCCTGGTTCTGCGTGCCATTTGCTTCCTGCCTGCCCTCTGCCCTCATATTGATTCTCTGCCATAATAACAGTTCCTTCGGGTAATGGCTCGGAATTTGACACCATCCTTTTCAAAAAATTATTGGTAGAATCAACTGCTAATAATTTGATAAGATTTTGACCAACAAATAGTGTTGAAAAAGTGTTATTTTGCAATAGTTGATTTTATAGTTGTTATTTATCAAAAATAAAACATTTTAATGGTAAAAAAGAAATTAGTAAACCTTTCTACCTACCTTTCAGAAATAGCCGTTCAAGGCATGCAGGAAAAAAAGGGCCACGATATAGTCCGTCTGGACTTAAGAGAATTAAACAGCTCCGTATCAGATTATTTTATAGTTTGCAACGCAGACTCTTCAACACAAGTAAAAGCTATCGCAGATAGATAGTGTAGAAGACAATTTACAAAAACACAGAAGCCACGCCGTGGAGAAAAGAAGGACAAGAGAACGCAGAATGGATAATCCTGGATTATTTTGATGTTGTTGTTCATATCTTCAAAACTGAAAAAAGAGATTTTTACGGAATCGAAGATTTATGGGGCGATGCTCAGACCACTTCCTATCAAAGCGCATAACCAGTTACAACCTTATACATTTTTTTGAATCAACGATGAAAGAGAAAGAAAATACTAAGCCCAAATTAATTAAGAGAATACCGAACATTCCAAAAAAACCTCAAAAGGGTTCTAGCTTCAACATATTCTGGGTTTACGCTGCTATCATTTTAGGCCTTGTCCTGGTTTCCGTTTTATTTACCAATGATACCAATAAAACAATTACGTACAAGGAATTTGAAAAGAACATGCTTGCTCCGGGAGATGTTCAAAAAATTGTCGCTTACAAATATGAAGACCTGGTCAGGGCGGATGTATTTATCAAACCAGACCGACCGTCTGAATCAGGAGAAGTATAAAAAATATCAGACTAAAAGCAATTTCGGATCAACCGGAGGCCCTACAGTATCATTTACTGCAGGATCAATGGATGCACTGGATAAGCAATTATCAGAATCACAGAAAGCAGTCCCTGTTGATGCTCAGGTTCAGGCTGATAAAGAAACCAGACAAAGTACATTCAATTCATGGTTCTTCACAGTAATTATTCCTGTGTTGTTATTCATTGGATTCTGGATCTTTATCATGCGTAAAATGGGCGGTGGCGCTGGCGGTGGAGGTGGCCAGATTTTCAATATCGGAAAATCTAAAGCGACCTTATTTGATAAAGAAAGCCAGGTAAACGTAACGTTTAATGATGTTGCAGGTCTTGAAGAAGCTAAACAGGAAGTAATGGAAATCGTAGATTTCCTTAAAAACCCTAAAAAGTATACTAATCTTGGTGGTAAAATACCGAAAGGAGCATTGCTTGTTGGTTCTCCGGGTACAGGTAAAACTTTACTGGCTAAAGCTGTTGCTGGTGAAGCTCAGGTTCCATTTTTCTCTCTGTCAGGTTCTGACTTTGTAGAAATGTTTGTTGGAGTTGGTGCATCGCGTGTACGTGATTTGTTTAAACAGGCTAAAGACAAAGCTCCATGTATCATCTTTATTGACGAGGTGGATGCGATTGGCCGTGCCCGTGGCAAAAACAGCATGATGGGTGGTAATGATGAGCGTGAAAATACTTTGAATCAGTTATTAGTAGAAATGGATGGATTTGGTACAGATTCAGGAATTATTATTCTTGCTGCAACTAACCGTCCTGATGTATTAGATAGCGCATTACTTCGTCCGGGAAGATTCGACAGACAGATTTCTATCGATAAACCAGATTTAGTTGGCAGAGAGCAGATCTTTAAGGTCCACTTGAAACCTATCAAAACTGATGTGGTTGTGGATGCTAAAAAGCTTTCCGCGCAAACACCTGGTTTCGCTGGTGCTGAAATTGCAAACGTTTGTAATGAAGCTGCATTAATCGCTGCCAGAAGAAATAAGGAATCTGTAGATATGCAGGATTTCCAGGATGCAATTGACCGTGTTATTGGTGGTTTAGAGAAGAAAAATAAAATCATCTCTCCTGAAGAGAAACGTATAGTTGCTTACCATGAGGCAGGACATGCTATCGCAGGATGGTTCCTTGAACATGCTGATCCATTGGTTAAGGTATCTATTGTACCCCGTGGCGTTGCTGCTTTAGGATATGCACAATACTTACCAAAAGAGCAGTTCCTGTACACTACGGAGCAGCTTACTGATGGAATGTGTATGACTATGGGTGGCCGTGTTGCAGAAGATCTTGTTTTTTGGTAAAATATCTACAGGTGCACAGAATGACCTGGAGAGAATCACTAAATTATCTTATGCAATGGTGACTATTTATGGAATGAACAGTACTATTGGTAATGTTTCCTTCCATGATCCGCAAAACGAATACAACTTCAATAAACCTTATTCAGAGAAAACTTCTGAACTGATTGATATCGAAGTACGTAAACTGATCAATGAAGTTTATGTAAGAACAATGCAGTTGTTAGTTGACAAAAGAGATGGTTTAGAGAAACTTGCAGAAAAATTACTGGAGAAAGAAATTCTTTTCCAGGCAGATCTGGAAGAAATCTTAGGTAAACGTCCTTTTGACAATCGTACTACATATGATGAATTCGTGAATGGCACCGGCGATCAAAAGCCTGCCGCTGAAGGTTTACTTCACGATGGCGTTGGAGAAACAACAGATCCGTCTGCTCCTTTAGTATCGCCTTTAAATTCAGAATCGTAATAATTAACTTTATGGAGCTGTCGCCAGGTATTCTGGTGACAGCAAATCCATTTTTTTATGCAAGAGAATATTTCATCAAAGGAGTTAATGCTAAAAAAGATAAGGAAAGCTCTGCTTGAAAAAAGAGATAACCCTTATCCTAATTTGGAAGAAGCCCCGCTTTACAAAGCCAATACAGAGATTCCTGAAATTTTATTTGCCGAGCAGCTAACCGCTGTATCCGGCAATTTTATTTATTGTGAAGATGGTGTTGAATTTATTGAAAACATCCTGGAACTGGCTGATAAGTTTAAATGGAGAAAAATCTATTGCTGGGAAACTGAGCTTCAGAATCTGCTCTCTACTTATGAATTCCCATTCTACAAGACTGACAAGGACTTTGAAATGGCCGAAGTCGGGATTACCATGTGTGAAGCTTTAATTGCCAGAAACGGCTCTATACTGCTTAGCAATCAAAATGAAGCAGGAAGAAGACTGAGCATTTTTCCTCATCACCATATCGTTATCGCCAGAACTGGTCAGATGGTAATGGATCTTAAAGATGGCTTCCAATTGATCAAAAACAAATATGGATCACAGATTCCATCTATGATCAGCACCATTACAGGACCAAGCAGAACAGCCGATATTGAAAAGACGCTTGTCCTTGGTGCCCATGGCCCAAAAGAATTATTTGTTTTTTTTTTTGATTGATGATTTCTCTTAAATTTTTGTTTTCAATAAATTAATCCTAGTTTTATACTAAATACTAAAACAGTATACGGTTCAGAATGGTTAATAAAAAGCATATATCGTCAGTAATTGCAGGCACAGGAAGTTACATTCCTGAGAACATAGTTTCAGGAGATTCATTCCTAAACTCTACTTTTTACGAAAACGGGCTCATTCTTGAAAAAGATAACGCAGATATTATTAGTAAATTCTCTGAAATTACTGAGATCATAGAACGTCGTTATATCGATGATAACCTGTTAAACAGCAACATCGCTGCAATTGCCGCTCAAAGGGCTTTGGATGATGCTAAAATCGATAAAGAAACATTAGATCATATTATAGTATGCCATAATTTCGGTGATATTCATCATGGAAGTAACCGTATGGATATTCTGCCTTCGCTTGCTGCTAAAGTTAAACAGCAACTGGAGATCGTTAATCCCGATTGCGTTTCTTATGATATCATTTTCGGATGCCCGGATGGGTACAAGGCGCTATACAAGCCAATTACCTGATTCAAAGCGGAGATGCTAAACGTGTACTGGTTATCGGCTCAGAAACATTATCCAGAATAATAGATCCGCATGATCGTGATAGTATGATTTTTTCGGATGGGGCAGGGGCAGTTGTTTTTGAAGCAGCTGAAAATGATCAGCCAATTGGTATTATCGCACATAAAACGCAGACATTTGCAGGAAATTTCGCTTCTCTTTTATACATGGCTAAAAGCTGTAACCCAGCTGCAACAGATGGCAACACTTACATGAAAATGAACGGACGCAAGCTATATGAGTTTGCAGTTGTTAATGTTCCTCATGTAGTTAAAATGGCCATAGATAAAGCCGGATTAAGCATTGAAGATATTAAAACAGTATTTATCCACCAGGCGAACGGAAAAATGGATAATGCTATTATGAAAAGACTCTTCAAATTATACGATAAGGATTCTGTTCCTGAAAACCTGGTTCCCATGACCATTTCATGGTTAGGCAATAGCTCTGTCGCAACTATTCCTACTTTACTGGATCTTGTTTTAAAAGAAAAAGTTGCAGGTTATAAGGTAAAAGCAGGCGAATATGCAGTCTTTGCTTCTGTAGGTGCAGGAATGCACATTAACGCCTTCGTATACAGGTTCTAATTACCCAGTTTCCTCAGGCCATCTTTGGCCTGAGTTTCAATACTGTTCTCATATTCATGATTTTTCATACTGATTGCCTGGTTAAAGTATACTTTAGCCCTGGCATCATTCTTTTTCTTGGCGTATATCTTACCCATATTCAGGGCAGAGGTCGCCGCATAGTAATACTTTAAATTCTTCCCGTTATTTACAGCGTTCTGGTAGTTCTGCAATGCATTATCATCTTTATCAAGCGCATCGTAAATCCTGCCCATACGATAGTAATATTCTACCTTGTCCTTTACGGACTTATAACCGGCTGCACTTTCACCGGATAGTAAATCCAGTGCTTTTGAATAATACCCCCGTCAAATAATAACCTGGCTTTCAACAACCCGGATTCAGGGGTTGGAGCACCGGCTTCATTCACCGCCTGTTTATCTTTTTCAGCATAAGTATAACCCACACTCTTAACTTTAGCAAGATAACCTCTATAAGTACCCGTGTCGCCGTTTAACAAAGCGACCCATGACAAGTGAAGGTTGGCATCTTTAATGTAATTAACGCCCTTATTCAGCTGCAAAAATCTTTTAAAATTATTTGAAGCAGAATAATCAAGTTTGTTCAGCTTTGCTGTACCCATTAAAAGTTCCAGATAGGGGAATGCCTGGTAGCCTTCACCAGCGGGACGCTTTGCTAAAATAGCAATTGCCTCATCATTGTGACCGTTCCGGGCACAAACATACGCCTGCAAATAAGCCTTCAACAAACTACTATCAGCTATCCTGGCAGTATATTTCATTGTTTTAGCATAAGCATCAGGAGAGTGGATTACATCCGATAAAACGTAAGAATAATAGAAGACTACTTCTTCATAAAACGGCTCGAAAGCAGAGCGGGGAAGATTTTGTGCCAGCTTATCCAACATCACCAACCCTTTTTGTACATCTCCTCTTACACCAAAAGTAGAAAGCATGCTCTTCAGTGTACCATCAGGTAAGTTTCCTAAAAACACATTGATAAGACCTATGCCCTTACCATTTAAATGAAATCCCGGGAACTTCCTGCTATTCTCCTGCAGCAAACTGTTAGCTTTCTTGATTTCCCTCGCTGCAGTAAAATACTCCCCATAACGACTTCTCAATAAAGCCCATTGCAGATTGATCTCCGCCTGTGCGTACAGGTAATAGGGAGACTTTTCATCATCGTCCTCAATCTGACTCAGTCTGTCAGATTTCTGCTCTTTCAGCCTGTCAAAATCCTGCTTGCTCTCTACTGTAATCAGATAAAAATAATCAGCATAATTCTCTAATAACGGAACAATTGAATTTTTGGGGTGTGCGTTCTTTTCTGCGGCAATCAATTGTTTAGCCGCATTTATCTTAAGCTCAAATATCAATTGATAAGCTTTCAGGCAATTGGCATTGAAATCGAAATTGGCATGTACGGTACCCGGAAGGATCAAAAACAGAGGAAATAGACAATATTTAAACAGGAGGATAAGTTTCCTTTTGGCGGGCATATTTACAGTATTTCTATATGGTGAATCCATAAAAACGACAAAGAGTGTGTTATTATTTCAAATTCAGAAAATTCTGTATAAAAAAAACGGTCAGATTACAATCTGACCGTTTTTTTTACTATTAGCAATAATTATCTAATTATGCTGGTACATTTTCTAATGTTAATGCTTCATCAACTAAAATTCTTCCGCAATGCTCACATACGATGATTTTTTTACGTTGACGAATGTCTAACTGACGCTGAGGTGGAATCTGATTAAAACATCCTGAGCAAGAATCACGGTCAATAGTTACAACAGCAAGGCCATTGTTTGCGTTTCCTCTTAATCTTCTGTAAGTAAGCGATTAATAATCTTTCTTCGATTACTGCTTCAGCTTTCTCAGCTTTTTTATTTAGACCTTGTTCGTCTTTTTCAGTTTCAGAAGTGATCGTTTGAAGTTCTCCTCTTTTGATCTCTAAATCATTTTTTCTAGATTCAAGATCACCTAAAGCTTTCTCATAAACTTCAGTTTTTGAAGAAATATCAAATCCGTATTCTCTGATTTTCTTTTCACAAACTTGAATTTCAAGAGATTGAATCTCAACTTCTTTTGTTAAAGCATCATACTCACGATTATTTTTTTTACTTCTTTTAACTGCGTATCATATTTTTTAATCAAAGCCTGAGATTCTTTGATCATATTTTTACGTGTTACAATAGCATCTTCGGTTTCATCCAATTCAGCTTTGAATTTTTGTATACGCGTTTCCAATCCCGCTACCTCATCTTCTAAATCGGCCACTTCCATTGGTAATTCACCACGAATCTGACGTATTTTATCAATTTTTGTATGAAGGGTTTGTAATTCGTATAAAGCTTTCAGCTTTTGCTCTACAGTTTGTTCCATTAAATGAAATAATTTATGGGTATGGGTATAATTATATTTGACTAAATGTCAGTTATTTAACTGTTTATTAGCTTTTGCACAGCTACAAAACAACAAAAAACCCCTAAAATATTGGAATTAATTGTCATATAGTCTATTGCTAAAGCTTGCAAAGATAAGTATTATATTTTCTTTCAGCCATATAATTTGCTATTAATCTCAGAACAAACGAATTAAACAAGTTCTCCAGGTGTTTAACATGCGTAAGATATCTATGTTGGGAAGGGGTTGGTAAGGCCTTTGGCCTTACCAACCCCTTCCCAACATAGATATCAACCGGAACACAACCCGGTATCAGATCCGTATTATTTCAATCTCCCTTTTAGGTCTTCACTAGCCGTACTACGTTGTTTACCACCCGCTCCCTCTCCGCCAAAGCGATAACTGAATGAAAGAACTACTGCACGGCTGTCAGTCAGGCCTGCTATGGCTATAGGTAGAAATATTTCCATAGGTTGCAGATTGCTTAATCTGTCTGCTTTGAAAAATATCATTCACAAGAAGTTTTAAACTAGCTCTATCCTTAAGAATATCCTTCTGTCCACCGGCAGAGATCATATAATAAGCTTTAGTAGTAAATACGCCAGAGATAACTTTCGTTTTATACATCCCACTAAGTTCTGATTTCCAGCCATTTCCCAATTTAAAAGTATTCTGTGAATCAAATGTAAAGCTCGTACCCTTAATATTTTCTTCTCCCTTTTGCCCGGCAATAGAAAAATCATTCCGGAAAAGATTTGCAAACTGTGTTCCAGACCACCATTTGGTAAAATCTACCGAGGCCGTAAAACTAACACCATAATTTTTGAAAGTTGCCAGGTTTTCAGGTCTCTGGAAGGCCATATTACTATCTCCACCTACCAGACTGCTGATTACGTCTGTACTAGAGTTATATGTCAGTGTCGTATAATAACGGGGGAGCGAAAGCCATAACTTAGTTCAAATGCATTGACGATTGAAGGGCGTAAATATGGATTCCCTTCCTCATAAGAAAAAGGATCCATGTAAACCCTGAAAGGGTTCATATCCCAATAGCCCGGCCGCTCAATACGTTTACTATACCTTAGCTGCACTCTGTTTTTATCATTGATTTCCTGAGTCAGAAATACACTTGGAAATAATTTGAAGTAACTTCTTTTTACTAAAGAATCCGTTGTCAGCTGATGTCCTTTTGTATAGGTATACTCTCCGCGCAGCCCCGCCTGTATACTAAATTTACCTATATCCTTTTTCAGGTTTATGTATCCTGCCTGTATTTGCTCTTTGTAAATAAAATCATTGCTTGTAGAATAATCCTTAACATATATTCCATTTTGTAATGTATCATACTTCAGGTTATTGATCATACGAACAAAACTTCCTTTCCAGCCCGCTTCCAGTTTCCCCAGATTACCTACCGGTAAGGCATAATCTATCTTCGCTAAATAAATATCATTATCGGAAGGGAGGTCACCTATCCGTGATTTTCCGACTGGCAAAGGGGCGCCCTGAGCCCCGCTAAACTTTGTATCCAACTGCTGATCCATCTTGGAAAAATGAGTAACGTAATCCAGATCCACAGTCAGCTCATGGCCCTTGTTATTAAAAAGACGCTTATAATTAAGATTATAAAGCATATCCGTCCAGCGCTCTTTACCTTCTGTATTGGTATAAGCATCCCATAATAACGCTCCGGTCTGGTTATCAAACAAACGGTTTCGGGTAGGCCGAACTGCTGGGTATTTACCAACTCCTCCATTGATAAGAAACCCCAAGGTGTTTTTTTCATTCAGAAACAGGTCCATGCCGGCCTGAAAATTTTGAGATCTTAGTTTCGCCTTTTCATCCATTTGCTGAACTGAACTATTATATGGGCTTTTTCCAGTACCAATTCCATCACGATAAAAATCTCTCTTCACTTTATCTGAACCTTCTAAATCCTGATAGAAATAATTATAGTTTCCAAATAGGCTGACCTTTTCTGTTCTGTAATTAAGACTTGTTCCACCGCCAAAACGAGCAGCCTTTCCAGCACCTCCATTGGCAGAGACTGTACCATTCAAGCCTGCTTTAACATTCTTCTTTAAAACGATATTAACAATTCCACCATTCCCCGCAGCGTCAAACTTTGAAGACGGGTTTGCCATAATTTCAATTCTGGATATCGTATTTGAAGCTGTTCCACGTAAAAGGTTTGCTAATTGGCTGCCAGATAAATAAGTAGGTTTACCATTAATCATGACCATAGTTCCTGGCCTGCCCTTTAAACTTAGTTCGCCACTCTCACTAATCGTAACACCGGGTGCCTTATTCAGCAATTCCAAAGCAGTTCCACCTTCGGCCATGACACTATTCTCTACATTCATCACCATCCGGTCAGGCTGTTGTACGATAGCCGCTTTATTCGCTTTAATTTCTACTGTATTCAGTGCCATCTGATCTGCAATCATCCTGATCCGGCCAAGATTAGAAATCATAGCTGTACCATTCAATTCAAGGGGCTCACTGCTGTAATGCTGATAACCTATATAGCTAATCCTCACAAAGTATTTGCCTTTTGGAACATCCGAAAGATTAAAATAACCCGTAGAATCGCTCACAACAGCTTTTACTTTTGTAGAATCCGCAGCTCTGAGTAAAAATATACCAGCATAACCGACCGGTTTTTGCTGTTCATCAGTTAAACGTCCTCTTACCTGATGCGTTTGGGCATGTATTTGAGTGAATATAAAGAAACTTAATAGGGTCAGGATTACTTTCATGCGGTTGCTTTTTTATTTTTATTTGCTTTTTTTCTTTTACCCCACCATACATAGAACCCCGTGATAGGTAAACTAGCACAGATCAGACTGGTGATAAAGGCAACGATTTTTGTAAAAAGACCTCCTATAGCCCCCACATGCAAAGCATAATTTGATTTACGCAGCCAGTCTGCAAAAGCAAGCAAGATCAGACAAACGTTTTCCGGAATAGGGTAGTGCTTCAATCGTAGCCGGATCAAAATAAATATCCCTCCAACTGCCACTATGCATATCGGTACAGGCATAAATCGCCTCATCGTCATGGTCAGGTATAGAAATAATGATGGCATTTTTTTCATGTACGGCCATTTCCTTTCTTACCTTATACCAAACCTTATCAGCACTGTAGACAATTGGATTTGGTGCTGGCTGTATTTTAACTTCCGATTGTTTTTCCCGTTTAGGCATACTGCCTCCTCCACTTAACCAGTAAATACTTTTTGAAAACCAGGAGAAACTCATAATTAAGCCGGTACAGGCCAGTATAACAGCTATTAATAAGGAATAAAACCCAAGAACGTTGTGAAGATCATAATTGAGCCTTTTGAACTTTGCTTTCCATTTAATTTTAAAACTGTTATTGATATTAGTTTTGCTCCATTTTTTCGGATACCATAAAATAAGTCCACTGATTAGCAACAGGAAGAAATAAAAGTTCCCCCCCAGCCAACCACTGCTTTACCAATTTTTCTGCCCATCCATAGGTTGCGATGCCCTTCATCCATGAAATGAAAAAAAGCATCGTGGTCAGCAACAGCTAATACTTCTCCGGTAAAAGGATTAACATAAACTGTAGAATCAGAATTTATGGTCACATGTGCTGATTTATTCAATCCATGGTACCAGATACTTTCCGCTTTTTTACCAGGCAAAGATTTTGCAATGCTGTTATAAATCTGAGAAGGGGGGAGATATTTACTTTCTGCCTCTGGCTTTACAGTCAGATATGGATAGAGGAAATTATTTATTTCCTGCTCAAATACTAATATGCAGCCTGTAAGGCTAACAATAACGACGACAATACCTGAAGCAAGCCCCAGCCACAAATGGAGCCAGGCATTAATTTTTTTGAACATCTAGGAACTTTAAAAAAAAAGGCCGCTTACACCTGGTAATGCGGCCCAACAAAACACAATATTTTAATAGGTTAATTTCGAGATAGCAGTTACGCTTTCTGCACCTTCAATATGAACACCTCTCGTTGCTGCTCCAGTGTCTGCATTGATGATGTAGACATAGTATTCACCTGCGTCATCCTGCATCGCATAATTGATTGTTTTGCCATCTTGTTCAGCATAAACAATCAGTTTAAATCCGCCAAATTCATGTACAGGAACTCCTGATACCGGAGTAATTGTATTATTAAATACATCAGCAATGATCATCTTGATTTTTCCACCGGTTGCTCCGGCATTGGCATAAACTGCTAACAGGAATTTACCTTTACCAATATATTCACCTCTACAAATTTTTGATCCTGCAGCTGCCTCAATATTAAAGAAATAGGATTTATCAAATTGCCCTGCGCCTTTTTTGATACGAACAATACCAGATGGTTTTGCCGATTTTCTATGTTCACCATCACCGCTTGCTGTAGACCACGCATAAGTATCGCCGTTCTCAATTTGCTGAACACCCTGCTGGCTGCTCCAGTCTCCGATAAAACCAGTACGATCATCTCCTATTGTTTTTTCGTATTTAAGCTCAGGATAACTGAAAACAGCCACCCATGTACTGTCTAAACTACCATATTCACCTTCGTAAACTCTGCCACCTGGAGTATGTTTAAACTTATAGTAAGGAAGATATATTTTATTATCTACCTCAAATAAGCCAGTCCACACAGCATTAAAGCCTGTTCCTGTTATTTTATTTAAATCAGTTGTACTTCTTCCTGCAATTTGAAGGTTGACCGCATCAAAACGGTATAATTCACCAATACCACTCGAACGCGGGTCACCACCACCTACCCAGAAATCCTTACCGACTTTACCAGATACACCTGTGCGGAAAGTTGTAACTGATCTTCCGGCTTCAACGACTTTACCTTGTTCATTAATACGAAATGGTCTTACGAGCCCCTGTTCATTATACGCCTGTGCAAATACTGTATTATTCTGGACGATAAAAGACCAGGCATCCACCTCTACACCATTATTGGTAGATGAAACTCCTCCTTTGGTAATATCATCTGTACTTACGATATATGTTGCGGCAGCAGCACCCTTTCCTGTATAAACAAATACATATTTTGAACGAACAGGTTTTGCAGGATCAACAGGAACAACAGGCCCCGGGGTTTCAACTGTATTCTTACTACAAGCACCCAATAGTATACCCATACCTAACATGCCTGTTATTAAAAAATTAGTAGTCTTCTTCATTGTTTTATTTATTTAATTATTAAAAGCTGTTTAAAAAAATCTGATTTAAATGGTCATCTCTGATCAGAGGCCCCTTTTTTTAGAAAAATAATAGCGGAACTTAATGTTAAAAGACCGGCTTGGCTTTTGCAGTGCATAATTATCAAATAGCTCAGAATCCGTTAAATTCATACACTCCACTGCGATATTATATTTTCCACCGGCCATTGCATAGATCATATTGACATCGTGTGCCCACTGTGTTGGCACATCCATCTTATCTTCTTTAGATCCCTGGCCAGGCCAGTACAGATAAAACTTATTGACGTATAAAAGGTTATAACCTAAAGTAAGCTGATTCCCCTTTTTCAGGACATTATTGAAATAAAGACTGGCATTTGCATTTCCAAAAAGGTATGGTGTATTAGGAATACGATCTTTGTAATTGACACTTCTTGTTTTAGAGTATTCACCATTCATCAATTTTTCGAACTCGTTGTCATCCCTTAAATTCTGATACGTGAAATTGGTATTCAGTGTAAATAACTGTTTATAAGCATAACGCAGTTCTGCATCAATCCCTCGATTGGTTACTTTCCCTATGTTCTCAGATTTGCTCAAATATGTTCCGTTACTTCCTCCAGGCATGACCCTGCTCCGGATATAATCATTCGCATTACGGAAAATATAATTAGCCTGGATTTGAAAGAAATGTATTTTATTTATTTCTGTAGTATAAGTGGCGCCAATATTAATATTATCACTATTTTCAGGCTTTAGTTCCAGGTTGGCAACACTGGTATATACATTACCAAAAAACTCATCATTATCTGGCAAACGATAAGCTTTTTCATAAGAAGCCTTAAGCTGAATATTTTCAGTTAAAAAATAGGAACCCGCAAATCCATATCCCTGCTTAGATAAATCCTTGCTCCTGGACAGTACAGAATAGACTTTTTCTTTAGTCACACTATCCAGACCATTTACGATATCATTACTGGTTATATGCTGGTTATATTGTTTGACGAAGGCAGTAAAATTCCCTTTTTCATTAAGATTGTAGCGATAACCTAACCCCAGCATATTCTTCCGGGAAATTTGAGGTTGTTTATCCTGCAGATTGTCCGGATCAAAACGATTCAGACCTTTCCTGTTAAAAGTGGAAAATTGCTCATTAAGCGAAAAAGAATGACGATCATTAATCGCATAATTCAGTCCTGCATTAGCCAGACCACTGTTATTTTTAAACTTAAAATCAGTCAGGCTAACTTCTCCACCAATAGCATGGTTTACCACGATATCTGGGCACCGAAGACCCATCCCAGGTAAATGTTCTGGGAACAACATCAACACTTCGCTCTTCTCCGAAATTAAAGTTTCCGTTCACCCTTAAATCCAGGCCTTTGACAAACAAATCTCTTTTCACATATTTAAGGGTAGGCTGTATCGTATTTCCAGATTTCCACCTCGCACCAAATACATCTTCCATCCTGTTTCCAACCTGTATATCTGCCTTATTTTGTCCCAGAGTAATCCCTACTAAAAAACTGATCAGCATATTTTTTTCCGGACACGCCGATATTAGCAATTACAGTTTCATTATGATACTGATCATGAAATCTGCGTACCCTTTCTGGTGTATTTACTCCGGTTATACTGTCTGTTACATTTCCGTTTATCCAGTAATTATTGTCAGAGTAGTTTTGGAAAGCGCTTAATTGCGCTGTAAACCCAGATTTTGCTGTGTAACCAGCATTAAAAGAGCTTTTATGTGTATTAAAAAGACGTAAGAATAAGAAGCATCTACATAAGTTCCAGGATCTGTATTGGTCACGATATTTACCGCACCACCCAGCGCATCTCCGCCAAGCCATACCGGAACAACTCCTTTATAAACTTCAATCCGGTCAGCAAAGTTCACCGGGATATTATTTAACTGGAAAGAAGATCCAAAATTCTCCATCGGTATGCCATCCAGGAAGAACTTCACCTGGTTACCCGTAAAGCCATTTAAACTAAAACTCATATTCGACCCAACTCCTCCAGATTCACGGACACGGGCACCAGAAACCCTGTTCATGACCTGCCCAAGATCCATCGTCGTATTATGAAGCGCTTTCGCGTCTATTGAGATTACATTATAAGCCTGCCTGTTGGTCTTCTGATTTTTGCTGAAGCCAAGAATAGCAACTTCATCGATTTGTCTTACATCCTGTTTAAGTTTGAAACTAACAGAGCTCTCTTTTTCGGCAATAACTGTTACGCTTTTCTCTGTTTTAATATGTCCCAGAGCATGAATAGTCAGTTTATAAGCTCCTGCAGTAACACCAGCAAAATGAAATTCACCTTTTTCATTACTGACAGCCGTTTTTTTAAGCGGTAATAATTTGATAATTGCGCCCGGAATAGCTTCCGACTGATCATTACACACACTTCCTTTGATCGTGCCATTCCTGCCACCCTGGGCCTGAACAAAAAATATGAGGGCGCACAGAATACCCGTCAGAAAAATTTTCTTAATTTGCATTAATTTAAATAATAAACGATTTAAAGGTAACCCCACCTGGGGATGAGTCATACAGGTACGAACTGTATGGCTCTTTTTTATTCTTTTCACATAATTAACCGCAGTATTCCCTGCTTCTACTTATACTATTATCATAAGTGAAGCTTTACCCCTACGGCTATTTAGAATTATTTTAAATAAATGGAATAAAGATTTTAATCCTTTAGCTTATCTATACGGATTATCTGTCCATGTACCTCTGCACCACGTTTAAGCACCCCCGAGCGGAGATCATAAATCCAGATCTGACTTTTATCATTTTGCTGATAAACTGATAGATAGGCAAAGTTTTCATCAGCAGTAACATTCATTAAAAAATCAAGAAAAATTGGAGGCATGGCCAGCGTAAACCTTTTTTGCCTGCGAAGATCAAGCAATTCAAACCGCGAAATTCTTTTCATCATATAATCATCAAACTGGCTAATTCGTGAAGACTCCACTATTTTTGTAACAGCCAGCCCTCGTCCAAGATTATAAAGCGTATAAGCCTCCTGCCCACCATGATTTCCTAATTTAAACAAGTAACCCGAATCAAATCTTTGAGCACCTTTATTCAGTCTTAAAATAGCTGAAGGGGCAGTAGGATGATTCCCCGTCCTGCCTCCAGGCTGTCCCAGTACATAAATTGTATCATTTAATACCAGAGAATTGGAACTCCATATGTTATAACTTCCGGGCCATGTAGTTCTTTTATCCGCAAAATTACTTTCCAAATGCTAATGAAGGATAACTAAATACTGCAGTATGTACGGCATCATCAGGAGGAGTAGCATGTGCTCTCATCATCCCTTTTTGAAAAGTATAAAACACAATAAGTCTGTTATTAACCAATTGTGAAGACATACCCGTATAGTTTACCCCTTTTGGCGCAGGCGGAACAGCTAATAACCCACTCCTCAATATTTTCATCTCCCTCAGATCTATTTCTGTAAATCTGAACTGCTCATCCACCACACTTCCTAATAAGATTGTATGGTCATTTATCCAATTCACCCAACTGGAATAGGGCTCCCATGCAATAGCTTTCATATCAATTGATTGCTCCAGCACTAACCCCTGAGCTGTTGCACGATATTTAAGAAAGCTTTTATCTGATCTGTCCATCAGAAAATAACATCTATCATAAATTGCAATAGTCATCCCCGGGACATTAATCCCTTTCGAATCAGGTATTCCATCCTGCATAGAGTAAACAGGCATGAAGCGGGTCGCGTCGTCTTTCCTGATCATAAACAATCAGTCCATAATCGAAGTCTTCTTTTGCCTTATTCCCTTCACAAGAAGCAAAAAGAAGAAAAATGAATAAAAAACTGATGCTATTCAGTACCCGAAGATTAATTGATAGATATTGATCCACTTTAAATCACTTAGAGGTTAAAGTCTCTCTTCATATTTATAGCCAGGGCAGGCGGCATATCCATAAGATTACGATTTTCTACCATTACGAGCTCATCTTCTTTGAAAAGATAGTGCGCCAGCAAATAAGACTTCCCCTTTCGTAAATTAATTTTTTTAGACCAGACCTGTCCGTCATTGTTTTTGGAAAGTACAAGAATCTCTTTGTCAGCAGTAGTGGTATTGCTTAACATCATATTTCCGGAAAAGCTCATATCAAGCGGATCATTTGCCTGCTGTGCGAACTTCACCGTACCATTATACCCCAAACGAATCCGTAATCCATCAAAATCCCGCTCCATTGAAGGCCTGGATTGATCATAATGAAATACCATAGACTGGTCAGGAGAAACACCGTGTTGAAACGCCCAAAAACAGAATACAGCCAGTAAGCTTGCCGCAACGGCCATTTTAAATACCCGGTTCTTATAAAGCTGCGAATGATCATGCTTTAAGTTCTGCGCACTAATTTTAGCCCAGACCTCGCTCTGCAAGGGCAAATTAGCCGGAATTAATTCTTCAGCAGCAAACTCATCATCTTCCCCTTCCATCCATTTTTCATAGATTTCGAGTTCTTCCTCAGAAGCATTGCCTGATAAGCATTTTCTTAATAATTCCGGATTCATATATTTGGCCTGCTGATTATAATTATCACAACCCACCTTTATCCCCTATGTCTGAACAGATAAAGACTATTATTTTTTTTTTACAAAGGATATTTTTCAAGTCCCTTACGGATAAACTTCAACGCCTTTGTCAATTGATTTTCTACTGTTTTTTCTGAGATCAGCAGATTACCCGCGATCTCCTGATTATTTAACCCCTTCCCTGCTTAATACATAAACAGCCCTGCAACGTTCAGGCAGACAGTTGACCAGTTTATCAATATCTTCTCTTAAAAAGCGGTAAAGTACTTCCTCTTCCGTATGATTATTATTGCCAATCGTCTGTCTTTGCAGCAATTCGTCCATTTTTTTTGCTTTACGGACTTCATCATTATAAATCCGGCTGATACGGAACCGGACAGCACGAACCAGGTAATTTTCTATCGTATCCTCGCTGAGTAAAAGACTATCCTTGCGTTGCCAGATAGACGTAAAAACCTCCTGTACCACACCTTCAGCACGATAAGCATCACCAAGATATTTATATCCAAGCTGATATAGCTTTTTCCAGTAGCGTTCATAAAGATGAAAGAAAGATACTTCATCAATTCTAAGCTGATTCGTTAATTTATCAGTTGACTGTTCAGACACGATGAATGGGTTAAACGCCAAAGGTAAGATAATTTAGAACGATTCAAAACTGACGGATTTGTAACGATATTATGTATATAAATCGATATTAAATCGCCCTTTGAGCTTGCTTGTTAAAATAATTTTTAGATTTTTATAGTACATGGAAAACAGAAGAGATTTTATAAAGAAAGCTTCATTATTAACCGGGGCTTTAAGTCTTTCAACAATTTTACCAGGATCAATACAAAGGGCCTTAGCCATCGATCCTGATCCTGGAACCACCTTTTTAGATGCAGAACACGTTGTATTCCTGATGCAGGAAAACAGATCTTTCGATCACGCATTTGGCTCACTGAAAGGGGTCCGGGGGTTTAATGATCCAAGAGCGATCCGACTCCCCAATAACTATCCTGTCTGGCTGCAAAGCAATAAAAAAGGAGAAACTTACGCACCTTTCAGATTAGATCTTAAAGATACCAGGGCAACCTGGATGAATTCTTTACCACATTCGTGGGAAAATCAGGTTGATGCCCGGAATCATGGAGACTTCAACGGCTGGCTGGAAGCTAAAAGATCAGGTAACAAAAAACTATGCGGATATGCCGTTAACCATGGGCTATTATAACAGAGAAGATATCCCATTTTATTATGCCCTTGCTGATGCCTTTACCGTTTGCGATCATAGCTTTTGCTCATCCCTGACGGGCACAAGCCCAAACCGGACCTTCTTCTGGACAGGAAAAATCAGAGAAGAACAGAACGGAACAGCCAAAGCACACCTAGACAACGGAGATATTGATGGCTCAGAACGTCTTTCATGGGGAACTTTTCCAGAACGCCTGTCTAAACATGGCGTAGATTGGAAAATATATCAGAATGAATTGAGTGCTGGTGTAGGTTTCGAAGGAGAACAAGATGACTGGTTAGGAAATTTCACAGACAACCCAATCGAATTTTTCCAGCAATACCATGTTAAAAGACACCCTGAACATATTAAGTGGCTCAAAAAAGCAACAACAGACTTAGCCGCCAAATTAAAAAATAAACCAGACCCTAAACTTCAAAAGACATTAGAACGCTATCAGAAAGATCTTACTTTTCTGGAAAGCAACCCGCTTGAATCTTTAACTCCAGAACAGCAGGAATTGCACAAAAGGGCTTTTACCACGAATAGAAATGATCCTGACTTTCATCAACTGGAATCGATTACTTACAATGACCAGGGCAGAGAAAGAACTACTGAAATTCCCAAAGGTGATGTATTGCATCAGTTCCGTTCGGATGTAGACAATGGCAAATTACCCGCTGTTTCGTGGCTGGTTGCCCCATGTAATTTCTCAGATCACCCCGGAGCTCCCTGGTATGGTGCATGGTATCTGTCAGAGGCGATAGATATTTTAACCAAAAACCCTGAAGTTTGGAAAAAGACAATTTTTGTACTTACTTACGATGAGAATGACGGTTATTTCGACCATGTCCCTCCATTTACAGCCCCGAATCCTAAAGATCCTTCCACAGGTATCGTTTCAAAAAGTCTGGATATTGCCCCCGAGTTTGTACAAAAAGGACAAAGCAAAAGGGAAAGCCCGGTAGGTTTAGGGTTCAGAGTTCCTATGGTGGTTGTTTCCCCATGGAGCCGTGGTGGTTACGTCAACTCACAAGTTTTTGACCATACTTCTTCCATTCAGTTTTTAGAGCACTTTTTAAGTCATAAAACAGGGCAGAAGATCCACGAAGAAAACCTCACCTCATGGCGCAGGAGCTTATGCGGCGACTTAACCTCTGTCTTCAGACCATATAACGGAGAGAAAATACCGCTTCCAAAAGCTATAGAGAGAAAACCTTTTATTGAAGGAATTCACAAAGCACAGTTTGCGAAACTGCCTGATAACTTTAAAAAGTTAAATCCGGATGAAATCGCTGCGGTAATTAAAAACACAAAAGGCTCTGCACATCTTCCTGAACAGGAAAAAGGGGTTAAGCCAGCTAACGCCATTCCTTATGAAATTTACGCGGAGGGAGGATTAAATGAAGCTGGAAATCAATTTAAAATTACACTTACAGCCGGTAATAAATACTTTGGCAAACTGGCCAGCGGAGCGGGCTTTAATGTCTATGCAAAAGCCAAAAACTGGTCGTTTACAGCAGACGCAGGAGATACGCTTACCTATAACTGGCCATTAGACACTTTCGAAAACCAACGCTACGATTTAAAAGTATACAGCATAAATGGCTTTTTCAGACACTTTATCGGCGATGCCAATGACCCTGAAATTATGATCTCCCTCCATTACCAAAATGAAAAAGGGAAGATTGACAAACTCAACGGGAATGTACTGTTGCAGATCAAACGTCTGAAAAAAGGCCCCCACCTTAAATTAACGCTGACAGATAACGCTTATCATCAGCCTGTAATTAACATTTCAATGGGTACTAAAGAAACTGAAAAACTCCTGCCCATTGAGCTGAAAAACAGCTATAACTGGTATGATTTCACGATCAAAGCACAAGGATATTCTGCATTTAGCCAGCAATTTGCAGGCCATGTAGAACATGCCAGAGAAAGCTTTACAGATCCCCTGATGGCAAATGCATAATTAAGCTATTTCATTAAAAATTAATATATTAAGAATTCCCCAACTTAACCAAAACCATTATGAAAAAGCTTTTAGTCCCGTTTGCAATACTTTGCTTACTGGTGAGTAACCAAAAAGTCTCCGCTCAAACGGAACCACTCATTTCTCCCCGTCCTTTAACACTGGAAACTGCTAAAGGAACCTATAAAATTAGTCCGGCAACAAAAATTATTGTTCGCGGACAACCATCAGAAGCACTTTATCTGAAAGATAAACTCTCAACCACTACCGGGCTGAATGTTCCGGTAACTATTACGCCAAAAGCCAGTAAGAATTATATCCTTCTGGATCTGGAAGAAAATCAGTCAGCAGATTATGGTAAAGAGGGCTACAAACTCATTGTAAATGCTGACGGTATCAAAATTGCTGCAACCGATAAAGCTGGTTTATTCTACGGAATACAGAGTCTGCTACAATTAATTACAGTAAAGGAGAAAGGTAAAAGTGCCACACAGTACCATACGTAACCATCAAAGATAAACCACGATTTGGCTGGAGAGCTTTAATGCTTGATGAAGGCCGTCATTTTAAAGGAGAAAAAAGCGGTTAAACAACTTCTTGATGATATGGCTATGCTGAAAATGAATGTATTTCACTGGCATTTAACAGACGATCAGGGATGGAGAATAGAGATCAAAAAATATCCTGAATTAACCAGAATAGGTTCTAAACGTAAAGATTCACAACTAGCCTGGAGAAGCGAAAAACGCTCAGGAAAACCACATGAAGGCTTCTATACACAAGAACAAATTAAAGAAATTGTTCGTTACGCAACCGAAAGACACATTACAGTTGTACCAGAAATTGAAATGCCAGGACATGCCACCGCAGCTATTGCGGCCTATCCCTGGCTGGGTACAACCGGAGAAAAAGTAGAAGTACCTGTAACTTTTGGCAAATTTAAAGATACCTACAACGTAGCAGATCCTAAAGTATACGCCTTTTTAGAAGATGTCTGACCGAAGTTATGGCTTTATTCCCTTCCAGAGTAATTCATATTGGCGGAGATGAAGTTTTATACGATCAATGGAAAAGTTCCCCTCAAATACAAGCATTAATGGTCAGAGAAGGCTTAAAATCACCTGCTGATGTGCAGATCTGGTTTACGAACAAAATCTCTAAGTTCATTGCTTCTAAAGGCCGTCGCATGATGGGCTGGAACGAAATTATGGGGGGCAAAGTCCACGAATTTACAGACGAGAAAGAGACTATTGTCAAAGAAAAGCTTGATCAGGGCACTATCGTTCATTTCTGGAGAGGCACAACAGATATGATTACCAGTGCAGCCTCAAAAGGATATGACCTGGTCAACTCTTACCACATTTACACTTATCTGGATTACGATTATAAAGAAATACCGATTAGAAAAGCTTACGATTTTAACCCGATTCCAGAAGGACTGGATCCAAAATATGATAAACATGTGTTGGGTTTAGGCTGTCAGATGTGGAGTGAGTTTATTCCGGAAGTAGCGGATATGCAAAAGGCTATCTATCCCCGTTTAGCTGCTTATGCAGAAGTAGGATGGACGGACTTATCCCGTAAGGATTATACCTATTTCAAAAACACGATGAAGCTGATAGAAGCCCATTGGAAAACCGAAGGAATCAGTACAGGAAATGCCGATTATGATGCTCAGGTAGAAGAAACCAAAAAATAAAAAAAGGGAGGCAGCTTTGCTGCCTCCCTTTTTAATAAGCATATTCTTCCTAATAGAAGTAATTTATTGGATTTGTATTCACCTCCGTCAAATGAATGCTCATTTCAGGGAATTTATTCTCTAAAATATCCACCAGTAAATTCGAAGTAAACTGCTCACTCTCAAAATGCCCGATATCAGCGATCATCAGCTTCCCGTCCGCATCAAAAAAACTCATGATACTTAAAGTCTGCTGTAATAAAAGCATCAGCACCAGCTGCAATGGCATTACCCAACAGAAAACTACCAGACCACCGCAAACGGCCACTTTTTTAATCTTCCGGCCAGTATCCTTAGTATGCCTGATCAGTGTGACATTCATCCTCGATTTTACAAATCTCAGAAA
Organism: Pedobacter sp. NJ-S-72; assembly: GCF_053890575.1. Classification (NCBI taxonomy): domain Bacteria; kingdom Pseudomonadati; phylum Bacteroidota; class Sphingobacteriia; order Sphingobacteriales; family Sphingobacteriaceae; genus Pedobacter; species Pedobacter sp. NJ-S-72. The sequence continues at coordinate 4,378,716 of NZ_CM132681.1, read as the reverse complement.
ATCTGCCGCATCCATCTCTTCCTCAAGCCAGCCAACCATTCCGGAGCCTACCGTATTTAGTTTATTTTCCAGCGGGTAAATATCATAGGCAACCTCTTCATAAGGATGGTTTTCCAACAGTGCAAGTAGTACCTTTCTTTCATCCTGAATCAAAAACACTGTTTCAATTCTAACTTCTGGTTCCTGATGCTGTATTCCCTGCTGCCCAACAAAAGGTTGTGTACCTGCCGAAGCTTTAAACGTACCTACACCCACCGCATTAAAGCTGCATTCACTATAATTTGCAATATTTCCAGCACCGGCAGCAAAAAGAGCCTCTCTTAACCTGCCAGCCTGTGCTGTAGGGCAAAAAGTAACCAGTTTTTTTAGAATGCCGTCTTTCGGCACAAGAATCTTCGCTTGTTTTAAAACCAAGCGTTTACAAATCACTCCGTTTACCCCATTCTGCACACTGTCCAGATTAGTATGGATCGCGTACAAAGCAATGTTATTCTTGATTGCTTTGATGATTACACGCTCCACGTAATTCTTCCCGGTGAATTTCTTCAGCCCTTTAAAAACGATAGGATGATGTGTAATGATCAGATTACAGTTTTTGGCAATTGCCTCATCAACAATATCTTCAGTACAATCAAGGGCCACTAAAGCCCCGGTGATTTCCTGGTTCATATCACCCGTGAGCAAACCAGAATTATCATAATCTTCCTGATAGTTCAGCGGCGCATAAGCCTCCAGATGTTTAGTAATTACAGCTAATCTCATAATACGTAAAGATACGATAAGGTTTAATTATTGGGATATTGCTCCCATTTTTGCCATTTGCAGACTTTCAAAAGCTACCTTTTGATTGTATTCAAAAGCAAGATTTTTATAATTTACCAAATCTATAATTGTGCCGATCATACATAGTCCATAAGTGAAAAAATAAAGGATGCCCATCCCTATCTGGTTCACTAGAAACCTGGATAATCCAGGTACAAAAAATCCCAAAACACAATACAGTACCATATCATCAGGGTTTCTTCTTTTACTGTTATAAATCATTAGAAACCCATTCAATTGCTGCTCATTAAAACCCGCAGTCATTGATTGCAGGTAGGAAAACTCTTGAGGCGTGATGCCCGGAAGCATCATAAATGGTGAGTTGTACATAATATTTCTCCTTATTTTTAATTTATTCTATTCTTTTTCCATTCATACTGACCGAGTGTTATAATTCTCAGCCCTATAATTACTACCGCTGGCAAACCAAGCCAGTGCTGATGAAAACTCTCATTCAGGTTACCATGGAACAGCTGCGTAATAGACCTGCCCAGTCCGCAGCCCGGACACCAGTCCAGTCCAAGGTTTGCTAAGGGGCAAAAAGTAAAATGATGCACCTCATTATGTCCTTGTGGTTCAGCTATTGCCAGCAGTATTAAAGCTATAACCCAGAAAATTAATTCCAGTGGTATACGGCTTAACCAGTTCAGCGTCACGGTTTTGAATTTTAGAGTCATAAATGGCCGCATTGTTACATTTTAGCAAATCATAAATATTATCTTTGTGAAGTGAACATCCGTGACCTGATCAATAGATATAAAACTGATGAGCGCATCGAAGCGCTTGCAAAGACCCTCAACTCGGGTAAAGGTAATAAACTTCAATTAAAAGGTTTAGTAGGCTCTGCCGATGCCTTAATTGCCGTAACTACCTATTTCCTGCTGCATAAACCACAATTGTTTATTCTTCCTGACAGAGAAGAAGCCGCTTATTTTATGGCCGATCTGGAAAGTATTCTTGAAAAAGAAGTCCTGCTTTTCCCTTCTTCTTTCCGTAAAGCCTTTGACTTCACCCAGGTAGATACAGCTAATGTACTGGCAAGAGCAGAAGTACTGAACGAACTTAATCATAATTCTTCCTTTGGAAAAATAGTCGTTACTTATCCCGAAGCACTGGCCGAAAAAGTAATTAACAGAGATGTTCTGGAGAAAAAACCCTTGAAATTAGCCTGGGTGTAAAACTGGGCATAGATTTCATCAATGAGTTCCTGGTTGATTACGATTTTAACCGGACAGAATTCGTTTATGAACCTGGTCAGTTCTCCATTCGCGGTGGGATTGTAGATATATTTTCTTTTTCCCATGATCTTCCTTACCGGATTGAATTTTTTGGCGATGAAGTAGAAAGTATCAGAACCTTCGAAATAGAAAGTCAGCTTTCTGCAGAAGACGTTAAAACGTTCACTATTATTCCTAACGTACAATCCAAATATCTTACAGAAAGTAATATAAACCTGCTTGATTACGTTGAAAATGATACCCAGCTTTGGTTTAAAGATGTAGAGTTCACACTCGATGTCATTAAAACCGGCTATAAAAAAGCAGTAGAATTGTGGAAAGCACTTCCTGCAAAAGAAAAACAGGAAAACTGGACTGGATAGATCCTAAATTTGCTTTCTCAGATGAAAGAATGATCGGAGATATTCTGCATGATTTCTCCGTAATTGAGTTTGGAAAACAGTTTTTCTATAAAACTGACAACGTATTTCTGTTTGAAACCAAACCACAGCCATCTTTCAACAAAGATTTCAACCTGCTGATTCATAATCTCAAAGAAAACGAGAAAAACGGCATTCATAATTTTATTTCCAGCTCTTCTCCTAAACAAACGGAGCGGTTATATGCCATATTGGATGACATTGACAAAACGGCAAAGTTCGTTCCTGTTAATATCCAGTTAAGAGAAGGATTTATTGATCCGCGGCAGTCAATTGCCTTTTATACCGACCACCAGATCTTTGACAGATTCTATAAATACAAATTAAAACGAGGTTATCAGCGTAGTCAGGCGATAACGATGAAAGACCTGAGAGATCTGAAGCCCGGGGATTTCGTCACCCATATTGATCACGGAATTGGTAAATATGCGCCGGCCTGGAAAAAGTAGAAGTAAACGGTAAAACACAAGAAATGATCCGCCTGGTTTATGCTGATAATGACCTGCTTTACGTCAATATCAACTCATTAAACCGCATTGCAAAATATAGCGGAAAAGATGGTACGCCGCCAAAAATGAATAAACTGGGTACAGAAGCCTGGGATAAACTTAAAAAGACTACAAAAAAAAAAAAAAAAAGACATTGCCCGTGACCTGATCAAGCTATATGCTTTAAGAAAATCACAGGTAGGAACTGCTTTTGATCCCGACGGTTATCTGGAAACCGAACTGGAAGCTTCATTCATTTATGAAGACACTCCCGATCAAATGAAAGCCACCAATGATGTCAAAAAAGATATGGAAGCCCCGCATCCAATGGACAGACTTGTTTGTGGTGACGTTGGTTTCGGAAAAACAGAAATAGCAATCAGAGCTGCGTTTAAAGCCGTAGCTAACGGAAAACAAGCTGCGATTCTGGTTCCAACAACTATTCTTGCCCTGCAGCATTTCAAAACATTTTCAGGAAGACTAAAAGATTTTCCCTGCAAAGTAGACTATATCAACCGTTTTAAAACAAATAAACAAATCAAGGAAACACTGGCACAAGTAGAAGAAGGTAAAGTTGATATCATCATTGGAACCCATCGTTTGCTTAGTAAAGATGTGAAATTCAAATCTCTCGGTATTATGATTATCGATGAAGAACAGAAATTCGGTGTGACTGCAAAAGAGAAACTTCGTGCGCTTCGTGTTAACGTAGATACACTGACCCTTACCGCAACCCCGATACCAAGAACACTGCATTTTTTCACTGATGGGTGCAAGGGATTTATCTATTATGAGCACCCCGCCGCCAAACAGGCAGCCGGTAAATACAGAACTTCACGTATTTAACGATAAGCTGATACAAGAAGCTGTACAATTTGAACTGGATCGTGGCGGCCAGGTGTTTTTTATCCATAACCGGGTAAATGACTTACCACAGCTTGGCGGCTGATTCAGACACTCGTACCAAAAGCCCGTATCGGTATTGCCCATGGACAACTGGATGGTGATGCGCTTGAAGACGTCATGCTTGACTTTATCAACGGGGAAAAGGATGTTTTAGTAGCCACTACAATTATCGAAGCTGGTCTGGACATTCCCAATGCCAATACAATCATTATCAACCATGCTCATATGTTTGGTTTGAGTGATTTACACCAGATGCGCGGACGTGTAGGAAGATCCAATAAGAAAGCTTTCTGTTACCTGTTAAGCCCTCCTTTATCAACTCTTACCTCTGAAGCCAGAAAACGTCTGAGTGCAATTGAAGAGTTTTCTGATCTGGGCAGTGGATTTAATATAGCTATGCGCGATTTGGATATTCGTGGCAGCGGAAACCTCTTAGGTGCTGAACAAAGCGGATTCATTGCCGAAATAGGTTTTGAAATGTATCATAAAATATTGGATGAAGCCATACAGGAGTTAAAATCAGATGAATTTAAAGAATTGTTCAAAGACGATAAAGAACGTCCTTTTGTTACCTTCACACAAATAGATACCGATCTGGAATTGTATATCCCGGATGATTATGTAACGAACATTACAGAGCGTTACAACCTCTATACCGAACTTTCCAAGCTGGATGACGAATTACAGTTAGCCACCTTCGAAACGTCCTTAAAAGACCGCTTTGGTACTGTTCCGAAGCCAGTAAAGACTATGTTGAATGTACTGAGGCTACAATGGGCTGCCAAAAAGCTTGGTTTTGAAAAATTAAGTTTTAAAAAGGGCGTATTAAGAGGATATTTTATTGCCGATAAACAATCTAATTTCTTTGATTCTCCAATGTTTCATAAAATACTGCACTTTGCTCAGCAGCATCCGCGGATGTGTAACCTGAAAGAAGTCAAAAACACCTTACGTATAGCCTTTGAAGATCTGAAAAATGTAGACGAAGCAATTCAGATGCTGGAAATGGTCCCACAATAAATCAAACAGGATGAACCCCCACAATTATTAAATGAACTGGTTACCTTCAAAATGCCATTTGGTAAATACAAAGACAAAAAGATCTGTGATCTGCCAGAGTCATATCTGATCTGGTTTAGTAACCAGGGTCTGCCTCCGGGTAAACTGGGAGAGCTGATCGGTACGATGTATGAAATCCGGTTAAATGGACTGGAATACCTCTTAAAGCCTTTGAAAACAAGATAAAAAGATAGCTGCCGGTATATTATCCGGCAGTTATTTCTCTGACAAAACGGAGCTTGTTTCCCTCCAGTTTAAATATCCAGTTAAAAAAGCAGCTTCACCACAAACCTCCTCCTGATCAGGATGAGCCTCTCTATATTTCTCATCTGAATTAGTTCCATAGCGTAGTTTTACGGTATCACCCTCAATATTGATTTCGTAGAAAGAATAACAGGCCTCATCCTTAACGTGCTGTTCACTGGTCAGTTCCTGTTTATCTTTCAGTTCAGCTAAATCAATTGCCTTAAACAAGTCACTGAAATCCCCTAACTGAAAATAATCATAGATGTCATTAAAGTTCCTCATAAAGAGTTCTCTGCTGATTTTACCGCCATTTGCTTTTCTTGCCTGATCAAAATCCTCATTGACTTCATATAGAGACAGGGTAGTGTCAGCAAGTGGAAAACTAAAATATTTTTCAATTCTATTCACATCTTTATCCCTGAATGCCAGCTCCATTTGTTTTAACTCAGCAATAATCAACACTCTTTGAGCAGGATCAGTCTTTTGCCCTGACGATGCTTTATCCTTAGTAGAATCAGCAGCGTTTTTTCCAGATCCGGAATCCAGGTTACAGGAAGCAGAAACCAGTATAAAGAGCAAAAGAAAATAAGCCAGTTTATTCATCAGATATTAGTTTAAAACCAGGTACAAATACGCGAAAACAACAGGAGCAGCTATTAATAATCCATCAAACCTGTCCAGCAAACCTCCATGCCCGGGTAAAAGTGTTCCAGAATCTTTCGCATCCAGACTTCTTTAAGCATAGACTCTACCAAATCGCCTAATGTTCCGAAACTCACGATTAAAACAGCCATTCCAGCCCAAATCAGCATAGATATTTCTTTGAAGACTAAAGAGATCAGGAAAGAAACTAAAAGACTCGTAAACATCCCTCCAAAGAAACCTTCCCATGTTTTTTTCGGAGAATGACGTTCAAATAATTTGTGGCTCCCCAATTTTCTGCCAAATAAATAAGCACCAGTATCACTTGCCCAAAGCAATAATAAAAAAGCCAGCGGTAAATGATAATTATGAGTAGTCCAATCTTGTATAAACGCTAAAGAATAGAAGAAACAGAAAGGAACAGTCACATAAACAAACCCTACAAAAGTATAGGCAATATTGCCAAAGGGGATCTTATCCTTTTTATATAATTCACCCAAAAATACCGCAGATACCATTGGAATAAGCAACAGTAAATATTTTGTTTCAAACTGATATAAATGATAAGCCGCCGTGATTAAAAATATCATTGCACTAACTAACTACCAGTCCTATATTACGATGCGGTCTGATCCCTGATGTTTTAATCAGTTTATAAAATTCTGCCAGTGAAAAAACACTTAAAAGCAGGTAAAAGAAAGTAAATGTATAAGCTCCCAGAAAAATGGATCCTAACATTACAATCGTAAAAAAAAACGCTGTTATTGCTCTGGTTTTCATTCTGTTTCTGTAGATTTTATATAGGCATCAGCAGTATCGAAATCTTTTTGATTAACTAATACTTCAATAATCCCGAAAGTCTGGTAAGACGAATCTTTTTTATTCATAATTACCGCTGCAATATCATTCTCAATTAATCCCTGTTTAATAATCTCTGCCGTAACAGGATTTTCTGTGGTATAAACCTTAACCCAATTGTTCTCCATGGTTCACTGTGGTTTTGTTTTTTAAATACTTAAATAAAAAGATGCTCAAAATTAAACTAATAACATATGCATACCATGGAAAATTTGAAGAATTATCCGCTTCAGTTAAAGGAATATTATGTTCCTGTAAATACCAGGCAACACTAACGGCATACGCATTATTGATAAAATGGGCTAGCATTGCATACCATAAACTCCCCGTCCACAAATAGATATATCCAAATGCAGCACCAAGGAAGAGTCTTGGAAAGAACCCAAAAAACTGAAGATGTATTGCGCTAAATATAAATGCAGTGATCCAAATGGCCACATGCGGATTCTTAAACATTTTAGTGAACGATCTTTGTACGCCCCCTCTGAACATGAGCTCTTCTCCTATAGCTGGTAACAGTGCAATGACCGCAATATTGATTAAAAAGTCAAAAATATTCTTCGTCTTTAATAATAAAATTGTCATTTTCATGGCTTCATCTTCCTTATTTCTCATCCAGTTTTCAACTGGTTTTAAAAACTCAGGAAGAACCATTTTCTGATTTGCTAAACCAATCCATTCCATTAAAGGCATGGAGCAAAGCATAATCATTAATACTAAAAAAAGGAGTGAAGCCTTTGGTTTTATAAAGCCATAAAAATTACTGACTTTAATTTTTTCTGTCCAGGCAAGCATTAAAGGCGGTAAAATGAACATACAGCCAGTTGTTAATACTTGTGAGGCCTTAAGTACCGCCGCAGAAACAGAATCTCCACCCGTTAAAAGGACAGCATTACTGAGACCTTCGGTCCCATAAACCCCCAGTATTACGGCTATACTCAGAACAGAGCCAATAACTAAACCTAATATAGTATAACAGAGAATCATAAGTAGCTGTATATAAGCATCCTTTTCTTCTGCCTCGTTGTAAATGAAATTCATTATTGGGAATAGTTTGTACCTTTGTCTTTTAATTTTGGATTGAAGATAGAAAAATGTCTGTAAAGATAGGAAATATTGACTTGGGAGAGTTCCCTTTATTGCTTGCACCGATGGAAGATGTAAGCGATCCACCTTTTCGTTTTGTGTGTAAACAAAGCGGAGTGGATATGATGTACACTGAATTTATTTCTTCCGAAGGATTGATACGTGATGCAGCAAAAAGCAGGCAGAAACTGGATATTTTTGAATACGAAAGACCAATAGGTATTCAGATTTTTGGAAGCGAAATATCTACTATGCAGGAAGCTACAGAAATTGCCACCCTTGCTAAACCAGACCTGATTGATATCAATTACGGCTGCCCCGTTAAGCAGGTAGCTTGTAAAGGCGCAGGTTCTGCTCTTTTACAGGATATAGATAAAATGGTAAAGATGACAGAGGCAGTAGTAAAAGCTACTCATTTGCCGGTTACTGTTAAAACCCGTTTAGGCTGGGATGATAATACTAAAAACGTAGACGAAGTAGCTGAAAGGTTGCAGGATATAGGTATTCAAGCGCTTACTATTCACGGAAGGACAAGATCACAAATGTACAAAGGTGAAGCTGACTGGCGGATGATCAGGGATATCAAAAGAAATCCAAGAATCAAAATCCCTGTTTTTGGTAACGGAGACATAGACAGCCCGCAAAAGGCACTTGACTGGCGCAGAGAATTTGAAGTTGATGGAATAATGATCGGCAGAGCCGCAATCGGTTATCCATGGATTTTCAGAGAAATTGCCCATTTCTTTAAAACCGGGGAAAAACTTGCAGGCCCTACAGTTGCAGAAAGAGTTGCAGTTTGCAGGACACATTTAGACAAATCCATTGCATGGAAAGGTCCAAAAGTAGGCATATTCGAAATGAGACGTCATTATGCTAATTATTTCAAAGGATTACCTGATTTCAAAAATTATAGAATGTTATTGGTAAAAGAGGATAATATTGAAATAATTCATGCTATTTTAGACGAAGTGGCAGATAAATATCATCACATGCTCCTGGAAGGAGAAATGGCTTGATTTTTGAAAACTACTTAATAAATTAGATTAGAATTTAGATTATAATGGTCACAGCGATTACACAAGGCGTTAAGATTTCGGTAGATACGGTGTATCAGGAAGAATATTCCAATCCTGAGAAAGAACATTTTATGTTTGCTTACAGATTTCTGTAGAGAATCTGTCGGATTACGCTATACAATTAATGCGTCGTCAATGGTTTATATTTGATTCCAATGGCACACAGCGTGAGGTAGAAGGAGAAGGCGTAGTTGGGATTCAACCAGTGATAGAGCCGGGAGAGAGTTATTCTTATGTTTCAGGATGTAATTTAACTACAGATATGGGCTCGATGTCAGGAAACTACCTGATGCACCGTATGGTTGATGAAAGCGATTTTACAGTTGATATTCCTGAATTTCAACTCATCGTACCTTACCGCTTAAATTAGTTTTTGTTTCTTCCAAATAACATGGATGCATAATATAGTAAATTAGTTAATGCACCAAGGGCAGCTACCACGTAAGTCATTGCTGCCCACCATAAAGCATCCTTAGCCTGCGAATTTTCTTCTTTACTATGCATAACCACCTGGTTATTTTTGAGCCATATCAAAGCTCTTTTACTTGCATCAAATTCTACAGGAAGTGTGTGATAAAGCTAAAAATAGTAATCAATACCAAACCAGCTACGCCAATTCCCAATACAAAAGGATTACCAGTAAATCCAATCAGCAGAATACCAATAATCAATACCCATTGTAAAAGATTAGAAGATATACTTACCACAGGAACCATGTTAGTCCTGAATTGCAGCCAATGATAAGATTTAGCATGCTGTACAGCATGTCCGCATTCATGAGCAGCAACAGCAGCTGCGGCGACACTTCTGCCATAATAAACATCAGTACTCAGGTTAACCGTTTTATCAGCTGGATTATAATGATCCGTTAATTGCCCATCTGCATTCATCACCCTTACATCATATATACCATTATCATGAAGCATTTTTTCGGCAACTTCATGTCCTGAAAATCCAGAATTTAACTGCATTTCAGCATACCTGGAAAACTTATTTCTGAATTTCCATTGCACAAACATGCTTAGAATCAGCATCGGAATTATAAAAAACAAATAGGTTCCCATCTCTCTCTTAATATCTCATTTTACACCTAGCCTTAAATCAAAAATTGTTCCTAATCATCCGGCAATTCCACAATTCTTCAATTAAATCTGAATTATCCCCTCATACGCGTTATTTAGATCAAAAAACAATTTAATAATTTAATTAATTTATAATTAGTTAATTAATTATCATTAATATCCTTAAAAATAATCAGTTTATTTTCATAAAAAACACTTTATGTCTTATAAAAACTTCATAAAAACGGTTAATAATAATTAAAATAATACTAAAATACTTGTTAAAATGGTTTATAATACAGATTTTTGATAAAAATATTAGCAAATGAATATCCTGATTATAGTCTTACTTATCGTTGTCATTGTTGCCGTTTTTTTTCTCTTATTAAAAAAAAAAACAGCTACGGCTAATAACCAAAATGATCTTTTGTGTTTAAAAGAAGCTGAACACGAGAAGATTTTATCTTATTACAGACAGGAAAAACAAAATCTGGAAGATGAGCTTATTGATTTGCGTACTGGATTTATGGACGAAAGAAGCCGTGCAGTAAAGGCAGAAGAAATGCTTAAAGCTCAATTGGACAAACAATCAGAACAGGAAAAATATATAGCAGAGTTACAGCAGAAGTTCAAAATGGAATTTGAACATATCGCCAATAAAATACTGGAAGAAAAAACTTCTAAGTTCACAGCAAATAACAAGGCTAATATGGATCTCATATTAAGCCCTCTAAAGGAAAATATTAAAGCATTCGAAGAAAAGGTCGACCGGGTATACAAAGCTGAGTCAGATGAGCGAAATATACTCAAAGGCGTCATTTCACAGCTCATGGATCAGAGCAGACAAATACAGGAAGATGCAAATAACCTGACCAAAGCCCTCAAAGGCGATAATAAAAAACAAGGAAACTGGGGAGAAGTTATTCTGGAACGCGTATTAGAACGTTCAGGATTGGTTAAAGATCAGGAATATCGCATACAATCCAGTTTCAGTACCGCAACGGGCAACAGGGTTCAACCAGATGTAATCATCGATCTGCCGGAAGATAAACACATTGTGGTCGATTCTAAAGTATCCCTGATTGCCTATGAAAAATATGTAACGGCCGAAACAGAAGAAGAAAGAGAAATATTTGTTAAACAGCATTTACTTTCTTTAAAAAATCATATTCAGGATTTATCAGGGAAAAATTATCAGGCACTTTATCAAATCAATTCACCAGATTTCGTTTTACTTTTTATCCCTATAGAATCTTCATTCGGTATTGCTGTTCAAAAAGATGCAGAACTTTTCAATTATGCCTGGGAAAGAAAAGTAGTGATCGTAAGCCCATCTACTTTATTGGCTACATTACGCACGATTTCAAGCATATGGAAACAAGAAAGACAGAATAGAAACGTACTGGAAATAGCCCGTTTAAGTGGCAGTATGTATGATAAATTTGTAGGTTTTGTAACTGATATGGAGAGTATTGGAAGAAATATCCGTCAAAGTCAGGATGCTTATGACAAAGCCCTGGGAAAATTATCTACAGGTACTGGAAACCTTGCAAATACAGCAGACAAAATAAAAAAACTGGGTGCAAAAACCACGAAACAAATTGATCGTAAATTTTTAGACCCAGCTTTAATAGACGATGAAATCTTATAATTTAAATGCGTTCCACCCCTGAGCTTTCAGTTCGTGAACAACATTTGATTTAGAAATCATTTTGCATCCTGAAGGTTTATCAGTGATATGACCAATCACAGTAATATCCACATCATGCTTTAATTTCGTATAATCTTCCTGTTTGATTGTAAATAACAATTCATAATCCTCACCACCATTTAACGCACAAACAGTAGGATCTAAGCCCAATTCTCTTGCGGTTTCATAAGTCATCGGATCAATTGGAAATTTATCCTCATACAGTGTACATCCTTTTTCAGATTGCTTGCAGATATGCATGATATCAGAAGCTAATCCATCAGATATATCAATCATTGAAGTTGGAACAATTTTCATCTGAGCAAGCAGATCTACAATATCTCTTCTACCTTCAGGCTTTAATTGTCTTTCAATAATATAATCTTTACCTTCCAGATCAGGCTGAATATTAGGATTTTCCAGAAAAATTTGTTTTTCTCTTTCTAAAATCTGAAGTCCTACATATGCACCACCCAAATCTCCCGAAACACAAATTAAATCACCATCATTAGCACCATTTCTGTAGCAAATATCCTCTTTGGCAGCATAACCAATACTAGTTACACTCAGTACTAAACCTTGCTTACTCGAAGAAGTATCACCACCTATCAAATCAATGTTGAATTTATTACAAGCCAGCTCTATTCCTTTGTAAATTTCTTCTACTGCTTCCAATGGAAATTTGCTCGAAACACCGATAGAAACGGTAATTTGAGTTGCAACCCCATTCATCGCGTAAATATCACTTAAATTTACCTGAACGGCTTTATATCCCAGGTGCATTAATGGTACATAAGCCAGGTCAAAATGAATTCCTTCCAGCAATAAATCAGTAGAAATTAAAGTTTCTTTATCGCCAGCGTGCAATACTGCAGCATCATCACCAATTCCTTTGACACTGCTTTCATGTCTTATTTTAAAATTATTTGTTAAGTGTTCAATCAGACCAAATTCACCCAATTCACCTAATTCTGTACGTTCTTTATTCTCAAACATATTTTTTTCATAAATATTAACCGCTGGAGTTTTCCTTTGGTTTTTGCTCCTGTTTTTTAACCTTTTCATATTTTCAACATTTGTTAATAACGTAAAAAAATGGTCAGGAACCTATAATCCAAGACTTGCTGATATTTCCAGCATTCTTTCAATTGGTTTTCTTGCTTCTATTATAATATGCTCTGGTACAGTCACTTCAGGAGATCCGTTTTTCAAACACAAATACAATTTTTCCAAAGTATTTCTTTTCATATACGGACAATCATTACAAGCACAATTATTATTCGGCGGCGCCGGAATAAAAGTTTTTGTAGGATTTGCCTTCTCCATCTGGTGAATATACCACTTTCTGTAGCTACTATAAATTCTTTTGCATCGCTTTTGATTGAATAATTTAACAAACCTGTAGTAGATCCAATATAATCAGCCATCTGCAATACTGCTTCTTCACATTCCGGGTGCGCAATAAATTTCGCATTCGGATGGCGCTCTTTTAGCCTGATTATTTTCTCTCGTGAAAATATTTCATGCACCATACAAGCACCATTCCATAAAACCAGATCTCTGCCAGTTTTCTTTGCTACCCATGCTCCAAGATTTTTATCCGGACCAAAAATAATCTTCTGCTCTTTTGGCAGACTTTCTACAATTTGAACAGCATTCGTTGAGGTACAAACAATATCACTCATTGCTTTCAGCTCAGCTGTACAATTTACATAAGTAATCACCAGGTGATCCGGGTATTTTTCTTTAAACTTTTTAAACAAATGTGGCGGACAACTATCTGCTAATGAGCATCCTGCCTTCAAATCAGGTAATAAAACCTTTTTTTCCGGAGAGAGAATTTTAGCCGTTTCTGCCATAAAATGCACTCCTGCAAACACAATCACATCCGCCTCAGTTCTGGCAGCCTCCTGGGAAAGTCCTAAACTATCCCCAATATAGTCAGCAATATCCTGAATATCAGGCTCTTGATAGTAATGTGCAAGAATTATCGCATTTTTCTCTTTTTTTAATTTTTCAATTTCCGCAAAAAGATCAAGTGTTGGGTCGATACTTTCTTCTACAAATCCTCTTCTGTTCAATTCTTCTAAGGTATCCATTTTCAACGTTTCAATAATTAATAATTATTTAATATAAATAGATTTCTATTGTTTATTAGTGTGTTAGTAATGTTTGTAACTCTGGGATATTTATTCGTTTTTATAACTTGTTCTATACTTATCCACAAATAAATCACTTTTTTTTAGAAAATATCCGCTGATTTACAATTAGATATTTTTCAGATTAAAAACTTATCCATACTCAGATGTTTATTAGTTGTCTGGTAGTAAAAAGTAATAACTCATGCAAAGTTGCTGAAAAATAACTTAAAATATTGTGTCTAATTCTCATTTTACCTTAGCTTTAAACATTCTTAAATAGTTACTCTATTTATTTAGACAAGTAATCAACATATTTCTAACGTTGTTAACAACAAGGCGGAATCAGAACATTTCAATGAAGAATACAGACTTTTTAGTTATAGGATCGGGGATTGCGGGCTTGAGCTTCGCTTTAAAGGCCGCTAAGCATGGTAAAGTTTTGATTATTACAAAATCAAACGAAGATGAATCGAATACGAAATATGCCCAGGGAGGGGTAGCTGTTGTTGTGGATAAAGATGATTCTTTTGAAAAACATATTCAGGACACATTAATTGCCGGAGATGGACTTTGCGATCCGGCAATTGTGGAAATCGTAGTGAAGGAAGGGCCTCAGCGTATACAGGAGATCATAGATTACGGAATTAATTTTGACAAGGACCCCGCAGGTGTCTATGATCTGGCGAAGGAAGGCGGGCATTCTGAGCATCGTGTTTTACATTATAAAGACGTTACAGGATATGAAATTGAGAGTGTTTTATTAAAGCAAATTCATGAAAATCCGAACATAGAGATATTAACACATTACTTCTGTTTGGAGTTAATTACCCAACATCACCTCGGTGAGTTTGTTGACAAAAGCACTAAAGTTATTAACTGTTTTGGTGTATATGCCTTTAACACAGAACTTAACGATGTGGAAAAGATACTAGCAAAGGTAACTGTGCTTGCTTCCGGAGGAGCCGGCCATGTGTATTCCAGCACTACAAATCCTGTAATTGCAACAGGAGATGGAATGGCAATGGTTTACCGTGCAAAGGGAAAATTGAGGAATATGGAGTTCATTCAGTTTCACCCAACCGCTTTATATAACCCTGGTGAGTATCCATCCTTCTTAATTTCGGAAGCTGTAAGGGGCTTTGGAGGCGTTCTGAAGCGTAAGAATGGTGACGAATTTATGTACGAATATGATGATGAAAGAGGCTCCCTTGCACCACGTGATATTGTGGCCAGGGCGATAGATTCAGAAATGAAAAAATCGGGTGAAGATTTTGTTTATCTGGATATAAGGCACCGTGCAAAAGCTGACATTTTGACACATTTTCCAAATATTTATGCGAAGTGCTTATCTATAGGAATAGATATGACTAAAGATTTAATTCCAGTAACTCCGGCTGCACATTATATGTGTGGTGGAATTTTAGTCGATGAATTTGGAAGATCTTCTATTCATAATTTATATGCTTGTGGTGAATGTTCTTCAACAGGATTACATGGGGCAAACAGATTAGCTTCAAACTCGCTTCTTGAAGCTCCTGTATTTGCACACCGTATTTACCTGGATGCTGTTGAAAGATTTAAGGAAAGTTTTATTCCTGAAAATATTCCTGAGTGGAATGATGATGGAGTTGTTCAATCTGATGAAGATATTCTGGTTACACATAACCTGCGTGAAACTCAAAAACTGATGATGAGTGATTATGTAGGTATTGTACGTTCTGATTTCAGACTGGACAGAGCGATGAGACGTTTGTTTTTACTCCATGAAGAAACAGAAGAATTTTATAAAGCCAATAAAGTTTCAGTAAAATTGTGCGAATTGCGTAACGTTATACAGGTTGCTTTTACTGTGATAAAATCTGCGATGGCAAGAAAAGAAAGCCGAGGTCTGCATTACACAACAGACTATCCAGGCCATGCTGAACAATTAACAGATACTATTTTTTAATAACATATATAATATGCCCGTTATTTTACCGGTTTTAGATAAGAGCCCCAAGTGGGGAGAGAATTGCTTTATTGCACCAAATGCGACTATAGTAGGGGACGTGACCATGGGAACGAATTGTTCAGTATGGTTTAATGCAGTAATCAGAGGGGATGTGAACACGATTACTATTGGAAATGACAGTAATATCCAGGATGGAGCTGTTATTCATGCTACCTATCTTAAAGCGGCTACAACGATCGGTAACAGGTCTCTGTAGGACATAATGCAATCGTTCATGGCTGTATGCTTAAAGACCATGTTTTAGTAGGTATGGGCGCTATAATCATGGATAATGCAATTATAGAAGAGTATTGTATTATAGGAGCAGGATCTGTAGTTCTGGAGAATACGATTTGTGAAACAGGTTTTTTGTATGCCGGTACGCCTGCAAAAAAAATAAAGCCCATTACTGAAGAGCAACGGGCTTTATTAAATAAGTTACCAGATAACTATATTATGTACGCTGACTGGTTCAGATAAGCTACTTTTCTTTTGGTAATGTTATGGTCTCATTTCTATCCCAGTTTGCCCGTATGGAGAGCTCTTTAGGCTCATTATAGATGGTTTCTGGTTGTAGTCTTAACTTAACATTTCCGGTGTCCCAGATGCCATTTTTATTCGTATCATAAATGATTCGTATGAAGTATCTTCCGGCTCTGTAATTAGCAAATTTAACGGTGGTATCTTTAGATACCACCAAAAACTATTTACAATAGTTTTTGCCTCATTTGTCACCTCCAGCAAGAATTGTTTATTAGGTTCTGGTACAACTATTTTTACGATCAGTGTGCCGTAATCGTCTTTCTTTGCCAGCTGGAATTTTTTTAGAAACTCTTTATTTTTAGTGTCGAACAAGCCAATAAAAGAGCCTTCACCAAACTTTATTTCATAAATATTATTGGCTTTCCATGGATATTGTATATGATAGCTGAGGAAATTTGAACTATCCTGAACTACTGTAAAATTGGTTTTTACCACAGAGTCCTCCATCAAAGTTATTTTGGATGGGTCTACTGTCGCTATTGGCATTCCAAAGGTTAAAGTAAAAGGCTTATTAGGGTTGATCAGATTGGTTTCTATATTATCTGAGGCTACAACAGTTCTTTTATAAGAATCTTTTTTCCCCCTGTTAAAATTAACAGTTTGTAGTAATTTACCACCATCGGTAACACTTATTTTAGTCGAGTCGAAGCTTAAATCTGTTAGCCATAGCCATACCTTTACAGAATCGCCTGTTTTATTAAATTTAACAAATTTTTTATGATCGAGATCTTTAGGCTCAATGACGATAATTTCAGGTTTTTTCAGCTTCTGATTGAAGTTCATGGATATACTTCCATCCGCATTTAGTCTTCTGTCGTTTATTCTGAATACAGTTGCATCTTCTTTGAAGATGATCATATTTACATTTTGTGTATCCTTTTTTAGGACTATCGGGTCTTTTATAAACCCGATTTCATCAGAAACCTGCTGATATATTTTATCACTGCTTGGCTCTTTCAGACCATATACCCTGTAGGTATCGGCTCTCAGGTTATTGATTTTGTAATTCCCGCTGCTATCAGTCAGGGTATAAATGGAAGCTTTCTTTTTTCCAAAGATACTATCCCTGGACAGAGGAATTACAAAAGCAACACCTTCTATTAAAGGTTTACCAGTTTGCGATTCTTTAATATTTCCCGAAATACTTAACGAATCAAGAGAAGGGCCTGTTGAGAGAAAAACGTAACTAAAATTTTTGACTACATTTCCTTCATTAACGTCAGCAATGGCTTTACCAAAATTCAGTGTATAGGTAGTGTTTTTTTTTAGCGTATCTGCAAAAGTTATTTCCAGTGATTTGTCTTTTACTTTTAATGTTGGTAAAACTTCTACATCAGGAGAAATAGAGAATTGTTTGTATTGATCTACCAATTTGAAATATTCATCAAATTGAATCACAATTTTTTTAGCGGTGAAATTTCTCGTTAAATTTTTTGGGAGCATAGATAAAACTTTTGGTGGGGTTTTATCTTTTGGGCCTCCCTGAGGACCCGGTCCAATGCTCGCGCAACCATACATCAGGAAAATTCCTGAAAATATATAGAAGAAACTCCTGAGAATCTTTAATAAGCTGTTTTTGGCCATTTATATGCGATATAATAAAATCTCTAACCTTTTTAATAACTAACATTTAAAAAACCTGAAAGTGTCTTATATCGCTTAAAATCAAGTCACTTTCAGACTTCTTTATTTTTGTTTATAATATACTGATATTCAGTATATTATGTTTTATTTACTTATGTGTACCATCAAAACTGAGATGTCTGAAGGTGAAACTCCCGAAATTCTGGATGCTTGTCCTAAAGTACGGGGTTTTATCTTCAATAATTTCTCTCTGGCTTCTTTAGACAAAGAACCTAATGACGAATAATCAAAATCAGGATTGATTTCTTTATCCTCCATCTTCTGCATTTTGTTTACAATCTCTTGTTCCTTCAGAAAATAACTTTCATACTTAACTTTGATTTCAGCTTGCTCAATAGTTTCCTGATCGAATGGTATCAGATATTCATCCAGGCTTTTACTCACCTTTCTGAGATCATCAATACCAACTTGCGGTCTGCCAAGGACACTGACTATTTTAACATTTTGTGCTAAAGGAGTAGAACCTAAATTCTCCAGCATCTCATTTGCTTCAGCCATTTCAATTCCTTGCTTACGTGTAAAAGCTAGCTACAATATATCAGAGTTAGCAATTTTTTGATGAACGATGTCTAAACGCTCATCACTAATCAATCCTAAAGCATGGCCAATAGGGGAGAGCCTGATGTCCGCATTATCCTGACGAAGTAATAATCTATGTTCAGCTCTTGAGGTAAACATGCGGTAAGGTTCTTCAGTTCCTTTGGTAACCAGGTCATCAATTAATACACCTATATAAGACTCTGATCTTTTCATAATCAGTGGTGCCTTCTCATTAATTTTTAAGTGTGCATTAATTCCGGCAATAAAACCTTGACTTGCGGCTTCTTCATATCCAGTAGTTCCGTTAATCTGACCTGCGAAATATAGATTGTCAATTAACTTAGTTTCTAAAGTTAAAGAAAGCTGGGTAGGTGGAAAATAATCGTACTCAATGGCATAACCGGGTCTGAACATTTTTGCATTTTCAAATCCTGGTATTTGAATCAGTGCTCTGTATTGAACATCTTCAGGTAATGAAGTTGAAAATCCATTCACATAGATTTCACAAGTATTCCATCCTTCAGGTTCTACAAAGATCTGGTGTCTGTCGCGTTCTGCAAATCTGTTTATTTTATCTTCAATTGAAGGACAGTATCTCGGGCCTAGTCCTTTGATTCTTCCAGTAAACATTGGAGATTTTTCGAAACCTTCTTTTAAGGTTTCATGTACATTGCTGTTTGTATAAGTAATCCAGCAGCATCTTTTTTCTGTTGGTCTTTCTACATTGGTATAAGAGAATCTCCCAGGATTTTCATCGCCCCATTGTTCTTCCATCAATGAATAATTCAATGATCTCCCGTCCACGCGTGGGGGAGTACCAGTTTTCATTCTGCCGGCTTCGAATCCAATTGAAGTTAATTGTTCTGTAATTCCTGTTGCTGCTTTTTCACCTGTTCTGCCACCGCCGAACTTTTTCTCTCCGATATGGATTAACCCATTTAAGAAAGTTCCATTTGTCAGCACAACACTTTTAGCTCTGATCTCAACACCAATTGATTGAGGTCTTTACTCCAGTAACCTTATTGTTTTCAATGATCAGGCTGCTAACCATATCCTGCCAGAAATCTACGTTTGGTGTACGCTCTAAAGCTAGTCTCCATTCTTCGGCAAATCTCTTTCTGTCATTCTGTGCACGTGGACTCCACATGGCAGGACCCTTCGATAGATTGAGCATTCTAAATTGTAAAGTAGTCTTATCGCTGATGATTCCAGAGTAACCACCCATGGCATCAATCTCCCTTACAATTTGTCCTTTTGCTACACCACCCATTGCTGGGTTGCAGCTCATTTGCGCAATTGTCTCCATATTCATGGTGACTAATAAAACGGAAGATCCCATGTTTGCTGCTGCCGCTGCCGCTTCACAACCTGCGTGTCCGGCACCCACAACAATCACATCATATTCTTTAAACATCTTATCTTATATTTATGTTCCACGTGAAACATCCATTGTATTTCTTCTCCTGAAGTCCAGGTGTTCCACGTGGAACGTTAATTTTTATTGTAGCTCAACGGGCTTGTTTAAGCTTGCTAAAGCTTTAAAAAGGCTAGTATTGATCTAAACCGTTTCTTTAATTAAGTCGTTTTGTTGGTCTTTTCGGATAATTCAACCCAACGTTCCATGGTTTGTTCTAAGCTTGCATTTAACTTTTCAATTGATTTGGTTACTTCTTGTATTTCCATATAGTTAGCACTATTGATAGAAAGAAGGGAGGTAGTTAATTTATCAATTTCATTTTCAGTCTCTGCTATTTTTTTTTCAGAATCATCCAGTTCTTTTTGCTCCTTATAACTTAATTTATTCGCAGGGGCTACTGTGGTCTTTTGTTCATTTTTAGCAGGTTTACTTTCTGCTTTTTCTTTAGGTGTATCCAGGCTGATTCTATATTCAGAATAATTACCATTGTAAATACTAACGATGCCATCACCTTCCATAATGAATAATTGCTCACTCATTTTGTCTAACAAATACCTGTCGTGAGAAACCAGTATTAATACACCAGGGAAATTCTCAAGGAATTCTTCCAGTACATTTAAAGTGTCAATATCTAAATCATTGGTAGGCTCATCCAGAATAAGGAAGTTTGGATTCTGCATTAAAACCTTCATCAGGTGTAAACGCTTTTTCTCTCCACCGCTCAACTTTTCGACCATCCCATGTTGTTTCTTAGGAGGGAAGAGGAACAGTGTTAATAATTGAGATGCTGAAATCATAGAACCATCAGCCATCTTAATATATTCAGCATCTGATTTTACAATATCAATTACTCTTTCTTTTTTTTCATTGAATGCCAGACCTCCCTGTTTATAGTAACCATAAACAGTAGTTTCTCCTGTGCTTACATTCCCTTTTTCCGGAATTTGAAATCCAGTAATAATATTCAGTAATGTAGATTTTCCTGTACCATTCTTTCCTGCTAAACCAATACGGTCTGCACGTTTGAATGTATAGCTGAAATCATTAATTATTTTCTTCTCATCGAAAGACTGACCAATATGATCCAGCTCCAGGATTTTGTTTCCCTGACGAGACATTTTCATACTTAAGGTTACACTTCCGGTATCAGAACGCTGTTTGGTTTTACTTTCTAAATCATAAAAAGCATCTATTCTGGATTGAGATTTTGTAGTTCTTGCCGCAGGCATTCTACGCATCCATTCTAATTCTTTCTTCAGTAAATTCTTATTTTTTTGGAAAGTACTTTCGTCAGAAGCTTCGCGCTCTGATTTCTTTTCAAGGAAATAAGCGTAATTACCATTGTAATTATAAATTTTACCTCTATCAAGTTCTACAATAGTATTACATACATTATCCAGGAAATACCTGTCATGCGTTACTAATAGAATTGTCTTATTTCCTGAAGTCAGTAATTTCTCTAACCATTCAATTGTATCAATATCCAGGTGATTGGTAGGCTCGTCCAATACGTAAATCTCCGGATCTTCAATCAATAATTTAGCCAGAGCCAGACGTTTTTTCTGACCACCGGATAACGTTGTTGAGATTTTTTGCTGAAGGTGATTAATACCCATGCGGCTTAAAATCGTTTTGATTTCATGCTCATATTCCCAGGCATTGTGTTCACTTAATTCTTCGTATAAACGGTTAAGTTTTTTTTCATCAGGATTTGGATCTTCAATCAGTTCTTCATATTCCTTGATTAACTGTTGCTGCTTATTGTCTGTTGAAAAAATAAAATCACTAATAGAATATCCATCAGGGAAGGAGGGCTCCTGATCAAGAAAGCCAATCTTTACAAATTTATTTTTTACTATTTTCCCTTCCAGCGGATTAAACCGCTCGGCCAATAATTTTAATAGGGTACTTTTACCGGCTCCGTTGATTCCAACCAACGCTACGCGCTGACCTGTCTGGATGCCCAAGGTTAAATTTTTGAATAACCATTCATCATTATAGGCGTGACCTAAATTTTCTGCTGCAATTAATGTGCTCAAAGTATATTTTTAACGAATTATCAGATAAGAAATTACTGGCAAAAGTAAGTAAGCAATATTTGTGGGTATAATATTCACGTGTTTAAACATCTAAATATTATATTACAATTAAGTAACGTACGGAGTTATAAGTATATATCAAAAAAGAGCTGAGTCAATGATTTGGAAAATCAGAAAGCTACGAATTATTTGCTTTTTGAATTGGCGGGAGGCTTAAAAGATATTTACCAGATTTAATCGGAAGAGTGTTATTTGCAAGTGATTTAAGGCTTAAAAAGTATAGATTGAGCAAAATGGCATATTCTGGCTGGCACCTGACTCTAATCCCCTGTTTTTGGGGTTTTAGGTACGATACAATAAGATTATTGTTGTTTTGAACAGATAACTCTAAGAAAAGTTAAAACGAGCTTATAGCGCTTTAAAATGGCCCGATATTTCAAGGGCAAATATTTAGCTGTAATGCATTGATAATCAGCGAGTAATTAATTGATGGGTAATAAAAAAAAAAAGGCTAAACAGCCGTTTTACCTAATGCAGCACTAAATAAAGCAAGATATTCATCCTCTTTTTTTTGAGTCATCAGGGTTTTCGCCGCTTTACCTTTGTCTTTGTAGCCCAATAGATGTAAAGTACCATGGATCATTACTCTGCACAGCTCATGTAGTACAGTCCCCTTAAATTGTTTCGCATTTTCCTGAATACGTTCGATACTGATAAAGATATCTCCTTCGATCATTTTAAGAGTCTCTGAGTTATCAAAAGTAATCACGTCGGTATAAGTGTCATGGTTAAGATACTGTTGGTTTATAGCCAGTAAATATTCATCAGAACAAAGTATAAAAGTTAATTCTTCAAGCTGATAGCCTTCAGCAATGATTGTATCATTGATCCAGTTTCTGATCAGGGTTTTATTTTTAAGGGTATATTTAACGTCTTCTGAAAAAAAATTAATTGCTGGCTTACTCATGGATCACGATTTACGGCTGCAAATTTAGCAATTTAAAATAGTCTGCTATTTTATTTTTGTAATAGTAATTTAATGAAGGGGGTAATTTTTGAAACAGTTCCTGTTCACTGGCTTGTTTCTTTTTAAATTGCTCTAATAACTTAGGATAGGAAGGTGGAAAATCTTTTCCAGCCTTACTTTCTCTTTTGCCGTCTTCATTCTGTTCTCTTGCAGCCTTATCGGCTTCCAGTAATTTAGTCAGTACTTGTTGCTGGCGTTTAATAGTTGCCTCTTCCAGTCTTTTGTTGATCAGGTCAGTTTCAGTACTTTTCATGTCCTTGATCACCTGGTTTAAATTACCTGGTTTTCCATTTCCGTCTTTATCTCCTTCTGAATTTAGCTTCTGTAAGGCTTCTCTGATCATCTGTTGCTGTTGTGCCATTTTAGCAAAACTCTCACTCATTTCTCCTTTAGGAACACTGCCCTGTTTACCTTCTTTTTGCAATTGTTGTCTGGCCTGCTCCATACTCTTGTTCAGCTGTTGCTGCATTTGCTGTAAAGCCTGCATAGATTGCTTTCCTTTTCCCTTTCCACCAGATTTTGAATTGCGCTTGTTTTTTTCCAGCTGTTCAAGAGCCTCATTAAGCATCAAAGCCAGGTTATTTATTGAAGTCATTGTATACTGTTGATTTTTAACGGCCTCATAAGTTCTCCGTTCAGCCAGATTCTCCAGACTTTTATCCAGGTTAAAATTGATCTGCTGCATTTCTTCACCTACAGCACTTTGAATCTGCGGTACCCTTTTGCTCAGAGAAGAGAGGCTGTCTGAAATAGTTTTTAGATTGTCTTTTATTCCACGTTGTAATTGTACATTGTGAACGTAGGCCGGGTCGTTAAATGCCATTTTCTTTAAACTGAGCATCACCTTTTCCTGATCGAACGAGGTTTTGAGTAAATGCTGCAGTAATAATCTTAATTCCCCGGTCTGGAGATTACTTTCCATTTCTGCAGAAGACTGTTGCTCGTCTTTAAGCTGTTGTGCCATTTCTTCCATTTGATCAGCGGCTTTTTTTTGTTGTTCCGAAGCTTTCTGTCTTTGGTTCTGACCTAATTTTCTAAACTCTGCTGCTGCTGATTTTGAATTTCCTGTTGTTTTTTTTCTTGTGGCTTAAATGCATTGGGGCGTTCCAGAGCCTGATTTTTTGCATCAAGATCCTTCATTTCTTTTTTCAGGGAATTAAAATCCTGCTGCTGTTTCTCCTGATCCTTTTTTAGTGATTCCAGCGTGTTTTTTTTATCGGAAGTTGCCTTGCTCAATTCTTTTTGTGCCTTTGAAAGATCAGATAAACGATCAATCTTATTTTGCAGGTTCTGTTCAAATTCCAGTTGTTTATACAACTCTAAAATCCGGTCGAGCTCGTTCTTTAAGGATTTGTTGTCCATAGTCATCTTGCTCAGTTCCTGCTGTGTTTGTTCTTTGTTGTTCTGAGTAATCAGGTTTTGCAATTTTTCAAGCAGGTCTTTAGTTTTTGTATCAAGGACATTGTTAAACAGGTCATCTATTTTTTTCTGTTTTTCGGCCAATTCTTCCTTAAGTTGATCATTTTCTGCTGCATTATTAAATGTGTTTTTCTTTTTTGCCTCTTGTATTTCCTTTACTGCTTCTTCCAGTTTTTTCTGTTTCTCAAGCAGCTGGCTGATTTCTTTTTTATCCTCAAAGGAGAGCTCTTTTTTATCGAGCAATGTCTCTCCCAGTTTCTTACTTTCTTTTTCTACCTGGGCCGCCAGTTTAATTGCTGATTCCATTTTCTGTTTCAACTGTGTGCTGGCGGTATTCGTCTGTTTTTCAAGTTGCACAAGACTAGGTTCTGCATAGATCTTTACAGCTGTGCGACTTTTTTTAGGACCATTTACTGCGTCATTATCAGCTACTTCTAAATAATATTCAAGTATCTGCCCAGGTTTTATCTCTATATTTTTAAGATTCCAGAAGTAGAAAAAGGCATTTTCCTGTTGAGTGGATTTCACAGAAATACCCGTTCGTACTGTTTTCTTTGCGATCCCATTTTCTTTAAGTGTATAAACAAATTTCAATGAACTGAATCCATGATCATCGTGGATATTTCCTGTAAAATACAAAGCCGTAAGGCTTAGTGAATCAGCAGTCTCTTTAACCTCAATAGAAGGAGAAAGATCCGCAATAACTTCAATTTTATGCATAATAGAGTCCTTATGTAAAGAGAACTCATTTTTTGGGACTACCCTGTAATCCTGACTTTTTTTAAGCACGGCCTTAAAAATCGCCGAATTATTCAGCACCGGAAGATCCTGTATTTGATTACCCATTGCAAATAAAAGCTGTTTTGTATTTTCAGTTGAAATTTTCCAGGTAACAGCTGTTCCTTCGGGTAAGACTAAATCGCCTGCATTGGCAATAACCTCGTTCTTTTTCTTCAGATAAGCTGGATAATTAAGGCTCGCTTCCATTGTTAATACTGCAGGTCTTGGCTTAACGGTAAGTATATAGGATCTGGAATCAAAACCACCGGCACTAAATTGAATGACTTGTGTCTGCTGCAGGTTTTTTAGTGTATAAAGGAAAATACTGCTGTTTTCTCTAACTTAAATATATTCAGCCCCTGTTTCAAATATACCTCCTGTGGCAACGGGTCACCGTCAAGTTTTAATTTAATTTGCAAATCATCTCTTTGTGTAACTACAAGGGCTTTATTCTGTAATACGAAGTCAAAAGGAGCAATGGGCTGAATGACTTTATCATAGGCTACAAAACTCTTGGTTCCTTCCCTTAATATAGCAGGAGCAATGAGTCCGATAAGTATAATCAAGGCAAGTGGAATCAGGAAGTACCTGATCAGTTTTTTATTGTCTCCCAGGTTAATGGCCTTGCTAAAAGGAACAGGAGTCAATTCATTGATTTTCTGATCAATTCCGGCTAAAATCAGCTGATTATGGGCAGGTGACAGATCTGCTAAAGCCTTTAATTGTAAAGTGTTCAGTAGCTTATCACGGACGGGCTGAAAATGATTTCCTATAATCTCAGCGGACTCTTCCATACTAAGGGTTTTACTCAGTCTGAAATAAGCGAGCGCAGCTTAACTTAACAATACCAACGATGGTTGAAGCGAGTAAGATTAGTAAATAAGAAAAGAAAAGGATTGTTTTTATTAATGGGGCTGGGTGAAGAAAATACACCAGAACAAACAATAAAAGATAAATGGCAAACAACAGCGCAAGGGTATAAATGAGGCCGCGAAGCAGTTTATTGAGATAAAACTGCTGTTTAAATTCATTTATCTTTGAAATTAAAAGTCCGTAATTGCTATCCATCCCTGCTGCGTATAAGCGCTTTTATTTTTAAAGATAAAAAAGCCTTGTACAGAGAACGAATGTAATTGCTGTTTTTTTATCCGGCAGTCGAAGAAATAACCTTTTCAAATCAAAAGCAGATTTTAAAGGGCAAAAAAAAAGCTTCCCGATATCTCATCAGGAAGCTTGTACGAATTATGGTTATAATAATCTAGATTACTTTAACATTGATCGCATTCAAACCTTTTTTACCGCTTTCAACATCGTATTCTACTTTGTCGTTTTCACGGATTTCATCGATAAGGCCTGTTGAATGTACAAAAATTTCGCTATCGCCATTCGCTGGTACGATAAATCCAAAACCTTTAGTTACATTGAAAAATTTTACTGTTCCTTCTTGCATTGTATTATGTATTAATAATTAAGTCTGCAATGTAGTAATTATTTTTTTTTTAATATGCAAATGCTTCATTTTTTGATAAATATAATTTTGAAAGATTTATTTTGCAGTCTTTCTGCCAGTTACATCTACAGTAATTTCGCTTGCATGCGGTATGCCTAATGTGCTCCCAGGTTTAATTATAAGTAAATTTTGAAGGTATACACTGGTAATTCCGGCAAGGACTTTTTTACGGGTTTCTCTGAATTCCGGAAGGTTTGTAAAGAAATAACCCAATCGTAATTTTCCTTTTTCATCAACAAGGACATTAAATTGGTAAGCAAAATCTTTATAAGCATCAGGAATAACTAGTTTATATCGCGGATAGAGGTAGTCATAAGATTCGGATTCGGTTATGCCATTTAATTTATCGACACCGCTCAAACGCTCTACGGTAATCCGGTTATCGCGGGGGCGCAAAGAGGCAACTTGTCTGCCAGCGAAAACACTATCTCTGTTTTCGGGATATTTATTCGCCCTTGCAACCATTTCGGCAATGAAAATTGTATCGGCTTTACTTGGTCGCTGTAATTTTTCGGCGGTCGTTTTTAGTTTGTTTTTGATGTAATCGTCTGCGTAAAAGGTCATGTTCACATCCGAACGGATATCGTCTGCAATCACCTTTTTTGTGACCTGAAGACGTTGGAAAACCAGGCTGTCTTTGCTGATCAGCTTAAACCTGAACCATTCTTTGGCAAAATTAAACACATTAGCGTGGTCATGATGAAGATAGAAGCCCTGCATGATTTTTTGAGCGGGATCATAAGCCAGTACTGTATCTGCTGATTTAAACTGGATAATCCAGCTTGGTACCTGCTGAAAGCCTGCTGTATCAAACGATAAACCATTACTGAAACTCGTTTTCCGTGTACCTGATTCCTTTGACAGTAGTTACATCCAGTTTATCCGTTGATGGCGATTTTTTTTTTTTGGCTTTAGTGTTACAGGCTGTAAGAAACAGCCCGAAACTTAAAAAAATTGACAGGGAGGTGATTGCTCTCATATAACAGACAACGCTTTTTTCCTGTAAATATATCAGGCTTTCTTTGCTAATCATAATCAGGATTAATAAAACAAAAACCCGTAAGCCTCAAAAAAGAAGAGTTTCTAAGGCTTACGGGCTGTAAATAGGGACTATACTCTTTTATTTTTTAGGATAAAGAATGTCATTGATCCTGATAACCAGGTCATCGTAATGTGCTTTGGTTAAGCTGTCACCTGCCACAGACCTTGATTTGGCCAGGGTTAAAAGTGATTTTAACTCTGCTCTCACCAGTGGCCTGATATCTGACAGAGAAACATCGATCGGCGTAAAGCCATAATTAGCAAGTGCTTCAGAGCTGGCTCCAGGAGGAACATCCATTTCTTTAGTCATCAGTTGTGCCAGAGTTTCTACATAGGAGCGTTGTAAATTACGTTTAAAAGCATCTGGTCTGCCTGTCGGGAAGACACCAGTTTTCAGGTCTGTAAATAATTCAGGAAGCGTATAGGCATTTACAGTGCCATTTTTGGCTTCATTATCCAATAATCTTGCAATGCGCGATGGCGTAAGTAAGTTGCTAAGTGTACCGGTTTGCACTGCTTTTATTTTATTCAGTACTTGTCCATTATCAAACTTATTCAATTGCTCATTATTGAGCAGCCATAACGGGGTTGTAAATAGTTGTGCATTGAAAAAGGCAATAGCCTCTTTTTGTTTAGCCTTTGGCAAATACGAGTAGACTGCGCCTTTCTGGTCATAAGTCTTGAAGTTTTCACTCATTCCACCAACATTGGTTCTGACATGTCCCATATATCTGTTGTACTGCGCAATAATCTCACCATAGATTTCCTTCAGGTCACTAAAGTCTTTCTCCCTTTTGATAAGTCCATTTTTCTATATTCGGGAGGACGCGTTTCAAATTAGCAATACCATAAGTACTTGCTTTCATCGCATTGTCTCCTAAATCTTCACTTTGCGTACGGGGATCAATACTCGTTCCCTGGCGGCCATAGAAATATGCAGGATTTCCTGCTTTAGCTACTGTCCAGACATCCAGTTTTTCTCTTTCTTGTTTTGGGGTTAAATTGCCAGGAAACCAGGTATATCCCCATTTAATAGACCATTTGTCATATTCACCAATTTCGGGATGTAGTTTTGTTACGCCATCACCAGGTTGTGCAATATAATTGAAACGTGCATAATCCATAATTGAAGGTGCAGTTCCATGAGTATTGGTAAAGGTTTTAGAACGAAGAGAGTCTACTGGATAGGCATAACTTGAACCAAAATTATGTGGTAAACCAAGCGTATGACCAATCTCATGAGAAGACACAAAACGGATCAGTTCGCCCATTTGTTTATCATCAAATTTGGCTTTTCGGATCGCCGGGTTAACTGCTGCTGTTTGTATGAAATACCAATTCCTCAATATGGCCATCACATTATGATACCAGCCGATATGTGTTTCCAGAATTTGCCCTGTACGAGGATCAGAAATATGCGGACCATAAGCATTGGCAATGTTTGAAGCAAAATACCTAACTACAGAATATCTTGAATCCTCTACGCTGAATTCGGGATCCTGTGCAGTTGTAGGGGCTTCTTTTCCTATAATTGCATTTTTAAATCCTGCTTCCTGAAAGGCAGCGTTCCAGTCATTAATCCCAAGAATTAAATAGGGAACCCATTTTTTTGGAGTTGCCGGATCGATATAAATTACAATTTGCTTTACCGGTTCTACCAATTCGCCGCGCATATAAGCAGCGGTATCTTTAGGGACGAGGTTCCAGCGGTGGATATAAGATGTACGTTCTGCTTTTTGTGCATCTGTACCATAGTCAATTTGTGATTGTCCAAAAAAACCAACTCTTGAATCTGTTAATCTCGCTTTAACTGGCTTCTTTGGTAAAAGGAGCATAGAAGTATTGAATTCAAAAGTTACTGCTCCAATACTATTGTCGGTAGGGGATTCTGCCGATTTATAAGTCTTACTGGTTACGACTTCAATATTAATCGGAAAGGTTTTAATTGTATCAACATAAGAACGTCCGGCATCTAATGAACTTGCTTTGTAAGCCTTTCTTAAAGCATCTGTAGCACCAATTGCCACTACATCGCCATTATAAAAATCAGTTACATCAATCACTACACCCGTTGTATCTTTGTTATAGGCTTTAATCTCAAAACTGGCAAGAATCGTCGATAAGTTTGAATTTTTAACAGATTGATACATATCCGAAGCACTGTCTGCTCTTACTGAATAGCCCGGTACACGAATAAAGACCTGTTTGCCACGACGTTCCCATTGCCAAACCTGGTTATTTAAACTCTCTCCGGCATATTGCTGATTACCAACTGATACACACACCGGCAGGAACTCTCTGTTTAAACGGGTAACCACAAGCATTTCGCGGTTTAATAGTGTGTCAGGGATCTCGAAAAACCACTTATCTTCAACTTTGTAAGTTTTGAATAATCCATTTTTTATTCTTGCTTTAGCAGTAATCACTTCAGAAAAGGGTTTGAGTCCTTCCTTTTTTGGGGCTGGAGTAACAGGAGCGGTGGCTGCAGAAGCAGATGTCTTCTTAGATTTTTTCTGTGCGGAAATAGTTTCACTACAGAACATACCTAAAAGAAATATACCGGCAATGGCCAGTAATTTAGTCTTTGAATTCATTAGGATTAAAAAAATTTAAGGTTTGGGATGAATGGATAAAAATATTCATTGTAAAACAAAAATGATGCAACGTAATTGCAACGTTACAAACATAAACGATTGAAGGCGGATATTCTCTGAAAAAGCAATATATTCGGTCTGTATCAATGAGAAACAAAGAAATGAGATTTAAACTATCAGGGCAAATGCAGTCAGTTTTTCTTTTAGCTTTGTTGATCTTATTGTTTTTTGAGAGCTGTTCTGTGCGTCAGCAAATGACGAAAAATGTAGCCCGTTTTATAAAGGATTCCCCTATCCTGAATGATCACTTTATCGGTTTTTCCTTGTCAGATCTTGACAAAGGTGATGTGATTTATGAGAAGGATGCGGACAAATATTTTATTCCGGCTTCCAATGTGAAATTGTATACTTTTTATGCGGGACTGAAAATGTTACCTGACTCTATTCCTTCTTTACGCTACATAGAACAGGGTGATTCTCTGATTTTCTGGGGTACGGGAGATCCTTCTTTTTTGAAACGGAGGATGAAGGGCGACAATGTTTTAAATTTTTTAAGCTCAAGTTCTAAGCAGTTATTTTTTGCTCCAGGCAGATATACAGGTAATGCTTATGGTCAGGGATGGGCATGGGATGATTATAACGATGATACGCAAGCTGAAATTACCGAACTGCCATTGATGGATAACCTGGTTGCTTTCAAAAATGAAAAGGGGAAAATTAGCGTTATTCCTCAGCATTTTAACGATTGCTTTGCCAAAGACAGTTTAATGAAAGGAAAGGATTTTACAGTTATGCGAAAATCGGGAGCCAATGAGTTCAATTATCCCTCAAGAGCTGTTCCGGATGATTTTATACAGCTTGTTCCTTATAAAACGGGTACAGCAACGACATTAAGCTTGCTCAGGGATACATTACATCGCAATGTAAAGCTCATCAGTATGGTTATGCCGGTTACGGCAAAAACAATTTATAATATGAAATCCGAGGATATCTTTCGTGAAATGCTGCTTCCGAGTGATAATTTCATTGCAGAACAATTACTGCTTGTTTATGCAAATCAGTTTCAGCGGGAATTAAGCGGAACAGACGCAATTCGTTATGTTCTGAATAAATACCTGAAAGATTTGCCCCAAAGGCCTCGCTGGGTAGATGGATCAGGGGTGTCCCGAATGAATCTGTTTAGTCCGGCAGATATGGTGGTATTGCTTCGAATGATTGACAAAGAAGTGAATAACAGACAAAAACTATTCAGCATGCTGCCTGCCGGAGGCATGAGAGGAACATTAAAAAATGCATATCCAAAAACAGACCATCCCTTTGTATTTGCAAAAACAGGGACTTTTTCCAATAATTATAATCAAAGCGGTTATCTCGTAACCAAAAAAGGAAAAACGCTGGTCTTCTCCCTGATGAACAATAATTTCATGGAGCCAATCGCTGAAATCAAGGCCGAAATGGCCAGATTGATGGGCTATATTCACGAAAAATACTAAAAATAGCGGTTTACCTACGGTTCGGCGTCAAACAAGCGTTTGAAAAGGGGTTGAAAACCCTGTTGAAAGGACGTTGAGAGGGGGGTGGAAGGACGTTGGAAGGACCTTGCAATGACCCTGGTCCTTCCAACCCCCTTCCAATATCCCTTTAATACCCTTTCAATAGGCTTTTCATCCTGAACACAATACGTCTTCTGGGCTTAAAACAATCTTTATTTGATCACAAAAACTTAACAGCTGCTATGGATTTAATCTCTACTTTTGCGTGGATATGCAAAAGTCTGATCAATCGATTTATACCCTGCAATTTGGCCTGGTATGTTTAAGCTCTTTCCTCTTTTCTGCGAGTTTTAACATGTTAATACCTGAATTACCTGCTTATCTGAGTGCAATGGGTGGCGCTTCCTACAAAGGACTAATTATTGCCTTGTTTACGCTTACTGCCGGGATATCCAGACCTTTTAGTGGTAAACTGACTGATACCGTCGGGCGGGTTCCTGTGATGGCTGTAGGCTCTATCGTTTGCTTTGTTTGCGGCTTCTTATATCCTGTGCTTACAACAGTTGCCGGATTTTTATTTCTCAGACTGATTCATGGATTTTCTACCGGGTTTAAACCAACTGCTACCGCAGCTTACGTGGCAGATCTGGTTCCTGTAAACAGATGGGGAGAAGCGATGGGGATTCATGGAATTTGTTTTAGTACCGGACTTGCTATCGGACCAGCAATAGGAAGTACAATTACTGATCATTTTTCGATTAATGTGCTGTTTTACTGTTCTTCTGCTTTTGCTTTATCATCGATCGTTATCCTTGGAAATATGAAAGAAACCCTGAAAGAAAAACAACCTTTCAGCTTTTCTTTACTGAAAATTAAAAGACAGGATATTATTGAATGGAGAGTGATTCCTGCAGCCCTGATCACTTTACTGAGTTATGTGAGTTATGGGGTTATTCTGACTGTTGTAGGTGATTGGAGCAAGTATCTGGGAACAAGTAATAAAGGCTTGTTTTTTATGGTATTTACGCTCTCTTCTTTACTGATCAGATTTGTTGCAGGTAAAGCCTCAGACAAGCATGGCCGGGTTTTAATCTTAAAAATATCACTTGGTTTACTCGCAGTTTCGCTACTCTGCATAGGATTTGCTAATTCATCTTTTACCTTAATGGCAGCTTCGGCATTGTATGGTGTGGCAACAGGTATGGTATGTTATCGCCAACAGTCAATGCATGGACAATAGATCTGAGTGACCCTAAACACCGTGGAAAGGCAATGGCAACGATGTATATCGCCCTTGAAGTCGGAATTGGATTGGGTGCTTTATTGGCCGGATGGTTATTTATAGACAATATTAAAACTATACCCTATACATTTTTTATCTGTACAGGGATCACTATAGCGGCTTTGGTGTATCTTCAGTTTGTATGGAAAGCTAAACCAGCCGAAATAACTTAATTACTGATTTGCAGCTACCAGTAGCTCAATATCTTTATAAGGCAGGCCAAACCTCGCAGCCAGGTCTTTACTGGTCAGGTGGCCTTTGTAAATGTACAGCGCCTCTCTTATACCGGGTTTGTTCCATACCAGGCTCATCAGGCCCCCCATTTCACCTATGTCTACAAGGATTGGGGTAAAGATATTAGTTAATGCATATGAAGCCGTTCTGGGAACTCTGGATGCGATATTAGGTACACAATAATGGATCACATCATGTTTCCTGAAAACAGGATCTTTGTGGTTAGTCACCTCCGAGGTTTCAAAGCAACCACCCTGATCAATACTGACATCAATAACAACAGAGTCTGGTTTCATCCGGCTAACAGTTTCTTCCATGATGATACAAGGGCTTCTGCCGTTTGTAGCGCGTATAGCTCCGATAACCACATCACAGGTTGTTACTGCTTTTCCAAGGACTATAGGCTGCATTACAGAAGTAAATACACGGCTCCCTAAATTATTCTGAAGACGGCGCAAGCGATAGATGGAACTGTCAAATACTTTGACTTCTGCACCCAGGGAAAGTGCTGTTCTTGCTGCATATTCGCCTACTGTTCCTGCGCCGAGAATGACAATCTCCGTAGGCGGGACACCAGTAAACCCGCCAAGCATCAGACCTTTACCGCCGGTAACGCTGCTTAAATACTCAGCCGCAATAAAGATGGAAGTCGCTCCTACAATTTCACTCATAGCGCGTACTACGGTTAAAAATTTATTTCTTCGTTCGTCCCGCAGATTTTCAAAACATAATGCATTGATTTTTTTATTGAGCAGCGCTTTGAGATAACCTTCCTTCAGTGCACCCATTTGCAAAGCAGAAATTAGTGTCTGACCCTTGTGCATCAGTTCTATTTCTTCTAGTGTAGGCGGAGCAATTTTTACAATAATATCAGCATCATAAACATCCTTTTTATTAAAGGTAATCTGTGCGCCCTGTTCACTGTAATCGTTGTCAGAAAAATTTGCTCCTGTACCCGCACCACTTTCCAGTAATACTTTGTGCCCGTGATTGACTAAGAGTGCCACCGATAATGGCGTAAGCGCTATGCGGGTCTCCTGAAAAGAGATCTCTTTTGGAATACCAATATAAAGGCTATTGCTTTTCTGTTTAATTTCTGACAATGTCTCTTTAGGCTGTAGCAACCCTTTCTGAGCAATAGAGGCCATTTCTTCCCGTAATCCTGTAGCCATTTTGTCTATCTGATTTTTTGATTGAAAATTAAGAAAAAATAAGCTGAAATTAACAGCTCCTAAATATTAAATTTTTGTGAAGGAAAACAATCTCTGCGTTTCCGACAGTGCTGTAATTCCAACTTCAACATAGTTTTCAGGCATCAATTCCCTGATTCGCTCAGGCCATTCTATCAAGCAGATATTGCCAGAATAAAAATATTCTTCATAACCAATATCAAATACTTCATGCAGGTTTTTAATCCTGTAAAAATCGAAATGATAGATAACCTGGCCATCCGCAGCATATTCATTTACTATAGAAAATGTAGGGCTGTTTACAACATCCTCTACCCCTAATTTTTTGCAGAGTGCTTTGATAAAAGTTGTTTTTCCTGCACCCATTTCGCCCTCAAAGGCGAATATTTTTTCGTTTCCTGCAAAACCAAGCAATGCTTCTGCAGCATTGCCTAATTCTTCCGGGTGATTGATTTCAATGTTCATTTAAAGATACTATCTTGAGCTGTAAGTTGCTACAGGAATCATCATTTCCTCAAGGGAGATCCCTCCATGCTGGAACGTTTCATTATAATAGTTCACAAACTGGTTGTAGTTATTCTGATAGACAAAATAACGGTCTTCTTTAGCGAAAATATAATTTGAACTAATATTTATTTTAGGCAATTGTGCCTCATGTGGATTTTTGATCAAAAAGACTTCTTTTGCATTAAAATTCAGATTTCTGCCCTGTTTATAGCGCAGATTTGTATTCGTGTTCCTGTCACCGATCACTTTACTTGGGTGTTTTACTCTGATTGTACCGTGGTCTGTAGTGATAATTACTTTTACTTGTTTCTGTGCAAGTTTTTTAAGCAGCTCCAATAAAGGAGAATGTTCAAACCACGAAAGTGTTAATGAGCGGTAAGCTGCATCATCATTTGCCAATTCTCTGATCATAGCCATATCAGTACGGGCATGAGAAAGCATATCTACAAAGTTATAGACGATTGCATTGAACTCATTTTGCATCAGGTTGTTCATCTGCTCGTTAAGTTAAGGCTTTTCCATCATCGTAAGTAAGAATTTTGTGATAGCTGAACTTACAGTCTTTACGTACACTGCGTTTAATCTGATCAGCAAGGAAAGCTTCTTCATGCATGTTTTTTCCACCCTCTTCATCATCATTCTG
This sequence comes from Pedobacter sp. NJ-S-72, assembly GCF_053890575.1. Classification (NCBI taxonomy): domain Bacteria; kingdom Pseudomonadati; phylum Bacteroidota; class Sphingobacteriia; order Sphingobacteriales; family Sphingobacteriaceae; genus Pedobacter; species Pedobacter sp. NJ-S-72. The sequence continues at coordinate 4,343,091 of NZ_CM132681.1, read as the reverse complement.
CCAAAGTGACGGAAAACGTTTTTCCATTTCAAGTGGCATCAAACCAGAAAAAATAGAGTTTCTGGCATATTGTGTCGCTGTAGGCAGGATACTTGTATAAATATCTTCTTCATCTAATCTGAAGTGCTCTGTAATCAGCGGGTTGATAATCTTCCACTGGTCATATCTCAGGTTGTCAATCAGGATAAAAAAGACAGGTGTAGTTGAGTTTATATGTGGAAATGCTTTCTTTTTAAGCAGTTCATTGGACAATAAAGGTGTTTTGCCTCTCTTGTTTACCCAGTCAATATAGTTGTCTTCAATAAATTTAGAAAACTGTGTATTCGCCTCAGACTTCTGCATAGTTAAAATCTCATGCATCTGAGGATCTCATCCAGTTTTTCCAGTTCCAGTTCCCAGAAAATAAGTTTTTTATAGACCTCAGTCCATTCTTCATAACTCAGTTTATCATTCAGGGTCATCCCTAAACGTCTGAAATCCTGCTGATAAGCCATCGAAGTTTTCGCGCTGATCAGTCTTTTATTATCTATAATCTTCTTGATTGTCAGTAGTACCTGCTTAGGATTTACGGGCTTTATCAGATAATCGTCAATTTTTGACCCGATTGCATCCTCCATCAGATTTTCCTCTTCACTTTTGGTAATCAGGACAACCGGAATGTCACTTTTTATATTTTTAATGGCAGAAAGAGTTTCCAGTCCACTCATGCCAGGCATGTTTTCATCCAGGAATACCAGGTCGAAATGCTCCTTGCCAAAAGCCTCCAATGCATCGTTTCCATTCGTAAATGTAGTCACGTGGTACCCTTTTTCGTTTAATAGTAATATATGTGGTTTTAATAAGTTTATCTCATCATCGGCCCATAGAATCCTGGTTTCCTGCATTATTGTATGTATAAGGTGTAAATAAATCCTTAAAAAGAGATATCTCTTTCTTAAGTACGGATAAAAATAGCAATTTTTGTACCGTATAATTTATTTTGCCAAGATTGAACAAAAAGAAAATAATAAATGACCCGGTATATGGATTTATCAATATACCCTCAGAATTGATCTTTGACCTGATCTCGCATCCCTTTTTTCAGCGTTTACGCTATATCAAACAATTGGGGATGACGCACCTGGTTTATCCGGGGGCTTTGCATACGCGTTTTCATCACGCACTGGGTGCAATGCACCTGATGTGCCTGGCTATTGATATCTTACGCAGTAAGGGACACGAGATTACAAAAGATGAGGAAGAGGGCGCAACGATAGCTATATTACTCCATGATATTGGTCATGGGCCATTCTCGCACGCACTGGAATATTCATTAGTGAAAGGCATTCAGCATGAGGACATCTCTATACTGATGATGGAACGTCTGAATATGGAATTTGAAGGGAAATTAAGCACGGCCATATCCATATTCAAAGGAGAGTATCCAAAGAAATTTCTGCATCAGCTGATCTCAAGCCAGCTTGATCTGGATAGAATGGATTATTTAAACAGGGATAGCTTTTTTACGGGTGTGAGCGAGGGGGTAATTAGTTTTGACCGGATTATTAAGATGTTTAACATCGCGGATGATCAGCTGGTAATTGAAGAAAAGGGAATTTATTCTATTGAAAAATTTCTGATAGCAAGAAGACTAATGTACTGGCAGGTTTATTTACATAAAACAGTCATTGCCGGAGAAATGTTATTGGTGAAAATTTTAAAACGGGCCAAAGAACTTGCAATTAATGGCGGGGATTTATTTGCAACCCCTGCATTGCAGCATTTTTTGAAGAATGAAATCTCTCAAAAAGAGTTTTTTGAAACGAATGTGCACTTGTTGCTATTTGCCAAACTGGACGATCAGGATATTTTTGCCTCTGTAAAAGTATGGGCGGACATCAGGACAGAATACTTTCTATGTTATGTAACATGCTGGTTAACCGTAATTTGTATAAGGTTGAGATTAGTAATGATCCGCCAGAGACAAGCAGAGTGGCGCTGATTAGTGAAAATACTTCATTTAGTCTTGGAATTGACCAGAATGAGGTATCTTACTTTGTTTTTACGGATATAATCAGCAACAGAGCCTATAATACTGGTGCTGGAAACAGCACAATAAATATTTTAATGAAAAATAATGCGACAACAGATATTGCAAAAGCATCAGATTTATCTAACCTGGAATCACTCGACAGAACAGTTAGAAAGCATATACTTTGCTATCCACGAATTATTTAGCATTATTTAACAAAATAATCCAATAATTATCCCGTTTTTTATCCGATTATACAAGAGCGTCGAAATGGTCAAATGGCTGATAAAATAGGGGGTTGTGATTATTTGTTCATATCAATTTAACATTTAACTTTGTAGAATGCAATTTACTGCCAAGCAGATAAGCGACTTTTTAAGTGGAACGGTTGAAGGCGATGAAACTATCACAGTTTCAGAACTTTCAAAAATAGAAGAGGGGAAAAAAGGAACCTTATGTTTTCTATCTAACCGGAAATACGAGAACTACATCTATTCAACGAACGCGTCAGTGGTTATCGTTGGGTTAGATTTTGTTCCTTCACAACCTATCAGCTGTACGCTGGTAAAGGTGAAGGACCCATATAGTGCTTTTTCTGTTTTACTGGAAAAGTACAATGAAGCTTTAAATCAATCTTCTGAAAAAACAGGCATTGAACAGCCTTCTTTTGTTCATCCTACAGCCAAAATAGGTAAAAACGTCTTTATAGGGGCTTTCTCTTATATAGATGCGAATGTCGTGATTGGCGACAATACTAAAATTTTACAGCAGGTGCACATTGGCATAGATTCAAAAATCGGCTCTGGCGGAACGTTTTATCCGGGAGTTAAAATCTATAACCGTTCTGTGATTGGAAAAATGCGTCGTTATCCATCCATTCTAATGCAGTAATTGGCAGTGATGGATTTGGATTTGCACCGCAACCCGATGGTACTTATACTAAGATTGCGCAGATTGGTAATGTCGTGATTGAGGATGATGTGGAAATTGGTGCCAACACCGCGATTGATAGAGCAACGATGGGCTCAACTTTTATTAGAAAGGGCTCAAAACTGGATAATCTGATTCAGATTGCGCATAATGTTGAGGTTGGTGAACATACAGTTGTTGCTGCGCAGGCAGGAATATCCGGCAGTAGTAAAGTAGGAGAAAGATCAGTAGTTGGCGGTCAGGTAGGAATTGCCGGGCATTTGTCATTAGCAAGAGGAACTCAGATTGGGGCCCAGGCAGGGATTAATTCCAATATAACAGAAGAGAATAAACAATGGCATGGCACACCAGCCCAGCCGCTTAGAGACTGGATGCGCGCATCTGTTTTGTTTTGTTTAAGCATTTGCCGGGAATAGAAAAACGGATTACAAAATTAGAGGCTGAAATTACAGCGAAACTCCAGTCATAGTATAATTAGTACCACACAAAACAATAATGAACGTTAAACAAAAAACCATAAAAAGCGAAGTTTCTGTACACGGAGTAGGCTTGCATACAGGTGCCAGTGTCACTTTAACTTTTTGTCCGGCTCCGGAAAACCACGGGTTTAAATTTCAAAGGACTGATTTACCAGGTCAACCAATCATCGATGCTGACTGTGACAATGTTACAGATACAGCCAGGGGAACAACAATTACGCAGAATGGAGCTAGTATCAGCACTGTTGAGCATGTGATGGCTTCTCTTGTTGGAATGGATCTTGACAATATATTAATGAAGCTGGATGGCCCTGAAACTCCAATTATGGATGGAAGTGCGATCCTTTTTGTTGAGGCGCTGGAAAGTGTAGGGTTGGTTAATCAAAGTATTGACCGCGAATATTTCCAGATTCCTCATAATATCACTTATACTGACGCTGAGCGTAAAGTGGAGATTGTGGCTATGCCGCTTGAAGATTATAGGTTTACCTGTATGATTGACTATAATTCTCCTGTTCTGGGCAGTCAGCATGCTGTAATTTCTAACATTGCTGAATTTAAAAGTGCAATTGCCTCGTGCCGTACATTTTGTTTCCTGCATGAACTGGAATATCAGTTAAAAAACAACCTGATTAAAGGTGGTGATTTGAATAATGCGATTGTGATTGTGGACAAAGAAGTTACGCGTGATGAATTAGATCACCTGGCTAAAATATTCCACAGAGAAAAAATAGACGTTGCTCCACAGGGAATCCTGAATAATATGGAACTCCGTTATCAGAATGAGCCAGCACGACACAAATTATTAGACATGATCGGTGACCTTGCGCTTGTTGGTATGCACATTAAAGGACATATTATGGCTGCAAGACCAGGCCATGCGGCGAATATTGCATTCGCCAAAAAGATTAAAGCAGCTATCAAAAAAGAAAAAAAAAAAAAAAAAATCAGCATGTTTATGACCCATCAGTAAAACCTCTTTACGATGTGATGCAGATCATGGACATTTTACCACACAGACAACCATTTTTGTTTATTGATAAAATTCTTGAATTGTCTAAAACACACGTAGTTGGTGTGAAAAATGTGACTATGAACGAAGAGTTTTTCAAAGGACACTTTCCTGGTGCACCGGTTTTTCCGGGTGTAATTCAGATTGAAGCAATGGCACAAACCGGTGGGGTTTTAGTGTTGAGTACTGTTCCTGATCCAAGAAATTATCTTACTTATTTCCTTAAAATCGATAAAGTGAGATTCAGGGCACAGGTATTGCCGGGTGATACTATAGTTTTCAGATGTGATCTGATGGAGCCAATCCGCAGAGGTATAGCACAAATGAAAGGTGTGGGCATGGTAGGAGAGAAAATAGTAGTGGAGGCAGAGATGATGGCTCAAATTTCAAAAGTTAAAGATAGCGAACGCGTATCATGATACAACCTTTAGCATATATACATCCTGATGCGATCATAGCAGATAATGTAGTAATAGAACCGTTTTCTGTTATACATAAAGACGTTGTAATTGGTGAAGGGACATGGATTGCCTCTAATGTGGTAATTATGGATGGAGCAAGGATAGGAAAGAACTGCAGGATTTTTCCTGGGTCTGTCATATCCGGCGTTCCGCAAGATTTAAAGTTCGCAGGTGAAGTTACTACTGCCGAAATCGGGGATAATACCACGATCAGGGAGTGTGTGACGATCAACAGAGGGACGAAAGATAAATGGAAGACTGTAATTGGGAGTAATTGCCTGATTCAGGCTTATTCGCACATTGCACATGATTGTGAGGTCGGTAATAACTGCATCTTTTCAAATAGTACGACGCTGGCAGGGCATATTACCATTGGTGATTATGTAGTTCTTGCTGGTTTAGTTGCTATACATCAATTTGTTAATGTAGGGTCTCACGCTTTCATCACTGGTGGTTCACTGGTACGTAAGGACGTTCCTCCTTTTGTTAAGGCCGCAAGAGAGCCTTTGTCTTATGCGGGTATTAATTCTGTAGGATTGAGAAGACGTGGGTTTTCTTCAGAGAAGATTAATGAGATACAGGAAATTTACAGGGTACTGTTCGTAAAGCATAATAATGTGACCAAAGCTCTTGATAAGATAGAGGCTGAATTTGCACCTACTGAAATCCGTGATGAAATCGTTGATTTTATCAGGAATTCTAATAGAGGTGTGATGAAAGGTTTTGGATCTACAAGCAGCTAAATTTTAAATGACAATCGATTTAAAAGATGCCGGCAGGCGATTTAATCAGGAGTGGATTTTCAGGAATTTCACTTACGGGTTTAAGGCTGCCGGTAAATATGCAATACTGGGGCCGAATGGTTCTGGTAAGTCAACACTTTTGAGTGTAATTCTGGGTAATCTGGAGCCCTCTGAGGGTAATATTACTTATACGCAGGATGGTAAGTTGATTCCGGTTGAAAAATGGTATAAGCAAGTGAGTTTTGCTGCACCTTATCTTGATCTTGTTGAAGAATTTACGCTGCAGGAAACCATTGATTTTCATTTTAAATTTAAGGAGTTTCATCCGGGAACGGGTGCGGCACATCTGATGGATCTTTTAGGTTTGGGGAAGGCACAGGATAAGGCGCTGAAATATTTTTCTTCGGGAATGAAGCAGCGGACGAAACTGGCTTTAGCCTGTTGTACCAATACACCGCTTTTGTTGTTGGACGAACCAACTTCTAACCTTGATAGACAAGGAATTGAGTGGTATCATGAATTGATCCGGGATTTTACCGCTGATAAGCTGGTACTGGTTGGGTCCAATCAGGAAAATGAGTATTCTTTTTGCGATAATTTTATAAAGATAACTGACTATAAATAGAGCAAAATGTGCTGAATTGCAAGGCTAATGTCAAGAAATCGATGGAAAATTAGCTATATATATAATTTTTAAAATAACTATTGTAAAACCGATAATTGTTTTTACCTTTGCGGCACGAAAGCACTGCTGGTAGAGCAATGAATTTCAGAAAAAAATGGCAAAAGCATCAGAAGTAAAAAGCGGTAATATTCTTCGGTTCAACGGAGAGTTAATACAAGTAGAAGAGTTTTTGCACCGTACTCCTGGCAATTTAAGAGCTTTCTACCAGGCTAGAATGAGGAATATTAAAAACGGCAAATTAGTCGAATATAGATTCCGCACGGACGAAGAGGTAACAATTTGCAGAGTAGAGACAAATGATTACCAATATTTATACGAAGATGGAGAATTCCTCGTTGTAATGGATAACAGTTCTTTTGAACAATTTAACATCCCAAAATCATTATTTGGGGATCAGATTAAATTCTTAAAAGAAGGCATGAATGTTGTAATAGCATTCGAGAGTGAAGAGCCTATTATGGCACAAACTCCTCAGCATGTTGAGCTGGAAGTTACATACACAGAGCCCGCTGTTAAAGGGGACACTTCAACAAATGCATTGAAATATGCGACCGTTGGAGCAAACGTTGAAATAAAAGTGCCGATGTTCATCAATCAAGGCGATAAAGTTAAGGTTGATACACGTACAGGTGAATATATAGAAAGAGTAAAATAAGAATTTTCATAGTTTAGTTTTAGGTTTAGGTTGATTTTGGCTTCGGAGTGGTTCCCGAAGCCATATTTTTTTGCGGGCTTTTTTTGTGCCTGTAATCAGACAGTTCAGGTAATTTTTATGGTAATCTTGTGCAGGATTTATAACTTGCAGTGCATAGCATAATAAAATATGAATAAAGCTGAAATCAGAAAACAGGAAACTTTAAGAAGAAAAGAACTTAGTCAGAAACAGGTGACTGAACTGAGTGAAAAGTTACTTGAGCAGTTTGCATCGCTTGATTTTAGCAGCGTAAAAATACTACACGTCTTTTTACCGATCGCAGAAAAGAACGAACCAAATACCTTTCTGCTTATTGAGTGGTTAAAAAAGCATCATCCGCAGATTAAAATAATTGTTCCCCGTGCTGACTTTAAGACCTCTCTGATGACCCATCATCATTATACAGGCAAAGAAGAACTGTTGAAGAGCTCATTTAATATTCTGGAGCCGATGGCTCAGCAAGAACATAAGGGGGCTATTGACATGGTTATTGTGCCTTTACTTGCATTTGATGACCGGGGTTACCGGGTTGGTTATGGCAAAGGCTTCTATGACCGTTTTCTGGTGGGAAAGAATATCCTGAAAGTTGGATTGTCCTTTTTTAAAAGCGTGGGAACCATTGTTGATCCCCACGTAAATGATGTTCGTCTGGATTTGTGTATTACACCAGATCAGGTTATTTATTTTAAAGACCGAGTGGCCGTTTAAGTTAACCGTTCAGTTCCAGTAATATCGGGCAATGATCAGAGTGTATAGCGTCAGACAGAATCTCTACGTGTTTAATCCTTTCCAGCATCGGTTGGGTTGCTAAATGATAATCGATACGCCAGCCCAGGTTCTTGCCTCTTGAGCCTGCTCTGTAACTCCACCAGGTGTAATGGTGAGGATCTTTATTGATGTGTCTGAAAGTATCAATGAAACCTGCGTCGAGGAACATGCCCATCCATTCTCTTTCCTGTGGCAGAAAACCAGAAGAATTGGCATTGGATTTAGGGTTATGTATGTCAATTGCGGTATGACAGATATTATAATCACCAGAAATAATCAGGTTTGGGTAAGTTTCACGCAGCTTGGTGATATACTTTTCAAAATACGCCATAAATTCATACTTTTTAACCTGTCTCTCGTCTCCGGAAGAACCAGATGGCAGATAGACACTCATTAAGGAGAAGGTATCAAAATCGGCCCTTAAAATGCGTCCTTCTTTATCAATCCATTCTTCACCACAACCATATTCTACATGGTTAGGTTTAATCTTAGAAAAGATGGCAACTCCACTGTATCCTTTTTTTTCTGCTGCAAACCAGTAATGATGGTAACCAAGGTTTTCAATCATGCCTATTATTTCAGGAATTTGTGAGGGAAGTGCTTTCACTTCCTGAAGACAGATCATATCTGCATCCGTTGATTGTAACCAGCCAACAAAGTTTTTTGTTGACGCTGCACGGATTCCATTTACGTTGTAAGAAAGGATTTTCATCGTAGTATATATTGTTTTTTAATTGTGATGAAGCTTACACGCTGTGCAGGTTTCATCGTAGTATATATTTTATTATTGATTAAGCAAAAAAGCAGTTTCTGTGTTTCCGGATTTTCTCATTTCTTTTTCCAGTTTACGTGCTTTCCTTCGTTTTAAGAGTGTAATAGTCATTTTAACGTCCACCAGAGGGCGGTTATTGGCGCCAGTCTTCACGCCCGCAATAGTATCAATTAATGGTAAACCGCTTACAACTTCACCATAAACAGTATATTTCTTATCCAGATGGGGTACGCCGCCTGTATTTTTATAGATCTCGCGCTCCCATTGCGGGATTTTAAATTTCAGTCTTTTAACTTCCATGCTATCCAGCTGTACGTCAGTAAATTTTTTCCCTTGTACGAGGTAAAACTGGCAGCCACTTGAGGCCATCAGCGGATTATCGTCTCTTGCAGCGGCTAACACTCCTTTTTTATGAAAAAGACTGTCGCGAAATTCGGCAGGAACTGTATAACCTACATCTCCATTGCCCAATTCTTTACCGGCGGACGCATTTTTCGAATCAGGATCACCCCCCTGAATCATAAAAGAATTGATTACCCGATGAAACAATGTGCCGTCATAGAACCCTTTTTTGACAAGTTTAACGATGTTGTCACGATGCTGCGGGGTTTTATTGTATAGCATGATGATACATTCGCCCTGCGCTGTTGTTATCTTTATATACTGATGTTTTGGCCCGGAAGCAAAAACAGAGTTCAAACAAAAAAAGAGCAGTAAAGTAAGGATTGGCTTCATCTTAAATGGTATTTTTGGCTAAGTTAAGACAGAATTCTGCTTTTAAAAACTGGTATGGCATAATCTTGTAATCTTTCTGTTTCTTGTGGCGGCTTCTTGATTATTCTGAAATTTTATAATAAATTTGATAACTGATAAACTAAATTAGGATTAATACTTCTAAAAGAGGTAATTTTAGTTAGTTGATATTTATCAGAACAGATTTAAAAAATTAAATGAAACTGAAACAAAAGATAGCTTTAGGATTATGTGCCTTTTACCTTGTTAGCGTAATAGGTGTTGCCTTGAGTCTGCATTTTTGCGGGGGTCAGCTATCTGGTATTCATTTGACGGAAGTAGCACATTGCAGTGGATGTAAGGAAGCAGAAAAGCCAGTTAAAGCAGATAATTCATGCTGTAAGAACACTAAGGTTGATGCTAAGATCAAAGACAGTCACCAGACAGGTCTGAAAGTTGATGTTCCTAAAAATTACAGTCTTCCTGTATTTCTATCTTCATTCTTTGCAGAGGTTGTTGAGTCTGTTTTGCCAAACATTTTCAGCAAAATAGAAAACAAAGTACCTCCTTTGTCCGCGCGCGCTTGCCTTGCCTTGCATGCCTATAACTGCGTTTTCAGAAATTAGATCAGGAATAAATTGAATAGTAATCGCGGATTTTTATTCGCCATTACTCCATTGTATTAATTTATTTCAAATCTATTAGGTACTGTTTCAGGAAGCTGAGCAGGATCTTATAAAATATTTCATGATGAAAACGATCAGATATTCTATTGTATTCTTATTGCTATTTATTGGCGGAAATACTTTCGCCCAGCAAATTTCTAAGGCCGAGTTACAGGTTAATGGTCTTACTTGTTCTATGTGTTCAAGAGCCACAGAAACCTCTTTGAAAAGCCTTGGTTTTATTGAAAATGTGTCTCCGGATCTTAACAGGAATGTTTTTGTGCTTACTTTTAAAGCAGATCAGAAAGTAGATCTGGATCAGATCAGAGATAAAGTTCAGGATGCCGGATTTTCTATCGGTGACCTTTCGGCAACCATTAATTTCAAAGACACAAAGGTGAACGATGCCGGTGTTGCTGAGGTTGACGGGAATGTTTTTCAGTTTATCAATGCGAAAAGCAAAACGCTGGACGGACCCGTTATTGCTAAGATAATGGACAAAGATTTTATTACTTCTTCGGCTTTTAAGAAAAAAGCTGCTGAATTAAAGTCTGAAACCTACCTTAAGGGGAAAGGCGTTGTACAGGGCAAAGAAACGCGCATTTTTCACTTAAGCATCTAGGCCCCGGAATGAAATATATTCAATTAGCAGCAGTAATTTTTCTGCTTGGCGGGAGCTTGCGTGCGTGTGCACAGGAATTATATGTGTTTACGGAGCCAGCAAGTAATATGGCTGCCAAATCAATTGGTGTCAGGATTACTAATGAGGGTATCTTTAACAGGGGTGGTAATAGAACTATGCCCGAAGTCATGTTTAGCTTCAATAAGAACCTGATGACACATTTTCAGGGGTTTTTCTCTGATATGGATGGTAAATACCGGTTGGAAGGTGGAAGTGTATATGCGAAATACCGTTTCCTTTCTATTGATACGCAGCGGCATTTGCGTGCAGCGTTATTCGGCAGGGTAAGTACAAGTAAACGCCCTACTTATACGGAGGATATTAACCTGGAAGGGGATAACAGTGGTATTCAGGGTGGTTTGGTGGTAACTCAGTTACTGCATAAACTGGCTTTATCGGGTACGGTGAGTTATACCAAAGCCTTTGATACGGAAAGCCGTATAGTAGCAGGAACGCCACAACCTGATCAAATGATCGGCTATAGTTTATCTTCCGGATATCTGGTGCTTCCTTTCATTTATAAAAATTATAATCAGCCCAATTTCAATGTTTATTTTGAAATGCTGGGTAAAACAAACCCGGTAAATGGCAGATCATACCTGGATCTTGCGCCAGCTTTACAAGTGATTTTGAACAGCAGAACACGAATTGACCTGGGATACAGGTTCCAGATAGCTGGTGATATGGCTGGCAGATATAATAAAAACATGTACCTGGTACGTGCAGAGTTTAATTTCTTTAACGTTAAAATAAAATTATGAAACAAGTACTTTTAGGTCTTGCCCTGTTTCTAGTGGCATCTTCACAACCTGCCGTTGCGCAGAAAGCCAGTGTATCTGGTAAATTTAATCAGAGTTTGAAAAGCTATTATGCCTTAAAAAATGCATTGGCTACTGATAAACCGGAGGATGCCCTGAAATTGGCTGGTGAGCTTCAGTTAGCGGTAAAGGAAGTTCCGCATAAAGGATTTGCAGATGCTAAGCAATATGTTTTATGGATGAAAGAATCTGCGGTAATCCAGCAAAAAGCGTCAGAACTAGCTAAAACAAAAGACTTGAAAAGTCAGCGTAAAAGCTTTGAGGGTATCAGTACTGCATTTATAACTTTAGCAAAAGAATTAAAGCTGAATAACCAGGATGTCTTTGTTCAATACTGTCCTATGGGGAAATTCAGCTGGCTGAATGAGGTTAAAGAAATACAGAACCCTTATTATGGAAGCCAGATGTATGACTGTGGTACTGTGAAAGATACGCTCGAAAAGAACTAATGCTTTCTTAACATACATCAAGGGTTTTTGCCATAATTCCCTATAGATTTGTATTGTTATTTAAAAACACATCATTATGAAAAAGATATTTTTATTCCTGCTTGCTGTTTCAATAAGTACTGCATCATTCGCACAAACAAAGTGGACAGCAGATCCAATGCATACCTTCATTAATTTTGAAGTTAAACATTTGGGGATATCATTTGTCAATGGATCGTTCAAGAAATTCGAAGGAACAATTGATGCTGCCAAACCAGATTTAACCGATGCTAAAATCAGCTTTACTGTTGATGTAAATAGTATCACAACTGGTGTTGAAATGAGAGATAATCATTTAAAAACAGATGATTTCTTTAATGCAGAGAAATATCCAACCATGACTTTTGTGGGTTCGTCTTTCAAAAAACTGAAAGATAATAATTATGAACTTGCTGGTAAATTAACTATCCGTGATGTAACTAAAGACGTTAAATTCAACTTGTCTATGGCGGAATTGCTAAAGATCAGCAGGCAAATACCAGAGCTGGCTTTCATGCTACTACCACAGTTAACCGGTTAGATTATCATATTAAATATGATCCGACAGGGATGGCAGTTGCGAAAGATATCAAAATTGAGTTAAACCTGGAATTCGTTCAGGCTAAATAATAAGAGCTTGTTTAAACAGAAGAGGGGTTGTTTGAGCATTCTAAATGCTTGAACAGCCCCTTTTTCAATTAAAGAAATTATGGCAAATTTATCAGAGCTTAAAAATTTAACGAGTAACCTTCCTGTCCGGGACGAATTGATGCCTGTTTTGTTTATTGGTCATGGTTCACCAATGAATGGAATTGAAGACAATGAATTTAGTCAGAAATGGGCTGAGATGGGCAAAACTATCCCTGTCCCAAAAGCTGTTATTGTAGTTTCAGCACACTGGTTTACCAGGGGAACAGCGGTTACGGCGATGAATTTTCCGAAGACTATACATGACTGACTTTGCGGATTCCCTCAGCCATTGTTTGATGTGGAATATCCTGCTCCCGGAGATCCTTTACTGGCAGCAGAAACAGCTAAACTGATTACGAGTACTGATGTGTTTTTAGACCATGACTGGGGTCTGGATCATGGAGCCTGGACAGTGTTAAAACATATGTTTCCGAAGGCTGATATTCCCGTTTTGCAATTAAGTATTGATTATACAAAAGATCCGAAAGCGCATTATGAAATGGCTGCTGAACTTTATCAGCTGCGCAGAAAAGGAGTATTGATTTTGGGTAGCGGAAATATGGTACATAACCTGAGGATGTTGAGTTGGGAGATGATGGATGGTGGCGGGTTTGACTGGGCACTTGAAATAAATGATCAGTTTAAAACATTGATTATGAACAAGGAGCATCAGCCGTTAATGGCTTATCAAAATTTGGGTAAGGCCGCAATGCTGGCTATACCTACACCAGAGCATTATTTGCCTTTGTTGTACACGTTAGGGTTACAAAAAAATGATAATAAAGAGGAGGTCTCGGTTTTCAATGATAAAGCCGTTGGAGGGTCTTTAACGATGACTTCTATTAGGATTGGCTAGCATAGCCTGTTTAAAATTAATCTGTAACATTTATAAAACCTTCTTTTGCAGTTGGAAAGGAGGCTTTATTTTTTCATAAATTGCGGTCTAAGCTAAAATTAATGAAGAAATTCTGCCTCTTATTCTTATTGGGTACAAGTATCGTAAAGGCACAGGAGCGTCCTGTTTTAACGGTCGAAAATATAATGCGTGACCAGAAATGGCTGGGTGTTTCTCCTTCTGACTATCACTGGTCTGCAGATAGTAAAACAATTTATTTTAAATGGAACCCGCAGAGTAAAGAGAATAATGAGTCTTATCAGGTTGATATTTCTTCCGGAAAACCTGTAAAGACAGAAGAGAAAGTGGCAAATCAGGCCATTATGCCTGAGTATGTCTATAACAACGATCGTAGTCTGGGTATTGTTGAAAGGTCTGGGGATTTATACCTGTATTCTTTCAAAACGAAGCAGAAGCAGAGATTAACTCATACGGTAGAAGCAGAAAGTAACCCTGTTTTTTTGAATAATGGGGCTATTGCCTTTCAAAAGGGAAATAATTTATATACGCTTAATTTAAATTCCAGTGAACTTAAACAGCAGACTAATTTTGTGTCAGGTAAAAAGAGTGCAAATCTGGCGGGGCAAAAATCACTGAACATACAGGATAACTGGCTAAAAACAGAACAGGATGAACTTTTTGACGTGCTTAAAAGCAAGAAACAAAAGGAAGCTTATAGACTGGCTAAAAAGAAAAGTCTGAATGGAGATGATAAGCCATTAAAGGCGATTGAACTTGGAAACCTGGAACTGAGTAATCTTGTAATCAGTCCGGATGGACGTTATATCAATTACAGATTGAAAATCCAGGGTGAGGACGGTAAAGAGACCATTGTTCCAAACTTTATCACCGCATCAGGTTATACAGAAGACATTCCCGGCAGGACCAAAGCAGGAGAACCTTTACCGGTCTATGAAAATTTTATCTATGATCAGCAGCGGGATACAGTTTATAAGTTGCTAACCGCACAAATCCCAGGAATTAAGGACTTGCCTGATTACCTGAAAGACTATCCAAAACAAATGGAAGCTGCGGTTAAGAAAAATGAGGATAGAAAAGTAAATTTATCTGGTCCAATCTGGAATATGGCGGGTACAGCTGCGGTTGTAATTGCTGAATCACAGGATAACAAGGATCGCTGGATCTTAAAACTAGATGCTGTTACTGGTAATTTTACACTTTTGGACAGACAGCGTGATGAAGCCTGGATAGGTGGGCCCGGTACCGGAGCAGATAATGTCGGATGGATTGATAACCAGAATATTTATTTTCAGAGTGAGGCCAGTGGCTATTCTCATTTATACAGGGTTAATGTTTCAACCGGAGTTAAGCGTCAGCTGACCAGCGGGAAATGGGAAGTGAAAAACCTTTCTTTAGCTAAAGACAAACAAGCATTTTATTTTACAGGGAATATAGAGCATCCGGGGATCACGCATTTTTATAAAGTGAATGCAAATGGAGGAGCTCCTGTTAAAATTACCAGTATGAAAGGTGGTAATGAGGTTACATTATCTCCTGACGAACAGTGGCTGGCTATCAATTACTCTTATATGAATAAGCCCTGGGAGTTGTATATTCAGGCTAATAAGCCGGGGGCTAAGGCGATAAAGGTGACGGAGTCATCATCAGATGTATTTAAAGCTTATCCCTGGAGAGAGCCTGAGATGGTGTCCTTTAAAAACAGATATGGGGATGAGGTATATGCAAGGGTATATCCTGCTTTAAAACCTGCTGCAAATCGTCCTGCAGTTGTATTTGTACATGGTGCTGGCTATTTGCAGAATGTACATTACTGGTGGAGCCAGTATTCCCGTGAATATATGTTTCATAACCTGCTTGCTGATAATGGCTACACGGTAATTGATATTGATTATATACGGCTAGTTCAGGATATGGCAGAAATCACCGGACAGGTATTTATCGTCATATGGGTGGTAAAGATTTAACAGATCAGGTTGACGGTGTAAAATTACTGGTTGAGAAATATAATGTAAATCCTAAACATGTGGGGATCTATGGAGGTTCATACGGAGGGTTTATTACTTTGATGGCATTATTTAATGAGCCGGATGTTTTTGCTTCTGGTGCGGCTTTACGTTCAGTGACAGACTGGGCGCATTATAACCACGGTTATACGTCGAATATTCTGAATGAACCTTTCAATGATGAGCTGGCTTATAAACGCAGTTCTCCAATTTATTTTGCGGCAGGTTTAAAAGGAAATTTGCTGATGTGTCATGGGATGGTTGATGAGAATGTGCAGTTCCAGGATATCGTTCGTTTGAGTCAGCGCTTTATTGAGCTGGGTAAAAACAAGTGGGAACTGGCTGTTTATCCTGTTGAAGACCATGGATTTGTACAACCAAGCAGCTGGACTGATGAGTACAAAAGGGTATTTAAACTGTTTGAAAGTACGTTAAAACAGTAAAATAGGGAGCTTCGAATCTGTTGGGGTTGTGTATAGCTTTTGTCTATAGGGTCATCAATATTAAGTATCTGTTATCTTTTGAATAGGGTTGATAAAGAGGCAATATTGATGTATTTTTGCACAACGAAAAAAACAACATTATGATTAATATAGGTGAACAATTTCCAGCTTATTCAAAACCAGCTGTAGTTAGTATAGAAAAAGGAAAAGAGTTTGAAACATTAACTTCTGAAACTTTAGTAAATGAGAACAACCAATGGACTTGTATGTTCTGGTGGCCGAAAGATTTTACTTTTGTTTGTCCTACTGAAATCGCTGAATTCAATGCAAACTTTGGTGAATTCCGTGACCGTGATACAACTTTAATCGGTGCATCTACAGATTCAGAAAACGTGCATTTAGCCTGGAGACATAACCATGATGATTTACGTGGTTTAAAATTCCCAATGCTTGCTGCTGATACTTCTAAATCATTAGCTGAAGCACTTGATATTTTGGAGCCAACAGAAAAAATCGCTTACCGTGCAACTTTCATCATTGACCCACAAGGAATTATCCGTTGGGCTAGTGCAAATGACTTAAGCGTTGGACGTAATGTAAAAGAAGTATTAAGAGTTCTTGACGCTTTACAAACTGACGAACTTTGTCCTTGTAACTGGGAAAAAGGTGAAGCAACTTTAACAGTTTAATTTATTATCCTGTTTTTATAAACAGGGTTTAATTCATAAAAATCCCTGTAAATGCATTTTGCAGGGATTTTTTGTATCCATAGAATCTGTTTGATTTAGTTTTATACAGGTTCATAAAAGCATAAAAAAATGAGTGAAAGTACTGAAACCATAGAAGAATTATTGGCCATTGTAGGCTTAAATCCTGGCTATAGAAACGAAAGTATACATCTTTTGGAAAAAGGTAATTCAAGATATGTACGTGACTTGAAATTGAATTTTAGCAGCACACTTTAACTTCATCGCATATTACTGAAAAAGAATGTGCTTTGTTAGGTTTAAGCATCGCTATAAATAATAACAATAAAGTATTGACTGATTTCTTTGAGAAACATGCGCAGTCGAAAGAAGCGACAGCAGAAGAAATTGCAGAAGCTGCAGGATGTGCATCCTTGCTGGCTTTAAACAATGTTCTTTATCGTTTCCGTCACTTTACAGCAAAAGAGAAATATACCAGAATGCCTGCACGTGTACGCATGCAACTGATGGGTAACCCGGTTACTGGTAAAGAGTTTTTTGAATTAATGAGTTTAGCTGTTTCTGCTGTTAATGGATGTGAAATGTGTGTAAATGCACATGAAGAATCTATTTTGGCATTAGGTGCTACCGAAGAGCGTGTATTTGATGCAATCCGTATTGCTTCAATCGTTACTTCTGCTGGTAAAGTAATTTACTAGATTCTACGAATTTATAGGAAAAGGAGGGTCTGAAAAGGGCCTCCTTTTGTTGTATAAGAGGTTTTTTGAAAAAAAATTACAATTTATTTGCATTTACTGAACGGTGTTCATTACATTTGCGGTGTATAATTTAAGAAAATGGGCATATCAGAGAGAAAAGAACGGGAAAGGGAAGAGATGAAGACGATGATCACTACTGCGGCCATGAAAATGTTCCTGGAGGATGGTTATGCAAAAACGTCAATTCGTAATATTGCTGACGCAATTGAGTACAGTCCCGGAACTATTTATTTGTATTATAAGGATAAAGATGAGTTGCTATTTGAAGTTCAGGGGCAGGCCTATCTTAAATTACTGGAAGCATTTAAAAAAAATGCAATTAGCAAAGACCCTTTGGAAAGACTGGAGCAATTGGGTAAAATCTATGTTTCTTTCGGACTGGAAAATCCGGAGCTGTATGACCTGATGTTTATTATCCGCGCACCAACTAATGTAGATGAATCGGTTCATGGGCATAACGGTGACGCCACCTTTAATTTTTTAATCAGCTGTCTGGAGGATTGTATGAAGGATAAGCTGTTGATCTTTAAAGATGTAAATCAAGCGGCACTACAGATCTGGTCTATGGTCCATGGTCTGGTATCTCTTAACCTTCGTTGCCGTTTAAAGGTGATGATCCCCGAAGAAGCATCGATACCGGATATCTTAAATCAGGCAATAGAAGAATATTTAATTTCAATAAGGGCTTAGGCCTTTTTTTGACTTATCACTAAACACTGTTTATTATGTATACATCATTTATTAAAGCGTCTGTATTACTCACCGGATGGATGCTTATTTTGGGGAAACCCGTCATGGCCCAGCAACAAAACCGGCAGTTGGATGATTATATTTCTTTGGCTTTTGGACAAAACCAGGGTTTGAAGCAGCAAAATTTTGATCTGGAAAGATCCATGTTTGCACTAAAAGAGGCTAAAGCCATGTATATGCCTACCGTAAGCATGTTGGGTAGTTATACAAAGTCTGCTGGAGGCAGGACTATCGATGTGCCGGTTGGTGATCTGGTTAACCCGATTTATACTGCGCTGAATCAACTGACTTCATCGTCTAAATATCCTCAGATTGCGAATCAGTCATTCTTATTGAACCCGGATAATTTTTATGATGTAAAGTTACGCACTTCGCTTCCGCTGGTGAATGCGGAAATCCGTTATAATAAACTGATTAAACAAAAACTGATTAGTAGCCAGCAGGCTGCCGCAAACGTTTACAAAAGAGCTTTAGTTAAAGATGTGAAGACGGCTTATTACCACTATTTTCAGGCTTTACAAGGCATCGAAGCATATCGTAGCGCTACATTGCTCATTAATGAAAATATTCGCGTAAACACGAGCCTTTTGCGTAATGGGGTGAGAAACGGAACGGCATTGCTTCGTGCGCAAACTGAGCTGGAGAAAAACAATGCAGCTTTAATCAATGCACAGCGTAACGCAGATAATGCAAAAGCATATTTTAACTTTTTATTGAACCGATCATTAACAGAGGTAATTAACACAGACAGTGTGGCTATTGCCAATGTGTTAGTTTTGCCGGATACGACAACTGGTATTGGCAGCCGTGAAGAGTTAAAGCAGTTAAATATATTGAAAGAGGTAAATGGTATCGATTACAAGCTACAGCGGTCCAACCTGATTCCAAAGCTGAGTACATTTATTGATCTTGGATCACAGGGGACTGACTTCAAAGTCAATGATAAAACCAGGTATTATCTGTGGGGAGTGAATCTCCAGTGGGACATCTTTACCGGAGGAAAAAATAAATTCCGTGCGGCGCAGGCTCAGTCGAATATAAGGGCTAATACAGCGAAAATTGATGAAACGGAGCAATCGTTTAAATTACAGTTAGCGCAGTCCTATAACAATTATCATTCTGCAAAAGCGGCTTGTCTCAGTGCAGTCTCGGGCTTGTCATTTGCCGGGAAATACTACAGAGATCAGCTTAAGGCTTATCGCGCAGGACAGCTGTTATATCTGGAACTTATTGATGCGCAGGACCAGGACCAGTTAACGAGTGTGCAAAACTCAGAATGGCTGATGCCCGGGCCGATTTGCAGATTACGCTGGCCGAACTGGAACGTAATCAGGCTACCTATCCATTAAATAACTAATATTAAAATATATACAAAATGAAAGCTATTCATTATGCTACCCTATTGCTGTGTATACCGTTGTTTTACGCGTGCAATAATTCAGCCCCTGCTGTCAGTAAAAAAAGAGGGAACGATACCATTCCAGTCAAAATTATGAAACTTAACCAGGAAAGCAGTAATGCAACTATTGCGGTCTCCGGACAATTTACAACTGATGATGAAGTTTTGCTATCCTTTAAAACCGGAGGAATTATTAATAGCCTGCTGGTTAAAGAAGGGGATGCGGTGAAAAAAGGACAATTGCTGGCGACTTTAAACCTGACAGAGATCAATGCTCAGGTACAACAAACGCAATTATCCTACGAAAAGGCAAAACGGGATTATCAACGGACAAAAAATCTGTATAGTGACAGTGTCTACTTTAGAGCAATTGCAAAATAGTAAGACTTTGCTGCAGGTTGCTCAGCAGCAGCTTAATCTGGTCTCTTTTAACAGGAAATATTCTGAAATACATGCTCCGGAGAACGGATTTATTTTACGCAAACTGGCTGATGCGGGGCAGCAGGTGTCCTCTGGTACGACTGTGTTGCAGGTTAATGGTGCTCAATCGGGAAAATGGCAATTAAAAGTTGGAATTAGTGATAGGGAATGGGCCATTCTGAAATTGAATGACCATGCGAAAATTGAAACTACTGCTAATCCGGGACAATTTCTGGATGGGGTGGTGAGCCGTAAATCTGAAGGGGTTGATGCTGCTACAGGAACTTTTACTGCTTATATCACTTTAACCGGAAATCGGCCCAAAACTATTGCTGCGGGGATGTTTGGTAAAGCAATCCTCAACCCTTCAAAAATAATTGAACATAAAGGAACGTGGCAAATACCGTATGAAGCTTTACTCGATGGAGATGGTGTAATAGCGGATTTGTATTTGTTACCAATGATAACAAGACTGCTCATAAAGTGAAAGTAACGGTTGCCGGAATTGAAAAAAACACGGTAATCATCAGTGATGGGCTACAGGACGCTGCGGCATTAATTATTTCAGGATCAGCTTATCTGACTGATCAGAGCCCGATTAGTATTCATTCATCTTTAACAGCGACGAAATGAAAATATCAGATTACGCTGTAAAAAACAGCCAGTTTACGCTGGTAATTTTTCTGATGATTATTGTATTGGGAATTACCACTATGTTCAGCATGCCCAGATCTGAAGATCCGGAAATGCATGCACCTGCCTTTTCTATCATTATAGTTTATCCGGGAACCAGCCCAAGAGATATTGAAGACCGGGTGGTTACACCGCTGGAGAAAACTATATCAGGACTTGATGACATTAAAAGAATCCGGACTAATATTTCTAATGGAGTCGCGGTTTTACGGGTAGAATATAAGTACAGTTCTAGTGTAGAAGAAGGTAAGTATCAGGAAATTGTAAGAGAAGTAAATAGTAAAAGAAGCGAGCTGCCGGCAGATATTTATAGCATTGAAGTGCAAAAACAGCAGCCTTCGGATGTTAATGTATTGCAGGTTGCACTGGTTTCAGAGAATGCACCACGCAGCCGGATGCAGTATTATGCAGAGAAACTTCAGGATGAACTGGAAAAAGTGGCTGCATTGAAGAAGGTGTCCATTTTTGGTTTGCCAAGACAACAGGTTCGTATAGAACTGGACCTGGAAAAGATGGCTCAGATGAACCTGCCGGTTAGTGCCGTGAAAAATAGCCTTCAAAGTGAAATGGCGAGTATACCGGGCGGTAGTATTGATGCAGCTCATCAGACTTTTAATATTGTGACTAATGAGTACCGTACGTTAGAAGCTGTTCAGAACACGATTGTTTATGCAGCAGGCGGAAAAAATGTAAGCTTAAAAAACATTGCTAAAGTTTACTATGGTTATGAGGAAGACAAACACACATTTACGCGCCTGAATGGGCAGAGGAGCTTGTTTATAACCGCGGCACAGAAAGAAGGAGAAAAAATCAGTAAAAAACGCAGAAGAATTATCAGCCGGTGCTGGATAGTTTTAAAAAGACGCTGCCTGCAAATATAGATCTGGTACAGAATTTTGATCAGGCAGATAATGTGAACAGGAGATTATCCGGTCTGGGGCATGATTTTATTATTGCAATCTTATTGGTTGCGGTAACTTTATTGCCTTTAGGAATACGTCCGGCTATTATTGTAATGATTTCAATACCGCTTTCGCTGGCCATTGGGATTGTGTTATTGCAATTGTTTGGTTTTAACCTGAATCAACTAAGTATTGTTGGATTAGTAGTCGCGTTAGGGCTGCTGGTGGATGACAGTATTGTTGTCGTCGAAAACATTGAACGCTGGATGCTTGAGGGGCATAGCCGTCTGGAGGCAACCTTAAAGGCGACAAAACAAATTGGAATGGCTGTAGTAGGCTGTACAATTACTTTGATCATCGCTTTTATGCCATTGGTGTTTTTACCAGAAGGATCGGGTGATTTCATCAGATCGTTACCACTGGCTGTTATTTTTTCTGTCATGGCTTCGATGCTGGTCTCTTTAACAATTATTCCTTTTCTATCTAGTCGTTTGCTAAAAACACATGTTGGAAATCCAGAAGGGAATATGCTGATGCGTGGGTTAAAAAGATTGATTCATGGCAGTTATGCCCGTTTACTGGATAAAGCACTTCAAAGACCTATTTTGACTATTTCAGTAGCTGTAGCACTTTTCGTGACTTCGGTATTTCTTTTTAAAATCATTGGATTTAGTTTATTTCCCGCATCAGAGAAACCCCAGTTCCTGGTTAATATTACAACACCTAACCAGTCTAATCTATCTTATACGGATACGGTAACAAGAGCTATTGAGCGAGAGCTGAAGAAAGAATCAGATGTTAAATACTATTCTTCCAATGTCGGTAAAGGGAATCCGCGTATTTATTACAATGTAATACCTGAAAATGATCGTAGTGACTTTGCACAGCTATTTGTACAGCTTGATGAACATACTTCTCCTGATGAAAAACTGAGGCTGATTCAAAAATTACAGCAGCGCTGGGCACATTATCCCGGGGCAAAAGTCGAAGTAAAGAATTTCGAACAGGGACCGCCAGTGGTAGCGCCAATTGAGATACGTCTTTTTGGAGATAACCTGGATACACTGCGCTCACTTTCTGTTAAGGTAGAGAAGTTGTTGAAGGAAGCATCAGGGACAATGTATGTCAGAAACCCGGTCAGTCTGCTTAAAAGTGATATTCGTGTAGTCGTAAATAAGGAAAAAGCGCAATTACTGGGTGTATCAACTATTAATATTGACCAGACTGCAAGGCTTGCTGTGACTGGATTAAATATGGGAGTTTTTTATAATAATGATAATAAAAACGGATATGGTGTATTGCTAACCCGTACTAAGGAAGGGCGGCCGGGCATGGATGCTTTTCGTAATTTATATGTAGATAATGCGAAAGGGATAGCTTTGCCAATGAACCAGGTCGCTGACTTGAAACTGGAAGCCTCACAGGCAGTTATTAATCACCAGGAGAAAAAAAGAGTCGTGTCTGTACAGGCTAATGTGCAAGAAGGATTTTTGGTGAACCGTGTAATTGATGATGTAGTGGTTAAAATGGATAAGCTTCGCTTGCCAGCAGGTTACAGTTATGAAATGGGTGGAGAAGTAGAATCCAGAAATAATTCTTTTGGTGGATTTTTAAACATCATTCTGGTTACCGTGTTCTTGTTTATTGCTGTACTGATCCTTTTATTCAAGACGTTCAAGAGTACGCTGATTGTTTTATCGGTTATACCTTTAGGTGTAGTTGGGGCTGCAGTGGCCTTATGGATTACAGGAAACTCACTTTCTTTTGTCGCTATTATTGGTTTGATTGCACTGGCGGGAATAGAAGTGAAGAACACGATTCTGCTGGTAGATTTTACAAATCAGCTGAGAAAACAGGGGAAAAGCTTGCAGGAAGCAATCCGTGAAGCTGGCGAGGTACGTTTCTTACCAATTGTCCTGACTTCTCTAACAGCAATTGGTGGATTAATCCCGATTGCAATATCTACTAATCCATTGATTGCACCTTTAGCTATTGTTTTAATAGGCGGATTAATAAGTTCTACCTTATTATCAAGAATTGTTACTCCGATTATTTATGAGCTGATCCCTCCGGCAATAGAGGTTGAAGAAGATAGAGCAGCTGAGACTGTTTAGCAATGAAAAAGGAGGCGTCCATTTTGGAGGGCACTGAAAAAGTTCCTCTTTAATGGGTAACATTCTAAAGCGATTAAGTAAAACATGATTTTTACTTAATCGCTTTTTTTATTGGCTATGGAATCGTGAGTAATACCTGCGGATGAACTGGCGCTAAAAAAGGGCGATAACTGGTCTGATAGCCCGTTTCCTTTCGGTTTTACAGACTTAGGTGGTTAATTTGATGATTCTCTTTAAATTAACAGTGAATATGGCGATTGCTCCCTGCATCTGCATATTTGTAATGCCATAGGATGTCGCCCGTCCATAACCATGTACATTTTTTAACTCACTATTTTTCGCTTCGATTTTATATCGATGTTTGGCCTTTTCTTTAAAGTAATCTGTTTGCTGGAAAGCTTGTTGCTCCTGATGTATGGTTGATTTTATAGTTACTGCATAAGTTTTTGCCTTAGCTCCAGGTTTATAACACCCCTGTTTTAATGGACAGGTCTTACATTTTTCAACGTCAAAATAGTAAGTGTACGATTGATTTTGACCAATATTCTTCTTCCCCTGCCGCGCTTTTCGGATGGCCATGTGTCCGGCGGGACATACAAACATATCAGCATCTTTATTATAATCGAACTTGTCTTCTTCCTTTCTAAACCCCTGGGTTATTGAAGGGTTCAGCTTTGCTACTATCTTTATGTTCTGATCGTCGTTGTCTTTCAGTATAAGGTTTTCCTTACCGGAATAAGCTGAATCACCGATTATCGTATCTACCTCGATTCCATTATCCTGACTTATTTCCAATAGCATTGGCAGTTCAGGGCCATCACCTTTTTCACCAGAGGTGACCACTGCAGCTGTAATGATGCGTTCCTCTGTCATGGCCAGGTGGGTCTTGTAGCCAAAGAATTTGCTGTCAGCTGATTTATGACCGGTTCTGGCATCCGTATCTTTAGAGAGCGTATAGTTTTCCTGTGTATCTTCCACAGTCTCTTTCAATAGATTTAACTTCTCTTTGATCGCTGGAATTGAACTTAATGTATGATCTGATTCAATAAGCTTTTCAAGCTCCTTACAGTAAGCCAATTCCTTTTCCAGCTCAGCCGAATCGTTCTTTTTCGGCATGCGCTCTTTCATCTCTTCATCTATACTGTAAACCGCTTTTCGCAACAACTTTGAGCGTTCTCTCAGCACCTCAACTACGGAATATGGATTTGATCTGGACAGAGAATGGGTAGCATCAAAATAATAGATCTGGACTTAATAATACCCTTTTCAAGGGCTATAGCGACCGTTTTTCCGATCAGCAGGTTCAATAAATCTGTATCCTTCAAACGGAGCTTTCGGAACTTAGTCAATGAACTGGAATTGATAACTTCATCCTCAGGAGCCATGTCAAGGAAATATTTGAAGGACATATCGTAGCGCGAGCGCTCAACCACATCAACGTCCGAAACAGTATAGATTGTTTTCAACAACAGGTATTTGAACATGCGCACGGGACTTTCCGCCATACGCCCATTATTTGAACAGTATTTGTCCAGCAGTTCTTCGTAGATAAAGGTGAAATCTATCAGTTCGCTGATCTTGCGAAGCAGATTGTCCTTGGGAATGATCAGGTCATATAACCTCGAAAAGGAACTGAACTGAAGTTCTTGTTGGTGAGCTAACATCTAAAAGCATTTCTAAATCGAACTTTAAGATAAAAAAAAGCGAGCAGTAAACCTTAGTTTTTCTGCTCTCGCTTTTTAACCTTTAAATCTAAAGGACTTTTTCAGTGCCCTCCCATTTTGAGCGCCTCCTTTCTTATTATAAATTCAATTGTAACTAGGCTGAATTTCTACCGGCATTTACGATTCCGTAAACCGTTCTTATAGCTAGTTTCTCGTAAGACTGATGTTCTTCGTCTTTTAACTCGTGCTGTAATTTCTCCAGCGCAAAATGCTGGATTAAAACTAAAGGAAGGACAATCTTCTCTCTTACTGCAATAGATCTTTTCTCTACCGGGTAGTTTTCCATTAACGTGGTATGACCAGCCAATTTTAACAGCATTTCTTTGGAGGTTTCATATTCATCACGGAGCATTTTCCAGAAGTCACCAAACTCAGGGTCATTGGCGAAATGTGCTGTGATAGAGAAATCAGTTTTGCTCATCGACATCATACCGTTGTCAATGATTGTTTTAAAATAACCTGATTCCTGGTATGTTTTACGGATTTTCTCCCAGTTTCCGGAAGCTTCCTGATTTTCAAAGCAGTTCCGATACCATAAAAACCAGGAATATTTTGTTTTAGCTGTCCCCAGGCGGTTACAAAACTAATAGCTCTGAGGTCTTCGAGACGAAGTTTTTCTCCCGAACTTCTTTTTACAGGTCTGCTGCTGATTGTGATTTTTGATAGCAAACTTAATGGTGAAAAGCGTTCCAGGTAACTTAAAAACAAGGGATGTTTGCGTAAAGCAACAAAAGCATCAAAACTGTCTTTTGCCATTACATTTAACACATCCTTATGTGGTGAATCGAGCAGAATATTATGTTTCTCCTTCAATCCGGATGAAATACCAGCATTGATCAGTTGTTCTATATTAAATTCGGCACTGTCAATAGAGCCGTACTGCGAACTGATTGTCTGTCCCTGGATAGTCAGCTGAATATTTTTATTGGCAATCTCCTTGCCCATAGAGGCATAAAAACGGTGAGTTTTACCACCGCCTCTTGATGGAGGGCCCCCGCGGCCGCAAAAAAAATGCGAGTTGTATGTTATGTGCCACCGATGTTGTAGTTAAGGCCACCTTGGCGTTAAAAATAGACCAGTTGGCCATTAAATAACCACCGTCCTTTGTGCTGTCAGAGAAACCAAGCATGATATCCTGTTTGTTACCCCTGCTTGCCAGGTGTTTCTTATAAAATGGATGCGTATACAGGCGTTCCATAATCTGTGAGGCCCCTTCCAGATCGCTCACTGTTTCAAATAGCGGAACAAAATCAATAGTCAGGTTGGTTTCATCCCATCCGTTCCATAAAAATAGTTCCATCAGCTGCAGCACATCGCTTGCTTGCTGACAGTTGCTGATAATATAGCGATGACAGGCTAGCTCTCCATTCTGTTGCTGTATTTGTTTAATTTCAGCAATAGTTTGAAGCGTATCAGTAGTTAATGAATCGGCGTCTCCCGGATAATTTACTTTTGCAGTTTTGAAAGACAGTTGCTGTATTTTTTCTTCTTCACTTAATTGATCAAAATTTTCAGGGAAAAGGGAAATAATCGGCTTGAATTTTCGGCAGTAAGCATGCACGTCACGCAATACTCTGCTGTCCTGTCTGATATCCAGAGAGGCAAAGTGAGAACCGAAGAGCTCAACTTTACGCAGTAAATCATCGACCAGATCTGAAAATAATCCGTCATGGAATTCGATCAGTGTATCTTTGATCTGATTCAGGTTTTCAATCAGGAAATCTGAAATGTTTTCTGGTTCTATATTAGTGTCAAAGGCATTTTTATAGAGTACATCCTGGACCTTATAAACAGTTTCTTCTACGCCTCTGAAAGTAATCCTGCGTTTCAGTTTCCTGAAATCTCTGTAGTAGCAGCGGAATAGTATCTGGCGCAGCATTTTTGAGACCTGAATCGTGTCCTGTGCATGCACGTTAGGATTTCCATCTCTGTCTCCACCTGGCCAGAAACCAAGTTCTATTGCCTTTTTTGAAGGAATATTGAATTCTTCAAGGCTATTGTCTATTTCTGACTGGATATATTGCAGCAGCGAAGTAAAAAACATTTTCCAGATACCAGGATAAACTCAATGCTTCATCAACTGGTGTCGGAGATTTCTTATTGAAAAAGGGTGTTTTACCTAATTGTTGTAATAACTGATTAATGGTGACAATATCATTGATCTTTATTGCTGTAGTCAGGTCGTTAATAATGGAGAGTACACTGCCAGGATAGAACTGTGTAGGATGTGCAGTAAGTACCAGTCTCAGAGAGAAATCTGCAATTAACTGCTCTATCTTTTCATGGAGCTCTGCATTAAATTCACTTTTTTTCAACATAGACCTTAGTGAACTATGGTCTTCAGTAGTGTTTAATTTTGTAAAGGAAGCATCCTCAACCGCGTCAAATAATACGACCTGGCGCTCAATATATTGAATAAACCGGAATAATAAATCGATAATCTCCTTAGAATCTGTGGTTTGTGTGTACCGGTCAAAAAAGGTCTTAATGATCTCGGCAGGAGTCTTGAGATTCTTCACTCCATCTTCACAGTGTTTAATAAAAAGAGGCAGCAGGGTGCCGGTATCCTTGATTTTATAAAATGGGAGGGTTAGGAACAGGCTGTTGTAAAGTTCAAATCTGGAGACAACTTCGTTGTTAAAAATGGATTCTCTTTGCCCTGTAACTCTTAGTTTCTGCGTCATAACAAAAGGGTTCTTTTTGGGAGCTTAAGCTACGGAATAATGACGGGAAGATCTATAGATAATGTTAATAAATTTATTTTGCTTTTTAATTACAAATAGTATAAATTGCTTTCATTAAGGTTTTTTAACTCTTTTAAAAGTATAAGCATTCGTTGTGTGTAGCGACATTGTATTTTTTTGTAAAATGAAACAGGCTGTCTCAAAAGGACAGCCTGTTTTTTGTTTTAGTGAACATCAACTGGTATGTTGACATTCTTTTTGAATTTCTGCAGGTAAAGCAGTGGGATAGAACATAATAAAACAAGTCCCACCAACCAGTATGCATGCATCACTGTAAGTTAATAATAATGCTTGTTTGGTCACTGTACCATCGATAGCTTTCATAGCCATGACTTTAGCGTCCAGCATACTATATCCTTTAGACATAAAATTATGGATGAAAGCATTCATCCTGTCTGTAAATGCTGGATTGTATTCGTTGACATTAGCCAGTAATGTACTTCTGTGGAAGCCCTGACGGGTATGGATTAAGGTCGTTAAAGCAGCAATACCGAATGATCCGCCTAACTGTCTCATCATGTTGTTTAATCCTGAACCCTGACCAATTTCTGCACCTTTAAGATCCTGAATAGCCAGTGTGGTTAATGGAACAAATAATAAAGCCATACCAATACCTCTGATCACCAACGGCAGGAAGAAATCGCCTGTTCCTGAAGAAAGAGTTGATTTACTTAACATGTTACAGAAAACAAAGAAAAGAAACATTCCCATTGTTGCCATAAATTGTGCTGGAACTCCTTTTTTAAGGAATATACCTATAAATGGCATGGCATCATTGCAATCGTACAAAGTCCACCTGGAAATAGCAATTCTCCTGTTTGTAAGGCAGAGAAACCTAGTAAATTCTGACAGAAAACAGGGAAAACGAATACTGATCCGTAAAGCCCGAAGCCCAGAATAAACGAAGTCACCATACCGATAGAAAAACTCCTGTGACGCAGAATCTTAAAGTTTACAATTGGGTGATCTGTTGACATTTCACGCCATATAAATAAAAGTAAACCAAGTACTGAAGCAATTGACAAGGCAATAATATATGGTGTAGCGAACCAATCTTCGCTTTCTCCTTTTTCCAATACGGTTTGTAAACTACCTACTGCAATTGCCAGTAATGCGATACCCCACCAGTCGACAGGTAGACCCTGCCCGTCCTTAGGGGTCGCCTTTATATAGGTTATGGTACAGTAGGCGGCGAGTATTCCGACGGGAATATTTACATAAAATATCCACGGCCATGAACTGATGTCCAGAATATAACCTCCAATAGTAGGACCTACAGGTAGGGCCTACTACAGCACCTAATCCAAATAACGCAGTTGCTATACCTATATCTTCACGTGGCCAGGTTTCTATTAAAATTGCCTGTGCTGTGGAGATTAATCCACCTCCGGCAATCCCCTGTAAAATACGAAACAAGACCAGCTCTCCCAGTGAAGTTGCGTTACCACATAAAAAGGAGGCTATAGTGAAGACAATAATGGAAGTAAGAAAGTAATTTTTACGCCCGAAACGACTGCCGAGCCAACCCGACATGGGCAGGACGATAACATTCGCGACGGCATATCCTGTTGATAACCAGGCTACATCCTCGAGGGTTGCACCCAGGTTACCCTGAATTTGTGGTAAAGCCACGTTTACAATAGTAGTATCAATCAGCTCCAGTAAGGAGGCTGTGATTACTGTAAAGGTGATTATCCATCTTTTTAAACCATATTCGGCCATTTTCTTAGTCTTTTGTAGTTACAGAAACTTTCACACTCATACCCGGACGTAATTTTTCAGCATTTCTTTTGAGGCTTTAAGTTTTATCTTTACAGGTATACGTTGTACAACTTTAACAAAGTTACCCGTTGCATTATCAGGAGGTAGTAATGAACCTTTTGCGCCAGTAACAGGAGAGAAGTTATAAACTTCTGCTTCTATTTTCTGATCAGGAAAAGCGTCAACTTCAACCTCAACTTTTAAACCAGCACGAATGTCCTGTAATTGTGTTTCTTTGAAGTTTGCAGTTACATAAAGACTGTTTTCATTCACGATAGAGAATAAAGATTGTCCAGCCTGGATCAACTGACCTTTTTGAATACTTTTCTTAGAAACGATTCCGCTTGCCGGTGCTTTAATCTCCGTATATGATAATTGTAATTTCGCAAAATCAACATCTGACTGGCGTTGTGATACACCATTGCTGCTTACAGCAAGCTGAGATTTAGTCGTGCCGATTTGTTTAAGGGCAACGGTATACTGATCCTGAGCGGCATTGTAAGTAGCCTGAGCAACATCTCTTGTCGCTTTGGCCTGATCAAATTGCTGCTGAGTAATCGACCCATCCTTAATCAGATTAGCATAACGGTCAAAATCTTTTTGTGCCTGCCATAATTTTACTTTAGCTGACTCAATGTTTGCTTTAGCTGTTCCTGTATTTGCTGAAGTAGCGATAATTTGAGATTGTGAAACGCCAACACCTGCATCAGCACCTTTCTGGCCTGCCATTGCTTGTTCCAGTTTTACTTTATAGTCTCTGTCATCTAAAGTAACCAGTACCTGGCCTTCAGTAACTTTTGTGTTTTCTTCGAATTTAATCTCATTTACGTAACCTCCAACGCGTGCAACTACCGGGCTGATATCACCGTCAATCTGAGCATCATCGGTATCTACGTGGTTTCTGTAGTATAAGTATTCTTTTGCGCCAAAGATGGCACCTGCAATTAGCAGTACTGTTAATATTATAGGGACAATTTTACTTTTCTTTTTTGGTTCAATTGCCTGTTCCGTTGTCGATTCTGTTGTCATTTCTAGATGGATTATATTATTGAGAAATTTTTCCTGTTGATTTTAATAAAGTATAGTAAGCAAGGCCTGCATCAGCTTTTGCTAATTCTAAATTGATTTTTGCCTGATATAAAAGTGTTTCAGCATCAATTCTGTCAATAGCAGATGCTACATTGTTTTTGTATTTTGATTCGAGTAACCTGTCATTTTCAGTGGCCTGATCGATAGAAGTTTCCAGGACCTTAATCTTGTTTTTAGCAACCTGATAAGTCTGGTAATTCCTGTTAATCTCGGTTTTTACATTATCAGATTGAATATCTTTCTGAAGACCGATACTTTTCTGTTGTACTCTGGCTTCTGTTACCTTATGTTTATTGGTCCATAAAGTTCCAATGTTCCATGAAAGTGTCGCACTTGCTGTCATCGGCATGATATAATCATGTGATTTAGGAAGTAAACTGCCGTTAGGGTTGATGTAATACACATCTGCACCGATACCAAATGTTGGTGGGGCGTTAGCTTTAACTGATTTAATATCGATTTCAGCAACTTTATTGCGCAGGTCAAGTTCTCTTAATTCCTGACGATAAGATAAAGCCTGATCAATATAAGTATTCAATGGAGCCACTTCTTTTTGACCGTCTGATGGATCTGTAATATCAATCTCTGTTTCTTCTGGTAAACCTAAAAGAATATCAAGGTTATAATTGATGATTTTACGGTTGCTTTCAATATCCAGATCGGTCAGCGTGATATTAGCTTGCTGAAGCTGGAATCTCAATACATCATTTTTAGTTACGATCCCCTGCTCAAAGAAGCGTTGAGATTGTTTCAGCTGACTTGCAATAGAGGCTAAGTTCTGGTTTACAACTTTTTTACTTTGAGCTACCTTATATAAGGAGTAATAAGTATCGATAACTGCATAAGTTACTTCTTCTTGATTTTTATCTGCATCCAGACGAGCTACATCAGCTAGTAATTTAGTGCTTTGTCTCGCATATCTCATATCTCATCTTAACACCACCATAAACCAGTTGTTGTACCGATGCTGTACCTACAAATGCATTAGCGCGTTTAGGTAAAAATATTGGGTTGCCACCATCTAAAACCAATTGGTTAGCGGGGATCTCTGCATGGTTATACAGGACACTTGCCTTGGCGGTTGGGAGAGAATTGTCTTTAGTTACATCCAGCTTTGCCAGTGCCTCTTCAATTTTATTCTGAGAAAGCTTTAGGTTTTTGCTGTTTTCTATCCCTAACTGAATCGCCTCCTGCAGCGTCAGTTTTTTTACATTCTGTGCATAGAGCATGCCTGGCAGCAAGAGCGCGAAGCAACTCATTTTGATGGTTTTGTGTATCATTTTTGGGGTGTTAAATAGGTAGTGACCAGATCTTTCAGGTGTGTGATTAAACGGTCAGTTAAAATTTCTTTGTCTTTTGGAATGTTGATATCTAAAATAGATCCTTGCGTGATTTTGGTTGGCATGGTTGCTACACTACTAATGGTTCCTATAATGGTTGCGCGATCAGCATTCTGGTATCAATAGGTTTAAATGTCCCGTCTGTAATTCCGTTGTTGATGATAGTTTCAATAACTTGCATATTTCCTGACATGGCATCTCTCAGTTTGATACACATTTCGGGACGCTGCGCAAGAGAAAGTTCTCTGTACATCAGTTTATGAAATGGAATATCTGAAAGAATCCGCCTGGCATATCCTTCAATTACTTTCATTAATTTTTCCTGTGGAAGACTTTTGTCTTCGCTGATACTGAGTAGCTGGGCTTTGAAGCCTTTAACTCTTTCATTTATGATTTCCAGAAAAACACCTTCCTTTGATCCGAAATAATAATTAATCATGGACATATTTGCCCCTGATTCTTTGGCAATCTGGCGGGTTGAAGTTCCCTCATATCCCAACTCAGTAAACAATCCATGAGCTGCAGTTATAATGCTGGTTCTTTTGTCTGGCTTTTCCATTTGTGATTTGATAGGACAAAATTAATCAATCGATCGATCGATTGAATTAATAAGAAATTAGTGATTTTGGTCACAAATTACATATCGTTGACAATTTGGGGTAGTCATTATTTTTGATAAAGCCCTGAATTCTTTCTTATTTGAAATAAATCAATACCTTTGGCTCATCAATATTTTAAGGATGATTAAAGAAGAAAATAATAAGAGTTTTGATTGGGTTTATTCTGTTTTAGGCCTGTTTTTCGGTATAGTAACTGCTGCAGTTATTTCTGGTAGTTTCCTTTGGTCACTATTCGGTGGAGTTTTAGGATTGATTATGGGCGCTGTGTTCCTGAATTCAATTGTAAAAGGACGTAAATACTAATTTAACCCCGTTAAATATGAAAAAGTTCAATCTGTTGATTGTAATGGCATTATTTGCACTTACTGTTAATGCACAGGAAGTTAAGTTTCCAGGTTTAGATACCAGCCCGGCAGATATAGCTTATTTCCCTTTAAATACTACTAAGGCAAAAAAAGGAGTAGATTCTGCTGCTTTGATCAAAGTAATTTTACTCAAGACCTTCAGTAAAAGGACGGGAGATCTTTGGGAAACTGGAAGCTTATGGACAAGTATGGAGAGTTGGTGCAAATGAAAGCACTGAAATCAGATTCTTTAAACCAGTAATTATTGGTGGAAAAGAAATTCCTGCTGGTGCTTATAGCTTGTTTGCAATCCCCGAGAAAGACAAGTGGGTTGTAATTATTAACAAACAGACTGACCGTTGGGGTGCTTATACTTACGATGAGACAAAAGATGTGGTGCGGGTCACTGTACCTGTTAAGCCTTTGTCAACTGTGGTTGAAGCTTTAGCGATTACTTTTACACCGAATGCATCAGGAGCAAATTTAATTATTGGATGGGACAAGACTTCAGTTGAAGTGCCTGTAACAATTAAATAATGCTTAATTTCTGAGCTGATAATATAAAAAAAAAAGGGAAACCATTCATGGCTTCCCTCTTTTTGTTTCAAATATTAGTGTGCGCCGCCTGCGAAAAATTTCAGACCAAGAATAGAGCCGATTAAAGTGGCAATAAAAAAGATACGCCAGAAGTTGGCAGGCTCATTAAAATAAAGAATACCTACTATTACAGTTCCAACGGCTCCTATACCCGTCCATACCGCATAAGCTGTACCCATTGGCAAAGTCTGGGTTGCTTTATTTAAAAAGAAAAAACTTAAGGTAATACAAGCGAAGAACGCGATACTCCATTTAAGGTTAGAAAAGTTATTGGAAAGTTTAAGACTGGTCGTAAAACCGACCTCGAATAAACCTGCTATAATCAAAATGATCCAGTTCATAATTTAATAATTTGATGCAAAAATACGGCGTAAAGCCGGTTTAGTTTTTTACAAATGTTAAAAAATGAACTTATTTGATTTCTGCTCTTATCCTGCTTAAGGTGACTTGAGTGACACCCAGATAAGAAGCAATATGACCTAATGGAATACGCTGGATTAATAATGGGTCAGTTTGTAAGAGATCTATATAGCGCTCTTTAGCCCGGTTTAAACAGTCTGCCAATGTAGCATTCTTCAGTTTTAATCAGAATTAATTCTGCTAACTTTCTGCCCCAGTTAGCCAATTCTGTATGTGAATTATATAAGGTTTCGAGCACCTCAGTTTTCAATTCATAAAGCTTGCAATTTTCCAGCAACTCTATGTTTTCGTAACCGGGGGTGTTATTAATATAGCTGTGGTAAGAAAGGATAACATCTCCCTCCATGCCAAACCAGAAAGTAATGCGGTTATCGCGGCCATCTAAATAAGCACGTGCAACTCCCTGTTCTATAAAATATAAAGAGCGCTCTATCTTTCCTGCCGTAATAATCACGTGATTTTTTGGTAGCTCTACAGCTTTTAATTCTTGCAGAAGCAGATTCAGATGCACGTCCTTTAACGGATAAATGCTTTTTATAGTTTCAAGGGTGTTTTGCAAAACGGTATTTTGATTATTTTATTTTTGGAATGATTGCAACCGTTAAACGGCTGACACAATTCATCTTCCTCTGTCATCGTAAATTTTAATCTCCCATACATGGGTCTTTGCACCTTTGTGCAGAGACTTGCAAATTCCGGTTACTTTTCCGCTTTTAACCGGACGTAAATGGTTGGCATTGATTTCAAGCCCTACTGCCTGATATAACTCTGGGTCTACGCACATGAAAGAAGCGATACTGCCTAACGTTTCTGCCAGTACAACAGAAGCTCCGCCATGTAATATTCCTGCAGGCTGATGGGTACGTTCATCTACAGGCATGGTTGCAGTTACTGAATCTTCACCAATTTCGGTAAATTGGATATCCAGAAGGCCTCCTAAATGATTTTTAGGTCTATCATTAAGCTGCTGCGATGTAAATTCGGTAAACCAGATCATAAATATCTCTCGTTAATGATTTGTGTATGGTGCATCAAATGTCCGGCAATTACATAAAGTAAGGCACGAACTGAAATTTGTCTTTCAGAAGCTGTTCCACTACGTTTTAAATCATGTTCATTCAGTGATTTGAAGAGGTATAGATTAGCTTTTCTCAATAGTCTGAATTCTTCCGCAAAACTGGTTAGTTCACGTTCTGCAAAATGTGCATTGGCCACATAATCGTCTTCCTCAAAGCCCGGTAGAGCAGTTTGTTCGAGGCGGGCAAAACTAGTCAGGCGGTAAACAAGGATTCTCTCTGTATCGATAATGTGTCCTGACATTTCCTTAAGGGTCCATTTGCCAGGCGCATAAGCGTAATCGGCCTTTGCTGTCAGGGAGCTAATAAAGTCAGGGAATTCATCTGCCTGACGCTCTAATAGTTCAAAAATATCTCCATTAACTTTTTCAATGTAAGTCAATGCCCATACCGGGTATTCGTTTGGTTGAGGTCGGTTCATATTTTATACTGCTTTTTAGGATGATGCGAAATGTTGTGCCTTTGCCTAATTCAGAGTCTTTGACAAAGATCTGGCCACTATGATAATTTTCTACAATACGTTTAGTAAGGGATAAACCTAATCCCCCACCTCTTTTACGGGTAGTGTAGCCTGGCTGGAAAACGGCGTCAAATTTAGATCTTGGAATACCTTTTCCTGTGTCAGTAATGTCTATGAATACTTCTTCCTTTGCTAAATGCTCAATGATATTAACGGTGATATGACCTTCGTTTTCAATTGCATTAGCAGCATTCTTTAACAGGTTTTCTGTTACCCAGTCAAACAAGGGGATATTCAGCATTGCACGAACCTGATCATCACCAGTAATGGTGAAAATTACTTTATCGGAAGTTCTTAATTTAAAATACTGTATAAAGTTGTTGATGACCGAGTAAACGACATGATCTTCAAGTATGGGCTTAGAACCAATCTTAGAAAACCGGTCTGTAATTACCTCCAGTCGTTTAAGGTCGTTCTCCATTTCTGCAATCAGCGGATCATCTTCTGCATTGAAACGGGATTTCATCAGTTCTATCCATGCCATTAATGAAGAGATAGGGGTTCCCAGCTGATGGGCAGTTTTTTTTTTGCCATCCCGACCCAGACCTGATCTTGTTCGGATCTTCTGGCTGAACTGAATGCTACATAGGCTGTTAGTAAGAATAAGCCGATTACTCCCAGTTGGATAAAAGGAAAATAGCGCAGTTGTGTCAGAATAAAGGAGTCTTTATGATAGATATGCCATATTTTGCCATCCAGTCCAATGATTGGTGTGCCTGGATGCTGCAATTTCATTTGCTTCAGCTCTCTTTCAAAATAAGCCGGGTCATATGTTTTTTTTGTATTGTTTCTCTACGCCATAATTTGTTTTTGCGGAGTCCAGACCCTGGTAGGAGTTAATCAGCCCATCTCCATCGGTCATAATTACCGGAAGTTTCGTGTTTTTGGTA
This sequence comes from Pedobacter sp. NJ-S-72, assembly GCF_053890575.1. Classification (NCBI taxonomy): domain Bacteria; kingdom Pseudomonadati; phylum Bacteroidota; class Sphingobacteriia; order Sphingobacteriales; family Sphingobacteriaceae; genus Pedobacter; species Pedobacter sp. NJ-S-72. The sequence continues at coordinate 4,306,291 of NZ_CM132681.1, read as the reverse complement.
ATCGTTTCGATCAGATCGGTAAAACGGTCATCGTCATACATGACCAGAGACTGTTCAGTTACTTTTACATATAACTGGAACTGAACTTGCTCTTCGCGCTCCATCTTTTTAACGAAAAAGTCACTGTAGTAGAACCCGATGCGGTTCCGATTACACAATCGCAAAAATAAGGAGGAAGAACTTCCAGCGGCGTTTTTTTTTTTTAAGGATTCATAGAATATGATGGCAAAATACAAAATAGCATTCAAAAAGATATCAATAGAACGGTAAGCGTTTAAAAAATATATCTTTGTGATTCATAATATGGAAAAGAAAGTTAGAGTAAGATTTGCGCCCAGTCCGACAGGGGGCCTTCATTTAGGCGGTGTACGCACGGCTTTATTTAATTATTTATTCGCCAAAAAACACAATGGTACATTTGTTCTGCGTGTTGAAGATACTGATCAGACCCGCTTTGTAGCCGGCGCTGAAGAATATATCGTATCCTGCCTGGCCTGGTGTGGCATCCATCCTGATGAGAGCCCGCAGATTGGTGGTGAATTTGCACCTTACCGTCAGAGTGAGCGTAAGCCAACTTATAAGCAGTATGCTGATCAGTTGATTGCCGACGGCTTTGCTTATTATGCCTTTGATACTCCTGAAGAGTTAGACGCTAAGCGTAAAGAAATTCCTAATTTCCTATATGGTCTGGCCTCCAGAATGAGTATGAGAAACTCTTTAACGCTTTCTGCGGAAGAGGTTGATTTACTTTTGAAAAATAATACACCACATGTTGTCCGCATAAAAATGCCGGCGGATGAACAGGTGTCTTTTGTAGATATGATTCGTGGACTGGTTACTTTTGAAACCAATCTTGTAGATGATAAAGTGCTTTTAAAAGCTGACGGTATGCCTACATATCACCTTGCTGTAGTGGCAGATGACAAGGCAATGGAAATTAGCCACATCTTTAGAGGTGAAGAATGGTTGCCATCAGCGCCAGTTCATATTTTATTATGGAAATACCTGGGCTGGGAAGATGAGATGCCTAACTGGGCACATTTACCCCTGATTTTAAAGCCAGATGGTAACGGTAAATTAAGTAAACGTGATGGAGACCGTTTAGGCTTCCCGGTTTATGCACAGAACTGGACAGATCCTAAAACCGGTGATATGACTAAGGGTTTCAAAGAACTTGGCTTTATGCCTGAGGCTTTTGTAAACCTGCTTGCTATGCTTGGATGGAATGATGGAACTGATCAGGAACTATTTACACTAGCTGAACTGATTGAAAAGTTCTCTGTAGAGAGAATCAGTAAAGCAGGAGCAAAATTCGACTTTGAAAAGGCTAAATGGTATAATCACGAATGGATTAAACAGACTGATGCCACTGATCTACTGGATATCGTTAAGCAGGAATTCGCTGCTAAAGACATTCCTTTAGCTGACGATGATTTTACCTTAAAGGTGATCGGCCTGATTAAAGACAGATGTAATTTACTTACTGATTTTGTCGCTCAAAGTGAGTATTTCTTTAAAGCACCTGCTGAATACGATCTTCCTGCTGTACAAAGTAAATGGAACGGAGAAAAAGCGGCATTTTTTAATGCTTATATACCGATGCTTGAGGATGGGCTGACTGCTTTGGAGCTGGAAGAAAAAAGTTAGCCTTAGCTACAGAACACAGCCTGAAACCAGGAGAATTGATGCTGCCTTTCCGGATTATGCTGGTAGGAGGGAAATTTGGCCCGGGTGTTTTTGATATTGCTGTAACTTTAGGCGCTGAAAGTACTAAAAGCCGGATTTTAACTGCGCTAACGGCCTTTGCATAGGCTTTAAATTTATTTAAATTCAACACAACAATTGGACTAAATATTTGTTATAACAGATTAACGGAAAAAAATATGAAGTGGTTCGGTAAGGGTAGTGATAATGTAGAAGATGCAAGAGGCTCCTCTGGAGGGAAAACTATGTTAGGTGGTGGTATCGGCCTGATTATCGTTATTGCAGGCTTATTTTTTGGCACTGACCTTACCGGACTGGTTTCGCAGTTACCCCTGGGGGAGACCGGACAGCAGACTGAGGTTAAACAGGGAACAAATACTGATCCTGAAATAAAATTTGTCAGAGGTATACTGGAATCTACTGAAGAGGTTTGGGATGAGGAATTTAGAAAAATGGGAAAGACCTATGAACATCCTAAACTCAAGGTCTTTACAGAGAGTACAGAGTCTGCATGTGGTCGCGCAGAGTCGGCTGTCGGGCCTTTTTACTGTCCGGGTGATCATAAGGTATATATCGATCTGGGTTTTTATACCGATCTGAAAGACCGTTTCGGTGCTGCGGGAGATTTTGCCCAAGCATATGTCGTGGCTCACGAGGTAGGCCATCATGTGCAAAATCTATTGGGTATATCTGAAAAATTAGAGCGGGCACGTGGCTCTTTATCTAAAACCGAATACAATAAACTTTCTGTGAAATTAGAATTACAGGCCGATTTTTTTGCCGGGCTGTGGGCTAACCAGGCGCAAAAATCTAAGAACTTTGAACTGGATCCGGGAGATTTGGAAGAAGCGCTGACTGCCGCTAATGCTATTGGGGATGACAAGTTGCAAAAACAATCCAGCGGGCAGGTTGTTCCTGATGCTTTTACACATGGCACTTCTGCTCAGCGAATGTATTGGTTCAAAAAAGGCTTTGATACTGGTGATATTAACCAGGGAGATACTTTTAATAGCAATCAGCTTTAAAATTCAGCCACAATTTTATTACGGGTATAATTTAAACAAAATAAATTCTCTAATTTACAGAAATTTTGAAGACTCTCATCTTTAAGGGTTGATAGTAAAATAGTTGAAGTATTATTTATTCATCATAATGATCCTAATTGTAGACGATACACCGGAGAATTTAATTTCTCTCAAAAAAGTTCTCGAAAGACACAACTTTGAAGTCGATACAGCTTCCTCTGGTGAAGAAGCCTTGAAAAAAGTACTTAAAACAGCCTATGTATTAATTATTCTGGATGTTCAGATGCCAGGAATGGATGGGTTTGAGGTTGCAGAAGCAATCGCTGGATATAGCAAAGCCAAAGAAACGGCAATCATATTTTTATCAGCAGCAAATACTGAATTAAGTTTTATTACTAAAGGCTATTCTTCTGGAGGTCTTGATTACATTACTAAGCCTGTAGATATTAATATTTTGTTATTGAAGGTGAAAACTTTTTACCGGATTTATGAACAAAGCAGGAAATTAATAGAAATTCAGAAAACACTGCTGGAAGAGATTGAATTCAGAAAAAGAGCCGAAAGGAAAAAAGATGAATTTATCAGTATTGCCAGTCATGAGTTAAAGACTCCATTAACCAGTGTTAAGGGATATGTACAGCTCCTGGAAAGAAGTGTGGATAAAGGGGATATTCCAACGGTAAAAAAACATTTGAAAAAGGCACAGCTGCAATTAGATAAACTGAATGACCTGATTGCAGACCTGCTTGATATCTCTAAGATTGAAAGTGGTAAGCTGAAATTTAACAAGAAATATTTCAATTTAAATATGCTTCTGGATGGTATTCTGGAAGTTATTCATCAATCTAATCCTGAATTTACAATTACAAAAACCGGGCACGTGCCTATGGATATTTTTGCTGATGAAATGCGGAGAGCAGGTTGTGTGTAAATTTTCTGACCAATGCTATTAAATATGCTCCAGGAACAACAGAGGTTCACCTTAAGGTGACTGCTGATGGGGATCGTGTGATTGTTGCTGTCAGAGATTTTGGGATAGGGATTCAGCCGGAGCAGCAAAAAAATGTCTTTGATAAATTTTATCGGGTCGAAGAAACATCTATTCATTTCCAGGGTCTTGGGATTGGTCTGTATATATCTGCCGAGATTATTGAAAGACATGGCGGAACTGTGGGTGTGAATAGTACTTTAGGAGAGGGGTCTGAATTTTATTTCAACATTCCTCTAATTTCAACAACTGAAACAGCTTAAAAATATCTCCTTTTTATGATCAAGAAAACTTTAAAAAATAACCTGCGTTTTGGATTAGGGTTATCTTTGTTATTGCTTTTTATCAGCTCGTTTGCTTCTTATGTAAGTATCAGTAACCTGATTAAAAATTCTAAACTTGTTTCTCACAGTAATTCTATTATAAGGCATACCGAAGGTGTTTTATCAACTTTGAAGGATGCGGAGACAGGGCAGAGAGGTTTTTTGTTAACTGGAGAAGAGGCTTTTCTTGAGCCTTACAACGGAGCTAAAGCAGAGGCGATTCTTTTGCTGGATACTTTGCAACGTCAAACTACTGACAATCCGGCTCAGCAAGTTAATATTAATAAGCTGCGGGAAACAATAGAGGGACGTTTAAGCATCCTTGAAAAAACTATTGCAATTAAAAGGAAAGGCGGTTCTGTCAGTATTGGCGATTTGCTGGCTGGTAAAGCCTATATGGATAATGCCAGGAAAGTAATCAAAACCATGCAGGCTGAGGAACAGAATTTACTAACCTCGCGTACAGCTAATCAAAATAAACTGGCTGATTTTACTCCGGTTTTAATCCTGCTTGCAGCATTTCTTGCTATTTTGATCACTATCTTCTTTTACCGCAGGGTTTCTTCTGATTTTAATGAACGAATGAAGTTACAGGAAGAACTTGAACACAGACCAATAAAGAAGTTGACCGAAGGATCCAGGTAATACAGGATATTGCGGCACAGATTTCAAGTGGGAATTATCAGATCAGGCTTGATGAATTATCAGAGGATGGCTTAGGCCGGTTGGCCGCGTCACTAAATTCAATGGCTGAGTCCTTACAGTATTCGTTTTCTTTATTGGCAGACAAAGAATGGTTGCAGTCTGGTATCGCTAATTTGAATGATAAAATGGTTGGTGAGAAAAATTTAGAAGTCTTAGCCAACGATATTCTGGAAAATATAATTCAGCATACGAATGCTCAGATTGCTGCATTTTATATCCTGGAAGAGGATCGGCTGCTTCATCTGGTTGGAAGTTATGCGCTGTTAGCAGGTCAGCGAAAAGAAATCTTGAAACAAGGAGAAGGATTGATTGGACAGACATTGAAGTCGGGTAAGCAGATCCTGATTAATGATATTCCTGATGGCGAGTTAACAATCAGTTATGCGTCAGGGAATACTAAACCTAAAAACGTTGTTGCTGTTCCTATTATCAGAGATAATGTAGTTGTTGGTGTAATGGAGTTTGGCTCTATGAATACCTTTAGTCCGTTGCAGTTAGCCTTCTTTAATAGCATTTCTGCGAATATAGGTGTTGCTGTACACGTGGCTCAGAATCGTAAAAGATTGCAGGATTTTCTGGAAGAAACGCAGGCACAGTCCGAAGAACTACAAGCACAGCATAGTGAACTGGAAGGTTTAAATGCTGAATTGGAAGCACAAACTCAAAAGATACAGACCTCAGAAGAAGAGCTTCGTGTGCAACAGGAAGAACTTTTGCAAAGTAATCAGGAATTAGAAGAAAGAACAACTTTACTGGAAGAAAAAAATCAGATGATTCATGAGCATAATATGGAGATTCAGCAGAAATCAGAGCAGTTGGAGCAAAGCACAAAATATAAATCGGAGTTTCTGGCCAATATGTCACATGAGTTAAGGACGCCATTAAACTCTATTTTATTGTTGTCTAAATTAATGTCTGATAATGAAGAGCTGGATCCTGAATATATTGAATATGCTGAGGTTATTCAAAGTTCAGGGCAGGGATTATTGGGGCTAATAGATGAGATTCTGGATCTGTCTAAAATTGAAGCAGGAAAGATGAAACTTGAGCTGGCTGATATTAGCCTGAATGAAGTGTCGTCAGATATGCGTTCCTTATTTAATCCGATAGCGAAAAATAAGAACCTGGAATTTAAGATTGAGCTGGAAGGTGAAGTTTCGATACTTCACACAGATAAAATGCGTCTGGAACAGATTTTAAAGAATTTATTATCCAATGCAATTAAGTTTACTGCTAAGGGAAGTGTAATCTTAAATATTAATGGTGATCCTGCTAATAATGCCATGATTTTCAAAGTAACTGATACCGGGATTGGGATTCCTTTATCTAAACAAGGTCTTGTCTTCGAGGCTTTTCAGCAGGCAGATGGCTCGACAAGGAGGAAATTTGGCGGTACGGGTTAGGGCTCTCTATCAGCCGTGAGTTAGCTAAATTACTGGGTGGCGAAATAGAATTGAACAGTGCTGAAAATGTGGGCAGTACTTTCAGCCTTACTTTACCAATAGATGGTATTGCTGCTGAACTGGATGAAGAAATTCATGCCACCTATGATTATACCGATACTCCGCTGGTTGAGGTGGAAGAAGCCATGTTGCCAGAACGCTTTACGGTAGATCATATTCCGCAGGAAATCGAAGATGATCGTGCAAGCATTGTAAAAGGGGATAAGGTTATTCTGATTATTGAAGATGATACTGCTTTTGCAAAGGCATTGTTAAGCTTTACACGTAAGCGTAATTATAAGGGAATTGTTGCTGTAAGGGGTGATATTGGAATTGACCTGGCTAATCATTTTAAGCCTTTAGCAATCCTGCTCGATATTCAGCTGCCGGTAAAAGATGGATGGCAGGTCATGGAAGAATTGAAGGCGAACCCGGCAACAAGACCAATTCCTGTACATATTATGTCTTCGCTGGAAGTGAAAAAAGAAAGTTTGTTAATGGGGGCTGTTGATTTTATCAATAAGCCAGTTGCACTGGAACATATGCAGCAGATTTTTCAAAAGTTAGAACATGCTTTAAGCCGTCATCCTAAAAAAGTGCTGATTGTTGAAGAAAATCAACAGCATGCAAAAGCGCTTAGCTACTTTTTAAGCAACCATGAAATACAGACAGAGGTTGTCAACAATGTCGCAGAAGGTGTTGATGCGCTCCAGCGCAAAGAGGTCGACTGTGTAATTCTAGACATGGGTATTCCGGATAAAAATGCTTATCTGACACTGGAAACGATTAAAAAGAGCGAAGGATTAGAAAATCTTCCGATCATCATTTTTACAGGTAAAAACTTGTCTCAGGGAGAAGAACGAAGGATCAAACAGTATGCGGACTCTATTGTTGTAAAAACAGCGCATTCTTATCAGCGTATTCTTGATGAAGCGGGACTTTTCCTTCATTTGGTGGAAGAAAAATCTGTAGAAAGCAAGACGAAAAAAACGAAAGAGACAACTCTGGGGGGATTATATGAGGTGCTGCATAACAAAACAGTATTGATTGCTGATGACGATGTGAGGAATATTTTTTCTTTAACCAAAGCTCTTGAGCAGCATAAGATGAAAGTATTGGCCGCTACAGATGGAAAAGAGGCGCTGCAATTGCTTAAAGATAACCCATCGGTAGATATTGTACTGATGGATATGATGATGCCGGAAATGGACGGATATGAAAGTACTAAGGAGATTAGAAAAATAAATGCATTCAAACATTTACCTGTCCTTGCTGTTACTGCGAAGGCAATGATGGGAGACAGGGAGAAATGCATCGCTGCAGGTGCATCTGACTACATCTCTAAACCAGTTGATGTAGATCAGCTGATTTCTTTATTGCGTGTATGGCTTTATGATAAAAACTAAAAAAAAAACCACCATGTTTTAAGGTATGGAAAAGAAGAGAATATTAATTATAGATGACGATAACAGGAATATTTTTGCGCTAAAAGCGGTATTAAAATCTAAAGGTTATCAATGTCTTTCTGCAGTTGGCGGAGAAGAGGGGTTGCAACTGCTCGAAGAACAAAAAGATATTGCGGTGGTATTAATGGATATGATGATGCCCGGTATGGATGGGTATGAAGCAATGGCTATAATGGGTAACGATCCGGAATTAAAGGGGATCCCTGTAATTGCTGTTACCGCACAGGCGATGCTTGGAGACCGGGAGCGTTGTTTGAATGCTGGTGCGGTAGGCTATGTGTCAAAACCGATTAATGTAGACAGTTTAACAGCTTTATTAGCTAAATATATTTAGATGAATCAGGAACTATCTGTGATTACTGATGAGCAGGTCGAAATTTTACTGGGAGACCTGCTGGAATATTATGGGTACGATTTTACGGGTTATTCCAAAGCTTCTATCAAAAGAAGAATACTCAGATTATATTCACTGGATAAGCAGGTGAGTTTTTTGCTGAATTCCGGTACAAAATAAATAATGATAACTTTTATTTTAAAAGGTTTGTTGAACAGATTACTGTAAATGTGACAGAGATGTTCAGGGATCCCGGATTTTTTAAAACATTAAGAGATGTCGTTTTGCCAAAACTGGGGACTTATCCTTTTATAAGGATCTGGCTGGCAGGTTGTTCAACCGGGGAAGAGGCTTATTCTATTTCTATTATCCTGAAAGAACTGAATTTATTGCATAAGTCTTTGATTTATGCGACAGATTTAAACCCTGTTGTACTGGAGAAGGCAGCACAGAGTATGTTTGCGATGAGTCAGATGAAGCAGTATTCAGAGAACTATATACTATCTGGCGGGATAAAAGATTTTTCAAGTTACTATACTGCAAATTACTCACTCGCTAAATTCAGTGATGAGTTAAAAAGTAAGATCATTTTTTCAACGCATAACCTGGTCTCAGATCATTCCTTTAATGAGTTTCAGCTGATCTTATGCCGTAACGTAACGTGTTGATTTACTTTGACAGGGATTTACAGCATAAGGTTTTAAATCTTTTTGATGAAAGCCTGGAAGGATTGGGGTATCTTGCCTTAGGAAGCAAAGAAACACTGGATTTTTCTCCGCTCTCGAAAAACTATAAAAGAATTCCTGCAGAAAAAATCTGGAGGAAAGTAAGCTGATGGAAAAATGTGAAGCATTAATCATAGGAGGGTCTGCCGGAAGCCTGGATGTACTGTTGAAAGTGCTGCCGGCGCTTGACGATACGCTTAGTTTTCCTATCATTATTGTGGTTCACAGAAAACATGGGGCAGATTCCCTGTTACCGGAATTACTCTCAGGAAGGACCGATCTGATCGTTAAGGAAATCGATGAAAAAGAACCTATTCGCGCGGGAACAATCTATGTTGCTCCTTCAGATTATCATACACTGATCGAAAAAGACAAGAGTTTTTCCCTTGACTATTCAGAAAAAATAAATTATTCCCGGCCGGCAATAGATGCGACCTTTCACGGCGGCTGAAGTTTACAGAACAAAATTAGTGTGTTTATTACTGTCGGGGTCCAATTCTGATGGGGTAAATGGTCTGATTAGTGTAAAAGCATGGGGTGGGATTACTGCAATTCAAGACCCTGCGACGGCACAAGTTTCCTATATGCCGCAGCAGGCTTCTATTCATGCTAAAATAGATTACACTTTACGCATTGAAGATATGGCAGAATTCATAAATTTGTTGTCCTAATCTACATTGTTAATGGCCGAACAAAAAAAAGTATTCATTTTTGATGATAATACCGACATACTTGAACTATGTACCTTTATTCTGGAAGACGCAGGTTATGAAATCAAAACGTCTTCTACTTCGAATAATATTATAGATCAGGTTATGGCTTATATACCAGACATCATTTTTATGGATAACTGGTTGCCTGACGTAGGTGGTATTGATGCCACCAGGGCGCTAAAAAGCGATGAAAACGCTCAAAAATATACCTGTCATCTACTTCTCTGCTGCAATAATGATGTAATGTCCCTGGCAGATCAGGCTGGTGCAGATGGTTATTTATCAAAACCTTTCGATATTCAGGAACTGGAAAATATCATTTTAAAACACCTTCCTGCTTAAAATAACACATAAAAAAAAAGCCGTCATTATTAGTATAACGGCTTTTTTTATGTGTTATTCCGTCCTAAAACGGATTGACACGGCTTAATTATTTACTTTACGCCTAATACATCAACTCCCTGTTCGAATATTACATCTACCGGAATTCCTTTTTTACTTAATCTGTCTAAATCTGCCTGCAGTTCAGAACTGATTACTGCGTAAGTTTTTTGTACTTTCTCTACAGCTGATTTATCTCCATTACCCTGCAGGGTAAGGATAACATTGCTGAGGTCATTCATTGCAGTCTGGAATTTCGCGAAATCTACTTTATATGTTCCGTTCGCTGTTCTTACAAATGCGCCTTTCTCTTTGAAAAAGTTGAAACACTGCATATTAGCCTTACCCTTACATGAGCACTTGATGCGCCAAATCTTACTGAACGAAGCAAGCCAGCCATAAAGGTAGTATAGTAGGTCTTAATATCACCTGTTAATTCACCTTTTTTCAATAAGCCGGTTACCATGTAAAGTCCCAGAATATCTGCTTTTCCTTCTTCTAACCAGCCGGATTGTTCTTTAAGAGCTTCTTTGACAAAACCTTTACCAGTAACTGTATTTTTGATACCCAGACCATGTGCCACTTCGTGGAACATCACATTGGCAAAAAAGGCATCAAAATTTATATATTGCTGCTGATCTTTATCAATTAATTCTGCTGCAATAGGTACCAGGATCTTATCGAATTTTGCTTTCATTGCATTTTTCAACTGTGATCTGCGGGTTCCTTTTTTCTGTTGAATAACCTCATCATTCGGTAAATTAACAGCTATTGTTTTTGATCCTGAGTTACAATCTCCAGCATAGTAAACCACATCATAAGCGTTTAATTCTGAATCTGTACCAGGTTTTTCTTTCTTGTATTTATTTTTCTGCTACCGGTAATCCTTTTTGCAATTCAGGTAGCATACTTACATATTTTGCCAGACGTTTGCTCCAAACTTTGTCTTTGACTAAAACATAAGCCTCATAAGAAGTACGGGCGTTAAACATTTTGTCTTCGTAATTTTCAATCGGGCCAATAATGATATCCAGAATATTGGTTTTCATATCCAGCCATGCGTAATCACTGGCATTGAAATTATCGTTCATCAGGGCATCAGCTCTAAGGTTCAGGTATTTTTTGAAACCTGCATCCTCAGTCATTAATGCTGCCTGTTTTAATAAACTGGAAGCTCTTTGAAGTTCTGATGCAAATAATACATGATATGGAACACTAACAAGGTTTCCTGTAGAGTCTTTCTGAATGACCGAATATGCATTGAATTTATCCTTTAGTGTAGATTTATCCAGGTCTGCTTTAGTCATACCTGCAGGATAAAATGAAGCCCCTTCTGGTTTACTTCCGATGCCAGCAGCAATGATGGTTTATCGCCATTCAACCTGTCCCATGGACCATAATTTATTCTTACAAATTCTTTGGTTTTTTCATCTTTCAATCCTGCCATCAGGCTGTCGCGCTGCGGATACGCTTGTTTCCAGAACAATTCATCCATAATTTGTGCGGCCTGAATAAGCAAAGGAAGTATTTTTCGCTCATTAGCACTCAGCACATTCAGATTGGTCGTTAATTTAACTGTTTCATAGATATCCAGTCTTTTATGGACATATTCCTGTAAACTGTCTTTGACTGTACCTGGCTTCTCAGTAGTGGTAGTCGCTGTTTTGGTTCCCGATGTATTCGTACAGGATCCTAAACCTGCAATGATCGAGCATCCTGCTAAAAATAAGGCTGCTTTGGTAGTTTTGTTCATGGTAATTTTTTATAACGCAACTAAATTAGGAAAAATAATAACCCGGGCATAAAGATTAGCGTATTCTAATGCATTTATGTAAATATTAGTAATTTCACCGTTTATAATTACCTATTATGAGACAAATCCCCTTAAGTAAAAATATTTTACTGCTTAGTATTCCTTTGTTTTTTCTTGCCGCCTGTTCAACGAACAAATATGCTGCGACTAATAAAATCTATAAAAATCAGGCTAAAGAATTTGGCGGGATCCTGACGGCCATGCCTCCGCTAAATCAAAGTATTGAGACCCTTCCGGCTGATCAGCAATCTTTTGTTGGTTCTGTGAATTTTGGTATCCGTAAGCCTAACTTTATCATTATTCACCATACAGCGATGACTTCAACTGATGGAACTATCAGAGCTTTTATCAAGAAAGAAACGCAGACCAGTGCGCATTACATTGTTGGACGAGATGGAAAAGTGGTACAGATGGTCAATGATTATCTGCGTGCAAATCATGCTGGCGTAGCTAAATGGGGAAATGAATACGATCTGAATTCTTGTTCTCTGGGTATTGAACTGGATAACAATGGTAATGAACCATATTCTGATGCACAAATGAATAGTTTATTGTCTCTGCTGACTTCTCTGAAGAAAAAATATAATATTCCAACCTCAAATATCATAGGTCACTCAGATATCGCACCAAAACGCAAGCAGGATCCTAATAAATTTCCATGGAAGCAGCTTGCCGATAAAGGCTTTGGATTGTGGTACGATACAGTACTCCAGATTCCTCCTGTAGAGTTTGATCCAGCAATCGCACTGCGTATTATTGGCTATGATGTAAGTAACCTGTCAGCGGCAATTATTGCTTTTAAACGTCACTTTGTACAAATAGACATTAGTCCGGTCCTTACTGATGGCGATAAAATGATTTTATATAATCTGTATCAAAAGTATTAATTAAGATATTATAGATAGATTTAAGCTGCGTATTTATAATTGATATATACGGTAGGAAAGGTGTTAAGTGCGGTATTTTTTTTTTTTTATTATTTATTTTGCCATTACAAGCTCAGAAAATCAATACAAAGGCCCTTGATGTATATTGGAAGATTTAGCTGACTTAAAAAATCTGTCTCTATAATAAGGCTGCACTTAAATATACTAAGTCCCCACCTGTTTTTTCAGCTATTGCGATAGCATATTGCAGGCAGCTTGAAAAAAAATACTGGAAGCAATAGCCATAAAAAAAAACGCTTCATGTTTTAATTTATGAAGCGGTCTGTCTTTAAATATGCAATCCCAAACTCAAAGAATTCAGGAATTTTTAGTGAATTACTTTTTCGCTTTCGCCCATGCATCCTTCAAACCAACGGTCTGATTGAATACCAGGTGATCAGCAGTAGAATCTTTGTCCAGGCAATAGTATCCTTTACGAATAAACTGATATCTTGATTCAAGATCAGCACCTGCCAGATAAGGCTCGATATAAGCTTCTTTAATAACTTTTACGCTATCAGGATGCAGGTAATCCTTAAAATCACCTTCCTCGCTGTCAGGAGATTCTACTGAGAATAAACGGTCATAAATTCTTATTTCAGCAGTTTTAGCATGTTTAATGCTTACCCAATGGATAGTTCCTTTAACATGAATTTCGCTCGTATCTTCACCGCTTTTAGATTCAGGAATATAAGTACAGTGGATTTCAGTAATATTTCCGTCAGCATCCTTTTTGAAATCTTCGCATTTCACAATGTAGGCGTTCTTTAATCTTACCATTGCACCAGGCGCAAGTCTGAACCATTTTTTAGCTGGCTCTTCCATGAAATCTTCACGTTCGATCCAAAGTTCATTACTGAAAGGAATTTCCCTTAAACCACCTTTATCTTCAGCTTCAGGGTTATTCTCCCCAATCAGAATTTCTTCTTTACCTTCAGGATAGTTTTTAATCACTAATTTAATAGGATCAAGAACTGCCATTACACGGTTAGCTGTTTTATTTAAATGTTCACGAACACAGAATTCCAGTAAGCTTAGTTCAATCAGATTCTCTCTTTTGGCAATTCCGATTCTTTCGCAGAATTCACGGATACTTTCGGGCGTATAGCCTCTTCTTCTCAACCGCTGATTGTAGGCATGCGCGGGTCATCCCATCCGGTTACTACACCTTCATTTACTAATTGCAGCAATTTACGTTTACTCATTACTGTATAAGTAAGGTTTAAACGGGCAAACTCATACTGATGTGAAGGAAATATACCCAGCTGCGCAATAAACCAGTCATATAACTCGCGGTGAGATACATATTCCAGCGTACAAATAGAATGTGTGATTTCCTCGATACTGTCACTCTGTCCATGTGCAAAATCATACATCGGATAAATACACCAGGTATTGCCAGTACGGTGATGTTCTGCATGTTTGATACGATAGATAATCGGATCGCGCATCAGCATGTTAGGGCTTGACATATCAATTTTAGCACGCAGAATACAAGCTCCGTCTTCAAATTCGCCAGCTTTCATGCTGCTGAACAGATTTAGGTTTTCCTCAATACTGCGGCTGCGGTATGGGCTGTCAGTTCCTGGCTCTGTTGGCGTGCCTTTAAGGGCAGCAATTTCATCAGCAGTACCATGGTCTACATACGCAAGACCGTTTTCTATCAGTTTAACGGCAAAATCATATAGTGTATCAAAATAATCTGAAGTATATAATTCATGTTTCCATTCAAAACCAAGCCACCTGATATCTTCCTGCTGGCTGTCTACATATTCGGTTTTCTCCGTTACAGGATTTGTATCATCAAATCTCAGATTGGTATAACCACCGTATTTCTGGGTTAAGCCAAAGTTCAGGCAAATAGCCTTAGCATGACCGATATGTAAATATCCATTAGGTTCAGGTGGAAAACGTGTAACTAAAGTTTTGTACTTTCCACTATTTAAATCGTTTTCAATGATCTCTTCAATAAAGTTCAATGATCTTTCCTCACTCATAAAAACTGTAAATTTATATTCAAAGTTAATATAAAAGAGCTAATTTACTTACATTTACGATGGATTATCGGTATAATTTATGAGCAAAACATTAAATAGGCCTATTCGTATTTTAGTAGCCAAAGTAGGCCTGGACGGACACGACCGGGGAGCAAAAGTGATTGCAACATCTTTACGGGATGCTGGTATGGAAGTGATTTATACAGGTTTACGACAAACTCCCGAGATGGTGGTAAATACTGCGTTGCAGGAAGATGTAGACGCTATAGGTGTTTCTATCTTATCAGGAGCCCATATGACTGTTTTTCCTAAAATTGTTGAGTTTATGAAACAAAAGCAGCTTACTAACGTATTATTAACCGGCGGCGGGATAATTCCTGAGTCAGATATGGAGAAACTCAAAGAAATCGGAGTGGGAGAGTTATTTGCACCGGGCACAACAATGGTGACTATCGTTGATTATATCCGCGATTGGGCTAATGAACACAGAAATTTTTAAATTATGATCTATCAGAATATACTATCAGAGATTAAAGCGAATATACTTTACGTAACCATTAACCGTGAATCAAAGTTAAATGCGCTGAATAAAGATACGCTGACTGAGCTGGCAGACGTTATTGCATTTGCCTCAAAAACAGAAGAGGTCAGAGGAGTTCTTTTAACAGGAGCAGGTGAAAAGGCATTTGTTGCAGGAGCTGACATTTCGGAGTTTTCAGCTTATAATACAGAACAAGGAGAGGCTTTGGCCAGAAATGGACAAGTGAATGTTTTTAATGCAATAGAGAACTGCAGCAAGCCTTTTGTCGCAGCTATTAATGGGTTCGCTTTAGGTGGAGGTTTGGAGCTTGCTATGGCATGTCATATTCGTGTGGCTGCTGATACAGCTAAAATGGGACTACCAGAAGTTACTTTAGGTTTGATCCCTGGCTACGGCGGGACACAAAGATTGACAAGACTTATTGGTAAAGGAAGAGCAGCAGAGCTGATTACTACAGCTGATATGATTACTGCCGACAGGGCGGAGAAAATCGGATTGGTAAATCACGTAGTGCCTCTTGCAGAGCTGATTGCCAAAGCCGAAGAAATTCTGAACAAAATCAAACAGCGTGCGCCTCTTGCAATCAGCAGCAATAAAATAAAGTCTGTTAATGCCGCTGTAAATGAGGACGTAAACGGTTTTGAGATTGAAATTGAAGAGTTTGGTAAATGTTTTGGTACACAAGATTTCAAAGAAGGTGTAGGTGCTTTTCTTGAAAAACGACGTGCGGATTTCAAAGGTAGATAACTGCTTAACTTTAAATGGTTTAAATTTTGTTGAGGGATGGTATGATGCGTCTCGGGGGATAAGTATGCGAATAAGGGGAATATGAATATATAAGTGTAGAAAATATTTCCCATATAAAATATTTCTTTATATTTATCATCGAATAAGTTTAGAATTTGTTGCGAGATATGAAAAGGATACTAATAGTAGATGATGAAATTAATATAGGTTTATTACTGTCAAAATTCTTAACCAGAAATGGGTTTAGTGTGAATACCGCGACCAGTGGCGTTTCTGCACAAGACTACCTGAGTAAGGATCAGTATGACCTTGTTTTATGTGACTACAGGCTGGCTGGAAGATACCGATGGAAAGGAAATGCTCATTAAGATTAAAGAGAATTATCCCCAGACCGGCGTAATTATCATTACTGGTTATTCGGATATCAAACTTGCTGTTGAACTAATCAAATTGGGGGCTTACGATTATATTACGAAGCCTTTATATCCAGATGAGATTTTAAATACCATAAATAAGGCGATAGATACACAGATCGCGCTGAATGATACTACGGCCGAAGGTGCAAGATCTGAGGTGCAAAAAACCAAAACTTCGAAACCAGTCTATAACCAGGTAGAGAATTTTGTGGCTGGGCAAAGCCAGGCTTCTAAAGAGTTGTTAAAGCAAATTCAGTTGGTAGCACCAACATCTTACAGTGTAATTTTAACTGGTGAAAGTGGTACTGGAAAAGAGTCCGTAGCGAAAGCTATTCACTTAAATAGTCCAAGAAGAGATAATCCTTTTGTTGCTATGGATTGTGGCTCTTTAACAAAAGAATTGGCCGGAAGTGAGTTTTTTTTGGGCATGAAAAGGGATCTTTTACAGGAGCCCTGAATACAAAAATAGGCCATTTTGAAATGGCAAACGGTGGAACACTTTTTTTGGATGAAGTAGGGAACTTATCTTACGATTTACAGGCGGCTTTGCTGAGAACTGTTCAGGAAAGAAAGATTAAACGGATTGGTAGTACTAAAGAAATTGATCTTGATGTCAGAATCATTGTTGCAACCAACGAGAACCTGGCTACAGCAATACAGAGAGGGCGTTTCAGAGAAGATTTATATCATCGCTTTAATGAATTCGCAATCAACCTTCCTCCGTTGAGTATGAGAGGAAAAGATATTATGATTTTCGCGAAAACATTTCTTGACTTCGCTAATGAAGAACTGGGCAGAAATGTATTGGGCTTTTCTAAAGATGTGGAAGAGTGTTTCCTAAGCTATAACTGGCCGGGAAATGTCAGAGAGTTGAAAAATGTGGTTCGCAGAGCAACATTACTGACTGAATCTGATGAAATCCAGCTTAAAGCACTTCCGCTTGAAATCTCTACAGATGCAAAGGTAACTGCTATTGAAAATACGATTCATAGAAACCATGAGAAATCAAGGGACTTGAAAAATGCCGCCTCAGAAGCCGAGTATGAAGCGATATTGAAAGTCCTTCGTGAAGTGAACTTCAATAAGACAAAGGCAGCGAAGATCTTAAATATAGATAGAAAAACCCTTTACAATAAGATGAAGGCAATAAATCTGGATACCTAATCGGCGCGTCTTTTTTTGTTAAAATTATCGGAGGACGATGCTTGTCATGGCTCCTTTGGTTTATCTTTGGTATCCGCCAGGTAGCAATTATTCTGCTAAATTCTCAGAAATATTAAAACAATTTCCGCGGCTAAAGAGTTATAACAAATAATATCACCTATTATCAATTATACCGCTACAAAATCAATTATTAAACATAAAAATTAAAGTCATGAACGATAACTCAAAAGTATTAATTGGATTATTAACGGGTTTGGCTGCTGGTGCAGCATTGGGATTGTTGTTTGCGCCCGAAAAAGGAAGTGAGACCCGTGACAGATTAAATCAGTCATTAAAAGAGCTTGGTGATGCGTTAAAAGAAAGAGCCGCTGATGAAATTGATCATTTAACTGGCCTGAAAGATAAAGTAGTAAGTTCTGTGAAAAGTAAACTGCATGAAGCTGAAGAAGAATTTGTAGACGACGCTGAACACGCTTAAGCAATA
Organism: Pedobacter sp. NJ-S-72; assembly: GCF_053890575.1. NCBI lineage: Bacteria > Pseudomonadati > Bacteroidota > Sphingobacteriia > Sphingobacteriales > Sphingobacteriaceae > Pedobacter > Pedobacter sp. NJ-S-72. The sequence goes on along the minus strand of NZ_CM132681.1, from coordinate 4,288,397 downwards.
TTATTCTTGATAATGTGTGATTAGGAGTAATACTGGAGGTTAAAGAAGAAGTTAATTTTAAATACCAATGGAGGAAAAGAAAGAAAAGAATATTGAGGAATTATTCTCAGAGGCCAGGACATATGTAGATACACGTATAGAATATGCACGTCTGGTGTTCATTAAAAGGTCATCCAAAGTATTTGCTGATCTGGTCACTAATGCTATTGTAGCTATTTGTTTTGTATTGGCTTTTATTTTGGGAACTGTTACTCTTGCACTCTTTTTATCTACTCTTTTCGCCAGCTATACCGCTGGTTTTGGTTGTGTTGCACTGCTTTACGTTTTTTTGGCGGTTGTTGTATACATGACTAAAGAAAAATTCATTGAAAAGGCTATTGTCAACTTCACAATCAGAAAATATTTTAAAAAACTACAGGAGGACGAGGAAGATGAGCAAAAAGTATGAGATCAATAACCTGCAGGATCTGAACGTTAGACTGATTGGTCTTAAGGTTGATTATAAGATGCAGGAAGAGATGATAAAGGATGATGTAAAGGTTTATTTGAAGCAGTTTACCTTTGGTAGCCTGATTAAAAAATATGCTACACCGTCTGCATTTTTAAAGGTTGACGATAAACTGAATATCAGCAGTAAACTGATGTCTATGGTATTGCCTATTCTGATGAACGGCACACTGTTTAAAGGCTCTGGATTTATTACAAAAGCATTAGTGGGACTGGCTACAAGTAAGGTGGGCAAGACGCTTGATGCTGAACATCTTTCTGCAATATTTAATACGGTTAAAGGACTGTTTACAGGGAAAAAGAAAAAAGAAAAGGAACCAGGGTTTGTGGATTATGGGATTCCTCCTGATAGTGAGACCTTTTAAGTAAGGGGTTCGCCCGGCGAAAAAAAATAAGGCGCTATATATAACTGACCGCGTTCATGAATTATGAACAATGTCAGTTATATATAGCGCCTTATTTTTTTTTTTTTTCGATGTCAAACTACATGACCTAATGCGTTGGACGGAGAGATGGAGCATATTTGGTTGGAAAGACAACTTGGAAAAACCAGGAGGAGAAATGTTAGATAAGATGGCCTGGAGAAACCGGTTGGAAAGACATGAAGGAAAAACCAGTTGGAAAAATCAGGAGGAGAAATTTTAGATCAGATTGCATGTAAAGAAAAAAGATGTTTTTATTTGGTATTATTGTGTTAAACAAGTCCTTTATGATGAAGCTAAAATATTTTGTTTTGCTGTTTGCCTTACTGCCCTTTGTTTCTTGTGCACAGGAAAAAGGGGAACCTTAACTAAGGTTGGTGATGTAGTTCCGGGTTTTAATTTCGAAATTGAGAAAGGAAAAACGGTTTCTATTAATGATTATAAAGGGAAACTAATTCTGATTAATCTTTTTGCAACGTGGTGTCCTCCGTGTAATGCGGAACTACCGGAAGTTCAGAAACGGATCTGGGAGAAATATAAGGATAATCCTGGCTTTGCGTTTTTTGTATTTGGACGGGAAGAGGGCTGGGACAAACTAATCCCTTTTAAAACGAAGAAGGGCTTTACATTTCCTATTCTTCCGGACGTTGATAGGGGAGTCTTTAGTAAATTTGCACTACAATCGATCCCTAGAAATATAATTGTTGATGAAATGGGAAAGATTATTTATCAGTCTATTGGTTATGAACCTAAAGAGTTCTCTGCAATGATTGAGTTAATTGATGCACATCTTAAGGAAGCCTCTTCTAAATAGTCATCACAATTACTTAAGTAATGCCTCTTTCAGAAATTTTTAAGGCTTGTAAATGATAGCTAAAAGTCTTTGAAAGATCGTTTAAACTCCATGCTGTGTTCTCTAGAATGATAATGCTGGTTTTTGTCTGAGGGAAATAATAATCCATCGAGACAAACCCAGGGATATATCCTGTTTGACCTATTTGCGTCAGGCCGTCAGTATTGGTGATTGTAGGCCCGTAACCGTAATCTGTTTTTCCTAAAAAAACATGCTGACGGGTAGCGTATGGGGTAACCATCAGTTTGTAGGTGGCTGGGGAAAGAAGCTTTCCTGAGTGCAGAGCGGTGTTCCAGAGTACTAAATCTCTTGCGGTCGAGATAAAGGTTGCCGCTGGGGTAAACTCTTCCAGGGGGCTGGTTTCCGGGTGTAGTTTCCCGTCTTCTTTTTCGATATAACCATTGACAAGTTTTTTGTGGTTTTTCAGATTGGAATCAAAGGTGTTTGTCATTCCACAGATGAGAAATAAATCGTTGGATAGCTCCGGGAAGGATTTCCCGGATGTTTTAGCCACAATCTTTGCCAGTAACTGATATCCGATGGCTGAATAGTTAAATTGGGAGCCGGCAGGATAGGCCAGGGGCTCATTCAACGCCGTAATTCCATGGGTATGAGTTAATAACTGATGAATTGTAACTGTATCAGCCCATGACATTTCTAATTCGGGAAGGTATTTTCTAATGGGATCCTGAAGATTTAGTCTGTTCTTATCCAATTCCCGTAAGACCAGTACTGCCGTGATTTGTTTACTGACAGAACCAATCACAAATTGGTCAGTTTCCTTGAAAGGTATCTTTTGACCGGGAACAGGAGAACCGTTTTGAGTTTTGTATATGATTTTTCCTGCGCTGGCAATGATGATTACGCCATTGAATGGTTTAGCATTCTTAACGTTGATTAGTGAATCAATACGGTGGAAAGCATTTTCTGATAATTGTGCTTGTGAAAAAAAGGAGTAGTTTGGATCAGTAAAATCAGAAATAAGAAGCAAATATATTTGGTAAAGACATGGGATCGGAATATTGGATGTATTTCTTGTTTAACATAAAGGTAATGTTATATATCTTAGGGGAATGAAAAATGTAACTATTGTGTGCATATTGTTTTTTTTTGTTAATTTAACTGCTGCTGCGCAGGACGCGAAAATAAATAAGGATTCACTTTTACTTCAAATGACCAATGCAATTGAGCATGGACAATATCCGAAAATCCATAGTGTCTTAGTTTTCAAAGGCGATGAACCAATGTATGAACATTATTTTAATGGCTTTAATCGGGATTCTTTGCATGATTCCCGTTCTTCTTTTAAATCTGTGACTAGTTTGTTGATTGGAATTGCAATCGATAAGGGGCTGATTAAAGATGTCAATCAGAAGGTTTATGAGTTTTTTCCAGAGCATCCTGCTTTTAAGAGGGATAAGCTTAAAAAGGAAATGACGATTAAAAACCTCCTTGAAATGAAATCTGGATTTGATTGTGAGGAATTTAATGAGACTAAAGACTGTGAGGATGAGATGAGTTTGAGTAAAGACTGGGTGAAATTCTCGCTGGATCTGCCAATGAAGTATAAGCCCGGAGAAGTATGGTCCTATACTTCCATTGATCCTATGATTTTGAGTGGGATCATTAGTAAGGCGACGAAAATGACAATAATGGAATTTTCCAGGAAGTATCTATTTGAACCTCTCGGAATTTCTGACTATAAGTGGACTATTGACCCGACAGGACATGGCATGACTGCGGGATCGTTTTACATACGCCCTGCGGATATGATCAAATTGGGGATGTTGGTACAAGGAAAGGGAGTATGGAAGGGTAAACAGATCATCTCTGAGCAATGGATCAGTCAGTCGACCCGGTGTGATATCCCTATTCCTGACTTCTCCAATGCGAAATTCAGCAGAAGTCAGCTCCTGTTACCGCAGCCTACCTATTACGGGTACTATTGGTATCGTGAACTCCTGAAAACAAAAGACTTTCAGCAAGATTTATTGTTTGTTTGCTTCGGTAACGGAGGTCAGTTTATCTTTATGCTCAGGGATTTAAATCTCACGATTGTTTTTACACAAGGGAATTACGGTTCGTTTAAAAATAAACAGGCTTTTGAAATCTTGGGTAAATATATCGTACCGTCATTTTTGTAAATAGAAAAGCCTCTCAGTTTTAATTGAAAGGCTTTTCTGCTTGAAGAACAGTGGGTTGTTAAGGCCCTTCTGAAATGTTCTTTATAAATCGGTTTTTATTTTTAGCTCTTTAAGCTGTTTTTCGTCGATAGTTGAAGGACTATCAATCATCACATCTCTTCCCGAATTGTTTTTAGGGAAGGCGATAACATCACGGATACTATCTAAACCAGCGAAAATTGAACAAAGTCTGTCAAAACCAAAAGCAATACCACCATGTGGAGGAGCTCCGAATTCAAAAGCATCCATCAGGAAGCCAAATTGTTTTTGAGCTTCTTCGGTAGTAAAGCCTAAATGTTTGAACATTAATGCTTGTAACGTGCGGTCATGGATACGAATTGATCCACCACCTATTTCAGTTCCGTTAACTACCATATCGTAAGCATTGGCTCTTACTTCACCAGGATTGGTATCTAACATCGCGATATCCTCTGGTTTAGGAGATGTAAAAGGGTGGTGCATAGCATGATAGCGCTCAGATTCTTCATCCCATTCTAAAAGAGGGAAATCGAGTACCCATAAAGCACTGAAGACGTTTTTATCACGTAAACCTAGTCTGGTACCAATTTCAAGGCGTAATTCACTTAATTGTTTACGTACTTTATCTTTAGTTCCGGCCATTAGCAACATTAAGTCGCCAGGTTGTGTTTGAAGAGACTCAGCCCACTGTTTCAGATCTTCTTCAGTATAGAACTTGTCCACAGAAGATTTGATTGAACCATCTTCACCGTGTCTTGCATAAATCAGGCCTGTAGCTCCGATTTGAGGACGTTTAATGAAGTCAGTCAGTTCATCCATCTGTTTGCGCGTATAATGCGCACACCCTTTGCATTGATCCCTACAACTAATTCAGCGTTATCGAATACAGGAAAGTTTTTCCCTTTTACAACTTCATTTAATTCAACAAAGCGCATTTCGAAACGTGTATCCGGTTTATCGGAACCATACCAGCGCATCGCATCAGCATATTGCATTCTTGGAACCTCAGGTAAATCAAAGTTTTTAACTTCTTTGAACAGGGTACGGATCAGTCCTTCAAAAGTGTTCAGGATATCTTCTTGTTCAATGAATGACATTTCGCAATCGATCTGAGTAAACTCAGGCTGTCTGTCAGCACGTAAATCTTCATCCCTGAAACACTTTACGATCTGGAAATATCTGTCAAAACCAGAAACCATCAGTAATTGCTTAAAGGTTTGAGGAGATTGAGGTAAAGCATAGAACTCACCAGCATTCATCCGGCTTGGAACTACAAAGTCCCTTGCACCTTCAGGCGTAGATTTAATCAGCACAGGAGTTTCCACCTCGATAAAATCTAAAGCCCAGGTATCTTCTTACAGACTGTGCCATTTTATGACGAAGAACCATATTATTTCTTACCGGATTCCTTCTCAAATCCAGATAACGATATTTCATGCGCAAATCATCGCCGCCATCGGTCTCATCATCAATTAAGAATGGCGGGATCTTCGATGCATTCAATATTTCAAGGTCAGTGATTTTTATTTCCACATCTCCCGTTGGCATTTTTGGGTTTTTATTGGAACGCTCAACAACCAGTCCGCTTGCTTTGATCACAAATTCGCGACCTAAACTGCGGGCTTTTTCACAGAGCTGAGTGTTATCATCCATATTAAAAACCAATTGGGTGATACCGTAACGATCACGGATATCAATAAAAGTCATTCCTCCCAAGTCTCTGGATTTCTGTACCCAACCGCACAGAATTACGTTTTCGCCTAGATTCTCAATCGTCAGCGCTCCGCAAGTTGTTGTTCTTAACATTTTTTCATCGGATTAAGCCGCAAAAAAATATTCATTTTGAGCCATATATTATAAACGGTTATTGATTTAACGAGGTATATTGAAAAGTTTTTTCAATAAGATGCAACGTTTGCAAAATCATCCTGTCATTTATAACGAATACGAAGACATTGGAAGCAGTATACATAGATAAAAATATTGACCTGGTTAATGCCTGCCGAAAAGGTAGCCGGACAGCACAATTTGAATTATACAAATTGTACGAAAGAGCTATGTACAGTGCAGCACTACGGATTGTAAACCATGAGGCTGAGGCTGAAGATGTTGTACAGGAAGCTTTTTTAGACGCATTTATGAGGATTGGTGATTTTAGAGGAGACACGACCTTCGGCTTGTGGTTAAAACAGATCATCGTTAACAAATCAATTAACTGTCTGCGGAAAAGAAAGATGGAGTTTATTGGTCTGGACGGTGTGGAAATTCCTGCAGAGGATTCAGCCGATCAGGAAGATCTGGAATGGAGAGTTGAAGAGGTGAAAGCTGCGATAAAAGGCCGATAAAAGCTGATGGCTATAGAGTAGTTCTTACTTTATATTTATTTGAAGGGTATGACCATGAAGAGATCTCCCATATTCTTAAAATCTCGGAAGCTACTTCCAGGTCACAATTAATGAGAGCAAAAGTGAAATTGAGAAATATATTAGAAAAGAAAGGAGCAAGAGATGAATACTAAACTGGAAGATTTTATCAGAGATAACAAGCGGGAGTTTGATACCGACAGGCCTTCAATGGGGCTCTGGGATAAAATTGAAGCAGAGCTGGATAAAAAGGAAAAGCAGAAAAAAAAAAAAAAAAAAAGCAGCGTTTAATATACAGCTGTGGGCGGGAATCGCCGCCTCACTGATCGTTGTGCTGGGCGTTACTTTCCTATATGTTATTCCGGGAAAAAGAAGCAGGTTAAGTGTCGCAGATGTGAACCCTGTTTATGCACAGAAACAAGTTAAGTTTGTGAATCTGATTGAACAGAAACAAGATAGCTTACAGGCTTTTGCAAAGACAAATCCTGACTCTATCATAAGTTTAAAGCAGATTTTGAAGTCCTGAATAAAACTTATGAAGGATTAACTAAAGAAATGGCAGGTAGCCCGAATCAACAAATGGTCGTAAAGGCAATGGTCAGGAACCTGGAAATCCAGATCCAGCTGTTAAATCAGCAATTATCAATCATTAACGAAGTCAGTCAATATAAAAAGGAGAATAGTATATGAAAAAGTTAATCCTCTCAGGAATCCTGTTTTGTTCATTTAGCCTGGCCAATGCGCAGAGCGAAACAGATTTGAAAATTAGTGAGGCCCCTGTTTATGCTGTAAGTTCAAATAGCACGAGTAGTACCACTTCCTATGCTGTAAGTACTTCTCAGCAAAGTTCAAATCAGCAAAATGATAATGATCCGATGAGGTCAAAAAATTTCAGCAAGAGTTTTTCTTTGAGTTCAACTGATAAAATAAGTCTTCATAATCAGTATGGTAGCATGATAATTAAGATATGGGACAAAAAAGAAGTGAAAATAGACGTTTCAATCAGAGCGTATAGTAATGATGAAAAAGAAACAGAAAAATTAATCAACCAGGTAAATATTTCGGCAGAAAAAAGCGGGGACATGGTGACTTGTAAAACAACTATAGGCGAGGGAAACAGATGGTCAGGGAGAAATAAAAGAAGAGAGGTTAAGGTAAACTATGTGGTATATATGCCTGCTGCGAATTCCCTGACTTTAACACAGGAATTTGGGAATGTCAATATGGAGGATTTCGCAGGGCCGCTTTATGCAAAAGTACAGTATGGGGATTTTGTTGCAGGAAAACTAACCAATACTAATAATTATGTTTCTGTCCAGTATGGCAAAACTGTGATTACAGATGTGAATAAAGCGGTAGTGAAACAACAATATGGATCTGGCCTGACCATTGGGGCTGCTAATACATTAGATTTGAATGCACAATATGTCACAGTGGTCATTAATACGATCAGGGGAGATGCGGTGATTAAACAGCAGTATGGGATCGGGAATCAGTATTACAAATGTCAATAATCTTGATCTGGATGTACAATATGCTAATGTCAGAGTTGATAATATTAAAGGGAACGCGGTAATCAGGCAGCAATACAATAATATAAAAATAGGCACGGTAGGGAAGCTTGACCTAAGGTCGGAATACGCTAACGTAACGATCGGTAGTTTAAGAGGCGATGGTAATTTTAGAATGAGCTATAATAATTTCGAGGTAGTTGAAGTTGGGGCTGGTTGTAAAAACTTAACTATTAATTCCGAATATGTAGATACAAAACTAAATTTTGCAGACAGTTACCACGGGGATTTCACTTTGCAAACCAGTTACAGCGGTCTTAAAACAGGGAATAGAGTGACAGCACATCCGGTAGGTAACCAGGAAGATGAGGATTCAAAGAATTATACCGGAAAGATTGGAAATGGTGGAAAGGGAAATATTCGTGTCAAGGCAGATTACGGATCTGTCACATTTAAATAGAAATAGAAAAAAAAAAGGAAGGTAAAAAGCTTGTTGATTAATTCAACAAGCTTTTTTTTTAGCTTTACGGCAAAACAATTAATATATGGAATTCTTTAGTACGCCCGAAGCCTGGATCTCACTGTTAACCCTTACTGTTTTAGAAATCGTACTGGGGATTGACAATATTGTGTTCATCTCTATCCTTTCCGGAAAATTGCCTGCACATCAGCAAAAAAAAAAAAGACAATTAGGATTGGGGCTGGCTATGATTACCAGAGTATTATTGCTTTTATCTTTAAGCTGGGTAATGAGCCTTACTGCCACATTATTTAATGTTGGTGAATGGATTAGCCTGGATAACAAAGAATGGCTGGAAAAACTGGCTATTTCAGGGCGTGATCTGATTCTTATTTTAGGAGGAATGTTCCTGATCTATAAAAGTACCCATGAAATTCACCTGAAACTGGAAGGTGAAGAGGAGGGAGAAGGAAATGTGAAAGTACATTCTTTCGCTGGCGTAATTGCGCAGATTCTTGTTTTTGATATCGTTTTCTCTTTAGATTCTGTAATTACAGCGATAGGAATGGCAGATCATGTAGAGATTATGATAGCTGCGGTAATTATAGCCGTGATTATTATGATGGTTTCAGCAAATGCAATCAGTGACTTTGTCAATAACCACCCTACAGTGAAGATGCTTGCACTGTCCTTCTTGTTGTTAATCGGTGTTTCATTGCTGGCAGAGGGACTTGATCAGCATATCCCTAAAGGGTATATCTATTTTGCGATGGCATTCTCAGTATTGGTAGAGATGCTGAACCTGAAAATGAAGAAGAAATCGACTAAACCTGTGGAGCTTAGAAATACCGCAAAAGAGGAAAAATAAGTATTTTTGCGACCTATTAACATAGCTTAAAATAACAGCGTATATGATTTATTTTCCAGAAGCCTCTCTAGCAGAGCTTTCTATACATAGAATTGGTAACAAAGCACAGGATGATTTTTATGTATTATCTGAAGCATCGATGCAAATTCAGGATGAGCAGCTAAAGAACCTGTTGATCCAGTATTTTTTGAGTCCTTATGAAAAGGTCAATGAGATTTTTCGTTTTTTTCATCCAAATGATGATTTAAATCTGAACGAAGTTTATCATTTCATTGAGCAGGTCTTTGAAAACGGAGAGAATTTTCATAAAAACAGTGAGCAACTGGCAAAGTACCTGTATGATACGTCCAACCATCCTAAAATAAAAGCTGGTGAGCTGTATGTAGCTTATTTCGAAAATGTACAGATTGAAGGAGAACTGCATGACGCCATTGGTATTTTTAAATCGGAAACGAAAGAGACTTACCTGAAGGTTTCTCCGGAGCAGGCAGGTTTTGCCTTAAGTTATGAAGAAGATGCGATCAATATCAATAAGCTGGATAAAGGCTGTATAATCTTCAATACTGAAAAGGAAGAAGGGTATAAAGTTGCTGTCATTGATCAGACTAACAAGAGCAATGAAGCCGTATACTGGAAAGATGAGTTTTTAAAACTGAAGGTCAGAAATGATAATTATAATCAGACCAAGAACGTATTAGGCGTATATAAAAGCTTTGTAACCGATAAACTTGATCAGGAATACGATATGACCAAGGCTGATAAAATAGATCTGCTGAACCGCTCAATGAAGTATTTCAAGGAGAAGGAAAGCTTCGATATGGATGAGTTCTCTAATGAGGTTATCGGGAATAAAGAAGGGATCGAATCTTTCAAAACCTATAAAAAGAGTTATGAAGAGGAATTCGAAACCCCTATACCTGATAGTTTTGATATCTCAGGAGCAGCTGTTAAAAAACAAGCTAAAGCATTTAAAAGCGTACTGAAACTGGATAAGAATTTTCACATCTATATTCACGGAAATAAAGAACTTATCGAAAAAGGGTTCGATGACGATAAGTCAATGAACTATTACAAAGTATACTTTAAAGAAGAAGAGTAGGCAAGTTTATAAAATATACTCATCATTTATAGGTTTAACGGGTGCCGTATCTTTTCGGCACCTATCATTTCCAATAGATTGATTTCTATAGTTCTTGTAATCTGGTTAAGCGGTACTGAGGATGAGTTATTCTCAAAAGGGTCAATCAGACTCATTCCATTAATTTGTGTAGAAACAAAAACAAAACCCACCAACCAGCCAATAAAAATTGCCCATACACCAGCGTCATGACTAACTACCAGGGTTAAAGAAACAATAAATAGCCAAATGAATACTTTAGTGAAGTAATTATAAGTAGTAGGGAAAACGGTATTTTTAATCCTTTCAGACTTACCCATTTCATCGGAGAACTTAACCAGTAGCTGGTTCATTTCCATAAAACGGAAACCATCTATCATACCCTCTTTACTCAGTTGCTGTAAATCTCTGGATTGCAACGTTAGAATTGCGTTATGTACATTACTATGTGTGTTAATCTCCTGCAGATCTGCTTCATCCAGGTATTGCTGATAGTTTTCATCAACGGCACCCCTGAGTTTGGCTTTTAGGGCATACAGAAAACCGATATGACGGCGAACCATCCTGTCTTTTATTGCTTTGAAGTCCTCGTTACTGGTTTCATTCTGGGAAATATAGGTAATTACACTTCTTGCCCATGATCTGGAATCATTAACTAAAGCGCCCCATATTTTACGTGCTTCCCACCATCGGTCGTAGGCCTGATTATTATTAAATCCAATAAAAAAAGCTATGGCCGTACCCAAAACGGAAGGTATGATAGTAGGGATTTCAAAGTTGTGTTTAATTAAAAACGCTCTTGTAAGATATGCTCCGGTGCAGGAGAAAATCATGATGAGGTCTACCTGCCAGGTATTTCTTAGGATACGGCTTAATCTGATATTGTGAACTATAAGCATTTGAAAAATTTGCGTTATGTAAAGTACAAATAAAACGCATATTTGTTTGCTACCCCTACTATCAATCTATAATTTTATAATACTCTTAATAATAAACCTTTAAGATATTCTCCTTCTGGAAACGAAATTCTTACCGGTGATCTTCAGGCTGATGGAATTGCTTAATAATCTGTACTTCTCTGCCAGCATCTAATGCTGCCCATGCAATGATCTGTTTAAAAGTATCCAGATCAACTGCTCCTGAACAAGAATATGTAGCCAGGATACCACCTTTTTTAAGCAATAACATACCTAATCTGTTCAGGTCTTTGTAAGCACGTGCTGCACGGTCTAAAGCCGATCTTGAAGGTGCGTATTTTGGTGGGTCAAGAACGATCACATCAAAAAGTTTCCCATCTTCTTTAAAAACGCGAAGTTGTTTGTTAACGTCAGATTGTACACTGGTTTGCTGATGCTCCATGAAGCCATTTAAACCAAGGTTATGTTTTAAGGTTTCAATAGCCAATGCTGAACTGTCTACGCTGGTTACATGTTTAGCACCATGTTTTAAGCTGTTCAAAGTGAATCCTCCACTATAGCAGAAACAATCCAGTACTTCTTTGTCTTTTGTATAAGCAGCAAGGATTTCGCGGTTATCACGCTGGTCACAATAAAAACCAGATTTCTGACCATCTGCAATATTAATATGATAGCGAACGCCGTTTTCTTTTACTTCAATAAATTCCGGTGGAGTTTCTCCCCAAAGCAGACCTTGTGAAACTTCCAGGTTTTCATGCGTACGCGCATTAGCATCACTTTTATCAAAAATCCCGATGGGGTTTAATTCTGCGATTAAAATCTCAATAAGTTCTGCTTTAACATTTTCCATCCCTGCACTCAGGATCTGTAAAGAAAGATAGTCTGCATATTTATCAACGATCAGTCCAGGTAAATAATCAGCCTCACTAAATACCAGGCGGCAAGTGTTCGTTTCCAAATCGCTAAGCAGGTGAGCACGGGAGGCGATTGCATTTTTTAATCTCAGCTCATACCATGCCTTGTCAATGATGTTGTGTTCTTCCCATTCCAATAGACGTACCGCTACGCGCGACTGGCCATTATAATAACCGTAACCTAAGAAAGACTGGTGGTCGGCTGCAAGAACCTTGATGACCTCTCCATTTAATGGATTGCCTTTAACTTTATCTATAGCTCCTGAAAATATCCAGGGGTGTTTTTGGTGGACGGCTTTCTCTTTGCCTTTTTTAAGTACAACATCAATCATGTTACAAAGGTAGTAAAAAGCAATATGCAACATAGGGCATTATAAGCTGAAGATTCGTAATTTTATCGGTGTACAAAATTGAAGAGCAAATATGGAGCATATAGACTGGAATGATTTTGAGAAGATCGAATTAAGAGCAGGCACAATTTTAGAAGTCCTGGAATTTCCTGAAGCCAGAAAAGCGGCATATAAAGTCAAAGTAGACTTCGGCGAATTTGGGCAAAAAATGAGCAGTGCACAGATTACGGCCCACTATACCAAAGAAGAATTAGTAGGAAAACAAATAGTCGGAGTCGTTAATTTTCCGAAAAAACAAATTGGCAAGTTTATGTCAGAGTTTTTAGTGACTGGGTTTGCGGATGAGGATGGATGGGAATATTGTATTGACAACGCTGTTGGGCAAAGTACCCAACGGCAGTAAATTGTGCTAAAAAATGAGTTATTATAATTTTTCTGACGAAAACGACTTACCTAAAGAAGATGAACACTATATGCGTCTTGCTTTGCAGGAAGCGCAAATTGCCTTTGATCATGAAGAAATTCCTATCGGGGCAATTGTTGTTTGTAAGGGGAGGATCGTTGGACGCGGACATAACCTTACTGAACAATTAAATGATGTTACGGCACATGCCGAAATGCAGGCATTTACCGCAGCTAGTCTGACTCTTGGTGGTAAGTATCTGAAAGATTGTACGCTATACGTAACTGTTGAGCCTTGCGTGATGTGCGCAGGAGCTGCTTACTGGACTCAGATCAGTAGAATAGTATATGGAGCTTCAGAAGAAAAGCGTGGATTTACAAGCAAAAATGCTAATTTACTTCACCCAAAAACGGTAACGAAAAACGGAGTGCTGGCTGTAGAATGTGCACAGCTAATGATGAAGCGTTCTTTGAGAACAAACGGGGGTAAATGACAAAACATTGAACAAATACCTGCACTTGAATGTTATCTTTGTGAACCATTAATTTTTAAACTTAAATATACAATAATATGGCTTTTGAATTACCTGCGTTACCTTACGCAACAGATGCACTAGAACCGCATATCGATAAAACAACCATGGAAATTCACCATGATAAACATCACCAGGCTTATGTTACTAACCTGAACAAAGCTTTAGAAGGCAAGCCTGAGGCTTCACAAAGCCTTGATGAAATCATTAAAAACATCTCTAAGTTTCCTGCAGCAGTAAGAAACAATGGTGGTGGTCACTTCAATCACTCTTTATTCTGGGAAGTTTTAGGTCACAATAAAGGTGGTGAGCCAACAGGAGAATTAGCTGAAGCTATTAAAGCTGCTTTCGGTTCTTTCGCTGACTTCAAAACTAAATTTGCTGAAGCTGGTGCAACCCGTTTCGGTTCTGGATGGGCTTGGTTAAGCTTGGTGCTGACCGTAAATTAATTGTTTCTTCGACTCCTAATCAGGATAATCCATTAATGGATGTTGCTGAAGTTAAAGGTACTCCAATCTTAGGAATGGATGTTTGGGAACATGCTTATTACTTAAAATATCAAAACAGACGTCCTGACTATATCGCTGCATTCTGGAATGTAGTAAACTGGGACGCAGTTGCAGAACGTTTCAAAAAAGCGTAAGCTTTAAGGGAACTCTAAAATAAAAAGGGAAGGCCGTGTTTTACTGACCGCACCCATCTGAAGGGATGGCTGATGTCAGAAAACACGGCCTTCCCTTTTTATTTTAAGGCTACCCTGAGACGCAATCCGGACTTGGGGTGTTCCTTGTTCAGTTGTTCTTGTAAGAATGGTTATTTAAGTTATGGATGGTTGATTAAAATTTATTGGGACAAGTTCTGTTAGTGTTTGCGCTCTAGAAGGTACTTATGTTGGAAGGGGGTTGGTAGGGCGATTACCCCTACCAACCCCCTTCCAACATAGATGCCTTACAAATGTTAAACCTTTTCTCTTATTAGCCTGAGTTCGAGAATTAAAATCGATGAAGCTGATTATTTTTCCGTTAATAACTTCAACCGCTCCTTTGCATGAACATTGTCTGCATTGAGTTCTATTGACCGTTTATAGTTGCTTATCGATTCATTCTTTTGTCCTGCGCCCTCCAATGCCTCTGCATAGCTATCGAATGCATTCCAGGATAGAGGAAACTCCGTAGTATTAAGTTTGAATATTTCTATAGCATCTGCTTTTTTGCCCTGTGCTAAAAGATAGTAGCCCATAGTGTTTAGCTCGCCCTCAGCCAGATTGAAATCAAATCTTCCGTTTTCCTGCACTTTCTCTTTCCTGTAAAATGAAATACCTTCTTCAACAGATCCATTCAGTATTTTAGTCGCCATTGCCTGAACAATCCCAGGCTTTGGTTTTTCATAATTAAGGCCATTAATCACCGAATAGATTCTGTTGCTTATAGGGTTAAGGTCTACAATTGTACTTCCAGGTGTTGTATTGCCTAAAATAATAATGACTTGCTGCTCGTGGCTTTCCCTGACAATTACCGAGCGGAATCCATTGATAGCCCCGGTATGTGAAGAAAACCCGGAAGTAAATGCGAGCCCGGGGATCTTCGTCTTATTGACTACTATCCCGTAAGCATATTTTTCCATGTTCGGTTTAAACATTAGCTCCAGGTTCTTATTTGACAGTAACTGTTCTGTATACAATGCCCTGTCCCATTTCAGAAGATCCCCAACGGTAGAATACATCCCCCCGGCTGAAAAGATAACTGCGTAAAGATTGATATAGTCAGGTTTTGTATATTTCCCATACTGCAGGTTATAGCCTGAGGCTTGTTCACTGACTATTTCTTTTCTCATCTCCATGCCTGAGTTGCTCATCCCAATAACATCTAATATTCTTTCTTTAAGTACCTCACTGTAGGGCTTAGACCTCAGGGACTCTATATTGCCCCCCAAGGATATAATAACCCGAGTTTGAATAGCAATAGCGGACGCCGGGCTCGGCCTCAAGATTCTCGCTGCAATATTTTTCTACAAATTCCTGGGGAGTATATTCTGTTTTGCAGATTTCCCGGAAATCGTCCCTGCTGCCAAAATCACCAAGTCCGGAAGTATGGCTCAACAGCTGGTGAATGGTAACCCTTGTGCCAATATCCTTTCGGTAATATGGCAGATAATCAGAGATATACCCACCCAGATCAATTTTTCCTTCCTGATAAAGCTGCATAACCAGCAACGCAGAAAATTGTTTAGTTAGCGAACCAATTCTAAACTTCGTGTCGGCTGTATTAGCAACATTCCATTCCCGGTTTGCCAAACCAGAACCTTTACTAAACACAACTTTGCCCTTCTTGGCCACAAGAACACTCCCGCTAAATTGGTCAAGATCTACGAAGGTCTTTACCAGTTTGTCGATCTGCTGATTTTCATTAACTGTCTGTGCGCGGAGCATACCCGGTAACAAAACAAAGATACATGCGCAAATAAAACGATACGGATTGGTTCTCATAAATTGGTATTTCTTTTCTTACACTACCTTTTTTGCATGGCTAGCAATGGTTCCAGCCCCTAGATCCCGACAATATCCTTTTTCTTTTTCTGCTTCATTGCCTTTGGTATGATAGCCAGAATTTCTTCTTTGAGCGCATTCAGCATTCTTTTCTTGATATAGTTTTTATGGGTAACCAAACTGATCTCACGAACTGGTTCCGGGGACTTGAATGTCCTGACCTTGCTGAGTTGTTTAGCTGTAAGTTCTGTTAAAGCTAATTCAGGGAGTAAAGTAGCGCCATTGTTCATGTCTACCATACGGATCAGGGTTTCTACGCTTCCGGTGTTATAGGTTAAGCCCTGTAAACGGTTGTCTTTTGTAGATCTGCAAATGTTAAGTACCTGAGAACGCATACAATGGCCTTCATTAAGCAGCCAGATATTTTCATCCTCCAGATCGATCGTTGGCATCGATGTTTTTTTTCTTGAAAAGTTTGCTGTTTTTACTGATGTAGGTTACGAAGTTCTCGTAGTACATTGGGATCTCTGTGATTGAATTATCACCAAGGGGTGTAGCCAGAATGCCGCAGTCCAGTACACCGGTTTTAAGGTGGTGGATGATGTCTTCGGTGGTGTATTCCCAGATCAATAGTTTCAGATCGGGATATTTCTCCATCATAGAAGCGATTACCTGTGGTAATAAGTAAGGGGCCACGGTAGGGATGATACCGACTTTAAGTTCACCAACGATGTCCTGCTGCTGACTACTGATGATTTCTTTGATTTTTTGACTCTCCTGAAGGACCAGGCGGGCTTGTTCTATGATTTGAGAGCCGATCTCGGTAGGGATTACAGGCTGTTTACTTCTGTCGAATATTTTTACATTCAACATTTCTTCCAGCTTTTGTACCTGCATACTCAACGTTGGCTGAGTTACAAAGCACTTTTCGGCTGCGCCAACAAAAGCTCCTGTAAGTATCTACGGCTACAATATATTCTAGTTGAACTAAGGTCATATAGCTAAAGTTTATTTTCTTTTTCAAAGATATAAACTTTAGCTATATAAGGATTGACTAAAACGGACTAAATGTGTTTTGCTAAGAAGTCCTGATAAGCAAGCTGGATACCATCTTCCAGTTCAACCTGATGTTGCCATCCCAGGTTATGTAATTTAGATACGTCCATTAATTTACGGGGAGTACCATCTGGTTTATTACTGTCAAAAGTAAGTGCTCCTTCAAAGCCTGTTACTTTTTTGATTAGTAAAGCCAGGTCTTTTATGGTTAAGTCCTCTCCGGTACCGATATTGATCAGGTGAGGTTCATTGTAGTTTTGCATTAAGAAATAGCAGGCATCGGCAAGATCATCGGCAAATAAGAATTCACGCATTGGTGAGCCCGAGCCCCAGATGATTACTTCCGGTGTCCCGTTAGTTTTTGCCTCATGGAACTTACGGATTAAAGCAGCAGGTATACATGGGAATTCTGAGGGTGGTAATTATCATTGTAGCCATATAAATTAGTTGGCATAACGGAAATGAAATTACAATTATACTGTGCACGGTAAGCATCACATAATTTGATACCAGCTATTTTAGCGATTGCATAAGGCTCATTTGTTTCTTCCAGGAGGCCGGTTAAAAGGTATTCTTCTTTTAAAGGCTGTGGAGCTAATTTAGGATATATACAGCTTGAACCCAGGAACATTAGTTTTTTTACACCCGTTTCATAGGCCTGGTGAATTACATTATTCTGGATAGCCAGGTTCTCGTACAAGAAATCAGCTCTGTAAGTATTGTTAGCAATAATACCGCCTACTTTTGCAGCAGCCAGAAATACATAATCAGGTTTTTCCAGGGCAAAAAAATCTGCTACTGCCTGCTGGTTCCGCAGGTCTAACTCTGAAGAAGTCCGGGTAGCCAGGTTTCTAAAGCCCTGACTGGTCAGTTTACGATGAATAGCCGATCCTACATTCCACGGTGGCCTGCGATATAGATTTTTGCGCTCTTTTCCAATTTGTTTTGATATAGTATTTATACAAAAATACGAATTAGGAACAAGGATAACCACGAGGGCTTTTAAAATTCGTCTGCTCAATTTGTTTATAGGCTCTGAGAAGATTAAATTGTATTTTTGCAGAAAAAAAAAATAATAGTGGGTAAAGATAAGTTAAGGAAATTTGCTGAAATTGATACCTTTCCTAATGTCTATCAGATGGAGCAGGGAATGGAACTTCAAGGCAAATGGGCGGTACAGCATTTTAAAAATAACAATCCGGTAGTATTGGAACTGGCTTGTGGTAAGGGCGAATATTCAGTTAATATGGCTAAATTTTTCCCTGAAAAGAATTTTATAGGCATAGACTTAAAAGGGAACCGTATCTGGAGAGGTGCGAGGACGGGAGTAGATGAAAACATCAGCAATCTGGCTTTTTTAAGAATACAAATTGAAGACATCGCAGCCTATTTTGGTGAAAACGAAGTCGATGAGATCTGGATTACTTTTCCTGATCCACAGCCGCAGGACAGCAGAGAAAAGAAACGATTAACTTTTCCGGGTTTCCTGAATAAATATAAAGGATTTTTAAAACCGGGTGGTAAAATCAATTTGAAAACGGATAATGACGGTCTGTATGCTTATACTGTCGAAAAGGTTGAAGAACTGAATTTGCCATGTTATAAAAAGACAGATCATTTATATACTTCAGAATTTTATGATGAGGTATTAAAGATCAAAACACATTATGAAAGAATCTATTTAAAACAAGATAAAAACATAAATTACATACAATTCTCACTCGACTAATGGAACAATCATTTTATGAGCAGGTTTATGAAGTAGTGCGGTTAATCCCTAAAGGAAGAGTAACTTCTTATGGGGCAATCGCTAAAGCACTTGGAGCAGGGAAATCTTCCCGGCTGGTAGGTTACGCCATGAACAATGCACATGATGCTTTGCCTTCTATACCGGCTCATCGGGTAGTAAACCATAAAGGTTTGCTTACTGGGAAATTTCACTTTCCTACCCCCGAACTGATGCAGGAATTATTAGAAAATGAAGGTGTGGTTATCGACCAGGACAAAGTAAAGGACTTCAAAATGCTTTTTTGGGATCCGGCATTAGAGTTGTAATCAGTTAATATATTATATGGGCAAATTAGTCGAAGAATTTAACGACTACCGTTCGAAAATGAACGATAGGATAATGGAAACTGCCAATACAAACATCAAACGTTTCTTTGCGCTGGATACGACAACCTATGCAGCAGGTGCACTGGATGTGAAAAGTAAAGAAATGATGGGGCTGGTGGCTTCAATGGTTTTACGTTGTGACGATTGTATCAAATATCATTTAGAAAAATGCTTTGATGAGGGAGTGAGCGATGCTGAAATTAATGAAGTTTTTATGATCGCAAACCTGGTAGGTGGCTCCATTGTTATTCCACATTACCGTCGGGCTGTTGAGTATTGGGAAATTAAGCATGTAATTAAGATGAGCATGTAATTAAGATGAGCGCAGAATTGAAAAGATGCGGCTGGTGTGGAACCGACCCCTTGTATACGAAATACCATGATGAAGAATGGGGCAAACCAGTTCATGATGACCGGATTTTATTTGAATTTCTGATTCTGGAAGGTGCGCAGGCAGGTTTAAGCTGGATTACAATTCTACGCCGGCGCGAAGGATACCGTGCTGCATTTGCTGATTTTGATGTACATAAGGTTGCTGCTTTTACAGAGGCTGATACAGAACGTTTAATGAACGATACCGGAATCATCAGAAATAAACTCAAAGTCAATTCTGCGATTAAAAATGCCCGGCTTTTTATAGCCATACAAAAGGAATTCGGCTCTTTTGCAAAATACATATGGGGATTTTTGCCGGATCAGAAACCCATTGTAAACCATTTTAAATCATTGGGTGAAGTTCCTGCACGAACAGAAATATCTGATGCGATCAGCAATGATATGAAGAAACGAGGTTTCATTTTTTGGAACAACAATCTGCTATGCACACATGCAGGCTACAGGAATGGTTAATGATCATATTGAGGGCTGCATTGCACGTTAAATGCTGGACTTGATTCATGATTTAACAAGTTATCTGAAACATCCTTATCTGACCAGAATTCCTAAAAGTGCAGACAGGCCATTTGTCTTATTACTCAAGCTGGCTTTTATCTGTTTAATTGCAGGTGTTGGCTGCGGGATGTTGCTAGGGGTACTAATAGGCATGAAACTAATTCCTGAGCCAGGTCCATCTGTGATGGATAAAAAGACTATGGTAAAACCCGTACTTTTTATAATGGCTGTAATTTGGGCCCCCTTATCAGAAGAACTTCTTTTCAGAGCTCAGTTAAGACGCTTTACAGGTAGTCTTTTGTTTATATCCTTTATCGTCGGGGCCTTTTTGAGTGCTATCATTGAAACAAATTGGGCTTTTCTGGTTAGTCCGTTTGTTTTTATGGTCTTATACCTTATCTACCGGTACAACCTTGCCCGGAGTGTTACTTTAAAGTTTCAATTCTGGGAACTTATTTTTCCATGGCATTTTCACCTGACCGCTATTTGTTTTGCACTCGTACATCTCAGTAATTTTGAAAAGGGGATCGGTCTGTTGCCATTGGGGATATTGTATACGCTACCACAACTGGCTGTTGGCCTTGTTCTGGGGTATGCCCGAATGAATTATGGTCTTAAATATTCATTTGCACTTCATGCGATGTACAATTTCTTTCCTGTACTTTTATTTATAGCTAAATACTAATTAGGTTAGCTCACGTTCAGATGTTAACTTTGAACAGATAACCTGTGAGGTGACTGACAGGGGCAATTTTAATAAAAAATAAATATTTACACGATGAAACCATCGTGTGCAGCAGAACAGAAACCGAAATGAATAAAATCGGGTAGCACATGATAGCTTCATCTCAATTAAAAACAAATTTATACTGATGAAAAAACTTTTCCTGCTTGACGGTATGGTTGATCTACAGAGCGCATTTTGCATTAAGTAAAAGCCCTAGATTTACCTCTACCGGTATCAACACCTCCGCAGTAATGGGCTTTGCCAATACTTTAATGGAAGTCCTTAAAAAGGAAAAACCAAGTCATATTGCGGTAGTTTTTGATACTGAAGCTCCTACTGAAAGACATACAGATTTTGTTGCTTACAAAGCACACCGGGAAAGTATGCCAGAAGATTTATCTGCTGCTTTACCTTATATTTTTAAACTGATTGAAGGCTTTAATATCCCTGTAATTACCAAGGATGGCTTTGAAGCTGATGATATTATTGGAACATTGGCTAAAGAGGCTGAAAAAGCAGGGTTCACAGTTTTCTGTATGACACCTGATAAAGATTTTGCACAGTTGGTTTCTGATAATATCTTTATCTATAAGCCTGCAAGAATGGGAAATGAGATGGAAATCATCGGTGTTCCGGAAGTTCTGGCGAAATGGGAAATAGAGAATGTATTATTACAGGTAATTGATGATATTCTTGGTTTGTGGGGAGATGCAGTTGATAACATTCCTGGAATTCCTGGAATAGGGGAGAAAACTGCTAAACTGCTGATCAAGCAATATGGTTCAATGGAGAATATTATTGCCAATGCAGAGCAGCTGAAGGGCAAACAACGTGAAAACGTGATTGCTTTTGCTGATCAGGGAATGATTTCTAAAAAATTAGCTACTATTATTTTAAATGTTCCTGTTGAATTTGACGAGCAGTCACTGCTTTTAGAAGAACCAAGCAGAGAGTTATTAGAACCTCTTTTTGCTGAATTAGAGTTCCGTACTTTAGGTAAAAGGGTATTTGGGGACGGATTCAGTATAGGAGATGCTAAAGCAAGCGGATCACAGCAGACTGATTTATTCGGAAATGCGGTTGATCAGCCGGTAAGTAAGTCTAAGACATTTGAACAGCTGCCAAATTTATTTGAACAGCCTCCTGTTGGAAAAACAATTGCTGATACCAAACCTGATTATCAATTGGTAGATTCTGCAGAGAAAAGAAAAATATTAATTGACCTGCTGTTGAAGCAGGAAAATATATCATTTGATACAGAAACTACAGGAACAGATGCTAACAGAGCTGAGCTTGTAGGTCTTTCTTTTTGTATTGAAGTTGGAAAAGCATGGTATATCCCTGTTCCATCGGATGCTGTAGAAGCGCAAGCGATAGTAGATGAATTCAGACCGGTACTTGAAAATGAGAAGATAGGAAAGACTGGTCAGAACATTAAATATGATATTTTAGTGCTTAAGTGGTATGGGGTAGATATCAAAGGGAAACTTTTTGATACGATGCTGGCACATTACCTGATCGACCCTGATACACGCCATAATATGGATGTGCTTTCAGAGAACTATCTGGGTTATACCCCGATCTCTATTACTACGTTGATTGGCCCGAAAGGGAAAAATCAGGGTAATATGAGAGATGTGCCAGTAGAAACTGTGGTGGATTACGCTGCGGAAGATGCTGATGTTACTTTACAGCTGGCTAACGTTTTCAAACCAATCCTGAAAGACCTGAATGCAGAAGACCTGATCACCAATATTGAAAATCCGCTGGTCTATGTACTGGCAGATATGGAGAAAGAAGGTGTGAGAATCGATATGGATACACTGATCAGTTATTCTAAAGATCTGGAAGTGGATATCCGCAGGTTTGAGCAAAGTGTTTATGATAAAGCGGGAGTAGTATTCAATCTTGCTTCTCCAAAACAACTGGGAGAAGTTCTTTTTGATAAACTACAGCTTGATCCTAAAGCTAAAAAGACGAAAACGGGGCAGTATCAAACTGGAGAGGATGTTTTATCGGCCCTTGCTCATAAAAGTGATATTGTTAAAGATATTCTTGACTTCCGTCAGCTGCAAAAATTGAAATCTACTTATGTAGATGCGCTTCCTTTATTGGTTAATCCCAAAACAGGTCGTGTACATACAAGTTATAACCAGGCGGTAGCGGCTACGGGAAGGTTTAAGCTCAAATAATCCCAATTTACAGAATATCCCTATCCGTACAGAACGCGGCAGGGAAGTCCGTAAGGCATTTATTCCTAGAGATGAGAATCATGTATTGCTTTCGGCGGATTATTCGCAGATAGAGCTTCGCATCATCGCTGATATCAGTAAGGAAGAAAATATGCTGGATGCTTTTAGTAAGGGAATTGATATTCATACTGCAACAGCGGCTAAAGTTTATGGAATTACGATTGAGGAAGTAGATTCTACTCAGCGCCGTAATGCGAAAGCGGTAAACTTTGGTATTATTTACGGACAGTCTGCTTTTGGTTTATCTCAGAACCTGGGTATTCCAAGAAAAGAGGCTGCGGAAATGATTGAGCAGTATTTTGCGCAGTATCCGGGGATTAAGAGGTATATGACTGATACGATGAACTTTGCACGTGAAAATGGTTTTGTAGAGACTATGATGGGCAGAAGAAGGTATCTGAGAGATATTAACTCGGCTAACCAGACGGGTAGTGTTTTGCAGAACGAAATGCGATTAATGCTCCGATACAGGGATCTGCTGCTGATATGATTAAGATCGCAATGATCAATATTCATCAGGATATTCAGGATCAGAAACTGGAATCAAAGATGACGATGCAGGTACATGATGAATTGGTGTTTGATGTGGTGAAGTCGGAAGTTGAGGCAATGAAAAAGATTATTACACATCGGATGAAAACGGCTATTAAGACGATAGTGCCTATTGAGATCGAAATCGGCGAAGGGAGTACCTGGCTGGAAGCGCATTAAAAGGGGAACATCTTACGTTTTAAAAACATCGGGGCCATGTTTTACTGACCGCACCCATCTGAAGGGATGGCTGATGTCAGAAAACATTGCCCCGATGTTTTTAAAATCTAAAGAAATTCTGGGAATAAATCCAGTATTTCCTCAGGGGTTTTATTGGTGGTAATGGGGTTAATTAGTTTACTTGTAGAAGTTTAAAAAGAAACCTTTTTTATTGAATTCCTTTGTAAAACCCTTTGTAAAACCCTTTGTAAAACCCTTTGCAAGAAACGCCTGGAAGAAATCTTTTTTTAAGACTCCTTGCAAGAGACCGTTTGGAATCCCTTAGACTATCTTTAGAGAGTAATCGTTTCTCCTATTTCAGGTAACAATAAAGTTTTGCCTTCTCTCCTGAATTTTTCAACAGCTTCTTTTACATCAATTTCTATAGCGGGAAAGGTGTTGTAGTGCACGCCGATTACATGGCTGCAATTGATGTATTTGGTAGCGACTAGAGCATCATCAACATCCATGGTGTAATTACCGCCGATTGGCAGAATTGCATAGTCAAGGGAATATAAGTCGGCAAGGATCTTCATATCCAGGTTTAAAGAGGTATCACCAGCAAAGTAGACAGTTTTTCCTCCTGTTTCCAGCACGAAGCCAGCAGGGTTTCCACCGTAGCTTCCATCAGGCATTGAACTTGAATGGGTAGCCCAGACCATACGGAGTTTTCCGAAGTCAAATTTTGCAGATCCGTAGTTCATTTGGTGGATGTTTGTTAATCCTTGCTTTTCAGCCCATGCGGCAACTTCTGGCATGGCAATAATTACTGCACCAGTTTGTTTCCCCAAGAGGACAAGATCAGCGACATGATCACCATGTCCATGACTTACAAGGATGTAATCAGCTTCAATTTTAGTCGTGTCAATTGCTGAAGCGAGCTCGTTTGGCGTAATAAACGGATCAAAGAGAAACTTCTTTCCATCAGCTTCCAGAAGAAAACAGGATTGTCCGTAATAGGTATATTTCATCTTTTTATGCTTTAATATTCTTATTTGTTATTGACCGAACATCCCGCCTAAACCACCAAGCATGTCTTGAGTAGCAGCTTGCATTTCGGTAGCGTTAACTGTTTCAGCTTGTTGTAATACCTTGTTGATAGCGGTTAATAGTAGCTCTTCAATTTCTTCTTTATCAGCTTGTTTATAGAACTCTTCGTTGATGTCTATTGCTGTGATTGTTTTGTTTGCTGTTGAAGTAACTTTAATTGCACCACTTTCAACTTCTGCATGAACGTAAACAGTATCTAAACGTTTTTTTATTTCTTCAGCTTTTTGCTGAGCAGCCATTAATTTATCGAACATAATTTCTTTTTTTTTTTGAACAACAAAATTAAGACAAATTGGTTTAGAAACAGCTTAAAAATAGAACAAGGCATAACTATTGCTTTAAGGAGATCATATGGCACAACCAGTTGGGATACTTTCGAAAATCAGGATTTCAGAGGAGAATTATAAAAAATATTTAAGGAAAGTTGCCTGTCAGCCTCTGGCTAATGCCATATTTGAAAATCTGGGTACCGGATATAGAAATTATTATGTTTTTAAGTACCTGAAGAAAGAGGGGTGTTTTTTTATGCGTATTTCTATTTCCATCACGGTAATGCCGGGTTCCTGAAAGAATGCATAGAATGGCAATTATTAAAAGATATTGAACCTTATCTGGAAGATGATAGCAAGGGTTATCTTATTGCCACATTAGATAGCATGAACTTTGTTAATGAGTTTTTATTTGCTTTTGATATTGAAGGCAGAAAGCTCAGGCACTATCACTATTCCGAAACAGAATTGAAAACTATATGGAATGATGTAAACAAGTATTTCTTTAAGTATGTTGATACAGAATTCAGGGTTGCATTATATCAGCAACAA
Source organism: Pedobacter sp. NJ-S-72 (assembly GCF_053890575.1). NCBI lineage: Bacteria > Pseudomonadati > Bacteroidota > Sphingobacteriia > Sphingobacteriales > Sphingobacteriaceae > Pedobacter > Pedobacter sp. NJ-S-72. The sequence continues at coordinate 4,262,871 of NZ_CM132681.1, read as the reverse complement.
ATAGTTGATAAAAAGATCTTAGATAAAGTTTTGAAATTAACAGATGAACATCGTATTAAAAATCTTAAAGAGAACTTGCATCTGGCTACTAAAAAGACCCCGGTTGAACTTTTTAATGGTTATTTCTATGATGGTACGGACTTTTATTCAAGTAAGAGCTATGCACATAAAACGGTCTTCCCTGATATTGACATTCAGGGCCTAAAAGAAATGCCATATGGCTTAAGTGATGGTAATTATGTAATTGTCTGTCATACTCTCGTTAATGATTACTGGCTGAAAACTGATGGGGATCAATTCAAAAAAAAGCAGTAAGTACGGAACGACATACTATACGTCTTTAGATGCTGTATATGACGAAAAGTTAGGTCTGATCATAAAAACGGACGGGAAAAGCTTTCGCTTACTGAGCGAATACCTGGGGGAGGATAAACACTATATTTACTTTCTTGGTGAGCTGATTCCTAAAGAAGAAGTTGGGGAGTATACAATCAATGCTACAGGGTATTTTTATGCGAACATTTTATTATACAGTAAAAAACAAATTCGTGTAGGTAGATCCCTGATCACTAATATAGATGCTGAAACTTTTGAAGTGGTTGTACCGGATGGCCAGCACTTAGTCTGTGATCTGCCTAACCCTTCGGGGGTACATCTGGGAACATTTATCTTGCACTGCCGGGATAAAGGAGGGGACCTGGTTATTTATAATTTTAATCCTTTAGAACAGCCAAAGATTCAAAGGATAAATACTATAGATGAATTTATAGTGCAAGCAGGCAAGCTGCTTGCTGAAATGGAAATAACTAACTAAAGGGTTAACTCTTTTTTCTTGGTTTAGCACGTGCATACTGATCGGGCCAGTGGATTTCATCATCCAGTTCAAAAGCAGCATGTAGTGGGAAATATGGATCTCTTAAAAGTTCCCTTGCTAATATGATCAGGTCAGCTTTTCCTTCCTGAAGAATTTCTTCCGCTTGTTTTGCTTCAGTAATTAAACCAACAGCACCTGTTAAAATACCTGTTTCTTTACGGATATCGGCAGAGAATTGCACTTGATAACCTGGAAAAAGGGGGATTTCCTGATAGTGGATATTTCCACCCGATGAACAGTCGATCAAATCCACGTCTTTAGTCTTTAAAATGGCTGATAGTTTTACTGAATCTTCAGGGGACCAGCCATTTTCAGCCCAGTCAGTGGCAGAAATTCTAACAAATAAAGGTTTTTCAGTTGTCCAGACTTCGCGGATTACGGCAACAACTTCCAATAACAGACGTATCCTGTTTTCGAAGCTTCCACCATACTCATCTGTTCGCAGATTACTCAGCGGAGAGAAAAACTGATGGAAAATATAACCATGTGCTGCGTGAATTTCTATGAGTTGATATCCGGCTTCAATACTTCTCAGTGCTGCAGCTCTGAAATCTGATTTTATCTTTTCGATATCATTGATGCTCAAAGCTATCGGAGGTTCGTCATTTGCATGAAAAGGAATGGCACTTGGGGCTACTGATCTCCATCCTCCATCTTTTTCTGTAATTTGTTTACCTCCATTCCACGGGGTGTCAAAACTTGCTTTTCTTCCGGCATGCGCCAGTTGAATGCCAGCAATGGAGCCATTCTGATGAATGAATGAAGTAATACGCTTCAGTACAGGAATGTGTCCATCTGACCAAATCCCTAAATCGCCCGCAGAAATTCTTCCTGCTGGTGAGACTGCTGTAGCTTCCTGAATAATCAAAGCAGCTCCTCCTACTGCACGGCTGCCTAAATGGACTAAATGCCAATCATTAGCATAACCATCTTCGGCCGAATACTGACACATTGGAGAAACAACAATCCTGTTTTTCAGGGTAATGTTTTTGATATTTAACGGGGATAATAAAATTGACATAGAGCTGTGGATTTGTATACAAATAAACGATGTCAGCACTGATTTGTTAGGTAGAATAACGGCTCTTTTTTAATATATGACAGAAAAGCGATAAAGAACTTATTTTCAGAGCTATATCTTGTGTGATCAGTTCGGCTTCATCAGCGCTGCATTGAAGTGAATGAAGAGCTTAAATAAATCAGCAAATGCTGTAAGAGGTAAGGTCGCGTAAACATCATCAATATCATGGTAGGCGCTTATTCCTCCCTGAGTATAAATAAAGAATGCAGGAACACCCTTTTCAGTGAAAAAATAATGATCACTATTTGCTGCTTTATTACGGGGATTAATTTTGCTTAAGTACTGATGTTCATCATTAATTTTATTTAGCAGTGCAAATTCTTTCGGAAGAATCGTTGCATTCACTACGGTAATACCCTTTTCTCCTGTTCCAACCATATCAACATTGATCAGGAACCTGATGCTGGAGAGTGGAACAGGTGGAAATGTCGTAAAGTAAGAAGAGCCTTTGAGCCCCGGTTCTTCACCGGCAAAACATACAAATGCAATACTGTAAGGGGCCGGATGTTTAGCATAGTGTTTAGCCAGGTTTAATAACAATGCTATGCCACTTGCATTATCATTGGCTCCGGGGAAGAATGTATGGTCTCCTATACCTCCCAAATGATCATAGTGTGCTGTGATCATTAATATTGAATCCGGATGTTTTGTCCCCTTGACAATTCCACAGATATTACTGGTTATAAATTCAGGAATGAATTCCTGTTCGATATCGACATCGATTGATTCAGGTTTGGCAGTTAAAGCTCTTTTATTAACTTCCAGTACGGTAAAGTCATCCACTTTTTGTGCAGCACTCCAGGTCAGTTTATCTTTCAGTACAACGGCAACCCGCTGTGTGGGATTAACAAAAATACTATCCGCTTGCTCCAGCTTCATATTGCCATGCAGGCCCTTGCTGGATGGCTGAATAATGAAATCCCTGCCCGGCCTAAGCTTCTTCCCGTTAATGGTAACCTCCATTTTCCCGGGGAAGGTATTCACCGGATAAGAGAAATTCTGTCTGTAATCATTCCCTTCCATGGGCTTAAGCCCGGCTCGCTTAAATTGATCACAAAGATAAATGGCCGCCTTGGTCATTCCCTCTTTAGTATAGCCCCTTCCCCAAAAATCGATGGAGGTGAGCACTTTTATTGTCTTTCTGGCTGCATGAAGATCTTGAGCAGAAGTGGCAGTTGTGAATACTGAAAAAGTAATTGCTATAAAAAAAAAGGGAAAGTAGCTTCTTCATAAAAAGGGGTATTAACTAATCAGGATAAACTTACAAATAAATAGGACGGAGTTAAAGAAGTCTAAACCGAAAATTAAAACAGAGTAATCCAAATATTGTTGTATCACCCAGAAACAAGCTTATGAACATACGCTCTAACGAACCTTTTTGGCTGGTAAAAAATGGCCTTTTGCATACTTACCCATCTCTGAGAGAGAATATTAGCTGTGATATATTGATCGTCGGCAGTGGAATAACCGGAGCTCTGATGGCGCATTCTCTCACAGAAAAAGGATACAAAACAGTATTAATTGATAAAAGAGAGATCGCAAATGGAAGCAGTTCTGCGACCACCTCCATGTTGCAATATGAAATTGATGTTCCATTATATCAATTGATTGAGCAGATTGGAGAGCAAGGCGCTGTAGGAAGCTATAGAGCATGCCGGGACTCAATTTATAAATTAGAAAAGCTGGTAGATGAAATCAAATCCGGTTGTGGCTTCAAAAAAAAGGACTCCGTTTATTTCGCTCATCAGAAAAAAGATCTTGGGTGGCTGAAAAAGGAATTTGATGCAAGAAGAGCAGCTGATTTTGACGTAATCTGGTTGGATAAAACAGAGATTCAGGAAAAATACGGCCTGATTGCAGAGAAGGAGCAATATTATCGAAAGATGGCGCAAGTGTTGATGCCTTTTGCCTTGCCCATGATTTGCTGCATTACAATGCAAAAAGAGGATTAGAAGTTTACGATAAAACAAAGCTGGAGAAGGTAAAGTATCAAAAAGGGCTGTTATTAGCCCAAACTGAGAATGGAGCAATAATTACAGCAAATAAAATTGTTTACTGCACCGGATATGAAACACAGGAGATGCTGCCTGAGAAGATTGTAAAGCTGAAAAGTACTTACGCTATGGTTAGTGAGCAAAACAAACAACTTAAAGACGATATCTGTGATACGCTGTTCTGGAATACAGATTCACCTTATTTATACATGCGTACAACGAGCGACGGCCGGCTTTTGGTAGGCGGTGAGGACGAAAACTTTAAGAATCCACTCAGGCGTGATGCGCTGTTAGAACGTAAAAAGAACAAACTGGTAAAGACTGTAACAAAATTTCTGCCTGATGTGAAGTTCATTGAGGATTTTTTTTGCTGGTGCGGGACATTTGGAGAGACAAAGGATGGTTTGCCATATATTGGGGAGCACCCTAAGTTCCCGGATACTTATTTCGTTTTGGGATTTGGGGGAAATGGGATTACTTTTTCAGTGATAGGGATGGAGATGATTGGTTCCATGCTTCAGGGTGAACTTGATCTTTTATCCTATTATTTTCGCTTTGGCAGGTAAACAAGAAGATTGATTACAAAGTATCTGAATTGAGCGGTGACCTCATGAGGGCCAAGCAGTTGATTAAATGTAAAAAAACAAAAAACCTGTTGCACAACTCGATATTTATTTAAACCTTTACAGCATTAATATTTTAAAGCGGGAATTATACAGAAAATGATCAAACAGATAATGCATAAACTTTCAATCGTAACAGCAAAAAACATTGCTGCGAGAAGTTTATATATTGAACGTCTGGAACCAGTCATTTATGTAACCACCAGCCGGCAAAATTATACACCCCGTATTTGAGTTAATTCTAACTCAGTCTTTAGAGGCTTGCGTCTCTTCAAAATCAATTAATAAGAATATTTTATCTTTTTTTCGTTAACTATTAATGAATATAAACGATTTTATAGTGCAGGTTGCACTTCCTGAACATCGTGTGTTTGCAGAAGAAATCTGTGATGAAATGGCTGAATCTGCCAAAGCACGAGGTACTGGTATCGCTAAACGCTCACCTGAATATGTGGCTGGAAAGATGACTGAAGGAAAATCAGTTATTGCTTTTCATAAAGACGGCTCCTGGGCTGGATTCTGCTACATTGAAACATGGAGCCACGGACAGTTTGTGGCCAATTCAGGATTAGTAGTCAGTCCTAAGTACAGAAAAATGGGACTGGCACATACTATTAAACACAAGATTTTTGAATTATCACGTCAAAAGTATCCTAAGGCTAAGATATTTGGATTGACTACGGGGCTGGCAGTAATGAAAATTAACTCCGATCTGGGTTATGAACCGGTAACTTACTCTGAGCTTTCTCAGGTGAAGAAAGAATTCTGGAAAGGATGTCAGAGCTGCGTGAATTTCGAAATCCTGAAAAGTAAAGATCGTAAGAACTGTATGTGTACAGCTATGCTTTACGATCCTGCGACACAGAAACACGATGTAGCAAAGAAGTTTGCAGAAGAATTAGAACGCAAGCCTAAGTTATACGAACGCTTTATGCGCATCAAACAAAGATTGGTGCTTAAGCCAAAATCTCCGGATGATAAAGGAGGCCTGAAATCAATATTACATTTACCAACTCTATTTTTTAAATAATAACACACACACATTGCTCATGAAAAAGAAAGTAGTTTTAGCTTTTAGCGGAGGTTTAGATACTTCATTTTGCTGTATTCACCTGGCACAGGACCGTGGACTTGAAGTTCACTCAGTAATTGTCAACACAGGTGGTTTTTCTGATGAAGAATTACAGGAAATTGAAAAAAGAGCTTACGCTTTAGGAGTGGCTTCTCATGCAGTAGTTGATGAAACTGCAAATTATTACGATGGTTGTATTAAATACCTGGTATTTGGTAATGTATTGAAAAATGCAACTTACCCGCTTTCTGTAAGTGCTGAGCGTGTAAGCCAGGCTACAGCAATTGCAAACTATGTGAAAAAGATAGGTGCTGATTACGTTGCTCATGGAAGTACAGGAGCAGGAAATGATCAGGTTCGTTTTGATATGATCTTTAATATCATCATTCCTAATGTTGAGATTATCACACCAATCAGAGATTTGAAATTATCCCGCGAAGCGGAAATAGAATATTTAAGTAAACACGGAGTTGAGTATAGTGCAGAAAAAGCAAGATATTCTATCAACAAAGGTTTATGGGGTACTTCAGTAGGAGGAAAGGAAACTTTGACTTCTAACGAAACTTTACCAGAAGAAGCATGGCCAACACAGGCTTCTGAAACTAAGAGCCGCAAAATTGAGCTTACTTTTGAAAAAGGAGAACTGGTTGCACTTGACGGTGAGCAATTGGAGCCGGTAAAAGCATTCAGAAATTACAGGCGATTGCACAGCCATATGGTATCGGACGTGATATCCATGTTGGAGATACAATTATTGGAATTAAAGGACGTGTAGGTTTTGAAGCTGCCGCACCAATGGTTATTATCAAAGCACACCATACTTTAGAGAAACATACTTTAACAAAATGGCAATTGTCATGGAAAGAGCAATTGGCTTCTTTTTATGGAAACTGGCTGCATGAAGGTCAGTTCCATGATCCGGTCATGCGCAACATTGAAGCTTTCCTTGCAGATACACAACATACAGTAAGCGGAAAAGTGTTTGTAGAGTTATTGCCATACAGATTCCAGATTATCGGTATCGAATCTAAACATGATCTGATGAGCAATAAATTTGGCAGCTACGGTGAAATGAACAATGCATGGAGCGGTGAGGATGTTAAAGGGTTCTCTAAAATATTTGGCAACCAGGTAATGATCTGGCATAAAGTGAACGGCAATGAAGATTAAAGCAGGTATAGTTGGCGGTGCCGGATATACCGGTGGTGAAATGCTGCGTCTGTTAATTAACCATGCAGATGTAGAAATCGTATTTGTACATAGTAACAGTAATGGTGGTAATCTGATTTCAGATGTCCATACTGATCTTTTAGGAGATACTGATCTGCGCTTTACAGATGAACTTTCTTCTGCCATTGATGTACTTTTTTTTATGCGTAGGCCATGGCGATGCAAAAAAGTTTCTTGACGCAAATCCTATTGCGGCAGGGATCAAAATAATAGACCTGAGCCAGGATTTCAGATTATCCGGGGCGGCAGGTACAGACTGGGTTTACGGTTTACCTGAATTAAACAGAGACCGTATCAAGACGGCCGGTTTTATTGCTAACCCGGGTTGTTTCGCAACCTGTATCCAACTGGCTTTATTGCCTCTGGCTGCAAAAGGGTTATTGAAAAGCGAAGTGCATATCAATGCAACAACAGGTTCAACAGGAGCAGGGCAAAGTCTGGCAGCAACCTCACATTTTAGCTGGCGTAACAATAATTTGTCTGTTTATAAGGCTTTTGAACATCAGCATCTGAATGAGATCGGACAGAGCTTATTACAGCTTGATGCTGATTTTAACCAGGATCTTAACTTTATCCCTCAACGTGGAGATTTTACAAGAGGAATTCTTGCTGCGGTTTATCTGGAAAGCGATTTAACAGCAGAACAGGCACAAGCTGTTTACGAAGACTACTATAGCGGACATCCTTTTACGCATGTAAGTAAAAAGAATATCGATCTTAAGCAGGTAGTAAATACGAATAAGGGGCTTGTGCATGTAGAAAAGCATGGTGGCAAATTATTAATAATCAGTATTATAGATAATTTATTAAAAGGAGCAAGCGGACAGGCGGTACAGAATATGAATTTGATGTTTGGGTTAGACGAACGGCAAGGCCTGAAACTTAAAGCAACTGCTTTTTAGACAAACAAAAGCACCTGTTTAAATTTAAACAGGTGCTGCAATCAAATTATTTTACGAACCACCTGAGGTCAAAACCTAAGGTAAAAAGCTTTTAAAAAGATGAACTTATTCGATGTATACCCTTTAAATGATATAGAAATTGTGAAAGCCTCAGGCAGTACCGTATGGGATGCCAAAGGGCAGGAGTATCTTGACCTTTATGGCGGCCATGCCGTAATTTCTATCGGTCATACTCATCCTCACTATGTAAAGCGTTTGACAGATCAGCTGAATAAAGTAGGTTTCTACTCTAATTCAGTGAAAATACCTCTGCAGGTAGAGCTTGCTGAAAAATTAGGTAAAGTATCAGGAAAGACTGATTTCCAGTTATTCCTTTGTAATTCTGGAGCTGAGGCTAATGAAAATGCATTAAAACTAGCCTCTTTCTACAACGGAAGAAAAAAGGTTATTGCTTTCAAAGGAGCTTTCCACGGTCGTACCTCTCTTGCGGTTTCTGCAACTGATAATCCTAAAATTATTGCACCAGTAAACAGCACAGATAACATCGTTTTTTGCTGCCCTTCAATGATGAGGATGCCCTGAAACAGGCTTTCGCAGCATATGGAGAAGAAATCAGCTCTGTGATTATTGAAGGTATACAAGGTGTTGGCGGTATTAAAGAAGCTTCTGTAAGTTTCCTTCAGCTCATCCGTACTTTATGTGATCAGTATAATGCAGTCTATATTGCTGACAGTGTTCAATGTGGTTACGGCAGAACAGGTTTATTTTATTCTCATGATTACGCTGGGGTAAATGCCGATGTATATACCATGGCTAAAGGAATGGGAAATGGGTTTCCGGTAGCAGGGATTTCTATTGCACCTAAATTTACAGCATGGCATTCTATGCTGGGAACTACTTTTGGTGGAAACCACCTGGCTTGCGCAGCTGCATTAGCAGTTCTGGAAATTATGGAACAAGATCAGCTGATGGAAAATGCAGCTAAGATAGGTGACTATTTAATCACGGAACTTAAAAAAATCGAAGGAGTTCGTGAAGTAAGAGGACGTGGTTTATCATGATGATAGGTATTGATCTTCCGGAAGAACTTTCAGCAGTGAAGAAGAACTTGTTGTTTAAGCATTTTATCTTCACAGGAGAGGCTAAGCCGAATGTTATCAGGTTATTGCCAGCGCTTAACCTAACCAAAGCACAAGCAGATCAATTTTTGGAAAACTTTAAAATTGCTATAAAAGGATGAACCAGTTCACTTCAGTAAATGATGTTGAAGACATCGGCCAATTGGTAAAGGATGCCATCGCATTAAAAAGTAATCCCTATGCAGATCAGCAGCTGGGGAAAAATAAAACTCTTGGACTGGTTTTCCTGAATCCAAGCTTGCGTACCCGTTTAAGTACCCAGAAAGCTGCCATAAACTTAGGAATGAGTGTGATGGTGATGAATATGGACAAAGAAGGATGGGCATTGGAAACAGAGGATGGGGTAGTGATGAATGGGAGCACTGTTGAGCATATTCGTGAAGCTGCAGCAGTAATGGGACAATATTGTGATATCCTTGACTTCGTTCCTTCCCAAAGCTGGTAAACAGAGAGGAAGATTATAATGAAGATTTCTTTAACAAGTTTATCAAATATTGTGGTGTTCCGGTAGTGAGTTTAGAGAGTGCAACCCGACACCCTTTACAGAGTCTGGCAGATTTGGTAACGATTAAAGAAACCTGGAAAGGTACAGCTAAACCTAAAGTTGTTTTAGCCTGGGCACCGCATATCAAGGCTTTGCCACAAGCGGTACCTAATTCTTTTTCTGAATGGATGTGTAAAGCACAGCAGGAAGATATGCTTGATTTTACCATTGTTCAGCCAGAAGGATATGAGCTTTCCGAAGATTTTACTCCCGGAGCTCAGATTACGCATAACCTGCAGGAAGCATTGGAAGGGGCAGATTATATCTATGTGAAAAACTGGTCAAGTTATAAAGAGTACGGCAAAATATTGCCTTATCCGGAAGGGTGGATGCTAAATAATGAACTTTTAAAAGGTACAAATAATGCAAAAGTGATGCATTGTTTACCAGTTAGAAGAGATCTGGAGCTTTCATCTGAGGTATTGGACGGGCCAAATTCTTTAGTGATTCATGAAGCAGGAAATCGTTTATGGGCAGCACAGGCAGTTTTGAAAGATCTGTTACAAAAGCTATCTTAGGAGAGCCTGACAGATCACTGAAATGATGCTCCTAAGGGCTTTTAACCATGAAAAACCTAAATCATCCGATGAACCCGACATGATTAAAATAATTATTAAGCTTACAGCAAAATGATTATTTTAATCATCAAAGGCTCCATCTGACCAAAAATAAATAAACAAATAGATGAAACGAATAAGCCTTTTATTTTGTGCGCTATTCTTTACCGCACTATCTTTTGCTCAGCAAAAAACTGTAGACAGCTGGACTGATGGTAAATTTATTACTGTCAACGGAGCTAAATTATGGGTGGTAACAGTTGGACAGGGTGATCCGGTTATCTTTATTGCTGGCGGACCTGGTGGTGCACATCCATCCAGGATTAAGAAGTTTTGATCCTTTAGCAGATGCCAATCACCAGTTAATCTATTTTGATGGATTCGGAAGAGGAAAGTCGGATACTGCAAAAGTTGTTTCAGATTATAGCTTGCAAAGAGATATTGAAGATATAGAAGGTTTAAGAAAAGCACTGAAATTAAGTAAAGTGTCTCTTTTGGGACATTCTTACGGTGGGTTGGTCGCACAAGGATATGCAATTAAATATCCGGATAATGTGAGCCATTTGATTCTGGCCAATACTTTTCACAGTTATGTGATGTGGCAGGAAAATGATGATAACTCTAATCATGAGATTAAAACCAATTATCCGGAGGTTTGGGCTGACCTGATGAAAATCAGGGAGCAGGGCGCTGTTTCAAGCGATGCACAGCATCAGGAGATTTATGGTAAAGTCCCTTATGGTTTTTTATATGCTTATAATCCAGGTCAGTTTGTTGCCAGAGGCAGAAAGCCTTACCCTAACAGTATGAACACTAAACTTTATATCAAATGGTAGGCAGAGATGGTGATTTCTATGTAGGAAGTGATATAGGTACATTCGATTTCAGAAAACAGTTAAAGGATTTAAAAATGCCGGTTTTAGTTATTGGCGGCCGTTTCGACAGAGTGGCAACACCCTGGATGATGGTAAAATATAAAGAATACTGCCCGCAGGCACAATTTGTAATGTTTGAAAAATCTGGTCATAACCCACAGGTGGAAGAACCAGAAAAAGAATTTCCTATAATCAACGAGTTCCTTAAGAAATAAAGAATGAAGCAGTTAACAGTTATAAAAATAGGTGGAAATGTAATTGATAACTCAGAGAAACTGCATCAGTTTCTGGTTGATTTTACGGCTTTGCCGGGAGATAAGATCCTGATTCATGGAGGCGGTAAAATTGCTACAGAACTAGGTACATCTCTGGGAATTGAACCTAAACTGGTAGACGGCAGAAGAATTACAGATATTGAGACCCTTCGTGTGGTTACAATGGTTTACGTGGGCTGATTATTAATAAGAATATGGTCGCGCAGTTACAGGCAAGAGGATGTAATGCGATTGGATTGAGTGGAGCTGACGGAAATGTGATTAAGGCTGTAAAACGCCCTGTAAAAGAGATAGACTTTGGTTTTGTAGGTGATCTGGATGAAAATTCTGTATCGGTAACGACGCTGGACAGTTTACTGAAAAGCAAACTTATCCCTGTTTTATGTGCGATTACACATGATGGAGACAGCCAGTTACTAAATACAAACGCAGATACGATTGCTTCTGCTGTTGCGGTGGCAATGTCTGCCACTTATGATACACGCCTGGTTTACTGTTTTGAGAAAAAGGGTGTTTTGAAAGATGTGGATGATGAAAACTCGCTGGTTACTGAAATCAAAAGAGAAGATTTTGAAAGATTACAAACGGAAGGGATAGTTTCAGGAGGGATGATCCCTAAGTTACATAATGCATTTGAAGCCATCAGACAAGGGGTTAAGGCCGTCTCTATATTGGCAAAGCAGATGAATTACCACAGATTGATACACAGGGTTTCGGAACCCGATTAATAGATTAATATGGGAGAGTTTACAAGAAAGATAGCCATACTTGGTAGCGGAAACATTGGAATTTCGCTGGCTAAGGGGTTAGTTAAAGCGAATTACGTACAAGCTAACCAGATTACATTAACCAGGAGAACTGTAAACCGTTTAGCGGAATTCGCTGACCTTGGTTATCAGGTCAGTGCTGATAATGCTGCGGCAGTAACTGATTCGGATGTAATTGTTCTGGCGGTATTGCCGCAACAGCTGAACCAGCTGATGGAACAGATTTCAAGTGTAATCGATATCAAAAAGCATTTGATTATTTCTGTGGCTTCCGGTGTAAGCTGTGCTGCTATCCGTGAAAAACTTGGAGAAAATTTAGAAGTGATCCGTGCTATGCCCAATACAGCCATCGCCATTGGCCAGTCTATGACGTGTATTGCTACAGATAATGCTTCGGCAGCACATGTAGCTGAGGTTTCGACCATGTTTGAAACAGTTGGTGCTGTCGTAAAAATTAATGAAGATCTGATGACTGCGGCAACTGCTTTGTGTGCCTGTGGTATTGCCTTCTTTTTACGTGGTATCCGCGCGGCTTCGCAAGGCGGGGTGGAAATCGGTTTCCATGCAGATGAAGCACTAAAAATGGCTGTTCAAACCGCAAAAGGAGCTGCTGATTTATTACTACAGATGCAGTCGCATCCTGAACAGGAAATTGATAAAGTAACATCGCCAAAGGGATGTACCATTGCGGGCCTGAATGAAATGGAACATAATGGGTTCAGTTCATCCCTGATTAAAGGCATTAAGCTTTCGGCTATAAAAGCCGGGGCATTATATACAAAAGAATAAATTATTATGATAGAGACGCTGCAAAAAGATAGTTTGGAATTGTTAAAGAATCTGATCAGTATTCAATCCTTCAGTAAAGAAGAAGAGAAAACTGCTGATCTGATCGGGCAATTTTTGCGGAACGACAAATTAAAATACACCGTAAACTGAATAATATCTGGGCTTACAATAAACATTTTGATGCTGGTAAGCCTACTGTACTTTTAAATTCGCACCATGATACGGTAAAGCCTAATACAGGTTATACAAGAGATCCTTACGAGCCAAAAATAGAAGATGGAAAGTTATATGGGTTGGGAAGTAATGATGCGGGAGGCTGTCTTGTTTCTCTGATTGCAACTTTCCTTTATTTTTATGAGCAGGAAGACCTGACTTATAATATTTGCTTAGCAACTACTGCTGAAGAAGAAATATCAGGTAATAACGGTTTGGAATGTGTGATTCCTGATCTTGGAGACCTGGAATTCGCAATTGTTGGCGAGCCGACAGAAATGCAGCTGGCGATTGCAGAAAGAGGTTTGCTGGTGCTGGATTGTACGGTTACCGGAAAAGCTGGCCATGCTGCCAGAGAAGAAGGTGATAATGCAATTTATAAAGCATTAAAGGATATTGAATGGTCAGAAATTACCGTTTTGCAAAGGTGTCTGAAGTTTTCGGACCTTTGAAAATGTCAGTGACGATTATCAATGCCGGGTCTCAGCATAACGTTGTACCTGCAACCTGTATTTTTACAGTTGACGTAAGGGTAACAGATGCTTACAGTAATGAAGAGGTATTAAGAATTATCCGTACTAATGTGGATTGTGATGTCAAGGCACGGTCTGTCCGGCTAAAGCCTTCATCAATTGATAAGGAACATCCGCTTGTTCAGTCCGGGATTGCATTAGGCAGAACGACTTATGGTTCACCTACTACTTCTGATCAGGCATTATTGAGTATTCCTTCCGTAAAAGTGGGGCCTGGTGATTCAGCCCGTTCACATATGGCTGATGAATACGTGTTCGTAAAAGAGATTGCTGAAGGCATAGAACTATACATTGATATGCTGAAACCAGTTATCAACGGGAAGTAATTTGATAAAGGCAAAATTGTATTTTGCCACTAACATTTGCTCTTTAGAGAGCGTTTTATAATTTGAATATATAATGAAGATCTGGCAAAAAAATATAGAAGTAAATAAAAGTATTGAGAGTTTTACTGTCGGTAAAGACAGGGAGCTGGATTTACAAATGGCGGCTTTTGATGTGCTGGGTTCCCTTGCGCATGTAGAAATGCTGGAAAGCATCGGTTTACTGACCGCTGCTGAACTTGCTGAAATACAAAAGGAGCTGAAAGCTATTTACGCTGAAATTGAAGCTGGAGAGTTTAAAATTGAAGATACGGTAGAGGATGTCCATTCGCAGGTTGAATGGTTACTGACTCAGCGTATCGGAGAAGCGGGAAAAAAGATTCACAGCGGAAGATCACGTAATGACCAGGTTCTGGTTGACCTTAAATTGTTTTTCAGAGATAGAATTGAAGAAATGGTGGGTAATTCTGCTGTATTATTTCAACAGCTAATCGCGCTAAGTAACACACATAAAGACAAATTATTACCGGGTTATACACATTTGCAGATCGCAATGCCTTCGTCTTTTGGACTTTGGTTTGGTGCTTATGCAGAAAGCCTGGTGGATGATATGGAAATGATGCTTGCAGCATGGAAAATCTGTAATAAAAATCCATTGGGTTCTGCTGCGGGCTATGGTTCGTCTTTCCCGCTAAACAGAACAATGACAACAAATCTTTTAGGTTTTGAGAACCTGAATTACAATGTTGTTTATGCGCAAATGGGCAGAGGGAAAACGGAAAGAATTTTGGCTCAGGCGATGTCTTCTGTAGCTGCAACCTTAGCTAAAATGGCTATGGATGTATGTCTGTTTATCAATCAGAACTTTGGTTTTATCAAGTTTCCGGATGAACTGACCACTGGTTCAAGCATTATGCCACATAAAAAGAATCCGGATGTATTTGAGCTGATCCGTTCAAGGTGTAATAAGATCCAGGCATTGCCGAATGAAATTGCAATGATGACTACGAATCTGCCATCAGGCTACCACCGTGACTTGCAATTATTGAAGAAAATCTTTTCCCTTCAATTGTGTCTTTAAACGAGTGTCTGGAAATGACAACATATATGTTACAGCATATCACGCTTAAAGATGATATCCTTACAGATAAAAAATATGCTTATTTGTTTAGTGTAGAGGTTGTTAATGATTTGGCTTTAAAGGGTGTTCCTTTCAGAGAAGCTTATCAGATAGTAGGAGAGACGATTGAAAATGGTACCTTTGTACCGGGAGTTAAGGTTAATCATACTCATGAAGGGAGCATCGGAAATCTGTGTAATCCACAAATTGAGGAGATGATGGAAACCATTCTCGACCAGTTTAATTTTGAAAAAACCAAGTCAGCTATTCAAAGTTTGCTGGCTTAATTCTAACCATTAATAAATTATAAAACATGAATGTATCGGTATTAGCAAATACACTTATTGGATCAGAAATCATTAAAATTGGTAATGAGGTTAATGAGCTGAAAAGCAAAGGTGCTAAGATTGCCAATTTAACTATTGGTGATTTTGACCCATCAATTTTTCCTATACCAGCAGGGCTGAAAGCTGAAATTGTTGATGCTTATAACCATAATCATACAAATTATCCGCCTGCTGATGGTATTTTAGCTTTACGTGAAACGATTGTAGACGTTTTAAAAGACAGATATGATCTTGATTTTAAAACAAATGAAATATTAGTTTCAGGTGGTTCGCGCCCGTTGATTTATGCAACTTATCTTGCTTTGATTGATCCGGGTGATAAAGTAATTTATCCTGCTCCATCATGGAATAATAATCACTATTGTCACCTTTCTTCTGCCGAAGGTATTGCTGTGGAAACGACTGCGGAAAACAATTTCATGCCTACTGCTGAATTGTTAAAACCTTATCTTAAAGGAGCGACTTTACTGGCTTTATGTTCTCCATTGAACCCTACGGGTACAATGTTTACTAAAGAGCAGCTGGAAGAGATCTGTGACCTTGTGATTGAAGAAAATAAATCAAGAGCTGAAGGTGAGAAGCCATTGTACATCATGTACGATCAGATTTATTCTCTGTTAACTTTTGGAAAAGAACATATCAACCCGGTTAGTTTACGTCCTGAATTAAAAGATTACACAATTTATATTGACGGAATCTCTAAATGTCTTGCAAGTACTGGTGTGCGTGTAGGATGGGCATTCGGACCAGATAAAGTGATTAGCAAAATGAAAGCTTTATTGACACATATTGGTGCATGGGCTCCAAAAGCAGAACAGGTTGCTGTTGGTAAGTTTTTTGCTGATAAAGTTAAGGTTGATGAATTTTTAACTTCGTTTAAAGAACAGATTCAGGATAGTCTGAATGCTTTATATAAAGGTTTTCAGGAGCTGAAAAATGATGGTTTTGCAGTAGATGCAATTGCACCTATGGGGGCTATTTATCTGACACTTAAAATCGATTATATTGGTAAGACTACTGCTGATGGAGATTTACTGAAAGACAGTACTGATGTTAACTCTTACCTGATTAAAGAAGCTCAGGTGGCATTAGTGCCATTCTCTTGCTTTGGTAATGATGAAACTAAAGCATGGTTCCGTGCGTCGGTTGGTGCTTGTTCACTGACTGATATCAAAGAAATGATTCCACGTGTTAAAGCTGCGTTAAGTAAACTGAAATAGTATTATAAAATCATTTACAGAGGGTATTTTGGTTTGCAATGTTTTGCAAATTCAGGATACCCTTTTTTTGTGGGGCAAATTCCTGTATTGGAAGATTTTCGTAGCTATTTGTTTCATTATTTGGAGATTGATGCGCTGGGTTTGTCCAGTGAATTTGTATTCGCAGTTATTTTTGCTGCAATCTCTGCGGTCTGATCAGGACGGCTGGCACTGTTGGTGAATGTCAGAATCATCATGACGAATACCGGAATTAATAAGAGTATAAATGGCGAAATGTTAAGTAGATTTTTCATAATAATTCGTTTTGTTGAAACAAATAGAATGATTTAAAAAGCTCTGCTAAAATGTTTTATATACCAATTACTCTTTATCCTAGATGAACAGGTGAATCAGGGTTAAGGACTGATTTTGGGGTTATTATGACTTTCGTAGATTGAAAACAGGCGTTCGTCGAAATAAAAGTACGGGCTATATTTTTTATTAAGAGAGGATACAAAAAAAGGCAATACTGGTTTTCCCGGTATTGCCCTTAATATTTGATTTGAATCCTGATTATTTGAATTCAGAAGTTTTATGAAATTCGATATCCGGATAATCTCTTTTGGTCATATTGATCATAAAATCATTATCCGCAAGAAATACTGGATTTCCGTCTTTATCCTGTCCGATGTGTTGTCCTTTACGTTTTACAAACTCTTCCAGTTTCTTTTTATCAGTTGAAGTTACCCAGTTTGATCTGCTGTAGCTTAACATACGGAAATGTGCTTTTGCACCATACTCATGCTCCAGTCTGAATGCAATTACTTCAAACTGTAATTCGCCTACAGCACCAATAATTTTTCTGTTTCCAGGCTGCTGAGTGAATAATTGTGCAACACCTTCTTCTGTTAGTTGTTGTATGCCTTTTTCAAGCTGTTTGGTGCGAAGCGGATCTTTGTTCTCTACTTCCTTAAATATTTCAGGAGAGAAGCTAGGAATGCCTTTAAACTGTAATTGTTCGCCCTCTGTCAAGGTGTCTCCGATTTTAAAGTTACCGCTGTCATATAAACCAACAACATCACCTGGCCAGGCTTCTTCTACTATACTTTTTTTTCGTTGGCCATAAAGTCCATGGGGTTAGAAAACTTAAGTTTTTTACCCTGGCGTGTATGGAAATAGAATTTATTTCTTTCGAATTTGCCAGAACATATCCTTAAGAAAGCAATGCGGTCACGGTGTTTAGGATCAAGATTGGCATGTATTTTAAAGACAAATCCTGAAAAGTTTTTCTCTTCTACCAGTACTTCTCTTTGTTCCGCTTCTCTGCTTCTTGGGCTTGGAGCGATATTAATAAAGGTATCCAGCAATTCTTTAATCCCGAAGTTATTAATGGCACTGCCAAAAAAAACAGGGGCAAGAAGGCCTTCTGTGTACATACTCTGATCTAAAGTACCGTAAACACCCTCTACTAATTCTAGATCATTTTTTAATTCTTCAAGCTCTTTGGGTTTCAGGAAGTTGTTTAAGTTCGGATCGTTCAGGTCACTTACCTCTATAACAGGGTCTGCAATCTTTGTTTTATCCGGTTCAAACAAGTTAAGATGTTTGTTGTAGATACTATATACACCTTTAAAAGTATGTCCTTGTCCAATTGGCCATGATAATGGGCATAAACTGATATTCAATTTATTCTCGATTTCATCCAGCAAATCAAAGGCATCTTTACCTTCCCTGTCCATCTTATTGATAAAGATAATTACAGGAGTGTTACGCATCCGGCATACAGCCATCAGTTTTTCTGTTTGTTCCTCTACACCTTTTACACAGTCTACAACCAGGATTACGCTATCCACCGCGGATAAAGTTCTGTAGGTATCTTCGGCGAAATCCTTGTGACCTGGTGTATCCAGAATATTGATGCGTTTATCTTTGTATTCAAAACCCATTACTGAGGTCGCAACGGATATTCCACGTTGTTTCTCAATCTCCATAAAATCTGAAGTACTGCTTTGATTGGCTTTGTTACGTTTTACAGCACCAGCGGTATTAATTGCTCCTCCAAACAGCAGAAACTTTTCAGTTAATGTTGTTTTTCCGGCATCCGGGTGACTGATAATGGCGAATGTTTTTCGTTTTTCTATTTCGGGGTGAATCATAAAGGGTTAAGCATATTGCTTGATGAGGCTGCAAAGATAAATATAATATATAAAATAAAAAAACCGGCCATTATAGCCGGTTTTTATTTATGTGTTTTAATTGCCTCTTCCGCCTCTTGAAGATCCGGCTCTTTGAGAATTATCATCTCCTGAACCTCTGGATTGTTGTTGTTGCTGGCGCTGCTGATCCTGTTGCTGGCGTTGTTGTTGCTGACGCTGCTGGTCTGTTGTTGCTGACGCTGCTGATCCTGTTGCTGGCGTTGTTGTTGCTGGCGCTGCTGGTCTTGTTGCTGACGCTGCTGATCCTGTTGCTGGCGTTGTTGTTGCTGACGCTGCTGGTCTTGTTGCTGGCGTTGCTGATCCTGTTGCTGGCGTTGTTGTTGCTGACGCTGCTGGTCTTGTTGCTGAGCCCTTGCACTATTAATAGCTGCCTGATTTTGATCGGTATTACCTACTCTTGAAGAAGAACGTGTTCTATCAGGCTGATCTGCAGTTCTGATTACATTGTTTCCAGTCCTTGAAGAGTTATTAATATCTCCTCTGCCAGATGTACCTGTGTCACCTCTTCTTGAAGAACCGATAACATCTGTTCTTGGAGGAGTAACGTTAGTTCTGCCTGTTGTACTCACATCACCTCTGCCTGAAGGATTAGTATTTCCCGTTCTTGAAGAATTATTAACATCACCTCTTACTGAGGTATTTCCATTAGTTCTTCCTGAACGATCAATATTTCTGTTCTTGAGCTGCTATTATTGTTATCACCTCTGCTGTTGGATCTTGGATTATAAATATTGATATTATTATTTGATATACTTGTTCTTCCCGGTCTGTCTGAACGGTTTACATTGTAAACCCTTACATCTCTGTTGGTGACTCTTCTTATCTCGTCAGCTCTTGGGCCTGTGTAATAAGTATTTCTGCCACCACGTCCATAAGTATTATTAATAATCGTAGTACGGTTGATGATTGTTATGTTTCTGCTTGAATAACGCGGGTAACTATTGCTGTAAATACTACGTTGCGGGATAAAATTCCACCAGTTACTAGGTGTATTATATCCACCACCACCAATATTGATGTTAATGTTAATGCCCGGGCCTAGCGGAGCCCATCCATAATATCCTCCACCGCTTCTCCAGCTAACCCATGCAGGACCCCATTGTGTATCGGGAATCCAAACCCATTGATTAAACCTGTTGTTTACCCAACGGCCATAGTGAAATGGAGCCCCCATCCCCAGTCATAGTCTGATACCCAGGTATTCCCGTATTCAGTCATCGCCCAGCGACCATCCGTATAATATGGCCTGAAGTCATCCTGATCTACGTCAGGACGCCAGACATTTCCGTACTGCGGATCCTGTATCCAGGTTCCATAAGGTGATAATTCATCATAAAATGACTGTAGTGAGATATCATCATATCCCCCTTGCGCCATCGATTGCTGTGTCGTGCAGCCGAACAAGAGCATGAGCCCCAGTAGTACAGCTGGCAATTTGATCATGTTTTTCATTTGTGTGTATTTATAATATAACCTAACTTATATCTATGAGTAAAAAAATGAACAATGGTTTAACGTTTTATGCAATAAGGTAAGAGGCTGTTGTTCGCAATTTAAGAATTGCATAGAGCGGGATACGTGATTTATGAGCTGTAAACGGTTAAACTTAATATTTAGAACCTTATTTTCTCTTTCCAAATATTTATTCTTTTCCTTTGTAATTCCAAACCAAACTAATCAATCTGCAGGAGTAAATGCTAAAATTTAAATAAATTAATACTGTTAATCAGAGCTCTTATACCCACTAGACCGGTGTAGATGGAATTCATCTCAGTACTACATAAACTATACCAAAAAATAAATATAATCTAAATGAAACCGTCATGATCTTACAGATCAATAAAAATTGGATACAAGATCATGATAACTTCATCACCATTAAAAAAAAACAAATAAAATCTAAATGAAAAAAGGTGTATTATTCCTGATTCCTGTTCCATTGGCAGAAAATGCCTCTGCGAAGTCATTCACTCCATATCTGATCGATACAATTAATTCTATTGACACATATATCGTAGAGAATGAGAAAACTGCAAGGAAGTCTTTAAAAGAGGCAGGCTTAAAAATTCCACAGAGCGATTTAACCATTCACGATTATGGTAAACATAAGCGGAATGACTCTATGGTTCCTTATTTTAAAGAACTGATGACTGGAAAAGATGTAGGTCTGATGAGTGAAGCGGGGTGCCCTGGTGTAGCTGATCCGGGTGCAGAAATTGTCTCTGAAGCACATAAACGTGGAATTAAAGTAGTACCTCTTGTAGGTCCAAATTCACTTTTATTAGCGCTGATGTCTTCTGGATTTAATGGACAGAGCTTTACTTTCCACGGTTATCTGCCTATTGATAAAGTAGAACGAGTAAAAAGGATTAAAGAGCTGGAGCAACTTGCTGAAAAAAATAAACAGACTCAAATGTTCATTGAAACCCCTTTCAGGAACAATCATTTATATGAGGATATTATCAAGAATGCAGCAGCTCATACTTTACTTTGTGTAGCGAGTAATATAACGGGAGAGGACGAGTATATCAGAACACAGACCATAGGTCAATGGCGTCAGGAGAAGATAGATCTTCATAAAAAAAACCAACGATATTCCTTATCTACCGTTAAAAGCCGGTTTAAAATAAGCCACGTTATTAACGATACATATTTTTACTGTCCATAAACGCGATTACATTTCAGGAACAAGGAACTGTATATTTTTATTGTCTTTTAAAGCTTGTCTGATAAAAGTAGATGAAATTTCCATCTGAGGTGTCTCTGTCAATGTAATCGAAGGATGGTTTACCCATTCATTCACATCAGATCCTGGTCTGGGATAAACATAGATGTGATAGTTCTTAAGCAGAACCTCATAGTTTTTTTCCATTTTTTCAAAGAAGCCAGGTTATCGGCTCCCATAATCAGTACAAATTCTTTTGCAGGATATTTTTCGCTAAGATAGGCGAGTGTATCGATTGTATAAGAAGGCTGGGGCATGTTAAATTCAATGTCGCTGACCTTGATTTGTTCTGCCGGTTCGATTGCTAACCGGGCCATCTCAAGCCTGTCATACATATTACCAAGCCCCTTTTTATTTTTCAGTGGATTCTGTGGTGAGACTACCAGCCACACCTCATCCAGGTCAGTGAAATTGGCCATATAACTGGCTATAATCAAATGACCTGTATGAATTGGGTTGAAAAGAACCAAAAAATAAACCTGTTTTCGCCATTCTTTCTGTAAGCTTCTTATTTATTGAGAAAGTCAGTAACTAATTTTTCTGCTTCTGCGCATGCAGTGTCCAGATCAAAGTTCTTAAGGATAACATCAAATTTGTCAGCGTATTTAAGCTCCTTTTCTGCTTTAATGAATCTTTCCTGAAGTTTAGCCTCGCTATCAGTGCCACGGCCGCTCAGGCGTTCTTTTAAGACCTCTAAAGAAGGAGGTTGAACAAAGATAGCTAATGCATCATCTTCATATTTACGTTTTAAGCGTAAGCCACCTTCTACGTCAATATCAAAGATCACGTGTTTGCCTTCATTCCAGATTCTTTCGATTTCTGAACGTAAAGTACCATAAAAAGTACCATTGTAAACTTCTTCAAATTCTACGAACTCCTGGTGTGCAACTTTATGTAAAAATGATTCTTTTGAGATGAAATAATAATCATTCTCGTGTTTTTTTCATCACCACGTAATTCCTGGTTGTAGTAGAGAGATAGAAAAGCTTAGTGATGGAAACTTTTCTAGTAAATGTTTAACGATTGTCGTTTTTCCTGCGCCAGATGGTGCTGAAAATATAATGAGTTTGCCTTGTATCATTGGTGTGTAAATCTTACTGACGTCTTAAATAACGTTTAACAACTGTTCTTTAATTTTTTCTAATTCTTCTTTCATGCCTACAACTAATTGCTGTATTTGTGCATCATTTGCTTTTGCACCCATGGTATTGATTTCTCTGCCTATTTCCTGAGAGATAAAGCCTAGTTTTTTACCATTAGCATCTTTGCTTTTCAGCGTTTCAGTAAAATAATCACAGTGGCTTTTCAGACGGATTTTCTCTTCCGTGATATCAAGTTTATCTATATAATAGATTAATTCCTGCTCTAAACGGTTTTGATCAACATTAACTTTTCCAGATACCTCTTCCAGTAACTGGTTCAGTTTTGCCCTGATATGAGGGATTCTTAAAGGAGCTAAAACTTCAATCTTCGCGAAGAAACCAAGAATATTTGTAATCCTAAGCTCAAGATCCTGTTTCAATACAGCACCTTCAGTTTCCCTGAACTGATTGAAATTAGCTAAAGCAGTATTAAATGTTTGTTGCAAAATCTCCCATTCACCTTCATTAACTACCTCTTCAGTATAGCTGATGACGTCTGGAAAATTTAATACAGCCTGAAGCAGGTTGCCGGAGTTGGCTCCCAAATCAATGTTTATTGCTTCTAATTGTTTGTAATATTTGCTCAGTAAAGCTGCATTGATAGTTGCACCCTTAAGGTTTTCTTCACTACGCTCGATATTGATAGAAACATTCACTTTACCCCGTTCAATATCCTTGCTGCAGATATTACGCAGTAAAAGTTCTTTATCTGCATACGCCCTCGGAAGTTTTAGATTAAGTTCTAAAAACTTGCTGTTCAGGGATTTTATCTCTACGGAAAACTTTGTATTTTCCTGATCTGTAGAGGCCAGGCCAGGCCATAACTGTCATTGATTTTATCATGTGCAAAGATATAATTTATTGTTAAAATGAGAGCCTATTTTAAACAGCCTCAGGTCAGGATGTGAAATTTTCAAGGTGCCGAATAGCCTTTGTAAAGTCATTTGGCGATTTTTGGCATGGCCGATTGATAAACAATGGTTAAATTTACGTCATGCATGACAGAAAAATGATCCGTACAATCTCTAAAACTTTACTCGTTTTCACGTTTTTATTTGCTTCAGCATCTGTTGTTTTCGCACAACAGGATTTTCAATTAAGTGGGGTAGTGATGACTAAGGGCTCGACCAGCCGTATAGCAATGGCACAGGTTACTAATTTACGGACTAAATTTACTGTAAGCAGTAATGATCTTGGACTTTTCCAGGTGAAAGCTAATTTAGGAGATACCCTTGTGATCTATAAACAGAACTATTCGGACAAAGAAGTGATTGTTTTATCAAATAAGGATATGGTCGTTTACCTGGACAATGGTACCGGTACAACCTTACAGGAGGTAAATATCAGGGGGAAGTCGAAAAAGGCAGAGCTGGATGAATTGAAACAGGATTATAGAGATAAGGGATCTTTTTACGCGGGGAAGCCACCTTTGCTTTCTTATATTTTTGCACCAATAACTGCTTTGTATGAGCTGTTCGGGCGTACACCTAAGAATGCAAAACGATTTGGGAATTATTATAACCGGGAATTACAGCAGACCCAGATAGACGGCTACTTCAATGAATCACTGATCAAAAAGAATACTGATTTAAGTGGTAAAGAGCTGGAGGATTTTATGCTAAACTATCGGCCTGATTACCAAAAGGCAAAAAACTGGACGGAATATGATGCGGTAAAGTATATCAGGGATACTTATAAGAAGTATACAGATACCTTAAAAAAGAAATAAGAGCTTGTTTTTATAATGATAATGCTTCACATGCCTTTTCTGCGGCTTGTTTCTCTGCATTTTTCTTGTTGTAATCTCTGCCGATACCGTAACTTCGCCATCAATAATAGCCTGAATAGTGAAAAGTTTAGCGCTATCTCCTTCGCTGTTTTCCATCATTTCAAAAGTAATATCTTTTGCATGACGCTGACACCATTCAATCAGCTTACTCTTGAAGTTTGTTTCAGTCAGTTCAAGGGTATGAATATCGATATAGGGCTTAACAATACGTTTAAGTAATAAATCTTTAGTGAAATTATATCCTTTATCCAGGTATACAGCACCTATTAATGCTTCAAAAGCGTCACCAAGCATAGAATGATGTTTGGTTTGCATATTAACCATTTTCTGATCGAATACGATTAGCTGATCAAAGCCCATTTTTCTGGCAAGCTGATTTAAATTTACCCTGTTAACGATCTTAGAACGCATTTCAGTCAGGAAACCTTCTTCTTTGTAAGGATAGCTTTTAAAGAGTAATTCTGCGATAACAGCGCCGAGGATGGCATCACCCAGAAATTCGAGGCGTTCGTTACTACTTCGACTTCCATTTTTAATACTTACTTTAGCCACAGACCTGTGCCTGAATGCCATTTTATACAAAACGGTATTTCCAGGCACAAAGCCTAACATATTTTTCAGCTTTTTTATAAACTCTTTATCGGGCGATAAATGAAGTTTATATAGGTCAAATAGGGGCATTAAATTTATTAAGGTCGGTATTTCGTGACGTTTTACTCTTTGTATTTTTTGAAAATTACTGATGCATTGTGACCACCAAAACCAAAAGTGTTGCTTAACGCTGCACGAACTAATCGTTTTTGAGGTTTATGGAAAGTAAAGTTCAATTTAGGATCAAAAGCAGGATCGTCGGTGAAGTGATTAATTGTTGGAGGTACGATGTCGTTTTGTACAGCAAGAATAGCAGCAATGGCCTCAATTGCACCAGCAGCACCTAAAAGGTGACCAGTCATTGATTTCGTAGAACTGATGTTCAATTTGTAGGCATCGTCACCGAATAAATTAACAATTGCACTTGTTTCACTGATATCTCCCAGCGAGGTAGATGTTCCATGAACATTGATGTAATCAATGTCTCCGGTAGTCATACCTGCATCTCTCAATGCATTGGTCATTACCATTTTAGCACCTAACCCTTGCGGATGTGGAGCTGTAATATGATTTGCATCTGCACTCATTCCACCGCCAACTAATTCAGCGTAGATTTTCGCGCCCCGCGCTTTTGCATGTTCTAATTCTTCAAGGACAATTGTTCCGGCACCTTCTCCCGCTACAAATCCATCCCTGTCTTTATCAAACGGTCTGGAAGCAGTTGAAGGATCGTCATTTCTTGTTGAAAGGGCATGCATTGCATTAAAACCACCAATACCAGCTTCGTTAATAATTGCTTCTGAACCACCGCTGATAATCACATCTGCCATATCAAGACGAATGTAATTGAAAGCATCGATCATTGCATTAGTAGAAGAGGCACAGGCAGATACGGTTGCAAAGTTAGGGCCACGTAAGCCATATTTTATGGAGATATGACCAGGAACGATATCAATAATCATCTTTGGAATAAAGAAAGGATTAATACGGGGAGTTCCGTCACCCGCAAAATAGTTTCTCATTTCTTCAAGAAATGTTTTAATACCACCGATACCAGTACCCCAGATAACGCCAACACGATTGGTGTCCATTTGCGAGAAATCAAATCCTGCATCTTTAACCGCTTCGTCTGTTGATGCTATAGCATATTGCACAAAAGGATCTAATTTACGAGCTTCTTTTTTTTCTAAAAAGTCTTCAGGGTTGAAGTTTTTCAGCTCGCAGGCAAATTTTGTTTTGAATTTTTCTGTATCAAAACTTGTAATCGGCGCAGCGCCACTCACCCCTTTTAACAAATTATCCCAGAATTCTGGGATAGTATTGCCAATTGGAGTGAGTGCACCTAAACCTGTAACTACTACTCTTTTTTTTTATTCCATTTATACGGATTATACGGAGGCCGTATGTTCTACTTTACGTTTTTCTCTAGATAAGCAATTGCTTGACCAACTGTACCGATAGTCTCAGCTTGATCATCAGGAATCGCTACATTGAATTCTTTTTCGAATTCCATGATAAGTTCTACAGTATCCAAAGAATCCGCACCTAGGTCATTAGTGAAAGAAGCTTCTGGGGTAACCTCGCTCTCATCCACACCTAATTTTTCAACGATAATAGCCTTAACTCTTGAAGCAATATCAGACATAATGTTATAATTTAATGGGTTAAATAATTCAGTGCAAAGAAAAATAAATTCTGACACATTTCAAATGTTTTTATTTCTCTGTCAATTTTAATGTTTTTATTTCAAATGATAAAGCAAAATTAGTTTTATAATTTCGTATCCTAAAATATATCTTACATACCTGCTTTGAACAAAACTTATTTAAAACTTTCATTAGATCTGGATTTCGTCTTAATCGCAATCACAGCCTCTTTAAAGGATTATGTGCTGTGCCATAAGATCAATACCAGGCTGAATTTAAATTTCGAAAAAGCTGAAGATCATGAGGTCTTTTTTAACGTAGACGAGCCTCCGGTTGCCTTTTCGAAGTATTTTTTTTATGTAGAACAGGGTGATAATGATTTTTTTATCCTTGGTAACCGCAGTAGCGAGGGATTTTTGATTCCTGAGATGAATAAAGTAGATTATTTTATGATAATTCAAGGGTATATGGACAAAGAAGATCTGGATTATATCATTTCCGGGCTTAATAAACTGCCTGATATTCAGGTAGCTGCGCAGATTGATCCCCTTAAATTAAAATCAAATGAGAATTTGGTAATATAAATTTTATATGTAAGGTGTATTAAATACACTATATTTGAATCTAACATTATTTAGTTAAATAACAGAATCAACCAGGCTAACAGTGGTTTTTATAGCTAAAACCTTCTTTTGTTAGTCGTAACAAATAAAATAACTCAAATGAAACCCTTTCATTCCAGAACAAAAATTGTAGCCACGCTAGGTCCGGCCTCAGCAAAACCAGACGTTTTATTAAGCATGTTTAATGCAGGACTAGACGTTTGCAGACTTAACTTTTCACACGGTTCACAGGCCGATCACCAGGAAGTCCTGGATACGATCCGTTCAATCAATAAAAAAACAACAACTATAACGTTGGTATTTTAGCTGATTTACAAGGTCCTAAAATTAGAATCGGAATCGTTAAAGATGGTGGTATACACTTAGTTAATGGAAGTCGTACGATCATCACAACTAAAGAATGCATCGGTAACGAGGAGCGTATTTATATTACATATACAAGCTTCCCTAAAGATGTAAAACCAGGTGAAATCATCCTTTTAGATGATGGAAAACTGCAAATGAGAGTGATTGAAACGAACTATGAAGATGAGGTTGTTTGTGAAGTTGTTCACGGTGGTATTTTAACTTCAAGAAAAGGTGTAAACTTACCAAATACTAAAGTTTCTATCCCTTCTTTAACTGTAGAAGATCGTAAAAACCTTGAATTTGTATTAGAAAATGACGTTGACTGGATTGGTCTTTCGTTTGTTCGTAATGCCGCTGATATCATTGAATTAAAAGATATTATCAAACAAAGAGGTAAATCAGCAAGAGTAATTGCTAAAATTGAAAAACCTGAGGCGATTGATAATATTGATGAAATCATTGCTGTTTCTGACGGTATCATGGTTGCCCGTGGTGACCTTGGTGTTGAAATGCCAATGGAAGAAGTTCCTTTGTTGCAAAAAATGATCGTTCAGAAATGTATTGCTGCTTCTAAACCAGTAATTATTGCTACCCAGATGCTGGAAAGTATGATTACTACACCAAGGCCAACACGTGCTGAGGTGAATGACGTAGCGAATTCAGTATTGGATGGTGCAGATGCAGTGATGTTAAGCGGAGAAACTTCAGTTGGAGAA
This sequence comes from Pedobacter sp. NJ-S-72, assembly GCF_053890575.1. Taxonomy (NCBI): domain Bacteria; kingdom Pseudomonadati; phylum Bacteroidota; class Sphingobacteriia; order Sphingobacteriales; family Sphingobacteriaceae; genus Pedobacter; species Pedobacter sp. NJ-S-72. The sequence continues at coordinate 4,234,618 of NZ_CM132681.1, read as the reverse complement.
TTTCCTTTGATCGTTATTGAAACAATGCAGAAAATCATTCAGAACATTGAAACAAATAGCTATCCGTTCCACGTTGAGAAAGCATTAAAAGTAGATTCTCCAACTTTTTTAAAGTGATGCATTTGTGATTCTGCTTGTATTTTAGCGAGCCAGACAAATGCAGTAGGTATCGTTTCTATGACTGTAAGTGGTTATACTGCTTTCGAAATTTCAGCACACAGACCAAAAGCATTAACTTATATTTTCACAAATAACAGGCAATTATTAAATACTTTAAGCTTAGTATGGGGCGTTCAGGCATTCTTCTATGATAAGTTTGAGAGTACTGATGAGACGATTTTGGATGTAAACAGTCTGCTCGTTAAAATGAAACTGATCAAAAAAGGAGATACTTTAATCAATACTGCCGCAATTCCAATGGAAAGTAAAGGCAAAACGAATATGGTAAAAATTACTGTTATTGATTAATTTATAAAAATCAGGCAGGCTCCGTTTTAACAATCAAAAAAAATACTACTTTTGCACTCCCCGAATTGGAGAGGTGTCCGAGTGGTTGAAGGAGCACGCCTGGAAAGTGTGTATACCTCAAAAGGGTATCGAGGGTTCGAATCCCTCTCTCTCCGCATATAACCCTGTCAAAAACAGCTAAAAGCCTGCAAATCAAATGATTGCAGGCTTTTATGTTTTGGTCAAATGACCATTTTATGCACCAATTCGCAACAAAAAAGTGCGTAATTAGGTGCGTCAATTTCAAGTAATACCCTACGCACCGAAAATGATTTAATGAACTGATATACAACCAGTTCAACCACTAAACATCTTGTAGAAGATTGATTGCAGACTTAATTTTGTTTCACTTTAACACAATAGTTATGAAAACCAAATTCAGTTTGCTTTTTTACATCAGAAAGCCCAAAAACTATGTAGGCGGCCCCATGCCAGTATGGGTGCGCATTACCGTAAACGGAAAGCGTGCCGAAACGCCATCAGGACGGGAATGCGAGCCTGCCCTATGGAACAACTCCGCAGGCCGTCAGAAGGGTACAAAGGAAGATATTAAGTCCTTTAATGCTTACCTGGACGACCTGCAATCCAAAGTTTACGAAGCCCACCGCCAATGACCGAAGAAGATACTATCGTAACAGCCGAAACCATCCGCAACAAGTTCATGGGCAGAACTGAAAAGCCACGCTCCCTTATTGACATATTTAAAGAGCACAATAAAAAGATGGAAGCCCTGTTGGGCAAGGAATATGCCAAGGGCACGTTATGCCGTTACAAAACTTCTTTAAGCCATACACAGGGTTTTTTGAAATGGAAGTACAACCTGACCGATATTGACATCAAAGCGGTAGATCATGCCTTTATCATCGAATATGAATTTTATTTGCGCTCTGAAAGAAAATGCGCCAATAACTCCGCAGTTAAGTACATTAAGAATTTTGGTAAGATCATCCGCATTTGTTTGTCCAACAGATGGATAAGCCATGACCCGTTCTTAAATTATAAGAATAAGGTCAAAACGGTCGACAGGGTTTATTTGACCACCGAAGAGTTACAGGAAATCTCCACTAAAGACATGGCAACAGAACGTCTGGCACAGGTACGTGATATATTTCTTTTTTGTTGTTTCACCGGGCTTGCCTATGCCGATGTCAGAAAGTTAAGGCGTTGGGAGATCGTAACGGGTGTGGATGGTGAAAAGTGGCTATCGATCAATCGTTTGAAAACCGATGTACCATCCCGAATTCCTTTGCTGCCAACTGCCTTGATCTTGATACAACGTTACACCGATCATCCGCAATGCGAAAACAGTGGAGGGGTATTCCCTGTATTGAGCAATCAGAAAATGAACAGTTATTTAAAAGAAATAGCGGACATATGCGGCATTAATAAACCGATCACCTTTCATATTGCCCGTCATACCTTTGCAACAACTGTAACACTCTTAAATGGCGTACCAATTGAAAGCGTATCCAAGATGTTGGGACACACTAATATCCAAACTACTCAGCATTATGCTAAAATACTGGACATTAAGGTTGGTGCGGATATGGCCTTACTAAAGCAAAAATATGCGGCAGGTGTCCTGTCCTGAAATTACTTGTCGTTTTTGAGTTATAATACTAGAATTAGTTTACATCCTATAAGTGGTAATACTGATAATAGTTTACACCGCATCTGTGTTAATTCTGTTATCACTTTACAAGTGTACAATTTGTAGTTTGCTAATAAAACAAATGAGCTCGATTTTTTTCCGGCCGGATGCTAAACAGCCTCCAACTGCTCTTCTTGTACATCCCTTTTCTTATAGGGGTAGTGTTTCCAGCGCTTGCCTATTTCACCAGACATATCGTGGGCTTTGCTGGGTGTAAGATAGTCCAGGCTACCGTGCGGCCTTTTGTCGTTATAGTTTCTGATAATGATTTCGATACTCTTTTTAGCTTCTTTGTGATCTCTATATATTTTTTTTGGGAAGAACTCATTTTTCACTATTCCATTAACTCGTTCAGCCAGGGCATTGTCATAGGGACTGCCGCTTTCGGTCATGCTTATTGCAATCCTGTCGCTGTTAAGCAGCTCGGTATAGCTTTTGGAACAATATTGTATCCCCCGATATCCGAATGATGGACCAATATGAACGGCGAGTCTTTTTTCCTCCCGTTGATAGCCATCTCCAGGGCTATGATGCAGCCGGTGGCTTCAAGGTTCGGATGGAGTGCAAATCCTACAATCTTTCTGGAATAGGCATCTGTGATCAGGCTCAGGTAGCTAAAGCCCTCCTGCGTGCGGATATAGGTAATGTCACTCACCCATAGTTGTTCCGGAGCAGAGAGTACCATTTGCTTTATGAGATTGGGGTATCTTTTTAGGCAATGGTTGGAATCGGTAGTCCTGACAGAACGTTTCCTTCGCCGTATGAGCAGCCCATGAAACCTCAAAAGATCATAAAGCTGGTCCCTTCCCATCTTTATATTGTGCTTCTCCATCTCGGGAGAAAGTAGGTACAGCAGTTTCCTTGTACCCAAAAATGGTACTTCCGTACGAAATTCAGCTACCAGTGCCAATACCACCATGTGTGAAATATCAGTTTTGACTGCTGTTTTCTGTGCCAGATAATAAGCCTGGCGGCTTACACCAAACAGTGCACAAAGTTCCACCAAAGGTTTCTCTGGTAGTTTCTGCCGCATTCTTAAGACCGTTTGGTACCACGCTTTTTTCTGATGTTGATCTTAAGCTCGCTTTCGGCAACCTCGATCATGGTCTGCAGTCCAACATTCTTCAGCTGGGCATCGGCCAAGGCCTTGGTCAGCTCATCAATCTTTTTCTTGAGAAGTTTGGTCTCCTGGTTTTCGTCCATCGCTGAAGGCTCGTTAGATGTTTCCGTATGCGCCAAGATAGCCAAATTATACTTCTCAACCCAAAGCCCTATCGTACTTGATGGAAGGCCGTATTTACGGCCAGCTGCACGCTGGCCGAGCATGCCCGATTTGATTTCACGGACAATCTTATCCTTGATGTCCACGCTCAATCTTCCCCAAGGTTTTCTTGAAGAAATCTTTGTCTTGTCTTTACTTTTTGTTGCCATTCTTTAGTTTTTAATGACAAGCTATTTTTCAGGACAAGACAGGTAAATAGGTGGGTTTATCTAATTCTATACTATTAAAGGCGGCAAACACCGCCTTTAATAGTATAGGGTGGCCTATGGTCTGAAAAACTAAAATCAGTGAAATAGATATAAAAATTAACTATATTCATTTATCCATTAAGAAAAACATAAATAAATTGGTATGTCGTCATTTAATACCCACCTAAGTTTTAAAGATACCCCTGTAACTAAATACAGTGTTATACAATGTAATTATTCTTCTTTCCATCAATTGCCAGATGATAAAAGCAGACCGTCCACGCTTGCTAGAGGTGGGAACATAATGGTGCAGATTAGCACTCCACCAGACAATTTGTTGTTAAAATGGATGTTCGATGGCTATAAAATGCGTTCTGGCATGATTACCTTTTACAAAATAGATGAAGAGACAGCATTTCAAAGAGTTGCTTTTATTGATGCTTATTGTGTAGAACATCATACCACTTATAGTGCATTTGGATCGTTGAGTATGGTCACAACGATTATGATAGCAGCAAAGAGTTTATCAATTAACGGTATTGATCACAACAACGATTTACCGGATGCTCTAGTTTCAACTGGCTAGTTTTTGGAGAGGGATCATGCCCTGTCTAAACCTTCTTTCAAATGATCTGGTTTTCGGTAAGTCTACACTGGACTAATTTAATTTTTGTACCCATGCTGAAGAAACAAATGCAGAAAATGCAGATATCAAATTTTTAAGAAATAAATTTCTACATTGGAATTCTGTATATGGACAGACTGGTACTGATGCCCTTTTTAATCCTTATCAACCAAAGATGGATGAAAAAAAAAAAAAACGAAAAAGAGACATACGAGGATGAAAAATTTAAAATTACTTATATTATTAATTTCGCCTGTGTTTGCAGGATGTAATCTATCAGATAAAAAAAAAACGGATACAAGAACAGAGTTTCCTTACAGCATGTCGGTAACAGCCCCTAAGGAATACCCTTTGGAGGTACATTTGGGATATTTATCAAATAATGCCAAAGGTTTTATTACCCTTATTCCCAAAGCAGGAATTGAAGATAATGGGTGGACAAGAGGAGGCTCAGATGGTGGTTTACGTGCAAATGCAATTCCATCTCACCTGGATCTGACATGGATAAGTTATGCGGAAAAAAAATTCTGGAAAGTAGATGTGGATTTACCCGCAGAAAAAATATTGGATTTATTTCGAAAAGGGTATACTGACCTAGATGGTAAATGGAACCACATGCCTGCTACCTATGACGAAATGGTCTTTGGCGTGGCCCCTGGCGGAGTGGTTGTGGTGTGTGCTACGGGGACACTTTGTTCAAGTTGAAGTTGGCAGATTTCAAGCAAAAGAAACCATAGTAAACAAGGATAAGTTTAGGCCATTCCCAGTGCCAGAAGAAACTGAGAAAGAATTTTATGATACTTTCTTTAATAACAATACAACTCCGGAAGTTAGAACAAATCTGCAAAAAAATGGCTTCCCTTATGGCTTATGGGGTAAATACCGAACAAAATATAACTGGCGCTTACGCATACAGTTCTATAAACCAAGCGATCAAGATACAGTCCGCTATAATGGCTATGTCAATGGAGAGCAGGAAATCCTTTTCTCAAAAAATCTGTCTGCAGAGACCTACTTAAGCAGGCCCGTACTTATGCGAATAAAAGCAATTTTTGCAAATAGGTTTGCAGAAGTAAATTTCGATGAAAAAGAAACCATGGCAGCATTTGAAACTTTGGCAAAAGAGAATAAGAATATACCTATTGACCTGATTGCTAAAACGAAATTTCAGTATACGGATTTAACACTAACGCTGGTAGCAGGTAAAAAGGAAATTCCATTACTTAAAGCAACTACTAAAATACACACCTTTAGATAGTTTCCATAGACAATTAGCTATCAAGGACACAATCCTATAATGTTTATTAACGAGAATTTCCTAGGATTAAGCCCTAAGCTTATTCAAAGAAGATAAATCAGGCATTGTCACTGGCACTGGCAATGATCTGCTGCAATTCAACTGCATTTTTTATATGTATCTTACGTCCTGTGACCGTAACAATTTCACTTTTAGTAAACTCATTTAACACCTTAAACAAGGTTATATAGGTGGTCCCTGCAAAAGAAGAAATATCTTGTCGGCTCAATTCTACATCAACAATCCCATTCTTATCTGTACCCAATTGAACCTGTAGTGAAAGAAATGCCTGGGCTATGCGCGCTTTAACAGACATATGTGCTAGATTACGCATACTTTTTTGTGAATCTTGAAGTTCATTGGCAAAAAAACGCATTAGATGATAAGTTAGGTTTGGATTTACCTTAAGCGTAGTCTCAAACAAATTCATCTCCAGATAACAAACAATAGCAGGCTCCAGAGCCGTAGCTGTAACAGGATATAAAGCTTGCTTGCCTAGCCCCATATGGCCAATAATGTCTCCAGATTTTGCAAATCTGGTAATCAGTTCCTTCTCTTTATCCCATCTTTTATGAACCTTGAAGCTCCCTTTATAAACGAAATAAATTCCATTGACTTCATCTCCTTCTTTAAAGATCTGCTCTCCTTTTTTCACCTCATAATTCTTTTTCTGAGTTGCGATCGCAGGTAACCATTCAGGTAAACAAAGTTGACACAAGAAGCAACTTTTAAGATCACAGAATTTACCACATTCTTTCATTTTTCAAATATGCACCATTTTTTCGGACCATATTAGGTCGTAGAAATATAAAACCAAATTACATTGTTAAAACAATATATAAAATCACAATAAACAAAAATAATAAAAATAATATAAAATAAACAATATAAAATGATAAAAACAAATTTTTAAACCTTTAGCTTTGCAGTAGATTTTATCCTCATATATTTACACATTAACCACAATGAATACTCGCGAACAAACTGAAATCCCAATTACTCCTGCCTTACCTGAAATATCTACAGCAAAAAATAAGTCGATAAATGAAGTTTACTTAAAACGACGTCTTTTGCAAATCTCTCTCTCTTTTATCTATAGGCGTTGCCCTTATCATCAGCCTGATAGCCAGATTCCTGGTTTCATTGATCAATCTGGTTACCAACATCTGTTTTTATGGCAATTTTGATTTAAGTTTTCATAGTCCAGCTGATAACAATCTAGGTTTGTTTGTTATAGTCTTACCTGCCCTAGGAGGAGTGATCGTAGGATTAATGGCACTCTATGGTTCTAAGGCCATTCGAGGTCATGGTATACCTGAAGCAATGGAACAGGTATTGACTAATCAGAGCAAAATAAAACCCTCTATTGCATTTCTAAAACCTATTTCTTCGGCAATTGCCATTGGTACTGGTGGTCCTTTTGGTGCAGAAGGACCAATTATTGCTACCGGAGGGGCATTGGGTTCTACTATAGGTCAGCTTTTTAAAATCACTTCTAATGAGCGCAAAATAATTCTGGCCGCTGGTGCTACAGCTGGCATGTCGGCCATATTTGGCACACCCATAGCCGCGATTTTCCTGGCAAATAGAACTTTTGCTTTTCGAATTTTCGCCCAAGGCCATACTTCCTGTGGCTTTGGCCTGCATCACCGGTGCGGCAGGTCACCAGTTACTTTTCGAATCTGGACCGGTTTTCCCAATGCCAGATATTCAAACACCCTCGAACCTTGCTTTAGGGATATACAGTGCAATAGGAATTATAATTGGTTTTATCTCTTTAGGCCTCACTAAAATTGTTTACTGGATAGAAGATGTTTTTGAAAAACTTCCTGTTCACTGGATGTGGTGGCCAGCAATTGGAGGTTTAGCCGTGGGTATAATAGGGTTTTTTTTGCACCACATACACTTGGTGTAGGTTATGATAATATTATTACTGTACTCTCGGGAAAAGCATCACTAGCATTATTGCTAAGTCTTTGTTTCTTTAAATTTCTTTCCTGGGCCATCGCTTTGGGAAGCGGTACTTCAGGCGGTACCCTTGCTCCGCTCTTAACTATAGGCGGCGCTGCCGGAGCTATATTTGGTACAGTACCCATAATGGTTTTTCCCCAATCCGGTATTAATATTCCTATGGCAGCACTTATTGGTATGTCGGCCATGTTTGCAGGGGCATCAAGAGCTTACCTAACCAGTATTACTTTTGCTTTAGAAGCTACCGGGCAATCACATGCCCTGTTGCCTCTACTAGGCGCTTGCACGGCTTCCTATTTAATCTCTTTCTTTTTTATGGAAAACACCATTATGACCGAAAAAATTGCCAGAAGAGGAATCTATACGCCCGACTCCTATGAGCCAGATATCTTAAGAAGAATGACCGTTGCCCAGGTTCTGGGAAAGGGACGTACCGTTTTACATCCCGAAAAAGTGATCGAAGATCTAATGGAAAAGAATTTACCTCTGCTAAAACCCAACGATCCTTTATCCAAAGCAGTAGAGTTAATGGCAACTACCGATGAAGAACTTTTACCAGTCTTCTGTTCCAAAGACCAGAAGACACTTGTTGGCATCCTATCCTACACAAAGATGTATTACACGCCTACCGTTTATATCATCAGGAAAACCAAGAAGCGGGGATAAATCTATCACTCAAAAGACAACGAAAAAAAATAATCATTAAAAGCCGTAAATTAATGGGCAAAACCACATCCAAATAAAAAGCAATGGTATACCGATGAATATGTGCTTACTTTGAATAATTCTTTAGCTTAAAATCAACATAAATTCAGATGCTGACATCAGACAAAAAAGTCATTTACACCATTGGTCATTCAACACGCAGTTTGGCTGAATTTGTAGAGATGCTACAGTTTTTTCAAATAAAAATTCTTGTAGATATAAGAGGTTTACCAGGATCTCGAAAATTCCCACAATTCGATAAAGAAAATTTGGAGATATCCTTACCGGAAAACGGCATACAATATATACATCTAAGTGATTTGGGCGGAAGAAGAAAGGTGAAAAAAGATTCCAAAAATATCCGATGGAACAATGAATCTTTCAGAGGTTACGCTGATTATATGGAAACCGAAAAATTGATAGAGCAGTAAATGCATTAGAAGTGATCGCCTTAAAACGACCAACAACTATCATGTGTGCCGAAGCAGTTTGGTGGCGCTGTCACCGCTCGATGGTATCTGATTACTTAAAAGCAAAAGGTTGGAAGGTTCTACATATAATGGCTATTGGAAAAACGCAAGTACATAAATATACCTCTCCAGCAAGAATAGTTGATGGGAATGTATATTATTCCAATGAAAATTAGTATCATCAATAAGAACCCACTTTATGGAAAAACGATTTAAAGTAGAAGATAAAGTAAGCTGGAATTCAGAAGCAGGAAGGGCTTCTGGAACAATTATTAAAATACATACCAAAGATTTTGTTTACAAAGGCTATACACATCATGCTTCGCAAGCAGAACCTCAATATGAAATAAAAAGTAGCAAAACCGATCATATAGCCGCTCACAAAGGGGCGGCTCTTACTTTAGAAGCGTGAATTATTTTAAAAAACCAAGCAATTATCCTTGAAATCAGTAAACACAAACTATCTTCCAATGCCATCACACTATGCTGTATGTTTATCGGAATCTGATGATCATCAAACTTAGTCAGTGTAACAGATCGGCCCTCTTCGAGATAAGTGACCTGTCCTTCCAAAATCAGCAATCTCGCGGGAACAGCTGTTTTATGTGCTTTAAGTTCCATTCCACTTTGAAAAGCCAAAACAATTATCTTGAAATGTTCCTTTTTTTCCAATACTTTAATCACAGGCCCTATTCCGGTCTGCTCTAATTGATCCAAAGCTTCCTTTATCATCACACGATCTTAAAATTTAAAATTATTTATATTTTCATTAATTTGCAACTGGCAAGATAGGCGAAAACCATCCTGTACAATTCCATGTTTTGTCAATGTTGAGTGTTCATTTCTATTAAAATCAATCAATAGCTCCCAGTCATCCAATACTTCTACCAGACAGGTACCGCATTTCCCCATACCTATACAATCTCCAAATTCATCCGGACAAATTCTGTCAAAAATCAGCATCATTAAACTACGGTATTCATTTGCAAAAGTTTCTACTTTATAGAGCGTCCCCTCATAATCTATATTAACATGAATAATCTTAAGTTCATCCATTTGAGCTTTCCTTTTTCTTTATCCAAAACTCGTCACTGTATTCATCTCTAAAATCATCTATATGGTCTTTTTCTAAAAAATGGGAAACGCCGTGCAGCTTCGCATCAGATAATTTCTCTTCCAGATAAGGAAATGCAATTCTTTCTTCAAAACGAATATGATTACTCAGCAAATCCGCAAATCTTTTATAAGCACTCAGATCATCCTTAGCAAACGTATTTAAATTTTCAATCTGTGTCGATATAGCTATATGATCATTTTTAGCCTGTACACAAACAGGCTCGTCAATCATATTAAACAATAAAACATCTTCATTTAAAAAATGATTCTTCAAATGTCCCTCCCAGAAGTAATTCAGATATGCCCTTAGCCGAGCTGGTGCTATATTTAATTCAATCAATCCTTTTTAAGCTTCCAGGAGAAAAGCAGGCCCAAATGATGTTCACGTGAGAGCACTTTTAATTCGTCACTTCTTTTAATCGGCTGAGTCTTCATCATATTTCGATACATAACTTAATAAACTGAGCTTGCAGGCAGCAGTCCTCTTTAAACAATAACTCGACTTGGGTCACCCCGCATTGCATCAAACTTACTTAAGAACATTATGCTCATAGTTTCAGCCTTTTTTTTTGTATTTACCGCCATTTCACCTACAAACAGGCTATCAATGGTGTCATAAAAAAGCAATATCCAGCGCTGAAAATGCTCGCTGTTTATGGGTAAAGGAGCATGTCTGGCGAACGGATTTCCGGTAAAGCCGGGAACACCGAATAATACCGCATTCCAAAATGCATACATTTTTCGTAAATGAGGATCCCAGTCCTGAACTACATTGTTAAAGACGGTGCCTATCAAGTCATCGTGCTGAACCTTCTCATAAAATTTTTATTAACAAATAAAATAATATCATCCAGTCCTTTTATCTCTTTTCTTGTTTTCATGTCAGTTAGTTTTTATTTAGTGTACAGCTGGACTGCTGAAGACGTAAAATGATAATAGGCAGCCCAGGCAACAAATAATATCAGTAGTATAAAGATCCAGAAGGGGATGCTTTGCGGGGTTTCGCTACCTACGATCATAAAACTTTTCTGGTCTCCTTTTCCGTAGGCATTAACCATGATGGGGATCACGCCATCTACTACTGCATTTTCTTTGATCCCCTCAATGGCAATGGCCGGCCCGTTCCTCACTTCAAAGGGCACAAGACGAATGCCTTCTTTTCCTGACGGGTCTTTACTGACAATTTTAAGAATATGTTTGCCATCGATCAGTTTGGTCGTGTCGAGTTCAAAATTCACGGGAGCAACCAGCTCTGCAATGGGCTGAGTGTCTTCATCAATGAAGATATAGATCTTGCTACGTGCTTCCATTTTAGTCTGTATTTAGAATGATGATTTGTTTAATGTGGCTTTCAGCTTCTTCTCCCGGTTTGACGAGCCATTTAACAGAATAAAACAAAGTAAAAAGAACAATTATGACTGCAATTGTTATAATTGCATAATCCCAATTCCCATCCGGACCTGCTCCATGTGTAATTCCTCTTAATAATTTTGGCTGTTGTTTCTCACATGCCGGGCAGGCAAATACCGACACTATAAAAAAAAACAAAGCGGAATGGTTAATGCTATAAAAATTTTGCTTTTCATCATTTGGTTATTTAGCTGTTACTTTAACTTTATCCATCAGTTTTTTCACCTCATCAACTGTTACTTTTTTCGCATTGTTACCCCAACTGCTACGTTCATGGTTCATGATCGCTGCAATTTCTTCAGGTTTCAACCTATTATTGGTACCAACGGCAGGCATCACACCGAATCCTTCTTTCTCTCTGCCACTGTAACCATTCATGATGATATTAACCAATAACTCGGGATTTTCATCCAGAACAACCTTACTACTACCCTTGAGTGGCGGAAATGCTCCTTTTAACCCTTCACCGTTCTGCTGATGGCAACTCTGGCAATTGTTAGTATAAAGAATCGCTCCATTCAGTTCTTTTGGTCCAACAGCTTTGGCATCTTTAGTTACATCGCCTGGTTTTTCAAAAAGAAAAACTGGTTTAGGTGCATCACTAGGTAGCTTGGTTTGCTTTAATGCCTGCAGATAGGCAACCAGTTGTAAAGCTTCTTCTTTTGCGATAACTGTACCTTTCTCTCCCCTCATAAATTCTTCCGGCACACTAACAGTCACATCACCTTGTGCCGCTTTATCTTTTATTTCGAACATCCAGGGATAGCCAGGCATAATTGATTCTTTGACAACGATACGCGGATTGAATAGATGTGAAAGGTGCCATTCCTTACTCGGTTGGCGGGAACCGATATTGGTCAGGTCAGGACCAGTACGTTCGGTCCCCATTAGAGTAGCTGTATTTCGCCAGAAATCGGTACGGTGGTTATCTGCATAATCTGCGGCAATGCTTGGTCTTTCTCCCCAAACCTTATCCATATCGACATTACGTACCTGCTGGGTGTGGCAAGCCACGCAACCATTGGAGATAAACACCGCCTTTCCTTTAACTGCCTGGTCATCTAAGGGCTGAGCAAAAGGAAGTGGTGCATTATTGGCCTGGTTATTAAGCGCCGGAATAATACAGACAAATAAGGTCAGCACCGCAAAAAGCAGAAATGCCGCAGTAAATAATTTGGTATGGTTATTAAAAAAATTCCATGTGAGATCTGATTGATTTTATAGATTGGATTCCGTTGAAGCAGAGGACTGGTTTAGCTTTTCGATAGCGGCCTCACGTATATCTATCGTCGTACTCCCTGTCAACATTTTATACAGGTTATAAGCAAAAAAGAGATGAGAGAGCCACATCAGACTGCCGCCGATTGCCCGCCACAACCAATAAGGCGCCATAAATACTACGCTATCTATAAATGGCTTACCCTGCATCCACATCACCTTTAAGCGTACTTCCATACATCAGTGGTATCGTATAAAACAACAAACCAATCAATGCAAGCCAAAAATGCGCACCGACTGTAATTTGAGGAGCCTCTTTTCCTGTTAATCTTGGCACAACTGCATAAATTCCTGCCCAAAGAAAAAAACAAATGATGCCATACATAGTAATATGAGAATGGGCAACGGTAAAATCGGTAAAGTGCCAGATCAGGTTGGTTGAGCGAAAAGCTTCGGCCGTGCCCTGAAGTGACCCTGTAAAATAGAATATGATCCCAATAATAAAGAAAGGAAGTGTATAACTGGAGGGAATTTTATACCAAGCCCCCTTAAATGTCAATATAAAGTTTGTCGTGCCTGCTGCAACCGGGATCACCATGCCTACACTTCCTACTATTGCTGTAGTCTGTAGCCACCATGGAATGGAGCTAAATACAAAATGATGTGTCCCTATTACGGTATAAAACAGGATCTGCGTCCAGAATGCAAGGATTCAAGACTATAAGAATAAATAGGTTTATTCAGTTGCTGAGGAAGAAAATAATAAACGATACCGAGCGTAAAGAGCATAAACCACATCCCCACGCCCTGGTGCATATAATATCCTTGTATAATTGTTTCGCCCAGACCATCCTGCCAGATCGGAACATAAGCAACAATAGCTATGACGATGGCAAAAATTACTGCGGCTACAATGTACCAGTTGGAGATATAGATCTCTTTGGTGGTCCTTTGGGCAATGGTCTGGATAAAATTGATCAGGGTTAAAAACAGGCCAATACCGAACAGGAGCATTACTGGCCAGATGTATTCCCGGTATTCGCCCCCGCCATTGTTAAGTCCAGCCATCAGACATATAGTTCCAAATATCACCGTAATGTTAATCAGATAAAGAGTATACCAACCTAATTTTATACTCTTGAGTGGAGCATTACTGACACGGGGCACCACATAATAGCCCAAGCCCAACATACCTAGAGATGCCCAGCCCAAAATACAGCATTGGTATGTACTGGACGCAACCGTCCAAAACTCAGCCAACTTAACTGGTCTGCATCCGGAGCAACAAATTTTATCCCCAGATATTCACCAACAGTAGTCCCAAAAACCAACCAGAAAGCAGCAGTACCTATAAACCATAAAATGAGCTTTGCTAGTGCGGGATCAACTGGTGGTCTTTTTACTGCTTTTTTCTTTGCCGCTACAACAGGTAAACCAGCATCGCTATTCACTTGTCGTAATAAGCCTTTGCTATCCTCGGCAGAGATGTTACCCGAAAGTTCAAGATGCGTCAAAGTATAACCAAGTGCTTTTTTGCGTTTAATCAGTGTCTTTTTTAACTCTTCATGATCTCCCTTTTCAATTAAGGCGATAAGCTCTTCTGCATCCTCAACCGTTTGTTTATTTTGATATTGCAGGAACAGATTGCTCACTTTTGTTATCATCAGCCAAATTCCCACCATTATAGGAATCAAAATGAGGACTAACGTAATACTATACCTCCTTCAGTCCATATTCCTTCGGTGGCATTAGTCGTCTCGGAAAATCCTCGGTTACCATAAAGGGTCAAAAAAACAAACATTCCTAAACTTAATATCCGTGACCTCATGGTTTTACTATGGTCTTTATTTTTCTTTGTCAGATGATGCAGGAAGGTTTCAATCTGATTACTGTTTAAGGTTTTGATAAATTCATTTACCCGGATTGTGTCTTGTTTTAAAGCTGGTTTTTTGAACAGATCCTGAGTATGTCTGATCTTGCTATAAAGGAAAACCGAAGCTACAAGGATCACCAGAATAACCACAAAAGAAGTATACAGCAATACCGATGTTAGATCTACACGTGCTAAGGCTAAAATTAAGCCTGGTGTAATCAATAAATAAACCTTTATCATAATGTATTTTCTATCTTTTATTAAAATGTAAATGGTAACTGTTCCTGCAGTTAAAACCTTAATTAATTCAAGTTAAGCAATGCCGGACCAAATTCCTCGAAATGAATAGATTCTTTGCTAATTCCTTTTGCAATCAGATCGCTGAATTGTTTTTGAATGAAAGCTGATGGGCCACAGACATAATATCGCGTACCGGGAAATTGTGGTAGATTGGCGATTTTATTGATATCTAGAAAACCTTCCAGGATTCCTTCCTGTTTATCAGTAGGACTTGGAAGATCATAAAAAATATGTTGGTTTACATTGTCTTTCTCTTGAGCAATCTTATCCAATTCATTCTTAAAGGCATGTACATTACGATTTCTGCAACCATGTAGCCAGGTAATGTCATGACTATAATCTTGATCCACCAGATTCTGCAGCATGCTCATCAAAGGAGTAAGCCCTACCCCGCCACTGATCAATACCACTGGGGCATTTAAATCCGCAGAAAGCGTAAAATTCCCGGCCGGGGCTGTAAGGTCGACTTTGTTACCCTCTTGAATAAAATGATGCAGGTAATTACTAATTTTACCATCGGTATCCTGTTGTACTCCTTTTTCCTTTTTTACTGAGATTCGGTAATACTCCTGCGTGGGCGTACTGGAAACACTATATTGGCGAGATTGGTATAAATTCATTTCCGGCAGAAAAACCCGGATACTGATGTATTGGCCTGGAACATGCGGCATCACCTTTCCTCCGTCAGTCGGGTAGAGATAAAATGAAGTAATTTCTGTGGATTCTACAATTTTCTTGCCGACAGAAAAAGGTCTCCAGCCCGTCCAGCCGTTCTGTTCAGCTGTCTTTTTACTATAAAGTTTACTTTCATGCCCAGACATCAGATCAGCAAGCTGCTGATAAGCTGCCGTCCATGCTTCTACAATTTCCACTGTCGCTGCATCGCCCAAAACCTCCTGAATAGAAGCAATCAGATGCCTGCCAACAATCTGATAGTGCTCAGGTCTGATATCCAGACTGACGTGCTTATGGCCAATCCTATCTACTACAGGCATAAGTACCCCTGGATTGGCAATATTCTCCGCATAAGCCAGTACCAGTACAGCCATTGCCAAAGCAGTTTGTTGTTTCCCGCTTTCCTGGTTCCCCATGTTGAACATATTTTTCAACTCGGGGTTGTGTTCAAACATCCTTTGATAGAAATGTTTTGTCAATAAAATCCCGTTTTCCTTTAATACCGGAACGGTTGCGCTAATCCATTGTTTTTGTTCGTTAGTCATAATAATATATTAATACCTTTTTATCTTTTATATAAGCAGATTTTTTATTTTCTTAATGAAGTAATTCCAAGGTTCAAATCTTCATTAAATTCTTCGATAGTCGTATTCTGTAACATCTCGTATATGCGTCCCCTTATCACTTTAAAATCATTATGTAATGGACACGGATTAATTTCTGAACAATAATTAAGCCCTAAGCCACAGCCAGTAAACAGACTATTTCCATCCACAGCTTCGACAACGCCAGATAGTCTTCGTTTTAAGGAAATATCATCCATATAAAAACCGCCATTTGGTCCTTTTGCAGATTTGATTATATTTCTCCGACTAAGATCCTGGAGGATTTTAGCAAGGAAATGTTCTGGTGAGTCTATTCCCGATGCAATTTCTTTAATTCCCACCCTTCCACCATCAGCGGTCCGGTGTGCGATAAAGAACACCGCGCGCATTGCATATTCACATGTTTTAGAAAAGATTCCCATAACTGAAGCAAAGTTAAAAATTATTCCAAAATAAAAGACGTTTTTATCTTTTATTTTTATTTCAAATATTGAATTCTCTAAATGTGATAGATGATCGAATAAGATATCTCAAATATCTCTGTAAAATTGGGTCACATTAAGCAAGTTATTTTTTCTTCTCCTGCCTCCTATATGAGTTAAAATAATATTTACTCTTTTAGGAACCTAACACTATATATTTCAGAAATTAGGATTCAAAATTACTGACAGAAAGTTATGCGAGCCAAACTGCAATTAAATATGGATTTTGAGATTTTTTTTACTTTAATACATTCCCTTCAAACTTTTAATTCTCTATATTTAGCGAAATCAAGTTACCCCAACAATACAGTGAGAATTAGCAATAGAAAAAAATATTATAGTTTTCTCAAATACAAAAGAGATTTTCAAAAATACAGCATAAAGAAAGTAAGGAGTTATGAAATCATTTTACACTGGTTAAAAAACAGACTTAGTCGTAATCAATTTCTAATTCTATCGGGTATTTTGGTAGGGTGTACTGCAGGACTAGCTGGCGTATTATTAAAATCGCTTGTTCACTATATACACTTTGTAATTACGAGCAAAGTTCATTTTGAATATCAAATTCTCTTTTATATTGTATTTCCATTCTTGGGTATTATTCTTACCACTAGCATTGTACTATCTGTTTTTAAAGGGCAGGATCGAAAAGGTATAGGTGCCATATTATATGAAATTGCTCGTAATTCGAGTATTGTATCTTCCGTAAAAATGTATTCTCAGATCATACAAAGCGCAGTTACGGTTGGACTAGGAGGTTCGGCAGGATTAGAAAGTCCAATGCTGTAACTGGAGCTGCTATTGGTTCTAATTTTGCACAAACTTATAAACTGGATTATAGAGAACGTACCCTACTTCTGGCTGCTGGAGCTACTGCTGGGATTGCTTCCGCATTTAATGCACCGATTGCGGGAATGATGTTTGCATTTGAGATTCTTCTTACAGGGGTGGTATTTTCGGATTTTATTCCACTTGTTGTAGCAGCAGTTTGCGGTAGTTTAGTTTCAAGAATTGCGCTTCAAGAAGATGTTCTTTTCCGCTTTCATGCCCGGGAAGCATTTAATTACCACAATATTTTATATTACCTGTTACTAGGATTACTTACAGGTTTGTATGCCCGGTATTTTGTAGTCGTTTCCCAATGGGTAGAGCATTTTTTTTATAAACTAAAATTATCCAGATTGCAAAAAGCTGCCATTGGCGGTCTTATCCTATCCCTTTTATGCGTACTTTTTCCACCATTATTTGGAGAGGGATATGAAACAGTTAAATCTTTCACCATGGAAATGCCCAAAGTATACTTCACAATAGCTTATTCAGATATTTAGAATTTAAGGAGTGGTTAGTTATTATATTTCTAGGGTTAATTTGTATACTTAAAGCCTTCGCAACATCCATTACGATATTTAGTGGTGGTAACGGTGGAAATTTTGCTCCGGCTTTATTTGCTGGTGGCACACTTGGATATCTGTTTGCTATCGCGTGCTCTTATCTTGGAATACCTGACGTTCCAATTACCAACCTGGTATTGGTGGGCATGGCCGGAGTAATGAGTGGGGTTTTATACGCGCCTTTAACAGCGATATTTCTAATTGCAGAATCCAGTTCAGGTTACGATCTATTTATTCCACTTATGATTGTATCGGTGATTGCTTATTTGATCGCAAGGTGGTTCTCTCCCGTTTCGCCAGATTTAAAAAAAATGGCTGATGATGGTAAAATATTCACCAGAGAACATGATAAGAACTTACTCACGCTATTGCATACCGAGGATCTTATCGATCGAAATCCACAGGTGATTCATAAAGATGCTCCATTGATTGACTTATTGGAAGTTATTAAAAATGGAAAGAAGAATATGTTTGCTGTTTTGGACACCGAACGACATCTTGTTGGATTACTCACCTTAGACGATATGCGCCCATTTCTCTTTGCTAAAGATCTACAGGCTTCTTTAGACATATCAAAAATGATTCAATTGCCTGTAGCTGTGATTCATCCCGATGATCAAATGCATGAAATTATTAAAACTTTTGATGAGACTGGCGCCTGGCATCTACCGGTTATAAATGATGATGATGAATTTATTGGATTTATTTCAAAATCATCGGTTTTAATGAATTACAGGCAATTATTGAAAGAGTATTCTTAGGATTAAAGTCTAAATGCAAATATCTTTAACAAAATTCATCTCCAGACTAGGCCATTTACTTGTTGTTCACCAATACAGGGTAATCTTTAAAGCCATTTTGCTTAAATTATTAACAGAGTAGTCAAGATCATCTCTCTTCTTTTACCTTAATCATTTAAAAAGGATATTTAAAGTAATTAATGGGTTTTGTAAATACAAAATTGAGGAACTTAAAGAAAGAAAGATCTTGGTGCTCGATAAACTAAAGACACGGCAAATTATAGATAGAGATAACACCTAATGGTACCGACGTCCTTTTTCCTGTTTCGAAGAAATGTAAAAAATTATCCCTAAAACGAAAAAAAGCCCCCCAATAAAGGTTACCCATGGAAATGATTCCATTCCATTGATATTGATGGTCCAGACATGGGCGTCTACTGGATTAACATAATTCAGATTCCCAA
Organism: Pedobacter sp. NJ-S-72; assembly: GCF_053890575.1. Taxonomy (NCBI): domain Bacteria; kingdom Pseudomonadati; phylum Bacteroidota; class Sphingobacteriia; order Sphingobacteriales; family Sphingobacteriaceae; genus Pedobacter; species Pedobacter sp. NJ-S-72. Next base: position 4,215,648 of record NZ_CM132681.1, on the reverse strand, counting down.
ATATAAAACTTCCCACAATCATAATAACTATTCCGGCTATCATGAGCACTATGCTTGATTTTTTCATAACATTGTTTAATTAATTAAAATTACGAATAATTATAAATATAATACACTTTTATATTTCTAAAACAATAAATATTTAAATTTGTTTATCTGACTGATTGTTCTTCAGGTAATGATACATACATAATGCTGATAAAATCATTGGCAGTCAAAAAAACAATTTTATACTATGAAAAAGATGTTTTTTATTTCGGCCTTATTTTACCTGACAACTGGGTGTACCGATTTAGGGAATGATAACTTTATAAAATTTCAGGATACTATTGGCATCATCAATTGTGCAATAAAAGACAAAAGTTTCCAAGCACAAATATCCCCTCAAACCAAAACACTCATTGTTATTAAAAACAAGTATTATCAAGACAACTGGCCACAACAAATAGGCATACTAAATGTTGTTTACGAACGGGAAAAGCCTGAGGATTCAACCGCTATTTTATCTGGGGAACATCGATTTTATAGGATTGAATATTTAGAAATCAATAAAAAAAATGGTGATATTGCCATTCTATCTCTAAATACAAAAGTATTGTTGAATTATCACGTTACAAAGGGAAATAACAACAATTGGAAAGTTAATAGCGTTAGCTTGAAACAATACTAATTTGGTAAATTAACGCATCATTAATGAAAATATTCTCATCACTCGATCTACTTTCATTAGAACCTCCTCCTTCTCAAATGGATTCTAATAGATTTCGTCAATTGTAAAATCTATATTTTCATCTTCAATGACCATCGTAATCCTACATTTATAGTCTGGGATACCCCAAACTGGAAACTTTGATTTTTTTCCCAAATGCTTTGAAATGTGGAGAATCAGGTTCAAGCTTATGAGTCTTCTACTTTGACCATCCATTAAAGGACAAAAATCATCGTTTCTAGCTTACAGAAGCAATATAATCACTTTTTTTAAAACTTCAAAATTTTGCTCCGTAACGTATTTGTAACGTTTTTTTAGGAATAATAAATATTATAGCCCAACAGATCACCTAGAAAATATACTATCCGTTGCGTAACATATCAGCGTAACCATTAGGCAAGGGACTATCCTCAACAGCTTTTGCCGCCTTTTCAATATCATACTCAAAACGGACGAACTCCACTTTAATGCTATGCTATCCTTATCGGTTACTGTACTTTCAGGGTTGATAGTCAGAATCACATAACCGCCCCTTGGGTCTTTATCCTTTGGTTTGCCTACTGATCCTATATTGATCGCATGACGGAAATGATCATTCCCGTCAATGCCTGAATTTAAAATACGGTGGTACGGTTGGTGGGTATGGCCAAAGCACATAATGTCGGCATCGGCCTGTTCCATAATACGGAGCATACTTTTCTCATCACGGTCTTCAAACAGATATTCATTTACTTTACGGGGACTTCCATGAACAAAAAGTACGTTGCGTTTGTCATGATTCAACTGATATTCCAGTCTGATATGTGCCGGGAGCGTTCTCAAATAAGCACGTTGTTCGTCTTTGACTATTTCGTTTGTATAAGAAATAGACACTTTTCCCATTGCCTTCTCTTCGTCTGTTTTATAGGCGCATCCGCAATCATCACTTGACCTGCCGATCCCCCATCATAATTACCCGCAATAGTGGGAATACCCCGTTTGCGGATCTCATCGATTACTTCATTAGGCCAGATGTTATACCCAACCAAATCGCCAAGGCAATAAATGCCATCTGTATTTCGTGTTTCCAAATCTTTAAAAAAGGCTTCCAATGCCGGAAGATTGGCATGAATGTCTGAGAAAAGAGCAATTTTCATATAGTTTATTTAAGTCGTTTGTGGTTTTTTATTTTATCATTTATACATTAATAGCGGGTGCTGTTTTATAGTATTTTTTCCTGAACCAAAAAGCAAGGTTTACCAAGGCAATTAAAGCCGGAACTTCTACCAAAGGGCCAATAACTCCCGCAAATGCCTGTCCTGAATTAATCCCAAATACACCAATCGCAACAGCTATTGCCAATTCAAAGTTATTTCCCGTAGCAGTAAAGGCTATTGAAGTACTCTTAGAGTAATCTGCTCCAAAATATCTTCCTGCAAAAAAGCTAACCACAAACATGATTGAAAAATAAATCACAAGCGGAATAGCAATCCTTACCACATCATCCATCGGAATTTGAACGATTAGTTCGCCTTTCAAACTAAACATCACCACTATGGTAAAAAGCAGTGCAATTAAGGTTATCGGAGAAATCAGAGGGATGAATTTATTTTGGAACCATTCTTCTCCCTTAAGCGCAATCAATGCGTATCTACTGATCACCCCCATAGCGAAAGGAATACCTAAATAAATCCCCACACTTTTGGCTATTTCAGAAATGGTAATATTCACATCCAGACCTTGAAGGCCAAAATATGGCGGAAGAACAGTAATGAAGATGTACGCAAATACACTGTACAACAGCACCTGAAAAATACTGTTTAAGGCAATTAACCCGGCAGCATATTCACGGTTTCCTTCGGCAAGCTCATTCCAAACAACTACCATAGCAATACACCTTGCAAGGCCAATCAGAATTAGGCCAACCATATATTCAGGATAGTCACGTAAAAAGATAATGGCAAGGAAGAACATCAATATTGGGCCAACTACCCAATTCAATATTATGATACACTCAACACCTTAGTGTCTTTAAAAACCTTACCCATCTGCTCATACTTAACTTTTGCTAGTGGCGGGTACATCATTAAGATCAACCCTATTGCCAATGGAATATTCGTTGTGCCACTGGAAAAAGAGTTGATGAAGCCAGATGATGATGGAATAAAAAAGCCAATGGATACACCAATAGCCATTGCCAGGAAAATCCATAAGGTGAGGTAACGGTCTAAAAAGCTTAATTTTTTTCTTTCACTTGCGGGTGCGCAATTTATTGCTGACATATCTAATGATGGTTATGAGGTAATCACCTCGTTTTTTAAGTTTTCCTGAACAAAATCAAAGCAATAGGATTTGATCATTTCACTGACCATTCTAAATCTCTCCATAATTTCTTCTTCACTGCCTGTTGCCTTTGCTGGATCAGGAAAATTGTAGTGAAATTTTTTGGCTTTAGTTGGAAAGTATGGACAGCTTTCTTTAGCGTTGTCACAAACAGTAATTACACAAATCGAAATCAATATCCATGTATTCGTTGATGTTGTTCGACGTATGAGCTGAAATGTCAATCCCGCTTTGAAGCATTACGTTAATCGCTCTGGGATTAACTCCATGTGTTTCAATTCCTGCGCTGTAAATTTGCGCATTACCATCTGCAAAGTGTCTTAAATACCCTTCCGCAATTTGACTACGGCAACTATTGCCTGTGCATAGCACCAATACTTTTTTCATTTATAGCTTAAATTTATTCTTGTCCTGTTATTTTACTTCTGCGTTCTAACAATACGGTGTCTCTCCAAACTCCATCCATCTTTCCTATTTTTTCTCTGTAGCCCACCTGTCGAAATCCCAATTTTTCATGTAGGGCTATGCTTGATAGGTTTTCTGGAAATATTCCTGCTTGAAGTGTCCAAATGTTTTCTTTTTCTGTTTCAATTACTAATTTTTGAAGCAGTGATTTACCTATGCCCTGACCTCGAAAATTCTCATGGATATACACACTGACTTCCTGTTACCCCGGCATAAACGCACCTGCCCGAAACAGGAGTTAATGCTGCCCATCCTGCGATAATGTTATTGGCTATTGCCAGATATCTAAAACCGGGAAGATGGGTTTTATCCCATTCTTCCCATGCTGGTGCATCCGTTTGAAAAGTAGCTTGTTTAGTAGCTATTCCTTGCAGATAAATTAACTTAACATCTTCCCAATGAATGGGCATCATTTCAATGATCTCCATATTAACGGTATTAGCAGCAACCACCACCTGGGGTACAAGCTGCGCCAGAAGCCAGATTTACCATTTCAACTTTTTGTTTTTCAGCAGGGACACCACATTTATCCATTGCAAGACATGCAGTCTTCTTAGAAATCAAAAGAAAGTTTTCCCCATCATAACCCAAGTCATATTTACCAATGGTTTCTGCCTGGTATTCCACCTCAATCTCTGAATCTTCCATTCCCAATATCTTTTCTGAAAGTGAAATGATATTGAGCAGTTTTCCAGCTTTTTAATCTGTGTTCATAATCATTAGCATCCCATAATTGAAAATTGGCCACTTTTTCATGGCGTACTGTACCCCCGCAGTCGATAAAGTCCTTTGTGATAATTCCTACTTCTGTTACATGGAAATGTTCAGGTACTGAATTACCATTTTCCAGTTTAAAATTCACGCCTTCAGCAATAGCAAGGATTTCTTTTATTTCTGATAGTTTCATAATTTATGTATTTAAAGTATTATTGCAATTTAACGATTGATTGGATTAAAAAAAGGTTAACAGCAAGCTGTTTCGCCTTTATATTCAGCAAGAAAGGCACCTAGTTGTGTTTCCAATAATTTCCATGTCTTTGGATTGATACAATAACAAACGCTCACACCTTCTATTGTACCCTGTATAATCCCTGCATTCTTCAGCTCTTTTAAATGTTGTGAAATCGTAGCCTGCGCTAATCCAAGTTCCCCAACCAGATCACCACAAATGCAGGTGTTAGAGATCAGTATATTCTTTGAAGATTTGCAATACGTGCAGGATGAGCCATAGCCTTTAACAAGGTAGCAAGCTGGTTTTGTTCATCTGTAAATATTTCTGTTTTTGTAAGTCCCATAATTATCTATTGCAATATTACGATGCACTTAGATTAAATCCAACTTTTTTATAAAAAAAATTTTTAGCTTGATGATTTATTACTTAAAGAAAACATTTAAAGCCGGGTTATATGCCCGGCTTTAAAATTATTTACAGGATTTACATCCACCAGATGTTTTACACTGTTTTGTGCAATAATCCATACAAGAGACCTTTGAGCAACTTATTGAACACTTGGTACAGTGATTCATTTTAGAGTTACAACATGGTGTATTGGCAAAAGAAATTGCAGAAATATTGAATACCATCATTGCTGTGATGAAAAGAAACTTTTTCATGACCTTAATTTTTAATGTGTTTAATAATAAATTGACTTTTAACTAGCAACTGAATTATTATTAAACTTGCGGCGGATGCCAAAAATTAGTAGCTGAGTAAACAGGTAAGTTTCTATTAAGGTATCTATTAATCATTCCCTCTTTTACCAATGGAATAAGTACTTTAACAGGAACTGAATTAAGTGCTGTAAACACTAAATTGTTATAACAAATATTTGCATTACACATGCCATGACCACAATTTTGCTTTTGGTGCGGGCAAGACAGATCTCTTTCCATGTGCAAGCAGCAATCTTTTTTGCTTTCTACTTGCAATGTATGAATGTTTCCTACTGAAACAAAAACCATACAAATTACCATAAAAATACTCAATGTCTTCATAATATTTATTAACGTAATTTCTTTAAAAAAAGTTTTTCAAACCAGGAACAATAACACATTAATGTACTGACATACAGAAACCTAAGTTCTTTTATTATTTAAGAGATTTCGTTTTTATAACATTTAAATGTATTTAATTAAAAATTTAGTCAATCTTAGCACTTCTAAGACGTAATGAGTTCAGAATAACGGATACTGAACTGAAACTCATCAAAGTGCAGCGATCATCGGTGACAATAAAATTCCAAAAAATGGGTATAAAAGTCCCGCAGCTACGGGTATTCCCAATACATTGTATCCGAGGGCAAAGAAAAGGTTACCTTTAATATTGCCCATTACCTTGTGACTAAGGAAGCGGGCTTTTGCAATCCCGTTCAAATCTCCCTTTACCAACGTAATAGCGGCACTTTCAATGGCAACATCGGTTCCAGTGCCCATAGCAATACCAATATCGGCCTGTGATAATGCGGGCGCATCATTAATACCATCACCCGCCATTGCAACTTTTTTTCCTTCAGCCTGCAGTTTTTTCACTTCATTCAGTTTATCTTCAGGTAACATACCGGCTTTGAAACCGTCCAAATTCAAGGTTTCGCTTACAGCCCTTGCTGTATCCTCATTGTCTCCTGTAAACATGATTACCTTCAAGCCTTCATCCTGAAGTTTTTTAATAGCATTGGCACTTGATGGCTTAATTTTATCAGAAATACAACAAACCCAACGGCTTTACTTCCGACCGCTAAATAAGAAACGGTCTTTCCTTGTTTTTGGGCAGCCTTAACTTGTTCCTCCAATTCAGGATTAATCTTGGCTTTAACGTGTTCCATTAATTTCTGGTTACCTAAAGCAAGTTTTTCGTCTTTTAAAGTGCCCGTTACACCTTTTCCTGTTACAGCTTCAAAATTTAAAATCGGTTGAACATTTACTTTGTTTTCTTCTCCATAACGAAGTGTTGCCTGCGCTAAAGGATGTTCGCTGCTGCTATTTAATGCTACTATTCTTTCAAGGACTTTCTTCTCATCAAAATCCGGATTTGTACTAACGACCTTTTCAACCGATGGCTTTCCCTCTGTAACCGTTCCAGTTTTATCAATAATCACAACATCGATGGCATTCATTTTTTCCAGGGATTCTGCATTCTTAATCAATACACCAGATTGCGCACCTTTACCTACACCCACCATTACAGACATTGGCGTAGCCAAACCAAGCGCACATGGACAGGCAATGATCAATACGGCAATAGCATTTACGAAAGCGTAGACATAAGCAGGTTCAGGCCCATAAATTGCCCAAACTACAAATGTCGCTATGGCAATCAATACCACTACAGGTACGAAATATCCAGAAATCTTATCAGCCATTTTTTGGATAGGCGCTTTTGAACGACTTGCGGAATTAACCATTTCAATGATCTGAGAAAGTAGTGTCTCTGAACCTACCTTTTCAGCAAGCATTACAAAGGTTTTATTACCATTAATAGTTCCTGAACTAACTTTGTCTCCGATCTTTTTCTCCACGGGAACAGGTTCACCAGAGATCATAGATTCATCTATTATGGCTTCTCCTGTTTTGATACTTCCATCAACAGGTATTTTTTCTCCGGGTTTCACCCTCAACAAATCTCCCTTTTGAATGTCATCTATGGAAACTGTCGATTCTTTATCTCCTACGACCTTTGTGGCTGTATTTGGGGCTAATTTTAATAGTTCTTTAATGGCACTATTGGTTTTACCGTGTGCCCTTGCTTCTAAAAGCTGTCCAAGTAAAACCAGCGTCAAGATCACTGTTGCAGCCTCAAAATACACATAGACTGTACCATGGTGGGTTTTAAACTGGTCTGGAAAAACATCAGGAAAAAGTAGGGCGACAAGACTAAATAGCCAAGCCACCCCCGCACCAATACCGATCAAGGTAAACATATTTAATTTCCATGTAATTATGGATTGCCATGCACGTTGAAAAAACATCCATGTTGCATAAAATACCACCGGAATTGAAAATGCAAATTGAACCCAGTTCCAATATTTCAGATCCATTAGCTTGAAAATCGGATTACCCGGTATCATTTCTGACATTGCAAGCAAAAAGATAGGGACGGTAAAAACGGTTGCAATCTTAAACTTGTGTAAAAGCGTTTCATAAGTTTTATCTTCCTCTTCCAAATCTACGCCCAATGGCACCAAGTCCATTCCACATATCGGACATGAACCTGGCTGATCCCTGATAATCTCCGGGTGCATAGGACATGTAAATTGGGTGGCTTGTTTTGATACAGCCTGCTTCAGCAAGTCCATTCCACAAACTGGGCAATGGCCTGGTTTATCATAAGTTTTATCTCCCTCACAATGCATTGGACAATAGTATACACCTCTGGTTTCTTTCTTATCAACCTTAACCGGAACTGTGCCATGATCATGATGACTGGAATGATTAGGTATATGTTGATCTTCAGGAGTCTTTTGAAAGCCGGACATTTCAATCTTGTAATTTCCAACAGCAGAAAGCGCTTTCTTCAGTTCTTCAGTCGGAATATGTTTATCCATCATAATTGTTGCTTCAGCTGGCTCCAAGGTGACTTTCGCTGAGATCCCGTCAATACTATTTAAGGCATCTTCCACTTTACTGCGACAACCCTGACAGGTCATTCCGGTTATTTTATATGTATGCTTCATGATGTTAGCGTTAATTCGTTAATAATTTAATGTTAATCCTCCACCATAGCCCATGTCACTGTCATAGTGTGTAGACAGGCCGAAGTATTTAGTAATGATGTACCTAAATCCAGCCATATACTCCTTGTCTGTATTGACCATAAATTGAAAGCGCAGCCTTTTGGAGATTGGTACATCTTCTCTCATCAACTGAAATCTGACATTTCCTTTGTTATCTACTGAAGCATCTGCGACAATTAGCATCGGCAAGGTGTATTGTACCCCCAAATGAAATACTTGCCTGAAATTTTTGGTATTGCTTTGTCCAAAAAGATTCTCTCCGGGAGATAAGGATTGTCCAAAGATATTCTTGTCCATTGGATCAACTGTTCGTTTACGGAAATCCCAACCAACGTATGGGAAGAGCCATTGGTTTCTTCCGAGGTATCTACCAAAATGACTTTCACTTTCATACCCCATCTCTTTATCAAAACCGATTCTCCATTCCGTGGTGAAGCGATAACGAGTGTTAGCCAACATAATCTCACCGTCACTACCATTGGTTTCAATTCCTATTCTTGCCATTGGGTGAAATTCCCGGTCATCACTGAACAATTTGCGTTGTGCTAATTTAGGATTAGGAATTTCTGGATTAGCTGGAGAGTTTTCATAACTAAATACCCTGCCCATTCCACTCATCATATGATATAGAATATGACAATGGAAAAACCAGTCACCTCCCGGTTCTGTAGCCGCAAACTCTATGGTATCCCTTTCCATCGGCATAATGTCGATGATGTTCTTCATTGGAGCATATTCACCCTGTCCATTGACAACCCTGAAATCATGACCGTGCAGGTGCATTGGATGACGCATCATACTATTGTTAAACAAAATGACCCTAACGTTTTCTCCTTTTTTAATCAGGATTTTATCGCTTTCAGAGACGGTTTTATTATCCAAAGTCCATACATAGCGGTTCATATTTCCTGTAAGATCAAATTTCAGTTCTTTCCACGGTCCGTTAGGTAATGTTGTTTTTTTTTGGATCACGGAGCATATTATAGTTCAATGTAACGATGTCGGGGCTTTCCGCTGTCATATTCATACCAGCCATGCTTTTATCATTTGGCATTTGCATGCCTGGCATAGCTGCTTTTTTGTTTTCTTTTTTTTTTAGGATTATCCTCACCTGTTACTTCAGGATACATGACTGTATTCATATCCATGACCTGGTTTTGCATTTTCATGCCCTCCATTTCAATCATGTTACCGTTCATATCCATCATATCGTTCATCATCTTCATCCCGGCAAAATATTTCAATTTAGGTAGTTTTTGAGCAGGAACTTTTTCACCTTTCCCTAACCAAAGAGAAGCCGATTTTGTGCGGTCTTCAGGCGTCACCAAAAATTCGTAACTTTTGTTTTCAGGAATGGTGACCACCACATCGTAAGTTTCAGATACAGCTATAATTAACCTGTCCACTTCTATAGGCTCGACATCATTTCCATCAGTAGCGACCACGGTTATTTTCCCACCTGAATAAGTCAACCAGAATAATCAGATGCCCCACCATTGGCGATACGAAGCCTTACTTTATCCCCGGCTTTAAATTGTGGCTGTTCATTTTGATTCTTGCCATTGATCAGAAAAGTATCATAGTAAACATCACTTACATCCATAGCATTCATCCGCTTCCACTCATTAGCCACTTTAGTTTTAAAATGGCCTGTTCTAATCGCTTCTGCGTAACTTTGAGTCGTTCCTTTCTTAATTGCAAACCAATCGTTGGCATTTTTCAGGCTACGATGTACCTCTTCAGGTTTCATGTCTGTCCATTCACTGATAACCACCGGAATTGTTGGAATATTCCATTCATTTCTTTTGTGCATGATAAAAGCACCATACATACCAATCTGCTCCTGCAATTCACTATGACTATGGTACCAGTGTGTACCGTGCTGAACAATAGGGAATTTATATATGTAAGTAGAATGCGGTTTGATGGGCATTTGAGTAAGGAAAGGAACCCCATCCATCTTGTTCGGCAAAAAAGCCATGCCAATGCAGGGATGTCTCTTCATTTAGTTTGTTATGTACATATATCAATGCGGTATCACCTTGAGTAAAGGTTAGTGTTGGCATTGGTATCTGTCCATTTACTGCAATTGCCCTTTTTGTTTTTTTTCCGTAGGTTACCGTTGTATCTGCAATATAAAGATCATAGCGAACGGTTCTAGGTAGTTGACTGGAGGCAATGGTTTTAATAGGCCCCAAATTAGCCTTAGCTTTTTTGATGTTTTCCATTGTTGCACTATTGTCTCCCATTTGCATCCCTTCCATTCCGTCCATACCCCCCTGATTTTTTGGAGCTTCCTTTATAGGCATTTCCATTTGATCATGATTAGGCTTAACCAACTTAGTCTTTTCAGGTACTAGTTTCATTCCGCATTTTGGACAATTGCCAGGCTTAGCCGAATGGATTTCCGGGTGCATCGGACAGGTATAGCTGACTTGTCCAGAGGACTCTTTACCGTCCTGCTTTTTCATCGGCTTTGCATGTCTCCCATATTTTCGTTTTTCGGTGGAGAGGTCTTTTTCTCCTTCTCCCCCCCCGATTTCGGTTTAGCAGCTTTTGCCTTTTGAACAACAAGCTTCATTCCACATTTTGGACAATTACCGGGCTTATTGGATTGTATTTCCGGGTGCATTGGGCACGTATAAGTTGCCTGTGTAGATTTACTATTTTCTTTTGGGGCCATATTCATCCCCTTCATCTCCTGGGCAGAAACTGCAGAATAGAAGATCAGTAAGAAAACCGTTATTATATTTTTCATTTTGATGATTAATTAAAGATTTCTTTTGTTTAAACTATCCTTTGAATTTTGCACCCAGTTCATTAGTGCCGATTTTTCTTTTTCAGTCAAAATGGCATTTCTATGGATTAGGGTATATGAAGACAAAGGCATTGTACCATCCTTTAAACTATTTTCTATAGCGCGTAATTTGCTCTGTTGTCTTCTTGGAGTATACGAGCTAAAAACTCATTAAAAAAATTTATCAGCTTTACCCGATTGAATATGATTGTTCATAAACCAGTGCATAGGTTGTACATGGGTATACCAAGGATACGTGGTATTGTTGCTGTGGCAATCATAACAGGCTTTTTTTAGAATACCCTGTACATCTGAGGGTACGGCAACTATTGTAGAAATATCATTTAGCATAACCTGCCCGCTTATATTGCGGGCAGGTTGTACAAATTGGATAAGTACAAGGATCACCAATAGTCCAAGAAGTATTTTCCTAATGCCCTTCATGGCTTATTTATTTTAATTCTTCTTTAACAGTACCGCAAGTTGGCATTGCTTTCCCCAGATAAGGGTTTTTAATATCTTTTACCTCACTCAACCAAATTGCTCCTTTATTATTATTATACATTGGGCAGTGATCTACATATAGCGGTTGATTAGTCCCGAGTAATTTTACAAGGTCATACATATCCTTACTCAACATATCGAAATGTTCACGCTGATGTGCAATATTTCCAATGTTGGCTCCAATATGTTCGGCATGTTCTTTAGCATCATCGTATATATCCGTATATGCTTTATCTTGTTCCGGTGTTAAAGATTTTTTGTCGAAACTGGCGAGGGCCGCTACCATTTCATTTCCTGCTGCTGCTGCGTCTTTATCATTATCAGATGTAAAGGCATTTTTTAACTTGAGGTATAAGTTTAACAATGCGGCAGTAGAGGCGCCTTTTTTTGAAGATTCAGATACAACGGCCTTAGTGGAGGTAGTGTCTGAGGTAGCAGTTGACTGAGTTTTATTACTACCATTAGAGCAGGCTGCTAGAAATAGTAAGGAAAGAGCTGAGCTATAAATTAATATTTTCATCGTATTTTAATTAAAATCTTTTTAAATAATTGATACCTGCATAGGGTAACAAAACGTATTTGCGTTTATCCTTTAACAGTATTATTTGATAAAATCCGTATTAAATTGCACAGCTTCTACCCTGTTAAAGGCGAAACTGTACAATCAACAAAAACAAATTACTTTAAAGTTTCCTTTACTGACCCGCAGGTTAACATCTGTTTACCGAAATAGGGATTTTTAATCGCTGCGTTATCAGAAAGCCAATAACTCTTTTTCATTGGGCAATAGTCATAATAGACTGGGTCTTTAGTAAGCTTTACAGCTTTGGCCAGCTTAAAAAGATTAGTAGAAAAATTAGCGAAATGCTCTCTTTGGTGGGAAATTTCTTTTGTTTCCGAGATATGCTTGGCATCAAATGCAAGTTTATCCTGAAATCCCATAAAAGCAGTCATTTCGGCCTTTGGCATTGATTTCATATCTATACTTGCTAATGCTTTAGAAAACTCACTTGCTTTTGATGCAGCTGCTGTTGCATCGGAGTTTACTAACGCATTTTTGATGTCATAGTAAGAAGTTAATAATGATTGTGTCTGGCTGCTTTGAGCAAAACCAGGATTGATCCATGCAGTTGCAATTAAAGCAACTACTAAAAATATCTTTTTCATGATGTAATAATTTAATGTCTATACTGATTCTTGGTCATAGCAATAGCTATGTGAATGTATTTGTACATGCTAACGGCAGTAAGTTTGCTGTGTAGCAACTCACATTAAATCTTATATCTGAAAACTTTGAATAACTATGCGAATGTCCTCATTAGGCGGCCTTTCTCTATGATCTACATAGACGCTTTGATCAAGCTCAACATCTGTTACGGGAATTAATAAGGCATAAGAATAATCAGGAAACCACATTACAGGTAAAACTACCTGCGCCTTGCCATTTTCAGGAACTAATTTGCTTTGGGTAACCAAATCATTTACTAAAGTTTTACAACAAGGATCATCCTTTGAAAAATTCGCACCAGATACTGGGGTAGTTTTGTGTCCATGACCATCTGAATGATGGTGATTATCAGCCTTATGAATATGATGAGCAGATTCAGAATGGGAATGATCTTCATTATGATGATCCTCCTCCATTCCTAAAGCACAGCCAAAACCTACAACAGTATTGAGAAAATATAACTAACAGAAAGATAGCTTTACTTTTCATGACTACGCAAATCTAATATAAAGATGCAAAAATAAATTTACATAATTCCGTGCTTTTTTTATATCTAATTGGTTCTCAATAAAATCCATCTATTCACTAAATCTAATTAAAGGAACGTTACATACGGTTTGGAGTTCTGTTCCCAGATGTTTCTTAGAGCAAACTAGCTCTCGGCTGAAGATTATAAGAACCTCTGATTTGTTCAAATAGCAACTCTATTCTAAAATTAGTGATCTCCAGCATTGTTTAACTTTTTTATATTTGCATTTAAACAATTCCTATTACTGCCTTAAACTTATCGTATTGGCAGTCTCAGATTTAAGCTAATTTACCATAAAATGGAAACGATAGTAATACAAGACAGTGATATTGCAATCCTTGATGTGCTTACACAAGCTTTAGAAATGGATGGATATGAGGTCTTTGCTTTGCGTGAATGCGACGATGATTTTTTAGCTTTTTGATCAAGTTAGGCCCCATGTGGTGGTGCTGGATTATAAATTGACAGGAGAGTCTTGTATTCAGATATGTCAACAAATTAAGGAGCAATATCCGCATCTACCCGTTTTGGCTTTAAGTTGTAATAATAATATTCACCAGGAATATGATCTGAAAGGGTTTGACGGCTATATTAAAAAGCCTTTTGATCTTGATCTGCTTTATCGCATCCTTAGAAAACATATAACTCAGTTGTAATTAACTGCAGCAATCACCCTTTTGAATAGGTGGGCATTTAACCGTACCATAACTACAAAATACACAGCAATCACCGTTTAAAGGTTTTAAACGTTCCTGACAGTTTTCACACTCATAGAAGTATTGACAGGAATCTGTAGGCATTGTCTCCGTTTTCTGATGTTGGCAAACTGGACAAGTTATAATTGACTCTAAGAATATTTTTTTAGTTAACATTGGCTTATTTATTTTCGATTTTACACTCTGTTTCTTTCTCTACGGCAGCTTCCAATTGGGCCAAAGAAATCTGAGTAGATCAAATTTCACAACAGCTTATCCTTTTCCATAAGAGGCCAACAACTGACTGTACACCTTTTTTCGATTGTAAAGCATGGTTAATGTGAACCTCACAAGCACAAAAATACTTAAAACTTTATATCCCCCAGATCAAAAAGGATGTAAATAGACACCCTTTTTATTGCTTCTATTAATAGGGGGTTATAGCATATATTGACCTTTTATTCTTAGTGTGACAATAACGTCTTTACTCCCATCATTTCTGAAATACCATCCATGTTTTCCTTCAAATGGAGAAAGGAATGTTCCAACCATATTGTTTGAGTAAGCAATAGTATAGCTATCAAAATATGTATTCTTACTTGGCTTAAGCTCTTTCGGTTCTCCGTGAAAATCAAAATACAAATCTCCTTTACTGGTTAACCACTCGTATTTCAGTTGCCCATGTTTCAACATATGTATCTTATATTCGATACCCTTTCCGGGCAGGTATTATGACCTGAACGCTATCTTCCCTGTGGGCATACTGGCTGGCTGGTGCAGGTAAGTCTGCTTCTACTGGCCTTTTTACATCCGGGCCGGAACCTGCTTTTTCCAGTTTAATAACTGGGTTTTTCTTTTGTACTGCAAATTCAGAACCATCTTCCACTTGTGTATCTGGTATATATAGCTTGCCAAAGCCAAAAGCTTTACCAGTTCCAATGGGGTCAATACCATATTCAGCTGGTAATATTGCCGTAACCAATAATAACGCAGCAATAACCAATGCAATTAGTACTGCTTTTATAATTTTACTTTTTTCTAAGATTTGATGACTCATTTCTGCCATTGTATGTTTTATTAAGATGTAAAATAACCTGTTAACTGAAAACCTAATAAGAGGAAGCCTGCTGCCATGAGCATGGTATTTGTGAAAGTTGAAAACTTCATGAAGCTTGGGTATTTACGCCACACTGTAATCAAGGCAAGAACCAGGGCAAGGGCAATAAACTGGCCTATTTCCACACCAATATTGAAGCCTAGTAAATTAGTAAATAAACCTTCCTTACCGAAATTGAAGTCCTGCAATTTACTAGCTAAACCAAAACCATGAAATAAACCAAAGATCAGTACTGCTGCTTTAGTATTTGGCTGTTTGCCGAAGAAACGTTGAAAACCTCCAAGGTTGTCAAATCCTTTATAAACAATAGAAAGTGCGATAATTGCATCTATGAGATAAGCATTAATAGCAATATTACACATCACTCCAAGTAACAAAGTGACGCTGTGACCTATGGTAAAAAAGCTCACATAAAGCAAAACCTCTTTGGGTTTATACAGAAAGAAAATAACCCCAACAAGGAAAAGCAGGTGGTCATATCCAGTCAGCATATGTTTGGCTCCGATGTAAAGAAAAGGGCCAAAGGCTACACCGTTATTACCTGTTAAAAAGGTTTGGGTAACGCCGTCTACACCATGCGCAAAAAGCTGATTGCCGACACCATATAAAAATGAATAGTACAGCAAACGTAATTATTTTTTTAAAATTCATATTTTCCATTTAAAAGTAGGTCTACCCTGATTTGATATCAGGATAGACCAATTTTGTGATTAATTAGTGTTTGTGGCCATGAGCAGCTTCTGCGCTATCCATTGCTACTGTATCTTTAGCTACAGTTGTACTATCAGTCTTAATAGCTGTAGTATCTGTTGCCATAGTCTCTGTAGTTGAAGAATCTGTAGTTGCTTCTTTTTTTTTGTTTCACTTGAACAAGCCACAAATAACATAGAAGATATGGCGGCAATAATTAGTGTTTTTTTCATTTTGATTTTTTTAATGATTAATGGATTATAGAATTTATTGTTTATTTGTTTTTGAGGCAAAAAGAAGGGCAATAACCAGTATGCCCAATGAAATGACACCTCCATATAAGAAGTCATTGCCTGGAAAATGGCTTCCGGTGAACCCGGCTATTGGATAAGCAATCGCCCATCATAAATGGGAAAAGGCAAAATGGGAACCGAATACTTTCCCTTGTTCACGTGAAGCTATATTTTCTCCTATCAACGTCTCGGAAGGCATTTCTGCTAAACTTTGACCTAATCCGGCAAACAGCCAAAGCACTAACAAAACCGTATAACTGACGTAATTTGCTCCAGCAATAGCAAGTCCAAGCAGTAACACGCCAACAATTAACGATACACGTCTGCTTTTTGACTTGTCCAAATTACCAGCAACAAAAGCTGCTATTGCCGCACCGATACCAAAGGCAGCCATTGCCCATCCATATTGTTTGTCACCAAGCAGAAGCCCGCTTTTGATATGACCGACTGTGTTCACTAAAATTTGCGCCCCTGCAATTGCGGAGATAAACTCAATTACCAGGGAAAATCTGATCAATCTATTTCCGAAAAGTAATCTGGCACCTTTAACAACATCAGCCCAGGCAGACAAAGTTTTTTCAGAAGTTGAATGCATCGGTTTACTAATTAGCTTCGCCGGGAGCATCAGGATAAGTATACCAGCCAGAATAAATGATACGGCATCGACAAAAAAGATGTCTCTTGCTCCAAACCATACGGCAATAATTCCAGCCAATCCTGGTCCAAGTACTCCGAGCAATTGGAAAGTGGCGGTAGATAACCCAATGGCTTGCCTGTAATTCTTCTGATCAACTACCTGCGGAATAATGGATTTATAAGTCGGCGTAAAAAAGGCATTAAATACGTTTAAAAGGAAAACCAGCACATAGATTTGCCATTCAGCATTTACAAAAGGCAAACAACAGATAATCCCCATTCGGATAAAATGCGTGACATACAATATCTTTTTGCGGTCAACCCGATCAGCCAGTACCCCGGCAAAGGGAGAAAAAATGATGAAGGCAATCACTCTAAGTGTTAAAGCAGAGGCTAAAATTACTGCCGAATTTTCCTTACCAAACTGATAAGACAACAAGGCAAGTCCGACCCAGGTAAAGGCATCTCCTAACAAACTGATGGTTTGTGCAAAATACAAGGTGGCAAATGCCTTTTGCCTCAATGCCTGAAAAGGTTCCTTTAATACCTGGATCAATCTTGTCTGTTTCATTATTCCTCTAGATTTTTCATTGCCGAAAGCAAGGTGTAAGCTCCTTTAAGCACAACAGCCGAATTACGGTCAAAATTATCCGGCAATATTACCTCCGTATAACCTTCCTGTTCAATACCTTTTTTCACCGGAATCATTTTAAATGTATATCCATTTGCATCTGAAGAAGCCGTCTGAATAAAGATGTAATCCAAGCCATCAGATTGCACAATCGCTTCGTTAGGCAAAGCTGGAACAGACTGATTTGTAGTTTCAATCATTGCTTTGGCATACATGCCTGGGAACAAAACTGCGTTTTCGGCATTAAGCAAATGGCAATGAACAGGTACAGTTCCCTCATTACCAGTCGATTTTCCAATCAGAAAAACTCTCGCATTGCGGTTGTATCCAGTTTCATTCGCCAATGCGAATTTAATAGATTGACCTACCTTAATTTTAGAAGCATCCCTTTCGTAAACGTTCAATGCGAGGTGCATTTGACTTTTATTGGCCAGTTCAAATATCACGTCCGTTGGATTGACATATTTCCCAGTAGTTGCGTTGCTGAGCGTTACATATCCGTCAATAGGTGAATACAAATTACTGGTTTTAGAAATCTTTCCAGATTGAAGGTTTTTCGCATTAATCCCTATCAGCGACAGCTTCTGCTCCAACCCATTCATTCGCGCCTGGATTATTTTATATTCAGAATTTACCTGCTGAAAAATTTTCGCCGAGTTTACATCTTCTTTCCTAAGCTGTTCCTGTCTCTTGTATTCCAGCGCCAAAAACTCAAAACGGCTTTTACTTTCCAAATATTCCTGTTGAATATCAATAAATTCAGGATTTTCCAGGGTGGCAATCACTTGTCCCTTGCGGATTTGCTGACCTAATAATAAACCAGCGCTTTTGATATACCCTCCTAAAGGAGCAGATATGGAAACCATATTCTCGGGTGGCACATCAATAGCACCATTTGCTTTAATGACATCACTCAATGAGCGCATTTCTAATTTACCTGTTTGTACTGCGGCAACCTTGTACTGGTCTTTAGACAAGGTTACTTCATCACCAAGTTTAGCGGTGACCGCCTCCTCTTTCTTTTCTTCTGTGGAAGCCTGATTACAGGCTGTAATGGTTAAAAGTGACAGCGTGAAAGCTGCGATATAATTAAGTGTCTTCATTTTGCTATTTCCTGTTTTTACTTTTTACCTGTGATATTTTCTATATCCAATAGATTCTGGTTATAAGCAAACAGCTCATCCAGGTAATCAGATTTAATTTTAATGGCTAAGGCTAAACTTTGCAAGTATTGCAGGTAAGCAATTTCACCTCCTTTAAACCCTGCATCTGCATTCTTAATGATCAGATCAGCTTGTTTTAATGCGCCTTGTTCATAATAGTCCAGTGTGCTGGCATGTTTCTGGTTCTGCTGTAAAAAGCTGACTAAAATTGCCCTGCAAAATACTTTGCTGATCCTGTAGATTTGCCGATGCAATCTGCTGGCTTACTTTAGCTGCATTTACTTTTGCCCTGTTTCCCCCTGGCAACAATGGAATACCGATACCTAGCTGAAAACCACTGAAACGATCCGAGCCCGTATAATTCTGTGTCATCCCATTAAAGTTTTGCAGCCCGTTAAAAGACTGGTTGAAATATCCGACCGAAAAATCAGGCAATCCTTTTGCTTTTTGAACCTGGGTTTCCTGTTGCTTAACCTTCAATTCCTGTTTCAAATAATTTAGATAAGGATTACCGGCTAGTATGGCACTATCCGGATTAACCGAAACAGGCTTCCTCTGAAGTTTATTTTCGAGAACAATAATCTGCTGGTCGGTATTGAGCAGGGTTTGCAGTTCTTTTTCAGCAATATGAATATCTGCTTCAACTTGTCTACCCGCATTTTTAAGTTCCATTAATTGGGTTTCCGAGGTTACCTTTTCCAATCGGTTACTTTCTCCTGTACGGTAACGCAGATCACTCGCTTTTAACAAATTGGTATATAGGCTATCCTGATAATGTATGAGGTTCTTTTTTTCGCCCAGATATACCAGCTTATAGTAAACACTTTTAACCTTATTAATCAACATCAATGCCTGAACATCAAATTGTCCCTGTGCCTTTGTTACATTCTCTGATGCCAGTTTGGACTGTCCTGAATAAACGGTTGGAAATTCTATTTTTTGGTTAATACTAATATGGTTGTCCCTTGTATTACTATTGATCTGTCCTTGCTGATAGATCACATTAGTGCGTTCAAGCGTAAGACTACCTTTTTTAAGTTCCTTTTGATAATCAACTCCAAATGCCGCAGCCTTAACACCATTGTTATTTTTTAAGGCAAGATCAATTGCTTGTTGAAGGCTCAACTTTTCTACTGAGTCATCTTGAGCAAATGCACCGGAAGGCATCATCAAAATAGATGACAATACCACCAGAATAATAAGTGTGTTCAAGGCAGTACCTGTTTTTGGTTTGTTAAATTTTTTCTCAAAAAAGATATATAACACAGGGAGCACCAACAGCGTAAGCAATGTAGCGGTAAGCAGACCACCGATCACCACTGTAGCCAAAGGACGCTGAATTTCTGCTCCTGATGAATTAGAGATGGCCATAGGAAGAAAGCCCAATGAAGCAACGGCCGCAGTCATGAGTACCGGGCGTAACCTTATTTTGGTTCCTAATAGTACACGTTCGTTAATATCGGTCATTCCTTCTTCTTTTAACCGGTTAAACTCGGAGATCAGTACAATTCCATTTAACACCGCAACACCAAAGAGTGCAATAAAACCAACGCCAGCTGAAATACTGAAAGGCATATCCCGTATCAATAGAGCAAAGACACCACCAATAGCAGAAAGCGGGATGGCGGTAAAAATAAGCAAAGTCTGTTTGATAGAATTGAAAGTAAAATAAAGTAAGCAAAGAATGAGCAACAACGCCACCGGAAGCGCAAACGCCAATCGTTTGTTCGCTGCCTGAAGGTTTTCAAATTGGCCGCCATACGTAACATAGTAACCAGCAGGAAACTTTATTTTCTGATCAATCTTAGATTGAATTTCTTCTACAATACTGGCCACATCACGGTCACGGACATTAAAACCAATGGTGATCCTTCTCTTGGTATCGTCCCGTTGAATTTGATTTGGGCCATTTTTAAATTCCACTGAAGCGACTTCCTCCAAAGGAATTTGCTGACCTGTTGGTGTAGAAATATACAGTCCTCTAACATTACCAATATCCTGTCTGTCTTGTTTGTCTAAGCGTACAACCATATCAAACCGTTTTTCCCCCTCATAAACCAAACCTGCGGTTTCACCTGCAAATGCGGTTTTAATGGTGCGGTTGATCTCTTCAATATTTAATCCATATTGGGCAATTTTATCCCGGTTAAACTTCACCTGTATCTGAGGCAAACCCGTCACTTCTTCTACATAAGTATCATATACACCCCCTGAATAGGCTTGATCAGTTTACCGATCTTTGCCGCCTCAGTGGTCAGTACATCCAGGTCTTCTCCATAAACCTTCAGCACCACATCCTGTTTTGCACCAGTGATCAGCTCATTAAAACGCATCTGGATGGGTTGCTGAAAGCCAAAGGTAGCCCCTGGTATTACCGCAAGCGCCTTTTGCATGGTATCGGCCAATTCCTCTCTGGTCTTGGCACTTATCCACTCACTTTTATCCTTCAGGATTACCATCATATCACCCGCTTCAATGGGCATAGGGTCGGTTGGGATCTCTCCTGATCCGATTTTATTCACCACCTGTTTGACTTCAGGAAAGCCAAGAATAATCTTTTGCGCCTTTCTGGATACCTCGATCATCTGGTCAATCGAACTTCCGGTCAGCACCCTTGTTTCCACTGCAAAATCTCCTTCATCCAATTGAGGGATAAACTCCCCGCCCAAACGGTTAAAGGTTATTACGCTGATCACAAAAAGAACAATTGCTGTGTGATGACCACAACAGCCTTGTGCTGAATAGCCTTTCTAATAAGCGGACTGTATAATCTCTGGAAGTAATCCATCATTTTATCTGAAAAATTACGCTTATGTGTAGTGTTCTTGCTTAAACCTAAAGCGGCCATCATCGGCACATAGGTAAGTGACAGAATAAATGCCCCTAGAATTGCAAACATCACCGTTTCCGCCATAGGCCTGAACATCTTACCCTCAATACCCACCAACACCAATAAAGGCAGGTATACAATCAGGATGATGATTTCCCCAAATGCAGCACTTGTTCTGATCTTAGAGGAGGCCTGATAAACCTCTTCATCCATTTGCTGCTGATTGAGCCGGGAAATTCCTTTTGCCGCAAAGTTTCCTATAGCAATACGGTGAACAATACTTTCCACTATAATTACCGCACCATCTACAATAAGCCCAAAATCTATCGCCCCCAGGCTCATCAAATTACCCGAAACCCCGAACAGGTTCATCATATACAGATGGCAAACAGCATAGACAATGGAATTACAGAAGCCACTACCAACCCAGCACGTAGATTTCCTAAAAACAGAATTAAAATGAAGATCACAATTAATGCTCCTTCAATCAGGTTTTTGGACACTGTACCAATCGCATTATCAACCAACTTTTTACGGTCTAAAAAAGGTTCAATGGTTACGCCTTCAGGTAAGGTCTTTTTGATCTGCTCAATCCTGGCTTTGACATTGTTGATCACTTCAGAAGAATTGGCACCTTTCAGCATCATGACAATACCAGTAACTGTTTCACCCTCTCCATTACGTGTTGCTGCTCCATAACGCACACTGTTTCCAAACTGAACAGTAGCCACATCACGGATCAGTACAGGGATTCCGTTATTGGTTTTGACCACAATCTTCCCAATATCTTCCAGCCCACCTACCAATCCTTCTGTTCGGATAAAGTAAGCATTGGGCGATTTATTGATATAAGCACCACCAGTATTTTGGTTATTGGTTTCCAAAGCTTTAAATATGTCAGCAATACTGACCTTTACACTACGCAGGCGATCAGGATTTACAGCAATTTCATACTGCTTGACATAACCACCAAAACCGCTGACCTCGGCAACTCCCGGAGTACCCAATAACTGGCGTTTAACGATCCAATCCTGAATGGTACGTAATTCAGTGGCATCGTATTTATTTTCATAACCTTTTTTAGGGTGGATCACATACTGATATATTTCACCCAGACCTGTGGTAAGAGGAGCCATTTCAGGCTTACCGACACCTTCAGGAATTTGTTTGGCGGCATCATTTAAACGTTCTCCAATCTGCTGACGTGCCCAATAGATGTCAACATCTTCTTTAAAAACAACAGTAACTATGGACAGGCCAAAACGGGAAAAGGAACGGATTTGGCTAATGCCGGGAATGCTGGCCATCGTTTGCTCTACCGGAAAAGTAATTAACCTTTCGGCTTCCTGGGCGGCCAGACTTGGGGTAACAGTGATGACCATCACCTGATTATCTGTAATATCAGGTACGGCATCAATAGGTAATTGGGTAATGGAATAAGTACCCCATGCGATCAATGCAAGGGTAAATAAACCAATAACAAGCTTATTCTTAATAGAAAACTCTATGATCTTATTGAGCATTTTGAAAGTTTATTGTAAAAAATCAGAAAAAGAGATTGCACAGGCAATCCTGTTCATTTACTTCAACAGCAAATAATTCCGGTAATTAACAATAAACAGGGGGGCCTCTTAGTGAGGCGGCATCTATATGAAATAGCGCCGGGGGATGATCAGGTTGTGGTGTACAATACTGTTGAACAATTACAATGGGTTCCTGTGTAAAATTGTATAACACCAAAACCAAATTTACAGGTACACTGACATCTAAGTGCTGGAAATCTAGTTTCTGAACAAAGTCACCATCAAGTTTTACATTATCAAAAGGGGTCGCCGAGCGCTCTTCATGATGATCCTGGTGATCGCGGTGATCTCCAGCTACTCTATTGCTTCTTCATCATGATGGTGAGGAATGAGGTTATGAACCAATAATAGGCTGAACGCAAGACCAATAAAAACACGGGCAAGCCATACTCTCATACTGCAAATATAGAATTATGTGTCATAAATTATATTAAAAAAACTAATGATTACCTCAATAGTCTAAGTCCGCTTAAAATAACCAGTACCGTACTTCCCTCATGACCAACCACACCTTCGGGTAGATTGATCATCCCTCCAATAAAATTTAAGGTAACTAATGTCAGTGCTACCGCAATCGCAAACACAATATTTTGTTTAATTACCCTGTCTGTTCTTCGGCCTAATTTTATTGCGAAAGGTATGTTTTCAATATTGTCCTTCATTAAGATAACATCCGCTGTTTCCATAGCGATGTCTGTACCGCCGCTTCCTATAGCAATTCCAACTGAAGCTGTCGCTAATGCCGGAGCATCATTGATACCATCACCCACCATAGCAACTTTACCATATAAACTTCCAACTTTTGTACAACTTCCACTTTTTGTTGAGGCATTAACTCTGAATAAACATCTTCAATCCCTGCCTGCTTTGCTATAGCCAATGCTGTTGTATTGCTGTCCCCGGTTAACATGGCAGTTCTGATCCCCATATCCCGTAGGTCACTTATTATTTTCTTGACCCAAGGCCTGATTTTATCTTGAATGGTCATCACACCGATTAATTTCTGACCTGCTGCAATAAATATAACAGTCTTGCCTTCTTCTTCTAATTGCGATGCAATTTTATCGTGCGTCTGGTCAATAAAAACACCAGTAATCATATTTCTTTTTCCAATACTGTATTCAACCAGATCTAACGAAGCCTGAACTCCCAAACCATGAATGGCCTGTAATCCTACTGGTCGTGTTAAAGGAATATTTTTTTCAATAGCAGCCTGAACAATTGCTTTTGCAATTGGATGTTCTGAAAGTGTTTCAACGCTTGCTGTCACACGAAGTAATTCATCTCTGAATGAATAAGAGCCAAACGGTAAAATATCTACTAATTTTGGCTGTCCAACGGTAAGTGTACCTGTTTTATCAAAAGCAACTACCTTCACCCCACCTATATTTTGTAGGTGTACGCCTCCTTTAAATAAAACACCATGCCTGGCGGCATTAGATATTGCGGATAACATCGCAGGCATGATAGAAGACACGAGCGCACATGGTGAGGCGACTACCAGAAAAATCATTGCCCGATATATAGTTTGATCCCAATTCCAACCTAAGAGATACGGTGGCAAAACCATTAACAGAACAGCGATTAATACCACAACCTTTGCATATATCCCTTCAAACTTTTCTAAGAAAAGCTGTGCAGGCGGTTTTTCATTTTTTGCCTCCTGCACCAGATGGATGATTTTAGCCAGAACAGTTTCTTCTGCCGGACTTGTTACACTGATCTCAATAGCTCCCTGCCCATTAATTGTACCAGAAAAGACTTCATCACCTTTTGTTTTATCTACTGGCAAAGGTCTCCTGTAATAGAGGATTGATTAATCGCCGAATATCCTTCTGAAATAATACCGTCTGCGGAAATCCGCTCTCCCGGACGAACCAATATGGTATCTCCTGGTTTTAGAACATCTATTTTTACAATTCTTTCTACGCCATTTTCCAAAAGAACCGCTTGTTCAGGGCGCAGGTTCATAATTGACTCAATATCCTTGTTTGTCCGCTCCATTGTATAGCCTTCCAAAGCACCGCTTAAGGAAAATATAAATATTAGGATTGCACCGTCCATCCAATATCCAATCACCGCAGCACCAATTGCGGCAACAACCATTAACAGATCAACGTCAAGGTCTTTATCCTTAAAAAGTGTTTCTAATCCTTCTAATGCTTTTTGATAGCCACCTATCAGATAAGCAAGGACATAAAAAGTAATTTCAATTCCTCTACTCTCCTGCTTACCTGCTACCCAGGCTAGAATAATGAAGATTAAACATCCCCCTGTAACCACTGCTGCACCATGTTTCTCCCATATAATTCAGAAGATAGGCGGTTTTCAGGTTTAGACATAACAAGCTCTGCCATACTATCGGTTTTAATTAGAATGTAAAATTACAACGACCATGAAAACCAGAACAGGTATAAAACCGATGTTTTTCGGTAGCTTTAAGACATGAAAACTTTACAGCTATTTCAGGATGTTGAGGTGACCATTAAAGAAATCACCACCAATACATCGGGTTTACACAAACATCATTTCTTTGAGATGATCTATGTTCTAGAAGGATCAGGCATCCATAATATCAATAACAATCATTTTGAATTTTCAAAGGGAGATATATTCCTGCTGACACCAGATGACGCGCATACTTTTAGAATTGAAAGCCCAACCAAGTTCTGCATTATCGATTTTACGGAGAATTTTTTCTCCAGGAGTCCTTTCAGACAGGAAGAGAAGATGGACGTTGGGGTTTTTTTTAAACGGTTAGAATACATATTCCACAACCATCATAACACCAAGGGAAATCTTGTGAATGAATCAGATAGGAACGTATTCGAGGTATTAATTAGCCAACTGATACAAGAGAAGGAAAAGCAGTTGTCCTTTGCAAACATCATCACTCAAAATATCGTTTTTTTACTACTTCACTTAATTGCAAGAAATATCCAGCAAAATATCATCAGCTTTTCTAAAATTCACAATCCAAAAGACCGGATTCATGAAATTACAGTTTACATTCAACAACATATCTACGACAAGGAATTGATTAAAATAGAAAACATTTCCG
This sequence comes from Pedobacter sp. NJ-S-72, assembly GCF_053890575.1. Taxonomy (NCBI): domain Bacteria; kingdom Pseudomonadati; phylum Bacteroidota; class Sphingobacteriia; order Sphingobacteriales; family Sphingobacteriaceae; genus Pedobacter; species Pedobacter sp. NJ-S-72. The sequence continues at coordinate 4,189,665 of NZ_CM132681.1, read as the reverse complement.
CTCACTTCAATAAATCCCCTGATCATTTGAACAGGTACTTCAAACAACAAACAGGTAACACAATTAAAGATTACATTACCCGATATAAATTAGAACTGATTAAAACCCGCCTGAAATATAGCGATCTTACGATTTCAGAGATTGCCAATGAAATGAACTTTACAGATGAAAGCCATTTAAACAAAACTTTTAAAAGTGTATTTGGACAGACGGCCTCTCAATTTAAGAAAATATCAAAATGATTATTTCATTATTTGGCTCATAAAACCCCTTATAAGTTGCTTTTGGCCAGTGAATAAGACTATTATTTAGACCTAAAGACTATCCTAAATTAGTACTTGAAGTCAGCGCCACATAAAAGAAATTGTAATTCAAAATATAACGAGATAGTTAAGAAATCTGCTGAAGAAACGGAATCAAACAAATTCTTCTTAACATTTTGCATACGTGGATTAATATTTTCCAGAATACCTGGGAAAACTTGGTCTCTATTCATTTCATAGAAACGATCAATCAAAACTTGATTTAAGTGGCGGATTCTTTTATAAAATTCCGCCACTTTCTTTTTAAATAATTTATACGAGTTAGTTTGTTATATATATCATCTCTTTAATCAGGAAGTATAGTCTCCGCCCAATTAACGCGATCTGCCTTGTGGTTTGTTCTGTTCGTTTGTGTTTTCGGCGGAATTTATTCCATGTTGCCCAATATCCTGAACCAATGTATCCGCCCTACCTACAAAGTGCATATTTGATCTGTGACAAGTGCTTTCTAGCTTTGTTGGATGAATATATCAGAAGAAAAACGGAGCCATATGCTTTCTTTGGTTAGTCAATGGCGCAATAGTACTCAGACCCAACAGGAATTTTGTTCCTTTCATGGGATTAAGGTTGGCACCTTCGGTTACTGGATTAGTGTTAGTAAAGAAGAGAAAGGTTTATCAGGTTTCAGGGAAGTTCTACCTAAAGGTATCACTGATCAAAAAATAGAGATCACTTATCCCAACGGGGTTAAAGTGCATGCCGGTAGTGACCTCAATCTTATTGCCAGGCTAATTCATCTCTATTAGGATGTTCTCACTAGGATCTTCCCACCGTTTCTATCTTTATTCGGGGCATTGTGATATGCGCAAAAGTTTTGACGGGTTATGTGGATTGGTAAGTTCAAGTATGCAGCGTTCAGCTACAAGTGGTGAAGTATTTGTATTTCTGAATCGCAGTAAGACACATATCAAACTGCTCCACTGGGAAAGAGGAGGCTTTGTGCTTTATTACAAAAGATTGGAATCTGGTACTTTTTCTTTGCCAAAGCACAATGATGTATTAACATTAGAATGGAGCGACCTGGTGCTAATGGTAGAGGGCATCCATGTTGTAAAGAGTATACGAAAAAAACGCTATTCATTAGTTTAAAAACAAGCTTTCTACTTGTTAAGTCGCTGGTAAATTCGTATTTTTAGGGTATGGAAACGGCATTAAAAAACCTATCGAAAGAGGACCTTTTAAAGGTCATTTCCTGTCGTGATGAAAAAATAGAATCCCTTTCCCAGGAGCGGAACTACCTGAAATCGCAGGTCGAAATGCTCAGGCGCATGCAGTTTGGACAGAAACGAGAACGCTTTGAAGGTGATCCCAATCAGGCCATACTTCCCTTTGAAGCTGAACCCGAAGCTATATTAATAGAACAGGAAAAGATCAATCAAAAGATTGAATACATCCGCAAACGCCCAAATCATCATCATGGACGTGCTAAACTACCCGGGCACCTTCCTGTAGAAGAAGTTGAGATCTATCCTGAAGGTGACTTGAGCGGTATGGTATGCATCGGTAAGGAAATCACCGAAGAATTGGAATGTGAACCAGCTCGCTTTTTTATCAAACGTTACATTCGTTATAAATATACCACCAAAGCTGGGGAAGGTGTGAAAATCGCAGAACTCCCTGAACGGGTAATTGATAAAGGTATTCCTGGTTCAGGGCTATTGGCATCGATACTTACCGATAAATATATGGACCACCTTCCCTTGTATCGCCAAAAACAACGCTTTGCGAGGGAAAATATTCAAATACCTTCCTCAACCATCGAAGGCTGGACCAAAGAGGCCCTGAATAAATTGGAACCACTTTATGATCAGCTACTCTTGGATACAAAAACAAAAGGCTACCTGCAGGTCGACGAAACGCCAATCAAAGTGCTTGATAGTGATAAGAAAGGGGCTTGTCACCAAGGATACTATTGGGTGTTCATGCCCCATTAGATGGTACAGTATTGTTTGATTATAGTCCTACCCGCGGCAGTAGTGCACCTGCGCCTATATTGAGTAATTTTTCCGGCTACCTCCAAACTGACGGCTATATTGTATACGAAAAGTATGCACGAAAAAAAGAAATTACCCACCTGGCCTGCTGGGCACATACACGCAGAGAGTTTGAAAAATCCTTAAATAATGATAAACCGCGAGCCGAAAAAGCGTTATTACTTATCCAAAAGCTATATGCTGTAGAACGCAAGGCTAAAGAAGCTGAACTGGATCCTGCAAAAATAAAAGATCTTCGCCTGGCCGAATCATTGCAGGTGATCAATGAAATTGGTAAATGGATCTTTGAAGAAATAAAAACAACACTTCCAAAAAGTCAAATTGGTAAAGCCATGGCCTATGCCTATGCAAGATGGGATGCTTTATCTGCTTACCTGTATGATGGGAATCTAAAAATTGATAACAATCTCTGCGAAAATGCACTTAAGACCAATTTCTTTGGGTTATGTAAAGTTTTACATAATACTGGAAGAAAAAATTACCTCTTTGCTGGTTCTCATGAAGCAGCACAAAGGGCAGCAATGCTATATTCTTTTATGGGTACCTGCAAGAAAAATGATGTCAATCCATTTGAATGGCTAAGGGACATCCTTATCAGGATACCGGAACATCATGCAAATAAATTACAGGAATTACTCCCACAAAACTGGGTCAACAGTACTAAAGCACCTGATTTAGGTACTTAGCCGATGGCTTACGATTAATCGCCTTCGCTACTGTATTTCCACTAAATCCACGAGACTCCCGTAATTTTTGCAATGTTTGTCCTAGGGTTATCATAACGCAAATATAGAGATGCAAGCTAGATGAAAATATCAATAAATATTATTTACACTTTTCAAACACGCTTTTCACCGAACGCTTACGATTCAACTATAAGAATACGACATTTAGGAAATTAATCAAAAGCAAATAAGATTTCAGGCAATCGGCTATTAATCTATTATCAGCCAAATTCAGCTTAGCTAATCCGTAATTGAATAAAAAATTACTTTTTAGCTCGAAAACATTGACTTCTCGCAATTCTTCATTAACCTCATAAGAATCAGAGGTATTACTTAAATAATTATTATTTAAAGCGGAAAGTCTGATGCTGGATATCAGATATTTCGGATTAGGTTTCACTAAATTACTCTCGTATTTATTTAAAGTATTCAAAATAGTTTTAGCGCATATTTGCCAATGTGTGTGTTGATAGTAAATCGTTGAGTGTAAAAAAACAACTTGCAGTATGTTTTAAATCGACAATTGATATGTTTGCAGCTTGATTATTCTTAGAGTGAAGAGATCTTATCTTTTTTTGCAGGAATTCGTGTATGTAACTTATTATTGTATATGTAGATTTTTCAACTACCTGCTCATTAATTCTTAGATTTAGAAATTTGGAATAAAAAACACATAATAGGCCGATGTTTTTTTTAAGAACTCTTGCCGAGGTTCTTTTATGAACATTGCACCGTTATTTATCAAGGTTTTGTATATTTCATCGCTAAGTATTACTAGGCATTCTTCTATATAGATTTTGTTAAATCTATTTGATCTAGGATTTCTGGTCTTATGTCTTGATGCTAAATATAGGAGCTTCCCTAGGCTGCCATTATTAAGATAGAAATTATCATCTGGTTTGTGGATTATTGATCTGTAAATTCTATCGTCAATATCTGATAAAATTTCATCCGTATTAATGTTTAAAAAGTCATTTTTAGAGATCCATTCAATCGCCCAGGCAATACCAGACAAACCATTTGCAAAACCCGTATCATTTGTGTCGTTAATATTTTCACTTATTTCGTTGAGAAGAGTTATAGCTTTATCCTCAAAAAACTCATTATTGGTAAATCTAAAAAGAAGAAAATTAAGAATAGCGTATCCAGCTTTCCCATTTTGGAGACCGTTGTTCAAACCCTTTAAATCCAGATTTTGAAATTGTTTAATTAGGCTGTCTTTCATTCTGAAGGTAATTTGAATCTCCCCGAATTTTTCATCAATAATTTGTAATCCTTAGAGCTTAAATTCATTCCCTTATCAAAATTCTCAATTAGTTCTGGTATAAGTCCGTAAGAATTCTTGTTTAAAAAATAAATATTTCCGGTATTGGTATTTATGAGACGAAATTTACCTCGGTTGGTTTTGAAAAGATCAATCTCTAGGATTTTAGAAAAAATAACCTTTGACAAATAATCAATTTCCAAACATTCATTCTCCATGCATATTATTTCATTGTGTTGTAAATCACATAACTTATTGTAGTTTAAAAGCACTTCGTCTATTGATAATATCGTGTCAAATGGAATAAAACATAATTTTTGAGTCTGTATTAGTTTTGAAATTAAAACATCTTCCTGCAAAAGAGAACTGGCACTAACAAATTGTATGCTTTTATTTTTTGTTGAGTTAAAGGCTTCTTTTATTTCTAATGAGGGCTTAATTCAATAATTATAAAATTTACTTTAAAGTTCTTATTTAAATATTGTATCAGAATCAGTATGCTTTCAAGTGTTTTTTTTGTGTATATTTTGTAGGGAATTAGAAAAGTAAGGTCATTTAGTATTTTTTTTTTTTTTTGCCAAAGCAAATTCACGTATTAACTCTATCACAGGAAGACTGCAGGAATCTTTATCTATCGAATTAAATGAATCTGCAAAAGGGTTAGAATGCACATAATTGGTTTTGCAAAAAAGTGTTTCACTCTCTTTTTTTGAAACGCCGCTATAATGCAAAATTTTAGTCCGATTCCAACAAGAAAGCTTGTCCATAGGCCAACAAAAATCCAGCTCTTTATTTGTCAGAACTTCAACATTATTTAACCAAGCATTCCATAACAAAACCCACATATCGGCACACCATGCTTGTATACCTTTAAACTCTGACCTTCGTATTTGTTTTTCAATATATGCTTTTTCAGCTCTTGCATTATTATCATTTGTTAAAATCATACAATTCCTCGCAATTTTGCTCAATCTTGTCCCAAAATTTGTAGGATAAATTTTTGAGAATATATTGTGCCCCACCTACGTGATTATTATTTAGTAATACCAAATCCGGTTTGATTCCAATAATATTACACATGCTCAGGAAGGTGTTTTCATTGGATGATTGTATGATATATTGATAATTTAAATAAGAAGCTGTATCTGAAATATACCAAGTATCAGTATGTTCTAGTTCTTTAAAATTTGGCAATTCTCTAAATAATACATCTGAATCGATATAGAAAATGGTAGATTTCTCTAAAAAAGGTACAAACTTATAATGTTGACTAATGATGTGCGGACGAATAGAAGAGGGATAAAAACTCCGCTCCCTTTTGTCTGGGTAGGTATAAAATAAAGCGTCTTTATTTAGAGCTATAAAATCTTGAAAATGTTTTTGCAAACCAACTTTGGCATCATAGCCAATCAAAACATGTATGTCTTCGGGAGCAACACCTAGTTTTTTTAAGTTAAACAATTGAAGTTGTATTTGCCATAGAAAATAATAATGATCAGGCTGAGCGGTAATAAATATCATGGGTTAATATGAAGAAAGTACTTGTTAGCACTATTATTTTACTAATAAGACGGATTCTATGAAAGATGAAATAATTTTTTGTTCATCAGTATTGAGAGTATTCTTCCCTTTATTAACTGCAACTGACAGGGCCTGTAAAGGGTAATTTTCCTTATCAAAGTGTACATAACACAGATACTGATAAAAAGAATTTACCTTAAAAACACCTTTTGAAGCATACTTATATTTTAAGGGGAGATTGTTCCATTCAAAGACCTGAATACTGTCTCTTGTTTCTTTTAAATATTCATTCACATCTGCATTCAGATCGTCAAGAGGCAAATGGTTTTGATTTCTCTTAAATGATCTTAATTGAATTAATATTCCATCAGCATTTAAATCTTCTTTAGATTTATATATCCAACAATCATCATCTCGCTTTTTTGAATCAGAATCAGTTGAATCAACTACCCATTTATCAGGTAAAGAAACCAGGTAATTAGTGCCAAAATTCGCTTTTACAATAATATTCTTTGACTGAGCAAATCCTTTTTCAGCGATCAAGGGTACTAAAGCAACGAAAAAGAGAACAGAATTAATTAAGATACGCATGTAGGCTGTTTTTATCATCTTTTATATTCTCTTAAGGTCTTTTGAAAAAAATGTAGTTCTTCAGCTAATTCACCATCAACTATGCCTTTATAATATTTTTCAAAATTTAAAAGATAATTTTGAGCACTGTCGTTCTTGCTCATTGCAGCAGTAAAAAGAGCCTGGATTTGATTGATTGTTTTTTCAAGATTTGCATTTTCTGGATTTAGTTTTAAAAAAGATCTATAATTTTTTAAAACTAAATTTGATTTTCCAGCGCTTAAATAAGGAAAGTCAGGTGAAATTTTTCTTTCGAAACTGATTTTGCTATTCTTTAAGAAAAATCTATCTCTAAACAAACTTGTTCTTTTTTTTGTAAACTTTCCATCCACGTTTAAAATATAGATTGTTTCTATTAAGAGGGCATTATTCACTTTTTGAATTGTGCATTCCTCTATAGCGCTATAGAATTTAAGTAAATTGTTAGGTGTTTCTATGACCTTAAATTCTGAATACAGTTTTTGACCTTTAAATTTTATTGGCAATTCATTAGCGTATACAACGTTGATCGTTTTATTTGAAATAGTAAATTTCAAATGTTTATGTGTATCTACAGGAAGTTGCGCATGAATGCTTTGACAAATGGAGAAGCAAAATAACACAAGAATTTTTATACTGTCATTTATTTTAAGCATAGGGAATTAGATTTTAACAAATACATGAATTCTAGATTTTTTAACTTTTTTTTACAAAGGAATAAAAATGAGTCAAACAAGCTATTTGACTCATCTGTTTTTTGTATTTAATCAGGAACAAAAGCATCCACAATTCTTATTATAACATTTCCATAACCATTTCCTAGAATAAAGGCATTTAATGACGATAATGTATTTTGACTATTACCAACAAAGCCATTGCTATAAGTTGATCCAGGTAATAAACAACCTTCGGTATCACCGCCAGTATTACCTGCGTGTATCTTAATGTGTCTACTTGTAGATACACCGCCATTATACAATTCGAAACTTCCTTTGTTTGTTGGATTATGATTAAGGTTATAATCGCCTGCTGGAATACGTTGGTCATTTCCGCTACCAAAAGAAGATGGGCCACCAGGTTCTAACATATAGCCGGACACTGATGAGCCAGGCATCGTACTTCCTCCTGTAGCTGAAAAATAAGAGGCAGTATACGCGGTGGAGCCTGAGCCGCCTTGAGCAAAACGTGTAATTGTTATGATTACAGGGAAAGTGGTAATTAGACTAGTTCCACCTAGAACTTTTTCTTGATCAATTTCCCTTAAGCAAATCATTTCTTCCTCGAGCTGGTTAAGCGTCATTCTTTTTAATGTTCTCATAGATTGTTAATTTTTAATAATTTATTTATTAATAAAAATATATATTAACTCTCAGATTTTCAAGCAAAAAAGCATATTTTGGTAAATCATTTACCGAAATTTCTTAATGAAGCTTAATAAATTCCCTTGCGACAGACAACTCGATATGATGGATTGCGGTCCTGCATGTTTGAAAATGATTGCTAAATACTATGGTAGGTATTATTCTTTACAGCATCTCAGAGATCAATGTGGCCTAACTAAAGAGGGGGTGTCTTTTTTAAATCTAAGTCATGCTGCTGAAGAAATTGGTTTGCGTACACTATCACTAAAATGCAGCATGCAGGATTTGTTGTATAAAGTACCGTTGCCGGCCATTATTCATTGGGATGATAGCCATTTTGTGGTGGTTTATAAAGTGTCATCACGTGGAATCATATATGTCTCGGACCCAGCTAAAGGGTACATAAGGTATGATACCAGGGAGTTTGCCGCAAAATGGCTAAAAATCGAGTCTCTCTTCTTCAGCCAACCTAGACAACGATGGTGTACAGCGCGGAGTACTAATGGCCATTGAAACGCAAGCAGATTTTAGCCAGCGGGAGGGAGACGAAAAAATATCTCGAAAAAAAACATTTCAAAATTTTTTGGCTTATTTTAAACCTTACAAAAAAAGTTTTGTAAACCTGTTTGTTGTAATGCTATTGGTAACTATTTTACAGGGCTTGTTACCTTTTATAAGTAAAGCTGTTATTGATGTTGGTATTCAAACGCATGATATAGATTTCATAAATATTGTCTTAATGGCAAATGTTGCAATTATTGTAAGTGTTCTGCTTAGTAATCTAGTAAGGGATTGGATCTTGTTGCATGTAACCTCAAGAGTAAACATTGCACTTATATCTGATTATCTCATCAAACTTATGCGCTTGCCTATTACGTTTTTTGAAAATAAAATGACCGGTGATATTTTACAAAGGGCACAAGACCACGAACGTATCCGCGATTTTATTATGAATAACTCGTTAAACATGATTTTTTCTACTTTAACTTTTGTAGTTTTTAGTGTGATAATGTTTATTTACAATCCCATTATTTTTTACATTTTTTTAGTGGGAAGTTTAATTTATGTGTTATGGGTAATGGGCTTTTTAAATATCCGCAAGAAGTTAGATTGGGAGTATTTTGAATTGATATCTAAAAATCAGAGTTATTGGGTGGAAACTATTGCGAGCATTCAGGACATTAAAATTAATAATTATGAGAAACAAAAACGGTGGAAATGGGAAGATATACAGGCACGTTTATACAAAGTAAACCTACGTGTGTTAGGTATAACGAATACACAAAATCTGGGAGCTCAATTTATTGACAGTTTAAAAAATCTTTTCATTACCTTTTATTGCGCCAAAGCGGTGATTGCTGGTGAAATTACTTTTGGTGTAATGATTTCTACCCAGTTTATTATTGGAATGCTAAATGCACCCGTTGTACAGTTTATTCAGTTTATTATATCTTTCCAATTTGCTAAAATCAGCTTTATGCGCCTTAATGAAATACATCAGCTTACTGATGAGCATGATGACGTTGGGAGTAATAGTGTTGAACTACCTGAAAATAAAAACTTAGTAATCAATAATGTCGCATTTCAATACAGTCCTAAAGGGCAGTTGGTTCTGAAAGGCATTCATATTATCATCCCGGAAGGAAAAATTACGGCTATTGTTGGCGATAGTGGTAGTGGGAAATCAACTCTTCTAAAACTATTATTACGTCTTTATAAGCCTAGTTATGGCGAAATTATGATTGGGAATATGAATATAAACAACATAAGTCTCAAACAATGGAGAGATAAATGTGGAGCTGTGATGCAGGATGGAAAAATATTTAATGATACCATAATGAACAATATTGTTTTAGATGATGAAAAAGTCGATTATGAAAGATTGAAGAAGGCTTTAAATACTGCCAATATTGGACCTGAAATAGAGCAATTACCATTAGGTTACCAGACCATGATGGGTAACAAGGCAGGGGGCTAAGTGGTGGTCAGAAGCAGAGGATTTTAATTGCACGCGCCCTATACAAAAACCCCGATTATTTATTTTTTGATGAAGCAACTAATTCACTGGACACTATTAATGAACAAAAGATAACAACAGCCCTTGATGAGGTATTTAAAGATAAAACGGTTATAGTAGTAGCTCATCGACTGAGTACCATAAATAAAGCCGATCAGATTATTGTGATGCAAGGTGGAATGGTCGTCGAAGTTGGTAAACATGACACTTTAATGGAACATAAAGGTCGGTACTTCCAGTTGGTACAATCGCAATTGGATTTAAGTACGAGCTTAAGTACTGAACAGCTCAATTGATTACACAAACTAAAGCCCGATAAAACAACGATGGAAGAAAATGTCTATTTTGCAAATGCTCGTAGTGAAGAGGTACAAACTATCATAGAACGCATGCCCACGCGTTTTGGTTTTTGGATTACAATAATCGTCGTATTTATTTTTGTATTAATGGCCTTTTTTGGATGGATTGTGCGGTACCCTGATATTGTTTCTGGACAAATTACGATCAATGCGAATTCTGCACCTATAAAATTGGTGGCCAACGGTTCAGGAAAAATTAAATTAAATGGAATAAAATCCATGGAAGAAGTTGATGAAGGCCAAATCATTGCTTATCTTGAGAACTCCACGGATCTGAAAAATCTTATCTTTATAGATAGTTTACTTCAATCATATAATCCAAGTTCGGATGAAATTATAAACATCCATCAGAAACTACCTCATAATTTGTCTTTAGGTGAACTCAATCTAAAATACTATTCATTTTCAAACGCCTTACAAGGTTTTATTAATTATAAACAAGATAAATTAATGGATAAACAATCAAGAAATTTTGAAGAACTTTTAAATGAGCAACGTAAAGCAATTAATAGTGTCGAGAAACGATTGGGTATGAGTGAAAATAGTTTAAAGTATTCAAACAAATTCTATAGCCGTGATTCTGTTTTATTTAAGAAAAGAGTTATTAGTGAATCGGAATTGGATAAAACCGAAATGAATTATTTATCCGCTAAGGATGCCTATCAAAATGCGGTAAATAACCTTATTAGTGCTAAACAGGCAGCGCAACAAACAAAGAGCAAAATAGAGGAATTGAATATCCAAAAACCAGAAAAAGAAAAGGAACTTCGCATTGCTTTAATTTCTGCTTATAATGATCTAGTCGACAATATTAAAAGTTGGGAACAAAAATATGTATTTAAGGCACCATTTAAAGGCTGTGTACAATTTCTGAAATTCTACTCTGAGAATCAATTTGTCCAAAACGGCGAGCAGGTATTTACTATTATTCCTAAGCATGAAAAAGCTTTAGGCCAGTTGATATTACCAGCACAGGGCTCTGGTAAAATCAAAGTAGGGCAGGAAGTAATTGTAAAATTGGACAATTACCCCTACATGGAATATGGATCTGTTACCGGCAGGGTAAACTCTATTTCACTGACACAAGTACTGCTAAAACAGAAACAAGCGAAGTCGACACCTATATGATTCTCGTTGACTTCCCTAACCAACTTAAGACAAACTATGGTAGTAATCTAGATTTTAAGGCAGAAGCGAAAGGATTAGGAGAGATTATTACGAATGACAGAAGACTTATACAAAGGTTGTTTGATAATTTGAAATATGTGATGAAAAAATAAAGAAGGTGACCCCCTACCCTCTCTCAGGCAATTTAGCGGCCATTTTTAACCCGAAATGAGGAGGAGTGTTCGCTTTACGAAAGACGTACCTTTTGCTTGTTTCGCACTATTCGTTGCCTTTAGATCCGCCCCCAGTATATTTAAAAAATATCTCTGCAATACCATTGTTAAGTTAGGTAAGATAATAAGCCAAGTGGCGCTGATAAAATTCTTTTAACCAATCCTCCTAATAGCAAACACCCTATTAAAAAGGTGCTATTAATGTCCACGATCCCATGGCAGCAGATTTCCGATATCTAAAGGTCTTCTGCGAAAATCAAAACGGTCGAGAGGTTTAAATTAGGTGATGCTCATTAAAGATCGATAAGCTTAAAATTAATGATTTTCTTCCATTTTGGCAAAATCCTTTAATGGAGCCTGCATTTTGGTTAACATGATTAGTTATGATTCCTCATTCCTGGAAAGATGACATCAACATCAGTAAGGATATTGCAGCCGAAACATTCGATACCACGAATGATACATTATACTTTCGCTATTTCGCCATTACGATGATTCAGACACAGGTTTCTCTCGTAATCCTATTCAACTTTGCTTGATGGGGTTCCAGACCGGATTTCTGGTTACCACCTTTTAACCCGTGCTCACACAAATATGATCATCAGGCCATATCCGTGTGGGTTATGCTTTCATCCCGATACCTGGGAGATTGGAATCGCACTAATACAGAACTACAGTTAAATGCATCCCTGTGTTCTACACTTTCCTGCTCTCTCAGCAGTTCCGGTGTAAACGGATCGCAGATCAAAAGTGATGAAAAACCACTTCTTCAATCCGCATCAAGAGTTATTTGATCATGACATTGCCCTGCGGATTAGGATTCGATGCTAACCAGGTACAGGCGTCTATCCACGCATTATCATTCGGGTAGAGTGCGCTTCGAAGATAGGCTAGAGTAAGCCTTTGTACGGCTTGAACACGATCTGGGTTTTCATCTTTAGTCTCCGTTACCAGGTACCCAGAAATCCCGCCAAGCATATGTTCTCCGCCAAATAAAGTAACCAATGCATCTGCACCGGGACTCAGATAGTAGGCATCTGTAAACCACTCTGGCCCGAGTACGGTCAATGGAGATCTGTCGTTGTCGCCTGCAACTACAAGTGTTGGAATATTCATTTCTTTATAACTCTGGTCTAAATGGGGGAAATGCTCTTTAGCGAAAGGGCTCAAAGCATCACCGCCACGACCGCCAGCGCTGAGGAGAACACCAGCCTTTATACGCGGATCAGAAAGATTTTCACTTAAGCTGCCATCGACATTGATCACCCGGGTGCCTAGCAACGTTGAAGTGGTTTGGGCCCCAAAAGAATGTCCTACTGCTGCGATAAGATTTTTGTTCAACCGTCCTTTAAGACCTAAAACAGAATCTTCAATAAAATCCAATTGATCAAGAATACGCTTTGTGTCTTCTACTCGGTATTCTCCACATGTCGTACTTCCGTGGATCCTCCAGATATGCTTTGATCGCTTCACTATGGTCTGCTTTCGGATTTATGCTAAGCGTCCTTGAATCAAGATAAGTAGGCTGTATCACGATGAAACCGTGGGCTGCCCAGTAATTGACAATCGGACCATAGGCATCCGTTGAAGATCCAAAGCCGTGCGAGAAAATAATGATAGGCAAATTGCTGCCCGTTAATGGAGCAGAAACCCTGACCTGCAATTTATGGTCACGGCCAGGTGCCGACAATGTAATTGGGCTTTGAGAGACAACTGCTGCTGAGTTATCCGTAAGTTCATTTAATATGATTTGACTGATGCATCTATTTTATTTTAAAATTTAAAACGAATGTAAATTTACACCTGTTATAGTTTACTTTGTAATGGGTTTACCTTAGGAAACTGATTTCCTCGAGGAAACCACTATTAAAATGAAAAAAATGGACAACATAAATCAGGACGCTGTGCCCTATCCTTGTAGTTGCGGGAACTGTGTATTTTTCTTTCATGGAACAATGTGATTTCTTGAGTTTATTCAATCCATAAATATTTGTTTCTCTATTTGCTACTTGCGTTCGTTAATCTGTTAAGATTAGGGTGAATCATTATACTGGTCCTCGAATTGAATGTTGGCGATTAACTGTAAACGTTTGCTATAAATTGACTTACAGAAGTTGGTTTTCTATTTAAGAAATTGGACAAGGTATCATCTTCTTTGTCCATTGTTTGTTGTGCTATAGCTGTACCCCACATAGTGAACATACTAATGTACAATTCCGGTACACCCGCTTTTTCCATAATAATAGCTTAAACTCATTAACATCTGGAGATGTGTACTTGACTTTTTTATTCAATACTTCAGAAATATCTTGGGCTATGGCATTAAAACCAATGGATTCGGTATTGGTTAACGAATAGGTTTTATTTTTATGATCCTCTGTGGTTAAAACGTGGGCAGCAGCTTCAGCCAACTCTTCGCGAAGTACCCAACTTGCTTTTCCTGCTCCCCCTGGAAACAAAATATTTTCAGTCTCGGCCACTTTGTCGCCTACAAAAGCGAGTATCATTTCAGCATAAATACCATTTTGAAGTATGGTGTAGTCAATACCACTTTCTTTTAGATAGTTTTCAGACTTGACGTGAGAATTTTGGAAATCTGCTATGGATGAATCCTCATATCCAGGTTTTCTAACAAAGGAGGTATATACAATGCGATTGACTTTTGCTTCCTTGGAGGCTTTTATTATATTCTCATGATGTAACGTGCGGTTTTCAATAGCTTCTCTATTGTTGCTTGACACCAACAATAATTTATCTACTCCACGAAATGCCTGTACCATCGAACCGTGGTCGGTATAATCGCCTTCCTTGACATGTACTCCTTTTTCTTTTAAACTAATTGCTTTATCAGAATCTCTGACTAAAACTGAAATTTCTGTAGGATTTACTCCTTTTTCTAATAAATGTTCAACCGCTTTTGAACCAAACTGACCAGTTGCACCTGTTACTAATATCATATATCTATTTTTTTAATTTTGTGTCACAAATTATATCAATCATTAATTTTTATTTGTTTTGAGGTTTGTTGTGGCATACGTACGAAGCAATTAAAATTGCAAGAAAAACAATTCCTACAATAACCTTATCCGTAGGGTCGCCGACGGCATAATGTGCTATCGAGGCCGATAAGAACATAATTGCGAACCCAATGTATGCTGTCTCTTTTAGCAATCTAATAGGTAACCAAAGAAATACTGCACCGATAAGTTTTGTAATTCCCAATTCGATCCTGAAATAATCCCGGAAACCCTAAATGCGCCATTGATACTTTGACTTCAGGTTTGGTAAGGGTCTCAAACGCAATATATATCATCATTGCGGAAATGATTCCTGTTGTAACATAGTATGTGATTTTTGTAGCTTTTATTTTTTTTTTTTTTTCAAAATTTGATATTACAAAATTATGTATATTTACTAACTAAAATAGAGTAGTTACCCAAATGTAAGTAGTTACTTTTTGGTTAGTAGACCAAAAAAAAGAATTATGGCAAAGAATAAATTAGAGTATTCACCGGTACAATGTACAAACCGTCTATCAGCAACAGAGGACGCTTTATACGTTCTTGGGGGGGTGGACCATACGGGTTATGATTGCGATTTTAGGGGGACATACGAGGTTCAACGAATTACAACGTGCCGTAAAGGGTGTTTCCGCAAAAATGCTGTCAAGTGAATTGAAGAAATTAGAGGTAAACCATTTGGTTGAAAGAACTGTATTTGCCGACCAAACCCCTGTAATAGTAGAGTGTATCTCCCTACAGAGTACAGTCAATCGTTAAAAGATATTATTACTGCTTTGGCTCAATGGGGCGAAAAGCACAAAACGAAAATCACGACCAATAATTAAAATAGGCCAACATTTCGTGATGACTACAATTCGTATTCTCATTAGAACTTCACCGCTGAAGACATAAATTTCAGAATAGTTTTATAGGTATAGGCGTTTAGACCTCCCTTGTTAGCTATTGAATTCATTGACATTGATTAACTTTTAATCATCTTTCTCATTAACACATCGAACATTGTACCCATTTTAGACCTCCTATTGTATCGAAAATTTTATTCATTCAAATAATTCTGCATATGTTCTATACTGCAATGATGATGGATTCCTCTTAACCAACCCAAAAGGAAGTGGAAGCATATACAATCATCAAATAAAGGAGAAATAAAGATGCAAGTAGAGATTATCACCAAAGACGATTTAAGGCAGTTTAAGACTGAACTGCTGAATGAATTAAGCCATTGTGTTAAACCGCAGGAAAAGGTCAAAGAATGGCTTAAAAGCGCAGAAATACGGAACGGAAAAAGGATGGATCAGTACGGATGTTACCGATACGTGCTGGAACTACCACATTACCACTCCCGTAACGGCTAAAAGCGGGAACGGGGATGACTAGGAGCTGCCGTGTTCCGATTTCTATGATTTAAACAAATAATCAACTTATTTATCTAAATAATTTATTGAGCAGGTTAATTAAACCAACAGGAATAGTAACTATCAGTTCCACACAAAATCCAAAAACAGGCAAAAGTAAATACGCCCAAAAAGGATATTTAAACCTTGTTGTTGTGCCGTTGATAAAATTTTGAATTGCTGGCAAAATTTTGTCCAGGTAATGCCATAAGATCAAAAAAGTTAATACGATGTAACATGGAATTCTGGCTGTAAATGGAGAATTAAGCCCCATAAATGTCATATCCCAAATAAGTATATTTAGCCAGATTGGGATAGACATAAATGCGCCCGCCCAAATTACTGTGCGATTATAAGTAAGCAAAATTGCAACTATTATTTGAGAGTATCCTACAAACGATTTGAAAGGCTCATGATCTACCAGATACCAAGATAGATTAAATAAACCCACTTCTTTCAATGGCAAATCCATGGTCGCTAAAGTTACCCCAAACTGTCCATCTATGAGTTTAGAATAGCCGTATCGCCATAATGTATATGCCAACCAAATTCTCGCTGTCAATATAAAATAGTCCCACAATTTCGCTTTAGATAACTTCTCTGATTTAGGGGAGGGTATGTTTTCTGCCATTTGGTTTTTAGTATGCAAATGATTCATGTTCTACGTCAAGTAACTATCAACAAATTAAGTATTATTTATGGGCATTCTAAATATTAAACTTAGAACATAGGGATTTGCAAAGTCTGAAACCATGTGCAGGAAACCGGAGTAAACCACTCCCGTAAAGGCTAAAAGCGGGAACGGGGATGGCTAGGAGCTGCGGTGTTCTGCAGGCCGCAAATGAGCTGGGGGCAGGAAAGGCCTGCGACTTTGCAATCACACCCGACCTGTTAGATTGCATAATACTATTTTAACCTGGTTATGTCGTGCTTCAGTGACAAGCTCTTGAAGGGCAAGCCACTCTAACAGTCCCATCGAACGGTTAGAATGGCAGCTATATTTTTAAAGATGCTTGTTTAAAAGCAGGTAGGTAAGTACCAGAAATAAAGATCCTAATATAATCCAAACCAGCCACCCCATCATGACACGATAATATTCAGGGCTGCGCACCTGTTCCGGGAAAAGAGTTAACCTGAACTGCCTGACCACTGGTTTTGGGCCTTTTTCAATCATTTCAGTAACGCTTTCCATCCCTTTTTTTATCATGTAGCTGACCTCTGACAGGTCTGGTTGGGGAGCTTTGACAACAATGTTGTCGTTTTTTTGCTCAAAGCTGGCGATCAGTTGGATATTGTCTTTTACCAGCTTTTCAATAGTCTTATCCTTTTCAGCGATCTTTGCCCCAAAACTATCAATTGTTTTTTGTGTCTGTCCCCCTTGTTCAAGGAGATCTTTAAGAATCTCTGTTAGTGCTGTTTCATCTATATTCATAAGCTTTTATTTTACCTTGTTAAACCATGTGATTGTTTGCGTTCAGAACTTTCATGTTCACGCGCTCTTTCCTGTTTCAATACTTCCTGTTGCTGCGACAATTTTTCCTGTTTTTGTTGCTGCTCCTTAATTTGTTGCTGGATCAATTCCTTTTCAATCTTTGCAAGCGGATAACCCAGCTCACTTCCTTTAAATCTGACCGCCTTGTCATCGGTGATGGCGATTCCCCTTGCAAGTTCAACCTGATAGCCTTGTTTTTCCATCCGCGTTTTCACTTCCTTTACACTCTTTGACTTACTGATTGCCCACTCCAAAGTTTCTTTTAGCAGCTCTTTTCTCTTGTCCTGCCGTTTGTGCCGGGCTACCAGCTGCTCTGGTTTTAAGAACCTATTGGGACTTAAAACGGGTGAGGTGATAAACCTTTTCCATCTCCCGGCAAAATTCGGCCATACGTTTGTAACTATTACTGTCACTGGCGGTCTTGCCGTCATAGCCCACCCTGTTACCTACAATGTGCAGATGCTCATGCTCCGTGTCGGCATGCGTGATCACCACAAACTGATTCTGATCAAACTCAAACTCTTTAGCGAGGGCAATCCCGATGTCGATCTTTTGCTGTTTGTTCAATAGACCAGCATCCGCATGGGCAAGGCTAAGTGAGGCATGGAAGACAGATCTGGCCAGACCCGGATTCAGCTTACTCACTTCCACCATTTGCCTGACCACCTGCTTTTTGTTACCAAAGCACAGGTTGTAGTGGATCACCTCTGCCTGTTTCTTTGCGGCCTCAGCAAGCTGTAGATCAGGGGTGTCCTGCAACCTGCCATCATGCAGGTAATGCAGGCAGCCCCGGAAGCTTTTTCCAGTGGCAATTTTTCCGATCATTTCAGGTAGGATCTGACTTCTTCGACTGTCGCCTGAACTGCCCTGACTTCCTGGTTGAGCAGGGCCCTGTCCATTGCATTCAGGTCTTCCCCTGAATTGCGCCTTTTGGCAATCTGGTTCAGGTTCGCTGCCATGTGGTTCAGCATTCCGGTAAAAGCTAAAACTTCCTTTGGCAAAGTTTTGACTTTGAGTTTTGACGTACCGTTCAGGCCTAGCTCCCGGAGATAAACCGAGGCATTGGTGCCGACCTTTTTGGCATTGCCCTGGATCAGCTTCTTTTCGATGATGTTGCACATCACCGAAATTGAAGCATCACGCTTCAAGGCAGCCTTCGGCCTGCCTCCTTTATTTCTTTTTTTTATTTTCATTATGACTTATCATAAGCTCATCTTATCAATGGTTCATTGATTCATTAATTATCCGAATAAGCGCATCCTCAATGCACTTATTCAGCTCTTTTGGCGAAGCCCCCCATGAATCCGAAAGCGCAGCTCGGATGAATGGGGCCAGCGTATCGACAAGGTCGAAACATAGCTCATACTTTAGTACCCGTAATACAGGAGATGGATTTAAGAGTAACGAACACAAACATGCAACGTGATTTACGGATGCATAGCAAGAATTTACCTTACTATCGAAGGATTACCAGACGAGAGATCCAAGAGTATCAAACATTAACATGCAGCACCACCTTACCGGATGTATGCATAGCGAGACCGTACCTTGATTTTTCGTAATGCAAACAGGAGGATCGGGCCAGAGAGTACCTAACATAGCTTTACAGCATGATCTATTGCATGTCTAGCCAGAGATTACCTCCCTGATCGTCCTGTTTCGTTTATTTGTATTTAGTTATTAAACAACAAGATATTGATATAGAGAGAAGACGGCAAAAGAGCATCCACATAGCTTGCAACATCACCACCAGTGATGTATGCCTGAGCAAGAACTTACCTTTGCCGGATTCTTATCCATTGAGTCTCAATAGTATTTTAAGCCGGGAACTGGCTTCCTGAGCCTGTGTAGAATCATGAGTATAGACTGTGGGATATATCTCTCTGTTCAATTTTTATAACAATTCGATTATGAGCAAGAAAGTAACATTGAAACAGTGCCTGGGTATTGACGTATCCATGAAAAAGATCGATTGCTGCCTGTCCTTTTATACAGAGGATCTAAAGATCAGGGTGGTGGCAACAAGTGGATTCGAAAACAACCCTGCCGGATTTGTAAAGCTTCGGGAGTGGTTAAACAGAAAGCAGGATAATGGCCTTGCTCTGCATGTCAATATGGAAGCGACCGGTACCTACCACGAAGAGGCTGCCTATTTCCTTTGCGACATGGGTTATCGGTTGAGCGTTATCCAGCCCACTAAAGGCAAACAATATGCAAAGAGCCTGGATGAGAAGAATAAAACAGACAAGATCGATGCCAGTATGCTGGCACGGATGGGTTTGGAACGGGAGCTTACACGCTGAAACCGTCCGAATGAAAAGCTGCGCATACTGAAAAGAATGAGCAGGGAACGCATCGGTCTGATCAGGGACAGAAACGCCTTAACCAATCAGTTACATGCCCTGAACCATTCCTTTGATGCATTCGGACATAGCGTGGAGCGCCTGAAAGAACGCATTGCTTTAGCAACCAGACAGCTTGGTGAGATCGAAGTGCAAATGCGCGAACTCGCAGAAAGTGATCCTGAACTATCCCGCAGAACCAAACACGCTGTCACGATCCCAGGAATTAACTTTGTTACAGCCATTACGGTTATTGCTGAAACCGATGGCTTTGCCAATGTCGGTAACCGGCGGCAGCTGGTCAGTTATGTCGGTCTGGATGTGGTCATGAAAGAATCAGGTACGCTATCCTGGCGGCCCCATATATCCAAACGGGGCAATGCTTACATCAGGGCGGGGTTATATATGGCCGCAGTCAGCTCTATAATTCACAACAAAACCTTAAAGACTTATTTTAACCGGCTTAAGCAAAATGGCAAACCGGGAAAGACGGGTATCGTGGCCCTGGAAAGAAAACTCCTGATATTGATCTATACCCTTTATAAAAATGGTCAGGACTATGTCGAATATTATAACGGTACGGTTCAGGTTGATACCAGTTTACCGGATATCCCGGACAATGGGTCATTGCCAGGCCCTGAAAAGAAATAGCCCGCCGGGGGCGGGCTACAGTAGATGGTCTTTGCACTGCTGACAGGTCATAACCTCTTATGCCCGTAAAGATAGCAATTATTCCCTGTTTAGTATTAGCAGGTATAACATCAGCAGTTACATTTGATGACCATAGGATTGATCCTGTGACTGTCCTTTCTTTTTCTTTTTTTTTTTACGCTTAAAGGGATCAGGCTCGGGAGCAATATAGACGGGCTCCATTAAGATCTCCAGGAAGTTCGCTACTGTTTTACCGACACTTTCCAGCATACCTGCGCTAGTCTGGAACAGGCCTTCGCTCACACCAATGGCAAGTTCAGCAGCCATAGATTTACTCTGGTAATTCTGCGCGATGCCCCCTGCTCCAGCATGTCGAGCTGCTCCCGCTGGGCCAGGCTTCCGTTTTTCTGTATATTGGCGTAGGCCAGGGTTTCCTTCAGGTTCCGCTCAAAGTTGAATAGTTTATCAAAGACGGTTTCCCCGCACTGCTTGAAAGCCATACGGTCAAACTGTCCCATTTTTTTGGAATGTTCCGTATTGCGGCCCTTAGAGCTGTTCATCGGGCTGAGCTTGATCTTGTTGGTGATGTCCTTCCGGCTGACAATCACCTGAACGTGCATCTGGTTACCTGCCTTTTTTTCTCCGCGCTTTTTGGTGCCGTCCTGGACTTCCTTATCCTTATGGGTATAATAGCGGTGGTTTTCTACTTTAGCAAACCAGAGCAGGTCTTTGCTGCTGTTGATACCAGGACGCTTGAAGTTTTTGGCATATCCATCCATGACTTTTTCCGCATATTGTTTCAAAGCAGCTTTCAAGTCTTTTTCGCCAAATTGCTCCCTTAGGTGCTGGAGCTCTCCTTCTGGCTGGGGCTGATGTTGACCAGAAAAAATTTGGCTTCATTGCTGCCCAGTTTTGCTATATTCCCGTCCAGAGCCCGGCGTGCCTCATAGGCCTCAATTACCTGCCCTCGCTGGTTAAACCATAATTCTGGTTCGTTTTTTTGATCCAGGCGGTTTTCTTTTTCCAGGTAATGGACAAGGCCACCACTGCTGCCTTTATTTTTCGCCTCTTTATGGTCTGTGATGTTTATATACATGTTATAATAGATCAATCTGGTTTCTGGTGATCTGGATCAGTTCTTCTTTCTCTTTCCCGGAGGTCATCATGCCGAAGGCATCCCTGCTTTTGACATAGCTGTTCAGGATATGATGGAACTGATTTTTCAGCCGCTCCTTTGCGGACAGCTTGCCGGAGATGACCGTTAGTACTTTCTGTATCTCTGACTGCTGACCACTAAATAGTTGTTGGGCGGACAGGACGCTCTGTTGAATGGTCATCACGGCTTTATTGTGCCGATCCTGACCATTAAAAAAATCAACAATATTCCGCTGGTTACTGATCATCCTGGCTACCTCTCTTTTGATCGGGATCAGCAGCTCGCTCTCCTGGGTCTTGATGAAGCCGATGTATTCTTTATGTTGTTTAAGTAGTGTATTTTTCAGCAGTTCATCATTAATATCCAGTGGGTCTTTTTTACTGCGGTAGAAATAATCTACCATCTGCGCAAATACCACCCGGTTTGACCGGCCCAGCTTTAAAGCAATCTTTTCCATTTTAAGGCCGGTCTGTGGGTTGTATTTAATGGTTCTTAGTATTTCCCTGCCTGTGTTGATCTCTTGTATTGACATAAGCGTTTAGTTGTTAAGTTATCTATTCAGCATACCAGATATGCAGATATACTGGCCCCTACAGGGGGTTCCCTTTTCTTTTGTTCTACCGCTTCCAGCGGCTATAAGAACCCCTGGAGGGTTCTTTAAAAGGCCTTTACGCATGCGTAAGGCCAGATGGGAGGCTCTCTGCCCAACCACTGCTTGCTCCTTTTTTTTGAAGGAAAAAAAGGACTTTTTTGCAAGTCCGATAACCCCTCATCGTTTTCAAAGGAAGACCAGATACTCATGGCCTCCCTAAAAAAAAATCAAAAAAAAAGCTTTGCTTTTTATAATAGTATCTGGCTCCGCAAAGGAGCAGAGGCCAGAGGGCTAACAGTGCACCGCGATAGCAGGTGCATCTGTTTCCCGGATTCAGGGGGAAAGCCCCCGTTTTGCTGCCGCTCAGAGAAGGCGGTAAAGCCTTCGATGACGGCTACCCCCCGCAGGCTTTCCAGGCTAACAAAGCACCGCGACAGCAGGTGTATTTGTTAGCCTGTTCTGGAGGTATGGCCTTTGTTTTCCCGCCAGCAGACAAGGCGATCAAGCCTTGAATGCTGGTTGCCCTCAGCAGGTTTTCAGGGCTAACAGCGCACCGCGACAGCAGGTGTATCTGTTTCCCCGATTCAGCGGAAAGACCTTTGTTTTACCACCACCGCAAGGCGTTCAAAGCCTTGCGGGTGGCTCCGTCTCCGGCCTGATCTGCAGGCGTAAGATCTGCCGGTTCAGGGCGGACAGGACAGTGGTGCCAGCCACCAGACCAGGCTGCCGTGCCTGGGATGGTAGCTGGGCTGATACCCGATGTACCCTTTTTCGGTAAGCTCCCGCAGACACTTATGGTAAGTCGCAATGGATGCGATCTTAGCATAAGTCATCAGCAGCCGTCTGTTGATGTTAAAAGGGCTTTGGCATTCATTACGATGCCAGCAGATCAGCAGTGCGGTAAACAGGCTCATGTGCGTTGCCAGCAGGCTGTTGTCCTTACTGATCCTTTTTAATGCGGACATAAAACCCTTGAGAGCGGGAGCTGGTAGGTCAGGTTTAATGATGCCCGCTGTCATTTAAGACCTCCTTCCAAAAGGGTGTTAATGTCATCCAGTTTGTAATAAAGCATGGAACCCACTTTGGTAAACCTCAACGTGCCGTTGATCCTCAGATTTTGCAGGGTACCCGGTGAAATGTTCAGCAGCTTACGCACCTCATTGCTCTTGAGCCATTTTTTAGCTGCTCCATCTTCCGGTTTAATTAGTGTTCTGATCTCGCCGATCAGTTGTTTTTTTTAAATTCGTTCAGATCATCTTTAGTGATCACTTCAATCGTTGTCATAAGCCTCCTATTTTAAATGGTTAATATTCGCCGGATAACATAGATTATCCCCATGTCTTTGCCGAGATCAATAAATTGATCGCTGGTATCGAAATTTAAATTTGCCTGTAAAGGTGCCGGAACTGGAATAGACACTATGGGGAGTAACCTAACGGGCCCCCTTGTTTTAGGCAGATCCTGTATCCCGGAAATTTTGATGGTGTCAATTCATACTACCTCCTTTTTTTGTTCAGGACAAAAATGGGGATCAGTATAATTTATTCCTGATCATCGGAAACAGGATGATCACTTTTGAAGGGGTATGATGCGGTATTGAATGATTGCAACGAATAATATACAGCAAGATATCATATGGCCGTATATGGAAATGTCAACTCCAGCGGGGTGCTTTTTTGATCTGGAAAAGTTTAAATTTTGATTTGATTGTAGCCCTGGAAATTCCCGGATCATTCTTGTCAGCCGGGAAGTAACGTCGGATGGTATGGTATTTGATTTCCTGGTCAGCCTCCCGGAAACCTTTACAGATCATTTTCGTCCAGGCAGCCTGTGTCTGCGCAAAAACCAGTTCCTTTCCATTGGGCAGCAGCAATTCCTGCAATTGCAGAAATAGATCCAGCAGCGTGTCCCGCTGGCCAGCGGCAATGTTGATGTAATCATCGGCTTCCTGCTGCTTAAACGCTTTGAGCTCGGCGGTGATTCCTGCGATTTTTCGTTCCAGTTCGGTAATCTTGATCTGCTGACGGGCAATGGTCATCTCAGCAGATTCCTGATCGCCCCAGACATTGATACTTTGGAGGTAAGCCAATGCATTTTTAAGGCTGTTTTTTTTTTTGTAAGTTTTTCAGGTGATCAGGCCCGTAAATAGACAGGCCCTTTAGCCGTTCAGCTTCTTCGGCGATGAGCTCCCATAGAAACATAAAGTACAACCGCTCATCGGCCTGACTTTGGGTAGCTATATAATAGGCCAGATGGTACACATAAAACTCCTTAAAGCGGTCTGTCCCAACCTCAAAAATCTTGTTGAGCACAAACTTCATGTAACTGTCTTTCCTCCAGCTCAGGGGGTTGCCAATATCCAAAGTGTCCTTAGAAAAATCGAAAGGTTTGCGCGGGCTAAAAAAAAGTGCACTCATAGGTTGATGATTTATACAAAAATAATCAAAGCTGATCAAAGGGGCAATAAGCTATTGCTGCGATCTAGCGGTATAGTAGTAATTCTGTATATCCATATATGACTTCAGCGTTTCTTTAGTAAATTGTACTTGTGAACAACTATCAAATCGTAAAACCTGCCCTACGGAAGGGTTATCCCTATGGCAAAACTTCGGTAATAGAATAGATGTCCATCCCCTTACCCACTTATCCTCCAACGTGTCTTCTATGATGAAGCTTTAGAAAATTGGTTGGGTATTTTATTTGTCAGGAACGGGCTAAGTAATTGTAATCTATTCTCTGTTCCGGGTAACCTTCGGGCCGTTTTCCATAAACCTTAAAATAAACCTTCAGTTTCCCGCTTTCAGGCGCTGTCAATTGTTGTATCCTTTGCAGTTCTTCTTCAAATGTTTCCCCCACCTTATCCCTGTCTTGCATGCAGGTGCAATCTCCGCTGTCATTACAGGGGTGACATAATTCATGTTGATCTGGTTAAACCGGCGACCCTCATCTGTCCAGGTACGCAGGAGGTTCCTCAATAACAACACCTTCATAATAAAGTTCCCAATCCGCCTCGGTTACTGCCCTTCCTTCAAGGTTTGTCTGGATTTCAATGGTTTTCTTAAACGTATCGTAATATTCCTGGTAGATCTCGTCATTTTCACGTTCTTTCACCCAGCGGGCCTCGTCAAAATGTAAATAGGCCAGGTCGAAATTACGGTAGTCCCAATCCAGTCCAAAGGCCTTTAATTTCCTGAAAACAAATTCATAGACCGGGACAAGATCTGTTGATTCATTTTCCCAACATAAATTCTGATATTTCAAAATCCTGGAATCCAGGATGTGCAGTTCTTCCAGGTACCTTTTGAACAGCACCGAACCTCCATAGTGAGCGCCCAGGGTATGTGACTTTAAATTTTGATCATAGACAGCACATTCAAATCCAAAGATATGCTGGATACACTTTATCAGTATGCAGATCATCTCTATAGGCATATCTTGGGGCAACCGCTTATAATGAAGACAAAATGCTTCAAAAGTCTTAAAGGGTTCTGGTATTGGCAGATCTTTGATATGACCATATTTAAACTGGTGCTGATTGATTTTATATCGTTCTACTCTTGTTAAACGGTATTGGTGGTACGCCATTTCATCGGTGACTGGCCGGATAAAAGAAACGGCGGCGAATGTTCAAACCCTTCGGGCGCGATTTCGGCGATCAGTTCAGGAACCGAGAGTAACAATTTGCTGATCAGCACCTGCGTTGTTGCAGCCAGGAATGGACTATAAACTGACATAACCTATTATTTATAATAAAGTTACTTACCTTGAATTAAAAACAAAAATAAATCCACCGGTATCCTCAGCCTGTATTCCTGTGTTCAAGTTCTTTTTGGGCGTTAATCCATTCCAAAAAAAAATCTTTATTGGCCTCACTAACCTTAACAGGTTCTCCTGGGCGTGGTTCAAGGGTTAATACCAGTCCCCGGTCATACTTTTTATGACCTCTATAGGCCTTCCTTGCAATGATATAAGAACGGTTGACCAGCAGGAAATGGTAAGGGTCTAATTTTGCAGCGATATGTTTTAACGAGGTGAGCCCTAATAGTAACGGTGCGCTGAAACAGGGCTGCAAAATTAGATTTTTACCATGACCACAGATATAAGCAATATCATCGACCTGTACTTTCATTTCACTGCCCACACCCGAAAAAAAAATCAAATGATCAGGATATTGCTGTCCTGAACTGTTATTCCCAGCGTATGCCCAATGTTTATTAAACAAGTAATTAAAGTAATAACCTGCATAACCCACACTTACGAGTAGGGAAAGGGTAAATATCATTGGGAAAAGATGCCTGGAATACAATATCGGCAGGATTTCTATATGTAGGATGCCAAAATAGAGCTGGGAAAACAGGACAGCTAGCACCAGAGGAAGAAACCAGCCAAAGAGCAATTGTAAGGTAGCCCTTTTTGTAAAGCCTTGTTCCCATCGGCACCTCTTGTCAAGAATAACCGTAATCCAGTCTACAATGGTAATGAACATCATGTTTGTACAGATGACACCGATAAAAGGTATATAGAACCATCGTTGTGGCAATAATTTAAACATACTGGATATACCGGAAGAAGGCCAAACCATAAGTAAGGCTGTCCCTGTTGAAATAACCATAATCCATAATCCAGATGAAGTTGGGATAAGTTATTACATTCCTTTCGGGTGGTTTATTTGCCTCATTTTTCATGTTTTTGTAAGAATGATTAGGTTAAAATTACTAAAAAACGACCCCAAAAGCGTTGATATTTATCTACTTCGCAAAAATAATATGCGATTTCATTCCCTATTTTGCCGGTTTCATTCCATTTTCTGCCATTTCATTCCTGTATATGTCTGTTTCATTCCAAGTCGGGGTTTTGCCTATTGATATATCAAAAGTTCGTATTTAATTTTATCACAAATAGGTGATATTATGGAAACAAACAATCAGCTCTGTGGAACAGATCCTAAAATTAATGTCTCTGGTAAATGGTTGCGTTTCGCCTTATGGTACACAAAAACACCCATATTGAAACACATCAATCCCTTTTTTTTCCTGGTTTTTCTGTTGGCAACTACCCTGGTGTTAATCATTCCAAGGGGAAATTGTACCTGTGAAGAGCAGTTGCCTGATCAGGCCCTTCAAAGTAGGGAGCTGCAAAACAATAAGGAAGTTCAAGCTCATTTAAAAGCCAGGGATAATGTGATCATCTGTGCAGCAAGACAACAGGAACTTTTAGAAAAACTGGAAAAAGGAAAAAGGCTAAGAATAAAGAAAAATTAAACATATTCAGCGATCAAATCATCTCTAAAATGAAAATAAAACATCATATCAGTCAATCCAGCTATCAAATGCTGCTTGATTACCTTGCTAAATTTCTCATCCTGGATGACCAGAATTACTATCATCATTTAGAACAAAGCTTGATTGGCTGGTCATGTGGTGGGCGCGATGAGGAAATGCATAAGGCAGGAACCGTATTGAAAAAGTCATGGTTTATTACCAAAGGAATGGTTTATCTATATTTTATAGATAAAAAAGCAAGGGAGAAGTGGTCTTTATGCTATTCCGTGCCGGAACGATTGCCTATTTACCTGACAGTTTTACAAATGGAAATCCTTCAAGCTGTTATATTATGGCCTGTGGCGAAACCGAACTTTTGGAGATTTCCAAACGGGATTTAGATTTCATCCATCACACGATCCCGCAAAGTCTGGAACTGGAAAACGCAATCATTGCTGCAATCTCAGAAAAAGCCAGGGAACGCGATGCCTTATTCTGGTTGGAGCCGGAAGAAAGGATACTTACCTTTTTTGATCTGTACCCTGAACTACATCCGTACAACAAAACGGTAAAAATGCTGGATATGCACATTGCCAGTTACCTGCACATAGATAGATTTCAATATTCCAAATTTAAAAATAGGTTATTCCCAAAAAAAGTCCGGAAAAGTTGGTAATTACCAACTTTCGAACCAAAACAGGTTTGTAAATTAGATTTATAAAAATGAGGATGCTTAGAACTGCTATTTCTTAAAAAATGGTCAGATTTCTGATCACAAAAAGGTCAGAAATAATCCGGAAATTGTCCGATTTGACTATAGTTTTATAAGATATCTGTAAGCTAACTTTACCCTTATTAGTTAAAAAAATATGAAAAAGGAAAATGTAAAAATCAGAAAAAAAGTATGGATGGGGAGTACCGGATTTGGAACCGCCAATTCCTGGTGGTATAATGCCAGACGCTAAGATAACAGTCCCCGAAGGAACAACTGTTATCAAGAATAGAATCCGGTCGGTACTGATAAGATGACGCCGAGTCTGGTATACGGAAGGTGGGTACAACCTTAAAGTGCAAATGATGAATGGGCAACTGGTGCCAAGGCAGTACCAGCGGAGTTTAAGAACAATGAAGAATAAAATGTAAAGAAGATGAAAACGTTTGATACAACACGAATAATGGACATAGCCGGGACACTAATCCCCTTGTCAATGCTTGCGCTAATGACAATGCTTTGCATCCGTTTCATCATGAGGTACACAGGTTTATGCATTTGGCATTATACAATTTGTATAAAACCGTTCTTTATCTGCGATTACGCCCGAAAGAGAGTTATGGGCAGAGTAATTTATCGGCGTAAATTTGCCGTATACGACGACAAACCCGGATAACGGGCGAGGTTATCCGGGTAAAAGTTAACCCAACCAACAAGGTTGGAAAGGTAAACAGCGAGGTCTGCTAAAAGACACCCACATCATAATTATATCATTAAAGGTACGCATATTACCTGAA
This sequence comes from Pedobacter sp. NJ-S-72, assembly GCF_053890575.1. Classification (NCBI taxonomy): domain Bacteria; kingdom Pseudomonadati; phylum Bacteroidota; class Sphingobacteriia; order Sphingobacteriales; family Sphingobacteriaceae; genus Pedobacter; species Pedobacter sp. NJ-S-72. The sequence goes on along the minus strand of NZ_CM132681.1, from coordinate 4,160,732 downwards.
CATATGCACCAACGGCTTATGGCCTTAACAAAAAAAATAACAGGAGCGATTGTAGCAATTGCTTTTGTTTTAACTACTATAATAACCTTTGCTTTCAAATCAGAGGTTAAAAGCGAAGCAGACCGGGCTTCTCTCAGATGGTTCAAAATTTCCGGAGCCCATGCGCCTTCGACTTCTGTTCCAACTTCGGACGCTGTTTATATTCAGACAAGTGTAAATCCACCTAACAATCCTGAAGATTGTGATGGGGACACTAATCAGTGCGTATCTGGGTTTAACACCTCTCAAACGGCCCCAAGTGGATCTTCTTTTGTGTTGAACGGTAGTCAAACACCAGTAACGACTAGTGCCGAAAAAGATAAAAATCAAATAAGTATCTAAAAGGAAGTGAATTTTAATCTTAACTTTCTTTGCGGCATAGCTGAATTTTCAATAAGGGGCTGTTCAATACAGCCTCTTATTCATATGGTTTATATGGCTACAGGTTGAGACATTTTTGTATACCGATTCTCAGGTAGCCAATTTTTTCGGACACCGTCTTTTTAGTACCCGAGACTTTGGACTAAACTTGAATTCCTTTCAAGTTGAGCTTGTGGTATTGGATATAGAACAGCAGTTGGTTTCCAAGTTGTTTTGATCGCTGATAACACTTCATGCGCTCTTTGAGTTCTTTTAAGGTCAAACCAGCGATGACCCCATTCAAATGCAAGCTCGAGCTGCCGTTCTTTTTCAATTTCTTTTAACATCAATGCCTTGTCATTACCCGCCGAAAAATTCTGCAATCCAGCCCGTTGTCGAATTTGATTAATGTCTATTTCTGCTGCAGAAAGGTTGTTCAAATTAGCTTCGGCCTCTGCCCCCCTATAAGGTATTGTTCAGTAAAACGTAACATAACGTAGTTTTCCAATGTTGTGCTCCCGGCAACACGCATCTTATACTTATAGGGGTATGGATATTTCACACCATTTACAGTATTAAAACGAATCCATTGTATCTTCCTAAGATCGTTTACATCAAATGCATTAAACAAGTCGTCTGATATGATATAGGCAGGCACTCTGGATGATGAAGATGGAATTAAATTAAATCCTTCCCAGGTTGCCCGGCTTGGTGAGACGGGTAACAGCCCCCAAATAGTTTCTGTACTTTCAGGCAGAAAAACATCGTTCGGCGTAGCGGCGATACCATATCTGTTGGACTCAATCAAACTGTTTGCCTCAGTAATTGCGCCTGTATAATTGCCTCTGAAAAGATAGACTCTCGCAAGTAAAGCAGTTGCTACATCTTTATTTACTCTTGTGTTTCCGTCTATTTTCAATGGCAATACAGACTTCGCATAGGTTAAGTCTTCAACAATCTGCTTATATACTGCTTCCTCAGAAGCCCGGGGCAACGTCCTTGAAGTATTATAATCAGTGGTGAGCACTAAGGGTACAGGGCCATACAGATTAACGAGATAAAAGTAAATAAATGCCCTCAAGCATCTGGCCTCAGCAGTGAAAACAGCTTTCTGACTATCTGTGAGCGTGTGGCTATTTGCTACACCTTCTATGCAGGCATTCTGAGTATAAATGTATGAATAACCGGCTGACCATATCCCACCAACCGTACTGTTTGTTGGCAATAGGGTATTGCTATAAAATTGCCTGTTATCATCAGATGCCGTTTGCAGTAGCTCATCAGATGACATACCCGGATAAATGGTTAATAGACCAGAACCAAAAGTAAGTCCACTGTGCATTCTCGCATAAATTCCCACGAGTGCGGCATTGGCATCAGCACTGTCTGCAAAGACCTTTTCCGTGGTTAATTCATCTTTAGGTAAATCTATTTCTATAAACTTTTTGCAAGCAGAATTTGTAAATAGAATAATTAAGATTATTGTCCAGGATATAGTTGGATAATTTTTCATGATGTAAGTTTATAATGTTAATTGAAGCCCGAAGACAAAGGTTTTTAGAACTGGGATACCATAAATGCTTTGTGTTTCAGGGTCGTTACCTAAATAATTACTTATTGTGAAAAGGTTCTGAGCCGCTCCATACATTCGTAAGTGCTTTAAACCAATCCGTTTCGACAATTTTTCATTGAAAGTGTAGGAGATATTGATCGTCCTAAATCTCAGGTAAGAAGCATCGGTATAGGCTCCGCTCGAAAAGGGAAACCAACGCCCACTTTCATAAGCATCTGCATAAGCAACGGCAAATCGCTGAATGTCGGATATATCACCGGGCTTTTGCCAACGGCTCAATAGTGCAGCAGGAACATTGTATTCCTGACCGGGGGTAAAAGCATATACCTGATTAAGATAATTAGCCCCTAATTGTTTTTTAAACTCTATGAAAAAATCCATTGTTGTATTCCTTTGTAGCTAAAGGTATTTTGAACCCCGCCATAAAACTTAGGATCACGATTGCCGATGCTGACATAATCGTTGAAATGAGTCTCGGAAGGAGATTTAGGAGTGCTTGTCAATTCTCCGGCTGCATTCTTATATTGAAACAAACCGGTTTCGGGATTTACTCCAGCATATTGAAAACCATAAATGGTGTTCAAAGATTGACCTATGACGTAAGTAGTGGCGTAGCTGGAGCTTTCAAGACCAGGAAAAGAGACCAATTTGTTCTTCGGTATGGATATATTGAACGAGGATGACCAACTGAAATTTTCCTTTTTAATATTTTGCGTTTGTACAGTAAATTCAAATCCTGAGTTCTGCACTATGGCATCCCAGTTTGCTGTGACTGACCCGAACCCTGTTTGGCTGGGCAAATAGTAGCTTATTAACTGATCACCAGACCGGTTTCTAAACCATGTTGAATTAAAAAGAATACGATCTTGAAGAAAAGCCAGTTCAACACCTGCTTCCAGCTTCTTAGTTGAGGCCCAGCCAAGCACTGGATTAAAAAGGTTTTGCGGTGTATAACCAATACTATTGTTATATGGATAAGGTGTAGTGGCCCATCTCGATAGATATTGATAGTCCCCAATGGCATCACTACCAGTTATACCATAACTTGCCCTTAATTTTCCGTAGCTAAGAAAACCTAAGTTTTCCTTTATATAACCTTCTTCAGCAAATAGCCAGCCTGCACCTATGGAACCAAAATTACCAAATTGTTTTCCGGGGCCAAACCTGCTGGAACCATCCCTTCTGGCATTTAAGTTCAAAATATATTTTTGGTCAAGAACATAGTTAATTCTACCAAAGATCGCAGTATATTTATATTCGTTGAAATCATCACTTACGTAACGGACTGAGGCAGCATTTATGGATTCTATAAGGTCATCATTAATATAACCAGTACCTAACGTTTGTGTTTTTGCATTAACGTTACGCTGCAAAGTACTTCCTAAAAGAACTTAATATTCCGCTTTTAATGCCTTTCTTATATTCAATTTGAGGTTCTATTATCCAGGTTGTATAATTGTTATTACCAAAACTTGCAGAAGCTTCAGGACTTAAAAGTGGATTTTGTGCTGAAAATGGATTACCAAAGTACTCTTTACTTAACAATGTATTATATCCTACATTTGCCTTTATGGTGAGTTCTTTAGTGATTTTATAACCCGTTTGAAATGCATTATTTAGCATGGTATTCTGCAAGTAATAAATATTTCTCAGATAGGAAATCGGATTATCGCCCATACCTAAACCTAATGAGATGCCGTTGTAAGACCATACAAGCTTATCGTTATGATCAAGAAGGTTTGGGAAATTTGGTTCAAGCCGATATGCAGTAAGCAGATCACGGCTTCCAGAGGAATTATTTTTGTTGTAAGAAAAATTAGAAGTGAAATCTATGCTGAATTTTCTATCTGTTGAATTATGGTGCAGGTTAACGGAAAATGTTGCTCTGTTATCAGCATAATCGCCTGGAAAAATATAGGTATTCCGATTAACTCCTGCAGCCAAACGGAAGTTGGTATTTTGACTACCACCTGAGAGGGCCGCATTTACTACAGTATTGTTTGCGGTGTTCCCCAAAAAATAATCTTTCCAGTTGGTGTATTTTGTTGTATCAAAAGATAACAGATCGGGAGCATAAGCATTATCAAATAATGTTAAGTTAGGTATAAGACCATCGTTTTTGATTGCTTCTCTGCGCATCATAAGGTATTGCTGGGTATTCATCATCGGCATGGTTTTACCCACTACGCTTGCACCGTTACTTACGTCTAATGTAAAGTCCGTTTTTCCGGCCCTTCCTTTTTTAGTGGTTATTAGAATAACACCGTTACCTCCTCTTGAACCATAAATTGCCGTCGCGTCCGCATCTCGTAAAACCTCAATACTTTCTATATCAGATGGATTGATGCTATTAAAAGGACTTGCACCTCCATACGGATTGTTTAAAGATTGCTCCTGTAGGTGATTGTATAGAGCTGAATTGATTGATATTCCCATTTTGTGGCGAAAAAGGAATTCCGTCAACAATGAAAAGTGGATTGTCGATTGGTAACGCGACACCTAATCCTTGTACTGAAGAAGAAAGTGTATTTTGTCCTCTGATCTGAACCTTGAAAGCAGCTCCCGGAATACCGCTTGTGGCAGTAATAACCAAACCCGGCACACGGCCCTGCAATGCAGCTAATGGGTTGGAGACGGGCTGAGTCCCAATGTCCTCTGCCTTAACTTTTGTTACTGATCCTACATTATAACGTTGGGTGGTGGTGCCATAAGCAATTACCTGAACTTCATCCAATGTGCTAATTTTTTGTTGTAATGTTAGCAACATTAACTGTTTTGTATCTGCTACAACTTCAAGTGTTTTGTAGCCTGTTGCTGATAATTGTAGCGTTTGGTTTAATGTAGTAGTTCTGATGCTGAACTTACCCTCACCGTCAGTGGATGTCATTTGTTTGGTTCCCTTTAATACTACTGTTACACCCGACAAGCGATTTTTTGAGCTATCGACTACTATACCGGTCGCTATCTGGGAGTAAGTGGTAACAGGCAAGAAAAAGAATATTAAATAGTAAAGAATATATTTCATGTGGTTATGTATTATTTATCTGATAAAATGGCCACTTGAATCTTACGAATTTCTTTTGTTAAAGAGAGTCCCTGATCTGAAAGTGTGAGTTGAAGTTTGACGGAGTCCAGCAACCGGGCTGGTAAGGATAATGTAACCGGAACGGCTAACTTTGTTTCATCGATGAATGGCTGATTATAAATTCTTTCCAATTCAAATACCAGTGATTGTAAGGGGGAATTGTTATAAAAGATAGGCAAACCAGTTTCATCGAATAAGTTTGTTTCTCGTTTCAATGTTTTGGGAAAGTTGATTAGCTTTTTTGGATCAGTCACCCTTAATATCCAGCAACTCATCTCCCTTTCGACGGTAGTAACGCGATAACCAAAAACCTGTTAAGATCTGCTTGCAGAGTTTCCATTGCTTTTTCTCTCGGACGACGTGGAAATAGGGCTTCATAATTATAAAAATTCAATGCTTTCCAAGATGTGGATATACTGTCAGATGTGAAACGGGATGGTGCCGATATATTTAGGATCATCCTTGCCGGGGTGATATTTGCAAGAATGGGATAAGCGTATCTGTAAAAATCAATAAGCGGACTATTTGTAATTGTTAGCTTATTGATTAGCCCCTCTTCATTTTCATTTACATACATTCTGCGCTTTAATCCTTCAACATAAGGTGCTAATATAGATTTATAAATATACTTGGGTGGTTCACCTCCATTTCCATCCTCAAACAAAAACTGCTTTGGATTATAAGCTATTTTCACGGGTGTTGCTTTTATTCCGATGCCTCTTAGCACACCTTCTACATTTTCCTTAGTGATGCCATCCGCATCGGTTATTGCAATAACCTTATTATTCTTTATCCAACTGTAATGGGGAATTGCGGTATGTGGGAATAAATTTCTTAATATCGTATCCTCTACGATAGAAGTAAAGTTATACGCGATTTTTCGCTGTGTTAAAAATCGGTTTACTTTTTCTTTATCATCTTTCGTTGATTTACAGTTTACCGGAATGACTTTTAAATGCTGCTGGTTTTCTTTTTGCAAAGAATAAAGTGTTGGAAACTTCTTTATACAGCTGCTGCACCATGTCGCCCAAAAATCAAGTATAATCAGTTCGCCTCTGTAGTCATTTAATGTTATGGTTTTCTTTCCTTCGGGATGGTTGACAACCTGTAAAGGCATATTCCATACGGCTTCAGGTATGGTATCTCCAATTTTTAAGGGCCGGATGCTATTGTTTTGGCCTTGCGCATCCGCTCTAAAAAAAAAAGACAAAGCATAACCATTACTATGGGAAGTATAGTTTTTTTCATTAGTTATTTTATGAATAATAAGTTGGTCAGTTGATTAAAAAATAGAAAAAGCAAGGCGATGGCCATCCTACCTATTGAAAGGACGCCGCCACCTGCTAATTACTAAGTACTTAAACTGGATTCTTTGGCTTTAAAGCAAATAATCTATCGAATGGACTACTGGAAGAAATGTAATTGATTGTATTCATGTCATTAGATCTTCGGTTCAAAAAGTAATCTAATGGCGGTAGAGTGCGAAATAAAAAAAACGAAACGCAGGTCTATACTCACCATCCGCCCCTCGCGAGTTTGGATATACGGCGAGCTAGTTTCCTGCGTTCGTTTTCCAAATATATCAAAAAATATAAATGCGAACGCAGGGCTTTACTCGTTGCCTCTGTTTATCCGTACTTTGCGAGGGGCGGTCAGAAGCAAATTTCAGAGCCATTCTAATAAAGGCTAAATCATTATCAATTATTTATGTTTATGTTCTAATAATTTTACACCTATATAACTACATTATATGTCTATTTAAAATACATATTTATAATTTTATATACATGCTAATATACAAACAATAACCAACATATACAAATATGTAGTGTAAATTTACAAATTTTCCTATTTCAGTGAATACCTAAAGCCTGTTTCTTTGGAGAAGTGAAAAAACAGGCTAAGATAGATAGAGGTGCTGTTCTTAAAAAAGCAGTAAAAGAATCGGGTATTCCTATTACCGAGGTCGCTAGAAGAGCGGGATATGGAAGAGTTACATATTATTTACATATCGAAAATCCAGATCTGAAATTTGATGTATTAGAGAAGTATGCAACATCAATTAATTACGATTTTAGAGATGAAATCCCTGAAATGGTTGAATATTATGAACGGAAAAGGGAAAGCAATCTATCGACATTTGAAAAAATTGAAGCAGACCGTAACTTTTGGCGTGATGAATATACAAGAATTTTAAAGGAGAAAAATGAATTGATCAAGCGGATTGAGATTCTTGAAGACAAACTGTCCAAAAAGTAGTAATTTTTTATGCTTTGCGTGTAGTTTGAAACCGAGCAGGAAGCTAAACGACAGTAATATTAATATTTAAGAGCCGTTTAGTATATTTGGCCAAGTATTTCTAAAAATGGAGGCTCTTAAAAACAAGTACATAGGCAATAATATCCGAAGTATTCGGCAACTAAAGGGCATAAAGCAGGGCGTTTTAGCTGAAATGCTAGGGGTTAAACAACAAAGTGTATCAAAAATGGAAAGAAGAAATTAGTAACAAAAGATCAACTGGAAAATGTGGCAAAAGTTTTAAATGTTACGGCCGACCTGATCAGAAATTTTGATAATGGTGTTGTAGTAAACAATAACTTTCTTTTTAACGATCAGATCAACAACCCTGTGAAAGAGATTATTGACCATTTTAAAGAGGAAGTAGTAAAAAGAGATGGAGAAATAGAGCGTTTGAAGGCTGAGCTTGACCAGCTCAAAAAGCCGAAAGGCGACACTAAAATTGAGACTGCGGAATCGCATTTAAGAAAAGTAGGCAAGGTATAATTTGTTTGCCAAGCCCTTCGATACAATAGAAAGCTACTGCAAGAAACAGTGGCTTTTTTTTCAGTTGGCTGTATTTTACAACCAAGCGCAATTTTCATTTCCCATGAATAATTGTTAAATTGCCCGAGAGAGCGTTGACCGGCGGAGGCTAAGTCATCCTTGGCTTTCTTTCGCCATTTTTTCACTCTCTGCTTGTTGTTGCTAACCGCATTATGAATTAAAACAACTTTATAACCTCTCCCATTGTGGGTAAATTCATTGCCTATGCATAATTCTATTAGACCTTACGAAATTAAAAATGGTCCCAGTATCTGATATTGAAGTTGGTGATTTTTTGGTAAACCTTGGATCGGTAATTGAAACCGAGAGATTGGATACCCATTATAACATTATTATTGCCCGACTTAACGAAAAGCAGGTTTTAAAATTCGAAAGAGATACGATTCTAATCACAACTTAACCAACAAAAATGAGTCGAGAACCTGTGTAATGAGGAGTGGAATGTTTTTCCCTGCCTCCTTTAATGTTGTTTTAGAATAATGGATAAATATTACTTTATCGGATATCCTGAAATGTATTTTTCTGAAAAAATTCCCGTCAACCCTCATATTACTACTTTGGATGTTGCCATTAGTTTTTTCGTTAGTGTATTGTTAATAACCATTTTGACTTTAGTTCTAGAACAATGGAGAAAAGAGCAAGGGAAAGAAACGAATAATAGTCCGAAACGTTATGAATAGATTGCTTTATCCATTTATACCTCAAGAGCCACGAAATAGTGGCTCTTGAGGTATAAATGGAATTCAAGTAGTTCGTTTTGATGGTTACAGCTTATCTAAAATAAGGATTGTAGGTAAGAAGAACAACCGATAAAATTTTGGATAGGATAAATAAAAAAGACTCCACCATTATCATCCATAGAGTAGGTATCATCTGAAGATTTATCCAGTCGGAAAGGTGCTATACCCGCTACTGGGCTGGAGGTAGAAACGGCTTGGGGGAAATTCAGCAAATGTTCTGAACTCTTTCAAGATATGCGAGGAATCTGTATATCCGCATTCCAATGCAATCTGGCTCCAGTTTTTATCAGGAAAGTTATTTTTTACCTCCATTGCATACTCAAACCTAACAATCCGGATGAATAGTTTGGGGGATATGCCTATTCTGGTCATGAAACTGCGCTCAAACTGACGGAGACTAAGGCAGGCCATTGAGGCCCATTCATCGATGGTATGGTCGTCTAGGTGATTGAGCATTTTAGCGGCAATCTGATCAATAGGTTCCTCTGGCCGGCACTGATCATCATACTTGCCCAGGATAAACAAAGCAACAATGTCAATCATCGAATCGTAAGATGAAGCCTCACGAAGTTGGTGTAGCACCTTATTTACTTCGTTGCCCCAGTAGTTAGCAGCATCTAAACCATTATTAACAGTTTCCTTCATCTGGAGGCCGAGTAATCTATAGGTGCCTGTAGGATGGAACGTACATTTAATCATCAGGTGGTTTTGGCCAAACAAAAGCCCAATTGGTATATATTTCGGGCCTGTGATTACTACTGGGGGTACGGGTATTTCTACCCTGGCTGCCGGCACTATCTTTATCGGGTCATTTACATAAAAATAAAGCGCCTGCTCGGTGTTGGCCAGACAGGTTATGAAAGGTTCAGCAAGACCTTCTTCGCCAAATTTCATGTGGCTGATCTGAAAGTCCCGAATCAATGACGTAAGCGGGCCAGTAGGATAATAGATTTGATAGAAGGCCATTTATATTTTAAATATGTCGTTTTTTTACCAATTCAGCTTTTTGCTAAAGCCTAAATTTGAGCTGTAATACAATATAAGTAAAATTATGAATATACTGATCATCAGGTTAGCAAGCCTTCTTAGCTCCGGGCTAATTGCTGGTATACTGTTTGGAATTTGGGTCGGTTACAACCCTAAAAATTTATCAGCGCAAACTTATGTTGAACAGCAGCAAAGCGTAATCAAAGCAATGAACACCTTCATGCCATTAATGGGCTTAGTGACTATTGCAATTACACTTACGGCGGCTTTTATGCAAAAGGAAAAATTGTCCAATTTCACCACATTGTTATTTGCGGCCGGATTACTGATCCTATCGGGCTTACTCACCAGGTTTGGCAACCAACCCATTAATAGTGTAATGTTAACTTGGGACAAATTAGACCCACCAGCTAACTGGGTGGAATTAAGGGACCGGTGGTGGAATTTACATACCATCCGGATGCTCTCTGCCTTTATTGCATTCTGCCTAATCTCCTGTTCTAGTATTAGGAAAGTGTAATAAAATCATATCAGCTTACAAATTAGAAGCAAGACCAAGCTGAACAGCCGACAAACTATTGAAAACTAATTGAAAAATTATATGAAAACATTGAGACACATTTTTTTGCAAGCTATAATCTGGATTGCAATAACAGCAATATTTGGCTGTAAAGAGAAAAGCAATGATGCAAGCCCCAATGAAAGTTGTGGTTATACTATCAAAATAGCCGAAAGCAGCAATGCATAGTAACCTATGATAATAATTGCACAAACAGTACTATTGGCCAATCGGCCACTGAGCTGATAATGGTATTGAGCAGTGGTGATACAAAATATGCATTGACCATAAATATTAAAGGCACTGGCAAAGGAGATTATATGGTTAAAAACGAAGCCCCTTTTGGGCCTGGAACAGCCAGCCTGTTCCTTACCTCCGATCAAAGTAAGATTCCGGGCAGTTTATCCTTTTCCACAGGAAAAGTAACCATTACCAGATTTGAAAATCAGCTTGCAGATGGAATGATCAATGCTACGGCTTTTTCGGCCATCAATAAGAAAACATATACATTAATTGGGGAATTTAAAAACATGGGGATTAATAAAATAGCCAATTAATCTTTGTAAATATATTTTGATAAAAATTAATCTTTTAACCATGAAAAAGCACCTATATACCCGCTTATTAGCAACAATAATGCTGCTGGTCCTGCTTGCAGGATGTAAAAAGAATAACGTCACTCCACAGGAAGACCTGAATTTTTTATTTACTAATACCGTATGGACAGGAGAATTTAAAGAAGCCCTAAGGCCCCAGGAGCCCTTTAGCATTTATTTTGATGACATTGGTGGGTTTATATGGCAGGAGCAACGAGGACTATACACCGGGAAATATAGCATAAATGCGAAAACCAGGACCATATCGTTCCAGTTTCCAAAAGGAGATTTTACGGCAAAAATTTTAAAGAATCAGCTTTCCGAATTTACCGGCTCGCTCATTGAAAAACCACTGAGCTGCGAATTAAATAAGCAGGCCGACAATAACGTTGATAACTCTGAATGGAAAGGATTATACAATGAAGTTGGGGGCAACCCTTCCCTATTTTTTTATGACAAGAACCAGGGGCTTATGGTAGATGGAGGTTATTCCGGGTTCAGTCCCATACCTTATACCAGGAGATCATGCACCTTTAGATACGAATTTTTGAAAGATCCTTACACGTATATCTATTTTTCAGTGATCATCCCAATGGGCAAATAAAAGGACTTAGAAAACAATACGATAAAACTGGTGCTACAGTTGCTCTGATCAGTTACACCCTTACCAAAAAATAAATAAACCGCATTAAAATTAAACCGCATGCTATGAAACTTTTAACGATCCTGGTTGCCCTACTTTCTTTACAAACTGCCTGCCAAAACAATTCGCAAACAGCTGCGAAAAAACGCATTGAACGAAATTCAGGAAACTGTAAAGGCAACTAGCCCAGGTTTCATCGCCACCGCTAAAGATGGATATTGGATGAATGCTAAAATTGAGGGAAAAGAATGGATAGCGTCAGCAATGCTTCCCGCCGACAAGAGCAGTTCAATAAGGGTTCAAGGCGAAAATAATGGCGAATCAATTGGTTTTTATATATCGATGCGGGGGGTAACTTCTGGCAAACATATTATTTTCTCTGATAATAAGGGGGCAGACCTGATGATAAATGATGAAATTGGCATCTGGGGAGGAAGAAAAGGTGAAGTGGTGATTACAAAAATAAACAACACGATATTGGAGGGTACATTCTCTTTTACGGCCAACAGTAGTCAAACAAGTAAATTAATACAGGTGACAGGTGGTACTTTCCGGCTGCCACTAGTCTGGCCCCGCTAAGAAGAAATCTTTGTAATGGATTTTTATTTAACAATTAAGTTAATTTGAAAGTTGTGGGTTACAAGGCATATTAAAGAAAAAAAAAAAGAACCACTCCCAGGTGTACTTTCCACCCAAAGTCTCCCCTGATGACGTTCAATAATCTCCTTGCACATATATAGGCCGATCCCTAGCCCTGACGGATGACCATTTAATTTATTCACCCGATAGAATCGGGTAAATATTCGTTCCTGATCTTCTAATTCAATGCCTAACCCGAAATCCTGAACAGAAACAATTGCCACATTGTGCACTGCTGAGATGCGAATCATCACGAGGTTTGCATGGTGCGAATATTTGATGGCATTGGATATCAAATTTCTTATAACCTGCTCCATCCGTCTCTGATCTGCCCTAATCCAAAGCTCTGCCTGATCACTATAGAGACTGAGTTCATGTGTAGGATTAGTGCGCTGCATCATTTCAATTACGTCTGTAACTATAACAATTAGGTTAAAATCTTTAATGGATGACTCCAACAATCCAGTTTGTAGTTCCGTAATATCTAGTAGATCGGCAATTAAGGTACTTAATCTGGCCAATTGATCTTGCGCCTTTGATATTAGGGTTTTAGCTGAATCTCCAGGTGAGAATATGCGTGCTATTAATTGTAAGTATGCTCCGATTGAAGTAACCGGGGTTTTCAATTCATGGCTGACAAGACCTATAAATTCATCCTTTTTTGCATCAAAAAGTCCCGTTTCATCGAGTAATTTCTGAATCCGGGTATTTGATTTCACCTGATCAGTGATGTCAATCAGGGTATTGATGGCGCCGATCAGATTACCGTTGTTATCATATAATGGAACAGGATGCGGAATAATAATATTCCGTTTGGTCCCATCTGGGCATTCTACAACAATCTCCTCCCCTGTAATAGGACGATTTTCTTTTAAAGCTAAAGCCATCGGACAAGTGTCTAGTGGCATCGGACTGCCATCTTTTTCAAAAATCTTCCAGGAACCACACCAAAGGTCTTTTTTTAACTCAGGCTCTCTACCCCATAAGGCCGCCGCCGCCATATTATAAGAGGTAATATATCCCAGGCTGTCACAAGTATAAATGGCAACAGGCAACGTGTCGAATAATTCCGGCGGAAAAAACTCCGAACCAAATTTCGAAGATTTTGGAGTAAGTGAAGGATCTTGATTCATGATTACTACCTGGATGTAATGTAGGAACAAAAACTGAAATTTTTATAGATAATTGCTAACAGAGTTAACATCGAACTTAAAGTTTTGTTCTAAATATGTTCAACATCACCGAAACGAATAAACAGGCAGATTGTTCCGCCTACTTTTTGCAATATAAATTGGATAATATTGCATTGCATTATTTCGTATCTTTATGTCATAAGATTTGCAATTAATCTGTAGCAAAAAAGTGGTGCGTAATTCGGTGCGTAAGCAATTATCCCACCCATAAGATATTGGTTATCAACCCTATTTAGAGAAGGGACAAATCCCTCTCTCTCCGCTGAAAAGTAAGAGTAAACTCAAAAAGTGCTTAAAAGCTAATAAAAACCTGCAATTTGTTAAAATTGCAGGTTTTTTGTTTTTGCCCAGTATAGCTAAAATTTTCAAAAAATGCTCGTAAACTATATGGCAACTTCGTGGCACTTTTTTATTTCAAAAATAATTGCCACAGATTTAATTGTAAATCAACTAGTAAATCTGGGTAACGATTTGACTTGAGAAGGTATTAATTCAATATTACTAACATTTTAAAATTATATTGGCATAAGCCCAAAGACCTTCATAAGTATCATCAAGTTAAGAGAAACGTTAGATGTTATGGCCTTTCCTACGGTCAACTCCAACACCATGTCAGAATTGGATAGCAAATAATTATTATGACCAGCCCCATTTTAATAGGGTATTTGCATCGGTGATCAGGACAACACCCAGAAATTTCAATAAAGCTGATTATTTAATTACCCTGAAAAGATAATTTTCTGTTCTTATTTATACAATCATCATTCAAAATCTATAAGTAACTTTGGTGTTTAACACAGGATATACAATGAATGACAAAATAAAGTTCTTAAACTTGTCTATAGGATCTAAAAACCTAAAGGATACAGCATCCAAAGTAAGAGGATCAATCCTTAAACTTATTGCACTTGCTGTTCTGTCTGTTCAATTTTCATCCTTGAACGCACAGGTGAGAGAATCTAATAAACAAAATGCTTCCTTTGGAGATTTCGGTATTGAAACTCAGTTTATAAGTAAATCAGTATTACCAGGCAATGACTTTTATAAATATGTTAACGAGGGCTGGCTAAAGTCAAAAACTATTCCGGCCGGTTCTTCAGCATTTGGAAACTATGGTGACGTTGGTAATAAAATAAATGAAAGAATAGCAGATGTGATTCACGGCGGAATAAAAGCTGCTGGCACAGCGAATAGTTCACTACAGCAGGTAGGCATGCTTTATTCAGGCTATCTCGACACCGATAACATAGATAAACTTGGACTCAAACCTATTCAAAAGGATTTAAAAGATATACTTGCCTTAAAAAGTTATGAAGGGGTTGCAAAATGGATGGCAAACCCAAAATCTTTTTCAATCATTACAATCCATACCGGACCGGATCTTAATGACAGGAGCCGGTTTCTTGTTACCCTAAGTGAAAGCGGCATTGGGTTGCCTGCAGCCGAATGGTACAAAAAAAAAAACGACGGTCCTTATCCCGGCTACCGTACAGCCTATAAAGAATATATAATTTATACCCTTCAGCTTGCCGGCATCAAAGACGCTGATAAACGTGCTAATGATATACTTGTACTCGAAACTAAATTAGCAGCAGTACAGTGGACACCCGAACAAATGCGTGACAGTAAGATTAATTCGCATCTGATGAAGACTTCGGAACTAGCTGCCTACGCTCCAGGATTTCCCTGGAAGATCTTTTTGGCAAGCAGACAGGTGGATCAGGTAAATGAAGTGATCCTGCAGGCAGATTCTGCAATAAAAGTAAAAGCGGCTCTATTTACGAATATATCCATAGAAGTCTGGTCATCTTATCTGGCATTTCATTGGATCGTTAACCACTCTACCATTCTGCCGGAACAGTACCGCAAAAGCCAGTTTGACTTTTACTCTGCTAAACTAAATGGTGTTACAGATGATATTTCCAGAGAACAAAAATCAATCAGATATGTTAATAACCGTCTTGGGCAAGTCGTAGGAAAGCTTTATGTAGAAAAGTACTTCCCTTCTGAATACGTCAAGGAGATCAAAGATTTAGTGGGATATATGCGACAGGCATTTGCAAATAGGCTGAAAAACCTTGATTGGCTGGACGACAGCAGCAGAAAAGAAGCGCAGCTAAAACTGGATGCTGGTACCGTAAGGATAGGCTATCCTGAAGTCTGGCGTGATTATTCGTCATTAAAGTTTGATATAAAGAATCCCATCGGCAATGAACAGCTTATTGCAAAAGCAAATTGGGACTATGAACGCTCGCTGCTTCAAAGGGCTTTCACGAGTAAAGATTGGTATCAGGTTCCACAAACCGTAGATGCAACCAGCAGCAAATTATATAATTCGATTGAATTTCCTGCCGGCATTCTGCAGCCTCCATTTTTTGATCCCTATGCAGATCCGGCAGTAAACTTTGGTGCCATTGGCGCAATCATCGGGCATGAATTAGGCCATTGTTTCGATGATGAAGGATCCAAATTCGATGGTAATGGTTTAGTTCGTGACTGGTGGACACCTCGGACTCGAAAATCCTTTGAACAGCGTACTAATCTACTTATTGAACAGTACAATGCTTTCTCACCTTTAGAAGGACTCCATTTGAACGGAAAACAAACGGTTGGTGAGAAGATCATCGGAGACCTAACCGGGGCAGTCGTTGCCTATGAAGCTTATCAACTGTACCGTGCTGATCATCCTGATAAACCATTAGTTTTGAACAGCTATACGGCTGATCAACGCTACTTTCTATCTTTAGCTCAGACCAGCCGTACTCTTTATACTCCTGAATCCTACCGCATGACGGTCTCTCAAAATTATCATGCTCCTGCAGAATACAGAGTAAATGGAGTAGTCAGAAATATTGATGCATGGTATAAAGCTTTCAATATCAATCCAGGAGATGAACTTTATCTATCCCCTGAAAAGCGAGTCCGGATTTGGTAATTTTATCAAATCAGCTATAAAAATAGGAGATGGCAGAAATTAGATATCAGACTTACCGTCAGAATCTAAAAAAGGCGTAGATGAAGCAGTTTTAGCTGGACTTCATTAAGTTTACCTCATCTTGCGCATATTCATTAGCCCATAGCTCCAATGCGCTTAGTGCCGGAGCAAGGGCTTTGCCTTTATCAGAGAGTTTGTAATAGACCTCTGGCGGGAATGTATGAAGTTCTTTCCTGATAATCAATCCCTGAGATTCCATCTGTCTCAAATGTTCAAGCAATACCTTTTTGGTAACTTTAGGGATTATCCTCCACAGTTCAGTAAAGCGCATTTCTTTCTGATGAAATAAATGGTAAAGTATAATAGCTTTCCATTTACCCGATAAAATACCAAGCGCTACGTTAAGCCCGCAATGTTTAAACTGGTTGTAGTCCATGGTTACTAAATAGTGAACAGGTTACCTAAAGGTGAATTTCTTGCAGAGATAAAATGATAAGCGAATCTTTGCTTTACAAAATTAGATGATTTATGATGAAGTTACAACTCCTCCGTAATGCTACACAGGTACTGACAGTTAATGGTAAAACTATTTTAATAGATCCCATGCTGGCTCCAAAAGAGACCTATGAGCCTTTTATGAATACCAATACTACTTTAAGAAACCCATTGGTTGATCTGCCAGTCAACGAGGAGAACTCAATCTTTTAATATCGAAAACAGATGCCGTTTTATTGACACATATTCATCTTGATCACTGGGATGATACTGCAAAGCGGCTTTTGCCTAAAGATATTACTTTGTTTTGCCAGCCGGCAGATGTAGAACGGGTTCGCGAGTCTGGTTTTACTAACGTAAAGCCAGTTGATACAGAGATGTGCTGGCACAATATCAGTTTCAGCCGGACCAGTGGACAGCATGGGGTAGGAGAGGTTGGAAAATTGATGGGAATAGTATCAGGATTTGTCATCAAATACGAGAATGAGTCTGTTTATATAGCGGGTGATACAATCTGGTGTGAAGAGGTAGAGGCAGCTCTGAATAAGTATAAGCCAGAACGTATTGTCCTCAATGGTGGCGCTGCGAGATTTGTAATGGGTGATCCTATCGTAATGACTATAAATGATATTTTGAAGGTTTGTAATTATTTACCGGCAGCGATGGTTTATATTGTCCATCTTGAAGCTGTTAATCGGGTACAGAAACCAGGGCAGACATTAGGAGCTCAATTGAAAAGCATAATTTATCTCTTAGATGTTTGGTTCCTGAGGATGGAGGATATTTGTTTTAGAAGGGGGGTGCTTAAGGCCGAATCTGAATAGAAGTGTGAAAGTAACTTTTTGAATCTAGATGATAATTAAAGAATACACGTGATCCATAAGCTACGAAAAGACGTTCTTTGATGTTCTTTAAGCCAATGCCATGACTGGGGAGATTGCTGTTAATGGCTTGCTGGTTTGTTGTTTCAATGCGAAGAATCGAATTTTCACAGGTAATTTTAATCTCGGCAGGTTTATTCGGATCATCCAGCTGTCCATGTTTTAAAATATTCTCAGTGAGTGTCATCAATACCAGAGGGATAAACTCCATAGATAGACAGTCTTTATCATAAGAGAGTTTTAATTGTGCCTGATGAACCTGTCTTGCCTGATGTAAAAGGAGAAAATTTTCAATCAGGCAGATTTCCTTCTCCAGTTTTACAGATCCGGTTGATGCTTCTTTACTTAAAGCATACTGCATAATATTTGATAATGATAGGATACTTTCTGCAGCTATTGGCTCGGATTCCAGAGTTTCATTATAGAGGTAATCTAAAGTGTCAAGTAAGAAATCCGGATTGATTTGTGATCTTAGGAAAGCATTTTGTGTTAATACCAATTCATTCCTGGCCTCCTTCTCCTGTATCAGATTTCTAAGTTCCTGCTGCTCCATTTCTTCTACTTGCTGTCTTCGCTGTCGGGTACGTACTATAAAAAAAATACCCTGTACTGTAGACGATAAAGTAAATGGTTCTATAAATCGGTTTTGATAAAGTTGTCAGGTCAAACTTGTAATCTTTTAAAAGATCGGGGCTTTCATATTTGTATAATATTAAATTACATTGATATTTTAAACAGACGAAGAATACGAATTCCACAAATATTAAAAACACTAAACCATATCTGAGTAGTTTATTTGGGCTTTCTAAAGTATACTTCAGCAGTATGTTTGCATGAAAATAAAATAGCAGGATAGTAATAGAATAGCTTAAAATGTAGTTATTCAAGGATAGAAATTCGAAGTTTAACAACCATAAAATGGCTATCTCATAAATAATATAAACTACCCATATTAGGAAATGGTATCTGTATTTTTTTTTTTTATTAAGCAGGTGGTCTTTCATAGGTTAAAATTGTACTCTGGTAGAGGTATGAAAACAATTCTCAGAATCGTGATGAGAATGGAAGGATGCTTTTTCTCCATAAGTCACCAACAGTCTTCTATTGATGGTTTTTAAGCTTTCTTGATGATCCGAAATCGAGGTTTTAATGCTTTCAGTATTTGATGTTTCAATATTTAAAATGGAATTCTCATAAATTATCCTGATCTCAGCCGGCTTCAAAGGATTGTCAAGCTGACCATTTTTTATTATATTTTCAGTAAGCGACATTAGTATTAGGGGAATGACAAGAATTGGTAAAACTTCGCTATTATAGCAGAGATTTAAATGGACAGTATGTTTTTTTTTTTTGCCTGATGCAAAAGGAGAAAGCTCTCTACCAGCCTGATTTCATTTTCAAGTCTTACATATTCAGAGAACATATCTTTACTTAAAGCATACTGCATAATTTCTGATAAAGACAAAATGCTATTGGCTGCTCCTGGTACTGATTTTCGGGTTACGTTGTACAGATAACTTAGTGTATTAATTAAGAAGTGTGGATTGATTTGAGCCCTCAGAAAAGCATTTTGGGTCGATATCAGTTCGTTCTTGATTTCTTTTTCTAATAAAATAGCTTTAAGCTCCTGTTGCTTCATCTTTTCTATCTGCTGTCTTTGCTGCCGATCATGTATTAAAAAAAAGTAAACAGTGCTAATGCCTATAAAATAAATGCTCCGCCAAACTGCCCTGATAAATGCTTCGCTGCCATATGTGTTTAATTCTATATTTAAACCCTCAGCGTATTTAGAGTAGTATTTTTCAATAAGGAATCTGATTAAAAAAAAAAAGATGAGTTCAAGTACGATTAATGGTGCCAGGCTATACCTAACAAGCCTGTTTTTATTATTTAGCACATATTTCAGCAAAACATGTGCATGAAAATAAAAGGGGAAAATATAATTAAAATAATAAAGAACATATTTTAGCATACTTTCTTCTTTTCCTAATTTTAGAAGTCTTGCAATAAGCGCTTCGTAAGCAATAAAAATGCTCCAGAATAGCAAATGGTATTTATATTTATTCAAGAACGTAAGAAAAGTTTTTTTTTTTTTTCTGTGGGATATAAAGCGGCTTAAAGCTGAACTACAATAGAGGTGTGAAAATAGTGTGTTGAATCAAGGTGGTAGTTAAAACTTGCTGCTTCCCCATAAGCATGAAAAAGGCGCTCTTTAATATTCTTTAAGCCAATGCCATGACTGGGGATATTGCTGTTAATAGCTTGCAGGTTTGATGTTTCGATGTAAAGAACAGAACTTTCGCAGGTTATTTTAATCTCGGCAGGTTTATTCGGATCATCCAGCTGCCCATGTTTTAAAATATTTTCTGTTAAGGTCATCAGTACCAATGGAATAAACTCTATAGAAAGTGATTCTTGATTATAAGAAAATCTTAATTGTGCATGATGCACTTGTCTTGCCTGGTGTAAAAGCAGGAAGTTCTCTATCAAACCAATTTCCTTCTCCAATTTTACAAATCCACCGGAGGATTCTTCACTTAGGGCATACTGCATAATATCTGATAAAGAAAGAATACTTTCAGCAGCTTTTGGGGCAGGTTCTCGTGTTTCATCGTATAAAGAAGTTAAAGTACTAATTAAGAAATCCGGATTGATCTGTGACCTGAGAAATGCATTTTGTGTTAATATCAGCTCGTTCTTCATTTCTTTTTCCTGGATCAGCTTTTTAAGCTCCTGCTGTTGCATTTGTTCTACCAGTTGTTTTTGACTCCGGACAAGCATAAGAAAATAATATCCTGTACTATAACCCAAAAAAAATAGATTGATCTCCAAACAGTTTCTACCACTTTTTTTCTGCCAATATTGTTTCCATATTGAATATCGTATTTTACGCATCCTTGTATTAATATTTCAAAACCGTATTTTAGACTGATAAAAAGTACAAGTTCAACTAACACTAAAAAGAATAAAAGGAAAGGATTAATCTTTTTTTTTTTGCGGTCTAAGCTGTATCTTAATAAGATAAGTGCATGAAAATAAAATAAGAGGATATAAAAAGTGCTGTAAAGAAAGTCGTAATTTAACGTTATAAACTTACCATTAATTATCCCTATAAATAACTCATCGTAGACCATATAAATACTCCATATTAAAAAATGGTATTTGTATTTACTTAAGAAATTCAGCAAAGGGCTCATCATATGTTAAAATTGCAGTTTGATGCAGGTGTGAAAATAATTTTGTGAATCGAGGTGATAATCGAAGGATGCTGCTTCGCCATAGGCCATTGAAAGTCTGCTTCTGATATTCCTTAAGCCCGCCCGCATTATACCAGAAATAGGATTTTCTATAACCTCAGGGTTTGACGTTTTAATGTATAAAACAGAATTGTCGTAAGTTATAATAATCTGTGCTGGTTTCTGAGGGTTATCAAGCTGACCATGTTTTAGAATGTTTTCAGTAAGTGACATCAATATGAGTGGAATAAAAACAACAGTTAGTGCTTCTGTATTATAAGACATTTTCAATTGCATTTTATAGGTCTGCCTTGACTGATGTAAAAGAATAACATTCTCTATGAGCTTAATCTCACTTTCAAGTCTCACAAATTCTGACGATGCCTCTTTACTTAGTGCATATTGCATAATATCGGATAAAGACAAAATTCTTTCAGCTGCCTTTGGGGCTAATTTACGGGTCTCATTGTATAAAAAACTTAGCGTATTGATTAAGAAATGCGGATTAATTTGAGCTCTCAGTAAAGCATTTTGGGTCAATACCAGTTCAGACTTAATTTCTTTTTCCAGTAAAATTGCTTTAAGCTCCTCCTGCTTTCATCTTTTCTATCTGTTTTTTTTTGTCGTACAGCGAGAATTAAAAAGTAGTAAACTGTGCTAACACCTATAAAATAAAGGCATCGCCAGATTTTACTAATGATATATAGCTTGAAAGTGGGATCTATTGTAAATCCTTCAACGCCAATGTACTTGTAGAGATACTCTTCCATAAGGTATCTAATTACTATGTAGCCTATAAGTTCAAGTATGATAAATAATGGCAAACTATACTCAAGAATTCTATTTTTGGTATTCAGCGTATATTTTAGCAGGACATGCGCGTGGAAATAGAAAATGGAAGCACCGGTAGAATAAGCAATAATACACTCTTTTAAACTACTCAACCTATCTTCGGTTAAATGCTGCATGATTACTTCATAAGCAATATAGATTCCCCAGATCAAAAAATGATATTTGTATTTACTAAAAAAGGTAAGTAGACGAATTGCCATGCTTAATTATCGGGTTCTTGTAGCTTAGACGGTTTAACCCGTCTGAGATCACAGTGTTTTTTTTGATGTAATCAAAGAAAGATTTCCTATAAGTATTGCCTATCGGTATTTGAATCCCTTTATCCATAATGATGACGTTCCCTTCCACTATTTCTATCTTATTTCTGGCAATTACGAATGATTTTTGTACCTGTATCAGGTTTTCTAACTGATTTAAGGTCTGGAGTGCTTCTTTTAAGGTCAGGTAAGTGATAATACTATCCTTGTCAGTGTGCACAATGATATAATTATCTCTTGCTTCCAGGTAAACCACATCTGCGGGGTTAACTTTAGTCACCTTATTCAAGACCCCGGTTTTAATAAATATCTCTGATTTGGGTGCAGGTATAACCTGATTCTTTCCAATTTTTCTTATAATCTTATCTATAGCAACGACAAACTTGGGGAAGGTAACGGGCTTAATAATATACTGATCCGCTTCCAGTTCAAAGGCCTCTACGGCATATTGATGATATGCTGTAGTGAATATTAAAAAGCGGGTCCTTTGGTCTGAGTATTTTCGCGAGATCCATTCCTGACATACCAGGCATGTTAATGTCTAGAAAAATGATGTCAATATTGTCTTCTTCAGTAATCTCTGTCATGGCAGTTATCGGCTGAGAATAAACTTTCAGGAGGCTGAGATTAGGCATGCTCTGGATATGATCTGTCAGCAATTCAATTGCGTGATTCTCATCTTCTATGATTACACAGTTTAATATCATGAATAGGTAAAAGGTAGTATCTGTGATTTTCTCTAGCTATAAGTAAATTTATATTACTAAATCGATCTTTCAGGGGTTATAAAAAAACTAAATTACAATAGATTATCGTTAATTGATCAATAAAGTATCCATTGTTATACATTAGTAATTATTTAATAGAAAAACATGAAAGCACTAACATTTTCCAGCTTTGGCGGTTCAGAAGTATTAGACTATAAAGAAGTACCTGAACCAATTCTGAAAGAAGGAGAGATATTACTTGAAATGAAAGCAATAGGCTAAACTTTGCCGATATCTACCGCAGGAAGGGAAATTATCATTTAACCGGAGAACCACCCTATATAGCTGGTTATGAAGGTGCAGGTATAGTTGCTGATGCAAATAATCACCCTGAGTTTAAAGTGGGGGACAGAGTGGCTTTCGCTGATGTCCCATTTGCGAATGCAGAATATGTAGCCGTACCTGTAAGTCATGCTTTGCCAATTCCAGAAGATATTACTTTCGAAACAGCTGCTGCTGTGTTATTACAGGGATTGACAGCGCAATATCTGTCAACGGATAGTCACCACACTAAGGCCGGAGAAATTGTTCTGATCCATGCCGTTGCAGGTGGTGTTGGTCAGCTGTTGACACAAATCATTAAGATTTTGGGTGGTACGGTAATTGGTTTGACTTCTTCTGAAGAAAAAGCAGCTATCGCTCTGCAAAATGGAGCAGATCAGGTTTATTTATATAGTGATAACTGGAAGAAACAAGTCATTTTATTTGCTGCAGGCGGTGTTGATGTCGTTTATGATAGTATTGGTAGTACATTACAGGATAGCTTTGACGTTACAAAAGATTGCGGACAAGTCGTGTTTTTCGGGATGAGTGGTGGAGATCCTGCATTTGTAGATCCAAGAATGCTGATGGACGGTTCCAAAACACTTACTGGCGGTGATCTGTGGAGTTATCTTACTTCCAGAGAAGAACGGGTAAAAAGATCTGGCCAGTTATTTGAATGGATCAGAACTAAGAAGATTTCTTTGCCTGAACCAACATCTTTTAAATTATCCGAAGGAAAAGATGCCCATGACTTTCTGGAAAGCAGAAAAAGTACTGGTAAAATAATCCTGATTCCATAAAACGGATGATGTATAAAGGAAAAACTATAATTTTATAGATTATGATGCATAAAGGAAGATTGGAAGCTTTTAGTGATGGTGTTTTCGCCATCATTATTACAATTATGGTGTTGGAGTTAAAAGTGCCTCATGGTGGTAATGACCTTAAAGCATTAATTCCCGTAATACCAGTTTTTATCAGTTATATTCTTAGTTTCATTTATGTAGGCATTTACTGGAATAATCACCATCATATGCTGCAAGCAGCAAAATCTGTAAATGGGCGTATTTTATGGGCTAATTTACATCTATTGTTCTGGTTGTCATTAATCCCTTTCGTAACTGCATGGATGGGAGAAAACCATTTTAGTCAATGGCCAATAGCCCTGTATGGCTTTGTAATGGTAATGAATGCATTCGCTTATTCAATCTTATCAAATTTCCTGATCAAACATGAAGGGAAAAATTCAAATCTTAGTAAAGCGATAGGAAAAGGGAGAAAGGGGATGATATCGGTTGCATTATATCTTACGGCGATAACGTTATCTATGTTTAATTCCTGGATTAGCTTTGCCTTATATGTATTGGTTGCTATCATTTGGTTCATACCAGATTCCCGCATTGAAAAAGGATTGGCAGAAGAAAAATAACTCATAATATTATATATAAATCATGACAGTACGGTATAGTTAGCCAGATAAAAATTTTTATTATTCTCACCAGATATTATTGAGAGAGAAAGAAAAGGCTGGATTGATTTTAAACAACGTAACCTTTCTGTGTTTTCTACTGATACACTAGCATATCATCAGTTAATTTTTGATATTGCAGTACAGCAGTACATTTCTTCAAAATTAGTGATAGGAGATCAGGGTGTTAAACGTATTTTCGTAGATGGCGGCTTCAGTAAGAATGAAATTTATAAAACATGGAATACGAAAATATGCCAGATAATTTGATTGAGTTAAAGTATTGTGCTGCTCCCAATGATTTTGCCTTATGAAGAGAGTAGGTCTTTTTATACCTTGCTATGTTGACCAGTTTTATCCCAATGCAGGTATTGCAACTTATCAACTGCTTAAAAAACTAGGATTAGACGTTACCTATCCTACCAGTCAAACCTGTTGCGGACAGCCAATGGCTAATTCGGGATTTGAACATCTTACCGGTGACTGTAACCAGCTCTTTGTCGATAATTTTGCAGAGTTCGATTATATAGTATCCCCGTCGGGAAGCTGCGTTTTACATATTAAAGAACATTTGCATACTGAAAAGTCAGAAGAGCAGGCTACCGGGATAAGAAAAAAGGTTTATGAACTTGTAGAATTCCTGGTTGATGTGATGCAGGTGAAAAACCTCAAAGCAAAATTCCCTCATAAAGTAGGTTTACATCAAAGCTGTCATGGTCAACGCGGTTTATTGCTCACACAAATGAGTGAGTTAGTTGCCCCTTATTTTTCTAAACCTCAACAGCTTTTATCGCAGGTTGAAGGATTAGAACTCATTGATTTGAAAAGAGAAGATGAATGCTGTGGCTTTGGCGGGACATTTTGTGTAGTAGAAGAAGCGGTATCTGTCAAAATGGGAAAAGACAGGGTAAAAGACCACCTGACAAATGGAGCGGAGTATATTACTGGTGCAGATATGTCTTGTCTGATGCACATGGAGGGGATTTTAAAGAGAGCAAACAGTAAAGTGAAGGTGATGCATATTGCAGAAATATTAAATGCAGGATAAGATTGCTTTATGAACACAGAAACTAAGACACATCCTGAGCTATCAGAAATATTTAATAAGGACGAACAGCGTGTAGACTGGCATGATGAAACCTTATGGTGGATCAGGCAGAAAAGAGATAAATCAGCTCATAGTATTCCTGAATGGGAAATCCTGAGAGAAAAAGCCTCACAAATTAAGAACAATGCTTTATCTAATCTTGCAGATTACCTGGTCAGCTTTGAAGAAAAAGCTTTAGCCAACGGCATTATTGTGCATTGGGCGGCTGATGCAGCAGAGCATAATCAGATTGTGCATGGTATTCTGCAAAAACATGGCATCCGCCAGATGGTGAAAAGCAAATCCATGCTCACCGAAGAATGCCACTTAAATGAATATTTAGAAAAACAAGGTTTAGAGGTAATTGACTCTGATTTAGGAGAACGGATTGTGCAGTTGGTTGGCTAAAGAACCGCCAAGTCATATCGTTCTGCCTTGTATACATAAGAAAAAAGAAGAAATAGGAGATTTATTTCATCAGCATCTTGGCGTGCCAGCCGGAACCTCAGATCCGCAAATACTTACTGAAGCGGCAAGACAGCATTTGAGAGAAACTTTTCTGACTAGAAAAGCGGCTTTAACAGGTGTTAATTTTGCTATTGCGGAAACCGGAGAATTTGTAGTTTGTACGAATGAAGGAAATGCTGATATGGGAGCACACCTCGCTGATGTACATATTGCCTGTATGGGAATTGAGAAAATTATTCCTAAGCGTAAACATTTAGGCGTGTTTCTGCGTCTGTTGGCCAGAAGTGCTACCGGACAACCAATTACTACTTATTCCAGCCATTTTAAGAAGCCGCGGGCAGGGCAGGAAATGCACCTGGTTTTGGTTGACAATGGACGTACCATTCAAATGGGGCGTGAAGATTTTAGAGCCTCATTAAAATGTATCCGTTGTGGTGCTGTATGAATAATACTTGTCCTGTTTACAGAAGAAGCGGTGGACATAGTTATAATTATGCAATCTCAGGGCCGATTGGTGCAATTCTCGCTCCTAATCTGGATAGGGAGAAATATGCGGATCTGCCTTTTGCATCCACGCTATGTGGATCTTGTTCTAATGTCTGTCCGGTTAAGATCGATATTCATCAGCAACTTTATAAATGGAGACAGGTCATTGTTCAGGAGGGCTATGCGACCTCATCCAAAAAAATGAGCATGAAGATCATGAACTATACACTTTCTTCTCCCGGTGTTTATCGTACAGCAGGAAAAGCAGGGAGATGGGTTTTAAAATATATACCCCTTGCAGTTAATAACCACTTTAATCCGTGGTATAAACAAAGGGACATGCCCGAGGCCCCTAAAGAATCATTTGGAGAGTGGTACAAAAAGAATGTTAAATAAGGATGAGCAGAGATAAAATATTAGCCGCATTAAGACAGAATCAACCGGAGTTAGTTCCTTTGCCTGCATCAATGCCTTTGGAGCGTGTAGAAACTCTTGAATTGCAAGCTAAGTTTAAGGCTATGGCCGAAGGGATAGGCAGTACAGTATACCTGGTAGATGAGTTTGCAGCAATACTGCCATTAATTGTAGCGCGGTTTTCTACAGAAAAACGAATTCTTTCTACGGTAAAAGAACTCGTTTCTGATGATATTTCTGCCTTTGAATTCAATACAGATCCGCATAGCTATGAAGATGTGGATGTCGTGATTTTTAAATCCAGTTTGGGTGTGGCAGAAAATTCTGCATTATGGCTTACTGAAGATCAGATGGGAATAAGAGTCCTGCCTTTTATTACACAGCATATCGTGATGGTGATTCCTGTTTCTGCACTGGTTCCGGATATGCATACTGCGTATCAGAAAATCGGTGAAGCAGATTATGGTTTTGGGACTTTCATCGCAGGGCCTTCCAAGACTGCGGATATAGAGCAGTCATTGGTCTTAGGTGCACATGGGGCCAAGAAGAAGTATGACGATATTTATATACGCGTAACACCAGATTAAAAGTTTCTTAGAAAAGATTTTCTTTAATCTGGTTTTAATCTCAGTAATATTGTATTCTAATATCTTTGCGCTCATCCTATGAAGAAGATAATATTACTTGGGATAGCCATCCTGGTGGCCGGACCAATTTACGCACAGACAGACAGCCTGTTTAAAAAAAGATTCAACTTTCATTTCCAGCAAACTGTAATTACGCAGACTAAGCCTGGGTTTCACGCCTTGTATTCTGGTGATAACAGCCTTTCTGCTGCGCACGAAACTGCCACCTCATTTACGACAACCTTATTTGGCGGTGCAAGGTTATGGAAAGGGGCAGAGGCTTATTTCAATCCGGAGATGTCCGGGGGTAAAGGGTTTAGTCAGGCTTTAGGTGTAGCAGGGTTTACCAATGGAGAAACTTTCAGAATTGGTTCTCCTGAACCGGCTATTTACATTGCGAGAGCTTACCTGGTACCTGGTACAGACTTTTAGTTGGGGAAAAGACGTAGATACGCTTGCCGATGATGCCAATCAGCTTGCCAGTTACAGGAAAAAGAGATATTTCTCGATTACTGCGGGTAAATTTGGATTAAGTGATTTCTTTGACAATAATGCTTTTAGCCATGATGCGAGGTCTCAATTTATGAACTGGTCTTTAATGGCTAATGGTGCCTGGGATTATCCTGCGAACACAAGAGGGTATGTATTTGGTGCCGTATTTGAATTAGGACAACCAACATGGACGCTGCGTTTAGCAACAACAATGGTTACTAATACGGCTAATGGGGCTGTTTGGGATGGGAAAATAAGTAAAGCACATGCGTTTACCCTGGAATATGAGAAGAGATATCGTATTGGTGGAGAAAAAGGGATATTACGTATATTAGGTTATAACAATGCTGCAATGATGGGAGATTACCGTTTAGCTGTTTCCCAAAATCCAACAGCTCCTGATGTTACTGCCACTCGTGACTATGGAAGAAGAAATAAATACGGTTTTGGAATCAACATAGAACAGAATGTAAATGGTAATCTTGGTGTGTTCGCTAAGACAAGCTATAATGATGGTAAGACAGAAACCTGGGCTTTTACAGAAATTGACAGATCAATAAGTTTGGGAGCTATTTTGAAAGGGGATAGCTGGAATCAGAAAGATGCTGAAATTGGTCTTGCCTTTGTTGGAAACGGAATCTCCGCAGCTCACCGTGATTATCTTGCACACGGCGGATATGGATTTATTATTGGTGATGGAAAGTTAAACTATGCGCCTGAAATGATCGCTGAAGCTTATTATAAGGTTAATGTTTATCAGAAGAAGTTCTTCTTATCTCCCGATTATCAGTTTGTTTTGCATCCGGCTTACAATAAAGACCGCGGTCCGGTAAACGTTTTTTCTTTGAGAGCGCACGTAGAATTTTAGACAAAAAAAGAGCCCTGTTTCTAATAAAAGAAACAAGGGCTGATTTTCCATAGGTATTGGAATATGATTAAAACTTAACACCTACACCCAAAGAGAATACTTGATTTCTGTATTCAGGTGTGTTAGAAGTTCCATTTTCATTGTTTTTCTGGAAGTCTAATGCGTAACGTCCATGAATATCAAATTTATCATTGACATCATATCTGAAACCGATTACACCACCAACCAGACTTTTCTTAAATCTGTCTGAGTCATTTTCTACATTGGTTTGCTCAACACTTCCGTATCCGTTTATAAACTTGTTTTTAGTTGATAATAAGAATGAAACCTGAGGACCTGCAACAATATTAAAGCTGCTTCCTAATCTGAAACTTGCTAAAATAGGTACATCAATAAAGCTTGTTGTTTGTCTGAATTCTCCAATTGAAGAAGTTAGTTTGTATCCTTTTTGCGAATATAAAACCTCTGGGGTGAAAGCTAATCCTGCGATTAAAGGGATTTCTACAGTAACACCTGCATTAAAACCTGTTTTTACTTTGGTGTCGAAGTTGTTGTTGCCATCGCCTTTGATAATGTCAGAAAGATTTACACCGGCTTTTACACCAAATTTAATTCTATCCTGTGCACTTGCTGCTGTAGCTACAAAAAGGCCAATAGCCAAAATAAGGATCTTTTTCATAATTTTCTATTTAAGTTAACATGCTGGTTGAGCAGGCATAAACTTATGCTAGCTTTATCTTGTTAATTTTCATTAACGCGGTGTGCATAGAAATAAATGTGCCAGTTTCTGGGATTTTGAAGGCAAAAAAAAAAAAAACAGATAAGGTCTTTATGTACTGATAAACAAACTCTTGTATAAGGGTTAAGCTTGTGTTATTTTTTATAATAATTGTTTTGTCTGTATCAAATTTGATACAATACGCTAGCTGTAGCCAGATATTGAGCTTACTGTTAGCTTTTAATGATAGGTTTTCTGGTGGTTTGCTCCTTTTGATTAACTTTGGACTGCTAACCATATCTTTTTCCATGATTCAAAAACGGTTCCCCTTAGTTTTAATCCTTTTGTTTTCTATAGCTTTTTCTGTCCAGGCACAAAAGAAACCCTATATCCAAAGTCTTGATGATCCTAACCATTGGGTAGATTCTGTCCTTCATAAACTCAGTAAGCGCCATAAAATCGGGCAGTTGTTTTTTGTGAGGGCACATACTAATAAAGGGCAAGCTTTTGAAGACTCCGTTGGACATGTGATCAGGAAAGAATGGCTTGGAGGAGTGATATTCTTTCAAGGCGGCCCGGGAAGACAGGCGATCCTGATCAATAAGTACCAGGAATTGGCACATACTCCTTTATTAATTGCATCTGATGGAGAGTGGGGGCTGGGTATGCGCCTGGATAGCACGATCTCTTATCCATACCAAATGACGCTGGGTGCAATACAGGATAAGCAATTGATTTATAAAATGGGGTTAGAAGTAGCCCGTGATTATAAGAGAATTGGAATGCAGATGAATCTTGCTCCTGATGCAGATATTAATAATAATCCTAAGAATCCAATTATCAATTACAGATCTTTTGGTGAGAACAGAGATAATGTAGCACAGAAAGCGGGCGCCTATATGAAAGGTATGCAGGATGGCGGATTATTGGTGACGTTAAAGCACTTTCCTGGGCATGGGGATACTGATGTAGATTCACATTATGATCTTCCTCAACTTAATTTTACAAAGGCAAGGCTGGATAGTTTGGAGATTTATCCTTTTAAAGAATTAATCAAAGAGGGCGCTGCGGGGGTAATGATCGCGCATATGAATATTCCTTCACTTGATAATACGCCTAAACTTCCTTCTACTTTATCTAAGCCGATAGTAACCGGTTTGCTTAAGGGTGAATTAGGGTTTAAGGGGTTAATTGTTACTGATGCAATGGAGATGAAAGGGGTAGTCAAGAATTTCAAGGATGGTGAAGCCGATTTAATGGCTGTAATAGCTGGAAATGACATTCTTGAACTTTCTGAAAATAGTAAGAGAGCAATTAAGCTGGTGCGCAACGCGGTAAGGGATGGGAGGATCAGTATGGATAGAATAGAAGAGAGTGTCCGCAAGATATTAATTGCTAAATATTGGACTGGTGTATATAAAAAGGATACGGTAAGTACACAGAACGTAGCAGCTGAGGTGAACAGACCTGAAAGTCTGGCTTTATTGCAAAAGCTTGCTGATGCGTCAATAACAGTGTTAAATGGTAATGGGGGAATTAAAGCGCTTGCTCCTGAGAAAAGAACGGCGATTATTAGTATCGGTACTCCGGGAGTAACTGTTTTTCAACGTGAACTGGGGAGCTTTTATAAGAATTCGGTGTTCTTTAGTTTAGATAAAAATGCAAATGCAAATTTGATTGCTAAAGTTGTGAAGGAATTGGGAATGTTTGATCAGGTGATTATCGGGATTCACGATACGCGGTCGCGTCCGGGCAATGGAATGGAGCTGACTGGTGATTTGAAAATGTTGATTCGTGATATGGCAGGAAAGAATGCCGTTTTCGCGCTGTTCGCTAATCCGTATAATTTAGCGGGTTACCGGGGATTGAGAATGCGAAGTCTTTGGTTGTCGGGTACCAGAAGGAAGATTATATGCAAAAGGCAGCAGCTGAGGTTATTGAAAATGTGAAGGTTGCTACGGGAAAGTTGCCAGTGACTGTCAGTAGTTTCTTCAGATTTAATTCCGGATTTTAAGAATTCCGGATAGGAAGTCTTAAGATAAAAAACATGACCTGCTATGTTCCGGCTACGCCCTCTTTTCAAGAGTTCTGATGCCGGAACATAGCAGGTCATGTTTTTTTTTTTCTGTAACTGTTTCCAATCCTACACCTGTGGGGGCTTTCCTTTTCCTGGAAATTGCCCCTTTCTATTGTTCTTAGTTGATGTATTATTTGTTAATGTTTGGTGTGTTAATGGTTAGCTGTTTGATGCAGATACCTTTTGATATAGCTGTTTGGTGTGTTAATGGTTAACTATACGATACAGCTTTGGATTTAGTTTAATTGAAGCAGTTGCGGGCCGAACTCCTCGAAGAAGATTGATTTTTTGTCAATACCCTTTGCCTGCAGATCCTGGAATTGTTTCTGTATGAAGGCTGATGGCCCGCAGATGAAATAATTTGTATCAGGGTGATTGTGGAGTTCAGGGATGCTGTTGATGTCTAAATGGCCTTCGAAGATGCCGTTTTTTAGGTCTTCGGGTGTTGTTACATTATAGAATGTGTGCTGTTTGATATTGCTTTTTGTTGTGGTGATATGATTTAGCTGGTCTTTGAAGGCATGAACTGATTTGTTTCTGCACCCATGTAACCAGGTGATTGGGTGGGTGTGATTATTGTCAGTCAGGCTTTGGAGCATGCTCATCAGTGGGGTAAGGCCTACACCTCCGCTAATCAGGACTATTGGTGCTGTTGGGTTTTCTGCCATTACGAAGTTTCCGGCTGGAGAGGTAATGTCTATGATGTCGTCCTCGTTTACGAAATCGTGAAGGTGATTACTGATCAGGCCGTTTGCATCTATGTTCTGGCCTTTTTCTCTTTTCACTGAAATACGGTAATATTCGTGGTTAGGTGCACTTGAAATACTGTATTGACGGGCTTGTTTTAAATTCAGGTCTGGAAGGAAGGTACGTACACTCAGGTATTGGCCGGGGGTGTGCATGGTAACGTTTCCGCCGTCGGTTGGGTAGAGGTAGAATGAGGTTATTTCTACAGATTCTATTGTCTTTTTACCAACTTTAAATGATCTCCAACCTGTCCATCCGTTTGTTTGAAGGGTTTGTTTTTCATAAAGCTTAGCCTCATGGCCTGACATCAGGTTGGCTAATTGCTGGTAAGCTGCTCCCCAGGCATCAATAATTGCAGGGGTTGCTGCATCTCCTAAAACTTCTTTAATGGATTCTAACAAGTGATGGCCTACAATCATATAATGTTCAGGGCGTATATCTAAACTGGTATGTTTATGCCCGATACGGTCTACTACTGGTAATAGAACCATGGGATTGGCAATATTCTCTGCGTAGGCAAGTACTGCCATGGCAAGAGCGGTTTGCTGCTTACCGCTTTGCTGATTTCCCATGTTAAACATGTTCTTGAGCTCTGGATTATGAGTAAACATTCTTTTGTAGAAGTGTGTAGTCAGTAAAACACCGTTTTCTTTTAGAATTGGTACTGTAGCTGTGATTAGTTTTTTTTTTTTCGTCAGTCATAATAAAATATATAAATACCTTTTTATCTTTTAATTTGATGCAGCTTTGCATCTTTTTGTTTGTACAGGTATGATTTGATAGGGCAAAGGTAGTGAAAAAATAATAAAGGATAAAATAGTCTTTTATTTTTTTGGTGCTAAAACTGAGATTAATGACTGAAAATGAACAGTGATTCTATCTCTAATTTATTACTATCTTTGTTTTATAATCAGAGATGGGAATATTTTCAAAAAAAACTTGTGAGTATGCAATCAGATCAGTCTTCTTTATTGCACACAGAACAGCCGGACAAACCGGCAGGGTAGGCATTAAAGAAATCGCAGTGGGAATAGATTCGCCTGAACCTTTCCTGGCAAAAATCTTACAGGATTTAAGCCGTAGAGGAATTGTGCAGTCTACGAAAGGGCCCAATGGCGGATTTTATCTGGATAGTGCTTCTTTAGAGAGGCCCTTGAGCGATATTGTCGCAGCTGTAGATGGTAACGATATCTTTTATGGGTGTGGCTTAGGCCTTAAGCAATGCTCAGAAATTAATCCCTGCCCGTTGCATAATGAATTTAAAGATATCCGAAACAAGATACATCTGATGCTCCACGAGACTAAGATCGGAGAGTTCAATAATGAACTGATGAATGGAATGCTTTCTTTAAAGAAGTAATTTATTTAATAGTGTCTTTTTCAGCATATGTTGCTGGATCTATAGCTTCATAAGTCCAGCCCTGAAGAAATTCAGTTACTTTTTTTACACTATGTCCTTTTCCTTCTTCCAGATAACCAGAATTTTGGATATGTAATATTGAACCGTCACCGTCAAGAATTACAAAAACAGGGTACCAAAACGTCCCGGATAACCTAAACTAGCCATTATTGCTTCATTTTTATTCTCTTTGCTATAGTTTACCAGCACAACTTCATAGTGATCATTCAAATAAGTTTTCAACGCAGGTGTGTTATCCACTAAATGATGAAATGCAATACACCATGAACACCAGTTCCCGCCAACCTGGATGAAAACATTTTTTTTATCCTTTTTCGCTTTCGCAACAGCAGCAGTAATATCCGCTTTTGCATCAGCATCAGGATTGTATATTTTTACTTCTTCTTTTGTTTTTACTACTTCTTTTACTGCTTTAGCTTTTTTTGTCTGCGCAAAAGTTGCGGTCGAGATCGCCAGTGTGGCTAACAGAATCAGTGATAGTTTCTTCATGTCCAATCGTTTTAATAATTTTGGGGCTGTTTAAATTGATCATCTAAATTCAAACAACTTCTAAATGTATGCAATTCCTGAAAAGAAATTGTAATGATAAAAGTCCTAACTTCACCAAATGCCTCCAACCACTCAAAATATTACAAGCTTCGGCAGGCTCAGGTAAAACATTCAGTCTCACGGCGCATTATTTAACACTCTTACTGTCAGGCGAAACCAAGTACAGGGAGATTCTCGCGGTTACCTTTACCAATAAGGCTACCGAGGAGATGAAAACCCGTATTATGGAAGTGTTAAAGGGTTTTGCCACGGGCGATCAGGATGTTAATGACTATAGAATACTGGTTTTAAAGGCACATCCTGATTTAAACGCCGATACTTTACAGGAGAAATCAGCTAGAATTTATAAAAGAATACTTCACGACTATAGCCGTTTTTCGGTGAGTACTATTGATGGATTCGTACAGAAAGTAATCCGGGGTTTCGCCTTTGAATTAGGGCTTGACTCAGGGTATAAACTGGAAATGAACTTTGATAAGGTTAAAAATGAACTGGCAGATAAACTGGATGAACAGTTAGATGTTAACCCTGAATTACTGCAATGGATCATCGATCTGGCTTTAGACAGAATTAGCAATAATATTAGCTGGAACTACAGGTCTGAATTAACGGATCTTGCAGGAGAGATCTTTAAAGAACGTTATCAGCCATTCGATAATGCAATCCAGGAATTGGTTCAGCATACAGATATGAATGTGCTGTTTGGGAATTACCATAAAGACACTAAGAAACGGATTACACTGTTCCAGGATACCATTAAGCAGTTTTCTGCGAAAGCACTCGATATTTTTGAATCTTCGGGTATTAATCCGGATAACCTGAAAGGGAAATCCAGATCTCCGCTCAATAATTTAAAGAAAATTGCAGATGAAGACTTTGACCTGGAAAAAAAGGAGGATTTTGCCAAACTGGAAAGTTTAGCCAAACTCATTGATGAACCGGATGAGTGGTTTAAACCGGGAACTGATACTTCTTTATATGATGCATTGAATCCGGTTATCCGAAGTTTATATACGACTTATGCAGAGGGGTTGCCTGATTATATCCTTGCGCAGGCTTTCAAGAACTTATATTACTTGCGGTTGATGCAGGAAATGGCCGTTTTGCTGAAAACCTATAGAGAAGAAAGCGGAAGTTTACTGATCAGCGATGCACAAAATTTGTTAAAAGGGATTACGGGTGACGATGATGATAACCCCGCATTTATTTGGGAGAAAACCGGAAGCCGCTACCGTCACTTCTTATTTGATGAATTTCAGGATACTTCGGCTAATCAATGGGGAAATTTCAGGCCGCTGTTAAAAAATGCACTGGCAGAAGCGAATGGTAAACTTATTGACCATTTAATTGTAGGGGATGTCAAACAATCAATTTACAGATGGCGTAATGGAGACTGGAATATTCTTCACCAGGAAGCGAAAAAAGATATAGGAAGTGCTTATGTAGTAGATTCCAGTCTGGAAGAGAACTATAGAAGTACTAAAAACATTATCAATTTTAATAATATTCTGTTCAGGGCTCTGCCTATATTAATGCAGAAAAAAATTAATAGTACGTACGGTAGAAGGGCAGACTGCTAACCTGACCTTGAATCAGTGGTGGGAAGAGAAAGGCTTTAGCCATATTATCACAGATGTTTATGCAGAGGCTGAACAAAAACTGACAACCAGAACAGCCGATGGGGGCACGATTGATTTCAATGTTTTAAAAACAGATGAAAATGATGCCCCGTTAAATAGAACAAGCTTCAAGACAGAGGCGCTCCGTAAAATGGTGGAAACACTTAAGCGGCTTTTGATTGAAGAAAAACGTTATCAGGCGGGCGATGCCTGCGTATTGGTACGCTCAAATTCAGAAGCTATTGCGGTCGTAGATATATTGATGGAGAATAACATTAATGTTATTTCTGGAGAAGCTCTGCTGATAGAAAATAACACAGCAGTAAAAATACTGATTGATACGTTAATGGTTATGGCAGGAATGCCGGCTAATACAGCCTTATATAAAGCAAATTGTATTAGTTTATATGCGCAATTACAACAGCGTACGCTTGATCCTGCGGCCTGCGGCTTTTTTTAATTTGAAGAGCAGACAACTCGAAGAGTTAGCCGGGGTATTACCTGTTGATTTATGTCAGCACTGGCGTAGCTGGATGCAGCAGCCTTTACCCGAATTACTGGAAAAATTGATTTCAGCCTATGGTCTGAATGAAACTGCATATTCAAGTCACCTGCCTTATTTATTTGCTTTAAGAGATCTGGCAGGAAATATCGGACGTCAGGGAGAAAAAGGAATTACCTCGTTTTTGAAGTATTGGAAAGAAGAGGGGAGCCGGAAAACTTTGCCTTCTTCCGAAAGTACAGACGCCGTACAGGTGATTACGATTCACAAATCTAAAGGACTTGCTTTTAAAGTGGTGATGATCCCCTTCTGTAATTGGGATATCAATGGTAAAATCAATACGATCTTTTGGGTGCCTGCTGCAAATACGCCATATCATAAATTACAGAGTATCCCATTAAAATATACATCTAGTTTAGGGGCATCGGCTGTTGCCATTCCTTATTATGAAGAACTGCTTTATAATAATATGGACGCTTTAAATATGCTTTATGTGGCCACAACCAGGACAAAGGAATATCTATATATTAGTTGTTTAGGTAAAAAGACAGATACTGTTAGTACTATTGGTGATTTGTTAATCAGAATATTTGAAGACCAGCTTACACCAGAAGGACAGTTTCTGCTGGAAGAAGAAGTAGTGAAAAAGAGTTCAGGAGGTTTATCAAAATATATAGGTCCGGGAGTTATCAATTTGAAAGAATATCCTATATCAGAAAGGCTCAGCGAAGTTTTTAATAACGATGTTAAAAAGAAAGAGCTGGATATGTTATTAAATGATACTGCGGGGCGTGAAGGAAGTATTTTACATGAAGTACTTGCCCGTGCTGCGGATACTAGTGAAGTGGATGAGGTTTTAGGCCAGATGCTGACCGAAGGGTTCTTCAAGGAAAAGGAGATCGTCGATTTCAAAAAGCAGGCAGTTAATGTTTTGCAGCATCAGGATCTTCAGATTTATTGTCGAATAGTACCCAAAGTATCAATGAAAAAAGTATCATCGATATTACCGGCAAAAGTTACCGTCCGGATAAGGTGTTGTTTACGGCAAAAGATGAAGTTATTGTAATTGATTATAAGTTTACAAAAAAACAGAGCCGTAACCATGTGAAGCAAGTACATGGCTATCGGAACCTTTTACAGGAAATGGGTTATCCGAAAGTAAGTACCTATTTATTTTATGCCACGCTAGGCGAATTGATTCTGGTATAAGAAATGAAAGCATTTTTAAAAGAAGTTGCAGAAGATTTAGTAAACAGGTTAGGAAATAATCTGCACAATTCTGCTGTCATATTTAATAACAAACGACCTGTAGCCTATTTGCAGCATCATTTAGCAGACACGATAGGCAAACCTTTCTGGAGTCCATCCTTTTTTACCATACAGGAGTTTTTTGCACTTTCAACAGATTTACTGATTGCTGATGGTTTTACGCAGTTTTTTACGCTACACCAGCAATACAACGAATTACTGAAGGCAGAAGGAGCAAAAGAAATCAATCCTGATGTTTTTTATCCTATTGCAAGAATTATACTGAGCGATTTTGCACAGATAGACAATGATCTGGTCAATGCAAATCAATTATTTGAAGAACTTGAAGATATAGCTGTTATTGAGAAGGATTTTCAGCATCTGACACCTGAACAACAAGCTTTTCTGGAGCAGTTCTGGACTTCGTTTTCTACAGGAAAACAGAAGAACCATCAGGAACAGTTTATCCGGATGTGGCGCAGGATGCCTAAGTTATATCGTGGTTTCCATAATGCTTTAGCCGCAAAAGGGCTGACTTCTATGGCACATGTATACCGGAAGCTGGCTAATGGAACGGCAGATAAGCCAGGTTTTATAGCTGATTTTGCCGCGGGTAAATTAGTCTTTGCCGGGTTTAATGCCTTAAGTAATGCCGAAGCTGTAATTTTTAAGAGATGGAATGAAGCCGAAAAAGCGTTGTTCTATTTTGATACGGATACTTATTATATGGAGGATGATACCCAGGAAGCGGGATTATTCCTTCGGAAAAATATTCAAAGATTGGGTTTGCCCAACGCGCTTGGTCATAGCAGATCTTTAATTAAAGCAGAGAAAAAAGAAATTAAAGTTTATAAAACACAAGGACAGACGGCGCAGGCAAAGATTCTGCAATTGGAACTGGAAGAAGATTATCCAATATTGGAAGCCGCTGATAATGCTGGTA
The DNA here is from genome assembly GCF_053890575.1 of Pedobacter sp. NJ-S-72. Classification (NCBI taxonomy): domain Bacteria; kingdom Pseudomonadati; phylum Bacteroidota; class Sphingobacteriia; order Sphingobacteriales; family Sphingobacteriaceae; genus Pedobacter; species Pedobacter sp. NJ-S-72. The sequence goes on along the minus strand of NZ_CM132681.1, from coordinate 4,122,055 downwards.
AAATCGCTTTAATCCTTGCGGATGAAAGTTTACTGTTGCCTGTTTTGCAAACTATTCCTACGCATTATAATGCAGAAGGTAAACGTCTGGCGGTTGATCTGAACGTAACAATGGGTTACCCACTGTTAGCGACCTCTATTTTTGGGCTGGCAGATATCTGGCTTTCGGTACAATCCCAATTGGCAGGCGGGAAAAAAGACACAGTTTATCACAGGGAAGTAGAGGCGTTTTTATCACATCCGCTTGTTGGCATTTCGCGCAGAAACCAGGAATACTTTGCAACTGGAGATCTTAACCAGGCAATTAGTCGAAGTAGATATTCCTTTATTACAACGCTCCGGTGAGCTGGCAGCCCTTTTTTTTACTAAAAGAAATACGGGTGCTTCTGCTATTGTAAATTTACAGGAGATTTTTAAATTAGTTTTAACACAGCAGGTAGAGGAGAAAACCTTAAAACAAACCGAGGTAGATTTATTTATTGCCACAATCAAAGAATTAAACCGGTTACATGATACAATAGCCGAATTTGCTGCCCGGTTACCTTTGCCTTTTGTTTTATCGCTGATTCAAAAAGCGGTGCAGGGGATTGCGGTTCCATTAAGCGGGGAACCTTTACAAGGCGTGCAGGTCATGGGGTTACTGGAAAGCAGGAGCCTGGACTTTGATCATGTTTATATACTAGGAGTTAACGAAGGTATTTTACCACAGGTAAGTGCATCACCCAGTTTCATCCCTGATAGTATCAGGAGAGCTTATGGATTACCTGTAATTGAAAATCAGGATGCGATCTCAGCTTATATGTTCTATAGGCTGTTACAGCGTTCACGAAAAATAAGCCTGGTTTATAATGGTCAGGCAGATGATAATACTACAGGTGAACCGAGCAGGTTTTTACGCCAGCTTGAGTTTGAAAGTGGTCATAGCTTTACCTATTTTGATCAGTCGCAATCAGTCGCTACAGAACATCTGGTGACAATGAATATCAAAAAAGAAGGAGAAGTATTAAAGCGTTTAGAACTGTATCTTGATCAGAAAGATCCTTCAGTACGGATTTCGGCAACTGCGCTGACAACATATCTTAACTGTCCTGTTCAGTTTTTTTATAAATATATCGCTAAAATAGAAGAGCCAAAAGAACTCTCTGAGAATCTTGAAGCAAACTATATTGGCTCAATGCTCCACTTTGTGCTTGAAAAATTCTACGAAGAACTGAAGGCAGAAAGTCCTTATATCACCAGGGAACGAATTGTTGAACATAGAATACTTACCCAGGCTAGCAGAAACAGCTTTTGTGAAAGTGATGTATGATGATGAAAAACAACATTTGACTGCCAATGGAATGCAGCAGGTTGTATTGGCTATTGTTTCTGAATATGCAAATGTGATTCTCGACCATGATGAAAAAGAAGCTCCTTTTTCTATTATAGGGTTAGAAAGTAAGGATGAAATTTATTTCAAGCTCAATGTAGCTGGTATAGAAAGACAAGTTACTTTACATGGAATTATAGACAGGGTAGATCAGAAAAATGGGATAACACGCGTGGTTGACTATAAAACTGGTCGTGATGAACTCCAGTACAGTTCTCTGGAAGAGATTTTTGATGCGGATACAGACAAACAGAATAAGGCGCTGATCCAAACGCTTTTTTACACTTATGTCTATGAGCAGTCGAGAGGAATAACTGACATGGAACCCAATTTGTACCTGATCCGCAAGATGAGGAAAGAGGGGACCTTGTTTAATTTTTCTGAAGGAAGGGGAAAAAAGATGCAGTTACAGGCCGAACATCTGGAAAGTCTGAAAATAGATTTTAGTCGTCTGCTAAGAGAAAAACTGGAAGAATTATTTAATCCGGAAACCCCTTTTATACATACAACACTAGCCGATAATTGTACATATTGCCCTTATTTGTCCCTTTGCGGGAAGTAGAGCAACAATAGCAATAATAATAATCGCTTTGTAATGTAATTAAAACAAACTTTATTATTACGTTACAATAGTTATATTTGCCGGCAGTTAACATTTGAATATACAATGAGAGAGATTCAATTTAGAGAAGCTTTGCGTGAAGCTTTGAGCGAAGAAATGCGTAAGAATGAAAACGTATTCTTAATGGGCGAAGAAGTTGCGCAATACAATGGTGCATACAAAGTAAGTCAGGGAATGCTTGATGAGTTTGGTGACAAACGTATCATCGATACCCCAATTGCTGAGCTTGGTTTTACCGGTATCGGTATTGGTGCTGCAATGAATGAATGGTATTCCAGTCATAGAATTTATGACATTCAACTTCTCCCTGGTTGCAATCGATCAGATCATAAACGGAGCTGCAAAAATGTTATCCATGAGCGGTGGACAGTTTTCTATTCCAATCGTATTCCGTGGTCCAACAGGTAATGCAGGTCAGTTAGGCGCTCAGCACTCTCAGAATTTTGAGAACTGGTATGCAAACTGTCCAGGTTTGAAGGTTGTTATTCCTTCAACTCCTTACGAAGCAAAAGGATTATTAAAACAAGCTATCATTGATCCGGATCCAGTTATTTTCATGGAATCGGAAGTAATGTACGGTGATAAAGGTGAAGTTCCAGAAGAAGAATATTACCTCCCAATCGGAAAAGCAAGAATCGTTCAGGAAGGTACTGATGTAACTATCGTTACTTTTGGTAAAATGCTGACACGTGTTGTTAATCCAGCTGTGGAAGAATTAACGAAAGAAGGAATCAGTGTTGAAGTTATCGATTTACGTACTGTACGTCCTACGATTACCCTGCAATCATTGAGTCTGTTAAGAAAACAAACCGGTTGGTAATTGTTGAAGAAGCATGGCCATTGGCTTCTATTTCTTCTGAAATTGCTTTCAATGTACAAAAAAATGCTTTCGATCATTTAGATGCACCAGTTTTACGTATCACTTGTGCTGATGTACCATTACCATATGCACCAACTTTAATCGCTGCCAGCTTACCAAATGCTGAACGTGTAATTAAAGCGGTGAAAGAAGTAATGTACGTAACAAAATAAGTTATTAAGAATTGTTTATATATAATCCCGCTGGCTAACCCCATGCGGGATTTTTTGTTTTTTAACTTTACCCAAAGAAATTTAAATTCACAGAAACCGTTTTACATTTATAAGCCGTTTCATAAACCTCACCCAATATTTTAACATGAATAATCACTCAAAGATTATTGCTGCAGAATTAGCAGTCTCAGAAAAACAGGTTATTGCAACTATTGAATTATTAGATGAAGAAGGAGCGACAGTACCTTTTATTTCCCGTTACCGTAAAGAGGTTACCGGAAGTTTAGATGAGGTACAGGTTGCTGCGGTTCGTGACCGTTTCCAGCAATTGCGTGAACTTGACAAAAGACGTGAAGCTATTCTGAAAGCGCTGACCACACTGGGTAAACTAACGCCAGAGCTTGAAGCTCAGATTAATGCGGCTGAAAACATCACAACTATTGAAGATATTTATCTTCCTTACAAACCAAAAAGGAAAACAAGAGCTTCGGAGGCAAGGCGCAAAGGGTTAGAGCCTTTGGCAATTTTGATTTTTGAACAGGGCAAATTAAATCCAGATGAAGAAGCAGCTAAATATCTGAATACGGAGCTTGGTGTCACGAATACAGAAGAAGCATTAGCTGGTGCAAGAGATATTATTGCCGAAATGATTAATGAAAATGCTGAAGTCCGCACTGATATGCGTAAGTATTTCCAACAAAAAGCTGTGTTGAAGTCTACAGTAGTCAAAGGTAAGGAAGAAGAAGGGATTATTAAATACAAAGACTATTTCGAATGGGAAGAAGCAGTGAAATCTGCGCCTTCTCACCGTGTTTTAGCCATGAGACGTGGAGAAAATGAATCTATACTGAAATTAGAGGCTATGCCTGAAGAGGATGGAGCGATCGAAATTTTAGAAAGACAGATCATTCAGGGCAACAGTGCTGCTTCTAAACAAGTAGAGCTGGCTTTGCATGATTGTTATAAACGTTTGCTGGGACCAGCGATGGAAACAGAACTTCGCCTGCTGGCTAAACAAAAAGCAGACGAAGAAGCAATTCGTGTATTTGCTGAAAATGCAAGACAATTATTGCTTGCTGCACCAATGGGACAGAAAAATGTTCTGGCAGTTGATCCGGGTTTCCGTACAGGATGTAAGGTAGTATGTCTGGACAGACAGGGTAAATTATTAGAGAATACAACAATCTATCCGCATACCGGACAAGGAAATATAAAAAATGCGGCGGATGCTATCCAAAAGTTATGTGCTAAACATGAAACATGAAGTTGAAGCTATTGCTATTGGAAATGGTACAGCTGGTAGAGAAACGGAAACTTTTATCAGAGGTCTGAGCCTGACAGGTGTTCTGATCGTGATGGTGAATGAAAACGGCGCATCTATTTATTCTGCATCAGAAGTAGCCCGTGAAGAATTCCCAACTCAGGATATTACGGTTCGCGGAGCTGTTTCTATTGGCCGCAGGTTAATGGATCCTTTGGCTGAACTGGTTAAAATCGATCCTAAATCTATTGGTGTTGGACAATATCAGCATGATGTAGATCAGACTAAACTTCAGCAATCGCTGGATGATACGGTAATGAGCTGTGTGAATGCGGTTGGTGTAGAATTAAATACGGCTTCTAAACAAGTTTTAGCTTACGTTTCAGGTCTGGGGCCACAGCTTGCACAAAATATCGTGACCTATAGGAATGAACATGGTGCCTTCAAAAACCGTGAAAGTTTAAAGAAAGTTCCGAGGTTAGGTGATAAAAGCTTTATGAGCAGGCGGCTGGTTTCTTAAGAATCGGAGATGCGGTTCATGTATTGGATGCCAGTGGTGTACACCCGGAGCGTTATGCACTGGTCAGTCAGATGGCAAAAGATTTAGGACATTCTGTAGATGATCTTTTAAAAGACATAAAACTTCAAAAACAGATTAAGTTACAGCAATATATTAGTGAAAATGTAGGTTTACCTACATTAAATGATATTATGAGTGAGCTGGCTAAACCAGGAAGAGATCCAAGGGAGGCCTTTGAAGCGTTCAGTTTTACAGATGGTGTAAATGAAATCAATGATTTAAAAGTAGGGATGAAATTGTCAGGTATTGTAACCAATATTACCAATTTCGGTGCTTTTGTAGATATAGGTGTGCATCAGGATGGTTTAGTGCATACAAGTCAGCTTGCGGATAAATTTGTAGCTAACCCTAATGATATTGTAAAAGTTAGTCAAAAGGTAGAAGTGACGGTGAAAGAGATTGACGTAGTCAAAAACGTATTTCTTTGTCTATGAAAAGTGAAAATGCACCTAAACCGGCTGCACGTGCTAAAACAGAAAGGCCCGTTGCCAACAGAAAACCTGAGAATAACAAGGGTGATGCTGGTAACAGACCTCAAAATAACAGGCCAAGGCCTCAGCAGGTAAAAGCACAGCCAGAAGGCGATTTGCAAACGAAGCTGGAAGCTTTGAAAAATAAATTTAAATAACTATCCAGGTTTCCTGTAAGTGACGCCAGGTTATTTTCCCTTCCTCATCAGCAATAAATAATGCACTAGATCTGCGGTTGTTTGTTACTGATGGGGTTTTTTGCGTTTCATGGTATACAATGATTGCCATGTTATCGGCTGTATAACTCACGATGAACTGATCTGCTGTTGCATAGAATCCTGGTTTAGCCCCGAATACTGTCGGTAACCATGCCGCCAGATCATCGTAATTTTTAACAGAACCATCCGGGGCAACCATGATAAAATCTTTGTGCAGCCTTCCTAATATCTCATTTATATTTTCAATAGTTGTTTCTCCTTTGAACCACGCGGTGATTGCGGTGTTGAAATCGTGAACCTGTTGTTGTGCAGTATGTGTAATATTCATATTTATTTTTTTTTACCGGTAATTTGTTTAATCTGATGGTGAGAAAGAATGCGATGATGAAAATGCAGAGCAGACAGCCTATGGAAATTGCAAATGCTGTCTTAAAAGTATGATCAGCAGGATCAATGTTTAATAGTGAAAAGAATATTGTTCCAATAATGGCTACGCCTATCGCACTGCCCATCTGTATTGCTGTACTGATTATACCAGCTGCCATCCCTGCTTTTTCAGTGCTAACAGGTGCAAGAGTGATACGGACCAGGGCTGGCAGTACAATACCATGTCCCATACCGGCAATCATTAAGCCGGCATATAATAGTAATCCTGGTGTATTGTATAGGATAACAGAAAGAATAACCAATCCATAACCTGTCACAAGCAGCCCTAAAGCAAGTAGAACAACTGCTGATCCAAGCTTCCTTGTCAGGATTGCACTGGTTAACGGGCCAATAAAGAATCCGGCTGCATAGGGGAGTACAGCTAATCCGGCCGAAAGTACATCCCAACGCAATCCATTTTGTAAATAATATGGATAAACCATAAAAAAGGCGGCTGTACAGTTGAAAAAGAAAATGATAATTGCTCCGGTTACAAAATGCTGGTCACGAAACATATTGAGGTCTATCAACGGGTCTCTGCCTTTGGAAACGGTATACTTTTCTATTTTAATAAAGGCAATTAAAACTGGGATCGCGGAAGCGAAACAAATGAATATCCATAATGGCCAGCCTTCTTCTCTCCCTTTGATTAAAGGATAGATGATTAAAAACAATGCAAGGGAAAGAAATAGGATACCCGGAATATCCAGTTTGGGCTTTTTTGCAGGCTTGTTCTCTGGTAAAATAAAAAATGCCATTATAATTGTGAGGAGTCCAAGAGGTATATTGATCATATCATAAAAACTGATTCCCAGGTGAACCCAAAGGGATGAACTTTGATCAGTATTCCACCTAAGAGCTGACCGGCAATTGAAGCAAGACCAAAAGTAGCCCCAAAGAAGCCCATTGCTTTAGGCTGCTCTTTTACCGGGAAAATAATACGGATAGAGGATAAAACCTGTGGTGCAAGTACTGCTGCGGCCAGTCCTTGTACGATACGTGCACTGATTAATACCAGGATATTCGGAGCGAAACCGCAAACAGCGGAAGAAAGGGTAAATAAGATCATTCCGATAATAAACACGCGTTTTCTGCCATAGATATCTCCCAGTCTGCCACCGGTTACAACCAGAACGGCATAAGTTGCACCATAAGAAATGATTACAAACTGTAGCTGACTTGCGGTGGCCTGTAAACCTTCTTTGATTACTGGCAAGGCTACGTTCACTATGAAAAAGTCTAACGGAGATAAAAATGCACCCATCAACAGGACAATTAAGGCAAGCCATCTCTTATTGTAAAGGTTTTTTATGAGCTGATAATGAATCTGGAACGACTTTCTGCATAAATTGATTTTTTGTATTGCAAAGGACGCTGCTCAGAGGGAGAGTTGAATTGTATTTTAAGAGGCTTGTCTTGTATCTTTGGAGGATGGTTATGAAAGATATCAGAGAATTATTCGAAATTTCTATTCTGGAGAGAATGCCAGGTATTACCAAACCGGAGCAGTTGAATCATTTTGAATTGCTTTATGTTCAACAGGGGAATGGGAGTCATGCCGTAAATGGAAATAGTTACGCGTATAATAATGGGAAAATATTCTTTTTAACTCCTGACGACTGGCACTCTTTTACGATTGAAAGTCCTGCCCGTTTTGTCCATATCCGATTTTCGGAGGTTTCATTTTTTAAACTTCAGGCCGAAGCCAGTCAGCTGGATTATTGTGACTGGATGAAAAAGATCGGGTATATATTTCATAATTATCATGCTAAAGCAGGTTGTCTGTTCAGAAATGAGCAAGACGAATTGTTTGGACTGACACTGATGGAAGGAATTGTAAGGGAACATCTCCATAAGGGAATTGGTTCTTTAGCGATTATACGCCAGTCAGTTTCTATCCTGATTAATTTGATTGCCAGGAATATTATCCGTACCGAGCCTGATGAAAGATTGGAGAGTGGTAATGAATCTGCCGTTATGAAGATAATAGCTTATTTACAGCAGCATATATACGAACCAGAAAGTCTAAAAATGCAGGTTATAGCAAATGAATTTCATCTTTCGGTAAATTACATGGGTGAATACTTTAAGAAGCGTACTGGCGAAAGTATCCAGGAGTACATTATAAATTATAAACTGAAATTGGTAGAGACGCGTCTTTTATATAGTAATATGCGGGTAAAGGAGATTGTGCAAGAGATGAATTTCACTGATGAAAGCCATCTATCCAGGATTTTTAAAAAATATAGAGGTACAACACCTGGTGAGTATAGAAAGCAGCATAAGGTTGCTGAAATTTAGCAGGGCTGTGTTTGTACAACCCTGCTGTAATTATAAACTAGCTGTTATCGTTTTAACGGGATTTCCTCTTGATAAGGCTGCATGATTTTGCCATTGCACTTGTTGTTCATCAACCAATTGTGTTGTTTGCCATGCAATAACTTTGTTTTCCAGCCTTTCGAGGCAAAGCTTCTTGTTTTGGAGCTGTGAACGGGTATCCATCGCTAATACTTGTAAACCTGAAGGTTTATGTGTCGCCCTTACTGCGCTTTCTACTTTATTTACGTTCTGTCCGCCTGGTCCGGAAGCCCTGAGTGTTTCAATGGTTACTTCTTTAGGGTTCCATCTCAATTTTTCCTGACTTTCGAAGATTCCTACGCCAACATACCAGTTTTTGCGTTTATGGAACCGGCGGTATGGGCTTTGTGCAATCCATAAAACTGATCCATGCCATTCTTTGATAAAATCAGACAGGTCTTCGGCCTTTGCCAGTAAAACAGCAGAACGTAAGGTTCCGTTGTTCCGTTGAGGTCTCCTTTAGTGTTTTCAAGGACTTCGATCTGTATATTCAATTGTTTTGCTTGTTTAATAAGCATTTCCTGCACTTTTGCTACTACTCTGCAGCATTCCTCAGGACCTTGTCCTGAGGTGATTTGTATAATAATGCTTTTCATTAGTCTCTATTCATTCTAACTATTTTTGGTAAAAACTTACCTTGTACCTCAATGAGGTCTTTTTGTGCTGCTATGACTCTTTCTATGTCTTTATAAGCTATAGGACTTTCTTCAACGCTTCCACCAATTAAAGTTACTCCTGCATTGTTCAGCAGTTTTTTAAAGGCTGAAGCTGTCATGTTCTGTTTCGCTTTTGTCCTGCTCATCGCTCTGCCAGCACCATGTGATGCCGAATTGAGTGATAACTCAGCTCCTTTTCCTGAAACCAGGTAAGCCGGCGTAGTCATACTCCCGGGAATAATTCCCATTTCTCCTTCATGTGCAGGTGTTGCTCCTTTGCGATGAACAATCATCATTTCGTTCCCGTTCACCAGTTTTTCTTTCCAGGCGAAGTTGTGGTGATTTTCAATGTTGACTAAAGTTTGCAGACCAAGAGATTTCAGTAGTGTCTGATGTATGGTATCATGACATGCTTTAGCATATGCTCCGGCCAGATTCATACTGATCCAGTATTCTTGCCCGGCTTCTGTTGTTAAATCCAGCCATGCGAGCTTTTGCACTTCTCTTGGGAGCCTGCATTTTTCTACTGCAATTTGCGTGTAGTGGCCTGCAATATTGGCTCCCAGACCTCTGCTGCCAGAGTGAGAGAGTAAGGCCATGTATTTCTTTGCAGGTAGTTTCATTGAATTATTCTCAAATAATTCAATTTCTCCGAATTCGACAAAGTGATTTCCACTGCCTGACGTACCGAGCTGTCTGGCTGCTTTTCCCTGCAGGCGTCTTAAAAATTCTGTTTGGTTAAAAACCGGGCTATCCAGAATTTCATGATAAGGCTGGATGTCCAATGATCCTTCCATCCATTCCAAAATGAGTATGATTTTTAAGTGCCAGTTTGATCTGATGACTATAGCGCATAAAGAAGCTGGCGCTTTCATCTATGATCGAAAGTGACATCCTGCAGCCTATATCTACACCAACTGCATAAGGGATAATGGCGTTATCAGTAGCTATTACGCCTCCAATTGGGAGACCATAGCCGGTATGTGCATCTGGCATTAATGCTCCTTGTATAGCTATAGGAAGTGACATAGCCAATTCCATCTGTTTTTTAGCACCGGTATCGATTTCTTTAGTACCGTAAACTTTATAGGGGCCAGGTTGTGTTAAAAGTGAGAATGCTTCAAAATCACGTGATTTGGTCTTTCCTGTAAGTGTTTCAGCTATCTTGCCCAGGTGTTCATGGTCAAGATAGCTTTCCGGGTTATTTATAATATGGGTTAATAGTTCAGTAATGTCGGCTATTGAATGATGTTTGTAGTGTTTGGACATGGTATTAATGACCAGACTTCTTGCTTTATCATTAGTATAGCCCATTTTACTGAGTTCTTTTGTTCTTAAATTGCTCATTGCGTTTAAAATTGTTGCTTGTTGCCGGAAATCGTGGAATAAGAATTCCTGATTGAACGGCCTGATATTGATATGAATTTTCCTGTTAATACAGAGGTGAAATTCAAATTGATCCTGTTAAAGGATAGCTCCCCTCTAGAATTTCGATGAAATACCTTAACCTGAGGCAGACGAATTGCGTTGACTATTTTTGATAGTCACGTGTATCATTCCGGAAAATATTAATTATAGGAATAAACGTCAGCCTGATTTAGGCAATGAGCGATAGGGGCGATATGTAATTGTGTTCTGTCATGATTCCTGATTTTAAAATGATTAAACCATAAGGAATTGGTACAAAGGTATAATAAGAAAATTGATTGCGCCAAATTTATTTTTCCTGTTTGAATATAGGTTGAGTTTCATCAATGAATCTGTATTGTTTTGAAGGCAGGATGGGGGCTGGGACTAACATATGTATATATATATATATGAGATACAGCTCAAAAATGGGGTTAGTCATAGTTTGATAATGGGTTGAGGAGTATTCAAGGCAACGTAGTAGCAGTATTGTCGCTGTATTGTGGCTCAGTCTGAAGCGGGTCTGATACGGGTTTGATACGGGTTTGATACGGGTCAAGGCGTTTCAGACCCGTATCAGACCCGTATCAAACCCGTATCAAGGTGAGCTGGTATAGAGTTGATTCCTTGTTTCTGACCTTTATCAGGCGTTTCTTGACCTTTTGGATTGTATTACCTAAGGTTTGTTTGATGTTATTGAGAATTCAGAAATGATTACCAAAGTGGTATTCGGTATAAATTATGTGTTTTGGTTAGCTTAGGGCAAGAATTTTCTGAGCTACATGAAGAAAAGTTGATGTGTATCCGAGCTTTCAGTAATTGGAATAAAGTTTTTAGTGTTGTAAACCATGGAGTTATGGATTGTATACAAGTAATAGTGTGTTATTGTTTGGTGGGTGCATAATTTTCCTACATTTGCATCCCGCTTCGGAGGAAGGGAAAGAGTGAAAAGGAAGATTGAAAGGATGTAAAGTAGGAGTGTTAGTAAGCATTTTAGGAAGGGATAAAAAACTTCTAAAAATAAAAAATAAAAAGCTTGCCAAAACGAAAAAGATTTCTACCTTTGCAGTCCCAACAAAAACGGGAAGCTTTACAACGGATGTTGATAGGGCAACAATAACAAGATTGAAACGATGAGAGCTGGAAAATAATCAGGAACATTAAGACCTGAATAAAGGAGAGTAATCATTGGAAAATATATAGACTGCCGTGAGGTTAAGTCGATAAGTTCATTAAAGAGATGTCATTTACAAACGTAGCGAGGTAAACACGTACAAGTTCAAAGTACATGAACCGCGCGAGTTTTTTAAGTCTATTCTGACAGACAAATAAGAATAAGACTATTATTAATACAAGTTAAGAATGGTCAGTGTTCAAACAACAACATTTTTTACAATGGAGAGTTTGATCCTGGCTCAGGATGAACGCTAGCGGCAGGCCTAATACATGCAAGTCGAACGATACTCTTTAGCTTGCTAAGGAGGAAAGTGGCGCACGGGTGCGTAACGCGTATGCAACCTACCTTAATCAGGGGGATAGCCCGAAGAAATTCGGATTAACACCGCATAAAATCACAGTACAGCATTGTACAATGATCAAATATTTATAGGATTAAGATGGGCATGCGTGACATTAGTTAGTTGGCGGGGTAACGGCCCACCAAGACCACGATGTCTAGGGGATCTGAGAGGATGACCCCCCACACTGGTACTGAGACACGGACCAGACTCCTACGGGAGGCAGCAGTAAGGAATATTGGTCAATGGAGGCAACTCTGAACCAGCCATGCCGCGTGCAGGAAGACAGCCCTCTGGGTCGTAAACTGCTTTTATTCGGGAATAAACCTACTTACGTGTAAGTAGCTGAATGTACCGAAGGAATAAGGATCGGCTAACTCCGTGCCAGCAGCCGCGGTAATACGGAGGATCCAAGCGTTATCCGGATTTATTGGGTTTAAAGGGTGCGTAGGCGGCTTTTTAAGTCAGGGGTGAAAGACGGTGGCTCAACCATCGCAGTGCCCTTGATACTGAAGAGCTTGAATGAATTAGAGGTAGGCGGAATGTGACAAGTAGCGGTGAAATGCATAGATATGTCACAGAACACCGATTGCGAAGGCAGCTTACTATGATTTTATTGACGCTGAGGCACGAAAGCGTGGGGATCAAACAGGATTAGATACCCTGGTAGTCCACGCCCTAAACGATGAATACTCGCTGTTAGCGATACACAGTTAGCGGCTAAGCGAAAGCGTTAAGTATTCCACCTGGGGAGTACGGTCGCAAGATTGAAACTCAAAGGAATTGACGGGGGCCCGCACAAGCGGAGGAGCATGTGGTTTAATTCGATGATACGCGAGGAACCTTACCCGGGCTTGAAAGTTAGTGAATCATTTAGAGATGATGAGTCCGCAAGGACACGAAACTAGGTGCTGCATGGCTGTCGTCAGCTCGTGCCGTGAGGTGTTGGGTTAAGTCCCGCAACGAGCGCAACCCCTATGTTTAGTTGCCAGCACGTTAAGGTGGGGACTCTAAACAGACTGCCTGTGCAAACAGAGAGGAAGGAGGGGACGACGTCAAGTCATCATGGCCCTTACGTCCGGGGCTACACACGTGCTACAATGGATGGTACAGAGGGCAGCAAGCTGGTAACAGCAAGCAAATCTCCAAAAGCCATTCACAGTTCGGATAGAGGTCTGCAACTCGACCTCTTGAAGTTGGATTCGCTAGTAATCGTATATCAGCAATGATACGGTGAATACGTTCCCGGGCCTTGTACACACCGCCCGTCAAGCCATGGAAGTTGGGGGTACCTAAAGTATGTAACCGCAAGGAGCGTCCTAGGGTAAAACCGATAACTGGGGCTAAGTCGTAACAAGGTAGCCGTACCGGAAGGTGCGGCTGGAATACCTCCTTTCTGGAGAAAGAAAGATTACTCGCTGCGTAAATGATATACTAACAAGGACTCGAAAGAGAGGTCTTTTAGTATATATAGTAAATGACAATAAAATCTCAAAAGAAAACCCATAGGATGAAACATCAAAATTAGTGTTGTTCACCTACTGAAAGAAGGTATTGACCGAGGAAAAGGAATTGTGCTGAGACACCTCAACAACAAAACCAGACCAAAGTAAATAGTCCCGTAGCTCAGTTGGTTAGAGCACTACACTGATAATGTAGGGGTCAGCAGTTCAAATCTGCTCGGGACTACATTATATATTCTAAGGGGGATTAGCTCAGCTGGCTAGAGCGCCTGCCTTGCACGCAGGAGGTCAACGGTTCGACTCCGTTATTCTCCACAATTGGCCCGTGTTTAAGATAAAAGACACGAGAAATAGGGTACGAAGTAGCAATACTGGGTATCTGGGACAATAAAGTTCTTTGACATATTGGATATTGAAGAAGTTAATAAAGAAGAGCAAACAACAATAGAGACGTTGTTAGCTTTGAGGAAGTGAATGTGCTTGCACATGAGCTAACGAAAGGGTTAATAACCATCAAAAAAAGCATTTCCATAGGCGCAAAAGGCTATGGAGAGAAGAAAGTAAGAAAGAGTACACAGGGGATGCCTTGGCTCTCAGAGGCGATGAAGGACGTGATAAGCTGCGATAAGCTCCGGGGATTAGCAAATATGAATTAATCCGGAGATTTCCGAATGGGGAAACCTGGCTAGTTGAAGACTAGTCGCATTACGATGCGCAAACCTGCCGAACTGAAACATCTAAGTAAGCAGAGGAAGAGAAAATAATAATGATTTCCTAAGTAGTGGCGAGCGAACGGGAAAGAGCCCAAACCAGATATGTTACGGCATAGCTGGGGTTGTAGGACTACAATATGGCATTAATGAAATGAAGTGGAACAGGATGGGAAGCCTGGCAAGATAGCGTGAGAGCCGCGTACACGTAAAACATTAGTCTAGTAGTATCCTGAGTACCGCGAGGTCGGAGACGCCTTGTGGGAATCTGCCGGCACCATCCGGTAAGGCTAAATACTCCTGAGAGACCGATAGTGAACCAGTACCGTGAGGGAAAGGTGAAAAGAACCCCGAACAGGGGAGTGAAATAGAACCTGAAACTGTGTACTTACAAGCGGTCGGAGCGTCCAGGTGGCGTGACGGCGTGCCTTTTGCATAATGAGCCTACGAGTTACTCTTCTCTGGCAAGGTTAAGTGTTTAAGACACGCAGCCGAAGCGAAAGCGAGTCTGAATAGGGCGTATAGTCAGGGGAGGTAGACGCGAAACCTTGTGATCTACCCATGGACAGGTTGAAGGTGCGGTAACACGTACTGGAGGACCGAACCGATAAACGTTGAAAAGTTTCCGGATGATCTGTGGGTAGGGGTGAAAGGCTAATCAAACTGGGAAATAGCTCGTACTCCCCGAAATGTTTTTAGGAACAGCGTGGTGGTAAAGTTTAATAGAGGTAGAGCTACTGATTGGGTGCGGGGGAGTCAAATCCTACCAAATCCAGACAAACTCCGAATGCTATTAAATATACACTGCAGTGAGGCCCGGGGTGCTAAGGTCACGGGCCGAGAGGGAAAGAACCCAGACCATCAGCTAAGGTCCCCAAGTTACTACTAAGTTGAACTAACGAGGTGCGATTGCCTAGACAGCTAGGATGTTGGCTTGGAAGCAGCCATTCATTTAAAGAGTGCGTAACAGCTCACTAGTCGAGCGATCGTGCATGGATAATAAACGGGCATAAAGTAGTACACCGAAGCTATGGGTAATATGAATTTATTACGGTAGGGGAGCATTCCAGCGGCAGCGAAGTTATGACGTAAGTTGTGGTGGAGCTTCTGGAAAAGCAAATGTAGGCATAAGTAACGATAAGGCAGGCGAGAAACCTGCCCACCGAAAGGATAAGGTTTCCTGATCAACGCTAATCGGATCAGGGTTAGTCGGCCTAAGGAGAACCCGAAGGGGAAATTCGATGGACAACTGGTTAATATTCCAGTACTTTTTATAACTGCGATGTGGGGACGGAGTAGTGACACTGCCGCGATCTGACGGAATAGATCGTTAAAGACTGTAGGTATTGGAGAGGTAGGCAAATCCGCCACTCTAGCTAAAGGTCGATAGTACCGCAAGCCTTCGGGTAAGTGGATAGCGCAGGTAATCAGACTTCCAAGAAAAACCGCTAAGCTTCAGGTTATAAAAACCCGTACCGCAAACCGACACAGGTATCCGGGAAGAGAATTCTAAGGTGCTCGAGTGAATCATGGCTAAGGAACTCGGCAAAATGGCCCTGTAACTTCGGGAGAAGGGGCGCTGACAGCAATGTCAGCCGCAGTGAAAAGGCCCAGGCGACTGTTTAACAAAAACACATGGCTTTGCAAAATCGAAAGATGAAGTATAAGGCCTGACACCTGCCCGGTGCTGGAAGGTTAAGAGGGGATGTCATCTGTAAGGAGAAGCATTGAATCGAAGCCCCAGTAAACGGCGGCCGTAACTATAACGGTCCTAAGGTAGCGAAATTCCTTGTCGGGTAAGTTCCGACCTGCACGAATGGTGTAACGATCTGGGCGCTGTCTCAGCCATGAGCTCGGTGAAATTGTGGTCCCGGTGAAGACGCCGGGTACCCGCAACGGGACGGAAAGACCCCATGCACCTTCACTACAATTTAACATTGACATTGGATACAAGATGTGTAGGATAGGTGGGAGACTATGAAGTGGCATCGCTAGGTGTTGTGGAGTCAACGTTGAAATACCACCCTTTTTGTATTCGGTGTCTAACCCCTTCAGGGGGGGACATTGTTTGATGGGTAGTTTGACTGGGGTGGTCGCCTCCAAAAAGGTAACGGAGGCTTTCAAAGGTAAGCTCAATACGCTTGGTAACCGTATGAGGAGTGCAATAGCATAAGCTTGCTTGACTGTGAGGCAGACAAGCCGAGCAGGGTCGAAAGACGGATATAGTGATCCGGTGGTTCTGCATGGAAGGGCCATCGCTCAAAGGATAAAAGGTACGCTGGGGATAACAGGCTGATCTCCCCCAAGAGCTCATATCGACGGGGAGGTTTGGCACCTCGATGTCGGCTCGTCACATCCTGGGGCTGGAGAAGGTCCCAAGGGTTCGGCTGTTCGCCGATTAAAGTGGCACGCGAGCTGGGTTCAGAACGTCGCGAGACAGTTCGGTCCCTATCTGTTGTGGGCGTAGGAATTTTGAGTGGGGCTGACCTTAGTACGAGAGGACCGGGTTGGACTAACCTCTAGTGAATCTGTTGTTCCGCCAGGGGCATTGCAGAGTAGCTACGTTGGGAATAGATAAGCGCTGAAAGCATCTAAGTGCGAAACTAGCCACGAGATGAGAATTCCATATAGGACCGTAGCAGACTACTACGTTGATAGGTTATAGATGTAAAGCTGGTGACAGCATAGTCGAGTAATAAAATACTAATCATCCGAAGCTTTCAAGAGCAATAAACTGTTGTTTGTTCTTCATAACTAACTTCTTTCAATAATATGTCATCGTTTGATTCCAAAGATGGAAAGGTATAATGCAGCAATGTAAAAACCGGAACTGAAAAGGACAAACCATAATAAAATATCAATCGAGTAATAATAACAAAAGCTGGATAAAGACATTTAGGTGCCTATATCGGTGGTGTCCACCTCTTCCCATTCCGAACAGAGAAGTTAAGCCCACCAGAGCCGATGGTACTGCGGTAACACGTGGGAGAGTAGGTCGGTGCCAAATCTTAAAGAAAGCCTGTAGGAAACTACAGGCTTTTCTTGTTTAAAGCCTTTTTTAATGAACGCCTGGTCGCCTGATTCCATTCTGACCTCCTCAATATTTCCTGAACTTTGAGAAAGATAATTTCTATCTTTAATCTGATGAAACAATCTATTCTCAATGTGCGGGCATAAATGCGGTTTGCATTTTTGATAGAACTGATATTGTCTATCTATTCGGTTCTTTGATAGAAAGGTGGGATCCCTTGTCCAATCTCTATATCATATCCGGGTGCAATGGTGCGGGTAAGACTACTGCCAGCAATACAATCCTGCCGGAAATTCTAAACTGTATGGAATTTGTTAATGCAGATGATATCGCGCGTGGCTTGTCTCCTTTTAATCCTGAAAGTGTAGCTTTTGGATCCGGGAGGATTATGCTTAACCGTATTCGTGAATTGATGACTGCCCAGGTTGATTTTGCTTTTGAAACGACATTAGCTAGTAAAAGCTATGTTTCCATGGTTAAGCAGGCTCAGCTGATGGGTTACCAGGTCAGTCTGTTATATTTTTGGTTAAGCTTTCCAAATTTAACTGTAGAGCGTGTGGCGAAACGAGTGAGTAATGGAGGTCATCATATTCCTGCGGATGTCATAGAACGGAGATATTACAGAGGTATTTATAATTTATACAATCTCTATATGCCGGTATGTGACGAATGGACGCTTGTCAATAATAATATGGACCTGGCACCTGAAGTAATTGCAAAGTATGATGGCTTTGGAAAAACAATTTTTAATAGCGAGCTTTGGTATACCATCATTAAACAGCAAAATTATGGAAAGACCTGATCAGGGTGGCACGTTTACCGATAAGGTAATGATTGGACTTAAAAAGGCCTTGCGCAACTTGGTTGAGGAAGCCGCCTTAAATAATGAAAATCTCGTTGTCGGTGATAAGAATGGTAATCCTACATCCGTTCCGGCTAAAGGGTTGCTTAAAACACTTCCTGAATAATCTACCATTCGATCATTATTATTGATACCAGATTGTTTTTTAATAATATGGGTGATTTGATCGAGCCTTTTAATAAGTTTTATACTTTATCAACTTATTCCTACGATATCTTTTATTACTTTTTGTTTTTTTATGCTGGATGCTTTATGGATAACTTCGCGTAAAAACATGGTTTTATGCAGGGAATGGGCATAATTCATGTATTTAGTGTTGGCAGAGGGGATGCATTTTAGTGGGGCTAAAGGCTAAAAAGCTGTTGAATCTATCGTCCTGATTATTTATTTTAAAGTTTTTAGTGTTGTAAACCATGGAGTTATGGATTGTATACAAGTAATAGTGTGTTATTGTTTGGTGGGTGGCATAATTTTCCTACATTTGCATCCCGCTTCGGAGGAAGGGAAAGAGTGAAAAGGAAGATTGAAAGGATGTAAAGTAGGAGTGTTAGTAAGCATTTTAGGAAGGGATAAAAAACTTCTAAAAATAAAAAATAAAAAGCTTGCCAAAACGAAAAAGATTTCTACCTTTGCAGTCCCAACAAAAACGGGAAGCTTTACAACGGATGTTGATAGGGCAACAATAACAAGATTGAAACGATGAGAGCTGGAAAATAATCAGGAACATTAAGACCTGAATAAAGGAGAGTAATCATTGGAAAATATATAGACTGCCGTGAGGTTAAGTCGATAAGTTCATTAAAGAGATGTCATTTACAAACGTAGCGAGGTAAACACGTACAAGTTCAAAGTACATGAACCGCGCGAGTTTTTTAAGTCTATTCTGACAGACAAATAAGAATAAGACTATTATTAATACAAGTTAAGAATGGTCAGTGTTCAAACAACAACATTTTACAATGGAGAGTTTGATCCTGGCTCAGGATGAACGCTAGCGGCAGGCCTAATACATGCAAGTCGAACGATACTCTTTAGCTTGCTAAGGAGGAAAGTGGCGCACGGGTGCGTAACGCGTATGCAACCTACCTTAATCAGGGGGATAGCCCGAAGAAATTCGGATTAACACCGCATAAAATCACAGTACAGCATTGTACAATGATCAAATATTTATAGGATTAAGATGGGCATGCGTGACATTAGTTAGTTGGCGGGGTAACGGCCCACCAAGACCACGATGTCTAGGGGATCTGAGAGGATGACCCCCCACACTGGTACTGAGACACGGACCAGACTCCTACGGGAGGCAGCAGTAAGGAATATTGGTCAATGGAGGCAACTCTGAACCAGCCATGCCGCGTGCAGGAAGACAGCCCTCTGGGTCGTAAACTGCTTTTATTCGGGAATAAACCTACTTACGTGTAAGTAGCTGAATGTACCGAAGGAATAAGGATCGGCTAACTCCGTGCCAGCAGCCGCGGTAATACGGAGGATCCAAGCGTTATCCGGATTTATTGGGTTTAAAGGGTGCGTAGGCGGCTTTTTAAGTCAGGGGTGAAAGACGGTGGCTCAACCATCGCAGTGCCCTTGATACTGAAGAGCTTGAATGAATTAGAGGTAGGCGGAATGTGACAAGTAGCGGTGAAATGCATAGATATGTCACAGAACACCGATTGCGAAGGCAGCTTACTATGATTTTATTGACGCTGAGGCACGAAAGCGTGGGGATCAAACAGGATTAGATACCCTGGTAGTCCACGCCCTAAACGATGAATACTCGCTGTTAGCGATACACAGTTAGCGGCTAAGCGAAAGCGTTAAGTATTCCACCTGGGGAGTACGGTCGCAAGATTGAAACTCAAAGGAATTGACGGGGGCCCGCACAAGCGGAGGAGCATGTGGTTTAATTCGATGATACGCGAGGAACCTTACCCGGGCTTGAAAGTTAGTGAATCATTTAGAGATAGATGAGTCCGCAAGGACACGAAACTAGGTGCTGCATGGCTGTCGTCAGCTCGTGCCGTGAGGTGTTGGGTTAAGTCCCGCAACGAGCGCAACCCCTATGTTTAGTTGCCAGCACGTTATGGTGGGGACTCTAAACAGACTGCCTGTGCAAACAGAGAGGAAGGAGGGGACGACGTCAAGTCATCATGGCCCTTACGTCCGGGGCTACACACGTGCTACAATGGATGGTACAGAGGGCAGCAAGCTGGTAACAGCAAGCAAATCTCCAAAAGCCATTCACAGTTCGGATAGAGGTCTGCAACTCGACCTCTTGAAGTTGGATTCGCTAGTAATCGTATATCAGCAATGATACGGTGAATACGTTCCCCGGCCTTGTACACACCGCCCGTCAAGCCATGGAAGTTGGGGGTACCTAAAGTATGTAACCGCAAGGAGCGTCCTAGGGTAAAACCGATAACTGGGGCTAAGTCGTAACAAGGTAGCCGTACCGGAAGGTGCGGCTGGAATACCTCCTTTCTGGAGAAAGAAAGATTACTCGCTGCGTAAATGATATACTAACAAGGACTCGAAAGAGAGGTCTTTTAGTATATATAGTAAATGACAATAAAATCTCAAAAGAAAACCCATAGGATGAAACATCAAAATTAGTGTTGTTCACCTACTGAAAGAAGGTATTGACCGAGGAAAAGGAATTGTGCTGAGACACCTCAACAACAAAACCAGACCAAAGTAAATAGTCCCGTAGCTCAGTTGGTTAGAGCACTACACTGATAATGTAGGGGTCAGCAGTTCAAATCTGCTCGGGACTACATTATATATTCTAAGGGGGATTAGCTCAGCTGGCTAGAGCGCCTGCCTTGCACGCAGGAGGTCAACGGTTCGACTCCGTTATTCTCCACAATTGGCCCGTGTTTAAGATAAAAGACACGAGAAATAGGGTACGAAGTAGCAATACTGGGTATCTGGGACAATAAAGTTCTTTGACATATTGGAAGAAGTTAATAAAGAAGAGCAAACAACAATAGAGACGTTGTTAGCTTTGAGGAAGTGAATGTGCTTGCACATGAGCTAACGAAAGGGTTAATAACCATCAAAAAAAGCATTTCCATAGGCGCAAAAGGCTATGGAGAGAAGAAAGTAAGAAAGAGTACACAGGGGATGCCTTGGCTCTCAGAGGCGATGAAGGACGTGATAAGCTGCGATAAGCTCCGGGGATTAGCAAATATGAATTAATCCGGAGATTTCCGAATGGGGAAACCTGGCTAGTTGAAGACTAGTCGCATTACGATGCGCAAACCTGCCGAACTGAAACATCTAAGTAAGCAGAGGAAGAGAAAATAATAATGATTTCCTAAGTAGTGGCGAGCGAACGGGAAAGAGCCCAAACCAGATATGTTACGGCATAGCTGGGGTTGTAGGACTACAATATGGCATTAATGAAATGAAGTGGAACAGGATGGGAAGCCTGGCAAGATAGCGTGAGAGCCGCGTACACGTAAGTAACATTAGTCTAGTAGTATCCTGAGTACCGCGAGGTCGGAGACGCCTTGTGGGAATCTGCCGGCACCATCCGGTAAGGCTAAATACTCCTGAGAGACCGATAGTGAACCAGTACCGTGAGGGAAAGGTGAAAAGAACCCCGAACAGGGGAGTGAAATAGAACCTGAAACTGTGTACTTACAAGCGGTCGGAGCGTCCAGGTGGCGTGACGGCGTGCCTTTTGCATAATGAGCCTACGAGTTACTCTTCTCTGGCAAGGTTAAGTGTTTAAGACACGCAGCCGAAGCGAAAGCGAGTCTGAATAGGGCGTATAGTCAGGGGAGGTAGACGCGAAACCTTGTGATCTACCCATGGACAGGTTGAAGGTGCGGTAACACGTACTGGAGGACCGAACCGATAAACGTTGAAAAGTTTCCGGATGATCTGTGGGTAGGGGTGAAAGGCTAATCAAACTGGGAAATAGCTCGTACTCCCCGAAATGTTTTTAGGAACAGCGTGGTGGTAAAGTTTAATAGAGGTAGAGCTACTGATTGGGTGCGGGGGGGGAGTCAAATCCTACCAAATCCAGACAAACTCCGAATGCTATTAAATATACACTGCAGTGAGGCCCGGGGTGCTAAGGTCACGGGCCGAGAGGGAAAGAACCCAGACCATCAGCTAAGGTCCCCAAGTTACTACTAAGTTGAACTAACGAGGTGCGATTGCCTAGACAGCTAGGATGTTGGCTTGGAAGCAGCCATTCATTTAAAGAGTGCGTAACAGCTCACTAGTCGAGCGATCGTGCATGGATAATAAACGGGCATAAAGTAGTACACCGAAGCTATGGGTAATATGAATTTATTACGGTAGGGGAGCATTCCAGCGGCAGCGAAGTTATGACGTAAGTTGTGGTGGAGCTTCTGGAAAAGCAAATGTAGGCATAAGTAACGATAAGGCAGGCGAGAAACCTGCCCACCGAAAGGATAAGGTTTCCTGATCAACGCTAATCGGATCAGGGTTAGTCGGGGCCTAAGGAGAACCCGAAGGGGAAATTCGATGGACAACTGGTTAATATTCCAGTACTTTTTATAACTGCGATGTGGGGACGGAGTAGTGACACTGCCGCGATCTGACGGAATAGATCGTTAAAGACTGTAGGTATTGGAGAGGTAGGCAAATCCGCCACTCTAGCTAAAGGTCGATAGTACCGCAAGCCTTCGGGTAAGTGGATAGCGCAGGTAATCAGACTTCCAAGAAAAACCGCTAAGCTTCAGGTTATAAAAACCCGTACCGCAAACCGACACAGGTATCCGGGAAGAGAATTCTAAGGTGCTCGAGTGAATCATGGCTAAGGAACTCGGCAAAATGGCCCTGTAACTTCGGGAGAAGGGGCGCTGACAGCAATGTCAGCCGCAGTGAAAAGGCCCAGGCGACTGTTTAACAAAAACACATGGCTTTGCAAAATCGAAAGATGAAGTATAAGGCCTGACACCTGCCCGGTGCTGGAAGGTTAAGAGGGGATGTCATCTGTAAGGAGAAGCATTGAATCGAAGCCCCAGTAAACGGCGGCCGTAACTATAACGGTCCTAAGGTAGCGAAATTCCTTGTCGGGTAAGTTCCGACCTGCACGAATGGTGTAACGATCTGGGCGCTGTCTCAGCCATGAGCTCGGTGAAATTGTGGTCCCGGTGAAGACGCCGGGTACCCGCAACGGGACGGAAAGACCCCATGCACCTTCACTACAATTTAACATTGACATTGGATACAAGATGTGTAGGATAGGTGGGAGACTATGAAGTGGCATCGCTAGGTGTTGTGGAGTCAACGTTGAAATACCACCCTTTTTGTATTCGGTGTCTAACCCCTTCAGGGGGGGACATTGTTTGATGTAGTTTGACTGGGGTGGTCGCCTCCAAAAAGGTAACGGAGGCTTTCAAAGGTAAGCTCAATACGCTTGGTAACCGTATGAGGAGTGCAATAGCATAAGCTTGCTTGACTGTGAGGCAGACAAGCCGAGCAGGGTCGAAAGACGGATATAGTGATCCGGTGGTTCTGCATGGAAGGGCCATCGCTCAAAGGATAAAAGGTACGCTGGGGATAACAGGCTGATCTCCCCCAAGAGCTCATATCGACGGGGAGGTTTGGCACCTCGATGTCGGCTCGTCACATCCTGGGGCTGGAGAAGGTCCCAAGGGTTCGGCTGTTCGCCGATTAAAGTGGCACGCGAGCTGGGTTCAGAACGTCGCGAGACAGTTCGGTCCCTATCTGTTGTGGGCGTAGGAATTTTGAGTGGGGCTGACCTTAGTACGAGAGGACCGGGTTGGACTAACCTCTAGTGAATCTGTTGTTCCGCCAGGGGCATTGCAGAGTAGCTACGTTGGGAATAGATAAGCGCTGAAAGCATCTAAGTGCGAAACTAGCCACGAGATGAGAATTCCATATAGGACCGTAGCAGACTACTACGTTGATAGGTTATAGATGTAAAGCTGGTGACAGCATAGTCGAGTAATACTAATCATCCGAAGCTTTCAAGAGCAATAAACTGTTGTTTGTTCTTCATAACTAACTTCTTTCAATAATATGTCATCGTTTGATTCCAAAGATGGAAAGGTATAATGCAGCAATGTAAAAACCGGAACTGAAAAGGACAAACCATAATAAAATATCAATCGAGTAATAATAACAAAAGCTGGATAAAGACATTTAGGTGCCTATATCGGTGGTGTCCACCTCTTCCCATTCCGAACAGAGAAGTTAAGCCCACCAGAGCCGATGGTACTGCGGTAACACGTGGGAGAGTAGGTCGGTGCCAAATCTTAAAGAAAGCCTGTAGGAAACTACAGGCTTTTCTTGTTTAAAGCCTTTTTTAATGAACGCCTGGTCGCCTGATTCCATTCTGACCATACCCGTATTGTTAATGCTTATTTATAAGATCACAAATACAATCAATAAGTATTTATAGCCCTTATAAGAGCTTAATTATGATTGTCTATTAAATGATTGTGACTTACCTGTTAACGCCTCTCAGCGCACGTAATATTTGAATTAAATCAGGGTAGAAATTTCTAACCCAATTCTATTTGTCTTCTGATGCTTTCTTCAAGAGAGATCAAAGTCTCTGTTCGTTGTATCCCTGCCACTGCCTGGATTTCTTCGTTTAAAACATGACGTAAATGATTTGTATCTCTGCAAATAATTTTAGCGAACATACTGTAAGCGCCCGTAGTATAATGCAGCTCTACAACTTCTTTAATTCTGCTGAGCTGTTCAACAGCATCTTTATATTGTATCCCTTTTTCAAGGTATATACCAAGAAAAGCACAGATGTCATATCCTGCTTTCTGAGGATCTATGATTAAATGAGATCCTTTTATAATCCCCATTTCCTGTAGTTTTTTCATTCGAACGTGAATTGTACCGCCCGAAACGATCAAATCTTTTGCTATTTCTGTGTAGGGTTTGGTCGCATCCTGCATCAGTTGCTTTAAAATGTCAATATCGAGGTTATCAATTTCTAAATTTTGGCTTTCTTTTTTGAGCATGATTTCAATTAATTTTAATGATGATCTAATATAATTACAATAATCATAATAATGAAATTAAATCATTAAAATATTTGCAACGTATGCAGTCTATCATTACATTTGTATCAAGCAAGTAACAAAAAAACGTTCATTTTAATAATTGCTTATACTCTGTAGGGTGGTGGAACTGGCAGACGCACCTCCTTGTCTCGGTGGTGGAGAATATGGAAAACCTGTAAAGGCTAACCACTCCTTGAAGGTTCGACTCCTTCCCCTACAGCCAAAGAATGATTGTTCTTTATTTAATGTTGGGTGGTGAAATTGGCAGACACACCTTCTTGTCTCGGTGGTGGGGATCATGGGATAACACAGTTTATGGGTTGACCACAAATTAATTTTTTGAACTGCGGCTAACTTCCCCTTGAAGGTTCGACTCCTTCCCCAACAGCCAGTTTTTTTATTTTAATAAGTTAGTTAATTAGGGTAATCCGGAGGCGGGTTACCCTTTTTAGTTTTTAAACTTAATCTGACACAAGTAATAAATTAACAATTCCGCGCTAGTTTAGCATTACGCAATGACGAAAGAAAAATCGTATTTGCATAACAATCTAACCGGAAAAACAATTTATTATGAACAGTAGAAAACTACAATTAATCTTCATGACTTTTGGTGTCCTCGTCTTCACCGCATGTAAGAAACAAGACATTCAGGGCAGTGTTCCTGAATCGAAAAAGGAAAGTTCAATAACAAAGCAGACTGCTTTGTTGAATTACACGCTGAGTAACTGGATGAGCTTTTTACCTGATACGACCAGCATCGCACAAATATCCATTCCTGGTACACATGATTCTGGTGCAAGGGTGAACCAGTTTCAGGTACTGCTAAATGTCAGAATCTGAGTATCGCTGATCAGTTAACTGCGGGTGTAAGGTTCCTGGATGTGAGATGCAGGCATATTAACAACACCTTTGCTATTCACCATGATCTGGTTTATCAGAATTTGAACTATAGCGACGTTTTAAAGGCATGTATTGACTTCCTTAATGCAAATCCTTCAGAAACGATTATTATGAGCGTAAAGGAAGAATATACGCCTACTGGAAATACCCGAAGTTTTGAGGATACTTTCGATGCCTATGTGCAGGAAAATGCTTCTAAATGGGATCTGGGTACGGGTGTCTCTAAACTTTCAGCTGTTCGTGGAAAAATTAAGCTTCTGAGAAGATTTAGTTCAGGAAATGCTAAGGGAATAGATGCAACCCAATGGGCCGATAATACAACTTTCGAAATTAACAATCCGGCAGCTAATCTGAAAATACAGGATGAGTATAAGGTGTCTAATGTAGATACCAAATGGACCAGGGTTAAAACCTTATTGGCTGCTGCACATAACGATACTTCAAACAGGCTGTATATCAACTTCTGCAGCGGCTATAAGTCACTGATTTTTGGTATTCCAGATATCAATACGGTGAACAATTATATCAACCCGAAGATCACGACCTTTTTTAGTGGTAGTACGAATGGGAAGTACGGTGTAATTCCTTTAAATTTTATTACAGCAGATTTATCCAGAGGAATTGTAAAGTCAAACTTTAATCAGGCATTATAAATCATAAAACCATCCAGGGTTAGTGCTTTTATTTACCCTGATTTTATAATGATTCTAAATACCAATAAAAAATCTCTGCGTTTATAAGCAAACATTAATTTCTTATTTTTGAAGAAAAAACTTGTTATGGGTATTTATGAAATCTTGAAGAGTGCGCACTCTGGATGGCGTTATTTAGTAATCATCTTATTGCTGGTTGCTTTTATCAATGCATTAATGGGCTATGTGGGTAAGAAACCATATATACAGAAGGAAACCGTAAATTAAATGTGTTTGCTTTGATCAGTGCGCATATTCAATTTGTTTTAGGCCTGGCTATTTATTTTATGCATGATTGGTATAAAGGTGATAGTTCGGTAGCAATCCAGCGTTATTGGAAAATGGAGCATGCTACCATGATGTTAATCGCAATCATTTTAATTACAGTAGGTAACGCCCGTTCTAAAAAAGGAGCTACTGCATTAGCGAAGCATAAAACTATAGCGCTGTTTTTTGGATTGGCACTTTTATTAATCGCAGGAGCAATTTTTGCGATGGTTAAGGTAGATCCAAGCAGACATTTCTTTGGAATGTGATAATTATTTTACGATTTAATTTTGGTTTTTAAGATTTATTTCTATTTTTGCTACTCAATGATTAACAATAAACATACTACTTGGCAATGGCGCGGTAATTCTGAAAAGAGTTTCGTCGTAGTCTCGTGTACCTTATAGTTTATCAACCTAAACCAAACCACACATACTAACCCGACGTACAACACGTCGGGTTTTTTTTTTTTTTAATAATTTTCAGATGGAGAAGATAAGAATCAATACAGTTTTTAAGAAAAGGTTAGCAGATACGATTACTCCGGTGAGTATTTATCTGAGGTTGAGGGATGTTTTTCCAAATTCCCTGCTATTGGAAAGTTCGGATTATCATAGCCGGGAGAATTCAGTAAGTTATGTATGTGCAGATCCTGTCGCTGGAATTATGCTTCAGAACGGACAACTGTCTTCTTATTTTCCAAATGGAGAAAAAGAAGTTAAGGATAAATTTGTCCTGACTGATGAAATTGAGGCTTTTAAAGCAAAATTTGATCCGCAGTCTGTCGAAGAGCAGCGCTATATATCAACCGGTATGTTTGGGTATTTTACCTGGAATACTGTTCAGTATTTTGAGGATATCAAATTTACTGCCGAATCTCCGAAAGGGGAAGAAATTCCAATGATGCAGTATCATGTCTACCGGTACATTATTGCTATTGATCACTTCAAGAATGAGGTGACTATATTTAAAAACAATTTTAATGGGGAAGAAGATGAAGATTTAGAGAAAATTGAATATCTGATTCAGAATAAAAACTTCCCTGAATATAGTTTCGATACAGTAGGTGAGGAACAGTCTAACCTGACTAACGAAGGATTCATGGATATCGTGGAAAAGATGAAGAAACATATCCTGCGTGGTGATGTTTTTCAGATTGTTCCTTCCAGAGCCTATAATCAGGAGTTTTCGGGTGATGAGTTTAACGTTTACCGTTGTTTGCGCTCTATTAATCCTTCTCCATATCTCTTCTATTTTGATTACGGAAGCTTTAAGCTTTTCGGCTCTTCGCCCGAAGCACAGATTACAATTAAAAACGGAGCTGCAAATATTTTCCCTATTGCCGGAACTTTTAAACGTACAGGTAATGATGAAGAAGATGCTGAATTAGCTAAGAAACTGGAACAGGATCCTAAAGAAAGTGCAGAGCATGTCATGTGGCTGGTAGATTTCTAGCCAGAAATGATTTAAGCAGACATTGCAGAGGTGTAGAAGTTAAGTCTTTCAAAGAGGTTCAGTATTATTCTCATTTGATACACCTGGTTTCGAAAGTGAGTGGTAATCTTCAAAATGGTGTTTCAGCTTTTAAAGTTGTCGCTGATACGTATCCGGCAGGTACTTTAAGTGGTGCACCGAAATATAAAGCGATGCAGTTAATAGATGAGTATGAAGGATTGGCTCGTAATTTTTATGCTGGTGCGATCGGTTATATGGGCTTTGGTGGTTCATTTAACCATGCAATTATGATCCGTACGTTTATGAGTAAAAATAATCAGCTGCATTATAGAGCTGGTGCCGGGATTGTGGCAGACTCTATTGCTGTAAATGAATTAAACGAGGTAAATAATAAGATTGCTGCCTTGCGTAAAGCAATAGAAATGGCTAAAGGGATTAATGAAATTTAAATTAAAGACATGCAAAAGAAAATATTAGTCATAGATAATTATGACTCCTTTACCTATAATTTAGTGCATTTAATTAATGAATTGGGCAGAGAAGCGGAAGTGTGGAGAAATGATAAGTTTACAATTGCTGATGTTGAGCCTTTTGATAAAATTTTATTATCACCAGGCCCGGGTATACCTTCGGAAGCTGGGTTGTTATTAGAGGTTATCAAAACTTATGCAGCTAAAAAAAGTATTTTAGGGATCTGTCTTGGTCAGCAGGCTATTGCTGAAGCATTTGGTGGTCAGCTACTGAATCTGGGCAGACCTATGCATGGAATAGCTACACCTATAAATGTAATTGATAAAGAAGAGTTCTTGTTTAATGATTGTCCTGAAATTATTAATGTAGGCCGCTATCATTCGTGGGTAGTTAGTCAGGAGGGCTTTCCGCCTGAATTGATCATTACCGCAACGGATGCAAGTCAGGAAATTATGGCACTCAGACATAAAACTTATGATGTGCGTGGCGTACAATTTCATCCAGAAAGCGTATTGATGACTGAATATGGTAAGGAGATGATGAAAAATTGGTTGGAAAATTAAAACAGACCTCATGAATATTTTAGATAAAATCGTACTCAGAAAAGTAGAGGAAGTTGCACAGGCTAAGAAACTGGTAACCATAAAAGAGTTAGAAAATGGGGTCTGTTTTGACAGAACACCTTATTCTTTGAAAGAGTTTATTCTTGCTCCGGATCGCACAGGTATTATTGCAGAGTTTAAACGTCGCTCCCCTTCAAAAGGGATCATCAATGATCGCTCTACAGTTGTAGAAGTGACTAATGGTTATGCAGCAGCAGGAGCTTCGGCGATTTCTGTATTGACGGATATCGATTTCTTTGGTGGCCATCCGAATGATTTACTGGAAGCGAGAGCTGCTAATAGTGTTCCTTTGTTACGCAAAGATTTTATGATCGATGAATATCAGATCGTAGAGGCAAAAGCTTTGGGTGCTGATATTATCCTGCTGATCGCAGCGATTCTTACGCCTGCACAAATAGAAACTTTGGTAAATTAGCGCAAAGCCTTGGCTTAAACGTATTATTGGAAGTGCACAATCTGGAAGAATTACAGCGTAGCATTAATCCTTATATTGATGCAGTTGGTGTTAATAATCGTAATCTGGCAGACTTTTCTGTCAACATTCAGACTTCGTTTGATCTGGCAGATCAGATTCCAAAAGAATTTCTGAAAATTTCTGAGAGTGCAATCAGTGATCCACTGACGATTAAGCAGCTAAAAACAGCTGGATTTAACGGTTTTCTAATTGGTGAAAATTTTATGAAGACTTCTGACCCGGCAGCTGCAATGCATCAGTTCGTAGGGGAGTTGATCTCGGTATAACTTTTGTATCTTTGTACTTTACATGGGAAAAGAGAAAACTTATGATACCGCGGTTAAGCAGGAACGAGCTGTCCTGGTAGGGGTGATCAGACCGGGAGAAAAACCGGAAGAAACAAAAGAATATTTAGACGAACTAACATTTCTGGTAGATACAGCTGGTGGTGGGGTGGATAACATTTTTACTCAGAAAATGCTGAAGCCTGACCGTTCTACCTTTGTTGGTACAGGAAAACTGGAAGAAATAAGAGCCTACGTGAAGTCGGAGGAAATTGATATGGTCGTTTTTGACGATGAGTTATCTCCTTCGCAACTGCGGAATATAGAACGTGAACTGGAAGTGAAAGTTTTGGACAGGAGCAATCTTATCCTTGATATTTTTGCCGGAAGAGCGCAAACGTCACAGGCAAAAACTCAGGTTGAATTAGCTCAGCTGCAATATTTATTACCACGTTTAACACGGTTATGGACTCACTTGGAGCGCCAGAAGGGTGGTATTGGTATGCGCGGACCGGGTGAAACACAGATTGAGAGTGACAGAAGGATGATCCTGGAGAAAATCTCTCTTTTAAAGGGAAGATTGAAGCTGATCGATAAACAGAATGAAACACAACGGAAAAACCGTAATGAATTAATCAGGGTTGCTCTGGTGGGCTATACCAACGTTGGTAAGTCTACCATTATGAATATGCTTTCTAAGTCGGAAGTATTTGCAGAAAACAAGTTGTTTGCAACTTTAGACACTACGGTAAGGAAAGTTGTGATTGATAATCTGCCTTTCTTATTATCAGATACAGTTGGATTTATCCGCAAACTGCCCCATCACCTTGTTGAATGTTTCAAATCAACACTGGATGAGGTCAGAGAAGCTGATATATTAATCCACGTGGTGGATGTTTCTCATACGAGTTTCGAAGATCAGATCAATGTAGTAAATGAAACATTAAAAGATCTTGGCGCAAGGGATAAAGAAACGATTGTAGTATTCAATAAAATTGATGCTTATGTCAATCCTGAAGCGGATGAGATGGATGAAGATGAGAAGGTGACCTTAACACTGGAAGACTTTAAAAAGAGCTGGATGGCACAGCATAATACGCCGTCATTATTTATTTCAGCGCTGCATAAGGAGAACCTGGAAGAGTTTAAACAACTTTTATATGATAAAATTGTTGCTCTGCATACGGTAAGGTATCCTTATGACAAATTATTATACTAAGTAAAATTAACAAGAAAACATGGAAAGTAAACGTCAACAGAAATTTGCTGGTGTACTGCAAGAGGAATTAGCGACGATATTTCAAAGAGAAGGGGCAGAGTACTTACCCAATACATTGGTTACGATTACAAAAGTCCGTGTATCCCCGGATTTAGCAGTAGCTAAAGTTTACTTAAGCTTTTTAAGCACTAACAATACCGGACTATCCATAGCAACTGTAAATTCTCATGCCGGAGAAATCAGATATAAATTAGGTGCACGTATTCGTCACCAGGCGAGAGTTGTACCTACGCTGACTTTCTTTTTGGATGATACAAATACCTACGTTGAACATATGGATAAAATCTTTGATAAGATTTCAAAAGATCGTAAAGAACAAGGTACAGAAGAAGAAACAACAGAGGATTAAATTCTGATGGAGCCTCTGGAAAAACTTAAGGGATGGTTATTGAACCCTGAAAACCTGAAAACAAGATCAGCAGTGTGGTAGACTTCGATCCTTCTGCTGATCGGTTATATCCTTTCGATTTTACCGCGGTTAATCTGGAACTGACTGATGCCATCCTTGCGGATACGTCGGTTTTCTCTGATTGGGTAACAAAAAAACTTGGAGATACCAGTTCGCGTTATGGTATTGGCGGATATGGTGAACATAGGACTATCTATTCCAGAAGTATCCACTTCGATACCGCAGAGGAACCCAGAAGATTGCATCTTGGTGTTGATATATGGGCCCCGGCCGGCACACCTGTCTATAATTTTCATAGTGCTACAGTGCATAGCTTTAGAAATAATGACCATTTTGGTGATTATGGTGCAACTATCATTTTAAAATATGAGCTTGGTGACCTTACATTATATGCACTTTATGGTCATTTAAGTCTGGCATCAATTACAGGACTTGAAGCCGGGCAGTTTATTGCAGGCGGGACTTCATTTGCTGCTTTTGGTATTCAGCTGAAAATGGTAACTGGCCACCTCACCTGCATTTTCAACTGATGTTTGATATGCAGGGAAAGGAAGGAGATTATCCTGGAGTCTGTCAATTTTCTAACAGAGCAGTTTATCTGAATAATTGCCCGGATCCGGGATTGATTCTTAACCACACCTTTAACATTCCTGCCGAATAATTTCGTAAATTGGGGAATGAGGAAGATTCTTGCTATACTACTATTATTTTCTGGTTTGTCTGTAAAAGCACAACCCGTCCTGAAGGGTGGTCTGGAAACTTTTATTCAGACCAATATTATCTATCCTGCATTTTCGTTACAGAATTGTATCCAGGGAAAGATTAACATTAGTTTTAAGGTGAACCGCGCCGGAGAAGTATACACTTCAAAGGTGAGCAGCGGACTGGGGATAGATCTTGATCAGGAAGCTTTGCGGTTAATCAGGTTAAGCAGTGGTAAATGGCAGGTGCCTGATCGCTATGATACAACTTATGTGCTGATTGCGCCGGTAAATTTTACGCTTTCGGGTGGGGATTGTAATCTTGTAAATGCACAGCAAAAGGACAAAGCCATCGCAGCTTATAAAGCAAATGAAGGCCTTACAGACGTGATTACTAATTTTTACCGTAATAAGGCTCAGGGCAATTATAATGAAGCTGACGAAGGCCGGATCATTGCGTTAAGGAAAGAATTAGGTTATGATGATGCTTACCTGGAGAAAATAATCAAACAGGGGCAAAAGAAATTAAAACAAAAGGACAAACAGGGAGCTTGTGAAGATTTTCTGTTTGTTAAATATATGGGTTCAGCTCTGGCTGATGAACTACTTGGAAAATATTGTAAGTAAATGCGTCTTTTATTCAAATTATTCGCGCTGCTGGATATCATCAGCATCGTATCTATGAGTCCTCAGATCTGGTCTGTTTTAGTTAAATATCAGGAAATCCCTAACGAGGCATTTTCTATTGCCAGGGCTATTCTTACCCTGTTAATTTTTCTCTCCTTGTTTGTTTCAGCGGCAGGTCTGTTTAAATTCAAAAAATACGGAGTGATTACTTATTACATTCAATTTCCCTTCAGATTAGCTTTATGGGTGTTTTCTATAGGATTTATTACATTATTGCCTGAATTTTTCCATAAAGGGGACGAGTGGTTTGGTATCCTGTTCAGGATATGTATAATTGCAGAGTTTTTCAGAGGTTATTATGTTTTACAGGCGCATCGCAGCTATTTCAGACAGGCTTAGTTGTATCCTGATCTGGTTTGAAAATTACTGTTATAGCCGCAGGCAATAGTTGTGCTTCAATTGTATTGACTTTACCTATATATTCTCCGTCTACCTGAAAATGTGCTTTGTTCCTGGTTTTGATGCGCAGGTTTTTAGTCTGAAAGGATTCAATTTTTTCCGGATTAAAAGGAAGGTTGGTAAAACGGATTTTAATAATCTCCAGAAAGGAGTATTTCTTGACAAGAATAACTTCAAAGACGTCATCATCATAATTTTTCCGTCGGGATTAATCTTTACACCAGTACCATACATGGTTGCGTTGGCAATGACCACCATTGCAGCTTCTGAACGTATTGTTTCATTTCCTATGTTAAATTCCACCTCCATCTTATGATGGCTCCACAGGGCTTTCCATAATGCTTTTGTATAGCCCCACATCCCGCGCTGTGGTAAGTCATCAAACTTTTTAACGATATATGCATTGAAGCCAATATCTGATAAATGGATACAGAATTCACCATTTACTATGACGGCATGAATCTCTTTGGTTTCTCCATTTATTGTTAAGGTAAGAGCTTCATTCATGTTGAGCGGGATACCCAGTTCTTTAGCCATACCGTTAGCAGAGCCAGCCGGAATAATTCCAATTGGGGTCTTTGTCCCTTTTAAGAGGTCCGCTACTAATTTCAGTGTACCATCTCCGCCTACAGCAATAACACGTTCTGCTTTTGACTGATCAATAGCTGTTTTTATCTGTTCAGGACTGCAATTTTCTGTTTTCTGTGAGCTGATAAATTTCAAAGGTATGTTCAAGGGATTTGAAAAAATCCGATATCACCGTCTTGAAATCTATATTGTCACTTCCCGAACCTGGGTTGACAATAAAAAGTAGTTTCATACCGGTAATTAATAATGTTTAATAGCACAAACAACTATCCGTCCGCTCTGTTTGATTTATAATGAATAATTCTGTCAGCGTAAAAGTATATCATGGCTATGGCCACAGACATAATCTGGTTGTATACGGACATGTCTTTAAATTTAAAGCGAAGAATAACCAGAACTATAGCAATAATTTTTTTGTGAATATTGTTTACCTGATCAGGATGTTTATTCTAAAGCCATATCCCTGGGGTAAAGTGAGGCTCAGTTTTTATGATCAGGTCGTTTATCAGACTACCGAATATGATGGCTTTTTTAAATTTGAGTGGGAAGCAGAACAGAATGTCAGTGCCGGCTGGCATCAGGTAAAAGTAGAGGCATTAACCGATAACGGTGAGGTCCTGCAGCAAGTACCGGGGATGTTTATGTACCTCATATTACTCAGTATGCGTTTATCTCTGATATTGATGATACAATTATGGTTTCGCATTCTGCAACTATAGGCAGAAGACTGAGAGAGCTTTTTATTAAAAACCCGCATACGAGGAAAACTTTCGCCGGGGTTACTTCTCATTATAATTTACTGGCTTTATCTCATACAGATGCTGCACATCCTAATCCTTTTTTTTATGTTTCCAGCAGTGAATGGAATTTATATGACTACCTGGTCAGTACTTTTAGATTTAATCAGTTGCCTGAGGGAGCCTTTTTATTAAATCAGATCAAAAGATGGAAAGATTTATTGAAAACCGGAAAAACAGGGCATGAAGGTAAGCTAATGCGAATAATGCGGATTATAGATGCTTTCCCAAATCAAAAGTTTATTCTTTTTGGGGATAATTCACAACAAGACGCCGAGATTTATACGACAATTGCTATGAAGTATCCTGAAAGTATAGAGGCTATCTATATCAGGAACATCAGGAATGAAAAACGAAATGCCACACTTGATCTTTTAAAAAAAGCGGAGGAAAAACGGATTCATACCTGTTTTTTTACCGACAGTAAAGAGGCAATGTCAGACGCTGTTCAAATCGGATTAATCAGTGTTTAGATAAAGCCAAGGGTGTTGAAGCGTTTGTTAAGTACCTGGGAGTTGTTAACATCCAGCCATTTATCCAGGATAGTTCCGTATACTTCTCTGAAATCTACCTGATACTTCAGGTCACCATTATCCAGATTGCCCAGATCTGGTGCCGGATTATATATACCTTGTTTTTTTAACTTGCCACCAAATAAGAACATGTTATTTGCTGTACCATGATCTGTTCCGTTACTTGCATTTTGGGCTACACGTCTGCCAAATTCAGAAAAAGTAATGACTAGTGTATCATCCAGTTTGTTGTTTTGATTCAGATCCTTGACAAAAGCATTCATCCCTTCAGCGTATTGCTGTAATAGACGGCCTTGTTGATTGAGCTGATTCACATGGGTGTCAAAACCACTTAAAGAAACGTAGTAAACCCTTGTTTTTAAGCCTGAGCAGATAAATTTTGAAACTGTTTTTAGTTGATTCGAGAATCCTGTATTGGGATAGGTATAATTGGGCTTATAGATTTTAGAGGTATTTTGTATATAATTGGCAGAAGAAGAAGTCTCAATCATTGTTTTATACAGATAGCCCAGATTTTCTTCATCAAGATGGTCTTTATCACTATTAATCATCTCCCTGAAAAAGGGTTCATTGGTATTGCGGAACAAAGCTGCAGGATCTTTTAATGCGATTCCTTTTTTGCTCATACCCTTCATCGCTAAAGAAAGGCTGTCATCCACTTCAATCGCTGTATAGGGGAATTTACAGGTTTCACAATTAGAGTCCAGGTAGCGGCCTATCCAACCTGTAGAAAGGTATTGATTGGCATCGCTCGCAGTTTGCCAGATGTCCATAGAACGAAAAAAATGTGACCTGTCAGGATTAGGATAGCCAACATCATTAATGATTGACATCCATCCCTGATCGTAAAGTTCCTTCAAACAGTTCAGATTGGGGTTTAATCCTTGCATATCATTCAGCTTGATTACTTCTTCCGGCTTAATTGCTATACCTTTTCTCATTTGATAATAAATATCATTTCCAAAAGGTACAACGGTATTCAAACCATCATTGCCTCCTGAAAGCTGAACAACGACCAGGTTTTTGTATAAACTAAGTTCATCCAGAGCCAATGCTTCAAAAGGTTTCATAAACGCAGGAACGATCAGTGTACCTGCTGCTGCAAAAGCGGCTTTTCTTAAAAAATCTCTTCTTTCCATTTTGTTTTAAGCTAGCACAATTGATATTCTGGCATGCTGGTTACTGCAATTGCCGTATTTTTTAGATTTATATTAGTGACAATAATGTCGCTGATTTTCCTTCCTACTGTAGGTTCCAGCAGGAAGGAAGCGAGTTCTGTCTGTTTCATATTCATATCTTCGGAAAACAGGCTAAAAATTTAGACCAGTCTGCCTGAGCATTGATATAGGACTTAACAGGTCTGGGTTTTTGCTTTTTATTCAGCGCGATAACGGCTTCATCTTCCGGGTCTGCTTTCCCATCAAAATCAAGAATCCCATCATTTAAGACTAATGAAGGTATTTTAAGCCGCAGCATTAGTGAGGAGCTGTCAATCCAACTTTTGCCTCCCGGCCAGCCTGCTACGTTAGGAGGGTTAAACAGGTACTGGCCCAGACTGCTTTGTAACTGTATTAAGATTTGTGGTTTGTTATAGGTAACATAAAACGCTCTGCTCAGATTAACAAGAAATTCTACCGGGGATTTTATCTTATTGCCCATGTTTTCTTTGGCATAGAACCAATCGGCAGTAAATAACCTGTTTATCAATGCGGTGATATCATATTTCTGTTCATAGAAATGAGCAGCCAGCTCTTTTATATGCGTTTCGTTCGGGGTATCATTGACAAAAAAATGATAAGCTTGCGGCAAATAAAGGTCGCAGTTTCGGGCTTAGCAAGGATCTTATCAATAATGGCCTCTCCATCAAATGCACCTGTCTGACCGAAAAATGTTTTTTCCTTTTCATCATGTGCCCGTTGGTTGAATTCGAAATCGCCTGTTTTGTTATACGCCCACCCGGTAAATGAACGAGCAGCTTCTTTAATATCGCTTTCTGTATAATTTCCTCTGCCGAGCGTAAATAGCTCCATTAATTCTCTGGAAAAATTTTCGTTGGGATGGCCTTTTTTGTTCTGCTGATTATTCAGGTAGTCGAGCATGGCAGGAGATTTGGAAACCTCTAATAGTAAGGTTTTAAAGTTCCCCAATGCATTGTTTCTTTGGATATTATTTAATTGCTGGGCATAAAATGGATTATTGGAACGGCAGGCAAAGTGTCCATGCCAAAACAAGGTCATTTTTTCTAATAAAGGATTTTCCGTCGAAATCATCCTTTGTATCCAGCTCAGGTTAAAGATCCCTGCTTTTTTCATTGCGTGCTTTGGTAATGTCTTCTCTTTGTTGTTTTTCTTCGGGACTTAATTCTTTTTTACCGTTCAAACCAGAAAGGATAAGCTGCTGTTGTTTAAACTCGTCTAAGGTAATCACAGCCAAGTCGTTCCCTTTTTGGGTAGGGGTAAGTAAACCATAAATAGCCTTACTTATTTTTCTCTTGCTCAATTGGAGTAAGTCGGGGTAGGCTATTCCGAAACCAGCTCTGTTATAGAGATGCTTGATGTTGGTAAAATTGTCTTTTCTATCCATGGTATCAGGCTGTTTTAAAGGTATGACAGATATAAAACGTTTAGGTTTAAAATTTTATATTTTTGTCTTTATGATATTTCAGTTACCTGAAGGAGAATTGGTTTTCCCTAATCCAGCTTTAGCTGATGAGGATGGGTTATTGGCTATTGGAGGAGATTTAAGTAAAGAAAGGCTGGTATTAGCTTATCAGAATGGAATTTTTCCTTGGTTTAGTGAAGGAGATCCGATTTGCTGGTTTGCTCCTCCAGAGCGTTGCGTGATCTTTCCTGAAAAGGTTAAGGTAAGTAAAAGCATGCGCAAGGTAATTGCAGATGGCATTTTTACGGTAACAATGGATGAGGTTTTTGCTGATGTAATTGTTTGCTGTGCAAAAGCACCAAGAAAAGACCAGGATGGTACATGGATTACTAATGATATGCAAAATGCTTATATCAATCTTCATCAGCATGGCTGGGCACATAGTGTAGAAATATGGTACGAGGGAGAATTGGCAGGCGGTTTATATGGTTTGGAAATTAACGGCGTGTTTGTGGGGGAAAGTATGTTTAGCTTAAGGAGTAATGCTTCTAAAACTGCGCTGATCTGGCTTTGTCAGCAAAATAAATACCGGCTGATTGATTGTCAGGTACCAAATGATCATTTAATGAGTTTAGGAGCGGAGATGATCTCCAGAGCAGACTATACCTCGATTTTGCAATTTCCACAAGTTTAACCGGGGTTTTAACCTGAGCTGAAACCTATTTCGGGATAAGTCTATTTCAGAATTTCCCGGATATCTTCTTTACTCAGTGATTTGAAGAAACTTTCTTCGGTTGTGATCAATGAACTCGCAAGGCGCTTTTTACGGTTTTGCAGCGCAAGAATTTTTTCTTCTACAGTATCTTTAGCAATAAACTTATAGATAAATACTTTCTTTTCCTGGCCAATACGGTGTGATCTGTCTATAGCTTGTTGTTCAACTGCCGGGTTCCACCATGGATCTAAAATAAAGACGTAATCTGCCTGCGTAAGATTTAAACCAACGCCACCTGCTTTTATAGAGATTAAGAAGACTTTAAGATCTGTGTTCTCCTGAAATTCAGAAACAATTTCACCACGGTTTTTTGTAGAACCGTCCAGGTAGGCAAAAGGGATTAGCTCTTTCTCAAAATAATTCTTGAAAATACTCAGATGTTTGACGAACTGTGAGAATATAAGCACCTTATGGGCCACCTTTAAGTACATTATCAAGGGTGTGGATTACATTTTTAAATTTACCGGAATCCGATAAATATTGATCGTCTATCATGCTCGGATGGTTTGCTAGCTGACGTAATGCCGTTAAGCCCTGTAGCAGCTGGACTTGTTTTTTTGCATACGTACCATCATCCATACTACTGAGCAGGTCATTCCTGTAGGCAGATTTTGTTTTTTCATAGTAAGATGCCTGATCTTCGCTCATGTCACAATAGATAATCTGCTCGGTTTTTGCCGGCAGCTCTTCTGCAACCTGTTCTTTGGTTCTTCTTAATACAAAAGGTTTAATAATTGCCTGTAACTTCTTCGCTTTATCCTCATCTTTCCTTTTTTCAATAGCCTGTACATATTCTTCATTGAAAAAAGCCTGTGTACCCAGCAATCCCGGGTTAAGGAAGGTAAGCTGTGTCCATAGGTCTCCCACTGAATTCTCTACTGGTGTACCGCTCAGGATTAATCTGTGTCTTGATTTTTAACTGTCTTACGGACGGATTTAAAAGATTTTGAAGATGGATTTTTAATATTCTGACTTTCATCCAGAATAATGTAATTGAAGTAAAAATCCTGTATTTCGTTGACATCCACCCTGGTAATTCCGTAAGTAGTGATCACAATATCGTATTTAATAAAATGACTGACGTCCTTATTTCTGGCACTGCCGGTATGCGCAAGGATTTTCAGCTTAGGAGTGAATTTCTTTGCTTCTGCCAGCCAGTTATAAATCAGAGAGGTGGGCATAATAATTAATGATGTGCTGTGTGTATTGTTTAGCTCATCTTCTTCTTTCAGTTTTTGCAGCATAGCAAGCGTCTGGATAGTTTTTTTACTAAACCCATGTCGTCTGCTAAACATCCACCAAAGTTATATTCTCTTAAGAAACTGAACCAGTTGTAACCTGCTTTCTGATAACTTCTCAGTTCGCCTTTAAAATGAACAGGCATCTGTACATCTTCAATGTTCTCAAAGTCATTTAATTTTTGAAGTTTGCGTTGTAAGGTTACATTCGCAATTCCATCACTGGCAAGGTCATTGATCAGGCCAATATGATGTTTTTTTAGTTTCAGCATTTTTCCACTGTCAGATAAGCTGAACAGGCTTCCGTATTGAGAGAACCATTTTTCTGGTATGATGGCTATAGTGCCATCAGGAAGTGGGAATTCTCTTTTTTTATGCAGAATATGTTGTTTTAAGGAAATAAACGGGATCGGATGTATACCAAAATATACGATAGCGTTAATGTCAAACCAGTCATTGTCTTCCTTGATCTCGAAATCAATTTTACTGGAAGCGAATAAGAACTTCTTTTGACCAGTTGATTGTTCAATGCTATATCCCTGAGCCTCCAATTGATCAATATGTTCGTTAACCCAATTTAGAATGCCATAAGATTTATCTTCGGTTTCGGCAGCAGTTCCCAGTTCAAGGTTATAAAAGATCGCACTTGTCTTTTTAAGTCCGAGCTTAATTAATTCAGTATATTTAAATTTCTCCCATGAAGTGTCTCTTTTGACACGGGTAAATAGGTAATTATTATCCTGTTTTCTTACATGAACAGTTACTTTTTTTTCATTGCCTAAAGCAAAAACATGCTCGCCATATTTGAAATATAATTGAAGCTGGGAAATGCCTCCTTCAATATAGATAACTTTAAGAATTGCACTTGGTTCATGTTTTTCTGTCTGGATCTCAAATCCTTCGGCATATACATGATATTTCTCTATTAAGGGGGCAACAAATTTCTCAAAATAAGTCTCTTCTTTAGCCGTAGGAATAGTGATGTATCGTTTATTCAAAAACGGGAAGAGTTTTTTACCTTCAATATCCTGCTCAAAGAAGTAGAGTACATCATTCAGTAGTAACCACGCGGGCTGATTACTGACAATCTGTGCCTCTTTAAACATAAAATCAATTCGTAGAGACTGATATTTGATCGTTGGAAAATATCTTGTTTCTACGTCGCTTCTTCTAAAATGGAATAATATGGTGGTAGCGGGTTCAGTTGCGAGTTCTATTTTGCGTTCTGCCGGCCATCCGTCTTTATCCATGAGATATAACTCATCTTTAATTTTAAGGATTTCAAGTACCTCAGCTAACTTTTTCTCGATTTTAGGGCGTACGCTATCGTAGAATTTATCGTCGTAAAATTTGCTGAAAAACTCAAAAGGTCTGACTGCTTTTTTATGGTATTTTTTAATGACATGGTCCTGCTCTGTTTCATCAAGCATCTTAATGATTTTAAGATCTGAATCTGTCAGATGTTTAATGAATTCTTTAGCCGTATGACTGAATAAACGCTGGTAGGTTAAAGAAAAATCTCCCTGTGGATTAAGCTGAACAATATGGGGTTCAATTAAATAGCCTAAATACTCGTGCTTGCACAGTGAATATACGATTTTGCAGGGTTTAGAGCTATCTACGCGTAACATGAGGTAAATGATTAAAAAATAGAAGTCTTTAGGTATGGAAAATCTTTAAACATACATACATCAAATTTGAATCGTGATCAATAGAAAAATGATTTTTCATATGATTATTCCTTATTATTCTGCTGAATATTTAGAAAAAAAGAAAAGAAGGGGCCGGATTTTGGTTCGGGTTTGTCGGAAAATTAAGGGCGTTCGTCGGGTTTGATTGGTACATGGTATAAAAGACGAAAAACTTTGCAACGTATGATAGGAGTCTGCGTCTTAATTACAAACTATTAAGAAACAGACTTTTATAAAACCTTAAAAATAAAGACATGAAAAATTCATTCAAAACACTAGCAACATCGGCAATGACTGCCATCATTTTGTCGGCCACAGTATTTAGTTCAATCGCTGCTCAAAAAGTAGTACCTGTTGCAAACGTATCCGCTAAAGAGGATATTAAAAAAAAGTAATCGTACAGGGTAATACTAAAGTGTTCCTGGTGCAAAGTAATAACGAATGGGTTTCTGTTGAAGAAGGTGATATGGATAAGATCTCAGTTAAGCAAATGGGAAATACACTGACGTGGGCTCAAATGAAAAAACACCTGTAACGGTAACAGTTTATGTGAAGGATTTATACCGGATCTCTGCTTTAAATAATGCAGATGTAAGAACTGTTGGTACATTTAACTTAGCGTATCTTCAGGTGATTCTAAGAGATCATGCAGTTGCTCATATCAAAGCTAAGACAGAGAGTATGTATACTGATATGGATGGAGAGGCAAATTTGGATTTAGCAGGGGCAACTGAGAGTCATACTATAAAAAATGCAGGAATAGGAAGTTTGAAAACGGAAAGGTTAGCTGCTTTTAAAACAGAGAATTTACCAGTAGAATCAAGATTGGCGATGAATGTTGTGAAAGGAAAGGTTAAAAAAGTAAATGCAAGTGTGTGAGAAAATAAGGGGGGAGTTGTATTTTTGCTAAATAAGCATAAGATGTTCTATCTGTGAAAAAAATTACAGAACAAAAATGTCTCGTGCTTTTTTTGTTTATTAAATTTTCTAATTAAATTGATTGAGGTAATTAACTTTTTAATCAACCTTATTAATTAAAGACTAATGAAGAAAATTATTATTTTAAGCCTGACTATGGCCCTTGGATTTGGTGCTTTTACTGCGAATGCAAATGATAATCAGGTACCAGTAGTAAAAGAGAAAAAAAACCAAAGCCCACCATTCAGGGGCCGTCGGTGATTTCT
Source organism: Pedobacter sp. NJ-S-72 (assembly GCF_053890575.1). Classification (NCBI taxonomy): domain Bacteria; kingdom Pseudomonadati; phylum Bacteroidota; class Sphingobacteriia; order Sphingobacteriales; family Sphingobacteriaceae; genus Pedobacter; species Pedobacter sp. NJ-S-72. The sequence goes on along the minus strand of NZ_CM132681.1, from coordinate 4,079,021 downwards.
TTAAGTGGGGGAACTTACACTTATACCTATACTCATAACGATTTAATCGGTGACTTTCCGACTGATGCTATGTGGAGCGTAAGCGGTACACCGAGTATACAGTTTCCAGCAGATCAGCCTTTAAACGGAGTTACATCAATTACATTCAATGGTTCTGATTTTGCTTCAGGTCCTGCCGGGACAAGAACTATCTATCTGGTAGGAAGTAACGGTGATGGATTGTTTACTATTTTAGCAAGCAAATTAGTTACTGTTAGTAACTAGTTCCAACGCCAATTTGGAAATATTTTAAGCTCATGCTGCCAATTGTCAGGTGAATAAAAAAAAAAGCCGGTATTTTACCGGCTTTTTTATTCTGTAAGTTAAAGCAGATTTATAAATCAAATTTAATCTTCCTGATCAGCAACCTGCACAGCGGCAATCTTTTTACCGTCTACCGGTGAGTAGCTGTCGATAGTTGTCTTGTTTTTTTTTCCCCATACGTTTCCTGTGCTATATGCTGGATTTAAGTCCAGTATACCTAAGTTTTTTAAAACTGAGTTTATATTAGTTTGCATAGTTATTGATTTATACAAATCAACAAAAAAAATCCTGAATGATTGGGAAGCTTTCAGGAGATTAAAAAAAGGCCTTCTAATTTCTTGACCTGAATCTTACGCAGATTAAAATTAAGTTGCGTTTCTTTGTAAGAATTCAGGAAAAATCCCAACAGCAATAAAAAAAATGCTGACCCAAGCTAGCCGGCTTATTTACTGCTAAATTTAATATTATCAGCTAATTACAATGTAAGTTGTTTGGATGTTGATAATTATTTCGGTTTTCATTGCATGCTATATAATACTGTAAACTTATACTGTATTTTAGAAAAAAAGGGAGCTGTTCTTTAATTATTCAATACAATGGAAGAGGAATTTTACTTTGATTTTAGTGATGACGCACAGCGTTCGGTAGAGCGTTATGAAGAGATGATAAGGAACCAGGATCAGTACTTTTTTTTTTGATGCCCAGGCCTTTGAGAATATCATTGACTACTATATAGAAAAAAGTGACCCCATAAAGGCACTGCAGGTGATAGAATATGCACTGAATCAGCATCCATATGCTGCTGTGTTTTTTTATTAAACAGGCGCAATTACTTTTTATCACCGATCAGATTGATAAAGCATTTTTCTCTTTGCAAAAAGCGGAAATGCTCGAAGCTTCTGAATCGGAAATCTATGTCCTTCGCGGAAATATATACAACAGCCTGGAGCGTTATACAGAGGCATTGGATAATTTTCAGATCGCTTTGACTTTCGCCGAAACGACAGATGAAATCCTGCTTCAGATCGCTTATGTTTTCAGAATATGCTGGATTACGAAAGTGCAATCAAGTATATCAAGCAAAGTCTGGAACAAAATATGGAAAACAAAGACGGTTTATATGAACTGGCTTTTTGTTATGATATTCTGGATAAGCAGGAAGAAAGTATCCAGTTTTATATGGAATATATTGATAACGATCCCTATTCTTATGCTGCATGGTACAATCTCGCAAATTCTTACCACAAACTTGATTTGTTTGAGAAAGCAATTGATGCTTATGACTATGCAATTCTGATTAAAGATAACTTTGCTTCGGCTTATTATAACAAAGGGAATGCCCTTGTGCAGCTTGACCGCTATGCAGAGGCAATTGAAGTTTATAAACAAACCTGGGAATATGAGAAGCCAAATGCAGATACTTATTGTGCAATAGGCGAATGTTACGAAAAACTGGAGCGCATGGACGAAGCACGTGCCTATTATAAAAAGTCCGTGAAGATGGATAATAAACTGGCAGATGCATGGTTTGGAATAGGTGTTACCCTTACCCTTAATTTTGAGGAGCGTTATTTTGAATCTCTTCACTTCTATAAAAAAGCAATAGAACTGGATGATGAAAATCCTGACTTCTGGTTTGCAATGGCTGATGCTTATTATAAACTCGGACAAATAGAGCAATCTGTGGATGCATACCATAAAGTGCTGGAATATAATCCGCTTGATATAGAGGCATGGCTGGATTTTTCTACGGTATTATATGAACAGGGGAGATTGCTGGAAGCTTCAGAAACTATTTCGGACGGCATAAAGAATAATCCTGACGCTGCGGAGCTTTATTACAGACAGGTTGCGTATTTATTCGCCCTTGGCCAACATAAAGAGGCTTTGGTTTATTTGGAAACAGCCTTAGTGACAGATCCGGAGAAACATTATATTCTTTTTGAATATCTGCCGCAATTACAAGACAACAACGCGATTATAGAGGTTATTAACAAGTATATCAAATAGCCATTTAATCGTTACACAGTAATACATGGGGGGCATTTTTGCGTTATGCAATTGACGACCTCTAAAAAGCTTATGTCAGATAATGACATAAGCTTTTTAGTTTAGAATATGTACTGTTGATAGCTTCATCACCTTTAAAAAACAAATAGAAAACAGATGAAACCTGCATATTTCATGCAAGCTTCATCACCTTTAAAAAACAAATAGAAAACAGATGAAAATAGCCTTATTTTTTTCACCTTTACAGCAGATATGAATTACCCATTGAATAATATCCCGGAACGTCCAGTAAAACCACGCCAGAGCGGCATAACTATGGTGATGGACAAGGGCCTCAGTTTGAGACAGACAGAAGATTTTATTGATGTTGCTGGTATCCATTCCGACATCGTAAAATTAGGTTGGGCGACATCGTTTGTTACCCCTAAATTAAAAGAGAAATTAGATATATATCGTAGTGCAGGTATCCCGACTTATTTTGGAGGTACTTTGTTCGAAGCGTTTATTATCCGTAATCAATTTCAAGATTATATTATATTCGTGTACTGGAACAATATGGGATGGAATACGCAGAGGTTTCTGATGGTTCTATTGAAATTGAACATGATCTTAAATGCGAATACATTCATAAATTAGCCAAACACGTTACTGTGATTTCAGAAGTAGGATCTAAAGACGCTACGAAAATATTTGCACCATATAAATGGATCAAATTAATGAATGCTGAGATTGAAGCCGGTTCATGGAAAGTAATTGCAGAAGCAAGAGAGGGTGGAAATGTAGGTATTTACAGAGGTTCAGGCGAAGTGCGTGAAGGATTAGTAGATGAAATATTAACACAAATTCCAGCAGAAACTATTATTTGGGAAGCTCCGCAAAAAGAACAACAGGTTTGGTTTATCAAACTGATTGGAACTAATGTGAATCTTGGTAATATTGCTCCAGCTGAAGTTATTCCATTGGAAACTATTCGTTTAGGATTAAGAGGGGATACATTTGATCACTTTCTTAATTTAGGCAAGTAACCGGCTATATATATCCGGTCTGCTGCTGAGACACATATGAGAACATTCGGACTAATTGGTTATCCGCTGGCACATTCCTTTTCAAAAAAATTCTTCACTGAGAAATTTGAGAAAGAAGGAATAGCTGAGCATAAATACGAACTCTTCCCAATAGAAAATATAGCTGCTGTAGTCTCTTTGATTGCAGCAGACAGCTCACTCAGCGGGCTCAATGTAACTATACCTCATAAAGTCGGCGTAATGCCTTATCTGAATGAACTGGAACCCGCAGCTGAAAAAATAGGTGCAGTAAACTGTATTTCTATAAAGCATCAGGAAGGGAAAACCATACTTAAGGGATATAACACGGATGCATTTGGTTTTCAGGAGTCACTAAAACCTTATTTGAAGAAACATCATACGCGTGCGCTGATACTTGGAGATGGTGGAGCCGCTAAAGCAGTGAAGTATGTATTAGATCAACTCAACATCACTTATCTTTCTGTAGTCAGAAAGGCTGCTCCAAATGCAATATTGTATAGCGACCTCACTGAGGAACTGATTCAGAAACATCAGGTGATTATCAATACAACCCCTTTAGGGACTTTTCCGAATATTGAAGCTTCTCCGGCAATACCTTATCAATGGCTCACTGGACAGCACCTGGCTTACGATCTGGTTTATAACCCGGAAGAAACGGAATTTTTGAAACGTGCGAAAGCACAGGGAGCTGCGGTTAAAAATGGATATGAAATGTTACAGCTTCAGGCAGAACGGTCCTGGGTTATCTGGAACTCTTAGGTTAAAATGACCATGAAACATTATTTGCTGTATGGTATTTTTTTTCTTTTATGCTGTAGTGCAGCTTGTACCAGTAATGAAAGTTATACACCAAAGCCAAGAGGATATTTTCAGATTAAGTTTCCGAAAAAAGAATACCTGACTTACGATGATGGCTGTCCGTTTTCTTTTGACTATCCAAAATATACAAAAATAGAGGCGGACAAAGAACGTGGAGCCGGCAAATGCTGGAGTAATGTCCATTTTTTCTCAGTTTAATGCACGTTTACACCTTACTTATTATAATGTTTCTTCAAGAAAGGAATATGAAGGTTTAGTAGAGGATGCACGTACATTAGCCTTTAAACATACAGTTAAAGCCAATTCTATTGATCAGAAACTGATCAATTTTCCAGATAGAAAAGTTTATGGCGTTTATTATGCCATAGAAGGAAATACGGCATCATCTGTGCAGTTTTTTCTGACAGATAGTGCTAAACATTATTTTAGGGGAGCTTTATATTTTAATGAGCGTCCGCAATATGACTCAGTTGCCCCCGTTGTGAGTTTTATAAAGAAGGATATTGATCGAATGATCGATACTTTCAGATGGAAAAACTAATTATAAATTTCGATGATTACTCTTAAACAATTTACATTCAACCCGTACCAGGAAAATACTTATGTTTTATATGATGAAACAGGAGAGTGTGTAATTATTGACCCGGGAATGTACGATGGTGCTGAACAAAATGTATTAGCCAGCTGGATTAAAGAAACAAAGCTGAAGCCTGTATTGTTGTTAAATACCCATTGTCACCTGGACCATGTTTTTGGTAATAAATTTGTTTTTGATAACTGGGGTTTAAAACCTCAATTCCATAAAGGAGAGTTGTATATTCTTCAGGCGGTCCCTGGATATGCGCCGCAGATGGGGATGAATTATGAACTCTCACCAGAACCAGAAGTTTTTCTGGAAGAAACGGGTACTGTGACTTTTGGGAACAGTGAATTGGAGCTGATCTTTGCTCCCGGACATTCTCCTGCGCATTTATGCTTTTATGCAAAGGCGGATGGATTTATTGTTGGTGGTGATGTTTTATTCTATTCTTCGATTGGCCGTACTGACTTGCCAGGGGGTAATCATCAGCAGCTTCTTGATAATATCAGGGAAAAACTTTTCATTTTACCAGAAAATGTAGAAGTTTACCCTGGTCATGGCCAGTCAACAACTATTGGTTATGAGAAGAGAAACAATCCTTTTTTAAAATAAGTACCTTTATATTTGACCAAACCACCAGCATTTGAACACAGCACTCTATATTGCCCGCAGATATCTTTTTGCTAAAAAATCTACCAATGCTATAAATATCATTTCTACCATATCGGTACTAGGGGTTTTTGTAGGAAGTGCGGCTTTGATTATTATTTTATCGGTATTCAATGGCTTTGAAGAGGTTGTTTTAAAAATGTTTAATACAATTACCCCGCACCTGGTGATTGCTCCTGTTCAAGGGAAAACCTTTGATCCTCATTCAGTTTATTTTACAGAGCTTAAGACGGCAAAAGAAATCTATTCCTATACTGAAGTGCTCTCAGAGAATGCATTGCTGAGATATCGTGACAAGCAATCCGTAGGTATGGTAAAAGGGGTAAGTACAGCTTATCTTAAAAATAAAAGCCTGGATAGTATTACCGTTCAGGGGAAATTTGTACTTGAAAACGAAGGTGGTCCCAATGCGGTTATCGGCTCTGCCTTACAAAACTACTTAATGGTCAATACCAATGATCCATTTACACAGTTGCAGGTTTTTTCTCCTAAAAAGGGATTGAAGACAAGCTCGGTCAATCCGGCTGATGACTTTATGGATTTATATATCCCGGTATCTGGTATTTTTGAAGTACAGCAGGATTTTGATAATATCGCCATTGTACCATTAAGTTTTGCCAGGAAATTATTGCAGGAGGATATTAAGGTCTCTTCTATAGAACTCAATCTGCAAAAAGGGGTTGATCCGGATGCCTTTAAGGCTAAGATCGAAAAGCAATTGGGTGCTAACTATGTTGTTAAGGATAGGGTTGAACAGAACAAAGCATTATATAATATTTTAAGCACGGAGAAATGGGCAGTATATATCATTTTAACTTTTATTCTGATTATTGCCATTTTTAATATCATAGGTTCTCTAACCATGCTGGTTATCGATAAGCTGAAAGATATTGCAATTTTGAGTAGTCTTGGGGCTGGCAAAGGTCTGATCAGAAAGATATTCCTTTTTGAAGGAATGATGATCACGCTGGCAGGCTGCATTTTTGGCCTTTTCGTTGGACTGGTATTTTGTTTGCTTCAGCAAAAATTTGGGTTAGTCAAAATGTCACAGGACAATCTGCTGATGAGTAACGCTTATCCTATCGGTCTTAAATGGAAAGATTTTTTATTAGTATTCATCACAGTGAGCATTTTCTCGTTTATGGCATCAGCTTTGTCATCTAATTTGAGCGTGAAGAACATTAATCACTTAAATCAAGATCTCTAACATGAATTTCTTAAAACGTACGTTTTTATTGTTATTTGTACTTTCCGTTGTTATTTTAGGCTGTAACCGTAAGGGGACAGATGATCAAAAAAATAAAACAAGAATAATAAAGGGGCTGTACAGTTATGGGCCTGAAATAAAGTCGTTTACTGATTGCGAAGAAGGTAGGGAATACTGGGTCGCAGATAGTTCTAAAACACTGGAACTAGGTTATAGCAAGTTCAATTTCGAGAAACCATACGAGCCTGTTTATATTGAGGCAGAATGTCATGTCATTAAATCTGATAGCCTTGTTGTGTCAGCAGACTTTGATTCTACTTTAGTAGTTACTAAATTGATTAAAATCACCAAAGAAATTCCAGACGGACCTTGTAATCAATAGGGCCAGGCTATCCCGGATTTAATTAGTCACATAAAGATTTTGGGTGATTTTGGGAATGATACCCTTTTCCTGCGCTATTTTAAACAGAATGTCGATTGCCTTTCTGCCCTCAATGCCTAAATCGACCGAATATTTGTTGACGTATAGATCTATGTGTTTATACATGACTTCTTCATTCATTTCCTGGGCATGAGCAGAGATAAAGTCAATACCTGATTTTGGATTTTTGAATGCATATTCCACAGATTTTCTGATCAGGCGGTTTACTTTAAGCTGTATTTCGCGATCGAGTTTACGATTCACAACAATTCCTCCCAATGGAATAGCACAGCCGGTTAAATCTTCCCAGTAACTGCCGAGATCTACGATTTTATGTAAGCCTTTTGCGGTATAAGTAAAACGGTTTTCGTGAATGATCAGACCAAGGTCGATACTGTCATTCAGTAGCGCATCCTGAATTTCTGAGAAAACCATTACCTGTTTATTGAGCAAATTGGGAAATGCAATACCCAACAGGAAATTTGCAGTTGTCAATTCCCCGGGAATAGCTACTGTCAGTGAAGAATTTTCTCTGTTTAATTCATCGCTGTCAATTAAACTTTCATTATTACAGATTAGCAAGGGGCCAACCCCAAATCCTAATGCACTTCCGGCATCCAGCAAAGCATATTTATCTGCAACATGGGCAAAAGCATGAAAACTTAATTTGGTAATATCCAGCTCAGCTCTCAGTGCCTTTTGGTTTAAAGTTTCAACGTCATCGAAGAATACTTCGAATTCTAATCCTTCAGTATCAATTTTATGATGAATCAATGCATCAAAAATAAAAAATCGTTCGTTTGGACACAGGAGGAAAAAGCGAGTGAAAGTTTCATTTGGTAAATGTAAGCAGTTCCTGTATCTGCTTGGTTAATCGTTTGTCAAAAATTCAATTGCCCAGTTGTTCAGGTTTTTGATAGCCAACCTTATATTCCAGGCATCGCGATTTCTTTCTTCAACGTAATTGGATATACTGCGAATCTGAATACAAGGGATGTCAAGCTGCTCGCAGCTGTAAAAAACAGCAGCACCTTCCATACTTTCGGTAATGGGGTTCAGTCTCTGACTAATAGCAGCTATACTTGCCTTATTTCCATGTACTTTGTTTATCGTTATACCGTTCACCTCTGGTAAATTGAGCGAAGCGGGGATGTTTTTAGCCGTATACCTGCTTTTCCCAAAGCCCATTGCATCTATCGTCAAGAACTCATCTTTATTCTCTGCACCTAATTCTGAAAACTCATCACTCACAACATTAACCAGGCTGCCTAATGGGATATTAGGATCATAACATCCGGCGATGCCTAATTAACAACCAGTTTATAGTCTGATGAAGGGGATAAATGCTGGCCTAATGCAAATGCTGTGGCAGTCATCCCTACGCCGGTAATCAGCAGGTCAAAACGTGGAGTTTGAATAAAATTACCTTCAGCAAGGCTGAAGGTATGGCAACATTCAGCTACTTCAGCTCTTGTTGCTGCAACGACCAGTATCTTCATTTAACGAAGTTACAAAATAATGGATCTACCTAGCGTGCTTGTTTTTAGATAGTCTTCGTATATTTGCGGTCAATTACTGAAATATGATTTATATAACCCGCAAAGAATCTTTCAACGCCGCACATAAATTAGCAAGACCAGACTGGTCTGATGATCATAATCTTGAAGTTTTTGGCAAATGTGCCAATCCTAACTGGCATGGTCATAATTATCAGCTTTTTGTTACTGTAAAGGGAGAAATTAATCCTGAAACAGGATTTTTAGTCGACCTGAAATGGATGAAAGAAATTATCAATGAGCAGCATATCATTGACAAACTTGATCATAGAAATCTTAATCTGGATGTCGATTTTATGAAAGACAAACTTGCTTCAACAGAAAACCTGGTGATTGCAGTTTGGGAACAGCTATTACCACATATTCAAAAAGGTGGTGCAATTTTGCATTGCGTTAAAATTTACGAGACCGAAAATAATTTTGTAGAGTACTTCGGTTAATCAAACGATATACATGGAAAATAATACACTAGATGCCTTTGATGAAGAGAACGAAGGGTATATTAAAATAGATCGTTATAACACAGCGAAAACAGTTTCTATTTCCAGCCATTATACTGATATATTGACTCAGCTGGGTGAAGACCCTCAGCGTGAAGGTTTATTGAAAACGCCTGAGCGTGTAGCTAAAGCGTTGCAGTATCTTACGCATGGTTATGACATCAAACCGGATGAAATCCTGCGGTCGGCAATGTTTAAAGAAGATTACAGCCAGATGGTTGTGGTAAAGGACATAGAAGTTTATTCTATGTGTGTGAACACCATATGCTGCCTTTCTTTGGTAAAGCCCATGTGGCTTACATTCCTAACGGTCATATTGTTGGTTTAAGTAAAATCCCTCGTGTTGTGGATGCTTTTGCAAGAAGATTGCAGGTACAGGAGCGATTGACAAATGAAATCAGGGATTGTATTCAGGAAACTTTAAACCCTGCGGGAGTAGCGGTGGTTATCGAATGTCAGCATTTATGTATGGCAATGAGAGGGATACAGAAACAAAATTCAGTAACAACAACCTCAGCTTTTACAGGAGAATTTGCAAAAGACAAAACGAGGGCAGAGTTTTTGAGGTTAATAACAGCACGGTTACATTAGAAAAAAGAATAATATAAATGAAAGCATATTTATTTCCAGGGCAAGGCGCACAATTTTCAGGTATGGGTAAAGAACTGTATGAGACTGAGATGGCCAAAGAATTATTTGAAAAAGCAAATAATATTATTGGGTTCCGTATCAGTGACATCATGTTCTCCGGTACTGAAGAAGAGTTGAAGCAAACTAAGGTTACCCAACCAGCTATATTTCTTCACTCTGTTATACTTGCCAAATCTTTAGGAGATGATTTCAAACCTGATATGGTTGCGGGACACTCTTTAGGAGAGTTCTCAGCATTGGTTGCAGCATCTGCAATCTCATTTGAAGACGGATTAAAACTCGTAATCGCACGTGCAAATGCAATGCAAAAAGCCTGCGAACTGCAACCTTCTACAATGGCTGCTATCTTAGGCTTAGCAGATGATGTAGTAGAAAATATTTGTGCAGAAATTGATGAAGTAGTTGTAGCAGCGAATTATAACTGCCCGGGACAACTGGTTATTTCTGGTAGTATAGAAGGGATTGATATCGCTTGTGCGAAATTGACTGAAGCTGGAGCAAAAAGAGCCTTGAAATTAAATGTAGGTGGTGCATTCCACTCTCCATTAATGGAGCCTGCCAGAATTGAACTGAAGGAAGCAATAGAAAATACTACAATTTTTTTGCCCCTGTATGTCCAATTTACCAGAATGTTGACCCGATACCACAAACAGACCCTGAAAAAATTAAATTTAATTTAATTACACAACTTACAGGTGCTGTAAGATGGACCCAAACAGTAGAACGTATGCTGGCAGACGGAGCTGATGAATTTTTAGAAGTAGGACCGGGCAAAGTATTGCAGGGCCTGGTTAAAAAAGTAAGCAGAGAAGCTCAGACAAGTTCTGCAGCAATTCCTGTTTAATCGGTGATCATTAATTAAAAAAACCGGCGTGAATATAGGGGGTAAAATAAGATTTCTTTTATTGATTCTGGGGATATGCTGTATTGTTACCGCATTATCGTTAAAGCATTCTATAACAGAAAAAGACCTTCTGCAACACGAGGCAAGCAAACTTCAGGAGAACCTTGCTTTAAACGAACAGGCTGTATATAATTTCTTAGCAGATGCGCAGCAGCTCGAAAGGGCCAAGCAGTTTCACCTGAATGAAAAATTTTTTGCTTTGAATTATATCAATTCATTTGGCGTAAAAGGAATAAGTATTCTGACTTACGACCACGCCGTACTTAAATTCTGGAGTTCAAATAAAGCGATACCACCTAATCTGGACAAGGTAAAAGAAGGGTCTTCTTTTCTGCAACTGTCTAATGGATGGTATGAAGCGATTAAAAAAACAGAAGGAAGTTATACTTTGATCTTTCTGATCGATGTAAAAGACCAGTTCAGTATTCAGAACCGGTATCTTAAAAATGGAATCGTAAATAACTTATCTACTACAAATTCTTTGGCTCTGGCTTCCTTTATGGACGAACAGGTTAATGGAATTATGAACCTGGATGGTAAATTATTGTTTGAGGTGAAACTCAAGCCTAACTATACTGAAAGTGTTTATTCTACCATTCAGATCTGGCTATGGGTAATTGGTTTATTCAGTTTTTCTCTTTTTGTTAATTCATTTTGCGCCAGACTGGCCAGAAGGGGCTATTTGGTTCCTGCTACGTTACTGCTGCTGATTACCTTTTTCCTGGGTGTCAGAATTACAGACCTGGAATACGGCTGGTATAATCACCAGTTTAATCTCGAAATTTTCAGCCCATCTATTTATGCTGAAAGTTTCTTTTTACCCTCTCTTGGAGACTTCCTGCTGAATGTCCTTTCTATTACCTGGGTTGTGCTCTTTGTTTATACCTATAAAGATAATTACAGGCTTCCCCAATGGATGGTCAGGAGTAAAATGGCCGGGTGGTTTTTCCATTTTGTGCTACTGATGCTTTTCTCTGGTATTGCCTTTTTGATGAATGAAGTATTCTTTGGCCTTATTTACAACTCCAAGATAAATTTTGATATTACCAATATTATCAATCTAAGCTGGTTAAGCTGGGTTTGTATTATTATTCTATGCCTGGTCTGGTTTAATGTTTATCTGATAGCCAGTATTGCTATCGAGTTAACCAGGCAGCTTTTTGTGACCAATAAAGAAAGGGTGATTTTATTTATTACCTTGTTTTCTCTGTATTTCATTTACATGTTATGTACAGATTTTACGGCTTTCTTTATCGCATATGCGCTATTCCTGTTTATCATTTCTTATAACAGCTATATTCAGAAGAATAAGTTTTCGATTGGGATTTTTGCTGCGGTCTTTTTCTGCCTTGCGTTTATTTCTTCTATCAAGTATTTAAAATTCAATGATATTAAGGAGCGTAGTAACCGCTATGTGATTGCACAGCGGCTGCAATCTTCGGATGATCCTAAAGTGATCAATTCTATTGAGAGTCTTGGGAACGGGATTTCTAATGATCTTTTTATTACAGATTACTTTAAAAGCCCCGGGTCAAACAGACACCTCGCTTTACAAAACTATATTATTAAGACTTTTCTGGATGGCTATTTAGCTCCTTTTGAACATAATTTCTACGAATTTAATGCGGCAGATTCTACGCTTGCTGTCAGAGAAGAAAGGTCATTACAACATTATCAGAACCTGGTTAAATCGGGGTCTGTAAAAATCTCAAACTTCTTTTTTATCGCCTGAATGATACTTTTGGCTATCAGAACTACTTCGGGATAATCCCGATTTTTGATGATAACCATATTCTGGGGACACTGGTTATTGAATTAAAATCTCAGCAGTATAATTATAACAGCCAGTTTCCTGAGATCCTGATTGATGGGAAATTAAAAAATGACGAAGACTACAGTAATTATTCCTTTGCATTTTATAACAATAATAAGCTGATTAAGCAGGCAGGAAAGTATACCTATAAAATTGCCAATACGGAATTCAAGGGGATTTACGGTGAACCAGTAATTGTGAATGAATCTAAGTTAGGCTATAGTCACCTCATCTATTCGGCAAGCAACTCAAAAATTATAGTAATCAGTAAAGAGAAGGTGAACTACATTGTCAGGCTCGCAGCATTATCTTTCTTTTTCCTGATGTTTATTATTTTTTTTCTGCGGCTTTATATGTGCTGATATGGCTATTAAAGAATATTGATAAGAGCTGGGGAGGAGGGTTTAATATCAACCGGTCTTTAATGATCAATGCAAATAAGATCTTATACAAAACGCGGATACAATTATCTATCGTACTTTCTGTCGTGGCTACCTTATTGATCGTTGGATGGTCTACTTTCTTTTATATCAGAGATGAGTACAGGAAACAACAGGAAGATTTTATCAGAGAAAAAATAAGAAAAGTGCAACTTTCTTATGAGAAGCAGATTTTTGGAAGTGGTGTGCCAGAAGCCACAGATATGGCTGTGATTAACTTCAACCAGTTTGCGGATATCAATTCAGCTTATTTAAACCTGTTTGATACTGATGGGAATCTTTTATTCACCTCATTGCCCAAGATGTATGATTATGGGATTATAGGGACTAAAATGGAGCCTAAGGCCTATATTTATCTCAAGCAGCTTCAGCGATCAGAATATTCCAATCCTCAGGAGAAGATAGGTGAGTTCAAATATTCATCCGCCTATGCGCCTATCCGTAATGCTCAAAATCAGACAGTAGCTTATATAGGCTTGCCTTATTACGGTAACGAGGCAGATTATCAATCAAAAATAGGATTGTTCATTAATACGCTGATTAATATTTATGCACTTGTTTTTGTAGCCATTGGTATCCTTGCGGTCTTCCTTGCAAATCAGATTACAAGCCCCCTGACTTTCATTCAGGAAAGTATTAAAAAGACAAAGCTGGGACAAAAAAATCAACCTATTCTCTGGTCGCGCCACGATGAGATTGGCTCATTAATCAAAGAATATAATAAGATGATTGCTGCACTGGAAGAAAGTGCAGTCAAACTAGCGAAGTCTGAAAGAGAGAGTGCGTGGCGTGAAATGGCTAAGCAGGTTGCGCATGAGATTAAAAATCCACTTACCCCTTTAAAACTAGGCGTACAACTGCTGGAGAAATCATGGAAAGAAAAAGACCCTAACTTTGAACAGAAGTTTGAACGTTTTTACAGGTCTTTCGTAGAGCAGATTGATAGTTTAGCAACAATTGCTTCCGAATTTTCAAACTTTGCAAAAATGCCAGATACAAAGCTGGAAAAATTAAAGCTTATCCCAATTATTGAGCAAACAAGAGATGTTTTTGTAAACACCAGAAATGTTGAAATATATATATCCAATCTGACCAATAAAGAGGTGCTCATTCAAGGCGATAAAGATCAGATGCTGCGTTCATTCAATAACCTGATGAAGAATGCGATAGAGGCCGCGAATCAGAAAGAGAAATGTATGATTTTTATTAAAATCACTAATGATTCGGACTATGTGTGGGTTGAGGTAGAGGATAATGGAAAGGGTATTGATCAGGAACTGCAGCCAAAAAAAATTTGTCCCTAATTTCACCACTAAATCTTCCGGGACCGGATTGGGCCTTGCCTTTGTGAAACAGGCAGTAGAGAATGCTGGTGGAACGATAGACTTTAAATCAGTGGAAGATACCGGAACTACATTTTATCTGAGTTTCCCGCTGGTTCAGGATTAATTTGTCTGGAACTATTTCAATGTAATAGCAGCTTTTCCCATTGTAAAGCCGTTTGCATAAAGCAGGATAGAATAAGTCCCTTTAACAAATGGCCTTGGGTTTACCCATTCAATAGTATAAGCGGTATCATCATTGTTATAAGAAATAGTGATCATATCACTGAACTGCATTTCCTGTCCATCTGCTTCAAACATATTTTGTTCATTTGCAATCAGGTTTCCGGAAGGATCAAAAACGCGGATATATATCTTATGATAGTCTTTGGCTGCGAGTTGATTAGGAATGATATTAAAATAGGTTACGAGTTTTTTTGCTGTGGAAGCTCTGGTTACTTCTACGTTTTTACCGCTGTTTTTCACCTTGAAGGCTAATAAGTTCACGTTAAATGCTTTTAGAGCTGCACCGCTTTTTACTTTAGCGCTCAACTCTGAATTCTTCTTCTCTAAGGCATGAGCTTTAGCAGATACATAAGTAACTGATTTAACCAGGCTGTCTCTTTCTGCTTTAAGAAAGTATTTTCTTTCTCTACACGAGAGAAATCTTCTTTGTAATCGGCTAAAAATGATCTTAATTTTTTTAGCTCATTTTGTGCAGTAATAAGTTCTGTCTGGGTTACCTGTCCTCTCTGTAAAGACTGTTTTAATGCTGAAATTTTGGCTCTTGCCAGCGCTTGTTCTTTTTGAAGTTTATCAGTTAGGGCAACATTCATCGTGTTCACCTTATCAAATTCTACTTCTATTTTCTCCACCTCAAGTTTTAATCTTTCTTTTTCAGTATTCGTAGTGACAAAGCGTTCTTTTTCATGCTTATCTTTGAAATACAGAAAAGCATTCGTGCCCAGTAAGGCAGCGATTACTACGATTAAAAAATATATTTTATTACGGTCTCCTTTATTTATGGGATCTTTTCGGTCTAACATTTGAAATCAAAAATTGAAGTTTCTTTGTCGAATTGTTTAGCTGCTGATTGATAAAAAAAAACGAACATAGGATAAAAAAAATAATTTGTGGAAAAAAAAAATGCTTGAAATTGTATGAGACCTTAAAAAAAATCGTTTAATTGCTGACGTTGGCGATAAATGTTTCGTATGCTGTCCCCAAATTGATGTTAAGTTTAAACTACCAAAAGAACCAATAATGCTGAAAAAGATTGTTTTTGCAATTCTAACAACTTTAATTACCCCAATTTTTATTTACGCACAAACACCAGCAAAAATTGCTCCAAAAAGGGAGTTTAGAGGGGTCTGGGTTGCAACCGTTGCTAATATTGACTGGCCATCAAGACCAGGACTGAGTACAGATGAACAAAAGCAGGAGCTGATTGCATTAATTGACCAGCATAAAAGAAATGGAATGAATGCCATTTTATTACAAGTAAGACCTGCAGCGGATGCATTTTACCGCAAATCAAGAGAACCCTGGAGCCAATGGCTGATGGGAAAACAAGGAATCGCACCTGGCCCGGGTTATGACCCCCTGGAATTTGCAATTACGGAAGCCCATTCCCGTGGAATGGAATTACATGCATGGTTTAACCCATATCGTGCAAGTATGGGGGCAAATACTGTCTTCAGTGAAGATCATATGGTCAGAAAAAGGCCAGACTTGTTTTTCACGTATGGAGGGAAAAAACAATTTGATCCCGGACTGCCAGAGGTAAGAGAATATATTGTTCAGGTAATTCTGGATGTCGTTAAAGGATATGATGTGGATGGTATTCATTTTGATGATTACTTCTATCCTTATCCTATTGCTGGTCAGCGTATCAATGATGGTGCTACTTTTAATAAATATCCAAATGGATTTACTAATCTGAATGACTGGAGAAGAAACAATGTTGATTTGCTGATTAAGCAACTGGATGACAGTATTCACCACTATAAAAAGTATGTAAAGTTTGGGATCAGTCCTTTTGGAATATGGAAAAATAGTAAGGAAGATCCCCAGGGTTCAGAAACTCATGGGCTTTCCAATTATACAGAATTATATGCAGATTCAAGAAAATGGGTTAAGAAGGCTGGGTTGACTATATCAATCCTCAGGTGTATTTCAGTTTTACTAGAAAGGCCGCGCCATTTGACACTTTAGTAGACTGGTGGAGTAATAATACTTATGGCAGACACCTTTATATCGGACAGGCTGCTTATCTGATGAATCAGCGTATGGAGGCCGCATGGCGGGATCCAAGTCAGATCCCTGATCAGATCAGGTATATGAGGGAGAATAACCGTGTTCAGGGAAGTGTGTTCTTTAGTTCCAAATCATTTTCTACAGTGGCAAGGGCAACGGGAGATTCTTTAAGAAATGATTTATACAAATATCCTGCTCTTCCGCCGCAAATGCCGTGGCTGGATGAAATTGTACCGAATATACCACAGGGCTTAAGTGCTGAGGCTGTTGGGGTAGGGGTGCAACTTAAATGGGCTGCTCCATTAAAAGCAGAAGATGGAGAAACCGCTTCTGGTTATGTGATTTACCGGTTTGAGGAAGGAGAAAGAATCAGAATCAGCGTCGTAAACCCGAAAAACATTATAAAGATCAGTTTCGAAAATGTAACTTCCTTTTTAGACACGAGCGTAACGAAGGGAAAAAGATATAATTATTTAGTGACTGCGCTGGACAGGCTAAAGAACGAGAGTGACCCGGGCGGTCCGGTAGGAGTAGAAACCAAATAAAAAAAAGCGGACATGAATCAATCATGTCCGCTTTTTTGATAACAAAATGTTTTTATTGCTGTGGCATTAAGACAAGTCTGATATAGTTGTCCTGCTTTAAATACTTTTGTGCAGTAGTTTTAGAAGACTCAACCGTTACTTCATCCAGTCTTTGTTTTTCTGTCAGTAACTGATTTAAATTATCACCATATTTTAGCCTGGTAGTCAGATAGCCCAACCAGTAACCGTTATTGCGAAGATTTAATTCCTGCTGACGCTGTTCTTCAGATTTGAACTTAATGATATCCTGTGCCGTTGCTCCATTGGTTCTAATACTTTTTACTTCATCTAATGCTGCGGCTATAGTTTTTTTCTACATTTGCAGGTGCACAGCTGAAAGAGATGACAAAATAATAATGTGCGTTTGGATACTTACTGACACTCAGCGAAACTCCCGGAGAATAAACTCCACTTTCTTTTTCACGTAGTCTTTCCAGTATTTTAATTTCTAAAGCACTGTTCAGTGCATCGAGCTGTACATTATTTGCTGCTGTATAATCATAGTCTCCGTGGATATATAGCTGGACACTGGCTTTATCTTCTAATCCTTTATGAACAGTTTTACTAATGGTGCCATTTGGCGTGCGTGCTCCTAAGTCCACGAAATCAGTTTTCTTATTCAGTGCAGGCAGACCTGCAATATAAGTCTCTATAAGGGGTTTAATTGTGTTCAGGTCAAAGTTACCTACAAATATAAAGGTTTGTTCTCCAAGGTCAGCAAAACGGCCTTTATAGAAATCAAAAGCCTTGTCCAGAGAGATTTTGTCCAGGTCAGACAGTGTATAAGGCATGCTCCTTTTGTTATAAGAAGAAAGAACTGCTTGTACGGTATCTGCAAAAACACTTTCAGGCTCGGCATTTTTATTCTCCAGGCTTACCTTTGCATCACTGATCCACTTCTTGAAAATTTCAGTGTCTTTACGTGGGTTCAGGGCAGATGCCACAACCATTTGTAAGGCATTTTCCAAATCTTTAGGAGAAGCACTTCCGCTAAACCCCTGGTACAATTCGCCAAGATAAGCACTCGCACTACCTGTATTTCCTGCAAGTAATCTGTTTAATTGTGAAGGATTGAAATCTCCCAAGCCACTTTGCGGGATGATCCCGGCGTTGTCAGCAGATTGATAATCTGCTGGATTTGCTAAAGAAGTTCCCCCTTTGGAAAATGAACTGAAGAGAATCTGGTCATTTTTGAAATCCGTTGGTTTCAACAAAACTTTAATCCCATTACTTAGCGTCCACTCTGTTACGCCTATGTCCTCGAATTTCTTTTCTGCGGTTACTTTACCAGCTACTGGCGGCTGCGCTAAAAGAGGCTTGTTCACTGTATTATCCACATAAGGTTTCAGATTTTTTCCTGCATTGGTAAAGACAGCAAGTAGCTGGGGTTTGGTCGGCAGGTTCGCCTTTTCCTTTTCGGGAGCCTGTACGATTATAATTTGATTGTCTTTTGTAATCAGCGTTTTTGCCAGTGCATTAACTTCTGCCAGTGTAATCGTCTTTAAATTTTGTTTCGTATCGGCATAATTGAAATCAATTGATCCTATAGCAGATCCCGTAAGGAAATGACTCAGATATTCACCCATAAAAGCACCTGACGAAGTTTTGTCTTTCTCTTTGAGTAAAATTTCATTCCCGGCCTCAATGTTTTTCTTAACGACATCAAGTTCTGATTGCAGGAACCCAAATCTTACGGCTCTTTCACTTTCGGCAATTGCTGCAGTAAGGGCATGTTCCAGTTCTTTACCTGATTTGGCCCCAACTGTGGTTTGAAAAGCATTGATCTCGGGCACAAGCCCTCCCTGATAACCACCAAATGAACTTTGAGCAAATAAAAATGGAGCATTGTCCTTCTCCATGATCTCCTGAAAGCGTGCAGATAACATGGAGTTAATCATGCTGTACACAATGTTTTTCCTCTGGTCTGCAGTAGTTTTTAAAATATTTCCGCGTTGTTTCCAGGTTACTGAGGCAATATTGTACTGCTGTTCAGGATCAGTAATAATTTTAACAAGCGGGGTTTTGTTGTCAGGAAGATCATATTTTAATCTCTCCCTTTCTTTGACAGGGTTTTTTAAGTCAGAGAAGTTTGCTATAATTAATTTTTCAACTTCATTCACGTCAAAATCTCCTACAGCAATGACAGCCTGTAAATCAGGTCTGTACCAGTCTGCATAAAAATTCCTGATCTTATCGTGTGTAAAGGTTTTTAATAAATCAACTTTTCCAATAGGAATGCGATTTTCATAGCGGGAATCTTTGAGTAAGATAGGGAGCAGTTGTTTTCTGATTCTCTCTCTCCCGAATTCTTGCCGCTTTGGCGGTCCTCTTCGATAATTACGCCTCGTTCTCTATCTATCTCGTCTGATTCCATGCTGATTTTTCCCGCCCAGTTGGCGAGGATTTTAAAGCCGGTTTTAAAGAGTTCTGCACTGTCTGTAGGAATTGGCAGCTGGTAAACTGTCTGGTCAAAAGAGGTATAGGCATTTAAGTCAGCTCCAAAACGCACACCTGCCTTTTGCAGATAATTAATAATCTCATTTTTAGGGAAATCTTTAGTGCCGTTAAAAGCCATGTGTTCTGTAAAATGTGCTAGCCCTCGCTGGTCATCATTTTCCATTAAAGAGCCTATGCGATTGGCCAGATAAAGCTCAGCCCTGTTTTTAGGCTCTGTGTTTTTCCTGATATAATAGGTAAGTCCATTTGGAAGTTTGCCGATTTTAACTGCCGGGTCATTAGGAATCAGTTTTCCAGCTTGTTGGACAGTGGATTTGTGTGCGGTAGTTTTTTGTTGTCCTGATACTGGGTTGTTAATTGCAGCAAGTACAGTTAATCCGATTATCGGGATGATATTTTTATACATATGGGTTTAATTTAAGCGCCTGTTTAAGAAACGTTCAAAAACCTTATGTTAATATAGTTTTTGAATGATTTCTTAAACAGGCGCTAAGCTTGTAAATAAAATAATTTTAGAATTTCCAGCGGACGAAAGCTTCCATAGCTTCGTATTCTGCTAATCCTAAGTCGTCATATGCTCTTGCCGTTTCGCGGTTTCTATCCTCGGCGCGCTCCCAGAATTCTCTGGCATCATCGCCCGGAAATACTGCTCGGTCTTTTTGTGACTGATGTTTGAAAATGGCATATTTCTTTTTCAGCAATTCCTGAGGACTAAGTGGAACTGCCATTTCAATTTCGTGTGTATCGAATTCCTGCCATGCGCCACGGTACATCCATAACCAGCAATCCTTTGCCCATTCTTCTGTTTTTCGCAGACGGTTCATAGCCTCAATGATTATATTAAAGCAAACCAGGTGTGTACCATGCGGATCTTCAAAATCTCCGGCAGCAAAGATCTGCTCGGGTTTAACTTTTTGTAATAAATCCATCGTCATTTCGACATCCAGATTAGTTACCGGGTTCTTTTTGTTTTTACCGCTTTCATAAAAAGGCAGCGCCATAAAATGGATATGGTCATCTTCAAGACCACAATAGCGTGCTCCTGCTATGGCTTCACCTTTTCTGATCAATCCTTTTACAGACTGGATTTCTGGTGTATCTACCTGATTAGGCTGTTTTTCCGCAATAAAGGCGCGCATGTTCTGATAAATATCTTTCAGCTCCTTTTGATCTAATCCCATTTTCTCTGCAAAGTCAATGCTGAATTCTACGAATCTTAAAGCATCGTCATCCCATACAGCTGTATTACCCGAAGTCTGGTAAGCAACATGAACATCGTGCTGCTGATCTACGAGGCGGATAAAAGTACCACCCATTGAAATTACATCATCATCCGGATGCGGAGAGAAAATAACGACCCTTTTTTTAGCCGGTTTTGCTCTTTCGGGACGCTGAGAGTCATCTGCATTTGGCTTTCCTCCTGGCCATCCGGTTATTGTATGTTGTAGTTTATTGAATATATGAATGTTGATATTATAGACAGGCCCTCTCTCAATGGCTAGCTGTGCCATACCATGATTATTGAAATCATCTTCGGTAAGTTTTAGAATTGGCTTTTTCAAGGTGTTGGCCAGCCAGATTACGGCTTTTCTAATTAACTTATCTTCCCAAACACAATCTTTAACAAGCCATGGAGTATCAAAACGGGTAAGTGATGAAGCTGCGTCTTTATCCAGAATAAATTCTACATGATCAGAAAGTTGTAAATAAGTAGCAGGTACTTCACTTGAAATTTCTCCTTCAACAGCCTTTTTGATAATAGAAGCTTTCTTTTGGCTCCATGCCATCAATATGATTTCACGCGCTTTGAAGATAGTTCCGATTCCCATCGTAATTGCTTTTGAAGGGGACAAAAGATTTACCACCGAAGTCTCTTGCTGCATCTCTTCTGGTCAGATCATCGAGTGTAACCAGGCGGGTTCCTGAATTTGGTGCAGAACCTGGCTCGTTAAAACCAATGTGTCCTGTACGTCCAATTCCGAGAATTTGAATGTCAAGACCGCCAAGCTCACCAATTTTGCGTTCATATTCCAGACAGAATGCCGGAATAGCCTCAAGACTTAATGTACCATCAGGAATATTGATATTTTCTTTAGGGATATCAATGTGATCAAATAAATGCTCTTTCATAAAAGTCACATAACTCTGTGCAGCATCAGGCTGCATTGGATAATATTCATCCAGGTTGAAAGTGATGACATTACTGAAGCTAAGATTTTCTTCTTTGTGTAAACGAACAAGCTCTGCGTATACGGCAACTGGTGTAGCACCTGTTGCAAGGCCTATAATTGCCTTTTGCTTCTTTTCTTGTTTGTCTCTTATGAGATTGGCGATACGCTGCGCAACGTTAAGGGGATGCTGTTGCTGGATTATCAAATACTGAAACAGGGAGTTTTTCAAAACGTGTTTCTTCCAAAAGATTTAATCTTGCCATTTTTAGTATGGAGTTTTTGAGGATTTAAGGAAGACGTAAATATAAAAAAGATTTCGAGTCTTCGATTAAAAAAGGGGATAACATGTTTTGTGACCGCATTCATATAGAATGAATGATGTCACAAAACATGTTATCCCCTTTTTTAACTCATCCTATTGGGGGTGTGCTGGTTGGCGCTTTATTTAGATGGTGCCTTAATTTTAGAAGAAGCTTTTAGATATTGTTGTTTAGAAGAAACCATAGATTTTAAATTTCAGGAGAAACTTTAGTTGTTGTTTTTAGAAGGGGCTTTTAGATATTGTTGTTTCAGAAGGAACCGTAGATTTTAAATTTCAGGAGGAACTTTAGTTGTTGTTATTTAGAAGAAGCTTTTAGATATTGTTGTTTAGAAGAAACCATAGATTTTAAATTTCAGGAGAAACTTTAGTTGTTGTTATTTAGAAGAAGCTTTTAGATATTGTTGTTTCAGAAGAAACCATAGATTTTAAATTTCAGGAGAAACTTTAGTTGTTGTTATTTAGAAGAAGCTTTTAGATATTGTTGTTTCAGAAGGAACCGTAGATTTTAAATTTCAGGAGAAACTTTAGTTGTTGTTTTTAGAAGGGGCTTTTAGATATTGTTGTTTCAGAAGGAACCGTAGATTTTAAATTTCAGGAGGAACTTTAGTTGTTGTTATTTAGAAGAAGCTTTTAGATATTGTTGTTTCAGAAGGAACCGTAGATTTTAAATTTCAGGAGGAACTTTAGTTGTTGTTATTTAGAAGAAGCTTTTAGATATTGTTGTTTCAGAAGGAACCGTAGATTTTAGATTTCAGGAGAAACTTTAGTTGTTGTTTTTTTAGAAGGGGCTTTTAGATATTGTTGTTTCAGAAGAAACCATAGATTTTAAATTTCAGAGGGAACCTTAGTTGTTGTTTTTAGATGGGGCTTTAGATGTTTTTTTTTTTTTTTTTCATATTTTTGCAGGAAAGAATATATTATGGCAAGCTTTACATTCACTCCTGAAACAGCAGAAAGAGTTAAAATCAAAGTTCTTAGAAAATACAGAGATTTGGCTAAAGAGAATTTGGTATTTGCGCCTGGCCAGGAAGATCAGTTGGTTAATCAATTAACGGCTTTGTTGAAAAGGGATGTCAGATATGTAGAATTTACGATTAATAAAGCACTTGCTGATCCTAACGGAAACAGGTTGTAAGGTAAGTTGCATGTAAACTCATCCTCTTAAATAATTTGCATGCTCATGAAACGAAATAAGTTTGCACTCCTGTTTGCTCTTATTGCATTTGCGTCCTTCACCTGGTCTTTCAAGGAGGATCTATTCCTGGTGTCTAAAAACCTGGATATTTTCGCATCTCTGTACAAAGAGATTAGCGTCAATTATGTTGATGAGACCAATCCTACTGATTTAATGAAAAATGGTATCGATGCCTGCTGGAAACGCTGGATCCTTACACTACTTATATTCCTGAATCTGAGATAGAAGAATATAAGCTGAAATATGTGAGTACACAGTTTGGTGGAATTGGTGCAAGTACTGTTTTTATAGAAGGAAAGCTTTTCGTGAATGAAGTGAGCTCAGGTTATCCCGCATTTAAAATGGGTATTCAGCCCGGAGACCAGATTGTAAAGATCAATGGGGTTGAAGTAAAGGGAAAAGAACGTATAGAGGTAAGCCGCTTACTTCGTGGTCCGCGTGGCTCTGCTGTAGACCTGCTGATTGTCAGAGAGGGAACAGTTATTCAAAAACAACTGGTAAGAGATGAAATCAAACAGCCTAATGTTTCTTATTCGGGGATGATAGGCGATATTGCTTATATCCGTTTAGATAAATTCCTGGAGAATTCTGCACAGGAAGTACAGGATGCGGCTGTTGAACTGAATAAACAGCATCCAAAAGGGATGATACTTGATTTAAGATATAATGGTGGTGGAGGTATTTTGCAGGAAGCTGTAAAAATCGTCAATCTTTTTGTTAATAAAGATTTGGTTGTTGTTACCCAAAAAGGACGTAATCCTGAAAAAACCATCAATTATAAAACCAGTAATCTGCCATTATTTCCAGACCTGCCTCTGGCTGTGCTAATTAATGGATCTTCAGCATCGGCCTCCGAAATAGTAGCTGGAGCATTACAGGATCTGGATAGGGGCGTTATTATCGGACAACGGAGTTATGGTAAGGGATTGGTTCAGCAGACCTTTAATTTGCCTTATAACAGCCTTGTTAAAGTTACCGTGGCAAAATATTTTACCCCGTCTGGCAGATGTATACAAGCTGTGGATTATGCGCATAAAAATGCAGAAGGAAAAAATGTGAAAATAGCTGATTCTCTGATTGCTAAGTATAAAACCAGAACAGGCAGAAGCGTATATAACGGAAGCGGTGTTTATCCTGATGTGGAAGTCGGAGCTACAAAGCTGAGCCCTATTACAAATCTCTCTGATCAGTAAAAGTATGTTTTTCGATTTTGCTAATGCCTATAAGAAGAAACATGCTGCAATAAGTCCGGCAACTGAATTTCAGTTATCTGATGAAGACTATTTGGCGTTTGCAAGTTCATTGGATGGTAAAGACTATGCTTATGTCTCTACAACAGAAAGACTGCTTTCAGATCTTAGGGCTGAGGCCGAAAAGGAGCAGAAGCTTGATGTGGTTAAAAAAGATCTTGAAGCATTAAAAGCTAAGATGCTCATTGCTAAAAAAACCGAAGTGCTCACGCATAAAGCGGAGATCAAAAGGATATTGGAAACACAGATTGTGAGCAGATATTATTTTGAGAAAGGTAAAGTAATGCAAGCATTCCAGTATGATAAAGAGCTTGAAGCAGCAAAATCACTACTTGGCAATACCACTAAAATGCTTGCAATATTAAAAGGTGAGGGTACTTATAAAACTATAGGTGATCCTGTGAAAATAATAGCAGGAACAAGTGATAGTAATTAGTTAACTCCGTGTAATTTAACGACTAGTCCGTCCATGTCATGACTTAACTGTAACTGGCATGCTAATCTTGAGTTAGGTAAAAGATCAGGTAAAGTATCCAGCATAGCATATTCGTCATCTGTCATTTCCTTTAATTTTTCTTCACCCTCTAAAACATCTACACAGCAGGTCGCACATAAAGCCATACCTCCGCAGGTAGCCAAAATGTCGTACTCACAGGCTTTCAGATATTCCATCAGACTTAACCCCATATCAACAGGGGCTTCCAGTGAAGTCAAAGTACCATCAGGATTCTGAACGTGTACGGTAATATTATTTTCTTCCATTATTTAAAATTCTGCTACTCCGTTAACTGTAGTATATTTCATAGTGTATTTAACACCGGGATTCATGTACTGGTAAGCACTGTGACTCATTAATGCAGCTTCGTGGAATCCACAAAGGATTAGTTTTAATTTGTTAGTATAAGTGTTGATATCGCCAATTGCCAATTGCATAAATACCTGGGATATTCGTAGAATAATCATCAGTATTTACTTCAATCGCACTTTTATGAATGTTCAGGTTCCATTGCTCAATAGGGCCTAATTTTGGACTTAAACCAAAAAGAGGAATCAGGTGATCGGCAGGGATAATTGTTTTTTCCAGGCTGCGGTTATGTACTAGTTCTACATTTTCCAGTTTACCATGTCCTGATACAGAATTCAGATTGCTGTTTAATACCAGGTTGATTTTTCCGCTTTCAGCAAGTTCCATTACTTTATTCACTGAATCCGGAGCGCCACGGAAGCTTTCACTACGGTGAACAAGTGTTAATTCTTCTACAATATCAGCCAGGAAAATAGTCCAGTCTAATGCAGAGTCACCACCACCGGCAATTACCATTTTTTGTCCCCTGTATTGTTCAGGATCTAAAATCATATAGTTTACACCACGTCCGTTTTCGAATTGTTCTAATCCGGCAACAGCAGGTTTACGAGGTTCGAAACATCCTAAATCCCCAGCAGCAATTACAACTACTTTGGCTTCTATCTTTGTACCCATATTCGTCGTCAGAACGAAATCGCCTTCACCGCGTTTTTTCTAATCCTTCAATACGTTCACCTAAAGTATAACCAGGGTGAAAAGGTTTAGCTTGTTCTACCAGGTTATCAACTAGTTCCTGAGCTAATACGCTCGGATAACCAGGGATATCATATATTGGTTTTTTAGGATAAATCTCAGAGAGCTGACCTCCAACCTGAGGTAAGTAATCAATTAAATGACAACGCATTTTAAGCAAACCTGCTTCGAAAATAGCAAACAAACCTACGGGTCCGGCGCCAATAATGGCTATATCTGTAGAAATCATGTATTTAAATTTGTTGCGAATTTACGAAATTTGTTTGTAATGATTCTCGATTGTCTGCATTTGATGTAAAATTGAGGCTGATTTGACAAAGTTGACCAATCTAGTGGGGTATGTATTCATTTTATCATATAGTTAAGGCCGATTGTCTGTAAAAAATATTTTTGAACATGAATGATAAAATGGTTGACTATCTTTGAATATTGATGAAAAAGAACATATATTTTGCCTCTGATTTTCATTTAGGGTCACCAAATCATACCACAAGCCGTCTTCGCGAAGACAGAATTGTACGCTGGCTTACTTCAATTGAACCGACTTGTTCAGAGTTGTTTTTAATGGGTGATATTTTTGATTTTTGGTTTGAGTATAAAACAGTTGTGCCTAAGGGTTATATCCGGTTACTAGGGAAGCTGGCTTCCATGTCTGATGCCGGTGTTAAAATCTATTTTTTTAAAGGAAACCACGACATGTGGGTCGATGATTATTTTACCAAAGAAATGGGCATAGAAATAATTAGTGATGAGCTGGTTATCCATAGGGGAGGGAAGAGTTTTTATCTGCATCATGGAGATGGACTAGGGCCTGGAGATGCCAATTATAGAATTCTAAGAAAGATTTTTAGAAATCCAGTTTGCCGCTGGTTATTTTCAGACTTCCACCCAGAATTGGTTTGGGCATCGCCACTGGCTGGTCCGGTCATAGCCGTATAGTGAATACTGCTTCAGAAGAAGTCTTTCTGGGCGAAGATAAAGAATGGCTTGCCGTTTATTCACGGGATGTACTGAAAAAGCAGCATTATGATTACTTCATTTATGGGCACCGTCACTTACCAATGATCGTTGATCTGGGTAACAATAGTAAATATTATAATATAGGGGAGTGGTTTGGATTTAATTCTTATGCTGTTTTTGATGGCGAAGAGTTGAGTTTGAAGTACTTTGAAAAGACTGGGGATTAAATGTGTAATTAAAAATCAATGACATATTTCAATGAAACCATCATGTGAAGCAGAGCATAAACCGATTGAACAAAAACTAAGTAGCACATGATAGCTTCATTACCATTAAAAATCAATGACATATTTCAATGAAAAACCTTATTTTTGTAATCCTATAAATACCAATTGCTTCAGTATACCCTTCTGATATGCTATTCCCGGTAATTAACACTGGATATTAGCTACGTTAACGTTGTTGAAAGGGTCGGAGCAATTATTTATTTGCTGAATAAAAATATTATGTTAGAGAAATTAGAAGCTATAAAAATTCGCTGGGAAGATGTCGAAGAGCAGCTGACCAATCCTGATACGATGCAGGATATGAAACGTTTTGCCCAGTTAAATAAAGAATATAAAGACCTTACCAAGATTGTAAATGAATACCTGGTTTACAAGAATGTAATGAGCAATATTGACGCAAACAAAGAAATCCTGCTTACAGAGAAGGACGCTGAAATGCGTGAAATGGCTAAAGAAGAACTGGATTTACTGTTAAAACAGCAGGAGGAAATTGAAGAACGCGTTCGTTTGATGCTGATTCCTGTAGATCCTGAGGATTCTAAAAATGCAGTATTCGAGATCAGAGGTGGTACTGGTGGTGATGAAGCCGCTTTATTTGCTGGTGATTTATTTAGAATGTATACTACTCGTTTTGAGCAAAAACGTTGGAAAGTTGAAGTTGTGGATGTTACCGAAGGTACAGCAGGCGGATACAAAGAGGTGATTATGAAAGTTACCGGAGAAGATGTATACGGACAATTGAAGTATGAGTCGGGTGTACACCGTGTACAGCGTGTGCCTGACACAGAAACTCAGGGTAGGGTACATACTTCAGCTGCTTCTGTAGCTGTATTGCCTGAAGCCGAGGAAATAGATTTCTACTTAAACCCTGCTGATATCGATCTTCAAACTTCCCGCTCAGGTGGTGCTGGTGGACAGAACGTAAATAAGGTTGAGACTAAAGTACAGCTGACGCATAGACCATCAGGTATGGTTGTTGTTTGTCAGCAGGAACGCTCACAGTTAGGTAACAGAGAGATTGCGATGGAGATGTTACGTAGTAAGCTATATGATATCGAATTGCAGAAACGTAATGGAGATATCGCTTCGAGACGTAAAACTATGGTATCTACAGGAGACCGTTCAGCTAAGATCAGAACTTACAACTATCCTCAGGGAAGGGTAACAGATCACCGTATCGGGTTGACTTTATATAACCTGAATGGTGTGATGGACGGAGGAGTACAAGAGCTTATTGATGCATTACAGTTCGCTGAGAATGCAGAGAAGATGAAAGAAGGCTCTGTAGCTTAATGAGTTGTGTTTTTTGTCTAAAATAATTGAAATATTAATTTGGGAATGTGATTATAGTTCCTATATTCGCATTCCCAAATGGGAAAACGGACCGGTAGTTCAGCTGGTTAGAATGCCGCCCTGTCACGGCGGAGGTCGCGGGTTCGAGTCCCGTCCGGTCCGCTTAATTTAGATTAAAATAAAAAAAAGTTATCTTTAGATAACAGGCTTTTTTTTTTTTATTGCTCTTCGTTATTGTGATTTGGTTAAACTAATTTCATTAAATTGCACTTGACATAAACGCTCATATATGAAAACAATAGCCTTCTCCTTAGGTCTCTGCTTATCTATCCAATTCATTTACGCGCAAACAAACCAGATTGGTGTTAATGGCAGTGTAGGTATTGGAATTACTAACCCTATTGGCAAATTACAAGTTGTCAATACAGAAGAGGATTCCAATGGTACAACTTTCATACTAGGGAATGCGAATGGCCCCAATTTGCGTATGGGATATAATATAGATTATAATTGGATACAGTCGCATGGAGGAAGACCACTGCATATTAATGATTTGGGTAATGATCTTATTCTTAATTCCACGGCCTGGAATGTCGGAATAGGCACCATTACTCCTAAGGAGAAACTTTCTGTTAATGGTAATATTCGTGCTCGTGAAATTAGAGTAGAAACTACGGAATGGCCTGATTATGTATTTAAAGAAGTATATCAGCCA
The DNA here is from genome assembly GCF_053890575.1 of Pedobacter sp. NJ-S-72. Classification (NCBI taxonomy): domain Bacteria; kingdom Pseudomonadati; phylum Bacteroidota; class Sphingobacteriia; order Sphingobacteriales; family Sphingobacteriaceae; genus Pedobacter; species Pedobacter sp. NJ-S-72. The sequence continues at coordinate 4,049,732 of NZ_CM132681.1, read as the reverse complement.
ATGTCATTATCGGACCTTGAAGTTTATATTAAAAAAACAATCATTTGCCTGACTTTCCATCTGCGCAGCAGGTTGAAACTGATGGTGTCGAATTGGGTAATCTAAATAAAGCATTGCTCAAACATCAGGAAGAGCTTACGTTACATCTTATTGAACAGAATAAGAAAATAGAAATCCTGATGCAATTAATAAAACAACAACAAGTTGATATTGACAGGCTAAAATCCGGGAATTCTAAGTCCTTACAATGAAAAGAACAATCATACTTTTAATTATTCCAATACTATTTCTTGTCTCGTGTCAGAACGGGTCAGAAAAAGAAGGGAAATCAAATAAAAAATACATGTTTACTGTTAAAAAGCAGACAAAAACTGCTGATACAGTTGCCAATGATACTGCGAAAAAGTTTATCGATGTTGGTTTTACCGTGCCGCTAAAAATAACGACCCCCATCAAGCTGAAGCAATATCTTAAAGACTCTATCAATTACGTGGAGGAAATTGATTTTACCGGGGATAAAATCCCTGACTTTATCTGTAAAATGAAGCTTGATTCTACAGGAGTTGGTGATGAATATTGGGTTTCGTCCAATTTTAAGAAGATCAAAAAGCTTCAATATTATTGATGGGTTTCATTACCGTTGGTTTATCAATCTGGACAATGACCCGGAGCCTGAAATTTATGAAGCGATAGGTGATGAAGATGGGGCTGATTATACTTTTGTGGACCAGAATTTAAAGACGGGGAAGGATAAAACACTGCTTTATGTTAATCCTGTTATTATAGAGAACGATAAAAAATACTGGGGATATCCATGGGATATTAAAGATTTCCTGGCAAGAACAGATGGTAAAACGGTTGAATTATTTTGCTCTTTAAAGCATTCAATAACCAGGGATGGAAACGAAACTGCCCTTCCTCCTGGCCAAAAGCAGATGCCTGTTCTGTTTTTCAAGGGGCATCCTACGCAAAAAGGAGAGCAGAAAGGGCTGAAAAACGAAGAGTGGTTGAGCTTAACTGAAATTATTAGCAGAACGAAAAAATAATAGTTCCTCATTTTCAGTTAATTAGGAGAGATGTTTAAAATTGAAGACTTTTTAAAATGGTTTTTTTTTAATTAATTAACGTATATTTGCAGTCCGGAAAACAACCAAACAGTATTTATGCTGAGTTGTCGTAAGGAAAACGGACCGGTAGTTCAGCTGGTTAGAATGCCGCCCTGTCACGGCGGAGGTCGCGGGTTCGAGTCCCGTCCGGTCCGCAATATAAATAGCAAAATATTCAAAAGCCTGTTATCATCCGATAACAGGCTTTTTTTTGCTGTTCATTTTTTTCTATAGTTGTGAATTTATCCTGATTGATGCTTTGACCATTGCAAGAGCCTTGATCGCATGAAGTGGAAATTCAATCGACTGATGATGCTGGTTCTGAGAAACAAATTTTACAAATCCTTCTTTTTCAGATCTCTGCAAGTATTTTGTGAAAAAGAACTCATCGCCATTATGTTCAATATACGTCAGGTACATTTCTCCCCAAATGATGTTATGTGCAATATCCTTGATCTCTTTATACATCACAATATCTCCCGATTTCAACAAAGGATACATACTGTCGCCTGTGATATATAATGCGCCATCGCATTTAGGAAGTTTTGGAATACGTATATAGTCTATCGGCACTTGTTTGAGCCGGTTTTTTTTTTCCAAGTAATTCGATGACACCTGCACTAGCCTGTACATCATAAAGTGGAATATTTTGTGTGTCCATTAGCATATCTGTCCTTAGTTTTCTAACACTAACTTCCTGTCCTTCATTCTTAAGCATCTCTCCCTGACCAGTCAGTAACCAGTTTGCATCGATATCAGCACATTTTGTGACTATCAATTCATAATCAATGGTGTTTCTACTGTGCCAGTTAGATAGCGTATTAGGCTTTATATCTAAGTAACGCGCAAATTCTGCGTCGTTTTTGAAGTTGTAATGCGATTTTATCTGGCTAAGGATCTGTGATTTACCTGAGATCTCCCTCATATTGTGAATATTTATTTGTATTTAAACACATATTGTGTGTATGTTTGTTCTGACAAGAAAGACAAGCTACACAATATGCAAAAGTAAATAAAAAAAGAATAAGTGCAACTATCAGGTTATAAACGAACTGATGCAGAATTATAAGAGGGGTATCAGGTAAGCCTGAATAGTGGCCGGAATTGAAAATTATCACAAAAAGATGAGGTGATGCAAAATTTTGATCACAAATTGAGATATTCTTTCAGGTTTGCACTCAATCTGTAAACGATTTAACCCAATTGAAATATAAATTATTAAACATTAAGCTATGAATAACTCAATGAACAATATGATTGCTTATTATGCTGAGAGCGAAGTAAAAGTAATCAACGAATACCATCCTCATTTCTGCGCAACAGGCAGGGTTATAGGCGGAGAAAATACTATTTACGGTTTTGGTCTTAAAATTAAGCGGTTCGATACACAGGAACAATTTTATGTATATGATACAAATCACTTGAAAATTATTAAAAGAAAATAATATGGAAATCATGAGAATTAATTCTTTTTATTAAATCATGCTCCAAGGAGCGCTCTTAACCTAATTATATTGATGGCAGCAACAATTTATATCTAGAAATCAAGCTGTTAAAGACTATTTTGACGAATTGGTAAAACAGAAACCCGAATGGCGCCTGGATGCGCTGGAAGAAAAAACAGCGTCTAAATTTTACATCAGTCCACGTACTGTAAGGGCAATTTTAAAGGGTGAAGGTAATTACGCCAGTTAAATAGTCTATAATACCCTCCTGGCGCCTGTTTTACATTCACCCTTCGAAGGCTGTAAAACAGGCTTTTTGTTTAAGAGCAGGTAAATCCCAGTCCCGTTCTGATTGGCTATTGTTTAAAAATACCAATCATCGAAACCTTCTTCCATTAAAGTGTTTTCTTCTGTGAAGCGAGATTCCTTCACCTTTACCCGGTCGTTTTCAAAATAACGTCTGGCCTCGTTCAGAGAACCCGTTTCATCTTCTGTTTTAAGCAAGTCGAAGACCTCCGGATCAGATCCGTCATCCTCCTCATCCCTGTTTAATTCATGTCTGATTTCAGGCTGGCTGTTGCTGTTCCATCATAATGGTGCTTTTAACCAGGTCATTTGCCTGATTCTTTTTCTTGTTTTTTAAGATCAAATCGTTCATATCAAATACTTTATAAAGACAAATCTCTATGAAAAATAAGGTTAAAAAAAAGTGATGATCAATGCTTGTATCTGTCTGATACAAAAAATGTTATGAAAGTTACAATGCCTGATTGCCGATTTTTTTAGCCCTGAAAAATGCTACACCTTTGTCATTGTAAGGACGACAAAATATCAGATGCCGCACAAATTCAGCTGAGGTTTACAAGCCTGAAAATTCATCAGTAATAAACCTGTGAATCAGAAACATTCGTGCACTCAGACTAATGTTTTAAGCTATCATTTGTATGATTGATCGTTACTTCAAAATTTTGGAAGCCGGTAAACGGAGTCTAGTTAATAGGGTTAATTAAACAGGTTCAAATGGCGGGGAGGCTTAGTGCCACCCGCATAACCCTATCCTGATTATAAACAATAAATAAAAGAGAGATGAAAGCACTACCACAAAAATTTACATGGCTTGACAGTTTCAAATCTCCACGAATATGGGTGGAGGCCCGCAAGCATTATGGCTTGCTGGAGATTCCCGGCAAAGACAGTAACCCAAACATTTTAGTATGGGCTAAAGAAGCTGGCGTTTCTGGCTGGTACACAAATGATGACATTCCATGGTGTGGGTTGTTTGTAGGAATCTGTGTTTTGCGAGCCGGATATCAGACAGTTGGGAGTAAGCTGTTGGCAGCATTGGAATGGTCGAAATGGGGAGTTGAGGTCCAAAAAGGAAAAGAGGCGTTCAATGACATTCTGGTCTTTAAACGCCCTGGAGGTGGCCATGTGGGGTTTTACTGCGGAGAGAATGAAAAAGCATTTTTGGTCTATGGGGGCAACCAAAGTAATGCCGTTGGTCTGGCTTGGATTGATAAAACCAGGCTAGTAGCCTGCAGAAGACCGGCCTTCAAAAACAAACCTGAAACTGTCAATAAATAAGGCTTACCGACAGCCGAGCATTTTCAGAAAATGAAGTTTAAAAATCACATAGCCATTGGAAAATATACAAGAAAGTTTGGAGAAGATCTCTTTGAAGGAGATTGCACAGACCCCCTTTGCTTATGCACTTTATGTGGTTACGCTGGTTCTGGTCAGTGTGATTGTGACCGAGCGGTTTGATGCAAGCACGGCAAAGGAGGATTACTCAAGAAAGGTCGAACAGCTTGAAGACATGGTGAAAGCTGAAAGGAAAGAGAAAGACGAGGTTTTTAAGGCCTATTTAATAGAACGGTCGGCGAACCTCCAAATACAAAAGACAGTTGACAGCACTGCTATAAGCAGATATAAGTACCGGTAAACCGAACCCTATAAACTCAAAATACAACAACCTATAATTTACGCTGATGAAACCCTTAAAAACAAATTCGTTCTGATGAAAACAAAAGGCTTACAACTGGCATTAATTGCCGCAGTTTCCTTAATTGTCTGTCTGGCTTAGTTTTAAACTATTCAAACTGGTGCCGCAGTCGGTACAGCAAAATGAAACAAGATCCCCGGCGCTCATTGAAGAAGCAAAAACGGCTGCAAAAATATTAGCAACTGCAGTAGATCAGAAGGGATATACCAAAGTAACGCTGGAAAGGAAAGCTGCAATCATTGGTGACGGTGACATCAGTAAGTTGCCCATCAGCAAATCTGTAATGGACAGTTTGCGGCTGGACAACCTGGATAAAACCAGGAAATTGCAGCAGGCTTCCTTACTTAACGCAAATCTGAAGGTCACCGCACTGAGAGCAACCAGCATCATTGACAGTCTTCAAAAGAAACATTATGTCTATCGTGATGATTATTTAACAGCAAGTTTCAACCTGGATACAACGGGTGGCACCTTTGATATTAATTATCAGATCAAACTGTTACGGCAGGATTACGTAAAGAGAAAGAATTGGTTCTCCCCTTATGTACAATATACCGATATCCTCAGTCCGGACAAACGGATGATTCTATCAACGGTATGCAGTCCTTAACGATTGCTGCACCTAAATCCTCCCGTCTTGGCCTGAGCTTACTGGCCGGCTATTACTATAATCCCTTTAAAGGCCAGTTTTCACCTGGACTAGGCCTTGGCTTGTCTTACAACTTAGTAGAATTTTAAACAATAATTAACCAGTCAACATGGCAAAAAGAAACAAAGGAACACCTGCGGTTAAACCGCAAAAGGAGACAGACACCCCAAATAAGGTATTTGTACCGCATCCAACTGTAGATGTGTATTACCTGACCAGTGATGGCAGTCCATTCTATTTGGAATCAGCTGCAAAGGATCATGCTAAAGAGTTAAATAACAAAACAATTCAAAAAATAACAAAAACAAATCAATGAACGGTGTAAAATTCATCAGAGAAAACGGCGGGCTTGCAAGACAGCTTTCAGGCAACGACCACATTAGCGGACTTATTGTTTATGGCGAAGCAGAAGTACCTAGAAAATTGGTACTATCATCAAGTGAAGTTGATGACCTATCTATGTCAAACCCTCTACTGGTTTATCATATACAGGAGTTTTTCAGGATCAATGAAGGTGCAAAGTTATATATCCACGCTCCGGTGGCGCTTGATGGTATATATAATGAGGTTAAAACTTTACAAAATTTTGCAGAAGGCAATATCAGGCAACTTGCAGTTTATGATCCGATATCATTGCCAATGATAGATGGCCGTGTATCGGTCTTACAGCAGATTGCAACAGAATTGGGCAATCAAAATATTCCCTTGAGTATCTTATTAGCTGCAAATATTCTTCCATCTGATATTCCACTTTTACCTAACCTGCATGATTTCAATGCTGATCGTGTAAGTGTGGTTATTGGTCAGGATGCTGGTGGAAAGGGAAGTTATTTGGCTAAAAGTAGTGGCGCTATGTATCGTAGTGTTTCATGTCTAGGGGCAGTATTGGGAGCAGTCTCTAAAGCAAAAGTTCAGGAATCTATTGGCTGGGTTGAAAAACAAAACCTGGTATCTACTGCCTATCCTAAACCATTGGATGCACTTACAGAGATGGCCAGAGAGCTTGATGTGTTAGGTTTTGCAGATGGAAGCAAAATCGGGGACTATACTCCTTCACAATTACAGTCAGTCCATGAGAAGGGGTACATATTCGGTACGAAATATACCGGGATCGCTGGTTCTTACTTAAATGATAGTTTCACTGCAGTAAAATTAACCAGTGACTTTGCTTATATCGAAAATAACAGAACAATTGATAAAGCCATCAGAGAAATCAATAGAGTGCTTTTACCAAAAGTTTCTGGTCCTGCATACGTTGATCCTGATACTGGAAAGATCCAGGCTTCAACAGCATCGGCATTAGAGTCTATCTGTGATGATGTTTTAGATCAGATGGTAAGAAGCGGTGAATTAAGTGGCTATAAAGTTATCATCAATCCTGATCAGCCGATCCTGAAGACTTCAAAATTAGAAGTCGTATTAAAACTGGTACCAGTAGGGACCTTGAGAGAAATTACGGTAAAAATTGGTTTAACACTTCAAAAATAAAATAAAAATGGGAATCACATTAGAGCCATTAATTAACGGTAGAGAATATGGATGGGCGGATATTATTGTCAATATCGACGCTGTACCGTTAACAGGTATCAGAGCCATCAAGTATGAAGAGGTCATGGAAAAAGAAAATATCTATGGTGCAGGAAGAAATCCAGTAAGCCGTGGTTATGGTCGCATTTCAACGACAGCTTCAATTACCCTGCTAGCAGGAACCGTATTCGCTTTAAAATCCGGTGCACCAAAAGGACAATTACACCGTGTTGCACCATTTAGCATTACAGTAAATTATCAGCCTGAAGCAGGTCCGCTAATTACGCATGTATTAAAGAATTGCGAATTTAAAAAGAACGCTTTCGACTGGAAGGAAGGCGATATGAGTAAAGAAGTAGAATTAGAATTAATCGTTTCACACGTAGTAGACAAGAGCATTTAATTATGGAAAACAATGAAAAACTAATCTGCGGACTTAGTGATATTGAGATCCTGCAGCTTAAAGAAAAGCATGGTTTTTTAATTTTAGGAGAAGTGAGACAGGCTGGTACAACTTATCAGGCAATTTTCAAAGAACCTGATTTTAAAACACTGGAAGCTACCGGTGCAGTAGGAGAGAAGAATGCGATTAAAGGTACTATCGCACTTTTTGATAATTGTGTAATCGCTTCTGATGATGCTTTAAGTCAGCGTGACTTTTTAAAGTTAAAAGCTGTAGAATGCCTTGCGCAACATATGAACTCTTTTAATGTTACCGTAAAAAACTTGTAGGCTCGCTTAATGGCGAGCCGGACAATAGCAAAACAGACACCGGGAGGTGGCAGGGCGATGCATTAATCCGCTCAAATTTCAGTGTCGATCCAGAAAGACTACAGCTTAGTGAATGGGCAAAATTACATGCCCAGGCACAATGGCTGGAGCGCTGGCGACTTGAAAACCAGGCAGGCTGAATTTATTTAAAGTGATGTTTGGGGCCTAGGGGTATCGTGAATAAAGCCGATACCCCGGCTTTTAAACAACGTTCAGTTCTGAACATAAATAACAATTATATCAAATTAACAAAACAATACTCCAACATGGCTGACGGCGGCATTACTTTTCCAATTAACTTCATCACCAATGGCGACCCTGTTTTTGTGAATATAAAAAAGGGTCTGAATACGATCGAACAGACAATCAAGAAAACGACTAAGGCTATGGTCGATTTCCAGGATTCTTTCTCCTTAACAAAACTAACCACTGACCTGAACACCGCTTCAGATTCGTTTAAAACTCTTGGCAAAAGCTTTTCCGATGCCATGAAAGCCGGAAAAGATATATTGTCTGCAACCAGGGTTCAATCCGGGCCATTAAAAGCAGATGGTACTGCAGACATGCGCTTCAGGGTGAACCAGATTGCAGCACAAAGTCAGGGCATTACCGGTTACTTCGGTAATGCAATTGACCGCCTGGGCCTTTTTATAAATAAAATGGGCACAGTAACCAGCAATGTAGGCAATGTCATGGGCACTATGGGTCAGGTATCTGGCAGCATGGGAGAACTCTCTACCAATCTGGGCAGTACCATGGGTGACGTGGGTGACCTGATGGGGCGCCTGGGTACATCAATGGAAAGCATTGGGGGCGTAACAGGAACAATTGGCCGTGTAGTGGGCAATATCGGTGGCTATACAAGTACTATTGGTGATACCTTAGGCGGTGTTGGCGAAGTTATGGACACACTGAGTAAAGGCATGGGTAGTGTAGGCGGACTTGTAGACGGTATAGGCAAGAATATGGGGACATTAGGAACGGTAATCAGTTCGGTAGGTTCAGGCATAAAAAACATTATTCCTGCTTTAAGCGGGGTGGGGACTGCTATTATGAGTATTCCTGGGATAGGATGGATTATTGCCGCCATCGCCGCTGTTGTTGTAGCTGTCAAATTATTGTGGGATAATTCTCAGCGATTCAGAGAGATCCTTTTCAGTATCTGGGAAGTTGCACAAGCTGTATTTTATAACATTGGTGTAGTGATCAACCGGGTATGGGAACTGGTAATTAAACCTGTTGCTGCACTGATCCGGGAAGTCTATTCAGGTGTGTTTACTGCGATTGGGGACTTCATACAAACAGTATGGAATGGGATTAGCACTGGCCTGCAATGGCTTTGGTCTTCTGTTATCCAGCCCGTAGCAACGTTTATCTGGGAATTATATACAGGCATATTTTTAGGCATCTGGAATGTGATTAAGACTGTTTTTACAGCGATTCTTGGTTTTGCCTCCGGCATCTGGAACTGGATCATAAAAACCTTTTCAGGTTTTGGAAAATGGATCAATAACCTGCTGATTAAACCTATCAGAGAAGCTTTTAGTGGTATTTGGAAATGGATTTCCGATTTATTCGATGGGATTATGAACAAGATCATGAAGTTTATCAAACCTATCAAAGACCTGTGGAATAAGATTTTCTCTTCTGATGGGATGAAAGATCTGAAGGTTGCTGCACAGGTGGGTAAAGAAAAGGGAGCGAAAAGTTTCCAGGATGATCAGAAAGACAAAGCCGGAGAATCTAAAAATGAAAAATCCGGAAAGAACAGCCCTAAAGAGACCATGCTTGCAATTTCCAGCTTTAATCTTAAAACAACTCCTGCATTACCAACGATGAGCCCGATTGGTGGAGTCGCAGCTACTCAGGTTATGAGTACAGCCGGGCCGGATAAAGGTGGCGCGACTCAAAACACCGGGAACCTGAATATTACCAAGCTTATCGAAAACCTGAATATCTATAATCAAAATGGCACTACAATGAGCAAAGAAAGCATGGTCACCATGGTGAAAGATGCTTTGCTTACTGCAGTAGCAGATTTTTCACTTGTAAAAGCACAATAAAATGGATAGTCTACTTAAAATACAATTACCCAACAATAAGCAAATGGCAGCGGGAGTTGCACAAAACCTGGCATTTCGTTTTTGGTCTTGCCAGACCTTTTCAGGTCATCGATCAGACGGGCCCGGATTTTAAAATCCTGGATGACATGGAAGGTGTCTCCTGGCTTACTTCACTGGCAATACAACATGATTCAATTCCGGGATCTTTCACATTCGAAGAATGTATCATGTCGTTAAACCTGGAGAAAACAATTGTTTCTACTCCTCTGCAGGGTAGAAATGGAACAATTAAGGAATATGTCACACAAGGTGACTATACGATCACTATGGCGGCCGGTATTACACATTATGAGAACAGCAATTTAACTCCTGCTTTTACTGAATATCCAACTGATAAAATTAAGGAGCTTAACCGTTATCTGAACATCAAAGATTCACTTAAGGTGCATAGTGAATTTCTGGACTTCTTCAATATAGAGTCAGTTGTTGTTCAAAAATTCTCTCTCAACCAGGAGACTCATAGTAATCGTCAGGGAGTCAACATAACGATGCTTTCGGATACCCCTTATGAAATCAAAATTAAAGGAGAAAGATGTTAAGGTTATGCAGTAGAATCACCATCACCCAGTCTGAAGGAGGAAAATTGAGCTGGGAATTTGACTCATTGGTCAGCTGCAGTATTCAAACTGACATTAGCACTTTAACCGATACCTGTGAACTGGAGTTACCAAAAAAGATCTCCTGGGAAGGAAACAAAAACAAAAATGGGTTGCCAATAAAAAAAGGTGATAAGATAACTATCAAACTTGGATATGATGATGAATTGAAACTTCGCTTTTCTGGCCTGATTAAGACTATTGACACCAAAAATCCCATCAAGATAAAATGTGAAGATGGCATGTATATCCTGAAGCAGAAAAAACCAGAGCCGAAGGCATTCAAATCTGCGATGTTAAAAGAGGTAATGAAACATTTGCTTCAGGGAACAGATTTTGTATTTAAGCTCATTGATGAGGAGTTGAATATTGGTAACTACCGGGTCTCCAAATCGACCGTTTCTGAGGAGGATTACAGGAGGAGCTCAAGGAAAAATACATGTTGAGTGCTTACTTCCGCAATATTGACGAAAAGAGCATCCTGTATGTCGGCTTAACCTATCCATTTGACAACCGGAATAAAGTAAAATTTATAACTGGAAAAAACATCATCAGTGAAACTTTCGAGTACCGGGACAATAGCGAGGTCAAAGCAAAAGTTGTTGCAGTCTCTTTCAATGAAAAGCACGTGGAGACGAAGGTCGAAGTTGGAGATAAAGAAGTCGGAGAGATTATTCAGATCAGGATTGATGGACTAACTGAACCTGAACTTAGAAAGTATGCTCAGCAATCGCTGGATACCTATAAAGAGGATGGACTTAAAGGGAGTTTTGAAGCTTTTGGAGAACCGCTGGTAAACACCTGCGATATGATAGAGATCTATCCGGCAGAAGGTACAGGCGGAACTTACCTGGTCAAAAAGAATGAGATAAGATTTGGAGTCAGCGGTTACCGCCAGAAAATTGAACTGGGACAACCCATAAATATTAACAAAACCAAGCCATAGATATGAAAGAATTAATACAGGCACTTGCCCGGACAGGCGATGAAGTATACGCCAAAATAGGTAGAGTGGTTACTGTTGACCTCAAAGGAATGACTTGCGATGTACAGCCTGTTGATGGCTCTTCAAAGATTCTTGGGGTTCACTTGCAGGCAGACAGTGATCACGGAGGTTTTCTTTTAATTCCGAAGGATGATAGTTTGGTTTCAGTAGTATTTATCAATAAGGAAACAGCGGTTTTGGCTAATGCAGGAGAGCTTAACAGTGCAGCCTTCCAGATCGAAAAAACAAAATTCGAAATAACCAATGAAGGTTTCCTGCTTCAAAAGGAGCAGGAAACTTTAAAAAAACTAATGCTCGATTTACTTGCTGCGATTAAATTAATGACGTTCACAACCAATATGGGGCCAACCATTAAACTAATTAACGAGGCACAGTTTACAGCCATTGAAAACAGATTTAAAAGCTTTTTAAAATGAGTTTAGACCAGCAAAGATTAAAACAGAAAATTAAAGCTGCTATTCAGGCCGAACAAACAGAAGAACAGAATGCAAATGCGTCTTTAGATCGCCTTTCTGAATCTATATCACAAGCTGTGATTGCCGAAATCAAAGCCATAAAGATAAACTATACCAGTGGTTTGATGAGTCCGAATGGCCCGGTAACAGGAACTATAAACATGACAATAGAATAAGATGAAAGACATTTTAGTAAAAGATGATGATGCATTGATCGTCAGGGGTGACTTTTTTATCGAAGAATCCGATGCACAGCACGTAGAACATCTCCTGAAAAGCAAACAAGGCGAATGGAAGGAGAACCCGCATGCGGGGATTGATATTAGCCAGGCACAGTATGGGACTATAGATCGCTTTTTGTACCGCAATATCCGGGTTCAGCTTGAAGCAGATGGTTTTATAGTTAAAGAGTTGGCAATCAATGAAAATGGTATAGACCTAAACGGAGCATATGAAGGAGTATATAGAATTTATGAACAGCAAAGCTGGTGGGATATTTCCATGCATGAATACGGAACCGCTGAATTCGGTACTGATCTGGCAGTATTTAACAACTCCAGTCCAGCAGAAAATTTAGTAGCAGGGACATTGATTTTTCTGCCTGACTACAGGTCAGAAAAACTGGTGCTGCTCAGTATGAAAAACATTCCGGCAACCGGCTTTGACAAACTTGGAGAGGGAGCAATTAATAAACCCCAGGGAATAGACTACTGGGCAGTCAGTTACGATTTTATAGTAAGTTAATTATGGCAAGAAGCATAGAACAAATACAAGCAGAAATTATACAGGCCAAAGAAGCCGATTCCGATTTGGATGGACTGAACAGTACAAGCAGAGTAGCGATATGGCGATTGATAACTTATGTTATTGCCGCTGCAATTTCCACGCTTGAAAAACTGTTTGATCTGCATAAACAGGAGACAGACACAAAGATCTCGTTGTTAAAACCGCATACGGCGAGGTGGCGTGAAAAAACAAAGGCCTTTCAATACGGTTTCCCTCTGGTTCGTGATACGGACTATTATAACAATAACAATGTAGCTGCAGATCTGGTTGAAAAAAGCAAGATCATCAAATATGCAGCAGTAACAGAAGCAAAGGAAGAAAGTCGTCTGATTGTTAAAATTGCTACGGAAATCGCAGGCGATTTAGGACCGATCACTGCTGCTCAAAAAGAAAGTTTTGAAGCTTATCTGGCTGAGATCAGGGATGCGGGAGTGCGTATTAACGTAATTAATTTTTTACCAGACAGACTTTTCTTAGACATGCTCATCTTTCGTGATCCATTATTAATAGACGCAGAGGGGAACAGTATTCTGAATGGAGGCAAACCAGTAGAAGAGGCGCTCAAACAGTACCTCAAAGAATTGCCTTTTAACGGTGAATTGATACTGGCTTCTCTGGTAGACCGATTACAATTGTTACCTGGTGTAAAGATCCCGCATATTAAAAGCGTTCAAAGCAGCTGGGTTGGTGGTACAGGCTCTGGTGATTATGGAATACCAGAAGAGATTACAGTAACTAAGATTCCACAATCGGGGTATTTCGAAATCAAAGACTTTAGCGGGATCAAATATGTGGTATAAAATAGACTTCAAGAGGCTTGCAATTTTGATACTGCCTACCTTTCTTAGACAAAACCTGATGGTAAGTTATATACAGGCATTAGTTACGCCAGTCTCTATGTTATACCAGTTCTGGTATAACAAAAGGGAAGATAATCTATATAAACTAGCCCATAACGGGCAGGTTTGTTATCTGAGAAAAGCACTTAATGATATGTTTGACATGGAATTAAGGCGCATTTACATAGATGATGGCGACCGGTTCAAACGTACCTATATCTATACCGTGCCCGAGAATCAGCCTCGCTACATAAAACCGCTATTTCTACAACCCAGGACAAGCTACGCAGATACTGGTAACGATTTTAAGGTAATGGTACCGGCAGAGGTGAACACCCCTGCAAATTATTATCAACTAGACGCATTAATTGATTTTTACAAACTAGCAAGTAAACGACATATAATAGAAACCATATGAACAATATAAATTTTCAACAAACCGGAGGATTTCCGCTTGAAACTGATACTTTAAATTTTATGCAGACCAGCTATGCCTCCCTGCAATCTGTTACTGCTTTAGGTGGCAGCAATTACATTTTGTCTGGCTGTCTGGCTTCTGGAAGGACATTTACAGACGGCTATGTTGTACTGAATGGTGAGTTGTTACCTTTTAGGGGGGGATTGGAACAAAGTAATATTGTCATCAGGGAAGATAAACAAACCCGTCCATTTGAAAACGGTCAGAGCAGGGATGTCTTTTTTACACGTTATGCAGAATTTGGAACAGGCACCGATGCAGTAGCATGGGCAAGTCTGCCCCGTTTGATGGATTTGCAGACAGTAACTACAGAGATCACTAAAAAAGCACTAAGTATAGATTTGTCTGCACTTAGAAATGAGTTGAGACACTTAAGAAAATAGCGGCTCCATTTTCTTTGGGTGGTGGTATGGTCTTATTTAAAAAGCCTTTTAATCAAATTCCTGCTGGCTGGTCTGAAGTAAGAGAATGGCGTGGACGATTACCTATGGGCTGGAATCCTGACGACTATAATTTCAATACTGTTGGACAAAATGGGGGAGCTAAAACGCACACTTTAAATGAATCGCAATTACCGAGATTATCGAATGACAGAGCTGGTCTTCAGCGCCAGTCATACTGGGGAGAAGATGTAACTACCAGGGGTACGGATAAGACTAATTCAGGTACAGAACCAGATCTTTACAATCATATTTCCTGGCCGGGAACAGCTGCAGAAATTACCCATCTCAATCCTTACCGTATCGTAATATTCATTGAATATACAGGAGGATAAGATGGCGAAACAAACTTTATATGCGATAAAAAATTGGTTTAAAACTGGTTTAAAGCCTAGTCAGGTGCAATTTTTTGGGACCCTGGGATTCTTTCTGGCATAAAGATGGGATGATTCCTGCGGCAAATATTGAAAATCTGGACAAACGTCTGGATGAGAAGGCTGATCGACAAGCTTTTTCAGGCCATTTAACAGATCCGCAAGCACATCATGAACTTTTAGCTTCAAAAGCGAACCTGAACCATACCCATATTATTGATCAGGTTGACGGATTGCAGCAGGTACTAAACAGTAAAGCGACCAAGCAGGAAATTTCATATGCGATTGAAGACTACGATTTTGATTTAAAAGATGGTGTTCCCGAAGATGGCAATACTTTCATGAAATTATACCAAAAGATATCCGGTGGTTTCAAAGAAGTCACGGTTGCTGATCTTGCAGCAAGGGATGCATTTAATATTTCTGGTTTGCCGATGAATATATTTGTGCTCAATGATGGCGATGGCCGATGGGCTTTATATAAAGCAACGACAACGGGAGTGAAAGCTACTTATGTTAAGATTAGTGATCCTGATCTGTTGAACGCAGCTATGTCGGCAAGTCAGATTAAGACGAGTTATGAAAGTAACCCGGATACTAATGCTTTTACCAATGTTTTATTGGCTAAACTAAACAGCTTACAGAATGTGACTATTGCCAGTGATGCGGAAGTTCAGCTTAATGCCACTGTTTCAGAAGACAGTAAGGTGGTGAGCAGACTGAAGTTATTCAATTGGTGGGCCTGGGTAAAAACACAAACCCAGATCATCACTAAATCGTGGACTTTTGATTCCGGGATTACATTAGGGGCAGGAACAGGGACAACACCGCCTTTAATTATTCCTGGAGGAGTATTGACGTCTGCTTTGCAAAACGGAGCTATAGAAAGGGATGCGAATGGGACTTTGTGGAATACTTTTGGAAGTGTAAGAAATCCGTTATTGAGTATACTTACTGTCAATAGTTTACCTGCGACAATACCTACAGCCCTGACTTTTGTATATCTCAGTACTGATAAGTGTATTTATTACTCTGATGGTGTACGCTGCAGTTGCTTGTACGATCATCTGTGCCTGTTGGTGGGGATACTTCAAATCTGATCAAGACGATCAGACAGGTAACGGCAGATGAATATACTGCACTTCCGGCTTCCGAAAAAAATGCGGATACTTTGTATATTTCGAAAGGGTCTCCATATAACGTCATTACAATACCTCCACCACCGCCACCAGTTATTATCAAAATAGATGATATCGATCTGACAGATAAGAAAACTATTGAATATGGAAGGTTTTATGATTGCCCTGCTAACTACTCACTTCCGAATAATTTATTCTATGTAGACTTTGGCTGGCATCAGAACAAAGCGCAGGATATTATTGTTGAGGTATTCCATTTGAATAATGATAATACGGAGAGTAAGGTCTCAGAATATATAGGAAGAGGTGTTATTAACTGGTATTTTGGGGAGCAGCCGGGAATAAAAATTGTTAAATATATTGTTAATCCATTGGGTGTTAGAGAAATGTCAATTGGTATCAAAGAATACAATTCTTTACCACAGCCGCAATCTTCCAATTTTGAGTTAAATAAAAACTTCTTAAATTTTTTCGAGAATCTGCAATTGTTGCGTCTGCCAGTAATGGGACGGTTTGTAATAAACGCAGGAATTCTGGATTGCTCAGAATTAAAAAACCTGATTTATGTCGGTATTCCTAGTATGTATCTGGTCTATAAGATTGAGGTTGCTCCGCCTGGTGAGACTCTTTACATGAATACTATTTTATTCCACCCGGAGGTTAAGATCCAATCACTACGCGTTTGGATTAATGGTGATACACCTGAAGATGCAATTAATACTTCGAGACAATGGTGGGGTAAATTCTCAAAGATTCCTGAAAATTTAGCCGATACCACGAGTATCGAATTGAGATATTCAAATATCAGTTCGTCTGAACTGGATAGAATGTTGATTGAGTTGGATAAGGCCGGGAGGTTCAATGGAAAAATTGAAATTGATTCTTATAATAATCGAAACTGGAATGGAATGGCTCTGTTATGGAGCATGTTAAAAGAACATCTGCGTCTAATGTTGCTAAGGTATCTCTGCTTCAAAAAGGATGGAGCGTTCTCGTACCCGAATAATACAAAGCGTAAAATTCCATCTCCGGCAAATTTAATATTTAACAAATTATTACTATAAACAACATGGCAAAACAAACCTTGAATATCATAAAAAACTGGTTTAAAACCGGATTAAAACCTTCTCAACAGCAATTCTGGGATACCTGGGACTCTTTCTGGCACAAGGATTCAATCATACCAGCAGCAAATATCGAAAACCTTGACACCCGTTTTAATGAAAAAGCGGATGCAGAAGCCTTAGCCAGCCATATCAAAGATCTGACTGCACATGGGTTAAATGGGAAGGCTGGATTAGGAGAAGACAACAAATTTACAGGGAAGAACACCTTTACAAATAATATCAGAACACCAAAGATACTTTCTGATACAGGAATTGATTTTAATCTGGATACTGTTGATAAAATATCTGGTAGTAGTGGGTTTGCTGGTAAATTAACATTTGACATTGAGGATGGCAGGTTATCATTAATGACTACTGCAGCGTCTCAGGATACTGCATCTTCTCCCATATTTTCGGGTAAACAGCTGACAATTAATAATGCTGGTGATGCTGAGATTAAAGGGAAACTGACTACGGCCGAATTATCGGTAAGAACTGCAGAAAATTTTTACCAAAATATTAAACCTGCGGTGGTAGCTACAGAAGACACGCAACTCCTTCTGCCAGCTTTAAGCGGAACGCTGGCAAGAGCAGAAGATCTTCCTAAGATTAGTGCCGGAACTAATGTTGAAATAACCGGAGTTTATCCTGAGGTGATCATTAATGCTTCTGGCGGCGGGGCAGGTTCTCCTTTAGTTCCAGCCACCTATCTGGAACTTGTTGCTGCTACCTCGGCAGGTACGTTAGTTCCCGGACAACAATATCTGATGACAGACTTTCAGAGCACCTTTGTTTATGCTCAGCATGCATGTAATTTATGAAGATCCTGAAGTATCTGACACTTTATACTATACTTCAGAGGTATATTCAGGAGCCATTGAACCTATTATAGTTTTAGCTTTAACAGTTAACAGTTTACATAGCACAGCCAGATCTACTGTCTATCCGGAGGACGAAATGGTCTATACCTTACAAAATAAATATGGAGGAATTATGGATTCGACGAAAGGAACAATCCTGGAAAGAAGGGACCTTGTGAATAACAATAGAGTTAATTTTGATTTCCGGGAAGTGAAATATAAGAAGGCAGATGGTAGTATAGGATTGGCTATACAGAGTATGGGTAAAAATTGTACTATTCACGTGGCAGGAGGTTATGGGGAAGCGCATCCTTGTGTAATTAACGATATATATAATTCTACTGTCAGAGCCCGTTATGCGTTTATGGCAGGTTTAATTGATAATTCCATTCTTACGATAGATACCGGGTCTAGCACTATTATATCTAATAGGTTATATATAATTCCTGTAGTATGAGTGCCAGTGCAATCTATTTCACTAAATCAAAGATAGCTTATCAATTGAATAATGTCACCAGTAAATATAATTTCACAGGTGGGGGGTATACTATAAACAACTATAATATTGCGTATTTTGATATTAATAAAGGGTATGGCCCACTAACTATAGTTGCCATTGGCTCTCAAGGCAAACCCGCACATGTACAGTATATCGATAATGATGGAGTGATTCAAACGAAACTTATACTCAAAGATGGTTTTTAACATCGCTACAACAAATTCCAGCTTGTCACTGGAACGGCAGGCTGATTTGGTTCGTTTACTGAATACTCATAGTATTCCTTACCGGCTATATACCGGTGAAATAACACCACTAAAATATGATGGTCTGTATAATACGGCCAAGCAAATCATTCAGGATCATATCGAAGAACCCTATGTTATTTTTGCTGAAGATGATCTGGTGCTTACAGAAGCCTTTAGCATAGAAAACCTGGAAAATTATATTGACCGGCTGCGGCATTAAAACTGGACGTATTGGCTACCGGAGCCTGGTTAAGTTATGAAGAAGTGACTGTTTCTGATAAATTGTTAAAAATAGGAGGGTTCCGGGGTACCCAGTTAACTGTGATTTTTAGATCGGCTTACCGTATTTTATTGGATTCGCCAATTTATAACCATTTTGAAGACACCATCAGCAAGTGTCAGCCAAAATTGCAAATTGGTCTGACTTTTCCTTTTCTCAGCAAACAGCGGGAAGATATTCCTTCTATGATTGTATCTGAAAATCACAATTACCTCTTTCATGAAAATGAGGATAAGATTAGAAGACGTTTAAATATGTAATCGATTTGCGTAGGTATTACATTGAAAGAACTCATAAAACGCTATTTTTGATGATATACGTACGAAAGAGATATGCCGGAGAAAAATGATTTACTTAAAACGGAACCTAAAAACAGGAAATTGACTGAGCGTAAGCTCATTGATGCTGTAGGGGAAATTATCCGGTCAAAAGGGTATACAGGGCTGGGCGTAAACGCGATTGCTAAAACGGCTGGTGTCAGCAAAAAACTGATCTATCGTTATTTTGGGACTGTGGACGCTTTAATAGAGACCTATCTGATCGAAAGGGATTATTGGGTGACCTTTTCTAAAAAAGTAAGCGATGCAGCTGTTGCATCTAATAAAAAGCAAACTATGATTGAGTTTGCATCAGGAGTTTTTGAAAACCAATTTGATTTCTTTTTCAATGAGGATGAAATGCAGCGTATCATTCTGTGGGAGATCTCTGAAAAGAGCAATATCTTAAACGACCTGAGTAAAAAGAGAGAGACTATGGGAGAGGAGCTTTTAAAATTAACAGATCCTTATTTTAAAGACTCGGATATTAATTTCAGGGCAGTTTCGGCTATTATTATTTGTGGGATCTATTATTCTGTGTTACACACTAAGAAAAACACGAGTACATTGTGCGGGCTAGATTTGAATACAGAATCAGAATCAGGAAGAAAAGAAATTACAAAGGCCGTAAGAAAAATTGTAGAGCTCTGTTTTGGAAGCAAGAAGAAAAAAACTGTTAAATAGATACCTCATGGCTAAACACACCTAAAGCCATGAGGTATACTAAACTAATGTTGGTAAGAACGATTTCTAATCTTATAAAGATTCACACAAAGCAAAGTTAATTTACATTAATTCCCTAAGTGGTGACATAAGTAAGAAAAAGTGGAAATATTTTTAGACCAAATCAACAATTAAACACCTCACTATGAGGCGTTTAATTGTTGATTGAACTTGTGTGTGAATAAAATTATTTAAGAGACTATTTCATAATCAATAATTGGGCGCTAAAACTCATTCAATTATCAGCATTAATCCTTCTCCTTTTTTAACGGATATCTCCTCATTAACAGAGAAAGTCTGTGCTGGTTGAAAGTTCTTAATTGCAGGTGCAATTAGCGTCGCTTTCTTTGGATCAATCCCTAAAGCTTTCCAGTCAATTACCAGTTTTATCTTGCATCTTCTTTAGCCCAGCTTGCAATCGCTACCAATGCCTTTTTATCTTTTAAATAAACTGTCGCCAAAACATCTTGCTGCGTTGTTTTTACCGGATTGCTTTTTACCCAGTAACCGATCATTCTGCTGTCTTTAATACCGAAGTTATCCCAAGCCTTCCATATTGGACGCGGATCAGCATTTTCGGACCATGGCATACGATTAGTCATACCGTAAACCATACCTCTCCATGGATTACCGCCACCCTCAAGCATTTCTCCCATTAGTCCAAATGGAATCCCGGAGATTTCTGTCAGATAAAAATCCTGAGTATTATTTTGGTAATCAAAGTTTTCTCCAAACCACAATCTGTTTAAATAAGGGAAATGATCCATATATAAATTGGCACTGTTATTAAAGCCATCACGTTTATTATATTGATTAGCAGAATGCAGGTCAATGATACCAGGATGCCCATCCTGGGTCAGCACCCTTTTAATTCTTTTCATTGTTGTTCGTCATAGGCTACGTCATCCAGGTATATCCCATCAATACCCACATTTTGTACCAGCCAGCTCATTCCTTCAACATAATAATTGTGCCAGCGGCTCATTCCGCTATTGATAATGGCAGCATCTTTTACTTCTGGAACATACCATGCCGCAATATAATCTGCATTTAAATGTTCCTGCAACCAGGCATAACCACCACCTTTACCTTGTGAAAAGACTTCATGGCCCAGGCTTCTTAATGGAGCCAGTTCGTAAGCACTATTAGACACTTCACGAACCGTATTATAGATTTTTACTTTTAAACCCAGGTGATGTGCTGAGTCTATATAGCTCTTCATTGCATCATGCGCGATAAAAGGATAGTTGATATAAGGGTTTATAGCAGTTCCGTGATGGATATTAATAACAGAAGCACCTGTGGCTTTAATAGTATCCACATTATTGTACTTATGATAATATCTTGTTGCCCACTGATCTTCGGTATTAAGCGAATGGAAAGGTGTGATCATTAAATTGAAATTATAATAAAGCGTATCACCTGCTTTCATTTCTCTTGCACCACTGTAATTAGTGACAGAAGTATTTGCGGCATTTTGTTGAATATCAATTCCACCCTTATCATGGTTTCCCCATGAAGAAGGTAAGAGAAGTGGTTTATCCAGATAGAAATTTGTATTTAAGGGACGGGTATAGTGCTCATCTTTTAATGCAAACCGTAAACCAGCATTCACGGCTCCGATCCACGCTCCATCCTGGTTTTTATAGGCTACATCCCATTTCCATTTATAATCGGCTGGTATTTTTCCGCCTTTTAAGTTCAGGCCCATCATATATTCGGCAATCTCCTTTTTGAAAGGGATGACCATTCTGATGTCCTTGAAATTTACATCTTTTAATGCCGTAAGTTTAATGGAATAGTTAATAAATCCATCAAACTCCAGACTTGCCTTAATATCCATTCGTAATTTAGGTGATGTATTTACAGCTGTCCATTCTACTACTTCGCCTGGTTCTAGTTGTTTAATATCAGGTTTGCCAGTTTTCCATTTGAGATTTGAACCATCTGTTTCTTCAGCAACCAATGTAAAAGGAGAAGATAATAAAGGGCGTGGGTGCTGATCGATCGCAGTCATCTCTTCTGTGAAAAAAGATTCGATCTGTGCAGGCATACCATCATTTCCCAAGGTCAGTTTTCTACCTAATAAACTGATTGTATTTCCATTTATCCTTAAAGGAATATAAGGTTTGATCAGCTCGTTTTTCTGCCCTAAAGATGAATTTAACCAGGTTAGACGAGTTTGTTTCCAGGGTTCGTTCACGCCCCCGTTAACAGCAATCTTCGGGCTGACCACTAATTTGACCTGTACAGGAACAGCGGCTGCTCCATCAACCGTTACTGTTACAGTCCCGCTATAGGTAGTAGCTTTTAGCGTTTTGGGAATATCCAGCAGACACCACAAAGCCTGAATATCATTCTTCTTAAT
Source organism: Pedobacter sp. NJ-S-72 (assembly GCF_053890575.1). Classification (NCBI taxonomy): domain Bacteria; kingdom Pseudomonadati; phylum Bacteroidota; class Sphingobacteriia; order Sphingobacteriales; family Sphingobacteriaceae; genus Pedobacter; species Pedobacter sp. NJ-S-72. Next base: position 4,027,595 of record NZ_CM132681.1, on the reverse strand, counting down.
GTCTACCTGTTTCTTTTCTACTGTATTATCCCAGTTTATCCCATCTGTATTCAGGCAGGAGATTAATTTGGAGGAGATAATATCGCCCTCAGCACTCTTTAAATCTGTAAAATTCAATTTCACATTGTGCAGATCTTTTGAAAAAGCATATAAACCTAACTGAAAGCTGTAATGCTCTCCACGATCTGCAGTATCAGTAAATATTTTGGATGTTCCTTTTGTAACCCAGCGCTGAGGAAGATCTTTCTCCATTTTTATAGGATGAGATCTGTCTTCAGGAAACACAAGATAAGGCTGATCTTTATTTTTTGAGATCAGGTTTTCAACTTCTTTTGCAGTAGCGATAACCTCCATCGGGTAAAAGCTGTTTAACTGGTTAAAAGATTCCAGGTAATCAACTTTAGCCGCAATAGCTTTGCCGTTTATTTTATTTGTCCACGCAGGTGTTGCGCGATCAGATGGTTTTTTATAAATAGCCGTAGGATAGTTTGAACCCGGCTGAACATGAAAAGGCAGGTAATAAAATATAATAGGTTCCTGCACCCGAAACAGGTTCGAAATAAACTGTTCCTGTCTCACGTGAAAGAGATTCTGTTTTGATATTCAAAACCCGTTTGTTTGAACGGGCATCCACTACGATGATTTCTTTATTTGCAGGGTTATCTTTTCTGCGCCATTCAATCACAGCCTTAGCCACCGGGCCAGCTGAAGGAACTGTGATAACTGCGCGATGATTCCCTAATGAATCCGCATCCCAGCTACTTTTGCCTGATACATACTTTAATTGCTGTGCTTGGGTATCAGCACAATTAATACTGAAAAGTAAAGCGGTCACAAGGACTGCTTTTGATAAAAAAGTTGCTTTGGTTAATTTGAACATGACCTTAGGTTAGGGATATTTGCCTGACATGAAGGTATTCATTTTAATTCCGAAAGACCTGAAAACAGCCCTGATTTGACCCCGAAAATTAACGCAAACGTTTGAAATGTAGCTGTGTTAAGCCCTTTGTAATTATTTAGCCCTGCGTAGTTTCAACGGTAGTTCTGGTCTGCTATCTTTCTGTACCTTCATATACGAAGATGTCACCTTTCTTTCGTTTGTCATTGCAATAATAATGACGTAACCTTATTGAGCATATCATCGCTATGATGATTAAGCTCATCAGCTTTAACGGCATTATCGGTTGCCCATTGTAAGAGTGTCTTATTTTTTTGTTGCAGTGCGATTTGTGCAATCCTGAAATAGATGCTGGCCAGCATTCCACTATTACGTGAAACAGCCTGTAGTGCACGCTGGTAATAGTCGAGCGCTTCCGTGCTTTTATGCTGAGCAGATTTTATCCTGCCTAAATTGTAAAGTAAGGAGAATTCAAGGGCATGCTGATCAGAATTTTTGCATGAATCTATATAAAGCAGGGCTAGTTTTTCTGCCTCTTCTGGTTTTTGATGTATTCTTAGCAGGACTACGCGCTGTACTTTACCCATTTCCATGGCTAGTGGTCTTATTTCATCGTCCCAATGGATATAACTTTATAATGAGGATCAATACTTACGGCTGCTACTTTAGCGTTGACGTATAACAGGACTGAACTGCTTTTGTCATTGACAGTTATTTTTTGCATTGAAGTTTCTCCGTTGGCATAAGTGATTAACACATCAAGTGATAACCGATAATACTCTCCTTGCTGAATCAGGTTAAGATTTAGTTCGTTTTTATGCTGTACCCAGCTTGTTTTCCAGGATGGGGCACCAGCACGGTCAAACCATTGTGTGTAAAACCATTGCAGACTGCCTCCATTTGCGAGGTCCATTTCTTTTAGAAAATTAGCCCAGGTTAATCCACTATTGCTATATTTCTCACTGATAGATTGTAGTCCTTTATTAAAACGTGATTTTCCAATAGTTTCGGATAGTAAGTCTAATACAAGAAAGCCCTTGCTGTCACCAATAATATGGTCGTTGGCATCCGATAAGGTGCTTAAAGGTTCATCATTGCCCGCGGCCGAATTTTTTAGATAGCCCAGAGACCACACTGGTCGCTGATATAACCAGGATATCCTGTTTTCCGGTAATCCGCAACATGAGCACTATCGAAATGGTTGACAACCTGTAAAGACCCATATTGTGCCATGGCCTCAGCTAACATCGCACCGCCTTTATCTCCTTTGGATGAAATTTTATTCCCCCACCATTGATGACCAATTTCGTGACCAAACAAGGCGTAATTAAATTTTCTCAGTGCATCAGTAGGCATTAAGACACCACCAAGTACGCTTGCTCCGCCTATACTTGTCAGCTCAGCAATATATTGGGGAAACTCAATAATAGAGAAATTCGGAATGCCCAGTGTGCCAAACTGTGAACTTAGAAAGTCCATGACAGCGGCCGACTTAAGAGATAAATCTGCTCCATCGATTCCTTTGTTCAGGCTGTAGGTGTAAAAAGGTATTTTGCCTCTATATTCCTCCCGGTGATAACTTCCAATATATAAAGAGAAAATATCTGGCTGCGTATACTTAAAGGTGAAAGGTGAATGTCTTTTGTGTTTTTGTCTGGCTGGTTAAGACCTCACAAGATGCCATTACGGCGGTAAGAGATGTTTCTGTAATTACTTTAAGTGTTCCGGTTCCCCGTAAATACTTTCCCGTTTTTCCTTCAGCATAAGAGATCACTTGTGGATACCAGGCTGAGCCATAACCACTGGCCATACAAAAAATACTATCTATATAATATATGAAAAGAGGGAGCGGAGCCACGGTCGTAAGCATAACTTAATTTTAACGGGCTCCCAATAGGTAATTTGTTAGTGAACTTAAAAATATAGGCGACATCTCCGGCATCATTTACTGAAGTTCTCCTTGTGAAGGCGGCGCCTGCTAATTCTAAAAGTGGAGGAACAGGACATTTGCTCAGCACAATTTCGACAGAATCACTATTGATTGATTCTGTTAAAAACGAGAGTGTTCCTTTCACCTTAAAAGTTTGCTTGTTCAAATCTGTATTTACCTGTAGCTGGTAATTCAGATTTTGCTGAGCATGTGCCACTGTTGACAGGATTAATAACAGACAGATAAAAAGTACAGACCATAATAATGCCCGTCTGGCGTATTTCTGATATTTATTCATAGTATTAACAAAGAAAGAGGTTCGCTTTCAGTTGAAATTGTATCAGATTAACTTTTTAAATTTATCAGGTGAATTCTAAACCACTTTTCAGTATCTGGCGGAATTTTCCTGGGGTAATCTGATAATACAGACGAAAAGATCTGATTAAATGTGCCGCATCGGTGAAACCTGCGGTATAAGCTATATCTGCAACTGTGGTTTGAGTAGTGAAAAGTAACCCAACTGCTTTTTTAACACGCATTTTAAGCTGGTACTCACCAATAGTAAGGCCTTCTTTTTCTTTAAATGCTCTTGCAAGGTATATAGGATGAACAAAAACACGATTTGCAACAGATTGTATCGTATGGTGCGTTTCAAACTCATTCTCCAGAATAGCCTTCACTTTGGGCAGCCAGGTCAGGCGTGCAGGTTTTTATCTATGGTGCTATGGTGCTTTCTGCAAGCCAGTTATAGATGTATTCTTCTGAAAAGACAAGTGCATCTGCTTGTGCAAAGCTGTACATAATGCGGTATAAATATTCAAATGTACCTGCTTTATAGATGGCAGGAGTTTTTGGAATCGCGTCTGAAAGATCGTGGTTATGAAACAACTTAGATTTTAACTCAATATTGAGGCATTTACCACCAGCATTTTGAAAATTATTGGCATGTGTATAACCCGCAGGCCGGAAAAGAATTTCGCCGGGAGTGATGATGTTTTCCTGTTTGCCATTTACTTCCTGATAGCCACCATTAATCAGCAGCGATAAATAGGCGTTTTCGTGCTGATGTTCTGGAATATTGATGAATGGCTGATATTGGGTTACATTTAATTTCAGGGATAAACTCTCTTCAAATTGTTTTTCAATACCGTAATAGTTACCTGAAGAGAGTAAAATAGCCATTGCTTATTTGGTTGGAATCCAGCATCTAATATAAACAATTTTCAAGCATTAACCGTGTGCTGTCCTACTGTCTGCGGGAGCTTCTTTACGATCAAACATCCCATAATCCCGCACCACATTTGCTATTCTTAAATGATAATCCTTAAAAACAGAATCGCGTCCTTTTGATTGTGCTTCACGATGCATTTCGATATTTCTCCATTCAAGGATGGATTTTTCATTCTCCCAAAAGGACAGGGATAAAATTTTATCAGGGTGTACCAGGCTTTGGAATCTTTCAATGGAGATAAAACCTTCTATGGTAGACAATAGGGGATTAAGATCTGCGGCTATAGCCAGGTAGTCTGCCATTTTACCATCTTCTGGTATGACTTCAAAAATTACTGCGATCATGTTTATGAATTTAAATTGTGATAAATAGGTTTTTAACCAGTTTGACGTTTAACATTGACTCGTAGGTTATGGACTGTGCTGGTATTTGGATACGATGATATAAGGTCTTAAAAGTTTTAATAGTTAGTTCAGTAATCAGAGATTTTTTGCCAGGCACTGGTGATGGCCTGCACCAAAAGTGAGGTGCTCATGGTTGTTAGCTCTTGATGGGTTATATGTTAATGGTGATTTAAATATCAGCGGATCAAGATTTGCTGCTGCTAATACAATTGTTATCATTTCTCCTTCTTTTATTATTTGATTACCTATTAAAAGATCTTTTCCGGCAATCCTTCTGGTTAAATGTACTGGTGGGTCAAAACGTAAAGTTTCGATGATAACTTTTCTGAAATAGTCTTCTGCTCCGGCTTTGGGAACAGGCTGGTTATTACGGATCAGTTGGATCAGCGTATTGGTTAATAACCCCCGGCCTGCATCGTAACTCTGAATGAGCAGACCAATTAAATTAGAAGTTAACAATTCTATCCATTCATCACTATCTGTTCCGTTTATCACAGTTGGAGTATTGGCGAGATGTTTTTGTGATAAAGTGAATAAAGCGTCGGTTATTTTATTCAGCAGTATTATTTCTTTTGCTGTCTTTTGCGCAGACATTATTTTAACTAATTCTGCAATATGTTTGACGACGAATGCACAGTCCTCTTCTCCAAAATTCAGACTTTTTAAAATATAAAGTACGGGTAGTTTTTTAGCAATGGCATCAACCCAATTGATATTCCCTCTTGTTTTTGCCGGTTTGAGCAGAGATTCCAAAATAGGGTTGACCGGCGCAGGACACATTTGATTATAAATATGCATGGCTGCGCGTCTTGATTTCTCATGTTGCTGAGAATTATTTAAACGGGCAAGTTGTCTGATTAGTCTTACTGAATTTTGATTCAGACCAGTATGGCTGGTTTTGATTTCGGGAATAAGTGCGTCCTGATGAAGCAATACTTGTTTTGCATATGCATAAGAATAAATATTCCATCCTTGCTGTGCTGAAACATAGTAAACAGGATGTTCTGATTGATATTTACTATAAAAAGTATGAGGGTCAATTTTATTCCAATCTAAAATAAGTCCGGTATCCATTTGATCTGATTATTTGTTTAATCAAAATTAACCAACCTTAAAAGATTATGCTTCAGTTTGAAATGAAGTATGGGTGTTTACTGTTGAGCGGATAGATTAATCCGGGAATCCCGGATGGGAGCGTGGTAATTGAGCAAAGAAAAACGTTGTTGTTGTCCTTTGCTCAAATTGAATATCTATTTAAATAATTCTTGCATATCCCTGTCGGCAGTGGGGATTTTCTTAAGGAAGTCATCAAAACCTGTTCCTTCCTGAGAACTGTACATGCCATAAGCATCGATAATGTAGCCAATTTGACCTTCTTTATCTTCTAACAAATAAAGCACAGAATTATCTCCGGGATCTGAATCACCTTCAAAACGATAAGTTTTTATGATAGTCAGATCTTCCGGTACGTAGATTTTGTGCAGACCAACACCCTGCATTTTGCCATGGTCGGTCATCTTTATTTCGTTATCTAACCCTTTTTGCCTTAATTTTTCTAAAATCTGGCTAAGTGTGTTCATTTCCGCTGGTTGTTCCATAATAAAGATTGTTTGCTTATTAAACAAAGCCTTCTATAAATGGTTTTCTTTTTTATTTAGTGTAGCCGTATTTTTTCATCAGAGAAAGCAATACCCCGTTTGTCCATCCAAATCCATCCTGAGAAGCATATTCTCCTCCTCCGGCTTTCAGCTCAAGATCAACAACGTTGTATTTCTCCATCAATTTCCCTGTTCTTTTGTACACATTTGTATTTAAGTTGATCCAGCGTACAGAGATGTCCTTTTCCAGATCGTGGAAACCGTAATTGCCCAGCCCATTGATTGCCATCCATTGTAAAGGGGCCCATCCATTCGGAGCATCCCATTGCTGATGCGTATTTAATGGTGTAGAAACTAACCCGCCAGGTTTAAGGAATTTTTGCTGTAAAAGGTTTTTAACCAGTTTTGCCTGTTTTAAATCCGCCAGGTTAAAGAACAGGGGATACATACCAGCCAGACTTAATACTGGAGACTGTTTTTTTTTGTTTTAATATTATAGTCAGTGAACCACGATAGTTGTGGTGACCAGAAATATTTTTGAATGCTGATTTTCCTTTTTAATGCTAAAGACTGGTAATGCTGTTCTTTCGCTTTATCATGTTGAAGTGCATAACATTTTTGAATGGTCTGTTCGAGGTTATATAACAGACAATTTAAATCTACAGGAATTACTTGTGTGGTTTGAATAGTCTTTAACTGCATCTCGTCAACAAGCCATCTGCTGCTAAAATCCCATCCGCTTTCTGCTGCGGACCTGATATCGCGATATACCTCCGGGTTTTTTTTCTCGGCTTGTCTGCCGATCAGTACATCTTCTTTATAGGATTCTTGTCTTGGTGTATTTAACTGGTCGTAATAGCGGTTTAACTTACTTCCGTCGGGCATCACTACCACATGTTTAGTTGGCGCAGACTGATCCATCCAGTAGGCATATTCTTTTTCCAGCGCAGACTGATAAGTTGTATATACCCCCCTCCTTTGATCTTTGATCTGAGCAAGAAGCCCAATCATCAGAGAGAAATATGGGGGCTGCGATCTGCTGAGATAATAATTTCTATTTCCATTGGGGATATGTCCGTTCTGTTCAATCAGGTAAGCGAAGTTTTTGACCATATTTTCAATAGTTTCATTTTCTCCGGATACTTGAAGACCTAACATCGTGAAGTAGCTGTCCCAATAATAAACCTCCCTGAAACGACCTCCTGGAACGATATAGGGAGACGGCAAGTCTAATAATGAACTGTTGGCGATCTTGTCTGCAGGTTTGCGGCGTAGTGCTTCCCAAAGCTGGTTAATATGTTCTGCAACCGGCTTGTTTTCTGTGATGACAACAGTGGCATTGGTGTCGGGAAGAAGAAAATTGGCTTTTACAAAATCCAGTGTGCTAAATTTGGTTTTAGCCGTTTTCAGCTTCATATAATCTTCCAGAATTTTGGATGGTTCTTTTTTAGGGATACAATCCACAAATGTTTTACCGTCTTTCAGTACGTTTTGCATTTGTACATCAATAAATAATTGTCCGTATAACTGGTCTGGTGTTTTGGTCTGGGCGTAAACGCTCCCAAATTGAAGCCCTATAAACAGGATAAATATAAATCTGCGCGTCATATATCTTTTATTATTGAATAATAATACGATTTATTCTGGGGTTTGCAGATACGTTTTGGATTTTAACTATAGAAAAGCAAGGGCAAGACATCAGTATAAGACAAACGTACCTCGTTGGGACGAAGATGCGTGTGAGTCCACGTCAAGTCCACGTTGAGTCCATCTTGAGTCCGCCTTTTCCTGAAAATAGGTGGATTCACTGTGTAACTCCCATGGATCAGAGCTGGATTCGTACAGAAGTTCTTCCGAAGCTGGGTACAAACGAAAAAGAGCGATGTCTGTGAAGACACCGCTCTTTTTTCTATTTTAATACCTTATCGGATTATAGAGAAAACGCTTTTTTAACAGCGTCTACAAAGTCTAGTTTTTCCCAGGTAAATAATTCTACTGTGATTTCTTTCTCAACACCGTTAGATGCTTTGAATACTTTAGTAACTACTTCATTGTTTTTACCAAAGTGACCATAAGCTGCGGTTTCAGAATAAATTGGATTCCGTAATTTTAACCGTGTTTCAATACCATAAGGAGTCATATCGAAGATTTTTTCTACTTCTTTCGCTATTTCACCATCAGTAAGCAATTTACCGTCTGCTGCTTTAACTTTTGCTGTTCCGTAAGTGTTTACGTAGATACCCATAGGCTGAGCAACACCAATTGCATAAGAAACCTGTACTAAAATCTCGTCAGCAACACCAGCTGCAACTAGATTTTTAGCAATGTGTCTTGTTGCATAAGCAGCTGAACGGTCAACTTTAGAAGGATCTTTTCCTGAAAATGCACCACCACCGTGGGCACCTTTACCACCATAAGTATCAACAATAATCTTTCTTCCGGTTAAGCCAGTATCACCATGCGGACCACCGATAACACAATTTACCAGTTGGTTGGATTGATGTGATATTTAATATCCTTGTTGAACAATTTGCTGAACTGAGGATATTGACTTGATACACGTGGAATAAGGATATTGATAATATCGTCGTTTATCTTTTTAAGCATAGCCTGCTCTTCATCAAAATCATCATGTTGTGTAGACACAACAATAGAATCGATTCTTACGGGCTCGTTGTTATCATTATATTCTAAAGTAACCTGAGATTTTGCATCAGGACGTAAATACGTGATTTCAGTATTTTCGCGACGGATAGCTGCTAATTCAATCAGGATTTTGTGTGCAAGGTCAAGTGCAAGAGGCATGAAGTTCTCAGTTTCTCTTGTTGCATAACCAAACATCATTCCCTGGTCACCAGCTCCCTGAGTTGTTTTGTCTTCTTTATCTACACCCTGGTTAATATCAGGAGATTGCTCATGAATCGCAGATAATACACTACAAGAGTTACTATCAAACATATATTCACCTTTAGTATAACCAATTTTATTGATTACCTTACCTCTTTGCGATCTTCTGCACATCAAGATATGCTGATGATTTCACTTCGCCAGCCAGAAAAACCTGCCCGGTAGTTACTAAAGTTTCACAAGCAACTTTTGATTCAGGATCAAATGCTAAAAAATTATCAATTAGTGCATCCGAAATTTGATCTGCTACTTTATCAGGATGGCCTTCAGAAACAGATTCTGATGTAAATAAATATGACATTTTAAATAATTAGTTTATTAATCAACAATTTTTTAAAATGGACAATGACCCCGTAAAAACAGGCAGTAAAATGAAGTGTATGAATGGTTAGCACTTTTTTTTACGTGGTTGCAATCCCGTCATGCTAGCATAACATCGCAAATCAGTCCACCTTTAGAATGCAAAATTACTATATATATTCAAAATAGTCAAAAAATATCAATTATTTTGTGCCATAATTAAATCATATCCTTTGGCAAAGTCGAACATTCTATTTATTATCAATCCTATATCCGGGGGTAAGGATAAGTTAAAGATCCCTGCTATAATTGATGCGAACCTGGACAGATCCAAGTTTAATCCTAATTATAGTTTTACGGAATATGTAGGGCATGCCGCTGAGATAGCGGAAGAAGCTGCAAATAAGAATTTTGATATTATTGTCGCCGTAGGTGGTGATGGTACAATTAACGAAATTGCAGCGAAAGTAATGCAGCAGCAAAAGATCTTAGGAATTATTCCCTTTGGGTCAGGAAATGGTTTGGCCAGGTTTTTAAAGATACCTATGAATACGGCTAAAGCAATCCAGGTATTGAATAACCTGAATGTTATTAAAATAGATACAGGCACATTCAATGATAAGTTTTTCTTTAATATGGCCGGAATGGGATTTGATGCACATATCAGTTCTGTATTTGTCGGAAATAAAAAAAGAGGCCTGTCAGGTTATCTGAAGCTGGGATTCAAGGAAATGATCAATTATAAACCTGAAACTTATCATCTTCGGATTGATGGCGTTGGTTATACCAGAACCAGAACGGCTTTTGTTGTAAGTGTAGCTAATTCTTCTCAATATGGAAATAATGCACATGTCTCTCCACACGCTTCTGTAACAGATGGCTTGCTGGATGTTTGTGTTATCAAATCGTTCCCATTATATAAATTGCCATTGCTGGCTTATCATATGCTGAATGCAAGCACTGACCGTTCCGATATGGTGGAGATTATTAAAGGAAAAGAGATACAGATTACCAGGGTGGAAGATGCAGCCATCCATATTGATGGGGAGCCTTATTTTATGGGCAGAGAGATTGCAGTAAGTATTTCGCCGCTGTCTTTAAATGTCATTGTTCCGGTAGAAATGGGCGGTACGGTTCCGGAAATTGTTTAAAACGTTTCTGAAAACAAAATATTAAAGAATATGAAGCCGAATAAAAAATCATTGAGTGATCTTGGTGGGATTATGTACTCTACAGATCCTTCTTATAGCTATGAGACAGATAACGATGCAGAGCAGGAGGTGATTGCAAATAATCAGCAGGACCTGCGTGTGACGCTTGATCGTAAAAACAGAGGTGGTAAAGCAGTTACACTAATTACTGGTTATCGTGGAAATGCAGCAGACCTGGAAAAATTATCAAAAATGCTGAAGACCAAATGCGGAGTAGGCGGAAGTGCAAAAGATGGGGAAATTATTATACAGGGTGATTTCAGAGACAAGGTAGTTTTGATGCTTCAAAAAGAAGGTTATAAAGTAAAAAAATCTGGCGGATAATAACGTTGTTAATTTATTGATTGTCAGCGTGTTGTTGTATAGTGTATATGCCACAATAAGTGAAATATTTCCTTTGAAATGATATTTTTTCAATAAATATCTCCTTAACTTTGCCTAAACAAATAATCATTTTATGAGCAAAGTTTTAATGCCTAAACCAGACTTATCCCGGTTGAATTTGGGTACTGATAATGCATACTACCAGTTAAGCGTACCGCAACTGATAGAAGAAGCCATCAATAACGGAGAGGGTACGCTCTCATCTTCAGGTGCTTTGGCGATTGATACTGGTAAATTTACTGGTCGTTCGCCAAAAGACAGGTTTATAGTGCTGGATGATGCTACAAGAGATTCAGTTTGGTGGGGCGATATCAATATCCAGTTCAGTCAGTCGAATTTCGAGTCGTTATTGCACAAAGTTTGTGCGCATCTTAACAAAGACAAGTTTTATGTAAGAGATGCTTATGCGTGCGCTGATGAAGCCTATAAAATGAGCATCAGGGTAATCACAGAGACCGCTTATCAAAATCTATTTGCTAATAATTTATTCCTCAGACCAGAAGAAGGAGAAGTTATTGAGAATCCAGAATGGACAATTATCGCTGCACCGACTTTTCTGGCGGATCCTGCAGTTGATGGAACGCGTCAGGCGAATTTCGCTATTCTGAATTTTTCAGATAAAATCATATTGATAGGTGGAACGGGTTATACAGGTGAAATTAAAAAAGGGATTTTCTCTGTGTTAAATTTTATTTTACCTGAACTTAAAAACACATTGTCAATGCACTGTTCTGCCAATGTTGGGGCTCAGGGTGATACTGCAATTTTCTTTGGACTGTCGGGTACAGGTAAAACTACATTATCTGCTGATCCTGCAAGAGGGTTGATCGGTGATGACGAACATGGTTGGGGAGATTCTTCTGTTTTCAATTTTGAAGGTGGATGTTATGCGAAATGTGTAGACCTGACTGCTGAAAAGGAGCCACAGATATATAATGCAATCAAATTCGGCTCTTTGCTGGAGAATATCAATTATTTTCCTGGTACCAGAGATGTAGATTATTCAAATATTGAAAAAACCGAAAATACAAGGGTAGCCTATCCTATAAATTATATTGATAATGCAGTTTTACCTTCTATTGCAGGTATTCCTAAAAACATTTTCTTCCTTACGGCAGATGCATTTGGTGTTTTACCTCCATTATCAAAATTAGACCCGGGGCAGGCAATGTTTCACTTCATTTCCGGATATACAGCTAAGGTAGCTGGTACAGAAGCTGGAGTAACTGAACCTCAGGTCACTTTTTCTGCTTGTTTCGGAAAGGCTTTCCTGCCTTTGCATCCAACTAAATATGCAGATCTGCTTGGAAAGAAAATGGAAGAGCACAAAGTTAATGTATGGTTAGTGAACACAGGCTGGAGCGGTGGTGCTTATGGAGTAGGTCAACGGATGAAATTAAGTTATACACGTGCCTTAATTACTGCAGCTTTAAATGGAAAGTTGTCTTCTGCAACATTTACGGAGCATCCTGTTTTTGGATTGCAGATGCCGGATGCTTGCCCAGGCGTTCCTTCAGAAATTTTAAATCCGAGAAATACGTGGTTTGACAAACATAATTATGACCAGAAAGCAAACGAACTTGCTAAAGCGTTTATTGACAATTTTAAGCAATTTGAAGAGTTCGCAAACGACGAAATACTGAAATCAGTCCCAAAAGTTGTAGAAATCACACTTTAAATCATTTTTTTTTTTTTTTAGGAAAAATTTGCATTCAATTTTTTTTTAGTTTTCATTGTGAAAGATTGTCTCCTAACCGGGACAATCTTTTTTTAATATGGGCTCCGCGACGGAAGAATTAATGCGACAAACAAATTTACCTGGTAATGATAATTTAATTTGGAATTAAAATCAAAGTTGTAGATTTGTTATTACAACATTTGATTTTATTCGTCGTTGTGTGTATTACAAGATATTTAATCTAAATTTAAAAAAAAAAAAAAGTACTAAAAACTCAAAAACTAAAAAAAAAAACAAACGCACCAAAACCAACAACAGTTAAAAAGGAAAGCTCATCAGCTTCAAATCTATTCGCTACTCTAGTCATTCCAATTTGTATTATCATCGCGGCACTTATTTATAAATTTGTTCTTGGAGATGCAAATAACTTTATTGACAACAACGTTGAGAATTTACCTAAAGTTGGTAACTATGCAGGTATGGCTTACAAAGGTGGACCAATCGTTCCAATCTTAATGGGTATGCTTTTAATGGTATCGTATTCTCAGTAGAACGTTTCATCGTTATCGGAAAAGCAACTGGTACATCTAGTTTAGATGCTTTTGTTAAGAAAGTACAAACTCTTTTAAATTCTAATAATATCGAAGCAGCAATGGCTGAATGCGATAAACAACAAGGTTCGGTTGCTAACGTAATCAAATCTGGTTTGAAAAAATATCGTGAGATGGAAGTTGAAGCAAACATGGACACAGACCAAAAATGTTTAGCTATCCAAAAAGATATCGAAGAAGCTACAACATTAGAAATGCCAATGTTAGAGCAAAACTTAACTGTAATCGCAACATTAGTATCTGTTGGTACATTAATGGGATTATTAGGAACAGTAACAGGTATGATCAAGGCGTTTGGTGGTTTAGGTGCTTCTGGAGCTCCGGATTCAGCAGCGTTAGCAACAGGTATTTCTGAGGCACTTATCAATACTGCAACAGGTATCGGTACTTCAACTTTAGCGATTATCATGTATAACATCCTGACTGACTTCTAAAATTGATAAATTAACTTATGCAATTGATGAGGCTGGTTTTAGCATCATCCAAACTTATGCTTCTACGCATAAATAGAAAATAATGTAATTTTTTTTTACCGGCTTTATGGAAAACCGGAAGAATTAACATCATTATATAAAACATAAGTAATTTTTAAAATTATGCCTAGAGCAAAGGTTCAAAGAAAGAGTACCTCGATTGATATGACCGCCATGTGCGACGTGTCCTTCTTGTTACTTACTTACTTTATTTTATCAGCAACTGCCAAACAACCGGATCCTTTGGATGTAAGACTTCCTACGTCAACGTATAAGATCAAAGTTCCTGAAAAGGACATCGCTATCTTAACGATTGGTGCAGACAAAGTTTTCTTCGAGGCTGCTGGTCAGGATATCAAAGTAGCTACGCTGGAAAAAATAGGTGAGCAATATAAAATCAATTTCACACCAGAAGAGAAAAAAAAAACGCTTTAGCGTTATTGGATCATTTGGTGTTCCCAATCCAGAGTTTTAAAGCAGTTTGTAATGCTGGACGGAGATAAAAGAAAAAAATCAGGTCTGGAAACAGGTATCCCTACGGATTCTACCAATAATCAATTGGCAGACTGGATTCTTCAATCCCGTAAAGCTGTTGCTGAGCTGCATTCTGAAGGAATGAGAGTGAGTATCAAAGGTGATGCCGAAGAAGGTTACCCGATGGTAAAGAAAATTGTTGACATCCTTCAAAAACAAAAAATTAACAAATTCAGTTTAATCACCACTGCTGAAGGCGGTAGCAAATAATTAAAACATGGCAGAATTAGATACCTCCGGCGGGGGTGGCAAAAAAGGTGGGAAAGTAAGGAGTAAGAAATCGTCTACGAAAGTAGATTTAACCGCGATGGTTGATTTAGCGTTCTTATTGATTACCTTCTTCATGTTAACCACCACGCTGAATAAACCAATCGCAATGGATATTGCGAAGCCAGATAAAGATGATAAATCTGAACAGAGACTTGAATTAAGAGCATCTCAGACAATGACGATTTTATTAGGTAAAAATAATAAAGTTGCATGGTACATGGGAGAGGCTGGTAAGTCAGCTCCTGAAGTTCAGGATTTCACCCAGATTAGAAAATCAATACTGGACAACAAACAGAAAGTACAGGCTGCAAGTGGAAAATCAATCGTTATGGTGATTAAACCAACTTCTGGCGCAACTTATAAAAACTTTGTTGATATCATGGATGAATTAGCAATTACCGGAATCAAGTCGGCTCCTGCAATTGACGATGAAAACATCACTGATGCTGAAAAAGCATTTATGAAATCACAAAACCTTTTATAATATTATTAACATTTTAAATAACAAGCAATGTTCGGATCTAAAATAGATTTATTCAATAAGGAATGGCTTGATGTTGTTTTCGCTAAAAAGAATAAGGATTACGGAGCTTATGAGCTACGTAAACAAAATGGCGCGAATACTTCAAGAGCACTACTTTTTGCTTCGGCAGCAGCTTTATATTTTTGTTTCTTTTACCTAAGATCGTCACTTTGATCAAAGGTCAGCTTCCTGAAGAGGAAATTGTGAAACAAGTTGAAGTTACTGTTGCACCACCGCCACCGGTGGATCCAAAAACACCTCCACCGCCACCGGTTGAGCCACCGCCACCAAAGACGGATCAAATCAAGTTCCCTCCTCCGATTGTAAAACCGGATAACCAGGTACGTGATGAAGACCCTCCTCAGATTGAGCAGTTAAAAGCAGCTGACCCAGGTCAGAAAACAATCGAAGGTGATCCGGGTGCTGATATCGTAGTGGTTGGACCAGTAGGAGAAGGCCCTAAACAAGCAGCAGTAGTAGAAGATACTAAAGTTTACGACTTTGTAAGTATCGAAACTCAGCCAGGTTTCCCTGGAGGTATGGACAAGTTTTATGCATACTTGCATAAAGCAGTAAGATATCCTCCTATGGCTCAGGAAAATAATATTCAGGGTAAGGTGTTCTTATCTTTCGTAGTAGAGAAAGATGGTCGTCTGACTGATATTAAAGTTGAGCGTAAACTTGGTGGTGGTACTGATGAAGAAGCCATCAGGGTATTAAAGGCTAGTCCAAAATGGACTCCTGGTATCCAGAATGGTAAACCTGTTCGTGTTAAGTATAACATCCCGATCAGTTTTACTTTATCTAACTAATATTATTTATTATAATGTTTGACTTCAATACATTTAAGCAGAAATCGCCTCAACAGCGATTTCTGTTCATTTTAGGCCTAGTGATGCTGACCATGTACCTGGTACTTGGAGCTGCTCTGATCTTCTGGAAAGACATTCCATTTGAGATTAAGCCTACCTACCGGATCCTGTTCGGTCTGTTACTGATCGTTTATGCGATCATAAGATTTTTCCGTTTGATTAATCAAAAAGACAATTAGAATGAGAAAGCTATTTTTTATCCTGCCATTATTTTTATTTATTGCCTGTAAGCAAAAACCTAAAAGTGATGATGGGGGGGGATCGCGTGTTTCGGGCACAGTAAAAGTGCTTGTTGACGAGAGCTTTTCTTCGGTTCTGCAAGATCAGATTGAAGTTTTCAAGCTGGACTATCCGGATGCGAAATTCGAATTGACCCAGGGAAATGAGAATAAAATATTGCCTACTTTCTTAAATGATAGTGTAAGGGTAGCAATTTTATCAAGAATGCTTACACCTGACGAAGAAAAAGCCTATTCTAGAAGAAGTATTCCAATATTTACTTCCAGGTTTGCTATTGATGGTATTGCATTGATTACGGGGAATGATAACCCCGATTCTACAATTACTGCTGACGAAGTAGTTTCCATTTTAAAAGGGACTTCCGCTTCTGGAAAACAATTGGTTTTCGATAATGCTTATTCGAGCACTTTACGCTACTTTAAAGACCTTGCAAAAGTTAAGGATTTACCTAAATCAGGTATTTATACTTTGCAGAACAATAATGACGTTATAAAGTACGTTGCAGAACATAAGAACTATATTGGGTTGTTGGAGTGAACTGGTTACTTAAAAGTAGCAGAGATCAGCAGGACTTTACCACTAAGGTGAAAGTTATGGGTGTGAAGAACACCAAGGGCAAAAAAGGTGATGATACCTTTTACAAGCCTACTCAAAAGAATTTAATTGATGGTATATATCCTTTTTTGAGGAATATATATATTATTAATGCAGAAGGTAAAAATGGTTTAGGCACGGGTTTTGCAACGTGGTTAACGGGACAGAGAGGTCAGTTGATTGTTTTGAAATCCGGACTTGGCCCAAATAAGATGAATCCGAGAGAGATTAATATAAAAAAAAAAAATTAGTATTATATTGAGCCCTGGCCTGGCAGCGGTTAGGAAATAGAAAAAAAAAAACGAATTAGCTTATACATTAAACAAAAAATAAGGAACGAATGAAACCTGCATGTTTCATGCAAGCTTCATTACCATTAAAACTCAAACAGAAAAAGAATGAAAATGACAAAGAAAGCAATGACCTTAAGTTTAGGTTTAGTAGTGATGGGTTCTGCCTCTTTTGCTCAAAACTTGAATGATGCAAAAAAAGCGATTGACGCTGAGCAGTATGCAAAGGCTACTTCTATGCTTAAATCACTGGTAAGTTCTCAGGCAGGTAAAGGAGAGAACTATTTTAACTTAGGTGATGTATATCTGCATAACGAATATGTAGATTCAGCTAAGGCAGTTTTTAATAAAGGAATTACAGCCGATCCTAAATATGCATTAAACTATGTTGGATTGGGACAGGCAGATCTTGCTGCTAACAATGCAGCATCAGCTAAAACAAATTTTGATAAAGCTATTTCATTAGCTTCTAAGAAAGACCATACTCCATACCTATACATTGGTAAAGCTTACATCGCGCAGGCAAAACCGGATTTCGCTGCAGCTTTAACTAACCTTACAAAAGCAGACGAAGTAGATGCAGCAGATAAAGATCCAGAGACATTTTTGGCTTTGGGTGATTTATACGCAGCACAAAAGAAATTCTGAAGCATTAAGCAACTACTTACGCGCATTGAATATCAATGAAGGTTTAGTAAGAGCTAAAGTTCAGATTGGTAGAATGTACAAAGAGTCAAGAGCATTTCCTGAGTCTGAAACACAATTAAAAGAAGTAATTACTGCAGATCCTAACTATGGTCCTGCTTACCGTGAAATTGCTGAGTTATACATGCAATGGGCAAATTTTGAACCAGCTCATTATGCAGAAAAAACTAAACAAGCATTAGAGAACTTCAAAAAATACATGGACTTAACTGATTCATCTTTTGATTCAAGATTACGTTATGCGCAATTCTTGTTTTATGCAAAAGACTTCAAAGGTTTAGAAACTGAAACTGCTGAGATCGCAAAGTTATATCCTAACAACCAAAAAAGTGTGGTTATTAACCGTCTGCAAGCTTATTCAGCGGCTGAAAACAAAAGCCCTGAGAGTTTGAAGCTGTTAACAGACTTCTTTGCTAAGAACCCTGATACTTCACGTTTTAATTGCTGCCGATTATCTTTATTTAGGTAAAGCTCAGTTAGCTGCTGGACAAGATAGTTTGGCTTTGAAAAGCATCAGAAAAGCAATTTCTAAAGATTCTACTAACGTAGAAGCATTAGAAGATGTTGGTAAAGCATTATACAACAACAAGAAATTTGCAGATGCTGCAGGTGTTTATAAAGAAGCTATCAAATTAAACCCTAACGGTAAAGGTTCATTAACTAACTATTACTACTTAGGTTCTGCTAACTATTTTGATTACGCAACTAAAGACAGAGATAAAAAGAATCCAAGCAAAACTATTTTAGTTGAAGCAGATTCAGCTTTCTCTCACTTGAATAAAGTTCAGCCTGAATTTACTCTTGCATATATCATGAGAGGTCGTGTTGCAGGTTATATGGATGATCAGACTAATCCAAAAGGATTAAGAGCTCCATTCTATCAAGCATACTTAGACCTGGTAACGGTTAAAAAACCTGAATTAGGTACTGCTGATGCAGAGAAAAAGAACCTTGTTGAAGCTTATACTAACTTAGGATTCTTCTATTCTCCTACAGATAAAGGAAAAGCAACTGAGTTGTTCAATAAAGCTTTAGCAATTGATCCGGCGAATGCAAATGCACAAACTGGTTTAAAACAATTAACAGCTCCGGCTGCGAAAGCACCTTCTAAGAAGAAATAGTAAATTCTAAATCAGAATATAAAAAAAAAAAAAACGTCTCCAACTAATTGGAGACCGTTTTTTTTTTGAACCAGTATATTCATTTGCCGCTGATCATATTTCATGTAAATTAGCTTAAAGGCCTTGAAGAGTTGAAAGCTGTTGTATAGCGTTTGTGTTATTTGAATCCAGTTCAAATGAACGTATGTAGTTTTTTTTTAGCCTCTGCTTTATTCCCGCTCGCTGCCAGGGCTTCTGCATAACTATCAAAGGCATTGCTGCTTGTTGGATAAAGACCAGTGTATAATTTAAAAACTTTTACTGCCTCCTCTATTTTTTTTTTTTCCTAAAAGTCTGTATCCAAAAGTGTTAAGATCGTCTTCGCTGAGTGTAAATTCTGTGCCTAAACTTTTTTTTAGCTGCCTTGCTGTTTTTAAGGCATTGTTATATTGCTGTTTGATTAAGGCCATTTTTAATTTTTTGACTGATGGGGATAAACCAAAATCATTGGACTCTTTCATATCGGGGATATAGTATCCGGCAATTTCATCAATAAAATACTCTGGATTGGCACCCTGTAAATTACTCAGTATTATGACTGAAAGATCATCTTTTGGGTAAACGAAATAAGAAGTTCTCATTCCGCCCACCGGGCCTACAGCCGGATGTTCGTTTCTTACTGCGACAGGCCAGCCAAGGGCATAGCCGTTCAGTAACTTGTTAAAGCCACCAGGTTTTCCATTATTCAGTGGCACAAAAGTCCATAGTAAATCCAAGCTGGATTTTTGTTTTAGCAACTGGCCATACTGAAGGGCAATGATCCATTGAGCAATTTCTCTGGCATTAGAGATTATACCGCTGGCTGTTCTGAAAAACGGCGGGAATTCTACATAAGCAATTTTTAATTCACCACTGCTGGTCCAACGGCCGTTTATATTGTTCTGCGTCGTATAAGCGCCAGCAGAATGAGGTATAATATCGTGTGAATCGCCGAAACGGGTTAATTTCATCCCGGCGGCCCTGAACTGGCGGTCTTCAATAAATTTGGTGAAGTGCACTCCGCTGAGTTTATTAATAATCATCCCCAGAATTACGTATCCTGTCTGGTTATAGCTGTATTTTTCGCCGGGTTTAAATTCCATGGGAAGGGTTTTTACTTTGGCCCATGCCGCAGTCACATTCCCGCCTTCTAATACATGTTCGTATTCGTCAATAATATTAGGAAGACCTGAAATGCAAGCCAGTGTCTGCTTTAAGGTTACTTCTTTCCAGGCTTCAGGTAAGCTATCCAGATATTTTGAGATCGGATCATTGATGTTGAGTTTGCCGTCCTCCTGAAGCTGCGCATAATGGCTACACCCACAAAGGATTTTGTACAGGAGTTAATGGAAAATAAGCTTTCATCAGTTGCGGGAATAGAATTTTCAAGATTGGCTATTCCGTAACTGCTTAGTTTGATCATTTTTCCGCCTCTGACAATGGCCACTTGCAGTGCAGGAATATAGAGTTGCTGCATTTTATTTTTAATAAACACGTCCACACTATCACTCGTAAGATCACTTTGTGCTTCCGCAGGAAAATAAAAAAGTAGTGTAGCCAGGCAGATCAATAGTCGTTGTCTAAGCATATATTATTTGTTTGTTCTAAATTACCTAAAACGAAATGTACAATTTAGCCACATCATGTAGAGATAATGGACAAAAGACTCTCCACAAGCTTCGCCGTAAAGTATCATCATAAGTATCGCTGCAAAGTTTCTTCTCTAACCATATCATCAGTTTCTCCGCTCAACTATCCAACCCGCAACCCAAAGAGCGCATTCACCTTAATAGGCGTCTGGTAAAAGACCAAACAGGGGTGCAGTACGGATAATTGAAAAAGACAAGCTAATGTGAGGACATAGCTTTCCGAGCCCTTCAGCGAAGGCAATGCCGGCCGAACATAGCTTGTCTTTTTCAATTATTTGATTTCCCCCTTTTTTCTTTTACTTTTGTAGCCTAATTAAGATTATATGGAAACGCAAAGTTTGCCTTCAGACTTTTTACCAATTATTTTTCAAGTTATCGTAGCCCTGGGCTTTGTTGTGGTAACCCTTATTGCAACTCACTTCTTAGGCCCTTCCCGTAAAACCAGCGATAAACTGGGAACTTTCGAAGCAGGTATTAAAGTAGTAGGTAATGCGCGTCAGCCGTTCTCCATTAAATACTTCCTTGTCGCTATCCTATTTGTTCTATTCGACGTAGAAGTTATCTTTATGTACCCATGGGCAGTTAATTTCAGAGAGCTTGGCTGGCCAGGACTAATCGAGATGTTTGTCTTTATGGCAACACTTTTATTAGGCTTTATTACATTCTGAAGAAGAAAGCTCTCGATTGGAATTAATTATTTAGATCGGTTCTAAATCGAGATAGACTAAGCCAATTTGGCTCGAAATATTGTAGATTTGTGGTTCATTCTGTATTAGAATGAGCCTTTTTTGTTTTATGATATGAGTGACATCAATATAGTAGACGCGCCTCCAGGCATTGAAGGATCTGGCTTTTTCGCTACTTCTTTAGACAAGGTTATTGGTTTAGCCCGTTCCCATTCATTATGGCCATTGCCATTTGCAACTTCATGCTGTGGAATTGAATTCATGGCAACAATGGGTTCGCACTATGATTTTGGTCGTTTTGGTTCAGAACGTTTAAGTTTTTCTCCACGTCAGGCAGATTTATTAATGGTTATGGGTACCATAGCTAAAAAAATGAGTCCTGTTTTAAAGCAAGTGTATTTACAGATGGCAGAACCCCGTTGGGTAATGGCGGTAGGTGCATGTGCATCAAGCGGTGGTATTTTTGACACTTATCAGTTTTACAGGGAATTGATGAGATTATTCCTGTAGATGTTTATGTCCCTGGCTGTCCGCCAAGACCTGAAGCAATTTTAGATGGCTTTGGTAAGATTCAGGAATTAGTAAGAAATGAATCTGGCAGAAGAAGAGATTCTGATCAGTACAAACAAATGTTGGCTTCATACGGTATCGAATAATGGCAGAGGTTAATAATAGTAGCGTAATACAGCTGTTAGCTGACCGTTTCGGAGCTAAAGTAAGTGGTGTGAACGAACCTTACGGTTTGCTTACGGTAGAAACCACTAAGGATGTGATTATTGATGTACTTAAGTTTCTTAAAGAAGCAGAAGGTGCAAATTTTGCCTTCCTTACTGATATCACTGCGGTTCATTATCCTGACACTAAACACATCGCTGTAGTTTACCATTTACATAACATGGTGAACAAAATCAGGATCAGAGTGAAGGTGTTTATACACGAACAAACTCCACTAATTCCTACGGCTACTGTTCTTTGGAACGGTGCAAACTGGATGGAAAGAGAAACATATGACTTCTTCGGCGTTAAGTTTGAAGGTCACCCGGATTTAAGAAGGATTTTGAATATGGACGAACTAAATGTTCATCCGATGTTAAAACAATATCCTTTAGAAGATCCAAACAGAGTTGATAAAAAAGACGAATACTTTGGTAGATAAGAACATGAATCACAATCAACCAGTATATACAGACAACGATCCTCAGAATGAGTTGGTAACCTTAAACTTAGGTCCTACTCACCCTGCAACACACGGTGTTTTCCAAAACGTACTCCAGTTAGACGGAGAGCGTATTGTGAGCGGAGTTTCTACCATAGGGTATATTCACCGCGCTTTTGAAAAGATTGCTGAACACAGGCCTTTCTATCAGATTACACCTCTGACAGACAGGTTAAACTACTGCTCATCACCTATTAATAATATGGGATGGCACATGACAGTAGAGAAATTGTTAAATATAACCGTACCTAAAACGTGTAGATTATCTAAGGATCATCGTTATGGAACTGGCGCGTATTTCAGATCACATTATCTGTAATACGATTATCGCACAGGATACGGGTGCAACAACCACCTTCTTATATCTTTTTCAGTTCAGAGAGCATATCTATGAAATTTATGAAGAAATCTGCGGTGCGCGTTTAACAACAAATATTGGCCGTATAGGTGGTTTTGAAAGAGATTTCAATGATATCGCCTTTGCTAAAATCAATAAATTCTTAAAAGAGTTCCCTGTTGCTTTAAGGGAATTTGAAAGCCTGCTTAACCGTAACCGTATTTTCATTGACCGTACTGCCGGCGTTGCCTGCGTTACCCCTGAAGACGCTTTAAGTTACAGTTGGACTGGTCCTTTGTTACGTGCAACTGGTGTGGATTATGATGTGCGTGTAAGCGAGCCTTATTGTTCTTATGATGAATTCGATTTCGAAGTTCCAGTAGGTACAAGTGGTGACATTTACGACCGTTATTTAGTCGTAACGAAGAAATGTGGCAAAGTGTAAGCCTGATTGAACAGGCATTGGAAAAAATCAAACATGAACCTGCCGGAGTTTTCCATGCAGACGTTCCTGATTTTTATCTGCCTGCTAAAGAAGAAGTATATAACAATATGGAAGCCTTGATTTACCATTTCAAAATTGTAATGGGAGAGATTGATGCACCTAAAGCTGAAGTATATCATGCTGTTGAAGGCGGAAACGGAGAACTTGGTTTTTATCTGATCAATGACGGTGGAAGAACACCTTACCGTCTGCACTTCAGAAGACCTAGTTTTATCAATTATTCCATGTATGCGAAGATGAGTGAAGGAATGTTACTGTCTGATGCCATTATCAACATGAGTAGTATGAATATTATTGCCGGAGAATTAGATGCTTAAAGTAGAAGAACAACAACAGTAGAGTTTTCGTCAGCTTTGATCGCAAAGTGTGATGAAATTTCAAGTAGATATCCTGATGGGAAACAAAAAAATCCCTATTGCCTATACTTCACGAAGTTCAGGCAGAGCTGGGTTGGTTAAGCTCCAATGCGATGGATAAAGTAGCAGCATATTTAAAAATTGAACCTATCGAAGTTTACGAGGTAGCCTCTTTTTATAGTATGTACTTCTTGCAGCCAAAGGGTAAATATGTTTTAGAAGTTTGTCGCACCGGGCCTTGCTGCCTGGTAGGAGCAGAAAAACTGATGGAGCATATGGAACAGACTCTTGGGGTGAAAGAAGGTGAGGTTACAGCTGATGGTTTATTTAGCTGGAGAGGTGTTGAATGTCTTGCAGCCTGCGGTTACGGCCCGGTTCTGCAAATAGGCCCTGAATACACTTTTTATGAAAACCTCGACAATCAAAAGGTAGACACATTGATAGAAGAATTACGCAAAAAATAATGGCCCGTAAACTCTTATTAGAACATATAAACGTACCAGGCATCAATACTCTTGATGTTTATCGCCAGAAAGGCGGCTATCGTGCGTGCTGTGGAGAAAGCTTTGAAAACTCTTACCCCTGATGAAGTGGTAGAAGAAGTTAAAAAGTCTGGATTACGCGGCCGTGGAGGTGCAGGTTTCCCTACAGGAATGAAGTGGAGCTTTCTGGCTAAACCAGAAGGTGTTGCGCGCTACCTGGTATGTAATGCTGATGAATCAGAGCCGGGTACTTTTAAAGACCGTTACCTGATGACTTACATTCCTCATGCTTTAATTGAAGGAATGATTGTGTCAAGTTATGCATTGGGCGCTAAAACATCTTATATCTACGTACGTGGAGAGATGATGCCGCAAATCAGGATTCTGGAAAGAGCAATCGCAGAAGCAAAAGCTGCAGGCTTTTTAGGAAAAAATATTTTAGGGTCGGGTTATGATCTGGAGATTTATGTTCAGCCGGGTGGCGGAGCTTATATCTGCGGGGAAGAAACGGCTTTATTAGAATCACTGGAAGGTAAAAGGGGTAATCCAAGGATTAAACCGCCATTTCCGGCTATTGCTGGTTTGTATGGCTGGCTGTCCTACAGTAGTTAACAACGTTGAATCTATTGCCGCTGTCGTGCCTATCATTAACGAAGGTGGTGATGAATATATGAAAATCGGTATTGGACGCAGTACCGGAACGAAATTGATCTCTGCTTCGGGGAATCTGGTAAGACCAGGTGTATACGAGATAGAATTAGGTCTTCCGGTAGAAGAGTTCATTTATTCTGATGAATATTGTGGTGGTATTGCTAATGGCAAAAGATTGAAGGCTACTGTAGCCGGAGGTTCTTCTGTTCCGGTATTGCCAGCTAACCTAACGCTTAAATTGGCTAACGGTGAACCACGTTTAATGAGTTACGAATCTCTTTCTGAAGGTGGATTTGCTACCGGAACGATGTTAGGTTCAGGTGGTTTTATCGCTTTTGATGAAGATCAGTGTATTGTACGAAACACCTGGAACTTTTCCCGCTTTTATCATCATGAAAGCTGTGGACAGTGTTCTCCTTGCCGTGAAGTACTGGATGGATGGAAAAAGTATTACACAGACTGGAGCACGGACATGGTAAAATGAGTGATATTGACTTATTGGTTGACGTGTCTAAGAAGATCGAAGGAAATACAATTTGTCCTTTAGGAGATGCTGCTGCATGGCCTGTAGCAAGTGCAATCAGACATTTCAGAGATGAGTTTGAATGGCATGTGAAAGAGCCTATAAAAAGTCTTCAGGGAAATTATGGTATCGCTAATTATGCAGTACCTATTGCTAAAGCAGAAGTAAAACAGGAAAATTAACTGTCTGACCTGTGTTTTTGATTGAAAATGCTGGAATGATAAAAGAATATCTTTAACAATGAGTGAAAAAGTTAAGGTAACCATAGACGGGATAACCGTCGAAGTAGAGCCCGGTACAACGATCCTGAATGCTGCAAGGCAAATAGGAGGGGACATTGTGCCTCCTGCAATGTGCTACTATTCTAAATTAGAAGGTAGTGGAGGTAAATGCCGTACTTGTACTGTATAGTAAAAGTAAGCAAGGGTTCTGAAAAAGACCCAAGACCAATGCCTAAGCTGGTTGCTTCGTGCCGTACCACAGTAATGGACGGGATGGAAGTGCAGAATATTACTTCTCCTGAAGTAATTGAAGCCAGAAGTGGTGTGGTAGAAATGCTGTTAATTAACCACCCGCTTGACTGTCCTGTATGTGATCAGGCCGGAGAATGCGACTTGCAGAATCTGGGTTATGAGCATGGTTTACAGAAAACACGTTATGAATTTGAGCGCCGTACTTTTGAGCGTATCGATATAGGTGATAAGATCCAGTTACATATGAACAGGTGCATTTTATGCTACCGTTGTGTGTTTACAGCAGATCAGATTACAAATAAACGTGTTCACGGTATCTTGAACAGAGGTGATCACTCAGAAATTTCTACTTATATCCAGACTGCTGTTGATAATGATTTCTCCGGGAACGTTATTGATGTATGTCCGGTTGGAGCTTTAACTGATAAAACTTTCCTTTCAAAAACAGGGTTTGGTTTACAAAACCTGTTGATGCGCATAGAGACTGCCCTACTTGTAGTGGTAAAGTGACTTTATGGTATAAAGGGGAAGATGTTTTAAGGGTAACTGCCCGTAAAGATATTTACGGTGAAGTTGAAGAGTTCATTTGTAACACCTGCCGTTTCGATAAAAAGAAAACAGCAGACTGGACAATTGAGCATCCTACACACATCAGTGATACTTCGGTAATCTCTTCTAATCACTATGAAACGATGATTCCTTTACCTGTTATTCAGGAAGATCTTCGTTTGCAGGAAGCAAATAAAGTTGAACTGGAAAAAACCGCTAAATTCTAATGGATATCTCATTCGTCATAGAAAAATTTATACTTGTTGCTATCATTTTTGGTATAAGTTTAGTTATCGCTATGTATTCTACATACGCGGAAAGAAAAGTTGCCGCTTTTTTACAGGACAGGCTTGGACCGGATCGTGCAGGCCCTTTTGGAATCCTGCAGCCATTGGCTGATGGACTGAAAATGTTCATGAAAGAAGAAATTATCCCTACTCATGCTAATAAATGGCTGTTTATGGTTGGGCCGGGTTTAGCGATGCTAACGGCTTGTATCGGAACGGCAGTTATTCCATGGGGAAGTCCGATTACTACAGCAGCCGGAAGGATTATCCCTTTACAGGTCACTGATATTAACGTTGGTGTTTTATACATTTTCGGAGTTGTTTCTCTAAGTGTTTATGGCGTAATGATCGGAGGCTGGGCTTCTAACAATAAATACTCTCTTTTTTAAGTGCTATTCGTGCGGCTTCGCAGAATATCAGTTATGAGGTGGCTATGGGACTTTCTATTATCGCCTTGTTATTGGTGACTAATACGATGAGTCTGAAAGAAATTGTGGATATGCAGCATGGATGGCGCTGGAACGTGCTTTATCAGCCATTAGGCTTCCTGTTATTTATCATTTGTGCATTTGCTGAAACCAACAGAGCGCCATTCGATTTACCTGAATGTGAAACTGAATTAATTGGTGGATACCATACAGAGTATTCTTCCATGAAATTAGGTTTTTACCTGTTTGCTGAATATATCAACATGTTTGTGTCTTCGGCAGTGATGGCTACCTTATACTTCGGAGGATATAATTATCCGGGTATGGATTGGGTACTGACACAAGCAGGTCCTGTGATCGCACCGTTAATTGGAACGGCAGTATTGTTCGCTAAAATATTCGCATTTATATTTTTCTTTATGTGGGTAAGATGGACAATTCCTCGTTTCCGTTACGATCAGCTGATGCATTTAGGTTGGAAAGTATTAATTCCAATTGCAATAGCGAATGTAATTATCACAGGTATTGTGATTGCAATAGTAGAAAAGTTTTAACTATCCGCTCAGCGGAATATAAAAGGAGGTTTAATGGAACCATTAACCAGTAAAAAGAAAATATTAATACAAAAGCCACTTAATTTTGCGGAGCGGATGTATCTGCCTGCATTAGGAAGGTCTGGCGATCACGATTAGTCACTTCTTCAAAAAAGAAGCGACGATCAGGTATCCTGAAGTTCAGCGTGAAATGTCTATCAACTGGAGAGGGATGCATTCCCTTAAAAGAGATGAGGACGGAAAAGAACGTTGTACTGCCTGTGGATTATGTGCATTATCGTGCCCTGCAGAAGCAATCACTATGATTGCTGCTGAACGTAAGCCAGAAGAAAAGGACTTGTACAGAGAAGAGAAATACGCTGCCGTATATGAGATCAATATGCTGCGTTGTATTTTCTGTGGTTTATGTGAAGAGGCTTGTCCGAAAGAGGCAATTTATCTTGACGGGCCAATCGTTCCTTCAGATTATTTACGTAAAGACTTTATTTACGGTAAAGATAAACTGGTAGAAGAGCCTCTTTTAAAGAAATAATGAAATTGAAGTGTTCATACGCTTCTTGATATAAACAGTTTATACATTTGTCGTTCACACGGCTTTAAAACAAAAATAATAAAATGGGTACATCAGTATTCTATTTGGTCGCTTTTTTAAGTATTTTCTTTTCACTGATGGTGATTTTCGCGAAGAACCCGGTGCATAGTGTACTTTATCTGATCGTAACGTTTTTTACGTTCACAGTCCATTACATTTTGCTTAATGCCCAGTTTCTGGCAGTAGTAAACTTTATTGTGTACATGGGGGCAATTATGGTTCTATTCCTGTTTGTTCTGATGCTGCTCAATCTCAATAAAGAGAACGAGCCCTTAAAGTCAGGTTTGGTAAAAGTTGTAGGTATCGTAGCCGGATGTTGTCTGGTTGTGACACTGATAGGTTCTTTAAAAGCTACAGCTGTATCTAATCCGTTAGTATTGCAGAATCCAAACTTAGGTCTGGTTAAGAACCTGGGTAAAGAATTGTTCGGTCCGTTTATGCTGCCTTTCGAATTGTCTTCAATTCTATTGCTTACAGCTATGGTGGGTGCCGTATTATTAACTAAAAAAGAAAAAGTATAGTGAATAATCTTACTCAAACCTTACAGGGTGTACCGCTTAATCATTATATATGGTTAAGTGCTATTATTTTCACCATCGGTGTAATAGGCGTACTGACCCGCAGAAATGCTATCGTAATTTTTATGTCGGTAGAATTGATGCTGAATGCTGTTAATTTATTACTTACCGCTTTCTCTGTACATAGCAATGATCCTTCGGGGCAGGTGTTTGTATTTTTCATCATGGCTTTGGCAGCGGCCGAAGTAGCAGTGGGCTTAAGTATTATTGTAATGGTTTACAGAAATACGCAGTCAACAGATATTAATGTATTGAATCGCCTTAAGTGGTAATTATTAAGAATAAATTATAAAATGATAAATTTAGTTTGGCTGGTTCCGTTAATTCCTCTTTTAGGCTTTATCATCAACGGTCTTGGGAGAAATACATTATCCAAAAACCTGATAGGTTTTATTGGGAGTAGCGTGATATTCATATCTTTTGTGATTAGTATCGGCATCTTTTTAGCTTTAGGCAACGATGCTGTGAAATCGCATGAGATTTTCTTGTTTGACTGGATCAGTGCCGGTGCCTTAAAAATCCCGGTTTCCTTCCTGGTAGATCCGCTGAGTTCAATCATGTTACTGATCATTACCGGAATCGGTTTCCTGATTCATGTATACTCAATCGGTTATATGCATGATGACGAAGGATTCGGTAAATTCTTCAGCTATTTAAACTTGTTTATCTTTTTCATGTTATTGCTGGTTCTTGGGTCAAACTATATTGTGATGTTTATCGGATGGGAGGGCGTTGGTTTATGCTCTTATCTATTGATAGGCTTCTGGTTTACCAACAGCAGTTACGCTACAGCAGCGAAAAAAGCCTTTGTGATGAACCGTATTGGTGATCTTGGCTTTTTGATTGCGGTCTTCCTGATCTTTACTACTTTCGGTAGTGTTGAGTTCTCTAAAATATTCCCTCTGGCAGGTAATATGGTTTCCGGCGATTCTACCATTCCATTAATTGCTTGTTATTATTTGTTGGTGCCTGTGGTAAATCTGCACAGATTCCTTTATTTACTTGGTTACCGGATGCAATGGCTGGACCAACGCCAGTTTCTGCCCTGATTCACGCAGCAACAATGGTAACAGCTGGTATCTATATGATTGCACGTTCAAATGTATTATTTGATCTTGCTCCGGTAGTACAGCATTTAATCGCAATTATTGGTCTGGCAACAGCTGTTATGGGTGCATTGGTTGCCCTGACACAAACAGACATTAAAAAAGTCCTGGCTTATTCTACAGTTTCGCAACTGGGATATATGTTCTTAGGCTTAGGAGTTGGTGCTTATAACGGCTCTTTCTTTCACGTGATTACACATGCTTTCTTTAAAGCATTATTGTTCTTATGTGCAGGATCGGTAATTCATGCAATGCACCATGAGCAGGATATGAGACATATGGGTGGTTTACGTAAAAAACTTCCGGTTACTTTTCTAACCATGCTGATTGGTACCATAGCTATTTCGGGCTTACCTCCGTTCTCAGGTTTCTTCTCTAAAGACGAAATTCTTTCTCATGTATATGAGTACAATAAAGTAATGTGGGCAATCGGGGTATTTACTGCCTTCTTAACTGCATTTTATATGTTCAGAATGTTGTTCCTTACCTTCTTTGGTAAATACAGAGGAACACATCATGCTGAAGAAAAAATTCATGAGTCACCAAAAAGCATGACTATACCATTAATTGTTCTTGCTGTGCTTTCAGCTATCGGTGGTGCAATTGGTATTCCTGAATCGCTGGGTGGTTCTCATTGGTTATCGCATTGGCTTGCACCCGTTATCCAGCATCATGGAGAAGCGCCGGATCATGCTACTGAATATATTTTAATGGCTGTTTCAGTTGTGGGTGTGCTGATCTCTATCGCATTTGCTTATAGCAAATACGTGAAGCAAAACCATATTCCTGTTGCAGACGAAGGACAACGTTCCGCATTGGCAAAACTATCTTATCATAAATTTCTATGTTGATGAGATCTATGATACTTTGATCAGAAAACCTCTGGATGCTATTTCAGTATTCTTTTATAAGGTATTTGATAAAAAGATTATTGACGGTATTGTCAATGGTTTAGGATGGAGCACATCAGAAGCAAGTAAAGGAGTCAGATTATTACAATCAGGTAATGTTGGGTTCTATATTTTTATGATGGTGGTTGGAATCATCTCGTTGTTATTGTATACTTATTTATCTCTGTAAAAGATCGTCCAAGAAAACATAATGGAACAACTTTTAATACTTCTAATATTTCTGCCAGTAATTGGTGCACTGGTTACGGCATTTACCGGTAATGCCGCTAAACATGTTGCCCTGGCTTTCGCTGTTGCTTCACTGGCATTAACAGCTGCTGTTGCCGGACAGTTTATTCCTGACGCAAGCACACAGTTTGTGGTTAATTTACCGTGGATTCAGGATCTTGGAATTCATTTCCATGCAGGTATCGACGGGATCAGCTTCATTAATCACTGTATTGCTAACCAACCAACGTATTGGTGCCTATTATTATCCTGGCAAGTTATCAGCATAATTATAAATCACCAGCTGGATTCTTTGCTTTAATACTATTTATGCAGGCAGGTCTGCTTGTTGTATTTACTGCAATGGATGCTTTCTTATTCTATATCGGATGGGAAGCTGCCTTAATCCCGATCTACTTTATTTGTGCGATCTGGGGGGGTAAAGACCGCATTAAAGTAAACATGAAGTTCTTTGTTTACACCATTGCCGGTTCTTTGTTCATGTTATTAGGGATCATTTACCTGTACTTGCAGAATCCTGCACATAACTTTGATATACAGGCATTTTATCAGCTTCATTTAGATCCTGTTCAGCAGGGATGGATATTCTGGTCATTCTTTATCGCTTTTGCGATTAAAATGCCAATTTTCCCATTCCATACCTGGCAGCCGGATACTTATACTGAGGCACCAGCCGCAGGTACGATGCTGCTTTCGGGTATCATGTTAAAAATGGTATTTACGGAGTGATCAGATGGTTATTGCCAATCGTACCAGCAGGCGTACAGGATTGGGGTAATATAGCGATCATATTGTCTATTATAGGAATTGTATATGCGTCCCTTATTGCTTTTAAACAAAAGGATGCAAAAAGACTGATTGCTTATTCTTCGATTGCTCACGTAGGATTGATCTCAGCAGGTATCTTTGCTTTAAACATGCAGGGTTTGCAAGGATCGATGATTCAAATGTTGAGTCACGGTGTAAACGTAATCGGTTTGTTTTTTGTACTTGATATTATTTTCTCAAGGGTAAAAACAAATACTATTGCTGAGCTGGGTGGTATTGCGAAATCGGCACCAAAATTAGCTATTGCATTTCTGATCATTGTGCTTGGAACGGTAGCTTTACCAGGAACAAATGGTTTCATCGGAGAGTTTCTGTTGCTGATCGGTATTTACCAGTACAATATCTGGGCTGTCGTATTTGCCGGTCTGACTGTTATCTTTGGTGCGGTGTGTATATGTTCCGCCTGTACCAGAATATCATGTTAGGCAAAACAAATGACCTTACTGTAGGATTTGCAGATATTAAAGGAACAGAGCAAATTGTATTGTTTATAATTTGTGCGTTGATTATCGTACTGGGAGTATACCCTAAGCCAATTCTGCATTTATCAGAAGCTTCGGTACAACAATTATTAGAACAGGTAAATCAAAAATTAACATCGGTAAAATAAGGAAATGAATATCATTATAACAATTGTTGTTACAGCTTTAGCGGTGCTTTATGCAGGTTTATTCAAAGCAAAAAAGGCTTTGTTACCACTAACTCTTGTGGGGTTACTGATCTCTCTGGCCTTTGCAGTTACTGCCTGGAATTCTAATGCAGTGTATTATGGAATGATGGAGATGGATAATTTTGCCATAGCCTTTTCATCTCTTACGATTTTAGGAACTATTTTTATCTTTTTACTGACGCAGAATTACTTCTCCAAAGACAGTGAAAATGTAGCTGAATACTATACATTGATCCTATTCGCCCTTGCAGGGATTGTGATCATGGTTTCTTATACCAATATGTCTATGTTATTTATTGGAATAGAAATTATGTCTGTGGCCCTGTATATTCTTGCAGGTATCAGAAAGAGCAATTTCGCTTCTAATGAGGCTTCTTTAAAATACTTCCTGATGGGTGCCTTTTCTACAGGTTTCCTTTTATTCGGGATCACTTTAGTTTATGGTGCAACTGGTTCATTCAGTCTGCATGCGATCAATCAATACCTGGTTGGCAACTACCAGGCGGTATCTCCTCTGTTTTACCCTGGGGTGATTCTGATCATGGTTGGTTTATGTTTTAAAATTGGTGCAGCACCTTTCCACTTCTGGACTCCGGATGTATATGAAGGCGCACCCTCTTTAATTACAGCATTCATGTCTACAGTAGTGAAAACTGCTGGTTTTGCGGCTTTCCTGCGCCTTTTCGCTGGTACTTTCGCACCACTTCACGATTTCTGATGCCACCATTGATGGCTATTGTATGCATTACCCTGTTTATCGGTAACGTTACAGCCCTTTTTCAAAAGAACTTCAAAAGGATGCTTGCTTATTCAAGTATCTCTCATGCAGGTTACCTGTTATTCTCTTTAGTTACTTTGACGGCTAATTCAGCTAACAATGTAATGGTTTACGCAGCGGCTTATACTTTCGCCAGCATTATTGCTTTCGCAGTATTGATCCTGGTGAAACAGAAAACCGGACATGATACTTTCGAGAGTTTCAATGGATTAGGAAAACGTAATCCTTTAGTTGCCCTGGCGTTAACTATTGCGATGCTTTCTCTTGCAGGGATACCGCTTACTGCTGGTTTTATAGGAAAATACCTGATGTTCTTAAACGTAATGAATGAATACCAGATTTATTTGGTTGCATTTGCTATTTTAAACGCGCTTGTAGGGTTTTACTATTACTTAAGAGTAATTGTAGCTATGTACTTTAAAGAAGGGGCTGATATCGTTTTAGAAACACCAGTTCAATATAAAGTTGTTTTAATTTTATCGGTAATCATCACGATATTCTTAGGAGTTTATCCAACTATAATATTAAATCTGATATAGGCATTTCTCAGGAAATTATTTGTAATTTTACGATTACTTGAACTATGCACGATTTCTGGACCTCCGTACATCACTTTATTGATCCTGAGAAATTACTTAAAGAAGGTGGCTTTTACGTCCTGATATTCGTAATTTTTGCTGAGACAGGATTGTTTTTTGGATTTTTCTTACCGGGCGATTACTTATTGTTTTTGGCTGGTATGTTTGTGGCGACGGGTAAACTGGATGTAAATATCTATGTACTTATCTTCGGTCTGATCGTTTCAGCAGTTTCGGGTAATTTTACCGGTTATTGGTTTGGAAAGAAGACAGGTCCTGTTTTATACGATCGTAAAGACACTTTTTTCTTCAAAAAGCGTTATCTTAAGGCTGCCGAAGCTTACTACCACAAAAACAAGCTTTTGCTTTAATCATGGGAAGATTTGTACCTATTGTCAGAACTTTTGCGCCGATTATTGCCGGAGTTGTCAAACTTGATTTTAAGAAGTTCGCACTATATAATATATGTGGTGCTTTTTTATGGATAACATCTTTAACTTTGCTGGGCTATTTTCTTGGCAAGAAATTTGAAAAGGAAATCAACGCTTACCTGCTTTATATTATTGTAGGTTTTATGGTTATAACTACTATCCCGCTGCTCTATACTTTTTTTTTGAAGAAGCGGGTACATACTAACGAAGAGAATAAATAACAACATTAAAAAAAATGCAAATAGACACAAAACATCCCTGGCACAGTGTTTCTCCAGGTGCTAATTTACCAGAATCGGTAAATGCTATTATTGAAATTCCTAAAGGATCAAAAGCTAAATACGAAATAGATAAAGACTCTCATTTGATTAAATTGGATCGTGTCCTGTTTTCTTCTGTAATGTATCCTGCAAATTATGGCTTCATTCCCAGACCTATTGTGACGACAATGATCCATTGGATATTCTTGTTTTGTGTTCTGTTGATGTTTACCCATTATCTATTGTTGAAGCAAAAGTTATTGGTGTAATGCACATGGTAGACAATGGTGAGCAGGATGATAAAATCATTGCTGTTGCAAAAAATGATATGTCAGTGAATTATATCAATGACATATCTGAATTGCCACCACACCAGATGAAAGAAATCGTAAGATTCTTCCAGGATTATAAAGCTTTAGAAGAAAAGAACGTAACTATCGAAAAGTTGATGGGCGTTACTTATGCTTATAAAGTTATTGAAGAAAGTATAGAACTTTATAATAGTACATTTAGAAACAACTCTTAATGGGCTTTCAAATATTCTTAACCTTTTTCTTAGTCGTCTTAAACGGCTTTTTCGTTGCAGCTGAGTTTGCAATCGTTAAAGTCAGAGCGTCGCAAATAGAAATTAAGGCTAAATCTGGTAATAGAGTAGCTAATATTGCTAATATATTACACAACATCTTGATGGATACCTGGCTGCAACGCAGCTGGGTATTACATTAGCATCACTGGGATTAGGCTGGGTTGGAGAATCAGTAATGGAACATCTGTTACACAATTTGTTAACTTCATTAAACCAGTCCCCTGCATTCATCGATTCTTTCTCGAAAACTGCCTCTCCAATTATCGCATTCAGTTTTATTACGATTATGCACATCGTATTCGGAGAGCTTGCGCCAAAATCAATTGCTATTCAGCGCCCCGTAGCCACTACACTTTTTATCTCTGTTCCATTACAGGTTTTCTATGTAGTTTTCAGACCGTTTATCTGGTTACTGAATGGGTTTGCAAATATTATTCTGAAAGTTTTTGGTATTTCGACAGTTGGCGGACACGAGGCGGTACACAGTACAGAAGAACTATATTACCTGTTAGACCAGGGAAGAGAGAGTGGTGCTTTAGATAATAATGAGCACGAACTCATCCGTAACGTTTTTTTTTTTTCATGAACGTGTGGTAAAAAATATTATGGTACCAAGAACCAAAATTTCTGGTATCGAACTGTCTACGCCTAAAGAAGATGTGGTTGATCTGATTATTGCCGAAGGTTATTCAAGAATGCCGGTATATGATGATATCATTGATAAAATCATTGGTATTGTTCA
This sequence comes from Pedobacter sp. NJ-S-72, assembly GCF_053890575.1. Lineage (NCBI taxonomy): Bacteria > Pseudomonadati > Bacteroidota > Sphingobacteriia > Sphingobacteriales > Sphingobacteriaceae > Pedobacter > Pedobacter sp. NJ-S-72. The sequence goes on along the minus strand of NZ_CM132681.1, from coordinate 3,991,819 downwards.
CGCTAAAGATGTTTTGCCTTTACTGGCAGGAAATAAAGAGTGGTCATTAAAAGATATTATCAGAAAGCCTTATTTTGTCCCTGAGACGAAAAAGATTAATGACCTGTTAAGCGAGTTACAGCAGAAACGTATCCAGATTGCAATTGTCATTGATGAATTTGGTGGTACTGCAGGTATGGTAACCCTTGAAGATATCGTTGAAGAGATTGTAGGTGAAATTCAGGATGAATATGATGAAGAGAAGCCTACGGTAGAGAAAATATCTGATACAGAATTCGTGATCAATGCTTATGCAACGGTTTATGATGTAAATGAACATCTTCCGCATGACTTACTTAGAGAGGATCTTGACTTGACTTTGATACTGTTGGTGGTTTGGTTTCACATGCTTTTGGGAAAATCCCCGATGTAGGAGACAGTGAAGAATGTTATGGGTATTTATTTACCATCCTTAAAAAAACGGAGCAGAATATTGAGACTATCAAGCTTGAATTGGTAATCGGTAATAATGATCTGGTAGATAATCACTAAAATTTCACAAGATGCATGTTTTTTATACGCCAGATATTACCGCTGACGAATATATCTTAAATGAGGAAGAGAGCCGGCACTGTATGAAAGTACTGCGCCTGGTTATCGGTGATGTTGTTCATTTGATTGATGGGCACGGAGGTTTATATGAGGCAGAGATCATTGCTGAGTCTAAACGGAACGTGACACTGCGTATGCTGAAAACTACCAGGGAATATCAGAAAAGAAACCACAGTCTTCATATTGCTGTGGCACCCACCAAAAACATAGACAGGCTCGAATGGTTTCTGGAGAAAGCGACGGAGATTGGAATCGATCATTACCCCGCTGATCTGTGAACGTTCAGAACGTAAAATTGTAAAAGAAGAACGCTTGAATAAAGTAATAACTTCAGCAGTAAAAAACAATCTTTGCAGGCTTATCACCCGATGCTGAATGAAGCGGTCGGTTTCAAAGAATTTATCAGTAAAGCAACCGCTGATTATAAAATGATTGCACATTGCGTGGATGGTGAACCCCGCGGTTTTATCAGCCAGGTTTCCAAACCGGGTCAGAGTTATCTGATTCTGATTGGCCCAGAAGGTGACTTTACACCAAATGAAATCGAGCTGGCTTTGCAAAATGACTTTAAACCATTAACTTTAGGTAATACACGTCTCAGGACTGAAACTGCTGCTTTAGCAGCTTGTTTTGAGGTGAATTACTTAAATAGATGAGAATCAGGTTATTAATCATTTTCCCTTTATTGGTTCTATTGACGAGCAGTTTTCAAACCCCAGCTTATCAGCTCGCAAGGCTTAAATATAACGGTGGTGGAGATTGGTATGGCAACAGGACTGCTCTGGTTAACCTGATTGCCTTCTGCAACCAGAACCTCCATACTAATTTTGCCGCTGACGAAGCAATTGCAGAGGTTGGCAGTCCTGAACTCTTTAATTATCCTTTTATTTATATGACCGGGCATGGAAATGTTGTTTTCAATGCGCAGGAAGCACAGAATCTTCGTCGCTATTTAACTGGCGGAGGATTTTTGCATATAGATGATAATTATGGTCTGGATAAATATGTAAGAGTACAGATGAAAAAGGTGTTTCCGGAATTATCATTTGTAGAATTGCCGGTTAATCATCCGGTTTACAGTCAAAAGTTTAAATTTGGAAACGGGCTTCCTAAAATACATGAGCATGATGGAAAACGTGCACAGGGATTTGCACTGATCTGGGAGGGAAGAGTGGTTTGCTATTATTCCTATGAGAGTGATTTAGGGAACGGCTGGGAAGACTTTGGTACTTATCCGGAGGATAGTGCTGAAAAAAGAAGCAATGCGCTTAGAATGGGCGCAAATTTAGTCAGTTATGTTTTAACCCATTGATATGTATAAGATAAAAGTAAATGATACTTATGATTTTGATTTGTCGGCTTCGAATGACGCTCTGCAGCTAAACGGTGAGGCTATTCCTGTTGATGTGCGTGAACTTAATGATGGGCACCTGCATTTTATTTATAAGAACAAGTCTTATAACGCAGAGGTTGTTTCCGAGAACCATGATGATAAGACCTCCGTTGTTAAAATAAACGGAAAGCTATATGAGGTGGCAATCGAAGACCAGTTTGATAGTTTGCTGAAGGAAATGGGGATGGGAGCTGGCAGTGGTAAGGTCGCAAGAGAAGTTAAGGCTCCAATGCCTGGCCTGGTGTTAAGTATCAGTGTTTCTGAAGGGCAGGAAGTTCAAAAAGGAGATAATCTGTTGGTTCTGGAGGCGATGAAGATGGAAAATATGCTGAAGTCGGCAACTGAGGGCGTAGTGAGTGAAAAAATCTATGTAACCAGAGGGGATAAGGTAGAAAAGAACCAGGTTTTGATTGAGTTTGTATAGAAACGTGAAAAAATATTCATATAAAAAAAGAGGAGCAATTTTGCTCCTCTTTTTTTATAATCTTAAATAACTTTATTTCTTTTTGGCATTGAATGGTTTTTGCTGTTTAGGCTTAAACTGTGGTTTTCCTGCAGAACGTATCTCAGAAGCACCCAACATTGTCATTGCACAACGGAAACCTATATCAGCAGTAGACTCATCCTGTTGTAAGAATCGTCTGGTAGCAGGGTTTAACCATAAAGCCTGGTCATCCCATGAACCGCCTTTATAAACTCTTGATTTATTATTTACCAGCGTAATCTCGCCATATAGTTTATTCTCTTCATCACGGAAACCTCTTTGGTCAGCATATGAGTTTTTTAACGTATCAGCTTTGGCTGATGCAGCCTGTTTTTCTGCCCAGGTTTGTTTCTTGCCAGAAACAGCTGCAGTCATAATAGGTCTGTTATAAGCGTCTTTTTCTAATCTGCCAGTCAGTGCATCGGCTACTTTTTTATCCTGGTAGTAATTTCCCCGGTATGGGTTTAAAGCATCAGCAGCCTCAAATGTATTGGAGCGGTAAACATCAGCTACCCACTCATTTACGTTTCCAGCCATGTTGTATAAACCGAAATCGTTAGGTACGTAAGAACGTACAGGAACAGTAATACTTCCTTTATCGTTCAATGTACCGCCAACACCCATATAATCTCCTTTAGTTCTCTTAAAGTTGGCCAGGATCAAACCACGGGTCTTGTTCTTTGCAGAACTGATACCTAAACCATCCCATGGATAGATTTTATTATTAGAGATGTTCTCATAATTGGTGTTCCCGATCAGGCCTAAAGCTGCATATTCCCATTCAGCTTCTGTTGGCAGGCGATAAGGTTGTTTTACAATACCGTCTTCTAATCTTACATTTCTTGTTGCACCACCTTTTTGTCCTTTGCCGTTCGCATTTGCAGCAGTAGCAGCAGGGCCAAAATCTTTCATCGCTTTAGTTCCTTTATCATCATACTGTCCATTTAAATAAATGTCAGTATTGAATGGGCCTGTTGGTTTAGCGGCAGTAGCTGCAGCATTTCCTTTTTTATTGCCAGTACCGTTCAGATCTTTGTAACTGGTCATATAGTTTTGTTCCCTTAGCAAGGATTCATTCACTATATTAGTTCTCCATACACAATATCTTTGTGCCTGTTCCCAGCTTACACCTACAACAGGATAATCCTGGTAAGCAGGATGTCTTAAATAATTGTCAACGTAAGGTTCATTATAAGAAAGAGGCCTGCGCCAAACCAGCGTATCAGGTAACTCATTGTAATAATATTCGTAGTTTGTAGGATCGACTTTTCTGATCCAGTTCAGATATTCTAACCAGTTGGTATTGGATACCTCAGTTTCATCCATGTAAAATGAAGATACTGTAGTTTCTCTTTTATGGTTATAATCTTTAAGTTCCTGTCCCGGAACATTGGTAGCGCTTCCGCTCATCACAAATACACCACCTTCAATCTCAACCAAACCAGGACCAGGTCCGCGTTTGAATTTGTTATTTACTTGAAACCCTCCGTTTTCTGGTCTATTGTATGCTAATCCTGTTTTTTCGGAAGTTGCACTTTTTTTCGACGTGCACGAAATTAATGAGGAAACAGACAATAAAAAAGCAAATGAATATAGGTATGTTTTTTCCATAAGTGCGTATTGAGCTATTCTAACTGTTAAAATTACACAAAAAAAGATCGAAGCAACAAAATAATTGAATAATATCATCTTAGATTAACATCTTGCATTATTTATGGGCGTAAATCTTAGTGCTTAAATTAAATAAATTGCTTATTTAAATTATATTTGAAGAAGAGAGTCAACACTGATTCACACCTATCTATGAACCTGAAAAAAGAAAATCAATTAAATGAGGATAATAAATCTTAAGTGCTCTTCAAAATTTCTGTTGATTTGCTTCTTTCTTGCAGTAATAAGTTTCTCATTGCGTGCGCAGACACCAGAAACACAAACCAATGGCAGCAGGTTTAATAGTTTGCGAACGGCTGTCCCATTTTTATTGATTACACCAGATGCGAGAGTCGGGGGAATGGGAGAGGCTGGTGTGGCAATCGCACCGGATGCAAATTCAAATAGTATAAATCCTTCAAAAATAGCCTTTCTTGAACAGAAACATGGGTTTTCAGCATCTTATAGTCCCTGGTTGAGAAGTATAGTATCGGATATCAATCTTGGATACCTGAGTGGATTTTATAAAGTGGATGATAAAACTACGCTGGGTGCTTCACTGCGCTATTTCTCACTTGGGAAAATTCAGATGACAGATATCAATCAGCAGGATCTGGGTACCTATAATCCAAATGAGTTTGCTATTGATGCGACTTTTGCGCGCAGGTTTGGGGATTCCTTTTCTTTAGGAACCTCTGTAAGATATATTTATTCTAATCTCGCTGCCGGTCAGTTTTCTGTCGGACAGCAGTCCAAAGCAGGGAAATCTTTTGCGATGGATGTTTCGGCCTATTTTAAAAAGCCAACTTTCCTGTTCGGGTATGACGCGATTGTATCCGCTGGTGCGAATATCTCGAATATAGGTACGAAAATGAGCTATATGGACGGCGGACAAAGTTATTTTTTCTGCCTACAAACCTAAAGATCGGCGGTGCGTCAACCTTTATTCTGGATGATTATAATGAAATTACTATAGCGCTTGACTTTAATAAACTTTTAGTGCCTACTCTTCCAATTTATAATCAGGATGGAAGCATACAATCCGGAAAAGACCCTGACCGTTCAGTTCCTTCGGGGATATTTGGTTCTTTCAGCGATGCACCCGGAGGTTTCAGTGAAGAGGTAAAAGAAATAAATATAGCTACTGGTCTGGAGTACTGGTACAACAAGAAATTTGCTTTAAGAGCTGGATATTTTTATGAAAGCCCACAAAAGGGAGACAGAAGATACTTCACACTGGGCACAGGCTTTAAATATGAAAGTTTTAATTTCGATGTGTCTTATCTGGCAGCTAGTGCCAGGAAAAGCCCATTAGCTAATACCTTAAGGTTTACCTTATTATTCAATTTTGGAGAAACCAATAAGTAATTGGGGGATACCGGCAAATAATATATATAATTAAAAATGAAGATTAAAGTAGGATTTGGTTTTGACGTACACCAGTTAAAAGGTGGTCATCCATTTGTGGTTGGAGGAGTAAATCTTGAACACCATCAAGGGGCATTTGGACATTCTGATGCCGATGTTTTGTTACATGCAATTTGTGATGCTTTATTAGGGGCAGCGAACCTTCGCGATATCGGCTTCCATTTTAAAAATACTGATCCTCAGTGGAAAGGTATCAGCAGTATTATTCTTTTAAAGGAAACTGTGAAATTGATTGCAGAAAAAGGATGGACAATTGGAAATATTGATGCGATGCTTTGTTTAGAAGCTCCTAAGATCAATCCTCATATCCCGCAAATGCAGCAAAATATTGCTGAAGCTATAGGGATGTCTGTAGAAGATATTTCGATTAAAGCGACCACTAATGAAACTATGGGTTTTATTGGCAGGGAAGAAGGAGTAGTTGCTTATGCAGTTTGTTTGATTGAAAAATAAAAAACAATTACTGCTGCAAAGGGTTATTACCGAAACTTTTATTATGAAAAATTCATTAAAATGTTTACTGATAGCGGGCATAACAGCTGTTTCTTTTTCATCCTGCACGCTGGGCGATAAAGGAAGTGAGAAGGTTCCCGATTCAGTGAAAATAGATACAAATATTAAAGCTTCACAACCGGTGCAGCAAACAAAGAGTTCTGATACTACATTAATCGATAGTTTGCAGACAGATCACTCAAAGCCGGTTAAAAAGTAACCCATTAAAAACCCGCTGAATCATTTCATTTAGCGGGTTTTTAATTAATGTCAATTCAGGTTTAGTCTTCGAGGTAACCAAATCTACCTTCATTATAATCGCTGATCGCCTTTTTGATTTCTGCCTGGTTATTCATTAAAAATGGCCCGTATTGAGCAATCGGTTCATTGATTGGTTCACCGCTTAAGATCAGAACAATACTGTTTTCTGAGGCTTTAACAAGGATTTCTTCTCCATCATTCCTGAAATATACAAACTGATTTCCAGTTGCTTTTTCTCCGTTGATCATAACGCTGCCTTCTACAATCAGTATTCCTGTATTATAATGAGCAGGGAAATTGAATGCAGCTTCTCCGCCGGCATTTAAGCGTACGTTATATACATGAAGCTCACTGAACGTGGTTGCCGCTCCTTTAGTCCCTTTATATTCCCCTGCGATGATCTCTGCTATGCCTGCATGGTCTGGTAATATATATTTATCAATAGTATTATTTTTTTGATAGCCTGATATTTAGGCTTACTCATTTTATCTTTTGCCGGAAGGTTTACCCAGAGTTGAACCATCTGGAAAAGGCCGCCTTTCTGGCTGAATTCCTTCGTGGTATTCTTTATGCAGGATACCGCTTGCTGCGGTCATCCATTGGACATCGCCAGGATAAATTATTCCACTGTTTCCGGAACTGTCATGATGTGCCACAGCCCCATGATAAGCAATGGTCACGGTTTCAAAACCGCGGTGCGGGTGGACGCCAACACCGCGTAATTGATTAGTTGGCGGGAGTTCTGTTTTATCATTAAAATCAAGCAAAAAGAACGGGCTCATTTTAATTTTATAACCTCCCGGGAAAAAATTACTTACTTTGAACCCATCACCCACCATATGCGGTGACGGTGCATCTAAAACAGCCGAGACGGATTTTATATTGGTTCCCATAAGAAATTGTTATTTATAAAGGCTTATTAAGCTTGTTTTGCAAATTGCAATTCACCTAATATGCGTACTTCTTCACCTAACATTACACCACCAGTTTCCAGCGCGGCATTATAAGTAAGACCGAAATCAGTTCTGTTTATTTTTCCTTTGATTGTAAAACCTGCTTTAGTGTTACCCCATGGATCCTGTGCAGTACCACCGAATTCAACATCCAATGTAACTGGTTTAGTCACGTCTTTAATAGTCAGGTTCCCGGCTAATTTGTAATCGCCGCCATCTTTAGTGAATGAAGTAGAAACAAATGAAACAGCTGGAAATTCTGCTGCATTAAAGAAATCACCACTTTTTAAGTGACCATCTCTGTCTTTATTACCCGTATCGATAGAATCTACACCTGCTTTAAAAGAAACAGCTGAATGTTCGAAATCTTCACTGTCTGTATCTAATTCAGCAGAAAATTCATTGAAGCTACCAGTAACAGTAGAGATCATTAAATGTTTTACTTTAAAAATTGAAGTTCACTGTGTGCTGGATCTAATACCCATTTAGTAGTTGCCATAATATTTAGTTTTAATATTGGTTTTTATTATAACACAAAATTAAAGCTATTGTTAGGCGTGGGTGTTGATGTATGATAAGAAATAATTAAACTTTGAAATGTTTGTGTGCGAGGTCTTTACGTACGCGGCTTAACGATTCTGGAGTAATGCCCAGATAAGAAGCAATCATCCACTGTGGAACACGCAGCGTAAGATTGGGATATAATTTGATGAAATCAAGATACCTTTCTTCAGCGGAAGCACTTAATAACATATTGATCCTTTTTTGCATAAAACGGATCGAATTGTTCAGCATCTTATAGTTAAGATCAGCGAAACAAGGGATGCTTTTAGAAGCGTCCATAAAATAGTTCTTGGGAATCAGCAATGCCGTAGTTGGTTCTACGGTATCAATATAGAAATCAGAAGGCTCATTGAAAAGGCTGTTTCTATCCCCTATCCACCAGTTCTCAGGTGCAAACTGAATGATATTAACTTTAGCTTTGCTGTCAATAGAATAACAGCGCATCAAACCTTCAGTAACAAAATATGTCTTTCCGCTCATTTCATCAGGAGAGAGGATGACTTTGTTTTTTTCAAAAGTTTTAACCTGAATGTCCTTCCTTCGAAATCAGTTCAAACTGCTCATCAGTTACTGCAATTCTTTTTTGTAAGTACTCTTTAAGCTGTCCGAACATATTGATATAGATGAAAACTATTTGTTTTTAGTTTCAATATTAGAAAAATCTACACCACATTTGCAATTAGATGCACATCCACCACTTTTTGGGGATACGGCGCGATAAATGATGCGACCTATATAAAACAGGGCGGCAACAAATAAAAGTCCTACTAAAATAGCTTGAATATCCATAATACAAATCTAATTAATTCATTTAGTGAGGCAGTCTGTTAATTGTCAATTTCTTGTGCCATCAGTCCTACAGTGCCTCCCACCCAGTCAAAATCAGCATTATAACGTACGCCTATCATTTTTCCCCTGCTCAGCCTGGCCAGGTTAATACACAATTGGGGTTCTTCACCATCCGGCCACACATATAAAAGCCTGATTTCTGCTTTTACATAGCCATCCGGCGATTTAACAACAGGTTCATAATGTACTTTACGCTGTAAGATCCAGTTTCCAGGATCAGTTATTTTTTCAATATCAGCCTTAGTTACGTCTATAATTACGCCCATTCCTGCAAATGAAAACAAAGGTTTGAGTACATAATTCTCCAGATCAGCAGGGATAGTTTCTATCGTATTCAGGAACCGGGTTTCGGGTACGAATTCATTCTTTAAAAAAGGCATTGTGAATTTACTGATCCTATAAAACCAATTAGGGTGTGTGATCCACTCGACGTCAACAGGCTCACGGGGATCAAAACTTATTTTAAATAAATCCTGCTGTGTACTCACTTCGTCAAAAATCAGACGGTTATAAATCCTTCTTAAGCGTGTCTTTTTACCCTGTTCCTTGTAGAATAGCTGATCACCTTCTTTAAAGATATCCGTTAAACTTAAAATACGGATGCCTAAATGTTTGGCCGTCACAAAAAAATCAATAGCAGTTTTCTGGTTTGGGGCATCAATATCCATTAATGCAACCTCCTCGGAAGCAGCATAAGGCCCCCAGGATCACTTTTTTTAATAAAGCAATATAAGATTGCTGATTTATACCGTGGAAAAACGGACTGAAATCAGCCAGGTTGTCCAGTTCGAATGCTTCTATATAAGTGTCAGCCAAATGTGCCTGAAAGGCGAAAAGCGAAGGAAATCCCTGCATTTCTATGAGCCTGGGAACAAGTCTGCCATCATCATCTTTACATATACCAAAGTCAAAGGCTAAAAAATGAGGATGATCATTTTCATTAGGGACAGCCCATTCTTTAGGAATGGCATTTTCTGTCAGTGCTTTGAAGTCGGGCTGTTTGATTAATTTGATAATCTCTTCGCCAGCTTCGATCAGCTGGTCTTTTAAATCCTCAGGAATGAATACAGGTGTTTCAGCAAATCTTATCGTTACTGGCGGGTAGTCTTTTTCCAGTATGCGTAAAAAGTTCACATATTTATCTTTTGTGAAATTCCGGTTAAAATATTCCCTGTAAGTATGGACCATATCAGGCTTCTTTAAGAGATTGAATAGCTTCGGTTAAAAAATTAGGCAGTATTGATTTTTGTGTCAGTAAGATTCTGTCAGGATTATCCAGGCTTTCGAGCATGTCAAGGTATTTTTCCTCACCATGTGCGGCTATGATCGTATTTTTCTTTTCCTCTTCCAGAAGATATAATCTCATACCATCCGGATCGGCTTCGGGATGAAACTGTGTGCCTACAAACTCTTTGGAGAAACGGATAGACATGATACAACGTTCCAGATCAACATGCGGACGTTCTTTTTCCAGAGCCAGGATTTCTGCCCCCGTTTCGTTGAAAGTTTCGTCTTCTGCATCTACAACCTGCCAGTCTCTGCTGTCAATTGCATAAAATGGGTTAGTTAAACCAGCATAAATAATGTCATTTTCACCCTGTTCTGTTAAAGTAACCGGGAAAATCCCAAAGGCATTAGACTTTCTTTCTGTTACCATTCCGAGGCCGTATTTACGGCATGCCATCTGGAAAGAGTGACGATTAAAAACACATATTTTTTAGGATCATTGATCTTGTTATAAGCCTCAATAGCATCGAGGAGTTTAAAAAAAGAATTTTCCCATTCCTGGTCTACACCTTCATAAGGACTGCCCGGGCCACCACTTGAGATATAAATATCATAGTCGGTTCCCGGTATTTCATTCTTTACCCTCAGATCGAACACTTTGCAGGATAAATCAAGTGCATGTTCTTTTTTATAGCTGGCAACAATATCGAGAATACCTCTCAGCCCCTGGTTAGGGACACCTTTATTCATATCTATTACAGCAACTTTTATTTCTTTTGTGTGTTCTGTCATGCGTGTGCCCCGATTAAAGTTTGTGAAGTAATATAATCCACAACTGATTCAAAACTACCCGTCTGTGAGTAGATTGCTAATTGACGGTCTGCGCCAGTGCCATTTTCCAGTATCTTATGAATATAACTCAGATCTTCTCTGCATCCCAGTTCATCGACTACATCATCCACATCAAAAAAATCCACAACTCCAATACCAAATTACGGCAGTTGATTTCCATTTCTTTGCCGAAATCAATCAGGTTTCCATCGATACCATAACGGGCGGCACGCCATTTATTCTCATTGATCAGCGCCCTGGAATAATTGATGAAGCTCATGTTTTGCAGACGGAGCTTATATAGTTTAGCACAAAGCGCCTGAAACAATGCTACAAAAGCCATTGTCTCATCGATCAGCATCGGGCAATCACAAATTCTGAACTCTATAGTTTCAAAGAAAGGATGTACGCGGATGTCCCACCAGATCTTTTTTGCATTATCAATACTGTTAGTCTTGATCAGTAGTTTAACATAATTATCATAGTCTTCTATGCTGTTAAATACATCTGGAATACCAGTTCTCGGGAACTTATCAAAGATCTTGGTCCGGTATGATTTATAACCTGTATTTCTGCCTTCCCAGAAAGGGGAATTAGTCGATAAAGCAAAAACATGCGGTAAAAAATAACGGACTTGATTAGCAATGTGAAATAGCCAGCTCCCGCGATTGGAAACCTACATGTACATGCAGGCCAAAAATAAGGTTAGAACGTGCAGCTTCCTGTAGTTCATTCACGATTTCGCTATACCTGGGGTGTTCAGTGATCAATTGTTTTTCCCAATGTGAAAAGGGGTGAGTTCCTGAAGCTCCGATACGTAAACCCTGTTCACCAGCAAGTGTTGAAACAGTATGACGCAACTGCGAAATTTCTTTTCGCGCCTGCTCTGTATTTTTACAGATCCCTGTCCCCACCTCTACAACGGCCTGGTGCATCTCCGCTTTTACCTGGTCTTTGTGGATTTTCTGTGCAGCCTCCACTATTTTCTGATCATGTGAGGTTAGTTCACGAGTAACCGGGTCAATGACCATATACTCTTCCTCTACACCGAGCGTAAATTCATTCATCATCTTGAAACCTCCTTATCGAATTTATTTTTTCTTTGCTGCTGCAGTTTTTTATCCGCTGCCACGGTTTTTGTTTTTTTAACAGGCGCCTTGGTTTTTGCTTCTGCTTTAGGTTTTGCTTCCGCTTTAACAAAAGGTGTTTTTGCTGTCGTACCACCGGCTGTTAGTGGTTTTCCGGCAATCGCCGATTTTACATATTCGCCCCAGGTTAAGTTATCCTGTCCGTCAACCTGTGCTTTTGCTCTTTCAATTGCATATTTTGCTGATGTTTCAACCACCCATTCGAAGTTTTCCTTTCCTACACTTGATGCATCAGCGTCAGGGGCAGGGTTGCAGAAATCAATTGCATAAGGGATACCATCGCGCACAGCAAATTCTACGGTATTAAAATCATAACCTAAATACTGATTCAGTTTAATCACATAATCATGTATTGTTTTTAATAATTTCTCACTAGAAGGTTTGTGATCTACGGCGTATCTCAAATGTGCAGGGTTACGTGGTTCATACTGCATAATACGCACATATTTTCCGCCGATACAATAACATCTGAAATATTCGTCAAATTCAATTTCTTCCTGCAGCATCATTACATACTGATGCGTCTGGCTATGTTTATCAAAAAACTCTTCTTTATCATTCAGCTTATAAACTTCTTTCCAGCCACCACCGTCAAATGGTTTCATGTAAGCCGGAAAGCCTGTATATTCAAAAATATTGTCCCAGTCAAAGGGAAAAGCCAGATTGCTGAAAGAGTTTTCTGTCGTATCATCAGGGCGGGCATGAGATGGGATCAATGCAGTTTTAGGGACTGGTATTCCCAGTTTAACCGCCAGTGCGTTATTGAAAAATTTCTCATCGGCACTCCACCAGAAAGGATTATTGATAACTGCTGTTCCGGTAATCGCTGCATTTTTTAAAGAAGCCCTGTAAAAAGGGACATCCTGAGAAATGCGGTCAATGATTACAGCGTAATCCAGAGGTTCTGCCTGAAATATTTTGTCAATATTCACGAATTCTGCCTTGAAGTCATTTCCCCCCAGTTCATTTACACGTTTCACGAAGGCCTCAGGAAATGATCGTTCCTGTCCGAATAAAATGCCTATTTTCTTCATAGATTTTTTTAATTAGGTGATGAAGCTTATATGATCTTGTTTATATTTTTGATAGGTATTCTGGGAATTGTTCGCGCCAGACTGGCCAGTCATGATCGGCGTCAGGCCTGATATCCAGCCAGTGCTTTATGTTTTTTTGATCAAGGATTCCTGATAACCGTTCATTAAACGGTTTACAAATGTCTCTGTCACCAGTGCCCAGTATGATGGCTAATTTCCAAAGATCAGGATCCTGATCAGCAGGGAGGAAATCAACAGGGTTATTATAATAAATATCACTATCATAAAAGCCATCAACCTGTGGACTGATATCAAAAGTCCCGCTCATACTAAACAAGTGACTGACTAAAGAAGGATGTTTGAATGCGAAATTTGCTGCATGATAACCGCCAAAGCTACAACCGGAAGTGATTACCTTTTTGTATCCGGTTTCATTTACTGCCAGCGGAAAGAGTTCTTCAGCCAGCATTTTATCATACCAGCTATGATTCCTTGCCCGGTCTCCCGGAGAAATGGATTTATTGTACCAGCTCAGTGCATCAACACTGTCCGGGCAATATATTTTTTTGACTTTTCCATCCTCAACCAGATGCTGTACCGAAGCAATAAGACCAAAGTCCTTTGTCTCATAATAACGGCCTTTACTTGTAGGGAAAAGAAAAACAGGATATCCGCTGTGCCCGTAAATCAGAAGTTCTATCTCGCCGCTTAAGTTAGGGCTGTACCATTTTTTGTATTCTTCTTTCACGAATTCCCCCTTTTGATATACTGAATATAGCTAAAACCCATTCAAACCGCAAAAGGTTTTGTCGATTTATTATTACTGATAAACAATTAATTATATCTGTATAGGTTTTGGCTTAAAAAGATCAACCGAATAATGATAATAAGCCTGATCTGTCCGGACCTGAGGATGCTTTAGCGAAAAAGATAACTAATAATATTATAGAGATTGTTAAATTTGCAAAGAATTTGTGAGAAAGGGAATTCGTTGAATTATGTATAGTACTGTGTCAATTCTTGGGGTAAACCCCGTCAGCCGTCAGTTAGCGTCCGTTCATTTGCAGCGGGTAGTGGAAATAGAAATATTTTACCCTTCAGGTTTACTGGGCAATGAAAAGTTAAATTTGTTACTGTTAAACGACGGACAGGATGTTGCCGGGCTGGAACTGAAAGAAACACTCGATAATTTATACGAAGAACAAAAAATTGAGCCTGTAGTTGTTGTCGCTATTAAAGCATCAGCTGAGCGGTTGCTGGAATATGGAGTTGCAGGTGTTCCTGATTTTGCAGGAAGAGGGGGCAGGGCTGATAACTATTCTAAATTCATCACTTTAGAATTAATCCCATTTATTGAAAAGGAAAGCGGAATGCCTTTTTTAGGTAAACGTGCGTTTGCCGGATGTTCATTAGGAGGGTTGACCGCTTTTGATATCGTCTGGAAGAATGATAGTTTCTTTGATACCGTTGGTGTCTTCTCAGGTTCTTTTTGGTGGCGGAAAAAGGATCTGAAAGACGGTTATACAGATGAAGACAGAATTATGCACCAGGTCATCAGGGAAACCGAAGGGCAGCCTTCAGTTAAATTCTGGTTAATGACCGGGACAGAAGATGAGACAGCTGACCGTAACCGTAATTTTATCATTGATTCTATTGATGATACAATTGATGTGATCAAAGAATTAACCAAAAAGGGATATAAAAGACAAGATGATATCTTCTATTACGAAATGGTAGGTGGCCAGCATAATGTGGCTACCTGGGCTAAAGCGCTGCCCTCATTTTTATGCTGGGCTTTTGCCAGAAAAACGTTTTTATAGGACGTCGCTTAAGGCCTGAATCTGATCTGATTGATGGATAAATATTCCTTTTTGATTATTTAATGATTGTGCCAGCATAACTTTTGCTACAGACTCTGCTTTAATACTTCTATATTTTTTCCATTTGCCAATCAGCAGAGGAGAGGATTAATCAGATGCATCAGGTTATTCAGAACGCTTTCCCCAAAGCGTTTTTGAGGTCTTTTGCTGTCTAGTAAAGATGGGCGGTAAATATGAATGCTTTTAAATGGAACGGCTTTAAGATCGCGTTCTACTTCTCCTTTAGTTCTATTGTAAAAAAAAATGAGGAATTTTTGTCTGCGCCCATTGCAGATACCAGATGGTAGCTATCTGCACCATTGGTATGAGCCATCCAGGCGATATCCAGTGGGTACTGATAATCTATCATGCGATATTGGTTTTCGTCCGGGGTCTGGCTTTTTGTTGTTCCAAGACAGCAGAAAACGGCATTTCCTTTAATCTCTGCCGAATATTCACTGATGCGGCTGAAGTCTATGACCAGCTGATTTAATTCAGGATGTTCAATACTTAATTTTTTGCGTACTAAAACCAGTACCTCTGTATAGTGGCTATCATTTAATAAATCCTGCAATAAACTACGGCCTATAGATCCGCTTGCGCCAACCAGTAGTATTGCTTTCCTGTTCATCTCTGTCATAAAATTCCGCTTCGGCTTAGTTTTAAATATAAATTTTCTGTGTGAAAATAGGTGTTATCAATTTCTTTCTTTGCGGATTAGACACATTTGTTACATAATTGTCTTTTAATAAGATGAAAAGAAATTTAATGTCTGGATTGCTTTTTATGCGAAATATATTGACATAGTCCTAGGTAATAGGCTGATATATCAATTATTTACGTTATCTTTGCGCCAAAATTTAGGCGCATTTTATGCAAAAAATAAGAAACATAGCTATTATAGCACACGTTGACCACGGTAAAACTACATTGGTTGATAAGATTTTACACACTTGTTCTATTTTTCGTGACAACGAGCAAACAGGTGACTTAATACTTGACAATAACGACCTGGAAAGAGAACGTGGTATTACGATCGTTTCCAAAAACGTTTCAGTAATGTATAAGGATATTAAAATTAATATCATTGATACACCTGGTCACGCCGATTTCGGTGGAAGTTGAACGTGTATTAAAAATGGCTGATGGTGTATTGTTGTTATGCGATGCGTTTGAAGGTGCAATGCCTCAAACTCGTTTCGTGACTCAAAAAGCTTTGGCTTTAGGTTTGAAACCTATTGTTGTTGTAAATAAAGTTGATAAAGAAAACTGTCGTCCTGAAGAGGTTTATGAGCAGATTTTTGAATTGTTCTTTAACCTTGAAGCTACAGAAGATCAGTTGGATTTTCCTGTAATCTACGGTTCATCTAAACAAGGATGGATGAGTACTGATTACACTAAACCAACTACAGATATTTTCCCTTTATTAGATGCAGTTGTTGCTAACATTCCAGCTCCACCACTAATTGAAGGAACTTTACAAATGCAGATCACTTCGTTAGATTATTCATCTTTCGTAGGTCGTATCGCAGTTGGACGTGTTCACCGCGGATCAATTAAAGAAAACCAACCTGTTACTTTAATCAAACGCGATGGTAAAATGGTAAAATCAAGAGAGTAAAAGAATTATACACTTTCGAAGGATTAGGTAAAATTCGTACAACTGAAGTAAGTTCAGGTGATATCTGCGCTGTTGTAGGTATTGATGGATTTGATATCGGTGATACAATTGCTGATTTTGAAGCTCCTGAGCAATTACCAGTAATCAAAATTGATGAGCCGACTATGAACATGTTGTTTCAATCAACAACAACTCACCATTCTTTGGTAAAGAAGGTAAATTTGTTACATCTCAACGTATCAAAGAACGTTTGTACAAAGAGATGGAGAAAAATCTTGCGTTGAAAGTTGTTGAAACTGAATCTCCTGATGCTTATTTAGTATACGGAAGAGGTATTCTGCATTTATCAGTATTAATCGAGACTATGCGTCGCGAAGGATACGAAATTCAGGTAGGACAGCCACAGGTTATTATCAAAGAAATTGATGGTAAAAAATGTGAGCCGGTTGAAACACTGATCGTAGATGTACCGGGTGAAGTTGCTGGTAAGGTAATAATTGAATTGGTTACTCAACGTAAAGGTGAATTACTGATCATGGAGCCAAAAGGAGATTTACAGCATTTAGAGTTTGAAATCCCTGCACGTGGTATCATTGGATTGAGAAATAACGTCTTAACTGCTACAGGTGGTGAAGCGATTATGGCTCACCGTTTCAAAGCTTATGAGCCTTGGAAAGGTACTATTCCTGGAAGATTGAATGGTGTATTGGTTTCTATGGAAAAAGGAAGCACAACAGCTTATTCAATTGATAAATTACAGGATCGTGGTCGTTTCTTCGTTGATCCGGGTGTGGATGTTTATGAAGGTCAGATTATGGGTGAGCACATCCGTGATAATGATTTAGTAGTAAACATTGTTAAAGGAAAAGCTTTAACTAACATGCGTGCATCAGGTACAGATGATAGTAACCGTATTGCTCCGGCAATTAAGTTCTCTCTGGAAGAAGCAATGGAATACATCCAGGCTGATGAGTACATTGAAATCACTCCGTTAAGTAAGTATGCGTTTACGTAAAATTCACTTAACAGAATCAGAACGTAAAATAAAAGGTAAAAATTTCTAATACCTTATTCATAATATGAAGCCCGTAAGCATTTGCTTACGGGTTTTTTTTTTTTTTAAGCGGATTCAAAAAGAACCTGTTGCCGGGTTGTCCTTCGAAATATATAAATTGTCTGTATTATAGATGAAATCTATTTTATTTATATATTAAATAGATAGTGCGTGAATTTTGTGAAATAGTGACCAAACCTTTTTTGTATTAAAGCTTAAAAGGGCACTTGTATTTTAAAATTTCTTAGTTTTGTAATTCAATAAAATTGGATCATGGAATCATTAAAAGGAAAAAATGCACTGATTACAGGTGCTGGTAAAGGAATTGGTCGTGCATTGGCCATAGCCCTTGCTCAGGAGGGTGTGAATGTGGGGTTGGTTGCAAGAACAGAATCTGACTTGCAAAATCTGGCAGAAGAGTTAAAAACTTTTAATGTGAAAACCGCAATCGCTACAGTAGATGTATCTTCAATCGACTCTGTAAATATTGCTGTTGCAAAAGTGAAATCTGATCTGGGCGTAATTGATATTTTAATCAATAATGCTGGTACCAGCACATTTGGTTCATTCATGGAGTTAGAGCCAGCCAGATGGGAAGAGATTGTAAAAGTCAATTTATTTGGTGTTTATTATGTAACCCGTGCAATTCTGCCAGAAATGATAGAAAGACAAACCGGGGATATTGTGAATATATCATCTACTGCAGGTCAGCGCGGAGCCGCAGTAACAAGTGCTTACAGTGCTTCTAAATTTGGATTAATCGGTCTTTCTGAATCGTTAATGCAGGAAGTCCGTAAACATAATATCAGAGTAACCACTTTGACTCCAAGCACTGTAGCTACTGATTTAGCGAAAGAACTGAAGCTTACTGATGGAAATCCGGATAAGGTTATGCAGCCCGAAGACCTTGCCGAATTAGTAGTTAGTCAATTGAAATTAAACCGGAGAGTTTTTGTGAAAGAAGCTGAAGAAGCTGGTCTACAAAACCCATAATATGAAACGGATTCTATACTGGCTTGCGGCTATATTTCTATTAATTATTCTTCTTTTTGCAGTTCTGTTTACCTGGCGCCCCGAACTGGTGCGTGTTATGAGGTATCAGTCTCCGGATGCTAATACTTATAAAATATTCCCGCAAGCCATAATCCAGCCTTCAGATACCGCTTTTCATTTTGTAAAAGCTGCGGTAAACAGAGATGATCTGGATACTGTGCAAGTGCTGAACTGGAAAAATGAATCCGTTCCCTTTACAACCTATCTTAAAGAGGGGCAAGCGAACATTTTCATGGTGATCAGGAATGACACGATCATCTATCAGAAGTTCGCTCCCGGATATAGTGATACCACGCTTACCACACTTTTCTCCGTAGCCAAAACCATGGTCTCTATCATGGCTGGTGAGAGCCTGGCAGAAGGGAAAATTAAAAGCCTCGATGATAAGCTGATTAAATATGTGTTCCAGAACTAAAGGTAAACCCTGCATTTGAGGAAATCACTTTAAAGAACCTGCTGGATATGAAGTCCGGTCTGGAATTTAAAGATGTTTACGGAGGTATTGTATCAGCCTTTTTATCAGATGAAGCGAAATACTATTATACAGACGATATCAAGAAGGAATTGATTAAAGTGAAAGCTGTTAATCCCCCTGGCACAGTCTGGAAGTATAAAAGTATAGATGCTTTTCTGCTGACCTGGGCTTTGGAAAATGCAACCGGGAAGAAAGCAGCAGTTTACTTTCAGGATAAAATCTGGAAAAAGATAGGAACTGCCTATCCGGCGGGTTTTGGACTGGATCATGAAAACGGGTTGGCGAATACTGCCAGCAGATTCCAGTCAACGGCTATAGATTTAGCAAAACTTGGTCGTTTGTATTTGAATAAAGGTAAATATAAAGGAAATCAGGTCATTTCAGCAGACTGGGTTAATCAATCTGTTAATTTAGGTAATAGTGCGCCCGCGAACTCGAAAGGCTGGCAGAAGTCAGCACATCACTATTTATGGTGGGTACCTCAGCAGGGTGTAGCCGGAGATTTTGCAGCAGAAGGAATGAGAGGACAAAGATTATATATTGATCCTTTAACCCACACTATCATTGTTCAGTTTTCGGGCAAAGGGGCAGGAGGGTATCCCTTTAGAAAAATTAGCCGGTATTTGTCGGGTTTGCCATTTGCTTACCCAAAGAACCCACCTTCAGAATCAGCGATTAGTCAGTAAATTTATTCAAATAAGAAACGGAAATAAGCATCCGGGTTATCCAGAAAACTTCTAGTCAATTGATAGTGCTCAGTATCTTTGCAGCCCATTTCTTCCAGTCCATTTTCATTAAAACTGAAGATGCTGGCATCCGGATAACAGAGTAGCATGGGCGAGTGTGTTGCAATTATAAATTGCGCCCTCCCTGACTTTTCCAGTTTATTAATAATAGACATAAAAGTCATTAATCTGTTTGGAGACAGCGCAGCCTCAGGCTCATCCAGTATATAAATACCATTGCGAAACTGATTCGTAAAAAGAGATAGGAATGACTCCCCGTGTGATTGCTCGTGAAGTGACTTGCCACCGTAAGCACCTAATATACTTCCGTCTTCTGTAGCAATCTCATCGATATAATCAGCAAAATTAAAGAAGCTTTCTGCACGCATAAAGAAGCCTTGATTTATGCGTTTTGGAGTCCATCCCAAAGTTAAATGTGAAGTTAACGGTGTTTCGTAGCCATCAAATACCCCTTCTGTATTCAGGTTATGATTGCGATTTCCTCCGCGTAAGCTAAATCCGCATTGTTCTGCAATACCTTCCATTAAAGTTGATTTTCCAGAACCATTTTCCCCGACAAAGAAAGTGACATTATTATACAGTGTCAGATCCAATCCACCCTTAAAAGCCGGAATAGAGAAAGGATATTCTTCAATTGCAATTTTGGGCAGTGATATATGAGATAGAAACGGCATGAATCAGGAGTGTGAAAAATTAAAGCTAGTCATTGGTTTTCTTATGTTTCACATAATACTGGGTCAGGTTAACAGCGATCCAGAAATGATTAACCAGGTTAGGAATGAGCCCGTAATATTTATGGAATATGCGAAACCGTTCCTTTAAACTAGCCAGATGTTTTTGCTTGGAGATACCGCCAACCAGGTATTTAGCTACATAAAGCTGTGTATTCACAATGCTCGATGCCTTTTTTGCTGCTTTAATAATCCAGTCAATATCTGAACTATATTTATACTTCAAATCATACGGTTCAGCTAAACTGCGTTTCACATAAATAGCCTGATGACTAATACTCATTCCGTGTTTAAAACTGCGCCAGCTAAAACATTCAGGGGCACGGTGTCTTCTTTGTCCTAAACTTTTCCAGTTATCATCAAACATTTCCGTCTCCCCATAATAAATGTCAGCACCAGGGGCAGTATCAAATATTTCAGTCACCGTTTCGGGAGCATAAATTTCATCTCCAGAGTTCATAAACAGGATATAATCGCCCGTGGCAAGATTCAACCCTTTATTCATGGCATCATAGATCCCTTTATCTTTTTCGGAAATAAACTGGCTGAGCCTGGATTTGTATTTATAGATAATATCTTTTGTCCCATCCGTTGAAGCGCCATCAATAATGATATATTCAATATTCGGATACGTCTGATTTAATACAGAAAGCATAGTGCGCTCGATATCCCTTACATTATTATATACGATGGTGATGACACTAAGTTTTGGCTGCAACATGAAGGATAAAGTATAATTGATTAATGTGGATGTAAATTGATCAGGGATTGATATAAATTGATGTGCTTATCAGCGATTACCTCTTCCGAAAAATGAGTAAGTATCGTTAACCTGGCTTGTTTTTGAATTGCAGCGGCACTCTCCTCATGGTATAACCACTCCATGCCTGTTGCAAGATCTTCTGAGGATTCATAATCTGCCAGATAACCATTCACAAGATGCTCCACCATATCCGAATTCCACCGGTTTTAAAGGCCACTACAGGTGTCGCGCAAGCCAGACTCTCCATAACAGTGTTAGGAAGATTGTCTTCCAGAGAAGCTGTAATAAACGCGTCAGCGGCAGAATAGCATTTGGCAAGGTGAACATCATTATCTATTTTGCCCAGGAAAGTCGTCTTAAAGGGGAAAACAGGCATATCGGCGTTTTCTTTATTCCCGAAAATCAGCAGCTCTATATTCTCTTTCACGATACCTGGTCTGTTAGACAGATCATTCATCGCGTCGATCAGGTAAGATGTACCTTTATGCTTATCATTTGCAGAAGGCATAAAACCACTCATCAGAACAAATTTCTCAGGAGCAATATTTAATAATTTTTTAGCTTCAGCTTTCACGTAAGGCTTAAAAACCTTCGTTTCAATTGTATTTGGGATTACAGTAACTTCCCTTGCGCCCATCAAGCTGCTGAATTTAACCGATTTGGCCATCCAGTTACTAGGTGCAACGATATGAAAACCCAAATTGGCGTATCCCTTTTTTTTGCTTAACCAGTTTCTGTGAGAAATATCATTTTTTGCCGCTCATTTTCAGCAGCGGACAAAACCCACACTGTTTATGAAAATTCTCGCAGGAGTAACGTACATGACAACCGCCCGTAAAAGCATTGCTATCATGGAAAGTCCATACAATAGGCTTATCCAGTTCTTCCAGTTCAGCGAGATCCTTTGGTCTTAAAAACCCATGATTAATCCAGTGAATATGAATCAGATCAGCTTCTTTCAAAGCCTTATTAGAAATTACAGAACGACCAAACCATTGTAAAGAGAAAGGCGTTTTAAGAGCTTTGGTGAGACCCTTTGCTAAATACCTTTCTGAAAGAATATTAAAAATAGCTTTCCCTTTTTGGAAAGGCGTGCGACTGAATGAATCAGCTTTCTTACTTTCCTTAAACTGGTAATACACCATCACGCGGGATTCGACGCCACTTTCCTGAAGTGCATCACTTAACCCTGAGCAAGCTCTTCCAGCGCCTCCGTTTCCTTCGTATGTATTTAAATGGATTATTTTCAATAGTGTAAATTTGTTTTTTCGTGCTGTTTAAGTTTTTAATGGTTCTCAGGAGCAAGCGTGGTTTCAAAGGTATTGAAGCTATCATGTGCTACATGATTTAGTTCATTTTGGTCTGTGTCGTGCTGCACATGATGGTTTCAACAGATCAAAATTACGTATAATTGTTATCCTTATTAGAGCCTATAAATAATTTTATCATATTTTTACAACTCCCAAAATAAACAATTGAGACATATTTTTCTTCCATAACGCCAGATCCATAAACTCTAGTACCAGAATTTGACGTTATTTAGCAGAAGATCAAAACTATAAAAAAAAACAAGAAAAGCAAATAAACATGGATAACCTTTTGACAGACAGACAATTTTGGGTGAATTATTGGGAAAGTAAAACAGGATTGTCCGTCAGTATTCCAGCAAACTACTTGTTCCATAAGGAACTTTGCTGCCATAGCCGGTACCCAAAAAGTAAAAACCGCCATAGAACTCGGTGGTTTCCCGGGCTATTATGCAGTCTTCCTTAAAAAGTACCTTAAACTAGACGTCACCCTTTTGGATTACTTTGTTCATCAGCCTGTGACCCACGACCTGCTTAAAGCCAATGGCCTGAGTGAAAGCGATATCCACATCATCGAAACCGACCTCTTCAACCATAAAGAAACCCAGCAGTACGATCTTGTTCTATCCTGCGGCTTAATCGAGCACTTCAACGATACCGCCGACATCATCCAGCGACACATAGACTTTGTGAAACCCGGAGGAACCCTTTTCATTACCCTTCCTAACTTCAAAGCCGTAAACGGGTGGTTCCAAAAGAACTTTGATCGCGCCAATTACGACAAACACAACATCAGCTGTATGGATCCAGACCTTCTTGCCGCAATTTGCAGGAAAGCAGGTCTTGAAGTCATCCAGTCAAAATACTTTGGAAATTTCAGCATCTGGGCTGAGAACGAAAAACAAAGATCAGCCGGAGTGAAGCTCCTAAAAAAGTTTATTTGGTTAACTGGTAAAGTATTCACAAAAATACTCCCGTTCAACTCTCGCCAACTCTCTCCATATATCATCCTTGAGGCTAGAAAACAAAAGTAATGCACTAATGCATAACTTCAATTCTGCACCCGGCACAACAACCCCAGAGCTTATCTAAAAGTACGTCTGCTTAGCAGCAGTAAAAGAGGAGATAGACAAATGTGAAAAAAATAAAAAGCCATCACTAATTCCGACCATTGTTGGTTCTTCGTCACTTTTGGTGAAAGTTTATTAAATAATTACACTTTTAAAACTAGTCCAGATCTTTTTTTAAAGGCGATTCCCGCTTTTTCTAGAAGATTGTATATCTGTGCTTTTTGATATTCCAAGCCGTATTCCTTCTTGATCCATTGCGCCAATAGCGGTCCTGTCCATTTTTCTGATTGAAAGCCGTATTTCTCCGGAGCTTCTTTTAGCACCAGTTCTTTAATCCTGTCTAACTGTTCATCTGATAGTGCACTACGTCTGCCACGTCCCTTTCTATCTTTTAGGCCTTCAATTCCCTCTTGTTCAAATCTATGTACCCAATTGGTTATTTGCTTGAAACTTATATTATGAAGTTCAGATAGCTTCCTACTTGAATGACCTAAAGCAACTAGGTATACCAAATATAACCTTACACCTACAGTGTAAGCGTCATTTGTATTTAATAGTTTCTTTATCTCTCCAGCTTCCGATCGCTGAACTTTTAATACAGATTTTCCCACTATATTTTTCTTTTAATAAAGACAAATATAAGTATAATATATGTGTAATTTTATAATATACTATTGTCTTATGATATCACAGTTTATCCTTCCTTCTAATTTACAGCTAAAAGCTGAAACAATCTATTCAGAACCAGGAGTACTTTATATTCATACTTCTGTTTGTCAAAAATATTCGGCTTGTCCCATTTGTGGCAAAACAAGCAATAGAATCCCATAGCAGGTATTCCAGAACCCTTTTAGATCTACCTATTTCCGGACACATGGCCAAAGTTAAGCTCAAAGCGAGGAAATACTTTTGTGATAATGCGGTATGCCCGAGAAAAGTATTTACTGAACGCTTCGATTGTGAAATCAGACCTTACTACAGAAGAATGGTTCGTTCGAATGACCTTCTTAAGCGGATGGCACTTGAGCTGGGTGGAAATACAGGTGCTGCAATCAGTCGCTATGTTGGCGTACCTGTTAGCCCAACCACTATATTGCGTGTGATCAAAAGGATTGAGATCCAGCCTAAGGCATTAACATCTGGTATAATCGGCGTAGATGACTGGGCATTCAAAAAAGGAAAGACTTACGGAACTGTTATTGTTGATCTAGAAAGAAAAGAAGTAATAGACTTGCTGCCTGACCGAGAGTCAGGTACTCTTGCAGAATGGCTCAGGAAGCATCCGGAAATAAAAATAGTTTCGAGAGACCGGTACGGTCCATACGCTTTAGGCGTGAAAACTGGCGCACCTGCTGCCAGCCAGGTTGCAGACCGCTTTCATTTGCTGATGAACCTTGGAGAAGCAACCAAGAGGATCTTTCAATCAAAAGGAAAAGAATTGAGGGAAATATTTACCCTTTATAATGATCCGAAAAGAGGAACTTCTACACCAGTTGAACTTGAACAACCAGCTCCAGGTACGCTGGAAATTACAGAACCGAACGTCTCAACCGCTAATATTAGCGTTGACAGGCTACATAAGTTCGAGAAAGTTAAAGAGCTACGCAGCAATGGTGTTGCTATAAAGCAAATTGCTAGAACCACAAAACTGGCACGAGGAACGGTCAGGAAGTACATACTCATGGAACAGCTTGGGAAAAGACAATCCAGGACTTCAACCAATCTGGAAGCTTTCCTAGATTTTCTTTTGCAGGAACATAATAGGAATAAAACGTACCGGGAACTGCATAAAACCATAATGCAGATGGGATTTAACGGGAAGTACACGCAGTTTTGCGCTAAGATGAATGATCTTTATAACACCCAATCGCTCCCTCGATTAAAACCTCTTTATCCGGTGCCGATTAAGACTTGGTCGCCTACCAGGCTGTCTCTGATGCTATATATGGAACCAGACCAGCTTAAGGGAAATGATGACAAAGACTTTTTGAAATTACTATTTGAAAAACTACCACAGATAAAACAAATGGAGCAACTGGTAAAAGGCTTTAAACATCTCTTTGTTGCCAAGGAGGATGGAATGCTGAAAAAATGGATTGAGGAGGCGCTAAAATCTGAGTGTGGACTGAAGAACTTTGCCAAAAATCTAATGAAGGACTACGAGGCGGTAAATAATGCAGTGATAACAACTATAAGTAACGGACAAGTTGAAGGACAGGTAAACCGAATCAAAAACATCAAAAAAAAATGTACGGCAGGGCAGGCTTTCAGTTGTTGAGAAAAATGGTTCTCACAAAGTCAGCATAATTCACCAAAATGACGAAGAACCCCATTGTTGACCCCGTCAACGCGGGTCGGAATTAGTGATGGCTTTTTATTTTTCCCAAGAGAAGAACCCCTCCCTTTTACCTGAAAAGCCTCATCTCTTTTAGATATCTCCTCACTCTTTCCAGGAGACTTCCCTTTCTCGTACTCAGGAAGTCTCTGATTGCTTCGTAGGCTACTTTATTCTCTGCAATTACCTCCGGAAAAACCTTTACCGGTTTCGGGTTAATAATCACATTATAAATGTCATTTATTCCGGAATGTACCCCAGTACCATCATGACCAATATTATTCACCAGCGATTGGCTTGGATTAAGCGTTAACCCTCCCTTTAAAAAGATAGAAGCGTACCATCTGATCGCCCATGAATTATTCTTTCCATTTTTAAAATCCTTCATCTGTTTCCAGAAGTTCATTTGATGTTCAATAGAAAAATCGGCTCTTTTCTTTGCATCAAACTGTTTCATTAACTTGTCAATATCCGGTTCGAAATGATCCCATGCTCTTTCCCATGTTGCCCATCCCCAGCTTGTTGCCGCTCTGTAAAAAAAAAAAAGATTCCGGCAACGTATTCTCCTTAAGATGATACATATAAGCACCAATGTGCATTACTTTTTTTTCCTTGCGGTAACGGTTCAGTGCATCATTGAAATAAGTCAGTGTATAAGGTGAGCTCACCAGGTCATCCTCAAAAACAATAACCTGTTTATAGTCCTTTACCAATCTGGTAACTCCCGCAATTACAGACTCAGCGAGTCCCATATTTTGCTTTCTTTCAATTATCTCAACAGATTTAAATCCATCAATATGTTTCAGTAGTTCCCTTACTTCCTTTACATTTTCTTCGTCTTCCGGCGTTTTCGCGCCATCGGAGAAAATGAATAACCGGGTTTCGGTTGCCAGTTCATTCTGTTTTAAAAACTTAAGCGTACGTTCAGTATGCTTAGGTCTGTTATAAACGAATAAGGCGATAGGAGCGAAGATCTGCATGGATTAAAATATTTTGAAGAGTCTGACTTGATTTTTTGGTTAAAACGGTATAAGCATTTCCATATTGTTCCTGCTTTTTTGTACCCAATAGATTTCCGAAAATCTTTTTGATTCTATATTCCAGTTCTATTCTTAAGACCTTAGAAAAAGTTTTTGGTTTTTTATTGTTGATGAACTGATTGAATTTAATTGTTGATGTAGGCGTCATTGAAACTTTGTCCTCAATAATCTCTAAACCCTCACTTTGTAGAAGGAAGCGTATTGCAGTTGGCGTATACATATTGATATGGCCATAATCCAGAAAATGTTTCATCCTTTTATCCACACCAAAACGATAGTCCAGAGGAACTTCGATCACTAAGTTTTTAGCTACCCGTTTTAATTCCCTGATTAAGATACGTTCATGCTCCACATGTTCAAGTACATGCGCTAAAATTACCAGGTCAAATTCATTATCTGAATAAGGGATTTTATATCCGTCAAAGCTCTGCACTTCTTTTAAGCGGCTTAGGTTACGGCTTTTAATTAAAGAAACACCCGTATCCGCAATTTCCAGCGCATAGAGTTCTTTACCGAAGTTCCATTCATTTAAAAAATGAAGAATACTCCCGTCTCCGGCACCTACTTCCAATACTTTGTCAGGCTGGATACTTTTACAAACATCCATAATATTTGTTGCTTTGGCTTCTGCACCCAGCATGCGCCAGGTCGTGTCGGTCTGTGTATAGAAATTGTCGTATGCTGATTTTACTTCGTCGCTTAACATAGCAAAAGGTCTTTTTTAGGTGTAAATAAGGTTTGATGTATAAAAAATTGAGGCAAGCTATGCATGCGGTAAATTTTCCTGGCGTTTGAATATTTTTTGAAACACAGTAAACAAAAATAATGATTTTAACATCATTATACCCTGTCCCCTGGTTTTAGGAATGAATAAAAGATAAAAAGCGCTGACTGCACAGGCTATTAAGGTGGCTACAGACGCGCCTGCACCCCCCCATTTTAGGGATCAGCCATAAATTAAGTAAGATATTGACTACAGCACCCATTGCTGTTCGCTGGAAAGAAATCATCGTATAACCTTCTGCCAGTAAATATTGTGAGCTTGCACTACCCAAAAAGACAAACAGGCCTGACCAGATATGTATGGCTAACATTTGCCCGGCACCATTATAAGTATCCCCATAAAGGAGCTGAATAATAAACGGAGCGAGAAAGGTGATCACTATAGCCACTGGCAAGCTAATAAATACAAGCAGATCATATAAATTTCTTAATCGTTTCATGTATCTGCCCATGTCAGTTTTTCGGGCATGGATTAAAGCTGGAAATACAGACGTTACGATGGCTACGGGAATAAAAAACCAGGCTTCACTGATTTTTGCGGCAGCACTATAGATTCCGACCTCTACACTGCCGACACTCTTTAACATGACCTGATCAATCTTCATATAGATAGAAACCATCACTGCCGAAAGAATGAGCGGGAAAGATTGTTTCAATAAATTGAGCCCTTTTACGGCTAAAAGTCCAGGTAAACAGGCTAAATCCTCTTTTATGGTACATGTAAACCAAACCTGAAGCAAGTGCAAGACTGTCAAAAGTTAAAGAAGCGGCAAAATAGATCAGTGGCATTTTAAAAACAACCAGCAAAATTTTCACTATTGCAGATAACACGACACAGATATTCTGGACTTTAACTACATATTTTGATGCAACCTGCGATTGAAAATAAGAATCAATGACATTGAACGACTTGAAAAAAGAGGCGAAAGACAGGATTAAAATAATCCAGGTCAGTGAATCTCCGGGTTTTTCAGAGTAATTGTGGAAAAGCAGGTAAATACCTGCCGTAATTGGTATCAATAGTGCGTTTACCCCCAGGCGCATCAATAAAGAAGTGCCTAGAATCTCATCTTTTTTATGTGGCTCATTCAGAATTTCCCTGATGATAAAAGTATCCAGGCCCAAAGCACCGACAGCAGCTATGATCATGGTAAAAGCATCAGCAAAACTCAGCTCCCCAAAAGAAGAAGCGCGAAGATACCTTGCAATGACAAAGCCAATCACCATGCTCAGAATTTTCCCAAACATCAGCCAACCCGTATTTTTAAAATACTTGTTAAATGCTTCTTCGTCAAAACCTTTTAAACCTGGTAATTTCATCCGCGCAAAGATGTGAAATT
Organism: Pedobacter sp. NJ-S-72; assembly: GCF_053890575.1. NCBI lineage: Bacteria > Pseudomonadati > Bacteroidota > Sphingobacteriia > Sphingobacteriales > Sphingobacteriaceae > Pedobacter > Pedobacter sp. NJ-S-72. Next base: position 3,962,737 of record NZ_CM132681.1, on the reverse strand, counting down.
AAAAACTCTTCTCAATTCGCTTTAATTGTTTCAAATGATGTTTTAAATGAATCTCCGTAAAACGGAACCATTGTTCCGCATTTAAATAGCCTAAACGGGGATGACGTGTTTTTAGAGCAGGGTCGGCCAAATGGAGCTGTGAATAAACTATATTCAGCTGTTCAAGAAATCTTTCTATAAAATCTTCAGCAGCAGTTTTAGTTATTTTCTTTTCCCTGCCCAGTAATACTTTAGGGACTTTATATTTTGCTTTAGGCGGGAAGCTTCCAAAAAATAGAACCATTTTAACAATAAAAGCCGTAGGTTTTACCATGCCCTCGCCTTCTAATAATACAATTTTCAACTTCTTTAAGAGTCAGTATACTGATGTCAAAAATATGTGAATAAACCTCGCTGTAAGACCATCCGCCAATAGAGGGTGTTAATTGAAATTTTTCTTCAGGAATTTCCTTTAATATAGCCCTGTAGGCTGCCGAAATGTTTTTTAGAGAAGAGAATACAGAAGAATTACGCATAGGGTCAGATCAAAGCTTTAGAAGCTGTTTAAATCTTTAATTTAAACAGCCATCTGGTCTAAAACAGTAAATAACTAAAAATGTTGCATCAATTCTTCCAAATGCAAAATTTGCCATTCCACATCAGCAGGCTGGGCAATATTTAGCGGATTAAAGAAAATAGCTTTGATGCCGAAATCCTGCGCACCGCGGATGTCGGCCTCCAGGCTATCACCAATCATAATACTTTCCTGTTTTTGAGCGCCCGCTTTATCTAGTGCATACTCGAAAATTGCCCTGTCGGGTTTATTGACGCCTACATCTTCCGAAAAATAATTACATTCGAAAAAAAAGGGTTTAAATTGCAGGTTTCCATTTTAGTCAGGGTCGTTTCCTTGAAACCGTTAGAAATAATATGGAGCGTGTATTTTTGCTGTAAGTAAGTCAGAACCTTTTCTGACCCTTCAAAAAGATTCTTTTTCCTTGGGCTCTGATTTACATAATCTACTTCAAAGTCTTTTGGCACTAATGCTGGAGAAACTCCCAGTTGTGCAAAGGTCTTGCTGAATCTTTCAGCTCTTAATACCTCTTTGGTAATCTTCCCCAAATGATATTCAGCCCAGAGGTAATGATTATTTTCAGTATAAACATCAATAAATATATCGCAGGCAGGAAGGCCCAGCAAATTCAATTGATACTGATGATACAATTCAGTTAGTGTTTCCCTTGCGTTTTTATCAAAGTCCCAAATCGTATGATCCAGATCAAAAAAGATATGTTTTATCATCTGATACTTAGATTTTGGTTCCGTAAGCAAGATCTCCAGCGTCACCTAATCCAGGTACGATATATGACTTAACAGTCATTTCCTCGTCTATTGCTCCCAACCATAATTTGGCGTTAGGTAAGTTTGCACGTACATGTCTCACGCCTTCGGCACTTGCAATGGCAGCAACTATATGTAATTCTTTAATTTTGTATTTCGCCATCAGTTCTTTACAGCATAATACCATGCTTAAGCCTGTGGCCAGCATAGGGTCAACCATGATCAATACTTTGTCAGTTAAATCAGGAGAGGAGATATAATCAACATGGATCTCTATTGTCCCTGCAGGATTTGATTTTCTGAAAGCAGTCACAAATGCCGCATCAGCACGATCAAAGATATTCAGTAAACCTTGCTGCATAGGTAATCCGGCGCGCAGAATGGTAGCAAGCACAGGTTGGTTTGCTAAAGCTTTTGTTTTTGCAATACCAAGCGGAGTTTGTGTTTCTGAATCGTTGTAAGTCAGATTTCTGCTGATTTCCCAGGCGAAAAAAAACGCCGAGTCTTTCCCAGGTTTTTACGGAAACGCATCGTATCCTTTTGTATATTTTCATCACGTAATTCTGCGATGAAAATATTCGCAATAGAATTTGTTTTACTCAGGTCAAATATCATTTGGCAAAGATAAAAAATTGCTTAACAATTGTGTGTATAGTCTTCTCCCTACTTTACCCTTACCGAATTCAGGCAATGATTCTTTATGCCATAGAATGTAAAAATGTCCATTGAGCAGTTTTACATTTTCTATCAGCCGGCCCCATTTATAAAGTGTTTCATCAATATTAAAAGTTCTGTCCTGTCTTAAGATAGCGTCATTTATTGCTATTGGATAAACCTGTAAATGCGTAGTTTTTTCCAATTGAAGGTCGTACCAGAAAAATGGGGTGCATGTGCCAGCCCTGAAACCGATAGTTGTGGCATAACCCATTCTGTAATCTTTAACTATCCCGCTTTTCAGTAATTGGAGGTAGCTTTTTGGGAACGATATCTGCCTGTCACAAATCAGATCTTCCGGGCAGAAGGCTTGAAAAAGCAAACCGGGTTTATTTTATATTTTTCATGCTCCGCATTTAGAAACAAAGACAACCCGCTGCCTTTTGTTTGTTCAGCAGATCTTGGTCTGGAAACAAAAGGGATATTCCTTAAAAAATTAATAGCATGTTTAAATATATTAAATGAGCTCATTCCCGGAGCATCGTACATACAGATTAAAGGCGTAAACTCAAATTTCTGCTGGCCGAAATGCATTTTTGGATAACGCTTCAAAAGTATGTTCTTCAGCATTAACGCCCATCCGTCTATAACCGGGAACTCCAGCAATTTAAGCTTGAATTGCAAACTCGCTTCAACCGGGTAATTACCCTCTGGATCACTATCAAAAGGCAAATATTCTTCATACCTGCTGACAAAATAAAATGCTGCGGCAAAAACATCAAAGGGTAAACTGCTGTTATCAACTGCAAAAGGGACAATCATATCTCCAAATGTTGTGGTCTTTATATTTGGCGGAAAATTGTATGCTCCAGAAGGAAGTCAGAATTTTTAAAAAAAAGCTCGTCGGCTACAGGCAGATTAGAATAAGTGATTTTTGGTAATTTTGAAGCTTTAAATTCTTGCACGTTAGAACTAAATCCTGCTTGTGTTTTGAGGATATCGGTGAAAATAAAGTTGAAAACATACTTAATCCTTGGTGTAAGTATGGGAACATATACCAGTAATTTCATGATGCCAATAAATTTAGGATATAATCCCGACAATCCAATACATCAATAATTGTTATCTTTGAATAGCTATGAAATTTCAACTTGTTTCAGATTATAAACCTACGGGTGATCAACCAGCCGCCATTGAACAATTGGTTACAGGCGTTAACAATAATGAAAATTATCAGACATTACTGGGAGTAACAGGATCTGGTAAAACGTTTACCGTGGCCAATGTTATCCAGCAGACACAGAAACCCACCTTAATTCTGAGTCATAATAAAACCCTGGCAGCTCAGTTATATATGGAGAAATTCAAAAACTTTTTTCCTGAAAACCAGGTCAATTATTTTGTTTCTTACTATGATTATTATCAGCCGGAGGCTTATATGCCAAGTAGTAATACCTATATCGAAAAGGATTTAAGTATTAATGAAGAAATAGAAAAGCTAAGGCTAAGAACAACTTCTGCATTGATGTCGGGCCGCAGGGATGTAATTGTGGTGTCTTCCATTTCGTGCATTTATGGTATGGGAAATCCAGAAGATTTTTCCCGTTCTGTATTCCGGTTTGCTGTAGGTACAAAGATTTCCAGAAATTCATTTCTGCATAGTCTTGTTGAGATTTTATATGCACGGACTATCAATGATTTTAAAAGGGGAACATTCAGAGTCAAAGGTGATACTGTTGATATCTTTCCGGCTTATCTGGATACGGCCTACCGGGTATCTTTCTTTGGCGATGATATCGAAGAACTGAGTATTATTGATCCGGTAACAGGTAAAACTGTAGAAAAAGTAGAAGATATGGCCGTTTATCCGGCAAATCTGTTCGTTACACCAAAAGATAGATTTACTTCATCAATCTGGGGAATCCAGGAAGAACTGGAAGTCCGTAAAAATCAATTGATAGGAGACAGGCAATTGCTCGAAGCAAAGAGATTGGAAGAAAGAGTCAATTTTGATATAGAAATGATGAAAGAACTGGGTTATTGTTCAGGTATTGAGAATTATTCAAGATTCTTTGATGGCCGTCAACCCGGAATGCGTCCTTTCTGTTTACTGGATTATTTCCCTGAAGATTATCTCATGGTTATTGACGAAAGTCATGTAACTGTTCCACAAATCAGGGCGATGTACGGAGGAGACAGATCCCGTAAGATGTCACTGGTAGAATACGGATTCCGTCTGCCATCAGCACTGGACAACAGACCTTTGAATTTTGAGGAGTTTGAGAGTCTTGCCCCGCAAACGATTTATGTCAGTGCAACACCTGCAGATTACGAATTACAGAAAACAGAAGGAGTTGTCGTTGAACAGGTAATCCGGCCTACCGGGTTACTGGATCCTTTGATCGAAGTAAGACCGGCAATTAATCAGGTAGATGATTTGCTGGATGAAATAGATAAAACCATTAAAATGGGTGATCGTGTACTGGTAACCACGCTGACCAAACGGATGGCAGAAGAGTTGACCAAATACATGGACAGGCTGAATATTAAGTGCCGTTATATCCACTCGGAAGTGAAAACTCTGGAAAGAGTAGAGATTTTGCGTGGATTGCGGTTAGGAGAATTTGATGTACTGATAGGGATTAATCTTTTAAGAGAAGGTTTGGATTTACCTGAAGTATCATTTGTTGCGATACTTGATGCCGATAAAGAAGGATTTTTAAGATCTGACCGTGCACTGATCCAGACTGTGGGACGTGCGGCAAGGAATGATCGGGGGAGAGTGATTCTCTATGCGGATAAAATAACGGATTCCATGGCCCGAACTATGGATGAAACCAACCGTCGCAGAGAGAGAAAGACAGATTGCTTATAATACGGAGCATGGTATCACGCCTAAAACTGTAGGAAAAAGCAGGGAGGCTATCCTGGAGCAGACATCGGTATTGGATTTCTCGTCAAATACAGAACATAAAAATGCTTACCAGGAAACTAACCAGGCAAGTATCATGGCAGACCCGATTGTTCAGTATATGACACAGCCGGAGATGCAAAAATCAATTGATAAGACACGTAAGGATATGGCTAAAGCAGCTAAGGATATGGATTTCTTAATGGCTGCAAGGCTGCGCGACGAAATGTTCGCAATGGAAACCGTATTTGAAGAAAGATTTGGTAAACAAAAAGTTAAATAATGGACGGAAAAAACAGATCGGATATCTATCCGGGACTAGAAGTAGATATAATTTTAAAGAAAGATCAGCGCAGCGGGAAGCTGACCAGGGGAATAGTCGCTAACTTATTGACTTCCTCCGCGTTTCACTCGCGCGGCATCAAGGTTCGTCTCGAAGACGGGCAAGTAGTAGTAGGGTTGCAGAGATTGTTGACGAAGATTAAGGTTTTAAAAACAGCCTTTAATACAATTTAAAATGATATTTCTGTACAAATTGTAATTATTGTGCAACAAACAGACAGACTTTGTAATTATTCACCTCGAATTCTGTCTATATTTGTAGATTAACTGAATAAATAAATGGGATTAATTAAATTTCTTTTTTTTACTATACTGATACTCTGGATTATCCGTCTTCTTTTGAAGCTGATTTTTCCTTTGGTGGTCAAAAGTATCTTCGGGAAAATGCAGCAGTCGTCAGGTTATGCCGGACAACAGCAGCAACAGCAACAACAACGTCAGTCTAACAGACCAGAGGGCTCGTTGTCAATCGATTACGTACCGCCACAGCCTAAACAGGGAAATGCCGATAAACTGGGTGATTTCGTTGATTACGAGGAGGTTAAATAAAAATATCACGCTAATCGAGATATTTCCTTCCTAATCTGTATCAATTTTATATTTTTTGGGTTAGTTTAATATAAACAGACCTTAATGAACAATTGGTTAAAAAGGAATGGCATACACTTAGCCATCAGTGCATTTTTTGTAATTTTATGTTTCGTCTATTTTAGTCCTGTTTTACAGGGTAAAGTTCCGATTCAAGGCGATGTAATGCAGGCTAAAGCCATGCAAAGGGAGATCATGGAGTACAAAGCCAAAGATGGCAAAGGACCTCTGTGGACAAACGAGATGTTTGGCGGGATGCCCGCTTACCAGATCTGGGTTCAATATCCACTAAATTTAACTACTTACGGGATAGCGCTGATTACGGATATTCTGCCTAATCCGGTGGGAACAGTATTAATGTACCTTTTAGGTGCTTACTTGCTTTTCTGCGTGATGAAGGTTAACCCATGGCTCGCTGCGGCAGGAGCAATCGCATTTGCATTTACCTCTTATAATTTTCAAATTATTGGTGCAGGACATAGTAATAAGGCGCTTGCAATTGGTCTCTTTGCCCCCAATTTGCAGGAATTATTCTGACCATGCGGGGGAAATATTGGTTGGGCGCGAGTTTAACAGCGCTTTTTCTGGCATTGAATATCAGGGCGAACCATATCCAGATGACTTATTATTTTCTGCTGGCTCTGTTAATTTATATCGGAATAGAGATCTATCACGCTTTCAAAGCGCATAAAACTAAAGAGCTTTCTAAAGCAATCGGATTTTTAGGTGTCGCCATACTGCTTTCAGTAATGGTTAACGCAAGTAATCTGTGGACTACTTATGAATATGGAAAAGAAACAATCCGTGGTAAATCTAACCTGACTGCTGATGCTGCTGAGCCAGATAGCGGACTTCCAAAAGAATACGCCTATCAGTGGAGCCAGGGTGTGAGTGAGTCTTTCACCTTCTTAATTCCGAATTTATATGGTGGCGGAACTAATCGCCTTGATGGCAAATCAAACGTAGCCAAAGCTATTGAGACTGTTGGTGCTTCACCAGAGCAGGCTGCGGGTTTTGCAGCGCAGATGCCAGTATACTGGGGAGATAAACCAGGAACTGCCGGCCCTTATTATTTTGGTGCAATTATTTGCTTCCTGTTTGTATTTGGTTTGTTTATCGTGCGTAACCGTATCAAATGGTGGATCTTATCTACTACAATTTTATTCTTATTCTTATCATTTGGTAAAAATCTGCCATTTATATCTGATTTCTTCTTCGATTATGTACCACTCTACAATAAGTTCAGAGCTGTAGAATCAATTCTGGCAGTAGTAGGGCTCTTGTTCCCAATCTTAGCGGTGCTTGCTGTTAAAGAAGCTCAGGAAGGACAATACGATGAGAAATATCTGGTTAAAAAACTAACATGGTCTGCGGGGATTACAGGTGGTTTCGCCTTGATCATAGCGATTATGCCTACTTTGTTTTTTAGTTTCAAAACGTCTGACCACGAAGCTTTTCTGGCTACACTGAGCCAGGCTGTAAATAACGATAAAAATGTTGCACTTACGATCGGCAATGCGCTCTGATTCAGGACAGAGCAGAGCTGGCAAGAGCTGATGCTTTGAGAACGCTAATCTTTATCGCTATAGGCTTTGGGTTAACATGGGCATTCATCACTAAAAAGATGAAAGCAGAGTACGCTTTTGGGTTACTGGCTTTCTTCACACTGATTGATATGTGGCAGATTGACCGTCGTTATTTAAATAACGATAATTTTGTGCCTGCCTCTTCACTGACTAACCATTATCAGCCAAGGGATGTAGATACTTTCATTCTGGCTGATAAAGATCCTGATTTCAGGGTATTTGATACATCTATACCTACTTTTACCAGTGCTGATGCTTCTTATTTCCATAAAACAGTTGGTGGAGCACACTCTGCAAGATTAAAACGTATTCAGGAGCTGGTAGATCATCAGTTTACTAAAAGCGTAAACCATGATGTGCTGGATATGTTCAACACTAAATATATCATTACACAGGATCCGCAGACGGGCTCATACAAAATGCAGCGTAACGAAACAGCGGCTGGTAATGCCTGGATTGTAGAGCAGGTGCAGTTTGTGAAGAATTCTGACGAGGAAATGAAAGCGATCAGCAGTTTTGATCCTAAAAAAGAAGCAATTGTAGATATTAAGTATAAGCACTTAATTGATACCGCTAAGGCAGGTTTAGGTGGCCCGACAGCGATGATAAAATTAGATAGTTATCATCCTGATCATATGGTCTATTCTTATAGTGCCCCAAGAGATGTGATTGCTGTATTCTCTGAAATTTATTACGATAAAGGCTGGAAAATGTATGTTGATGATGTAGAGAAGCCATATTTTAGAGCTGATTATACATTACGTGCTGCACAGCTTCCTGCTGGAAACCACAAAATTGACTTCATTTTCCACCCTGCTTCTTACTATACGGGAGAGAAAATCTCTCTGGCAGGTTCAATTCTGCTAATGTTAGGTTTGGGATTTGCTGTTTATAGTGATCAGAAAAAGACAAAGAAGGTTAGTTAAAGCCTGATTAAATAATAATATGATAAGGGTTGTTGCATGATGCAGCAACCCTTTTTTGTTGCACTTTGTTAGGGGAAGCAAGGTGTTTAATCCTATAAATGAATTATAAACGGGCTGTATACTGGCTGGGTCTGAAACGCCTCGACCCGTATCAGACCCGCTTCAAACCCGTTACAGGACCAGCGACAACACAGTCACAATAAAGCTGCAATATTGCCTCTTTTACCTGAGTGGTAGGTGTCTTACTTATCTGGTTATCGGTTTAAATGCAAGTAGTTATACCATAATGTTCACTTAACACATTGTTAACCTGAGTTTTGCACATTTGTGTATATAAACTGAAAGATATGCAAGAAGTAATTACGGTTGTCTGTGTTATCGCTCTTGTAGCATTCTTTTTCAGTCCTTATGATCTAACCATTGATGAAGACGATGTGTAAACGGGAAGTTGATATTGTAGTGATTTCTGATGTCCATCTGGGCACTTACGGCTGTCATGCAAAAGAACTTCTTAAATATTTAAAAAGTATCAAGCCTAAAATGCTGATCCTTAATGGAGATATCATTGATATATGGCAGTTTAGTAAAAGATACTGGCCTGAAACACACATGAAAGTAGTCAGGAAACTGATGAAATTCGTTGTAGAGGGTGTACCTGTATACTATTTAACTGGTAACCACGATGAGCTGCTGCGTAAATTTGCGGACATGCATTTAGGTACTTTCCATATTCAGAATAAACTGGTTTTGGAGCTTGATGGAAAAAAAGCGTGGTTTTTCCACGGTGACATTTTTGATGTGACTATGCAGCATTCTAAATGGCTTGCCAAGCTGGGAGCCGTAGGATATGACAGCTTAATCCTGATTAACAGTTTTGTAAACTGGGGCTTAAAACTATTCGGCAGAGAAAAAATGAGCTTTTCTAAAAAAGTTAAGGCGCAGTTTAAAGATGCAGTTAAGTTTATCAATAAATTTGAAGATACTGCTGCGGAACTGGCAGCAAAAAAATGGCTACGCCTACGTCGTATGCGGGCATATTCATCAACCCGAAATGCGAACTGTAACTACCGAAGACGGGCAGGTTCTGTATTTAAACAGTGGGGATTGGGTAGAAAACCTGACTGCGCTGGAATATAATGAGGAAAACTGGACGATCTTTAAATATGATGCTAAAGACTTTCAAACAGACGAGGTAGAAGAAGGGATTTTATCCGATAGTGAAGATTTACATAGTAAGCTGGATATCAATATGTTGCTGCAAAAGATAAAATTAGAAATTGTCTAGCAAATAAAATTACAGATATTCGGCAAGGATGAAGATACTTTATGCTATTCAGGGTACAGGAAACGGCCATATCAGCCGTGCACGTGAAATCGTGCCCTTATTACAACAGCACGGTGATGTCGAACTGCTGATCAGCGGTACACAGGCTGATGTCAAATTAAGTCAGCAAGTGGCTTATCAGCTTCATGGTTTTAGTTTTATTTTTGGAAAAAAGGGTGGGGTAGATCATTACGAAACCTGGAAATCAATGAATCTTCCACGATTTGTTAAGGATATGCGTAATCTTCCATTAAAGAATTACGATCTCATTTTAAATGATTTTGAACCTGTTACTGCCTGGGCATGTAAATTAAAAGGTGTAGAAAGTGTAGGGTTGAGTCATCAGGCTTCTTTTCAATCAAAGAAAGTCCCTAAGCCTAAAAGTATAGACTGGGCGCAATTAGTGATGAAATACTATGCACCATCCACGCATTATGTGGGTTTCCATTTCAAAGAGTACGATGATTTTATTCATACCCCGGTTATCCGTTCTGAAATCAGAAATCTTCAAACAAGTAATCTTGGGCACTATACGGTATATCTGCCGGCAATAGATGATAAGATGCTTGTGCCTATTTTAAAGCAAATTCCTCATGTTAAATGGGAAGTGTTCTCTAAACATACCAGGACAGAGTTTACTGACGGAAATGTCAATGTTCGTCCGGTCAATAACGAGCAATTTAATGCCAGTCTGGCCAGTTCAGCAGGATTATTTACCGGTGGTGGTTTTGAAGGGCCGGCAGAAGCTTTGTTTTTAGGGAAAAAATTATTGGTTGTCCCAATGAAATTCCAGTATGAACAACAATGCAATGCTTATGCTTTACAGGAGATGGGTTTACCTGTAATCTGGGGATCTAATAAGAACTGGTTGCCAGTAATCCAAAAATGGGTACTTCAGCCTCAGGAACATCAATTTAATTTTCCAGATGAAACAGCGGACGTGATTGCGAAAGTTGTAAAGACTTATGCCAGATAAATTTCTTTACTTTGCCATTCTATTTATGGCATGATCAATCAATTCAAAACATTAAACCCTATCAACCTGCTTTTGCTGTTCGCATATACTTTTTTTATGCGGATCTCTATCTTAATTAATCCACCTGTCAGGTTGAATTTTGAATTTCTGGAGCCCTATACTAAGTTTTTAATCCAGATTCCTATTGGGGATAATTTTTCGGTGACGAGCAAATCCTGATTGCGGGTTTATTGATTTTTATACAGGCTATTATTTTCAACAGAATTGTTAATAATCATGCTTTGCTGTCTAAACCTAGTTTTTTACCTGCTTTGCTTTTTATTACAGGGGCTAGTTTATTTGGCCCGTTTCTGATTTTAAGCCCTGTACTGATCTGTAATTTTATGTTAATCCTGATTATGGATAAACTGCTGAAAATTGGTAAATCTCCCAATGCGATTATGATCATGTTCGATATCGGGATATTTATTGCCGTAGGTACGCTGATCTATTTTCCTTTTGTGATGATGCTATTGCTGATCTGGTTGAGTTTACTGTTATACAGGTCATTTAACTGGAGAGAATGGGTTTCAGGACTGGTAGGTTTTCTATCCATTATTTTCTTTCTGGCGGTTTTCTACTACTGGAATGATAATTTAGGGATGTTCTATAAAATCTGGCTTCCTTTGAAAAATAAGTTTCCTTCGATGTTTAAAATCAGGTATAATAATGATTACCTGGTGCTGGTTCCGGTAGGAATAACGATGGTTTTGGCAACGATACAACTGCGCGAAAATTTCTTCAGAAGTTTTATCAGTACAAGAAAGGCCTTTCAGATGCTGTTCTTTATGTTTTTGATAGCTATTTTAAGTGTTTATACAAAATCCAACTTTAAGCTGTATCATTTTTTACTGTGTGTGCCGCCTGGAGCAGTTTTATTGGCGTACTATTTTTCGAACGCAACAAAACGCTGGTTTTATGAAAGTTTGTTCCTCATTTTGGTTCTGACCATTCAGTTCTTTTTGTTTGTTTAACTTTTTTTAACAATTTACCGGCTTGAAACTTGGTAAAGATTAATAGCTTTGTATCATGAAGTGTGGATCGGTAAATGCATAATCTTGTTATAGATATCGGCAATACTAACAGTAAAATAGCTGTTTTTAACGATAAGGTACTGGTGTTTTTTCAAATCCATGAGCATTTTGATCAGCAGGTGCTAATAGCATTAATAGAAGAGAATATAAAATAGCAAACTCCACTGTTTCCAGTGTGAAGAAGGCTGATCCCTCGTTAATAGCTGTTTTAAAGGCCAGAACTAATTATCTGCCATTTTCTACCAATTTGAATACTGGTATTAACAATTATTATAAAACAGTATCCACTCTTGGGCAGGACAGGTGGGCTAAAATAATCGCTGTTCATCACGCATATCCCCAACAAAATTGTTTGGTTATAGATGCAGGAACCTGCATTACCTATGATTTGTTGAATAATGAGGGAGCTTATTATGGAGGCAGTATAAGTTTGGGGTTAAATATGAGGTTCAGCGCCTTAAATCACTATACTGGTAAGCTGCCATTAGTGAAATGGGACAGGGAATTAGAAAATATTCCATCAGGTACAGATACAGAGACGGCGATAATAAATGGGGTTTTACAGGGTGTAATCAACGAAGTTGAAGGTTTTATAGCTTTCAATGCTAAGAATAATAAAGAACTGAAGGTAGTTATAACTGGAGGGGATGCTACTTTTTTGCTGGAACAATTAAAAAACAGCATCTTTGCACCTCAAATTATAAACGATCCCTATTTAGTATTAAAAGGATTAAATGAAGTCATTGCATTTGAATATGTACAAAAAAATTAACTATATAACTGCAGTTTTAGTTCTGCTAGCCAGCATTTCTGTGAACGCACAGGTTACGACTCAATCACCATACTCAAAGTATGGGATCGGAAATCTCAAAGGAGTTTTACTTCCTCAGTTCAGGGCGATGGGTGGTATTTCTACGGCTGTTAATAAGCCTACGGGATATAACAATATCAATATGCAGAATCCCGCATCTTATGCAGGGATCACTTCGACTACCATTGACGTGGGTATTGCCGGTACTTTTACCAATTTAAAGAAGAATGGTGCTACTGAAAATAGTTTCAATGGTACATTGAGTCACCTTGCTCTTGCTTTTCCGATAAATCAGCACTCTGCATTGAGTTTTGGTATCCTTCCTTATTCAGAGCTTGGATATAATTTTTCTAACAAACAAACCATTACTGGTACGCCAGGAAACCCTTCAACTTCTGATGTGAATAACGTTTATTCTGGTGAAGGTGGTTTAACGAAAGCTTATTTTGGGTATGGTTACCGTTTCGGTGAACATTTCAGAATAGGTGCTAACGTTGAATATCTTTTCGGTAACCTGATGGAAAGTAGAGGTGTAGAGTTTGTGAATGACCCGGCAGCTTTTGCTACCCGTCTTCAAAACAAAAACAGCGTTGGCGGAATCAGCTTTTCTTATGGAGCGCAATATGATATTCGTTTAGATTCAAAAACGTTGCTGACTTTTGGTTATTCAGGTTCATCGCCGTCTTCAATCAATTCAACAAGAACTTTCCTGGCAAGCAAGTACTTATATGATGGCGCTTCTGGAGAGAGTAATGTGACTGTCGAAACTGTAGACTCTATTGCAAGCGGGAAGTCTAGTTTGAAACTTCCTTTGATCCATAACTTCGGAATTGCACTTCAAAAAGATAACAAATGGTTGATTGGAGCAGATTTCAGAACGGGAAAATGGTCTTCATACTCAATTAATGGTGAAAATCAAGGATTACAAAACAGTCAGGGAGTATCTGTAGGTGGTCAGATTACACCGGATATTACTTCTATCAATAGCTATTTCAAAAGAGTTGATTATCGCTTAGGCTTTAGTTACGATAAAACATATATTAATATTTCTGATAAGGATGTGAAACAAATGGCTGTATCTTTTGGTCTTGGTCTGCCGCTGGCAAATGCACAAACCAGGGGAACATTCTACAAAATGAATTTCACGACTGAAATTGGCCGCAGAGGCACCATGCAAACCGGGTCTCTTCAGGAAAACTTTGTTAGCTTTCATTTAGGCTTTACGCTTAATGATACATGGTTCAAAAGATTTAAATTCGATTAATGAACTCTGCCGGTATATTATCACGTATAGTTATACTGTGCTTTATTCCGCTTTTTTTTTTAAGCTAAGCTCTTGCAATGAGGATGACTTAAAAAAAGCGGCTACTATTTCTTCTAAAAAACTTATCCTTAGTAAGGACAGGTCTTCAAAAGTAGAAATCATTTTCAGTGATTCTGCGGTTGTTAAGGCTAAAGGATTTGCACCAATACTTGATCAGGTAAACCCATCTTCTGGTACTAAATATCAGGAAATGCCAAAAGGGATAAAAATTACCTTCTTCGATTCCCAACAAAAAATTATAGGTACAATTACTTCTGATTATGCCATTAGAAAAGAGACAGAACGGGTTACTATTTTCAGAAAAAATGTAGTTGTAGTCCGGGATGAGCTGACTTTTAATACGGAGGAGCTAACCTGGAATGAGCAAAAGAAAATGTATTTTTCTCCCAAAGGAGTAGTTACAAAACCCGATGGAACTGTTTTAAACGCGGTTAACTTTACTGCACCAGAAGATTTTAGTTCGGTTGCTTTTGAGCAGGGATCTGGTGAGACTTACCTTAAAGGGGATTTAGCACAATAAAAAAGGTTAAGGTGTATTCAGACTACGTTCCATTTGATGGAACTGATGTCTGAATACACCTTAACCTTTTTTATTGCCGTTACCTACCCTTCTGCGGACGTTTATTGGCTGGTGGCTAATTGTTTATTTGTTGGTGGATAGATGTTTATTGGTTGATTTAAGAAAAGTCTTTTTGTTAGTTGGTTATTGGCTAATTGTTTAGTCAAATAATATTGTATATTGAATGTAATATTATTAATACCTAAACCAAAACATATCAACCAGGACCTATGAAAAAACATTTATTAGCAATTGTTGTGTTGCTGTTCCTTAGTACAGGAATGGCAATTGCACAAAAGAAAACGATTAGTGGAACCGTTACCGATGGAGCCAGCAAAGAAACCATTGCCGGGGTATCCATAAGGATTAAAGGAGGAACTTTAAGTACGAGTACAAATCAAAACGGGGCTTTCGCTATTCAGGCGGGCCCGGCAGATCAGCTGATCTTCAGCTATACAGGTTATACCTCAGTTACAATGACTGTTGGAACGAATACGAAAATTGATGTTACACTGGAAAGTAATACCGCGCAGTTAAATGAGGTGGTGCTGATTGGTACGCGCTCTGCTGGCCGGGTAAAACTGGAAACAGCAGTTCCGGTTGATATTGTTAATGTGAGTAAATCGGCAGCTACTACTGGCCGTATGGAACTTACAGATATTTTAAATTATGCAGCTCCTTCGTTTAATTATAATAAACAGTCTGGCTCTGATGGGGCAGATCATGTTGAACTGGGTACTTTGAGGGGCTTAGGGCCAGATCAGACATTGGTTCTGGTTAATGGTAAACGGAGGCACTCAACAGCTTTTGTCTCGGTTTTTGGAACAAGGGGCAGGGGGATTCTGGTGTGGATCTAAGCTCTATACCTACGGCTTCGATTGATCGGGTCGAAATACTACGGGATGGTGCATCTGCTCAATACGGGTCTGATGCGATTGCCGGAGTAAAATTAATATTGTTTTGAAGAAAAGTGTAAACCAGTTTAATATTAATGCTGGATACTCAGGCTACTATGATCCCGCGTTTAATAGTGGAAAGAGTATTGTCGCCAATCAATATCCGCATGGTGGGGCTATTGATGGAAATGCGGTCAATGTGGATGCTAACTATGGGTTTAAGATAGGTAAAGAAGGGTTTTTGAATATCACTGCCGATTATTCTAAAAGTGGAAAGACCTACAGACAGGTACATGATACGGCCACAGCAAATCCTAAAGCATTGCCTGTAAATACGGCAAGACGTGCTAATGGTGATGGTTCGTCTGAAAATGGGACTATCTTTTTCAATAACGAGATTCCGGTGAGCAGTAAGACTACTTTTTACAGTTTTGGCGGCTATAGCTATAAGGCTTCTGATGCTTATGCCTTTTCGAGGAATTTTCTGGCAAGACCGGATCGTTTTCCAACCACTGCTACGGGAGCTATGATTCCTGTGGATGGGGTGATTTTTTTTATACGCCAAACGGGGATTCTTATTATAACCCACTGATTCAGACGCATAACAGTGACCTGGCTTTTGCTGCTGGTCTGAAAGGGAGCTTTGGTGATGCCTGGACCTGGGATTTCAGCAATAATACAGGTAATAATAACTTCCATTTCTATGGAGAAAAGACATTTAACGCTTCTCTGGGTGCAGATCAGACGCGTTTTGATGATGGTGGATCTGCATTTTTGCAGAATACAAGTAATCTGAATTTTAGTAAACATTTTGATAAAGTGCTACAAGGGTTTAACCTTGGTTTTGGTGCTGAGTACCGTTATGAACGTTATAAGATTTTTTCAGGAGAGGAAGCTTCTTATAAAAATTATGATCCCAATGGTGTAAAGGCTGCCGGTTCACAAGGGTTTCCTGGTTTTCAGCCTGGAGATGTAGCAAATGCAAATCGTTCTGTGTTTGGTGGTTTCGTTGATTTTGAGGTAGATATCACGAAAAAATGGCTGATTGATTTTGCTAATCGCCTGCCTGGAACATTACATTACAGTGATTTTGGCTATAATTTTAGTACGAAGTTTGCTACCCGTTACAAGGTGACTGACAATTTTAATATCCGCGGGTCGGTTGGTACAGGGTTCCGTGCGCCATCACTACAGCAGATTAATTATAGTTCTACGTTTACCAATGTACAGGGAGCTATTATTTCTGAGGTTAAAATCGCTCCTAATCACAGCCAGATAACCCAGGCTGCTGGTATTGCCAGCCTTAAACAGGAGAAGTCTAAGAATGCGGGCTTAGGTTTTACGTTTAAGCCTGTTCCTGAATTTAGCATTACGGTTGATGGTTATATTATTAAGGTTACAGACCGCGTGGTGTTGTCTGGTCAGTTCAGCGCGGATGATACCTCATTAGATCCATCCTTTACTAATGCCCTGAAAGCACTTCATGTGGGTTCTGCACAGTTTTTTGCAAACGCTGTGAATACGACTAATCGTGGTTTGGATGTGGTACTGGATTACAATAAAACTATCGGTGATAACCGGTATAGGATGTTGTTTACTGGTAATTTTCAGCATATGACTATCGATAAGATCAATTATCCGCCTATTTTGGGCAAAACGGAGCAGTTGCAGGAGACTTTCTTAAGTTCAAGAGAGAAGAAGTTTATCTTAGCTTCGGCTCCGTCTGCCAAGTTCTCTTTGAATCCTGAGTTTGGTCATAAGGATTTTACAGTGGGAACACGTTTTACTTACTTTGGTAAAGTTGATATCTATGGATATGGCGATGGATCAAGTATTTATCCTACAGTACCGGCTGATAATGGGTCTGGCCCGATACCGGATCTGTACAATTATGCCGGAAAAGTAGTGAGTGACGTTTATTTTTCTTTTAAACCGAGTAAAATTGCACGTGTTACCATAGGTTCTGATAATGTTTTTAATGTTCATCCTGATCTGGGCTATATAAAAGGTGCAAAAGGATTTGCTTATAATAATGAACCTGCCGGACCCTTTGATGCGGTGCAAATGGGCAGTATGGAAGACGTTTCTTTGTTCGTGTGGGTTTAACCCTATAGTTTCTTAGTTAAAACAGTAAAAACCCACACCGGTCTGCTTTCCTTCTGTGTGGTTTTTTTGCTTGTTTTATCTGCTATAAATAAAATATTAAATCAAATTTAAAGTGGGCTCTATTCAAAAACATTAAATTGTTTTCTTTTTTTAGCAAAAGTTGTATCTTGCGCCCTCTTTAAAAAATATAAATAATAGATATTATGGGTTTTATGACTTTTTTGCGGAATCGCATGGGCATTATCTTAGTGGGCGCCATCGGTTTTGCAATTGTTGCATTTTTAGTCGGTGATGCAATTAACGTAGGAAAGCCTTTCTGGGCAGCATCTCAAAAGGTTGTTGGGTCAGTGGATGGTGAGGACATCAACATCGATGAATTTGGTCCTAAAGTAGATCAGAATTTACAACAATTCAAACAGCAGTACGGTGGTAGTGCTAATCCTCAAATGACGGCTATGGCTGTTTGACAATGCATGGAATGGTGAGTTAGCTACTTTATTACTGGCTAAAGAATATCACCGTTTAGGTTTAGGTATCTCCAGTGAAGAATTGTTCGATTTGTACCAGGGTAAAAATCCCAGCCCGCTGATCGTTCAATATTTTGGTAATCCTCAAACTGGTCAGGTTGACCGTGCTGCGGTAATCAATTCGTTGAAACAACAGGCAACAAACCCACAGTTGAAACAACAATGGGATTTGCTGGAAGCCGAAGTTGAAAAACAAGCTTTACAACAGAAATATGGTAACCTGATTAAGAACTCTGTTTACGTAACTTCAATCGAAGCTAACGACGAGTATCAAAACAGAAATAAACTGGCCAGCTTCAACTATGTGAGCCTGGATTACGCAAGTATTCCTGATGCATCAGTTAAGCCTGCTGAATCAGATTACGCTGATTATTACAATAACAACAAGAAAAGATTTGACAACCCTGCTGAGACACGTTCATTCGAATATGTTTCATTCAGTGTTAATCCAACTAAAGAAGATTCTGCTGCGGTTAAAAACCAGGTAGAGAAATTAGCTTCGGATTTCAAAGCTTCGAAAAGTGATTCCTTATTTGCAGCAGTTAACTCTGATGTTAAAGTTCCATATGCTTATATCAACAAAGGTAAATTAGATCCTAAAATTGATTCAGCAGTATTCGCTTTACCTGCAGGAAGTTTTTACGGACCTGTGTTCACTGGAAACTCTTACAAGCTGGTAAAAGTTATCGATACACGTTTTTCTCCGGATTCTGTTAAAGCAAGTCATATTCTTTTAGATGCAACCAAAATGGGCGGCGTTGATAAAGCTGAAAAATTTGCTGACTCTTTAAGAACTCTTGTTCAAAAAGGTGGTAGCTTCGCTGCATTGGCTAAAATGTACAGTGTAGACGGATCGAAAGATAAAGGTGGTGAATTGCCTGTTTTCTCAAGAGGACAAATGGTTCCTGAATTTGAGAATGCAGCATTTAATGGTCAGGTTGGTGATCTTAAGGTAATACGTTCGCAATTTGGTGTACACTTAATTAAAATCGAAAAACAAATCGGTTCTTCTAAAGTTGCGAAGCTGGCTTACATTGAGAAAAACCTTACACCGAGCAGCAAAACTAAAGATCAGGCTTATAAAAAAGCTTCGAACTTCCTGAATGTTGCTAAAGGAGATAACTTTAGTGCAGAAGCTAAGAAACTAGGTTATACTGTAGCTATCGCTGATAGAATTACAGGAAGCCAGGGTTATGCACCAGGATTAGATAATCCGCGTCAATTAATCCGTGATGGTTTTGCAGCTAAAAAAGGAGATGTGTTAACAGAAGTTTATCAAATGGATAACGCTTTTGTAGTAGCCCATGTTACTGATATCAAAGCAAAAGGTATTTTACCTCTTGAATCTGTTAAAAAGGATATTGAACCAATGGTGATCAATGCTGTTAAAGCTAAGATGCTGGCGGAAAAATTAAGCAATGCAGCTAAAGGTGCTGCTAACCCTGCGCAAGTGGCTCAGAAAGTTGGGAAAGCCGTTACACCGGTTACAAACATCGTATTCTCAAATCCGATTGTTCCGGGTGCAGCACAGGAAAATAAACTGATTGGTAATGTATTTGGTTCAGCACCGGGTAAAGTATCTAAACCAGTTGACGGTGAACATGGCGTATATGTATTCACTGTTAATGGATTCAGTAACCCTGCTCCAATTGGAAATACTTATAAACAAAAAGAAATGATGCGTCAGGCAGTTGCTCAGAAGTCATTAGGAGCAGCATTCCAGGCATTACAAGATAAAAGTGACATAAAAGACAATAGAGTGAAATTCTATTAATCTTATTTTGCGTAATTTTGAAACCGGAAGTATATCACTTCCGGTTTTTTTATTTTAGACGCAAATGGATATTCAGGGAAATATAGTCAATAAGGTTGCTGCCAGTGGTTTAGTTACTTTTAATCTGGAACTCTATTATGATAAAGGAGAGAGAGAGAGTCTACTACGATATCAAGGATAATCTTTTTCATGGTTTAATGTTAAGAGAAAAGGATTTCAGAGAGTTCATTAAAGCACATGACTGGTCATCTTATACTGGTAAAAATATAGCAGTAATCTGCAGTGCTGATGCGATTGTTCCAACCTGGGCATATATGCTGCTGGCTAATAAATTAAAGCCTTATGCAAATGAAGTAGTTTTTGGAAGTCTGGAAACCTTAGAAGCTGTTTTGTTCAGTAAAGCATTGGCTAAGGTTGACCTGTCGGATTATAAAGATGCACGTGTTGTAGTTAAAGGATGTGCGGATATTGATGTTCCGATAGCAGCCTATGTGGAGATCACATCTTTGTTAACCCCGGTGGTTAAAAGTATTATGTATGGTGAGCCTTGCTCTACAGTTCCTATCTTTAAACGAAAGGATTAAGTTTTTTGGATGAGTTTTTGTTTTAGATCAGGTATGAGGAAATTATTTTTACTGTTTTTGTTTTTGATTACCGTAGTTAGTACCAAAGCTGCTCAGGATTTGCCTTTAAAAAAAGAACCCGTTTTTCAAGCGGGTGAAGTTTTATCCTATAAATTGAAGTACGGCTTTATTACAGCAGCAGAAGCTACAATTAAAGTAATGAACTCAGACTTGAAATTTGATGATAAGGAAACCTATAAACTGGTAGTTGATGCGAAAACATCAGGGACCTTTGATATATTTTATAAAATCAGGGATCATTATGATTCTTATATAGACAAGACTACGCTGACCCCTTATTTTTATCAGGAGGATGTTAGAGAAGCAAGCTATAAAAGAAAAGACAAAGCTAGGTTTACGCAGGAAACAAAGAAAGTAGTCTCTAATAAAGGAACTTTTACTGCTCCGACAAACCAGACTTTTGACTTGGTCTCGGCTTATTATTTTGCGAGGAGCCTTGATATTTCCAGACTCAAGATAGGAGAGAAGTTTAAACTGAACTACTTTCTGGGGGATGGTATTCATCAGCTGGAAATTAAATATGTTGGAAAAGAAGTTGTAAAAAGTAAGCTTGGAAATATACGTTGTGTGAAATTCAGTCCGTCCATTGATCCTGGAAGGATCTTTAGAAAAGATAGCGCTTTATATCTTTGGATTACAGATGATGGTAACAGGGTGCCTGTAAAGGCTCAGGTAGAGATTATAGTGGGTGCAGTCACCATGGAAATTAAATCAGCTGATGGATTGAAATATCCGCTGGCTAAAGAAAACTAAAAAACCATCATGATTTTTTAAATTACACAACGAAATGAACATAAAATCATGATAGCTTCATAACCGCTGAAAAGCAAATATATTCTGATGAAAATGATAGAAATACAAAATACCCTTATTCACGAAGATGTTATACGTGAGAACTTTGTGTGTAACCTGAATAAGTGTAAAGGTATATGTTGTGTTGAGGGAGATGCGGGAGCACCGCTTGAGGTAGCTGAAACGGCTATTCTTGCAGAAATTTATCCTAAAATCAAACATATGCTTGCCCCAAAAGGGATTGCAGCGATTGAGGAGTATGGAACTTCTGTTGTAGATGCAGACGGTGACCTGACCACTCCATGTGTGGATGGCAACAAAGAATGTGCCTATGTAACTTTTGAAAATGGGATTACTAAATGTGCTATTGAGAAGGCACACGAACAGGGAATTGTAGATTGGCAAAAACCAATCTCTTGTCATTTATATCCGATACGTATTACCCAATACCCTGAATTTGATGTGCTTAATTATGACAGATGGCATATTTGCTCTGACGCCTGTGCATTTGGAAGAGAACTTAAAGTACCTGTCTATACCTTTTTGAAAGGACCACTGATCAGAAAATATGGTGCTGACTGGTATGAGGAATTAGAAAATAGTGTATCTTCAAATCTATAACCTTTAAAACATAAAATCTTGAAAGGAATAATTCTAGCAGGTGGGAGCGGCACAAGGCTGCATCCCCTAACTCTTGTTATGAGTAAACAAATGATGCCTGTTTTTATAAAACCAATGATCTATTATCCGTTGTCAATATTAATGCTGGCCGGAATTAACGAAATACTAATTATTTCTACCCCACATGACCTTCCGAATTTTGAGAAGCTTTTAGGTGATGGAAGTAGTTTGGGCTGTAAGTTTTCTTATGCTGTTCAGCATGAGCCAAACGGTCTGGCACAGGCTTTTGTCATTGGTGCAGATTTTATAGGAACAGATAAAGTTGCTCTTGTATTAGGAGATAATATCTTCTATGGAGATGGAATGGCTAAGCTTTTACAAGCTAGTTCTGATCCTGATGGGGGTGTTGTTTTTTATCTTATCGCGTGTCAGATCCGGAGCGTTACGGCGTTGTTGAATTTGATGAACATAAAAATGCAATATCTATTGAAGAAAAACCTGTAGCGCCAAAATCTGATTATGCAGTTCCAGGGCTGTATTTTTATGACAATAGTGTCGTTGAGATTGCTAAAAATATTAAACCCTCTCCTAGAGGTGAATATGAAATTACTGATGTCAACAACAAAGTCTATCTCGAGCAGGGTAAATTAAAAGTTGGTGTTTTGAGCCGTGGAACCGCATGGTTAGATACAGGAACTTTTGCTTCATTGATGCAGGCCGGACAGTTTGTCCAGGTTATTGAAGAACGTCAGGGGCTTAAAATAGGATGTATTGAAGAAATCGCTTACCGGATGGGCTATATTGATAGTGAACAACTACGTAAAATCGCTACTCCGCTTGTTAAAAGTGGGTACGGTTCCTATTTGTTAAAAATGATCAAATAAATTTAAAACAATCTTAACCAGAAACATGAATTATAATTCGCCTAAGCTACCCTATATAGGGGTGGATATTGGAGGCTCTCATATCACAGCAGCACATGTAGATGCTGCTGATTTGAAAGTAATAAAGAGTTCACTTATCAGAGAACGTGTAGCTTCTATGGAAGGTGCAGATGTGATTATTAAGTCCTGGGTTGATGCTTTGATGCCGCTGATTGAAAACCAGGGAGAGGAAAACTACTTATATTGGTATTGCTATGCCAGGACCTTTTGATTATGAAAAAGGTATTTCTTTAATGAAAGGAACCAAGAAGTATGATTCTCTATACGGGCTTAATGTATTGGAAATTCTAGCTGAAAAATTGAGTATCCCTACTAGTCACATTCTTTTTCGAAATGATGCTGAATCGTTTTTGCATGGTGAATTGGCCTCTGGAGCAGTTGCTGGAGAGAAACGGGCGCTAGGAATTACCTTAGGTACGGGGCTGGGGTCTGCAAGTAATTGTCAGGGTAAAACTGTTGATTCAGACCGTGCATTTATTCCGTTTAAGGATAGTATAGCTGAAGAGTATATTTCAACCAGATGGTTCTCTAAAAGATTTAAAGAGTTAACTGGCGAAGAGATTAAAAATGTAGAATCTCTGTTAGCTTCTGACAAACAGGAAATCAAAGATCTGATCTTTGAAGAATTTGGCCAGAACCTTGCTGCATTTCTTAATGATTTTATCGACGAAGAGAGAAGCCTGATGTAATTGTTATTGGTGGAAATATCGCTAAGTCATGGGACTATTTTATTCCGGAAGTACAGAAGCATCTTAAAGATAAACACGTGGCTTTAAAACAAAGTGTAATGTGGGAAGATGCGGCTCTTGTGGGAGCAGCTTATAGCTGGCAGCAGTCTTAAGGAATAAATATCTTTCAATTATATATGAGCGTTGCCTCCTTTTAAAAGGAAGCAACGCTTTTTATTTCAGGTCGTTTGTCTGTCTTGTTTTCTTTTCATCACAAAGGTGTATAAAAGAGCCGCAAAGATTATGATGCCGGCATATCCTGAGATTAATACTAAGGAAAGTTTAATTGTCTCACCGAGTACATAATAATTGAACAACATGGAGAGCACCTGTAATACTGTAAAAAACAAGCAGCCTTTCAAAAAAATGTTAATATTACTTTTCAAAAATTTATACATATACCTAATATAGGGTTTTATTATATAGCTTTTGTAGCCTCTTTCAGCCAGTCACTTTCTTCCTGAGTCAACCTTGGGCTAAGTTTTTCAAAGACCTCTGCATTGTAACTGTTCAGCCAGTTAATTTGTGATTGATCTAATAATTCTTTTTTCACAATAGTTGTACTGATCGGTGCAATAGTCAGCGTCTCAAAACCATAGAATTCGTTAAACTCATTCGTTTCAATAGCAATCGTCTGAACAAGATTCTCAATACGGATACCATGTCTTCCCGGACGGTATACGCCTGGTTCAATAGATGTAATCATACCCAGTTCTATAGCTACCGGCGTATTGGTTGGATTGAATACCTGTGGGCCTTCATGTACATTAAGAAAATAACCAACACCATGACCTGTACCGTGTCCATAATTGATTGTATAGTCCCATAGTGGTTTCCTGGTGATTGCATCAATCTGGTATCCGCAGGTGCCTTTAGGGAACTTTGCCTTACAGCCATCGATCATTCCTTTAAGTACGAGAGTATAATCAGTTTCTTCCTGTTCGGTAGTAATGCCCTTTGTATAGTACGGGTAATATCAGTTGTTCCGTAAAAATACTGACCTCCTGAATCTACTAAGAACAGACTTTCGGGAATTACTTCTGAATCACTATCAGCAGAAGCTGAATAATGCGGTAATGCTCCATGTGCTCTGTAAGCACTAATCGTTGTAAAGCTGTCTCCGATAAAACCTTCTTGTTCTGCTCTGTATTCACGTAACTGTGCAGCAGCGGAAAGTTCTGTAATCCTGATTTTTCCGATTGTTTCTTCCACCCACTTTAAAAATCTGGTGATCGCAACACCATCTTTAAGCATTGCTTCTCGGGTGTTTTTGAGCTCCGTTTCGTTTTTGACTGCTTTCAGGTTAGTAGAAGGATTAGTTTCTTTAACTATCCTGACCGATGATGGTACCAGTTTAGCGTAAGCATAACAGTTACGCTTAGGGTCAATAAATATGGAGCTGTTTGCCGGAAGCTGAGTTAATGCGCGCGCTATCTCTTCATAAGGAAGAAGAACTTCAACACCACTTTTTAGTAAGGCCTGCTTTTCCGTTTCTGTTAATTTACCCGGGTTAATAAATAAAGTAGCATGATCCTGATTAATCAGTGCAAAGGCTAATACTACGGGGTTGAAGTTTACATCTTTACCTCTGAGATTAAATAACCAGGCGATATCGTCGAGAGAGGAGATGAGGTGATGATCTGCCTGATGTTTTTTTTTTAGTGCAGCTCTCACTTCTGTAAGTTTACTGCTTACTGATTGTCCGGCATGTTCATCAGCGATTAGAAACGCGGGGTCAACGGGTAATGGCGGACGGTTTTCCCAGATTGGACTCAGGTAATCCTTACTTACTAATTGAATATCCCTTACAGATAACTGTTGTGTTAATAAATCACCCAGTAATACCGAAAGCAGTTTTTCATTAGTAGCAACTACCGCACCTTTATCCAGTTTTTCATTTAACCATTGTATATATTCCGGTGCATGCTGAACTTTTTGTTTCACTAATTCAAAACCACTGTTTTGTAATTGGGCAGGCCCTTGTTCAAAATATCTGAAATCAGTCCATAAACCAGCAAAATCGTGTGTAATCACTAAAGTCCCGGCAGAACCGGTAAAGCCAGAAGTAAATGGAATGCATTTATAATGTTTTGGCAAATATTCGCTGATATGAGGGTCAGCAGATGGAATAATATAGGCCTGTACATTATCGGCCTTCATTTGTTTACGTATTTCGCGCAGTTTATCCTGATATGTCATATGCAAATGTTAGTGTATAGAATTTGATGTCCAAATTTAGCTAATTTATTTACACGCTCCGGACAAAGGAGGTTTGGTTATTGATCAGGAACAAATAGTTGGTGTGAAAAATGGGTTTAAACGGGTCGTCGGATGTATTTTAAATAGTTTCTTTATCAATAACAACAAAAACACGCTGTTATAGGAGTTTTAATTTATCTTTGGGGTCGAGGAGAAGAATATGGGATTGAAAATGCGTATAACGTATAGAGAGAGACACAGATTATGTGTACGAAATTATAAATGGTGCTGCAATAAATAAAGAAACTACCGAATTGAAGATAATTTTAAACGGGCAACCGGTAACTTTATTGAAAAACGTTAATCAGGTCTGGATGCAGCAGGAAAGTGAATTTACTATCGAACCTGATCTTGCTCAGGCTTTAGGAAGATCAGTATCATTGCGCTACCGCATGTAATAAAATCCTCATATCCTTCAATATATAGCTTTTCAATGCTGTGAATCCTGATACCCTTTCCTTTGATAACGGGTATTTTTTTGGTGAAAGTTATTTCAATGAACTATCTTTACTTAAGCATAAAGATGGGGGAAATGCAAGAAGCTAAAATGATAAAGGATTCTTTTGACCGGGTACATAATTATCTGCGGATATCACTTACAGATAACTGTAACCTCCGCTGCTTTTATTGTATGCCAGAAGAGGACTATGAATTCACACAAGCTTCAAAACTGATGCAGGCTACAGAAATTGAGGCGCTTGCGAAAATTTGTAGCAGAAGGAGTGAATAAAATCCGTCTGACCGGGGGAGAACCTTTAGTTCGTAAAGATGCGGCGCAAATCATCTTATCTCTTTCAAAATTACCAGCAGACCTTTCTTTTACGACCAATGGTGCCAGGTTACACGACTTTATTGATGTGTTGCTCGAAGCGAAAATTAAAAGCATTAACATCAGTCTGGATACTTTGGATGCCGACAAATTCCGGATCATCACCAGAAGAGATCTTTTTCAGCAGGTCAGAGATAATATTGACCTTTTATTGAAACATCATATCAAAGTTAAGATTAATGTAGTGATGATGAAGGAATTCAATGATAATGAAATTCTGGATTTTATTGACTGGACAAAAGACGTACCTGTAGAAATCAGGTTTATTGAATTCATGCCTTTTGCTGGAAATCGCTGGACTAGTAATAAAGTGGTATCACTCGAAGAAATTCTTGCCAGGGTGCAAACAAAATATACTTTTTTCATCATTAGAAGCTGGTCAGAATCAGAATGATACGGCTAAACATTATCAGATTGCAGGACATTCGGGGACATTTGCAATTATAAGCACAATGACAGCGCCTTTTTGCAGTACTTGTAACCGGATGCGTTTAACAGCTGACGGTAAGCTGAAAAACTGTCTTTTTTCGGTGACTGAAACCGATCTGCTCTCGCCATTAAGAAGAGGTGAAGATGTGTTACCTTTAATACATGAATGTATAGGAAACAAAGCTGAAGCACTGGGTGGTCAGTTCTCTGGGTTATTTGAAAATATAGAACCTGATACTATTCATAATAGAAGTATGATCACTATTGGTGGTTAATACGTTAACCTGCCCCTATGATCTCTGTAAATAAGGCTAAATCATTAATACAAGAAAACATCAGGCCATTGCCCGTTCAGGTTGTGCCTTTAACTGCTGCTGCAGGATATACGCTGAGTAAGGATATCTATGCTAAAACAGATATTCCTGCTTTTGAACAATCTTCTATGGATGGGATGGTTTGCGATCCGTTTCGAGGAACGTAACCAGGCTTTAGCGGTTAATGGCGAAATGCAGGCAGGGGCCGAAACACAATACACGCTTATGCCGGGACAGGCTGTACGTATATTTACGGGTGCACCCTTACCAATAGGTGCTGATACGGTTGTAATGCAGGAAAAGGTTAGGTTTACAGATGGGATTTTAACTATTCTGGATGACCGGTTAACAAAAGGATTGAATGTAAGAAATAAAGGCGCTGAAGTGAAAAAAGCTTCATTAGCCATTGCAAAAGGTTGTCGGTTAACGCCTGCAGCGATAGGTTTTCTGGCTGGAATTGGAGAAACTGAGGTAGAAATTTATCAATGCCCTTCGGTTGCTGTTATTATCACGGGTAAGGAATTGCAGCAACCGGGAAATAGCCTGGCTTTTGGTCAGGTTTATGAATCTAATTCTTATTCTTTAGGTGCCGCTTTACAACTGGCACAAATCACAAAAATTAAGTTGTATGCAGCAGATGATAATTTAGATGAACTTACAGCCGTTTTAAAGGAAGCGCTTCAAAATAACGAGGTGGTTTTACTGACTGGCGGAGTAAGTGTTGGTGATTATGATTTTGTGACCAAAGCAGCAGAATTGAATGGAATTACACAGGTTTTTCACAAGGTGAAACAGAAACCGGGGAAACCTTTGTATTTTGGCCGGAAAGAAAATAAGATAGTCTTTGGTTTACCAGGAAACCCATCGTCAGTATTGAGCTGTTTTTATCAATATGTATTACCTGCACTGAAATGGATGAGCGGTGTTGAAAAAGATCAATCTGGCGGACTACAGACAACGGAAGCAGTTTTAACCCATAACTATAAAAAAGCTGCAGGGCTGACACATTTTTTAAAGGCACATTTTGAAAATGGAAATGTTACACCGCTAAATGCTCAGGAATCTTTTAGAATGAGTTCTTTTGCACAGGCAAACTGTATGATTGAACTGGGCGAGGAAGAAACGGATTTTTTGGCAGGCAGCAAATTGAAGATTTAAGATTTATCTTCTTCCATAATAGACAATTTAATAAATGAGGATAGAAGTTTTATTATTTGGACGGCTCGCTGAACTTTTGGGCAATGCGCATCTTTTGATAGAGGACGCAACAGATACGGATATGATTCGCAACCGTCTGGAGGAACAATTTCCTGCGTTAAAACAGGTTAAATACCAGGTGGCTGTAGATCAATTGATAATTCACGGTAATAAGCATTTAGCAGACGGGATGACTGTTGCTTTAATGCCACCATTTTCGGGAGGTTAAAATGAACATAAAAGGAGAGGCACGTTATCAGCGGCAAATATTACTTAAAGATTTTGGCCTTAGCGGTCAGGAAAGACTCTTTAATGCAAAGGTTCTGGTGATTGGTGCAGGTGGACTTGGTTGTCCTGTTTTGCAATATCTGGCTGCTGCTGGTATAGGTACGTTGGGTATTGTAGACCATGATGTCGTTGAACTAAGTAACTTACATAGACAAATATTATATAGTTTGCAGATGTGGGGCTTTCAAAGGCTGCCTGTGCAGCAGAAAGATTAAAAAAATTCAATCCTGAAATCACAATCATACCTTATGCGGTACAATTGAGTAATCAGAATGCTATATCAATCCTGAATGAATTTGATATTATAATCGATGGATCTGATAACTTCCCTACCCGGTATATGATTAATGATGCTTGTGTATTATTAAACAAACCATTAATTTATGGTGCATTGTCCGAATCAGAAGGGCAGGTGTCAGTTTTTAATGTGGCCGGTGCCGATGGTGTGAAAGTAAATTACAGAGATATATTTCCGGCTGCTCCGCAGCCTGGAGAAGTGTTAAACTGCTCGGAAGCAGGTGTACTGGGGGTATTGCCTGGTATCATTGGCACAATGCAGGCAAACGAAGCAATCAAACTCATTTCTGGATTGGGAGAGCCATTGATTAATCAAATGATGATCTATAATCTCTATACCTGCCAAACCTATAAAATCAGGTTATCGCCTGCTGGATTAACAGAGTCAGATTTACCAGCTAGCCCTGAGGCATTTGCAGAAATGGATTACAATTGGTTTTGCGGAATTAAACAGGTTACCGGAGAGGTCAGGGAAATGAGTCCCGGAGAATTTAACGAAGCCATATACGAAGAGGATTTTACCATCATTGATGTACGTGAACCGGGGGAATTGCCGGCTGCATCAGGATTCAGCTATATCAGTTTGCCTTTATCGGGATTAAGAAAGGAAATTCCACTGATTCAGGGAAATAAGGTTATCCTGTTTTGTCATTCGGGCATCAGAAGTGTGATTGCCGGAGAATTATTGCTCGAAGCTTATCCTGAGAAAGAATTCTATAGTCTCAAAGGCGGTGTTTTGCGTTTGAATTTTTAAAAGATGGAAAAAAAGAAGTCTAAAAATATATTTACCAACGGTGCAATTTCAGCTCGGTTTATTGCGGAAAGTATTCAAAATCATCAAAGCAATACGGCTATAGGTGCACATAGTATTTTTTTAGGCCAGGTACGTGCAGATCAGATTGGCGAAGAAAAGGTGGTGGGAATTAATTACACTGCTTATGAAGAAATGGCATTGGCTCAAATGGATTTGATCAGGGAAGCTCTTTTTGAAAAATATCCGCTGACCTGTTTACATGTACATCACAGTTTAGGTCTGGTGCCAGCAGGTGAGGTTTGTCTGTTTGTATTTTGCTCCTCTGCTCATCGTAAAGCTGCAATGGAGGCTTGTGATGAACTGGTGGAGCGGATTAAGGCAGAATTGCCGGTTTGGGGAAAAGAGATTTTGACTAATGCGTCTCATCAATGGAAGGAAAATAAATAAATGGTAGATATCACACATAAATCAAACACACTTAGAAAAGCAGTTGCTACCGCGAAGCTAAAAGTTTCAAGTATGCAGACTATTGAGGCCGTTCTTGCAAAAAAAGTTCCTAAAGGAGATGTTTTTGAGTTCTCAAGAGCTGCGGGGCTGTTTGCAGTTAAAAAAACAAGCGATGTTATTCCTGATTGTCATCCGCTGCCTATAGAATATACAGCAATTACGCACGAAATTGAAGGGATGTATATCATCATCCGTGTAGAAGTGCATACCATTTATAAGACCGGCGTGGAAGTAGAAGCTATGCACGGTGCCTCGGTAACGGCGCTAACCATTTATGATATGCTGAAACCTATTGACAAAGGAATAGAAATTGAAAATATCCGTCTCGAACATAAATCAGGAGGGAAAAGCCAATATAAACTGGCGGATCAGGAAAGTTTGAAGTGTGGTGTGATTGTTTGTTCTGATACGATTAGTAAAGGCGAAAAACAAGATAAATCGGGTAAAGCGATTATTCAGAAACTAGAGTTGTATAAAGTAGAAACTAATCATTATGATATTATTCCAGATGATTTTAAACTGATACAGCAAAAAGTAAGGGATCTGGTTGAACAGGATTTTGATTTGTTAATTTTTACTGGCGGTACGGGTTTATCTCCGAGAGATGTCACACCTGAGGCGATAAGTCCGCTGTTGGAAAGAGAGATTCCGGGAATGATGGAAAATGTAAGGAAATATGGACAGGAACGAATGCCATATGCGATGCTTTCCAGAGGAGTAGCAGGCTTTATCAAATCTACACTGGTAATTACTTTGCCAGGTTCAGTAAGCGGGGCAGAAGAAAGTATGGATGCACTTTTTCCTGCCGTATTACACGTGTTCAAGGTTCAAAAAGGAGCAAATCACGAATAGTTATTCGTAGCGAAGTGCTTCAATAGGGTCCAGACGGGAAGCTTTCAGGGCTGGATAATAGCCAAAGAAGATTCCTGTTACTGCGCAGACAAGGAATGATATTACAATGGAGAATTCTGAGATTACCGTAGGCCAGTTTAGCATTTTAGGCACAATGATGGCTGCTGAGACACCAATCACCACACCGATTACTCCACCTGTAATACTGATCATCACGGCTTCGATCAGAAATTGGAGAAGAATATCCACACCTTTGCACCAATAGACATTCTCAAACCTATCTCTCTTGTCCTTTCTGTTACTGAAACATACATAATGTTCATAATCCCAATTCCCCCGATTACTAATGAAATACTTGCTACCGCTGTTAAAAGGGCTGTCATCATACTACTGGTAGAGTTCATCATGGTCATCAGCTCTGCCTGTGTTCTAACCTGGAAATCGTTATCCTGATTTTGTCTTAAACGGTGTGTTTCTCTTAAAATGGCACTTACTTCTGTCACCGCTGCATCCGAAGCACCTTCGTTAATAGCAGAAGCATAGATACTCCCAAAATAGATAGACGATGTTATTCTTTTTTTTGAATAGTGGTATATGGGGCGATAATCAGATCATCCTGATCCTGTCCGAAATTGCTGTATCCTTTGGGAACAAGTACCCCAATTACCTGAAAAGGTATCTTTCCGAAACGGATGATTTTTCCTATCGGATTTTCTCCATTAGGAAAAAGATTGTCAACTACGGTTTTTCCAAGCAAACAGACTTTGGCGGAAGCTCTTACATCCTGCTCAGAAAACAGAATTCCCTCTTTGATAACCAGTTTCCTGA
This sequence comes from Pedobacter sp. NJ-S-72, assembly GCF_053890575.1. Classification (NCBI taxonomy): domain Bacteria; kingdom Pseudomonadati; phylum Bacteroidota; class Sphingobacteriia; order Sphingobacteriales; family Sphingobacteriaceae; genus Pedobacter; species Pedobacter sp. NJ-S-72. Next base: position 3,930,757 of record NZ_CM132681.1, on the reverse strand, counting down.
TCTCCATATAATCCGGACTTACTCCCTGAATAGTTGTTGGCCAGTTGCTTGCGCCATTGATCGCTTGTCCGCTTGAAGAAGCCAGGGGCGAAATTGTGGCAATGTCCGGAGCATTTTCCCGCATAGCATCTACATCTTTAATCGTTAAAGTTTTAAAGCTGCTTCCTCCTAATCTTGCTCCCCCGGGTTCGTTGCTGTAAGGTGTAATCGTAATCATATTAGATCCCATACTTGCTAAAGAAGCATTAATACTTTCTTTTGAGCCTTCGCCGATGGACATCATGGTAATCACGGAGGCTACTCCTATAATAATACCCAGCATAGTGAGCAAAGCACGTAATTTGTTGCGTTGCAGGGCTCTGATGGCTAGTCTGATGAGATTGATGAGTTTCATAATGATAAATTAATAATCGTCAGCTTCCGGAAGTGAAGCCAGTGCTTCTTTTGCCGAGCGGTGGTTAGCGTTCATAGAATCTTTTTGAACTTTTCCGTCCCTTAACATTATAGTTCTGCTGCTAAACCCGGCGATATCAGGTTCGTGAGTGACAAATACGATTGTTTTGCCGTTTTGATTCAGATCCTGCATGAGTGACATGATTTCATAAGAAGTACGGGTGTCCAGGTTTCCTGTTGCCTCGTCTGCGAGGATCATCACCGGTTCGTTCACTAAAGCTCTTGCAATAGCCACACGCTGCTGCTGTCCACCAGATAACTGGTTTGGTGTATGATCGAATCTCCCATCCAGCTTTACGGCCTGAAGTGCGGCAATCGCTCTCTCTTTCCTTTCTTTTGTGCCAATAGAAGGGTTATACAACAGCGGTAATTCTACATTTTCCAATGCCGAAGTCCGGGGCAATAAATTATAAGCCTGGAAAACAAAACCGATTTTTGTATTTCTCAGCTTTGCCAGTTCATCTCTTGAAAGTTCCTTCACATTAACTTTGTCAAGCATATAAATGCCATCGGTGGGTTTATCCAGGCAACCCAGCATATTTAATAATGTAGTTTTTCCAGATCCGCTGCTTCCCATAATGGTCACAAATTCTCCTGCATTGACCTCAAATGAGACTCCTTTCAATGCTCTTACAATTTCAGTACCCATAGTAAACTCACGTTTTACGTTCAGGATTTCAAGAATTTTGTTGCTCATCGTTTTCTTCCTCCTGGTCTCTGTGGCATAAACGGACTTTTTACCGCTGCCGAATTTGCTGCGGCAACAGATTCCGTACCAGTTACAATCACTTCATTCCCGTTTAAACCTCCCAGTACCTGAACATGGGTATTATCATTCAGGCCAGTCTGGATCTTTTTCTGGATGAGTTTATTATCCTGTAAGATCCAGACATAACTATCCGGGGTTGTTACTGTTTCAGACTTTACAGTTGTATTTGAAGAACCTGATTTTGGATTTCTTTGAGTGCCCATTCTCCCACCTTTTCTTTTTTCCGGAGCAGGTATAATCTCATATTGCTTTTTCAGTGCGGAGTCTGGATTGAATTTTAAGGCCTGCACTGAAATTAATGAGGCATCATTAACCTCTTTCGTGTAAATGACGATGTTGGCTGTCATCCCCGGTTTTAGTTTTTTATCATCATTGGGTGCGTCAATTAAGGTGGAGTAAGTTACCACATTTGCCGAAATAGAAGGTTGTAGCCTTACTTCTCTGACTGTCCCATTAAATGTATCATCAATAAAAGCATCTACTGTAAAAGTAGCTCTGAGCCCTTTTACTACATTGCCTATGTCTGCCTCATCTACTTTTGCCTGTACCTGCATTTTTGTGATATCCTTCGCAATTGTGAAAATTGTAGGCGTATTAAAGCTGGCTTGCAGAGTCTGTCCTATATTAACACTTCGGCCTAACACAACCCCGTCAATAGGTGAATAGATCTGTGTGAATGATAAATTCCTTTCTGCTGCGCGTAATGTGCTTTTTGTTGCTGTTTACATTTGCTTTAGCTACCTGATAAGTATTGAGTGCAATATCATAATCAGCTTTGCTGATCGAACCTGTCTCGAATAATTGCTTTTGACGGCTAAAGTTTGCTGCCTGATAACTTTCATTGCTCTGTGACTGTGCAAGACCAGCCTTAGCCTGATCAACAGTGGCCATAATCAGTGTTTTATCCAGTTCAGCAACCAATTGTCCTTTTTTAACTGTAGAATTGAAATCTGCATATAAAGCGGATACGGTTCCGGATACTTGCGTTCCTACAGTAACAGTATCTACCGGTTGTATTGTTCCGGTTGCAGTTACACTGGTAGAAATAGCTCCTTTACTTAAGGTCTCAGTAGTTAAAACCACAGGTTTTTCTTTACCTCTCATAAAGAAGAACCAAACCAGGCCCGCTAAAACAATGACCGAGGCTATAATTAACCAAATTTTATTTGACTTCATGGCTTATAATTTAATGGGGATGCCCAGGCCCAGGTAAAATTCATAGATTCTTGCAGCCAGCGCAGCATTATATTTTTTTGCTTGTATATAAGATTGCATTGCTTGTACATACAGATTTCTCTGCTGATAGAAGTCAACTATATTGGCTGCACCTATTTTTAGTTCCTGGGTCGCTATACGATAAACTTCTGTATTGTATTTTAGCTGTTCAACAGCAGAGACGAATTGATTCTGTGAGTTTTGTGCAGTGATATATGCTTTCTCAGTTGTCAGCGATAAGGTGGTTTTAGTATTCTCTAATGCAAGTTCTGACTGTGCAACTTCTATTTTTGCTTTTGCAACATTGGTTTTGTTAACCCTTTTGGTGAATATTGGAACAGAAAGAGTTAACCCGGCCTGCTGATAAAAGTTATTATCAAATTGTCTGAAAGCATTATAAGTTGGGTCGCGGGTATAACTTGTTCCGATTCCTGCACCCAATGTTAATGTCGGCAGATAACCTGATTTTGCTTTATCCAGATCATAAGCTGATATGCGACCCCGAGCTCTGCATTTTTAATTTCAGGGCGGTTCTGCAAGGCATAAGTTTGTACGGTCTGCAAATCCGGGATGTGCTGATCCGAAATCACGGTGTCTGGTTTGACAACATCAAAATCACGCGCAGCGGGTAATTGCAGTAATTGTTTCAAGGTTATTTTATCCTGACGTTCTGCATTTTCTGCTGCTGTTAAGTTATAACGATCCCCAGCCAGCTGTGCCTGGAACTGAGCCACATCCTTTTTAGCAGAAGACCCTGCATTAAACCGGCGTTGTGTCTGGTTTAGCTGTGCAGTTGAGGTTTTAACCAGATCCTGATTATAAATGATACTTTCTTTGTCTACCAGTATGCTCAGGTAGGCTTGTGTGATCTGTAGTGTGATATCGTTTTCACTGGTCAGAACTGCATAATTTGCTGATTGAACAGCTAAATCTTTTTGTTTGATATCCGTTTGCAGATACCCCCCTCTATATAATGTCCACGAAGAGCTTAAGCCATAAACACCAGAATAGTTCAGGGCATTTGTTGTGCCATTTGTATTCATGTTATAATGATTGAAAGATTGGGAAGCCGAGCCATACAGGTCAGGTAGCAAGGCCGATTTTGCGAGCAGCTGATCTTGTTTTGTACTTTCGGTAGTTAGTCTCAGCGTTTTTAGCTGGATGTTATTTTGTTTTGCATATTGCAGACAGGTGGCCAGATCCCAGATCGGAGGGATACTCATCTTTGTTGTGTCCTGGCCAAATCCGTTGAAGCAGGAGAAACCAAGAAATAAAAAGAGCACGCTTTTAATGGTTAATTGTGACATATGCTGAGGATAAAAATCCGGTTTAACAGGTCTAATTAACGCTTATTCAGGAGGTTAAAAAAACATAATCGACTGGTGACTTAAACAAATAGACAAAGAACTGATTGTAAACGATGGAAAGATTTGCACCTATTCGCATAGGTTGATTACCTTGGCCATACTAAATATAATTAAATTTTTGAATAGATGAATGCAGTAAAAAGCCGTTCCTATATCACCATTCTTCTCCATATCTTATTATGGATACTTTTTGCTTCTATATTACTTTTTTATATGCCACTGACGTGGAATATTGATGTTCCCTATCAATTATGGATCAAGCAGGGCTTCGAACTGGTTTTCCTGATTGTGATATTTTATCTGAACAGTCACATTCTTGTGCCTAAACTATTGCTGAAGAATAACTCACTGGGTTATTTACTATCCATTGTTGGTTTTGCGATAGTAGGTACTATAATGGTGAGATACCTGGATAATGCGTTGAATCTGCCAGTTTTGATCATAGAAGCTTTTCAAAAAATAGGGGTCACTAAACTTCCAAAGCACAATGATAAGCTGGATATTTTTCTGATTATGTTAATCCTGCTGATTATCGGGATCAGTACCAGTGTTACCCTGATTCAGAAATGGCAGGCGGATAAACAGTTGCGGGAAGCGTTGGAAAAGGATAAAATTGGTTCAGAATTATCCTTTTTAAAAAAGCACAGATCAACCCGCACTTCTTTTTCAATACCCTGAATAATATCTATGCGCTGACCCATGTTGATGTAGAAAAATCCCGTAATGCATTGCATAAATTATCGAGAATGATGCGTTACCTTCTATATGATACACAAGAAGGAAGTACGCCATTGAGTAAAGAAGTATCTTTTATTGTAGATTATATTGAGTTGATGAAGCTTCGTTTAAATGATACAACTCAAGTGACTTTTGAAGGACCTCTGATAAATAATGATATACATATTGCCCCTATGTTGTTTCTACCCTATATTGAAAATGCTTTTAAACATGGGGTGAGTTCTATATCACCTTCTGTTATTTCAATCGATTTGAGTATGGAGGACGGAGCTCTTGATATGAAAGTAAGAAATTTTATTTTTAATGAAAACGCTGCGATTGCCGATAACTACGGAGGTATTGGGCTTATGAATACTAAAAGAAGGCTCGATTTATTATATCCTGAAAAACATACATTTTCAGCAGGTAAAACTGAAGATACGAATGAATTTATTGTTCACTTAACCTTAATACTTGATGATACTGAATTGCATAGCAGTAGACGATGAACCGCTGGCTTTGGGGCTTGTTTGCAGTTTTATTGAGCAAACTCCTTTTCTGCATCTTGCAGGTAGTTTCTCCAGTGGAGTGACTGCGCTGACGATGATCCATGAGCAGGAAATAGATTTAATCTTTCTGGATATCCAGATGCCTGATCTGACTGGTATTCAGCTGGCGAGAATTTTAGACAGACAACCTGGAAGTAATGGTCCAAGGGTGATATTCACGACAGCATTTAACAATTTTGCATTGGAAGGCTATAAGGTTGATGCCCTTGATTACTTGTTGAAACCGTTTAATTATGAAGAATTTCTGATTGCAGCAAATAAGGGGAGAGCTTATGCCGAATTAGTCAAACCAGCGCAGCAGGTGCTTGTCCAGCATAGTGAACAGGAAGAAGAGTATATATTTTTTTAAAGGTCGAATATCATCTGGTAAGAATAGCGATTAAGGATATTCTATATATTGAAGGACTAAAAGATTATGTAAAGGTATACCTGGAAAATACTGATAAGCCAATTTTAACGTTAACTAGTCTTAAGGTTTTGGAGCAGAAACTTTCACCTAAAATATTTATGCGGGTTCACCGCTCTTATATTGTGTCACTTGAAAAGGTGAATTCTGTAACGAAAAATAGTCTGAATATTGGTTCACTCAGTATTACGGTGGGAGAGCAATATAAAGAGGCATTCAATACTTACTTAAGTAGGTGGATGTGAGTTGATTGAAGGGTTAGATGCTGCTCCAATAATATTATTGTTATTTTCGCAGACCTAATCTATCCATGAATGTTTAAACCATTAAAATTAGTTTTCATTGCTGCGCCTCTCTTTTTTGCCTCCTGTTCTTCGGTGTATGTGCCAACTGTGCCCAATACACCAATGTTAAGTGCTCAGGGAGAATTTAGTGGGGGCACATATCAACCTGAAAGGAGATGCGAATTTTAATGGTGCCTATGCAGTATCTAATCATATTGGCGTCTTGCTTGGCGGAGCTTTAATGAAAGATGAGCGTACAGCTAAAGATATCCGTCGCAAGCAGTTCGAAACGGGTATTGGGTACTTCAATACCTTTGGGCCGGATCATAACAGGATTTTGGAAATTTATGCAGGTATTGGTAATGGTTCAACCAATCGTACCTATAGGAATTATGACGATGGTACGCTAATCAGCACGGAACTTCAGGAAGTAAATTATAGCAAAACCTTTATACAGGTTAACTACAGCTCTAAGAAGAATAAAAAAAATTCCATCTCTTCGGAAATAATTACCCATTGAACTACGGTACAGCATTGCGCGTCAGTCATGTGAGTATGGGTACTTTTTTAATTAACGGGGTTGCGCAGTCCAAAGAGGATAATATCTTTTTGGAACCTGTATTTTTTACCCGAATGCGTTTAAGCAAAGCTGTTCAGCTTCAATACACGACAAGTTATAATTTAGGCTTGAAAAACCGCGAATATATGACAGCAGGAAACTCGATTTTTAGCGTGGGTGCTGTGATCAATGTTGGTGGGTTAAAAAAGAAGAATTAACCAATAGTTCTGTATTGTCATCTAAAGAAAACAATTAAACATACCGGCTTTTTTTGTAAAAAAAGAGTGCTCTCATTCCTTTTCTACGGTGACCCTTGTTTTGATAATAGAAATAAGATGTAAAATTAATTAACTGACAGTCAGATTGTTGGCTGATATTGTTACTGCGTGTTGTGGTAACATTACTTATTGTGCAATAAAATTCCGTTATGTATTGGTAGATTAGCTCCCAAATTGATAATTTTTTGTAGAAGCAGGCTTACCTATGGGTCTGAAATGCAAATGTTCAATACTTAATGATTGTTCCTGTAAATATATTTCCAGAAATGAAAAAACATCTAAAGTACGACAATGACGGTCTCTCTCCAATACTCTTCTTCATACCATTTAAGTGGTGCGGAATATCAGAAGATTCCTAATTCGCAATTTTAAAAAGAACTACCAGCCAATGTAAGGATATGAATAAAACGATGTACTCTATGTTTAGAGTGGGTCTTTTTATGCTCGTTTCCCTGTTTTGGTATTAAAATATAATCTACTATTTTAAATTCAATACGCTCATGAATAAAAAAGTTAAGCATTTTGCCGTGCTTATCGGATTGCTATCTGCATTCGGTGCTAAAGCTCAAGTTGGAATAGGAACTAATGTTCCCGATGCAAGTGCCCAGCTTGAAGTACTTTCTACTTCAAAAGGTCTTCTTATTCCAAGGATGTCACTTTTACAACGTAACGATATCAATAATCCTGCCAATGGTTTATTAATTTATCAAACTAATAGTTCTCCGGGCTTTTATTTTTACAATAACGGACAGTGGCAGAGGCTGGTAAATAACTCTGAGTTAACTACAGGAGGTAATGGAGCTAGTGGTAATACTATCTTAAATGGGAATGTTATTCCGTCTTCAAATATTGGTGCGAATGGAGATTTCTACCTGAATACCAGTAATAATACGCTTTATGGACCAAAAGGAGCAGGAAACTGGCCTTCAAACGGAATACTGTTAGTAGGTCCAAAGGGAGATCCGGGGATTCCGGGGAATTCTTTGCCCGTCATAGGGAAAACGGTCACGTCAAAGGGGACGATCGCGATTGGGAATGGTCAGGAAGCTGTTTTGAAAGACCTTACGCTTGATCTGGCGGATAATGCGGTGACTTCAATTAAAATTGCAGATGGTACGATTAGCAATCTTGATTTAGATAAAAAAAAAAATTCCATTAAGTGGTTTTGGTGTACCGGATAAAAATGTAGCCCTTGGAGGACAGAGAATAACAAATCTGGGCACTCCGGTAAAAGATCAGGATGCGGTAACCAAAAAATATGTTGATGAGAAACTGGGAACAGGGCCAACTGTACCAGGTGGTGGCCAGGTGCCGGCGTTAAGTTATACGGGGCCAGCAACTTATCTATAAAAGGAGGAAATACAGTAAGTCTTGAAAACCTTAACCAATCTTTAAGCCTTGTTGGAACAGTATTATCTATATCCGGCCCAAGAAACAGCCAGGTAGATCTTTATTCTTTATTAAGTGATGGCAGCAGTGGCGGACCAGTAGTACATGATGCAACACTTACAGGTCTTGGAAATCTGAGCAAACCTTTAGGACTTTCAAATACAGGAGTTATACCTGGTGAATATAAATCAGCAAATATTACTGTAGATGCAAAAGGAAGAATCACAGCTGCAACAGCTGGCGCTGGTGGTAATATAGGACAGGGAACTGTAACTTCTGTAACCGTAAACTCCGCAAATGGGTTAACGGGTTCAGTTACTGATCCTTCAACTACACCCGCCATTACATTGGGAACTTCGGTCGAAGGTCTTTTAAAAGGAACAGCAGGAGCGGTCACTGCAGCACCAACAACTGGTTCAGGCCCTGTTGTTTTAGGTGACTCACCTACTTTGACGACACCAAATATTGGAAATGCCACAGGTAATATTGACGGTACGGCGCGCAATGTGACTGGTATTGTAGCTATTACAAATGGAGGGACGGGAGCAAATAATGCCCCGGATGCAAAAACAAACTTAGGGCTGGGAAATGTTGACAATACTTCTGATATCAATAAGCCGGTTAGTGATGCCACTAAAAATGAATTAGGTAAAAAAGTAGATAGTAATTCACCTGTAACTGCGGCTACTAAAACAAAAATAACCTATGATACAAAAGGGTTAGTGATCAGAGGTGAAGACGCAACCACTGCTGATATTACAGAAACAACGAATAAAAAATATGTTACTGATGCACAGTTAACTTTAATAAATAACATTACCAATACGAATACGGGTGACCAGATTGCACTTACTGTTCCTGTTACACCAAAAGGAGCATTAGTTTCTACTAATGTACAAGCTGCACTAGAAGAATTGCAAGGAAAGATTACAACTTCTACGGGTGGTGGAATGACTGGTGTCAAACATGATGTGACATTAACCGGAGATGGTAATACGACCGACTTAAGTTTAGCAGATAAAGCTGTTACGTTGGCTAAAATGGCTGATATGACACCGAATGCATTGATCGGAAACAGTTCAGCAATTGCAGGAAAACCAGAATACATTACTGCAGGGAATGGTATCGCTATAAATGGCGGAACAGTAGCTGTGAATATTCCTGATGCAACTGCTGCAAAATCAGGTTTAATGAACCCGGCAGATAAGACAAAACTTGATGGGTTAACTAATTATACATTACCAGTTGCTTCTGCTTCTGTATTAGGAGGGGTTAAAGTTGGTGCAAACCTTAGTATTGATGCGAATGGTGTATTATCGGCTGCTGCCTCGGGTGGTACCAGCGGTATAACGAGCGTAACAGCCGGTACAGGATTAGAAGGGGGTGCGACAAGTGGTAATGCCACATTAGGTTTTGCTCCAATTCCTGCAAATACAATTTTGGGAAATCTTGGGCTGACTTCTGCGGTACCAGCTCCACTAAATGCAGCAGAGGTTAAATCATTACTTCTTTTAGATAAGGTACAAAATGTTGATCAGACAAATGCAGATAACCTGACTACAGGAACAATCAAAGAGAAACTTTTTGGAAATGGCACTATTCCTGTAGACGCATTAAAAACTACAGGTACGCCTGATGGCACTAAAGTTCTTCGCGGAGATGGTACATGGGGGCCTATTACTGCTGGTTCTTTAACCGGGATTCTTCCTGTTGCAAATGGCGGAACTGGTATTGGTTCTTATACTGCTGGAAATTATATTAAAGCAGGAAATGCAACCACATTGATAGAGGTTACACCAGCTGCTTTGAAAACAGAACTAGGAGTAGACTTAAAAGAAGACGCTGCTAATAAAAGTCTTGATGGTACATTTGCAGGTAATTCGGACGAAAAATTCCCGACAGAAAGGGCTGCAAAAACTTATGTGGATAAAACGGTTGCAGCAGCGGTCAAAGCTGCGGAAATAGGAGCAGGTGCAGTTCCTGATGCTGATGCAACAACGAAAGGAAAACTAAAATTAACTGCCGATTTAGGTGGTACTGCTGATTTGCCTCTTGTCAAATCTGTGGGCGGTTTAACGTCCGATGTGATTAAAGACGGTGTAAATCTTGCAAATGCAGCGACTTCGTTGAATACACCAAATACGATTGTTAAAAGAGACGCAAACGGAGATTTCTCTGCTGGCAAAATTAAAGCAGATTTAATAGGGAATGCAACAAGTGCAACTACTGCAGGATCTGCAACTACAGCAGTTAATGTAACGGGCGTAATTGCTATCGCTAATGGCGGAACCGGAGCTACAGATGCTGCCGGAGCAAGAACAAATCTTGGACTTGGCAATATCCAAAATACAGCAGATAAAGATAAAATTGTAAGTGATGCTACTAAAGCAGCATTAGACGGAAAAATAAATAAATCACAGAAAAAGGATCACACCTTCAGGAGTAACTCCATTAGATGGTTCTGGTAAAATTGACAGTAAATATTTACCAAACTCTTTAACAGGAGCAGTTACTTATCAGGGTGTTTATAATGCGGTGACCAACTCGCCGGCGCTAGCTGCACCGGGTGCTGGAAATAAGGGTTATTATTTTGTAGTGACTGCTGCCGGAACTCAGCAGGGATTGACTTTAGGTTTAGGAGATTGGGTAATTTCAAACGGTACAGCATGGGATAAAGTAAGCAGCAGCAGTACAATCTCAACTGTATTTGGCAGAACCGGAGCAATCGCTGCGGCCCCAGGCGACTATACTACAGATCAGGTAACCGAAGCAGGTAATAAATATTATACAGAAGCAAGAGTAAGTGCAAATCCTACTGTTGCGGCTCATACAGTTGCACTTACAGGTAAAGAGGATGCTGTTAATAAAAGTATTGACGGGACATTTGCCGGTAATTCGGATGTTAAATTCCCAACAGAAAAAGCAACAAAAACAAAAACATACATTGATAAAAAGGTACCAGCGTTTACTGCGGCCGATGCGAATAAAGTTTTAACTGTAAACAGCGGCGGTACCGCGGCATTATGGTCGGCTTCGGCAGGTGGTGGAAGCGGAACGGTGACTTCCACATCAATTGTTTCTGCGAATGGGATTAGTGGTTCGGTGGCAACTCCTACCACTACACCAGCTATTACGCTGACTTTAGGTGCAATTACTCCAACAGCTATCAATGCTACAGGGGCTATCAGTACTTCAGGAACTATTACCGGTAGTAACTTAACAGGTACGAATACAGGTGATCAAACAGACATTCCGGGTAAATCTCAAACAGTAGAAACCAATGCAATCATTGGCGGAGATGTGAAGACGACGGCTAAAAATACAGTCATTATTCAGCCGGGTGTGGTTTCTTATGCAAAGATGCAGGCAATGACCCCTAATAAACTATTAGGATCTGGTGCTTCGGGAACAGCAGTAAGTGAAATTACTTTAGGAACGGGTTTAAGTTTACAGGTAATACACTGAATGCGGCAGGAGGAGGAGGTGGCGGATCGGTAACGACCGTATCCATGATAACCGCTAATGGGATCACTGGTTCGGTAGTGTCTCCTAATACTACACCGGCTATTTCCCTGGGTTTAGGTAATATCACTCCGACATCTATCAATACACCCGGAACAATTATCGGGAGTAACTTAGCCGGGACAAATACAGGTGATCAAACCATCGTACTTTCGGGTGATATAGGTGGAAGCGGATCAGGAACGACTACGAATATTACCACCACAATCGGTACAGGTAAAGTGACTTCAGCTCATATCGCAGATGGAACAATTGTCGCAGCAGACATCGCAAATCAAACCATTACTGCAACCAAATTAAATAACATAACAGTTAATGGAACAACAGGACAAGTTCTTTCTTCAAATGGAAGCGGAGGGTTTACCTGGGCAACACCAGCAAGTGGTGGCGGAGGCGGTGTTACTGACCTGACTTATACTGCTGCTCCAACACAGGGAACAATTACGCCAAGTAATTCTGGAAAAGCAGCGATCATTCCTGGTGCAACATTAGCAGCGGCAGGTCTGATGCCAAATACTGATAAAATTAAGTTAGATAAAATTGATGATATCGTAACTGCAACAGATGCGAAAAAGGTATTGACTGTTAGTGACGATGGCAAAACAGCGAAATGGGTAACTCCGGCGGCTGGCGGGGGTGGAGCACCCTATCAGATTTATAAAATGAATAATGGGAAGATCTTGGTAAAAGCTTCAGGACCAGGTGTTACTTGCACTTTTGTAGGAAACGTACTGAACATCAGTATCCCGGCCAATGTAATGATTTATTATATGCGAATTAATACCTCTTATGCTGATATAGGTAATAAAGCCTGGATAGATATTAATATTAAAGATGAATCTAAACAAACCAATAATGATATAACGGACGTAGTAATCCCATTTTTCGCCTATGGTCTTAGATTAGATCCAACTCCTTCAGAAATGCTCCGGATGCCTATTATAATATATCGGGACCAATTGGGGTGAGTGCTGTATTAGCAGGTATAAGCAACGGTACAGCGAATATGAAATTTACCGGAGTCCAGAATATCAAGGGGACACTTGGGTTCTACATCATTATTAATTTTTAATACATGAAATTATTAAAGTTTTATCTATTTGGTTTCCTCGTTTTGTTTGTGGTTGGAAGTAAAGCACAGACTATGGAACAGTTTAATGGTCTGTTTAATATTCGATTGGTCAAGGATGCCGGGATTGATAAACAGTATGAAATTACGGGATTGTTTACTGATCAGTTAAGTAAATATAGTGCATCCGGAGCTCAGGTTGGAGATAGGATTATAGATGTTAGTGGTGTGATGCTGGAAATTCTGTCTTTAAAGACAAATGGGTCGGAGATTAATGTTATAGCCAGAAATTTTGGGACAGCGGTTCCGGGATTGGGAGATGGTTTGCTTTACCGTCCTTCAAGTAAAGGATTTCCTTTAGTCTCAAATGGGGCAATGTCAAACGTTATTATTTCTGCACAAAACACAGCGACTTTAGCCATTGATAAAACGATTCCTAATTATGCATCAGGATCAATTTTACCAGTTAGTGCTGGTAAAATTGGGGATGTAGTTTTAAACACAGGAAGTTCAAAAATATATAGACTAGGTATAGAAGGGTGGAACGAAGTTTTCGATATCCCCTTTAAGTTTGGTTTTCCTGCTACAGCAAATAAAGGTGATGTTATCTATTATGCGAATGATGATAAAAACTATGTTTATGATGGTGGGGCATGGGTTCTTCCTAAAGAAGTATCGGCATTGCCAGTTCCCTCTAAATATGGAGATGTATACTATGATACTGGTCAGCAAAAGTTATTTATGTATGATGTTAACAATAAGTGGTTAAACATTAGTGGTGCTTCTATTCCGGGTGGCCCGGGTACTGAACTTCCCAGTAATACAAAGCCCGGAGATCTTTTCTTTAATACACAGATAATAATACTTTATATGTATTTAATACTTCTTTAATACGGCAGGTAAATGGGTTGAAGTCTCAACAAATGGATCAACTCCATCAGGCGAGGAGAATCCAGATCCTTCCGCTACCGTGGTTAAAGAAGGAAACCTGTTTTACAATACATCAGATCACAAATTATATGTTTACAATGGTACGGCATGGTTACCTATAGATCTTTCGCTGGCTAATGGTGAAATCTTTATGGGAAATAGCTCCAACATTGCAAGAGGAATAACTGTTTCCGGAGATGCAACACTTAGCAATGCCGGGAGATTGACTATTGAAAAGAAAGCGATCACGGATGAGAAACTAGATAAAAAAAATATTCCACTAAGTGGTTTCGGTAATCCTACCGAAGATCTCAAGCTTGGTGATGGGACTAAAAATTTTGGAATGGTTAACCTTAGAGATCCTGTGGGTAAATATGATGCTGTAAATCTGAATTATTTTAAAAACACACTTGGAAATCCCAAGATTTTAGGGTTGCAGAAAACAATTTTTTTGTAGGAAATGGTTCCGGTATGGCTGCTCCAGTACCAAAGGGTATGATTCCTATAAGTGGGTTTAGCCCACCTTTGAATGAGGTTTCTATGGGGAGTCCGGATTTTGATGGTTTGAAGTTTAGAATTGTCAATATGGCTGATCCAATGCTTCCTCAGGATGCTGCAACTAGAAACTATGTCGATAATCATGTTGTTGCAGCTGGTAAACTGAGTCTTGCAAAGGGGCTTATGTTTGTTGGAAATACTGTTAGTATAGCAGAAGCAGTAGATAAGAAAACAATTCCTTTTAGTGATTTTGGAGAGGCAGCTGCTGCTGTTTCTTTAAAAGGGTTTAATATAACCAATTTGGCTGAACCAACCTTACCACAGGACGCAGCTACAAGAAATTACGTTGACAAAAAGATTATTGATCCAGCTAATATCCCCCTGACGAAAGGGAATTTTTTTGTAGGAGATGTGAACGGAAAGGCTGCTGATGTGATGTATTGAAAAGTACGATTCCAATAAGTGGTTTTGCAAAAGCAATTGCACCCATTTCTATAGGTGGATTTGTCATCAGTGATTTAGGTACTCCAATAGCTGATGCAGACGCTGCTACGAAAAAGTATGCAGATAACATTTTAAACAAGCCTGATTCTCTGGCTTTGCCTGAAAGACACTTATTTGTCGGGAACGATAAAGGGAAAGCCGTCGCCATAGATAAACAACTCATTCCGATTAGTGGTTTTGCAGAGGCAAAGGACAATATCAACATGGGAAATAAAGACCAGCAATTTGGCATTAATTTTTTAAAATATCCTGTTGACCCTCTGGATGCTGTCACCAAAAGCTATGTAGATGATCAGTTTGCTATGCCTAGCTCTTTGACCCTGCCAGGCAATCATATTCTGGTAGGTAATAAATTCGATAAAGCTACCCCAATTGCAAAGCGTGATATTCCATTGAATGATTTTGGAGATGCTACAGGTGAAATCTCTATGGGTAATAATGCACTAGCTAAACATAAAATAACCAATCTGGAGACCCCTACGGATGAATTTGATGCCGTGAACAAGAAATATGCTGATGCTCAGAAAACAATAATCTTTGGAGAAGCTTACCCTGCCAATCCTAAACCGGGAACCTTGTTTTATTCTACGACTGGTAACCATCTATATATGTTTGACGGGAAGTTGTGGAGTATGGTTGACGATTACCTTCCCAAGGGATATATGTATGTGGGTAGTGATTATGATCAGGCGATGCCAACAATCAAAACCGCTATTCCAATAAGTGGGTTTGGTGTTCCTTTAAGTGATATTCGTTTGGGTGACGGGATCAAGAATTTTAAGATCATCAATCTTGCCAATCCAAAAACTGACCAGGATGCTGCGACCAAAAAATACGTAGATTCTGTAGCGACTTCTGTCACTACGAAAACCCCGGTTGGACCAACTGCTCCTGATAAACCAGTTGCCGGTGATACTTATTACAATACCACAGATAACAGTCTTTATGTTTTTAATGGGAAAGACTGGGTTCCGGTTGATAATAAATTAAAGGACAAAGAACTGTTTGTAGGTAATGATAAAGGCATTGCTGTTTCTACAAAGAAAGATCAAATTCCATTAAGCGGTTTTGGTTCAGCTGAGGGTGACGTGTCTATGGGACATTTCAGGATTTATAATCTTCTTGATCCTGTAGAAAAGCAGGACGCTGTTACCAAAAATTACCTGGAGAGTGCATTATTAACAGCAGGTGCTAATGCCAAAGATAATCTGGGTAATCATAAAGCTACTGAAAGCATCAAACTTTCAGTCTATGCAATCAGCAATGACGGTATAGATGGAAAAGGACTGACTTTCGATACACAAGGTAATGCAAGTTTCGGACAGGATGTAACTGTTAACGGAAACTTCTTTACCCCATCGGACAGCAGACTGAAAACCAATATCGAAACTTTAGGCAGTGTATTACAAAAGATTGATCAGCTAAGAGGAGTAAAATTTGAGTACAAAGATCAGCATAAATACGCGGCCGGATCTAAGGTCGGAGTCATTGCTCAGGAGCTGCAAAAAGTATATCCGGAAATGGTAACTAAAGGTAAAGACGGCTTCTTAAAAGTTGACTATACCCAGCTTACTGGTATGTTGATTCAGGCCGTAAAAGAACAGCAAAAACAAATTGATGAACTGCAAAACCGGATGAATAAACAACAGGAACAGATCAACAGTATTCTGAAAAAAATACAATAATAATTAGCAGGAAAAAGGATTAGAAAAAAGTCAGGAAACACAGAGAAACGCATTATTTTGAAGAAATTACTACATATTGTTAAAATTATATTTTTTTTTTCTTGCTCGCTGGAATTTCAAATGTTTCAGCTCAGAACTATTTCAGGGTAATTGGGGGGATTCCTCATTTACCTGTTTTAGTGCCTTCGGCTGTCGCAGCTCCTGCAACGGGAATGCTTATCTATAGTAGTACTGACAAACAACCTTTAATCTATAACGTCGACCTGGGAAACATTATGCAGCAGTAACCTCAATACGGCTACTGTTAAAGATTACCTGGAAGTAAAAACTGGAATACCTTATTTATCAGCTCTGATTACCGAGCCAGCGGGGACAACAGCATCCGGAGGAGTCTATTTTTCGAAAACGGAAAATACCATGAGAGTCTATGATGGCAGCATATGGTGGTCGGTTGCCAGTCTCTATGGTAAAGGTAATTTTACTCAAAACACAGGCTTCTCTACCAATAGTGGAATGAAGATTTCTAAACTCCCTGTGCTCAACAGTAACCCAATACCCTTAGGGTTATCTCCCGGAGCTATTTATATCAATACACAATCAAAAGCTATTCGTTATTATACAGGTATGGTATGGAAAGATATTAGCTGTCTTCCAGCTATCTCAACCCTGATACCTACCAAAATCACCAATATTTCTGCCCTTAGCGGTGCGAATATCATCAGTAATGGCGGATCGGCAATTACCACTCAGGGGATGCTGGGATACTTCTGCTAATCCAGAAGTCACACTAAGCAGTAAAACAGAAAATCCTGTATTTGGAAATGATACAGGGATTTTTCCAGGAGTAATCTCTGGATTAAAAGCTAATACCGTTTACCATGTAAGAGCTTATGCGATTAACAGCGCTGGTATTGTATATGGTGAAGACTTAACCTTTACTTCGGCACTGGCCTCATTGCCGGATATTATCACTTTAGATATAGATAATTTTTTTCGCCTGTTATGGCCAATAGCGGAGGCGATATCAGAAGTGACGGAGGAGCTCCGGTTACTAAAAGGGGAATTATCTGGAGTAAAACAGCTGACCCTGCAAATGATCCCGATGCGGTTACTACGATGGATGGTTCAGGAGTAGGTATATTTCCAAGCCGGTTAATTGACCTGTTAAGAAACACAACATATTATGTGATGGCCTATGCCGTCAATGTTATCGGAACAGCTTATGGCAATCTGCTGCAATTTACGACCCCACGCGCCACAGCACCTGTATTAAGTTCCCCAAATATTAAAATTACAGACATTACTGATAAATCTGCTGTTAGTGAAGTCACCATTATCAATAATGGAGGAGAATCAGTTACCGAACGGGGAATGAGCTGGAGTACGGATAGAGTGAATATTATTTATGGCCCCTCATTAACGGCTAATCCAACGGATATTGGAACATTTATCTGTAACCTTACTAATTTGCAGGAAGGCACACTTTATTACGTTCGTGCTTATGCTAAAAATAGCGTTGGGATCAGCTATAGCAGTGAGTCCAGTTTTATAACAAGCTCTGTACCCACAATAAGTACCGTTCAACCTTTTAACTATGATATGGCCAGCCATATCGACGGATCGCCGGAAAGCTATAATGGAACCAATGCGATGACGGGTGGTGATATTACCAGTAATGGGGTATCAGCAATAACTAAACGTGGTGTATGCTGGAGTACAAGCCCACAACCCTCCATTGCTCTTGCAACAAAAACGTACAAAATATCTCCGGTGAGGGCAAAGGCATTTATAATAATTATTTGAATTCACTCCTGCCAGGAACAACTTACTATGTGAGAGCATATGCTACTAATAGCAAGGGTACAGGTTATGGAGAAGAGATGAGTTTTACAACACCTCAGTTAGCGACATTAACCACAAACCCTGCTATTCTGATTAAAAATACAAGCCTGAGTGGCGGCGGAAATATTACTGATGATGGCCGTATGCCGGTTATTGCCCGGGGATTGGTCTGGAGTACAGAAGATAATCCCACCCTTGATGGAACGTTTACTAAAGACGGCAGAGGAACAGGAACCTTTGTGAGTGACTTAAAAGATTTGATGGGTAGTACCAAATACTATCTCCGTGCCTATGCAACTAACTATGTAGGGACTAGTTATGGAGCAACCCAAATCGTGACTACTGCTCCACCAGAAAAACCTGCTGTAGTTACATTAGCGGTTGAAGGTGGTTATGGAACTACCGCAAAAGGGGGGGGATATTATTGGCAACGGAGGCGCAGAACTGAGCAGTCATGGAGTGATCTGGAGTCTGACCTCAGGGTTTACACCTGATCTTTCCTCTGCAAATAAAACCAGTCAAACTGAAAAGATAACGAGATTTACCAGTACACTAGACCAGCTTTTACCTAACAAAACTTATTATGTACGTGCTTATGCCGTGAATAGTGCAGGAGTAGGTTATGGTGAGGAAGTCAGCTTTAAAACCTTTACTCTTGCATCCCTGATTACCACTCCGGCGAGTAGCATTACCAGTATAACCGCAGTTAGCGGAGGGGATATTTTTAGTGATGGAGGCGACAAGGTCACCAAAAGCGGAGTGGTATGGAATACCTCTGGAAATCCAACAATTGAGTCTGGTACAAAAACTCAAAATGGGGTAGGTATCGGAACTTTTATCGATCCAATTAAAGACTTAATGGGCAGTACAACTTATTATGTAAGGGCCTATGCAGTAAATAAAGCAGGTGTGCTTATGGCAGTGAATTAAGTTTTACTACTGCACCTCCGGTTTCGCCAATACTGACTACAATAGAGGCTACGGATATTACCGGAAGTACTGCGGTCAGCGGTGGGCATCTCATCACTAATGGCGGAGCATTGCTTTCAGGTGCAGGAGTAATCTGGAATACGCTTGCCGGTTTTCAGCCAGACACAGCGACTACTCAAAAAACAGTACAGAATACTACAGGTGATTTTGTGAGTGTATTAAAAGGGCTAACCCAGGGCACTACTTATTATGCACGCGCTTATGCGGCAAATTCTGCGGGCCTGACTTTTGGTAACCAGGTTGTTTTAAGAACGGCTACCCTGGCTACAATAACTACCCTGAAGCCTATTGCACAAACTATTACGAGTACCTCGGCGACCAGTGGAGGAACGATCCAGAGTAACGGAGGTTCTTATATCCAGAGTAACGGGATTTGCTGGAGTACTAATCCTGATCCAACAACAGACGATCAGTTTGTAGTATCAGGATCAGGTTCCGGTAGTTTTACAGCAGATCTTAAAGACCTCATGGGCTCTACAACCTATTATGTACGCGCTTTTGCAACAAATTTTGCCGGTACTGCCTATGGAAATCAGGAAACTCTCGAGACAAAACCTGCAGTTCCTGCAACGCTGGTAACCAGTACTGTTACCGGAATTACAGGTGCGACAGCAGTTAGTGGTGGAAATATTATCAGTGAAGGTGGTGCCCTTGTAACAACCAGAGGAATTATCTGGAGCCTGAACCCTGGTTTTGATCCTGCTGCTGAACTGACTAACAGAACAGCAGAGACAGGCTATGGAAAAGGATTTTTTGTGAGTAATCTGACCAATCTTTCCATTGGAAAGACTTATTATGTTTTTGCTTACGCGGTAAGTATAGCAGGTACTGCCTATGGAAATATGCTGAGTTTTACAACCACAAAGAAGGCGGCAATTGTAACGACTTTACCATCGATGATCACGCATACTACGATAAGGAGGAACTATTTCAGATTCCGGCGGTTCTCCGGTAACAGGTCGAGGGGTGTTCTGGAGTACGGTTGAAAATTTTGAACCAGATGAATTATCCTTAGATAAAACCGAAGACAGATGGGGCACGGGGAACTTTGACAGTTTTCTGAAAAACCTGACTCCTTCTACTAAATATTATATCCGGGCCTATGCGTTCACAAATACCGGAATGGCTTATGGTCAGCAGGCTTTTTTAACGACAAATCCGGCTACAGTTCCTGTATTAAGTACTACAGTGCCCAGCCAGATGACAGTAACCACGGCTTCAGGTGGTGGAAATATTTCTGATGAAGGCGGGATGCCATCAACTACCCGTGGGGTAATATGGAGTACTCAGGCAGATTTTATTCCTGAATCAATCCTGTTAGACCGGACTACACAAACAGGCGCAGGCAAAGGTATTTACGCCAGTAATATAACCAAACTGACCCCTGGCACTAAATATTATGTTCGTGCTTATGCCCCGCAATGGTGTAGGTTATGGCTATGGAAATCTGGAAAGTTTTGTAACTAAACCATCCATTGCTGCAACAGTCACTACCAGTGCAATTACCCAGATCACAGGAACTACAGCTCTGGGTGGTGGAAATATAATCAGCAACGGAAATACCACATTGAAGACTATGGGGATTGTATGGAGTATTTATCCTGACTTCAATCCTGATACGATTTCGAAAAATAAAGTTACCATGGCCGGGCATGAAAGAGGTGTTTTTGTGGCTGGTATGACTAATCTTAAACTGGGAACAACTTATTACGTTCGCGCATATGCGATTAATGACGCAGAGACTTCCTATGGAGAAATGACCAGTTTCACGACTACAGGACTACCAGTTGTTGTAACTAATTCACCAGGATTAATCACCAATACAACTGGTTTAATGGGTGGTATGATTACCGATGCCGGTGGAGGTATCGTCAGCAGTCGCGGAGTTTACTGGAGTACAGTAGAAAACTTTGAACCAAACCCTTTATCGTCAGACAAGACACTGAATGGTGGAGGTACAGGTAGTTTTGATAGTCAGCTGAAAGACCTGATGGCTGATACAAGATATTATGTAAAGGCTTATGCAACTAATATTGCCGGTACAGCCTATGGTCAACAGGTTGGCTTTACAACCTATCCTCCGGGGTTACCTATGTTGACTACAGTTAAGCCTGTTGCGATTACCGGAACAGGTGCATTTAGTGGTGGAAATATTACGGAAGAAGGTGGGGTTCCTACAACCATACGTGGTGTAGTATGGAGTACTGTCGCCAACTTTAACCCTGAGACAGAAACCGTTAACAGAACAGTTGATGGTGGCTCAGGAAAAGGGATTTTTAATAGTCAGGTTACAGGGCTGAAACCAGGTACAACTTATTATATCCGTGCTTATGCCAACAATAGAGTTGGGGTGCAATACGGAAACGAATTAAGCTTTACGACACAGAATTTTGCCACATTAACAACAGTAGAAATTTCTGAAAATACAGAAGGTACTGCGATGAGTGGTGGTGTGATCAGTAGTGACGGTGGTTCAAAAGTAACTACACAAGGTTTATGCTGGAGTACCAGTCCGAACCCTACCTCAGAACTCCTTTCTAAAACAATAGATAAGGGAACAGGTACCTTTATCAGTCAGTTAAAGAATCTGGCACCTTCAACATTATATTATGTAAGAGCCTATGCAACCAATGGTCTGGGTACAGCTTATGGTAATGAAATTAGTTTCGTCTCTGCGGCAGTCCGCCCAACTTTAACCACTACCGATCCTGTGATCACCAGTGGGTCTACAGCAAGCAGTGGAGGTCTGATCACTTCAAATGGTGGAGCGGCGATTACAAGCAAAGGTATTGTCTGGAGCAGTAAGATAGATTTTGATCCTAAAACAGAACTTGTAAACAGAACAAATGAAGGACCAGGAGAGCGTACTTTTATCAGTGAGCTTAAAGACTTAGCGAGAAGTACTGCCTATTATGTACGTGCTTATGCGGAAAACAGTGCCGGGATAACCTATGGTAACCAGTTAACGGTCACGATATTCCCGACTTCGCCAATTCTGTTAACCAATAAGGTAACAGAAGTAACAGGTACAACAGCCACAAGTGGTGGAAAAATCACCAGTGATGGCGGTGCGACGGTCATCAAACGTGGTATTTGCTGGAGTACGCAGCAGAACCCTACCAATATTTTATTGACAAAAACTGTTGATGCTGATGGTGGTGATGGAAACTTCATGAGTAAAATGACCGGTTTATTGCCCAACACGATTTACTATGTCAGAGCTTATGCCGTTAATGGAATCGGTGTGGCTTATGGTTTAGAAGAATCATTTATTACACTGGCTCCTCCAACGCTGACCGCGACTGCACCGGTAACGAATATCCGTGCGACCACAGCAAGTAGTGGTGGGGAAATTACTGATGATGGAAGAACACCAATATTAAGCAGGGGAATTGTATGGGATAGGTAGTAGTGATCCAACTATTACACTGACTACAAAAACAGTAGATTATGTGACTAAAGGTATAGGCACTTTTACAGCTGACTTATCCGGTCTGCTACCTAATACGACCTATTATGTAAGAGCTTATGCGACCAATCTTATTGGAATAACTTACGGTAGTCAGGCACAGTTTAAAACCAATGTGGTTAGCTTGCCAACGCTATCAACTACGAGCATTACCTCTATAGATGGTTATTCTGCCAAAGGTTCTGCAGAGATTACTGATGACGGTGGGATGCCGGTTGTGACCCGTGGTTTTGTATGGGGTACAGCTACTTTACCAACAATTGCTTCCACAGGGAAAATTGTAAATGGTACCGCAGGTACAGGGGTATTTGATAATGTTTTTGGTGGAATGATACCCGGAACAACGTATTATGTACGGGCATTTGCAACCAATAGCGTGGGTACTGCTTATGGAAATGAAATTGTGCTGGCTTCGGCAGCGGTTGTACCTAATCTGAGTGCAGTAAACGTTTGTTCAGTTGAGTTGAATAGTGCCGCTGCTTTGGCCAGCTTGTCATTTAATGGTGGCTCGGCTATCACTGACCTTGGGTTTATCTGGAATACGGAAGATGTTATTCCGGCCGTTGCGGAAGGGAATAACTTAAGTATTGGCGCAGTTAGAACATCAATTTCGGGCACACTGACCAGTTTATTACCAGCCACTAAATATTATATCTGGGCTTATGGTAAAAATGCAATGGGAACAGGATACAGCGTGAAATCAACTGTATTCAGCACACGGGATTTTGCAAAAGTAACCACCACTCCGGCCACTTTAATTACTAAAAATTCTTTTGCCACCGGAGGTACAATCCTTGGTGATGGCGGGTCTGATATTACACAAAAAGGTGTAGTCTGGAGTGAAAAGAACAACCCAACTATAGCCGATCCGACGAAATCTCTAATGGGAGGAGGGTTATCAAATTATACAACTTACGTTACAGGACTAAATTTCGGTACGCTCTATTATTTCAGAGCCTACGTAACCAATGCTACAGGTACTAGCTATGGTAATCTGGATAGTTTAACTACTATTAATATCCCGACAGTAACTACTACAATAGCTACCGATATTTTAAGTACAATGGTAACCACAGGTGGAGAAGTTACTAAGGATGGTGGAGCAGCAGTGACTGCAAGAGGTATTGTGATGGGATTAACCGCAGAACCAACTATTGCATCAACTATTAAAACAACTGACGCTACCGGACTGGGTATTTTTATCAGTAATCCAAAATTATTAACATTCGCTACTAAATACTATTACAGAGCATACGCGACAAATAGCGTGGGAACAGCCTATGGTAAAGAAGAAATTCTGACCACTGCTTCGATTCTTCCGGTAATTGATAATGTGAAATTGTCTGAGATTACGGATCATTCTGCAAGAGGGACAGCCACAATTACTGCCGATGGCGGAGCCCCGGTAACAATGAACGGATTGGTTTGGAATACAACCGGAAATCCTACGCTGGAAGATCATGTGATTCCTGCCGGTAAAGATATAGGTTCAGTGACTGGTGTATTAGATGGATTGGAAGAAGGGCCAATTTATTATGTCAGAGCTTATGCAACGAACAGTGTTGGTACAGTCTATAGTGCAGTTGCGGTAAACTTTAAAATATGTAAACCGCTTACGGTGATACACAGAGCAGGAATCGGCGGTGCGCCAACAGATAAAACAATTACTTATGAGACCGTAGGCTCTGGTATTTCAGGAGACTATAAATGCTGGATCACCAGGAACTTAGGTGCAGATCAGCAGGCAACAGCAGTTAATGATGCGACAGAAGCATCCTCTGGCTGGTACTGGCAGTTTAACCGATTACAGGGTTATCAGTATGAGGGAACAACCCGTACTCCGGGTCAGGTAATGGCACCCTGGACGACAACAATCAGTGAGCCCTGGGGATGGAGCGCAGCCAATGATCCATGTACACAACTTTTGGGCAATGGCAATGGGAGAATCCCAACTAATACAGAATGGTTAGCTGTTATCGGTGCTCCGCAAAACTGGAAAAATGCTGCCGATGCCTATACTTCTATCTTGAAAATTCATGCTGCCGGAGACTTTGGTACTACTGGTATTTTCAATGCCAGAGGAGGTAACAATAGTAGCTACTGGAGCAGTACGATTTACAATAACAATGCTCAGGCCTATTATTTTGGCAATTCAAGAACCAGCTATAATGACAAAGCAGTAGGGTTACCTATTCGTTGTCTGCAGGACGGGGGTGTGAAGAGTGTTCCTTTTTTGAGTAAGGTTGTAGTTCCTGCATCTGGTATTACCTTAACTAACGCAGAGGCATTGGCAGCAGTAATGAATTCTGGCAGCAGCCCTGTAACCAGCAGAGGTTTGGTGTGGAACACGACCGGAAATCCTGGAATGGGAGATCAGATAATTCCTTTAGGTACTGGTATGGGAGAGATGACAGGCACACTGAAAGGACTGGACGAAAAACAGGTTTACTACTATATTCGTGCTTTTGCGACCAATAGTGTGGGTACCGCATTTAGTCCGGCAGTAACCAGTTTCAAAGTTTGTTTACCATTAACGGTTATTCATACTGCCGGCTTAAATGGCGCGCCTGTGGATAAAACGGTAACCTACAAAACAATAAGTACAAATGTTTCTGGTGAAGCACGTTGCTGGATTACCCAGAACCTGGGTTCAGACCAGCAGGCTGTATCGTTAAATGATGCTACTGAAGCCTCTGCGGGCTGGTATTTCCAGTTTAACAGATCACAGGGATATAAGATGGAAGGAACCACCCGTACCCCGGATAATATCGCGGTGCCATGGGTGAGTGCCATAGATGAGAATTCACAATGGTTAGCCGTAAATGATCCCTGCATGCGGATGTTGGGTGGCGGCTGGAGACTGCCAACAAGTATTGAATGGGTTAGTGCCATTGCAGCTCCGCAGAACTGGAGATCATCAGCAGATATGTATGCTTCTGTGTTAAAAATGCATGCATGCAGCAGGCTATCTTTTTAATGCCCCTGCAACCTTAACCGGCAGAGGTACTGATGCCCGTTATTGGAGCAGCACGGGAAATTCTACCGTGGATGGGAAGATGATTATTGGTGGTAGCATGAGTACAGCTTACAAATACGCAGCTTTACCGGTTCGTTGTCTGCGTAATGAGATGGTGCAGACTTTACCTTCAGTAAGTGTGGTGAATTTGCCGCTGACAGAGATGACTGCGACTACTGCTAAGGGTTCAGCGGTGATCAACCCGGATGGAAATGCAGCAGTAACCGCACGCGGATTTGTCTGGAATACCACAGGTAATCCTACGCTTTCAGATCAGGTAGTTCCTTACGGTTCAGGTACCGGTAAAATGGACGGATTGATTTCCGGTTTAGAAAATGGGCCTACCTATTACGTGCGTGCTTATGCAACCAATAGTGTAGGAACCGCTTACAGTGAAGTGGCTACAAGTTTTAAAATCTGTATGCCATTTACCGTGACCGTGATTCACCGTACAGGCTTGAACGGTGCACCGGTAGACAAGACGGTAACTTATGGAACGGTAAGTACTAAACTATCCGGACTGGACAAATGCTGGATTACCCAGAACCTTGGCGCAGATCAGCAGGCAACAGAGTTAAAAGATGTAACAGAAGCTTCAGCTGGCTGGTACTGGCAGTTTGGTAAAGTTCAGGGTTATAAACATGATGGAACCACGCGTACCCCAAATCAGATCGTGGCCCCATGGTCAAGTACTATTACTGAATGGCGGGACTGGATCGCTGCAAATGATCCGTGTACCCAGCTTCTCGGTGATGGATGGCGGATTCCAACCAATACTGAATGGGTTAATGCAAGTGTAGCTGGTTCTCCTGTGAACTGGAAGACTGCTGCTGATGTCTATGCTTCTGTACTGAAACTACATGCAGCCGGAGACTTGAATGTCCTTGGTGTATTAAATCCAAGGGGAGTGAACAGTAACTACTGGAGCAGTTCGGCTTATACCAATAGCGCTACCCAGGGATTCTATTTCATTAATTACAGAGCAGGAACCAATAATGAGAAATCGGTAGGTTTACCACTTCGCTGTTTACAGGATGGAGCAATCAAACGGCTTCCTTCGATCACCGCGGTAGTGATCCCTTCAGCAACTATCACCGCGACCACAGCCGAAGGAAATGCAACAGTAACCAATAGCGGCGGAGCCGAGGTTACAGCCAGAGGTTTGGTCTGGAATATAACAGGTAACCCAGGGATGACAGACCAGGTTATCTCTTTAGATAGTGGTACCGGAGATATGACAGGTATGCTTACAGGACTGAACGAAGTACCAGTTTATTATGTTCGCGCTTTTGCGACCAATAGTGTGGGTACGGCATTCAGCCCGGTTGTGAGCAGCTTTAAAGTTTGTTTACCATTAACGGTTATTCATACCGCCGGCTTAAATGGCGCGCCTGTGGATAAAACGGTAACCTACAAAACAATAAGTACAAATGTTTCAGGCGAAGCGCGCTGCTGGATTACCCAGAACCTGGGTTCAGACCAGCAGGCTGTATCGTTAAATGATGCTACTGAAGCTTCTGCGGGCTGGTACTTCCAGTTTAACCGGTCACAGGGATATAAAATGGAAGGAACCACCCGTACCCCTGATAATATAGCAGTTCCATGGGTGAGCTCCATAGATGAGAATTCACAGTGGTTAGCTGTAAATGATCCTTGTTCAAGAATGCTGGGTGGTGGCTGGAGACTGCCAACAAGTGTAGAATGGACTAGTGCGATTGCAGCTCCTCAAAACTGGAGATCTGCGGCAGATATGTATACTTCAGTTTTAAAACTTCATGGAGCGGGGTATCTTACGAATAACCCGGCCACCTTAACCGGCAGAGGAACTGATGCTCGTTATTGGAGTAGCACCGGCAATTCAACCACAGATGGGAAGATGCTTTATGCAGGTAGTATGAATACCGTTTACAAATATTCGGGCTTACCGGTTCGTTGTTTGCGCAACGAAATGTTACAAACTTTACCATCAGTAAGTGTGGTGAGTTTGCCGCTGACAGAGATGACTGCGACTACCGCTAAAGGTACAGCGGTGATCAACCCGGATGGCAATGCAGCAGTAACCGCACGCGGATTTGTCTGGAATACCACAGGTAATCCTACGCTTTCAGATCAGGTAGTTCCTTACGGTTCAGGTACGGGTAAAATGGACGGATTGATTTCCGGTCTAGAAAATGGCCCTACCTATTACGTGCGTGCTTATGCAACCAATAGTGTAGGAACGGCTTACAGTGAAGTGGCTACAAGTTTTAAAATCTGTATGCCATTTACCGTGATTCACCGCGCAGGACTGAACGGTGCGCCGGTAGACAAGACCGTAACTTATGGAACGATCAGTACTAAACTATCCGGACTGGACAAATGCTGGATTACCCAGAATCTTGGTGCCGATCAGCAGGCTACAGACTTAAAAGATGTAACAGAAGCTTCAGCTGGCTGGTACTGGCAGCAGTTTGGTAAAGTTCAGGGTTATAAACATGATGGAACCACGCGTACCCCAAATCAGATCGTGGCCCCATGGTTAAGTACTATTACTGAATGGCGGGACTGGATCGCTGCAAATGATCCGTGTACCCAGCTTCTCGGTGATGGATGGCGGATTCCAACCAATACTGAATGGGTTAATGCAAGTGTAGCTGGTACTCCTGTGAACTGGAAGACTGCTGCTGATGTTTATGCTTCTGTACTGAAACTACATGCAGCCGGAGACTTGAATGTCCTTGGTGTATTAAATCCAAGGGGAGTGAACAGTAACTACTGGAGCAGTTCGGCTTATACCAATAGTGCTACCCAGGGATTCTATTTCACTAATTACAGAGCCGGAACCAATAATGAGAAATCGGTAGGTTTACCGCTTCGCTGTTTACAGGATGGAGCAATCAAACGCCTTCCTTCGATCAGCACGGTAGTGATCCCTTCAGCAACTATCACCGCGACCACAGCCGAGGGAAATGAACAGTAACCAATAGCGGCGGAGCCGAGGTTACAGCCAGAGGTTTGGTCTGGAATATAACAGGTAACCCAGGGATGACAGACCAGGTCATTGCTTTAGGTAGTGGTACCGGTGATATTACAGGTATGCTTACAGGACTGAACGAAGTACCAGTTTATTATGTTCGCGCTTTTGCGACCAATAGTGTGGGTACGGCATTCAGCCCGGTTGTGAGCAGCTTTAAAGTTTGTTTACCATTAACGGTTATTCATACCGCCGGCTTAAATGGCGCGCCTGTGGATAAAACGGTAACCTACAAAACAATAAGTACAAATGTTTCAGGCGAAGCGCGCTGCTGGATTACCCAGAACCTGGGTTCAGACCAGCAGGCTGTATCGTTAAATGATGCTACTGAAGCTTCTGCGGGCTGGTACTTCCAGTTTAACCGGTCACAGGGATATAAAATGGAAGGAACCACCCGTACCCCTGATAATATAGCAGTTCCATGGGTGAGCTCCATAGATGAGAATTCACAGTGGTTAGCTGTAAATGATCCTTGTTCAAGAATGCTGGGTGGTGGCTGGAGACTGCCAACAAGTGTAGAATGGACTAGTGCGATTGCAGCTCCTCAAAACTGGAGATCTGCGGCAGATATGTATACTTCAGTTTTAAAACTTCATGGAGCGGGGTATCTTACGAATAACCCGGCCACCTTAACCGGCAGAGGAACTGATGCTCGTTATTGGAGTAGCACCGGCAATTCAACCACAGATGGGAAGATGCTTTATGCAGGTAGTATGAATACCGTTTACAAATATTCGGGCTTACCGGTTCGTTGTTTGCGCAACGAAATGTTACAAACTTTACCTTCAGTAAGTGTGGTGAGTTTGCCGCTGGCAGAGATGACTGCGACTACTGCTAAAGGTTCAGCGGTGATCAACCCGGATGGCAATGCAGCAGTAACCGCACGCGGATTTGTCTGGAATACCACAGGTAATCCTACGCTTTCAGATCAGGTAGTTCTTACGGTTCAGGTACGGGTAAAATGGACGGATTGATTTCCGGTTTAGAAAGCGGGCCTACCTATTACGTGCGTGCTTATGCAACCAATAGTGTAGGAACGGCTTACAGTGAAGTGGCTACAAGTTTTAAAATCTGTATGCCATTTACCGTGATTCACCGCGCAGGACTGAACGGTGCGCCGGTAGACAAGACCGTAACTTATGGAACGGTCAGTACTAAACTATCCGGACTGGACAAATGCTGGATTACTCAGAATCTTGGTGCCGATCAACAGGCTACAGACTTAAAAGATTTAACAGAAGCTTCAGCGGGTTGGTATTGGCAATTCGCCAGAATTCAGGGCTATAAACATGATGGAACCACGCGTACACCTTCAACTGGATGGCTGAATACTTTTTCTGAATGGCGGGACTGGATCGCTGCAAATGATCCATGTACACAACTTCTTGGCGGAGGATGGCGGATTCCAACCAATACAGAGTGGACAAATGCATGGGGAATTTTGGTACTCCTGTGAACTGGAAGACTGCTGCCGATGCTTATGCCTCAGTCTTAAAACTTCATGCCGGAGGCGATTTGAATACAATAGGTGCATTAACTCCCAGAGGGGGCAACAGTAATTACTGGAGCAGTACAACTTATACTACTGCTAATCAGGGATACTATTTTTCCAATTACAGAGGGGCACTCTCTAATGATAAAGCGGTGGGACTATCTCTGCGCTGCTTAAAAGATTAAATAACAAGAATAAAAATTGAAGACACTCTACCACACGATAAAGATTATTTGTTTCCTATTGCTTGCCGGAACCGTTTCAGTTTCGGCACAGGCATTTTTTAGGGTTATTGGTGGTATACCTCATCTTCCGGCAATTGATCCTGTTACGCTCACCTCACCTTTACCGGGAATGTTAGTTTACAGTAAGCCGGATAAACAGCCGATGATCTATAACGGATCAACCTGGGAAACTTTATGCAGCAGTAATATATTAATACCACTACTGTTAAAGATTATCTGGAAGTAAAAACAGGAATTCCATATTTACCTTCTTTAAATCAGGAACCCGCGGGTACCATATCTTCCGGAGGCGTTTACTTCTCTAAAACAGAAAAGACCATGATGGTCAATGATGGAAATTCATGGTATGCGGTAGCTAAATTATTGGCAAAAAGTAATTTTAAACCACACAATGGTTTCTCCACCAACAGCGGATTAAAGATTTCTAAATTACCAGTACTCAATAGTAATCCGGCGCCTTTAGGCTTGTCAGCTGGTGCTATTTATATCAATACTGTATCCAAAGCTATCCGTTTTTACGACGGGACTAAATGGAAAGATATAAGTTGTTTACCAGTAATCTCAACCATACAACCTACAAAAATCACAAATATCTCGGCTCTTAGTGGTGCGCAAATTAGTAGCAATGGCGGGTCTGCTATAACCTTGCAGGGGATCTGCTGGAGTACAAGCGTTTATCCGGATACTACATTAGATACTACTAAAACCAGGAACTTTATTTTTGGAACTGATACCGGTCTTTTTCCAGGTATTATATCCGGTTTACAAGCCAATACAGTTTACCATGTACGTGCTTATGCCGTAAACAGTTCGGGTATAGTATATGGTGAAGATTTAACCTTTACCTCGGCGATGGCCTCTTTGCCATCAATCATTACCCTGGAAATTGATAACATCTTTCCGGTGATGGCTAATAGTGGTGGGATAATTAATAGTGATGGCGGTGCACCAGTTACCGCGCGTGGTATAACCTGGAATACAACTGGCGATCCAAAAGATGACGAGAACGCAGTGATTACCCAGGATGGTTCTGGTGTTGGAACATTTCCAAGCCGCCTGGTTGACCTGTTAAAAAACACAACCTATTATGTACGTGCTTATGCGGTAAATATTATTGGTAAGGCTTATGGCAATTTGCTTCATTTTACCACCCCCCAGCTACAGCACCAGTATTAAGCTCTCCGAATATCAAAATTGTGGACATCACAGATGTTTCGGCAGTCAGTGAAGTCACTATTATCAATAATGGTGGTGAGGTCGTGACTGAACGTGGAATGAGCTGGAGTACAGATCGGGTAAACATAATTTATGGTCCATCAACCTCTGTCAATACAACGGATATCGGGACATTTATTTGTAATATCACAGACCTGAAACCTGGCACACTATACTATGTCCGGGCTTATGCAAAGAATAGCGTCGGAACAAGTTTTAGCAGTGAATCTAGTTTTATCACTACTTCTTTGCCCACGTTAACAACTCTGGTTCCTTTCAATTATGATGCAGCGAGTTATGTAGATGGTGGCTTTGAAGGTCTTAACGGAAGGGTGGCAACTAGTGGTGGGGATATTACCAGTAATGGTGTAGCACCGATAACTAAACGTGGGATTTGCTGGAGTACGGAACCGAATCCGACTACGGCATTGGCTACGAAAGCTGAGCAGAATATGACTGGGAGTGCTAAAGGGTTGTTCCGTAATTATATGACTTCGCTTACACCAGGTACAACCTATTATGTGAAGGCTTATGCGATCAATGCAATGGGTACCGCTTATGGAGAGGAATTTATATTTAAAACGCCTGAGCTTCCACAGTTAAAAACAGCTGCTGTTGCCTTGATTAAAAATACTACAGCGACTAGTGGCGGAGAAATTACTGATGATGGCAGGGTGGCTGTAAATACCCGGGGAGTCTGCTGGAGTACGACAAATAATCCATCAATTGATGATTTGCATACAAGTAACGGAGGTGGAACCGGAATTTTTGTAAGCGATATTAAAGGGCTGTTGGGTAATACCAAATATTATATCAGGGCTTATGCGATCAATAACGTAGGCATAAGCTATGGCAATATGGGCTCTTTTCTGACCGGGCCACCAGAAAAACCAACAGTCGTGACTTCGTCAATTCTGGCAACTTTGGGATCTACTGCGGCTGGCGGGGGAGATGTGACAGAAACGGGGGGTGCTGAAATTACTTCAAAGAGTGTAGTCTGGAGTGTGACGGCTAATTTTAGTCCCAGTCTTTCGATGTCAGCCAAGACACAGGAAACAGGTGGAGCAGGAAAATTCAGTAGTACGATTACAGGACTGGTACCTAATAAAACATATTATGTAAGAGCTTACGCAGTCAATAGCGTGGGGGTCGTATTTGGAGAACAGGAGATTTTTAAAACCTTTACTATTCCTTCATTAATTACCACTGGTGCAACTAGTGTGACCAGTACAGAAGCGGTGAGTGGGGGAGATATTTTTAGTGACGGTGGTGATAAAGTAACAAAAAGCGGGATCATCTGGAGTACGGCACCGAATCCAACTACAGACTTATCAACAAAAACTCAGGGCGGGACAGGTGTTGGAACCTTTATTCATACCGTGCCCAAATTAAAGGGGAACACAACCTATTATATACGTGCTTATGCAGTTAACAATGCCGGTACTGCTTATGGAAATGAGATCAGTTTCACCACCGGGCCACCTGTAACCCCTGTAATCAGGACATTGGAAGCGACAGAGATTACTGGAACCAGCGCGTCAAGCGGAGCAAAGATTATTAGTGATGGTGGAGCATTATTTACGGTCAATGGAATTATATGGAGTACAGTTTCGGGATTCCAGCCAGACACGGCCACCAAACAAAAAACAATTCAGAAAAGTACCGACGATTTTGTTAGTGAACTTAAGGGTTTATTACCTGGTACGACCTATTATGTACGTGCTTATGCGGTCAATCCTGTAGGTTTGGTTTTTGGTAACGAGATCGTTCTCAGAACACCAAGTGTACCAACCTTAACTACATTAACACCAATTCCTGCAACAATTACAAGTACATCAGCTATTAGTGGCGGAAGTATTATTACGAATGGTGGTAATTATATCACCAGTAACGGTATTTGCTGGAGTACTACTAAAAATCCAACGCTGGCAGATGAAAATGTAATCGCAGGTTCGGGCTCTGGTAATTTTACCACAGCAATGAAAGACCTGGATGGGGTCTGTTAAATATTATGTGCGTGCTTTTGCAACTAATTTTGCAGGTACAGGATATGGGAATCTGGATAGTCTAACCACTAAACCACCCGTTCCAATTACCATTATTACCACTAAAGGTACTGACATCACAGCGACTACTGCTACTTCGGGCGGTGAAATTACCAGTAATGGTGGTGCACTGGTCAGCACCAGAGGGATTATCTGGAGTAGTCATCCTGATTTCGATCCTGCTGCTGAATTAACTAACAGAACCGCGGAGACAGGTTACGAGAAAGGGATTTTTACCAGTTATCTAAAAAAACTGGTTCCAGGAACTACCTACTATATACGTGCTTATGCAGTCAGTATAGCCGGAACTTCTTATGGAAACGTAATTAGTTTTACCACTGCTGATTTTGCTGCATTAACAACCAACTCACCAACATTAGTTGCCAATACTTCAGCAACCATAGGCGGAACAGTTACCAGTAGCGGAGGATCTCCGGTTACCGCAAAGGTATCGTTTGGAGTACCATTGCTAACTTTGTCCCTGATGCTACAGCTGGAAATGTGACCAGTAATGGGGCTGGTACCGGAAGCTTTGATACCAGGCTTAAAGATTTGAAACCAGATACAAAATACTATGTCAGAGCTTATGCAATAACAATGGCAGGCATAGCCTACGGACAACAGGTTAGTTTCACTACTTATCCTCCGGGACTTAGTTTATTAACCACCCTTATACCTTCACAAATTACTGGTAATACCGCTTCAGGCGGTGGAAATATTACGGACGAAGGTGGTGTTGTTGCAGACACCCGTGGAGTAGTCTGGAGTACCCAGTCTAATTTTAATCCTGCAACGGTAACCGTTAACAGGACAGTTCAGTCAGGGGCAGGTAAAGGGCAGTTCATCAGTACACTGACAGGCTTATCTCCGGGCAGCACTTATTATGTACGTGCTTACGCTTCAAACAGTGTAGGTACTGAATATGGAAATGAAATTAGTTTCACCACCCCGAAAATTGCAACTGTAACTACAATCGAAGCTTCGTTGGTGACTGGAATAAGTGCGTTGAGCGGTGGTATTATCACTGAAACTGGTGGCACACCGATCACAGCACAAGGCGTATGCTGGAGTACCGGCACGAATCCAACTATCGGTCTGGCGACTAAAACAAGTGATGCCGGAACAGGAGTTTTTACCAGCTCACTGAATGCACTTAAACCAGTTACAAAATACTATGTAAGGGCGTATGCAGCTAACCAGATTGGTATAGCTTACGGAAATGAAATCAGCTTTACAACAGGTCCGCTTTTAGCAAGTATCACGACAAGTGATCCTGTGATTACTTCAGAAAACTCGATCAGCAGTGGTGGGACCATCACTAAAGATGGAGGAAATCCTGTTACTGCACGTGGTTTACTATGGAGCAGGCGGGCTAATTTCAAACCAGATACTGTTGTCAATAATAAAACGATTGATGGAAGTGGTATCGGGAATTTTATCAGTGACATTAACCATATGGAAAGAAGCGCGACCTATTATATTCGTGCTTATGCGACCAATAGTGCAGGAACTGCCTATGGGAATCAATTGACTGTTTCTATTTTTCCTACCTCGCCGATCCTGAATACAAATATCGTAACCGCGATTACCGGTTCAACGGGTACAAGTGGTGGCGAAATAGTTAAAGATGGCGGTGCGCTGATTACCAAACGAGGTATCGTCTGGGGCACTTCACAGAATCCTGCGATCTCTTTAACTACCAAAACCAGTGATGTGGACTATGGAGATGGAAATTTTACGAGTTACCTGACCGGTTTACAACAAAACACAACTTATTATGTCAGGGCTTATGCAGTCAATGGGATAGGGGTTGCCTATGGTTTGGAAAAAAAATCATTTACAACCCTTACAGTTCCAACTTTAACTGCGACTACCCCGGCTACAAATATCCTCGCTACGACAGCTGTCAGCGGCGGTAAAATTACAGACGACGGCCGCACACCAATAACCAGTCGTGGAATCGTATGGAGTATCTATGATAATCCAACAGCAGATCTGCCTACCAAAACAATAGATCTGGTTACTAGCGGAATTGGAAGTTTTACAGCAAATCTTACCGGTTTAAAACCGAAGACAACTTACTATGTAAGGGCATATGCTACGAATAGCGTGGGGATTACTTATGGAAGCCCAATCACTCTTACAACGAATTCAGTTGCTCTGCCTGCCTTAACTACTGCACCAGTTACTGCTATTGAGGGATTCTCGGCTGTGGGTGGCGGAAATGTCACAGACGATGGGGGAATGCCAGTAGTAACCAGGGGAATGGTATGGGGCTTAACCAGCTCACCAACTATCGCCCTGCCAACGAAGATTATTAATGGTACCGCAGGTACAGGGACTTTTAACAATGTATTCGCCGGTTTAATTCCAGGTACGACTTATTATATCCGCGCATTTGCAACCAATAGTGTTGGAACTGCCTACGGTAATGAAGTGACTTTTACACATCGGCAATTGTACCAAATTTAAGTACTGTGATTCTTTCGAATACGAAAGTGAGCAGTGCAGATGGTATAGCTAACTTAGTTTCTGACGGTGGTGCTGCGATCATTGATCTTGGACTGGTCTGGAACACAGAAGATGTGATTCCGGCAGATTTTACCAATAGTCTGTCCATTGGTGCAACCGGAATTTCAATTACCGGAACACTGACTAATTTACTTCCGGCAACTAAATATTTTGTATGGGCTTACGGTAAAAATAGCATAGGAACCGGATATAGTGCGAAATCGGCAGTTTTCACCACCCCCGCCCTGGCTACATTGATCACTACTAAACCAAGCGCAATTACTCAGAATGCTGCGAATTCAGGAGGTACAATCAGCAGTGATGGCGGAGTACCAGTAACTGCAAAAGGGGTATGCTGGAGTACGGAAGAAAATCCAACAGCAGACGGCTTGTTAAAAACCGTTAATGGCCAGGGTATTGCTGCTTTCACCAGCAATATTACAGGCTTAATCAAAGGGACGAAATACTATGTCAGAGCTTATGCGACCAATAGTGTTGGAACCAGTTATGGTAACCAGGAAAGCCTTACCACTTTTGATGTTCCAGCGCTGAAAACTGCTCCTGCAACAGCTATTCTGACGGCTTCTGCAATCAGCGGAGGAGAGGTTACAGCTGAGAACGGTGCTCCTGTAACGGCAAGAGGAGTCATTTGGGATACAAAAACAGATCCATTAGTCTCCTTAACTACAAAAACAGCAAATGGCGCGGGCGAGGGTATTTTTGTGAGTAATTTAACTCCTTTAACAATTGCTACTAAATACTATATCAGAGCTTATGCGACTAATAGTGTAGGTACCGGATATGGAAACCTGGAGATTTTTAATACTCCGCAGGTTCTTCCGGTTGTGAGTCTGGTCATCTTATCAGAAATGACACCAACTACTGCTAAAGGAACAGCTGAAATTACTTTTGACGGAGGTGCTGAAATTACCGCACGTGGATTAATCTGGAATATGACGGGTAATCCAACTTTAGAAAATGGAACAATTATTTCTAAAGGGACAGGGGCAGGGAGTTTCAATGATGTATTAAACGGTTTAGTAGAAGGTCCGACTTATTATATCACAGCATATGCGACCAGTAGTGTTGGAACAGCGTATAGCCCACAGGTTAACAGTTTTAAAATATGTCCTGAAACCTTTACCGTTGATCATTTTGCCGGTCTTAATGGTGCACCGGTATCTAAAACAGTTGTTTATCATACCATCAGTTCTACTGTTTCTGGTGCTGCAAGATGCTGGATCACTCAAAACCTGGGAGCAGACAGAGAAGCTACCTCAGCAACTGATATTGCCGAATCAGCGGGTGGATGGTACTGGCAGTTTAATAAAATACAAGGTTATAAATCAGAAGGAGTCCGTACACCAGCTACGGCATGGCTTCCGTCAATTTCTGAGAACAGTGACTGGACCGCCGAAAACGATCCATGCGTTTCAATTATTAGGAATGGGCTGGAGATTACCTACAGGTCAGGAATGGACAAATGCTTTTGGTGCTCCTCAAAACTGGAAATCTATCACACAAACTTTTGCTTCGCCTTTAAAAATACATGGTGCAGGATTACTGGATAGCCCTAATGGCGGTTTAGCGAAACGTGGAAGCCAGGCTAATTACTGGTCTGGTACTTCAAATGCTGTGACTACTTCGTGGGTCAACTATATTGATGGAGGCTCACCAGCCTATAGTGCATTGTCAAAATCATATGGTTTCTCTGTTCGTTGTCTTCGTGATGAGCTAACTACCTCAGCTCCGTCTGTAAGTAAGGTTACTATTGCTGCTGCAACGATGACTACAACTTCGGCATCTGGTTCAGCAATGGTTTCTCCGGATGGCGGATCACCGGTTACAGACAGAGGGCTGGTATGGAACACGACAGGTAACCCGACTATAGCCGATAATGTCATTCGTTCAGGAGCAGGTTTAGGGACGTTCAACGCGGTACTAACCGGATTAAAAGAAGGCCCTACTTATTATGTACGCGGGTACGCAACCAATAGTAAAGGTACCGGTTACAGCAAAGAATCAGAGAGCTTTAAAATATGTCCTCCTGAATTTACCGTTACACATATTGCAGGGGTGAATGGTGCACCGGTAACTAAAACAGTAACCTATCATTCCGTAAACACTAAACTTTCTGGCGCTGCAAGATGCTGGATCACACAGAATCTTGGTGCCGACAGGGAAGCACTTTCAGGAACTGATAACTCAGAACCTTCATCTGGATGGTACTGGCAGTTTAACCGTTTGCAAGGTTATAAAGTTGATCCCGTAGCTGGTCGTGTACCAGCAACAGCATGGCCTGCTATTAGTGAAACCGTTGACTGGAGTACAGATAATGATCCCTGTGTTCAGTTATTGTCAACTGGCTGGAGATTACCTACAGAAACAGAGTGGACTAATGTTTACAGTAATGGCTGGACAGGTTCAGGTGATACTTATGCTTCTGTACTTAAAATTCATACAGGTGGTTTAATAGATTTGTCTGGTAACCCCGGAAGTCGTGGTGCACAGGGTAATTTCTTTCCCAGCACATCCAGAAATGCAACTCAAGTGAATTTCACCTATTTCAGACCTGGATTGTTAGCCACACAGCTGATAGAGAAAAAGTATGGATTCACACTCCGCTGTCTTCGTGATGAGTTGATATTGGGTGTTCCTTCCTTAAGTAAGGTTACTATACCAGCCTCAGGAATGACCATGACTACGGCAGACGGACAGGCGATAACTGCGTCTGATGGAGGAACTCCGGTTACAGACAGAGGATTTGTCTGGAATACTACAGGTAATCCGACTCTTGCAGATCAGATAGTTCACGCGGGTTCCGGATTAGGAGCTATAACTGGTAAATTAACGGGTTTAACAGAAACGCCTACTTATTATGTCAGGGCTTTTGCAACTAACAGTGCGGGCACCGGATACAGTAAAGAAACAAAAATAAGCTTTAAAATTTGTCCTCCAACTTTTACAATTTCACATGTAGCGGGATTGAATGGTGCACCAGAAACCAAGACTGTGACTTATCATTCCGTAAACTCATCGCTTTCTGGTACAGCCAAATGCTGGATTACGCAAGATCTTGGTGCTGATAATGAAGCCGTTTCGGCAAATGATGCGACAAATGGAGCAGCCGGATGGTACTGGCAATTTAACAAAATACAGGCTTTTAAATCTATTGGAGGAGTGCGTACACCAGCCACAAACTGGATCTCATCCATTTCGGAGGATTCAAACTGGAGCCGGGCTAATGATCCTTGTATCTTACTTCTTGGTGGTGGCTGGCGGATACCTACCAGTACAGAATATGCTAATATAATAGCACCTGCTCAGGGTTTAAGTACGATAAACATGGGCTATGCAACAGAACTGAAGTTGCACGCTGCGGGCTTTCTGAACTACAGTAATGCAGTCAAAACAGCTTCAGGAACACAGATAAACTACTACTGGCAGCTAATCAGAGAGACACAGATAATGGTCTTTATCCTTATCTCAATGGGGTAACGGGAATGATTGGGTCCCTTAAGTCTTATGCTATGCCGGTTCGTTGTATCCGTGATCAGCCGGTTATTACCCCTCCTTCAGTTGACTATGTAGTCATACCTGCTGCAAAGATAAACTCCGCTACCGCAGTAGGTAATGCGAACATCGTTCTTGACAATGGTGCCCCGGTGACCGCCAGAGGTTTCGTTTGGAATACTACAGGGAGCCCTGATTTGAAAGATAATGTAATTCAGGATGGTACAGGGCTTGGTGCTGTGACGGGAACATTATCAAATCTGGTTGAAGGTCCTACCTATTACGTTCGTGCATTTGCAACAAATAGTGCTGGTACGGGCTATAGTGCAACGGATGCCAGCTTTAAAATATGTTTACCATTTACAGTAACCCACAAGGCTGGCCTGAAGGGCGCAGCTGTAGATAAAACTATTACTTATAGTACGGTAAATACCAATCTCTCAGGCGCGGCTAAATGCTGGATTACCCAGAATCTGGGTGCTGACAGGCAGGCCACGGCAGTAAATGATGCTACTGAGGCTTCAGCAGGCTGGTACTGGCAGTTTAACCGTTTACAAGGGTACAAAATGGATGGTGGTGCAGTCCGTACACCTAACGCTGTATGGCTGCCACCTTTTAGTGAAAATATGGATTGGTTACCAGAAAATGATCCATGTACTCAGCTTCTTGGAGGTAAATGGCGTTTGCCAACTTTGGCCGAGTGGAATGCTGCTTATGGAACCCCGCAAAACTGGGCGAGTACGACTGATGTGTTTAATTCTGAAGTAAAGATTCATCCGGCGGGATATTTTAATGGAGCTACGCTTACCTCAAGAGGAGCGTTAGATGTGTATTGGAGCGGTACACAGAATAAAAAAACATGGTATATGGTTATTATTTCAATGGAACAGCAACGGCAGCAAATGATAAAGCCTGGGCTATGCCTGTCCGTCCGCTGTCTGAAAGATTAAAAAAAGAATAGAATTAAATAATAAATATAGAAATGATCAAGAACCAATTTAAAAACGCAGTGCGGCCTTTATCCATTGCATTTTTATGTCTGCTTGGCATAGGTGCGAACGGACAGGATGTTAGTCTGAAAATACATTTATCAGGGGTGTCAAAAAGTAAGATTACTTTACAATCCATAGCAGGATCTTCCCTGAAAACTATAGCTGAAAATCCAGGGATAAAAAACGGGGAGACAGCAGTATTGCAAATTTCCAAAGCACAGTTACCTGCAGAATTGATACTGCGTTTTGACTATCAGGATAAAGAAACGAGTACTCCGTATCCTGCCGAAAAACATATTTTCGTCAATAACCAGAACCTTGAATTGTGGGCTCGCCCTAAAGCGCTGAATCATCCGGACAGTACTTATTTTCAAAAGGGAGAAATAGAGAATACTTTGTTTGCTTCTTTTTCAAAAGATAACCTGAAGAAGAGAGAACAATTTAGGATTACTGCAAAATTTCCTGATGAATTATGATCAGCCCGATTCTAAGTTTTTCGCTTTGGGAACAGAAGAATATGAGCAAAGAAGATTAACCTATAACGGTTGGGTAAAGACACAGATTGAACAACATAAAGCTGCTTTTGTCAGCAACGGTTTTGCCTTCCAGTATGTTTCTCCGATTTTATGGAAAGGAACAGAAACTGACCGGATGAACAGTGTCATTGCACATTATTTTGATAGCATGGAGTTCAAAAATCCGCTGATGCTGAAAACTACGGACATCAAAGACTGGATGGATAAATACGTGAACATTTACGGGGCTATGTCTACCACTGTTCAGCTTCGTGATTCTTTATTTACACTGGCAGGAAAGAGAGCTATTGAACAGGCACGCACAGGACATCCTTTAGTTTACGGCTGGATGGTTGACTATTTCTATACCGGGTTCGAAAGTTTCAATATGACAGCAGGGATTAAAATGCTGGAACCTTATCTGAATGACCACTTTGTTTAACAGCTAAAAGAAAAGCCATCGAACAAAGACTGAAAGGTATGGAAACATTGGTTATTGGATCTGTTGCCCCTGATTTTAGCTGGAAACTTAACTCAGGTAAAGCGGTACAATTTCATGCTTATAAAACTGAAGCCAAATATAAACTGGTCTTGTTCTGGTCGGCAGAATGCCAGCACTGTAAAGAGTTGTTAGATAAAATTTATCCCTGGTACCAGGAAGCAGCAAACAGAGAAATGATGGATGTATTTGCCATTAGTCTGGATGAGACAGAAACTGAAATCCCGGCATGGGAGAAATCAAAAGTCAACTTACCAGCTTTCAAACATAAAAGAGCAGAACAGGGAATCAGAAGCCCGGAAGCTAATGCTTATTTCGTCCTGTCTACACCAACACTAGTTTTG
The DNA here is from genome assembly GCF_053890575.1 of Pedobacter sp. NJ-S-72. NCBI lineage: Bacteria > Pseudomonadati > Bacteroidota > Sphingobacteriia > Sphingobacteriales > Sphingobacteriaceae > Pedobacter > Pedobacter sp. NJ-S-72. Next base: position 3,888,842 of record NZ_CM132681.1, on the reverse strand, counting down.
GTAGACGCAAAAAACAATAAAATTGTTGCCTTGCCTGAAACTTTAGAACAGTTGAAAGCTGCTTTAAAATAGAATAGGAAGGGTTAAAAATATAATAAGGTAAAAAATGAAAACACTAATTGCATCACTTACTATCGGTCTGTCTCTATTGACCAGTCAGGCATTAAAGGCACAGTTAAGCGTAGGCTCTGAAGGTCTTTTTATTCAAAACGAAACAGTATTCAGTACGGATGGATTGACATTGGTACCGTCCAAAGACTGGAGTTTAAATAACCTGATTGTTGTCATGCACCCTTCTGTTGTTATCTGGCCGAGGTTTAATAGTATTCAGCGGATGTACAGGTTTAGCAGACCGGTAACTTTTCAGGGTGAGCTTGCCCTGAGTTTTCAGGATATAGAATTGAATGGAAATGAAGCAAAAGACCTGGTGCTTGCCTATTCAAAAATCACCAGTAATAACTATAAAGACTTTAGTCTGGAAAAGGAAAGTGTATCGAATCCAACGGAGCGGTTTGTTGGGCAGTTGTTTACCAAACCTATAGTTTTTGCTGATTTAAATGCGGTGAGTATGGTTTCTACAAGTGTGCAATTATGTATAAGGATATAGAAGCTAATAATATGGTTACACCCAATGGGGATGGGGTAAATGATGTGTGGATTGTTAAAAATATACTCCAGTACCCCAACAATGAGCTGAAAATTTTCGATAGAGAAGGCAGGGTAGTTTTTCACAAGATTGGCTATGACAATACATGGGATGGCCAATTTAATGGTAATCCATTACCAGAGGATACTTATTACTATATCCTTTATTTCGATTCAGGGAAATCAAAAAAGACAGGGTTTATTACAATAGTGAAAGAACAATAATTATAAATAAGAGATGATAAAATCTATACATCAAAAAATGCTGTTTACGACTTTGATGACGATCTGTATTTTTACGGGTATTCAGCAGGTATCAGCACAAATAAGACCACTGGGGACTCAATATTATGAGAACCAGTATATCAGTAACCCGTCTTTTGCGGGGATGGACGAGGGCATGAATATCAATATGAGTTACCGTAATCAATGGAGGTCTATCCCCGGTTCTCCTGTGACTATGGCCGTAAGTGGTGATTATCGTGTAGTAGATAAAGTAGGGGTTGGTTTTAATGTATACAATGATAAGGCGGGATTAATTGGCCGTACGCGTGTGATGGGAACCTATGCTTATCACTTACCATTGAACATAGATAACAGGTCGCTGCATTTTGGAATCTCTTTGGGCATGATGAAAGAGCGTCTGGATGAACAGAGTATTATTGCAACTCCGGATGATCTGGCAGCGGCAAAATATAATCAGCGTAAAAGTTATGTAGACGGAGACTTTGGGATGGCTTATACCACAGACAGGCTTACTTTGCAGGCTGCTTTGCCTAATCTGAAAAAGTTCTTTAAAAAGGATGATATGAATACTGTTGACGGATCAACTTACCTTGCTGCGGTCTCTTATAAAATTGGGACTACGCTGGATGTTGTATCTATAGAACCAAAAATTAGTTTCAGAGGAGCAAAGGACATAGATAATATCTGGGATATCGGACGAATCTTAAATTGGAAAATAACCTGGTTTCTTTCCTTGGCATGTATCATAGTGATAAGAGTTCTACTTTTGGGGTAGGGATCAATTACGAGAACTTTTTTATACAAGGATTTTATACGAGTCAGCTGGCAGGAGAACGTCAGCGTACGGGGGGGGATTTTGAGATCAATCTTAAGATTAACCTGCTAAAAGATCAGAGGAAATAATTTAAGCGGACCTGGTGGGGATAATGATGGTAAAAGTTGTTCCCACACCAGTTTCACTTTTTATGGTAATATCTCCTCCCATTTCAATAGTTTGCTTTTTTGACGAGGTACAAGCCGATCCCATGGCTGTCCTGTTCCATATGGAAGGTTTTGAACAAACCAAAGATCTCACTTCTATATTTATTCAGGTCAATTCCCTTTCCATTATCTGTAATTGTTAATTGTACCGTATTTTCTTTTATATAGGTTTTAAGAGCTATGTGATTTTTGCGTGCCGGATCACGGTATTTGATCGCATTGGAGATCAGGTTTTGCAGAATACTTTGCATATAAACTTTGGCAAACGGGACTTCATCGGTCTCACTGAAATCAGCCTCTATCACTGTCCCTGATTTTTCTATCTGCATTCGGTGATTCGTCTTGACTTCTTCCAAAAGTTCAGAAAAGACAACTGTTTCCTTTAGCAGGAACCCATTTTTTTTCTCTTTTAATAAGATAATCAGGTCATCGAGTTTATGAAATAATCCAGAAGATACATTCTTTAGCATTTTGAAAGCGGGGTCATTTACCTTGGCATCTTCCTGATCTTCCAGAATCTTTGTCAGTGCAAGAATATTATTTAAAGGCCCCCTGAGATCGTGTGAAATGATATGCGTGAAATGCTCCAGTTCTGAGTTTCTTGCGGAAAAGTTTTCACTTAAACTGCGCAGCTCCTGCTGATGGATAATCAGTTTTGAGTTTTGCTGTTCCAGCACATCGAATAGGTCAGTAATCCTTTTTTTTTTTGTTTCTTTTATTTGATGCTCATGATTCCAATTACCACGATCACTATGGTACTAAAGAATAAGAGACTGATCTTTGTCCTGGTCAATGTTCTGGATACTTTCTGATCTTCAGTGGTTATATTTTCATAGTAATCTTTTAACATCGCATTGCATACTTCCCTGATTTTATTCATTTGATTCTCTCCGATATCAGAGTTGATCTCATCCAGGACCTCATCGTCTTTGTGCTGGTTTTTTAACAGGATTGTTCTTTCCAGTTCTGTACGTTTTGCTGTAATGGCTTTATTTAATAAATTGATATCATCTATATTATCTGTATTAAAATTTCTCCTGATATGATTAGTTAGCCTTTGCTGATTTACGTAAACTACTTCCATCGCTCTGGTGTAAGGCAGCATATATTTTTTTCTGCCAGTTAGAATATAGCCCCGCTCCCCGATTTCAGCATCTTTCATATTCCCCAGGATTCTGCGGGTCAGCTGCATCGCTTTTTCGTTCTGCTCCCTTTTTTTTCTCAGGCTGTCCTTGTTTTGACGGATGAGATGAAAAAAGAATATACCATTAATTAGAATTGCACTAAAAATAATCAGAATCAATAGCTGTACTGTTCTTTTGCTGTATATGTGCTGGAGTTGATGCCGGGTGTCAAGCTTCATATGATTTGAAAATTATTTGTGATCAGCAATCAGCTGTTTTACTTGCCGGATAGTTGCTGGACTACTCCTTCGAGTTTCTCCTTTAATAATTGAGAAGAAAATGGTTTGGTGAGATAGTCATCAAGATAGGTATAACTAAATGATTGCTGAATATCTACATCACTTGAGGCTGTCAGTGCAATGATTTTGATTTTAGAAATGTTAACATCGGGCAATTCCCGGATCTGTCTGGAAGCTTCAAAGCCATCCATTACAGGCATATGTATATCCATCAATACCACATCAAATACTCCTGTTTTTACCATGTCGAGAGCTTCTTTCCCATCTTTTGAAAGAGAATAATTGCAGTTCCATTGATCAAGTATTTTTTTGAGGAGCATAATATTGATAATATTATCTTCTGCAATCAGGATGTTCAGGTTACTGATCGTTGAAATAGCAGGGCTGGTCAGTGGCTCAGGTTCTTGTGAAACGATAGGTGCAGCCAGTTCATAATTGATTTCAAAAGAGAAAACAGAACCGGTGTTTTCTTCACTGACCAGAATGAGCTTACTCTGATGTAAGTCTATCAGTCGTTTAACGATAGCAAGTCCTAAACCTGTCCCCCCATAACGTTTGGTAATATTATTATTGGCCTGTAAAAATGGCTCAAAGATGATCTCTTGTTTGTTCTTAGGAATGCCGATGCCAGAATCTTTAATAGCAAAAAGTAAGAGGATATGATCTTCTGTACGTGCTTTTGTCCCGACAGAAATTTCTACGCGCCCGCCGTTATCCGTAAATTTCACTGCATTAGAGATCAAGTTGTTTAAAATCTGAGTAAGACGTGTTTGATCACCAAGGATCAGCAATGGTGAGTTTTCGAAATCCAGATTCAACCTGATATCGATATTTTTCAGTTCGGCTTTTTGCCTGAAAGAAGCTAGTATGTTATTTAACAGTGTACTCAGATTAAACGGGGATTTATTCAATACGACCTGTTCTGCATTCATCTTACTAAAATCCAGTGTATCATTGATGAGAGCGAGCAGATTTTCTGCTGAAAAGCGCAGAACAGCGAGATTTTCCTCCTGATCTTTCCTTGGATTTTCTATACTCAGCACATTAATCAGTCCTATTACTGCGTGCAAAGGTGTCCGTAATTCGTGAGACATTGAAGAGAGGAAATCCGATCTCAGGCGTGTAGCTTCCTGAGCTTCCCTAAGCGCAGACTGCAGTTGAATATTTAGTTCTCTTTCTTTAGAGTGGCTTTTGAAAAATGATTTAAAAAACTCATGGTGCATCGTAATCAAAATACCAAAGTTGACAATCAGTGCCAGCATAAACGAACTATTGTTAAGCTGTAATGGAGTTACAGTGATCTTCCCGTTTTGGCTATGGGTGAATAGCAGGTGTGCTATGATTGGTAATACACTGATTAGTGAATAAAAACAATTCCCCAGTTTTTTCCCAGAATGTAAAAACTGGCAGAAATAATAATTAAAGAAAGCTGTAAAGTGACCAGGTTAATGCCAAAGGAATATAGAATTATGTTAGTCCAGATAATACTGCAAAGGGCTAATAGAAAAAGGTGACCAGCCAGCCGCCAGTTGCTTTTTTCGAGCAGAAAGTAAAGCCCGGCTGACATTGCACCTATGGAAGCCAATAATCTGAGACCTGTTTTAAAATCAGATTTAATCAGAGAGTTGATTGAAATAATAAATAACAGCGCAAGCATCAGGATTAATCCGAAAGTTAAAATCCTGATTCTGGATTGCATTAATGGAATTTGCTTATCTCTTAATAAGGCCGCATATTTTTCTCTGAGTCTGATAATAATATTCATATGCCCGAACGATAAGAAGCTTTTTTAACTAGTTTCTGATCAATATTACAAAAAAAAGAGTTCGTTTTTAGGTACAAGGGTATTATATGTTTGGCTTTGCGGTCAAATGTTAAACCATCTGATCGCTTTAGTTGTATTAGTCACACTGATAGTGTGCCAATCTATCAAGGTTTATGGTTTATGCCAGTTTTGAGGCTAATCAGAAGTTTATTGCAGAAAATCTTTGCGAGAATAAGTCCCGCCCATGGATGTATTGCAATGGACATTGCTATCTGATGAATAAGTTAAAGCAGACCGAAGAGAAAGAGAAGGAACAAGAACGTGCAGAACAGAAAAATCGATACCATGAAGTTTCGCCTAACGAAAAGCTGACTATAGATTTTAAAGTTCCTGTTTCCAGGATTACTTATCCTGAATATTTCCCCCAACCCGAACCGTATAGATTCTATTTAAAACAGTAAATGCTGGTGTCTGAACAGGACATCGGGCAGGGCTACGCCTTGTCATAAATTTCTTTTTTCTGTTTAAAATAAAATAAATCTGAATGAGCGTATACTTTATGGTATATACTTCCATCGCTTTTTAATGAGTTATTATCCCATTTTAATGGGGTAATAACTTTTGTGTTATTTCAGACTAAAAATACAGGTGATAATCACAGCTGCAATAGTCGTTGTGATATAAAATTCAGCTGGTAATTTTATTTTTTTAATAAGCAGGTAGAAAAAATATACTATAGTTGAAAATTGCAAAATTATCAATGGTACAGTAAATAATTCAACCAGTGCTCCAGGAAATGGAGATGCTATTTTTTGAAGTTGTCCGGAAAATAGAATCATAAAATAAGCTCCGGATATTAATCCTGAAATCAGAATGTTTTTTTTTTTTGATATCATATATCCTGTTGTAATTTCAATTGAATATATAAAATTTTTATGATTTAACTATTTAAAGTAATTATTGGTTATATAATTTAAGCTATAATCTAATGTCAATATTGACCGTATAATTCCTTAATACAAACATATTCTACGGCTAATATGGTGGTCTTTTTAAATTTGCCTGAAAAAAAGATCACCATATATGATGAAAAATCTACTTTGCACATTACTCATGCTATCGCTTTTTTCTTTTTGTAAAAACGAATTAGCAGCGCAAACAACACAAGCATCTGTCTCCGGGATTATAACCGATGACCTTAAAAAAACTATTCCGGGTGCATCTGTACAAGTTCGGAATGAGTCAACTGGTTTTACCACAAGAACAACTACAAACGCAAAAGGAGAATACACTTTTAAGGAACTTCCTTTAGGTACGCCTTATACTGTAACCGTTACTTATATTGGTTTTGGTGAGCAAAAAAGAGCAGGTTATTCCCTGAATCAGGGTGATGCCCTAAGGATTGATATTTCCATGCAGGATGCAGTAAATAATCTATCTGTTGTGGAAATTGTTGGTTCAGGAATGAAGAATAAAACTGAAACTCTGGGGGCAGCAACTACGATTTCGGCAAGGGATATTACAAGGCTTCCGGTAGTCGGACGTATTTTGCAGCATTAACCGATCTTTCTCCATTGAGTAAAGGCAATAATATTTCAGGCCAGTTAGGTTCTTCTACAGGTTTTACCATTGATGGGATGACTGCTAAAAACCCTACTTCAGCAGGTTCAACAACCAGCAGAAGTAACGCGCCTTATTCTATCTCTATAGAAGCTGTACGTGAATTTAAGGTGGTGACTAACCAATATGATGTAACTCAGGGAAGAAGCGGTGGCGGTGCAATCAGCGCGGTAACCAAATCAGGAACAAATACATTAAGTGGTAGTGCTTTTACTTATGGACGTGCAGACTGGCTGACCAGTCCATACGATATCAATGGGAATAAACGTAAATCGGATTTCTCTACTTATCAGTACGGCTTCTCATTAAGCGGCCCGATTATCAAAGATAAACTGCACTTCTTTATGGTTTGGGATCATCAGAAAGAAGCCCGTCCATTACAGATCGCAAATATTTTATCTCCTGCAGATGAGACCAGGCTAAAGATTAATCAGCCTACATTAGATAAGTACGTAGATATCGCACGCAGAGTATATGGTGTTGCTAACACGCCTCAATATGGATCATTTGATAAAAAAAGAGGATCTGATGCAGCATTTGCACGTATAGACTGGCAGATCAATGAGAAAAACTTATTGACCGTTCGTGATAACTATACAAATGATAGAAATCCGCTGGGATTGGAAGATAACACCGCTATTAATTTATATGAATCCTACGGAAATGATAAGAATGTTGACAATAGTTTCCTGGCATCCTTACGTACTTCTATCAGTCCGCGTTTAACTAACGAATTAAAAGCACAGCATTTATATACTTATCAGTTAAGCAGTCCTGGAAATCAATTACCAGGTGCAAATATTCCACGTGGAGTTGTTGAAGGTGTTGCTTCTAGTATTGGTGGCAATTCACTAACAACTGATATTCAAATGGGTGGTCATCGTTTTGCACAGGAAGGATTTACGAATAATGTATTTCAATTGGTAGATAACCTGTATTATAATACGGATAAGGTTAAATACACTTTCGGGGTTGATTTCATGTATACGAATGCACATTCTACTTATGGAAGTGAATTAAACGGACGTTTCTATTTCAGAGATGATGCCGCGACCAAAACTACGGCACTGGATAATTTTGAAGCGAGAAGACCTTATCGTTATACCAGAGAGGTGCCTCTTCTGGCAGACCCTAGTGTGAAACAAGGAATTTATAATACTGCGATTTATGGCCAGATGCAGACCAAACTTGCATTGGGTTTAGATGTAGTTGCAGGTTTACGTCTGGATTACAGCAGCTATCCTAAAGGGAAATTTAATCAGTTAGTATTTGATGAGCTTGGTTTAAGAACTGATAATTCACTTTCTACCCTTCAGATTCAACCACGTATCCAGTTTAACTGGGATATCAATGACAGACATCAGGATTTTGTTCGTTTTGGTGCTGGTATTTTTGCATCAGACATTAACAACTATGCAACGATCAACAACATGGTATTTGATGGAAACCATTTGGCATCAATTGATGTGAGAGGGACAAGTGTACCTACGCCAGATTTTCCTGGTTATCGCGCAAATCCGGGAAGCGCACCTGGACAGGATTTATTTGGTCTGCCGGGTGTGAACAAATTAACAACAATTAATGCAAATGCAAGTGATGCACAGGTTCCGGTTGTTTATAAAGCCAATGTATCTTACAACCGTTTTATTACAGACCGTTTAAAAGTAGGTATCACAGGTTACATGACTTTAGGAAGGCATAACTATATGTACGTAGATCGTAACATGGTTGCTGATCCTTTCTTCCGTTTATCAAATGAAGATAACCGCGGTGTTTATGTACCTGCTAACAGTATTCAGAATAGTTCACCAGATTGGCAGCAAGGCCGTATCAGTGATAAATTGGGCCGTGTGCTGGAGTTGAACAGTAAAGGTAAAGTAAACCAGTTTGCCGTTGTGATTGATGGTAGCTATCAGTATTTTAAGGGATGGCGCAATTTCATTCAGTTATACCTGGAATGATGCCAGAGATAATACTTCTTACAATGGTAACGTAGCTAACAGTGCAACTTTATCATTGCCAGTAAGAGATGACCCTCGTGATTTAAGCAAAATGACAGCATCCGATAACCAGTTCCGCAACAAAATTGTAATTTATGGAACACTGCCAACTTTTTACGGAATAGGTATTGGTGTTCGTTATTCTGGAATTGGTGGTACACGTTACACCTTGTTGTCTGGTGGTAATACCAATGGTGACTTTGTTGGAACGAATGACCTGGCTTATATTTTTGACAGAAACAATCCTGCGGTACCTCAGAACGTTCGGGCTGGTCTGCAAGCCGTTTTAGATAACCCGAATGCAAGCCAGAGTGTGAAAGATTATATTCTGAAATATTCTGGACAGATGGCAGAGAGAAATGGTGGAATTAATAGTTTTTATGGGATCTTTGATTTAAGAATCACTAAGAAATTTAAAATTTATATAAACGCATAGTTTAGAATTATCAGGTGATATTTTTAACGTAGGTAACTTATTGAATAAGAAATGGGGTGTGAATGAATCATTAGGTACTCAGGCACTGTACTCTTTAGGACTTCCTAAAACAGCGACGACACCTGCTGTTGATGGATTTGATAAAACAACTAATACCTTTGTTTACAGAGTAAATGGTGCAGGGGTAGTTAAACCTTCTGGTAATCCTTATCAGGTTCAGATAGGACTTCGTTATAGTTTTTAATCAATAATATATGAAATATCTATTCGTAATGATATGCTGTTTTTCTATTACAGCAGTAAAGGCTCAGCAAAAGTTGGACGTGCAGGCACATCGTGGTGGAAGAGGGATTATGCCGGAGAATTCTATCGCTGCAATGCTGCATGCCGTAGATCTTGGCGTAAGAACACTGGAACTTGATTGCGTAATTTCTCAGGATAAGCAGGTTGTTGTTTCTCATGATTTATACATGTCTGCTGATTTTATGCTAAGCCTGATGGGGCTGTAATTAGTAAAGAGGAAGAAAAGTCACTTTTATTATATCAAATGTCTTATGAACTGATCAAAAGTTATGATGGTGGTACAAAGGTGAATGCCTCATTTCCTAAGCAACTGAAAATGAAGACTGTAAAACCGTTATTGTCAGTATTGATTGATAGTGTTGAGTCTTATGTTAAAATCCATAAGTTGAAGCCTGTATTTTATAATATAGAAATCAAAAGTTCAGCAGATGGTGATGGTACTGCTCATCCGGAACCAGAGGTGTTTTCTAAATTGGTTATGGATGTTCTTAAGAGCAAAGGAATCACAAAGAGAGTTATCATACAATCATTTGATACACGGCCTTTAGTCGTGTTACATCAAACAGATCCTAAACAAAAGCTTTCTTACCTGGTAGCAAATAAGGACAATTTTACAGTTAATCTGAGCAAGCTTGGTTTTACTCCGGATACTGTTAGCCCGTATTACCTGATGGTGGATGCTGCGTTGTAAAAGATGCACACCAGCTAAAAGTGAAGGTATTGCCATGGACTGTTAATGATGAGCCATCTTTGAAAAAAATGGCTGAACTGAATGTTGACGGAATTATTTCAGACTACCCGGATCTGGCAGTTGCTTTGTTCGGAAAGTATCAAAAATAAATTACCCTCTTAAAAAGCTTTTAAAAAGGCCATGTTATTTTCTTGCTTTATCTCTTCTGTTGAGAAATAAAGCAAGAAAATAACATGGCCTTTCTGTTGAGATCCGGTAGACTTCTGTACGAATTCAACTCCGGTAAAATGCTGTTCCATAGTGAGTCCACCTATTTACGGCAGAAGGCGGACTCGAGGTGGACCCGACGTGGACTTGACGTGGACTCACACAGACGTTCGTCCTAACACAACGTGCCTTCTTATGCTGGTTTTCCTGCTAAATAGACGGGATTTTTTAATAAAACCTTTTAATAACTCACATTATTAATAATTATTGCCCAAGAGTGATTGCTAAATGCTATTTTAGATTTTAGAAGCGTAGACGCATATTACTTTTTCTGGGAATTTTAGGGGGTTAAGGAGTTTAATGAAGATTAATGAGACAACAGACGGTATAATTACGGGGGAGGATTTGCTTAATCTCATAGAAGATGATGACAAAAGTGCGTTTACCGTTTTTTATTCTAACAATTTTCAAAAGCTAATACTCGTATCTGACCGGTATGTTAAGAACATGCATGTTGCTGAAGAGATCGTGCAGGATATGTTTTTGAAGATCTGGGAAGACAGGGGACTATTGCTATATGTGAACTCAGTTAAAGCTTATTTGTACAGAAGTGTGGTCAATGCTTCTTTAAATTATATCAACAGACAAAAGAATATTGAGAAGCATCATCTTAAAATAGCTGAGCACCTGACCGATGATGATATAGAAATTATTAATGACCAAAATGAGTTAATTGTTCTTCTTTATAATGAGATCGAGCAATTACCCGAAAAATGTCAGAAGAAAGTTAATTAAGCCGGCTGGAAGGGTTGAAGTACAGAGATATAGCTACCGAATTGTCTATTTCTGAGAAAACAGTTGAAAATCACATGAGTAATGCCTTAAGGTTACTGAGATTGCGTGTAATTCATAATATACAAGCTGAAGATCCAAAAAGTAAGGCTAAATATTTTTCTTTGCTGTCGTTGTTTCTGTATTAAAGCCTGTTTTTTTCTAATTGTTTTAAATAAATATCATTTTTTTGTAAAATAGACTAGGGGTTTTTGGGTGGTTATTTGTCATCCATACAAAACCTAGACATTTGAAAGAAGATTTAACCTTTCAGAATATTATTCTGAACCATTTTAATACGCCTGATGATGAATTTCTGGCGCAGCAAGTTGCAGATCTCAGACGATTGTCAGCAGAAAATGAAGCGATTTTTCAGGAAACCAAAACTATTTGGGAATCTTCTGTTTTAACAAAAAGACTTTATGAAATTGATCCTGTCAGCTCTTCAAAAAAATTCGGTGAAAGGTTAAATGGAGAAAACCTGCAAAAAACTCGGTCTTTCGGCTGGCTTAAAGTAGCTGCTGCTATTGCAGTTACGGCAACCGCTGCGATTTTCTTCTATCCCAAACCAGTTGAAGTTCCCTTTTTGGTTAAAGAAACTAAACAGCAGATTGATTCTGTTTTTCTAAGTGATGGTACAAAAGTCGTTCTGGCTGAAAACACCCGGATCAGGTATCCTAAAGTACTGGCCGATACTGCCCGTGAGGTAATCCTTGTTAAAGGTCAGGCCTTCTTCAAAGTGCATCATGAAGTTAAACGGGCTTTTAATGTCCTTATTGGACAATCGAAAGTTACCGTATTAGGAACATCCTTCAATATAAATTATAAAAATGCTTCTATTAAACTGGCAGTTAAAACCGGGAAAGTAATGTTCACGCCGAATTCGGTCAGCTCTTTTGCTATTCTGGTTGCCGGACAGGCAATTAATTACAATGAAGCTCAGCATAAAATGGAGTGAAAGTGGTTCAAATGCTACTTCCTGGATCACTAAAGAACTTGTTTTTGTGGATATGCCATTAGAAGAAGTTTGTAAACAGGTGAGTGCCTATTATAATGTAAACCTGGTTGTACATGATAAAATGCGTATTGCTAAAAAGTTCAATGCCAATTTTAAGGACAGTAACCTTAGTGAAATATTAACCGTATTAAAACAAACTTATAAAATTAAAATAGACTCTACTGATCATCAGATCACCATTAAGAACCTTTAATAAAATCAACTTTAAACCCAATAACCTAGAACCAATTATGGAGAAACACTACTCAGAAAAATTGCGAAGACTAAAGTATGGCCTCATGGCTATATTCATGTGTTTTGTTTTTTTTTGCACGTCGTTTGCTCAGGCAGAAGAATTACAACGTGAAGCACTTAAAATCGAAAGATTGGATAGTTATCTTAAAAAGATTGAACAAGCCTATCAGGTAAGTTTTGTCTATGATGCTGCTCAGATTAATAAAAAGCACAAATATTGAAGTTCCGGCAAAGCTGGTTTCAATTAAGGCTGACCTGGAGCCCCTGAGGGAAAAGGGGATCAATTATAACATTGTTGGGAAACAGGTGATTCTAGTAAAAGTCCCACTCCAGGTCTTAAACCAAATGATTACTATAACCGGTCGTGTGACATCAAAAAAAGATGGCGGATACCTTCCTGGAGTAAGTATTAGAGAGAAAGGTGCTAAAAATGCAGTTTCCAGTAATACCCAGGGAGATTATCAGATTAAGGTTCAGGATAATGCTGTACTGACTTTCAGTTTTATAGGTTATAAAACTGTAGTTGCGGCAGTAAATGGCAGAACCAAAATTGATATTGCTATGGAAGAAGACGCTGGCCAGTTAAATGAAGTAAGTATTATTTCTAATGGGTATCAGGATATCAATAAAAAATTATTCACTGGATCATCTACGGTATTAAAAGCTTCGGATGTAAAGCGTGATGGTATCACCGATGTGAGCAGAATGTTAGAAGGCCGTGTTGCTGGGGTATCTGTTCAAAACGTATCGGGTACATTCGGTGCTGCACCTAAAATCCGTGTCCGTGGTGCAACTTCAATTACTGGAGATAACAAACCACTTTGGGTTGTTGACGGGATTATTCTGGAAGATGTAGTGAACATTTCTAATGAGCAGCTTTCTACTGGTGATCCTTCTACTTTAGTTGGTTCATCTGTTGCAGGTTTAAACCCTGATGATATTGAAAGTTTCAATATTTTGAAAGATGCTGCTGCAACTGCTCAATATGGAGCAAGAGCCATGAACGGTGTAGTTATTATTACGACTAAAAAAGGTAAAAATACAGATGGTAAACCTGTTGTTTCCTATACGGGTAACTTTTCAAGTTATATGAAACCTTCTTACAGCAGTTTCGATATCATGAACTCTGCGGATCAGATGAATGTTTACCTGGAGATGCAGAATAAAGGATTATTAAATCATTCAGAAGCTTCACGTGCTGAAAATGGCGGTGTATTCACTTCAATGTTTAATAAGATGTATGACTATAATCCTTTAACAGACGCTTATGCACTAAGAAATGATGCGCCAAGTCAGAAGCAGTTTTTACAGCGTTATGCAAATGCAAATACGGATTGGTTTGATGTCTTGTTTAAACAATCATTTATGCAGGAACATTCAGTAAGTGTTTCGTCGGGTACAGCACGTTCAAAAATATATGCCTCTACCAGTTTTTTAAAGGATAACGGCTGGTCAATAGGAGATAATGTGAAGCGTTTTACGGGTAACATACGTGGTAATTTTGAGATTAACGATAGATTAAGTGTTGAGTTAATTACTCAGGGATCTGTCCGTGATCAAAAAGCACCGGGAACTTTAGGTAGAAAAGGAAATCCTGTTTATGGGACTTATGACCGTGATTTTGATATCAATCCTTTCAGTTATGCCTTAAATACAAGTCGTACGCTGACTCCTTATGATGAAAATGGTAATCGTGAATTTTTTTTACACAGAATTTTGCCCCTTTTAATATTTTAAATGAGCTAGAGAATAACACTTTAGAATTGAATGTGATAGACTTGAAGGTTCAGGCCGGTGTAAAATACAAAATTACAGATAATCTGAAATATTCTTTTGATGGTGCATATCGTTTTGCAAGAACTAGTCAGGAACATAAAATAACTGAACATTCTAATATGGCTGAGGCATACCGTGCAGGTATTAGTCCTCTTGATGCTACCATTAAAAAGAGAAATAGATTTTTGTATTCTAATCCTGATGACCCTAATGCTCTTCCGGTTTCTGTATTGCCTTTTGGTGGATTTTATAATACCAATGATGATAATATTACCAACTATTATGTACGTAACAGTTTAGAATACAATAAGGTGTTTAATACTGATCATACTGTAAATATTTTTGGTACACAGGAGATGAGGTTTATCGATCGTCAGAACAAGACTTTTGATGGATATGGTTATCAATATGATAAAGGTGGAATTCCATTTATTGACCCGACTATTGTTAAGTCAAATGTTGAAGGTGGATTTAACTACTATAGCATGGGCTACCGTTATGAGAGATATTTAAATTATTCAATGAGAGCTGCTTACTCTTATAAAGGGAAATATGCTTTCAATGCGACAGGAAGATATGACGGATCAAATCTTTTAGGAGAATCAACTACAGCAAGATGGTTACCAACATGGAACGTTTCGGGTTCATGGAATATCGACACTGAAGATTTTATGCAGGGCGCTGGTTTAAAGAAAGTAATTAACCGTGCTACTTTACGTGCAACCTATGGTTTGGTTGCAAGTATGGGAGATGCCACAAATTCAAGTTTAGTAGTTAAAAGTATGGCTACAAAACGCCCTTATCTGACAGAGAAAGAAACTAAGCTATACATCGCTGGTTTAGAGAATTCACAACTGACTTTTGAGAAATTGAATGAGTTTAACTTAGGTCTTGATGTAGGTTTGTTTGATGATCGTATTTCATTAACTTAACTGTTGACGCTTACAAAAGAAAAAGTTTTGATTTGATTGGTGATTTCAGAACAGGTGGTATCGGTGGTGAATCTGTAAAAAAGGCGAACTATGCGGATATGAAATCTCAGGGTATTGAGGTTGCAATTGGTGGAACTGTGGTGAAAGCAGGAGCATTTAACTGGAAAACACAGATTATCTTTGCTCATAATACCAACAAAATTACTAACCTGAAAAGTCAACCATTAATTTTTGGATTAACTGGTGCCGATGGTGGTGCATTAGAGGGCTATGCTCAAAGAGGATTGTTCTCACTTGATTTTAAAGGCCTGGATCCAAATAATGGTTCACCAAGTTTTATAAATGAGTATGGAGTAGTTGGTAATGATATTAACCTGCAAAGTAACCAGGTTCAGTATTTAAAATATGAAGGCCCTGTAGACCCTACATACACAGGAGGTTTCTCTAATAATTTTAAATATAAAGAATTCACACTGTCAACTTTAATTACATTTTCTGCAGGTAATAAAAGTAAGATTAAACCCCGCTTTCAAAACTTCTTACAGTGATCTTGACGCAATGCCGCGTGGCTTCTTAAGCAGATGGGAAATGCCTGGTGATGAGTTAAAAACTAACTGGCCAGCTATTCTTGATAAACAGCAGGCAGTTGCTTTTTCGAGAATATATGCCTATAGCAACTATAACTATTCTACTGAAAGAGTTGCAGACGGTGGTTTTGTAAGAATGAAACAAATTATATTAAGCTATGCGGTACCAGCAGCATTTTCGAAGAAATTAGGCTTTACGAATTCTTCTCTAAGTTTGGTTGGTAACAACTTATTCCTGATTTATTCAGATAAGAAGTTGAATGGTCAGGATCCTGAATTCTTTGGTTCAGGAGGAGTAGCCTTACCTATCCCACGTCAGTTTACATTATCATTAAAAGTAGGTTTTTAAAGAGAAGAATATGAAAAAAATATATATACCCTTTCTGGCACTGGCTCTGGTCTCTACCGGAGGCTGTAAAAAATTTCTGGAGCATTCACCAGATCAGAGAACGCAAATAAATTCTGTGGATAAAGTTGCACAATTATTAACCAGCGCTTATCCGGAAGCTAACTACATTGCTTTTACTGAAGCTGCATCTGACAATATGGAAGATAAAGGACCTCAGGTTGTTAATCTGGAGAGATATATTACCTTACCTTATTTCTGGCAGGATAATCCTGATAACACTCAGGATACGCCTACAGATTACTGGAATGGAAGTTACACAGCTATTGCAGCTGCTAACGAAGCATTGTCTGCTATTGAAAAGGCTACAGATAAAACTGCTTATCAGCCTTATAAAGGAGAAGCGCTGCTTGCCCGTGCTTATGCGCATTTTATGCTGGTTACTTTATATTCAAAGGCATATGCTGCTGGTGGTGATAACACTTCGCCGGGTATTCCTTATGTAACCACTCCAGAAAAAGTTGTGAACGGTCAGTATACCCGTGGAACTGTAGCTTCAGTATATGATCAGATTGAAAAAGATCTGGTTGAAGGTTTGCCATTAATTAAGAACAGTGCCTATGGAATTCCAAAGTACCATTTCAATATAGCCGCTGCACATGCTTTTGCTGCAAGGTTCTATTTATTCAAGCAGGATTATCCAAAAGTAATTGAACATGCGAGTGCTATCTCGTCTGGTAATGCATTTGCTGGAATTATCAGACCATGGAGTACACGTTACAAGAACTATTCAGGTGCTGAAATGTATACCAATTTCACGATGGCAACAGAGCCTTCTACTTTGTTATTGATAGAAACCGCTTCTTCATGGGCAAGAACCAGAACAAACCGTTATGGGTTTGGACAGACACTTAACAATGCTTTGTTCGGCATTCCTAATGTAACTGGTAAATCATGGGTACATTCTGTATACAATTATAGTGTACCAAATTATAGCCTTTTGAAATGGAATGAATATTTTGTTAAAACAAGTCAGAATGCGACTATTGGAGATCCGTATACGATTGTTCCGGTGTTAACTGCTGATGAGGCTCTGATTAACAGGGCGGAGGCTTATGCTGCAACAGGACAAAATACGCTTGCTATACAGGATCTGAATACTTTTGCAAGTACAAGACTTGCTAATTTTAATGTTATTTCTGATGGCCTTACTTTAACTAAGATTGCTAACTATTACGGTACTACAGATGCTAAACAAGGATTAATCAACACTATTCTTGATTTTAAGAAAGCAGAATTCATCATGGAAGGTTTGCGCTGGTTTGATGTTTTAAGATATAAGCTTCCTGTTAAACATAATGTAGTATCTGCTAATGGAAGTTTTACAACAATAGAACTGAAAGCTGATGATCCGCGCAGATTGTTCCAGTTGCCATCACAGGTAGAATTGTCCGGTATAGCTCTTAACCCTAGATAATTAATTATGAAAAATATATTTAATACTGGTGTTTTTACACTATTCATTTTAATGACAATGGCTTCCTGCAAAAAGGAAGATAAACTCAATGCCAATCTAATATTATAGATAAAAACATTATAGATAAGACGGATGTGGATATATGGCTGGATAACAATTATTTGAAACCATATAATATCGAAACTAAGTTCAGGTTTGACAGGTTTGAACTGGAAAACGGAAAGAATATTACCCCGCCAAATGAATCACAGGTTATTCCGATGATGGAAACCGTAAGAGATGTATGGATTAAGCCTTTTGAGAAAATCGGAGGTGCAGATTTTATTAAAAGAATCTCTCCTAAGCAATTTGTTCTGGCTGGTAGTGCCGCATATAATCAGGATGGTAGTATTACATTGGGAACAGCAGAAGGCGGACGTAAAATCGTATTGTATGTTGTGAACACTTTTGATAAAACCAATCTGGTCTCTGTAAAACAGGCGATCCAGGTTATACAACATGAGTACACGCATATTTTAAATCAGACTGTTGATTATCAGACTGATTTCCAAACGATTTCTAAAGGTGGGTACATGGGTAACTGGCTTTTGGGGACATTGGCTGAAGCAAGGGCTTTAGGATTTATTACTCAGTATGCAAGAGCGGCTCCAGAAGAGGATTATGCAGAGATGTCATCTAATATGCTGATGATGGGGCGTGTAGGTTATAATGCGGCCGTAAGTACTGCTCCTGCTGATGCACAGGTAAAGTTGAAAAAGAAAGAGCAATATGTAGTTGATTACTTTAAATCATCATTTAATATTGATTTCTATGCTTTACAAACAGAAGTACAAAATGCATTGTATAAAATCAGCGCACCTGTATTGTCTAAGATGATAGGACCAGGGGTTGGTTATACTACGATGTATTCAAACCCAAACAAAGATGCTAATCAGTCAGCAGAATTTTCTGGATTATGGAATGCTGCTTCGGCAAATATGACTGGCTCGGGATTTAGTTTGCAGGATATAACACTGACCTTTAAGGCAGCTGGAACAATGACTTTGAATTACAGTTTTACAAGAGGAACTACGGTCTTTTTTGCAGATGCAGATTACCGATTAAGATTGATGCTGCTGGTGTTGCTACCCTCGCTTTAGTTGCTACGCAGCCAACGACGACGACTTATGGTAATATGACTTTTATTAATCCGCAAATGGCTGGGGTAAACAACTATTTCAAGAATAATAAATTCAAAATAGACTGGATCAATACAATTATACCGGGTAATATCGGTGGTTTAGGGTCATTAGGAGCTTTTTATAAGCAAACAGACACTAAATCGTATTTCTATGGGACAATGGGACAATAATTTTAAGAACAAACAGATGAAAAGAATTTTAATATATGCTTTGCTATCCTTAGCTGTGTTTTCTGGTTGTAAAAAGAACAACGAGATCCTGGTGGATGGGGAAAGACCAGAAGAAAGAGTAGCTGAGGCACTCACAAAATACAGTGATCAACTAACAGATAGTCCTTATGGCTGGAAGGCTTATTTATATCCGGCAGGCGGAGGTGGGTTTTCATTCTATCTGAACTTTACAAAAAAGAACAGAGTGACTATGTATTCGGATCTGGATGTTGTTCCGGCAACTACAAGTATGGAAAGTTCATATCGTTTAAAGGCAAGTATGAATCCCTCACTGGTATTTGATACTTATAACTATATGCATATACTGGCTGATCCGGATCCAAAAGTATTTGGAGGATCATCAGGCTGGGGAATGTATTCTGATTTTGAGTTCAATTTTGGTGTGCAGACTGGTGATACCTTAAAATTAACCGGTAAACTGCTGGGAAGTAAGCTGGTAATGGTGAGAGCCAGTAAAGCAGAACAGGACTCGTACAATAATAAAGGCTTGATTAACTTACTGAATAGTGCAACTGGTTATATTGACAATAACAGTACATTATATACAAATGTTGATGGAGCTGTTAACATCCAGACTATCTTTGATTATTTCCAGAAAAAAATGACTTTGGTCTGGGATGATAAAGGTGTTATCAGTGCTGCAACAAGTCCGTTTGTATTCACTTTAAATGGAATTCTATTGCAGCAGGATCCTGTATCCTATAAAGGGAAGCTGTTAAGAGAATTTATCTGGGACGAGGCAACACAAACATTCTATACTACTGTTGATGGTAAAAGATTTGATATAAAATCGTCTCCAAGTCCATTATTGCCTTTAAATTCGCTTATAGGAATCAATTATTCTACGATTACTGTTCCTAATGCAACTTCATATCCTGGATGGTCTGCGGACTTTGTTACAAGAAGAGCTAAGGCAGCAGCGGGAACACTAAGCAGTGGATACAATTTAAGATTGGATAGAATGACTTTCGTATTTAATGTTAACCAGAATGCATTGGTATTAACAGCTGATGTTTACCAGACCTCAAATAAATTCCTGGCTGTTTATCCTTATACTTATACTAAAACTCCGGCAGGTGCCTATAAATTCACGCTAGGTGCAATGAATGGAAATGCTTCGTTAATTGTAGCTGCGATGGCACCACTGGTTAGTGAAAGAATTAGTGCAGATCAGTTTACCCTGGATTATTTTACAAATCCGACAACTAAACAAGTATTGGGTCAGTTCAAAAGTGTTGAACATCCTGACTTCACATTTACGGGATCGCTCCAATAAAATAACAAACCTTTGAAAAACAAATACCTAAGCTTCTCTTCTTTAACAAGAAGGGAAGCTTTTTTATTTAGCTCTTTACTTTAGGCGATACTATGTGGGGATTTATTTAAGGGGCGGGGAAAGTAATTCCCTATTTGGGCACTTTTTTCCCCTTATACGATGTATTTAAACCTGCCTGGAAATTGGTATATCGTTTTGAATTAATGAGAAGCGGACTTTTGGGTCCTTATAATTTCATATAACTGAATTATCTTCTTCTGCTGATCGTTGTACCTTTCACTCAGATCATCTAACTGTTTTTTTACATCCGGATACTGTTCGTCCTGGGAGTCTTTTTCTCCTATGCGTAGCATGTCAATTATCGAAACACCGTATATATCAGCTATTTGCTGAACTTTATAGAACGATACGTCAGTTATTCCAGTCTCTATTTTAGAGTAGGCGGTAACAGATATACCCAATTGATCGGCTACAATTTTCTGGCTAATGCAATGCGTATTACGAATTGCTCTGAGCTTTTTTCCAATATTTTGAATCATTTGTTATAGATTTTAATGGGGATAAGAAAATGATGTTTTTCAAAAAAATATTTTTGTTACATGAAATGTTGCAAAATAAAGGCCAAGGGAAAAGTCTTTGTGTATCAAAATTGTTTCGTGGAATTTTATACTTCCCTAATACATGGAAAAAGTGGGAATTATGATAAGAAAGGAGTCATTTACATGAGTTTTTGATAGGAGGTGGATTAATCAGTTCTGTTTGATTAATCTATAGCCAGCAGAAGAGAAGGGTGTTGTGTGTTTTAGGGAACTGATACTAATATTAATCCTAATGATATTGTGTGAATGTTAAATTACTATTTATGAAAAAAATAAATGAGCCTGCGTCTTAAAATGATGATGCAGGCTCATATAGCTTAGTTTAAGGATCTAAGGGGTCAAGACTATCCATTTGCAGAGATTCAAGGTTTGGAGAAAACTCAATATCAAATTCATTTAACCTTTTAAGATTAAGGAAGGGGATGTATTTAAGATAGTCATGATTTGTTTTTTTGAAGGAGTCGTCCATAATATAATCAGCCTGGAATACGCTTGTACTGCATAAAGCTGTCCTGGAGAAGGGGATTCCCTGTTTTGCCATAATACGGGCTGCATTTCTGAAATTAGTCGTGGTGTGGCGTGCATGAGGTTCTATGATGATGGCAGCTTCAGGAACCAGGCAAACTTCCATGAGATATCTCTTCATTTCAACGGCTTCATTATATGGGGTTTGAAACGGATGTACGTTACCACCCGAAACAATTATAAAAGGAGCCAGTTTCCGGTTATACCGGTCTGCCCCCGACTGACATCTGTATTTATTATTGGGGCTGATCGGCATGCCGTTTTCAGGACCTTCTCCGGGAATCAGAATAATAATTGAATATGGATAGTCTTTCCATTGTGTTTGCGCTATGTTTTGATAAGCTTTTTTGTTTTGAAGCTGAAGGGGTTCGTATCTGGCAGCTTCACCTCTGTTATTGATGAAAAGAAGCTGTTCGCATAGTTCCAGATTGGGTTGAAAGAACAAGGTCATTGCGGGGATCTTTTGATTCACCTGTGCAAACATTTCCTTTAGGGTAGTTTGGTAAACGTTTCCTTTGGATGGGTAGCTTACAGAGTCTATTTTTGGATATCTGAAGCCTTTGTTTTCAGTATAAGCTTTAATTATATAGTTCATACCTGCAGCTGCATCCTTCCATGCCTGTATCAGAAGCTCTTCGTCGCTTTTATGCTGATATAACTGAAAATAACCGGAAGGGCGTAAATCATTTCGGACCAGCTTTAGTATTGCCGGATGTTTTTCGCTGAGTTTTTTTAACTGATCTGAGATCAGATCAATTTCGGCTGGATCTAGATAAAGATCCCTGGCTAAACATGAGGGACAGCTTTTTGTACTGTTTTTGATTTTTGTAATCTGCTTGTTCCTGATGCTTTGCAATAGTGTGTCGGCAGTTATAATTGCTTTGATTTCAGGAACCTGTTCAAAAAGGGTAAGGAGATAGAAGTTTTTATCCTGTATCAGAGAGTTGCTTTTTTTATATTGATAAGCTGGATCAAATTGTTTTTGCTGCGCGTTTGCAAATGAAAAGCAAAAACAAAAGATGATCAGCCAGGTGTTTTTAAATGACATATAGCTCTTTAATTAAACCGGGGAACCTTATTAACAGACTCCCCGGTTATGTTTTGATTAATAATTCGGATTTTGCTTTAATGCACCCTTGCTCAAATCAATTTCATTTTGAGGAATTGGCTGATATTCATTTTTACCTGCTATAAAAGTTGCTATAGATAGAAAGCTCCTTTTCGTTTTTTCAACCGCAAAATAAGTATTCAGCACATTTGCTGCATCACCCCATCTTACCAGGTCAAAAAAGCGGTGGCCTTCTAAAGAGAATTCTAATCGTCTTTCTTGTTTCAGTGCGGTAATCGCCTGGGTGTAATTGGTGAAAGAACTGGTATATTCTTCGATTTTATAGTTTGCAGCATCACCTCCTGTTAGTTTTTGAACTTTTTTACCATCCCTTGCCCTGCGACGGATTTGATTAATAAGCTGACGGCCGGTTTCTAAATCGCCGGTTTCAATTGCCGCTTCTGCTTTCCATAATAATATATCTGCATAACGGATAATATAATAGTTGAGGTCATTGGTATATGGATTAACTCTGAGCCAATGTGCACCCAGTGGTGAAACTAATCGTTTCTTTAAACTAAATGGGCCATAGGTTGCAACATCTCTTACCCATGCAGTAGTGTAGGCTTCGGGCAAATCAAGGAAAGGAATTCCCTGACGGGCGATACTGTGATCCAGTCTTGGGTCTACGTTATCGGTTGGAGCTACATCAATATTATCGCCCGCTGGCAAACCGAGGGTGTTTTTGTTTTATAACTGTTAACCAGGTTTTGTGAAGGTCTTAAAAAACCATATTGTGCACCTGGCCAGTAAGGACCGCCAATAGGAAATAACCGGTCACCGATTGAGCCATTATAACTATTGGTAGAGCCATCATTGATCGAGTTTTGTACCGCGAATATAATTTCTCTGCTGTTATCATTTTCCGGAAGAAAAGTATCAGCGAAATTTGCATTCAGTGAATAGCCGCCTTTTAAAATTACAGTATCGGCCGCTGCCTTAGCGTCAATCCATTTCTTCTGAAAAATATAGGCTTTACCAAGATATGCCCATGCTGAAAAACGGGTGGGGCGGCCAGGTTCTTTGGTCTGTATATTTGGTAAAATATTTATTCCTGCTTTGAAATCATCTTCTATTTTTTTCCATACCTGTTCTGAGGAAAGGGCCTCATTGGATACGTAATAATCTTCCTTTTTTTCTGCAGTCTCATCGATGTAAGGAATCTTGTTATAGATTTTTTTGAGCTCAAAAAATGACCGCGTAAAAATCTCATTTCTGCAATCCGCTGATTTCTTAAAATTTCGTCATAGCCAGTCGCTGCTTTGATCAGCTTAATTGCCTGGTTAGCCCTGTTCACTCCTTCAAAAAAAGGCCATCCATTTTCTTTGTGCATCCAGTGAGGTTGCGTCAACGGTAAAAACTTCCATTTTATGAATGTTGTTCTGATCGCCTGTTCCACCACCACCTTTATAAGCATCATCTGAAGTGACATCACCAAAGGACCAGTTGGAAGCAGGTGAATTGAATGCGTTGGAGGCCTGGTCGATTTGACCATTCAGAACACTGTAAGCTCCGATAATAACAGTTTCAACGCCGCTTTTTTCTGCAAGCTGATCTTTGGATAGTTCTCCCAGTGGCGGTGAATTCAGAAAGCTTTTTTTGCATGCTGCTGTCATCAGAACAACGAACATAGCCATATATAATATTCTTGATTTCATAATTTAAATCTTTTTAGCAATAAATTAAAAGTAAGGCTTACGCCCATTGTATAGGTTCTTGAATTTGGATAGAGGCCGCGGTCTACGCCCATATCTAAATTTCTATTGTCAGCATTGTAATTCTGCATACCGACTTCCGGATCAAGTCCTTTGTATTTAGTGAAGGTGGCAAGATTTTGTCCCTGAAGGAATACCCTGAGTTTGGCTGCATGGATTTTTTGTGCTATGGCTGCTGGTAAAGTGTAGCCGATCTGAACATTTTTAAGTCTGATATAAGCACCGCTTTCTATAAAATAACTTGACGGCCTTAATTCGTTATTGGCATCTTTTGTACTGAGTGCTGGTACGTTTGAACCTGAATTTTCTGGTGTCCATGCATTTAGAATGTTTGCACTTTTATTAAACTGATCAAAGAAGAAGTCATTATGATACTTCATGAAATTATAGATTTTATTCCCTGATACGCCCTGGAAAAATACTGAGATATCAAAGTTCTTGTAGTCTGCTTTAAGATTTAAACCGAAAAGTGAGTTTGGGATCGGGCTGCCGAGAAAAGTCCTGTCGTTTGCATCGATCACACCATCACCATTCAGGTCTGCGTAACGTAAACGTCCGATACCTTTGCCGGTTTGTGCTGGTGCTGAGGCTACTTCTTCTGCTGTTTTGAATATTCCGATCGCCTCGTGACCATAAAATGAAGCTATTGGTTGTCCTACAGAAGTTCTTTGAAGCTCCAGGCCCCTGGTCAGGTTATTATTTGCAGGGCTTGAAATATAATTGATATCACCTGTCAGCGAAGTGAGTTTGTTTTTAATAAAAGCGATGTTACCACCGATTTCATATTTAAAACTTTTATCTCTGCTGCTCAGGTAATTCGCGGCGATTTCTAAACCTTTGTTATTCATGGTTCCTCCATTAATATATGGGGCAGCTGCCTGTCCGAATACTGAAGGCTGTTTTGGTTGTACTAATAGATCTTTGGTGTTCTTATTGAAATAGTCTACTGTTAAAGTGACTCTCTCATTCCCATAATCCAAGGTCTAAGCCTATATTGGTCTGGGTAGTGGTTTCCCATTTTAACTGATTATTTCCGTAGCGTTTTTGTGCGATCCCTGGTACAAGACTGTTATTCGTTCCGCCTATATCGTAAGTGGTATTGTATAGATCCAGTCCGAAAGAGGAATAAGCCGCATAGGGTGCGATTTCCTGATTTCCTGTCTGACCCCAGCCAAAACGTAACTTCATGTTGCTGACAAAGGGATATTTATCCTTAATGAATGATTCTTCTGATAGTCTCCATCCAAGCGAAAATGCCGGGAATACCTGTGTGTTATATCCATCCGCTAATTTTGAAGAGGCATCGCGGCGAACAGTTGCTGAGAACAGGTATCTGTCGTTATAGGTGTAATTTACTTTTCCAAATAAAGAGAATAAGGTTGCTTTAATACCAGAGCCTGTATTTTTAGGAAGTCCTTGTCCTGCATCGAGGTAACGACCGTCCATAATATCCACAGGGAAATTATCCCCCGGTAAGCGGTGAAGAATTCAGAATAAAAACGAATAGCTTCTGTTCCGGCCAGGATGTCGAATTGATGTTTGTCGATTGTTTTGGTATAATTAAGCGTGTTTGACCAGGTCCAGGTTTTGGATACGTTGTTCTGAACGTTCAGGTTACTGATATTCTGGCTGGTAATTGGACCTTCATTATATTTTGGACTGAAAGAACTTTGGTTGAAAGTATTATAGTCCATTGCAAAATCAGTTTTTGCAGTCAGGCCTTTGAGTATGGTTACTTCAGCGAATACATCTCCAAGAATTCTCAAAGTTTTACCAGTGTTGTCTTTATTATAAAAGAGACTGGCTAATGGATTTCTGATATCATTTAATCCACTTACCGGGCCGGCAAAATTTCCGTAGATATCATAGACGTTGGTCATCGGGTGGGCTTTATAGGCATCACCTGTAACTCCACCAATAGCAAGATTTGAGTTCGCTCCTGTGCGTTCTGCATAAGAAACACCTATGTTTTCTCCGATTCTGATTCTGTCCAGAATGTTGTAATCTGAGTTTAACCTTACTGAATAACGTTTAAAGCCAGTATATTTTAGAATTCCATCCTGGTTAAAATAACCTGCTGAAAATGCTTGTCTGGCCTTCTCGCTGCCACTGGTCAGCATGAGGTTGTGGGACTGGACAATTGCAGTATGGTAGATCTGGTCAAACCAGTTGGTGTTTCCTGAGCGGATAGTTTTATCCGCATTTAGGAATTCAGGAATAACGGCAGTAGCTCCACTACCGTATAATGGATGGTTTGGTGCTATACCATCATTTTTTAAGGCCTGGAAATAGGTATCGCCAAATTGCTGAGAATTTAGCATTACGGGTAGGTTACTTACATTTTGTACGCCCATCATCCCGTCATATGATAATTGGGTTTTGCCTCTTGTACCTTTTTTTGTGGTAATGATAACTACACCATTAGCTGCCCGGGATCCATAAATGGAGGCTGATGATGCATCTTTTTAAAACTTGCATGGATTCGATGTCGGAGGCATTGATCATGCTGATGCCAGAGGTAGTTGGTACGCCGTCTATGATATATAGGGGGTCGTTATTTCCGATTGTACTAAAGCCACGAACTCTTACGGATACGCCTCCGCCTGGTTGTCCATCGCCGGTAACTGTTACTCCGGCTGCTTTACCTTGTAATGCCTGATCAACTCCTGCAACGGGAACTGTTTTTGCTTCACTGACATTAATGATGGATACTGATCCAGTCAGATCTTTTTTACGCTGGGTAGAATACCCGGTTACAACTACCTGGTTTAAGGTATTGGTCTGCTCCTTTAGTTTAACGAGCAGTGATGCGTTTTCTGATGCTTTAAATTGATATCCTTTAATAATGTAGGATTCAAAGCCGATGTAAGAAAAAGTAATTGAGTAGCTGTTTTGGGTGTTTAGGTTTTGGATCTTAAACAGGCCTTTGTCGTTGGACAGCGCAATTTTTCGTTCGCCTGTAGTTTCATTTTTAAATCAACGGATACTCCTGGCAAGGTTCCTCCTTTGTCACTTTCGACAATTCCGGAAATCGTGGCATTTTTTTCTTGTGCTGAACTTGTCCCGCAGAGTATAAAAAGCAGGAAGATTAATAATCCCGGCTTTTTAAAGGGGATTAGGAATTTAAGGGTAGAGTTCTCCATATAGTTTAATTTGGTTTAAAATTGGTGTTTGATTAATGGTTCTGTTTGATGATGTAGTTAATGACTCTTTTTAATGAGATAGCCGGATTTGGTTTTGATTAATTGTAGTTTATTGGTTTCTGTAATAATTTGAAGGATTCTGGTGAGGGAATCATTTTTATTAAATGATCCGGTGAAATTGTAATCTTTTAATTCGCTTTCAGGATAGGTCAGGTCTATGTGATAGGCTTTTTCTAAAGCTGTGAATACATTTTTAACGGGTTCGCGGTTAAAGGTGATACTGATTCCGTTGTGTCTGGTTAGGTTTACTGGTTGTTTTTTTACGGTTTTGATCAGCGGTGCTTCTTCGAAATGACTGACAGTTGCAGTACCTGTATTGTTATTGTAAACAAGTTCTTGTTCAGGGATTAAGTAGACAGGGCTGTGCGGCTTGTCTTTAGTCAGTGTTTTGATCACCACTTTTCCTTCATGTAGCTTTACGCTGATGGTTCCATTGTTATCAGGGGCATTGATGGTAAACTGGGTTCCCAGAGCGGTGGTAGAAATATTGCCGCTAAATACGGTAAAGGGTCTGGTTTTGTCTTTTACAACTTTGAAAAAGGCTTTTCCGGTTAATTTGACGTCTCTTTTATCTGACTGAAACTGGATGGGAAAGCTGATTTTTGAATGAGCGTAAAGTTTGACACCTGTACCATCTTTCAAGGTTAGCTCCATGACATTTGCTGTCTGATTATCTATAGATTTCCAGCTTTCCTGTGTTTTTGCAATGACTGGTATAGGTTTGTTGTTTTTATAAAATAATAAGCCTGTCCCCAATGCTAACAACAGGATCATTGCTGCAACAGCCCACTGGTAGGTCGGTTTTTTACGGGTGGCAGACTTAATGTTTGTATACATCCGCTTTGTCTGTTCATCAGACAGGGGAGCTTCTTGTGATGCTGTCAGGTTGTCCCACTCGTTTTTGCCTATATAGTGTTCTTCGGCTTCCGGATGTAATTCGAAATGTTTTAGTACTGCGGCGGCTTCTTCAGGGGAACATTTTCCTTGAAAAAAGCGAGAGATCAATTCTTCAGATATATTCATTACCAGCAATACGATTCAAAAGAAGGAAATACGTAAGCGGTATGAAAATAAATTAAAGCAGGGACTTGAGTTGTTTTAAGGCCATTGAAAGATGTTTTTCAACTGTTCTGACGGAAATAGCAAGTTTTTCTGCTATTTCTTTGTTGGTGAAACCTTCAAAACGGTTTAATAAAAGGACTTTTTTACGCATAAAGGGCAG
This sequence comes from Pedobacter sp. NJ-S-72, assembly GCF_053890575.1. Classification (NCBI taxonomy): domain Bacteria; kingdom Pseudomonadati; phylum Bacteroidota; class Sphingobacteriia; order Sphingobacteriales; family Sphingobacteriaceae; genus Pedobacter; species Pedobacter sp. NJ-S-72. The sequence continues at coordinate 3,860,265 of NZ_CM132681.1, read as the reverse complement.
CGTATCGATGGAGTTTGTAATCCGCTTTTTAAAGTCAAACTCCCAGTGAGGATCTGTTTGTCTGATCATCCCGGGTGTTACGTTTTCTATTAGTCTTTGTTGGTTTGCTTGTCTTCTGAGCATATCCAGCAATGTGGTACGGGCAATAGTAAAGAGCTGAGCTTCGAAAGGAATCTCTTCTTTAAGGGTGTGCCTGAAATTCCAGAGTTTTATAAATGTAAGCTGAACCAACTCTTCCGCCATATAGGCTGATTTTGTTTTCTGCAGGAAGTAGGTGTATACTTTAGCATGCCAACAACGGTAGAATTTCTCAAATACAATTTCATTACCTTGCTTTAAAGCTAGTATGAGCATTAATAATAGTTAAATTCAACGCAAATATAAAAGTTGAATATATACTTAATATTAATGAATCGCAAAATTACGGGGAACTGTGGGTTTTAGGTTTGTTTTTGTGTTTAAGACAATGACTGGTGATAAACTGCCGTTTTTGTTTAGCTGTAAAAAAGGAACTACTGTTGGTTGTTGAAAAATAATATGTATTGCCCGGTTCGATGATTAAGGGGAATAATTACAATTTTTCTGTAAAAAAATTATTTACAACTTCTGTTGAGGTGTTGATGTGGTTAATTTAAAATGATAGTAATTAATTCATGTAAATTGGTCGAGTTATTGCATTGAGGGGATCTAAGCTGATTTAAAGCTGAACTGTATTATATTCAGTACTTTTAATTCAAATCTACATATATATGATAAAAAAAAACTACTTGGTTATTATTCTTGTCATGCTCTCAACATGGGCATATTCACAAAGTAACGGTGATTATCTATATAGTGTCGGTGTTAGGGGGTACAGTTATATGCAGATGCCAAAAATAATGAACCAGACTGCTGGTAATAGTTATCTGAATAGCTATTTTAATAGTTTTATTTTTAAATTCAATGATAATCTTTTCAGCTATAGGTTGAATGGCAGCTATATGAGTAAAAATGAAAGTTTTCGCAATAATTGTGAAAACTGTGAACTCGTCAGCGGAAAAATGAAGGACTATTCTTTCAAAAAAATTGGGTTTGAAAAAAATCTGACCTATTCTAAGTTTCAACCTTATATTGCTCTTGATTTAGGATATAGATCGAATAAATTTGATGGAACGTCATCAAATATAAACCCGTTATTAAATTCGCAGGCAGATGTCGCGAGTACAGGGATTCCTGCAAACCAGGTCATAGCAACAAAAGAGGGTTTTACGATTACACCGGTTTTTGGAATAAAAATCAACCCTGTTAAAGAAATTTCTATCTTCGTGGAAAGTAATTTGGAATTCTTTTATTCCTACGAGCGGCAGGAGTCTGTGCCGCAGGATGCATCAAATGTGCGTTCTCTGGAAAAATTTCATAAAACCGAATACTTATTTAATCCTGTTTCGGTAGGTATTCAGTTTCATATTGGGAGTAAAAATTAATGAAGAGAAATATTATAGTTATAGGTGGAAGTGGCCAGCTTGGGCAATGTCTGAGTGAGGTTGTTTCAGGAAAAGAGCAATCATTTAATTATTTGTTTCTTTCTAAAGGAGATCTTGATTTTGTAAATGCGGAGGATGTTGCTCGGGTTTTTGAAAAGTATAAACCGTTATATTGTATAAATTGTGCTGCTTATACCGCTGTAGACCAGGCTGAAGAAGATTTGGATCAGGTTTTTGAAATCAATGAATTCGCAGTAAAAAGGCTTGCGGAAAATTGTATTTCCTATAATGCTACATTAATACATATCTCTACGGATTTTGTTTTTAACGGGAATTCAAGTATTCCTTTAACAGAAGATATGCATACTAGTCCTGTTAATGTTTATGGTTTGTCAAAGTTGAAAGGTGAGCAGGAGATTCAGGAAATCATGAATCAGTATTTTATAATAAGAACCAGCTGGTTATATTCTGAAAAAGCTAATAATTTTGTGAAGACAATGTTGAAGCTATCGCAAAGCAAAGATCAGCTTAATGTTATATATGATCAGATCGGGACACCAACTTATGCGATGGATCTGGCCAGGGTGATTGTATATATTATACAAAATAAGATAAACACCTATGGTCTTTACCACTATAGTAATGAAGGGGTTGCTTCCTGGTATGATTTCGCAAAAGCAGTTTTTGAATTTGCTGAGGTCGATATGAAAGTTTTGCCTGTTGCTTCTTCTGCTTTTGTGACGAAAGCAAAACGTCCTCACTATTCTGTGATGGATAAAACAAAAATTAAGGCTGTTATGGGCATTGAAATTCCTTATTGGAGAGATAGTTTGAATTTCTGCATACAAAATATATAGAGTGTTTCAATTGTGAGATATTTCTCAGTAATCAAATAATTCATTTATCTTTGACCTCTACATAAAAAAATATATTAACCAGATGAAAGTTGCCCTAATAACAGGCGTTACAGGCCAGGATGGAGCCTATCTTGCAGAATTTCTCTTAAAGAAGGGGTACTTTGTTCATGGACTGAAAAGAAGATCTTCTTTATTTAACACTGAACGAATTGATCACCTGTATCAAGATCAGCATGAACATGGGGTTAATTTTAAATTGCATTTTGGAGATCTTACTGATTCTACTAATTTGATCCGTATAATTCAGGAAACACAACCTGATGAGATTTATAATCTGGCTGCGATGAGTCATGTACAGGTAAGTTTTGAAATGCCGGAATATACTGCTAATGCTGATGGTATTGGTACTTTACGCTTGTTAGAAGCTATACGGATATTAGGATTAGAAAAGAAAACAAGAATATATCAGGCTTCTACTTCTGAACTTTATGGTTTAGTACAAGCCGTTCCTCAAAGTGAAAATACTCCCTTTTATCCAAGATCACCTTATGCCGTTGCTAAAATATATGGCTACTGGATCACCGTAAATTATAGAGAAGCATACGGAATGTTTGCTTGCAATGGAATTTTGTTTAACCATGAAAGTCCATTAAGAGGAGAAACGTTTGTTACCCGTAAAATCACAAGGGCAGCGAGCAAAATTGCTTTGGGATTGCAGAAATGTTTGTATTTAGGTATCTTTCGGCACAGAGGGATTGGGGACATGCTAAAGATTATATTGAAGCTATGTGGTTAATTCTTCAACAAGAGAAAGCTGAAGATTTTGTTATTGCTACTGGTGTAACTACTACAGTTCGTGATTTTGTAAAAATGAGTTTTGCAGAATTAGGCATAGAAATTGAGTTTAGCGGCAAAGATGAAAATGAGAAAGGTGTTATTATAGATGTTGATCAGGAACTTGTTCTGTCTTTGGGTTTAAACGATACTTACTTAAAACCAGGAACGACCGTTGTTAGTGTAGATCCTAAATATTTCAGACCTACTGAGGTTGATTTGTTATTAGGGGATCCTACAAAATCTAAAACACAGTTAGGTTGGGAACCAAAATATGATTTGCCTATGCTGGTTAAAGAAATGGTTCATTCTGATTTACAACTAATGAAAAAGGATGAATATTTGAAAGATGGCGGTTTTAATACACTGAATCGTTTCGAATAAGTATAAAAAATATTATTACAGGTTACCCTTATGAATTTAAAAAAAATAATAGCTGCGTTACTATTTTTCTTTTGCCTGATACTTTCTCAGAGTACTTATGCTCAAACAAATTATTCTGATGTAAAAGTTGACGAGCTAACAGATGCACAGGTTAGACAATTAATGCAACGTGCAGAATCAGTTGGCTATAATGATGTGCAATTAGAACAAATGGCGTCTGCGCAGGGAATGAAGCCAGGTGAAGTTGCCAAGCTAAGAATTCGTGTAGCGAAAATAAGAAAGGGTAATAGCGCGGATAATAAAATAGGAAATCAGGAGGTTACTGAAGATTTTTCAGAAAGAACTTATGATACCTCAGATTCAACGAGTAATAAAAGTCGTAATTCATCAAATAAAGCTGGGCTAAAAGATGCTTTCGGGAATCTGATTCCTAAAATTTTTGGTGCCGAATTGTTTAGGAATAATGATATAAAGTTTGAGCCTAACATGAGAATGGCTACACCTAAAAATTATGTATGTAATCGGTCCTGATGATCAGCTGTTAATTGATTTATCAGGTGATAACGAAGCAAACTATAAGCTGCAGGTTAGTCCTGAGGGAACCATTCGTCTGCAATATGTAGGTTTAATTTCTGTTGGTGGCTTATCTATTGAGCAGGCTACTTCTAAAATCCGGTCAGCGATGTCAGGAACTTATCCAAGTTTAAAAAATGGCAGAACCAATTTAAATATTAATCTGGGTAACATAAGAAGTATTAAAATTACATTGCTGGGTGAAGTTGTTAAACCAGGATCTTATACCCTGTCTTCATTATCTACCGTTTTTAATGCACTGAATGCTTCTGGAGGACCTAATGAAAATGGATCGTTCAGAAAGATACAGGTTATCCGTAATAATAAAGTTATATCAACTATAGATGTTTATAGTTTCCTTTTAAAAGGAATACAGACCGGGAACATTCGTCTTCAGGATCAGGATGTAATTAATATCCCGGTTTATCAGACAAGAGTTGAGATGTCTGGTGAAGTTAAAAGACCGGCCCTTTATGAGGTTTTAAGTAATGAGTCCCTGGAGGATGTTATTAATTTCGCAGGAGGCTTTTCAAATAAAGCATATACAGCTAAAATCAAAGTCCTACAGAACACGAATAAGGAAAGACGGATTACTGATATAAATGCAGATGATTTTAATAAATATAGCCCTTTAAATGGTGATAAATATTTGATAGAGACTATTTTAGATCGCTTTGCTAATAGAGTGGAGATTGTTGGTGCTGTATTCCGCCCGGGACAATTTGAACTGGAAAAGGGATTGACATTGAAACAATTAATTCAAAAAGCGGATGGATTGAAGGAAGATGCGTTCTTGAATAGAGGTTATATTTCCAGATTAAATTCGGACAATAGTTTGGCTTTGTTATCATTTGATGTAGATAAGGTTCTAAAAGGAACTGAGCAGGATATTCCATTAAGAAGAGAAGATAAGGTAACAATATCTTCGATTTTTGATTTAAGAGAAGAGTATAAGGTAGATATTAAAGGTGAAGTAAGATCTCCGGGGGTTTTTGATTATGCGGAAGGAATGACCTTAGAAGCACTGATTCAAATGGCTGGTGGTTTTAAAGAAGGTGCTACGCCAACCAGGATTGAAATTGCGAGAAGAATAAAGAATAGTGATGCGAATTCAATCTCAGCAAAAACAGCAGAAATATTAAATGTAAATATCTCAAGAGATCTGAAACTTCAGGATACAACTTTTGTATTACAGCCATTTGATATTATATCTGTCAGAAGTTCTGAGGGTTATCAGGTGCAACAACAGGTTAGGATTGAAGGAGAGGTACTTTATCCTGGTATCTATACGATTACCAGAAAAGATGAGCGTATTTCTGATGTAATTAAAAGAGCAGGAGGTCTGACTGTACTCTCTTTTGCTGAAGGAGCATCATTAAAAAGACCTGGTCCGATAAGTAAAGAGGAAGTGGCAAAAGATGAAAAAGGGAAAATATTAAACGGTAAGTGTTAGCACCTCAAATAAGAACGCTATTGATAAGCAGGAAGAAGAAATGCAGAAGATGGCGAACTTGAAAAGATTACAGGGAGTTGGGGTACAGGATACCGCACAGCTGATTCAGGAAGTTAGAATATTAGGTAGCGATTTAGTTGGAATAGACATGGTGAAAATATTGAAAGATCCTAATTCGAAATATGATTTATTACTAGAAGATGGAGATGTCATCAGAGTGCCTAAACAATTGCAGACTGTTAAGGTAACCGGAGAAGTATTAAGGCCAACAAATATTGTTTATAGTCCAAATAAAAGTATGAAACAGTATATTAATGGTGCTGGTGGATTTACTTATAACGCGAATAAAAAAAGTGCATATATTCAATATGCAAATGGTTCTGTAGATGCAGGAAGCAAATTCCTGTTCTTCAATAACTACCCACGCGTTAAGCCTGGTGCTGAAATTTTTGTGCCTAAACGTGCTCCAAGAGAGAAGTTTGGAGTTGCAGGTATAGCGGCTGTGTCAGCTGCCTTATCAGGGTTGATTACAGCATTAGTCTTAATCTTACGTTAATAGTTATATTAAGGCTAATTCTAGCTGATAATTAATTTAATATAAAGCTTGAAAAAGCGAAATATGGAAGAACAAGGAATTGGAAAGAGATCTTACACTGAAGAGATTTCATTAAAGGATCTTATTCTAAAGATGCTTGAATGGTATCATTATTTATTATCTAAATGGGTAATTATTATAGCATTTGGTATTTTAGGTAGTGTATTAGGATTTGCTTATGCATATACTAAAAAAGTTGAGTATACTGCTTATACCTCTTTCGTTTTGGAGGAAGGTGAAAAAGGTGGCGGCTTGGGCCAGTACGGAGCACTAGCATCAATGGCTGGTATTGACCTTGGTGGTAGTGGTGGTGGTATTTTTTCAAGGAGACAATATATTGGAATTATATAAATCCAGATCGATGATCCAAAAGACTTTACTAACTGAAGTAGAATTTGATGAAAGAAACAATTATTAGTTGACAGATACATTTATTTAAATAAGTTAAAAGAAAAATGGGCTAATAACCTGGCTCTGAAAGACATTAAATTCCAATCTTTCGATAAAATTAGGCCGGATTCAGAACCGCTTGCTTTATCAAGGTTACAGGATAGTATTTTGGGTACTATTGTAATAGATATTAATAGAAATTATCTGAGTGTAATTAAACCGGATAAGAAGCTAAGTATCATAAAAGCAGAAGTTAGAGCAAAGGACGAATTTTTTGCAAAAAGCTTTGACGAGCAAATTGTTAAAAATGTAAATGATTTTTATGTACTGACGAAGACTAAAAAATCTGTTGATAATATTGCTATCATGCAACATAAGGTAGATTCAGTACAAAGGGTATTGAACGGATATATTTATACAGCAGCAGCTGTTGCTGATGCCACACCTAACTTGAATATAACACGTCAAGTTCAACGTATAGTTCCGATACAAAGATCGCAGTTTGGAGCTCTGAAACTAATAAAGCGATTTTAGGAGAGCTTCTAAAGAGCCTGGAACTTTCTAAAGTAAGTCTGCTTAAAGAAACACCCTTAATACAGGTAATTGATCAACCAATTTTGCCTTTGGATAAAGACAAATCGGGTATTATTAAATGGGTAATTATAGGAGCACTTTTATTCGTTTTTTTGTCCTCATTTATCTTGTGTATAAGAATTCTTATCAAACAATCATTGCAAACTACGGTTATAAATAAAAAATAAAAAAATATGAGTTCTAATTTTTCTGAAATTTTCAAAGATAAAGTATTAATGATTACTGGAGGAACAGGATCATTCGGTAATGCTGTGCTTAAAAAGTTTTTACATTCTGATTTGAAGGAAATAAGGATTTTTAGCAGAGATGAGAAAAAGCAGGAAGACATGCGTATTGAGTTTAAAAATGATAAATTAAATTTTATTGTTGGTGATATACGTGATTTTGACAGCATAAATTCTGCTATGGATGGAGAGTGGATTATTTGTTCCATGCCGGAGCATTAAAACAAGTTCCTTCATGCGAATTTTATCCTTTACAAGCAATTAAAACAAATATTTTAGGTGCTGAAAATGTTTTAGAAGCAGCGGCCAGAAATAATGTTAAACGGGTTGTTGTATTGAGTACGGACAAGGCAGTTTATCCAATTAATACAATGGGTATGACTAAGGCTTTGATGGAAAAATTGTGTATTTCTAAGGCTCGTGATTCTAAAGTTTCGGCTAATGGTGCAATTTTTTGTACGACACGATATGGTAATGTAATGTGTTCCAGAGGATCGATTATTCCTTTATTCATCAAGCAGATTAAAGAAGGTCAGGCTCTGACTATCACAAATCCAGATATGAGTCGTTTCATGATGTCATTAGACGATTCGGTTTCACTGGTGATGTTTGCCTTTGAGCATGCGCAACCTGGTGATATTTTTGTTCAGAAAGCACCAGCTGCCACAATTCTTAGTTTAGCTGTTGCGTGCGTTAAAGGAACTCTTCAATGCAGACAATGAGATCAAGATTATTGGACCGAGACACGGAGAAAAACTTTATGAAACCTTGTGCGGTAATGAAGAATTGGCAAAAGCTGTCGATATGGGTGATTTTTATAGAGTTCCTGCAGATTTCAGAGACTTAAACTATACTAAGTATGTTCAGGAGGATGGGCCAGGTCTTATGGATGAAGATTATAATTCTCATAACACTAATTTATTAGATGTGCCAGAATTGAAAAAATTACTTTTAACACTAGACTATGTTCAGGATGAACTTAGATTAAACAACTAGATATGATCCCATTAGTACAAACAAGTATTCCACCAAGGGATATTTTAATGCCGGCACTGGAAGAAGTTTTATATAGTGGCTATGTGGCACAAGGTAAAAAGGTAGATGAATTTGAACGCGAATTTGAGAAGTATATAGGATCAGGATATTCTTTATCTCTTAATTCAGGAACGGCTGCACTTCATATTGCCTTGATATTATGCGGTGTCAAAGAAGGAGATGAAGTAATTAGTACTGCATTAACTGCAGAACCTACTAATACATCTATCAAGATGATGGGGGGGCGACGATACGTTATGCAGATATAGATCCTAATACTGGTAATGTTGACCCTGTGTCTATTGAGAATAGTATTAACGAAAAAACCAAAGCCATAATTGTTGTCGATTATGCAGGAATTCCTGTTAATGTGCCTACAATACAAGCGATTTCAAAAAAATACAATATTCCGGTCATAGAAGATGCAGCTCATGCTTTGGGGGCCACATTTAATCAGATAAAAACCGGAGGACATTTCCCTTATACTGTGTTCTCATTTCAGGCAATAAAGCATTTAACAACTATTGATGGTGGAATGTTACAATTGTCATCAGAAGCTGATTACGAAAAGGGAAAAGTAATCAGATGGTTTGGGCTTGATAAAAGTAAGACAAGACTTGAAAATGATATTCAGTTTCAAGGCTATAAATACCACATGAATAATGTGAATGCAACTGTTGGTCTTGTACAGCTGGCATCTATCGCAGGGATTGTAGATAAACATGTCGACAATGGTATTTTCTTTGACCAATCGCTGGTTAATATTCCAGGTCTTGATTTACTGAAATATTACCCTGGCAGTAAGCCTTCTTATTGGTTATATACAATGAAAGTTGATAATCGTGATGGATTCATCAAAAAACTTGCTGAGCATAATATAATGGCTTCTGAGTTGCATAAACGTAACGACTGGCACAGTTATCTGAATGATCATAATATTGAACTTCCTGTACTGAACGACTTCTATAAAAAAAAAAAATGGTTCATATTCCTTGTGGCTGGTGGGTCACAAATGAAGACAGAGAACTGATTGTTGATATAATTAAGCAAGGCTGGTAATCTGATGATCCCAATTTTTAAACCCTTTATGCCAGAAGATCTGGGTCAGCTGAGTACTATTTTGCATTCAGGAGCATTAGCCTATGGTAAATGGGCAAAAGCATTTGAAGCCAGCTAAAGGAGTATTTGACGGTTGATCATCTATTGGCAACCAATTCTTTTAATAGCGCAATGCTGGTTCTGCTGGCAACTTTAGATCTTAAAGCAGGTGATGAGGTTCTGGCTTCTCCCATGAGTTGTCTGGCTTCTAATCAACCATTTTTAAACAGGGGTTTAAAAGTTAAATGGGTAGATATTGATCCATTGACAGGAACACTCGATCCTGATGCTGTAAGAAAAAGTATTACTCCAAAAACCAGGGCTATATTCCATAACCATCACTGCGGAATTCCAGGGTACATTGATGAGATTAATCAAATAGGAAAAGAAAACGGACTATTCGTAATTGACGATTGTATTGAAGCGTTTGGGTCAGAATATAAAGGCAGGATTATTGGTGACACGGGTTCGGATGTTGCCATTTATTCTTTTCAAACTGTAAGGTTACCTAACACAATTGATGGTGGTGGAATAACTTTTAAAGACCCGGAATTACATATTAAGGCTAGCTAGCCGAATAAGAGATTATGGAATAGACCGCTCAAAATTCAGGGATTCAAATAATGAAATAAGTGCGGAGTCTGATATCGAAATTGAAGGTTATGGCGCATTATTAAGTGATGTTAATGCTTATATCGGTCATCAGCAAATGGCTGATTTACCCAACCTCTTAAGTATGCAGAGAGTCAATGCTGAAAACTGGAAGAAATATTTTCAGCAGGGCGACAGACCTGTACAGATATTAGGTGACAGAAAAAATATCAATCCAAATTACTGGGTATTTAGTATCCTGACTGACCAGAAGAATCAAATGCTGGAATACTTTAGAGGTGAAGGTTATTATGCAAGTGGTATACATATAAATAATAATATCTATTCTGCGTTTGGGAATGGTATAGAATTAAAAGGAGTAAGTGAATTTGTCAGCCGGCACCTTGCACTGCCAAGTGGATGGTGGGTAAGTAAAAATCAGTTACAAAATGTTGGAAGTAAAGATTATTAGTCACGGGAATGCATGCAGATCAGGAATTGTTAGCCGATATCTGTCAGATTAAGGCTATTGCCTGGCCATATCCTATTGAAGCGCAACAAAAATGGATCGCAGAGAATCTATTAAGCACGGATTATCATATTTTACTTTTTGATGAGGGTGTTTTATGTGCCTATATGAATCTGGTGAATGTTGAATTCATTCTCAATGGAGCAAGGAAAGAAGGTCTGGGAATAGGTAACGTTTGTGCTGCCAGTACAGGAAAAGGATATGGGGGTATTTTGATGAAGGAAGTTAATAGCTACATCAAGAATAGACATGCTTTGGGGATTCTGTTTTGTAACAGTGGTCTTCTTGAATTTTATATGAAATACAACTGGACTACAGTTGGTAAAGAAAAAATTGCGTTTCCTAATATAGAAAAAGCCCAATTTGAAACGATGGTTTTTAATATAGATTTGCCTCTTGAATCCATGGTGTATGCTGATAGACTATTTTAATAAATATGTTTAAGAACATTATTGCCAATATAATTGGCCGGTTTTGGAGTATCTTGTCCAATTACCTTTTTATTCCCTTTTATATGAGTATGCTCGGAATGGAAGCATATTCGGTTATTAGCTTTTCATTGATTCTAATTGGTGTTATGAGTGTAATGGCTGCGAGTCTGACTGCAACCTTATCAAGAGAGTTTGCTAAAAAAGATAATCAGGACAATAAAAAAGAAACGCTGAATACGCTTGAAACTGTTTATTGGGCAGTTGCAATAACCTTCAGTTTTATTATTTTATTCTCTTCCAAGCTGATCGCTTCCCGTTGGATTACCCTCTCAACCCTCGATATTGATTATGTTTCAAATGCTTTACGTGTTTTTGGGGTCTGTATAGCATTACAATTGCTTGGGAATTTCTATTTGGGCGGATTAATTGGTCTGCAAAGACAAGTGGAGGCAAATAAGTACCAGATCATTTGGGGGATTTTTAAAAATGGTATCGTTTTACTGGTTATCTATTATAAGCCATCATTAGTTATTTTTTTTTACCTGGCAATTACTGGTTACCCTGATATATGTTTTTTGGCTGAGGTATAAATTGCTCCTGAGTATTAATGCTGATGTCGGAACTAAGTTTGTCTTCAATAAGAAATTATTGAAAAATGTTGGCAGATTTGCAGGTGGTATGCTGTTAATATCTATAGTAGCAGCTGTTAATACCCAGTTAGATAAGATTGCTATTAGTAAGTTCCTGCCTATTTCAGAATTGGGATTTTATAATATTGCTATTTCCCTGTCCCAGGTTTTGGTTGTAATAGTTTCGCCAATCTCAGTGGCATTATTACCCCATTTTACTTCATTATATTCTATTAAAAAAACTGAGGAGGCAAGTGATCTTTTTGAATCCGTTTTTCTAATAGTTTCTGTGTTGGTTTTTGTTTTGGGAGGCATTTTGATGTTCTTCTCCACTGATTTAATTTATGTCTGGACTAATAATAAGACTGTTGCTTTGTCCTCTTCAAATTATATCTTTTTTTCTACTTTGGGAACAGCTATGCTTGCAATGCAGGTTGTCCCTTTTGATATCGTTATTGCAAACGGTCACACAAAAATTAATAATGTTATTGGTCTTTTAAGTCTTTTTGTATCGGTGCCGGCATATTGGTTGAGTGTCTCAATTTATGGACCAAAGGGGGCGGCAATAACCTGGTGTATCATACAGACGGTTACAACACCTATTTTCCTATATTTTGTTGTCAATAAATTTCTAAAGGAAATTTCTTTCATGAAATTATTTTTCAGGCAGCTTATTCTTCCTGCAGCAGTTGCTATTGCGACTGCATATGGCCTGTCACTTCTTTTTATGGATCATTTCCAGGGAAAGATATTTACACTGGTACAAATATCCCTTGCAACCCTGATCACTTTTACTGTCGTAATTCTAATATGTGTTCCATTTATTAAGATTAAGCAGATTTTTTTAATGTTAAAACGAGAAAAAGAATTGTAATTATGAACCCACTTTTAAGTATAATAATATCCTACCAAGGACAGATATAGAACTCTGAGTAATTTAGTAGGTAAGCTAATGACATGGGACAGTAAGGATTTTGAAATTATTGTAAACGATAATACGACTAACAACGAATCATTCATTTCATTTCTTGACCAATATAAAGAGGATTCCAGACTCAAATATTTCCATATCGGTACTGAAGCATTATCTGTAACAGATAGTACTTCGAGAGCGATTGAGCATTCTTCCGGTGAATTTATTTGCTTTTTGGGTGATGATGATGGAATTATCTCTCAATCAATTGATGTTGTTAAATGGATGAAAACCAATAAGGTTGATTCCTTAAATTGCGCGCATGGGTCTTACTGCTGGCCTGAATACAGATTTGGAAATTCTGGAAAAAAGAAATCTTTAGCAGGAATGTTATTGTATCGGAATTTTTCAGGAGCTATTCAGGAAAGCAGTCCACTGGAATCTCTGGAGGCATTACTTGAGGATGGTGCTTTAAGGATTAATGGCATTACAAGGGTATATCATGGGATTGTTTCCAGAGAAATTCTGAACAATCTGAAAGAAAAGGCAGGGACTTATTTTCCTGGGCCCGTAGCTGATATGTCCAGTGCAGTCGGTTTATCCTTTTTTTCTAAAAAACATTTTGTATTAGAGTACCCTTTAATTATTGCAGGTGCTTCGGGAACAAGTTTTGCCGGAAAAAGCGGAGTCCGGAAATCGCATTTTAGGATCGAAGATGAACCGGATTTTTTACCAAAGGATACTGTTAAGAATTGGTCCAAGTGCCTGCCGAAATACGTAACGGGTCAGACTATCTGGCCAGAGTCTGCTATTCAGGCCTTAAAAAAGACCGGGAACAGTAGTTTTATAAGTAAATTGAACATACCAAAAATATACGCTGAGTATTTAGTTGAATTTCCGGAATTGGGGGCTCATTTTGAGGAGTTTTTAAAGGAGACTTATTCAGCAGAAGAAATAGTTGAACTTAAACAAAACATGAAGAAGTATGGTCTCAATATAAGGTTAACAAACTGAAATACTGGGTTAAAGTATATGCTGTTTATTTTAATGTACATAACTTGTTGAATCTTAAAAGAATTGATGCTGAAGATATAGGAACAGCCTTAACTTTATTGGAGGAAGAAACTAAAAAGCAGTTTAAAAATGAAGATGATTCTTTTCTATCCGGTATACTAAAATAATTCTATGTTATTTTATATTACTTACATTGTTATTATCTCTATACTGCTATTATCAAATTACTTCATTGATAGTAAGTATAATTTTTTTGAGATAACAGGGCTGGTAATTATTATTTTAGTCTCTGGTTTAAGAGATTATACCGGATACGATTTTAAAAGCTATACAGATTCCTATCAAAGTGCATACTTTGATTATAAGTATGAGCCTGGATTTAGACTTTTGATGCAGACTCTCCGTTTTTTTGGAGCGGATTCTCACGTCATGTTCTTTCTGTTTTCTCTGTCAACTTTCATTATCCTGTGTATGCGGGTATAAAGAAGTATACAACTCATACCAGTATTGCATTAATCGTATTTATGCTGATACCTGGTCTGTATCTTAATACATTGAGCATAATCAGACAGGAGCTTGCTATTGTGATTACTTTTTATGCTTTTCATTTTCTTGCAGAAAAGAAATATTTAAAATACTTCCTGCTGATAGCGTTGGGAACCTCTTTTCATTATTCTTGCGCTTTAATTATGCTGGGCCATCTTTTAGTTTGGAAATTCGCTGATAGAGTTAAGGTATGGCATTATTTTTTAGCTATCGGGGTATCTTTAGTTATTGCAAAATTAGAGCTTACCAGTGTGCTTACTTTGGTTTTAGGCGGTGGACAGTATGAGTCTTATATTGAAGGAGAAAGCGTGAATTTTCTTAAACTGATTGTGTTGAATACCTTTTTAATTACTCAACTGGTATTTTATTACAAACTTGTTAGAAAAACGGAAACCAATAAGTATGTTATTGCGTTTACCGTTCTTGGGAATTTTATTACTGAATACGTTTTCTTCTTTACTGATTTTAACCAGACTGGCTTACTATTTCAGGATTTTTGAAATAGTATTAATAGCTGAGTTTGTCTACTTGTTCAGTAAGCGTACGCGGGTAGTTGTATTGTTTGTTGTATACCTCTATTATATAGCGATGTTTGTATCTGCATTAAAAAATGACATTGACGCTGAAGATTATGGTGGACCAAAGATGATTCCATATAGAAGTGTATTTGATTAAAATTTAAACCGGATGGAAACAAATAGAAAGTTTCCTGATAATAATGATATGTTAAAAATGAAAGTATCCGTAATCATTCCTTTGTATAATGCTGCCAGCACTATTAAAAGTACACTTGAATCTGTTTTTCAGCAAACATTTAAGGACTTTGAGGTTATCATTGTAAATGATGGCTCAGAGGATGATAGTGTTGCCCAGGTTGAACAGTTCATCGCTGAAAATGTCAATTCAGGGATTAGTGTTACGTTAATTCATCAGGAAAATAAAGGTGTCTCCACTGCGAGAAATGTTGGAATCAGGGCTGCTAACTGCGAGCTGATTGCATTGATAGATTCTGATGATGTGTGGTTACCTACCAAACTGGAAAAACAGATTAAAATACTTGAAGCGAACCCCGACGTGTTTTTTATCGGTACGCTACATAATAATTTATCACTGGGTTTTCCTTACACTGTTAAAGATGATCTGATAGAGGTTAGCTTCAGACAATTAATGATCAAGATGGCGCCGTCTACTATTACTTCTATGTTTAGAAAGGTCATCTTTGAGAAAACTGGTTATTATGATGAAAAACAAAGATATGCGGAAGATGGTAATTTATGGTTAAGAATAAGCCAGCATTATAAGATGCTCATCATCAATGAAAATCTTGCCATTGCCGGTGGTATGAAGCCATTATTTGGCCATAGTGGTTTATCTGGTAATTTAAGCGGGATGCAAAAGGGAGAGCTTAACAATATACAGGAAATGTAATAGTTATTGGGATATCTTAATTTTATTGAGGTTCATCTTTATAAGCTATATTCAAACCTAAAGTACTGGAGAAGATGTTTGATTGTTAAATTAAGAACAAATAAATCGGCTTAATATGTATTTTAAATTTGCGTGGTTCATCAGAGCAATTATTTATAAGATTTTTTTTTTCGGCAGGTTTCAGTCTCCATCCTATATCGGTAAACCTATTATTCTGATTGGGGTAAAAAAGATATTTATAGGAAAAAAGGTTCGGATATTTCCTCATGTCCGTATGGAGGTTCATGGTCTGGATGCCAGTATCGAAATAGGGGATGATGTTGCTATTGCACAGAATGTGCATATAACCTCTGGTAAGAATTTAACCATTGGTAAGGGAACAACCATATTAGCTAACGTATTTATTACAAATATTGATCATGACTATGAAGAAATAGGTGTACACATTCTGAAGCAGAAATATATACTAAAAGATACCGTGATTGGTGAAAATTGTTACATCGGAATAGGGCATGTATCCAGGCTGGCACAATTTTGGGCAAGCAGTGCGTTGTTGGTGCTAATGCGGTAGTCAGAGGTAATTTTGAAGACTATTCTATTATCGCAGGTGTGCCAGCAAAAGTAATCAAACGCTATGATCAGCAAAACCAGATTTGGAGGAAAACTAATCCTGACGGGTCTTTTATCAATTAAGAAATTTAAATTATGAAGAAAGTTTTAATTACCGGGGGTGCCGGATTTATTGGAAGTAATTTGGCCTTAAGGCTTATAGAAAAAGGGTACGAAATAACGGTTCTTGATAATTTGTCTCCTCAAATACATGGTGACGAACCGGAATTAACCTCCCCTTTGTATCAAAGTATAAAAGAGAAGGTGAAATTTATCCACGGTACTGTTACCTCTAAACAAGATTGGGAAAAAGCACTTGTTGGACAGGATATTATTGTTCATTATGCAGCAGAGACCGGTACAGGACAATCGATGTATGCAATTCAAAAAAATGTATGTAGATGTAAATATAAATGGTACAGCCATTTTATTAGATCTGTTAGCAAATACAAATCATCAGGTTAAGAAGATCGTAGTTGCCTCTTCGAGATCTATTTATGGGGAAGGGAAATATAAAAGTGCTGAACTTGGCTTTGTTTACCCGGAACACAGAACTTCTGAGTTTATGGATAAGGGAGACTTTTCCGTTAAATATCCAGGGTGTAATCAGCCACTTGAATTAGTAGCAACTGATGAAGAATCCAAAATTCACCCCTCATCTGTTTATGGTATTACGAAACAAAACCAGGAACAAATGATTATGACTGTTTGTCCTACAATTGGTATCGCTCCAGTTGCTTTCCGCTATCAGAATGTTTACGGTCCTGGTCAGTCGTTAAAAAATCCATATACTGGTATTTTATCTATCTTCTCTACGCAGATAAAGAATGGAAACAGTATCAATATCTTTGAAGACGGCAGAGAAACCCGCGATTTTGTATTCATTGATGATGTTGTTGATGCACTATTTTAGGTATTGAAAAAACAGAAGCTAACGGAGAAGTATTTAATGTAGGTACTGGGGTACCGACTAGTGTGATCACTGTAGCAGAAACTCTGGTTGGAAATTACAACGTTGAAGTTCCAATTAATATCAGTGGTAATTACAGAATTGGGGATATCCGTCATAACTTTGCCGATTTAACTAAAATTGAGGGCAAATTGGGTTTTATACCTAAATATTCTTTTAAAGAAGGTATCGCAAAATTTACAGATTGGGTAAACTTACAGGCAGTGGAAAAAGATAATTATCAATTATCAATAGATGAAAAATGAAGGCTAAGGGACTTTATAAATAATATGAAGGATTTAAAGGGAAAGTCAGTTCTGTTATTTTGTCCGGTATTCTTTAATTATGAAAAAGAAATTAAATCGGTATTAGAAGGATTAGGGGCAAAAGTTATATGGTTTGATGATAGGCCTTCCAATGATTTTTTATCTAAAAGTCTTATCCGTATCAATAAGAATTTCCTGAAGAATAAGATTAATATTTATTATCAAAATATTCTAAAACAGGTAGGCGGAGAAGAATTTGATTATTTATTTTTTGTAAATCCCGAGTCAATATCTTTCGAAAGTTTATCGAAATTAAAAGAGGCTTTCCCTAAAGCAAAAAGTATTCTTTATATGTGGGATTCTTTTAAGAACAGAAAGCAGAATTTGGAGCTACTGCCATTGTTTACTTCGAAGTTTACTTTTGATCCTCATGATGCCGCAAAATATGGATTAAAACTCAGGCCATTATTCTATACTGATGCCTATAGTCAGAAAGAAACAAAAGAAATTCACTATGATTTCTTATTTGTAGGAACTGCGCATAGTGACAGGTATACGTTTGTGAAAAAGCTCCTGGATGCTAATGGCATTAAAAATTTTAAGCTTTATTTTTATTTAAGCAGTAAACTCTTATTCCTGTTTAAGAGATTATTTGACCGGTCGTTTAAGCTGGTGAAATATAAGGATGTTTCATTTAAGTCTTTAAGTCATAGTGATATATCGGGTTTTATGTCTGAATCTAAAGTTGTACTGGATATCAACCATCCAAATCAGATTGGGTTGACTATGCGTACTTTAGAAACCCTTGGAGTACAGCGTAAATTGGTAACAACAAATAAGGATATATTGAAATATGATTTTTATAATGAAGCCAATATATTACTTATTGACAGGGAAAATCCAAAAATAGACGGTGCTTTTTTTGAGTCGCCATTTCTGCCCTCAGATTCAGGTACAATGTTTAAATATAGTATTGGTGGTTGGACGAGTGAAATATTTGAATTAGTATGATGTTATTAACAGGAGCCTCAGGGTTTTTAGGAAAGATAATCCGATTAAAATATCAAAAGAGGATTATTACATTAGGGCGTTCGGCAGCAGAGGATGTCGTTTGTGACCTATCTCAGCAGATTCCAGCAATTCCAAAAGTTGATATTGTTGTTCATGCAGCTGGAAAAGCGCATTCTTCTGTCCCAAAAACAGAAGCTGAGATCCAGGAGTTTTATAACGTAAATGTAAAAGGGACTATTAACCTACTTACAGCTTTGAGTAATGCTGAGCAATTACCCGCTTCATTTGTTTTTATAAGCAGCGTTGCTGTTTATGGACTGGAGTCGGGCGAAAATATTAACGAGGATGCTCCATTAAATGCTGTAGATCCCTATGGTAAAAGTAAAATTACTGCCGAAGAACTAGTTCAGGATTGGTGTACGAAGAACAATGTAGTTTGTGCTATTCTCAGACTGCCTTTAATTGCCGGAACCAATCCTCCAGGTAATCTGGGAGCGATGATTAACGGTATTAAAAAGGGATATTATTTGAATATTGCAGGAGGTAAAGCGAAAAAGAGTATCGTTCTGGCAACAGATGTGACCGAAATTTTATTAAAGACAGCAGAAATCGGTGGAATTTATAATCTTACCGATGGCTATGATCCTTCATTTGCAGAGCTTGCCGATAATATTGCTGTTTGCTGGGTAAAGGTAAACCATCTAATCTCCCGGGATCTTTAGCTCGGATAATTGCGGGATTAGGTGATCTTATAGGGGCCAGATCGCCAATTAATACTAGTAAATTAAAAAAAAAAAAACCTCTGATCTTACATTTGATGATTCAAAAGCCCGGCAGCTATTAGGTTGGAACCCTAGCCAGGTCTTGAACGATTTCAAGATAAAATAATAAATATGTCAGTTATCAATATACTTATAATCCTGCTTGCACTCTTTATTCTGGAGTTACTCTATTTTAAGATTGCTGATCATTTTAATATCATAGACAAACCTAATAGCCGGAGTTCACATACTGCGCTGACCATACGTGGCGGAGGTATTATTTTCGGTATTTCTGCCATATTGTTTTTTTGTTTATATCAGTTTCAATATCCCTATTTCATAGCTGGGCTGTTCTTTATCTCGCTAATCAGTTTTTTGGATGATATTTTAACCCTCAACAATAAAATCAGGTTAACTGTACATTTGGTCTCAGTAGGTCTTATGTTTTGTCAGTTAGGGCTGTTTGGTCTGCCATGGTACTGGTTGATTATGGCTGCAGTGTTTGTTATAGGAACCATAAATGCCTATAACTTTATGGATGGTATAAATGGAATAACGGGGGCTTATAGTTTAGTTGCCCTGTTTACCTTTTATTGTATAAATGAATATGTAGTGCCATTTACATCAAAAGAACTCCTGCTGACAATCTCTTTGTCTTTACTTGTCTTTAACTATTTCAATTTTAGGAAAAAAGCAAAATGTTTTGCTGGCGATGTTGGTAGTGTAAGTATTGCTTTCATTATACTTTTCCTGTTGTTACAGTTGATTATTAAAACTGAAAATTTCAACTATCTGCTACTGCTGATGATTTATGGTCTTGATGCAGTTACCACCATTATTTTTAGATTAATCCGGAGAGAAAATATCTTTGAGGCACACAGAGCTCATTTTTATCAATACTGGACGAATGAGAGAGGAAAAAAACTCATCTGTTAATATCCATAATTTATGCCGTAGTACAATTAGTGGTTAATTTGCTAGTCATTAATTTATTGGGCTCTTCAATCCTTCTTGGTATGATTCTATTATGCAGCAGTACTTTGATTTTTGTTCTGTTAAGGTTTGCTACAGAACGGACACAAAGATTAACAGGACATTAACTATTTTTAATCCTTCTCGCTGAAGGAATTATTTTGAATAACATATCTTTGTTTTATGATCAATAACAAACTTATTACCTTTTTTATCTTCTTTACTTTAATAATTAGTAAGGCGCAGGGCCAATCAGAATTATTACCATTGGGACATGATCTTAATAACAAGTTAGGTCGTGATATATATTTCAATAGTTCTAAGAGTAGCCATTCTGATATACTACCTTATATTGTAAGTGATATTGATACTTTAGGGAAAGACAGTTTGTTGAAACGCGTTATGCCATTACAGCAAGACTGGCAAAGTAAAAACTGGATTTTCAGGAAAATTTTTTCAAGAGCATTTGATAGAAGTAAATAATAAGGATTACTCTTTTTACCTGGATTTTCTTCCTGATATGCAGATCGGTCGGCAGGGAAGTGATCAAACATGGTTAAATACAAGAGGTATTGAAATTGGAGGGAAAATAGGGAAGAAGTTTTCGTTTACTAGTCATTTTTTTGAAAATCAAGGCAAATTTGCTGGTTATATAACAGATTATATCAGAGTAAATAAAGTTGTTCCGGGTCAGGGATTTGCGAAAACATTTGGTCCAAGGGGATTTGATTATGCTTATTCAGGCGGAACTTTATCTTATACCCCATCAAAATATGTAAATTTTCAGTTAGGGTATGATAAAAATTTTATCGGTGATGGTTACAGGTCGTTATTGCTATCTGATAATGCTTTTAATTATCCATTCTTTAAAGTAACAGCAACATTAGGTAATGTTCGTTATATGGCTATGTGGGCTCAGTTTATTGATTTATATGATACCCCGTTTGATGATGAAACTCCCTACCCAAAAAAATATGGTCTTTTTCATTATTTGAGCTGGAATGTAACCAAACGATTGAGTGTTGGGGTATTCGAAAATATAATGTGGAAACCAAGAGGATTTGATTTTAGTTACGTGAATCCATTGATGTTTATGAGACCAACTGAGTATGCAAATGGTTCACCTGATAAAGTTCTTCTGGGATTTAATGCCAGTTATAAAATAGCTGATCGTTATGTTGCTTACGGACAGTTAATGATTAATGAGTTCACTTTTAAGGAAGTATTTGCTAATACAGGATATTGGGCAAATAAACAAGGCGGACAATTGGGTATCAAAGGATTTGATGTTTTTAAGGTTAAAAAACTTAATATCCAGATTGAAACCAACAGAGTAAGGCCTTATTCTTATTCGGCAACTGATCACTATAAAAATTACGGTCATTATAATCAGCCTTTAGCTCATCCATACGGAGCAAATTTTGCTGAATATTTGGGGATTGTTAATTATAGTTATAAAAGGTTTGAGGTCAGATTGCAACTTAGTTCTGCTACATATGGTTTAGATATGAATGGTCTTAATTATGGTAAAGATATTTATAAATCATATAGTACGCGTGTAGATAATTATGGGGTTAATATAGGACATGGATTAAAAACAAGCTTACTTTTTGCTGATGCAAAGTTGGGTTATATCCTGAATCCTAAAAACAATCTTCGTTTGGAATTTGGAGCATCTTATAGAAAAGAAAGTAATAGTCAGTTGAACGATAGGCAACGTTTTTTCACAATAGGCCTGCGCTCTTCGTTTAGAAATATTTATACAGATTTTTAGATTTTGAAGACACTAATCTGATAGATCGTTCATTATTTAGGTCATGTGTCCGGGGCATATTTAAAATGATCTTTAAAAATATATTTTTATATTTTTAAAGATCATTTTATTAGAATAGAAAATTTTAAAGGAATTTGAGACGTATTTTTAACTAATTTCGACGCTAATTAACGAATCTGAATAAATCTATTTAATCATTTTAATAAATGAACATTGTTAAAATGAATTTGGTATGATTTTTTGATTAAATTAGCGGATTACTAAAATATAAAATCTTGTTCAGTCAGATAAACATAGTACCCAGATGGATAATATTTACGCTTGATTTAACGATATGTTTTATATCGTTGACATTAGCATATCTAATCAAAAGAAATTTTGACTTATCTACATTAGATTATGTAGAATTTAGTCGGAATGTATTGGTTACAACTGTGATCAGTACATTGGTTTTTTTTTTTAAAGTCAAGACTTTTTCTGGTATTATCCGCTATACAAGCGCCCAGGATACTTTCCGTATTCTTTATGCCGTAATTGTTATTAACAGTACGTTCTTTCTGGTTAACATGGCCTTTGTGGCTACTGGCAATCCAGCGATAATCCCAAATAGTATACTTATTATCAATGGTCTTTCCAGCTTTTTACTCTTAATAACCTACCGTGTCCTGATCAAATATTTCTTTATCTATATCAATAAAAAAACTTGAAACTTGATAAGATCAGAGTGATGATTTACGGAGCTGGCGAAGCCGGAGTAGCAACTAAAAGAACTTTTGACCATGACCCCCATGTCAACAAAAATATAATAGCCTTCGTAGATGACGATCAGCGGAAAATGGGTAAAACCATAGACGGGATTAAAATCCTTGACGCTAAAGACCTGGTAAACCTTATTGTAGAACATCAGCTTGATGAAATCATCTTTGCTTCATACACGATTCCTAAGGAACGTAAAAACCAAATCGTAGATGTTTGTCTTGAAAACGGAATCAAAGTCTTAAACATTCCGCCGCCAAACGTATGGACGGATGGAAAACTGCAGCCAACTCAAATTAAGAAACTAAACATCGAAGACTTGCTAGATCGCAAGTCTATCCACATTGATATTGAAGGAATAGGGCATCAGCTAAAAAACAAGCGTATCCTCATTACCGGTGCCGCAGGTTCTATAGGAAGTGAAAAATTGTACGTCAGCTGACTAAATTCGAAGTAGGTCTGATCATTTTATGTGATCAGTCTGAAACAGCGTTACATGAATTATACCTGGAACTAACTGAAACTGCAAAGAATCAGAACTTCCATGCCTTTATAGGTGATGTGCGTGATGAAAAACGGATGGAACACTTATTCAGCACTTTTAAGCCTCACTACGTCTACCATGCCGGCGCATATAAACATGTACCTCTGATGGAAGATAATCCTTGTGAAGCCATTAAAACGAATGTGCTGGGTACAAAAACAATCGCGGACAAGGCTGTGAAGTACGGTGTACAGAAATTTGTCATGATTTCTACAGATAAAGCTGTAAACCCGACCAATGTGATGGGCGCTTCTAAAAGAATTGCCGAAATCTATGTGCAGTCGCTTAACAATTCTCTTCATAACAATAATCATATTTTCAGTAATGGATTAAGCTATATCAATGAACTTGATGTGAAGCCAATTACTAAATTTATACTACGTTTCGGAAATGTTTTAGGATCTAACGGATCGGTAATTCCAAGATTTAAACAGCAAATTGAAAAAGGAGGGCCGGTCACTGTTACCCACCCTGAGATTACCCGTTATTTTATGACCATACCCGAGGCTTGCCGTCTTGTGCTTGAAGCAGGTTGTATGGGGACTGGCGGTGAGATTTTCATTTTTGATATGGGTAAATCTGTGAAAATCGTTGATCTGGCTAAAAAGATGATTCAGCTAGCAGGACTTGTACCCAATCAGGATATTCAAATTGAATATTCAGGACTCAGACCAGGTGAAAAACTATTCGAAGAACTATTAAATGATAACGAGAATACGATGCCTACACATCATGAGAAAATTATGATAGGTAAAGTAAGAGAGTACGCATTTGATGAGATCCAGCTTCAGATTTATGCATTGATAGAACATGCTAAAAGATGTGATGATCTGCAAGTCGTTACATTAATGAAAGAACTGGTTAAAGAGTACAAAAGCAAAAACTCTATTTTTTCGAAGATCTGGATGTGAAATCCTAAGATTCTAAAAAACAATCAATTTACCGTTTAATCCAAAGCTTTAAAGCTTCACCTGTAATATGCTCCTCTCTTTTATAAGAGGCAGGAACATATTCGTTATTACAGTGAAAAGTTGCTAGTCTTGTGCCAGAAGGCCGTTCTGAGAGCATTTCGTAAAATTGATTAAAGTACTCATTGTAGATATCTTCAGAACAATCTATCAGATTATCAATCGGTTTATAATGGAACAGGTTTTCACTGAAAGAGTTGTAAAAATAAATGTGGTCATAATTCTCCATATCCAATTCATTGAAATTAGCATGAATGAACTGGACATTAGTAGTCTTTGTTGCATTTTGGGCAATAATCGCCTCGTCTATTAAGGCTTTTCTCTGCTCCACACCATGAAAAATATGGTTGGGGAAAATATGAGCAGCTACAATGCAAAATTTACCTACACCGCTTCCTATATCAAGAATGTTTTTTCCAGCCTCGCCCCCTGTAAGGTAAGCAGCGGCTTTTTTGGCAATTTCAATTGGAGTCCAATGGATAGAAGACAGCTGTTGTGCCCTTAGCGAGTATAAACTGTCAAATGCTGCATCGCTTGAAAAATTGTCAATCATAGTAATTTCGTGCTCCCTGCAAAGATACTGTGTAATTTTATCAATGCTATTAATCACTCTACAAAAAAGATGGAGTAACTTTTGCTATTTTATATTCAAAATTTTAAAATTCTATGGATACAACAAAACCTTCTCTTGTCATTTTAGCCGCAGGTATGGCTAGCAGATATGGAGGAAATAAACAAACTGAATCTTTTGGTCCTTCGGGAGAAACTATAATGGAGTATTCTATTTATGATGCGGTAAAAGCCGGATTTGGGAAAGTAATATTTATTATAAGAGAAGAGTTTTCAGCTCCGTTTAAAGAGGTTATAGAGCCAAAATTAAAAGGCAAAATTTCGACAGGATACGTGTATCAATCACTGGGAGAGCTTTAGTGGAGGCAGGCAAATCGCTGCAGACAGAACAAAACCATTCGGAACCGCACACGCTTTACTATGCTGTAAGGAAATATTAGATGGGCCATTTGCCGTAATTAATGCTGATGACTTCTATGGTTTTGATGCTTTCAAACAAGCATATAATTTCCTGACTACAGCTATACAAGTAAATAAATATGCATGTATTGGTTATGAATTGAAGAATACATTAAGTGATAACGGATCAGTAACCCGTGGAGAAATCAATGTTAATGCACAAAGTGAAATTGTAAGTATTACAGAGCGTAAAGAAATCTTTAAAGAAGATGGTAAAGCATTTACTAAAATTGGCAACTCCATTGTAGAATTACCGCTGGATACCAAGGTAAGCATGAACTTCTTTTGTTTCACACCAGATTTTGTAAACTGGTCTGAAGAAGAATACTATAAATTTCTGGATAAGAACAGAACTGAGCTTAAGTCCGAGTTCCTTATTCCGGAAGTTGCAGATATACTGATTAAATCTGGTGAGGGTGTTGTTAAGATGATCCCTACACAGGCGAAATGGTTTGGCGTAACATTTAAAGAAGATGCACCCGTAGTGAAAGCTGCATTGCAGAAACTAGCAGATGAGGGTGTTTATCCTATTAACCTTTGGGCGTAATTTATGTTTTCACTCAGAGCATATTGGTGGAAAGTTAAACGTCAGATTGAACAGGCGGTGCTGAGGAATTCAGATCCTTCAGAAGAAGAGCATGTTTTTTGGCGTAAACGACTTTTTACCAATATAATCAGCTATGGTTTTATCGTTAGTATCATAGCATTTATCTCTTCGGTGACTTTCGGTTTTTTTGCAGGCAGCACAATAGTCCAGTGGTTTAACATGGTTTTTGTATTTGCTTTATTATCAATTATTTTCAATAAGAAAATTATGATCCATACCAGGAAAATATTAGCATTGTTTCTTTTGTACGTGCTGGCGATCATTTACATAGCAATTTTGGGTTCAGAGGGGGGCCAGGGGTACTTTATCTGATTATTATTACGATATTTTCTGCTATGATTTTCCCGCGCCCGGCTGCTTACTGGCTTGTTGGGCTCAATGTCCTGATCTGTGCAGGTTTTGGTGCTGTAATACAATATAAACTATTTGAAAGCCCTCTTTTACAGAGCTATGATTTGCCTTTGTGGGCTTCATATTCTGGTAACCTTATTTTTGTAAGCCTGATTAGCGTCATGCTGATTAGTAAAGTCTTAAATGGTCTGGAGCAGACTATAAAGAAAGAAGCAAGTCTCATTTCAAGACTTGATGCCTCAGAGCGATACTTTAGGAATACTTTCGAAGCGAACCCGGTTCCCATGTATGTCTTTGATATGGAAAATGGCAAATTCCTGCACGCAAATGAAGCTGCCTGTAATAAATACGGATATACAAAAGAGGAATTCCTTCAGATGAATATTGTTGATATTCGCCCCCAATCAGAAAGCAGTAAATTAATGGACCTGCATAGTATGATCAAAAACAGAGATTATTCTGGAATATTAATCCATATCAATAAAAACAAAGAAGTTTTTCCAGTTGAAATCGAAACTAATACCATTCGTTTTGAAGAAAGAGAAGCACGTTTAGTATTAGCCACCGATGTATCAGAACGGATAAATTATATCAAGGAAATTGAACGTCAGAACAAAGATCTGAAAGAAATTGCATGGATACAAAGCCATATGGTAAGAGCACCTTTAGCGAATATTATGAGTTTGACCGAGTTTTTAATCAAATATCCAGGAGAAGACACCCAGGAAACTTTGAACTTTTTAAATGACTCTTCGCAAAAGCTAAATATGGCAATTAAATCTATTGTAGGACAGGCTGGGGGCTCTGGTTTGACAAGTTAACAAGCTCCCCTTTGAAAGTGATAGTGAATGTCGTTCCTTCATTGACTTTACTAACAACATCAATATGGCCACCCAGAGAAGTGATTTGAGACTTAGTAATAAAAAAAGCCCACGCCATTTCCATTGATATGATTGTGAAAACGCTGATGAAGGCCGAAGAGTTTGTCCTTGTTTGTATCCATATCAATACCCATTCCATTATCTGAAAAGGTTAACGTATATGTATTATGATCATCTTTGGCTAGATTGACCCTGATCTCCAATTGTCTGCTATGCAGCCGATACTTAATTGCATTCGATAACAGATTCATTAATATGCTTTCCAGATAGCTTTTATTAAAAAGGATATGATTACAATCAAAGTTGGAAATCAATACAACCCCCAGCTGTTTGATCTGCTCATTAAATGAATGACATACTTTTTCAAATACCTTTTGAACATTAATCTTTGTAACTTTTACTCCCTGGTTGTCTTTGAGTGTCAGGATGTGTGTAAGGTCGAAAACCGTTTCACTTAGCCTGTCTGTAGAACATTTAAACAAGTCAACTATTCCCTTATTATAATCATCCAGTAGATCAATCTCCAGAATGTTAATCAAGCCTATCAGATTGGCAGATTGGCTAACGGTGTTCTCAGATTATGTGAGATAATATAAACGAACTGATTGAGGTCCTGATTTCTTTTTGTGAATTCCTGGATCAGTAAATTTTGTTCATTTTCACTAACGATCCGGTCCGTAATATCATTAAACCTGATCATTAAAGCCTGGATAGTATCATCAAGCATATTTGTAACTGTCCCTTCTATCCAGCGATAATCACCTTGCCTGGTTTTGTTCCTGAATTTTAAATTAGCTGTTGCACCTGAAGAGGCTAATACCAGCTGAAATCTTTCTGTTGCACCACATAAATCTTCCGGGTGAATATTATCTGTAATATTGATTCGCAAATACTCTTCATTGCTAAAACCAAATAGTTGTTCAGCAGCTGTAGAAACGTGAATAAAGTCACCATTTTTCTTTGTAAAAAATATTAGATCGTTACACTTTTCAATGATACTGAGAAAGTTCTTATTCATTTCAGCGTACGCGATCATATGTTCGGCCTTATATCCTGTCTGATGCCTAAAGTTTTGTGTCATAACTATTTAAAACTCTAAAATATTCAAACATCCTGACAATTTCTCAATTTTTTTGAAGATAGTGAATAAAATGATCGGGCTTTATTCACATATATATTGAGATGATGAATAAAAAGAACAGCTGTTTACTTTTGAGCAGGATTGAATGTGGAGAAAAAATTCTATCTTGGATAAATGATCACAAGGCCTTTTCTTTTTAATAAAAGAATCAATCTAATAACTAGCTTTGTGTCGTCAAAATTGTTGACCGAAACCTGCATATGATTAATATCCCATCACTTAGGAATGAAGCTGACAGAATTGCTGCGCTTTATGTGTTGGAAATTTTGGATACTGGTGAAGAACAGGAGTTTGATAATATAGTCAAACTTGCTGCTATTATAACGCAGGCACCAGTTTCTGCTATTACTTTTGTAGATAAAGACAGAATCTGGTATAAAGCAAAAAAGGTACAGACCTCAAAGAAACGCTAAGAGATATAATTCAGTAGTAGCTGAGTCCTTTCCGTTTTTTATTGCTATACCTATTGTTGTTGATAAGAGTCTGGTAATCGGACACTTAAGTGTAGCAGGGCCAGTGCAGGTTACCCTAAATCGGGAACAGCATAAAGGGCTCGCTTTACTGGCACAGCAGGTGACTAGTCTGTTGCAATTGAAACTGCCGGTAATTAATAATAGTATCAAAGAATTTTACGAAAGTATACTGAATAATATCCCTCAGGATATTGTTGTTTTTGATGCAGACCACAAATACCTCTTCGCTAACCCAATGGCGATTAAAAATGAAGAGTATAGAAAGTTCATTATCGGAAAGGACGACTTTGAGTATGGTACTTTCCGGAACCGCGATCCAAAAATTGCCATGGCAAGGCGGGAGCAGTTTCTGGAAGTGAAGAACACAGGAAAAGCTATAGGATGGGAAGAAAGTCAAAAAGATCCTGAAGGAAATAATATCACATTTCTGCGAAGGATGTTTCCTATGCCTATGCATGATGAAAAAGGGAATTTTATCATGGTTATCGGTTTTGGAATAGATATTACGGAACGCAAACTGCTCGAAGAGAAGCAAACCATGATTATGGAACAGCTGGCTATTCAGAATACGCAACTGATAGATTTCTGTAATGTGGTGTCGCATAATTTGCGCGGGCCATTAATTAATATGGCAATGCTGGCTGAGTTTATACAAGAAGCTGAGGACGCCGAAGAACAAAAATTACTGGTCTCAAAACTGGAACCTGTAATCGAAAACCTGAAAAGTACATTTAATGAACTGGTAGAATCTATACAGATCAGACTAGATAGAGACATCAAGCTGGACAGGCTTAATTTTAGTACCTGTCTTCAGGAAGCCCTTGATGGATTATATGTAGAAATTCAAAAGGCAAAGGCTAAAATTAAGGTCAATTTTGAAGATGCCCCAGCTGTATTATATCCGCATAAATATCTGGCCAGTATATTTTATAACCTGATTAGTAACGCAATTAAATATCAATCGCCTGAAAGACAGCTTTCTTTAAACCTTGCTTCTAAAATGAAAGAAGGAAATATTGTATTAACTGTTCAGGATAATGGTTTAGGCATAGATCTTGTGAAACATAAAGACAATATTTTTAAAATTGGAAAGGTATTCCACCGTCATCCGGATGCTAAAGGCCTGGGGCTATTTATGACCAAAACGCAGGTAGAGGCTATGGGAGGTAAAATTTGGGTCGAGAGTTTTCCCGATCAGGGATCTATTTTTTCTATAGAATTTGTAAATCAAAATATGAATTGGTGATGAAGAAAGTATATCTCATTGATGATGATGATATTTTTGTATTTCTTACAAAAAAAAAAAATGATGTTGAAAGTGTCTGAAAATGTTGAAGTTGAAGTTTTTTCAGACGGGCTTCAGGCAATCACCCATCTTAAAGAAATTCAGGGTAAAGAAGAATTGTTACCTGATATTATTTTCCTGGATTTAAACATGCCAGTCATGGATGGCTGGGAGTTTTTGACTGAATATCAGGAACTATATCCTTCTTTTGCAAAGAGAAATGAACTCTATATTGTCTCTTCATCCATCTCTCCACATGAGATGGAGCGGTCAAAAAGCATAAATGAAGTTTGTGAATTTATTATCAAGCCATTGGTTAAAGAAAAGTTTCTTGAAATTCTAGAAAATTTATAGTTTTAGAGGATGTTTCAATCCCATTCTGTCAACCTGGATATCTTAAAGAAAAGAGCATTTAATTTGCGTTGGGCTACTGTTGATGAGGGAGTTATCCCGCTAACAGCTGCCGATCCGGATTTCCCGAGCGCACCCGAAATTGCAGAATCTATAATTCGGTTTACAAAAGATAGATACCTCTCTTATGGTCCGCCTGCAGGATTACCTGATTTCAAGGAAAGTCTGGCTGCCTATTTCTCTAATAAACGTAAAATTCCAGCTAATCCAGCCTTTATTTTTCCGGTAGACAGTGCTGCTTTTGGTATTTATTTAACCTGCAAAGCTTTTCTTTCACCAGGCGATGAAGCAATTATTTTTGATCCCGTAGATTTTCTTTTCCGATACTCAACTGAGGCAGTAGGCGGTGTGGCTATTCCATTCGCTATTCCCCCGGGATCTGATGCCGTTGATTTTGATCATCTGGAGCAATTGATCACAAGTAAAACCCGTATGATTTGTCTCTGTAATCCCTTGAATCCAACCGGAAAGGTTTTTAAAAAGGATGAATTGCTCAAATTGGGTGAGATTGCCTGTAAGTATAATCTGGTCATCTTATCAGATGAAATATGGAGTGATATTGTTTATACCCCTCATATATATACAAGTATAGCGTCGTTAAATGAAGAAATCAGAAACCAGACCGTAACAGTAACCGGTTTCAGTAAATCTTACGGCCTTGCTGGATTACGAATAGGGGCGGTAATGGCGTCTAATCAGGCACACTACGATCGTCTTTTCGAAGTTTCTCTTCATGGTTCTACTATTCATGGTGCCAATATACTTTCGCAGGTTGCAGCCACAACAGCACTCAATGAATGCGGCTACTGGCTGGATGATTTTCTGGTGCATCTTCAAAAAATGAGAGATATAACAGTTGCAGCACTGAATGCCACACAGGGATTTAAGTGTATCTCTCCTGAAGGCTGTTATGTTGCATTTACTGATATCACAGGTACAAAGAAGACCAGTAAAGAAATCTATCAGCTTTTATTGGATAAAGCTAAAGTTGCTGTAGTACCAGGTGCTAAGGAATGGTTCGGTGAAGGTGCCGAAGGATTTATCAGGATGAGTTTTGCAACTTCAGAAGAAATCCTTGGAGAAGCTTTGCACCATATAAAAACTACGGTAAATAATCTATGAAAATAGTTGTTTTAGGTGGAGGTATCGCTGGATTATGTATGGGGATTTACCTCCATCAACATGGTATTGATGTTAGCGTAAATGAAAGACAGACATTTACCGCTGTTGGTGGGCACGCTTTCCTGATGCATCATGATGGTATCGCTGTACTGAATGAACTAGCCGCAAACAGTAACCATCAGCTTCCCGGTAAGCCAGTGGATACTTTTGTACTCAGAGATTCAAACGGACATATAATTGCTGAAAAAACGCTGGAAGACTGGCAATGTTTTAAGCGTACAGATTTACTCGCCTGTTTACATCAGCTTCTACCCGAATCCAGGCTCAATAATGAGCGTATATTTTCTCATTTTATATATGAGCAGGACAAGATTGTCGCAGCCGAATTTCTCGGTGGAGACCGGGAGTATGGCGATCTGTTTATTGGAGCTGATGGTGCAAATTCGGTAGTCCGCCGTCAGCTATTCGGAGAGGTGAAATTTGAATCAGGTAAAGTAAAAGAGGTTGTCGGAATAGTACAGCATGCAGAACTTGCCGCAAGGCTTCTGGGTAAATTCACTAAATTTCAGCAAAAAAACAAAGGACTTTCCTTTGGACTGATTCCTACAACAGGAGTAGAAATGGTGTGGTTTATGCAATATGACCCATTATTAGCTGATATTCCTGAAGGTGTCTATGAGCGGTCTTCTGAAGCTTACCATGAACATCTCCGGGAATTATGTCAGCATCTGCTGAAAGATTTTCCCGCTGAAGTACAAACTGTGTTAAGACATAATGATTTTAAGACCAGTTATATCTGGAATACAAGGGATTTCGATCTGCTTCCCGACTTTCATTATCAAAATGTAGTGTTGATAGGGGATGCAGCGCATGTGGCACTGCCATTCACCAGTGCAGGCACAACCAATGCCATGCTCGATGCAAAGATTTTGTCGCGGTGTTTATTTAATTATTCGGAATTAAACACTGCATTTACTGCCTATTATCAATCCAGAGCAGAAAGTATCAGAGAACATGTCAGTTTGGGTAGAGAATTAAGAGATTCTTTTCTAAGTTCCTCATCTTTAGGCACTATTCCACTCATTAGCAACGCATTAAAATAGTATTTATTTCCCCTGATCCGCTTCGTTTGTGAATGAACAAACAGAATGAACGCAGAAGCATTTAAAGCATATTTAAAGTATTTATTAACTTTATTTCATATCATTTCAAGTTATTTACTGAATGAGGTTAAGGAGGGGAAAATTATGATTAAAGTTGGAATTATTGATGTTAATCAACAGAGCAGAAATATGATGCGGGTGATGCTGGATCATCAGCATCAACATAATCTAAAAGTCACTCTTGACATTGGTTCTATGGGTGAATGTAAGAAAGTACAGCCATCACAGGAACCTAATGTAACCTTACTGGATATTGAAGTGAATGGAATTGACGTCATTCCCGATATATACCGTAAATTTCCCAATACCAATGTCGTAGTTTATAGTAATATTCAAGACCATAATAGTGTTCTTGCCTGCGTAAAGGCTGGTGCTATGGGATATCTGACCAAAGATACCTGTGTGGATGATGTGATTTCAACTATTGTCACCACCCATCGTGGAGGGTCTGTTTTTAGTCCTTCCATTTCCAGAAATGTAATCCAGCAAGTCCAGCATACTGTAGATTATCAATCTAAATTGAGCTATAGAGAACGCCAGATTGTTGAAGGTCTTCAAAATGGCTTAAGTTATAAGTTGATAGGTTATAAGTATGGAATCTCATTAGATACTGTTCGTCAGTATATCAAAAGGACATATAAAAAACTGAATATTAACAGTAAGGGTGAACTGCTTGCCCAATTCAAATAAAAATTCAATAGGCGACACTCCTTGTCCTGCAAGGCAGATATGCTTTTATCATAAACTATGATGCATAAAATCGGCTATTTGAAGATATTATATCTGATTTTTTGCTGTCTGACCGGATTTAATGTATCCGCCCAGGTAAAATATGCTTTTACACATGATACCTTAGAAATTAAAGGCGGACAGACTTTTGCTAATCAGCTAAAGATTACCAATCTTGAAAAAGGGCCGGTAATTGTCAGGCAGGACAAAAAAGAAAAACAGCTCGCTAAAGGTTTGATTTCCTTACCGGACAGCATGATCTTAAGAGGAGGGGAAAGCAGAGTTTTTCCATTAAAATATATCGCCGACAGGCAAACTATTCGCAGTAACAATCAGCTTTTTACAGTTCATCTCATCTCTTTAGAAGGGATTCCGGTTCAGCAATCTGCCTCATTTATGACGCAATTAACGGATGTTGGCGGACTGACTATTGGTACAGAAGAAGATGAAGTTTACTTAGGACAGCTCAATAACCAGGCACAGGTTGTGGTACGTTGCGCAAATAACGGCTTTGTGCCAATTACCTTCCGATTGCTCCTTTCAGGTGTTCCTGACGGACTAGAATTTACCGGACAGACCATGAATCTTACGCTGCAACCTGGAACACAGCAATTACTTCCTTTCCTGGCAAGGAATAAAATAAATAACCGTATCCCCGCAGATTTTACCGTGACCATTCAGGCAGTGGATGCTGGTAACCATCCACTGGCAGTTAAAATGATCAGAATTGTAAACGTGACCAATGCAAGAAGATTGAGTATGGGCAGCGATACCTATGCAGGTGGTCTGTCTAATACCATTGCACTGCGTTATGCCAGTTTGAGCAGTAACTCATCTTTTTATCAATTACAAGCAAATGGGAAAGTTAAAACAGGAGATAATGCATCGCTTGAGTACCGGTTAAATGCCGACCAGTACCACCAGCAAAATGTGAATGGAATTAATATTTATAATACCTATGTTGATTATCAGGCCAAAGGCTGGGGGGTTAAAGTGGGTAATATATATGAGAACATAGATTTTTCTTTAGGGGGCAGGGGGATAAAAGCGAGTCTGAAATTAAAAGATAACGGCGTATTGTCTGTCTATGGAATTCAGAATAATTTTTTGTTATATGACCAGATTAGTACAACAATCTCCGGCGCAAAAATTCTTGCAGTTGATTATAACCTCCCAACTCCTGATACTAAAGGTGACCGGCGGCTCACTTTTATACATAGCCGTGACCCCTTTACCGGTATTGATGCCAACCAATTGAGTATAAAATCTGGTGTGAATCTCGGCAAAGGGCAACTTTTAGACCTTGAGGCGGGCTATTCACTAGAGGCACAAAACAAGGAGAATTCTTCTGCTCAACATGGCGTTTCTGTGGGAATGAATTATGCTTTTAACACCACTGCTTACCAATTTGCCGGAAGCGGCTATTACAGCAGTCCGTATTTTACAGGATTGAGACGCGGCCTGTTACTGAACGATCTGCGCCTGACCCGCAAATTCGAAAACGACAATAGCCTTGCAGCCCACTTCAGTATGCAGGTGAATAGTCCGAAGTATCAATACGAGTTAAATAATATCTTTAATACTGGAATTAATAAAAATGCGATATACATTTATGAGCTGGGGCTCAATACCCGGGTTGGAAATGTTTTTATCGGTTTCGGGCCTTACTTCATCGACCAGCATTTGATTACTTCTACGATGACTGATCAATTTGGTGCTAACACAGACTGGAGGTCTTCATCGATGCGTTTTAGCGCGAACATTGCTTTAGTGGACGCATACATAGTTTCTCTATGACCGCTGACTACGGTTATACTTATGTAAATACCTCAGAAAGACCAACGGCCCCTTTTCATTCCATTAAAATCAATACCAGTTACAATCTGCCAATTCTGGGATTCAGCAGTTATATTCAATTAAACCCTTACTATATTTCAGACATTCTATCTTCAACCGGAACCAATCAATACCGTTTATATTCTTTTGGTCCAAACGTACACTTTGAAGCCTTAGAAAATAACCTGACTTTCCGTTTAGGCGGGATGTATAACTATTATGGATTCACGCACAGCAATAATTACTCCGTGAACAGTAATATAAGGTATTTGCTGAAAGGAAACTGGGCACTTACCAGTGATCTTCAATACACTATAACCAGGCAAAAGCAACCAATTCCGCTCTATAGCCCTGGTTCAAATACCGTGAATTCCCTGGATAATCTATATTTTGAAAACAGACAACTGAGATTTGGTGTAGAGAAGCAGTTTGCAGTGGGCAAACGGCAGATCTGGTACGAAAAAACTGATTCTGACCTACTATGAAGACCACAACAGTAATGGGCAACGTGATCCGGGAGAAGCACCGGCGGCTGGAGTATTAGTGAAAATTAATGGTGAAGCCGCCCTGACCAACAGTAAAGGAGTTGTAGAATTTAAGGATATGAAAAAAGAGGCCTATACAGTTTCTGTGACGAATACCAGGGGCTGGAGTTTGCAAGATCCTACAGCTGTATTTCTTGATAAAAGTAAGAAACTGGAAATTCCTTTAATCAAAACACAAGCTCTTAATGGCTGTCTGAAGCTGAAATCAGAAAAATATGGCGACGGAACACCAGTACTTGCAGGAATCAGAATTAATGCCGTAGATCCGAACGGCCGTATTCATCAGACCTTAACAGATGACCAGGGGAATTTCTGTTTTTATTTGCCGAGAAATAATTACACTGTATACATTGAGACTGCAGGGATGCCATTTTCCATTGAGAATGAAAGAAGAAGTTTCCCTTCAGGGAGTTCCTGTTGGTATGCTGACCTTCCTGTATCATGATCAGCGCCGGAAAGTTACCGTAAGCAGATTTTAACTAAGGCGCTACAATTGTATAAGTAATTGTTGTATTGTAACTTCCTGCTGTTTTATTCAGCAGATTAGAAGTCTGTGTTGAAGGGATGCGATACTGTAGATTAAGAAACCGGTCTATTGTAGGATCAGCAGAAGTAATGATCTGCTGAGGGCTGGCAGATAGCACAACTGGTGTGATCCCAGTTTGTCCCGTCATTCCCTCAATGGTAATTACCCCAACGGGTATTTGAATGCCCCCAGAAGAACTTAAAACGCTACTGTTTGCCTTTACAGTTACATTGTATGGAACAGTACTGCTTACTTTAACATGGTTTGGCATCGTTGTGGTTACCCCTTGTTGATAATTTGCAGTCGTATTGACTGTTAGCGTTACACTGGGATCCTCAACAATCAATTCCATCAGATTACTTACATTAACCTGAACAGAGCTATTCATCGTTTTTGAGGGCAAGGTTGTCGGGAAGGAAGAGGCCGTTTTTGAGACCGTATAAACTACGGGTACCGTATATGTTCCAGCCTGTACAAAATTACTTTTCAAATTGGCGCCGCTAATACTTAAAGTTGAAGACAAGATGCTTTTATTCGTTACAATAACGGGGATTCCGGTAGCAACAGTTAGCAACTGATCACTCGCAGAGAGATTAATGGCCGAACCCGCATAAGTACCGGAAAGAACTGCGCCCATTAGATTTACACTGTTTGCTGCCGGTAATTGATTATAAGGCTGGGTAGTTGTGAAAGCGAATGTACCGCTGCTCGCTTTAAGGTTTAGTAAGGTAGGTACAGTCGTAAAATAATCATTACCAGATATTGCACTGATACCCGCCACACTTCTGAAGATGGCAAACGAATTGACATTGAGTGTTGTTGTAGCCGGAATCAGTGTATTTAAAGTAATATAAGCAGCAGGAACATTAAGCGTTAGTGTTGGTGTTGCCGGGGTAATGCTGCCAGTAAAAGTTAACGTTGTTGCATAGCTTCCGGCTGCCCAGGCCACATTCAATGGTGAAACGGTGTAGTCAACAAGCATAACCCCGCTCAATAAACCAATTGCAACGAAATAAATATTTTGTGATACACTCGAAAGTACAATCTGATTTGCCCCTGAAAGAATATTCACACCTCCAATTGAAGTTACTTTTATGTTGATCAGGTTTGGAGCGAGTGCAAGTGCAGGTAATGTACCAGGTGCTGGCGTTAAAGTTGTGCTGGCGGCCTTGACATTGACGGCTGATAACAGACTTAAAAAAGGAGATGAACCACTATTTAAATTGACCAGATAACCCGTTTGTCCTGAAATATTTGCTTCAGGCAGATTGATGATCAATTGCGCATTGACATTTCCAGCTGCGAAACAGCAAAAAACAAGACTAAGGGCGGTATATAATCTCTTTTTCAGCAACTTTCAAAATCATAAGAAGAACCAGCATCCAGCAATGCAACAGCAAGGAATTTCCCTTTTAAATCTGTTGGTAAATCAACCATTACCCATTGCGTGGCATCAGGTAACATGGCCAGCACTTCGGGTTTAATTTTTATTTCTTCACCAGTTTCTTTATTGGTTAATTCAAAACGAATGAATGCATCTTTATTAAGGTTTCCCTTGTTGTGTATTTTTAAAGCCAGTCTCCGGCTTTTTGCTTTTCCATTGTCATAGACCCCGCGATCATCAAAAGAGAGAAATTCAAGCTCTCCTGGATTTAGCCCCCGCGGAACATAGTAAACCTGTATTCCAACCTCCATTAAAACATTAATACCAACCTTGGCAACACTTTTTTGTTGTGCCTCCTGTTCTTTTACTTGTGTAAAAAAAAAAGCATGCTCGTTGTTAACTTCTTCGCATCCGCAGGAATAGTCACTGATACATTGACCTGTTTATTTTCTCCAGGTAGTATGGCAACGTTATTTGAGGAGGAAAGTGTAAGCCAGCTGGCGTTGGAAAAAGGCAGAGTATTGCTATCATAATAGACCTTAGTACCCAGTGAATCTCTGTTCCAATCCTGTATTCTGGTTACAAAAGATAATGTACCTGCTGAAGTATTCCCAAAGGTGACCGTCTGACTAATAGTCTCTCCCGGATTTCCAGTAAAGAAAATCCGGGCAGGTGAAATTGAAAAGCCCTGTCCTTTCGCTGGGTCTTGGAGCGTCATGACAAGGCATATGATGAATAAACCAGTAAGTAGTACCTTCATCAAGCCGATTAAGGTTGTGTAACTGTGTAAACCACATTAGTAGCATATGTTCCTGCTACCTTACCAAGCAGACCAGCGGCAGTAGGAATCGTATAATTTACGTTATAGGCGGTTGCAAGTGTTGGTGAAGCGGTGGTAACCAGCGGTTGATTAGTTGTTGTTAAAGCGGGTGTAGCATAAGTAGCCCCTGTAGCAGGTGTACTTGGATCTATACTTACTTGTACCACACTTAAAGATACTGGAGTTGCATTACCAGCGATTACATTAAACTCAGTCGCAGCTTTCACTGCAACACTGTAAGGTTTGTTACTAACCACGGTGAAATGATTTG
Organism: Pedobacter sp. NJ-S-72; assembly: GCF_053890575.1. Taxonomy (NCBI): domain Bacteria; kingdom Pseudomonadati; phylum Bacteroidota; class Sphingobacteriia; order Sphingobacteriales; family Sphingobacteriaceae; genus Pedobacter; species Pedobacter sp. NJ-S-72. Next base: position 3,821,500 of record NZ_CM132681.1, on the reverse strand, counting down.
TTTTCGCTACTGTTTTACTGCCAGCATAATCTGTAGCAGTAGCATAAGTGAAAACTACATCGGGAGTTGCACCCAGCGTAATAGAGAAGGCATCCGAGAGTACGATGCTTAGTGGTACGTTACCAGATACGGCCTGAGCATTGGCTTTCAGGTTGAAGATGGTACCAAGGACTAAAGTAATGAATAAGATCTTTTTCATGTTCTGTGAAATACGTTAATTACAAAACTAGAGGTAAAGTCATACTAAATCGTTAAAATAATGACACATGTTGATGTCACATTGATCATGGTTTTTTGAATGTTATAGTGAAAGTAGCTCCCTTGTCTACTTCACTTTCAACTTCGATTTCCCCTCCCATTGAGGTGACCTGGGTTTTAGTGATGAATAAGCCAACACCACTTCCATTAACATGGCTATGGAAACGTTGATTTAGTCCGAAAATATTGTCTTTATGTTTTGCAAGGTCGATACCTATACCGTTATCAGTGAAAATGAGGGTAATATTGCCATCTTCATTTACCTTTGTGGTGATTTCTATTTTAAGTGGTCTGTTAGCCGAACAATATTTCATTGAATTCGACATTAAGTTCATCAATACACTTTCTAAATAGCTTTTAGAAAACGGAATCAGCTCATATTGAAAATCAGTGTGTATATAAATTCCCAGTTTGAGGATTTGTTTATTGAAGTAGTTGCAGACCTTTTTAAAAATATAAGGCGCATTTACATTTTCTATAATTACTTTTTTTTTATTGCTTTTAATACTTAGCATTTGTGTCAGGTCGTAAATAGTTTCATTCAGCTTGAAAGCAGAATCCCTGAACATGTCTACAATTGTTTTGTTATATTCATCCAGAAGGTCATAATTCAGAATATCAATCAGACCAATTAAATTAGATAAAGGTGCCCGCAGGTTATGTGAAGTGATATAAGCAAATTGGTTGAGATCCTGATTGCGTGAAGTCAGATCTTCTATTAACTGATCTCTTTCCTCAATTATTTTATTACGGGTGATATATTCACGAAAATTAGTCGCCAATGCACTAACATCAGAGTTCTTAACCATATTGTCTTTATTTGATTCGACATGAGCATTAAATTCATCGGAGATATTTAATAATAGGCAAACATCTTGCCATATTGTGGCTAAATAATCTTTTATAACGGCTCATTTTTACTTCTGTAAGGAATAAATAAAATCCTGTTCTTGTAAGAAAGTGTGTTTTTTAATTTAAATGGTATTGGCCTGTTTGTTAGTGTTATAGCTGTATGTGTAATGCCTTTTTGCAGCTAAATACAATTATTTAGAAGTTGATAGGCGAGTGCTGCCTCAATGGCCGAATTGGCAACCAGACTTAAGACATATTCATCCCTTGAACCGTCTCCAGGGTATTCTGTATATTACGTATTACCCAGGACATCTGTAATACTATTTAATGGATTATAAGGAGTGATTTTAATATCATTTTCAGCAAAGCCGCTTTTGACTAATAATCTGAAAGCATTTTCAGCTTTGTCTTCTTCCTGATAGACGCGGGTAATTATCTGATAGGGGATGTGTTCAGCGTAACTTCCATGCGTTTTTTTTGCATCATCACTGGCCTGGTCAAAATCTTTATGCCCATAAATTTCAGAATCAGTTGATACGATTGTATTTCCTTCAGTGTAATCTGGTAAAACAGTAAGCTGTTGGGCAGTAATATTCGGGAGGATTACTTGTTTGGCATTTTTGTCCAGCTCTACCACACCAATAGGAATCAAAACTTCACGTTCTTCGATATTCCATATATTTCCACTAAGGTTGAGTACCAGGTAGCGTGGTTTTTGTTCTTCGTCAATCAGTAAATCACTGATCTGGCCAATGAATTGTTTTGCAGAATTTACAACGGTCCATGTAATAATATCGGGCTGGCCATCTTTAATAGTAAAGATGCTATTGCTCAATCCCCTTAGATTTTTTATCTGGTGTTCATTTTCTTTGCGTTCCATGGTTAAGCTCTTATTTCCTTAACCTAAACAATTCAAAATCATCATTGTTCTTTTATATTCCAGCTGTAGAAAAGAATAAAATGGAAATGTCAATGATTGGATGGCGTTTATAACTGTCAATAACTTATTTACAGTTTCTATGTCCTGTTTTTTTTAGGTATATCATTTAAGTTGTTGGTAGATAGCTGTTTGTTTTTATGTGATTCTTTTTTTTTTTTTTACATAGCTAATGAGTTGTTTTTTTACTTAACCGGTCTTCTTTTGTAAGTTATTCACATCTAAATGTGGATAACTCTGTTTTCCTGTGTATAAAAAAAAAACGCATTTTATGCGGGTTGTTCATCTTTAGTTTCACTATTTATCAGATAGATCTGGCTTATTAACCCCTTTTCATATCGTCGATCATTACAGCTACTCAAATCATTTCCAATGGAGTCAAAATACCTATTATACTCATTCAGATTTTTTCTAAGTTCTTTATTGGATTGCTCTGTCATTCTCTTTGCTAGAAAATCATTATTATCTGATTTTAAAACGAAAACGTTGTTTTCTACCTTTATCCTGTTTTCCATTACTGCTTTTAACGGTTTGGCATATATCTTTTCATGGGGTGTACGTAAACTATCTGGAATTTCTGAAAATATTTTGTATTGATTACCCTTTGCATCAGTGCAAAGGATACCTTTTGTATTATAAATTCATTATTTTGACCATTCTACCGGTGAGGTGGTGGCCTGTCAGTTATTTGTAGCCTGCCTTCCTTTTTTCGATTACAGCTTTGTAATGGTAGTTCCCAGCCAGCGAATTGCCGACTTTCTTCATGCATTGCGCTGCTGCCTTCAGCACATTGGCGGAACGCCTAAAGTACTGGCTCCGGACAATTTGAAATCAGCTATTATCAAAGCAGACCTTTATGAGCCTAATGTGAACCGTTCATTGGAAGATTTTGCCGATCATAATAATATTACAGTTGTTCCCATAAGACCGCGAAAACCTCGGGATAAGGCTTTGGTTGAGAATCAGGTCAAACTGATCAACAATCGGATCTATGCGCGATTACGCAACTGGCAGTTGTTTTCTCTGGATGTACTGAACTAGGCTATTACGGGAAAAATAAAAACACAAAACCAAACCAGGATGCAACAAAAACCGTGATGCAGGGAAGAGCGGTTACTGAATGATGAAAAGCATTTGCATTGTCCGTTGCCCGAAACCACTTTTGAAGTGAAGTATTATTGTGAACCAAAAGTAGCTAACAATAATCACATCTATATTGGCAGGGATAAGCATTATTTCAGTGTGCCTTTTCCTACATTGGTGGCCATGTAAAAGTGGTTTACATTCAGGAACTGTATATGGAAACTTCCCGGGGACTTGATAAATCCCTGGTGGCAAATCTAGCTACAGGAGATTATATATATTGCTAAAGGAGAAGCGGTACTTGTTTCCAGATCTACTGGTACTGGAAAATCTTTTTTCGCTTCTGCTTTAGATCATCATGCTTGTTCCCAGGGATATAAAGTTGTTTATTATAACCTTCAGAAGTTGCTGTTAAAAACTAAAATGGTACGATCTACAAGTTTTTTGAGAAGCTTCCCCGAACGGATCTGCTGATACTCGATGACTTTTGGTTAACGTATCTGGAACAACAACAACGAATGGAATTTATGGAGATCATTGAAGACTGACATGCTTACAAAGCAACGATTATTGCCCGCCAACTGCCAGTGGCTAGTTTGTATAATGTTATTGGTGAGAATATGTAACCCTTCCAAAATATCAGACTATGTTAAAGACGAAAATTCATAACTCAATAAATTCAACTGCTCTTATAGGAATTTGAGACCAGCAATCAATTATGATGAATAGGAAAATTTGTCCTTTAATTTATTTAATGGAGATTCAATGAATTTCCAGGAGAGATGAGAAACAATAAGGGTTAAAAGTATTTTTACCACGAATATGAGGTAAGTATTAGCTATGGTTAAAGGAAGAATATTAAGTTTGTTATTGATAGAATCAAGCAAGACGAAAATTACCCAATGATAAATGTAAATTCCATAACTGGTTTTGCCGATAGAATCTAATATCGGATGGTCAAGAAAGGCACTTATTTTTGTTGAATATCTGGACGTTTTGTAAGCTATTTTAGTGATAATACTTCCGAATAGCAAAGCAAGAGCAGTAAATTTAAAATGACCGAAGCTGTATTTTAGTGATTCATTGCCGAAATTCTTATATCCACTAATAAATCTTCCGGTTAAAGAATATTCTGTACCTAAGAAATAGATTATAGTAATTAAAATCAATATCGAAGTAATTGCGGTTATGTTACTAATGCGATTTAATCTGTCGATATTCAGGCTTTTAGTTGTATTTACAAATAAGACAATGAGCCCTCCGATTAACAAACTGTCCATTCTTGTGTCAGGAGTGTACTTTGATATAAGATATTATAATCGTGTATAGCATAATAATGTCTGATTAAAACAGAAGAAATAATTAGAAATATCGTCAGGTATATTAATTTTTTTTTTCAAGGGGCAAAAATATACTATAACTGGCCAGACCAAATAGAATTGTTCTTCAATACACAAAGACCAGGTATGGGCTAGGAGGGAAATATACTTCTCAGTCGAAATTGCCCTGATATTTTGGACATAAAAAAAATAATAAGACAAGTCTGTTAATTGGTCTCGTTTAATCAAATATAAAATTAACATAGCAACTAACAAAACAATGTAATACAATGGAAATATCCTTATACTCCTTCTCAAGTAGAAATTCGAAAAAAAGTTTGTTGTTCCCTTTTGCTTTACTAAAATGTTTGTTATTAAAAAACCCGAAATAACAAAGAATAGATCTACTCCAATCCAGCCATTATACATGCCGGGAAAGATTATTTTTCCATGGAATATTAATACCACCAGAAGAACCGCAATAGCACGTAAGCCGTTAAATCCACTAAAATATTTTGGTGCGTTTATCATGAAAAATTAAATATTGAAGAGTGCAATTATAGGGAATTATTTTATCAATAATATGTTATGCTCAAGATAATTGTGGATATAAATTAAACTGTCGTTAATTCTTAAACTATCCCCCCTTAGAAATCTGAAAAAGCATTTACGCTATCAATATCATTGAAAATCTAAATTGTAATATTAGAAAATACACCAAAATAAGATGTCATTTCCAACCGATGACGTTGTGAAAAAAATCTGTGGATCTAGCTTGAATGGAATCCACTAAAATGTGGATAATGCCGATACATAACTGGCTGTTGATTTTGAATCAGTTAATTTGTTGCACGTATGGCATTCACCTTAAAGCTTTTCTAATTCGATCTTAAGATACAAAAAAAAAAAGCGAGCAGTAAACATTAGTGTTTCTGCTCGCTTTTTTACCTTTAATTCCTAAAGGAATTTTTCAGTGTGCCCTCCTTTTAAAGGGCTATGTTTTTTCTCTTTATATTGATGTGTTGTTATAGAATAACAGCACCGTCTTTACCAATTTTTAATGAAGCAGTTTCTTCACCTTTTTTAGCATCAACCTGGTAGTATTCCGCTTTCTTAGCATCCGTTATTTTGAATGCTGCAATTGGAGCCCAGTCTTTATATTTATCTGATGATAATGTTGCTTTAACTGCATCAGGTAACTCCTCAATTTTAACTGGAGTTTTAATTGTACTGTCTTGTTGAGATACTATGGCAACCGGAGTTTTAATATCGTTTGCTTTAACTGATGAAATTCCTGCAAATGCTAAGATGGCTGCGCCTAAAATTAAATTTTTCATAATTATATTTTTAAATAAGTTTTGTACAACGATTTGTATTAACCCTTGTTACATAATGATGCCAACTGGTTTAGTTTTATTTAACTAATTGAAAGTGAGTTAATTGTGTTTGTTGTGTGGTTTGTTAAATGTAGAGAAACTCCACACTTTGATGCGAATAGAATCATCTGCATACTTATTTTTAAGCTAAAACGAATTAATAAAGTCTTTATCACCGTATCTCTATCAACAGCGCCCAAATATTATCCTGATTTTTTAATGTGACTTTTGTCCCAAAACAGATAGGCGATTTTTATTTTAATGTAATTAAATCAATAATTGACTAGATTTGCACCTTTATACTAGAATAATATGTGTGGAATAGTAGGATATATAGGTTATAGAGAAGCTTGGCCAATTGTGCTGAAAGGCTTAAAAAGATTAGAGTACCGTGGATATGACAGTGCAGGTATTGCATTGATTAATCAGAGCGGATTAAAATTGTACAAAAAAGCAGGGAAGGTTCAGGAGCTTGAAAATTTTACTGAAGGAAAAGACAAATCGGGAACGATTGGTATGGGACACACCCGTTGGGCAACTCACGGTGAACCATCTGACAGAAATTCGCACCCTCACACTTCTAATGATGGTAAATTAACTAACTATTATCCACAACGGGATTATAGAGAACTATGCTACGCTAAAAGAAGAGCTGCTTTCAAGAGGTCACGTTTTTAATAGTGATACAGATACAGAGGTGCTGATCCATTTGGTTGAAGAGATCTATAAAAAAGAAAATACTGACCTGTTAGAAGCTGTACGTTTGGCTTTACACCAGGTTAGTGGTGCTTATGCGATCGTCATCATGGATAATGATCAGCCTGATCAGCTGATTGCAGCCAGAAAAGGTAGTCCAATGGTTATCGGCGTAGGTGCAGGAGAATATTTTATCGCTTCTGATGCTACACCGATTATTGAATACACAAAAAATGTAATCTATTTAAATGATAATGAAATCGCATTCTTAAAACGCGATGAATTATTGATAAAACGATTAGACAACGTTGTACAGACTCCATATATTCAAGAGCTTGAGCTTAAACTCGAAATGCTTGAAAAAGGTGGTTATGAGCATTTCATGCTGAAAGAGATTTTTGAGCAATCAAGTCTCTATCAGGGATTGTATGAGAGGCCGTATTTATCCTAATGAAGGAAGAGTACAGCTCGGTGGAATCAAAGAATATGCTGATAAGCTTAAAAACATAGACCGTATTATTATTGTAGCCTGCGGAACCTCGTGGCATGCGGGATTAGTCGGAGAATATCTGATTGAAGAGTACGCAAGAATTCCGGTAGAAGTAGAATACGCTTCAGAATTCCGTTATAGAAATCCTATCATTACTGAAAAGGATGTAGTTATCGCAATTTCTCAATCAGGAGAGACTGCTGATACGATGGCCGCCATAGAAATGGCTAAAGAAAAAGGAGCAACTATTTTTGGAGTTTGTAACGTAGTAGGTTCATCTATTCCACGTCTTACCCATGCGGGTGTATATACCCATGCAGGACCGGAGATCGGTGTTGCTTCTACAAAAAAGCATTTACAGCACAGGTAACTGTACTGACACTGATGGCTTTTTATATGGCGCAACAGAAAGGTACTTTAACACACAAGCCAAACTGGTAGAATTGTTAACTGAACTGGATTGTATCCCTGAGAAAATCACTAAGGCTTTAGAGTCCAATGAGCTGATTAAGGAAATTGCACATAAATTCAAAGACTCAAGAAACTGTCTGTTCTTAGGCAGAGGAAGTGGTTTCCCTGTTGCTCTTGAAGGTGCGTTGAAATTGAAAGAGATCTCTTACATTCATGCTGAAGGATATCCGGCAGCTGAAATGAAACATGGTCCTATTGCCCTGATTGACGAAGAAATGCCAGTAGTTGTTATTGCGACTAAAAACTCTTCTTATGAAAAGGTAATCAGCAATATCCAGGAGGTAAAAGCAAGAAAAGGAATTGTATTGGCTATCGTTACTGAAGGTGATACTGAAGTTCGTAAGATGGCTGATTACTGTATCGAAATCCCAGATGCAAGCGAGGCTTTCTTACCACTGCTGGCAACTATACCATTACAGTTACTTTCTTATCATATAGCCCTGCTAAGAGAGGTTGTAATGTGGATCAGCCAAGAAACCTGGCGAAATCTGTAACTGTAGAATAAGAATAATTTTTCTGATCATAAAAACAGCCCCCGGTTTAGATAAACCGGGGGCTGTTTTTATATTAAAAGAATCCCTCCTTAACAGAGGTCGGTTTTTAAGAAGCAATGGTCGCAGTAGTTCTGCCGACCGCAATCTTTTTTACAGTTTCAATAATCGAAGCTTTATCATAACCGCAAATTGCCCATAATTCAGGTTGTTCGCCATGTTCAACAACCTCATCCGGCATACCCAGACGGATAACATTTGCCTGGTAATTATGATCGGCCATAAATTCCAGTACAGCAGAGCCCATTCCACCCTGAAGGCAGCCGTCTTCTACAGTAACTATCTTTTTATAACGTTTAAATACATCATGTAATAAAGCCTCATCCAGAGGTTTAACAAAACGGATATCGTAATGAGCAGGGTGGATACCCTCAGTATTCAGTTCTTTACAAGCTTCAACAGCAAATTTGCCGATTGCCGACATGTCCGATAGTCAGAATCGCAACCTCTTCACCGTCGCATATTTTTCTGCCTTTTCCAACTTCAATAGCTTTAAAAGGACGTTTCCAGTCTGTCATTACTCCATTTCCTCTCGGGTAACGAATAGAAAAAGGCCCCATGTTTTCCAGCTGTGCGGTATACATCAGGTTTCTTAATTCTTCTTCATTCATCGGAGCTGCAACAGTCATATTCGGAATGCAGCGCATATAAGCAAGGTCATAGGCACCATGATGCGTAGCACCATCTGCACCAGCAACACCTGCACGATCCAGACAGAAAACAACATTCAGATTCTGTATAGCAACATCATGGATCACCTGATCATAGGCACGCTGCATAAAACTGGAATAAATATTACAGAATGGGAGCATCCCCTGAGTCGCTAGTCCGGCAGAAAAAGTTACCGCATGCTGTTCGGCAATGCCGACATCAAATGCACGGTCAGGCATAGCTTTCATCATGATATTCATAGATGAGCCAGACGGCATAGCAGGAGTAATACCTACAATATTTTTATTAGCCTCAGCAAGTTCCACCAGTGTATGTCCAAAAACATCCTGATATTTTGGCGGTTGCGGTTTATCAACCACAGATTTTTTAATTTCACCGGTAATTTTATCAAAAAGACCCGGAGCATGCCATTTAGTCTGATCTTTTTCAGCCAATGCAAATCCCTTTCCTTTAACAGTTACACAATGTAATAGTTTAGGGCCAGGAATATCTTTAAGGTCTTTTAGAATAGATGCCAGTTTTTTTACATCATGGCCATCTACCGGGCCGAAGTATCTGAAATTTAAAGCCTCGAAGAGATTACTCTGATTAAGTAGTGTGCCTTTGATACTTTTTTCTATCTTTTTAACAAATTTATGCGCATTCGGGCCAAGTTCAGAAAGTTTGATCAATACATTTGATATATCTTCTCTGAACCGGTTATATGACTTGGAAGTGGTAATACTGGTTAGAGATATTCTTTAAGTGCACCAACATTCGGGTCAATAGACATACAGTTATCATTCAGAATAACCAGCAGATTTGAATTCTCAATTCCAGCATGATTAAGTCCTTCAAAAGCAAGTCCGGCAGTCATTGCACCATCACCAATTACGGCTACATGCTGACGATCTTTTTCTCCTTTTAACTGTGAAGCCACAGCCATACCCAATGCCGCAGAAATTGAAGTAGAAGAGTGACCTACACCCATGGTATCATATTCACTTTCACTGATATTCGGAAAACCACTGATCCCATTAAGCAGGCGGTTTGTATGAAAAACAGATTTTCTTCCGGTAAGGATTTTATGGCCGTAAGCCTGATGGCCTACATCCCAGACTAATTTATCATAAGGGGTATTCATGACATAGTGTAAAGCGACAGTGAGCTCTACAACACCAAGGCTGGAAGAGAAATGCCCGCCATTTACACTTACGGTATCAATGATATACTGACGTAATTCCTGGCTGATTTGCTTTGCTCCAGATCATCTTCTTTATACTGCTTTAAGTCAGCAGGATAATTTATGTTTGGTAATAATGGATTTTTGACGTTTTCCATGCAGGGTTTAATAGACAACAATATACAAAGTACGGGATTTTAGTTAAGATAACCGCAAAATAATAGTCATTCAAATAACAGGAACGTTTTGGATTTACAGGATACATTATTGAGGCCCTTTAAATCAATAAAAAAACCATAAGTCGCTTCTGGTGAAACCACCTTGTGCAGCAGGAAAAAAACCGAAATAATCGAAATCGAGTAGCACACGGTAGTTTCATCACCGTTAAAAAACAATTATAATCTAATGAAAATGATTATTTTTACAGAAATATACTTTGATAAATGGAACGAGATACTTTAATTTTTGATTTGATTGACAGGGAATTAGACCGTCAGGAAAACGGCCTTGAGCTGATTGCTTCAGAGAATTTTGTAAGCAAACAGGTAATGGAAGCTGCGGGTTCAGTATTAACTAACAAATATGCTGAAGGCTTACCAGGCAAACGTTATTATGGCGGATGTCAGGTTGTTGATGAAGTGGAGAATATTGCCATTGAACGCGCAAAAAAACTATTTGGCGCTGCATGGGTTAATGTTCAGCCGCACTCAGGAGCACAGGCTAATGCAGCTGTGATGCTTGCTGTTATACAGCCAGGAGACAAAATCCTTGGATTTGATCTTTCTCACGGAGGACACTTAACACATGGTTCTCCTGTAAATTTTTCAGGTAAATTATACAAACCATTTTTCTACGGAGTAAAAAAGGAAGATGGATTGATTGATTACGCAAAATTGGAAGAAGTAGCATTAGCTGAACGTCCGAAATTGATTATCTGCGGTGCATCTGCTTATTCAAGAGAATGGGATTATGCATTTATCCGTAGCGTAGCTGATAAAATTGGTGCATTGGTTCTTGCTGATATTTCACATCCTGCAGGAATGATTGCAAGAGGACTATTAGCAAATCCGCTTCCTCATTGTCATATTTGTTACCACAACTACACACAAAACATTGCGCGGCCCGCGTGGCGGACTGATTATGATGGGTAAAGATTTTGAAAACCCATTTGGTCTGAAAACTCCTAAAGGAGAAACTAAAATGATGTCAGCTGTTTTAGATATGGCAGTTTTTCCAGGTACTCAGGGCGGGCCCTTAGAACATATTATTGCAGCAAAAGCAATTGCATTCGGTGAAGCTTTAAGTGATGAATACCTGGTTTATATTAAGCAGGTACAGGCTAATGCGAAGGCAATGGCGAAAGCATTTATGGACAAAGGTTACGGTATCATCTCAGGAGGTACAGACAATCACCTCATGCTGATCGATTTACGTAATAAAAATATAACTGGAAAACTTGCAGAAAATGCGCTTGAAAAAGCAGATATTACCGTGAACAAGAATATGGTGCCATTTGACGATAAATCTCCTTTTGTGACTTCAGGTATCCGCGTAGGAACCGCTGCAATTACAACAACAGAGATTTTAAAGAGCAGGAAATGGGAAAAATTGTTGATTTAATAGATCAGGTTTTAACTAATCCGGAAGACGATGCCCATTTGAGTGAAGTGAGAAGACAAGTGACTGAATTAGTTGCTGGTTTTCCATTATACAAGTAATCAATACGGGTAATCAATTATGCCAATAAATACAGGAGTATTATCACCTAGTGAAAAGGAGCGGTTATGTGCTTTGTACACCTATAATATTCTTGATACACCTGTAGAGAAAAGCTTTGATAACCTGGCGAAGCTTGCGACGCAAATATTTAATATACCCATTGCCCTGATTTCTTTGCTTGACAAAGACAGGCAATGGGTTAAATCCTCCATCGGCACCGATGTAAAGGAATTTCCACGTGAACAATCTTTTTGTGAGTATACAATCCAGGGAAATACTGTATTCGAAATACCGGATACTTTACTGGATGAACGTTTCATTAATTATCCTGCAGTCAGTTCAGAGCCTCATGTGCGCTATTACGCAGGTGCTCCGTTGATTGACGATAATGGTTATGCGCTCGGAACGCTCTGTATATTTGATCTGGTTCCCCGTGAATTAAATGATAGTCAGAAAGATATTCTGAAAAGTATTGCCGAAGAAGTTGTCGTACACCTGATACTGAAAAAAAAGGATGAACAGATCCGTTCCAGTGTTTCACGTTGTCAGGAGCTTCTTGATATCACAGGTGTCTCGCCGGAAATACATTGTATCCTCGATTTTAGAGGGAAGGTCTTGTTTGTCAATGAGGCAGTTACCCGTTTGCTGGGTTATACTGTTGAAGAAGCAATGGAATTAGGTTTGCTGGATGTATGTTACCCGGAAGATATTCCCCGGGTTATAAAAAGTATAGAAGAAGGACTTAAAAGCAATCGTAAAGAACTTCATATTGATTTTCGGGTAGTTGGCCGTGATGCAGTTATCCGCTGGATCAGCTGGTCGCTGGTCTCTAAAAACCGCAGATGGTATACCTACGGCAGAGATATATCACTGATAATAAAAAGATTGAAAGTGACCTGATGAGATTGTCATTTGTAGCGAGCAAAGTAAACAATGCCGTCGTTATCAATGATGCAGACAACCATGTGACCTGGGTAAATGCTGCCTTTGAAAAGATAACCGGATTCAGTCTGGAAGATGTTCGTGGAAAGCGGCTTGGAGATTTGATTATTGGCCCGAATACTGATTTGGAATTGATTGATGAAGTCAGAAGGCTCACTAAGCAACGTCAGTCTTTTACCATTGATATGCTGGCCTATCGAAAAGATAAAAAGGAAATCTGGCTCTCTGTTTATAATACGGTTGTATTGGATGACAGGGGTAATGTGGACATGGAGGTCGAAATCATTATTGATATTACCGATAAAAAACGGGCAGAAGAAGAACTCCAGGTATTGTCTATGGTTGCAAGCAAGACCAATACAGGTGTAAATATCCAGGATAACGAAGGGATTACAACCTGGGTAAATCAATCGCTTGAAAAGTTAACCGGATATAAAAAAGAAGAGTTATACGGCCATCATTTAGGAAATATTCTTTCTCCAAATTTTTATGATCAGGAATTAATTTCCACCTCAAGGGATAAGAGTAAAAACAATCAATCTTATACAATAGAAGTACTGGCAGAAAAAAAGGATGGATCAACGGTCTGGTTATCTGTATCTAACACACCTATTATTAATAATAAAGGGAAGGTTGAAAGACAAATAGATCTGATATCTGATATTACACAACGTAAACAGATAGAAAAGGAAATGATAGAGGCCAAAGAACAAGCCCTGAAGCTGAGTGAAGCCAAGGAAATGTTTCTCTCTGTGATGAGCCATGAGATCCGTACCCCTTTAAATGCGGTGATTGGTATGACCCATCTTTTATTGGATAATGATCCTAAAATTTCTCAGATTGATGATCTCAATATTCTGAAATTTTCGGGAGAGAATCTATTACATATCATTAATGATATTCTGGATTTCACGAAAATGGAGACTGGTAGATGATGGAGCTGGAAGTTTTTCCTTTCAATCTGAAAACACTGGCAAATGACATTATCAATTCTTTACAGGTAAACGTAAGAAAAAAAGGCAACCAGTTAAATCTCGTTTTTGATCCGCTTATACCCTCATTGCTTTCCGGAGATAAAAACCGTTTGTACCAGATTCTGATGAATTTTTTAGGGAATGCCATAAAATTCACGGAAAATGGAGACGTACAGCTGAAGCTTACCCTTTCGGGGGAGACGCAGGAACAGGCCGTTATTCGGTTTGAAATTGTAGATAATGGAATAGGGATACCTAAAGACAAGCAGAACTATATATTCGAGACTTTCACCCAGGCTAAAACAGATATCTCCAGAAAATATGGGGGAACGGGTTTGGGGTTGGCCATTACAAAAAAACTGCTTCAGATGTTTAACTCTGATATTATTGTCGATAGTACAGAGGGAGAGGGGACAACCTTTTCTTTTGAGATCGCATTCAGTAAAGCGGCAGAGCTCTCTGCTTCTCTCTGGTAATAATACAGAAATGAGTTTTTTTGTAGGTAAAAAAATACTGGTAGTGGATGATAATGAGATTAATATTCTAATTGCAAAACGTATTTTAAGTAAATGGGGGCTGGAGATCGAAGCAGCTATTAATGGTTATGAAGCTATAGAGAAGATTATGACAGAAAGTTATGATCTGATCTTCATGGATATTAAAATGCCCGGAATAGATGGTTTTGAAACTACTGGTATTATAAGAGATATCAGCGGATCATATTATAAAAATGTACCTATTATTGCACTGACCGCTTCTACACTTAAAAATGATCATTATAAATTCCAGGAATGCGGGATGAATGGTCATGTGCTAAAACCGTTTAATCCAGAAGAGATTAAAAAATTACTTTTTGGATTTCTTTCCAAAGAATAAAGAGTAGAAAATTTCCTTAAGCAAACAGGCTGTAAAAAATAAAGAGCCGGAATTCCCTTAAAGAATTCCGACCCCTAAATTAATTAACGCTCTCAGTATTTAAACGATTGAGCAAGCATATTGTTTGAAATAAAATGATTTTTTTATAAAAAATAAAATCGATTTGCTATCAAAAGATAAAGGGCCGATATTTCTATGAAGAAAATATCGACCCTTACCATCTAAATTAACGCTCTCGAATATATAAACGAGCAGAAAATAGAAATGTTATTCAAGATCTTGGTTTTATTATAAATATTTTTATTCAGCATAAGCTGCCGCCGCAATAGAGAGTTTCTTTAACCCGCTATCCAGTAGTATTTTGCTGCAAGCTTCAAGCGTAGAACCAGTTGTAATGACATCATCAATCAGTAATACGTGCTGGTTTTCCAGTTTATGAGGCTGTTTGATCTCAAACACATTTTGCATATTCTCAAAACGGTTATACCTGCTTTTTTTAGTTTGCGTATCCGTTTGGATCTTTCGCTTTAGCAATCCAGTGATCACAGGAAGCTGTAAAACCTGAGCTACCCCATCCGCAATACACTCTCTGATTGTAACCTCTGCTATTTTCTTTTTTTCGATGAAGAGGAACAGGGATAATCAAATCTGCTTTATGGTATGACCCGGTAGATAATAGTTTTTCACCAATCATACGCCCAAGCATGAATCCTGCATCGATCTGTCCTTTGTATTTTAAATGATGAATCAGGTTTTGAGCTTTTGTACCTTTTTTAAAATATAACAAAGCCATTACTTCATGGCAATGTATCCTTCCCCAAAATAGTTTAGCAACGGGGTTGTCCGGGTAAAGATGAAAATCAGTATAGGGAAGGTCGTACAAACAATGAGTACAGACACATTTTTCACCATAAAAGAGTTGTGTGCCACATGCATTACAGCATTTGGGGAACAGCAGGTGGAAAAAATCGGAAGTAATTTGTTTGATCAGGGACATTATTGCAATGTAACCCTGATCTATCAGAAACTGGTTAAATTTAAACAGGTACTAAGCCTGGTCTTTTACAGCAAGTTGTCCACAGGCAGCAGCATCAATATCTTTACCACGGCTGCGTCGGATATTTGTATTCACACCCTGACTTTTCAGATAATTAGAGAAAGCATCGATCTTATCTCCCTCGGCATTAATGTAATCTGCAAACTGAATCGGATTGTACTCGATCAGGTTAACTTTACAAGGTACATGTTTACAGAATTTTGCTAAATCCATCGCATCCTGAATTTCATCATTGAAATCATTGAAGACAATATATTCGTAGGTAACCGGGTTTTTTGTTTTAGCGAAATAGTATTTTAATGCGTCTGCCAGAACTTTTAAAGTATTCTGTTCATTGATCGGCATGATTTCATTTCTTTTCTTGTCATCCGCAGCATGCAGTGAAAGCGCAAGATTGAATTTAGCACCATCATCACCCAGTTTCCTGATCATTTTGGCAATACCAGCAGTAGAAACGGTAATTCTTTTATAAGACATGTTTAAACCATCCGGAGCAGTAATCCGCTCTATGGACTTCATGACATTGGCATAGTTCAGTAATGGCTCGCCCATGCCCATATATACGATATTGGTCAGTGGGGCATTGTAGTTCAATTTAGCCTGCTGATCAATCAGTACAACCTGATCATAGATTTCGTCCGCATTAAGATTACGTTTTCTATCCATATAACCTGTTGCACAGAACTTACAGCTTAAGCTACAGCCTACCTGAGAGCTTACACAGGCAGTCATCCGTTCTTCCATTGGAATTAATACACCCTCAACGATGTTTCCATCGTATAAGCGAAAAGTGTTCTTAATCGTCTGGTCATTGCTAAACTGAGTGTTGTTTACTTCAACTGCATTGATGGTATAATTCTCATCTAATTTCTTTCTCAAGTCTTTAGACAGGTTACTCATTTCTTCAAAAGAACGCGCAGATTTTTCCCAGAGCCATTGGTAAACCTGTTTGGCCCGGTAAGCGGGTTCTTTCATTTCAGTAAAGTGCTGCTGAAGCTGGATAAGACTCAGAGAACGGATATCAGTTCAGTTTTAGTTATTACTAGCATTTGGTGCAAAGCTACCTAAAAATAATAAGCCACCCAATTTTTCGTTGGAACTTACTTGTTTTTAGTAAGTTATGAAATTTGTATGACCTTAACCGGGTTTTAATCAGCTAAGGTCACAAATAATGGATTGATATTCTTAATACTAACGTTTCGGACTTTTGGTTTTTGCAGGTGCGGAACCTGATCTTCCCTTTGTTGGTCTGACCGATCTTCTGCTTGGGCCATTGCTTTTATTCCAGTCATTTGTAGCAGCGGGAGCTTTAAATGAAGAAGAACCAGATGCTGGTTTTGCTTTAGATGCTCTGGCAGGTTTCTCAGATCTTTCACCTCTTTCAGCCCGTTCGCCTCTTTCTCCCCTTGGAGATGCTGCTCTTGGTGCTTTTCCTTTTGATGGACCAGCTGGTCTTGCTCTGAATGCTTTTGCTGGAGTTACGTTAACTTCTTCAGGAGCAGCTGCGGCAGCTGTTTTTGTTTTTTTAACAACTCTTTGCAGCAGCATGTTCTACAGAACTTGATTTTGCAATCATATTATGGATTTCAGTCAGCTCTTCAGGAGTAAATTCTCTCCATTCGCCGATAGGAAGACCTTTAAGGTTGATATTCATAATACGAATACGCTCCAGTTTGGTCACCTCAAAACCGAAATGCTCACACATTCGTCTGATTTGTCTGTTTAAGCCCTGAATCAAAGTAATCTTGAAGATAAAAGGACTTTCTTTAGTTACTTTACATTTCTTGGTCATTACCCCTAAAACAGGTACTCCCTTTGCCATGTTTGTAATAAACTGATCAGTAAGTGGTTTGTTAACCGTTACCAGGTATTCTTTTTCGTGGTTGTTACCGGCACGAAGGATTTTGTTGACAAGATCCCCGTTGTTAGTCATGAAGATTAATCCCTGCGAATCTTTATCTAGTCTTCCGATTGGGAAAACTCTTTCGCTATGGTTTACATAGTCAACAATATTGCTCTTTACACCAGCTTCAGTGGTACTTGTAACACCGACAGGCTTGTTAAAGGCAAGTAAAATTGAGTTGTCTACTTCTTTAGGCTCAATAGTTTGTCCGTTTACCGTAATCAGATCACCGAAGTAAACCTGGTCGCCGACTTTGGCTTTTCTGCCATTAATAAACACATTCCCCTGTTCAATGTATCTGTCTGCTGCTCTGCGCGAGCACATGCCGCTTTCACTAATGTATTTATTTAATCGGGTAGTAGAATCGGACATAGTAGTATTTCTTTTTACAAAGTAATCAATTTATCCTCACATATGCTATCAAAATTAAAGTTTATACCGTAATTCTTATCAAAACAGCTGCTGTTTCTTGCTGGATTTGCTTCTGCGAAGCAAATATGCTTCGAAATCAGCAGCTGTTTTGATAAGAATTTCATGGTGTAAACTTGTAAATCGGATAGCATGGTTGAGATATCATTGACTCCTTAGATATAAGAAGAGACAACCAGACCTCAGTTGGGGGGGAAGGTGTTGGATGCAGATTTATGGATTGCTGTTTTTTTAGATGATGATTTAAGGATTGCTATTTAAGAATAGTTGAGGATGAATGTTTTTTGGATAATTAAGGATTGCTGATTTATGGATAATAGCCTAAGGGTTAATGTTTATAGTTGTTTTTTGGATAATTAAGGATTGCTGATTTATGGATAATAACCTGAGGGTTGCTGTTTGTAGTTGTTTTTTGGATAATTAAGGATTGCTGATTTATGGATAATAGCCTAAGGGTTACTGTTTATAGTTGTTTTTTGGATAATTAAGGATTGCTGATTTATGGATAATAACCTAAGGGTTACTGTTTGTAGTTGTTTTTTGGATAATTAAGGATTGCTGATTTATGGATAATAACCTGAGGATTGCTGTTTGTAGTTGTTTTTTGGATAATTAAGGATTGCTGATTTATGGATAATAGCCTAAGGGTTAATGTTTGTAGTTGTTCTTCGGATAGGCAGTTTTACGAAGCTCCAGGATGTCTGTTTTGATCTGTTTCTGGTCAAACTTAGAGCATACGGTTCGGCGTAGAAATAGGGTTAGAACAAGGGTCTGAAACCGTGTTGAAAGGACGTTGAGAGGGGGTTGGAAGGACGTTGGAAGGACCTTGCAATGACCCTGGTCCTTCTAACCCCCTTTCAATGTCCTTTTAATGCCCTTTTAAGACACTTTTCTACTACTGTTCATTATCTTTTCTTTAGCTCATTGATGAATTTTTTTAGGCTTTGAAAGGAATAACCGTAATTTGTAAATATGAGTTCTTATTTGTCGGCAAAATGGATATACCCGGTTAGTGATGCACCTTTAGAAAATGGAATAATTGCAGTCAGCGATGATGGTATTATTACAGCTGTATTGAGCGCGCAGGAAGGGGAAGTACTAAATATTAAGGATATAAAGTATTATGATGGGGTTCTGGTACCAGGATTGATTAATACACATTGTCATTTAGAATTGTCACATCTTGCCGGGAAAATACCGGAACATACGGGGTTACCTGGTTTTGTGCAGCAGGTTATGCAGCAAAGACAGGCTTCTGAAATTGAAATTGAGGAAGCAATGAAGCTCGCGGATGCTGAAATGTATGCAAATGGTATTGTTGCCACGGGCGATATTTCAAACCAGATTTCCTCGAAAGGGGTGAAGCTTTTAAGTAAGATTTACTATCATACTTTTGTTGAGGCTATGGGCTTTAATCCCGGACGGGCAAATGAGATTATTGAAAAAGCAATTGAAATTCGGGATGGTTTTCTGCCATTAAGAGCTACGATTGTTCCGCATGCTCCTTATTCTGTTTCAGAAGAACTGTTTGGAGAAATTCGCAGGGAGTCAGGCAGTGCAAATGAATCAGTCTCAATACATAACCAGGAAACTGTAGATGAGAATTTGTTTTTTTTGAAGCTAAACAAGGGCACTTTCTGAAGTTATATGAGTTTTTAGGACTGGATATTGGCTTCTTTGAACCGAAGGGGAAAACTTCTTTGCAAAGCTATTTACCGCTTTTATCGGCAGATGCCAAAACGTTACTGGTTCATAATACTTTTACGAGTAAGGAAGATGTTGAATTTGCAATGGGGCAGCATACAAAGCTTTATTGGTGTTTATGCCCGAATGCGAATTTGTATATTGAAAATAGATTACCTGATGTGTCTTTATTGAAGGATGCCGGGGTTACAATGACTTTGGGAACGGATAGTTTAGCCAGTAATCATCAGTTGAGTATTTTAGCGGAAATGAAGACTTTACAGGAGCATAAGCAGGTTTCTTTTGAGGAGTTGCTACGCTGGGCTACGCTTAACGGGGCATTTTTTCTGGGGTTGGATACGCAGCTGGGGAGTTTCGAAAAGGGAAAAAAACCAGGTGTGAATTTAATTGAACAGCTGGAGGATGGGCTGATCACTGCAAATACACGAATTCAAAGGATAGTATAATTTATAAAAAGAATATAATATACATATATGTCAAATCGTATTACCTCTTTATTTAAGATTCAATACCCGATTATTCAGGCGGGCATGATCTGGTGCAGTGGCTGGAAGCTGGCGGCGGCAGTATCAAAGGCTGGCGGCCTGGGGATTATAGGCGCAGGTTCTATGTATCCGGAAGTTTTACGCGGACATATTCAGCAATTAAAAGCAGCTACTGACAAACCATTTGCGGTGAATGTACCGCTTCTTTATCCGAATGTAGAAGAGATCATGCAGATCCTGGTTGCAGAAGGGGTGAAAATTGTATTTACTTCGGCTGGTAATCCGGCAGCATGGACAGGATTTCTGAAAGCCGAAAATATAACGGTGGTGCACGTAGTTTCTAATACGAAATTTGCTTTAAAAGCTGAGGCAAGCGGAGTGGATGCGATTGTTGCGGAAGGATTTGAAGCAGGCGGACATAATGGAAGGGAAGAGACAACAACCATGTGCCTGATTCCTATGATTGTGGATGCGGTAAAAATTCCAGTCATTGCAGCAGGAGGGATTTCCTCGGGACGGAGTATGTTAGCAGCAATGGCATTAGGGGCCGATGGGGTACAGGTAGGGTCTGCTTTTGCGGTTGCTGAAGAGTCTTCGGCTCACCCTGAGTTTAAACAGCGGATTATCGGTGCAGCAGAAGGGGATACTAAGTTAAGGATGCAAAAATTGGTTCCGGTAAGGTTATTGAAGAATTCTTTTGAAGGCGCGATCGCTGCCGCTGAGGCCGAAGGAGCTGATGTCGAAACATTAAAGGGCTTGTTAGGGCGTGCAAGAGCAAAATTAGGTATGTTTGAAGGAAATTTAGAAGAGGGTGAACTGGAGATTGGCCAGGTTTCGGCTTTGCTAAAAGAGGTTAGACCAGCTGCGGTTATTTTAGATGAAATATGGCAGGGGTTTTTAACAGAGAAAAGCAGGGTTAGTCAGTTTAATTATTAAAATTGATGAACATTTAAATTAAAATATAGAGATGAAACATATAGTTATAAGAATAACAGGAACAGTGCAGGGAGTGGGGGATTCAATATACCACAAAAGTAGTAGCAGATCAGATGGGTGTTCGCGGAATGATCAAAAATGAGAAAGACGGTAGTTTGTATATCGAAGCTGAAGGTGATGATACGCTGCTGGATATTTTCGAAGAATGGTGCAACGAAGGGCCGGACCGTGCGAAAATAGAAAAGGTGGAGATCACGCCGGGAGAACTGAAAAACTATCGTAATTTTGAAATCATTAAGAAATAAAATGCTTTATTCTCCGTTTAACCATACCAAGTGTCAGTTTTAAAAAAGTTTTTAGGTCAGACCGCAGTATATGGTGTGAGTACCATATTATCCAGGTTACTCAACTTTATATTAACTCCTATTTATGTCAGGGCCTATTTGCCCGGTACGTTTGGTATTTTGACCAAACTTTTTAGCTATGCCTCGCTAATCAATGCGGTGCTTGCTTTTGGGATGGAAAGTACGTATTTCAGATACTTGAATAAGCATGAGGATAAAAAGGATGCTGTATACAACAATCTTTTATCTGTATAGCTTTCATCGCTGGATTATTTCTGATCACTGGCTCTGTTTTTTCAACCTCGATCGCCTCCTGGATTAACAATGGAGAAGCTTCACAGGTACAGGATTATCAAAAATATGTGAAGTACTTTGTCGGAATCTTGTTTGTGGATGCGATCTGTGTGATCCCATTCGCTAAAATTCGTGCAGACAATAAAGCGTTTAGATACAGTGTGATCAAATTCCTGAATATCGGGAGTTTTGTAGGGCTGAATCTTGTCTTCATCTTTGTGATTCCAGCAATAATTAAACACAACTGGCCTCTGGCTGGCTGGTTTGAGAGCTGGTACCACTATCAATGGGTAGGCTATGTTTTTATCTCTAACCTGGTTGCAAGTCTGCTTACCTTTTTATTGTTATTACCTGAATTCATGCAGATCAGGTTTAAATTTGATAAGGATCTGTTTTTTAAGATGATATCTTATAGCTGGCCTATTTTGGTAGCTAACTTATTATTATCAATGAAAACCTGGATAAGATTGTATTGAGTAAACTATTGCCAAAAGCAGTTGCTGATATTGATGTAGGGATATACGGGGCAGTTTGCAAAATTGCCATTTTCCTGAGTATTTTTATTACGGCATTCAGACTGGGGGCCGAACCGTTCTTTTTTAGTCATGCGAAACATGAGAATGCAAGGAAAACCTATGCTACAATCCTTCATTATTTTGTAATTGCACTTTCGCTATTATTTGTTGGTTTAGTCGCGAATATTGAAATTCTGAAATACTTCATCAAAGGAGATGCAGCGCATACGGCTCAGTACTGGTCAGGACTGCCAGCAGTTCCTTACCTGCTATTTGGGTATGTCTGCCTGGGTATTTATATGAACCTCTCTATCTGGTACAGGTTATCAGACCAGACCCGGTTTGGTTTATATCTCTCGATGATCGGTGCAGTGATTACCATTGTGTTTAATTTTGTACTGATTCCAAAATATAGCTATATATATGTTTCTGCATGGGTTTCTATGCTGGCTTATTTTGTAATGATGGTGATGTCTTATATATTGGGACAGAAGTATTATCCGATTCCTTATAAACTAAACAGGATTCTGGCTTATCTGATCACGTCAGTAATTATTGTGATTCTATCTTTCTGGGTATTTAACAGGAATATCTATATTGGTAATGGATTACTGGTGCTGTTCTTTGCCGGGATAGCTTATGTTGAAAAGGATGAAGTAAAGGCACTTCTGGCTAGAGGGAAATAAAGGGGTAACCCTGCTCAAAAAAAGAAAATAACAGGAGCCCGTTTAAGGGGCTTTAATAATAAATAAATACAACAAGATGAAGATTAACATTATTAACAAATCAGGATTAGCATTGCCTCAATATGAAACAGCTCATGCTGCGGGTATGGATATGAGGGCTTTTGTAACTGAAGAGCTAGTGATCAAACCAATGCAGCGTATTTTGGTGCCAACAGGTTTGCATATTGAATTACCTGTAGGATATGAAGCACAGATCCGTCCGCGCAGTGGTTTAGCTTATAAACATGGAATCAGCATTGTGAATTCTCCGGGCACTATTGATGCTGATTACCGTGGAGAAATCAAAGTATTATTAATCAATCTTTCGGATACTGATTTTGTGGTTAACAATGGAGATCGTATTGCACAAATGGTGATTTCAAAACATGAGACCATTACCTGGGAAAGTGCAGAAGAATTAAGCGACACCGCACGTGGTGAAGGTGGTTACGGACATACTGGTAAATAAACCATATCAATGAACAGGATCGTTGTTTTATGCAGTATACTAACCTTGTCACTACAATCGGTTGCACAGAAGACACCGGTTTCTGCCAGGGATAGTTTACTCATTAAACAACTTTTTTTTGCTGGTCTGAGCGATAAGCTCAAAGAGAACTACGCAAAGAGCAATGAAAGTTTTAGTAAAATAACGACTATTGACGCAGGTAATGCTGCGGCATGGTATGAAATAGCTTTGTTAAACTTCAGACAGAATAAAATGCCTGAAGCCGAAGCAGCTATAAAAAATGCGGTCAATCTTGACAAGGATAATTCCTGGTACTGGAAATTACTGGCTGAGCTTTATAAAAGTACCGGAAGCATGGATCGCCTGATTCCAGTTTTTGATCAACTGATCCGCCTTGTACCAAATCAGCAGAGTTACCAGTTTGATCGTGCCAATGCAATGGCATTATCCGGCAGGAAAGAAGAAGCATTGGCTGCTTATGCTTTGTTGGAAAAGAAATTCGGCCCGTCCGAATCACTGACCAGAGCCCGTCAAAGAATTACAGGTGTATCGCAGGTAAATGCTGCTCCGGCAAATGCAACTGAGGCTATGGCTGCCGCGACCTTGTACCTTTCACAAAAGAAATTTTCAGCAGCCTCCAAAGTATTGGAGAATATTGCTGGTACGCATCAGGATGATCCGCTTTTTCTGGCACTTTATGGTGATGTATTGTATGAAACCGGAAATCTTCCGGCAGCACTCAGTTATTATAAAAAAGCTTTAAAATTAACGGATCAGCTCTATGGGGTATGGGAGAAAGTTCTTAATATCTCTATTCTGATGGGACAATATAAACAGATGATCGCCATTGGGGAAGATGCCTTGTCGGTCTATCCGAATCAAGCTATTTTATACTATTATATGGCCTTCGCCCTGCATCGTGAAGATCAAAATCAAGGGGCATTGGAAAATATCAGGTCGGCAATGGCACTGGATGGTGAAAATAAAGAATTGCAGGCATTGATTCTGGCCCTGCAAGCAGAAATACTGATCGATCAGGGTAAATCTGCTGCTGCGGATGCTTCTTTTGAGAAGGCTGTAAAGCTGGACCCCCAGAATTTTCTGATTATGAACAATTATGCCTATTACCTGGCGTTAAGGAATGAGAACCTTGATAAAGCGGTATCTTTGATTGCTATGGCAGCTAAAGCATTGCCTCATGATGCTTCTATAGCAGATACTTATGCCCTGATTTTATTTAAAATGGGGAAATATGATCTTGCAAAGTTATGGATAGAAAAGGCCTTGCAGAACAATGAAGCTGAAAACAGTGTTTACCTGGAGCATTACGGAGATATTTTATTCAATACAGGAGCAGCTGATGATGCTTTAATTCAATGGAAGAAATCACTGGATGCGGGGAATGATTCTTCCTTGCTAAAAAGAAAAATAAATGAGAAAAAGTACTTTACGAAATAGCCTGCTGATTCTTTTGCTATTCAGCACTGTAATAGCCTGCAAAACGAAGAAATCTATTGTCAAAGCACCTGATGTTGCTGTTACACCGGTGGTGAATAACAAGAAAGCGGAGAATTTATCGCTGTTGAAAGGAAAAGATATTCCTTTTAACACCCTGTCACTTAAAGGAAAAGTAAGTCTGGATATGAACGGTAATGTCAATAATGTGAGCATGACCATCCGAATTCAGAAAGATCAGAAAATCTGGGCTAGTGTGACAGCTATTGCCGGAATTGAAGTGGCCAGGGCACTGATTACACCGGACAGTGTTTTTTTACGTAACAATTTACAATCTGTAGGCGTTAAAAAGCCATTCAGTTATCTGAACAGTTTTACCAGCAAACAGGTTACTTTTAAGATGCTGCAATCTATCCTTTCAGGAAATACAATTGCTGAATTTACAAATGATCAGGCTACGCTGGATTCTGATGCGGGTATATTTACGGCTAAAGGTTCTCAGGGTGAACTTGCATTCAGGGTATTGTTTAATACTTTGCTGAAGACCTCAGAACTGAATATGAATGAAGTAAGAGCGGGAAAATCACTTAAGGTTGTTTACTCCGATTATCAGCAGGTGACGGATGCATTATTTCCTTCTGTGGTGAAAATCAATTCTATGTCTGGCACTAAGAAAACCAATCTGGCATTTGACTTTTCGAAAATAGAACGCAATGTCCAACTTGATTTTCCGTTTACTCTTCCTAAAAGGTTTGAGATAATAAACTAATTTTTTTTATATTTTTGATGCAATGAAGCTACACAAATTACTTTTGTTTCTTTTGTTTATCACGTTTGCGTCAACGGGCTTTGCCCAGAGCAGTTCTCAGTTAAAGAGAAAAAAGGAAGCTATCCAACGTGAAATTGAACTTTTACAGAAAAACCTGAACAAGGCTGCACAGGGTAAAAAACTTACACTGAGTGAGATACGTGCGTTAAGCACTAAGATCAGCCTGATGCAGAGTAAAATCACGGTCATCAATTCAGAGATAAAAAATCTGGATAATGAGATCCATGAGAATAAAAACACCGTACATTCATTGCAGGGTCAGCTGGCGCAACTTAAAAAAGAATATGCCGGAATGATCAGATTTGCACAGCGCAATAAAAATTCATACGATAAAATGATGTTTATTTTTGCTGCACGTGACTTTAATCAGGCTTATAAAAGGATAAAATATTTACAGCAATTTGGTCAGTATCGTAAAAAACAGGCCGATTACATCCAGGGGACTGAAAAGAACCTGAATTATAAGATTGTGGTGCTGGATAAAAGTTTGAAAGCAAAGAGCAATTTACTGCATGAACAGGAAACTGAGCAAAGTAAACTGGCAAAAAACAAACATGAGCAGGCTACCGTACTGAACCAGTTCAGTAAACAGGAAAAGCAGTTTGGCAGAGATATAGCGAGAAGGAAAAAACAACAGGCAGCAATTGACCGTGAGATCAGAAATGCGATTAACCGGGAGATTGCTTTGGCAAGAAAGAAAGCAGAAGAGGAGGCGAGGATTGCAGCAGCAAGGGCAGCTGCAAAAGCAAAGGCGGAAAGTAAACCTGTTCCTGTAGAAAAAGCTAAACCTACCGGTAATTACCTGAGTGCAACACCAGAAGCAGCAAGATTATCTGCGGGGTTTGAAAATAACAGGGGTCGGTTACCTTCTCCGGTTAGCGGGTCAGTTACAGAAGGGTTTGGAAGACATACAGAGGGGCAGGCAAGTTATACCAATGATGGTGTAAATATCCTGACCAGTGACGGAGCTGCTGTACATGCGGTATTTGATGGAGAAGTATTGTTTGTAAGAATAATACAAGGTATTTATGTAGTGGCTATACGTCATGGTGAGTATTTCACGATTTATCAGAACCTGAAATCGTCAAGTGTGTCAAAAGGAGAAAAAGTAAATACCCGCCAGACTATCGGTACGGTTGCAACGACATCTGACGGAGCTGTTCTGCATTTTGAGATTATGCGGGGACAGTCAAAACTGAATCCTGAAGCGTGGATTGCAAGATAATTAACAGGGTGTTTGTAACGTGCATCTGATTTGTATCAGTTTAATGACATTAGAAAGCCATTAGAACTGACATAAAATGCAATAGGTGCACTTGAAAAATGTTTATATTTGTTAGTATAATAATTGAATTGATATGTATACTGGAATAGTATTAGAATTTTTTTTAAATATGGGTGGCGGAGAAATCATGCTTATCCTGGCAGTAGTATTATTGTTGTTCGGTGGTAAAAAACTACCTGAACTGGCAAGAGGATTAGGAAAAGGGATCAGAGATTTTAAGGATGCCTCAGAAGGGGTGAAGAGAGAAATTCACCGGAACATCAATGCAATGGATATCGATGACGAGATCAGGGCTACTGATGCTGCTTATCCATCTACTCCAAAAACTGGTACAGAAGCTCATGATGCCAATTCTTCAGTGCATATTGATCCTTCAGCGCCAACTGCAGTACATACGGAAGTACCAAGTGCATTGCACACGGAAACACCAGCGGCAGAAACACCATCAGACATAGAAAAAAACAAAATTTAACTCAATAACCATGTTAAACACAACAATATTAGCAGCACTGGGTACTCCAGAGATCATCATTATTTTGGTAGTTGTTTTACTGCTTTTTGGCGGTAAAAAAATCCCTGAACTAATGCGTGGACTGGGTAAAGGCGTTAAAGAATTCAAAGACGGTAAAGACGGAGCAGATAATGATCCTCTTGATCCTAACAATACACATAAACCATCATAGGTTTATTTGAATTTTTAATCCTCAATCCCTCATTATAATTGAAGAAGTATAACTCTCTATCAGAGATACAAGCACTTATTGCGCAAAAAAAGCTTGATCTTCCTGATTTGCTCGACTATTATTTTACGCAAATAGAAACACAGAAACACCTCAATGTATTCAATGAGGTGTTTGTCGATTCTGCGAAAAAACAAGCAATTAACGTTCAGCAAAAAATAGACAATGGTACAGCCGGTAAGCTGGCAGGTATGGTTATTGGTATCAAGGATAATATTCTTTATAAAGACCATATAACCAGTGCCTCTTCAAAAATGCTCGAAGGATTTATTTCACCTTATTCTTCTACCGTTGTCACACGGTTAATCCAGGAAGATGCAATTATCATTGGCAGAACAAACTGTGATGAATTTGCAATGGGTGGTTCCAATGAAACATCTTATTATGGCACGGTAAGAAATGCCGCAGATACAGAAAGAAAGAGTAGCCGGTGGTTCCTCCGGAGGTTCTGCTGTTGCAGTACAAGCCGATATGTGCTTATCTGCACTGGGTACTGATACTGGTGGTTCTGTCAGGCAGCCTGCAGCATTTTGTGGTTGTTTTGGTTTGAAACCAACTTACGGACGTATTTCAAGATACGGTGTGATTGCTTATGCCTCTTCTTTTGATCAGGTTGGCCCGATTACTTCTTCAGTTAGTGACGCTGCATTACTTTTAGAAGTACTGGCAGGTGCTGATGAAGATGATAGTACCGTATCCCGTTTACCTGTTCCCGCTTATCTTTCTGAACTGGACAATGTTTCCCCAAAGAAGATTGCCGTATTGAAAGAGACGCTGGAAAGTGAAGCGCTTGATCCGGATATTAAAGCCGCGATCCTTAAAGCTATTGAAGAATTTAAAGAACAAGGTCATACTGTTGAATATGTATCTTTTGACCTGCTCGATTATCTTGTTCCGGCTTATTATGTATTAACAGCTGCTGAAGCTTCTTTAATCTGTCCAGATATGATGGTGTACATTATGGTCACCGTAATTTGCAGGCAGAGAATCTGAATGTACTGTATAAAAAATCAAGAGCAGAAGGTTTTGGGGAAGAAGTTAAGAGAAGGATCTTACTGGGTACTTTTGTACTGAGCGCAGGATATTATGATGCCTATTATCAAAAAGCACAGCAGGTAAGACGTTTGATCAGAGAAAAGATCGAAGCACTTTTTGTAGATTTTGATGTGATCCTAACGCCTGTTGCACCAACGCCACCGTTTAAAATCGGTGAAAATATACAAGATCCTCTGGTGATGTATATGGCGGATATCTTTACTGTACTGGCTTCATTAACCGGAGTTCCGGCAATAGCTGTCCCTTTGGGCAATAATACATCAGGTTTGCCGTTAAGTCTTCAACTAATGGCTAAACACTTTGAAGAGAGGACTTTGCTGTCTTTATCGAAAAGTTTTACTAATTTAAGCGCTTCCTGAATTATAAACCAAAGATTACAATTGCTTAATTGCAAGGTTCGCCTATGAAAAGAAATGTACTTATCCTCTCAATTTGTGTTTTTATCCTCGCAGCCTTCAATAGCAGCGCGCAACAAAAGATCAACAGGCTGGATTCCATTTCTCCAATCAGCTTCCTTTCTACAACTTACTCTGGTGATACCACCGCAGTACCTGAGGTATTAGAAAATCCATTATTCTACAATTATAATTTCTCGTATAAAAAACGTCTGGATTCGATTCAAAGAGATATTCCTTTGAGTTACAATGAATCAGTACAGCGTTATATTGATATCTACAGTGCAAGGAAAGACATGATGGGCAAAATGCTTGGTCTTTCTGAATACTATTTCCCGATTTTTGAAAATGCACTGAAAGCTTATGATGTTCCAATGGAACTTAAGTTTTTGCCAATCATAGAATCTTCGATGAACTCACATGCTATTTCCAGGGTCGGTGCGACAGGGTTATGGCAGTTTATGTTTTCTACAGCCAAAGACTATGGGTTAAGTATGGACAATTTCGTAGATGAGCGTAAAGACCCTATTCAGGCTAGTTATGCGGCCGCGGCTTATTTCAAGGATGCTTATAAGAATTTAGGTGACTGGCTGCTGGCTATTGCTGCTTATAATTGTGGAACAGGTAACGTGAACAGAGCTATTGCTAAAGCACATTCAAGAGATTTCTGGGCGATCAGACCTTTCCTGCCACAAGAAACACGTAATTACGTTCCCGCTTTTATTGCAGCAATTTATGTAATGAATTGTCCGGATAAACACCAGATCAAAGCGCAAAAATCATTATTTGCTATTAAAACAGATACAATCCAGGTCAGCCGTTTTGTTTCTTTGCCAGAACTGGCGCAGGCATTGGCGATGGAAGAAAATGATCTGTTTACTTTGAATCCTTCTTACAAGAAAAAAATCGTAAACGGATCATTAGATGAGCCTAAACGAATTATTATACCTAAAGTGAGCCTTGCTAATTTTGCGGGTATTTATGAAGTGCTGAATAACAATACGGTAGAAACCAGTACAAGAGTTATCCTTGCATCTAATGATGACAGAAGACTTCATAAAAAGCAGAAAGAGGTTGGTCAGAGCAGACATGCGGCACAATACCATAAGGTTGGTGCTGGTCAGAATTTGAGTACAATTGCTGATCAGTATCATGTAGAAGTTCAGGACTTAAAAGTGTGGAATAACTTAAAGGGAAGCAGTATTGTTCCCGGACAAAGGTTAATTGTATCCCATAAATCTGCAGCTTCAAAAGCAGCAGACAGCAAATCGGGCAAGAAATACATTTCTTATAAAGCCAAAGGAAAATCAGGCTCAAGAGCATCAGAAAGGCTATAAAATAGCCTTGTTCTTTTTGTTCATTAATACCCAATATATCTTATTACTAAAATATTTATCCATATTCGTTTTGTGCATTCATTTGAAAAAAGCATAGGTTAAGGTCGTTTAATATTGTTTTTCGATAGAAATAAATACTCGCTTATACTCATAGTTACGACTTCTCTTAAATTTATTCGAAACTTGCATTTTTTTTGAGCGCGTATTAAAAGAATGGTAACTTTGAATCTTTTATCCAAAACAAACGTATGAGCAAAATTAACAGGAAGCAAGATGCATTAGATTACCATTCACAGGGCAGGCCGGGCAAGATCGAAGTTATTCCAACCAAGCCGACCAATTCGCAAAGAGATTTAGCCCTGGCTTACTCTCCCGGAGTAGCTGAGCCTTGTTTAAGAATTGCCGATAACACTGAAGATGTATATAAATACACTGCTAAAGGAAATCTGGTAGCCGTAATTAGTAATGGAACAGCAGTTCTGGGTTTGGGTAATATAGGACCCGAAGCCTCTAAACCAGTAATGGAAGGTAAAGGATTACTGTTTAAAATATTCGCAGATATTGATGTCTTTGACCTGGAACTCGACGCCACTAACGTAGACGATTTTGTCAAGATCGTTAAAGCATTGGAGCCAACATTTGGCGGGGTTAACCTGGAAGATATTAAAGCACCGGAGTGTTTTGAAATAGAACGCCGTCTTAAAGAGGTGATGAATATCCCGGTAATGCACGATGACCAGCATGGTACTGCAATTATTTCTGCAGCAGCATTATTGAATGCCTGCGAACTGCAAAAGAAAAAAATAGACAAGATTAAAATTGTTGTTAACGGTGCGGGTGCAGCAGCTATATCCTGCAGCCGTCTGTATATTTCGTTAGGTGCGAAGAAAGAAAACCTGGTGATGTGTGACCGGTCTGGTGTGATCCGTGATACACGTGAAAACCTTGATCCTACAAAAGCTGAATTCGCGACTTCGCGAAATCTGTCTACGCTGGCAGAAGCATTGAAAGATGCAGATGTATTTATTGGTTTATCGTCCGCTGACTGTGTAACTGTAGAGATGTTAAAGTCTATGGCGCGCAATCCGATCGTATTTGCGATGGCTAACCCTAATCCTGAAATCGCTTACGAACTGGCAATCGGTCGTACGTAAAGACTTGATTATGGCAACAGGCCGTTCTGATTATCCTAACCAGGTGAATAACGTACTGGGCTTCCCTTATATATTCAGAGGGGCACTGGATGTAAGAGCTACCGGCATTAACGAACCAATGAAAATTGCGGCAGTCAGAGCGATTGCCGAATTAGCAAAGAAATCCGTTCCTGAGGCCGTTAATATGGCTTACAACGAAAGAAATATCAAATTCGGTAAGGAATATATCATTCCAAAACCAATGGACTCCCGATTGATCACTAATGTATCTATTGCCGTGGCAAAAGCTGCGATAGATTCTGGGATCGCCCGTAAAATTATTACCGACTGGGATGCTTATGCTGAAGAGCTTAAACAAAGACTGGGAGGCGATGATGCCATTATGCGTGCGATTACCAATAAGGCTAAATCTGACCCTAAACGTGTTGTCTTTGCAGAAGCAGATAACTATAAGATCTTAAAAGCTGCTCAGATTGTTAAGGATGAAAACATTGCGATCCCTATTTTATTAGGAAACAAAGAAGTCATTCAAAAGATTATAGAAGAGACAGCACTGGATCTGGAAGGCGTATTAATTATCGATCCTTTCCAGGAGCCAGAACGTATGGCAAAATATTCAGAATCTCTTTATCAGAAAAGACAGCGTAAAGGAATTACACTTTTTGAAGCGACTAAATTAATGCGGGACAGGAACTACTTTGGTTCTTCGATGGTAGAATTTGGTGAAGCTGATGCAATGATTTCCGGACTGACAAAGAACTATGCTTCAACCATTAAACCTGCACTACAGATTATCGGAACAGCAGAAGGGGTAAACAGGGTTGCAGGAATGTACATGATGATGACCAAAAAGGGACCTGTTTTCTTTGGTGATACGACAGTAAATGTTGATCCGACTGTACAGGAACTGGTAGATCTGACTTTATTACTGGAACGTGCTGTAGCTAAATTTAATATACAACCAAGAATTGCTTTACTTTCTTATTTATTCTAACTTTGGTTCGAATGAAGGTGTTGTTCCGCAAAAAGTAAGACAGGCAGTTAAAATATTACATGATAAGCACCCTGAGATTCTTGTAGATGGAGAGATGCAGGCGAATTTTGCAACTAGTAATTCTTTGTTGAAAGATAACTTTCCTTTTAGTAGATTAGCGGAAAGCCCTGCAAATACGCTGGTTTTCCCGAATTTGGAATCGGGAAATATTGCCTATAAACTATTGCAGGAATTAGGTGAGGCCGAAGCTATAGGGCCAATTTTATTAGGCTTGAAAAAAAAAACCTGTGCACATCGTGCAGCTGGGAAGTTCGGTACGTGAGATTGTGAATATGGTTACGATTGCTGTACTCGATGTACAGGGGAAAGAAGCAGGCCTAAAGCCTAAAAGAACAGGATTATTAAAAAAAAAACGAGTAAAGTATAAAATATTATGTTTGATTATATTGATGGCAGATTGACTTTTAAATGTCCTGCTTATATTGTGGTAGAGGCGGGTGGTATATTGATATCACATCAATATATCATTGAATACCTATAGCAGTTTGGGAGATACCGAGCGTTGTAAAGTATATGTATGGCTGCATGTCAAAGAAGATGCCCATACCTTATACGGCTTCATAGACGAAGGAGAACGCCGGTTATTTTTACACCTGATATCAGTTTCTGGTATCGGACCGAATACTGGCCGTATGATGCTCTCCTCTATTACGCCAGCTGAGATTCAAACTGCTATAGTAAACGCTGATTTACCTTTGATACAACGTATCAAAGGTATCGGTGTTAAATCGGCACAGCGGTTAGTTCTTGAGCTTCAGGACAAATTGAAAAAAGAAGGTACCGGATCGTTAATTGCCGCGCCTTTAAATCATACGGTTCGTGAAGAGGCATTATCGGCATTAACGATGCTGGGATTTGCAAAAGTACCTGCCGAAAAAGCAATTGATAACGCGATTAAGAATGGTGGACAAGATTTAACTGTTGAACAAATGATTAAAAAATGATAGCATAGCATTAAAGAACTTATAATACATTACCTTAATAAAAGATACCTATAATAATCTAGCCTTTGAGAAACACTTTTACTTTAATCATTTTATTGATTTTTTCCTTTTGGGGACAACAAGCTTTCTCACAAGTGAATCAGGAGGACCGCGTTGCGGATACCACCAGGAATAACTTTGGGTTGAGAGAAAAACAACGTCTGGGTATCCGGCAACCATTTAATTCGTTTACTCCAGTACCTGATAATATTAAAAGGGAGGTGGAGTTTGATGCTGTAAATAAGCGTTATATCATTAGAGAAAGGGTGGGAGGAAGATTTTTTGGTCCGCCGCAATATCTGACTATTGAAGAGTATCAGCGTCTGGTCAATTCTGAATTGAAGCGGGATAACTGGCGTGTAAACTCTAACGCGGAAGCGAATGAAGTACGAAGAACAGGGGTGATTCCCAGTCTGACAGTCAATAATCCTGCATTTGAGAAAATATTTGGCGGGAATCAGATTAGTATCCAGCCAAGAGGTGAAGCTGAGCTAACCTTTTTAGGGCGTAGAAATAAAAACGAAAATCCGCTGTTCAATGAGCAGCAAAGAGTACAGAGCAATTTCGATTTCAACCAGCGGATCCAGATGGACCTGGTCGGGAATATCGGGACAAAGCTAAAGCTGAACATGAACTATAATACCGAAGCGCAATTTGATTTTGAGAATCAGATTAAGCTGGATTATACAGGTGGAGAAGATGATATTATCAAGAAAATAGAGGCTGGTAACGTGAGTTTACCTTTAAGTACCTCATTGATTACGGGTACACAAGCACTTTTCGGGATTAAAACACAATTGCAATTCGGAAAACTGAATGTAACTACGGTGTTTACACAGCAGAAATCACAATCCAGAGAATTACAGATCAGTAATGGTGCGCAGCATAATGATTACCGTATTGGGGGTGATAATTATGAAGCCAATAAACATTATTTCTTAGCACAATTCTTCAGGGACAACTATAATAAAGCAATGATGAATGCCCCCAATTTGTTATCGGGTGTAAACATCACTAAAGTGGAGGTTTGGATTACGAACAAGACGGGTAATACACAAGATTCAAGGGACGTTTTGGGTTTGATAGATCTTGGAGAAAATCAGCCTTACAATAACCTATTCACAGGAGGGGGAGCCTATTCGGCAGCGCCATCGGGTTTTGTTCTTCAAGGAGTCAGACAATCCAATGATATCTTAACCAAACTACCTCCAGGTGCGAGACAGACCAATTCAAACGATGTTATTTCTTATTTTCAGGCTAATAAAGGAACAGATAACTATGCGAAGTTAACTTATGCCCGTAAGCTGGCAGACCGGGAATATACTTTTCATTCTCAACTGGGATATCTCTCTTTGAACACTGCATTGAATTCTGATGAAGTGCTGGCAGTAGTTTTCCGCTATACCTACAATGGTGTAGAATACCAGGTCGGTGAATTCTCAACAGATGTACCTTTCGATCCGGCTAACCCTAAAAGTCCTTTTTGCAAAATTACTGAAAAACGAAACCACGAAAACCAATCTTCCAACGTGGAAGCTGATGATGAAAAATATCTATTCGATAGGTGGTTATCAGATCAGTCCTCAAAACTTTAAACTGGATATTTTTCGTCTGGATAATGATAGCGGTATTGAAAGACCAGTAATGTCTGAGGGTGTAAATACAACGAATAAATTATGGATTAGTCTGACCGGTTTAGACAGGCTGAACCAGCAGAATGACCATAAACCTGATGGCGTATTTGACTTTCAGGCAGAAGACAAACCATTTACAAGTACTACAAGCGGAATGCCACCTACTACGATGAGCAGCATTGGAACCATCGGAACTAATAATACCGGGGCTGCTGCCTTTGCAACAAATATGAGCAAAGGCTATATTACCATAGACCCGCTGAACGGACGTGTTATATTCCCGGTAGTAGAGCCTTTTGGTAGAGATCTGGCCGCCCAGTTTAATCCCGGTGAGCAGCAGAATCTGATTGATAAATATACTTATACCGCATTATATGACTCGACTAAAGTAGTCGCGCAACAGCTTTTTACTAAACAAAACAGGTATATCATTAAAGGGGTTTACCAGTCACAGGTGGCCTCAGAATTCAGTCTGAACTCTATTAATGTTCCGGAAGGGTCTGTAAAAGTATTTGCTGGTACTATTCCTTTACAGGAAGGTGTCGATTTTACAGTTGATTACCAGGGTGGAAGAGTACGTATCATTAATACCGGAGTACTGCTTTCTGGTCAGGCGATCAGGATTACCACAGAAAACAATGAGTTGTTTGGTTTACAGCAGCGTTCCCTGTTTGGTACAAGGCTGGATTATAAAGTAAACAACAAGCTGAATTTGGGGGCAACTTACATGAACCTTTCAGAGAAACCGCTGACGCCGAAGGTTAATATCGGAGAGGAGCCAATCTCTAATACAATCTGGGGGATGGATCTGAATTATAGTTCCTCATCCCGGTTTTTAACTAAAATGGTTGACACAAGCTACCATTCATTTCTACCAAAGCACCTTCAAAATTCTCTTTCTCAGGAGAGTTTGCCCA
Source organism: Pedobacter sp. NJ-S-72 (assembly GCF_053890575.1). Classification (NCBI taxonomy): domain Bacteria; kingdom Pseudomonadati; phylum Bacteroidota; class Sphingobacteriia; order Sphingobacteriales; family Sphingobacteriaceae; genus Pedobacter; species Pedobacter sp. NJ-S-72. Next base: position 3,785,422 of record NZ_CM132681.1, on the reverse strand, counting down.
GCTGGTACCAGGGCACCCAAAAGCAATCAACAGCCTGGGGGACAAAGGTGGGGTAAGTTACCTTGATGATTTCGAGGCTTCCCGTTCGGTTATTGATTTGAAGAGTGCAATTGCATGGCAGATTTCCGGTACACCACAACTTTTCCAGGAGGCCGGATTGACCAATGATCTTTCTTATGGATACAACAGGGCAAGACTTGCTTTTTATAATATCGATCCGACATTTTATAACAGAACAGCATCAAATATCCCGGCCAGTTTAAGAAACAATAAAAATGAATTGTCTAACCATTACGTAAGAGAGATTATTGAACAGGAAGTTTTTCCATTCAAAGAGACTCCAACAGGTCAGGCCGTTTCTTTGCCAACGCTGAATCTTGCCTTTTATCCAACTAAGCGTGGCCCTTATAATTATGCAACCAGCGGCTTAACAGCAATGGCGATTTATCAAACCCAAGATCACGCTGGGGAGGGATATTCAGGAAAATTGAAACCAACGATTTCCAGGCTTTAAATATTGAATATATAGAGTTATGGGTGATGGACCCTAATATTTACAAGACTAACGCGACAGGTGGAGACTTATACTTTAACATTGGTAATATCTCAGAAGATATCCTGAAAGATGGCAGAAAGTCATTGGAAAATGGATTACCTCCAGATGGAGACCCATCTAAATTTGATGAAACAAACTGGGGAAGAGTACCAAAATTACAACCCGTAGTTCAGGCATTTGACAATGACCCTGCTGCCCGTAAAGCACAGGATGTTGGTTTAGATGGGTTAAGTGATAATGATGAGCAAACTAAATTTGCTCCGGCGCTGAGCCAGATTGTTCCTCAGTTAGCTCCGGCAGCTGCAAGCGAATTAAGAGGTGACCCGAGTTCTGATAATTACACTTATTTCAGAGGACCCCAGCTGGATCAGGAAAATGCAGGGATCCTGAAACGCTATGAAAAATATAACGGAACAGACGGAAACTCCAAAACTTCTCAGCAATCTTTGCAGGATTTAGGAATTGACAATTCTGCGTCTACTTCTCTGCCAGATGGCGAAGATGTAAACAGAGATAACAATATGACCCAGTCGGATGAGTATTTCCAGTACAAGGTGTCTATGCGTAAAGGAGATCTTGAAGTTGGAAAAAACTATGTGACCGATGCAGTGACTTCACAAGTGAAATTAGCTAACGGACAAACACAACCAGTTACCTGGTATCAGATCCGTATCCCTTTGTCTGATTATCAGCAGAAGGTAGGAAACATACAAGACTTTAAATCTATCCGTTTCTTCAGAATGTTCCTGACTAACTTTGAGGATACCACAATCTTAAGGTTTGCTAAAATTCAATTGGTAAGAGGAGAATGGAGAAAGTATAATGACAAGAATATCGGTACACAACTGATCACAGATCCAGCCTTAAAACAACACAGTTACGCCTGATAATTCAACTATTGAGGTTAGTACAGTGAATATTGAGGAAAACGGAAAACGTTCTCCTATTCCTTACGTTGTCCCTCCAGGTATCCAAAGAGAACTGGATTTCAATAACTACAGAACCAATACAAGATTAAACGAACAATCACTTTCCTTCATTGTCAGAAATCTGCGTGACGGTTATGGCCGTGCAACTTTCAAAACGGCACTAAATGATTTCAGGTCATACAAAAGACTGGAAATGTTTGTCCATTTAGAGGCTTTAGGAAATACTGTAGTTAACAATGGTGACCTGAGTGCTTTTATCAGAATCGGATCAGATAACCAGGATAACTATTATGAATATTCGCAGCCATTGGTTGTGACACAACCGAATACCAGCGATCCCTATGCAATATGGCCGGATGCGAATAAAATAGATATTCAGCTCTCCCTTTTTCAGGATATTAAACTGGCACGTAACCGGGCAACCGGGCCGGCCGAGGAGGCATGTGGGATATTACCAAACCATTCTCTTATGTAGTGGATGGTAAAACGGTTACCATTAAAGGACAGCCGGACATGAGCCAGGTTAAGGTATATATGCTTGGGGTGAAAAACCCTTTAAAAATATCTTCGGCTCCCGGGAATGATGATGGTCTGGATAAAACAGGTCAGATCTGGTTCAATGAGCTGAGGTTAACAGAATTCGATGAAAGAGGCGGATGGGCAGCAGCGGCGAGAATGAATGCGCAGCTTGCTGATTTTGCAGAGGTGAATGTTTCCGGAAGTAAGTCAACGATTGGTTTTGGTTCACTGGATAAAAGAGTGAGTGAAAGAAACAGATCTGATAATACCTTCTTTGATATTTCTTCCAGTATGGAACTGGGTAAGTTCTTCCCGAAGAAATCAGGTATAAAAATTCCAACTTACATCAGTTACTCTAAACAGGTAAGTACTCCGCAGTATGACCCCAGAATGCCGGATATAGAATTAAAAAAAACTTCACTGGCAACTGCAACTGCTGCGGCTGAGAAAAAGGTGATACTGGAATATTCACAGGACTATACGACGCGTAACAGTGTCAACTTTACGAATGTTCATAAAGAGCGTACTGATCCAACAAAAGCGCCTAAACTCTGGGATATAGAAAACTTTAGCGGAACTTACTCGTATACTAAAATTCTGCACCACGATTTTATCAATGAAAGCTCGATACAGAAAACCTATTTCGGTTCACTTGCCTATAATTATTCAGGTCAGTCGAAGAATTACAGACCATTTGATAAACTGATTAAATCAAACCTGCTGGCTATATTAAAAGATATTAACTTTAGTCCGCTGCCAACAGCAATTAATTTCAGGATTGATGTGAATCGTTTTTACTCAGAAAACAGTCTGAGAAATAATGACCCTGGCAATAGCATTCCGGTTAATACAACCTATAATAAGAACTTTTTGATTACCCGGGTATATGCAATTTCATGGAACCTGACTAAATCTCTGACACTGGATTTTGATGCGACAAATTATTCCATCATTGATGAGCCAGAAGGCAGGATTAACGGGTTAAAACGTGACACGGTATGGCAAAATCTGCTTAGACTGGGGCGTACCACTGACTACAGCCACAACATGAATATTACCTATGCGCTGCCGATCAATAAGATCCCTGGATTAGACTGGATCAATGTAGCTACACGTTATGGTACAAACTTTAGCTGGCAGACAGAACCTCTTTCTACCTTAAGAGATCCCAACATCAATCTGGGTAATACGATACAAAATGCGAGAACAATTCAGATTAACCCAACATTTAACTTTACCAGCCTTTATAATAAATTTGGTGCTTTACGCAAAGCTAAAAATGATGAAGGCGGGCCTGGAATCCTGTTAGGTCTGTTAACCAGTATCAAGAATATAAACGCTGCCTATACACAGACTAAAGGGATATTTTTACCAGGTTATTTACCGGCAACTGATTATTTCGGAATTGACAAGTGGTCTGGGGCACACCGGGGCTTGGTTTCGTATTTATTTGGTAGCCAGCGCGATATCCGGGATATGGCAATCAATAACGGATGGATCACCAGAGATACGCTGCAAACGAAGCTGTATATTAATACCATGCGGGAAGATCTGAGTATTACTGGTGTCATAGAACCTTTCCGTGATTTCAGGATTACCCTGACGGCAAATAAAAACAAGACCATGAATTATTCTACCAATTTCAGGTATGATAATACAAGTCAGGCTTTCCGTAATCTTAGTCCGTCTACTACAGGTGATTATAGTATTTCATTTATCACCCTGGGAACAGCCTTTTCAGAAAACCCGGGGAATACAGTTTCTAAGCTGTTCAACCAGTTTATGTCTAACAGAGCAGTTATTTCTCAGCGTTTAGGGGCAATAAATACAAACTCTGTTGGTGGCCGTGGCGGTTTCGCAGATGGATACGATAAAAATTCACAAGATGTAATCATTGCAGCATTCATGGCTGCTTATACCGGTAAGGAAGGATGCCTCTAAGGTTAGTTTAAACTCTTTCCCTAAAATACCTTTACCTAACTGGCGTATTAATTATGGTGGTTTAACAAGATGGGATTTCCTGGGTGACTATTTTAAATCTATTGATCTGAGACATTCTTATCGTTCGATCTATAGTATAAAACGGGTTTAGTACACTGGCTCGTTACGCGGAAACTGATGGTTATGTAAGCAGCAGGGATGATAACCAGAATTTCCTTCCTTTCTATCAGTATTCACAGGTGACTATTGCGGAGCAGTTTGCTCCACTGATTGGAATTGATACCCGTTTGAAGAATAACCTGACTGCCAATTTTGAGATCGGAAGAACACGTTTATTAGGTTTGAGCCTTGCCAATAGTCAGCTTGCCCAATTGTCTGAGAACAACATGGTGGTTGGGATTGGCTACCGTACTACTAAGTTCAGGTTCCCGTTTGGTTTATTTAAACAGATGAAAATGGATAACAACATGGACTTCAAACTGGACATTTCCATCAGGGATAACAAGACTGTAATTTACAGGGCTGATATCTCTACTGCCGAAATTTCTTCAGGAGCTAAAAACATTACTTACCGGCCAAGTGTTGACTATATCCTGAATCAGAGATTTAACATCAAAGTTTTCTATGATTCTAATATTACACAGCCATATACTTCGCAATCATTTAATACTTCATTCAGTAATTTTGGATTTAGTTTAAGGATCACACTTAATTAGAAGAACTAACGTTTTGTATAAAGTATATATTAATTACCTTTGAGCAATCAAATCGAATAAAAAATGAATTTTCCATCAGAACTAAAGTACACTAAAGACCACGAATGGGTTAGAGTTGAAGGTAATGAAGCCTTTATTGGTATAACTGACTTCGCACAACGCGAATTGGGTGATATCGTTTATATCGATATCAATACTGTAGGTGAGGAAGTAGGTAAAGATGATGTTTTTGGTAGCGTTGAAGCTGTTAAAACTGTATCAGATTTATTTATGCCTGTTACTGCAACTCTGTATTAGAAATTAATGCTGCATTGAACGATAGTCCGGAATTAGTGAATTCTGATCCTTATGGACAAGGCTGGATGGTAAAAGTTACACTTTCTGACGCTGCTCAGGTAGCTGAATTATTAGATGCTGCTGCATACCAGGCTTTAGTTGGTGCTTAATAAATGAATAAATTCAAAGTCTTCTCACATCAACGTCTTGCCCTTTTGTGGACGGCGTTTATCCTGATTCTTTGTACAATGAAAATGCCCGATTCAATTGGTGAATCGGGCTTTTTCTTTACAGGATTCGACAAGATGGTTCATCTTGGGTTTTTCTTTGTGCTGACCATTTTACTGTTTTATGGTGAAACTAAAAGTCAGCGCAGGGATAATTTCGGTGTTTTAACTATCTTCAAAATCCTGATGCTTACCTTTGCTCTGGGTGGTGCAATTGAGCTGATCCAGCTTAAATTTTTCACTTACAGATCTGCGGAATGGTGGGACCTGGGATCTGATATGATATGATCGGGGTATCATGGGTGTATTTGCTTACATTTGTTTAAATAAATCCAACTATAATGAAAAAGGAAGTTAGTATTCTGTTTTTGTTGGCAATTGGGCTGCTTAGCAGCTGTAGTATTTTTAAACCAGGGTGTCATTGTCCGAAAGTGAGCTATACTGCTCCTGTAGTAGAGAAGATCAGGCAGAATTCATAACCGTGTATTTAAAATGTTACCCTTCTTTTAAATAGCAAAACAAACCATTTCCATTTAAGAGAGTCTGATAAGGAGTTAATAGAAACCAGCTACCCCTTAAATGATGACTTTTACAAAAAACCTCCTGCTGATCGTATTCCTGCTTATCAGCGTTTCTTCGTATGCACAAACTAAAAACGGCGCCGTAAGCGGAAAGGTCGTTAATGCGAAAGATAAACTTCCTGTAGATTATGCTTCAGTAGCAGTTAAAAGTCTTAAAGACTCCAGTGTTGCTGGTGTCATCAATACAGAAGCTGACGGCTCCTTTGCGATCAGAGGACTTGCTCCCGGACCTTACAGACTTACTGTCGCTTACCTCGGTTTAAATAATGTAAATAAAGAATTTACCATATCTGCCGCTGCCCCCTCAGTTAATCTGGGTACTTTGGCTATGGAAAATACTGGGTTAAATTTAAATACGGTAGTCATCAAAGGTGTAGTCACTCCGGTAGTAGTTAAAACTGATACTGTTGAATATAGTGCCGGAGCCTATAAAGTAAGGGAAAACGCGGTTGTAGAAGATGTACTGAAAAAGCTCCCTGGTGTTGATGTCGCTAAAGATGGATCTATCAAAGCACAGGGCGAAACAGTTACCCGTGTTCGTGTTGATGGGAAAGACTTCTTTGGTAATGACCCACTATTGGCCACAAAGAACCTGCCGGCAGATATGATTGATAAAATCCAGGTGATTGACCTGCTTTCGGATCAGGCACAATTTACCGGGGTTGATGATGGAAACAGAGAGAAAATCATTAACATAACTACAAAGAAAGATAAGAAAAATGGTTATTTCGGTAATTCGAGTGTTGGTTATGGTTCAAATGACCGTTATGATGTCAATCTGAATGTCAATAAGTTTAATCAGGAGCAGCAGTTTTCTGTGATCGGGCAGTTTAATAATGTGAACAAGCAGAATTTTGGCGGCGGTGGTGGCGTAGGAAATGGTGGCGGCGGCGGCGGTGGGCGAGGCCGTATTAGTGCAGGCTCAGGAGCTCCTCCGCAAGGAATTACCAATACAAATGCTTTCGGGATTAATTTTGCCGATGTATATACAGACCAGACTAAAATTACTGCCAGTTATTTCTTTAACAAAACTTCACTTTTTAATGAGCAGACCAGCGCTATACAAAATTTATTGGGAGATAATAATAAGACTACTTTTAACCAGAATCTGAATAGTACAACCGATAGTAGAAATCACCGTTTTAACTTTTTAATAGATACCAAAATTGACTCATCGATGTCGATCCGTGTACAGCCAAATATTACCTACACAGAAAGTGGGATAAACCAGAATAGTAATTATGTAAATACTTATTCTAATTATCAGACAGTCGGTACACAAGGCTATAATACAAACTCTACTTCGCCAGTAATCGGTAATAATATCCTGCTCAGAAAAAAAAAAATTCGCGAAAAAAGGACGTACACTATCTTTAAATATCAATACGAGTATCAACGACAGTGACGGCAAAATTTATAATGATGTTAACAATGTGACTACAAAAGGTGATACAGTCACAAACATTATTACTAACCAGCTGAATAACCAGAACTCACATGCAATCAGTAATACTTCAAGACTGGTTTATACTGAACCCATTTCTAAAACACTCAACCTGGAATTGAATTATCAGAATATGTATAATTTCAGTAACAGTGAGAGATTTAATTATAATTTCAACCCAATTACTTCACAATACGATATTCCTGATTTTACCTATACCAATACTTATGAGAACAAAACCCTGACTAATGCAGTAGGTGCAAGTTTGAATAAGAATACAGAAAAGTATAACTGGAATATAGGAGTAGGTGTACAGAATACGGATAGAAGAAATGAAAATCTGACTACCGGTAATATTATTACCCAGAATTTTTATAATATCGTTCCTACGGCGCAATTGCGGTATAAATTCAGCAAGAGCAAGCGGTTAGTATTCAGATACAGAGGATCGACATCACAGCCCTCAATTTCTCAGATTCAGCCTATCCCGGATAACACCAATACGCAGAGTGTGCCAATCGGTAACCCTGATTTAAAACCTTCATTCACGAATAACCTTACTGTATTGTATAACAATTTTGACTTCGCTAAATTCAGGTCACTCTTTATTTTTGCGAACATCAGTCAAACATTCAATGCCTTTGGAAATAACAGTATGCTGATTACTGATCCAAAAGATCCTAATGTTGGAAAGCTTGCTGTTGTTCCCATTAATGTGAACGGGGTATATCAAGGTACTTTAGGTTCTTCTCTTGGTCTTCCTATTATCAAAGAAAATAAACTGAACCTGAACATAGATCTTGGCGGTAGCTATGCCAGGGGGGTGAACTTCGCGAATTCAATACAAAACATTACCAACGATTTATCGATCACCAATAAATACAGACTGGTTTCCTCAATGGATAAACTGGATCTGACTGCAAGTGTAGCAGGATCACTAAACAGAGCTACTTATTCAGCACAGCCTAATTCAAATACTACCTATTACACATTGAATCCAGCTGTTGATGTAAGTTATATGTTCCCTGGAAATATCCGTCTTGCGGTAAACGTTGATTATTACCAGAATACTGGTAGAGGCGAGGGATATGATACAAACTTTACAATTATGAATGGCTATGTCAGTAAACAGTTCTTCAAGAACAGAGGGACGTTTAAATTTGCTGTCAATGATGCGCTAAACCAGAATCAGGGAGTTTCAAGAACTTCAAGCAATAGCACAATCACGGATTTAAGATATAATGTGCTGAAAAGATATTATATGTTCTCATTTACCTATTCGCTGAGTAGAATGGGTGGGAAAACCATGCAGAGCGATATGCAGATGCCAGGGATGGGTGGTGGCGGCGGTAGAGGTCATAGAGGAGGAGATATGTAATTAAAAAAAATTGACATACTATGTTCGGCCGGCATTCTGCGCCCGAAGAGGGCTTGATTGCTATGTCCTCACATTAGTATGTCAATTTTTTTTAATCCCAATCCCAAGGAGTAGTTTATTTGTTTGCGATATGGTGTTTATTGGATAGCGATTAGATGATACTTGTTCGATAGCTATTTAGATGATATTGTTGGATTGCGGCAGACAACGTTATTTGTTGGGGGTTAGATGAAACTTATAGGAGTAGGTTCCATATTTTATGGGATAATCCCTTAGGTGGCCAAATAAGCTAAAACAATTTATTTGATTGTGTTACAATATTACAGGGTAAAGGCCGTTTATTTAGAATAATTAAAAATAATTTGAATGCTTAGTGAATTTGAGGTTACTTTGCGCCAAGTTATATTTAATCAATCTAAATAATATTATGGTAAAACAATTACTATCATTCATTTTTATTTTATTCATAAGTACCGGATTATTTGCACAGGGTACGGGAAGTATCAAGGGTAGAATTACTACTTCTGATGGAACCGTTGCCGATGGGGTAACCGTAAAGTTAAAGGGTACTACCATAGTTGCGATTACCGAAGAGAATGGCTCTTATTCCATTAGAAAGGTACCAGCGGGCAATTATATAATAGTTGTTTCTGCTGTTGGTTTATATCCTAAAGAAAAACAAATTACAGTGAGCAATGGGACTGTGATTGCTGACTTCTCTTTAAATGAGAACAGGTCGCAGCTGAAGGACGTACAGATTTCTACCAATAAAAAGTACAAAGTAGAAAAAGTATCTTCTTCATTACGTTTGCAAACAAAATTATTGGAATTGCCTCAAAATATTAAGGTGGTTACCAGTGAGCTGATGGCAGACCAAATGGCTTTTGATATTGTAGACGGACGGAGTAACCAGAAATGTGAGTGGAGCCGTAAGGGTTGGTCACTGGGATGCTCAGTATGCAAACATTCTGATGCGTGGTTTCTCCATTCCTGCATTCCGTAATGGTATGAATTTAAAAACCCCATGGGGTCCTCTTGCAGATGATGCCGCTACAATTGACCGTATTGAATTTGTCAAAGGCCCCTCGGGTTTTATGATGGCAAACGGTGAGCCTGGTGGTCTTTATAACATCGTTACTAAAAAACCTACCGGTATGAATAAGAGTTCCGTTAGTCTGAGTGCTGGTGGATATAATCTTGCGCGTGCAGCAGCAGATCTGGATGGTAAGCTTTCAGCAGATGGTAAATTATTATTTCGTTTAAACGTTGCTGCACAAACTAAAGGTAGTTTCAATAAGTTCAATTACAATGATAAGTATGTGATTGCTCCGGTGATCAGTTATCAGATTGACAGTAATACCAGGGTTACAGCTGAATATACACACCAGCATGTAGAGGCACAGGCGCTTGGAAACTATGGATTCTCCCCAAAAGGATATGGTGATACAGATCCCAGTTTCTTTGTTGGGGATCCTGCACTGGATCCTAATAAGTTAAATGATCATAACGTTACACTTTATTTCAATCATAAATTTAATAAGGACTGGACTTTTAATGCACAAATGGCCTATTTAAACTACTCCCTGCTTGGAGGTACGCCGTGGCCTTCTACAATAGCGGCCAATGGTGATATGCGAAGAGGGTTGAATATCAGTGAAGAACTGGCTATTAATAAAAATGCACAATTCAGCTTGCAGGGCGAGGTAAAAACGGGTGAGGTCGTACATAGAATTTTAGGTGGCCTGGATATGGGTAACTTAAAAACCTGGGGTGACTTTTCGAGTGTTTCCCAGCCAGATCTTCAGCTGGCAAATAATGCGACTTTTAATATTTATAATCCCACATACGGTATACCCACTGCTAATATTCCAGTATTTGACAGGTCAAGAAGTATCAAGGTACGATCAGGTGCAAATACCTATGCAACTAATTCGACCTATACAGGAGCATACTTGCAGGACGAGTTGCGTTTTCTTAACGAAAAGCTGCGTTTAACATTGGCGGGTAGATTTACGCATGCAGTAACGGTTGGTAAAACCAATGCTACACAAATGTCAGATAATGCTTTTACCCCAAGGATAGGCTTAAGTTATTCTATCACTAGTACTTTCTCGGCCTACACCCTATATGATCAAAGTTTTATCCCACAATCTCAGGCTTCGGGATCAGCAACCGGAGATATTTTTAAACCCGTTACAGGTAATAACATTGAGCTGGGATTGAAGAAAGACTGGTTTGACGGAAAGTGGAATTCGACATTATCCATTTATAAAATCACAAAGAAAAATATGCTGACTCCAGACCCTGCATACCCTCTTGGTGACATCAATAATTTCATGGTACAATTAGGTGAAGTCCAGTCTAAAGGTATTGAGTTTGACTTAGTAGTAGAGAAGTTGCAGAAAGCCTGAATTTAACCCTAAACTACGCTTACACAGATCCAAAGGTGACCAGGGATGAGAATAAAGACCCTGCAAAAAATGCTGCCGGCACTTACCTTGCCAATACAGCAAAGCATATCACCAACGGCTGGTTATCTTATCGTTTTAGAAATACAAACTCCATATTTAACGGAGTTGGGTTTTCAGGAGGTTATCAAATGCAGTTTGGCCGTTATGCAGGTTCCGGACCTACGCAAACACCGTTTGCAGATTACATCCGCTTCGACGCTGGCGTATCCTACGTAAGAGGTAAATTCTCTATCTCAGCACTGGTAAGTAACCTGCTTGATAGAAAGCTATTTACTCAAGGTTCCTATACTAAACTTGCAAAGGAGACACCAACAGCCGTTTCTTATTACACTTACATCTATGAGGTACCTAGAAACGGAAGGATCAGTGTTAAATACAACTTCTAATTTACTTTAGTAAAAGTAAAAGTAAAAGTGGCGGCAGTTATCATTAAAGGTAATGCGCTAATCAAAAACAAATAATTAAGGCGCTGGCCAGTACTCATAAAGTGCTGGCCATTCCTAATTAAGGAGCCAACCATTACCACTTAAAACTCCAACTAAGTGCATCAAACAAGAGTAACAACTAAGAGCGTTATCTAAGTACGTCAACCAGGAAACATCATCTAAGAGCGTTATCTATGAACACCAACCAACAAATGACGCCATCAAAAAATAAACACCATGTTTAAGACCCTCGCTGTAGACACCCAGTCAGGATTGGATAAAATAAAAACAGACCTATGTTCAGGCATAGCGTTTTTTTTTCCTTCTTCAGGAAAAATAATGCAGCCTGAACATAGGTCTGTTTTTATTTTATGTATTAATGGTGTCACAACGAGGGTCTTTATTTGGATTTATTATTGATAAAGGATACCTTAGCCCGAATAATTAAAAATATGAACCTTTCGCAGTTGAATCCAGGAGAACGTGGCACTATTGTAGCTTTTACAGATTTAGAGATGTCAGTAAAATTAATGGAAATGGGTTGTTTGCCAGGAGAGGTTGTGGAGGTTGAACGTTTTGCCCCACTTGGAGATCCGATGGCGATCCGCGTTGCGGGATATCAATTGTGTCTACGTAAAAACGAAGCTTCTGTTATTATAATTTCTTAGATCTATCTTGGCTACTACACTGAAAATTGCGTTAGTTGGTAATCCGAATACGGGAAAATCAACACTATTTAACTTATTAACCGGGTTAAACCAGAAAGTTGGAAATTTTCCCGGGATTACTGTTGACAAAAAAACTGGTTTCTGTAAACTTTCTGCCATACAGCAGGCCGAAATAGTCGATTTACCGGGAACATATAGTTTATATCCAAAAAGCAAGGATGAGAGCATCGTCTTTCAGGTTCTTGCTGATAAAAAAAATTCAAGCCATCCTGATTTAGTCGTATTGGTAGCGGATGCAACCAATCTGCGTAGAAATTTATTGCTGTGTATTCACAGGTTTGCTGATTTGCATATTCCCGTGATATTAGCACTGAATATGACGGATATGGCTAATAAAGAAGGAATCAATATTAATATTGATGAGCTTTCTGCACGTCTGGGCATACAGGTTGTAGGAATCTCCGCCAGAAGTAAAACAGGATTGGATGAGCTGAAAAAAAAAATCGCCAATACCACAAAGATACCTACACAAGTTGTTGGAACTGATGTGAATATGCTGGCTTCGGCTGCTATTAGTGAGGCCAAAACTATCCTTGCTTCGGATAACGATTATTTTGCCTTGCAGATCCTGCATCAGCACGAGCATCTGGAAATTTATACTGCTGAGCAGCATGCAGCTTTCGAGCAGATCAAAAAATCACACCATTTCGAGTCTTCAAAATTACAGGCAGCTGAAACCATTGCCCGTTACAGATATTTAAGTACAGTATTATCCGGTGTTATCGAAGATACAGGCGCATTAAAGAAATTTGCATTCAGTGATAAGATTGATTCAGTATTGACTAACCGTTTCTGGGGATTCTTTATTTTCATCTTTATCCTGTTCTTTATTTTTAATGCTATCTTTTCGTGGTCTGCTTATCCAATGGAGCTTATAGAAGGTATTTTTGGCTGGATTGCTAAAACCGGTCATGCTTATCTTCCTGATGGGATGCTAACTAATCTTTTGCTGGATGGTGTTGTTGCCGGACTAGGCGGGATTGTTGTGTTTATTCCGCAGATTGCCATTTTATTTGCAATGATCTCCATTCTGGAAGATACTGGTTATATGGCCAGGGTGACCTTTATGATGGATAAGATCATGCGAAAGTTCGGAATGAGCGGTAAGTCAGTAGTGCCGATGATCGGTAGTTTCGCTTGTGCAGTTCCTTCTATTATGAGTGCCAGGAATATTGAAAACTGGAAAGACAGGATTATTACCATTATGGTTTCGCCATTAGTAAGCTGCTCTGCAAGACTTCCGGTTTATACCTTATTGATCTCTCTGATTATTCCGGATACGAAATTATTCGGGTTCATCAGCCTGCAGGCATTGGCCCTGATGGGCATGTACCTGATCAGTATTTTTGCTGCGGTTTTTGTCGCTTTCATTATGAAATTTATAATCAAAGCTACAGAGAAGTCTTATTTTATTATGGAGCTGCCTGTTTACAGAATGCCCCGCTGGAGTAATGTGCTGTTTACGATGTATGAGAAGTCCAAGACTTTTGTGTTTGAAGCAGGTAAGGTGATCATCGCTATTTCCATTGTTTTATGGGTGATGTCTGCTTATGGTCCCCCATCTCGTTTCGAGAACATAGAAAAGAAATATGCGCAGATTGAACTGCAAAAAGATAGTGTACAGATCAGTACTTTAGAAAGAGATAAATCGGCCGAAAGACTGGAGAATTCTTATGCAGGGATCCTGGGGAGGACAATTGAACCGGTGATCAAGCCTTTAGGGTTTGACTGGAAGATTGGTATCGCACTGATTACTTCATTCGCGGCCAGAGAAGCAGCATTTGTAGGTACTACTATGCTACCATTTATAGTGTCGATAACGGAGAAGAAAATACAGGGACGATACGGGATAAAATGAGGGAAGCTAAAAATCCTGAAACCGGATTGCCGGTATTTACTTTTGCTACAGGATTTGCACTGATGCTGTTTTATGCTTTTGCGATGCAGTGTATGAGTACAGTTGCAGTTGTTTACAGAGAGACAAAATCATGGAAATGGCCTGCGATACAAATGGTGTATATGACAGCTATGGCGTACGTAGCCAGTTTAATAGCCTATCAGTTTCTGAAGTAATTTCTTTATCTTAGTGCTGTGGAAAAAGTTGATGTTTTAGCCCAGTATATGCCCCCTGCGGCAGCCCCGGTAATTGCTAAATGGATCGACTATTTTCAATGTGAATTTAAGATATCCAAAAGCAGGGCTACCAAATTAGGTGATTACAGGCATCCTTTTAAGGAATTGGGACATAAGATCTCTGTCAATAATAATCTGAACCGCTATGCCTTCTGGTTACTGGTTACGACTGTGCATGAATTTGCACATCTGCTCACCTGGAATGATCATAAAAATAAGGTCAAGCCGCATGGCGGAGAATGGAAGCATAATTTTAAACGGATGATGACGCCGTTTCTGGATCAGCAGGTTTTTCCGGAAGATTTGCAACAGGCAATAAGCACTTATCTTAGCAATCCTTCGGCATCAAGCTGTACCGACCTAAAGCTTTCCAGGGCACTTAAAAAATATGATGGCGCTATTGATCACTCCCGTCTCGAAGAGTTGCCTCAGCACGCTATATTTACGATTAAAGATGGCCGGAGATTTAAAAAGGGAGAACAGCTGAGAAAACGTTTCAGATGTGAGTGCCTTGATAATGGCAATATTTATTTATTCAGTCCGCTGGCCGAAGTTGTTGTATCAGCCACAGGAACATAAATAGTAGTATTATCCTCTATTCTCCATTTCAGGTTTAGCTTCCCTTCTTTAAATAAAGCTGGAAAATTCAGGAGGCTGTCGATATAATTGTCTTTGTTTTTAACCAGGATACTTGCTCTGTAATTAGGTTGTTTTTTTTTTTTAAGCATGATATAAAGTGCATCCGGATAAGTTGAGATATTATCAAATACCATCTCAAATTTATCTGTACCATTGATTGCATCATCTATGCCCTTAATATCAGAAACGTAATTTTCTTCCGGATATTTGTTGTCGGCTGCCTGTACCAATAAATAGGGAAGTGTGCGTAGTGCTTCAGCAGAGCTTGCTGTGCGGCTGTCAATTTTAAAAGTGACATTGTTCCGCATATAGGTACGGATATCCTTAAAGATACCTCCTTCTTCGTTCAGCAATTTGGTCCGCTCTTTGACAAGGATCAGACTGTCATTCTTAAAATAATAACTTTTTACGGTGTTACTGATCGTCCCGTTCGAGGTGTAGGTCTTATATAACATCCCGTCATGATGTGCGCTGTACTTTTCTGCGTACACAGAAAGATCACCTGACAGATAAATAAGGCTGTATTGCTTTTTATAATCAGTGAGCGTCCTGTCAATCGATGCGGCAAAATTCAGTATCGACTTATCAGTCATACCCGTTGTACCTTCATCTGGTAATCCAGCCTGTGGATGAGTGGATTTAAAATACTGACAACCCGGAAGTGTAAACAGTAAAACTCCTATACATAGTAAATAAATGGTTTTCATGGCGCTCCGGTAAATAATGGGATTGCTAACAACAGGCCATTATCGTGCCAAGGAGTTACCAGCCCAGTAGTTTTTGAACGGTTTGGTGAAGGCGCCTTTTGGCTAAGAATTGATCTTCGAGCATTTTGCTCATTGGAATGGCTGTATCCAGACTCGCACAGCGCATCACCGGGGCGTCTAAATCTGTAAAACAATGTTCACCTATCCATGCGGCAATTTCGGCACCAAAACCACTGCTTAAGGTATCCTCATGGAGAATAATTACTCTTCCGGTTGCTTTTACGGCGGCAGCAACAGTTTCTTTATCCGGTTGCAGGCTATATAAATCTATCAGGCTGACTGATAATCCTGGATGGTCTTCCAGGTAAGATAATGACCAGTGTACACCTAAACCATAGGTGATAATGGTTAACTGATCCCCTTTCTTTAACCAGTTGGCTTTTCCTATTTCCAGCGTATAATAACCAGCAGGAACCAATCCGCTTAAACTTCTGTATAGGTATTTATGTTCAAAATATATCACCGGATTCGGATCTTCAATGGCTGCTATTAAAAGCCCTTTTGCATCGTAAGGAAAAGCAGGGTAAACTATTTTAAGCCCGGGGGTCTTGGTAAACCAGGCTTCATTACTCTGGGAGTGAAACGGACCCGCTCCGGTTCCGGCACCGGTTGGCATTCTAACTACTACATCTGCTTTTTCTCCCCAGCGGTAATGTGTTTTTGCCAGGTTGTTGATGATTTGATTAAATCCGCAGGTCACAAAATCTGCAAACTGCATTTCTACGACCGCTTTATAACCATTAATAGATAAACCGAGTCCGGCACCTACTATCGCAGATTCACAAATTGGGGTATTCCGAACTCTGGCTTTGCCGAATTCTTCTGCAAAACCTTCGGTGATTTTAAAAGCACCGCCATATTCTGCAATGTCCTGACCCATAATCACCAGGTTGGGATATTTTTGCATCCCGATTTTCAATCCGTCAGTAATGGCATCAATATAACGAACTTCTGTTGCTGATCCGGTTGGAGAAACAACCTGTTGTCTGTAAGGATAATACATATCCGTTATCTCTGTTTCTTCTGAAGGCTCAGGGGCTGCATCATTAAATGCCTGCTCTATTTCATGATCCAGTTCCGTCTTAAATTCAGCTGTAATTTCTTGTAAAAGGTCATCTGTCAGTATGTTCTGTTCAAACAGGTAATTCTCAAAGGTTTTCACAGGATCTTTAGCCGACCATTCTTCGAACAGGTGAGGAGGGACATATTTGGTTCCGGAAGCTTCCTCGTGTCCTCTCATCCTGAAAGTCAGGCATTCCAGTAAAACTGGTCTTGGATTGGCACGGATATTTGCTGTAATCTCTGTGATCGTATCAAAAACCTCCAGAACATTGTTCCCGTCTACCTGAATTCCCTCAATTCCGTAACCAATTGCTTTATCCACTAAATGTTCACAGTTAAATTGTTCGTTGACAGGGGTAGAGAGTCCGTATCCGTTATTCTCAATCAGGAAAATTACAGGCAGGTTCCAAACAGAAGCCACATTGATCGCTTCATGGAAATCTCCCTCGCTGGTCGCACCTTCACCTGTAAAAACAAGTGTAGCCAGTTCTTTTCCGGCAATGAGGTCTGCCAGGGCAATTCCATCAGCTAAAGCCAGCTGCGGGCCAAGGTGAGAGATCATGCCAATGATTTTATGTTCTTGTGTGCCAAAGTGAAAAGATCTGTCCCTGCCTTTGGTAAAGCCAGTTATTTTTCCCTGCCACTGAGCCATTAGATTACGCAAAGGGATGTCCCTGGTTGTAAAACGCCCAGGTTTCTGTGCATTGGCAGGATATATTCTTCAGCTTTCATCGCTAAGGTTGAACCAACCGCAATAGCTTCCTGGCCTATCCCGGAAAACCATTTTCCTATGCGGCCCTGTCTAAGCAGGATAAGCATTTTTTCTTCGACCATTCTGGGATAAAGGAGACGCTTATAAAGCGATAACAAAGTTTTGTCGTCTTTTTCTTTCCGGTCGAAATGCATATAAATTAGCTTAATGGTTTAGTTTTAGATTTTTCTTCCCATTGCTTAGCGAAGGATTTAGTCGCAATCTCAGGCATAGCACGATACTTGCCCCACATTTTTTTGAAGAACAGCTTCATCAGGAAATTCTTGATTTTTCCACCGAACATGTCCATTTTTGATCTTTTGGACATACCCGTGTTCCAGACTTTCCAGCCAATATCTTCGGCTTTGGTATTTTGATGCTGTTCTACTGCATCTCTTCTGTTGAGGAGCAGCATTTTGTGAATGTCAATCTTACAGGGCAAACTTCAGAGCATTTACCACAAAGACTTGAGGCATAACTCAAGTGCTTGAATTCCTTCATCCCTTGTAAATGAGGGGTGATAATAGAACCGATCGGGCCGCTGTAAGTTGTGTTGTAAGTATGACCGCCAATGTTTTTATAAACCGGGCAGGCATTCAGACAGGCTCCGCAACGGATACAGTATAAGCCCTGACGCTGGTCTTTTTGTGCCAGTAAATTAGTGCGGCCGTTATCCAGCAGGATCACATACATTTCTTCGGGGCCATCGGTCTCATTTGGCTGTCTTGGCCCGCTCAGAATCGTATTGTATACGGTTAAGTTCTGACCTGTTCCATGGCTTGATAACAACGGCCAGAAAAGGTCGAGATCTGCCATAGAGGGAATGATTTTCTCAATTCCAACAATAGCGATATGAATTTTAGGAAAGGTTGTGCTTAACCGCGCATTTCCTTCATTTTCGGTTAGTGCGATACTGCCTGTATCTGCAATCAGAAATTTCCACCGGTGATACCGATATCAGCAGTAAGATACTTATCTCTTAGTAATTCTCTCGCTTTCTGGGTAAGCTGTTCCGGAGTATAATCTATCGGTGTTCCAAATTTTTCGTGGAAAAGCTTTGCAATTTCCTCTTTTGTGAGGTGCATTGCTGGCGTCACAATATGATAAGGGGCCTGTCCCAGTAACTGAACAATAAATTCACCCAGATCACTTTCTAAAGAGCTGATCCCGTTCTTTTCCAGAAAATCATTCAAATGAATTTCTTCGGTGGTCATGGATTTCGATTTAATAACCGACTTTCCACCATTTTTGTTAATTATATTTAATATCTCTTTTTGTGCTTCTTCTGCATCATTTGCCCAGATGACTTTTCCACCACGGCGCTGAAAATTGGCTTCAAATTCAGGTAAGAATTTGTCCAGATTTTCCATTACTCTCCATTTGATTACATGCGCCTTCTTCTTTGAGTTTTCTAAATTCTCAAATTTCGTTAATCCCCTTGCAACCGCATCATTGTACTTTCCAATGTTGTGGTTGATCGTGTTACGATGATCTACATCAAATGCCTTCTCATCTGCCTTTACCAAAAAAAAATCCTCAGCAATCTTCGTCATGTTCAAATATAATAATTAGACTTAGAGTCTGTTTAAATTTAGATTTTAATTTTAAAACAGACTCTTGCAGTTAAACGAAAAAACCTGCGGGTTATGCAGGTTTTTAAAATTATTTTTTTGGTGTACCATCTTCGTTTTTGTCAACAACAGGACGATGCGGGCGATTGGCCAGATCCCATGCTGTAAAATAGACTAATTGTGCACGTCTGGACAGTAAGTCGAAATTGATTTTACTGACTTCATCTCCTGGCTGATGATAATCATCATGAACACCATTAAAATAAAAGATGACTGGAATGCCATGTTTAGCGAAGTTATAATGGTCAGAACGGTAATAGAATTGATTTGGATCTGTTCTGTTATTGTATTTCATGTCCAGGTTCATTTTTATATACTGGTCATTTGCATTAATTCCGGCGGCATTTAAATCAGAGCTCAGCATGTCAGAACCTATGATGTAAATATAATCCTGTTTGTCTTCATGTTCTTTATCTACACGGCCAATCATATCGATATTTAAATTGGTAATTGTGTTCTCCAATGGAAGCACAGGGTGTTCAGAGTACCATTCTGAACCTAACAGGCCTTTTTCTTCTCCAACTACCGTCATAAACAGGATACTCCTTTTAGGGCCTTTTCCTGCCTGTTTAGCTTTCATAAAAGCGTCGGCAATCAGCAATACACCAGTAGTTCCTGAACCGTCATCATCAGCACCATTATTTACTTTATCAGTACCCGAAACAGTTAAGCCGATGTGATCATAATGACCAGTGATGACTAAGATTTCTTTTTTTAATACAGGGTCAGAACCTTCAAGGAAGCCTAAGACATTTTCTGCCCTTACTTTGACTTCGTCTTTCTGTGCACTTCCAGATACAGAAATATTCACCACCTGGGTGGCCGGTTTACCTGTTGAACTGATTTTTTGCTTTAAGGCTTCCACTGTAGTACCTGAAGCTTTTAAAAGCTCATTTGCCGTAGCTGTTGAGACATTGATTGTAGGGAAAGCTTTTATCTTCGCCATCCTCGCAGTGTTTTCTGCTGTTTTCAAAGAAAGCTGTCCGGAACCCGCATACATCACTTTCATTTCTTCAGTTAATGTATCCAGTGAAGGATCTATCTGAATTACTGCCAGTGCTTTATGATTAGCAAGATATTGTATCTTTTCCCTTTTGGCCGTCATTGCTTTTCTTCTTGCAGCACGGTCTGCAGGTGCCGCCTCTTCTTTCATGGATGGATTGCCAGAGGCAAAGATCAGCACCACTTTACCAGTAACGTCAATGCCTTCATAATCATTATAGCCATCAGTGTCTAAGCCATAACCAGCAAAGACAATCTCTTTGGCATTAAAAGTAAAGCCTTGAAGAGAGACATTGGCTGCAGGGATAACGAAGTCTTTTTCACTCTCTTTAGCATGGCCATCAATCGTAAAAACAGTTTGGGTCAGTTGATAAGTCACCATATCAATCGGCTGAAAATAATCCCCTTGTACAGGACCTTTTAAGCCAATACTTTTAAAATAGTTTTTGATATAATCAGCGGCCATCCAGGCACCCTTTTTACCAGTTTCTCTGCCTTCGTATTCATCAGATGCGAGTACAGAGAGATGTTTGTAAGCATTTGCTTTATCAATACTTGCGCTGAATTTTACTGCTGTTTTATTAACAGCGGTTTGACTTTGTGCGCAGGCACCCAAGCAAAGCAATAAAGCCATGCTTGTACTTAAAATGTGTTTGTTCATTATTTAATTTTATGCTTTTTCTTATTTTTTTTTGAATGAATAGCCCTAACCTGTAAAGGTTCTTAAGATAAGGAATTAACCAATTTCTTTTATTGAAGGCGAATGGGTTTTCTCAGGAGTCACTATTATGTTACACAGCGCAGCCATTTTAGAAATTCATAAATGGTTTAAACTAAAATTGGCCTGAACTTGTGTGAAGTCCAGGCCAATTCTATTACATGCTGTATCGCTAATTGCTTTAGCAGGATATTTTATCTACGCGCCCGGCATGTCTGCCGCCTTCGAACTCAGTACCTAAAAATGTCATGACCATTTCTTTAGCCAGATCTTCAGTTACAAAACGAGCTGGGATACAGATGATATTAGCGTTGTTGTGCATTCTGGTTAAGGCAGCCAATTCATTTTCCCAACAGATCGCAGCCCTGATTCCCTGGTGCTTATTTGCTGAAATAGCGATCCCATTTGCACTTCCACAGATCAGGATACCAAATTGGAATTCTCCTTTTTCCACAGCCGAAGCTACAGGATGTGCGAAGTCCGGGTAATCTACAGAAGCTGCGGAATAGGTTCCGAAATCCTGCACTTCAAAATCGTCAGTCAGAAAATCACGTAATAATTCTTTGTAAGCAAAGCCAGCGTGGTGGTCAGCGCCAATGGCGATTTTTATTTGTGTAGACATGGTTTGTTTAGTTATTTCCTTTGGTTGTACCGTAAAGTTCTTTGTTTTTTCTGCGTTCAATTTTAGCAGAAATGAATATACTCAATTCGTATAAAATGAATAGCGGGAAAGCTACGACCAGCATCGTCATCATATCTGGAGTTGGCGTTACTATAGCAGCAATGATCAGGATTATTACAATCGCATATCTTCTGCTTGCACGCATAAAAGCAGGAGTCATGATACCGAATATAGAGAGGATATAAATGACAACTGGTAATTCGAATATAATCCCTGTTCCGATTGTTAAAGTTGCGACAGATGACAAATAAGAGTCAATAGTGAACGTATTTTCAATCATCGGACTCACCGAGAAATTTGTCAGGAAATTAATTGATAGTGGACAAATGATAAAATAACCGAACAACACACCTATCAGAAATAATACAGAAGCAAAGAAGACAAATCCCCTTGCAGCCTTTCTTTTTTCGTGAAGGGCCGGTTTGATAAATAACCAGAGTTCAAAAAGTATATAGGGAATACCAAAAACGATACCCGTCATAATACAGGAATTAATCTGTAAAGTAAACTGGCCCGCCATTTCCGTATTGATAATTTTCCCTTTAATAGAGGTAATACAGAAGTCAGATCCGAGTGAAGGGAAGATATTAACTAATTTACACATCATCCGGTAAGTCCAGAAATCCGGACTCTTAGGGCCCATAATGATAGTGTTAAACAGGAAATCGTAAAACCAGAAAGCTAAACCTGTGAAAATTACAATCGCTAACAGCGCTCTCAGTAAGTGTTTTCTTAATACATCAATATGGTCAAAGAAAGACATTTCAGATTCTAGATTCTTTCCTTTTTTCTTAACGGCCTCTATAAGGTCCTGCGCTTTATTATCACTCATGTACGTTATTTGTAAAACAAAAATACCATTCTATTTTATTAGAATGGTATTTACGTTTTAAATATAATAATTAGATGTCTCTATTCTGAAAAAACAAAAGTTTCCATGAATTTAGTTGTGAAATTTCCAGCTCTGAAGTTAGGATCTTTCATTAATTTCAAGTGGAAAGGGATTGTCGTTTTTACACCTTCAATTACAAATTCACTTAGTGCACGTTCCATTGTACTAATCGCTTCTTCACGTGTTTGTGCAACACAGATTAATTTAGCGATCATTGAATCATAGTTAGAAGGAATCTGATAGCCTGCATAAACATGCGTATCAACCCTTACACCATGTCCACCCGGAGAATGGAAATTAGTGATTCTTCCAGGACAAGGTCTGAAGTTATTAAACGGATCTTCCGCGTTAATTCTGCATTCAATAGCATGCATATTCGGAAGATAGTTTTTACCAGAGATTGGAACACCGGAAGCTACCTTAATTTGTTCTTTAATTAAATCATAGTTGATTACCTCTTCTGTAACCGGGTGTTCTACCTGGATACGGGTATTCATTTCCATGAAATAGAAATAGAAATTACGGTGTTTGTCAACCAAAAACTCGATTGTTCCTGCTCCTTCATATTGAACAGCAGTAGCACCTTTAATTGCAGCTTCACCCATACGTTCTCTCAATTCCGGAGTCATGAAAGGAGATGGAGCTTCTTCTACCAATTTCTGGTGACGACGCTGAATAGAACAGTCACGTTCAGACAAGTGACAAGCTTTACCATATTGATCACCAATAATCTGGATTTCAATGTGGCGTGGATCTTCGATATATTTTTTAAGTATAAACCGTCATTTCCAAAAGCAGCACCAGACTCTTGTCTTGCGCTATCCCATGCATTCTCGAAGTCTTCATCTTTCCATACCACACGCATTCCACGGCCACCACCACCGGCAGTTGCTTTCAGGATTACAGGGTAACCGATTTCATTAGCTAAGACGATACCTTCTTTTACGCTTTCCAGCAGACCCTTTGAACCAGGGATAGTAGGTACACCAGCTTTTTTCATCGTTTCTTTAGCTGAAGCTTTTCGCCCATAGAATTGATTTGTTCTGGTGTAGCACCAATGAACTTAATTCCATAGTCTCTGCAAACAGAAGAGAACTTAGCATTCTCAGATAAAAATCCGTAGCCAGGATGAATTGCATCTGCATTAGTTAATTCAGCAGCTGATATAATGTTAGGGATACTTAAATAAGAATCTTTACTCGGAGGCGGGCCTATACAAACAGCTTCATCCGCGAAACGAACATGGAGACTTTCCCTGTCAGCAGTTGAATAAACTGCAACAGTTTTAATGCCCATTTCCTTACAGGTACGAATAATACGCAACGCAATTTCGCCCCTGTTGGCAATTAGTATTTTTTTAAACATATAATTGATAAGATGATAATTTGCCAGAAGCAAATATTACATAGGTTCTACTAAAAATAATGGTTGGTCGTATTCTACAGGTGATGAATTATCAACCAATACTTTAACGATTCTTCCAGAAACTTCACTTTCAATTTCGTTGAATAACTTCATTGCCTCAATAATACAGATAACTACTTTACCTGTAGTAATCTCGTCACCAACATTCGCAAACGAAGGCTTGTCAGGGCTTGATGAACGGTAAAAAGTTCCGATCATTGGAGATTTAATGGTAATGTATTTAGAGTCATCAGCTTCTGCTGCAGCATTATTTGCCGTTACTGCTACTGGTTGTACCGCTGGAGCAGATGGTAACACCTGAGGTGCTAAGCTCTGAGCAGGAACAGTTGTAGTAATAACTGTTGGGGTCTGATTCGTTTTAATAGTGATTTTGAAGTCCTTTTGTTCTATTGCAACTTCATTGACGCCCGAACGAGAAACAAATTTAATGAGTTCCTGAATTTGTTTGATATCCATTTTTTGGTGTTTTGTTGAAAAGATATTGGTCTTTTAAAGACTCTAAGTTAATATTTTTATTCTGATAAAATTAGTATGCCCACTTTATGTATACTGAGCCCCAGGTAAATCCACCTCCAAAAGCAGCAAGAATTATGTTGTCTCCTTTTTTAAGTTTGTCTTCCCATTCCCATAAACACAAAGGGATAGTTCCGTTGGTTGTGTTACCGTAACGCTCAATATTGATCATTACTTTTTCAGATCCTATACCCATCCTTGACGCTGTTGCATCAATAATTCTTTTATTTGCCTGATGTGGAACTAACCAGGTCACTTCTTCAGCACTAAGCTGATTCCGTTCCATAATTTCGGCCGCTACATCTGCCAT
The DNA here is from genome assembly GCF_053890575.1 of Pedobacter sp. NJ-S-72. NCBI lineage: Bacteria > Pseudomonadati > Bacteroidota > Sphingobacteriia > Sphingobacteriales > Sphingobacteriaceae > Pedobacter > Pedobacter sp. NJ-S-72. The sequence continues at coordinate 3,760,706 of NZ_CM132681.1, read as the reverse complement.
ATTAGTGACTGCAAATTTAAAAACGGCTTTTCCTTCCTGGTAAACAAAATGTTCTCTCTGGTCAATCGTTTCATGGGAAGCAGGTTTTACAGATCCACCGGCCTTCTGATGCAGGAATTGTCTTCCTGAACCATCCGATTTCAGTACAGAATCAATGATTCCGTTACCTTCATCATTTGGCTCCAGTAATACAGCACCACATCCGTCGCCAAAAATGATGCAGGTTGTTCTGTCCGTATAATCTATAATAGACGACATTTTGTCGCCGCCAACTACCAGTACTTTTTGATGTTTTCCAGATTCAATAAATTGCGAAGCGGTAGAAATCCCATAGATAAATCCAGAGCAGGCAGCCTGTAAATCAAAACCCCAGGCATTTTTTGCACCGATTTTATCGGCTAAAATGTTTGCTGTGGCCGGGAAAGGCAAGTCAGGAGTAGTTGTACAGAAGATGATCAGATCGATCTCTTCTGGCTCAATACCTCTTTTTTTCAACAGTCCATTAACCGCATGAACAGCCATATCAGAGGTGCCTAATCCTTCACCTTTTAATATTCTTCGCTCTTTAATACCCGTTCGTGAGGTGATCCATTCATCTGTTGTGTCAACTATCGTTTCTAATTCTTTATTAGAAAGGACATAATCAGGAACATAACCTTGAACCGCAGTAATTGCAGCGTGAATTTTACTCATTTGTTGTCAGATTTTATTTAAATGCATCTTGTATTTTTCCAACCAGACCTGTATTGATCATGTCTCTCGCTCTGAAAGAAAGATCATATTCTTAACAGCGGTAGGCGAGGAGATTCCATGACCTATGATCACAGGCGCATTTACTCCAAGAACCGGACTTCCACCGTAATTTTCATAATTAAACCTGTCGAAGAACTCATCTTTAAGCCCTTTCTTAATGGTCATTATGTAAAACGATTCAGCTAATTTAAGCATAATATTGCCGGTAAAACCGTCACATACGATTACATCGGCTTTCTCATTGAATAAATCACGTCCCTCAATATTTCCAATAAAGTTAAAGAGATTACAATCTTTCATCAAGGGAAAAGTAGCCAGACTTAGCATATTTCCTTTTTCATCTTCTTCGCCAATATTGATCAGTCCGACTTTAGGGTTATTTATCTGCATGACATTTTCAGCATATAAACTACCTAAAACTCCGAACTGGAGTAAAGTATCAGGCTTGCAATCGGCATTTGCGCCAACATCAAGCATTAAACCTCTACCACCATCAAGTTTGGGTACAATTGTACACAGACAAGGCTGATAATACCAGGAACCGTTTTTACACTAAAAACAGCACCAACCATCATCGCACCAGAATTACCTGCGCCAACAAATGCGTCGATCTCTCCTTTTTTTAACATAGAGAAACCAAGAGAAATACTTGAGTTTGGTTTTTGAGCAATTGCTCTTGTGGGATGTTCGCCCATACCAATTACCTCTTCGGTATGAACATATTCAAAGTGATCGGGATTGAACCCATTTTCAGCGAGCAAAGGCTTAATTTGCTGAGTATCGCCGATTAGCACTAAATGCTCATTTGGCGCTAATAATTCATGGGCAGCTATTGCTCCCAAAACGTTTGCTTTGGGAGCATAGTCTCCGCCCATTATATCGAGACCTATTTTCATAGTAAAAAATCAGTTTGTGAGTAAAGCATTATTGCCTTTTTTTTCAAGCGCCTAAGTTAAACTTAATGAGGCTGAAAACACAAACAATTTCTCAGGAAAATTAACCTATAGAGGTATTTTCAATAACCAGTTTACCGTTGTAGTACAAATTACCGTCAACATTGTATGCATGGTGAGGAATGTGGATTGCACCAGTAGTTTGACAAGTAGATAAAGAAGGAGCTACCGCTTTATAGTGAGTTCTTCTTTTATCTCTTCTACTTTTAGAGATCTTACGTTTTGGATGTGCCATTGCTGCTTTATTTAATTATTATTTTAATTTTTTTAATGCTTCCCAGCGTGGGTCTGCACCTGTTGTATTTTCTTCTTGTTGAGAAGGATTAGCCAGATTTTCAAGTCTTTCAATCATCTCTTTGTCGCATTTGGCACCATTGCCGTTCTGCTCACAAATTTTTATATAGGGAACCGATACAGTGATAAATTCATATAGAATCTCAGCAATATCGATACTACTTTCTTTTTTATTCAATACGATGATTTCTAAATCATCACTCTCCAGCTCATCTTCAGCGAATTTTACAATCTGCCTTTCTGAAATATCCAGAGGGGCATCAAATTCGGCTAAACACATTTATCACAATCAAGTTTTATCGTTCCGGCAATGCGAATTTTCAAAATCAGCATTGTCTCCTGTTTGTCCAATTCTACAGTTACCTTCAGGTCTCCTTTTTTTTTTTACTAAAGAGTACTCAAATGCATCAAAAAAGCTGTTATCAATCTCAAAATCAAATTGATGCTTGCCAATTTTTAAGCCAGTAAACGGGATTGAAAATTGTTTTAAAGGTTTCAATTGTAACAAAATTTTAGCCCGCAAATGTATGAATTAATTTGATATTTCTGAAATGTTTTAGAAATATTATTGTCGTTAATTTGCATCGTCCTTCACATCTGCCGCAGTTTCTATAATTTTTCCGCCGCTTCTTAACTGGTTGCTTAACAGATCATCCTGCTCACGTCTGTGTTTTACGATGTGTGTAGCTGCAAAAACTGCCTCTATAAAAGAAGACGGGTCTGCAAGGTCTTTTCCTGCTATATCGAACCCTGTACCGTGATCGGGTGAGGTACGTACATATTCATTCCGGCAGTAAAGTTTACGCCAGTTCCGAAAGCTATAGTCTTGAAAGGAATTAAACCCTGGTCATGGTACATTGCTAATACAGCGTCGAATTGTTTGTAAGCACCTTTACCGAAAAATCCATCTGCCGGATAAGGGCCAAAACAAATTACTCCTGAATCAAAGGCTTCCTGAATGGCAGGCATAATAATATCCTGTTCTTCAGGCCCTAACAGGCCATTATCACCGGCATGAGGGTTTAAGCCTAGTACTGCGATTTTTGGTTTCTCAATCCAGAAGTCTCTTTTCAAGCTCTTATTGATCAGTAAAAGTTTCTTAACAATGCTTTCTCTGGTAATACTTTCAGCAACTTTCGATACTGGAATGTGGCCTGTAACCACACCTACGCGAACATCTTCACTGAGTAAAAACATCAGCACATCCGAACTTCCGGTGCGTTCCTGCAAATATTCTGTATGTCCCGGGAATTTAAAATTCTCTGATTGTATGGTATGGTATGTTTATTGATTGGAGCAGTGACTAAAGCGTCAATATTTCCTTTGATCAGGTCTTCTGTTGCTCTTTCTAATGATAAAAGGGCGTACTTTCCACCGATCTCATTGGCTACACCCAATTCAATTTTTACATCCTCTTCCCAGCAATTAATCATATTTGCTTTTTTAGGATTCGCAGCCTCGGCGTCATTGATTACGTTAAAACTGAAATCACTCAGACCTAATGCTTTTCTATGGTAAGAAGCTACTTTTGTATGTCCATAAACGATAGGGGTACAGTAATCAAGAATACTGTTGTTGGCTAAGGTTTTCAGAATAACCTCTAAACCAATGCCATTTACATCACCTATACTGATACCTATTTTGATTTTATTGCTCATGTTCAAATGAAAATTTGCGCAAAATACAGAATTTAACGATATATGTCTCTCATTGCGAAATTAAACTGCGTCATAATTTGACGGGTGAGTTCCCTGTACAGCTCATCATAACCCGGTCTGTTACCAGCTGCACCATTAATGATGGCGAGGTCTCTTCCGCTTAATGCTGCCGGATCACCAGTATACCTGCCGGTGAGACTTTCCCAGGTATACTGTGCCGGAATACGATCTGAAGCTATTATTTTTTGTGAAGCGGCATCTTTAATCCGATAGTCCATCACTGCCCGTGAATTAATAATGCGCCTGGTCACATATACTGTAGCACTTATAGTTTTACTGCTTTGACTGCCAGCCATTTTATCACTTTTTATGGGGATTTTTTTTGATACATTGTAGGAATAGGTATTCGTAGAAAGGTTACTGAACCAGATGTCGTACATATTGATGTCCATATACTGATCGATTCTCAGATCAGTTTGCTGTCCGGAGCTCAGGCTATAGAATTTATAATAATTTCTGTCTCCGATAGAATTGAGGTTCCATATAATATCACTCTCTAAAAAATTGCCGTTGATCGTGTAGTATCCAAACCGCTGATCAATTCTGTTGACTGCGACAACGGTTATTGCGGCATCGTAAGCCTGTTGCTTTTTAGCGATGACATCTTGATAACCGGGGACATAAGTATCGGCTTGTTTAAAGCTTTCATAAGCTTTTCTTGCACTGGCTTTATCATTACGCTGTAATAACACAATGCCCCTGTTATAACTTGCTGAAGCGGCATCTGTTGCTGCTGTATTTAATTCTGTGCTGTAATCTTTCAGACTAAAAGTGCCGGGTTGAATTTTGGCGTTTATAGCGGCATCATACATTTTCTGCAAAGATTCATAGCTATTGTATACCTGATCAAGAACTTCGCCTCTTTTGCCTTTACTGGCTTTTGCAGCAATAATATCCTGTTCGTATTTTGAAGTTGCCTCTCTGTAAGAAACAGGCAGTATTCCTAGTGCAACAGAGTTCGAAGGATCTTTTTTCAGATCGCTGACTGCTGCATAATAGGCTTTGCTATATTCTCCTTTATCGAATAACTTCTGCGTGGATTTACAAGAAGAAAGTAAGATCAGCATCATTGCTATTTTACAAATATTTCCCATGATATTGATTTATACTCCTAAAGATAATCAACTTTATCAATACATAAATGGTAGTCTGATTTCTAAAATTTAACCTTTACTCGTAAAACTTTAGTTATTTTGCACCTTTTAGAAGTTCAGGCTTCTTCCTATTAATAAAATATAACAGCAATCATATGAGTTTGGTAAGGGCGAAAAAACATTTAGGACAACATTTTTTGACCGATAAAAAAATAGCGGCTAAAATTGTAGACGGTCTTGTCCATACCGATCAATACCGTCAGGTGCTTGAAGTAGGACCGGGTATGGGAATCCTTTCGGATATTCTGCTGGCAAGAGAAGACCTGGAAACCTTTATGATCGATATCGACGTGGAATCCTATCATTTCTTAAATGATAAGTATCCGCAAATGGGCGAAAGGTTAATTAACGGGGACTTTTTGAAAATGGATCTGAAAAAAGTATTTACCGGGAAATACGCTATCATAGGTAATTTCCTTATAATATTTCTTCTCAGATCTTATTTAAGGTACTGGAACACAGAGAAAATGTAGTAGAGATGGTAGGTATGTTTCAAAAAGAAGTTGCAGAACGCTGTGCATCTAAAAGCGGAACAAAAGATTACGGGATTCTAAGTGTGCTGATCCAGGCCTATTATAATATTGATTATTTATTTTCTGTAAAACCAGGGACTTTTAATCCACCTCCTAAAGTGAACTCGGGTGTAATCCGTCTGAGCAGAAACGAAAGAGTGACTTTAGATTGTGACGAGAAATTGTTCTGGACTGTGGTCAAAGCCGGATTTAATCAGCGTAGAAAAACATTAAGAAATGCTTTATCAGGCGTATTGCCTAAAGTTAAAATGGATGACAATATCTATTTTGAAAAAAGGGCAGAGCAATTAAGCGTAGAAGATTTTATTACCCTTACACAGCTGGTAACTAAGCTGGCGTTATAATTATAAAGCAGATGAACGGTAAAATTTTAATTGTTGAGATTTACATCCTGTATTTAAAAGCAGGGCAGAGCAATTAGGTTACGAAGTTGATGATCTTCCTGAAATTACCAGGGCAGAGACGCTGGCTGTGATTTCAAAATACGACGGTATCGCAGTGCGGACAAAATTTAAGATAGACAGAGAACTGATGGAAGCTGCTCCGGGACTTAAATTTGTTGCCAGAGCAGGAGCAGGACTGGATAATATCGATGAGGCTTATGCAAAAGAACATCATATTCAGTTGCTGAATGCGCCTGAAGGTAACAGGGATGCTGTAGGAGAACATGCTATGGGGATGCTTCTTTCATTAATTAACAATCATCGCAAAGCCGATATTGAGATCAGAAATGGGATCTGGGATCGTGAAGGAAACCGTGGATGGGAGCTGAAAGGTAAAACTGTCGGAATTATTGGTTATGGTTTTATGGGCAGCAGTATGGCTAAAAAACTTTCGGGTTTTGACGTGAAGGTGATTGCTTATGATAAATATAAAAAACGGTTTTCTGATGCTTACGCCCAGGAATGCAGTATGGAAGAAATTGTTAAACATAGTGATGTACTGAGTTTACATATTCCGCTGACTACTGAAACCAGGCAAATGGTGGATGAAGAATATCTATACCATTTCAAAAAGAATATTTTCTTTATCAATACTGCAAGAGGTGAAATTGTAAGTACTAAAGCTGTACTGGACGCAATTAAATCAGGTAAAATACTGGGTGCCGGACTGGATGTGCTGGAAGCGGAAAAGTTTCCGAATCTTGCTGAGCAACCCTGGTATCAGGAATTGAAAGAATCGCCTAAAGTGATCCTGACGCCCCATGTAGGTGGCTGGACTTTTGATTCTTACCGAAAAATTTCGGAGGTACTTGCTGATAAACTGGAACAACTTTAGCGTTAAACATATTCAAATGAAGACAGACCCGATCGTTTCCCCGATCGGGTTTTTTGTGCAGGATTGGAAAATAAAATTATCTTTATAAACAAACCTGTAAACAATGGAGTTCCTATTTATCTTATTACTTGGTGTAATCATCGTTTTGATTGTGACTACCAAAAGCAGCATCAACGAAAGAGTTGGAAGGCTTGAATACCGGATTTTCGAGTTTCAAGAGCTCCTAAAGCAAAGCAGAGCTGGTTATGTTCCGCCAGAATCCTCAACTCAGGAATCTTCGGAAACCCCATCAGGGGCGGAGATGCCACCTGTAGTCATGCCACCGCCACCCTTTCAGGCACCACCAGTTTCATTTGTGCCGCCGCCTTATAAAACTAAAAAAGATCTTGACCGTGATCCTTTACATGATTTTATTCCGGGCCCTGTTAAAGAGGAGCCTGCTGAAACTCCTGTTCCTGAAGAGTCACATCCAGAAACAATTTATACTCCGTCCGGTAATATCTATGACCATCTGGCTGAAGAGCATGCTCCGAAACAAGTTTTTCATGAGCCAGCTGAACCCGAACTTTCATTTTTTGAAAAACATCCTGATCTGGAGGAGAAATTTATTGGTGAGAATTTAATCAATAAAATTGGTATTGCGATATTGGTACTGGCCATAGGTTACTTTGTAAAATTTGCCATTGACAGCAATTGGATTGGCCCGGTAGGCCGTGTTGGTATAGGTGTGCTTTGTGGAGGAATCCTGATTGGTATTGCACATTGGTTACGTAACTCTTATAAAGCATTCAGTTCTGTCTTGGTAGGGGGAGGAATAGCTGTTTTATATTTTACCGTTACCCTCGCGTTTCATCAGTTTCATCTGTTTAATCAAACTACGTCCTTTTTTATTCTGATCGGAATAACCTGTTTTGCGGTTGCACTTTCGTTGCTCTACGACCGGCAGGAGGTTGCAGTAATCGCATTGATAGGCGGTTTAACCAGTCCGTTAATGGTGAGTACAGGACATGCTAATTATCATGGTTTGTTTGCTTACCTGGTTATTTTAAACGCAGGTTTGCTGGTGATTGCTTATCGCAAATCATGGCGTATACTTAACATTTCGACATTTGTATTAACGGTTTTAATGTTCTCGGCAAGTCTGTTTTCAATGCCTGATGCCAGTGCTGGTGTCGGATTTTTATATGCGAGTATTTTGTACCTGCTTTTCTTTGGGATCAATGTTGCTCATAATGTCAGGGAGAATAAAACGTTTATCGGATCTGACTTTACGATACTGCTTGCGAATACGGCGTTGTACTTTGGCGCTGGTCTTTACCTGCTTACACTTATGCATCAGGAACAGTTTCGGGGGCTTTTTACAGTTGGTCTTGCGGTGATTAATTTGTTGTTGTCTTATTTACTGTTTAGAAATAAAAAGGTAGATACCAATGTACTTTACCTGCTGATCGGGATTACGCTTACATTTATATCCGTTGCAGGCCCTATTCAGCTACACGGTCATTATATTACTTTGTTCTGGGCAGCAGAGACTGTATTGCTTTACTGGCTTTATAAAAAATCCGGTATTTATTTAATGCAGCTGGCTTCGCAGTTAATATATGGGGCGATGTTATTCATTCAGCTTGTTTATGGACTGGTCGGCTATTTATACCGATTCGACCCTGCAGGTTAATGTTTTGATCAACAAAGGGTTTATTACCACATTATTTGCTGCTGTAAGTTCATATCTGTTGTATGTTCTTTATAACCAAAAAGAATTAGATCAGGAAGCTCAAAAGGGAGATATACTCCATCCACTGTTTATTAAATACACCGCGATTGTACTGCTTTTTATGAGTGGCCTGCTGGAAGTTAATCACCAGTTTGCAAACCGTTTTCCGGTTACTTCTTTAAACAGTTTATATGTGATATTATATGGATCCGTGTTCATTTACCTTTATCTTTTCTTTTCAAAAAGATTTGAAGCAGTCCGGTTAAACTGGATAGTAGGTGCAGGTCTGATCTCTGTCTGTATTGCGGTTTACTTGTTTTTAATGGTAGAGTTTTTCGATGTACAGGAAGCTATATTAGTGGATCATGCAGTTTCATCGTTCCATTTTATGGCGCATTGGATTGGAGCTGTATTTATTGGTTTGTTGTTTTATCAGTTAATTAAAATAGCAAGAACATCATTGCCAGAAGGTTTAATAAAAATAGCCAGCTGGATAATAGCAGGCTCTATTGTGCTTTTCTTAAGTCTTGAAATCAGCTTAGTGAGTAATGCACTGTTTTATTCAGCAAAGAGTCCGGTTGATTATGTGGAGACTATTTATATCAAAACGGGTCTTCCGGTATTATGGGGCTTATTATCCTTTGCAATGATGTGGTTAGGGATGCGTTATAAATTCCTGACGCTGCGAATCATATCTCTGACACTGTTTGCAGTAACATTATTAAAGCTGTTTATATTTGATATCCGCAATATCCCGCCTGCAGGTAAAATTGCAGCTTTTTTCTTCCTGGGCGTATTGCTGTTAATCATTTCGTTTATGTATCAAAAGGTTAAAAAAATAATTGCAGCAGATGAACCCATTAAAGAAGACTAAAGAAGTTTTTTTAACATTAATCTGTTATTGAATATGTCTTGTCTGTTTGCACAGCAGACATTCAGGTATCAGGCAGAATTGCCAAAAGTGGAAACTGATGGATTTTACCGGATTGATTTAAAATCAGAACTGATCGCGAAATGTCAGGCTAATCTGGGTGACATCAGGATATTGAATCAAAAGAAACAGTTCTCTCCCTATATTTTTGGGAATCAGCTGGTATTTAAAGATCAAAAGAGTTTTATTGCTTTTTTCCAAAATTAAAAACTCTGACAGAGGTGGATACGATAACTACGTTTATCGCAGAGAATAAGGAACATCTGACTATTAATCAACTAAGTCTGCAGCTGCGTAATGCTTCTGTTAAGCGAACTGTAAATTTATCAGGAAGTGACGATTTAAATAAATGGTATGCAATAAAAGAGAACATTTCATTAGAAGAGGCCGTTTCTGGTGAGGCGGATAACGGAACGTATCAGCAACAGCTGAAATTTCCCTTCCAGTTCGTATCGTTATCGTTATCTTATACAGATCAATAATGAGAATAAAGGGTCAGTAGCAATTTTACAGGCTGGTATCTACAGACAGCAAACTATTCCCCCGGTTTATGTGAAGCTTGCAGCTGCTGTAATTAAGCAGAAGGACAGTGCCGGGACAAGTCATATTAAAGTGCAGTTTAATGATAATTATCAATTGAATAAACTCCATCTGGATATTGCCGGACAAAAATATTATAAGCGCAATATACGTGTTTATGATATTGGTGGTAAAGACAGAATGCTGGTCGTTGATACAGTAATTAGTTCTTCGGCCATGCCATATCTATATTTTTCGGTAAAAACAAAGCGTATAGAGCTGGAGATACTGAATGGTGATAATCCACCTTTGGTATTGAAAGGGATTAGTGCCTATCAATTGAACCAGTCATTAATCAGCTATCTTGAAAAAGGACAGGCGTATCAGCTTTTATTTGGCGATGGAAAAGCCGCCGCACCAGATTATGATCTTAAGTTTTTTGGTGACAGTTTGCAACAGGAACTTAAGCAGCTGGACCATCAGGCGATTTCTCCAAATCCTTTATATCAGGCTGAAAAGGTGAAAAATAAGGTGGCAAAAGCGGAAGGTATTCCGGGATGGTTAATCTGGGCAGCTATTGCGATAGTTGCTGTTTTGTTGGGTTTTCTGACTTTCAGAATGACTCAGGAAGTTGGTCGCAGGGAACAGGAAGAAAAAAATAATTGATTTTAAATACCTTTTAATGATTTTGTGTCACATCTTTTTAATTGGATACTAATAGTATAGAACTATACTATCTATTCCTTAACTTTATTGCATCATCTTAAATAAAGGTTATGACAACTAAAAGTAAAGCCTTGCTGGCCCTTGAGCTTGGACGTGCGGTCATTGAAATGAGAAGTCGCTCGCGTCAGTTCATCCAGTCCAGGATTAAAGAAAATAAGCTGAACATCACTTACGAAATGCTAGAGATTTTGATCTGTCTTTGGGAAAAAGATGGAATCAACCAGCAGGAAAAAGCGCGGATAAAATTATTAAGGAAAAGGCCAGTATGACCTACCTGATTGATAATCTTGCTAAACGAGAACTGGTTCAAAGACAGGAAGATGTAAATGACAGAAGAAATAAGCTGATTTATCTGACCCCTGAAGGAAAAAGGTTGCAGGAAGAGTTGCTTCCCTGGGCAGTTGAGATGTATACCGGAGCCAGCCAGACGCTTACAGCTGAAGGTATCATTGCAGCAACACAACTTATCCGGGAACTGACAAAGAACATTAAATAAAATAATTGATTATGAAGACAATTCTGATACCAGTTGATTTTTCACTATCTGCTGATCACGCTGTTGATTATGCTGCCGATTTGAGTAATAACCGTGATGTTGAACAGATCATTCTCTTTGCACAATTTCACGTCTCTTTTTTTGAACAACTATATCCAACACCCGATTTTATACAGACTGGTGAACAAGAAATACAGGAATTAAAACAAAAGCTTACACTCCAGCTCCAAGAGCTGAAAACACAGCTTTTGAGTAAACTGACCTCTGGCACTACTGTTAAAGTTGTACTTCTGGAAATGCCTTTATTGCGGGCAGTCTTAAAAATGATCGAAACAGAAAATCCCGATGTTTTATTTCTGGGAAGTAACAGTATGTCAGGCGGAGACAGCAGTTTTGTAGGCAGTCTGATGGTCGAAATTGCAAAAGTCAGTACCATCCCGGTTTTTATTGTACCTCCTGATACAATTTATCAACCGATTAAGAATGTACTGGTAGCTTGTGATTTCAGAACAGTTAATCATGCCGGCCTTTTGAACCGCTTGCATAAGATCAAAGATTGGCCACATCCTAAACTTACGTTGCTGAATGTTGATCCTCAGCAAAAGCACTTGCATCCGGATCATCCGGCACTTGAAATTAATGGGATTATCAAAGAAGTATTAAGCGATTATGAGTATGAATTGTTTTATGCTGATGATAGCGATATTTTTTACGTGGGGTAGTTACATTTGCTGCTATCAGCATAATCAGCAATTAATTATTGCTCTACCAGGAGTTCACAGCTTCTTATATAACTTAACGCATAAAAGCATAACAGAAGGGTTAGCCAGGGATGCAAACAGGCCTGTTCTGATTCTTAAATAAATAAGCATACAAAAGGCCGCCCTGAATAAAATCGGGGCGGCCTTTTGTATGCTTATTTACTTTATTTATTCCAGCTGTTATCTGTTGGTTTAGCATCCATATAAATGCCTCCATCCAATACAAGAGAAGAAACAGTCTTCTTTGCAGTGAATTGAATATTAATCGCTTTCTGGTTGTATCTCCATACTTGTGGAGTTTCATGGATCACCTGTGTAGTCCCATCAGTATAGGTTACTTTAATATCAAACGGAATAGCGAAACCTCCTGTGTTTTTGATAGAAACGCTATAAGTTAGTCCTTTGATCGTTACTTTATCCATTGCCAGATCAATATAATTATTGCTGAAAAACCAATTGTTCCAGAACCAGAACCAGTTCAGGTTTTGCTTAGAGGCATCATTGATCGTATTAAAGAAATCCCATGGAATTGGGTGCTTTCCGTTCCAGCGATCCATATAGACATGCAGGTATTTCTTGAATAATTCATCTCCAAACATATCCTTTAATGCAAGGTAGGCAAGAGAAGGCTTGACATAAGCGTTATTGCCATAACCAGCTCCGGAAACCTGAGTAGATAGTGTAATTACAGGCTGATCTTCTTCGGTAGAAGGATCTTTAATCCATCTTTCTACTCTGAATTTCTTGTAATTCTGATCTGCCCGGTCTTTCCCAAGCTGGTGCTGACCAATCAGATATTCTAAGGTAGTTGCCCAGCCTTCGTCCATGTGTGCATAACGTGTTTCATTAGTTCCCATGTAAAAAGGGAAATAAGTATGCGCTATTTCGTGGTTAAGAACAAACTGGCTGAATTCCATATCCGGAGTACTTGAATCATTGACCATCATCGGGAATTCCATATCGGCAAAACCTTGTACTGCCGTCATTTTTGAGAATGGGTAAGGAACACCCGGCCAGTTATTTGAAAACCAGTCCAAAGCCTGTTTAGTCCATACTGCTGCATGTGAAAAATCTTCAGCTTTGCTATCGTAAGCAGATTGTACGCTGGTTCTTCTTTGAGTTTTATGATCGACAACTACACTACCTGCATCCCATAAATAATGATTACTCATGGCAAAGGTGATGTCGGTGATGTGATCAGCGGAAAATTTCCATGAGTTCCATTCGTTCTGTCTGGTCACTTCACCGTTTGCCATTTCCTGTGCATTCGCAATAGAAACAACTTCTTCGCTTGTATAAGACTTTTTAAGCTTCTCGGCAAATTTTGGTTGTAAGACCTCATCCGGATTTTTTAAATCGCCTGTGGCCCATACAACGTAGTTTTTAGGAGCTTTAACGGTTAACAGGTAGTCATTAAAATCATTATAGAATTCTGTACGGTCTGTGTGCGGGATTTTATCCCATCCGTTATATCATCATCATAAACTGAAATTCTTGGAAAAGCATAAGCTACAAAAAAGGTGGTGTTGTCGATCTGACCTTCTCTGCCGCTTAATTTTGATAAGGGATAACTCCAGTTGATTTTAAATGTCACTGTTTTGCCCGGAGCTATAGCGTTGTTCAGTTTAATATCGTCAGTAGTGCCCCAGTCTTTAGTATCTACATTATAGGACTGACCATCTACGGTAAACAAATTGATGTCTAAGCCAGAGGTTAGGTAGTCTTTATTCACATAACCTGCTCTTGGTGATTCGGGCTTGTGTACATTATTGACAAACCTCATCGTAACTTTTTTGAGGGTGTCAGGACTATTGTTAGTATAGGTTATCGTTTCTGTTCCTTTAACCAGTTTATCGTTTGGGGTGACGGTGATTGTCATATCATATTTCCCCTTATTCTGCCAGTAGCTTTTTCCGGGTTTGCCATCCAGGGAGCGTGTCCCATTGTCGTATGCCGCTTTGATATTTCTTGGCATATACAGCTCTGGGCCTGTGCAGTGAGGGTTCCCATTAAAAATAAGGCAGCTATTTTGAAAATGTGTTTTTCCATATTCTTTTTTATATTTCATTCATTGCCTGTCTGGCAGGCTCCCAAAAGTAATTGTTTTAAGCCTGTAAACAAGTTTATTGGCCGAATTTTAAGTGGGCTTTGAGGTCTTTCCAAACAATTCAAATCAAAAGATTTGCTTTTGTAAGAATTGCCTGTTATCTTCGTTTTAATTGAAGCAAGACTATGTGGGCTTATTGCCAATATAGTCTTGTTTGTATTTTAAAGGTTTTACAAATAATAAATTAAGCTATGACAGAGGTAACATATTACACTCAGGAAGGATTAGATAAGCTAAAGGAAGAGGTACATTACTTAACTACTACAGGGAGACAATTGATCTCCAAAGCTATAGCTGAAGCAAGAGATAAAGGCGATCTATCAGAAAATGCGGAGTACGATGCTGCTAAAGAAGCACAAGGTCTGCATGAATGCAAAAATATCTAAGTTAAAAACTACACTTGCATCTGCAAGATTAATTGATGAATCGAAATTAGACCTGACTAAGGTACTTGCATTATCGATCGTTAAAATAAAGAATCTTAAAAACGGTGCAACAATGAGTTATCAGCTGGTTGCTGAAACTGAAGCTGACCTTAAAACCGGAAAAATTTCTGTAAAATCTCCTATTGCTCAGGGTTTACTGGGTAAATCGGTAGGTGATAAAACTGAGATTGAGGTTCCGGCAGGAAAGATTGAATTTGAAATATTAGAAATCACCAGATAATCATTTTATATGTCAAGTATATTTTCCAAGATCGTAGCAGGAGAAATTCCCGCACATGTAGTTGCCGAAACGACACAATTTCTGGCGTTTTTAGATGTCAGTCCTTTAACGATGGGCCATGTACTGGTAATCCCTAAAAAGGAAATTGATTATATATTTGATATGGACGAAGAGAGTTATTTCGGCCTTACCTTATTTGCTAAGATTGTACTGTAGCACTAAAGAAAGCTTTTCCATGTGTAAAAGTAGGAATGGCCGTGATTGGCCTGGAAGTACCTCATGTACATATCCATTTGATTCCTATGAATGCTGTGGGGGATATGAACTTTAGCAAAGCGAAGCTGAATCCTACGCAGGAAGAACTGCAGGAAGCAGCATTAAAAATTAAAGCACAGTTGTAAAACTGTGCTATTTTAATTTTTCATTATTTTTATGCCTGTCGGCATCTCTGATACTTTTTTTAACCAGGTTTTTCTCCATCGCTTCAGTCAGGTTAATACCTGTTTGGTTAGCCAGACAGATCAGTACAAACAGCACATCAGCCATTTCATCACCAAGGTCTACTGCTTCATCACTTTTTTTTGAAAGATTGTTCTCCGTATTTGCGTGACATAATACGGGCTACTTCACCTACTTCTTCCATTAAAATGGCTGTATTCGTTAATTCGTTGAAATAACGGACCCCGGTTGTATTGATCCATTGGTCAACAGTGTCCTGTGCTTCTTGTATGGTCATTTATTCTTTGTTTTTGGTGTCTATTAATATCGTAACGGGACCATCATTGATCAGACTGATCTTCATGTCTGCACCAAATACGCCCGTTTGTACGGGTTTATTCACCATTGTGGTGAGTTGTCTGATCATAGCTTCGTAAAGCGGAATTGCTTTATCTGGCCTTGCTGCCCTGGTAAAACCCGGTCTGTTCCCTTTTTTAGTCGCTGCAAATAGGGTGAACTGGCTGATCAGTAAAATATTTCCGTCTATATCTGCCAGAGACTTGTTCATTAAGCCGTTCTCATCGCTGAAAATTCTGATATTGAATATTTTAGCTGCGAGCCATTCTACATCGTCCTGTTCATCAGCATCTTCGATGCCCAGCAGAACCAGTAATCCATTTTCAATTGCGCCGGTTACTGCATGATCTACTTTACAGCTTGCTTCTGTAACTCTTTGTATAACTGCTCTCATCGCTGGTGTTCTTAAGCTCTGGTTTCATTGCCGTGATACATACTCAGATAACTTTCGTAACGGCTGGCTTCTATTTCTCCGGTTTTGACAGCGTCTAAAACTGCACAACTAGGTTCATTGATGTGACGGCAATTGTGAAATTTACATTTGTGCATCAGATCACGCATTTCCCTGAAATAGTGACTTAGTTCTTCTGGTTTAATATCATAAATACCCAGCTCTCTGATTCCAGGGCTATCTATCAGGTAACCACCAAAAGGAAGCGTATGCATTTCGGCAAATGTAGTGGTATGCTGTCCCTTATCACTGGATTCAGATATTTCGCCTGTTTTAATATTTCTGTCAGGTAACAACACGTTAATCAGACTGGATTTTCCTACGCCCGAATGGCCTGAAAAAAGGGTTGTTTTATCTTTTAATAAGCTTTCTATCAGAGGCATATTTGTACCTTCGGTAGCAGAAACCTCATAACATGGATAACCCAGGCTTTCATAGATATTTTTATACTCTGCTAATACTTCAAGACCGTCTTCATTGTATAAATCCAGTTTGTTGAAGATTAATACTGAAGGGATACTATAAGCTTCTGCAGTTACTAAAAAGCGATCTATAAAACCTAGTGAAGTACGTGGTGAAGCGAGTGTTACCACCAGAAAAGCCTCATCTATATTAGCTGCAATAATCTGAGCCTGTTTGGATAAGTTAATTGATTTTCTGATAATATAGTTTTTTTTCGGGGATGAAGTTTATAAATGACTCCATTTTCAGAATTCGGCTCCATTTCGAAGTCTACCTGATCTCCAACCGCAATAGGATTGGTGGTCTGAATCCCTTTGATCCGGAACTTCCCTTTAATCCTGCATTGATAATCACGGTCATCTTCTCCATGAACCAAATACCAGCTCCCTGTTGATTTTATTACTAGTCCTTGCATAATTTTACAAAGCAAAGGTAAGGAAAAAAAAAGGAGCGTGCTTTCTGTCAATGTTTTATTTAGCCATTTTTAGAATCTGTTTATCATCTAAATTATAAACAGATTCTTATCGCCTCTTCTAATATTTCGTCTTTTCCTGAACTGATCCCTTTCAGAGTAGGATTAATGATCACATCAGGGATAATGCCTGCAAGGTGATGTTTACTCCCATCATTATTTTTCGTCAAAAGACCTGTATAGCCAATAGAGTAGCGTCCTGGCAGGTAAATCATATTGATATTCCCATTTGTTCCTGAGGTTGGCTGACCAATAATTGTAGCGAGTTTAAAATCTTTTATCTGGCCGAGAAGGGTTTCTGAAGCACTTTGTGCGCTGGCATCAGTAAGAAAGTAAACTTTAGCTGTTAAATGAGGCAATAGCGGAATTATTTTTTTTCAGGATCAGACTGATAGGTGATCTGATCAAAATCAGGATAGATGATTTCTGGTGTAAAAAAGGTATTTGGGCTAATTGGTTTTGTCAATAAGTGAGGAACTAGATTAAAGGCATGATCATCTAAAGGATAACCTCTCAGGTCGAATATAATTGATTTGCATTTGCCAGTGCTACTTTGTATTGGATATCACTGATTGAGTCTGTAGATAGATTGACATAAAATACATGAGGTTTTATCCAGCCCATAGGTACTGGCTTTGTTTTAAATGAACCGTTTCTATAACCAACACCTTTGATAGTCCTTATGATACTTAAGTGCTTTCTGATTCCATTTTTATTGATAACTAAATCCGTCATGGTTTTTTCAGGTCCGTTTAACAGGGTTACCAATCCTTTGTATTGCTTCCATTGCACTGATCCGGATAAGTATTTTTCTTTTGATAATAAGGTGTTCAGGGGCAGGCTGGTTATCAATGGAATCTATGATATCGCCTGCTGATATCATTTTATTCAGGCTAGTGTCCAAAACTTCTTTCACAATAATTTTACCTTCGGTTTTAGTCAGCAGCAAGGGGGGGCAGAGGCATGATCTGACTGATCGCTTCCATCAGCCAGCCCAACAAACATATGGCCATCGTTTAAAGGGGCACACATTAATGAGCGTGTTTAGAAAATCATTGGCAGTCTGATCCTGGAAAGCTTTTTTAACAGCATCTGTCAGAATATCCTGAGCTGGCTTTGAAACATCATCCCAATACGGATAAGAATGTTTTAGTATGTTCCATGTGATGATAATATTTGCGAGCCTGATTTCCAGGATATCTCCGCTGATTTTCAGCTTTCCACCGGAATCTTTAGGCAGTTCAGCATTTATAGTTGCAAATAGTCGTTTGATTGTGCTTGTATCTGTTTTAGGGTAGGTTCCTGCTTTATCCTCATATAAAACATAAGGTACAATACAGGAAATACCTGCTGTGATTTGTTTTTGAAGAAATTCACCAATTGAGGGCTGTTTTTTAAAGAGTTCCTGTGCTGGCTGGCCATTCTTGTCAGTATTGCTGTTTGTCCGGATACTCTTGTATATATTCTTATACATTGGGAGCTCAAATCCAAGATGCTGCCAGTTGGTGGTTTGATAGTATTCCGGATTTCCAGGGGAGTTTCCCTGATAGAGAAATATTCTGGTTTGTTGTTTGGGTATATTTTAATGGTGGGGGCGATGGGATGAAATATGTTTTTTAACTCCTTAACTAATTCTGTGTCATCTTGTATGGTCAGCATTTTCTGACTCCCATAAATTGCAACTGTTGCCCAGTCTTTAGGTGCTTCATCACTGGGATGGAAATATTGTACATAACCATAAAGTCTGGTAAAGGCTTCAATATTTCTGAGCTGACGGCTCGTTGGCTGTGCGAATAGACTTATGGGTAATATAATACTGAGCAGAATTATGAAAACTGTTTTGCAGTAAGAGTTTCTTTTTATTTCCATAGTGCATTGAATTGTTGTTGCAAGGTATGTCTATTAATATTTAATTAAATACAAGCTGATATTCATTTAACTTTATTTAACTGTTTTAACAGGTTTTTAACATAATTGTGGGGGTAAGTTCTTCTCTCTTAGTTAGTAATCATGTATTCTAGTATAGAAAAGCTAAGCTGTATTGTTCTGGATTGCTCCTTCGTTGTAATTTTTTTCGTTATTCCCTTGCTTATTAGAAAAATATAACTTTACTTTATGGCGTAGCGATAACGAAGCAATATTGCTATGGACATATGATAAATAATTCAACCCTTACATCCATTATTATTACCACCACCGGGAAAGCCGGAGGCAGGTGTATATTGGTATAATAAGAAAAATAAAAAAAAACCATAAAAAAGCGCCTTCCTCTAAACTGGAAGGCGCTTTTTTTTTAATCCAAAACTATGAATATTCTAAAATTCGGCGGTACTTCAGTAGGATCGGCATCAGGTATCCGAACCCTGATCAGCATCCTCAAAGAAAGGGAACAGGATGATTATCCGGTAGTTGTACTTTCAGCAATGAGTGGGGTAACCAACTTGCTGCAGGCAATGGCAGAAAAAGCACAGGTGGCAGAAGAGTATGCCACAGAGCTAAAAGAAATCGAAGAAAAAAAACTTCGAAGTGGTTAAAAAATGCTTCCTGCATCTGCACAAAATCCAGTATTTACGAAGTTGAAAATTTACTTCAATGAGCTGGAAGATATCTTGCAATCGGTGTATCATTTAAAGGAATTAAGTCCTCAAACCAGGGATCTGATCCTGAGTTTTGGAGAGCGTTGTTCTGCCTTTATGATCAGTCATATTGCAAAGCAGGATTTCCCGAACGCGCTTTGCGTAGATGGTTCCGAACTAATTAAAACCGATAGTAATTTTGGACAGGCAAAAGTAAATACACCTTTAACAGAATTGCTGATTCAGGATTTTTATGAGGCAAATAGAGATAAACTATTATTTTTAACTGGATTTATAGCCAGCAATACCGAAGGAAGAACCACAACTTTGGGACGCGGTGGCAGTGATTTTACAGCTGCAATCTGGGGCTCTGCCCTGAATGTAAAAGAGATTGAAATCTGGACTGATGTAGATGGTATGCTGACTGCTGATCCAAGGATGGTAGAAAAGGCATTTTCTTTACCTGAACTGAGCTATACTGAGGCCATGGAACTCTCTTATTTTGGGGCGAAAGTTATTTATCCGCCTACAATGACCCCGGCTTTTTTAAAGAAGATCCCTATTGTGATCAAAAATACTTTCAATAAAGAGTTCAAAGGTACCTATATCCGTCATGGAGTAAATACTTCGGCTTTACCAATCAAAGGGATTTCGTCAATCGATGAGATCAGTATATTAAACTTATCCGGAAGCGGAATGGTTGGGAAGGCTGGTTTTAGTGGAAGGCTGTTTTCTCTTTTATCTCGGGAGCAGATCAATGTCGTACTGATTACCCAGTCTTCTTCTGAACATAGTATCACTTTTGCTGTTAAACCTGCTGATGCTTTAAGTGCACTGGCGATTATCAGTAAAGAATTTGAACTGGAATTGCAAGCTAAGAAACTGGAATATCCTGAGGTTGAAAATGGATTAGCGGTACTGGCGATTGTAGGAGAGAATATGAAACATACACCAGGGATGTCCTGGTAAACTATTTCATGCACTGGGCAGAAACGGGGTTAACGTTCGTGCCATTGCACAGGGATCTTCAGAATATAATATATCAGTTATTTTATCGAAAACAGACTTGTCAAAAGCTGTGAATGCAGTGCATGATGCCTTTTTCGAAGATCTGAAAAAGACATTGCATGTATTTTGCCTGGGTACAGGAAATATCGGTAAAACTTTGTTCCGTCAGTTGCTGGTTCAAAGTCCGCTGCTTGCTAAAAATAATGACCTGGAAGTAAAGGTAATGGGGATCAGTAATTCACGTCAGATGTATGTGAGTAATACTGCATTGAACCTTGCTGATTGGGAAAATGAACTAAGTAATAATGCTGAAAAGGCAGATTTAACTTTATTTGTTAAGCAGATGAAAGCAATGAACCTGCCTAATTGTGTCTTTGTGGATAATACTGCAAGCGGTAATCCTGTGAATTATTATCAGGAAATACTGGAATCAAGTATTTCACTGGTTACTTGTAATAAGATTGGAAATTCTGCTGAATATGCACAATATGATGCTTTTAAAACAGCAGCACGTAAATATGGAGTAGATTTCCATTATGAGACTAATGTCGGCGCTGGTCTCCCGATCATTCGTACACTTAAAGATCTGATGTTAAGTGGTGATAACATATTTAGTATCGAAGCGATCCTGTCAGGTACGATCTCTTTTATATTTAATAATTTTAAAAATGATGTACTCTTCCACGAAATCGTAAAGGAAGCACAGGATAAGGGTTATACAGAACCTGATCCGCGTGATGATTTAAATGGAAAGGATTTTATGCGTAAAATGCTGATCCTGGCAAGAGATGCTGGTTATCCATTGGAAGAGGCGGATGTTGAATTGGAAAGTATGTTGCCGCCTGCCTGTATGGCTGCTACGAGTGTAGCTGATTTTTATAAGGAGCTTGAAAATAATGCGGCTTATTTTGAGGATTTAAAGAACCGGGCTGCTGCGGACAATAAGGTATTGAGTATATTGGGAAACTGGAAGAAGGAAAGGTGACGATTAATCTTCAAATGGTTGATGATTCTCATCCTTTCTACATGCTTTCGGGTAGTGATAATATTATTTCCTTCACTACTGACCGTTATAAAGATCGCCCTTTAGTAATCAAAGGGCCTGGTGCTGGTGCTGAAGTAACTGCTGCTGGTGTATTTGCAGATATTATAAATGTGGGTAAGAAATGAGAAAATCAGTAAAAGTTTTTGCCCCGGCAACAGTAGCGAATGTCGTTTGTGGATTTGACGTTTTGGGTTTTGCAGTTAATGCTCCGGGTGATGAAGTAATCATGAGGGTTACGGATAAACCGGGGGTAGTTATTTCTAAGATTACGGGTGATGATGGCAGATTGCCTCTTAATCCGGCTAAAAATACAGTAAGTGCGAGTGTACAGGACTATCTGAAACATATTGGCCGTACAGATATTGGAATTGATATTGAACTGCATAAAAAAATGCCTATTGGAAGTGGTGGTAGGTTCAAGTTCAGCAAGCACCGTGGCTGGTTTATTTGCCATTAATACTTTGTTTGATAACCAGCTAAGTAATAAAGAGCTTGTTCCTTTTGCAATGAAAGGAGAGGAGCTGGCCTGTGGTTATGGTCATGCAGATAATGTTGCACCTGCTTTAATGGGTGGTTTTGTGCTGATCAGAAGTTACGAACCTCTTGATGTGATCAGTTTGCCTTTTCCGCAGGATATGTGTGCAGCTATTGTTTATCCGGAAGTGGACGTACCTACAAAAGATGCAAGGCAAATGATCCGTTCTAAAGTTTTATTGAAAGATGCAGTAAAGCAGTGGGGAAATGTAGCTGGCCTGGTAACAGGGCTGTTTACAAATGATTATGATTTGATTGGCCGGAGTATGGTTGATGTATTGGTTGAGCCTACAAGATCAATTCTTATCCCTGATTTTTATAAAATGAGAAGTATCGCTATGGAATTGGGTGCGATCAGTTTCGGTATTTCTGGTTCGTTGGGCCCTCTGTTTTTGCACTGACTAAAGATCAGGATACTGCTCATTTAATTACTCAGGCACTGCAAAAACAATTGAAATCTATTCAGATTAACAGTCTTTCATTTGTATCACCGGTTAATAAAAAAGGCCCGGTTATACTGGATTAAAAAACGCAAACATGAAATTATACAGTACGAATAACCACGACCTGAAAATAGATTTCCAAACGGCTGTTTTCAATAGTATGCCACTGGATAAGGGCTTATATATGCCTGTAGAGATTCCTGTACTTGATCAGGATTTTATTCAGCATCTGGATCAGTATACCCTGCCTGAAATAGCTTATAAAGTAGCTTCGATACTTTTAAATGACGATATCCCGGCAGGTGATCTCAAGGTAATTATTGATGATGCAATAAATTTTGAAGCGCCACTGCATCCTTTAAATGACCAGACCTATGTGCTGGAATTATTTCATGGGCCTTCATTAGCATTTAAAGATTTCGGTGCCAGGTTCATGAGCAGGGTTATGGCTTATTTTCTAAAAGATAATGAGCAATTGCTTGATGTTTTGGTCGCAACTTCGGGAGATACTGGCGGTGCTGTAGCTCTTGGTTTTTTGGGTGTACCGAATACCAGGGTGACCATCCTGTACCCTAAGGGAAAAGTTAGTGAAATTCAGGAATTGCAGTTATGCAGTAATGGTCAGAATATCCGGGCTATAGAAATTGACGGTACTTTTGATGATTGTCAGCATCTGGTGAAACAGGCATTTGCTGATGATGAACTGAACAGTAAAATGAGACTTACTTCGGCCAATTCAATTAATATTGCACGTTTGATCCCGCAAACTTTCTACTATTTTAATGCGCTTGCCCAATTATTCAGAGAAGGGAAAAGAGAAGTTGTGTTTGCTGTGCCAAGTGGAAATTTTGGTAATATTGCTGCAGGTTTATTAGCTTATAAGATGGGATTGCCAGTTAAGCAGTTTATTGCTGCGACGAATGCAAATGATACTGTTCCCCGCTTTTTGGAAACAGGTGTTTATGAAACAAGACCCTCTGTACAGACTTATGCGAATGCAATGGATGTGGGTGCACCAAGTAATTGGGTAAGGATTATGGCCTTATTTAACGAACAGCGTGAAAGTGTGAAGGAAATGGTTAAAAGCTACCGCTATTCTGATGATCAGACTGTTCAGGCAATTGCAGCTATTTACCAGCAATATAACTATGTGGCTTGTCCGCATACCGCAATCGCATGGTTGGCAGTACAGGAATATCAGAAACAGCATCCCTCAGCCGAGGATACTTTTGTGTTTTTATCCACCGCACATCCCTGTAAGTTTCCTGATATATTTCCTGCAGAGCTTGCCGCACAGATCAGGATTCCTGAACAGGTTAATGAGCTGAAAAAGAAAGAAAAAAAAAAGCTACAGCGATGAAAGTCGATTTTAATGCTTTTAAGACATTTTTATTAACAGCAAACCAGAGCTGAAAATTAGTTGGTCCACTCTTTTCGGACACACTGTATATCCAAATAAAAAAAGAAGCCCGTATCATTTTTGATTAATGATACAGGCTCTTTTTTTATTTGATTTTTTTGAATCTCATAATGGCGATGTCGCCCATCATGAAATTCAAAATAGTATCTCCTTTAATGGAGTATTTATTCACTTTCTTTAGTGTTTCAAAGAAAACCGTCTCTCCTTCGCCAGGACAGGCCATTTTTGTGACCGCCATTGGCTGATTGAAGTTGATTGAGGTGTCATCTGCATTCAATTTTCCTGAGAACGAATTACAACTGCTGTTTCCACTTACTTTTTTATCAGCAAGGTCAAAAACTAATGTTGGTTTTTGACCAGGGTACAGGCCATTAAAAGCTATCCTCGGACCTGAAATATAATTCAGCTCCCAGCTCCCTCCAAGTTTGGATAAATCTGAACTCGCTTCTACTGTATTCTTTAAAGCATTACAGGAAGTTAAAGTGCCAATAACTGTAAGTACTATCAATGTCGTCCTTCTCATATCGTTCTTTGTAGAGAACGAAATATACAAAGAATCTGCCAAATATTATTCAGGAGCGTAATCTGACCAATAAATTAGAAAACTGCGCGGGCAATTCTTTTAGTTGGTTCGGGATTACTCATGGTATAAAAGTGCAGTACCGGAGCACCAACTTTGATTAACTCTTTGCACTGCTGTATCATCCATTCTATTCCTACCTCTTTTACATCCTTCTCATTTTTACATTCCTGCACCGCTTCTGTCAGATCTTCGGGCAGGTCGATATGAAATATTTTTGGTAAACTGATCAGTTGTTTAGAGGAAGTGATGGGTTTAAGACCGGGAATAATGGGGACATTTATCCCATTTGATCTGCATTGGGCAACAAAATCACAATATTTTGCATTATCGAAGAACATTTGTGTAACGATAAACTCTGCACCCATATCTACTTTTTGTTTCAGATATTTAAAATCTGTTTTAAGGTTTGGTGCTTCAAAATGCTTTTCCGGGGTAACGGCTACGCCAATACAGAAATCAGTTTGAAAGGCCGAATGATCTTCAAACAAATACTTCCCGTTATTCATATCATTTACCTGACCTAATAAATCAGTTGCATAAGCATGTCCGCCTGGTGTAGGTATAAAGGTTGAGTCTGCATGTCTTGCATCTCCGCGTAAAACAAGGACATTGTCGATGCCTAAGAACTGAAGGTCAATCAATGCATTTTCGGTCTCTTCTCTGGTAAAACCACCACAAATTAAATGCGGCACCGCATCTACTTTGTATTTGTTCATAATTGCAGCACAGATCGCTACTGTTCCGGGGCGTTTACGGTAAGAAACTTTTTCCAGTAAACCGTTATCATGTTGTTTATAGATATAATCTTCTCTATGGTAGGTCACATCAATAAAAGGGGGATTAAATTCCATTAAAGGATCAATTGCATCATAGATATCGGTGATGCTTTTTCCCTTAACTGGCGGCAGCAGCTCAAAAGAGAACAAGGTTTTACCTTGGCGTTGGTTATGTGTTCGGTGATCTTCATTTAAGTTTTGTTGTGAGGTTAATAAGCTAAATTCGGACTAAGCCATCTTTCTGTATCTTCAAGAGACCTGTTTTTTCTGACTGCGTATTCTTCTACCTGGTCTTTGGTTATTTTTCCCAGGCCGAAATATCTTGATTGAGGATGTGAGAAATAGAACCCGCTTACAGCTGCGGTAGGGTACATGGCAAAACTTTCTGTCAGGCGAAGGCCTATCTTTTGTTCTGCTCCCAATAAGTCAAACAGCGTTTCTTTTTCCGTATGATCCGGACATGCCGGATAACCTGGTGCCGGACGAATACCTGCGTATTCTTCTTTAATCAGATCTTCATTGGTCAGATGCTCATCTTCTGCATAACCCCAGTAATCTTTACGAACTAACTCATGTAAGTGTTCAGCAAATGCTTCGGCAAGTCTGTCAGCTAATGCTTTTGCCATGATACTGTTGTAATCATCATAGTTGGCTTCAAACTCTGCAACCATTTCATCACAGCCAATACCAGTAGTGACTGCAAAACCACCAAAATAATCC
Source organism: Pedobacter sp. NJ-S-72 (assembly GCF_053890575.1). NCBI lineage: Bacteria > Pseudomonadati > Bacteroidota > Sphingobacteriia > Sphingobacteriales > Sphingobacteriaceae > Pedobacter > Pedobacter sp. NJ-S-72. Next base: position 3,734,818 of record NZ_CM132681.1, on the reverse strand, counting down.
TGAACTCCATCTTCTTTGGTCGCAACAAAATCTGATAAAGCATAATAAGGTTCTCCGGCAACTTTCTCCGCTTGCTGACGCAGCGTATGGATCGTTACTGGTTTATCGTCTACATCCAATATAATATCATCGCCTTTGGCATGTGCAGGCCAGAACCCGATAACTGCTTTAGCAGTTAACAGTTTCTCGTCAACAATCTTTTGCAATAAGACACGTGCATCATCGTATAGTTTTTTTGCTTCTACGCCGACTGATTTATCATTGAATATTTTAGGGTAACTGCCTCTTAATTCCCAGGTATGGAAAAAAGGAGTCCAGTCAATATAAGGGACAAGGGTTTCCAGTGGATAATCCTCGAACGTTTTGGTTCCTGTAAACTTAGGTGCCGGAGCAACAAGGGCAGGGTCAATGGCAAATTTATCCGTCCTTGCTTCCGCGATGGACTTAAAACGTTTATCATTACGTTTATTTAAATGCGCTTCACGGGCTTTATCATATTCCTGTTTGATATTATCAATATAGCCACCGCGCGTTTCTTCGTTCATCAGTGTACTGCATACGGTTACACTTCTGGAAGCATCCAGTACATGGATAGCTGGCCCTGAATAATTAGGCGCTATTTTCACAGCAGCGTGAATTCTGGAAGTGGTTGCACCACCAATAAGCAGGGGTACAGTAAAACCTTCACGTTCCATTTCTTTGGCAAAATGTACCATCTCATCCAGTGATGGGGTGATTAATCCACTTAATCCAATAATATCGGCATTGATCTCTTTTGCTTTTTTAATGATCTCCTGAGCGGGAACCATCACACCCATATCAACGATCTCAAAGTTATTACAGGCAAGAACTACTCCTACAATGTTTTTACCAATATCATGTACGTCACCTTTTACAGTGGCCAGTAATATCCTTCCGGCTGATGAACTTTGGTTACCCATCGGGGTTATCCAGTTTTTCCTGTTCGATAAACGGAAGGAGATAAGCCACCGCTTTTTTCATTACCCTGGCAGATTTTACAACCTGGGGAAGGAACATTTTTCCTGCTCCGAATAAATCACCTACTATATTCATTCCGTCCATCAAAGGACCTTCAATTACGTGAATAGGGCGGTCATATTGTTGTCTTGCTTCTTCTACGTCGGCATCCAGGTATTCAATAATTCCTTTCACCAAAGAGTGGGAGAGACGGGATTCTACTGGCGCTTTTCTCCACTCTTCATCCTTAACCAGCTCTTTTCCTTTAGACTTTACAGTTTCTGCAAAGTCTACCAGACGTTCTGTGGCATCATCGCGACGGTTTAATAACACATCTTCTACACGTTCCAGCAGTTCTGCAGGAATAGCTTCATATACTTCAAGCATCCCGGCATTCACAATCCCCATATCCAGACCAGCTTTAATCGCATGGAAAAGAAAGGCAGAATGCATGGCCTCACGTACTGTATTATTTCCTCTGAAAGAGAAAGATATATTGGATACACCACCGCTTACTTTGGCATAAGGCAGGTTTTCTTTGATCCAGCGTGCTGCATTGATAAAATCGACAGCATAATTATTATGTTCTTCCAGTCCTGTAGCTACAGTTAAGATATTCGGGTCAAAAATGATATCTTCTGCTGGAAAACCTATTTCGTCTACTAATATATCATAGGAACGTTTACAGATTTCTTTTCTGCGTTCAAAGTTGTCGGCCTGTCCATTTTCATCGAAAGCCATCACAACGATAGCGGCACCGTAATTCATAATCTTACGGGCACTTTCACGGAATTTATCTTCTCCTTCTTTTAATGAAATAGAGTTGACGATGCCTTTTCCCTGTAAACATTTTAGGCCATTTTCAATCACACTCCACTTAGAGGAATCGACCATGATTGGCAGTTTAGAAATATCCGGTTCTGAAGCAATAAGATTAAGGAATTTAGTCATTGCGGCTTCGAATCAAGCATCCCTTCATCCATGTTGACGTCAATAACCTGCGCACCACCTTCTACCTGTTGTCTGGCAACGGTCAGGGCAGCTTCATAGTCACCACTTAAAATTAACTTAGAGAATTTTGGGGAGCCCGTGATATTGGTTCTTTCACCAATGTTGACAAACATGCTGTCGGGCGTAATGGTTACGGGTTCTAATCCGCTTAAACGTAGGTAACGAGGTATTTCTGGTATTTGTCTTGGAGTAATGTTTTTAGCTTTTGCGGCAATAGCAGCGATATGCTCTGGCGTGGTGCCACAACAACCACCCACAATATTGACGAAGCCGTTCTGAATAAAATCTCCAACCATCGAGGCTGTTTCACTTGGCATCTCATCGTAAGCACCAAATTCATTTGGTAATCCCGCGTTTGGATAAGCAGATACATAACATGGTGCTTTTGCAGCCAGTTCTTCAATATGGGGTCTCATGTCTTTTGCGCCAAGGGCACAGTTTAAAGCCAATGCTTAAAGGGTTTGCATGAATAATTGAGTTCAGGAAAGCTTCTACAGTCTGACCGGACAGGGTTCTGCCTGAAGCGTCTGTAATTGTTCCGGAAATCATAATTTCGATTTTTCGGTCAATGACTTCTTCATATCTTTTGATCGCAAAAATTGCTGCTTTAGCATTTAGTGTATCAAAAATAGTCTCAATTAACAGCACATCAGAACCGCCGTCAACCAGACCTCTGACTTGTTCATAATAGGCATCAACCAATTCATCAAAGGTTAAAGCCCGGTATCCCGGATCATTTACGTCTGGTGAAATAGATAGGGTACGGTTGGTTGGCCCAACGGCTCCGGCTACAAAACAGATCCGGTCTGGATTGGCTGCCATGAACTCATTTACTGCTTCTTTAGCAATTTTAGCCCCTTCAAAGCTCATTTCATAATCGAGCTCCTCCATCTTATAATCCGCAAGGGAGATCCGTTGCGTACTAAAAGTGTTGGTTTCAATAATATCAGTACCTGCTTTGAGATATTCGGTGTGTATGGCCTTAATAATATCGGGGCGTGTAATATTCAGCAGGTCATTGTTACCTTTTACATCGCATGGGTGATCTGCGAACCGCGCTCCTCTGAAATCTTCTTCAGTCAGGATATAGCGCTGGATCATGGTGCCCATAGCACCATCGATGATTAGTATTCGTTTTGCAAGCTCTTCTCTTATGCTCATTATCTGTATTGATGGATAGCCATTTTTCCGTATTAAAGCAATTATAATGCAATGCAATAATCGAACACAGAAAAATTTTATATAAACAGGCCTAATCAGAAATCCGGTGTCGGATCGAATTAACTTATCTTTCAAGAACAACCGAAGCTGCTCGAGTAGAATGTAGCACCTTGTAAGCACAGGTTGCTAAGACTTCGTCGGGTCTAATCCCTCCGTCTTTCTTTATAAGCTGGCTACAAAAATGCAACAAAGAAAAATCATTTCCAAGAAAATAGAGTTTAAAGCATATAAAATTGCAAAAATCAGGCAAATGTACAGTGGGTACGGAACAATGTTCTGTGGTTTTGAGAATGTAAGCTAAAAGGGAAATGGATATTAAATTCATAAAAAAAAGCTGGAAGGATTTTAGTCCAGCCAGCTTTTTTATAAAGTTTTATTCTTCCTTATTTTCTTCCTCCGAAGATTCTCAATAAGAAGATGAAAATGTTCAGGAAGTCAAGATATAGGGATAAAGCACCCATGATTGCTAATTTTTTAGTGTCATCAACAGCCATAGTACCGCCGTTTTCTTCGATACCAGCACCGATACGTTTTAATTTCTGAACATCATAAGCAGTTAATGCAGTGAAAATCGCTACACCGAAGAAACTCATGATATAGTCAAAACCTGAACTTTTCAGGAACATATTAATTACGCTTGCGATAACCAAACCAACTACACCAATCATTAAGATTGATCCGAATTTGCTTAAATCTGTGTTTGTGGTATAACCCAGGATAGCCATTAATTAAGCCAAAATATCCCTGCGGCAGCAGCAAAACAAGCTACTACTGAAGTTGTAGTATAAATCAGCAGGATAAAACTCAAACTAACACCAGTCAATAGTGAATATAGAATAAATACGCCCACTAAAGCACCATAGGATAGTTTACTCAGTCCTGCACTCATTAAAAGAACTAGTCCCAGTGGTGCAAACATTACTGCATAACCTATAATTGACATTTTACCTGTTTCCGGGTTAAGAAGGTATTGAAGCATTTCAGGGGTATTGGCCATGTACACAGCTGCAAATGTAGATATACCCAGTGCTACGAACATCCATAAAAACACATTAGCAAAGAATTTCTTTGCAATAGTTCCTGATTGGTTTTCCACAAAAACTGATTGTTGTGACCAATTATTATTATTGTTATCCATGTTATTTTAAAATTTAATTAAATATACGAATCTATTTGTATCAGCAAAAGCTATGCCCCTAGTCTTTTTGTCAGAATTTCTTCAACTTTATGGAAATTTGAAGAGGTTTGGCTGTTCTCCATGCCAATTCGTCAAGTTCGCCACCGAAATTAATATAGTAATCGATGTTGCTGCTTCTGAATTCTTCAATTACATGGGGGTTGAAATTTACACCGGTGATCCATCCATCTTCCACATCCTGAAACCATTCTTCATAATAGCTATCCTCTGAAGCATGAAAATTAAGGATGTTTTCTCCGATCAGGATGAACTTATTGATTCCTTCGTCAATCATCAGCTCCAGTATCTCGCGTTTTAAAAGCATGATATCATTTCCTATCGCATCATTCCATTCGCCGATAAACTCGATGATTGCGAAATTGTGATCGTAATCAACAAATAAAACTTTAATATAAAGTGTATTTGATCCAAAATCATCCCATTGCGGATGGATAAGAAAGTTATATAACTGTTTATCGAAATAAAACTCTGAGTATTCTGTATTGTAAAATGGTGACCTGGGGTCTTCCGCGGCTATATAGTCGTCGTCACGCCAGCGGTAAAAAGGTTCTATTTCGTGCATAGTTTTTTCTTATTTAGTACCGGCTTCAACAGCCTTTCTTACACTTCCATAACGAATAAGCAGGTCCTCAGCTTTTTTGTAATCGATATGAAGTTCGTTCATGACCATTTGTGTTCCTCTGTCAACCAGTTTATGATTAGTTAGCTGCATATCCACCATTCTATTGCCCTTGACACGCCCTAATCTGATCATTACTGTAGTGCTCAGCATATTGAGTACCAGTTTTTGAGCAGTACCAGACTTCATCCGGGTTGACCCCGTTAAAAATTCTGGCCCTACAACCACTTCAACGGGAAAATCACTGACTTCAACTACAGGGCCGCCTTCATTACAGATGATGCAGCCTGTCAGTACTCCGTTTTCTCTTGCTTTTTTTAATCCTCCAACTACGTAAGGAGTTGTTCCCGACGCGGCAAGACCAATCAGACTGTCTTTAGTATTGATTTCGAATTTTAATAAATCTATCCAGGCTTGTGCATCATCATCTTCCGCATTTTCAATCCCTCTTCTCAGCGCCTGATCTCCACCAGCAATAATTCCAACAACCAGGTCAAAAGGAACACCAAATGTTGGCGGGCATTCAGAAGCGTCAACCACACCTAACCGGCCACTTGTACCTGCACCAATATAAAATAACCTTCCTCCGTTTTTCATCCGCTCTGCTACAGCAATGGCCAGTTTTCCAATCTGTGGAATAGCTTTTTCTACTGCAAGAGGAACTGTTTTGTCTTCGTTGTTTATACTTTGCAGAATATCAAGCACTTCCATCTGATCAATATTATGGTACTTTGATTCTTGTTCAGTGATGCGTATCATAGTTGTTTGTTTTTTGATAAAAAAATCGTCAATTTCTTTTTAACAGGGAAATATGAATACAATTCGGGGTGATTTATGGCTGAATATTTATAAACAATTGGGGATTGAAATTAAATATGAAACAATTACAATTCTAACGGGTTAATTACTTAATTGACAGCGTAATTTCATAGCTTTGTGCAAAACTATCTCAGTGAAACCAACTACCCGTAAAAACCTGCTTATCGCGATCACTTATTCTGTAACATTAATAGGTGGTATGTTTCTGGGTTATAAGTTTTTAAAAGACCAGGGTTTCACATTCGAACGCAATGTGCAGTTTGCTGATAAGAATTCGAATAAAGTTGACGAAATTATCAATCTGATCAATAGAAATTATGTGGACGAGATCAATGCCGACACGTTAAGCCATCTTGAAATTGATAGTTTGCTGCATCAGCTCGATCCGCACAGTGTTTATCTTCCCCCAATTAAAGCAAATGCGCAATCTGATCTGCTGGAAGGTAACTTCGAAGGCATTGGAATAGAATATTATATACTGAAAGATACCTTGCTGGTCACAAATGTGATCAAGGATGGACCAGCTGCACAGGCAGGATTAAAGCTAGGGGATAAGATTTTAAAAATTGATAGTCTTTTTGTGAGTGGTAAACATCTCACCAAAGATAAAATGATAGGGAAGATCAAAGGGAAAAAAGGAACTCCTGTACAATTGGTTGTACTGCATTCAGGTTCTGTACATCCTGTTTTATTAACAATTAAACGTGGGCGCGTTAGTGTGAGCAGTATTGATGCTGCCTATATGATTAACGCCGATGCAGGGTATATCCGGATCAGTGAATTTGGAGCAAATACAGATAAAGATTTTATAGAGTCAGTAAAAACGCTGAAAGCTGCGGGGATGAAAAAACTCGTGCTTGATCTGAGAGACAATGGGGGAGGTTATCTGACCGCGGCCACTGGTTTGGCCAATCAGATTCTTCCGGAAAATAAACTTATTGTGTATACTGAGGGGAAACACGAACCACGTACTGATTATATCGCTACAGGTGGTGGTGAATTTGAAAATGGTAAACTGGCAGTCCTGATTAATGAGAATACTGCTTCTGCAAGTGAAATACTGGCAGGTGCCGTTCAGGATCTGGATAGGGGAGTAATTATGACGTCGTTCATTTGGAAAAGGTCTGGTACAGGAACAGTTCCCTTTTGGGGATGGCTCTGCACTAAATCTTACGATAGCCAGATACTATACGCCATTGGGACGTAGTATTCAGAAATCTTATAAAAAAGGATATACAGCTTATCAGAACGAGATAGATGATCGTTTTAACGATGGCGAACTCACGGATAAGCCTGTTGCTTCAAAAGATAGTTTAAGAAGAAATCTTGCTTTTACAACTGGTTCCGGGAAAAAGGTTTTTGCCGGAGGCGGTATAGAACCAGATATCTATGTGAAAATGGATACTACCGGGATGAATAAGTTTTATAGCTTACTCTTAACTAAAAAAGTGCTTTTTGATTACGTATTCGATATTTTAGCTAACCGCTATAGTGCAAGTTATCTGGAGCAGAATCTCGCTGCTTTTAGTATTAGTGATACGGATTATAAAGATTTTGTGAAGTATATACAAACCAAAAATATTACAATTGACCCTAAGCAGCTGGCTGCAGCAAAACCAGTTATATATGGTGACTTAAAAGCGCTGCTTTGTAAGTATCATCTGGGAGAAGCTGGTTACTATAAGGCTTTGAATTTAAATGACAGCATGGTTAAGCAGGCTATCTCCAGCATGCAGTAACCATCTGTTATCTTTTTAATTTAGGATTTCTGATCCTGATTTGCGATTCTGTTAAGCTCTATTTCCTTTTTTGGTCTGCAAATCCATAATAATGGTATTAATGCAATCACAGCCATTGGTAATATTCTCAGATAAAGCATGACCTGGTAAAAGTGGCTTGGTATAACATCACGTCCGACAAGAGGGGTGAAATTAAACCCTATAATAATCAGGATTGCCCAGGTAAAGAAATTCATTTTCAATTTGATGTTATCCCAGTTCACAACAAAATACCAGGCCAGGTACATCAGGGCCGGTGCGATGTACATGAATGCATATATTTGCTGGTGTGGAAAAATCAGCGGAACAGCAATAAACAGGAGGACATTTCCCAGAACTGCTGAATTTTGCTGTTTACACTTTTAAAAGGCAGGGTACGTAAAAATACCAGGGTAAGTGCCACAAATGCAAGACGTACGATATTAAGGATTAATGAAACCTGCTCAAAATTCAGATTTACAAAATTCCTTTTGAAAGATAAAATACCTACTGTATCTGTGATATAAACAGGAATCATGGCAACAAGGCTGCTTGGGCCATCTTCGGCTTCAATTGTCCATTCTTTATTGGCAGGATTAATAACACTGAACCATTCATGCAGCAGGCTGGCATTTTTGTCCCATCCTAAGTAGAAAACCGGCAGGTATAAATAAATAACATAAAACAGGCAGATCAATGAGACAGCCTTTAATTTTTTCCTGTAAAGCAAGTAACACACAAATGCTATCGGAAGTAATTTAATATTGATGGCAAATGCTAATAAAGCTGCGCCTGAAATGTTTTTACCACGATTTATTAATTGAATACTTTGTAAAGTAGCCCACAGTAAGAAGATTGTCACTTGTACACAGGCGATCTCTTTGAGTATAAAACGCAGGGCCAAAATGAATGTAATCGTGATCCATAGCTGCTTTTGCTTTTCGGTGAGTTGTGAAACATCAAAATAGTCAGCACACAGTATCCAGATTCGGTATAAAAGATAATAAGAGAAAAAGATCCAGACTAACTGGGGAACTATGGTAGGTAAACTTGAAAAAGGCGCTAACAGGAGTGCAAATAATGGACTGTAATAGTAATTTAAGTCCTGGACAAATGGTGGTTTATAGATGTTCAAACCATTTATTATTTTACCGCCAGCATAAACAAATACTTCAAAATCATGTCCGCCCTTTCCACATTTTATGGCATATAGCAATGCAACTATAAAAAGGACTATTTTAAAATAAATGCTGCTGTAAATATTATTCTTCATTATTTATTAGGTTATTCGAATATGTATGATAAGCAAATATATGTCAAATTAGTTAATTTATGGTGTTTGACATAAAAAAAGCGGTATCATTTCTAATACCGCTTAATACTTATTCTTAAAAGATCAGAACTATTTCTGTCTGAAATAGATTTGAATTGGTGCTCCGCTAAAGTCGAAGTTTTCACGTAATTTGTTTTCAATGAAACGTTTATACGGTTCTTTGATGTACTGAGGCAAGTTACAGAAGAAAGCAAACATTGGTGATGTTGCATTGATTTGCGTCACGTATTTTACTTTAATGTATTTTCCTTTTAATGCTGGTGGCGGATATTTCTCAATGATCGGCAGCATGACATCATTCAATTTCGAAGTAGGGATTTTCTTTCCTCTGTTTTTGAAGACTTCTAATGCTGTTTCAACTGCTTTGAAAATACGTTGTTTACTCAATACCGAAGTAAATACGATCGGGATATCTGTGAATGGCTGTAATTTGGTGCGGATCTGTTCTTCGAAAGCTTTCATTGTTTTATGATCTTTCTCCACTAAATCCCATTTATTTACCAGGATTTTACGATACCTTTTTTGTTTTTTTCAGCTAAGTGAAAAATATTCACATCCTGAGACTCAAGGCCATCAACAGCGTCTATCATTAATAATACCACGTCAGCCTCTTCAAGGGCTTTAATGGTACGCATAACAGAATAAAACTCGATGTTCTCTTTTACTTTTGTTTTTTTACGAAGCCCTGCGGTGTCGATGAACATAAATTCATGTCCGAACTGATTGTAGTGAATATGGATGGAGTCACGTGTTGTACCTGCAATTGGGGTAACAATATTTCTGTCCTGGCCCATTAAGGCATTAATCAGGGAAGATTTACCCACATTTGGTCTGCCGACAATTGTCAGTTTTGGTAAAGCATTTTCTTCGACCACGTCATCTTCAAAGTGTGAGATCACGTCATCCAGTAAATCACCTGTACCTGAACCTGTCATTGAAGAGATCGAATAAATATCTCCAAGTCCAAATCCGTAGAATACAGCTGCATCATTTTCTAATGAAGTATTGTCTACTACTTTATTTACGACAATGAAAACCGGTTTTTTACTACGGCGTAATAGCTGTGCTATTTCATCATCTAAATCTGTAATTCCAGTGATTACGTCAACCATAAACAGGATAACGGAAGCTTCTTCGATCGCGATAACTACTTGTTCACGGATTGCCGCTTCAAATAGATCTTCAGAATTTGCTACATAACCTCCTGTGTCAATTACAGTAAATTGTTTGTGTGTCCATTCAGCAACGCCATAATGACGATCGCGTGTTACACCACTGAAATCATCAACAATTGCTTTACGACTTTCAGTTAAGCGGTTAAAAAGGGTAGATTTGCCTACGTTTGGTCTTCCGACGATTGCGATAATGTTACTCATGTGTTTTGTGAATTGTATTAATTATTAAGGGGTTGCAAAGGTAGGTTTAATTTTCGTACCCGAAACTTTTTAAATAGTTCTTTTTACTACGCCAGTCCGGAAGTACCTTTACGAAGGTTTCAAGGAAGACTTTCTGATCTAAAAACTTCTCAATATCCTTACGGGCTTCAGTACCAACCTTTTTCAGCATTGATCCTCCTTTGCCAATCAGGATGTTTTTCTGAGAATCACGTTCAACAATAATCTCTGCACTGATCCTGGTGATTTTTTCTTCTTCTTTATAAGAAGTAATAACTACTTCTGTACTATAAGGGATTTCTTTCTGGTAATTGTTAAAGATTTTCTCTCTGATGATTTCAGAAACAAAGAAACGTTGTGACTTATCAGTAAGGTCACCTTTATCGTAGTAGGGTGGGTGTTCAGGCAGATATTCTAATACTCTTTCCATTATCCCATCCAGATTATATTTATGTAATGCAGATATTGCATAAATATGTTTTGGTTTTAACAGTTCCTGCCAGTAAGCTTGTTTCTCTTCTACCTGTTCCTGAGTTGCACCATCAATTTTATTGATCAGTACGATCATAGGAATAGTCGTGTTGATTATTTTCTCCAGTACATCATTTTCATCATGCTGTTCATTGATGTCCATTGATGTCCGTAACGAATAAAATTAAATCTGCATCACTCAATGCGCCTTTGACAAAATTCATCATTGAATCCTGTAGTCCGTAACGCGGTTTTATGATGCCGGGTGTGTCAGAAAAAACAATTTGTGAATCTTCTTCATTGACAATTCCCAGAATACGGTGACGAGTAGTTTGAGCTTTCGGTGTAATGATCGATAGTTTCTCCCCCACCAGTGCATTCATTAACGTGGATTTACCAACATTTGGCTTTCCTATTATGCTTACAAAACCTGCTTTATGCGACATTGAATTTTTTTTTTTTTTAAATAAATTTGCATTGCAAAGAAACGAAATATATCTTTGCAGACCAATTTAAAAACAAAGGAAGATTAAATCTTTTATAGTTTTACAATTGATAAATAGTGCGGGGTGGAGCAGTTGGTAGCTCGTCGGGCTCATAACCCGAAGGTCATCAGTTCGAGTCTGGTCCCCGCTACCTGGAGAAGCATAACCTGCAAAGGGTCGCGCTTTGAAATGGCCCGTTCGTCTACCGGTTAGGACGCCAGATTTTCATTCTGGAAATAGGGGTTCGATTCCCCTACGGGCTACAAAGAAACGCTAGTTGCACACTAGCGTTTTTTATTTAACATAGTGCGGGGTGGAGCAGTTGGTAGCTCGTCGGGCTCATAACCCGAAGGTCATCAGTTCGAGTCTGGTCCCCGCTACCTGGAAAGCGTTTAACCTCATAAGTTAAGCGCTTATTTTATGGCCCGTTCGTCTAGGGGTGAGGACGCCAGATTTTCATTCTGGTAACAGGGGTTCGATTCCCCTACGGGCTACTTAGATTTTCATCCTGTTTCTTAAGATAAAATACATTCTTTAATTATCTTCTTGTTTCCACTTATATTTTCTCAGGCTGAATTTTGAATTAAAAATTATCACTAAGACGGTTTAATTTATTCTATAGGTATTATTTATTCAATAATTATTATTGAATAAATAATACCTATAGTGCTGGTAGGATAGATAGCCCGACTATGATAACTCCGGCCAGTCATCTGAATTCAAAATTTGAAATTATTCGTTATGTAAAACTGACAAATGGCAGCTATTTACTGGAAGCAAAATTCAATACTATCGTTTTTGACCGCGAAGAAAAGGTGAAAAAGAACGTAGAAAATGGATATCTAAGGTTAATTCTACGTTAACAGTTGTAAGATTTCTGTTTTTATTGTAGAAATTAAGATTAAATGTGTCTGTTAGCTAGAGAGATAGCGTGTTATTTTAAAAATAATGCAAGTAATAGCTACTATTACTTGCGATTTTTAAAAAATAATCCTATGTTTGCATCACTTTAAAAAACACTGGTAATGCCTTCTAAGGCTTGTTTGATAAAGCATATAGTGCGGGGTGGAGCAGTTGGTAGCTCGTCGGGCTCATAACCCGAAGGTCATCAGTTCGAGTCTGGTCCCCGCTACCTGGAGAAGCATAGCCTGCAAAGGCTGGTCGCTTTGAAATGGCCCGTTCGTCTACCGGTTAGGACGCCAGATTTTCATTCTGGAAATAGGGGTTCGATTCCCCTACGGGCTACTTAAAAGGTCTTTCTATTCAAATAGGAAGACCTTTTTTTAGTTTATAGCAGATTTTAGTAGCTTTGTCGTAAATAATCAAAATAGTATATCTTTTGAGCCATGTAATCCCAAAATACATATCAATGCCAAATGATCTTCCTTTCGGGGAGGAATAATACACTATTGCTTTTAATTTAATTTTAATAATATGTCTATTTCTCAAAAATATGGACGTACCTATCATTATCCGTTTTCGCCTGGTACAACCAGTGATGACAGGATAACACATGACTATTGGGAACAACTTCAGAAAATACCGCATCTTGTACATACAGAAAAGCTGGATGGTGAGAATAATTGTTTGTCAAAATATGGGGTGTTTGCCCGATCTCATGTCGCGCAGGCAATATCCCCCTGGACCGAAAGTCTGAGGCGGTTCTGGCAACTGAACTGATCAAAGGTGATCTTGGGTCGCTGGAGATTTTTCTGGAAAATCTTTATGCAATTCATTCCATAGAATACAGGAATCTGGATAGTCATTTTTACGTATTTGGAATTCGTCAGCACAGCAGATGGCTGAGCTGGGAAGAAACCCGATTTTATGCTGGACTTCTGGACTTACCAGTGGTTCCGGAAATAGCTGTTTTTAAAACACCAGATAAGCCGTTAGTATTTGAAAATGAAATCTTATCAATTGTATCAGGGGCGGGTGCATTGAGCCCTTTTGATGCTTATACCGGTTTGCCGGTAACGATGGAAGGTATTGTAACCCGCAATGCAGATGGCTATGATTGTAATGATTTTAGTCAGAATGTATTTAAATATGTAAGAAAAGGTCATGTTAAAACTGATCAGCACTGGACCCGTAACTGGAAACGCGCCAGGTTAAATGAAGGAGGTACACATGTGGACTATAAGTGAAAATAAAGAATGGGCCCATCTTGAACGTAAACGTAAGTTTGGTTGGGTGGAAAGAATGAAAGAAGTACCACAAGATGCTTTTTATCATGCAGAAGGGAATGTTGCTGTACATACACAAATGGTATTGGCTGCTTTGTGTAATGAGGATGCTTTTAAAAATCTGGATGCTCAGGAGCAAGAGGTTTTATGGGCTGCAGCTTTGCTCCATGATGTAGAAAAATATAGTACGACTATGATTGAGGAAGCCGGCCGGGTGACATCTCCGGGGCACGCACGTAAAGGTGCGCTCACAGCAAGAAGGTTATTATATCAAAATGAATCGCCTGCTCCGTTTGAAATAAGGGAGCAGATAGTTGGACTTATACGTTATCATGGGCTGCCCATATGGATTTTTGAGAAGCCAGATCCGCTTAAGGCTCTGGTTAAAGCAAGTATGGAAGTCAATATGCAATGGCTGGCACTTTTAGCCAGGGCAGATATGCATGGCAGGATCTGTGGCGATAAAGATGAAATGTTGTACCGCATTGACTGTTTTGAAGCTTATTGCCGGGAACATGATTGCTGGAATTCGCCGCGGTACTTTAGTAGTCCTGAGGCTAAAGTATATTATATGTCTAATGATTTATCATATCTTAACTATGTGCCGTTTGATCTGCCTTCGTTTGAGGTTGTTTTAATGAGTGGCCTGCCCGGAGCGGGGAAGGATACATTTATTAAAAAGAACTTTAAAGATGTACCCGTAGTATCTTTAGATACTATAAGGAATGAATGGGGGATTAAACCCACTGATAAAAGTGGCAATGGCAAAGTTATTCAGGAAGCAAAAGAACGGGCAAGAGTGTTTTTACGTAAAAAACAAAGTTTTGTCTGGAATGCAACTAATATTACTCAGCAAATGCGGGTGCAGTTAACAGATCTTTTTGTTAGTTATAAGGCAGAGGTGAATATTGTTTATCTTGAAGTCCCTTACAAGCGGCTATATCTTCAAAACAGAAGCAGGGAAGCGCAGGTACCCGATATGGTATTAGATAAATAAATTAATTCATAAACTGGAGGTACCGGCATTATGGGAGGCGCACAAAGTGTCGTATCACTGATCTTGTTTTTATAAAATTTTTAAAGCATCTTCCTGTCTGGTTCACCTGCTTTAAACATTTAAATGAAACCATCATGTGCAGCAGCACGCCAACCGGAACCAGGTAGCACATGATAGCTTCATCACCGATAAAAACAATTATATTCTGATGAAAAAAACATTCCTTATCTCCTTAGCTTGTATTTTATCCGGTAGTTTATTTGCACAGCAGCATCTTTCCTTGCCAACTCCATCTTCAGCACCTGGTAAGTACCAGCTTGAACAGATTAAACGTAAATATGGTATGTTCATTCACTTTAGCATTAATACATTTAATGATGTAGAGTGGTCTGATGGAACCTTGCCTCCATCTTCTTATAAACCAACAGCTATTGATGCTGAGCAGTGGGTCAAAACTGCCAGAGATGCAGGAATGAAGTATGTGATACTGGTTGCCAAACATCATCACGATGGTTTTTTGTTTGTGGGATAGTCAGTATACGGATTATGATGTTGCAAACTCAGGAAACAAGACTAATGTTATCGAAGCAGTAGCAAAAGCATGCAATAAGTATAATATATGGTCTGGGTATTTATTATTCGTTATGGGACAGGCATCAAAATCCAGATACTAAAGATACTTCATTAGATGGGGCGTATAATAAATATATATGCTTGATCAGCTCAGTGAGCTTATTGCTATTGCTCAAAAAAAAAGACTAAGATTGTTGAGTTCTGGTTTGACGGCGGATGGGAAAAAGAAAATGTCAGATGGCCGGTTCAGGAAATCTATCAGACTATTAAGGTTAAAGAGCCGCAATGTCAGATTGGTATTAACTGGTCCATAGGTGCTCCACAAAACCCTGATCAGCATGTGGTTTTGCCAGCTCAGCAGAAAGAGGGCTATCCTATACGTTATTTTCCAAGTGATTTCAGGTTAGGAGATCCTTATTTGCCGGCCAGTCCTGATCCCTAAAATATTTACCCATCAGGGGGAGCGATATTATATGCCCTGGGAATCCACAGTGTGTATCAGTGAAAAGTGGTTCTATAATACGAAGGATACAAAATTCAAATCAATTGCTCAGCTTGTTGAAGATTATAAGGTGGCTACCGCTCAGGATAATATCCTGATTCTAAATACTCCGCCTGCCAGAGATGGAAAGATAAGACAGAAGGATATTGAAATCTTAACAGGAATAAAAAAGCAATTGCAAAGTGATCGCCGGTAAATTAAAACTTATCAGGATATAGAAATAATATCCTGATAAGTTAAAAGCTCAAATGACTATTTAGCACAGTTTTCTACAAACTCCCATGGGCCCCATTGGCTGGCCTCTGGTAATTCATTAGGGTTTACGTACCATTTATTTTTATATATTTTACTGTTGTAATAGACTTTTGTACCTGTTGTTGGGTAAGCATTTGCTGCGTTATATACCGCTATCCCACAACCTCCTGCACCAGGATTGGTTGGATTGGTGGGGTCAATAGGTATAACTGGTACTTCGTTTTTATAATCGAATGCATTTGCCAGCGCTGCTGCCGTGGTTTGTCCGTTTAAAACTTTTTTAGCGACATTCAGATAAGTTACGCCTGTATAATTGGTTCCTTTAGCAGATAACAAAGCAAGATTCCAGATCATAATACCATCATTTTTGCCTGCTCTGTTTTGTGAGCCGCCATCGTGAATATATTTGGCTAAGTCAGCCTCAAATTGAGGTGTGTGTTCAAAGTATGGTCCCCAGGGCTCATTGGGTACATGTGTACCGTGTGCCAGCTGAAATCCATAAATGTTAGCGTAATAGGCATATGAATCATACATTAGTTTGCGGTTAGGTGCCGCTCCGATATTATAAGCCTGGTAAGCAATGATATCTAGTTTATCTCCGGCAGATTTGATTACAGGTATCATTGCACCCGTTGAGCTGAAGCCAAATAAACTGATGCTTTTAGTGCCGTCAGTTGCGCTGTATAGGTAACTATCAGATTCACCAGTTATCGTATTACGTTTACTATAGGCAAATGGAGAAGAGGTGTCATCATTATTCAGTCCGCCCATTGCTCCCGATCCTACAGGTGCTGTAGCGATAATATATCCTGCTGACTTTGGCATTAGTTTTCTTGATTCGGTAATGAATCTTGTCAGGTAAGCTACATTGGTTGCATTTCCTGATTCGCTAAAGCTACCATTGGGTTCGAAATCCCAGTCAATTCCCCCAAAGCCGATATCATCTACGAAATCTTTAATCTGCTGATAATTGATGTCATTGAAATTTTCCTGTGCTCTCCAATAGGTTTCTCCGCCTAATGATAAAATTACAGTAATGCCACGTTGTTTAAGGATTCCAACAGCACGCTTTAACATCTGTCCTCCTTCTGTTGCCTGATAACATTCCAGCCCTGTATTTGCAGTGGAAATGTTATAAGAACCTTTTACGTATTTTAAATTGGGTTTTGCAAATGCAAATGCAAAGAATACATGGGTTACAGCGGTTGGTAAGGTCGTGAAAGCACTTTTACCGTCTTCATTAAGCCATCCCTCAGTCCAGCTCGGATAGTAGCCTATGGTAATTGGCTTACTCAAACTAGGATTGGCATTGCGTTCAAAGTTGACCTGTGTTTTCGAATTACTTAATGATTGATGGTCTGGTTGCTGGTTTTCGACTTCTGATTTCTTACAGGAAGAAAAAACAGTCAGCAATAATAGACCTGCTGCGGTGCTGTTTTTGAAAAAATTGCATAATTTCTTTTTAGGTGACAAGATTTTGTCACCAACTGATAAATGTTGTTTCATAGGATTAGGTTTTTAAGTTAACATCAAAAATAGTATTGAAAATAACATTCGCAACTTTAATTGTAATAATTTCTCTATAAATTACCTGATATTATTTTGTTGGTAATTATTGTTTCTAAAAGATAATATAAGTTCATTTTTTGTTGACTGTTTCAGAGGGTTTTAATCGGCTAATGTATCTAACGGTCATGTGTTTATATATGAAATTAGTGTGTTTTGTTCTTTCAGTTAATGAAAGCTGAAGGCGTTATTTGGAAATATTTAAACGGTATTTGCAAAATGATAATTAGTAAATTTAGTCTTCATTAATAAATAGGCTGATTATGCTGGGTAATACTAAATCAAGGAGAGTGGCGATCGTAGGATACAATCGCATTCCTTTTGCACGTCAAAATACTTTTTATGTTCAGGCAAGTAACAAAGACATGTTCACGGCTGCTTTGAATGGATTAATAGACCGGTATAATTTACAAGGCCAATTGATTGGAGAGGTGGCTGGCGGAGCGGTAATTAAACACAGTACACAATTGAATTTAACAAGAGAATGCGTCATGGCTTCTTCTCTGGATCAGAAAACTCCTGCCTGTGATCTTCAGCAGGCTTGTAATACTGGTATTGAAACTGCGATCTATATAGCAAACAAAATTGCATTAGGCCAGATCGATGCTGGTATATAGCAGGGGTGTTGATTCGGCCAGTGATGCACCATTGGTATTGGGCGAAAAACTGCGTAAAATTCTTTTGGCTGCGCGCAGGGCAAAAACATTTGGCCAAAAAATTTCGGAGTTCTCTAAAATCAGAATTAAAGACCTGACCCCTGTCGCACCAATGAATATGGAACCTGGCACGGGGTTGTCAATGGGTGAACATACCGAGATCACGGCTAAATACTATCAGATTTCCAGAGAAGAACAGGATCTGTTTTCTTTGAAAAGTCATCAGAAATTGGCTGCGGCTTATGATCGTGGTTTCTTTAATGATATGTTAAGTCCTTATCAGGGACTGGATAAAGATAACAATATGCGCAGGGATACTAGTTTGGATAAACTCTCCAGATTAAAGCCAGCTTTTGATAAACAGAACGGTTCACTAACAGCAGGAAATTCTTCTCCATTAACCGATGGGGCATCCTGTATTTTATTAGCTAGTGAGGAGTGGGCTGTTGCACATGGATTACCCGTTCTGGCCTATATACTTTTTTGCCGAAGTAACAGGAATTGAGTACTTGAAAGATAAACAAAACCTATTGTTAGCACCGGTTTATGCAGCGGCAGATATGCTTAAAAAAGCAGAATTAAGTTTGCAGGACTTTGATTTTTATGAAATTCACGAAGCTTTTGCTGCTCAGGTACTGGCTATTCTTAAAATATGGGAGAGCCCTGAGTTAGTTAAAGAATTTGGGTTTAGTGAGGCTTTTGGTAAAATCGATGAACGTAAATTAAATGTGAATGGAAGCAGCATTGCCACAGGGCATCCATTTGCTGCTACCGGAGGACGCGTTTTGGCCACATTGGCCAAGTTGTTATATGAAAAGGGCAGTGGTAAAGGATTCCTTTCTGTATGCGCGGCGGGCGGCATGGGTGCCACTGTAATTTTAGAAAGGTAAATTCCTGTTATTCAATAACCAGCCAGGTGTAGCTATTTGCCGGTATTGTTACCTCATAGGTCACATTATTGTTTTTATCTATGTTATAAGATGATGTACTTTTTCCTTCTTTTTCTCTGATGTTTGCTTTGCCTGTAAGACCTGTATAATATAGAGGTAACACGATTTTCTGTGTAATTTTCTCAGCAGATGGATTATACAACATGGTTAATCCTTTTTCTTTACCAGCTGGATTAACATGTAAAATCCCATCCCAATCCCTTCCGTCAGCTCTGCGCAAATGTACAATGTCCGAATTCAGAATAGTACGGTATTTCTTGTACCAGCTGACTACGCCGATCACAAGTTTTTTTGTTTCTTCGGTATCGTATAATCTCGGCCCGCGGTAACAGGCTTGTATCCCGGCTCCATAATATTGCATCATTAACTGTTCATATGAATCGAGGTGTTCTGAAAGTGGTTCTAAAGTTGCTGCCGCACCTCCTCCCTGATACTGTGTTAAGGGAACAAAGCCCCAGCTCATGGAAGGAGTTTTTTCCCACGTTCCATCATAAATATTCTGACGGTTTAAGATAACCTGCTGTTGCGGGGCAGACTGAAATTTACTTCTCTATACCCTAATGCTATTTTATTGGTTCCATCCAAAAAATACCAGTCGGGTGCATTGACATAAACTCCATTCTCATTACACCAGCGATATAACCCTTTTTGAAGTTCCATTTGTGCCCATTGAGAGTCGTCTAATCCTTTATGTCCCGGATGTTTTGTGGATGCACAGACATCGCCAGGATATGGCCCGTCATTCTCAAAGATATCCAATCCTGTTTTTTTTATAAAAGCTTTAATTTTACCCAAATAGGCTAAACCCCAGTTTGAACCTAAACAAGGTGCATGAAGAAACTGGGCATGCACATCTGCTTTTCCGGTTTTAGGGTCGATCACATCTTCCTCATCATTAATGCGTCTGCTGGAAAATAAAGAATACCCACCCATCAGTATATCTTTGCTATGTGCATAATCAACCAGGCCTTTAATTTTGGAAATGTTATCTGCAGAGAGGTCTTCCATCTCCAGACCACTGGCAAAGCTTAAAATAAAATAATGGCCTCATAACCAGTTTCGGCGCATTGATCAACGGCTTTTTTTACAACCTTTGGATCAATAGATATCAGGTGCATGAAGATTGGATTTTCTGTTGACCATGGTGCGATCTTACGATACATCATTCGCTGAGCTAATCCATTCCTGTCTCTGTCATAACTATCAAGTAATAGTTCGTTTGTTCTTATTGATTTAAAAGTATTTCCAGGAGTGAGCTCAACGCCCGGGCCAACTGGAGGATAAACTTCCAGCAGGCAGGGTGTTTTATAACTGTAATTGACCTGAGAAGTATAAGTTGAATCTGTATTCCAGTGTGTGGTTTGATCAGACAATCGGGCGTTCATAGAATTGTTAAAAGCATAATTACTCTCTATGTAAATTCCATGTGGCCTTTTCATCTCCATTGGATTTCCATCTACTGTAGATTCCTCCTCATGTGCAGCTATAACCTCATTGATAACTTTGTTTAGTTTGATAGTCTCTTTTTGCCTTATTTTCAATGCTCAGCCATTTGCAGATAAGAGGGGCACCATCATATAATTCATAATTTATATGAATTATGACTCCTTTTAAGGCTGGTAAGCTGGATTCGAAAGAGAACGTCAGCATTTTTCCTGTGGGTTGTTTTGTATTGGCCGCCCACTCGTTTGCTGCCGGTTTCCAGTTAACATGAGGTACAATCGGGGTTATGTTATACGATTTATATATAAAATCCGAACTATTAGCAGTCAGTCCGTCAAGCCAGCTATATAAAAGATAAGCTTTTTGTTTTTTTGACCATGCAGCCCGCCTACATTATAGGTTTTACCATCAATTGTTAATTTTGCTTCCGGGCTAACGGCTCTTATTAATTGCTGATTATTGCTTAGGTTACTGAAATCCGTACAGGCCAGATTTGGCTGTAAACGGAAAGATCTTTTTACCAGGCCATTAGAGAAAATAATATCTTTACTATCTGTGCTGCGATATATCCTTGCATTTTTGCCGGAACTGTTAATCAGCCAGTCTTGTTTTTTAACTGATTCTTCTGCTTTTTTCCAGATTGGCAGTGTAGAGATTTTATTTTGTGCCAAGAGGTGACTGGCTTGAAATAGCAGTAAAAAGACTAATGTTCTTCTCATATTTTAATATCTGGTTTGACGAATATAGAGAGATAAATAATAGAAAAAAAAAAAACAGTCTTTCCGCTTTGTAGATAATAAAATGATTTAGCTATATCTAATTGATTAATTGCTTATTATGTGTTGTTTTTAGTCTGAGAATGCCCGATTATCTGTAAACCTATGGCCAGAAATGCCAGATCCTTTAAGACGAAAAAAAAATCTGTAACCGGTACACCATCTAATTGTTTCCAGATACCAGGGGTACTGATTAAGAAACTCAGCGTAGAAGCAAAGATTACGATAGTTAGTAAACCGGCAATTTTTCCAGCTTTTGCATTCCAGAAAGAAGCGATCAGAAACAGGGCGGTAATGATTTCAAAGATCCCTATAATTATGGATGCCGTTTGAACAGACACAATTTTGTATAGCCAGCTCATTAACCAGCTGTTCTCAACTAAAGGTTGAATAGCCTTTGCTTCTGAAGGAGTAAACTTTAATATGCCTATCCATAATAGTACAATGACGGTGGCAATTACGCCTGTTACGTATCCTGATTGAGTTGTTTTCATAACCCCTTTGTCGGTCATAGAGAGGAAACCTTACAAGGGATTTTAAAAAAAAGCAGCTGCTCCCTGAAAAAGAGCGGATAAGATTGGAAACGGGTTAAGTTTCTATTAGGTATCTGTGTTGGGAAGGGGTTGGTAAGGCCATTGGCCTTACCAACCCCTTCCCAACACAGATACCTAATACATGGTTGACAGATCTCTACATTAACTTAGACATTGATTACTATCTTTCCAACAGTTCTTCCGGATTCTATTGCTGAATGCGCCTCAGGAAGCTGTTCAAATGGATAGATCTTAGCTACATGCGATTTGATTATACCTTTTTCCAGTAAACCGGCTATTTGTTTCATATCTTCTCCATTAGACTCTACAAGGATAAAATAACCATTGATCCCTTTAGCTGCTGCTTTGGCGGTCACTTCATCACTTAGACCTGATGGAATACTGATGATCGTCCCGTCTGTTTTAATGACTTCCAGTGAACGATCAATATTATCACCTCCAATGGTGTCCAGTGTAAAATCAATAGCACTGGTAGCTTCTTCTATACGTTGACTGGTATAGTCAATATGTTCATCAGCACCAAGACTCATTACAAAATCTTTATTTTTTGCAGATGACGTTCCAACTACATGCGCTCCGATATGTTTAGCTATTTGTACCGCATAATGACCTACACCACCAGCTGCCGCATGGATCAGTACTTTATCTGCTGCTTTGATTTTTGCGTGGCTAACTAAAGCTTGCCAGGCCGTAAGTGCGGCAAGTGTAGCTGCGGCAGCTTCTTCATGTGATATGTTTGCTGGTTTTAAAGCAAGGTGGGGCAGCAGGAGCAGCGACATATTCTGCATAAGCTTTTCCATGACCAGGGAAATTAACCATTCCAAAAACTTCATCACCAGTTTTAAATAACGGGGAATTAGATTCAGTAACAATACCAGAAATATCCCATCCCAGGATAATCGGTGGGTGTTCTTTGAGTTTACCGTATAATCCTTTTCCGCTTCTTACCTTTGCGTCTACAGGATTAATGCTGATTGCTTTCACTTGTACTAAAACTTCATCTTCTGTGATCACAGGAACAGGTAAAGTGGTGAGTACCAGTTTTTCTATATCGCCAGCCTCAGTTAGAATTATTGCTTTCATTTTTCTCTATTTAAATTTGTAACGCAAAATTGTACTTATTTATTGATGATTTTACGGTATATGTTTTCCTTATTTCGGTATATTTACTGCATGAGGAAAGAAAATCTTTATGAGCCCTTTTCAGTTAATTTTGAAACTTTAGCAGAAGGCTCGCTACTCGCACATAAAAATAGTTTTTTTTTGAGTTAATCTATGTATTGTCCGGTACCGGGCAGCAATGTATTAACCATCATAAATTTGATTATCATCCGGATCATATGTTTTTGATTACACCTGATGACTGCCATTCTTTCGATATCAAAACCACTTCGGAATTTTTCTTTCTTCGTTTCAATGATATTTATATCCGGTCAAAAGGCATTAGTAGTGCTGATTTGCAACGGTTAGAGTTTATTTTGCAGAATGCAAATCATCAACCTGGCTGCATCCTGAAAAATCAATCGGATAAAAGTCTGGTTCGCCCTATGGTCGAAGCTGTTATTCGTGAATATGTAAACAGGGATTTGTACAATAAAGAATTGGTGCAGCAGCTAGTGAATACACTAATTGTAGTAGTGGCACGTAACATTGCAAAGTATCTTCCTGAACAAGTGAATGAATGTACAGAAGACAAAGCAATGGGGATTCTGGAGTATATTCAAAATAATATCTATCATCCTGAAAAGATCAGAACGGAAATAGTAAGTAAGCATTTTGGGATCTCAGAAACTTACCTGGGACGTTATTTCAAGAAGCATATGAATGAAACTATGCAGCAGTACACGATCAATTACAGGACTAAATTCATTGTGAACAGATTGCAGCATAGTGATATGCGCATCAATGAGATTGCTGATGAACTAGGCTTTACAGATGAAAGTCATCTGAATAAGTTTTTCAAAAAGCAAAAGGGACTTAGCCCGGGGCAGTTCAGGAAATCTTTTAAAAGACCGTTATGCTGAATTTCAGCATAACGGCAGCGTTAATTTATTATTGGTTTTTATAGAGAGCCAAAAATAATGCCTAATTGAGTTCCAATGAATGAAAGTGTATTTTTCACAAGATTAGTTGCTATACCGGTGAGTTCTTTAAATAAATCACCAATGACACCTCCTCCTTCAATTGTAGACATTTCTGCTTTGTTCAGTTCCTGAACACCAAGATTTTTTAATTCCAGATTTTTCATAATAGGTTTATTAGATTAGGATGGTTTAAATAGATAGAAAAGCTGTTATCCTGAGCGTAGAATAACAGACAATAATTTATTTCTAATACTAAAGTGACCTTAGAATTGTGAATAATTGAGTAAGACCAAAGTTAATTGTGTTACCCACAACTGTGCCTACAGTATTAACAACTCCACCTACGGTGGCAGCAACAGCGCCTATTACGCCGGAAATGTTTTCTATTAAACCTCCGCCTTCAATTGTAGACATTTCAGTTGCATTCAATTCTTGCACTCCAAGGTTTTTTAATTCTAAATTTTTCATAATGGGGGATTATTATAAAATAAATTCCTTACTCGTTAAAGGCTTTTCAGGGTACGCCTAGGTTGGCCAAACACTATAACGAAAGTAATGATATTTCGCTAAAACGTAGAAATAGCAAAAGGATGAGTTTTTGTGTTTTTGTTTTGTATTTGTCTGAATACTTGGTTTTTATACTGAAAAACAGGCTTTTTTACTCCGGGATTGGAGTCGTTTGGGTTTTATTCAATTCGTTCATTTAATGCATTTCCCGGTTGTGCCAGTGAACAGTGGACTGAATGAATAGAAAATTATCATTTTTGATGTAATTGCGTTTATTTGAGGCTTGATTTAAGGGATTATTTTTCTTTTTAACAAGGTTAGATTATCTCTATCCGGAGCAGAGAAATGCTAAATTGAAAATCGGATTACATTTGCGGTAATTGAAGTTTCCATAAATTAGCATAAGCAGAATCAGGACTATAGATCAGTTCATGATGTGTACCCTGTTCAACCACTACTCCCTTGTCCAGTACAATGATCTTATCTGCATTATTCAGTGTACTTAATCTATGCGCAATAACAATCACTGTTTTCTGACTAGCTTTTAAGAGATCAATCATTTTCTGGACATACTGTTCTGAAGCCGAATCGAGTGAGGAAGTGGCCTCATCCAAAATAAGGATCTCTGGATTACGATACAATGCCCTTGCAATTGCAATGCGCTGTCTTTGTCCACCGGATAACGCAGTCCCGTTCTCACCCAGATAAGTTTGAAAACCCCTGGGCAGGGTTTCTATAAAATCAATGATTCCAAGCTGAGTGGAGATTTCAATGATCTTTTGCATATCAGGTTCATAATCACCTACTGCAATATTATCAATAACATTTCCTGCGAATAAATCAATCTTCTGAGGTACTACCGCTACTGCTTGCCGCAATGAAGAGTTCCGGATATATTTTAAATCATAACTTCCTATGCGTACATTTCCCTCCTGTATGGGGTAGATGTTTTGCAGAATTGACATTAAGGTTGATTTTCCTGAACCACTTTCGCCAACAATAGCAGTAAACTTGCCTTTAGGAATAGTCAGGTTTAAATTTTCAAAGACATTAAGTCTTGTTCCGTAGCGGAAAGAGACCTTCTCAAAATGTATATCTCCTATCTTATCGGGAGTAAGGTCAATCTGGTTTTCATCATTTTCACGTTCTAAATCCATAATTTCAAAAAAAGTCTGTCTGCTGCAATAACAGCATCCTGCACAGTTTTATTCATACCAATAAGAGAAGTGACAGGGCCTGTGAAATAACCAATCAGGGTATAAAATGATAAGAGTTCGCCAGGAGTAATATTACCATCTAAAACATAGCCTGCGCCTACCCAAAGCAGAATAATGGTCAGTAACCTTGATATTAATTCTGATGATGTACCAGAAAAAACAGAATTAATATTAGACTTAAAACCAGTCTGTAAAAGATTTATAAAGCGGATTTCTGTTTTTTTTTTCGTTGGCATGAGCTTCCAAACCAAAACGCTTGATTGTACCCACTGAATTCAGACTTTCTACCAATTGAGATTCTAATTCAGCAGAGTCCTCCATTAATTTCCTTTGTACTTTCTTATTGAGTTTATTAGTGATAAAATAGATGAGTAAGTATAGCGGAATAACTGTGAGCATGATCAGGGCAAGCTTCCAGTAATAAGTAAACATCATGATAAACGAGAAGAACACAATGAAGAAGACGTTGACCAGAAAGTTGATGCTGACGTCGTTTAAAAATGCCCTGATTTTTACCGCGTCATTGATTCTGGAGATGATTTCACCGACACGCATGGTGTCGAAAAATTGCTGCGGTAATTTTAATAAATGTTTGTAATAACCTAAAATCAGCTGACTGTCGATCATTTGACCGGTTTTTAGTGTAAATATGGTCTTGGCAGTTCCAATGAATAGCTGAACAATCAGAATGATTACCATGGCCATACTCATCAGGTTGAGCAGGTTACGGTTACCATCAACCAGTACAAAATCAACCAGTTTCTGTACAAAAACGGAGGTGGAAAGGCCTAATACCGTATATACGATTGCACCTAACAAGGCCTGAATTAAAATACTTTTATGTGGTCTGATCAGGTTCCAGAAACGAGTCTGTACCGATATTTTTTCATTTCCCGTTTGAAATTCTTCTGCTGGTAACAACAATACCAATGCACCTGTCCATTCTTTTTTTTTTAATTCATCATGGGTCTTCCGGTGCATTTGCCCGTCAGCAGGATCCATCACCTCAATGAACTTAGCAGTTACTTTATAAATAACCACATAATGCTGTAGAATGTTG
This sequence comes from Pedobacter sp. NJ-S-72, assembly GCF_053890575.1. Classification (NCBI taxonomy): domain Bacteria; kingdom Pseudomonadati; phylum Bacteroidota; class Sphingobacteriia; order Sphingobacteriales; family Sphingobacteriaceae; genus Pedobacter; species Pedobacter sp. NJ-S-72. The sequence goes on along the minus strand of NZ_CM132681.1, from coordinate 3,708,206 downwards.
TCAACGATCAGATGCGCAACAGCAGGTTTTGGTATTTTGAATAAACTATCAAATGGGCCTTTTACACCAGCAGCTTCGAAGCCTAATTTCCTGCCAGCCTCCACCATTCCTAAAACGGTAGTCCCCTTTTTATCAGTGCCAGCCATCTGTCTGATACGTGCAACGGACAGATCCAGTTTATAATGAGATGCAATTGACGCTAAACAGGCTGCACCACAATCCGTAATATCTCTTTGTTTTACTTTGGTGCTCATACTTTGTCGCTTACATTAGGATTTACCCAGTCATCCACTTTATCATACAGTAATTGGTACAAACTGCGTTCGGTTACCGTGAAACGCGCGGTGAAATTCATTCCTTTTTTCAAAAATCCTTTATAGCCGTTTTTCAACATTAAGTAGTTTTTGGTCAGGTACACCTAACTTTAAATACAGGTTGATTGTTGTTTATAATGATAATATCATCTGATATATCGAGTACTTTACCCGTTGCCAGCCCCCATTGGTTGTAATTAAAAGCATCTACCTGGAAACGGACTTCCTGACCTTTTCTGATGAGTCCGATATCTGCTGGTTTGACATAGCAAAATGCAGTAATATTTGTATCCGGGGAGATTTCGCCAATTTTCTGATTGGCAAATACGTAGGCTCCTTTTTGGATACCTGAAAGATTCTGGACAGAACCACTGATCGGCGCCCTTAAAGTATATTGTTTTTTCTGTTCGTTTAAGTCTACCTGCTGGCTTGAAAGCTGACGCAATTCATTTCTGAACTGACTTGCTTCGGTTTGCCATTTTGATTTATATTTGGTACTCACCATCAGATAGGCTGAGGCTGCCTGTTCTTTTTCAAATTTATATTTTTCATATTCAGATTGAGTGACGACTTTACTCTGGTATAGTTTATTGTACCTGTTAAAAGTTGCTTCTGTCTGATCTTTAGCGATTCTTGAACTTTCAGATTCTTGTGCAAACTCTTGCCAGGATGCGGTGTACTGTCCGGTTTTAGGATGAGGGTAATTATATCCGTTCCACTGTATATAAACTAATAATTTGTTGAGATCCTGTAAAAACTCATAGATCTGTCCCTGGCGTGTTTGTACCAGTGCATCCTGTTTTTTAGGTGCCGAAGCATCAATAACCAGGAGAATATCTCCCTGTTTGAGTTTTTTATTGTCTTTTAGTTCAAGTTGTGTAATTCTTCCGTTCACAGGAATAGTCAGCTCAGTTTTCTCCATCGAAGATTGTAAGAGACCATTGCTTTTTACACTAATAGGAGTTTTAATAAAAGGTAATGCCGCGAATGTCACTAAAATAGCCAGTACAGTAACGATGTAAATAAACTGGCCTGGCTTACCAATTTTTGACCGGTAAACAATGGAATTGCTTGATATTGTTTCAATTGAGTACGTTTTAAGGACATATGGGCAGAATATAAAAATAACCGTTATGCTAAAAAAGGCATAACGGTTATCTTAAGAATTTAAAATTCTAATTTTTTAAAGAGGACCTACGCCAATATTAATTAGTGGAGACAATATCTTATTCAGAGTAGATACCACATTAGTTAATAAGGTATTAACTCCTCCAAGCAGGTCGCTAAGAAAACTAAGTAAGCTACCACCTTCGGTGTTTAGCATTTCAGTTGTGTTCATTTCCTGAACACCCATTTTGTTTAATTCTAATTTTTTCATCCTATAGATTTTTACAAATACGTCCCTACTCATTTAAGGCTTTTCAGGATACGCCTCTTTGGTCAAACGCTGGATCGAAAATAAATAATAAGAAGTTAAAAACATTGCGGGGATAAATAAAGAAAAGAGGGCTGGGCTTAATTTTAATGAGTAGAAATGGACTTTTTGGGGTAATGAATAGCCTTTTTGTAATAAAAACACACCGTGCCTGAATTCTTATTCAATTCATTCATTATTGCGAAATACAAAATTGGCTGTTCTTTATTTAATATCGGATGATTGTTTTGCGGAATGGCACTTAAGTAAATATAATCTTTATGAGAGCAATTATTTTGTTAATTTACAGCTTGTTAACTATAAATAATTGCTTGGTGAAACAAATAGCCATCACTATAGGTATCTTCCTTTTTTTTATCATCAATACGTTCGCTCAGCTTCATATTGATACATCTTCCACTGTGAAAGATAACCCGGATATCTACGCGCTTTTAGTTTTAAAAAAGGATAAGATTATTGCTGAAAACTACTTCAATAAATATAATGAAAGTAAATTGTTTAATGATCAGTCGCTTACAAAAAGTATTTGCTCAGTCTTAATAGGCATTGCGATAGATAAAGGATATATTAAATCGGTGGATGAAAACCTGATAGATTTCTTCCCTGAATTAAAGAATGATCCTGATTTAAGAAAACAAACACTTACGATTCGTCAGGTCATGAATCAGGCCTCAGGGCTATATCATGAAGACTTAAACAGGATTGGTAATTTTTTGAAATTACCAGAACCTGCAGCCTATGTTTTAAAAGAACCACTTGTTAGTAATCCTGGAGACGTATTTCATTATAATAATGCGGCTTCTCACCTGCTTTCAGTAATTCTGACGAAAAGTACAGGTATGGATACTCATTTGTTTGCTAAAAAATACTTGTTCGATCCAATGGGTATAAGTCAGTTTGAGTGGGCAAAAATGAATGACGGATATGATGATGGGAGTGGCTTGCTTAGTATTCGTTTGCGAGCTGAAGATCTCTTGACAGTAGGGGCGTTAATCTTACACAACGGACTATATCGGGGTAAACAGCTTGTACCTTCTCAATGGATTAATTTGATCACACACCCGGATGTTCAATATAAAACTGAATGGGGATTTGCCAGATCAGCTTATGCTTTATGTTTTTATCATACGAAGTACAATGGCGTAGAAATAACTTATGGAATGGATGGGGTGGGCAGTTTGTTGTGGTTATTCCTGATTTGCAGGCTGTCATCGTGATTAATCAGAATACTGCAAACGCGCACGCCGTAAAGCAATCAGAGAATTTTGTAACGCATATTTTTCCAATGCTATTCGATCTGCTAAATAAAAATTAATATTGTTTTCTCTGCTGACATAAGGCTGTCAGCTGTCATGTCTTTTTTTGTTCTGTAATCATTTAAATAAACAGATTATGGAAAACAACATCATGCAACAAGAAGGAAATGGCCTGATCTGAGGGATCATCACTCAGCGTACTTTATTAGATCATTGGCAGGGACATCGTCGGGTGATCAGGAGACTCATAGCAGCTTTTATGGGATCAGCTAACACATAGTCTTGATACTTTCTGGCCACAGATTCCAAATCAGCGTTTTCGGGAGATTGTCCTTGCGTTTGGACAATATGAGGGGTATACCACGGATGTTATTCTTTACTGGATAGATAATGAAATTCATCACCGTGCACAAGGTTATGTTTACTTGTGGTCGCTTGGTATTGAACCACCGGCATTCTGGAACAGAGATTAGATTTTCTTTTTTTTACTGGATTTAGCCTCTTTGTTAAATTGCAGAGAGAGCTTTATCCAGTATTCCAGCTCTTTCTGTGAATGAACTCTTTCTTCCTCAACATAAACAAAATCTTTCATCACCCTGCCATTATTGATCATCTGCCGGCAATTATCCTTCTCTAGTTCCAACACGGTCTGCTGAGCACCGATACGGCATAACAGTCCGTTTGGGCTTATACAAACACACATTTTTTCATTAACCATAAAACATACTCCCTGAAACATTTTTTTTTTTTTTTTCAACTACTGGCTGTTCAGCTAAAAACTCTCTGACCCGGTCAGCTAACGATTCGTTATAAGCCATACCTTTTTATGAAATTTATTTATAAATATAATAAACAATCGGAGTTGATATGTGGAAATTATTACCTTGTCTGCGTTTTACAGGCTGGCTGTTTTCTATGAAGAAATATATTTTTTACGCGCTTTCAATATTCTTGTTTTCCGGAGTGAATATGGCTGCTTTCGGGCAAACTAAAATTGATTGTAACCAGGTTCTTGATCAGGAACCTTATTTTGCGAAACATCAGGCTTTATCAACAGATTCTCTTTTTTTGAGGGATGTTGAGGTCTTAAAACATTGTGGGGGATATGGCGATATAGATTCGCTCATGCTGAAAAGATCTGTACTCTGGACAATTTTGCATACGGCAATGGATGAAGGAAAACCGGCAACTTACCGCACCATGATCAATTTTATGCAGGAATTTAAATCTACACCACATTACCGTTTATTTGTAGCATCTCTGCACTTGTATAAAAATCTGGGGAATACAAAGGTGAATCCGGCAGAATTTGATCTCGCTCAACCTTTTTTTGTGCAAATAGGGTTTACGAAGAATGATATTGATGATTTCAAAGAATTTATTTCAAATCCGGTTCATCACAATCTGACCTATATTGCTGCTGCTTATGAGCTCTATATGAAAGAGTTTGAGTTGGCTACAGGCGGAAGTAAGTAATATTTAAAACACAGCAAGTTTCGGGTAGGTAAAGCTTATTCTGGTCTCTATTTTTGTGTAGTTAAATAAATTATATGAGCTATGAAAGCACAGGAAGAAACTAATTTTTTAGCCGTATTGCCGAAGCAATCAGCTATATCAATGGCAATTTTAAAACCCAGCCTGGCCTGGAAGAGGTTGCTGAAAAAATAAATCTGAGCCCATTTCACTTTCAACGGTTATTCACAGAGTGGGCAGGGGTAAGCCCTAAAAAATTCTTGCAGTATCTGACTATAGAGCATGCCAAAAAGATGCTGAAAGAAAGTCAGGCAACCCTGTTTGAAACGGCGTTCGAAACAGGTCTTTCCGGAACAGGCAGATTACATGATCTGTTTGTTAATATCGAAGGAATGACGCCTGGTGAATATAAAAACGGCGGTGAAAACCTGGTTATTAATTATAGTTTCGCAGAAACTCCTTTTGGCAATATCCTTGTCGCATCCACACCTAAAGGGATCTGTCATATTGCTTTTGCTGATGATGATGCCATTGAACTGGAGCAGTTGAAGACTAAATTTCCCAATGCAACTTACAAACAAATTGCTGACGTGACCCAGCAAAATGCGCTCTATATATTCACGCACGACTGGGACAAGATCAGCGAGATTAAGCTCCATTTAAAAGGAACGGATTTCCAGCTGAAAGTATGGGAAACCTTACTGAAAATTCCTTCGGGGCAGTTGACAACTTATGGGACGGTAGCGAAAAATATTGGAATGCCAACTGCTTCGAGAGCTGTAGGAACAGCTATAGGTGCGAACCCGGTTGCTTTTTTAATCCCCTGTCACCGCATTATTCAGTCAACAGGCGCTCTAGGTGGGTATCACTGGGGAAGTGCCCGTAAAACGGCTATAATTGGATGGGAAGCAGCAATGACAGCTAACGAGGGATAAGATGAAGACATCGAAGAAAAAATAAATGCTGCAGACTGGCAGCAGGTAACAGAAAGTATGCATGATCAGGGCTATGCTGTTATCAAAAATGTGCTGACCGCAGATGATTGTTCTGCATTAATCAATAACTATCAAAACACTGAAGTCTATCGTAAAACAGTCATTATGGAAAGATATCGTTTTGGCATTGGAGAATATAAGTATTTCAATTATCCCTTGCCTTCATTGATTCAGTCCATCAGAACTGAAGTATATCCCCGGCTTGCACCTATAGCGAATACCTGGATGAAAGTTCTCCGGATAGACAATCAGTATCCGCTTATCCATGAAGAATTTCTGAATCTTTGTGAGCAACAGGAGCAAACCAAAGCGACTGTGCTTATTCTGAAGTATGGTCAGGGTGGATACAATACTTTACATCAGGATCTTTATGGAGATCTTTACTTTCCGATTCAGCTGGTCTTGTTTTTAAATGAACCCGGAGAGGATTATGAAGGCGGCGGTGAGTTCGTATTAACCCAGCAAAATCCAAGAGCTCAGTCTAAAGCTATTGTATTGAATCCGCGTAAAGGTGATATGTTGTTATTCACGACCAATTTCAGACCTGCAAAAGGTAGTAAAGGATATTATCAGATGAAAATGAAACATGGGATTAGTGAGGTGCATAAAGGTGAACGTTATGCAGTAGGAATTATATTTCATGACGCATTAACCTAAATGATTAAACATATATCAGTCAGCGATGTTGTAGTCAGAACGCTGATCAGAAACAAGATCGTCACTATAGGCGGAAATGAAAAACTAAAAATCTACGGACTGCTTAACTGTAAAAGCGGGAAGAGAATGAAAAGAGAAAACAGGATTTTTTTTACAGATGAAAAGGAAGCAATAGCCAATGGATTCCGCCCATGCGGGCATTGTCAAAGAAATTTATATAAAGAATGGATTTATTCAGTACAGGAGAACCGGTGAACTTATTGCCTTATGATGGAGAAGTGATTTATTATTTATTATGGGCAGTGATTGATCCGGATAAACTCTCTTATTATTTACAACGGTTATCAGATGATATTGTCTGGAAGAATGATGAAGCTGTTATTTTTGGTAAACATATCATTACCAAACGGAAAGTGGCCTGGTATGGGGATGCTGAATATGCTTATACCTACTCCAATACCACTAAACAGGCATTGTTGTGGACGGCAGATCTTCTTGCATTAAAACAACTTATAGAACAGCTGAGCGGTACTAAATTTAATTCCTGTCTGCTCAATTTATACCATGATGGCGATGAAGGGATGGCCTGGCATAGTGATGATGAAAAATCACTGGGTAAGAATACCACGATCGCATCATTAAGTTTTGGTGCTGAACGCCATTTTGCCTTTAAGCATAAAAACACAAAACAATCTCTCTCTTTACTACTGGAAAACGGAAGTTTACTGGTGATGAAAGGGACCACGCAAACCCATTGGTTACACCGCTTACCGAAAACAACTAAGGTTACCCGTCCAAGGATAAACCTAACCTTCAGGACAATCATCTAACAAATTCTTTTGATCATTGTTATCTTTACTGGATATTACTAAAACCAGCTAATGATAGATGTTTCACGGAAAAGTTTTTTAAGCGATGCTAAAGGCAAGATTATAATAGGTTTCGTGCTTGCCTTTTTTGCCCTTTTTTTGGCATGGGGGGTGAGTAAAATTGCTTTTGATGAAATGCTGGATACTGTGGATACAATTTCAACACCTAATGCTAAATTACGGTTAGTCAATATGGTTTCCAGGAAAGTAGCAGGACTGGATCAGCAGCAAAAAAAACCTGGCATTCAACTCGCCCGGAAATTATGGTAATTTCTTTAAACAGTCTGGCCAGCTCAGGCAGATGCTTGATTCTTTAGCTGGGATGTACAGTGCCGATTCAATTCAGCTAAACAGGATCAGGTCAATAGAAAAACTATTGGTGCAAAGAGATAAACAGTTTATTAATTATCTTAAAGTCCGGGAAGGTTTAGTCAATAATAAATCCTTTACCCAGGAAGTTCAAAAGCTGAATGATCTGGTCAATAAAGGACCCCAGCAACAAGATAGTACCATTGTTACTACAGAAAAGAAGACCTCTACGGTTACCATACTTCCCGTAGATGAATCGAAGCAGCGTAAGGGGTTTTTTAATCGTTTATTTAGTAAGAAAAAGGAAGAAGAAGATAAGTCTTACCAGGTTACAAATGAAGAAAAGATAAAAAGAGATACTATTGCTTTAGCCGGAGAAACAGTCATAGCAAAAGGACTTGAAAAATCGTTACGAACCATAGCAAAGGAGCAGCAAATAAAAAAAGTGCACGTTTTTTGAATAGAGAGGCTACTCTTGCCAGTGCCAATGAAGTGCTTATCCGTCAGATGCTTGATATTTTGAGAAAAGTAGAAAGTGAAGTTGTCACACAGATTGAACAGAATGGGGTGGAGGCCAAAGCAGTTGTAAATACCGGCATTACAAGAATCAGTTTTATTATGATTTGGATTTTTTCTTGTTAACCATAGTGTTGCTATATCTCATTTTAACAGACATTACTAAAAGTAACCTTTATAGAAAAGAACTGGAAGCTGCCAGAGATGAGGCCGAATATCATGGGATGGCCAAACAGCGGTTTCTGTCTAATATGAGTCATGAAATCAGAACACCTTTGCAATCAATTATTGGTTATGCCGAAATCATAAGGCATCAGGAGCATCCTAAGCTGAAAGATATCAATGCTATTTATCATTCTTCTGAACATTTGCTGCAGATTGTAAATGAAATTCTTGACTATAACAGGATCATATCAGGGAAATTTACTTTTCAGCAAAAACCATTTAATATCAGGGAGTTGCTTGAAGAAGTGATTACCATTATGAAGCCTCAGGCGGAGCAGAAAAAACTAAAAATGCAAACGGAAATAGAGTTGCATGGAGTTGATTTTGTAGAAGGAGATGCTTTCAGGCTTAAACAGATTTTATATAACCTGTTAAGTAATGCAATTAAATTCACGCAGACAGGTGAAGTACTATTAAGTGTTTTTTACAAGCGGCAATCAGATAACCTGCATTTTACATTTATGGTAAAAGACACAGGGATTGGTTTGACAGAAGAAGAAAGCAGCAGGATTTTTAATGAATTTGAGCAAATTGATTCCCCTGATAAGGAGGTCATCAATAAGGCTGGTGCGGGGCTTGGTCTGACGATTCTTAAATCCCTTGTAGAAAACCAGGACGGCCGTATTTATGTAAAGAGTAAACCTGCAGTGGGAAGTACATTTACCGTATATCTGACCTTTAAAATTGCTGACGTTCCTGTTGAAAGTAATATTCCGCAGATCAGCGAAAAGATTTATGTCAAGGATAAAGTATGGGTAGTAGATGATGACCAGCTGATCCTGGATTTATGCCAGATCATTTTTACTAAGAAACATATCGATCATTTATGTTTTAATTCCCCGGCAGATTTACTGGCAGCGGTCTGGGACCCTAAAGTTAAATACATCCTGATGGATATGCGTATGCCTGAGATTTCAGGTGCAGAGCTTTGCAGGCTGATGAAGGCTAAAATCCCTGCGGATGTTAAAATATATGCAATGACTGCGCAAGTTCTTCCCGAAGAGCTGGAATCGGTATTGAAACAAGGGTTTGACGGGTTGATTATGAAGCCTTTCCGCGAAAATGATTTGCTTGCTGTTTTTAGCACTACTGTGTTAGCCGAAGAAGAGGAGATTTCTGATACGGCTGATTTTTCTGGTATTGGCCTGGATACATCAGTTGTAGAAAAGATGACCTTTGGTGATCAGGAGTTATTATTGAAAATTCTGAACAGGTTTAAAGAAGATTGTGTGAATGACATGGCTGAACTACAGCAAAGTATAATTGCAAAGGATCAGCCTCTGGCAAGATTAATTGTACACCGGATAGCGGGAAGAACGGCTCAGATGGGGTCAGGACAGCTGGCTTCAGAATTCAGGATGATGGAAATCGATCTTTCTGAAACAGTACAGGAAATTGATTCTGCACGTCAGGAAAAATTAGAGTTATTGATTAAAAGGCTCAGTTTACTCATGCAGCTGGTTGATCAGAAAATTAGCTGATCTATTCAATTTCATAACGCTCCATTTTACTGTAAAGCGTCTTTCTGTCTATATTAAGGAGTTTTGCTGCCTTAGATTTGTTGTATTTCACCTTGATTAAGGTTTCCATAATCAAACTTTTCTCATTGCTTTCATTGATCGCTTTAAGATCAGATCCGCCAGGTTTAGGCGTCTGTTTAATGGCCAGAATCATTTCATCAGGTAATGATTCGATCCCTGCGGTATCCGAAGGCGTAAGCAAGACCATTCTTTTAATCACATTTTTCAACTCTCTCAGGTTACCTGGCCAGTCGTATTGTAAAAGCAGGTCTTTAACAGGAGCAGAAAGTTTTTGTACATTCCTGCCAAGTTCAGCATTGGAAAGTTTAATGAAATGATCAATAAAAAGCTCAAGATCTTTACCGCGTTTCACGTAAAGCAGGCAAAAGAATTTTAAACTCATTTAAACGGTGATAGAGATCTTCACGGAATTCACCATTTTGTATACTGGTTAGCAAATCGTCATTTGTAGCGGTAATGATCCGCACATTTACAGATACTTTTTTAGTACTGCCCAGAGGTTGGATAACTCTTTCCTGTAACGCCCTTAACAGTTTTACCTGTACCTCATAACTCAGATTTCCTACTTCATCCAGAAATAATGTACCCCCTTCAGCAGCTTCAAATTGTCCCTTTTTGTCATTGACAGCACCAGTAAAGGCACCTTTGACATGACCAAATAATTCACTTGCGGCTAAATCTTTAGAAAGAGCCCCGCAGTCAATAGCCACAAAAGGTTTAGTATTCCGCTTGCTTTGAGCATGCAGGGTACGGGCGGCATATTCTTTACCAGTTCCGCTTTCCCCCTGTATAATTACAGACATGTCTGTTGGTGCAACCAGATCTATATGGGCATACAATTTATCAGCTGCTTGTACTTTTTTTTCCTTTAATGAAATCTTCATGTTCAACTGAGGCAGTCTGATTATTTTCTGCCTTCTTCTCCAGAGAGCCTCTGATAATCATTAATAGCTCATCAGGGTTGACCGGTTTGGTGATATAGTCTATTGCACCAAGCTGAATTGATTTTACGGCTGTCCGTACATCATTAAAGCTCGTCATAATCACTACCGGGTAATTAAGGCTGTGCTCACGCAGATGTGCCAATACATCTAATCCAGTTCCATCAGGAAGACGATAATCTATCAGAAATAATTCGAAGTTGTGTTGTTCGATGATTTTTTTGAAGTACTTTTAACATCGTGGACAACATAAGGCTCATGGCCATGCTTTTTAAGAAAGCCTTCTAACAACTGTGAGAAAGTTAGATCATCTTCAATAATAAGTATTTTCGCCATAAGTATTCTGTTCGCTTTTGAATATAGGCAAAAATACAAAAGCCGGAGAACTTCCGGCTTTTATATTATTTATATTTTATTGTGTGTATTAACTATTGTTGCACAACACCGTCAGCACCTACTTTTAAGAAGGCTACTTTATCGTCTTTTTTAACGTCCACCTGATAATAAGTTGATTTATCTGCTTTGGTAATTAAAAAAGCTCCGGTTGCTGTCCATTCTTTATAAGCATCAGCTTTTAAAGTAGCTTTTACTGGTTCTGGTAATTCTTCCACTTTAACCGGTACTTTAGTGTCTTCCTGTTTTACTGAATAAGCTGCGCTATCTTTTGCAACTGTATAAGAAGCACTATCCTGTCTAACCATTGTAGCTGCACTATCTTGTCTCACTATATTAGCAGTACTATCCAATGTTGCTGTATAAGCTGCACTATCAATTGGATTTTTAATTTCATTTGCTTTAACTGTTGATACTCCTGCGATTGCTATAACTGCTGCTGATAAAATGAAATTTCTCATAATAATTGTTTATTTAAATTTAAAATTCTAATTAACTAATTCTATTTAGCTATAGTTCAAAATGGTGCCAGCGTGCCAGAAAATAGTTAATATGCTTTATAGTAGCTGTTTAAGGTTTTTGACTGAAAAAGAACTTGTTGACTTTCTCTACACTCTGCCCCGATAACACAGCATTTTATCAGAACAAATACATCCGATAAGCGTTATGATATCGATAAAAACCTAATCATAACTGTTATGACCTATAAAGAAATGCTGAATTTACTGGCAAAAAAGACTGCCGAAACCTATGATCTGTATTTACAGGCCAAAATTTTAACATTAATTGATGAAGACGACCTTTCTGCTGATCAGGCCGAACAGCACAGAGCGGAATCTGAAAGACTGGAAAAGAAACTGGCTGCCCTGATGGCTACGATTAAAAATGATGGATCTTTAAATGAAGAGGCTCCGGGTAACTTCTTTGAAGACTTTATTAAATAAAGACTATAAAATTAGTAGACTTTATATATATTGGGTATTTTTGAAAGATTAAATCGAAAATACCTGATATGAAGTTATCTGTAAACTAAACTACCTTGCTTTCATTATACCTGTATTCTTTATCTTTTTGCTTTTAGAGTATAAACTGGCTAAAAGGAAAAAGAAAGAACACTATTTCAAACATGAAAGCTCGGTAGCCAATGTGAGTATCGGAATCGCAGAACGTCTGATAAATTTATTTGTTACTGTGGGTTTTTACCAGTTTTTTGACTGGATATATACTAATTATGCCATTATTCATATCCCTGATAGCTGGTGGGTGTGGATTATCCTGATGCTGGCAACCGATCTGTTATGGTATTGGTATCACCGGCTTGGCCATGAGATAAACTTTTTATGGGCAGCACACATTGTTCATCATCAAAGTGAAGAGTTTAATCTGACCGTCTCTGCACGCATTACTACAATCCAGGCCTTAATCCGAAATATTTTCTATGCTATTTTACCTTTAATTGGTTTTCATCCGGTAATGGTCTTTACTATTCTTTTAGTACACGGTGCTTATTCATTTTTTACACATACGCAGTTAGTCGGGAAACTGGGCTGGCTTGAGCATATACTGATTACACCATCATTACATGGTATACATCACGCCAGTGACGAAAAGTATCTGGATAAAAACTATGGTGATGTTTTTACTTTCTGGGATAAGCTTTTCGGGACTTTTCAGCTGGAAGAAGAGAAGCCTCATTATGGATTAACACATCCGCTTAAAAGTTATAGCTTTTTATGGCAGCATTTTCATTATTACCTGGAAATTATAGAAGCCTGCCGCCGGGTAAAAGGCATTAAACAAAAATGTCAGATCATTTTTGGAAGCCCTGCTTTGTTAGATCAGGATATCCGGCCAGCATTAGAAAAGAAATTTCTAATGCCCGGGCGAAAAGATGATCATCAGTTTAAATTCAGGAATTACCTGAATGCGCAGGTGATCTTTTCTATCCTGCTGCTTACTGGTTTTACTGCATGGTTTCCTGTTCTTGGAATGGCCGATAAGCTGTTCATTACTGCAACTATACTTTTTTACACTGATTAATTGCGGTGCTCTGATAGAACAGCGCAAGTATATATATGAGCTGGAATGTATCAGGACAATTCTATTGCTAAGTTATGTTTTCTGGAAAGTGGAGATCTTTGAGTGGATTGTTCTGCCCGCGGTAATGATGATTATTCTGGAACGGGTTTTTCAGGTCAGCAGGTTATATTACCGTTACATATTAAAAGATGAAACTTTAGGGAGGCTCGTGTTTAAGAAAACGAATGAATAAATGTGGTATTAAATCTGTCACATTTATCAATACCTAAATCTTTTCTTAGCTTTGTATTTAATATGTTGTCTAAGAAAACAAAATATGCCATTAAAGCACTGGTGGCTTTAGGCAAGAACGTTGAGAATCCTCCAATGCAAATTGTAAGGTTGGCAGAACAGGAGATGATACCCAGAAAATTCCTGGAACAGATATTATTGGATTTGCGTAATGCAGGTTATCTGTACAGTAAAAAAGGGGCAGGCGGAGGTTAGTCTGAACAAGAATGCTGCGGATATATATCTTGTGGACATTCTGAGAATAACAGACGGACCTATCGCTATGGTTCCTTGTGCAAGCTTAAAGTTTTACCGGAAGTGTGACGAGTGTCATGATGAGAAAACCTGTGGGATCAGAAAAACATTTATTGATGTTAGAGATGCAACCTTAGAAGTTCTTTCAAAGACTTCTGTTGCAGATGTAATAGCCCGTGAAAACAGCGGAGAATTGCTGTATTAAAATTATTATAAAAAAAAGACGACTATTTGAATAGACTTTATTATATTTGTTTATTGACAGATATATAAACCTTTAAAATAGCCGGTTATGATTTTAAATAAAATAAAAAAAAAGCATTCAGGAACCCCGTATTACATTAGTTGGAGCCGGCCCCGGAGATCCTGATTTAATTAGTTTAAAAGGAGTAAAGGCACTCAATACTGCTGATGTTGTTTTATATGATGCCTTAGTCAATGGTGCATTACTCAATCATGCTGAACATGCCATAAAGATTTTTGTAGGCGGACAATCCGACGGAGAGTCATTCTCACAGGATGCAGTGAATAAATTGATGATCGATTATGCTTTGAATTACGGCCACGTCGTAAGACTTAAAAGCGGCGATCCATTTGTATTTGCCAAGGGTTTCGAAGAAATCAATTTTGCAGAATCTTATAGTATAAAGACTGAAATTGTACCAGGTATATCAAGTGCTACTGGTGTTCCGGGTTTGCACAAAATTCCTATGATTTATGGAAATATGAGCGAAAGCTTCTGGGTACTTTCCGGTGTTAATTCAAAAGGAGAGCTTTCCGCAGATTTAAAAGGCGCAGCAAAATCCAAAGCTACTGTGGTAGTTTTAATGGGAATTGAACGGATCAGAGAAATTGCAGCTATTTTTATAGCAGAGGGTAAAGACCGGTTACCAGTTGCTGTTATTGAAAATGGGTCTGCTCATGACGAAAAAAAACTATTGTAGGAGTAGTAGAAACTATCCAGAGCTTGTTGAAGATCATAAAGTTTCATCACCTGCACTATTAGTTTTTGGTGATGTAGTTTCATTGCATCCGGCTTTTGCAAGGATCAGAGATTTCTATCACGTTCTTGCTGAAGGATAAATCATTAATTTTCTCCCTGTTAATTAAAGAATTTGAATTTCCTTGTGTTAAAATAAAAATCTTATTAGTTTATAATGGAAAGCCAGGAGAAATACCTGGTTTTTTGATTTGGTAATCAGGTTAAACTGTTACCTTTGAATTAGGCTGGAAATCCATAATAAAATAGGTTGAAGGCATAACTAATTATCATTATTAACGTTTAAAGTGTAATTTAATTAACACATATGAATACATTAAAAAATAGAGTTGTATTGCGGGGAATATTCAGTGCCGTATTTATAGCAGGATTTGGTTTCAGCTCATTTGCACAAGCTCAAAAAGATAACTGGCATAACCTGGATTTCAAAACAGACTCTGTTTTCGGAGTTAGTACAGAAAGCATATAATATAAAGAATTATTGAAAGGTAAGAAATCAACACCTGTTATTGTTGGTGTTCTCGATGGTGGAGTTGATACCAAACATGAAGATCTTTTAAGTGTGATCTGGGTAAATAAAAAAGAGGTTGCAGGTAATGGAAAAGATGATGACAAAAACGGATATATTGATGATGTAAACGGATGGAACTTCATTGGTTCAGCAAAAGGATCAGTGAGTCACGAAGCATTGGAACTTACCCGCGTATTACGGAGAGATAAAGCAAGGTTTACAGGTGTAACTGCCGAAACGGTTAAACCTGCCGATTTACCTGCTTTTGAAGCCTATCAAAAAGAACAGGCAGATTTTGATAAACAAACTAATGAAGCTAAAAATGCTGTTGCAAATATCGGCGGTTTAAAAGGTGCATTGGATGCAATGGTTAAAACGATGGGAAAAGAAAATCCAACTTTAGCTGATTTTAAAGCTTATACTCCAGCATCAGATATGGAAGGCCGTTTGAAAAATATAATGGTTTCTCAATTAGCGAATTCAACTTATGAAGCATTTTATAAAGCACAGATCGTAAAAGGTCTGGAGCATTATCAGGATCAGCTGGCTTATAATTTAAATCTTGATTTTGATCCCAGAGCTGAGTTTGTCGGAGACAATTATGCTGACAGCAAGCAAAAGAATTATGGAAATAATGATGTAGCGGGACCTGATGCAAGTCACGGAACGCACGTATCCGGAATCATTGCTGCAGATCGTACCAATACAATCGGTATTAAAGGTGTTGCAGATAACGTTCAGATTATGGGTGTTCGTAGTGTGCCGGATGGCGATGAGCGCGATAAAGATGTTGCTAATGCTATTCGTTATGCCGTTGCCAATGGAGCAAAGGTATTGAATATGAGTTTTGGTAAAGCTTATTCATGGGATAAGAAGACCGTTGATGAAGCTGTTAAATACGCTATGTCTAAAGATGTTCTGATCATTCAGGCCGCTGGTAACGACAATAAAAAAAAATCTGGATGTGGTCAAAAGCTTTCCGGACCGCAAATATGAAGATGGCGGGATTGCTGATTCTTATATCGTTGTAGGTGCTTCGGGATATGTTGATGATAAAACGTTGAAAGCGAGTTTCTCTAATTATGGTAAGACTGCAGTAGATGTATTTGCGCCAGGCGTAAGAATTTACTCTACAGTACCAGGATCTAAATATGATACTTATGATGGTACAAGTATGGCAGCTCCGGTAGTAGCTGGTATTGCTGCACTGATCAGAGAATATTATCCAAAATTAACTGCTATACAAGTAAAAGACATAATTTTAAAATCAGTTGTGAAAATTAATCATAATGTAGATGTGGAAGCTGAAGAAGGTGAAGCTGCGAAATCTGTACCTTTTGCAGATCTTTGTATTACAGGTGGAATTGTTAATGCTTATGACGCATTAAAATTAGCCGCTGATTATAAATAAAATTTATTCATCAGATACCCAATAAAAACGGTCTGTCTCAATAAGAGACAGACCGTTTTTTATGTTCATTTAAAAAAGTTGTCTTGAAACCTGGTGCTCATCCAATAAACAGAGCTTTTCATATTTGTATTCATTGACCAGATCGTATTCTTTCAGATCTGTATAGATGTTGATCAGTAAGTTGAACATAAACATCGCATTTAATAACACATTATTTCTTCTGAACAGCAACAAGCATTCTTTGGTATGATGAATAGCAATTTCATATTCTTTTCTGTTATAATACTGCTGTGCCTGGAACATTAATAAAATAACTTCCTGATACTTGGCGAAATTAGTACAGTTTCTGTTTGACAGATAAACTATGATACTCTCTATCTGATCTGTTTTTTTTTTTTTCTGGAGCACTTCTGGAACTATACATCCCGTAGACGGCAAGGATATAAATAGTGAAAGTAGTTTTTTTTTTGCAAATTCTCTTGGATGAAGTTTAACTATATTGGAGATCACTTCGTGACCGGATGTTGCATCTCCGGTAAATATATTAACATATAGAATCAGGAGGTAGGAAATACCCTGCCTGGGATCCATATGGTGCTCAGGCTTGACTCCAAAAGGGTTGTCTCCATTTTTTAAACTCTCAATATTAACTAACAGATTCCTTTCGGCAGGCTGTTCTGCGTTGATTTTAGCATAAATAATTTCCAGTGCCTCTACCGGGTTTACCATCCAGTCTGCGGCATTCAGGGCCCTGATGTTTTTTATCCTGGCCTTAATAGCTATTTTATCGAGCTTGATTACTTCAAGGACCCCAAGTATAGAATTATAGACTAGTAAATGATCGTCATTACTTGCGATATCAATCAGTGCTGCAACAGCCTCTTTATAACAGGAGTCTATAAAATCAAAATTGATCAGTTTTGAAATAATGATTTCGTGGAATTGGTTTTCATCCAGCACCCTGATAATGTCGGGATTGAATTTTGATCTGTATTTAATCTCTTCTGCCATAAACAGAATCAGATAATTAGTCTCAAAACTATTCAGGTTTTTTTGAAAACAGATTTTAACTCATGGAAGTTACCTGTTTTGATCAGGAAGCGCGTAGTCCATTGCAGTAGCTGAAAGCGTACCTGGTTAGATTCGTATTCCGTATTGATATAAGTGAAGAAATCCATGTTCACCTGAAGATGAAACTTCTCCAGTATTTCAACGAATAGAAAATATTCAAACATATGTGGGTGTAAGAAGCGCACATACTCTTTTGGATGTGCATTCTCTGTTCGCTTTTCTTCCATTAAGATACCATCAGCAAGCAATTCCATATAGGCATTCCTGAAGGCGGAAAGTTCTGAAAGAAGGCTGTCCTTTTCTACTGCATTAGTTTGTTTTCCATACGCTGTGAGTTGAATGATTTTCTTCAGAAAGAGTATTTTCTCTGTATAATAGTTTGAACGGTATATCTTTTCCTGAATGAAACGGGAAACAAGCTCATAAAAAGTAATATTCGTATAATAGTTGAAATCCGGATCTTCCTCTTTCAGCTGATATAAAGCTGAATGTGAAGCGGGAATTTTAACTGGGCTTTAAGTCTGGGGTTAATTTCTTTGTTATCCAGGTAATTGATTTTTGAGATGATAATGTCAACTTCTTTCTCGGTAAGAGGAGGGACGTTAGACAGTTCATGCAGATTGAAATAATTTCCCGGAAACCATTTAGATTTCAAAAACGAAGAATGGCGGATGCGTTCATAAAATCTCATCCAGGTAGTAGAGCGTAAGCTCATCATTAACTTTATATTCTTGAAATCTTCCAGTGAACAGATCAGGTTGATAATATTATCAAACAGACGATTCTTGTCTTCTTTTTTTAAGATCAGTTCTGCAAAGCCATCCAGCATAATAATGAATTTACCACCATGAGCCGCCTGCATATTATTAATGTATTCAAGCGTATTTTCCTGGGGGTCTATTTGTAGCTGGTGTTTCAGCTGGTCTTCCATATTAAGGTCTGCCTGATCTTTATTAAAGAAGTTATAGGCCTGAACTGAACGAAAAAAATAGTAGAGTCTCTGTAGGCGGCATCCTGTTTGTAAAACAAGTCTTCGGCCAGATGGCTGAGTAAAATTGTTTTCCCATAACCGGGTTGTGAAATTACACTGGTGAAAATATAGTCGCCTGCATAAAATTCATCAAAATCATATTCTGCAAATTTTCGGCTGATAGTAATATCATAAGGAATGCCGGATCTGTTCCTTATAGTTTTTTAATGTGAATTGAGTAATCTTATCTGCTTTGTCCTTAAGGCTCTTCCATTCGTCTGTATGGCCAGAAGGTTGTGGTAAATCGTTTACATCAATCGTTGCAATGTCAACATATTCAGCGAGAGTGGTAAGGGTGAACGTAGAAAATTTATGTTTAACAACAGCGAAACCAAATAATCTTTTAATAGTTGTTTCACTAACGTTCTTGTTAAGATGCTTACTAATCTCAATTGATATTCTCTTGCAATCAGCAGGTGTAATAAATCGAATACCACATTTTAAGAGAATCAAGCTTTTAAGTTCGTTCAGCCGGTGACTGTATTCCATAGATACGTTTTTTTTTTTTTCTATTGTATTATTCGATTTTGGGTAAAAAAAGCTAGCTAAGCACCAATAGTAACCGAATATACACATATACGTGATAAATGAACAGAAAGCTTTTAAATAAAAATAGCGATAATTTCTCCTTTAAATGGATAAATGCTTTTAGAATGCGTTTAAAAGCGCATGGCAGAAATTTTCTGATTTGGAAATCAAAAATTGAACAAAATGAATGGAATGCGCCGTTCATTCCATCTTATTTAAATGAATGATTTGAACGCGAAATTAGAAGTTCTCTTTACTTAAAATTGTCGTAAGTATTAAAGTTAACCTCTAAAACTGCCGGTATGAAATCTACGTCTACTCCCCGAATTTTAAAAAATTACCTCTGTCTTCTCGTAAGTATTTTAGCTATAACGCTATTTAATACGCGATCGTATGCGCAAACTAAAAATTACGCAACGGTAACTCCTTCCACGGGTACTGTAGCTTATACAACTGTTCTGGGAATTCCCAGAGTTGACCTGAATGATCCGAATGCAGGTAGCATAACAAATCCCGGTAATGCAAGTGTTGCACCACCGGTAAGCCCTGCGGCGCTCAAAGCAAATTATTTCAATCTTTTGGGATTGGCAAATGCAGATGGTGAAGCGTGGATACAGTTGAAGTACAATGCACCTCTGGCTGCTGGTAAAAACAACCTATATACGTTTTGACCCGCCAACAGGTACAGGGCTAAATCTTGATGCACTTAAAATAATTGGAGATGTTACCGGATTGTATAGTAGTGGTTTTGTTAAAGTGGACGCTTATACTGGCGCGACCGCTAGCAACGACGGCACTAAAATCGCAGATGCAAATGTCTCGGGGACAGTAGTGACAGATGCAGCCGGGCTTACTTACTTAGCAGTCACTTCAACAAGTGCTTATAATTCAGTACGTGTAAGACTAAGATATACAAGTGGTCTTTTAGGGTTATCCCTGAAATGCTGCTGTGATGCTGAATGTATATACTCCATTTAATTATACAGATGATAGTTGCGGCTCGTCCATATTTACAAGTGTAGCCTCGACGGGCTTAAATCTTTCACTGACCAGCCTGGTCACAAATCCTAAAAATGCTATTGATGGTAACTTGAATACTTCTTCACAACTTCAGGCAGGATTAGTGACTCTGGGATCTTCAGTTTCACAGACCGTTTATTTAAACGGACTTTCTTCAGCAACAGATGTTGCAAAAGTTGTACTCTCTCAGGGTGGTTCGTTATTAAGTGTGAACGTACTGAAAACTATTACTGTACAAGCCTATAATGGAGATAATCCTGTAGGCTCTCTGTATTCACTCAGTAATTTAATTAACCTCGATTTACTAGGTTTATTCACGAACAATAACCAGGTCCCCGTTTTTTTCACACCTGGTGCTCCATTTAACAGGATCAAAGTTTCGTTAGATAACGGACTGGCGATAGGAGGTAATATTCTGTCTGGAGGCCTTAATATTAACGAGGTACAGCGAACAATACCCAAACCATTATTCGGTGGAGTAACTGGTAACGCGCAGACTTTATGCGGAGGTGGTACGTTAACATTAACCCCTCAAAGTCCGAATGCAGGTTATACTTATAATTTCTATAAAAGAGTTGGAGTTAACGGAACCATAACACCGATTACTCCAGCATCAGCAAACACAATTTCAGACGCTGGTCTGACAGCAGGTGTTTATACTTATTATGTCGGTGCAGTAAAAACTGGTTGTATCGCAGAATCAGATCTGGACAGCGTTGTGGTAACTGTTAAACCAACGTTATTGTTTACTGCGACTCCACTGAGCAACGGTACAGTTGGTAAGGTCTACTCTAAACAACTTAATCCGGCAACCAGCGGAACACCAACTTATACTTACGCATTAGCAGCAGGAAGCACATTACCTGCAGGTTTGACGATGACTTCAGCTGGTTTGATCAGCGGGACACCTACTAAGCGGTTGTGGCAGGAACTTTTGGCGTAGTAGCGACCGATGCTGCCGGATGTAAGACAACGGCAACCCATACTTTAACAATTACAGGAACTTTAACTTTACCAACTGCAACTTTGCCGAACGGTACAGTAAATAAAGTTTATCCTAATACAAATCTGCCAACACCAACAGGCGGCAGTACCCCCTATACTTATTCAGCAACGAACCTGCCACCCGGAGTTACACTAAACCCAACCACCGGGGTGCTGTCAGGAACACCAACAACTGCGGGAACTTATACTTTCCCGGTAACCATTTCTGATGCAGACGGAAATATAGCGACAACCAGCTATACGATTATAGTTAGAAGTCCGCTGGTATTAACAGCTTCTGCTTTATCAGATGGTACAACTGGTGTTCCATATCCAACTCAGATTATTCCTGCAGCGACAGGTGGAAGCGGTGTGAATACTTATGCTGCTACTAACCTGCCTCCGGGATTAAGCTTTGACCCGGTTTAGAGCAATCACAGGTACGCCGACACAAGCAGGTACTTATATTATTCCCGTTACTGTGAGTGATAACGAGGGAAATACGTTTCCCCTAAACTATACCATTGTAGTTAAAGATGCGCTTACATTAGCAAATGTGGTGTTACCTGACGGAGCAGTGAATGTAGTTTATCCAACTCAAACTCTTCCCGCAGCACAAGGCGGAACCGGCCCTTATACTTATGTAGGTACAAACCTGCCTCCGGGACTGACGTTTGATCCTGTAACCAGAACTATATCAGGAACACCTACCCAATCCGGTACTTTCACGCTTTCAGTCAAAGTAACCGATAGTGGAAACGGTACGATCACTGTTCCTTATACTTTAAAAGTTGCAGGAGCATTGACTTTACCTGCAGCTACCTTAGCGAACGGAAAAGTAGGAACCCCTTATACCTCAGCGGCGCTGCCAGCAGTAAGTGGTGGAACAAGTCCTTATACTTATTCGGCGACTAACCTGCCTCCGGGTTAACTTTTAATCCTGCAACGAGGGTAATTTCGGGAACTCCGACAGCTGGTGGTAATTATACTGTAACGCTGAAGGTTACTGATAATGCAGGAAACAGTACAAGTACAGATTATGCACTTAATATTACTGTTGATGCACCTTCAGTTGCTGGTGTGACAATTTGCGGTGGCAGCACAGCAACTTTAACGATTGATAACATTCAGCCTAATACAACTTATAATTTCTATTCTTCTACCGGAAATACACCATTATTCACTGGAACCTCATTTACTACTCCGGCATTAACTGTAACTACTACTTATTATGCAGAAGCAGTTTCAGGAACAGCAGTGAGTGCACGTATTCCGGTAACAGTAACTGTTAACCCGGTCCCGGATGTGCCGGTTGTTGCTATTAATAATGTAGCTATTAGTTCAGGACAAACAGCGACACTTCAGGCAACTGCTACTTCAGGCTCTACTATTAAGTGGTATGCAGCTGCGACTGGTGGTGTTGAATAGCTACAGGCTCAAGTTTTACCACACCTGCACTTAATGGAAATATTACTTATTATGCCGGAACAACAAATAGTTCAGGTTGTACAAGTGCAACCAGAGTTCCGGTTAATATTACAGTAATTAACGGAACAGTTAATCCGAACTGTTATGCCGCAACTAAACAAGAAAGTGGTATTACCGGGGGCTTAATATGTGTGGCCTGTGCAGTCATAAATCCTGGTTATTCTACGGATGCTGACCTGACTAACTTCACCCGTATTTCTCTTCCTATAGGTCTGGGGACTACCGGGTATCAACGTTTAATTTTCCAAAAAACAGGAGTAGCAACTGATAGTATCAGTGTTGATCTGGAAACCCCTAATGGTTTACTGGATTTAAATGTCCTTGGTGGTATCACAGTAAGTGTAATGAATGGCACTACAGTAGTTAGCAGCTATCCATTAAATGCGTCTCTGCTTAACTTAAGGTTATTAGGTGGAAACAGGTTCGCCGCAACGGGTTTGCAGGTGGTGCATATGACAGAGTAGAAGTAAAAGTAAATGCCTTATTAACTGCATTAACCAATGTAAATATTTATGGTGCAAACGTTGTTGCTCCTAACCCTACTATTGAGGCAGGAAATCAGTCGATCTGTTCGGGCTCAACTGCTACGCTGAAAGTTACGCCAATAGCTGGCACAACAATCACCTGGTATAGTGCAGCAACAGGAGGAACTATTTTATCAACAAATAATACTTTCACAACTCCTGCACTCACTGCAACTACAATTTATTATTTAGAGGTGAGCAATGGTAGTTGTGCAAATCCAACACGTCTTCCGGTTACTGTAACGGTTACTACAGCATTAGCAGCACCGGCACTGGCTACAGTAGTTCCGGTTTGTACAGGTTCACCTGCAACATTATCAGTTGATAACCCGGTAACAGGAATTACCTATAAATGGTATGAAGCCGCTACAGGAGGTACAGCCTTATTTACTGGTACAGTTTTCACTACACCACACTTGCTGCGAATACAACTTATTATTTAGAAGCTACAAACGGCAGCTGCGTTTCTGCAACCCGTACAGCAGCAAATATTACAGTTAATCCTCGTCCGGTTACTCCACAAATTACTGCCTCAGCGACTACGGTTAATCAGGGCCAAACAGTAAGTCTGACAGGAACCTCGACAGAGAATAACGTAACTTTCAACTGGTACACTTCGGCAAATGCGGTTACACCAATATTTACCGGAGCAACTTATATTACTCCTCCGCTTACAGCAACCACAACTTTTTATCTGGATGCTGTTTCTACAGTTACCGGATGTGCATCTTCTGTAAGAGTTTCACAGACCATTACTGTGAATCCGGCAGGAACACCAATATCAGTTGGATGCGAAGGTCCAATTAGCCAGACTAATGGAGTTGGAGGCTTACTCTCTATATTATCCAGGGTAGATAACCCACTATTGGCTATTGATAATGATCAGGTAACAGCATCAACATTATCTATCTATTCCTATAGGTATAGGTTCAAATGTATTTCAGCAAGTTAATTTTGCTGGTTTATCAAATGCTGGTGATACTGTTCGTGTCCTGTTAACTTCACCAGGTCAGCTATTGTCACTTGCACTTTTACCAAGTGTAACTATTACTACTTATAAAGGTACAGTAAGTAACAATGATGGTTTTGCAGTAAGTAATCCATTAATTGATCTTAAACTATTAGGAGGCGGAACTCAGGCCCTGCTTACTTTTGTCCCGGCAGCTCAGTTTGACGGAGTAGAAGTTAAATTGAGTTCAGGTCTTATAGGGGCATTGACTCAAATCAACTTCAACTATGCAAAAAGAACTGCAGTTGCGCCGGTAGTTGCATCCGCAAATGTAACGGTGTGTTCAAATGCAACAGCAACTTTATCTGTACCTGCTCCGCAGCCAGGTATAATCTATAAATGGTACGATGCTGCCGGAGCTTACTTAGGTAATGACGGCCCGACTTTCACTACAGCTGCAATGCAATTACTGCTGATACTAAATTCTTTGTTGAAGCTTCAAGGGGAGGTTGCGGAAGTTCAAGGACTCAGGTGAATGTGACTGTAACACCGGCGCCTTTAGCACCACAATTACTTGCTCCAACTGCAAGTACCTGTTTAAATTCTGCACTATCGATAACAGTACAAAACCAACAAGCTGGAGTAACCTACAACTGGTATAAAGCAGGTGTGTTAGATGTTGTTCAGCATGGTCCAATATTTAATGACGTTGTTTTAGCAGATGTAGTTTATGCGGTAGAAGCGGTTAACACTTGCGGTGCTGTTTCTCCACAATCTACTATTGCCATAACTGTAGGAGCACTTACCCCACCAGTTCTGACTCCACCAGCTGTAACTGTTAATAATGGCGAGAAAGCTTCTCTTGTTGCCAATTCATCAACTACTGGTTTAACTTATAGCTGGTATAGTGTTGATCCTGCCACACCAGGGGCGACTCCAATATCAACACCAACTAATGGTGCAAACGGAACGGAACGTTCATTACTGATCCGTTGACTGATCCGTTGACTGCTACTGCTACTTTTTATGTAACTGCACAGGGTGCATTAGGAACTTGTGTTTCTGGTACTGCTTCGGTGATTGTTACTGTAAATAATGTAACACCTAACCCAGGATCAGTTCCTTGCGAAGGTGCAGTAACCCAAACAAACACTGGTGGAGGTTTAGCTTTATTACCTAGCGTAGCTAATCCTGGTTTTGCAATTGATGATGACATTAACACCAGTTCTTCACTCTTTATTCCAATTGGTTTATTGAATTCGAGTGTTAGTCAGACTGTAGGATTTACAGGAATCTCAACGCTGGGTGACCAGGTTAAACTGAGTCTGACCCAAACTGGTGCATTGCTTACACTTGGTGTTGCAAATAATATCAGTGTGACGACTTACAAGAATGGTATCAGCAATGGTGATACTAAACAGCTTACAGATCCGGCGCTTAACCTGAATCTTTTGACTGGTAATAAAGATGCATTTGTTCAGTTCACACCGACCAGCACATTTGATGCTGTAGAGTTAAAACTGAGTACAGGATTGGTAAGCCTGCTTACCTCTATAAACCTGAATTACGCACAGCGTATTATTGTTTCTCCAACTGTTGCTTCCGCTAATGTTTCAGCATGCGAAGGCACTGCGGCTACACTTGCAGTGAGCAATCCAGTTGCAGGACTAACCTATAACTGGTACGATTCAGCAAATCCAACTACAGCTGTAGCTACAAACTCACCAACATTTACAACGCCAACTAATTTAATAGCTGGTACTTATGTTTATTTTGTAACAGCAAACCGTAATGGTTGTGCGAGCCCAGTTGTAACAAATGTAACAGTTACAATTAACGGTGCTGCTCCGGCTCCTGTACCAGCTACAGGAAATCCAGCAACTACCTGTCTGAATACTCCGGTTACCTTATCGGTAAACCAGGTTGCAGGTGTTAGTTACAATTGGTACGATGCTTTAACCGGAGGAAACCTGCTTGCCTCTAATACAAATAGCTTTGTCACTCCGGCAAGCCTGGCTGCAGGGACTACAGATTATTTTGTAGAAGCTGTAAATGGTAGTGCCTGTGGAAGCGGATTAGCAAGAACCAAAATATCAATTATCATTAACCCTGCTGCAAGCGCAGCTGATATTACAGTTTCTGGTGCAGGAAGTCCAATCTGTTCAGGAGCAGCGGCGGTATTAACTGCCAGCAGTTCATTGCCTGGTCCAGTATTTACCTGGTATACAGATGCTGCTTTAACCAATGCAGTCTTCACAGGGCCAACCTTTAATATAGCTTCAGTTACTGCAACTACAACTTATTATGTAACTGTAAAAGCAGATAACAGATGTGCAAATGCGCCAGGTTCGGCTCAGGTGGTTACCTTAACAGTGAATCCGCCGGCAACGTCAGCAGATATTACTGTTAGTGGTGTACCAGCTAGTCTTTGTGTTGGAACTTCGGCTACTTTAATAGCCAGTACAACTACAGTAACCAATCCAGTAGTTTTTACCTGGTATAGCGATGCTGCATTAACAACTGTTGTGAATAATGGAGCCACATTTATTACTCCAGGATCAACAGTTACCACACAATACTACGTTACCGTTCAAGGCAGTAATAAATGTCCAAACCTTGCTGCTGATGCAAAAGTGGTGACACTGACTATTAATCCGCCAGCAGACGCTTCAGATATCAGCGTTAATGGTGTACCAGCAGTTGTTTGTGCTGGATCTGGTACTAGCTTAACTGCGAGTAGCCAAACCGTTAGCAACCCTGTGTTTACCTGGTATAGTGATGCTGCGTTAACCAATGCAGTATTTACCGGAGAAATATTTGCTACACCAGTATTAACTGCTACGACCACTTATTATGTAACAGTACAAGGATTAAATAAATGTCCGAATGTTGCAGGTACAGCAAGTGTAATTGTGCTGAATGTAAATCCTCAATTGAGTTTCACAGGTACAGCGTTAAGTGCCGGATCTACAGTTAATCCATATAGTGTGTGCATTAATCCGGCTACAGGAGGTACCCCTGCTTATACCTACACCTTAGGAACAGGAAGTACTTTACCAGATGGCTTAACCTTATCTGCTTCAGGGTTGATCAGTGGAACGCCTACTACAGCTGGAAATTATACTTTCTCAATTAATGCCACAGATAGTAAAGGGTGTAGTACTGCAGGTGTGTTTACCATAAATATTAGTGTGACTTCAGTGTTGTCATTACCAGCAGCAACCTTGCCAGATGGAGTAGTTGGTACAGTATATCCGGTACAAACCCTACCTGCAGCAATTGGAGGAAGTGCACCTTATACATACAGTTTAACAGGATTACCAGCAGGTCTGACTTTTGATCCTGCAACCAGAAACATTACAGGAACACCAGCAATAGGCGGTACTTTCACGGTTACTATGACAGTAACTGATGCAAACAATTCAACTGCGTCAGCTAATTACCAGCTTAATGTAATCGTGCCGGCACCAGTAGTTGCCGATGGATGGATCAAATTGCGGTGGAAGCAGCGCTACGCTGACCGTGTCTAATGCAATCCCTGGAGTTACCTATAACTGGTATACTCAGGCATCCGGAGGATCGTCAATTTTTACAGGAACTACCTTTACAACTCCGGTAATAACAGTTAACACCATCTATTATGTAGAAGGAGTTGCTGGAGTAAGCAGTACCAGAGTCGCAGTAAATGTCAGCTTAAAATCTCCGGCATCAGCTGCGGATATAAGTGTGGCAGGTGCACCGGCTATAGTATGCGGAGGCTCAACAGCTACTTTGACTGCAAGCAGTACAACAGTAACTAGTCCGGTATTTAACTGGTATTCTGATGCCGCATTAACAACCCGTATTTATACGGGTGACGTCTTCACTACCCCGGTACTTACAGCGAATACAACTTATTATGTAACTGTACAAGGACCAGGTACCTGCGAAAGCTCTGCTGCTACAGCAAAAGTTGTTGCGCTGAATGTAAATCCTCAATTGAATTTCGCAGGGTGGAGCATTAGGTAATGGATCTACGATAAGCCCTTACAGTGCACAGCTTAATTCTGCCACAGGCGGAACAGCACCTTATACTTA
This sequence comes from Pedobacter sp. NJ-S-72, assembly GCF_053890575.1. Taxonomy (NCBI): domain Bacteria; kingdom Pseudomonadati; phylum Bacteroidota; class Sphingobacteriia; order Sphingobacteriales; family Sphingobacteriaceae; genus Pedobacter; species Pedobacter sp. NJ-S-72. Next base: position 3,680,124 of record NZ_CM132681.1, on the reverse strand, counting down.
TACATTAGCTACAGGAAGTACTTTACCAGCCGGCTTAACCCTATCTGCCTCAGGCCTGATTAGTGGAACACCAACAGCAGCTGGAAATAATACTTTCTCCATTATTGCAACTGACAGTAAAGGTTGTAATGCCAATGCCCAGTTCACTTTAAATATTGGCACAGGAGCGGTAATGTCATTACCATCAGCAACCTTGCCAGACGGACAAGTAGGTACTGTGTATCCAATCCAGACTTTGCCAGCTGTAGTTGGCGGAACAGGACCTTACACTTACGTGGCGACAGGTGTACCAGCAGGACTAAACTTTAACCCTGCTGACAGAACTATCTCAGGAACTCCGACAACAGGAGGAAGCTTTACTGTTAATGTAACAGTAACAGATGCAACCGGTTCAACGGCTACAGGTAATTATCCGATTATATGGTTACTGTACCAGCTCCGGTAGTTGCTGACGGAGCAAGCTGTGGCGGATCACGTGTGACCTTAACAGTTTCTAATCCAATAACAGGAGTAACTTATAACTGGTATGCAACTGCATCAGGGGGCACGCCAATCTTTACAGGCACAAGCTTCCAGACTCCGGCAGTATCGGCCAGTACTATTTACTATGTAGAAGGATTTGCAGGAACTACAAGTACCAGGGTTGCAGTAAATGTTAGTATTGGAACACCAGCCTCATCAGCAGATATTAGTGTTGCAGGTGTACCTTCGGTAGTATGCGGAGGATCTGGTGTTATTTTAACTGCCAGCAGTCAAACAATTACCTCTCCTGTATTCAAATGGTATACAGATGCAGCATTAACGAGTCTCGCATTTACCGGTGCGGTATACAACATCCCGTCGGTTGCAGCGAATATCACTTATTATGTAACTGTACAGGGACCGAATACATGTGAAAGTTCATCGGCCACTGCCACTGCCAAAGTTGTTACCTTAACCGTAAATCCTGCATTGATTTTCAACGGAGCAACATTAGCGGGTGCATCTACAACGACTACTTACTCTGCGCAGATTGGTTCTGCAACGGGTGGTACACCGGGATATACTTACGCCGTAGCATCAGGAAATAGCCTGCCTGCAGGTTTAACATTGTCGCCGGCGGGTCAGCTGACCGGAACACCAGCTACTGCTGGAAACTATACCTTCTCTGTTGTCGCTACCGACAGCAAAGGATGTAATGCCACAGCAGTTTTCACGCTTGCAGTAGGCAGCGGTACTCAAATGATATTGCCAGCTGCAACCTTACCAAACGGACAGGTAGGCACTTCATATGTACCACAAACATTACCAGCTGTAATTGGTGGAACTTCACCATTTACCTATGTAGCTACGAACCTGCCTCCGGGATTAACTTTTGATCCGGTAACCAGAACGATTTCAGGAACACCAATATTAGGAGGGACCTTTAAAGTGACAGTTACTGTACTGTAACTGATGGAAACGGACTAACAGCTGCCAATGATTATGTAATTATCGTTACCGTACCAGCATCAGCAGTAGGAGATGCAGTAAGCTGCGCAGGCAGTCCGGTTACCTTAACTGTAACCAATGCGATAGCAGGTGTTACTTATAACTGGTACAGCGCTTCAACAGGAGGAGCGATTCTATTTACAGGACCAGCCTTCCTGACTCCAGCGATAACAGCTACAACTATCTACTATGTAGAAGCAATTTCAGGAACTGCTACAAGCGGTAGAATTCCAGTAAATGTTACTGTAGCGACATCACTTGCTACACCAGTAGTGACTGTGAAATCAAGTACACTGAGCAGCATCACTTTTGGATGGAACGATGTTACAGGAGCAACAGCTTATGAAGTATCAACTGATGGTGGTAATAACTGGAAAGATCCAAGTTCAGGAGCTGCGGGTACTACACACCTTATTACAGGTCTTCAGGCAAATACAACCGTAAAACTTTCAGTAAGAGCAAAAGGAAGTACAACCTGTCAGACCAGTGCTGCGGGAAGTATTACCGGAACAGCGACCGATGGGTTAGTGCCTAACGACATCTTTATTCCGAATACGTTCACGCCAAATGGAGATGGAAAAAATGATATCTTCTATGTATATGGAACCGGAATAGCGAAAAGTAAAATGCAGATCTACAACCAGTGGGGACAATTCATATTCGAATCGCTTCAACAGCAAGTAGGATGGGATGGTTCTTACAGAGGACAGATACAGCCAAATGGTGTTTATGTCTACTACGTAGAACTGGTACTGACAGACGGAACAACTGTTAAGAGAAAAGGAACAATTACAATTTTAAGATAAGAGACACATTAACCTGAAATATTAATAACATGAAGAAACTATCAAAAATCATCGTCTTGGGCTTGTTGTGCATTACGGGAGCTTCGAGGGTTAGTGCACAGATCGATCCTCACTTTTCACAATACTATGCCAACCCACTTTGGCTTAACCCGGCTTTAACAGGTGTAATCGATGGAGATTACAGGGTGTCAGTAAATGCCAAACAACAATGGGGATCCATCTCCCATTCATATCTTACAGCAGGCGCCTCATTTGATATGGCACCTACTAAAAACCTTGCATTCGGAGGGATGATCCTGAATCAGAATGCAGGAGATGTGAGTTATAATTACCTAAGTGCATTGGCTTCGGCAGCTTACCGGATTCGCTTTGGAAGGGCGGGTTTAAATATGATCAACTTTGGTCTGCAGGCAGGGATACTGAACAAGAGTTTCGACCCTTCTAAAGTCACGTTGGGTAATCAGTTTAATCCCGGATCAGGATACGATCCGAATTTGCCTTTCAATGAAAACTTTACTTCCAGTAATACACTGGTTCCTGACGTAAATGCGGGGGTAATGTATTTCGATGGAAGTGGAGATAAGCGCGTCAACGTATTTGGAGGAGTAGCTGCAAATCACTTAACAAGACCGATTGATCGTTTTCTTGGAAATGATGATGTCAGGATCCCTATCCGGTTTACCGCACATGGTGGTGCCCGTATTAAAGTGAGTGATGTATTTGATATTACACCTAACGGGCTTTATATGAAACAGGGAAATGCACATGAAACTTCGGTGGGAGCTTATGGACAATTTTACGTTAACCCAGAAGCAGATCTGATGTTTGGATCTAATTATCGCTTTGATGATGCTGCAATAGCTTTCTTTGGCCTGCACTTGAAAAATATGACTTTCGGTGTAAGTTATGACTTTAACACTTCAGGGCTTAACCGTGCAACAGGTAGTAAAGGTGGATTTGAATTATCAGTATCCTTTACCAGCCGTAAGGGGATTTCTGGTCCTAACTTCTTTTGTCCACGATTATAATCAACGAATATGAAACCTCTCAGACTATTGCTTTTGATCTGTTTACTCAGTACAGGAGCACAGGCCCAGTACATTACAAATAATAAAAGAGTCGCAGACGTATATTTCCAGAATAAGGATTATTATGCAGCAGCAGAATACTATAAAAAAGCATTGAATATATCTTCTGACAGTACAGGATTTGTAGTGCCTTATGCTTTTGAAGTTAAAATGAAACAGGAAAGCCCTAAGCGTGCTGAATACGAATATTGTGTTTATCAGCTCGCTAACTCGCTTCGTCTTTACAAAGATTTTAGGGGCGCGGAAGCCTGGTATGCCGTTTCCAGGAATTTCAGCGACCCTAAATACATATTAAGTTTGTTTTACTACGGTGAAAGTCAGCGTTCAAATCAAAAATTTAATGATGCGATAACCTCTTTTAAGGAGTTCTTAACAAAGTATAAAATAAATGACGAATATACAGAGAAGGCGAAAATTGAAATAGCATCCTGTAATTTTGCTTTGTATGAAATGCGTTATCCGCGTTTATATAAGTTTAGTAAATTACTCAATCAAATTAATGATCAGGGTTCTAACTATGCACCTTTACTACTAAATAGCAATTTTTATTTCACTTCTTCAAGACCCGTTTGCAGTTGGCAATAAGACCAGGATTATCCCGGACAGTAAGATGAAGACTAAAGTCGTTAAGTCAGAAAACCCTTTTGTCAACGCAATTTATTCAGCTTCTGGTAATCCTCAAAGAGCATCAGCAACAGTTCAAAAAGTTGGAACACCAGAAAAAGGTAAAGAGTTTGCCGCGCCAGCTTTTAGCCCTAATGGCAGGGTGATGTATATGACAATCTGGAGCGGATCAGGCAATAAAAAGATCTACCAGGTAAATATCTCAAGAGGTAATGGAGATGTCTGGTCAGCACCAAAAAAAATGCTGGGAACAGAGGTCAATATTGAAGGCTTCAATTCTATGCAGCCTTTTGTAACCAGGGATGGGAAATATCTGGTTTTTTCTTCAGACAGACCGGGTGGATTGGGTAAATTAGATCTTTGGTACTGTAAGCTTCGTAGTGACGGGACTTTGAGTGAAGCATCTAATATGGGGAATACTATCAATTCCAAAGAGAATGATGAAGAAGCTCCGTATTATAATGATCAGACTAAGAAATTACTGTTCAGCAGTGACGGAAGAGTAGGAATGGGGGGGCTTGATTTTTATGAAAGTGCAGGTGATTTCGGTACGTGGACTGAGCCAAGAAATGTAGGATATCCTTTCAATTCTTCTAAAGACGATGTTTATTTCACTCCATCTGATAGCGAGGATAGCGAAGGATATATTAGTTCAGACAGAGAGTCGGTATGTTGTCTGGAAATCTTCCATCTCAAAAAAGACTTTATGACTATTGAGGGGACACTTTTAGACTGTAAAACTAATTTACCACTAGAAGGTGCTTTAGTTGTGCTGAGTGATTCTACACAGGAAATGAAAGTAACTACAGCTGAGGATGGGAAATATAGATTCAGAATCAATTCTAACCGTCAACTGAGATTAAGTGCAGAGAAAGATAATTATTTCAAAAAGGTCCTTACTTACAATTACGATGAGCTGGCTAAGCTGGATACATTGCTTAACCCTTAGGTTTATGTCTGGAGGCTTTCATATTCGATAAGCCAATTGTACTGGAGAATATCTTATATGACTTTAATAGCTATCAGCTCAATCCGGTATCAGAAACGATCTTAGATAAGTTATATAAAATTCTGGTTGACAATGAGACTATAGAGATTGAGCTCAGTGCACATACTGACAATATAGGTACAGCTGCTTATAACTTTAAGCTGTCAGACAGAAGAGCGAAGTCATGTGTGGATTACCTGGTTGGTAAAGGGATTTCTGCAAGCAGAATGACGAGTAAAGGTTATGGGTTCAGTAAACCTATAGCTCCAAATCAGCTTCCTAGTGGAAAAGACAACCCACAAGGCCGTCAATTGAATAGAAGAACAGAATTTAAAGTCACCAAAAAATAACGCTCCAAGCCTGTTTAAATGTCAAATTTAAGCAGGCTTTAAAAGTAACATTTCTAAATGTTTGAGCATTACTGACATTTCGAATGGTTTTTCCAGGTAAGCATCAGGGTGTAAGTTCTTCTCATCATGTAGTCCTCGGAAAAGCCACCCGAAGTTAGCATCACCGGTAAATGGGCTGTATCCGGTCTTGTCCGGATCTCCTTAAAGATTGCCCTCCCATCCATTCCATCCAGTTTGATATCCATCAGGATAATATCGGGTCTGAATTCTTCAATAATCCTGAAGACAGGTCTTCCATTCATCAGCGGGAAAACCTTATAATTATTTTCTTCCAGTACCATTTGAATCACTTCCAGCAAGTCTGGATCGTCTTCAACAACAAGTATTCTATTCATAATTTAAAATCCATGCTGAACAAACAGAGTGCCATGATTAGCAGAAAGAATTGATACTTTTGCTTTGTTACTTATAAACTACACATGCAGCCGAAAGAACAAATAGAAGCAATCGCTAATACCTTACTTCCCAGTTTTATACCAAAAGATAATCAGGAAACGAAGTTGTCTTTTCATTTTACCTTACCTCCAAACAATAGTTATAAAGTTTTCTTTGAAAAGATGCGAAGCGAAGGCAAAATGGCAGTTTATACGCTTTGAAGAGGCAGAACGTTAAATAAAGGTGAGTCGTTTTTAGAACAGGCTCTTAATTCATAAATAAATTTAGAGATATGTTGAATTTCGAATTTAAGAATCCGGTAAAGATAATTTTCGGAAAAGGTCAGATCGTGAAAATCGCACAGGAGATCCCGGCAAATGCAAAAATTTTACTGCTTTATGGTGGTGGAAGTATAAAGTCAAATGGTATTTATGACCAGGTGATGTCAGCTCTTGCTGCCTTTGATGTAACCGAATTTGGCGGTATTCCTGCCAATCCGGAATATGAGGTGTTAACAGAGGCGTTAAAGGTTATTAAAACCAAGGGTATAACTTATCTGCTTGCTGTTGGTGGCGGATCTGTTATTGATGGCACTAAGTTTCTTTCAGCGGCGGCCCTTTACCAGGGAAATGAACCCTGGGATATCTTGAAAAACAAGATCAGAACAGAACAGATAAAGGAATGCCATTTGGGACGGTATTGACTTTACCTGCTACCGGTTCAGAAATGAATTCCGGTGCAGTAATCACACGCGCATCGACTCAGGAGAAATTAGGTATGGGCGGGCCGGGTTTATTCCCTGAATTTTCAATACTTGATCCGCTTGTCGTGAAATCAGTACCCCAGCGCCAGCTGGCCAATGGTATTACAGACGCATTTACCCACGTGCTGGAACAGTATATGACCTATCCCGCGCAAGCATTTTTACAGGATAGATTTGCAGAAGGCATCATGCAGACACTGGTAGAGATTGCGCCAAGGATACAGAAAGACCCTTCAGACTATGAGGCCGCAGCTAATTTTATGTGGTGCTGCACTATGGCCTTAAATGGTCTTATCCAAAAAGGCGTACCTACAGACTGGTCAGTACATGCAATCGGACATGAGCTTACCGCATTATTTGGGATTGATCATGCCAGGACATTGGCAATCATAGTGCCCCGGCATTACCGGTATAATTTAGAGACTAAAAGGAAAAACTTGCCCAATATGCAGAGCGCATCTGGAATATCAAGGAAGGTTCAGTAGACGAAAAGGCAGAACAGGCAATTGTCAGGACAGAATCTTTCTTCCATTCTTTAGGAATTGATACAAAACTTTCTGAGTATACTGATGATTATCAGGGTGCTGCAGAAAATATAGCTAAACGATTTACCGAAAGGGGATGGCTGGGGTTAGGAGAGCATAAAAGCCTTAATCCGGCAGATGTCAGACAGATTGTTGAATTAAGTTATTAGTCTTTACCTGTCATACATCAAACAGCGATGCATTGTATTCCTGTTTGGTGTATGTTTTTTTTTTTTGCGAAAAATTTTAAAAGGGTATGGTAATTGTATAGGTTAGCAGGTACAAGTTATACAAGTAATAAATAACATATTGGAGAATACTTTTGGAAGGAATATAATTCCACAGAATGAAGAGGAGCGTTTAGAGAACTTAAAAAAGTATAAAATTCTATATACCAAATCCGAACGAACCTATTTTTGATCAGTTGGCGGCTGTTGCGGCAACCATGCTTAAGGTGCCTTTAGCTATGATTAATTTTGTTGATAAAGATCATGTCTGGACTAAGGCAGACCAGCAGGGGGACTCTGGTAACGAAGTAGAAAGAGGTACAAGTTTGTGTTCGCTGGCAATCTTAAAAGATGAGGTAACCGTATTTGAAAATGCACTTGTGGAGCCATGTCTGATGTCAAATCCCTTAGTTGCAGGAGAATTCGGTCTTAGATTTTATGCTGCAGTACCTATTACTACCTCAGAAGGTTTTAATATTGGTGCAGTATGTATTGTCGATAAAAAGGTCAGGCAGTTTACACCACAAGACAGAAAGAAACTGGAGTGGATCGCACAGCTGATACAAATTGAAATAGAAAAAAGAGTTTAGCGCCTATATATTATTTCGTACAGACGAATTTCCTGGTATAAGAGTTCTGTCCGATTTTTACCACCATAAAGTACAAGCCACTTGTATAGTGAGATAAATCTATCTGGCTGTAGTATACTCCCTTGAAATCATTTTTTCTCTCAGTATAAAGTTTCTGTCCTGATATATTGATCAGATCGATAATCACGTTATTATTTTCAGCTACATTGAAATTAATGTTGATTTCATTTCTTGCCGGAACTGGATAAACGACCATATTCAGCTCGTCCTGATTAACTTTATTGGACTCAAAATTTGCATCAGCATCTATTCCTGTCAGGAGGATGGAGTATGCTTGTGCCCCGCGTTTTAGTGTGCCTTTATGGGATACATTAAATCTGTAAACCTTTCCCGGAAGCGGGTCGTCAATTCGAACCTGTTCTACATTGTCTCTTGTATTATCCCCTTTGGTGGCAGGAGCCGATGGATTGGCCGGATTGAGTACCCACGGAGAATAAGTCGTTGTTTCCTGTACAGCCCTTAAATCAAGATCATTCATCAATCTGGATGCCGTATTATTTAGTGCGTCAGCAGTATTGACCGGGGTTGCTTCCGGATCAGTCCAGCAAATGGTAGCCATGAGCGGAACTCCGCCTTTGGCTTTTACTTCAATAAACTGTTGCTCACCCTGAGTAAGTATATTTTCAGCAATTTTACTTTTGAGATGATTATCAAGAATGGCCTGCGCGGCAGCTTCCATATTTAACAGGCCCCAGCCATAACTGTAATCAGGGCCGGGAGAAAGACCTGCTTCGGCAGCTGTGCCTATAGCGACAGCCTTTAAGGTAGCGGAACGCATGTAATTAGCATTATTACGACTACTGTAAAGCTCTTGTAAGAGAATTAATGACCCACTAACATTAGGCGTAGCCATAGATGTGCCAGAAAGTGTTGCATATCTGTCATCGCCAGCATTACTTGTAGAAGTTACCCTAATACCATCTGCCACTAAATCCGGTTTAATCCTGCCATCATCAGTTGGTCCCCAGCTGCTGAATGTGGCTGCCTGAATACGGTCAGGAGTATAAGGGCCATCTCCTAAAGGATTGATAGCACCAATGGTCAGTATATTTTTTGCAGTCCCGTAAGTGGCTATATTATCATATTGATCATTGTTACTCAGGCCTGCGGGGCGTTTGCCGGCATCAGCCATTACTTTATCTGCATTGAACCTGTAATAAGAGCCTCCTACCGGGGGACCATTTAAAGAACGGTTATTCCCTGCTGATTTAACAGGCAGGTAGTAAGGTGCGTTATAGCAGATTTTGTCCCAATCGGCAGACTGGGAGTCATAATATCCGAATTTATAGTCTTCGGTTGCGCCAGGTGAGGCGTAGAATTCCCAGCGCTGAGGATTGATATCTGTATTTAGAGACCAGCCGGCTACTACGCCATAGGAATGGTTAGAAATTAGTAATCCAGCAGCATTCTCAGACATTTCAGGAGTATCATTGTCAAAATCAAATGAGTAAAGCTTAGGTAGTCCAAATGCCATTCCTCTGGCAATAGGGTTTATCCCTGCTGCAATCATGGTTCCAGCTACGTGAGTAGAGTAGAGTGCTCGGATGTAGTAGTAGTTTGATCTTTAATTTCAACTCTGCCACCGCTGAATTCTACATGGCTGGTTAAAACACCATCGCCATCCCATATGGCTATTTTCCCCACTGAAATAGTACTTCCATTAAGTGCCAGACCTAAGCCGCCACCATTATAGAGTTTATTAGTACGGGTAGTACCTGCGGCAATCGTATTATTATTGGTTATATAGTATACTGGTAAACCTGTATCATCAAGACGTTGTAACCTCATGACAGACCCATTGGGATCTTTTCTGGTAATGACCCAGCCTTTCCTTGCAGCAAGAGAAAAAGCAGTAACCCTTTGTGTTTTAGCGCTGCTGGCTAATGCAATACTATTGGCTCTTAAGAAGGTAGCATTGGTAGCATCAGGCATGATAACTCCTTGTGCATACACAGAAGAAAAAGCTATACTTGTGCAAAAGAGTATAGATAATAGGCCACACTTTCGTAAATTGAGAGAATTAATCATAATGCACAAAGGATTGCATGAATTGCGTTTTGAGGTAACCAAATTTAACTTTAATACTTATACAGATGAAATTTTATTTAGCTATTTTTTTTTCAGTAATCACTTTCCTTGCTTTTTCGTGTGCTTCCAGAACCCCTGGCCAGCCTAAGAGTATCCCCGAGGGGATACAAGGCAGAGTTTCGGTTCAGGAGGGAAACATGATGCCAGGCCCTGGAAAAAACAATGACAACAGTACCAACAATAACAAAGATGACGGCAAGCGTATACAACGTACAGTCTATATCTATGCCGTTACTACCGGTGCGCAGGCAGAAGGTGAAGGCCCGTTGTATAAAGCGATTCATCAGCCGTTAGTTGCTAAGGTTAAAACCGATGTAAAAGGCTTCTTTCAGTGTAAACTGCCTCCAGGAACATACTCTGTGTTTACAGGGGAAGAGAACGGTCAGTTTTTCGCGAGCTTGTCTAATGGAAAGGGAGAGTTGAACCCCGTGGAGGTTGTTGCAGGTAAGGTAAGGTGACGGTATGTGATATTGTGGTGAACCACAAAGCGGTGTTCTAAAGGGGTAAGTCTAGCTTCGCAAAAAAAAAACATACCATGTTCGGCCGGCATTATTTTTCCTGAAGAAGGAAAAAAAAACGCAATGTCCTCACATTGGTATACTGTTTTTTTTCAAAACTCTCCAAATGGGGTTCATTCTGTTGGTTGGCGAGTTAATATGGATTACTTGTATGATGCACTAATATGGATTGCTAATATGATGCACTAATATAGATTGTCAATGTAATATTGAGGGCATAAAAAAGCTGGAAGAATTTTTTTGGTATTTGAAATTAGAGATTTAAAAGAGGATGGGTGAATTGATAGTTTTAGGGAAAATGTTATGATTGTTTACAAATGGACATAATAATAAAAGAAGTAAATGCTTGCGAAACCTGGGATTTGCGTCACAGGGTCATGTGGCCCGAAAAAACTATTGATTATGTGAAGTTGGAAGAAGATCGGTATGGGACCCACTTTGGGCTTTTTAAAGGTGATCAGTTAATATCGGTGGTTTCCCTTTTTATTACTGATCAGCAGGCCCAGTTTAGAAAATTTGCTACAGACAACAATGTACAGGGGCAGGGTTATGGAACAAAATTACTGGAACATTTAATGAATGTTGCCCGACATTATAATGTTACTGAAATCTGGTGTAATGCAAGATCAGAGAAGGCTCCGTTTTACAAGAGGTTTGGAATGATTGAGGTGGGTGAGGAATTTAGTAAAGAGGGGATCAATTATGTGAAGATGCAAAGAACAATAAATCCTTAGCTAACGTGCATAATCTGCTATTTAATTCTGCTTTAGCTCTTATCCATTCTAGTGCATCATATAAGCAATCCAGATTAACACTCCATGTTAGCAAACCATATTAACGCGCCAACCAGCAGAATGAACCCCATTTGGAGAGTTTTGAAAAAAAACAGTATACCAATGTGAGGACATAGCGTTCCGAGCTCTTCAGCGAAGGCAATGGCCGGCCGAACATGGTATGTTTTTTTTTTTGCGAAGCTAGACTTACCCTAGAGAATCCCTTCTTTTTTCAGAATGTAGTTATATATCCCCTCAATCGGCTTCTGCATTATCCTTCCAATCTTGAGCCCATTCAACTTGCAAACCTGTTTCAGTGTATCCTGATAATAATAAGCAACAGACCCTACAAAATGACAATCCAGCGTCTTATAGTCCTTAAAGTTCTTAATATTTACATCAATAAATTCCTGGAATCCATCAATAAGCAGTTGATTAATAAAAGGGTGATCCCTGTTCGGGTGCATAAAACGGCTGAAGCCTGCTAAATAAGTATTTGGAAATGGTTTTTGATAAACATTAGTGATGATAGTCTCTTTATCCGTGTTAAACTCTTTCTCAAACATCGTACGCAGATCCTCTGGCATCTGCTTATACAGATAAGAAGTAACCATCTTTTTCCCAAACGTAGTACCAGAGCCTTCGTCACCCAGTATATAACCTAAGCCATAGTTACTGTCATAAGTTGATACGCCATCAAAATAGGAAACATTAGAACCAGTACCAAGGATACAAATCAATCCTTTCCGGTCTCCGCATGTTGCGTAAGCACAACCTATTAAATCGTTTTCAACACTGATGAAAGCTTTAGTAAAATATAATGACAGACCATTAGATATGACCTCATGTTTATCTGGAGTAGAGCATCCGGAACCATAGAAATAAATTTCCCTGACATCCGCAGCAAACTCTTCCGTCATTTTCATTTTGGAGAATATTTTGAAGATATCCTGCGCATTTAAAAAGTATGGATTGATGCCCTGTGTGCTAAAACTGATTGTTTTGCCGTCTTTATATCCCAGCCAGTCTGTCTTCGAAGACCCGCTATCTGCTACTAGTATCATAAACGAAAGTAATCATCTTATTGAACATTTAAAGTACCACTAATCTCTTTTAAATTAATTTCTGTTAGTTTAGCCTGATATTGTGCGTCCAGGAAGCGAATATGGCATTTATAGAATTTCTTTGTGCCTCGCGTAATTCCAGCGGACTGATGCTGCCAAGACGATATTTTTCAAAAGTAATATCAAGGTTCTGTTTCGCCAGATCCACGTTTCCGGTTTCCACTTTTAACAGATCGAGGTTAGTCACATAATTCTGATAAGTAGCATTCAGCAATGCATTCACATCCTGTTTTGTTTTATCAAGACTTAATTCTGTAGAGTTGAGCTGCACCTTTGCATTGCGCTCATTCTGTCTTTGCAGGAAGCCATTGAAAATATTAAGGCTTGCTGTTACTCCATAAGTAAGTCCGTTAGCCCTGAATTTCTGGTTGAACCCTGTAGGACTGGTACTTCGCGAAAATTCATAGCCACTGTTTAAGGCTACTGTAGGATAACGCTGTCCCTTAACCTGTTTTAAGCTCAATGCAGCTATCTTTTTATTGATAAAGGCATTTTGTAAAGTCGGGTTCAGGCGTTCTGTTAATAATTCCAGGTCAGCTAGTTCAGGTTGTGTTCAATATCCAGCTTCTCATTTACAGCAAAGACAATATTGAGATCTCTTGCCATCAATTGGTTGAGTGTTATCCTGGAAGTATTTAATATGTTTTTCTGTTGCAGAAATAACGTTGTATCTGTATTGTAGTCTACTTTTTTGCACTCAATACATCCAATTTAGAACCGCGTCCTATCTTTAGCTTGTTATCTGCAATGGTTACTCTTAATCTTGAAATTTTCAGCGCACTATCTGTTGCCAGTACCAGTTGCTGCTGTCTGACCAGTACATAATAGGCTGAAACTACATCAGATACTGTATTCAGGATAGTTAATTTACCGTTAACCTCGCCCTGTTTTTGTAATTCCTTTAGCCTGTCATAATTGGCAAACATCTGGAACCCATCAAAAATAGTCCAGTCCAGTGCGACTCCATAGTTTAAGCTTGTGCTGCGCGCCCCGCTTGTTTTTTTCTCAGGGCCCGTTGCCGGACTCTGTACTGTATTCTGTCTGCTGCCCCCGTTACTGACTGAAAGTACCAACAAGTCCTGGCAGCATTCCTGCATTTCCTGCATTCAGGTTGTTTTTGGCAATTTGTATTTCATTATTGACCAATCTGATGTCGTAGTTGTTCTTTAATGCAGTACTTATCGCTTCCTCCAGGCTAAGTGTATCCTGAGCTATTACACTTTGTGCAGAGCAGATCAGGAACGCTAAGAAATAAAAGAGATGCTTGTTCATTTGTTTATATAATTATTTTAAACAGCTTCTTAAGCCGAAGGATTTTTTTCTTCAGCCAGTGCTGCTTTTAATGACTCTTGTAAATCTGTATTTGTTTTATGTTCTTTAGACCAGTAAGAATAGATCGAAGGAATCACAAATAAGGTAAGTACCAGTGAGAATGTTGTTCCGCCTACAATCACAACGCCCATGCCCATCCGGCTTTTTGCCGCTGCACCCAATGCCATAGCGATAGGCAGGGCTCCGATTGCAATGGCCAGACTGGTCATTAAGATAGGTCTTAAACGTGAAACAGAAGCTTCTCTGATGGCATCATGCACACTCTTGCCATTTTCTTTGAGCTGGTTGGCGAACTCCACAATCAGAATACCATTTTTTGTAACCAGTCCGATCAGCATGATCGTACCGATCTGACTGAATATATTCCAGCTTTGTCCAAATAGCCATAGAGACAGAAAAGCCCCTGCTACTGCCATAGGTACTGTCATAATGATAATTATCGGATCTTTGAAACTCTCAAACTGAGCAGAAAGAATCAGGTACACTAATAACAGCGCCAGTCCAAAAGCGAACATCGTGTTCGAAGAGCTCTCCTGGAAATCCCTGGATTCACCACTAAGATCGGTAGAAAACGTTTCGTCTAAGACCTTATCCCTGATTCTGTCCATAGCAGCAATACCATCTCCAATGCTTTTCCCCGATGCCAGACCAGCAGAAACTGTTGCTGCGGTAAAACGGTTATTTCTATATAATTGGGGTGGGCTGCTTTCTTCTTTTGCACTCACCAGGTTATCAACCTGTATCAGTTCACCTTTATCATTTCTTACATAGACAGAACTCAGATCTAATGGATCCTTACGGTTACCACGGTCAAATTGTCCGATCACCTGGTACTGCTTACCATTCATAAAGAAATAGGAGAAACGCTGACCACTCAGGCCAAGCTGCAGTGTTTGGGCAATGGCAGAGACTGATACGCCAAGGTTTCGGGCTTTATCCCTGTCAATAGTGAGGTTGATTTCTGGTTTATTGAATTTCAGGTTGACGTCTGAAACCGTAAACGTAGGATCTTTACTAACCTCGTCCATAAACTGTGGTACTTTTTTCTCTGAGTTTATCAAAATTCTGTGCCTGGATAATATAGCTGATTGGTAAACCACCGCGACGGCCAACTGATATTGTAGGCTGTTGAGTAACCAATACTTTTCCCTCGGTGTATTTCTTAGTAATCCGGGTAAGCTGGTTTGCTATTTCTTCTTGTGAGCGACCACGTAATCCGGGGTCAACAAGACCCATTCTGACAAAGCCACTATTTACAGCACCACTCCCTCCAAAACTAGGAGAGGTAATGGTGATGTTTACATTCTTTTCAGGAATAGAATCTTCAACCATTTTGGCAATCTTCATGATGAACTTATCTGTGTAGTCGTAAGACGAACCTTCAGGAGTAGTAATACTCATATTGATTGCACTTCTATCATCATATAGGAGCGGTTTTTTTAGGCAGTATTTTCCAGAATAACATGATCAGACCAACACATACTACTATGATTGGAATCGCCAGCCATCTTCTATTCAGAAACTTATTCAGGTTTTCGGCGTAATTATCATTTAGTTTAACAAAATATGGCTCAGACCATTCATAAAACCTCGATTTTTTATGGCCTGTCTTTTTCATCAGGTAGGCATTTAACATCGGAGTTAAAGTCAGGGATACAAAGGCTGATATCAAGACCGCTGCACCGATCACAATCCCAAATTCCCTGAATAGCCTCCCTACAAATCCCTGGAGGAATACAACTGGAAGGAACACTGCTGCAAGGGTAATCGAAATGGAAATAACAGCGAAGAAAATTTCATTGGAACCTTTAATCGCAGCTTCAAAAGGAGAATATCCTTCTTCTACTTTCTTGAAAATATTCTCTGTAACCACAATCCCGTCGTCTACCACCAGCCCGGTAGCCAGTACAATAGCCAGTAAACTCAGTACATTAATGGAGAAACCAAAAATATACATGATAAAGAAGGTGAAAACCAGTGATACAGGGATGTCAATCAACGGCCTGATCGCTATTGCCCAGTCCCTGAAAAACAGGTAAATAATCAGGATAACCAATACCAGCGAAAGAATAATTGTCTCTGCAACCTCTGTTACCGAATTCTTAATAAACCGGGTGTTATCCAGAGAGACATTCAGTTTTATATCTTTAGGGATATCATTTTTTAATCTCGCAAACCTCTTTTCAAACTCTGTTGATATATCGAGGTAGTTTGCCCCGGGCTGAGGGATCAGCGCTACTGCAACCATAGGTTTGCCAGACTCCCTTAAAATAGTTTCTTCATTTTCCGGGCCGAGTTCAGCATAACCAACATCTTTTAATTGAATGACATTGTTTCCGTCATTTTTAATAATCAGATTATTGAACTCTTTTTCGTTAGTTAACTTACCCAGTGTTTTTACTGTTAGCTCCGTACTTGCTCCGGTAATTTTACCAGAAGGAAGTTCTACGTTTTCATTGTCAAGCGCTGTGACAATATCCTGTGAAGTCAGGCCTAATGCAGCTAATTTATTAGGGTCAATACGGATTCGCATCGCATATTTCTTCTGACCCTGAATCTGCACACTGCTTACTCCCGGTATAGTCTGGATGCGTTCGGCAATCACATTCTCTGCATAATCACTCAATTCCAGCTGATTTCTTTTATCACTCTGGATAGTCATTGTAATGATCGCATCAGAATTTGCATCGGCCTTGCTCACTACCGGATTTCCATCATATCTTTAGGTAAGTTACGGGTAGCCTGTGAAACTTTATCACGAACATCATTCGCAGCTTCTTCGATGTTTTTACCGAGGTTAAATTCTATAGTAATTGTACTGCTTCCCTGGTTACTGGAAGAGGACATATTTCTGATCCCGTCAATCCCGTTAATAGATTTTTCCAACGGTTCGGTAATCTGTGATTCAATAATATCTGAGTTTGCTCCAGGATAGGAGGTACGTACAGAAACTACCGTTGGGTCAATATTCGGAAACTCCCTTACACCCAGAAAATTGTATCCGATAACCCCGAAAAGAAGGATCATCAGGTTCATTACAATTGCCAGAACGGGTCTTTTTATACTCGTGGTGGATATACTCATTTCGGTTAGTTTTTAACTACTGATACTTTTACAGGGGCATCATCTTTTAATGAAAGTGCTCCTGTTGTTAAAACTGTGTCACCGATTTTTAGTCCGGAGGTAATCAATATATTTTCATCTGTACGTGTGCCAGATTGTACTTCTATCTGTTTTGCCTTACCATTTTGGCTGATAAATACAGTTTTGCCTCTCAGTACAGGGATAATAGCCTGGTTAGGAATTAATATTGCATTTTCAACTTTATCCAGGGTAAGTGACACTTTAGCAAAAGAGCCGGGACGTAACTCATTGTTTTCATTTGATGCCAGGGCTTTTACCTGTAAGGTCCTGGTTTGTGCATTTATTCCAGGTTCCAACGCGAAAACTTTTCCAGTGTAAAGCTGTGTAGAACCATCAGTACGGAATGTTATAGTAGAGTTTACTTTGATCTGGCCCATATATTTTTCAGGAACAGAGAAATTGACCTTTACAGGGTTTGTGCTGAGCAAATTCGCAATTATTTTAGTAGGCGTAATATATTCACCAGCAGAAATCGAACGGAGACCTATTTTTCCACTGAAAGGAGCGATGATTGAAGTTTTAGCCAGTTGCGCCCTGATGAGCTGTGCCTGAGCTTTTAAAGATTTCAAAAATCCGCAAGTGCGGTATCATATTCTTCCTGGCTGATTGCTCCTTTTTGTAAGAGTTGTTTTGCCCGGTTTTCATTGGTCGATGATAAATTCTGTTTTGTCAGTGCCTCCTGCAATTGTGCCTGAATATCACGGTCATTAATTTTGACCAGTAAACTGCCCTTGCTTACATTACTGCCTTCTTTAAAATAGATACCTGTTACTAAACCGGAAACTTCACTTTGTAAAGCAACAGACTCATTGGCTTCTATTGTTCCGGTAACATCCAGTTTATTGGCAAAGGATGAGGCCTGAACAACAATGCCATTGACTAACATATGCTGTGACTTTCCGCCTTTGGAATTTCCAGAGCCTTTTGCTCCAGCACCCATTCCTGAGTTTTCAAGTTTCTTGTTCGTAGATATCCTGTGATAAATGAGGTAAGCTATCCCAAGGAAAATAAGGGAGTAAATGACGTATTTGAGTTTCATAATGGGTTCTTGGAGCGACTAATTATACAAAAATATTTAATATGCGCGCTGGCCATACTTGTATTAAGTATGTTACAGCTAATTTCTTATTTTAACTGATAACAAAAGCTATATGTTTTAAATTTGCGCCAAAAGAATTAAATATGCTGTTGAAACGAATAGGATTAGGGTTATTGATTGTACTTGCGCCTGCCCTGGCTGCTAAAGCACAGATTAAAGTTAATTATGAAGTAAGTTTTAAAGAACCACAAGCACATTACACAGATGTGAAGATGCATGTTAGTGGTCTGAATAAAGAATATATAGATATTAAAATGCCCGTTTGGGCCCCGGGATCTTATCTGATCAGGGAGTTTTCGAAAAACGTAGAAGGTTTCGCCGCTGCATCCGGCAAAAAACTGCTTAAAACTGAAAAACTAAAAAAGAATACCTGGAGAGTTTATACCAGTAATGCTAATGCAATAGATATCAATTATAGTGTGTATGCGTTTGAAGTCTCTGTACGGACAGCCTTTATTGATGCAACCCATGCATTTTTATCGCCAACTGCAATTTTTATGTATCCTGATAATCAACTTGCCTTATCTAGTACAGTCAAAATTATTCCTTTTGAAGGATGGTCTAAAGTTTCTACCGGACTGGAGCCTGTAGCGGGTCAGAAATTCACTTATACAGCAAAGAATTATGATGTCTTATTTGACAGCCCGATAGAAGTTGGTAATCAGGAAGTCTTTGAATTCACTGCAGCGGGTGTTAAACATGAAGTAGCTATGTATGGTGGCGGCAGTTATAACGTGGAGCGTTTAAAAATTGATATGGCTAAAGTTGTTGAACAGGCAACTGCTGTTTATGGAGAGAACCCAAATAAGCATTACACATTTATAGTCCATAATTTTTTTAGAGGTGGCGGCGGTCTGGAGCATTTAAATTCAACTGTATTGGGAGCTTCCAGGGATGCTTATGCTACAGAAAAAGGGCACAAAGATTTTCTGGGCCTGGTTGCACATGAATATCATCATTTATGGAATGTAAAAGATTGCGCCCTGTAGCCTTAGGCCCGTTTGATTATGAGAACGAAAACTATACTACAGACTTATGGATTGCTGAAGGATTTACAGCTTATTATGAAAATAAACTGATGCTGCGTGCAGGATTGATCAGCAAGGAAGAGTTTATCGGAACTTTGACTAAATCAATGTCAGATGTGATCAATACACAGGGTAGCTATGTGCAGTCTGCCGCAATGTCAAGCTTTGATGCCTGGATCAAGTATTACCGTCCTGATGAAAATTCAAAGAATAGTGGAATCTCTTATTATAGTAAAGGAGAAATTGTAGGGATGCTGATGGATCTTGAAATCGCACATGCGACAAAAGGAAAGGCCAGTCTTGACAATGTGATGAAAGCAATGTATGAGCAGTGCAAGGCTAAAGGCAGAGGCTATACTGATGCTGAATTCAAAGCTATGGTAGAGAGAATCAGTGGAATCAGCTTTACAGATTTCTGGGCGAAATATGTGAACGGTACTGATCGGTTGAATATGAAAAGTATTTGGCTTACGCAGGAATAAACGTGAAAGATGTAAATCAAAAAGAAGCCTATTTGGGTATTGCAACTAAAGTAATAGAAGGTCATGTAGTAATATCGGCAGTTTCCCGTAATTCAGCAGCATGGGTTGACGGATTAAATGTTAACGATGAACTGATTGGTATTGATGGAACTTATGCAGAACCAACAATTGAAAAGATGTCGGTGATGAAACAAAAGAAAGTTGGAGATGTAGTACGTTTCCAGTTAAGAAGAGACGGACTGGATAAAGAGATCAGGGTTACTCTTAAAGCAAGTCCTAATGTACAATTAGTGTCTTCGATAAATCCGGATGGAACGGAGGTTGAGAAGGTAGTTTTTAAGGCATGGACAGGGATATAGATTAATTTCCTATTTATAAAAAAAAAAAGCATATGAGATCTCATATGCCTTTTTTTATAAATAGGTGTTTCTAGAAAGTGAAACGCAGAGACAGTCCAACACCAGAGGCATCAAAATTAGTATCCGGAGCTAATTGAATAGCTGGTTTCCAGTCTAAAGAAAGATTGATGGGTGCGTCAGCAAATTTGTAATCCAGACCTAAAACACCATCAAGAGAAAGATACAGATCGCTTGAGTTGTATGGTTTGTATTTTACAGAACCCACACTACCACCACCACCATAGTACCAGTTCAGTCCTTGTGCACCACTGATCGGTTTGTAAACTTCATATAAAGCAGTTACACGGAAATAGTTATAGTTATTGTTAGATCTGAAATTGGCAATAAGATCAAGCATCTTGTTTTCGCCAAGAGATGTTTTGAAAGTTACTCCGTTAGCTGCTCCGAAACGACCACCAATGGCGTTTTTATAGCTCTGAGCTTTAGAAGTAGATTGGATCGCAAACGTAGCGATTACAGTAAGGCAAAGTATTGTAAATACTTTTTTCATATGATTTGTATAAAGTTTAAATGTGAAAAATGAGCTTAGCAATTATTATGCCGCGGGCGTCGTGGATTGAAAATTAAGAACGTTTGTCGGGTAGGTTCAGTGTAAGAGAGTGGTAATATTGTGCTGTACCCGGTTAAACAGTGTCACTTATTCAGGACAAACAGGTGAAATACATTGATGTGTGTAGTCGGGTAAGAAAATACAAATTCATTATAATATTTTGTTTGTTTTATTCGGGAAACTGCTGTTATATTGAACAATTTTCGGCCTTTAAGAAGATTACGCGAATAAAACATACCAAAATTAAAATTGGTTTTATTACAATAATTAATTTGTTAGATTTGGGAATAGCAAAGTAATCCGGAACTAATTTCGTTCTTTGAACCTTGCCGGGTTCATCTGTATAAAATATTTAAACTGATAAAATCAATATTATGCCTGTAACTGTAACGAGAGTATTTGATTTAATTAAATACAACTTAGAGAAATTCCCAAAAGACGAGTTTATTAGTGGAAAGATTAATGGGGTATGGAAAAAATATAGCACTCAGCAATTTTTCTGACACAGCAGACAGCCTGAGTAAAGGTCTGATTCAGCTGGGAATGGTGAAGGGAGACAGGATTGCTGTAATGTCCCATAACAGACCAGAATGGAATATTGCTGATTTTGCAGTCAACCAGTTTGGTGGGTATCATGTGCCCTTGTATCCAACGCTCGCCGAGCATGACATTAAGTTTATTCTTGAAAACGCAGGCGTAAGTGTCTTCTTTGTTGAAGATGAAGAATTGTTCAAAAAAGTAAAGCCTATTGGTGAAGCCATTAATCCGGATTTGAAAATCTATACCTTTAATGAAGTCCCGGGTGCAGATCACTGGATGACACTTGTGGATGCCGGAGCGAAAAGCGAAGGAATAGACCTGGAAACTTATCGTGCTGCTGTTACATCCGAAGATGTATTAACGTTAATATATACCTCAGGTACAACCGGAACACCGAAAGGAGTCATGCTTACACATAGTAACCTGGTGCAGAACTTTATTAATTCTTCTGTCGTAGTACCTCATGGACTGGAAAATGGACTAAGCTTTTTGCCGCTGTCGCATATTTTTGAAAGGATGATTTTTTATCTCTACTTGTATATGGGGGTATCGGTATATTATGCAGAGAGTATGGACACCATTGTTGCAGATATTCAATTCGTTAAACCAAATGTTTTCTCTACAGTTCCAAGATTGCTTGAAAAAGTATATGATAAGATCATGGAAAAGGGAAAAGCCCTTACAGGGATTAAAAGAGGTATTTTCTTTTGGTCTGTAGCACTTGCTGAGCAATATGATATGAACAGCGGCTGGTTTTTTAACTTTAAGCTGGGTATCGCCAGAAAACTGGTATTTAAAAAATGGCAGGAAGCTCTTGGTGGTAATATTGTGGTGATTGTTTCCGGGGGGGCAGCGTTGAACCCTCGTCTGGCGCGTATTTTCTGGGCGGCCGGAATGCCTGTTTTTGAAGGATACGGATTAACAGAGACTTCGCCAGTTATCACAGTTAACCATTTTGAAAATGCAATGTTTGGTACAGTAGGTCCTGTTATTGATGGGGTAGAAGTTAAGATTGCGGCAGATGGGGAGGTGCTGACCAGGGGACATAATGTAATGAAAGGTTATTATAAGAGAGAAGACCTGACAGCAGAAGCTATAGATAAGGACGGATGGTTCCATACAGAAGATATCGGAGAACTTGTAGATGGAAAGTTCCTGAAAATTACTGACCGTAAAAAGGAAATTTTCAAAACTGCAGGAGGTAAATATGTCGCACCGCAGATGCTGGAAAATAAATATAAAGAATCTGTACTGATTGATCATATCATGGTGCTGGGTGAAAATCGTAAATTCCCATCGGCATTGATAGTTCCGAATTTTGAAGCGTTGAAATCATGGTGTGGAAAAAAAGGGATTAACTATACGACCAATGAAGAAATGGTTCAAAATCCTCAGGTGCTTGAAAAGTATAACCAGGAGATCACAAACGCATCTAAAGAGTTTGGAAAGTGGGAGGGAGCAGTTAAGCGGTTTGTATTGCTGACTAAGGCATGGAGCATTGAAGGAGGCGAGTTTACGCCTAAGTTAAGTTTGAAAAGAAAAATTATTCTTGAAAAAAATAAAGATCTTATTGAGAAAATGTATAAAGATGCAGAAGACTATAAGCCTGAGAAAAATTAAATAATTGTATTTATATAGTAATATATAATCTCTTAGATTGAAAATTATTTGTCAGGTTTCTTTATAATCCATACCTTGGCGCCAATATAACGCTTTCTGTTCATTTAAAACGGCAGATTTTGCTTCATTAAACATACAGTTTAGGAAGAAAAACCTGCCCTGAGAGTGCTCAGAGCTTTGTAAACTAAATTGGTATAGATATTGCTTAAGTATCAAAAAAAATACCAGAACTATTTTTTTTATTAAACTCATATTATGAAACAAAAATTATTTAAAAGTCTGCCGGTAGCTTTAGCTGCCCTTTTAATCGGTGGTGCTGCACAAGCGCAGGAACAACAACCAGCTGCTAATGCTGCTGCTGCTACGCAGTTCAGTACCTGGTCTATTGGTGTTAACGCTGGTGTTTTAACTCCAACTTCTCCACTAGGTGGCCACAATGATTTCTCTAAGAACAGTTCAAGTTTAGGATATGGTCTTTACATCAAAAAACAATTCACACCATATTTCTCTTTGAAATTAGACGGAATCAGAGGTAAATTGAAAGGTGATAACTCTAAATCATTTAACGATGGTAAAGGTGTTGCTATCGTTGGTGGAAACACTAAATTTGAAACTGAATTAAATTATGCTGCTAGTTTAAGTGCAGAAGTTAACATGTTTAACATCGACTTATTCAGAAAACAAGATGCATTACAATTATTCGTAACAGGTGGTGCTGGTTTAGCTGGTTACAAACCAAAAGTTACTAGCGCTGCTGGAACTACTGAATATCCAAAAGACGTTAAAGAATTAATCATCCCTGTAGGATTAGGTGCTAGATTTAAAGTTTCTGAGAAAGTTAACTTTAACTTAGGATGGTCTATCTACTTTGTTGATGGTGATAACTTAGACGGTACTTACCGTGGTGGTCGTCATAGCGATAAATTCAGCTATGCTAGCGCTGGTTTAGAGTTTGCATTGGGTAAAGGAAAGCAATTAGCTTTCAGCAATCCAGTTGCTGCTTCTTACGACGAAGCTGTTCAAGCTAAAAACATTGCAAATTCTTTAAGAAGCGATTTAGATGCTCAGAAATCTGAAAATGCTAAATTAAGAACTGAAATGAGCGATTTATTAAAAGATACTGACGGTGATGGTGTTGCTGACAAATTGGATAAATGCCCTAACACTCCATCTGGAACTGTTGTTGATGGTGCTGGTTGTCCATTAGTTGCTCCTGCTCCAGTTGTTACTGAAAAAGTAATTATCACTGAAGCTGATCGTAAAGTTGTTAAACAAGCGATTAAAGACTTAGAATTTGATTTATCTAAAGCTACAATCAGAGCTAAATCATACTCTTCGTTAAAACCGTGTTGCTAACTTATTAGTAACTAAAAACTTTAGCTTGAAATTAGCTGGTCACACAGATAACACAGGTTCAGCAGATTTGAACATGAGATTATCTAAAGACAGAGCTGAATCAGTAAAAGCTTACTTAGTTTCTCAAGGTGCTAATGCATCTAGAATCGAAGCTACTGGTTACGGTAAAAACCAACCAATTGCAACTAACAAAACTGCAGCTGGTCGTCAGAAAAACAGAAGAGTAGAATTTACTTTATACTAGTCTGAAACCAATATTTCAGAAGCCGCCAGGATCAATCCTGGCGGCTTTTTTTGTGCTCTTTTTTTTCTTGGATTCTAGTTTTATATTCTTTAGCTTTGTTATGCAAGCATAGTAATTAATGAAACAACAGGAAACAATAGATTATTTATTGAAAGTCGTTTGGCAAAACATGTCTAACACGTATAACCAGATCGCATCAGGCTTTGGGATCACACAAGCAATTGGTTATGTGTTGATTAATATTGATAAGATGGTACGGCGGTATCACAGCTTGCAGGTTTGCTTGGGGTGAAAGCCACCAGTTTGTCCAGAATGCTAAACAATATGGAAGAATCAGGGTTAATATATCGTGAGGCATCCTCCGGTGATAAAAGATCCGTGAAAGTCTTTCTGACTGACTTTGGCAGAGAGAAGCGACAGGTGGCGAAAGGGGTTGTCCGTTCCTTCAATGAATACCTGAATGATCATTTGACTATACCAGAAAAAAATAACCTGGTACTAAGCTTACAGAAATTAAATAAACTCACTTTAGCATATACAGTAACTACAGGAAATGATGAACAAAAAGATAAATAAAGTAGCGGTATTAGGCTCCGGTATCATGGGCTCACGCATTGCTTGTCACTTTGCGAATATAGGTGTAGAAGTATTGTTGTTAGACATTGCACCAAAAGAACTAAGCCCGGAGGAAATAGCAAAAGGGTTAAAGCTGGATAACCCGGCAGTTCAGAACCGTATTGTCAATGCAGCATTACAAAATGCCATCAAAACTAATCCTTCCCCGGTTTATACCAAAAAAGTAGTGAATAAGATTACTACAGGTAATTTTGATACTGACATGTCAAAAATTGCTGGAGTAGACTGGATTATTGAGGTAGTAGTTGAAAACCTTGATATCAAGAAAATAGTATTTGCACAGGTTGAACAATTCCGTAAACCCGGAACATTGATTACTTCAAATACTTCTGGTATTCCCATTCATTTAATGACCGAAGGAAGAAGCGATGATTTTAAAGCTAATTTCTGCGGTACACACTTTTTTAACCCGCCTCGTTATCTGCGTTTACTGGAGATTATTCCAACTCCGGACACTAAACCTGAACTGGTAGATTTCTTAATGCATTATGGAGATAAATTTTTGGGTAAAACAACTGTTTTATGTAAAGATACTCCCGCATTCATCGCTAACAGAGTAGGCGTATATTCTATGATGGCTTTACTGCATCTGGTAGATAAATTAGACCTGACCTGACAGTCGAAGAAGTAGATAAGTTTACCGGACCTGCTTTAGGCAGACCGAAATCAGCTACTTTCCGTACTTCTGATGTAGTAGGTTTAGATACCATGATTAAAGTGTCAAAAGGACTATATGATAACTGTCCTGATGATAAAGCCCATGACTTATTTAAACTTCCTGACTATGTAGTCAAAATGGAAGCGAATAAATGGTTAGGCGATAAAACCAAACAAGGTTTTTATAAAAAAAAAAAAACTGCTGACGGTAAAACAGAGATTTTAGCTCTTGATTTAAAAACACTCGAATACCGCACACAGCAAAAAGTTAAATCAGCTACGCTTGATCTGACAAAGCCTATCGAAAACGTGAGAGACCGAATGAAGGTTTTTGCTGCAGGTAAAGATAAAGCAGGGGAAGTATTCAGACATTCATTCTTTGGTTTATTTGAATATGTTTCTGACAGAATTCCAGAAATCGCTGATGAACTATATAGAATTGATGATGCCTTACGTGCTGGATTCGGATGGGATTTAGGCCCGTTTGAAGTATGGGATGCTGTAGGGATTAAAGAATCTCTGGAAGGCATGAAAAAGTATGGAAATGAGGCTGCGGCCTGGGTACATGAAATGCTTGCTGCTGGTCATACTTCGTTCTATAAAGTAGAAGATGGCGTTAAAAAATATTACGATATTCCTTCTAAAAGTTATAAAGCATTACCGGGTGCTGATTCGTTCATCATCCTGGATAATATTCGTACCACTAAAACAATCTGGAAAAATTCAGGGGCTTCTATTCTTGATTTAGGTGACGGAATATTAAATGTAGAGTTTCATTCAAAAATGAATACCATAGGGGGTGACACCCTACAGGCTATTAATAAAGCTATTGACCTGGCCGAAAAAGATTATAGAGGAGTAGTTATCGGAAACGATGGTGCTAACTTCTCTGCGGGTGCTAATGTTGGGATGATTTTCATGATGGCTGTAGAGCAGGAATGGGACGAATTGAACATGGCGATCAGGGCTTTCCAGAATACTTCTATGAGAATCAGGTATTCTTCTATTCCAGTTGTAGTCGCACCGCATAACCTGACTTTAGGTGGTGGATGTGAATTTAGTTTACATGCAGATCACGTACAGCTGAACGCAGAAACTTATATGGGACTGGTAGAATTTGGTGTAGGTGTGATTCCTGGAGGTGGGGGAACAAAAGAATTTGCTTTGCGTGCTTCTGATGAATACAAAGATGATCAGATTGTGCAGAATGTACTGAAAGATCGTTTCCTGACTATCGGGATGGCTAAGGTTTCGACCTCTGCGCTTGAAGCCTATGACTTAGGCTACTTACAAAAAGATAAATTCTCAGTTTCGATGAACCGCAGCAGGTTAATTGCTGATGCTAAAGCAAAAGCAATTGAGCTGGCAGATACTGGTTATACACAACCTGTGAAAAGAAATGATATCAGGGTATTGGGTAAACAAGGATTAGGAATTGTTTATGCAGGTGCTAATACTATGTATTCAGGTCATTACATTTCTGAACATGATAAAAAAATCTCAGAAAAACTAGGTTATGTAATGTGTGGTGGTGACTTGTCTTCTCCTACGGAAGTAACTGAACAGTATTTACTGGATTTAGAAAGAGAAGCTTTCTTATCGCTTTGCGGTGAACG
The DNA here is from genome assembly GCF_053890575.1 of Pedobacter sp. NJ-S-72. Classification (NCBI taxonomy): domain Bacteria; kingdom Pseudomonadati; phylum Bacteroidota; class Sphingobacteriia; order Sphingobacteriales; family Sphingobacteriaceae; genus Pedobacter; species Pedobacter sp. NJ-S-72. The sequence continues at coordinate 3,652,973 of NZ_CM132681.1, read as the reverse complement.
GAAAACTCTGGAAAGAATTCAGAGTATTGTGACTAAAGGCAAGCCGCTTCGTAATTAAGCAGGTAATAGAAAAACCAGAGGATTTAAAAAATATAATGTTTAACAGAAAAGGATCAGCAGGATTTATTCCATTTAACTTTTCTTAACTACATCAAAAAATGCAAGAAGCATATATCATAGCAGGTTTACGTACAGCAGTGGGCAAAGCACCACGTGGCGTATTTCGTTTTACCAGGGCCGATGATCTGGCTGCTGAAGTAATCAAACAATTAGTAGCCTCAGTACCCAATCTGAATAAAGAACAAATAGATGATGTGATCGTTGGGAATGCAACACCAGAAGCAGACAAGGATTAAATATAGGCCGTATGATTTCCCTGATGGGATTGGATACGGATAAGGTTCCTGGTGTGACTTTAAACAGGTATTGCGCATCTGGGCTGGATACCATAGCTACTGCGGTTGCTAAAATTAAAAGTGGAATGGCAGATTGTATTATTGCCGGCGGCGTAGAGGTAATGTCCGGAATGCCATTTGGCGGATGGAAAGTCGTACCTAATTTTGAAGTCGCAAAAAAGAACCCGACTGGTACTGGGGGATGGGACTCACTGCCGAAGCTGTAGCCAGTGAATATAAAGTTAGCAGAGAAGATCAGGATGAGTTTGCTTTCAAATCTAATATGAAAGCAGTAGAAGCTATTAAAAATGGTCATTTAAAGGCTGGGGTAGCTCCAATTACAGTTACTGAAAACTATCTGGACGGCCAGATGAAAAAGAAAACAAGAAGTTATGTTGTAGATACAGATGAAGGACCACGTGCAGACACTACTCTGGATAAATTAGCTAAGCTGAAACCTGTTTTTGCTGCTGATGGAAGCGTGACTGCTGGTAACTCTTCGCAAACGTCTGATGGTGCTGCATTTGTAATTGTAGTATCTGAAAGTAAAATGAAAGAACTGGGTGTTGAACCGATTGCCCGCCTGGTAAGTTATGGCGTTGTGGGGGTACCACCAAGAATTATGGGGATAGGCCCGATTGATGCAATCCCTCTGGCACTAAAGAAAGCTGGTCTGACTTTAGAACAAATGGACCTGATTGAACTGAATGAGGCTTTTGCTTCTCAGTCACTTGCAGTGGTTAGAACTTTAGGCATCAATCAGGATATTGTGAACGTGAATGGGGGAGCCATTGCTTTAGGCCACCCACTGGGTTGTACTGGTGCAAAACTCTCTGTACAATTGTTTCATGAGTTGAAACGCAGAAATGGTAAATACGGAATGGTAACGATGTGTGTGGGTAGCGGACAAGGTGCTGCCGGTATTTTTGAACTTCTTTAGTGCTTTTTAATAAAGCAATAATTATAAAATCTAAAAATGAAATCTCCGGAAACATTCTGGTAGAGATCAGCTATAAAAAAATATGGAAACTACAGACAAAACAAAAGTAAAAGGTGGCGAGTTTTTGATAAAGGAAACCACATACCAGGATGTATTTATTCCTGAAGAATTTGATGAAGAACAGCAAATGATTGCACAGACCTGCAGAGATTTTCTTGTAGCAGAAGTGTATCCGAACCTGGATCGTATTGATAAAATGGAAGAAGGCCTGATGCCTTCATTAGTAACTAAAGCAGGCGCACTGGGACTTTTAGGGGTTTCTATTCCTGAAGAGTATGGTGGCTTTGGTAAGAACTTCAATACTTCAATGCTGGTTGCTGATGTAATTGGTGCTGGTCATTCGTTTGCAGTTGCAATTTCTGCACATACGGGTATTGGTACTTTACCTATCCTGTATTATGGAAATGAAGAGCAGAAATCGAAATATATTCCAAAACTGGGATCGGGGGAATGGAAAGCAGCTTATTGCTTAACAGAACCTAATTCCGGATCTGATGCTAACTCTGGTAAAACTAAAGCCAGGTTATCTGCAGATGGTAAACATTATGTGATTAACGGACAAAAAATGTGGATCACCAATGGTGGTTTTGCAGATATTTTTATTGTATTCGCGAAAATTGATGACGATAAGAATCTGACCGCATTTATTGTAGAGCGTGATTTTGGAGGGGTGACTATGAACCCTGAAGAGCATAAAATGGGGATCAAAGGATCGTCAACCCGCCAGGTGTTTTTCAACGACTGTGAAGTTCCGGTAGAAAATATGCTGTCTGAACGTGAAAATGGTTTTAAAATCGCAGTGAATATTTTAAATATCGGAAGGATTAAATTGGCAGCAGCAGCGGTTGGAGCTTCAAAAGCTGTAATCAGTACTGCGATCAATTATTCAAATGAACGTATTCAGTTTGAACGTCCAATTTCAAAATATGGTGCAATCCGTTATAAACTAGCTGAAATGGCTACTAAGGTTTATGCAGTAGAATCAGCTAATTACCGTGCAGGTCAGAATATTGACGATGCTTATGAAGCATTGGTTGCAGGTGGAATGGATAAAAGTAAAGCGAAATTAAAATCTACGGAGCAGTTTGCTGTAGAATGTGCAATACTAAAAGTATGGGGTTCTGAGGCATTAGACTATGTTGTGGATGAAGGTGTTCAGATCTATGGTGGAATGGGCTTCTCTGCCGATGCACCGATGGACAGGGCATATCGTGATGCAAGGATCAACAGGATTTTTGAAGGAACGAATGAAATCAACAGGTTATTAACTGTTGATATGATGTTGAAAAGAGCTATGAAAGGCGAATTAGACTTAATGACTCCAGCTACTGCTGTCGCTGCCGAATTAATGTCTATTCCTGATTTTGGAGAGGAAGATGACACACTTTTCGCTGCAGAAAAGAAAATCATTAAGAACCTGAAAAAAGCGACTTTAATGGTAGCTGGTGGGGCGGTTCAAAAGTTAATGTTAAGCCTTTCTAAAGAGCAGGAAATCCTGATGAATATCGCAGACATGGCGAGTTACGTGTATGTAGCTGAATCTGTGATGTTAAGAACAGAGAAGCTGGTTAGTTTAAGAGGTGCTGAAGCTTGCGAAGGACAATTAAATATGATGCGTATCTATTTCGTAGAGGCGGTTGATGCATTGCAAAAAGCAGGTAAAGAGGCGCTTTGGGCTTTTGCTGAAGGAGATGAACAACGTATGATGCTGGTAGGATTGAAAAGATTTACTAAAATGGAAGCATTTAATGTGAAAGATGTCCGTCAGAAGGTTGCTCAGCAACTGATTGCTGAAAATAAATATTGTTTTTAATCTTGATTTCTGCTTGAATCCAGGTTTAAACAGAAGGATACTTAATGAAAAAAGGCCGGATCATACCTCATGATCCGGCCTTTTCATTGTTGTATTTGTTAAAATTGGTTAAATATTGTTCCATCCCTCCCTAATAAAACTACTTTTTTGTGCAATATGTTAAAAAGCAAAATCATATTGTTGTTTATTGCAGCAGCTTGTTCTTTCGCGGCCTGTAAAACAGAGCCTGCCTATGACCGGGCTGCACAAGCTGCAATTGATGATGATTTGATTAAGAAATTTATAAAAGATAGTAATATTGTTGCAACCCCATTGCCGAGTGGATTATACTACCAGGTGATCAAGCAGGGGGATGGTTCTGATGAGATTAAATATGATGTTACCGACACGATAGTAATGCGCTATGTTGGTAAAAGAATTCCACCTGACGACAAAGTTGTGTACGATTCAACTCAGGTTGTGATAGATAGTCAGACACCTGGGTTCATTTATAATACGGCAATAATTGCCTGGCAGGAAGGTCTGAAGTATATCAGACCGGGAGGAACGATCAGGTTGATTGTACCTTCAACACTGGCTTACCAGAATAGAGTGGTCAGTGCAATGCCAGGGCCAAACAACATTCCTGTTTTTCTTCCTGCAAATACAATATTAGATTTCAAGATTAGATTAATTAAAATAAGAAAACTCGTTCCAACAAACACAACCGGTCAATCAAACTAAACAATGCTTAAAAAATTATCACAATTTACTCTTGCCTTCATTGGCTTGGCTGTCCTTTTTAGTTCATGTAAAAAGGATTATGAATCTATACAGGTTGTAGACGAGCGTAATATCCAGGATTATATTACTAAAAATAATATTACTGCAATTAAAGATCCTTCTGGATTTTATTATCAGATTACTAATCCTGGAACAGGTGCTGACCTGGTTAGCAGTGATTCTGTCTTCTACTCTTTTGATTTTAAACATGCGACAAATTCTTCTATCGCAAAGAGTGGAGATTATAATGTTCCTGCTACTTTATTGGGCTATACTGATCGTTTCTCCTTAGGTGGTGCTGGTTATACAGTTACACCAGTGCGGTTGGTAATGTCTATGCTTAAAAGAGGTGGTACTGCAAAAATTATCATCCCATCAGTATGATTTTCGGGAAAAACGGTAATTCTAATCTTAATGTGGAATCAAATGAAATTATAGCTGTTGATCTTAATATGTTTGCTGAAGCGCATCAATGGCAGACAGATGAACGTCTGATCAATAAATTTATAGCAGCCAATAGTCTTCAGATGACTAAAGATCCAAACCGGGTTAGATATGCTGTTTCTACAGCAGGAACGGGAACAGATGCTATTAATGCCAACTCAAATATCACAGTAAACTATACAGGAAGATTGTTAGATGGAACTGTTTTTGATACTAATACTGCAGGTACTTTTGTAACTCAATTAAAGAACCTTGTTAAAGGCTGGGTGCTTACCCTTCCGGGTAAAGTAACCAAAGGAGGGAAAATACGTATAATTATGCCTTCAGATCTTGGTTATGCCGGAACACCTCCCGGTACTACAATTCCAATCAACTCTTGTTTAGATTTTGATATCGAAATTGTTGATGTAAAAAACTAGTGCTTCTTTAAAACTTTGAGAATTCGTTCTCTTGCAAAAGCATGTTCAACTATAGGTTGAATATGCTTTTCTTGTTTATATTCGGGTGCCCATTTATAGATATACTTGTTTTCCGGATCAAATTTCTTTGCCTGCAATTCTGGATTGAATACCCTGAAATAGGGTGCTGCGTCATTTCCGCAGCCGCAAGCCCATTGCCATCCGCCTACATTACTGGCCAGTTCATAATCTAATAGTTTTTCGGCGAAATAGGCTTCTCCCCAACGCCAGTCAATCAGCAGGTGTTTAGTCAGGAAACTTCCCACGATCATCCTTACGCGGTTGTGCATATAACCTGTTTGATTCAGCTGGTTCATTCCTGCGTCAATTATAGGATAGCCCGTCTGACCATTTTTCCACGCCTCAAAATCTTCTTCTCTGTTCAGCCATTTGATCTGATCGTATGCGGGCTTAAATGAGCGCGTAGTGATATGAGGGAAATGATATAAAATCATCATCATATAAAAAAATCTCTCCAGGCCAGCTCTGATAGCCATTTTTCTGCGCCAGCTTGTAATGCTGAATGAACTGCTGCTCTGATACTGACTGTCCCGAATCTTAAGTGAACGCCAAGATGCGTTGTTGCATCATCCGCAGGAAAATCTCTTCTTTCTTCATAAGCAGCTAATTTGTCTTCAAAATTAGCTGTAGGAAATTGCATGGCTGATTCTTCGAACCCCAGGTTAGCTAAAGAAGGAAAGGCTAGTGGTTGAGTTTGAAAGAAGTTTTGATGGTGTTTTTCTGATGGATAAGACTTAATATAAAAATCATTCAGTTTCATTTTCCATTGGCGGAAATAGGGGGTGAAAACAGTATAAGGCTTTCCATCTGGTTTGAGAACCTCTTTTTTTTCAAAAATTACCTGGTCTTTGTAAGTGTGGAATGAGATGCCCTCAGAGCGGAGATATTCTGCCAGCGCATCATCGCGGTCCATTGCATAGGGCTCATAATCATGGTTGGTGTAAACTGAAACTGAATTGATCTTATAGTCTTTGATGAGTTCTGGCCATACCCGTTCCGGTGTTCCATATTTGATCAGTAGAGAAGATCCCTTTTGCTGTAACTCTTTTTCCAGTTCTTTTAACCTGCGGTAGATGAAAGTTATTCTCGCATCCTGAGGGTTATTTAAATCTTCCAGGATATTTTTGTCGAATATAAAAAGCAGTAAAACCGGGTTTTTGTTTTTTAATGCGTAATATAATGCAGCCTGATCCTGTAACCTTAAGTCTCTTCTTAACCAGCAAATATTTACTACCTCTGTTTTCATTGACCGTAAATATCAGCTAAAGCCTGTTCAAGATGAGGATATTTGAATTTAAATCCGCTGGATAATATCTTTTGAGCGGAAGTGTTTGTACTATTCATAGCCAGAGAACTCATTTCTCCTAAAATCAGTTGCAACATTTTTGCTGGTATATGGAATGGCCATGCCGGACGGTGTAACTGTTTCGCGATAGCTTTGGTTATCTCTTTATTTGTAACAGGAAAGGTGCACTGGCATTATATGCACCAGTTAATGTTTCATTGTCGAGCGCATGAAGATAAATCTGTGTCATGTCCTGATAATGAATCCAGGGTATCCATTGTTTTCCATTGCCTAAAGGAGCACCAGCAAAGAATTTGATTGGTTTAGCCATGGCTTCAAGGGCTCCTTCATTTTTTGCCAGTACGACACCAGTTCTGATTTTTACTATTCTTAAATCCAGTTGCTGCCCCTGGTCTATAGCTTTTTCCCATTGAATACAACATTGTGCCAGGAAATTATGGCCGGGACTACTCTCTTCTGTTAATATTTCATCACCACGAGTGCCGTAATAACCAACTGCGGCAGCAGAGATAAAGTTTTTGACCTGATTTTTGGTTTCAGCTATGGCTTTATATAAAAGCTGTGTGGATAAGACCCGGCTGTCAATAATCTCCTTTTTGCGTTGATCAGTCCATTTCTCTTTGGATATATTTTCGCCAGCAAGATGTATAATCGTATCTGCACCTTCAAGACAATTCATGTCAATCTCCTGTTTATAAACATCCCATAAAAAAACTTTTACCTGGTCGATTTGCTGAAGCTTTCTGGATAACACAGAAATTGTATGACCTCGTTTTAAAAGTGTTTCAATTAAATCTTTGCCGAGCATGCCGGTTGCACCTGTGAGTAAAATATGCTGGTTCATTTTAGATTAACTATTTTAGGGCATTTTTGTTTCTGAATAAGCTGTTTAAAAGCAATTTTATGCTAAACTTTTGTTGCGCTTATGTAAATATTACTTTGTGTATTAGATGTTAGGATAAAAATGGTATATTTTTGGTGATTACAACAAAACTTTAGTCTAAATAAATGGAATCTAGGAAAATACTCGTCTGGTTTAGAAATGATTTGCGGTTACATGACAATGAAATGTTAGTAGAAGCAATCAGTAAGTCCGATAGTATCCTGCCTGTTTATTTCTTTGATCCGCGTCATTTTGAAAATACTACTGATGAAGCTCAGGAAAGAAATAACAGGTTTCAGTTTTTAGCGGAGAGTGTAATCGCCCTTCGTGAATCATTAAAGAAAATGGGAGGTAATCTTTTGATTATTTCCGGTACTCCTGAAGCTCATATTCCTGCGCTTGCAGAACAATATGAGCTAGCTGAAGTTTATCATCACAGAGAAGTAGCGACGGAAGAAACTACTGTCTCTTCGAATGTAGAAGATCTGTTATGGAAATTGAGGATCAACCTGAAACACTTCATTGGTCATACGCTTTACAATAAAGAAGATTTACCGTTTCCAATTAAGGATATTCCTGATATTTTTTCCCAGTTTAAGAAAAAGACAGAACGAGATGCCATAGTGAAAGATTGTTTCCCTTCTCCTGAACTTATTAATTTTGTTGAAGTGGAAGCCTGGGGCGAATTACCCGAATTTTCTGGCGCATTCTCTTCTGTTCCAAGAGGAGGTGAAGAGGAAGGTATAAAACATTTGCAGGAATTATTTATTTGCAGCTGACTCAGATATTTATATTCGCAGTAGTAAAGCGCATGCTGCTCAGCATAGTTTTTCATCTAAACTTTCTCCCTGGCTGGCAGTAGGGGCGTTATCTCCAAGAAAAGTATACTGGGCTATAAAAGAAGCAGAACAGAAATTTGGGTCTAACAACCACTTTACGCAATTGATATTAGGTTTGCTCTGGAGAGACTTCTTTCGATTTATGTTCAAGAAGCATAGTGTTAATTACTTCAGAGACATCGTAGCAGAAGTTACTGAATTTCCTCAAACTGAAGAATATCTGCGGAATCTGCAACAGTGGAAAGATGGGCATACGGGTAATCCTATTGTTGATCAGTATATGAAAGATCTTAATCAGTCTGGTTTTATTACACATACCGGACGTTTACTGGTTGCTACTTACCTGATTTATATCTTAAAATTAAACTGGGTAGATGGTGCGGAATATTTTGAAAAAAAATTAATCGACTATTCACCGGCAAGTAATAATTGGGCAACTGGGCCTATGTTGCCGGAGGGGGAAAAGACCCACGTTCGAAAAACGCATTCGATTTAGATAAACAGATCAAAATGCTGGATATAGAAGTTGCGAATCCTGGATAAAACCGGGGTTGATGTTCATTGATCCGGCTGGTTTTTTTTTTTTTTCCACTTAAACAGAAAAAAAAAATATTTAAAACTTTTTTTGTTTAACAATTGTTCTCACTTTACGTGAAAAGATTCTCCATCAGTGACATAGAAGGCCTAATAGGCATTAAAGCACATACAATCCGGGCATGGGAGGCAAGATATAATCTTGTGCCTCCAAAAAGAACTCCTACCAATATCAGGTATTATGAGGAGGATGATTTGAAGCAGCTGCTGAATATTGTAACCCTGAATGAAAAAGGATACAAAATCAGCCGGATTGCTAAGATGAGCATAACACAGGTTAATGATCTTGTTTTGCAGTTGCAATCGGATTTCAATAATGATACTGTACAAGTATTGCGTCTTTCTGATGCTACCTTGACCTTGAAATATGATGAGATTGCGTTTGCAGAGATTTTATCTGGTTGTATTAAAGAGTTAGGGCTCGTCAACACCATGGATCTTGTTCTTTTCCCCTTTATGAAGAAAGTTGGAATGTTGTGGCAGACAGGTGCAATTGATCCTTCTCAGGAACATTTCGCTTCAAACCTGATCAGGGACAGGATGATTGTGGAGATTGACCGGGTTAAAAAACCGGAGAAAGAAGATCCTAAAAGGTTTTTATTGTTCCTCCCGGAGGCCGAAATGCATGAGACCGGTTTGCTTTTTGCACGTTATTTACTCAAACGCTGCGGCATGGATACCCTGTATCTTGGGCAGGAAATTCCCTATAGTGATCTGAAAAAAGTTATTTTACATTATAAGCCTGACTATGCTTTCATCGTGCTTACGTCCTTAAACCTGGGGAAAGATGTCAATAAAATATTGACTAAAGTACTGGACCATATGGATGTCCCCCTGCTGGTTGCGGGCGGGCAGTTTATCTCGGAATTTGATATACTTCTTGACGATCGGCTGACACCACTGAAAAAGGTTTGTGAAATCGTAGAATTTCTTGATGATTTATAGCTGTTTTTAAAGGTAAAATCCTAATTTTGCCATACTTACACCAATTCTTAAATAATGGATAATTTATCTTATCTCAACGGCGCAAATGCCGAATACATCGATTCTATTTATCAAGCTTATAAAGAAGATCCTAATGCGGTTGAATTCGGCTGGCAAAAGTTTTTTGAAGGGTTTGATTTTGGAAGAGGAGCTGATGCAGGCGTAGCCAGCGAAGCAACTCCCGAACATTTTTTAAAAGAAGTAAATGTCTTAAATCTGATCAATGGTTATCGCCAGCGAGGTCATTTGTTTACCCAAACAAATCCAGTTAGAGAAAGACGTCATCATTTACCTACTCTGGACATAGAGAATTTCGGTTTAAACCAGACTGATCTGGATACTGTTTTCAACTCTAGTGTAGAATTGGGAATTGGTGCTGCTAAGCTTAGTGATATCGTAACCTTCCTGAAAAAGACTTATTGCAGGTCTATTGGTGCGGAATATAAATTTGTCCGTACTCCTGAAGTATTAGGCTGGATTGAAAACAAAATGGAAAGTGTGCAGAACACGCCAAATTTTTCAATCGAAGAGAAAAGAAGAATTCTTAAGAAGTTGAATGAGGCAGTAAGCTTTGAAAACTTTTTAGGCACTAAATTTCTTGGTCAGAAGAGATTTTCGTTAGAAGGAGCAGAAGCTTTGATCCCGGCACTGGATTCAGTTATTGAAAAAGGTTCATCAATGGGTATTGAAGAATTTGTAATCGGTATGGCTCACAGAGGACGCTTAAACGTTCTTGCCAATATCATGCAAAAAACTTACAAGGATATTTTTGCTGAATTTGAAGGTAAAGGTTACAGCGCTGAATCTCCGTTTGGAGGTGATGTGAAGTATCACCTTGGTTATTCTACTGACGTGACTACAAATGATGGAAAATGTTCACTTGAGTTTATGTCCTAACCCATCTCACCTGGAGACAGTAAATGGTGTGGTTGAAGGAATGACACGTTCTAAAATTGATTTCAAGTACGAAGGCGATAATTCGCGTATTGCACCTATCCTGATTCATGGTGATGCTTCGGTTGCCGGACAGGGTATCGTTTATGAAGTTATTCAGATGGCTGGTCTGGACGGATATATAAACCGGTGGTACAATCCACCTGGTGATTAATAACCAGATTGGTTTTACTACAAATTATAAAGACGGACGTACCAGTACTTATTGTACTGATATTGCCAAAGTTACGCTTTCACCTGTATTCCATGTAAATGGAGATGATGTGGAAGCTTTGGTTTATGCGATAAACCTGGCTATGGAATACCGTCAGCGATATAAAAATGACGTGTTCATCGATATTCTGTGTTACCGCAGGTTTGGACATAATGAGGCAGATGAACCTAAGTTCACTCAACCTTTATTGTACAAAAGTATTGAGCCATGCATGCTAATCCAAGAGATATCTATATCAAACAACTGATTGGTGAAGGTAAACTGGAAGCAAGCCTGGCAAAGGAAATGGAAGTTGAATTCCGTGGTATTTTACAGGAGAGATTAAACGAAGCTAAAGAGATCACCTCAACTTATAAAGCGGTGAAATTTGCTGGTGCATGGTCAGATATGAGAATTGCCAGTGCAGAAGACTTCGTTTCTTCTCCGGATACGTCTGTTAAAAAGACTACTTTATTAGAAATTGCAAAAAGAATCAGCACTTTGCCTAAGGATAAGAAGTTCTTCAAGAAAATTGAAAAACTATTTGCTGAGCGCAATAAAATGGCTACTTCGACTCATATTTTTGACTGGGCAATGGGTGAGCAGCTTGCTTACGCTACTTTGCTTACAGAAGGGAAAAGAGTTCGTTTAAGTGGACAGGATGTTGAACGTGGTACATTCTCACACACGTCATGCTGTTTTAACTTTTTAGAAGATTCTGAAGAAGAATATATCCCATTAAGTAACCTTTCTGATCAGCAAGCCCCATTTGATATATACAATTCACATTTATCAGAATATGGTGTTTTAGGATTTGAGTATGGTTATGCAATGGCGAACCCTAATGCTTTAACAATCTGGGAAGCTCAATTTGGTGACTTCTTTAATGGAGCGCAAATTGTTGTAGATCAGTATATCGCAAGTGCGGAAACTAAATGGCAGCGTGAAAATGGTTTAGTCATGTTATTACCTCATGGTTATGAAGGACAAGGGCCTGAACACTCTTCTGCAAGAATTGAGCGTTTTATGGAACTATGTGCTGATTATAACATGCAGGTAACAAACTGTACCACTCCAGCTAACTTCTTCCATGCGATCCGTCGTCAGTTTAAGCGTGATTTCAGAAAACCATTAATCGTTTTCACACCTAAAAGCTTATTGCGTCACCCGGCATGTGTATCTAAACTGGAAGAGTTTACTGAAGGTAAATTCCAGGAAGTAATCAATGATGATGAAATGTGTGAAGCCTAACGAGGTGGACAGAGTATTGTTCTGTAGTGGTAAAATCTATTACGAGTTATTAGAGAAACAACAGAGAGAGGAAATCAAAAACGTTGCGATTGTTCGTGTTGAGCAGTTATATCCTACGCCATTAAAACAAATGGAAGATGTTTATAAAGGCTATAAAAATGCGAAAGAAGCTATCTGGGTTCAGGAAGAACCTGAAAACATGGGTGCATGGCCTTATTTGTTGCGTAAAACAAGAAAGACAGCATTCAGCGATATTGAAGTGATATCAAGAAAAGAAAGCAGTAGTACTGCAACAGGATTTGCGAAACAGCATGCGGATGAGCAGGCAAGTATTCTGGCAAAATCTTTTGCTGCCCCGGTAACTGAGGTGGATCATAAGATTGCTAAGAAATCAGTAAGTAAAGCATATAACGTAGATTAGAAAAATATAATACATCAATTATGAGTCTAGAAATAAAAGTTCCGCCAGTAGGCGAATCAATTACCGAAGTTGTTTTATCCCGTTGGGTGAAGAATGATGGTGATGCCGTAGAAATGGATGAAGTAATCGCCGAATTAGAGTCTGATAAAGCAACTTTTGAACTAACTGCTGAGCAAGCCGGAACTTTGAAAATAGTGGCAGCCGAAGGCGATACGCTAGCAATAGGTGCTGTAGTTTGTTCTATCGAAACTAGTGGAGCTGCTCCGGCGAAAGCGGCGGCACCAGCTGCAGAAGAAAAAGCAGTTGTTAATAACGCACAAGCTGCTGCTCCGGTAGCGGAAAGAAATGGTGAGAGTTATGCAACTGGTACTCCTTCACCAGCAGCTGGCAAGATTCTTGCAGAAAAAGGTGTTGACGCGGGTGCTGTTAAAGGCTCTGGTGTTGATGGCCGAATTACTAAAGAAGATGCGCTTAAGGCGGAGAAATCAGCTGCACCAGCGGCTAAAGCTCCTGAAAAAGCGGCAGCAGTAGCTGCTCCGGTTGCGGGATCTAGAAATGAAATGAACGTAAAGAGAAAATGTCGCCATTGCGCAAAACTGTTGCAAAACGGTTGGTTGCAGTGAAAAATGAGACGGCCATGTTAACTACTTTTAACGAAGTAAACATGAAACCGATCATGGACTTACGTGGGAAATACAAAGATCAGTTCAAAGAGAAATATGGTGTTGGTTTAGGTTTCATGAGTTTCTTTACAAAAGCTGTTTGTGAAGCAATGAAAGATTTCCCTGCTGTGAATGCACGTATTGATGGTGAATCGGTTGTTTATAATGACTTCGTAGATATCTCTATCGCAGTTTCTGCTCCTAAAGGATTGGTAGTTCCAATCATCAGGAATGCAGAAAGCATGACGCTTGCGCAGATTGAAAAATCTGTAATTGAACTGGCTACTAAAGCTCGTGACAGCAAATTAACTTTGGAAGAAATGACTGGTGGAACGTTTACAATCACTAATGGTGGTGTATTTGGTTCAATGATGTCTACTCCAATCATCAATGCTCCTCAGTCTGCTATTTTAGGAATGCACAATATCATTGAGCGCCCTATTGCAGAAAAAGGTGAAGTTGTTGTTCGTCCGATGATGTACCTTGCCTTATCATATGATCATAGAATCATAGATGGCAGAGAGTCTGTTGGATTCTTAGTAAGAGTAAAACAATTATTAGAAGATCCTGCTCGTTTATTGTTAGGAGTATAATAGATAAATAATAATATATTAAGAACCTGCTGTTTTGTTACAGCAGGTTTTCTTGTTTTTATTGCGTCTTGTTCATGTCATATATTTGGACGTAATTAGTTTTTGACAGGATTTGAGTACTTTTACGGTGTGAAAAAAAGCTACTTATTACTGTTGTTCCTGGTTCTTGGTAAAAAGATCAAGGCACAAGAAACTACAAATACAACCGATATTCCGGTTAAGATTGGAAAGAGTATATTCTCTAATGAAATCAAGAGAAATTTCTCCAGAAAAGGGGATTTCTTTGTGCATTGGGGTTATAATCACTCGTGGTATGGGAAGAGTGATATTAATTTTACAGGGCCGAACTACGATTTTACTTTGAAAGATGTAGTTGCCCATGATAGACAGTCTCCACTAAAATGGAATTATTTAAATCCGGCAAAGGTTTCTGAACCTCAGTATAATCTTCGTGTAGGATATTTCATTAAGGATAATTATAGTATCTCGATAGGTTGGGATCATATGAAATATGTAATGGATATTCCTCAGCAGGTTGCTATTACTGGTTTTATCGGTGAAAATATTTCTGAGCCTGGTGTTCCAACTGGTGCAATGGCGGGAACTTACAATGGTCAAATGATCACTGTAAACGATAAAATGCTTACTTATGAGCATACGGATGGGTTCAACTATGCAAATATCGAGATTGAACGTTATGATGATATCTGGGTTGCGCCTTCAAGACAGACTTCTTTAACACTGGAAACTGGTATTGGTGGTGGTATCATGGTGCCAAGGTCTGATGTTCGTTTATTCGAACAGGGTAGGGTAGAAATAATCACTGGAATGTAGCTGGTTATGGTTTTTCTGCGAAAATTGGTTTGAAGTTTTATGTAACGAGAGGGTTGTATTTCCAGAATACGACGAAAGTTGGAACTACTAATTTGAAAACTGTTCATACAACGGGCAGAGACGATCTGGATAAGGCAAGTCAGAAGATTAACTATGTACAGAATTTCCTGGCCATAGGGTATCAATTCTAGACTATAACAAAATAAAAAAAAAAACGCTGTGTAATTTACATTAGCGTTTTTTTTATGCCATCCTCCCGGGGGTATCCACTGGATAATTTTTTAACGGAAAAATAATGTGAACGTATTGTGGTAATGATAGTTATAGTTGATATTGCAGAATATCTATAATTATATCTACTATGATGAAAAACATTAAATTACCTGTGTGCACTGCTTTGTTAGCGGTGTCTCTTTTTACAGCCTGTAATAAGGCCAGTGACAGTCTTGTTCCTGAGGGTTCTTCTTCGGGACAGCTCAATTCAATTCTTCTCAATCAGCTTCTGGGGTTAATGGTGCGGTAAGTGCCAGCGGGGTTACTGTGTTGGGTGCACCGGTTGCGGAAGCGAAAATCTATAAGCTGATTAAGGGCTATGATAAAAGTGATAAGTTTGAAGCGAGTGGGGTTCAGTACCTGAATGGCTATTTTTACGTGGTTTCTGATAATCTGTACGAGATCGCTAAGATCAAGAAAAATCTGCCTGAGAATAGTGACGAAAATAGCCTGCTAGGCTCGGGATCCGGAGATTCGCAATTTGAAGGGATTACCTATGCACCGAAAAGTTCGCCGGGCTTTTTTGTTGTGGAGGAAACTGTTCAGAATGGCAGCAAGTATCAGCCTCGTATTCGTGAATATAATTCATCAATGGAATATCAAAGTAGTCTATGGGCAGATTATTCTTTTACAGAAGCTAATAGTAACAAAGGATTTGAAGGAATTGCATGGGTGTCACGCGGTGGGGTAGAATATATGCTTGCATTAATAGAAAGCCCCCGGCAAGATTGTGGTACTTAAAAAGACGAGTAGCCAGTGGCAGAAAGTCAGTGAGATCGTTCTTCCTTCATCAGCAAGTTTCTCGGATTATTCTGATCTGACTATTTCTGGAAATAAAGTAGCTATTACTTCACAGGAGGATTCTAAATTGTGGATAGGAACGCTTAGTGGCACGGAATGGGCTCTTACTGGTGGCAAGACTTACTCTTTTCCTACAGGGAATAGTAGTGGGGTAGTTGGCTCAGGAAACAATGTGTTGTATGGTAATGTTGAAGGGGTTTCCTTTATTAGTGATACGCAGATTGTAGTGGTTTCGGACAAGGCAAAATCTGATCAGCCTTCTTATCAAAAGTTTAAGGATCAATCGGTTCATGTTTTTAACCTGCCTTTGTAGGTTGTTTTTATTCTTTAGAGGGGTAAATCCCTCGTAAAGCGGCCCGGTATCTTTGTTGGATACCGGGCCGCTTTTTTGTTTTTATATTAAATCTTTGTTGCTTAATCTCTTCTTATGCTACCTGATCCTATGACTGTTTTTTTGACTGTGGCGTTGCCTGAATAACGGATATTCCCCGAACCGCTGATTACTGCCTCGATAGTTTTATTTGCGGTGATGTAAACGTTGGCCGAACCACTGATTTGTGCGGATAAGTCATTGACTGCAAAATCCTTTCCCTTAAAGCCTCCTGAGCCACTTAGGGTAAGGTTTGAGTCATCGGCCTTGCCACTTAGTTTGATAGATCCTGAGCCGCTGATTGTGCCTGTAAATGTTTTTACATTGGCAGTAGCTGTAATGCCTCCTGAACCGCTAAGGGTAGCAACTAACTCTGGCGAGTTAATCGTATTCTCAACTTCTATATTGCCGGATCCGCTCATGGTTAAGGAATTGATTTTTTTAGCCGTAATGTACACAGTTACCTGTGCCCGGTTATATCTTCTTGACCAGTCGTTCCACTTGGTTTTTGGTTTGATTGTAAGGACTCCGGCATTGATCTCTGTAGTCAGATTTGAGATAGCTTCCTGATCACCTTCCAGACGCAGGGATTCTTTGTTACCCATTGTGATTTTTACGGTCAGAGGACCACCAGTGGCAACGCCCTTGAAACTTCCGACTGGTCTTTCTTCTTCAGTAAAAGATCTGTTAATTTTTTTATAGGGCCGATGGCATTAGCGTTATAACCAAATGCCAGAAAAGCCAGTAGAAGTAAGCTATTTAATTTCTTCATTGCTGTTAGTTTTTTATAGGACACTAAGAATATTAATTAGTTGCATAAAAATCGGAAATTATTTACTCTTTTTTAATAAGATATAGAAATTAGGGTCTGCTTTGAAATTGGCTTCGCTGATGTCTTTGATCGCTATCGTTTGTGGCTTTGTTGTCGGATAGATAAAGCTAAAAATATCCTGGCTTAATGATACTTTTACGGGCATGCTGAATCCTTCAACAACGTCTGTCCAACGGTATATTAGTTTACTGTCTTTAATTTCATAGCTCAGTACAGGTACTTTTGTTGTTCTTAAATACTGATCAAATACTTTAGCTAATTTCAGACCGCTTTTTTTAATGATATAATTTTCAACTTGTTCAGTAGTTACGGTTTGGTGATAGAATGTTTTATTCAGGCCCCTTAAAATCTGACGGAATTTTTCGTCGTCCTGTATCAGCTGACGAATGGTATGCAGCATATTGGCCCCTTTGTAATACATATCTCCGGAACCTTCACTGTTTACGTTATAGGTACCTATTATTGGAACATCGTTCTGAATTTTATGTCTGATGCCGACTACGTAATCGGTGGATGCTTTTTTTTTCCGTACAGTGACTCAACCAACAGCGATTCTGAATAATTAGTGAAACTCTCATGGATCCACATATCGGCGATATCCTTCGAGGTTATATTATTACCAAACCATTCGTGGCCGCTTTCATGCACTGTAATAAAATCGAATTTTAATCCCCAGCCTGAACCTGAAAGGTCATTACCAAGGTATCCCATTTTAAATTGGTCCCGTAAGCAACTGCACTTTGATGTTCCATTCCCAGGTGTGGTGCCTGTACAAGTTTATATCCGTCTTTATAGAAGGGATAGGGGCCAAACCAATGTTCAAAGCTTTTGAGCATTGGCTTTACATCTGCATCCCAATGTTTTCTTGCTACTGCACTGTCTGCTTTTAATGACCAGTAATCTAAGGTAAGATCTCCGTCTTCTCCTTTGTAGAGATCCGTCCAGTGGGCGTATTTTCCAATGTAAAAGGTAATGTTATAGTTGTTGATTGGGTTACTCACAAACCAGTTGTATTGTTTATAACCGTCCGGCTGATCTGTTATGCTACGTAAACGGCCATTTGATATTTCCTGTAAATCTTTAGGGACGCTGATACTGATCAGCACACTATCCACTTCATCACTTTGGTGCTCTTTGGTTGGCCACCATGAACTTGCACCAAAACCCTGACAGGCCACAGAAACCCAGGGGGCTCCGGCCTTATCTTTACTGAAAAAAAACCCACCATCCCACGGTGGGTTTTTTGCAATGACTGGATTTCCTGAATAAAAGACCTCGAATTTATCTTTTGCTCCTTTTCTGATCGTGGAAGGGAAGGTCACGAATACAGCATTGAATTCTCTTTTGAAAGGTAATTCCTGATTTTTATAGGTTACCTTTTCAACTTTAAGGTTACTGAACAGATCAAATTGGAGTTGTTTGAAATCGGTTGTAGCCGTAAAATTGAATTCGTTACTTCCACTGATTGATTTGTTATCGATATCAACTTTTACATCCAGATGGTAGTAGTTGATATCGTAGCAGGTTCGTAATGGTGTCAGCATACCTCTTAAAGTATCTGCACGGGAGAAATTGTGCTTCCCTTTCAGAAGTTGTGCATCTGCCTTGATTAAGGCGCTCAGTACAATAAGCGTACTTAAAAATAATCTTTTCATCTATTTATTGTATGTCGGGTTGATGCTTTAATTATGGTTTTAATACGGTCACTGTTAATGAGGACGTATTGGCTTTGTCATGGTAAATACGGTGGGTTGCTTTCTGGAAATCTTTATCTTCTGCATGATAAATATCCAGGAACTTCTGAGGGTTTCTGTCCACTAACGGAAACCATGAGTTTTGTACCTGGATCATTATTCTATGTCCTTTTTTAAAGGTATGTCCTACATCTGGAAGACTGTAATTTACTTTGGTCACCTGGCCCGGAACAAAAGCTTCTGGTTTTTCAAAGCTATTGCGGAATTTACCGCGCATCACTTCACCGCGAACAAGCATCTCATAACCACCCATGATAATACCATTTGGGTTAACAGCAGGCTGAGCCTCATCTTCAGGATAGGCATCGATTAATTTAACAATATAATCGGCATCAGTCCCGGTAGTGGATACTGAAAGTTTAGCCAGCAGCGGACCTGTTAAAGTAATGTCTTCGGTAAGAATGTCTGTTTGATAAACTTTAACGTCTGGTCTGCGTGCAGCAAAACGCTGATCGTCGATCGATCATATATTCTCTTGTTCTCTTTTCCTGTATACCTTGCTGATAAGGAACCGGGTTATTCGGATCACTCACATATTCATCAAAACCAGTTTCTGTTTCCGGTGCTTTAAAGCTCAGTTTACCATCTTCCTGAAAATACAGGGTTTGTTCTTCTGTATCTTTTGGCGGCCAGCTGCTGAATTTTTTCCACTCGTTGCTGCCGGTCAGAAAAATAGTTGCTTCTGCTAAATCTGCATCTTTTTTATCCTTCAGGTATTGCATAAAGAATGGGAATTCTACATTTTGCTGATACCAGTTACTTGTTGGCTGCCCAAATTGTATATCGCCAAAACTACTTCCTGTTCCTCTTACCCAGCCTCCATGGAACCATGGCCCCATCACTAAGTTGTTTTTAGCTTTTGGATTTTGTTCCTCAATGGCTTTGTAGGTATGTAAAGCTCCATAAGCATCTTCGGCATCGAAGAAACCGCCAACAACCAGAACTGCTGGTTTTATAGCTGTAAGTAAGATGCTGACGGATATCCATCGCTTTCCAGAAAGAATCATAAGTGCCATGGGCCATCATATCATTCCAGAATTTAATCGTGTCACCAAAATATTTCAGCTTAACATTTTTTAGTGCACCAACACTTAAGAAAAAGCGATAGTTATCTTTGATAGGGAACTGAAAGCTTTTAGGGCCTTTGTCCGGAGTTATTGGGTGTGGTCTTGGAACGCCAAATACAGAGTAGAAGTTAAAAGCATCTGCCAGCATAAATGCACCGTTATGGTGAAAGTCATCTCCGCGAAACCAGTCTGTTACGGGAGCCTGTGGAGACACTGCTTTCAGGCCCGGGTGGGCACCTGGTAAAGATGCTGTTGAATAAAATCCCGGATAAGAAATCCCATATATTCCTGCTTTGCCATTGTTATTGGGGATATTCTTAATCAGCCAGTCAATGGTATCATAAGTATCAGAGCTTTCATCTATATCTTTTTTACTCTTTTTATTGGCAATATGAGGACGTACATCGAAAAATTCACCTTCACTCATCCATCTGCCGCGAACATCCTGATAAACAAAAAAAAAAGCCTTCTTTGATGAACAAAGCATCGGGGCCTAAACTGGTTTTGAATTTGTTCTCTCCATATGGCGAGCTCGTATATGGGGTACGGTTAATCAGGAAAGGATATTTTTGATCTTTATTCTTCGGAATATAAATCGCAGTAAACAGCTTAACTCCGTCCCGCATTGGTATTTGTTTTTCAATTTTGGTGTAGTTCTCACGGATATAGGCCGAATCCGTTACCTGTGCTATTGATGAATAGCTTGTTAAGAGGAGGCAGAGTGCCACCCAGAACATTTTATTAGAAGGGTTCATATGAAAAGTTTAGATGGTCTAAATATAAGGGATATCAGTTCTTTTTTATAAGACAGAGGGCTATATAATCTAAAATGTTACTCATTTTGACCCTCAATTCTAAAATGATTGTACCTTTGGTTCTCCTAATGACCAATCATGCCGCAAAAAAAAATTCAGTATAGCTTATTTTTCTTCTTTACTAACGCCAAAACTTCTGGCATTTATTAAATTTGGAATCACAGGGGTATGCGGGTTGGTTATAGATTTTTCGCTGACCTGGTTTTTTAAGGATGAACTGAATTTTAATAAGTTTCTGGCAAATGGGATAGGATTTACAGTGGCTGTGATCTGTAATTATCTGATCAACCGTAACTGGACATTCAAGGATAATAAATCAAAATCAGGATTACAGTTTACCGCTTTTTTTACGGTTTCATTAATCGGCCTGCTTTTAAATTCAGCTATCATTTTTCTATTAAATAATATGCTGCTTGTTAATTTTTACATCAGTAAGGCAGCAGCTATATTTATTGTTTTTTTTTTTGGAATTTCAGCGCAAACTATTTCTTTGTTTTTAAATCTCCTGACAAAGAAAAATTAATCTAAACCCTGGCTATGCAAAAAATACTGGCAGATCAGACTACAAAATGGCTTTACCTTTTTATCGGGTTCGCTGTGTTCTTAAATTTCACTGGGTTATTTGTTACAGTTATTGGGCCTGATGGTGCTTTATACGCCACCATTGCTAAAGGGATGGCTCAGCATAATAATTTCAGCGACTTACTGGTTGAAGGAAAGGACTGGCTGGATAAGCCGCATTTCCCCTTTTGGATAACTGCTGTTTTCTTTAAGGTATTTGGAATCAATACCTGGGCATATAAATTGCCAGGAATACTTTTTGTGCTTTTAGCAGCTATTTATACGTATAAATTTGCCAAAGAACTCTATTCTAAACAGGTCGGGTTATGGGCGGCTTTGTTTTTATTAACGGCACAGCACATTCTGATTTGTACAATGGATATTCGCGCAGAGCCTTTTTTGACGGGTTTGATAATTGCAAGTGTCTATCATTTTTATAAATCTTTAGGGAAGAAATGGTTTCTGCATTTAGTAATTGCTTCTGTATTTGCCGCTTGTGCGGTAATGACTAAGGGTATTTTTGCATTAATTCCTATTGGAGGGGCGATTGGCGGACATTTGCTAATCAGCAAAAACTGGACAATGGTATTTAATATCAGATGGCTGATTGCTTTGGCACTGATTTTTGTTTTTATGCTCCCTGAACTTTATACGCTGTACAATCAGTTTGATATCCATCCGGATAAAGTTATTTTTGGCCGTCAGGGTGTGTCAGGGATCAGGTTTTTCTTTTGGGACAGTCAGTTTGGAAGATTCTTTAACAATGGCCCGATCAAGAAGTCCAGTGGTGATCCTACTTTCTTTTTGCATACCATTTTATGGGCTTTTTTACCCTGGAGCCTGCTTTTTTATACTGCGGTATTTCAGTTTTTTCGCAAGAACTTCAAAAAGCCATTGCAGGCAGAGTGGTATTGTATATCGGGCTCTTTACTAACGTTGCTGATCTTTTCTTTATCAAAGTTCCAGCTTCCCTTTTATGTTACTATACTATTTCCCTTTTTTACGATTATTTGTGCCCAATATGTATGTAACCTGAACTGGAACGTTCGGTAAAAGCAATCAGGATCATGCAGCTCATCGTGGGGGGGATTATGATGTTCCTGATTATTGTACTGCATTATTTTTTTCAGCCGGATAACATCACTGTATTTTCTGCATTATTGTTATCAGGAGCAGTTGTTTTATTTATCATTGTAAGTTTTGCACCTGTTAACGGCCGCTATAAAGTGTTCTTCCAGGTTTGTACCATCGCCTTTTTTGTAAATCTGTATTTTAACCTGGCTTATTACCCACGGTTAGTAAAGTATCAGGGTGATAGTGAAGCTGCATTTTGGATTAATGAACATAATGAAAAGGACTTGCCTGTGGTGCGAAGTCGTATCGGCTTTGCTTTTGGAATGGATTTCTATCTAAATGCACCACTTTACTTTTTAACAGATGGCGATAAGTCTTTATTGCCTCCAAAACCCTATTTACTTTACGCGGATACTGAGGTTATTAATCAGTATATCAGCCAGGGGTTGAAGGTACGGGGCGTTTAAAAACGTTTGAAGGTTACCGTATTACAAAGGTAAATGGGAAGTTTTTGAATCATACTACACGTAAAGGAGTATTGTCAACTACCGAAGTAGTATTGATTAATTGAAAGATTAACAAGAAACACCCTTCTTGATGCCTTATTTCTATTGGGGATTATTAACTTTGTACAACAAAATTTTATCATTATGCAATACGACGTCGTTATTATTGGTTCTGGTCCTGGTGGTTATGTTAGCGCAATAAGATGTGCACAATTAGGGTTAAAAACAGCAGTTATAGAAAAATATAAAACTTTTGGTGGGACTTGCTTAAATGTAGGTTGTATTCCATCTAAAGCATTGTTAGACTCTTCAGAGCATTATCATAATGCTGCACATACTTTCACTACCCACGGGATTGACCTGAAGGATCTGAGTGTAAATATGTCACAAATGATCGCACGTAAAGACGATGTGGTTGCGCAAAATACAGCGGGTATTACTTACCTGTTTAAAAAGAATAAAATTGACAGTTTTGAAGGATTAGGATCTTTTGTAGATAAAAATACAATCAAGATTACTAAAACTGACGGAACATCTGAAACGATCACAGCTAAAAATGTAGTGATTGCATCGGGATCCAAACCTACTGCTTTACCATTTTTACCAATTGATAAGAAAAGAATCATTACTTCGACAGAAGCATTGAATATCAAAGAAGTTCCAAAAACTATGATCGTTATCGGTGGTGGTGTAATTGGATTGGAGTTAGGTTCTGTTTATGCACGTTTAGGAACTAAGGTTTCTGTAGTAGAATACCTGCCTTCAATCATTGCGACAATGGATGCTGGTTTAGGTAAAGAGTTACAGCGTGTATTGAAGAAGTCACTGGGAATGGAGTTCTTTATGGGACATAAAGTAACTGGTGCAACTGCAAAAGGAAAAAAAGTAACTGTTTCAGCATTGAACGCTAAAGGCGAAGAGGTGAATTTAGAAGCTGATTACTGTATATCGTTGCTGTTGGCCGTACGGCTTATACTGCAGGATTAGGTTTAGAAAACATTGGGATCAAAACTGAAGAACGCGGTAACAAAATACCTGTAAATGCACACTTAGAAACTGCTGTACAAGGTGTATATGCAATTGGTGATGTAATTACTGGTGCTATGCTTGCGCACAAGGCGGAAGACGAAGGTGTTTTTGTAGCAGAGACTATTGCAGGTCAGAAACCACATATTAACTATAATCTGATTCCGGGTGTTGTTTACACATGGCCAGAGGTTGCATCGGTAGGTTATACTGAAGAGCAACTGAAAGAAAAAGGTGTGAAATATAAAGCAGGATCTTTCCCGTTCAAAGCTAGCGGACGTGCTAAAGCAAGTATGGATACAGATGGATTTGTAAAAGTACTGGCTGATGAGGCTACCGATGAGATATTAGGTGTTCATATGATCGGTCCGCGTGCTGCTGATATGATTGCTGAAGCTGTTGTAGCCATGGAATTCCGTGCTTGCAGAAGATATCGCAAGAATTTGCCATGCACACCCAACTTATACTGAAGCTATTAAAGAAGCAGCTATGGCTGCGACTGCAAACAGAGCGATTCATATCTAGAATTGTTTATAAATCATTAAAAACCCGCGGTACTTGCTGCGGGTTTTTTTATGCCCGATTTTGGATGGGCTTCTGCCATTGCTTTTACGCCTAGTTGAATTAGCCTGAGGTTTTCATCCATGTGACCGTGTTGTACTTCTACGTTGATATAAGGAATATGATTCTGCATGGCATAGATGGAAAGTGAACCATCATCTACTGCTTCCTGAGATTGCAGGACTACATTTACATTTTCTTTTTTCAGCAGATTGAATACTGAAAGCTCTGTAACTAAGATCATGTCATCTTCGTCCATCTCGTAGTTTACATGAACTGAATCGGCAGTGCTGCCCAATTCATTTTCCGGCAAGTAGCTCTGAATGCCGAATCCGCCGTCGGCATTATTATGAAGGGTAAATATATAGCCCTGTTTATCATAGTTATAAGTTTTCATAATAGTCTTGCCTGTGTTTTTCATTTCAGTGATTACGGCTTGATTAGATGCTCCGTATTTCTCTAGTCCGATTGGAATGCCCTCATCTGTATAAATACTGTTAGGGTCGGTCTGATAGGTTATATCGTCTTCTATAAATTTAAAATTCCTTGCTCCTCCATACTGACAATCTAATATACTTCCGCCATTCATAGCAATGTAGTCGAAGGCAGCTTTTACACCGGTATCTTCGTTATCATGAATGGCTAGAAAATTAATGCTGGGGGTGTTATAACTGTATTTAACCAGATTCAATTCAAGATCTCCAAGCATGGTTTTAGTACTGTCTGTGGTCATACCTTCAAACACGGGCGGGTGCTGCTGCGCGCTAACTATGAAAGAACAGGTTAAAAGCAGGATAAAGGGTACTGTATATTTGATGATCGTCATATGCTTTGATTTATAAAATGTTATAACACAAAAAAAAAAGAACCACAATGGGTTCCTTTTCTGAATTTATATTAAATCATCTTAATGCTGATGATCTAAATCGTATTCATGAACTTCTTTATGATCATAAGGTTCTACCATTAATTCTTCAATAGTGACTCCTTTTTTATTGAATCCAAGACGCTCAAGGATACCATCAAAGATCTGGTACATTACCGGCACTACAATAAGTGTCAGGAATAACGAACTTAAAAGCCCTCCTATAATTACCCAGGCCAGACCGTTTTTCCATTCTGCACCTGCACCACCTGCAAGCGCAATCGGCATCATACCGATTACCATCGCAATAGTAGTCATCAGAATGGGACGTAAACGAGCATGGTTGGCCAAAACAAGTGCTTCATGTGTTGTTTTGCCTTCAGCTTTCATTTGGTTGGTGAAATCGACCAGGATGATCGCATTTTTAGCTACCAGTCCGATCAGCATGATCAAACCTAAAATCGTAAATATATTTAATGCATTATTAGTTAATGCTAGTGCAAGCAGCGCTCCGATAACCGATAAAGGTATCGAGAACATGACTACAAAAGGATAAACAAAACTATCATAAAGGGCTACCATAATCAGGTAAACAAGAATGATTGAAGCCAATAAGGCTATTCCTAAAGTTCCGAAACCATCTCCTTGATTTTCGGCATCACCGGCCCATACGTAACTTACTCCTACAGGTTTTTTAAGTTTACCTGATTTCTCCAGGTCTAACAATTGTTGCTGGAATTCAGCGACGATAGTACCTGTCGGACGTCCGATGGACTGTGCTCTTACTGAAACAGAAGTACTCTTGTCTCTTCTTTCCAGCTGACTTGGGCCGGAACCATTGGTGATCGCTGCAAACTGAGATAACTTAATCTGTTTACCTGCAGTATTCACAAAGATCAGATTTTTTACATCGTCAATGTTTTTACGGTTAAATGTCTGGTAACGGATGTTGATGTCATATTCATATTCTCCTCTACGGAATTTACCATCTGTATTTCCGCTAAATGCGTCTGCATAGTTGCACCCACTGTTTGCAGGGTAAGACCAAGTGCAGCCATCTTATCGCGGTCTACCTGTACGTTAATCTCCGGCTACCATTCTCAACTGATAACTTAAGCTCTGCAGATCCTTTGATCTTAGCCAGAACAGCTTTAGCGCCTTCGGCATATTTCATCGCACTGTCTAAATCTGAACCCATTACTACCAGTTCAATAGGTGCATTTTCTGCGATACCTAAAATACTGATCGGAACAGTTTTTACTTTTGCGCCAACCAATATTTTGGCTAGTTCACGACTTACCTTGGTCGCATAAATACTGGATACGTCTTCACGTTTACTTCGCTCAACCAGTTTTACATTGATCTCAGATTTATAAGCTGTAGCTTGTGTTCCTCCAAAGTCACCACTTGATTGTCCTACAGTGGTAATCAATTGCAGAATTTCTGGTTTTTTAACCAAAAAGGCTTCTGCTTTTTGGGTCACCAGATTTGTTTGCTCTATAGATAGATGCATCTTTAGGAAGTTCTATCTGTACAAGGAATTCTCCTTTATCACTTTTAGGGAAAAATTCAGTTCCGATATAGCCTGCCGGAATTAGTCCGCATGAACCAAAGAACATCACCAATACAATCAGTACTGTTTTTCCTTTATTGGCTAAAGACCAGGTTAAAATACTTGTAATCCAGATAGTGAATTTACGTAACTGACTTTCGAACCATAAGATGAAACGACCGAAAATGTTTTTGCCTTCTATCTTTTCTAACTTACCAAAACGGGATGATAAAAGAGGGACAATAGAGAAAGAGGTTAGTAAGGAAAGTAAAGTAGCAATAATTACTACGACACAGAATTGACGAAGAATGTTTGATACCAAACCTGTACTTACAGCAATCGGGAAGAATACCACGACAATTACCAGGGTAATGGATACTACTGTAAAACCAATTTCGCTGGTTGCATCGTATGCTGCACGAACTTTGTTTTTACCCATTTCCATGTGACGGTAAATATTTTCCAATACCACAATTGCATCATCGACCAGAATACCAACAACCAGGGATAGTCCTAGTAATGACATCAGGTTTAAGGTATACCCCAATACGCTGATCCCAATAAATGTTGCAATCAGTGAAGCAGGAATAGAAACCATTACGATCAGTGCATTTCTAATACTATGTAAGAAGAAAAGCATCACAAAAGCTACCAGAACAATTGCAAGCAATAAATCATGGATTACCGCATCAGCAGATTCTAAGGTGAAAATAGAACTGTCATTTGCGATGATTATTTTCAGCTCATTTTTCGCATAGTCTTTTTGAAGTGTTTCAATAACCTTGTGAACACTTTTACTTACCTCTACCGCATTCGCATCAGATTGTTTGATGATCTGTATCGCAATAGCTCCTTTACGGTCAATACGCGCTAGTTTTTCTACCTCTTTTTGTGCATCCCTTACATCTGCGATATCCTGCAAACGAATCTGAGCGCCGTCTTTTCCTGTACCTACAACTAATTTACGCAGCAGTTCATCTACGTTTTTATATTTACCAGATAAACGGATTAAGATATCCTGATCATGTGTTTTTACACTACCAGTAGGGAAGTCAAGATTTGATGTTAAAATTGATTGTTGAACCTGTAAAACAGATAAGCCGTAACCTTGAATCTTGTCTGCATCCAGACCAACCTCAATTTCACGTTCTTGTCCACCAACAAGGTTAACCTGTGCCACACCATTAACCCTTGATATAATTGGGGCAATACGTTTGTCAATCAGATCATAAAACGATGCATCATCCATTTTAGCAGATGCTGACATTGTAATCACTGGTAAGTCATCTAAAGAGAACTTATTTAATGAAGGTGGTTTTACGTCTGTTGGTAAATCCTTAAGAATTGAATTTACTTTACGCTGTGCTTCATTTAATGATAAATCGACGTTAGCCTTATCATTCAGGGTGATGGTCACAACGGATAAACTTTCGTAAGAAACCGCATTCAGTTTCTTAATATTCTCCCATGGAGGATACCGCGTCCTCAATTTTCTTGGTAACGGTATTTTCTACCTCACTTGGTGAAGCACCCGGATATACCGTGGAAATAGAGACGACATTCTGAGAGAATTTGGGCAGCAACTCATAACTTAAAGAGAAGTAGCTCAATAAACCCAGCAATGTCAGTACGCTGAATACCACGATGACAAGCGAAGGCCTTTTTATTGATATTTCTGTTAATTTCATCTATATATAGATTTATATGCTGATCTGATATTATTTTATAATTGCAACCGGACTGCCGTCAATCAAGTTGATTTGACCGCTGATGATCACCGTCTCACCTTCTTTCAAACCATCAAGAATTTCTACCTGATCACCGATGATTCTACCTGCAACTACTTTACGCTGCTTTGCTGTGTTTCCTTCGCCAAGCACAAAAACTTCGTTACTGCTTACACTACCCACAAATGAACCACGGGGAATAGTGATCGTAGCTGCCTGAGCAGGGAATTTAAAGATTGCAGTTCCGTACATACCTGCTTTGATTGTATTCTTGTGATTGTTGTCTACTTCAATTTCAATTGGGAAATTCAAAGTTTCATCAGCTTTAGGAGCGATAAAAGTGATTTTTCCTGAGAAATTATCCGAAGGGAATACATTTGATTTAATCTGTACTGTTTCACCAACTTTCAGGTTTGCTACCTGACCTTCGTTTACATTAACTTTCAGTTTCAATTTTGAAACATCAACCAGTTCAAACAATTGCGTACCCTGTGCAGTAACAAAAGCACCGGTTTCAATATATTTTTTATTCACTATACCATCAATCGGAGATTTGATATTGGCATCACTTACTCTTCTTGCAGAACTTTGTAGTCTCAGTCTTGCATTTCTTGTAGCTAGTTTAGCCTGATCAAGCTGTTGTTGTGTAACTCCGCCTGTTTGAAAAGAACTCGCATATCTTGCTTCGTCTCTGATTGCATTATCTAATCCTGCCTGTGCAGTTTCTTTGTCTGTCTGTATTAATAATTTCAGCATCGATATGGGCTAAAACCTGTCCTTTGTGTACACGGTCACCTTCTTCTACATAGATTTTGGTAATACGACCTGCATTTTCGGATAGGAAGTTTAATTCTTTTTTAGGTATAAAATTACCATTTGCACTAAAATCCAAATCAACGGCTACTTTTTTCACTGGAGCCACGCGTACACTGATAGCACCACTTCCCTGAGCTACCAAAGCCGTTTGCGCGTCATTTTTCTTCTTATTGCCTTTCAATACCAAAGCGATAGCTCCGATAACAACTATAATTAGAATGACTGTTATAATTCCTCTTTTCATTTTAATAGTGATTTTATATTTCCGTTTGATTTGATTAGTTGTATTTCGGCAATTTTGTAGTTCAGTAATGCCTGGGTATAGCTGTTTTGTGCTGATGTTAATGCATTTTCAGTATCGAGAAGATCTGTTAGCGCAGCAAGTCCGTTATTGTAATTGTTCTGTGTACTGTTATAGATTTCTTGTGCCAGCAACACATTCTGACGTTGTGCTTTGATCGTATTGATATTATCTTTTAATTGAATTTTAGCATTTTCATAAGCCAGGTTTAACGTGTTTTTAGTTTGTCTGATATCTTCATTGTTTTTCTTGATATCCACATCTGCCTGACGTATTCTTGAACGGGTTGCAAAGCCATTAAATATCGGTACGCTCAGCGTTAATCCGATTGCAGAAGAGTTATAATAAGTAGTCAGTCCATGGCGGGAAAGCAAATCAAATTTATCACTCATACCGGTTCTGGAAATATTGCCTGTTAAAGAAAGTTGCGGATAATATTCTGAAACGTAAGCTTTGCGCTGTAAGCCCAGTAATTCATTCTGAATGGTCAGTAATCTGATTTCCGTTCTTGTTTCCACGTTGATACTATCTGCCATTGCAGGTAGAGTCTCCACTTTACTGAATTCATCCGGTGGTAATGTAATCGCTGTTGCAACCGGCATACCCATTGAATATTTTAACTGATTCTCTAACTGTACAACTGCATTAATCGTCTGATCACGCTGAGTTTGCAGGTTAGTCAGGTTTACTTTGATTCTGTCTACATCAATTTTTTTAGCCAGACCATTCTTATATTGATTAGAAATGATTTTTTCTACAACTTTAACGTTTTTGATGTTGGTATCAATTACGTTTAATTGCTGTCTGCTAACCAAAACCTGGTAATAATTGTTAGCGACCATTTCAATTACCTGTTCTTCAGTGTAATCAGCGGTCAGGCTATAATATTTTTCACTTTTTTTTGCGGCTTGCAGGCCTGTGAAAACCTGTTGATTAAATAACTGCTGGCTTAACTGGACACCACCATTCACATTCCAGGTTCTACCCATTTGAAATGATTGGTTCCCAACTACAAGCTGACCAATAATAGGGTTATAAGTCAGACTACCATTTCCAGTGATTTGTGGAAGAGCTCTTGCTCTTATTTCTTCTGTTTTATATTTTCCGCCGTCTATATATCAGTTTTGCTTTACGTGCATTAACGTTATTTTGTATGGCAAAATTGAGTGCATCTTTCAGCGTAAGCTGCTCTTGCGCATTCACCAGGTTTGCGAACAGCAGGCATAGCATTAAGATGGGAATTGATTTTACTCTTTTAATCATGATCGTAGTTTTCTTGTAATAGGGCTGATTTTAATTTTTTAGTCCTTTAATGAATATTTTGGAAAGACTTATTTGTTTCTCCTTCATTAATTTTAATTCTTTTTTGCCAGGGAAAAGTTCTTTGTTTCCATGCATGATACACAATGAAGTTAAACCAGACTGACAGGATAAATACAGTTCAGCAAGTTTAGATATATCTTCTTGCGGAGCGATTTCTTTACTTGCCACAGCCATTTCGAATATTTTTTCGTGAAACTGGACATTTTTTTCGAGCATTTTTTCTAAATATGATTTTAATTCTACTGAGTTTAAAGAAGAATCGGGATTTCCATTAGATAAATGTAGCATATAGTATCGCAGAAAAGAAGCGATGTTTGATTTCA
Source organism: Pedobacter sp. NJ-S-72 (assembly GCF_053890575.1). Taxonomy (NCBI): domain Bacteria; kingdom Pseudomonadati; phylum Bacteroidota; class Sphingobacteriia; order Sphingobacteriales; family Sphingobacteriaceae; genus Pedobacter; species Pedobacter sp. NJ-S-72. The sequence goes on along the minus strand of NZ_CM132681.1, from coordinate 3,622,019 downwards.
ACAATGTTTAATAACGTTGTTTCAATATTAGTGGCTTGTTTCAAATCAGCATATAAGACATCGAAATAATCTTTGAAAATCCGTTCTACTACCCCGAGAATTAAACTGGTTTTATCTGGAAAATAATAATATAATGAAGGCTTAGAGACAGATAGATCTTCTGCAATTTCATTCATTGTAGTTTTATTGATGCCGAAATGTATAAAACGCTTTATTGCACCCTCTATAATTAGCTCCCTTTTTTTATCAGTTTCTGCCATTTTACTTTTTTACCTTCTGACTTTATTATTTGTAAAGTCAAAAGTATGGCAAGCATTTCTATTAGAGAAATTTTTGCGGTAAAACAAGTCTTTCTAAAGTATAAATGACATTATTATGACTGTAATATTGAAATTTATAGCAGATTACAAAGTTATAACAGGACTTATCAGGATATTTGTAAAATAAATGGTAATTCTATGACTTAGTCTATTGGCTTTAAGCCAGCTAAAAAGATTTCGGCGAAGCGTTTTTCTTTCAGGAAGATTAATTTAAACTGTTCCTTGCCTGGGAAGATGTTTTTAGCGCGGTTAAGGATGTTGAAATGTATACCTGAAACGGCCTCAACGAATATTTCGGTAGTGAAGGGGATGTCTCTGATCGCAAACTCGCCTGATGAATCTCCTTTAGTCAGCAGACCAGTAATAATTTTCAGTTCGAATGCTCTGGCGCGTTGAAATTTTTCATAAAGGGCCTCCGGTAGTTCCGGGCCAATCATTTGTGTGTATTCAAGAAGATTATAGTATTTCTGAGTAAAAGCTTGTCTTTTTTGCAATAACATCAGAATTCCTTCGGTAGCTGTAGAAGTTTTCTCAACAGATTTTATAAGATCTCTGCTGATGGTATGCATCATATGTTCAATTACACTTACATAGAGGCTCAGTTTATCGGGGAAATAATAATAAAGCAGGGCTTTTGAAAAAGCAATATCTTTTGCAATTTCAGTCATAGTAGTCTTTGCCAGTCCGTAGTGTGCGAACCTCTTAAGCGCTGCGTCTATAATTAAAAGTCTTTTTCTATCTTGATTTTCCATTGTGAATGAGCAATGCTTTTTTTTTTCTATTAGGGTGTCAGCTTGAATAAGGTTAGAATCGGATGTAAATTATGCAAATTTATTAAATATTATAATTAACATGTTTATTACACAGGGTAACAATTACATTTGTGCTAAATAATTCCATTAATTCTTATGCTTGTATTACAAGAAAATATATCCCTTAAACCTTACAATACTTTTGGTATTGATGTCAAATCCCGTTTTTTTACTGAAATTTTCACTGAAGATGATTTAGTAGAATTAAGGAGCCATTCGGTGTTCAAAGAAAACAAACTGCTGATACTTGGAGGTGGGAGCAACGTGCTTTTTACGGAAGATTACCAGGGGCTGGTACTTAAGATTAGTATTCCAGGTATAACTGCTGAAGTTTCAGACAGTCAGGTTTTGTTACCGTAGGGGCAGGGATAGTTTGGAATGATCTGGTTAACTATTGTGTTGAAAATGGTTTTGCGGGAATGGAAAACCTGAGCCTTATTCCTGGAACTGTGGGTGCATCTCCTATACAAAATATCGGTGCATATGGCGTTGAATTGAAAGATGTTTTTGACTCCTGTGAGGCATTTGAACTGGCTACTGGTGAGTTTAAACATTTCGATTATTCAGACTGTCAGTTTGCTTACCGGGACAGTGTTTTTAAAAATGAATTAAAAGGACAATATATTATTACAAGTGTTAATTTTAGGTTATTTACCCGTATCAGAATCAATTCTCAGTACGGTGCTATCCAATCTTTGCTTGCTGAAAGAAGGATAACTCACCCTACTATCACAGATATTTCAAAAATTGTTGCAGAAATCAGAGTAAGTAAACTGCCGGATCCTTCGACTATAGGTAATGCCGGAAGCTTCTTTAAGAATCCAATTATTGGACGCTCTGAATTTTGAAACTGAAACATGCTTTTCCTGCTGTGATCAGTTATCCTGCTGGTGAAGGAAAGGTTAAACTGGCGGCCGGCTGGCTGATTGAACAGTGTGGCTTTAAAGGAATAACTGAGGGACATACCGGGACATGGAAAAATCAGGCATTGGTATTGGTTAATCATGGGGGTGCAAGTGGTAAAGAAGTGTATAGTTTTTCAGAAAAAATTATAGACACTGTGTTCTCTAAATTTGATATTAAATTGGAACGGGAAGTGAATATTCTGTAACAATTGTGTGATTTTCATTAGTATAGCTAGTTTTCTCATGGTTAAATAGATAAATCTATGTGTTTAACCATGAATTGTTTTTTTGGTACATATGTTGTATAAGTGTTAATATACAAGATTAAACAAACTTGATAACGCCACTTTTAAAAGGTCTTGTTTGCTTGCTTTTTTAACCTTAAAACTTAAACACTATGACAAAAAAAATGAATTCAACCTTCAGCTTCACAACCACTCGGTTTCCTTGCAGTCATTCGCTTTAAATTTTACTAAAGATATTGAAGACGCAAACGACTTAGTTCAGGACACCATGCTGAAAGCGGTTACTTATTACAGCAAATTTAAAGAAGGCACAAATCTGAAAGGATGGTTATTCACCATTATGAAAAACACCTTTATTAATAATTACAGACGTTTGGTTAAAACAAACGCTTTAATTACAAAATCTGAGGATATTTCATCTGCCAATCTGCATTACAGTGCTACAAAAAATACGATAGACAGTAAGTTTATTATTGGGGATATCAATAAGGCTTTAGCTACTTTACAACCAGAATATTATGTGCCTTTCATCAAATATTTTGAAGGTTATAAATATCATGAGATTGCAGACATGCTTGAAATTCCGATCGGAACGGTGAAAACCAGGATCCATGTAGCCCGTCAGATATTGAAAAAATATCTTAAAACGTATTCTAAAGAAATTTTGGGAACAGAGATCGTGTAATCAATTGTTTCTCTTTTAACTAAAGTCGGATGTTTGGAAAAATAGCCGGCTTTTTTTATGGACCTGAATGTTTATTGAAGAATAAAAAGAAGTGGTTTAATGGGATCAAAAGTATATTTTTGATCTTCAGACTTATCCTGCTAAATGAACTATACTTATTTATTCGTCAACCTGGCTCTTTTGTTATTGCCGGTTGTACTATTTTCTATCAGGCAATTGAATTTTACTGACAATAGTAAATTCATAATCCTTGGTGTTTTAATCAGCGTTTTTGCCTTTTCGATACCTACAGAATTTCTGACACAGCTGAAGGTTATCGTATTTAATCCACCATACCTGAGTGGGATGACTCTTTGGCAGTTGCCAATTGAAGAATTGCTGCTGTCGTTTATTTTACCCTTATGCGGGCTCGCTATTTATCTTTTCCTTAATTATAGATTTCCTGATAATAGCCATGATAAGTACAGTCTGGCGTTTAGCAATATTATGCTTGGTGTAAGTATCGTATCGCAATGCTTTATTCGGTCATCAGAAATTATATACTTTATTTACGTTTTCGATATTATTTGTGTTTATCCTTTACATAGAATATGTGAATAAGATCAGGTTTATGTACCGGTTTTACCGGGCATTTCTGGTTACTTTGATTCCATTTTATATCGTGTATGGTGTTTTAGCTAATCTTCCTGTTATTCAGTATAATACTGCCGAAACATTGAATTTTAACCAGTTTAATATCCCTTTTGAAACTCCTTTTTATTTCATGGGGATGCTATTGCTAAGTGTTTATCTTTTTGAATTCTTTAAACTAAGATCACGTCGTTAATGGAGTTGCCGGAATTCACTAAACAGCAACTTGCGCTGAGAAACGGGCAGGATAAGCCAGAAATATGGGTTGCCTATCTTGGGCTGATCTATGATGTCGGAGAGAGCCGGTTATGGAAAAATGGAAAACATTATGAACATTGGGCAGGACAGGATCTAACCGATGAACTGGCAGATGCGCCCCATTCGGAGACTGTATTTGAAAAGTTTACAGCTATTGGTAAATTAAAAAGCTAAATAAAAAGCATCAGTCTTTCGGCTGATGCTTTTTATTTTTATGTCAACCCAATGGGGTATCCGTAACTATGCTTCTGTAAGTGAGAAAGCGCTTAGGTTCACAAATTCCTGTATACGGTCAGCAACCTCTTTTTCAGTAAGGTTGACGATTTTTTCTGTACCGAATTTTTCTACACAGAAAGATGCTAAAGCAGATCCATAGACAATTGCATTTTTCATCGATTCGAAATTGATCGTTCCAACTTTCGATAAATAACCAATAAAGCCACCTGCAAAAGTATCTCCAGCGCCTGTTGGATCAAAAACATCTGCTAAAGGAAGAGCTGGGGTAGAGAATACTTTATCCTCATGGAAAAGTAATGCGCCATGTTCACCCTTTTTAATGATCAGATATTTAGGACCCATTGCAAGAATTTTTTTCGCTGCTTTAACCAATGAGTATTCGCCTGAAAGCTGACGGGCTTCTTCATCGTTGATAGTTAACACATCGATCATTTTAAGAGTTTCCAGTAAATCAGCCAGTGCGATGTCCATCCAGAAGTTCATGGTGTCTAAAACGATTAGCTTAGGCCTGTTTTTAAGACGTTTGATCACTGTTTGCTGTACTTGTGGGGCAAGATTACCTAACATCAGATATTCGCAGTCCTGGTAGCTCTCAGGGATAATCGGATCGAAATCTCCTAATACATTCAATTCAGTAATCAAAGTATCTCTGCTATTCATATCATTGTGATATTTTCCAGACCAGAAGAATGATTTTTCACCTGCTTTGATTTGCAGGCCTTCGGTGTCAATACCATGTTTTGTAAAGGTGTCAATGTCCTCTTTATGGAAGTCATCACCTACAACTCCGACTATTTTCACCTTATTGTAGAAGTAAGATGCAGCTAAACTTGCGTAAGTTGCAGCTCCACCCACTATTTTTTATCAGTCTTTCCGAAGGGAGTTTCAATGGCATCGAATGCTACAGACCTATCCTATGATTATCAGGCTCATATGTTTTATTTTAATTTTTTTTGAAAAATATTGTCTACAAATATTGCATAAATAATTTAAAAGCCCTAATATTGCATTCCCAAAACGAACGAAGCTTTATGTTCTTTATCAAAGCAGAAAGACGTTTTCGGAATAACCAGAGTACTCCTTCTTAGCTCAGCTGGTTAGAGCATCTGACTGTTAATCAGAGGGTCGCTGGTTCGAGCCCAGCAGAGGGAGCAGATTAAAAACCGTTCAACATCACGTTGAACGGTTTTTTTTTTTTGTTAAAGTAGAGGGCATTGCCTTTTATATTGCGCTTTACCTTTTAAAAAAAGGCGTTATTTTTTTTTTAAACCAGCACTCCTTCTTAGCTCAGCTGGTTAGAGCATCTGACTGTTAATCAGAGGGTCGCTGGTTCGAGCCCAGCAGAGGGAGCAAATTGCGAGAAGCCTTTCAGTGAAAACTGGAAGGCTTCTTTGTTGCTTACTATACTATTTTTCTCCTCTCATCTTTGTGTATTCTTTTGTAAGGATTGACATGAAGTTCCGACTAATATAAAAAGCGAGACCATTATATTATGCAACACTATTTTAACGTCATAAAAGACTACCTTTTTTACCAGGCAAATTTACACCAGGTCAATCCCTGGTTATTTGGTGCCTTATACTTGTTAAGTAAGATCTTGTTTCTCATCTTTCTGGGCTGGGCCGTTAAAAAACTAAGGGAAAAGAGTTCCATTCTGGTGCCTTTACTATTTGCAGCTTTAGGTTACAGCTTACCTTATTTCTATCTGATCATAGCCGGGAAAAATATCCCGCTTTGGATATACCTGGTAATTAGCCTGATCTATATATTCAGTGGATGGTCTATCCGCACAAAATTTCGGACCGCCCGACGGGAGTCAGCAACTGGAGATGCTCCAGTTTCCACAGCTGAGGAAACTGACAACTAAAGATAAAGCTGTGTCTCATGGATCAGGGCCTGCATCAGCTCGGTTGCTTTGGTATGTTTTAAATTGACTGTGTTTTGTCCTGACCAGAAATTAATGAGATCTGTTTTTCCCTGAGCTAGTGCCGCTGCTCTTAATGGTCCTATTAAACGGGTTTGTAAGGGGAATGGAAGTACCTCGGTTTCACATTTAATTTCTTCTGAAATACGATTTTGGATCAGCCTGCCCAATCTGCCGGTTAGAGATTTGGAAAGTACGGTATTTTTGGATTCCTCAGAAAATAGTTTTGCCTTATGCACAGGTGTCGCATTTGATTCATCTGTAACTAAGAATGCTGTTCCCAGCTGAACAGCATCTGCACCTAAAGTTAATGCTGCAGCGATACCCTTAGCATCAGCAATACCTCCAGCGGCGATGACAGGAGTTTTTACTTTGGCTTTCAGTTGCTGGATCAAGGCAAAAGTTCCTGTCAATGAATCCTGTGCCGGAAGGAGAAATGAAGGCCTGTGCCCTCCGGCTTCAAATCCAGCAGCAACTATGGCGTCAACCTTTGCTTCTTCCAAAGTTAAAGCTTCATCAATTGTAGTCGCCGCCCCAACCGTTTTAATACCAAGCCTGCGGCATTTGTCAAGTATCTCTTTTGGCGGAATACCGAATATAAAACTAAACACCACTGGTTTGATTTCGAAGATTGTTTCTATCTGATTCAGAAATCTGGATGGAATATTTATATCCAGATTAGGTAGTGGAATGCTGAGTTCATCAAAATAAGGCTTGAATAACTGTTTTATTTTTTCAACGCTTTCAGCGGGGTAATCAATTAAAGATTCATCGACATCTGATACCCATAGGTTAATATTATAAGGCTTATCTGTTTTCGCTCTGATGAGTTTATTAGTTTCAAGTATCTGTACGGGGTCAAGAGTATAGGCACCAAAACTTCCTAATCCACCTGCATTTGATACAGCAGCTAAAAGTTCAGGAGTTGAAAAACCTCCACCCATTGGCCCTGAGAGGATAGGGTATTTGATGCCAAAAAGGTCACTGATTTTAGTTTGGTACCACATCATTTAAATATTTACATGCGTTAGTAATTTATTAACTATAATCCATTCCCCATTAATTTTATTCAGGGAAAGTAAGTCATAATAATTAAAATCGAATAGAGGTACATGTACTTTGGCAATAGCAGTAGTGTTGATGATTTCTATAGCTAATATTTCCATACGGAATGCCTCATTCAGTTCAAAAGGGCTTTTGCGGTTTTCCACGCCATCAAGATATTGATCCAGGTTTTTAAAATAAGGAAGGCCTTTAACATCGCCGGCTATCAATGCCTGCGGATGAAAAATACTTCTGAGGAGTGCTGTGTCACCGTTAAAAATACCTTTAAAGTAATTAGATAATACGGCTGCTACAGCCGTTGAGTTATCAGTGTAATTGTTCATCATTTTGATTGTTATCCGATATGATGGCCTGCAACATGGCCTCCATCTAAGTTAATGATCTCGCCAGTTATAAAATTGCTTTCTGCAAGATAAAGAGCCAGTCTGGCAACATCACTGGTTTCGCCAATACGGTTAAGTAAGTGAAGACCTGCAAGGCTATCGGCATTGCTCACACCAGTTTTATCCTGAAGAGGACTTCTTATAATTCCGGGTGCTATAGCGTTAACGCGAATATTATTGAGTCCAAATTCTGTAGCCAGTTGTCTGGTTAACGCATGGATACCACCTTTGCTTGAAATGGGTGCAGTAGCAGGAAACCCGCCAATGGCGTGGTCAACCAGTACTGTGCCAATATTGATGATAGAACCTTCCCCTTGTTTTAGCATTTGTTTAATCGCCGACTGGCTGGTAAAATAGGTACCTTTCAAATTGATGTCTAAAAAGTGGTCGAGATGTGCCTCATCAACATCCAAAAAAAAAAGGTTTGGGTTCGAATATTCCGGCATTATTTACCAGTACGTTAACGGTGCCAAAGCGGGTTAAGGCTGTGTCAACAAGTAGTTGTCCGGTGGCCGGTTTACTGATGTCGCCGGTAATCATGGCTAACCTTTCGTGATTGCCTAATTCGTTAAACGTTGACTTTAAATTAGTTTCGTTAGCAGAGTTAATGACTACATTATATGCTTTTTGCAGAAATAAACCTGCGATGGCTTTACCAATACCTGTTGATGCACCTGTTACGATTGCAGTTTGTATTTTCATTTTATTATTTTGAGAAATGTTATTAAAAATTAATTTTTAGCTGTTATTCCTCTTTCGCGGAGGATGGATACTTGTTCACCTGCATAACCCCAGTTATCAAGTTCAATTTCCTGTATGACCACATGAGTTAATTTGGGGTCTTTATCCAGTACTTCAGTGATCACTTTAGTGACCCCTGCAATCAAGGATTGCTTTTGTTCGCGGGTAACACCTTCACGGGTTACTTCTATTTTTACGTATGGCATGGCTTTAAGTTAAATCGTGGCTAATGCAGTTAATTTTACATCCAGTTCAAATTCGTTATAGATGAGTGTATCACCCAGATTGGTGTGAAAAAGTTGCCGGAACGGAACTTCATATCATATTTGGTACGATCTACAAGAATTTTACCCGTGGCACTGATAGCATCATCTGTTATAAGGACATTAGCAGGAAATTTCACGGGATGTGTAATCCCTTTAATAGTTAGATTTCCTGAAATCAGATAATCCAGTGAGCTGACGTAGCTGGAATCAGTAATCGTAAACGTAGCTTCAGGAAAACTTTCTGCTGAGAAAAAATCTTCGGAGAACAGATGACCAGCAAATTGAGCATTTGTAGCCGGGTCAGTAATATCCAGTATTTTTATAGAGGTAGTGTCAATAACAAAGTTACCACTGCTGAGCTTGTTATCATTCAGAATAAGAAATCCGTTTGTAATAGAGATGGTGCCATTATGTGCACCAGTTACCTTTTTGCCAGTCCAGCCAATGTTGCTTTGCACATTTACAACTTTGAATTTTTTAGTTTCCATTTCTTTATGTGATCAATCGTTAATGATTTGATACGACAAAGGACGTTGGAAATCTCAGTTGCTTAGGTGATGTACATCACATTCGTGCGAAGGTTACTTATGGGTATTGTAGAGCCTGCTGAGTGTTTCTCTTGATACACCAAGATAAGCAGCGATGAGGTGTTTAGGAACCAGATTATAAAGCTGTGGATATAACGATAGCAATTCTTCATAACGTACTCTGGTGTCATTATTCATAAATGATAACAATCTTTTTTGTGAAGCCAGGTATCCTTTGTTGGTTCGCCACCTGAAAAAATGTTCTGCCTGATGCAGTTCAGTACATATTTTTTCGCGGTCATCATTAGAAAGACAGAGTATTTCTGCATCGGTTATACAATCTACGCTGATGGTTGCCTTTGTCTGATTGTATAAAGCACCATAATCAGAAGTCCACCAGGTAGGCATAGCAAACTGCAGGATGTACATTTTGATCTCGTCATTGATGAAAAAGGCTTTTAAACAGCCGGAAATGACAAAATATTCATGATCTACTTTCTCTCCGGCACTGATTACCACCTGGCCTTTTTTATAGGACTGAGGTTTGAAATGTGAAAAAAAGTACTCAAACTGTTCATCGGTCAGTCTGGCGGTTTTGGCGATATGCTGTTTTAATATTTCTTTCGCTTCCATTGTTCTGATTTGATTTTTTATTGACCACTGCAATATCATCACCTGATTCCATAATTTCATTCTTGAAATCATAAAATGATTTAAAATTGAATTTGGGCTCTCGTAAGCTTGAAACAATAAAAACTATATTCATATCTTAGGATCTTTTAACCGGGCTTTTATTGCGCCCTGAATTTTTTATAAAATCAATGTTAATATGAAAAGATACATTTTATTATTCCTTTTAATTATCACTTTTTCTGGGTATGCTCAGAATACGATTAATAATTACAAATACGTGTTGGTGCCTGAAAAGTTCAGTTTCCTTAAAGAAAATGATCAGTATAGATTAAATACACTGACTAAATTTCTTTTGCAGGATAAAGGTTTTACGCGCTTTTTGATAATTCTGAATTACCTACTGATATTGCTAACAATAAATGCAGTGCGCTGCATGTTGAAATACTGGAAAAAAACGGAATGTTTACGACCAATCTTACGCTTCTGCTGAAAGATTGCAAGGGAAATATAATTTTTAAAAGCAAGGAAGGCAAAAGCAGAGAAAAAGAATTTAAAACGTCTTATAACCTGGCTTTAAGAGATGCATTTACATCATTAAACGATGTTCCATATGCTTATAATGGGACAACGAATGTGCCAGATCAGCAAGTAGCTGCAATTCCAGTTGCGACCCCGGCTGCCGTTGTACCGGTTAGTGCGACGGCAACTGTACCTGTAAGTGCAGCAGTTACTGCTCCTGTAAGCCAGCCCGCTGCAAAAGTTGTAGCAGTAGCAACAGCAATACAGCCTGAAGGAACCTTGTATGCTCAGCCAACTGCTAGTGGATATCAATTGATAGATACTACACCAAAAAAAGTTTTAACGCTGTCCAGACTTCTGTACAGGATTATTTTATTGCTGATAATGGAACTTCTAATGGTATCGTTTTAAAAAAGAACGGAGATTGGTTTTTTGAATATTATAAGAACGATAAATTAATGGCTGAAAAACTGTTAATTAAATTCTAAAAAATGGTTATTGCTGCACTCCAGCCGATCCATACGCGTAGTTTACTATTGTTCAGATTAAACCTGTCAGTCCGGTTCTGTACATAAGCATAGTTTTCCAGCTGCGCATCCTGATTAGAATAAAATATATTGGCAGATGGCCCTGTAGTAATACGAAAGCCACTGCCAATCTTAAAATTAAAGCCCAGATCAAAGCTATTCAGCAAGTTTCGATCTTTCCAGTCTCCCTGGTAGATATATCTGCAGCTCAATTCCGGATTTAAAGTCAGCCATTTTGTAATATCTATTGCTGTCACCAGACCTAAACCAAAAGCATATAATTTGTTGTCTTTTTTCGCATTCATCCCTCTAAGCCAGAGCGTATATAAAGTTTTTTTAGTCCCGGTTTTCAATGCAATATTCAGATCGATTGTTTCATTATAACCTAAACTAACTTTATTATAACCATTACTTATAAAGTTTAATAAACCAAGACTATAACCGATAGAGGAGCCAGCCATATTGATCAGTCCTATCTGTAAACCACTGGATTGATCGGCCTGATTGAAAAGTCCGGCTATCTGAATACCACTAACCTTCCCATGTACACTATTGAAAAGTCCGGCCATTGGAAACCAGAAGAATTCTTTTCAACGTTGTTAAATAGGTCTGCTAACTGGATACCTGTTCTGCTGCCTTTAATATTATTTTTAATTCCAGTAAGCTGGATGCCGTCCACGTTGCCCCAGCCATCGTTATAAATGCCTGATAGCTGGGCACCACTTACAGAACCTCCGGATATATTAAACAATCCTGCCAATTGAAAGCCTTTAACATTCATTTTATTGATATTGAAGAGACCGCCTATTTCTACACCATCAACACACCAGCATATAACCACCTGCTAAATTGAGAGAAACCTCATTTACAATCTGGCCACTAAAAGTACCATGCGTATTTATTGCAGGGGTTAAGGAGAGCTGATAAGGAGCTTGAGAAATAACCCCGCCAAGGTTCAGGGAGTGAATCTGCTGTTTTGCAGAAGTAAGAAATCTGGCAAGGCCGATATTAGCAATGTCTTCAAAATCACCACTGGAATAATCGCCGTCATTCTTTTGACAGAATATCATCTTTCCGATGATATTGCCATTTCTCAGTAAGTTATAATTGGTTGTTTTTTTTTTGTGTGCATAAGCACTTGCTGAAAATAAAAACAGAAGCAGTAAATAAAAGATAACTGCCTTTTTTTCGTGACCTGTAATAAGAGTTACCAAGAAGCGTTTTTAGAATGAGTTAAAGGTTTATCTTGCCTGTATACTCATAGTACGTCCCATGTTAATTTTACCCCTACGTCATTTTGTTTTTTTTTTTTTCCCAGTGTAGAAAAAACGAATGGGCTGGGCAGTGCTCATACAAGCTGATTAACAAAAGAGGCCGGTTTGGGAGCTTGTAAGAAAAATATATACTTAATGTGTAATTATTTATTCCCGGGAATAGGGGTCTTGATAAAACCTGCGTTTATCTGTCAAATAATCACAAATGAACTATTATAAGAGAATGTATTTATTATTAAGGAGAGCTTTTTTTAGTTTCAGAAATCTGGCTTTAAATAAATCTGCCTGATTGGAAGCAGGTCATCTGAAATTCTGTTGGACACATAGAAATGTCGTTTCAGTATTGGAAATTTCCGCCTCAGTTACTTTGTGCCTCAAAAGATCTTCCGGACGGCGTAACCTTGCATAATAAAGAACGTTAGAAATTAATTATTTGAGTATGAAAAAATTATTATTAGTAGCAGGCCTGTTGGCCTCTGTACATTTTGTAAAAGCACAGAATGTTCAGTTAATTCCGAAAGCTGGTTTAAATTTCTCTAAGCAAGCGATAAGTAATACGGATGCAGAACAATCAAAAACTGGTTTTACAGCAGGATTGGGTGTTAATTTTAAAGTGAAAGGATCAGCATTATCAATTCAGCCAGAACTGAACTATGTAGGTGCGGGTACGAAGATTAAAAATGATAAAAATAAGTATAACCTGAATTACCTTGAGCTTCCTGTACTGGTGAAATATTCTTTTGGTCCTGTATACATTAATGCAGGTCCATCAATTGGTATGGCAATAGGCGGTATGAAAAAGATGGAATCCTTCTACGGAGCTAAAGTTGAAAGATTCAATTTTGGTCTGCAAATGGGTGGTGGCGTGGCTATCCCATTTGGTAAAGGAAGCTTCCTGATTGACGGCAGATATTCACTGGGCTTAACAGATGTAAACAAAGGTCCTGAAAAAGCTAAGAATCGTGGTTTCATGGCAACAATTGGTTACGCCATACCATTTTAGTGGTTTAGTAATGATACAAACTGCCCGTGATTTGGGTAATGGGCAGTTTGTAAGAATTATTCTTTATCCCATTCAATGACAGCCTATAGGCTTTATGAAGTTTTCCATTTCAATAATTTTTCTTTTTTTCTTCTTTAGGGCAGAAGCCCAGATAATACAAGTAAAAGGCCTGATCACAGACAAATCCACGGGACAGCCAGTTCACGGGGTTACTATTGGTTTTGAGCATACCAGTATTAAAACAGCAAGTGATACTAAAGGGATGTATAGCCTCCTTTCAAAGAATAAGGTGAAACATATTATTTTCCATAGTATTGGGTATCACAAGTTACGATTAGAAATACCCTTTGGTGAGATCCACCAGATGGATATTCAATTAGAACCAAATTCTCAGGATCTTTCGGAGGTGAGTATCTCAGTAGCTCATAAACCAAGATATAAAAACAAGGATAATCCTGCGGTAGAATTGATCAGGAGGGTTATCGAACATAAGAAGTCCAATGCTGCAAATCTTCAGAATTATCTTTCCTATCAGGAATATGAAAAAAACTGAATTTTTCTTTAAATATGGCTACTGAGAAGGCAAAGACATCCAAACTGCTTAGAAAGTTGTCATTTTTAAAGGATAATTCAGACTCTCTAACCAAGCCCGGCAGATTGCTGACACCTATCTTTATGAAGGAAAAGCTTAGCCATAACCTGGTTTATCAGAATCCATTTAAACAAGAATCCTCCGTTCTGGCAGAAAACCAGTCAAGGATTGATCAATTTATCGATGAGGATGGAATCAATGAGTATTTAGATAAAATCTATCAGCGTGTTGATATTTATCAAAATGATATAGGTCTGGGAAACCAGAGTTTTATGAGTCCGATTTCGGATCTGGCACCACAGTTTTATAAGTATTTTATCATTGATACTTTAAAAGATGTTTCCCCAATGCAAATTAAGCTGATGATTGCACCCCGCAATAAAGAAGACGTGCTTTTTCTTGGGTATTTATATATTTCTCTGGACGGCAAGTATGCTGTACAAAAGGCAACGCTTTCTGTCAACTCCAAAATAAATATTAACTGGGTAAAGGATATGCATATATCCCTAAACTATCATCAGGATAAAACCGGACATTATTATTTAGGAAAGAGTGTGATGGCAATGGATCTTGGCCTTTTTAAGGAAGGGGCAAGTATTTATGGCGAAAGAACCTTGTTTATTAAAGATTTTGTAAGCAGTGCAACTGCTTTAAATCAAGGATTAAAGCTTAAACAACTGGTTAATACTTCAGTGGGGCTTACACCTATGGAAGAATTAAGGCCTGAAAAACTTACTCCAATTGAGGAGATGGCCTATAAAAACATAGATAGTCTTAAGAACTCAAAGCCATTTAAGCGTGCTATGGGCGTTGCGTCATTTCTTCTCTCCGGCTATATTGGACAGGGGAAAGTAGAAGTCGGCCCTTTTAACTCGTTTTACAGTTTTAATCCGGTAGAAGGACTCAGACTTAAGGTCGGCGGGCGTACAACCGATCTCTTCAGCAAACGGATTTTTTTTGATGGACATATCGCCTATGGTACACGAGATCATAAATGGAAGTATTCTTTAGGTACCGTGCTATCGCTCTCACCAGGTTCAATTTATGAATTTCCTGTGAAATCATTAACGTTTAGACATAGCTATGAAACACAGATACCGGGGCAGGACCTTAATTTTCTTGAAGATGATAACTTCTTGTTATCATTCAAGAGAGGTATTAATGATAAATGGTTGTACAACAGAAAGTGGCTTCTCGAATATCTTCATGAGACAAAAGAACATTTCTCGTTTAAAGTTGCTTATAAAAACCAGATCCTGGATCCAGCCGGAGGACTTCGTTTTACCGCATTAAACAGTTCTGGCCCTGCCGATGTTCAGGATATTACTAACTCTGAATTCACAGCAGAGATAAGATGGGCCCCACATGAACAGTTCTACCAGGGGAAACGTTTCAGAAGACCAATCAGAAATGAATACCCGATCTTTACATTACGTGGATCAGTGGGGGTCAAAGGGTTCAAAGGGTTCTTGAATGGCGATTATAATTATCAGAACCTGACATTCAATGTCTTTAAAAGAGCCTATTTCTCGCAATTTGGTTATTCAGATATTATTCTGGAAGCAGGAAAAGTATTTGGAAAGGTTCCCTTTCCTTTGCTGACCATACACAGGGCGAATCAAAGTTATGCCTATGAACTGCCATCCTATAACCTGATGAATTTCATGGAATTTTTGAGTGACAGGTACGCCAGTATTAATCTTGAACATAATTTTAATGGGTTTATCCTGAATAAGATCCCTTTGGTAAAAAGACTCCAGTTAAGAGAAATTATTACGATGAAAGTATTAAGTGGCTCACTGTCTGATAAGAACGATCCAACTAAGAATTCAGGTTTATATCAATTCCCACAAGACAAACATGGACGTATTATGTCATCTGGATTAGGATCTGCTCCTTACATAGAAGGAAGTGTTGGACTGTCCAATATCTTTAAAATATTAAGGGTCGACCTGGTGAGAAGGTTTACTTACTTTTAGATAATCCTCATATCTCTAAATGGGGGATAAGAGCTAAGATTAAGGTCGATTTTTAGGAATATCAGCTCTTCCGAATTATAAAAATAGCCGGTATGCAAACATGCCGGCTATTTTTGTGATTCATGATATGATCGCTTATTTGATTAAGCGAAATTGAACCAGGAACTTTCTGATGTGTAATCTTCTATTACCTGTGAACTATTGTCAAAATTAAAAGCACATATTAATGTACGTACCTCCTGTTTTACGTTTACAATACAGTTGTCAATCAGATCTTTTCTGAAACCTTTAATTTCCAGATCCAGCACATAGCCTAAAGAAACAATTCTGCCTATCACCTTGCCAAGGTCAAATAATTTGCGTTGTGAAAGAGCGTTGTTTAATGTGAAACTCAATTCATTTTTAAAATAAAGACAAGCTTCTGCAGTTTGTTTTAGTGTAGACAGAAAATCAAATAAGTTTGATTCTTTCTGCTTTTTCATCTGGCGTACAATGATTTCTGAAATCTGTGCATAGAGCATTTCATTAGAACCTTCAAAGATCTGGAAAGGTCTGCTGTCCATAATGCCACGACCACCAATATGGGATGTCTTGTATCCTTTAGCACCAGAAACCTGTGTTAAAATCTGTGCAGCCTCTTGCATAAGATCAGTAACTACTGCTTTCATGCTATTTGCTTCTAGGCCTTCTGACGCTAAATTATATTCGATTCCGCTAATCTGACTGCTTCTGACACACATAGCTGAACAGATCGTATAAGCTGACTGAATTTTAGAGATTTGGAATTGGATCTGATCCATTGACAAAAGATTTGACGTTCCAACGACTCTGTTTTTACATTGTAGAATAGCTTCGTCCAGCATACGCTTGATAAAGCCCATGCCCATACCAGGGAACTGCATTCTGCTTCGGTGTAAAATATCAAGCATCATTTTAATTCCGGTAGATTCAGGGGTTAATTTAAACGTTTTAGGGACTTCAATGTTTAAGATATTACGTCCGTAAGGGATCATATGAAGCCCCATCGTATCGAAGTATTCTTCCACATTGATGTGCTGTTTTTTTTTTTGTGTATTATCACATAAAAAAAAAATATCAATATCCCTGCTTAATCCACCGTCAGCGAGTTCTGCTCTGGAGGCGATCAGCCAGTAGTCAGCCAGACCGGTAAGCCCCTGCCAATGTTTTGTCCCTTTGATATTGTATCCGTTTGCGAGTTCCTTATTGCTCGTTTTCATGTTTAGTGCATCACTTCCGTAGTCCGGTTCAGTGATCATCAGGCCACCCATATTCTGGTGATAAAGAAAACGGTCAAAAACCTCCTTCTTAACAGATTCATCTGCATATTTAGAAAGTGGTTCCAGGAAAAGGGCTATGTTAATTCCGAAGGTCAGTGAAAGAGGTAAAGATTCATAAGAAGCTGCAGCCAATACGCTCAGACATTCTTTTACAATGCTTCCATTTCCCCCGTATTCTTCAGGAATTGCTGCAGCCAGTGGCTCTGCTCAGCAAGAATTTCTTTCATTATTGAAGGAGGCATTTTAGCTGCTAAGTCAAACTGATCAGTATTGTCTTTTCCCCGGAACAAAAGTTTTAATTTCTCTTCGAAATTCTTGATGTATTCTGAAAATTCTGTTTTTAGTTCTATCATTATTATGGGGTAATTTACTATAATATTTTCGGAAAGTTATTTTTTGAAGATTTCCACAAATATACCAAACTAATTTAGAATAGTTCTAAAC
Organism: Pedobacter sp. NJ-S-72; assembly: GCF_053890575.1. Taxonomy (NCBI): domain Bacteria; kingdom Pseudomonadati; phylum Bacteroidota; class Sphingobacteriia; order Sphingobacteriales; family Sphingobacteriaceae; genus Pedobacter; species Pedobacter sp. NJ-S-72. The sequence continues at coordinate 3,604,752 of NZ_CM132681.1, read as the reverse complement.
AGATTTTCCTTTTATAATTGATTGCCTTTTACTCTTTTCCGGAGTGTAAATTAATACTCCATTATATCATCGATAAGGTATGTACCGGCAGAACGAATGACCTTAATATCCCTGTTATGCTTAGTTTTAGACTCCGTATCTTCTATGACGACATTGAAAATAAATCCATCAGTGGTTTTATTTTTCAATTCGCAATGTGATATTTTGATGAGTCCATAATCTTGTTCTGGAATAAATAGACCAGTTCCAATTCCTGCTAACTTTGGATTATACTTATCCTTCCATTTCATGAAAAACTCATCGGTGGTTGGGCCATTATCTAAATCTACATTTATTGCATCATCTTTATACGCATTGTACTGTTCTGTATAAATACTTTTTACATTCCTTTCGGCTTCCTCATCGGTGTTTTCCATGTTACCATTTGCCTTGTTAAGAGAGTTTTCTATGGCAGCAACCAGCCAGTTTTTTGCTTTGGAAATTTCCGGAAGATCTGCTTTATCAGTGTTTTTTGTGACAGGAGAGGGTTTTTGAAGGGAATCCTGAGAATTTGTATCCTTTAAACCTGTGGCTTTCTGGCTGTCTTTATGTTGTCCGTTACAAGCAAGTAACAGGATTGAGGAAAAAATAATTGCGGAAAACTGTTTCATTTCTTTACCTTTTTTTAGATAATCTGATCAGGGATAAGCCCGGTCAGATTATCTATCAATAAGGATACCACATTAAATGATCACTTAGTAAAAGAGAATCTAATGGGCTTTAAACAAGCTATTTCCTAAGGAATGATCAGGCTTTTCTTTTGTGTGGTATGCGCACTAAAATAACCCAGCGCACCACCTTTTATATTGCTGATTGGATTAGCAGGTGCGGCATTATTTCCATTGCCCTTTGCACTGGATAAGCTGAAAAGGTAAAGATAAACTGAGGCATCAATACTATGCATCTCTACACCTAATTTATCACCTCTTTTGATATCTTTTTCTCTGTTTTTGGTTGTGTTCTGAAATAGAACCCCTGAATTTATTACCTGTCCGGTAGTGAAGTCATCATTTGTCACACTATAATTGGACTGTTTTTTATCATTTACGAACAATTCAAACCAGTAGTAATTTTTAACATCGGCAGAATCCTTATATTTTACATAAGCAACTGTTCTCAGGCTATCAAAATCTTTTGGTTTAAGATAAAAATCTAAAAAAGGTACAGGTTCCTGCATTGTACTGGCAGCTGTAAATGTCTCTCCGCTAACCGTAGCGGTTAGGCGGTAGGTCTGACCAGGGGCTCCATTAATAGCGTTTGTTTTATAAACGCCTGCACTGGTTTCCGGAAGCGTTACCACTGTGCCATTGTTCTCAACTTTGACTATAGCTCCACTTACCCCGCTAAAAGTATTGTCATCATCAAAGTTTTTGGTTTTGCTGATTAGAACAGTACAATTTCCTGGTTCATTGGTGATTGTACCTTCAATTACATATTTGTCCTCCGTATTGGCAGGTTTTAATTGTATCACTTTTTCGCAGGATACAAGGAGTACTGAAAGTACTATCAAAAGATATGATTTCATCTATATTAAAATTTAAAATCGTAAGAAATTGAAGGAATAAACCGGAATAAACTTGTTTGTACAGCCTCAGTCCGGTTAGCATCATATGCGTTATCTCTAAACTCGATCCCGTAGGCATTTGATCTTCCGTATGCATTGTATAAACTCAGACTAAGCTCAGAAGAGTATGTTTTTGTTTGCTTTAACTTACGTGTTGCACCAATATCCAGTCTGTGGTAAGACGGCATTCTGTTTGCATTCCGATCAGAAAAATAAAAATAACTCTCTCCCAGTAATCTGTATTTTGCATTAGGAAAAGTTACTGCACTTCCTGTTGAGAAGACCCAGTTTGCAGATAATGACCATTTTTCATTCAGTGCATACATCCCAACAATAGAAATATCATGTGTTCTATCCTGACGGGTATTATACCAATTATTATTATTAATACCATCCACTTGTCTTTCTGATTTAGAGAGTGTATAACCAATCCATCCGGTCAGTTTTCCTGTTTTCTTCTTAATCAGCATTTCTATACCATAAGCTCTTCCTTTACCATAAAGTAATTGAGTTTCTATAGGTTGGTTGGTATAGATATCTGCACCATCGCGATAGTCGATCTGATTTTTAAGATCTTTATAATACACTTCCGAAGTAAATTCATAAGCATTATCTCCAAGATTTTTATAATAGCCTAAAGAGACCTGATCACTGATTTCAGGTTTGATAATATTAGTACTGGAAAGCCACCTGTCTGTTGGCGAAATAGAGTTGGAGTTCGAAATTAAATGGAGATTTTGTGCATTGCGTACATAAGAAGCTTTAATAGATGCAGATTCATTTAATTGAACTGCAGCGGCAATCCGGGGTTCCAGATTCACATAAGTTTTTACAATTTCACCCTTTTTATAACTTGTAGTTCCGGTTACCTGCCCGGCGCCGTTTACTTCATAGTAATCACCTTTTCCTAAAATGGAAAAAGCAGAAAGACGCAATCCGTAAGTCAGGCTAAATACGTCATTAGCTTTCCAGGTATTACTCACATAAGCCGAATTTTCCAGTGAATATCTGTTTTGCAAATCCTGTGGAATAAATCCAGTATTTCCATCAGCCCGGACTTCGCCTGGTTTGATTGTATGATAAATTGCATTTAATCCAAAACTTACCGTGTTTTTTTCGTTAGCAAACCATTGTATGTCTTCTTTGAAATTCCAGTCCCTGATTTGCGAAAACAGAGATAAAGAGTTCTGCTCTTCTGTGCTTTGAATTGTGTAATCGTAATTACTGAAAATCAAAGAAGTATTAGAGAAAAGCTTACTATTGAAAACATGGTTCCAGCGTAGGGTAGAGGTGACATTCCCCCAATCCAGCCCGGTTAACTTGTCTGAACGCAATACATCCCGGCCTAAATAACCTGAAATAAATAGCCTGTCCTTATCTCCCAGTATGTAGTTTGCCTTTGCATTGATATCATAAAAATAGAGTTTAATCTTTTTAACTGATGTATCTGATGAAAGCTTAAGAAATGGATCCAAATAGGTTCTGCGCGCAGAGATTAAAAAGGATGATTTCCCTTTTTGTATAGGACCTTCTACGTTAAGCCTTGCAGCAATCATTCCAATGCCTCCGCTTACACCAAGTTTTTGATTATTTCCATCGTTCATCTTCACATCCATCACAGAAGATAATCTGCCTCCGTATTGCGCAGGCATTCATTCCACTCTTATAGAGTGTTACATTCTTAATTGCATCGGAATTAAATGTAGAAAAGAAGCCAAGCAGGTGTGTTGCATTATAAACAGGCGCCTCATCCAATAAAATCATATTTTGATCTGCACTGCCACCTCTTACAAAGAAACCACTGGTTCCTTCTGAAGAAGATTTTACACCAGGCAAAAGCTGTAAAGTTTTGATAATATCCCTTTCGCCTAATATCACAGGAATAGTTTTAGTCTCTGAGACAGTTAGCCTTTCCATCCCCATTTGGGGATTATCAATGACTCTTTTTGCTGTAGAAGAGGTGATATTTACCGTTTCCAATTCATTAGCACTATCATCCAACGGAATATTCAGTGTCAAATTTTTATTCAGTTCAACAGCTTTCTGATAGGTGCGGGATCCTATTGCGCTCACTTCTAAAGTGTATTGTCCTTTTGGGAGCATCAATGAATAAAAACCGTATTCATTACTTGAAGTAGCTTGTTTTGTGCCGGAAACTCTCTAATTGTAGCTGCGATTTAGGTTTCTCCGGTTTTAGAGGAAGAAATCGTACCACTTATAGTATGCCGTCCCTGACCTTCTGCCGGATTTGCCGCCGGGTCGGCCAGAACCTTTTTTTCTTTAGCAGCGTCAAATTTGATGTAAACTTCCTGACCCAGCTCCGTGAATTTAAAGGGCTGACCAGAGAAAACTTTAGTTAATACATCATTCAGGCTTTTATCCTGGGCAAGAACAGTTATTTTTAATTTACTATTTGCAACCTGTTCATTATACGTGAATTTAATTCCGCCTGCCAGGCTGATTTTATCTAATGCTGATTTTAACGGTTCATTTTTCAGACTGATGCTTAACTTTTTTCCTAATGGACTTTGTGCATAGGATCTTACCTGTAGAAACACCAGAAGCAGTAACAATATGGCAATAAATGCCAGGAACCTTAACGGTTCGTATTTTTTCATAACTTTATATTTAAATATTGATTTAATCTGCCCTATATAGTTCTCAAGGCTTGGGCATTTTTTAATTGATTTGTACGATGTCCGGTTTTCTAGGCTTAGATACCGGACATTTATCTTACAATAACATATCGCCCTCCTTCTTTCTTCCAGTTTACTTCCATTACTGTACTTAATTTATCCAGGCATTGTTCTATGGACATAGTCATATCAAGCTGGCCATAAAATTTATTGTGATCAAGATCGGGGCTCAGGCCAATCTGTAAATGATACTGCAATTCCAGATCTGTAATTACAGCTTTGAAAATACTTCCCTTATAGTCAAAGAGACCTAAACGCCTGTTCAGGAAATCTCCTGCATCGGGGAAATTAGTTTTAATGATTTTTTCTGAAGACTTGTCAACAGTAATTCTTTGATTGGAGGTAATAATAACCGGCTTTGTATTATTTACATTTTTTAAAGCCACAGCGACTTTTCCAGTAACCAGCGTTACATTGATATTCTGCTGGTCTTTGTAAGCACTAACATTAAAACTTGTTCCTAATACATGTGCTTATCTGCCCGCTTTGAATGATAAATGGATGATCAGCATCATGTGTAACTTCAAAGAAGGCTTCACCATCCAGGCTGACTATCCTTTTGTCGTCATTGAACTGGGCAGGATACGTCAGTTTACTATTCGGGCTAAGCCAGACTTTGGTACCATCCGCCAATATTAATTGTTTACGCTCAGCGTTTTTACTGAAGGCCTCTAACTGATGCACGGGATTTAAAATTTGAGATACTTCAGCGCGATATAAGTAAGCGCCGCCCAAAACAAGCAGGATAGCTGCAGCTGCGGTAAAAGCCCTGAAGCCATAACTAATCCTGCGAGTCAGCATTGGCCTCACATGTGTAATTTCTTTAGGAAGGAAAGGAGGGATTAACCCGGTTTCTGATATCATTTCTGTCTGATCCCAGGTTGCAGACATTAAACCCGTTAGTTCTTCATCGTCCTGATTCTCTTCGATTAAAAAAAAAAAAACGTTCAAGTTCGTTGAAGAAGAGCACTGATTCGTTAAATACAGATGATATAGTAGCTTTAGTTCCTCTTTTTTGTCCATAGCATTTAAAAATGAGGCCATATTCTGCCCTTTTTCTAAATACTATACAACTGTCGGAGCCATAAGGACTAGTTGGAGTTAAAATAATTTGAAGAAGCAATGATAAAACAGATGATACTACCATTTTTGCCTACATAATCACGAATAGACCGGCTGGCTTCAACTATATGATTTTTTACCGTGTTTTTTGAAATGTTTAGTTTTTGCGCAATTTCATCATGGCTTAGCTCTTCTACCCGGCTTAACTTGTAAATGATTTTTTTTTGCTGCGGTAAACGGTCTATAGCTTCATCATAGATCTTACGAAGCTCTTTCTCCATCATATGATCCTCTGTACGATTGGAACTGATTTCTATCGTATGAAAAATTTGTTCTTGTAAAGCTCTTTCGCGGGCTGCCTTTTTAAGGTAGTTCAGGACATGATTTAAGGTAATCTTTTTAATATAGGCACTAAATGATAACTCAAGATTAAGCTGATCTCTTTTTTGCCATATTTTGATAAATACTTCCTGAACAATCTCTTCCGCAATGTCGGATGATTTGCATAATTGATAAGCATAAGTATATATCTTGCTTCTATACTGGTTATAGATTTGTATAAAAGCAGGTTCATCACCCTCCCTGAGTTTGATCAGCAAGTCCATGTGCTCTAGCTTGTCTAATTGAGATCTGTCCATGAATATAGGGGACAATGATAAATATTAATTTTTGAAACTACTGGTCATTTAATAAATTGACCGGGCCATTACGGTTATTGGTTCTGTTAGGTAATTGATTATTCCATCTAAAGAGGAGTTCCATATCTTTGGCTCTAAACAAGATTAAAAGATGCAAGGCTGAAGGGAATGCATTCTGTATTAATTTTTATCTCAGCTTAATAAATCAAATTAATTATGCCGTAATATTTAGACATTTGCAGTAGCTTACCATAGGTTATGGATTTTGTGCATATAAATCCATCTTCTCTTAAAATCGCTGCATATGAAAATCGCTTTACGCCTTGTACTATGTCTTACCTGCCTTTTATTATTTGCGGCAAAAACCTTCTCTCAGCAACATCTCAAAAACAACGACTTCCTTAAAGTCGATTCTCTGGCCAATAAACAAAAGCCTAAAGAGGCTCTGGCACTTATAAACAGTTTGAATAAACAAGCCAGAAAGGAAGGCAATACCATATTGCTCATTAAATCAGCAATGTACCGGACGATGTTTCAAAGCTATTTGGAAGAAGATGCCTTCACGAAAATCCTGGTAGATTTAAGAGATGACATACATGCAGCTAAACAACCAGAAAAAAGTGTACTGCAATCTTTACTGGCAGAAACCTACTGGGAGTTTTATCAGCAAAACAGATATAAAATATATCAGCGTACCAAAGTACAGACCAATATAGGGAACGATATCAATACATGGTCTATCGGGAAGATAACCGATGAAATTGTAAAAACCCTTATTTCATCACTTTCTGAGAAGAAGTTATTACAGGACACAAAGATTGGGGATTTAAATAATGTTCTTCTTGGTGATACATCTACAAGGTATTTAAGACCTTCTCTTTACGATTTATTAGCACACCGTGCACTGAAAATTTTAACTAATTCTCAGATTGATCTGGCTAAAACTACAGATGATGGCTTTGATCTGAATAACCCACAGTTATTTGCTGACCATAAAATGTTTTCAGCTTTAAAAATCAATGTAAGTGACAGCACTATTTTAATTGCAGAACAGATAAATATCTTTCAGAATCTCCTTAAGTATCATTCCGGACACCATAATGATGCTGCATTGGCAGATGCCGATCTGAAAAGATTAAAGTTTGTCTATGAGAAGAGTACAAACCTGAATAAGGAAGAATACTATCTTAAGGCCATTGATTTATTAGCGGCACAAGCAATTCATACAGAGATATATGCTGACATATTATATGAGCAGGCACTATATTATAAGAAAGACCAAAATGGTAATAAGCCAGACCTGGTTAAATCGGTGGAACTTGCTGATAAAGCTATCCGGGCCTTCCCGAAAAGCAATGGGGCAAAAAATGCAGCAAATCTGATTAAAGAGATCAATAGTAAATCACTCCATATTCAATTAAAAGAATTCAGTCATCCAGGCCAGCCATCTCAGCTTTACTTTACCTATAAAAATATTGATACTATACAATTGCAACTTTATAAAGTACCAGTTACTTTTAATGAATATAACTTCAATGAGGATGAAAAATACAAAGACTTCCTGAAAACACATAAACCCATAAAAAGCTGGAATGAAGTTTTACCAAAATCAGTTGATTACCAGCAACACACATTAATTGGAAAGATGGATGCACTTCCTTATGGTAATTATATTGTCATTGTGCAAAATACAATTGATACCGGCAAGGCAGATCGTATAGTTCAACATAGTAATTTCAGCGTTACTTCTATGGCTGTAACGCAAAGATTTTTATCAATGATAAAAATGAATACATTATAGCTAACAGTCTTTCTGGTAGTCCCTTAAGCGGGGTAGTTGTTCAGGAAACTTTAACGGGTTTAAAGGATAATATAACTATTAATTACCAGACCCCTTTATTTAAAACTGATGTGGCAGGTTATGTATCTATGAGCTATCAGGAACGGGTAAATGGAGGTCGTGCGATGTTTGTAAACGGAGTTGATACCCTATATACACCGCTTAATAATTACAGGAATTATCGGGACGAGAAGAAAAGTAAGAAAGTAATTCTATTCACCGACCGAGCGATTTACCGTCCGGGGCAGACTGTGTTCTATAAAGGGCTTCTGATGGAAAACAGGAATGACAAAAACACTATCCTTCCTGCCCAAAGTCTGGAAGTAACTTTTGAAGATGTTAATGATAACGAGATAGGAAAGGTTACGGTGAAAACCAATGATTACGGGACTTTTCAAGGTTCCTTTACCATCCCAACAGGTAAATTAAACGGGAGTATGTTGTTGACTACCAAAATATGGCAGTATTGGTATTCAGGTAGAAGAATACAAAAGACCCACGTTTGAAGTCGTTTTTGATCCTTTAAACCAAAAATATAAATTAAATGATAGTGTGAAAGTACAGGGAAAGGCATTGTCTTTCTCTGGCTATTCAGTTACAGGAGCTAAGGTAAGCTATAAGGTTTACCGGAGTACAGTTCAAAATTTTAATTACCGTCGTTCTTTTCAACGCGAATCAACAAAGCAAATCGCTATCGGTACCACCGAAACCAAAGAAGGCGGGAGTTTTAACATAACCTTCTTTACTAATGCAGACCGCAGTGTAAATGAAAATTATATTTTTAATGTTACTGCCGATATTACAGATCTTAACGGAGAAACCAGGTCAGCTACTAAAAGTATAACTGTCGGTAAAGTGGATATGGTTTTAAACACCAGTATTCCTGAACGGTTATTTTTGGAATCAAAAACTGACAGTATACCCTTTACGGTACAAAATCTGAATGGAGAAACCATCGCAGCCAAATTGAAGGCCGAATGGACTTTACTTCAGTCTCCCGGACGACTGATTAATATAAATACGTTTTCGGCTATAGCTGAAAACTATAGTTTAAGCAAAGATAAATTTCTTAAAGAATTTCCTTTTGAAGGATACAAAGGTGATCATGATCCGGCGAACTGGATTTCACTTCAAAACAAACTCAATCAGGATGTCACAGTGAGTCATGGGAAAGGAGCATTGGTTTTAAATGAGAAAAGCCTGTCTCCTGGTTATTATAAGGTTAAACTTACGGCAAAAAACGAGCTTAACGATACAGTTTCTACAACCAGAATAGTTCGGATTTATACGACCGGCCCTGTTGTTATACAAAGTATGAATGAATGGTTAATCACTGAAAAAGCAACGGTTAAACCATCAGAAAGTGCTGTATTCAGAATCGCGGGGGCGCTTCCAGATGCGAAAGCATATTACGAGATCTATTATAAAGGGCAGAATCGCAGAGAAAGTATGGATCAAAGTATCCCCTAAACAGACCATCCTTAAAATTCCGGTAAAGCAAGGCTATGAGGATGAATTTGCAGTTCAGTTTACTATGATACAGAACGGCATGATTTATAACTATATGCGGCCTGTGAAAATTGTTGATCTCTCCAAAGAACTGGATGTTAATTTCTTAACCTTTCGTAATAAATTACAACCCGGAGAAAAGGAAAGCTGGAAACTAAAGATCACTAGTAAAAAAGGTGAAAAGCAGATGGCCGAAATGGTAGCTACACTGTATGATGCGTCATTGGACCATTTGAAAAAACTGGAATGGGAAGATGTAGTTTCACCTTCTTATGATTACAGCACTTACAACTGGAGATTTGATTTGAATAATATACATAGTGGAAATGAGCTTTGGTTTTTAAGAAATTATGCGGACTATTTTCAAAATGCTGAGCGTAACTATGAAACATTGAATGCGGTTGGATTTGATATTCAGATGGGTTATCGGAATGCATTTCAGCAATATTTGCAGAAACTGGCTGTAAACGAGAGAAGAGGTAGTTCTGTAATAGCTGTTAAAAAATTGGCGAAACTGCAAAATGGTACTGATAAATATGGCGTGATCACTAACAGTGAAGGTTATGTCATACCGGGAGCGGTGGTCATGTTAGGTAGGATCAAGGTTACTGCCGATGCTGACGGTATTTATACCATCAAAGCGAAATCAGGTGATCAGCTAAGAGTGGGGGCTATAGGTTATAAATTTTTAATGGTTACTATAACCCAGGCTAAAAGGTTTGACATTGTGCTGGAAGAGGATGGAAATAGATTGAGTGAACTTGTTCTAATGCCGTCACCTATGCAGAAAAGGGCTATGAGTGCTAGCACGAGAGTAGTACTTAGAGGAAGTTCGGGTTTGGGACTAAACGGTCAGGCTGCTGGTATTCAGGTTAAAACCGGTTATGCAGAATCGGCGGATATTGTTGTGACGACGAATAGTAAAACTGATGCCCCGAAAGATGATCTCTATAATGAAACAGGAGAAGCCCTGAAAGTTATCCCAAGAACAAATTTTAATGAAACAGCTTTCTTCTATCCGCAATTGGAAACCAATGAAGCTGGTGAAATCAATATTGAGTTTACCATTCCTCAATCTTTAACGCGTTATAAAATGATGGGCTTTGCTCATACTAAGGATCTGAAAACAGGGACTATTGAACGCGAGCTGATTACTCAGAAGCAATTAGCTATTTCAGCAAATGCACCACGTTTCTTCCGCGAAGGGGATACCATTTTGCTCAGTGCCAAGTTGAATAACCTTTCAGGGAAAGTGCTTAACGGAAATGCATCTTTAGAACTAAGAGATGCTCTAACAGGGAAAATTATCCGGATTTTTTCACCGGAAGGAAAATCACTACAGGAATTTAAAGTTGCAGATAAAGGGAATGAAGTGTTAAAATGGCCGTTAATTATTCCATCGGGAATCGGTGCAATCACTTATAAAGTTCTTGCTCAATCAGGGAAATACAGTGACGGGGAAGAAATGACTATTCCGGTTTTACCCAATGCAATGCTGGTTACGGAAACTATGCCATTGAATGTCCGTGGAAATACCACAAAGACCTTTACATTGGATAAATTATTACAATCAGGGTCATCAAAAACATTAAAGAATCAGAGCTTAACACTGGAATTTACAGCTAATCCTATCTGGTATGCCATACAGTCTCTGCCTTATTTAATGGAATACCCTTATGAATGTGCGGAACAAACTTTTAGTCGTTTTTATGCGAATAGTTTTGCAACTGGAATCATTAATAGTTCTCCGAAAATAAAACGAGTATTTAATCAGTGGCAGCAAAATAATAACGGAGAAGCGTTACTGTCAAACTTAGAAAAGAACCCGGAACTGAAGTCGGTCTTATTAGAAGAAACCCCCTGGGTAAGAGCGGCAGCCTCAGAAACTGAACAGAAAAAAAGACTTGCTGTTTTTTTTGACCTGAACCAGGATGACTTATGAGCTGAAAAGTAATTTCGAAAAGCTGGAAAAAATGCAGAAACCAAACGGATCTTTTGCCTGGTTCACCGGAATGAGTGACGACAGATATATTACCCAGCACATTGTATTGGGAATGGGGCAGCTTAAACATTTGAAACTTATCGATGAAAAAGCATATCCTGCATTTAATTCAACATTAAATAAAGCGATCATCTATCTGGATAATCAATTAATAGCAGATTTTAAAAGAGAGAAAGCTGGTAAAGGTGTCGCTTATCTGCCATTGCATTATTTATACGGACGCAGTTATACAGTTCAGAAAAACAATGATCCAGGTTTTAACAAGGCCGTTGCTTATTATTTGAAAAAAGTAGCTGATAACTGGAAAACTATGGAGCCTTATCAACAAGGTCAGGCGGCATTGGTTTTAAGCAGAAACGGAAATAAGGCCGAAGCTTTGAAAATCATGAACCTATTAAAAGAAAGGGCGCAGCAAAATGACGAAATGGGGATGTACTGGGTTAACAATCGCAATGGCTGGTGGTGGTATCAGAACCCAATAGAGACACAGGCACTTTTAATAGAAGCTTTTGATGAAGTTGCTGGGGATGCGAAATCAGTAGAAGAAATGAAGATCTGGCTGCTGAAAAACAAACAGACTAACGATTGGAAAACAACCAAAGCTACTGCAGCCGCATGTTATGCGCTTTTGAGGAAAGGCTATAATTTACTTGAAGAATCAGCTGAACCAGGGATCCTGATCGGCAATAAAACATTTAGTGAAATTGGCATGACCGATACCGGAAAAGAAGCTGGTACAGGTTACCAGAAAGTAAGTATAGCCGGGGCGAATGTCAAACCAGAGATGGGTACTATTCAAGTTAAAAATAATAATAGAACAATTGCCTGGGGTGGGGTATACTGGCAGTATTTTGAACAGCTTGATAAAATTACCCCTTCGCAAACAGGAGTTAAAATTAAGAAGCAGTTTTTTACAGACAGAAACAGACTGCTAAGGGAGACATACTTACCCCGCTTAATCCAGCTAATGTTCTTAAGCCAGGCGATTTATTAAAAGTCAGGATAGAAATTTATGCAGACAGAGATATGGAATATGTACATTTAAAGGATATGAGATCAGCAGGTTTTGAACCCATAAATGTAATTTCTCAGTACAAATATCAAGATGGACTGGGTTATTATGAAAGCACTAAAGATGCTTCAACAAATTTCTTTATCAGCTATTTGCGTAAAGGGGTTTATGTATTTGAATATGCATTAAGAGTAACTCATGCAGGTGATTTCTCTAATGGAATAACTTCTTTGCAATGTATGTACGCTCCTGAATTCACCACCCACTCTGAAGGAATCAGGGTAAAAGTTAAACCTTAATTCACCCCTAATTCCGGTTAATTGAAAAATAAGAATCACATCGTACTATTGTACATTATTATAGGCTGCATCTGGGTTGTTTTAAGCGATCAGGTAATTGCCTTTTTGATAGACGGAATGCCTGTTAAAGATCGTGCTCTGATTAATAGTTTGAAGGGGTTTATGTTTATTGCATTCAGTGCATTATTACTGCATTACCTGGTTAATCTCTATAACGCAGGCAAAAAGCGGGAGTTAAATTATTTGCAGCGTGATTTAGAGAATAGCAGGAAACAGCAGCAGCAATGGTATTACGCGCAAAAGATGGCCAGGGTTGCTGGTTGGGAATATTTTCTTCAGACGGATGAAGTCATGTGGTCTGATAATTTATATGCATTGTTTGGTTTAGAGCCAAATGCAGCTATTACACCGGCATCATTTTTTCTGGAACAGATCCATCCGGATGATCTGGCCGGATTCCTTGAACAGCATGATAAGACTGTCGCAGCAGGTGAAATGGATTATACACATCGTTTAAAAATAGATAACGAGTGGCACTATGTACGTCATGCAGGGATTGTCGTTTATCAGGACGGAAAACCATATAAAATAAGCGGTGTATTGAAAGATATTAATGAAAGCTATATAACCGGGAACTATTGTTGAATAATGCTTTGGAAAGATATGAGCTGGTTAACAAGGCAACGCATGATGCTATATGGGATTGGGAGTTAGCTACGGACCGGGTAACCTGGAATTCAGGTTTACAGCAGTTATTCGGATATGATAATAATCAATCATATTTTTTGTACCAGAATGGTGGATCGGCAAAATGCACCCATCCGATAGCAAAAGGGTATCGGCCAGTATAAATTCATTTGTTAAGCAAGCTAAAAAGCGTTGGGACGCTACTTACAGAGTTCTTTGCGCTGATGGAACGTATAAATATGTCTTTGACCAGGCTTATTTGCTTACTGACGATGATGGTACACCTAAACGTATCATTGGTGCAGTTAAAGACATTGATGAACTCAGACAGAAAGACGAACAAAACAGGCAGTTGGCAGAGGTCGTGAGCAAAGTTAAAAGTGGAGTCGTGATCAAAGATACAGATGGAAAAATAAGCTGGGTTAACCATTCATTTGAAAAGTTGTCAGGTTACACACTGGAGGAGTTGAAAGGGAAATTGCCGCGTGAAATATTACATGGACCAGAAACAAGCCCGGCTACCAAAGATTTTATTTCTGCATCGCTCAAAGTGAATGACTTCTTTAATATTGAAATAATAAATTATTCTAAAAGCGGTAATCCGTATTGGGTGGAAGTTAATAGTACTTCAATCTTTGATTCGGAAGACCAGCATTCCGGGTATATAGATATTGTAACTGAAATTACTGAACGGAAAAAACGTGAGGAACAGATTAATGAACAAAATCAGGCTTTAAAGGAGATTGCCTGGATTAATTCGCATGAGATCAGAAAGCCGGTAGCTTCTATATTGGGGTTGTCAGCTTTGGCTAAAAGTACCTCGGATATTGAAGAGAAGGAAGAATATTATGCGAAAATAAACAGTTGCATAAAAGAAATGGATGAGATTATTCACCAGACATCAGCGAAGGTAAATGAGCTGATGGGAAAAGAGGAGCAGTAAACAAAAAGACATGTGGGTAATTACGGTTCCAGATCGGAAAAATCACATTCAAGAGCTGTTCTGTCCCAGTTTCCGGTTATTGCAGCAGCTTCATAAGTGGACTGTAAAAACTCCATCAGAAATTTTTCCGGATCAGGAGCATTTCTAACATCATCATAATGAAGAATAAACTCTCCTAGATCTTTATTAAAGAATGCCTTTTCAGGTTTAACAGGTTGATCTTTGAAAGTTTCTGGCGTTGGATAGCAGTAGGCATAAAAAAAAAATCGGATGAGGAAAACTATCGCTGCCTGGCCAAAAACCGCAACTACTAACTTCATGTGAGTAGGCCTCTTGCATTACGTCCAATGGCATATTAGGCATCCCGCCGGCATGCTTCGGTGCCATTCTGCCCGAAAACCGTGTTACAGCCAGATCGAAGCCTCCCCAGAAGAAATGAACCGGACTGCATTTTCCGCTGAATTTCGCCCTGAATCTGATGAAAAAACAGACTCCATTCTAACCAATGCCTGCCAGAAAGCAAATATTTGCTTTTCATCATACTGACAATGGACATGATCTTCTTTAAATGGAATGGCAACTTCTATTTCATTTGGTTTTGCATATATTTCTGCATTAATTTCCAATAATTGAAGCTTCTCGAAAAGTTCCTGATAAAAACTTGCCACAGTACGGGGGGACAGATTCAATTGCTGCTGTCCATTTGCACTGGACGTAATAATTAGCCGATGGGAGGTGAAATCAAAATCTATCTGGAAAAGACCATTTTTATAGGGAATACTTCCTGTGGTTAACCCCATTGCAGATACATATAAGGTTACATGCCATGAATGGTTCAGCCATGGAGTTTTAACTAACCTGATTTTGCCAACTATCTGCGTCCATAATTGCACAGTTGCTATTGTGTCTTTCAGGTTCCCGAATTTCAGTTCCGGCCAATTAGTGTTAACCATATAATTTGCAGATTAGATTTAATAAATATACGGACGGAATTTAATTTGTGTTAATAAGTGGCTATCTCCTTGTCCCGAATAACTGAGTCCAGTAATTGCCTGTAGAACGTGCAACTCCCATTTCTCTGATGTTAGGACTCATGATATTCTGACAATGTCCATGATCACTATTTATCCATGAATTGAAGGCTTCAATTTCTGTTCGCTGACCCATTGCAATATTTTCGGCATAAGCAGACCAAAGGTATCCGGCAGCAGTCATTCTATCTCCGGGGTTCTTACCGTTCATATCTGTATGGTCAAAATATTTATCTTTTTCCATATCATCTGAATGAACTTTTGCGATTATTGCCAGGTTATTGTTCCATGCAAGTACAGGAACAGGCGGCATTCTGGTAATTCCACCTCCTTGTTCTTTGCAATCACACCCTTTTATCCTGACATCATTGACTAATTTCAGGAAGAGATCATTATTCAGATTGGTCTCCGTATTCTTCTTTTCAGGAATTGATACAGGTAAAACAGAGCTATTAGCAGGAGTAGGAGTATCTTTGGATTTTGTACAAGATATAGAAATTGCACAGCTGATTAAAATCATCAAAAAACTGTTTTTCCATTTTGGTGTGGTACTGTAATTCATACCTGGATTAACGTCATGTTAACAGCTGTATTATGTCTGGTCAGCGACCAAAAATAAAAATGTTAGTCGAAAAGCAGCTGATTTGTAGTTAGCTAAATCACTTTAGTTTAACGTTAGTGTAAGTTATTGAAATTTAATCCCTCTTAAAATACAGTTTAGGTAGTCTATTATAATAGTTCACGTAAAATAATACTAAAGGATATAACACATATATGTGGTTATTTTTTACTTTTGTTCTTGTTGATATCAAGTATTTAACGCTTCTCAACTTCTGTTAAACCTAAGCAGAAGAATTTATTACCAACAAAATTAAATCTAACCGATTTGAAGCAATGAGGCCAATTAACTACTAAAACCAACCTATGAAAACTAAATCTTATTTAAGTCTTATAATCCTGATATTAGGGATTGCAGTATTTATTATTAGCTGTAAAAAAAACAATAACTCAGATGTTCCATCTACGGAACAAAATTCAAATTTAACTAAAGAAGAACAAGCTTCGATAGCCAACGCAGGTCTTTCTCCTGTAGGAGCTATTAAAAAGGATGGTGGCTATTTAGTTGAAGGAGATATCTTCTTAACTCTGGAAGATCTTGCTGCACAGCAGAAATATGTAGCTGATTTGTCAAAGAATGGCCCGAAAACGGAACAATATCGCTCTACGAATATTGTTACTGGTTTGCCTAAGGTTATTACGGTGAGAGTGGATGCTGGTGCATCTCAGAAGGTATTTACTGATGCAACAAAAGCTGCTGTTAAACGCTATAATGATCTGGGGCTTAAACTTACTTTTAATCTTTTGGATTCAGCATCTACTGTTGCAACTGATATTCTAATCAACGGTGCAAATTTAGGTACTATAACTCAGGGAGGTAAAGTGTACACTGTACTTGGACAATCGGCTGGGTTCCCTAAAGGGAAAACCTGCTTCACCGATTAAATTGAGCAATACTTATTATAATAAAGATTATACGCAGAATGAATTGCTTGCTACTGTAATTGCTCATGAAATCGGTCATGCTATTGGTTTCAGACATACAGATTATGCAAACAGAAATTACAGCTGTGATCAGGATGCATATGACAATGGAGATGTATGGAATGAAGGAAAGGGCACTGATGGCGCCGTTCTTATTCCAGGTACACCAGCAGGTGCTGACCCTGATTCATGGATGCTGGCTTGTGCAGGTTCTTCAAGCCGTCCATTCACGGCAAATGATATTATTGCTATCAAAGCACTTTATCCTGTAAAATAATTAAATTAAACATTAGTTGGCCCGGAAAAGCCGCTCCCTGATTTATCTGGGGGCGGCTTTTTTGTACGCTGTTAATAGGAGATGAAATTAGTATTACTTTTTATCAAAGTATATTTTAATTGATACTAATACGTTATTTTAGAATATAATCTCACCAAAAATGGAAAATCAAATCTTATCTGGATTATCAGAAAAAACAAAAGACTTGCTTTATTTTAGCGAATCTGAAGCGCCTGTGGTTATTGAAAACCTGGGGCCGCTTCCAAAAGATCAGTTGAATGCTAAACTCATCGAGTTAAATAGTGAAAATCCTGGTACATTGAAAACAATCGATCAGGATGTTTTCTTTGACTATCTGGTGAAAAGAGCTGATCCCGGAGACCACTTTATGGTGGATAATGCAAATAAATTTACAGCGCTTCATACCTATTTGAAGGAGAATTTTTCTGATATACAGGTGAGCAGGATAGAAGGAGGAGTAAATGTTCCTATCATCATTACAGCCTATCAGCCAGATGGCAGTTGTATTTCTCTGTCTACTTATGCTATTGAGACCTAGGAAATATATAACATCTAAAAGGTTATTGATTTTTTAAATAATCTTTTAGAGCCTGTTTAAAATTCATCTGATAATTTGTTTATGCTTCTTTTTAGCTGCAACTTCGTCCTATTCATTTCTGGTAGGAAGGCTACCAGAAATGAATAGGACTTGTTTCGCTTAAAAATAAGCTATAAACAATCTTATCATCTAAATTTAAACAGACTCTTAGATGTTATGGGATTTCATTAAGATAATCAACCTGATGGTTTCTATGTATAGAGTCAGCTTGTTGTTTTTTATTGCTGAGCTGTTTAGCTGTCTTGTGATCTGTTTTTGGTAAGGGTGTTTTTTGTTTTTCCTGGCTCTGGCAGGCGCAAAGGAATAAACCAAAAAGCAGTAAAACTAATCGTACTTTTTTCATACCCAAATATCGGTACTGCCATTCGATTGGTATAATTGATTGTTTTAATAGTATTGATGGATGAAAAACCGATTGAATAAGTGGCTGATTTTATAAAGGAATTGAAAGAAGGGGGATATTCAATCCTGATGCCATTACACGCGTCTTGCTCCGGTGAATAATATTGGCCCAGAAACCGTATTTTTTTGGAACCATAATCACAGATCGGCTTGAAACTCTATAATTTCTTTTTCTATTTCCCTGATTACCATAATTGATTTCACATTTTTATAATAATATGTAACTCCATCTAACCCATCGTCCAGTACATTTACAACTGATGAGTGTTCAGCCTCGGATCTTAATATTTCTAGTTTTTGATCGACATTAAAAACTTCTACCTGTGCCTTCAGATCTATAGCTACCTCTTTGACACGGGACAACGCTTTTTTAGATAATCCACGTAATACATCACAGGCAAAAAGCACTTTTTTTGTACCCTCAAACCTGGCGTTTTGCGGTACTGCAAGTACTGGGATCTTTAAGTTTCTGATCGCAAAGGAAGTTGTATTTCCCCAAAGATCCTGTTCCAGCGTTTTTTTTTTTTGCATTCCTAAAACAACAAGTTCAGCGTTGTATTTTTTAATCAGCTCTTTCAATTCATCTTCAATAAAAGAAAAGGCAGATTCATGTCCCACTTCAATTTCGTAATCATAAGAAAGAGAAAAAGCCCGTTCTAATAAACGGATCTCATTATCAATCATTAACGCTTGAATACTTGATGCTGGTAAAAGTGTATTAGCGGCATGAAACGGAATGACAAAGGAGTTAAATAAGATAAGCCGTGCATTTTTATGTTTTGCAATTGCAGCCGCATATTCCACTGCATTCTCAGCAAGGATAGAAAAATCAGTTGCAGCAATTATAGTCATCATAAGTTGATTGTGTTTGAACCAATTTAATCAGATGCTTTTATAATTAAAGAGAAAGGGAATTAATTTTACAATAATAAAACTAATTCCAGTGTAGGACGGCCAGTTTAATTGCAGATTAATTGAGTTAGGAATAACGTTTCAAAAAGGACTCTTATACTTTTCTGATATTAAGAATAATTATATACATTTGAATCATCAGATGATATGATGAATAACAGCAATTTAATTTCCCGAAAATCTTTAGCCGACGAAGTCGCTGAAAAACTACAGCAGCAAATCGCCTTTGGCACTTATAGAGTAGACGAAAAACTTCCTATAGAACCAGAATTGATGTTGTTTTTTGGCGTTGGCCGTTCTACAATAAGAGAAGCAATCAAAATCTTAACAAACTGTGGGTTATTGAGAGTTCAGCAGGGTATTGGCACTTTTGTAGAGAATGCAACGGGCATTAAAGAACCATTATCTCAGCGTTTGAAACGCGCGGATTGGAAAGATCTGGATGAAGTACGGCAATTACTGGAAATGAAAATTGCAGAAAAGGCAGCATTAAACAGAACTAAAGCAGATTTAGTAAAAATATATGACTGGCTTAAAAAACGTGATAAAGCGGCGAAAAATGATTTGCTGGAAGAATGTATAGATGCAGATATTCAATTCCATATTTCCATTGCAGAAGCCTCAGGTAATGAAATTCTGATTGATTTGTATAAGTCAGTAGCCATTCATTTAAGAAACTGGTTCCTGGAAGTTTATAAAGACACTAAAGCATTTAAGGAAACCAGTCATCAGCATAAACAGCTTGTTAAAAGTATTGAAGCCGGAGATGCAAAAAAGGCATGGAATAATTCGGCAAAAATCATAGGACATATTTCTCAATAACA
The DNA here is from genome assembly GCF_053890575.1 of Pedobacter sp. NJ-S-72. NCBI lineage: Bacteria > Pseudomonadati > Bacteroidota > Sphingobacteriia > Sphingobacteriales > Sphingobacteriaceae > Pedobacter > Pedobacter sp. NJ-S-72. Next base: position 3,584,854 of record NZ_CM132681.1, on the reverse strand, counting down.
GTTTCATCTATAGATGACAATTATATAATTTATGGAAACCAATACAGCAACACTCGATCCCGCTACAAGAAAGGATATCATTCAAAAAACAATTTATCCAATCCTCTTTACAATCAGCTTTACGCATTTATTAAACGATATGCTTCAAGCGGTAATTCCTTCTGTTTATCCGCTTTTCAAAGCTGAGTTTAATCTTTCATTTTCTCAGATTGGTTTGATCACATTGACTTATCAGTTGACAGCTTCGCTTTTACAACCTTTTGTAGGGCATTTTTCTGATAAAAAACCAAAACCTTACTCTCTTGCTATTGGCATGGGATTCACATTAATCGGGTTGATCTTTGTTTCTATGGCAGCCAGTTTTGCTGCAATCCTGGTTTCAGTCGGTTTTATTGGAATAGGTTCTTCGATATTTCACCCTGAGGCCTCGAGAGTTGCTCACCTGGCTTCTGGTGGGAAAAAGGGATTAGCGCAATCTATATTTCAGCTCGGTGGAAATGCAGGAAGCGCAATAGGGCCTTTACTGGCAGCGCTAATCGTTATTCCTTATGGGCAGTTTTATATCATCTGGTTTGGAATTGCAGCTGTAGTAGGTATTCTGATTTTAATCCAGATCGGGAAATGGTATAAAGATCATTTAGATCTTAGAACTAAAGGGAAGGTTCAGAGTTTGGATGAAGTAAAACATACCTTATCAAAAGGGAGAGTAATTGGTTCTATTGTCATCTTGCTGGTACTGATTTTCTCCAAATACTTCTATATGGCAAGTATGACGAGTTATTTTACTTTTTATCTGATTGATAAGTTTCATATTTCTGTTCAGCAGTCGCAACTTTACTTATTTGCATTCTTAGCTGCGGTTGCCGCGGGAACAATGATCGGTGGGCCATTAGGTGACCGTTTCGGCAGAAAATATATTATCTGGATTTCTATTTTAGGAGTTGCTCCATTTACGCTGTTACTTCCTTATACGGGATTATTTTTAACAGGTGTACTTGCCGTAGTAATCGGGGTAATTATCTCTTCAGCTTTCTCTGCAATATTGGTTTATGCCACAGAGCTTATTCCCGGAAAGGTCGGAATGATCGCAGGATTGTTCTTTGGTTTTGCTTTTGGTATGGGTGGGGTAGGATCTGCTGTTTTAGGTAAACTGGCGGATCATACCAGTATAGAATATGTATTTAAGGTTTGTGCTTTCTTACCATTGATTGGGGTGATTACGGGGTTCCTGCCTAATATAGAGAAGAAGAAAAAAAAAAGTGTTGGTTAGAAAAATATAGCTTTTATGGCTCGCTATATTTTTCTCTTTTGACTGAATCCTGATTTCGCTTGTTGTGGCATCATTCTGAATAGCAATTCATTCAGTTTGCTTTGCCTTCAAATTCAATAAATCAAAACCGTTTAATAATTGATTTGTTAGTTTTGGGTATTAGAACATTATCAGCTATGAATCAAATTACAATTAGAAGAGCGACGCCTGGTGACCTGGATATATTGTTGAAATTTGAACAAGGTGTAGTGGAAGCTGAGCGTCCTTTTAATCCCACACTAAAAGATTCAGGTGTACATTACTACAATATCAATGAAATGATCACAGCAGACCATATTGAACTGCTGGTTGCTTTATCAGGGAATGAAGTTATAGGATGTGGATATTCACGGATCGAAAACGCAAAACCTTATATTAAATATGAACGGCACGCCTATTTAGGTTTCATGTATGTTGTACCTGCCTGTCGTGGGAAAGGTGTTAATAAGGCCATTCTCGATGACTTGACCACATGGTCTAGAGCACAGGGCGTTACAGAATTGAGGCTGGAAGTCTATTCGGATAATTTGATTGCAGTCAAAGCCTATGAAAAAGCCGGGTTTACAAATCTTTATACACATATGAGATGTGAAATTTAATTAGTATTAAAGGATTAATCTCATCTTTGCAAAAAAAACCTTACCAGTAAATTATGAAACTATCTTTAGTTGTCGCTGCTTTAATTATTCTTTCTGCGGGATGTAGTCAGCAGGATAAAAAAAATAAAAACTATGTTCCGAGAGTTTTAACTAAAAACGAAGTCTTTAATGACTTCCCTAAAGATGCTTCAGATTCCATTTCCGTTGTTAAAATCAGCGAGCCTGGACAGGAACCTGTTCTTGTAGTGAAATTCAGAGATAGCATTGTCCATATCCAGAATAAGATAACCGATACTGGTGAGGGATTATACAAATTTAAATCTGAAGCTGTACAATTTACCAACAAACAAAAAAAACATGTTTACTGGTTCAGTTAACTGATAGTTCAGGTTTAGCTCCCCGTCCATTTTTGATTGCGACAAACAATGGCAAACTAGAGGCGGTCAGTTTATATCGTCCATCGAATGGTAAAGACGATCAAAAGTACACTACTGGAATAAATACTAAAGTTGGTGCAACCGGATACCTTGTAAATAATGATTTTTTTATAACGAATGTGACTTCTAAAGTTTATCTGCTTAAAAGACAGCATCCTGATGAAAGGATTCAGGGACAATTTTTGTTGTTGTCTCCAGATAAACAGACTATCATTTTTGCAGTCAAAGACTTTTTATATCAGGTTCATTACAGAAGCAATGAAGATCTGAATGAACCTATTGCTCCTGATAGTCCTCAGGATATAGCATCTATCTATAAATGGATTACAGCTAATTATACCTTTAGGAAAAACAAAAATGGCGTAACCTTTCTGAGATATAATGACGATGACCGGATTGTTGATATGAGACAACCACGCTAGAAAAAACATAAGAAAGGGCAGTCATAAACTGCCCTTTTCTATTGTAAACTATCTCAATAAGTATGAAATTATTAAGCTCTTGAAGCAATATACTGCTCACATAATCCAAAGGATAAAGTCATTCCATTACCACCCAAACCGTTGATTATAGTTACTCCTGATGCTACTTCTGTAATGAATTCTGTAGCTCCATTAGTCATCTTAGGATAAATCCCATGCCATGACTGCATCATTTTCCAATCCTTAAAATCGGCAAAAGTATGCAGGTAATCTATAATCATGCTATTGATAAATTCTTTGTCGAAAGGATCATGAACTAAACCATATTCATGTGAATCTCCAATAGTAAGTTCACCGCTTCCATTTTGTGAAACCATTACATGGATACCCCAGTTTAAATGGGTAGCATATTGCTCCTCGTATCTTTTTCTTAAAGCGGGTAAAGAAGCTGCGGCCTGGAAACCTGGATAATGGATCATGGATAGACCACCACATAAAGATGGTCCGATACGCCATTCATCAGGCTGTGTAACCAGACGCATCATCTGTAACTTACATTTGGTGATAGCCGTAGCAGCAAATAATTCAGGATAAAGTGTCTCAAAGTCCGCTCCGCTGCAAACGAAGATTTCGTCAGCTCCCCCAGCTTTGATTTCCTGAGCTCACTTTAGGGTGTTCTATCCGGCTGATCGCTGTATTCCAGTGGAAAATTACGCCATACTTTTCAGCCAGGTAAGCAGCTACTTGTGCAACGGCAACTCTTGATTCTATGATCATTTCCTCACCACTCCATAAAGCTCCTTTCAACCCCTTAACATTGATGGCTGGAGATTTTTCTAAAGCTTGTTCAGGTGTTAACAAGCTGCAATTGCGATGCTGACGGTTAATGTCTGCATATTCATTCATTACTTGTAATTCGTCATCATGGTAGGCGATATGCAAAGACCCGACCTCATCATACCAGATTTTAGCCTCTGTACAGATCTCTTCCCAAATACTACGTGACAACATAGCTCTCTCGAACATAGGGCCTGTAGCCTGTCCAATTGGCCATACCATGCCGAAATTACGTATAGATGCACCCACGGCGCGCTCATTTCTTTCAATAATTGTTACCTGATAACCTCTTATTGCTAATGCACGGGCGGTAGCTAAACCTACAATGCCTGCGCCGATTACTATTGCTTTACTCATAACGATATGATATTAAATTGCTGCTCATCTTGTCTCTGTTCTGCAGCTTTTTTTTCTTTCTTGCGGTTTTTCTGGGCGGTTTGTAGAAAATAAACGAGTGACAGCACAGCACTAATTCCACCCACTATAGCGACTAACATTACGCCTTCTTTAAAAAAGTTACCCCAGCTAATGTTGGGTCTGCCGAATTCTTTCACTAACAAAATGCTAACACTCGCTAAATAACCAGCAGCATCAGCAACATACATAATGAAACCAGCATTACTGCGATAGTTGAAAGAAGCGATCATCCTTTCGAAAAATATAGCATTGTAAGGTATATAGGCGAGATAAAGGCCTAATCCTGCTGTTGTCATCCAGGCGATAGGACTTATCATCTTATGATCAAAAAGATAAGTAGACATACCAACCAATAAACATCCCCCGATAATAAACAGGTGAATAATACTACTGAATGCTTTAATGTTTTTCTTAACGAGGATAAGCAGGCTCATCGCTACTAAGACAATAACGGAAATGAATAAATCAATATGGGTATAAATACTGTTGCTTTTTACACCAAGATCTGCCCAGATTTCTACTTCAAAGTTATCTCTGACATCCCGCATAATCGTTAACAGAACATATATAATCAGTGTCAGAATGATACCCGGTAAAAAGCGGATTAAGAAATTCTTTCTTTCCTGAGCGTTCATCGGTGTACGTTCTACTCTTAGCTTTTTATCTTCCGCGGTAGGGGGAGGCATGAGTTCAAGACAAAATACGAACAGCAGAAGAGGAATTACAAATATTGCCCCTGTTAAAAAAGGCATGTGATATTCATTGACATGAAATACAGTCAATAAGGTACGGCCAACAGTTTTTACAAAACCAGAAGCAAAAATTAAGCTGATAGACATCACCGCTGCCATAAATTCTGTAGACTTCCTGCCTTCTAAATAGCCGAATACCAATCCCCAGATCATACCTAGTGGAAAACCATTGATAAACAGGAATGCAATATTCCAGGGGGCAGGGACTAGTGCAAAACCGAGTAATGCCAGCCACGAGATACCGACCAGAATAAGAATGCTTTTGCCACGGTTATTGCCTTTGATTTCCGAAATAAAACGAATACCGTAAAATTTACTTAACATATAACCCAGAACCTGAGCAATTACAAGCCACACTTTATAGTCAACATGAAAATATTGATGATCTATAAAAGTACCGGCTGCAAATGCTTTACGAAACGAATACATTGCAGTATAAGTTCCAAAAGCAGCTAATGCTGCGAGTATTGAGATTACGAAATAGGGTAACGTGGCAACTTTAGCACGCAGGCTGTCCATCAGTTTCATATTATCCGTTTATAATGGTTAGCACTTCTGCGATATTGTCGATCAAATGAGTTGGGTTGTACGTTTGGAGTTTTTCGCGGGTGAAAATTCCTGTAGTAATGCCGACTACATATCTGCAACCTGCATTTTGTCCTTCGTGAATATCAACTTCCGTATCTCCTACTTTAATTACCTGCAAAGGATCCGCAATCCCGGCTTCGTGCATTTGATGCTGAATCATAAAAGGATGAGGACGGCCCAGTTCAACTTCGTCCGATCCGATCAGGTAATCGATAATTCCTTTTTCTTTCCATTGCAGGCGGTTAATGATCGCATCGGCAATGTCTTTTGAGAAACCTGTATTGATACCAACTTTAACACCCTGTTTACGTAAGGCTTTAAGTGTCTCTTCTACATTGGGCAATGGCTCAATATCGGGCCCAAAGGAGTGAAATTTAAGCATCTGCTGTACAAACTCAGTATGAATATCACTAACAAGCTGTGGTTTGATGGCATCTGGTTCTACTCCATGAATTTGCAGAAGCAATTTAATAGCAAGATTTTTTTCATAACCCATTAATGGATTAATCTGTGCTAATTCAACTGAATAACCATGTTTTTCTAAAGCTGCCTGAAGTGTTTACTGACCTCATGGTTATCTTTAATGGTAGTGCCGGCTATATCAAATATTGCTAGTTTTATAAGACTCATATCTGCTTATCTTTTGTTTAGCAATACTAAACTTTGTTTATTAATATCAAATAACCTCAGTGTTAAGCTTTGGTAAACAATTGATTCATAAATTTATATTGGCGCACACAATCTAAAGCTAAATTTAGTTAATTTTATACCATGGATATTGTAACTCTTTCATGGCTTAAGTCTCTCGATATTTTTAAAAATGTTCCTGATGATCAGTTACAATGGTTCATAGATAATAGTGAAAACCATCAGCTTAATGATGGCGATTATCTGGCTGAACCTGGTGATCCTATCCAGGGACCTCATATCTTACTAGAAGGTAAAATGAGTCTTCATATGTTCCAGAATGGTTCAAAACGTGAATTCGTGATGTTCACAAAAGGAGATATTTCGGGTTATCTGCCTTATTCAAGAGGGAAGGTCTCTGGAGGATATCACAGGCAATTGGTCAGGTGCGTTTATTGAGTTTCCGGACGGAAAGAATGGAGGAAATGATCAGACATCATTTTGAGCTCACACAATCACTGGTACATGTGATGACTAACCGGGTGAGAGAATTTACAGCGATGCAACAGCAGAATGAAAAAATGATGGCATTAGGTAAACTGAGTGCGGGATTAGCCCACGAGCTGAATAATCCTGCGTCAGCAATTGTACGTGACTCCATTTCGCTGAAGGAGCATTTAAGGCTAGGGCCTGAAGTTTTTAAGAAAGTAGCAGCTATTACCATTGCCGAAGACCAGATAGACAAATTAAATGAGGTACTATTTGGGATCATAGGTGTAAAGGAACATCCGCTTTTATCTTTGAAACAGCGGATGGCGCTTGAAGATGAGATCGCAGACTGGTTTGAAACTAAAAATGTAGAGAACAGCTATGCGATTGCTGAGAGTTTTGTTGACTTTAATTTCAGCGTTACTGATTTAGAGGCCTGTGCAGCACCGGTTGCTGAACATTTATCACCAGTTTTTAACTGGATCAGTAACCTGTTGGTCACAGAGCGGATGGTAGAAGATATCCAGGAGTCTTCTAAAAGGATTGCCGACCTGGTTAGTTCTGTGAAAACATTCACCCATATGGACAGAGGGATGGATAAAGAATATGCAGATATTCATATCGGTATCCGTAATACACTGACCATGTTAGGTCATAAAATCAAGAAGGGAAATATTACAGTGGTGGAAGATTATGATGAAACGCTTCCACAAATTAAAGGTATGATAGGTGAACTTAACCAGGTTTGGACTAACCTGATTGATAATGCTATCGATGCAATGGAGTCTAATCTTAAAGGCACTTTGACCTTGAAAACAGAAAAGGACAGAGAATTTGTAAATGTTTCAATTATTGATGACGGCCCCGGCATTCCGGCAGGAGTACTTTCTAGTATATTCGATCCCTTTTTCACTACTAAACCAATGGGTAAAGGGACTGGGATGGGGCTGGAGGTGGTTCAAAGAATCATTCATCAGCATAATGGAAATGTTAAGGTTAAGTCTGTACCAGGCCGAACGGAATTTACGGTATGTTTTCCGTTGGAGAATTAACGGTGGTTAGTCTGCCGTTTAACGAATTTTAAATTTTATAAAAGATGAACCTACCCATAATTTTCTCTATAGATGATGACCCGCAGGTTTTGCGTTCTATAAGCCGCGACCTGAAAATAAAATACAGTAAAGAATATAAAATATTAAGTACAACCTCGGCAAAGGAGGCATTAGAGATGCTGACGGAACTTAAAAACAGTGCTGATGTAGTGGCTTTGTTTTTATGTGATCAGCGGATGCCTGAGATGGAAGGTGTAGCGTTTCTGGAAAAAGCAATGTTGATTTATCCGGATGCTAAACGTGTCTTATTAACTGCTTATTCTGATACTGAGGCTGCAATTAAGGCTATTAATGATGTTAAACTTGATTATTACCTGATTAAACCCTGGGATCCGCCAGAGGATAAGTTGTATCCTGTGATCAATGACCTGCTGGATGACTGGCAGGGAGATTACATTCCTGAGTTCAAAGGAATCAGGGTTGTAGGTTTCCAGTTTTCTCCTTTATCACATGTTGTCAAAGATTATTTAGCGAGTAACCTGATCCCATATCGCTGGATGGATGTACAGACAAATCCTGATGCAGCTAATTTGTTGACGATCAATAAACTGACCAATGACGACTTACCAATGGTATTAATGGATGATGGAACGTTTTTAACGAAACCTTCTATTAAAGAGATTGCTGCAAAAATAGGCAAGAATCCGGAAGTCATCCATGATATGTATGATGTGGTGATTATTGGAGCTGGCCCGGCAGGATTAGCAGCAGCAGTTTACGGTGCTTCTGAAGGTTTAAAAACCTTGATGATTGAGCGTAAAGCTCCCGGAGGACAAGCCGGAACAAGTTCCAGAATAGAGAATTATTTGGGCTTTCCTTCCGGCTTGAGTGGTGCTGATCTGACCAGGAGGGCTATTAGCCAGGCTGTACGTTTAGGTGCCGGATTTTTATCACCGCAATCGGTAAGTGATATTAAACAGAAAGATGGGTATAAAACTATCATACTGGAAGATGGGCCTGAGATTATTAGCCGTTCGGTAATCATTACCACAGGTGTGGATTACCGGAAGCTGGAAGTTAAAGGGGTTTCTGTTCTAACAGGTGCGGGAATTTATTATGGTGCAGCAACCACAGAAGCCGCCGCCTGCAGGGACAAAAGTGTTTATATTATTGGCGGAGGTAACTCTGCTGGTCAGGCAGCAATGTACTTGTCTAAATTTGCGTGTAATGTAAGTATCGTTATCCGTAAGGATGATTTAACATCGACCATGTCATCTTATCTGATTGATCAGATTGGGCATACACCAAATATTCATGTTTTAGGAAATACAGAGGTGATAGAGGCAAAAGGAGATGGCTGTCTGGAAAAACTAGTCCTGATCAACGTTAAAACAAAAGAAACCAAAGAAGTAGATGCTTCTGCACTTTACATATTTATAGGAGCAAAACCGTATACAGACTGGTTGAAACTGGATATTCTAAAAGACGAAAAGGGGTTTATTGAGACGGGCCGTGAATTGAGAAATTATGAGAATTTCAATAAAACCTGGAAGCTGAAAAGGGATCCGTTTTTACTGGAAACCAGTTGCGCTGGTATTTTTGCCGCGGGCGATGTTCGTTCAGGCGCAATGAACAGGGTTGCCTCAGCGGTAGGCGAGGGCTCAATGGCCATCAGCTTTGTACATAAGTACCTGGCAGAGGTTTAAAATCTATTCAATAAAAAAATCCTGTATCGTGTTTATGGTACAGGATCTTTTATTTTGAAAAACTGAAGAAACTGCTTTCGCAGCTTCTTCAGTTAATGCTGTAATCTTATGATTACAGGATAAACCCGCCGTCAACGATTAAATCTGCACCAAGCATAAACGATGAATCGTCTGATGCTAAGGAAAGCTGCGACTTTTGCAATTTCTTCGGGTAATCCAAATCTGCCTAGTGGAATCTGTTTAACTAATCCACCACCAATTTCATCCAGTTGTTCACTAGTAATACCCAGTTTAGCAGTACTATGCATAGGTGTTCCTACAGGGCCAGGACTAATAGAATTCACTCTTATTTTTCGTGGTGTCAATTCCAATGATAGGTTTTTAGCCAAAGAGATTAATGCTGCTTTACTTGCCGCATAAACACTTGCGCCATACATTCCTATATAAGCATTTACAGACGTGTTGAAGATCACAGACCCTCCGTCGTTTGTTAAGGGTAATAACTGCTGTAAACTAAAATAAGCACCTTTGAAATTCACATCCATGATCTGATCAAAAAAGCCTTCAGTCACCTGATCTGCAGGAGAGAACTGAGCGATACCAGCATTGATAAAGATGATATCAATCTTTTCTGAAATGGCTTTGATCTGGCTGCCAAGATTGTTTACCTGTTGCATATCTCCGAATCAGAAACTATTCCGGAAGCATTTTCTCCGAGTAAAGCAACTGCTTCATCTATCGATTTCTGGTTTCTGCCAGTGATGATTACTTTTGCACCCAGTGCAATAAATTCTTTTGCTGTAGCTAAACCAATTCCACTATTTCCACCAGTTATCACAGCTGTTTTTCCTGCTAATTTGTTCATGACTATATATTATTTTAAATTGATGAAGCGGCTTTCGCTCCTGTGTTTCTTATATTTATTCATCAAATGGACTCATTTTAAATCAGCGTGTCAAGAACGCACCATTTAGTACGGCACGCACCTAATAGTAGGTTATGGACCCATTGAATTTAAACCTTAAATGCCCTCATTAATAATGACAAATAAAAGACAGCAGGAGTATACTTGTGCGATGGAAGCGGCCCTTAGCGTGATCAGCGGTAAGTGGAAAATGAAAATACTCAATCAGTTGCGTGGTGGCGCAAAAAGGTATAGTGAGATCAACAGGAGTATTCCGGAGATGACACAAAAAATGCTTTCGCAACAATTAAATGAGTTGGAGGAGGATGGAATTGTGAACAGAAAGGTGTATCCAGAAGTTCCACCAAAAGTTGAATATTCATTTACAGAACTGGGTACAGAATTGACTGGCATCTTTAAAGCACTGGAAATCTGGGGGAATCATTTTATGACAGGAACCAATTGATTCTTATTGCTTAACAAAGGCTTTACAATTAAGAATTATGCGGGCAATATCTTTGTTACAGCGCATTAATTATAGATATTTCTGTTATTATTAATAATTAATAGCCCAATGCGTTCCGATTAATAGTGATACACCTAATTTGATTAACAACAATGAATTCCAGAAGAGACTTTTTGAAGAAAGCAGCAATGTTTTCTGGTGCTGCCGGTTTGGCTAATGTAATCCCGATGTCTATACAAAAGGCAATGGCGATTGAAGCAGATCCGGGAACTACTTTTTATGATGCAGAGCATGTGGTATTCCTGATGCATGCAGGAAACCGTTCTTTTGATCATATGTTCGGTAAACTGAGTGGTGTACGTGGATTTAATGATCCCCGCGCAGCAATTCTGCCTAACAAGAATAAGGTATGGCTGCAACAAGATGCTTCCGGAAATACTTTTGCCCCATTCCATATTGATATTAATAAGACCAAAATAACCTGGCAGGGTGGATTACCTCATTCCTGGAATGATCAGGTAGCTGCACGTAACAAGGGGAAATACGATAAATGGGTCCCGGTAAAGACATTAATGACATTGGGTCATTATGAGCGTACTGATATCCCTTTCTATTATGCCCTGGCTGATGCTTTTACGATATGTGATCATAGTTTCTGTTCTTCATTAACTGGTACTACACCAAACAGGCTGTTTTTCTGGACAGGAACAATCCGTCCGGAACAAAATGGAAAGGCTATAGCTGCTGTGGATAATTCGCAGGCAGAATCTCACTCGAATACCTTCGTAGACTGGGACACATTTCCAGAATTGCTTGAAGACCATGATGTATCGTGGAAGGTTTATCAGAATGAGCTTTGGACAGTGAATTTACAGGATAAAAGGGTTGGTGACTGGGTTGATAATTATGGCGATAACGCGTTGGAGTATGTAAAACGCTATAATGTAAAACTCTCCGCTTATTTCCGCAAACATGGTGATCAAACCAATAAAAAAGAAATATTAACTGCCGGACAGGTAACGGAAAAATATAATAAACTAAGTCAGAAAGAGAAAAACCTGATTGATAAAGCTTTTGCGACAAATATCAATATGCCAGGCGACTATCTGGAACTGGAGCCTTTTACTTATATGAATGATCTGGGAGTTAAAGAAACAGTAGAGATTCCGAAAAATGATATCTTCCACCAGTTCAGAGCAGATGTTGATCAGGGTAAATTGCCAACTGTTTCGTGGCTGGTTGCCCCTCAGCGCTTTTCCGATCATACGAGTTCTCCGTTATATGGCACATGGTATGTCTCAGAAGCAATTGATTGATATCCTGACTAAGAATCCGGAGGTCTGGAAAAAGACAATTTTCGTTTTGACCTATGATGAAAATGATGGCTATTTTGATCATATTCCACCATTTGTTGCACCCAATCCTAATGATTCGGATACAGGTAAAGTTTCATCAAAGATGAACATTGACGTGGAATGGGAATCTAAAAAAGGGAGCCCTTTAGGTTTAGGTTATCGTGTACCTATGCTAATTGCTTCTCCGTGGAGCAAAGGCGGGTATGTGAATTCACAGGTATTCGATCATACTTCCTCACAGCAGTTCTTAGAGAAGTTTTTAAGTAAAAAAACAGGCAGGAAAATCAAAAGTCATCAGATCAGCGATTGGAGAAGAGCCGTTTGCGGTGATTTGACTTCTGCGTTCAGGCCTTATAACGGAGAAAAGCTGGTCAACCCTAAATCTCTTCAAAAAGATGAAGTCGTTACCAGTATTCAAAATGCTAAAAATAAACCAGCACAAGTTACTCCTGATGCACTGACACTGACTGCAGGCGAAATAGCTGTAATCAATAGTAATGCTCCTTTTGCAGCTGCATCGCCTGTGGCTATGCCAGTACAGGAAAAAGGAACAAGAAAGGCTTGTGCTTTACCCTACCAGTTATTTGCAGAGGCGAAGCTGAATGAGAAAAAAAAAACGGCTGTAGAATTAAAGTTTGAATCTGGGAAAACTGGCTTTGGACAGTTACTGGAACCAGTAGGGGCGGCTTTTAATGTAACTTCTTTAATTCCATATGCAGCAGTAGCAGGTAAAAACTGGGATTATGCGGTAAACGCCGGAACCCAGGTGAGTCATGAACTGGAATTGAATAAATTTAAGACTGAAAACTATGACTTGCTGGTCAGAGGGCCAAACGGATTTTTCAGACAGTTTAAAGGCAGTAAAAATGATCCGGAACTAGTGGTGTCCTGTACTTATGAGAAATCAGGATTATTAAAAGAAAAGCTGAGCGGAAATATTGAAGTTTTGCTTGAAAATAAAGGTACAAAGCCTGGTTGTGTTGATTAAACAAGGAGTATACACTACATCTTCTGATCGTCCACAGCAAATTCAGTTAAAACCACAAAAAAAAGAGTCTGTGGTTTTAAATCTCTCGAAATATTCAGGATGGTATGATTTTACCATCCAGGCAGGGGATGAGACATATAGCAGGCAATATGCCGGGCATGTAGAAACTGGTGAGGAGTCAATTTCTGATCCATATATGGGAGGCATCCTTTAATATTCTATTGCTTAAATGTGGGCAGCGAGATGAAAAATGAACTTCCAAAGTTTTTACCTTCACTTTCTGCCCATACTTTCCCTTTATGGCTTTCCACAAGCATTTTTACAATAAAAAGTCCTAAGCCATAAGATTTTTCATGTGCGGTAGGAATAGCACTTAGTTTTGCGAATTTCATAAACAGCTTTTTTTTATCGTCTTCGCTCAGACCTAATCCTTCATCTTTAAATTCGATAACCAGTTCATCGTCCTCTAAAGAAGTGTTAATAGTAATGACCGCACCTTCGTAAGAGTATTTCATTGCATTGCTCAGCAGGTTGTCCAAAACGTCAAGGATACGCTCTTTATCTGCATAAATTAAAACAGAAAGGTCATTGTTGATGATTAAAGTTTGATTTTTTGCAGCTAATGAAAGTTCAAATGATTGCTGCATCTGCAAAAGTAAATCTGTAATGATTACCGGTTCATGAATTAACTCTATAATAGAATTTTCACTTCTGGCATCTGTAAGCAGGTTGTTTAATTTCTTCTCTATCCCCTTAGAAGAGTTCTCAATCTTGGCAGCCATATTAAATACCTTTTCACTGCTCATTTCCCTGCTACCCAATAATTGGGCATATAAAGAAATCGATGTAATGGGATTTTTCATATCATGGGCCAGGCGATGTAAACGATCGTCATAAGCTCTCACAATTTTTCTATTGACCATGCGTGTTTCCAGTTTTTCCATGACCATTCTCGAAAGTAGCTGAAGCATTCTTGACTGACTGGTGTTCTGTAACAGTTGTCCGGGGTTCAGCATCCAGGACACAAACTGTTCCTAATGCAAATCCATCGGCAGTTCTGATCTGTGCGGCAGCATAAAATCTAACACCCCCTGATCTGGCGATATAAGGGTTTTTCATGAGTTCAGGAAACTGGTGGGTATCGTGGAATATCGTTAAATCATCCTCCATAATGCTAAGAGAACAAAGACCATAGGCTCTGGAAATATGATCTACTTCGATCCGGCTGCTACTCGCTTTGACAAAAACGTGTCCTTTATCGACGAATGTGACAAAAGCTTTCTTTGTGCCAAAGATTTCGGCCGCCATTAAGGCGATCGTATCAAAATCCGTTTCAGAATGGGTACCTAGAATTTCATATTGATAAAGTTTTTTCAACCTTATCTCATCGTTATCGGGAATTAGACTATCTGGCGTTTTAATATTTGTCATTGATTTTTTTCAGAATCTGTTTTCTTTTGTAATAGAACCCCATTTTAGCCCCTTTTCCAGCATGGTTTAGGAAATCGTTTTGAGAATAATATTATGAATTAAACAAAAAACTGGTTTGATTGTTGTATAAATTGTTCTTTTAATAAAATGATGCTGATTAACTATAATATTAAAACCTTTTGTCAATTAGACAATCCTGTAAGTGGCCAGGACAATGCGTCACCGATAATGACCGCTCCGTGTATGTTTATGTATGAATATTATTCATTTTTATAAATTATGAGTATAATTAGACTTTGCTTGGGATTTATTAAGTTTCTATTTTCTCAGGTGTAAAACCGAAAGAAAATTATGAGACAAAAAGGCGTTAAACTTATTACTGTTGTATTGATCTGTTTATGTACTGTACTTCCGGCAAGTGCATCTTATTTAAACAAATCTATTTATAAAGATGCTCCTGTATCATTTTCTTCCTTGCTTACTCCGTCGGCTTTCAATAAGATCTTTCCTTTGAGGAATAAGTTTTATACTTATGCTTCTTTATTAAAAAAGCTGTTCAGAATTTAGCACAGGTAAATATTCAGATAGAAAAAAGGGGGCCTTTTATTTATAAGATTACCAGATTTGATAAACGTACAGGGAAGAAGACTGTTGTTCGTCAGGACAAAGACTGGAATGAAGTCTGGGCGAAACAAAAGGAATATACCAGTATGACAATTGATTACAGTTTGTTTTGTAATAACCCAGACCGAAAGATTAACCAGAGAGAGCTGGCCGCTTTTTTTGCGCAGGCTGCTCATGAGACAAGGAATGGACAGGATGGCCATTTCAACGACGGGTTAATGTTAAAACGGGAATTGGATACTACGAATGCATATCTGGCAACTAATGTTGTTTATCCAGCAGTCGCGGGGAAGAAATATTATGGCCGGGGACCACTTCAATTAAGCTATAATGGTAATTATGGCTTTGCTTCTGAATGCATCTTCGGAGACAAAAACAGATTACTAAGTGACCCGGATCTTTTGCTTAAAGATCCCGTGATTTCTTTTTTTGAACTGCTATTTATTTCTGGATGACCCCACAGTGGATTAAACCCTCTGCACATGATGTTATTATCGGAAAGTGGAACCCCTCAGCTGCCGATCAGGTGAAAGGATGGACAGCTGGATTTGGTATGGTGACCAATATTATAAACGGGGCAATTGAGTGTAACCGTGGTGAAGCAGTAGCTGCAATGAAAAACAGGACTGATTATTACCAGAACTATTTGCGTGTATTTGGGATAACGGATAGTAGAAAATGTTCTTGTGGTTCAATGCAGCCGTTTCCTTAAACGTTTAGCATCGGTAAAATTTCATCTACATACTTTCTTTCATTAGCCAGTCTGGGTACTTTATGCTGTCCGCCTAATTTACCTTTTGATTTCAGCCAGTTATAAAAAGTATCTTTTGGTGCATTGTGAACTTTTGGTCTGCAAAGTGCCATATCGTTAAATCGTTTAGCATCATAATCAGAATTGATTTCTCTAAGGGTCTGATCTAAAACGTCTACGAATTTTCGAAGTTATCAGGCTGCTGATCAAATTCTATGATCCATTCATGTCCGCCGGCATCATTTCCTTTGAAATAAATAGGACAGGCGGTATAATCCTTAAAAGCTGCTCCTGTTTCCTTACAAGCTTTACTAATTGCCTGTTCAGCATTATCTATAATTACTTCTTCTCCGAAAGCATTGATGAAATGTTTGGTCCGGCCGGTAATTTTGATTCTGAAAGGAGATAGAGAGGTAAATTGAACCGTATCACCAATTACATAACGCCATAAACCAGCATTGGTAGAAATAATAATTGCATAGTTTTTATGCAGTTCTACCTCTCCAAGGTTAAGGGTAACCGGATTATCATCACAAAGCTGTTCTAAAGGTAAGAACTCATAATAAATGCCATAGTCAAGCATTAACAGCATTTCTTCAGAATTTACCTGATCCTGTATGCCAAAGAAGCCTTCAGAAGCATTATATGTTTCCAGATAATACATATCTTCTCTTGGGATCAATTCTTTAAACTGCTCCCTGTAAGGACTGAAATTAACTGCGCCGTGGAAATAAAGTTCCAGGTTAGGCCATACTTCCAGCAGGTTTTTCTTACCCGTAATTTCAAGTACTTTTTTAGCCAGGACAATAGTCCAGGTTGGTACGCCCGAGATATTAGTTACGTTCTCTTTAATGGTGGCTTCTGCCATTCGATCCATTTTTTGTTCGTAATCATCCATCAGGGCTATCGAAATATCCGGCGTACGGTAATATTCTGCCCACATTGGAAGATTCTTGATCAATACCGCAGAAAGATCTCCATAAAAAGAGTCTTCATTTAACTGATTGATCTGATGGCTGCCTCCCAATACCAGTGCTTTTCCAGTTAGGATCTGGTTGGTCGGTTTATTGTTACAGAAGATAGAAATCATATCTTTCCCCCCTTTGAAATGACATTCTTCCAGGGCTTCAGGAGAAACAGGTATAAACTTGCTTCTGTCACTGGTTGTTCCGGATGATTTGGCAACCATTTAATCTCTGATGGCCAGAGAATATTTTGCTCACCTTTAAGCATCCGCTCGATATAAGGTTTTAAGGAATCGTAGTTTTGTAGTGGAACACGTAGTTTAAACTGTTCTGGGGTTTCAATAGACTTATAATCGTATTTTTTTCCCCATTCTGTGTTTTCAGCACACGAAATCAGGTTATGAAACCATTCCTCCTGGACATCTATGGGATATTTCATGAAAAGCTCTATCTGGTGGACACGCTTTTTCATATACCAGGTAAAAATAGAATTTACAATTGCCATGTTATCAGCTTATAAGTTTTTACTGCGAAGTACGAAATTGGAACCTAAGTAGACTTTTCTTACCATCTCATTGGCGGCAAGAACTTCGGGAGTACCAGACTCCAGTATTTTACCTTCAAATAATAAATAGGCCCTGTCAGTAATGGAAAGTGTTTCCTGAACATTGTGGTCGGTGATCAGGATACCGATATTTTGCTTACTAAGTTTTGCGACGATAGTCTGGATTTCTTCTACTGCAATAGGGTCTACTCCTGCAAAAGGTTCATCCAGGAGAATGAAATTAGGACTTGCTGCCAGTGCTCTGGCAATTTCAGTTCTCCGGCGTTCTCCTCCTGATAAAAGATCACCCCGGTTTCTTCTCACTTTGTGCAAACTGAATTCATCAATTAATTCTTCCAGTTTTTCTTCCCGTTCTACCCTGGTCATGGTTGTCATCTCCAGGATGGACAGAATGTTATCTTCAACCGAGAGTTTTCTGAATACAGAAGCTTCCTGTGCTAAATAACCAATCCCTTTTTGTGCTCTGCGGTACATTGCATCCTTGGTAATGTCTTCATCACCGAGGTAAATATTACCTTCATTGGGCTTGATCAGTCCCACAATCATATAAAAGGAAGTAGTCTTTCCCGCTCCGTTAGGGCCTAGCAGTCCTACGATTTCACCCTGGCTCACACTAAACGAAACATCATTTACGACAGTCCAGTCCGCTGTTTGTACTTTTATAAGATTATCAGCTCTTAATATCATTTATATGATTGGTTATTAATCTCTATTCCTTTAATATTTAATTGTAAACGCTTTTGCTCCTTCCATACATTTTCTTCTATTGTATAGCAAATAGAAAAGGGTTGATCAGGTTGTAATAGTTGTTCAAATTCCGCAAGTCCGAATCCAATGGTTTCAAAAATAGGGGAATTTTGTTGTTTAATACTCAACTTTAAATGTTTTGTACCTACAATATAGGGTCTTCCCACGTAATATACATCATGGCTAACAAATACTGGTGCAGGGTTCATCGGCCCGAAAGGTGCCATTTGAGCAAGGATACGCTGAAATTTGCCATCTATCTGTGTCAATAAAATTTCATTATCAATCAGAATTTCAGGACAAAGTAAATTTTCTGTTATCGTAGCAGCAACTACAGTTTCAAACCGGTCAGAGAAAGCTTCAATGTTTTCAGGTTTAATAGTCATACCCGCGGCAAACTTATGCCCGCCAAACTGTTCCAGTAAATCTGCACAGCTTAATAAGGCTTCATAAAGATCGTAACCTGCTACTGAGCGTGCCGATCCTGTCAGCATCCCATTAGAAAGCGTTAATACAACAGTTGGCCTGTAATATTTTTCTGTTAAACGGGAAGCAACAATCCCGATTACTCCTTTATTCCAGTGGTCATTATAAACTACTGTGGTTTTTTTATTCATCAGGATCTCAGATTCATCAATCAGGGCAAGGGCCTCTGCAGTAATGTTCTGGTCTGATGTTTTACGATCTGTATTTTGTAAGTTAATGAAAAGACTTTGTTCTGCTGCCAGTGTATCTGCTGTGCATAACAGCATTTTAACTGCCTGATTACCGTGATCCATACGTCCGGCAGCATTAATGCGGGGAGCCAGGGTAAATACGACATCAGTAATCGTGAAATCTTTGTTTTTACCACAGCTATCCATTAAAGCTTTCAGCCCTGTACATGGATTTGTGTTTTTAACTGATCAGTCAGTCCAAAATACGCCAGGGTACGATTTTCATCTACTATAGGAACAATATCTGCTGCAATGGAAACCATCACTAAATCCAGGTATCGTTCGTAATTTTCTACCGGAAGCTGATGTGTCTGGCAATAAGCCTGTGCGAGTTTAAAGCCTATTCCGCAACCCGCAAGTTCTTTAAACGGATAAGGACAGTCCAGGCGTTTCGGATCGAGTATGGCAACTGCTGCGGGAAGTTCATCACCCGTAAAATGGTGATCACAAATGATAAAATCTATGTTAAGCGTATTGGCATAATCAATTTTATCATTTGATTTAATACCACAGTCTAAAGCAATAATCAGGGTGATACCCTGAGCTTTTGCGTGATCAATTCCTGCTGTGGATATTCCATATCCTTCTTTATGTCTGTCAGGTATATAGTATTCTATATTTTGGGTAAACTGACTGAAAAAGCTGTATGCAAGAGCTACTGAGGTAGTCCCATCGACATCGTAATCACCGTAGATCATTATATTTTCGCCAGCCGCCAGCGCAAGATCAATTCTGGTTACAGCTTTGTCCATATCCTTCATTAAAAAAGGATCATATAATTGTGTAAGCTGCGGACGGAAGAAGTCTTTAGAATCCTGAAAAGATGTAATGCCTCTTTGTACTAATATTTCGGCTAAGCTTGTATCTATATTTAATTGCTGTGCAAGCGAATCTGTTGTTTCTACTTTACCTTTTACGGCTTGCACCCATCTTTTCTTCATTTAGCTTTTTAGTTTTTGTTTTGTCTTAGCTGCAAGGACCCGTTTAAAAGCGGTAATGACGTTAGCATGAAGGTATTTCATGCAGGTTCCATATCTTTGCAATTGATTGTAAATATATCATTAATTATTCTTTTGACTAATACCTACGCCATTGCAAGTTTTTACTTTATATGAAGGTTCCTATTCTGTAGCAGCCGATAAAAAGTTTATCCCTTTTAATCCTCAGACAGATAGCCCTAAAGACAGACCCGGATCTCTATTTATACATGTGTTAACCCTTTCCTTGTTAAACTAGGAGATAAATTACTCGTACTGGACACTGGGCTGGGTTACAGTAATAGTGAAGGACAGTTGATTTTACATGAAAATATCAGAAAGGCTGGATTTGATCCTGATGATGTTGATTATGTATTGATGTCACATCTGCATTTTGATCATGCTGGTGGTATGGTTCATAAAGAAAATAATGGAATGGAGCTTAGTTTTCCCAATGCTACGTATGTAATTCAGCGTGGTGAGTGGGGGAGGGCGCTTTTACAAATACATCATCTTCTTACAGAACTGAAATCTTTGATTTTCTGCAGCGTAACGCGACTTTGCTTTTTGTAGATGAAACAGGAGATTTTATGCCTGGAATCAGACATATACTAACTGGCGGACATACTCCTTTTCACCAGGCATGGTTATTAGATGATGGAGAAGATATGGTGTTTTTTGGTGGTGATGTTTTGCCAGAGCCAGAAGAATTGCTTAAAAAAAAAGTTTATTGCGAAATATGATTATGACGGTCGCAAATCAATGGAATTAAGAGAAGAATTTGGACAGCAGGCTGTTAAAGAACATTGGAATTGTCTTTTTTATCATGGTAAAAGTAAAGCAACAGGCTTTATTGAACTCGGTGAGGAAGGTCAGTTTAAGGTTGTATAGAGTCTAAACTTTTGCCTTCAAAGAGTTCGACCAAACGTTCAATAGAGAGGGGTTTAGAAATAAACCCTTTTACTGTTTTATAGGTTTTGGCTTTTTCAATATCATTCTCATAAACAGAAGAAGACAGCATATACATGTCTATATCCGTTTGGATACCTAGTTTTTCGTAGGCATCAAGAAACTCCCAGCCATTCAGCACAGGCATATTAATATCAATCAGGATTAAATGAGGTAATATCTGGTCACCTTCCATCAATTCCTTCAGATAATCGATAGCCATCAGCCCATTTGTCTTTGCAACCATTTTAGCTTCGTAGCCTGTTTTCTCTACGACGATTTTCTTAATAATGAAGATATTGATATCATCATCGTCAATTACCAGCAGGTTAATTTTAGTGTTCATCAGCTTAAAATGTTATAAAAAGATCACAGGGATTAATATAAAGATATAAAATAGAAGCGTAATTAATTCTTTGACCATTTATATATTTAATAAGAAGAGGGTCATCTTTTAAAATGACCCTCCTTTTATAATAAAGGAATCAGATTGGTTTTATAAAGACACTTCTTCTTCCATATAACTTTCGATCGGAGGACAAGCACAAACTAATGACCTGTCGCCAAATGAATCGTTAACTCTTGCTACTGAAGGCCAGAATTTATGTTCTGCAACATATGGTAATGGGAATGCAGCAGTTTGTCTGCTGTAGCTATGCGACCACTCGTCACCAGTAACAGTAGCAGCCGTATGCGGGGCATTTTTTAGTGGATTATCAATTTTATCCAGTGTGCCTTTTTCAACCTGAGTAATCTCATTTCTGATTGCGATCATCAATGCGTCACAGAAGCGGTCAAGCTCATGTTTAGGCTCACTTTCTGTAGGTTCAACCATTAAAGTACCAGCAACCGGGAAAGATACTGTCGGTGCATGGAAACCATAATCCATTAATCTTTTCGCGATATCAACTACTTCAATACCGAAGTTT
The DNA here is from genome assembly GCF_053890575.1 of Pedobacter sp. NJ-S-72. Lineage (NCBI taxonomy): Bacteria > Pseudomonadati > Bacteroidota > Sphingobacteriia > Sphingobacteriales > Sphingobacteriaceae > Pedobacter > Pedobacter sp. NJ-S-72. Next base: position 3,563,253 of record NZ_CM132681.1, on the reverse strand, counting down.
TTGAATTCACGGCAATCCAGGATCATTTCGTGTGCACAACGTCCTTTACTTCCAGAATAAAGTACAGGATAATGTTTCTCTAAACGCGCTTTCATATAGTTAGCGTTTAAGATTGCATATTCAGTTGCATTTTTCAATCCTTCGCCACCCATCATTGCAATATATGCATGAGAGATAATCAGAATAGATGCAGAACCCCATGGTGCAGAAGATACAGCGTGAATCGATTTCTCATTGTTGATATTAACAACCGCGTGTCCTGGTAGATATTTAACCAGGTGAGCAGCTACGCCGATCGGGCCCATACCAGGACCACCACCACCGTGAGGAATACAGAATGTTTTATGTAAGTTCAGTTCAGGTGACATACGTCAGCGCCAATGTTTGCAGGGCTGGTTAATCCAACCTGAGCATTCATGTTTGCACCATCCATATAAACCTGTCCGCCATTAGCGTGGATAATTTCACAGATTTCAATGATACTTTCTTCAAATACACCATGTGTAGATGGGTAAGTAACCATGAAACATGAAAGGTTAGCTTTATGCTCTTCAGCTTTTGCTTTTAAATCAGCTACATCGATATTACCGTTTGCATCACATTTAACAATCACAATCTTCATACCAGCCATTGCTGCTGATGCAGGATTAGTACCATGTGCAGAAGAAGGGATTAAAGCGATGTTACGCTGATCATCACCACGATCCTGGTGATAAGCTCTGATGACCATTAAACCAGCATATTCACCCTGAGCACCAGCATTTGGCTGTAAGCTCATTGCTGCAAAACCAGTGATTTCGCTTAACCAGCGGTCAATCTCATTAAATACAGTATAATAACCAGCTACCTGATCTGCCGGAGCAAATGGGTGAACTCTGCCAAATTCCGGCCAGGTCACAGGGATCATTTCTGTCGTTGCATTTAATTTCATGGTACATGAACCTAAAGCAATCATCGAATGACAAAGAGAAAGATCTTTTGCCTCCAGAGATTTGATATAACGCAGCATTTCATGTTCTGAATGGTGCGAATTGAATACCGGGTGAGTTAAGTAAGCTGATGTACGTTGTTGTGCAGCAGGAATTACAGTCTCAATGTTTTTTTTTTCGTTAGCTAATTCAACGCTGTCTGCAGAGATCGCTTTTACTTTAGAAAATATCTTGTTCAGTAATTTGATGTCTGCAATAGAAGTCGTTTCATCTAATGCAATCGTTGCTACTGTACCGTTATAGTTCAGGTTGATTTCGTTATCGATACATTCTTTGTGAATAGAATCTTTTAATTCACCTAAATCAACGCGGATCGTATCAAAATAAACCTTGTTTAATTGTTTGTAACCGATTTGCTCAATTGATTGTGAAAGAAAGTGCCACAGCTAAGCCGTGAGTTCTTTCAGCAATTAATTTAAGACCTTTCGGGCCATGATATACGGCATAGAAACCAGCCATGATAGCCAGTAAAGCTTGCGCAGTACAGATATTTGATGTCGCTTTGTCTCTGCGGATGTGCTGCTCTCTTGTTTGCAGCGCCATACGTAAAGCATAGTTGTTATGTGCGTCAATTGTTACACCGATAATTCTGCCTGGGATAGAACGTTTATATTCATCTTTAGTTGCGAAAAATGCAGCATGTGGGCCACCAAAGCCCATTGGTACACCAAAACGTTGTGTAGTACCTACAACGATATCAGCTCCCCATTCTCCTGGAGGCGTTAATAAGGTTAAACTCAAGATATCAGCTACAACAGTTAATTTAACGTTTTTAGCATGTGCATTTTCAGCAAATGAAGCATAGTTGAATACTTCACCATTTCCTGCCGGATACTGAACGATAGCACCGAAGAAATCTTCAGTTGCTTCAAATGTCTGGTGATCACCGATTACCAGTTCAATTCCGAATGGATTTGCACGTGTTTTTAGAATATCTATTGTTTGTGCAAATAATAATTCCGAAACAAAGAATTTTCTTGCCTGCTGATTTTTACGCAAACTGAATTGCATAAACATCGCTTCAGCAGCTGCAGTACCTTCATCTAAAAGAGAGGCATTTGCAATTTCCATACCTGTAAGGTCGATGACCATAGTCTGAAAGTTCAGTAAAGCCTGTAAACGGCCTTGTGCAATTTCAGCCTGGTATGGAGTGTATTGAGTATACCATCCTGGATTTTCCATCACATTTCTCAGAATTACTCCTGGGGTAGTGGTGTCATAGTATCCTTGTCCGATATAAGATTTGAAAACCTTATTCAGTGAAGCCGTTTGTCTAAGGCTTTCCAAATATTCTTTCTCAGACTTAGCAACTGGTAAATTAAGGGGTTGTTTTAACCTGATTTTTTGAGGAACAGTTTGTTCAATCAATTCTGCAATAGAACTCAGACCAAGGGTGCTTAACATAGCCTCAGTATCCTCCGCATTTGGAGCGATATGACGGTTTTTAAAGTCTTCTTTGTAATGGATGTTTAAACTCATGACGGTTAACAATAAATTTGCGCAAAGGTATTAAAATTTCAGTTCCATTCCAATGGAATAGGCCGATCTAAATATATTCTACAATTGTTTCAGATATAGCTGAATCGTGTTCTCAAGACCTAAATACAAAGCATCGCTAATTAAGGCATGACCGATCGAAACTTCCAGTAAATTAGGGATGTTATCAGCAAAATATTTCAGGTTATGCAGATCAAGATCGTGGCCAGCATTGATCCCTAACCCTAGTTTATTAGCTGTATGTGCTGCTTGTGTATAAGGCGTTATTGCTTTAACCGGATCTTTGGAATAATTTGCTGCATAAAACTCTGTATAAAGTTCTATACGATCAGTCCCTGTAGTTTTTGCAGCTTCGATAATTTCTCTTACCGGATCTGTGAAAATAGAAAACTCTGATACCTTCTTTTTGAAACAGCTGTACCATTTCTTTAAGATAAGCCTGATGTTTTATAGTATCCCATCCATGATTGGAAGTGATCTGTCCTTCAGTATCCGGTACCAGTGTTACCTGTGCAGGTTTGTTGGCCAGTACAAGGTCAATGAATTTTTGTTCTTTGCAGTTACCTTCTATATTGAATTCTGTTGAAATGGCTGTTTTAAGATCGAATACATCCTGATAACGGATATGTCGTTCATCAGGTCTTGGATGTACAGTGATTCCTTCCGCACCAAAACGTTCACAGTCAAGTGCTACCTTAACCAGATCTGGATTGTTTCCCCCGCGACTGTTGCGTAACGTGGCTATTTTATTGATATTTACTGATAGTTTTGCCATGTACAAAGATAATCCATAAAACATGAACAGGTATAATATTATTGTAAACAGGTTAACGATCTGTGTAATTATTTGTTGTTTTTTATTTTTTGGGTCAAATGACGGTTTCGCCAGCAGGTCATTAAAAATTATACGGTTTATACCGGGGTGGCTAAACTAAAGAGCGACGAGCTTTTAGTGATTCGTAAAATGGAGAAAGATGGACAGTTGGTTTATCTGACTGTAAATCCTCAAACGCTGTCTACACAATTACTGTCCGCTTCATCCGTTGTTTTCAAATCAATGAACTGGGAAACTGCAAAAGTATATTTTCAGCAGACGGCCTATTTCAAAGCATGTTCGGCTGCTGCGAAACAAGCTCTGGCTTTACAGGATGCAGGTGTAACGCATGGTTTCCCCAAAGACAAGGGAATAACACTGACCATCGATCTTTGTCCTTCGCATAAACCGCTTGACAGGATAATTTTCACCTCACTCATTAAAGAGTTCGCGAAGGTTGAACAACCAGTGCCTGTAGCACTTTCTATTACCGGAAGGTGGATGTTAACACATACTGATGATTTGAATTGGCTTAAAGAGCTCGTTGCGAAAAAAGAAATTGAAATCACCTGTATAAATCATTCTTTTAATCATCATGTAAGCCCTAAAGCTCCCTTAAGAACTAATTTTTTACTGGAACCCGGCACAGATATGAATTTTGAAATATTGGGTACTGAACTGGCCATGTTACAGCACGGTTTGATCCCTTCTGTGTTTTTCAGGTTTCCGGGACTGGTTTCTGATCAGCGGGTAGTAGATAAAGTATTAGCTTATGGGATTATCCCGATAGGTAGTGACGCATGGCTGGCTAAAGGGCAAAAAGCAGCATCCGGTAGTATCGTATTGATTCATGGAAACGGAAACGAACCGGTAGGGGTGGCTGATTTTATCAAACTGTTAAAAAGTAAAGCCGTTGATGTGACAAGCAAGCAATGGCTGATGTATGACCTGACAGAAAGTTTAGAAGATGAATTTGGAAATGATAAATCATAGAAAAAGGGATGCTAACCTTTTCGGTGCATCCCTTTCACATATTTGAAACCCTTTAACAGGTTTTAAAAAACTACTAGTATCTGTAAGCTTCCGGTTTGAAAGGACCTTCAACTGGTACACCGATATAATCAGCTTGTTGTTGATCTAATACGTCTAATTCAACACCGATTTTAGCTAAGTGTAAACGCGCTACTTTCTCATCCAGTGATTTAGGAAGAACATAAACTTTGTTCTCATATTTACCTGGGTTAGTCCAAAGCTCTAACTGAGCTAAAGTCTGGTTAGTGAATGAAGCAGACATTACAAAACTTGGGTGGCCGGTAGCACATCCTAAGTTAACTAAACGGCCTTCAGCTAATAAAATAACATCTTTACCGTCGATAGTATATTTATCAACCTGAGGTTTGATTTCGATTTTAGTATCACCATAGTTAGAGTTTAACCAGGCAACATCGATTTCATTGTCAAAGTGACCAATGTTACAAACGATAACTTTATCTTTCATTACTCTGAAATGCTCAGGACGAACGATGTTACAGTTACCAGTAGTAGTTACAACGATATCAGCTTCTTTAACTGCTGTAGCGAATTTCTTCACTTCATAACCTTCCATTGCAGCTTGTAATGCACAGATAGGATCAATTTCTGAAACGATAACACGTACACCTTGTGAGCTTAAAGATTCAGCAGAACCTTTACCTACATCACCGTAACCGGCAACTACAGCTACTTTACCTGCAAGCATCACATCAGTAGCACGACGGATCGCATCTACTAATGACTCACGGCAACCGTATTTGTTGTCAAATTTAGATTTAGTTACTGAGTCATTTACGTTGATAGCTGGTAAATGCAAAGTTCCGTTTTTCATACGTTCGTATAAACGGTGAACACCAGTAGTAGTTTCTTCTGATAATCCTTTGATTGCAGCAATCAGCTCAGGGAATTTATCGAAAACCATGTTGGTTAAATCACCACCATCGTCTAAGATCATATTCAATGGTTGTTGTTCCGGACCAAAGTGTAAAGTTTGCTCAATACACCAGTCAAAATCTGCTTCGTTTAAGCCTTTCCAAGCATAAACCTGGATTCCTGCAGCAGCAATAGCAGCAGCAGCGTGATCTTGTGTAGAGAAGATATTGCATGATGACCAGGTCACTTCTGCTCCAAGTTCAACTAAAGTTTCAATTAAAACTGCAGTCTGGATAGTCATGTGCAAACATCCTGCGATACGTGCACCTTTTAATGGTTTTGACGGACCAAATTCAGCACGTAAAGACATTAAGCCTGGCATTTCTGCTTCTGCTAATCCAATTTCTTTACGGCCCCATTCTGCCAGTGAAATGTCCTTTACTTTAAAAGGAACATAAGTAGTCTCTACTGATGACATATTTATTTTATTAAGTAACTGATTTATAGTTAATTGTTAAGTTTAGAAAAACAGCCCGATTGTATTTATTTAATGTGTCTGTTTTTCTTTTACAAAATTACACAATAGTTTGGCCAAATTCAAAAGGGGATCATGTGGTTTGGATGTTTATACAAAGATCTCCACATTCCTGATTTTCAAATGATATGATACTCTGGTTTGTATGGTTGTAAGTCTTATTTAGTTATTAAACGGTTTATTCCTATAGATTGATATAACAGATATGTGAACATATGTTTAAAAAATGTCCTTTATGTTTAGATAGGAAGAGAAAGAGGACAGGTTCTGTCAGGCATCTATGTTGGGAAGGGGTTGGTAAGGCCATTGGCCTTACCAACCCCTTCCCAACATAGATGCCTGACAGACCACAGCCCGGCTCGTTTGGGTCTGGTGAACCGCTTATCTTTATTATACCATACTGAATAATTTAGACGAACCCTGAATTCGTATATGTTATTAAGAATAGAATTCGTTTCTTTATTTAACCAATCTGCTGAAGGATTGTATTACCTTTGAATTCTAAACTTAATCAATATGAGTATTACTGAAAAACGTCCAAAAAAGGTTCATGAAGGCCGAAATGTTAAGCGCTTTCGAGAAATGCTCGGCCTGAAACAAGAAGTCCTCGCGTATGAGTTAGGTGGTGAATGGAATCAGTCAAAAAAGGATCTCTGTTTTAGAATCGAAGGAGAAAATTGAGGATGATGTTTTAGCTGAAATAGCAAAGATTTTAAAAGTTCCAGAAGAGGCTATCAGAAATTTTGATGAGGAAACGGCGATCTGTAATATTCAGAATAATTATGAAGGTTCAAGTGGAGCGTTAGGAGAACATGCTCAGAATACTGTTACAACCTATACCGATTGTGCAATTAACCCTATTGAAAAATGGGTTGAGACTCTTGAAAAGCTGGAAGCTTTACAAGCTGAGAACAAAAACCTATATGAACGTTTATTGCAAAGTGAAAAGGAAAAAGTTGAGCTTTTAAAAGCTACTAAGTAATTATAGATTAAGGGTCGAAAAATAAGTCCTTCAGTAGTGAAGGACTTATGGTAAAAAATATGTTTATTGAAATGTATATATATCTTTAGGTTCATCCTTCAGAAAGGATCTGTTGTAGCAAGTCTCAGAATAGACTGTTTTACCATCAATTAACAGCTCTAATTTACATTTCCACCATCGGTGATGAAACCTTCAAACTTTATGGCATCACCCTTTTTAACAGTTTTGGTGAATTTTTTTGAGAAAGCAGGATTAATTTCCGGGATAATCGTCCAGGCTTTATCCGCAGGTGTGTAAAGAATGTTCACCGTAGATTTAACAGTCGGATTTGCAAGGGTTACTCTGTATTCAATGTTTACCTCTTTTGTAGCTGGGGCGGGGTTGTTATTCCTGTCTTTTTTGCAAGAGCCAAAAAGCACGATAAGGCCTGCACAAAGAGCAATTAAAGATTTAGAACGGTTTGTTAATGAAGTTAAAGTTGTTTTCATCTGGCGTTTTTTAAATGAATGACACTAATATTTAGTAATAAGTGTTTAAACGCCATTATCTGTTCGTACCCCTATCTGTGAATAATTTTTATTTATTAGTTCGGCTTACGCCATAGATGGATTCAAAGTAATTTCAAGGTAAAAAACTATCCACCCTCATCATAGTATTCCTTGATGCTATGTAACAGCACTGTATCTTTGTTTATCAAATTGAATAATATTAAGCTTTTTATATATGTATCCAGAATATTTAGTTGAACCAATGCGTGCAGAACTTACTAAAGTAGGTTTTGAAGAAATGAAAACTGCAGAAGATGTAGACAATGCTATTTCTTCGGAAGGAACTGTTTTTGTAGTCGTGAATTCTGTTTGCGGTTGTGCAGCTTCAAATGCAAGACCAGCAGCAAGATTAGCTGCTGCGAATGAAAAACATCCTGATAAAATGATTACTGTTTTTGCAGGAATGGAAAAAGAAGCTGTAGACAGAGCAAGAAGCTACATGATGCCTTTCCCTCCATCTTCACCAGCAATGGCATTATTTAAAAATGGAAAATTGGTTCATATGATCGAACGTCATCAAATTGAAGGTCGTGCAGCTCAAATGATTGCTGATAACCTGATGGGTGCTTTCAATGAGTACTGCTAATTGATATCTTAAAAGATATATCCGGTGAATACCGGTAAGGAATCCGGTCTTTGTACCGGATTTTTTATTGCCCTGTATTTTTGAAAAGTAATAAATTAAAAATCCTTATTGAGCAATTTCTCTAATTCTCCAAAAGAAACATTCATTCTTACCCGGCCTTGTTTAGCATAAGCAATTTCGCCGGTTTCTTCTGACACAATTACCGCAACTGCATCAGTTGTTTCTGATACACCAATTCCCGCACGGTGACGCAAACCAAACTGCGGAGGTAATTTGTCGTTATCGGTCAGGGGTAAGATGCAGCTCGCACTTTTAATCTTATTCTCAGCTATCACAACTGCTCCGTCATGCAGCGGGCTGTATTTTTGAAATATACTTTCTAATAAACGTTTGGAGATTTTAGAATCAATAAGCTCACAGCTATTGGCAAATAACTGGTCGTCGTAAAATTTAACGAAAACAATCAGGGCACCTGTTCTGGACTTTTTCATGCTTTTGCAGGCATCAATAATAGGTTTGATCCGTATCCGTACCAGGTTATCACGTTCGATATCTCTGCTGCCAAATAAGTATCCCCACCATGCCTTGTTTTTCTGTAAAAATGTATTCTTTCCAATAAGCAGCAGGAATCGCCTGATTTCAGGCTGGAAAATCACAATCAATGCGATAATCCCTACACTCATAAATTTATTGATGATGGTAGATAAAAGACGCATATTTAAAGCATCTACTACGAACCACAGGATCAATATAATAAACATACCCAGCAGTAAATTAACTGCCAGCGTATTTTTAATCAGGTTATAAGTATAGTAAATCAGGAAGGCAACGAACAAAATGTCCACTACATCCGTAACTGTTATCGTAAGAAAATCAAAGTCAAAGCCTTTCATTGTTGCCAAGTTAGGAAAATATTAAGAATCTGTTTGAAATTAGATTTTAGGATCGTTGCATTTTTTCGACAATTGCAATACATTCAACTGCAGCACGCACATCATGTACCCTTAAAATTGATGCACCTTTCTGCAAAGCAAAGCGATTGTATTCAATACTGTAGTCCCATTCAAGGCCTCTTCGGCTGTAGTGCCCAATAATTTATAAATCATAGATTTTCTCGAAATACCAACTAATACAGGCAGGCCAAATACGTCCAGATTTTCCAGCTGATTAAACAACTGATAATTGTGTGTCGTATTTTTGGCAAAGCCAAAACCAGGGTCCAGAATAATATCTTTAACACCCAGGTTTTTTAAAATACTTATTTTTTCTGCCAGATAATCCACCACTTCAAGTCCTATGTTTTTGTACACAGGTTTTTGCTGCATAGTTTGAGGTGTACCCTGCATGTGCATCAGTATATAAGGAACATTTAAAGCCGCAACGGTTTCAAACATTTGTTCATCGAGATTTCCACCCGAAATATCGTTGATCAGATGCGCCCCCGCTTCAATACTTTCCAGTGCAACTTTAGCCCTGAAAGTATCAATGGATAATTTTGCTTCCGGAAATCTTTTACTGATGGCCTCTATTGCAGGGGGATGATCCTTTTCAACTCTTCATCTGTAGTGACTTCATCTGCTCCGGGACGGGAAGAGTAAGCGCCTATATCTATAAAAGCAGCACCTTCATTTAAGCAGGTTTCTGCTCTTTCCAATGCTGCATCTATAGAACCCATTCTGCTGTTGCTATAAAAAGAATCGGGGGTTAAATTCAGTATACCCATCACACATGGGCGGCTTAAATCCAGGAGTTCACCTTTTAGGTTAAGTGTTATTTTTCGGTTTAAAAACGTATCTTTAGCCATCATTCTGTACAAAAATACAGTATTAAAATAGCTTTAAACTAAGAAGCTGTTTAAATTTACCAGATAAATTTAAATGATTTCTAAGAGCCGTTTAAAATTTATCAGACTCTAAATAATTAATTGTTTTGGCAACAAATACCTCAGAAGAATTCGACTCAGTAATTGCGGTTTGCAAATCGCTTTTTTTAAAGAAAACCAAAGACTATGGGACAGCCTGGCGCATTCTGCGTTTGTCCTCTATCACCGATCAGTTATTCATCAAAGCGCAGCGTATCCGTACACTGGAAGAAAAGAAAGTTTCCAAAGTAGGAGAGGGCATTATTCCTGAATATATTGGTATCATCAATTACTGTGTAATTGCGATGATGCAAAGTGAAATGACAGAGAATGATCCGAACGAACTGGAGCTGAAAACAGTGGAAACCCTGTTTGATCAGAAAGTGAAAGAAACAAAAGACCTGATGCTGGCTAAAAATCACGATTACGGTGAAGCATGGAGAGATATGAGAGTGAGTTCACTGACCGACCTTATCCTGATGAAAGTGTTCAGGGTGAAACAAATTGAAGATAATCTTGGAGAGACAGTAGCATCAGAAGGTGTTGTTGCAAACTATCAGGATATGCTGAACTATGCAGTTTTTGCACTGATCAGAATGGATGTCAAATAATATCAATAAAAAATAGCTGTAAAAAGATGAACAAAGCCGCGCTGAATTTTTTTTCAAGAATATTTGTAGGTATACTTTTTATTTTCTCAGGTCTGATTAAGGCCAATGATCCATTAGGATTCGGATATAAACTGGAGGAATATTTCGATGTATTTCATATTCCTTTTCTAAGTCCCTTTGCAACCGGGATAGCTATTTTTCTTTGTGTACTTGAAATTGTATTTGGCGCGTTATTATTATTCGGATTCTGGAGTAAAAAGGTAACGACCGGTTTACTTGGGATCATTATATTTTTTACATTTCTCACCTTTGTATCTGCTGCTTTTAAAGTAGTTACTTCTTGTGGTTGTTTTGGGGATGCTATTCCATTAACCCCATGGCAGTCTTTCTCCAAGGATCTGATCTTACTGGTACTGATCGTATATCTGTTCATTAACCGCAATAAAATTCTACCGCTTACTGTAAATCCAGGGAAGCAAAAGATCGGTCTGATTGCCGTAGTTGCTCTTTCTGTGATCTTCAGTATTTATACTTATACCTACCTTCCTATACTCGACTTTTTACCTTATAAAAAAGGAGCAAGTTTGCCAGAGGCGATGAAAATCCCTGCCGGTGCAGAGCCGGATTTATATCTGATTATGTATAAGCTGAAAAATAAAGCAACAGGTGAAACTAAAGAAATGAGTGATAAAGATTATCTGAAAACAGAAATCTGGAAAGATAATAACTGGGAAATTGTAGGTCAGCCGGTTCAGAAACTGATTAAGAAAGGTTATGAAGCTAAAATCAAAGATCTGGTTATTAGCGATGCCTCAGGAACTGATTATACCAAAGAACTGATTGAAAACCCATATTATAATATTCTTATAGTTGCCTATAATCTGAAACATACTGATGAAGATGCAATCGGAAAACTGAATGCAATGACATTAGATCTGACAGAACAATTCAATATCCGTACTGTTCTGCTAACTTCTAATTCTGCTCAGGATGCTGCTGTATTCAGTAAAGATCATAAGTTATTTGCTGAGGTATTTTATGCTGATGCTGTGCCATTAAAAAGTATGGTCAGAGCTAATCCTGGTATCGTATTATTGAAAAATGGTGTTGTAATTAACAAATGGAGTTACCAGTCTCTGCCTTCATTAGAAAAATTAAAAGCTGCTTATTTCAATAAATAAGAATGTGGTTTTACGCGCTCAGGAAATTCTTCTATGGGCTCGCTGTAATGGTGGGTGTGGTAGTTGTTGTATTCGTTCTGTTCAATATCCTTCCGGGAGACCCCGCAAGGATGACCCTCGGGCAGCGTGCAGATGTACAGTCTTTAGAGGCGGTACGCAAAGAATTTGGTTTAGACCGTTCCAGACCCATGCAGTTTGTGTTATTTATCAATGACCTGTCTCCAATAGGTTTTCACGAAAACAACAAACAGACTCAGGAAAAATATCATTATATAAGTTTGATCAGTTACGGATCAGACGTAATCGCATTAAAATGGCCATACCTGCGACGATCTTACCAAACTAAGCGGGAAGTATCAACGATCTTATCAGAAACTGTCCCTAATACCATTGTACTGGCTGCTACTGCGATGTTATTCGCAACACTACTGGGTGTCTTTCTGGGTGTATTATCGGCAGTATATAAAAACACCTGGATAGATCATTCGATAAATGCCTTTGCGATTATGGGACTTTCGGCACCATCATTTTTTGCTGGTATTATTATCGCCTGGTTTTTCGGTTTTGTACTGGGGCCATATACAGGTTTAAACATGTCAGGGAGTTTATATAGTTATGATCCTTTTAAAGGAGAGGTGATGACATTGAAAAACCTGGTATTACCTGTACTTACCCTTGGTCTGCGGCCACTGGCAATAATTGTCCAGCTTACCAGAACAGCAATGCTTGATATACTTGCACAGGATTATATCCGTACAGCACGTGCAAAAGGGTTAGGGCGCAGGGCTATAATTTATAAACACGCTTTAAAGAATGCTTTAAATCCAGTTATTACAGCAATCTCCGGATGGTTTGCATCCCTGCTTGCCGGTTCTTTTTTTGTAGAATATATTTTTGGTTATAATGGTTTAGGCAGAGCAACGGTACGAGCTTTGGAAATGTCTGATTTCCCGGTAGTCATGGGGTCGATTCTTTTTATTGCACTGGTATTCGTTGTTATTAATATTTTTGTAGACGTATTATATGCCCTTGTTGATCCAAGGGTAAAATTGAATAATTAATGAAGATATTTCTGATTGGTTTTATGGGGTGCGGCAAAAGCACACTGGGAAGAAAGTTAGCCACTAAGCTTGGGTATGATCTGATTGATCTTGATCACCAGATTGAAAAGAATACTGGCAGTACAGTAGGAGATTATTTTTCGGTTCATGGAGAAGATGCATTCCGGAAACTGGAAAGTGATACACTTAAAAGTTTTGAATATCCTAAAAACTGTGTGATTGCAACAGGTGGGGGTACGCCATGTTTTTTTGATAATATGGACTGGATGAATGAAAATGGTACAACCATCTATATAGAAATGCCAGCACAGGCTTTGGCCAAACGTCTGGAAAAGTGGAATGGCCAAGCGTCCGTTGCTGCGTGACCTGACAGCAGAGGGCGTCATTGAATTTATTGAGAACAAGTTGGCAGAGCGTGAAAAATTCTATAAGAAAGCTACATTGATGATGAGTGGAATAAGCCTTACTGCAGATGATATCCGTGTAGAAATTCTGGCCCGGAACTAGTTATCTTCAGCAGCAAACTGTTCTTCTATAAATTTGATCTCTTTTTTGCCATGTGCGACAGGATTACCATATTCGTCAACATTGACAAAGACCATTTTATCGATTGTTAAAATGCTTTTACGGGTGATCTTGTTACGTACTTCACAACGCATGGTTAACGATGTATTCCCAAATGCAATCGCAGTAATACCCATTTCAATGATATCACCCTGTTTTGCAGAACTCACAAAGTTAATCTCTGATATATATTTGGTAACTACCCTTGGGTTGCCCAGCTGAACAATAGCATAGATTGCTGCTTCTTCATCTATCCATCTTAATAACTACCTCCAAATAAGCTTCCGTTAGGATTTAAATCTTCGGGTTTGATCCATTTTCTGGTGTGGAAATTCATAATAATTGATTTTCTACAAAAATAAGGGTTTCTTAACGCCCGAATCTCACCTTAGCGTCAATAATATCAGAGGGTATTCCAGTTGGTATCAGCATGTTTTTGAAGAACAGCAGAGAAATCTACTCTTGGAGGCAGGTTCAAATAAGGATAAGTTACTTTAGAAAGATATAACCCCTGCGGATGGGCAGGAGTAATCAACGCCGGGGTTTCTTTACTGATCAGGTGACTTTCAAATTCATCTACACTGAGTACGCCTTTACCTATTTTTAGGAGTTGCCCCATAATTATGCGGATCATCTTTCCTAAAAACCGGTTAGAGGAGATCTGAAATCTCATCTTTTCTTCCTTATCATCGATCATTAAACTGGCAGAACGTACATAACACAACGTATGTTCATATTTATCCGGACTGGTGCAAAATGCGCGGTTCTCTTTGTATTGGGGGAGTAAAGCAACGGCTGCTTTCATTTTATCCCATTGCAGGTCCTGCAATAAGTAATAAGAACTCAGGCCATTTAAAAAGGGGTCTTTATAAGTGTGGAGGAAGTAATCATAAGCACGTTGCACAGCGTCAAACCGGGCGTGAGGTAATCCTTCCATCGGAATGATATCGTAGATAGCAATATTCAAAGGAAGCAGTTTATTCAACCTGAAGATCAAATCGAAATCCCATTCCTGCTCAATATCCATATGAAAGAAAAACTGGCTGGCATGAACCTGCGCATCCGTTCTTCCACAACCATTAATGAAGATCTGTGTTTTGAAAATCTGGCTCAGGGCGTTTTCTATGACGCCCTGAATATTCAATACATTAGCCTGCTTTTGCCAGCCGTTATATTGTAAACCATTGTAACCGATGTGTACGAAATATCTCAACCGCTTATCTTTTTCCTGCTCGTTTATTTAAATCATCAACAGATATTGTTAATATCTGCCGATGGCCTGTTTACCTCTATAGGTAATCACACGCATTTGACTAGCATCTTTCGGGATGACCAGTTTCTCTGTATATTTAGGGTAAAACCTATCCGGAGTAGAGTTATCGAAGCTGTAATAAATATCCAGTCCGTCTAGCTCCGTGGTCAATTCAACCATAACCTGCTTATCAGCAGATCTGCTTGCTTTGACAACAGGATCATAAACAGCTGGTGAATATTTTGTTTCAGCGATGTCCATTCTATGGAAATGCTGTTCCATTTTACTGGTAAAATTAGTCCAGTTTTTTTTTTTTAGGAGACCATACCGATTCTGCAATTGCATAACCTCTTGGCCAGGTCATATATTCGGCCTGACGAATATTGTAAACTTGTTCCGACCATAAATTTGCCTGTCCACCTTTAATATATTTAGGATCAGCACCTGCCGGAATGGGATCAAATTCATAGGCTTTACCTAAACGGACAGAAGAATATACCCTGGATTTCAGAAGTAGGGTCACCCTGCATCAGATCGAGATAATTAGTACCCTGCGGGCTCATGACCACTTCATGTTTCGCGCGGGAAGCCTCTATACCGAAGTTCGCACTTCTCCAGCTCATCACTGCGGCACTCGCAGGCATATCACCATGCATAATTTCATCCCAGCCCATAAATTTCTTGCCTTTTGACTCTACAATTTTTTGAACTCTCTTCTCAAAATATCCTTGCACCTGGTGCATATCTTTCAGGCCTTCTTTTAGCATTAATGCCTTAATCGCATCACTTTTCTGCCAATAGTTAATTGGGGCTTCATCACCACCCATGTGGATATATTCAAAAGGGAACAATGCAGCTACCTGGGTAATTACAGAATCCAGGAAAGTATAAACTTTTTCATTGGCCGGACATAAAGTATTATCTACTAATGCAATTGGAGGAGCTCCTTTAGACCAGTCCATAATTCGTTCTCCAGAGCGTACACGATAGGTTTCTGCACCTGGTGTGCAAGCAAGATAGCTCAGGATAGGAAACAATAGCTGCAAGACTATGTCCCGGAACATCAATCTCTGGTAAAATATCTACAAATCTGTCTTTAGCATATTTAACAAGTTCTCTGACATCGTCCTGCGTATAGAAACCTCCATAAGTACGGGGCTCGTCAACTCCGGGAGTGCTGAAATTGCCAAATTCACCTACTTTTTTAACATTCCATGCACCTGCTTCTGTTAATCTTGGTAAACCCTTAATTTCCAGTCTCCAACCTTCATCATCAGTCAGGTGAAGATGTAGCAGGTTAAACTTATAGCGCACCATGGCATCTATATATTGCTTTACTTCTTGTTTAGTGAAAAAATGTCTGGCTACATCAAACATGAGTCCTCTCCAGGCGACGCGTGGATAATCAGTGACCTCTACACATGGGATTCTCCATTTTATTCCTTCAACCAATTCTTTCGATTCTATTTCCTTTGGGAAAAGTTGCAATAGACTTTGAACACCATAGAAAAGTCCCAGTCTGATTAGCCTTAATTACAATCAATGCAGGTGTAACCGAAAGCTGATAACCTTCATTGCCTAAAGTTACATCTGGTTTAGGGTTCAGCACTAATCTGATCGTTCCTGCTGCTTGTGTATGTGTAAACTCAGCTACAAACTTGCCGGTTGGTACAGATAGTTTTTCCTTCAGATAATCCACAACAAGTTTCATCTCCGGGGTAGCCAAAACAACAACCTTCTCTGGTAAAGTAAAATAACCATTGGTTTTTAACAGAGATACAGGCTCAGGAATAATTGAAAATATGGGTGGCCTGCTGGTAAAATCGGCACTACTATCTGGTTCAGAAGAATTAGAAATTGTGGATCCCATTTGTTGACTATATGTGCTTGTGTAAAGAAGAAGGCAGCATATAAAAGGTAAGAATTTATTCATAAAATGAAGAGGGGCTTGTGCTTGTGCAGTTGGTAAAAGGTTGCAATTTAGTAATTTGTGGATAAATACGGACGGACTTTCTGTGGAGAATTTATTACTATTTGAGTGCATCCAGTACTTTGAATAGTTTGCTATTGATCCCAGATCCTGAATAATTGTTAATATTGATCACAATCACATATTTATTGCCATTTTCTGCGGTATAATAGCCTGCAAAAGCAGATACGTCGTTGATTGTCCCGCTTTTTAATTTCATTCCGTTGTTTTCAGGCAAAGATTTATAGAAATCAGGGAACCAATCTTCTTGCTGTACCTGAAAAAGGATATTTGCCATGGCTGATGTGGTCACTCTTGTAGCTGGCGAAAGTCCGCTTCCGTCAATGATGTTCAACGCATTTTTGTCAAACCCTTTAGCTGCCCAGTATCTAATTTCTGCTGCGGCACCATTGCTTGCTGTTGGGGCTGCGCCCGATTTCCAGGCTATAGTCCTTAACAGGTGTTCCGCATATAAATTCAGGCTCTTTTTATTCAACCAGTAAACGATTTCGGGTAGCGCAGGGGAGGTGACAGTACTGAGTTTTTTTTGATTTACTTCTGGTGGTAAAAGGTAATTGACCTGCAGCCAGCTGACGTGTGGTTACCGGAGCTTCACTAACCTTAATACCTGCTTTGGCTAAAGTATCCTGTAACCTGAATGCGGCCTCATAAGCAGGATCAGGCAAGGCTGCTGAAATGCCTTGTTTTTGTATGTCTGTTGCCCATGTACCTCTTAAGTAAGCCGTATTTGAAAAAGGAGGAAGATAAGCGTAAGCATGATCTCCACTACCAGCATTACCTGGTTTTAATTCATTCATAATGGTCAGATAAGGCATATCTGGTACAGTTTTAATTACTGATACTGTATTGCCGGGACGCAATTTAATATCAAACTGATTTTCCCTCCAGCTCAGCGCTGATGAACCCGCGCCATAATAATTGCCCAGATCCTGCCATAACCATCCGTCAGGTGTAGTCTGAGTGCCCCACAGACGATCGTCACCAATCACCTTACCTTCAATTTTTTTTTGATGCCCGCAGCTTTGATTGCGGCAACCCCATTGATTTAAGACAAAACTTTCTTTACTATGTGCATAACGCCACGAACCCAATGTGGGGTCGCCGCCACCAACAATGATCAGATCTCCTTTTAATGTGCCATCAGCACTGATACTTCCACTATAACCGACAGTAGTCTGATACTGGAAGTCCTTTCCTAATATATAAAATGCCGTTGCTGCCGTAATTGTTTTTAAGGTCGAAGCTGTGGCAAGGCCGATATTCTCATTCTTAGCATAGAGTTGTTTCCCCGTCTTAGCATCTAAAACACAAATCGAAGTGACAGCATATTTTGTCTGCCTGTCTTCTAATAAGGTATTGAAGGATTGTGTTAGTTTCTGAACAGGACTCTGTGCAAAAGAAAAACCGTGCGAAAGCACAAACAGGAATACAATTGATTTTTTTAACATCTATCTCGGATAATTCAAATACAAATAACGGGAAAGCAAAAGATTAATAATAAAAAAATGTGGTGTTATTCCGGCATTTTGCCAGATTTACACCACATCCTGTATTATAGAACCTGTTCAGATTTTACAGGCCCTTTTAAAGAATCAGATTAGATCAGTTCTTTTCTCAATAAAAACTCAGCGATCTGAACTGCATTTGTCGCAGCACCTTTACGCAGGTTATCTGCAACGATCCACAGATTTAAAGTATTTGGCATTGACTCGTCTCTTCTGATACGGCCAACAAAAACCTCATCTTTTTCATGTGCATCTTTTGGCATTGGATATTTAAGATTTGCAATATCGTCCACTACAATAATACCTTCTGTCTTTTCCAATACTGATCTTACATCAGCCAGATCAAAGTCATTCTCAAACTCAATGTTCACCGATTCTGAGTGACCACCCATTACCGGGATTCTTACCGTTGTAGCAGTAACGCGAATGTTTTCGTCGCCCATAATTTTACGGGTTTCTTTAATCATTTTCATTTCTTCTTTGGTATATCCGTTTTCTTCGAATACATCAATCTGAGGAATAACGTTCAAGTCTCGATCTGGTGAGGATAAGCCATCGGGCCATCCAGAATACCTTTACGCTCATTCATCATTTGTTCTACAGCTTTCACACCAGTACCAGTAACCGACTGATAAGTAGAAACGACTACACGTTTAATTTTGTATTTATCATGTAATGGTTTTAAAGCCACTACCATTTGTATTGTCGAACAGTTAGGGTTAGCAATGATTTTATCATCAATTGATAATTCATAAGCGTTAACTTCCGGTACAATCAGTTTTTTTGATGGATCCATGCGCCATGCAGATGAATTATCGATTACTGTTGTTCCTGCTTCTGCAAACAGAGGGGCATATTTTAAAGAAGTACTGCCACCGGCAGAAAATAAAGCCACATCTGGTTTCATTGCAATTGCTGTTTCCATGCTAACGACCTTGAACTTCTTACCCTTAAAAGTGATTTCTTTACCAACACTCTTTTCAGATGCAACCGGAATTAGTTCGGTTAACGGGAAATTACGCTCTTCTAGTACTTAACATAACATAACAGTGCCTACTAAACCAGTAGCACCTACAACTGCAATTTTCATGATTTGATCTTGTTTTTAGTGGTTGTGAAGCTATCATAAGCTATTCTTAGTCCGGAGGCCGTCAGCTTATGATGGTTTCATTTAATGTTTATTAATGATAATATATCATATTCCAAATATGGGAAAAAAATCGCTTTTTCCTTAGAATCTGTTTAAATAGTTCTCGGAAATGTCTCTTTTCTAAGTATTTTACTCTGTTTTAAGAATTTTGTTCCATAAAAAAAGGCGGGCTTATTTAAGCCCGCCTTTCAAAATTTTCTTTTTATAAGAGTGCTTTTTTAATATAGTTTGCGCTTTCTTTAATACTTACATAAGGATCGATAGCGAAATTTTCCTGCTCTACAATCAGGTGTTTCAATCCTGCCTGTTTGGCGTGTTTATAGATAGCTTTAAAGTCGATCTTTCCTGTTCCCACTTCCGTGTTAATCGTGTTATCTACTTTATCCAATCTTTCACATGCCACATCGGGAAACGTCCCGGGTGATCAGTAAATAGTTTTACCGGATCATTACCAGATCTTACTACCCAGTATAAGTCCATTTCAAACTGAACTGCTGCAGGGTCTGTTTCTTTAAGCATAATATCATAACCAGTAGTTTCACCATATTTTACAAATTCAAAATTATGGTTATGATAAGCAAGTTTCAATCCGCTGGCTTTACAAAGTGCTGAAGCTTCATTTAATCTTCCTGCAACCTTTTTCCAGTCATCTTCTGTCTTGCGCAGGTTGTCCCCTAAATAAGGGACTACGATATAACTGCTTCCAATTATATTTGCAGCTTCAATATAGCTTTTAAGTTCCTCTGGATTACCAGTTCCAATAAACTTATCCATTCCATAATGTCCGCTTGGAGCAGTAAGGCCATTATTTGATAGTAAAGTTTTAAAGGCTTTAGGGTCTAAGCCCCAGAACTTATCTTTTACTGAATAACCATAAGTTTCCACTTCTTTATAACCAGCTTTTGCAACTTTTGCAATTGTACCAGCTACATCAGTAGGTAATTGTGCTCTTAATGAATATAGTTGTAAACCAACGACTTTAGTTGGAGCAGCGGCAAAACTTAATGAGGGTAATACCACGGCACCAGCCGCAGCTAACCCCGCTTGTTTAATGAAATTTCTTCTTGAGTTCATAATTATATCTTTATAAGTCACAAATTTTAATCGCGTTTCTTAATGACTGAAGTTTATCTTTCTGTTTAGGAATAAATTCCTGTGCGATATATCCTTTAAAACCTGTTGCCAGGATAGCCTTGATGATTGCAGGATAAAAAAGTTCCTGCGTATCATCTATTTCATTTCTGCCCGGTACACCAGCAGTGTGGTAATGTGCAATATATGGATGATAAGTCCGGATGTTATGAATAACGTCACCTTCGTCAATTTGCATATGATAGATGTCGTATAATAATTTAAAGTTTTCGGAGCCCAGTCTTTTAGCCAGTTCGCACCCCATGCAGTATGATCACACTGGTAATCTTTATGGTCAACTTTACTATTTAGTAATTCCATAACCAGGACTACATTGTGTTTTTCGGCAAGAGGCAGAACCTGCTTTAATCCCTCAACACAATTATTCCATCCTGTTTCATCATCTTTTCCTCTGCGGCTTCCGCTAAAACAGATCAGGTTTTTATACCCGGCCTCAGCTACCAGGGGAATCATTTTTTTATAATTTTCTATAAGTATTGGATGAAAAGCTGGATCATTCCAGCCATCAGTCAGGTTGATTTCTGCACCATTACACATGGAAGAATACAAGCCATGTTTTTTTAGGATTGGCCAGTCAGCAGGCCCTACCAGGTCTATGGCTTTCAAACCCATTCCTTTTACTGCGGTACAAAGTTCATCCAGAGGGATGTCACCAAAACACCAGCGGCAAACCGAATGGTTCACATTACCTTTTAACGGAGCATTGTGTGATTCCATTTCTGATGCATGCATATGAGGGATAGCAGATGAGATGAGAGGCCCAGAATTGCTGAACCTGTTATAATTGTTTTTAAAGCGTTTCTGCGGCTCTGTTCAGTTCCCATGATTAAACTTCATTAAATTGAGTATCAATAACTCTTTTGCGCTTCTCATTAAAGAAAAGAGTGAAAAGCAAGAATACCACCAGCGCAATTCCAGCAGGGATGATCCAGACCATTTTCCAGTCTACAGCACCGTCTGCTAATTTATAGCTATCAGTAATCATACCGGCTACTTTAAACCCGATCAGCATACCTACACCATAGGTAGCCAAAGTAATTAAGCCCTGAGCTGCACTTTTATATTTTTCCCCAGCTCTTGAATTGGTATAAATTTGTCCTGATACAAAAAAGAAATCGTAACATACACCATGTAAAGCGATGCCAATAAGCAACATAAAGCTCAATTCGCCAGCGTTACCATAAGCAAATAAAGCATACCTGATTGCCCATGCGATCATCCCCACAAGGATTGTCGTTTTTGAAAATCCAAATCTTTTGAAAAATACTGGTATCATTAATAAAAACAGCGCTTCAGATACCTGTCCGATAGCCATCTTTCCTGTAGGCCCTTCTACACCAATATTAGATAAGAAAAGGTTTGCGTTCTGATAATAAAATGCCAGAGGGATACAGATTAAAATTGCTGAGATAAAGAATATCGCGAAGTTTCTGTCTTTAAGTAATTTCAATGCGTCCAAACCAAGGATATCGGAAATGGTTACTTTTTCTCCTTTAGCCACTTTTGGCGGAGTTTTTGGCAATGCGAAGCTAAATAAACCTAAGATCAGTGAAGCTACACCAGCCATCAGGAAAGTGTTTTTCAATAATCCTGAATCCATACCAGCTTTTGAATCCCAAAGGAAAAGGTAACTGATACATAGTCCGGCAACGATCCAGCCTATAGTACCCCAGAATCTGATATTTGAGAATTCTTTCTCAGCATCTTTCATCTGATTAAAAGATACAGAGTTCACTAAAGCCAGGGTAGGCATAAATAAGATCATATACCCTAATACATAAGGATAGAATACATTTACATCCGTAGCCGTATACATTTGATACATGAGTACTGCTCCGATAATATGCAGTACGCCGAGAATTTTCTCCGCATTAAAGAATCTGTCAGCAATCAATCCAATAATAAAAGGAGCAATAATAGCTCCCCATGACTGTGTAGAAAACACAGCAGCTGAATCCGCACCTGTAGCATGCAGGTTTTTTTCTAAGAAAGTACCCAGCGTAACAAACCATGAACCCCAGATAAAGAACTCAAGGAACATCATTGCTGATAATTTAATACGGGTATTTATATTCATCATATAGTTTAAAGGTTTTTTTAAATTTATAAGAATCTGTTTATATTTTATGAATTTAAATTAAACAGATATTGTGGCTTCTAAAGTTCTTTGATCATAATATTACGGAACCAGACTTCATCACCGTGATCCTGCAATGCAATTTTGCCTGATGTAAAAGTTCCAAACCATCCCATTTAGCAGCAAATTTGCTGCCTGCAATCAATGCTTTCCAGTTCTCATCAAACTGCGTTGTAGAAACTGTTTTTACACCATTTAATATAAATTCTAATTTACCTTTATTACTGATAATTTCGGCGGTATTCCATTGACCAACCGGTTTTACAGGCTCTGAACTGCTTTTTACTAAATCATATAAATCACCTGCACGGTGTTTGATAATCTTTCCATCGGGATGTCCATCATTATCAATTACCTGCATTTCAGGGCCGGTACTATAAGTCTGATGATATTTCTCAGGATTCTCATTGATATGGAATAAAATACCACTGTTAGATTTAGGGGCTACTTTCCAGTCAATTTTCAAATGGAAATTTGCATATTCTTTATCAGTAACCAGGTCACCATCATCTTTTTGTTTTGACTTAGGATCAAGGTGTATTGTACCATTTTCAATTTTCCAGCCTTTTCCTACAGAAGTCTTTCCATAGCTATGCCATCCTTTAGTCGTTTTTCCATCAAATAAAGAAGTAAATCCTTTTTTTTGATTCTGAGCTTTTGAATTGAAGCCAATCATTGTAAATACCAGTATCGCAGAAATAGCGTAAGTCTTCATAATTGTTTTTTTAATAAAATTAGGCACCAAGTGTCCAGCCTTTACGGTATTCGCGTTTGACATACTGGTTCACATCATCAAAATTGGTTACTTTCATATTGTCATTATCCCACAGCAGTTTTATGTTTCTGCCAGGATAAGTTATCTTTCCATTATCATTTTTGCGCTGCACATCATTTGCTCTGATTGCCAGGTTAGCCATTAATAAAGCTTCAGTAAGCGGGCCGGCAATTTCGAATGGAGAACTTAGTTCTTTTTTGCCATGACCGGCAATACAAGCCTCAACCCATTGCGCATAATGACCCTCTGCACCTTTAGGTACGCGGGCAAATCTTTCAGGAACTTTAATATCTTTATTACGGCTTAGGGGTAAAAGACGAGGGTTTGCACTATAATTTTCACTCATCATTTTTCCTTTTGTCCCAATAAATAAGGTTCCATTACCACCATCACCAAATACCTCATTGGCTTCCAGTTCTTCGGGACGGGTAGGCTGTATACCACCATCCATCCAGTGTACAGTAACGTCGCCTAATGTTTTAGACGTTTTAGGGAATTTTAAAGTCACATGACTTGAAGGCGGGCAACTATCCGGGAAATAACCACGTTTAAATTCATCAACATAGACAGAACCAACACTAGCTTCTACTTCAGATGCATATTTTAAACCAAGCATACTGAAAGGAGCTTCCAGTAAATGGCAGCCCATATCTCCTAATGCACCTGTTCCATAATCCCACCAGCCTCTCCAGTTGAAAGGAACCAGTTTTTCTACATAGTCTTTGTAAGGGGCACTGTTCAGCCATAAATCCCAATCCAGGTTTTTAGGGATATCTGCCTTGTTTGCAGACCATGGAATACCTTGCGGCCAAACCGGACGGTCTGTCCATGCATAACAGTATGAACATCGCCAATCAGACCTGCATCATACCATTCTTTCATCTGGCGGGGGCCATCATTTGATGCTCCCTGGTTACCCATCTGTGTAACTACTTTATATTTTTGCGCTGCCTCAGTTAACTTTCTGGCCTCATAAATATCATGTGTCAGTGGTTTTTGAACATAAACATGCTTACCCAGCTGCATGGCAGCAAGCGCAATCATGGCATGACTGTGATCAGGTGTTGAAACACTTACCGCATCGAAGTTTTTATGCTCTTTGTCCAGTAATTCACGCCAGTCTTTATAAAATTTAGCTTTAGGGAAGCTTTTAACTGATCCCGCAGCTCTGTTTGTATCTACATCACAAAGAAATCCAATATCGGCTTTTCCGCTTTTAGCAAAATTTGCAATATCAGAAGCACCCTTTCCACCAGCACCAATACCTGCTACGATCAATCTATCACTAGGTGCTAAAAAGCCATTCCCGCCTAATACATGACGGGGCACAATCATAAATGAAGCTGAAGCTGCGGCAATTGCTGTTGTCTTAAGAAACGAGCGCCTGTTGGACGCATCTATCTCTTTGTTGGTTTGTTCCATGCTTATTAATATTTGGTTAGATAGGTATGTGTGGTGGTTCCGGAGAACTTATTTTTTCAGTGACAAAATCCAGGTCACCATTTGTTTTGCATCGTCTTTGCTTAAGTTAGGGTGTGGAGTCATTGGCAGATCTCCCCATGTTCCTTTGCTTCCTGCAATAACTACATCCGCTAATTTGTTGATGTTTTCTTCGCTTGAAGGATATTTTGCTGCGATATCTACATATGCAGGGCCGATTACCTTTTGAGTTTTGTTATGGCAGCCTATACAATCTGCTGTTGCTATTAGTTTCTCTCCAGGCAACATTTCTGATGGAGCTGGTGTTTTTGCTGAGGCTTCAGTATCTGTAGTAGTCGCAGTAGTTGATCCTTCAGTTGTAGATCCCGGGTTTCCGCATGAAGCGATTGCTAAACTAATACATCCCAAAATTAACAGTGTCTTTTTCATAATGCTCTTATTGTTTTTTTTTTTTCGAAGTACTCATTGTTTTTTAATTGTTCTCAAGAGCACTTCGTGGTTAACGGTTATGAAGCTTTCATGAGCGGTAAGCTCATTCAGGTTTCATCGTGTGTGTGTTTGTTTTACTATTTATTTTATACCTAATATTTGTTTGTTGAATTCCTGATCTGCACCTGTCGCAGCGAAATCATCAAATGCTCTTGTAGTAACCGGAATGATGTGATTTTTAATAAATTCAACACCTTCTCTCGCACCAGTTTCAGAGTCTTTAATACAGCATTCCCATTCCATTACTGCCCAGCCTTTAAAGTCATACTGAGCAAGTTTACTGAAGATGGTTTTGAAGTCAACCTGTCCGTCTCCCGGAGAACGGTAACGGCCGGCACGGTTTGCCCAGCTCTGATAGCCACCAAAAGTACCTTGTCTGCCCGTTGGGTTGAATTCTGCATCCTTCACATGAAAGCTTTAATTCTTTCATGATAAAGATCTATATATTGGATATAATCCAGTTGTTGTAATACAAAATGTGATGGGTCATATAACAGACAGGCTCTTGGGTGGAAATTTAGCTGTTCCAGAAACATCTCATAAGTTATCCCATCAAATAAATCTTCGCCCGGGTGGATTTCATAACAAACATCTACACCACAGGCGTCAAATTCATTTAGTATCGGTAACCAGCGGCGTGCAAGTTCTTTAAAACCTTCTTCTACCAAACCTTCCGGTCTTTGTGGCCAGGGGTGAAACATGTGCCATAAAAGAGAACCGCTAAAAGTAGCATGTGCATTCAAACCCAGGTTTTGAGAAGCTTTCGCAGCATATTTCAACTGTTGTACTGCCCATTCTGTTCTGGCTGCAGGATTATTCTGATAAGCAGCCGGAGCAAAACCATCAAATACTTTGTCATAAGCAGGGTTAACAGCTACTAGCTGACCCTGGATATGTGTAGAAAGTTCTGTGTGATTTTCAGTCCGTATGAATTTATTTTTCCTTTCAGTTCGTCAGCATAAGTTTTGCTTTCAGCTGCTTTCTGTAAGTCAATAAATCTTGTATCCAGGGTTGGCATTTGTATACCTTTAAACCCTAAATCTGCTGCCCATTTACAAATTCCGTCAAGGGAATTAAACGGCGCTTCGTCTCCAATAAACTGGGCTAAAAAAACTGCAGGTCCTTTGATTGTTGTCATCGTTATTTATATTTTAAAATCAAACCATTTCTGGTCTGACAGCCCTGAGGCTACTACATTTTCTATAAAGGCCATTCCGCGTACACCTTCGTCTACACCAGGGAAGTCTAACATCTCCGGGGTCGGGGTTTTACCGTCCATCTTTGACTTTAAAGTTAATGCGAAATTTCGGTAAATATTAGCAAAAGCTTCCAGATAACCTTCAGGATGTCCGGCTGGTGTTCTTGCATTGAACTGTGCTGCTTCAGTTAAATAACCCTGACCAGCACGGTAAAGCTGAGTTGGTGCATCCAGCCATTTTACTTTCAGTGTATTCGGCTCTTCCTGGTGCCATTCTAAGCCACCTTTTTCTCCGTAAACTTTAATTTTCAGTGCATTTTCTTCTCCCGCAGCAATTTGTGAAGCGACTAAAACACCGTTCGCTCCATTGTTGAATTTTAGCAGTACGTTTCCATCATCATCCAGCGCGCGGCCATCAACCATAATATTCAGATCTGCACAGATTTTTGTAATCTCCAGACCTGAAATATATTCAGCAAGCTGTGCCGCATGTGTTCCGATGTCACCCATACAGCCACTGATCCCACTTTTTGATGGGTCAGTTCTCCATGCAGATTGTTTGTTTCCATCACGCTCAGAAGGCAGGCTTAACCACCCCTGCGGATATTCCACTAAAATCTTTCTGATCTTTCCGAAAGTACCATCCTTTACCATCCTGCGGGCTTGTTTAACCATTGGATAGCCAGAATAGGTATAGGTAAGACATAAAGTCAGTCAGACCAGTTTCCAGTACTTTATCTCTCAGTAGCTTAGCTTCTGCCAGTGTAAGGCTGATTGGTTTATCAATAACCACATGAAAGCCATGTTCAAGCGCCAGCATCGCAGGTGCGAAATGCGCAAAATTAGGCGTAACAATTGTCACAAAATGCATTCTTATATCAGCAGGCAGGAGACTCTCTTTTTCGATCATCTCCTGATAAGTCCCGTAATTTCTGTCTGCTGTCAGGAACAATAATTCACCTGATTCCTTAGCAGTTTCAGGATTGGAGCTTAAAGCCCCGCAAACCAGTTCTATCTGACCATCTATATTGGCTGCAATACGGTGGACGGCGCCTATAAATGCATTTTTACCGCCACCGATCATCCCCATTCTTATTTTACCGTTCATTAAAGATTACCTTTTTTTAATTCACTTACTGCAAAATCTGCTGCTCTGGCTGTTAAAGCCATAAAAGTCAGCGAAGGATTTTGACATGCGATAGATGGCATACAAGAACCATCTGTTACAAATACATTTTTTACTTCATGCATCTGGTTCCATTTATTTAATACCGAAGTTTTAGGATCATTTCCCATACGGGCAGTTCCCTGCTCATGGATAGCCATACCTGGTGTTGAGCCGACATCATAAGTTTGTACATTTTTGATTCCTGCTGCTTCAAGCATTTCTGCCGCATCATTCATCATGTCAATACGCATTTTTTCTTCGTTACCCTTAAATTCACAGTCGATAGCCAGTACCGGCATTCCCCATTTATCTTTTTTCGTTTTGTCAATGTAAACTCTGTTTTCATGGTATGGAAGAGATTCACCGAAACCACCTAATCCCATTTTCCATGCACCTGGCTGAGTCATCAGATCTTTAAAGTCACCGCCAAAAGCAAGTTCGGCTACGTCTTTATGCCAACCTGTACGGCTTGCACCACCCTGATAACCAAATCCACGTAAGTAATCACGTTTATCACCTCCCATGTTCTGGTATCTCGGAACATATATACCATGGCCCTGCGGCCGTAAGTATATTTGTCATCAAAACCTTCTGCATCTCCAGAAGCACCACAACGGAAATGGTGATCCATTAAATTATGTCCCAGCTCTCCGCTTGCATTTCCTAAACCATTAGGATGTTCAGCAGAAGTTGAGTTCAATAATAAGAATGTACTACCTAAGGTAGAACCGTTTACAAAAACAATTTTGGCAAAGTATTCTATGTTTTCTTTTGTTTCTGAATCAATGATTACTACACCTGTTGCTTTCTGTGTTTCTTTGTCATAGACAATATGATCTACTAATGAGAAAGGACGTAAAGTAAGATTTCCAGTAGCTACCGCAGCTGGCAGGGTAGAAGACTGTGTGCTGAAGTATGCACCAAAAGGGCAGCCTCTGCTACATCTGTCACGATATTGACAACTTCCTCTTCCTCCGTGAGGAACAGTCAGATTGGCTGTACGGCCAATTGTCATGATACGTGATTTATTCCATTTAGCTTCAATACGTTTTTAACATCTTTCTCTACACAGTTCATTTCCATTGGTGGGAGGAAATGTCCATCAGGTAAAGCAGGCCAGTTTTCAACCTGACCACTAATTCCGGCAAATTTTTCTACATGGTCATACCATGGACTTAAGTCTTTATATCTGATAGGCCAGTCATTACCATGGCCATCTTTTTTATTGTCTTCAAAATTCAGGTCACTAAAACGGTAACTCTGTCTGCCCCACATCAGTGATTTTCCACCTACATGGAAACCACGGTACCAGTCAAAACGTTTAACCTCTGTATATGGACATTCATGATCATCTACCCAAAAGCTTTCATTAAATTCCTGGTAAGGATAATCACGCTTTTGTACCGGGTGGGCTTCTTTTTGTACTTCAGTTAATTTACCACGGTGTTCAAACTCCCATGGTTTTTTCATTGCTGTAGTATAGTCTTTTATATGCTCTATGTTTCTGCCGCGTTCAAGTAGCAGAACTTTAAGTCCTTTTTCAGTCAGTCAGTTCTTTTGCTGCCCATCCTCCACTTATTCCTGATCCAACTACGATAGCATCGTATGTATTTTGTGCGGTTGCTTTTGTGTTTAAATTCATGTGTTTTGTAAATAGATTAAGAAGAATAAACTTTTTGTCCAGGTTTTAAATCGACACAGCCATTGTAACGGCCGGGAACGTCAATGTACTCTAACGCTTGTGTTGCGCCGATTTCTGAGGTGAAATAACCTAGCAGGGTTAAATCTCTCGCTATGGCAAAAAAGTATGGAGTACCCTGAGGACCGTATTTAGCAGCTTTAACAGTATTGGTCAATGCTTTGCTTTTTGCTTTTTCAGCTGCTGCGGCTTTTTCGCCATCAGCTTTCTGAGCAGCAACAGTCTCATCTCTTACTTTTCCAAGTAATTGTTCACGTTCTTTTACAGAAATTTTAAGGAATGAATTATTGTATTCTTTTTTTGAACGGGCTTCCAGGTCTTCAAGACCTTTAACAAATGCATCTTGTGCATCTTTAGGTAACAATCCCTTACCATCATTGAAATCCATGGTCCAACCCCTGCTGCTTTCGCACCTGGTGTTTTTGTTGACGGAATAATAATGTCTGCCACTTCTGTGATCAACTGATCCTGATCTGCTGAAAATATTCCCGATCCTTTCTTGGTCGAAGGAGTGTTACAGCTGTCAAGAAATACTCCGATTGTAGTAGCAGATAATGCGCCTCCCATTAAAAAGGCAATGTTTCTGACTGCGTCTCTTCTTTCCATACTTAATATTTGGTTATTTAAGGTGTTGTTTGTACACTATCAACTACTAAAAATAGAAAAAAAATATGCGTAACGAACAAAATATTGATATTTTATTCTTACTTATCATCCTTTTGTTACACCCTATATTGATTCTAAATAAGGATTTAACAAAAGAATGTCTAAACATCGTTCTATAGGGTAGTTGAACCGCGTTTCTTTACGACAAAGAGCTTTGCCTGTTTAATATAAACATGACTGGTGTAAAAACATTTTTCAACAGGTTTCACACAATTTTTTACCTTTGCCAAAATCAAAAGACCAATGACTGAAAAAATACTAGTATTAGGCTCTAATGGGCAGATAGGAACTGAACTGGTTACTGCACTGCGCAAAACTTATGGTGAAGACAATGTAGTTGCCTGTGATATCCGACGTCCTGATTATGACATTAAGAATTCCGGACCATTTGAATTCGTCAATGTTTTAGAGAAGGATACTTTAAATACTATCTTTAATAAATATAAACCAAGCCAGGTTTATTTACTTGCAGCTTTATTATCAGCTACCGGCGAGCAGAATCCAAAACTTGCATGGGACCTGAATATGAACGGTCTGCTGAATATTCTTGATCTGGCGATTGTCTATAAAACTGCCAAAGTTTACTGGCCTAGTTCTATTGCTGTATTCGGACCTAATTCTCCAAAGGATAATACTTCACAATTTTGTGTGATGGACCCAAATACTGTTTATGGAATCAGTAAATTAGCTGGTGAAAGATGGTGTGAGTATTATCATCAGAAATTTGGTCTTGACGTGCGTAGTATCCGCTACCCTGGACTGATTAGCTGGAAGGCTGCTCCGGGCGGAGGTACAACGGATTATGCCATCCATATTTTCCATGATGCATTGAAAAAAGCAAGTTATGCTTCTTTCCTTTCTGCTGAAACGGAATTACCAATGATGTATATGGATGATGCAATCCGCGGAACAATAGAATTAATGGACGCTCCGGCAAATCTTATTTCTATCCGTTCAAGTTACAATTTTGGAGGTGTAAGTTTTACTCCCGAAATTTTGGCAGCAGAAATCAGGAAACATATTCCGGAATTTACATTAACTTATACTGCTAATGATCCCCGCCAACAGATCGCTGCCAGCTGGCCGCGTTCGATAGATGATCAGGTTGCAAGAAATGACTGGGGCTGGAAGCCTGAATTTGATCTGTCAAAAATGACGATCGATATGTTAAACAATTTAAAAAAAAAGTAGGGTAAATCTCTATAATTTATACCATGGGAAGAGCATTTGAGTTCAGAAAAGAAAGAAAATTTAAACGTTGGGCCAAAATGGCCGTACAGTTTACCCGTATAGGGAAAGAGATTGTTATGGCTGTTAAGGACGGTGGTCCTAATCCTGATACGAATTCACGTTTACGTACGGCAATTCAAAACTCTAAAGCGGTAAATATGCCGAAAGACAGAGTGGATGCCGCGATTAAACGGGCATCTAATAAGGATGAGAATGGTTACGAGGAACATGTTTACGAAGGATATGCACTTCATGGTGTAGCGATATTAATCGAAACTGCTACTGATAATACGAACAGAACTGTTGCTAATGTGCGTAGTTACTTTAGTAAAACTGGTGGTTCATTGGGGAAAACAGGTTCTCTGGATTTTATTTTTAATCGTAAATCTATTTTTAGGTTTGTACCGGGTGAAAAGGATATGGAAGAACTGGAGTTTGAACTGATCGATGCGATGCCCTTGAAGAGTTATACCTTGAATCTGATGAGGAAGGTAATGATATCGCGGTTGTTCAAACAGCTTTTGAAGATTTCGGTAAAATGCAGAAAGCTCTGGAAGATTTAGGGTTTGAAATGAAAAGCGCGAAACTGGAAAGGATTGCGTTGTCTACTACGGATATTTCTGAAGAACAGGCTGTGGATGTGTTTAAACTAATTGACAAGCTGGAAGAGGATGATGATGTACAGGCTGTTTATCACAACATGACAGAGTAGGGTGTAGGGGGCTATCCGCTAAACTTAATAAAAAAAGCCTTACTAGTTTTCTGCCCGCGTTCACGAATTGTGAACAATGGCAGAAAACTAGTAAGGCTTTTTTTATTCTATGTCATATCAGATATGACTGGGGGAAGGCCTGGAAGACGCCTTATTTAGGGAGCCTTAGAAGAAAAATTTAAAAGGAACCTTAGAAGAAAATCTTGGAGCGCGCGCTAAGAAGAAGAGTTTAGAAGGAGCTTAAGGAGGAGATAAACTCCTGGAAGAAACCTAAAAACCTTAGGTACCACTCTGGGAAAGACTTGTATAGAGCCCTTAGAAGAAAAATTTAAAATGAACCTTAGAAGAAAATCTTGGAGCGCGCGCTAAGAAGAAGAGTTTAGAAGGAGCTTAAGGAGATAAACTCCTGGAAGAAACCTAAAAACCTTAGATACCGCTCTGGGAAAGACTTGGATAGAGCCCTAAGAAGAAAAATTTAGAAAAGCTTGAGAAGGAAACTAGTAAGGCACCCTAAGAAGAGTTTAGAAAGAGCTTGAGAAGGAAATCAGGAAGGCATCCTAAGAAGAAAAATTTAGAAGGAGCCTTAGAAGATAAACTCCTGGAAGAAACCTAAAAACCTTAGATACCGCTCTGGGAAAGACTTGGATAGAGCCCTAAGAAGAAAAAATTCACAGGAGCCTGGAAGAAAATTAAAATATTGTTTTCTAAGAAAAATAACCAGTAAGAGAGTTATACTGATGAAGGGGGATTGCGGGAATACGCGTGGGATAATAAAACAAAAGACTCAGCTCGTAAACAAGTCAGACATTGTAAAACAAATAAGGACATGTAGTTTTCTGGCATTGTTCACAGTTCAGTGAACGCGGCCAGAAAACTACATGTCCTTATTTGTTTTACCGGGATTACTTTTGATGACTGAACAACCACGGGAGAAGCTTTGGCTCAGCGAAAGTGGAATCCCAGCTGTTATGGTTTGCGTCCGGGTAAAGTGTGAATTTCACTTCCTTTCCGATTATTTTTAACTGGTTAGCTATTGCTGTAGATCCCGATGGTGGTACCACATCATCTTTTCCGCCATGGAAGATCCAAAGGGGTACTTTTTTGTATTTATCTACATTTGCGATGTTATCACCACCACAGATGGAAATGGCAGCAGCAAAGGTTCTTGGTTTGCGTCTCAACAATTCCAGTGTTCCCATACCACCCATAGAGAGTCCGCCAACGTATACCTGTTTGTGATTGATATAGGGTTTTCGAGGAAGTTATCTACCATTCCTAAAAGGGCCTTCATAGCTTTTGTCGGTTTCCCACCTTTTTGATAATCAAAGTTTCTTTTTCCGGCAGAATCAGATGACATCTTTATGTTAGCCCAAAAACTGTCTTCTGAACATTGAGGAAAAACTATGATTGCAGGGTATTGTTTACGGATGTCATCTCTCAGAAATAATTTTCCGCCATGCAGTAATTGTTTTGCGTTATCATTTCCTCTCTCCCCGCTACCATGAAGAAAGAATAATATTGGATATTTTTGTTTAGGGTCGAAATTTTCGGGAAATAAGATCCGGTAAGAGATACTGTCTTTACCATCGATAAAACTGCCTTTGTCATATTTTTTGAAATCCTGAGCCTTTGTTTGTAAAATGAACAGAAGGGAGAACCAGAGAATTAATTTGAGATGCTTCATGTTACTAAATTAAAAAAAAAAACTCGGATAGGAGCGGGTTTTCATGAATTAATTTTTATTTGAAATCACTATTGGTAAATTCTTATTAATAGCCCGGGCTTTGTACTAATTTACCCTGACTTCTGTCAATTTGATCTTGTGGTAATGGAAAATATTCATCACGAGGTTTTAAACTGATACCCTTCAGATAATCAAAGTATGTACCTTCAAAAGCGAAGTAACTTTCCAATGTTGTTTTTGCAATACCCCAGCGTACAAGATCGAAGAATCTATGGCCTTCCAATGCCAATTCTAATCTGCGTTCAGTACGAACAGCAGTTCTGGCGTAATTAGCATCCGGGAATGAAGCATAAAGACCTACTTTGTAGGCTGCTGCTGGTGCTCCGTTGATCGTTTGAGGAGTTATTTTTTTGCTGCGCGTTGCCTTACCGCATTGACCAGGGTTAGGGCTGTTCCCAGATCACCTGTTTCTACTGCACATTCGGCAGCCATCAGATAGATGTCCCCAAGACGGATCAGATTAACATTTAATCCTGTTACATTAGTACTTCCCGGAGCAGTTCCGCTGGTTTAACTGAGCAACTTCGATTGTATTTTTAACG
The DNA here is from genome assembly GCF_053890575.1 of Pedobacter sp. NJ-S-72. Classification (NCBI taxonomy): domain Bacteria; kingdom Pseudomonadati; phylum Bacteroidota; class Sphingobacteriia; order Sphingobacteriales; family Sphingobacteriaceae; genus Pedobacter; species Pedobacter sp. NJ-S-72. The sequence goes on along the minus strand of NZ_CM132681.1, from coordinate 3,529,270 downwards.
GCAAGGAATGGGCCGCCATTACTTGCATCACGAATCCAGGCATCACCTGGCATTAAACCCCAGTCACGGAACGGAATACCTCTTCTTCCCAAAGTAGACTCAATTCTTGGATCTAAAGCCAATGCTGTATTCACAGTATAGGCTGTCTTTTGATCTGCTGTTAATCCAAGATCAGATGTATAGGGCGTTTGACGGTAGATTTCAGGAGGTAGTGGAAGACCATTGGCATCTACTCTGAATGAATTTGCCAGGTCAATTGTAGGCTGGAAGAAACCACAGCAATTGATCGGTGCACTGCCATAAGGGAAATTCAGCATATCCCCAACGTTCCCGTTATCACCACCAGTACCATCTGTTCCTACAGAATGTTGTACGGTAACAATTGATTCCGGACCATCTTCTTTAGTAATATCGAAGTTATCTGAATAAGGTAAATTTACAAGACTTGGTTTTGCTACAATAATAATAGCATTAAACTGAGCATAAGCCTCGGCATATTTTTTCTGATATAAAAAAATACTTTTCCAAGATAAGCTTGCGCAGCATATTTATCCATACGACCCTTTTGACCTTTTGGTTTTGTTGTATTCAGATTTGCTACTGCAAACTGCAAATCTTCTATGATATTAGGATAGATATCTTTGTCATTTGGAATGATGTCTCCATTTGTAGTAGCCTCAGTAACATAAGGTACAACTTTGAATATCCTTACCAAAAAGAAATAGAAGTGTGCACGAAGTAATCTGGCTTCACCCTGAATTTCTTTTGCACGGGCATCATCAAATTTTGTAGTTCCCTGACCAGCTTGTAATGCAGCTAAAACTTTCAGCGTATTGTTACTGCGCTGAATACCTTCAAAGCATCTGTCCCATACATTAGCCAGGTTATCATTTGTACTGGTTGGGGCATGACGTTCTATTGCGTTCATGTTAGGCTGATCTCCATTGCTACTGCCTTTATGGGCATTATCGGAAGCAACTTCTTCACCGAATAGCCATTGGCTTGGAGCAGCACCATAATTACCCCAGGTACCGTTCACATTACCATTCAGTAAACCATAGGCGCCTACCAATAAACCTTCAACACCATCTTGCGTAGTCAACTGGGGGCCGGTCAATTCACCTTGTGGCTGACCGGTTAAAAATTCCTTCTTGCAGGAAAGCGTACTGCAAATTAAAAAGGATATGAAAATATATTTTAAGTGTTTCATCTTTGTCTCTTTAGTTAAAATCCAACATTAATACCGATAATAAATTGACGTGGCGTAGGATAAACTCCTTTGTCAACGCCAAGGGCTGAGAATTGGTCAGCTGGCATACCCGTGCTTCCAACAGAAGCAGAAGATTCTCTCGTCTGACTTACCTCAGGATCAAGACCAGTGTACTTCGTAATTGTGAAAAGATTAGTAGCACTTACATAAACTCTCAGTTTGCTAATACCAGATTTTGGACCAAATGCTTTAGCTGTTGGAATCGAATCGAAACCGATTTGGATATTTTTCAGTCTGAAGAAACTACCTTTTTGTATGTAGTAGCTGGAAGAAGCATATTCCAGATCGGATGCTCCCACATAAGATGAAGGTATCTGGCTTGATGTATTGGTCGGGCTCCATGCATTTAATAACCTGGTACTTTTTGCACCATCAAATGATGGGAAATCTGTGAAATAACGGGTTGCCTCAAAAATATCATTGCCCTGAACTCCATAAAAGAAGGTTGCAATATCAAAGTTTTTATAAGAAGCATTCAAATTGATCCCATAAGTGAAGTCTGGATTTGGATTCCCAATTACCGTACGGTCTTTAGGATCAATTACCCCATCACCATTAACATCAACATAACGCAGGCCACCAACTCTTGCCCCTGTATAAGATGGGTTGTTTGCAATATCTGCAGCACTTTGATAAATTCCGGCTGTTTTGTATCCGTAGAATGAGCCAAAAGGTGCTCCTTCCATTAATACACTTGTCTGTAAAAACTTCTATAGTTATTATAAACCTGGTTGGAAATACCAGGAGCTAGTTTTACTAGTTTATTTATGTTTTTAGAGAAATTCAGACCAACATCAAACTTAAATGGACTATCATCTTTTCTTCCATAATGATAAGCTACATTAAATTCAACTCCTTTATTACTCATATCACCAATATTAACGTAAGGAGAACTACCTAATCCTACTACGCTTGAAGGCCTTGGGACATTATAAAGCATATCAGAAGTTTTTTTATTGTACCAATCGGCTGATCCGTCAAATGCACCATCTAATAAGGTAAAATCAATACCTATATTCAAAGATTTTACAGTTTCCCATTTGATGTCAGGATTTTGATATGAACTTTGCCATACCCCGGTAGCTAGTTGATTGCCCCCGGAAGTGGCGTAAGCAGCACTGGAAATAGAGCTCTGGAACCTGTCAACGTACTGAAATCCAGGTATCCTTTGGTTACCTGTTTGTCCATAACCTACACGGAACTTCAAATCAAATCAGTTACCCATTTAACACTTTTCATAAAGTTCTCTTCTGAAATTCTCCATGCAGCACTTGCAGCTGGGAAATATCCATATTTGTTGTTAGGGCCAAAATTCGAAGAACCATCTCGGCGAAGCGTAACACTGGCCAGATAACGGTCATGATAAGAGTAATCGGCCTTACCAAATAAAGAAAAGAGTGATCCGATGGAACCGTAACTCGAGTTACTGATATTGGAAGCACCTGTATTCAGGTAATAATAATCCTGATTACCTAAAAGAAAGAAGTCATTTCTTCCGGCATTGAGCTGGCGGGACTTAGATCTGATAGCCTCAGTACCAACTAATACATTTAATCTGTGTTTCTCATTAAATACCTTACTGTAATTCAAGGTATTTGACCAGGTCCATTCAGTAGAATAACCCATATACTCACTCAGACTATTGGAGTTATTACCTTCTGAGAATTCCAGATTTGGATAACGCATTGATAAACCGTTATAGTTTTCATAGCGCAGACCAAAATTAGTCTTTAATACAAGTCCAGGTAAAACATCACCCTCTGCATATACATTTCCGAAAAAGAAATTGCTTTTGTTTCTATTGTCCTTTGCACGATAAAGGAAAGCCAAAGGATTTTCGGCATTACCCAGCTGACTACCACGGCTACCTGCAAAATTTCCATTCACATCATATACCGGAATAATTGTTGGGATACGATATGCCCAGCTTAGTGCACTTCCCTGATCCTGATAATCTCCGGCACCGTTTTGATTTACGCCTAAGCCATAGCCTTCAGAATAGCTATACTGTGCATTTTCACCAAAGCGTACTTTCTTATTAAAGGCAGAAATATTAGTGTTAGATCTGAAATTATAACGTTTGAAACCTGTATATTTCAAAGTACCTTTTTGATCCAGATAACCTGCAGAAAAAGTGTAGGTTGCATTTTCTCCGCCCCCTGTAGCACTTAACTGGTAGTTCTGAATAGGAGCAGGATCTGTAATTTCATCAAACCAGTTAGTTCCTTCTTTATTTGCTTTTGTAATCTGGTAAAATTTAGCAGGGTCACGGCTGTAGTTGTATTTTGAAGGATCTAAATCAGCAGCAGTGATCTCCTGACCTGTTTTTCCACCTGCAAGAAGGTAATCTGGTAATACAGGAACCGAACCTGATCCATAATTTGTACCTGCGGCGATAGTTTTTCCTGCATTTGTATAACCATCAAACACATACTGTGCGTATTGCTGCGGATTCATCATTTTTGGAAAGCTGTTTTTTCTTGGAACCTGAGTACCATAATAAGAATCTAATGTGATTTTTGGTGCGCCTGGTACTCCTTTTTTGGTCGTAATGATCACAACACCGTTATTTGCTCTTGATCCATAAATAGAAGCAGAAGATGCATCTTTCAGCACCTGAAGACTTTCAATATCATTCTGATTAAGCCATGATAATTTGCCTTCAAATGGTACACCATCGATTACATAAAGTGGTTCATTGTTATTGATCGTACTACTTGTACCACGAATCCTGATTTGTGGTGTTGACCCCGGTGCACCATCGTTGATGATTTGCACACCGGTCGCTTTACCTTGTAGGGCTTCAACAGCACTGGCAGCAGGCTGGGCTTTTAAAAGACCAATGTTAACTACAGCTACAGAACCAGTAAGGTCTTTTTTTTACGTTGTGAAGAGTACCCGGTTACAATTACTTCATTCAGGTTGTTGTTGTCGGCCACTAAAGTTATGCTGATGTTAGTTTGGTTACCAACAGTAACTTCTCTGGCGCCATATCCAACAAAGGAAACGACTAATACATCTGTAGGTTTTACGATAAGCGCGAATGCACCGTTTCCGTCTGTGGTAGTTCCACCCGCGGCATTTTTGATTTTGATTGAAGCGCCGATAATGGGCAGTTTGTCATCACTTGCGATGACCTTTCCGGTAATTTTGCTTTGGGCCATTGCTCCGATTGCAAATGACAGGCCCAGGCACAAGAGAAGTAGAACCCTCTTGAAAAGTGGTAAATTTCGTTGCATAAGTTTATAGTTGGTTTAGGTGAAGGGATTATAGTTATAAAGCTGTTTTTTTATATATTGGTTTTTAATGTGAATAAAATATATGTGTGTGTGTTAATACACAATGGTATATGTGTAGTTCGTACACTATATCTAAACTAAAGAAAGGAAAGTTTAAATCCAATAGTTAAAGATATTTATTTTTCGCTGGCTGAAATCAAGGCTGTAAGATGAGTAAAAATGCGGCAAAATATTCTCTTCAGATTCCTGATTAAACAAAAAAAAGCCCCTCAGTAATTATCTGAGAGGCTTTTTGAAATGGTAATGTTAAAGTGTAAAACCAAATTTGGTTGTTGAAACATCCCGTGAATTTGAACCGATAAATACATTGAAGTCTCCGGATTCGGCTGCAAATTTTAAATCGGAGTTATAAAACTTAAGCATTTCCGTGTCGATTGTAAAAGTAACTTGCTTAGATTCACCCTTTTTTAAGAATATTTTTTGAAAACCTTTTAGTTCTTTAACAGGACGGGTAACAGAACCGTAAATATCCTGGATATATAACTGAACTATTTCATGTCCGTCAAAATCTCCGGTGTTTTTAACCTCTACTGTTGCTTTGATAGTCTGACCGCTTTTTAGAGAAGATTTATCTAATTTAACCGGTGAGAAACTGAAAGTTGTATAGCTCAAACCGAAACCAAATGGGTATAAAGGATCATTTGAGCTATCAATATAACGTGACTTAAATTTCTCATTGGATGCACCATCATATGGACGGCCAGTACTTTTGTGGTTGTAATAAAGTGGGATCTGACCTACATTTCTTGGGAAGGTAGCTGTCAGTTTACCAGAAGGATTATAATTACCTACCAATACATCTGCGATTGCATTTCCAGCCTCAGTACCGCTAAACCAGGTCTCTAAAATTGCAGGAACATTTGCATCTTCCCATTCCAGGGTCAATGGACGACTGTTCATCAATACTAATACGATCGGTTTTTACCAGTTGCTGATAAAGCTTTTAGTAAATCTTTTTGGTTAGGTAATAAATCAAGGTTAGTACGACTTGTCGCTTCACCACCCATGATTGCACTTTCACCTAAAACAACAACAGCTATATCAGATTTTTTTTGCTGCGGTTACCGCCTCATCAATTAATTGTTTTGGTGATTTTGCATCTGCCGTAATATCAGCACCATTGGCATTGATCTGTTTAAGAATTGCTGGATTATCAACCAGATTTGCTCCTTTAGCATAAATAATATCCATATCAGGCGCGGCATTTTTCAATCCTTCGATTACACTGATGGCTTTTTTCCAGTCACCCGCTGCACTCCAGTTACCAATCATATCGCGTTTATTATCAGCTAACGGTCCGATTAAAGCGATCTTTGCATTTTTCTTTAACGGCAGTAACTGATTGTTGTTTTTCAATAACACCATAGAAGCAGCTGCAATATTCTTTGCATCTAATCTGTTTTGTGCTGAAAGGATTTCTGTTTTTGCACGTTCTTCGTCAACATATTTGTAAGGATCTTCAAATAAACCCAGTTTGTATTTTGATTCCAGAATTCTGCGGCAAGCTAAATCAATCACTTCCTGAGTGATCTTTTTTTCTTTCAGAGACTGCTTTAAAGTAGTCAGGAAACCTTCACTAACCATATCCATGTCAGTTCCAGCATCCAAAGCCTTTGCACTTACGGTTTGTAAATCACCCAGACCGTGAGCAATCAGCTCACTAACACCTGTATAATCACTCACTACAAAACCTTTGAAACCCCAGTCTTTACGCAATAAATCTGTCAATAACCATTTATTAGCCGTAGCAGGTGTTCCGTTAATATCATTGAAAGATACCATGACTGTTTCAGCACCTGCATCAATAGCCGCTTTATAAGGAGGTAAATATTCATTGTACATTCTGATCAGACTCATGTCTGTGGTGTTGTAATCTCTTCCTCCTTCGGCAGCACCATATAAAGCAAAGTGTTTTACACTTGCCATAATTGCATCTTTATTTGCAAGACTATTGGTCTGATATCCTCTAACCATAGCAGCACCGATTAATGAACCTAAATAAGAATCTTCACCAGAACCTTCAGAAATTCTTCCCCATCTTGGATCTCTTGCGATATCCACCATAGGAGAGAAGGTCCAGTTTAAACCATCAGCACTTGCCTCTCTTGCGGCAATACGGGCACTTTTCTCAATTAAATCCATATCCCAGCTCGCACTTAAGCCTAATGGAATAGGAAAAATAGTTTTATGACCATGTACTACATCATATCCGAATAACAAAGGAATCTTTAAACGGGATTTAGTCATGGCAAGTTTCTGTAATTTACGTACAGCTTGGGGCGTGAATGTATTGAAAACACCTCCTACCAGGCCTTTTTCAATCTTTTCATTTACCCCCTGACTTAAAATCGGCCCTGTTACATCGAAACCTACAGCCGGTAAGTTTCAATTGTCCGATTTTTTCATCTACTGTCATTTTAGACATTAGATTGTTGATGAAGGTATTCATCTTCTGGTCAGGCGCGCTAACAGCTTTTTTCTGTTGTGCAACTAAAGAGTTTGCACTGAAAATAGCCGCCAGGAAAAATAAGGAAGTCGTAGTTTTCATAAGTCTGTATTGATTTTTAATTGTATTCAAGCTGGCCTTGCCAGGTTTTCATTTGTGTGTATTCGTTTGTTATAAGTGCCGGAACCTAATTAACCCTGACTACTTTTGATCTTTCAGAGACACCATTTTCATTAATGGCCTCTATGCAGAAGTAATAAGGTTTTTCTTTATCCATTCCCTTATACCAATATTCATTGGCCTGATAGACCATGATACTATTGTATAATTTATCAGGCTCAGTACCTAAATATATATTATAAGCGTAGGCATCATTTACAGCATTCCACCTGATCCATGAATTTCTTTTATCTTTTTCTGTTCTCAGTACGGTGAAGTCTTTAACAGCCGAAGGCTTACTACCATTTCCATTTCCATTTCAAAGACCCGTAATCCGCTGATTGCAAATTTTCCGGTTGGCATATGTATGTTCTCTAATCTGATAAAACGGGCAGAAACAGGTTTATCCAGTTCTATATAATCATGTGGAACATCTGTTTTATTTGCACTTTTATCTGCCAGTATTTTCCAGCTTTTACCATCCGTCGAATACGAAAGTTTATATTGATGATAAACCCCTTTCTGTTTGCCTAAAAATTCTGCATCCTGATCTGCGTAGTTAATCTGTACCGCATTGATCTCAGATAAATTTCCAAGATCAGATTGTATCCATTCCCCCTTCTTATTACTCTGTGCACTCCAATACGTTTTGATACTTTCATCAACGGCATTATTTGCAGTAAAACCACCTAACGTAGAAGAAACAGTTACTGGTTTATTGTAATTAAGCAACATCCATCCGGTGAAACCAGACTTTAAATGATCAGTAGATTTTGTTGGCAGGTAATGCGGATAATCGCCAAAAGCAGCATCCATATACATTACATCATCTTTATCGAACCCGGCCGGCCAGATTCCCAATCTTCGTTCAAAGTTATTCTTCACAGAAACGATCATGGTAGAAACATGCCAGTAATTTTTCCATCTGTCCTGAAAGGTAGCCCCATGACCAGCGCCTCTTGCAAAGCCTCCGGGTTTATAAGAAAGGGGTAAAGACTGATGTTCAAACGGGCCAAGCGGACTCTTTGATATAGCTACACCATCTGCATAACCACTAAATTCTGTAGCCGGTGCTCCGTATTGTAAATAATATTTTCCATGATGTTTAGTCATCCATGCACCCTCAATAAAAGGATCAAGGAAAGTATTGTCCAGATTTTCACCGAAGCGCTGCCATCCGAATCTTTCATCATTAAGCAGTAATAATTCTTTTCTTGTTCCGATGGGAGCGAAAGTTTTACGGTTTAACTCAACGCCATACAAAGGATATTGATTGCTGCTGCCATTGTACATATATAGCTTTCCATCCTCATCTACAAAAAATGTGTGCAGGGTCCCAGCCACCAATTTCAAATTCATGTACGATTTCTTTCCAGGAATCTTTTTTTGGATCTGTACTCATCCATATCGGAAAATTCTTCGAATAGGTAGAACCGAAAACCAACATTGTATCCCCTTGTATCCATACCGAAGGCGCACATAAATCATCATAGACTTTATGCTCCGGACGCAGGAAGGAGCGCGAAACGAAATTCCAGTTGTATAAATCAGCACTCCACCAATAACCCATTTGATTGGTAGAGAATAAAAAATAATCTCCTTTATAATTGACAATTACAGGATCTGCTGTTGCACGATGTTTTCCCTGATCCGTAAAATGAGGGATAGGGGTATAGCCATAATCCAGGTTTACAGGATTACAATAGGTCAGCTGTTTTTTCTGAGCAAATAATGTACAGCTTGAAATCAAGAAGCATAACAACAGTATATTTCTTTTCATCACCATTTTATTTAGTTATTGCAGGGCTTTCAATACCCAGTTTATTCAACATTTTTAACATCGGGGCTGCTCATAAATAATTTCCATAATAATCCGCTCCGGTAGTTTTCTATCATACAGATAATCGGGCCCTGATCAATTGCAAGGTGTGATTTTGCATACCAGTTATGTTCTTCACTAAAGCCATCTACAAAACCATATTCACTCCATATTTTATCACCCAGATCAAAATAGAAGTGTTTCAAAGCTTTCATGGAATATTCAGGAGTATATGGGAAAGCAGATAATGCAGCAGTAGGGCTGATCACACTTAAATCTTCAGATGGAGAGTGCGCGGCATAACCTTGCCAGCTATCACTGGCAGTTAATCCCCAGCTATTTTCACCATAACCTTTAAAATGTTTCGGGTTTTCAACGCAATAGGCATGATTGATTAAAGTGTGGTTTTTATTCTGTTCAAAATAATCTGCGTAACGATCTTTCAGTCCGCGCGGATCAAGTCCTATAAAGGAATATTGTGAAAAGAATAACGGGCCGCCAAAATCAAACCAAGCGGAAGGGTAATCCCTTCAAATTTCTTTCCGTTGAAGAATGTATTGCTGTTAGCCCATCCTTCTTCGTAAACTTTTTTATCAATAGGGAATTTAGGCGAGGAAGCAGCCATTACATAAGTGATAAAACATTCATTCCATCCTTTAATCTGGTGGTTCATGCTCCATCCATTGTTGGGGCTCCAATGCCAGTAAAGTGCATTTTGTTGTTGTGTGAACCAGTTCCACTCAATGCTTTCCCACATCCAGAGTATCTTGTTCCGGATATCATTTTCTACAGCATTGTCCGCTGTATAATATTGGCGTGCGGTTAATAACCCCTGAAAAAGAAAAGAAGTTTCAACGATGTCAGCACCATCATCTTTAGGGCTGAAACGGATTACTTTTCCGGTCTCCCCATTTAACCAGTGTGGAAATGCTCCATGAAACTGATCAGCTTTATATAAAAAGTCTACAATTTTTTTAGTTCTTGCAGCAGCTTGTTCGCGCGTGATAAATTTACGCTCAGCAGCTACAATGGTAGCCATCACTCCAAAACCTGTTCCGCCAGTTGTCACTACTTCATTGCCGTAATCAAAAGCAGCATTGCTGCGCTCGCGAGCCATTCCGCTTACAGGGTGACCAAAATCCCAGAAATACCGGAAGGTTTGTTTCTGCACTAAATCAAGAAGCTGGTCGTCGGTCAGGTTTTTCTGTATTTTCAATTCAGGTTTAATACCTTGAAAAGCTACATTTTTCTTTTGCGCTAATACAGAAAAGCTGATAGTTGTCAAAACCAGGAGACTGAATAAAGAGTTGAATTTCATAGATTTTGTTTGCAGGGATTGAATGATGTTAAAAGAGGTTACCAGGCTCAGCCTGGCAACCTCTTCGAATTATGATGTAATTAAATTAATAACCTGGGTTCTGGATGAGTACGCCACCACTCAGATCAACCTCTGTTTGTGGGATAGGCCAAACCTCATTTTTATTCGCTTTCCAGCCTTTAGGGCCAAAAAACTGCAGCGCTCTTCCCTGACGGATTACATCAAAGTAGCGGTCAAATTCCATAGCAAATTCTACACGTCTTTCTCTGTAAATTGCTGCACGTAAGGCAGTTTGATCTGTAGTGGTTACTGCAGGCAGAATATCAGGGTTACCCTGACGTGCTCTTCTTCTTACTTGTTCTAATGAAGATAAAGCCTGACCAGAATTACCCAGCTCATTTGCTGCCTCTGCATTCATTAATAAAAAATCAGAATAGCGAAGCATACGTACATTCTGTTGTGCGCCTTCATTGAAGTTACTTACATATAATTTAAAAGGAACATAAGACTTCATGTTGTACATTGGATTGTCACCAACAGCGGGAATAACATCACCTTCCGGAGTAGTTGTACCTCTTTTAAGAATAGTACCGGCTTTTCTTGGGTCACCAGGTTCAAAAGCAGCAGCTAAATCAGGAGTAGGAACATTGAATCCCCATCCACCACCATCTACACCGCTTTGACCACGTACACCCTGAACTTGTGAATACTGAGAATTGGAAGCCTCGGGATTTCCAGGCAACAATACACATTGAATCTCAAATATCGATTCCGGCCCATTTTCATTCTCTAGTCTGAAAACTTTTTCATAATCAGGTAATAGAGAATAACCCATACCCATTACCGTATTGGTATAGGTTAATACATCTCCCCATTTCTTCTGGTACATCGCTACCTTAGCATGTAAAGTTAAAGCAGCACCTTTTGTTGCTCTTCCTTTATCTGCATCTGGATAAGTTTGTGGTAAAACTGCTTCAGCTTCAGTCAAATCTTTTTCAATTTGTGCATAAACCTGCGCAGCAGGTGTCTGTGGCAGGTTGTAATCTACATTAGCATCAGTTGGCAGTTTGATACGCAATGGGATATTACCAAAAGCGCGAACCAGTCTGAAATAAGAGAATGCCCTCACAAACTTAGCTTCTGCCAGATATCTTGCTTTTAGAGCTTCATCCATGACAATAGCAGGTACATGGTCAAGAACCTGGTTAGCATAATTTATATTTCTGTACTGACCACTCCAGAAACCACCGATATTACCTTGCGCCGGGTCTACACTGAATGTATCAAAGTCATTAAAGAAACTTGCATCAGAAGGTGTACTTCCTTTTTCTGCATCATCCGAACCCATGCTCTCAATTGCTATTGCAGGAAAAGCTGTGTTTTCCCACGAACGCAGGTTTCCATAAATCGCATTGACACCTTTTCCGGCATCTTCTGCTGTTTTCCAGAACACTTCACTACTTTGTTGTCCTTGTTGAGGGACATCTAAAAAGCCCTTTTTACAAGCAGGAATAATTGCAATAGAAACGATTAAGCTTATACCTAAAACCGTCTTTGTATATATGTTTTTATTTTGTTTCATGATGTCTCAGATTAAAAAGTAAGGTTAACACCAAAATTGTAAGTCGCATACAATGGGTATACGTTAGCATCAAGACCAGCATTCAGAGAGTTATCACGTCTGTCCTTATTTTTCTGAATTGTCAACTGGTACGGCCCCAACCTCAGGACTGAATCCTTTGTAGCCAAATAGGTTGATTGCATTTTGTGCATTGGCATAGAACCTGATTTTTTGGATTTTCCACTTCGCCAGAATACCTTTAGGCAATGTATAGCCTAATTGTGCATTTCTTACTCTGAAATATGAACCACTGCTCACATAGAAAGAGTTTGGTGCAGAGTTAGCAGAAGAACCCAGACTTGCTGAAGGATAGGTATTCGATGTACCTTCTCCGTGCCAGCGGTTATCTACGAAATCTTTAGTGAAATTCTCATTTCCAAAGCGGTAAGCCAGGTTAGAATTATAAATATCAACACCAGCAACACCCTGGAAATCTAAAGCAAGATCAAAGTTTTTATAAGAGAAGCTCGTGTTTATACCATAGGTATATTTGGGGTTGGGATTTCCTAGTGGAACTCTGTCCTGAGAATTAATTTGTCCGTCACCATTAGTATCAGCGTATTTAAATCACCAGGTAAAGCACCTGCTTGTGCTGGTGAATTTGCAATATCTGCCGCATTCTGGAAGATACCTACGGTTTTATAACCAAAGAATTCTCCGATAGGGCTTCCTTCCATTGTTCTGCTAGCTACATAACCATTAGTCAGACCGGTACTGCCTGCATAAATAGGGGTTTTACCAGAAAGTACTGATAATACTTTATTTTGATTGTAGCTGATATTACCACCAATTGAATAAGTTAAACCACCACCTGTTACATCACTCCAGTTAGCTGAAAGTTCAGCTCCTCTGTTTTGTAAATCAGCCTGGTTACCAATAAGTCCATTGTCTTTTGTTCCTAACGAACCAAGAATTGGAATAGCGAAAATTGCTTTTGAAGTTTTTCTGGAATAATAATCACCTTCAATTGTCAGTCTGTTTTTTAAAAATCCAGCTTCAAAACCTATGTTACTACCAATTCCTTTTTCCCAGACAATAAAAGGAGGAGGTAGTGTGTTGTTACTCGCACCAGTAGCTGGAATACCATTATAAAAAGCAACCAGGTCACCAGTTTGTGAGATTAATGACTGACTTGGGTTAATTGGTACACTTGCGTTACCAACTTTACCCCAGCTTCCTCTTATTTTTAAAGAGCTGAATACAGTCTGATCTTTCATGAAGTCTTCATTCGTTACTACCCATCCTGCACCTATTGATGGAAAATATCCCCATGTTTCCTTGCCAAAGAATTGAGAAGCACCATCCGCACGGATAGAAGCATTCAGTAAGTATTTATTTTTGAAAGCATAATTTACTCTTCCAAAATAAGAAGCAAATTTAATCAGCGTTCCGGCGTCAGCTAAATTTTGTGTACCGGCATTACCCAAACTTAAATATAAATCTGCATCACTGTTAAAAGGAACATTTTGTGCAGAAGCATTTAAGGTATAAGATTTATTTCTTTGTGCAGACTGGCCTAACAATACAGTCAGACTGTGATCTGTATTAAAGGTATTCTGATAAGTCTGTGTTTTTTCAATAATCCAGTTCCTGGTTTCAACACGTTTAAGATCTAAAATACTGATATCATTTTTTTGTCCTGTCGTTGCGAAATAAGCCGGGGTATATTTTTTGTTCTCAGTCTGACCAAATTCTCCACCCAAACTAGTTCTGAAAGTGAAGTGTTTTGCAAACTTTAATTCAGCATAGATATTACCTGTAGCCCTGTAATCCTGTGTCCTCTGATTAAAGAAATCAAGTGTGGCCTGAGGGTTGAATCTGGCGCCGTCTCCTAAGTTCTGTGCTCTTGGATCACCATAAGTTCCATCAGCATTAAATACTGGCACTGTTGGAGAAGCAGAGTACATCTCGTGAAAGATAGTTGGAGGAATGTCTCTTGACTGACTGCCAACACCGGTAATATTATAGCCAACTTTCAATGCTTTGAAAATCTGAATATCATTGGATACTCTTGCAGTATATCTTTTGAAGTTATTTGTTTTTACAATACCATCCTGATTCAAATACAAGGGAAACATTATAAGTCGATTTTTCTGTACCACCAGCAATAGAAATATTGTGGTTCATAACGAAAGCATTCTGTAAGATTTGTTTGTACCAGTCCGTACCAGCTCCTAAATTTGTATCCTTGAATAATGGAGCCTGACCATTATAAGTATACAACTCGTTAGTCAGTGTTGCGTATTCAGAGGCATTAGCCATCTTAACTTTATTTGTTACCGACTGGAATCCAGCATAAGCATCATAGTTAATTGTGGCTGCTGAACCTAATTTCCCCTTCTTAGTGGTAATTAAGACTACACCATTTGCTGCACGGATACCATAGATAGACTGTGCAGAGGCATCTTTCAGGATACTCATGTTTTCGATATCACCAGGATTCAGGAAATTAATGTCGCTGTACCATACACCATCAACAACATACAGTGGAGCCTGGTTACCGTAGATAGTACCTAAACCTCTGATATTGATTTGAGGTGAAGAACCCGGTGTACCAGAGTTTGTAATGGAAACACCTGCTACTTTACCCTGTAATGCACTTACCGGGTTGGTAGATGCCTGCTTAGAGATCTCAGATCCCTTAAGACTCGCTACAGAACCAGTCACGTCAACTTTACGCTGAGTACCATACCCAACTACCACTACCTGCTCTAATTGCTGAGAGCTGGAAGCTAAAGTCACGTTAACTGTTGTTTGATTGTTTACAGGAACCTCCTGTGTATTGTATCCTATATAAGTAAATACTAATGTTCCGTTTGCCGGAACGCTGATGGCATACTTACCATTAGCATCTGTTTGTGTTCCTATGGTTGTCCCTTTTACAACTACGCTTACTGCAGGAATAGTTGTCTTATCCTGACCATCTGTAATGGTACCCTTAACAGTAATGTTTTGGGCAGATGCTGCATTAATAAAAAGCAAACATAGAAAAGTTAAAACAGAAAATTTTGTAAAGATTCGTTTCATACTGATTATTGGTTTTGTGTTAATAATAGTTTGTTAAATCTCCGTCGGATTTGGATCATAAACAAAGAAAGTACCTCTACATTAATACATCACGACGCCTTTGTGTAAAAATTACAATAAGTGTTGGAGCTATAAAAATGCAGCTGAACCGGCCTTTAAGATAGGATAGATGGCGGAGGGTATTTTAAAGAAGAATTGATGTATTTAAAACGGTTTTATGGTTTTGTGTAGTAATGATGTAGTCCTAAAGCTCCATAAAGAACTCTGCAAGGTTCTTGTCGTGCGGTATATTGAGTTTTTTGCGAAGTCTGTATCTTCTGATCTCAACACCTCTCAGGGAGATGTTCAATAGAGAGGCCATTTCTTTACTACTCATATTCATGTGCAGATAAGCACATAGCTTGAGGTCGTTTGGTACCAGGTCAGGATGATTGGCTTTTAGTTTTTTGAAGAAACTTCCATGTGCTTCGTTGAAGCTGGTTTCAAATAAATTCCAGTCACGTTCATCATTCATTCCCTCATCAATAACCTTCTGTATCTTTCTGAACTGATCATCTGCAAGAGTTTTGCCTTTCTCGTCTTTCAGCTTGATCATCTCCTGACTTAACTTTTGCAGCAGCTCATTTTTATACACCAGGCTCATTGCCGAGTTTGCCAGCTCACGGTTTTTACTTTTCAGCTCTGACTGGAGTGTTTCTGTCTGAATAATGCTTAGTTGTTTTTCTCTTTCTTCAGCTTCTTTTTTCAGGAAAATCTCTTTTTCTAATTGCACTTTAGCCAGGATGTCATCATGGTCTTTCTGAAGTCTCAGCTGGTATTGTTTTTTAGCCAGGATAAACAGCAGAATAATCAAGATTACATATAAGGCGAAAGCCCAGTTACTTGCATAAAAAGGGGGGAGGATGGTAAATTCAAATACGCTGACCTTACTGATCAGTTCATCATTAATCTTAGCACGAACCAGGAATTTATAATTCCCTTTGCCAAGATTGGTGAAGTCTTTCTGAGAAGAAGGGCTCCATTCAGACCATTGGTTAGCATATCCTTCCAGGTAAGGTAATACTGGAACTTTATTTTTGCTTGTCTATAATATGGCAGTGAAAACGAGATCCTGATATTATTCCTGTTAAACGGTATCTCAATCTCCCCGCCACTATTTCCACTTTCACTGATCGTTTTATAAACATCAGTTACATCTTCTACTCTTCTGATCAGCACTGCTGGCAGCATTTTTTTCTTTCCGGGATCATTACCAGCTATTGCATCATAAATTACAAAGCCATCATCCACACTAACCAAATGCATCGTATTGCTGATCGGGCTGATATTCTCGTAATACTGAACCATCCTGCCGTCCAGTAAACTGAGCCTGTTAGAATCTATGAGCAGTTTGCCGGGTTCACTGAAATCGACCATTGCCGTTTTTCCATGGTTGATGAACCAGTATTTTTTTACACCCGCGCTGATAATCTTGTTAGAGTTGGCAAAACTCCCTAAACCCTTGTTTAACTCTTTATACGGTGTAAAACGATTACTGATTTCATCATAGAGCATAAAGCCGGCATCAGAAGAGAAGATCAGCTTATTCTCCAGTGTAAACAGGTTGATGTTATAATTACCAGGAAGGCCATTTTTTTCATCATAATAATGAGTTTTGATCACCTTTTTAAAATCAGCGCTTAGCGTAAGCCTGTATAAACCTTTGTAAGCATGACTTACCCAGATATCTCCCCTTGAATCCTGCTCTACATAACGTGAAGGCTCCTCGAAGTTTTGAATTTTAGTAAAATACTTCCATTGTCCGTTTGTGTCCTTGTTGTATAAAACAAGTCCTTTATAGGTTCCCTGAATCAGGTAGTTCGGATTAGTGTTTAGTTTTTTAATCGTCCAGCCTCCACTTGAACTGGAAATCTTTTCCAGTTGATTCCCGTTTACCTTAAAACTACCTACATTATGGCCCATAATGAGCTGACCATCCAGTACGCTCAAATCCCAGACCTGTCCCTGTGAATTTGGAACCAGTCTGAAATCGAAAGTATTAAAGTTTTGCCGTTTCCAGGAGCCCAGGGACTATAAAAAAGGCCCTGGTTTGTACCCAGGTATATATTGTTATTATAAATCAGGCTGGAATATACTGTTCCTAACTGTCCCGCTTTATCGAGATAAAAATAAAGTGGAGAGTTCAATTCGACCCTGTCAATTCCATTATCCAGCCCAGCCCAGAGATTTTGCTCATTATCCGTGAATACACTTAATACGGTGTTGTTTTGCAGGCCTTTGGATTTATTGATCTGCTGTACAATATTTCCTTCCTGATCAATTAATATTAATCCGTTCAGGATAGTACCAAAGGCATAATACTGATTATTTATCCTGCTGCCATTATTCAGTTGAAATGTTTTGAGGAAATTATTTGCCGGGATATTAAAAGGAGTAAAAGTTGATCCGTTATAGATGAATAAACCATCCTTGCTTGTGCCGATTAACATACTTCCATTTTTATAAGGAAGAATAGTCATGATATTTCGCGGACTGGCCAGATCTGTATGCGGAAGGGGTGTCAGGGTATGTCCTTTCAGCTCAAATATTCCTTTGTCCAGTACTTCAACTAAGTATCTGTTGCCCACATGATGGAGGAACAAAAAAAATGACCCGGGGCCTTTAATCTGAGTTATTTTATTGTCTTCATAGCTGTAGATCGTAGTGAATGACTGAAAGATAATTCTTTTACCATCTACATAGATTTTCCAGATTTCATCGGATAGCTGCCCGGTTTTAGGGATCAGTTTAACTAATGAAGTATAGGTGAGTTTTTTGTTTTGTGTAGACCAGTAACCAAATTCACCGAAACCGCCAGTGTAAATCTTTCCTTTAGAATCGGTTGCTACAGAACGGACTATTTGGCGATTAGGCATCTGGTATTGCTGCCAGTATTTGCCATCATAAGTTAAAAGACCCTGAGTATTTCCAAAATACATAATTCCCTGAGTATCTTTTGCGACAGCCCAGTTCTGATTTCCGGAAAGGTAAACTGATTTCGGGAAATTCTTCTGAACATAAGGAACACCAATACTCTTTATCTGTGTTGCTTTAAGCAGTGTACCGGTCAAAACAAAAGACAGGAACAATAAGAAATTCAGTAGATAACGGATTTTCATTTATAAAATGGATACTCAATATTTAAAAAAGCTTAAACAGCTTCTTATAAAAGCCGCAAATTATACATTAAAAATTAGTTTCCCTTGATAAAATTGAAGACATACCGGGCGATTTTCCTTTCCGGCCTGCGTTTACACTGCATTAAAGGATATTTATCTATAAACGAAAGAGCCGGTTTGAATTTAAACCGGCTCTCTTGTAAAGATGATGATCGATATGAGCAATCCTTTTAGCTGTATCCGATTATCTGGCAGACTTGAAAGTCCAGCTCTCCTCAAAAAATGTTCTGTCAGCACCATCCTGTATAAGGATGTACTTTGTCTTTAAGCTTACAGGAACTTTTTCAGTCGCTGACATCATGAATTTATTTTCTCCTGTCGGATCTAATCTGGCTGAATATCCTTTTGACGACGGCTGTCCATAATAATTTGCTGTACTGGTCACTGTATTTGTTGCCGGATCTATGGTAAATAGAGGACTGAAAGTGTCATAAGTACTGTTTGCACCATTATTCAGAATAGCATGTGCAAATGCATTGTATCCAGGATCATACATCGCTACCGTATAAGGCCCGCGTGTAACCAGCTGAACAGTTCTTGGATAAGCACCGGTAAATGTACTATTCATGGTATCATTCATTGTTCCGGTAACGGTATAAACTCCATCCCATCTGTTTCTCAGTGTAATCACAGAAATCAATGTTCCAAAATTTCCACTGATCGTAAAGCCACCCCCATCAGTAATGGTTACAGGTAAGGCATAGGTTTTAGTCGGATCCAGATTGATCGTATTGATATTAACAGGAAGCTGAACTTTACGCTGTCCGGCTGGTATGACAACTTTGCTGGAAGCCAGGGTATAGCCTGCTGGCGGTAATAAAGTGTAATTTTTATTGTTTGTCTGGTTGTATTTGTCCAGGGCTGCACCGTCTACAGATAATGTTACTGTCACATCCTGCGGATTGGCATCGGGTGCCGCGTAATTCACATACACAAAGTAGTCTGAAGGAACTTCGTCCTGTATAAATTTGACATCAATGGTATTACCGGCGCCATTTGCATTAGAAGAGCCTATTGGCAATTCAATGACTGGTTTATTTTGTGTGAAATCAGGCTGAGAGTCATCTTTCAGGCAGGCAGAAAAGCTGCTGATGACCAGGGTTCCGATTAAAAAGGTATATAATGATCTTTTGTACATATTCTTTAGCTTAAAATTAAACGCCCTATTAATTGATATCCCAGAAAATTCTGGAAGTAAACTGGCTGATTGTTCCCTGACTTAAAACATTATCCGGGTTATAATTATACTCGCTCTGCGGATATAATAAACGAACAGGAACCTGACGGGTAGATGCTGCGGGGTTATTTGAAATCGGGATATCAGCAGGAATAATATTCAGTCTGCGGTAATCGGCCCATGACTCCATATCGTTAAGTCCGTTCATACCTGCCCATTTCTGAGTCATAATAAGCTTAAGTTTATCGGCAGCCACATCCCAGTTAGCTACGTCGCTTTTTAGATAAGTAGTAATATTATCAGCACCCAGGTAAGTAAATGATTGCTGAATAGCTGATTCATATAAAGAACGGGTGTTGCTATTAATGTAAGTACGCTGTGCAGCTTCTGCCTGTAGAAATAACGATTCAACATCGGTCAGTAAAGGTTGCGCCATGTCTGCACTTTTTAATAAGCCTGTTCCAATGGCCGATTTAAACTCTGGGTTATCCCCTGAATTAGCGGTTGGGCCAAATGGACTTCCTGAGTAGGTTGTGCCTTTACCATCGTTAATAGTTGTATACAATTTTCCAAGTCTGGGGTCATTGTTATTCTGGTAAAAGTTAATCGCATACTCACTCGCAATAAAGTAGCGGTGGTTATCAGTAGGTGCAGTTTTTCTAATGGCGTATAACCGAAGCTTGCCCAGAATGGATTTTGTTTCCCTGCCGAATTATTATATCCAGGATTCACAGCGCCAGTTTCCCCTGCTCCGATAAAGCCTAAACCATTTGCATTGATTTTGGCGATTTCTGCACGGATATAAGTTTCTCTGCCAGGGATTTCAGACTGACGTAATAACAAACGTAGTTTAAGTGTATTGGCGAATTTCCCCCATTTACCTGCATCACCTTTATACATGATATCAAAAGCTCCGTCTGCTGAAGAAACTTTTCCAGTATTTGCTTTGAATAAGGAAGCCGCGGTGTCTAATTGTTTAGCCAGATCTTCATAAATATCCTGTGCTTTATCATAACCTGGTCTGATCACTGCTGTAGATTTCAGTGCCTGGCTATAAGGGATATTTCCATATACATCTACTAAATTCTGAAAGTCATAGGCCTTCATCGTTTTTGCCACGGCAATATAAAACTGATTCTTAGCCGCTGTTCCTTTTTTTTTTCCTACATAATCATAATCTTCCAGGTTATGATACAAGGAAGTCCAGATGTTAACTACACCACTATAGTTAGTTGTAAACTGGTAACTGCGTTCTTCGGCAAATGCCGCTACAGCGCCACTAAAATTCCAATAACCAATCCATGCGGATGCAAACTGATAGAAACTACTTGATCCGGTAGTGTTTTTTGCAGTTGAATTCAACGCATTTGTTAAAACCAAACCAGGGGTTACATCAGTGGGTTTGTTCACATTAGTGTTAATATCCAGATAGTTTTTTTTACAGGCTCCTAAAAGCAGGATTACTGCGATACAAAGTAATATTGATTTATTTTTAAGCTTTTGCATAATTTAAAGAGTTATGGTAGCGGTAAAGCCGTAAATACGTGTTGGCGGAGTTTGGTTCAGGTTGTTTGATCCTTGTGCATTATCAGTCGTTGCATTGTATTCCGGATCGCTGTACATATTGCTTTTTGGTCTGAACATAAATAGGTTCCTGCCCACTAAAGCAAAATTTTTGCACGTTTAATAAATTTGGTATGTTCCAGGAACTTTGCAGGAATTTCATAACCAATAGAAAGCTCACGGATTTTCCAGAAGGCTGCACTGGTCACATAATTCTGCAATACATCATAACGTGTTGTAGAACCAGCCCAATAGTCAATGCCTCCGGTTCTGGTAGTAATATTCGTATTCGGAACATATACGCCAGGAGAGGTTTCTATTACTGAATTAGGATAGACAAAACGTTCACGGCCATTGGTGGCAGAGCCATAACTGATCCCCGAAAAATCCATTGTACTGCCCGCACCACTATAGACTACACTTCCGCTTCTGTATTCGGCTGTGCCGGATAAAGTGAAATTGTGATAACTTAAGCTAGAACTGATACCGAGAATGTTCTTAGGAGTTGTCTGTCCGAAAAGAATGTTTGTCGGGCTTAAAACAGGGAAACCGGTTCCGGCATTCACAATGGTTCTTCCCTGTGGATCTGTCGCAAAAACCAGTACCCATTAAAACAGGGTATGGCTGGTCTTTAACAATGTAGTTGTTGTTGCCAATGCTTAGATTTGGCAATCCCTGGTAAAGTTCAACTGCTTTGTTGGTATTGTACGAATAGTTAACCCCTATATTCCAGGTTGCGCCACGTCCGTTATGGCTCACAAACGGTGAACCTTTAAGAGAGAGTTCAATCCCTTTGTTTTTTCCTGATCCTGTATTGATAACCGCATTGGTAAAACCTGTGGCGCTCGAAATATTGATCCCTTTCAGGATTTCCTGATCTTTTGTGGTTTCCCAGTAAGCTGAGGTTTCCATGGTAATCCTGTTATTGAAAAAGCCTAATTCCAAACCTATCTCAGTAGATACCGTTTGTTCTGGTTTTAAATCAGGGGCATACACAGTACCACCAACACTATATCCAGCAGTACTTCCATAAGGAAATCCTGAACCTACATCAAACGTTGCTTCCAGCGAATAAGGATCAAATTGTACCGCATAAAAACCTTGGCTATCCCACCCCTGATTTTACCATAAGAAAGTATTTTACTTTCTTTAAGTGATTTGAAAGCATCTGTAAATACAAAGGAAAGATCCGCAGACGGATAAAAGAAAGAACGGTTTTTCTCAGACAGTCTTGAATCCCAGTCATTACGACCTGATGCATGAAGGAATAAATAATCTTTATAGCCGACTGTCAAATCTCCGAAAGCCGCAAGTTGTCTGTCTTTTCTGCTTGTTTCTGAAACGTTAGCGTCACCAGCACGGTAACCTATATTATAAAAATCAGGAATAACCAGGAAGTCTGTTCCGACCGATAGGTCACGAATTGATTTTTGAATAGTCTGGGCACCTGCAATCAGCGTAAAGTTGAAATCAGAGACTTTCTTTTTAAAAGTAGCCATCAGGTTTCCTTCCATACGGCTGTTAAAATTAGAATAGTCAGATTCAGTTGCAGGAGAGTTCTGTGGATTTGCGATAGACTTCCCGCTATCATGTGCAAAATCAGAGTAGCTTACTGCTTTTTTTATAAACTTTCCGTTTTTGGTGAAAGTAGTAATACCACCTCTGGCTGTTAAGTTCAGCCATGGAGCTACATCATAAGATAAAGACAGGTTTCCTAATAAATCGTCCCTGCGTTCATTGTTACGCTGTTGCTGTAAATAGAAATAAGGATTTAAGCCATAGTCATTAAAGTAGTTATCCAGATTCCCATAAATGGAGTTAATATCTTTATATTGAGTAAGCGGGATATTTGCCGGGGTATTTATAATATTATTATAAACCTGTGAGTAGGATTTATCGTAATTCTTCTGCGTATAGTTTAACGTATAATCTATTTTTAGTTTGTTATAAATACGTGTGCCATTAAACCTTGCAGCTGTACGATTTGCGAAATCACCGGGTACATAACCCTTGCTGTTTACACGCTGGATATTGATATAAGTAGATCCTTTATCATTTCCTGTGCTATAACTCAAGTCATTCTGCTCATCGATTCCAGTTTGAAAATTTTTTCTTTTCGTCAGATAAATTGGAATAAGGTGCCATCTGTATGGAACCATCCGGAAGAGGACGGCCTAAAGGACGCATGCTGTCATCAAAACGATCACCGAAATTCTGATTTTCAATAGCCGTAAACTGAGGGAACCCGTAAACATCCTGTCCAGATCCACCACCAAACTGCGTTTGCATCTTAGGGAAATAGGCAAGCTGGTTCAATTGTGTTGTATTCGTATAGGTAATTTGCGTCTGATCTTTCGTGCCATGTTTGGTCGTTACAATCATTACTCCATTTGAAGCCTCAGAACCATATAATGCAGCTGCATTTGCTCCTTTAAGGATATTCACATTATCTACATCATTCGGATTGACAGAGTTCAGGTAACTCAGTGGTACTACAACTCCATCCAATACCAGTAAAGCCTGGTTACTACCCTGGAAAGATCTGTTTCCACGCAAAACAACTCTGATCTGATCACCAGCATCTATCTGATTATTGGTCTGTACAATTTGTAAACCTGCTACTTTTCCTGATAAACCGGCGGCAAGATTCGTTGGTCTGCTCTGGGTAAGGTCTTTCGTATTAACCTGCTGAGTGGCATAGCCAAGTTCTTTTGCAGAACGTTTAATCCCTAAAGCGGTTACTACTACTTCACCCAGTTGATGAGCATCTTCTGTAAGGATGACATTCAACAGGGATTTTCCAGCAACAGGTACTTCTTTATGGACATAACCAAGGTATTCAAAAACCAGAATGCTGTTTGCATCAGGTACTTTGATGACGTATTTCCCTGAACCATCAGTATATGTTCCTTGTTTGGTTCCTTTAATAAATACGCTTACTCCGGGCAAAGACTCTCCGTTGTTACTGGTTACTGTTCCAGAGATCAGCTGTTGCTGATTTGACTCTCCTTGTTTTTCGGATGCAGAGGATTGTGCTGGTTGTACTTCCAGTAAAATATCCCCGTTAATAATCTCATAATGAATGTTGTATTTAGTCAGTAAATCATTTAGTAAATTTCTTAGCGATTGGTTTTTCGCATCAACTGAAACTAAAGCATCAGTATTGACAAAGTCTTTACTGTAAATGAACTTTACTGAGGTGATTGAAGTTACTTTCTTTAACACGGTTTCCAGACTTCTGTTTTTTACAGAAATATTTATTGACCGGTCTAATACAACATCCTGAGCTTTGCTGTTTTCGGCATAAGAAGCGCCTGAAAGAGCAAGTACAATGGCTAATTGACTCAAGGTGACTTTCATAATTTTAAATAAGCCAATACGGTCTTGTAAAATTAAATTCATAAATTAGAATGTTTCTTTTGAACAAATGAGACAAATAATTCCCCTTTAGAGCGGGTTAGACGCTCTATCAATGAAGGAATTTTGATTATGGACAGGAGTGGTTAGAACACTTCTGTTCCTTTTTTCTGAAAAATTACGGGCTTTTATTTTTGCATTTGGTTCTGGTTTAGGTGGTTAGGTTATGGTTGAGTTGAGTTTTGAGTTTTTTAAGGTGATTTTATTATCATTCCTCACATAAGTTGTCTGTACTGATCTGCAAATGAGGAAAAGTATGTCTGCAAGATTTTTATCTGTAAAATCTGCGGTTAACCGGTATTGATTTAGTTGCGTGCCTTCTGCCTGTATCTGCAAATTGTATTTTTTGCTTAAAACCTTTGTCACCTGTTCAATCGTTTCGTTTTCAAAAGAAAGGTTAGTGTTGTGCCAGATCGTCAAATCCGAAGATGCTGGTACTGGTGCCTTCATTAAATGATGTGCTGTCTTTTGATAAGTCGCTTCTTCCTGAGGGAGTAAAATTACTTCTTCGGCTTTCTTCGGTGTATTGGAAGCTTTCTCTGGTACACTTACTGAGACTTTTCCGGTTAATACGGATACTTTAGTACTATTTTCACCCGGAATAGAACGGATGCGGAAACTTGTTCCCCAAACTTTGGTCAATACGTTGCCGCTAGTAATTATGAAAGGATGTTTATGATCTTTGGTGACATCAAAAAATGCCTCGCCCTGCATGGTTACTTCACGGAATTTACCAAATTTTGAAGGATAGCTTAGACTGGCGTTTGGATTTAGCCATACCCTGGTTCCATCGGGTAATACTTGTTTGTAAATAATGCCAGTATGGTTATTGATGCTGATTGTATTTATTGCTGTTAATACAGGCTGATTATTTTTATAAAAGTAGATAGTGGCTATTAAACCTGAAACCAGTAATATGCTGGCCGCAATTTTCAAATATAGTTTTGCGTTTTTATAGGTAGCTATTTTTGGTTGAGGAATATTACTATCAGCAGCTGTCTGAATATCTGTATCCATTGCTTCCTGGATGTACTGATCCAGTTTACCTTGTTTCATCAGGTATACAAAAACTTCCAGTTCCCCGTCTGTTGATTTTTTATCGTGATATCTTTTAACTAGCTGTCTGAGGTAGTCTTCGTTCATAATTACCGGCTTCTTATTTATAAAGACAATAAAAAGCTGGGGTAGGGTAGCCGGGATTGAAAAAAAAGATAGTTTTTACATTGTGCTAAATGCTTTTACTATCGAATGCCGTGTAAAATGATCATAAACAGGGTTAAAGAGATTCCAAATTCCTTTTTGATAGAAGAACTCAATAGTTTCATGGATTGAACCATGTGATTTTTTACTGCATTGCGGGAAATGTTCAGGGACTTAGCGACTTCATCATAAGTTTTTTCCTGTTCACGGCAAAGTTTGAAAATCTGGCGTGTCCGTTCAGGAAGGGCATCCATTGTTTTCTTTAAGAATTCAAGATATTCTTTGTGCAAAATGTCTTCCTCCGTCTCACTTCTGGTATCGATGAAACTTTTAATGACCTCTCCAATTGCAGCTTCTGAACGAAAAACTATTTTAAGGCTATTTAGAGTGTGATTACGGGCTACGGTAAACAAATAGGCTTTAAATGATCTTACCCCTTTGAGATAGAGTCTGTTTTCCCATATTTTGATAAAAACCTCTTGGGTAAGATCTTCTGCCAGAGGGACAGAATGCACAAATCTGATTATAAAATTATATATAGATCGGTTATACAAGTCGTATAAGCCGGCAAAACCACTTTGATCTCCAGCGATAAGTTGCTGTAGAAATTCCTCCTGAATGTTTTCTGCGTGATTTGACAATTTTATACCTATAGAAATTTTAAATCTTTGTTATAGGCCTGCTTAAATTTTAAGCGAGTCTCTATAATCAAATCTAATAAAATAATTAAGGTTAAAAATGAACTGTTTTCTAATATGGCTGATTAGCCCTGGAAATTTCAGAAGCTGTTTAAATTTAGATGATAAAATTTCAAACAGCTTCTGAATCAACTTCTCTGGAAATAGAGAATGCTTTATTAACAGGTTATCAATAATTAAGAGGTTATTGAAACCGGATTGTTATTTCGGGGAAACATTTACCTGTTGAGGAACTTTCACATAGTAGCCTGTTCCATCATAAGGGCGGCGGCGTGGGTTAGTTACACAAGCAGTTGAGCAGCACCCTTCTAGTTTTGTACCACATTCATCACATTGAGTAATGTGTTCATTACACTCCGGATTGGCGCAATTGATCATTTTTGCAGTAATTGTACCGCAGTTATAGCATTTTGATACTATAGTAGGGTTTACTGAGTTCACGTCTACTGCTATACGGTTGTCGAATACATAGCATTTACCTTCGAAATCTTCACCACCTGCTTCTTTACCATATTTAATGATACCACCGTGTAATTGGTAAACGTCATTAAAACCATGATGAAGCAATAGTGCAGAGGCTTTTTCACATTTAATCCCACCAGTGCAATACGTCAGTACTTTTTTGTCTTTGTATTGCGCCAGTTCATTTATCTTTTCCGGGAATTCCCTGAAATTGTCTATATCAAGTGTAATGGCATTTTTGAATCTGCCAAGACTGTGTTCGTAATTGGAGCGTACATCCAGGATGATTACATCTTCCTGATCGATCATCTCTTTAAATGCTGCGGGTTCAAGGTGCTTTCCCGTTTGTTCATTCGGATCAATAATGCTTGTATCTCTTAAACCAGAATGCACAATCTCTGATTTATAACGGCAATGCATTTTAATGAAGGATGGTTCAGGAACCTCATCTATCTTAAATTCAGTTTTTGCAAAGCGTTCGTCTGCGTGAACAGCTGTCATATAAGCTGCACAAGAACTTTCAGTACCTGAAATGGTCCCGTTTAAACCTTCATCAGCAACGATGATACGTCCAACGAGATTTAATGATTTACAAAATTTAAGGTGATCGGCTGCAAATTGTTCCGCATCTGCTATAGGACTATAGCAATAGTATAATATCGTATTGAATTTTTCCATAAAAAATTGATACCGCTGCAAACGGCGTTTAACAGCTGCAAATTTAAGAATAAAATCTAAATTTTATGAATGTTGCTGGCGGAATGAGTGAATGGGGGATAAATAGAAGGTTTTGATGTGTGGGTTTGTATAGTATATATATATACTACTATGAGGTGTAAGCAGGGAAATAGGGTTAATAATGGGTTGAGGAGTATTCAAGGCAATGTAGGAGCATTATTATCGCTGTATTGTGGCTCAGTCTGAAGCGGGTCTGATACGGGTCTGATACGGGTCTGAAACGGGGCAAGGCGTTTCAGACCCGTATCAGACCCGCTTCAAAGCCGTATCAAGGTGAGCTTGTATAGAGCTGATTCCTTGTTTCTGACTTTTTTTTGGTGTTTGTTAACTATAATGCTGGTATTACCTGGGGCCCTAAGTCTTTAGTTTTAAGATGAAACAAAGGCTATTGCATTGAAAAGGGAAGAACTGATTGGTTTGTCTTATTGTTTGATGCTGTTTTTTTTTCTTTGATTTCGGGGTTGAAAACCTGGTGGATTGGCGGGGCAGAATGAAGAAATTCGCTTCAATTTGGTTCTGCTAGATCTGTATTAAAGTTTTTAGTGTTGTAAACCATGGAGTTATGGATTGTATACAAGTAATAGTGTGTTATTGTTTGTTTGGTGGCATAATTTTCCTACATTTGCATCCCGCTTCGGAGGAAGGGAAAGAGTGAAAAGGAAGATTGAAAGGATGTAGAGTAGGAGTGTTAGTAAGCATTTTAGGAAGGGATAAAAAACTTCTAAAAATAAAAAAAAAAAAAAGCTTGCCAAAACGAAAAAGATTTCTACCTTTGCAGTCCCAACAAAAACGGGAAGCTTTACAACGGATGTTGATAGGGCAACAATAACAAGATTGAAACGATGAGAGCTGGAAAATACCTGAAGAACATTAAGACTTTAGGAAATAGAGAGTAACCATTGGAAAATATATAGACTGCCGTGAGGTTAAGTCGATAAGTTCATTAAAGAGATGTCATTTACAAACGTAGCGAGGTAAACACGTACAAGTTCAAAGTACATGAACCGCGCGAGTTTTTTAAGTCTATTCTGACAGACAAATAAGAATAAGACTATTATTAATACAAGTTAAGAATGGTCAGTGTTCAAACAACAACATTTTTTTACAATGGAGAGTTTGATCCTGGCTCAGGATGAACGCTAGCGGCAGGCCTAATACATGCAAGTCGAACGATACTCTTTAGCTTGCTAAGGAGGAAAGTGGCGCACGGGTGCGTAACGCGTATGCAACCTACCTTAATCAGGGGGATAGCCCGAAGAAATTCGGATTAACACCGCATAAAATCACAGTACAGCATTGTACAATGATCAAATATTTATAGGATTAAGATGGGCATGCGTGACATTAGTTAGTTGGCGGGGTAACGGCCCACCAAGACCACGATGTCTAGGGGATCTGAGAGGATGACCCCCCACACTGGTACTGAGACACGGACCAGACTCCTACGGGAGGCAGCAGTAAGGAATATTGGTCAATGGAGGCAACTCTGAACCAGCCATGCCGCGTGCAGGAAGACAGCCCTCTGGGTCGTAAACTGCTTTTATTCGGGAATAAACCTACTTACGTGTAAGTAGCTGAATGTACCGAAGGAATAAGGATCGATCGGCTAACTCCGTGCCAGCAGCCGCGGTAATACGGAGGATCCAAGCGTTATCCGGATTTATTGGGTTTAAAGGGTGCGTAGGCGGCTTTTTAAGTCAGGGGTGAAAGACGGTGGCTCAACCATCGCAGTGCCCTTGATACTGAAGAGCTTGAATGAATTAGAGGTAGGCGGAATGTGACAAGTAGCGGTGAAATGCATAGATATGTCACAGAACACCGATTGCGAAGGCAGCTTACTATGATTTTATTGACGCTGAGGCACGAAAGCGTGGGGATCAAACAGGATTAGATACCCTGGTAGTCCACGCCCTAAACGATGAATACTCGCTGTTAGCGATACACAGTTAGCGGCTAAGCGAAAGCGTTAAGTATTCCACCTGGGGAGTACGGTCGCAAGATTGAAACTCAAAGGAATTGACGGGGGCCCGCACAAGCGGAGGAGCATGTGGTTTAATTCGATGATACGCGAGGAACCTTACCCGGGCTTGAAAGTTAGTGAGTGAATCATTTAGAGATAGATGAGTCCGCAAGGACACGAAACTAGGTGCTGCATGGCTGTCGTCAGCTCGTGCCGTGAGGTGTTGGGTTAAGTCCCGCAACGAGCGCAACCCCTATGTTTAGTTGCCAGCACGTTAAGGTGGGGACTCTAAACAGACTGCCTGTGCAAACAGAGAGGAAGGAGGGGACGACGTCAAGTCATCATGGCCCTTACGTCCGGGGCTACACACGTGCTACAATGGATGGTACAGAGGGCAGCAAGCTGGTAACAGCAAGCAAATCTCCAAAAGCCATTCACAGTTCGGATAGAGGTCTGCAACTCGACCTCTTGAAGTTGGATTCGCTAGTAATCGTATATCAGCAATGATACGGTGAATACGTTCCCGGGCCTTGTACACACCGCCCGTCAAGCCATGGAAGTTGGGGGTACCTAAAGTATGTAACCGCAAGGAGCGTCCTAGGGTAAAACCGATAACTGGGGCTAAGTCGTAACAAGGTAGCCGTACCGGAAGGTGCGGCTGGCTGAATACCTCCTTTCTGGAGAAAGGTAGATTACTCGCTGCGTAAATGATATACTAACAAGGACTCGAAAGAGAGGTGTTTTAGTATATATAGTAAATGACAATAAAATCTCAAAAGAAAACCCATAGGATGAAACATCAAAATTAGTGTTGTTCACCTACTGAAAGTTAAGACAATTTAGTCCCGTAGCTCAGTTGGTTAGAGCACTACACTGATAATGTAGGGGTCAGCAGTTCAAATCTGCTCGGGACTACATTATATATTCTAAGGGGGATTAGCTCAGCTGGCTAGAGCGCCTGCCTTGCACGCAGGAGGTCAACGGTTCGACTCCGTTATTCTCCACAATTGGCCCGTGTTTAAGATAAAAGACACGAGAAATAGGGTACGAAGTAGCAATACTGGGTATCTGGGACAATAAAGTTCTTTGACATATTGGAAGAAGTTAATAAAGAAGAGCAAACAACAATAGAGACGTTGTTAGCTTTGAGAGGAAGTGAATGTGCTTGCATATGAACTAACGAAAGGGTTAATAACAATCAAAAAAAGCATTTCCATAGGCGCAAAAGGCTATGGAGAGAAGAAAGTAAGAAAGAGTACACAGGGGATGCCTTGGCTCTCAGAGGCGATGAAGGACGTGATAAGCTGCGATAAGCTCCGGGGATTAGCAAATATGAATTAATCCGGAGATTTCCGAATGGGGAAACCTGGCTAGTTGAAGACTAGTCGCATTACGATGCGCAAACCTGCCGAACTGAAACATCTAAGTAAGCAGAGGAAGAGAAAATAATAATGATTTCCTAAGTAGTGGCGAGCGAACGGGAAAGAGCCCAAACCAGTTATGTTACGGCATAGCTGGGGTTGTAGGACTACAATATGGCATTAATGAAATGAAGTGGAACAGGATGGGAAGCCTGGCAAGATAGCGTGAGAGCCGCGTACACGTAAGTAACATTAGTCTAGTAGTATCCTGAGTACCGCGAGGTCGGAGAGACGCCTTGTGGGAATCTGCCGGCACCATCCGGTAAGGCTAAATACTCCTGAGAGACCGATAGTGAACCAGTACCGTGAGGGAAAGGTGAAAAGAACCCCGAACAGGGGAGTGAAATAGAACCTGAAACTGTGTACTTACAAGCGGTCGGAGCGTCCAGGTGGCGTGACGGCGTGCCTTTTGCATAATGAGCCTACGAGTTACTCTTCTCTGGCAAGGTTAAGTGTTTAAGACACGCAGCCGAAGCGAAAGCGAGTCTGAATAGGGCGTATAGTCAGGGGAGGTAGACGCGAAACCTTGTGATCTACCCATGGACAGGTTGAAGGTGCGGTAACACGTACTGGAGGACCGAACCGATAAACGTTGAAAAGTTTCCGGATGATCTGTGGGTAGGGGTGAAAGGCTAATCAAACTGGGAAATAGCTCGTACTCCCCGAAATGTTTTTAGGAACAGCGTGGTGGTAAAGTTTAATAGAGGTAGAGCTACTGATTGGGTGCGGGGGAGTCAAATCCTACCACCAAATCCAGACAAACTCCGAATGCTATTAAATATACACTGCAGTGAGGCCCGGGGTGCTAAGGTCACGGGCCGAGAGGGAAAGAACCCAGACCATCAGCTAAGGTCCCCAAGTTACTACTAAGTTGAACTAACGAGGTGCGATTGCCTAGACAGCTAGGATGTTGGCTTGGAAGCAGCCATTCATTTAAAGAGTGCGTAACAGCTCACTAGTCGAGCGATCGTGCATGGATAATAAACGGGCATAAAGTAGTACACCGAAGCTATGGGTAATATGAATTTATTACGGTAGGGGAGCATTCCAGCGGCAGCGAAGTTATGACGTAAGTTGTGGTGGAGCTTCTGGAAAAGCAAATGTAGGCATAAGTAACGATAAGGCAGGCGAGAAACCTGCCCACCGAAAGGATAAGGTTTCCTGATCAACGCTAATCGGATCAGGGTTAGTCGGGGCCTAAGGAGAACCCGAAGGGGAAATTCGATGGACAACTGGTTAATATTCCAGTACTTTTTATAACTGCGATGTGGGGACGGAGTAGTGACACTGCCGCGATCTGACGGAATAGATCGTTAAAGACTGTAGGTATTGGAGAGGTAGGCAAATCCGCCACTCTAGCTAAAAGTCGATAGTACCGCAAGCCTTCGGGTAAGTGGATAGCGCAGGTAATCAGACTTCCAAGAAAAACCGCTAAGCTTCAGGTTATAAAAACCCGTACCGCAAACCGACACAGGTATCCGGGAAGAGAATTCTAAGGTGCTCGAGTGAATCATGGCTAAGGAACTCGGCAAAATGGCCCTGTAACTTCGGGAGAAGGGGCGCTGACAGCAATGTCAGCCGCAGTGAAAAGGCCCAGGCGACTGTTTAACAAAAACACATGGCTTTGCAAAATCGAAAGATGAAGTATAAGGCCTGACACCTGCCCGGTGCTGGAAGGTTAAGAGGGGATGTCATCTGTTAAAGGAGAAGCATTGAATCGAAGCCCCAGTAAACGGCGGCGGCCGTAACTATAACGGTCCTAAGGTAGCGAAATTCCTTGTCGGGTAAGTTCCGACCTGCACGAATGGTGTAACGATCTGGGCGCTGTCTCAGCCATGAGCTCGGTGAAATTGTGGTCCCGGTGAAGACGCCGGGTACCCGCAACGGGACGGAAAGACCCCATGCACCTTCACTACAATTTAACATTGACATTGGATACAAGATGTGTAGGATAGGTGGGAGACTATGAAGTGGCATCGCTAGGTGTTGTGGAGTCAACGTTGAAATACCACCCTTTTTGTATTCGGTGTCTAACCCCTTCAGGGGGGGACATTGTTTGATGGGTAGTTTGACTGGGGTGGTCGCCTCCAAAAAGGTAACGGAGGCTTTCAAAGGTAAGCTCAATACGCTTGGTAACCGTATGAGGAGTGCAATAGCATAAGCTTGCTTGACTGTGAGGCAGACAAGCCGAGCAGGGTCGAAAGACGGATATAGTGATCCGGTGGTTCTGCATGGAAGGGCCATCGCTCAAAGGATAAAAGGTACGCTGGGGATAACAGGCTGATCTCCCCCAAGAGCTCATATCGACGGGGAGGTTTGGCACCTCGATGTCGGCTCGTCACATCCTGGGGCTGGAGAAGGTCCCAAGGGTTCGGCTGTTCGCCGATTAAAGTGGCACGCGAGCTGGGTTCAGAACGTCGCGAGACAGTTCGGTCCCTATCTGTTGTGGGCGTAGGAATTTTGAGTGGGGCTGACCTTAGTACGAGAGGACCGGGTTGGACTAACCTCTAGTGAATCTGTTGTTCCGCCAGGGGCATTGCAGAGTAGCTACGTTGGGAATAGATAAGCGCTGAAAGCATCTAAGTGCGAAACTAGCCACGAGATGAGAATTCCATATAGGACCGTAGCAGACTACTACGTTGATAGGTTATAGATGTAAAGCTGGTGACAGCATAGTCGAGTAATACTAATCATCCGAAGCTTTCAAGAGCAATAAACTGTTGTTTGTTCTTCAAACTAACTTCTTCAATAATATGTCATCGTTTGATTCCAAAGATGGAAAGGTATAATGCAGCAATGTAAAAACCGGAACTGAAAAGGACAAACTATAAAAAAATATCAATCGAGTAATAATAACAAAAGCTGGATAAAGACATTTAGGTGCCTATATCGGTGGTGTCCACCTCTTCCCATTCCGAACAGAGAAGTTAAGCCCACCAGAGCCGATGGTACTGCGGTAACACGTGGGAGAGTAGGTCGGTGCCAAATCTTAAAGAAAGCCTGTAGGAAACTACAGGCTTTTCTTGTTTAAAGCCTTTTTTAATACGCTGCTGCTTTATAACATCTTATTTAAATAATAACGTCTATAACTATAGACTGGGGATTTCTGATGTATATCTTTACTAAAATCAGAAACAGCGACGCTGAGCTTTGAGAATAATAATTTCTATCTTTAGCTTTAATGAAACAATCAATTTTTTATTTATTAAGCAGTATACAAAAAGTATTCTCGATGGGGAGATCTTTTGCCTAATCTATATATCGTATCCGGTTGTAATGGCGCAGGAAAGACAACGGCCAGTTATACGATTTTACCTGAGATTCTAAATTGCAGGGAGTTTGTCAATGCGGATAATATCGCCGCTGGATTATCTCCATTTAATCCTGAAAGTGTTGCTTTTGAATCAGGTAGGATTATGCTTAACCGTATTCGTGAATTGATGACTGCCCAGGTTGATTTTGCTTTTGAAACGACATTAGCTAGTAAAAGCTATGTTTCCATGGCTAAGCAGGCTCAGCTGATGGGTTACCAGGTCAGTCTGTTATATTTTTGGTTAAGCTTTCCAAATTTAACTGTAGAGCGTGTGGCGAAACGAGTGAGTAATGGAGGTCATCATATTCCTGCGGATGTCATAGAACGGAGATATTACAGAGGTATTTATAATTTATACAATCTCTATATGCCGGTATGTGACGAATGGACGCTTGTCAATAATATGGACCTGGCACCTGGCACCTGAAGTAATTGCAAAGTATGATGGCTTTGGAAAAACAATTTTTAATAGCGAGCTTTGGTATACCATCATTAAACAGCAAAATTATGGAAAGACCTGATCAGGGTGGCACGTTTACCGATAAGGTAATGATTGGACTTAAAAAGGCCTTGCGCAACTTGGTTGAGGAAGCCGCCTTAAATAATGAAAATCTCGTTGTCGGTGATAAGAATGGTAATCCTACATCCGTTCCGGCTAAAGGGTTGCTTAAAACACTTCCTGAATAATCTACCATTCGATCATTATTATTGATACCAGATTGTTTTTTAATAATATGGGTGATTTGATCGAGCCTTTTAATAAGTTTTATACTTTATCAACTTATTCCTACGATATCTTTTATTACTTTTTGTTTTTTTATGCTGGATGCTTTATGGATAACTTCGCGTAAAAACATGGTTTTATGCAGGGAATGGGCATAATTCATGTATTTAGTGTTGGCAGAGGGAATGCATTTTAGTGGGGGGCTAAAGGCTAAAAAGCTGTTGAATCTATCGTCCTGATTATTTATTTTAAAGTTTTTAGTGTTGTAAACCATGGAGTTATGGATTGTATACAAGTAATAGTGTGTTATTGTTTGGTGGGTGGCATAATTTTCCTACATTTGCATCCCGCTTCGGAGGAAGGGAAAGAGTGAAAAGGAAGATTGAAAGGATGTAAAGTAGGAGTGTTAGTAAGCATTTTAGGAAGGGATAAAAAAAAAACTTCTAAAAATAAAAAATAAAAAGCTTGCCAAAACGAAAAAGATTTCTACCTTTGCAGTCCCAACAAAAACGGGAAGCTTTACAACGGATGTTGATAGGGCAACAATAACAAGATTGAAACGATGAGAGCTGGAAAATAATCAGGAACATTAAGACCTGAATAATAGAGAGTAACCATTGAAAAATATATAGACTGCCGTGAGGTTAAGTCGATAAGTTCATTAAAGAGATGTCATTTACAAACGTAGCGAGGTAAACACGTACAAGTTCAAAGTACATGAACCGCGCGAGTTTTTTAAGTCTATTCTGACAGACAAATAAGAATAAGACTATTATTAATACAAGTTAAGAATGGTCAGTGTTCAAACAACAACATTTTTTACAATGGAGAGTTTGATCCTGGCTCAGGATGAACGCTAGCGGCAGGCCTAATACATGCAAGTCGAACGATACTCTTTAGCTTGCTAAGGAGGAAAGTGGCGCACGGGTGCGTAACGCGTATGCAACCTACCTTAATCAGGGGGATAGCCCGAAGAAATTCGGATTAACACCGCATAAAATCACAGTACAGCATTGTACAATGATCAAATATTTATAGGATTAAGATGGGCATGCGTGACATTAGTTAGTTGGCGGGGTAACGGCCCACCAAGACCACGATGTCTAGGGGATCTGAGAGGATGACCCCCCACACTGGTACTGAGACACGGACCAGACTCCTACGGGAGGCAGCAGTAAGGAATATTGGTCAATGGAGGCAACTCTGAACCAGCCAGCCATGCCGCGTG
Source organism: Pedobacter sp. NJ-S-72 (assembly GCF_053890575.1). Taxonomy (NCBI): domain Bacteria; kingdom Pseudomonadati; phylum Bacteroidota; class Sphingobacteriia; order Sphingobacteriales; family Sphingobacteriaceae; genus Pedobacter; species Pedobacter sp. NJ-S-72. The sequence goes on along the minus strand of NZ_CM132681.1, from coordinate 3,493,192 downwards.
CAGGAAGACAGCCCTCTGGGTCGTAAACTGCTTTTATTCGGGAATAAACCTACTTACGTGTAAGTAGCTGAATGTACCGAAGGAATAAGGATCGGCTAACTCCGTGCCAGCAGCCGCGGTAATACGGAGGATCCAAGCGTTATCCGGATTTATTGGGTTTAAAGGGTGCGTAGGCGGCTTTTTAAGTCAGGGGTGAAAGACGGTGGCTCAACCATCGCAGTGCCCTTGATACTGAAGAGCTTGAATGAATTAGAGGTAGGCGGAATGTGACAAGTAGCGGTGAAATGCATAGATATGTCACAGAACACCGATTGCGAAGGCAGCTTACTATGATTTTATTGACGCTGAGGCACGAAAGCGTGGGGATCAAACAGGATTAGATACCCTGGTAGTCCACGCCCTAAACGATGAATACTCGCTGTTAGCGATACACAGTTAGCGGCTAAGCGAAAGCGTTAAGTATTCCACCTGGGGAGTACGGTCGCAAGATTGAAACTCAAAGGAATTGACGGGGGCCCGCACAAGCGGAGGAGCATGTGGTTTAATTCGATGATACGCGAGGAACCTTACCCGGGCTTGAAAGTTAGTGAATCATTTAGAGATAGATGAGTCCGCAAGGACACGAAACTAGGTGCTGCATGGCTGTCGTCAGCTCGTGCCGTGAGGTGTTGGGTTAAGTCCCGCAACGAGCGCAACCCCTATGTTTAGTTGCCAGCACGTTAAGGTGGGGACTCTAAACAGACTGCCTGTGCAAACAGAGAGGAAGGAGGGGACGACGTCAAGTCATCATGGCCCTTACGTCCGGGGCTACACACGTGCTACAATGGATGGTACAGAGGGCAGCAAGCTGGTAACAGCAAGCAAATCTCCAAAAGCCATTCACAGTTCGGATAGAGGTCTGCAACTCGACCTCTTGAAGTTGGATTCGCTAGTAATCGTATATCAGCAATGATACGGTGAATACGTTCCCGGGCCTTGTACACACCGCCCGTCGCCATGGAAGTTGGGGGTACCTAAAGTATGTAACCGCAAGGAGCGTCCTAGGGTAAAACCGATAACTGGGGCTAAGTCGTAACAAGGTAGCCGTACCGGAAGGTGCGGCTGGAATACCTCCTTTCTGGAGAAAGGTAGATTACTCGCTGCGTAAATGATATACTAACAAGGACTCGAAAGAGAGGTGTTTTTAGTATATATAGTAAATGACAATAAAATCTCAAAAGAAAACCCATAGGATGAAACATCAAAATTAGTGTTGTTCACCTACTGAAAGTTAAGACAATTTAGTCCCGTAGCTCAGTTGGTTAGAGCACTACACTGATAATGTAGGGGTCAGCAGTTCAAATCTGCTCGGGACTACATTATATATTCTAAGGGGGATTAGCTCAGCTGGCTAGAGCGCCTGCCTTGCACGCAGGAGGTCAACGGTTCGACTCCGTTATTCTCCACAATTGGCCCGTGTTTAAGATAAAAGACACGAGAAATAGGGTACGAAGTAGCAATACTGGGTATCTGGGACAATAAAGTTCTTTGACATATTGGAAGAAGTTAATAAAGAAGAGCAAACAACAATAGAGACGTTGTTAGCTTTGAGGAAGTGAATGTGCTTGCATATGAACTAACGAAAGGGTTAATAACAATCAAAAAAAGCATTTCCATAGGCGCAAAAGGCTATGGAGAGAAGAAAGTAAGAAAGAGTACACAGGGGATGCCTTGGCTCTCAGAGGCGATGAAGGACGTGATAAGCTGCGATAAGCTCCGGGGATTAGCAAATATGAATTAATCCGGAGATTTCCGAATGGGGAAACCTGGCTAGTTGAAGACTAGTCGCATTACGATGCGCAAACCTGCCGAACTGAAACATCTAAGTAAGCAGAGGAAGAGAAAATAATAATGATTTCCTAAGTAGTGGCGAGCGAACGGGAAAGAGCCCAAACCAGTTATGTTACGGCATAGCTGGGGTTGTAGGACTACAATATGGCATTAATGAAATGAAGTGGAACAGGATGGGAAGCCTGGCAAGATAGCGTGAGAGCCGCGTACACGTAAGTAACATTAGTCTAGTAGTATCCTGAGTACCGCGAGGTCGGAGACGCCTTGTGGGAATCTGCCGGCACCATCCGGTAAGGCTAAATACTCCTGAGAGACCGATAGTGAACCAGTACCGTGAGGGAAAGGTGAAAAGAACCCCGAACAGGGGAGTGAAATAGAACCTGAAACTGTGTACTTACAAGCGGTCGGAGCGTCCAGGTGGCGTGACGGCGTGCCTTTTGCATAATGAGCCTACGAGTTACTCTTCTCTGGCAAGGTTAAGTGTTTAAGACACGCAGCCGAAGCGAAAGCGAGTCTGAATAGGGCGTATAGTCAGGGGAGGTAGACGCGAAACCTTGTGATCTACCCATGGACAGGTTGAAGGTGCGGTAACACGTACTGGAGGACCGAACCGATAAACGTTGAAAAGTTTCCGGATGATCTGTGGGTAGGGGTGAAAGGCTATCAAACTGGGAAATAGCTCGTACTCCCCGAAATGTTTTTAGGAACAGCGTGGTGGTAAAGTTTAATAGAGGTAGAGCTACTGATTGGGTGCGGGGGAGTCAAATCCTACCAAATCCAGACAAACTCCGAATGCTATTAAATATACACTGCAGTGAGGCCCGGGGTGCTAAGGTCACGGGCCGAGAGGGAAAGAACCCAGACCATCAGCTAAGGTCCCCAAGTTACTACTAAGTTGAACTAACGAGGTGCGATTGCCTAGACAGCTAGGATGTTGGCTTGGAAGCAGCCATTCATTTAAAGAGTGCGTAACAGCTCACTAGTCGAGCGATCGTGCATGGATAATAAACGGGCATAAAGTAGTACACCGAAGCTATGGGTAATATGAATTTATTACGGTAGGGGAGCATTCCAGCGGCAGCGAAGTTATGACGTAAGTTGTGGTGGAGCTTCTGGAAAAGCAAATGTAGGCATAAGTAACGATAAGGCAGGCGAGAAACCTGCCCACCGAAAGGATAAGGTTTCCTGATCAACGCTAATCGGATCAGGGTTAGTCGGGGCCTAAGGAGAACCCGAAGGGGAAATTCGATGGACAACTGGTTAATATTCCAGTACTTTTTATAACTGCGATGTGGGGACGGAGTAGTGACACTGCCGCGATCTGACGGAATAGATCGTTAAAGACTGTAGGTATTGGAGAGGTAGGCAAATCCGCCACTCTAGCTAAAAGTCGATAGTACCGCAAGCCTTCGGGTAAGTGGATAGCGCAGGTAATCAGACTTCCAAGAAAAACCGCTAAGCTTCAGGTTATAAAAACCCGTACCGCAAACCGACACAGGTATCCGGGAAGAGAATTCTAAGGTGCTCGAGTGAATCATGGCTAAGGAACTCGGCAAAATGGCCCTGTAACTTCGGGAGAAGGGGCGCTGACAGCAATGTCAGCCGCAGTGAAAAGGCCCAGGCGACTGTTTAACAAAAAAACATGGCTTTGCAAAATCGAAGAAGTATAAGTATAACCTGACACCTGCCCGGTGCTGGAAGGTTAAGAGGGGATGTCATCTGTTAAAGGAGAAGCATTGAATCGAAGCCCCAGTAAACGGCGGCCGTAACTATAACGGTCCTAAGGTAGCGAAATTCCTTGTCGGGTAAGTTCCGACCTGCACGAATGGTGTAACGATCTGGGCGCTGTCTCAGCCATGAGCTCGGTGAAATTGTGGTCCCGGTGAAGACGCCGGGTACCCGCAACGGGACGGAAAGACCCCATGCACCTTCACTACAATTTAACATTGACATTGGATACAAGATGTGTAGGATAGGTGGGAGACTATGAAGTGGCATCGCTAGGTGTTGTGGAGTCAACGTTGAAATACCACCCTTTTTGTATTCGGTGTCTAACCCCTTCAGGGGGGGACATTGTTTGATGGGTAGTTTGACTGGGGTGGTCGCCTCCAAAAAGGTAACGGAGGCTTTCAAAGGTAAGCTCAATACGCTTGGTAACCGTGAGGAGTGCAATAGCATAAGCTTGCTTGACTGTGAGGCAGACAAGCCGAGCAGGGTCGAAAGACGGATATAGTGATCCGGTGGTTCTGCATGGAAGGGCCATCGCTCAAAGGATAAAAGGTACGCTGGGGATAACAGGCTGATCTCCCCCAAGAGCTCATATCGACGGGGAGGTTTGGCACCTCGATGTCGGCTCGTCACATCCTGGGGCTGGAGAAGGTCCCAAGGGTTCGGCTGTTCGCCGATTAAAGTGGCACGCGAGCTGGGTTCAGAACGTCGCGAGACAGTTCGGTCCCTATCTGTTGTGGGCGTAGGAATTTTGAGTGGGGCTGACCTTAGTACGAGAGGACCGGGTTGGACTAACCTCTAGTGAATCTGTTGTTCCGCCAGGGGCATTGCAGAGTAGCTACGTTGGGAATAGATAAGCGCTGAAAGCATCTAAGTGCGAAACTAGCCACGAGATGAGAATTCCATATAGGACCGTAGCAGACTACTACTACGTTGATAGGTTATAGATGTAAAGCTGGTGACAGCATAGTCGAGTAATACTAATCATCCGAAGCTTTCAAGAGCAATAAACTGTTGTTTGTTCTTCATAACTAACTTCTTTCAATAATATGTCATCGTTTGATTCCAAAGATGGAAAGGTATAATGCAGCAATGTAAAAACCGGAACTGAAAAGGACAAACTATAAAAAAATATCAATCGAGTAATAATAACAAAAGCTGGATAAAGACATTTAGGTGCCTATATCGGTGGTGTCCACCTCTTCCCATTCCGAACAGAGAAGTTAAGCCCACCAGAGCCGATGGTACTGCGGTAACACGTGGGAGAGTAGGTCGGTGCCAAATCTTAAAGAAAGCCTGTAGGAAACTACAGGCTTTTCTTGTTTACAACCTTTTTTGTTTGTACGTTATTGGGAGCCTGGCTCCCTTTTTTGGTTTATAACCTTTTTTACGGAATATCCGTTCAGTTATAGTATGGTGTTTAAAAGTGTCTTATTTTGTTAACTAAACTTTTACTATTTGTATTAACATAATTTATAAAACTTGCTCAAGAATCCGCTCATTAAGTTAATAGATTTCTTTTACCCACCTTTTTCCAGATTTATCCCTATAAAGACATTCAGATATGGTATGACAGGAGGAAGTAATGCGTTGCTGAATCTGACTATATTCTATCTGAGTTATAATTTTATCCTGATAGGGCAAGACTTAAAGGTAGGAAGCTTAACTATTACCTCTTATATCGCTGCTGATTTAATGGCACTTTCAGTAAGTTTTCCAGTAGGCTTTTTATTGAATAAGTATCTTGTTTTTCAACAGGAAGGACGGGGTATCCAGCAACTGATCTTATATGGAGTAGTTACAGTAAGTTCGCTATTGATGAATTATGGTTTACTGCATTTACTGGTAGGATATTTCGGCTTGTGGGCAACGCCTTCACAAGCCTTTATAATCGTAGTAATGTCAGCATTCAGCTATTTCTTCCAGTCTTATGTGACTTTCCGGGAGAGAGCTTAATTTAGCTGTTTGTTCAGCTATGATAAATCTGAATTCTGATTTATTCTGCAGGAATATTCTTTGTAAACTGAGATATTGTTCCAGAAGGATAACCCTGTTGATTAATCCATCCCATAAATTGATCCATCCGACGGATCATATCTTTACCACTGTTTTTACTGACATAACCAGGGAAGCCGAAACGCTCTTTATCTGTAAGATCTGTAAATTCCCAGGGATGGAAATAGATATTAATATAATTGTCTTTCTGATAGGTTCTTTTGGCAAGATGCTGGTAGAACCAAAGCGGAAGATTATGAAATGATAACCAGAAGAGTGGAAAGCGTGAAATCGGGCTTACAGATGCCGGTAGTTGCAAAACACCACTTTGATGGAAATATGTTCTGGAAATATGCCGGTTATTATATCTTCCCGGCAACCAGGTTGGATTTATAGAACTATTGTATAAATATCCTGCTTTTTGTATTTCCTGTTCATCCAACGGGCATCATTCTGGCCATTCTATAACCTGCTACTTTTACACCAGAGAGTTCTTCTAAGGCAAGCCGGGATTCCAGAAGGTGTTCCTTTTTAAAGTCAGAATGGTAAACTCCGTGTGAAGCTAATTCGTGGCCTTCGTCAAGGATACGTTTGATCAGATGCGTGGCATTTTTAGCAAAAGTAACTGTACTGAAAAAAGTTGCCTTAAGGTTATTCTTTAAGAGTAAATCCAGTATGATCCGGGTTCCTTCAGTTGAAATACTGATCTGATCTTCGAAAGTTATGCTTTTCCCATATTCAAAAGCCATATCAAACTCTTCAATATCAAAACTGAGTAATACCATATCTTATATAGGCTGAATTAAATTTGTAGACTTAATAATGTAGTTCGGGCGGTTCTTAGTTTGCATGAACATTTTTCCGATATAGATTCCTATGATGCCCATAATGATGAGCTGAAGACCTCCAAAAAATACAATTGTCATGATTGTAGATGCCATCCATCTACTTCAATACCTCTATAAACGGAGTAGAAAACGTAGGGAACATATAAAATCGATAACATTGAAAAAGAAAACCCCAGGTAAACTGCTGTATAAAGGGGTTTAATACTAAAAGAGGTTACACCCTGTAAGGCAAAACGCATCATTTTGCGGACATTATATTTACTTGATCCTGCATGTCGTTTGTCGGGTATATAATCAATCGCGACCTGCTGATAGCCCATCCATTGGATAAGCCCTCTTATAAAAGGCTCATTTTCTTCAAAGTTTTTGAATACCTCAATTACCTTTTTATCCATGAGCCTGAAATCAGCTGTTCCGTCTTCAATGTGAATACTGGATAAGACATTCAGCAGCTTGTAAAAAAGTAATGATGACTTTCTTTTTCCGTAGGGCAAGGTTTTATCTTCTAATCGTCGCGTATAGACCACATCGTTACCTTCTTCCCATTTTTCGAGCATCTGGATAATTAATTCTGGCGGGTGCTGAAGGTCACAGCATCCAAAGAAATAACACAATCTCCATTAGCTTTATCCAGTCCTGCTTTCAGGGCAAGCTGATGTCCAAAGTTTCTTGAAAACTCTATGTAGAATAAGTTTGATTTGACTGTGGCAATTGTTTTAAGAATAGCCAGTGTTTTATCCTTACTACCGTCGTCAATCAATATAAACTCTACATTGTATGCTGTTTTACTGAAAACATTTTCTAACCTGTCAATAATGACGGTTAAATTCTCTGCCTCATTGAAGGCGGGAATCACAACTGAAACCAGTTTCTTCATTAGTTTGAGGTAGTTTTTAGATCAAATTGTTTAAAGATCATTTGATAAGTAATAAATAGCCATATCAGCACACATGGAAGAGCTTTTAAAGAATACCGCATAATGTAATGCTCACGGATATACCGGGGATAGAAATCCGAAGGAGCTAATGTGGTGAGGAGGATAGCAAATACAAAAAGGGCAATTACTAATGGTTGTATTGGTTTTTCCTGCAAAACGAACCAGATTGCAACCCCTGTAAAGGCTAGTATATAGGTAGGTGATTCAGATGAATTACTGAATATTACTGTGAAAATTAAGGTCGAAGCCAAATACATCAGTCTGAAATCCTGTGATTTATATTGTTTGATCCTCAGGTACGGCAGGCAAAAAAGTATAAGCCCGGTAATTAAAAAAGGTAGGTTTGGCAGGCTAGCATTACCACTAATCCTTCTGAATAACCCCATAACAGAGATGTCCTGCCACGAAACAAGTGTTGCATTTTCTAGCTGTTTCGCACTTAAAGAAAGATACCACTCTTTATATTGTGAGAGGATATATTCATGTCCATAAAACAGCATCGGCAATGCAAAAAATAGAATGGCCCAGAAAATACAGTAGGCAATGAATTTTGGTTTTTCTTTAACAAAAAAGAAGAAAGCCAATCCGACAATACCATATAGCTTGATAAATGTACCCAGCATAATCAGGCACGCGGCCCAGAAATTCTGTTTTTTATCAATTAAAGTATAGCTTAAAACAATTATAGCTGTGATGGAAGGGTTAATTTGGCAGGCAAACAATGCTGTTAGCAATTCATGTGCAATAATCCAGTAAACAGCATTCACTTTAGCATCTTTCAATGGTAAACTTCTGATCGCGTAGTATAAAAACAAACTATTTGCAAGTTCCCAGAAAAACATTCCAATGAATTCTGGCAATTGTGCAAAGGGAGCAATGATTAACGCGAATAGCGGGCCATAGTGATTCATATCTCCATATTCAGGATATCTGGCAAATAATGACAAATGATCATTGGCATGAAAATAGGTATAAATGAATATCAGATAATTATTATGGGATGCACCAGTATGATATTGTCTATAGGTCGTAATAGCTGGTAATAAGATGAAAAAACTGAAAATAAATAACCGGTTATTGAATAGTTTAGTTAAACCAGTGGTTAAACTCAATTTCATTTGTGTTGTGAGTGGCATTAATTCTATCTTATTAAGAGATTTGCAATGGTAAAGTTACAAAAGTAATCTTGTAAAAGAATGCTTCAAAATGACGGCATAAAAGACATTGTGAAAATATTGCCTATTTTAGACATATTCGACATTTCTCTGTTTATTCATTAACCTCCATATGTATACTTTACTCCGTGAAAACATAGCAAAACATATTCATCTTACTGACGAGGAATTTGAACAATTTTCTGCTCCATTTTATTTGCAGAAGGTGCAAAAGAAGCAGATGCTATTGCGTGAGGGTGAGATTTGTAAGTTTGAAGGGTTTGTAAATAAAGGTTGCCTGAGGGTTTATTATCTGGATGAATCAGGTTTTGAAAAGGTGTTATATTTTGCAGTAGAGGGATGGTGGATTACAGATATTGATAGTTTTACAAACCAGGCTCCATCCATATTAAACATTGAAGCGCTCGAGGATAGTGAAATTCTAATGATCACTTATCCTTATAAAAACATTCTGTATGAAACATTACCCAAAGTGGAAAAAAAGCTATTTAGGGTGATGACGCAAAAAACACATGCAGCTTTACAGCGCAGAATGATTTCTTCTTTAAGTAAAACGGCGGATAAACGATATCTGGAATTTATTACCAAGTATCCGTATTTGGAGCAAAGACTTTCCCAGCAGCAAGTAGCGGCATATTTGGGTATATCCCATGAGTTCCTTAGTAAAATCAGGAAAAAGGTATCCAAAATTAGATAACCTGTTTTTTGAACTAGTTCAACTTTTCCTTCGTGGAGATGATATAATTTTGTGTTAATAAACAAATTTTAATACATAATAATTATGTTGGCTTTTAAATTTTCTTCACTCTCTAAAATTCTTGGATTTCTGGTAATTGCAACTGTGTCGGCTTGCACTACATCAGGAAACTCAACGGACCTCTCTGTAAGAAATTCAGAACATGACCTGATTGGTAAGACAGGCAAAATCACATATGATAACTTCCAGGCCGAAGTGGCGTATCTCAATGATTTACTATTCACACTGGAAAACGGTGGACGCTAAAGGAGTTGTTGCAGAAGAATCAGAACATGTTTTTTATCAAAAAGTTAGCGACCATTCCTACTTTTTAAACTGGATGGAGGATAGCGGGCTGACTGTAAGCCAGGTAATCGATACACAGGATATGAAGGTTACTGCTTATCTGACCTATAAAGATGCAACTGGTCCGTCAGGTAGAAAAACAGAATTCCTTCATGGCAAATTCGAATATATTGCTAATCACTAATCCTCAGAGGCTACATCTGAAAAAACAATAAATAAATGAAATTGATTTATGTAATGGATCCGCTTTGCGGCTGGTGTTACGGTAACAGTAACCATACTCTGGCTCTTTTTGGAGTCTATAAAGATATACTTGACTTTGTTATAGTGCCTGGCGGTATGTGGGCAGGACCAAATGTGAGAATGCAATCTCCCCAAATGGCCAGCTATTTTCAGAAACACGATGAACGGATAGCTCAGCTTACCGGAACTGAGTTTGTTTGAGAAGCGTATTTTCAATTTATCCAGCAGCAGGAAGTTAAGCTGGATAGCGAAATACCATCAAGAGCCATTATGACGGTCCAGCAATTCTGGAATGCTCAAAATATCCCATTTATGGTAGCCGTACAGCAGGCAAGATATAGAGATGGCAAAGATCTGAATATGGAAGGTACCTATTTGAATATTTGTAATCAACTTGGAATTGACGAGGCCGGGTTCTTAATTAATTTTCGTAGTAAAAAGATGAAAGAGACTACTCAGATTGCTTTTTCTAATGCGATTCAATATGCCTCTTCTTATCCTACTTTGTTATTTGAAGAACAGGATCAGCTGACTTTGCTGGAACAAGGTTACTCTTCTTTAGCAGAAATTACCAAAAACATTGATCTTCTGATTGAAGAAATAAATTCGAAAACTATTAAATAACATATTCTTTATGAAAACAAACTTCATTATTTTAGCATTGGCGCTTAGTTCATTCGTTTCGAATGCAGATGCGCGCAAAGTATTAAAAAGGTAGAAACCAGTCCATTAAAATTAACAGTATACAATGCACCTGAAACTAGTTTGGGAATAGCATCCGTTATTGTAAGTGGTCAAACAGATGCCATTCTGATTGATGCGCAGTTTACCTTGCCCGATGCAGAGCAGGTTGTTGCTGAGTTAAAAAAGACGGGTAAGAACCTGAAATCGATTTATATCAGTCACGGTGATCCTGACTTTTATTTTGGTTTGGAAGTTATCAAAAAGTATTATCCGGAGGTAACGGTATATGCTACTGCACAAACTGTGGATCATATCAAAGCAACTGCACAAAGTAAATTGGATGTCTGGGGGCCGCAGTTAAAAAGTGCTGCACCGAAAAATGTAGTTTTACCACAAGTACTGAAAGGTAACAGTCTGGAGCTGGAAGGTCAGAAACTGGAAATACTAAGTACAGAAGCTTCACCGGAAAGATCATTTGTATGGATTCCATCTATCAAAGCTGTAGTTGGAGGGATCAACGTTTTTGGTGATAATTTCCATGTATGGCTTGCTGACGACGCAAGTCTGGAGAAAAGAGCCAACTGGATAGCTGTTCTGGATAAAATAAGTTCTTTAAATCCAGAAGTAGTTGTTCCGGCCCATGCAGCAGCAGGTGCATCTCTGAATCTTACTTCTGTAAAATATACTAAAGAATATCTTAAGGTTTACGACCAGGAATTGAAGAAAGAAAAGACTTCTGCAGGTTTAATTGCAGCGTTAAAAAAGCGCTACCCTAATGCTAAATTTTTAATGGCTCTGGAGTTAAGCGCAAAAGTAAATACTGGCGAAATGCAATGGCACTAAGAATAAATTAAATCCTGAAATGGCCTGTTTAGATTTGTAAAATAAATTTAAACAGGTCGTTTTATTTTCCGGAACTATTCCCATTTTGTTCAAAGAAATAGATGATCAGCATAATCGCCTTTTGATCCGTCGTATTTTTAGGTGTATGTGGTAAACGTCCATCAAAAAGCATAGAATCACCATCAGAAAGACTATAGGTCTGATCTTCAAAAATATAATCGACTTTTCCTGATAGAATATATTTATACTCGAAGGCTTCGGTAACTACCATGGGTCTTGTCGCATTTGGCTCAAGTTCCAATAGAACTATGTCGACGGTTGAGTTTTTAAAAGTCTTTGTGAAAATACGCTGATATAAAAATCCCAGTGCCTGTTCTTTTTCGAAAGATTGATATTCTTTCTTTCTTTTTACAATCACAGGGCTGAGCTGACCACTGGCAGATATATCCTTGAAAAACTGATTTAAATCAACATCTAAAGCACTTATTATATCTATAAGGACCATTAAGGAAGGCACAGTCCGGTTATTCTCAATTTGAGAAATCAAGCCTTTACTTACACCCGCAAGATCAGCAAGTTCCTGTACCGTTGTATTCCTTTCTCTTCTTATTTCTTTTATTCTGTTACTTATCTTAAGTATAATGTTCTCTTCCATATAGGGGCAATTGCTCAAAAATTAAGAAATTCGACAGAGTTTACTCGTTAAAACTATGTTAAATTCCATTCGGAATTCAATATGAATTTCAAATGGAACTTGTAGATCAGATATATTTTTAATCAAATAGCTGTTTGATGCTTTGTTCTGCGTATCCGGCGCTTGCAGTCATGCCTTTACCGCCTATACAGGTACGTATATGAATACGGTCGTCAATATCATATTCTAAAATATGTTTTTCAGGGTGCTGAGGATAGAAACCAGCCCATGTAGTGGCAATTTGTCGTACATCGAAATTTACAATCCTGCTGGCTTCGGCTAACATCAATTCATTAATGTGTAAATTCAGGTTAAAACCGAGCTCATCAAAATTAGGAGCAGCTGCATATTCATGCGAATCTCCAATGATCACACTTCCATCAGGCGCTACTTTAAAAAGCAGGTGAATACCGTATGATTTTAATTCTTCATAATGCGCTGGCAGGGAAGTGGTTTTAAAAGAAGGACAATATTCTTCTTCAAAACTTCATATCTGCGGATAGTTAAGCCAGTTAGTATATTTCCAGCGAGTGCTATATTTTTTACTGGCGCAGTGCGCATCATTTGAAGCTTACTGATTACCTGCCCGCTTTCTTTGAAAAGATCTTTAAATAAGAGCTTAAACTCATAGCCATTACATAATACTACTTTGGCAGCTTTGAATTTATCGCCATTGGTTAAACGTACTTCAACGTCATTAGAGGCAGAATAGCAATCAATGACAGGTGAATCATATAATAAAGTAAAATGTTCAAATTTCGTCTTCATATATTCATGCAGCCGGTGAATCATCAGGTTTGGCTCAACACTTATTTCCTGATCAAAAAACAAGGCTTCTTTAGCATAAGACTCTTTTATTGAAGGATACTTACTCAGTACTTGTTTTTTATTTAATAAACTATGAGAATAGCCTAAGGTATCATAGTAAGCTTTTAATTCGTGGATTAGCGTCTGCTCATCCTGATCGGAAGCAATATATACGGAACGATTTTGTCGGACTGAAATATCGTATTCACGTTGTATTTCCTGATAGATTTCTACAGAACGCAGTCCGTAATTAAACCATTCACCTGTCATGCCTGATGGGATGACCTGACCAAAGTTTCTAACGGTTGCACCAACCGGAAAATTATCTTTTTCCAGTTGAAGCACCTTTTTTCCTCTTAACAGTGCATGATAGGCGTGGAATGTACCTAAAATTCCTCCGCCAATAACAATTAAATCATATTGAACATTATTCATCCTGCCTCAATTATGAATTGATAATAGCTATAAGTTCAGAAATATCGTCAATGATATGAGTTGGATGATATGGCTCCAGTTCATGTTTTTTGAATGCTCCTGTGGTTACACCGATTACATATTTGCAGCCTGCATTTATTCCTTCATTGATATCAACTTCTGTGTCTCCGACTTTCACAACCTCATCATTTGGAAGTATATTTAACTTCGCTTTAATCTGATTGATCATGTCTGGATAAGGACGCCATTTTTTACGTCATCACTCGCTACCATCACATCAATTTTGTCTTCCCAGGCGAGACGGCTGATGATCAGTTCTGCAATGTTTCTGGAGAATCCTGTGTCCAGACCAATTTTTATACCCATATTTCTAAGCTGACTAAACGTGTCTTCAACATTTGGAAGAGGCTTAATATCATTAGAATGCGTATAAAAATCGATCATTATGTTTACAAAATCGGTATGTATTTGATGGATAGAATCTTCGTTGATTTTTTTAACATCAGCTTCATATTTATCCAGCATCATCTTAATTGCAAGAGGTTTTTCATATCCCATCAGGGGATTTACATCTTCCAGAGCTACTGCATACCCATGCTTTTTCATTGCCTGCTGAAATGATATGACTACATAATTTTCATCACTTACGGTTGTACCCGCCATATCAAATACTACTAATTTTATTGACATTACTTATAATTTTATCTGTTTACAATTATAGAACTTTGTTTAATATAAGTAAAACTTTTTGTGTTATATTATTGTTAAATTTTTATGAGTTATCGATTATTAAACGCTTCAGTAACAGGTTTTCCCCGCCAGCTTTGTGGTTCTTTCAAGCCTAATAGCCATGCCAGGGTAGATGCAGTGTCGTAAGTAATGATCACATTCTTAATTTCATGGCCTTTTGATACTCCTGTACCATTTGCAATCCAGGGGATCTGAACTTCATCAAGTGATTTACCACCATGTCCCTTACCCGTACCGCCATGATCTGCAGAAACAATAATTATAGTTTCATTGGCTATACCAGCTTTTTTTACTGCATCGACAATCTTTCCTATACGTTTATCTACATTTTCCAGTTCTGCATAATAAGCTGGCGTACGGTGGCCAATATTATGTCCTGTTCCATCAGGCTCTGAAAAGTGTATAAAAGTCAATAGAGGTTTCTCTTTGATAATTATTGAAGCAGCAGTATCTGCACATAAATCATCACTGACTGGTGATGGAACTACAAAAGTTATTGCATCCTTTTCAATTAACGGAGCGATACCCTGCCAGTTATAAATTACAGCTGTTTTCGCTTTGGGTTTCTGCTCCTTAATTAAAGTAAAAATTCCCGGAAACAATCCGTACTGAGATTTGACAACTGAAGGGATTTCAGGAACAGCACTATCCCATTCTGTATAGCCGTGTTCTGTTGGTCCGGCACCCATTAAAATTGATGCCCAGTTGACTGCACTTGATGATGGCAGTACACAACGCGCTTTTAAAGACCATGAACCGGTATTCATTAGTTGTTTCAGGTTAGGCATTTTTGCATCGGGAATGGCATAAGCGCCAAATCCGTCACAGCCTATAAGAATAATGTGTTTAATGTTTTTTGGTTGTGCTTTGAGTTGAAACCCTGTACACAGGATGGTTAACGCTAATACTAATCTTTTCATGTTTTGGTTTTATACCGTAAGTATAGCAAAACTAAACTTAGTTTATAAATTTTAATGTTAACTTTTGTTAAGTATATGTAAACAATTGTCTGGCTATTTATCTAGCATCATAATTGCTTTATTTGTGTTCTTACAATTACATCCTAGACAAGAATCCTTATGAAACAGAAACTACCACTGCCATTATGGACAATAGTAACGCCTGTGTTAGCCTGGCTGGCTTATTTTGGGATTTCTCTGGATCTTGGGATACTCTACACTTTTTTCCTTGCCGCTGTACTAATTGGTGGAGTCCTTGCAGCCGTGCATCATGCAGAAGTTGTTGCACACCGGGTTGGTGAACCCTTTGGTACTTTATTACTTGCACTTGCTATAACTATTATAGAGGTTGCGCTGATCGTATCGCTGATGCTAACCGGCGGGCCGGATGTGGCTGCACTTGCAAGGGACACGGTGCTTGCAGCTGTGATGATTATTTTAACAGGAATTGTTGGGCTAAGCCTGCTTGTCGGAGGAGCTAAATTTAAAGAGCAGGTATTTAGTTTGCCGGGGGTAAGTGCAGCACTGGTTACACTGACAGCGATAATGGTACTTACTTTAATTCTTCCTAATTATACAACAAGCCGCCCCGGGCCTCAATATACCCAGGTTCAGCTGATCTTTGTTGCTGTAGTCTGTCTGGTTTTATATGGCTCTTTCGTAATGGTTCAGGCGGTCAGACACCGTGATTATTTTTTACCTCCTGAGGCTGAAGATGGAAATGAGGATATTCATGCTGATCCGCCAACGGGCAAAGTTGCATTAATGAGTGCCATTTTATTGGTTTTATGTTTGGGTATTGTTGTATTACTGGCTAAAGCACTGGCACCTGATATAGAAAATACGGTCATCAATATGGGTGCTCCAAAGTCTTTAGTAGGGGTAATCATTGCTGCCGTTGTTTTATTGCCGGAAGGACTTGCTGCTTATCGTGCAGCTAAAAAGAACCGGTTACAAACCAGTCTTAACCTGGCTCTTGGTTCTGCACTGGCGAGTATAGGGTTAACAATTCCCGCTGTTGCTATTGTATCCATTGTAACGGGTATGAGTATTACTTTAGGAATTGATATGAAAGCAACTGTATTGTTGTTACTGGCACAGTTTACAATTATGCTTTCGCTGGCTACCGGACGGACTAATATATTACAGGGCATAGTATTACTGGTGATTTTTGCGGTTTACCTCTTTACTATTATTGCCCCGTAATTTATAAGCTGGGTCTTATGTTTTTTAGCTGATGGATTTTAAATAAGATCCAGAGAAACCGTTGTTTCATTTTGACGGAGTACTTTAATGAGTGAAGCTAATTCCTGATTGGCATAGCCTTCATTTTGTGCCTTTGCAAGAAGGGCAGAGGCAAATTCCGGAAATGCAGTATTGATTTTGGCTTGTTGTGCTGATGTCAGTATGCGGTCAATCGCTTCTATTGAAATTGCAAGCGGACTTTGGGAAATTGTGAAATCATCTTTTTGAATCACATTTCCCTCATGCTGTAAAAACTGGCCCAGGCTGGGAGCCATTTTGGAAACAATATTAACTAAAGACGTTTACATCTAATTGATTGGTTTCTGCGATAAGTACACCATGTAAAAATCCAAATATTGAACCATATACATAAGATAAAGTAGCTAAATCCATAGCAGCGGCCGAAGAAATAGTGTTTCCCAGATAGGTTATATTTCCACCAAGAATTTCCAGCAGCGTTTTATTTTGGGTGTATATTTCGGTTGAACCGGATAAAAGAATCGTGGTATCTGATTGTGCCATTTGTTCCGGGGCTACCTGGATTGCGCCGTCAAGATATTCAGCTCCATATTCATTGAACCAGCTTTCTGAATCAGTAGCGTCTTTTGGGCTGCCGGTGGTAAGCTGGATAACTGTTTTTCCTGTTAATGCTGAGGCTATTTCGTCATGGATAAAGATTTCGTGAGTGGCTTTGTAGTCGTAAACACAAATGATTACTATGGGGCTGGCTTTTACAGCTTCAACAATGTCTTTAGCTAAAACAGCACCATTCTGGACAAGTTGTTTTGCTTTTTCTGCATTTCGGTTCCAAACAGTAACCTCATATTTATGTTGCAGATACAGGCTGGCTATGGTCGATCCCATTGATCCCAGCCCTATTATTGTGATTTTGTTTGAAGAGTTGTTTATAGTTTCCATGTTTATTTTCTGATTTAATGTCTATACAAACTTCAATACAATATAACTGGCTGTCAATAAGGGAAAAAAGATTCAGGCGGGGAATAATTTTTCCCTACCTTTTGGTAAGGACTTTATTACCTTAGTTAAAATTTGGATTATGTACGAGAAAAAAATCCCTGAAGATCTGGAATGCGGGATCATCATCACGATGAAGGTAATTGGTGGTAAATGGAAAGCCTGTATTATGGATTGTTTAGATAAAGGGATCAAACGGCCAAGCGAGTTACATCGCTCAATAGATGCTGCAAGCCCAAGGGTTATTAATATGCATTTGAATGAGTTGGAAGGATACGGGATAATTTCAAAGAAAATTTACCCGGGGCTACCGCTTAAAGTAGAGTACAGTCTGACTGAAACGGGTTTAAGTTTATTGCCAATTATAAAAAGTATTGAGGATTGGGGTAATGCAAACAGAGCTATTTCCAAAATCCATTAGCTTTTGCCCAGGATTCAAAAAGGGCAGGCCATGCTGCAACTGGTGAATTCTTTTTCCCCATTCCCCAGCCATGCCCACCTGTTTGAAAAATGTGCATTTCGACTGGTACGCCAGCTTTCTGTAATGCAGCATTCATTAAGTACGAATTGTTTGTTGGCGATATAGGATCATCAATAGCTTGTGCCAGAAAGGTTGCAGGCGTGTTATTGTTAACTTGCAATTCTACTGAATATGCTTCTTCTTGTGTTTTGGTGGGGTTTTTTCCAAGAATGCTCTTTTTAGCATGTGTTTTGTTGAAAGGGGGGAGCATCGTAATTACGGGATAAATAAGTCCTGCAAAATTTGGTCTTGCCGATAAAGCTTCTGTTGTATCAATAGGTTTGTAGATTTTTTTTTATCAGGCTGTGCTGCTGTCATTCCGGCCAGATGGCCTCCTGCTGAGAAACCTAATATGCCAATTTTGTTGGGGTTTATTCTATATTGTACAGCTAGACTGCGGATGATCCTCATCGCACACTGTGCATCCTGAAAAGGGACATCAGTTGTTTTCCAGCCTTCCTGTGGTAGTCTGTAAACGAGTTCAAAGGCAGTTATACCTTGTGATTGCAGCCAGTTTGCTACTGGGGTACTTTCTTTTCCCATTTCAATATGTGCATAACCACCACCGCTAATTACCAGGATTGCAGTTCCATTAGGTTTAATCGGTTTATGGATGATTAGCCGTGGATTTGATACGTCGGTTACAGAGCCAGAGGCTGTTGTTTTTTTTTTTGCTCCCTGCGGGCCGGGGCCATCCGGAATGGTGTTTCCCCAAAGAGAAAGTTGTTTTAAGTCAGGCTGAGTCTGTATATTATTGCTTGAAATATGCCTGTTTTGAGCGGATGTCGTAATCACTGCACTGCCATCAGAAATCCTGCAATTAATAATATTCTTCTCATTTGACTAAAATAAACTATCTGCTGGTATTTCGGAATTGCTTCTTTCGAATCTGAGCAGCCATTTTTTCTTTTCTACTCCAGCAGCATATCCGGTCATGGTTCCATCACTGCCAATTACGCGATGACATGGGATGACTATCGCTAAGCGGTTCCGGCCATTTGTAGATGCAATTGCACGGATGGCTTTTGGATTATTCATTCTGTCAGCTTGCTGTTTATAAGAACATGTTTGTCCGTATGGGATTTCCTGCAGTGTTCTCCAGACTGTTTGTGAAAATTCGTTGCCCGGTGTATGCAGAGGAACTGAAAATACCTTTCGCTTTCCTTCAAAATATTCTGCCAGTTCATTTTCCAATTGATTTAAATGTGGATTCTGTCCCGGTAACATAACTGCATGAAGCAATTTCTGTAGATCAATGATCTCTTTTTCTAATTTAACCCGGTTAATGAATTCCAATATACAAACACCTTCTGATGATGTAGCGCCGGCAAGCATCGGGCCCAAAGGGGTAGAGATTTCCCTGGTATTGATCAGATTGGTTTCATTTGATAAATCCTGTTGTGTTTCCATAATGTGAAATCAGACTCAAAAATACGAAATCAATAACCAGATACGAACCCGTTTTTTGCTGGTTTCAATTACTCGGGCAACTAAATATATCGGAATATGTTTATTCTGCTTGTTTCTGAGTTATTATACTATATTTGAAATAGGGGCATATTCGTTGATAATTCGAATAAGAGCCTTGATAAGAAACGTTCGGACATAAAAAAACCTCTAGAGTGTTTCATCTAAAGGTTTGATTATCAAGTAGCGGGGAGCAGGATCGAACTGCCGACCTCAGGGTTATGAATCCTGCGCTCTAACCATCTGAGCTACCCCGCCGTGGGCTTCTTATTTTTTAAGAGTTGCAAATATAGAATAAAATACTTTTCTTTAGGAAAAAAAATAAAAATAATTTACAAACAACAAGATATAAAGCGATTTAAGATGTCAGAAAAGAAAAAATTTACCCTAGAATATGAGTTGAAATCGTCTCCGCGTATTTTGTTTAGTTTTATAAGTGAGCCAAACGGCTTGTCCCAATGGTTTGCTGATGATGTTGTTTTTTCCGTGATCAGGTATATACTTTCACTTGGGATGATGAAGTCCAAAAAGCGAAAATGTTAAGTTTTAAAGAGAATAAGATGGTTAAGTTCAAATGGATTGACGACGAACCACACTGCTATTTTGAAATGGAAATTGTACAGGATGAACTGACAAATGATGTCGCCTTGTCAATTACTGATTTCGCGACTGAAGAAACACTTAAAGAAAGAACACAGATTTGGGATAACCAGATTACTTACCTGCATAGCGTAATCGGTGCATAGTATTGTAATCGGTGCATAGTATTGTAATTGGTGCATAGTATTTCAGTTGCATTGCCTACATTTGTACATTGAAAAAGATCCATATACTGCTTCTTAACATTCATAAGACCATTTATCGTCACATTTTTTATTGTGATGTTTATTTTGCTGATGTTTTTCCTGTTCAAATACGTTGACGATCTCATAGGAAAAGGATTTGAATGGTACACAATCGTAGAGCTGATGTTTTATGCTTCTGCCGCGAATGTATCCATGGCTTTGCCACTGGCGATATTACTGTCTTCTATTATGACCTTCGGGACGTTAGGGGAGAACTATGAGCTTGTCGCAATAAAGTCGGCAGGGATATCCCTGCAAAAGGCTATGCGCCCTTTACTGGTACTGATTGTTGGGATAGCTTTTTCTTCTTTTCTGTTCTCAGAATATATGCTGCCCAAAGCCAATCTTAAATTTGGCTCTCTGTTATGGGATGTACGAAATAAAAAACTCTCTTTTCTGATTAAGGAAGGTGTATTTAATAATAGTATTCCTGGATATTCAATCCGTGTGGATGAGAAAGGAAAAGATGGTGTTTCCTTAAAAGGGATAATGATTTATGACCATACCGGGAATAACGGGGTTGCGAAAATTATCGTGGCTAAAGATGGTACGATGAACACCACTAAAGATAAACAATACCTGATCTTAAAGCTGAATGATGGTGTAAGATACGAAGAGGCAAGCGGACAGAATTCGGGCTATGATCCAAGACAGCAGTTAACCCGAATGCGTTTTGGGCAAACTGAGCAGAAGTTTGATCTGTCCAGTTTCAAAATGAACAGGACTGATGAAAATAGTTTCAGGTCAAATAACCAGATGCTCAACCTTAAGGGGCTAACTCATAAAGGAGATTCTTTGACTAAAGAGCTGGATAGTGTAAATCGCTATGCGAGGTCTACGGTAAGCAGTTATTATAAGCAGAATAACTATACTAAAGGATATACAAAACGTAAAGTTACACCCGTTAAAATTGACGCAGCCATTCTGAATAATATTCCGGTGGATAAAAGGGTAAATACTATTCAGGCTGCGCTGGATCAGGCTAACTCCATTAAACAAACCGTCGAAGGCAGAATACCGGACCACGAAGACAGAGTCGTTACTCTGATCAGGATCAGAGTAGAATATCAGCGTAAATTTACCCTTGCTGTTTCCTGTCTGATGTTATTCTTTATCGGTGCACCTCTGGGCGCAATTATCAGGAAAGGCGGACTTGGCTTGCCAGTGGTCATGGCTATTATTTTCTTCCTGTTCTACCATATTATATCTACCGTATCGGAGAAGTCTGCAAATCAGGGAAACATCAATCCTGTAGTAGGGATCTGGATGGCAATTATTGTGTTGTCTCCCGTCGGGGCATTTTTAACCTACAAAGCTACGGTCGATTCGGCACTCTTTGATATTACTTATTATAAGCAGCTGATCACAGGTTTATTCAAGAAGAAAAAAACTCCCCAAAAGTAATAATTTCTGAATTCAGCTTCCATTAAACACAACTTACTTAACGATGATATTTTAAATATATATTCTCCGGGGAAGGTTGTAACTTTGTTTTTATGATCTTAAACTGGATTTAATGATATATCCTTTGTTTAAGTAGTTTGACAAAAATGGAAATTAAACTGAACGCAATAGAAGATGCTGTTGCAGATATAAAAGCCGGTAAAGTTGTAATTGTTGTAGACGATGAAGATCGTGAAAATGAGGGTGACTTCCTTACTGCTGCTGCAAATGCAACCCCCGAAGTAATCAACTTTATGGCCACTCATGGAAGAGGTCTTATCTGCGCTGCAATTACTGAAGAAAGATGCGATGAATTGAACCTTGAGCTGATGGTAGGTAAAAATACTGCGGCTTATGAAACGAACTTTACTGTTTCTGTGGATCTGATAGGTCATGGTTGTACTACAGGTATTTCTGCATCAGACCGTTCTAAAACTATACAGGCACTAATCAATCCGGATACTAATCCTGATGAACTGGGCAGACCAGGTCATATATTTCCTTTACGTGCTAAGGATGGCGGTGTGCTTAGACGTGCGGGCCATACAGAAGCAGCAGCAGTGGATTTGGCCAGGCTGGCTGGAATGGTGCCAGCAGGAGTCCTTGTAGAGATTATGAAGGAAGATGGAGAGATGGCAAGACTGCCGGATCTGATCAAAATCGCCGCACAGCATCAGCTGAAAATAATTTCTATTAAAGACCTGATTGCTTATCGCCTGAAAAATGATAGCCTGATTAAAGAAGAGGTTACGATTAACCTCCCTACAGAATGGGGTGATTTCAAAATGACAGCTTATACACAGCTGGAAAACAATGCAACCCATCTTGCTTTAAGCAAAGGGGAGTGGACTGCGGATGAAGCTATATTGGTTAGAGTACACAGTTCGTGTGTGACTGGTGATATTTTTGGCTCATGCAGATGCGATTGTGGCCCTCAGCTTCATAAAGCTTTACAAATGATTGAAAAAGAAGGTAAAGGAATTGTTGTTTATATGAATCAGGAAGGCCGCGGTATTGGTCTTGTGAATAAGTTATTGTCTTATAACCTTCAGGATGCTGGTTTTGATATACGTTGAAGCAAATATAAAATTGGGCTTTAAAGGTGATGAACGCGATTACGGTGTAGGTGCACAGATTTTAAGAGCACAAGGTGTCAGAAAAATGCGTCTAATGTCTAATAACCCAACTAAAAGGGCAGGACTGATTGGCTATGGTCTGGAAGTTGTAGAAAATATCCCGATCGAGATATTAAGTAATTCTCATAACGAAACTTACCTGAAAACTAAAAGAGATAAAATGGGCCATACTATAATGAAGGGCTAGGGGGCGTTACATTTTGTAGTAACCTCTTTTGTTCTTCAGTGACCACATCCTTATTGACAGACTGTTTAGTGTTTTTATGTGAATGTGAGTCGTCCAGTTTTTTCTTTAGGTTCTTGCGGTATTTTCCGGTTACCTTTTGAACGAATTCTCTGAAATTATCAAATTGCTGTGAATAAATCAGTCCGAATGAAGTTACATTCATGTTCTGGTTTATTCCAGTATTTACAAAAATACTTTGTTGGGTAGGTGGCTTGTTTGCAAGTTTACCAGTCAGTGTACCGTCTTTTCGAATGAGTGCAAGAATCTCAACCTCACTGCCCACACTATTTCTTGAAAATCCGATAGGAGATAAATCACTCGTACTTCTGTTATCTATTACCCCTGCATTTACGATTATCCGGTTATTAAAGAATTTGAACGAAGCACTGGCTTCACTCAGGGACCGGATGTTGATATCTACAAAATCGAGGTTAAGCGATGAAAGTACATTGTTAAACTGATTGAAAAGTAATTCGGTTGCTGTACTGGCAACACCAGAGGTAACTTGTTTACCTAAATCTTCTTTACCAGAGCCAGGTGCAAAGCTCCTTCTGATAATTAAACTGAATGCCTGAAGATTCAGATTGTTCGGATCACTGAAATAGGCTTGAAGTTCTTCTTTAATGGATGGATTTGAAGGGAAGAAAAGATCCAGTTTGATATCTGGCTGTAATAAAAGGCCACTCAATCCCATTTCTTTCTATACTTCCACAGGAACCCTTAGGTTAGCGTTACTGCTAAAATCTCTGTTAGCAGCACCATAGAGGTCAGAAAGGCCTGCTCTTAGCTCATAGACAGCCTTAAGTTGTATTTGAGCTTGTGTTGGGTTACCCGTCCACCTGATTGTACCACCTTGTCTGATATTGAATTTTTTATTAATGATCTCTTGTGCTGTAAAATCAAAACTACCCGATTCAATAATATAATCTCCGGACATTTCAAAATCTCCAAGGCTATTGATTTCCAGGTTGAGGTCTGCATTCCCTTTTCCACTTAAATTACCCAGGTTGGTAAATAGGTTAGCGGTGCTCTGAGGGTCTACCTGCAGTTTAAAACTCATGGTGATACCATCAAAATTTATTGCTTTTTTAACGTTGGCAGCTGTATCCTTATTAAGGAAAGTAATAAAGTCTTTGCTGGAAACGGTTTCAGAACTATTTAAAGGGAGATTGAAGACAGTCCCTTTTTCTGTTTTTTTGCATCAATACCAATAAAAAGCTTATTTGTTGGCCCGCGGAAGATGAAGGTACCAGTAGCGAAAGCTTTACCAAAGTATAGTTCGTTATCTTTTATTGTCGTGTTTAAAGCCATGAATTCTTTAGCTTTAATGTTGATATCGAGTGTAGGGGTGTTGATATTGTTCAGGTCTACCGTACCGTGGGCTGTTGCTATGTTACCTCCGGAATCTTTTAAATCGAGATCATCAACATTTATAACACTGTTTTCCACAGTCACTTTATGGCTTATAGTATAAGCTGTCTGCAAATAATTAACTGTAAGCTGTGCTTTATCAAGTGTAATACTTCCGTCTATTTTTGGAGATTTAAAGCTGCCTTTAATGGTTAGATCGGTAGAAATATGGCCTTTAAGGTTAGAAACGAGGTCGCTTACAAATGGTGACAGAACAGTTAGTTCGCTTTCATCCATTTTTACTGTAAGATCTATGTTTTTCTCTTTGAGATCGAGGTTTCCATTGACTTTAAGCGCGTTTCCTTTCCGTCTCTGTTGATCCGCATAAATACATTAGCAAGATTAGTATGCTGATTGTAAGAAGACGTATCTGTTAGTGAGCCTATATAGGTGTCATTGAAGTTTAAGGAGTCAATTTTAATATCATCATTTATCTTCGGCGATTTAAGCAGCCCGTAAAGTTTGGTGTTTCCATTTACATTACCTGATAATTGTACACCTACAGTTTTAAGGAAAGGGTTTAAGGTTGTTAGACTGAATGCTTTAAAACCTACTTTTAATGCATCTTTTGGGTCTTCAGATAAAATGCCATCAACTGTTAAGAGCTGGTTTCCATTTCTCAGATCGAAATTACTGATTTCTGTTTTACCACCTTTGAAGCTGATTTTTACTTTATCCTGTATTGCCCAGTCCTGGCTGTTAATCTTAAGTAAAGAGGGCAGGACACTGATACGTGTACTATCTCTTCCAAATTCAACCAGGCCGTTTAAATCGAGCTGATTCGCGTCATCTGCATTTTTATAATTTAACGTTGAGTGCAAGACTGTCATTACGCAGAACATTTGATATGTTGACGTTTTTGATATACAAACTATCATTCAGGTCTATACGGTCTGAGGTGATAATCGCCTGTAGCTGATTGGTTGTTGTGTTCTCATCAATAATAATATTATTTGCAATGACACCTTGATATTTTAGTTTTTTAATGAAACCATTCAGCGTAGCTATTTTCTTCTCCGAGTCAAAATTACCATATAATTCAGCCTGATCTTCTATTTCCAGACCAGGGGCAATTAATTCGGCGACTGGTTCAAAGCGTTTAATCTTAAGCTGAAATTTGAAAATCTGATTTTTGAAATTTACGATGTCTGCCTTAAGGGAAGGTATATAAGTTTTCGCTAATGATTTATAATAAGAGGGCAGGGTATTCAGGTCATATTGCCCCTGGATACTTGCTTCAAGTACATCAGAATTGACTCTTAATGTTCTGTCTGCTCCGACTCCTTTGGCCTGCAGCTGCTGGACTGAATCAATGTTGTATATCCCTTTTACATTATTCAGCCTTATCTTTTCAATCAGCAGATTTCCCTGGATATTGTTTAGATTGGTTCCTGAAAAATTGGTGCTGAAGTCTGCATCAACCATCAGCGAATCTTTAAATAAATGCAGGTTACGGAGCTTAGCCTTTTTAATAGATGCTTTAAAATCAAATACCGGAAGCTTAGGATTTAAGTTTACTCCCCCGTCAAAAGCGAGCTGTATATTCTTATCATTGATATTCAGCTTACCGTCGAAATACTTTTTATCAAAAGTACCATCAATTTTAACATTGGAATAGCGGTAATCATTGAAGTCTATATACTTAATATCTCCATTAATCTGTTCTGTGAGGCTATTCAATTCCGTACCTTTACCTTTTACGTATACAGAAGCGGTGATTCTTCCAAGACTGGTTTCGTCGATCAGATTACCAAGATTGAAGTCGTACGTTTTGACATTTCCAGAATAAGATGGAACTCCCCTTTTACTGATCTTCATGTTCACATCCGAAACAATCCTTCCCAGTTTTGTTTTAAACTCACCAAAGGCAATAAAGTCATTCTGGAAACCAGTGAAATTTCCATTGAAATAAATGTCTCCGAACTTCTGTACAATAACTGGAATTACTTTTTTATGGTTCCCCGTAATGTTGGTTACTAACTCATCTAAATCCTTTTTATTGGTTGACGCCATGTCAACTTTCATTTCCATAAAAGTTTCATCCAGGTTAGGTAAGCCTTTAAGACTGAAGTCTCCTTTGACATAAGTTGCCTTACCAGCTTTTACGGAGAGCTTTTTTGCTTTCAGGTTATTTACAAGACCAGTAATCTGTCCATCAATGTCAATATTGAGGTTCATTTTTGCAACCTCTGAAGTGAAATAAGCGACATCTCTTGATTCCAGATGACTGTTTTTGAAATGAGCCTTCATTCTTACCTTGTTGACATAGTCACTAAAGTCTTCATAATCATGGAACTTCATTTCGAAGTAATCTGATAAATGACTTTTATTGGTGACAAGGGTTAGTTTTTTAAGCTCAATGCGATTAGTGTCAACTGTAGTAAATGCAGTTAGGTTCTTAAGATAAAAACCGCTTTTTTCTTTAAAGGTCAGGTTTTTTATATCAGCCTGCAGTAAATGATCTGCGGTATTCAGTTTTTCAAAGATCCCGTTCAGGCTTGTCAGTTCAACATCTTCAAAATTTACTCCATTGATGACGGTGTCAACATTCAGGTTTTTATATTTTAACTGAAGATTATTGAGTATAATCCGGTTAAAGGTGATTTTATAGGGCTTCTTTTTCTTCTTAACTGGTGTTGTGGTGCCCGAGTCAAAGTAATCAATGATAAAATCAAGATTTGTTCCTTTATCTTTTCCTTTATATTTTTTTAAAAAGAAGGAGCCGTTGTTTACCTGTACAGTATTCACGTCAATAATCCGTCTGTCAAAGGACAGCAGATTGAGATCTACAATGAATTTAGGTGTACTTAAGAGAGTATCCTTTTGTTGATCGAGTACCAAAAGGTCTTCAATCACTACAGATTTAAAAGGTTTAACGTAAATGCCGTGTAAAGAAATGGTTGTATTTAATTCTTTAGACAGATAAGCCGCTGCTTTTTTCGCCACAAATGTCTGCACAGGACGGAACTGGAGCGAAAATAAGATAATCGCAAGCAGCAGCAGAATCGATGCAATAAACCAAAGAAGTATTTTTAATAGTTTTTTGATAGTTTTGTAGCTTAATAATAATCAACGTGTCAGTAATACTTGCTATCGAATCCTCTTGTGATGAAACTTCTGTTGCTATTTGTACTAACGGCAAAATTACTGCCAATGTTATTGCAAACCAAACTATTCATCAAAATTATGGTGGTGTAATTCCTGAATTAGCTTCAAGAGTTCATCAGCAAAATATTGTACCGGTTATTCAACAGGCATTAATCGATGCTAAAGTTAGTAAAAAGGATATAAATGCCATAGCTTTTACCAGGGGGCCCGGATTATTAGGCTCTTTATTGGTAGGGGTATCATTTGCTAAATCTTTTGCACTGGCTTTAGATTTACCGCTTATAGCAGTGAATCATATGCACGCGCATATCCTTGCGCATTTCATAGAAGACCCTAAGCCTTCTTTTCCGTTTTTATGTTTGACGGTTTCCGGTGGACATACACAGATTGTTTTGGTGAAAGATTTCTTTGATATGGAGATTGTTGGTGAATCACTGGATGATGCGGCAGGTGAGGCATTTGATAAAACTGCCAAGATTTTGAACCTTCCTTATCCTGGCGGGCCATTGATTGATTTACATGCTGCGCAGGGAAATCCTCTGGCTTATAAATTTCCTGAACCTCAGATTAAAGATCTGAATTATAGTTTCAGTGGTCTAAAGACAGCAATATTATATTTTATCAGAGCACAGGAAAAAAAGCTGAACCCTGATTTTATTCAGGAGAATTTAAATGATATCTGTGCTTGCTTCTACACAACATAGTATCGTTCATATCTTGTTGAATAAGGTGAAAAAAGCAGCGAAACAGTATAATATTAAAGATATTGCAATTGCTGGTGGTGTTTCTGCAAATACAGGGTTGCGTAAGGCTTTACAGGAAAAATCTGAAGAGCTGGGCTGGAATGTTTTTGTTCCTGCTTTTGAATACTGTACAGATAATGCTGCAATGATCGCAATTGCTGGTCACTATAAGTTTATCAATAAGGAGTTTGTTGGTCAGGATATTGCCCCTGCATCAAGAATGGAGTTTTAAATATTTAAATTTTTGTTATGAATTCAATGAGTTTTCTGTTTTTCGGCATGATGCTGATTCCTTTTATTTTACTGCTGATCTGGATGATTAAACAGGATAAAAATAAGAATTATATTGGTCTTGTGGTATTAGTCGCAGCGATATTTATCGCTGCTTATGTAGCGGTTAACGTTGATATGAAGTTTATGAATCCGTAGGTTTCTTCTCGGGTTTCACAAAAAAAGCATCTGTATATTTTGACTACGTTCCCTTTTCAATGGAACTGATGTCAAAATATACAGATGCTTTTTTTGTGAAATTCTAAATTTTAAACCCGGATTGATAAACCTAAGACCAACTGGATACCGACTAAGGAAGAAACGACTGCATTGGTTTGTGGTCTTGGTAGCTGCCTTTGTTAGATTTTTTTGATAACCCTTGGTCATTGCCTTAGTTAGGTTGTTTAGCCTGGTGATTACCCTTGGTAGCTGCCTTTGTTAGATTTTTTTGATAACCCCTGGTCGTTGCCTTAGTTAGGTAGTTTAGCCTGGTGATTACCCTTGGTAGCTGCCTTTGTTAGATTTTTTTGATAACCCTTGGTCATTGCCTTAGTTAGGTAGTTTAGCCTGGTGATTACCCTTGGTAGCTGCCTTAGTTAGCTTGTTTTTTTAATTGATGATTAGTTTATTTGTTCGGTGGGTAAGATTTCTTAATTTGGATTATTGTTTTATTTTTTTTTTTTTGTTGATATGGAAATTCAAAGGAGATACTTGAGATCGTAGTATGTGAAGAAGTGCTTCTGCTGGCTATTAAGGAAAGGGATATAGAGAGATTGGATTTATTGCTTCACGAAGATTTACTTTTTACGAACCCAAAGGGGCAAACCATTACTAAGAAAATAGAAATGGAAGGGTATCGTTCGGGGGATATGATAGTGCATCATATCGCTTCACAGGATCAGATCATTAATATTATTGGGGATACTGCTGTAGTTGCAGTTAGTATAACGTTAGAGGGAAGCTATGAGGGAGAGAGCCTGGATGGGGAATATCGTTATATCAGGGTCTGGAAAAGTATTAGTGGAAGGGAAGGTTATTGCAGGAAGTTGTGTGATGATTTAAGCAGACGGATGTTTATAAGTGAAAAAGCGATATGCCTGTTTGGACATATCGCTTTTTTTATATGAAGCTGTAATTAGATACAGCTATTTGAATCAGAATTAGAAAAGGTATTATAACAATTCTTCTAGTTTCTCACCAGTTACTTCTTCTCTGATTTTTCTTTCGATTTCATCAGCTAATTCCGGATTGTCTAATAGTAATTGTTTAACGGCATCTCTTCCTTGTCCTAATTTAGTTTCACCGTATGAGAACCACGAACCTGCTTTTTTAACAATATTGAAGTCTACACCTAAATCGATGATCTCACCAACTTTAGAAATTCCCTGACCAAACATGATGTCGAACTCAGCAATTCGAAATGGAGGAGCTACTTTGTTTTTAACGATTTTTACTTTTACTCTGTTCCCTGAAACTTCATCGGCATCTTTGATCTGTGAAGTCCTGCGGATGTCAAGACGTACTGAAGCGTAGAATTTCAAAGCGTTACCACCTGTTGTTGTTTCCGGGTTACCGAACATCACACCAATTTTTTCACGTAACTGGTTGATGAAGATACAGCAACATCCTGTTTTAGCAATTGTTCCTGTTAATTTTCTTAGAGCTTGTGACATTAAACGCGCCTGAAGACCCATTTTAGAATCACCCATCTCACCTTCAATCTCTGCTTTTGGTACTAAAGCTGCAACAGAGTCAATAACGATTACATCAATGGCTCCTGATCTGATCAGATTGTCTGCAATCTCTAAAGCCTGCTCACCATTATCTGGTTGCGCAATTAAAAGGTTGTCAACGTCTACACCTAGTTTTTTTGCGTAGAATTTATCGAAAGCATGTTCTGCATCAATAAATGCCGCTACACCACCTTTTTTCTGTGCTTCAGCAATGATGTGAGTCGCCAAAGTCGTTTTACCTGATGATTCCGGGCCGTAAATTTCAATTACACGTCCTTTTGGTACACCACCAATACCTAAAGCGATATCTAATGTGATAGAGCCGGTTGAGATAGACTCAATAGATTCAGTAGGTGTATCACCTAATTTCATCACGGCACCTTTACCGTAAGATTTTTCTAACTTATCTAATGTAAGTTGTAATGCTTTTAATTTATCTGGGTTTGGGATCATCTTATTTATTAGGCCGTAAATATAAAATATTTAAAACTATATGTGGTAATGATTATACTAATTTATTTAGCAATATTAAGTAATATTTTTCAATTAATAATAAAATATCTAAAAATATTGAATTTAATGTTCGGATTGGCTAATAACTTTAGCCGGTTTGTTTAGTTTTTCATAGTATCTGCAGATCGAAGTGATTTCACAAATATTGCATTTTGGAGAGCGTGCAACGCATATATAGCGTCCATGAAGGATCAGCC
Source organism: Pedobacter sp. NJ-S-72 (assembly GCF_053890575.1). Lineage (NCBI taxonomy): Bacteria > Pseudomonadati > Bacteroidota > Sphingobacteriia > Sphingobacteriales > Sphingobacteriaceae > Pedobacter > Pedobacter sp. NJ-S-72. Next base: position 3,462,391 of record NZ_CM132681.1, on the reverse strand, counting down.
AGTGATGTGCTACATGGATAGTTTCCTGTGGTAAATATTTAACAAGATCTTTTTCTACGGCAAGGGGTGTTTTACCATTGGTTAGTCCAATACGGTTAGCCACACGAAATACATGGGTGTCAACAGCCATGGCTGGAGCATTGTAGATTACTGAGGCTATAACATTAGCTGTTTTACGGCCAACTCCCGGCATTTTTTGAAGTTGGTCAATATCTGAGGGTACAACATTGTTAAATTCATTTAACAGGATGTTGCCATACCCACCAGGTGTTTGGCTTTGTTGTTCGGATAACTTACACTCCTGATATAATCAAAAACAATATCGGGTGTGACTTCGGACAGTGCCTTTGCATTGGGAAAACGCTGAAACAAAGCAGGGGTAACCTGATTAATTCTTTTATCGGTGCATTGTGCAGATAAAATTACTGCTACCAATAGCTGAAAGGGGTTGTTGTAATGGAGTTCTGTTTCTGCGTCAGGCTGTTTAGCAGAAAAATAGGCTACAAATTGTTTATATCTTTCTTTTTTGAGCATAATGGGACAAAGATAAAACAAAAAAAGCTGCCATTGATGGCAGCTTTATCTTTTAAATCAATTACAGAGACTTGGAGTAAGCCAGGATTTTGGAAATAGTTTCCTCATCTGGGTTCTTGTTCAACAAGTCCATCTGTGATTTAATGCTTTCGTAAAACATTAAATCCAGGTCGTTGAAAAACTCACTACTTATATTCTCAGCGTGCTGATTTAAGTAGTGGGAATTTGAAATAGGAGTAGAGGTTGTTATCATAAGCATTAAACTGTTTTTGTTTTCTAATTTAACGAAACAATTCAACATTTATTTTCATTAGAACATATTGTTTTTCCTTTTGTCCGTTTCTCTTGTACTCAAGCGCACTATGGGGATCAAAATATATCTCTAATGAGTGATAAAACCGATATTTAGGTTACTTCCTTCACTTTCATCATTTTACGAAGATTGCTCAGCGCATATCTCATCCGGCCTAATGCTGTATTAATACTCACATCTGTAAGATCTGCTATTTCTTTAAAACTAAGATCTGCATAATGACGCATGATCAATACCTCTTTCTGCTCGTCCGGAAGAAGCTGGATTAATACTCTGAGATCGGTGTGAGTTTGCTCTCTTAATAACTTGTCTTCAGCATTCTCTTCATGGATCTGCAGCATATTAAGAACGTCAGTCGTTCCGTCTGCGCTGGTTATTACTGGTGCACGTTTTTTTCACGTCTGAAATAATCAATGACTAAATTGTGCGCAATACGCATCACCCAGGGTAAAAATTTACCTTCTTCATTGTACCTTCCTGAACGGAGTGTATTGATTACTTTGATGAAGGCATCCTGAAAAATGTCTTCTGCTAAGTACTGGTCTTTGACTAATAAATATATGGAAGTGTATATCTTGGATTTGTATCTGTTCAAAAGTTCTTCGAGAACTGACTCATTTCCTTTCAGGTATAACTTCACTAATTCCTGATCACTATATGATTGTAACTTCATAGGATTATCTAAACTAAATTCCCTTGCTTGGTTGTGCTAAAAAAGATTGAGTAGATGTTTTTGCTATAGTGGTTCTCCTATGATTTTTTAAGATGTTGATTTAATTGATTGTGTTACAAGTTCAAAAGAACCATTTTTTTATCAGATTACAAGAATAAAAGTAGTAAAAAAAAAAAAAATTAGTTTAAAGAGCCGTATTTTTGCATCCTCCCCACACAAACTAATTTTGTGTTTTTTGGGTTATATTAGCAAATCCTATAAGGAAGTAAATGAGTAAGGAAACGGAGAAAGATCCACATAAAAACATTATTATAAAGGGCGCCAGGGTACATAACCTCAAAAATATTGATGTTGCAATACCTAAAAATAAACTGGTAGTCATCACTGGAATGTCGGGTTCAGGGAAATCTTCCCTTGCTTTTGACACGCTTTATGCTGAAGGACAAAGAAGATACGTAGAAAGTCTTTCTTCTTATGCCCGCCAGTTTATGGGCAGGATGAACAAACCAGATGTTGATTACATTAAAGGGATCGCCCCTGCAATTGCTATTGAACAAAAAGTAATTACGTCTAATCCAAGATCTACTGTTGGAACTTCAACGGAGATTTATGATTATTTGAAATTGCTTTTTTCCAGAATTGGCAAAACTATTTCTCCTGAATCGGGAGTGATTGTTAAAAAAGATACGGTAAGTACGGTAGTTGACTTTGTGTCTAAACTGGGCGAGGATAGTGTGGCTACGATTTTCTGCCCGCTTCATCCGCACAATAACAGATCAGTTAAGGAAGAACTTGCTGTATTACTGCAAAAAGGGTTTCTGAGAGTTTATCTGGGAGATACTGTTCATAAAATTGAGAATGTGCTGGAGGATGAGCAGTTTAAAGATACTGAACTTAAGGACTCTGAAACGATCAGGATTCTGATTGACCGTATTGTTTTCCATGAGGATGATGAAACAATGAGCAGATTGGCAGATTCTATTCAGACTGCATTTTTTGAAGGTAAGGGTGATTGTTATGTAGAGCATGAGGGCAAAATCACTCATTTCTGTGATCGCTTTGAACTGGATGGGATTCGTTTTGAAGAGCCAACACCTAATTTTTTCAGCTTTAACAATCCTTACGGTGCATGTAAACGTTGTGAAGGTTATGGAAATGTAATTGGTATTGACGAAGATCTGGTTGTTCCTGATAAAAGTAAAAGTCTTTACGATAATGCTATCGCCCCATGGCGCGGTGAGAAAATGCGTGAATGGTTAAATAAGTTAATCAAGAATGCAGCGAAATTTGATTTTCCGATTCACAGACCATTTAATGAACTGACTGAAAAGGAACAGCGTTTAATCTGGACTGGAAATAAATATTTTGAAGGGTTGGATGCCTTTTTCAAGGAATTGGAAGAGCAGACTTTTAAAATTCAATACAGGGTAATGTTGTCGCGTTACCGCGGAAAAACGATCTGCCCGGATTGTAAGGGCTCAAGGCTGCGTAAAGATGCTTCTTATGTGAAGATTGGTGGAAAGTCTATTGTAGATGTGGTATTAATGCCGCTGTCTATTATACAGGATTTCTTTGACAACCTGGAACTTTCGGAAACAGACGAAAAGATATCTAAACGTTTACTGGCAGAGGTTACTAGCCGTGTGCTTTATCTGAACAATGTTGGTTTGGGATATTTGACATTGAACAGGTTATCAAACACGCTTTCTGGTGGTGAATCCCAAAGGATAAATCTGCTACTTCGCTGGGAAGTAGTCTGGTGGGATCTATTTATGTATTGGATGAGCCTAGTATCGGTTTACACCCCAGAGATACAAATAAGCTGATCGAGGTTTTACAGTCTTTGCGTAATGTTGGAAACACAGTTATCGTGGTTGAACATGAGGAAGAAATGATGAGAGCTGCGGATCATATCATAGATATCGGCCCGGAAGCGGGTACTTTAGGTGGTAACCTGGTGTTTACGGGTACTTATGAAGAGATTATTAAGGATAGTAAAAGTTTAACGGGGAAATATCTGTCAGGCGAAGAAAATATAGTAATCCCTGCAAAACGCAGAAAATGGGCTGACCATATTCTGATTAAAGGGGCAAGAGAGAATAACCTTAAAAATATAGAAGTGAAATTCCCGTTGGGCGTTTTTACTGTTGTGAGTGGTGTTTCGGGATCGGGTAAAACAAGTCTGATTAAAAAAATACTTTATCCTGCGCTGCAGAAAGCAATTGGTAATTATCCGGGGAACAAACAGGATTGTATGATGGGATATTTGGCAATTATGAATTGATCAGCCAGGTAGAAATGGTAGATCAGAATCCTATTGGACGCTCTTCGAGATCTAACCCGGTGACTTATGTGAAAGCATGGGATGATGTGCGTGCGTTGTTCTCGGCTTTACCTGCTGCTAAAGCGGCTGGTTTAAAACCGGCAGCTTTCTCTTTCAATGTGGAAGGCGGACGCTGTGATGTTTGTCAGGGTGAAGGTGAAGTGAAAATAGAAATGCAGTTCATGGCTGATATTTATCTGCCTTGTGAAGCTTGCGGAGGCCGCAGGTTTAAACAGCAGATTCTTGATATCACTTATCAGGATAAAAATGTTGCTGATATACTTGATCTGACTATTGATGAAGCGGTAGATTTCTTTAAAAATGAGCCTAAGATTCTAAATAAGCTACAGCCGCTGGTTGATGTTGGTTTGGGATATGTTCATTTAGGCCAATCGTCAAATACGCTGTCTGGTGGTGAAGCACAAAGGATTAAACTGGCTTCATTCCTGATTAAGGGAAATAGTGCAAGTAAAACGATGTTCATTTTTGATGAACCAACTACTGGGCTGCATTTCCATGATATCAAAAAATTACTGATTGCTTTAAATACGCTGATTGAACAAGGGAATACGATCCTGGTGATTGAACATAATATGGATATGATCAAATCTGCGGATTGGGTAATTGATATTGGCCCGGAAGGTGGCGATAAAGGTGGGAATATTGTTTTCGAAGGAACACCTGAAGATCTTGTTCACGCCAAAGATTCTTATACGGCTAAATATTTACTGCCACATTTGAAGCCGTCTCTGGCTGATAATTAGGTTATTATATGAAGAATAGCTGATGAAATGTTCATCGGCTATTCTTTTTTACGAATAAACGGATCAATTAAAACTTTATATTAGCGCATGCTTTTTCTAACCCTATTCCTTGGAATAATTCTTAACTCGATAGGTTACATTCCTCTGGAAACATTAATCTTACGGTTGTGCAAATCACTATTACCAGAGGAATAAAACAAGCTTTATATTTTATCCTTGCGTTTTCTTGCATTGAAGTGCTGTTTACGTTTGGTGTAATGAGATTTGTACAGTGGCTGTCAAGTGAGATCAAAGTTGGTAATTATATCGATGTGGTAATGATTGTCATGTTTACTGTATTAGGGGTGATCACATGGAGATCAAGAAAGGAAATGCCGAAGGCTGATTATTCGAAAAAGGATAGTATCAGATACGGGATGTTACTTGGGGTACTTAATCCGATGCAGATTCCATATTGGTTGTTTGTAGGGACGTACCTGATTTCTCATGAATGGATCGATATCGGATATGTTTCTCTGACGATTTTCAGTATCGGTTCGGGAATTGGCGCTGGAGTGGCTTTGTATGGTTTTGCAAGGTTCGCACAGTATATTCAAACAAAGTTTGCTTTGAGCAGTTATGTAGTCAATAGGGCCATCGCTCTCCTCTTCTTCGCGCTTTCGCTTTTCCGCTTATCATGTTATAAAACTGAGCCTCGTCTATCTGAAATAAAAACAGCAACACCTGTATTTACTGGCCGACATTCCTTGAAGAAGGAATGATGCCAGAAATACAGGTGTTGCTGTTTTTATTTTCTACATCTAACCTTTATAGTTTTATAATGAGATGCGCTACAATTGGAAAAAATGATACGCGGTTGGATTGTTAGTTAGTTGGTTTTTAGGTTGGCTATTAGATTATTGTTTAAGCGCATAGTTTAGTTGAACATCTGTTTTATTGATGATGTCGCTGATGTCAGGTTGAATCTTGAAATGGGGTATGATTCCTCTGGCTAGATTGCTTTTTGGGCTTACTGCCATGTTATACTGCACGGTGCCAAATGAGATTTGGATTTTTGTGTTGGGTAAGGTGGACTCGATTTGTACGCCTGATGTATTGCCTCCATAGGTACCACCCGTTTCTTCTCCGATAAATTTCCCTAAGTTATTACTGAATGCTATAGCACAGAATTCTGCTGTTGTTGAGAAAGATTGGCCATCAATTAAGAACCATAGTTTCCCCTGGTAATTGACTGTGGCAGGCTGAATGGTTTGTAAGTTGGGATGGGCTGTGTTTTTTAGTCTGTAGTTGTTTGGGCTAAGCTTGGTTAACATCTCTTTGGTTAGATTGTTATAGGAGGATGTATTACTCTTGAATTGTTGATAGGGGAGTTCTGTTGTTATTGTGTTTAGACTCTTGTAGTACTGAAAGGGCTTTTGCACTAAATAGGAGTAGAGTAACGGGCCGTAGGTATCTCTGCCTCCTCCGTTTCCACGCAAATCTATGATTAGTTTTTTTTTTCCTTTTTTGTGTATGGTTACGAAGGATCTGTGCAGGAATTCTGGAAAGTTCTCTCCGTTGGTTTCCAGTAAGGATTTCTCAAAACTTTTGATAGTGAGTATGGCGGTCTTGTTTGAGCTGATTTTTAGTCGAAGATGCTTTATGGTGTTATTTCGTTTTCACCTTTAACTATTTCCTTTTCTGTTCTTGCTGCTATTTTTACTTGTTGTATAGCGCCGTCAGTGGTTTTGAATTTAACATCGTAAGAGGGCTGCTCACCATTGGAAAGATAGTAGTAGAAGTAAAAGAAGTTATTGAGTATGCTGAGCTTTTTTGTCTGAATATCTCCGTCTGATACGATGTAATCAAGTGTATGCTTTCTGATTAAATCAATTGGCTGATTATTAATGGATATGATCTCTGAGCCATTAATGACTTTATCTTCGCCAGATGCATAGGTGTGCTGATCCGTGAAGTAGAGTTGTAAGGGAAAGAATCTGGCCTTTTCTTCGCGATGTTTTTGGAGTTTAGGTGGCAGACTACAGTAGAGGTGCCCGTCTTTGATGATGCTTAAGGTTCTCTTTAGTAGCTTGTAAAATTCGATGTCTGTTGTGCTATTGTTAATGGAGTTATAGGTGCTATCGAGTGTAGCATCCATCTTTTCTTACTTACTTGTAGATATAACGGTAGAGGGATGGGTAGCTCTTTTTTAACAGATTTCTGAAGGTTGTGAAATCTGCTTTTAAACTATCTGCATTTGTTTTTTGTGCGCTTACTTTTTTTGTTTTTATACAAAGGGACAGTATAAGGCATAATGTTAATAGTAGCGTATATGTCTTATTATGATTAAGGCTGGTCATCTTTTTCGTAGGTGTTATCCGCTTTTTTCTTCTATTTTTTCAGGAATTCTACATTCCAGATCTTCTCGGCTTTACGCCCGATCAGCCAGAAGGAGGCCGCGAGAACACTGAAAAATAGAGCCTTGTGCCAGCTGTCCCAGAAGTACTCGAAGTAGCGGGTGTAGAGGTTAATGAAAAGGAAGGTAATACCAAACTCACGGGCGATGTCATCCCGGTATTTCAGCCCAACGAAGATACTGGTCACACAGGCAACGGCCGAAATAATTGCCCAGTAGAAAAGGCTTATTTGTTTGATACCATACCATTTGTCAAGGGTTCCAAATTACCGAATACGGAAATGAGCCAAAGGGATATGAAAAGATAAATCATCCCGCAGATGTAGGTGGTATCGTAAAAGTAATTGAACACTTTTACGTTTTTTAAGGAGAGGGAAACTGCGGTTAAAGCCAGACCGAATGCAACGAACCGTAAGGGGTAATTCATACCCAGGAAATAGAGATTGTCACGGGACATATAACCGGTCTCGGTTCCAAACCATGCACCAAGGGAAATCAAAACGAAGATCCAGATGAGGCGTGATTTAAAGAGGTAAGCTAATATACCGTAGATAAATACGGACAGGAGAATCAGAACGGAGAAATGTCCGTCTCCTTTGTCAAAGGCTTTCCCCATGTAAGCGATAGCATTAGCAGTTAACATGACGGCCGTGAAAATTATGGCATCATTACTGAATACCTGCATTGGCAGGGTCTTTTTTCGGGTAAAACTTATTTTGTATAGGACCGCCGCAGCTATAGCTGAAATTAAACCTATGATACTGTTTTGGGGTGTCGTAGAGGTTTTTTAAGTAGTCGAGGAATTTATTGTCGATTAATAAGGCACCAAGGGAAATTACACCACAGGCCATTGCTACCCAAAAGGAATACTGGGCAAGACGACGCCAGTCAAAGGACTTGGTCTCGTAGCTTGCTTTTAATTTCTCAATGTCGGTCAGGGTGAGCAGATTCTCGTCCTGCCAATGGTCAAGCATTTCATCTAAAAAGTCACTCTTTTCCTGGTCTATCTTCATTCTTTAGCTTGTTGAGCCTGAACTTTGCTTTTTGGCAGAGTTCAGGCTTAACGAAGCTAGTAGTTTAATTGAACAAACAAAAAATTAATTTATACTTTCTTTAAGAGGTCGGGGATTTTTTTATTGTTACCGACTATCCATACGATATCTTCATTTTCAAATACAAGATTAGAATCGGGATTTAATATGCGCACGCCATTGCGCTCAATACCTACCACTAAACCCTGGGTTTTCTCCCGTATTCCGGAGAGTCCCGGATGGTCTGGGCAAATACTGGTGAAGAAGTATTAATGACGATCTTCTGTAAAGTCATATCTTTTTTAGGGAATGCACTTTCCTGGTTTTCATTTGGTTTGCCTTTAAAAAGCTCGCCAACTGCTGCCAGCTGATCATCGGTCCCGATCAGCATTACTTTATCATTTGGATATAACCTTTCATCACGTCCCGGGGTAGGAATCATCATATTTCCTCGCTCGATAAGGGCAATGTTTACACCGTATTTTTCCCGTACAGCCAGCTCGATGAGGGATTTCCCTACTAAGGATGATTCGGGTGCAATTGTCAATTCTGTTAAGTGGGTATCCCAGGGTAATATTTCCGGCTGCTTGTTTTGTTCTTCCCGCGCATTCAGATTGTAAAGAAAACGGTGTTCCAGACGATCATAGAAGGTTTGCAGTTTCCTGGAGAAAATGATCATCCCTGTGATAATCAATGCCAGGGCAATGGCCATAGCGACCAAGGTATTGTAGTAATATTGGAAGATCAGGAAACATACAGCAAATAAGGCGAGGGCAACTCTTAATACTTCCAGGGCAATTAATGGGCCACGGGTGTACTTTTTGTTTAACCATAAATGGGAATGGGCTTTTCTTTCGATTCTCCGGATAGCCAGTGCCCATAAAAAGGGAGCCATGACGATCAATGAGATGATGAGACTGATGATAATTCCTTTGTTACCGTTAATCAGGTTTTTTGTGATAAAGGGATGCAGGTAACGGGAACCAAGAAAGATAATGGCAATCAGGATGACGGAATGGATGATGGTATTGAAAGTATATGACTTTAGCAGGGTCTTCCAATCACTCATTGTGGTAATTCCAGCGGTACTGGAGCTGTATCTGTTGATGGCAGCAACCCAGCTTTTTGGGAGGGTACGCTCCAGAAAAAGATAAAACGGTTCTGATGCTTTGATCAGGTAGGGGGTAGTAAAGGTGGTAATCGCCGAAACTGCTACCGCTATAGGGTAAAGGAAGGAAGTCACTGGTAACTTTCAGGGTGAGCCCAAGGGTAGCGATAATAAAAGAAAACTCTCCGATCTGTGCTAAACTCATCCCGGTTTGTACGGATGTTTTTAAGGGTTGCCCTGAAACTAAAGCACCTAAGCCTGAACTCAGGAATTTACCAAAGATTGTAGCTATGGTAATCACCAGGATGGGTACGGCATAATCGATAAGGATACCCGGGTCAATCAACATTCCTACGGATACGAAGAATATTGCCGCAAAAAGATCTTTTACTGATTTAGTTAAGTGCTCAATTTTTTCTGCCTGTGTCGTTTCGGCAAGGATTGAGCCCATAATAAACGCTCCTAATGCGGGAGAGAATCCAACTTTAACGGCTAGTAATACCATGAGCAGGCATAATGCGATGGAGACAATCAGCATAGTCTCGTCGTTCATTAATTTCTTTGTCGCTTTAAGGAATGTAGGGACAAGAAAGATACCGCCAATGAACCATAAGATAAGGAAGAAGAGTAGCTTAAGGATAGAGAAAAACATCTCTGCTCCGGCGAATTGCTGACTTACTGCTAAAGTAGAAAGCAAAACCAAAAGTAAGATGGCTACAAGGTCTTCGACAATCAGGACTCCGAAAACCAGGCCGGCGAATTTTTTATGTTTAACGCCTAGTTCTTCAAAGGCACGGATAATGATTGTTGTGGAGGAAACGGATAGTATCCCACCAAGGAAAATACTGTCCATGGTTTTCCAGCCCATGGCCTTGCCGGCAACGAAACCTATAAGGAGCATACAAACGACTTCTACAATAGCAGTTATGGATGCAGAACCACCAACTTTAACCAGTTTTTTGAAACTGAATTCTAATCCAAGACTGAATAATAAAAAGATAACTCCAATTTCGGCCCAGATATGAATGCTGTCATTGTCGGTTACGGTAGGGATAAAGTTAATATGCGGGCCAACGAGCAAACCGGCAAGAATATAGCCTAGTACTAATGGTTGTTTGATTTTTTTGAAAAGCAGAGTCGTGATTCCGGCTGCTGCGAGTATTAAGCCTAAATCAGTTATTAATACGGGTAGGTGTAACATACATGGTATTTAATTGTAAAAAAAAAACGGGTTATTGGTTTTGCTGTTATGGCGTTACCAGAAAACGTGATTTGGATACAAAAAATCGTATATGAAATTATAATGGAAATGTGTTTGCGCATGATAAGGTCCGACAGGTGTATTTCTGATTGATTTACTTTCCGGCAGATGAAACAATTGTAAACAAACTAAGACTTGTTTGTGGATTCTGTGCTGTATTATTAGTGTCAGCTGCTCTGATGTATCCCTGTTTAAGTTCGAAATGTCTTCCTGTTGTGTTTTATGAAGCAGATTATGGAGTGCTGCGGGTTTAATTTCTAAACCAGGTATACAGGCAGCCTGAATGGGCTCAGGCTTTAAGGCAAAGCATGAATTCGTTATGAAAAAGATTGTGATAATCATTAAAAAAAAAAACTCATTATTGTAAAATATACAAAAAAATAGGCGTTTTCTTTAGAGAAATGGTCTTTATTTTGATGGAATAGTGTAATATTTCAATAAATGAAATTGCTTATTTTGATTAGCTATGATTTTTAAAATAAGACAATGTATCTTCTTTATCTTTTTGAAGTTGTACTTTAAGTGCTTCCAGACCAGTGAATTTTACGTCGTGTCTCAGAAACTCCATAAAGTTCATTTTGATGTATTGGCCGTATATCTCTTTATTGAAATCAAAGATATTAACTTCTATATTCCTGGTCATTCCGTTAATCGTAGGACGCTGACCGATGTAAGCCATCCCTTTGTAAGTCTCGTTCTCCATTTCTACGGTTACGGCATAAATTCCATCTGAAGGAATCAGTTTATAGGGCTGTTCAATAAAGATGTTAGCTGTTGGAAAACCAATGGTACGACCTATCTTATCGCCTTTAATTACGGGACCGTAAAGGGAAAAGTTATAACCAAGATATTTTGCCGCCAGACCAACCTGTCCTTTAAAAGGGATTTTCTGATTTTAGTAGAACTTACCGCCACATCATTAATATCCTGTTCTTTGATTTCCTCGATCTCATATTGATAAGGACCTGAAAAGGCAATTAAATCTGTCATGCCTCCAGAACGGTCTTTTCCAAAACGGTGATCATAACCAACAATCAGCTGTTTAATTCCAATAGTATCAACCAAAATATTCTTAATGTATTCAGCAGGGCTGAGGTTAGAGAAATCCCGGGTAAATGGGGTGATAATTAAATGATCAACTCCTAAGCCTGCTAATATTTCGGCTTTTTCTTCAATGGTATTGATCATTTTCAAATCCTGATTTTCAGGGTCAATAATCAGCCTTGGGTGAGGGAAGAAGGTGAGGATTACACTTTCGCCATCGGTGGCTTTTGCCAGTTCACAAAGCCTGTTAATGATTTTTTGATGCCCGAAATGTACGCCGTCAAAAGTGCCTATGGTTGCAACAGCATTGTTCAACCTTTTAAATTCAGAAGGTGGTTATATATTTTCATTGGAATATAACTGTTTTTTTATCGGTAATGAAGCTATCATGTGCTACTTGGTTCCTATTCATTTTGGTTTGTATGCTGATGCACATGATGGTTTCATCAGAATCTTTAAAATTAATGCAGGGCATGTCGTTTTACTACTCCTCCCTTGATGTCAGAGATTTGCTGCTGCACAATAAAAGCATCCGGATCTATCTGGCGGATTTCATTTTGCAGTTTACCCATTTCAAGTTTTGTAACTACTGTATATAAAATATCAATTTTTTTCTTCTCTCCGTATCCGCCTTCACCTTTATAAATGGTCACACCCCTTTTCATATCGTTAATCAGAAACAGCTTAATGTCCTCTTTTTTCTCTGATATAATGGTTACGCCAATATATTGTTCCAGTCCATTTACCACAAAGTCAATGGTTTTGGACGCTGATAAATAGGTCAGGATGGCATACATCGCTGTTTCTATATCCAATAAAATTGCTGCTGCTACCCCAAAAATAAGAATATTCAGGATCAGGATGATGTTCCCCACAGTGAGCATGCTATTCTTACTGATGTACAAAGCCAGAACCTCTGTCCCGTCAATCACACATCCGCCACGCATAGCTAAACCAATACCACCTCCTAAAAACAGACCACCGAAAAAAGCAATTAGTAACTTATCGTGAGTAATTGGTTGAAAAGGCAGGATAATCAGAAAAACAGCTAGTATAATGATTGCTAAAGCTGTTTTTATAGCAAAAGCTTTACCTATCTGAGAATAACCAAGGATCACAAATGGAATATTAATCAGCAGGATCAGATAGGAAAGTTTAAATCCTGTCAGCGTGCTGATCAACAGGGATATACCCGTTACTCCACCATCGATAAACTCACTCGGCATCAGGAAGCTTTTAAGACCGAAACAGGCGGAAACAATGCCCAGTCCAATCAAAGTAAAATCTTTTAGATGACGTAAATATGAGTTTTTGAGATGATTGTGCATAGTATATATTAAGTGTTTGGAGTAGACTGTTCAGCTGCGGCTGCTTCTCTTTTGTTTTTAAGATATTCAACCAGATCGGTTACTTCAAAGGCATCTTCTAATAAGAAACTACCACTTCTGGTACGGGTTAGTTTTGATAAATATGCACCGTTTTCAAGGTGTTTACCAAAGTCGGAAACCAAAGATCTGATATAAGTGCCCTTACTGCAAACTATCCTGAAATCAACCTCTGGTAAAGCAATACGGGTAATTTCAAAGACTGGTACGGATACAAAACGAAGTCTTAATTCTTGTTCTTCACCTCTGCGGGCTTTAACATATAAACGTTCTCCGTTTACTTTTACCGCAGAATGTGCTGGTGGATATTGTTGGATATCTCCTGTAAATGGGGCAGTAGCAGCATAAATAGCTTCTTCTGTTAAATTTGTAAGCGGATATTCCTGATCTACTACCGTTTCCATGTCAAATGAAGGAGTTGTTGCCCCCAGGATCATTGTTCCGGGTATATTCTTTATCTTCTGCCTGAAAGGTATCGATCTGTTTAGTCAGTTTTCCTGTACATAAAATCAACAAACCTGTAGCCAGGGGGTCTAATGTACCCGCATGGCCAACTTTTAATTTCAGGGGTTTTAACGAATTCCTTATTTTTCCTACTACATCAAAACTTGTCCATTTGTAGGGTTTATTGATGAGTAATAACTCTCCTTCAGCAAAATTGAAGGTTCTTTCCAGTAACTTTTGTGCACTCAAAATGGTAATCTAAATTAAGCTGCAATTTACACATTAAATTATTTGCAGGTTATGCCCGCTATATATTAATACAATGATGATCAATCCAGCAATGATACGGTACCAGCCAAACACTTTGAATCCGTGTTTATTCAGGTAACCGATAAAACTTTTAATAGCGAGTAAGGCTACAATAAATGCAATGACATTAGCAACTACAAGAAGCTGAATCTGGTCATGGCTAATTGTATTTCCTTCTTTATAAAAAAATCGAATAACTTTTTTCCTGTTGCTGCAAACATCGTAGGGACAGCTAAAAAGAAAGAGAATTCAGCAGCTACTTTTCTGCTTAATTTCATAGACATACCACCAACAATACTTGCACCCGATCTTGATGTACCAGGAATCATTGCAAGACATTGAAAGAAGCCAATTTTTAAAGCAGTCAGATAGCTGATCTCTTCTTCTTCATGGATAGTCGGTTTGTTAAACCACTTGTCAACAAAAAGAAGGATTACACCGCCAACAACTAAAGATATGGCAACTGTCATCGGACTTTCCAGCATCTGATCAATCTTTTTACTCAGCAGTAATCCGAAAATAGCTGCGGGAATAAAGGCCACCAGCAGTTTAACATAGAAACCAATCGTTTTGAAAAAACGCTTGAAATACAATACGACTACTGATAAAATAGCGCCAAGCTGGATAGCAATTGTGAATAATTTAACGAATGGATCGGATGCTATTCCCATAAAGGAAGAAGCAATGATCATATATGGCCGTAGAAGAAACTGGCAAAAACTCAGTCAGTCCCTCTATAACAGCGAGAATAATAGCATCTATAAGAGTCATCTAAAACTTACTTTTTCAGGATTGCATAAATACCAAATCCGAATCCAAAAAGTACTACCATTGGAGCCAGAAGAGTTTTTCTTAAGTCATAGATATCGGTTGTACCTATCATCAGCATAAAGCCAACTACAACAATCACAATGCTGATTAACAGCAATTGATAATTTTTTTTTGAAAACCATTTCATTGTTAGCGTCTTGCGTTGCAGGACCAGCTTTTTTCTCGATCATTTGCTATTATCTGTAAAGGTCGTAAATTTTTAAACGTAAATATTTGCTTACTGCAAAGGTTGTGCTTAGCGCGGTGATGAAAATTCCCATGCCTATTAAACCAAGCAGAACGATACCAAATTCGGTATAATTTCTCAGAATAATGATTTCAGGGATTTCTTTTTGTGCGTAATATAAAAGACCAAGCAAAATCAGATAGCTATGAACGAAGCAATTAAACCGTGAAGCATTGCCCAGAAAATAAAGGGTTTGCGGATGAAATTCTTCGTAGCACCTACTAACTGCATACTTTTGATCAGGAAACGCTGAGAATAAATTGCCAGTCTGATCGTGTTATTGATCAGTGCAATAGAGATGACCAGTAATATAGCTGCAAATCCCAATACAATTAAACCAATTGTATTGATGTTTTTGTTCACCATATCAATTAATGAACTCTGATAAATTACTTCTTTAACCACAGGGTTTTTACTGATCGTAGCTTTCAGTGCATCAATACTTTTATTGTTTGCATAATCAGCTTTCAGATAAACATCTACTGTAGATAACAAAGGATTGTAACCCAGGAAATTCACGAAATCTTCTCCTAAATCCTGCGTAAGGTTTTTTGCAGCAAGCTCTTTATTGACATAAAGAGTCTGTTTAACTGCCGGATTAGCATTCAGGTCTTTCTGAAATTGCAGTACGTCAGCTTCTTTCGCGCCTTCGTCAACTATGATATTTAATACGATATTCTCTTTTACATAGTTAGAAAGATTCTTAGCATGTACCAGTATTAGTCCTAATACGCCAAGCATCAACAAAACCAGGGTTATACTAAATATAGTAGAGATATAAATGGTTTTCGTCTTCTTAGAAGCATCACTAACTTCAAATTCTTCCATATTTTATGAGTTGGGTGTATTTTATGTTCTGCGAAAATAAAAAAATATATGCAAACTAGATGCCTTTTAAACGGGTAAAATATCTAGTTTGGTATGAATATCGTTTATATCGCTAAAGTTCTTTTGATAAGGCTTCTAAAACCTCCTTAATTTCTTTATTTTCGCCGTATATAAAGGATTTTTGTAATGGATTACCAATTTAAAGAAATAGAACAGAAGTGGCAGGGGTTTTGGGCAGCACACCAAACGTTTAAAGCAGAGGCGACATCAGCCAAACCTAAATTTTATGTGCTTGATATGTTTCCTTACCCTCGGGTGCGGGTTTACATGTTGGCCATCCGCTGGGCTATATTGCCTCCGATATATTTTCAAGATACAAAAGATTAAAGGGTTATAATGTTTTACATCCTATGGGATATGATTCATTTGGATTACCAGCAGAACAATATGCGATACAAACAGGTCAGCATCCGGCTTTAACTACTGAAGCAAATATCAGTACTTACCGTCGTCAGTTAGATCAGATTGGTTTTTCTTTTGACTGGAGCCGTGAGGTACGTACCAGCGAACCTGAATATTATAAATGGACGCAGTGGGTTTTTATGCAGTTGTTCAATTCATGGTATAACCTGGAAACCGACCGTGCTGAAGATATTACTACTTTAATTGAAAAATTCAATGCTTCGGGCAGTGCTGATGTGAAAGCGGCAAGTGATGAAGATGTAAAAAGCTTCATGCCAAGCGACTGGGCAGCTATGACTGCCGAAGAAAAACAGGAAGAACTGTTGAAGTACCGTTTGACATTTTTCTGAAAAGTAAAGTACAGTAAACTGGTGTGCAGCACTGGGAACGGTACTGGCTAATGATGAAGTGAAAGATGGTTTTTCTGAACGCGGCGGGCATCCTGTGGAACAGAAAAAAATGATGCAGTGGAGCATGCGTATTTCTGCTTATGCAGAACGTTTGTTACAAGGTTTGAGTACGATTGACTGGCCGGAGCCGGTTAAAGAGATGCAGCGTAACTGGATTGGTAAAAGTGTAGGGGCGAGTGTTCGCTTCAAAATCGAGACTGATGCGGATATTAATACAGATTTCATTGAAGTATTTACCACACGTGTGGATACTATATTTGGTGTTTCTTATGTGGTATTAGCACCAGAACATGAATTGGTAGCTGCATTGACTACGCCAGAACAGGTAAATGATATTAAGAATTATATAGAACAGACTAAAAAGAAATCTGAATTAGACCGCATGGCGGATACTAAAACTGTTTCTGGTGCTTTTACTGGTACATATGTTGTTAATCCTGTAAGGTGTGAGCGTATCCAGTTATGGATCGCTGATTATGTGCTTGCTGGTTATGGTACAGGTGCGGTAATGGGGGTGCCAAGCGGAGATCAGCGTGACTGGTTATTCGCAAAGCATTTTAACTTACCGGTTGTTCAGATTCTTGACGAACAAAAAGATATTGAAATACAAGCTGACCCAACAAAAGAAGGCCATTATATCAATTCTGGTTTTATCAATGGAATGACTTATACTGAAGCAACAACTACTTTGAATAAGTGGCTGGAAGATCAGAAAGTAGGGAAGGCGAAAGTGAATTTCCGTATGCGTGATGCGATATTTGGCCGTCAGCGTTACTGGGGAGAACCTATTCCTGTTTACTTTAAAAACGGATTGCCTTACCTGATTAAAGAATCTGAATTACCATTATTATTACCTGAGGTAGATAAGTATTTACCAACAGAAACTGGTGAGCCGCCATTGGGCAGGGCAGAAAACTGGACTTACGAAAACCAATATACTTATGAATTGAGTACAATGCCAGGATGGGCAGGCTCAAGCTGGTACTGGTATCGTTATATGGATGCCAATAATGAGAAGACATTTGCTGGTAAGGAAGCGATTGAATACTGGAAGGACGTAGATTTATACATTGGCGGTGCTGAACATGCTACCGGTCACTTGTTGTATAGCCGTTTCTGGAATAAGTTTTTAAAAGATCTGGGTTATGTAAAGGAGGAAGAACCTTTCAAAAAACTGATTAACCAGGGAATGATTCAGGGCAGAAGTAATTTTGTTTACCGTGTCGTTGATGAGTCTGGCAGAGGTACTAATACATTAATTTCTCATGGATTGAAAAATGACTACAAAACTTCAGCATTACATGTTGATGTAAATATTGTGGAGAATGAGATTCTGAATATTGAGAAGTTTAAGTTATTCAGACCGGAATTTGCTGAGGCCGAATTTATCCTGGAGAATGGTAAATATATTTGTGGCGTAGAGGTAGAGAAAATGTCTAAAATCCAAATTCAATGTCGTTAATCCTGATGTACTGATCGCTAGTTATGGTGCAGATACTTTAAGGATGTATGAAATGTTCTTAGGCCCGCTTGAACAAAGTAAGCCATGGAACACGAACGGGATTGAAGGTGTATTTAAATTTCTTCGTAAATTCTGGCGTTTATTCCATAATGACTCCTGGGAATTTACTTTGTCAGATGCTGAACCTACAAAAGCAGAGTTAAAAGCATTACATAAGATCATTAAAAAAGTACAGGATGATATTGAACGTTTTTCTTTCAATACCTCGGTATCAAGCTTTATGATCGCGGTAAATGAGCTGACGGATCTTAAATGTAATAAACGAAGTATCCTGCAGGACCTGGTTGTTGTTCTTTCTCCATATGCACCGCATATTACAGAAGAGTTATGGTCATTGTTAGGCAACACAGATAGCTTATCTTATACGGCTTATCCTGAATTTAATCCGGCTCATTTAGTGGAAGATGAATTCAGCTATTCAGCTATCCGGTTTCTGTAAAATGGAAAAACAAGATTAAACTTAAATCTGAGTTTGGCTCTTGAGGCTAAGGAGATTGAAGAAATCGTATTGGCTGATGAGCAGGTTCAAAAATATCTTGATGGTAAAACGCCTAAAAAGATGATTATAGTTAAAGGACGTATTGTAAATATTGTGATTTAATCTGAATCAAATATAATTGTTACATAATGGTTATTAGGGTGTAAGATCCTTAATGACCATTTTTTATATGGAATTTACCGGTAAATTCCTGCTGTTCACCGGCCATAATCGCCCTGCTGGCAAAAACAATTTTAAATAGCCTGTAACATAGTTAGATTTGTGCCGACTAATCTAGAACAAAGAATCACACTATTAAAAATTATGAAAAGACTATTACTATTATTTGCCTCCCTGGGGTTGATGCAGCAGGTTAATGCGCAATTCAATTTGGGCGGGGGAGCGCAAAAGGTAACTATAACGGGTAGGATAAGTGCTGTAATTTTGACTGACTCGTTTACAAAACAACCTGTTGATTATGCAACAGTTTCCTTAATGAGGGTTAAAGATAATAAATCGGTTAACGGCGGTGTTACTGATGCTAAAGGTAAAGTTGTGCTTCAAAATGTGGCTCCTGAACAGTATAAATTACTGATTGGGTTTATGGGCTATAAAAGTAAAACTATGCTGGTGAAAACAAGCCAGGAAAAACCTGATTTAAATTTGGGCAATATTTACCTGACTGGGACGGAAAGCAATTTGAAAGAAGTTGCTATTGTCGGTAAAACGCCGATGATAGAAACCAAAATTGATAAGCTTGTTTATAATGCGGAACAGGATGTAACGACTGCTGGTGGTAATGCGGGCGATGTTATGCGTAAAGTGCCAATGGTTACTGTAGATATCGATGGAAACCCTTCTTTACGCGGAAGCTCTGCGGTTAGGGTGCTGATTAATGGAAAACCATCAGGTACGATGTCAAACAGTGTAGCTGATGCGCTAAAAATGATTCCTGCCGAAGAAATCAAAAGTGTTGAGGTGATCACAAGTCCTTCTGCAAAATATGATGCAGAGGGTGCTGGTGGAATTATCAATATTATCACTAAAAAGAAAACTGCTCAGGGAGTAAATGGAAATGCGGCTTTATCTGTTGGTACGCGTCAGAATAATGGTAATTTTAGCTTAAATGCTAAACAAGGGCGTTTGGGTATCAGTTCGAACTTTGGCGGTCAATATGCTATTCCGCAAGATACCAGGGTTGTTCTGGAAAATGATGTTTATAGTAAACAGTCTCATGTTTTCCAGGATGGATTTACCAGGGCGAAACGATATGGTTATAATGGTAGCATAGGACTGGACTATGATATAAATGGTTATAACAGTCTTTCTACGAATATAAAATATAATGATTTTACAAATGGCTCAAACGGGAGTTCTAATGTAACCAGCAGTATCCTGGATACAATTATGAAAACTGCCAGTTACGTACGTGCTTCTGATAATAATAATATAGTTTTAAAAATATAGACTGGAGTGCAGATTATAGAAGAACAACGAAAAAAGAAGGGGAAGAATTTACGGTTTCAGGTCAGGCTAGTTTTGGCAGGAATACAGCACAATTTAATACCAGGCTGATCAATTTAGATGGGTCGCAGCTTGCTCCTGATGTGATTGGTGATAACACAGGTAAAAATAATGAGTATACTTTACAGACGGATTATGTATATCCTTTCAGCAAAACTATGACGCTGGAAACTGGTGTTAAGGGAATCTTAAGAAATATAAAAAGTAAGTATCAGAGCAGTGATCAGGACTTCGATTATAAACAGGACGTTGGTGCAGCTTATGGGGTTTTGAGTTTTAAACTGGCTAAAACGGTTGATGTAAAAGGAGGTTTAAGAGCTGAATACACTGATATTAGCGGCGTATCTGGTTCTTCACTGAATTTTAATAATAACTATTTTAACTTATTTCCAAGTGCAATTATTTCAAAAACGCTTAAAGGAAACTCTACATTGAAATTAAGTTATAACAGAAGGATGCAAAGACCAAGTTTGTCTTATCTGAATCCTTTCTTAAACAGGAATGATCCTGAAAATCAGCAGCAGGGTAATCCGAATTTGAGCCCTGAGATAAGTGATATTGTAGAACTTGGTTACTCGACTTTTATCAAAGGGTCTGTGATTAATGCGTCTGTATTTTACCGCACTACTCAGGATGTTATTGAGAGTTTGTTTATCCCTGAGCAAAAGCTGACGACTTATGCGAATGTTGGTAAGAACAGATCTTATGGTGCTAACGTGTTTGCTACGTATAACCCATTGCCTAAATGGACTTTAATGGGAAATTTTAGTTTAAATACATATGATGTAAGAAATTATCAGACTAACCAGAGTACTGGTGTGTTTGTAAATTATTCGGTGTTTGCAAGGTCAGCTATTTCTTTCAAAGGCGGATGGAATACTGAACTTTTTGGAGTTTATAATGCTTCAAAAAGAACTTTTCAAGGGACTTCAGCCAATGGCTTTTTACGGTGGTGCGTTTAAGAAAGACATCATGAAAAAGAAGGCAACTGTAGGTATCAATGTTCTGAATGTATTTTCAAGAGATCTGCATATTCATAATGAGAATAAAGGAGACGATTTCCGTCAGAATATGAATATCTATTATCCGCTAAGGTCTTTCGGAGTTAACTTTAGTTACAAGTTTGGTAAAGTAACTTTCACTGGTCCGAAGAAGAAAAAAGGAATTAATAATGATGATTTGAAACAGGATGAAGGTGCAGGTGGATTAGGCGGAGGAGCTGGTGGCGGTCCTAAACAATAAGATCAATTATTAGTTATAAAAAAAAAAAAAACCACGTTATCATTGATGACGTGGTTTTTTTATAAATAATCTACTTCTTTTTAACCCTTTTCAGGATCATTACACTTAACGGATTGATAGGATAGCCAGTAATATTATTTTGCAGCATGGTAACAGACTGGTCATATAAAATAGGTACGATCGAGGCATTTTCTGCACCATGTTATCCATTTTCTGGTATAGCGCATAACGTTTTTTTGCATCACCCTCATAGTAGCTCTGTTCAAATAAACGATCAAATTCTTTATTGAAATAGCCCGTGTAATTGGGGCCATAAGGTACACGGTTTTTAGAATAGAACACAGTGAGGTAATTTTCAGCATCAGGATAGTCAGCAATCCAGGAGCCTCTGAAAAAGTTGACCTCGTTTTTAGACATTAATTCCCGCAGGCTGGAACTTGGGGTTACGTCCACTTTGACTTTCATGCCCAGTGAATTGAGTTCTCCCTGGATAAATTCAATAAGATCCTTATAGGTAGTAGAGGTGCTGAGCGTTATTTCTGGCATTCCTTTTCCGTGTGGAAAACCAGCTTCTGCAAGTAGTTTTGCTGCTTTTGCCGGGTCATAGTGATAACCTTTTACTTTGGTGCTGTCAAACCCGGGCATGCCTTTAGGTACAAAGCCGGAAGTAGCCGGTACACCAGTGCCATTTCGCAGGTATTTGATCAATTTTGGTTTATCTATTCCATAATTGATTGCCTGCCGTACTTTTTTAAATCTTAAAGGGGAGTTTCGGACGATA
Source organism: Pedobacter sp. NJ-S-72 (assembly GCF_053890575.1). Taxonomy (NCBI): domain Bacteria; kingdom Pseudomonadati; phylum Bacteroidota; class Sphingobacteriia; order Sphingobacteriales; family Sphingobacteriaceae; genus Pedobacter; species Pedobacter sp. NJ-S-72. The sequence goes on along the minus strand of NZ_CM132681.1, from coordinate 3,440,503 downwards.
GATTTTGAGGTATCCACCAATATGCCGATATATTCTGTACAAAGGTAAGCTCCTTTAATTAGTTGAAATTTCCCTTTATACTTGCTGGTCATATGACCGCTTTTAGTTAAAATATCATCGCGGTAACTTCCATCAACACTGTAAAAGAAATCGAGATCTTTTTTGATAAAGGACATGAAAGCACTTTGTTTGTCAGTGATAAAAGAAACTTTAACTGCATCCAGGTAGGGAAGGGGGTTCCCGTTTTCTTTCTCCCAGTAATTTTCATTTTTAAGCAAGACAAGTATTTCTTCCTCCTTCCAGTATTTAAAGCGGAAAGGCCCCGTGCCTATAGGGTGGCTCCTGAAATCTTTTCCATAATGATCCGCTACTTCGTGAGGTACAACTACACAATATTGTGTAGTAGAAGGAAGGTTGAATGGAATGCAGGAAAGGGTTTTGTTAAATGTATGATCAATGTGGTATCATTAAGGGCTTCAAAACTATGACTGTCCTTTACTTTATCACTGAAAATCCATCCTCCCGAAGAAGCTACTTTAGGATCTGAAAGACGGTTAAAGCTGTAAGCGAAATCTGATGCAATTACCTTTCTGCCTTTCCCTCCAGGAAAAAGTGGGTCGTTATGAAAAAATACATCATTTCGCAGATGAAAAGTATAATGTAATAAGTCGGCAGATACTTCCCATGATTTGGCAATAGCGGGAATAGTATTTAACTGGCTATCCGCCTGAACAAGTCCGTTAAAGAGCTGATTCATCATCCAAATCGCCGGCTGATTACGTGCAAAAGCAGGATCCAGTGAGGTCAAACTCTGATCAAAGTTCATATTAAAGACTTTTTTGTCCCCGTCATCAGACGTTAAATGACAGCCACAGACTGCAATAACACATAAAGTGTAAAAAATATTTTTTATAATTCGGGGCATCATCAGGTCAGGAATATTACTTTTGCACAAAGTAATAAATTAATCGATATGTCTTTTTTAAATGCACTTATAAATAATGTTGAGGATGAAACGCTGCGCGAAGATCTGCAGGAGCGTGTGGATATCATTCTGCATAAGATTAAATTTATGGACAAAGTGCCTGTAACCTGTCTTGACACAAATAATACACCTAATCATGTTTTAAACGTCCTCATTGAGACCGTTGGTGGCGAAGTGCTTGAAATTGTACAGCAGGCAAAAGTGCTGATCTATCACCAGACAAATATAGGTATTGGGCAAATGATGGGACTGGTCCCTGATCTTCTGGAAAAGGAATGGCCTGCCGTTGCTTACAACAGAGTCTATTTGATGGAAGACACTTCTGCCTTTTTAAGTGATCCTTTATCCTTTGTTGAGGCTATGGAAGACATGGCAGAAATGCTTTATCCCGGATACTTTATTTTTGGGAATGAAGGTAAGAACTGGACCACTTTGCTGTTTAGTAAGCGATAAACTTATCCATCTGTTGTCCTGTAAATTTTAAAGTATCTTCCTTATAGAAGTTGCCGTGCTCGTCAAGTTCAGTTTTTATAGCTGGAATGTGCAGACGTAAAGGAAGCACATGCAGGTGGAGGTAGCTGCATACCCCACCAAAGTGGTCAATACCCCTGATATTACCATATTTACCCGATGATATGCCTACAAGGCACGCTTTTTTGTCATAAAAGCTATCCGGGAAATCGCAGGCATCTATTAAGGTCTTCAAAACACCCGGAAAACTTCCATTGTATTCGGGAATGATGAAAACAAATTTTTCAGCTGCTGTAATTTGTTCTTGAATTTTTTTGAATTCAGGAGATCTTTTTCCGTATAAATCGGAGATAATTAATTGTCCTGGGAGATCTGTCAGACTCAGTATATTAGCCTCTTGCCCTTTTTTAGAGAGTGTGTTCTGATAATATTTTGCGACTTTCAGCGTATTGCTTTCGGGTCTGTTTGTGCCGGAAATGATCGTAATCATGTAAAAATTGTTAATAAGATGTTTAAAACACTCTATTGTTTAACGCTAATATTGTCATTTAGTTTGTATCTTAGCTAATTGTTAAAAAGCCCCTAAATGTAGGTAAAAATAGCGTTTTTTACATAAAGGATCTAATTCACAAATTCTCAGGAAATAATTGGTAATTATTAAAAAGATAAATGAGTAAAATTATTGCATTGGCAAATCAGAAAGGTGGAGTGGGTAAAACGACTTCATCTATAAATTTAGCCGCCAGCCTGGCCGTATTAGAATATAAAACTTTATTAGTAGACGCTGACCCTCAAGCCAATTCAACTTCTGGAATTGGATTTGATCCCAGAAGCATCAAAAATAGTATTTATGAATGCATCATTAACGATGTAGAACCTTCAGAAGCTATTCAAAAGACAGAAACTCCTAATCTGGATTTATTACCAGCACATATTGACCTGGTTGGTGCAGAAATTGAAATGATCAATCTGACCAACAGAGAGTACAAGATGAAAGCTGTTCTGGAAAAAATTAAAGATCAGTATGATTTCATCATTATTGATTGTTCACCTTCATTAGGTCTGATTACAATCAATGCTTTGACTGCTGCGGATTCTGTTATTATCCCCGTTCAATGTGAATATTTTGCATTGGAAGGATTGGGTAAATTGTTAAATACCATAAAAATTGTACAAAACAGATTAAACCCTGAACTGGAAATCGAAGGTATTTTACTGACGATGTACGATGTACGTTTACGTTTGTCTAATCAGGTAGTTGAAGAGGTGAGAACACATTTTCAGGAACTTGTATTTGATACAATCATACAGCGAAATACCCGTTTAAGTGAAGCACCTAGTTATGGGATTTCGGTCATCATGCATGATGCAAACTGTAAGGGAGCAATAAATTATCTGAACCTTGCCCGGGAGATTGTCCGTAAAAACGGATTGGTCAAAGAAAGCCAGGGTTTGACTTCGGCAACAATTTAAATATAACTTAATGACATCTTTTCAGCGAAAAACAGGTTTAGGTAGAGGATTAAGTGCACTTTTGGATGATTCAGATTCTGCTCATCCGCAAAAAAATGCGATTAATCCAGTCAGTGAAACTGAACAGAAAGCGCAATCCAGCAATATAGGTAATATCAAAATCAGTGATATCGCGACTAACCCTTATCAGCCGCGTTCTGAATTTGATCAGGTAGCTTTAAATGAACTTGCTGATTCCATTAGGGTACAGGGGTTAATCCAGCCGATTACTGTCAGAAAAGCTGAGGGAGGAAATTATCAGTTAATTTCTGGTGAGAGACGTCTGAGAGCATCTAAATTAGCAGGCTTAACAGAAATCCCGGCATATGTACGGGAGGCTAATGACCAGCAGATGCTGGAAATGGCTCTGATTGAAAATATTCAGCGTGAAAACCTGAATGCAATTGAAGTTGCATTAAGCTTTCAGCGTATGCTTGAAGAGTGTAACCTTAAACAAGAACAACTGGGTGAACGTGTTGGCAAAAACCGTTCAACTGTTACCAATTATCTGCGTTTACTTAAATTACCCCCCGCAATACAAATCTCAATCCGTGATCAGAAAATCTCTATGGGCCATGCCCGTGCGTTGATTAATGTAGAGGAAACAGATAAACAATTGTTTATTCATCAGGAAATTATTGACAAGGGATTGTCTGTACGTAAAGTAGAGGAATTAGTCAGAAGCATCAATAGTCTTCAGATAAAACCTAAAAGTGCAAGACAGCCTTTGGGTGTGTCTTTCGAATATCAGAAACTGCAAAAAGATCTGGCTTCAAGATTTGCTACCAAAGTGAAACTTAAAGTTGGTGAAAATGGTAAAGGGGCAATTGAGATCCCTTTTGTTTCTGATGATGACCTGAGCAGAATATTAGAATTATTAGATTGGTAATGTCCAAAAAATTACTGTTATCGGTTTTGTTTTGCTGCACTGTTTTTGCAGTCAGCGGACAGAAAATTTTTACTGTTAAAGGTGATAGTCTTAAACGTACCCCTGTGAAAGTGGATACAGGTTATGTAAATCTTGGTCGTATTGCTGGCAGAAAAGCGGCCCTCAGATCTGCAATGATTCCGGGATGGGGGCAGTATGGAAATGGACTGACTGTTTATCGCGGGATTAAAATTGCTGCGATTTATACTGGAGGAACTTTGCTTGCTATGTCTTATATTCAGAATAACAGTAAATATAAGGAGTATCTTACAGAGCTTCAGTACAGAGCAGAGCATGGTGGTCAGCCTACACCAGGAAACTACCTGTTTAATGTCTCCACTCAAGGCTTAACAACAGCTAAAGAAGTTTACAGAAGAAACAGAGAGGTTGTCCTTTTTTCTTTTATTGGTTTATATGTGGTAAATATTGTTGAGGCTTATGTGGATGCGAGACTTTCCTATTTTGATGTGGGAGATAACCTGGCTATCAGAATTTCGCCTACGGTAATCGGTTCTCAAACCATGTATGGATATATATGCTTTTAATCCAGGCATAAAGGTTGCCTTTAAGTTCTAGATTTCAATATATTTACCAACCATCTTTTTAAAATTAAAAATAAATGAATATAGCTTTAATCGGTTACGGTAAAATGGGTCAGATTATTGAACGTTTTGCTATAGAAAGAGGGCATGAAGTTGTCCTGAAAATCGGTACAGATAATTTGGCCGACCTGACTGTTTCTAACTTAAGAAAAGCAGATGTAGCAATAGATTTCAGTACGCCTGATGCTGCTATTAACAATATATATACTTGCTTTGATGCGAATGTGCCCCTGGTTGTAGGTGCAACTGGCTGGTACGGTCAATTGCAGGAAATAAAAGACGAATGTCTGCGCCGTAACAATACTTTATTATATGGGTCTAACTTCAGTATTGGGGTAAATTTGTTTTTTCATATCAATGAAGTGCTTGCGAAAGTGATGAATAATTATCCTGTATATGATGTACAGGTAGAAGAAATCCACCATACACAGAAACTGGATTCACCGAGTGGTACCGCTATGACACTTGCAGAAGGTATTATTGAAAATCTGGATCGTAAATCTGAGTGGGTAAATGAAGTGGATGGTAGCCCGGAGATTGAAGTGCTTAAACAGGAACAGGTACTTATCGCTTCGCAGCGGATTGAAAATATACCGGGCACACATACTGTGATTTATAGTTCAGAAGTAGATGAAATAGAATTGAAACATACTGCACATAGCCGTGCTGGATTTGCACTGGGCGCTGTTGTAGCTGCAGAATGGCTGCAAAATAAGCAGGGATTCTATAATATATCTGATATATTTATATTTAAAAAACAAAAAACATATGAATTGGAAGTTCTGGCAAAAGAATGATGATACTGCGCCGAAAAAAAAAAGACTAAAAGCAGAGAATGGTTTGATGCCGTTCTTTTTGCTGTAATTGCTGCTACTGTTATCCGTGTATTTTTTATTGAGGCTTATACAATTCCAACCGGAACCGGATCTATGGAAAAGTCGCTGTTAATTGGCGATTTTTTGTTTGTGAGTAAAGTAAATTATGGAGCGAGAATACCAATGACTCCGGTTGCTTTCCCTTTTGCACACCATACTATGCCTGTTACAGGCACAAAAGCTTATTATGATGGTATACAATGGAAATACCGCAGATTACCTGGAATGCAGGATATCAAAAGAAATGACGTAGTAGTATTTAATTTTCCCGATGGAGATACCGTAGCACTGGAAGCTCAGGATAGAGATTATTATGATATGGTACGTTCAGTTGGAAGACAGGCTATTCAAAGCCAGTATACAATTGTAAGCAGACCTGTAGATAAAAGAGAAAACTACATTAAACGTTGTATTGGAATCAGTGGTGATATATTAAGTATGTCAAACGGATTGGTTACGATCAACGGAAAGGCTGAACCGATGAAAAATACGGGACAGATTGATTACCTGGTGAAATTTAAAACCAGTGATGTTAATTTCCAGGTATTCGAGGAAATGGGGTTTGTAATAGACCGTGATATCAGTGCGCTATCTCAGGATAGCTACAATTTTGTAGGTACACCGGTAATGATGGAGAAAGTAAAGAAACTTGATTTTGTAGCTTCTGTGGTTACGCGTACTGCTGCACCTGGTGCAGTGGAAGCTAATGTATTTCCACAGGACCCTAACAGAAAATGGAATGCGGATAACTGGGGTCCTATCCAGATTCCTAAAAAAGGATGGACAGTAAAACTGGATAGTGTTTCTATGCCTTTATATCAACGTGCTATTTCTATTTATGAAGGTAATAAGTTAGAAAAGGTTGCTGGTGGATGGTTAATCAATGGTAAACCTGCATCAACTTATACTTTTAAAATGGACTACTACTGGATGATGGGTGATAACAGACATAATTCTCTGGATTCAAGATACTGGGGATTCGTTCCTGAGGATCATGTTGTCGGAAAAGCCTTGTTTATCTGGATGAGCTATGATACTAATGGTTCTTTCTTTAGTAAAATCAGGTGGAGTCGCCTATTTAACGGTATTCATTAAGCCTGTTTCTTCATAGACCGGCTTCGAAAATAAAAAAAAGATGTGCTATGTGATGGCGGCATTATTTTTCCTGAAGAAGGAAAAAAAAAACGCTATGCCATCACATAGCACATCTTTTTTTTATTTCATTATCCAGTAGCATGATTTATACAGGAATAACTCATTGTGGCTGGTTGGTGTTCTTAGTTGGTGGTCATGGTTAGTTGGTTAGTTAGTTAGTTAGTTAGTTAGTTAGTTAGTTAGTTAGTTAGTTAGTTAGTTAGTTAGTTAGTTAGTTAGTTAGTTAGTTAGTTTTTTAGACTGGTTAATTTGATTATAGCCTGCTATTATTTGATTGCGTTTTTTATTAGATTAGTAATCTGGTAATTTCTTTTTTTGTTCAGGTTCTTGCTCTCTATTAGGAATCACCTTTTAATCCAAAGAAATTATCATATGAATTATTTCTGTCTTATTGCTATAGTTTGTTTTTACCGGGGATAGTAGTGTGTGCTCAGCATAATATCGTGGATAAAGATTCAAATACTAAAGTATCTGTAATGAAAATTCATGGATTGGATCCTCCTAAAGTTCAATCTTTCATCGTGCCGGCAGTTTTAATAGGCTATGGATTGGTCTCTCTTGGGGATAATGGAATCAGGAGGTTAGATTTTAATATAAAAGGGGAGCTACAAAGTAAACATCCTGATTTTTCTGTCCGTGTAGATGATTATCTCGTGTTTGCTCCGGGGGTTGCTTTTTATGCCCTGAATTTAGCTGGTGTGAAAAGTAAGCATGGTATGGTTGATGGTACAGCCCTTTTTATTTTGTCGAGGGCCATTGCATATATTACTACCTATTCGGGTAAATCTGGAATTGGCCGGGAGCGGCCGGATCATGCAGACCAGATGTCATTTCCTTCAGGGCATGCTGCTAATGCTTTTGCTGCTGCTGAATTTCTAAATCAGGAATACAGAGATGTTTCGCCCTGGATTGGATTGGTTATGCTGGCTATACCGTAGCTACAGCAACGGGTGTGTTAAGAATGTACAATAATAAACACTGGTTAAGTGACGTAGTAGCTGGTGCAGGAGTGGGGATCGCTTCTACAAAGCTGGCTTATCTGATTTATCCGAATCTCAAAAAGCTAATTGTGGGTAAACAGACAGTTAGATACTCGTTGGTGCCTATGTATCAGCAAAAGGCCGCAGGTCTCTCTTTCAATGGAACATTTTAGAAGTACTTAGGGATCATTGATAAATATAGGGGATGCACCAGCTGATTGAACAGGGATGCCTTTAAATTAATAATTCGGCACCCAATATTATAATAAACAATGGACATTTATATTATCTGGTAATGTAATGCAACTAACATAACGATTAACATAACATAAGGCGTCTTCCCAAGTGGCGGAGGATTTGCCGGGGAGAAACTTATTTTAAAAAACATATGCTATGTGAAGGCATAGCATGGCCGTTGCCCCGAAGGGCAAAAAAAATGCAGCCTGAACATAGCATGTGTTTTTTTTTTAATTCTTAGATCCGGGGAATCCGGAGTTTATCGGCAAGGTCGTTCAAATCGTTAACCACTGGTTCTACCAATGGAATTCCGGATATCTTTCGTTCCTGTTCAAATGCATATTCTGGTTCACCTGGTATAATAACTCTTTTGCTGGGATCAATGGTTTTTGCACTTTGGAAACGCTCAATCCAATTATCAAGGTGATCCTTGAAATCTTGTGCAGGACGAAATCCATCAATACGCATCGCACCAAAGAAGTGGCCTAAGCCTTCACCAACAGGGTTTGCCGAAGGTTCCAGGAAAGCAACAAAAGGAGGTACCCACGGGCCGTAGTTAGCTCCTGAGAGTACTGCTGTCAGAATATCAACAGTCGCACTCAGTCCATAGCCTTTATGACTGCCGTGGTCTTTATCACTGCCCAGAGGAAGTAATGAGCCTCCATTTTTTAGCGCATTCGGATCGGTAGTTCCATTACCATTTTTATCTTGTGCCCAGCCTTCTGGAATAGGTTGGTTTGCCCGCTGGGCAATTTCCAGTTTACCATTCGCTGCTGCTGCAGTTGCCATATCTACAACTACAGGTGGATATTTCCCTGCCGGAAAAGCATAACACATCGGGTTGGTTCCCAGCAATCTTTCGTTGGCGTAAGTTGGGGCAACCAATGGGCTGGCATTTGTCATACTGATACCAATCATATCCTTTTCTACAGCCAGCAATGCATGATAACCTGCTATGCCAAAATGGTTAGAGTTTTTTACTGCAACCCATCCACTGCCATATATTGCAGCTTTTTCCATTGCTATGTTCATAGCAAAAGGGGCTACCACCAGGCCAAGGCCTGCATCACCGTCTACAGTCGCTGTTGTTGGTGTTTCATGTACGACCCTGATGTTAGGAGTAGCATTGATTCTTTCTTTCTCCCATAGGCGTATATAGCCGCTTAATCGGGCTACACCATGGGAATCTATTCCTTCTCTAAGATCAGAACGTAATAATACGTCTGTGGCCAGATCTGCATCCGTGGCAGAGCAGCCCATTCTCAAAAAGACGCTTTTGGTGAAATCCCGTAAACGTGTCTCTGTAAAAGTATGAAAGGTCATTTGAATGAGTTAAGCGTATAGAACCGTAAATTTATGATCGAGGGGCTTGAATGCAGTTAGCAGGTTTTCAATAAAACCCTCTCCGTAAAGAACGTACATCGGTGCAATATTCAGGACACGTTCCTGCAATACACCTGATGGAAATAACTTGTTTTTTAAGGTCTCAATTTGTTGCAGAGAAGTAGTGTGCTTACGTTTTTCTGCCCGTAAAAGTTTTTTCTCCAGGTTAGTCACCAGTTTCAGAGCCTTTGTTTTTGCAGCTTCCGCTGACATAGAAAGTGTTTTATCTATCTTATAGGAGTTCAGTTTGATCTGGTCAAATACTGCTCTTATTGCACGCTGCTCATCATCAAGACAAAGGGAATCTCCAACATGTGCTTTAATCCATTGATTTTTCAATTGCTCATCACTGTTAAATAAGGTGATCGGGCTGATGTCCAGGATCTGCATTTTGCGGGCACTTCTATCATCAATGACTAATGCTGAATTTCTCAGGATCAGTATGGGGTATGGGATATTATAGAAATCAAAATTAGCTTTTAACTGTAGCCAGTAGGTCACTTCAGCACCACCACCAATATACGCGAGATTAGGCAAAATTAATTCCTGATATACCGGACGCATAACCACATTAGGGCTAAAGCGCTCAGGATGATTATCTATTTCTTGTTTTAACGTGTCTTTTGTGAAGCTTATATTAGTATTTAATACTTTATATTCGCCATTTTCTTCTACAATACGTTCGCGGAGCTGGTCATCCATGTAAAAGAAATTAATCTCTCTTGGATTTACCTGTGGCTTATAACCCTTTTTCTCTAATTCAGAACTACTCGCATTGATTTGTGCAAAACTGTTCTGTTCTACAATATCACGATATACAATAGGTGAAAATTGAGTTTTTAATGCTGCATCATCAGCATCCACACAGACTAAACCTTTTTTGCCAAATAGGGTATCTACCAGTTCACGTGTGGCATCAGCAAGGTTTTTGTTAGCGGTATATGCTTTTTCAACGATTTGTGAAAATTCAGTACCGTTTTCACTGATACCCAAATAACCTTTATATCCAATCAGTGCATCAATAATATCAGCTGTATTGAGACGGCCCGTAGCACCTGCAGCATCTTTTTTCCAGGTCAGCATTTTATCCTCTACTTTCACATGATTAATTTCTTCAAAATCATGATCTTCTGTAGCCATCCAGTAGATGGGCACGAAGTTGAAATCGGGAAAACGTTGTTTGAGATCGGCCGCCAGCTTAATTGCTGTAACGATCTTATAGATGAAATAAAGGGGGCCTGTAAATATATTTAGCTGATGACCTGTCGTGATGGTAAACGTACGGTCATCAGCTAATAAGTTGATGTTTTCCTTAACTAATAGAGGGTGCAGATGTTTGTACTGCTTATGCAGGCTGCTTACTAATAAGCTGCGGTCGCCAGAATATTTCCGGTCTCCGGTTGCTTTTTTAAAACCCTCTAAAGTAGGGGAGTACTTATAAAAAGACTCCAGGTTATCTTTTCCATCTATGTAATCCAATACAATGGATGAAAAAGCGTGTGTTTGCTGATAAGAGATGTACTTGGCCTGCATTGCTACGAAATTAAGTTAATAAACCATAATTCAGCAAAACGCAATATTATTTTACAATCTGTCCATATAGATCAAAATCTTCAGCACGATCAATCGCTACATTTACGAAACTACCATTTGCAGCATAACCTGTGTTTGCATCGATTAAGACCTCATTATCAACCTCCGGAGAGTCAAATTCAGTACGTCCGATGAAGAAATCTCCCTCTTTACGATCTACCAGAACTTTGTAAGTCTGACCTACTTTCTCCTGGTTGATCTCGTATGAAATTCCCTGTTGTAATTCCATGATCGCATCAACGCGCTCTTGTTTTACTTCATCTGGTACATCATCTACCAGGTTATGGGCATGAGTTTTTTCTTCATGAGAATAAGTGAAACAACCTAATCTGTCGAAACGGGTATCTTCTACCCAACGTAGCATTTCTTCAAAATCCTGCTCAGTTTCACCTGGGTAACCACAGATAAGTGTAGTACGCATTGCAATTCCAGGAACTTTGTCTCTGATCTGGTTAACGATGTCAATAGTCTTTTGTTTCGTGATTCCACGACGCATTGACTTTAGCATATTATCTGTGATGTGCTGTAAAGGCATATCCAGATATTTACAGATGTTTTCTCTTTCGTTCATTGCATCCAGAATTTCCATTGGGAATCCTGAAGGGTAAGCATATTGTAACCTGATCCATTCAATACCATTGATATCTGAAAGACGTCTTAACAATTCATCCAGGTTACGTTTACCGTAAATGTCTAAACCGTAATAGGTTAAATCCTGCGCAATCAGGATCAGTTCTTTAGTTCCGTTTGCTGCCAGTATTTTAGCTTCTTTTACTAAAGCCTCCATCTCTGTCGATACGTGTTTACCACGCATCAAAGGGATCGCACAAAAAGAGCATGGGCGGTTACAGCCTTCTGCAATTTTAAAATAAGCAAAATGTGAAGGAGTGGTCAGTAACCTTTCTCCAATTAGCTCATGCTTATAGTTTGCACCTAATGAATGTAATATGTTTTGTAAATCGTTAGTACCAAAAAAGGCATCGACGTTTTTGATTTCTGATTCCAGCTCTGGTTTATAACGTTCCGAAAGACATCCCGTTACAATTACTTTACTGATTTTTCCTTCTTCTTTTAATTGACTGTACTGAAGGATAGTATCAATAGACTCCTGTTTTGCATTGTCGATGAAGCCGCAGGTATTGATAACAATAATGTCGTCCTTATTGATTTCATTAGCTTCATGAACCACATTTAAGCTATTCCCTCTCAATTGACCCATCAAAACCCTCAGAATCGTAAATATTCTTGGAACAACCCAGTGTAATTACGTTGATCTTTGGTTTTTTAACAGGGATAATTTTAGAAGTCGTTTTTGTGTTCATCTTGTTTTTATATATATGCTTTAAACGGATTGTTTATTTAAACAGTCCGTCAACAAAAGCTTTTTTATCAAATAATTGAAGGTCATTGACACCTTCACCCACCCCGATATATTTAACAGGGATTTTAAACTGATCAGAGATTCCAATAACTACACCACCTTTGGCCGTGCCGTCAAGTTTAGTAATTGCCAGTGCATTTACATCTGTAGCTTCTGTAAATTGTTTACACTGCTCAAACGCATTCTGTCCGGTTGATCCGTCAAGTACCAGTAAAATCTCATGTGGTGCATTAGGAATTACCTTCTCCATCACTTTTTTGATTTTACCCAGCTCGTTCATCAGACCGATTTTATTATGCAACCTTCCGGCTGTATCGATGATCACTACATCTTCTCCGTTTTGCAACAGCAGATTGTATAGTGTCAAACGCTACAGAAGCAGGATCAGAACCCATTGCCTGGGCAACTACTCTTACATCGATACGCTCACCCCATAATTTAATCTGCTCAACAGCTGCAGCCCTGAAAGTATCTGCCGCACCCAATACTACTTTAAGCCCTTCAGCTTTTAGTTTATGTGCAAGCTTGCCAATAGTGGTAGTTTTACCCACACCATTCACACCGACTACCATGATTACATAAGGTTTATGATCACCGTATTCGAAATTACGGAAATCATTGCTGTTGTTTTCAGCCAGTAAAAGCTGGATCTCATCACGGAGGATCAGATTCAATTCTGAAGTAGACAAATATTTATCTTTTGCTACTCTGTCCTGAATCCTTTCAATGATTTTTAGTGTAGTCGTTACACCAACATCCGAAGTAACCAGTACTTCCTCCAGATTATCCAGAACATCATCATCAACTGTCGATTTTCCGGCAACAGCTTTCGTGATTTTGTTTAAGGAACCCGTTTTTAGTTTTCTCTAAACCTTTATTTAATACTTCCTGAGCTTCAGGAGCAGTTTCCTTTTTCTTGAAAAAATCGAATAGTCCCATAGAAATGTAGATGAAAACAAAAAAAGCCCTCCCATAAATATAGGGACGGCTTTAATATCATTAAATATTAAAATTACTTGCCTTGTCCAGCAATAGCATCTTTAACGTGATCGTTATGAACGATAACTTCTTTGAAAGAATAAGCACCAGATTTTGGTGATTTAGTCATCGTAATAACTTTTGAATATTCTTTACCTTTACCCGTTTTAAGGGTTGCAACTACCTTTTTTGCCATGATCTAAATAGATTGGAAATGTATTACTTAATTTCTTTATGTACAGTTACTTTCTTCAATACCGGATTGAATTTTTTCAATTCTAATCTCTCAGTTGTATTTTTACGGTTTTTTGTAGAGATATATCTAGACATACCAGGCATGCCGCTAGTTTTATGCTCTGTACATTCTAGAATAACTTGTACTCTGTTACCTTTTTTTGCCATTTTATTAATAATTTAGTTGATTCACATCAACAATGTTTTTACAAAAATCCTTTTTTTACGAAACGGTTAATAGCTTCAGTAATACCAATTTTATTGATGGTTTTGATAGCTGAAGTAGAAACTTTCAGTGTTATCCAACGGTCTTCATCAGGAATATAAAATTTCTGAAGTTGTAAGTTGGGATAAAACTTACGTTTAGTTTTAACGTTTGAGTGAGAAACATTAAAACCACTCATAGCCTTTTTTCCGGTTAAATCACAAACTCTAGACATGCCTTTAATATATATTGTTAAATTGTTCTTCGCTTAATTTTTTAAGAGTGTGCAAATATCACGAAAATATTTGTAACGATCAAGAGTCCATGTGATTATTTTTCAAATTTTATGGATTCTTTAATCCTGCTCTTCCGGCAAAGATACATAAATACCCCATAAATACGAATCTTACGCGATTCATTGCTTTATTATGCTCTATTATAATGAACTGACAGCATATATTTTGCTATAAGAATCTTTTAATACCTCTCAAATAATTTATATTAGCTTAAAATTATCACCAAATATATTATGCAAATCAAATCTTTAGCCGAGTACGAGGAAACCTATAAGTTCAGTGTCGAGCATCCAGAAGAGTTCTGGGGCGGAATAGCAGAAAAATTTCTATGGAAAAAGAAATGGGATAAAGTATTATCCTGGAATTTCACTGATCCGCAGATTAAATGGTTCGAGGGTGCGAAGTTGAATATTACCGAGAACTGTCTTGACCGTCATCTGGAAAAAAGTGGTGACAAACCTGCGATTATCTGGGAATCAAATGATCCTGAAAAACCAAGTGTGACACTGACCTATAAAATTCTGCACGAACAGGTATGTCGTTTTGCTAATGTGTTAAAGAAAAATGGTGTAAAAAAAGGCGATCGAATTTGTATTTATATGCCGATGGTTCCTGAGCTTGCTATTGCAGTAGTACTGGCTTGTGCACGTATCGGTGCAGTACACTCGGTTATATTCGGAGGTTTTTCTGCCAAATCAATTGCAGACAGAATCAATGATTCAGCTTGTAAACTGGTTATCACAGCAGACGGATCTTTCCGTGGAAATAAACAAATTCAACTTAAAGAGGTAATTGACGATGCATTGATCGGTTGTCCTACAGTGGAGAAAGTTATTGTGCTTACCCACACACGTACTCCTGTTTCTATGTTAAAGGGTCGTGATTTATGGTTTGAAGATGAAATTAAATTAGTTGATACAATTTGTCCTGCAGAAGAAATGGATGCAGAAGATATGTTGTTTATCTTATATACGTCTGGTTCTACAGGTAAGCCAAAAGGTGTAGTGCATACTGTAGGCGGTTATATGGTTTATGCAGGATACACTTTTTCCAATGTATTCAATTATCAGCCAGACGAAGTGTTTTTCTGTACTGCCGATATTGGCTGGATTACCGGACATTCTTATATCGTATATGGCCCGCTTTCTCAGGGAGCCACTACATTGATATTTGAAGGAATTCCTACCTATCCGACACCATCAAGGTTATGGGAAGTTGTAGAAAAGCATAAAGTTAATATTCTTTATACCGCGCCAACTGCAATCCGTTCGCTGATGAGTTTTGGTACAGAGCCTTTAAAAGGAATTGATATGAGCAGCCTGCGTGTTTTAGGATCTGTAGGGGAACCAATCAATGAAGAAGCATGGCATTGGTTTGATGAAGAAGTAGGGCATAAAAACTGTCCGATTGTAGATACCTGGTGGCAAACAGAAACAGGTGGGTTAATGATTTCACCAATCGCTTTTGTAACACCTTTAAAACCGGCTTTTGCGACTCTGCCTTTACCAGGAATACAGCCGATTCTGGTTGATGAGAATGGAAAAGAGATTGAAGGAAATGGGGTAAACGGTAATCTTTGTATTAAATTCCCGTGGCCTGGTATATTGCGTACTACTTATGGCGATCATGAAAGATGATGCACAAACCTATTTCTCTACTTATCCAAACCTTTATTTTACCGGTGACGGATGTATGCGTGATGAAGATGGTTATTATAAAATCACTGGCAGGGTAGATGATGTAATCAATGTTTCAGGACATAGAATTGGTACGGCCGAAGTAGAAAATGCGATCAATATGCACGCTGGTGTAGTGGAAAGTGCTGTAGTAGGTTATCCCCATGAGGTAAAAGGGCAGGGGATATACGCTTTCGTAATTTATCCGAAAATGCATGAAGAACCTGAACTGACTAAAAAAGATATATTGCAAACAGTAACACGTGTAATCGGAGCTATTGCTAAGCCAGATAAGATATTATTTGTAAGCGGACTACCAAAAACACGTTCAGGAAAGATTATGCGCAGGATACTCCGTAAAATTGCTGAAGGCGAGATTTCAAATCTTGGTGATACAAGTACATTGCTTGATCCGGGGGTGGTGGAAGAAATTATTGATTCTGCTCAGAAATTATAATATCATAGAGCTGTCTGGAATAAAACAGTTCTATGATAAATTTCCTGCAAACAATTTTAATTTCCAGCTGTTCCTAATCCGAAACAATCATTAATTAAAACAAATACTATGGACAGTTTAGAGTTAAAAGGAAAATGGAATGAGTTGAAAGGTAAAGTGAAGCAGGCATATGCAGAACTTACTGAGGATGACTTGAAACATGAGGAAGGTAAAGAAGATGAGCTTTACGGTAAATTACAGCAAAAAACAGGTAAGACCCGCGATGAAGTCATCACTTGGTTGAAATCGTTATAATTCGATTTAATAAATAAAAAAAAGGAGAAGTCTGAAGGCCTCTCCTTTTTTTTTTTTAGATTAATTGGCTTTTTAACGCTCACCAGTATAGCCGTAGCAGCCATTAACGTAAACGCAGCATTAAAAATAATATGTGTTGGGTAAGACATTTTACCCAGGATACCTCCGCATGAACAAGGGATATTTGTGTAAAAAAAAAAGTGTGTTAGTGTGCTTAAATATAACGTGAACAGGAGCATAACAAAAAAAGAGAGAAAGAGTCCTGTTTTTCTGGTTAAATTAAAAGCCAATAAGAATACGATCAGAAATTCAGTGCCCAGTACAACCGGGGCCAATAAGGTTTTGTCATATTTTACCAGCAAAGGGGATTTACTAAGGTCGGAGAGAAATAACTGGTAATCCATAGCCTTGAAAATCCCTGCATAGATGAAAAGTGTACATAAAAGTATGACTACGGCAGTTTGGATGTAATTGATTTTCATAAAGAGGAAAGCTTGAAAATTAAAATGTTGTTTTCGTATGCTGCTACGAGCTTGTCTGCATAACGGGCTAATTGTATGACCGGTCTGTTTTCGAAACCAGGTAGTCTGAAGCTACCCTCGTAATTTCCTGTTTTTGTATTATATATACATCAATTACAGGCCCGCGGTATCCGCTCTTGGCAGCATCTTCTGTTAGTACGTAAGATAATATGTAAAGATGTTCAGCATCAGCAGTAGCTGTTGAATTAATTACAATAGACTTACTGGAACGCATATAGATCTTTCCAGTCTTTACTGTAATATTATTGGCTTTTGTTTTATCAATTGTATGAAATACATACGTTTTATTGAGTTGATCATCATATTTGAGAATGTCTCCATTGTAAAATGGGATGTAAAAATGATCATGTGAAGAGGCATTCCTGACAAAAAATCCATCTGCCGAAAGTCCGCCGTCTTCAAAGAAAGGAAATTGATGAAGTACAGAGTCTTTACCCGGAAATGAGAAATTTCTAAGTTTTAATTGCAGTATTTTTTTTTTTTTGGTATCATAACCAGAAGAAAGAAAAGATTTGTTTTGTAAACTACTAACTGAACTTGCTTTAGTGTTTTTTTTTTCGAAAAGAAGACTGTCAATTTTCTTTTTATCTGGCTGATAGGTAATGGCTTTGTTTCCTGAATCGTCAAAAATATAAAAGGTATGAATAGCTGTATCAATTTCCAGCCTGGTGGCAATGTTTATTGGCAGGTCTTTCTTAGTAAAAAAGGTGTCTATTTTATGATTTGAAAGATTATAACGGAAAATGCTGTTCTGATTATATACATAACCATAGATATTACCCTGATCTGCTTTCATGATGCTTACCCTGCCAGGAAACAGAACAGTATCAACCGGGAGCAATTTATATTTGTGGTAATCCCTGGTGAAATTCGCATAAATTCTGTCAGGCTCAGCACCCTTAACCAGAACATACATAATCAGAATTGCACTACAGAAAAGTGCAGCAAGTAAGAGCAGATTTTTTTTCATCAGAATGTAATTGTTTTTTCGTAGTACTTAAGTTTCCAATGGTTCTCATGAACACTACGTGGTTTCAAAGGTGATGAAGCTATTATGTGCTACTCGATTTTGTTCATTTCGGTTTGTATGCTGCTGCACATAATGGTTTCATAAACAAGAAGGCCGCTTGCGCAGCCTTTTTGTTTTTAAGATTTAGAGCGCGTTTAAAATGAGCGATATAAATATTTCGCTGTGTAAATTTAAAAGACTCATTAAGAAATAAGATTTTGATTTAAACTAAGGGCAGATCTGAGTTTTAATGCCCCATGCTCCAGTTGAATTACACTTGATATCTGGCTCGCAATGGCAGTAAGCTGCTATTTTTGATTGATTGGCCTTAACGGCAAAGGCGGTGAAAGTGCCTGCAATAAGCACTAGTGAAAGTAAAGCTAGTTTTTTCATAGTTTTTTTGTTTGTTTGTAGGTTTTTGGTTAAAAAAATAATTGGCAGATGTGAAACTGATGGTTAATCAGGTTAAATAATTAGCTATTGGTTAGTTTAGCTTTATTCATTTCGTTTGCCTTAACTAATCTAACGAACGTTTTTGAAATTTGCAATATTTTATGGTGAAATATTTATTTGTAAGCATTGGTTAACAGTTGTTTATGTGTGGGTGTTGGTTGAAGACAAAAAAAAGGAGATGTTTTTAGCATCTCCTTTTGGATAAAATCATAAAGGTTAAAATTAATAACCGAATATCTGCTCTAAAGTAAGCGTGTTCAGTTTGCCAAATTTTTGCATCTCCTCTGTTTTTACTTTTTTATCAGAAGCTACTATACAATAATTATAAGGTTTGTTTGCTACATTTCCAGCATGGAAAGCCTTAATATCAGCAAAGGTTAATGGCTGTAGCCCTTTATATTCATCAATTCTTGAATCATGGTCAAGACCTAACCTCTTATCTGCATAATAACTGTTAATGATTGCTTTTTTAGTAATTCTTGAAGTCTCTAATGAGTTTATAGAATTAGATTTTGAAGACTCGAAATTTTTCTCAGACTCAGGTAAAACATTCAAGAGCTCATTCATTGCTCCAACTGCATCATTCATTTTGTCTGCCTGGCTGCCAACATAGGCCACCATTGAACTCTCTTTTTCTTTCTTGTCAGGATTAGTGTAGTATGCATAAGTCGAATAAGCGAGTGCTTTTGACTCTCTGATAGTCTGGAACACGATAGAGCCCATACCACCACCAAAGTAACTGTTAAACAGACTGACTTTAGCTACTTCTGCAGGGTTATAGATACCACTGTTTCTTATCCAGCGGATTTCAGACTGTACCATATCATAGTTTGCAAAATAAACCTGGTTTTCTTTATTATCTGTGTAAGTGAATTTGAGAGCAGGCGCTATTTCAGTAAATGACTTAGGTAAAACATGCGCTTTCTCTATATTTTTAACGAAGACATCAGGAGTTTCCGGTCCATAATAATTAATGGAATGTTTAAACTCATTGATGTGATGTAAAATATCCAGCAGCTGTGCAGAAGTTATTTGTTCTAATTCATTATTGGACAGCACAAAGTTGGTTGGATTTTTAGGCCCGAACTGTGCATAGCTCATTAGTCCCGACAAAATCGAAGCTTTATTCAGCTTTGTGTTTTCTCTTGATTTAAGGATGCTGCTTTTCATATCCTTCAATGCTTCCTCATTGGCTTTGCAATTTGCAAAAACATATTCCACACTAAATTTACTGCCTGATCAAAATTTTCTTGTAGACCACTGATTTCAATTGTGGTCACGTCACTTTTTACGGAAACGGAATAATTACAGGCAATATTATAGAACTGCTTGCTGATTTCTTCAGCTGAATATTTATCTGTACTTAAAAAAGTTAGATATTTTGCTGCATAAGGCAATAATTTATTATTCCATGCACCCATATCAAAACGATAAGTCAAATTGAAAATACTGTTTTCTTTATTTTGAACAGTTACTACATCGGCGATGCCCGCTTTACTAAAATTCAGATCTTTCTGATAATCCAAAAACTTAGCTTCAATAGGTTTTGAAGGAGTAGCTAATAAGTTTTTAGTGAAAGCAGAAGTTTCATTTGTATTCGTTTTAACGGGGGTGATTGCTGGTTTATCAACTTTCTGAATACTCTTGTCTTCTCCTTTATGCTTTAGAATAACAACGTAGTTGTCTTTGAAGAATTTATTTGCGAAATCAACTATTTCTTTCTTGCTGATTTTGGCCATTTCATCAGGGTTACTTAATGACTTATCCCATTTCGTTGCACGGTTCAGGATAAATTCATTTGTAATAGCATCAACACGGAAATCATTTTTGTCAAAAGACTCCAATAAACTTAATTTGCTATTTGCTACAGTTGCTTTGATCAGCGTTTCATCAAAATCACCCTTTTTCAATAAAGTAAGCTGATCCAGTAATAATTGTTTAGCCTCATCAAGGGTTTGGCCTTGTTTCGGTTGAGCTGATAAAGTGAAAGTACCATAATCTTTCATCTGCTGATAACCTGCACCTGCACCTAATACTTTCTGCTGCTTGTTTAAGTTGATATCCATTAAACCAGCTTTACCATTTGAAAGAATGCTTGAAATCAGGTCAAGCATTGTACTTTCCTTTGTATTTTCGGCATATCCTCTGTAACCGATTCTTACAACCTCAGCACTTGGACCATTAATATCAGCAGACTGGATTTTAAGCAAAGGTTTTTCAGCCTCCGGAGCATACAATTCAATAGGTTTGGCTTTCATATAAGAGAAAGACTGAGCCACCTTTTTTATCATCTCATCAGCTTTAAAATCACCGGATAGAATAACAGCCATATTATTAGGCACGTAATACTTGTTATAATATTTGCGGATTTCGACCAGTGAAGGATTCTTTAAATGTTCAATTGTTCCGATAGTAGTTTGCTGTCCGTAATTGTGTGTTGGATACAGCAGGTCATTCAGTTTTTCTTCAATTTTCCAGGAATCATTATCAAGGCCACGGTTCTTTTCCTCGTAAACGGCTTCCAGTTCTGTGTGGAAAATACGGAATACCGGGTTACGGAAACGTTCAGCTTGTAAAGCAAGGAACTTATCTGTTGCATTAGATGGTAAATCTTCATTGTAAACAGTTTCCTCATACCATGTATGTGCATTGGTAGACTGTCCGCCGATAGATTTCATCATTTTATCATACTCATTCGCAATAGAATAATTAGAAGCCTCACCAGAAGTTTTATCTATTTGGGCATAGATTTCTTTCCGCTTCGCAGGATCTGTTGTGGCATGATATTTCTCGTAAAGTGCTTCTATTTTATCCAATAAAGGCTTTTCCTTCGCATAATCTAATGTGCCAAAACGGTCTGTTCCTTTGAATAAAAGATGTTCCAGATAATGGGCAAGGCCAGTCGAGGTACGCGGATCAGTATTACTTCCAGCTCTTACCGCCATACGGAACTCAATACTTGGCTCTTTAGCATTCTCAGAAAGAACTACCGTTAGTCCGTTTTGAAGCGTATAAAAACGAGACTTTGTAGGATCATTCGTAACATACTTATAAGTATAGCCGCCGGAGGAAGCGGTTTTCCACTGATACCCCACCTGCGCCATTAAAGACGATCCGGCGAGGATAAAGCAGGATACGAGAAATATATTTTTTTTCATGTTTAATAAGTTATGATCAAATATAATTTGAAATATGAGAAACCCGGCATAATTACCCCATAATCTTTGTACTTTTACTGCCATGAAAAAAGAGCAATCCAGACCCAATATTTTAGTAGTAAATGATGACGGTGTAACAGCACCTGGTATCAGGAATCTGATTGAAGCAGTTAAAGAATTTGGCAATGTCGTGGTTGTGGCACCAGATGGTCCGCAATCAGGAATGGGGCATGCAATTACCATAGGAAAACCTCTGCGTTTTGACAGGGTAAATCTTTATGAAGGAGTTGAAATGTATAAATGCTCAGGTACACCTGTAGATTGTGTAAAGCTGGCAGTTAATAGAATATTTAAAGGTAAAAAACCAGATCTGTGTGTTTCAGGTATCAACCACGGATTAAACAATTCGATCAACGTTATTTATTCAGGAACGATGTCAGCAGCTGTAGAAGGTGCTATTGAAGGTATTCCTTCCATTGGTTTTTCTTTAGATGATTTTTTGAAGAAGCTGATTTCAGTCACTGTCTTAAATTTGTTAAAACCATAGTACGCCAGGTACTGGACCACGGTTTGCCACAAGCTACTTTACTGAATGTTAATTTTCCAAAAGGAGCAGATCTGAAGGGGATTAAAATCTGCAGACAGGCAAATGCGAAATGGGCAGAAGAATTTGACGAACGTAAAGATCCTTATGGCCGTCCTTATTACTGGCTGGCAGGTGTTTTTCAAAATAATGATAAAGGAGAAGATACAGATGTATGGGCGTTGGAAAACGGTTTCGTATCGGTAGTTCCGGTACAGTTTGACTTAACTGCGCACCATGCTATTCCAATATTAAATTCATGGACATTTAATGATTAAGAATATTAAAAACGATGTTTGGGTAGGTTTTGGAATCGGTGTCTTTCTTCCGGGAGTACTGCTTTCTATTGTCTGGTTTGTGATGCACCAGATTGCTTACCTGGCAAAAGCCGATTTATTACTGATCGGTTGTATTGCCGTAAACGCTTTGCTGCTGAAATACTTTTTTAAGGTTAATAAAGAGAATACAGGAAGAGGCGTACTAGGTGCCACATTTATGGGGCCTGCTTTTCTTTTTTTATAAATTATCACAATCATGAGATATTATCTTGTAGCAGGTGAAGCCTCCGGCGATCTCCACGGGGCTAATTTAATGAAGGCACTGAAGGATCAGGATCCGGATGCTGAATTCAGATATTTTGGTGGCGATAAAATGAAAGCCGAAGGCGGGATGCTGGCGAAGCATTATGCCGATATGGCATTCATGGGGTTCACAGAAGTATTGCTTAACCTGCGCACGATACTCAGGAATTTAAAAACCTGCAAAGAGGATATCCAGGCTTATGCACCTGATGTGCTGATACTGATTGATTTTCCTGGCTTTAATTTAAAGATTGCTGGCTTTGGTAAGGAAAACGGAATTAAGGTATGCTATTATATTTCGCCTAAAGTTTGGGC
Organism: Pedobacter sp. NJ-S-72; assembly: GCF_053890575.1. NCBI lineage: Bacteria > Pseudomonadati > Bacteroidota > Sphingobacteriia > Sphingobacteriales > Sphingobacteriaceae > Pedobacter > Pedobacter sp. NJ-S-72. The sequence goes on along the minus strand of NZ_CM132681.1, from coordinate 3,417,620 downwards.
ATGGAACCAGAAACGGGTACTCAAGATTAAAAAAGTAGTCGATAAAATGTTCTGTATCCTCCCTTTTGAAGTTGATTTTTACAAAGAATAGGGGGATGGAAGTAGCTTATGTAGGTAATCCTTTATTGGATGAGAAGGCCGCTTTTACACCAGATTCTGCATTCCTTGAAAAACATGGGTTAAATAGATCGGGGCAGATTATCGCCCTGCTTCCTGGTAGTCGTAAACAAGAGATAGAACGTCTTTTACCGGCTATGCTGAGTGTTACTGAAACTTTTCCTGATCAGCAATTTGTTGTTGCAGCGGCTCCGGGATTTCCGGTAGTCTACTATCAGCAGTTTATCGGTGCTAAAAATGTAAAACTGGTTTTCGGACAAACTTATGATTTGCTTCATGTCGCTACAGCAGCAGTTGTCGCTTCTGGTACTGCAACTTTAGAAACAGCTTTGTTTCATGTACCGCAGGTAGTAGTTTATAAAGGAGGTAGAATTTCTATAGCTATTGCAAGAATGCTGGTGAAAATTAAATTTATATCTCTCGTTAACCTGATTATGGATCGGGAAGTTGTCATTGAACTGATTCAGGAAGATTGTAATACTGTAAATATTACGGAGAATCTTGTCAGGCTGATTGAAGGGCCATGGAGAGAAATGATGCTGGAAAACTATGCAGATTTATCGGCGATTATGGGAAAACCAGGTGCTTCTGCCAGAACTGCATCGCTGATTTTAGCCTATTTAAGAAAAAAAAAAATGTCTGCCTTATAATTCAGGCAGACATTTAGCTATGTTTTTTAAGCTGGGTTTTTAACCAGCAGGTTACTGATTCTTTTAACCACATCATCCAGGTCGAATGGTTTACTTATATAATCATCAGCGCAGGCCTGTGTACTCATTTGTTTACTTCTTGGATTTGCAGACATCACGATAACCGGAATATGTTTCGTAAACATATCATTTTTAAGGTCATCGCAAATTTCAATTCCGTTTCCATCAGGTAACATCACATCGATAATAAACAGATCAGGTAAGGAGTCTCTTAGTTTGCTTTTCAGTTCACTAACTGACGAAGAAAGTTGTAATTCATAACCTTCATCCTTCAATAAATAAATATTCAATGATATACCTGATATCACTGTCATCTTCAAGTACGTGTATCCTTTTGGTCATAATTAATTATGTTACGCTGTTTATTTATTCAGAACTTTATCAAATAGTGTTCCATAATAGCCATAAATAAGCGTGTCGGGTTAAATATTACATAATGATGTGTAAAACTTATTCGTTTAAATAAAAAATGGTGACTCAACGATATTGAGTCACCATTTCTGTGAAATATTTTAATTATACAGCATCAATCGCTTCGCGCAATGCTTTTGCTGCCGCAGCAGGATCTTCAGCACCATAAATTGCAGCACCAGCAACAGCAACCGTTGCACCAGCTTTAATTACAGCGGTGATGTTATTGATATTTACGCCACCTGCTATTGAAACAGGTACACCAGCACGGGCAGCTTCGTCAATCAAAACCTGGATAGAATATCCTTCAGTCCATTGCTCATCTAAACCTGCGTGTAATTCTACAAATTCAGCACCTAATTTAGTTACTTCCTGAGCACGTTTCACACGATCAGTTACACCGATTGTATCCACAACCACACCTTTACCATGTGCTTTAGCAGCTTTAATTGCACCAATAATAGTTGCATCACCAGCAGCACCTAAAACTGTTACTAAATCAGCACCAGCTTTAAAAGCGATATCAGCTTCTAATTCACCAGCATCCATAGTTTTTAAATCAGCAAATACTAATTTATCAGGATGAGCTTGTTTCATTGCCGTTACTACTGCAATGCCTTCATTTTTAATTAATGGGGTACCCAGTTCAATGATATCAATATAAGGAGCGATTTTAGCAGCTAATGCCAAAGCTTCTTTTGTAGTTAATAAATCTATTGCGACTTGTAATTTTGCCATGTTGTTTGTTCTTTATTATTTTTTTAATCAATTATTTATGTAATGGCCTATATCCGTTTATTCAAGATTGGCGTGTCTTTTCCATAGTTCTTCAGCGGATGTTCCGTCTGCTGCCCACATCGTTTGAAAAATGGCATCAGTGAGTAATAATAGCGCCTGTTCGAATAGACTTCCTGCATATTGTTCAGAGATGGTTTTTCCATGATCTTGCTTTTGGGCAGCAGGAATAATCAGAACAAGCGCTGCCAGTCTGGCCAAAGCAGAGACGTTAGTCGTAGAAAAAGCAATAACTTTTGCCCCTGAAGCAACGGCCTTCTCAGCTGCTTTTACAATTGTACTGGTTGTACCAGAGCCGGAACCAGCAATCAGAATATCTCCTTTGCTAATAGCTGGTGTAGTTGTTTCTCCGGCAACAAATACTGTAAATCCAAAGTGCATTAAACGCATCGCAGCAGCTTTTAATGCTAAACCTGTACGCCCGGCACCGATGATAAACAGGCGATCTGCCTGATGCAAATAAGGAATAATTGCTGCAAGCTGATTGAAATCAATATGATCGGCTAATTTCTGGTTCTCTTCTAAAATCAATTTCAGATTTGCCTTTAAACTGGCGGCTTGCTGATTTATGTTTGCACTGCTCATCTCTTTTTTTTGTCTGCGTCAAAGGTAATTGCAGGGGATAGCGTATACGTTACACTATATGCGCATAGTATGGGACTATTTGGAAACGGGTTGTGATTGTACTGACATCTATGTTGGGAAGGGGTTGGTAAGGCCAATGGCCTTACCAACCCCTTCCCAACATAGATCCCTTACGCATCCCTGACTTATATTAATATCTTTGTCCCAGAATCTCTGATCCGGTGATCTCAGGGATTTAACAGAAAAGGAAGCAGATGGAAGAAAATACGAGCGTTGGATTAGAAAAATCATTGATTTATATCAGGAATCTTGAAAAATGTCCCCCTAGTTATCTGAATGATCCCGGGAGAAAAGATTTTTTTGAAATAGTCTGGCTGCAAAATGAATTTCCGTTACATGCTATCAAAGAAGAAGAAAAGCCGGAGCGCGGAGACTGGATCTATCTTATCCCCCCATATCGTGTACATCAATTGAATAAAGCTGGTAAGAATGGTATCCTATTGTCTTTTAAAAGAGATTTTCTGGATGAAGAAGATAAAGAATTTTATCTTGACATTTTTAAGATTTTCAATATACAGGGCGAATTTTCATGCCTGCCTTTAACTAAAGAAAATGCAGTTGAGCTGGATAAAATTTATCAGTTGCTCGAGGAAGAATACAAAGAGCAGGCCAATAGTTTCTTGATTTTAAAAGCATTGTTAAAAGTCTTTTTGTTGAAGCTGATCCGTATCAAGGAGCATGTTTTTACCACTCAGGATGTAAATCAGAAAAGGGTATACGAGTTTATGATGTTACTGGAAGAAAATTATCAGCTGGAACGTACCGCTGATTTTTATGCCGGAGAATTAGGCTTGAGTGCTAAGCGTCTCAACCAGATATTGAAGGATAAACTGGATAAAACAGTGATGCAGCTCATCCATGACCGGATTATTCTGGAAGCTAAAAGACAGATTATCCACAGTGAAAATACACTAAAGAAATTGCTTATAACCTGAGTTTTACCGACCGGTCTTATTTCAGCAGGTTCTTCAAAAAGCAAACTGGTACTTCTCCTGAAGACTTCCAGAAACAAGCGAGAAGTCACATTGAATCCAGGTTTAATACCCTCATTGAATAGAAAGAACCTGATAAATATTTGCTAGCTTTATTTTCTAAACTCAAAATTTATGAAAAGAATAGCCTTTGCCCTTTTGTTTGTCAGCACGATTGTAGCTTGTAAACAAGAAGACAAAAAAAAAAATGCTAATGCGCAATTTGGGAAGCTATGCGATCAGTATTATGAAGATTATTTGAAATTAAATCCTATTTCTGCTACTTATGCAGGAGACGACAGGTATAATAGTGAATTGCCAAATGATGGTTCTGTCGCTTATTTAAGTACCACTAAAAGTTTCTACAAGCAATATCTGGACAGCTTAGGCAAATACAAACGTGAGCAGCTGGATGCGAATGATAAATTATCTTTCGATGTATTAAGATAATTTAGAGACAGGCCTTGAAGGTCTGAAATATCATTTCGAATATCTTCCTTTTAACCAGATGACTGCATTACCATTGACAATTGGTCAATTGGGATCTGGTACCGGTGCACAACCTTTTAAAACGGTTAAAGACTATGAAGACTGGTTGAAACGTGTCAATGCATTTGCTGTCTGGGCAGATACGGCTATCGGTAATTTTAAAAAAGGAATGGCCTCCGGTATCGTTTTGCCTAAAGCATTGGTGGTGAAAATGTACCCGCAAATGCTGGGTCTGATTGTTACCGATCCCGCAAAGAGTTTGTTTTATGGTCCGGTACAGCAAATGCCTAAAGGGTTTTCCGATGCAGATAAAAAAAGACTGACAGCAGCTTACCGCAATACCATTATGACTGTTATTGTTCCGGCTTATAAAAAGCTGGGAGAATTTCTGAAAAATGAGTATCTGCCAAAATCAAGAACTACTTCTGGCTTCTCTTCTTTTACCAGAGGGTACACAGCTATGTATGCTTACCTGGTGAAACAGCAAACTACAACAACCAAAACGCCGGAAGAAATTTATCAGACAGGTTTGAAAGAAGTAGCAAGAATTCACTCTTTAATGGATAGCATTAAAAATAAGACAGGTTTCAAAGGTGATTTGAAAGCATTTTTTGAATACATGAAAACTGATCCTAAATTCATGCCTTATAAAACGCCAGCTGAGATTCTTGCTGCATTTGATAATATCCATAAAAGGATGGAACCAAATCTGAAGAAAATGTTTACGGTAGTTCCAAAGACACCATTCGAAATTCGTCAGACAGAAGCTTTCCGTGCGGCATCGGCAAGTGCAGAATATAATCAGGGATCAGCAGATGGTAAACGTCCTGGAATTTTCTATATACCTATTTTGGATGCTGCTAAATTCAATACAACTTCGGGTATGGAATCTTTATTTCTTCACGAAGCGATTCCTGGTCACCATTACCAGATTTCATTAACGCAGGAAAAACCGGGACTTCCTTCCTAAGTTCCGTCGTTTTGGAACGCATAATGCTTATGTAGAAGGCTGGGCTTTATATTGTGAATCGTTAGGAAAAGAACTTGGATTATATACAGATCCATATCAGCATATGGGAGCACTGGGTGATGAAATGCATCGTGCTATCCGTCTTGTTGTAGATGTAGCTATTCATACCAAGAATATGAGCAGGGAAGAGGCAATCAAATATATGATGGACAATGAAGCTATTAGTGAACAAGGTGCAACAGCAGAAATTGAACGTTATATGGGGATGCCTGCACAAGCATTAGGCTATAAGATCGGAGCGATGAAAATCCGGGAATTGCGCAGCAGATATGAAAAACAACTCGGCGCTAAATTTAAGCTTGCAGAATTCCATCATCAGGTGTTGAAAGACGGATCGTTACCATTGAGCGTATTTGAAGCTAAAATGGATGATTGGGCGGCGACAGTAAAATAATAAGCATGATCAGGAGAATATCCTGACCATGGAAGACGAACGTCCGGTGCTGAGCTTATGGCCATGAGCAACCGGATATGATTTCTCAATTTCAGGCCCTATAAAAGAGGCTGATATCAGGTCATCAGGATTGGATCGGAAGAGTACCGACCATTTTCCTGATGACCTGTTTATATATATTTCCAGTATACCTTTCTTGTGCACTACTCTAAACAGATTGGGTGAAAGTCGTTTCACCTGGAAATTCTCACCGTAAAGCGAAATTTTGTAATAAATCATACAGATAGTTTTTTAGTTCTAAGCTAATTGACTTTCAATCCGCTTTAATAAGTCGTCTAAATCAAATGGTTTACTGATAAAATCATCGGCAAAAGCATATTTGCTGCTTTCTTTAGCACTAGCATGTGCAGAAATGATGATTACCGGAATATGCCTGGTGTCCAGGCTTTGTTTCAATTTCCGGCACAACTGTATCCCATTTCCATCTGGAAGTTTCACATCCATTAAAATCAGGTCAGGCAAAGTATTAAAAAGGTTTATCTTAAATTCTCTGGCATTAGAGGCCACAGTAACATCAAATTCTGATTGTTGCAGGATATACTCTATGACATCGCGTATAGCTTCATCGTCTTCTATGATCTGGATCAGTTTTGACATGAGTAATATAAGATCTGTTGATAGTTATTAAACGGAGATCTTATACAACTTGTTGCAATGGAAGAGGTGGAAAATGCAGGCTATAAGCAATTACGCTGAAATTATAGCTTTAAAGCCTTATTTAATGGCGGAAAATGATTAATGAATTTTGCCGGAGAGAGGTAAAGGGAGCTAAATTACCTTTAAGTCCCCGCTTTCTGGCGGGGACTTCGTGTTTTATTGTTTGACCACTTTGAATTCTGTTCTTCTGTTTAGCTGATGCATTGTATTACTGCATTTTACTCCGTTAGCACAACGGTTAAGTAGCATGGTCTCGCCATAACCGCGGCCAGTAATCCTTGCTTTATCAATACCTTTTGATATGATATATGCTACACAGCAGAGTTAGCTCTTTTCTGAGATAACCACTGGTTATACTCATCTCTTCCTCTGCTATCAGTATAAGAGCTCAGCTCGATCCATATGGTCTCATTTGTTTTGAGCGTAGAGACCAGTTTATCAAGCTCTCTTGCCGCATCAGGACGGATATTTGATTTGTCAAAATCGTAATAGATGTTTTCTATTTTGATCGCTTTGTTCAGTACGATTGTTTCCAGGAACAGATCTTTATGCAAGGTCTGTGAGCTTGTTAAATTTATCGTTGTTAAAGCAGTTGCATCCGAACTGTAATTTGATTTTTCGCCTTTCAAAGTATAATCCGCTGTCTGATCCAGGCTAAACTTAAAAGTACCCTGATTACCAGTTACCGCGGTTAAAGACCCGCCGTTCTGTTTATTGAGGGTAACAGTGGCTCCAGCAATAGGGAGATTAGTTTTTCTGTCATAGACTGTTCCCTCTAAATTAAAGTAAAGGATCATCCTGGCTGTAAAGCTGTAGATGTCATCATTACCAGTTCCGCCCGGGCGGTTAGAAGCCATATAACCTGTCCCTTTAAGATTCATGTTGAAAGCAAAATCATCCTGAGGTGAATTCACCGGGTATCCCATATTCACTGGCTGGCTCAAACCAGCTGCGGATTGTTTTGCTTTATAAATATCGAGTCCACCCATCCCGATCAGGCCATCACTGCTAAAATAGAAATTGCCATCCGCAGAAGGAAAAGGGTTTCTTTCATTTCCATCGGTATTGACCTGGGTTATGTTTACCGCATCTGCCCAGGTGCCATCTGTATTTTTAGCTGTACTGTAAATATCAGTTCCGCCTTTGCCACCGGGCATATCAGAAAAAAAGTATAGCGTATTTCCATCAGCAGAAACCGAAGGGTCCCCAACTGACCATTCATTAACTTTATTGTATCTGAAAGGAACTGGTTTTCCCCAGGTTCCATTTGCATCTTTGGTACTGCTGTAAATCTCCAGGTTAATTGTTTGTTGAAGGTTCTCCTTTTTTGCGGGTGATCTTTTTAGGGATTCTGGTTAAAGTAAAATATACAGTATTGCCTTCAGTTGTAAAACTTGCTGCACCAATATGGTAATTGGTTTCTGCATTCAGGGCAAAGGCTTTAAGGCTGTCATTGACTCCTGTTTTTTGATATAAGCGCAGGTATTCATTTCCTGTCCATCCATAATTATTTGGATCGGGCAACTTTGTTGTGCCATCAAATTTAAAGAAGGGTCTTGATGTGTTCGTTTTAAACTGACGATCAGAAGTGAAAACGATTCCATTCTGATAAGCTACCGCGCCCCAGTCAGATCCTGCACTGTTCAATCCTTTTTCATTTAAAAGGGTCACAGGTACAGGGTTTTTAATCCAGTATTTTGCAGAATCACAGGAAGCAAACCAGACCTGCTGCTGAGCAGCACTAACGTCAGGTTTTAAGCTAACATATTTTTGATAAGCAGTTTTAGCCTCCTCATATTTAGCATTACTTTGTAAAGCTTTAGCATAATATAGTGTGTTTTCAGGTGTGCTTTTAGGTAGGGTGGAAGCAACCTGATACCAGTTTTCTGCCTGCGGATAATTGTCTGTCAGGCGATAAGCTTCAGCCAGACGTTCAGCCGCATGCAGTGTAGCTTTTTTATGATAAGCCTTTTGATATAAATCGATGGCTTTATTGTAATTAAATAATTCAAATTGGGTATCGGCCTCTTTGAGGACGTACTGTGCCTTTACCTTTACTGTGAATGACAGCAGGAGTATGGCTGTGAATATACCGGATTGGATTGTTTTCATGCTATTAATCGATGGAACGCGTTAGGATCTGTTTTAATTATATAATTGACGTCTTTTAGAAATACCTTGGAGATCTCATCCTGGTACTTTTTGTATTAAAATAATAGCCTATTGATATTTCATGTGTTCCACTGCTATAACCCTGCAACGGACCGATGGAAATATCATAAGCATATCCGATACGTAAAGTCTTGGTCGGAAAAACTTCAATAGCTGCTACTGCAGAATTTCGGTTACTCAAATCTTTTTGAAGATAATCTTTATTGTACAATTTGACCCCTGTACGGTAAGAACCACCGATCCATATCCTGTCCATGAAAAGTACAAAGGCATTGATGTCTAAACTGGTTGGTCCGCCACGGTCATCCTTCAATAAGAAAGACGGTTTCAATAAAATGTCCTGTCCTAATGGAATCAGCGTACCCGCAGTTAAATAATAATGGGGTTTAGGCTGCGGTATAAAGGCATAACGGTCAACGTTGATATATTGGGCAATTAAATTGTCAGCAGAGAAACCGGCAAAGAAGCGGTCATCTGAATAATATACCCCAACTCTTGCATCCGGCAGAACGGTGTTCTGTGAACCTGTTGGCTGATCTGGTTCCTGATCGTTAGGATGTAACATTGATCCATCAATCCCTAATTGTACTGCGCCGATTCCTACTCCAAAAGCAAGTCTTGAAGTTCCGCTTTCATTCATTTTCAGGCGGTATATGCATAATTGGCATAAGCGGCCAGATTACTTTGTGCACCTAACTTATCGGCCGAGACCTGTAAAGCCAGTCCGACATTTCCATCATTGGCATTTGCATCAACAGCCAGCGAGAAAGTAGTCGGGGCACCTTTAATTCCTGTCCATTGACTGCGGTAAAAACTATGTAAGTTCAGCTGTTCTTTGTATCCCGCATAAGCTGGGTTGATATAAATACCGTTGAACATATACTGGCTAAACTGTGCATCCTGCTGAGCTTTCAAGACCTTGGCAGGAAGCAGCAGGCTAAAGACCAACACTAATAATAACAAGCTTCTTTTCATACGGGTATAATTAATTCTATTCTTCAATCTGATTCTGTTTTTTTTCCGGTTTGTTTTTTTATGAACCTCAGGCAGGCAGACCCGGCCTGAGGTTTTATTAGCTTACTTTTTGAAAGCGCGGATTAAGGTGATATACCCTTTAAATACTTGCCATTCTGAATTTCCACCTTTAGGTTTCACGCGCAGCAGGTAATAATAAGTACCCTCATTCAAGCCTTCACCACTCCAGGTATTCTGGTAGTTTTTCTGTCTGAATACCTCGTTGCCCCAACGGTTGACAATACTTAACTCGTTGTCACCATATTGGTTTAATCCACGAATCTCAAATACATCATTTGTACCATCACCATTCGGAGTGAACAGGTTTGGAATATTGATTTCGAAGAAATTAAGAGTGAGTGATACTGAGGCTACATTGGTGATATAACCATACATATCTTTCACCTGGTAAGTGAAATTATCAGGACCTGAATATCCAGGGTCTGGTGTGTAAGAAACGGTACCATCACTGTTTACGATTACTTTACCATGCAGAGGTTGGGTAACGATAACCACTGTTGCTTTATCAAAGCTTGAATTTCCAGGATTGTCATTGGCCAGGATGTCAATACGTATTGTGGTATTGGCTTTGGCTTCAGCTTTATCATCTATGGCAACCGGTGATTTAGGAACCACAATTATTACAGGGTTATTGTTGGTTGGTTTCATCTGTTCCGGAGGTAGCGGTTACGTCGTTTCCAGCAGGAGCCTTAGCTTTAGCTATAGCTGTATTGGTCACCTGACCCGCATCTTTATCAGCCTGTGTTAAAGTATAGACTTCAGTTGCAGTTACAGTTGCTCCAGGGATCAGTCCTCCATTTACATTAATTGTTCGGTTACTGATACCCAGTTTTGCATCACTGAAAGTAACCGTGTTTAAGGTTACTGTACCGGTGTTTTTAACAGTAAAGGTGTAAGTGATCTGGTTTCCGCTGAATACCGCTGTTTTAACTAATGACATGGCACCAGCCGGGTTTCCTGATGGGTCAACATCAGTTGTTGTCGGGGTATCATTTGTAGCATCAGTACCAGAGATGTCTGTAGCTTTCGCTCCACCAGTAGTAGTAGCATTTACGACTGCAGAGTTAACTACTTTTCCTGCATCTTTATCCGCCTGTGTTAAGGTGTAAATTTCGGTCGCTGTGATCGTAGCACCCGGAGCAAGACCAGCACCTACAGGAACTACTTTACCTGAGATACCCAGTTTAGCATCAGTTAACAAGACCGTGTTTAAAGTGATATTACCTGTATTCTGAATCGTAAATGTGTAACTGATTTTTGTACCACTGCCTATTGATACACCTGCTTTAATTAGTGTAATGGCAGGTTTTGCTCCAATGATAATTACAGTTGCGTCATCTGGTGTAGGCGTATTCGGGTCATCAGATTTCGGTTTGTCCACCGGATTACCTGTTGGATCTGTACCTGTTGCACCAGCCTGGTTACTGAAAGTACCTGAGTCTATATCTGATTGAGTCAGGGTATGTTTAGCTGTTACTGTTGCGTTTGCACCTGGGGCGATGGCCGGGATGTTTGCCGGAATAATACTTCCTGCATCCGCAACCGGATCTCTCACGACAACATTACTTAAAGTAACATTACCAGTATTCGTAGCTACAATGGTATAAGTGATCACATCACACCGCCCGCTTTAGTACCCGTATTATTGGCCACTTTAGTCAGGGTCATTGATGGAGCTGGAATAATGACTACTACAGTAGGATCATCAATAGCAGAGGTATTCGGATCATCAGATTTCGGTTTGTCAACCTGGTTGCCTAACGGATCTTTAGCTGTTGCACCCGCCTGGTTACTGAATTTTCCGGCGTCTACTTCTGCTTGTGTCAGGGTATGTTTAGCCGTTACTGTAGCACTTGCAGCCGGTAATAAGCTGGCAATATTTGCCGGAGTGATTGAACCTGCATCTGCTCCCGGATCTGTTACTGCGATATTGCTCAAAGTAACATCACCATTGTTTTTCACAATCAAAGTATAATTGATCACATCGCCCGCTTTAGCACCTGTATTATTGGCTGCTTTAGTCAAGGTCATTGATGATTTTCCCGGAGTGATTGTAGTAATTACCGGCGGAGTGGTTTGTGGATTTGTACCCGGTTCAATAGGAGTAACGGTAGCCGTGTTCTGCAAGGTCGCTATCGAATTAGCAGGTTGAAATCCTGTTACACGGATGGTTACCGTATTGGTATTACCTGCAGGAATATTAGCCGTTACGCTTACATTATTATTGGTGCCGGTTGCCCCCGCGGTAATCGTAGCTGCTCCACCCGGTGTTGCAGTCCATCTGACATTGGTCAGTGCAGCAGGAACATTATCGGTAATGATTGTTCCAATTGCATCACTGATACCGGTATTGACTACCGTAATGATATATTCGATGTCGCTTCCTGCTGATGCAGTAGCAGGCCCTGATTTAGTGATTTCAAGCACCGGAATTCTGCTGACCACAGTACTTGCTGTAGAAGTCTGAGGGGTAAGCCCAGGTTCAGCAGGAGTTGCTGTAGCAGTATTCACCAGTGGTGATACGCTGTTATTAGCAGGTATTTTACCACTCACATTAATGGTAATGGTATTTCCGGTTCCGGCAGGTACATTAACTTTTAAGGCAATATTACCGTTACCACTGGTTATTGGTGGTGTGATAATATTTGCAGAGCCTGCAGCAGTAGCTTTCCAGTTAATGCTGGTCAGTACGGCTGGAATATTATCTGCAATGTCCAGATTAAGTGCATCACCTGTACCTTCATTATTTACTGTAATCAGGTAGTTAACCGTTGCTCCTGCAGTTAATGTGGCAGGGCCTGTTTTAACTATTTTAATGACAGGTTTTCTGCTTACTGTTGTTACAACCGGCGTTGATGTAATCGGTTTCAATGGATCTTCAACTGCTGTGACTGTAGCGGTATTTGTGATTGAACCACTAAATGATGGAGCCACAGTTCCTTTGATTGCTATGATTAATGCATCACCCGCGGCAGCAGTTAAATTAGCATTGGTTGTAATGGTATTTGTGGTACCTGAACTTGCACCGGTAATTACTGCGTTTCCAGTTTTGGTGACAGACCACTGCTGAACAGTGATATCTGATTGAACGATATCTGAAATCGCAGCATTAAGCGCTGTACTAGGTACCGGACCGCTATTGGTTACACGGATTTCGTAATTGATTTCCTCTCCTGCTAATAAAGTAGCCGGGCCGCTTTTGGTAATGGCCAGGTTAACCACTGGTTTTACTACTGTAGTAACTGTAGAGGTTTCTGGTGTGATGCCTGGTTCAGATGGAGTTGCCGTAGCAGTATTGGTCAGGCTGTTACTATAGGTAGGATCAATATCACCGGTAATGATTACGGTAATGGTACCACCCACGGGCACATTTACATTTGCTGCAACCTGGTTATTTGTACCAGTAGTACCAGAGTTGATCACTGCACCACCAGTAGCAATAGTTGCCCACTGTACATTTTTAATGGCAGGGTCAACCACATCTGTTATGGCAGTATTTACAGCATCAGAAGGTCCTGCATTAGTCAGGTTCAATGTATAAGTTATTTTCTCTCTCACTAGCGGCAGTTGCAGGTCCTGATTTCACTAAGACCAGTCCCGGAGTTTTAGTTAGTGTTGTGGTAACTACGTTAGAATTTACCACAGGATTATTTGTTTCTGTTGCGGTCGCTGAATTGACTAAGTCAGCCGTTGCTGAAGAAGGTATATCACCGGTAATGGTAACTAATACCCTTGCATTTACTGATCCTGGAATTGCTGCAACCACGTTTAAGGCAGGGCCTGTTCCGGTAGCACCAGAAGTAATCGTAGCACCATTCTGACCAGTTGCAGTCCATTTTACGTTTTGTAAGATAGCAGGGATAGCATCGGTTATTGCTGCTGCTGCTGCGTTACTCGGTCCTGCATTGGTTACTTCAATGGTATACGTTATTGGAAGACCCGCGCTTGTTGATGCTGGTCCTGACTTACGGATATTCAATGCGGTAACTTTGCTGACCACCGTGCTTACTGTAGGTGAAACTACGGCTGGGTTCGCGCCTGTTTTTGCCTGAGCAGTATTGGTAAATGTACCTGTGAAAGCAGGGGCTACGGTTCCTGTAATATCAATAGTAATGATATTACCTGCTCCTTGCGGGATGTTTGCCGTAACAGCAGGGTTTATGTTATTTCCTGTAGTACCAGAGGTAATCGCAGCAGTTCCTGCACTAGTAGCTACCCAGTTGTAATTAATAAGCTGAGGAGGTATAGCGTCAGTTATATTAACCGCAAGGGCATCACTTGGCCCGTTATTGCTAACCTGGATTACATAATGAATCTGTTCACCGGCAACTGCTGTCTGAGGCCCGCTTTTCGATACTTGTAAACTTGGATTATTAGTGATCGCAGTCGTAACCGATGAGTTATTGTTAGCGAGATTGAAATCGAGTAAACCACCTGGAAGAACAATGTTAGCAGTGTTAGTTATTGTGGTCAATGCTGAATTTGCAGGAACTTTTCCGTTAACCGTAATCTGAATATAATTACTGTCATCACCGGCAGGAATACTTCCTGCAGTTGAGATGTTATTAGTCGTACCTGAATTTCCGGTTGATATAGATGCGGTTCCAACAACAGTTGCAGCCCAGTCACTAACGACTACACCCGCTGGTGGTACAACATCATTAATGGTAATACCAGTTGCATTAACAGTTCCGTTGTTATATACCTTTAAAGTGTAAGAGATGTTTTCACCTGCAGCTACACTTTGCGGACCTTGTTTTTCGATACGTAAATCGGTAGACTTGTTTACGGAGGTAACAACAGAACTTGAATGGGTGTTGCCAGCTGTAACATCTACTGTATTCATAAAGCTTGCACCGGCTGTTGTTTTTTTACAAAACCATTAACAACTATTTCAATAGCATTATTTGTTCCTGCATTGATATCTACCGCGGTAAGCGCAATCGTATTATTTGTACCCGATGCTGTTGCTGCACCATTTATTTTGGCATTATACAATGCTGTTGCTGTCCAGTCTGTAACTTGTACATCTGCAGGAACAATATCGTCTATTGTTGCACCTGTGATATCACCAGTACCTGAATTAGTCACCACTATTTTATAGCTGATTGGATCACCAATATTTGCTGTTGCAGGTCCTGATTTAGAGACTCTGAAATCAGGGCTATTTGTAATTGTAGCCGGTGATGTTGCTGTATTATTTCCAGGTTCAGGATCTGGTATAGCGCTATTAGCTGTAGCAGTATTCGGCATCGGTGTACCGTCAGTTGAAGCAGGGTCTACTGTTCCTGATACCATCACGATTACTGTTCCTGTAGTAGGGATGTCAGCTGTTAAACTTACGTTTCCAACTCCACTTGGAACAGATACTGTAGCTCCGCCTGAAGCTGTTGCAGTCCAGATCGGATTTAGAACCTTAGCATTTGCAAAGACAGGCAGGTTATCTATAATTGAAGTCGCTGTGGCTGTACTTGGCCCGGCATTAGTAATGCGGAGCTCATATTGTATAGGTTCACCTGCACCAACGTTTGCTGGTCCGGATTTTACGATCCTTACATTTGCCGAAGCAGAAGTAGTCGTAGTTACTGTACTTGTACCTGGTGTCGGATCAGTAACTCCCGCTGGCGGCGTGATTGTTGCTGTATTTTAATAGAGGCATTAGCGTTAAACAATGGATCAAGATTTCCTGTGACAGTAATCTCAAGTGCATCCAGACCATTGGCTTTTAAATCTGCCAGAAGATCTATGTTTCCACCACCATTTAACAAGTTTGCCCCTGCAGTACCTGAAGTGGTAACTGTCCATAATGGATTTTGAATCTCCGCAGGAATAATATCCTGAACCCTTGCACCTGTAACATCACTAGGCCCAACATTATTGACCTTGATAGTGTAGGTAACTGGTTTACCAGCTACTGCTGTAGTTGATCCGGATTTAAGGATACGTAAATCAGAAGTTTTGGTAACTCCGGTAGTTACAGTATTTGAAGTGACCGGATTATTACCAGGCTCAGTAGGAGTTACTGTTGCTGCATTCGTAATTGCAGTACCAGTAAAAGCAGGGTTAAGTTTACCAGTAATCATCACATTGATATGATTACCAGTACCTGCCGGGATATTACCAGTTACACTAACCGCATTTCCTGTACTGATGGTATGGTTACTGTTGCTGTTCCTGTAACTGTTGCAGACCAGGTGACATTGGTTAAACTAGCAGAGACCTGATCGGTAATTACCGATGCCACTGCATCACTTGGTCCATTATTAGATATTGTTAAATTATAAACCACATTCTCACCAGCATTTACAGTTGAAGGGCCGGTTTTACTAATGGTCAGGGCATTTTTATTGCTGATAGTTGTATTTACGGTATTCGATGATACAGGGGGGATGCCAGGTTCAGAAGGTGTTGCAATAGCTGTATTTGCTAACACTGCGTTTGCCTGTGCTGAACTTAATTTACCAGAAACGGTGATTTGAATATTATTCGCATTGCCTACATTCAGGTTACCTGTCACATTTACATTATTTGTTCCTGTTGGCGTTACTACTGTAGATGATCCTGAAGGAACCGCAGACCAGGTTACACCAGTAAGCTCTGGCGGCACAACATCCGTGATTGCTAATGCAGTTGCATTAGAAGGTTTTGTTCACTACATTAATCACATAAGTAACTGTTTCACCCGCATTTGCTGTTGCCGGTCCCATTTTAGTTATGGATACTGAAGGTGTTTTGGTAATGGTTGTAATAACAGGGCCAGCTGTTTTAGGTACTGATCCTGGTTCGGCAGGAGTAACAGTTGCGCTGTTGCTGATATTTGCAGTAGTCGCAGGATTAACTGTTCCTGAAATGGTAATCAGGATTTCATCAGTACTGTTTCCTCCAAGATTACCAGTTACACTTAAAGCAGATCCTGTTCCAGTAGCGCCAGCGGTTACTAAAGCAGTTCCGTTAATTGAAGTTGTCCATGATGGATTCAATATGCTAACTGGAATTGCATCTGTAATTATTGAACCGGTGGCATTTGCCTGGCTGATATTTTTTACAGAGATGGTATAAGTGATTGCCTGTCCTGCACTTAATGTAGCAGGTCCATTTTTTTGTATAGTTAATACTGGTATGCGTGTTACGTTTGTTGTGGCAGTGGCCGAGACAGCACTTGTACCAGGTTCTGCTGGGGTAGCTGTTACTGTATTGGTCAGTGAACCACTAAAACCAGCAGCTACTTTACCGGTTACGGTAATCGTAATATGGTTTGCACTGCCTGCGGCGATATCCCCATTGATGTTAATCGGGCTTCCGGATCCGGTTAATGCACCAATAACTCTTGCATTACCTGCTACCGCAGCTGACCAGTTGACGTTACTGATTGTTGCTGGCACGATGTCATTGATCGCCAGGTTCAACGCATCCGATGCACTATTATTTGTGACATCGATTGTATAGGTAATTGTTTCTCCTGCATTGATAGATGAAGGGCCGTTTTTAGTAATCGACAGAACCGGTGTTCTGCTTGCAATTGTATTTACCGTAGAAGTAGGTGAAGGGCTATTTGGTTCTGTTGCTGTTACCGAAGCCGTATTTGATATTGACCCATTGTAAGCAGGATCAGATTTACCGGTAATCGTAAAGATGATTTTTTTGTTTCCAGTACCAGCTGGTATGGTGGTCGTTGCATCCAGTGTATTGCCACTACCGGTAGCTCCGGATGTGATCGTTGCTGCTCCCTGTGTCGTTGAAGTCCATGTTGTATTTAAAATACTTGCGGGGATAGCGTCCTGTACACGTGCATTGACTGCATCACTTGGACCCGCATTCCCCACTTCGACCGTATAAGTAATACTGCTTCCTGAGTTAACAGTAGGAGTAACACTTTTAACGATTGTTAATCCAGATTTTGAACTCAATACAGTATTTACTGGTGTTGAAGTTACAGGAGTTGTGCCTGTTTCTGACGGAGTAGCTGTAGCTGTGTTAATGATCGTACCTGATGCATTTGAGGCTATCGTTCCTGAAACTACAATTTGTAGGGTACTGTTTGCACCGAAATTGGCATTGACGCCAATATTATTACTTGTTCCGGTGGCGCCAGTATTAATGGTTGCTGTACCACTAGTGACAGTAGCAACCCAGCTTACTCTGTAAATTGAAGCAGGAACAGCATCTGCAATTGCTGTATTTAAACTGTTTGAAGGACCAGTGTTTTTAACGTTGATCGTATAGACTATTGAGTTACCCGCTGTTGCGGTGGTAGGGCCACTTTTAGTTATAGTAAATACAGGTAATTTTTTAACAGTAGTTACAGCTTGTGCATTAATAGGCGTACTACCTGGTTCAGCAGGAGTAGCCGTAGCTGTATTGGTGATGTTTCCGGCAAAAGCAGGATCTATCGTGCCTTTTACAATAATGATTACTTTATTAGAAGTACCTGCTGCAATATTAGCAGTAACATTTACATTATTATTTGTTCCTGTAGCACCTGCGGTTATATTGGCTGTACCTGCTATTTGTGTGGTCCAGCTTACGTTACTTAAAGTGGCAGGGACAATATCTGTGATTTGTGTACCGGTAGCATTACTAGGTCCATTATTTGATATTTCTACCTGGTAGGTGATTTCATTACCAGCAGTAGCGGTCGAAGGAAGGACCTGTTTTAGTAATCACCACACCCGAAGTACTGGTGACATTTGCATTCACAGTTGAGTTACTTCCTGTTCCGGTCGGCTCAGCTGGTGTCACGGTAGCGGTATTACTCACACTTCCTGTTGCTCCCGGATTTACTGTACCTGTAATGGTTACTGATATGGTATTGGCAGCTCCGGCAGGGATGTTTGCTATAATGGCCAGATTATTATTTGTACCCGTTGCACCAGAAGTTATTGTTGCAGCACCGGCAACAGCTGTTTGCCAGCTGACATTGGTTAACGCTGCAGGGATGATATCTGTAATGCTCGCACCGACAGCATCACTGCTTCCGGTATTGGAAATATTGAGGGTATAGGTAGCAGTATTACCAGCTGTTAAACCAGCAGCACCCAGTTTTGTAATTGTTAATACTGGTTTGGGTGTTAGCGTAGTTGTAGTTGTTGAAGTATTATTACCTGTTGCCGGATCAGTTATGCCGGTTGGAGGTGTCACTGTAGCTGTATTATTAGTGACCCTGTTGCCGTTTTGGCTATTGTTCCTGTGATAGTTAATGTTGCAGACTGACCATTGGCTAATGTTAAGCCAGACCAGTTTCCATTTGAACTGGTATATGTTCCGCTACTGGTTGCATAGGTATTAGCTGTGAATCCAGCCGGTAAATTATCAGTTAACTGAAGAACATCAGTAATAGCTAAAGTACTTGGTCCATTATTAGTCAAGGTTATGGTATAAGTTAAAGTTTCTCCCGGTATGCCGGTAGTAGGGCTTGCTGTTTTATTAACTCCAAAGTCGATGACACGGCTGATTGGAGTTACATCTGTTGCTGTATTAGGAGTTGGATCTGTCACTCCTGTTGGTGGGTCAATTGTAACCGTATTGGTTAATGAACCACTTGCAGCAGGAGACACGTTGCCGATAATTGTTAGTGTTGTACTTTGACCATTAGCTAGAGTTAATCCTGTCCAGTTTCCAGTAGAACTGTTATAAATTCCTGCTGCTGGTGTAAATGTAGTGGCAGTAAATCCGGCAGGTAATGTTTCATTAACTTTTACAATGTCAGAAGCCAGTAAAGTACCCGGACCAGCATTAGTTAAAGTGATGGTATAAGTCAAAGGTTGTCCTGCTATTGCTGGTTTTGGTGTCGCAGTTTTGGCTACAGTCAGGTCAATTACACGACTGATTGGTGTAGTGATCGTTGTCGTATTATTACCAAGTACTGGATCGGTAATTCCTGCTGGTAAAGTTACGGTGACTGTATTATTTAGGGAACCAGTTGCATTTGCAGCTACAGTTCCCGTGATTGTCAGTGTTGTAGTTTGTCCGCTTGCCAGGGTTAAACCTGTCCAGTTACCATTGGCACTGGTATAGGTACCCGCAGCAGCAGTATAGGTCGAGGCTGTAAATCCTGCAGGTAAATTATCAATCACCTGAATGACGTCGGTTGCAGCTAATGCACTCGGCCCATTGTTGCTTAAAGTGATCGTATAAGTTAATGCATTACCTGTCACCGCAGGATTGGGTGAAGCTGTTTTGGCAACGCCTAAATCAATTACCCTAGTCACAGCAGTAACATCTGTTGCCGTATTATTACCCGGTGTCGGGTCAGTTATTCCAGCTGGAGGTGTAACTACCGCAGTGTTTGTTAAGTTTCCTGCAGGTGTACCTGCACTCACTGTTCCAGCAATAATTAAAGTTGTGCTTTGTCCATTGGCTAGAGTTAAGCCCGTCCAGTTTCCGTTAGCGCTAGTATAAGTACCTGCGGCAGCTGTATAACTTGTAGCGGTAAATCCGGCAGGTAAATTGTCGGTTACCTTAACGATGTCACTGGCTAACAAACTGCTAACACCATTGTTTGTTAAGGTTAACGTATAGGTTAAAGCTTGTCCTGCTACTGCTGGCTTAGGGCTGGCAGTTTTAGTTAAGCTGAAATCTATTTGCCTGGTTATGGTAGTTGGTGTTGTTGCTGTGTTGTTACCAGTATTTGGATCTATGGTTCCTGTTGGAGCGTTAGCGTAACCGTATTGGTTAATGTACCTGATGCAGAAGGGGAGGCTGTACCGGCTATAACTAGTGTAGTGGACCCGCCACTGGCTAAAGTTAAACCAGTCCAGTTTCCATTGCTGCTGGTATAGGTTCCGTTTGCTGCTGTATAGCTTGTCGCCGTAAATCCTGTTGGCAAATTATCTGCTACATTCACTATATCAGTAGTGAGGAGACTAGATGGACCATTATTAGTTAGAGTAATCGTATAGCTCAATGGCTGACCTGCAACTACTGTTGTTGGATTGGAAGTTTTAGCAACTCCAAGATCTAAAACCCGGTTCAAACTAGTTGTGATTGTCCAGGTATTGTTGCCAGGGACCGGGTCAGTTATACCTGCAGGTGTACTTACTACCGCAGTATTATTTAATGCAGCGGTAGCTGTCGGGCTAACAGCTCCTGCAATAATCAAAGTAGTAGACTGGCCTGAGGCTAAAGTTAAGCCTGTCCAGTTCCCATCTGAACTGGTGTAGGTTCCGGTTGCAGCAGTATAGGTTGATGCCGTAAATCCTGCCGGCAGATTATCAGTTACATTAATGACATCTGTAGCAAGTATCGGACTTGGACCGTTATTAGTTAATGTTATGGTATAAGTTAAAGGCTGTCCGGCAATTGCTGTGCTCGGGGTAGCTACCTTGACAACAGCAAGATCATATGGCGCGATCGGTGTAGTCGTAGCTGTGGCTGTATTGTTACTTGTATTTGCATCAAATTCGGTAGCAGAAACAGTCGCTGAATTCACATATGGACCTGTCCCGAGAACTTTTGCATTGATAGTGAAAGTAGCTGTTCCTCCGGCAACAAGATTACCAATTGTCCAGACACCTGTTGTAGAATTATAAGTTCCTGTGCCAGGCGTGCTCGTCAGAAAAGTATATCCGGCTGGCAGCAAATCATTGACTTTGACTGCGGTTGCAGGGAAAGTCCCATTGTTTTTTACTGTTAGCGTAAAGGCAACATTTGTGTTTACTCTTGGAGCAGCGACGTTTACTGTTTTAGTAATGGAGAGATCATTTTGGAGTATAGTCGTGCTTACTCTGGAAGTGTCATTTGTTTTATCGGGATCGTTGACTCCATTTGTTCCTGTGTTAAAGATACCTGTATTGTTGAGTGTCCCCCCCGGCGGATAGGAACTTACTGTACCCTTAACAACAAAGGTTCCGGTAGCAGCAGGGGACAAATTAACTGTAGCATTGGATATAGAAGTAGAAGTAAATCCTGTTGCTGTACTGGTAGTCCCGTTTGGAAGAAATTGCACATCCGTAATCTGAAAACCTGCAGGAAGATTATCTTTAAAACTCAGACCATTTAACTGTGAATTAGTCTGATTGGTTACATCCATGGTATAGGTTAACGGATCTCCAACATTTGCAGTTAGTTTATCTGCAGATTTAAGTATCCGAACTCCTCCCGGAGTTGTAACAATTAAATTTCTGATTTCGTGATTATTATATCCACCTCCTGTTGATGAGGCAAAACCTATTTTTAGGAATGCTGGTACAGGGGTAGCAGTAGTCAGGACATTTTGAAATAACTGTACAAAAGCCCCTGATGGGCTTGTTTTCCATCTTACTACTACTAAATAGGTATTAAGAACACCAGTAGGAGTGATTTCTATCTGAACTCTTCTGTAAAATTGTGCGTCAGTAGGCCGGGTTGGTGTTAATGAAAGATAACCAATTGGATTACCGGTTGGAGGGCCCGAGGGGAGATTAGGGTTGTAAACTTGATTTCCAGCTAAATACCTATTTGATGTATTGAGAGCTGCTGTTGTCGGGCCTCTTAATACTACCGCGTTTGGAGTTTGTCCTGGCCCTCCCTGAGTGGATGAAAAATTACCAAACTCATCTAAACCAACACCAATATAACCGCCGCTTAAACCATTACCGGCTGCAGTTGCGGTATAACCCAAAGAACCTCCGTTGGGGCCTAATTTAAAAGGGGATGTGGTAGCATCAAATAGGGAACACGCCAATACCATCTGCACCTCCAAATTGTGGTTCGTCAGAACGCCATGTTTTATATTCAAAGTCAGCAAGCACTCCAAGTGTAGAGGGGAAAGACTGATTAATATAAGCAAATCCACTCTTGGTTAAAGCAGCAGGGGTTAGTCTTAGCCAACCAGCATTTACCGGATCTACACCACCAGAAGTTAATACTGCGTCACCACCAATTGTTATTCCGGCAGCAGAGCTGCCTTTAAAATTTTCTGTAATTGTAAACTGGGCATTTACCTGTATTCCGGTAAACAGGAATAACAAAAGAAGTCCAATCTTCTGGAATTGATGATAAATACTGGTTTTTCTTTTTGCGTATGGTGGATCTTCTTTAAAATGATCGGCACATTGGGAATTATCGAGTAGTGGTAATTGCTCAATGCACGCATTTGAATTACGGATTTTTAAAAAAGAGAGTCTTCGAATGTAGATTAGTTTCATGGCAAAACTTTTGACGTGTTGTAGATTAGATTAATCAATAGGATACTGATTGCTCAGATATATTGGCATTATGCTTCGGATAAATAATGTTAACAGAAAGTTGATTTCGGGGGGTTATCCCAAAAATCGTATCTGATTAATGTATATATCTGTAGTCTGTATTTTCGGGAAATAGGGGATGGGAATTCGAATGTAGATTTTTTTCATACTTTAAGAGCTTTAGATACGTTATAGATCGTAACACCCTAATATGCTATATAGCATACATCGGATTTTTGCTTTTATTAGGTGGTAATAGATGTGTAAACTGGAAATGATTTCAGGTAATTTATATTAGGTTAGATAAGCAATAGTAAAAAAAGTGTCTTTTTTTTTTTACGTTTATATGTGTATTTTAATTTGTACAAAATAATAGTCTATTTATTGTGGAATCAAGAATTATGCCGATACTATGCTGAAATGCATATGTTTAGCAGATTATGGAATGAAATTCTTAACAAAAAAGTCTCAAATTAGATTTTCTTAGAATTGGTTTATCAATTTGGCTCAGGATTATGATTGTCGGCTAAAGATTGTTAATCTCTTGTGTTTTGCCTTAATTTTTACATTTAATTAAGACACGAAAAGGGCCTTTTTTTGGGGTGTAGCTCTTTTAAGTCTTGTATTATTCCAAATAGGAGTAGATTATATGGCGGTTATAAATGGTTGTAGATCAATGTCGTGGTTTCAGTTTTATGATTTTTATTCAATATTAATTGCTAATAATATCATTCTTATCTACTTGGTTGTATTGATGAAAATAAATTAATTTTTTTATTTCAGGTACTAGTCTGAAAAGCTATAATTCATGTATGATTTTTTATTCAGGCGTCCTTTTTAGGGATGTAATTTGTGTTCAGTTTAATACAGTTTAGTGGAAAGGGTGAAGCTGTATTCTTTGATCGCAAAATGCCCCCGGATAACCGTTAAATTCCCCAAAATTCCCCATGTTCAGAGTGGCTTGTTGATTAATTTATTTTGTATCTATAATAATACTCTTTTGTATCTATTAAGGTACAAGCAGATATTAAATGTAAAAGGGGTTTAGTTGAAGAGATTGAAGGTAAAGAGATTTTAGAATTTATAGGCAATAAAAAAGCCTTCCAGAGTTAACTGAAAGGCTTTTGTAAGAGAGTGGGGGGAGAAGGATTCGAACCTTCGAAGTCTCGCGACAACAGAGTTACAGTCTGTCCCATTTGGCCACTCTGGTATCCCCCCGTTTATTTTACCAATATATCCTTTGGCATTGCAATCATTTTTAGCGTCAGGCTAAAAAATAAAGCTCCAGATTCCTCTGAAGCCTTCTCTGTGGAGAATAGCGGAGTCGAACCGCTGACCTCTTGCCTGCCAGGCAAGCGCTCTAGCCAGCTGAGCTAATCCCCCTTGGGGTGGCAAAAGTAATTAAATTTGGATGGGATGCAAATAAAATAATGAAATATTGTTGTTTGGGTTTGTTTATCAGTTACTTAATCTGTTTCATGCGCAGGGAAGCAATGGCTTACGGCATTCGAATCTCTTAAATTGTTTGAAGTTTCACTTTGAGTAAGCTTTGCTTATCAATGTCAATAGGACTTGATTCCAAATCCTATTGGTAAGTAACTTCCTATCAGGTATCCAGATAGGAAGTTACAATAATTATTTTTTAATAAAGGTCTGTGTAAGTACAGATTTGGCGGCTGTTTTAATTTTACCGCCTTCAAGATAAGAATCATTTAATGTCTCTAGTGAGAGGGACAGGTTTGTATTACTAATAGATGATATAGTGAACTTCTGTGTATCCCCATCGCCAGACATGGTGAGATACTCAGTATTATTGTCTTTCGTTATGGTATAAGTACCTTTGTTCGGGGGCCCGTCATAGGTAGCAGTAACTGTAGATTTTCCGTCAAAAATATATACGCCACCTACTTCGTTAGTTTCTTCAAATATTTTCACATTAGAAGCATTATAATAGACGTACTTTGAGCTAGTCTCAGACCATGATCCGTTAATCTGGTGGATGTACTGTCATCTGGTTGATTGTCTGATTTCTTACTGCAGGATGCGATTAGCAGAGCTGGTAATAATAATAGAAGTAATGATTTTTTTTTCATTTTTTTTGGATTGTTAATTTATAATTGAGTTGTTAAAATTATTTGACATTTATATAATTTTGAGTTGTTTACTGATGGTAAAAATATGAAATTATTTAATTAATTATGAAAAAATTAAAGTGTTTTGTAATTGGTTTTTTACGCTGTGTACTTGAATTGATGTTAATTATTGTGGCTTTTTAAGCTAAAAAACAATGAATATTTCGCATTAAATTAATAGTGTAAATGTAAATTGACAACAGAAAGATTATGAAAGTTATAATTGTAATTTACTCATGTGAATAAGCTGATACAGAAATATTTAATCATTTTACTAGTCTTTATTTTATCTCAAAATAAAGCTGGTGCCAGTACAAATTTATCTATCGGAAATTCTTCTCCCCTTTCTGAAAGCTCTTCTGTTAGTGTCCTGACCTGTGGAAAAACCAGTAAATATTTATATGCTTTATTTGGACATAGTGCGATTAGAATAAGAGATACCGAAAGGCAAATGGATCTTGTCTATAATTATGGGACATTTGATAATGATGATCCTGATTTTTATATCAATTTTATCAACGGCAGGATGAAGTATTCTTTGTCCGTCTCTGATTATTCTGTTTTTTTGCAGGAATATATGATAAACGGGCAGGCCGTCTCCGCGCAGCCACTTAACCTGACCCTGAAAGAAAAAAACAAACTTTTTGCACTGATTAATGAGGAAATAAAGCCGGCAAATAAGTTCTATTATTATGACTTTGTACGTCATAATTGCGCGACCAAAATAAGAGATTTACTAATTAAAACTATAGGTCCGGATTTCGAACGTTCTTTGTCGGCTATCAACAAAGGGAAGGGAAATACTATACGTGAAATGGTGAGTAATTATCTTAAAGAAGATGATCTTTATATGTTTGGAATGAATGTTTTGTTAGGGAAAAAGACTGATACAGTTTCCGATAAAATGATCAGTTTATTTTTGCCTGATACTTTAGGAAAAAGGCTTGACTATATTCAACTTCGGAATACTAAACTCTCCGGGCGGGTTGCTTACTTATTTGAGCCTGACCATCATGAGGGAGTTTCCCTAAATTCAGGTTTTTTTACTAATGCCCTTTACTGTCTGTCTTTAATACTATTAATGACAAACTTGTTGATTAAAGAAAAATCGTTGTATTTGAATAATCTAATGATTCTGATAACTATTGTAATTTTTACAGTTATTAGTTTAGCTGGTTGCTTATTGATTTATCTATCTGTATTTTCCAGTCTGGAATTAGTAAAGTATAATCTGAATATTTTATGGTGTCATCCATTTTATCTGTACTTACTCTTTAAAAAGCTAAGAAAAATTTTGTTAATCATTTTTCTTACGGGCATATTGTTATTTATACTGATCTACTTTCACTCTACTCTATAAGTTTTCCGGTTACATTTCCAGTTCTGTTATTACTTGTAGTACTGTTAAGCTTATCTCTTAATCACGATGCTTCTGCCAGTAACCAGATGAAAAGTGTAGATCTTGTATAATCCATCATCTGTAGTCTCAATTTCCTCCACCAGACCAGTTTTACTAAAGGTGTCGGTTACTAAACTACCTTTCTTTACCTCTTGAAGCACCTCTATGGGGGTGTCATTGTTTAATCTAATCATGGTTCTTGCTGTAAAAAGTTTGGTAAGCGCTATAAAAAAAATAAAGATAGGGGCATAGATTGGGTTTTCCTCTATTTCTTTCTGATTACATTTAAGAACCTGATCAGTTCTTCACTAAACTGCTGTGGCTTTTCATAATTGTGAATATGTTAATTTAGAAAATGTTTAACTATTATATGAACCCGATACAATTAAAATTATAAAAAAATGTTTGACGAACTAAATAAATATAAACAAAATGGTCATTTCTTCTTAACTCCAGGAGATCAATTCCATAAAGTGTGTAATGCACCCGATAAACAAGCTGGCGTTTTTCTTGCTTATGCATTAAAAAACGGAAGGATTGAACTCGTGTTTATTGGCGGTACCGGAGAAATTGATAAAAAGAGGTTAAGCTCAATTCAAAACACAGGAATCGGTGGACTCAAAGATGAACTTATAAACGGAGTGGAGTTCTCTGATATTCCGAGAAAAATCTCCTGGCCATCCCAAATGGAAAAATAGAATATTGAGGCTTTAGATATCTATTGGTATGTTACTTATAATGATAACTATAGTGATAGTCCTGAAAAAGTTGAAAATATGCTTTTTGAGATGCACTATGGAATCTTTCAAAGGATACCCAGATGGAATCCTGAACTGTAAATAAGGCCAAAACTGCTTTTAAGCAATTTGACTATATTTGCCGGAATGAAAACTGCGGTATACAACTCTAAGTATTTTATTGCTATAGGAGTATTTATTTTGCTGTGTTCCAGTGGGATTGGTTCTTTATAACCAGTAAATTTAATAAGCGCACAGAAAGGATCAGTAATGATATGGCCATTAGCATATATCAGCTGAAGTCTAATGTTATCAATAGTGAATTCCGGGGTTTTATCAGGGGGTTGAACAACTCTGAGGCAATAATTCCTGAACTTAAGTCCAGCGATGATTTTCTGCATGCAGAAAAAATGATCAACTTACTTTTGCTGAGTCATCCTAAAATAAAACATGGCTGGTATGCAATTGCTAGTGGTAAAGATACCGTTTACGTAACCCTTGATAAAAATGATACCGGTTACAAGCGCGGTACAATATTAGGATATCAGAAAAAGTGGATTGATAGCCAGCTTATTGCGAAAGATAGTTTGACAAGGATAGGAACCATTGTAAGTGTAAAAGATTCTCTTCATGGTTTACTGGCTTCCAGACACCGTCTGGCAGATTCTTCTATACTTATTTTGGGGCTTGACATCAATTTCGAAGATCTGCAGCGTTATTTATGGAGTGTAGAGATAGTAAAAGCCGGGCTTCTATCTATATTATTGATGACAAAGGACATTATATTACAAATCCAGATGAAAAACTGATAGGAAAAAGAATATCCGGAGAAGTTAAGAGGGCAGGTAACCTGAAGATGGCTGATAGTATCAGTACTTATGAAATAGGAAATTCTGCTTATCTGCAAATTCCCGTATTCCGCTTTTATGCACCACTAAATCTTAGTGGAATGAAATTGACAATGGTGGTAGAAACTGCTGTTCTTGTTGTCGATGAAGAAGTGAGGGCGATCGAAAAGTATGTAATGATCATGTTTATCGTCACAACTTTAATCATTTTGATTTTAATCGAATGGTCACATGCTAAATGGCAAAAGCAATTTATTCTGAGACAACTGGCCGAAGTAGCGGCTGCACGTCAGGAGAAAGAAAATGCAGTATTGCAATTGGATAAACTCAAGGAAAAGCTCGATCCCCATTTCCTGTTTAATTCATTAAGTTCCCTGAATGGATTAATTGAAGAACAGCCGGACTTAGCGAAAGCATTTGTTGTGAAACTTTCCAGGGTATACCGTTATGTTTTAGATCCTACACCAAACGGATTAGAGGAAGTTTCCAGAGAAGTGCGTTTTGCGAGTGAATACTTTTTCTTATTAAAAATACGGTTCGGTGAAGCGCTGGCATCCTTAGAAATCGATTTGAATGAGCAGCATTCTTCAGCCTATATTCCTTTTATGAGTGTACAGACTCTGGTCGAAAATGCGATAAAACACAATGTCGTTTCTAAATTGAAACCTTTGCATATCAGTATCAGAAGCGAGGGCGATGGTCTGCTGGTGACTAACAATTTACAACTGCGTCCCGATGTGAAGGATTCGGGGAAACAGGGCCTTAAATATTTGCAGAGTATTTATGCTCATTTTGGAGACTTGCATTTGACGTATGGAATTGAAAATGGAGCATATAAATGCTTTTTACCCCTCATTAAAAAACCACCCACTCCTTAAAACTGCGCTTTCACTTCTTATAATAACCCTTTCACTTTTAATAATTTCATAATCTCCTAACTAAGGGGGATTTTGTGGCATGATTTTGACTAAAAACCTTTTGAAATTGTCTTTTGCGGCGCTCTTTTTATTACTTAGCAACGTAAACGGTTACACTCAGATACCTAAGAAACTACCAAAACCTACAGGTAAAATTTCTGGTAAAAAAATACTTGCAGATACGCTTAAAAAGAAAGCAGATAAAGACAGCACCAGTAAAAAGGAGCTGAAAAGCTATGCCGAATTATTAAAGAAAGCAACCACACTGAAAGGCTTGTTCAAAGTACATCAGGTAGAAAGCGATTACTATTTCGAAATCCCATTGAATTTGATGGAGAAGGATTTTTTAATCGTTAATAAAATCTCATCAGTGCCTCTCGCACTAAATGAATCAGGAGTCAATAAAGGGGTGAATTTTGATAACAAGGTGATCCGTTTTTCAAGAAATAAACTAGCTAAAACAGTATGGGTTAAAACGATAGTCCCTCAGGTAGAATCTGCCCCGGGGATGCAATTACCCGTTCAGTAAAAGATAACTTTACTGGTTCTGTTATAGAGTCATTCAAAATCGAAGCTTATTCACCTGACTCATCAGCCGTTGTGATCAAAATGAATAAGGTTTTTGACGGAACAGAGAAAAGCTTCAATGATGTATTTACTGATATAGGGTTGGGAGCTACTCCTAAAACATCATTGTCAGCAATTGAAAAGATTAAAAGTTTCCCTCAGAATATTGTTGTCCGCGCATTATTGAGTTCAAGAGTGATGGATGCCGGAATTAGTGTGCCTATTAGTATGGCAATTACAACTAACATTCTTTTATTACCGGAAAAAAACCGATGAAACCACGTTTTGCAGATAATAGAGTTGGTTTTTTTAGTACACCAAGATGGTATTTTTCAGATGCACAGCATAAACTGGAAACCAGGGAACTGGTAACCCGCTGGAGAATGGAACCAAAACCGAAGACCAGGCAAAATACCTTAAAGGTGAATTGGTAGAACCAGTTAAACCTATTATATTTTATATAGATCCGGCTACGCCGCCACAATGGAGAAAAGAAATTATCGCAGGAGTAGTTGACTGGCAGAAAGCCTTCGAACAAGCAGGTTTTAAAAATGCAATTCAGGCCCGCGAAGTTACGGATACTACTGATTATGATGGCGATGACGTTCGCTATAATGAAATTACTTACGCAGCTTCACCGAAATCAAACGCGATGGGCCCGGCAGTAGTAGATCCAAGATCCGGAGAAATATTAGAATCTGATGTGATCTGGTGGCATAATGTAATGACCTCTGTTCAATACTGGATGCGTGTGCAAACAGGAATCATTGATACAGCGGTGAGATATAATAAAGTATCAGATGAAAGAATGGGACATGCAATCCGTTTTGTTTCTTCACATGAGATTGGTCATACTTTAGGTCTGAAACACAATATGGCTGCTGCTTCAGCATCTTTCCCGGTTGACTCTTTACGTTCACCAGCTTTTACAAATCGTATGGGGGGTACAGCATCATCTATTATGGATTATGCACGTTTTAATTACGTAGCACAACCAGAAGATAAAGTAACTAATATCACCCCGCAAATAGGGCTTTACGATAAATATGCTATTGCATGGGGATATCGCTGGTTACCGGGAGAAGATCCGCGTCAGGAAATACCTGTACTTAAAGAATGGATTAAAGTACATGCTAAAGATCCTTTATATCGTTATGGGGAACAACAGAAAATGCAGGATATTGTTGATCCAAGGGCACAATCCGAAGATCTTGGCGATGATGCAGTGAAAGCAAGCCGTTATGGACTGGCAAATCTAAAACGTCTGATCCCGCAAATTTTAACATGGTCTGCACCTGAAGGTGATAATTACTACCAGGCAGGTAAACTTTACCTGGCTGCAATCTGGCAATGGCAAACTTATGCAGAGCATGTAACTGCAAATATCGGCGGCTATTATTTTAGAGGACCCAGTTAGTGGAGATGGCAAAGATGCTTATACACCAGTACCTGTTAAGGTTCAAAAAGGTGCTTTAGAGTATTTTAAAGAACAAGTATTTACAATGCCGGAATGGTTATTTAATAAAGAGCTGCTTAAAAAAACCTTCCCTGTAAAAGATACACCAGTAGGCCCGATGGAATATGCTCCATTAAACCTGAGACGTGAATACCAGTATGGTTTACTTTACAGCCTGCTGAACGAAAGTCGTTTATTGAGAATGCTTGAAATGGAAGTGATGTTCGGTAAAGACAAAGTATTCACAGTTTCGGAATTATTTAACGATATCCGCCCTGCGATTTTTGCACAGACCCTGAAAGGGAAATCACTTTCTATCACAGACAGGATGTTACAGCAAAATTATGTTGATGCATTATTGGTGAGTACAGATAAAATGCTTGAAAAGATAACTAAGAAATCGATACAGCAAAACGGTCTGAATAATTTACCGCAAATATGCGCGATTTAGGTTTGCATAAAGAGGAAGAGCGTAGCAGTAATCCTGCTGCCGGGCTGAGAATGATTTATGTATCAGCAATGAGCCGCACTTCGGATGCTGCAGCAGCAAAAAGAGGAGAGCTTTTACAAATCTTAACGTTACTTGAAAATAATAAAAACAGAGGTGATGAATCGACTAAAGGTCATTACATGGACTTGATCCTTCGTATTCGTCAAAGCCTTCAAATAAAATAAAACAGCATACAAGAACACACACAATAAACACACAATTAAAATTATCAAACACACCTAAACAACAAACTATGATTAGAAATCTACTGTTAATACTATTTCTGATGGGCCTCAGCCTTTCAGGATATAGTCAGAAACAAACCACCATCAGCGGGCAGGTTTTGGATCCGGAAGGATTGCCAATACCAGGAGCATCCGTTTACGTGGATAAATCTACGATAGGCGAGCAGACCGCAGTTACCGGTGTAATCCAGAATACAACGATTGGTACAGTGTGACGAATACTGAAGGTAAATTTACTTTAGCCGTTCCCGAAGGTACTCCAACTATCAGGGTAAGTTATATGGGGTATAACTCGATATTGGTAAGTATTATCAATAAGACGAAGCTGACAATTTCAATGTCCAGTAATGAAAATAATCTGGGTGAGGTAGTTGTCAACGGTTATACTTCTATTGCAAAGCGTAAAAATACTACAGCAACAACTGTTTTGGAATATGGCAAGTTTCGTCAGTCTGGTGTTGCCGGAGTAGACCAGATGCTGGAAGGTCAGATTGCTGGTGTGGCAATGTCTACATTGAGCGGTGGGCCTTCATCATCACCAAAGATCCGTATTCGTGGTACTGTTTCCTTAAATGGTGGTCAGGACCCTTTATGGGTATTGGATGGAATTCCATTAGAAGGAACTAATATGCCTAAAGATTTTACAGATAAAGACAACATTGACCAGTTGCGTAATTTGCCAATCGCAGGTTTAAACCCTGACGATATATCGCGGATATTACTATTCTGAAAGATGCAGCGGCAACCTCTATCTATGGAGCAAGAGCAGCGAATGGAGTCATTGTAATCACTACAAAAAAAGGTAAAAAAGGACCAGTGTCTATTAACTTCAGTGCGAATACTTTTATTACCGAACGTGCTGATTTAGGCAAGCTGAACCTGATGAATTCAACTGAAAAGGTTGATTTTGAATTAGGTCTTGCGGCAAGACCAGATCTTACCTACCGCCCGGAACAGGGGTCGATAGCCAGAATACTGAATAAGAACAAAGAACTGGAAAATTATAGAACCAATGGTTTTTCAGGTTTAAGCTCAGCTACACAACAAGAAATTAATGCCCTTCGTCAAAACAATACTGACTGGGGAAGAGAACTCTTCCAGACAGCCGTTAATCAGCAATACAGCTTGAGTTTATCAGGCGGAAACGATCAGGCGAATTATTATTTCTCTGGTGGTTACTATGATGAGAAAGGAACAACTATAGGTACAGGTTTAAAAAGGTATAACCTGACTTTGAAAACGGATTTTAATCTCTCTCAGAAATTAAAATTCGGAGTAGCAGTTTTTGCTTCAAAAAGTGAACGTAAAAGCTTTCTGGCAGATGTGGATAGTTTCACCAGTCCATTAAGATATTCAAGAAATGTAAATCCATATCAGCAGGTAAGAAATTCTTCTGGTGGTTATGCTTACGATCAGGATATTTTTGGAACAAGTAATTTTTCTGGTGATGTTTACATCCCGTTCAACGTGATTGAAGAAAGACAAAATACAAGGTATACTTTAGGAAATAAAAGTGTGAAAAGTATATTGGATATGGATTATCAAATCTTTAAAGATCTGAAATTACATTCTGAACTTGGTCTGCAATTTGAAGATACAGGTAGTGAAAAATATTCATCTCCCAATTCTTACTTTACACGTAAAAGAAGAGAAGCAACCAGGTTCTATAATTCCCAGAGTAAAAAGTATGAATACTTTTTGCCAAATGGCGGTATTTTTAAGAATCAGGAGAACACCTTTTTCCAATACAACTGGAAAACTTTACTGGAGTATAAAAAGGTAATTAATGAGAAGCATGAAATCGAAGCACTTGCAGGTACCGAATTCAGAAAGAATAATAACGAAGATCTGATTACCCAGGGATTCGGCTTCAACGAAAGAACGCTAACCAACCAGAATATTATATTTCCAAATGCTGACCAGGCGGATAACGCTGATTATCGTGGTTACCAGAAGTTACAGCAGCGTAATGGTTATGCTTCTTTCTTTGGTACACTTTCTTATACCTATGATCGGAAATATACAGTTTATGGTAGTATCCGTTATGATGGGTCTGATTTATTTGGTGTTGACCCTAAATACAGATATCTGCCTATCTATTCTATCTCTGGTGCATGGAATGTACATGAAGAAGAATTCGTTAAAAAAGCGAAATGGATATCGAATTTACGCTTCCGCAGTTCATACGGTATACAAGGAAATATTGACAAGAACACTTCTCCGAAAATTGTAGGAAATACTGGTAATGCGACCATATTACCAGGCAATAATGAAAATACAATTAGTGTAACAAGCCCTCCAAACGATAAATTACGCTGGGAAAAAACAATGACGTTTAATGCTGGTATGGACCTGGGATTATTTAACAATGCTTTCCAGATTACTTTTGATTATTACAATCGGAACAGTAAAGATCTGATAGGCTTGCAGGAATTACCATTAGAGAATGGTTTCGAATTCACAAATACTAATTTTTCACAGGTAAAAAATAAAGGACTGGAACTGACTATTTCGACAAGAAATATTAGTGGTAAGAATTTTCAATGGTGGACAGATTTTAATATCGCCCATAACAAAAGTAAAGTTGTAAGAGAAAAAGTAAGAGCAAATCAATACACTGCATCCAGAGAGGGGTATCCTGTAAATGGATTGTTTGTATTGAAAACGGCTGGTTTAGATGCAAATGGCATCCCTCAATTTGTAAAAGATGGTAAATCATTTCTCTGGAGAATTTCTACAAATTATATGATCCTTATGCGGAGTTTGATCCGGGTTACGCGACCAGCACTGGCTTAAGCAATAAAGAGTTTCAGGAATTATATACTTATGCAGGTGATAGAGACCCTAAGTTTACAGGTGGTTTAACTAACCGTTTCCGTTATGGAAACCTGGATCTTGCCATCACTGCGATCTTTAATCTGAATCAGATGATGTTAGCAAATCCTACTTATAATCCTGCTGCTGTAGACCGGGGGTTTAATTATTCGAGAGATATTTTAAATGCATGGACACCATCAAATACGAATACAAATCAACCTCAGATTATTGATGCAGGTACAGGTGATGGCAGCCGTTGGATGGCTTATAACTGGATTAACAGAGGCGATCCTGCAAACTCATACCGAAGTCTGGATGTCTTCGCAAAAAAGATGAGTTACGTAAGACTAAGCAGTGTCCGTTTAGGTTATACTTTACCGTCAAAAATTTCCTCAAAGGTCAGAGCAAATTCATTGAGATTTAGTGTTGAAGGCAGGAACCTGCTGGTATTCAGTAATGGATATAAAGGATATTTCGATCCGGAAACTTTTGGTAATATTTATGCGCAACCTGTTTCAAGAAGTATTTCTATTGGTTTAAACGCAACATTTTAGACAAAAATATATAGTCAGATGAAGAAAATTATTCAATTATGTGCTGTATTACTAGTGTTAGTAACATTAGGCAGCTGTAAAAAGTATTTAGATATAGAGCCTGTAGGAAAAATAATTCCAACTACAGCGGAAGATTTCAGGGCATTATTAACTGCAGCTTATGCTGGCTTTCCGGAACACAAATCATTACTAGCTGCTCGTACAGACGAACTGACTAGTAATCCTTCTGATTATTATTATCAGGATTACCGTGATATTTATAAATGGAATGATGCTGCACCGGATGCAGTTACACTTCCCTTTCAGTACCTGGGTTTTTACAATACTATCTTTTATGCGAAATGAAGTTATTGCTGAGGTAGAAACAAAAGCAGGTAAAAATGCAGAAACTGATCAATTAAAAGGAGAAAGCTATTTGTTACGTGCCTATAGCCATTTTGAGCTGGTGAATTTATATGGCAAACCTTATCAGGCAGCTACAGCTTCAAGCGATCGTGGAATTGCAATCGCACTTAAACTGGATCTGGAACAGAACTATAAACCAGCTACTGTTGAGGCTGTTTATAACCAGATACTGGATGATATCAATGAGGGGCAGAAACTGCTGAATGTAGCTGATTTTGATGCAGGTAAAAATTACCGCTTTACAACCCGTGCGGCATGGGCTTTAAAAGCAAGAGTGCTTCAGTTTAAAGGAGAGTGGAAGAATTCATTAGAGGCGGCTCAAAAGGCCCTACAGCTAAATAATCAGCTGGAAGATTTGAATGCAGCTGATCGTAAATTACCTAATCACTATCTTTCTAAAGAGAGTATTATGTCTATGGAGAAACCCTTTAATCCTTCGGTATCCAAAGCATTTTTTATATCTGCTCATTTACTGAGCAGGTATGATCAGGTGAATGACTTGCGTTATAAGCTTTATTTTAGCAAATCTGATGATCATTATGTTTCTTTGAAAACATCTGCAAATGAGCTAAAAACCTCTTTCCGTAACGGGGAGTTATATCTGATCCAGTCTGAAACTGCTTTACAAACAGGGAATGCTGCATTAGCAGTGGAGAGTTTACTCGCTTTGAAAGCAAAACGCCTGAAGCCTGCTTATTTTGAAACAGAAAAAACGAGAATTCAGGGGCTGGATAAAACAGCACTCCTGGAAGAGATTGTGAATGAAAGAGAAAGAGAGCTGGCTCAGGAAGGGCACCGCTGGTATGATTTAAGGAGATACGGTCAACCAGCGCTGACACATACTGTGGATGGTGTAGATTATGTTTTGAAAACCAATGATTCAAGATATACATTACCATTTCCAAAAGCTGCGGTTGCGAATAACCCCAACCTGCAATAAAATAATTTAAAAAAGGATTTAACTCCGGTCTGTTTCTACAGGCCGGAGTTTTTTTTTTTTTTTTACAGTTAAGCAATTAACGCATGACTGTACTGATTATTGAGGACGAAGAACTGGCTGCAACAACGCTGCAGAATATGCTCGTGCACATTAATCCCAGTATACAGGTACATGCGGTTGTTGGTACTGTAGAGGCCGCAGTAAGCTGGTTACAGCAACATAAAGCCGATATACTTTTTATGGATATCCATTTAGGTGATGGTGAAAGTTTCCAGATCTTTCAGCAGGTGGAGGTAAACAGCCCGGTAATCTTTACGACGGCGTATGATCAATATACGCTGAAGGCATTTAAAAATCAGGGAATCGATTATCTGCTGAAACCTTTTGATGAAGAAGATGTACGCAGCGCATTAAACAAACTCAGTAATATCCGAAATACCGGGACGGTCAGCACCCCGCAGTTAGTGCAGACAGTCGAAGAAGTATTAGGTAAAACACGTAACCGGTTTATGGTTAAAGTAGGGAAGCTGATTAAAACAGTTCCTGCCGACCAGGTCGCTTATTTTATGGCCGATGATAAGTATCTTTTTCTGGTCACTAATGATCAGCAGAATTATATTATTGAAGAAACAATCGGCAGTCTGGAACCCAAGCTGAACCCGGAGAACTTCTTTAAGATTAACCGTAAATTTATCATTCATATCAATGCGATCAAAGAGATGTATAAACTCTCCCGCAATCGGGTACGGATTAATTTATCGCCTAAACCTGAAAACGTAGAAGTCGTTGTGAGTGAAGAGCGGGCAGAGGCTTTTAAAAAGTGGCTTGATCAGTAAAAGAGATATTTGTAATCTTCCGAAAAGCTCACCATGTTGATCAGGGCATGATTTATGATATTAGGTGATTAATAAATATCAGGAAGAGCATGGCGAAAAAAGTCACCAGAAACGAAGAAATTACTACTGAATATTTTGCTTTTTTAGATCAGCATCTCGCAAACCTTATTGCTGGTAAGGATACAGAAATGCTGGAAATTAATCAGATTGCTGATCGGCTTTTTATTTCTGCGAAACACTTAAGTGATACTATCCAGTATACGCAGGGTCATCATCCTTGTCACTTTTACGATCAGAAGATCCTGGAGGAAGCGAAAAAGCTCATACTCGAAACACCATTGTCTGTTGCTGAAATAGCCCGTAAATTAACTTACGACCCCTCTAATTTCTCAAAGTTCTTCAAGAAGTATTCTGGTATAACACCGGGGCAATTCAGAAATAATCATAAAAAATAACCAGGATTTAAGAATCCGAAAAGTTCACCACATTGACATTGATTTTAATGCTAACCTTTGTTTTATGCAGGCTTGTCTGCTGTTAAAACGATAAATTAATAAACTCTCATTTATATCATTAATTAATAGAATCAACCATAAAAAAAAAAATGTATGTCAGTAAATGAGTTAAAAGGTAAAGTAGTATTAATTGCCGGGGGTGCTAAGAATTTGGAGGTTTATTAAGCCGTAATTTCGCTGAAAAGGGCGCTAAAGTTGCTATTCACTATAATAGTGACAGCACTAAAGATGCTGCAGAAAAAACACTGGCAGCCATTCAGGCAAATGGGGGAGAAGCATTTTTATTTAAAGCGGATTTCAAAAAGGTGGATAATATTCTTAAGTTTTTTGCTGAAACTAAAGCGAGGTATGGTGGAATTGATATCGCCATTAATACAGTTGGCCAGGTATTGAAAAAACCTTACGGGGAAACAACCGAGGCTGAATATGATAGTATGTTTGATATCAATTCGAAAGTTGCCTATTTCTTTATTCAGGAAGCAGGGAAACAATTGAATGATCATGGGAAAATCTGTACTATAGTGACTTCACTATTGGCAGCCTATACAGGATATTATTCTACTTATGCAGGTGGGAAAGCTCCGGTAGAACATTTTACAAGAGCTGCGTCAAAAGAGCTTGGGGCAAGAGGAATTTCTGTAACTGCTGTGGCCCGGGACCAATGGACACGCCATTCTTTTATGGACAGGAAAATGATGATGCGGTAGCTTATCATAAATCAGCTTCTGCTTTGGGAGGCCTGACTGATATCAAGGATATTGCGCCTATAGTTGAGTTCCTGGTTACAGGGGGCTGGTGGATTACGGGTCAGACAATTTTTGCTAATGGTGGTTATACTACCAGGTAATGAATATTTTCATCTTTAAAAAGCCGGTTTAATCGCCGGCTTTTTTTATCTTCAATCAAAACCTATCATATGATACTAAAAATTATCAATTCTGTGCTTATCCTTTTTGCTTTATATATGGGCATTAAACAGGGATGGGCGATGTTTTCGGGAAAGGCGCCCATGCTGGAAATGTTCAGCAAATGGGAGATGGGCAAAAATAGCGTAATGGTTCTTGGAGCGATTACGATGATTGGTGCTATACTGGTTTTGTTTCCCCGAACTTTTATTATAGGGAATTTCATTACCGCTGCGGGCATTTTATTAATTGCAGCGTTTCATTTAGGAGACAAAGATCTCAAAGGTTTTGCCATTGAGTTACCATTCTTAGCTCTTTCTCTAGTTATCATTTATTTGCAGTATCCTTTATCTAAGGCATAAATATCTCCTATGAACATTGGTAGTCATTACAAATTAAAAGTATTTTTGCTATGGACCCGTAAAAATATTTACTGGTTATTCGTACTCTCCTTTGTACCCACATTTTTATATCAGGTAATGGAGTGGAAATGGCTGGCTATTCCCTGGGTGCCTATTACCCTTGTAGGGACAGCAGCTGCTTTTATCGCAGGTTTTAAAAATACACTGACCTATAACCGGATGTGGGAGGCAAGGAGTATTTGGGGGGCTATCGTCAATAGTAGCCGAACTTTTGCAATCATGGTCAGAGACTTTATTCACTGTACTGATTCAGTAGAAGAAAAAAACATACACCGTGAAATGATTAACCGCCACATTGCCTGGTTAACTGCTTTGCGTTTCAACTCAGAGAATCCAGAAGCTGGGAAAATGTAAAGACGAAAAGCTATAATTCTGAATTTAGAAAACATTATAAAGTTGCCGAATGGGAAAGTGACCTGGCGGAAGAATTAAAACCCTATTTAACAGAAGAGGAACGCGTTGTTATTTTAAGTAAGAAAAACCGCGCAACACAAATCATCGCATTGCAGTCTGCACAATTAAAAGTGTTGAATAACAAACAACAGCTTGATCCTTTATATCATATAGAACTGCAGAACCTGCTTAAAGATTTTTATGAAAATCAAGGAAAAAGTGAACGCTTGAAAAATTTCCCTTATCCAAGGCAGTTTGCGAGCATTAACCTCTTTTTTATCCGTTTACTAGTCTTATTACTGCCTTTTGGAATGTTGGGTGAATGTGCTAAGCTTGGCCCTTATGGTGCATGGTTGGCTATCCCTTTTGCGATGATTATAGGCTGGATATTTACTTCATTGGAACAAGTGGGGGAAAGTACTGAAAACCCGTTTGAAGGCGGGCCAAATGATATTCCTGTTACTTCAATGAGCAGGACGATAGAAATTGATCTGCTAGAGATATTAGGGGAGAAGAATCTGCCGCCTGCTATACTTGCAGAGAACGATATTCTGATGTAGAGTAATGGAAATCATTTCAATCATCTGGTGAGTTGAGTTTGTGATAGGCAGATTACTTATGGGTTGGTGTACATCCTGAAAGGAGACTGATTAAACTCCCACCAGTCTTGTGCAAGTTGATTTTGCAAAGTTGACCAGTAAGGATCATTACTGTCAAATCTGAATGCATAACGCAGTAAACTATAGCAGGTTGTAAATTGTCCGGTGGCAATTAAGGCGGCAGGTCTGTTTTCTTGCTGATGATTTTTGTCAAACCAAAGCGAAGTATCCATTTCTGTTGCTAATTTTGCTACTTCCTGTAAGGCTACAGATGGTTTCATCAATTCTGCCAGGCTTATTTTTTTTCCTTTAATCAAAACCGCAGGGTTCTTTTTATACCAGGTTTCGGCCTTAAGATCGGCCATTCTCTGGCAGTCATTTTTAGGACTTAGCAAATAAATTGCATTCATCAAACTGAATTGCCTCCAGTGCTTCAATTCTATTTTTTGAACCAGGGATTCTTTCTCGCCTTTTTTTAACAAAGTACCATCGGCTTTTATCTTTCTTTCTGAGATTTTTTCAAACAAGCGGTCATAAGATACTCTTCTGATTTTTTTTAGAAAGACGATTGCAGAAAGATAGGCTACAGAAGTAGCTCTTGAATCTATCAATTGTAAAAGTACACTCAGTCGCAAACGTAAGAAATAAGAGATATGTCCAAGGATGACTATGCCATAAGTCTGTTTCTTTTTTTTTTTTTTTTTTGATAAGCAAAAAAGCCTTTGGTGAAAAAATAAAAAGCGACTAATAGCAAGGCAGTGTTGATCCCTAAAAAAGCACAGGATAACTCAAGCCATGTTTTTGTCAGTACGCCAGTTATAAATATCCCACTGAACAGGATTAAAATAAGCAGGCATTGCAGCAGGTTAAGTTTTTGAAGCCAGCTTTTTTTGTTTTCTTCAGGGAAATTATATCCACTGGTGTAATTACTGCTTACATCACAGGTGATATACAAATCATAACCAAATATATTCCTGTTTTGAAGTCTTTCTTCTGCTCTTGTAAAGGAATCAATACCTTGATTATCGTCAATTCCGCCATCCATAAGCACAAAGCGGGGGGTGGCGGGGTTTCTTCTTGTTCGCCTTTATCAGGAGAAAAACGGGGGTCTTCTTTAACGGCGCTTTCTAAAGAGTTTATACTTAGTTCATGGTATGTGAAGTCATTTGGGAAAACAAAAGGTTCAAAGCCTACCGGAAAACAGGAAGAGCAGGCGAGGATATCTGCCAGTTTAATTTTCTTAAGTACCTCAATTGCAGTTTTTTCATTCCTGAATCTAATGAATTTATTCCCGGGCACCCCGGCATTCTGAAAACGGAAAAGCATCCCCATTATCAAATTCAGTGGCATTGGCGCAGACCTCTTTAACTGCGTTTTTTACGGGTTTCCAATAAATACCAAATACTTCTTCTTTAAAAAGCAGCTCGTCATAAGCAATAGAGAATGCATTAATGATGTTTCTGGATTTATCCGGCCTCTTTTTCCAGTGACTTTCAGCATTGAGGATTTTAAAAACACGGTCTATTAGTTTAGTCCCGTGTAATATATGTTTGTTCATATTGGCATAAAACTCCTGAAATGGCTGTCCTTTGCGTTGGCTTGCAGTATAAGCAAGATTTGTAATTGTTCCGCCAGAAGCGGAAGAGATAAAATGAACGAGATCGGTTAGTTTTTTGCCATCAATATAAACAGTTTCCATATAAGACAAGCATCCCAGTGAGTAGGACGCCGCCCGAAAACCACCGCCTGAAAAGCTTAATGCAATATGCCCGGGTTTTCGTGGTTGAAGCACTGAATATTCCATAGGTATGATTTTGTTCAAATGAATTTATCCACGATAAAAAAAGGTATGACTAATTTTGAACATTATCAATTTATAAGTTTAAAGACCATTCTATAGTGTCAGTGAACGTTTTATTGTCTTGTTTTACAACCGTTTTAAGAATGTTTTTGCCTTTTTTTAACTGTACATCTTTAAAAATAAACTGAACCTTATTCGTTCCCTGTACTGGTTGAATGGCAGTCTTTTTTCCATTAAGAAATAGTACGGGCTGTCCGATATTTGAATAAACCGTTACCGGGGTAATCGCGTGTTTACGTTCAACCATCCTGCGCTCTGTTAAATATAAGACAGGCTCTTTGCTCCAGTTAGCCTTATACCAGTAGAAAGCATCTTTTTTTAATTTGCGGTCAAAAGTTACCAGACCCTTCATATTACGGGCCGGCATACTGCCGCGGTTCCACATTGGCGTTGCAAAATCAAACATATTCCAGATATAAGAAGCTGCAATACCAGGATGTCTGGCAATGATTGGCCATTGTACTTCATTCATGCGTTTTGGTCTCAAAACTTTCAGGGTAAAAAGCAGAGGTATAATCATAAGTCTCTTTCAGTTCTGATTGTTCCTGCTGATGGAAAACATTTCCGTCTGCACCATATTCGGTCAGGATAACTTTATTAGCCGGGTAATTCGTCTCTAATCCTTTTGCCCAATCCTCTAAATCACCTACTTTACCTTCATACCAGCCATAATACCTGTTCATACCCTGTATATCGGCGTTTAAATTTGTAGGACGATCCATTTCACCATAGCCGCTTACACTTACTGTATAACGGTCGGGATCTTCTGATTTTGCAATATCATTCAGTTCACGGGTAAGCACAGCGGGGTAATCAGCAGGTGTTTTGCCATAAACTTCATTATGTAAACCCCATACATAGAGTGAAGGGTGGTTATAATTCTGCTTAATCAGTTCCATCAACTGCTGTTTAGCATTATCAGCTTCCTCACCTGTGCTGGTATTGACAAATGGAATTTCTGCCCAGATGACAACAAAACCCATGGTATCACAGGTGGAATATAAATATTCAGCCTGCTGATAATGGGCGAAACGGATAGTGGTCGCGCCCATTTCTTTAATAATATCTAAATCTTCTTTGTGTTGTGCATTACTTAGTGCATTGCCAAACTGCCATCTGTCCTGATGCCTGCAAACGCCATACATTGGATAGGACTGGCCATTTAAGAAGAAGCCTTTTCCTGCAATTAGTTCAAATTTACGCAGACCCAGAGGCTGTTCTACTTCATCAATTACCTCACCATTACGAAGTAACTGAGTTTTAACTTTATAGATATAAGGATCTTTTAAGCCGTTCCATAAATGCGGAGGCTGTAATCGGAAATTCTGAACAAACTTTTGTCTGCCCTGAGTGGTGATCTTTTGCGGTGTATTCTGACTGGATACGATTTTCCCTGCCTGATCATAG
Organism: Pedobacter sp. NJ-S-72; assembly: GCF_053890575.1. NCBI lineage: Bacteria > Pseudomonadati > Bacteroidota > Sphingobacteriia > Sphingobacteriales > Sphingobacteriaceae > Pedobacter > Pedobacter sp. NJ-S-72. Next base: position 3,374,526 of record NZ_CM132681.1, on the reverse strand, counting down.
ATTTCAGTTTTGATCATAATATCCTGCCAGCTGGTTTCTGTGTTTTCAATTTTAACGGCTACAGCTACAGCAGATTCGGCACTTACATTTTTCTGTGAAATATAGATTCCAGGGGATGCATAATCTGTCGTTGTAATATTGACTTTGCTGGTTACCAATAAACTAACAGGGCGATAAATCCCACCATAAATGCCAAATAGAAAATGGTTGACAGGAATAATGTCTTTGCGTGCCTTATTGTTTACTTTGACAAGGATCGTATTGGATTCACCGAGTTTTACTGCGTAGGTAATATCTAAAGCAAAAGCACTGTAAGAACCTTTATGCGTACCAACCAGTTTTTGATTGACATAAACCTGGGCGACTTGTCCAACACCCTCGAAACGTAAAAACAGGCGTTTATTTTTATACTCCTGGCCAAATACAATTTGCTTTTTATACTGGCCTTCACCTTCATAAAAATCTTTGGTCAGCTGCATGTCTGTAGCGTTCCAGGAATGTGGCAGGGTGACTTTTTCCCATTCACTCTTTTGAGTTAAGGTATCATTTGTTTTTCTGAATGTCCAGTCCTGATTAAAAGATATGTTTTCTCTTGATTGTCCGAAACTTGAAAAACTCGAAAATGTAAACACGGACAAGAGGATTAAAAAATTAGATCTGTAGCTCAAATAAAAATGTGTCATGCGGTGATGTTTTTATACTGTTATATATCGTCTGAAAATAAGAATTACGTTTTTGCCTTTTCGTATTTAACCTCATTGTTACCTGTATCTTTTGCTGTTTCCAGCACAATCACAAAAGGGTGCTTCTCATCAGTTGTTTTCAAATGGATAAAACTTTCATTCGCCTGAATTTCTTCTGGTATGAAGGTCTGGGCTGTCTGCCCCATTCTGTAAGCTTTCGTAATTCTGGTTTTGGGTGGTAATTTAACGCGTAAAGCACCTGATACAGGGACATTAAAGACGATCATATAGATTTTGTCTGAACCAGTTTTTTTAGTGAAATATCCCCAGTTCTGAGGTTCAAAGCCTGCATATTCACAACCATAAATAGCCTCCTGATTAACCGACTCCAATCGCCAATACCTTTAGCAAGAGAAAGCTCTTCTTTGCGGATTGATCCATCGCCCTTTGGCCCAAAGTTTAAAACAAAATTACCATCCAATGAAACACATTTGGCCAGCATTTCAAGCAGTTCATCAGTAGTTTTGATATGACCTTTCCATGCGGAGTTGTAGCCCCACTGGTTTTCGGGAACGGTCATTACACAATCCCAGTCATTCCCATGTACTTCATTTATGGTGTTAGGGATTTTGCGCTCCCAGCCTTGTTCATAATCGCCCATTAACTGGCCATTGGTATCAAAATGACGTTTTCCATTTTCATCTGCGCGGAAACGGCTTCCGATAATAAGACCTGGATTTAGCTTGCGCATTTCAGTTTCCAGCTCATCGGCAAATGCTGCCTGCTTTACCCAGGCTTTATCCCATGTTCCGTCAAACCATAAACCTTTGGTTGTTGGATACAGTTTAAGCAGCTCCAATAGCTGGTTACGGGTAAACTTTTTTTAACGCTCAAAGGCAATGCTGTCAGCTTTGGTTTTGAGCTCATAACGCCAGTCCGGGTTACTCCAGTCCATAATGGAAAAATAAAGGATGACGTCTATTCCGGCTTTGTTATAAGCGTCTACCAAAGGTTTGATAATGTCTTTCTTATAAGGCGAATTTGCAACAGTATACTTGGTGTATTTACTGGGCCATAAACAAAAACCATCATGGTGTTTAGTGGTAATAGTTACATATTTAACACCCATTTGCTGTGCTGTAGCTGCCCATGCTGCGGCATCAAATTTTACGGGGTTGAAATGGTAAATCAAAGAATCATATGTTGATTTAGGTATTCCATCCCACGAACGGATCCATTCTGCTGCTCCGTTATATTTTTGACCATTCCATTCTCCACCAGGAATAGCATATAATCCCCAATGGATAAACTGGCCTAATCCATAAGCCCGCCATCTGGCCATTGCTTCATCTGTTCTGCGCCCGGTACGATGGGCGCCATGTTCCAGTACGATTTTATCGGAATGAACTGCAGGCTGTTGTGCATGGCTTATCTGATAAGCCATGCTAACAATGATTAAGATCAGGAATAGTTTTCTTCTGCTCATAATTTTTTCTTTTTAGTATCCGGTATTCTGTTCTAGCCTTGCATCTTTGTTTAAGTCAATTTCTGCCTGGGGGATAGGTAAGAGCTGGTTGTATGCTTTGATTGATCCTGCTGAGGTTGGATTGTATTTTTGCACCCGGTTCAATAAGGTGCCGGTGCGCATTAAGGTAACTCTGCGGTCTTCTTCGGCAGTCAGTTCTCTTGCTCTTTCATCTAAAATGAAATCCATCGTGATGTCACCTGCCTGTACCTGATCTGCATTTGCTCTTGTACGTAACACGTTAATGCTAGCCGCTGCTTCAGGCAATTTACCCTGTTTAAATTGTGCTTCTGCAAGTAAAAGATAGGTCTCACCCAAACGCATTTGAATACGGTCTTTATAGGTAATGGTTCCAAAAGGTTCCTGATCTGTGTAATAGTTCCATTTGGTGGTATGCGCATAAATATTCTGAATGGTATCAAAACCGGTAACTACTACCTGTTTACCGTATTTAGAAGATGCAGGATCATTATAATAAAACTTACGGTGAACACTGAAACCAGAGTTACGCATATCATTCTTTTTATATAAATCATAAGTCCACCAGTTAGTTGGCCTGATCCGGCCGATGCCCCTTCCTCCTAAGGAATCGGCGATTAGCATCCCTTGAATATTTACGTAAAAAGGAACCCAGCATCTTCTGCGCTGATCTGTTGGGCTAAAACCACCCGGAACATTATAGTTTTGCTCTATTACCCATATGGCTTCAGTATTACCTTGGTTTCTTCTCATGTTTCCATAGATAAACTGGTCAGAGAAGGCATCCCCTGGCTGATCTTTTTTAGTCCCATACCTGCTGTTTATTAATTTAATTGCACCATTTGCAATTACTTTATTTGCTTCTGTTTCTGCTAATTCTGGTTTATTTGCTCTAAGATAAACCAAAGACAGAAGTTGAGAGGCAGCAGCTTTACTGATTCTGCCTTGTGCCTTCAATTTAGCGAAATCCGGCAGGTTGGCCTCAGCATAAGTTAAATCGGTAATCATAAAATTTAAAACAGAGTCTAGCGGAGCGCGTACAAAATCTGTTTTTGGTGCAGTTAAAGAATTTTTGATTAGCGGTACACCACCAAAAAGGCTGGAAATGAAATTGTAGGCATAAGCTCTGAAAAATTTGGCTTCAGCTACATAACTGTTCTTTTGTTCTGTAGTCAGTGTCGTTTTTCCAGATTCTGCGGCATCTATAATCTGGTTGGCTGAGTTAATAGTTTTATAACCCCACTGCCAGAATTTTGCTGATGCAACATCCTGTGAATTCAGTTGGCCGTAACTCTCAAAAGGAACCATGGCTGAAGTTGCCTGCCCGTTTCTGGCGATGTCAGTACCGTTCGACATCGTGGCGATCATTCCCTGATCACCCTCATATTGATCACGAACTGTATTTTGCATACCTGCAATGGCAGCTTCAAAACCGAGCGGGTCTACCAATGTGTTTTCTGGTGCATAAGATGATTTTAAGTTTTCATCTAAGAAGCTTTTTTTACATCCGGTACTTAAGATCGAAAACAAGACCAGTGTGCATATATAAAAGGATAATTGTTTCATAATTAAAGATTTATTGTAAACCAATGTTAATACCAAATACGAAGTTTCGAACCAGGGGATAAAAACTGCTTTTCTGATTCTCGAAATACTGATAAGGATCTGCCTCCGGATCCCAGCCCTGCCAGTTGGTGAATGTAGCCAGGTTGCGTCCGCTGACATATACTCTGAGGTTGCTGATTTTAAGCTTATTTAACTTTTCTTTTGCAAAATCGTAGCTCAGTGTTACATCTTTAATCCTGGTAAAAGATCCGTTAACAGGGTAGGTATACTGTCTTGAATTGGTGTAAGCCAAAGATGGGCTGGTATTGCTTTTGTTCTCAGGTGAGTCCAGTAAGTGTAACTGGCTGGAAGATTGATCCGGCCTACCTGATCTCGATAGTCATATATCGTATTCGGCTTTAAAACTCCCTGCGTGGTCTGAATGAAAATATTCAGTGAGAATTGTTTGTATTTAAAAGTATTGGTTAAACCAGCAATATAACTTGGCAGACGTGTTCCCAGATAGGTACGGTCAAGGGAGTTTATTTTTCCATCACCATTTAAATCCTCAAACTTTAAATCGCCCGGTTTAGCTGAAGGGTCTACAGTAAAATTATCACCTGTTTGCCATACTCCAATTAATTTATAATCGTAAACTGCACGTAATGATTTACCAATAAATAAACTGTTCACAATATCATCTTTACCATCACCATAAAGCGATATTACTTTATTGCGGTTTAAAGAGAAGTTAAAGTTAGTTTGCCACGTGAAATTCTTCTTTTCTATATTAACTGATGTAATGCTAGCTTCGAAACCTTTATTTGAAGTCTTACCTACGTTATCCAGAATGGTCGAATAACCGGTGATATTAGGGATTTTACGAAGTAACAATAAATCGTAAGTGTTAGTAGAATAAGCTTCTAAAGAGCCGGTAATCCGGTTAGAAAGAATCGAGAAGTCTATAGCTGCATTAAGGCCTTTAGTACTTTCCCATTTAAGATCTTTATTCCCGATTCTGCTTGGTGTAACGCCAATAGTTGTTACACCGTCATATATGTATGGGGTAGTGGTTAACGTACTTAAAGTATTGTAGGGGTCAACACCCTGGTTACCGGATATACCATAAGACAGACGTAATTTTAATTCATTTACTAACTTACTGTCCTTCAAAAAAGATTCTTTTGCAATATTCCAGCCTAATGCTACAGATGGGAAAGTCCCGTATTTATTCGCATCGCCAAAACCTGAATAACCATCTCTTCTGGCAGTCAGGGTTAAAAGATAGCGGCTGTCATAAGCATAATTGATTCTCAGCATTTGAGAAATAAGCATACTTGCCACGTATTTGGAAGAGGTAGTTTGTTTCTGTCCGGCTCCGATATTATTATAGTCAAGCATGTCATTAATGAAGGTATTGGCATTAATGCTTGACCTGAATGATTCATCTTTTTGTGAACTGTATAACCCGGTTACATCAATGCTGTGTTTCCCGAAGGCTCTTTGATAACCAAAGATGTTTTCAATTAACCAGTTTTGACCTTCGCCACCGCCATCAACTCCATTAGATAAGGTTGCGGTACCTAAAAGGTCCCCTGCTTTACGACCTGTATAGTCGGCTGCGCGATCGGGCTTGAAAGTATAAGCTGCATTTAAACGGTATTTAAATCCTTTAATAAAATCCGGTGTTATTTCTGCATAGCCATTACCACTTAATGTTCTTTTTAGGTTTTGAGTTGGTGAATACAATCCTAATAAGGGATTTGTATAAAGCTGCTCAGGATTCATTGGATAGACCTCATAATCTCCTTTTGCGTTATACAATGTTCCGTAAGGACTCATAACAGTAGCCATATAGAGATTTGCTCTTCCGCCATCCTGATTGTTATTGGTGAAAAACAGGTTAGTCCCCATCTTTAACCATGAATTTATTTTAGCATCCAGATTGGAACGGACACTGATCCGGTTATACTGATATCCTTTTAATACTCCTTTTTCTTTGGTATAATTACCAGAAACATAATATTTCACATCCTCGGTACCTCCCGAAATACTCACTTCATGGTTTTGAATATAACCCTGCTGAGAGATTTCTTTCAGCCAGTCTGTCTCAATCCCCTTATCGTAATTATCTTTTTCAAATTGGTTAGGAACGGGAGCTGAGGTTTTATTTGTTTGTGCCGTATAATCAAGGTTTTTCTGTACATATTGTGCCCCGCTCATCGGCTTTGCCGCATTGGTTATATTTTCTACACCAAACCAGGTACTATAGGCAATAACCGGCTTACCGGTTTTTCCTCTTTTGGTAGTAATTAATACAACACCATTAGAACCTCTGGTCCGTAGATCGCAGTGGCGGATGCATCTTTTAATACATCAATTGATTGAATGTCTGTTGTGTTAATATCGTTATAAGTACCGCTGAATGGAATACCATCTAAAACAATCAGTGGATCATTACTTGCAGTAATAGAATGTAACCCTCTGATATAAAAGCTTGGTGAACTCCCCGGTGCAGAAGATGAAGTGCTGATATTAACCCCGGCAACAGAACCCTGCATAGCTTGCAGCACGTTGGTTACCGGCAGATTTTGCAGACGATCTTTTGGTACAGAGGAAATAGATCCGGTGATATCGCTTTTTTTCTGTGTTCCGTAGCCAACTACTACGATCTGATCAAGTTCATTTACATTTTCCAGTAAAACGATGTTCATCTTTTCGCCGGCGGCTTTAACTCTTTGTTCGATATAGCCGATATAGGAAATAACAAGCATGGCATCTGCGGGAACTTTATTCAGGATAAAGCGACCGTCATTATCAGTAACAGTACCATTTTTTGTACTTTCTACTTTAATGGACACACCAGGAATTGGCTGTCCTTTATAATCTTTTACAATTCCGGTTATTGTTTCCGGTGGATTTACAATTACTGACCTGCTTCCATACATTGCATGTGCTGGCAAGATAGATAAAATGGTAAAATAAATGATTAAAATAAGACCACAGGAGGATGTGGTTCTGCATTGGTTTCTTCTCATCATGGTTCGGTTTGTTTAGGTAGTCTAAACTAGAGAAGATATGAGGCGAAGAAAAGGTGAAAAAAAAAACTTGTGCAAAGATCAAACGTTTGTTCATGCATTTCAAACGTTTGAAATTATTGTTGTTCTTAGCAAAGACCCGGGTATATTAGCGTATGCTGAATGATAACGGTATGTTATAAGCAACTCTTACAGCTTTACCTTTCCAAATTCCGGGTACCCATAAAGGCGAGCTTTTCATCACCCTGATTGCTTCTTTTTCCAGATCAGGATGGATGAAATTGACAACTTTAATATCAGTTAATTTACCATCTTTTTCTACGACAAATCTCATTATTGCGACTCCTTGTATGCCTGAGTTATAGCAGCTGGGGGGGTAGGTTGTATGCACACTGAGATATTTGTAAAACTTGCTCATGCCGCCCTTATAAACAGGCTGAATTTGTGATTCAGTATATTTATAACTGACATTTTCTTCATCTGTGCTTTCGCCGGAGATTAGTTTTCCATCAGCATAGTTTTCTGTATACCTGGAAAAAGTACCTTTTGCTTTTCCTGTCCATGTTCCGTCCTTCTGACCATTTTTAACGAGGCCTCTTTCTGTGATTTCGTTAAAGTCATCATTATAACCAATATATTCCCCATTACCATTAGTCACAATGTCTTTGCCGGTAGAATCTTTAACAACAAGCATGATTTGTGCGGCAAAGTAAGGCGGACCTGTATGTTTGTCTTCTTTAGCAGGCAAGCTATAGACCCTCAGGCTGTATAGCTGACCATTGGGATAATAAGAGCTGACTGTATCTGTTTGTTGCCCTTTAACGTAATTTGCTGTTTCTTTTAAATTCCCGTTGGGAAAAAATGTTGTCAGCAGACCTTCATAAAGAAGCGGATCTATTTTACTGGAAAGACCTTCGCTTTTCCTTGTACCATCCGGGTAATATTCTTTTACTCTGTACAAATCACTTCCCTGCGCAGGTTCTATAACGTGACGAAAGTAATCAGCACTATCGGGTTCCGTAACGTGCTGGCCATCGTTTTTAAGAAAGTAAGTGTTTTGACGCTGGGCTGAAGTCTTTAAACAAAAGCATAACAGGCTGAAGAGCAGAAAATTAAATTTAGACATATTTGCGTGTAATTACTGGTGCAAGTTATCTACAGTTCTTTTAAATTAAAAATTAATCTGATTTTTAATTTAAAAGAACAAATAGTTGTGTGGACAAGCTTTGAAAACGTTGATGTTTTAATCCTTGATTTTGTTAGAAATGCTGTAATTTTAGCTATTCATATTAATGTCACTTATGATGAAACATGCTACGCTCTTCTTCTTCTTTTTATTTACTGCTGCTTTCACTAAAGCACAGGATTCGGTAAAATACCGGGTTATCTTTATCGGCGATGCCGGAGAGATGAATATCGCTCAAAGAGAGTCCCTGAAAAATGCATCCAAACATGTCATTGCCGGAAAAACGACGGTAATGTATCTGGGGGATAATATTTATCCGAAAGGAATGGGGTTATCCGGAAGCAAAGAAGAAGAAACAACAAAGCAAATTCTGCAATCCCAGTTCCAGCCGATGCGTCAGATGGGAGCAGCGGTTTATTTTGTTCCTGGTAACCATGACTGGGATAAAATGGGCCCGGAAGGGTTAGCTAAAATCCTTCGCCAGGGAGAATACCTGGCAGAACAAAAGGACTCTTTATTAAAAATGATCCCGCCAAATGGCTGTCCTGATCCTATAGCAATTAAGCTGACAGACAATTTAACGATTATAGCTTTTGATAGTGAATGGTGGTTGTTCCCTTACAATAAGAAGAATCCGGAAGCTGAGTGTGACTGCAAGACTAAAGAGGATGTGATTGCGCGTATGCATGAATTATTAGAAGCAAACAGAGGGAAAATTATTTTATTTGCGGATCATCATCCTCTGCAGAGTTATGGCGCACATGGCGGATACTTTTCGCTTAAAAACCATATTTTTCCATTAACCTCACTGAATAAAAATTTATATATACCACTTCCTGTGATCGGATCATTGTATCCGCTGCTGCGCTCTTCTTTTTTGAGCCCCGAAGATCTGAATCATCCCCTCTATAAGGATATGATTAAAAAGATAAACGGAGTTTTCGGAGCTTATCCGAATCTTACTTATTTTTCAGGTCACGATCATGGTTTACAGTTGATTAAAAGTGACAAGCTTAATCTCCAGGTTGTAAGTGGTGGCGGTGCTAAACATTCTGCAAATAAAAAAGGCAGGAATTCCATCTTCCAGGAATCGGAACAAGGTTATGTAACTGTAACTGCGATTTGCTAATGAATAACGATATGCGTTATGATTTTTACGTGTATACTGAAGGTGGTGTTAAAAAAGTATATAGCTATACTAAAGCTTTTGTGCCGGTTAGCTCTGAGCCTGTAAATACAGTAAAGGTGATTACAAAAGATAGTATCTCTATCAAAATATATCCTAAATATGATAGTGTTAGTAAAGTTCACCGTTTCTTTTTCGGAGAAAATTACCGCAAAGAGTATGCGCTGGAAACTAAAGTTCCGGTGATCAGACTTTCTGAAATTAAAGGTGGTTTAACTCCTTTACAACGGGGTGGTGGTTTTCAGTCACATTCATTGAGAATGGTAGATAAACAAGGGAAAGAATGGGTGTTAAGAAGTGTAGAAAAGTATCCTGAATCACTTTTACCAGAAAATCTGAGAGAAACTTTTGCGAAAGATATCCTGAAAGATAATATGTCAGCTCAGCATCCATTTTCGGCATTAATTGTTCCGGATATAGCTGAGGCTGTCGGTGTGTGCCACATGCAAACCCGGTGATCGGATGGATTTCTCCGGATGCGAACCTGGGTAAATATGGAAGAGTATTTGAAAATACACTTTGTCTGCTGGAAGAAAGAGAACCTACGGGAAAGTCTGACAATACTTATAAAATGTATAAGAAACTGGCAAAGGATAACGATTATACTTATGATGGCCCGGCATATTTAAAAGCTAAAGCATTGGATGTAGTAATCGGAGACTGGGACAGGCACTTTGATCAGTGGAGATGGACTCTTGATAAATCTGGAAAAAGAGAGGTTTATCAACCTGTTCCCCGTGATCGTGACCAGGTATTTTATCTTAGTCAGGGTCTGATTCCCCGTTATGCACAGTCTTCTTATTTATTACCTATGATTCAGGGGTATGAAAAAAATGTGAATAATATCAATTGGTTTGTCTGGGAAGGCAGAGCTATGGCTACCCGTTTATTAAGCCAGTTGTCAGAAAAACAGTGGATGGATGTTATTCATGCTTTCTGTGCTGATTTAACTGATGACGTTTTTGAAAAAGCATTGAAGAAACTACCTGAACCAGGTTATTCTTTACGCCATGACCAGTTGCTGGCACAACTAAAGGAAAGAAGGGGGAAATTGCCTGAAATGATGAATCAATACTATCATTTCTTAAATAAGATTATAGATATACAGGCGAGTGATAAAGGAGAACTGATCGAAATTTCTGATGCTTCGGGTGGGGGATTAACAGTGAGCATACACCAGTTATCAAAAAATAAAAAGGTGAAGGAGCAGATGTTTATCAAAACGTTTGATCCGAAAATCACCAAAGAGATCAGGTTATATACAAGGGATGGAAATGATAGTCTTGTTTTAAATAATAAAGGAACTGATATTAAATTACGAATTATCGGTGGCCATGGTGAGAAAAGCTACCATGTAGAGAATTCATATCATAAAGTAAAGCTTTATGATAAGCCTGACAGCAGCAGTTTTACTGGTATGGCAAACAGGTTCAACAAAAAACTTTCTATTGATACCGGGAATATTGCTTACAGGCAAACAGATTTATACCGCAGAAGTATGTATTTACTAAATGGTGGATATAATAATGATGATGGGTTATCATTAGGTTTTTCAGTTAAGTATATGAATCCAGGGTTCAGAAATTTCCCTTATGGAAATGTACAAACTTTCTCTTTTATTCATTCTTTCAGTACTAAGGCTTTTAAATTTGATTACAGAGGGGAGTGGATGCATACCTTTGGAAAGGCTGACCTGGTTTTGCAGGCCAGTGCCTATGCTCCGCATAATACACAGAATTTCTTTGGGGCTGGTAATGAAACTTCTTTTGATAAATCTATTGGTGGGATCAGCTACTATCGCTCAAGGTTTAGTTTATACCAGGTCGATCCTGCATTACGCTGGAAAAGGCCGAAATCTTCATTTAGCGCAGGCCCTTCATTCCAATATTACAGATTTGACAAGGATGATAATACTGGACGCTTTATTAATAACAGTGCAGAACTGCATTCTTCGGATAGTCTGACAATCACAAAAGATAAACTGTATGCTGGTGTTACAGTTAATTTTATCAATAACACACGTAACAATGAGATATTACCGTCATTAGGCAGCTATATTAATCTGAAACTACAGGGCTACAAAGGTTTAAATAGTTATTCTAATACCTATGGTCAGTTTACCGGAAGTGTAGCGCTGTACAAAAATCTGGATAACCGTGCTAATTTTGTAATTGCAGAACGTTTTGGTGGTGCAGTGACGATTGGAAAACAACCATTTTATTCTTCCGCATTTTTAGGGGGGGAAGGAACTTTACTGGGGTTCCGTCAGTTCAGGTTTGCTGGTGATCACAGTTTCTATAATAATCTGGAAATGAGGGTTAAACTTGCTGATTTTGTGAGTTATGTATTACCAGGGCAGTTAGGTTTACTGGGGTTTCATGATATAGGAAGAGTCTGGGAAAAAGGAGAGGACTCTGGTAAATGGCATAATGGTGTTTTGGAGAGGATTGTATTTTGCCCCTGCTTCAATGACAGTGATACGTGTTGTTGCCGGACATTCTGAGGAAGGCTGGTACCCATATATTTCATTAAGTTTCCGCTATTAATAATTTGCAATTTAAAATTGAATGGCTTCTTAAGGAAAAATTATTATCTTAAACGTATGAGCGAATTACTAAAGGAAACTTCAATTATATTAGAGAATGAGCGTGTTTTTTCCGTCCGCTCATCGCATCAGATTACGAACATTTGTTAACTTTTTCACTAAATGAACCTGATATCTGGCATTTTTCGCTACAGGGTGCTGCTGGTGCCGAAAACCTGACTAAATACATTAGTCTGGCTCTTGACGACAAAGAGAAGGGAACGTCTTATCCATTTATCGTTTATGATAAGCTAACTGGTAGTTATGCTGGTTCTACCCGGTATTATGATATACAGGAGTCTTATCAAACCCTGCAATTGGGATATACCTGGTATGGAAGTGATTTCCAGGACAGGGCTTAATAAAAATTGTAAATATCTTTTGCTGAAATATGCTTTTGAGGATCTGGGTATGGAAAGAGTTGAATTCCGAGCAGACAATAGCAACCACACCAGTGTGGCTGCTATGAAAAGTATTGGATGTAAAATTGAAGGAGTTCTGCGCGGTCATATGCCTAACGGGCATGGCGGCAGAAGAGACAGTATCATTCTGAGTATCTTAAAAAAAGAGTGGTTTGATACTGCAAAGAAAAATCTTGAAGAAAAATTATAAGAAGCTGTTTAAACAGCTTCTATTGTTTTTTTTTTTTTTTTTTTATTGAACGAAAATCTTCTGGCAATACTAAAGCCCCAGCGATACTGGCCTTTTAACCATGAGCTGGTGGTTTGAGAAATATACTGCATTTCTTCAATCGCTGCGGCATTGGTGAAATTAAGGTGGAATACGTGTCCGCCTGTTTCGATTTCCAGACCTACGCCCAGCGGGTTATAGAATTTCACACCATTTGTTTGTTCCAGATAGTCTTTGTCTGCTCTATTACGGAATGGAAGAGAATAATCTACGACAATAGCCATTCTTTTACTGATTTTTGCTCTTGCACCAGCGCCAATGGCAAAAAGGTCATTCTGATCCCTGAAACCTGTAAAGTTGCTATGCAGATAAGTTGGCGTCAGGCTGAATGAGAAATTTGAGTTAAACTTTCTAGCAAAAATAATCTGTGTGACATAATTCATCCGGTCAGTAAATTTACGATAAGCTGTAGCCGCCGCCGGATCATCGCTTGCATGAACTGCCGCGATTGTATTACTTCCAAACAAAGTGACTGCAAGCGGGATATAATCATCAGTTGTTTGTTCCAGTAACCGGAACTTAATACTGCCTTCATACAATTGCTGTACAGCAGTTGCACCTTTCGCTCTGGCCAGGCCGATACTTAAGCGGTCTGATATACCATAGTCAAAACCAATTCTTACATCAGTAGAATTATCCAATCCGAAAAACTGCTTTATCCCGCCACTACTACCTGCAATATCTCCAAAACGATGGTCTACTTTAAACTCGAGTTCGTTTTTATGGATGGTCTCATTGGTATGGCTGTTAATTAGCTTGGTATCTTTAAATGTTGCAAATACCTTTTCGTGAACAGGGGCTGTATTAATTAATTCTTTTTCGAGATCTTGTTGCCCAAAGCTATGTAAACTGCTTATTACCAATATAAACAGCGGTAATCTTTTGAACAGGGGTGTCAATATTTTTTGTCTTAACAGGGGTGTTAATGTTTCTTTTCGCATTTGTTAGGTTTTTGAAAAATGGTCGGTTGATGATTTTAGGTTTTTTTAGCCTGGTATACAGCCGATAGACGTACCTCTACAAATTCGGCGATATTCTTGAATACAAGAGATGGTACTTTGATCTGATGATCTTCTATCTTTACTTTAAAAGCTGTTTTTGCAGTTATAATGCCTTGAGCAATGAGTAGGGCTACTTTACATTGATAGGGTTTGACTACACCGTGTGGATGTCGAGATTTCCTTCCACATTAACTGTGTAATTTCCGTCTTTACTCAGATCTATATCGTCTGTGATTTTTCCGCTGAACTTAGAAAATGGAAAACGGTCACTCTCCATATAATTTTCATTAAAGTGCTCCTGCATCAGTTTTTTCTTAAACTGAAACGAGGTATTGCTGACTTTAAAAATGATCTCTCTGGATTGCGAATTGATCACAGAACTGGCAGTATTGCTTTTTCCTTCTATATCTTCCATGACGGTACTGGAAAAGAAAGAAACGGCGGCATTTTTACTGACTAAAATATTCTGGGCACGCGCATGGAAAGTAAATAAACACATGCATATAATGATATATACCTGTTTCGTTGAATAGTTTGTTTTCATCAGATAGATTTGTTTTTAAAGGTTCATATGGCGATGATTTTTTATTTATTGAAGCATACCCTGGTCAAACCAGTCTTTGATAGATTGAAGGTCTGCGGCAGAAAGCGTTCCGCCCATTGGCATTGTTTTACTGACTAAAACAACCTGCTTAATTTTGTCAGCACTGCCAGTTACTGAGCTATAGCCGTTAAAACTCCAGATAGCGGAAGCTTTTTTGCCTGGTGCATGGCAACCGGCACATCTGGCTTGAAATAAGGGCTGGACTATGGCAGTATAGGTAACCTTAACACCTGGTTTTTCCGGTACTACAGGTTTAGGCTCTTCAGCCTGTTGTTTTGAACAGGCTGAGAGTAAAATGAAACTTATTGCAATGGCGAATATAGGAGATGTGTATTTTGACATAATGATAGTTTAAGGGGTTAAAGCAATGGTGTTTAGGGTAAGGATTGGCCATAAACCTGCACCTACACTAACGCCTTTATTATCTCCGCGCTTAGTGTCCGGGCCGAAATAGTATAATGGATGGCCTTTATAGGTTAATTGTTTTTTACCTGCTGAGGTGATCTGTGTCATCATATCCTTTTTAAGTACTGATGGTACATTCAGCACATCAGACTCATATATTGGCCAGGTGCTGTTGTTACTCAAATCTGCTTTGGTATAGGTGTTCAGGTTAAATTTGTCAGGAGCAAACGCATAGAGGGTTCTGCCAGCTGCATCAGTTAGATATTGGGTAATACCAGTACCTTCTTTTAAATCTGCGGTATAATTTTTAGTGTCAATACCTACCAGCTGACTATTTGATAACATGATTGAATAATCAGGTTTTGCCACAAACCATGTTCCGCCAGAGCCATCACCATTGATGTCATTTTTATTGGCATCACCAGAAAAATAGTACAGCGGCCATCCTTTATAGACAGTTTGTTTTTTACCATCTGCACGGGTAATTGTGGTAATATCAGTTGCTGTAATTCCCGTTGGTGCAGTTTCATTTCCGGCATAATACGGCATCCAGGTTATTGCGCAGGCACCTGTGCAACCTGATGTACCATTTGCATCAATAGCGAAAAAATAAAGTGATTTTCCATTGGCATCAGTCAGGATACTGCCAAATGCAGACTTGTTCCCAGGGCAAGATTAGAACTGGCTGGTGGGGTAACTGGCGGGTTGCCATAAGGGTCGTTAGGTGCGGCGTCATTGCTTTTTGAGCAGGCGGACAACAAAACTATAACGGTTAAGCTGCAAAGGGCCAGACATTTTTTTAAAGATAGGACCATGATTGTTAAAGCTAAATGTGAATAATCTTTTTAATTACTGCGGTTACGGTAATTGTGGATTAAAGGTTGCGTGTGATTGTAGAAAAATATTGTAACCAAAAAATATTTAGCTGTAATACAGGTTTTTATATGTAAAAAGAAATTTTCTTATTAGGTTTAGCAACCTTTCGTGCATCAATCACGTATAGGTAGAAAATGGCGCAGGTTAAATTATAAGAATAGGTGCAAAGTATCATCGACGGGTGCATCAAAAAAGAAAGGTCAAGTCAGTACTTACTCTATAAAGAATTTTATAGTTATTGCATGGCTATATGCCGTCGGTACGCCCTGAATGATGATGATGATGATGCAGCCGAAGTATTGAATGATGGTTTCCTGAAAGTTTTTACTCATATTGGCAAGTATGACCCCGCTAAGCCATTTAAACCATGGATTGCACGGATAATTACAAACACTGCAATTGACCATTATCGGACGAACCTGAAATTTTCAGATCATGACGATGTGAATGACCATGAAGATATTGGCCATGCTGCGGCAATTTATGAACAGCTGGCTTATAAAGATTTATTAATTTTAGTTCAAAAGCTCTCCCCGGCTTATCGCACAGTATTTAATTTATATGCTATTGATGGCTATTCACATGAAGAAATAGCTAGTCTTTTAAAAATATCTACCGGTACATCTAAATCTAACCTATTTAAAGCAAGACAACAGTTAAGAGAAAAACTCATGGTGCTGAATATGAATAAACCTCCGGATATCCCTGCTGATTTACAGATTGAACGTAAAGTGGGCAGGTATAATGGAGAACAAATCTGAGTATTAACAATGGAATGCAAACAAAACAATAAATACTGATGAATAAAGACAATGATATAGATCAGTTATTTAAAGATGGGTTAGGCGATCCGGAAATCCCTTTCAATGAATTGGATTGGGGGAAGATGGAACGCAAACTTGAAATGCAGGAGAAAAAAAGAGTTATTCCAATGTGGTTTTATACTGCAGGGGGAATAGCTGCTGTGCTAATGGTCTCCTTGTACTTTTATTTTTCTGCTCCGGCAAGTTTAGATAAACAGGTTATTAAAGGGCCATTAACTGAACATGTGGTAAAACCAGGGAATGATATTGCCCCGTTGAGTGGAAAAGATATTGCTCCGTTAACAGAGCCGGGTTCGTTGAAAATACAACCTTTAGAAGACCTCAGAGAGGTACTGGCTGGAAGTAAGGTAATCGGAACTGAGTCATTGGATTCAGCACAGGAAAAAGCAGTGACACTGATTGTTCCTGGGTTGTCTTCTGCATCTGTGGTGACATCAGGAACAGCTTTAATAATACCGGGAGACTGTAACAACTCCATCAACAGTTATTTCAGTGAAAACTAGTCCGGCAACTGCTATTCCTTTGAAAACTATGATTGCTGCGAATGCCAAATCACAGCCTGTTCAGATGGAAACCGATAGTGCAGTTCTGGTTAGAAAGGCTAATGCTCTGGCTCATAGTAAAGACCCGTTCGAAAGAATTGATTCTAAAGAAATCGCACGGAGTGTGAAAAACAAAATGGAGAGCTCTTTAAAACCACAAAATGACTTGATATTAAGTGCGATGGCTGCTCCGGATATGTCCTTTGCAAAATCAAGCAAGCCCTCTAAGGTTAGTTCGAATTTAGGGGTGTTAGCTACCTATGCCTTTACGCCTAAAATAAGCATGACTTCGGGAGCTATTTACTCTCGTAAATTTTATAATTCGGGGGGTACATCCCCACAAAGCAGCAGTTATATGCCGGGTACGGACTGGCAGGTGAGTGCAGATTGTAATGTGCTGGATATTCCGCTAAATGTAATTATAAGATTTTTAACAGGAAAAAACTATCTGTCAGTTTGAATACCGGACTTTCCAGTTATTTTATGCTGAAAGAAAAATACGAATTTACTACCGGTCAGGGTGCTGAACAAAAGGTTTCAAATTTGGAAATTAACAACCAGAATCAGCATCTTTTTGGAATAGCCAATGTGTCTGTAAGTTTTGATCATCAGATTAGTCAGGCAGTTAGCATTGGGGTACAACCTTTTGCAAAAATACCTTTAACAGGGATTGGTTATGGGGATGCCAGTTTGAAATCGGCAGGGGTATCTTTCTCTTTAAACATTGGATTATTCCCAGCTAAAAAACCGGGTAAATACGCAGTTGTCCGTTATTGAACAACTGCGTATTGATAAATATCATTACTTGTTAATCATTATATTTTTGTAGTGATATAGGTGTTTTCCAGTGTACCATCATCATATAATTTGATAATAGCATATCCCGGAGGGGTTTTTCCTGATAATAATAAGGCTGTGCAGATTTTTCATCGCCCTTGCCCCACCAGAAGCCACTCATCGCTCCATTGCAATAATACTCAACGCCATTATACCAGGCTCTGTCTAATAAATGCTGATGTCCGCTAAGGCATACTTTGACCTTGTCTTTGTATTTATAAAACAATTTTTTAAGTTCTTTGTAGTCACCATGCTGTCCGCCTTCCCAGGTGCCTGTTACAGTTAATATCGGGTAATGTGACATCAGCAGTACCGGTGTATTTGGGGCAAGCTGCTGTAATTCATTTTCCAGCCATTTGAACTGTACATCATCCAGAGAGGTGTTTTTATTATTACCATCCAATATAATGAAGTGCCATCCGTTTTTTGAGAAACTATAATATCGGTTAGGGATTTTTAATCTTTTAACCACATAGTCTTTGCCGTACATTTCATCTTCTTTTGATGGCGCAGCCCACCAGGTATCATGATTACCTATACAGCTGTGTAATTCATATCCTGAAATCTGACTGATACTTTACATTTATCCATACCGCCCATTGTTCTACAACTTGTTCGCGTTTGATATTATCATAATCAGCAGCATGAATACTATCACCCCCATTAAGGAAAAAATCTACTTTGAGTTTTTTGATTTCCTGCAGGCATTTTTCAAATCTGCTTGTAGCATCTTCAAATTGTCTGATATGTACATCTGTAATATGGGCTACGGTTAAAACCAGTTTCTTTTTTGGTGCATTTGCTGATTCTACTGGAGTGGTTACTGCATGCGCAGCCTTTCCAAAGGCCAGTCCTAAAGCAGCAAGAGGGATTGTTTTTAATAAACTTCTTCGTTTCATTTTATCTTATGGTTATTACCAGCCTTTAGGTTGTGTCAATTTTGGATTAAGTAATACTTGCTGGAATGGTATAGGGAAATAGTAATATTTAGCTTCATCAAATGATCTTGGTGTGCTTATATTTTCCGGGAACATGATGAATCCTGAGGTTGTGTTACTTAAGTAGAAACTGTTGCTGTTCAGGTAATATAACCAGTTTCGCCCGTACATCAGCAGGTACATTTGCAATCGGATCGGTTTGTTCTGGTGATTGCAGGATTGCGATGTCTTCTACACCATCACCTGTAACATCTATTGCACCTAATTTAGAAATATATATTCCCTGAGTAGGTCTTTCCAGCAATTTACCAGCTTTCCATCTTAATATGTCGTTATACCTGAAACCTTCACAGGCTAGTTCTACATTACGTTCACGACGTATTTCGAGCAGGGCACCTTTATTACCACTGGAAACCTGTGGATACATACTGGCCAGTACGGGATCTGGACTTGCATTAGCAGCACCAATATTTAATGGGGCAACGCCAGCACGGTTACGTAAAATATTAATGGTTTGATCAATATCGGTTTGTGTAATAGTTCCTAGTTCTGTTTTAGCTTCCGCATTGATCAGCAGGATTTCTGCATAACGTATAACCGGCAGGTCAGTAAATTCGGTGTATACCTTTGTTGTAGGATCTATAGCATAAAATTTGATCTGAGCATAACCACCAAAAGTTGGTCTGATTTTGTTCGGTATACCGCCTAGATTAGTTGCAAATCCAGGAGGCATAATCGTAGTGGCCATCCTTGGGTCGCGGTTTTTGAAAACTTCGGTGTAGGTCTTTTTATCCCAGTCCGGGGTAGAAGTAAACGGAGTTCCATCTACCATCAGGTAAGTGTCAGCAAATGACTTACTTAGTGACCATTGCCAGTCAAATACATAATGTGTACTGTTTGATTGGTCAAGTGCCTGATCATAATCCTGATAAAAAAGAATCTCTTTATTGGCACTCAGGTCTAAGCTGGTAAATATCTTTTGATAATCTTCTCCCTTTTTTCCTGTATTGTAGATAGAGAAGCCTGCGCCCATAATTTCTTTGGAAGCAGAGGCTGCCCGCTCGAGAAACGTATTTGCAGATCCTTGCAAACCAAGTTCGTCATGGTATTTTCGAAAAGTGCCTTCATACAGACAGAATCTGGCCAGCATAGCCTCAGATGCCCATTTGGTAATCCTGGTAGCGGTTCCTGTAGTTTTTACATGGCTGGTTGCATATTCGAGATCGGCGCGGATAGAGTCAGCAACCAATGTGCGGGGATCTTTAGCTTTGTAAAGCGCGGTCTCATCGTTAGGATCCAATACAGTAGTGTAATAAGGTACATCACCATATCGTTTTAGCATGGCAAAATAAAAATTGGCTCTATAAAAACGGGCAATCCCCCTGAAGTGGTCTATTGTGGCCTGATCACCTTTTACATCCTGCAGATTATTCAGCATATAGTTTATTCTGCGCAGATTTTGCCACTCCCAGGAATTAACATTAACCGTTGTTGCAGAAATTTTACCTCTGATCATATTGTCGATTTCGCTGCCGCCAAGGTATACTGAGATATTATCTGAAAATACATCGTCAGTACCCGGCCCCAGTGAAGTCATGCCTGTCATCTCATAAAAAAACGTTGCTATAGGTTTCTAAATCGGCAGTAGTTTTAAAAAAAATATTTTGGATCAATAGAGGTTTGCGGTGATCTTTCCAGGAAGTCTTTTTTACAACCTGTAAGTAAGATTATGGCCAGTATAACAATAACCAGTGAATTATAATATTTTGAGATCATGTGATTAAAAATTAAGGTTCATGCCAAATGAATAAGTGCGCTGGAATGGATATATATTACCCTGTAATCCTTCGGGATCCAGTTTCACTTTAAGTTTGGAGTATTCAAAAAGATTTTCTCCGCTTACGTAGAAATGAACATTTTCCAGTTTGAGTTTTTTTAATATACTTTTAGGAAGGGTGTAGCCAACGGTTAAATTTTTAACTCTCAGATAAGCTGCATTCTGCAGATACCTGGTGTTGGGGGTACCCAGTTCCTCACCTGTATAATAAGCAGAATAAGCTTTGACTCTTGGGAAATAAGCATTGGGTGTTTCAGGAGTCCAGTGATCCATATTCTGTGTAGTGACGTTTGTCCATGGTTGTGCATAAATACCCCAGAAATAAATATTACTTCCTTCAGCATACCAGTCTCTTTTTCCAACTCCTTGCAAGAATACTCTGACATCAAATCCTTTCCATGATGCAGAAAGGTCAATGCTATAAGGTAGGCGGATCTGGCTATTTCCGATCTTATGTAAATCGCCAGGATTATCTACTGTTTTATTTCCAAAATCTATTTTTCCGTCTCCGTTACGATCCTTGAATTTAATGTCTCCTACAAAATACTGGTATCTCTGATCCTCAGTACCCACTGCTGCCTGGTTAGCATGGTTTTTTAACTCTTCAGCATTCTGGAAAAATCCTTCAGATTCCAGTCCCCAGATTTCACCTATTTCCATACCTTCATAATAGCTCTTTCCATCAAATGCAAATGATTTGGTCGGGTTATCGAAACGAGTAATATAGGCTCTGCTATCACTCAAAGCAAAAGTTACATTATAAGAAAGGGGAGAGCCACCTACCTGTACTGCATCTCTCTCATCAGTTCAGTCTAACTTCCCCCATCCTTTGGTTTTCAGGTCGGCTGAATTTGTAGTCGGGGAAGCGGTACCAAATACACCTGGCAGTAATTTACCCGGGACAAGCATATTTTTAGTATAGCGGGTATATTTATCCAGATTTAATTCCAGCCTGTTTTTGAAAAAAGTAAGATCGGCTCCCATATTGATGGTCGAAACTTTTTCCCAGGTGAAGTCACTGGATATAGCTCCGGGAGCGTTAACATAAGTGTTTTGTTTACCATCCAGGATCTGTGAGCCTTTTCCGCTGTTCATCAAGGCTACATAATCATATTCTCCAACAGATGCCTGATTACCCAAAACACCATAGGAACCTCTGATTTTAAATTGGTTCATGCCTATTGCTTCTTTAACGGGTTTGAAGAAATTTTCTTCAGATATTACCCATCCGGCAGATGCTGAAGGAACAAATGCCCATCTTCTTCCCGCTCCGAAACGTGATGAACCGTCATAACGCCCGTTAAATTCAACAAGATATTTTTCTTTGAAATTATAGTTCAGTCTGTAGAAAATACCTTGTACAGCCCATTCTCTGATATTTTCTGTAATGGACTGATCGCCTGTGGCTAGATTTACTGAAGGGATGTTATTTGAAATTAAGAGCTTTCTTGAAGCCAAGAAGTTGGTATTGATAGAATGTTCCTGATTATAACCAACCAGACCAGAAATAAAATGATTACCTAGTCTTTTATGGGCTTCTGTATAAAGGTTGACTACGTCATACTTTGCATTTATATTTCTATTGGTTGCATCCGAGGATGTCGCTAGTGGCGGAGCCAGGTTAGGTCCTGTTTTATAAGGAACAGGAATACTGTAAGAGCGGCTCAGTGTGTCAACTCTTCTGAAGGTTGCATCTCCTTTTAAGCTCCATATGTCTTTGATTAATGAAGCATCAAAAGAGAAGGTAGTCTGAACAGTATGATTGTCCACATTTTTTCTGCCACCTTGTTGTGCTGCACCTAATACGCTTGCTCCTGCAGAAGTCCAGGAACCATCTGGATTTTTTGGTACATCAATTACATTACGTTGGTTAATTGCCTGGAAATAAGAATTATTGTCAACAATATTCGGAGCTTGGTAAGTACCCGCGCTAAATAATGTGTTGTTGGAAAGGGTAAGCCACTTGGTCACATTGAGATCTACTTTCCCTCTCATATTGTAAAGGTTGTTTTTCTCTTTGGCATCTTTGGCCATTCCATTCTGGCTATAATAATTTGCAGACAGATAATAACTCACCTGATCTGCCTTTTTAGAAATGGTTAGCCCGGCATTATAAGTTGGAGCTGTTTTGTTATAGGCTTCTTTTAACCAGTCTGTTGTACCAATGTAAAACCATTTGTTAGGGTCATTGGGATCAAGGATTACATTAGGTAATGAAGGATCCAGAGCGCGTAAACGTGCTGCTTCTACGAGGTTTGCACTATAGGCTGGGTTATATAATGGATAGGCAGCCTCATTTTTGATCTGCAGTGTAGTATATGGGTTGGTCACTACATCTGGTAATTTACCAACTGTCCGGATTGCGGTATAACTGTTTACGCTTACATTCAGTTTATTCGTTTTTGCAGATTTGGTTGTAATTAAAACCACACCAAAAGCGGCTCTTGAACCATAAATTGCTGCTGATGCTGCATCTTTCAATACAGAAACACTTTCTACATCAGCAGAGTTGAACATTAAAAGTTCAGAGGCCGAGAAAGGCACGTTATCAACCAGTATCAATGGATTACCACCATTTATAGAGGTATAACCACGGATATTAAATTCGGGTGCAGTATTGGGTTTACCATTGGCTATAGAGATATTCAGATTGGGAATTAAACCCTGTAATCCCTGTCCCAGGCTAACAACCGGTCTGTTTTCGATTTGTTTTGAAGTAATTGCATCAACTGCCCCGGTCAGATTTGCTTTTTTCTGTGTACCATAACCTACTACCACTACTTCGGTTAAATCTGAAAGTACAGGTGTAAGAGTAATGTTGATATTACCTGACTGGGAAACCGTTGCTTCTTGTGATTTATAACCTAAATAGGTGAAAACCAGGACTGCATTTGGATCAGCCACTTTAAACTGAAAATTTCCGTTTTCATCTGTTTTGTACCAGGTTTTTGTGCCTTTGATCAGGATCGAAACAGAAGGTAATGGCAATCCTTTTTCGTCAAGTATTCTTCCTTTTACATCAATATCTTTAAAAAGGCTGATTATTTTATTGAGCAGAGAAACTGATAATGGTTTGATCACGATTGTATTTTCTTCAATCGCATAAGTCAGCGCCTGACCTGCAAGACATGTTTTCATCACCTCGTCAATAGAGGTATGGTTAAACCTGGCATCAATTGTTCTGGTGGTCTGCAATTTATCCTGCTCCCAAAGTACATTGTAACCCGTTTGTTTTCTGATTTCCCTGAAAATAGATTTTATAGCTACATTTTTTCGTATTAAAGAGATATTCTGGGCCTTACTGCTGGCAGCCGCCTGGAGCAGAGAAAAATAATCATTAAAACTGTAGTAAGTTTAACGCTCATTATTAATTGTCTTTTAAACGTTGCGTCAAGACCTGGAATACCAGGTAGCTTAACTGGCAAAAATTTAGCAATGCAGGCACTTAACCTGCGAAAAAAAATAGTATAAATTGTATACATTTGATCGTTTGTTGTGGGTTTTAAATATTCTATCTCCTAGTTTATTCTGTTAACCTCAATAAAACACGTGGCTTATGCCGCGGTATAGTCAGTGATGTTTGCAGCATCACTGACTTTTTTTTTGAGATTACAGTATGGTGTGGTTTATTTCACGACTATAATCTTCCTCCCTTCAATTTTAAAGTGTACTGATCCGGTTAATTCTAATGTTTTTAGGATTTGTGATACTTTCCCAAATCTTGATACTGTACCGCTGAAGTGTTTATTGCGCAAGTCATTCTCCTGAAAATCTACTTTGACATCATACCAGCGTTCTACTTTTTTTTTGATGATGTTTTCCAGGTCTTCGTTGTTAAACATAAAAAGACCGTCTTTCCAGGCTAACGCTTCTTCTATATCTACCGGAATTACTTTTATGTGGTTGTCAGTAATAGCTTGCTGCCCGGGTTTTAAGATCTGCTGTTCCTGGCTGTTTTCTAGTAAGGAGACTTTCACACTTCCTTCTGCTAGAGTTGTCTTTGCATTGTTTTCGTCAGTATAGGCACTGATATTAAAATGAGTACCTAAAACTTCAATTTTTTGCTTGCTGCTATTAACAATGAATGGCATGGCTTTATTTTTTGCCACTTCGAAATAGGCTTCACCTTTCAGCGTAACTTTACGTTGAAGACCACTGAACCTGGCCGGGAAACTTAAGGATGAAGCAGCATTAAGCCATACTTTTGTCCCATCAGGTAAATTAACCTGGTATTGGCCTCCCCTTGGTGTTTCAATGGTGTTGAGCGCTGTTTGTATTTTAAGATCTGTGGCTGTATTTGAGGCTGGTTGTATAGTATAAACCAGTTGTCCTGTTTTGGTTTTTGTAACCAGACAGCCGGATTGTTTGGCTATTTCTCCATTTGATGCATCATCAAGCACTATTTTAGAACCGTCGGCTAAAGTTAAACTTGCCTTATTGCCACCCGGACGTATATCCGTTTTTGTAAAGTCCGATTTTCCATTTTGTTTGAAGGAGTGGATTGGGGAAGTTCCAAAGTACAGGCCTGTACTAATTATTAAAATCGCTGCTGCGGCATACCAGTATATGTTGCGTTTGAATGGGTGTTTTTTCTTGTTCTCTGCAATGATATCTTTCCAGAGTTCTTGTTCTATTACTGAATAATCAGGATCTTCAATTTCATCCTGCATATCAGCAGTTTCTTTCAGATACCAGCTTTCTACAATGGATTTTTCTTCCGGTGTACAATTGCCTTCGAGGTATTTCACTATTAATTTTTTCGCTCTTTCGTTTTCCATAGTATCGCTGGTTTAACAGCTCATATGGTTAAGAACGAACGTTTGCTCAAAGCATGGTAGTAGAGGAAATGAAAAAATAATTTAGCAGTTGAAAAAAAGTAAGATTGCTGCTAGCGGACCTAATCTTAAACGTAGTATTTTAATGGCGTTATTCATTTGTTTTTTGACGGTTTTATCTGAGATTTCCATTTTGAAGGCAATCTCTTTATGAGATAGGTTTACTTTACGGCTCAGCTCAAATACTTCCCGCATTTTGGCTGGCAGTTTAGCAATCTCATTTTCAATACGGCTGGCGAGTTCACGTTTACGAACAAGGTGATCTGTTATATCTGTCCCTTCGTCTATAAATTTCTCCAGTGAATTCATGTATTTCTCTTTCACCTTACCACGCTCAAATAATTTAAGAATACTGTTTCTGACAGATGCGTACAGAAATGAAGAGAGGGAAGTGTGTAAATCTAAAGTGCTGGATTTAGACCAGACCATTACAAATACATCCTGAATCACATCTCTTGACTCTTCTTCATTTTGCAGGATTTTGCGCGAATACGATATATAATATACTCCAGTATCTTTTGTAAATTTCAGCATAAGCGTGATGATCGTGCTCTTTTAAAAGCGCGAGTAAATCATCGTCCGAAAGCGAATCATAAGTGACCATTAACCTGTTCTTATATTTGGTAACAAAACAACCGTTAATTCTTGAATATACGATTCTCTGTTTATTATTATTTTGTTAAATATTGCTATTAACTGGCTGGCTGATTTTTAGTTAATGTTAAGTATCCTTAAACTTAGTGCATCAATGCTAAACAAATAGTGGGTTAAACTACTAAATATTTTCTAATTCTTTTGTATAGAACAATATTCTGTTGTGCAGGGCTAATTTTGTTGATTCACAATTGTTTATTCTGAAAATAATGTAGTAATCAGTTTATTTATCTTTAATCAGTTACGGGATTAACATCAAGCAATCTTTATTGCATCTTTAACTTTTGCTTAACCAAATATAAATTAAAGATGACGATCCAGATTAAACATAATTTTGGGGCGGGACCATGTATCCTTCCTTCCAGCGTATTAGAACAAGCTGCTGAAGCAGTGAAAAACTGGGACAACAGCGGCCTGTCTATCCTTGAGGTTTCTCACCGCTCTCCAAAATTCGAAGAGGTAATGCAGAAAACGGAGAAATTGGTCAGAGAACTTCTGGAAGTGCCAGAAGATTATGCGGTACTCTTTTTACAAGGTGGTGCAAGTACACAATTCTCAATGATCCCACAAAATTTCTTACAGAAACATCAGAAAGCTGCCTATCTTGATGCCGGATTATTCGGCCATAAATCCATTAAAGAAGCAAAATATTTTGGTGAAGTGGATATAGTCGGTTCTTCTGCTGATGCAAGTTATTCAAGAGTACCGGAAATCGGGACGGTTACAAAGGATACTGCTTATTTCCATTGCACATCCAATAATACAATTGAAGGAACAGAAATGTTCGATTTCCCTGATTTAGGTGTACCGCTAATTTGTGATATGTCTTCTGATATTTTTAGCAGGGTGATCCCGATCAGTCAGTTTGACCTGGTTTATGCTGGTGCACAGAAAAATATGGGGCCTGCCGGCATGACATTAGTCTTAGTGAAAAATGAATTGCTGGATACTGTTGAACATCCGGTCCCTTCCATGTCAGATTACCGGATTTACCGCGATAATCAAAGTATGTTCAACACACCGCCTGTATATTCTATTTATGTAGCCATGTTAAATCTGCAATGGTTAAAAGCTAATGGCGGGGTTGCACAGATAGAAAAAAAAATATAGCTAAGGCAGCATTGTTATATGCTGAGATTGAAAGAAATCCTTTGTTTTATGGAATGGCTGATGAAGCGCATCGTTCCCGGGTAAATGTTTGTTTTAAAATGCATGACATAGCTAAAGAAGAAGATTTCCTGTCTTTTGCCGCAGAAAGGGGCATGATAGGAATCAAAGGTTATCGCACAGCCGGAGGTTTTAGAGCTTCACTATATAATGCGTTGCAGATCAGTTCTGTAAAAGCCCTGGTAGCTTGTATGCAAGAATACGAGAAACACAGTTTATTATCATATGGCAACAATTAGACCTTTCGTGGCATTAAGGCCGCAAGAAGTTTATTTAGACAAAATGTTATCGCTCAAAAACCCCTCCTGTAACGGGAGGAGTAATGGGCTGATTGGCCAGATGCTGGATAATGGGCATCTTGGGAATAAGGAGCTGACAAACGCCCATATTTTGGCAAATCTCAAAAGGATGATGCTTGCGGGGGATTTTTATCAGGAGGAACATCCTTGTATTTTTATTTATGAAATAACTCAGGGCACTCATGTTCAAACAGGTGTCTGGGCTGTAACTGATCTGGATGATTTCGACCGCGGTCATATCAAAACGCATGAATCTACGGTGGCTTGTAACTCTTCTGGATTAATAGACTACCGGAATGAAGTCGGTTTAGAAGGAGGCCCATTGTTAATTACCTATCGGTCAAACAGGGCAATCAGCTCCATCTTAAATCAAATCAAAAACAGGCTGAGGCCAATTCTGTGTATTATGCCAATAAGATCTTTCACAGAATATGGCGGGTTTACGATCTGAAAACGATCCGTCAGCTAAGTTTGTGTTTTTCTGAATTGCAGCATGTTTATCTTGCGGACGGGCATCATCGCCTGGTGGCAGCAGCAAAATACAGAAGCATGGAACCAAAAAGTTTATTGGAGTCCGGAAATTTTAATTTCATTTCTTCTTTTTATCTGTCCAGTGACCAGTTGAGGATAAAAGAATCTTACAGGGTTATTATTCCTGCCGAAGATGTTTATATAGATCAGGTTTTCAGGGCTTTGAAGAAGATTTTTTCAGTGACTAAATCGCAGCGTAACGAGCCTGTCGTTCCTTTGGAAGAGCGTGAATTTGGCTTGTTTATGGAGGGTAAATGGTACAGAATGGTTTATAAGCTGAACGATAAAGTTAAGTTGCCGGATGCTTGTCTGTTACAGCAAAAAGTATTTGAACCCTTATTTAATATCGAAAATCCGGAGACAGATGAACAGGTCATTTCTGTTGGAGGTGCGGATGCTTTAAATGAGATCCAGCAAATTCTGGCTGAAAACACTACTGCAATTGCTTTTACACTAGCAGTTATTAATGCTGACAGGATGATGGACATTGCGCTGCAGGGAATAAAACTTCCTCCAAAATCAACATGGGTAGAACCAAAGATCCCTTTTGGTCTATTATTAAGAAAGTTATAACAAGCTACCTTGTTGAAATGAAAACTGACCATTCCATTTTGGAAGGGTTAGGTTAGTCATGTAATAGGCAATTAAAATATAATCTGCCTTAATAGATCTTTAAAAGCTATTTACTGGTAATTGTGGCATCGGGCATATCATTTGGGTTTAGGTTTTTATAAAATTTTAAACTAAATGGAGAATCAAATGATATTTGTGCGTGTTGCCACATTAAATGATATCAGATATGCCGATGAAATAGTTAAAGAGACTGAAGCCTCAGCAATTGCAGGGGAACAGGGATTGCGAAACGTACTCCTGAATCAGTAGCACAAAAAATGCGTGACGGCAAAGCCGTTGTCGCTGTTACCAGTAGCGGACAATGGGTCGGGTTCGCTTATTTTCAAGCCTATGAAAATGATAAATTCGTTTCCAATTCCGGGCTGATCGTCTCTCCCGAATTCAGAAACTCTGGCGTTGCCAAAGCAATTAAAGAAAGAGTTTTCAAGATGTCACGAAAGATGTACCCTGAAGCAAAAATTATGAGTATTACTTCGGGAGCAGCAATTATGAAAATGAATACTGCACTGGGTTTTGAACC
Source organism: Pedobacter sp. NJ-S-72 (assembly GCF_053890575.1). Classification (NCBI taxonomy): domain Bacteria; kingdom Pseudomonadati; phylum Bacteroidota; class Sphingobacteriia; order Sphingobacteriales; family Sphingobacteriaceae; genus Pedobacter; species Pedobacter sp. NJ-S-72. The sequence goes on along the minus strand of NZ_CM132681.1, from coordinate 3,345,607 downwards.
TGTTACTTTCCCTGACATTACCCATGACGAATTCTTTTGGGAAGGCTGTAAAAATTGTGTGAACTATGATATCCTGGAGGGTAAGAAAAAATGTAACTGTTTGTGTACAGCTATGTTATTCGATCCGGAGAAACATCAGGCAGACACTATCCCTTCGGACGTTTTAAGACATTTTCCTATGCATTTTTTCAGAAGCTAATTAATCTTTGTATTTATGAAACCAGATTTTGAATATCAAACTGATCAGGATTCTTTCTTCCCATACCAGATAGAGTCCTTTGAATTATTGAAACAATTAATATCGACCCCTTCATTTAGCGGGCAGGAAGAAATGACGGCGAATTTAATTGAATCATTTCTCCAGGATAACTATGTCTTCACATTAAGAAAACATAATAATATATGGTGTTATAATCTTCATTTCGATCATAAAAAGCCTACAGTTTTACTGAATTCACATCATGACACCGTACGTCCTACAGCGGCTTATACTAAAGATCCTTTTGAACCCGTTGTCTGCGATGGTAAACTCTATGGTCTAGGAAGCAATGATGCTGGTGGGGCACTTGTTTCACTGATTGCAACTTTCCTTCATTTCTTTAAAAGGAGAGATCTGCCTTTCAATATTTGTTTAGCGGCAACTGCGGAAGAAGAAACTTCTGGCGAAAAAGGGCTCAAATGCATCCTCCTGGGTGATCTGCTCCCGATTTCTTTTGCCATAGTTGGCGAACCGACCAATATGCAGATGGCCATAGCAGAGAAAGGGTCTATGGTGCTGGATTGTACTTCGTTTGGTCGTTCAGGGCATGCAGCGCGTGAAGAAGGTGATAACGCTATTTACAGAGCATTAAAAGACATTCAATGGTTCTCTTCTTATGTTTTTCCAATTGAATCCAGAGTAATGGGGCCGGTTAAAATGACGGTTACTGAGGTGAGTGCCGGGATACAACATAATATTGTTCCGGCAGAATGTAAATTCACCGTTGATGTACGATTAACAGATGCCTATACAGAAAAAGAGCTTTTACATATTATTCAGAACCATACTTTTTGCGAGTTTACGGTAAGACCTGGGGTATTAAGACCTTCTTGTATCAACCAGTTGCACCCAATTGTTAAAACAGGTTTGTCTATTGGACGGTCAGCTTATATTTCTCCTACCAGTTCAGATCAGGGCTGGTTGGATATGCCATCAGTAAAGATGGGCCCGGGTGAATCTGCGCGGTCACATACGGCTGATGAATTCATTTACCTGGAAGAAATTAAAGAAGGCATGGATCTCTATGTTCAGTTACTGGAATCTTTGTTCCCTTACCTGGTCAATAATCCAGAGCCTAAAGCTGAATAAAAAATTTCATTGTTGCTTTTACCTGCCCCGGTATTTAGAGCTTGTTTAATCAGACATATTAAACAGGCTCTAAATACCGGGGCTTTCTGTTTATATTTAAATCGGCTCTTAGAATCTGGAAGATCATAGGTGTTAATTCAGTAGAATCGTATGTATTTATCCTGTTGTTATCTTCTAAATTGATAGAGATGTTAAAATAGCTTAATAACTGGATAAACAGGTGTTGTTTTTTTTTTTAGTGAAAACACCCTTTCTTTATCATAACCAATATAAACCAAAAACGTATAAAACGATTAGAATGAGAAAGAATAATTTTGCTGTAGTGCTGATCATATCCCTGTTTTTCTTGTGGGGCTTTGCACTAAACTTAAATCCTATCCTTATCCCTCACTTAAAAAAAGCATGTCAGCTATCAGATACACAATCTGCATTTATTGATTCTGCTTCTTATATCGCCTATTTTCTGCTTGCCATCCCTGCTGGTAAATTTATGAAGAGGTTTGGTTATAAGGGAGGGATTGTATTCGGTTTATTGTTATTTGCTATAGGGGCATTCCTTTTTTATCCCGCAGCAGTGACCAGATCTTATGTATTCTTTTTAGTGGCACTATTTATAATAGCCAGCGGATTAGCCTTTCTTGAAACAGCAGCGAATCCTTATATAACGGTATTAGGAGATGAAAAAGGAGCTACGCAGCGGTTAAACTTTGCACAATCTTTCAATGGTCTTGCAGCTACATTAGCACCACTGTTAGGGGGGATGTTTATTCTTTCGGGTCAAAAACTGGATGCCAGCGCAGAAGCAGCAATGGGTCCGGAGCAACTGAATATTTATCTGAATCACGCTTCATCTGTTAAAATCCCTTTTCTGATTATAGGGGCTGTTGTATTATTGGTTGCTGTTTTTTTTGATCAGGACTCCATTACCTGAAATTGAAGACCATGAGGGTGATACAGATGGTACCGGATCTTTGTTCGGAGAGAAGAATTTGATGCTGGGTGTCATTGCCCAGTTTTTTTACGTTGGCGCACAGGTTTGCGTAGGTAGTTTCTTTATTCGTTTTTCTGCCCAGGTAGCTGGTATAGCAGAAAAATCTGCCGCATTATATCTTTCCGGTGCCTTGCTTGGTTTTATGGCAGGAAGATTTATAGGGACTTTCTTAATGCAGTATATTGCGCCGCCAAAACTTCTCGCCATTTACAGTCTGATTAATATTGCACTGATTTTTGCTGCCGTAACTATGAATGGTATGGCTGCGGTGTATGCCCTGATGGGAGTTGTGTTTTTCATGTCTATTATGTTCCCTACTATATTTTCACTAAGTATCCGTGGATTGGGTTTCAAGATGAAAGAAGGGTCTTCACTCGTAATTATGGCTATCGTTGGCGGAGCAGTTTTTCCTGTACTGATGGGTAAGGTATCGGATATGACTAATATTCATACAGCTTATGTAGTACCTGCTGCATGTTTTGCAGTTGTTTTCTATTTCGCCCTGACTAATCTGAAAGTAAAGAAAATCAAACTGACAACAGCACATTAAAATTTGATAAGATGAAGATTGATGCACATCAGCATTTTTGGAAATATGATACACGGAGACACGATTGGATCGGTGATGAAATGTCCGTTATCCGCCGTGACTTTTTGCCTGAGCATCTTTCGGGGGTGCTTATTGAAAATGAGATAGACGGATGTATAGCTGTTCAGGCTGATCAATCTGTAGAAGAAACGGAGTTTTTATTACAGTTAGCTGATTCGAATAGCTTTATTAAAGGTGTAGTAGGATGGGTAGATTTTCGGGCAGCGAATATAAAGGAGCAACTAGAGAATTACAACCAGTATGACCTGTTAAAAGGATTCAGGCATATCCTGCAAGCAGAGAAACAGCGTGACTTATGTCTTGATAATTCTTTTCAGCAGGGGATAGCTTTATTGGAACTGCATGGGTACACTTATGACATCCTGATTCATCAGAATCAGCTTCCCTTTATTCCTGAATTTGTATCTCGTTTTCCAAATCAGCGTTTTGTAATAGATCATATTGCCAAACCAGGTATAAAGGAAAAAGATATCAGAAACTGGAAGAGGGATATAGAATTGGTTGCTTTACATGAAAATGTATCTTGTAAAATATCGGGCCTGGTGACTGAGGCAGATTTGAAAACCTGGACAAAGAGCGATTTCGTCCCTTACCTTGATGTGGTAGTTAACGCGTTTGGTACTGACAGGATCATGTATGGGTCTGATTGGCCAGTATGTTTGGCAGCAGGAAATTATACCGAAGTTTTACAATTGGTGAAGACGTATTTTAGTTCTTTTTCTACCTTTGAACAGGAGCTTTTTTTTGGAGCAAATGCAATAGCGTTCTACAGGTTAAATGGATAAGATTAACAGAGAGATTCAGAGATGATAAATTCAACCGCAATTACAATTGATATTGACACCTCATTATCAGATTCTTTTTCGATAGGATACTTATCAACAGCATCTTTTGAGCTGAATCAAAGTTATAGAATCAGTTTTAACCAGCTTCTTTTCTTTAAGAAAGGTAAAGGTAAAATACTGGTTGATGGCAGAATTTATGTGGTTTCTCCGGGTACTCTGATCTTATTAGCTAAAAATCAGGTTTATTCTTTTAAAAAAAGCCAGGGGTTGGAAGCCTATAGTCTTTGCTTTGGGGATTGCTTCTGGGAGAAAACACCTGCGAGTGCAAATAACTGTAAAGCCACTTTGTTTAATGATGCAGCTGCTCATCAGTACCTGAAGCTTCAGAAGGATGATGTCTTGGAAATGAATAGATTATTTCAGGAAATACTAAAGGAATTTGAAACAGCAGACTATTCCAATAAAAAGGAGATGTACTTGCTGCCTTTCTTAAAATTCTGATTATAAAAGTGGCCAATTTTCATGCGTTGCTGGCAAAGATAACTGATAAGAATGATCACAAAATTTATCAGCGATTTATAGATTTACTTGCTGATAATTATCAAATCTCACATGATGTGACTTTTTTCGCAGAAAAGCTTAATATCTCGAACAGGAAACTGACTGAACTTTGCCGGAAACATGCTGGAAAAGGGGCCAAAGATATTATTCAGCTCCAGCTGGTCGCTGAAGCGAAAAGATTTTTGCAGTTCAGTTCCAGGTCGGTTAAAGAAATCGCTTCTATGCTGAATTTTTCTAATCCTTATCAGTTTAGTCATTTTTTCAAGAAAAACACTTCTTTTCCGCCCGAAAGGTATAGGAAACAGGTTACAGGTTTTGGTATTTAAACCGCGGGTTCTGACATTTTCTGTGCTTTGCGCAAACCCTAATTTTGAGGGTATAAAAAAAAAAAAATATGTCACAGTTACTCAACCAAAATCTGTTGCAGGAATTGTTATTCCGGACAGTAAAATTGCATCCCAGGCCACAGAATTACTTCGTGAATATGGTACGGATTTTATCTATAATCACTCTTTAAGGGTTTTCCTGTTTTCTGCTTTAAAAGGTAACCGTGAAGGTTTTAGCTATGATCCTGAATTATTATATGTGAGTTCTGTTTTCCATGATCTGGGATTGACTAAAAAATATTCAAGCCCGGATAAACGTTTTGAAGTGGACGGAGCTAATGCTGCAAGAGATTTTCTTCGGGGTCATGGTTTGCCTGATGATTCTTTACAACTGGTATGGGATACTATTGCTTTTCATACCACTATTGGTATTGCGGAGTATAAAGAGCCGGAAGTTGCTTTAATGTATTCTGGTGTAGGTTTGGATGTGATGGGAGTGGGGTGTGAGCAATTGAGTACCGTAAATCGCGAAGAGATTATTTCTGTCTTTCCGAGAACAGATTTCAAAAAAAAAAATCATCCCGACTTTCTTTTCCGGTTTTGAGCATAAAACAGAAACTACTTTTGGAAATATTAAGGCAGATGTTTGTGCTTATATGATTCCCAATTTTCAACGAAAAAACTTTTGTGATTGTATTTTATGTTCTCCGTGGTCTGAATAATGAATTTTGTGTGCTCATGATTTTGAATAATTTATAATACATTGAGCAAAATTTGTCAGCATGAAGAAAACTATCCTTTATTTAGCCGTGGCTGGATCTTGTTTTGCCGCTTGTAGGCCGGGCGGGAAAAATGAAACGGCAGCTTCTCCAGATTCAGTAGCCATTAAAATGATTAATGATTCCAGCTTTGCCGGACATATCAAAGTTTTGGCTTCTGATGAGTTTCAGGGGCGTAAACCTTTTACTATCGGAGAGACTAAATCTATCAATTATCTGAAAGAGCAATTTAGGCTGCTTGGGCTTAAACCAGGCAATGGGGATAGTTATTTTCAGGAAGTGCCCATGATAGATTAAATCTGTGCCAGAAAGCAAAATGATATTCAAAGGGGCAAAAGGGGAGGTGATTGCTAACTACCTGACTGATTTCGTAGCAGGTACAAAGCGAGTACAGCCTCTGGTGAGTTTAAATAATTCTGAAATGGTATTTGCTGGTTATGGTATTGTCGCACCAGAATTTAAATGGAATGATTACGCTGGTTTAAATGTAAAAGGAAAAACGGTAGTGGTGATGATCAATGATCCGGGATTTGCAGATTCAACCTTGTTCAGAGGGAAAAATATGACTTATTATGGCCGGTGGACCTATAAATTTGAAGAAGCGGCCCGTCAGGGTGCAGCCGGTATCCTGATTATTCACGATACTGCACCGGCGGCTTATCCATGGTCTGTAGTACGCAGTGGCTGGTCAAAGTCTAAATTGCAAGCTGAAGAAAAAGATAATAATATGTCCAGAGCTATTGTCGAAGGATGGATCAGTATGGACATTGCTAAAGCTTTGTTTAAGCTTAGCGCGCAGTCAGAAGCTAATTTTGCAGCAGCGCGTAAGCCAGGTTTCAAGGCGATAGCACTAAAATTAAATACTTCATTGAATATTACGAATACAATTAAGAAATCAGTATCAAATAATGTAGTAGCTATCATTCCAGGATCTGAAAGGCCAAAGGAAAATATCATTTATTCTGCGCACTGGGATCATTTAGGGATCGGGGAAAAAGTAAATGGTGATTCAATTTATAACGGAGCTGTAGATAATGCAACCGGGGTGGCTGCTTTACTCGAGCTTGCTGCTGCTTTTCAAAAGTCACCACATAAACCAGAACGTTCTGTTGTTTTTGTCTCCTTTACTGGTGAAGAACAAGGGCTGATTGGCTCTGAATATTATGCTAAACATCCGGTATATCCGGTTAGCCAGACTGTGGCAGATATCAATATGGATATGATGGGGATTGCTGGAAAAACTAAAGATATTGTTGTTTATGGATACGGACAGTCAGATTTAGAGGAGTACGCAGAAGCTTCAGCAAAGAAGCAAGGCAGAGTCATTGTGAGAGACCCGGTACCTTCATCGGGGCTGTACTACCGGTCTGATCACTTTAACTTCGCTAAAGTAGGGATACCAGCCTTATTTACTGGTTCAGGTGTCGACAACATCAGGCACGGCAGGGAATGGGGATTAAAACAGGTTGCTGATTACACTAAATCACGTTACCATGCTCCTGCGGATAATTTTGACGCAATCACAGACAGGAGTGGAATGGTCGAAGATGTTCGGTTATTATTTGATATGGGATATAGTTTAAGTAATGAAACTACTTATCCAAAATGGAAAGAGGGGTCTGAATTTAAGGCTTTGCGAGAGAAAAAATGATAGCTGATTGAATACGGAGTAAGAGTTGTTCCGTATTCAATCAATGTTATGTTGTAATCAAAAGAATGTTATCAGTCATTTTACTTGATACCGTTTTTGGTTCATTATCATCAATAGTAATCACCATTGACTGATCGAAATCAAGTTTTGTCTAATACTTTGATTTTTGATCCCAGGCCCAGGTTTAATTGTTTCAGATATTTTAAAAATGGTGTAGAAGTATCTCTTACACTACCTACTTTACCAGTTTGATTAATCTCGAATTCACTTAATCTTTTATTCGCATAAACCGGCATTTTGCCATTGGAGGCAGGAATAGGATCACCGTGGGGATCAAATTCGGGGTTACCTAAAAAGTCATCCAGTTTTTTTGCCAGCTGTTCATCATGAATATGCTCCAGTTGCTCAGCGATATGATGAACCTCATCCCAATCATAATTAAGCTTTTCTACTAAAAATACTTCCCATAATCTATGTTTTCTGATAATGTCCAGCGCAGCTATTTCTCCCGGAACAGTCAAAATCGCACCCTGAGTTTTATCATAGGTAATCAATTCTTTTTCCTTAAGTTTTCTCAGCATATCAATTACTGAGGCCGGATTATTTTCCAGAGCATCGGCTATCGCTTTAAGGCTAACTTTCGTTCACTTTTACCGAGATGGTAAATCGTTTTCAGATAATTTTCCTCAGAGTAGGTTTTCTTCATTTTACTGTTTGTTCAGTACAAAAGTAAATAATTATTACTTAGTCTTATAAATTAGGTAAAACTAATTATGTATATTTGCAATACATTATTTAATAATTATATGAGTCTAAATTAATAAATGAATGATTAACTGGTAAAAGGATATGCGATTTTAAGAGGAGTTGCGTTAGATACTGAGATGATGTATAATTCGCCTTAGAATTTCCACCAGCACATTTTTAGCTAGTATATATCATGTTTAATGATCCTATTACAAAATTATGGAAGTAGCAATTACCGTACTCGAAAATGAAATCAGAACGAAATCAATGTTCCTGAAAAAAGAAGACCTGATGAGAAAAGATTTAAAACAAGCCACTATAGTTATGAAAGATATTTCCAAACTTAAAACGGCAGTTAAATTACTGAAAGACCATCATCAGAGAAAAGAAAGAATCCGTCTGTAGTGAAAGCAGAAAAGAGATATAGTATTGTTTGAAAAACAATAATTAAGAATTTTCACAAGTCAAGTTTAGGTTGATAGTGGCTTCGGTGTGGTTCCCGGAGCCATATCTTTTTATTTACAGAAATATTTAGTTATTTTATTCATTTATAGATGTTTGGTTAATAATTGTTCTATATTTATATTTAAATTTTCTAGCCAAATTATTAGTATTCCATGCAATCTCAATCCACTCAAAACTCTGAGGAGTTATTACAAAATCAGGATGATTATACACACATTCCTTTTGATGGTTTTGTAAATGTAAATGATATAATAAAAAGAAGGCGACAGTTAAGAACTACTGAATTTAATGTTTTGGAACAATCATGGGATATCACAATGGACCTTCCCACTGTGGAACTTGCAGACTGATTTGCAACAGTCAATTCATTGCTTTCTTTTGGTGAATTAATTTTTTCCTTACATTCAAGGTATCTATTATATCATTTGATATACTGCCGATGAAACTGTTTATTACCTATATCACTGCTAAAAGGTGTTTGTATATTCTTATTCTACTCCTTTTGCTGATTATCCTTTCAGGTATATTTAACCTCTTTTCCCCGCAGGTTATTCTGATATTTAATATTTTCCTCTTAATTACTGTTATAATTTTATTTATCGTTTTTCCGGAAGAAGAGAAGACGAGACCTGGATTGGTACGGGAGAAAAACAGGAAAGAATACCCTCACTTGAATTCGGAAGATAATGAAAACGGCTTTAAAACCATTGCGGATCAAATCCCTTTTATGGTCTGGCGTTCGGATATGGATGGGAAATGCATTTATGTCAACAAAAAATGGATAGAATTTACTGGTGTAAGTTATCAGGAAGAGAGATAACCTGACCAAAATATTTAACCGGTATTACAGGGTAGACAATACGATTATGAAGTTTGACGGGCTGGGACCAGGCTTGTTCATTTCTTCTGAAATTATTAAAAGACATAATGGGAGTTTTTGGATTGAGAGTGAATTAGGTAAGGGGGCAACATTCTATTTTATCCTGCCGATTACGGATCAGCGAGTGCATGCAGAAGTAAATACTGATGAATTTAGTTACTACGAGGACGAAACGATTAATTTGCAGTTCAATAATGAGGAAAATCGGCTGGATGTAAACTGGACGGGGTACCAGAATTTTATAAGCGTACAGGACGGCTGTCTGATTATGCTTGACCTGGTGAAAAAAAGTCAGGTAGTTAAAATATTAAATGATAATTCGAATGTGATGGGTAACTGGTCGGAAGCATCTGACTGGGTTTCTACAGAATGTATACCTGCACTGGCTGAAGCAGGAGTTAAATATATAGCCTGGATCTACTCTCCAAGTATCTTTAGCCAGCTTGCCGCTGATAAAAGTGCAGATCTGATACTGAGCGATGTGACTATCCAATTTTTCAATGATAAAACATCAGCAGCACTCTGGCTGGATTCTATTGTTTAGATCTCAATATAAAGTGCTCTTACTAACATTTTTTTGTAAAATCCATACGCAATTTCTTACATTGTATTATAAATCAATTTCTTAAATAAGAATCTTATGAAAAAATTACTTTCGTTAGTGGCTGTATTAAGTTTGTGGGTAAGCTTAACAATGGCACAGACTGCTGCTCCTGCAACAGTTAAACTTAAAAAAGATGGTACTGTAGATAAACGTTACACTCCGGCAAAACAGACAAAAACTACTGTAAAATTAAAGAAAGACGGAACGCCGGATAAGCGTTATACTACAACTGAAAAAACTACAACAACAGTAACTCCTCCGGCAAAAACGGTAAATAAAGAAAAAGCAACAAAAACAACAAAGGTTACTACGAAAACAAAGCCTGCTGAAGTAGTTCCTGCTCCCGCAGTTACTCCTGCTGCTACACCTGCCGCTGCTGCAAAAGAAACAAAAACCACAGTTACTAAAGTAGCAAAAGCACCTAAAGCAACGGTTGCGCCTGCCTGCAGCTAAAGAATATAAACCAACAGTAGACAGAAGCAAATCAGGACCAAACGGTGAAGAAATCCTTACTGGCCCGCGTGGTGGAAAATATTATATCAATAAAAATGGTAATAAAACATATGTAAAAAGAGAGGGATAGCCCTTAATCTTTAAGTTAAATGTTGAGTTTTTTTAGTAATAAAATAATTTAACAAAGGGGAATAAAACACCTTAATATCTTTTGTATTAAGTATAGTTAGTTGAAATTTAAGTAATTAACAATTTTTTCTGTTGTTTAATTCTAAAGATATATTTATATTTGTTTTGTCCTTATGACACCACCAGTTCATATGAATTGATGACACGGGGCCGGGTAGACTGAACAATGCCCGGCCTTTTTATATTTCAGTGGTCATCTGTCAATTTTTATACCCGGATATCTCCATTTTTTTATCTAATTATACACTATGAAACGTCATGCTTTTTTGCTTACGCTCTGTTTTTTTGTGGGTTCCATTGCCAGGTTATTTGGCAAACATCTGCCGGAAAAGGAAGTGCCGTGCTAAATCATATAGCTGTTTATGTGACAGATTTGAACAATAGCAGCTCATTTTATGAAAAATTGCTTCATCTCCATAAAATTGAAGAACCTTTTAAAGACGGTAAGCATGTCTGGTTTAGCCTGGGGGCTGCAGGACAAATGCATTTGATTCAGGGAGCGAAACAGACAGTTATCCATGATAAAAATGAACATCTGTGTTTTAGCGTCCCTTCAATAACTGATTTTATGAAGGTGCTGGATCTGGAAAAAATTGATTATGCCAATTGGCCTGGAACTGCTAAAGCCCCAACTGTAAGAGTAGACGGGGTGAAGCAAATTTATTTTCAGGACCCTGACGGACACTGGCTTGAAGTAAACGATGAGATTAGATTTAAAAAATAAATAATGAAAACAGCACAGACCGACTCACCTGCTGTTACCCAACTTTTCAAGGACAAATACGGGGCCTATCCTGAAACACTTGAAGGAGTAGAATATCGCGAAAAAGTATTCGACTATATAGCCTGGAAATACTGCATAAAAACTCATGTTTTGCGGCATTTGGTGATGTGAAATAGGATTATAAACCTTATTTTTGGGTTTATCAGACACCTATGGAATTAATACCAAAATCACCCTTCGAGAAAATTATTGCCCCGGTAAGCCGGTTTATTCACCTTGAATATACAGGTGGTATAGTGCTGTTTTTGAGTGTACTTGTTGCCATTATATGGGCTAATTCGCCATTTCACGAATCGTATCACCATTTGTGGGATATTAAGTTCTCTATTGGTTTTGATGCGTATGTTTTAAATAAACCACTTCATATCTGGATTAATGACGGGCTAATGGCTTTGTTTTTCTTTGTGATTGGATTGGAGTTAAAAAGGGAATTCATGGAGGGAGAGTTATCTACCCTAAAGAAGGCTTCTTTGCCCATGATGGCAGCTTTAGGCGGTATGCTTGTTCCTGCAGCGATATTCTTTTGTATTAATAAAGGATTAGCCTCTGAACATGGCTGGGGGATTCCAATGGCAACAGATATTGCTTTCGCATTGGCGTTGCTTTCTATGGCTGGAAAACATATTCCTGCTTCTGTAAAGGTATTTCTATCCGCTCTTGCCGTAGCTGATGATCTGGGAGCTGTTTTAGTGATTGCATTCTTTTATACGAGTAATTTAAATTTTGTCCCTCTGGGTATAGCAGCAGTTTTTCTGCTGATATTGATAGTGGGAAATAAACTCGGAATCAGAAGTACTGCTTTTTATTTGTTGATAGGAATAGCTGTCTGGATCGGATTTTTGTTATCAGGTGTCCATGCGACAATCGCAGGTGTACTGGTTGCATTTACCATTCCAGCGGTAACTAAAATTAATGAGAATAACTTCTCTGAGAATCTCAGAAAGTTATCGTTTGACTTTGAACAGGAGATTCCAAACGAGGGAGTATTGACAACTCCTGAACAGCACAGAACTATTGAACAGGTAAAGAGTCTGACACTTGCTGCGGAAACACCATTGCAGAAAATTGAATATGCATTGCATCCCTGGGTTGCTTTTGTAATTATGCCACTTTTTGCCCTGGCTAATGCAGGGATAGTTATAGGTGCAGATTTCTTCTCTGCACTTGTTAATCCGGTGAGTATCGGTGTAATATCAGGTTTAATCATTGGTAAGTTTGTGGGCGTATTATTATTCACATGGTTAATGGTGAAAACCGGACTGGCACAATTACCCGATCAGGCTAACTTTAAACACATTACTGGTGTTGCACTCTTAGCTGGAGTAGGCTTCACGATGTCTTTATTTATCAGTAACCTCGCTTTCGAGAATCCGGAATTTATAGAGCAGGCCAAATATGGTATCCTGATCGCTTCATTGATAGCAGGTATCCTGGGAATTACCATGCTTAAATGTTTTAAGAAAGCTTAGATACAGCAGGTAACGAAATCTTAACCATAAAATAGATCAGGCAGAATAGTAAATTTTATGTTTACTTAACAAAGTAAAATGTAAAATTGCAGTGGAAATTAAAAGATAATTTCTCTCTATCTAACCAATCTATTATGAAAAAAAGTATTTCTTATTGTGCGATGTTTTTCATTGTCATGTTATGTCTTCAATGTAAAATTGAACCAGTTAATCCCGGACCCACTGTTCCGGGAAAACCTCCGCTGACCGTTGATGTATTACAATTAAATGTCTGGCAGGAAGGGACGATGGTCAAAGGTGGATTTGATGCAATTGTAGATGTTATTTTACAATCCAAAGCCAATGTGGTTACACTAAGTGAAGTCCGTAATTATAGTGGCACTAAATTTAACGAGCGGATAGTAGCTGCCTTAAAGGCTAAAGGCAGTACATTCTATTCGTTTTATGACGACAATGTTGGTATCCTTTCAAAATTCCCGATAACGTCATTCACTGCAAAGATGTATTCAGGTGCTTTTGATAAAGCTATTATACAGGTTAGCGCAGGTATAAATATCGCGCGCTGTATATTCTGCACATATTGACTATACTCATTATGCATGTTATCTGCCAAGGGGATATGACGGTATAACCTGGAAAAAACTCCCTGCTCCGGTGACAGATGTGAACAAAGTACTGGAACAGAACCTGGCATCAGAGCGTGATGAAGCAATCAATGCTTTTATCGCAGATGCGGATACAGAACAGAAAAAAGGGAATATTGTTATTCTTGGAGGTGACTTTAATGAGCCCTCACATCTGGACTGGACTGAAGAAACAAAGAATTTATTTGATCATAACGGTACAGTTGTACCCTGGCAAAATAGTCTGGCCTTAAAAAATAAAGGTTATAAAGATGCTTACCGTGTGAAATATCCTGATCCGGTAAAATACCCTGGTTTTACCTGGGCGGCTTTTAACCAGGATGCTGCTTTATCCAGCCTGGTTTGGGCACCTGATGCAGATGAAAGAGACCGTATAGATTTTATTTATTACAATCAGGATAAAAGAATCTCTCTGGATGATATCATTGTAGTAGGCCCGTCGGGATCTATAGTAAGAGGAAAAGGATTCGAAGATGCACAGCAGTATGACCCTTTTCTAAAACCTAATGGAATCTGGCCAACAGATCATAAAGGGATACTGGCGAACTTTAAAATAATAACAGAGTAATTTTTAATATTAAGCCGATTAAATGTACCAGTTTGAAACAAGCTGCTTATTAATTTGTTTTAATGCTAAAACCTGAAGATTATGATTATTACAGAAAATAATACCCCATTTAACAACGAAGAAGAAGAGGATGATCAAGTAAGTCAGCAAGATGTCCAATCGGATGGAATAGATGCTGTTCCGGCATCCGAAGCAGATACACAGGCGACAGAAATAGACAATTTAAAACAAGCAGCTCAATCTTCGGAAGCCTCATTTACCCTGGATGCAGATCGAGGTTATGCTCCTAAAAAAGAAGAAGAATAAGATTTTAGCTTAAGCAATATCAGGCTGCCTCTAATCAGGCGGCCCTTTTTATTTTTTACAGCATAAAAGAATATTTATATATTTCCTGCAGATTACACACAAAGCAGTAACAATCAATTTCATGTATAAAAAATATAAAGTACTGGCTTTTGGCCTGGCATTAGCTTTTGCCTCTTGTCATAATGAAAAAAAAAAACACAAACTACTGCAACTTCAGTAGACTCTACCCAAACACTAACCCCTAAGATTCTGACCTATAAGGTTACAGGTACATTACCTCATGATACTGCTGCCTATACGGAAGGGTTTGAGTTAAATGGCGGAAAAATTTATGAAGGAACCGGAACTTATGAGAACTCATTTATATCGGTTGCAGATACAGCTTCTGGAAAAGTAGAAAAGAAGTTCCCGCTTAAAGATAAAAGCATATATGGAGAAGGAATCTCGATTCTGAATAACCAGCTTTTCCAGTTAACGTATCAAAATCATGTTGCTTTTGTCTATGATCTGAAAAATTTAAATAAGGTAGTGGGCACATTTAAATGCCAAATGAGGGATGGGGGATGACAAATGATGGGAAAAATCTCTATGTAAGTGATGGCAGTTCTATTATTTATAAACTTGATCCCAAATCTTTTGTGATCGTAGGACAGATACAGGTTACGGATGATTTAGGTACGGTTGATCAGTTAAATGAACTGGAATACGTTGATGGGTTTATTTATGTAAATAAATGGCAGACCACAAAAATATTGAAAGTAAATGTGGCCACCGGACAAGTAGTTGGTACTATTGATTGTTTTGGTCTGCTTTCTAATTATGCACCAGATTATACGCTAAAGTCTGAAGACAGTGTATTAAACGGGATTGCCTGGGATAAGAAACATCAATTGTTATATGTCACTGGTAAAAACTGGCCGCTGATTTTTAAATTGAAACTGGATTAAACAATTGAAGCTGTATTAGCGTAAAACATGGATATTAGTACATTCAGTGCCTTCAAAAGCCGTAATTACAGGTTGTATTTTACTGGTCAGTCTATTCGCTGATCGGGACATGGATGCAGAAAACTGCCGTGAGCTGGGTCGTGTATTCAGAAACCCATTCCAAGTTTATGCTTGGGCTTACGCTATTTGCAAGCATGTTTCCATCCTTCGTTTTTTCGTTCCTTGGAGGTGTTGCATCCGATAGGTATAACAGATATAAATTACTGTTGATTACCCAGTTTGCTTCGATGGGGCAGGCTATATTGATGACTGCGCTGATTTTCTTTAAGCACTATTCTGTCTGGGAAATTATTGCACTCAGTGCGTTATTGGGAATAATCAATGCATTTGATGTACCCGCCAGACAATCGCTGGTGTATGAAATGGTTGATAATAAGGCTGATTTACCTAATGCTTTAGCTTTAAATTCATCTATGGTGAACCTTTCAAGGCTGATAGGGCCTGGAATTGCAGGGCTGGCTTTAGAGAAATTTGGGGAAGACGTCTGTTTTGGTATGAATGCGGTGAGTTTTATCGCTGTTATTGGTTCTTTACTGATGATGAAACTGCCCAAATATCTCGAAAAACCAAGGACTAAAAATGTCTTTGGAGAGCTCAAAGAAGGGTTGCAGTATATCAGACAAACACCGTCTATTGCATTTGTACTGATTATGCTCGCCCTGATCAGTTTGCTGGTTTTACCATTCAGTACATTGATTCCTGTTTATGCGAAAGATATTTTTAAAGGAACAGCATCCACCTTTGGTGTCATAGACAGTGTGATCGGTTTGGGTGCTTTTTGTGGTGCTATTTTTCTTGCCTCTTTGAAACCAGGCAGAAACCTGAGAAAGATCCTGGCTACAAATACCATTATATTTGGGGTCGGACTGGTCTTATTCTCGCATAGTACTTACTATCCTATTGCATTGGTTTTTGCTGCAATATCTGGTTTTGGAATGATGTCACAGATTACAATCAGTAATACTTTAATTCAAACTACTGTAGATCCGGCAATGCGCGGGAGGGTGATCAGTTTTTACGCTATGGCTTTTTTTTTAATGCAGCCTCTGGGGGTTTTTGATTGATAGGAACGTTGTCTCAATGGATTGGGACGCCTGATACTGTGATGGCCCAGGGAATTATCACGTTAATTATTGGCTTCTCTCTTTTCCGGTTTTTACGGATCAATGAAGCGAAAAAGCTTAAAGCAGAACAAGAGGTTCAGACCCTCTGACTGCTTTAAGCTTATCAGATAAATTCTAAATGGTTTCCAGATATAATTTCTGCAAATCATTGGCAGAAATATCCTGAGCATTCAAAGTGTGAATTAATGATCCCTGGCGCATAATCCCTATTCTTGTCCCGACATTTACGGCATTGAAAATATCATGGGTAGCCATAAAAACAGTTTTCCCATTCTTAGAAAGTTGTTTGACGATCTCACTAAATTCATGAGTGGCTTTAGGATCAAGTCCACTGGTTGGCTCATCCATTAAGATGACCTCAGCATTTTTTGCGACAGCGATAGCGATACCAACTTTCTGACGCATGCCTGCCTTTGCTATAATTACCTACCCGCTTATTAAAAGCTTCCGGCTGCAAACCCGCCTGTAATAAATACTTTTCGAGATCTTCTCTTTTGTATTTAAATCCGGCGATCCGGCTAAAAAAATCAAGGTTTTCAAGACTTGTCAGGTTAGCATATAACATAACAATTTCAGGAATATAGGCCAGAAATTTCTTTGTCTCTGCCTGAGCTGAGGTAACCAGAACCCCATTAACCAGAGCTTTTCCTGAAGAAGCCTCTGTAAAACCTAAAAACAGATTAATTGTAGTGGTTTTACCTGCACCATTTTGTCCTAATAAACAAAATACCTCACCCGGTTCAACACTCAGGTTCAGTTTGTCAAGTGCGATCTGATCACCGTATTTTTTAGTCAGTTCTATTGCTTGTAGCATGATATTAATTGTTTAAAACTTGATTCCTATAGAAACTCTTACATTAAACGGATCACCGTCGATATAATAGAAGTTACGGCCCTCGTAAGGATAACTTGAAATATATCTCCCGATGAGATATAACGTTTACCTGTGATATTATCCGCAATTAAGCGCATGAAATATTTATCCTGTACATAACTTATACCGGCGTCGAATTTGGTGAAATCCGGGATATATTGATTTTTTTCTGAAGTACTTCGTTTGACTATGTAAGTCTGACCTAAACTCAGGTTTAGACTAGCTTTGTTTTTCAATTGAAAACCGTACTGGAGCCATGTATTGAAAATCTGCTGCGGAGTTTGGGGAAGTTCTTTACCTATTTGTTCCGGTTTTTGATCTTTAGTAATTGTAGCTTTTACATAAGTATAATTCGTTGTTAAGGAAAGATGATCTGTGATATTACCGATGACGTCAATTTCAAAACCTCTGCTGGTGACCTGGCCTGCCGGGGTTACAAAACCTCCTGTGTTGACAAGGTCTGTCATAGGGACATTAGTTTTTATGGTGTTAAAACCGGTTATAGAAGTCAGTAACCGGGAGTTCAGCCAGTTTCTTTTGATTCCCAGTTCCAGATCTTTACCCTTCATAGGGTCAATTGGCTCTGATCCTGTAACTTCTCTGGTTACAGGATCAACGATAGCCACCTGATAACTTTGAGGAACAAATGACTGGTCATATAAAAAGAAAATTGAGGTAGCCGGATTTACCATATAGGTAAGAGCAGCACGGGGTGAAAGTGCTTTTTGATCGTAATTGACAGTCTTAACTACACCTTTTGCATTGGTCGTTTCTTTTTCATTTGTATACCAGGTATACCTGAGTCCAAGGGTTAATAAAAGTTTTTTTTGTAATTGAATATTGTCGTAGACAAAGGCCGATTTTAAAAAAGTATTGTTGTTAGTCCTGTTAATACGAGTAGTTTGAGTGACTAAATTCGGATCTACGGAATTGTTAGCGACAAAACTATTATAGCTAAACTCTATTTTTCCATTATTAAGAGATAGAGAATCTCTGCTGTTGGTATAATCAGCACCAAATAACAATTGATGTTTGATTGTTCCTGTTTTGAACTGACCATTTGCAAATAACTGAGAAGAAAAGGTTTTACCGGCACCTCTATTAAAACTTGCGCGGCGTAGCGTATTTCCGTTTGCATCGACATTTGCTGTGCTTCCTTTGGAAGTCATATTCCAGCTGACATATGGAGATAATAAATAAGAAGATTGTGAAGTTAGCTGCCAGTTGTTCTTGAATTTATGAATTGCGTAAATCCTGGCAGTTTGATTTTGCGCATAACTTAGGGGTAAGCCAGGTGCTGAACTGTAGTTTGCGCTTATCGGGCCTTTTAGCAGATCATGTTCACTGCGTACTTTATTTATTGCAGTACCATTTTGGATTTCTCCTCTGATAAAATCGTACTCTGCGAGAATGTAGGTATTAGGACTAAAATTATATTGTAATACTGGTGCTACGACATATTTATTGGTACGCAAATCGTTCAGATAAGAATCTTTATGCTGGTAGGCCGTATTGAAACGAAAAGAGAATCCTTTTTTTTTGAACTTCGGAGCCTATATCTGCTGAGATCCGGTAAAAATTAAAGCTTCCAGCAGTTTGTACAACGTTGATCAGTTTGTGTCCAGGGGTTTTTGTCGTAATATTTATTGAACCGCCCGGATCACCAACAGAATTCAGAAAACCTGCCGGCCCTTTGATAATTTCTATATTTTCTACAAGTGATTCATCATCAATAGCGGCGCCATAGCTGAAGCGGCGGGACATTCCATTTAGGGTGCTGTAAGCTACGAATCCACGTATTTGTGCAGTTGCTGAGTTATCGAATGGATTACTGTTATATCCAAAATAGACACCACTGGCATTACGTGCTACATCTTTTAATTCCAGAAAACCCTGTTGTTGTAAAAGCCCGTTAGAGATACTGATGATGTTTTGTGGAATCTGGATTAAAGGTTGTTGAAGTTTTAAAGCATTGGAAAGCGTATCATTTTTAATTTTAACCTTTCTTTTGCTAATCACATTGATCTGGTTTAGCTTATTAATCTGGTTTAATTTGTTGCGTGTTGTGGTATCCGATGCTTTTTTAGGCTGTTGTGCCTGTAGAAAATAGGGCAGGAAAGTGAAGGTTAATAAGTAAAGGATTCTTTTCATTTGTGAGGGTGTTAGCTGATTTTTAATTATTTGAACTTGTTTTTTTTTCTTTTTATTGGCAATCAGTAGAATGAGCAGGATGGCCAGCCAGATGGATAGTGTATTTTTCAATATGCCAGCCAATCTTGTTTTATCCTCTGCGGGATGAAAAGAAGGCAGGTTTTCTACTTCGTTCTGAGTTAGCTTTCTGTCGGACAAAAGGTAGCTGTTCATCAATTTTACCCACTGGTTTTGAAAAAGGACTGTTTGTTTCTGATAGTAGAGATAATCACTCAAACCAGTTTGTGCAGTTGCATTAAGCAGGGTTTGTATTTGGGCCACCGGGTTAAACCAGGCCATTTTGCTTAGCCAGTTGTTGTGGAGTTCTGCCGCATCTTTATAGTCATTTACACATTTTGTTCATGCGTCTGCTCAGCAGATCATAGTAGGCTACGAATCTTTTGTTACCATAGGTGGCAGTGTCTGCCGTGCTCTTTAGTTTTAGATATTGGGGATTGTTCTTATAGAACTTTTCGAGCAGTTGTGGTATAGGCATTTCCCAGGTGTGGAGCATGGTCTCGCGCTGGCTGGATACCAATTCGGTGCGCAGTGGCATAGGGTATTTCAATGCAGCAAATTTGTTAACCAGAGCCGGGAGTATAAGGGTTAGGAATAACCAGATTCCAAGAAGAATTAAGGCGTTGATACGAGAGGTTTTCCGGCTTGCAATGATCAGCCAGCAGACCGAAAACCAAAACAGCAGATAAGTACCGGTAACAAGGAACCATAAAGAAACATCAGGTAGATGCAGGGCAGTAGGGTATGGATGTATAAAGAAACCAATAAGACTGAGTATAGTAGTCAGCAGGCTGATCAAAAGCAGGCGAAAAAGGAGTTTATGTAGTAGAATACGGCTTATATTTCCACTTTGTACAGTGAGCAAACGATCGGTTTGCTGTTCTGTTTCTTTAGAAAAAAGATCGTAACTCAGAATAATGATCAAAAGGGGAAACAGATAGATCAGTACAAAAGAGAAATCAAAATTACCGGATGCTAGTTTCTCCGGATTGGCTATTTCTGCATTTGGTGGTGTTAAAATATCGCGTTTACTATTAATGATATCGAAGTAAGGGAGTATGTCCCGCTGACCAATGGCCATTAAAGCTAATCCGCCGGGCGGATTGGTCGCTGCGGGAGATGCACGAAACTCTATGACCTGTGGTATTCCAGCCTGTTTGGCAAGGATCTTCCCTTTAGCAGTAGTGGTATCAGCACTGAATCTGCTGATCAGCTCTTGAAGATGAACTTGTTGGTTTTTTGCAAGCGTATCTAGTCCTGTTGTTTGTCTTTCTACAAAATGATGCCCGTTTTGGAGACTATAAAGCCCCATCAAAAAGAAAAACAAGAGAATGAGAGCAGTTGGGCGGGCTGGCGTAAAAACTGCCGCCATTCGAAGCGGAAAATTAATTTGAATAAGTACATGAATTATATCAATGAGGATTTCGTAATGAACCGTATGGCAATAGAGAGTAACAATACCCAGCCGCTGAGTGATAATAATGCGTAACGCTGAAGCCAGAGCGTATAAAGTAAAGATGGAGGCTGGTATTGAAAATCTTTGAGCTGTGCGTAAAAGAAAGGATCAGCTTTATAAATCTCATTGGATTTTATCGGATGGCTGGCTAACTGAAGATTCAGGCGACGGATAAAAGTATTCCGGTAGGATTTTGCCTGTAGAAAAAAGGTCTGATGATGATAGAAATCAGTACCCGACATAGCCATAGAGAGTCGTTTTAAGCTAATAAAAGGATCTAATAGTCCGGCCATCGAAAGAAAGGATTGCTGCTGTTTAAAGGTGTCTTCTATTTGGGTATAGTAATGATCAAAGACCTGGTTCTGATAATCTTCATTGTATTGAAGAATCAGGCCATCTGCATTGACAGGAAGGAGGCTTGCACTACCCACTTGATATTTCTTCAATAAAGCTGTAATGTATTTTTCACCTCTTTCATGGAAAGGGCCGTCTCCATTAATTCCTTTTAGGAACCCTTGTTTGATCTCATTATTGAAAGCAGCACGTGAGCGTAATGGGTAATGGTCTGAGGCAATACTGGTTGCTATTTTTGGAAGCAGGATACTACTGAATAACCAGATGGTTAAAACGGTGAGTATAGCAGTTCTTGACGTGCCGCTCAGGGCGGATACCATAACGCCTGTAAGTGTCACCAATAGATAAAAAAGCAGGTAACCACCCGCAATTACTAAAAACCGTCCCCATAGCACAACACTTGAAGGTGTGAATAATATAACAACTGCCAGAACTATAAAAATAGGCATTACCAGTATGATGACCATCAGGTAATTTGACCAGATCTTTCCCCAAGCTAATTGAGCAGGGTTTAAGCCCTGGGCCATCAGCATCTTAAAAGTGCCTGATTCTTTTTCAAAAGTTAGTGCCGAAGAACTGATAAATAACAACAGTAAAGGAATGAGCAATTGCATAATCAGTGCAAGAGTAAATTGTCCAAATCTCATTAAGGCATCATTGCGCTCAGCATTACTATAGTCTACTTCATGCTGTACATGAGCCTCTACACGATAGGTTGTACCGAAGTAATCATTTAGTCCGGGGTCAAATGCACTTAATAGGTTTAAAGGTTTAAAAAGATAGGTGCCAAAATGTGCTGCTTCATGTGGATTGTTATGCTGTGCCTCCCATTGCTGACGGAATTTTGTATTAGACTGCTCCAGGCTTTGCTGATCCTTTTGATATTGAATAATAGTCAGCAACGCACTTGCAATGAACAAGGTGTAGATAATAATGGCTAATGTGCTCATCATTCTATCGCGAAAAGCTGACCTGAATTCTTTCCAGACTATAGTGTGTAAAGGAGTATATATAGTTGAAGACATTTATTAATAATTAATTGCATCAAAGTTGCATTATATTTATAATATTTGCAACAGTGTTGTATTTAAGAATTGTTTATCTATGTTTCATTCCTTCTTTTCCGGCAGAAAATTTCCGTTTTATAAACAACCTGATGCAATGGACTGCGGGCCGGTTTGCCTGAAAATTATCACTGAATTTTACGGAAAAACTTTTCCGGTTGCCTATTTCCGAAAACTATGCAGTATAGGTAAACAGGGAACTACGATGGCGAGTATGATCGAAGCTTCCCGGATGCTGGGGTTTAAAACGCTGGCTGCAGAGTTGCCATACGATCAGCTTTTAAGTAAGGTTCCACTGCCTTGTGTGTTGCATTGGGAAAAGGAACATTATGTTGTTTTATACCGGATTACCAACAAATACGCTTATTTATCTGATCCTGCATTGAGTGGAAAGGTAAAAGTACGAACGGCGGATTTCATCAAATCGTGGCAAATTAAAGAGGATAGTACTATTGGCAGGGCCTTATTGCTGGAAATAACGCCCGCTTTTCAGGATAAAGAGAGTATCGCAGATCATTCTGCATCCTTATGGTCTTTGGTACCTTACCTCAAATTACATCGTAAAAGCCTGATCCCAGTTGGTCTGAGTCTTATACTAGCCAGTGTCTTTTCTTTAATTATCCCGTTTCTGACACAACAGATTGTGGATAAGGGAATTAGCGGGAAAAATACAAACCTGCTTTTTTTTTTGATCTGCATAGGACAATTGATGTTGTTTTCAGGCAGAATGCTAATGGATTTTTTAAGGGCAAGATTACTTTTCAGGCTTGGGGCAAGAACCAGTATTATTTTATTAAAAGAGTTTCTGGCGAAGCTCATGCAATTGCCTTTTTCTTTTTTTGATAACCGGCAGGCGGGCGATAATATGCAGCGGGTAAATGACAATCAGCGGGTAGAAGAATTTCTGACTAACTCACTGATCAGTTTCATTTTATCTGCGATTACACTGGTTGTACTTGGTGGGGGGTATTGTGTTATTATATAACTGGCAAATCTTTTTAATTTTTCTTACCGGTGCTTTTATTAGTGTGGCCTGGTCAAATTCTTTTAAGCAAAAAAGGAAAGTTATTGACCAGAAGAAATTCAAAGTGCTCTCGGCCAATCAGCAGTTGTTACTGGAGATTTTTTATGCGATGCAGGAAATTAAACTGACAGGTAGTGAAAATGAAAAACAAGAATTATGGGAAGGTTTACAGGATCAGTCTTACGACCTCAAACTAGAAGCCCTGCAATTAGATCAGCTTATGCAGGGGATCGGATATTTTATTAATGAAATCAAGAATGTCTTTATTACTTATGCTGCAGCTATGCTGGTCATTAATGACCAGGTCACATTGGGTGGGATGCTGGCAATTACTTATATCTGTGGTCAGCTAAATACACCAATCACACAGCTCGTTGAATTCGCGAGGGTTTCTCAGAATACGAGGTTCAGCTTGCAGCGAATGGCAGAGGTACATCAGGAAGCTGAAGGAGATTTTGAGGTGGAGTATCAGACAATGGCAACTGCCCCGGAAGATATAAGGATGGAGCAGTTAAGTTTTCAATATGGAAACAGGCAGGCTCCATTTGTCTTGAAAAATATAGACCTGCAGATCCCGGCCGGAAAGGTTACAGCGATTGTGGGCATGAGCGGAAGCGGAAAAACTACGCTGATCAAACTGTTACTAAAGTTTTACCAGGTGAGCAATGGCTCAATTAATATAGGTAACCGTTCTGTAAATCAGATACATGCTAAACAATGGAGAGCGGCCTGTGGCGTAGTAATGCAGGATGGATATGTATTTATGGATACCATTGCCAATAATGTCTTCGCAGGTTCGGCTATCAAAGATATGGAGCGCCTTTATGAGGTTTCCAAACTGGCTAATATGCATGACTTTTTTATGACTATGCCTTTTGGTTATGAAACTGTCGTTGGAAAAGATGGTTATGGTCTAAGCCAGGGTCAAAAACAGCGGCTTTTAATAGCCAGGCTAATCTATAGAAACCCCGCTTATATATTTCTGGATGAAGCCACCAATTCTCTTGATGCACATAATGAATTATCAATTGTCAATAACCTGAATGATTTCTTTGTCGGTAAAACAGTTTTGATTGTTGCGCACCGGTTGAGTACCGTAAAAAATGCAGATCAGATTGTAGTACTCCATGAAGGTGTCCTCGTTGAAAAAGGGACACATCAGGAACTGATTGAGCTCAAAGGAAATTATTATAAGTTGATTAAGAATCAGTTGGAGTTGAGTAAGTAGTCAATTGATGATTGGCGGATAAAATAAACCTGAACCATAAAATAAATAAGAAAAAGATGAGCATCGAGATATTTCCACACTCTTTAGTAAGATATGCCGGTATGGGCTACCAGGTTTTTGATTCTTTTAAACTTGAAGAATCAAAAGGAATACTGCAAAAAGATCATCGTATGAAAGATGCTAAAGCAAGACTTAAAACATTGATTTGCGATGGATTATTTTTTAATTACGCTTCAGACAGATTCAGACAGATGATGAGTTCAGGCAGCGGCTGATTAATCTTAAAAGGCAGGTATTTAATGATAAAAAAGTCTCACCGCAGAAACTGGAAGAACTGGCTAGTATATTTCCTGCAGAACTGGCATTGGATTTTCAAAATTATATGCAGGTTACCCAAAATATGGAGACCTTCCATCAAACAAATACGCTGAACTATCAGAATCTGATGGTTGAATATAGCAAGAAACTCCAGTCGCTGGCTATGGATTCAACATTGCAAAATGGACTACTTTTATCAAGCCCGGTTTTACTGGAACAACTATCTGGTTATACAAGTAAGGAACCAGCTTCCTTTAGGCAAAAGGAATATAGAATAGAGTTCAGCCTGCTGCGCTATTTAACCAGAATGTGTTTTAAGACTTCTCCATTCAGCACTTTTACCTATACCGGAATTATGCAGCTGGCAAGTGCTCAGACCACAATTCCTTTACCCGGAACTAAAGAAGTGAAAAATAGTCTCAGACTTAATAATGCATTATTTGAATATCTGAAATCTATTTTAGTTCATCATCCGGGCATTAACGAACTATTAACGGTAAAACTTAATAAAACGGCAGTGATCAGAGCTGATAAGATTCAGTTCCTGGTCAATTTTAATAATATTGAGTCTTTTCAGCAGCTGTCTGCCTCAGGATTACAGCTGCTTATATTTCATCATCTTAAAAGTAGTACGGAATTAATAACTGTTAGAGATCTGGTAAATAATCTTTCGGATGCTGTGGAAGAAGCTGGTTCTAGTGCAATTAAGGCTTACCTCTTTAAATTGGTGGCGGCTGGTTTACTGGAAGCTGGTCTGGAAACATCAGGTATTGATCCTGACTGGGATCATAAATTATTAGATTTCTTTTTGAAAATGAAAACCAGTGAACCTGCCGTTTTGCAGGTTGTCCATTTATTTAAACAGTTACAGCAATATCAGTTTGCCTATACTGAAGGAGACACCACAAAACGAAAGCTAATTTTAGATTATGCTGAAAAGACAGTGGCTGATGTTTTTCAAAAACTACAGGCTGAAGCCGGATTACCGTTGTCACGTAAAGAGGTAGATAAAGTATCATCTGTCGACGGAACTTTTGAAACTATGAGTTTTACACCGCATCATTTTGCTGGCAGACAATTGTTTTATGAAGATTGTTATACAGCTGATAAGGAAATTCTTTCAGATAGTTCCCTTAAGGAGTTCACGGCAAAGGCCGATCAGCTTCTAAATCATTTACTTCCTTTGGATCTGTTAAAAACAGAGCGTGAAAAAATGACCAGTTTTTTCCTGGAATATTATGCTGCAAAGGCACAGGTCAAAGTGATTGATTTTTACCAGGCATATTATTTTCATGTTAAAAAACCAGAGAAAGAAAAGATAGCAAAAGACGGCCCGTTAAAAGCTGTTTCTGGTGATTGGGAGAAAGAAATAAGTGAAAAATTAATTACACTGACCCAGCATAAACCAAATATGCTGAACCTCAGAAGTGACTTCTTTGCTAATTTGCCAATAGCTGAAACGCTGACTAAGACAGATCACTATTCAAGAGGGCTTTTTGTTCAGTTTTATAAAGGAAAACTAGCAGGTGAAAAGGGAACTCATGAGCAGTTTTTTGGTGTGATTAATACTGTTCTTCCCGGAATGGGAAAAGTGAGTGGCAGGTTCTTACCCTTATTTACGCCAGATATTACAGCAGATTTTATTAAATATAATGCACAGCTCCATCCTGAAACACTCAAGGTCGAATTAAATGATGCTTCAAGTTTTAACGCTAATATCCATCCGTCATTATTAACCCGTGAACTTGCCCTGCCCGGTGGAAACAAAAGCTATCCTGAGAAACAACAGGTACCGGTAAATGAGCTTTCTGTAAGTTTTGAGGAAGAGACTGGTTCTTTAAAACTTAGTTATTTTGATGAACAGGTGTTTACGTACGATTTATGTCTGGAGTCCTTTTACAACCGCTCCAATCTGTACCAGTTAATGGCTCATTTTAATCAGGAAACAAAGCTTTCTTTACAACCATTTATAAATCTGATTGATGCCTGTTATCTTAATATTGATGAGGAACAAGAACATGAAATTGAGTCTCTGCCGCGAATCACTTACGAAAATACCGTCATTATCAGAAGAAGAACCTGGCGGGTAAGAACAGCCTCAATACCCGTACAGCAACCCTTAGAAACTGCATATGACTATTTTATTCGTGTAAATGTGTGGCGTAGCCAGCATGGGATTCCAGTAAATATATTTTTATTCCTCAGAAAAAGATCTTTTGTAATCAAACCCTCTGCACAAACAAAAGGTAAAAAGGAGGGGCTAAACGATGATTATAAACCTCAGTTTATGTCTTTTGAACAGCCTTTACTCGTAGAAATGTTTAAACGTTTACTGGCGAGGGCAGGTTCATACCTGATTATAGAAGAAATGCTTCCCACAGCTAACTGCACTGAAAAGTCCAGTCATTATGACTGTAAAGGAGTATCTCCTTCAATGGTATAAATATTAATAAAAAAAAATGTAATTCAATGAACAATAGATGGTTTGCTATCTATCTTTTTTATCCTGGAGATCTGGATCTGATGTTAAGTCAGTTGGTGGCTCCGTTTATTAAGGAGTTTTTTCCACATGAGCAGCAGGATATTTATTATTTCTTTATTCGTTATTGGGAAAATGGAAGTCATATCAGGTTAAGGATAAATGCGGACAGCACAGTGCAAGAGGTTTTGGCTGAAGAGTTAAAAAAAATGGCGCATGCATTTTTTATTCAATATCCAGGTCTGAGTCAATCTTCTTCTTTCAATAAGGAAACTTTATTTGCTGATCATTATATCCAGTTTGCAGTTTACGAACCTGAAACAGAGCGTTATGGTAACCAGCAGAGCTTGCTGTGGGCCGAAACTCATTTCTTTAAATCCTCTGTCTTCATTTTGAACTGGATAAATACTAAAAAACCTGGTGCCTCTGTTTTAATACAGGCACAGGCATTGAGAATGCACCTGATTTTACTATTTGCGATTTCTTGTGATATTCCCAGGCTTATTGCGATTTGTAATTTTTTTATTGAGGGCTGGCTCCCCCGGCTTTATAACCGGGAGGAAGATACAGTGATCCAAGAAAGGTACTGGTTAAATGAATTTGAAATCTCATTTAACCGGACAAAGGAATTTATTTTACCTGCTTCACGGGTTTTCTGGGACAAGCTGGCTACTGGCACAGCAGATCGGGATATTCAGGATTTGTTAAATGTAAATATTCAGATACTGCAAAATTATCAGTCGGTGGGTTTTGAAGAAACTAAACTTACCGGGATCATTACCAGTATGATGCATATGAATAATAATCGCCTGGGTATATCCAATTATGAGGAGGCATACGGAATGTACTGTACACGTCAATGTCTCATCTTTTTAGCCAATTATTAAATAAAAATACATGACTTCATTCACCAGTTTACAGCTCAAAACAATTCACAAACAATTGGAACAGGTTAAAAGCGACCTGCTTTCTTCGTCCAGAAGAGATGATAATGGTTTATACTGGCAAAGTCCTTATTATGAGGATGCAGTTCAGGTTTCTTTTAAAACTACAGTTGATATTTTTAATGGAAATTGCGGGATCGCTTTGTTTTATATCGGTCTTTTTGAGTTTTCCGGAAATAGGGAAGATTTGAAAATGGCAGAAGATATTATGAATAAAGTTTTGCAGTCTGACGATGTATTAAAGCCACGGTCATTTGGGTTTTATACAGGATTAACGGGAGTTGCCTATGTCTGTATTAAACTTTATGAGCTTAATAAAGAAGAAAAGTATTTGCAGCGAGCATCTTGTTTAATGCTTGACAATAAGGAGAATATCGTGAATAATACAGCTAAAGCGGATTTGTTAAGTGGTTATTGTGGTAGTTTGCTGGTCATGACGCTGTTATATCATCACCTTAAAACAAAAAATCTGCTGGCTATTGTTCATCAGTTATCAATAGAGTAATTAATGAAGCAAGGATTTCTGACATTGGGTTGAAATGGGATTATAACCAGTCAAAGTCGGCTTTTGATAGTCTGGCTGGGTTCTCACATGGTGCATCTGGTATTGCTTATTGCCTGATGCAGGTTGGAAATTATTTTAAAAATGATGGGTTGATTTATCTTGCTGAACAAACACTGGCTTATGAAATGCAATATTTTCATACTGAATCCGGAAACTGGCTGGACTTGAGATTAGGCAAATACCGGTTAAGTCTGCCAAACATCCATCAATGGGATTTGAATATTTTCCTGCCAGAGATGAAAAAGGTAAATTCCTGGGCTCATGGAGCTGGTGGGGTAGGTCTTGCCAGATTATATGCCTGGCAACTGACAGGAAAAGAACTTTATTTTCAGCAATGTCAACTGGTGATGGAAAGATGTTTAAAAGATCTGGAAAAGCTGGATAGAACTGATTTTACACTTTGCAGCGGTTATACCGGGCTACTGCTGCCTTTTCTATCTGAATTTTCTTCTCTTATTGAAAAGGATTATTCCAGGTTATTCGCATCGGTTACCGATCAGGCAAAAAGTCAGTATGAAAAGAAGCGAAGTTATAATACTTATATTTCTGCTAATCAGTTTGATTATGGGCTGTTATCTGGTAAAGCAGGGGTCGGCTATACACTGCTGTATTTGTTAAATCAAGAAATGGATAATGCTGTTTACCCGGTTTTACCGCAAAGTGAAAAATTGCCGCCAGCTGTAGCCAGTCATAGTAAATTTGCTATTCAGCGACGGATATTTTTAGCACATTACACTAAAACAATTGATTGCTTGAATTCTTTTGAACCTGATTTTATGCAGGAGCTTCAGGCTGAAGATATTAATGAATTTGAGCAGAAGATCTGTCAGAAAATACGAGGATCAAAGGAACTTGAAGATTCGGGCATAGCAGAGGTTTTTGATTTTGAGAATAAAATGGCCATCCGGTGGAAATTACATAAGATATTTATGTTATCAAAAGAAGAACGATTTTATTTTAGACAGGGCAAAACAAT
The DNA here is from genome assembly GCF_053890575.1 of Pedobacter sp. NJ-S-72. Taxonomy (NCBI): domain Bacteria; kingdom Pseudomonadati; phylum Bacteroidota; class Sphingobacteriia; order Sphingobacteriales; family Sphingobacteriaceae; genus Pedobacter; species Pedobacter sp. NJ-S-72. The sequence continues at coordinate 3,315,826 of NZ_CM132681.1, read as the reverse complement.
TGTCTTTAGTTACCGACGAAGAATTATGCAGTTTATCATTTAAATTATATGATCATGTGAGTTTTTACCGGTTGAATATAAGGCTTAAAGAAATGATGGGACTTGTGCAAACACATCAGGCTGTATTGTTTATCTCTGATCAGGGTGGAGTGAAACCTGTTTACATTGGGCAACTGAGTGCCTTACTGGTTAGTTGCATTGACAGACAGGTAGTTGCAGGGAAAGAATTGGTTAGTTTAATCCTTGATAGTTTTTCGGGAAATGAGCAGTTAATATTGGAAACTACAGTACTGCGGGAAAGAATAATATTGCAGCTCCGATCATTAATTATTAGTGGAATGATCGGTGTGGAAGAGGAAGGTAAATAAAAGAGAGCCGGAAACCGGCCCCCTTTTATAGACTATTGGTTTGATCTTAAATTAGCAGATAACAGTAGTGCACTTAACTTAACTTCTTAGGATGATGATGATCATCTGTTGGTTCTGTGTGTGTAGGCTCTGATGCATTGCCTAAACCACCTGATAAACGCATTGCAACTTCACTATCAATACTAGTTACAAAGCTCTCTAATTGAAGATCTTCAAGATTTAATTTGATTTTTTCTAATTGATTTTTCATGAGTTTTATATTTTTTTTAAAGGTCATGAAGCTATTATGTGCTATCGCACCTAATGGTTTCATAAGTTCTATATTAGCTATAATGCCTACTGTGATGACGGGTTTTTGGCTTGTCCCCGGTTGCAACAGTGCTAAGATAGTTATTTGCAACATAGTTGCAAACTATATTTGAAGGAAAATTAAAATAAATATTAAGGCTATGTAATCTGGTATTGTTTTGTATCAATGGGGTGCAACACAACCCCTACATAACTGTACCAGTTTATAGTTTGTCTTATCCTGAAATGAGCTTTGAATAGATTAAGCGACCGGCTCCTGCATAGCTGCAGTAGTTTACTTTTTCGATCTGCCATGGAGCATTCGTCTTTTTCAAGACCATTTTTTCCTGAACTAAAGGTTTTTTACCTTTTTTCTTTTTGAATTTCTTGCCGTACCAAACTAAAAATCCGGTAATAGGAAGACTTGCAGAGATCAGGCTTGCTAAAAATGCTATGATTTTGGTTGGAAGGCCCATAATTGCACCTACATGTAAATCATAATTCATTCTTCTGATTTTATCAGCAACGCTGGCATCTTTATATTTTCCTAAAAGGGGAGAATTACCTGTAATAGATTTGGTGGTATACTGGTCGAAAGCATATCTGTCTGCCTTATAAATTGCTCCTGCTTTTAAATAAACGATAAAGCCTATTGCATCCGAAGCTTTAGCGGGAAGCGTAATAAACATCCCTGTGGCCTGATCAGTAGTAACCAGTTTACTGTAGATTTTATCAATATTTTCAGGTTGAAACTTACTATTTAGTGTAGTGTCTGATAATGGTTTTTTTTTTCTGTGTTTCTAAAGATTTGCCACCGGAAGTTACCCAGTATAAAGATTTACTATACCATTTATAACTATAAACAAGGCCAGTTAATGAAATCAGGAGTAATACCAGGAAAACATAAAATCCGGCAACTTTATGCAGATCATAGTTTACCCGTTTAAAATTTGCATCCCATTTAATCTTAAAGCTTTTATCCCGCATAGACTTGATCCATTTCTTCGGCCACCATAAAATGATTCCTGAGATCAGTAAAACCACAAATACGAGTACACCGATACCAATAATCTTTGACCCGGTTTTACCCATCCAAAGTGTACGGTGTCCATTCAGAATAAATCGGAAAAATTCGGGATTGCTATTTTTGCTTTTGCGGTCGATATGCATGATCTCCGCCGTATAGGGATTCAGATAAACTACCAGACTAGTTCCTTTTTTTCGGTTTAGTGAATTAACTGTAGCCGCTTCATTTTTCTGCCCGTAATTGATAGAGGTAGGCTTTAATTTACCTAATTGTGGTTTCGCGCTGTTAATTAACTGGGTTGGCAGCAGGAAAGCTTTTTCCTGAGGCTGTACAAACTGCCAGGGTTGATACAAGGTTCTTATTTCCTTTTCAAAAACATAAATGCAGCCGGTAATACTTACTATAAATACAATAAGACCTGAACCAAGTCCAAGCCATAAGTGTAACCAGGCATTAATTTTTTTTAAAGTCATAATCGAAGCCTAAAGTCTAATCCCGCTTTGTCTGCTAATAATAGCATTGCAGTTTATTTAGAATGAATTAAGATAAAGATCGCAAAGTAAATGCTTTTAATTTAAGATTCCTAGTGATAGGTGTAATCATTCTAAATAAATAGAGCAGTATTAATAAAGATCCAGTTCTACTTTTAAGACTTCTCTGGTCTTATAATTCGTCCAGGTACCAAATATTTTTTTATGATCGATCCAATCAGCCTCAATATTTGCTCTTGGTATCCATTTCTTTAACTCCTCACTATGATAATCATCTTCTTCTGTCAATGAAAAAAATGGTTGTTTTTGAACTGCCCTCTCCATTCAATGGGTTGTTTTACCTTATCGTACCAATACTGCAAACTCAACGAACCATCCTCGTAGATTTTTTTAATGATCAGACTGATCGGGTACTTGTCATTTATTTTTCCTTTAAATATTTTTCCTTCGGGACCCTGTAATGGATAATTGATTTGGCTATTGCCTATCAATTGTTTGCCGAAAGGAGATAGATATTTACTGATCTCTTTGTAGGAAAAAGAGATGTAATACTTATTCAGATCATCCATTGCTCTATTTGCATGATTAGAGCATCTTCCTCTGACAAAAGTGATGCTGTCTTGTTTAAAATAAAACTCATAATACTCCATATCGCCTGATTTTACACGCTCCAGGCACTCATCATACATTTGTACCTGCTCGTCCAGATCTGCTTCATCTTCTTTGGCCGGGCTTTTCTCTTTGGTAACCGGGCGTATTGTTTTTAAATAATCCTCTATAGTGCTTTTAACTTTTTGATTCAGAAGTTTCTCCAGCTGAATAACAGCACTTTTAGTGAAAAGCGTTTTTAACAGAATAGGATTTCCTGTTCGGAGGTCAAAATTATGAAAACTCTCGAAACCTTCCGGATAAGCACCACTTGCTTCACCATCTGTAGAAAAACTCAGTATGTTTTTTGTGGTTGTAAATTGTTGCCAGCTATAAAAGTCAACCGAAGTTCCATACTCACTTGCACCATAAACTATTTTTTCAAAAGGGTGCTTTTTGAAGACACCAGGTAAGTGCTCAAGATCGTCCAACTGAAGAAAGGTATTTATTTTTTCGGCCACTTTGGGATTTACTGAATAATATACCTCAGGGTACTTATAATCTTTAAAACCTGGTTTCAGATTTTTCATTTCCACCTTGCCGGTTTGTGAGAAGAGTAATTTTGATGAAACCATCATGTGCAGCAGCACACATACCGAAATGAATAGGAACCGGGTAGCACATGATAGCTTCATTACCGATTTATAAAAATATATTCCAATGAAAAAACAAATAGTATAAGTAGATAGTGTTCCATGAATCTTGCTGAGTATTTGTAACCTTTCAAAATTAGTTTTTTTATTTGTTTACAAGCCCATATAAAACAGATGTCCATATTTGAGAAATATTTTTATTATATTCATTTGTCAGATTCTTATGAATTGAAATGTTATTAATTCGAATTAGCTTATTATTTTATTGATTTTTCTCTATTGTTTACGTAAAAGTGTAAATGGTAAAGTTAATTGATTAAGGTCATATTTTGACATGATTGCGAACACGTTCGGGTGGCCTGTGATGGTGGATCTTTGTATATGCTAAATAAATCATCAAAGGGTTTTTAGCTGATAATTAAAATTGATATGAATAAATTCTTAATTATACTGGTATTCTCCTTCGCAGGAGCTTTCCGCACAACAGCACAAGAGGTTGCGAAAAAAGATTCCACAGCTAAAGGTAAGATTGTAATGAAAGGGCTGTTCGGCCAGGTATCTCTTTAGCGGTAACAAGAACATCGATTTGAATGGTATGCACCATCCCGATGGTAAAGCCATTTATAATGATTTCGATATCAAACGTGCAAGATTGCAGTTTACTTCAAAAATATCTGATCGTACGGATGTTGTGTTATTGCTTAATCTTGCTGATTTTAAAAGTGATCCTAAAAATAAAGTATTGGAGAATGCTTTTATTACCTATAGACTGGATGATTATATCAATTTAAAAATGGGGCAGTTCAGACCAGCCTTCGGTTTGGAAGATATGTACCCGGTTGATGTCATTAAGTCAATGGATTATTCTAATCAGTATACAGCTTTCGGTAATAACGGATGGCAAAGTTTCCAGATCGGTGCGAGTATTTATGGGGCAACACATGGTGAGGTACCAGTGAAGTATGAGTTTTCTATTGTCAATGGAAATAACAGGAACCAGGTTATGGACAATGATAACGGGAAGCATTTTTCTTCGAGGGTTGAATTAGGCCTGCAGAAAAGCCTGAATATCAAATTAGGCTTGAATGGTGGTCTGGCTACTGTTGCTGGCAGTAGTGTATATGCCTCTGGTGTAGATTTATCGGGTACTATTCCCTTGGGTAAAAAGTGGTCACTGGAATTAGAGACCGAGTTTAAGCAAGGTAATAACCATACGAATTATTTTGGATTAGACTCTGCAAAACGTATTGGTGGGGTGGGTAATTACCAGATGCGTGGGATGTATATCCTGCCTAATATCAGGTATGCAATCAATTATCATCGTTTGAGCTCTCTGGAATTCTCCTGCAGGTATGAAAATTTTGATAACGATTTTAAACATGCTTCAAATCCAAGGCAAACCTGGACACCAATGGTCAGTGCAGAATTTTTGAAGGCCTATAATGCACGTATTCAGGTTGGGGTCAATATTGACCGTTACAAAAGAAATATTCCTGCAACTACACAATACAATAATGAACTGTTTATTATCCAGGTTCAATCAATCCAGGTTAAGTTAAAAATACGACCATGAAAACTACATCTGCTCCGGCGGCGGGCTTGCCTCCAAAAAAAGAAATTCAATTGATTCCATTATTGATTACAGTAGTGTTCGGACTGGCAATCTGGTTTATTCCGGCTCCTGAAGGCGTAAAGCCAGAAGCCTGGCATTTACTAGCTATCTTTCTGGCTACCATTTTAGGAATTATCCTGAAGGCAGCAAGTATGGGGACACTCTGTATGATGGCAATTGCACTGGTTGCATTGACTGGTGTTTTAGCTCCTGGAAACCCGGGGAAATCAATTACACTTGCCTTAAGAAGTTTTGGGGATAAAGTAATCTGGCTGATCGGGATTAGTTTTTTTTTTATAGCCCGTGGCTTTATTAAAACGGGACTGGGAAGCAGGATAGCTTATATTTTTATCAAGTTATTTGGTAAAAGTTCATTGGGCTTAGCTTATAGTCTTGGCGCTGCCGATTTAATGCTAGCTCCGGCTATTCCAAGTAATACTGCCAGAGGAGGAGGGATTATTTATCCGATTATGAAGTCTATGGCTATGAGTCTGGGTTCTATGCCGGATAAACCTGAAACACATCGGAAAGTGGGTGCATATCTGACTTTGAACAGCTATTATATGAATCTGATTGCTTCTGCGATGTTTCTTACCGGAACCGCGAGTAACCCGATGTGCCAGAAATTTGCAGCTGATATGGGAATCCATATCAGCTGGATGTCGTGGTTCTGGGCAGCGATTGTTCCGGGACTGGCATCAGTAATTATTATCCCTTATTTATTGTATAAGATCTTCCCGCCTGAATTAAAAAAAACAACTGAAGCACCCGCAATGGCTGTTGCGAAGTTGAAAGAAATGGGGAAGATTACAAAAAATGAATGGCTGATGTTAATGGCTTTTGTGATTTTACTGGTACTGTGGGTAACAGGTGATTTGTTTAAAATAGATGCGACAACTACTGCATTTATCGGGCTTTCTATCTTATTGCTTACGCAGGTATCACATGGGAAGATGTTAAAGCTGAAAAAGGAGCGTGGGACACCATTGTTTGGTTTGCAACACTTGTTATGATGGCCGGATCACTAAATGAACTTGGCTTTATTCCGTGGTTTGGACATTTAATACAATCATTGTTATTGGGCATGTCATGGACACTCGCTTTTCCAATCATTATTGTTGTTTATTTTCTAAGTCATTATCTGTTTGCAAGTGCTACAGCACATGTGGCTGCAATGTATGCTGCATTATTAGCAGTAGGTATTGCAATGGGCGTGCCTCCATTATTGCTCGCACTGATGTTAGGTTTTACAGGATCACTGTTTGGTACAATCACACATTATGCACATGGCCCCGCACCAGTATATTTTGGAAGCGGGTATGTGGATGTTAAGCAATGGTGGATCATGGGACTGATTATCGGGATAGCTTTATTAGCGATCTGGATGGGATTAGGTGGTTTATGGTGGAAAGTCACCGGAGTTTATTAAAAAAATAAAACAAGCAACATGACAATAACCTTTCTTAAAAGCACTTTATCCAGAAAAAACCTGATGGCCCTTACCGGACTGTTCCTGTGTTTTTTCCTGGTCATCCATTTACTGGGGAACCTCCAGTTATTATTGCCGGCAGACCGGGCGGGAGAAAGTTTTAATTACTATTCCAACCTTTTGTCTGGTAATATATTTATCAAGGTCATTTCCTATGTCCTGTATTTTTCTCTGATTGCGCATGCAGCGGATGCTTTATATATCACAACAAGAAATAAAAAGACGGCGGCAAAATATGCTTATGATAATCGCAGGCAGGCTAGTAAATGGTATTCCAGAAATATGGGAATACTGGGAACTATACTTTTGATCTTTCTGATCATCCATTTTAAAGATTTCTGGTACGTGTATAAATTTGGCGTTCTTCCTTATGATCGCAATGGAAATAAAGATTTATATGTAGTGGTTGTTCATGCCTTCAAATCATGGTGGTATGTATTGATCTATGTATTATCCATGTTTGCTTTAGGCTTTCATCTTTTACATGGCTTTAAAAGCGCAGTCAGGACACTGGGTTTATATCATCCTGGTTATGCCAGACTTGTACAGGTTTTTGGAACGATTTACAGCTATGTGATCACGATAGGTTTTGCTATCATTCCAGTATACGTTCATATTACTCAATTCGGATTATGGAATTAGATGCTAAAATACCAGCTGGCCCATTAGAAAATAAATGGAGCCTATATAAAGCGCAGGCTAAACTCGTTAATCCTGCGAATAGAAAAAAAAATGCCTGTTATTGTGGTGGGTACAGGCCTTGCAGGAGCATCAGCCGCTGCTTCTTTAGCAGAACAAGGCTATCCTGTAATTTCCTTTTGTTTTCAGGACTCGGCCAGAAGAGCACATTCGGTAGCTGCACAGGGAGGTGTGAATGCTGCTAAAAATTATCAGAATGACGGGGACTCTGTTTACCGGATGTTTTATGATACGCTGAAAGGCGGGGATTTCAGGGCAAGGGAGGCCAATGTATATCGTTTGGCGGAATGTTCTTTGAACCTGATTGATCAGGCGGTAGCGCAAGGCGTACCTTTTGCAAGAGAGTATGGCGGCTATTTAAGTAACCGTTCTTTTGGAGGAGTTCAGGTAAGCCGTACCTTTTATGCACGCGGACAAACCGGGCAGCAATTACTATTGGGAGCTTATCAGGCATTAATGAGACAGGTCTCGCTTGGAAAAGTTACTTTATACAGCAGACATGAAATGCTGGATCTGGTCGTGATTGAAGGTAAAGCTAAGGGGATTATTTCCCGTAATCTGGATACAGGGGCGATTGAACGTTTTGCAGCGGAGGCAGTGGTTATAGCCACAGGCGGATTTGGTAAGATTTATTACCTGTCAACGCTGGCTATGGGATGTAATGGATCTGCAATCTGGCGTGCACATAAAAGGGGTGCGCTGATGGCTTGTCCAAGCTGGACACAGATTCACCCGACCAGTTTACCCCAATCAGGAGATTATCAGTCCAAATTAACGCTGATGTCTGAATCGCTGAGGAATGACGGAAGGATCTGGGTACCTAAATTGGCTAATGAGCAAAGACCTGCGAATGATATTCCTGAACAGGAAAGAGATTATTATCTGGAGAGACGTTATCCTTCTTTCGGTAATCTCGCTCCAAGGGATATATCTTCCAGAGCTGCAAAAGAAAGGATTGATGCTGGTTTTGGGGTAGGTGCACAAAAAAAATGCTGTATATCTTGATTTTTCAAAAGCCATAAAAGAACAGGGAAAGGATAAAATCAAAGAGAAGTACGGAAATCTTTTTTCTATGTATAAAAAGATAACTGCAGATGATGCTTATATCGCCCCTATGAAAATTTCTCCGGCTGCTCATTTTTCTATGGGTGGGTTATGGGTAGATTATGAACTGATGACAACTATTCCGGGATTGTTTGCTATTGGAGAAGCTAATTTTGCTGATCATGGTGCAAACAGACTGGGCGCAAACTCTCTTTATTACAGGCTTGTGTAGATGGCTATTTTATTCTTCCTTACACGCTGGCTAACTATTTATCGGGTGAGCTGAAAAAGGAGAAGATAACAACTGATCATCCTGAATTTGATCGTATTGAAAAAGGAGTTGTTGAACAATTAGCCGGGCTCTGTAAGATCAAAGGCACAAAAACTGCTGATTATTTTCATAAGCGGCTTGGAAAGTTATTATATGATAAATGTGGTTTATCGCGTTCACGGGCAGGATTGACTGAAGCCATTAAAGGTATCAAAGTACTAAGAGCAGAATTTTATAAAGATCTGATTGTTCCGGGGACTGCTGGTGAAATTAATGCCGAACTGGAAAAAGCAGGCAGGGTAGCGGACTACCTGGAGATTGCAGAGTTGATGTGTAATGATGCGTTGAGCAGGGAAGAATCATGCGGGGCGCATTTCAGGGAAGAATACCAGACTGTGGACGGTGAGGCATTAAGAGATGATGAAAAAAATTGTTTGTTATGTGTCTGCCTGGGAGTGGATAGGGAATGATGCTGCTCCTTTACTGCATCCCGAGCCATTGAAATTCGAGTTTGTTAAATTATCAGTAAGAAGTTATAGTTAGGAACCATGAAGATAAATCTTAAAATATGGCGTCAGAAAGATGCAAAGACTAAAGGAAAACTGGTAGACTATATGCTGGATCAGGTAGAGAGTCATATGTCTTTTCTGGAAATGATGGATACACTGAATGAGCAGCTGATTCTGAAAGGAGAAATGCCTGTTGAGTTTGACCATGATTGCCGGGAGGGGATTTGCGGAACCTGCGGAATGATGGTAAACGGCCAGGCCCACGGGCCGGTTCCTGGTTTAACGGTATGTCAGTTACATATGCGGGAATTTGAAGATGGAGCCACGATTTATGTGGAACCTTTTCGGGCGGCTGCTTTTCCAATTAAACGAGACCTGAAAGTTGACCGTTCAGCTTTTGACCGTATTATACAGGCAGGTGGTTTTTTACAGCGCGAATACTGGTCAGCCGGCGGAGGCAAATACTTTATTGATTACGCATGAAACTGCTGAGTCTGCTTTTGATTCTGCGGCTTGCATTGGTTGTGGCGCGTGTGTGGCAACATGTAAAAATTCAAGTGCTGCACTTTTTACTTCTGCAAAGGTTTCTCATTTGGCAAAGATCCCGCAAGGAGAAAAAGAAGCGGCTAAAAGAGTGTTGAAAATGGTATTAAGGATGGATGAGGAGGGTTTTGGGCATTGCAGTAATACAGAAGCCTGTGAAGTAGAATGTCCGCAGGGAATATCTGTACTGAACATTGCAAGAATGAACTGGGAGTATACGAAAGCGAATTTGTTAAAAGATTAAAATATATTTTTTATCAGCTGTAGCGTTTCCTTATTTCGTTACGTTTTACAGCTAATAGGTTAAGATTCGAATACCGGAATCGGGTAATGGTAGTTGCCTAAGGGGGTCTTCAGAGGTGTGTTTTGTTGCTTACCAATGTTGATATATATTACAGGAATTTGAACTTTTAGGTAGATGAAATTCCACACACACAAATGGATACAATAGCCCCTCAGTCTTATGGATTGAGGGGCTTTGTTTTATTAAAATGTTTTTTACCAGAAAAGGCTGTATAAAGCCACTATAATTCCACCTACGATCAATGATCCTATAGCGAAACTCTGATTGGTTTTAAACATGCTCCTGTCTACTTCAAGACCTTTAGGATTAATACCATTTCTATTTTCCATTTTACTGATGATGATCATTGCTACCACACAAATTGCGAATACAAAACCCATACGGTCAATAAAAGGAATCTCATATAGCATGGCACCATTTTTCTGCTCTGCAAGTTTAGAGAAACCATAAGGGCTCAGCCATTCCAGGTTAGCGAATGATGGAAGCACTTTGAAGAATACAGATAAGATGAAACCACCGATTGTAGCGAATAATGCAGCATTGGAAGTCGTTCTTTTCCAGAAAAATCCAAGTAAGAACATCGCGAAAATACCAGGTGAAACAAAGCCTGTATATTCTTGTATAAACTGGAAACCTCCTTTTTTATCGATTCCTAATTGCGGAGCGATAATAATAGCAAGGATCATGGCTACAATCACAGTAATCCGGCCTACAACTACTTGTTTGTTCTCATCAGCATCCTTATTGATAACTTTCTTATAGACGTCAAGGGTGAATATCGTTGCGATACTATTTGCTTTTCCTGCAAGTGAGGCTACAATAGCTGCTGTTAAAGCAGCAAAAGATAATCCTTTAAGCCCTGCAGGTAATAGATTAAGTAATACGGGGTAAGCCGAATCTGCATTTAAAGATCCATCTTTTAACATTGATTTATGGAAATCTCCGTAACCTTCTTTATATAATACATAAGCGGCAATACCTGGTAAAACAACGATGACTGGCATCAGTAATTTCAGGAATGCAGCAAATAATAATCCACTGCGGGCTGTCTTTAAATCTGCGCCCAAAGCACGTTGTGTAATATATATGGTGGTTACAGCCCCAATAGTTCAGGTTAACAATCCACATTCCACCAATTAACATCGATAATCCTGGCAGATCCATGTAATGTGCATTCTCTTTATGGAAGATCATATGGAAGTGATCAGTAGCTTTTTCTTTGATCAGTGCAAGGCCATTAAACACACCTGTGGTTCCAAAATGTGTAGAGACCAGTTCAAGCGCAAGGTATGTAGTAGCCAGACCACCCAGGATCAGGAAAAAGACCTGGATTACATCAGTATAGCCAATTACTTTCATCCCGCCAAGCGTGATAATAACAGCGAAAACTGAGAGTATATACATACAGGCAGTGATGTTAATTCCAGAAATGCTGTTGATGGCCAGGGCTCCAAGATAAAGGATGGAGGTCAGGTTGACCACAACATAAAGCAGCAGCCAGAAAATGGCCATAATCATCGCTACAGTACTGTTATACCGCTGACCAAGAAATTGAGGCATGGTATATATCTTGTTTTTTTTTGATATAGACCGGAATAAAAAAAATGGCTACAATAATCAGGGTTGCAGCAGCCAGCCATTCATAACTGGCAATAGCGAGACCCATTGTGAAGCCAGATCCACTCATTCCAATAAATTGTTCTGCTGAGATGTTAGATGCAATCAGGGAGGCTCCGATGGCCCACCATGTTAATGAATCTTTTGCCAGGAAGAAATCTTTTGAATTTTCTTTTTGTGCTTGTTTTTTGCGGTAAACTGTCCAGCCGTATAAGGCGACGATCAGGAAGTAGACCAGGAAAACGACGTAGTCGTAAGTGCCTAATGAGTTCATAGTTTAAGTGGTTTGAATTGAAGGTTGTGTGTGGTCCTTGAATTCATTTCCTTTATCAGGGGTTGGTTTATAATTGGTTGTCGAAATAAATTTAGTATAATAATTTTATTATGCAATTTATCAGCTGAATTTAAACGTCTTCTATGGTTTGATACAGAAATTTTAAGGACTTTTGTCTTATGGATAATGTATTGTCAAAAGCAGAGCGCACCCGTCAGTTTATTATTGAGACTACAGCAGGAATCTTTAATACCAAAGGATATGCCGGGACTTCATTGTCAGATCTGACCGATGCTACTCATCTGACTAAGGGAAGTATTTATGGGAATTTTGAAAATAAGGAAGATGTTGCACTGGCAGCTTTTGATTATAATTTATTGAAGATCAGAAAGGCAATCGTACAGCGTATCCAAAAAGCTGACAATTACCATGATAAACTAATGGTTTATGCGCAAGTCTATCATAGTTTTAGCGGAACATCTTTCCCTATTGGGGGATGCCCGATTCTGAATACTGCGATTGAGGCCGATGATACGAATACGTTACTAAAGGCAAAAGCTTCAAAAGCTGTAACTGACTGGAAAAAAGATATTAGTACACTGATATCAACAGGAATAGAAGCAGGAGAATTTAAAGCAGATACAGATGTTGACCGTGTGGCCTATTCTATCATTGCTTTAATTGAAGGGGGGATAATGATGATTGAGAAGATTACTGGTCATTCAGCAAATCTGGATAAAGTCCTGGTTACTGTAGAATTACTGATCCTTCAGCTGAAAGCATAATTGAAGGCATAAAAAAGCCGGAATTGACTGAACAATTCCGGCTTGTATTTATTCTTTTTTTATAATGATTTGAATACAACGATTCCGTTGTGACCGCCAAATCCAAAAGTATTACTCATTGCCGTTTTAACTTTGGCAGATATAGCTTCTTTAATCACGATATTAAGATTTGATGGAATTGCAGGATCAAGCTCATCTGTGTTAATCGTTGGCGGGATAATGCTATCCCGCATTGATAATAAACAGATAATTGCTTCAATTGCACCAGCTGCCCCTAATAAGTGACCGGTCATAGATTTTGTAGCACTGATAAACAAGTCATTTTTACCCAATCCTAATAAGTTAGTTACGGCCTTCGTTTCAGAAAGGTCACCAACCGGTGTAGAGGTAGCATGCGTGTTTAAATAGTTAATGTCATGGATAGTTAAACCAGCCTCAGTAAGGGCTAATTTCATTGCATGAGATGCACCTAAGCCTTCTGGATGGGTTGCTGTCATATGGTAAGCATCAGCAGTCATTGCTGCACCGCCTATTTCTCCATAAATAGTTGCTCCGCGTTTTACTGCGTGCTCATATTCTTCAAGAACCAATGCACCAGCACCTTCGCCCATAACGAAACCATCACGTTTAACGTCAAATGGTTTTGAAGCTGTTTCAGGTGTGTCATTCTGTGCAGACATTGCTTTCATCGCACAAAATCCACCTACAGAAGAAGCCGAAATCGGAGCTTCTGAACCACCGGTTACAATGATTTTTGCTTTACCCATACGGATATAAGTAAAAGCATCCATAATTGCCGTATTAGAAGTTGCACAGGCAGAAACTGTTGTATAGTTGATCCCCATGTAACCATTACGGATAGATATCATCCCTGATGCCATGTTAGCAATCAGTTTTGGAACAAAGAAAGGACTAAAGCGTGGTGTGTACCATTACCAAGTGCAAATTCAGAAGCCTGCTGCTCGAAAGTATCCATTCCACCTTGTCCTGATCCCCAGATTACACCCACGTCAAACGGATCCATTTTATCAAATTCGAAACCTGAATCTTTGATTGCCTCATCTGAAGCTACCAATGCGTACTGTGTAAAACGGTCTGTTCTTTTGATATCTGACCGGTCTAAATATTTTGTAACGTCATAATCCTTGAGTTCACAGGCAAATTGCGTGCGGAAGAGGGAGGCGTCGAAGCGGGTGATTTTTGCAGCTCCGCTTTTACCAGCTATGGTATTGCTCCAGAAAGTATTTACATCATTTCCTAAAGGGGTTAATGCCCCGATCCCTGTGATAACAACTCTTTTTAACATATGCATATATAAATTAATGATTGATCATTGCCTTCAAGGCTTTGATTAACTCTTACAAAAGTATGATTATATTTAATACCTAATGGTATAATTACTGGGTGAATTTCCCGGTTTTCCCATTTATGACGCGAAAATACAAATATTAAAGTCAAAAATGACGCTGTTTAAATTTATCTTATCTATATAAGAATCTGTTTAAATAAGACAGTTTCTTATATTTGAACATTAAAATATTTAAATATAATGTCAGATCAGAAAAAAAATAAATATTCGACAGTGTTGCACAGCGACTCAAAATTGAAGGTTTTAACGTAGTTAATCGTGATGAGACCCGTCCATGGGGTGGTTTCTTTGTTATAGATGAAGCACAGGCACAACAGTTTGCTAATGTTTATTTTGACGGGTTAAATGTAGAAGAGCTGAAAATTTCAGGAAAATTAAGTCCTAAAATTTTAATAGTAGCACCTAATACGCGTTTATCATGGCAATATCACCACCGTCGTGCCGAAATATGGAGAGTAGTTAGCGGTACTGTTGGTGTAATTACCAGCGAAACTGATGAGCAGGGTGATGTTCAGCAACTGGTTCCTGAGCAAACTATCAAATTGAAACAGGGAGAAAGACATCCTGGTAGGTTTGGATGACTGGGGAATTGTTTCTGAAATCTGGCAGCATACTGATCCATCTAACCCATCTGATGAATCTGATATCGTACGTGTATCTGACGATTTCGGCAGATAAATTATATTCATGCATGTGCCCGGTCCTAATTAGATCAGGCACATGCTTTTTTTTCGCTACTTTTGTAAATTAAACATCCGGTTAGCCGGGTGCCCTGTTTGATTTATACTTAATACCATATGATCATATTAATATTTTTCCTGCTGCACTGGTTCTTATCACTTTTTTCTCAAACTTTCTTCTTACACCGTTATGCTTCGCATAAGATGTTTAAAATGAATACTTTCTGGGAGAAGTTTTTCTATGCTATCACATTTCTATCTCAAGGTTCTTCTTTCTTAAACCCCCGGGCTTATGCTATACTTCACCGTATGCACCATGCTTTCAGTGATACAGAAAGAGATCCGCATTCACCGCATTTTGTAAAGGATGTATGGGGTATGGGGTATGATGATACAGACTAAAAATATTTATCTGAATTATGCAAAGTATAATGAAGAACCTGAAGAACAATTTCGTGATAAATATCCTTCATGGCCATTAATTGATAAAATCGGTGATTCATGGATTACAAGAATGGTATTCATCAGTTTTTATATCTGGTTCTATGTAACCTTCGCTACTGCGTGGTGGATGTTTTTATTATTACCGATTCATTTCCTGATGGGGCCTTTGCATGGTGCAATTGTAAACTGGTGTGGTCATAAATACGGCTATTCAAACCATGATAATAATGATCACAGCAAAAACTCTTTGCCACTCGATTTTTTAATGATGGGAGAGTTGTTTCAGAATAATCACCACAAAAAACCTAATAGCCCAAACTTTGCCTCTAAATGGTTTGAGTTTGACCCTACTTATCCGCTGATGAAGGTTATGCACTGGTTACACATCATCAGAATCAGGAAAACTTAAAAAAATAATTTTTCACGATAGGATATTGGCATGTTTTTTAACACTATAAATAAAAGATTATTCTCATATTTACTTAACTGCCGGGGTCAATTTTGAAAATATATACAACCGCGTTTTTATTTATAGTTTTAAACGTATTTATACATCTTTCTGCAAATGCACAAGTCCGTATTAAGTTTCGGGGTCTGGTATTAGATACGACAAATGTGGGTATTCCAGGTACTAATGTGCGTTTGATCTCAGGTAAAGATACTTTATTCAGTAATACTGATAACAGCGGGGCTTTCAGCTTTTCCAATCTAAAAAACGGTACAGCAACACTCCTGATCAGAGGTATAGGCTATAAGCCTTATAGTACTGCTTTTACATTGAAGGAAGGGGTGACAGAACAAATCTTACCAACAGTATTCTTAAAATCAGCTGCGCTTCAGTTAAATGAAGTCATCATTAAAGGCAATGTAGTGCCTATGCGAGTGATGAAAGATACAGTAGAGTTTAATGCAGATGCGTATGCCGTCCATGAAAATGATATAAAATTGATGATCTACTGAAACAGCTGCCCGGAGTAGAAATAGATAAGGATGGGAATGTTACCTCAGCGGGTAAGGCCCTGACTAAAATCCGTGTAAATGGAAAAGACTTTTTTACGGGTGATGTCAAGGAGTTTATCTCAAAATTACCTGCTGGTACAGTCTCTAAACTCCAGTTTATTGATGACTATGGAGATAAGGCAAATTTTACAGGGATCAAAACCGGGGAACCTCAGAAGATATTAAACGTCGTACTTAAATCGGACCGCAATAACGGGAGTTTTGGAAGTGTGACCGTAAGCGGTGGAACCAATAAACGTTATGGACTGAACGTTAACGATTATATATGGCGGGATGTTAAACAGATCGGTGTAAATGGGAATGCCGGTAACACGAATACAGGTGCGGGAATTAGTACAAACGCTAATGCAGGAACCAGTTACCGGGATAAAATTGGTGAAAAACTGATCATTAACGGTAATTATAATTATAGCTATAATAAAAAAAATGAGAGTGTGTACAAGAGAGCTTTGTTACAACAGCAAGCTCGCAGGGTACTCTTTATAATAAATCAGTAAATTCAAATTCCTCGAAAAATAACACACATAACTTTGACCTGAGCCTGGAATCAACAGATGAGGCAAATTATATCAGGGGAGGTATAAGAGGAGTAATACAAGGAACAAATAGTGTTTCAACAAATGATTCTAAACAAACTGGTGTAAGCAAGCGGGATTTAAATACACAAAGTATGGGCAGACAGAAAAACCCCAATCTGAATGCTGATTTCTCGATGGCCCGCAAATTTAAAAAGACAGGCAGGATTTTTTCACTGAGTGTATTTGCGGGGTCTGGTCTGACCAGTAATAGCACTGATCTGAATAATCAAATCAAATATTATGATTCAACGGGTGTGGCTGTTAAAGACTCTTTATTAAATCAATTGGTAGATGATCGTAACCGGGCTACGAATGTGACGGCTAATCTTACTTTTACCGAGCCTTTGAGTAAGAAATCAGATACGCTTGTTAAAAAAAATCTGGATTTCAGTTACCTGTTCACACTCAATCATACCAATAATAGCCTGGATACTAAAAACAGGGATATCATGGGGAGTGTCAAGGAAGTCGATTCATTAAGTAATACTTATACTTCTTCGTTTAGTAAACATATCATAGGTCTGAATTACAGGTACGAAACAAAAAAGTTTAATTATGTTCTGGGGATTAACGGGCAGCCTACTTTGTTAACCGGTTCTTACGAGGGGCGGACTGATAAAATTTATCGTGCTGGTTTCAATATTTCTCCAATTGCGCGCTTTAACTATATGCTTTCATCCAAAGATCAGTTTAATGCTTTTTATAGTGGAAACAGTGTAGAGCCTAATTTTAATCAACTGCAGCCTGTAAGAGATACCCGGAATTTGCAGAATGTTGTGGTTGGAAATCCTAAGTTGAAAGCGGCTTTTAATCATTTAATCAACTTCAATTATAACCACTCGAACCCGAAAAAAAAAGGCAGTAATCTGCAAATAGGAATAAGAGGTGCAGTAACGCAAAACCAGGTGGTATCCAATACGGTACTGATCAAGGATGTTCTGGATGGTTTTAAACAGGAAACCCATTATCTGAACGCTAATGGTAATTATAACATTGGCACTAACTATTACTGGTCTTTGCCGTTTGCTAAAAAGAAATTCACCTTTGAACTGGTAGGGGGGGTAAATTATAATCATCGTATCTCTTTTGCAGAGCAGGTGAAAAATATTGGAGAAGGGATAAATATCAACCAGAGAACAGGACTGCGTATGAACCGGAAATGGATTATGCTGCATACTAGTGCCAGTTATACCTATAATAGTAATGTCTTTTCTATTCCAGGATTTAATTCAAATAAGATACAGACCTGGGCATTCAATATGGATAGCAGGGTGTTTATTTTAAAGAGTCTGATTCTTGGACTAAATGCCGGAAAAACTATCAATCAGGGTTTTTCAGTTGCTGCAACAAACCCGTTTATAATTAATGGTTCGATTGAGAAGACTTTTTTTAAGAATAAACAGGCGAGTGTGAAACTGGAAGGGAATGATTTTTTGAATCAGGGTAATAATCTGAACAGGTCTGTCATCGATAATACCACCACGGATAGTAAGACTAACCAGATCACAAGATATTTTTTACTGAGCTTTACCTGGAACCTGCAAAGTTTTGGGGGAGAGTAAGCGTTCAAAAAATAAAAGCCCTGATATTTCTACCAGGGCTTTATTGTACTTATTTAAACACTAAATAGCTTTAGCTAATTAATCTGTTTTTGCTTTAGGTCTTGAACCGTTGAATCTGCGGTTACCGCCACCACCATTACCACCGCCCGGAGTTCTTTTTGCTCCGCTAAGGTTTGGTTTATATTCTGTTCTTTCAGGACGTCCACCTCTTGATGGCTTGCTTTTTCCTTTAACTTTTGCTGCAGCAGCGCCAGACATCAGGCTCTGCCAGCTCATTGCATAAGGATGATGATCTTCCTGTACAGGTATTTTAAGGGCAATTAATTTCTCGATATCGTCAAGGTATTCTTTTTCTTCTCCATCACAGAAAGAGAAGGAAACTCCACTGTTACCAGCACGGCCTGTACGGCCAATTCTGTGTACATAAGTTTCAGGAACGTTTGGCAATTCGTAATTGATTACGTGAGTCAGTTCATCCACATCAATACCACGGGCAGCAATATCAGTTGCTACAAGAATACGTGTAGTTTTAGCTTTGAAATTAGTTAAAGCTCTTTGTCTCGCATTTTGCGATTTATTACCGTGAATTGCTTCTGCTTTTACGCCAACTTTAATCAGGTCTTTAACAATGCGGTCTGCACCATGTTTTGTACGGGTAAAAACAAGAGCTGTTGTAATTGTTTTGTCCTTAAGAATATGGATCAGCAGATTTTTTTTATCGTTTTTATCTACATAGTAGATTGATTGCTCAATTTTTTCTGCAGTTGAAGATACTGGTGTTACTTCTACTTTTAAACGATCTGTTAAAATAGTATTTGCCAGTTTCTGGATTTCTGCTGGCATAGTAGCCGAGAAAAACAATGTCTGTCTTTTAGCAGGTAATTTTGCAATGGTTTTTTTAACATCATGGATGAAACCCATGTCCAGCATTCTGTCTGCTTCATCCAGTACAAAAATTTCAACATCTTTAAGATTAACAAAACCCTGGTTCATTAAATCAAGCAATCTGCCTGGTGTAGCGATCAGGATATCTACTCCACGATGCAAAGCATCAGTCTGAGCTTTTTGTCCAACACCACCAAAGATAACCAGGTGACGTAAAGAAAGATTTTTACCATAAGCATTGAAACTTTCTTCAATTTGAATGGCAAGCTCACGCGTTGGCGTTAATACCAGGGCACGGATCGGTCTGGGGCCTTTAGTATTCTGATGTTCTTTATTCAGCAGCTGTAACATAGGAATTGCAAAAGCCGCTGTTTTACCAGTTCCGGTTTGCGCACAGCCTAGTAAGTCTCTGCTTGTTAATATAGTAGGGATAGATTGTTCTTGTATAGGGGTTGGGTTAGTATAACCCTCTGCTTGCAGCGCTTTTAAAATAGGCTCAATCAGGTTTAATTCTTCGAATAACAATGTGTTTGAATTTTAATGTGTATAATAATGAAGAGACGTTAACAATCAGCAGGTGTTTAATTAATGAATTCCTTGCTGTTTAAAGAGTTACGTTTCGCTGGCGCAAATATACATATAAGTTCCGTAACTTATTTGTCTTCTTTAAAGCGGGTGAAAAACAATAGGGCAAGGACACATAAAACAAAGCCCACAACACCGTTTAAACGCAGGCCGAAATCGTGTCCGGGATCTTTACCATAAATAGTGAGCATGGCGAAAAGCGCGATACCTAAAGTCTGGCCAAGTTTAACAAACAGGTATTTGACTGCGAAAAACATGCCTTCATGGTTTTCACCAGTCTCTTTAGTATCTTTTTGTGCAATATCGGCAAGAATAGCATTTGGTAAAATACCCAGTGCAGCCAGAGGAAAGGAAGCACAGACAACCAGGATATACATTTGCATTACAGGTGAGAAAGGCAGATGGCCGAGGAAGTAAATAGTGACAAAAATAAGACTTAAGACAGCAAAAGCTGCTAGCACGAGCGCCTTTCTGCCATAGTGTTTCGCCCCTGAATTAATGAAAGGATAAAATAAAAGTGAAAGGATTACCATAAGCCCCATATATTTTCCGCCATCAGATTCAGGAAGTTTCAAGAGTACACTGACAAAGTAGAGTAACCCGCTCGAAATGATACTCAATGCGGTATAATAGGCGAAATCTGAGATCAGATAATACTTGAAATTTGAATTACGAAAAGTGTTTTTAATGGCAGGGATCAATGCAATGTGAGTGGGTTTACCATTGCTGTATTCCTTTTCATTGATGGTAATTACAGGCAGGATCATGACCAGTCCGGAGAAAATACTGAGCCCGATAATTGTATATTGAAGGGCTTCCATCCGCTGGTGAATATGAAAGATATTTTGAATCAGATCGGCAAAGTTATTGGTCATCGCTGACAGGATCATGCCCATCACAAAACCCACCTGCTGGAAAGTAGATAATTTTATTTTTTGCTCAGTGGTATGTGCCAGTTCGGCCAGTAATGCATTGTATGGGATGATATAAGTGGTGACCGACATGAAAAATCCAATCAGCATCAGGGTTAGCCACCAGGCATTTGTTGTAGATTCTGCTTTGACCAGGGGATGGAATATCAATCCGCAAAAAATGACGGCCGGAATAATTGCATAACGCATAATCGGGATGCGCCTTCCTTTTGGGTTTTTGCTTCCATCGCTCAGTGAAGCAATAAAAGGATCATAAAAAGCATCAAACAATCTTCCTGATGCTGCAATAAGGGAAAGAATGTTAAAAGCACCAAAAACAATGAGTTGCGGAACTAGTGGAGTTAAGCCTGAATTAGTAGGCGGCAGATAGAAATAGGGAAGCATGACAATAATAATATTGGTCATTATGCTCCAGCCCATCATTCCGGCTGCGTAC
The DNA here is from genome assembly GCF_053890575.1 of Pedobacter sp. NJ-S-72. NCBI lineage: Bacteria > Pseudomonadati > Bacteroidota > Sphingobacteriia > Sphingobacteriales > Sphingobacteriaceae > Pedobacter > Pedobacter sp. NJ-S-72. The sequence continues at coordinate 3,294,773 of NZ_CM132681.1, read as the reverse complement.
GTAATCTCTTTACTTAAGGGCAGTTCCTTCTGCTGCATCGGTTATTTTGTTCTTTTTGTTGAATATTTTTGCAATAAAATAAATGATTACGAATGCTATAAATATATACAATCCATTCATCGCTGCGGATGGATCATCCTGATAAATACTGATTCCGACAAACAGATAAAAGGAAATAAACAATATAGGAAGAAACGGATACCATTTCATCATATAAATGCTGTTTTTATCCAAATGAGAAGTGGTTCTGCGCAAGATAAATAATGTAGCTGCCGAACTTGCTGTTCCGATACATTCCAGAATGATGGAGTAATTTACAATCTTATCAAATGTTTGTGCAAAAAAGAGTGTAACCATTACTAAGGCAGTAAAGGTGGTTAGACTGACTACCATGACATCTGTTTTTTTTTTGCTCTTCTGCGCAAAAATAGAAGGAAGGGCTTTTTCTTCACCCATGGCATGGCAAACATGGCTCTTGGATTACTTAGCAGATTTACGTTGACATACCCGAGAACTGACAAGAAAATAACAGCAGAAAGTATGGTAAAGCCAGCAGGACCAAAAATCTTTCCTGCTAATATAGCTGCGATGCTATGGGCTGTTTTCAGTTGTTCAAACCCGATCACTTTTACATAGGCATAATTGATTAACAGGTATAAGGTAATGATAATAAACAGTCCCATTTTAATCCCTTTGGGGATAATTTTTTTTGCGTCCTTAACTTCTCCGCCCAGGTTAATGGTTTGGGTATAGCCGGCAAAAGAAAAGGTTACTGCAATAAGGCAAATTCCAAGGGCCCTGCCATAATCTGACCAGACGGGTAAACTTCCCGATGCAGTTTTAAATATAGGGGTAACGGTTTCTGCGTGTCCGTTAAAAAATATGGCACAAATCAGGGTTAGCACGAGTGTGATCTTAATCACGGTCAGAATGTTCTGAACTTTGGAACTGGCTTTCAAGCCAAGCAGGTTGATGCTATAGCTATAGAAAATAAGTATAGTGATACCTGCAACTATAAGCCGGTAAAAATCAGTCTGCATCTCTGATGGGAAAATAACACTGCTCAGATATTCTGAACCAATTAAGGTCACACCTGCCATCGAAGCAGCATTTGTTAACACTACCGTACCATTAATTGCAAAGGCGACAGAGGGATGATAGCAGGTTGAAAATATCTTATAATAACCACCGGTTACGGGAAAACGAGAGCCTATTTCTGCATAAATCAGTGCACCGCAATAGGCAACTAAACCACCGATAATCCAGGCTAAAAAGAACAATTCGGGGATCTGCGCCTTGGCAGCCACATTGACTGGTGTACGGAAAATCCCCATTCCAATAACTAAACTGACTACGATCATAGACAGATCGAAAAGGGAAAGTTGTTTTTTAGGCTGCATGGATAGGTAGAGTAAATGTACGAAGGTAAGGCAAAATGTGTATTTGTTGAAACTTTGATGTTTAATTGAGGTAGATATTCATTAAATTTGCAGTTCTACACAAAGATTATGGCTGAACCTATATATAACGATGACAGTATACGGTCACTGGACTGGAAAGAACACATCAGATTACGCCCTGGTATGTATATCGGGAAGTTGGGTGATGGCTCTGCTCAGGATGACGGTATTTATGTTTTGCTGAAGGAGATCATGGATAACTCTATTGATGAGTTTGTGATGGGGTCTGGCCGTACAATCGATATCACTGTCTCCGATTCTAAAGTTAATATACGTGATTACGGCCGTGGTATTCCATTGGGTAAAGTGGTTGACTGCGTATCAAAAATCAATACCGGTGGTAAATACGACAGTAATGCTTTCCAGAAATCTGTAGGTCTGAACGGGGTGGGTACGAAAGCTGTGAATGCTTTATCGACTAATTTCGTAGTGCAGTCTTACCGTGATGGAAAAACAAAAAAGGTGGAGTTTTCAAGAGGCGAGATCACAATGGATCACCCGATTATTGATACCACACAAAGAAATGGTACTGCGATTACTTTTTATCCGGATGAGACTATTTTCAGAAATTATCACTACATCCCCGATTTTGTAGAAAGTATGATCTGGAATTATGTATTCCTGAACACTGGATTAACTGTTAATTTTAACAATCAGAAATATTTATCGGAACGTGGTCTGTATGATTTGCTGCATAAAGTAGCGGATGTAGAGAATATCCGTTATCCGATTATTCACCTGAAAGGGAATGATATTGAAATTGCCATGACCCACGGTCAGCAATACGGTGAAGATTATCATTCTTTTGTGAATGGACAGCATACAACTCAGGGTGGTACGCACCAGGCAGCTTTCAGAGAGGCAGTGGTTAAAACTATCCGTGAGTTCTATAAAAAAGAATATGAGGCTTCGGATATCCGTTCTTCAATTATTGCCGCGATTTCTGTACGTGTACAGGAGCCGGTGTTTGAGTCACAGACGAAAACTAAACTGGGTTCTCAGAATATGGGGGCCGGAAGGGCCATCTGTACGTACTTTTATAAATGATTTCGTTAAAAAAGAACTGGATGACTACCTGCATAAACATACAGATGTTGCCGATTCTTTATTGAAACGGATTCTGCAATCAGAACGGGAACGTAAAGATATTGCGGGGATCAAAAAACTGGCGAATGACCGGGCTAAAAAGGCCTCACTTCACAATAAGAAACTAAGGGATTGTAAAGTGCATTTCAGCAGTACGCATGAAAAACGTTATGAAACTACTTTGTTTATTACTGAGGGAGATTCTGCATCCGGATCAATTACCAAATCAAGAGATGTAGATTGCCAGGCAGTATTCAGTTTGAAGGGTAAACCTTTGAATTGCTATGAGCTGACCAAAAAGGTTGTTTATGAGAATGAGGAATTCAATTTATTGCAGCATGCACTGAATATTGAAGATGGACTGGATGGATTGCATTATAACAATATCGTAATCGCAACAGATGCCGATGTGGATGGTATGGTATGCACATCAGGTTATTGATGATGACTTTCTTCCTTCAGTTTTTCCCTGATCTGGTAAGGGCAGGACATGTATATATTCTGCAAACCCCTTTATTCAGGGTGCGTAACAAGAAGGAAACGATCTATTGCTATAGCGATGATGAACGCAAAAAAGCAATTGAGAAATTAGGTAACAGGCCAGAGATTACACGATTCAAAGGTTTGGGAGAGATCTCTCCTGATGAGTTTGGTCTGTTTATAGGTAAAGATATCCGTCTTGATCCTGTGATCCTGAAAGATCAGACGATTAAGAATTTGCTGGAATATTATATGGGTAAAAATACACCAGACAGACAACAGCATATTATCAGAAACTTAAGAGTAGAGAAGGATACTGTAGAAGAGTTGATTTCTGCTGATCTGGATGCTGCAACTGCAGCAGTTTCTGAAGATATTATAGATGAAATTGCAGAATCGGCTTAAGCCGGTTCTGCCTTTGTTTCTTTAGGATGTTGTGGTGGTAAAACATCAACCTTTTCTTCTATCACAGTAATCTGTGTATGTACGGCATATTTACTTGGCCTGATCCCTTTATCGTATTTTTCTGCATAAGCCTGGGTAAATTCTGCACCGAAGTACAAAATAATAGCGGTATAATAAATCCATAGCAGGATTACAATAATCGAACTTGCCGCACCAAATGCTGATGCAGGATTTCCTTTCTCGATATAGATACCAATCAGGTATTTGCCCAGGCTAAAAAGTAGTGCAGTAAACAGGGCACCTATAATAGCCGATTTCCATCTGAGAATTACATCCGGTAATATTTTGAAAATAATCGTGAATACTGCGGTTACAGCCGCTAAGGTAAAAGCATTGTTCAGAATATAGATTAATAGGGTAGTGGTTGTATCTGCTACGGGGATGACTTCGCCGATTCTGCTTTGCGTAACCAGTTCTCCTAATTTAGAGCCTAAACCAACTACAATACTGTTAATCACTAGTGAAACCAGCAACAGGAAGCCCCATTGATATAATCAGTGAAAAAGATAGCAGTCTGTTGGTCAGCATTTTTAACCATCCTTTTTTTGGAACTGCCTTTACTTTCCAGATCATATTGATACTGTCCTGGATTTCAATGAAGATGGCCGTTGAACCGACAACTAATGTTCCTATGCCTATAATCAAGCCCATTGTGCTTTTTCCTGTAAGGTTGGCATTGGCCACAAATCCTTGTATTTGTTTAGCAGCTTCCGGACCTGCCATTTCATTGATTTGTGCAAATAGTTCTGTGCCGGGGTTTAGTTTATCACTGAAAAAGATGCTGGCCGCAGAGATAACGATAATAATTAGCGGGGTTAGTGAGAAGATGGTGTAATAAGCAAGTGCTGCGCTTAGTTTCATCACCCGATCTTCTACAAAGCCTTCTCCTGCTGCTATAAACAGATGGTATAGGGCGATGAAGAAATGTTTGATTTTATGTATGACTTTCATTATTTAGCTGTCTTTAGAATGGGTACCCAATTCCTATATTATATACTAAGTTGTCTTTTCTCCAGCCTTTATCGCCGAATGCGACCTGATCGAGAACCCATCTTTGTCCTTCTGGTAAGTATGGTTTTCTGATCGGGAAGGCTACGTCTAAACGGATTACAAAGATTTTGGCATCAACACGTAAACCTGCTCCGGTTGAAATGGCCATTTCATCCAGGGCATTTTTTAATTTAAAGCCTGAGCCTGCTCTTGATGGATCTTCTTTACGGAGCCAGACATTTCCGGCATCAGCAAATAAGGCACCGTATAAAACACTGACCAGTTTAAAGCGGAGCTCTGTATTCAGCATGATTTTTATATCACCGCTCTGATCTGCAAACTGTACTGTATCGGCTACTTTATACGTTCCAGGGCCTAATGATCTCGAAGCAAAACCGCGAATATCATTTGTTCCACCAGCGAAAAATTGTTTAACGAACGGCATTGATGTGCTGTTTCCGTAGGCATAACCATACCCCAGGTTAAGACGGTTAGCCCAATTACATTTCTGTTGACTTTATAATAATCTCTAAGATCAGTTTCGAGTCTTACAAATTGAGTTAATGGAACCTTAAGAATTGTTTTTTCACCTTTCCCGTCTTTTGGAATAAATAAGCCCCAGATATTTCCGCCTGTTTGTATATTACCATTGAAATAGATATTATTTCTTCTGGCTTCTTCCATTTGATTGGTATAAGTAAAGTTATAGCTGCTTCCAATAATGAACTGTTTATCTAAAATATTTTTTAATCCCGGGTTATCCCGATACAATCCAGCGGTGTCTTTGGTTGTAATACTGGGACGGACATAAGTTAATGAGATTGGATTAAATGTATGTTCTTTATACTGGTTTTCTTTCCATAGATAGCCATATTCAGCCTTAAATGAACTTAAATCATATAAAGATCCTCTGCTTAACAATTCGTAAGACAGCGAAGCAATGGTTTTAGGAATAAAAGCGGTGGTACTGCTTGGTTTATAAAACGGAACAATAAATAAATCTTGGAAAAGTTAGTTTTCCCTGTGCTGTAAATGAATAAGAGTTGAGATTCTGGGCTTGTCCGCTTACCTGTGTTTCAAAACCGCCGCTTAAACTCACATCCAGTTGTTCAGCCCCTCTGAACAGGTTCCGGGTAGTCTGTGTAATTTTTACTTCTGAACCGACAAAGTTGTTTGATTTACTCGTTCCTGTTACTGCAAAGGATAAAGAGTTTTTCTTTAATGGTGTCAGGTAAATATTCAGATCAAGCTGGTTGTTTTTAAAACTATCGACAGGTAGGAATTCTGCTTTAACGGCTTGAAATGCATTGATATTGACCATCCGGTTTAGCGACTGGTTATGGTCTTTTCTATTGTAAGTTTCCCCTTTCTTAAAGAAAACCAATCTGTCAAATAAACGAGGCTTAAACATCTTTTTATCATCATAGATGTTGAAATCGTGATATTCAACGGGCTGTAATTTTCTCAGGACAGAATCTCTTCTTAAGGAGTAATTAGGATAAATATTAATGTTTTTGATCGTGTAAGGTTTCAACCCTGCATCAGGTGCTATATCCTTTACTTTAACTGTGATATTGACCAGGCTTTTTCCGATAGTGCTATCTACCTGAAGAATCAAATAATCCGGGCTGAAATAGAAATAACCACCTTCTTTCAAATCGTTATCTATACGGATACGCTCATTCTTGAAAACATCAAGATTATAAAAATCTCCTTTTTTAAGTAATGTTTTCTCTTTATGCTGATTAATAATGTTCGCCAGGTTTCCACTGTCTTTTGGAAAAGTAATGTTATTTATTTTATATCTGTTACCCGTTTCTGCTCTATAAATGGCTTTTCCAACACGATTTTTTACTACCGTATCACCTGTAACCACAGACTGCAGGTAACCCTGACTCATCAGGTAACTTGTCAGCACAGCATTGTTATATTTTAATTTTACATCTGTTAATAATACGGGTGGTTCACCAACTTTTGTTCTTAACCAGTGGCGTATCCCTTTTGGCTTTTTAGGTTCGCCAGCAAGATTATAAATGTATAGTTTTGGCTTTAACCCCAGGATTGCTTTATTAGGTGCGGGTCTCGTTTTACTTTCCAAATCACTCTTTACATTCTTTTCATTTGCAATTTTTGCAGTAGAATCCGGATTGATTTTTACTTCGGCACCCCCATATAAGGTCTGTCCGGGTTTCAAATATTTAGTATTGCTGCAGGCAGACCACACTAAACATGAAACTATTAATAAGGTTGGTTTAATTAGTGTCTTCATTTAGTGTTTATTGTTTTTCAATGGTAATGAAGCTATCATGAACTTAATCATTTTTTTTCGATGGTGAGTTTATGATGGTTTCATCTTTAGGCTTCTGTTCTGTTTTTACCTGATTTCTCTTTTTTCTTTTTTGAAATATTTCTTTGAATTTATTATAGTCAACAACTAATGCAAATCCTACACCAGTTTCTATAATCTGTCCTTCAATAACACCTTCATTCTGATTACGTCTGTAGCTCTTAAACGATATCTTCCATCAGCTGATAACGCATATTCAACGTTCACGTTTCCTGCTATATTAGTTGAGTTTTGTCCCGGAGCCTGTGGCCCTTCGAGTCCAAAAGAACTACCCACAGTTACTGTTAGCCTGTCATTCAGTAGTTTTTTAGAAAGCCCTACTTCCAGATCTGTTTTTTGCTGCATTGAACCAGTTGAATAATCTTCAGATGAATTTACGCCAAAATTGATATCTACACCTTTAACCAGATCCGAGGCCAGATTGTTTAACTGTTCTGTTAACAGATTACTTACGCTTGAACGTGCCATACTGGAAACACCGCCTCCGCCAGCAAGACTTTCAAAAGGATTGTCAGCCATGAATCTTCCTAATGCTAATAGCGCAAATACTTGTTTATTCAATTGCCCTTCATCTCTGTTTACATTTTGTAATTTGGTATAAACTGTACCGCTTAATGCACCACGTTCATTTTCCGGCAGATCTAAACGGAAAGATTATAGTCGGTTTCATCAATTGATCTTTCATCATCAGGTATACCTGGAAAGGTAGTTTAGTTTTCGCCTGAATATTTGACTGCTCACCTAGCAAATCAATTGGGGCAGCATTAACCTCATACAATGCAGTCAGGTCAACATTAGCTTCCATCGGATCACCTGTCCATATTATACTACTGCCTTTAACCAGTTTAAATGATTTTTTAGCTAACCCTCCAATAGACAAATTATAAGCTCCGTCAGTTACTTCGTAACGGCCGGTTAAACTTGTTTTACCACTAGGGTCCATTGTGGCAATCAGATTGGCAGTACCCCTTACTTTGAGGTTATCCCCGTTTGCCGGGTCAACGACAACGTTTAATTCCGCTTCCGGATCAATTCTGATATTTGCACTCAGGTTGAACCCTTTAATCGGAGCTTTACTAATACTGTCTGCTCTTAATGCTTTATGTCCGTTAAAAGGTGCTGCATCTGCATCAATAAACTGCACAATACCTTCCCTGGCTTATGACAGATGGATCATCCGCAGGCAGGGCGAAAAAGAATTTAGTCCCCTTTTCAACCTTAACCGTCATGTTTACATCCGGCTGGTTTAAATCGCCCCTTACTTTAATCAGACTGGTCAGGAACACGGTTCCGTAAATCATTTCATTATCAGCGGCTGTAGAATGTAATGCTCTGAAATTATCAGTCTTGATGTCCATATTGAACTTGAAGTCCTTATAATTTTTAGTCAGTATACCACCATTGATAGTTGCTCTCTGGTTTAAGGAATCGATCACAGTGAAGTTATTGAATTTAAGACCTTCCTCTGTAAAACTGATCGTTTCATTTGGCATCCTGAAATATGAATTTACATAGGTTGCATTGAATGCAGCCTGGTTAAATTTAATATCCCCCAGAACTTTCGGAGAAGCAATAGCACCTTTAACAGATAGCTGTCCGGTTATAGTTCCTGAACCTTGTTTAATCTGGCCCATGGAAACACTTTCCAGTGCTTTGAGATCAATCTTGTCAATATTCAGTGTAAGATCCAAAGCATTTTCAGCTTTAGTATAATAGAATCCGTTTACTCTTAATTCATGGACGCCTGTTAACGCGATATTTGTTTCAAATGCATTTTCAGTATTGTTGTTTACCGCAACACGTAGTGTGCCCAGCTGATCTTTCTGGTAACGAAGATGATCAATTGTCAGGTTTGCTTCGAATTTTGGATTAGCCATTAAGCCTTTAACATCTACAGTTCCGTTAATTGCTCCGCCCACCAGTGAACTATCCTGCTCAGCAAACTTAGTGAGGGTTTCTATTTTGAAATCTTTGAACTCTACTTTAATTGGTGAATTGGGTGTGGAATTGAGGCTGTTAATACCTAACAATTGATTACCCCTGCTCAAATTGAACTGATTAGCAAGAATACCAGCTGCACCAAACTGAATAAAGTTCTCTGGAGAAACGGCCCATTTATCATAATTTAACAGCAATTTGTCAGGATCAAAACAAAACTGAACTGAAAATCTTTATGAATGGATTTAAAAGTACCACCAAGTATATATTTATCTTTCAGTTTACTATCTCTAAGGAATATATTGACTCCTAAAATGTTGTTAGCAGCTTCACCACTCAATTCAGTATTATATAAAGCTATTGATTTGCTTTGTACATGCTTTACCAGCAGCTTATAGTTCAGTTTCCGATTTGCATTATCAACGGTAAGCTTTGTGCTGTCTACCTGATAATCTCCATAGACGACCTGGGGAACCCATGCATTCATAATCAGACTGTCTTTTTTAGTATCCAGTAAACCGCTTATCCGCGAAGGGGAGAAGGTAGTTAGCTCAGGAACAAAATTCTTGATAAACTTAGGATTATAAATGTTCATGCTGAATCTGAAACGCTGATCGGGGATTTTAGTCACCTGGCCAAATGCATAATATTTATTGATCTGGTTAATCATTGCAGGCGCCAGATTAGTGAGCTGATATTGTCCGTCAACGCGTGCACTGCACTCAGTAATTCTGATTTTAAGGTCAGCAGGGTATGTGTAGCTGAAGCCTCTGCATGTACATTAACAGTATCTACATTAAATCTCTGACCTTCTTTAACTAATTGCAGTCCCCTGATGCTCACATCCCCATTCAGATAATTTGGATCAGCAGTTTTAATATCAGCTTTAACCAAACCCGCCATTCTCAATTCCGTAGCACTAAAATTCAGTTTTTGTAAGTCAACCTGTTTTAGATTAAGGTCTGCTTTAACCGCAGGATATTTGCCAGCCATATCCACAAAAGCAGTTAAATTGAAATTAGCATTGGTATCGGCCATTTCACTTTTGATATTCATTTTCTGTCCGGAATAAGTTCCGCTCAGTAATAAATTTTTGTAGGTATATTTATTATAGTAGGCACTCAGCAATTGTGCATTGATCTTCGCATTAGCAGTTTTTGCATCTAAACCAGTGCCGTTTACTGTCGCTTTAATACTGATCTTACCTAACTGAGGCTGCATCTTCATCAGCTTGCCAAGGTTAAAGTTATTCAGATTGATATTAGCAGTATAGCTCTCTTTGCCTTTAGGGCCTTTCATTGTGGCCAGTAATTTAGCTGCACCCATATCAGTATTGACATTCAGGTCAGTACTAAAATTAGTCATAGAGCCTTTAAATTTACCGTTGGCATTGATGCTGTTCGGTAATTCAATGTTAGCTGGTAAAGACTTTTTAGGAATCACAACCAGGAGATCTTTTTTTGTTAAGGAGAAGCGTTTAATATTAAGATCAAGAAATGTCTTATTTACATCCGGTAATCCTTTAACAGTACCATTTATATCGATGTTTGTGCTTTTTAGTCCGCTGATCTGCAATTGAGGAATTGTGAGGTTATTCAGATAACCATTTGCGCGTGCTGTTACTTTAATTTTTTCATTACGGTAATCTGCTGGAATTGCGTCACTAAAAAAGGTTGCATCCTTTAAGCCTATAACAGAATTTTTAAACTGCATGGCTAATTTTACTCGGGATGTTTAGTTAAATCATCCAAAGAAGTGTAATTAAGGGTCGTGTTATTTTCAATATTCGTATGTGGTGTTTTAAAGACAAGATTGGTCAGTTTAACCATTTTGTCACTATAGATAACATCGCCCTGCAATTTTGAAAGTTCAAAACCACTTCTCTCTTTTAGTACCCCACTTTTAACATTTACTTTGATACCAGCTGAGCTGTACGATAATGCTTCGGCATTTAAACCAAGTCCATTGATTTTTAAATGATTGTAATCCATGCCTTTTGAGGTAGGTTTAACAGCTAGGTTATCATACTGAATGTTGTTTCCCGCAAGGTTTAATTTGTTGACCAATACAGCTAAAGTGGAAGGCTTGGCGGTGGTATCAGCAGACTTTGTTCCGTTGGCAACTGTAGGTGGTTTGAATGCAAACAGGATATTCGATTTATTCAGTGTCGCTTCATCCAGTTTAAAATCATTTTTAGTGAGGTCAGCAAAGAGTTTTTTCAGGTTTTTAGCTCGTTAATATTCAAATTGGCCCGCATGTCTGATAACATATCGTTGAAATTGATCTTTACATTATTGAAAGCAGCATCCTGTATTTCTACAAGTGGAAGTTTCCCCGTAGCTGTTTTTGCTGTATCAAGGCTTTTTTCCAGGTGAGCTGCCAGCTGTGTAAGTGGTTTCTGTTGTAAATATTTAAGAGATGTGTTTTTCAAAACCAGATCTTTAATCACATAATGCTGATTATCCAGATCAAAATCTTTAATATTTGTTTGAAATTCTCCAAGATTTACATTGACATCATTGCCCGCAACATCGTCACGATAAACAATACCTATATCTTTCAAACTTATTTTACTGACCGAAAACTTCATGGTAGAAGTAGTGTCCTGTTTTACCTGTTCTTCTGGCTTTTTCTGTTCAGACATAAAGGCATCCAACAGAAAGGAGAAGTTAAAAGTCGAATCTGGATTAATACGGGTTACGTTTGCCCTGATTTTTTCAAGCTCTCTATATTATTAATTTCTATTTTTTTGCTTAATAATTTGAACAGGCTGATGTCAACTGCTAATTTTTGTGCGTATAATAAAGTGTCCCCTTTTTTGTCTTCTATGTAGAACTTGTTGAGTACGATGTCTTTAGGTAAAGCGATTTTAATGCTTTCCAGGCTAACTTCGGTATGGGTTTTGTTTTTCAGATAATCAATAGCCTTGCCTTTAACAAAGTTCTGAACAGCAGGGATATTTAAAGAAATCGCAATTCCTACCACCAATAAAATGATAGTGGCGATCACCCATAAAACAATCTTTAAACTTTTACGTACGTATTTATTCAATTCCAGTAGATTTTGAGAGATTTATTACCTGACAAGGTATAAAAACTATGCCATAGGATCAGTTTAACTTATAGTATACTACAAATAAACCAAAACTTTGTTTAAATAAATATATCAAAGTATGAATAAAGACCCCGGACAGGGATCTTTATTCAGTTAAGAATTGCTTATAAACTTTAATTTCTTCGATGGAGAGTTTGGTGAATTGTGCGATTTTAGAAATATCAAAATTTTCTTTTTTCATTTCTCTGGCTATTTTGATAGAAAGTTCCATTTTTCCTTTTTGCAGGCCTTTCTTCATTCCTATTTCAACCATATCAGTAAGGACACATTGATAATCGGACTGTTTCTGCAGGTCTGATTCATATAAAAATCGTTGTTCTGGCGATAACTTACCCATTTCGGCTATATTAAATATTTTTTGAAAAATGCGTTTATCGAGGTAATCAGGGATTTTGCCCAGATTGTGCATGTGTTTAAGCATATAAACCCATTTGTCCAGCTCATTTTCTAATTGATCCTCTTTTTTATCGAATTTAGGGAGTTCTAGAAATTTAAATCCCACTCCATTGTGGAATATTTCACCCGTTCCTGTATTTACAAGTGAAATGCTTTGCAGATAATGATCTTCGAAACTACTTTTCATTTTGAAATCCAGTATAGCAATCAGAAATACTTCTTTTTTAGTTTAGCATTCCAGTTTCCTTTGTTCAAAGGTTTCTGCTGATGAATCAACCGGCTCAGGTAGAAAATACACCGGTCATCAAAATTTGAGTGTGCAACTCGCTGCATTTCTACAATAAACTGCTCGCCCTGATCTCCTGTACATAATAAATCGAAAGAAACTTTTCTATACTCTTTTTCGTCACCTGCATATTCTGTTGGGCTGTATATGATATCTGTAATCTTCTTCTGGCCTTCAAACAGTGCATTTAAAAATCCAATCATAATATCTTTATTAGGTTCTCCTCCAAAAAGATGTTTAAAACCAAAATCTGATAATGGGTCAATGTATTTATTCTCTCTGACATAATTCATTTGATTTATGCCCTATTTATTTATATTTTTCTTTTACATGGCTGTTTTTATCTATATTGGAAACAATATGTTGAATTGTTATATGTATTTGTGTTATTTATGATCTGTTCAAATTAACAACGTATATTGTAAGCCCTAATTTTTATTGGGATAGAATTGGTTTTTAACGGTAATGAAGCTATCATGTGCTACTCAGTTTTTTGCATTTCATTTTATGTTCTGCTGCACATGATGGTTTTATCAGGCATGAACCATCAACAATGATGTCTGTTATACTTTATATTTTTAAACTTATATATGAATAAATTAAATATTTCCATTGCTTATGAATCCTATGATCAGTTACAGGAACTGAATGCAGATGACCAGTCTTTATGTGTAAAAGCAAAGGAAGCCCTTAAAACCTCATATTCTCCTTATTCTAATTTCAAAGTCGCTACTGCGGTAAGGTTAAGTGATGGCGTGATTGTTTCTGGCAGTAACCAGGAAAACCTGGCTTATCCATCTGGTCTTTGTGCAGAACGTGTGGCTCTTTTTACAATTGGTGCAGCTTATCCGGATGCTGTTATTGAAAGTATGGCAATCACTGCCCATACCGATAACTTTAAAATTGAACAGCCTATCACTTGCTGCGGGGCTTGTCTGCAGGTTATGGCAGAATTTGAGCGCAAGCAGAATAAAGAGATAGAAGTGCTTTTTTATTGTCTTGACGGTAAGATCCTGAAAGTAAAAGGGGTTAAAAGTTTGTTGCCTTTTGTGTTTGTAGAAGACCGTTTAGCAGGATAATTCTCAAATCACAAGTGTTAATAAAATCTTTTTAAAACTGTTGGGAAATTGTGTTCTCAAAATTTGAGCGGATGCCTTATCTTTACGCCATCCAAACCCTTTCTTGATGAGCGACGAATTAGATAATAACGTAAACGAAGAGACAAAACATACCGTAATACCTATTAATGGACTTTACGAGAACTGGTTCCTCGATTATGCCTCTTATGTAATTTTAGACCGGGCAGTACCCCATATTAATGATGGGTTGAAGCCTGTTCAGCGTAGAATTATGCACTCTCTGAAAGAGATGGACGACGGACGTTTCAATAAAGCAGCCAATGTAATCGGAAATACGATGAAGTATCACCCGCGGTGACGCCTCTATTGGTGATGCAATGGTACAAATAGGTCAAAAAGATCTGTTAATTGATTGTCAGGGTAACTGGGGAGACCCGATCACCGGAGACAGTGCCGCTGCTCCGCGTTATATTGAAGCACGTTTATCCAAATTTGCAACTGAAGTTGTATTTAATGCGGATACAACCATCTGGCAGTTAAGTTATGACGGACGTAATAATGAGCCGCTTACTTTACCTGTAAAATTCCCTCTGTTATTAGCACAGGGAGCCGAAGGGATCGCAGTAGGTTTGGCTACTAAGGTTATGCCGCATAATTTTATTGAGCTGCTTGATGCTTCTATTGCAATTCTGCAGGGCGAATCACCTAATATCCTTCCCGATTTCTTTACCGGAGGTATGGCAGATTTTTCTGCTTATAATGAAGGAATGCGTGGGGGTAAGATTCGTGTACGCGCAAAAATCACTGAAAAAGACAAGAAGACTTTAGTCATTACAGAGATTCCATACAGTAACAACTACTGGTTCTGTGATTGATAGTATTTTGTCTGCAAATGATAAAGGTAAAATCAAGATCAAGAAGATTGAAGACAATACTGCCGCACATGTGGAAATTGTGATTCAGCTTGCACCAGGAATTTCACCGGATGTAACTATAGATGCATTATATGCATTTACTTCGTGTGAGGTTTCTATCTCTCCTAATACCTGTATCATTAAAGATGATAAACCTCAGTTCCTGAGTGTAAATACTATTCTTTTAGAAAATACCAAGAATACCAAAAATCTTCTTAAACAGGAACTTGAAATAAAACTGCATGAGCTTCAGGAAAAGATTTTCTTCAGTTCTTTATTGAAGATCTTCATCCAGGAAGGAATGTACAAGCATGCTGAATACGAGAATGCAAGTAATTTTGATGCCGTGGTAGAAGTTCTGAATATATTATTTGCTCCTTTTCAGGAACAATTATACAGAGAGATTTTACCTGAAGATTTTAAGAAGCTTATTGATAAGCCAATGAGTAGTATTACCCGCTTCGATGTTAAAAAAGCGGATGATCAGATGAAAGCACTGGCCGATGAAATTAAAGTAGTAAAAAATCACCTTCGTCACCTGACAGAATATGCAATCGCCTGGTATCAGAAATTAAAAGATAAATACGGTAAGGGCAGAGAACGTAAAACAGAAATCCGCCTGTTCGACAGGGTCGAGGCTTCTAAGGTTGCACTTGCCAATGTTAAATTATATATGAACCGTGAGGATGGCTTTATCGGAACGGGACTTAAAAAGGATGAATTTATTGCCGACTGTTCTGATCTGGATGAAATCATTGTTTTCAGAGAAGATGGTAAATGTACAATCACGAAAGTTGCAGATAAAACATTTGTAGGAAAAGGGATTGTTTACGCACAGGTATTTAAAAAGAATGATGACCGTACGATCTATAACTTAATCTATAAAGATGGTGCAAGTGGTACTTCTTATATCAAGCGTTTTGCTGTGATGGGAGTTTACCGTGTGATAAAGAGTATGACTTAACAAAGGGTAGTAAAGGGTCGAAGATGTTATATTTCACACCTAATCCTAATGGTGAGGCTGAAATTGTTACTGTATTGCTTAAGCCACATACCAAGCTGAAAAAATTGCAGTTTGATATTGATTTTGCAGATATCGCAATCAAAGGACGTGCTTCTCAGGGAAACATTGTTTCTAAATATCCTGTCAAAAAAGTATTACTGAAAAGTAAAGGTGTTTCTACATTGTCGGGGCTGAAAATCTGGTATGACGATTTATTGAGAAGACTCAATGTAGACGGCAGAGGTAAATATCTTGGTGAATTTGACGGGGATGATAAAATCCTTCAGGTTCATAAAGAAGGCTGGTATGAGTTGAGTTCTTTCGAATTGAGTAATCATTTTGATGCTGATCTTTTACTGATCCAGAAATTTGATCCGGAGAAAGCCTTTGCGGTAGTGCAATATGAAGGAAAAGCTAAGAACTACTTTATTAAAAGAGATTGTTTTTGAGCCTATTGCAATAGGCAAGAAACAAAGTCTGATTAGTGAAGAAACTGGATCGAGATTCCTGCATCTGACCAGTAATCCAGAGGCGACTTTAACAGTTGATGTATTGAAAGGTAAAACACAGATACCTGAGACATTAGAAATTGTCCTGGCTGATTTCATAGATTTGAAAGGTATTAAAGCTAACGGTAATCGTTTGAGCCAGCATGATGTAAAACGGATCAGTATTAGCAATGCTGATGAGAATGAGCCTGTGCTGGAGGAAGAAGCTAAAGAAGAGGCTGTTGCTGCTGAGGAGCCTATTGAAGATAATCAGGAAACAGAGGTTTCAGTGGAAGATGTCCAGACAGATCGTGAAGCGGATAGTGAAATAGAAGAAACCGAGGATTTTGTTGTTGAAACTGAGGACTCTGTTGTTGAAGCGGAAGAAGCAGTTGTGATAACTGAAGAAGATAGTCAGGAAACAGACGATCAGGTAGAAGAGAGGTTGTAGCAGAAGAAGCAATCGTTATTGAGGAAGATATAGTTGAAGAAGTAAAAGCTGAGGATATTGTTATTGAAGTTGAAGCTTCAAAAGTTGAAGAGAGAAAAGTTCCCGCTCCTAAAAAAGAATGGGTTAGAAATGAAGTTGTAATACCAACCAGTCTGTCTGTGGAACCTAAGGTAGATAAGCCAGTTGAAGATACAGATAAAGTAGTACGCAGTCCGGTAAAACGTGTTAAGAAAGCTGATCCGGAATTACCTGTTGCAGAGACACCAGTAGCTCCTGAAAAAGTGGAAGCGCCTGTTACTCCTGAGAAGGAAGAAACACCAGCTATTCCAGCCGAAGCTGAGTTACCTGTCGTTTCTGAAAAAGCAGAAACACCTGTTGCTCCGGTGCAAACTGAAATACCGGTTCCAAAACCGGCAGCAAAGCCAAAGAAAACAGCCGATGCTAAAAGTAAAGTAACCAAAGAAGGTACAATCAATAAAGATGTAAGATTAGAGAGAGATTACTATCCTGATGATGTTGAAATAGATGATAAAGGGCAGCTGGGCTTATTCTAACGGAATAAGCCGGGCCATCGCTCTGCTGCCATTATAAATGATATTCCAAATATTGCTGAAGAAAGGAAGAAATTCCAGTTCCATTTTTTGACTTTGAAAATATTGATCAGGATAAAAGAAATCAGTAGTATACCAGTTACAATAAGTATCTGACCAAATTCAAGCCCGATATTGAAAGCAAATAATTCTGCTACAATACTTGTGCTTTTACCCAGCAGGCCATTCAGGTAATTAGAAAAGCCCATTCCATGAATTAATCCAAAGAACAGCGCCAGTATATATTTTAGTTGTACCCCCTTTGGTCTGGATGATTTCCCGGATAGAATATTTGAGGCGGCAGTAACGAGTATCGTTACAGGAATAAGGAATTCAATTAAATCGGTTTTGACAGTAATGACTTTTAATACGCTCAATGCAAGCGTGATACTGTGGCCAATAGTGAAAGCGCGGTAACCAGCAATAATACTCTCTTCCAATCGGTTAGTGTATAGGCTCCACATAAAACTATGACAAAAAGGATATGGTCATATCCTTTCCAGTTTAATATATGTTGCCAACCCAATTCAAAGTATAATGAGAAATCTTGCATAGACCAAATTTATTAATTTTTAATTAACAATAAAAATATAATCGTTAGTCTGAATAGGGTTGGCACAATAATTTTACAGCGTAACCGTTTTAGAAATCTTTTTTTGCATATAAATAAAAAAACGCCTTGTTAATCAATAACAAAGCGTTTTTTTTATCTGGAGATCATCAAACTTATTGATACTGTATGTAAACAGGTATTGGTACAAGTTTTAATAATTCTTCTGGTGTCATCATTCTGTTTGGTGCTTTTTTGATGTCATTTTTATAGAATAGTTTGAAACCTGTGAATTCTACCGGCTCACTGAAAATAAAGTGACGGTAAGTACCTTTTTTAAGTTCTGGCTCACCCCATCCATCCATGTGCATTACCATTTGTACTTCAGGACGTAATTTGATGTTTTTGTAGTTCGTTACCATTTTCTTTGTAAAACGGTGAACAGTGAAAACCTTTGGAGGCAAATTGTATTTTTTCACAAGATCTGCAAGGTACTGAGAACAGTAGTTGATATCAGCAGCATCATATGTACCAATTCTTTTTCCTGGCTTAACGCCGTCTTTCATGGAGAATTCAGGATCTATACCTAAATGAACATTTGGCATTTTCAGGTATTTTTCCAATAAAGGTAATTCAGTTCTGATATTACTTAATGATACTTGAATATCAAGGAACACAATCATGTTTTTACGCATTCTTGAAATAGCCAGTACGGAGTCAATTTGTTTATCAGGCATCCTGAATCTGTATTTACCATCTTTACCGCCATCACCTTGTGCTACAACGGCGATGTAATGTAAAGCAGGTTGTACAGGTGTAGATGGGTCTGCTTTTTCCCATTTCTTAACTTCTGCATCAAGTCTGTCTGGACAACATTTCTTTAGGTGCGTATTCACCTAATGCGCCCATTCTTTTTGAGTATATATTTCCGTAATAAGCAATAATCCTTTTGTATGGCAGAATGGCTCCTGGCAGGGGATAAGGCTGAGGTTTAACCGGCCATCTTCCTGTAGTATCACCATGTGCCAGTTTCAGCATTAAGGTATTATATTTTGCAGTGTCAATAGGTTTACGTGTAGTATCTGTAACAGCAACTTCCGAAGAATCCCCTGACGCACTTAATGCTGATTTTGTTGTTCCACCTTTTTTATTTGTACCTGAGGTGCAGTTGGCAAATAAGGTGACAGCCGTAAATGCAATTAATAGTGTTCCCGCGAGTTGTGGTATTTTCATAGGTTCTATGAGGGTTTAAATATGAATTTTCTTAAGTCTGCAAAACTACACATTCGACTGACAAAATCTCCTATCTGTATAAGAATTATCAAATTAATAAGGATTAAGTATATAAGAAATGAGATAATAATGCTGCTTCCCGCTCTGAATTTGTATAAAATTCAAGGTCAGGAGTATTATCTTTACATTTCTTAGCGTTTTAGAGAATTAGAGATTTAACATGAATAAATATAGAGTAATCATTATATGCTGCTGCGCAGTTTTTGCTTTTGCAGGTTGTAAAAAAGATAATGTCGATTACAGATACCCAAAGCCATTTGAGGGACAGAGCGTACAACTTCCAGGTATAGCAGGAAATGAAGAAGGTTATTATGCGGCTAACAGTGTTTTTGTAGACTTTAGCAAAGGTGTGATTTCTACTGTAAGACGGGACAGCTGGAGTATAGGGCTTTATCCCGGGGCAGATTTTAAAGTTATGATAAATCATTCTATGGGCGCAATGATTCAAGAGGTGATTGGCAAAACTGATATTGCTACTGTTGGCGTTGCTGATTCTGCTAATCTTGTACAACAAGATGGGCCTTTTAATTTTAGCCGGCCTGCAGCAACAATTCTAAAGAGGATAGATCCTGCAGGTGAGTTGATGGTCCGAGTTATTTGAAAGGCCTGACACATGTTGAAGTAGGGAGTGACGAGCAAAATAGTAAAGTCTATATTTATAACCCAGGTCTGGCTGGTACAACAAGAAACCGGATTCCACCTAACCCTCCTACTCCTAATATCCCTATTGATAATTCATTACTCCAATTCCCATGGTATAAATTTCAAGTTTACAGGGGAATAAATGGATATGTTGTTAAATATGGGCTTCTTAATGCTCAGGCTTTTAGCCCGGTTAATGTAAATAAAAATCTTTCTTATAATTTCAACTTTGTAAGTTTCAACAATCGATCCTTAGGCGGAGAGCCTGCAAAATCATTATGGGATATTCAATGGACATGGAGTACTTATCAGGATGGAGACAATAAGCCGGATTCGGTAAGTAATTTTGTGCTGATTAACTTTTTAGGTGGTGTTGGTGCCAAGCAGTTTACTAATACTCCGACAAAGACGTTTGATAATTTCACGGATGCAGATTGAAAAATATTAAGGATGAGGAATATTTGAAAACACGAAATGCTATTGGCACGAAATGGAGGACAATTTCGATAGGACTTGACAAAGATCTAAACAAGGTACAGATAGCAACAGTTAATAGTACACTTTTTTATGTGATTAAAGATGCCGAAGGAAATGTGTATAAACTTAGATTCAAATCTGCAGGTACTGGAGGGGATGGTGGGGCTAACGGAAGGCCTGTAATTGAATATAGGTTGTTACAGTCAGCACCAAATCCATCATCATCACTTCAATAACACTTCAATAACACTTTCTCTTGTTAAGAAGAGAAAGTGTTAAATTTTCCAAATACACCCAGGGGTAATTTTATCCCTGAGGTTGCCTGAAGATAAAGTTCACCTGTTTCAAGGTTCTTTACCTGTGGGAAAGATGTCTTAATTAGATTCTCTACAATTACAGAAGAGAAACCTAATGAATAAGTATTCAGAATCAGGAAGTGCTCTTCTTCATCCAGTAATTGTACCACATCCTGCATCATTTCCTGAATATGATCTTCCAGTTTCCATTTCTCTCCATTTGGGCCATGTCCAAATGCAGGAGGATCTAAAATGATACCATTATATTTTTTACCACGTTTTAATTCGCGCTGCACAAATTTCAAAGCGTCTTCCACAACCCATCTCACATCTTTTAACTGAGATAGTTCCTGGTTCTCATTTGCCCAGTTTACTACTTGTTTAATAGAATCCACGTGAGTTGTATCTGCACCTGATGCCTGTGCAATCAGTGATGCTGCACCTGTGTAAGCAAAAAGGTTAAGTACTTTTGGTTTTGGATTTTTGAATTTCTTAATTGAAGAAGAGATATAATCCCAGTTTACTGCCTGCTCAGGAAAAACACCAACGTGTTTGAATGAGGTTAAACCCAGGCGAAGATTAATCTTTACATCATCGTTCTTGTATTCTACATTCCAGCGGTCTGGCAAATTTCCAGCAGACTTTACCCATTCTCCAGAAGTCGCAGAACGTCCTTTAAACCTGATATGTGTTAATTTTTTCCATTCTTGTTCAGGAAGAGTTTTTTTCCATACAGCCTGAGGTTCAGGTCTGCAAAGGATAAGATTGCCAAAGCGCTCTAATTTTTCAAAATCTCCACAATCAATCAACTCATAATCTTTCCAGTGCGTGGGGGTAAGTAGGCTTATCATAAAATATTTTTGTACAAATTATTATTAAAAGTTTTTCCTGGCAGCTTTCATGAAACGGCTGGCAAAAACAAAATCATTAAGTTCTTCTATATCTGTATGGGCGATTTCTTTATTAGAACCCTCCCAGAATTTTTTTCCTTCATGTAAGAAAAGAATATAATCACCAATTCCCATTACAGAGTTCATATCATGGGTAACTACAATCGTTGTGGTATTGTATTCTTCTGTAATTTCTTTAATCAGCTCATCAATAACAATGGACGTTTTCGGATCAAGCCCTGAATTGGGTTCATCGACAAAAAGATATTTTAGGATTCATGGCAATTGCCCGGGCAATTCCTACACGTTTCTTCATCCCGCCTGAAAGTTCCGCCGGAAAAAGCTTGTTTTTCCCTGCAAGGTTAACCCGTTCCAGACAAAAATTGACACGTTCCAGTTTCTCTTTAAAAGAATGATCTGTAAAACATATTCAGGGGAAACATGATATTCTCTTCGACAGTCATAGAGTCGAAAAGTGCAGAGCCCTGAAAAAGCATCCCGATCTCTTTACGGATCTCGATGCGCTGTTCAAAATTCATGTCGATAAATTCTCTTCCATCATATTGCACACTTCCTTTTTCGGGTGTATGCAAACCTATCATGCATTTCAACAGGGTAGTTTTTCCGGAACCGGAACCGCCAATGATTAGATTAGTTAAGCCCTCTTTAAATATTCCGGATATACCTTTCAGGACAGTATTGGACCCGAAAGATTTTTCAACGTCTTTGATTTCGATCATAGTAATAATTGGGTTACAATGTAATCACAAGCCAGATACTGATACAGCTGACTACAACTGCTCTTGTACTTGCCTGAGCTACTTCTAATGCACCACCCTTTACGTAAAAGCCTTCGTATGCCGGAACAGTAGTGATAATGAAACCAAATACAAATGCTTTCACTAAAGCTACAGTAATTGTATACGGATTGAAATCAGTAGTGATCCCCTGGATATACTCAGCAGGAGTTACTGCTCCTGATAGTGTACCACCTAAATAACCACCAGTAATACTTAATACCATAGCGAAAATAACCAGAACAGGAACCATTGTAATCCCTGCAATAAGTTTAGGAAGGATCAGGTAACCAGGTGAATTGATACCCATGATTTCAAGCGCATCAATTTGTTCACTAACTCTCATTGTTCCAATCTCTGAAGAAATTGCCGAGCCAATTTTACCTGCTAGTACAATCGCAGTAATGGTAGGACTAAGTTCTAAAATACTTGAATCCCGCGTTACCGAACCAATGATCGTTTTTGGAATAAAATCACTTACCAGCTGAAAGGCGATTTGTAATGTCATAACCGCCCCGATAAAGGTAGAAATGATGGCGATTAACCCAAGTGAGCCAACACCGACAAAATCCATCTGTTGAAAAATGGCTTTAAGATATATTTTAAATTTTTCGGGTTTTCTGAAAACTGCTCTCAACAGTAACAGGTATCTACCAAAATTGGTGAAGTTCATTCAGTAAGAAATTAGCTAATGTATTAATACTATAATAATACAAAGAAACAACAAAAAAAAAAATGTGGCTTTGTTTATTTCTTAAAAATATTCTGGTATTTGATGAATAATGCGGTTTTTTGCAGTAAGTTAAGATTGGTCTGGTGAATTTATAAGCCGGGAAAATAGGGCAATTAATGGCTGTTTTAAGCAATTTTAGCTGAATTTATTTTTGTGTAAAAAATGCTTTACTGTCTTTTGTAACTTAATAGACCTTGCTCAGTCTTAATTGTGTATTGAGAGATAATCAATGTTTATAGCTACACAAAAAATAAATTGATGAACATTGCCAAAACTCTTAATGATTTAATTGTTAATAATATAGGAGAGTGATTTATGGAAAACAGATTATTAAGAAACGAACATGACAAGATAATTGCCGGCGTTTCATCAGGATTAGCAGAATATATGCAGGTAGATGTGACTATCATTAGATTGTTATTCGTATTATCTACTATATTTTTAGTAGGAACGGGAATCCTTGTTTACCTCGTGATGTGGATTGTAGTGCCGGTAAACAATGATCCGGCTGCAAGGTTTTCAAAGTTTAATGATTACTTCAAAAAACAAAATGATTTCCAGGGGTTTAATACACCACCGCCCTTTGGACAGCAGAATACAGAAAATCCGGATGTGAAAAGTAACCCGGCAAATGACTGGCAAAATCCTGTAGATTTTAAATCTTTGTCTAAAAACAATGATACTGGACGTACTGTCGGGGGACTATTTCTTTTGGTTATAGGTTTATACTTCCTGATGAATGAGTTAATATTATATACTTATTGGTTTAGACTAGGTAAATTATGGCCACTGGTATTTGTTGCGATTGGTTTAAGTTTCATTCTGAAAGCTAAGCGTAAAGACAAATGGGAAGACTGGAAAAATCAGCAGCCAGAAGATATAAATACTTCGGCACAAAAGCCGGCTTCAGAAGAACCTGCTAAGCCATCTGATACTACAGCTGAGAATCAATTATAAACCCCTAAATAAAAAAAAATTATGAAACTGAATAGAGTGATGTGGGGCGTGGTACTACTGTTTGTAGGGGCGGTCCTTTTATTAGAGAATTTTGATATCATTAATTTTTACTGGAGAAATGTATGGAGTTTCTGGCCTGTATTCCTGATTATTGCGGGTGTGAACATCCTGTTTAACAGAAATAAATCGGAAACGGGAAATATGATCTCTCTGGGGGTACTGGTAGTGATGCTTGGTTTTATGTTCTACAGAGGACAACAACCACCACTGAATAAAAACTGGATAGGCGAACGGTTTTCGAAGGACCTGGATCTTGACCTGGATAGTGTTGAGGATGGAGATACTCAGAAATTGAGCTTTACTGAGCCGTTTATTACTGCTGACAGTGCAAAAAAGACTGTTCTTAATATTTCCGGAGGAGGGACATCCTTCAATTTGGAAGGGGAAACGGATCAGTTAATTACTGCCGATGTAGAGCGTAAATACGGAAATTTCATCCTTCAAAAAGAGAGCTCTGACTCTGTTAACACGGTTACCTTTAAAATGAAAGATAAAAAAGGAAACTGGTCTCTTGGAAATGGTGGAAATGACGTAGATCTGAAGCTTAATAAAAAACCAGAGTGGACGATCAATATGAATATGGGTGCCGGAGAGGTAAAACTGGATTTATCTGATTATAAAATGAGAAGTTTCAGGTTTGATGGTGGCGCTGCTTCTGTAGATCTTAAAGTAGGAACTTTACTGCCGATTACGGATGTTGTTGTGAAAACAGGTGTTGCTTCGGTAGAAATGCTATCCCTGAATCATCTGGTTGCAGAATTAAAACTAAAACTGGCCTTTCTGCCAAAGATTTTCCTGGCTTTATCAAAATCGATAATAGCAATTATGAAACTTCGAATTATAAAACATCCACAAAAAAGATTTTTATAAATCTGGATGGAGGATTGAGTAATTTTGAAGTCAACAGATATTAATAACTATTGGAACCTGAAAAAGAGATTAGCTATACAGTCGTTATAAATGGCAAGCCGGAAGGTCCATACGATTTTGAACATTTAAAGACTATGAATATTGTAGCGGGAACCTTTATCAGGAAACCCGGTATGGACGATTATAAAGAAGCGCACGAGTTCCCTGAACTCCGTGCGCTTTTTGGTTTTAGCTATGAAAAGACTGCACCTCAGTATTTTGCATCTTTCGATCAGCGCTTACTGGCTTCTATGATTGATTACTTCATTTTACTTTTGATATATACAGTGCTTATACTGATGAGTTTTGCTTTTTTCATCAAGATCAAATGGGAAGGATAGGAACTGCATTGGCTTTTCTGCCTGTGATTCCTGTGCTAAAGTTTATTTACGGTGTTTTCGCTGAGGCCTCTGAAAAGCAAGGGACAATTGGTAAAAGATTTTTGGCGATAAAAGTGACGGATATGGGCGGGAACAGAATAGGGGGCAAAACTTCTTTTTTGAGAAATATAGCGAAGGTTTTGTCTGTTGCTCCGGTTTTCATGGGATATTTGTATAGCTTTCTGAACAAGAAACAACAGTGCCTCCATGATGTTGCAGCGGGGACATTAGTCATCAAGGACCGTCTAATATAAAATAAAAAAGGTATGCTGTATTTCGGCCCGCGTTCATTTGAAGGAATGAACAATGGCCGAAATACAGCATACCTTTTTTATTTTTCTACATCTGGCCGGTTTGATGGCTAATGTATATGCTGACAAGAGCATGTTCGTTTGGTTTGCTGGTTAGATGTATAGATGAGTTATTGTTGATTGATGACGCTTTAAGGATTGCTTGGTTGACGACGCTTTAAGGATTGTTTGTTGGCGACGTTTTAAGGATTGTTTGGTTGACGACGCTTTAAGGATTGCTTGTTGACGACGTTTTAAGGATTGTTTGGTTGACGACGCTTTAAGGATTGCTTGTTGACGACGCTTTAAGGATTGCTTGTTGGCGACGTTTTAAGGATTGTTTGGTTGACGACGCTTTAAGGATTGCTTGTTGACGACGCTTTAAGGGTTGCTTGGTTGGCGACGCTTTAAGGATTGCTTGGTTGGCGACGCTTTAAGGATTGCTTGTTGACGACGCTTTAAGGGTTGCTTGGTTGGCGACGCTTTAAGGGTTGCTTGGTTGGCGACGCTTTAAGGGTTGCTTGGTTGGCGACGCTTTAAGGGTTGCTTGGTTGGCGACGCTTTAAGGATTGCTTGGTTGGCGACGCTTTAAGGGTTGCTTGGTTGGCGACGCTTTAAGGATTGCTTGGTTGGCGACGCTTTAAGGATTGCTTGTTGACGACGCTTTAAGGGTTGCTTGGTTGACGACGCCTTAAGGATTGCTTGTTGACGACGCTTAAGTTAAGATATAGGTTAACATGGGTAAGCGGGCTATGTTGGTAAGGGGTTGGAAGGGCGATTGGCCTTACCAACCCCTTGCCAACATAGATGTCAACCCGACCACAATCAGACTTGTTAAGGACAGCTTAAAACCGACATGTTTTTTTAGACAACTGCTCGCTGACAGTACTTGAGGATTAATTTGACGATTATCTCAATTCACATACAAAACATAATCTTTATCTTTGTATCAGTATGGAAAACGTATCAGCACAAAAAGAGTTAGCCGGTGGTTATTGTAATCATTTAAATCAGTATTCCAGGTTCTTAACACGTGAGGTTTCTATAGGGGATATTCCTATGGGTGGAATAAATCCGATCAGGATACAGTCGATGACGACTACCGATACGATGGATACAATCGGAACGGTTGAACAGACGATCAGAATCAGAATGGTGGAGTCGGGATGTGAGTACGTAAGGATTACTGCACCGAGCATGAAGGAAGCTGAGAATCTCGCCAATATTAAGAAGGAGTTACGGTTTAGGGGATATAATGTGCCTTTAGTGGCTGATATACATTTTACACCCAATGCCGCGGAAGCTGCCGCCCGTATTGTCGAAAAGGTAAGGGTTAATCCGGGTAATTATGCGGATAAAAAGCGTTTTGAAAATATAGAATATACACAGCAGGCTTATCAGGCTGAACTGGATCGTATTTATAAGAAGTTTTCACCACTTGTGAAAATATGTAAGGAGTATGGTACTGCCATGCGTATAGGTACCAATCATGGTTCTCTATCAGACAGGATTATGAGCCAGTATGGGGATACTCCACGCGGGATGGTCGAATCGGCTATGGAATTTATGAGGATCTGTGAAGATCTGAATTATTATAACCTGGTGATTTCCATGAAGGCGAGTAATACGCAGGTGATGGTTCAGGCTTATCGTTTTTGCTAGTAGAAACTATGGTGAAGGAAGGGATGAATTATCCGCTTCACCTTGGGGTTACTGAAGCGGGTGATGGTGAGGATGGAAGGATCAAATCTGCGGTTGGTATCGGTACTTTACTGGAGGATGGGTTAGGGGATACGATCAGGGTTTCTTTAACGGAAGATCCTGAATTTGAAGCTCCGGTAGCAAAAGCTCTGGCTGACCGTTATGTAAAGAGAGAACTTCCTTTAGTGACAAATGAACGGATTGAAATCCGGGATTTACCTTATAATCCTTATGGATATAGCCGCAGGGTAACTAAGCCTGTTCAGCATATTGGGGGGCATCATCATCCGGTAGTTATGCTGGACGTGTCTTCAAAGAATTTAAAAGATCCTTATTTCTTAACTGAAGTAGGTTATAAATATAGTGCGGGCCTGGATAAATATAATATGGCTGATCAGGCTTGTGATTTAGTTTATTTAGGGGATGCACTGCCTTCTTTCTCTTTTCCGGGCAATCTGCGCCGATTTATAATTACAGAACGTGGGCAGGACTAAAGGATAAAAATAATTGTCATCCGTTAATTCGGTTAGAGGATTATGCTGCGACTACGCAGAAGGATCCTATCCTGAACCTGGTAAGTGTAAATGCAAAATCTTATAGCAAAGTACTGTTATCTTTATTGGATGAAACAGTTGTGCTCGTGCTGGAAACTTCTTCTGAGCAGGGGATGATGGAGCAAAGGGACTTTTTTGTCGCCCTGCTTCAAAGTGAAAATCAAATTCCTGTGATTATTAAGAGGTCGTATGCTGCAATTAGTGCGGATGACCTGCAATTATATGCTGCTACGGATTTAGGAGCTTTATTTACGGATGGCTTTGGTGACGGGGTGTGGATTGATGCACCAATAACTGTGGGGCTTCCGATCATGAATTCTACAAGTTTTGGGATTTTACAGGCGACAAGAACCAGAATTTCCAAGACTGAATATATTTCTTG
The DNA here is from genome assembly GCF_053890575.1 of Pedobacter sp. NJ-S-72. Taxonomy (NCBI): domain Bacteria; kingdom Pseudomonadati; phylum Bacteroidota; class Sphingobacteriia; order Sphingobacteriales; family Sphingobacteriaceae; genus Pedobacter; species Pedobacter sp. NJ-S-72. Next base: position 3,266,775 of record NZ_CM132681.1, on the reverse strand, counting down.
TCCAAGCTGCGGCAGAACGCTTTTTTTTTTTTGCAGGAAACAACACAGCTTATTCGCTCAAGAACTGATCATTTGAAAGGGATTAAGATTGGTATTATGGGTTGTATTGTAAATGGACCAGGTGAAATGGCTGATGCTGATTATGGTTATGTAGGTACAGGCCCGGACAAAATTACTTTGTATCGCGGTAAAGAAGTGGTGAAAAAAAAAAAGCTCTGCCTTTGCACTGGATGATCTGATTGAACTGATCAAAGAAGATGGCAACTGGACAGAAGTTAAATAATATAGATAAAGCCTTATCGTTTTTAAATAAGCCTTAAATGTGCTAAAGCCCTAACCTATTTAAATTATAGGTTAGGGCTTTTGATAAAGGCAAGACTTTTTTCGCAGACTTCCAATAGCTGAGCTGGTAAATTCTTTTCTTCATAAGGATGGTTAGCTCCATAAACATGATTAGCTCCTTTGATTTTTTGTAATTGAGCCTTTGGCTGTGCCTGAGCCAATTGCTGTGCAACACTAAATTTCACATTGATATCGTCATCGCCATGCAAAATCAGCCAGGGGATTTTAATCTTTGCTGCGGCATGAAGAATATCGAATTCGTCTTTATTTGCATTGAAATCTTCTAAAAGGGTGCTGTTTAATGGCATCTTCTCTTTGGTTCTGGCATTTTCCACGAAAATTCTGCCTGAGGTCAACCATTCTTCCTCTTGTTCCTTTTTCCATAGGGAACTGAAATCTGATATTGCTGACCAGGTTATGATTTTGTGAATCCGATCATCGGCTGCACCTCTAAGTATAGCTAATGCGCCTCCACGGCTATGACCAATCAGATATATAGGGCTTAAGGGGTAGGTGTGGGCGATGTAATTAATCGCAGTATCCACGTCCCTTAATTCCATACTCACTGTATTTGCCGCAAAAGCTTCTGGATCGGTCACGTCATCAGGTTGTTGTGCCGTAACACCGCTGTGGCTTAGGTTGAATTTAAAATAACGATATCCATTTGTTGCAAAAAAAGAAGAAGCACGAGGTTATGTGAACCCCAATCTTTAAATCCTTTGAAGCCATGAACAAACAAAATGCAGGGTTGATCGGTGTGTTTATCGTCATATGTGAGGTCTCCGGAAATGGTTTTATCTTTGGAACCGGACAAAATAAATTGCTCTTTTTTAATCATAACTTTCTTTTATAGCTGGTTACCTGTATTAACAAACATAACGATCCCTTGTTTAGTCTGGTTGTTATTTAATTTAAAATCGTTCTAAATTGCTCTTAATTACAGCATAATGACAGACACTAAGGGTTGGCTTGTTACTTTTGTTTCCACTAATAAAACAACACAAACCCAAATTGGAATATTTAAAGATACTTGCTTTCACTCATAAACAAATTGACTTAAAGTCTTTAGGGAAATTAGTTATCTGTGAGCAGACACTGGATGACAGACTGAAGAATATCCAAGATGAACTGGATGTAAAAGAAATTTTTTATATCGGTACATGTAATCGCGTTGAGTTTGTTTTTTTTTTTCCACTGCACACGAATTAGATCGTGAATTTATCCTTCGTTTCCTGACTGTATTGGACATGGGGCTTCCAGAAGCCTATATGGAACGGTTTCTTGAAAATGTTTCTGTTTATGAACAGGTGGAAGCTTTCAATCACTTATTACGTACTTCCTGCTCATTGGAAAGTCTGGTGGTTGGAGAAAAAGAAATCCTTGCCCAGGTACGCCGGGCTTATGAAGCATGCCGAGTTTCTGGCTTTACAGCCGATTATATGCGAATGATCATGAACCGGGTCGTTAAAACAGCAAAGGAAGTCTATACCCATACGAATATCTCTAAAAACCCGGTTTCGGTAGTATCATTAGCTTACCGCAAATTAAGGGACCTCACTATAACTGCCAGCTCAAGAATCCTGATCATAGGTGCCGGCGAGACTAATAAGAATTTAGCGCAATACCTTAAAAAGCATAAATATTCTAATTTCTCTATCTTCAACAGAACGGTAGAAAAAGCAGAATCTCTTGCTAAAGATTTAAATGGTACCGCTTATCCATTAACAGCACTGGAAAATTTCGATCAGGGATTTGATGTTATCATTACCTGTACCGGTGCTACTGAACCAATCATCACAGAAAAAATTTACCAGAAACTGCTTAACGGTGAAACAGGTAAAAAAGTTATTGTAGATCTTGCAATTCCAAACGACACTGCACCCTCTGTTGTCAAAAACTATCCTATAAACTATATTGAGGTCGAATCTTTAAAAGAGATTGCCCGTAAAAATATTCAGGAGCGTTATGATGAACTGGTTAACGCAGAGCAAATCATCGATCAGAATATTAAAGAGTTTGATATCGTACTTCGCCAGCGCAAAATAGAAATTGCCATGAGTGAAGTTCCTCAAAAGATTAAAGCAATTAAAAGTAAAGCACTGGATATTGTTTTTGCAGAGGAGATCAATACGCTTGACGAAAACTCAAGACAGGTTCTTGAAAGGGTGATGGATTACATGGAAAAGAAAAGAAATTATTAGCGTACCGATGATCATGGCAAAGGAAATTCTGGTTAATAACAGCTAGCCTTCCTGGGTAGATTAGTCAGCACAAATACATTATTTGTTTATTATTTAAGACTATAACTCTTTTAGGTTAAATTTGCGCGAATCTAAATACGCGATATCTACAAAACAATGAAAAAACTTATTATCGGAACAAGAGGCAGTGATCTTGCATTGTGGCAAGCCAATTTTACAAAAGACAAACTTGCGGAAATTGGTGTTGAAGCAGAATTGAAGATCATTAAAACCCAGGGAGATAAAATACTAAACCTGAGACTGGACAAACTTGAAGGAAAAGGTTTTTTTACCAAAGAGCTTGAAGAAGAGTTATTAAGTGGCAGCATTGATATTGCTGTACATTCCCATAAAGATTTACCGACCAATCATCCTGCGGGGTTGACTATCGCTGCAGTTTCTGAACGTGAAGATCCTTCTGAATTATTACTGATTTTAAAAGACTGCGTAGATCTTACGCAAAAACTTTCTTTGAAAACAGGTGCACAGGTTGGTACTTCATCAAACAGACGTAAAGCACAATTGCTTGCGCTAAGAACAGATCTTAATATTGAAGACCTGCGTGGTAATGTAAATACCCGTATTCAAAAATTGAGAGATGAGAACTATGACGCTATTTTACTGGCAAAAGCTGGTGTAAACCGTTTGAATCTTGACCTGTCTGAATTTCATATGGAAGTTATAGACACTACTGAATTAATTCCGGCACCAGCACAAGGGGTGTTAGCCATTCAGATCAGAGAAAATGACCAGGAATTATTTGATATCCTGCAAAGAATTCATGATGCCGATACGGCGGAGGAAATTGGTGTAGAACGTAAAGTACTCAACCTGTTTGAAGGTGGTTGTCACATGCCTTTAGGCTGTTACTGCAAAAAGGAAAATGGTCAATATGAGGTGTGGACTTCAAAAGCATTAACGGCTGATGATTTTCCTAATCGTTTATTCTTTAGAGTAGAAAACCTCGAAGGACTGGCTGAAAAGATTGTCTCTAAGTTTGATAAAGACAGGAAATTACCTGCAAGAGTATTTATCTCCAGAGAAATCGGAGAGCATAATTACTTTAGAAGAGCACTGGAAACTAATCATATAGAAATAGAAGGAAGATCATTGATCCGTACTTTTCCTATCGTGAATGTACTGGACCCTTTTTATCTTAAACATATCAACTGGATCTTTTTCAGCAGCCGTAACGGAGTAGAATACTTCTTTAAACTGAAACCTGTATTACCTAAACATACGAAATTTGGTGTTGTAGGCAGAGGATCTGAAGACGCACTTAGAAAACATGGTTATAAAGCGGATTATGTAGGTGAAAGTGGTGATATCACTGAAGTAGGTGAAGATTTTGCTGTACTGGTTAGAAATCAGACTGTTTTATTTCCGCGTGCGCAGGATTCATTGTTAAGTATTCAGAAATCTTTAAATGAAGACACCAAAATTATTGATTTGATTTGCCTATTTATGAGACAGTCATTGAAGAGAATATAGACCATACTTATGCTGATGTATTAATATTTACCAGCCCATCCAATGTGGAAGCTTATTTTGCTGATAACTTACTGGATCCGGGACAAAAGGTAATCGCCATAGGAAATTCAACAGGAAAGAAATTTGAGGAAATGGGTGTTGATTACGTCCTTCCTTATTCTCCTGACGAAATTGGCCTTGCAGAAGCGGTATTCGGAATAGATATTAAATAAAAAAAGAGAGGTTGATTATGTTGCACCGTCCACGTAGATTAAGAAAGAACCCAATTGTCAGAGAGATGATGGCCGAAACAAAGCTGTCGAAAGACATGTTTGTTTATCCATATTTTATTGTTCCGGGAAACGGAGTGAAACATGGTATTGATTCCATGCCGGGAGTAAATCACTTTTCAACAGATATGTTAATCAGAGATGTTGAAAAGGGGCTTGAGCTGGGCGTAAATAAAATTATGCTTTTTGGTGTGGGAGATGAAAAATCTGATGATGCACGTTCTGCATACCATGATCATTCACTGGTTCCCACTGCTGTTCGCGAATTAAAGAAGAATTTTGGTGACGATTTATATATAGTTACTGATGTTTGCGTTTGTTCCTATACAACGCATGGTCATTGTGGGATTTTGAAGGATGATTACGTACAAAATGATGAAACAGTAGAAGTTATTGCTAAAATGGCACTGACGCATGTACAGGCTGGAGCTGATATGTTAGCACCTTCTGATATGATGGATGGCCGTATCGGTGCAATGAGAAACTTACTGGATCAGAATGGTTATGTAAATGCAGCAATCATGTCGCATGCGACTAAATTTGCTTCCGCTTATTACGGGCCGTTCAGAGAGGCTGCTGACTGTGCACCAGGTAAAGGTGACAGGAAAGCTTATCAGATGGATTTCAGGAATCCTGAGGAGGCTTTACGTGAGGCATTGCTTGATCAGAGTGAAGGAGCTGATGTGTTGTGTGGTGGTGAAGCCAGCATTAGCTTACATGGATGTAATTCATAACCTTAAACAAAATACTGATTTGCCTATTGCCTGCTATAATGTATCAGGAGAATATGCAATGGTCAAAGCAGCTGCGCAAAATGGCTGGATTGATGAACAAAAGATAGTAATGGAAACTATGTATGCCTTTGCACGTGCAGGAGCAAGCATAATTACCACTTACCATATAAGAGATATTGTAGAAAAAAGAACTGGATGTAATATGTTAGAATCGTTAAAAAAGATGTTTTCCGGCAACGAAGGAGATATGCCTGTAAATACTGGAAGTAAACCAGATATTTCAAGAGAGAAATCCAAAGAGCTGTATGAAAAGGCAAAAACCTATTTCCCTGGTGGTGTAAATTCACCGGTAAGAGCGTTTAAGTCTGTTTACGGAACGCCACTATTCATTCAAAAAGGTGATGGATGTTTTGTCTGGGATGCCGATGGAAATCAATTCATTGATTTTTGCGGTAGCTGGGGACCTTTTGATTTAGGTCACAATCCAACTAAAGTAAGAGAAAAAGTGATTGAAACCATGCAGAATGGGATGAGTTTCGGTGCTCCGACTGCTTTGGAAAATGAACTTGCAGAACTGATTATCAAAAATAACAAACACGTAGAGAAAATTCGTTTTACGAGTTCTGGTACGGAAGCAGTTATGTCTGCTATTCGTCTGGCACGTGGTTATACCAAAAGAGATAAGATCCTGAAATTTGAAGGTTGTTATCATGGTCACAGTGATTCACTATTGGTAAAAGCTGGTTCAGGTCTGGTTACTTTTGGTGAAACTTCATCTTTGGGTGTACCTAAATCTTTTGCTGAAGAAACAATCGTTATTCCTTTAAATGACACGGAAGCTTTAACACAGGCTTTTGCTCAGTTTAAAGATCAGCTGGCAGCAGTTATTATTGAAGGGATTCCTGCAAATAATGGATTACTGATGCAGGACCCTGCTTATATTGAATTCCTTCAGAAAATCTGTAAGGACAAGGGTACATTGCTGATTTTCGATGAAGTAATTACAGGTTTCCGTTTAGGTTTTGAAGGTGCTGCGGGCTATTATAACGCTAAACCAGATATTGTTACCTATGGTAAGATATTAGGAGGTGGTTTACCGGTAGGTATGTATGGTGCATCGGCAGAAATCATGGGACATATCTCTCCTGATGGTGGTGTTTACCAGGCTGGTACTTTATCAGGAAACCCTGTAGCAATGGCTGCGGGTATTGCTCAGCTGACTGAACTGTTAAAATCAGGTTTCTATAAAGAACTGAATGCAAAAGCAACGGAATTTGCTGAGGGTATTCAACGTTTTGCTACGGCAAGAAGTTATAAATTCAAAGTGTTTCACGTAGGTTCTATCTTCTGGTTTGCTTTTACAGACAAGGATAAAATACAATGCGCAGAAGATATTGATCCGGCTAGTATGGAGAAATTCAAGATCATGCACCGTGAATTGTTAAACAGGGGGATTTATTTGGGCCCTTCTTTTATGAGGTAGGATTCGTTTCTGCTGCGCACACGAAAATCGAATTGGAAAAGGCTAAAAGAGCGATTCTGGAAGCATTGGACATTGTTTTTAGGAATAAGTAAATTAACGTATATTTAAGAACTGTTTGATTTAAGCGGTTCTAAGAGAATAGGAATTTTGAAGAAATCAATTATCATATTTTATTTCATGTTGCTGTACTCACTGGTACAGCTGATCTCCTGGGGAACGCTTGTCGTTAAACTCCAGCCTTCCAGAATGGCTATGGTCATGGGAGAGGGATCTGTTTTTTTGTTCCTTTTGTGTGTAGGTGCATATTTCCTGCATCAATCGATCAAAAAAGAAGACCTGTTGAGAGAGCAGCAGCAAAATTTCCTGTTATCTGTTACGCATGAATTGAAATCGCCATTGGCAGCGATCAAATTGTCGCTTCAAACTATTGTGAAACGTGATCTGGATAAAGCGCGTCAAATGTCTTTACTGAACAATTCATTAAAGGATATTGAACGTCTGGATGATCTGGTTGAAAATATGCTGCTGGCTACAAAAATTGAAAACCGCTCGTATTCCTTCCCTAAGGAAGAGTTTGATTTTTCAGAACTGGTTACCAAAATAACTGACAGGTTGCAAATTCATTCTTGCGGATGTGAACAGGTGATTAATCCTGTAATCCAGCCGAATGTGAAAGTTATGGGAGATCCTTTTACCCTTTCTTCTGTAGTGACTAACCTGGTAGAAAATGCGGTGAAATATTCTGGCCCATGCGCTGAAGTGGGTGTTGAACTGGGAATGCGTGATGGACATCCTTTCCTGAGTGTTTCTGATAGAGGGCCTGGTATTCCGGATGCGGAAAAAATGCTCATATTTGATAAGTTTTACCGCGTTGGTGAAGAAAATACAAGGAAAGCGAAAGGAACGGGACTGGGATTGTTTATAGTCAAAGAAGTTTTGCAAAAACATGATGCTGATATCAGCGTCAGAGACAATGTGCCGCAGGGTACGATTTTTGAAATCACATTTAGTTGATCATTATGCAACAGAAATTAAGAATTTTATTGGTCGAAGATGAAGACCACTTATTAGATGCTATAAAATTAAACCTTGAATTAGAAGGTTACAAAGTCCATGCAGTAAAGGATGGTAAAACGGCTTTGAAGATTTTCAAAGAAGAACGTTTTAACCTGATCATTCTGGATGTGATGCTTCCTGAAATGGATGGTTTCCAGGTTTGTGAAACTATACGTTTGGAAAATACTGAAGTGCCTATCTTATTTTTAACAGCTAAAAACACAAGTGAAGACCGTGTAATGGGCCTTAAAAAGGGTGCTGATGATTACCTGGTTAAACCTTTCAACTTAGAAGAGCTAATCTTAAGAGTTGGTATCCTGGTTAAACGCAGTATGAAATCTGACGATTTAAAGGAATTGAATTCTTATAAAATCGGTGAAAAAACTATCTATTTTAATTCATTTGAATTGAAACAGGATGATGGTGTAATCGTTCCTTTAACTAAAAAAGAAACGATGCTGCTTAAATTACTGATTGAACGTAAAAATGAAGCGGTTTCAAGGGAACAGATTCTGGAGACTGTCTGGAATTATGATGTTTATCCTTCGACACGTACAATTGATAACTTCATTCTTACTTTCCGTAAGTATTTCGAACCAGATCAGAAAAACCCGGTTTACTTCCACTCAATTCGTGGTGTAGGCTATAAATTTACGGACATTCATAACTAATGTATAACGCAAAAGGCAGGTATGCTCTGATGGCAATTTTTGTTATTGCCGCTGGAGTGTGCCTTTTTTATGACCAGCTTCAGCTGGCAGTGATTTTAGGTTTAATGGTCGGATTCGTCATCTGGAGCCATTTCAAAAGCAGCTCCATCTTAATTGCTTCCAAAGCTTTTAAAGATGGTGATTACGATAAAGCTGAACGATTATTGGCTGAAGTGCCAAATCCGGATCGTCTGGCCAAAAACAGACGTGGTTACTATGAATTTATGATTGCCAATATTGCGCTTAAAAAAGAGGATTATCAGGCTGCGGAATACCATTTTCAGGTAGCAAGCCGTTTCCCCCTGGGTACAAAAAGTGATAAGTCTTTTGTATTGATACATCTGGCTAACCTTGCACTGCGCAAAAAAGATAAAGTAAGGGCACTGGCCTACGCTGATAAAGCAAAGGATCTTGCAAATACGGAAAGAACGAAAGAGATAATTAATAAAATAGAAAAAGAAGCGAATAGCTTACCAACAAATTAACATTAGATGAACACTTTATTTTTAGATGCAGCATGGTCAAAACAAACTGAACGCCCACCCGTATGGATGATGCGTCAGGCTGGTCGTTTCATGCCGGAATATTGGGAGATTAAAAACAAGTATTCATTCCTTGAAATGTGCAAAACGCCTGAAATTGCTGCTGATGTAACGATGTTACCTGTAGATTTATTGGGTATTGATGCTGCTATTTTGTTTTGTGATATATTGGTTTACTGGTGAAGCAATGGGTGGTGACCTTAGCTTTACGCAAGGTGTAGGGCCACGTTTTGCAAATCCTGTACGTACATTGAAAGATGTAGAGAATTTAAATGTTGATTGTCTGGATCAACTGGAATATGTTGCTGATGCGATTAAAGTAATTCAACAGCGCTTAAATGGTAGTATCCCGCTAATCGGTTTTGCTGGTGCTCCGTTTACGGTAATGAGTTACCTTGTTGAAGGTGCTTCATCGAAAGATTTCAAGCTTACAAAATTATTGATGCATAATCATCCTGAGGTTGCTCATAGATTGCTGGCTAAAATTGCTAAAGTAACTGCTGATTACCTGAACCTGCAAATTGCTGCTGGTGTAAATGCGATACAGATTTTTGATAGCTGGGCTATGGCTTTGTCATGGAACGATTACCAGGAATTCTCTCACCGTTATATTCAGGAGATCATTGCTAATCTGAACAGAAAAGATATCCCTGTGATTTCTTTCTGTAAAGGAAGTTCTGTGTTTGCACCTATCATGGCTACTGCAAAACCAGATGTGATTTCTGTAGACTGGAATGCTGATTTATTGAATATTAAACAAGCTTTGCCAGCTGGTATCGCGGTTCAGGGAAACCTTGATCCGCATATTTTATATGCTGATAAGCCGGTTATTAAAAAACATATTTTGCAATTGTTTGAGCGTATGCGCGGTGAGAACGGATTTATATTTAATTTGGGTCATGGTATCATGCCTGATATTCCGTTTGATAACGTGAAATATGCAATTGATTTCATTAAAGAATTCCGCTATTAATGGACCATTATTATCCATATGTACTTTCTGTCCATATCATCTTTGTGGTGAGCTGGATGGCAGGATTGTTTTATAGTGTACGTCTGTTTATTTACCATACGGAAGCGAATGACCGCCCTGCTCAGGAAAAAGAGATTCTTCAAAAGGAGTTTATTAAGATAGAATATAAGCTGTGGCATATTATTACTAATCCGGCAATGATGACTTTTGCTGTTCTTGCAGGGATAGGAATGATTTGTATCCGGCCAGGATTGCTAAGTACGCCGTGGTTGCATGTTAAGCTTGGTTTTGTTTTGTTATTGCTGGTTTATCATTTTATATGTCAGCGGATAATGAAACAGATGAAGAACGGGGTTTTTAAACTGAGTTCTTTTAAACTGAGGTTATGGAATGAGGTTGCTACGGTATTGTTAGTAGCAATCGTGTTTACGGTAGTACTGAAAAGTGCGGTTGACTGGGTTTATGGGTTGATCGGACTGATCGTGTTTTCTGGGGGGGATAATGACAGCGGTTAAGTTGTACAAGAATTATCGCCAGAAACGCGGGGAGTAGTATCAGGTTAAAGGAAATAAAAAAGCCTTGAGTAGTTTTCTTCTGACGTTCGCGAAAAGCGAACAATGTCAGAAAACTACTCAAGGCTTTTTTTATTTCTCTAAAGGGAGATCCTGCTGTTTAGGCGGTTTACCGGCGATAATTTGCTTGTTTGGTGGGTTTGTTTGTTGGCGGATAGCATGGTGCAGAGTGATTTATGTTAGGGAGCTTATAGGAAGAAACCTATAGGAGAAAAATAGGTGTGGGGGAGCCTGTTAGTGTATGATTTCACAAAATTGTCTGGTTGGCTATTGATAGGGAGGAAGATGATTTTTCTCTGATAGCATTAAATGTGAGAATGATTAAATTTAGCGGTAAGAAACAGAATGAGGTTTTAACTGTTGTTTGTAGTTAAGAAAGATTAGCGGGACTAATAAATTATTTGTGTAATATGTATGTTAATAGTCTGGGTAATCAGTTGATAGCTATAAATGAGAATAATTAAGAGACGCGAATAGAAATGATTATATGAAGAATAATTTACTAAGAATTTTAATGCTTACCGGAGTTATTGGGACGGCTTCTCTGACGGTGAGTGCACAAAATGATGTTATGGATACTACGATTGTTAAAACGAGCTCAAAAGGACGGAAATACAATTTAGATGTATCTTTTGGACGTAGTGAGGATAGTGTTAAGAATGTATCTGCTCCTACGGGACGCTTTGGATATGGTCTTACTTTTACAAGGCTTGATATTGGTTTTTCAAGGTTAATTGACAATGGAAGCTTTAAGCTTTCTCCTAAAAATGATTTTTTGAATTATAGGGGGATTAAAACAAGTACGGTATCATTTGATCTGATGTATTTTGGTTACCGCTTTAATCCTAATTTCAGGGTATATGCAGCGGCAGGTTTTGACTGGACGCTGATACGCCTGGAAAGGAATATTACTATTCAGAAGAATACACCGGATCTTACTTATATAGAAGAACCAATTGATTTTAGTAAAAACAGGTTTTCAAGCAGCTATGTGCATATTCCATTGAATTTTTTTGAGTTCAGGACTAAAGAAAATCAAAGGGGGAAAAGATTCTATTTTGTGGTTGGGCCGGAGGTTAGTTTTCTGCTGAATGGAAAGGTTAAACAGATTAGTGAGGAGCGTGGTAAACAGAAATTCAAAAATGATTATGATTTCCAAAAGGTGCGTTTAGGTGGCACAGTCAGAGTGGGGTATGCAGGGATAGGTTTGTTTACTAAATATTATTTTAATGATATGTTTGATACTGAGGCACAGAAAGGGCTTAAAAATATGGCTTTCGGGATTACATTCGGAATTCACTAATTAGATTGTTGAATGCCCCAAAAAGTTAGACAAACTTTCTGGGGCATTTTTATGTCATATCGAATTCAATTCAGCACTGTTATTAGATAATTTGCCTCTGAACCGTATCTTTACACTGTGGACGAAAATATTATCAGCGTTAGGCAGCTAACTAAACAATATCAGACTGAACAGGCTTCAGGAATCAGAAATATCAGTTTTGACATTAAACGAGGGGATATTATTGCGGTAATCGGCGAAAGCGGAAGTGGGAAATCTACGCTGTTAAAGTCTATATTCGGTTTACTGAAGGTTGATGAGGGGGAAGTCTTGTTTAATGGTAAACGTGTCCTGGGGCCACACATGAACAGCTTATTCCCGGACACAAGGAAATGCAAATTGTGACTCAGGATTTTTCACTGAATATCTACGCGAAAGTCTATGATAATATCGCTTCTGTCCTTTCTAATACGAATGTAAAAGCGAAGGAAGAGAAGACAGTCAATATGATGCAGCATTTGCATATTGATCATTTGCGAAATAAAAAGATAACTGAACTAAGCGGGGGCGAACAGCAGCGTGTGGCTATTGCGAGAGCTTTGGTTACGGACACCAGTGTATTGTTGCTGGATGAGCCATTTAGTCAGGTAGACGCATTGCTGAAAAATCAGCTTCGTGCTGATATTAAGCGTATTGCTGCTGAAACGGGGGTGACTGTTATCATCGTATCACATGATCCTGCTGATGGCTTGTTTCTGGCTGATGAATTATTGCTGATGAAAGATGGTACGCTGATCCAAAAGGGAAGGCCAGCCCATGTTTATAATCATCCTGAACATATTTATACTGCGCAGCTATATTGGGTAATGCTGTTGTCTTGAAGCCGGAGGATGCACTGAAATTAGGACTTCATGCAAAAGGTCAGTCTGTGGTTTTTTATCCTGAATGGGTAGAGCTAAAGGGTGGCTGGAATAGTAAACGGTATGAAGTGAAGGATGTTTACTATAAAGGTTTTTATGAAGAGCTGCTGCTGGAAAGAAATGGTGTAATTATCAGGGCGATACAGCTGAACAGGGGAGAGCATAAAAAAAAAACGACCACGTTCAGGCGAACATTGGTCGTTTTCTTGAGTTTTAAAGTAATATTTTATGGAATTAGCTCTCCGTCTACTAATGTGATTTTTACTGTTACATCATAGTCAGGTTTAGCAACAACACCACCATTCGCATCATTAACATAAAAAGTTATCTTTCCTACCTGAGCGACATATCTGTATGTACGACCACTGAAAACGTGAGGTAATCCTTCAAAAGCACCAGGATCGTCAAAGGCCATTCCAACAACAACAGCCCCATTTTTATTAAAGGCATCGTTTTCTGGAAGCGCAATCTCTTTAAAATAAGAGCGGCCATCAGAAGTAATTGTCCAGTCTTTAGCAAAAATATCTGCTAGAATGGTTCTGTTAGTTAGTGGTTGTTGTACAATGTTTTCCTTTTTACAAGAAGACAATCCGATCGCCGTTATTGATAAGAGTAATAGTATGTATTTTTTTTTCATATTTGTGTGTTTCTTGTTTAGTTAGCAAATGTATTGCCAACTTTTTAAAGGTAAATTAATTTAACAAGTTTTAACCCCTTCACCTTAAAAGTCAGGTTAGGTTTTATCTATCTATAAGTAAATATAATGTTATTGATCTAAAGTTGATAGTTATTAATCGATTTTAATAGCCGCGGTATTTATTATCAACTATTGTGTACCATTTATTGACAATAGAATATCTTTTTATTACCATTATCAATAACTCTTAGTAGTTTTTATTGAAAACTACTAAGTTTATTAAACGTCTATGTAATAAATTTTTTTTACCTAAAAACCTAAAACCGATGAAAAACAAAGCCTTATTAATTGCATTTGCCTTTGCGGCATTAACCAGTGCATGTAAAAAACAAAATGAGCAGAGTGCACAATCCGCGGATGTAAAAGCTGATGAATGCCATTGTGCCGTAGAACAGGCTTCTCCAGAAATTAAAGGTGTAGCAGTTACGTTTGGCAGTGGAAGTAAAACCATTCAGCTCACAAAAAAAAAATGGTCAATTTGTTCTTGGAGGTGATATTCTATTAAGCAATAATCAGGTTGCTTATCTTAAACACAAATATGATCCAACGGGAACGGCTACTGAAAGTACGTTTATTGATTATTTAAGCAAAAGATGGACAAATGGTATTGTTTATTATTCAATTGATGCAAATGTGCCAAATCAAGCAAGAATTACGGATGCAATAGCGCATTGGAAAGCAAAAACTAAATTAACATTTACACAAAGGACTACCCAGGCAAACTATATCAGGTTTGTTGTGTGGATCTGGCTGGCTGTTCTTCTGCCTTAGGAATGGCTGGAGGAGCTCAAAAGCTAAATCTGGGATCTGGCTGCTCAACGGGGAACGCTATACATGAAATAGGACATGCTTTAGGATTACTTCATGAGCAAAGCAGAACTGACCGCGATGACTATGTAATTATTAACAAGGATAATATCGAAGCTGGTCTTGAACATAATTTTGATACCTGGGAAGACCGAGGTTATACTGGTGGTCAAACTGGCGCATTTGACTTTGGATCTATTATGATGTATCCTTCAAGCGCTTTTTCGAGTAATGGACAACCAACAATTACAAAACTTGACGGATCTACTTTCAGCGCACAAAGAACTGCTTTGTCTGCTGGTGACCTTGTAGGGTTTAAATTTTTATACCCTGATTACGCATTGTAATTTATAGTATACAGTTGAAAATAATGCTAAAGGCAGTTTTAAAGCCGCCTTTAGCATTTCTAAAGAAGTTGAATCTCCTGAATCGTATTTACTTGTACGTTAACAGTTTTGTGATTTTAATTCTTTACAGTTCGATTTGTTGTAATTATTATTTAATAATTTAAATTTTTAGTTGTTTTTATATATAATTTTGCGGCAAAATAATTATATATGAAAAAAAGGATACTTTATTTGTTTATTCTGCAATTTTCGATAATTGCGGGGTGTAAGAAGCAAGAAACAATAACTTCTTCAGATGAAAAGAGAACTAAGTCTGTAAATGCCTTTTCAGCGAATGGGATGGCTGTTAATGATGGAAGATTAACATTCGCAACACAAGAAGCATTTGAGGCACTGATGAATAAAGGTCTTGCAGATACTTTAGGAACTGCCATTGTCCAGGAAATTGCTCAATCAGTAAGATCTAATTTTGTTTCTTATGCGAAATGGAGAGAAAATGTAATGGCTACTCCTGTAATGATGAAATCAGCCCAAACCAATAGCGTAGGTGAACAAAATGAGGTAGATTTAGATAGCTTAATTGAAGATCCATTATTTGCTCAGTAGTAAATGATAAGGGAGAATTACAGGTTGAAAATACAATTTACAAAGTCACAAAGGCTGGTACTTTTGCAGTTACAGAAAGCAGTCTGAATACCATGAAGGGAATGGTTGACGGTGATGGAATGTTACTTCCTCAATATCAGTCTGCTTTACAGGTCGTTGATGAGCAGCGTGGGCTCTATAAACTTGCAGAAGATATTTATGTTTTGAACACTTATGGAAATCTTAATGGAAGTACTAGAGTAAACCCAAGTGCTCCTTCTCAGACAAATGCTGATTATAGTACTGATATTACTACTTACACCGTTGGTAGGGGTGATTTTAATACAGGAAGCTCTAGCCGTCGTGGAGGCGGAACTACAAACTCTGGTGCAGATCAACCTAGCTCATCAAGAGGTGGAGGACGTAATGGTGGAGAGCCTTCGAATCCAAGACCACCGGGTGGAGGTGGCGATCCAACCGAACCGAGGCCACCAAGGGGTGTTGTAAGCACTCCATTTTCTAATATGGATGCATATGATTTCAATAGTAAGCATACTATTGTAGGAAAATTTTTTCAGGGTATTTTTGGTGACCCACACTATAAGTATTGGACTTCTGGAGCTACAAATAACAGGTTGAAGGTGAATTTTTATTCTAAAAACTGGATAGTGTTCTCTTCTGTCGGTGTGAGGGCTGTAGTTCAGCAACCTAGATGGATTGGATTTGTAAAATATTGGAGTGCAGGAGATTATAAAGATGAAATGCGTTTGGGTTGGACACCAATGGTGATAAAAGTTGATGTCCAAAAAATATCTGTTCCAGGTAAACCAGTAGTTCAGGATCCATTCTCAGTAGCAGGTAAAATGCTTGCCAATAAACTTAATATTAATTTTGGGGATGAAGAGTATCTGACATTAAGAGTCGGAGATGTATTAAATGCTGATGCTGCATTTGGTTTTTTACCGGGTGCTTTAAGACAGAAAATGGAAGATTTTTCTTTTAGTGGTGAAGACTTCATAAATTCTAAAGTTGATAACCAAATTATATCATTGTTTAGTTTATTAAAAAAGAAAATGAACTACCCAGCTGATAAAAGAATTGCATTATTTAGTAATGATAAGCTTTTGATTGAACCTGGCCAATTTATTGAAAAGGCAGGGAAAGGGACAGTGATGTCCAAAACTTTTAGTTTTAATACTGCTACTGTTGGTTTTAAAAGTGGTGGCGGATCCTCAACGTTTTTGTTCGCACCAGCTAAAACCATAGAGATAGTTAGTGGCAGTGTTTATGCTGCAGCCAAAATGAGCTGGGAATGGATTGCAATAACAGTGCAAAAAAAGCCATAGTCAAAATTGACTTTTAAAATTAAATTCTGATAAACGGCTGTACCCATTATTTATGAGTACAGCCGTTTATTTGATGTGGGATGGGTTGGAAATAGTCGAATTTTTATATATAGTTTTGCCATTTACGAATAGATATGTCCACTGCAACAGGAATTTTGTCTATTTGTAAATGATGATTTTTATACAGTAATTTGTTACTGATTAAAAGCTCAGTTCTTTATGGAAATTCAACGAAAGTCAGGCATCAGTTATGAGGAGTTTATGGAAGAACACCATAATCCGGGTATTCCTGTGATTTTTACCGATGCGACGAAAGTTTGGAAAGCAAATGGATTATTCACTCCTGATTGGTTCCGTGAAAATTATCCTGACAAACAAAGTGATGTTGCCAATAAGGAAACGGGGAAACCCTATACAATGACAGAGGTAATGGATCTTGCTGAGCAAAGTTCTGAAGAGAAACTGGCTCCTTATCCGCTTACTTTTAATATCAGTAAAGAAATTCCTGAAATGCTGGATTTGCTCTTACCAATTAATCTTGGTTACGCGAAACCAAACTGGTTGGAGGATAAAGCCTTTAAACGCGGAAACTGGGGAGGTATTGTCGAACTTTTCGTAGGTGGGCCCGGTGGTAAATTCCCTTATGTACATAAGGATTATTATCACCTGAGTGCATGGATTATCAATCAATTGTACGGTGAGAAACAATTTACTGTTTTTCCACGGGGGCAGGAGAAATTCTTATACGCCACGGAAAAAAATCAATGGCGTTCTGATGTTAACGTCTTTAATCCTGATTTTGAAAAACATCCTGAGTTTAAACATGCTACACCTATTAGTTTTAAAGTAAGCGCCGGAGAAACTTTATACATCCCATTTGGGATCTGGCATACAGCACATTCGTTGTCGCCAACAATTTCTGTAGCCTTTGATCAGCTCAACAGTAAAAACTTTCCATTATTTATGAATGATGTATGGAACTTTAAGAAAGAGAGCGGAAAACCTAAAGCTATTGCTGCTTATTTATACGCACTGGCTTCAGGAATGGGATGCAGGTTAAAAGAAACTATCAAAGCATAATATAAAATAATGGTTAATGTGACCCTGTTTCTGGTTGGGTCAGTATCAAAAAAGGGATTCCAAAATTAATGGAATCCCTTTTTTGATACTATGTAGTCTTAAGAATAATACTGTATTATACCAGGTATTCAAATAAGGTCTGATCATCATTCAAGTCAATCACTTCAAACTTAAATTCTGCCATTCTCTCTTTTAAAGAAGTATAGTCCGTACTTTCCTGTAGTTCAATACCAACAAGTGCAGGGCCGTTTTCTCTATTTGTCTTTTTGATAAACTCAAAACGGGTAATATCATCATGAGGGCCTAATACATTATTTACAAAAGATTTCAATGCACCCGGTCTTTGCGGAAAGCGAACAATGAAGTAATGTTTCAGACCTTCAAAAAGCAACGACTTTTCTTTAATCTCCTGCATTCTCTCAATATCGTTATTACCGCCACTCACAATACAAACTACTGTTTTGCCAGCAATTGTATCTTTCAGCTGATCCAGTGCAGCTACGGCAAGCGCACCGGCAGGTTCTACAACAATAGCATCCTCATTATATAGTTTTAAAATAGTCGTACAGATTTTGCCCTCAGGGATCAATAACATCTGGTCCAGTAAATCACTGCAATATTCGAAAGTAAGATTACCTACACGCTTCACAGCAGCACCATCTACAAAACGATCAATATAATCCAGCGTAACCGGACTACCGTTTTTTTTTTAAGCCTGGTTCATGGAAGGAGCACCTTCAGGTTCTACTCCGATCAGTTTAATCTCAGGATTGATATTTTTGAAATAACTACCTACACCAGAAGCCAGTCCGCCACCACCAATAGGCATTACAATGATTTCGGCTCCTGGAAGGTCCTGATAAATCTCAACACCCACAGTTCCCTGGCCTTCTATTACTTTAATATTATCAAAAGGAGGAACAAAGACCATTTGATGCTCGGCAGTATAAGCCAGAGCTTCTTTCATACAGTCATCAAAAGTATCACCGACAAGCACAATTTTGATATTATCTCCACCAAACATCTCTGTTTGTTTGATTTTTTGTCTTGGTGTAATTTCAGGCATAAAAATTACACCTTGTATATTCAGTTTTTTTTTTTGCCAAGAATAAGCAACGCCTTGTGCATGATTTCCTGCACTCGCGCAAACTACACCACGGCTCGTCTGACTTTGATCAAGCGTACTGATCATATTATAGGCACCACGTAATTTATAAGAACGCACCACTTGTAAATCTTCTCTTTTTAGATAAATTTTTGCATTATATTTTAGTGATAGTCCTTCATTATACTCTAGTTGAGTACGTTTAACGGTGTCTGCAATACGTGCGGCCGCAGCTTCAAAATCCAGTTCTACTTCTTTTTCCAGCTTCATGTTATAAGAATTTATTTAATGCGTCCAGATAAGCATCGGCCGATGCCTTAACAATATCAGTACTGAATCCGTAACCTAAATAAGAACGCTCTTCGAAAATAACTCTCATATTTACTTTACTTGTATCGTCACTGCCACCATGCATGGCCTGAATGGTAAACTCTTTCAATTGAATATCTTTATCAATGATACTTTGTATAGCTTTAATTGTTGCATTTACAGGGCCACCTTCAGCTTTCGCTTCTTGTTCTACGCCTTCATATTCCAGTTTTACAGTTGCAGATGGTAGTTGTGAATCTCCGCAAACTACATGTAAAGAGTTCAGTTTATAACCATTTTTATAAGTATGCTCTTCACCATCACTCATTAATGATAATAAATCATCATCTGAGATCTCTAATTTCTGATCTGCAAGCAGAAGGAATTTCTCATATACCTGATCCAGATTGATTTTCTCAATCACATAACCCAATCTTTCTAAGTGATGCTTTAAAGCATGACGGCCACTTCTGGCAGTTAATATAATTCCTGCTGCATCGATCCCTACATCTTCAGGGTTGATGATTTCGTAATTCTCTCTGTGCTTAAGGAAACCATCCTGGTGGATACCAGAGCTATGTGCAAAAGCATTCTGCCCGATAATCGCCTTATTAGGCTGTACAGGCATTCTCATCATACGGCTCACTTTAGCACTGATTTCACTGAAATGTTTCGTATTGATATTGGTTTTCAGATTCAGCGCATGGTGGTGTGTTTTTAAAACCATCGCTACTTCTTCCAATGCCGTATTTCCAGCACGTTCACCGATACCATTAATTGTACATTCTACCTGACGGGCACCATTAATTACACCGGCTAGCGTATTTGCTGTAGCTAAACCTAAATCATTGTGACAATGCACAGAGATAATCGCCTGATCTATATTTTTAACATGCTCTTTCAGGTAAAGGATTTTAGAACCATACTGTTCAGGCAGGCAATAGCCATTGGTATCAGGAATATTTACTACTGTAGCACCTGCTGCAATTACAGCCTCAATCATTTGGGCTAAAAATGCATTATCTGCACGGCCGGCATCTTCCGCAAAAAAAAATATCTTCTACAAATCGTTTTGCATATTTTACAGCTTCAACAGCACGCTCCAGAATATCTTCACGTGTACTATTGAATTTATATTTGATGTGCATATCAGAAGATCCTATCCCGGTATGTATTCTTGGGCGTTGCAAATTGTAAAGCTGCTACTGCCGAATCTATATCCTTTCTGTTTGCCCTGGTCAGTGCGCAAATAATCGGTTCGCGTACTGCTTTGGATAATTCTACCACACTTTGGAAATCGCCAGGACTGGATATAGGGAAACCAGCTTCAATTACATCTACGCCAAGCGCTTCCAGTGCTTTAGCAATTTCTATTTTTTTTTTCTGGTGTAGAAAGCTGGCAGCCTGGAACTTGTTCTCCATCACGAAGGGTCGTGTCAAATACGTAAACTCTATTAGGATCGTGTAGCATAGTCATGGTTTAGTTAGTGTAAGTTTGTTGTGTGATGAATTTTAAGACGAGTTTACCCATATCCTGAGTACCTAATACTTTATATGGGCTGGTCGAATCGTCGGCGATGTCACTGGTTCTGTAACCATCTTTTAATACCCTGTCAATAGTTGAAATGATTAACTGAGCTTCTTCTTTTAAGCCAAAGCTGATTTCGAGCATCAATGCCGCAGATAGGATAGAGGCAAGCGGGTTAGCCAGATCTTTACCGGTAATATCATGTGCAGAACCGTGTATAGGCTCAAAAAATCCAGTTCCGTCTCCAATAGATGCAGAAGCAAGCATGCCCATTGAACCCGCAATCTGTGAAGCTTCATCAGTTAAAATATCACCAAACAGATTTGCTGTTAAAACCACATCAAATTGTTTAGGATCTTTAATCAATTGCATAGCTGCATTATCAACAAATAAATGCTGTGTTTCTACTTCCGGATATTGTTTGGCGATTTCCTGAACTGTTTCTCTCCATAATCTTGAGCTTTCCAGAACGTTTGCTTTATCTACAGAACATAACTTTCTGCCACGCTGCATTGCTGCCTCGTAAGCTTTATGTGCAATTCGTTCTACTTCATATTTATGATAGATCATCAGATCGGATGCGGTATTTTTATCTTCAGATCTGGTTTTTTCACCGAAGTAAACATCTCCTGTAAGCTCTCTGAAAAATAGAATATCTGTACCTCTGAGGATATGTGCTTTGATACTTGAAGCATTTAACAATTCATCAAATAATAGAATAGGACGTAAATTAGCATACAGACCCAGTTCTTTACGGATTTTAAGTAAACCTTGTTCAGGACGTACTTTTAAAGAAGGATCATTATCATATTTCGCATGGCCGACAGCTCCAAACAGGATAGCGTCACTTTTCCTTGCTTTTTCTAAGGTTTCATCTGGTAACGGGCTACCAGTAGCTTCGATTGCTGCATGTCCCATTAGTGCTTCATCAAAGATGAATTCATGGTCATAAATAGCTGCGATTTGCTCTAGAACAGCTTTCCCCCATTGGGTAACTTCGGGTCCAATACCATCTCCTGGTATAACTAGTATGTTTTTCTTCATTTTACTAAACGCTTTCTAAGATGTTTTCGACGGATTTTACTTCGCCGTTTTCTAATAAAATTCTTTTCTCTATGCAAGCAGGTAGTTGTGATTCAAAATGGCCAACATAAATCAGTGTACCATTTTGACATAATTCATCTACCAGCTTGTTAAAATATTGTGTTTGCTGCTGATCTAAACCCTGACATGGTTCGTCAAGTATTAATAGCTCAGGGTTCTTTATAATTGTGCGGGCTAAAAATGCCAGTCTTTGTTTCCCTAATGGAAGCTGGTTTAACAAAATATCCTGGTATTCAGTCAGTCCGAAATAGCTGATTAACTCAGCTGCTTGTGTTTGCTTTGTATAATCGGGTTCGCGGAATAAGCCTGAACTATCAAAAAATCCAGAAAGGATACTTTGTTTAACCGTTGCTAAGGGATCAAAATACCAGTGCAGCTCCGGAGAGATTAAACCAATACGTTTTTTGATATCCCAGATACTTTCGCCGCTGCCTCTTTTATTTCCAAATAAGTGAAGATCATTGGCATAAGCCTGAGGGTGGTCGCCTGTAATTAAACTTAACAAGGTTGATTTGCCAGAACCATTAGGCCCTTGCAATAACCACTTTTCTCCTGCTTTAACTTCCCAGTTAATATTTTTTAAGACCTGCTTTTCGCCATAGCTGATATTTACATTGATCATTTTGATAATGTCATCAGCAGATGAAACAGGTGCCTCATTTAAAAAATCGGGAATTGGTTTGCTTTCCTGTTCAAATTCAAGCGTATGTTCATCAGCTGAAATTTCAATCAGTTTACCTTCGCTAACTTCTGCGAAACGATGAACAGAAGAAGGTAATTCCCTGTCATTGCTGATTAAAATCAAAGTTGTACCAGCTGAGGTAATCTCTTCAAACAAGCCATTCAAATTGTGACGGGAAAGTTTATCCAATCCATTATATGGCTGATCAATGATTAACAACTGAGGTTTTAGCCATAACGCACTAACTAATTGTAGTTTTTTATGTTCTCCGCTTGATAACTGGATCAATGTAGAGTCTATTAAATCTGAGAAACCTAATGCTGTTAACAGTTTTTCGGCCTCGCTGAACTGAAGCTGATGTTTTTTGCCATAGCTTTCTAATTCAAATCTGACTGTAGCAGTAGTTTCCGTTGACTGTTTATTATAGCGCTGCTGATAATAAAAATTCGACTGCCCCTCAAGATCCTTAAACTGATACCAGTTTGCTACATAATGTGCAATAGGAGGTAAGCTGCTCTGCAGATCAAAATTAACTTCAATATTACCCTGAAACCTGATCAGACCTGCAATTGCTTTGGCTAATGATGTTTTGCCACTTCCGCTAATCCCACGTAACAACCAGTTCTCATTCCGGTTTATAGTCCAGTTCAAATCCTGTAACACCAGTTTATGATGATACTTTAGCTCCAGGTTTGTGATATGTACGATGGGTTGCGTCATTATTTTGCCTGTTCGAATTCTGCTATCAAATTTTTTTGGTTTAAGATGAAATCGATATCATCATAGCCATTAATCAGACACGATTTTTTATAAGCATTGATTTCAAAATCAGTTTTCTCTCCACTATCTACGATAGTTACTGTCTGTCTGATTTTCTAAATCGACATCCAGTTGTGCTTTGTGATTCTTACTCACCGCAGTATAAATGGCCGATAAAAAATCTTCACTTACCTGGATTGGCAATAAACCATTGTTCAAAGCATTTCCTTTGAAGATGTCAGCAAAGAAACTGCTGATTACGACATCAAAACCTGAATCCTGAATAGCCCATGCCGCGTGTTCGCGGCTACTGCCACAACCAAAGTTTTTTCCTGCTACTAAAATCTGACCACTATAAGTGGGGTCATTTAGTACAAAATCAGGTTTAAGCGTATGATCTCCATTATAACGCCAGTCGCGGAATAAGTTCTCACCGAAACCCTCACGGGTTGTCGCTTTTAAGAACCTGGCCGGAATGATCTGGTCGGTATCAATGTTTTCTATATTTAAAGGCACAATTGCCGATGTTAATCTCTCGAATTTTTTCATTGGAATGTAATTGTTTTTCAATGGTAATGAAGCTATCATGTGCTACCCGATTTTGTTCATTTCATTTCGGTTTGTGTTCTGCTGCACATGATGGTCTCATTTCGTATATTTGTTTTTTTCGGAGTGTTTTTGATCCTTTGAAATTTCTTAAACCTGAGTCAGCATTTCTCTTACATCTGTAATTCTTCCAGTAACTGCTGCTGCTGCTGCAGTTAACGGACTTACCAGTAACGTTCTTGCATCAGGGCCCTGACGGCCTTCAAAGTTTCTGTTCGAAGTAGAAACGCAATACTTTCCTGCAGGGATTTTATCTTCGTTCATTCCCAGACAAGCACTGCATCCTGGCTCACGAAGCTGAAAACCCGCTTGCTCAAATATCCGGTCAAGACCTTCGTTTTTTGCTTGCTGCTCCACTTGTTTTGATCCTGGAACGATCCATACCGTTACATTCTCCGCTTTTTGCTTTCCCTTTACAAATTCTGCTACTTCACGCAAATCCTCGATACGGGAATTGGTACAGCTGCCAATAAATACATAATCAACAGGCTTTCCGATTAATGAAGAATCGTCATCATCAAAACCCATATAATCAAGAGCCTTTTGATAAGATAATTTTTCTTTATCGGGCTGAGAACTCGTAGACGGGATATTTTCCTGAATGCCCATACCCATACCCGGATTTGTTCCGTAAGTAATCATTGGAGTAATATCTTCAGCTTTGAAAGTTAATACGCTATCAAATTTAGCATCAGCATCACTGTACAAAGTTTTCCAGTAAGCCAGTGATTTATCCCATTCTGCACCTGCAGGGGCAAATTCTCTGCCTTTAATATAATCGAAAGTGATCTGGTCAGGAGCAATTAATCCGCCTCTGGCACCCATTTCTATACTCATATTGCAAATCGTCATCCGGGCTTCCATACTTAAAGCCTCAATTGCCGAACCTGCATATTCAATAAAATAACCTGTACCACCGGCAGCAGATATTTTAGAGATAATGTATAAAATAATGTCTTTAGCAGATACACCTTTTCCTAAAGTACCGTTCACCTCAATTTTCATGGTCTTCGGTTTTTCTGTAATAAACATTGTGTCGCAAAAACCTGCTCTACCTGTGAAGTACCAATACCAAATGCAATCGCGCCAAATGCCCCGTGGGTAGAAGTATGACTATCCCCGCAAACCATTGTTTTACCCGGAAGGGTAATTCCCAGTTCAGGGCCGATGACGTGAACAATCCCTTGAAAAGGATGTCCCAGGCCATACAGCTCTATACCGAATTCTGCACAGTTTTTGGTCAGCATATCAACCTGATAGCGTGAAAGTTCTTCTTTGATCGGCAGCAGCTGATCAATTGTTGGTACATTATGGTCAGCTGTGGCCACAGTTTGCTGCGGACGGAAAACAGGTAAGCCTCTTTTGCGCAAGCCATCGAAAGCCTGCGGTGAAGTAACCTCATGGATTAAGTGCGTATCAATATATAGAATATCAGGAAACCCGGTTT
Source organism: Pedobacter sp. NJ-S-72 (assembly GCF_053890575.1). Lineage (NCBI taxonomy): Bacteria > Pseudomonadati > Bacteroidota > Sphingobacteriia > Sphingobacteriales > Sphingobacteriaceae > Pedobacter > Pedobacter sp. NJ-S-72. The sequence continues at coordinate 3,241,759 of NZ_CM132681.1, read as the reverse complement.
CGCTTTTTACAACGTGTGCATCCCATATCTTTTCTACTAATGTTTTTGACATCTTATAATTGTTTTGTAAATCAGGCTATTCACCAGAGAGGTTTTATATTATTCTTATACTGTTTTAATAGATTTCATTGCAGTCATTGCTTTTCTCAGTTCGGCACCGATAGTTTCAACTTCATGCGAACGGATCACTTCATTTACTGCGATCAATGCTCTGTTATCTACAGAACCGTCTTTGCCTTCATTAAAGTTTTTACCGATCAGGTCAGTTTCTACATGCTTCATGAAATCAGCCAGTAATGGTTTACAAGCATGGTCAAATAAATAACAGCCATATTCTGCAGTGTCAGAGATTACTCTGTTCATTTCGAACAATTTTTTACGTGCAATGGTATTGGCAATCAGTGGAGTTTCATGTAATGACTCATAGTATGCAGATTCAGGTTTGATGCCTGCCTGTACCATAGTTTCAAAAGCCAGCTCAACACCTGCTCTGATAAATGCTACCATTAATAGTGCATTGTCAAAATATTCCTGCTCACCAATTTTTACGTTACCTGCTGGTGTTTTTTCAAAAGCCGTTTCGCCGGTAGCGGCGCGCCATGCTAATAAGTTTTTATCGCCAGCTGCCCAGTCTTCCATCATAGTACGGCTAAATTCACCGCTCATGATATCATCCTGATGTTTTTGAAACAACGGACGCATAATAGTTTTCAATTCTTCTGAGATTTCAAAAGCTTTGATTTTAGCTACATTGCTCAATCTGTCCATCATTGCAGTGATTCCACCTTGTTTTAAGGCTTCAGTAATCACTTCCACACCATATTGAACAAGTTTAGAAGCATAACCCGGGTCAATTCCTTTCTCAATCATTTTATCGAATGATAAGATAGAACCTGTTTGCAATAAACCACAAAGGATGGTTTGCTCACCCATTAAATCGGATTTCACTTCTGCAACGAAAGATGATTTCAATACACCAGCTCTGTGTCCGCCTGTTCCAACACAATAAGCTTTTGCCTGTACCAGACCTTTTCCTTCAGGATCGTTTTCAGGGTGTACAGGGTGTACAGCGAACGTTGGTACACCGAAACCTCTTACATATTCTGCTCTTACTTCACTTCCAGGACATTTAGGAGCTACCATGATTACCGTAAGATCTTTACGGATCTGCATGCCTTCTTCTACAATGTTAAAACCATGTGAATACAATAAAGTAGCCCCTTTTTTCATTAATGGCATAATTGCATTAACAACAGCAGTATGCTGTTTATCTGGCGTAAGATTAATCACTACATCAGCATCAGGAATTAACTCTTCATAAGTACCTACAGAAAAATTGTTCTCAGTAGCATTTTTCCACGAATCTCTTTTACCTTCAATAGCTTCTTTACGTAAAGTATAAGAAACATTTAAACCACTATCTCTTAGGTTTAAACCCTGGTTTAGCCCTTGTGCTCCACAGCCTACAATTACCAGCTTTTTTCCTTTTAATGCGTTTACGCCATCCAGAAATTCTGAACTGTCCATGAAATCACAAATACCTAATTGGTTTAATTTTTCTCTAAGAGGAAGTGTGTTAAAATAATTTGACATCGTTTATTGTTTTTTGATTTTTAAGGTTCTTTTAATTGTTTTATTGGCTAATTCTGTATCTGTAAAACGAATTACATCGTAAATACATTTTTTTCTTTATCAAGGAATTCGTTTTCAATCACATCCTCTCCTGGTTCAAGACGTTCGAATTCTCTCAGTTTACTGTTGAAGCCTTCACTGTCTTTGATGATCGCTACACGGGCACTGCGGACAAATTCAATTAGTCCGTAAGGTTGCAGAACTTCAATCAGTTTATCTGTTTCGGTGCGGTGGCCTGTGGTTTCAAATACAGTGTAATCTTTACGGATCACTACTGCTCTGGCTCCGTTTTCGCGAAGTAAACGTTCAACGACTACTTTTTCCTGAATCGTATCGGTAGGCACTTTATAAAGTGCAAGTTCCTGCCAGATGATATCCTCATTAGTATTAAAGTATACTTTAAGAACCTCTACCTGTTTCTCAATCTGTCTTGCCAGTTTTTGCGCACTACTTCTTCAGTCTCGGTAATCAGGATATTGAAACGGTGAATGTGTTCAATTTCAGAAGGAGAGACATTCAGACTTTCAATATTGATTTTTCGTCTCGAAAATATAATCGCAATACGGTTAAGTATCCCGATCTGATTTTCTGTATATACTGTAATGGTAAATTCCTGTTTAGCATTAGCTAACTCCATATCTTGAGAATTGCTCATAATCGTTAATTATTTAAGTCTGATTTCACTTACACTACAGCCCTGAGGAACCATAGGGAATACATTATGTTCTTTACTTACCATTACCTCTAAAAGGAATGATCCCGGATGCTGCAGCATTTGTTCTAATGAAGCTACAAGATCATCGCGCTCGGTAACCTTTTTACCGGCGATATAATAGGATTCAGCAAGTTTGACAAAATCAGGACTTGTAATATCAACGAATGAATAGCGTTTCTCATTAAACAATTGCTGCCACTGGCGTACCATACCCAGAAACTGGTTGTTCCAGGATCAGAATTTTAACATCAACACCAAACTGCATAATCGTACCCAATTCCTGCAAAGTCATCTGGAATCCACCATCACCAATCACAGCTACAACTGTACGGTTTGGAGCGCCGAATTTAGCACCTATTGCTGCTGGTAAACCAAAGCCCATAGTTCCAAGTCCTCCACTGGTTACCGTCAGACGGGTAGCATTCAATTTTCCATATCTGCAAGCCACCATCTGGTGCTGACCAACATCACTTACAATTACGGCTTCGCCTTTAGTTAATATGTTCAACTGGTGGATAACTTCACCCATCGTTAATTCTCCTCTTTGAGGATTCAATTCAGGCTCGATCAGTTCTTCTTTTTCAATTTTCTCAAATTGCTTGAATTCTGCTAACCAGCCTGCATGTGTTTTTTCAGTGATCAGTTTGGTTAATAATGGAAGTGTTTCTTTGCAATCTCCCCAAACAGGTACATCTGCTTTTACGTTTTTATCAATTTCTGCCGGATCATCAATATCCAGATGAACAACTTTTGCCTGTTTTGCATATTTATCCAGACGGCCGGTTACACGGTCATCAAAACGCATTCCTATAGCAATCAGAACATCACAAGCATTGGTTTGTACGTTCGGGCCATAGTTACCATGCATACCCAGCATACCAACATTTAGTGGGTGATCTGTAGGAATAGCACCTGCACCTAAAATTGTCCAGGCTGCCGGGATACCACTTTTTTCTACAAAAGCTTTAAATTCTGCTTCTGCATTACCCAGTGACACACCTTGTCCAAACAGGATAAATGGTTTCTTTGCGCTATTGATTAAAGCAGCTGCCTGCTCAATATATTCATTTCTTATAATCGGTTTCGGGCGATAGCTTCGGATATGATTACAAGGTACATAACCCTCATAATCAAATAGCTGCATCTGTGCGTTTTTGGTGATGTCAATTAATACCGGCCCTGGTCTTCCGCTTCTGGCGATATAAAATGCTTTGGCCAGTACAGCAGGAATTCAGTTGCATCAGTTACCTGGTAATTCCATTTGGTAACGGGGGTAGTAATATTGATTACATCAGTTTCCTGAAATGCATCCGTTCCTAAAAGATGTGCGAAAACCTGTCCGGTAATACAAACTAAAGGCGTACTATCTATTTGTGCATCAGCCAGTCCGGTAACCAGGTTTGTTGCGCCAGGACCGCTGGTAGCGAAGACAACACCAACTTTACCGGAGGTGCGGGCAAAACCCTGAGCCGCATGGGTAGCGCCTTGCTCATGTCTTACTAATATGTGGTTTAACTTTTCTTTATAGTCATAAATCGCATCATAGATCGGCATGATGGCTCCTCCGGGATAACCAAAAATAGTTTCAGTTCCTTCGGCAATTAATCCTTCTAACAAGGCTACAGAACCTGTTACCTGTACGGTCTTCTTGGGTTCAGCAGGGGTGGTAGTTACCTCTTGTATCGTATCCATTTTATTTGCTTTTAATTTGGGGCCTTGGTTAATTAATCAGTGTAGGCATCAGTAACACAGCCTTCACTCGCATTGCTTACTTGTTTCAGGTATTTATACAGTACGCCGCTTTTGACGGGTGGTGGTAACTGTTTCCACTCAGATCTTCTTTGTGCAAGCTCCTCGTCAGAGATATTTAATTGAAGTGTATTGTTTACCGCATCAATAGTGATGATGTCATTATCTCTAACCAATCCAATGTTTCCACCATCCCAGGCTTCTGGTGTAATATGGCCTACTACAAAACCATGTGTACCTCCGGAAAAACGTCCGTCTGTAATCAATGCCACTGATTTACCTAAACCTGCACCTATAATTGCAGAAGTTGGTTTGAGCATTTCCGGCATTCCCGGTGCTCCTTTTGGACCAACATTAGTAATAACTACTACATCGCCTCGTTGTACTTTTCCACTCTGAATTCCTGCGATTAACTTTTGCTCTCCCTCAAATACACGGGCAGGGCCTTCAAATTTTTCTCCTTCTTTACCACTGATTTTAGCTACAGCTCTTTTTTTCGGCAAGGTTACCATATAACATTTGTAAGTGTCCGGTACTTTTTAATGGACTGGTTACCGGGAAGATAATTTTTTGTTCATCAAAATCAAGATCTACCGCTTCAGCTACATTTTCAGCTAAGGTTTTACCAGTAACGGTCATACAGTCACCGTGAATTAAACCAACTTTCAACAGGTATTTTAAAACAGCCGGAATACCACCGATTGCATGAACATCCTCCATTAAATACTGACCGCTTGGTTTTAAATCAGCCAATACAGGAGTGTTATCACTGATCCGCTGGAAGTCTTCCAATTTTAAGCTCAGGCCAACCGATTTTGCCATAGCGATTAAATGCAGGACAGCATTTGTTGAACCTCCTAATACCATTACGGTCACAATCGCATTGTGAAATGCTTTGTCCGTCATAATATCTGTTGGAAGTATGTTCCGCTCTAACAGGACTCTGATCGCTTTACCAGCATGAAGACATTCTTCTTTTTTTTCTCGTCACTCAATGCCGGATAAGACGAGCTGTAAGGCAAGCTCATTCCTAATGCTTCAATGGCTGAGGCCATTGTATTCGCGGTATACATTCCGCCACAGGCACCTGCACCGGGACATGTATGGCGGATGATACCCTGATAATCTTCTTCTGATAAATTACCTGCTAATTTTTCGCCTAATGCTTCAAAAGCAGAAACTATATTCAGTGATTTTCCTTTGTATTTTCCGGAGTGGATACTACCTCCATAAACCATAATAGAAGGTCTGTTCAAACGTCCCATAGCCATGATTGATCCCGGCATGTTTTTGTCACATCCAGGAATGGTAATCAGGCCATCGTAATATTGTCCGCCGCAAATTGTTTCAATAGAGTCTGCAATTACATCTCTGGAAACCAGTGAGTAACGCATTCCGTCAGTACCATTGGACATGCCATCACTGACACCAATAGTACCGAAGGTTAAACCGACCATATCATTTTTCCATACGCCGTCTTTAACAATTTTAGCTAAATCATTTAAGTGCATATTACAGGTGTTTCCATCATAACCCATGCTGGCAATACCCACCTGTGCTTTCTGCATATCTTCTGTAGTCAGACCAATACCGTAAAGCATGGCTTGTGCGCCTGGCTGGGTAGGATCTTGCGTGAAAACTTTGCTGTAGCGGTTCAATTCTGGTGTTTGTGACATCTTCTAGTTTTATGGTTTTTCGTTTATATGATTACTTCGTAGTTTTGTTTCTCTAATACCAGTGCTTTGTAGGTACGTTGTAAGGTTGCTCCTAAAGTTTCCGTCCAGATTGCAGGGAAAATGGTGTCATCTATAGAGGCAATTCCTGCAATTTCTACTGCTGTTCCACAGAAGAAAGCACTGTCTGCACTTTTCAGGTCATCCACTGATAAGTGTTTTTCAATACATTCTATATCAAGTGTTTTGCACAACCTCAGTACTGTTGCCCTGGTAATACCAGCCAGGATATTTCCCAGTGGGGGAGTGTATAGTTTGCCGTTTTTTTCGATGAAGATATTAGCTCCCGGAGCTTCAGCAATGTTATTGTTCATATCCAGTAAAATGGCTTCATCAAAACCTTTACTTTTAGCTTCCGTAGTTGCCAGTATTGAATTTACATAGTGTCCGCTGGCTTTAGCTTCCACATGAGTTGATTTCGGATTAGGTCTCTGGTAACTTGAAACACAAACTTTTTGCAATGCATTTCCAAGATATGCTCCCCATTCCCATGCACAGATCAGGATCGAAACTTCTGTGGCTGCACTTAGCGTCATGTTTGGTGCGCAATACACTAAAGGACGGATGTAAGCGTCTTTTATGTTGTTCTTTTCCAGTAATTTATAGGTTTGTTTAATCAGCTCATTTTTGTCGAATGGAAAAGGAATATGCATCAGTTCTGCAGAACGCTGCAAACGGTCATAATGCTCTTTCACTTTAAATATTCTGGTTCCGTTATGCGTATTGTACGCACGGATACCTTCAAAAACTGCATAGCCATAATGTAAAGATTGGCTATACAAACTTGTCTTGGCTTCTGCGGCCTTGATAAACTTCCCGTTTAAGTAAAGGACTGTGGCTGAATCGTAGTATTGCATTTTAGTTTTGTTTCGGTTGTTTGGTTTTGCTCTCATTAAAAAAAAAAGCCTCTGTTGGGAGGCGCTTTCGGATATTTTTGTAGGTTAAATATTCATTTACAGCGCCTTAGTCTCCTGAAGAATCAGCAGAATAATTAGGTTAATAATGACATTAATTTGCGCTTTGAATAAACCTTGCATTTCGTTGTGTTTTTTGTTTGCTTTATATAATTACAATTTAGTTTTTGGTTTACAGACTGTCAATAGCAGAATGAAAATAAATGAAAAAAAAATATAAAGTATAAAATAGGTTTAAATTCGGTATAATATTTTGCGTAAAATATGATTAACCTTTCTAAAGGTGGTGTCAAATAGACCAGATATGATATCGGTATTCGGTATAGGTTTTATGCTTGCTTGCATCATAATATTGAAGAAATTCTGCCTAAAATCTGGAAACTGCTGAAGAAATTTGAAAAATATGAGTGATTGTTGGTCTAATAAAAAACGTTTTTGAGAACTGTTTTCCCATAAAATAAACTGGATTAACAGCAGTGCAGAATTATAGATTGCTGTTCATGTTCGTACACTCAATTGTCCGGTAACGTACGTAAATTTAATTGATGGTAATTAAAGTGCTGACTGACAGGTGTTTTTGACTTATTTTGAATGTGGCATTAAATTCGTGACTGTTTGGCTCTTAACCAGTATATTAAAGATTGGAAATCAAGATGTATAAACTGACTTTAAAAATCGCATGGCGGAATCTCTGGAAGAATAAAGTCTTTTCATTGATTAACATAGGTGGACTGGCAATCGGACTTGCCAGTTGTTTACTACTGTTATTATATGTGAATTACGAATGGAGTTTTGATAAGCAGTTTAAAAACATTGACCGGATATATTCAGTTTATGAGAATGATGACCGGATGAGTGATAAGATTACGACTAACCGTTCGTATGCTACACCAAGCCAATTGGCAGGAACTGCATTACAAACTATATCGGGAATTGAACATGTCGCCCGCCTGGTTGAAGGTGGAGGTCTTTTAAAATATCGAAATAACAATTTCAATAAAAAAATCATCTATGCTGATCCTTCCTTCCTGAAAATATTTGACTACAAATTTATCAAAGGAGATCCTGCAACAGCCTTATCAACTCCTGGTTCTGTCTTAATCACCGAAGAAACGGCGAAGGTGTTTTTTGGAGATGAAGAACCTGTAGGCAAAACCTTGAAATTTGATAACCGTATCCCTTTGGTTGTGACAGCAGTCATTAAAGATTTGTCGGCAAATCATAGTTACCGGTTTGATTTACTGATGACCTGGTCTTTATTAGAAAAAGAGCAGCCTTACCTAAAACATATGGACTGGAGTGACGGGGCATTAAATACCATCATTCAGCTTAAAGATGAAAAATCATTGGCAGCGGCAGATGCACAGATGAGAAAGATCTTTATGCAAAAGCAAAATGGGGCGAAATATATCGAGTTTTTTCTTTTCCCGTTTAAGCAAAATCATTTATATAATTCTTTTGAAAATGGAAAACTGATTGGTGGTCGTATCGACCAGGTGAGATTATACCTGATACTTGCTGCCTGTGTACTGTTTATTGGCTGCATCAATTATATGAACTTATCTACCGCACGTTCCGAAAAAAGAGCAAGGGAGGTTGGTGTCCGTAAAACCCTTGGTTCATCCCGTCAGGCGATTATCTGGCAGTTCTTAACTGAATCTTTATTATTATCCTCTCTGGCAATGATTCTTGCATTCATCTTGCTGGAAACTTCACTTCCCTATTTTAATAGTCTATTGGGAATTGAAATGTCAATTGATTACCATTCCTATGGGATCTGGGCAATCCTGATCCTGCTGATAGTCTTTACCGGGGTGCTTGCCGGAAGTTATCCTTCGTTTTACCTCTCTCTTCTTTTATACCCGTCAAGGTATTGAAAGGTTTCAAAGGTGCAGGGAATAACTCTCTTTCTATTCGTAAAGTACTGGTTGTTATTCAATTTGGTTTCTCCATCTGTATGATTGTTTGCGCGCTCATTGTGCATAAACAGACCGAGTATATGCGGACTAAACCTTTAGGCTTTAATAAAGATAACCTGGTTCAGCTTTGGAGGCCGGGTGCTTTAGCCGATCAGCATACGCTGGAGCTTTTTAAAGCTGAATTGATGAAATCCGGAGCTATAGTTGCAGCCACAGAGACAACAAACGGAGTGACGAATAATGCCGTAAGTACGGAGAAAATAAGGTGGCCTGGGCAGCAGAAAAATGAACAGATAAAAATGCAGCTTCATTTCTCCGGGTATGATTTTGTTCAAACTATTGGAACCGAAATACTTCTGGGGCGTGATTTTAACCGTGCATTTGGTCATGATTCTTTATCGGTTATATTGAATGAGACTGCCGTAAAAAAAATGAATATTAAAAATCCTATAGGAGCAAGGATCAGAAATGATGACTGGCACGCGACTTTTACTGTTATTGGAGTCATCAAAGATTATGTATACTCGTCCTTAGGAACAAAAGTAGAACCTTCCTTGTATTTTTACAGGACTGATGCTGTGGTCAATGTTATTGTACTCCGTCTTAACCCTGCGGTAAACATCACCTCATCTATCGAAAAAATAAAGGCACTAAGCCATAAGCTTAATCCGGGCTATCCGTTTGAAATGATGTTTGTCAGTCAAAAAATGGTGGAAAAACTGCATGATGAAAAAGTATTAAGTATCCTTTCTAAAATATTTGGTGGTTTTGCGATTTTCATTTCCTGTCTCGGACTGTTAGGTTTAGCCTTATACGTGGCGGAACAGCGAAGTAAGGAAATAAGTATCCGTAAAGTACTTGGTGCTGATTTAAAGAGTATCCTTATCCTGCTGAACAAAGATTTTATTAAGCTGGTCATGATCTCCAATCTCTGGTTTCAATTCCTGTAGCTTATATAACAGCCTATAAATGGTTGCAAAATTATGACTACAAAATAGAGATCAGCTATGGACCTTTCTTAGCCGCTCTTCTGTTATCCGTATTCATTGCCGTATTATCTGTTAGTCTGCAAACTTTTAAAGTTGCGAAGTCCAATCCTGTTGATGCGCTGAAATACGAATAAAGGATACCCGGGTAGACCAAAACACTGCATAAAAAAAGAGAGTGTCCTTTTGGAACACTCTCTTTCTATAATTTATGATTAAATATTAAGCTACACCCTCAGCTAAAACAATAATCTTGTTTTTTAAAACTTCAACAACACCACCTTTAATCATAAAGGTTTGTTCTTCAGTTTTACATTTAATAATTACTGGTCCATCTTCTAAAGTTGAAATAATAGGAGCATGGTCTCTCAAAATCTGAAAAGATCCCATGGTACCTGGTACAGTAACTGCTGTTACTTCGCCTTCGTAGACTTTTTTATCTGGTGTGTTTAATATTTCTAATGTCATATGTTGAGTGTATACGCCTTAATTAAGCGTTTGCTTCAGCTAATAGTTTCTTTCCTTTTTCAATTGCATCATCGATGCCACCAACTAAGTTAAATGCAGCTTCAGGATATTCATCAACTTCACCATCCATAATCATATTAAATGCTTTGATGGTTTCTTTAATGTCAACCAATACACCTTTTAAGCCTGTAAATTGCTCAGCTACGTGGAAAGGTTGTGACAAGAAACGTTGAACACGACGTGCACGGTGAACGATTAATTTATCTTCTTCAGATAATTCGTCCATACCTAAAATCGCAATGATATCCTGTAACTCTTTGTAACGTTGTAAAATTTCTTTCACACGTTGTGCAGTGTTATAGTGCTCATCTCCTAAAATAGCTGGAGAAAGGATACGTGATGTAGAATCCAGTGGATCTACAGCAGGATAGATACCTAGCTCAGAAATTTTACGTGATAATACTGTTGTTGCATCTAAGTGGGCAAACGTTGTAGCCGGAGCCGGGTCAGTTAAATCATCCGCAGGTACATAAACAGCTTGTACGGAAGTAATTGATCCACGTTTAGTTGAAGTAATACGTTCTTGCATTAATCCCATCTCTGTTGCCAGAGTTGGTTGGTAACCTACAGCAGAAGGCATACGACCTAAAAGTGCCGATACTTCAGAACCAGCCTGAGTGAAACGGAAGATGTTATCAACGAAGAAAAGGATATCTTTTCCAGCGCCTTCTCCATCACCATCACGGAAGTATTCAGCTACAGTTAATCCTGATAAAGCTACACGGGCACGCGCTCCAGGAGGCTCGTTCATTTGACCGAACACCAATGTTGCTTTAGATTCTTTTAATTTCTCTGTATCAACTTTGCTTAAGTCCCATCCACCTTTTTCCATTGAATGAAGGAATTCGTCACCATAGTTAATTACACCAGACTCGATAAACTCACGTAAAAGGTCATTACCTTCACGAGTACGCTCACCAACACACCTGCGAATACAGATAAACCAGCATATGCTTTCGCAATGTTGTTTACCAATTCCATGATTAATACAGTTTTACCTACACCTGCACCACCAAATAATCCGATTTTACCACCTTTAACGTAAGGCTCTAATAAATCGATTACTTTGATACCTGTATAAAGTACTTCTGATTCTGTTGACAGTTCGTCGAAACGAGGAGGCGCGTTGTGAATAGATTTACCACCAGTTTTATCAACTGCGTTAATTCCATCAATAGCTTCACCTACAACATTGAATAAACGACCCTTGATTTGATCACCAATAGGCATTTTAATAGGGGAGCCAGTATCTACTGCGGCCATTCCACGTACTAAACCATCAGTCGAGTCCATTGCAATTGCACGTACACGGTCTTCACCAAGATGTTGTTGAACTTCTAAAACGATCTTCTGTCCGTTTTCTTTTTCAATCTCTAATGCAGAGAAAATTTGAGGTAAATGAGCATCGTCAGCAAAACTCACGTTACTACCGGTCCTATAATCTGCGCTATTTTTCCAATGTTAGGCATATATTGTTTTTGGTAAAATTATAAATATCAAATTGTTAAAGGCCGTTTTAAAGGCTTCAATTCGGTTTGCAAAGCTAAGGATTTTCGATATAATTTTTGTATATAAATAAAAAGTTTTTCCACAGTTTTTTTATCGATAATTTAGTAGCCATGAAAACAGTATTAGTTACGGGCAGCAACGGGCTTCTCGGACAGAAAATTACCGCCTCAATATTGTCAGGAAAACAGTTTAATCTGGTGGCAACATCTAAAGGTGAAAATCGTTTTAAAAGCACTCAGGGCTATGAATATGCCGAAATGGATATACTTGATCCTGTGAATGTGAGGGAGGTATTGGGGCAATATAAACCAGATGCGATTGTGCATACTGCGGCATTAACAAATGTTGATAAATGTGAGACAGAAAAAGAGCTGGCGCATGCACTTAATGTTGAAGCAGTGAAAACACTGGTTACTATCTGCGAAGAATACAACATACAGTTTGTGCATTTATCTACTGATTTTATTTTTGATGGTGCAAATGGCCCTTATGATGAGCTGGGTATACCCAATCCTTTAAGTTATTATGGGAAAACCAAATTCGAGGCTGAGGAAATCATTAAGAGTTCTAGTTGTAAATGGGCTATATTGCGTACTATTATTGTATATGGAATTATCAGTGATGAAAGCAGGAGTAATATTGTTTTATGGGCTAAGGGAGCGCTGGAGAATGGAACACCTATTAATGTGGTCAATGATCAATGGCGGATGCCTACTTTAGCAGAGGATCTTGCAGATGCCTGTCTTGCAGTTATAGAGAAGGATGCGCATGGTGTATTCAATGTTTCCGGTAAGGATATGATGAGCATTTCTGAATTGGTTTTCCGGGTTGCAGATTTCTGGCACCTGGATAAAGGGCTGATTACTGAAATAAGTGCAGCTTCACTTAATCAGGCAGCAAAACGTCCGGTCAGGCTGGTTTTATCCTGGATAAGACTATAAAGGAACTTGGTTACGCACCGCGGAGTTTTGAGCAGGGACTTGCTTTGCTGGATCAGCAATTAAAAGAAAGAGATCAGCTGAATAAATAGGCTGGCTAAAAGAATATTGTAACACAAACAATTAATATATATTATAATGGGATTAAAAATAGGCGACAAGGCTCCGGATTTTAAATTATTCAGCTCAGATTTAAAAGAAACATCATTAGCTGATTTCAAAGGAAAGAAATTAGTATTACAGTTTTTTCCAATGGCTTTTACAGGTACATGCACAACTCAGCTATGTACCATGAGAGATAGCTTTGGTTTTTACCAGGGAATGAATGCTGAAGTATTAGGTATTTCTGTGGATTCACCTTTTACATTGGCCAAATTTAAAGAAGAACAGTTCTATCAGTTCCCTTTATTATCGGATTTCAATAAAGAAACGTCTACAGCGTACCAGTCGATTTATGAAGAATTCGTGTATAATTTGAAGGGCGTATCAAAAAGAGCTGCGTTTGTGATCGATGAAGAAGGAAAAAAAATTATTTATGCTGAAGTTTTAGAATCGGCGGGTGATCTTCCTGATTTCGACGCAATTAAGAAAGTTGTAGAAGGGTAGCAGGTAGAAGAGGCTAGATTTATTTGAATATTTATTTGAAAAAAGTTTTGAAATTCAAATAGAAATACTACTTTTGCAATCCCAAAGCGATAAGATATCGACAGACGGAAACGCATTTGTAGCTCAATTGGATAGAGCATCTCACTACGGATGAGAAGGTTTGGGGTTCGAATCCCTACAAGTGCACCAAACGAGGTGACAGATTTAAAAATCTGTCACCTTTTTTTGTTTTAACGGGGCTACAATTTTTACATATTTAAGGAATATCACTTACTCTAAATGAACACCAATATAATAATTGGCTGTATCAATAACCAGATTTTCTTTTTTAATTCCTTCAATATTTACTGGGGTAAATTTATCTGAGGGGGAATGATGAACTGATACTTTCCACCTCTTGATTTGATGAGTACAGGCATAGTAAAGTCTTTTGCATTAGCAATCCAGCGGGAATTTAGTTTTTCGTTTATAGTTAAAAAGTCAAGAACGGGTAGTTTTTTGCAGCGTAAATACTGATCAAAAACGGAACTTAGATTTTTACCGGATTTGTTACTGATATAGTTTGTGACTTGATCGTAGGTAACTGCTTTATGATAAAACTCCTGATTTAATCCATGTAATATACTTATCCACTTTTTCTCATCATTGATGATTGTTCTGATTGTATTTAAGAGGATTGCTCCTTTAGAATACATATCTCCGGACCCCATTCGGTTTACTTCATATGGTCCGACAATCGATGCATCATTAGATATTCCATTACGTAAACGGTTAATATAATCCTGACCAGCTTTCTTTCCGTATAAGTATTCTACGAATAACGATTGAGCATAAGTTGCGAAAGCTTCGTGTATCCATAAATCTCCCAGATCCTGAGCGGTTATGCTGTTACCAAACCATTCATGTGCACTCTCATGAATGATTGTAAAATCCCAGCTTGGTCCTCCAATTATCCCGAACAGGTCATTTTTAAGCATTCCTGCAACAGAATAAGCACCATAGGCTATAGCACTTTGATGTTCCATAGCAGGATAAGGGGTTTCTACCAGTTTATATCCATCCTTATAAAATGGATAAGGGCCAAACCAATGTTCGTATGCATTGAGCATTGGTTCAACATTCTTTTTAAAGTCTATTTTGCTTTTTGCCAGGTTGCAGGGCAATACCCAGTAATCTAGTGTAAGCTTGCCTTTCCTGCCATTATAGTTATCACTAAAGTGCGTATAATTTGCAATGTTAACGGCTACGTTATAATTATTAATAGGGCTACCAACAAACCAGTCATACCTGGTATAACCATTTTTTAGAGCTGTTATTTTGCGGAGCCGACCATTTGATACATCTTTTAATTGATTAGGTACACTGATACTGATAAGCATGCTGTCTACTTTATCTGAAAGGTGATCTTTATTTGGCCACCAGATGCTGGCCCCAGTACTTTCACAGGCTGTAGCTACAAATGGTTTGCCGAATAGATCTGAGCCAAATACAACTCCACCATCTCTGGGTGCTTTTTTTGCAATCGTTGGGTAACCGGAATAGAAAACAGTAAATTCATCCTTAGTTCCATTCTTAAGAGAAGTCGGGAAGGAAACAAATACCGCATTGGCTTCACGAGTGAACTGTAGATTTTTTCCGTGGTATAATATCTTCTCTATGGTGAGGTTAGCAAAAAGATCAAATTGTATTTTTGTAGATTCCTGCATCACAGTAAACTTAAATTGGTTACTTCCAGTGATGAATTTTTTATCAATATCAAACTTAACATCTAAATGGTAAAAATTAATATCATAACAGGAGCGCAGAGGCGATAATGTTCCACGTAATGTGTCCGCATGTGTAAAATCATTAATTATTTTAGATGATTGAGCATTAGTAATCATTGATTTTGTTACGAAAAATATAATCAATGGTATAAGGAGGTGTAGTTTCATATTACTTTGTATTGCTCTTTAAGCTATAATGAGTATTTATTATTAAAGTAATTTATGTTAATAAAACTATAGTAATGCGGATAATTATAATAAATTTTCACCTTTTATATTACCAATAATAGAAGTTTTGTGATTGAAGAGCTTGAGATCTCTCTCCTGGTTTGATTTTAAGGGATTTTTGTGTCTCAAACACAAATAAGCCACTATAGCACAAAACCACATCATCAAAATCATTGGATATGCTGTCTGATTATAAAATAAACCCAGGGCAGAAGTAATCAAAAAAGCAGACAGATAACTCATTGCACCTACCAGTGCAGAAGCAGATCCGCTAAATGAAGGAATGGCTCCAATATACAAGGAAGTTGTATTAGGCAGAATCAAACCAAGCATAGACATAAATATAAAAATCAAAGCCAGCAGAATCAGGAACGGTCCGTAAGTATAGTGCGATGACCATCATTAAGCCTGTGATCAATTGGCAGGTGATTGCAAATTTCGCGATTTTTTGAACCTCAAAATGTTTAAGCAGTTTCGTGTTGAGTATTCCCGTCGTGATAATGCCTAAAGCCAGACCTGAAAACACAAAACCAAACTGCTTTTCACTTAAACCATAAATCTGTATCAATACAAATGGGGAAGCCGTCACAAATGAAAATGCTGCACTATTGCTAATGGCTCTCACTAAAGCGTAATTCACAAAGGCTGGATGTTTTATACAATAGCTATAGTTTTTCAACAGGATAGAAAGGTGTAGCTTTTTATCATTTGTTGCAGATTTTCCTGCTGGCAGCACTGTTAAACATCCTGCTAAACCCACTCCTGAAACAATTGCCATAATCACGAACAGGTACTTCCAGGTAGTTTCTCCGGCTAACATGCCTCCGGCCATTGGTGATAATATTGGAGATACGCCCATTATTATCTGTAAAATGGAGAATGCATGTGCTGCATTTTTATCCTTATAAATATCACTTACCAATGCCCGGCAAATTACCTGACATGCGCTTCCTGCAAGGCCCTGAGTAAATCTCAGCATCAGAAATAAGGGGAAAGAACTAGTCAGTATGCAGCAAATGCTACAAATGATATATACTGCTAACCCTATTCTCAAAGGTGTTTTTCTTCCCCATACATCAGACATGGGCCCGATAAATAATTGCCCTATTGACATCCCGAAAAGGAATACGGTTACTGTGGCTTCGATCTGCACAATTGGTACATTAAAATAGCCGGCCATTACACCAAATGCCGGTAAATAGATATCAATAGAGATAGAGCCTATTGCTGTTAAAATGCCTAAGGTTAAAGTGATCAGTAAAGGTTGAGCCTTAATTTTCATTTGAGTATTAAAAGGTTTTATTAGCTGTAAAACTAATTTTATATTGGCTCCTGTAAAAGTGCCAATTAGTGAAAAATTAATAGTACCAATTATGAGAAGTCTATCACCCGATATCTTATTAACCTTTATACGTCTGAATCGTCAGGCTAAAATGCCGCTCTATATACAGTTGTATCAGCAAATTAAAGATGGGGTATTTGACGGCTTGCTGAAACATGGTGATCGTATGCCTTCTACAAGAAGTCTCAGCCAGGAACTGAGTGTTTCCCGCAATTGCGTTTTACTGGCTTTTGAACAACTGACCTTAGAAGGTTTTCTAACATCCAAAGTAGGGGCAGGTACTTATGTTTGTGAACAGCTTAATGAATTGAAAGCCACCACAAAGAAATTGGAAAGTACAATAGGAAAATTGGCTGAGGATGATAAAACTCCTGTAGTAGTGCCCTTATATTCAAAATTTGTTGCTAAGCATACCGGGCAAGAATCTCTAGTCCCTTTTCAGCCTTCTGTACCATCCTTCGCTGATTTTCCTTTTAGGGTCTGGGCAAAAATAGCTGCTTCAGTTTACAAAAATATTCATCAGTTGCATTTAGGATATGATAGTGCTCAGGGGTACTTACCTCTAAGACAGGCATTGACAGATTATTTGAGAATAAACCGTTCTATCAATTGTTCTGCGGAACAGATCGTTATTGTTAACGGTTCAAGTCAGGCACTAAATCTGATTTCTGAACTGTTATTAAAAAAGGGTGATCTATGCTGGATGGAAGACCCGGGTTACCTGTGGGCCAAATCAGCTTTCTCCAGGTTCGGGGGGGAGATATGTCCTGTACCTATTACTTCTTCCGGATTGGACCTGGACTATGCAGTCAGGAAATTTCCGGGAGCCAAACTTGCATATGTCACTCCCTCACATCAGTATCCTTTGGGAGAGACCATGCCACTAGCTGAAAGAATCAAGTTATTAAAAATTGCTTCTCAGCAAAATATATGGGTCATTGAAGACGATTATGAGAGTGAGTTCAGATATGTCGGCAGACCAATACCCGCATTGAAAGGATTGGATAGCTTTGGAAAAGTTATTTTCCTGGGAAACGTCAATAAAAGTCTGTTTCCTGCTTTAAGGATAGGGTATATTGTATTGCCCTCGGTGGTAATGGCGAAACAGATTGCAATGATCAAAGCAATTACAGATCGTCAGAGTCCTGTGATAGACCAGGCGATTCTAACAAATTTCATAATGGAAGGGCACTTTTTGCGTCATTTGCGCAGGATGAAACTAGTTTACAAAAAAGCACAGCAAGAACTTATCAGTTTGCTCTATCAATATTTTGGACTGGATATACGTATTTCCGCAGCAGATGCAGGTATGCACCTTGTTGTTTGGTTTTTAAAAGACGAGGTGACAAAGGATATCACTCATCAGGCGAAAGAATATGGAATGAACTTATATGCTATTGATGAGTTAGCAATAAAATTTAAACATCCTGCTGCTTTAATGATGGGATTCACCGGTTTTAAAAAGGAGATGATGGAACAGGCTGTGATCAATTTGAAGAAGATATTGAGCACTTAATTTTGTGATACAGCTATGCTTTTTTCAATTACATTAATAGTTCTAGTTTTATTAATTTTATTTTTTATAATTGCCTTATCACTTAGGCAGTTTGTCTATTCAGAGAGATTTTAACAGGAGTCGTTATAAGGAAGAACCTGATTTCTGTTTAATCGTTTTATTTAACTTATGAAAAAAATCTTACTATTAATTAGCGTGGTGGTTTTTGTCCCGCACTTTCTGTTTGCTCAAAATAGCGGACATATTGCACCGTCTGTTACTGGTGTTCCTGAAATCAAGCAGGGTGATACCAAAATCACTTTTCCGGCAAACCCGGATGGTTATCATCTCCTGTTTAAAGGGAGTGATCGTAGTCCTGTTGTTGATAGTACTGGCAAAATTATCAGCCCGCTGGTTACGAAGAAAGTAAATTTATACTTTCAGCTGGTAAACAATACAACAGATACCATCAGATTCGATGTTGTAAAACAAGTCGTTATTCCGGGTAAATATCAGAACAATGCGGGCAATCAGCAGCCTTTTGTGATTCCTTCTTTAAGTGAATGGCATGGTGGTAATGGAGATTTTCAGTTAAAAGCGACAACACGTATAGTTGTTAATACAGCTGATCAAAATATACTGCAAAAAGCTGCGGTTATTTTGCAAAGTGAGTTAAGTGAAAAGGGATTTAAGCTAAAAGTCCTGACTGGGAAACCACAAAAAGGGGACATCTTTCTGACACTGGACAAGGCCGACGGCTCTATTGGAGAAGAAGGGTATTATTTAGCGGTTACTGATTTTGTGAAAATCAGTGCGCTGAAGTATCAGGGGTTATTCTGGGGTACACGTACTTTACTACAGTTAGTTGAGCAAAATAAAACTATCCCTCAGGGAATAGCTCGTGATTACCCTGAATTTAAGGTGCGTGGTTTTGTATTGGACGATGGCCGGAAATTTTTTAGTCTTCAATTTCTGAAAGATTACGTGAAATTTATGTCCTATTATAAAATGAATAATTTTCAGATTCATTTTTGAATGATAATGGATTCAAAAAGTATTTCAATAACGACTGGAACAGTACCTATTCGGCATTTCGTTTAGAAAATGCAACTTATCCGGGGCTTACTGCCAAAGATGGTTCTTATACCAAACAGGAATTCATCGCATTACAACAGCTGGCAGACGATTATGGTGTACAAATCATTCCTGAAATAGATGTACCTGCCCATGCACTTGCTTTTACTAAGGTAGTCCCTGAAATTGGGAGTAAGTTATATGGAATGGATCATCTGGACTTGAAAAACCCATTGACTTACCAGGTAGTTGAAAATGTATTTAAAGAATATTTATCTGGTGAACACCCGGTGTTTACTGGTAAAGTAGTTCATATTGGTACTGATGAATATGATAAGAAAGATGCAGAGGCTTTTCGTGCATTTACAGATCATTTCATTAAATATGCACAAGGTTTTGGAAAAGAAGTGCGGGTCTGGGGAGCGTTAACACATGCTCAGGGTAAAACACCGGTCACAGTAAAGAATGAATGTTACGATGAATAGCTGGTATAATGGTTATGCTAATCCCCTTGAGATGAAAAAGCTGGGTTATAAACAAATCAGCACTCCTGATGGATGGCTTTATATTGTGCCTGCGGCGGGTTATTATTATGATTATCTGAATATCAGGAATATCTACAGCAGCTGGACACCCTTACTAATCGGCGATGTACAATTTCCTGCCGGAGATCCAAGTATTATAGGTGGCTCATTTGCAGCCTGGAATGATATTGTTGGGAATGGAATTACGGAAAAAGACGTGCACGATCGTGTATTTCCTGCTATGCAGGTACTCTCCGAAAAAATGTGGGTTGGTAATGATACGCTTCGAAAGTTTGATGACTTTGATTTATTGAGAAAAAATATCGGAGAAGGACCTTTGCTGAATATTTCGGGAAAAATAGGTAAAACAAGTGCAGAGGCAATTGCCACCTTTAGTTTTGATCAAAATGATAAGAATATTCAGTTGAAACAAGCTGTTTATGCCCAAAGGGTATAAAGGAAGAGCATTATCTTGGTTCTTCGCCAATTTTGATGCAATCATCCCATTACTGAAAGACAAACCTTTCGTCTAAGCAACTGAAATCCGCATCTACCATACATCTCACGTTTTTTGTTTTTCAACCTATTTACACATCCTTCAACTAACCCGTTAGTCCAGTTGTACATGATGGCATTTTTCACAGCCAGAATGTCTTTCTTTAATCCATTACAAAAGCGGTCAATTTTTTTCCGGCTCATTGATTGGACATCTTTTATCCACAGGTCCAATTGTTCGGGGCATCCTCCTTTCAAAACTTTCCTAAAGTCGATGTAAGCCCTTCTTAGGCTAGCTAGAATAGGAACTTTATTTAGTAGTCCGTCAACAATTTCCTTTTCCTTTGAGCATTCACCCGTCTCTTTTGAAACACCATAGTCTGGATTCATCACAAATATCGATAGCTTTTTTAAAGGAGGAATATAGTTGATCCAAATACTTGGTTGTTCATTTTTCAATGGTTGAGGACATATCCTGCTCCATTTGTGCTGATAATCAGGAAAATTTATTGTAAACCATCTGGTAAAAGAGCGCTCACAACAATTTAAGCCCAGATCCTTAAGCGACTTAAACATGGCTGTAGGATTGATTTCCAAATGAACCATGTGGTTGATTTGGCTCATATACTTATTGTAATTAATACGCGTTTCCCTTTGGATCGATGGTATTGATGATGTCAAATACTTTTTCACCGTACGCCAGTTCATTTGCGTTCTCCGGGCAATGTCACTTAGGTTATGTCCATCTTTTTTCAACTTTGCCATTAACTGAAACTTCTCCCGTCTTTCAGTCATATATGAAGAAATACTAGGCTTACTTACGGAATTTACGTCACTACTGGCATTCACACCTGCTGTATTGGACGACATTGTCTCTGCATCAGGGGAAAGATTTTTTGCAATCTGCTTCAAATGGCCGTATTCGAGTCTGATTTCTTCAAGGATAACATCACTAAAGATTCTTCACTAAGTGAAATCTATCAGCGATTTGTTTTGCTGCAGGTATTGATTTTGTTATTGCACTCGCATAAGATGTCGCCCTATCCCTGGTTACATATTTAACCTCTTGATGAGATGAGAACCAATCTATAACATCATTTGAATCCCTACTATTTAGAAGATCAATGGTGCGGCCAGTTTCTGCATTAACGAGGATCGATCCATAGTTCATTCCTTTTCGTTTTGCCCAATCATCTATGCCTACACACAACAGACTATCATGTAGTGGCATATTCATAGACTTAATTAACCTCAGGCAAGTATTATTACTGACGGGAATCTGCATCAGTTTAGAAAAGTAAGCGCCCTTGTTGGAAGATATTTCAATAAGGACCTGCCTTAAATACCCTGTAGCCCTCTCGGTCCGTCTGGAATAAGGTGTGGTGATATCGTTGCACTGTTCTGAAAATATCAACTTAAGGCATTTAAAGTTTTTACAAGCGAAGCGGCGTATCGTATCTTAAGTAAGATAAAGACCTTTTTACCTACCATAGGAAGGTCTATTAAGGTTCTGAAATAAAATGAGCGGACAGTATGACTATTCTTAAAGCACGTGGGACATTGGGCCCGCTTTCCCGGTCTTTGGACAAAGAGCCGAATTATCGAATCTTGTATTTCTGACCGGTATATTTTGATCTTCCAGTCAGCATAAAATAAAGCTGCAAGATTTTGGTTGAGTGTATGAGATAAAATCAAGGTTAAAGTGTCTGTTATTCAGTACTTTAAGATACAGAAAAATAACTTACAAAACAAGGGAAAACTGCTTTAAAAATACTGATTTACAGATATTTATGAATAAAAACTGAATCCCGGAAATTGCATCAAAATTGGCGAAGAACCATTATCTTTTTTTTCCGGAATATATAGTGCCGCTCAACTTCCTTACTCCGAAATTGGGTATGATTATACCATTTCATTCTGGATAAATCCTGCTGATCACAATTCAGATAATGCAGTCCTCTTCAGTTCTCCTAATTCAGTGGTCAAATTAAAACAAGGGATTCATGGGAAACTGGGTTTTTCCAGAGAAGGTTATGATTTTGACTTTGATTACGCTGTGCCTGAAAATACCTGGACTCATTTAGTTATTGCGGGTACAAATAAAGGAACGAGCCTGTATGTAAACGGAAAATTACAAAAGAAACTATACGATAACTGGATTCAGTTTACAGATGAAGACAAAACAAAGATGCGTAAAGTGGAAACCTTGTTTTTTCCATTACAAACTATTGGCGGATTTAAAGGGAAAATTGATGAGCTGAACATTTTTAATAGGGTATTGTCGGATCAGGAGATAGAACTATTGCGAAAGTAGAGAGCATAAATTTTTTGATTAAAGCAGGTACCCCAGATGGGGTACCTGCTTTTTTTATGGCCAATTTTTTGGCCCTGAATTTTCGGAAGAATAATTTACCTACGGTTCGGCGTTAAACAAGGGTTTGAAAAGGGGTTGAAAACCCTGTTGAAAGGACGTTGAGAGGGGGGTTGGAAGGACGTTGGAAGGACCTTGCAATGACCCTGGTCCTTCCAACCCCCTTCCAATGCCCTTTCATTGCCCTTTTAATACGGTTTTCAACCTTAATTCTTCCTTATTTCTTTCCTGCCAGAAACCAAATAATTATTGTGATAAATCAGAGGAATTAAAAAACATCATTAAATTTTATCTGGCATTAAGAACGGTCTGTGTTTTTTGTGAATAACCATTAGGAAACAAAGTGCGCGGATCGCCCCAACTTATAAGATGGGCCCGATTATTATAGAGAAGAAAGTGGCAGTGATCAGTTTACTATGGCAAACAAATGTTTTGCTGCTTGATATACTCAGAGGGAGAAATTCCGATGTGTTTTTTGAAATTCCTGTTAAAAGAAGTTTTGGAATTAAAACCGCATTCAAATGCCAGTGACAATAGGGTGAATTTCTGATTTTCGGGGCTTGATACAATTTTTTTAAACTCCTCAATTCTTTGTGCGTTGACATAATCATAGAAGTTTTTTTGCTCAACAGAATTGATGACCTGGGATAAAGAATTCGCATGAATATTTAGCTCTTTTGATAACTGCACAAGCGTAAGCTCAGGGTCAGTATAACGTTTTTCTCTCTGCATTAAGGAGTTAAGCTCCTGATGTATTTTATCTATTGTATCATCGCTCATGCCAGATTTTGAGTATTTACTTTTTTCATTTACAACAGCGGTTTCTGTATGTAGAATGATTGTTTCTGTCTTGGGCAAGCCGTCAATGACCAGATCATTATCTTCATATCTGCTTGTGAAAATGCCTACTTGTTTAATCCCGAAATACCCAACAAAAAGCACAAAAAGTACTACAGCTGCGAAAATATATTCATTTGTCCCAAATATGACAACAATCCAGATGATACTTACTCCGGCTATCAGGTACATTAACCAGGACAAGTTTATCTTTTCTATGTTTGAGAAATTATCACCGATACGCTTTTTATGCTGGTATACTTTTGATAATGAAAGCGTTACGTATGCAATTCCTGAGCAGTTGACAATGATCGATATCCATAACGCTAGAGTTTCAAAACCTAAACCATTGTGCTGATAAACAAATATTTTTTCCCGGTAACTGGCAATGAATAAAACCGAATCAAAAAGAAGTAAACAATTACAGCAGGTAAGAAATGCAGAATGCGATATTTTTTACGATTGGTTTGATTGGTTAGTGTAGAGGAATAAAGATATAACAGTGGGCCATGTACTAAAGGAAAAGGGATTTCCAGACCTAACAAATAAGGGAAGTCTATGTATTTTCCTGTGAAGACTAAATAAAATAAGGTGATATGAACCCCTAAACATATCAGCCAAATGGCTAATATATGATCAGCTTCGCTTTTATTTCGTTTGCTTACCAGAATTATGGCAAGGAAAAATGTAATGATGATGCCAGTCAGGTATAACATGTTGTGAAGTTAAAACTTATATTTCTGAAAAGAATGACGAAGCCGGCAGACTTAAATCATCTTCTTTTTTAACTCTTTATACCTTGATCTGCCAATAGGCAGTATTTCACCGTTCTTAAGTAAAAGGCTATAGCTGCTCCCGGGGCGTATGATGATTTTCTCTGCCTGATCTAAGGAAATCAGATACGATTTATGGATACGCTCAAATGAGTCGGGCAGTAATTGTTCCAGCATCTCGAGTGACTTGTCGTGTAATTCTTGTTTGCCATTTTGTAAAAACAGCTCACTATAAATTCCCGCCCCTTTGATATAAAGAACATCTTTAATGTCTATCATACGTGTATTACCTGCTTTTTTGACGGCCAGGTATTTCATCGTGTTTTCTATGGTTTTCCCGCTGGCAGTAATTCTTCTGAAAGCCATGGACAGCCTTGTCTGATCAAAAGGTTTGGGAACGAAATCAAGCACTCCATAAGTAAAAGCAATGATCGCTTTATCTGTATAGGCAGAAACAATGATGGTATGAAATGATCCGGCTACCATCGACCCTAATATGTCAAAGCCATTTTCTCCATTTAAATTCAGATCTAATAGTAAAATATCAATCGTATGATTTTCTATGTATGCCAAACCTTTTTGCAGGGAATCGCAAATTGCAAGTGTTGCTATATTCTGTTCAAAGAAATGACGGGTCATCCGCTCGATTCTTTTGGCTATCCTTGCCTCATCTTCAATTATTAATATGCGCATCATTTGTCGTAAATCTGAATCGTGGTTAACCAGCCGCCGGGAACTGCTTCTGAAATAAATTTCCAGCGATCACCATAACTTTCTGTCAAACGGGCTTGAATATAGCGGAAACCAGTTCCCCCTTCTCTTTTTTTTGATCCCTGCCGGTTTAGTGCTTTAGTCTCAAATGTATATTGTTTGTAGTTATTTGTGCGTAAATAACTCAATTGGAAAGAAATAAGGCTCTCTGTAATTGGAATACCATGGGTTATTCCGTTTTCAAGAATTGTATGCATCAGTGCGGGAGGAATAATATATTCTGTTTCATCGATTCCGGATTCCTGCCACTCATAATGTATTTCTTTCCGAAACTGCATCACTGTAAGGTGAGTTTTGCAAAGCTCGATTTCTTGTCTTATAGGGATTAATGCAGCTTCGGAAATGGAATTCATAATATCAAACTCATCTGCCAGTGCCTGGATGAATTCGGCACCCTGTTTTGGAGATTCTTCTACCCAGTCTATTAGCGAAGTCAGTGTATTCCTGAGAAAGTGAGGCTGAATATTCTTTTTAATTAGTTCTAGTTGTAATCTGGAAGACAGGAGTAAGGAAGATTGATGTTCATCTTCTATTATTCTGGCCCGTATAGTATGCAGGTAAAGCATACATAAAATGATCAGCGTAAAGCTGATGAATAGACCAAAGTCGTATTCCAGAAAATGATTGACTATTGCACTTGCCAGTAAACCAGTAAGTACGATGAGTCCGCCTTTTTCTTTCCTGAAGATGGCATCCACTACAACAATGACCGATGTAAACCACATCGCTCTGCTATACAATATAGCTGTCAGATCAAAATGTTGATAGTTTAAACTATAAATAGCAATCAAAATAATGAATAAGGTGATCAATAGTATCTTTTTTCTGTTGAAATGGAACTGTATGCTAAAATACAAAGGTACCAGCATGGCGAGGGCGAAAGTGAGCCAGCCAATAATTTCCAGTCGTATAAAAAAATGGGTATACGGTATCACAATATAGAATTTAATGTATTCTGCAATTAGCAAAGCGAAAAAGAGCGAACAAATGATTGCAAAAACCAGGATGCTGTATTCTTTACGTCTGCTATTGAGGTACATGAAAAAATAGTAAACTGCGGCAATCAGGAAAGCTCCTGCCATCAGGTTCATCAGTGACGAGATAATCAGTGGGTTTCTTAACAGATCTGTATATTGATTTAATTCTATCCCTACTGGACGTTTAACTTTATTTAAATAGGATTGTGAAGTGCGCAGGGCTAATATATGCCTGCCTGTTAAGCTAACGAATCGGGTATCTGATAATAACCTGAGGTATACCCAGCTACTTCCGGTATATCCTTTTGCGTGATCTGACCATTATGTCCAAGCAGTATCCCATCCCAATAGACTTCGAAAGCGCCGAAGGCTTGAAGATGTAATCCCATTGAACTAGCAGAGGTCTTTATTAATTTCACCGGTGAGCGTGACCAGAAAATTCTTTGAGCTGTGTTTCCTCTTTCAGTAAGCCATCCGCTATCATTGAAATTCTTTTCTGCCCAGAGTTTATTATCGCCTGTCTGATATACAGTGGGGTATTCTTTATATACCACGGCCTGTTTACAGGATGATTGCAAGAGTAAAATTGTAAAGAAAATTAAGAGACGCTGCATAAGGTAAAGTTAGGGGTAAGATAAACCAAAAAAGAGCATTTCAAAAGGAGATAGAGCAGTTGACATATTTTTCCCTTGTTTAATTGTTCCGGCAGATTACTCTTGTGCTATGAAACGACGACTCTTAATTATTTTTATAGCAGTATTTTACTGTTCTGGTATTTTAGCACAGCAATCAAGTTCTCCCGATCTGAATAAGAAAACAGTTTATGGCATTGTTCAGGAGCAGCCAGCTAAAATACCTGTTGTTTATGCTACCGTAAGTATAAAAGACGAGTCTTTGAGATTGATTGCTGCGGGGATCACAGACGAAAAAGGAGCATTCAGGCTAAATGATATTCCGGTAGGTAATCTGACTATTGAATTTCGTATGATGGGATATCAAACTATAACAAAGCCTTTACTGATCACTGCCGCTGTAAATCATATCAATGCAGGAACGATATTTTTGAATCCTGATTCAAGGTTGTTAAAAGAAATTGCTGTGACCAGCGATAAACCGGCAATCAGTTTAAAACTGGACAAAAAAGTATTCGAAACAGGAAAAGATATATTATCACAGACCGGAACGGCAGTTGAACTTTTGAATGGTGTACCTGCGGTTAGTGTAGGGCCTTCAGGAACCGTAAGTCTGAGAGGAAGCAGTAATGTGCTGGTATTGATTAATGGCCGCCGCTCAGGGCTTACACAGGGAAATGCTTTGGAACAAATACCAGCTGATCAGGTAGAACGTGTGGAAGTGATCACTAATCCTTCTTCGAGATACGATGCTGCGGGTTCGTCAGGAATAATTAATATCATTTTGAAGAAAAATAAAAAGGGGGGATTTAATGGTCAGCTCAGATTGGTTGGTGGTATCCCGAATGAAACAAGGATTACACCAAGTCTGAATTATAAATCTGATAAACTGAACGTATTTTCGACTTTTGGAATCAGGTTATCCGATTATGTCGGGTTATATACAACTAAACAGTCTGTTTCCAGCGAAGGAAATACTGCTTTTCTGAATCAGCGGCAGGATGAAAACCGGCACGATGATGGAAAGTTATTATACTTCGGTGCGGATTATCTGATCAATGATCAGCAGACTGTTACGCTTGCCTTTCTGAAAAATTCGACACATGACCATGATAAAACGGCTATAAATTATAACTATTCGAGTAAAAATGGTGCGGACAGCAGTTTGTTGCGTAATGGGGAATCATGGGAAAGACGAAGTTATAACCAGTTGGAGTTCAATTATACCCGTAAGTTCAAACAGCCGGGTAAAAAATATACTATTGATATACAGTATGATTTCTGGAACAGTGATAAAGACTGGAACCTGGGTACAAAGAAGCTGTTGCCAGTAATTGAATCTTTGCCAGCTATACGAACCAGTTCTATTGGGACAAGTAAAGATTTTATGGCGCAAACAGATTTAGTTCAACCTTTGGATAGCAATACTACACTTGAATTCGGACTGAAAGCGGAAAACCGACGGGTGACTAGTGAATTCAGGGCTGAACAGCAAATAGGAGCGGGGTGGAATATCATTGATAATATCAATAATCAACTAAACTATAATGAATTGATCGGAGGGGCTTATGCACAGCTGGGTAGTAAAATAGGTAAGCTAGCTTATCATCAGTTGGGTTTACGTACAGAGCTAACCAGAGTCAGGGTTGAAGACATAACCGGTACTTATAACAATAATAAGAATTATGTTCGTTTATTCCCTACGCTTAGCCTGACTTATCAATTAGCTAAAGGTGGTGCTGTACAGGGAAGTTACAGTAAGCGGATTAATAGGCCTTCACTGAATCTTTTATATCCTTTTAATGAACTGACAGACTTTAATGCACAGTTTATTGGTAATCCGGAGCTAAATCCATCTTATGCGGATGTTTTTGAACTGGGTTTTTTGCAACGCTGGAATACTTTTACTTTTAATCCATCGGTATATTATCAAAATAACAGCGGGACTATTCAAAATTATACTTTCAGAAATCAGAATGGGATATTTATTACTACTCCTGTTAATATTGACAGGGAAATACGAAAGGGAGTAGAACTTTCTGTCTTATATAATCCACTACAATGGTTACAACTTAGTACTGAACTCAATGCCTACAGTTTTAAACAAGAAGTTGTCAAACATATAATTTTAATTATACTGGCAATGTATTCACCAGCCGTTTAAGTACACAGATTAAATTGAAGAATAAGTTCAGTTTACAGTGCCGCTATAATTTCACCGGTGCGCAAAGTAATGCACAAAGCTATTCAGCGGCAATGCATGATATTGATCTTGGTGCAAGTAAGAATCTGCTGAAAGATAAAGCAACGCTATTATTTGATATTGCAAATGCCTTTAACCTTCGTAAATACCGGACAACGATAACTGGAAATGATTATGTACTTGCAAAGACTAATATTCCCAATGCGGCACGTTACCGCTTAACTTTTGTATACCGGCTCAATCTCAAAGAAAATCAGGCGGTCAGACAGGCTAAAAGCGGTAACAGGAATTAAACAGACTTCCTTAAGACCGGAAAAGAATCACGAAGTCGGTTTGACCAGGTTGTACTGTTTTTAAAGAAAACTCATACCCATGATTCAAAAGTATTTCTCTGACCATGGTCAGGCGATACCCTGCCCATCTTTCTTTGTGCTAAAGAAGGGACTAAAAAGCTGTTCATTCATTTCGGCAGAAATCCCTTCTCCGTTGTCAGATATGATCATTTTTTGTTCAACTTCATCCAATGTGAATTTGATCAGTCCGTCTTTATCTATCGCTTCAATTGCATTTTTGATCAGGTTAATCAATACCTGCTCCATTTGTTGTACATCGGCAGAAATATAAAAAGGCTGTTCAGGGAAACTATACTCGAACTGAACTCCTTTTTCTTCTGCTTTAATCTGCATAAATGAGGCTACCGAACGAATTAAAGAAACTGCATCAGTACGCTGCTTATTAACGGCTGAGAGTTTAACCAGATCTGCGAAATTCCTCATGAAAATATTCAGGTTCTGATTTCTTTCTATAGCGATCTGTAAAGCATTTTTTAATGGGGTTTTATCCACTGATTGCCATAAATTTTCAGTTTCCAATGCCAGGTTCATGATCGAGTTTACCGGGCCAATTGTATTGTTAACTTCATGTGCCATCATACGGATCACCTTATCATAAACATTCTTCTCCGCATCAAAAATTTCTACGGTAACTTCTTCTATTAAGATGAAAAAACGGGCAAAACCTCTGTCGATAAAATGGGACTTCTGAACTTTATAAGTACTTAATCCACCAATTCTGATCAGCTTTGATTCACCGGGCTTTAATTGATGAAGATCGTTGAGGAACAGTTCAGGATTGGTCTTAAGGATATCTGTAGCTTTAGGATTGATTTGTTTAATCTGATGATCATAATCCAGGATAATAATTCCCGTAGGCGAGGTCTGGATTAACTTTTCCAGGAAAAAATGCTGTTCTTCCTGCTTGATCCGTTCAGCTCTCAGCTCATCCATCATTTGATTGTAAACCGCTATGAGTTCATCCATTTCCTGTTTCCCGGTCGGTAAAAACTTGACATTAAAATCCCTGTCTCTAATCGCGTTAATACCTTCTTTCAGGTAAGTGAGCGGTTGTATGAGTTGCCGGTATAAATTCAGAGAAATGACAATAGATATAATGATCAGTACCTCAGCGGCCATGAAGATCAATTTATTGTTTTCAAAAATGAGATAAGTTAACACCAGGCAAACCAGGTGCAGTATAACTACAAACAGGATAAATTTAATCTTCAGTCTCATTAAATGGAATTTGGTATTTGTCCAGTCTGCGGTACAGTGAATTTCTTGTAATCCCTAAAGATGCTGCTGCTTTGGTAATTTTATTTTGATGAAAGCTCATCGCCCTTTTTACCATTTCAACTTCCATTTGTTCAAGGGTAATAGTGCCCACACCCGGCAGCTGTAAATTTTCCTTTCTGGATGCGGAAATGTCAAGCTGTGATTTGAAATCATCAATTCCCAGCTCATCCTGATGACTCACCAGGATAGAGCGTTCGACCAGGTTTTTCAACTGCCTGATATTACCATGAAGTGGTAATTGCTGCAACCACTTCATGGCTGTAGCAGAAAACCGATAATAAAGGACGGTTGTAAATCTCTTTTAAATTGTTAATAAAGAAATTGACCAACAGAGGAATATCACCTGGGCGTTCTCTTAATGCAGGCAGGTGTACAGTAATCAGGTTAATCCGGTAGAGTAAATCTTCTCTGAAAAGACCTGAACTTACCATTTCATTTAAATTTTTATTGGTGGCACAAACTATCCGGATATCGACCGTTTTAGTACGGCTGCTCCCTAAAACTTCGTAGGTTCTGTCTTGCAGTACGCGCAAAAGCTTCACCTGACTTCCCGCTTCCAGGTCGCCTATTTCGTCCAGAAAAACAGTCCCTTTACTGGCCATTTCAAAACGGCCTGTCCGGTCATACCTGGCATCTGTAAAAGCACCACGTATATGACCGAACATTTCACTTTCAAATAATGAAGAAGAAATGCCTCCCAGGTTGACTTTAATAAATGGTTTACCACTTCGTAAACTATTTTCATGGATGGCTTCGGCAATCAGCTCTTTTCCTGTACCACTTTCGCCCATGATCAGTATAGATGCATCGGTACCAGCGACTCTTCCAATAGTCTCCAGAATAGTCAGCATACTGGCATCTTCACCAATTATCTGTTTGAAGTTGTATTGCTTATCCAGCTGTTTACGGCTGCGGTTTTCTGATTTTTTGACATTAAGATCCAATAATGTTTTAACGGACTGTAAAACATGATCGTTGTTCCATGGTTTATTGATAAAATCATTAGCTCCTGATTTCATACCCTGTACGGCTAATTCAATACTTGCCCAGCCAGTAATTAAAATTACCGGAAGGGATGGGGCTACCTCCCTGATATGTCTCAGTAAACTCATTCCTTCTTTCCCTGATGTATCAATAGAGAAATTCAGATCAAGAATAATGAGATCGGGAATACGATCATTGATCATCCTTTTTGCTTCTGCAGGATTATCTGTCGCAGTAACCTCGTGGCCAGTACTATTTAATAATAACAATAAGGAAGTTCTTACCGCTATATCATCATCAATAATCAGGATCATCTAACAAAGTTATAATTTAATTATTCTTCATGTAACGCGACAGCCGGATGAATTGCAGCAGCTTGTTTACCCGGGTAAAGTGAACATAAAAATACAAGCAGGTAAATAAAAATCACAGCTAATAAAATTGCGATTAAATAAGCACTTGCTGGTATATCGAATACATGGAGCAAAGGAAATTGGATGGCGAACAAAAAACCTATGGTTAAGGACATGGTAGCCAGGATCAGTGATTCATAAACGAGCTGATAAGAGACAGATTTACCACTTGCGCCAATCGCCCTGCGCAATCCGATTTCTCCTCTTCGCTTATTGATATTATACCATAAAACACCGAATAAGCCCAATGCCACATTAATAATCAGGAAACCGGCCACAATGATGAAAATGACCATTGGGATGATAGTAGATTTATTTTTTGACTTGCGCATATCAGTAAGGTGTACTATTTCTAGATTAGAATTCTTTAGGGTAGGGTATTAGATAATATTTTATAGAGATGGCTTTCAAATGCAGCATCAGCATCCGGACTGACTTTAATCACAACATTACGTATCCAGCGATAAGCTGAAGTATCTATTTTACTATAGATCGCTGTTCCTGAAGGATAGAAATCGCCATTGGCTTTCATATCTGCAACCACACCAATGATTCTCCATTTTACTTTTTCTTTATCATCACCTATCAATTTTCCGATTACAGGCCCTTTCCCGAATATTTCTTCTCTAAAACTTTGATTAATCACCTTTGGGATATCTTTACCAGCTATGTCCTGCTGATTATACCATCTTCCCTCCACTACTTTCAAATTCCATAAATCTTTGTACTCATTTTCTGCTCTGTAGTCGTTTATCCGGTCATACTTTTTTCCATTATTCGTTATGGCTGTTGAAGAACTGCTATTCGCATAAGGAATATTACTTCCTGTGAAACTAACCTTTTCGATTTGTGGTAGCGATTTTAGGGTTTGACGTACATGATCAAAATACTGAGACAATGAATCTATGTCTTTGATCTTTGTGGAGTTTGTGAAATTAACTGACCATACTTTTTCATAGTCAAAACCTAAAGGTTTTTTGTAATTCTGAAAATAATAGACCAGAAAGGAAAATACAGCGAAGATGACCATAAAGGATAAAAGGAGTTCGGACAGGAATAAGAAATTCTGTTTTCTCTTATTCCAGATTAATATAAATAGATGCTTCAGCATAATGATTTCATTTAAAATGAGAATGTTACATTAATTGGCCTTTAAGGCTGTTACTACATTTAATTTTGACATCCGCCATGCGGGATATACCCCGGAAAGTAACCCGAAAAATACGCAGGCTATTAAAGCATAACTTAATACTGCGAAATTTAAGGAAAGATCCAGGTTAGGGATCAGGTTGAGTGTATTGATGAAATAGATGAGCAGAATTGAGAGTAGTACACCGATTGCGCCACCAATAAATGTCAAAATGATGTTTTCTACAATAAACTGGTACACTAATGTTCTGGATGAAGCACCAAAGGCTTTTCTTACGCCAATTTCTGAAGACCTTTCCATAATCCGGGTAATATTGATATTCACCAGGTTAATGGTAGGCAGCAGTAAAAACAGGAAAGCAAGGAGACTCATGATTGAAATCAGTTTAATTACTCCAGAGTCACCATCATCTTTACCGGCAATCTCTCTTGCGAAACTTTCGAAATAACCGTCTGCTGCACAGTGAAACTGATCAAATTCTTTATTATTGATTGGAACTTTAGTGATCATCTGGTCAAATTCCTGTTTCATTTTTGGTACATCTGCGACTGATTTAGCCAGTAATATAGCGGTGTATTCACCCATTAATCCGACTTCTTTATAGTTTACTTTTGATACAGTATAAGGCAGGTACATATCCCCATAAATATAGGGCATAGTCAGGGGTACATTCTTCACAACACCTATAACTTTATAATTTACATTATCGGCCTCTATATATTTGCCAACTACGAATTAGCATCGCCAAAATAGGCTTTCTTTGTGTCTTCAGATATTACCGCGACGTGTGCTGCCTGATCGATCTGTTGTTTATTATAGGGCTTGCCCTCCAGGAACTGGTAGTCAAGGATATTCCAGAAATCGGCATTTGTATATTTATATTCTATAACTACTTTTTTATTATTTACATAAGTGTTGGTAGATTTTGACAAAGAAGAGATTGCTATTTTTGCAGGTGTTTTAAGTGTTGAAACGTAATGGTCCAGTAAGTAGAATGATGGAGCAGTTCTATTGACCCAGCCTTCTTTCGAGTTTTTTAGCAATACCCTGGTTACATACAGAGACCTGTCCCGCCTGGTATCCGGGTAATTGGTGCTGAAAATTTTGTCCAGAAATGCGGTGGTCACCATCAAAATGGTGAGTGTAAAACTAATACCAAACAGGCTGATAAAAGTGAAGAACTTCCTGCGTTTTAGTACTGCTATGGCTATTTTGAAGTAGTTTTTTAACATAATCTCTGAATTAAAGAACTTGAGAACCATCAAATAAACGGATCAGACGATGCGTCTTGTGAGCCATATTTTCATCATGGGTAACCATGACGATCGTAGTGCCTTCTTGTTTGTTCAAGTCAATCAGGATATCCATAATTTCATTTCCCATTGCACTGTCAAGGTTTCCGGTTGGCTCATCGGCCAGAATAATCTGTGGTGATCCGACTATTGCGCGTGCAATGGCTACCCGCTGACGCTGTCCTCCGGACAATTGTGTAGTGAAATGCTTTAATCTGTTGCTCAGGCCTACTTTTTCGAGTGCTGCGGTTGCCATAGCCTTACGTTCTTTCTCTGTAGAATTACGGTATAATAATGGGAGCGCTACATTATCCAGTACCTGTAAATCATTGATCAAATGATAGCTTTGAAAGATAAAGCCTATCTTTTGATTCCTGAATTTCGCTAATTGCTGATCTGATAAGTTTTTTGTATCCTGATTATCAATTCTGATACTACTTCCCTTCGAAGGATCATCCAATAAGCCTATGATATTCAGCAGTGTGCTTTTTCCGCAACCAGATGGCCCCATAATAGACAGAAACTCGCCTTTCGCTATATCCAGGTTTATCCCGTTAACTGCAAGGGTTTCAACTGTATCAGTGCGATACACTTTCTCAATGTTTTGTAAACGTATCATATTGTATAGTTAGTGATTAAGATTTAGTTGTAGGTAATTTTTTTATTGTTTTCGAAATCGTATAATGACAGGTATCTCAATTGATAATAAGAGCCCCAGAAGTCTCTTAAAGAACCTACATAATCTCTTTTTGCTCTGTCATTTTCCTGAAACGCAATGCTGAGCTCGGTAATGGTCAGATCGCCTAAAACGTAACGTTCTCTTGCAATCTGATACTTTTCTGAGGCAATCTGTTCCGCACTTGCGGTAAGTGCCATTTGCTCTTTCATCATATTAAACAGGGTTACCTGGGTTACAATCTGCTGTTTAAAAATTTGTTTGTCTTGCTCTACTGCGTAGACTGTAAACTGCTCATTAGCCTGTGCAGTTTTAGTACGGGATTTGGAACGTCCCCAATCCAGCACAGGGACAGTTAATTGTAATTGTACGGATTGCTGACTCTTTGGAGAACGATAAACATCCGGAATGTTTCCTGCAGTATTTGAAAAGCCAAGATTTGCATTTAAAGTTGCATTGAGGCCACTTTGTCCTTTGGCTTTAGCGACGTCTCTTTTTGCTTCTGCAAGTCTTCTTACAAAAGCAATGGCGTCAGATCTGTTTTCAAAGGCTTCTGTAAGAACTTTGTCTGTTGAGACAGTCATTTTACTGGCTGCGGCAGGGATGTCAAGGGTAATCCTGACGTCTCCTTCCATGCCGATATAACTGCGTAAATTTAATGTGGCAATTTCCATATCGCGCTTCGCAGTACCTGCAGATTTTTGAGCATTTAACTCTTCAAGCTGTAATTGAAGGATCTCGTTCCGGGCTATTTTTCCAAGTTCAAAATTTAGCATTGGCTACTTTCATTATTTTCTGTGTATTGCTTAGATTGGTGCTCGCAATACCCAGGTTTACCTGTGCCAGCAACAAGTCAAAAAAGTAGCCATTAACGGTTACAGCAATCTGCTCCTGTGCTTCAATATAAGCTTGCTTACTCTCATTGAATTTAAGTGGTTCTATCTTTTTATCCCATTTTAAATGATTGAATTGAAACAGGGGCTGTGTAAAACCTATCCCGTAAGGGATACCATTGTACAATACGTTATTTCTATCAAAATCATCAAAACGCTGCAATTGGGTTTTTCCATAAATTGTGGCTCCCGTTGGGGTAATCGTCTGACTGAAATTCATGGTTAATGAGGAGTTGTCATTATGAATAGGCTGAAATTCTATAGTACCGTTAGGCTGTAATACCTGTGTGTAAGTTTTATTATAGCCCGGCAAGATTCCTTCTAAGGCCAATTGAGGCTGATAATTAGATTTGTAAGTCCTGAATTCCCAATTGGTTTCTTTAACTGTAATTGCTTGTTTTGCTGCAATTGAATTTGCTTTGGCCATTGCTATAGCCTGAGGCAGGGCAAGTTTTATCGTGTCATTGCCATTGCTTCCTATAGCTCTTGCAGTATAGAGTGACCAGAAAAAGAGCAGAATAAATTTCATGATTGCGTTCTCTTAACGATTTAATTGATAATGGAAATTTCTGCTGAGTTCTTATAAGCATTCATATCAGACGTGATAATGACTTCACCAGGTTTTAGTCCACTGATAATCTCTATATAGTCGAAATTATTCAATCCGGTTTTTACGGTTCTGCGTTGGGCTTTTCCTTTGCTGATTACGAAAATATCCTGCTGATTTGATCCTTTAAATGCCGGGCCGTTGGCCACACGGATCACTCCATTCCTTACAGCTGTGACCAGAAATAAATCGACTTTCATATTTGGTCTTAACTGCTTATTATTTCTTTCGTCCAGCTGTACTTCAAAAGAGACGATTCCATTATTATTTACAGCGGGGGATATATTTACGATATGTCCTCGGAGCTGAGTTTCGTTGAGCCGGATAATAGCTGGCATGTTGCCGTGCAACTGATCGAGCAGGTTATCGGACATGCTTCCAGCCACTTTGAAACTTCCCAGATCTGCTATTTTTGCTAAAGCTTCACCTTCTTTGATACTTGCACCAATATTTTTGTTTACCCAGGTAATTACACCATTCCGGGTAGCAATTACATTGGCTAAGTCAAGTTTTCTTTTGAGTGCGGTCTGGTCATTTTTTTGAATGGCTAAGGCGATTTCAGCTTCTCTGATCTCGATTTTCATGGTCTGCTGCTTGTTTTTGATCTCATTTTCAAGCTGCTGTTTTTTTTTCAGTTCAGCTACTTTAAGGTTTAGTTCTGCCTGCTCAATATTCTCTTTGGTCCCTCCACCGGCTTTATATAGTTTTTTGGTATTGGAAACCGCATCAATCAGGTTACTGATGCGAAGCTGTTTGATACTATTATTATTTTATGTCATAAAAGCTTTTCTCCAGGTCCAGCTTCAGCTTGCGGATTTCGTTCTCTTTTGATTCTATCTGAAATTTCAATTTATCGAAATCTGTTTGTGCAGCAGATTTATCCAGTGTAAGAATAGATTGGCCGGCGGTAATTTTATTCCCGGCGTCCATAATTACATTTCTGATAGATGCATTGATCGGACTGGTTAAGACTTCTTCAAACTCAGGCAGGATTTCACCAGTTGCATTGATGGTGTTTTCAATATTTCCTTTTTCTGCAATTGCTGTAGTAAATTCCGCTTTAGTTAATGAAGGTTTAAAGTATGTACGTATGATCCAGATGCCTGCAACCACTGCTGTTAAGCAAATAATACTTATCAGAATCATTTTCTTCTTTTTATGTGCATTAACTTCTTCGGTAATGATCGTATCCATCTAAATTCTTTTGAATAGGGCTTTGCAAGAGGGGTGCCATTAGTAATTATTTGGTAATCAGATATTTGGATTTGTTGTTTAAAATAGAATGCCCGATATCGAACGTTCTGTTGGATATCGGACATTTTATCGGGACTTGTGCAGTCCAGACAGAAATCTGTACACAAAATGGAATATGTATTCCGGTTTATGTACCTTTGCAATTCCATTTAAGCTATGATGATGAATAAGAAAGAGCAAATTCTGAATGCTACGTTGAAATTAATTGTGCAGAAAGGTATTGAGTCCACTCCAATGTCTGAAATTGCAAAAGCAGCTGATACAGGTATGGGCGCTATATATAACTATTTTCCTAATAAAGAAGCTTTAGTAAACGAGCTATATTTTCACTTAAAAAACAAAAGAGTCAGCTATAATTGCCCATGGATATGACAACAGCCTTTCTGTTAAACAGAGATTTGTCTATTTATGGAAAAAAATGATCCATTATTTTCTTGCTGAACCATTGGATTTTATGTTTCTGGAGCAATTTTATTATTCTCCATCCATTGACCAGATAGCTAAGCATAATGGGGGAGTTTGTATCTTAAGGACCTTGATCAGGTGTATTTAGATGGTCAGGCACAACAAATAATGAAAGACGGAGACATTAAAGAGTGGATCGGTTTTACAAGTGGCTCTATGGTCTCTCTGGTGAAATTACATCACAGTAATTATATTCATCTGAAAGAAGAAACGATCAATAACTATATCCAGGCGGCCTGGGATGCTATAAAAAGCTAAAAACCCTTTGTTTGAGGAATGAATATTCCAATTTAGACGGTTTAATCATGAGACATAAAATAGCTTATATTGGCTGTCTCAGCCTTATTGGAATGATTACGACCGAATTTGGCGTAATTGGAATACTCCCCTCATTGGCAGATTATTATCATATCAGTATATTGATAAAGCAGGTATGCTGCTCAGTGCTTATGCAATGGTTGTGGCTCTTGCCGGGCCTTTTATGACCATGTTCGCATCTGGATTTAACAGGAAATACCTCATGACATTAACGATGGTCATATTCCTGATATCGTATCATCATCGCTTGCACCGCCATTTTGGTTATTGATGACAGTCGGGGTTTTACCAGCATTTCTTCACCTGGTGTTAGTCTCAACAGCTGTGGCTGCGGCGACTAGGGATGGATGAAAAGACGATCAGCCTGATGCTGTTATTGTTTGGGTTAACAGGGGTCGCAGGGAATTTTGTTGCAGGTAAACTATTAACGAAAAATATAACCAGGATAACGGCTGTGTTTCTGATTGGGCTAATAGCGGTGTCTGTGCCACTTTATTTTTCGGGATCAGTGTCTGTAGCGACTGTCTTGTTAATAGCTGTCTGGGGATTTTTACAGACGCCATGTTTTCTTACTTCACAGGCATACATGATAGAAACTGCACCAGAAGCTACTGAATTTGCAAACAGCATATCCCATTTCAGCCTGAAAATCTATATCAGAAAATGGAGAATATCTGGCTGGAACATTCCTTGAAATAACCGGAAATATTTACATCCGCAGCGGGAGTATTTTGAAAAAAGTAAGTATAGTAAATTAATAATTATATATTTGCAGCCTTGAAAAGATTTGAAGTTAGCTGCATTAAAGGGAAGTAATTTTCTGGTCAGCAACACTAAATTCTTCTGAAGAAAATGGTCAATTGGAACAAAAGGCTCGTCTTTTTGGCTAAGATTGATTTATAACATAAACCTTTTCTTGTTTGCTCAGTAGAACTACTGATGAAATAGTTAAAGATAGTTATGTTTTAAATTGGCAAAAATAAATAAATTGTTTTCGGTGGTTAAATCTTTTTTTAGAAGCTAAATATAATCAACTGAAAAAGCCTTAAGCCTATTGCTGAAAGGCTTTTAAATTTTTAAAGACAACCCAAATGCTAAATTTTGTTCTCTTTGGCCCACCGGGTGCAGGCAAAGGCACCCAATCACAAAAATTGATTGATCGTTATCAGTTGATACATATTTCTACAGGTGATCTTTTCAGAGCACACATCAGTAACCAAAGTCCACTGGGACAACAGGTAAGTAGTGCGCTTATTGCGGACGGACAGCTTGTTCCGGATGAGATTACGATTGCGATGCTGGAAGAAGAAGTAGATAAGAATCCTGATGCTAAAGGATTTATCTTTGACGGTTTCCCGAGAACAGTAGCTCAGGCAGCAGCATTGGATGAATTTTTAGAAAGTAAAGGAAGTTCTATCGCAGTTGTAATTGCATTAGATGTTGACCAGGGCGAACTGACAAAAAGGATTGCTGAACGTCAGAAATTAACTAACAGAGTTGATGATCAGGCAGACAAATTGCAAAAAAGAATTGATGAGTATTTTAGCAAAACTATTCATGTTTTGCCTTATTACGAAGCACAGAATAAACTTAAAAAAGTGAACGGCATCGGTCAGATCGATGACATCTTTAATGAGTTATGTGCAGTGCTTGATAAATATTAATTAAAATAATATAATTAATAGCGGGACGAATGTAAGTTCTTCCCGCTATTTTTATTGGTAAGAAAAAAAAAAAAAAGTATGTCACAGGGTTCGAATTTTGTAGATTACGTTAAGATATGCTGCCGTTCAGGAAAGGGAGGGTCAGGTTCTTCACATTTACACCGTGATAAGATGACCTCAACTGGTGGTCCTGATGGTGGTGATGGTGGAAGAGGCGGACATATTATTCTGAGAGGGAATGCCCAGTTCTGGACCCTTTTACACTTAAAATACCGTAAACATATTCTTGCCACAGATGGCGGACCTGGTTCAAGTTCAACCAGTACCGGTAAATCTGGTAAAGATGAATATCTGGATGTTCCTCTTGGAACTATAGCTAAAGATGCCGAAACTGGAGAAGATCTTTTTGAAATCACAGAAGATGGGCAAACTGAAATCCTGACAGCAGGAGGAAGGGGAGGTCTTGGAAACTGGCATTTCAAAACATCTACACTACAAACACCACGTTTTGCACAACCTGGAGAGTCGGGTACAGAACAATGGGTGGTGCTTGAATTAAAAGTTTTAGCTGATGTGTTGGTTTAGTTGGTTTCCCTAATGCTGGAAAATCTACTTTACTTTCTGTGGTTTCTGCAGCCAAACCAGAAATCGCTGATTACCCTTTTACAACTCTTGTTCCTAACTTAGGTATCGTGTCTTACCGTTCTAACAGATCGTTTGTAATGGCTGATATTCCTGGTATTATTGAAGGGGCTTCAAAAGGAAAAGGTTTAGGATATCGCTTCTTGCGTCATATTGAACGTAATTCGGTACTCTTATTCATGGTTCCTGCCGATACAAACAGAACGATCACAGAAGAGTACGAAATTCTTAAATCCGAATTACTGGACTATAATCCAGAGCTGATGCAAAAACCTCATTTACTGGCGATCACTAAATCGGATATGCTGGATGATGAGCTGGTAGCTGAAATTAAGAAAGATTTACCTGCAAATATTCCATCTGTATTTATTTCTTCAGTTGCACAAAAAGGGCTTGTTGAGTTAAAGGATATGATATGGCAGGCGATCGATGCTGACCAGACCTCTCTTTTGCCAAAATAAATTTTCCGATTTTTGTTGAATTATTTGTTATTATTCTTAATTATTTTTAAATTAGGGTTAACAATCAGTGCCTTAACGTTTGCTCTTCTAATTCGTCTATAGTTACCCAGAATAGAATTTCTCCTGCAAATATTTTTATGGGCACAGATTTTGTAAATCTTCAATTTAAATTTATAATGTATGGATAAGAGATCATTTTATTTCCTTTTTACGGTTGTAGCCGCTTCGATGCTAATTTTAGGCACTTATAAAATCACAAAGAAAAAAGTGCATAGCGCAAATACACATACCCAGGCTACTAAAGTCATCAAGTAAGACCTGCCATTTTTAAATGGCGGGTCTTACATCTGCAGCGTATGCTATTCAAAAGGCAAAACTAGTCTATCAGCTGGATTGCAGTACTATAATCTATTTTACCATTTGGTGTTAAGGGAACCGATTCAACAAATTTAACCTTTACCATACTGGGATGAAGATTCAGTTTTTCTTTAAGAACTAACTTTACCTTTTCAGGGGCTAATTCTTCATTTAAATGAAGTACCATAATTGATTTATCTTCAATCCCCATACAAACAAAGGTTTCGCCACCCAATGCATTTTTAAGAATCAGTTCTACTTCGTCGAGGTTCATCCGGGTACCAAATAATTTAACAATCCGTTTGATCCTTCCGATAATATAATAGTACCCATCATCATCTTTTCTACCTACATCACCTGTTTGCAGACGGGCGCTATGTTCAAACGCAGTTAAATCTTCTGGTCTTTTGGCATAACCACCAAAAATATTAGGACCAAGATAAATCAGTTCATTACTGTCGGGATCAATCTCAAAACTTCCATTTTTAATTGGTATCCCAATCGATGTGTTTTTAGTGAACAGATCTTCAGGTGGAAGATAAGCCATACGTCCGGCTGCTTCTGTTTGCCCATACATCACAAAAAAAACTGTGTTTTATGTTTTTTTTACCGTGCTCTCAGCAAGAACCTGAACAAGGGTATGGTTAAGAATTCCTCCGGTCTGAGTCATGTATCTTAACGAAGGATATTCTTTTTTGAAAAAACCAATGCGGTTGAGCATTTCATAAACATAAGGGACACCCCCGATAGAGGTACATTGATATTTCTCAAAGTCTTCCCAGAAGGTTTTCTGTAAGATATCTCTGTTGGTACAAATCATTTTTCCACCTGCAATACAGTTACTGGTAAAAATGGATAATCCATAGACGAAAATAATCGGGACGTTAAGTGGTGTTACATCTGTTTCTTTGATAGGGAGGAATTCCAATATGGAATATGCATTCTGCACTAAATTATCTTCAGATAACTTTACAAATTTTGGAGAGCCGGTAGTTCCTGAAGTACTTAGTAATAATTTAAGCTCCTCATGCACCGGATAGTCTGGTTCTGACTGGTTTTTAAACAATTGAATTCTTGACGATGCTTCGTAAAGATTAAAGCCTTCAACCGCTGTTCTTGTTTTGTAGGGTCATAGATATAATAAGGCTGATAGAGCTGTTCCAGTTCAAGCTTAAACTGGATATCCAGTTGCGGGCTTAATAAGCTCACTGTAAAACGGCTTTGCAGGAAGTTCAAAAAGACTTCTACAGAGCCGATCATATTATCTGTATACAAGAAAACAACGGCTTTTTTATCCTCAATCGCTATAGATTGGTGAAACTCATTAATGCCATAGGATGTATCCGTTAAGGCATCAATATAAACCAGATTTTTATTGCTTCGTATTAAATCATAAAGTCTCATAGGTTGTGTTTTTTTTAGAATAGGGGCTTTTTTAATTAAGCCTCGACACCATATTTCTTTAATCGTGTGATCACATTGGTGACATCAGTCATTTCAAGTAAATCTTCTGTTTCTATAGTAATTGAATATTTAGATTCCAGTTCTGCAATAAGAATCATATGCGACATGGAATCCCATTCAGGAACGCTCTGGTAAGCTAAATCATCCGTGATCTGATCATTGGGGAGTGCTAAAGCAGTAGAGAAAACTTCTTGTAATTTTGGTGACATTTTCATATTATTTTTTTTTTTTGGTATAATGATTAAGACCAGATGATGGTCATCTATTTTAAACTTTTGTTTTCTTCCAGTCACCTTTTCTGAAGATGATAATACAAGCGATAGCCAGAACCAGTTCTGAAGTTAGAATCGCAATAAAGACGCCTTTAGTTCCCCAGTTCATATTTATCCCAAGGAACCAGGCTAAGGGAAGCTGGGTGATATAAAACATAAGTATATACAGCAAAGTCAATTGTTTTACATTGCCGGCAGCATTCAGTGCTCTGGAAATGACCATGGTATACCCTAGTAAAATATAAGCAATGGACAGGTATTGAATATACATGACCCCGCTTTGAAGTATCCCGGGCACTGTAGTAAATATGCCAATGACATCCTTAGCAAAAAACAGCCAGAATAATGCGACCAGGCTTAAAAAGCACATGTTGAACATGCCCGCTCTCCATACCGCGTTTGTTCTGCACG
Source organism: Pedobacter sp. NJ-S-72 (assembly GCF_053890575.1). Lineage (NCBI taxonomy): Bacteria > Pseudomonadati > Bacteroidota > Sphingobacteriia > Sphingobacteriales > Sphingobacteriaceae > Pedobacter > Pedobacter sp. NJ-S-72. Next base: position 3,198,088 of record NZ_CM132681.1, on the reverse strand, counting down.
TTCAGGTTGTTTAGCCCCCATGTTCTGCCCGGTCAGCACACCAGCAGCATTCCCAATTCCCCATGCTGGCATTGTAGCTACTGAAGCTACTCGCTGGGCAATAATATATCCTGCAAAAGCATCTGCTCCAAAATGTGTAATAATCTTTGTCATAATCAGCCAGCTGGATGAAGGGATCAGGTATTGGAAAGTGCCTGCAAAGCCTAATCGTAGTATACTTCTTACAATTTCTGGTACAAAAACCAATTGTGCCTTTTTGATTACAATAATAGTTTTGCCCCAGATCAGATACCAGAATTGATAAATAATACCTATGACCCGGGCAATAACAGTAGCTAATGCGACCCCGGTCAGACCAAAGGCCGGAATAATTCCCCAGCCAAAAATCAGGATAGGACATAAGATAATATTGATCAGGTTGGAAACCCATAAGTTTCGCATCGCCATAGCAGCGTCTCCTGCTCCACGAAAAATACCATTTAAACAGCATTCTGAGGATCAGTAAAAAAACACTGCCTAACATGAGCTGAGAGAATAAGTGGCCATTGATAATCAAATGATCGGGAGCACCTACCGCATGTAAGACTTCCTGTGAGAAAATACATAACAGAATAGCAATGAAACCACCAATACATACGCCTACATAGATAGCCTGCATGGCAGTAGAACCCGCACTTTCAAATTTAGCTTCCCCAACACGTCTGGCTATAATAGTGGATGCGGCAATACTTAATCCCATGGCCACAGAATAAGCTACTGCGGTTATGGACTGAGTGATCCCAACAATGAGAATGGCATCGGCACCAAGCTTACTGACAAAAAATATATTCACGAAAACAAAAAGTGACTCCATGGTCAGCTCCAGAACCATGGGCACGGACAACAATACAATTGCCCTGTTAATTCCGCCAGTAGTGAATTTTTTCTCCGTGCCTTGTAAAGCCTGCCATAGCAGCAGCAGAATTGACCGCGTCTGCAAGATTATTTATTGTCTTCATTAATTTTCTTTTAAAATTGCAGACTCAGCAGCTTTGAACTGGGTAAGCGGATTGTTTAACGCACCACTTTTAAATGATCTTGCAAATCCGGTTGTTTCTTTATATCCGTTAAACAAACGCTGACTGTTGATATTAAGACGTTTAAAATGCGGAACAAATAAATTATACCTTTCAAATTTGGCATTCAGTTCCTGGTGTTCATCCTGATAGCTTTGTACAACATTATACACACATCTCCAGAAGGATTTTTCATCATAACCAGCAGAAGTTTCGAAGATGTCGCCCAAATACCTGAAGAAGGCTTCGAATACTCCAATAAGGATAACCAGTGGTACGTTTTCCGGGTTAGATGACAGGATCATATTCTCTGAAAAGTCTTTAGGTAGTTTTTCCTGAGCCTCTTCATTCAATAAGATATCACCTGCAAAATCTTTCAGAACAATACGGACAGGAACATAATTCTCCAATACGAGGATGACATTTTCTCCATGTGATTGACACAAACAGCATGCTGGTAATAGATATGCAACAGCGGTTTGAGGTAAGCATTCAGATAACTCATTAACCACTGCTCTGCAGAAAGGCCTGATTTTTCTATAAGCTCTGCCACAAAGCTTTTTCCAGTATCATCTATGTATAACAAGGAAGCCATAGTCATTAGCCGTTCTCCCTGTTTCAGAAATTTACCCGGACTCTCACGCCATAATACACCAAGATACTCGTTGTATTGAAATGGCGGATCTGTAATTTCCGTATAATTAGGATGTAAATAACCAATAGTTGCAACCTCACCTAATAGAATCAGACCAAGATCCTGGAGATACTGGTCATTTAATAATATACTTCTAAGCCATGCGGTTAAACGCGGGGCGATTGCCAGTTGTTTTGGTGGTAATCCTCTTACCGTACCTGTATTTAAGATAGAAATCGCTGTTTTGACGTAGTGTTTATCAGGATGGCTCAGGTTAAAAAAAGTCCTGATGCTCTGTTGAGGGAGTATATATCGTCACCAGCTTCTAAAGGTATAAGCATTTGGTTTGCAATGTCAGATGCAAACAAAATAAGCAGTTTATTATTCCACTGCCATTCGTGCACCGGCATAAATAAGTAGTCTGAAGGAATTACATTCTTGCCGGATAAAATTTCGGCGAATTTATTTAGTTTTTCTTTTCCTAATTCAGCTTCGAAAAATTCCTGCTCATTAATCTCATCGACTGCTTTAAAAGCAGCGCGGCTTTTATGGACGGCAATCCATAAAAGCTTAATAGTTTTATTGGATTCAGGAGCATATTCCAGGTAATCTGCATGGTTGAAATCAAGTCTGCCTTTATTGACTATAATCCAGGGATGTCCATCCATTTGATGCTCAATAGTCTGATAATCTGCGTCAGCGAGCGTACCAACTGCGATACGGCCTTTCGACTGAATAAAGGCATCTGCGTATAAAGTATGCAGAATTTCTTCTATGTAATGAGCTAATGTAAATGATGAGTTAAGGCCGAAACTTTGCTGCTGTTCAATAAAAAAAGCGGGAACATCTGTTGCTGGTTTCTCTTTCCCATTTTCATGTTTTTTAATGGAAGGTTTTAGAATGTGCCAGTAATCCAGCATCCGCGGATAAGCTGAAAATGTATAGTAGATGTTTTCATGATCGGTATTCAACCTGAAATGAATCAGGCCTTCTTCAGTTTTACTGATGATCTGCGGAAGGGCAACCTGTTCGTGCATTAATTCTGTAAGCGTTTTAGCAAACAGATTCAGGTTCACTTTTTCCCATATAGTGATATTCAGGGGTTCTACGCTCCCTGTTAAATTTGTTGTTTTCATTTTGAGATGATTTTGGTTGTGGGCTACAAATATTTGCTTATACTTTTTTAGTACTAAGCTCGGATACCAGCTCATTTCGGAAATCTTTGGCAGCAGGGAATTTAGCCCAATACCACTCCCGGTAACAAAAATTCAAATTTGCTTTCTTGTCTGGTAGTTCTATTACCCTTTCAATTTTGAAGCCTACATGTGCCTTGTTCATAATAGAAGCCATTGAATCTACCGACCCTTCACCTACCATCTTTCCAACCTTTGGCTCAGCGAAGACAAAATCAAGTATAGATTGTGTAGATGGTGAAGCATATTTTAATTTCGGATCAACCGGGGCGATGAACTGATGTGTACCATAATCAGTTGATAGTGCATCATAGTAACCGGAAAGTAAATCGCGGCAGGCCCAGTACACTTCGAAGTTAAAAGTTGGTACACCATTAGCTTCTCCGATATAGCTGTTTACGACATCCCCCGCAAGTAATGTGCGGTAAAAGGTTTCCAGTTCACGGATCGGCCAGTTCATTTTCCAGATTTTTAAGGCATGTTCACGGTGAAACCACTCGTGCAGCATTTCAAGATCACGGTCAAGGTCTAAAGGACGAATAGTAATTTCAACATCTTCTTTAGCAAAATAACGGCTGAACACAACCTCTTTACCTTCAGGTTTAATCAGTCTTTGGAGAAAACCTTTTTATTTAATGGATTAGGAAAATCTTTATAAATAGCAGGATGGGTTCTTGGTGCACTGGCTTCATCCATATTGTTCAGGTTAGTAAGCAAATTACCTTTAACAGTCAGTTTGGTACTGTGGAGCAAATGAGCAACAAGTCCTGTTGTATCAGCTTCTTCCTCTGCCCAATAAGCATCATAAAGCAAACTGATCAGCGTCTGTTCATCAGCAAGCTTACTTCTGCCTAGAGCATTAACAAGGCCTAGCAAGTGATTGACCAGTAAATAGTAGCTATGAAAATTAATTAGTCTGGGCTCTGCAATGAAAGATCTGCTGTCTATACCGTAATCAGGGATAACCGTATAAAGTTCTTCTACTTTTTTCCCTGGCGGAAAAAATAACCCTGATTGTCTCTGAAATGAAGTTTTGAAGGGAAAAGATCTTCATCAAATTCAACCAGCATGTTCTGCTGATGATATTCCCCGCCTAATCCGTATTTATTAAAAATACCTACCAGCGGTTTGATGGTGATTTTTAGATATTGACTAAACCAGGCAAGTGCAGTCTCTTCTGCTGATTTATTCCGGCGTTTTGCAGCTTCTTCAATCAGGTTCAGCATTCTTGGTGCCTGCCCTAATATTCCATCCTGAGATAGAGAAGCTACTAAACCAACATTCTTTTTTGCGGCTTCTGCTCTGAAAGGATTCTGACGGATACTGGTACTAAAACCATCAATAACCTGCCCTTTATAGCTAACCATGATAAAGGCCGGATCAGTGATGAAATTTATTTCAGGAAAATCCTTTTGTATACCCTGACCCCATGATGTTTTTTTAACAAAACACTTGCATCATAACCACGATGTAATTCATGTGGGTAATTCACGCGGAAAGAATTTGTAATCTTTACATGCAGAGAGAATTTATACATCCATTCACTTTCTGCATTGTATACCGTACGAACAGATGATGTTGCAGTGAATAATGGACCGAATTTGCCAAGAAGACTAAGTAAAAGTCCATCTGATTGCATTTCTTTAACCTCTGCCAGGTTTAACAGATAGTCAGCTTCCCAGGGATGTACAGGAACTACTGTCCAGTCCGGATATTGTTGTATGATATTTTTTACAGCATCATTGCCATGGGTTATTATCTCATTTCTTAACTGAGTTGTTGTCAGTTCTTTTTCAGAAGTTTTTTCAGTTACATTTTGAGGATGAATCAGAAAATAATGCAGATGAAATTGTCCTCCTGTTTCCGGAGAATACTGAGCAAGTTCTCTTTCTGTAAAACCTTCTCTGCTTTTTGGCAAAGGATGTACACTGTGCCCCAGAATCAGAGATTGTTCGGCCTCAATAAATGATAACTCAGGCTGATTAGCTGTTCGGTTGTTTTCTTGAAAATTAAACAGGTAGCCTCTTAAATTGCTGATACTGTTTTCCAGACGCCCAAGGGTAATTTCAGGATCAACATCAGGATAACTGTCTTTTGCAAATTCAGCTATTAACCCGAGAAACCGCTTTGGATCTATTTCACGAATAACATCAGTTTCACAATTACGTTCCACAACGGGGAAAAAGAAAGAATGAACTCCGCTGTCCGAGAAATAAGCAAGTGGTGCAAATACTTCTATTCCTATGCTGGTAAAATCAAATCTTAAAAACGAGGTATAACCGGTCGACTGCATAAAATCAGCGAGGGCTACATCGTATTTCGGAATACCTTCATAATGGCTCCAGTTGTTAAACTCGCGGCAGCAGCAATTGATCAGGGATTTGAAATTAACTTGTTCCGCCTGCTTACGCAACTCGGTTAAGTCGAATTTGGTGTTTGTAGTTTTCATATTGTAATAGATGTAGGGTAAATTTTTCTCAAAAAAATCGAGCTTCTTTTAAATTATCTGTAGTCAATTTGTTTAATTATATCAATTATTCTTATTTAGATCGATTAAAATTAATGTGGTAAAACCTATTTATAATAATTATAAATAACAAGTAAAACTTTGCTCAACGACCGAATTAGTTAAATAGTATCTACAAATACGAAAACAAGAATTCCTTGCTGTAATCCCTAGGGATAACCTATTCATTTTAATTTTATTGATTAGCTTTGACTCCTGATGAAGTCATATCTAAATCTTTTCGATTTTTCTCAAAAGATTAATTATAAAGTAGAAATTCTTGCTGGTTTGACGGTTGCGATGACCATGATTCCAGAATCCTTATCTTTTGCTATTCTTGGCGGATTTCCTCCATTGGTGGGATTATATGCGGCTTTTATTATGGGGTTATTTACCGCAGTTTTTGGAGGCAGACCGGGTATGGTATCAGGAGGTGCAGGTGCCACTGTAATTGTGCTTATTGCATTAATGAAATCTCATGGTATAGATTATGTCTTTGCTGCTGTTGCTTTAGCCGGGTTAATACAAATATTGGTAGGGATTTTTAAGCTGGGTAAATTCATCAGGCTTGTACCACAACCCGTCATGTTTGGTTTTGTAAACGGTTTGGCAATCATTATTTTTATGTCACAGCTCGAGCAATTCAAAACGGTGATTAATGGACATGCTGTATGGCTTTCGGGTAATCCGCTTTGGATTATGCTGGGCCTGGTGTCCTTGACAATAGCGATTGTGGTTTTACTTCCTAAGCTAACTAAAGCTGTTCCTTCATCATTGGTGGCTATAATCGTTGTATTTGTTATTGTCTTAATTGCGGGAATTGATACTAAGATCGTAAGGAATATTGCTGCGGTAAGCGGTGGTTTTCCTCCTTTTCATATTCCTTCTGTTCCCCTTAATCTGAATACACTTCGTGTGATTTTTCCATTTGCATTGATTATGGCGGGTGTAGGTTTAACAGAAGGGTTACTAACTCTTAATCTAGTCGATGAAATTACAGAGACAAAAGGAAACAGCAGCAGAGAATGTATTGCGCAGGGTGGGGCTAATATTTTGAACGGGTTCTTTTTTGGAATGGGAGGGTGCCCAATGATCGCACAGACATTGGTTATTGGTTAATCTTTCTGCTGGTGCAAGAGCCCGTCTGTCAGGTATTATTGCGGCCTTAACTATTCTCATCATTATCATCTGGGGTGCCCCGATTATTGAAAGAGTGCCAATGGCAGCATTGGTAGGGGTTATGATTATGGTTGCGATAGGTACTTTTGAATGGATGAGTTTCCGGATTATTAACAAGATGCCCAAACAAGATGTTTTTGTAGGGATATTGGTTGCTGCAATAACAGTCTGGTTGCATAACCTGGCTTTGGCAGTTCTTATTGGAGTAATTTTATCTGCGCTCTTTTTTGCGTGGGAAAGCTCTAAGCGTATGCGTGTCAATAAGTATCTGGATACTGAAGGAGCTGTGCATTACGAGTTATTCGGGCCTCTGTTTTTTGGATCGGTGACTACATTCAATGAAAAATTTGATATTTCCTCAGATCCTCAGCGGGTAATTATAGATTTTAAAGAGAGCAGAATTGCAGATATGTCTGCTATTGATGCTATTAATAAATTTAACGAAACGTTATCTTGAAACCAACAGGGTTTTGCACCTTAAGCACCTGAGTGCTGATTGCAGAAGATTATTAAAAGATGCTGAATCGGTGATTGAAGTTAATATTTTAGAAGATCCGAAATACCTTATTGCCACAGATAGAAAATAAAACTATGATAATCAGGAAAAAAGAAAAAAAAAAAGAAAACTGCTAAGAATGCTCTTTATTTGGGAAGGATCTGTCTTACCTCAGATTCTTTTCCGTCTTATACTTTTATTGCTGATCTCTATAATCATAGTTTATTGTCGCGGTTCGGTTTTTAATTATAAAATACAACTAAACCCCGGACCATTCACGCTTTTTGGTATTGCATTGGCCATATTCTTTGGTTTTAGAAATAATGTAAGCTATGAGCGGTTTTGGGAAGGCAGAAAACTTTGGGGATCTCTGTTAAATACAACAAGGTCTCTGACAAGACAGGTGCAAACTTTTGCTGGCGAAAAAGATCGTAAAGGAGTAGATGATGAATTTGTTAATTTACTAATCTCATTTACTTACGCACTTAAACATCAGCTGCGCCATTCAGATGCTACGATTGATATCACCAGAATTTCGGGCTCATTATTAGCTGATAAACTAAAACCCGCAATTTATAAGCCTGCTATGTTGCTTAAAGAAATGGGAGGGTGGGTGAAAAGCCGGAAATTGAATGGAGATTTTGATTCTATTCTTGCAGCTAGCTTTGACCAGAATTTAAATGAATTATCGAATATTCTGGGCGGATGTGAGCGGATTGTCAGTACACCAATTCCATATACCTATAAAGTATTATTGCACCGTACTGTTTATATCTATTGTTTTTTACTGCCATTTGGCTTTGTTGATAGTTTAGGCTGGATGATGCCAGTTATCGTTGTCTTTATAGCTTACACTTTTGTTGCCTTAGAAGCAGTGGCAGATGAGCTGGAAGATCCTTTCGGATTGGAACCAAATGACCTTGCCCTGAATTCGTTGTGTACGATGATAGAAACTACTTTACTGGAGATGTCTGAGCGTGAAATTTCTGTATCGACGACTGAGAAGGGCTATATACTGGACTAATCTTTTTATCAGAAATAATCACAATAACTGTTTTTAATTTGCGTTTAATTTTTTGGTTGCTTATGGTAATTACGATTTTATAACATATTATTGTTAAAAAATGTTAATTATCCGACGGTAAATGATGTTTTTATGATATTTGAATAGTAAACAGGTCGTTCTAGGTCTTTATTCGTACGAATAAATTCATAATCAGGTCAGTTAAGCAGTTTTTTTTTTCTCTAATATTCAGAAAATGGACAGTTTGTAAAACTGGCTCAGTTTTTATATATATGATATGCGTATCTATACAGATACATAAAAGGAAAACCCGTTCATACAGGTTTATATTTGGTTAGAAAAGGGATGTGTCTGGATGGAACATCCCTTTCTTTTTTTTTTCTTCGAAATTGTCATAGTAAGTGAAATCTTTTGTGATCAATCCATCCTCAATGGTAAAGATCGTGCAAATGGGTAATTCAAATTTAGAGTTGTCAGGTGCTGTTCCAGTTGAAATAAATTCTACGATTATATTTTTTTCTCCTGAAGGGTAGATATTTAATATTTTGTCTTTAAGATCTGGAAATGTCTGGTTCAATTCCCGATATTTTTTAATTGTTTGCTCTCTTTCTTTTTTCACAATCTGCTGACCTAAAGATGGATCTTTAAATTCTGCTACTTCAGTATACATATTCGCCATTTTTGTCCAGTCATGATTATTGAAATGTTCAAAATAATTTCTTATTAACTTTTCGTTTTTACTTTGTTCCATACTTTTTTGAGTTACGTTGTGACAAGAAAATAATATTGAAGCTGTTAAAAAAAACGTTATTATGTGTTTCATAGCTCAGGAGGATTAGTTTTTTATCGTTAATTTAATTAATTTTCAGGTAATCTTCAAAATAGAAAAAAAGAGCCCGTATCATTTTTGATTAATGATACGGGCTCTTTTTTCTATTTTGAAGATTTAATAATTAGATACCATTGGCCAGGGTCAGAATCTGAGGAACTCCATCAGTTACCAGAATGGTATGTTCGTGTTGTGCGACAAAACCACCTTTTTTCCTTTTAGCGTCCAGCCATCTGCCTGCTCAACAGCTATACTTGATGTTGTGGCAATAAAAGTCTCTATGGCTACAGTTGAATTTTTCTTAAACCTTTGTGTATTGTATTTATCATAACAATTCAGAATACAGTCTGGTGATTCGTGAAGGCTTCTTCCTACACCATGACCAGCTAAATTGCGTATAACTGTAAAACCTTGTTTTCTAGCTTCAGTTTCTATCAGACGACCGATATCAGCAATTTTGAAACCACCTCTTATTTTGCTGATTGCTTTATATAAAATATCCCTTGAAGCATCAACTAGAGGTTGATGATTATTAATGTCTTCTCCAAGAACAAAAGAACCACCATTATCGGCCCAGAAACCATCAAGCTCAGCGCGGAGACATCAATATTAACCAAATCACCATTTGCAAGGATTTTGTCTTCTGCAGGGATACCATGTGCTGCTTCGTTATTAAGACTGATACAAGTCCATCCCGGGAAACCATAAGTCAGTTTTGGAGCAGATTTTGCACCATAATCAGCTAATATTTTACCCCCAAAGTCATCCAGTTCTTTAGTAGATATACCTGGTCTAGCAAATTCACGCATTTGCTTAAGCGTATTTGCAACAGCTTCGCTTACGCGTTGCATTCCTTGTAATTCGTCTGCTGATGTGATTGACATATGAGCTATTTATCGTTGATTAATAATTTGTATACAAAGGTACAGTAATTCTCTAAAAGGGATTCTGCTCTGGCTGGTTTTAGTTTCATGGAATAATCAAATTTCATGTTACAGCTGGTTCCTGGTAATTTTTCCTTTGAGAATAAATAATCGTTTAATTGAACTCTTATCCAGGATTGTATCCCCAATGTAATCCGGGTTTGCTGCGCGGAGTATATAATTTTATCTGGTGTTGTATGCTGAAAAAGCAATTTGACGGTACTAATGTTATTTGCACTTTCGTCTGCCATGATCAAATATGCTTCTCCCCACTGAATGATGTCTTTATTGACCACTTCTCTGATTGCTATAATCTCTCCGCTTGAATATTTTGGATACATGCTATCTCCATATACCGGCAGGTAGGCATCACAGTCGTTAAAAGGTCTGAAATTTACATAGTACTCTGGTTTCTCTTTTAAGAAATTAAGTTCTCCTGATGAATAATCTGAAGGATTAACGTTAATAAAAGGAACCCCTTGTTGTGATTCTGTATTGTTTTTTATGGCTTCTTTAAGTGCATCACCTCCTGAGAATATTTTTCCCACGCCAGTGGCCAGCCAGGTTTCATTGATATGATAATGTTTTACTACATCTTCAGAGAGTCTTTTACCAATCATTCTTGATCCATTTTCTATAGGCGAGAAGTTGTTTACGTGTTTTGCTATCGGACTGTAAAATTCCTGAAGCGTCATTTTCTTTGCTAACCTGATTTCTTTTAATCTTGGTCCGAAATTTTTTCTTTGATTATCAGTCATATGTCTAATTGAGAAAATTAATTACTAATGCTTGTTAATTATATATTAGCTGTAAATTATCTTTACTTTATAATTTATTGCAATATACGACATAAAATTCTTTTAAAGTATGTTGTTAGAATTATTATTTATTCATTGTTATTAATTTATTTAGAAATCAATGTAAGGATAACGCGAATTTCAAATCATAGTGATAAATAACAGAATAAATTTAAACAGCTACTAAGTTGATATTTTTATAACTTTGGTTGCATCAAATAACTAGCATATATGTATAAAACACTGCAACCTGTTCTTAAACAGGAATTAGAACAAATAGAAAAAGACGGATTATACAAACGGGAAAGAGTAATCATAACTCCTCAGGGAGCTGATATCAAAGTAAGTACAGGTCAGGAAGTGGTGAATTTTTGTGCCAATAATAACTACCTTGGGTTATCTTCGGATCCCCGGGTAACTGCCGCTGCAAAAGATGCGATTGATAAATATGGTTACGGAATGTCTTCTGTTCGTTTTATCTGTGGAACTCAGGATATACATAAGGAATTGGAACAAAAACTTTCTGAATTTCTGGGTACTGAAGATACTATTCTGTATGCAGCAGCTTTTGATGCAAATGGCGGAGTATTCGAGCCTTTATTTAACGATCAGGATGCGATCATTTCTGATGAACTGAACCATGCATCAATCATTGACGGCGTGCGTTTGTGTAAAGCAAAGCGTTTCCGTTACAAACATAGTGATATGGCAGATCTGGAAGAGCAGCTTAAAGCAGCAGCTGATTGCCGTCACAGAATCATCGTTACTGACGGTGCATTTTCTATGGACGGAACTATTGCACAGCTGGATAAAATATGCGACCTGGCAGATAAGTATGAAGCATTGGTTATGATTGATGAATCTCACTGTTCCGGATTTATGGGGAAAACAGGAAGAGGAACTCATGAGCATTGCGGAGTAATCGATAGAATAGATATTATCACAGGTACTTTAGGTAAGGCTCTTGGAGGTGCTTCAGGAGGTTTCACTGCTGGTAAAAAAGAAATTATTGATATGCTGCGTCAGCGTTCAAGACCATATTTGTTTTCTAATACGCTGGCTCCGGCAATTGCAGGTGCTTCTGTTGCAGTTCTTGAATTGTTAAATGAAAGTACAGCACTTAGAGATAAATTAGAACATAATACACTTTATTTCCGCCAGAAAATGACGGAAGCAGGATTTGATATCAAAGAAGGAATTCACCCGATTGTACCGGTGATGTTATATGATGCGAAACTTGCACAGGAATTCGCAGCAAAAATGCTGGATGAAGGAATTTACGTTATTGGATTTTACTATCCGGTTGTTCCTCAGGGTAAAGCACGTATTCGTGTACAGCTTTCTGCTGGCCATGAACAACATCACATTGATAAAGCAATTGCTGCTTTTGTTAAAGTTGGTAAAGAGTTGAAAGTGATTTCTTAGTCTATTCTGTATATACTAACATAGGCCGTCATTCTTTATAAAGGAATGACGGTTTCTTTTTTTAACGTCAAATATCTGTCCTTTCCATTTTGCGATTTGCCGGTTATTAAGATATTAATGAAATAGCTGTATATTTGGCATCATGTTGCAAGCTAAAATCACAGAATATACTACAGAAATAAATGCATTTTCTACAGAAAATGCAGACGAATTAGAGCAGTTCAGAATTAAATTCCTTGGAACAAAGGGAATTATAAAAGATATTTTTTTGATGAATTTAAAGCAGTATCTCCGGAAGAAAAGAGAACGCTTGGAAAAGTCCTGAACGAGTTTAAACAACTCGCTGAAGCAAAGTATCAGACACTTAAAGAATCGGATAGTACAGAACTGACCAGAAAAGATGCTGGTTTAGATTTAACACTTCCGGGTGCTGGTTTTGAAGTTGGTGCACGCCATCCTCTGGCTTTTAGTAAGAGAAATCGTCGATATTTTTAGTAAACTGGGATTTGTTGTAGCTGAGGGACCTGAAATAGAAGATGACTGGCATAACTTTTCTGCCCTGAATTTTCCTGAAGAACACCCGGCAAGAGATATGCAGGATACCTTTTTCATTAAGAAAGGTGGAGAAAATGGTGATATCGCGCTAAGAACACATACTTCTTCTGTGCAGGTAAGAATGATGGAAGCAGGAAAACCTCCTTTCAGAGCTTTAATGCCAGGACGTGTTTATCGTAATGAAGCTATTTCTGCAAGAGCTCATTGTTTCTTTCACCAGGTAGAAGGTTTATATGTTGATGAGAATGTCTCATTCGCAGATCTGAAACAAACGCTGTTTTATTTTGTACAGGAATTATACGGTGAAGGTACTAAAGTGCGTTTCCGTCCATCATACTTCCCTTTTACAGAACCTTCTGCAGAAATGGATATCTCCTGTACAATTTGTAAAGGTGCAGGTTGTCAACTATGTAAAATATAGTGGATGGGTAGAAATATTAGGTTGCGGTATGGTAGATCCAAATGTTCTGGAAAACTGTGGTATCGATAGTAAAAAATATAGTGGTTTTGCATTCGGAATGGGTATTGAACGGATTGCAAACCTGAAATTTGAAATCAAAGACTTACGTTTGTTTTCAGAAAACGATCAGCGTTTCCTGAAACAATTCAAAACGTCTCTGATTTAATCTCTTTTAATTTAATCATATGGGTAAAATTGCGGGCTTTCTTTTAGTGCTTTTTCTATTTTCTGCTTGCGGAAAAGAAACTAACCAGGTGCCTAATGTAGCTGTAAACCTGAGTGGTTTTTTTTTTTACTCCGGGACAATTGTCAGATCTAAAAGCTAAGGGCGCAATTTTTATCGATGGTTATGGCGTTGCCGGTATTGTTATTGGCTATAACATAGATGCAGGGGGTGGAGGTTATACTTACAAAGCTTTTGACCGTTGCAGTACTGTAAACCCCGAAAACAGATGATGTGCGTGACTTTAGAGAACGCCTATACCTTAGATGATCCATGTTCAGGAGCAAAATATTCACTATTGGATGGCAATCCTTCAAAAGCACCAGCTAAAATAGCATTGAGACAATATACTATATCCATTTCAGGAAATAATTACCGAGTAACTAATTGATGGAACCAGAAAAAATTAAAGAGAGCATCATTAGAGCTGCCAAAGAATTATTCAGAAAGTATGGTTATCATAAGACCAGCGTAAATGAGATTGCAAAAAAAGCAAGGATAGCCAAAGCAACTATTTATAAATATTTTGAAAGCAAGGAACAAGTTCTGGATGCCATTCTGATGGATTATCTTGACCTGAACCTGCATGAGATCTTAAAAAACAAAGCCCAGTTCGTAGATGAAGAAGAACATTTGAAGGCTTTGGTTATGAAAACATGCAGACTCACCTATACCGTTTGCAACGAATTTATAGGGTGGGACTTTGTTAGAGAAAATGCCAATTCACAAGAATTCCTTAAACATCTTTCAGATCAGCTGGAATCATTACTGCTTTCCGCTTATCTTGGATTAGATCATTTTAAGAACAATCCTTCCAGAAGAGAAGGACTGGCCTTTTTATTAAAGGCTAGTAAAAGTATCGTCTTTTCTTTTGCCTTCACCTCTGTGAGTGACTCGGATGTTCGTAAGAACTTTGTGAGTTTCCAGAAAGAAATGCTGCCCTTTTTAGTAAAAGCTGCCCTTTAAGCCTTTTGATACCAATAAACAATCTGTTGATAATTTGTTAACATAAAGTATATATACCAATTTGGTTTTCGGTATATAAACATCTATATTTACTTTGTAACATCATTTACAATGAGCAAAGAGGTTTTAGAGATTTCGATATTGGTAGATGAGAAGTTCGATGTCAGCTTTAACCTTGAAGGAGGCCTTTTTGGATTAATCTTAAAGGTTTTCGGAATTAAAAACTGACATGCTGATTTCTTAAGGGTGGCTGTAATTAAACTTCCATGATGAAATTGCTATGCCTGAATTATCTGTTGAAATAGGATCATCTTAGTCCTTAAGCTAAAAAAAATAGGAACTGTTAAATACAAGTTTTAGCTTTGCAGCAGAATGAGTAGAAATAGAAAAGCTGGAACGGTTACAATCCTGCCCAATTTAAGTATTATTGATATTGCTGAAGAAGGCAAAGGAGTAGCTAAAGCCGATGAATTAGTAGTGTTTGTGGATAAAGCCGTACCAGGCGATATCGTTGATGTCAAAATTGTAAAGAAGAAAAAGAATTTTGCAGAAGCAGTTATTGAAACACTGCACACGGCTTCAGACTTGAGAACAGATCCTTTTTGTGAACATTTTGGTACTTGTGGTGGCTGTAAATGGCAACACATGCAATATGATGCACAATTGCACTTTAAACAAAAGAATGTTGAAGCAGCTTTACAGCGTCTTGCAAAAGTGGACACCTCATCTATGGAACCAATTCTGGGTTCAGCTGAAAATAAATATTATTACCGTAATAAACTGGAATATACTTTCTCCAATAAACGCTGGTTAAATTCACAGGACATGACTGATCGTGATGATCTGGAGATGAATGCCCTGGGTTTCCATGTTCCTTTACGTTTTGATAAAATCCTTGATATTCAGCATTGCTATCTGCAGGCAGAACCGTCAAATACTTTAAGAAATGAAGTAAGAGCATATGCACTTAAAAATGGTTTAAGCTTTTATGACCTTCGTAACCACGAAGGAAGCCTGAGAAACTTAATCATCCGTACCTCTTCGACAGGAGAAGTAATGGTCGTGGTAGTTTTTTTGCTTACGCAGAACAAGAGCAGGTAGATGGTTTAATGGAGCATCTGAAAGCTAATTTTCCTGAAATAACTTCATTGCTTTATATCCTTAATCAGAAAAAGAACGATACTATATTTGACCAGGATGTAATTACTTACGCAGGAAGAGACTATATTTTTGAAGAAATGAACGGTCTTAAATTCAAGATTGGAGCAAAATCTTTTCATCACCAATTCTTTACAGGCACATGAACTGTATAAAATAACTAAAGAGTTTGCTGGTTTTAAGGGCGATGAACTAGTTTATGACTTATACACCGGTGCCGGAACAATTGCAAACTTTATCGCAGGCAGCGTAAAACAAGTTATTGGCGTAGAATATGTGCCAACGGCGATAGAAGATGCTAAATTCAACTCTGAGCTTAATGGTATAGAGAATACTGTTTTCTATGCAGGTGATATGAAAGACATCCTGACTACTGATTTTATTGCAGCACATGGCAAGCCTGATGTTGTAATCACTGATCCACCGCGTGCAGGAATGCATACAGATGTAGTAGAGCGATTGTTGGAAATGGAAGCAGAGAAAATTGTTTATGTAAGCTGTAATGCAGCCACACAAGCAAGAGATCTGGCTTTACTGAAAGAGAAATATGAAGTAAGCCGCATTAAACCTGTCGACATGTTCCCGCATACACAACACGTAGTAAAAATGTTGTTTTATTAACTTTAATCAAATAATTTATAGAGATGGATATAGAAGAGTTATTGCCACAACAGCCTGAGGAGGGGAAAAGCGAAAAAAAAAAAGTTAGTCCATTGGTAAGTCTTGAAAAAGACCTGGAACTATACGCTGATTCTATCAGGGAAATTTCATTAGAGATCATTGCTGAGGGAGTATCTCAGAATCCAATATTTGTTGCTCACCAGCATACGGTATCAATAGGAGAGATGATTTTGAACAAAGATGAATTGAATACCAATTGGAATATTCAGGCTTCTATGGTGGAAGAGTTTGTAGAGAAAGGAATTATTAAGCCAGAGCTTAAAGAACTTTTTCTGAAAAATTATAAAAAACCAGAAGATTTTATGTGTGTGTTTGTGATTGTTCCAGAAGGAGCTAATTTCATTTTCTATCCATACAGAAAGTAAATATAAAGCCCCTGACCAATGGCAATAGGTCAGGGGCTTAAACAAAAACTCAATTGATTTATATTAGTCCTTACTTACACTTCCACTTCTTGAAGAGTTATTTTTCAAGCTGGCATTTCCTTTATAACGGATACTGCCGCCACTGCTTGAAGTAGTTTCTAATCCTTTTGCCACATTGATTTTAATATCTGCTCCTGAGCTTGCAGTCACATTTGCATAGTCACTGGTCAGATCAAAAGCTTTCAATGTAGCTCCTGAACTTGATTTCACCTCCATATTGGTTGTTGTTCCATTTAATGTTGCGTTCGCACCACTGCTTGTTTTTACCTGCAGGTCTTTACAGCTGATGCTTGCTGTCAGATTCGCTCCCGAAGAAACTTTCACATCGAGTGCATCTGTCTTTAAAGTATTTTCAGTTTTTAAATTACTTCCGCTGCTGGCACCTATACTGTTCAATTTTTTATAGGTGATATATACCTTTGCACTTTTATTGTTGCGGGCAGTTGACCCAAAATTGTTTTTTTTCCAGCTCACACTTACATTTCCTCCCGAATTTTCAACAACAACAACTTCATTGATATATTCACACTGCTTGCTACAATTTTGGCAGATTCAGAATTCCCCTGTGTAATGAACAAGTCTATACCAGCATGAACGCTTACACCTGAAACATTGCTTAAAGATATGTTTTTAGTCTCCTGTGCTTTTAATGTGAAGGAGCTGAACGATGCTGTGATCAGCAAAAGCAACGTTGGTTTGAGTAAAAAGTTAGACTTCATAAGAATGGTTTTATTGGTTTATCTAAATTAGACGCACGGACATCGTAAACGTTGCAACATTTTGAAAATATTTTTCTGATATTTGGTTGAGCTAATAAATCCTTCTTTTTATCCCTTAAAACAATCACAATTTAGATGGCCGATTCACAATTACTTATTCTTGATAAAAAACAGATCCAGCAAAAAATCAACCGTATGGCTTATCAGATACTGGAAGATAATATAAATGAAAAGGAAATTGTATTGGCAGGTATCTGGGATAGAGGATATAAACTTGCATTAAGACTGAAAGCTGTTTTAATGAAATATCTGATCTTACCGTGACTATGCTCAGAATTGATCTGGAAAAGGAAAATAGCTGTCTGACAGCAACGACCGATATTGAGCCGGTTAAAGTAAAGAATAAAGTGATCATCCTGGTTGACGATGTATTGAATAGTGGTAAAACCCTGGCTTATGGTTTCGGTGTTTTCTTAAATACACCACATAAAAAGATCCGTACTGTTGTGCTGGTAGACAGAAGTCATAAAATATATCCTGTAGCAACAGATTTTGTAGGTCTGCAGATGGCCACCGTTCTAAAAGAACATGTAGACGTGGTTTTGGATGTAGAAGGACAGGAGGATGGCGTTTATTTGAGCTAATATGCTTATAATCACTTTTATTTATATAATCCTTATCTTCCTTGTTCTTCGTTTCTCTGTAACTGTATTTAATTTTTTGTCTAATCCTAAACTGGGTGTTTATGGCAGGCATTTTAATGACGGGGTTTCGATACTGATTGAAGCTGCACCCGATACAGTTGGTTTAATGGGGTTATTAAATTCAATTAAAGAGCAGGATTATCAGGATATAGAAGTAATCATTCAGCAGCATAAAGATACTGAGCCGCTGGCTGACCTGATTGGATTTTGTGCGGCTGACCAGCGATTCCAGTTGAGGAAACAAAGAACCGGTGCTGCCGAAGATGAAGCTACGGGAGCCTATTTTTTATTTCTGGGTACACATACTATTATTCAAAACGGCCTGATCAATAGTTTAATCTACAGAACCAAAGTTTTTAATCTTACCCTTCTTAATATTATTCCTACACAATCCATCATCGGATTATTCAATTATTGTTTGCTTCCGCTAAATAATTTTGTATTGCTGAATTTAATCCCATTAAGATTGGTACGTCTGTTTTCCAGTCCTGCATTTTCTGCGGGAACCAATCAATGTATGTTTTTTGATGCGGCTGTCTATAAACAATTCGAATGGCACCGCAGACTAAAAGGTGAGATGCCCGAAGCTCTGGAAATTGTTAAAAGCTGTCAAGCAGGAGAAATTTAAAGCAGAAACACTGGTTGGTAATCATTTGATATATAGTCATGTGTCAGATGATCAGTCCGATCTGATCCAGAAAACAGGTCAGCGTTTATTAAGGAATTTCGGGAACAATATTTTTGTTGCTTTGCTCTATCTTCTTTTAGTGATAGGAGGGCCTTTATTTATTTTTGCTGATTATGACTACAGATTGCTTATCCTTCCTGTGGGGCTCATTTTCTTAAGCCGGGTCATGATCTCCTTTCTAGCCGGGCAAAATGCATTGTGGAACGTTTTACTCCATCCCATTCAAATGATTTTTCTGGTCATGTCATTAATTCATGCAGTTTTTGCCAGGATCTTTCAAAAGCGTAAAAAATAAGTGTTATTGATATGAAACTCTTTTTGCGTAATTTTGTAGTATCAATGCTTTAGTGATAATTATTGCTGAGGTTCAGATAACCATTGAAAATAAAATATATGATGAAATATACGACTTAGCCGTAACAATAGATAAAGCCTCAGGATTCTGTTTCGGGGTAGTATATGCTATAGAAATGGCTGAAGATATTTTAGCGGAAGAAGAGTATTTATATTGCCTTGGAGATATCGTACATAACGACGAAGAAGTAAGACGTTTAACAGATAAGGGATTGCGTATTATTGACCATGAGCAATTGCAGAACCTGCGCAATGAAAAAGTACTGATCAGAGCGCACGGAGAGGCTCCTTCTACCTATCAGCTTGCATTGGAAAATAATCTTATTTTAATTGATGCTTCCTGTCCTGTAGTTTTAAAACTGCAAAACAGGATCAAGAATTCATATGATGACAAAGAGCAGATATTAATCTTTGGTAAACATGGTCATGCAGAAGTGATCGGTTTACAAGGACAAACTGACGGTAATGCAATTGTTTTTCAGGATTTAGCAGAGCTGGATGATATGGACTTACCCGGTAAATTTACACTCTACAGTCAGACAACCAAAAGCACAGACAGATAAATTCTATCATATTAAAGAACAGTTATTGAGCCGCGGATACGAAGTGAAGGCCAATGATACTATTTGCAGACAAGTTTCGAACCGTTACGAAGATCTGGAGAAGTTTGTTGTGAATTATGACAGGATCATTTTTGTATCCGGTAAGAAATCATCAAATGGTAAGGTGCTTTATGATGTTTGTAAGAAGTTTAATGAACATTCTTATTTCATTTCCAATATAGAAGAGCTCGATCTTTCGTGGTTTAGTCAAAATGATAAAATCGGTATTTGCGGAGCCACTTCTACGCCAATGTGGTTAATGGAGCAGGTTAAAGCACATCTGGAGTCTTTTTAGTCAAAGACCGTTCATCATTAAAAAGTAATTATTCAAAAGCCGTTTTAAGGCACATTAAGCATAATGTATATTTGTCGCAGAAACCAGCCTTAATTTAGATTTTGGCTGATTTTTTATATCAACTATGGGAAAAAAGGGTGTATTATTAGTGAATTTGGGAACTCCGGACAGCCCGGAAGTAAAAGATGTACGAAAGTATCTTGATCAGTTTTTGATGGATGAACGCGTTATCGATATCAGTACATTGAGCAGAACGTTATTAGTCAAAGGTGTTATTGTGCCTTTCCGTAGTCCAAAGACTGCTAAGCTATACAAAGAGATCTGGGACGAAAACGGATCACCTCTTTTATATTATAGTAAAATACAGGCTGCGTTGGTTCAGGAGCAATTGGGGCCTGAATACCAGGTTGAACTGGCTATGCGTTATCAGAGTCCATCTATTGAATCTGCATTAGAAAGAATGAAGGCTGGATTAGTAGAAAGTATCCAGGTTATTCCTTTATTCCCTCAGTATGCTTCTGCAAGTACAGGTTCTGTGATTCAGAAAGTGATGGAAATTGTTGGTAAATGGCAGACTATTCCACCGGTGTCGTTCGTAAACTCTTTTCATGATAACGAAATGATGATCAGTACATTTGCTGACAACGCGAAAAAGTAGCAAAACCTACTATGATCAGATCTTATTCAGTTTTCATGGATTACCAGAGCGTCAGCTCAGGAAATGTGATCATTCTGGTCGGCACTGTCTTCAAACAGCTGACTGCTGTGCTACTTTAACGGATGTAAATAAGTTTTGTTATTCTGCACAATGCCATGATACAGCAAGATTGATCGCAGCAGAACTGAATATACCAGCAACACAGTATTCTGTATGTTTCCAGTCCAGATTAGGAAAAGAACCATGGGTACAGCCATATACGACTGATGTACTTAAAGAATTAGCTGCGAAGGGCAAAAAGAGGCTATTAGTATTCTGTCCTGCTTTTGTAGCCGATTGTTTGGAAACGCTTTATGAAGTAACTGTTGAATATGGTGAAGAATTCAAAGAATTGGGAGGTGAAGAAGTACAACTGGTTTCTAGCCTGAACGATCATCCGCAATGGATTGCTACTTTAGTGAAAATGGTTAAGGATCAACATCAGAATTAAATCCGGATGCTTCGCTTAAAACCCGAACAGTTTCTAAATATATTGCTCCAGATAAGTTAAAACCTGTTTGGTAGCTCCCGTTTTATCCTGCACATATTTTTTGGCTGCAGGTCCGGCATTTGTATCTTTCTGCAGTTTTTCAAAAGCTGCAGAAAGTTCAGCCATAGAGCTGATACTAATTGCCGCATTTAAGCTCAGCAGATCTTTAGCTTCCTGAAACTTATGATATTCAGGCCCGAACATCACCGGTAAACCAAAAGCTGCTGCTTCGAGCGTATTATGAATACTCACTCCGAATCCTCCGCCAATATAAACGGCCCGTCCATACTGATAAATAGAAGAGAGTAAGCCAATATTATCAATCAGCAATACCTGACTATCTGGCTGTGCATCTTTTACATTCAATTGTGTATAACGCAATGCTCCGGGAACCAGCTTAAGGAGTTGATCTATGTGAGCCGGATCAATTTCATGGGGTGCAATGATAAATTTCCATTGGGGATAAGATGCAATCAATCAAAGCGGTAACTAATTGTTCATCCTGGGGCCACGTACTGCCGGCAATAAAAACAGGGGCCTGTCCACAAAACTCTTCAATAACTGGTAAAGGCTGAACCGTTAATACATTTTCTGCTACCCTGTCAAAACGGGTATCACCACTCAGGCTGACGTTTTCAAACTTTAATCCTTTAAGAAGTTGAACACTTTCTGTGTTCTGTACAAAAAAATGAGTTACGCAATGCAGCATACTGCGGTAGAAACCACCGTACCATTTAAAAAAGAGTTGATTGGGTCTGAAAATCCCGGAAATAATTAGCAGTGGTATTTTTCGTTCATGCAGCAATTGAAAATAATGATACCAAAATTCATACTTAGTAAAGATTGCTATTTCCGGCTGAATAAGGTCTAAAAGCTTTTTTGCATTTCTTTTAGTATCCAGTGGCAGATAGAAAATGCCATCCGCCGTTGCGTAATTTTTGCGGATTTCATAACCCGAAGGAGAAAAGAAAGTAACGATTATTTTTTTCTCCGGATATTTTTTTTTGAGCTCCTCTAAGACACTTCTTCCCTGTTCAAATTCACCAAGAGAAGCAAAATGAAACCAGATATGTTTTTGCTTTCCATCTACTTTTTTTGCGATAACATTAAAGATATTTTTCCTGCCTTTACAAAATAATTTAGCCTTCAGGTTAAAGAATGAAGCGATGTATATAATCATCCTGTAAAGCGCGATACCAAAATTATAAAGCAAAAGCATTTTGTCGTTTATTTATTATCTTAGCCGAAGATACTCGATTAAAATTTAAAATTTTCTGATTTTATGTTAAGTCGTTAGGCTTTAGTGTGATGTATCTGAGTGCCTGTTTGAAATTCTTTGATCTGAATTTAAACGGCTCCATTAATTTAAAAGAGTTAAATATATTTTAAAATATCTATATGAAAATTGCCGTAATCGGAACAGGGTATGTTGGGCTTGTAACAGGTACTTGTCTTGCTGAAACAGGAAATACTGTAATTTGTGTTGACATTAATGAAGCTAAGGTACTGAAAATGCAAAATGGGGAAATACCTATTTACGAACCAGGTCTGGATGTATTATTCCTTAGAAATATTGAACAAAAAAGATTAACCTTTACTACTGACCTTGCATTGGCAGTGGCTTCTGCACAGATCATTTTTATGGCTTTGCCGACGCCTCCAGGAGGAGATGGTGCAGCCGATTTATCCTATATTTTAGGTGCAGCGAAAGACATTGCCAAATTGGTTACTGAATACAAAGTCATCGTCAATAAATCTACTGTTCCAGTAGGCACAGCTGATAAAGTACAGGCAGTATTCGCAGAACATACTGATATTAAAATCGATGTAGTCTCGAATCCTGAATTTTTGCGTGAAGGCGTAGCCGTTGAAGATTTTATGAAGCCTGACCGTGTGGTTATAGGTACCAGAAGTGAGCGTGCGCAGAAATTAATGGCAGAATTATACGGGCCATACGTACGTCAGGGGAATCCAATTCTTTTTATGGATGAGATGAGAAATCTTCTGAGCTGACCAAGTATGCCGCAAATTCATTTCTGGCTACGAAGATTACTTTTATGAATGAAGTTGCTAATCTTTGCGAGCTTGTAGGTGCTGATGTTGATTCAGTTCGTAAAGGGATAGGGTCTGATGACAGAATTGGAAAACGTTTCCTTTTTCCGGGTATAGGTTACGGAGGTTCTTGCTTTCCTAAAGATGTACAGGCGCTGGCAAAATCAGCAGAAGAAAATAAATACGATTTTCAGATTCTTAAAGCCGTAATGGATATCAATGAGAAACAGAAAACGGTATTAGTAAATAAATTATTGAGCTATTATAACAATAATCTGAAAGGCAAACACTTTGCTTTATGGGGCCTTGCTTTTAAACCTGAAACTGATGATATCCGTGAAGCACCAGCTTTATATATTATTGATGAGTTAGTAAAACAAGGAGCAACAGTTACTGTTTTTGATCCGGAGGGGATGGAAAATGTAAAAAAATTATCGGAGATAAAGTAGCTTATGCGACTAATCAGTATGATGCACTGTCAGGGGCCGATGCTTTATTGATTGCAACAGAGTGGTCAGTTTTCCGTAATCCGGATTTTGAGAAAATGGAAGAGAAATTAGCCAACAAAGTTATTTTTGACGGTCGTAACTTATACGATTTGCAGAAGATGATTGATTTGGGATATTATTACAACAGTATTGGCCGTAAATTGGTAGATTAATGGAGCGCAAAAGAGTATTGATTACCGGTGCAGCCGGATTTTTGGGATCGCATTTATGCGACAGATTTATTAAAGAAGATTACCATGTAATTGCAATGGATAACCTGATCACAGGTGATCTGCAGAACATAGAACATCTTTTTGCTTTAGAAAACTTCGAGTTTTCTCACCATGATGTCTCTAAATTCGTATACGTGCCAGGTAAACTGGATTACATCCTTCATTTTGCTTCACCAGCAAGTCCGATAGATTATCTGAAAATTCCTATACAACCCTGAAAGTAGGGTCATTAGGAACACATAATCTTTTAGGACTGGCAAAGAACAAAAAAGCAAGAATGATTATTGCTTCTACCTCAGAAGTATATGGTGACCCAAGTGTTAATCCTCAGCCAGAAGAATACTGGGGAAATGTAAATCCTGTTGGCCCAAGAGGTGTATATGATGAAGCTAAACGTTTCCAGGAGGCTATGACAATGGCTTATCATACCTTTCACGGATTAGAAACACGCATTGTAAGGATCTTTAATACTTATGGACCAAGAATGCGTCTGAATGACGGACGTGTGTTGCCGGCCTTCATCGGACAGGCATTAAGAGGAGAGGACTTAACTGTTTTCGGTGATGGTTCACAAACCCGTTCTTTCTGTTATGTAGATGATCTTGTAGAAGGGATTTACAGATTACTATTAAGTGACTACGCACAGCCAGTAAACATCGGGAATCCTGATGAAATCACAATCAGTCAGTTTGCTGAAGAGATCATCAAGCTTACCGGCACTACCCAAAAAGTTATTTACAAAGACTTACCAGTAGATGATCCTAAACAACGCAGACCAGATATTACTAAGGCAAGAGCGTTATTAAAGTGGGAGCCTAAAATAAGCCGTGCAGAAGGCTTGAAAATTACTTATGAATACTTCAAAAGTCTGCCAGCAGAAGCATTGATCAATAAAGAACATAAAGATTTTACAACTTATAACCGTTAATTAGAAATGGCAAAAATATTAGTTACAGGAGGAACAGGATTCATAGGTTCTCATACTGCAGTTGAATTGATTAATGCAGGTTACGAAATAATACTGGTAGATGATTTCTCTAATTCCAATAGAAGAATCCTTAAACAACTGGAAACTATACTTGGTCAGCAACCAGAATTTGTGGAGCTTGATCTTTGTGATGAGGCAAAAGTAACTGAGTTTGTTGCCGGGCATCCTGAAATTACAGGCGTAATACATTTTGCTGCTTTTAAAGCAGTAGGAGAGTCAGTCAGCAGCAGCCACTTAAATATTATAGAAATAACTTTTATTCATTAATCAATTTGATTAATGCTTTTGATAGCAAAATAGACCTGGTATTTTCATCCTCTTGTACTGTTTACGGACAGCCGGATAAATTACCAGTAACAGAAGATGCGCCAGTTAAGAAAGCAGAATCACCTTATGGAAATACGAAGCAGATCGCTGAAGAAATTCTTGCTGAAACCTGTGCTGTTACCCCAGGCTTAAAAGTGACTTCTCTGCGTTATTTTAACCCGGTTGCGCTCATAAAACAGCGCTTATTGGTGAATTGCCAATTGGTGTACCTCAAAATCTAATCCCTTTCATTACGCAATCGGCTATCGGTAAACGCGGGCCAATTACAGTTTACGGAGATGATTACAATACACCTGATGGAAGTGCAATAAGAGATTATATCCATGTTGTAGATCTTGCCAAAGCACATGTTGCTGCAATTAAGCGTATGGAAAGTGGAAAAGCAGAAACTAACTACGAAGTATTTAATTTAGGGACTGGTAAAGGCAGTTCAGTATTGGAAATTATCAGTGCTTTTGAAAAATCTACAGGAGCTAAATTAAGCTATACTATAGGTGCAAGAAGAGAAGGCGATATCGAACAGGTATGGGGAGATGTAACTAAATCAGCTGATCAGCTGGGTTGGAAAGCGGAACTTGATATTAATGAAATGATGTCATCGGCATGGGCCTGGGAAAACTATATCAAAGATAACCCCTTTTAAATGTTATTAAAAGATCATAAAGACCTTAAAGCAGCAATAACAGCAATCCCTGATAAAGAGAAGGATAAGTTATTACTTCGTCTGATCGCAAAAGATAAAGTACTGACAGAGCATCTTCATTTTAAGTTACTGGAAGATGAATCTGACCTGGAAGAAAGACATCAATTACTGAAAGAGGAGATTGACGAATCAGTAGAAATACTGAATCAGATGAGAAAATCGACCTCTAAAGATGCATTACTAATTCTGAGAAAGCTGAATGGCAGGGTAAACCACCACTATAAAGTGACTAAAGATCCTAATACAGAAGCGGAACTTAGGTTATACTTGTTGAAAAAAGTCCCTGCGGGTTATAATGAAAGTGTATTATCGCCGCTGGCTAAATTTAATGAGCGATTGAAAACGTATTTTCTGAGAACAACACTGGCTTTGTATAAAAAATACCAGAAGCTGCACGAAGATTTACAGTACGATCTGAAAGAAGAGTTTAATGTTGTCCTGGTAAAGCTGGAACAGCACGATTTAACAAAAGCGGCATCAGAATTGGGGTTGCCAAAGGAACTATAACATACCTATAAAAAGAAAAAATATAAAAACAACAATGAAGAAGATTTTAATAACAGGAGGTGCAGGATTTATTGGTTCTCATGTAGTGAGAAGATTCGTTAATAAATATCCTGACTATCAAATCGTAAATCTTGATAAGTTGACTTACGCAGGTAATCTTGCTAATTTAACAGATATAGAAGCAAACCCAAACTACAGATTTGTAAAGGCTGATATTACTGATGCTGAAGAAATCAATTCATTGTTCCGGCATGAAAACTTTGATGCCGTAATCCATCTTGCAGCAGAATCACATGTTGACAGATCTATCACTGATCCTACGGCATTTGTAATGACTAACGTAATCGGTACTGTTAACCTGCTTAATGCGGCAAGAGAGTTCTGGAAAGGCGACTATGAAACCAAGCGTTTTTATCATGTATCAACGGATGAAGTTTATGGTGCTTTAGGCGATACAGGAATGTTTACAGAAACCACAGGTTATGATCCGCATAGTCCTTATTCAGCTTCAAAAGCGAGTTCAGACCATTTCGTAAGAGCTTATCATGATACTTATGGTATTGATATTGTGATTTCAAACTGTTCAAATAACTATGGGTCTCATCACTTTCCTGAAAAACTGATCCCACTTGCGATTAATAATATCAAAAATGGTCTTCCGGTACCTGTATATGGTAAAGGAGAGAATATTCGCGACTGGCTATGGGTAGAAGATCATGCACGTGCAATCGATGTGATTTTCCATGAAGCTAAAACTGGCGAAACCTATAATATCGGTGGTCATAACGAATGGAAAAACATTGATTTGATTCATTTGCTATGTAAGATTATGGATAAAAAATTAGGACGTGAAGAAGGCGAATCTGCTAAACTGATCACTTTTGTAACTGACCGTGCAGGACACGATTTACGTTATGCTATTGATTCAACTAAGTTACAGGAGAAGCTGAACTGGGTACCAAGTTTACAGTTTGAAGAGGGATTGGAGAAGACTGTAGAATGGTATTTGGAGAACTCTGAGTGGTTAGAGAATGTTACTTCAGGGAACTATGAAAAGTACTATCAAACTCAGTATAACAGGTAGTTTCAGGGAAAAGAGGCAAATAAAAATCTGTTAATGAATTCTGGCTACGTTCCCTCTTTGAGGGCCCTGATGCCAGAATTCATTAACAGATTTTTTTTTTGCTCTAAGATTTCCCCTTACATGTCTTTTTATACTGGGATGATAAAGCTTTGAGGTCCCCTTCTGGGTCCATTTGAGGGGGCTTGTATGGCGTATACATTTATGACGTATATATTTAGTTTGTATGAAATTGTTGATAATATAAATGAAAAAAAAGTATCTTTGTTTAGGCTTAATAAAATGGCATCAAATTTTAAAATTTATCGTTAAGATGATGTTAGTATTGAGGGTGGCGACATACACACAAATTTAATCCAAATGAAAAAAGAAATTCTGGTCATGGCGGTTTTCGCTATGCTTGTCTCATGCAAGAAACAAGCTGACGAAGTCACAAATCCTGATAAAAAAGAGAAATTATCCCCAGATATTGAACTGGTAGTTAAGGGAGCAACACAAGAAACCCCGCCTTTATATCCATGGTCTGAAACCTATAATTTTTTAGGATTTGGATATGACGCTACAGATAAATTCAACGACGAAGTTTCGGTAAGGGGAAATGTAGTCGATATTCCGGCTTATGCCGCTAGCGGATCTTATAGGATTAATTTAATTAGAGGTACAGAAGGTTCATGGAGAACCATTGAGGCTGAAAATGCTTTAGATCTATCAGAAAAATTCTCCAATTCATTTAAAGAAACTAAGGGGCTGAGACTCTTTGGAAACACGGTGGAAAAGGCATTCCCCGGAACAGTGGCCACTGATAAAAAGTATGTTTACGGATACTATTCCAATTACGTGGTATGGAAAAGATACACATTTTATTATGATCAAGGTGTAAATAGTTTTTTTTAACAGCTGGTTTCAAGAGTGATATTACTTTATTAAGCGCTCAAGAGCTTGTTCATAAATATGGAACACATGTTCTGGCTGGGGTAGAAATGGGGTCGAAATTTGATGTCATTTATCAGGCAGAGGCTCCTGAGGTAAATAGAGCATCCATCATTGTGGAGGGATTACGCTATGCATTAAAACAAACATTCGGCTTAATGAGTGGCTATTTGGATGATGTAACTTAGTGAACTTAAATGCAAATTCTTCAGCCAGGATCTATTATAGCTCTATTGGGGGCGATATGAGCAAATTGAAAACCGAAATCATAAATAATAGGCTGATGTTGAATATTACGAATTGGCGTTCTTCTACTACAGAAGATAAGGCACGATTTATTGGTATTTATAACAATCGTCTGGTCCCTCTTGATAGTTTTATTGACGATAGCGTAAAAAAAAAGCGGAGGTAAAATCTTATATCGAACAATATTTTGCAACTAAGGCGGTCAAATTGGCAAATTAAATTTACGGAGTAAATCTAAGGCCCTTGTCCAGGAAGATGTTCCAGATAAACAACCAAGCCATCATATCGGCTAAGCATCATACCAAAATGGAGTGCCCGTGTGAATTCAAAAAAAAAGGATAGCCCTATGCTGACATCAGAACCCTCGCAGAGGGGGAATACTGAGAATAGTATTAAATCCCAGGAATTCACATGATTCTGGTATTTTATAGCATCATTAATAACGACCTACTTATTTTTATTCTTTGTATTTTTAAGTCTAAAATTTTCTATTTTTTTTAATTTGATTGGATATCATCATTAAAAAAGTATATAATCCTATAAATATTATCAAAAGGACTAAAATTACAACAGGAAATTTGTTGTATTGACCTAGCATTGAAGTTATATCAAGAATAGTAATATTCATTATTAAATTTTTAAGCTACAGGATTAAATTTCATTTCGTATTAAATGCAGTCTGTATCGCATTGTAGCTATCCATATACCAATAAGTGTCCATCCAATAAAAGCAGGGTATAAAACCATTCTGATACGGTTATCCAAATCATATTTACCAAATGCTGGATTACCTCCGTTTCCCGGATGTAGAGAATCAGTCAATCGCGGTAAAATAATCAATAATACGATCATTAATGGAAAAGCAAAAATATTGTATATTGAAGATATTTTGGCAGATTTTTGTTCATCATCAATTGAGTTACGTAATATGAGATAAGCAGAATATAGTAAAAAGGCTATAACTGCACTTGTTTGTTTTGGGTCATTACTCCATGCTTCTCCCCAGGTCATTTTTGCCCATGCCATACCGCTTACTAGACCTAATATAAAGAAAACCATTGCTGTCTTCACGCACTCAACCGCAATAAAGTCATATTTTATATTACCTGACCGCAGATATCGTATACTGAATACTACCGATAATAAAAATAACACAAACATTGCTATCCACATTGGAACATGAAAGTATACATTTCTTATAGTTTCGTGGAGTATCGGCAATTCGGGAACAGGAAATAACAATCCTCCAATTAATGAATAAAGGACTAAAATTGAAGCGAGAATTTTCCACCAAGATTTAAACATTAATTTATCCATGAGTGTCAATTAGCTTTGATTTAAATACATGGACAAATAACTATATTTTTATTATAAAGTATAACTCTGTTTTTCTTGTTTAAAACAAAATTACAATAAAGAGATTATTACAATTTCATTTTATTGTGTTTTGACCTTTTAAAAAGCTTTGCGATTACCAGCTAATTAACCAACCAGGCCATTATACGGGCTAAGCATCATGCCAAAATGGAGTGCCCGTGTGAATTCAAAAAAACAGGATAGCCCGTTGCTGACATCAGAACCCTCGCAGAGGGGGCGTAGTCAGCAACGGGCTATCCTGTTTTTTTTGAACCTTTACTCGTAACGTAGTGCTTCTACGGGGTCAAGCTTCGAAGCTTTCTTTGCAGGATAATAACCTGAAGCTACCCCTACCATGACACATAAGGCGAAACCTCCAAAAATAAACATCCATGGGATAATGAATGAGCCGCCCATCATTAATGAAATGGCATTTCCCAGCAGTACCCCAAACAGAATTCCCATTGCGCCTCCCATCAAACAGATGATGACGGCCTCTATCAGAAACTGTTTTCTGATGACAGAAGGATTTGCCCCGATAGCTTTTCTGATCCCAATTTCGCGGGTACGTTCCGTTCCGTTACCGATACCAGCATGATATTCATTAAGCCGATCGAAGCCCCGATCAAAGTGATCACACCTATCGCTATACCACCCACTGCGATCATTGCAAGATCTTTAAACAACGTTTGGGCAAGCGCATCACTTTTGGTTATCTCAAAGTTATTAGGTTCTTTGATCTTAATCTTTCTCACATTTCTGAACTCAGCTGTTGCCTCACCAATTACGTTTTCCATCTGATCAGGCTTATTAACCATGATACTAATCGTATAAGAAGGATTTGGCGACGCATTGATGACCTTAGCTTTGTAAAGCGGTATGAATATCGCTCTGTCGGCACTAAATCCCATACTCGAGCCCTTAGGGGCTAATACGCCTATTACTTTCAGGCGGCTGCCACCTGCAGTTATGAATTTATCTATCGGAGATTCAGTTTTGAATAATGTAGTCGCAATCTCACTACCAAGGATACACACATTAGGGCCTAGTTCTGCTTCGGCAGGAGTAAAGTTACGGCCATTTGCAATGTCAGCCCCCTGAGATTTAAGACCGTTTTCGTCAATACCCCTGATATTTATATTGGGATTTGTTTTCTGCTGACCATATTTAGCTGTCGCTGCACCTGATGCAATTACGCTGATTGTCGTCAGTGCAGGGACATTCAATTGTTTTTTTAATGTAATCGCATCCTCGTAACGAATAGCTTTAGAAGATTTTGCTTCCTGACCTGGCCCGCCAAAACGGATTCCTGTGCCTTTATTCCTGATTGTAAAGGCATTTGCCCCCATACTGGAGAACGCATCAGTCATACTTGTTTTTACCGCATCCAAAGTTGTCAGAATCCCTACCAGTGCCGATAAACCAATAGCAATAATCAATGCAGTAAGCATCGTTCGCAGGCGGTTACTTTGTATAGATTGCAGGGCTAGCCTTATGTTTTCTGTATAGGTCATTTCTTTTTGATCTAATTTGGATGGGCTAAAAATAAAAAGTCCCGCTGTTATGACAACGGGACTTTCAAAATGTTACAAGGAAAATGTTTTAATTATACTGAAAAACTCGTTCCACAGCCACAAGTACTTTCTGCATTCGGATTACTGAAAGTAAAACCTCTCGAGTTTAATCCATCCTGCCAGTCTACCTGCATACCCAGTAAATACATCTGGTGTGCCTTATTCATGAAAATCTTCATTCCATTAATGATAAATTCCTGATCGCCATCTTTTTTCTGGTCAAAACCCAGCAGATAGCTCATACCTGAACATCCACCACCTTCAACACCAACACGCAAACCGAAATCTTCAGCAATTTCCTGCTGATCTTTTAATTTCAAAAGTTCTTTTAAAGCAGTTTCAGTAAAAGAAACTGGTGCAAACGCTGTATCAACTGTACTCATGATATTTCTATTTTGGAATAACAAATATATCCTTCTGGTGCCCAAACGCCTAAAGAAGCAATTAAAAGGTCTTATATCGGAATATAAAAAATCTAATGCGATATGGGTTGGGCTGTCCAATATCCCGGATTGTCCGAACAAAGATAATAACAAATGGTTTATACTGTATAACATAAAAATGATAAGACAGTCAATTTGAGGTAAAGAATTTAGAAGTCGTCTAAATAGATTGCTGAATAAAATTCAATATTTATAGAAATAAAAATACATTTTTGCTGAAGACAAACAGAACCAAATGAACTTACAATACTTTTTGACGCAGGTGGCCGTTTTTGCCTCTGGAGGGATCATCACCATGCTTTTTGCCTGGTATCTGATCAGAAATGATGTGCAGAAATATTTTAACCTGAAATCTTTTGAAACCAGAAAAGAGGAGCGAAGCCACTTACTTCCGCTTCGTTTACAAGCCTATGAAAGGATGATCGTTTTTGTAGAAAGGCTTAATCCTGCGAACCTTTTCATCAGATTACATCAGCAGGGAATCTCTGCAAAAGAACTTCAATCGGTCATTTTGAATGAGATAAGATCAGAATATCAGCATAATGTGACCCAGCAGCTCTATGTCAGTGCAGCAAGCTGGAATGTGATGCGTAAATTAAAAGAAGATACTATTGCCATGCTAAATAACGCTGTCGCAGGTTTGCCAGCTGATTCAAGCGGCGTAGATCTGAGCAGGAAAGTATTAGAACATATGGCAGGCATTGCCGATAACCCATATGATCTTACGCTCGAATTGATTCAAAAAGATATTCATCAGTTATTTTAATATGGAAGATAAAAAATTCGTTACCAGTTCCGGGATTGAAATTAAGGCAACCTATACACTTGCCAAACCGATGACTGAAGTACCAGGTGAGTTCCCTTATACAAGAGGTATCCAGAAAGATATGTATCGGGGCAGGTTATGGACTATGCGCCAATATGCAGGTTTTAGTACTGCCGAAGAGTCTAATAAACGTTATCATTATCTGTTAAAACAAGGTACGATGGGTTTGTCTGTCGCATTCGACCTGCCTACGCAGATTGGTTATGACTCTGATCATGAAATGTCGGAAGGGGAGGTTGGTAAGTAGGGGTGGCCATTGATTCATTAAAAGATATGGAAACTCTGTTTGACGGAATTGAACTGGAAAAGATTACGACTTCCATGACAATCAATGCTACAGCTTCTGTTTTACTGGCGATGTATATTGCTTTAGCCAAAAAACAAGGTGCAGATATCAGGCAGATTTCCGGAACCATACAAAACGATATTTTAAAAGAATATGCCGCAAGAGGCACCTATATCTATCCGCCAAAGTCTTCTATGCGGATTATTACAGATATTTTTGAATACTGTAGTAAAGAGGTGCCAAAATGGAATACAATATCTATTTCTGGATACCATATCCGCGAAGCAGGCTCTACAGCCGTACAGGAACTGGCTTTTACGCTGGCTAATGGAAAAGCTTATTTAAACGCTGCGCTGGAAAAAGGACTTGATATTAATGTCTTCGCTAAACGTCTTTCTTTCTTTTTTAATTGCCATAATAATTTCTTTGAAGAAATTGCAAAATTCCGGGCGGCAAGGAATGTGGGCAAATATTACCAAAACTTTGGGAGCGACAGATGAGAAGGCGCAGATGTTGCGTTTTCACACCCAAACGGGAGGCTCTACGCTCACTGCACAGCAACCGATGAATAATATCATCAGAGTTACCAATCAGGCCATGGCGGCCGTTCTTGGTGGTACACAGTCTTTACATACCAACGGTTATGATGAAGCCCTGTCATTGCCAACTGAGGCAGCAGCGAAAATTGCTTTGCGTACCCAGCAGGTGATTGCTTTTGAAAGCGGGGTAACTGAAACTGTAGATCCGTTAGCAGGATCTTTCTTTGTGGAAAATCTAACCAATGAAATTGAAGCTGCGGCGCAATTATATATTGATAAAATTGATGCCATGGGCGGATCTGTAAATGCAATAGAAAATGGTTATATTCAGAATGAAATTGCTGATGCAGCTTATGCTTACCAGGTAGAGGTCGAAGAGGCTACCAGGGTGATCGTCGGAGTGAACAAGTTTACACGGAAAAAGAAGGAATCACTGATACGTTAAGAATTGATGAATCGATAAGAACGATACAGACTGATAAAATAAACCGGTTGAAAAAAGAGCGGGATAATGAGTCTGTTTCTGTCGCTCTGGCTAATTTGAAAAAGGCGGCTGAATCAACTGAAAACCTGATGCCCTTTATTCTGACTGCTGTGGAGGCCTATGCAACTTTAGGTGAAATTGCAGATGTATTGCGTAGCGTTTTTGGAGAGTATTAAAAACGCAATGTTAAAAAATAGTTATCCACATAAAAAATTTAGGTTAACTATGGTATGACTCTGCTGATTAGGTACTTACTAAATAAATGAAATTTTAGTTTTTTTTGTTGATAATTTTTTGAATCTTCGATCTCTCGGAACAGCAATTTCTTTGGCTGTTTTCGGTGAGGAAAATCATTTATCTATTTAGGGCACTATGGAAAAAACTTGTACCGAAGTATGGAAAAACTGTCTCCAAATTATTAAGGACAATATCCGAGTCAAAGTTTTAAAACCTGGTTCGAACCTATCTCTGCCCTTAAGCTTGATGGGAAAGTTTTAACAATCCAGGTACCTAGCTTATTTTTCTATGAATGGTTAGAGGAACACTACGTTGGTCTGCTGCGAAAGACTGTTAAAAAGCAGCTTGGGGATGAAGGCAGACTGGAATATAACATCGTTGTAGATAAGTCTTCCAATAGTGGCTCACCTTACACTACAAATATGCCCTCTAATGGTAATGGGGCAGAAGCTAAATTACAATCTATGCCAATACCTGTTTCTATAAACAAGGATATCAAGAATCCTTTTATAATTCCAGGACTTAAAAAGCTGAATGTTGACCCTCAGCTAAATTCAAATTACACTTTTGAGAACTATATCGAAGGAGACTGTAACCGTCTTGCACGTTCTGCGGGATATGCTGTTGCTGCAAAGCCGGGAGGAACCTCTTTTAACCCCTTAATGATTTATGGCGGGGTGGGTTTAGGTAAGACTCTCATCTTGGTCAGGCTATCGGGAATGAAATTAAGCGGACAATGCCTGATAAGCTGGTCATCTATGTTTCGTGCGAAAAATTCTGCCAGCAATTTGTAGACTCGCTTAAAAATAACACAATCAATGATTTCGTGAATTTCTACCAGGCAATGGATGTCATTATCATGGATGATGTGCATAATTTCGCCGGGAAAGAGAAAACACAGGATATCTTCTTCCATATTTTTAATCATTTGCACCAGTCGGGCAAACAAGTGATCCTTACTTCAGATAAAGCACCTAAAGACTTAGCCGGCCTGGAAGAAAGATTATTGAGCAGATTTAAATGGGGGCTTTCAGCAGATCTGCAAATCCCTGATCTGGAAACCCGGATCGCTATTCTGAGAAAGAAAATGTATGCAGATGGTATTGAGCTTCCTCAGGAAGTAGTTGAATACGTTGCGAATAATATTGATAACAATGTAAGAGAACTGGAAGGTGCAATGGTTTCTTTGCTTGCACAGTCAACTCTGAATAAAAAAGATATCGATCTTTCCTTAGCAAAACAAATGCTGAAGAACTTTATCAAAAATACGACTAAAGAGATTTCGATGGAATACATACAGAAATTAGTATGTGAATACTTTGAAGTCCCTGTTGATATGGTCAAGTCACCTACCCGTAAAAGAGAGATCGTACAGGCAAGACAAATTTCCATGTACCTTTCCAAGAGCCATACTAAATCTTCATTAAAGACGATAGGTGCTTTCTTTGGAGGCAGAGATCACTCTACAGTAATCTATGCCTGTCAAACGGTAGAAGACCTGATTGATACCGATAAGAAGTTTAAAGGTTATGTGCACGATATTCAGAAAAAACTCAAAATGAGTTAACTACTTAATCGCTTCTAGTTTCATTAGTCCATAAAATAGCGCAGCCGCATGTAAAGATTGATCAATCTTGTTATCAGCAAGCATTTGTTTAACCTCTGCTATGGTATATTCTTCAACATTTAAGATTTTTGTTCATCCAGATCCTGTTCCTGTGTTTTAATGCCACCGGTCAGTAAATATGTAAATGTCCTGTTATCGGAAGTGGCAGGATTAGGATAAAGTGTAGCAATCAGCTCACAGCTTTCAAAAGAATAACCAGTTTCTTCCAGTAACTCTCTTTTTACTCCATCTTGCGGATCTTCTCCTGACTCAACAACACCGCCAGGGATTTCCAATGAAATGATATCTGCTGCATGACGGTACTGACGTACTAGTACGATTTTATGATCTTTCGTTAACGCAACAGCATTGGCCCAATCGGGATACTCCAATACAAAATAATCATCTTTTACTGCACCGTTCTGTAATTTACAGGTATCTACCCGCAAAGTTGCCCATCTTTCCTTCACCAGGTATCTGGAGGAAAGTTTTTCCCATTTCAAAATCTCCATTTGTATGTATTGTTAACCCTTCTGATTCAGATAGTCTTTTACTGTCTTTTGACGGCTAAGATTGTTCATGTTGACTACATGATGTTTAACTTCTAAGGTCTGATAAGTAAGCTGTAGTTTTTCTGCAACAGATTTATGCTCTCCGGTCAGCTCTGCTGTGTTGAATTTGATATAAAGTACTTGCGAAAGTATTTCAAGCTTTTCTGGCGGAAAGTTTTTTTTCGTCAGAAAAGCCATGAAATCACTATCATCACAAGCTACCAGATCTGAAAAAAGAATTCCAAAATCTGATTCCAGCATTTCATTTAAGCCGTTGTCAGCTTCTTCGAGTTTGCCTTCCTGTTTCAGGCCCAGGATTCTTGCTATTGCCTGTGAGATTTTTTGAATCTCAGCAGTTATTAAATCTCTTTTATACATGTTTTATGAGCCTCTTTTACCAGCTTCCGCTACTACCGCCACCACCAAAACTACCTCCGCCGAAGCCACCAAATCCGCCACCGCCACTACTGCTGCCTCCGCCGCCCCAGCCACCGCCAGAACTTCTCCCACTGCCTAATAGCGCGCCCCAGAATAATGCTTCACCGACGCCACGGCCGCCAATTACCTGGCCACCGTTGCCACCGCCACCACCTTTTCTGATGACGATAATGATAATTACGATAATAACAATAATTACAAAGACACTAGAACCACCGCCACCTTTTTTTTTTGATGAGGCTCTGGGATTATCATTCTTGTATTCACCTTTGGTGTATTTGATAATAGCTGTTGTACCCGCATCCAGTCCTGCATAGTAATCACCAGCTTTGAATTCAGGTTTAATCTCATTCTCAATAATCCTCTTGGTAATAATATCAGGTAAAACGCCTTCAACACCATATCCGGTCTGCATCGCGATTTTTCGGTCGCCTAAAGCAACAACGATCATTACACCATTGCTGTTTTTTGCACCCCCAACACCCCAGCTTCTGCCCAGTCCAAGCGCATATTCATTAATATCATATTCACCCACACTTTTTACAATCGCAATGGCAATTTGTGTGGAGGTAGAATCATCAAATGCTACAAGTTTACTTTCAAGTTGTTGTTTCTGAGATTCAGAAAGCGTACCAGTATAATCATTGACAAGTGTATTTGGCTTCGCAGGATATTCCTGTGCAAATGCAGCTGTATAAAGTACGGTAAGAAATAGGGCAATTAATATTTTCTTCATTCGAGCTTATCTAATTTGATTGCTTTTGATCCATAAAAATGATATCATTAGGCAATTCATTAATATCCCCATTTTGATAAGGAAAGTGTATTGCTAATTTTTCACCAACAAGTCCGATACCAGCGATCAGGCCATTTGCGATGTTTCCACCTGCAAAATGTGCTTGCATTGCAATCTGTGTAGTTTCCCAGAAATCTTCTGGCAATAATTTATGAATTCCTCTGTCACCTATGATCGCAAATTTATGGTCAACATGAGCAAGATAGATCAGAACGCCATTTTGTTGTGACGTTTTATCCATGCCCAGTTTAGAGAAGTAGGCGGTCGCTCTCTCAAAGGCTTCACCTTTACAATGTTTTTCTACAGCATTTCTAATTTCGCCTGATGTAAGTTTTTCGGCTTCACCAATAGCATTGGTAATCAGGTCTTGTTCTTGTTCTGTCAGAAATGGCATAATGATAAGAATTAAACAGATAAGGGTAATGAATGTCTTATAAATAAAACACTCAATACCCTTAAATATTATAAACGTGAATTAAAATTCTACTTTAGGTGTATTTTGCGCACCCGCATCAGCTTTAAATCCAGCTTTTTGTTTGAAACCAAACATACCTGCTGTCAGGTTGTTAGGAAATGATCTTACTTTAACATTATACGATTGTACAGCTTCATTGAAGTCTTTACGGGCTACAGCAATTCTGTTTTCTGTACCTTCCAGTTGTACCGAAAGATCACTGAACTGCTGTGTAGCTTTTAACTCAGGATAGTTTTCAGTAAGTACCATCAATTTACCCAGAGCTTGTCCAATCTGACCTTGAGCAGCCTGGAATTTTTCTAATTTTTCAGGAGTTAAATCATCAGCACTCACTTTAATCTGACTTGCCTGTGCACGCGCTTCGATTACAGCAGTCAATGTGCTTTGCTCAAATTTAGCAGCACCTTTTACTGTACTTACCAAATTAGGGATTAAATCAGAGCGTCTCTGGTACTGAGTTTCCACCTGGTTCCATTTAGTTTTTACATCCTCATCCAGTTTAACCATTGTGTTATATCCACAGCTGCTAAACGTAGTGGTGATGAACAAGGCAGCGATAACTCCTAATATTGCTTTTTTCATTTTTATCATGTTTTGGTTTGTATGTGTTAATTTACACATTAGAACTCAATTTCCGTACCTTTGTTACATTTAAGGAAAAAAACATGACAACTTGTATGTAATTGGACAAGTAAACTCATATTTCTGTACCTTTGTGGCCATTCAGGATAAATACCTGACATAATGTATGCAAAAAGAAATAGAAATAACCATCGCGCCGGAAGAAGCAGGACAAGAAGAACAAATCTTAAAAAAGCTCTCTGCATTACTGGAATTGGATATATTACGTATAAAAGGATTTAAAATCCTTAAGCGATCTATAGACGCCCGTTCCCGCAAAGTCATTTTCAGATTACAGGTAAAAGCATTCATTGATGAACCTCAGGCGGATGATAAATTTACGCTCGATTATCAGAATGTTGCTGATAAAAAAGAGGTGATTATTGTTGGTGCTGGTCCGGCTGGCCTTTTTGCAGCACTCCAGTGTATCGAAAACGGGATGAAACCCATTGTGCTTGAACGGGGGAAAGACGTCAAACAGCGCAGACGTGATCTGGCATTAATCAATAAAGAAGGTATTGTAAATACAGAATCGAATTATTGTTACGGAGAAGGCGGAGCAGGGACTTACTCTGATGGAAAATTATATACCCGTTCTAATAAACGTGGTGATATCAATAAAGTACTTCAGATTTTTGTTCAGCACGGCGCAACAGACGATATCCTTGTTGATGCAAGACCCCATATCGGAACCAATAAACTCCCTCATATTTATCACCGCTATCAGAGAGACGATCTTAAACGCAGGCGGTGAAGTTAATTTTGATCAGAAAGTCACAGATTTTATTATAGAGTCAGGGAAGATTAAAGGTGTAGTGGTAAATGAACTTTACACTTTGTCGGCTGATGCCGTGATTTTGGCGACGGGACATTCTGCACGCGATATTTATACGCTCTTACATCAGAAAGGCATTCTGGTAGAAGCGAAGCCTTTTGCAATGGGGGTAAGGATAGAACATCCTCAGGCAATTATTGACGAAGCGCAATACCATTGTCCGGTTAGAAGTGAGTTTTTACCACCGGCATATTATAGTTTAGTAGAGCAGGTAGGCAACAGAGGCGTATTTTCATTCTGTATGTGTCCGGGGGGAATTATTGCTCCCTGTGCTACTTATGAGAATGAAATTGTAGTTAACGGCTGGTCTCCGTCAAAACGGAATAATCCTTTTGCAAATTCAGGTACAGTAGTTCAGGTTACCCTTGATGATGTTCCGGGGTGATGATCCGTTACGGATGATGAACTTCCAGTCAGCTATTGAAGAAAAAGCTTTTGCCATGGGTGGCGGTAATTTAGTTGCTCCCGCACAGCGGATGATCGACTTTGTCGAAGACAGGCTTTCTTCCGATTTACCAAAGAATTCTTATTTACCGGGTACAAAAAGCGTGATGCTAAAAGATATGCTGCCTGATTTTATTGCTTCAAGTTTAAAGAATGCCTTACCGCTTTTTGGTAGAAAGATGAAGGGTTATTATACTAATGAGGCGATATTAGTTGGTATAGAAAGCAGAAGTTCATCGCCAGTGCGGATACCAAGAGACCGTGAAACCTTTCAGCATCCTGAAGTAAGTGGTTTATATCCATGCGCAGAAGGAGCTGGTTATGCCGGAGGAATAGTCTCAGCCGCGATAGATGGGGTAAACTGTGCGAATGCAATAAAAAGGTTTAGTTAAACAATTCTGTATTGGTGCTGTTTTTAACGTGTTAACATTAGTCTCTTTTAAAATTTATTAAAGACTTGCTGATAAAATTATATAGCGATGAAGAATACATTAATCATAGGAGCGAGCCCAAATCCTGCAAGATATGCTTATCTGGCAGCAAAAATGCTTACAGAAAAAGGTCATTCAATTGTTAACGTAGGTGTTAAAAGTGGAGAGGTCGCTGGTGTTTCGATTGAAAAGCCTGCAGAAATACATACCGGTATTGATACGATAACTTTATATGTTAGCCCCCATTTGCAAGCGGAGTATTTTGATTATATCCTTCAAACAAAACCGAGACGGGTGATTTTTAATCCCGGAACGGAAAACGATGAGCTGGAAACCTTGTTAGAAGAGAATAATATAGAGGCTGTTGAAGCTTGTACACTGGTTTTGTTGTCTACTGGTCAGTATTGATCACTACTTGTTATTTTATGATCACAGTCTGTTCTTTTTGTATAAATATCGATGATATATTACCCCTGAAGCGATTAAGCTTATGCTGAACGGAAAATATAATCTGGCTATAATTGCCATGATAGAGCCAACTAGCAGGATGAATATATATTTAAGATATCTTTCAGCATCATCATTTACCAAATAAAGTGACATGCGCAGGGTAAGCAAAATCCCTGCACACAGCAATATTCCCAATATGGTATTGAATGTGGAGAACCCCGAAACAATACTATAAAAGATTAACTCAGGTATCAAAAGGGCAAGCAGGAAACCAAACAGACTGATTAGCTTGTACGAATAATTTACCGGAAGACTATTGATGAAATTCGCCTTGCTTCTTTCAAATCTGAGAACAATTGAAATTAGAATACAATGGGAAATTGTTGCCGCCATCAGACTTAATAAGTAGATCCTGACATCATTGCCATTATCCGCGAACATCCATATAATCCCTTTAAAAAGGAAAAAAGATAGAATTTTGCAAACTATTAAGGTAAGGGGTTGCTCTTTCAGTATATAGTGGAGTGGCCATGTCCAGTAAGGTTTTTTTTTACTAACTGATATTTGTGGTAAAGTAATCAGCTTTCTGGCTGGTTTGAAGGTGTAATTAACAGCGCGAAAAGTGAAAATAGACAGGCCGCTGAATATCAGGATGATAAATCCCGTTAATGCTGCGGCTGATAAATAAAAATGTCCATACATACCTGTTACTATAACAAACACACCAAATATGACCAGCGGACTGTTTAAAAACAGGTATAAGACAAGCCAATTTAGTAATTGTATCTTTTTGACTGCTGCGGTGCTGGTTTTTACAAAATTATAAACTGATGTATTGATTAGTTTTTGTACAAAAAACAAAGATTTGAGGCTAAAAAGAAGTGTAATCAGCATAAATATTGCTCCTGCTACAGGAGATGAATTGATATTTATACCTAGGGCTAATATATAGCCTTTGAGCTGACTGTTTGGGACTGCTCCGAAAATCAGGTAAAAAAGGAAAAGAAATAATCCGGCATGTTGTGCGAAAAACTCTCTGCCGAAGGTTTTAATCCATAATTTCAGCATAATTTCAACTGCTGGTTATCGATTTGAAAAATACCATTCATCGGAACTTTGGTGTAGTCTAAATCCTGATGGGAAGAAATCAGAAATATTTTTCCTTCCTGCAGCTGGTTTTTTATCAATGTATAAAGTACTTCGATCGAAGCCTGATCAATAGTTATCATTAGCTCGTCCAGAATGTATAATTTCACATTACCTGTAAATGCGCAGATTAATGATAACTTTTTTAGCATTCCACTAGAGTAGCTTTCTATCTTGTTTTTCATGTAGTCTCCCATTCTAAACCCTTCTATAAGTTCATTAGCAGTTCTTCTTTCTACTTTCCGGATATTGAGGTGAAAGTCCAAAAGCTCATTGCCAGTAAGGAAGGACGGATATTGCGGTTCTGCTTCTGCGTAACTGAGCATAGAGCGGTAGGTCTCCGGTTCTTGATTTAAGGTGATATTGTTGATAGCTACCTCACCATTAAATGGTATTTGTCCGGAAATGATCTTAAATAAAGTGGTTTTTCCGGCTCCATTAATTCCTTTGATCAGATAAATTCCCTGGTTTACTTCCCAATGATCAAATTCGAAAACGGTATGGCTTCCATATTTTTTGCTCAGCTTATTTAAGCTCAATGTTGTTTGATCCATTTGTTTTTAGATGATAACTGTAAGGCAATGTTACAGGAGTTTTTTTTGTTTGGTTAATAAATTTTAATTGCTAAAAAGATGATTATTTGATAATTGATAGTTATTTTAGATAAATAAGATACTTATAGAACATAAATCTTAACCAGATGAAGAGCCTGCCGTTGTTTAAAATAATAGCTTTTTATTTGTTGCTCGGCATTACTGTATTGCTGCTGGGGCACGGATTGATTGACTGGACTTCCATAGAGAAGAATCATAACAGTCTGATGAATTTCCATGTTTTTCTGGATGTAGCCTTCATGATCATTGCGTCTTTTATTATCTTTTTTTCTATCCGGTTTTATCAAAAAGATCAGGAGACTACGGCCTTAAACTATCAAAAGCTATTTAATACCAGTCCGCTGGCTATTTATGTGATGGCAAAAGGAAGTTTTAAGATACTTTCTGTGAATGAGGCCATGACGAAATTATATGGTTATACAGAACAGGAATTTTTGCAAATGACATCTTTTGATATCAGACCTGCACAGGAGCGTGAACGAATTAAAAGTTTTATGGAACGTTATGGGGAGCAGGAACCCGAATCTATTGTCTGGCTTCATCAGAAAAAAAATGACGAATGTTTTTATGTAAAGACGACTTTTCATCCCATACCCTTTAAAAAAAATGGAGCGTATCTTGTTATGGTTGTAGATATAGATAAGTCTATCAAAGATGAAAAGAAGATTAATGATTTGCTCCATTTATATGAAACAGTTAATCATGCAACAAATGATGTAATCTGGGATTATAATTTCGTGGACGATCAGCTTAAATGGATGCAGGGGTATAATGAAACTTATGGTTACGCTACAGATACAAGTCCTGATATTTTTGGGGCAATGCAAAAGATCCATCCGGATGATCGGTTATTGGTAATGGATTCCTTCAAAAAAATATTTACTGATAAACAAAAGTACTTTTTTGCAGAGTACCGGTACAGATGTGCAGATGGTTCTTTTAAATATATCAGAGACCGGGGTTATGCAATCTTTGATCAGGATGGAGAGCCTATCCGAATGATAGGGGCGATGCAGGATATTGATAAACAGAAAAAGTACGAACAGCAGTTGCTTAGTCAAAATGAAAAGCTCAAAGAGATTGCCTGGCTG
Organism: Pedobacter sp. NJ-S-72; assembly: GCF_053890575.1. Taxonomy (NCBI): domain Bacteria; kingdom Pseudomonadati; phylum Bacteroidota; class Sphingobacteriia; order Sphingobacteriales; family Sphingobacteriaceae; genus Pedobacter; species Pedobacter sp. NJ-S-72. The sequence continues at coordinate 3,154,212 of NZ_CM132681.1, read as the reverse complement.
AATTCTCACCAGGTAAGAAGGCCGCTGACTAATATAATGGGGCTGATTAGCTTAATTAAGGATTCTGCAAGCAATGAAGAGGTTCTGGAGTTTATTGATTTTCTCGCTGTATCTTCCAAAGAACTTGATGATGCTGTTATTATGATTAATAAGCAGACTGTGGAGGGTAAGAATGTTCAGCTCTCTAAAGGTATAGCCTGATTCTTTGGTAAAACAAACAAAAAGAGTTTCTTGCAATGATGTGAAAACCGGGTATAATCTTTATGCTTTTGGTATAGTACATATGGTGTATGTATATATACTATATGTGATTGCTGAAAAAACGGGGTTAGTCGTAGTTTGATAATAGACAGAGAAGTTTCCAGGACAATTTAGATGCAGTATTGTGGCTGTACCTGAATCGGGTTGTCATCTATGTTGGGAAGGGGTTGGTAAGGCCATAGGCCTTACCAACCCCTTCCCAACATAGATGACTTACGCATATTAATAGGAGTTTTCTATAGTGTCAACCATATTTCTGACCTTGTTTGGGTGTTTGTTAACTAGATACAGGTATTACCTGGGTCCCTGAGTCTTTAGTTTTGACCTGAAAATAAGGGTTAATGCATTGAAAAGAGAAGAACCGATTGGTTTGCCCCACTGTTTGATTCTGTTTTTTTTTTTGATTTCCGGGTTGAAAACCTGGTGGATTGGCGGGGCTGAATGAAGAAAAATACGCTTTAATTTGGTTCTGTTCGAATTGGAATAAAGTTTTTAGTGTTGTAAACCATGGAGTTATGGATTGTATACAAGTAATAGTGTGTTATTGTTTGTTTGGTGGCATAATTTTCCTACATTTGCATCCCGCTTCGGAGGAAGGGAAAGAGTGAAAAGGAAGATTGAAAGGATGTAGAGTAGGAGTGTTAGTAAGCATTTTAGGAAGGGATAAAAAACTTCTAAAAATAAAAAAAAAAAAAAGCTTGCCAAAACGAAAAAGATTTCTACCTTTGCAGTCCCAACAAAAACGGGAAGCTTTACAACGGATGTTGATAGGGCAACAATAACAAGATTGAAACGATGAGAGCTGGAAAATACCTGAAGAACATTAAGACTTTAGGAAATAGAGAGTAACCATTGGAAAATATATAGACTGCCGTGAGGTTAAGTCGATAAGTTCATTAAAGAGATGTCATTTACAAACGTAGCGAGGTAAACACGTACAAGTTCAAAGTACATGAACCGCGCGAGTTTTTTAAGTCTATTCTGACAGACAAATAAGAATAAGACTATTATTAATACAAGTTAAGAATGGTCAGTGTTCAAACAACAACATTTTACAATGGAGAGTTTGATCCTGGCTCAGGATGAACGCTAGCGGCAGGCCTAATACATGCAAGTCGAACGATACTCTTTAGCTTGCTAAGGAGGAAAGTGGCGCACGGGTGCGTAACGCGTATGCAACCTACCTTAATCAGGGGGATAGCCCGAAGAAATTCGGATTAACACCGCATAAAATCACAGTACAGCATTGTACAATGATCAAATATTTATAGGATTAAGATGGGCATGCGTGACATTAGTTAGTTGGCGGGGTAACGGCCCACCAAGACCACGATGTCTAGGGGATCTGAGAGGATGACCCCCCACACTGGTACTGAGACACGGACCAGACTCCTACGGGAGGCAGCAGTAAGGAATATTGGTCAATGGAGGCAACTCTGAACCAGCCATGCCGCGTGCAGGAAGACAGCCCTCTGGGTCGTAAACTGCTTTTATTCGGGAATAAACCTACTTACGTGTAAGTAGCTGAATGTACCGAAGGAATAAGGATCGGCTAACTCCGTGCCAGCAGCCGCGGTAATACGGAGGATCCAAGCGTTATCCGGATTTATTGGGTTTAAAGGGTGCGTAGGCGGCTTTTTAAGTCAGGGGTGAAAGACGGTGGCTCAACCATCGCAGTGCCCTTGATACTGAAGAGCTTGAATGAATTAGAGGTAGGCGGAATGTGACAAGTAGCGGTGAAATGCATAGATATGTCACAGAACACCGATTGCGAAGGCAGCTTACTATGATTTTATTGACGCTGAGGCACGAAAGCGTGGGGATCAAACAGGATTAGATACCCTGGTAGTCCACGCCCTAAACGATGAATACTCGCTGTTAGCGATACACAGTTAGCGGCTAAGCGAAAGCGTTAAGTATTCCACCTGGGGAGTACGGTCGCAAGATTGAAACTCAGGGAATTGACGGGGGCCCGCACAAGCGGAGGAGCATGTGGTTTAATTCGATGATACGCGAGGAACCTTACCCGGGCTTGAAAGTTAGTGAATCATTTAGAGATAGATGAGTCCGCAAGGACACGAAACTAGGTGCTGCATGGCTGTCGTCAGCTCGTGCCGTGAGGTGTTGGGTTAAGTCCCGCAACGAGCGCAACCCCTATGTTTAGTTGCCAGCACGTTAAGGTGGGGACTCTAAACAGACTGCCTGTGCAAACAGAGAGGAAGGAGGGGACGACGTCAAGTCATCATGGCCCTTACGTCCGGGGCTACACACGTGCTACAATGGATGGTACAGAGGGCAGCAAGCTGGTAACAGCAAGCAAATCTCCAAAAGCCATTCACAGTTCGGATAGAGGTCTGCAACTCGACCTCTTGAAGTTGGATTCGCTAGTAATCGTATATCAGCAATGATACGGTGAATACGTTCCCGGGCCTTGTACACACCGCCCGTCAAGCCATGGAAGTTGGGGGTACCTAAAGTATGTAACCGCAAGGAGCGTCCTAGGGTAAAACCGATAACTGGGGCTAAGTCGTAACAAGGTAGCCGTACCGGAAGGTGCGGCTGGAATACCTCCTTTCTGGAGAAAGGTAGATTACTCGCTGCGTAAATGATATACTAACAAGGACTCGAAAGAGAGGTGTTTTAGTATATATAGTAAATGACAATAAAATCTCAAAAGAAAACCCATAGGATGAAACATCAAAATTAGTGTTGTTCACCTACTGAAAGTTAAGACAATTTAGTCCCGTAGCTCAGTTGGTTAGAGCACTACACTGATAATGTAGGGGTCAGCAGTTCAAATCTGCTCGGGACTACATTATATATTCTAAGGGGGATTAGCTCAGCTGGCTAGAGCGCCTGCCTTGCACGCAGGAGGTCAACGGTTCGACTCCGTTATTCTCCACAATTGGCCCGTGTTTAAGATAAAAGACACGAGAAATAGGGTACGAAGTAGCAATACTGGGTATCTGGGACAATAAAGTTCTTTGACATATTGGAAGAAGTTAATAAAGAAGAGCAAACAACAATAGAGACGTTGTTAGCTTTGAGGAAGTGAATGTGCTTGCATATGAACTAACGAAAGGGTTAATAACAATCAAAAAAAGCATTTCCATAGGCGCAAAAGGCTATGGAGAGAAGAAAGTAAGAAAGAGTACACAGGGGATGCCTTGGCTCTCAGAGGCGATGAAGGACGTGATAAGCTGCGATAAGCTCCGGGGATTAGCAAATATGAATTAATCCGGAGATTTCCGAATGGGGAAACCTGGCTAGTTGAAGACTAGTCGCATTACGATGCGCAAACCTGCCGAACTGAAACATCTAAGTAAGCAGAGGAAGAGAAAATAATAATGATTTCCTAAGTAGTGGCGAGCGAACGGGAAAGAGCCCAAACCAGATATGTTACGGCATAGCTGGGGTTGTAGGACTACAATATGGCATTAATGAAATGAAGTGGACAGGATGGGAAGCCTGGCAAGATAGCGTGAGAGCCGCGTACACGTAAGTAACATTAGTCTAGTAGTATCCTGAGTACCGCGAGGTCGGAGACGCCTTGTGGGAATCTGCCGGCACCATCCGGTAAGGCTAAATACTCCTGAGAGACCGATAGTGAACCAGTACCGTGAGGGAAAGGTGAAAAGAACCCCGAACAGGGGAGTGAAATAGAACCTGAAACTGTGTACTTACAAGCGGTCGGAGCGTCCAGGTGGCGTGACGGCGTGCCTTTTGCATAATGAGCCTACGAGTTACTCTTCTCTGGCAAGGTTAAGTGTTTAAGACACGCAGCCGAAGCGAAAGCGAGTCTGAATAGGGCGTATAGTCAGGGGAGGTAGACGCGAAACCTTGTGATCTACCCATGGACAGGTTGAAGGTGCGGTAACACGTACTGGAGGACCGAACCGATAAACGTTGAAAAGTTTCCGGATGATCTGTGGGTAGGGGTGAAAGGCTAATCAAACTGGGAAATAGCTCGTACTCCCCGAAATGTTTTTAGGAACAGCGTGGTGGTAAAGTTTAATAGAGGTAGAGCTACTGATTGGGTGCGGGGGAGTCAAATCCTACCAAATCCAGACAAACTCCGAATGCTATTAAATATACACTGCAGTGAGGCCCGGGGTGCTAAGGTCACGGGCCGAGAGGGAAAGAACCCAGACCATCAGCTAAGGTCCCCAAGTTACTACTAAGTTGAACTAACGAGGTGCGATTGCCTAGACAGCTAGGATGTTGGCTTGGAAGCAGCCATTCATTTAAAGAGTGCGTAACAGCTCACTAGTCGAGCGATCGTGCATGGATAATAAACGGGCATAAAGTAGTACACCGAAGCTATGGGTAATATGAATTTATTACGGTAGGGGAGCATTCCAGCGGCAGCGAAGTTATGACGTAAGTTGTGGTGGAGCTTCTGGAAAAGCAAATGTAGGCATAAGTAACGATAAGGCAGGCGAGAAAAACCTGCCCCCGAAAGGATAAGGTTTCCTGATCAACGCTAATCGGATCAGGGTTAGTCGGGGCCTAAGGAGAACCCGAAGGGGAAATTCGATGGACAACTGGTTAATATTCCAGTACTTTTTATAACTGCGATGTGGGGACGGAGTAGTGACACTGCCGCGATCTGACGGAATAGATCGTTAAAGACTGTAGGTATTGGAGAGGTAGGCAAATCCGCCACTCTAGCTAAAGGTCGATAGTACCGCAAGCCTTCGGGTAAGTGGATAGCGCAGGTAATCAGACTTCCAAGAAAAACCGCTAAGCTTCAGGTTATAAAAACCCGTACCGCAAACCGACACAGGTATCCGGGAAGAGAATTCTAAGGTGCTCGAGTGAATCATGGCTAAGGAACTCGGCAAAATGGCCCTGTAACTTCGGGAGAAGGGGCGCTGACAGCAATGTCAGCCGCAGTGAAAAGGCCCAGGCGACTGTTTAACAAAAACACATGGCTTTGCAAAATCGAAAGATGAAGTATAAGGCCTGACACCTGCCCGGTGCTGGAAGGTTAAGAGGGGATGTCATCTGTAAGGAGAAGCATTGAATCGAAGCCCCAGTAAACGGCGGCCGTAACTATAACGGTCCTAAGGTAGCGAAATTCCTTGTCGGGTAAGTTCCGACCTGCACGAATGGTGTAACGATCTGGGCGCTGTCTCAGCCATGAGCTCGGTGAAATTGTGGTCCCGGTGAAGACGCCGGGTACCCGCAACGGGACGGAAAGACCCCATGCACCTTCACTACAATTTAACATTGACATTGGATACAAGATGTGTAGGATAGGTGGGAGACTATGAAGTGGCATCGCTAGGTGTTGTGGAGTCAACGTTGAAATACCACCCTTTTTGTATTCGGTGTCTAACCCCTTTCGGGGGGGACATTGTTTGATGGGTAGTTTGACTGGGGTGGTCGCCTCCAAAAAGGTAACGGAGGCTTTCAAAGGTAAGCTCAATACGCTTGGTAACCGTATGAGGAGTGCAATAGCATAAGCTTGCTTGACTGTGAGGCAGACAAGCCGAGCAGGGTCGAAAGACGGATATAGTGATCCGGTGGTTCTGCATGGAAGGGCCATCGCTCAAAGGATAAAAGGTACGCTGGGGATAACAGGCTGATCTCCCCCAAGAGCTCATATCGACGGGGAGGTTTGGCACCTCGATGTCGGCTCGTCACATCCTGGGGCTGGAGAAGGTCCCAAGGGTTCGGCTGTTCGCCGATTAAAGTGGCACGCGAGCTGGGTTCAGAACGTCGCGAGACAGTTCGGTCCCTATCTGTTGTGGGCGTAGGAATTTTGAGTGGGGCTGACCTTAGTACGAGAGGACCGGGTTGGACTAACCTCTAGTGAATCTGTTGTTCCGCCAGGGGCATTGCAGAGTAGCTACGTTGGGAATAGATAAGCGCTGAAAGCATCTAAGTGCGAAACTAGCCACGAGATGAGAATTCCATATAGGACCGTAGCAGACTACTACGTTGTTGAGGTTATAGATGTAAAGCTGGTGACAGCATAGTCGAGTAATACTAATCATCCGAAGCTTTCAAGAGCAATAAACTGTTGTTTGTTCTTCATAACTAACTTCTTTCAATAATATGTCATCGTTTGATTCCAAAGATGGAAAGGTATAATGCAGCAATGTAAAAACCGGAACTGAAAAGGACAAACTATAAAAAAATATCAATCGAGTAATAATAACAAAAGCTGGATAAAGACATTTAGGTGCCTATATCGGTGGTGTCCACCTCTTCCCATTCCGAACAGAGAAGTTAAGCCCACCAGAGCCGATGGTACTGCGGTAACACGTGGGAGAGTAGGTCGGTGCCAAATCTTAAAGAAAGCCTGTAGGAAACTACAGGCTTTTCTTGTTTATAACCTTTTTCTGAAGAGGAATTCGAACCCCTTGGCAAGAATTTAAAGAAATTTATGAACTAGATTCTCTTTTTCAACTTAAGCAGATAAACATGTTTATCAAAACCTCTCATTATTTCAATGAGGATCTGTTTACCGTCATGTTCTTTCAGTAATTCAGTTAAATCATTAAGTGTGAAATGCTGTACAGTACTAAAATTTATGGCTACAATCTCATCATCTGGCTGCAAACCGGTTTCTTCCCCGGGAGATCCTGATTCAATTCTTCCAATATAAAATCTATCCTTAGTTCCTTGTATCACATAGATTTCCAGCCCGGACATGTCATGCTCAAATTTAGGCGGGGTATTATTTGTCCTTTTGAGGTATAATGCTCCATTTGGATAATCAAAAGTAACCAGGAAATGTCGCAGTATATCGGATCCAAGACTACCATTACGTGGTTTACCTTCAAGTGTTGAGCGTTCGATATTGTAGTCTGGAAATCCTGTTAATACTTCATTAAAGGAATAAGCTCCAAGTGTAAGCGTAGGTATCCGGCCCATGGACCCATTGATTATACCATTAATTCCAACACCCAGATTTGCAGGGATTACTTTTTGTGGAAGGGGGAAAGGGTTTGTCATTCAGTGATTCCATCATTAATGGATGACTGGATCCGTTATCAATGAGTAGTTCAACATCTATTTTCCCGAGGCCAGCTGTTTCTATTTGTGTAGTTAGATAAGGCTTACCGCTTGTAATTTGTATAGGTAGTTTTGTCCCTTTAGGTTCTATTTTTGCATCAGGGCTGTAAAATGTAAGTCTGCCTGCACTATAATTGATCTTCACTACAAAACTGTTGAAGAAATAATATCCAAGAATTCCATATATTTTAATACCAAGATAACTGGACAGGTCGAAAATGTCCTTTTTGAAGATCGCAGTAGGTATATTCTTAATTGTTGCTTTACCGACTTTTGCAGTGATATTTCGGGTTAAAACAGCCTCGATATTATCACCAAAACCATATCCCTGAACTTTTACAGTCTGGGCATTTTTAATATCTAAATCGGCCAGAAAAGTAGTGTCAGTTATAATCATTTGGGCTACACCTGTATCTAATAGAAAATTATAAGGTCCTTTGCCATTAATATAAACAGGAATAACGATCAGGTTCTTCACCATGGTAAAACTGATCGTTTGCTTTTGACGGCCTCCGCTAAATTCAAAACTCTGTGCATAGAGCGTACTTTGAAAGTGCAGGGACATTATAATTAGTATAGCCGAAATCAGGAATAATCTTAATTTGATGGGATGCTTGGAGAGGCGTTGGATCATCATAATTCTGGTTATAATTTCCAGGGGAACATAATTTTCAAAATTATAAGACAGATAACACCAATAAAAGCCGGGGAATGCTGAATCTAAGGGTAAGAAATATGTTTGGTTAGAAATTCTTTATATTAAATATACAAAAAAGAATTGTTAAGCTAACGGTGAATTTTTGTAAAAAATAGGTGATATATGAGTTTTTTAGCTATCTTTGAGGCATCAATAAGACATTAAGCGTTTTTTATAAACGTTCAAAATATTTAGGTGTCTATATCGGTGGTGTCCACCTCTTCCCATTCCGAACAGAGAAGTTAAGCCCACCAGAGCCGATGGTACTGCGGTAACACGTGGGAGAGTAGGTCGGTGCCAAATCTTAAAGAAAGCCTGTAGTGAAAACTGCAGGCTTTTCTTGTTTTAATAGTGCCTTGAATTGTAAATTCTATAATTTTTTTGTGTTCCTATAGCCATTTAAACTCTTTAAACCATTGTTATTCATTGATCTATAAACTAGATGTAAAACAATCAAATATCATGGGTTAACCCCGAAGAATATAGCTAGTTTTGTGCCGTCAATTGAATATAACATGAAATTAGCAATTAATGGTTTTGGTAGGATAGGCCGTATGTTTTTACGTGCGGCACTAGAGAAAGATATCAATGTGGTAGCTATAAATGATCTTGGTGATCTGAAGACTTTAGCACACCTTTTTAAATATGATACAGTTCACCGTGGTTTTAAGGGAGAGGTGACCTTCGATGATGAAGCGCTGATTATTAATGGAAGGCGAATCAGGGTTTATAGAGAGTCACAACCCGAAAATTTACCGTGGAAGGTTTTAGAAATCGATGTTGTCTTAGAATCTACAGGTAAGTTTACTAGCAGAACAGGGGCAGGTAAACATCTGCTGGCAGGGGCCAGACAGGTACTGATTTCGGCTCCGGCAGATAAAGATATTCCAATGTTTGTATTAGGGGTTAACGATGCTGCAATTGATTTAAGTGCAGATATTATTTCTAATGCTTCCTGCACAACTAATAACGTAGCACCTATGGTGAAGATCCTTGATGATAAATGGGGGATTCTTGATGGCTATATCACAACTGTCCACTCCATGACTGGTGATCAGAACCTGCATGATGCACCACATAAGGATTTAAGAAGGGCGAGAGCTGCTTCGGCATCTATTATTCCTACAAGTACAGGAGCGGCAAAAGCAATTACCAATATTTTTCCTCATCTGGAAGGAAAATTAGGCGGGGCTGGAATCCGCGTTCCGGTATTAAATGGGTCTTTGACTGATTTTCCCTGTATCCTGAAATCAAAAGCAACCATTGAAGAAATTAATGATGCTTTTAAATCAGCCGCAGAAAACGAAATGAATGCGGTGCTGGAATATACAGAAGACCCGATCGTTTCGGTTGATATATTAGATAATACACACTCTTGTATTTTTGATGCACAGCTTACCTCTATCGTTGGTGATCTGGTTAAGGTTGTGGGCTGGTATGATAATGAATCCGGTTATTCTGCAAGATTGGTAGATTTGGTAACAAAAATTTCAGCCCTTTATGATTAAAAGGATTTCACAAGAGCAGACTCTACCTTTAAGAAGTTCCGTGCTAAGAAATAATATGCCACCCGAAGAATGCGTTTTTCCTACAGATAATAGAGAAGGCACTTTTCATTTAGGTTGCTTTGCCGATGAAAAACTGGTATGTATAGGCACATTTATGCCTGAAGATTATAAAGAAAGAGGGGCCGGAGGATTCAGATTACGCGGAATGGCTACCGATCGCGCTTATGCAGGTCAGGGTTTTGGTGCAGAACTGATTAATTTTGCACTTAATGAGCTTAGATCGGTTCACGCTTCTTATATTTGGTGTAATGCAAGGACTGCTGCAGTAGGTTTTTACAGCAGACTGGGTTTTGAAGTCATTTCTGATGAATTTGATATCCCAGGAGTCGGTCCGCATTATGATATGTTTAGCCAAATAGCCGAGAAATAAATATTTATAACAAGAAACGTTGTTATTTATCCTCATAAAAGGATAATAGCTCCATTTAACACCTAAAAATTAGATATAAGATGAAAACAATTGACCAATGTGATTTCAAGGATAAGAAAGCTCTTGTAAGGGTAGATTTTAATGTACCGTTAGATAAAGATTTCAATATCACTGATGATAAAAGAATGCGTGCTGCATTGCCAACGATCACTAAAATTTTGAATGATGGTGGATCTGTGATTTTAATGTCGCATTTAGGCCGTCCAAAAGGAGGTCCTGAAAATCAATTTTCGCTGAAACACATTTTGGGTGATTTATCAAGAATGCTTGATCTTGAAGTGAAATTTGCAGACGATTGTATCGGAGCTTCTGCTGTTGAGAAAGCCAGAAATCTTGTTCCCGGACAAGTCTTATTATTAGAAAATCTTCGTTTTTACAAAGAAGAAGAAAAAGGAGATAAAGATTTTGCAGCTAAACTTGCAAAATTAGGTGACGTATATGTTAATGATGCTTTCGGTACAGCTCACCGTGCACATGCTTCCACATCAATCATTGCTGAGTTTTTCCCTACAGAAAAATACTTTGGTTACCTGATGGCAGAAGAGTTGAAAAATGCGGAAAAAATCAATCATCATGCTGAAAAACCTTTCACTGCAATTATGGGTGGAGCAAAAGTATCAGACAAAATCCTGTTAATCGAAAGTTTACTGGAAAAGGTAGATAACCTGATTATTGGTGGAGGTATGGCTTATACTTTCAGTAAAGCACAAGGTGGTGAAATAGGTACTTCTTTACTGGAAGCAGACCGTATGGAACTTTGTCTGCAATTACTGGAAAAAGCAAAAGCTAAAGGTGTAAACATACTTTTACCACTGGATACTGTTATTGCTGATAAATTTGACAATAACGCAGAAAAGAAAGATGTTGACGCAGGTCATATTCCGGCAGACTGGATGGGACTGGATATTGGCCCTAAGTCAGTTGCGCTTTTCTCTGAAGTGATTAAGAAATCTAAAACCTTATTATGGAACGGTCCTATGGGCGTTTTTGAAATGGCTAATTTTGAGCAGGGTACACGTGCAGTCGCTGAAGCGGTTGTAGCTGCAACAAAAGAAAATGGTGCATTTTCTTTAATCGGTGGCGGTGATTCTGCTGCTGCAATTGCCAAATTCAACCTGGAAGATGAAGTAAGTTATGTTTCTACAGGTGGCGGTGCTTTGCTTGAATACATGGAAGGTAAAGAACTGCCTGGTGTAAAGGCGATTAACGGATAAGGTTAAAATCAATAAAAAAATTTCCACAGGATTATCATCCTTTTAGAAGGCCGCTTTTTAAAGCGGCCTTTTTTCATGTATGGTGGTAGAATGTGGGAAGTAATTTATGTTGATAACTTTTTTGTGGTAGATTGTGGTAAAAAGTGGTAGAAGTGTCTATTTTTACACTACATAAAATGTGTAGATACTAAAATGGTTCAACTACTTGGAGAATTTGATTGTAAATTGGATACGAAAGGCCGCATGATGGTCCCGTCGAATCTGAAAAAACAATTGCCAAACGTTGAGCAAGAGGGACTTGTGATAAATAGAGGTTTTGAAAAGCACCTGGTCATCTACCCTAAAAAAGTGTGGGAAGGAATAGTGGAAGAGCTGAGTAAACTGAACCAATACGAGAAGAAAACCAGGGAATTTATTCGGTTTTTTACGCGTGGCGCGACAGAATTGACGCTGGATGCTTCGGGTAGAGTCAATCTTCCGAAGTCATTATTGGAATTTGCAGGTATAGATGGAGAGGTAATTCTGTCTTGTCAGTTTGATAAAATAGAGCTTTGGTCTAAAACTGCATACGATAATTTACTGGACAGTGAGCCGGAAGATTTTGCAAATCTGGCAGAAGAAGTGATGGGAAATAAAAACAGGGGGGAAGATGGAAAATAATTATCATGTACCAGTACTTTTGAAAGAATGTATTGATGGTTTGAATATCAAACCTAATGGCGTATATGTCGATGTTACCTTTGGCGGTGGTGGTCATTCAAGAGAGATTTTGTCTAAACTGGGAAAAGACGGTATACTCATCGCTTTTGATCAGGATCCTGATGCGCAAAGAAATAAGATTGATGATCCACGCTTTTTGTTCGTTGATCAGAATTTTGCTTTCCTGAAAAACAACCTTCGTTTACTTGGATACAAACAGGTAGATGGTATTCTGGCTGATCTTGGTGTTTCGTCACATCAGTTTAATGAGCCGGAAAGAGGTTTTTCAACAAGATTTGAATCTTCTTTGGATATGCGTATGGATGGATACAAGGCAAGCTTACTGCTGCTGATGTTTTAAATACCTATACAGAGGATAAACTTCATAAAATATTTGGGATATACGGTGAGGTCAAAAATGCGAAATCATTAGCCAGAGCTGTGGTTACGTTCCGTGCAGGACAGCCTATTGTAACACTGGCTGATTTTAAAACGGCTGCTGGTGCTCATATTCCTAAAGGAAAAGAGAATAAATACATGGCACAGGTATTCCAGGCTTTACGTATCGAGGTTAACGCTGAAATCGAGGTGCTGGAAAGCTTTTTATTACAAACTGCCGAGGTGTTAAGCCCAGGGGGCAGATTAGTCGTGATGTCTTATCATTCACTGGAAGACAGACCGGTAAAGAATTTTATTGCTAAAGGGAAAATCAGAGGAGAAGCGGATAAGGATTTCTTTGGTAATGAAGAAAAACCTTATAAAGCAATTACGCGTAAAGCGGTGATTGCTGAAGAGGACGAGCTGGAGAGAAACAGCAGATCCAGAAGTGCAAAATTGAGAATTGGAGAAAAGATCTAAGATATGAACAACCAGTTCAGAGGAGAAGAGGTAGAGGACGAAGAGGAATTACCAGAAGAAGAACCGGTAATTCGCTTGAAAAAGCCTAAGAAAGAAAAGAAGGAGCCTGAAAATGCTAATCTTTTCTTCAAAAAGCTTTTTGTGGATGGAGTAGTGACTAAAGAAGCTGCTACTGCCATGTTGCCTTTCCTTATTTTCTTGTCGCTGTTAACGATGCTTTACATCGCAAACAGTCACATGGCGGTTAAGAATATCAGAGATATAGATAAGCTGAATAAAGAAGTTAAAGAACTAAGCTGGGAATATAAATCGCTGAAAGCTGATTTAATGTTCAAAAGCAAGTTAACAGAAGTAGCTAAAAAAGTAGATACGTTAGGCATTAAGGAGCTAACAGAGCCTCCTAAAAAAATTATCATAAATAATGATGAACATTAGAGCTAACATACTATTACGTGTTTATTTGTCCTTCGGACTGATTGTACTGCTTGCCGTGGCAGTATTAGTCAGGTTATGCGATGTACAATTTGTAGAGGGACATAAATGGCGTGCCATGGCCGATAGTCTCTCTACAAAGTATATCAATGTGGATGCTGCACGTGGTAATATTTACTCTAATGATGGAAGCCTGTTAGCTACGTCTGTACCGGAGTATGAACTTCGGATGGATTTATATGCTGGCGGAATCAGTGAGAACAAAGTTTTTTATGCTAAAGTGGATTCTCTGGCGATGAAACTTTCACAATTTTTTGTTGACAAAACGCCAAAAGAATATTCACGTATCCTGCGTACTGCCAGGGCAGACAGCGTAAGATATTTATTGATTAAACGTAAAGTGAATTACCAGGATTTAAAGACTATCCGCACTTTTCCACTATATAATATTGGAAAATATAGTGGTGGTTTAATGGCGATTCAGCAAAATAAAAGGATTTTACCTTTTAAATCTTTGGCTGCAAGGACAATTGGTTATAAAAATGAAAACGTATCAAACGGAGTAGGGCTGGAAGGTGCTTACGGTAATTATATTAATGGGGAGAGTGGTAAGAGATTAGTGCAAAGAATTGCCGGTGGTGTTTGGATGCCGGTCAATGACGAGGCAGAAATTGCACCCAAAGAAGGATCTGATATTATTTCTACCATTGATATCAACATGCAGGATCTTGCACAAAGTGCATTAGAGAAACAACTGATCAAAAGTGATGCTGATCATGGAACTGTGATATTGATGGAAGTCGAGACTGGTGAGGTTAGAGCAGTAGCGAATTTTACCAGGGAAAGTGAAGGTGTTTATAAAGAGATGTTCAATTACGCAATAGGTGGTAGTCAGGATCCGGGGTCTACTTTCAAGCTGGCTTCTTATATGGCTTTGCTGGAAGATAAGAAAATAGATACGAATACTACTGTAGATACTGGTAATGGAATTTTTAGGGTTTATAACCATAATATTAAAGATTCTCATGGTGGTGTAGGGGTTGTAACCGCGAAAAAGGCATTTGAAGTTTCATCAAATACGGCTGTAGCTAAATTTGTTTATGGAGCTTATAAAGATGACCCTAAAGAATTTACAGATCATTTGTATAGAATCCATATGAATGAAAAATTGGATTTACAAATTCCAGGAGAGACAAAGCCGGTTATTAAAAACCCGTCTTTCAGATCATGGAGTGGTTTAACTTTAGCACAGATGGCTTATGGTTATGAAATGCAGATTACTCCGCTGCAAATTCTGACATTTTATAATGCCATTGCAAATGATGGAAAATATATAGCACCAATTTTTGTAAAAGAGATCAGAAGGCTGGGAAATCCTATTGAACAGTTTCATGCAAGAGTAATCAAAGAAAAAGTTTGTTCTGAAAGTACAGTGAAAAAATTACAGGCTATGCTTGAAGGGACGGTGACAGAAGGTACTGGTAAACTGATGGGATCTCCTTTTTACCGGGTTGCTGGTAAAACTGGTACTGCCCAGGTAGCTGATGGAAGAAATGGATATAAAGCCAAGAGAAGTTATCAGGCTTCTTTTTGCGGATACTTCCCGGCTGATAAACCGAAGTATTCAATTATGGTTTCTATCAACGGACCTAAAAATGGATACTATGGTGGAACAGTAGCGGGACCGGTATTTAAAGAAATAGCAGATCGTATTTATGCAAGCGATATGCAGATGTATAATGATATGACCGACCATCTGGTTGGAAATACAAAAAGTCCGGAAGCGAAAGCAGGACAGAGTAAAGCGGTAAAAAGCGTTTACAATGCCTTAGGGATTAAAGCCCTTTATGCAGCCAAATCTGACTATTTCAATAGTATAGATACGAGCAACGGGATTGTTTATGAAGAATATAATTCTGTGAAAGGGATGATGCCTAATGTAAGTTCGGGAATGAAGATTGGAAGAGGATTATTGGTACAATTAGAATTGAAATAAGATGCAGTTGCAGGATGTTTTATATGGAGTAGCGATTAAGAACCTGGTTGGAAAAACCACAGGGTAATCAGTGCGCTTACGTTTGACTCACGCGAGGTACAGCAGGATACTGTATTTTTCGCTATAAAGGGAACTTTATCAGACGGACATACTTTTATCAGCCAGACTATTGCTGCAGGGGCAACGGTTATTATTTGTGAAGATATGCCAGCAGAGGCGAACCCTGCTGTGACTTATATCGTAGTGGAAAATCCTTCAGTAGCATTGGGGATTATGGCCTCTAATTTTTATGGAAATCCTTGCCTTATACCTTTTAGGAAATGCCGGTTTAAAAACACAGATTAAGGGAAGTGGAAAAGTAATAAGCCAGTCGGTGCCTTCGGGAATGAAGATTGGAAGAGGGATTATTGGTACAATTAGAATTGAAATAAGATGCAGTTGCAGGATGTTTTATATGGAGTAGCGATTAAGAACCTGGTTGGAAAAACCAACAGGGTAATCAGTGCGCTTACGTTTGACTCACGCGAGGTACAGCAGGATACTGTATTTTTCGCTATAAAGGGAACTTTATCAGACGGACATACTTTTATCAGCCAGACTATTGCTGCAGGGGCAACGGTTATTATTTGTGAAGATATGCCAGCAGAGGCGAACCCTGCTGTGACTTATATCGTAGTGGAAAATCCTTCAGTAGCATTGGGGATTATGGCCTCTAATTTTTATGGAAATCCTTCTTCTGCTTTGAAACTGGTGGGAATTACCGGAACAAATGGTAAAACAACAATTGCTACAATCTTATTTAAATTATTCAGAAGCCTTGGTTTTCATACCGGGTTAATTTCTACAGTACAGAATCAGGTTAATGATAAGGTAATTGCTGCTACACATACCACACCAAATCCATTAGCATTAAATCAACTCCTGAAACAAATGGTTGAACTGGGCTGCACTTACTGTTTTATGGAAGTGAGTTCGCATGCAATGGTACAGCACAGAATAGAAGGTGTGACTTTTGCAGGTGGTGTTTTTTCAAATATCACGCACGATCATCTTGATTTTCATAAGACCTTTGATAATTATATCAAAGCTAAAAAGTCATTTTTTGACATGCTTCCAAAAGGTTCTTTTGCCTTAACCAATGCCGATGATAAAAATGGTATGGTAATGCTTCAGAATACTAAGGCTTCAAAAAAGACCTATGCATTAAAACAACTGGCGGACTATAAAGTAAGCATCATTGAAAATAGATTCAGTGGTTTGAATCTTGAAATAGATCACACAGATGTATTTTTTAAACTGGTAGGCTCATTCAATGCCTATAACCTGGCGGCTGTTTATGGTACTGCTATGTTATTGGATCAGGATAAATTAGCGGTATTGACTTTGCTAAGCAATCTGACTGACTGGTGCAGAAGGCCGGTTTGAAGAAGTGCCAAATTCAAAACAGATTATTGGTCTGGTTGATTATGCCCATACACCTGATGCAGTTCAGAATGTCTTAAGTACCATTCATGATATCAGAAAAGGTACTGAGCAGGTGATCACTGTGATTGGTTGTGGTGGTGACAGAGATAAAACTAAACGTCCTATAATGGCTCAGGTAGCTTGTGACTGGAGCGATAAAGTAATCCTGACCTCAGATAATCCAAGAACGGAAGATCCGCATCAGATCCTTGCTGATATGGAAGCTGGTGTATCACCAACAAATAAAAGAAAAACATTAACTATCGCTGACCGCAAAAAAGCGATAAAAACTGCTTGTCATTTGGCCAGACCGGGGGATATTATCCTGATCGCAGGTAAAGGACATGAAAAATACCAGGAGATCAATGGAGTAAGATATCATTTTGATGATAAAGAAGTGTTAATGGAACAATTAAACTTAATCAGCTAATGTTATATATTATCTATTTGAATATTTAAATGCACATTACGAATTTCCTGGATTAAGGTTGTTCCAATATATTACGTTCCGTACTTCGCTGGCAATTATTATTTCTTTGATTATTACCACGGTGTTTGGAAGAAGAATTATCAATTATCTGCACAAAATGCAGGTAGGTGAAACCGTTAGGAATTTAGGTCTGGAAGGACAAATGCAGAAACAAGGCACACCAACTATGGGTGGGGTGATGATTCTGATGGGTATTCTGATCCCGACTTTATTACTGGCTAATCTGACTAATGTATACGTGTTACTGATGATTGTAACCACGGTATGGATGGGTGCAGTAGGTTTTGTAGATGATTATATCAAAGTATTTAAAAAGAACAAAGAAGGACTTGCAGGCAGGTTTAAAATTGTTGGGCAGGTAGGATTAGCTTTAATCATTGGCTGGACAATGTACTTCAATCCGAATATTGTGGTCAGACAGACTGTGGATGAAACGGGGGTAAGCAAGAATACTGCACCTATGGTACTCAGACAAAAAGGAGAGAAGTTCTATTATACACAGGATGTGAAATCAACGATTACCAACATCCCCTTTTATAAAAATAACGAGTTTGATTATGCTAAAGTTCTTAAATTTTTAGGCCCTGGCTATGAAAAATATGCAGTTTTTGTTTTCATCCTTTTTGTAGTCATCATTATTACGGCAGTATCGAACGGAGCTAATTTAACCGATGGGATAGATGGCCTGGCAACGGGCACCTCCGCTATTATAGGAATTACGCTTGGTTTACTGGCCTATGTGTCAGGTAACACGGTTATTGCGGATTATCTGAATATATTATATATCCCCAATTCGGGTGAGTTAATGATTTTCGCAGGTGCCTTTGTAGGTGCTTGTGTCGGCTTTTTATGGTATAATTCATACCCTGCGCAAGTTTTTATGGGAGATACCGGAAGTCTGGCTATCGGGGGTATAATTGCTGCATTAGCAATTATGATCAGGAAAGAATTGCTGATCCCGATTTTATGTGGTGTGTTCCTGATTGAAGTGACCTCTGTAATGCTCCAGGTATCTTATTTTAAATATACCAAAAAGCGTTTTGGAGAGGGCAGAAGGATATTCCTGATGTCACCATTGCATCACCATTACCAGAAAAAAGGATACCATGAAGCGAAGATCGTTACGCGCTTCTGGATTGTAGGAATATTATTGGCTATCATCACCATAATCACTTTAAAACTGAGATAATGGAAAAGCAAAGAATCGTCATACTTGGAGCTGGTGAAAGCGGCGTAGGTGCAGCCATACTTGCACAGAAGCAGGGCTTTGATGTTTTTGTTTCTGATTTTGGGGCAATTGCAGACCGCTATAAAGAAACATTGGTGGAGCTGAATATTGCATTTGAAGAGAAGCAGCATACTGTAGCCAGCATTGTGAATGCTAATGAAGTGATTAAGAGCCCCGGAATTGCAGATTCAGTTTCTATTATTAAAGAGCTGAAAAAGAAAAATATTCCGGTGATCTCAGAAATTGAGTTTGCTAAAAGATATACGACCGCAAAGACGATTTGTATTACTGGTTCAAACGGTAAGACAACCACGACAATGCTGACTTATCACATCCTTAAAAAAGCTGGCTTAAATGTTGGCCTGGCAGGGAATATAGGACATAGCTTTGCTGCTCAGGTAGCTACGGAGAATTTCGACTGGTATGTACTGGAAATATCAAGCTTTATGCTGGACGATATGCATGAATTCAGGGCTGATATCGCTGTACTTTTAAACATTACGCCTGACCATCTGGACAGGTACGATTACAAAATGACAAATTACGCAGCTTCAAAAATGCGTATAGTACAGAATCAGAGACCTGAAGATCATTTTATCTTTTGTGCCGATGATGATGAAACCCTGAAAGCTTTAAAAAGCACGAAGGTGAATTCACAGAGATGTCCATTCTCTATCCGTAAAAAGGTAGAAGGTGGAGCTTATCTTGAAGGCAACAATATTCATATAATATAAATCCAAAAGACCATTTAACCATGTCAATTTCAGAGTTAGCTTTACAAGGCAAGCATAATATCTACAACTCTATGGCTTCGGGCATAGTCGCTAAAGTGTTGGAAATCCGCAACGTGACTATCAGAGAGAGTATGGGAGATATTAAAAATATTGAACACCGGTTGGAGCACGTCGCCAAGATTTCTGGTGTGGATTATATCAATGATTCAAAAGCAACAAACGTTAATTCTACCTGGTATGCATTGGAAAGTGTAAACACTGATGTGATCCTGATTATGGGTGGCGTTGATAAAGGGAATGATTATGATATGTTGAAAGACCTGGTTAAGCAAAAAGTGAAAGCTATTGTTTGTCTTGGGAAAAATAACAAACGTATTCACGAAGCTTTTGAAGATGATGTGGATATTATAGTGAATACATTCTCTGCAAATGAAGCAGTACAGGTAGCTTATCACCTGGCAACGAAAGGGAATACCGTTCTGTTGTCGCCAGCTTGTGCAAGTTTTGATTTGTTTAAGAACTACGAAGATCGTGGAAACCAGTTTAAAATGGCTGTAAAAGAATTATAAAAAAAATGGGTACGGTACAAGCGCTTTTAGAGAAAACCAAAGGGGACCGCTGGATATGGCTTATCATTATCCTGTTGTCTTTGATTTCTATTTTTGCGGTTTATAGTGCAACAGGAACGCTAGCCTATAAACAGGGTAAAACTGTAGAAAAAATATTGCTCACCAAACACTTGATTTTTGTGGTGATGGGGATTGGTATGATCTATATTGCGCATTTAGTAGATTATCAATATTATGCGGGGATTTCAAAAATCCTGATGATTATTACGATTCCACTGTTGTTTTATACGTTGGTTTTTGGGACAAGCTTAAACGATGCATCCAGATGGGTTAAGATTCCTATTATCGGGTTAACTTTTCAAACGTCCGATTTGGCTAAACTGGCCCTGATTACGTTTCTGGCCAGGATGCTAACCAAGAAACACAAGAAAAAATATTAAGGATGTAAAGACTTCATTTATCCCGATTATGGGTTCTGTATGTGTAGTCTTCGTTTTAATTGCATTAGCCAATTTGTCAACAGCATTGATGTTGTTTGGCGTAAGTATATTATTGCTCATTATCGGCAGGATCAGTATCAAACAAATTATGGTTGTTTGTGCGGGTGGTTTTGTTTTACTGATGTTTGTGGTTTTTCTGGGACCAAGACGTGAGACTTATAAGTCACGTGTGAACTCTTACCTGCACCCTGAGAAACAACATTCTGATAAAACATACCAGGCAGATCAGGCCAAAATTGCATTGGCATCCGGAGGTGTTTTTGGAAAAGGGCCGGGTAATAGTACCCAGCGTAACTTTCTGCCGCACCCGTATTCGGATTTTATCTTTGCGATTATCGTAGAGGAGTATGGTTTGTTTGGTGCCTTGATTATAATCATCCTGTACCTGGTACTGCTGTATCGATGTGTCAGAATTGTCACGCAGAGTCCGAAGGCTTTTGGCGCACTGCTGGCGGCAGGTTTAAGTTTTAGCTTAACGATACAGGCATTTGCGAACATGGCAGTTGCTGTTGGTTTAGGACCCGTAACTGGTGTGCCTCTTCCACTAGTAAGTATGGGAGGTACCTCGATGATCTTCACGAGTATCGCTTTTGGAATTATCCTGAGCGTAAGCAGGGATGTAGAAGAGAATGGTAAGAAAGGGTTAAGTGAAGATCTCGCTAAACCAGAAAGTAAGATAAATAAAGTGATTGTTGGTGAGTTACCGGCAATGACATAAAATATATAGAATGAGACCAACAAGAATTATCATTTCAGGAGGCGGTACAGGCGGACATATTTTTCCGGCTATTGCTATTGCCAATGCGCTCAAACGCATAGAGCCTGATTGTGAAATATTATTTGTAGGCGCGCTGGGCAGAATGGAAATGGAAAAGGTTCCTGCTGCCGGTTACAAAATCGTAGGATTGAATATCAGTGGAATACAATACAAAGAGGATCAATACTTAAAAATCTGAGTCTGCCTTTTAAACTGATTGACAGTATGCAGAAAGCATTGAAGTTGATTTCAACTTTCAAGCCTGATGTAGTCGTTGGTGTTGGTGGTTATGCTTCGGGGCCGGTTTTATTTGCCGCTTCCTGGAAAAAAATCCCATACCTGATACAAGAGCAGAATTCATATGCTGGTATGACTAATAAAAGGCTTGGGAAAAAGGCTTCTAAAATTTGTGTTGCATTTGATGGTATGGACAAGTTTTTCCCTGCTGAGAAAGTTTTGAAAACGGGAAATCCGGTACGTAAAGATGTGATAGATATTTACAATAAGCGTTTCCATGGTTCGGAACTGCTTAAACTGGATCCATTAAAGAAAACGGTTTTAGTAACGGGCGGAAGTCTTGGTGCTGCGACATTGAATAAAAGTATTGAAAAGCATTTGCAGGATTTTATAGACCAGGATGTACAGTTGATCTGGCAAACTGGTAAATATTATTATGCAGGAATTATAGGACGTATTGGAGCAGATTTTCATCCGAACGTGCGTGTTCTTGAGTTTTTGAATCAGATGGATCTGGCTTATGCAGCTGCCGATGTAATCATCTCAAGGGCAGGTGCGGGGACAATTGCTGAGCTTTGTCTGATTAAGAAACCTGTAATCCTGGTGCCTTCACCTAATGTGGCTGAAGATCATCAGACAAAAAATGCAATGGCATTGGTGCAAAGAAACGCAGCGCTTTTAATTAACGACCGCTCTGCGGAAGATACTCTGGTTAAGGAAGCATTGGAGTTATTAAATGATAGTAGTCGTTGTGAAGAGTTTTCAGTAAACATTGGTCAGATGGCTTTGCCTGAAGCTGATGAGCTGATTGCAAGAGAGGTGTTTAAATTAGTAGTAAAGAAGGATATATAAATGGAACTGGATTTGATCAAACGCGTTTATTTTATTGGTGCCGGTGGCATCGGAATGAGTGCGCTTGCGCGTTATTTCAAAAAAAAACGCGGCTGCCTGGTAGGCGGATATGATAAAACGAGTACTGTTTTAACCCGTACGCTTGAAGACGAGGGGATTTTGATTTCTTATGCTGATGAGTTGAATTCGTTACCTGCAGAATTTAAGGTGACAGCTAAGGATACACTCATTGTTTATACTCCTGCGATTCCAGGCAATGCTGTGTTGCTGAATTATTTCAGGGACAATAGCTTCAATTTGCAGAAACGCTCACAGGTATTAGGGATAATCAGCAAAGGACAATTTTGTATTGCCGTTGCTGGTACACATGGTAAAACAACGACCTCTTCTATCGTGGCGCATATCCTGACAGCAACTGGTTATGGATGTACTGCCTTTTTAGGAGGTATTACAACGAATTACCAGAGTAATTTCCTGCTTGGGGATAATAACGTAGTGGTTGTGGAAGCAGATGAGTACGATCGTTCTTTTTTTTAACGCTGCACCCGGATATTGCAGTGATTACTTCAATGGATGCAGATCACCTCACCTGGATATTTATGGTGATGCTGAGCAATTACATGAATCTTTTCATCTGTTTGCTAAACAGCTGAAAACGGACGGAGTTTTATTCTTTAAGGAAGGTTTACCGCTTGAAGAAGGAATTACTTACGGAACTGGTACAGATCCGGTGGTTCAGGCCTTAAATATCAGGGTAGAAGAAGGGACTTTTGTTTTTGATTATAAAGATGAAAATGTGAGCATTAAGGATATACCATTGATGCTTCCTGGAAAACATAATATAGAAAACGCTACAGTTGCCATGGCAGCAGCACTTAAACTGGGTATAGATCCAGAAAAGGTAAAAGCAGCTATCGCAAGTTTTAAAGGTGTAAAAAGACGGTTCGAATATATTGTCCGTGAGGATAGGCATGTATATATTGATGATTATGCACATCATCCTGAGGAGCTGCGTGCTTGTTTTGATGCAGTAAGACAATTGTATCCGGATAAAAAAAAACTGTTGTTTTTTTCAGCCACACCTTTTTAGCCGTACACACGTGACTTCGCAGATGATTTTGCAAAGGTTTTAAGTACTGTTGATGAATTACTGCTATTGGATATTTATCCTGCAAGAGAATTGCCTATGGAGGGTATTGATGCAGAATTTTTAAGAGCAAAACTTACCTTGAAAAACAGTAAGGTTTATAAAAAAGAAGAAGTATTGACGTATATAAAGGAAAGCCAGCCAGAATTACTGGTTACTGTGGGCGCTGGTGATATAGATACTTTGATTCAACCATTAAAAAAGATTTTGACCAATGTTTAAAAGAGTCGACTGGAAGTTTGTATTTAAGTGTTTTGCCTGGATAGTTTGTCTTGGCGGAATAGTTACTTTAATGAGCTTCGTGTCGATCAAAAAAAAAACTGTTAAGGTTACCAATATTAAAATTCTTATTCCAGGGGCAGATAATTTTATCGAGCGGGAAGAAATTGATGCGATATTGAAACAGAATGAAGGTCAGCTAATTGGGCGTAAACTGGAGGATATAAAAACCTGCATGCAATCGAACAAAAAATTAAGGCTAATCCTTATATAGCATTGTCTACAATTTATGCAGATATGGAGGGAGTGATCCATATAGAAATTAGTCAGAGACAACCTTTATTGAGAATTATAAGTTCGAGCGGTCAGGATTTTTATATTGATAAAAATGGATTGAAAATGCCTGTGTCTGTGAACTTTACAGCAAATGTTGTTGTCGCAAACGGACATATACTGGAGCACTTTAGTGGCAAGGTAGATACACTGATTACCAAGATGGCCTCAGATTTGTATAAAACGGCATTGTTTTTGAAAAAAGATACTTTGTGGGACTCACAAATTGAACAAATATTTGTTAATGATAAAGATGATATAGAATTGATACCAAGAGTGGGTAACCAGCGTATCATTTTAGGTAATGCGGATTCTCTTCAAACGAAAATGACCAACCTGCTGACCTTTTACAAAAAGGCGATGCCAAAGGTAGGATGGGACACTTACAAAACCATAAACATAAATATACCAATCAGGTTGTTTGTGAAAAAAACAACATGGATTCCATATTGGGATCAGTGGGCAGAGCTAAGCCTGCAAAACCAACCATTGCATCAGCAAAGAAAGTAATGGACTCATTGGTTAGAGCTGAAGTTGCAGCGGAATTGCGCAATAATCCTGAAACAGCAGCTGTGAGTGCAGCTCCTGAGAAAAAAAGCAGTGCGCCGGCTGTGAAGGTTGCACATGTACCTGTGAAGATAGCACATACGCCTGTAAAGGTTGCGCATACGCCAGTGAAGGTTAGGCCAAAGCCCGTTAAGGTTGTACATCCGCCTGCGAAGACTACCTATAAACCGGTAGATGCTACGCATAAACCTGCAAAGACTATCCATAAACCGGTAGATGCGGCACATAAACCAGCAAAGGTTACCCCTAAACCGGTAAACATTGCTGCAAAAACAGTAAAAGATAAAGTAATAGCAAAACCAATAAAAAATACACATAAAACCGTGGTTAAAGCCTGATGCACCCTAATATTGGATCGTTAGCAAAATCACAAAAAAATATCAAGATACCAGAAAAACAAGATTAGATAATTCGACAAATAAATATAGTTATGGGCAAAGAAAAAACCACCGTTCAGTCTCCAATAGTAGTGGGATTGGACATCGGTACCACAAAAATCTGTGTGATAGTTGGTCGCAGAACACAGCATGGCAAGATTGAGGTTTTGGGTATTGGGAAAGCAGAATCTGCGGGCGTAACCCGTGGTGTGGTTTCCAACATACAGAAAACTGTACAGGGTATTTCACAGGCCGTTGAATTGGCAAGCGGTCAGTCCAATGTGGAAGTACGTGTAGTAAACGTTGGTATTGCTGGTCAGCATATCAAGAGTTTACAGCACCGTGGAATCCTGACAAGAAGAGAACTGAATAATGAGATCAGTAAAAAAGATCTGGATAAGTTAATTGATGATATGTTCAAACTGGTTATGCCCCCGGGAGAAGAGATCATCCATGTACTGCCACAGGAATTTACTGTCGATAATGAACCAGGTGTAAAAGATCCGATTGGTATGGCGGGTGTCCGTTTAGAAGCGAATTTCCACATTATTTCTGGTCAGGTAACAGCGGTGAAAAATATCATGAGATGTGTAACTAATGCTGGTTTACAGACTCAGGAGTTGATTTTGGAGCCACTTGCTTCTTCTGAATCTGTTTTGAGTGATGAAGAAAAAAAGAAGCAGGGATTGCTTTAGTCGATATAGGTGGTGGTACTACTGATATCGCTATTTTCCATGAAGGTATTATCCGCCATACTGCGGTTATTCCTTTCGGTGGAAATAGTGTGACTGAAGATATTCGTGAAGGCTGTTCAGTAATGAGAAATCAGGCTGAACTGTTGAAAACACGTTTCGGTTCTGCTTTAGCTGAAGAAAATAAAGAGAATGAAATTATTTGTGTACCAGGTCTGCGCGGCAGAGAACCTAAAGAAATTTCAGTAAAAAACCTTGCTTATGTGTGATCGGCCCCCGTATGGAAGAAATCATTGAGCATGTTTATTACGAGATTAAATCTTCTGGTTATGAGAAAAAACTAATCGGTGGTGTAGTAATTACCGGTGGTGGAGCGTTATTAAAACACCTCTCTCAATTGGTAGAATATGTAACAGGACTGGACTGTCGTGTAGGTTATCCGAATGAACATTTGTCGAAGTATGAGGATATGCCTAAGACTATTTATGATGACTTGAAAAGCCCGATGTACGCGACCAGTGTAGGTCTGCTGATTAAAGGAATTCAAAAAGCTGAGGAGTTAATTGAAGAGTTAAAACAGCCGGGTATTTATGTCGAAAGACCAGCTGTTGTTAAAGATAAAGTGAAACGCCCGGGAGGTGGATTATTTGATAAATTGTTAGCAAAGACTAAAGATTTCATCAAAGACGACATGAACGTAAGCGATGAGGATTATATAAAAAAAACCGTATATTTATCCACAATGGACTATTTTTCCACATTACAAACACTTGGAAAACGTGTGTTGAAAAAGTGTTAATATTACAATGAGAGATGAACAGGTAAAACCAATTTTTAAGTAACTGATTCATAAATATATGTATTTTGAAATGTTAAAAGATAAGTCATCAATCATCAAGGTAATTGGTGTTGGTGGCGGTGGTGGTAATGCGGTTAACCATATGTACCGTCAAGGAATTGCAGGTGTAGACTTTATAATCTGTAACACTGATGCCCAGGCATTGGAGTTCAGTCCTATACCTAATAAAGTACAGCTTGGTGCAAGTTTAACCGAAGGAATGGGTGCAGGCTCAATTCCGGAAGTGGGAAAAAATTCGGCTATTGAAAATATAGACGATATCAAAAGCATGTTAGGCAGTACTACAAAAATGCTGTTTATTACTGCTGGTATGGGTGGTGGTACAGGAACAGGTGCGAGTCCTATCATTGCGCAGGCAGCGAAAGAACTTGACATTTTAACTGTGGCTATTATTACCACGCCTTTCTCTTTTCGAAGTAAAAACGTAAGATGCAGGCAGAAGATGGTCTGGACGAACTAAAGAAATACGTAGATTCTTATCTTGTGATCTCAAATGATCGTTTACGTGAAATATTTGGTAACCTTACTTTAGGTTCCGCCTTCGCTCAGGCAGATGATATTTTGACTACTGCGGCAAAAGGTATTGCCGAAATCATAACGGTTCCGGGTTATATCAACGTGGATTTTAAAGATGTGCGTACTGTGATGAAAGACAGCGGTGTTTCTATCATGGGTAGTTTTGCCTGTGAAGGAGAAAACCGTGCATTGCTTGCTGTAGAAGGTGCATTAGCTTCTCCGCTGTTGAAAGACAACGAGATTGAAGGTGCAAGATATATCCTGTTAAACATCAGTTCTGGTTTAAAAGAGGTTACTATGGATGAAGTAGCAATTATCACTGATTATATTCAGGATAAGGCTGGTTTAACTGCAGACCTGATCTGGGGTAACTGTATTGATGATGAAAACCTTGGGGAGAAACTTTCTGTAACGATTATTGCTACAGGATTTCAAACTACAGAACAACGTGCACACGACAAAAAGAACGTAAAGAAAATTTCTTTACTGACTCCTGAAGAAGCTCCTTTAGTAAAACCATTAGAACCTGTTAACTCTTTTATTGAGCCAAAAGCAGGTGCTTATACGAATGAGCCGGTCATGAAACTAAAAGATGATTTGAAACAATCTGATCTTTTTGGTGACATGTACAGCGGCAATAAAAACAGAAGAGAAGATTCAGATAGTGGGATCATCAGACATACGCTGGTAGAAGAAGAATCTACTCCGGCAGAAAATAAACAGGAAGCGGGAATAGATTTTGAATTGAAAGTATCAGAAACTGATTTTGTTTTTGAGACACCTAAATCAAACTACAATGAACCGGCTCCTGCACAACAGGAAGAAATTGCTGTTCCTGGACTGGATGATGATAAGAACGATGAGTCTATTGAAGATCAGCTGAAAAAATCTAAAGAAGATTATGAGGCTTAAAGATCTGAGCATGAAATTGCGTACAACGAATGGATTGCAGGAGCTTGAAAATGAGCCGGCTTATAAACGTAAACAAACTCAGTTACAACAGGTACAGCATTCATCAGAATCGCAGGTATCAAGGTTCACATTGAGCAATGATGAAGAGGGTAGTACTGAAATCAGACCTAATAATTCCTTCCTTCACGATAACGTTGATTAAACATATTGAATAAGAATTAACAAAAAAGCCTTAACAATCCTTTGTTAGGGCTTTTTTGGCATAATAATCGTATGCAAATCAGCAAGGTTGCCGGTTTTCGGCCAATCTTGTATTTCAGCCGTAGAAAGCTTAAATTTGCATAAAATAATAAGACAACTTAAATACAGATACATTGGATATTTTTGAAAAGATAGCAAAGCATATGGGCCCGCTTGGGCAGCACCAGAAATGGTCACATGGATATTTTTCCTTCCCAAAATTAGAAGGACCCATTGCACCACACATATGAATTTTCGGGGTAAAGAACATTTGGTTTGGAGTTTAAATAATTATCTTGGATTAGCTAATCACCCGGAAGTAAGAGAAGCGGATTCAAAAGGAGCAGCAGATTACGGTATGGCGTACCCGATGGGAGCCAGAATGATGTCTGGAAACTCTAAATATCATGAGCAGTTAGAGCAGCAACTGGCTGAATTTGTTGGTAAGCCTGATGCATTCCTGCTTAACTACGGTTACCAGGGAATGTTATCGATCATTGACTGTCTTGTAGATAGAAATGATGTGATTGTTTATGACGGAGAATGCCATGCGTGTATTATTGACGGTTTACGTCTTCATTTAGGTAAACGTTTTGTTTATCAGCATAACGATATAGATAGTGCCCGTAAACAACTTGAACGAGCTACTAAATTAGTAGAAAGCTCGGGTGGGGGGATACTTGTAATTACAGAAGGTGTTTTTGGAATGTCAGGTGCGCAGGGTAAACTAAAGGAAATTATTGACTGAAAGAAGACTTCAATTTCCGTTTGTTAATTGACGATGCACATGGATTTGGTACAATGGGTAAAACCGGTGCCGGAACACATGAAGAACAGGATTGTATTGAAGGTGTAGATATTTATTTCGGAACATTTGCAAAGTCAATGGCTGGAATTGGTGCCTTTGTTGCTTCAACAGAAGAGATCACTAATTTCTTACGTTATAACATGCGTTCTCAGACTTTTGCTAAGGCATTGCCTATGCCAATGGTAATGGGGTTACTTAAACGTCTGGAATTGTTGAAGAACAATCCTGAGTTAAGAGAGAAACTGTGGAACATTGCTACTACACTTCAAAAAGGATTAAGAGCACGTGGATTCGATTTAGGGATTACCAATACCATGGTTACCCCGGTATTCTTAAAAGGTGAATTGTTACAGGCAACAGCATTGACTATGGACCTTCGTGAGAACTATAGTATCTTCTGTTCAATTGTAGTGTATCCTGTTATCCCTAAGGGCTTTAATTTCATTATTAAGATTGATACCAACAGCTATGCACACATTAGAAGATGTTGAGCGTACGCTGGAAGCTTTCAGTGAAGTTTCAGATAAGCTGAAAAGTGGTTATTACAACGACAATAAATTCAGCCCGGAATAGCTGATTTCTATAAATAAAAAAGGCCCTTTGCAATATTGTAAAGGGCCTTTTTTATTTGACTTATTTTGTATTTAACTGTTTTTCAGTAAGATATCCTGAATTTTTTAACGAATTTGTGAATAACCATGCTTTTTGTGGATAAAAACACGGTTTTATCGTTTTTAATTGTATTGTTAATTTTTTATTTATTAGAATAAACCACTTACATTAGTAATTGAGTATTAATCAAACCTAATAATAAACCAAAAGGTAATTAGAAAATGAAAAAATTTGATGAGTTAAAGAAACTTGTTACCACATTAGAAGCTGATGCAGACAAGTTTTACAACAAAGCCAACAGTGCAGCCGGAACCCGTGTCCGTAAAAGGTTGCAGGATCTGAAAAACATAGCTCAGGCTATCCGTTTGGAGATTCAGGAAACCAAAAACAAAGAGGCTTAAACCAATTTCTTGTTTTGAATTTATAGCGCCCCGGTAATACCGGGGCGTTTTTTTTTGCCTGTTTTAAAGGATATTTAGATACTGATTTGTTTGATTTGAGTGCTGATCAGCTGGGCAAGACGCGCCGATGCTGGCACTAACGGTAGACGTACCTGATCACCACAAACATTAAAGTATTTTAAAGCAGCTTTTATTCCTGCAGGATTGCCTTCTTCAAAAACTAACCTTGTGAATTCAACCATTTTCAAATGAAGTGCCTGAGCACTTTTAAAATCGCCTTTAAGACATAACCGGATCATTTCTGAGAAAGATAATGGAATTGCATTTCCGACTACAGAAATCACACCCACAGCACCTAATGCAATCATTGGTAATGCAACAGGATCATCACCAGAAATCAACATGAAACCTGCTGGTTTTTATCTCTCATCAAATGGTTGATCTGGTTGAACTGATCAAAATTACCTGAGGCTTCTTTTGTTCCGATAATGTTTTTGCAATCTACCGCCAGACGACAGGTTGTTTCTGCACTTACATTGCTTGCTGTACGGCCCGGAACATTGTAAAGCAGTACAGCTAAATCTGTAGCTTCACTGATTGCTTTATAATGCTGATAGATTCCTTCTTGCGTAGGTTTATTGTAATAAGGGCTGGCTGATAATATTGCATCATACCCTAAGCCGTCAAATTCTTTGATTTCCTGAACAACTTCGGCTGTATTGTTACCACCGATACCAGCGATAAGTGGTAATCTGCCGTTATTTATTTCTGCTGTAAATTCCCAGATCTTCTTCTTTTCGTCCTTATTGAGTGTTGCTGTTTCTCCTGTAGTACCTAGTGATACCAGGTATTCTACCTTTCCGTCGATCTGGTAGTTGATCAGTTTTTTTAAACCGTCGAAATCTACTGATCCGTCTGCATTAAATGGCGTAACAAGGGTACACCCGTTCCATGAAATTTGTTCATTTTTTTAATCTTTATTCAACATCTCTAATAAGTCGTTCTCTGAAATCAGGGGAACATTCAATTTTTGGGCTTTCTCTAATTTTGAAGGGCCCATATTATCACCCGCAAGCAGGTAATTCAATTTGGCGGAAATACTGCTTAATATCTTTCCACCATTGTTTTCAATCATATCTTTCAGCTCTTCTCTGCTGTATTGTTCAAAAACCCCCGAAATTACGAATGTTTTTCCAGTTAATTTGTCACTATCCAGCGTAATCACTGTATTGATGGTCTCAAATTGTAAACCGTACGATTTCAGTAAGTTAATTTGATCTATATGTGCCTCTTTACTGAAATACTCGGTAATACTTTCTGCAATACGTCCCCCAATTTCATCGATTGCCGTCAATTCTTCCTGCGTAGCAGCAATTAAACGGTCAATATGACCAGTTCCTATCGCTAGTTTTTTCGCTACTGTTTCTCCTCCTACATATCTGATTCCCAGACCGAAAAGAACTTTTTCAAAGGGCATCTGCTTAGATAATTCTATACCTTTCAGCATGTTTTCTATAGAACGCTCTCCGAATCTTTCTATATTCTTCAATTCTTCTGAACGGTCTTTTAAAGTATATAAGTCACTGATATGGCCCAATAAGCCTTTTTGATAGAAAGACTCAATTGTTTCATCGCCCAGGCCATCAATATTCATTGCTTTTCTGGAGATAAAATGCTGAATTTTACCTACAATCTGTGGCCGGCAGCCTTCATCGTTGAGACAATAAAATGCAACTTCACCTTCTTTACGCACTAATGAAGTACCGCATTCAGGACAGATTACCGGATAAATAACTCTTTGCGCACCTACTTTTCTTTTCTCCAGGTTTACCTCAATGATTTTTGGAATAATTTCACCGCCTTTTTCTACAAAGACACTGTCTCCAACATGCAGATCCAGTCTTTCAATCTCATTGGCATTGTGTAAAGTTGCTCGTTTAACCGTTGTTCCCGCTAACTGCACAGGTTTTAAGTTGGCTACAGGAGTAACCGCTCCGGTACGTCCAACCTGGTAACTTACACTTTCAAGAATGGTCTCTACTTCTTGTGCTTTATATTTATAGGAAATAGCCCAGCGTGGAGATTTAGCTGTAAAGCCTAATTCCTGCTGCTGGGTGAAACTGTTTACTTTAATAACGATCCCGTCGATGTCATAGCTGAGTTTGAAACGTTCGTTTTCCCAATAATGGATAAATTCAAGAACCTCTTCAATACTATTGCTCAATCTGGTATGTTCGGAAACATGGAAGCCCCATTTATTAAGTTCCTGTAAACTTTCCCAATGGGTCTTGAAATATTCTTTTTCTGTATGCAGGGAATAAAAGAATGCATCTAAAGGTCTTTTAGCTACTTCTTTAGGATCCTGCATTTTTATAGTACCGGAAGCAAAGTTACGGGGATTCGCATAAGGTACTTCTCCCAGTTCTTCTCTTTTTTTTTCGTCTTTCAAAGGCTGCACTATGCATTAATATTTCTCCTCTGATTTCAAATAAAGCTGGTGTATTTGCCTTTTTTAAATGATGAGGAATATTACTGATTGTTTTTACATTGGCAGTTACGTCA
Source organism: Pedobacter sp. NJ-S-72 (assembly GCF_053890575.1). Classification (NCBI taxonomy): domain Bacteria; kingdom Pseudomonadati; phylum Bacteroidota; class Sphingobacteriia; order Sphingobacteriales; family Sphingobacteriaceae; genus Pedobacter; species Pedobacter sp. NJ-S-72. Next base: position 3,121,955 of record NZ_CM132681.1, on the reverse strand, counting down.
TCACCTTTAGTTCCATCACCACGGGTAACAGCCCTCAGAAGCTGATTATCCTGGTAAGTCAGGCTAATAGAAAGACCGTCAAATTTCAATTCACATACGTACTCGAAATTATCGCCTATTGATTTTTTGATCCTTTCATCGAAGTCACGCAGATCCTGCTCGTTATAAGTATTGCCCAGTGACAGCATTGGCCATCTGTGCTTTACCGTGACGAAGTTTTTAGTGATATCACCTCCAACTTTTAAGGTAGGGGAATCGGGATCAGCAAATTCCGGATGCTCTTTTTCCAGTCTTGCAAGTTCTTCAAGTTTCTTGTCAAACTCGTAATCGGCAATGGTTGGCATCGCCAGTACATAATAATTATAACTGTGTTGGTTAAGTTCATTAACCAAGGCGTCCATAGTGTCTTTTATAGTGGATTGCGACATAAGGCGAAGGTACTAAATCGGCTGATTTGCGTGGTTGATTTTGGAGGATTTTTTTTATGATCAGAAGGACTGTTTATTCAGTTCTTCCTCTATCTGGCTAAATATACTCAGGTAGTTCTGCTTATACAGTTGCTGTTTAAATTCTTCGAGCTTTTGCGTGAGTATATTTAACTGCTCATTTGTAAATGGATTAAGCCACAATCGCATGCAGATCCGGTTCAATGCATAAGTAATATTCTCGATTTTTTCATAACTGAACAGGTATTCACTAGAAATGAATTTGCTGAGAAAATCATCAAATCTTCCCTGATCAGGCAGGCCAGCATATTTTAAAAAACCAGTTAGGGATTCGGTATGTGCACCACTAAGCTGATGATAAAAGTGTGCTGTATCTACTTTGCCCTGAGTTAAGAGCAGGTGATCCAGGATAAGCTCCAGTCCGATATGCGCTAAAAAAAAAGGTTTTACCGGCCCGGTTTGTAAAGCAGGTAAGATCAATTGTTTCAGCAGGCCGGTCTGTTCTTTGAAAAATTGTGAAGAGTGAAAGATCCGGTCTACTTCAAGATGTCTTTTCCAGCCGCTAAGCAATGATGCATAGTCGGGCACATCCCTGAAAAGGTATTCATCTTTTTGCGGGTTGAGGTTCCAGTCTTTATCTGCATTTTTAATCAGATCCGGCAATACCACACCCAGCACCATATAATCATTGGAGTTTTGCCGTTCAAAATAAAAATGCGAAAGAAAGTTCATTGCTTTAAAAATAGAGTTTTTTTTTAGGAGGTATCCTGAGAAATGGTCAAAATAGCCTATAATTATTTAAACCTGACAAGAATCTGTCCAAGATGACCTTTTATTCAAATCTAAATTTTAACCTCTTCTAATTTTAAACGGTTTCTTATCTTTGGCGAAATTATAAAGCGATGACCAATTTTGTTGATGAATTAAGATGGAGAGGCATGTTACACGATATCATGCCCAATGCAGAAGATAAATTAAATGAAGGCATGTGCTCAGGATATATAGGTTTTGATCCTACAGCAGACTCTTTACATGTTGGTCACCTGACACAGATTATGACGTTAATTCACTTTCAGCGTGCTGGCCATAAGCCTTATGCGCTTGTTGGTGGGGCTACTGGTATGGTCGGTGATCCATCCGGGAAATCAGAGGAAAGAAATTTACTGACTGAAGAAGCGCTGGCTCACAACCTGGATGGTATCAAAAAACAGTTAAATCAATTTTTAAACTTCAGCGCAGAAGGTAATGGTGCTGTAATGGTTAATAATGCGGATTGGTTTAAAGATTTCAGCTTTCTGGACTTTATCAGAGATGTAGGAAAACACATTACTGTGAACTATATGATGGCCAAAGACAGTGTTAGGAAACGTCTGGAAGGCGATACCGGGATGTCTTTTACTGAATTCAGTTACCAGCTGATCCAGGGTTATGATTTCTATTATTTATGGAAAAATAACAACTGTACTATTCAAATGGGTGGTTCTGATCAATGGGGTAATATTGTAACCGGAACAGAATTTATCAGAAGAAAAGACAGAGGTACTGCTTATGGATTGACTACACAGCTGATCAAAAAAGCAGACGGTACTAAATTCGGTAAAACTGAAAGTGGTGCGATTTGGTTGGACCCTGAAAAAACATCTCCTTATAAATATTACCAGTTCTGGTTGAATGCAACGGATTCGGATGCCAGATCATGGATACGTATATTCACTTTACTGACTCAGCCGGAATTAGAAAAACTGGAAGAAGAGCATGATGCAGCTCCACATTTAAGGATTCTTCAGAAAGCCCTTGCAACTGATATTACTATAAGAACACACTCTGAGGCTGCTTTAGAAACGGCGATTAAGACTTCGGAGTTCTTGTTTGGTAATGGTTCACTGTCATTCTTAGAAAATCTGAGCCCGGCTCATATCCTGGAAATATTTGAAGGTGTACCTCAGTTTGCAATTAGCCGTGAAGAACTAAGTGCGGGAATTGACGTTGCCACTTTACTTGCTGAAAAAACTACAGTATTCCCTTCAAAAGGAGAGGTGAAGAAAACAATACATGGCGGCGGATTGAGTATTAATAAAGAGAAAGTTGCAGAGGTTACTGCCAGTTATACTGTCAGCAACCTGATTAATGATAAATATATAATCGTTCAGAAAGGTAAAAAGAACTACTTCCTGTTAATCGCAGAATAGTTTATTGAACCAGCAGGTTACAGCCTCTGATGTCTGCGTTGTCAAAACGGCCAAGTACTTCAAAGGAACCGCCAGGCAATAAACGGCCCAGATCCTGAGTAGCGATAAATGAGCAGGAGTTGATATTTGCCAGATCAATGATATTTATTCCTCCTGTTTGATTAGAATTGAGGAGTGTTAGGGGATCATTCGTATCCCTTAACACAATCTTCATCCAGTTAGGGCAATCAAAAACGCCCATTTCCTGAAGAATAGGCTTGTGAAAGCAGTTCAGTCATTCCATATTCACTGTGAATAGCATCAACCCCAAATCCGCTTGTTAAGATTTCATGTAATTCTTCTCTCACCATTTCTTTTCTCTTTCCTTTCATCCCACCAGTTTCCATGACAATTAATTCGGGGAAGTTCAGTTGGTGAAGCTCAAGAAAATCAAGCAGGGCATAGGTTACACCTATTAAAATGGTTTTCTGTCCGGCCTCTTTTAAGGCAATTAATTTGTTGAAAAGCTCATCGTGATTGTGCAGGAAATAACCACTATCGGGATGTTTACTCTGATTTAACAAGACATCAATCATATAGATCAGCGAAGAGCCGTCTCTTTCCAGGTAAGAAGGAAGTAAAGCAAGCAGACAAGTATCTTCTGCTTTACCATAGAATTGCTCAAAAGCTTTGTTAAAGCTATCTTCATAAACCTTCAGATCAGTCACATAGTGTTTGCTTTGAACCTGTCCTGTTGTACCTGAGCTGCTGAAAATGATCTCTTCTGCATCCGTATTACTCACTACACGATGGCTTTTGAAAAAACTAATAGGTAAATAGGGGATATCGGCCACCCTGTTTATCTGATCTGCCTTAATGTTCAGGTTTGTTATAAACTGGTGATAAGGAACACAATATTCCGCCTGATATTTAAAGATAGCCAGTGCGGCTTCATTAAACTGTTGTTCATCGCGGATAGAAAATATTTGAGGAATTAAAGTTTTCACGCCGCAAAAATACACTTTATGCGTTAGTTTTTTTAACCAATACAGCCTTTCTGAACTGATAGCCACAATAGCCGCTTACCGCAGCAACAAAACCACCTAAAAGTGCAGAAACTAATAAGATTAACCACCACGAATGGAGACCAAACATTTCAGCAATACGCGAAACCAGCAGGTTGTGGTTAGGCAGGCTTTTATATAAAGCTACTCCTGTCCATAATAGGAGAATGGCAAAAAATGGCTGCCACAGTGATAATTTTGCAGTTTTACCAATCAATCCGCAGGTCGCGAATGAAATGATTACAATCACCCACCAGGGTAAAACCAATTGTAATAGAAAAGAGGCGATAAGTATAACCAGAAAGACCATGAGTTATTTTTTAGAAATTTTTAAATAAGAAAGTACTTTACCCTGTGTATCATCAGCAGAGTTCATCAGGTAGAGATCATATAATTTGCCGTCTGCCCAGGTATTGATCATATTATCATAGAAGAAACTACCCGGATTACCAGATTGTCCGCCTGGATATACGCCGTGGCCTTTAGGTGTTTTACCCAATTCAACGATCATTCTCCATGAAGGCCCGTTGGATTCGCCTAAAGCATTGATTGTGCTTTTAGCACCACCAATCATCAGCGTTTTGGACCCCAGACCAGGAATCTTTGCTAAATGCGGGACATGTGTTTGTTTCACATTTGCCCATTGCCAGTTTTTACCAATTGGTCCGTATTTTCTCTCCAGACTGTCACAAGCATATTTAAAGGCTTCGCTAACCAGATCATTTAATGTCTCTTTTTGAGGCGTATTTACGTTGTCAAACCATTTTGATCCAGGGTCTTTTAAAATCAGTTCTGTTGTTCTGTCTTTTGAAGGATAACGCATCGGAACAGAGGCAATAGTAAATTCGTCATCCCAGATATCAAAGAATAAACGTTTAGTCCAAAGGTCAAAAATACTTCCTGCGATGGCTTTTGCTGAAAAGAACTTGTTCCATTTAGCTGTAATCTCCAATGCCTCTTTTTGTGTGGCATTTAATTTTGCCGGGTCAACTTTTGATACCAGCGTTGGTAACAGGTTTTGTGCAAGAATACTATAGCTATCGCCCTGCATGATCCGGATACTATCGGCTGTTGCCCCTTTCATGGCTTTAAGCCTGTCATTGATTCTTTTACCTCTTTCGTAAGAACCAAATTCCCAGTTGATATAATAAGGATAAGTTGGGTCAGTAGAAGACTGGTTTGCAGAGCTGACGAAGTTTCTTTCCGGATTTTTAACCGTAGGGTTCTGTGCTGCTGGTATCCATCCCTGCCAGTCATTTTTAGGGTCAGAGCCATCCAGAATGAATTTGCCCTGATCTTTCCATTTCAATGGGAATTTTCCGTTGGCCGTGATAGCAATATCATTTTGTGAAGAAGCAAAGATAAAGTTCTGTGCAGGAGCTGAGTAATAGGTTAAAGCTTTCCGGTAATCATCATAGTTTTTCCCTCTGTTCAGCTCATAAAAAGTCCTGAGCTCATTGGATTGATCATGGGCTATCCAGCGTAGTGCATTTCCGGTAGGTACGTTATCAGCCATGCTGAGTTTGTTTGGTTTCTGAAAATAGACAACCGGGCCGTGATGGGTATAAACAACAGTATCAATTTCATTTTTAGCACCCCTGATTTTGATTGTTTCCAATCTTGTGGTAGTGTTTTTCCACGCATTGTTGTACTTATACTGTTTATGAGAATTATCTTTAAATGTGATTTGATAGAAATCAAGTACGTCTGCAGCAACATTAGTTACTCCCCATGCAATGTCTTTATTGAAGCCAATAGTGATGCCAGGCGCGCCCGGAAGGGATACTCCATAAGCATTTAATCCTGGCGCATGTAACTGAATCTGATACCAGATAGAAGGTAAGGTTAAATTAAGATGCGGGTCATTGGCAAGGATAGGGTAGCCCGAAGCTGTTTTTGCACCGGATAATGCCCAGTTATTACTGCCAATCCCATCTTCCAGCACTTTAGTTTTTACTTTGTCCGTAGTCATTTCTGTAAAATCGGCAGGGGCCTGAGGTACCTGCAATGGTTTGAAATCCCATTTTGTTCCAACAGGAATAATCGGATCTTCACGGAAAGGGTAATCAGGAAATAGCTCTGAGGTTACTACCGGGCCATATTTTTTCATGATATTGCTCATGTAAAATTCATCAGAACCCATAGCCAATACAGCAGACATCTGTTTAAGCAATAGTGCACATTTAAGTGGTGTCCAGTCCAGTTTTCAGGGGTAAAATCCAGTATCTTATATTCTAAAGGAAGCTGTGCGCTGGATAAAGAATGGATATAATCATTGATCCCATCTGTATAAGCTTCAATCATTGCTTTTGATTTAGGGTCTTCCATCATCCCTTTCAAGGAATTCTCTGCGCCATAAACCATGCCCATACGGCGCTGGTATCTGTCCAGTTCAATCGCTTTAGCACCTACCACCTCAGATAACCGGCCGGCCGCATAACGAGTTTGAAAATCCATTTGCCATAAACGGTTCATTGCTGTAATATACCCTTGAGTATAGTATACATCATGGTCATTTTTAGCAAAAATATGAGGAATCATACGGTCGTCAAATACGACATCAACAGTTTCTTCTGTTCTTTTTTTTTATTTGAGGGCATTTTGTTTTGAAATGCTCATCTTTTCTGCATTCTGCCAAAAACCTGTAAAAGGGTTTAGAAATTTCAGGAGCGGGGGAAGGCTGCCAAATTTGGTATTTAAAACAAAGGCTGGCTAACAGTATGGGTATAATGACGCAAATGAATGCTTTGAATTTGTTCCTCATATGAATTATTGAATTGCCGATTAAAGAGATTTTTTTATAATGGTATTCTACGGCAATTTAATACAAAACTGGATTGATTACTAATCTAAATATTTTTATGTGGTTGATCTGAAGATCTGTTATGGTTTGTTAAAGAAAAAGCTAAATAGATTCAGCAAAGTGTATTTTTAACACAAAACTTTGAAATCTGGTTTGAATTATATCTGAAAAACCTTGTGTTTTGGCATAATAATTAACACTTTAGCTATAGCAACAAGACATTTTACTTAGACAAACAGATTACGGAAACCTTTTTATGGAAGAATTCGAAGAACAAGGAAACGAAATAAAGGACAACGATAATATTAAGGAAATAGTTGAAACTACTATTCAACATTTAAACAATCCGGTATTAGCCTTAAAACCGATAGTTAAGAAATATCTCACTCACGTGCAGGATGTACGTAAAGAAGGAAACAAGTTTTTCTTTTCGGATGGCGAAGCTTGTGTAGAGGTCAGGGTAGTCAGTAATGAGATTATCCGTGTCAGACTGGCTCCTCATAGTGTTTTTCTGGAAGATTTCTCTTACGCTGTTCCTGTAGTGGATCAGAAAGTAAGTACTTTCAGCCTGGATGACCAGGAAGATTATTATGCAATTTCTACAAATACAGTTACCTGTAAAATAAGGAAGGCCGATTTTCATATTTCATTTACGGAGAACCTGACGCAGACTGTGATGAGTGAAGACGCTTCTCCAATGCATTGGGAAGAAAACGCAGACTTTGGCGGATATTACGTTTTTGCAACCAAGAAATGTTTTCCTGAAGAGAATTTTTTCGGTCTTGGAGATAAGTCAGGAAACATGAATCTGCGCGGCCGTCATTTTCAAAACTGGAATACTGATGCCTATTCTTTTGGATGGGATCAGGATCCACTATATAGAACAATCCCTTTTTATACAGGAGTGCACCAGAAATCTGCTTACGGGATTTTCTTTGATAATACCTTCCGTTCTTATTTTGACTTCGGAAAAGAAGATAATGATAAGACCAGCTTCTGGGCAGATGGTGGTGAATTGCAATATTATTATATCCACGGGCCACATATGATGGACGTGGTTAAACGTTATCAAAGTTTAACGGGGACACATCCTATGCCTCCAAAATGGGCTTTAGGTTATCATCAATGCCGATGGAGCTATTATCCGGAGACTAAAGTAAAAGAAGTAGCCGAAGGATTCCGTTCCAGGGAAATTCCTTGTGATGCGATTTACTTTGACATCGATTATATGGATGGCTATCGTTGTTTCACCTGGAACAAAAAGCATTTTCCTGATCCGCGTAAAATGATCAAAGAGCTTGCTGATGATGGATTCAAGACTGTTGTCATGATCGATCCCGGAATTAAAGTTGATGACAATTACTGGGTATTTAAAGAAGGAAAAGAAAATAATTATTTCTGCAGAAGGAGTGATGATTACTTTATGGAAGGTCATGTCTGGCCAGGCAGATGTCAGTTTCCTGATTTTACCAATCCTACCGTAAGAGAGTGGTGGGGCGGATTGTATAAAGAATTGGTGGATATGGGTGTTGCAGGAGTATGGAATGATATGAATGAGCCGGCAGTTTTCGGAGCAGGAACATTTCCAAATGATGTACGTCATAATTATGATGGACACAGAGGATCGCACCGTAAAGCGCATAACGTTTATGGAATGCAAATGGTACGTTCAACTTATGACGGGCTAAAAAAACTAATGCGCAATAAGCGTCCTTTTACCATTACGCGTGCCGGATATGCCGGAATGCAGCGTTATGGTTGTGTATGGACAGGTGATAATGTAGCCAGCTGGGAGCATTTAAAAATGGGAAATATCCAATGCCAGCGAATGTCAGTATCCGGAGTACCATTTTGTGGAACTGATATCGGAGGTTTTAGCGGAGAACCGGATGGCGAACTGTTTACCAGGTGGATTCAGTTAGGTACATTTTCTCCTTTTATGCGTGCACATTCAGCAGGTGATACTGCTGAAAGAGAGCCGTGGAGTTTCGGAGAACCTTATACAGCAATCAACCGTAAGTTTATTGAACTGAGATACCGGTTAATGCCTTATTTATATTCTGTGTTCTGGGAGCATCACCGTTATGGTTTCCCTATTTTAAGACCTCTGGTGATGCTGGAGCAGGAAAATGTGAGCAACCATTTCAGACAAGATGAATTTGCCTTCGGCGATAAAATCCTGGTTTGCCCGATTCTGGAACAGGGAGCTGTTTCAAGAACAGTTTATTTACCAAAGGGACAATGGTATAACTTCTGGACGCATGAATTGCTTGGCGGTGAAAATGAACATTTAATAGACGCACCATTAGAAGATATGCCTATCTTCATCAAAGCAGGAGCTGTTATTCCGGAGTATCCGGTGATGCAGTATGTGGGAGAGAAAAATGTAGATGAGGTATTATTGAATATTTATTATGCGAATTATGAAGTGAATTCGTTTTTCTTTGAAGATCACGGAGATACTTTTGCTTATGAGCAGGATATTTATTCTGAAAAGAAGTTTACGGTTAAAGGAAATGATCGCCGTCTGCTAATCCAGCAAAAACTGGAGGGCTTGTATACGCCGAATTATGAAACCTATAATTATAACTTAATTGGTATCCCTTTTGGGATTAAAAAAGTGATTGTAGATGGACTGGAAATTAAAGATTATCATAACGACGATAGAAATTGTTTGCGTTTTAAAACCAATAAAAACTTCGCTGTAATACAAATACAGGGAGAATAAGATCCCGATTTTGAAAGAATATAATCCTTAATCATAATGGCTAAAGCGAATCAGGGTAATCCTGTTAAAGAAATTATTGCCGTACCTGCAGATGCACCTGTCTGGATTTTTAGTTTACTGACAGATTTTGACGTTGCCTTATTTATTTCGGGCAAGCACTTTCGTTTGTATGAAAAAATGGGTGCGCATCTTTTGACATTGAACGATACTGAGGGAACTTATTTTTCAGTCTGGGCTCCAAATGCGCAGGATGTTTATGTTGCAGGGGATTTTAATCAATGGCACGCCACCTCACACCGGTTGTATAAACGACTGGATGAATCGGGGATCTGGGAAGGCTTTATTCCTGAATTAGGAAAAGGAACAGTTTATAAATATTTTATCAAAGGATTTGACGGGAAAGATTATGAAAAGGGAGATCCTTTTGCGACCAGATGGGAGCATCCTCCTCAAACAGCTTCTGTAGTCTGGGATACTGAGTATAAATGGAAAGACAAAGCATGGCTGAAAAAGCGTCCTGTATTAAATGCACTGGATCAGCCCATGTCTGTTTATGAAGTCCACTTGGGTTCGTGGCAGCGCGACCCTTCAGAACCTGACCGTATATTAACTTATAAAGAAATAGCAAAAAGCCTTGTCCCTTATGTGCAGGAAATGGGCTTTACCCATGTGGAGCTGATGGATCATGGAATACCCTTATTATCCATCATGGGGTTATCAGATTACTGGATATTTTGCAGCCAGTTCAAGACATGGTACCCCACAGGAACTCATGTACCTGATTGAAGAGTTCCATAAAAATGATATTGCAGTAATTCTGGACTGGGTTCCTTCACATTTTCCTGGTGATGCCCATGGATTATTCCATTTTGACGGAACACATTTATATGAGCATGCCGATATGCGCAAAGGTTTTCATCCGGACTGGAAATCCTATATTTTCAATTATGACCGGAATGAAGTCAGATCTTTTCTGATCAGCAATGCGATGTACTGGTTAGACCAGTTCCATGCAGATGGCTTACGTGTGGATGCTGTGGCTTCTATGCTATATTTTGATTTTTCCAGAAAAGCTGGAGACGCAGCGACCAACGAATTTGGTGGTTCAGAGAATTTAGGGGCAATCCAGTTCCTTAAAGATCTGAATGAATCAATTTATACCAATTTTAAAGGTGTACAACTATTGCAGAAGAGAGCAGCACCTATCCCGGGGTAACACATCCGGTAAGTGAAGGAGGTTTAGGTTTTGGTATGAAATGGATGATGGGATGGATGAATGATACGCTTAAGTATTTCAAAACAGATCCTATCGACAGAAAATATAATCATCATCAGCTTACTTTCAGTATTACTTATGCTTTTTCTGAGAAGTTTATGCTCCCTTTTTCACATGATGAGGTGGTGCATGGTAAATCGTCTATGATTTATAAAATGCCGGGTGATGAATGGAGAAAACATGCCAATCTGCGTCTTTTATACGCCTATATGTTTACTCAGCCGGGAACTAAACTTCTTTTTATGGGCAATGAATTTGCACAGAATGGAGAATGGAACTTTACAAGATCTCTGGATTGGGATTTGTTGCGTTATAAATCTCATTCGGGAATGCAGACTTATGTGAAAGCACTGAATAAGCTGTATCGCACAGAGCCTGGTTTATATGATTTCAATTTTTTTCTCCGGAAGGTTTTGAATGGATCAGTGCTGACGACAGGGATCATTCTATTTACGTTTATACCCGTAAAGGGCATAAAGCGAAGGATACATTGATTGTGATCTTAAATATGACACCTGTTTACAGACAGAATTATAGAATAGGTTTGCCATTTAAGGCATCCTGGAAAGAGATCTTTAACAGTGATGATGTGGAGTTTTTTGGCAGTGGTAAACTGAATAAACAAGTTTCTTTACCGGAAGCTGTTAAGGCAGATGGGAGAGATTATTCTATTTCAATCAATATCGCACCCTTAGGAGCGATGGTATTGAAAACCGTATAAAAAGATGGAGATCTGGATAGAAACGGAAAGGTTAATACTCAGAGAATACAATGAGTCAGATTGGGAAGCAGTTCATGAATATGCAAAGAAGGAGGAGATTCTGATCTATGAGAACTGGGGACCAAACAGTGAAGCCGATACCAAAGAATTTATTGGAAATGTACTGGAGTCTAAAAAAATGGTTCAAGAACCAGTTTTGAATTAGCAATTGTATTAAAAGAAGAAGACCGGCTGATTGGAGGATGTGGTTTCAGATTTGATATACAGGAGGAACAGAAAGGGAATCTAGGGTATATCATTAATCCACAGTATTGGAGAAGTGGATATGCTGTAGAAGCAACAAAAGCCTTAATCCAATATGCAGCTACAGAATTAGGGGTGAAAACGATCGATGCCACTTGTGATATTTTAAATCTTGCCTCTCAGGCAGTCTTAAAACATTGTGGTTTTTTCCGGATCAGACTGATTAAGAAAGATTTTGAGATGAAGGGACGATTCAGAGATACATTTGTATACGAGAAAAAAACATTTGAAATTAAAGAGGGATTATCCCTCTTTAATTTATACCCTGAAAACAGCTATTACACTTGCTAATACGGTCAAAACCAGTAGGGTGAAATAAACGGGTTTCGGCAAAACCTTCCCGCTGTAAATGGCGCAGAGTACTGAGATCACCAGGAATATGCCTGTTTTTGGTATTACTTTATAATAGTTAATGGCCGGATATTTCAGGGCGACCATTAAAAGGCCGGTAATTAACAGGACGATGCCCAATAACAGGCCACTCTTATCTGTATATCGTTGTTCCCTGGGAAACAATAATATCAATTTTGATAAGAACAACAAAAAGGCGGTGAAGTGAACAAGCAGCGCGATATTGAAAATAACCATGATCTTTATTTTTTTTTTTTTTGAGCGTAAATAGTAAACACCGAAAACAAGACAAATAATGATAGCTGTCAGGTGCGGATAAAGCCTGCTCATTTCGTGATCGGGACGGGAATAAACAATGAACATGTCGGTCGCTGGAACAATGAAAGCACAAAGCAATATAATGCCTAATGCCCTGTATTCTTTGGTCAGCAAAAGAGCTGTTACAATAATTCCCGAAAAAATATCCCTGATGCCCTTAATGTAATGGAATGAAAAATTACCATTAACTGGCACCTTGATGCCAAAGGCTTCTTCCCGTAAGAGGAACGAGCAAAAAGCGCGAACCTATAAAGATCAACCCCAAGCCTGTTAATAAGATGATCCAAAATGCAATTGTTTCTACTGATTTTTTCATGATATTTTTTTTAATGTGATCTTACAAATCTCCTTAAATGCAAAAAGCTATTCATGCACCTGGGTTAATAAATCACAATCAGCCTCTTTTTCTCCACCAAAGCAAAAAGCCGGTGATGGATAGCAATCCAGGTAATAAACCGATTAAAACATAAGCTGCTTTAATAAAAACACCACCAAAATCTCCTGTATGTAAAGAGAAAAATGTCGCCTCTGTTTTATCCCACAAACTTTTTTCACTCAGTTTGTTTATAGCTGTCAGTTGCCCTGAGATGACATCAAAGGAAATAGAGTTTCCACCATGAAATAACACATTTTGGTCTTTTAATGAGCCATTTACTTTGAAGTTGCTACCTGGCTGTGTGGGCAGATAGACATTTTGCGGAATTAAATTAAATCAGGGAATTGTTCCTTAGCCTGGTTCAATAATTTTTCGAACGGCTGTTTAGCCAAAGTATTGACAGGGCAGGCGATGGTTTGTTTTTGCCAGTAAGTTTTATCCAAAGCAAACATATTCATCCAGAAACCTGTGAAAAAGATGATCAGGTTAAAGGCAAGCGCCCATACCCCAACTACACGATGTAAACCAGAAGCTATAGTGCTCCTGTTTTTCCATTTAATCCCTACCCTGAAAGTCAGTACCTTCCAGATATATTTCCGATAAATGATCAGGCCGGTTATCATTGAAATCAACATGGTAATTCCAAATATAGTTGCCATCAATAGCCCGGGAAGCCCTAATTGAAAACTCCAGTGGAACTGTATTAACCAATGCATGAAACCCGTGTTGAAATCTTTAAGATTTCCTGCTCTTATGACCGCTCCGGTATAAGGGTTCATGCTAACCATTCCCAAATCATAAGTACTGATCTTACCGTCATTCTGATAGAGCCTGAATTCATATGCTCTGTCAGGAGCTGCATCAGGATTAAGCCAGGCTATCCCTTTAATCTTCGGATGGCTGCGGGTAATTTTAAGATAAAAACTATCCAGCGGTAAACGTTTGCCTGCCGGCTTAACTGTTAATAGCTCTGAGTGGACGGCCTGATCTATTTCTTTTAAAAATACCAGGCCAGATCCGCTGATCCCTAGTAAAAGTAGAAATACACCAGTAATTAAGCCCAGCCAGCTATGTATCGAAAAAACCAGGACCCGTGTTAAATTTATCTTTCTCATTGAATCAGATAACTTATTCCTATTCTGTAATTCAATGGATCGCCCAGGCCACCGGTTACCGTACTTGACCGGCTACCCGTGAAATAACGTTTGTCTGTTAAATTATAAGCATTCAGCTGGACATTGTATTTTCCTCTGCGGTAGTTAACAGCCGCGTCAAAAACTGTATAGGATGGGAATACAAAATTCTGATTGCTGATCTGACCTACCTGATCACTTACATATATTACTCCTGCAGCCATACCAATCCCTTTAACCGCACCTTTTGTTACATTATATTTCAGCCATAAATTGGCGATATGTTTTGGCGCATTGTTAAAGCGGTCCCCTTTTTTACCCAATGTACTAGTACTTAAAATCACATGGTCGTTATAAGCATAACCAGCTATGATGTTAAAATTGTGAATCGTACCCGTAGCTGAAAACTCTATACCATTACTTCTTGTTCCTTTAAGCGCCTCCTGACGATGAGAGTTCTCTTCAGTTGGTGCTGAAGCCAGAATATTCGCATACCTGATCTGGTAAACAGAAACACTGGTAAAAAGTGCATTGTTAAAGAAATCTCCTTTATAACCAATTTCATATTGAGTAGCCCTGCGGGTAGGAAAAGGACCTCCTGATAAAGCATTATTAGACGTTTGTGGATTGAACGACTTTAAAAAGCTGGCGTAGAAAGAAATATTAGTAGCAGGTAAATAAACCAGTCCGGCGCGCGGAATAAATCCTGAAGCCTGTAATTCATCACCCTGTTTATTATCTCTGGCAGAAAGAGGTGTTTCTTTAGCATTGTAATTATCATAACGAAGGGAGAGCAATGCTTTTATCTTTTCACCAAGGCTGATCTGATCTTGTACATATAAACCAATAAGGCTGGTGATTCTTTTATTATCATCTGATTCCTGCGCTTTAACAGATTCGGCAGGTGGGTCATGACTATAATCAGGGTTGAAGATAGAAATGCGCATAGCGGGCTTGTATTGATAGTCATTTTTAGTCCAGCCATAACGGTTATAATCAACTCCGGTAATTATGTTATGTTTTAATAAACCTGTTTGGGTCCGGTATGATAAATAGGCTGTAGTCTGCAGGCTAAAACGGCTGGTTTCCCAATCCTGAAACCCGCGGCTAATAGAATCATTTCTTATTTTTCCTACCGGGATGTGATCCGTATAATCCAGTTTACTGTTTACGGCACGGTGTACGGCTGTTAGCTTTAGCTTTAGCTTATCATTAAATTGATGATTAAAAGTCAGCGTGGCAGATACATTGTCAGTTTTTCCATAATCTGTTGGACTCTGTACCGTCAGGTTATCCGGATAATAATTGAAATCAAAAGTTCCGTCAGGATTGGTACGGATATAGGTACCATTATCATATTGCTGATTGGTTTTTTGATGTGCATAATTGAGCTCTAAATTCAGATCAGTTTTACCGGAGAAAAGATAAGTAAGTGAAGGAGCGATAAAGATGTTTTCTTTATCCTGATAGTCCCTGAAACTTTTTGATTTATCATAACCGATGATCGCCCGGTAAAGCAGTTTCTTGTTTTTAGATAAAGGCCCTGTTAAATCAGCTGAGAGGCGCTTGAAATTCCAGCTGCCCATGGCAATATCAAATTCATATCTTTCTTTTTCCAGTGGTTTTTTAGTGACAAAATTGATAACTCCTCCTGGTGAACCTTCACTAAATAATGCCCCTGATGGTCCGCGCAGCAATTCTACATTTTCAATGTTATAAAGCAGAGGTTGCTGGCTCCACAGGTATAAATTTCCACGGATTCCGTTATACAAAAGGAAACTGGCATCGGTAGGGGAATAGGCTGTAAAACCACGGATACTAAAGGAACCACTTCCGTTATTGGCTTTCATTCCGGTAAATGAATTTGAAATCTCATTTAAAGTAAATGCCTGACGATCTTTGATTACCTGGTTCGAAACCACCTGTACAGATTGCGGGGTGGTTAATAAAGGAATATCCATTCTTGTAGAAGTACTGGAGTTTTTTACCTTATAATGGTTTTTAGCACCACTGATCGCAACTTCATTGAGTTCCTGTCTGCTCTTTGAAAGCTGAAAACTGAGCCTTAATTTTTTGCCAGGTTCAATGATAAGGTTTTGTCTTTTGGCTGTATAACCGACATTAGAAACGATCAGGATATAAGTGCCGGCAGGGATGTTCCTGAAACTGAAATTTCCATTTACATCAGTTGTGGTTTTAAGTCCGGTGTTTTTTGACAACATTAGCATTCGGAATGGGCTCATTGTCGAAAGAAACAATATTACCGTGTAAAGAACCTGATGGAGATTGCGCAGAGAGCTTGTGAACAGAGAGAAATAAAAATATAATAAGGAAAACATTGATTTTCATTTGTTTATGATTTGTTTTTACTTGTGATGAAGCTATCAGATTTTTACATCCCACTTTGTGGTTTGAAAAATCATGATGGTTTCATGTTTTTACAATTTTTGATTTGATATCAGTTTATACTAATGCCAAATCATACGTACATAATTAAAGTATATAACCAGCAAGAAGCCAATTATTCGCACTGCCAGAAATGCAGCACACAGATACCTTCTGAAAATATTGTTGTTCAATAAATACAACAGCATATCCGAACAGCATGATTTAATTCACGTTGCAGAGGAATTCAGGTATATCAATAAAAATTAAACGAGTTGCCCCTGTGGTGGTTTGAAAATATCGTTATGAAAAGCGGAAGGTTTGAAATCAAGATAGAACCTGTTGAAACTATCTATTTTTACGGCTAAAAGAAATTCAGTGACTTTGAGCCTGTTAAGTTTGCAGAAAAATAATACGTTCGTATTTTCCTGATTTTGATTTCTTTGTTTTTGTTCGTTTTCTTCAGCCTGTTTTAGTTTTTTAACTAAAATACATCTGCCATTACAGTGCATTTCAGGTCTGTTTTTATTCTCACAAAGTACAGATGAAATATAACGCTCATTCATTTTAAACGAAACCGTTACCCACAATTTGTTAAAGGATTGTGAGGCAATGATAAGGAATAATAAAATGCAGACTGATTTTCTCAATGAATGTGCTTTGAATATGGCGCAAATGTACTATTTTTTTGCCAGACGGGAGGGGACAACCTCAAAAGTTGCTTATTTAAACCGATTTATCATAATTATGCTTTTCGGGTGTAATGTTGTCCGTTTCAGGTGTAAAATACTTTTTAGCTTCTGACTAACTAAGCATTTTCGCATAACAGTTTTTTACAATGCTACGGTAATGCTTGGAAGGTCTAATTTTTTTAATATTAAAAAGTTAAGCGGAAGTCTGTCTTCTTCTCTGATTCTGAAACAGAATGCTTCAGCACTTTCCATTATCGGACTTTATGTAAATCTGGATAGATCGACCATTTTACCATTCTTCCCGATGTATTCTTACTGGCATAAATTCTCTAATAGTCTATGGGAAATGGATCTTTTACTTCCGCAAAAATTGATTGCCAGAAGATCAGGGGTGTTAGACGGCTGGCTGAGTACTGGTGTAGAGCTGACCAATAATTCTTTCTTTGTGAAGCAGGATGAGGAAGGAAAATATCGTTCGGGTAATTATGAATGGATTTCTAATGAGATCAACAGCTATGTTGGGTACGAACATATGCTTGGGAAAAGTTTCCTGTTTGGCGTTAAAGGGGGATATAGAAATACACTCACTACCCGCCTGATTAAAGTGAATGAGAATTTTAATGATTATAAATCCAGAACTAAAATAGGATCCACATTTTTTAATATGAATGTATCGTATGTTATACCGAATAGTAAACTGAGAGCCCCAAAGAAAAAATAAATGAAAGATCCTTTTTCGATCCTGACTATATTTGCCATGATGAAGACAAAGCTTCCAACTCAAAGTCTATTGAAAGTAAGCTGTTGTTTTTCCCTGGCAATAAGCTTGTTCTTATTTAGTTCTTCCTATATGGAAGGAGAGACTATTGAAGGCGCATTATGCAGATCAGTTCTGTTTTTCTTTCTGATGATGTTTATCAATATGGGTAATACAGGTTTGCTCGTAATTTTGAAGGAAACTAATCGCAACGGAGGCCGTAGTTGCACGGTGTCGTTTTATATTTCCAGTTTCGTGATGAGTATACTCGTCATGTGGATTATGTATGGTTTCCAGACTTATCTGATCCAGCAGGGGATCTCGGCGAAGACATTAGGTGTCAGAGTAAAGGGAGATGTTGTTTTTCTTTTTATACTGCGGTGCAGGGCGTATTTGTAAATTGTGTACTGCTGCTGTTGCAAAACTTTATTATCGTTCAGGACGCAAATAATAAAGCACAATTGGAGAATTCCCGTTTAAACGCGGCAAGTTCTGAGGCAGCACATCGATTATTGCAGCAGCAAATTCAACCTCATTTCCTATTTAATGCACTTAATATTCTTAAATCATTAATCAAAAAAAGAGCCCTGAAAGAGCAGAAGATTACTTGCTGCGGTTATCAGATTTTTTAAGGGTTTCTGTATCTGGTAATAAGGGTGGGCTGGCATCGCTCAGCGAGGAAGTGAAACTAGGAATAGATTACCTGGAAATGCAAAAAGTCAGATTTGGTGAAGCTTTGCGCTTTTCTTTTGAGATCAGAAAATCGGATGGGTTATTGCCAGTTTTTTCTTTGCAGCCACTTTTGGAAAATGCAATCAAACATAATGAACTTACCGATGCAGACCCGCTTACTATTGAAATAAAGCAAAATGGAGACTGGATCAGTGTAATTAATAATATTAAATTAAGGTCTGTAGCAGAACACTCTACTGGAAGCGGGTTAGCAAATCTTGCCGAAAGATACAAATTGTTGTCTGGTGATGAGATTGAGATCAAAGACGACGGTAAAACCTTTTCAGTTAGTTTAAAAATATTAGAAAATGAAGATCGTAATTATAGAAGATGAAAAGTTGACGGCTGAGGATCTTGCTGATGTGATTTTGAAATTGCAGCCGGATGCACAGTTGGTTGCTTTTTTAAGGTCTGTAAAAGAAGCCGTTGCGTATTTTGAAAATACCCCTGCGCCTGATCTGATCTTTAGTGATATTCAATTGGGGGATGGTGTGAGTTTTGATGTTTTTAAAACTGTAAATGTTGCTGCGCCTATAATTTTCTGTACGGCATACGACGAATATGCTTTAAATGCTTTCAAGACAAATGGTATTGACTATATCCTAAAGCCATTTACGGAAGCATCTATTGCTCAGGCTCTGAATAAATACCATTCTTTGCGCAGAGGCTTTTCTCCTGAAAAGATATCCTACGATGCAATTTTTGATCTTTTTGTCAGTAAGATGCCGCAAAAGACATCTTCTATACTGGTTAGCTATAAAGACAAAATTATACCAGTTAAAACAGATCATATTGCGTTGTTTTACATTGCGAATGAAGAGACTAATCTGTTGACTTTTGATCAGAAAACATATGTGCTGAATAAGAATCTGGAAGAACTGGAAAAACTATCGGGTGATGATTTTTTTTTTCAGGGTAAACCGTCAATACCTGGTCAATCGTAAAGCAGTAAAAGACGCTGCACATTTTTTTTCCCGTAAGCTGGTGATCAATCTTTTTGTTTCATTCAAAGAATCAATAACCATCAGTAAAGAAAAGACTCCTCAGTTTCTGGATTGGCTGGCTAGAAAGTAGTAATATTTGTAATTCATGTTTACCGGTCATTTCTGACTGTTCACCGTCTATTTTGTGCGTTTCGGCCTTAAATCTCTTTAAATAGTTAGCGTTATATCACATCTTTATATTAATGATTTCTACCCTGCAGTGGAAATGAGCAGACCGCTGTTTGCACGCTGATAATTTTATAAATCTTGAACTATTTAATTATAAATGATGAACGTGATTATTTTTAAAACTTCAGTCCAGGACAAAGATGATCTGGATTGTGTAAGGCCAGAATTAGATGCCTTTCTCGGGGAGAAGAACTGGACTTTTGATTTAGAAGATGTAGATAAGATTCTTAGAGTAGTGAGCCCGGTTCTTTGCACTATTGAAGTAGAACAATTATTGCTTGAACAAGGCTTTTTATGTATAGAAATGCCCTATTCTCTGGATGAGTTTAACGTTTAGAGACGGGACTGCTCCATAAAGATATAGAAATAAAAAAGGAATGATCCATGCAGACCATCCCTTTTCTGAAAAAATATAAACCGGTATGAGCGGGTTTTATTTTAAGTTTCCGTAGTACTCTACGAATTTAGCTAATGCAGAAGAAAGAATAGCCCCATTCGTTATCATACCATGAAACTACTTTTACGAAGTTATCATTCAATGCGATACCTGCGTTCGCATCAAAGATAGAAGCGTGGTCATCACCGATAAAGTCAGAAGAAACTACTTCATCCTCAGTGTAACCCAGAACACCTTTTAATTCACCTTCAGAAGCTGCTTTCATCGCGTCTTTAATCTGTTGGTAAGTAGCAGGTCTTTCTAAACGTACAGTTAAATCTACTACTGATACATCAGCAACCGGAACACGGAAAGCCATACCAGTCAATTTACCTTTAAGTGCAGGAATAACTTTAGTTACTGCTTTAGCAGCACCTGTAGCAGAAGGAATGATGTTAGAGAAACCACCACGTCCACCTCTCCAGTCTTTCGCAGAAGGACCATCAACAGTTTTCTGTGTTGCAGTAACTGCATGTACAGTACTCATTAATCCTTCAGCAATACCCCAGTTGTCATTTAATACCTTTGCGATTGGTGCAAGGCAGTTAGTAGTACATGAAGCATTAGAAACAACAGTTTGATCTGCTGTTAATTGAAGATGGTTAACACCCATTACATAAGTAGGGATTGAATCATCTTTAGCCGGAGCAGAAAGAACAACTCTTTTTGCTCCTGCAGTAATGTGTTTCTCTGCATCAGCCTGAGTTAAGAATAACCCTGTAGACTCAATAACAGTTTCAACACCTACTTCCTTCCATTTTAAGTTAGCCGGATCTCTCTCAGCAGTAATACGGATAGTTTTTTTCCGTTCACTACTAAATGTCCGTCAACTACTTCAATAGTTCCGTCAAAACGACCATGTGTAGAATCGTACTTTAACATATAAGCCATGTAATCTGGCTCCACAAGATCATTTATTGCAACTACGTTTAAACCTCTCTTTAATGCAGCTCTGAAAACTAATCTGCCGATACGGCCAAAACCGTTTATTCCAATTTTTGTCATTATTATTAATTTGAATAGTAATTAAGTAAATAAATATATATATATTGGTTTTTGGTAATCGTAGTAATTTCAAAACCGTTTTTCTTTGCTATTGCCCGCAAAAGGTCTTGAAAGTTCCCTGCTACTATACCTACAAAATGGACTTCCTCACCTGGATGAAGTTTCATTGTAGGCAACAGGTAAGTATCTATATAACGCTGAAAAGCGTCATTTATTAACTGTTGTATATATTCATGTTCCCTGTTCTCTATAAAGAAATCCAGGAAAGAACTCAGAAACTGCTGAGCCATAGTTTTTTTATAGACCTTGTCCAGTATTTCAGATCTGTTCAGGTCATACTTTTTACTGAATTTTTTCATCAGATCAGCGGGTAGTTTTTCCTGAAGATAATATTTCAGGATCATTTTACCCAGATAAGTAGCTGAGCCCTCATCACTGAGGATAAAGCCAAGGCCAAAATTATTCGGTTCAGGTTTGGTGCCATCAAAATATGCACAGTTTGCTCCGCTGCCCAGGATGCCCACAATACCACTTTTATTAAAACAAGCGGCTATAGCAGCGCCATATAAATCATCCTGAACAGTGATTTTGCTATGTTTAAAGAACATTTCTAAAGAGGCCACTAATTCATTCCGGCGTTCTAAAGATGTTGCTCCGGCTGCAAAAACATGAATTTTTTTAATCTGTTCTGCATTGTTGATCAGAATAGATTTTTTATTGAGTTGCTGTAATAATGACTTCTGATCTACAAAAAACGGGTTTATACCTGGCATACTACATTCAGCAATTGTTTTGCCGTCTTTAGCTATTTTCCACAGTGCCGTTTTTGAGCCGCTATATACTACCGCTATCATGTTAAATGGATAAAACTTTAGTCATTTCCAAAAGATCACTTTCTAGTTTAAAACTATGTTCTGTCAGCGCTTCGTCTAAAGTGGTTAACTTAATCTCGTTACCCCTTAATCCAACCATTTGCTGAGTGCTGCCTTTCAACAGTTCATTCACGGCTGCATAACCTAAACGGCTTCCTAAGATCCTGTCAAAACTACTTGGACTTCCTCCACGCTGCAAGTGCCCTAATATAGTGACCTTTGTATCATAATGGTTGAACTTTTCTTTAACATGTTTGGCAATGTCGTAAGCACCTCCTTGTTTATGGCCTTCAGATACAATTACAATGCTCGAAGATTTTTTTGTAGCCGCTCCGACTTCCAGCTGTTTGATCAGCTCGTCCAGACTTGTTGCCTTTTCAGGCAGCAATACAGCTTCAGCTCCACAAGCAATTGCACTTCTTAAAGCGATACAGCCCGAATCCCGGCCCATTACTTCAACAAAGAATAAACGGTCATGCGAATCTGCAGTATCTCTGATTTTATCTATGGCTTCAATAACTGTGTTAATCGCAGTATCGTAACCTAATGTAAAATCAGAACCGTATAAATCGTTGTCGATGGTTCCAGGAATGGCAATCACATTAATGTGATGTCTTTGCGCAAAACGACGGGCTCCGGTAAAAGTACCATCTCCGCCAATCACAACCAGTGCATCTATCTGATGCAGCTTGAGATTTTCGTACGCAAGATCCATGCCTTCGTCTGTTTTAAACTCTAAACAACGTGCCGTTTTTAGTACTGTTCCGCCTAAATGGATAATATTGCTCACTGAACGGGCATCCATAGGAATAATATTGTTAGTTATTAATCCTTGATAACCTTGCAAAACTCCAAACATATTTATACCATTGTAAATACCGGTACGTACAACTGCTCTTATGCATGCGTTCATTCCGGGAGCGTCACCCCCAGATGTCAATACAGCGATATTTTTTTTTGATATTTGGTTTCATGTGTTTATATTACGAATATACCGTGTAGATATTACACTAAGTAATTTATTTTGATTTATTTTATGTAAATCGCAAACAAGTATATTAATTTGCTTTAGTTTTTAAAAATTTAATGTTTTGAAAGAAGTCTTACCACAGCTTAATTCCACCTTCTCAATAGATTGTGTTTTGTTCGGATTTGATGAAGGAGAATTAAAAGTTCTACTGATTGAAAGGAATGAAGAACCTTTTAAAGATTGGTGGGCCCTTCCTGGATATCTTGTAAATGAGAACGAAAGTTTGGATCAGTCAGCAGCACGTATCTTGCATGAACTCACTGGTATAGAGAATGTTTACATGGAACAGTTCTATACTTTTGGCGATGTAGGCCGTCACCCTCAGGGGCGAATTATTTCTGTAGCTTATTATGCTATGTTGCGTTTGGGAGGGGACAAAGCCCTGAAGCCGATCAGCAATTATGCTAAACAAGCGCACTGGATTAATGTTAAAGAACTGCCTCCGCTGGCGTTTGACCATCAGAAGATCTTTGATCAGGGGCTAGAGAAAATTAAAAGAAGAATCAAACATCAGCCTATAGCTTTTGAATTACTCCCGGAAAAATTCACCTTAACGCAATTGCAGAATGTGTATGAGGTTATCCTGGGTAAAAAACTGGATAAGCGGAATTTCAGGAAAAAGATGTTAAGCTTTAACGTTTTAAAAGATTTGAATGATGAAAAGCAAAAAAAGGAGTTTCCTTTCGGGCGGCTACTTTGTATCGTTTTGACAAAAGAAAATATGGAAAGCTATTTGGAAAAGAAATCTCTTTTTAAATAGATGCAAATAAATCGAAGCGTATTATAAATAAAAAAAAATCCCGGTTATTCATAACCGGGATTTTTTTATTTGTTTTCTATCTCAAACTTCTTGCTGGTTGCATATGGTAATCTACAAGATCATCTATAGGAGAACGGATAATTTTACCTACGCCCATTTCGTATCTGTCGGCAACAATACTTAAAATATCTCTGAAGCTATAACCTACAGAACCTACACAGTTTAAAGTGTAATCTTTATAGTTCGGGTAGTGAATAACCAGGTTTTCAAAGAATGCAGTGAAAGCATATTCAACTGTAGAGAACGCATAATCCTCATAGTTATCCTTGAAATCATATAAGAACTTACTGAAACCTGCACAAAAACGGTTTGGAAGAGGTTTGTTGTAAATATGATCGAAAATATCTTCGTTTGTCAGTGCGAAATTATCATAAAAGCTTTCTCTCAGGCCTTTTGGCATATAACCTTTCATGTAATCGCCTAGAATACGTTTACCGATATAACATCCGCTACCTTCATCTCCAAGGAAATAACCTAAAGAGTCAATGTTTAAAGAAATGTCACTTCCATCGTAAAGACACGAATTTGTACCTGTTCCTAAAATCGCGGCAAAACCAGGCTCATCGCCTAATAACGCTCTGCAGGAAGCCAGTAAATCATGCCCGATAAAGATGATTGCATTTGGGAAGACTTGCGCCATCGCATCAGATACAATTTTTTTATTCGCGTCAGTTGAACAGCCTGCACCATAATAGTATACTTCTGTTAGTTTATCTGCCTCTAAATGATCTGGTAAAGACTTTTTTAAAGATTCAACAATGTAATCTGTACGGGAAAAATACGGATTGTAACCTTCAGTGTTAAAATGAATTTTTCTACCAGCTTCATTAATTAAGCACCAATTGGTTTTGGTTGAACCACCATCTGCAATAACTATCATCTTAATTTGTTTTTTTTTTTTGGGTAAAAGTAAATATTCCTGACAACTTGTTTTTTTTTTTTTTCCATTTTCGGTCTTTTTTAATGGTCTGTTTATGGTGTTTTTGCCTGTTCAGTTTTTGTTTACCTGATACCGGCGTTTATCCTTGTATTTATTTTTTAGTTTTATTATTTATTCCCTGCATTTACCTGTTTTTATCCTCCTCAATTCAAATCTCATCTTCTCATGCTTCCTCGTAAACAGCAAATATCCAGGTAATAAGCCTTCGTAATTAAGATATTGTTAAATTAACACTAAGATAAAATTACACTAGTTATTTTAAATTCCAAATTTTAATATTTTATCGCAGTTGATAAATGTCATAATATTCTTTTAAAATACCCAATCATTCAATTTTAAAACACTCATAAAGAGCAATTAAAGAATTTAATGTTGTATTTCACGAACGCACGAATAAAAATACTACTTTGATGTAAGCTGTAATTGTGATAATTTCACAATTCCCCTTAATTACCCCATGCAGAAAAAAATAGATTTTAGAAGTGATACAGTAACTATGCCCACTCAAGGGATGCTTGCTGCAATGATGACGGCAAAAGTTGGTGATGACGTATACGGAGAAGATGAAACGGTTGCCGAACTGGAGAATAAACTATCCGGACTTTTTAATATGGAAGCCGGATTATTCTGTCCTTCGGGAACAATGACCAACCAGATAGCTATTAAATGTTTCACCCAGCCAATGGATGAAGTTATTTGTGATCAGACGGCACATGTTTACCGTTATGAAGGCGGTGGAATTGCTTTTCATTCGTCTGCCTCCGTAAGACTACTTAACGGGCCAAGAGGGATTCTGAGCCCGGAAATGATCGGGCCGGAAATTAACGAAGACAATATTCATTATCCCAATTCCAGTTTAGTCGTATTAGAAAATACAGTTAATAAAGGAGGAGGAGCTTGCTATACACTCGATCGATCAGATTGCGCCCATAGCAGCATTATGTAAAAGCAAAGGCTTGAAACTGCACCTCGATGGGGCAAGAATTTTTAATGCCCTGGTAAAAACGGGTGATGCTGCCGGAAATTACGGTCAGTACTTTGATGGTATCTCAATTTGTCTTTCTAAAGGACTGGGAGCCCCTGTAGGGTCCGTGCTGCTGGGATCTAAGGAAACTATTCATAAAGCAAAAAAGATCCGTAAAGCATTTGGCGGTGGCATGCGTCAGGCTGGTTTTCTGGCCGCTGCTGGTATTTATGCTTTAGATCATCAGGTAAACAGGCTTGCTGATGACCATATCCATGCACAGCTTCTTGCTGATGCTTTGGAGAAAGCAATTTTTGTAGATTCCGTAGTTCCTGTAGAAACAAATATTGTTATTTTTAAAGTTGCTGCGGGTTATACGGCTGGGAGTATTCTGGATAACTTAAATGAAAATGGGATTTTATGTGGAGCCTTTGGGCCTGATACCTTAAGATTTGTTACACACCTGAATACAGATGCTGATCAGATCTCACAAGCTATTCAAATTATTAAAGAATTAAAACCATTAAAGAATCTCTAAACAGTTTATATGAAGAAGATTTTAATTGCCAATAGAGGAGAGATTGCGCTGCGTATTATGCGCTCTGCAAAAGAGATGGGGATTTTGACGGTTGCTGTATTTTCAGAGGCTGACAGAGAAGCCCTGCATGTGCGTTATGCAGATGAAGCTATTTTCATCGGGCCCGCTCCGGCAAGTCAATCTTATTTGGTTGGACAGAAAATTATAGATGCCTGTTTGCTGACAGGAGCAGAAGCGATACATCCGGGATACGGCTTTTTATCTGAGAATGCTGAATTTGCCAGAATGGTGAAAGAAGCAGGATTGATTTTAATCGGGCCATCACCAGAAGCGATGGCTATAATGGGAAATAAGTTATCTGCAAAAGCTGCGGCCCTGAAATATAATATTCCTATGGTTCCCGGAACCGAAGAAGCAATTACTGATATTGAAGAAGCTAAACGCAGAGCGCAGGAAGTCGGTTTTCCAATCCTGATCAAAGCTGCCGCCGGTGGTGGTGGAAAAGGAATGCGGATTGTCGAAGAACTTGCTGTTTTTGAAGAACAAATGCAACTGGCAGTAAGTGAAGCTAAATCAGCATTCGGTGATGGGGCAGTTTTTATAGAAAGATACGTTTCCTCACCAAGACATATTGAAATACAGATTCTGGGTGATAATTATGGAAACATAGTTCATCTTTTTGAAAGAGAATGTTCTATTCAGAGAAGACATCAAAAGGTGATTGAAGAAGCTCCATCCAGCGTACTTAGTCCCGAAATCAGGGAGAAAATGGGTAAATGTGCTGTTGATGTAGCCAGATCCGTTAATTATACCGGAGCAGGAACGGTGGAGTTTATTTTAGATGAAAATCTGGATTTCTTTTTTCTGGAAATGAATACCCGTTTACAGGTAGAACATCCGGTTACAGAACTGATTACCGGGCTTGATCTGGTTATCTGGTTAAGGAACAGATTAAAATCGCGAGAGGCGAGAAACTGGCTTATAGTCAGGAAGATTTAAAAATCAATGGACATGCCATAGAACTAAGAGTTTATGCAGAAGATCCGCAGCATAATTTCCTTCCTGACATAGGTGTGTTAAAAACATATCGTACTCCAAAAGGGAATGGGGTTAGAGTAGATGACGGATTTGAGCAGGGAATGGAAATTCCTGTATATTACGATCCTATGATTGCCAAACTGATTACTTTTGGAGCAAACAGAGAAGAAGCTATTTCCAGAATGCGCAGGGCGATTTCAGAATATGACATTACAGGCATTCAAACTACTTTGAACTTTGGTAAATTTGTCATGGAGCATGAGGCTTTTACTTCCGGAAATTTCGATACCCATTTTGTAGGGAAATACTTCAATCCGGAAAATAAGGAAATTACAAATGAAGACGAAGCGCTGATAGCGGCAATAGTCGCGTTGAAAAGCTTAAAGAAGAAAAAAGTTTCTGCTAGCATAGAAACAGCAGACGGAACAACCAGCAACTGGCTTAAAAACCGGACAAAATATTAAAAATTTATGTTTACAGGGATTATTGAAACACTAGGAACAGTTACAGAGGTTAAAGAAGAAGGAACAAATCTTCATTTTACAATTAAATCTGCATTTAGTAACGAATTGAAAATTGATCAGAGCGTATCGCATAATGGCGTATGTTTAACTGTCGTTGCGCTGAATGATACTACGCATACGGTTACAGCTATTCAGGAGACCCTGGAGAAAAGTAATCTTCAGCATTTAGGCCTTGGTATGAAAGTAAATCTGGAACGCTGTATGCAGATGAATGGCCGTCTTGACGGACATATTGTCCAGGGGCATGTAGACCAGACAGGGATATGTGTATTGAGACAGGAATTAGATGGCAGCTGGGAGTACCGTTTTAAATACGACAGCAGTAAAGGTAATGTAACTGTAGAAAAAGGATCTGTTTGTATTATGGAATCAGTCTGACAGTTGTGAACTCTGCTGACGATGAATTCTCCGTGTTCATTATTCCATATACTTTCGAACATACAAACCTGCACGAAGTAAATACCGGCGATACTGTGAACCTCGAATTCGACATTATTGGTAAATATGTAGCCCGTTTAATCAATAAATAACCATGGGTTATTTATTGATTAATTATTTAGCAATGCTTACCATGCGTTGTTTGATATAATCTACTACTTCCTGATACTTTTCAAGGTCTGGCTTGCTGTTTAAAAACTTTTGATAATATTTAACAGCAGCCTTTTTATTTTTTAGCTTGAAATCATTTAGTAAAGCCAGATTGTAATATACTTCCCCTTTGTTCTCATAGTCAAGGCTTTTCTGATAACTCTGATTTGCCATTTTAATCTGTTCGGTTTTCTCATAAACTTCTCCCAGAATTTTATAGTAGTTAGCCATATAAGGAGAGATGCTTTCTTTTATGGATCTATTCATGTATTCGCCGCAAGCACATAGTAGTCTTTAAGTTCACGATAGCAAAGTGCCGTATAATATAAAGTTGATTCATTTTGCTGCTGCATATTTTCAATTATTTTGAAGAAACGTAGTGATTTATCATATTGCTTCAATATAAAATAAGCTTTCCCCATGTTATTCAGTACGTAACCAGAACTGTCACCAGATACCATTAAACGTTCACCAGTCAGTACAGCCTCGTCCATTTTTTTTAAAGCAATACAGACTGGAAGTTTTACTTTTAAGAGCATCAGATTAGCTGTATCTGCATTTAAAGCAGGTTGCAATACTGCATAAGCAGAGTCGTTTTTTTTTTTCTGGCTGAAACTATTTGCCAGATCGAATGCGATATCGGCATCTGCCGGATGGAGGGCATTTGCCTTTTTTAAATAAAATTGTTTCTCAGGGTTCATTGGATTTGGGACTAATGCAGCCAGCTGTTTGTATACATTAAAATTCAAACTGTCTATCTTAATGATCTCCTGATAATAGGCTTTTGCTTTATTATCGTCACCTCTGCGGCGTTGAAGACTGGCGAGGTTAAATAATACCGGTAAACTGCCTGGTTGCAAATTATAAAGCTTCAGATAGCTCTTCTCGGCGGCTGGTAAGTTTCCGGCCATCATATTGGTATAGGCGAGCTGGGAAATTTCTTTAGGATCATTGGTGTTTTCACTGTAAACGGATTGCAAATAGGCAGCAGCTTCACTGAAACGTTGGTTCTGATAGAAATCCAATAGTTTTTCTCTATCTAATACAGGAGCAGACTGAGCAGTTGCTGCAAATGCAGAACAGCATAAAATAAGAAGCGGGATCAATTGTTTCATCATTTTAAAAGCTATATAACTAATGTATTAGTTATATAGCTTTTATCCTAATTTATAGTGGACTTATTTGAAGAAACACCTCGTATCAGGAGAGGGATTGAAATCTATGGCAAGGTAATTGGTTGATCATGATTGTAAATATTTACAGAAGATTATAAAATAAGTCATATGGATACGCTAAAGAAATTTGAATTAATGGAGAAGATTGTAAGAGAATTAGAAGACTTACAACACTCACAACAAGCAATTATTCAGAAAATTGGAAAAATTGAAGTAGATAACATTGAGCTGAGCGATAAAAAACTAGATAAAGATTTACCAGATATGCATCAGCGTGTAGCAGATAACTTAGATACTATTGTAGAAATACTGGCTTACTTTGCTGATAAAACTCAAAATTTCGGAAATAAAAATAATGTTGATGCGCTTAAAGAGAGACAGATCATCAACGATGCAACTAAGGGTTAGGGGATAATCAGATTAATTGTTGAATATAGAGGGACTGTTCTTGAAAGAACAGTCCTTTTTTTATAGCAGAACCCGGGGTGTTACGCTGGCTTCCTGGGAATCTGTAATTCGAAAGCAGTTCCTTTGCCTGGCTCACTTTTAATATGGATAGTGCCCTCATTTCTGGCCATGAAATCCCAGCATACATACCATCAGATTCCAATTCCAGTACCCTTTTCGTTTTGCGTTCCCCTGCTTGAAAAATTCTCCCCTTTAAAGATTTTTTGAATATTCTCGAAGGCAATACCAACACCATTATCCTGGATGCGCAGGCCTATATAATCCGCATTTATATAAGAAGCTGAAATGCTGATCAGGCAGTTTTCATGACAAAATTTAATTGCATTAATAATCAGATTTCTGATTACAATCTGCATCATTAACAAGTCAGCATAAGCCATCAGATCATCCGTTAACTGCTGGTTTATAGCTATTTTTTTTCCTGATGCTGCTTTAAGATGATAGTTTACTTCCGAATTGATCAGTATTTTTAAATCGAAAAGTTCTTTATTAATCCCATATCCTTTAAGCTGACTTCTGGACCAATGTAAAATGTTCTCTAACAGATCAGTTGTATAAGAAATATCTTTGGTCAGGGTGGGTGAAAGGTCTTTGAATTCTTCAGCGCTTATTGTATCATCAGAGGTCATTTTCAGTACTTCTGCGAGATTTAATAAGGGGCCTCTCAGATCGTGCGCCATAATAGAGAATATCCTGTCTTTTAGCTGGTTCAGCTTTTGCAGTTCTTCTGCCTGACGTTTAGATTTAAGGGCTTCCTGTCTGACATTTGTTAAATCCTGCAGTTTAATGATTGTTGCATTGCGGTTTAGCTTGTTCTCATTTAAAAAGCAGATATCAGCTTCCAGATCAAAAACTCCATTTGCCGTATGTACAAGCAGTTCCACTTTCCCTGATTCCTGTTGATTAAGCAGATCCAATAATTCGGGCTGATATTGCAGTAATTCATTAATATCTTTACCAATAATTTTATTAGAGTGATAAACGCTGATATATTTCTTGAAGGCTGAATTATAATCTATAACCCGGTTCCGGTGATCTAATACAATAAATCCATCCCGCATAAGTTCCAAAACTTTTTCTCTGGCTACTGGCAATACATTCAGCAGTTTAAATCTGTAAATTGCTATAAATATCAATGTCATAGAGATTTGAAAGGCATATGGAGTGATATCCAGATTCGGTATAGGTCTTAAGCCTGCGAGATAAGAAAAGTTAGCAAGCCATGGGATTATCGCGGCAGTCAGAATAACCTGATTTTGTTTCTTGTAGACCCTGTCGGAGTCTCTGAATTTTTTAACCAGAAAATAATTTCCTATTAGGAGTAAGGTATAGAAATAGCCTATGAAAAAATAAAATGCTATTCCCGGAGCTATCCTGAGCATAGGAAAGGTGCCGCTATTGTCTACACTAAGCATTTTATAATGCAGGTGGTGGAAATGATTGGTCCATACCAGTATTAATGAAAATACAGGAACTGCGGTAATTAATAATTTATTTGATGTTTTCTTTAACCAGGCTTCTTTCCCAGCCAGATCCATGCAGAACAAAAACCAATAAAGAGGAACAGCGACAATACCTATATATTCGATATTGATCAGGAACTTCATTTCCTCGAGTGTCCTGCTTGCCAGTTCAAAACCATAGGCCATTGACCAGATTGAGTTTGATAACATTAAATATCCTACCCAACGGACTGCCCCCTTTTCGTTGTTTAATATATAACCAGAAAGAAGCAATGTGACAATGCCGGAAATAATCAGGCTTAATGCATAGAGGTTGAAATCAAAATCCATTAGAATAGTGATGGTTGCATATGGTTCGAGGGCATCAACAAATCTATGAAATAAGGCGCGATTAATTTAAATTGACGTAATTTAGTTTGCAAAAAAAATATTCCTAATTTTACTGCATATAAAAACGTATTGTTCGTTATTAATTTTAAAAATAAACAAATAAAAACTTATGAAAAAAATAATCCTATTCTCATTGTTTGTCTGCTTTAGTGCAGTTGCCTTCGGCCAGATATTACCATCTTTCCAGTTTGGTGTTAAAGGAGGAGCCAACCTTTCTAAATTGAGCAGTCATAATACATTTAGCAGTGATAACTCAGCGGGTTACTATGCGGGTGTTTGGGCAAAAATCGGTGCGGCAGGTATACATTTTCAACCGGAGCTTTATTTGTCAGGAAAAAATACGACAATGACGAGTAATGATCCTGCATCAGCTGGTCAGGAAAACAAAGTTAAATTTACAAGTCTTGACGTGCCTTTATTGATCGGAACTAAAATTGGTGCTGCTGGTATTGGAGTACGTTTAAATACAGGACCTGTAGTTTCATTTATTTTAGATGATAAACAATCTATTGGTGATGCAACAAGCAATATTTTTAAAGGTGACTTCAAAAAACAGGCAGTTGCATGGCAGTTTGGCGCTGGTTTGGATTTAGGTAAGTTAGGTGTCGATCTTAGATATGAAGCTGGTATTACCAAATTGGGAAAACAAAATTATGATGGCCAGAGGTTGAATTTATTCACTTTAGGACTTGCGCTTAGATTGTTCTAGAAATCAATTCTTTAAATATTATGTAAAGGGGTGAGCCATATAGGTTTACCCCTTTATTTTTGGCTTTAAAAATTTGCAGTACCAAACTTCCCTAACCTTAAACCCTGCAGTTATGAGTATCAAAGAATTATTATTGAATGGAACGAGCTTTTTATTGCTAATGAAAGAGTATGCTATCGATATCGCTGATATTAAAATTAAGGACGAAGAGGTGTTAGCTGTACAGTTTTTACAACACCCTGAGGTCAGTAAAGAGAGCATTTGTATCGAAGGCAAAAATAAAGATGGAATAATTAATTTTTTTGGTACCCTTCATTATAACCTCCTGAATAAATTAGCTGTATTTGAAATGCATGGGTTTGAGCGTACTGCTTTGCAGGAACTAACTTAGGATGTCTTCAGAATCTCCTTTATTTCATAATTGAACGCACCCTTAATGGGGCGTATAGGGGTTTCTTTGGCATCGCTTAATACCTTCACAAAACAAGCTCCGAAATAAAATATAAAAGAAGAGTAAAATACAAATAGCATAATCAGAACAATAGACCCTGATGCGCCATAGATATTGCCAATATTATCATTGGCAGTGCGATACGTAGAATGTATTTCCCCAGTGTAAAGAGTATCCCTGTTAAGATACCACCTCTGATAGAAGATTTCCAGGTTGGCCTTCCACTGGTGAGGAATCTGAATAAGACGCTGAACCATGTCGTTACAATAGCAATAAACAAGAGTTGATTCAGGATGATTAAGATTAGACGTGCAAATGTAGGGGCTGCCGTATTGAGGTAAACACTTATCAGTGCCTGAAAGCTGTCAGTGAGTAATCCTACGAAAAAAAGTATGCCAGCAAGCAGGATAATGACCATAGATCTGGCCCTTATTTTTAGTTTAAACAAAAAGCTGGTGTGATCTTTCATTCCGATAGACCATATCTGATCCATTGAATTCTTGATCACAGCAAAAAGCGTAGTTGCTACAAAGAGGAAAAATATGAAGCTGAGCAGTGTAGCATACCATTTATGATCCATCCCCCTGATATTTCTTAAAGTCTGTCTGATTTGTTGTGTGCTACATCCATCCAATAGCGTTCCCAGACGCTCAAAAATTCTATTTACTAAAGTTTTCCGGTCTATAAAAAAGCCAAATAGCCTGATTAGAATTAATAATATCGGTGGTAAAGCAAAGTTTGCGAAAAAAGCCGTTGCTCCTGCAAGTCTTAGCGGGTCATTCTTTTGAAACAGTTTAAATGCTTTCCGGAAATGTATGGTGAAAATATGAACTCTCTGGATAGTATAGTTAAACATGCCTCTCTGGTTACCGGTGAAGCCCGAAAGTACTTAAATTTTCTGAATGAAATACTTTTTTACCAGGGAAATCCCGTGGGAGGCCCAAAGGCCGTCCCACGAGTTATACCTGGTTCTTGTAAACAATTTAGCTAAACACACCACATAATTAACTAAACAACACACCATATAGTTATTAAACTATAAAAGTATTTTAAGTATCAGTAAGATCCTAAACGGATAAAACTTATACTTTAATATAGTAAGACACATGAAGTAGTAGTATAAAACCCCATGCGTCTGTAAAGTTTTTTTTTTAAAAAAAATGTGCTTATGTGATGGCATAGCATTCCTTACCCCCTCAGACAAGGTAATACAGCCAGTACACAGCACATTTTTTTAGAGAAATGATTTAAAATTCATCATATGAAATTAAACCGTTTCTTATAAGTTACCTCTTAATTCCTGTTCGCGTTCTAATGACTCAAACAAAGCTTTAAAATTTCCTGCTCCAAAAGATTGTGCACCTTTCCTTTGAATGATCTCAAAGAATAGCGTTGGACGATCCTGAACTGGTTTAGTGAAAATCTGAAGTAAATATCCTTCTTCATCATAATCCACTAAAATTCCTAATTCCTGTAATGGAGCGATATCTTCGTCAATTTTTCCAACACGTGCCAGTAAAGTATCATAGTAAGCCTTTGGCGGAGGACTTAAAAACTCTACCCCGCGGGCTTTCATGTCTCTTACTGTTTGAATAATATCGTGTGTAGCTACAGCGATGTGCTGAACCTTCACCATCATAGAATTCTAAATATTCTTCGATTTGTGATTTCTTTTTACCTTCAGCTGGTTCATTGATCGGGAATTTCACATAACCGTTTTTGTTGCTCATCACTTTACTCATTAAAGCAGAGTATTCCGTGTTGATCTGTTTATCATCAAAAGAAAGGATGTTTTTGAAGCCCATTACATCTTCATACCATTTCACAGCCTCATTCATTCTATTCCATCCTACGTTTCCAACGCAATGATCAATATATAAAAGACCTGTACTTCCTGGTTTGTAACCGCCTTCTACAGCAGTGTAACCAGGCATAAATGCACCTTTATAATTTTTGCGTTCTACAAATAAATGGACAGTTTCACCATAAGTATAAATACCAGCTGTACGAACTTCTCCAAATTCATCAGTTAAGGTTTTAGGCTCCTGATAGGATACTGCACCGCGTTTAACTGTTTCTTCATAGGATTTATAAGCGTCATCAACCCATAATGCAAGAATTTTAACTCCATCACCATGTTTTTTAATATGCTCTACGATTACTCCTTCAGAACTTAATGGAGTAGTTAATACCAATCTGATTTTTCCCTGTTGCAATACATAGGAAGCCCTATCTCTCAGTCCCGTTTCTGGTCCTGCATACGCCACAGTTTCGAAGCCAAATGCTGTTTTGTAAAAGTGTGCAGATTGTTTTGCATTGCCCACATATAGCTCAAGGTGATCTGTGCCATTAAGCGGCAGGAAATCACGTACATCTGTGTCTTTTTCTACGACTAGTGTTTGCATGTTTTTGTTTTTTTTTTTTATTTTAAAAAAAAAAAAAAAAAATTTAGGTATAATGGTTAGTTAATTATTCAGTATTAGATCTGCCAGCTTTTGTGATAGTTTTCATCCTCAATTGCCAATGCATCTTCTGTTAGCATTAAAGGGCGGAAAGGATCGATCATTACTGCCAGTTCTTCCGTACTTTCTTTACCAATCGATTTCTCTACTGTACCCGGGTGCGGTCCGGTCCATGAGGAATTCCACCTGGATGGAGTGTAATCTGACCTTTAACAACACTTTTTCTACTCATAAAATCACCATCCACATAATACAGGACTTCATCACTGTCTACATTACTGTGATTATAAGGTGCAGGAATAGATAAAGGATGGTAGTCAAATTTGCGTGGTACAAAAGAACAGATTACAAAATTGTGTCCTTCAAAAGTCTGATGTACTGGTGGTGGCTGATGAAGACGGCCTGTAATCGGTTCGAAATCATGGATAGAGAAAGCCCACGGGTAATGGAATCCATCCCAGCCTACAAAATCAAAAGGATGTGTACCATAAGTATAAGGATACATTAGTCCTTGTTTTTTAATCAGGACCTTAAAATCACCGAATTCATCAATAGTTTCCAGGTCGGCAGGTCTTCTGATATCACGTTCACAATAAGGTGAATGTTCCATCAGCTGGCCATATTCATTTCTGTAACGTTTTGGTGACCGGATAGGGCTGAAGCTTTCAAACGATGAATAAAAACGGTTTTTTTCGTCATCAAATTCCAGCTGATAGATGGTACCCCGGGGGATAACCAGGTAATCGCCATAGGCGAAACGGATCTTCCCAAAGCCTGTTTTCAATGTACCAGTACCCTGATGAATGAAAATAACTTCATCAGCCTGACTGTTTTTATAAAAATAATCAGTCATAGATTTTCTTGGCGCAGCGAGCGATATATGCAAGTCACTGTTAACCAGTACTGGTTTTCTGCTTTTCAGATAATCATCTTCCGGAGCGACATTAAAACCGATCAGGGAAGTGTGCTTCAAATGTTTCTCCCTGGCAATTTTTGGCTCTACAGAGTAGGGCTCTCCAAGTGATTTGACGATAGTAGGTGGATGACAATGATAGACAAGCGAATACAAGCTTGAAAATCCTTCAGTGGACACCAGTTCCTCTGCATAAAGCTCACCGTCTGGTTTTCTAAAAACGGTGTGTCTTTTAGGTGGAATGGTTCCTAAGGTATGATAAAAATAGGCATATCTATAGGTTATATATGGTTAAAATAAAGGGATGGATAGAAAACGTGAGAACGTTTAATATACGGGTGCTTTAGAAAAAAGCTTAAATGGAGTATTGTGCAAAAATGATCTTAGAGAGCATAGCATACCTGAATCCGGCCAGTATCTGGCTGGCAATACGATCCTGATATTTTAGTTTGCGCTTTGTCATTGTTGCGAAGGCTAATTTAAGAATTATATTGTTAGCTATCAAATTTCTGCCATATATTCTATTGTCATTTATTTTGCAGGCTTTTATTCATTGTGGCCTAAATTCTCTAGCTTTGACCAGCTATTCGATACATTGTGCTACCAAATTAAAACTATATGAAATTAGTATCCTACAAAACAGAAGACAGAGAACATCTGGGTGTTTTCATTAGCGGACATATCTATAATTTGAATTCATGCGATAAGCAGATCCCAAATGATATGAACGAGTTTTTAAAAGATTCAGAAGTACTGATGGAGCGGGCGGATTGGCGATCGATGCTAAAATCAAATCAGGTGAGATCGAACCTAAAGAAGAAGCGTTTTATGAAGTAGTGGCTCCGGTTCCGCACCCAAGCTCATGCAGAGACGGTTATGCTTTTCGTCAGCATGTTGCCGCAGCGCGCAGAAACCGTAAGGTAGATATGATTCCTGAATTTGATCAGTACCCGATTTTCTATTTTACTAATCACAATGCTATCCAGGGGCCTGGAGAAATTGAATGTATGCCCGATCATTTCCAAAAACTGGATTTTGAACTGGAAGTAGCAGTAGTTATAGGTAAAAAAGGGAGAAACATTAAAGCTGCGGAGGCAGATGCCTATATCGCAGGTTATATGATTATGAATGACATGAGTGCCAGAACATTGCAGATGGAAGAAATGTTATTAAACCTGGGCCCGGCAAAAGGAAAAGATTTTTCTACAGTTATCGGTCCGTGGTTAGTTACTCCTGATGAACTGGAAGAATATAAAAAAAGCCCTAAAGCTGGTCATACTGGAAATAGCTACAAGCTTGAAATGACTTGTACCGTGAACGGAAAACAAGTTTCTGCAGGTAATACAGCTGATATGGACTGGACGTTTGCCGAAATTATTGAGCGTTGTGCTTATGGCGTGGATATTTTGCCAGGTGACGTAATTGGCTCAGGTACAGTAGGAACAGGATGTTTTCTTGAACTTAACGGTACAGGATTATTGAACGACCCTAACTATAAGCCACAATGGTTACAAGACGGAGATGTTGTGGAGATGGAAATTACAGGCCTTGGCCGTTTAAGCAATACAATCCGTAAGGTAGATACTGATTTTTCTATTTTAGCCCTTAAAAAATAATGCTGACAGTTAAAACTTCAGATTTGAGTCCGGCGCAACTGCAAAACTATTTGCAATATGCAGTTGCGCCAAGACCTATATGTTTCGCTACAACTATTGACAAAGAAGGAAATATCAATTTAAGTCCTTTCAGCTTTTTCAATATGTTCAGTCCAATCCGCCTCTTTGTATATTCTCTCCAGCCAGAAGAGTCCGTGATAATACCACTAAACATACCCTCGGGAATGTGCTGGAGGTAAAAGAATGCGTAATCAATATTGTGAACTATCCAATGGTTCAGCAAATGAGTCTGGCTAGTACTGAGTATGCAAAAGGGGTCAACGAATTTGAAAAGGCAGGCTTCACAATGCTTCCTTCGGAGCTGGTTAAACC
Source organism: Pedobacter sp. NJ-S-72 (assembly GCF_053890575.1). NCBI lineage: Bacteria > Pseudomonadati > Bacteroidota > Sphingobacteriia > Sphingobacteriales > Sphingobacteriaceae > Pedobacter > Pedobacter sp. NJ-S-72. The sequence goes on along the minus strand of NZ_CM132681.1, from coordinate 3,083,756 downwards.
ACCGCGTGTGGCAGAAGCCCCTGTTCAAATGGAGTGTATTGTAACTGAAGTAATTCACCTTGGAGATAACCCCGGTGCTGGCAACCTGATCCTTGCAGAAATAAAGCTGATTCACATTCATGAAGAGATTCTGGATGAAGACGGAAAAATTGATCAGGTAAAGATAGATTTAGTAGCCCGTTTAGGTGGTGACTGGTATTGTCGTGTAACGGCCGATAACTTGTTTAAAGTAGCCAAACCATTGACTACACTGGGAATTGGAGTAGATGCTTTGCCTCATGGTGTGAGAAATTCTTATGTACTCAGTGGTAACGATCTTGGGATGCTGGGGAATATAGAAAAGGTTCCTACAGAAGAAGAGATCGACTTTATCAGAAGCCATTCTGGTGTAAAAGAAGTATTGGATGCTACTATTGGCGATGGCGTAAACCGTCAGCGCGAATTGCATGAATTAGCTAAAGAAATGCTGAGCAGGGGTGAAGTGCTTGACGCACTAAAAGTTGTATTACTGGAAAGCTAAGTATTAAAGAATAAAATCTAAATATTAAAGAATACTAACCGCTTTCATCAGCCGGCTTTTGTAATAAGGATTAAGTGTGGTAACAGTAACCCCATGAGCTTTGCCCGAAGTGGAGTGGATAAACTTTATGGTGTCTCCCTCAATAGCTGCAATGATGCCGACATGTCCTACTACGCGTCGCCTTGGGTTGGTCCCTGTGAAAATAAGCACATCACCAACCTTTGCATTTTCCAGTTTAACAGGAGTCCCCGTCTGATTAAACTCTGTGGAGGAGCGCGGGACATTGAACCCAAAGTTATGGAATACATAACTCACAAAACCCGAACAGTCAAACCCTACTGCAGGATTACTTGATGCATATCTGTAAGGAATACCAATTAGTGTTTTTGCAAAACCTATCAATTGATTAGAGGTCTTATTAGCAACCATCTTTTTGAGAAGTTCCTGATACTTAACAGGTACGGTCTGCGACTTGCCAGATGCGGCAACAAGAACTACGAAGCAGAATAATAACAGGCTTTTCTTCATATATCGTCCGCTAAGTTATCAAAATATTTCACAAAGCAATAAAAAAGCACCCAGTTATCCATCAAACAAACTATCCTTTAATTTCTCCACCCAGTTAACCACCCAACTACCACTAACTCTGAAGGAAATGCGGAACCGCAGTTAATTTTGAGAAATAAAAAAACACCCTGTTGTATTTCTGGCATTAGGGCCCTCGAAGAGGGAACGTGCGCCAGAAATACAACAGGTGTTTTTTTTTATCCCCTAAAAAATCTCTAAGGAGTAGTCACAGCTACAGGAATCACTTTACCGTTGAAAAACTTATGACCAGTCTTCGCAAAATCCGCCACATATTTCCCCATTTCAAAAGCCATTACCGGAGACTGGTACCCTGGAAATGCCTGTTCAAGCATTTCCGTTTGTGCTGACCCTAAAGCCAGGCAATTTACCTTAATCCCACTATCCGCTAATTCAAAAGCGAGACACTCAGTAAGCGTATGTAACGCCCCCTTGCTCGAAGAATAAGCAGCTAAGCCCGGAAACTTAACACTTCCCTGGAAACCGCCCATACTGCCGATATTTACAATATGGCTTCCACTATGCATCAGCGGCAACAGATTCTGAATCATATTAAAATGACCAGTTACATTGCTCTGAAACATGTCATTTAAATCCTTCGCAGAAGTCTCTAAAAATGGCTTATTAATTAATGAACCCGCGTTATTGATCAGAATATCCACTGTACCCAGTCTTTCTTTCAAAAAAGGTACTAATGCAGCATAATCATCATTGACAATATCGAACTCAACTGGCAGCAGTGTGCAATCCGGGTTAATCCCTTTCGCGATTTCTAATAGTTTTCTTAGTTTATCAGCAGACCTGGCAATGCATACCACTTTATTTTCAGTCTGTAACGTAAATTCCAAAGCAGCTTCAAAACCTATTCCGCTGCTTGCTCCTGTTAATACAATATTCATGCTTAATCTTCTTCTGTAATTAGTTGTGTAACAGGATTTTCAATTACATGTAGCCCGTCATTGATCAGTTTTTCATGTTGGGGTTCAACTGAAGCTTTTGCTTCAAGATATGCCCTGATTTCCTGTTCAAGTTCATGATTGGTGCCTTTATAATGAACAATTTCTAAAATCTCCAAAGCACAAAGCCAATCCTGAGCATAAGAGGTTTTCAAAGTTTCAAATAAAGCAGGCAGCCTTTCGTCATCATTGCCGCCTTCCCGGATTAGTCTCTTACAGCGCTGTAAATATTATGAAGTTGACTTGTAGCCTCATCGTAAACAATCTTTTCAGTTTGTTTTTCGCTGATATAAGTAATTTCCTCATAAGCATCCTTATCGGCTGCGCCATTAAAGACAGAAACAATAGTACTTCCAACAGCCATATCATAGGTACCCCATTCTGGCTGGAAAAGAATATTTCCATTGTTTTCTTTAACTGTACAGTCTTCAAAAGTAATCAGAATAACATGATCCCCGTTCTTGTAAACAGCTTTTACAAGACCATTTACAGTAATTCCACTTTCAAAAATCAGCTTAGTAGTATTACCTTCTATGATCCCGGAAGCATAAAGTTCTTCACTTCCAAAATCTTCCAATGCTACAGCGGAGTTTTTCAGTTTACCAACCGGAGATGAAAAACCATCCTTATGATAAAGTTTACCATGACCTTCTAATTGCCTGTCAGCAACTGAAAGTGCTGAAGGGCCTGTAGTTTTGATAAAAGTAAGTTCACCAGCGTCATCTAATCCCAGATCACTGAATATACCAGTTACCTGTAGGCCAGAACTATAAACTGCCGTTGCCGGATTTTTAGAGTCCATTGCTTTGCGTACACTTTCAGCACCACCCTTTCTAAATGCCATTGTATCTGCAAATTGTTCCAGTACATCAATCAGGTTTTGAAAGGTTTCTGTTACAAAAAGCTGTGGCTGCGTTTTAGTAATATCATACGAATATTTAATCGTATCTATGGTATAGGGGGAAGTTTCTTTACATTTTCGGTCATGCAGCTAGAGCTTTCTCCAATAGAAGAAAGAAGACCGGCCCCATATATTTTAGGGTCAGTAAGACTGCCGATCAAACCATATTCTACCGTCCACCAATGTAACCTGCTTAATAAGGCCATTTCTGAAGGCTCGCCCATGTTTGCCGAAATCTCCTGTAATTGTTCTTCAGCTTTGGTAATTTCAAATTCAGGAACATCGACCGCTTCTTTTAAAATAGATAAAGCACGTATAGCTATAGCTTCTATAATTCAAAATCTTTGGCCGAAAACATAGCTTTTGCACCAATAGATCCGATATAACTCAGGTAACTATTATAATCTGCATCTGCAATAATAGGGGCATGGCCAGCTGACTCATGGATAATATCAGGAGCGGGCGTATATTCAATATGGTTAATCTGACGGATGTCAGCAGCAATAACCAGTACATGATAGGCCTGGTATTCCATAAATGCTGCCGGAGGAATGAATCCATCCACAGTAACAGCGCCCCAACCCAATTTCCCCAGGTTGTCATTCATCGTCTGTAAATCCGGGATATACTCAATGCTTAACCCAGCACGCTGTAAACCTTTGATATAAGGATAATAGGCAACATCTTTTAAATAACTGTAATTCTGACGCATTACATAACGCCAAACCGCCTGATCAACCGGCGTATATTTAGCGTAGTTCTGATCTACGATAAACTGCCTCAGATGCTTCGGGAGCTGTGCTACCCGGGGGTTGTTAAAGTCAGTCATTAATCGCTCATTGCCTTTTATATTTGTGTTTGTCTAAAGATAAGGTGGACTACACGATTTATCAAGAAAACCGTGTTCCTTTTACTTCTGGATGATTTATTTTTTTACCTTGAAAGAAAAGTGCTTCTGACTGAAATAGCTAAAAACAGCAAGGATAAGTGTGCAGATAATCTTAGCTATGGTTGGATAGAGATGACAGGTTTCTACCAATACCTTCAGCATAGCGAAATTGAGCAGAATATTCGTAGCTACTACAGTACCATAGCGGAATAACTGGACTCTCCCTTTTAGTTTGGATTGTGTAAATACGAGATATTTATTCAGGGCAAAACCAATGATAAAAGTGATAAAGGACTCGATAATCAGTGCAGCAACGGGAGCTGTAATCATTCCCGGAGGAAAGGGCAGGTCAACGTGTTCCTGATGGAGAATATAATTATAGACGATATAATAAACTATAATCCCGGATGCGGCTGTTGTACCGCCAGATATAATATATCTGAAAGTATGAGGAGATACCCAGCGTGAAAATGGGGGGTAAAAAAAGTCTATAAATCTGAGTACGGCTTTACGCATGGGGTATTAAATTCAATAAAGGGGGCAAGTTAGGAATTGATATCCGATATCGAAAATTAAGCTCATATTAACGGGCTGCAGGAGCGGAAATAAAGTCTATAACTGCACAATATTTATAACCCGGATGAGAACCTATATTTACACCAACCAGACTTAAATTATAACTTGTGCCTAAAATTGTTTTCCGGTGTCCAAGATCCGGAACATTTTTGTCCAGTAATAACATACATACATTAGCGAGTCCTTTAGAAAATCCAAAGGCCAGGTTTTCGGATACAGCTCTTCTTGGGTAATATTTCCAGATTCTATCTGATACTGATCTTCCATCACTTGAATTATGCCCGGCAAGGTTATGTTTTTTCATGTCTTTAGCATGTTGCTGTGAGATCCAGGTCAGTGTTTCGTCCGGACTAAAAAGGGGTAGACCTTTAATGTCCTTTAAATCTTTTTCCAGTCCCCGGTAGTATTTGTCCTTACGGTTCACTTTTAGTTCATTATAATTGCTATACTGCTGCATATCCACATTATATGCCTCTACGAAATCCTGGAAATAGGTGTTGAAAAACTTCGTTCCATCGGTACGTGCCAGATTCATGTAAAAGACGATCTTCTTTTCTTCATCATTAAGGTAACTCGTGTTTTTGGCAGTATTTGCATTTTCGAGTTCTTCGGGTGTCCAGTTTTTAGCAGATGACTGTGCTTTTATAGCATTTGTGCCGAAAAAAAAGAGAAAGAATGCTATAGGGATGAATTTCATGTTAAGGTTAACGTTAGGGAAGCAGATTTAATATCTGCTGTTAACAATAATAAGACCACCCTTTGTAAATATTGAAATTAAGCCAGTGAATATGCAATTATTGCAAGAGCTATGATCAGCAGGTAAATTTTTTTGTTACCGAAATTTATAGTCCAGCCAGTATTACTTTTTCCTACTACATAGAAAAAGCCCCCAATAAGTGTCTGACTTTTTGGGGGCACTCCAATGCGAGAAGGCTTTTTTATAAAGATCCAGTCAATAGTCTGGATTTGTTATTTCTAAGATTATCTCAAAAGGTTTTTCCAGCTTACTTTATTTGCAATCAGTTCTTCCAGATCTTTGATGTCAATTCTTTGTTGCTCCATGCTGTCACGGTGACGAATAGTTACAGTATCATCTTCTAAGGTCTGGTGATCAATAGTGATACAGAAAGGAGTACCGATCGCATCTTGTCTGCGGTAACGTTTGCCAATTGAATCTTTTTCTTCATATACGACATTGTAATCCAGTTTCAGGTTATCCATGATCGTTTTTGCTTTCTCAGGTAAACCGTCTTTCTTAGTCAATGGTAAAATAGCCGCTTTGATCGGAGCAAGACAAGGGTGTAAATGAAGTACAATACGGCTGTCAGTTTTTTCACCTTCGCTCAGATCCTGTTCTTCTTCTTCAAACCAATCATAGTTAATAAGAACATACGATCTAAACCTATTGAAGTTTCAATTACGTAGGGGATGTAATTACCATAAGGTTTGCCATCTTCATTCAGATCATTGTCAAAATATTGCATTTTCTTACCAGAGAATTCCTGGTGCTGTGTTAAATCGAAATCTGTACGACTATGGATACCTTCAACTTCTTTGAAGCCAAATGGGAATTCAAATTCAATATCAGTAGCTGCATTTGCATAGTGTGCAAGTTTAGCATGGTCATGATATTTATATTTTGCAGGATCAGTACCTAAAGCTGTATGCCATTTCAGACGTGCTTCTTTCCAGTACTCAAACCATTTCATTTCTTCGCCCGGGCGTACAAAGAATTGCATTTCCATTTGTTCAAATTCACGCATACGCATGATAAACTGACGTGCAATTACTTCATTTCTGAAAGCTTTACCGATTTGGGCAATACCAAAAGGGATTTTCATCCTTCCTGATTTTTGAACATTCAGGAAATTGACAAAGATACCTTGTGCAGTTTCAGGGCGTAAATACACCTCATCAGCACCTTCGGCCATTGCACCAAACTGCGTACTGAACATCAGGTTAAACTGACGTACATCAGTCCAGTTTCTTGTTCCGCTTACAGGGCAGGCAATTTCATGTTCTTCAATCAGCACTTTAAGCTGCGGCAGGTTTTCAGCTTTGAGGGCATCATCCATGTCAGCCTGTAATTTTGTTGCTTTATCTGTTTTACCGTCTTTTTCATAACGGGTGATTTTATCTTCTAATAACTGGTCAGCACGGTAACGTTTATTCGAATCTTTGTTATCGATCATCGGATCACTGAATCCGTCTACGTGGCCGCTGGCTTTCCATACTTTCGGATGCATAAAAATTGCAGAATCGATCCCTACAATGTTCTCATGCATCTGAACCATAGATTTCCACCAGTAAGTTTTGATGTTATTCTTTAGTTCAGCACCTAACTGACCATAATCATAAACGGCGGCACTTAAGCCATCATAAATTTCGCTGCTTTGAAATACGAAACCATATTCCTTGGCGTGGGAGATCACATTTTTAAATTGTTCGTCGTTATTTGTTTTGGCCATAATACTGCAAATATAGAATTTGGAGGGTAATTTTAGTGTATATTAAATACGAATTATTACTTTTGAATTGATAGTTATCAGCTATCAATCACAATTAAAATTAGCCCATTGAGTATAAAGGTAGAAGGACTGTCAAAAAGATACGGTCAGCAAAAAGCAGTAGACAGTATCAGTTTCGAGGCCTCACCGGGTAAAATCCTTGGTTTTCTGGGGCCCAATGGTGCAGGTAAGTCTACTACAATGCGAATGCTGACAGGTTATTTGCGTCCAACTTCCGGAAAATCCAGTCTGGGCGGGTATGATACACAGCTTCAAAGTCTTGAAATGCGTCGTATTCTTGGATATTTACCAGAGAACACACCGTTATATACTGATATGTATGTCCGTGAATTTCTAACCTTGTTGCTAACTAACACTTATCAACTGTCAGGTACTGAAATTAAAGTTAAAGAGGTTATTGAAAGGGTAGGGCTTGGTGAAGAGCAGCATAAAAAGATTGCTATGCTCAGCAAGGGGTATAAACAGCGTGTAGGATTAGCACAGGCTATTATCCATGATCCAAAGATCTTAATACTCGATGAACCTACTACCGGCTTAGATCCTAATCAGCTATCGGATATCCGTGAGCTGATCCGAAATTTAGGAAAGGATAAAACTGTAGTTCTTTCTACACATATTATGCAGGAGGTTGAAGCACTGTGTGAACAGGTTGTGATTATCAATAAAGGAAAAATTGTAGCAGATTCGTCATTAATTGATCTTAAAAAAACAACATAAAACTGACTCTTTGGAGGATTTGTTCAGGGTGTTAACTAGTTGATATGTAATATTTTGTGTAACTTATTTGGGTTTGGCAGACTTTTTGTTTACTACTTAGAGGATTATATCCGCTAACTTAAATTAGAAAAAATGAAAAGGTTATTTTTACTTACAGCTATAGCAGGAATTTTTGCATTCTCAAACGTTTCAGCTCAAAAAAAGGATCCTGCGATGTCAGGTCAGAAATTAGGTATAGGTGTTGATTTTGCCTTGCCAACAGGTGGTACAAACGATCTGTATAAATTAGGATTTGGTGGATCATTATTATTTCAAACACCAATTGCACAAAGTTTAAATTTCACTGGTAGTGCTGGATTCTTAAGTTTCACTGGTAAGGATTTTGGTGGAATTAAATACCCTAAATACAGTGCTGTACCTTTAAAAGCAGGATTGAGATATTTCTTAGCAGAAAATGTTTTCGTAGGTGGTGAGCTTGGTGCAGCAATAGGAACTAGTTCTGGATCAAGAACTTCATTTATTTATACACCAAATATTGGTGTTGAATTTCCTGTAGCTGACAAGTCTACTATTGAATTAGGTGCTCGTTATGAAGGATGGTCAGGTGATAGAAAAGACAAATCACTTCACTAATTGTACCCAGTTAAAAGTTTCATCGGTTTGAGACTTGCTTATAACTTTGGTATCTAGGAGCGTATTATTTAATAATAACAGGTTTTAAACCTTAATACTCAGCAGCGTCTTAAATGAAAATTTAAGACGCTTTTTTGTGCTCATACTTTTAGGTAGAAGAAATTGATATTTAAATATAAAACAGGCTATTCGGAACAATAGGTTAAGTTTATTCCGCTTAAAATTAATTTTTTGTTATTTGTAATTGCGTTTAAGCTATTTTTTGTTTAATATCGCGAATATTTTAATATCTAAAAAGTTAATTATGAGAAAATTATTTCTATTAACGGCTCTTGCCGGTGTTTTTGCGTTCTCAAACGCGTCTGCACAAAGAACTAAAGGCCCTAAGTTAGGTTTAGGAGCTGATTTTGCTGTGCCAATGGGTAGCTTAAGCGATAGTTACAAGTTTGGTTTTGGAGGATCTCTATTGTTCCAAACTCCAATTGCGGGAAAATTGAACTTTTACAGCTTCCGCTGGTTATCTGAACCTTGTAGGTAAAAGCAATGTGCAGTATCTAGCATTTAATAACAAAGGGGTATACGTTGGTCAGGCTGATGTTCCTAATGCAGGAGTAGTTCCTGTGAAAATTGGTGCAAGATATTTTATTTCTGATAGCTTTTATGCAGGTGGTGAAGTAGGTGCAGCTTTCATAACCGGAGATGGTGGAGGAACTGCTTTTGCCTATTCACCAAGTATTGGTTTTGAATTCCCGCTTGCCAACAAAAATGCAATTGATTTAAGTGCGAAATATGAAGGATGGTCAAAAGAGTCATCAGTAGGGTTTTTTGGATTGAGAGTTGCTTATAACTTTGGCCTTTAGTCCAGGAATTTTTAATTCTTAATATTAACAGCGTCTTAAATGAAAATTTAAGACGCTGTTTTGTGAAAGGAGTTATTGTTGCATATTATCTTTCATATTTCCAGTTTCTGGATTTTCCTTCAGTTATCCACTCCAAAGCTGTATCCATGCGTTTGTTTCTTGTCGCTTCTGTTTTAGCTTCAGAAAACCATTCGAGGTAATCCTTCCTTTTTGAAAAGCTTAACTTCTCAAAATTCACTCCGGCTGCAGGAACTGCAACGAGTCTATCTACAAAATCATCCGGAACCTGTAAGCCTGTTTTAGGAGCGGTATCTTTTTTAGGCAGTTTAATGCCTTCCTTATTTAAAATTACAGCATTTTGTATATAGGTGATCAAAACATCATCACCAGGCAGATCTTCTACAGATTCAAGTTTCCCCAGATGTCCCATCGCATGTTGTTTATCTTCCCCCACAAGGTGATGCAGATTAGGAAGCAGAGCCCCTTTCCAAAAACCAAAAGCACAGTGTTGTTTGAAAGCTGCCATATGACAGACCGGCCCTTTATAATCGAAATGAGGACAGCCCCACTTTATCTTTTCTATAATTTCAGGACAAGCCTCATGAACCAGCATTCTGAGGTGATTTAGTATCGGCTGCGCAAAAACAGCAGCATTATCAATGTAAAGATCGACACGGTTATCAAATTTTTCCATGATACATACGGTTTAATAAATTGGCCTGTATAATTGATTACTAATTTAAGAAAAAGCCGGTCAATCTCCATGGCAAACGCATTAAAAAACAATTTCTAATGCATTTGCCATGTCAACAAGTTAACGTACGAAGAGAAAGTGGTTAACAAGTGTAAGGCATCTATGTTGGTAAGGGGTTGGTAAGGCCATTGGCCTTACCAACCCCTTACCAACATAGATGCCAACCCAGCCACAACCCGGCTCGTGACTGGCTAAATGTTCATGCAGGATGTCTGCAATCTTAAAATTCATACACCTTTTCTTTTAGAACTCTAAAAAATGATCAATTAAAAACATCACTATCAGAAGGAAAAGGAATATCGCATGCTGGAATATGGAATATTTACTAACTTCGGCATCATTATAATTTTTCATGTACGCAGTATTTAAACGCGAATTATTCAGTTTAGTTTATTAAATTCATTAATGGCCTACATCACTATTGGTGTATTCTTATTGGTTTCCGGATTACTTCTTTGGTTTTTTCCGGATACTTCTATTCTTGAATATGGTTACGCTGAGCTGAACGGTTTTTTTAGTCTTACTCCATTTTTATTTATGTTCTTAATCCCTGCTATCACGATGCGTTCATTTGCAGAAGAGCGCAGAGAGGGGACTTACATTTTATTGGCCAGCAGACCGCTGACCGACTGGCAAATCATCCTCGCCAAGTATTTTGCATGCTTTACCCTGGTATTCTTTGCACTGATTCCTACTTTATTATATTACTATTCTATCATACAGCTAGGTATGCCTAAAGGTAATATCGATGGTGGGGCGGTTGCAGGTTCTTACATAGGTTTGCTATTGTTAGGGGCGGCTTTTACAGCGATTGGTATTTTTGCTTCATCCATTACCAAAAACCAGGTTATTGCTTTCGCTGTGGCTGTTTTACTGTCTTTTATTGCTTTATAGTGTTTTTGATTCACTAAGTAAAATTTTCGCTTCCACAGTATTGGAAAATATATTTGTATGGCTGAGTATCAATGAACATTTTCAATCCATGAGCAGAGGCGTTTTGGATACGCGTGATCTGATCTACTTTATAACTTTTATTTTATTATTCCTGGGCATAACCCGCATAGTGATAGGAGGTAGGAAATGGTAAAAAAGAAAATACTTCTTTTCGCTATTCTGCTTATTGTATTGAATATAGCGGCTAACTATTTTTATACCCGTTTCGATTTCACTAAAGATAAAAGGTTTACACTTAATCCCAAATCCAGGGCAGTTTTAGATAAAACCAGGCAGCAGGTTACCATAACTGTATTTTTAGATGGTGAACTTCCTGCCGCTTTTAAACGTTTGCAACGGGCTACAGCAGATTTACTGAATGATTATAAGGCCAATTCTTCTGTGAAGATCAAAGTTGTATTTACTGATCCTATTAGTGGACTGGCAGAACAGGAACGGGATACTGTTTTGAGTAATTTATATAGAATAGGTATTGAACCTACTAATCTGAATATCAAAAACGATGCAGGATTCACACAGAAAACGATCTTTCCAATGGCTATTGTACAGGCCGGAGATAGACAGATTTCAGTTAAACTGCTTCAAAATCTTGACGCAGGGGGGAATTATGAGGAAAATATTAATAACTCTATTCAAAACCTTGAATATGTCTTTACTTCTGCAATTAAAAAAGTAACTACAGGAGAGAATCCGCGCATTGGCTTCACAGAAGGGAATGGAGAGCCTTCCGATCTCTATTTGAGTGATGCGATGAAATCATTGTCTGATAGTTATGAAGTGGGGCGTGTAGATCTGAATCAGATTAGTAAACAAGGATTGGATAAACTCAAAATCCTTTTCATTACTAAACCTCAGCATGAGTTTTCGGAAGCTGTAAAATACAAGATCAACTATTTTGTAATGAATGGTGGCAGGGTAGTCTGGAGTATTGACCAGGTAAGTGCTAGCCTGGACAGCTTAAGAGGTAAAGGAGAACAATTGGCCTTTAATAATAAACTGAATCTGGATGATATGCTGTTTATGTATGGCGCAAGGATAAATTATAACCTGGTGGCAGATTTAAATTGTGCAGAAATTCCAATAGCGATGAGTGGAGGGACAGGGCGTGATATTCAAATGGCTCCGTGGATTTATTACCCGGTGCTGGTTCCGGATACTTCAAATAATATGGTCAGAAATATTGATGGGGTAAAAACAGAGTTTTTAAGCACAGTAGATACCATTGGAGTAAAAGGAGTACATAAAACGGCTATTCTTCGTACATCGCCTTATCATGTAGTATACAATACGCCAAAACTTTTATCCTTAGGGATTGTCGCAGAGGCACCGGATCAGAAATTATATTCAAATCCTCCTCAAAATGCGGCGGTTTTACTGGAAGGGGGGGTTTCCGTCTGTCTTTGTAAACCGGGCAGTTCCGGCGGGGATTACAGAGAATTATGGGTACTGCCGGGCAAAGTAAAAAGACCAGGATGATTGTTATTGGTGATGGGGATATTTTCCTGAACCAGGTGAGCGGGCGTGATGGTTCTGTTTTTCCGCTGGGTTTTGACAGATATACCCAAAGAAATTTTGGGAACAAGGCTTTTCTGCTAAATGTTGCAGATTATTTGTCCAGTGACGATAATTTGATTGAATTAAGGAATAAAGAGGTTAAGGTCAGGCTACTGGATAAACAGCTTTTAAGACAATCAAAAACTAAATGGCAGTTTATTAACCTTATATTGCCCTTATTACTGTTAATATCGTTCGCAATTTTTCAACATTATTACCGCAAGTATAAGTATGCAAGGTAATTTTTATATTTTTGAGAACTGACATAATCATATTATGAGATTTATTGTATCCACATCAACGCTATTAAAACATTTACAAACGGTTAATGGTGCTTCAAGCAGCAGTACTGTTTTGCCGATACTGGAAAATTTCCTTTTCGAGATTAGACGGAAGTTTAACTATTTCCGCTACAGATTTGCAGACAAGTATGACTACTTCTTTACCTGTTGAATCAAAAGAGGGCGGAAAAGTTGCTGTACCTTCAAGAATCTTATTAGATACATTGAAAACACTTCCTGATCAGCCTATATCTTTCAACATTGATGATGCTACATTTTCTATTGAAATTAGCGCCGGTGACGGAAAGTACAAACTGAGTGGCGAAAACGGAGATGATTTTCCTAAAATCCCGGTAGTAGAAAACGCTTCTTCGGTAAACCTGCCTGCTTCAGTTTTAACAGAAGCGATTACCAAAACTATTTTTGCTGTAAGTAACGACGAACTTCGTCCGGCAATGACGGGTGTTTTTTGCCAGTTATCTGATCAGTTTATCACTTTTGTAGCTACAGATGCTCACAAATTGGTAAGATACAGACGTATGGACAGCAAAGCAGATAAAACAGCTTCGTTCATTCTGCCTAAAAAAGCATTGACTTTATTAAAAGCGGCTTTACCTTCAACAGATATTAATGTATCAGTTGATTACAATGCAACCAGTGCATTCTTCAAATTTGAGAATATCAACCTGGTATGTCGTTTAATCGATGAGCGTTACCCTGATTATGAAGCAGTAATCCCTGCTAACAATCCTAATAAATTAATTATCGACAGGGCTTTATTCCTGAACACTTTACGTCGTGTGGTTATTTTCGCTAATAAAACAACTCACCAGGTAAGGTTAAAAATCAACGGAAGTGAATTAAATATCTCTTCTGAAGATCTTGACTTTGCAAATGAAGCTCATGAGCGTTTAAGCTGTCAGTATGAAGGTGAAGATCTTGAAATTGGCTTCAATGCACGTTTCCTGATCGAGATGTTAAGCAACCTTTCTGGTGAAGAAGTAACTTTAGAGCTTTCTACACCTAACCGTGCTGGTTTATTAATTCCTCAAACCAATGACGAGAACGAAGATGTCCTGATGCTGGTTATGCCAGTTATGCTGAACAACTATAATTAATTTTATAAATAAATTACCTGAACGTCATTATAAGCGAAAATAAACACGCTATAATGACGTTTGCTATGTAACAATATGGACATCATCAATCAGCTGATACAGTTTATTCTGCACACGGATGTAGAATTGGTTAAGCTGGTAAGTAATTACCAGACCTGGACCTATCTTATTTTATTCCTAATTATTTTTGCCGAAACCGGATTTGTAGTGACTCCATTTTTACCTGGTGATTCTATGCTGTTCGCAGTAGGAGCTTTAATTGCCAAAGGAAACACTGGTCTGGATATCTGGATCATGTTCTTAATTTTAGCTATTGCAGCTATATTGGGCAATAGCTTAAATTACCGTTTAGGTAGCTTTTTCGGTGTGAAAGTTTTCAAGGAAGGTAATAAAATCCTAAAGCTTGAGTATTATAATAAATCACATATGTTCTTTGAAAAACATGGTGGTAAAGCAATAATTTTCAGCCGTTTTCTGCCAATTTTCAGAACTATAGCTCCTTTTGTTGCTGGTGTGGCAAAAATGCCGTTTGGCAGATTTACCTATTACAATATCATTGGGGGAATAGGATGGATTGCAAGTTTACTTTTCGCAGGATTTTTACTGGGACAGATTCCAATCGTCAGAGATAACTTCTCTATCGTAATTATCTTTATCGCAGTAGTGACGTTTGCACCAGTAATTTTTGCAGCGGTAAAATCAAGATTCAAAACCAAAGAAATCGTAGAGAGCTAGTTTTCTCTGCCTATAATTTTTCCAGAGCTGAACTTTCTGTTCAGCTCTGTTATTTCTCTTTCTGCTGCCGGATCCGGCGATACCTTAATCATCTTTTCCAGTTTTGGCTGTCCTGCATCCACCCATGCAGAATACCAAAAGGAACCAATCGCTAAAATGGAAGCACGCATTTGCCGTTCAACCATTTGATTCATCCTGTTATGATAAGCGCTTGAATAGGCTAAGGCGTATTGTCTGATCACCTGTTTTCCTTTTTGAATAACTGTATTTCCGGTAAGCCGGAAAACTCCTGTTTAAATTAGCTTCAATAATTAAAACGCTGTCAACAAGCTGATGGGTATGACTGATAATCTTCCAGGTTTCTTTTAATGGGTCTTCAATGTAAACTGCTCTTCCTACCAGGAAACTATAGGTTTCTGCAAATAATTCGGGTAAACGGCTTTCCCAGAAAGCATGGATACCCGGCTGATTGCTGAGCTGACCATTATGGTTTTCAGTAGTATGTAAGGGAACGTGGGCGTCTGCAAGGTAATGACCTAAATAAGCAGAATGGATCAGGATTTTTAAAGAATCCCTTATTTTAAAGGCGTTGACCAATTGATAATAGGTACGCTGAATTTGCCATGGTAATATGCCGTTTTTGGCTAGTTTTTCAGATCCATATTTTTTTACAGCATCGTTCCATTTCCGGGGGATACTGTCAATCTGCAGCTCATATACTTCGACATCGAGATAATGCCTGGGGGGGGCTTCTGTGTATCTGCATAACGCCTTTTGTCTGCGTCTGTGGCATGATCTGCGAGATACTGTATGTTTGATTTGTAAAACCTGCTCATTCCGGAAGGGAGGATAAATACCGCGAGCCGGTTAATGCGGATATGAGCAAAAAAGCCCCATGAACCTGTCAGTAAAATCAGGGCTAAAAAAAATACGAAAATGAAAGGTCTTTTCATTTTCGTAAATTTAATTCTAAACAAGAATATCGTGGTAATTTATTTTAGTCTATTGCTTTCCCCTTCATGGCTTTGGAAACAGCCATGTCCATTAATCGCTCTGCGAAAGGACGGGTAAATTCATTCAGTTCATCTGCTATTTTAAGGATAGTATCTTTATGTCCTTCGGCTAAAGCATCTCTTAAAGCAGTGATATGAATTTTCGTGTTTTCTAATTCTTCTGTGGTTAATATAAAGCTGTTTTTATCAATAAACCGCTCTGCGGTATAAACCAGCTGTTCACCTTCTCCACGTGCCTCGATCAGCATTCTTTGTGCTACGTCACTCTCCGCATGTGTAATACTGTCAATCAGCATTTTTTCTACGGTATCGTCTGTAAGACCATAACTGGGGGTAATATCTATTTCCTGTTTCACACCCGAACGTAATTCAATTGCCTGAACGGTTAATATTCCGTCCGCATTCAGGATAAAGTTGATATCGACTTTTGGCATTCCGGCTGGCATAGAAGGGATGCCTTTTAAATCAAACTCTGCTAATTTCCTGTTTTCTTTAACCAGATCACGTTCTCCCTGGTAAACAGAGATCTTCATATTGACCTGACCATCGATAGAGGTCGTATACTGACGACCTGCTTTAGTTGGTACTTTCGCATTTCTGGCAATGATTACATCCATTAATCCGCCCATGGTTTCGATTCCAAGAGAGAGTGGGGTAACATCCAGTAAAAGTATATCTGAGCGGTTACCGGCAAGGATATCAGCTTGTATCGCTGCACCAAGGGCTACTACCTCATCGGGTTAATCTGGTCATGCGGCTGGCGGCCAAAGAAAGCTGCTACCTGTTCTTTTACATAAGGTGTACGGGTAGATCCGCCTACCATAACTACTTCCTCAATATCAGTAATAGTTAATTTGGCATCTTTCAAAGCTTGTTTACAAGAGTTCAGTGTTTCAGTGACTTTGGCTTCGATTAATTCCTGGAAAGTATGTCTGTCAAGCGTATACCAGATTTCACCTGATTTTTCATTGAACAGGTTTTGGGTACTTAATGCTTTTTTAGCTTCTTCAGCTTTTAAACGGAGCTGCTGCATTAAACCTGAATCTATAGTTGCTGTATCCAGTTTATTTTTTTCAATCCAGTAATGAACAATTGCACGGTCAAAATCATCTCCGCCAAGGAAAGTGTTTCCATTAGTTGAAAGTACTTCAAATATGCCGTTCTGAATAGCAAGGATAGAAACATCAAATGTTCCGCCTCCCAAATCATAAACTGCAATAGTTTTTTTTTTTTCTGTAGGATCAAGACCTATTCCGTAAGCTAAACTTGCAGCAGTTGGCTCATTGACAATTCTTAATACATCTAATCCTGCCAAACGGCCCGCATCTCTTGTTGCCTGGCGCTGGCTATCATTAAAATAGGCAGGCACGGTAATCACCGCACGGTTAACGGGTGTTTTTAACGCATGTTCTGCTCTGGCTTTAAGTTCTTTTAAGATTTCTGCTGATAACTCAATAGGGGTATAGAATTTATCACCGGCCTGTATTTTAACCAGTGAATCATTACCTTCATCTATCAGTTTGTAAGAAAATGTATCCTGATGACCTGCAATATCTTTATAAGATCTGCCTAATAAACGTTTAACCGAAAATATAGTATTAGCTGGATCTGTAATCAGAAATTCTCTGGCTTCATTACCCACTAAGGTATCTCCCGCAGCATTGAAATGGACAATAGAAGGAACTAACAACCCTTTTCCTGTGTCATTTATAACTTTAGGATTTTTGTCAGGATCAATAAAGCAACCAGACTATTGGTTGTCCCTAAATCAATACCTACAATGATCTCTTCTTTTTGTAAAGAACCTGTTGCCAGGTTGATGGATATCTTTGCCATAATTACGGCAAATTTAGAATGTTTTGTCCTTATTTAGTGTATTAAGGTTGTAATGTTTTGCCCAAATCCTTCTTATGCAGATTAAATACCCATAAAACGATGTCCTGGTAGCTGTCTGTTCCTTTACTCTGATTATTGATTTTAAGGAATTTGTCAAATGCAGCACCTAAGTATCCCGACATTTCAGAATTGTATTTTTTCCAGAATTCCTGCTCCAAGGCGAAATCAGCAAGTGTAGCCTCATTTATTTTTTTTTTTTAAAAGAGAGGCATAGTCTTCGGGCGATTTAATCCGGATCTCTAAAAGTACGCTTCGAAGGATATTATAGTAACCGGAATATTGGAAATTCAGATCAGAACTGCTGGTGCTAACCAGGTAACCGACAAGATTGGCCTCGTCCTCACGGGCTATCCCCAGTTCATGCGAAATTTCATGACAGGTGATAAAGGGCAGGTTTATTGCCGGGATCAGCATGTTGACATTGGCTTCGCCCGAAGGGGGAGCATAATAGCCTTCTATACCCATTTTAGTGATAGTTAGTTCAAGTATCACTGGTTTAACTGCCGGAATCCTGTAGGTAAATAAAGAATTGGTTTGAGCTAATTTGTCGCAGGCAGTTTTAGAGCCACTTTCCAGTTCTTTGATATTGAATTCTTTTTGGGTGCCAGTCTGCTTTATTTTTTGCTTAATTGTATTTACGCGGTTAATCAGGAAATCACCCAATAGCACAAGATCTTTTGTAGTGTATTTTTGATTACTGAGACCTAATTGACTCGAAATTGATGGCCTGGAATAATTCAGGCCCCAAAGGAGCTTAAATGTTATATATAGGATCAGCGTAAAATTAGCTAGCTGCAATGGGAAAAAGAATTGCAATTGTTGTCCTGGTGTTCTGTTTTTTTTTTTTTCTGATCGCTTTAAAGACAGACCACAGGCAATAAATAATTAAGAGCAGATAGAGAAAATCGCCCACCGCAAAAGGAAACGGTGAGCTGATCAGGCGTTGTACGACCGAAGTCAGTTGATAAATGCCAGTGGAATAAATAGATTCTGTCAATTTACTGCTCAATCCTAAAAGGAAGATCAGTAAAGCGATACAGCTCAAAATAATTAAACGGCGGATTTTTGACTTGATCGCAGGATTCATCTGTATATTATCTGTTGAAAGCTAGTCTTTTTCCTGTTTCATTGGTCATGAACTTTCCTTTTTGATAAGCAAGATTCCCGGAAATAAAGGTATGTGTAATATCAGCTTTGAAGGTTTGTCCTTCAAAAGGAGACCACCCGCATTTATATAAAATATTTGCCTTGGTTACTTTAACAGGATCATTCAGCGCTACAAGTACTAAATCTGCCCAGTATCCTTCTCTGATAAATCCTCTTCTGTCAATCTGGAAGCAGGTAGCTAGCTACATTATGTGCAGTTTTCTCGACTATTTTTTCCAGTGAAATTTTTCCCTGGTGATACATTTCCAGCAGTGCAGAAAGCGCATGTTGTACTAATGGGCCTCCCGCTGGTGCTTTCAAATAAGACTGGGCTTTTTCTTCTGAAGTATGAGGGGCATGGTCTGTCGCAATTACATCGATATGGCCATCTAATACGCCTTTTAAAATTGCGTCCCTGTCTGCTGCGGTCTTAACAGCCGGGTTCCATTTAATCAGGTTTCCTTTCTCTGCATAATCCTGATCGCTGAACCATAGATGGTGTACGCAGGCTTCGGCAGTAATTCTTTTGTCCTTCAGCGGAGTAATGGCATCAAATAATGCGATTTCTTTGGCTGTAGAGATGTGAAGAATATGCACACGCGTGTTGTGTTTTTTGGCAAGTGAAACGGCAAGTGACGAAGAAATGTAACAAGCTTCGGCATTGCGGATCAGCGGATGCATATCTATAGTAATATCCTCTCCGTATTTTTTGAAAAAGCAGCCATGCCATGTTAGTCCTGATGGTCAGCTCATCTTCACAATGTGTAGCCACAAGCATCGGTGCTTCTCTGAAAATATTGTCTAAGACCTGTTCGTTATCTACCAGCATGTTTCCGGTAGAGGAACCCATAAATACTTTAATCCCGCATACCTGGCCCGGGTCAGTTTTCAGGACTTCTTCGATGTTGTCATTGGAAGCACCCATGAAAAAGGAATAATTGGCCAGTGAAAGTTCTGAGGCAATCTGATATTTATCGGCTAGTAAACCTTGTGTTAAGGTATTAGGAACTGTGTTGGGCATTTCCATGAAGGAAGTAATCCCTCCGGCAACGGCAGCCATACTTTCTGTAAAGATGTCTGCTTTGTGGGTTAAACCAGGTTCTCTGAAATGTACCTGGTCGTCAATCATACCGGGTAACAGGTGTAACCCTTCTGCATTGATTTCCTGATCTGCGGACCTGTTTATCACCGGACTGATTTCTTCAATTAATTAATCGTCTTTGATAAATACGTCCGCGACATAGATTTTTCCTTCGTTAACTAAGGTTGCGGCTTTTATAAGGATGGTGTTCATATTGCCAAATCTAAGGATTTTGAAGCAATATTTTTTTGTCTGATTGCAATTGCTAAAGTGAAAGGCAAGGTTAAATATACGATTATTTTTGTACTAGTTACAAGCTTAACTGATTTAAAACCAATTAATATGACTAATTTTGGAAATGACTATTAAACACGTATTAACCAAGACACAGGAAAGCTTTATAAAAAAACACAAAATCCCGGCGGATTTGCTGTTTGACGCACAAGGAGAGGGGATGACAGAAGAGCTAAAGGAGCGTATGTCTGAGACAAACACAGTCTTCGCATACAACACTGTAGGTTGTACTAAAGATGATAATCATAATTTCAAAACTATTGCAGGTCATTGTCCACAATGTGAAACAGGAAAAATTGCACTTTTATTAAGAGAGCATGAAGCTGGTTTTATTTACATTGTTGCTGGTTCAAGAAAAGGAACTTTAATTAAAGTTGGTTCTACAAGTAATATCATTGACAGAATCAAAAGTTTAAACATGCCTAAAACCAGATATGCTGGTTTTGATGACTGGGTACTTTTATATGATGCAAGAACTGCTACACAAGGAAGAAGCGAACGTAAGATTCAGCAAAAACTAAGTGAAAACAAAGTTAATTACCTGGTAGAAAAAAGCGGAAAAGCAACTGACTCTGGTGAATTATACAGATGTTCGTACAATAAAGCTAAGGATGCAATTACAGCTTTGGAAACTGAAGAATCTTTCGAGTTTACACAAGTACATGAAAAAAGAGATTTAATCCCTGATTATCAATTCAAGAATTTAAAAGCAAGAGTACAGGTTGCTGCTGTTGAAGCGTAACCTCATATAATTACTTTCTTTTTTTTTTAATTGCTTTTAGCAGGCTGGTAATTTTCAGGTGGTGTTTCACGCCACAGATCTGAAAAATGTGATTACCGGTGCTGTTAATTATATTATATTTGCAAAATGCCAAAACCATTCGAAGAGTTCAACCTTAACAGACAGATTTTAAATGCTGTTGCTGATGCAGGGTTTACGGTTGCTACTCCAATACAAGAAAAAGCAATCGCACCGGTTTTATCGGGACAGGATATTTTTGGTATCGCTGAGACAGGAACTGGAAAAACGGCAGCTTATGTGCTGCCTATATTAATGCAGCTTAAATATGCACAGGGCGATGCTCCGCGTGCTTTAATACTTGCACCTACACGTGAGTTAGCGATGCAGATCGCTGAACATGTTAAAATATTTTCAAAATATACAGATTTACGTTCGGTAGTTGTTTTTGGAGGAATCGGGCCGAAAACACAGATAGAACAGATCAAAGCTGGTGTAGATATTATTATAGCTACTCCGGGCCGTTTCCTTGATATTTATCTTGCCGGGCATATTAATACACAATACCTGAAATTCCTGGTATTGGATGAAGCGGATAAAATGATGGATATGGGCTTTATTGGCTCTATTCACAGAATCCTTGAAGTTGTACCGCGCAAAAGACAAAATTTGCTTTTCTCGGCAACAATGAGTGATCTGGTACATAAAATTGCTGGTGATTTCCTTAAAAATCCAACAATCATTGAAGTTGGACAACAAGCTACTCCGGCGCAAACAGTTACGCAGGGATTATATGAAGTTCCTAACTTCAAGACCAAAATCAATCTTTTACAGCATTTACTAAAGAATGAAATAGACTTTAAACGTCTGATTATCTTTTGTAAGACTAAAACTGTTGCTGATAATATTTTCAGTTTTATTGAACGAAGATATGGTGCAGCCGAAGTAAGAGTTATCCATGCTAATAAAGGACAGAATACGAGAATTAATTCAATCAATAGTTTTAAAGAGGGAAATATCCGTGTACTGGTAGCTACTGATGTAGCTTCACGTGGGATTGATGTTGCTGAGGTTAGTCATGTAATTAACTTTGATGTTTGATGTCCCTATTATTATTGAGGATTATGTTCACCGTATTGGCCGTACCGGAAGGGCATATGCTAAAGGTGATGCGCTTACTTTCTGTACCGAAGCTGAAAAGTATTATATCAAAAAAATTGAGAAACTGATGCGTCAGACTATTCCTGTAATGGAATTGCCTAAAGAGGTTTTCGTAGAGGAAACCCCGTATGAGGAGCGTCAGTATATTGCAAGAGAGGTCGATAACCAGAAAAGGAAAGATGATCCTGATTTCAAGGGTGCTTTCCATGAGAAAAAACATGCTGCTGCAATTGCTGCTGCCGCTGCTGCTTCTGCTAAGAAAAAGATGGATAAAACTCCGGCCTGGAAGAAAAGGAAATTCAAAAAAACCTAGACTTGAAATTAACTCCGTTAAATATCGTTACTTCGGGCTGCCTGGTATTGGCTCTGCTGCTGTTTTTCAGCCCGGATAAACAGCTTCCTGTACAAAAAGGGATGAATGGGTTATTAATAGGTCTTTGTATTTTAACTGCATTATTGCTTTCATTTCAGATCTGATTTTCCGGAAGTTTATACCTTTGCTGGGCAAGCTATGGATAGTAGAATGTGCTTTGATCGTATTTACTGTAGTTTTAATGGTTATTCTAAGGGTTTCTTTGGGATAATTTTATTACAGGATAAGAGGGAAAGCCTGCCGGAAAGCTTTGGAAACAATAAAAAACACGAAAAACAACAATTACATTGTAATGAAAACAGCAGAAATTAAAATAACGGTTGAGCTTGATGATAATAACGTTCCTGAGAACTTAATGTGGGAATCTACGGATGCAGAAACTCAGGAAAAAGTTCCGGTGAAATCTATGATGCTGGCTTTATGGGATCATAATTATAAGAATTCAATGCGTATCGATCTTTGGACTAAAGATATGCCTGTAGATGAGATGAAAAGATTCTTTTATGAGACTTTGCAGACTATGGGTGATAGCTTTTTGAAAGCAACAGGGGAGACTTTGATCATTGAAGATTTAAGAGATTACTGTGCGCATTTTGCTGATAAAATGGGGATAGATCCAGGGAAGTAATTCTCGAACAAATAAAAAGCAGAAGGGGTATTTCTGGCCGCGTTCACCGAAAGGTGAACAATGCCAGAAATACCCCTTCTGCTTTTTATTTGCCATATTCTTACGTATACTGGATTGGAGGAGCTGCTGGGGATTGCGTATTGAACTGCTTATTTGGTTAACTGGTGAAATAGCTTGTTGGTTGCTTAAAGGGATGTGGTAACATCTATTGATGTGTTTTTTAAGTTAAATTGTTTGTGTTTAAATTAAGTTTAGTAGTTTTATTGCTCAGGATTTAAAGAAATGGAACAATTAAAAGAACGGTTAACTAGCTTAGAAAGAGTGATTCAGGAATTAGTTGGTAGTGTAGAACTCGGAATTGCTAAAATTAATGAAAGGCTTGATAAGATTGAGGCCAGACTTGAACGGATTGAAGGAAGGCTTGATAAGATTGAGGCCAGACTTGACAGAGTAGAAGAAAGGCTTGATAAGATTGAGGCCAGACTTGACAGAGTAGAAGAAAGGCTTGATAAGATTGAAGCCAGACTTGAACGGATTGAAGGAAGGCTTGATAAGATTGAGGCCAGACTTGACAGAGTAGAAGAAAGGCTTGATAAGATTGAGGCCAGACTTGACAGAGTAGAAGAAAGGCTTGATAAGATTGAGGCCAGACTTGACAGAGTAGAAGAAAGGCTTGATAAGATTGAGGCTAGACTTGATAGGGTAGAAGAAAGGGTTGATCAGCTAGAGGCAAGACTTCATAGTCTTGAAAAAAGGATGGGTAGATTTGACGAAAGGTTTGATGGAGCGGATGTCAAATTCGATGTGATTCAACTTAATTTTGATAACATTGATAGAAAACTAGATTTTGTGATTCAGGAAATAGTTAAAATTGATGGGGTTACCAGATATGTAGATATAGATAGAAATCTAAAAACAATAAAGCCTTAAAGCGAAGAATAAAGAAAAGAGGGAACCTCAATCAGAGACTTTCCTTTCCTGGGGTAATTATTATCATCACTGAAAAATAATTTGTGAATTATCTTAGGTCAAATTCAGTAAATAGATGATACTTTTGTCTCTGTTTATTTAAAATACTCTTTTTTATGAAGATTCAAGGTGTGATTGGTGCCTTATTGATGGCTATAGGAGGGATGTGTCCTCTGGTGCATGTACCTATTATTGGAAACTGGAACTATTTCGGGATTGACCAGTCTTTAGGGACTATCTTTTATGCGATCGTTGTTTTAGCTTTTTTAGGGGCATTCCTGAATAAAACGGGTTTACTACGGTTTTGTGGGTGGGCTGCTGTTGGGATGGTTATTCTGACGCTGGCTGCGGTATGGTTTAAATCGCATGATTATTTTAGTTTTATACATTTCAAAAAACTGATCAACCTGGCTTCAGGTATGGTGAAATATAAATGGGGCTGGTTTGTGATTTTAGCTGGAGTATTACCCTTAATTACAGTGGGAAGGCCGATTGTTATACAGCAGGTTCCTGTAGTTCCGTTATCAGAAGTTTAACGGAAGCTGCCCGTGCCGGGAGATTTCACGCTCGTGATTCAGCAGCCATTGTTTACGCCAGAGAGCTGCACCAAAGCCAATGAGTTTACCGCTGCTGCCGATTACACGGTGGCAGGGTACGACAATAGCAAGGTTATTTTTGCCATTTGCACTCGCTATAGTACCACGCTACAGTAGTCTTTTATCATAGAAGTACAATATAATCAATATTTAAGAGGGAAATAAGTCTCCTGCAGTAAAAAAACAATCCATAAAATTATCTTTGTGCCGAAATGCAGTTAATAAAGGAAGTCAAATATTTAATTGG
Organism: Pedobacter sp. NJ-S-72; assembly: GCF_053890575.1. Lineage (NCBI taxonomy): Bacteria > Pseudomonadati > Bacteroidota > Sphingobacteriia > Sphingobacteriales > Sphingobacteriaceae > Pedobacter > Pedobacter sp. NJ-S-72. The sequence goes on along the minus strand of NZ_CM132681.1, from coordinate 3,059,052 downwards.
AAAAGAGTTGTTGCTGGAGTGGCGCTCAAAATATGCTTTAAATGGTGTAGTTCTGTATGTAGTATCCACTGTGTTTGTCTGTTTTCTTTCCTTTGTGTCGCTGAAAGGGGTAACCTGGAATGCGCTGTTCTGGATTATCATGCTATTTGCATCTATTAATGCAGTTTCTAAAAGCTTTCTTCAGGAAAGTAAGGGAAGGCAATTATATATCTATACCATTGCAAGCCCACTGGCATTAATTATATCCAAAACTATTTACAATATCTTTCTGATGTTGCTCCTGACGCTGATTGCTTTAGGCTTTTATACGCTGGTTTTTGATTATGTCCCGGAAGATATGTGGCTGTATCTTGTCGCTACAATATTAGGTAGTCTGAGCTTTTCAACCATATTTACGATGATCTCAGCAATAGCGTCTAAAGCTGGTAATGGAGGGATGCTGATGGCTATTTTAAGTTTTCCGGTAATTATACCGGTCATTACTGTATTGATCAAGCTAAGTAAAAATGCAATTGACGGACTGGACAGAAGTGTGAGTCTGGACGAAATAGGAATTCTTTTGATTATCAATGTATTGGTTGCTGTGTTCTCCCTGATGTTATTTCCTTACTTATGGCGCGACTAGGAAATTATAACTGGCAGTTAAGGGAAATTTAAAAATTAACTAAAATATATAAAGCTTTGTTACCTTTGAACTCGCAAAATTAAACTGATCATGCCAAATTGTGATTTGTTTAATAAGCGATCTTAAATCTGAAATAAATGTATAAATCCTGGTGGAAAATTTTGGGAGCAGTTCTGGTAGTTTATTCTACAGTATTTGGCTTCTTGTCTTCAGTTCCTGCTTTACCAATCTTGCATCAAAGCATTAGAAATCTATATTTCCATGTACCAATGTGGTTCAGTATGATCGTGCTTTTTAGTGTTTCGGTATATCATAGTATCAAATATCTGAGCAATAATAATGAAGAACATGATATGAAAGCCGTGCAAAGTGTCAATGCAGGTGTGGTGTTCGGTATCCTGGGAATAATTACAGGTGCAATCTGGGCCAAATTTACCTGGGGTCAGGCCTGGAGTTTTGATGTAAAGCAAAATTTTGCAGCTATTGCCCTTTTATTATATTTCGCTTACCTCGTACTCAGAAATGCAATTGATGAAGATCAGAAAAGAGCAAAAATTGCAGCGATCTACAATATTTTCGCCTTTCCGATGATGGTTGTTTTACTTTTTGTATTACCACGGTTATCAGATTCATTGCATCCTGGTAATGGCGGTAACCCTGGATTTAATGCCTATGATCTGGACAGCCATATGAGAATGGTCTTTTATCCGGCTTGTTTAGGCTGGATATTAATCGGTTACTGGATATACACTTTACTTTTCAGAGTGTCCTCTTTAGAGAAAAACAAAACAGCATAATTCTATAAAATCATTAAATATAGCGATGAAACCATCATGATTTATTCAAACCACGTAGTGGGATAAATAAATCTGATAGCTTCATCACCGATAAAAAACAATTATATACGGATGAAAAAAATTATTACTACAGTCCTGATGTTAATGGTTACTCTGCAGCTTTTTGCACAGGATCAGGCTTCTGCAATTACTGATACCCTTGCCGGATCAGAGAAAATCTATGTGGTTGCTGTTTGTGCAGCAGTTATTTTACTGGGACTAATCTTTTTCCTGTTCTCAATTGACCGCAGATTAAAAAAAATAGAAAAAAAATCTTAAGGTATAAAAATTATTTTAAAGCCTTTAACACAGGTTTTTGGCTCATTTTAAGTGGGGTGTTTCACTTACACTAAGCAATTATTAATTTGTATTAATCGTTTTTTTTTTTTTTAGTGCAATTTTGCAGGATTAGAATAAGAACATAATTCAAATTCATAAAAATCAAATAATGGCTACTACAGCAAACGAGACAAATTTTTTTACAGACGTCTGTAAAAACTTTGATAACGCAGCCCAATTCACCGGTCACCCAGAGGGTTTACTATCCCAAATTAAAGCTTGTAACAGTGTTTATCGTTTCCAGTTTCCAATTCGCAGAGGAAATGGGTTCGAGGTAATTGATGCATGGCGTGTTGAACACTCTCACCACATGAGTCCTACCAAAGGAGGGATTCGTTACAGTGAGTGAATGGTTAATGAAGATGAGGTAATGGCATTGGCGGCATTAATGACTTATAAATGCGCAATCGTGAATGTTCCTTTTGGTGGTGCAAAAGGTGGAATTAAAATCACACCCAAAAACTATACAACAGGTGAATTAGAAAATATCACCCGCCGTTATACTACAGAGTTAATTAAAAAGAATTTTATCGGTCCTGGTATTGATGTTCCTGCTCCTGATTATGGATCTGGTGAACGTGAAATGAGCTGGATCGCTGATACATATATGACAATGAATCCAGGTCAGCTGGATGCTTTAGGTTGTGTTACTGGTAAGCCAATTGCTTTACATGGTATCCGCGGACGTAAAGAAGCTACTGGCCGTGGTGTTGCTTACGCAGTAAGAGAATGTGTAAGAGTAACTGAAGATATGCAGAAAATCGGTCTTAAAGCTGGTTTGGATGACAAAAGAGTTATTGTTCAGGGATTAGGAAATGTAGGGTACCACTCTGCAAAGTTCCTTACTTACTGAATTTGGTGCTACTATTGTTGGTCTTTGTGAGTTTGAAGGTGCGATCTACAATGAGAACGGACTTAACGTTGACGAAGTGTTCGCACATCGTAAATTAACAGGTTCAATCTTAGGTTTCCCAGGAGCTAAAGAATTCAAAAATTCTATGGAAGGTCTGGAACAACCCTGTGATATCCTTGTTCCTGCGGCTTTAGAGAACCAAATCACTGCAGAAAACATCAGAAACATCAAAGCGAAAATTATCGCTGAAGGTGCAAACGGCCCATGTACTCCTGAAGCTGAAGAAATCTTCACTGAAATGGGCGGTATTATCATTCCTGATATGTACTGTAATGCAGGTGGTGTAACTGTTTCTTACTTTGAGTGGTTGAAAAACCTTTCTCACGTAGCTTTTGGCCGTATGGAAAAACGTTATGCTGAAAACTCAAATGCTAATTTAATTAATACATTAGAAAGCTTAACAGGTCAGAGTATTCCTGCTGAACACCGTTTAATGATTGTTAAAGGTGCTTCTGAATTAGAATTAGTAAATTCAGGATTAGAAGATACAATGATCCATTCTTACCATGAGATCAGAGAGACTTTGGTAACTAAACCTGGTATCCAGACTTTAAGAACTGCTGCTTTTGTTGGTTCAATCGACAAAATTGCTGTTTCTTACATGAACTTAGGTATCTGGCCATAAGCCTCATCTAAATAAATATTGGATCCGCAACGTGTAAAACGTTGCGGATTTTTTTGTGAAATGGATTTTTGAAAAACTCTTCGCAAAAAATCATTCCATCAATATGACATTCATCTTGAAATCCCCGCTGCTGTAATTTCGTATATTGGTTTGGAGGAATGATTCTTATGGTTATCTCAAATAACAGAACTGGCATATATTTATTAGTAATCAGCTTAATATTCGCTTCCTGCTCTGGAAGAGAACAAAAAATATCCATTAATAACGGATTCGCTGTTTTACCACAGCCTAATTCTAATGAAGCTGTTGCAACCTTGCAGGAGGGTGTTTTTGGGCTATGCAGGAAAGCATGATCCAGTTGAAAGGAGTAAACACTGTAATCAGTGGTTATGCAGGAGGAAGTACGGTAAATCCTACCTATGAAGATGTTTTGACCAAGAATACCGGCCACGCAGAGTCAGTTCAGGTTTATTATAATCCGGCAATAATTTCTTATGCGCAATTGCTGCGTGCTTTTTTCTTTGCTCATAATCCCACCGAATTGAACAGACAGGGGCCGGATGTAGGTAATGATTACCGGTCGATTGCTTTTTACCGTAGTCCTGAAGAACTAAAGACAATTAGCAAAGTTATGTCCGAAATGGAAGCTGCTAAATACTATCCCAGTAGTTTTGTTACAGAACTGGAACCTTTTCAGGTCTTTTATCCTGCAGAAAGTTCACATCAGGATTATTATGAGCGAAATTTATGGGATCCTTACATCAGAAGTGTTTCCAGACCAAAAGTGATGCATGTAAGGAAAGAACTGCCTCAAACTGATTAAAAATGAATACCTTAAATAGATTGCTTCTGCTTATTTTGAATAGGATAGCTGGCATTATGTCGTTTATTTGTCAGGCAACTATCAATATTTTGTCATCTAAAGTAATAGCCGGTGTCTAAGGGATATTAGGTACTTATATTTTTTATCTTTGTGTACTCTTTTAATTGGTTAGGGAAGGAGGTTCGTGTAAGCAAGCTATATCCTGTTTAAACCGGCGGAGCCGGTTTGAGTTTTAACTATGAAACCATCATGTACAGCAGAACATCAACCGAATTGAACAAAATCGGGTAGTACATGATAGCTTCATCACCATTAAAAACAAATTTATACTGATGAAAAAGCAGCATAAGCATTATTTTAAATAATGTACACCTGCAAACATCAATTTTGACAAAAAACGATATATTCTCATGAAGAAAAGTGCAATTATTGGCTTAATTACAATAGCTATCTGTGTTTGTTTCCTGGTAAGCTTAAATGCTGACACCAGTAACTATTCTACTTTTACAGAGGCGGCTAAAGACTCCAGAGAGTTTCACGTAATGGGACATTGGGCAAAAGAAAAGGGAACTTATTATGATGCTTTAAAAGATGCTAATCATTTTTCATTCTATATGAAAGATGAAAAAGGTGATATTGAAAAAGTCATCTACAGTGGGACTAAACCACAAGACTTTGAGCGTTCTGAAAAACTCGTGTTGATCGGTAAGATGAATAAAGGAACTTTTTACGCTTCTAAAATATTAATGAAGTGCCCCTCTAAATATAATAACGACCTAGTAGAGATTAAGCAGGACGGACAGGTTAAACGATACAAATAATTTTTTTAATGGACATACAATTCACAGGAGAAACCCTCCTCCCCGCAAAGTTGGGCAGTTTTTTATTGTTTTAGCGTTTGCCGCTGCACTACTATCAACGATTTCTTATTTCTTTGCAACCCGCAATAAAGATCTTGCTGACAAATCCTGGCAACGGTTGGGGAGAATAGCATTTTTAACTAATCTGTTTAGTGTAATTGGAATTGGGGTAACACTGTTCTATCTGATCCTTAATCATTATAACGAATATTATTACGTTTATTCGCACTCTTCAAAAACACTTCCTGTATATTATATCGTTTCCGCATTCTGGGAAGGACAGGAAGGTAGTTTCTGGCTTTGGGCATTCTGGCAGGCACTTTTAGGTACTATCCTGATGTGGAAAGCAAAGACCTGGGAAAATGGTGTGATGACGGTTGTTGCCTTCTCACAGGTGTTTTTAACCTCCATGTTATTGGGTGTCCAGATCTTCGGAGAACGTATCGGAAGTTCTCCTTTTATCCTTTTAAGGGATGCTGTAAACCTGAAAGATATGGCCCCGGTAGTATTTGCCGATGCTGAAAACTATAAAAACTATCTGAAATTTATTACTGATGGCAGAGGGTTAAATCCACTGCTGCAGAATTACTGGATGGTTATTCACCCGCCAACCTTATTTCTTGGTTTCGCGAGTATGATTGTCCCTTTTGCTTATGTGATTACTGGCTTATGGCAAAAAAGATATAAAGAGTGGGTAAAACCTGCTATGCCATGGGCTTTGTTTGCTGTAATGGTTTTAGGAACAGGAATTATCATGGGCTCTTTCTGGGCTTATGAAGCACTGAACTTTGGTGGATTCTGGGCATGGGACCCGGTTGAGAATGCTTCATTGATTCCATGGTTAACCTTAATTGGTGCTGTCCATGTGATGATTGCTTTCAAAAATACAGGTCATGCTTTCTTTACCTCTATTGCACTGGTTCTGGTAAGTTTCATCTTAGTGTTATACGCTTCTTTCTTAACCAGAAGTGGTATCCTTGGTGAAACATCTGTACACTCGTTCACCGATTTGGGAATGTTTGGTCACCTGATTCTTTACAATGTGGTATTCCTTGCAATTCCGGTCATCCTGATCATTTTGCGCTGGAAAGAATTACCTATTACGAATAAAGACGAAGAAACTTATTCAAGAGAATTCTGGATGTTCATTGGTGCTCTTGTGGTAACCGTAGCCTGTATCCAGGTTATTTTCTCGACATCTGTTCCCGTATTCAATAAAGCTTTCGGAACTAACTTTGCCCCACCTATTGATGCCATCAAATATTATAATCAATGGCAGGCTCCGTTTGCTATCCTGATTACAATGATTTCAGGTTTCTCTCAGTTCTTAAAATATAAACGTACAGATACCCGTAAATTCTATAGTAGCCTGGTTGCAACTTTAATCATTTCGGTTGTGGTTACAGCAGGGTTTGTCTATGTAACTAACGTATATAATAACCTGATCTATATTTTACTGTCTTTCAGTTGTATGTTTGCTATTCTTTCCAATGCACGTGTCCTTACACAAGGGTTTAGTGGTAAAGGTAAGCTTGTGGGAGCTGCGGTTGCGCATATAGGATTTGCCTTGTTATTAGTAGGAGCACTGGTTGCTGCTGCAACGAGCAAGCCGGTTTCTATCAATGCGACAAACTTATTCCTGTAAAGGATTTTGAGAAAGTCGAAAAACCAGGTGAGAACATGGTGCTATACAAAAATGAGCCTAAGAAAATGGGCCGTTTTACAGTTACTTATACCAATGATACTACGATAGCCCCTAATACTTATTATACACTGAACTTTAAAGTGATTGATGAGAAAACAGGTAAGCTTAAGGAAGACTTTAACCTGAACCCACGTGTTCAGATCAATGAAAAAATGGGATTGATCGCATCTCCGGATACGAAACATTATCTAACTTACGATGTGTATACGCATATCACCAGTGCTCCTGATAAAAAGGATGCGCATGCTGATAGTGATGCACAGAGTGATGAACAGAATTATAAAAAAAAACCAAGAGTTGTAACGGTAAGTACTGGTGATACTTTACATACCAGCAGTGGTATCATCACCGTAAAAGATCTTAACTTCAAACCAACTGCGAAAAGCCTTGCTTTAGCAGAAGGAGATATTGCTGTTGGGCTTCCTTTAGAAATCAACCTGAATGGTAAGATTTATAAAACTGAACCGATATTCTTAGTAAAAGGAAACAATACATTTGATTTTGCCCGTAATATTCCTGAATTAGGTTTAAGACTTAGATTTACTAAGATCCTTCCTGATCAGAAGAAAGTAGAACTGCAGGTTTTTGAAAAACCTCAGCAATCTAAAGACTGGGTTGTGTTTAAATCTATCGAATTCCCTTTTATCAATTTATATTGGGTAGGATTGATCGTGATGGTGATTGGATTTATGATTTCCATCATCAGAAGACAAAAAGAAATTAAGTCAGTCTAAGCACCTCTTTGAAATGAACATTGTTTGCATAGGTTCGGGAAATGTGGCTACACATTTTGCCATTGCTTTAAAAGCGATAGGTGCAGACATTGTTCAGGTCTGGAGTCATGATAGTAAAAATGCAGAAATTCTTGCTGCATTAACAAAAGCAACACCAATCAGCAATTGGAACGATCTGGATCGTTCTGCTGATGATGTTGTTACCTGATTGCGGTAAAGGATGATGCGATTGGTTCGGTTGCTGCACACCTGACAGATGTAAAGGGCGTGGTCGTACATACTTCGGGAGCAACACCAATGAGTGTGCTTTCAATTGTGAAAAATGGCTATGGAGTAATTTATCCATTACAAACCTTCTCTAAATCAAAAGCAGTAGATATGACCCGTGTGCCTTTATGTATTGAGGCAGATCAGGAAAGTACTTTAGAAAAGATAAGCGTTATCGCGCAGCTATTAAGCCCAAAGGTTTCTGTTGTTACTTCGGAGCAACGTGGAATTTTGCATCTTGCGGCTGTTATTGCCTGTAATTTTAGCAATCATCTTTATCAGCTGAGCAGTGAGTTACTAGAACAGCACAATCTTAAATTCGATTTATTGAAACCATTAATTCTGGAGACAGCAGAAAAAGTGCAGTCTGCATCACCGGCTGAAGCACAAACCGGCCCGGCTAGCAGAAACGACCAGAAGACTATAAGAAAAAACATCGATTTGATTTGCTGAACGGTAGACCCGAATTGCAGAAAATCTATGAAACATTAAGTAATAGCATTAAAAAAAAAAACGCATCTATAACAGGATTCCCGTTTTTGCTGCTTATTTTTGAGAACAATTATGAATATTTATCAATTAACAGTCAATTTTGAAGAAAAGGGTAAAGCGCAGATTCAACTACCAATTGCCGGAGGAGAATCAGTTCTTGAAGTTTGCCTTGATAACGGAATAGACCTACAACATAACTGCGGCGGTGTTTGCGGTTGTAGTACCTGTCATGTATATGTGACTAAAGGAATGGACAACATTCAGGAAATATCTGATAAAGAAGAAGATTTCATTGATAGGGCAGTAAGTCCAAAGATTTCTTCCAGATTAGGTTGCCAGTGTGTAGTGATTAACGGAAATATCGAAGTCACTATCCCTAACCAGTCAGAATTTTTAGGCCATTAATTATAATAAAAACAAAGAAAAACATGCAGGATAAGTTTGCTTTACCCTATTCACTGGCAAGATCACGAAGATATCGCTCAGGAATTATATGAAAAATTTGGTGATGATTTTAATGAATCTAAAATCTACCGTATCAGGTTTACTGAATTGGTTGACTGGGTTCTTTCATTGCCTAATTTCAAAGGTACAAGAGAAGAAAGCAATGAAGGTCACCTGGAGCAAATCCAGTCTGCCTGGGTTTACGAGTGGAGAGATAACCAAGACTAAATGTTACTGCAAAAACTTAAAGGAATTACGACATTCGTTTTTGATGTCGATGGCGTCTTAACAAACGGCGACGTCATAGCTACGGATTCCGGAGAGTTGATGCGTACTTTCAATATTAAAGACGGCTATGCTTTACAGCTGGCCGTTAAAAAGGGATACCATGTTTGTATTATTTCCGGAGGCCGTGGTCAGGCAATGGAAAAACGCTTTGAAGGTTTAGGTATTCCTGATGTTTTTTTAGGAGTTTCTGATAAAGTTGAAGTATTCAATGATTATCTGGAGATCTATAAAATCAAACCTAAGCAGGTCTTATACATGGGGGATGATATTCCAGATCTTAATGTGATGAAGCTTGTAGGCATTCCTGCCTGTCCGGCTGATGCCTGTACTGATATCAAAGCTATCTGTGATTATATCTCACCTTTTAAAGGAGGCAGGACAGCAGCGAGAGACGTGATCGAAAAAAAGTCCTTAGAGTGCAGGGAAAATGGTTTGATGCCAATCCTTCAGCAGTCGATTCCAGTATATAAGTTACACAACGATTTTAAACCTTCCCTTAGTTTTTAACTCTATCTCTAAAAAAACAAAGAATAGATATATGAAGAAATTATTGATGATTTGCGGTATGTTATTCGGTGTAATAACATTTGCACATGCACAAGGTGGAAACCGTGGTGGTACACCAGAAGAAAGAGCAACAAAATCTACTGCTCAACTGACTAAAAAATTAACGCTGACAGCTGACCAGCAAACAAAAATCCATGATATCCTTTTAGATCAGAATATACTCAAATGAACAAAGCACGCGAAGAAGCGGGTGATGATAGAAAAGCAATGCGTACAAAAATGATGACGCTGATGCAGGGAAATAATGAAAAAATCAAAGCAGTATTGACTGACGATCAGAAAAAAGCATACGAGACTTTTCTGGAAGAGAGAAGAAACGCAATGAAGAACAGAGCTGGGGGACAGGGAGGCGATAAGCCTGCCGATAACTAAAGCATGTTAAGCTATAGCTTATTCAAATAACTAAAATAACAAAATAATAGAAGCGGCTTTGGGCCGCTTTTATTATTTTAGCGCAAAAATAAATATGTACAAGCAAACAACTCCTCTTATTCTGGCTTCTAAATCACCCCGCAGACAAGAACTGATGCAATTGATGGGGCTCGACTTTAAGGTTTTACTAAAAGATGTGGATGAGAGTTATCCTGAGCAGCTTTCACCTGAAGAAATCGCCTGTTATATCTCAGAAAAAAAAAAAAAAAATGGCATTTGTTGAAGAACGGTTAACCAACCTGGTGATTACTGCAGATACTATCGTGGCTTATAATGGTGAAATACTAGGGAAACCAGAAGATGCTGCGCATGCTAAAGTGATGCTGGAAAAGTTATCAGGAACCAGTCACCAGGTATATACAGGAGTAAGTCTGGCTTATAAAGACAAGCTTAAAACTTTTTTTGACCGTACAGAAGTGCGTTTCAGAGTCCTGACTACAGAAGAAATAGAACACTACATCAATAAATACAGCCCATTGGATAAAGCAGGTTCTTATGGAATACAAGACTGGCTTGGGTTTATCGCAGTAGAGAAAATAGAAGGTTCTTATACGAATGTAATGGGATTACCAACAGAAAAGCTTTATATGGAGCTGTCAAATTTCTGATCTGCCCAAATACGATATAATACACCCATTTTTAGATCATAAGTAGATAAGCTGATTGCTTTTAATCCCGTTTCGCTAATTATATAATTGGTCAGCAGCGCAGCGATGACAATCATATCCACTCTAAGTGGAATGAGGTTTGGCATCGATACCCGCTCTGCGTGAGTAGAAGCAATCAGTTTTTCAGAAAGACTATGATATTGATCTATATCCAGGCTGGCTGAACCCAATGTTTTTAAATCAACATTCTCTAACAGCATGGCTGCGAAAGTTTCAAATGCACCTGCAGAACCTACTAAAACCTGAGGTTGATACTTTTGACAGGCTATCTTCAGATCGGCTAATTCTTCATCAAGATGTTTCTTAATCGCAGACTGGTCTTCCGCACTGATCGGATCAGTATGGAAATAGGCCTGCAATAATCTTGCAGCACCTATATTATAACTTTTCTTCCATAAAGGGCCATCAGGATTGCAGATAATGAATTCGGTGCTGCCACCACCAATGTCCATAATCAGTGATTGCTGATTAATTACACCAGTAGCTTTAACTCCGTTAAAGATATAGGCAGCTTCATCTTCACCACTGATGATCTCAATAGCTATACCCGCTATCCTAAGTGCTGCAATAACAAAATCCTTCCCATTGGCAGCACTACGTACCGCAGAGGTCGCTGTTGCCCGGACTATTTTTACCTGATGTGCATCTATTTCATTTTTAAAACCCTTTAGAGCCTGTATACCACGTTCAAAAGCCTCAGGGATAATCATATTCTCATTGATACGGCCTTGTCCTAACTGGACAGGCAAATTCGTTTTGTAAATGACCTCAACACCAGTAGGGGTGAGGTCTGCTATAATCAAGTGAAAAGTATTCGTCCCTAAGTCAATAACCGCTGCTCTCATTTGTTTCGTTAATTCTTTTTGTAAGTTAATTCTTAATGAACTGTTCTTCTCTGTAGTTTTAATTTTTGTACGTAAACCACTTTAGCATTTCTTTCAGGCTGGTTTTCTTGCCATACATTAATATACCCACTCTGTATATCCTTGAAGCTACCCATACTGTACCTATAAATCCAATCACTAATAAACCCATTGATAAAGCCAGCTGCCAGTTTGGTACGCCATAAGGTAATCTGACCATCATCGCTATAGGAGAGGTAAAAGGAATCATTGATAACCAAAAGGCGATGTTGCCATATGGATCATTCGTGACTACGCTTAATGATAATACATACCCCAGTGTCAATGGCATCATGACGGGCATTATAAATTGCTGTGTCTCTGTTTCACTGTCCACTGCTGAACCTATAGCTGCATAAAGCGCACTATAGAATAAGTAACCACCTATAAAGAAGAATAGAAAAACCAGTAAGATCTTAGTCAGATCGAGGTTTGCCATACTCTTTTGTACATAAGCAATCGGTCCATTATCTGTAACCTGTTTGTCTATCTGTTTGTCTATCCGGGCACCAGTTTTTGCCTGTACAGCAGAAACAGCCATAGGCGCCAAATCCTTTTTATCTACAAAAAGTTTAACTGCTAATGTCGAAATTGAGGCAGACAGCAATATCCAGAGTACAAACTGTGTGAGCCCTACTAAGGCAATACCGATAATTTTTTGCCATCATCAGCTGGAAAGGTTTTACCGAAGAAATCATCACCTCGATAATTCTGCTCGTTTTTTCCTCAATCACACCACGCATCACCTGGATGCCATAAATTAAAATAAACATGAACATCAAAATACCGGCCGCAGAACCAATAATAGTTGTTGCCCCGGCACTGGAATCTTCTTCCTTCCCGGCTTCATCTATTTTTTTATTATCTATACTGACCGAAGACTTCAGTTTGTCCAGATCTTCCTGTGCAATCCCGCTTTCTTTAAGTTTCTGAATCCGGATCGTATTTTCTACATCATCAACCACTTTGCTGTTCATGGATAATCCAGCCTGTTTATTACCTAAAAGCTGTATCCCGGATGGGGCATCCAAACTAAAATCCGGCAGGTAAAGGATATAATCAAAACCATCTTTTTCCAGACTGGATTTCATTTCTGCCAATGATTTATTGACATAAACATAAGAGGTATTCTTAGTAGAAGTCAGTTTTTCAGTCAGTGTTTTATTTTCACTGACGACAGCTATCTTATTATTAGTAGACGAAGCGCCCTGAATAGAAAAATAGATAAGCAGGCCATAAAAACCTGCAACAATAATCGGAGTCAGCAAAGTCATGACGATGAATGATTTTTTTTCTGACCCGGCTTAGGTATTCTCTTTGTATAATGAGTAAAATCTTGTGCATAACCTTAATTTTTTTGTTTAACCTGGTCAATAAAAATGTCATTCATCGTAGGGATTACTTCGTCCAGACGGTGAATATTTACTACTGGCAGCAGTACAGATAACAGCTGGTTAGCAGTCTTTCCTTCCGCTAACTGCACCTTCAATGTAGTTTTGCCTTTGTGCACATCTTTTTGCAGTACATCGAATATTTCTGTTCCAATTACGGGGCTATATTCTCCCTCGTACTCCACCCAGTAAGTATTGTTCCGGTATTTCTCTTTGATATCAGCTACAGAACCATCCAGTATTTTTTTAGAATGATGAATCAATGCGATACTGTCACATAATTCTTCCACAGACTCCATACGGTGAGTAGAAAAGATAAATGTCGCACCCTGTTTATTCAGTTCCAGGATTTCATTCTTTATAATATCTGCATTTACCGGGTCAAAACCAGAAAAAGGTTCATCCAGGATAATCAGTTCAGGTTCATGCAGTACAGTAGCTACAAACTGTACCTTTTGCTGCATACCCTTACTTAGATCTTCTACTTTTTTATTCCACCAGCTTCCCATTTCCAGTTTTTCAAACCAGAACCTAACTCTTTTTGTGGCCTCAGCAGAACTCATCCCTTTCAATCTGGCGAGATACATGACCTGTTCGCCGATCTCCATTTTTTTGTATAAACCGCGTTCTTCAGGAAGATATCCGATTTGCGAGATGTGCGAAGCATTTAAACGTTGCCCGTTAAAGATCACCTCACCACTATCTGGTGCAGTAATCTGCGTAATAATTCTGATAAGGGATGTTTTACCGGCGCCATTGGGTCCCAGTAAGTAAGCCGAATATCTTGCCTTGTTCTACACTCAGACTCACGTCGTCCAAAGCAAGATGCGTAGCATATTGTTTAACAATATTATTTACGTTAAGCATTTTTAATTTAGTTTTTTAGTTAACCGTTAGACTAAAATCTGACAAAATGTTACAGGTTCTTAATCTTTGGAACCCGTTAATGTAATTAACTGTTTTGCATTGGTTAATGCCGACGTGCCCCATGTATTGTTGAAATATACGAATAATGTCTTAGGCTCAGTTATTATGGATTTAACGAATGTAACTATTTCCTGCCTGGTATAAAGAGATTTATAAAGAACTGGCTTGCCATGAAACCGGTAATAGACAGGGTCATTAAATTGAATTACCCCATCAGGCAAGGCCGATGGATAACTCAGTCCGCTAAAAGTCAGGTGATTATTTTTGAATTCAGTCATTACATTATTGTTCCACCAGCTGATATGTCTGAATTCAACAACGTTGTGAAATACCGGATCTAAATTTTCCAGAAGAAGCGACAGTCTTTCTTCTGTATAAGTAAAAGAGGGTGGGAGCTGAAATAATACACAACCTAATTTATCCCTGAGTCCGGTAGTAATAACCTCATAGAAGTCATTAATCAACTCTTTAGCTTCATTGAATTTATTGTAATGTGTAATTGTCCTGGGTGCTTTAATGGTGAAAATAAAATCCGCCGGACTTGAATCGTACCACGTATTAAAGCTTTTTAGAGATGGTTGTTTATAAAAAAAGAAGAATTGATTTCTATCGTGTTGAAGTGCTGGCAATAATAGCTGAACCATTCCTTTTGAGGTAAACCGGCAGGATAGAAGATATCTTTCCACTCTTTATAATAATAGCCTGAGCAGCCAATTCTCCATTTTATAGCTTGATGTGCTTCCATATGCGGTTTTTTAGATTAAACAACGATTATGGGGCAAAGTTTTTATATAAAAAACAGGCTGCATCTTGTTGGATACAGCCTGTTTCTAAATTTTCGTTTAAATTTTACGGAACTTATATATTTTATGAAATCCTACTCGAAGTATTCTTTCATTTTTTCAAAGAAGCTCTTGTCATTTTTACCTGGCTGAGGTTTGAAATTAGGAGACTCACGAAGTTTCTCCAGCATATTCCGTTCTTCACTGCTCAGGGCTTTTGGTGTCCAGATATTCACATGAATGATCTGATCACCACGGTGATAAGAATTCACTTCAGGAATACCTTTAGCTTTCAGGCGTAATAACTTTCCGCTTTGTGTACCTGGTTCAATTTTGATTTTAGCTTTACCATCAATTGTTGGTACTTCGGCACTATAACCTAAAGCAGCATCAATGATACTTAAATGTAAATCATAAACGATATTGTTTCCTTCACGTTTCAATGTTTCGTGAGGGATCTCTTCAATCAGAATGATCAGATCACCCGGTATACCACCATTAGGGGCAGCATTACCTTTTCCGCTCATGCTTAACTGCATACCGTCACTTACACCCGCAGGAATATTGATTGTAATCGTTTCTTCGCCACGTACAGTTCCTTCACCATGACATGATGTACATTTAGAAGTAATCTGTGAACCAGCACCGTTACAGGTAGGACAAGTAGAAGTAGTCTGCATTTGTC
The DNA here is from genome assembly GCF_053890575.1 of Pedobacter sp. NJ-S-72. Classification (NCBI taxonomy): domain Bacteria; kingdom Pseudomonadati; phylum Bacteroidota; class Sphingobacteriia; order Sphingobacteriales; family Sphingobacteriaceae; genus Pedobacter; species Pedobacter sp. NJ-S-72. Next base: position 3,043,747 of record NZ_CM132681.1, on the reverse strand, counting down.
CTAAAATGGTATTCGTTACTCTGCGAACAGAACCACTGCCACCACAAGTTTTACAAGTGCTGATAGATGATTTATCCTTAGCTCCCGAACCATCACAGGTTTTACAAACGATTTGTTTATTAACCTTTATTTTTTTCTCTGCGCCATGCGCGATTTCTTCAAGGGTAAGTTTGACTTTAATACGAAGATTAGAACCTTTAGCTACCCTTCTGCCGCTGCTGCGTTGTTGCTGCCCACCGAAAAAGCTATCGAAAGGACTGCCGCCACCACCGCCGCCATTACCAAAGATATCGCCAAACTGGCTGAATATATCTTCCATGTTCATGCCGCCGCCGCCATAACCGCCACCGCCTCCTGAAGCTCCACCAACCTCCTGCTGCATGACCATAATGATCATACCGTTGTTTTTTCTCCGGGTTGCTCAAAATCTCGTAAGCTTCAGCAGCTTCCTTAAATTTATCCTCAGCCGTATGGTCATCAGGGTTTTTGTCCGGATGGAACTTAATCGCCAGCTTTCTGTAAGCTTTCTTGATTTCTTCCGGAGAAGAACCTTTGCTTACACCAAGGATATCGTAATAATCTCTCTTACTCATAATTAACTACCTACAACTACTTTTGCAAAGCGTATAACTTTGTCATTTAAAGTGTATCCTTTTTCTAATTCATCTATAACTTTTCCTTTCAACTCTTCAGTTGGTGCAGGAACTTTCGTGATTGCTTCGTGGTGGTCTGTATCAAAAGCTAAATTGATACTTTCCATTTCTTTTAAGCCTTTCTGATTTAGAATGCTTTTAAGTTTAGTATGTACCAATTGAATTCCTTCGCGGATTGCATTAACATCAGTAGCATTTTCAGTTGCTTTATTAGCACGGTCAAAATCGTCCAGAACAGGAAGCATAGAAATAATTACATCTTTACCAGCAGTCTGTAAAAGCTCAACACGCTCTTTTTGGGTACGTCTCTTGAAATTGTCAAATTCAGCAAAAAGACGAAGATATTTATCGTTTAATGCTGCATTATCAAGCTTTAGTTGCTCTTCAGCAGAAATTTCCACAACAGGTTCTGTGATAGTATCCGCATTCGCGTCATCTGTAAGCTCTTTGTTCAACTGCTCTTCAGCAGTATTTTCCGTAATAGGATTTTCTGTATCGTTTGTTTTCTTCTTGCTAAACATGCTATAGTAGAATTTTATGATGCAAACTCAAAAGGTTTGCCAATGAAATATATCAGCCATGCTGTCAGTTTTGTTTGAACAAGACTGTACAGAATGGCTGAAAAGGAATTATTTTGTCAGGAATGGTCAGCTCTGTTGTAAACAGAACTTAGTTTATCGTTGCATCATCATGCACGATACCTGCTTCACATTTAATAATACGGGAAGGCAGGGACGGATGATATGATAATCATGCGTGGCCATTAATACGGCAGTGCCGCTCTGGCTGATTTGTTTTAATAGCAGAACAATTTCTTCGGATGTTTCAGGATCTAAATTTCCTGTAGGCTCATCAGCAAGAATAATGTCGGGGTTATTTAACAGGGAACGGGCAATAACTACACGCTGTTGTTCACCACCAGAAAGTTCATGCGGCATTTTTCTGATTTTTGAACGTAAGCCAACTTTCTCCAGTACATCTTTAATCCGTTCGTCGATCAGGTTTTTATCTTTCCAGCCGGTAGCTTTCAATACGAAATCAAGATTCTTTTCAATAGTGCGGTCTGTCAGTAACTGGAAATCCTGGAATACGATCCCTAATTTTCTGCGCAGGTAAGGAATATCCTTCTCTGCTAGTTTTTTAAGGTCGAAACCTGCAATTTCTCCCTCACCATTACCTATATGAAGTTCACCGTAAATAATTTTCAATAAACTGCTCTTTCCAGATCCGGTTTGTCCGATCAGGAATACAAATTCACCTTTATCTATGTTAAGATTAACATCAGAGAGTACAAGATGCTTTTGTTGAAATACATCTACGTTCTTTAAATTTATAACTGCGTTTCCTGCCATGTCTTAAATATCTAATTTTGCAATCTGACCAAATGGTAAATCTTTTACCATATCCATAATATAAGGAAGCTTATCACCCAGACCTAATTTTTCAAGTGATTTATCAGGCCGGTCTACCCTGAAATAGGCCAGTAAGGTGAATTTATCATCCCTCAGCTGGACGTAATCCGGGATTTTGGCAATACCTTTTACTTTGATTACATACATTTTGTTCAAAAATAGTGTTTCAAAATGAGAAAATATGAAGCTGGTATATTTTAATACCAGATAAATATCAATACTATAACTTATTTAGAAAGGTAATAGTATTGACGTTATCAGCATAATCCCATAACTGAGGATGCTGGCTTTGTCCAAAGGTCACTGAGTCCACATCCACATCCAGTCTTAAAGCAGTATTGGTAACTACACACTGTATATTATCCTGCATACCTTTAAGTTTCGCTGTAAGCTCATCCAGTGTTTTATATTTCTCAAAGAATAAAACAGCAAGGGGAGAGCAGAGACCTTCATCTTCTTTTAATAATAAAAAGCCATTATCAAAATGCTGAACCGTATTAACCAGGTAAATAGATTTGTTGTAATCGTAGTTATTATTGAATTTGAAATGGTTGATGATATCCTGATACTCTTCTAAAGGTTCAAAGAAATTTTTGATCTCATAATCTTCCGGCACATACATTTTGGAAACATTTCTGCAACCCAGACCGAAATAATCAAAAATATCATGACCAAGTAACTTAATATCCTCAATACTTTCATGACCATCCAGTACTGCAATGCTATTTCTGTTTTTTTTTGATGATGATATTAGGTACTTTGCCGAAGTAATAATCAAAGTATCTGGATGTATTGTTACTTCCAGTTGCAATAATCGCATCAAAAAAATCTTTCAATCTTTCTGCATAAACGATCCTGTCAGCTAAAAGAGGCTCAAATAAAACCAGTTGTTTCAGTAATGCAGGCAATAACTGGCTATCAGAAGATGAAAGTTTGATGATCGCTATATTTCCTGTAGCCAGAACAGATAAAATATCATGGAAACCTACTAATGGGATGTTTCCTGCAAGAATTAACCCCACTTTTTTTGGGTTCTGGCTCACAGTAATTTGTTCAAACCATTTTTCCAGGGCATTTAAATTAAGCATTTCCTGTAAGGAAGATAAAGATCTCTTTACCTCAGCTACAGTGAACCATGCATTATGGTTAGGTGCTGAATCAATAGTATTATTAAATTCATCGCTTGGGTGATTTAAGAAATCACTTAGTTTATGGAATGCAATAATTAACTTTTCAGCGGTAAGGATTGACATGTTTGAAGTAATTTTAAAGTATAAATGTTATATTTGCAAAGCAAAGGTAACTTTAGCAAATAGATTTATACGAAGACATGGCTATTAAAATAACAGACGAATGTATTAATTGCGGAGCATGTGAGCCTGAATGCCCGAATAATGCAATTTATGACGCAGGTACAGCCTGGAGATTTTCTGATGGAACCAATTTAAATGGTATCATCGATTTTGGTGATCAGGAAGTAGATGCTGGTGCGGCTCAGGAAGCAGGCTCTGACGAGGTATATTATATCGTTTCAGATAAGTGTACAGAGTGCAAAGGTTTTCATGATGAACCTCAGTGTGCGGCAGTATGCCCGGTAGATTGTTGTGTGGATGACGAAGATGTCCGCGAAACTGAAGAAGAGTTATTAAAGAAAAAAAAGCCTGGTTACACCAGGAAAACTAGTTCTTTAATTGTATATATAACAGAAAAGGACGCATTTGCGTCCTTTTCTGTTATATATAAAACCTTTTAAAGCTTATACATCCGCCTTATTAGGGATAATCAATACAGGACATGCAGATTTTCTGGCCACGTGTTCGGCTACACTTCCCATTAAAAGTGATACAACCCGGTTCTGCCATAGGTTCCAATCACAATCAGATCAGATCCCCATTCGTCAGACTGCTGAATAATGCCATGTGCCGCGGTGTCCACCACACTTAAATAAGTGGTTTTTATCCCATTACCATAAGTGTCTTCCATCTCTTTGAGCAGTTGATGGCTATTCTCTTCGCTATTATCATAACTTTCCAAAAATACCGGAGCTAAAGTAAGATCCTGGTTCATGGTTGCTGGCATAGGCTCAATAATATTGACCAGTGCTACCTCTGCGTCAAAATTCTTAGCCAGCTCATAGCCTGTTTTTGCTGCCTTTTCTGAGCAGGTGCTATTATCTACTGCGATTAATATCTTCTTGAGGTTCATAATTTTTAGCGTTAATGAATATAATACCAGTATAACAATTTTATGAATCAAATGTTTATCCTGCTTTTTTATAAATCACTATCAGTACTTTTACTTTTAGAAGAGCAGGTTCTTAGACCCTGTCTGTCTGAAACAAACTTAAAGCGCTTATTTCATTATGGAACAAACATTCGCAATTTGCAGGGTAGCTGTAGCTCCAATAAGGGCATCATCATCTGATAAAGCAGAGATCACGACCCAATTATTATTTGGAGATCAGGTAGAAGTATTGGAAAAAGCAGAACCCTGGTGGCGGATCCGTAATGCTTATGATGAATACGAGGGTTGGATAGATTTTAAGCAGTTAACCGAAATACCGGAAGCAGAATATACACAGGAACACACTACATTAGTGCCTTTAGGAGTTCTTAATGAAGTTATTGGAAGCGATGGAAGTGCTTATTATTTAGTCTCTTCAAGTAATTTGCCTTTCTATAAGGATGGTGTTTGTGAATTAGGTAAAGAAAAATTCAAGGTATTATTTCAGCCGCTGGTATTATCGGGAAAGGTTACCGCGGCGAGTTTGGCAAAATCGGCCGTGTTTTTTCAGAACGCACCCTATTTATGGGGAGGCCGGACAATATTTGGTATTGATTGTTCAGGATACGTACAGGCAGTTTTCAAGCTGGCAGGGATAAAGCTCAAAAGAGATGCCTCACAACAAGCAGAGCAAGGAGAAACCGTTAACTTTCTACCAGAAGCACAAACCGGAGATCTTGCTTTTTTTGACAATGCCGATGGGAAAATTATCCATGTAGGGCTCATGCTGAATGCGAATCAGATCATTCATGCTTCCGGAAAAGTAAGAATTGATCCGATTGATGACCAGGGAATTTATAATCCTGAACTGGGACGATATAGCCACAAGCTCAGGATTATTAAAAGATTTATAGATCCCATTCCCACACCATAACGAGTTTATCGTCACCGGTGGTTAATAAATATTTACCATCCTCACTCCAAACCAGTTTATTGATAGAATGGGTATGGCCATGAGTGCCTTTTTCAATACTCAGGATTTTATACAGTTTCAAATCATCGCTACCCCATAATTTGATACTTTTATCCTGACTAACCGTAGCAAAATAAGGCAGCAGGGCCGGATGAAAGGCAATGCCATAAATACTAAATAAATGTGCAGGAATAGTATGCTGAAGCTGGTAATCAGGCAATGACCAGAAATTTAGCTGTGCATCTCTTCCACCAGAAATCAGGTACTTGCTATCCGGAGAATACTGAACCGAAGTAACTGGCAAGGTGTGCTGTTCCAAAGTATGTAACAGACTATAGTCCGTCAGGTCATAAATACGTATGACGCCATCTTTGCAGCCAAAAGCAGCATGTAAACCATTAGAACTGACGGTAATTGCTCTTACTGTATCAGCAGAAACCCTGATCCGGTAAAGTAAAGACAGATTAGTTAATGACCATACTCCAACCGTCCCGTCTTCGCTGGCCGTTAAAAATTCCTGTTTTGCCGGAATTGTAACGATGTCAAATACAGGTTTTTCATGTGCCTGAAAATTAGCGGTTATCACTTCCCTGTCAAGGTCAAATATATTTAGTTCACCACTTCTCTGACCTACGAAAAGCTGGTTTTTATATTGATGAAGACTATAGACAGATGTTTTTACAGGCATCAGTACTTTTGAAAATGACATCTTTTCCAATGACCACTCCACCACACCTTTATCATTGCCGCCAGTAAAAAAAATCCCTGCTTTTCCGGAGTTAGCTAAGGCATACACAGGATTCTGATGACCACTAAGTGATCTTAAATGTTTCAGCATATCTAAAATTTAGCGATGTCTGCTTTCCAGGTTTACCCCTATATCAGCCAGTGTTTTGCCTTTTTCTCTCAGTAAAACCAATAAGTGAAAGATCAAATCAGAACTCTCATTCACAAAATCAACATCAGTTTCATTTAGTGCTGCAATAACAGTTTCAACCCCCTCTTCTCCAACTTTCTGCGCTATTTTATTCAGCCCTTTTTTGCGCAGTTTATTGATATAAGACTCTTCAGTAGGGTTATCATATCTATCATGGATGATTTTCTCCAGTTCAAAGATAAAGTTCTGACTAAAGTTGGTTTTAAAACAGCTCCTGCTACCTGTATGGCAGGTTGGGCCGACAGGGGTAACTTTAATCAATATGGTATCTTTATCACAATCGATATGTGTCTCTTTTACGTATAAAAAGTTACCGCTTTCTTCTCCTTTGGTCCATAAACGACTTTTAGAGCGGGAATAAAAAGTTACTTTCCCTTCCTGTTGTGTTTTAGTCCAGGCTTCCTGGTTCATATAACCCAGCATTAACACTTCCAATGTTTGTATATCCTGAATGATTACAGGAACCAATCCATCGGTTTTCTCAAAATCTATATTCATAACCTTACTGGTATGTTGTGTTTTTTTAATTCGTTTTTCAGGTGGGGGATAGGGATTTCACCAAAATGAAAGACCGATGCTGCTAATGCAGCATCTACACCTGTTGTAGTAAAAACTTCTGTGAAGTGTTCAACCTTTCCGGCACCACCGGAGGCGATCACAGGAATGTTGATCATTTTACTGATACTATCCAGCAGTTTACAGTCGAAACCCTGTTTCGTACCATCGTGATCCATTGAAGTCAATAGTATTTCACCAGCACCTAATTCTTCTGCTTGTTTAATCCAGTGTTCTGTTTCGATCTCAGTAATCAACCGGCCGCCGTTCAAATGTACCATGTTTCTGCCTGCAACCAGCTTGGTATCTACAGCCACCACTACAAACTGTACACCAAATACTTTGGCCAGGTCAGCGATTAGCTGCGGATTTTTAACAGCTGCAGAATTGATACTGATTTTGTCAGCTCCCGCATTCAGTAATGCTTCTGCATCAGCAATCTCTGTAATCCCCCCACCAATAGTAAAAGGGATATTGAGTTGTCTGGCTACCGATTTTACCATTTCTATCATCGTTTTACGACGTTCGTGGGTAGCAGTAATATCCAGGAATACCAATTCATCAGCACCTTGCTGTGCATATTGCCAGGCCAGTTCAACCGGATCACCGGCGTCTTTAAGGTCTACAAAATTAACGCCCTTTACTGTCCGTCCGTCTTTGACATCCAGACATGGAATTATACGTTTGCTTAACATCGCTTATAAAGATGTCATTGCTTTGAGGTTCCATTCTTTAATCTCTTCAATAGAGATGCGGTTTTCATAAATGGCTTTTCCAACTACGCAAGATCTGACTTCCAGTTTTGATAGTTCTTCAATATCTTCCATTGAGCTGATTCCACCAGATGCGATCAACTTGATAAACGGTGAATGTTCAAGTAATTTTTTATACAAATCAATAGCTGCACCACCTAATTTACCATCCTTGTTAATATCAGTACACAGGAACCTGAAAAAGCCTAATTGAAGACATTTATCAACGTAATCCATTAATTTGATTGGTGAGCTTTCCATCCAGCCTGAGTATTTAATCACTTCATCCAACACGTCAATAGCAATCACAATGCGGTTTGCATAATCATATTTTTTGCCAACTTCTTTGCTTAATTCGGACAGGAAATCAGGATTGGTAATCGCCTGTGTACCTACAATAACTCTGTGGATGCCGGCATCAAGCAGGTTGGTTACCTGTGCAATTGTACGGATACCACCGCCATACTGCACACGCATATCTGTTTTTTTGATAATATCAAAAAGCTCAACCTGGTTGCTGAAATCTCCTTTAGCACCGTTTAAGTCAATAATATGTATGAATTCTGTACCGTTAGACTTATAAGTTTCAATCATTTCAGCAATTGATACATCATATACTGTCTTTTGGTTATAGTCACCTTCTCTAAGGCGAACAACTTTACCATCTAAAATATCTATAGCGGGGATAATGTACATCTTGTTAGTTTAATTTTGAAAAGTTCAATAATAGTTGCTCACCTGCGGCACCAGATTTTTCAGGGTGAAACTGTACCCCGTAAAAATTATCTTTCTGTATCGCTGCAGAATATTGCAGGCCATAGGTCGCAGTCGCTATTTCAAAAATAGCGTTATATTCAATAAAGTACGAATGCACAAAGTAAAATTGTGTCTGATTTTCAACCCTTCGAATAGTAAATTGTTTTTGATCTCAATATTATTCCATCCCATATGGGGGATTTTAATACCAAGGTCTTTATCAAATAATTTTGTTTCGAGCGGAATAATATTCATTAATTCGGCATCACCTTCCTGCGAATGCGCTGTGAGCAATTGCATTCCTACACAAATGCCAAGGACAGGCTTTTTTAACTGCCTGATTGAGTCCACCAGTCCGGTCTGGTTTAGTTTCTCCATCGCTGCTCCTGCATGTCCTACACCCGGGATAATGATATGAGAGTACTGATCAAAATCATGCACAGTATTTATCATTCCATAACCAAGCCCGAGTCTTGATAAAGCGGAAGTCAGAGAGAAGATATTTCCTGCACCGTAATTAACTATTCCTATCATTTTATAATAAGCCTTTAGTACTTGGTAAAACTAACTTTTCTGCATCTCTTTTGATCGCCATTTTAATTGCTTTCGCGAAAGCCTTAAAAATAGATTCAATTTTATGATGTTCATTGTCTCCCTCAGCTTTAATATTGAGATTGCATTTTGCAGCATCACTAAACGATTTGAAAAAATGATAGAACATCTCTGTGGGTACATCACCTACTTTTTCGCGTTTAAATTCTGCATCCCATACAATCCAGTTCCGGCCCCCAAAATCAATAGCTACCTGCGCCAGGCAGTCATCCATCGGTAAACAAAAACCATAACGTTCTAAGCCCAGTTTATTACCTATAGCTTTGGCAAAAGCCTCACCCAATGCAATTCCGGTATCTTCAACAGTATGGTGTTCATCAATATGTAAATCACCTTTTGCAATGATATTCAAATCTACCCCGCCATGACGCGCAATCTGATCGAGCATGTGGTTAAAGAAATTTAAACCAGTTTCTATTTTGGCCTTTCCTGTTCCGTCAAGATTAAGGTCAATCTCAATATCAGTTTCGTTTGTTTTTCTGATATGGTGAAATTGTCTGCTTCCCGCACTCAGAAAAGTATATATATCAACCAGTTTTGAGTTTGCAGGGCGATTACCGAGGTCAGTGTTTCTGCTTTGTCAAGCATTTCTGCCGATCCTAATGTATCATTGTTTCTTAACCAGATTGCTTTCGCGCCCAGGTTTTTGGCCAGAACTACATCATTAATGCGGTCACCAATTACAAAAGAGCCTGCCAAATCATATTCACCAGTTAAAAAATGCTGTAACAAACCTGTGTTTGGTTTACGGGTAGGGGCATTTTCATGTGCAAAAGTTTTATCAATAATGACTTCAGAAAAAACTACACCTTCACCCGCAAAAGTATCCAGAACAAGATTGTGGATTGGCCAGAAATTAGTTTCCGGGTGTGAATCTGTACCTAAACCATCCTGGTTAGTTACCATAACCAATTCAAAATCCAGCTCTGCAGCTATTTTAGCCATATAATACAGAGATCTTGGGTAAAATTTAAGCTTTGAAAATGAATCAACCTGCTCATCTTCTGGTTCAGTAATCAGTGTGCCATGCATCACGGTCTATGAAAAGTATCTTCTTCATGATTAGTTAGTTAACGATTTTAAAGCAGTTAATAGTATCTCGTTTTCTGCCGGAGTTCCAACAGTAATTCTCAGGCAGCCTTCACAAAGGGTCACTTTTGCACGGTTACGTACAATAATACCCCGGTCAACCAGCGCATCATAAGTTGCATTTGCATCATCTACTTCTACCAGAATGAAGTTTGCGTCAGAAGGATAAACTTTTCTGACCATAGCTAAATCCAGTAGTGCTTTACCAAGCAATTCCCGCTCTGCCACTGTAATTTTAATCCAGTCATTCACCTGCCCGATATTTTGGAGCGCAGCTAAGGCGAGATCCTGTGTAGACTGACTGATGTTATAAGGTGCTTTTACTTTGTTCAGAATGTCAATGACGATGCTTGAAGCAAAGGCCATACCCAGGCGTAATCCTGCCAGGCCCCATGCTTTAGAAAAAGTCTGCAACACCACTAATTGAGGGTATTCAGTTAGCTCTGTATGAATGTTCGCTGTTTAGCGAAATTAATATAAGCCTCATCAATCACAACCAGTCCATTGAAATTGGCCAGTACAGTTTCAATATCTGTACGCACAATAGAATTTCCGGTCGGATTATTTGGCGAGCAGATGAAAATCAGCTTTGTATTTGCATCAATCGCTTCCGCTATTCCTTCCAGGTCTAACTGGAAATTCGGCAATAAGTTCACTTTACGGATTTCCACATCATTGATATTCGCAGAAACTTCATACATACCATAGGTAGGCGGAAGGATGATCACGTTGTCTTTTCCAGGGGTACAGAAAGCACGGAACAAAAGGTCTATAGCTTCATCGCTGCCATTCCCTAAAAAAGTATTTTCAATCGGTACGCCTTTTATTTTACTGATCGCATCCTTAAGATCCAGTTGTAAAGGATCAGGATAACGATTAAAGTTTTCCGGTAAAGGAGAGCCGTAGCTATTTTCATTTGCATCTAAAAAAACACTTGCCTGACCTGACCTTTGTACTCATCTCTTGCAGTAGAGTAGGGGCGAAGGGTTTTGATGTTTTCACGTTGTAGGTTTTTAATATCCATCTGATGATTTTAAACGAATGGTGATTGCATTTTTGTGTGCCTGAAGCCCTTCTGCGGCTGCAAGAATTTCTACAGTGGGGCCAATAGCCACCAAACCCTGGGGGCTGATTTGCTGGAAAGTGATTTTTTTGATAAAAGAATCAATAGAAACACCTGAATAGGCTTTAGCAAAACCACTTGTAGGTAAAGTATGGTTCGTACCCGAGGCATAGTCTCCGGCACTTTCAGGAGTCAGGTTCCCAAGAAAAACAGAGCCTGCATTGATAATCTGTGGAATTAGTTCCTGAAAATTAACTGTAGCCAGGATTAAGTGTTCCGGTGCATAGGTATTACTGAAAGCCATTGCCTGGGTCTTGTTTTCTACTAACACAGCATAAGAGTTCGCAATAGCCTGGGCTGCAATATCCTTTCTTGGTAAGTCGTTCAGTTGAAGTTCGATTTGTTTGCTGGTCTTCTCAATAAGATCTGCTGAGGTCGATATTAAGATCGCCTGGCTATCTGTTCCATGTTCAGCCTGAGCTAAAAGATCGGAAGCGACAAAAGCCGGATTGGCAGTTTCGTCTGCAATAACTAATACTTCAGATGGGCCGGCCGGCATGTCAATCGCTGTGATACCTGACGCTAAAACCTGTTGTTTAGCCTGGGTTACATAGCGGTTTCCAGGGCCAAAAATCTTGTAAACTTTGGGTACACTTTCAGTACCAAATGCCATGGCTGCAATAGCCTGGGCACCACCCACTAAAAAGATCTTTTCGATGCCTAAAAGCTGGGCGCAATAGGCCAGAAAACAATTGGTTTTTCCGTCTTTTTGAGGAGGCGAACAAACTATGATTTCTTTGCATCCTGCTAATTTTGCTGGTATGCCAAGCATCAAAAAAGTACTTGGTAAAACAGCTGTTCCACCAGGGATATACAAGCCCACGCGTTCTATCGCTCTGGACTCCCGCCAGCAGGAAACGCCGGGCATAGTCTCAACCTTTGCTTCCTGAATAATCTGCGCTGCGTGGAATTTTTTGATATTCGCATAAGCAGTATCAATTGCAATCCGGGCATCATCAGGAATCGTCGAGGCAATCTTTGCGATTTCCTCTTTTGCTATGAAAAGCTGATCCAGATTTACCTTGTCAAATTGTAAGGCATAATCTTTTAATGCCTGATCTCCTGTTGCCTTTACCTGCCCGATTATATCTTTTACTCTTTCTGCAATGCTCGCATCATCAGCTAGTTGTCTTAAACAGAGTTCTTCAATATTCTGTTCAGATAAATCAGTATACTTATAGAGTTTCAATGTTTTATATTTTTATGTTAACTAATAGTTAACGGTAAAAAGAGATTTTGTTGATTAAAAGAGGGGGCTATGAAATGATTTTTTCAATCGGCATAACCACAATTCCCTCAGCACCAGCAGCTTTCAGGCTATTGATCTTTTCCCAGAAATCTTGTTCTGCAATTACCGAATGCACAGCTACCCAGTCTTCTTCAAAAAGAGGTACGATCGTAGGGCTTTTAACTCCCGGAAGTAAACTTACTACTTTTGCCAGATTTGATTTTGCGACATTCAATACAACATATTTTGTCTCTTTGGCGCGCAGTACTGAACGGATTCTTTGCAGTAATTCAATTACATCTTCGTTCAATTCCAGGCCTTTACTGGCAATCAGAACAGCCTCAGATTTCATGACTTCACCGAAAGGTTTCAGACCATTGCTTTTTAAAGTTCCACCTGTAGAAACAATATCACAGATCGCATCACTCAGGCCTAAGCCCGGGCCAATTTCTACCGATCCTGAAATGGTACGGACTACTGCACTTACTTCGTTATCATCCAGATATTTTTGAAGGATTACCGGGTAAGAAGTAGCGATCACTTTACCTTCCAGTCCGTTTACATCAGTGATGTCACTGTCATTGGGAACAGCAATTTTCGCGTACATTTTCCGAAGCCTAATTTTTGAAGATAGGTGACATCTGCATTAACTTCTGTGATTACATTTTCGCCAACAATACCCAGATCGGCAATGCCATCCTGAACATATTCCGGAATGTCATCATCTCTCAGAAATAAGATTTCTAAAGGAAAATTTGTAACAGTTGATATTAATGAGCTTTTGTAGTTTTCGAATGATAGACCACAATTTTTAAGAATCTCTACGGATTTTTCGTTTAGCCTTCCAGATTTCTGGATAGCAATTTTAAGTGTTTTCAATTGATTGAAATTATTGAATGAAACAGGAAAATAATTCGGAAACAAGTCTTGAAGTACAAAACATTAAATATCTATCGCCATAACTGGCGATGGTACAAATGTGAGTGATGGTTCAAAATATTGTTCATAATCTATGTCTCTATTCAATAATGCGTTGCACACTGAGTTCCACAAATATATAGATAGAATTGACAAATCAAAAATATATGGCATTTTATTTGATTACCATGCTCGAACACTCGCTTAACTAAGCTCAATTTATTTAAATATCGCTCATTTTGAAAAAAGCACTAACACTAATTTTACCTCTTTGTATCTTTTTATCGTCCTGTAACTGGTTTAAAACCACACCAGAGGTCGGTATCATCCTATCTGAACATTTTAAGAATAAACTTTATAAAGAATTTGATACCGCGGCTTATAATGTAGTTTTTAACCGTCACCTCGATTCATTACAGTCTAAATTAAGTAATCCTAAAGTAATCGGTAATTTTTATGCAAATAATGACCGTAAAAATTTGCTGGTTACCCGATTCTATGCAAACGGGGAATTAGATACCCTGAAAAGTTATCTTGAAAATAGTAAAGCACATGGGTTTAACCCCGAAATATTCCGTTACAAAGAGCTTGCTCAATTGTTGTCGGGCTTATCAGATAATAAGTTTAAATCTATCAGTGAGGTTTATCCGGTTCTTGCTGATCTGGAGCTTTATGCTGCTGCTTCTTCGCTGCTTAAATATGACACATTTGTTGGTTATGGCAGTGTTAATCCCAAAAAAGTACTCAATAGATATTATGTAACTACCAGCAGACCAGATAGTGCAGCAATGAATAAAGTACTAGAGACAAAAAGTCTGTCTAAACTGTTGAAAAGTGTACAGCCTGATACTGAAAACTACAGAGCATTACAACGCACATTAGCTGCATTGGAGAAAGATCCATCCCGTAATAGCTTGGCGATTAAAGCAATTGAAGTGAACATGGAAAGATCCAGATGGAAAATTCCGGGTTTAAGTTCTGAATATGTTGAGGTAAATATTCCTGATTTTTCCCTTACCTGGTTTAAAGAGCAGGACACGGTGACGCATATGAAGGTTTGTGTGGGCTCGAGACGTGAAAAGGCTTATGATGAAAAAATGAAAGTTTATTCAAAAACCCATTCACCGGATGATAAGCCTAAAAATCATCAGACACCAATTCTGTTAAGTAAGTTTAGCGCTATCGAGGTTAATCCTGTTTGGAATATCCCGGTTAGTATTGCTAAGAATGAGATTTATTATCAGGCCAGCAGAGATCCTTATTATTTATCAAATAATAATATGAGGGTATATTATAAAGGCAAACTGGTTAATGATACGGATACTATACAATGGGGAAAGTATTCAAGAGAGAAATTGCCTTTTCAGTTTAAACAGGGTTCTGGTTCTGGTAATGCATTAGGTAAGTTCAAGTTTATGTTTGATAATGGTGCGAGTATTTATTTACATGATACCAATAATAAATCGGCATTTAGTTTGGCTAGCCGCGCAATAAGCCACGGATGTGTAAGGGTAGAAAGACCTTTGGAGTTTGCACAGAAAATGGTGCATAACAATTCTGAGTACGATCAATTGCGAATGGAAGTCAACCTGCCACCTGTAGATACAACAAAAATGGGGATCTATAGAAAAAAGCTGGCAAAGAAAGCAGATACGCTGAATGTGTTTCAGTTGAAACCGAAAATGGTTTGGTACAAGGAAAAACATTTCGGTGTTTATCAATTACAAAACGGCATGGGCTGAAAACGGCAGAATTGAGTACCGTAATGATGTTTATGGTCTTGATGATGACTTGTATTCAGCAATGAAAAAATATCTGTAAGAATTTATTGGAGAGCGGTTAGCCATATCACTTTATGTTAAGGTAGGGTGACGATCGCTGTGAATCTACGAGGATTCTATGACGGTTCAATAGTGAATCCACCTATTTTCAGAAAAAGGCGGACTCACTGTGGACCCGACGTGGACTTGACGTGGACTCACACGGATGTTCGTCCGAACGTGGTACGTTCGTCTATAATTTTTTCTTATCTTCATAAAACCTTCAGATATTAAGGTTTATGGCAAAAGATGAAATGATCTTGTATAGAAAAGCACGGGACTATGGCACTTCTTCCTGTATGGCCGGCCTGTTGTTGTTTACATTTCTTGCGATGATCATTATTTCTTGCTTTTCGAGAGAGAAAGGGGCCTTATACATCTCCCTTTATGCTGCGGCAGGACTCACTTTTATATTAGTGATGATAAAAAATAATGGCTTATGCAGCTGAGCACGAAGCAAAAATAATGTTGTTAACAGTAAATGGAGAGGGACTTCGCTATCATGCGCATACAACCCTTATCCAGTGGAAAGTAATAACCGATATACAAATTATTGACCGTCAGCTTTCGGTTTCTGTTGGAGGATCGCCTGCATTGGATTTTACGCTGAATTTACTGGATACTGATCTGCAGGAAACTTTTGACGATTTCTGCGAGTTGCTTAACCGGTATTATTCTCCCCGGAAGATTTATCTCTATGAGACTTTGGTTTCCTGTGGTTGTTAAATAATTCATGATGAAACCTGTATTCACAACTATACCGCCGGACGAAGGATATCAGGATTATACCGTAAACCCGCTGTGGCAACGGATTTATGCCTATTCGCCGGATAACGAAGATTTCGCAATCCCCTTCTCCCGGAAATTAGCGGTTACAGAAGGCTGGACAAGGCGGTTTACTTTGCTGGCGATTGTTGAGTATAAACGTTTTGTGTATCTCTGCTGCATATCGCAGAACGGGGCATCGCCTTCTGTTGTGGTGGATAAAGTCTGGCATATGCACCTGTTATACACGATAGAATATTGGAAAAAATTCTGTCCTCAGGTTCTTGGCCGGGAACTGCACCATTACCCCAACGTAGGTGGTATCATAGAATACAATAAGCACCAGGATTGGTATCTGGAAACATTGAAACTTTATCTGCTTATTTTTAAAGAAAATCCTCCTCCTGATTTCTGGAGGATACCTAAGGAGATTTTGCCGCATTTATTAGATAAGAAAATTGATACTGTCTTGCAAAACAGCAAGAGGTTGCTATATAACAAGATTACAGGTATTATACGTGTATTCCGGTTCTCCCGGTATCTATGATGGGATATTATTAATAACGTAAGAGAAAGTTTAAAACAGGAAAAATATTTACGTGTAAAATTTAGTCCCCGCATTTAACTGCCAAATAAATTGCAGTATCTTGGTGCCTTTAAAAATAACAGATAATGAAAATAACCTTTATAAGGCATTCAAAAGTATTATTTAACTGGGGAAAACTTTATAATACAAATTCATTTGATCTAGCTTGTCAGGAGTATGACCTTTCTCCGGTTCAAGCGGGAGAAAAAATGAGAATTGAAAGGCAATCTGTATATATAAGTAACCTGATAAGAACCGAGGCGACCGCCAAAAATCTCTTTCAAGAGGAAATTGAAGTAATAAAAACAGACCTCTTAAATGAAATCCCTTTAAAACCCTTTATCAATACAAGACTACAACTTCCAACAATAATATGGATGGTTTTGGGTAGGTTACAATGGTATTTTAATCATTCAACTCAACCGGAAACTAGAAAAAACTCCAAAGAGCGAATAAACAATTTTTTAGATCATGTTTTATGTAAGAAACAGGACTGTGTTATTATTGGACATGGTGGTTCTACTTTGCACAGATGGTTAATCAAATGAAAAAAAGAGCAATTAGCGGAGATATGAGGAAAAGACTAAAAAATGAAGAATTAAGGGTATTTGTCGCAGATTGTGGTTTATCAATTCCGTCGTAATTTTATATCTTTTTTTTAATCGGCCCCAATCATTTTTTTATGTCTGGAACCTACAACCCGGCAATAGCGATCCGGTCAAACTACAAATGCTATTTTCCAAACTACGTAATATCAGTTAAGAAATAAAATTATTTATGATCTCTTAATTCTCTGATTTTTTCTAGTTCAATTACGTCTATTTGATCTTTTGGTCTGTTTACAGCTTTTTTATTAGCTATTAATTGGTTGATATGTAAAAAAGGAACTTTTACATCTTCAAAGGCCGCAATAGATGCGAGGCCAAGACATTCCAAAAAAGAAAGAGATTCCAGTCCTTTCATAGATGTCATAATATCCAGTTCGATTGCATTATCTATATAGATACTTGTCCATCCGGGTACGAATTCCATCGTTTCAAAAGAAGGAAAATCACCATAATCTAATTCATTAAATGCAGCTCTAAGGTTTTTTCTATTCTCTAAGGTATCAATTGGCATCGCCTTTAAATTATAATTTACATTGATTTAAAAATAGTTTCTCCCCTTCGTAACATCTCACAAGCGTTTTCAAAGCTGAACAGGTATTCTTTTATATCCTTATCGAAAGGAATCACTGAGGTTTTCAAAGGAGATTCCGATAACTCATCTTCATCTTTAAAGCTATCATTGACAAGCTGTGCTTCAAATCCGGTCACACTATCAACAGGATCAAAACTATAACATACCCCACTGGTAGAACCAATTACTTCAATTCGGTACATAAATCCATTCAACAGGTAGGCGGTGGTCAGATTGCCTTTTACCTGCAGCGTACCGCCAGGCTCTCCAAAATAACCAAATACAGTATTACCAATGGTCACATTTCCTTCTACAACGAGATCCAGCCAACCGGATAAAAAAACAGATTATCTGCATACAGATCGCCAGTGATGTACACAAATTGCGGCAGCGCCTCTATACACTGTCCAGCATCCAAATTACCCTTTATGGTCAGATTACCATTCACTATGATATTCCTGGTTTTAGTCTGAGCAGTAGATACCAGTTCCGAATAGTCAATAATCAAATCACCGTCTATGAAAGTATCACCAGAATATACACAAAAATTGCGGAGCTCAGAATTATATAAGTATTTGTTCACATCATTAAAAAAGCCAGGTGAGAACCGCGTTTCCACCGTTTCCCAAGGAACAATATTATACATCTCGCCATCCGGCTCCTTTCCTTTAGAAGATAACAAAGTTCCGGCTGTATTCAAGTATTCAAGGTACTCAGGCTCCGTTATAGAAATGTATCCTTGCCTCAATAACCTATCCAGGAAGCTAACAGACATCCTATCATCTTTCTCTGATGTTTCCAGTATACCCGATATCATCCGAAATTCCTTCATTTCCAAATTTTTGTTTCCCCTCAACAATTTCTGAGGCACTTAAAAGTCTTATTTTGTCGGGCTTCTTAAGGATGAAATATTTCATATTAAAGTAGTTGCTTCACAGTTTTATCTTGTAATAAGTAATACACCTTCACCAAAGATATGATTATCAAAAGAAGTTCCAAAAGGACAACAAGATCACTGCTTTATAAAGTCTGCAACAACATTTATTTTGTACGTTTTTAACTGCAATTGCTATTAATAAAAACACTAAAAACGCGTCAAAATTGGGCGTTATTTTTTTAATTAATAAGCTTGTATCAGCACTTCAGCCGGAATATGGAGGATATCAGTTAATTTTCGAATCATAGAAAGGCTTAGCTTTCTTTTTCCTGATAAAACTTCAGACTTTCTTGAGCGTGTACCCAACAAGTCACTCAATTCGTTTTCAGATAAGTTCATCTGTTCCATTCGAAACTTTATGGCTTCTATTGGATTTGGATAAGACATGGGGTAATGTACCAATTCATATTCCTTAATCAATAAGCTTAAGATTTCCAATTCGTCAGAAGTTTCAGAACTTTCTACAATATCAGTTTGCATCAACTCATATACGTGAGCTAGAGCATTGTCGTATTCTTTCTCAGTCTTAATTGGTTTTAACATAACTAATTGTTTTAGCATTTATTTTATCATATTGTTTATGCGAGCCAAACCATACTACAAATACAATTTTAAGCCTGTATTCTATATCTACGATTAAGCGGTAACTATTGCCGTGAATATTAAATACAACTCTTTTTTCACTAAGTATGGAGGCATTTTTGTATTGAGCTTTTAATTCATTCGGATTATTCCATAACGCAGAAACAGCTTCTTCATGCCAACTTAATAACGCTTGTTCTGCTTGATGGAATTCCTCAATGTAATCTTTTAGAGTCTTTATCGCTATCACTCGCATATTTAACAAATATACAGAATTGTTCCCGTTTTGGGAACAATTCTGTATATTAATTTTTTATTCCCAATTATAATGACCTTAGAAATTCAATAAACAATATTGCTTACTCTTTTAAAACCCATTGGGAAATCAAATGTTATATGACAGACATCCTAATGGCTGCAAGAAAGGTTGACATTGTTTTCATCCAGCTGACGATTGCGCATGTGACGACTGTGAACGACCACACTCTTGCAGACTTTTAAAAAGTCGTATTATGAATAAATTGATCACAGTTAGATTAAACTAGGCTTTATTCTCGTTAATATTTTTAATGCAAAATGCCTCAATTTGCATTGAGGCATTTCGTAATCCCGCTGGGATTTGCGATCTAACTAAGATAAACTGCTCTAAGTTTTAATTTTGGCCGGATATCCTCAGATTCTGGTTACAGGTCATATCCATTACAAGAGAAAAGAAATTACCAGATATAATGTGGAACATTGTTAAATTAAGAATGATCTAATTTACTAATAATCTAATTCTGTTGAATCCGTATTTCAAAGAAGGGCACAGGACTTATATATTGTAAAATTTCATAATAATTTATTATATTAGAGTAGGCAAATTAATTAGTCTGTAAATCTAATTACATTGAATAAGAAACCGAATTATGGTATTGATGCGCCAAAGGTCATCAGGAACCTTCTGCTCATAGGCCTTGCCCTTCTTATATTACCCTTGGTATTCCCTGTTATTAAAATAGGTTCTGCATTAATTATAACAAGCTATTTTATGTGGTCAGGTGGTTACTTTATGCTGTCAGGATTATTAATGCTTCTATATTCTCTTTACGGAAAATACTTTCACCGAAATCGCATGTTAAACCTGATCAGATGGTCTGGTCATGAGATGGTACTGGACGTAGGGACGGGAAAAGGACTGTTAATGATAGGAGCAGCTAAAAGACTGACCACTGGAAAGTCCATCGGCATCGATATTTGGAACGCTGAGGATCTTACAGGAAATGATGTGGAAGCAGTTCTCAAGAATGTCAGCATTGAGGGCGTAGAAGATAATACCGAGATAAAAACAGAGAATGTTCTGCAAATGACTTTTGCTGACGATACTTTTGATGTTGTTATCAGCAATTTATGTTTACACAATATTTACAATCAAGAAGGCCGTAAAAAGGCTTGTGAAGAAATAGCCAGGGTGCTCAAGCCAGGAGGCATAGGTATTATTTCGGATTTTAGGCATGTAAAACATTACAAAAAGCACTTCAGTCACCTTGGACTACAAACCAAGTTGATATATTCTTCTTATTTCGCTTCTTTCCCCCCACTCACCATCCTGAAAATAGAAAAACCTGTGAAAATATATAATTAGGCTGGAAAATTGGAAGCGATATAACTTGAATAAATCTATTGAAAAACGTACTTTGTCTGAGAATTCGGTGGTTTAGACTCTTACCGAACACGGAAAAAGTTTTAAACCCATTTCTGAAGAAATTCAAAAATGGGCAAATAAACAGCGGTAAAAATTTTAAAGAGACTGTAATTGACGGGGTTGTGGCGTTTTTTGTCATTAACTTCTTTATTGCATTTAACAATGCAAAATTGTATTGAAAAAAGCCATGCGACGATAATAAATGTCAACGCTTTTTGTGAAAATAATTGTTCACAAAAATTGATGGAGAATCATTTTTGTCAGAAATCTAATTTTGACTATGATTTTGAAGCTTTTGACAGTAAATTATTCCTTTCGGGACATTTAAGTTATAACATAATTTGGTCGAGTATTGGTTTTATTGCATTTAATTGATCAAGTTTTGTTGCAGTAGATTCGGTAATACAGAAACCCACAACATCATAATGCTCTTTCAATTTTTTTATAAGTTCTGTAACATCAGGAATTAAAAAGCCACCATTTGTTGGAAACATCGTAAACTCATATTCTGATTTATCTAAAACATCTAAATCAAGATGAATGTAAACTTTTTTTGAGTTATCTATCTTGTTTTGAATAAATTGAAATTCACAGGTAGGTAATGTTGTAATTTTGTTATTATTTATAAAATCACTTTCGGGGTTCATCATCTAAATCTCTAAGTCCTATGAAAGAAATTTGCTCTGGCTTAATCGTGGAAAAAAGCAATTCTTTGAATTGTTTATTTCCATCTCCTAAAAGCGTTCGTAAAGGCATGCCATGAAAAGTTTTACTAGGAGAGCTTTCTGGGGTATTCAAGTCAGCATGAGCATCGATCCAAATTATAGAAAGATTACCATTATAAATTTTGTTTAGATAGGAAATTGGCATTATTTCAATTCCACAGTCACCACCAATGGTTGAGATTTTTGTGGGATGAATTTCAGATATAATATCTTTAAAAAAAAAAGATACTTTGTTCCAAGATTGGTTCAAAGCATTTTATGTCATTTATTGTTGTAAGCTCTTTGTCTGAAAGTGGAATTTCAATAGCATCAAATTCTTTAAAGTATAATCTGAAAGTTTCTGCTCCAAATTTCAATTCTTCCGACAAGCCCGAGCCTTGCCATTGAGTATTAATAAATAACATATTTTAATTCTGTTTTACTATCTGTTTAAGTTTTGTGGATTTGTTATCATTCCAGTATAAGGAATATAATGGTCTTAATATAGAGAACTTTCCTCCGAGTATTAGTCATGCATCAACCTACGTCAAATTTCTGAAAGTTAATCCAATGGATCTATTTGATTTTTCTGATTTAAATTGAAAGAAAAAAAATAGTGTTTATTCAAATAAAAAAGCAGGAATAACCTTTGAGATTGTTCCTGCTTTTTCGATCAATTAAAGATTGTCCGGCTTGTAACCGATCCGTGTTCTAGGAGGATTAGGTTTCTCTTGCTTTTCTAGTAGTTCATCAAGATACTTAAATACAATTTCCATGTTCTTATCCTGGTTGTCTAACTTGTTCTTGATTTTTTCTATCTCTAGTCTAATTTCAGTGTTGTCAATTAGCATTTGACGCATACGAGTAAAAATACGGATGATTTGTATGTTTACCTTAATTGCTCTATCGCTATTTAATACACTTGATAACATAGAGACTCCCTGTGTTCAGTGAAAACCATTGGGGAGTATTTTATATTTTTGCCTTGTTTCAAGGTGCCATTTTGGCACCTTGAAACATAATACTCTTCCTGAGTTAGTTCAAACATAAAATCCTCTGGAAATCGCTCTAAGTTTCTTTTGACTTGCCTTTTAAGCTGCTTGGTTTCCACTTCATAAAGTTCCGCCAAATCAGAATCAATCATTACTTTATGCCCTCTGATATAGTAAATGCGATTCATCACTAATTCCTCTGGAATCAGCAATTCTGTTTTTTGTTCATCCATGATATTACCTTTTATACCTATGCTGTGTATTTGAGCAATGGGCGCTTAACTTATTCCCAAATTTTGGATTAGTGTTAATTTATTTTTCAACAGAGCCATATCTGCCCCAACTTTAATATCTAATATTTTAGCGTAGTGCTGTGTGGTTCTAATATTGGTATGTCCGGCATTTTAGATACACTTTCAATCGGAACACTATTTAAGAGCGTTACGGTAGTTGTGAAAGTATGGCGGGCAATATGTGAGAGGTTAGTGTCTTATCTATTCCGCAGAGGTATGCAAATTCCTTCCCAACCAGCGCTTTCATTTTCGAATTGTGATCTTTTACTGCTTCCATTAGTGTGTGGTCAATAACCTTTTTACCAAGAAACTTGTATTTGATTGTTTCTGCATTAATCAATTCACCAGATTTGAACATTGACTCATGTGCATTGTAAATCTGATTTTGAAGATGATCCAGATAAGAATTTAAAGATTTACACTCTTCTTTTGAATCTAAAACTCTGCCAGCTCTGGTATTCCAACGTTCATGTTCGCATTTCCGTCCTGTCGTAACTTCCGAACGTTTTCCATTGACTGTAATACGCATGTAAATAGCGGCATTGCCGCTGATGTAGTTCTTTTGCTTTTTCAGATAGAAAAGCAGGCTAGAATTTATTTCATAATGTCAGGCATTAAGAGTGAAACAAAATTAGCATTGCAGAAAGACGTACACACGAGATTTAGTGATTTTAACATTTTGTTTATAAGTTTGTTATGTGTTATTCAGTGAGTCAGGCAAATCTCAAAACGACCCACTGAATCGCTCACTTTTTATAAGAGGAACCCTGCAAGTTTTGACACCCCCGTAAAATTAAAAAGGCCATTAATCGGACGATTAACAGCCTTTTTTGCGTTTTGATATTGAATCTTGTGATCCCGCTGGGATTTGCACCTAGTGCAAATCCCAGCGTTTAATTAGTATTTCGAGGTGTTTTAAAATTCGACTCACCATTTATTTTGTACGTTTTTAACTGCAATTGCTATTAATAAAAAAACACTGAAAATGCGTCAAAATTGGGCGTGATTTTTTTTAATTAATAAGCTTGGATCAGCACTTCAGCTGGAATATGGAGGGTATCAGTTAATTTTCGAATCATAGAGAGGCTTAGCTTTCTTTTTCCTGATAAAACTTCAGACTTTCTTGAGCGTGTACCCAACAAGTCACTCAATTCGTTTTCAGATAAGTTCATCTGTTCCATTCGAAACTTTATGGCTTCTATTGGATTTGGATAAGACATAGGGTAATGTACCAATTCATATTCCTTAATCAATAAGCTTAAGATTTCCAATTCGTCAGAAGTTTCAGAGCCTTCTACAATATCAGTTTGCATCAACTCATATATGTGAGCTAGAGCGTTGTCGTATTCTTTCTCAGTCTTAATTGGTTTTAACATAACTAATTGTTTTAGCATTTATTTTATCATATTGTTTATGCGAGCCAAACCATACTACAAATACAATTTTAAGCCTGTATTCTATATCTACGATTAGGCGGTAATTATTGCCGTGAATATTAAATACAACTCTTTTTTTTTTCACTAAGTATGGAAGCATTTTTGTATTGAGCTTTTAATTCATTCGGATTATTCCATAACGCAAAAACAGCTTCTTCATGCCAACTTAATAACGCCTGTTCTGCTTGATGGAATTCCTCAATGTAATCTTTTAGAGTCTTTATCGCTATCACTCGCATATTTAACAAATATACAGAACTGTTCCCGTTTTGGGAACAGTTCTGTATATTAATTTTTTATTTCCAAATTTATAATGACCTTAGAAATTCAATAAACAATACGGCTTACTCTTCTAAAACCCATTGGGAAATACAAATGTTTGAAGTGCAAAAATTCAACATATGTTTTTTCATCATCTCAATAATATCAGTCCTTATTCCGGTCATACTTACAATGAAATGCGGTCGGATATGGAAGAACACGTGGCAAATTGATCATCGAGAATGATAATCGTTTTAATTTGATTAACGTATCGGCTATAAAAACCGTTTTTTGTATTCGAATAATATGATCTCCTTTAGTTTAATGGACTTGTGCAGGGTTAATCAATAGTTTTGCATTCTTATTTGCCTTGCGGTAAAAGACACCAGCACCTTTCTCCTTGATCATATCGAAGACACTTTTGCCGGGTGCCCAGTCTAATACCCTGGTATCCAATCCCCATGCTACAGGACCGGAGTGTGCAGCAAGTGCAGCAAGTTCTGCATCAAATAACTTCGTATATGCAGTGACAACTGCATCCTCATAAGACCGTATTGTATAAACAGTACTCGTTACAGCAATTCCCACGGTACTGCTGGTAGAAGTATAGGTGTAGAAAGCCTTATCACGACCAGCTTCAATATCTGCCTGTTTCGCTTTATAGGCATGGTACACCTTCGAAAAGTCAGCCACCAGATCCGTATAAATAACAGTTTTCTTTTGTTTAACAGCCACATTTACTCCCGTACCTTCATTATCGTACGTCAATATCTTATTTAAGATATGTTTGGAAAAGATCCGGTAAGAAGAGGGTGTAACTTCAAAAGGGGTAAAATGCATATCATCTCCATCACTATTACAGGCATTGGCAATACCCTGAATATCACCCAGACGGCTCACTACGTCTGAACGGTCATTTGAAAAAGTAAATTGCACTCCTCTTGATTTAAGTTTATTCCAGCCAACGATCCTTTCACCAGCATATTCGTCAATACCTTTTGCGATATAAAGCTTATTTCGTTCAAAAAACTCGGCTAATTTTGCTTTCATATGCTTATTCGCAAGCATATCCAGTTTTTTCTTCTTATAGTCGTTGTACTCATCTATGGTGAAACCCTTATTCTGATGAAGGGCTAAGTAAACCATATTTATTGCAGCTTTATCCCATTTCAGTGTCTGTAAATGCGCTAAGATCCCCTTTGCTACACCAACCCCAAGCGCATTTCCCTGGCTATGCATTACAATCGTAATTGGATTATACTCTGGTGATGCTAAACCGGGCATATAAGGAAGGAAAGTATCATAACTAGGTTTTTCCATATATTTCAGATTCAGTTTTGCCCAGGTGAGACCCTGTTTATAACCATGTTGCATCCGGTGTCCGGGATCTGACTGCAAGCCATGAGACCCGTTAAAATAGTGTATATTATCTTTGGCGTCAAAATATTCAGCATACTTTGTGGTGAATTGATATTTTTTTCTCTTTCACATTCCAGTATTTCACATAACGTTCGAATTTAGTAGCATGGAAATACATATATATTGCCCTTCCTGGAAAGAGCCCGTTCTTAATAGATTCCTTAATCTGGGACTTAAGTGGGTTAGCTGTATCTTTTTTATATTCTTCGGGTGTATACCTGTCGTCATCATCCGTAAGATCTTTTTCATTGGTATTTTCAGCACCTCTAAGGCTATAGGAATC
This sequence comes from Pedobacter sp. NJ-S-72, assembly GCF_053890575.1. Taxonomy (NCBI): domain Bacteria; kingdom Pseudomonadati; phylum Bacteroidota; class Sphingobacteriia; order Sphingobacteriales; family Sphingobacteriaceae; genus Pedobacter; species Pedobacter sp. NJ-S-72. The sequence goes on along the minus strand of NZ_CM132681.1, from coordinate 3,017,575 downwards.
ACCGCGCTCAGGAACTTTATCCATTAAGCTGTTCCAGGCCACTGCACCGGTGTTTTTTACCGGATCGCCCCAGAAGCCATTTATAAAAATTATATACCCTTTAAATTCCGGAGGGCCGCTTTTAAGCTTTAGTTTCATTCCCCCGGTCGCTACCAGACTCCGCTGTGGACGGTATACAAATGTATTGTCAACTACAGCGGCTGGAAATGGTTCTTTTAATTTGGGTTTTACCTTAATTGCCGGCTGCGGTTTCTTTTCTATAGTTTTCTGCTTACCCATAGCTAGCTGCCTGATGTATTGGTTGATTGATAAGGTACCATTGGCATTGTAGCGGAGATCTGGCTTATTTTTCCCGTGTCAGCACCACCCGGTGAGGCCCGCTGCAGATCATCATCAATAATGATGAGACCGCCATTACTGCATTTAACAGTAGAGTTATCCATCACGAACTTCCTACTGCCCATTACCACTTTTTTACTGGTCTGCTGCCACTTTTGTAAAGCCGGAACACATGCGGGCTGGTTCGAGGAACGCTTGCAGGAACCAAAATTAGGTGCTAACGTATTATCTTCATCGGTCACTTTTAACTTCCCCTGTATAAATACTTTATGCTGAGAAGTGACTTTTATTTTGCCCTTAGCGGTTCCCAGCGAACATATCACACAGGCACCATCAATAACATACTTTCTACTCATGGCTGTAACTTTAAGTGATAAACAGTTAGTTTCTTATACCCTCCGCAATAACCGGAAATGGTTAATTCTGCTTTATCTATATGATGATGTTGTACTCCAAGGCTCAGTTCATACCGTCCCTGGTAATTAAAATAATAATCCATCTCTTCATCAGATTCCTGTCCGGTTACCTCTGCAAGGTAATTATTCATCCCTTCCATATCAGTGAACGACTCACTGATATGACCTATCACATCTATCGTTGCTATATTTGAATTTTCATCAATAGCTACCAGCTCTTTATATTCTATCACGGGCAGTCCGGTTGCCCCAAAGTGTTTAAGTATGATCTTTTCAGTTCCAATACTTTCTGCTCCTGTATAAGTCTGATATATATTATTAAATAAAAGATTGAGCAGCGGATCATTGTGATAAAGTAATTTCATGTTATTCTTCAAAGTATAATCCATACTATTAAACAGTCCTGTTATTTCATCTTTTTCATATACAGCACTGATATCTTCTTTGGCTAATTCCCATTCTGACAAGATCCGTTTTTTATCACCTACACCTGTTATAGATCCGTACTGATCGGTTTGATGATAAGGGTTGCTGTTGATAGAAAATAACCTTGCGAATAACCATTCGTGTTTTTCATAATCACCTTCTGCATTTCCATTGATCTTAAGGTCATCTAAAAAAAGAATATACTGCTGAGGCTCATCATCAGCTTTTATACGACAGGTAAGTTCGATTAGCATCTTATCTTCTTTATCGTTAATAATAAGCTGATCTGTAAGCCGTATAGTATAGGTCAGTTCGTTCAAAAGAGGAGTGACCGGCAGCGCATATTCCATTCCTTTATAGATCATATGCAGCTCTGTTATTCTCCATAATCTATCCGGTCTTTACTTTGTATGGTGATTTTTCCTGTACCATCAATGAGTATTTTCCCTTCATTTGTATGCATTGTCATTTCTCCTGCAATGTGCTGTGCCTTTTTACCGGTAACCTGATCTGCATTTTCTGCCACCGTGGTTTTCATGTTCTTAACCTGTAAGTCAAAGTTTTCAGTGACAAATTCCTTCTTATTCTTTCCAACGGATATGTCCATATTTTCCTGGACATTGATCTTCATGTTTTTCGAGTTGAAGGTCATCGTTTCCAGTGCAGAAATAGTGATGTTATTGCTTTGAGTATCAATATGGATCACATTATTATTCTGATCGGTAATAGTTATCCCCTGAGAACCTTTACTGTCATCAAATTCAATCACATGTCCGCTGCGTGTAGACAGGCTTTTGAGATGGTTATTTGCCTGTATTGCACTATCGGTATTCTGGCTATGGTAGATGCTTCCCATCACGAAAGGCCGGTTAGGATCATTATATCTGAAGCCGACGATGACCTGATCTCCAATCTCGGGGATGACATAAAACCCCCTGTTATTCCCATTAACCTCGCCACTTCCTGCATCAGGCTGTAAAACCCGGATCCATTCAGTTGTTTCATCTTTTTGCCATAACATCTGAACCTGGATACGGCTTTGACCTTCAGGATCATGATTAGCGGTCACTGTAGCTACCTGAGACTCTGCTACAGGATAAACATATGATGAACAGCCATTATTTCAGTAGCGGAAGGGATAGCAATAAAGTCATTGATATAGCGATTATTTCCGTCTATCTGATGGACTACTTCTGTAATTAAGTAACTTCCGTAGGTTTCTTTAATAAAATCAGACAGCTCTTTTCTGGAGACTTCAATGTTTGCGATACTTCCCAGATTTACACCAGGATTCCGGCTGCGTCCGGTAATCCTGACCATATCAGCTATTGCAGCTTCTTTGCGTAATTTAACGATATTTTCCAGTTCCTTTTGATTTTGTACACGTGTATTTACAGGAGTATCATAGGTCTCAGAAAATAAGCTTTTTGACCTGGAGACTGCAAATTCATGCTGTTCATTTAGTCCGCTAACCTCTCCGGTTGCTTCGGAATTATTGAGCTGGTGTAAGGAGGAATTATAACTGTAATGCGAAGTATTCACCGGACTGAGTTTCATTGACCAATTCAGATTATGTAAATCCTGTCCATATATAAGATTAACTTCTACCTGGCTGTCGGGTTTTCCAAAATGTAAAGTATCCCCTTCATAATAGAACCATTCTCCATATTCTGCCGAAAGACGGTTCATAAAAGTAAACGCACTTTCTTTATACTGTGTAATATAAGGTATAGGCTTCGTATAGTGCGGTTTTACGGAGAAATTAAGATCATTCCATGCTATCGAAGAACCTGCTTTATTCACGATCTCCTGAAGGGTCATTCCTTTAAAGGACTTGATGTTAGGACCACTATCCAGTAAGATCGTAGGACTAAATCCACTTAATTTCACTTCACCATGAAACCCGTGTCCCTGGGTCAGATCGATCTCAAATATGATACCTGCAAAACGGGTCTCATTCCTGGTTACACTATCAGTTAATACAATTGATATGGCTTTACCGATCAGCTCTCTGCTGCGGTCAGCACGGTAACTTCCTGAAAGTTCAAAAGTATCGTGGTCAACATGTAGTTCAAATTCATGATGCCGGTTAAAATACTGACGGATAATCACGTTTGAGAAATGTAGTACTTCTTTCCCTTCAATCTGGATTTCTGTAATTATTTTCTGTTCCAAGGTGGATAGATTTTAAGTAGGATAAATAAATAAGAAAATATAATACAATGGGAAACTCTGCAAATAACTCTATAACAATTAGTTATGAAAATTGTTTTAAGTATGTTTTTATTCCTTAATTTTAGAATTAATGAGATTTGTCTGCTGCGAAAATAGAAGTCACACGCATTGTTTCTTTACTGAAAATAGCAGGGACAGTATTCTTCCAGACGATAGTCTGGTAATTAAATGCAGGATCCGCAAGTGTGCAGGTAATATATACATCATGGCCGTTTAACGCCAGAAATGCATTGGTCTTTGCATCAAGAGGTTTTTTGGATAAGGTAGTGGCCTTTCCGTTTTTCCAGTATTTGACAGTATGGAAAAGGGATGCAAGTGTATCCTGGATGCCGGCTACGTGTACATCCTGTCCTGAAACAACAATGAAGTCGCTTTTGAACTTTCATTATCAGTACCTGATTGATTAGGACTCTTTTTGAGAGCCAGTAATACTGGTATACCATTTTTCCAATAGGCTGCAAGTCCACATTCCGTTCCGGCGATATAGACATCGTTCCCTGCAATAAAAAAAAGAATAGGCCTCTGAATAATTTGCTCCATTTGATAAATTGCTATCAATCTTCAGCGCTATTTGTTTACCGTTTTTCCAATATCTGGCTACAGAGATCTCGTCTTTTTCATGGCCTGCTACATACACATCAGTTCCTTTGACTGTAATAGCTGTGGCACTGGCGTTTGCATGACCATCTGTTAAAACCACAGGAATCCCATTCTTCCAGTATTTAGCTATTGATTTTTGAGAATGAACGGGCTCAGCGGTGTTTTTATCGCCATTGTATTCATAACCAGCTACATAAATGTCTGTACCTGATATCGAAATGGCAGTAGCGACCGCAGCAGTTCTTCCGTCAGTCAAAAAAACTATATTTTTCATTTTTACTGTATACCGCACGTGCTGTACTGTTGTTAGTTAAACTATCTTTTATAGCGATAAAACCTGCTAAATAGGTGTCTTTACCAGATACCGTTACTGCATTAGCAAACATTCCTTTTTTGTCCAGGCTAATGGCTTTTCCGTTTTTCCAGTAGGTAGTGGAGTCGCTCAGTTCGCCGCCCATATAAATATCGGCTTTGTCAAACCAGTTCAGAGAAGCAATGTTACTGTATTTATGATCACATGAAATTAATGCAGTAATGAGAATAAGAAAGAGCGAAAGAGCCGATTTGATTAATGATTTGTAATTACACATGATGTATACTGTTAATTGATCTGCTCTTAAGCTTTTATAAATATAAATAAAATAATTTACTTGTATGTGTAATCTCAAATCGACGGGTTTTGTTTTATGCGCTTTACTTTTAGTGCATTAATTAGACATCATGTCATCTAAGGACACTTCTTTGAGCAAATAATGTATGTCAATCAAAATCTTTTCCAGTGGATAACAAACACTCTTTTATTGATCTCATTTAACATAGAAGAATTTAACCAAAATAGAGATGTATGCCTGATATTTTTAAATATTTGTCAGTTGAAGACGCCTATTGGATTTAGGAGATGAAATAATGTGGCTTATGATCGATTAGATAGCTGAACTTTAATAAAAACCTGGTTCAATAATAAATGAACATATTTTGAGTATCATTTTGTAGGGGTTGTGGCTATGTTGTGGTATACATTGAAGTAGGGTTGAACTAGCCTTGAAGTAGGGTTGAAGTAGCCCAGGCTAGTTCAACCCTACTTCAACCCCACTTCAAGGCTACTTCAATGTATACCACAACCCCTACAGCACTACACCAGAACTGGGGAAGTGTTATACACTAAATAAGAGCCGTGTCCGATAAACGCAAAATTGTATTTCCTAAAATTTCTGTTTTTTGCAGAATGATACTAATAAAATTTATACCTTTGGTTTTTAATGAATGAATTTCTCTACCCAGGTTTTCTTTTTTCTCTGCTGGCGGTAGCCATTCCTATCCTTATTCATTTATTTAATTTCCGAAAATTTAAGAAGATATATTTTAGTAATGTCGCTTTCTTAAAGGCTGTTACAGTACAACATTCTTCGCGGGAAAAACTTCGTAATTTATTAATCCTTGCCTGCCGGATACTAGCGATTGTATTTTTGGTATTTGCTTTTGCACGTCCTTACTGGTCATCAGGGACAGCCGGTGCTTTGGAAAACGGAAATCTTGTCAATATTTATATTGATAATTCTTACAGTATGGAGGCAGTCAATAAGGAAGGTTCTTTATTGGATGAAGCTAAACGTAAAGCAAAGGGCATAGCTAAGCAATTTCAGTTGAATGATAAATTTCAGTTATTGACGAATGACTTTGAAGGCCGCCATCAGCGTTTAGTCAGTTTAGAGGAATTGATAAATTTAATTGATGAGGTTAAAGTCTCTCCGGTAGAACGGAGTTTGCAACAGATCATTAACAGGCAAAATGCAGCAGAAGCCGGGAAACGAAATCAGTATAACTATATTTTGTCCGATTTTCAACAGCAATTTGCAGGAAAATCGGCTATTCACACCAATTCAAAGAATCCTGTTAACCTGGTCAGGTTAAATGCGAATACCATTCCTAATGTTGCGGTAGACTCTGTATGGTCTTTATCCCCTGCACATAAACCCGGCGATCAGGAGAAATTTGTGGTGCAGTTGCGCAATTATTCGGCTGATGCCAGCACCGGAGTGCCAATAAAGCTGATGATTAACAATCAGCAAAGGGCATTGGCAACTTTAAATATACCGGCTGGGAAATCAGTCAGAGACACATTAAGTTTTAGTGGGTTATCGGCCGGGTGGCAAAAAGCAAAAATTAGCATTAAAGACTTTCCGGTCACTTTTGATGATGATCTGACTTTTACTTTTAAAGTGAATACTGAATTAAAAGTTTTACAGATCAGCGGAGAGGCCTCAGAAAAATTATATCAGTGCACTTTTTGGTGCAGATCCTTACTTCAAACTAAGTACGATGTCAGAATCAGCAATTATTTACGCTGGTTTTCACAACTATAACCTGATTGTGCTTTCTGGTCTGAAAACACCTTCAAGCGGACTGGCTCAGGAATTGAAAACATATATGAAAAATGGGGGTACAGTAGTTATCTTCCCTGATCTGGATGCAAGCCCGGCTGTTTACTCTTCTTTTTTACAGGCACTGGACGTTCCACAAGCTATCACATTGAGCAAGGATACAGTTAGTGTCAGTATGATTGCACTGAAAAATAAAGTATTTAATGATGTATTTGAAGAGATACCAGCAAAACTGGATCTGCCAAAAGTTAACCGTCATTTTGCATACACTGGAATTAATAAAAGTGGAAGAGAAGATTTAATGGGGTTACCGCTTAATCAGCCATTCTTTAGTAAGTACCGGTCAGGAGAAGGGCAATTATATTTAAGTGCAGCTTCCTTAAATATCAAGGATAGTAATTTGCCACAACACCCTGTATTTGTCCCTTTGCTCTATAAAATTGCTTTAACCAGCGTACAGGAGCAACCTTTGTATTATACGATAGGAAAAAGTAACTACTTGCCCGCTGCTCCGATTAAGCTGAATCCAAACGAGTCGCTGCGGTTAATTTCTGGTAAACAGGAAGTTATTCCCGAAATCAGGCAGGTTCCTGGTCAGACATTACTGTATGTAGCTGATCAGATTAAAACACCGGGAATTTATGAATTATATAAATCTGACTCCTTATTGAGCACTTATGCATTTAACCAGGGACGTGCAGAATCAGACATGCATTACGCTGATGATAAAGCTCTTCAGACAATTTTTGGGACTAATAAAGTGAATCTGACAAAAGCCGGGGGCGATTTGTCAATTAAAGCTGTGGAAAATAACCACACAGAGTTATGGAAACTTTGCCTAGTTTTGTGTGCTGTTTTTTTAGCCGTTGAAGCCCTATTGATTCGATTTTTTAACAAATTAAAAATATAAAAAGACATGAACCTTCTCCTCACAGGCGTAACCATTACCGATCCGAATAGTCAGCATAATCAGAAAATCTGTGATGTTCGTGTGGTACAGGGAAAAATCGCTGAGATTGAGCCTACTTTAAAGCCATTGGAAAACGAAACATTAATCAATGGTAAGGGAGCTTTTCTTGCGCCAGGATTTTTTGACCTGAACTGTTCCATTGGAGATCCGGGGTTTGAGACCAAAGAAGATATCAAAACGGCTACCGCTGCTGCTCAGGCTGGCGGGTTTACTGGTCTTGCAGTTTTACCGCATACCAAGCCTGTTGTACACTCGAAAGGGGAAGTAGAATATATTATCAATAAAGCTAAAAATAACCTGGTTGATATTTATCCGCTGGGCGCGATCAGCCATGACCTGGAAGGAAAAGAGCTGGCCGAACTTTTTGATATGAAAAATGCGGGAGCAATCGCTTTTACTGATGGAAATAAACCAATCACAGATGATGGGTTTATGAGCCGTGCGTTGCAATACTGTAAGGGAATCGATGGTTTACTGATTGTATACCCTGAAAATAAAGCAATTGCAGGTAAATCGCAGGTTAATGAAAGCAAAACAAGTGTACTACTTGGGATGAAAGGTATGCCTGCACTGGCAGAAGAAATGCATATTTCAAGGGATATTTTTCTGGCTACCTATCATCAGGCGCCTGTACATATCACCAGTATTTCTACCGCGGGTTCAGTTGCACTAATTAAAAAAGCAAAAAAAGATGGTTTGCAGATCTCCTGTGATGTTGCCGCGCATCATTTGGTATTCACTGAAGAACTGCTGAACGATTTTGACAGCAATTATAAAATTAAACCGCCATTACGCGGAAAATCAGATATAAAAGCCTTATTGGCAGGATTAAAAGACGGTACTATTGATGCGATTTCTTCGCAGCACCGTCCGCATGAACCTGAATTTAAGGATGTGGAATTTGAGATTGCAGCCTACGGAATTATCGCTTTACAGACAGTATTGCCTTTATTGGTGAAAGCCGGGCTGGATGCTTCGCAGATTGTGGAAAAACTTTCAATTAACCCACGTAAATTACTTAAACTTCCCGTACCTGTAATCGCAGCCGGTGAAAATGCAAACTTTGTACTTTTCGGGCTGACAGAAAAATGGGAATATAACAGTAAAAGTAACTTTTCGAAGTCGAGAAATACCCCTTTATTAAATCAAACCCTTACAGGGAAAGTTCAACTCGTTTATAATAACAATCAATTTCAAGTATATGGATAGTAAAGTACAGAGCGCTCTTGTAGCCTCATTAGATAAATTTGCAGCACTTTCAGGTAATGACTCTTTAAAATTACAACAGGATTTACTGGATGTTTTCAATAAGGACCTGGGCTTTTTAGAGAAGGTAGAAGAATTTGATGGTGTATTTGATGAATACCCGGCTTTTGATGAACTAAGAGAAGTTTATTTCGATTTATTAATGATCAACTTCTTTGCAAGTGATATTAAGAAACTGGAAGAAGATTACCTGGATACAGATGAGTGGGCGGATATCGAAGAAGATACTATTGATCGTGGAACAGAGTTATTAAACCTGTTGTTATACATCAATGAGTGTCATGATGAGCAAATCAAACCGGAACTGGGAGATTTCTTAAGAGAATTCTTACTGGTAGAGGAAGATGAGTTCCAGGATGAATTCCATATCTATGAAGATTTGATCAGCAATCAGCAATTAGCAGATAGCAGTATTGAAGATATCATCAGCCATAAAGCAATGATTGATCTTGGAGAAGAAATGGAAGAATTATTTGTTCCGTTTATGAGTTTCTTTAATCAGCCAAAAGCGAATGAGCAAGCATTTAAAGATCTGGAAGAATTCAGTGCAAATAAAGAGTTTGATACTGCGGTATATACTTTAATTGCTGTTTTCAACGAAAAAAACTAATCAGGGTTTTATGGAACAAGAATTAAAGCAAATAGAGATTAAGCCGAATAAGGTTGCTTTTCAGGCAGCTATTGTATTTTCAATCTATACACTGGCGCTGGTTTTTATATTTAAACTCCTGCATATTGATACGCAGGATGAGAATATTAGTATTCCTACCCGGATTATCAGTATGGTTTGTACTTATGTTCCGTTTGTACTTGCAATTTTATATGCACAGACAAAACACAGAACTGAACTAGGCGGATATATCACTTTTGGCAGGGCTTTTTCTGCCGGATTTAAGGTTGCGGCTTATTCAGGCTTATTTATTGCTGTGTTATTTGTTTTATACTATAAAATACTTGACCCTTCGGCTTTAGATCATGCTGTAGAGTTAGCAGTTGAAAAAGCTGGAGATAATGAGAAAGCAGCTAAGGGAGCAGCGATGATGAAACCTTATTTGGCCATATTTATAGGTTTTGGAGCCGCTATGACTTATACTATTTTTGGATTAGTGCTTAGCCTTATTGGTGCTGTTATACTGAAAAAAGAAAACCCTGCTGTCTAATAATCGTTTAAATTTTAAACGGACGCTTAAGGGTGGCTAAATAACAAGATAAATTATAAACGTGCGGGTTTTATCATTTTAATTGATAAAATTTGCACGTTATTTTTAATACACATTATACCTGCATGGATATTTCTGTTGTCATTCCCCTATTTAACGAAGACGAATCATTGCCCGAACTGACCACCTGGATTGCCAGGGTGATGGCCGACAATAATTTTTCTTATGAGATTCTTTTTGTTGACGATGGCAGTACTGATACGTCATGGCAAGTAATTGAGGAATTGAAAAAGACTTATCCTGCTGTCAAAGCGATTAAGTTCAGACGTAATTATGGAAAATCGGCCGCATTGAATGTAGCTTTTGAAGCTTCACAGGGCGATGTGATTATTACTATGGATGCAGATTTGCAGGATAGCCCGGATGAGATTCCAGAGTTATACCGCAGAATCAGGGAAGAGAAGTTTGACATCATCTCCGGATGGAAAAAGAAACGCTACGACCCGATTACCAAAACTATTCCTACTAAATTATTTAATGCTGCAACACGCAGAATGTCTGGTATACAGCTGAATGATTTCAACTGTGGTTTAAAGGCATATCGTTCTGATGTAGTGAAAACCATAGAAGTTTATGGCGAAATGCACCGTTATATACCGGTGATCGCTAAATGGGCAGGATTCAAGAATATAGGCGAACAGGTTGTGGAGCACCGGGCACGTAAATATGGGGTAACCAAATTTGGTTTCAGTCGTTTTATCAATGGTTTCCTTGATTTGTTGTCTATCTTCTTTGTTGGAAAATTCGGTAAAAGACCAATGCACTTTTTTGGTTCACTCGGTGTACTGAGTTTTATGATTGGTACAATCATGACCTTATGGATTATCGGTGAGAAATTATATCATATTTCCATGAACCTGCCAATCAAAAGAGAGGTTACAGATCAACCTGGATTTTATATTGCATTAGTAGCCATTATTGTAGGCTCACAACTCTTTCTTACTGGGGGTTTGTAGCTGAACTGGTTACGCGTAATGCGCCTGAACGTAATGACTATCTGATAGAAAAAGAAATTCTTTAAGCATGTTTTTCTCGATCATCATTCCCTTATATAACAGGCCGCAGGAGATTGACGAACTACTAGCCACTTTATGTCTGCAAACTTATATGCAATTTGAGGTCGTAGTGATTGAAGATGGATCTTCACTGACCGCGAAGGATATTGTAAACAGGTATGCAGATAAACTGGATATTAAATACTTCTTCAAACCAAACGAAGGACAAGGTTTTGCCCGGAATTATGGTTTTGAAAGAGCAAAAGGCGATTACTTCGTCATCTTCGATTCTGACTGTCTGATCCCGCATGATTACCTGGAGACCGTTAAAGATTATTTATATGACCATCATCTGGATGCTTACGGAGGCCCGGATGCAGCTCATGATAGTTTTACCCCGGTACAAAAAGCAATCAGTTATGGCATGACCTCAATTTTCACTACCGGGATCAGGGGTAATAAAAAGCATGTCGGTCAATTCCATCCGCGCAGTTTCAATATGGGTGTTTCCAGAGAGGTCTGGGAGAAAGTTGGCGGTTTTAAATTAACCAGGCTGGGAGAGGATATTGAATATAGTATCCGGATCCATCAGAGTGGTTTTAAGATCGGATTGATTCCCGGAGCTAAAGTTTTTCATAAAAGAAGAACAAGTATGTTCCAGTTTTATAAACAGATTCACTTTTTTGGCCGTGCCCGTATCAATATCTATAAGCATTTTCCTTCTGAGCTGAAATTGGTACATTTTTTTCCGGCAGTATTCACTTTAGGCATCATATCTGTCTTATTATTGAACTTATTTTATCCGCCTCTGGCTTATTTGGGGAATATTTTTCTTCTGGTATACTTTATGTTGATATTTTTTCATTCCCTGGTGCTTAATAAATCGTTGAAAGTTGCATTTTTGAGTATTATTTCCTCATTCATACAATTGACAGCTTACGGATTAGGATTTATACAAGATTTTTTCAAAAGAATAGTACTTAAAAAACAATGATAAACTTTTTAAAGGAGAGCACATTTATAGTGAATGTAGTTATCCGCAAATCCTGGGAAGTAACTAAACGGAATTATTTTTCCATCGCTACTTTATGTTTCCTGATGTTCATTACTTCTAATGCTTCGAGTTTAATGGCATTTTTTCTGAAAGATGTCAATAAAGGGTTAAGCATATTAATGGCGTTCTTTTTTGCTTTATTGTATTTTACAATCAACCTTTCTCTGCTGAAATATATCTTTCATCTGCTGGATAATGAGGAGAGAGATGTAAGTATTGTAAGCACATTACCTACCCGTCAGCAAATCATCCGGTTTATTGTCGGTATGCTTTATTTTATGCTGGTGATTATCGGTGTTTATGCAGTGGTCATCCTGGTTGCATTTCCTTTTATCTATACAGGCATAAAAATGGCTGTGATTACGAATATTGCGGTATCAGTAGGTATTGTGGCGATATTTATCACCTGGGTACGTATTTCATTTTTCCCTTTCTTTATTATTGATAAAAATCAGCCGCCTTTTGGCTCTTTGAAATTCAGTCTGGCGATTACTAAAGGTAATTTTACCAAAATATTAATGTTATTACTCGTTTTGGGTGGGTTTCATGTCTTGTATTTATTCCTGAATTACCTGCAATGGCCAGTAATTGCTTTTTTTGTTAATATATTAAGCTCATTTATCATTGTTCCTTTATCTAGTGTAGCTTTGACCATCGCCTATAGAATGATGATGGGAGCCTACAAAGGTGATGAGAATGATATTATTCATAACATAGTTTAAAACCAGTTTATGGGATTAAAAGCGGCATTAAGTAAACCGTTTGCAGCCTTTATTGTAAAAGGGGTAAATAAATGGAAAAAAGATGCGGTAGCTGCACAGAAGGAAACTTTGCTGCAGCTGATCGATGCGGCAAAAGATACTGCTTTCGGTAAAGACCATCATCAATTTCATCCATCAAAAACTACGAAGATTTCAAGAAGCAGGTTCCGGTGAGGGACTATGAACAGTTGCGGCCTTATATTGACCGGGTTGTAGCAGGAGAGAAAGATGTGATGTGGAAGGGTAAACCTGCTTACTTTGCAAAAACTTCTGGTACGACTTCTGGCGCAAAGTATATCCCAATCTCTAAAGAGTCAATGCCTGAGCATCTTAAAGCTGCCCGTAATGCATTACTGACTTATATCCACGAAACCGGAAATGCCAGTTTTGTAAATGGCAAAATGATCTTTTTACAGGGAAGTCCTGTAATGACTGAAAAAAATGGAATTAAAGTAGGCCGTTTGTCTGGTATTGTAGCGAATCTTGTGCCTGCCTATTTACAGAAAAACAGGCTGCCATCTTATCAGACTAACTGTATTGAAGACTGGGAAGAAAAGGTAGATGCGATTGTACAGGAAACTTATCATCAGGATATGACCCTAATTTCGGGAATACCACCCTGGGTACACAGATGTATTTTGACAGACTGATTGAAAAATCAGGAGGTAAACAGATCAAGGATATCTTTAAAAACTTCCAGCTATTTGTTTACGGAGGGGTAAATTATGAACCTTACCGTGCGAAGATTGAAAACAGTATAGGCAGAAAAATTGATGCGATAGAAACTTATCCGGCGTCAGAAGGATTTATTGCTTATCAGGATAGTCAGCAGGATAAAAGTTTGTTATTACTTGCTAAAGCGGGAATGTTCTATGAATTTATCCCTGCTGATGAATACTATAATGATAACCCTGCACGTTTGAGTCTGGAAGAAGTTGAACTGGATAAAAACTATGCTTTGATATTAAATACCAATGCCGGATTGTGGGGTTATAGTATTGGGGATACAATTAAGTTTGTCTCTAAAAATCCTTATAAGATTTATGTTACCGGAAGGATTAAGCATTTTATCTCGGCTTTTGGTGAACATGTGATAGGGGAAGAGGTTGAACAGGCTCTTTTATCAGTTGCAACGAACAGGGCGTAGGAATTACAGAATTTACTGTAGCTCCTCAGGTGAATCCTCAGGCTGGTGAATTGCCTTACCATGAATGGTTTATCGAATTTTCCAAAGCTCCGGCAGACCTTGGTGCTTTTAGTAAAAAAGTAGATAAGGCACTCCAAGAAAAAAATATTTACTACTTTGACCTCATTGAAGGCAAAATTTTGCAGCCGCTGGTTATTCGGACTTTACAAAAAGACGCGTTTGTTACTTATATGCGTTCGGAAGGTAAGCTGGGGGGGCAGAATAAAGTTCCCCGTCTGTCTAATGATAGAAAGATTGCAGACAGCCTGATTAATTTGATTAATACGATTTGAAAAATATAGCAATACTGGGGTCCACGGGATCTGTTGGTACCCAAGCACTAGACGTTATCCGTGCAAATCCTGAATTATATAAGGTGAGCGCATTGACGGCTAATGCAAATGCTGAATTATTGATTCAGCAAGCCATTGAATTTAAACCTGAACCTGAACTGGTTGTTATTGGCGATGAAGCTCAATATGCTCAGGTGAAAGATGCATTGTTGGGTAAAGGAATAAATATCCTTTGCGGGGAAGATGCTTTATGTGAAGCGGCCTCTTTACCAGGTGCTGACTTCGTATTGACTGCAATTATGGGGTCAGTTGGTTTGAGACCAACTATTGCTGCTATCAAGGCAAAGAAAAAGATTGGCCTGGCGAATAAAGAGACTCTTGTGGTAGCGGGGGAACTGATTACGCAACTGGCTGCCGAAAATGGTGTAACAATTATACCCGTAGATTCTGAACATTCTGCTATCTTTCAGTGCCTGGTAGGCGAAGAGCTGGATACGATAGAAAAAATATACATCACTGCTTCTGGTGGTCCTTTCAGAGGTAAAGACCGGAGTTTCGTAGAAAAAGTAAAGAAAGAACAAGCTTTAAAACACCCTAATTGGGTGATGGGAGCGAAGATCACTATTGATTCTGCTACCCTGATGAACAAGGGGCTTGAAGTGATTGAAGCCAAATGGTTGTTTAACCTTGATATCAGTCAGATTGATGTGATTGTACACCCTCAGTCTGTAATTCATTCTATTGTGCAGTTTAACGATGGGTCAATGAAAGCACAGATGGGCGTTCCGGATATGAAATTGCCTATTCACTACTCTATGGCTTATCCAAAGAGAATAGAAAGCAAATTTCCACGTTTTAACTTCATGGATTACCCTGAATTAACTTTCTACAAGCCAGATCTGAATACTTTCCGTAATCTTCAATTAGCTTATACTGCGTTGGAAAGAGGTGGAAATATGCCTTGTATTATCAATGCTGCTAATGAAGTGGTTGTTGAGGCATTCCTGAATGACCGCATCGGATTCCTCGAAATGAGCGATGTAATTGAGCAATGTATGTCTGATTTGGCTTTTATTCAAGTGCCCAGCCTGAATAATTATTTAGAAACTGACCATCATACGCGTATATTTGCCCGTCAGTTAGTAACAAAAAAAAAAATTTAGCGATCTAATATTCAAAAGTAAAAAACACTATATAAAATATGAACGGATTAATTATGGTTGCCCAGTTGTTACTGGGATTATCAATATTAGTAATCTTGCACGAATTAGGACATTTTCTTGCGGCGCGTGCCTTCGGTATTAAAGTTGAGAAATTCTATCTGTTTTTTGATGCATGGGGAGTAAAATTATTCAGCATCAAACGTGGTGGTGTAGAGTATGGTATTGGCTGGCTGCCTTTGGGTGGTTATGTGAAAATTGCCGGAATGATTGACGAATCTATGGATAAAGAGCAGATGGCATTGCCTCCTCAGCCATGGGAATTCAGATCTAAACCAGCATGGCAGCGTTTAATCGTGATGCTTGCGGGTATATTTGTGAACATCGTAGTTGGTATTTTTATTTTCTGGATGTTAACTTTCAAATTCGGTGAAACTTTTATTCCAAACAGTTCTGTTAAGAATGGGATTAATCCTGGAAGTATAGGAAGAGAGATCGGACCAAAACAGGGTGATCATATTATCGCGGTAAATGGTAAAAAAGTTATTCGCTTTGATGAGCTGACCAGTTCAAAAGTATTATTGGATAATACGAACCTGACTGTTGTACGTGATGGTAAAACTCTTGATATTAAAGTTCCTGATAATCTTTTAAATAAGGTTGCGGATCTTGGTCTGGAAGAATTTATCAGCCGTACTCCATTATTGAGCACTGTTGTAGATACTGTTGTAGCGGGCCGTTCGGCCTTTAAAGTGGGAATGAAAAAAGGTGACAGGATTGTTGCCGTTAATAATGTTCCCGTGAAATTTGATGCAGATATACGCAGAGAGCTTAAAAAAGAGAAAAACAAAAAGCTGATTGTTGAAGCTTATCGCGGAACAGAGAAGCTTAATTTTGAGGTGAATACTGACAGTGTTGGAACGATCGGTATGGGCTTCAATCCAAACGAGATTAAATTTGAAACGGTTAACTATGGCTTCTTTGAAGCTTTGCCAATCGGTGCAAACCAGGCCTGGATTACGTTCACTGATAATGGAAAAGGTATCTGGAAAGTATTAACTGGTAAAATTAAGGCTAATAAAGCATTTGCCGGCCCTGTTGCTTTGGCACAGAAGGTTTATGGTGGTGTTTGGATCTGGTCACATTTCTGGGCTTCTACTGCATTAATTTCTATTGCTCTTGCCTTTATGAACTTATTGCCAATCCCGGCACTGGATGGTGGACATGTGGTCTTCCTGATTGTGGAGATGATTAAAGGAAAACCTGTAAGTGATAAGTTTCTGGAAGGGGCGCAGATGGTCGGTTTCGTAATTTTACTGAGTTTGATGGTATTTGTGCTTGGTAACGATATATTCAAAGCCTTTATTCAGTAGTGTTGTATGAACTATTTTGAGTTTTATGATCTTCCGGTATCATTTAATCCGGATGCTGCACTTGTAAAACAGCAGTTTTATGCGCAGAGTAAGAAGTACCATCCTGATTTTTATATCAATCATTCTGCTGAAAAGCAGGATGAGGTGCTGGAATTATCTACACTCAACAATAAGGCTTACCAGGTACTTGGTGATCCGCAGAAGCGACTTCATTATATCCTGGAATTAAAAGGGATACTGACAGAGGGGGAGAATTATTCTTTGCCTCAGGATTTCCTGATGGAAATGATGGATGTGAATGAGGCTTTGATGGAATTGCAGTTTGAACCGGATGCTGTGAAGCTGGAGGGGATCAAAAAAGAGGTTGAAGATATTGCCTGTAATATACAGCAGGAGCTGGATAGTTTATTCCATGCTTTTGATACGCAGAATAAAGCCGATGAGGATACGATATTGAAGTCTGTTAAGGATTTATACTATAGAAAGAAATATTTGAACAGGATCAATGACAGTGTTCTTAAGCTGGAATAGGGGATAGGTGTCCCGCCAATGTAAAAAATAAAGATAACCGGGCATTGCTGTCCCGGTTTTTCTATTTTTGGAGAAATCTGAATTTATGAGCACTTTTCCCTTTTTAGAAAAGTAGCGGTTGCTGAAGGTATTTCTTACATCGCACTGATTTTTATCGCTATGCCATTGAAGTATTTTGCGAACATGCCGTTAGCTGTAAAATATACCGGATGGGCACATGGTGTGTTATTTATGTTTTATGTAGTGATGGTAATCATGTGCTGGATGGAGTATAAATGGAAAGTTGGAAAGACGATTTTGATATTTTTAGCTTCATTATTGCCCTTTGCTCCATTTTATGTAGATAAGAAATTAAAGGAAGAGCCTGTAGGTCAGGTTAAAGCATAATAATAAGGATTATTTGAAAATAAGTCTTGGATATATTGCCTTGAATATATAGATTTGCATCCCGCTTAATAAGCAATGCCCAGTTGGCGGAATTGGTAGACGCGCTGGTCTCAAACACCTGTGGGAAACCGTGCCGGTTCGACTCCGGCACTGGGTACGACTCAAAAGCCTTCGATGAAATATCGGAGGCTTTTTTGGTTTTTAGTTATTCGTATTGATCAGATTTACCATTACTTTCACCATCATCTCCTTTTCATCAGATTTACTCTCAGCAATCATTAATGTTAATGCAACTAATGCATTATCTGCGATTCGTTTTGAACCGTCCTCTCTATATAGAATTCTATTCTTTTCCATGAACCAGACGAAAAGATAAGCTGCTATTCTTTTATTACCATCAGAGAATGAATAATTTTTGACTACAAAATATAATAAAAATTGGCTGCTTTTTCCTCTATACTTCTGCTCCGGCAGCAATCAGTTTGGTTACTGACTCTTCCGAACGTGCTAATCCTAAAACCTGGTGCCCATTGATTAATAATTCCTGTACTACTGCCGCTCCTACGAAACCTGTAGCGCCTGTAACAAATACTTTCATTTTGATATAATTTAATGAAGCAAAGTTCAGATTTCGCTTCTGCACTCTTGTAGCCGAAAAGTATTTTCTTGTAGCCGAAAAATTTAATTGAAAGACTTTCTGAATTCCAAAGCGAAACATTTGTCTTTGTCTTGAAAAGTTTGCTAAACGATTGTGAATGTTCAAAGCCCAATTGATAAGCAATTTCCGAAACGGAAAGATTTGTAGTTGATAATTTTTCTTTAGCTTTTTCTATGATTGCGTTCTGAATGTATTGTTGTGAGTTTAGCCCTGTCAATGAACTCAACATGTCACTCAAATAGCGTTGTGATAGCTTTAATTGTGTACTGATATATTTCACTGATGGCAAGCCGTTTTTCAGACTGTTTTCTTCTTCAAAATAACTGTTTAAAAGTTCGTCCAAAGAAGTTATGATGTCGTGATTTATTGCTTTCCTCGTGATAAATTGCCTGTTGTAAAAACGATTGCTGTAATTCAATAACAATTCTATTTGGGACACCAAAACATCTTGGCTGAAACTGTCAATATTGTTGTCTAATTCATTGGCTATTGTAGCAAATAAATTGGTTATGATTTCTTTTTCCTTTGCCGATAGAAATAAGGCTTCTGAAAAACATCGTAAGAGAAAAAGCCATACTGATTTATTGTGCTTCCTAACGGATAATTTCGGATAAAGTCCGAATGGAAATACAAAGCAATCCCTTCATAGCTTTCTTTGTCTTCCGGTGGAAAAACGATTTGTTTTGGCTTCAAAAATGCTAATCCGCCTTCTTCAAAATCATAATATCCTTGTCCGTATTTTATCTGTCCTGTGAATGTAGGCTTAAAGGA
The DNA here is from genome assembly GCF_053890575.1 of Pedobacter sp. NJ-S-72. Taxonomy (NCBI): domain Bacteria; kingdom Pseudomonadati; phylum Bacteroidota; class Sphingobacteriia; order Sphingobacteriales; family Sphingobacteriaceae; genus Pedobacter; species Pedobacter sp. NJ-S-72. Next base: position 2,998,553 of record NZ_CM132681.1, on the reverse strand, counting down.
AATTTTGTAAAAATCAAGACTTACTTTTTGCCCTTTTGGAAACATTTCAATCGAAACATTATTATAATCAACCAATGCAATCAGTGGATGCAATGGTGCAGGAACTCCCAAGACACGCACAAGTTGCGATATACTTTTAATGTGATTTATGTTAGATTGTTGTTGCATTTTTCGTTTACGAATTTAATCAATTTTGTTTTGACGGGCGAATAACTATATCTCCAATTTCAACATCGTTAGGTTGGCTTAATGCATAAATCACAGCGTTAGCAATGGCTAAGGATTTATGGCAATTTGTTCCATTCCTTTTTGAATAGTTGTTTTCATTTCTTGGTTTTTTATGTTGTTCGCAAAGTCTGTTTTCACAAATCCGGGCGAAATGCCAGTAATGCGTATATATCCTTCTGACTCTTGACGAAAGGCTTCTGCAATAGTGCGAATGGCATTTTTAGTTCCTGCATAAACGCCTTGCATTGGGACAATCTTTATTCCTGAAGTTGAAATGATATTGACGATATGTCCTGATTGTTGTTGTTTGAAAATAGGAATTGCAGCTGCCATCCCATACAAAACGCCTTTGAGGTTAATGTCAATCATTTCTTCCCAACCATCTATATCCAATTCGTCTATACGGGCTAATTGGCTGACACCTGCGTTGTTTACAATGACATCTAATTCTCCGTATTGCTCAACTGCTGTATTTACCAACCGGACTAAATCGGCTTTATTCTTTACATCAATTTTAGCACAGGTGGCTTCACCACCTGTGCTTTTAATTTCTTCAACAATTTGTTGTAATTGTTCTGTTCGCCTTGCACCCAAAACAACCTTTGCACCGTTTTTTGCTAATTCTATTGCAATGGCTTTACCCATTCCACTACTTGCACCTGTAATAGCAACTACTTTTCCTTTAATATTTTGCATTGATGTTAGCTTTTTATTTGTCTATTTGTTTTTCTAAAAATTCAGGATAACGGTCGCCTACAAGTGTAATTCCATTTACCGTTGTATCAATTTTTGCAAGTTCATCGACTGTTAATACAATGTTTGTACTTCCAATGTTTTCGTCTAAACGGTGCAATTTTGTAGTCCCTGGTATTGGTGCTATCCACGGCTTTTGAGCTAATAGCCAGGCTAATGCTAACTGGCTGGTTGTAATGTTTTTTTGTTGAGCAATTTCCGAAAGCGCATCTACTAAAACCAGGTTGGCTTTTATGTTTTCTTCGCTGAAACGAGGAATAATGTTTCTACGGTCGATATCCTCTAATTTTTTGTTTATTATATACCTGTGAGGAAGCCTTTGCCCAAAGGACTGAAAGGAACGAAACCAATTCCTAACTCTTCTAAAGTAGGTATGATTTCATCTTCTGGCTCACGCCAAAACAAAGAGTATTCGCTTTGTAATGCTGATACAGGTTGAATTGAATGTGCCTTGCGAATAGTTTTAGCACTTGCTTCCGATAAACCGAAATATTTTACTTTGCCCTCTTGTATCAGGTCTTTTACTGTTCCTGCAACATCTTCTACTGGAACATCAGGGTCAACTCTGTGCTGATACAACAAATCAATGTAATCTGTTTTTAGTCTTTTTAGAGATGCTTCGGTTACTGCTCTTATAGTTTCGGGTCTGCTGTCTAAACCTACTGCTGGTCTAGCATCTTTACAACCAAATTTTGTGGCGATTACTACATCTTTTCTATAAGGCTGTAATGCCTCGCCAACAATTTCTTCATTGGTGTAAGGTCCGTAGGCTTCTGCGGTATCAAAAAATGTGATACCTCTTAAACTGCGTTGCATAATAGTGTTATGGCCTCTTTCTTATCAAGACCTTTGCCGTCCAAAAAGTTTAAACCCATACAGCCAAAGCCTAATGCGGAAACTTCCAATCCGTTATTTCCTAATTTTCTTTTTTGCATAATTCTATTTTTAGTTGTTTCTTAAACTGACTTAAATTTCAAGTACAAAATTCTTGATTGTCGTTCTATAAAAAGTAGTTGAATTGGTAATTGTTGTAGTCAGATTTTCAAACACTATAAATAAGTCCTCTACCTTTATCTAACGATTTGATGGTTGTCAGATCATCGGCAGACAACTCAAAGTCAAATGCATTGAAATTTTCATTCATCCTTTTCATATTTGCTGATTTCGGAATAACCACGACTTCTTTTTGGATTAACCATCGTAGAACCACTTGGGCGATACTCTTGTTGTATTTTCTTGAGAGCGCTACTAAAAGTTCCTGATTAAAAAGATTATTTCTGCCCTGGGCAAAGGGTGCCCAAACTCCAGTTGGATGCCCTGAGATTTCAAAGCTTTCTGCATTTCTATTTTTTGGGAAAATGGATGGGTCTCCACTTGATTGACTACAGGCACCACACTATGCCGCTTCAGTAAATTCTGGATCTGATCCATATTGAAATTACTTACACCGATAGCCCTCACTTTACCCTCCTTGTATAATTCTTCCATTGCTGCCTAAGAAGAATGTACATCTCCCTGCGGAAGATGAATCAAGTATAAATCAATATAGTCAAGACCTAATTTTTTTAGCGATGCCTCAAAGGCACGCTTTGTTTTTTGATACCCGATATCCGCGGGCAAAAATTTTGTGGTTACAAAGATTTCGTCTCGTTTGACATTACTTTTTTTAATCGCTCTGCCCACCGAATCCTCATTGTTGTATACTGTAGCTGTGTCTATGAATCTGTAATCGATATTTAAGGCATTTAGCACAGACTGTTCACACTCAAAACCGTCTCGAAGCAAGTATGTGCCAAAACCAAGCAGGGGCATCTTTACCCCATTGTTTAATATTACATTTTCCATTTTTGCACCGACTTAAATGTCAAGTTCAAAATTCTTAATAGTCGTCACCTGAAATGTATCTGAATTGGTACTTGTTGTAGTCAAATTGTATATGTGGGTGGGCTTGACTACTTATTTTGTCATGCCAATTCGGTGTCGTGCTACCATTGCCACTAACCCATATATAGGTCTGACGCTATCAGACCGATCCACCCAAATCTGGGCGTATTGACCGGAATCGAACACATCGATTCCGGTTTTTTTTTTTGCCTTTTCCGGGCTTAATATGTTTCATGCGGTGTTCAAAGTACTTAGCTAAATCTCATTTTATTTAGGTACTTTAAGCAGGCTTTCTTTGGACTAAATTATTGGATATTTAATATACATCAATCAGTACATCACCAAGTTCCTTTGTAAGGAAGCTATTATATATGTTTCTTATACTTATATATTAACTTAGGAAAATGAGCTCCAATCGTGTTATATTTTTCATGTTTAATAGCGTTCACCTGCTGGATCTAGCTGGTGCTGTAACTGTTTTTTATGAATCCGGATGCTGCGGAAAGAATTACAATATGCATTATGTTTCGCCATATGACAATCCGGTAACCTCATCTGGTCTTGGATTTTCAAATGTTGAGCCACTCAATTCGGTAACAGTTAGTATGGATGACATTGTCATTGTAGCCGGTATGGAAATTGAAAAATGGAACAGAGCAGATGATCACCTCTGGATACCATGGTTACAGTCTGCTGCTGCAACTGGCGCTACGATATCTTCAATTTGCACGGCAGCCTTTGCTCTTGCTGCTGCAGGGCTCTTAAATGGGCACAATTGCACTACGCATTGGGCATGGACTACAGCTTTGCAACAAAAATACCCCCTACTTAAGGTGATAGAGAATAAACTATTTGTACAAAGTGGGAGGATCTTTACCAGCGCGGGCATTGCTACAGGTATTGATCTTGCACTCTACCTTGTTGAAGAGCAGCACGGAGCAGCTTTTGCATGTCTTGTAGCAAAAGATATGGTTGTTTACATACGCAGAGATGGAACGGAAGCACAAAATAGCATTTATCTGCAAAGCAGGCAGCATATTAACCATCATATTCATCAGATACAGGATTATATTACTAAGCATTTACATCATAAAATAACAATAGGAGAATTGGCTGAATTAGTCTTTATCAGTCCGCGGAATCTTACACGGTTGTTCAAATCTGCCACAGGAATTACTATCGGGCAATATATTCAATCGTTAAGACAGGAAAAAGCAAAGCATCTGCTTAAAACCAAACAGAAGGTGGCCTGGGTAGCGAAAGAATGTGGTTATAATAGCCCTACTCAGCTGAGGAAGTTAATTAAAGAAGCAAAAGATTAACATATTGTCATAGATAGATTGGCCGGATTGTTACTATGGCTGTCCTGATTTATTAGGTGTATTCAATTAATTTTGGATTTAAATAAAATATTTATTTATGAAACAGTTATTACTCTTAGTTTTTTTTTTTATTCCGTGCTTTGCATTTACGCAAGTCTATGCAACCACATATATATGTCCGCCTTGTAGCCATCCATGTGATACCACTACTTATCAGCAACCTGGTGTTTGTGCGCATTGCGGGATGAAATTAATCGAGAAAAATCAACAGATGTCAAAGGATCAAAAAATAACAGTTTGCTTTTACTTATATGATGGAGTAGAGGTACTTGACTTTGCAGGTCCGATGGAAGTTTTTTCCTATGCGGGATTCAAAATCATCACTGTCGCAAAAACTAAAGCTCGTCTTTTCTCACAGGGGATTTTAAAGATCACTCCGGATTATAGCATTAAAGACGCTCCGCAAACAGATATTCTTGCAGTATTCGGTGGTTCGGACGAAGTGGCAACAGATGATCCTGAAGTTATTTCCTGGATAAAATCAAGGGACAGTGCTACTAAAAGCTATTTTTCTGTTTGCACCGGGGCATTTATTCTTGGGGAGCTGGTTTGCTTGATCAGCTTACGGTTACCACTTTTCATAAAAGCATAACAAATCTTCAAAAGGCTGTACCGAAAGCTAAAGTGCTTCAAAATGTCCGCTATGTTGATAATGGCAGAGTAATCACCACAGCAGGGATATCAGCTGGTATAGATGGTGCTTTGCATCTGGTTTCAAAATTGAGAGGTAAAGAAGTAGCGGAAGCAGTTGCAAAACAAATGGAATATGATAAATATGTGCCTGAACAAGGTCTGGATCTATCGCACCTGGAGTTACCAAAAACTCAAATTCCCAGCAATCAGCGCTAAAAGTTGATTTACTGTTTGATAATGCACAGCACCTTGTTCGGTTCCGGACAGTCTTAATGTATTAAATAATGTAACTGTTTGTTTTTTAGTGTGATATGCCTGTTTTGATAATTGGTATGGTCTTGGCATAAGGCATTGTTATAAATTCAGGACCATATGTTCAAACTCAATATCAAAATTGCACTCCGGAGTATTTTTAAGAATAAGGTCTCATCTTTTATTAATGTAATTGGGTTGGCTATTGGTTTGGCTGCATGTTTTATGCTTTTGCTCTATGTTTCCTACGAATGGAATTTTGATAAACAAGCAAAGCATTCGGCAGATGTGTATATCGCAATGACCAATGTTGTGGATAACAGTAAAAAAATCGCAGCAACATTTGACGGTACACCCACTGGTTTTGCTCCACTCATTAAGCAAGGTATACCTGAGGTGAAGTATATCTGCAAGATGAACTATGGTTCCAGAAAGCTGCTTGCAAATGGACAAAATACCTTTAAGAAGCAAGGGAAATTTGCAGAGCCTGATATTCTGAAAATGTATGATTACGAGTTTGTTGCTGGCGATCCCAGGACTGCGCTGCTTCAACCGAGATCAGTTATACTCACCGAGAGCACAGCTTTGACCTTATTTGGATCGACAAATGTACTCAACAAGTCGGTAAAGTATGAAAATCAGAATGATTTGAATATATACTGGTGTAATCAAAGATCTGCCAGAAAACAGTTCAAATAAATTTGATTTCTTAATGCCCTGGGCTTTTTATGAAATAGTGAACGAAGATGCCAGAAATCTAAACTGGAGTAATTATAGCTTTGTTACCCTGGTTAGGCTCAACGACGATGCTAATTTGTTTTTGGTAAACAAAAAACTCACTGAGATTATTAAGAAGGGCCAAAATATGACTGTCAATCAGCCTCATTTTCTTTTTCCTTTAAGCAAAATACATTTATATGGGAAGTTTGAGGCAGGAAAAAGTGTAGGTGGTGCTATTGAACAAATCTGGTTATTTATGACATTGGCATTTGGGATATTGCTGATTGCCTGTGTCAATTTCATGAATATGGCCACTGCAAAATCTGAAAATAGGGCTAAGGAGGTCGGAATCAAGAAAACAATCGGAGCTTCACGGTCTTCATTGATCGCACAGTTCCTGACTGAATCTATTTTACTTGCTACTATAAGTAAGTATCATTGTTGCATTAGGGTTGGTCGAGGCTTTTCTTCCATTTTTAAATAACCTATTGAATATCAATATGGTGATCAATTATTTTAATTTTTATAATTGGCTTGGCCTGATAGCAATTATTCTGATCACCGGGCTGGCTGCAGGAAGTTACCCTGCATTTTATCTTTCATCTTTCGAACCGATACAGACTCTAAGAAAAAAAGCAACAGGACGAGCTTTTCTTTCTATTAGTTTAAGACAGGTACTGATCATCGGACAGTTTTGTTTTACTGTTTTACTGATCATATCTACGCTGGTGATCTATAAACAAATACAGTATATTAAGGACAGGCCTCTGGGGGCAGATGTTAACGCGCTTATAGAAATGCCACAGGATGGAGCATTGCAGGGAAAATACGAATTGCTTAAAACGCGTCTTGTCAATTCGGGAGCAGTTTCGGATATGTATCAGTCTTCACAGAGTCTGGTCCATCATAGTTCCTTTTTTACAAACATGGAATGGCCAGGAAGTACTCCGGCAGAACTTAATGTTTTATTCAACAGAGTGGGGACTACCTATGATTTTATAAAAACTAATGGACTGAAATTAACCAGTGGAAGAGACTTTTCAGATAAATATGCATCCGATACAGCTGCGGTTCTGATAAGCCGTTCGGCCGTTAAAACCATGAGCTTGAAAGAGCCTTTGGGTACCACAATCAGATTTTCAGGAACTACCCGAAAAATTATAGGTGTATTTGAAGATTATGTATGGGATTCGCCTTATAAGTCTAATACACCTTTGGTCGTGTATTTTAGCAAGGAGCATACTGGAACCGTTACGATGCGTTTGAATACTGCAAACAGTACGCAGCATAACATAGAATTGATCACAAAGATTACCAAAGAGATTAATCCTGCATATCCTGTTGAATTAACTTTTACCAACACTGTTTATGAGGACCTGCTGGCCAAGGAACGAAAGCTTGGGGTATTATCAAATGTTTTCGGTGGGCTGGCCGTTTTTGTTCCTGTTTGGGATTGTACGGCCTCGTTGCTTTTAGTGCCGCACAACGCACTAAGGAGTTTGGTGTCAGGAAAGTATTGGGTGCATCAGTTGTCAATTTAATGAGTTTGCTCTCCTGGTCATTTATCAAGATGATCTGTATCGCCATTTGTATTGCTGTTCCAATTGCTTATTATTTGATGAGTAAGTGGTTGCAGAATTTTGAATTCCATATCGCCATTTCATGGTGGATCATTGCTTTTGCTTCTTTAGGGACCTTAGTTATTGCCTTGTTTACGCTGAGTTACCAGGCTTATAGAAGTGCTGTCTGCAATCCTGTAGATGCCTTGAAGTGTGAATAATTCATTGAGTTAATAATAATTTTGAAGAAAGAAATGATTTTTGAAGTAAATAAGAGAAGGGATAATATGACATGATGAAAATCTATCCTATCGCCAACCCGAAAACCGTTATTCTTCATTTGGAAAAAAATACTTGATCGCTCATGGAGATATTAAGTTTTTTGCTTTTCGATATCCTGTCAAACTTATACTTCTATGTTTCTTGAAAAATTTATTCAGATGGCTTTCATCAGAAAAACCGAATTCGGTTACAATCTCATTAATCCTCCTATCGCTAAAATTTAGCCGATGCTCTATCAAACGGATTCTATAGTTAGCAATAAATTGTTGAATGGTTTCACCACACTGATTTTTGAAATAGCTTCCCAGATAAGTATCTGATATACCAAATTTATCTGCTATAAATGATGCTTTTAAGCTTTGAGGTGTAAAAATATTGGCCTGTATATAACTGATAATTTCTAATATCCTCTTATCTGCGTTCTCCTTAATGCCCGGTGGTCTTATTTTTGAAATATTCCTGACTGCGATTACAATTAATGCATTTACATAATGTGCGGTTAAATCTTCATCATAAATGTCCTTATGTTTAATCGTGTGCAAGAGACATTCGACTATCGATTTAACAAGGAATTCATCCTCTTTTTGCCTTAAAAAACACAGCCTGATAAATGCGAGGCATAGTATAATAAACACTCGATACAGTTTATGTTTTTAGAGCTGTATTCTTTAATATATTCGTTATTGATTTTAACCAGTAGGAATTCCGTCGTTTCAACAATATTAAAGTTATGAGAATCGTTAGGTGTCATCAACATCAGGTTACAAGCCTGGTAAGCTATACAATTGCCATTTACATGGAGAAATCCCGTTCCGGAAATCACATAAGCCATTTGGAAAAAGCTAAACTGTAAATCCCTGACAGAACATTCATCTACCTTACGATAAACAATTTCGAAAGATTGGTGCATATTCTCCATTTTCATAAGGCAAAAATACATATATATCATTAAAATGTACTGATTTATGTATTATGTTCAGTTTATTTTTGCTAAATATTATTGATGTGAAAATGAAAAATCAAAACTATCTGAGTAAGAACACCATTGCTCTAATCGCTATTTGTATGGCAACGCTAATGTTCTCGTTAGAGATTTCCAGCGTGCCAGTCATACTCCCGACCCTTGAAACGATATTAGGCGCAAATCTCAAGGATATGCAATGGATCATGAATATTTATACAATCGGTTGTACGACAGTGTTAATGGCGGCAGGGACAATGGCTGATAAATATGGTCGTAAACGAATACTTGTTATTACCCTGGTTTTGTTTGGTATGGCTTCTTTGGTTTGTGGTCTGGCGCAAAGTACATCGGTATTAATTGTAAGTCGTTTTTTCCAGGGAATAAGTGGAGGGGCAATGTTGATTTGCCAGATATCAGCTCTTTCGCACCAGTTTCAGGAAGGAAAAGAGCGCAGTAAAGCCTTTGGTATATGGGGTATTATTCTCGGACTTGGATTAGGTTTCGGGCCTATTATTGGTAGTGGTATTGTCGCTTTACTATCCTGGAAATGGGTTTTTCTTATACATACGCCAGTCGCTGTTCTTGCTTCAATTCTTGTTTATGGCAATGTGGTTGAATCCAAAGATCCGGAGGCAAAAAGACTTGATATCTTAGGAATGGTTACTTTATCTTTATCTGTTTTTGGCTTGACCTATTTTATCACACAGGGAGGTGATATTGGTTTTACCAGCACCATTGCGATCTGTATCCTTGTTGCTACAGCAATAAGCTTTATCATTTTTGTGTGGATCGAAAAAAACAATAATCACCCGATGTTCGATTTTTCGGTATTTAAGATACGTAATTTTTCGGGTGCTATTTTTGGTTCTATTGGTATGAATTTTAGTTTTTGGCCATTCATCATTTATCTGCCTATTTATTTTCAGGCCTGTTTAGGTTATGATGTTATCACTGTGGGCCTTTCTCTATTGGCATATACACTTCCGACTTTAATTATACCACCTTTAGCCGAGCGTCTTTCAGTTCGGTATCGACGACGGGTATTGTTATTCCTCTAGGTCTGTTTACAATAGGCCTGGGATTTATTGGGATGAGATATGGAAGTCTGGCTCAGAACCCCAGTTGGGTTACAATGCTCCGGGGGTCCATATTGGCTGGTATTGGACTGGGGTTAACCAATACACCTGTGACCAATACCACTACAGGTTCTGTTTCAAGTAATCGGGCAGGAATGGCTTCTGGTATAGATATGAGTGCCAGGTTGATTACATTAGCCATTAATATTGCATTGATGGGATTCATTCTGGTAGAAGGAATTTTGTCTTATTTGAAAACTGTATTTCCTCATCAGTCTCTAAATAAATTGCCATTGCGTTCTTTGGCTGAAAAAGTAGCCTCCGGGAGTTTCCATACTCTTAAACACGATTTTCCGCAATTAGCTGTTTTAGACCCTTCCGGGATTGTTGTACATACAGCACTCGTACAAGGTTTTGACTGGATAATGTTATATGGTGGTATTGGTGTTTGGATTTTATCACTGGCAAGTTTGATCACGTTCGGGAAAAAGGAGGTACACGAAATCAGACGTTGAGGTTTAATATGCTTACTACTTTAGCTGTTAAATGGAATTACAGAGATTGCCATTTCAATAGATTCTATTAATTTAGTCAATAATGGTGTCTAAAAAGTGAATATCCTCATATTTATGAAAAAATCAATCTATTTTGTTTGCCTGGTAATGACAGCCTTTTGTTGTAATGCTTGCCGGGATAAAAGTTCGGCTGTAACAGATCATTCTAATCAGGATAGTTCTCTTACTGTGACGGCAGCTAAAATTATGCCTGCCGATACCGGAGGTTCAGAGTATGAACCTGTGGCGATAACTGAAGAACAGGAGGGACATATTGTTTATACTGACAGTGTAGACTTTAAGAAATATGTTGTGGAGATACCATCAAAATCTGTGGTTAAGGCTGAAATTGACTGGTCAGGTAATCTAGCTGCTAAGACTTTCAGAACCAGGATTACTGATGGCTATAATGGTCAGGAAGTGGATTTTGCGGGTCATTATATCGGAATTGTTTTCGGTTGTGGTGGTGGGTGTATACTTGGGTTTATGGTAGATGTCAGGGATGGTAAAATCTACGACCTTCCCTTAGGTGAAGAGAATATGTGCGTGGATATGCAGGATGCTGCACTTTATCGGGCAGGAAGTATATTGTTCATTTCGGCAGTTTGTAAACAAGATCCTAAAGATTCAAAGGTGTTTTATAAGGCTTATTTGTGGGATGAGCAGAACAAGCGATTTAATCCGGTGGGGGATAAGGATTTTCTTAGGAAGGTCAACTAGCGGAATCTATGCAAAGGGATGTCGCAAAGCACCCGTTGTCCCTTTAGTACAAACAAGGTGGGAATTGATTTTTTAAATGCTATAGATCTTCCAAATGAGCAAATTGAAAAAATTGCTCATGGCAATGCCGACAAACTGCTAATTGAACGATAATCTAAATTCCAGAGGAGATAAATCAGTTTTTTTCTTTTGAATAGCTTATTAAAAGATTGCGGGTGTTTCATAGCAGGAGATTGGATTAAAAAGGATAACCACAAGGCTTTACTGCGTGTAAATTCTCTTCCATAGTCATGGGTGTTGATTCTGTAAAGATGGTATAGCACGGGGCTACTTCTACTTTTTCATACCAATCTTTTTCTATGATTTGTTCAGGTGCATAACCCCAATGTTCAAAATGTACACCTACGCCCAATCCGCAAACAACGTGTTTGATCTTGTTTTTTAATGTAATAGCAGTTTCATAATCCAAATGATCGTAGTGGTAATGGGAGATCAGCAGATAATCAATTTGCGGCATCTCATCCGCTGTGTAAATATCACTTCCTTTATATGCTTTGACCGAACCTGGTATAGGAGATGCTGACCCACTGAATATCGGGTCAACCAAAAAAAATTTTCCGTCAAGCTGCATATAAAAAGAAGAATGTCCGAACCAGACAACCAGATTGCTGTCAATAGGCAAGGTCTTTAAATTTGTTTTCAACGAAGGCAGAGAATCAGTGGGGTTGCGGTTGGGATATTTTGTGAAAATCGTTTTATATAATTCACCTAATGTGGAATGTCCTTCGGTAAGTGTTGACTTTTCAATTCCTGCCAGTCGTTTCCCATCTGGTAATTTCCCGAATTTAGCCAGACGCATATAGAAAAATATAGTGATAGCTGTCAATACGATCAGCATTAAAAGAATCTGCATTGTTCGTTTTTAAATTTTAAAGACTTTATTCATTGCGCTATTCTTTGGCCAGTATTTTAATGTCGCTGATTTCCAGAACTTGTTTAGGATAACCATTTAGTACGGAATTAATCATAGCCTGTCCCAACTCATTAAGGGTGATAATGCTTTTAGGTGAAAAAACTTTGATGATGCTTACAATAACTACATAGATCATTTTGGTGTTTTTCTGCCCTTTTACCGGGGCCATTCCGCCCGGACGAAAATTATACTGTCCTTTAAAAGGTAATTTCATCAAGTCATTTTCGGTTTTACCTTTTACCCTGGCCCACATGGTTTTACTTTGCTCTGTGCTATCTGTACTTGTACCTGTAATGTAATTGAAAACCATATCCGGATTAAATTGCAACTAGTGTTTTTGCAAATTGCATTGTCGTATCATAGGTGATGATCGTGTATTTCTCTTCATTCATACCCACAGAACTAATACCGGCACAGAAAAAGCAGGCATCGTAACCTTGTAGCGAAGTACTAAAGTCTTCTATTTTCAAAAAGTCAGGAACCAGTAATTCTTTTAGTTTAGGATGTTCCCTATCCAAATGTTTTCTATTGACCATTAATATTTCTGTAATGGCATTATTTTGCAGGCATTCCAATAGAACGCCTTCGCCGGCCATTCCTGTGGCCCCTGTTAATATTATTTTCATCAGTATATAATTGTTTTTAATGGTAATGAAGCTATCATGTGCACCTGATTCCGGTTCATTTCGGTTTGTGTGCTGCTGCACATGATGGTTTCATTGGAATAGATTTGCGTTTAAAGGTTAAGTTACCCTTTTGCTTTCTAAATTTTGTTGAGGTTATATTTTAATAAACTTTCTGCTGCAGCCAGTATAGCTTCTTCTTCGTTGGTTCTGGGCTGCCAGCCTAAAATTTTTCTTGCTTTTTCGTTGCTTGCATTGCGATTGATACCTAACATTGGCGCTATGGCTTTTGCTTTTGGGTTAAATAATGCCGCTAAACGGGCAACCCGGTTAGGTGAGGTTTTTGTTGATGCATTTTTTGCGGCATCCGGCATCATTTTCTTTAAAAATAAAGCGATTTGGGGCAGGGACATTGTGCCACCTGATAATGCAATAAAACGTTGTCCACATTTTATAGAAAGAAACGGGGCGCTGAAGAGCTATGTTTTATTTAACGGATTTGGTGAGTTCATCATCAATAAATGATTGTCGTGTAATTTTTGCAGTTTTATGATCCCCGGTGTGGCTCCAGCCCGGTGGCATGATGATATACAATAACTTGTTTTTGAAACCAGGTGCTGCAATAATATCTTTTCCTAAACAAATAAATTCGCCAAAGTAAACATCCCACAAACTATTGGGATTCATCTCCCTGGTAATGCCATATTCTATTTTGATATCTGTTCTTTCATCCTGATAAGTCTTGAAAACCCGATCCCAGATATTTAAAAGATTGCAGAAATTGGTGTCCATATATAATGGGTTTCTTGCATGATGTACCCGGTGATGAGAGGGAGTAAGTAAAATCTTATTTAAGAAGCCCAATCGTCCATCTTTAATAACGTTTTCTCCAATGTGTATAAATGATCCCCAAAATCCATCGATGAACATAATGAAAAATAACAGGGCTGGATTTACACCCAAAAGTATACAAATTGAGGTGCGGACGACATCTGCGTAGGGTGCTTCTAAGAAGAAATGAGCAAAATTTACAGTGAGGTTCATTTGCTGTGGTGCATGATGTGTGGAATGAAGACACCATAAAATTCTGACTTTATGCGCTAATGCATGGTAAACAAAATGAGAAAACTCCCAGATAATATAACCATAAATTAGCCAGTACCATGTAAAGGTTGTAGTGAAAATGGCGTGTTTTTCAAGTAGTCCTATACAGAAGGCTACGGCTGCAATCGATATAAACCTGGAGATAAACCGGTTTACTACAAATACCAAAAAAGTTATCCGGTATTCATCTATTTTAAAACGTTTATAAAAAAAAGCCCTGATAATTTCTATTAATAACAGCAAGGGGATAATAGGAGCAATAAGATGTTGTATACCTTCAAATGTCGATAGTGATCTGTAATCTCCGCTTTGTACCATCTTTATAATACCACCAATACCAAAGAAACCAGTTAGTTCATCGTAGAGTGTTTGAAAGATATTCATGAGGTGGTTTTATTATAGGTTATCAATTATATAAAATTCATTTTCTGATACCGGGTGATTTACAGATACCTTTTTTTCCAGGTCTGCATCATATATACATTTATTTCCCACTGATCGGCAACGGGGCGATTAGTAAAAGGAATTGTTGGCATATAAGAAGGAGGGCCAAATTCAGTTAACATTGTGAGCATTTTACCCTGTTGTTTTTTAATGGCAACCACTTTATCCCACCAGGCAAAATGTACAGCTACTTCAGTCTTCCACTCTGGAGCACGGGGGTCACTAACCTGCGGGCCTTCAGTATGTCCAACGCGGGAGTGAACATGATCTGTACGTGAAATAGCCAGTTCAACTGTAGTGGCCTGATCTTCCAGTAAGCTTTCACTAACATTACACCAGTGAGATATATCGAGTGTAAGTCTCAGATCCGGGTTTTTCTGTAAATAGGGCAAAGCTGCAGGTGCTGAATAGAGCATGCGTGATCTGTGGGTTTCATGATAAATTGGAACACCTGTTTGATTTGAATAATTGATAGTAAAATCAATAAACCGTTTGTTCTCTTCATAGGTGAAGAAATCCCTTCCCGAATGGACATTGATGTACAGCGGTTGCTGGTATTTATTTTCAGCTGCTTCAACGAGTACTTTTTTAAAAGTTGTCAAATTGCTATCCGCGATTGATTCGTCTCCCCGGCAAAGAAATCCGACCGACTGCTAATTGATACTCTTTTAGTGCAATGAATAACTCTTTTTGTGTGGTAAGGTCAGAAGGCCATAAAATTTCTATCCCATCATATTCGTCATGTTTTGCCTTTTTACAAAAATCAGTTACTGATCCGTTGAAGCCCCAGTATGGTGCCATAATCTTTAAGGAAAAGCCTTTTTCTATTTCATCCGGGACGAATTTTGGGGATCCGAATATGTCTAGTGAAGGTAAAAGCAATGCGGTGGTTACTGCAAGGCTATTCCCTATAAAATGTCGTCGGTTGTATCCCATAGTTATCAAGGTTTTGAAAAATCAAATTACATATTTTAAAGCTTTGCAGTATGTGTTTTGTGTAACATCCTGATTGGAGTATGTTCTTATTGTTTAATTATTTGATAACCCCGGTTTAACAAATAACTCAGAATATTTTTTGATCTTTAAGGATATAAAACCATTTACTATGAAAAAAATAATTTCTATTTGCCTGATTTTGTTCTCAGTTGTGTCTTTACCGCCTTTGCAACTCCACCGGTAGGTCCGCTGTCAAAAAGTACGAAACCACCAGTAAGCTACAATATCCGTTTTGGTTTTAAACACCTGGATGGCAGTCTTTCGACCACTGGTTACACAGATAGCCCTGGTTTTACTGCTAGAAACACCAGTACCGGTAATGAATTCGAATGCCAGTTAGGTTCTTCACCTACAGGAGTTTATCTGCCTTATCAATTACCTGGAACTATCCAGAATTTACCAGCTGGAACCTACGAATTTAATGTTTTGAGAGGCCAGGGAAACTGGACTGGTTATGGTAATGTTATCGCAACCCTGTCTCCGGAAATGATTGGGCCTGATGGTTATGTGACTATTTATATTCCTATTGCCTGGGAAGAATAAAGATCAATCCTGCACGAGACATGGAAATTAATGAAGAATGAAAACAATTATTGCTATTTAATCCTTTCATTTAAGGTAACAAGTATGCTTTCAGAACTTTATCAAGTACAATAAAAAAGTAAAAGAAATGGGTAGAATTACAGTAAAAGACGGCACTGAAATTTATTACAAAGACTGGGGAACCGGACAACCACTCTTTTTTCATCATGGCTGGCCTTTATCCGGCGATGATTGGGATGGACAAATGATGTTTTTCCTGGAACAGGGATATAGAGTTATCGCTCATGACCGGAGAGGGCATGGAAGATCCAGTCAGGCTTCAGGTGGACACAATATGGATACCTATGCGGCAGACGTTGAAGAGCTTGTACAGGCACTAGATCTGAAAAATGCCATACATATAGGTCACTCAACCGGTGGTGGAGAAGTTATCCGTTATGTAGCGAAATATGGGCAAGGCCGTGTTGCCAAAGCTGTACTTATAAGTGCCGTTACGCCAATAATGGTACAATCTGAAAATAACCCGGATGGTGTTCCTTTGTCTGTTTTTGATGAGATACGTGTTGGTACTGCAACTCAGCGTGCACAGTATTTTCAGGATTTTACTATTCCATTTTATGGGTATAATCGTGAGGGAGCAAAAATATCACAGGGCATAAGAGATAATTGGTGGCGCCAGGGAATGATGGGTGGAATAAAATCACATCATGATGGCATCAAAGCTTTTTCAGAAACAGATTTTACTGAAGACCTTAAAAGCGTAGACATTCCGGTACTGGTTCTGCATGGTGAAGACGACCAGATTGTTCCATTTCCTATTTCAGGCGCGAAAGCGGTGAAGCTTTTAAAAAATGGAAAACTTATTTCATATCCGGGCTTTCCTCATGGAATGCCAACTACCGAGGCTGCAACAATAAATGCAGATCTTTTGGCTTTTATTAAAGGTTAATGAATAAACGTAGTATTAGTAAAGTGGATTAAAACAATAGCTGTTATTATAATAACGGCTATTGTTTTAAAGTTGCGCTACCAACGCTCGTGCAGTAGCTTAACGCCTCTTTCCAGGAAGTTCAATGGGTTGTACTTGCTTATTTCAAACAGTTTCATTTTTTTTCAGCTTTATGTCGATTGCTGTTTAACCATTTTTTGGTTGATAAATTATAATTTTATCATTCTGCATGTTATCTGTATTTAAGAGATTATATGCAAAGCTATACCCGTTAATCGGGAAGGTTGTTAAATTTGTTTTGGAAGAAATTCTAAAATTTTGCTATCAATGAAGACTTGTAATATATTTTCTAATCAGGTCTATGCCCTCCTTATCCAAAGTGGTAGTACCTAGCTTTGGCCTATGGAATTGCCCCAGGTTCCCCATACGGTCAATTATGTTGTTCTTATTGAATTCTATTCCTGATTGTTTAAAAGGTATCTGATAATTTAACATAATGGATTGCCTGTAAGCCATGCCGTTTGGGTTATGACAATGTGCGCAGTTGATTTCCATATAGGCTCTGCTCTGATTTCTTCATAAGATACTAACTAGTATGTTTATAAAAGTATTGGTTTTTCCTGTTATGTGATTATGGATATCTGTATTTATAGTTATTTGACTATTTTCTGACGACCGGTTGCTTTCATAGAAGCTACGATAAAGTACTTTAGCCGAAAAAACTATTATGATAACTTGTCATTTAAAATATATAATTGATCCTTATCAATTAGCTGCTTTTGAAGCTTATGGTAAGCAATGGATAAAATTAGTAAACCGCTTTGGCGGACAGCACCATGGTTACTTTATGCCCGGTGAAGGAGCCAGCAATATTGCATTTGCTTTCTTTTCATTTCCAAGTCTGGCTGATTATGAAAACTACAGGAATCAGATCCTGACAGACGAAGAATGTTTAGAGACGTTCAGAGTTGCAGAAGAAAATAAATGTATTATAAGTTATGAACGGACATTTTTGCGCCCCGTATTTGAGTAGTGCTTGAATCTTTTTAATTCTCCTCAGACTATTATTCGTCATGATATGGTCTGAGGAAATAAATCAGTCTTGTTTCCTTTTACTGGTTAGGTATCTTCGGACAGGAATATCATAAATTACCGTGACCAGGTAGGCCATGCCTATTAAAAGAATTGTTCCAATTGTTATAATCAAAACTATTTCAACATTTCCAGGTTTATGAGTGGTGAAATAATTTAAGAACATAAACATAACTGCATAATGAGTCATGTACAGTGGATATGATATTTTTCCGGAAAATGTACAGATCTTTTTAAACGCTGGCGCTAATGTAGCTCCGGCTCCGAGTGCAACAATTAATGGAAAATAGAATAATACAACTATTGGCTCTGTTAACCAGCTCCATTTAGTCGAGGGCATTAGGAACGCTAATATAAGTAGTACTGAAAGACCGGTAAAACCAATTTTATTCTTGATAATCCAATTGGACCGATAAATAAGAAGTCCTGCTAAAAATGAATAAGAAATGCGGGCACAGCCATCCCAAAAGTTTGCTCCGCTCCATCCGCCCAGTAGTGAGCCTGCATGATAACTAACAAAGCAAAGTATTGCCGCTGAAAGTATAGTTAATATGAGTAAATAGCGACGGCCAATTCTGTATAATACAACGGCATAAACTATATTGGCAATATATTCCCAGAATAGTGACCATGAAGGGGCATTGAGACCAAACAGGTTAAAAAAACGCTCAGGCATTACCGGAAAAGGAATGAGTAATATTGAGCTTAGAAATATCAGGATAAGTTTCCCAGGTCCATACATTGCCGGATGGCTGGTAAAAGGGTCAAAAAGAAAAGCTAATAAACCTAATATGGAACCCAGAATAACTAAAGGATGCAGTCTTATTAATCTTGATTTAAAAAAAGCCGCAATTCCCATTTTTCCGATACGTTCATCATAAGCATAACCAATTACAAATCCCGATAAACAGAAAAAAAAAAAAGTCTACAGCTAAAAACCCATGGGCAATGAAATTTTTAGTGGGGTCTGAATAAACAATTTCCATAAAATGGAAAAGCACAACTGACAGGGCAGCTACCCCTCTTAATCCATCAAGAATTTCAAAATGTTTTTTAGTTTTTAGAATAGCCGGGTTTACTTCTTTTGTTGTCATTTATATTTGGTCATTGCACTAAATCCGGGATGTACAAAAGCCCATTGGATTTGCATACGATTCCAAGGTTACCAAATAATTACGATTCCATCAAATGATTAAGCTCTTTATAACAGAAGGGTTACGAGCATGGTATTTCGGGGAAGTTTATTCGCTATTTATTGAGGTTCAGTCACGCTTTCTGTTTTAAGCTCCTTCCGGTTTTCCATATTAGATTTGAATAATTCTTCCGTTGGGACTAATTTTCGCCTGCACTTTTCTATATCAGCTCCTTCTTTTGTCCATAAATTAGGATAGAAACTATAAGACTTGCTCCCATCCAGCTTGGCAATGAACTTGTCCCAGCTTGACCATCTTAATCCTTTGTAAAATGAAGAAAGGTCACCATCAAGACAGAAACGAATAAATTCACTATAACCAAAACCAAGTGGCTCCCAACTCAAATTATCAGGAGCGAGGTAATAGACATTTTTCAAATCTTTACCAAATGCACCGTAATTTATGGCGAAGAAACCACCAGCTGCATCGTCAGCAACCAAAAAATATTCTGGTTTATCTCCAAATTCCTGTATCGTTTTTCCTTTATTCCATTCAGGAACAGAGCGATTTAGTTTTGTACTTCCGGAACCCAGGATTCTTAACCAGCCATTATCAATCATAATCCCGCCACTGTTATAAATTACGGCACCCAGAGTTGAATAGGTTGAGACCTGTGTATCAAATAGTGCTTGTTTAGCGCTAGCAGAGTCAACTTCAAGAACCTCAACTTTGTTTTTTGCAGAATCAATCCATTTTTGAACAAGAGGCCAGGCAGGATCTGTTTTATTGATCAATTCATCCAGACTTTGCATCTTGTTTTGCGCGAAAGTTGTGAAAGAAAGAAGAGTTATGGCTAGTACTGAGAGGCTTTTGAATACACTTTTCATTGAAATAGAACTTGTCCCACCAAAGATAGGATGATAAACTGAATTTAATCCAAAAATCTTATAAGCGCTTATTATAGTATAATTCTTCAGAATCTTCAGAAGAACTGGTATATTTGTCGCAATTATGGGTTACGCAAAAGAAAGAGGAAAGCTTGAAAAGCTATTAAGAATAGTTGGTTTAAATAATTACGATGAGAAAAGTTTAGCTGCTCTCGTTGATACGCATGAAAAATATTCACATACTGTGAGGATTTTAAAGAATAAAGAACCAGAGACATTTACTGATTTGTACACAAATGAATTGCAGGAAATAAAAGATAGCAGAAAAGCTGTTAAAGAAGCAGATTCAGATGAAACACGTCAGAATAGCTTCATTGTATACAAAGAAACGATATTGCGTGCTTTGGAAAAAACGATTAAAGCTACAAACGAGTCTGTATAATCGGAATTTTTGTATTATCAATAGATAAGATATATTGGCTGATCGGAGTGTATAGTCTCCTGATTGGTTATAATTAAATAATAATAGAGGCCATATCAATCATTTTTGATATGGCCTCTCTTATGTATATATTCAAATGGCCTATTGCTAATTGAAAGAAGCTGGAGGTTTTATTTATGGAAAGCCAGTGGAATTAGCATCCATAAATAAATGAGCCGCAGGCCATTTAATTGTATGGTGTTAACTTCTAAATTCTAAAGCAATGTTAGGTTCAAAAATCGATTTATTTGGCAATGAGTGGCTTGATGTAGTATTTGATCAAAAAAATAAAAGCTACGGCGCATATGCGCTTCGCAGACAGAGTGCATCTAATACAGTTAAAGCGCTCTTTATTGCAGGAACACTTTTTATTCTACTGTTTTTATCTCCTAAAATCATTAGTCTGATCAAAGGGAGTACTACAGTAGAGGATGTTTATGAGCAAAAGACTCCCGTAACTATTCAGCCTCCTCCGGCAGTCAATCCTAAAACTCCGCCACCACCTTCGATTGAGCCACCTAAGGCGAAGATACCCATTGTTAAGTTTCCGCCACCACTAGTTGTTGACAGGGAGGAAGTTGATACAGATCCTCCGCAGATTAAAGAACTTGAACAAGCAAATCCGGGGCAGAAAACAATAGCTGGCGATCCTGATGGACAGATTGTTATTACTGCTGCCGCAGGTAAAGGGCCAGAACAAGCAGCTGTAGTAGAAGACAATCATTTGTATGATGTATTTGTATCCCTTGAATCTCAGCCAATGTTTCCGGGGGGAATGAATAAGTTTTATGCTTATCTTTCTAAAGCTATCAGATACCCAAGTATGGCACAGGAAAATGGGGTACAGGGTAAAGTGTTTATGTCTTTTATCGTTGAAAAAGATGGAACGCTTACGGATATTAAAGTCGAGCGGAAATTGGGCTCTGGTACTGATGAGGAAGCCATTCGTGTATTAAAGGCTAGTCCGCACTGGATAGCTGGTGTCCAAAATGGAAATAAAGTCCGTGTAAAATATAATATTCCAATCAGTTTTTCTTTATCAGACTAAAAAAACAAAGCTGTATCATTCCAATTGATACAGCTTTGTTTTTTTAGTCTATATGGGGTATTAAAGTGGAAAATCCTTCATTTCTATTAGCAGCTCAGCTTTTATCTGAATAGCCTGAGCTATATGCTCCGGATTTTCTTCGCCCGAATGATTAAGACCTGAATTAATCGTTTTTAAAGCCGCTATATAATCATTTTTGAAATCCCTTAAACGTATAGTGGTAGCTATGGATTTTTGCAATGGTGTCAGACCTGGTTGATCGGCCTGATCATAAGCCAATGAATCCTCTTCTCCCAGGCTAATGAAAATTACCGAATTGCCAGAGGGATCTGTTACGGTAAATCTTGTTTGTTGTGGTTTCATACGTGAGATACGAGGAAGACCTGATGCTGGGGATTTTCCAAATGCTGTCTTTAATTTTTGAGCGAAATCCTGATGTATCAGCTCTGCATTAGAGACCATTATTAGAGAAAAACTATTAGAATTGGCAGGCTCCAGACCTTTTACGCGACGGAAATGTAGTTCATATTCTCCTCGTTTAATTACTGCATATTGATAAGAACTCTTTTGATGAAAAATTATCATAAAACCGAGAGTTTCCCAAAATAAAAGTGTCTCATCAATTGAAATGCAAGGTAGTACTGGTATGGTTATCCATTCTTTCTTGTTCATCGTTTTTTTTATCAAGCAAATTTACTTCATTCTTATTTTTCAATTCCTTTATATACTTCTTTCTCTGTAAAGAGAAATTTAATAGATAATTGATAACTTTATGAGATGGAGGATTTCTTATACAATAATCGGATTTATTATAGCCCAATTGAATTTGCTATAGCCCATATCGGGGGAACATGGAAAATGCCAATTTTATTAAGCCTGCGCAATGGCCCGTTAAGATATGGGGACTTAAAGGAATCAATATCGCATATTTCGGATAAAATGCTAATTACACAGTTAAGGGAACTGGAACAAAAAGATCTGATTATTAGAATGACTTATAAAGAAAAACCACCAAGGGTTGAATATACACTTACCCGAAACAGGGTATTCTGCTATGCCTGTTATTGATCTGTTAGGAGACTTTGGGGAATATCTAATGAAAAAGAATGGTATCAATAACTAAGATCCTGTTTGATAAATGAATTTCGGGGAGGATCTTAATTATAGTGAGATCAGAAGATTTTAGTTTAGTAAAATCCTCTTTCCTAATATTTTAAGACTTTTTTCTTCATTGTTAAGTACAGCTACATCAGGAAGAGTACCCCAATCTTCAAATCCAAAATACCTGAATAATTTCAAACTTGGTTCATTATGGGCAAATATGAATCCTAGAATGGTTTTGATGCCAAGCTCAGCACATTTATTTAAAGAATAAGCCAATATTTTTTTGCCCATCCCTTTACCCCGTTGAGTTTCATCAAGGTAAATGCTTATTTCGACTGTTCCATTATAAGCAGGCCTGCCGTAAAATGCCTGGAAACTAATCCACCCAATAATCTGATCATTTTCATTTTCAATTACCCAAAGGGGATGTTTATTTGGTGTATGTTCCTCAAACCATTGTATTTTACTCTCTACACTCACCGGTTCAGTGTCAGCTGTTACCATTCTTGAGGCTATTGTAGAATTATATATAGATACTATGGTTTTTAGATCGGATAATGTTGCATTTCTGTATTTTGTTTCTGTCATTTTGTAGTTATGGTGTTGAATATTTTGCTAAAATATGTGTTTTTATGAGTGATTTGTTTATTAAATTCATTTTCCATGTGTTTAGTTTGTTATTTTTTTTATTGTGTATGGCTTTTTGGTATTTTTTTTTTTAAAATCATTGAATGTTTTGCTTAATGAGCTGAAAAATCTCAGGAGTAATTTTTATTATATTGCTCCTGAACGAAGTTGAAATCCTTCCTTTAGAATCAATAGTATATTCAATAGCCAAATATGATCAAGTACATCTTAAGTCTCCGGGTGATTCTGCTCGCCTTTTTTATCTGTTTTCTGAATAACATAAGTTTTGCAAAGGATATCTATGTTTCTGCGAAAGGAAATGATCATAATCAGGGAACTAAAGAGAAACCATTTGCTACTTTAACGAAGGCACAGACAGTTGTCAGATCTATAAAGGGAACCGTTATAGTGTATATCCGGGGAGGTACTTATTATTTGACTGCACCAATAATTTTTACTGAAAAGGACTCAAAAAAGACATCAGTTATATACAAAGCTTATCAGAATGAGAAAGTTATTATAAGTGGTGCGGTACCTCTAAAATTGAAATGGGAGAATTATCGTGACGGAATTAAAAAGGCAAAAGTTAATCAGGATATATCATTTGATCAATTATTTACTGATGGATCTCAGCAGCGCATGGCGAGATATCCTAACTATAATCCGGCAATCAGATTCTTTGGTGGTTATGCTGCGGATGCGATTAGTCCTGAAAAGATCAAACGGTGGAAACATCCTGAAGGAGGGTTTATTCATGCATTGCATAAACATGAATGGGGTGGGTACCAATATCAGATTTTAGGAAAAATAATAAAGGGGGATTAGAATTAGAAGGAGGATTTCAGAATAACAGACAAATGGGGATGCACGATAAATATCGCTTTGCTGAGAACATTTTTGAAGAATTGGACACTGTAGGTGAATGGTATTTTAATAAAAGTGAAAAGATGCTTTATTATTATCCGCAGCCTAAGGATGATCTGAATAATATGCTGATAGAAGTTCCTCAGTTAAAAAGCCTTTTTGAATTTCGTGGAACAGCAGAGAAACCTGTAAGAAATATTAGTATTGAAGGATTGGAATTAAAACATACGCTGCGCACATTTATGGAAACAAAAGAACCTCTGTTACGTAGTGACTGGACTATATACCGGGGGGGGCAGTGGTCATGGAAGGAGCGGAAAATTGCACACTTAAAAACTGCTTTCTCAATACTGTAGGTGGAAATGCTGTGTTTATGAGTAACTATAACCGGAACAATAGTGTCTCGGGGTGCCAGATTGCCTATGCAGGTGCCAGTGGCCAGTGGCGTTTGTTTTGTGGGGGATCCGAAAGCTGTAAGGTCTCCAAGTTTCGAATACAACCAATTTGTTCCTGTTAACCAGATCGATACAGTTAGAGGGCCGAAGACAACTAATTATCCTGCTGATTGCCGTGTAGAGAATACATTGATCTATGGTTTGGGGCAGGTTGAAAAGCAGGTAGCAGGAGTAGAGATTTCTATGGCTATGGATATTACGGTAAGCCATAATACAATTTATGATGTTCCGAGAGCTGGAATAAATATAAGTGAAGGTACCTGGGGCGGACATAATATTGAATACAATGATGTATTTAATACCGTCCTTGAATCAGGAGATCATGGTGCTTTTAATTCCTGGGGAAGAGATCGTTTCTGGCATCCGGATTATGAAGTAATGGCTGGTATGGTGAAAAATAACCCTGCACTAATCACTGCTGATGTAATTAAAACAATCACATTGCATGACAACCGTTTCCGTTGTGATCATGGCTGGGATATTGATCTCGATGACGGTTCCAGCAATTATCATATTTATAATAATGTTTGTCTTAATGGCGGACTTAAATTAAGGGAGGGTTTCTATAGAACTGTTGAGAATAATATTATCATTAATAACTCTTTTCATCCGCATGTCTGGTTTCATAACAGTGGGGATGTTTTTAACAATAATATAGTAACCAGGGGTTATTTTCCGATCAGGATTACTGACTGGGGGAAAAAGGTAGATTTTAATCTGTTTCCTGATCATGAATCTCTTAAAGAAGCGCAAAAGACGGGAACGGATTTGCATTCATTGGCTGGAGCTCCTGAATTTGTTAATCCGGCAAACGGAAATTATCGTGTTAAAGATGGATCACCAGCACTTAAGTTAGGATTTAAGAATTTCTCAATGAATGATTTTGGGGTTACTTCTCCATCATTAAAAGCCATAGCTCAACGGGTTAATATACCCGTTCTTATTGAATTAAAGGAGCAGGGGCAGGAAAGCTACATATTTCTGGGCGCTAAAATAAGAACTTAAATACACTGGGAGAGCGGTCAGCTACCGGAATGGCTGAAGAAACCGGAGTACTGATTTTGGAAGTTCCAAAGACAAGTATACTTTATGGTAAAGTTCAGCCAAATGATGTGATTCTGAAATTGAATGGATTGCCTGTGGCTAACCGAAAGGATTTACTCAAAATACAAATGGGTTTACAATTTATGCCGGAGGCTAATATAGACGTATTTAGAAACCAGGGATTAAAAACGATAACCATTCCTTTGAAATAGTGGAATAAATAAGGGAATGTATTATTGTATACACTCCCTTATATTTTAATATGTTATAGTCATTCCACCCCCATAGCCCATATCACTGTCATAGTGTGTGGATAGAGAGAAGTACTTGGTCACTGCATACCTGAAACCAGCCATGTATTCTCTGTCGGTATTTCCCGAAAGATTTAATCTCAACCTGTTTGTGATTGGGATATCCTCACGTTTTAGCTGGAAACGCAATTTTCCTTTACCTATCAAGTCTGGCTTCGGCGGTGACCAGCATAGGTAGCATGTATTGCATACCCATTACAAAAGCTTTTCTATTGGATTGATTGGTCAGCTGCCCAAACATATTTTTCTCGCTTTCGTTCTCTCTGCTGTTATAATGATAATCGAAACCAATGAAAGGCATGAGCCATTGCATTTTTCCTATATATCTTCCAAAATAAGTTTCACTTTCAAAACCATGTTTTGATTTAAGTCCCAATCTCCATTCAGTAGAAATACTGTAACGGGTATTCGCTAATCTGGCGTTACCATCGCTACCATTACTTTCTAACCCTATGTTTGCCATCAGGTGCATTTTCCGGTCATCGGCGTATAGTTTTTGGATTGCAGCTTTAGGGTCTGGAATTTGCAAATTGGGAGGTGAATCCTCATAACTGAATATCCTGCCCATCCCGCTCATCATATGATATAATATGTGGCAATGGAAAAACCAATCTCCACTTTCTGTAGCAGCAAATTCTATTTGTATCAGTTTCCATGGGCATAATATCAAGCACATTTTTTAAAGGTGCATATTCGCCTTGTCCATTTAATACGCGGAAATCATGACCATGCAGGTGCATAGGGTGGCGCATCATGGAATTATTGTATAGTATGATCTTTACATTTTCGCCCTTTTTAATCAGGATTTTATCAGACTCTGAAACCGTTTTATTATCAATAGTCCAGACATAACGGTTCATGTTTCCAGTCAGCTCAAAAAACGTAATAGTTTCTCGGGCCCTTTTCTTAAAGTACTCTTTTCAGTAGCCTTTAACATACCATAATTAAGTGTAATCAGATCGGCCTTATCACCCATATCCATACCCTTCATATCCATTTTATCCGGCATATCTTTTTTACCTGGCATATCCATTTGATGTATAACACCGGCTGATTTTTTCCTGCCATAATTATCTCCGGTAATTTCCGGATACATGACCGTATTCATGTCCATTTGCTGATTGCTCATTTCCATGCCCATATATTCCATATCACCGTTCATCTTCATCATACCGTTCATCATTTTCATCCCTTCAAAGTATTTCAGCTTTCCTAAAGTTTTGGCTGGCATCTTAATTCCGCTGCCAAGCCACAAAGAAGTTGAGCCTGTGCGGTCTTCGGCAGTAGATAAGAATTCGTAGCTCTTGTTCTCAGTGATAGAGACAATCACGTCATAAGTTTCTGAGGGAGCAATAATCAGACGATCCACTTCAATGGGTTCTACATCATTACCATCATTGGCTACAACAGTGATTTTACCCCCGGAATAAGTTAACCAGAAATAGGTAGAAGAACTGCCGCCAACAATACGCAGTTTTACTTTATCTCCAGCTTTAAAATGAGGCTGTTCATTGATTTGTTTTCCATTCGTTAAAAACTTTTCATAGTATACATCACTCACATCCATTGCATTCATGCGTTTCCATTCGTTGGCCACTTTGGTTTTGAAGTAGCCTTTTTGTATCGCTTCGGCATAACCTTGTGTAGTTCCCTTACGGATGGCAAACCAGTCATTGGCGTTATGAAGTGAACGATCTACCTCTTCTGGTTTCATATCCGTCCAGTCACTCAGGACTACAGGAATAGCGGGGATAGCGGGTTCGTTTTTCTTGTTAAAAATTAATGCCCCGTACATACCACTTTGTTCTTGTAACATGGTGTGGCTGTGATACCAGTATGTTCCATTCTGTATAATAGGGAATTTATACAAGTAAGTAGAGTGAGGTTTAATTGGCATTTGTGTCAAAAAAGGAACTCCGTCCATGTTATTAGGTAGAAATACACCATGCCAATGGATAGATGTTTCCATATTCATCAGGTTGTGAACATAAATTTCTGCAGTATCACCTTCAGTGAAAACCAGTGCGGGGCCTGGTATACTGCCGTTAACAGCCATCGCCATTTTGGGTTTTCCAGAAAAATTGACTGTAGTATCATTGACGTACAAGTCATAACGGACAACTTTTGGTCGTTGGGTATTTCCTTGGTTTTGCGCTGATGCAAAGCCGTAAATGCCCATAAATAATATATATATGATTAATTTCTTCATTGTTGTTTTGTTAATGAAAGACTGTCTTTCGTTTTCTCAATCCAGTTGATAACTAGTGTCTTGTCTTTCTCAGCTAGTTTAGCTTCTCTATGGATTAATTTATATGATGTGATTGGCATCGTTTCATCGTGGATACTGTTAATTATAGCTTTTAACTTGCTTTGTTGTCTGTGCGCGGAGTAACTGCCGAAATCGCTGAAATTTAGCTCTTTTTTTCCTTTATTAATATGTGATGCCATCCATCCGCCTATAGGTTGTAAATTGGCATACCATGGATAATTGGTATGTTCACTATGACAATCATAACAGGCGTTTTTCAAGATCGCCTGTACCCGTGCAGGTACAGGGTAGATCCTGCCTATATCGGTTTCTTTGATCTGGTTGTTCTGATTAAGAGTAACCGGGATAAATTGTACAGCTATCGTTAGTACGATGATCGAAGTCATAACTACTTTAAGCCGCGTCATATCGCTTAATTTAATTCTTCTGACCGACTACCACAGGTGACCATTTCTTTTCCCTGGTAAGGGTTTCGAATAGCTTTTGTTTCACTGATCCAGTTTCCGCCTTTTTTATTATTATACATCGGACAATGATCGTAGTATAGTTTTTGGCCAGTTTTGTGATCTGTTTTGACCAGATCATAAATTTCCTGACTTAGCATTTCGAAATGTTCACGCTGATGTTTAATATTCCCGGCATTTGCTCCAATGTGCTCCCCATGTTCTTTAACATCATCGGCTATAGCATTAAATACTTTAGCCTGACTGGGTTCAAGACTGGACGGCGTCATTTTTTCTACTGCTGTTTTCAGCGCATTACCAGCTGTTGCTGCGGCTTGATCATCATCATTCACCAGTCCGTTTTTAAGTTGGAGATAGGCAGAAATGATAGCTGCAAAAGGAGAATTTACTTCTTTTGATTTACTGGCAGGGGAGTCTCTTTTGCTGGAGTTTGATTTTTGGTCGTTTGATTTGAATTGCTATTACATGCACTTAAAAAAATAGTGGCTATAGCTATGCTTAACAAGAAAGTTTTCATGTTTTGTTTTTATTAAGACCCTGATCTAATGAAGATCAGGGTTTATTAAAGATAGTTATTTTATGGTCTCTGTTACTTTGCCGCAGGTTAGCATAGAACTTCCATAATATGGGTTCTTAACTGCTTGTTTGCTACTTAACCAGCTGCTTTTTTTCATTGGACAATATAGCTCGTAAACTGGTTCGGCAGATAACTTTGAAGTTTTGGCAAGAGCGATCATATGCGTTGAAAAAACAGCAAAATAGTCACGTTGACTTTTCAGATCATTACTGGCAGCAATTTTACCGGCATCTTCTGTTAAGACTTTTTGTTTGGCTGCATCGATTGTTTTGACCTCTCCGCTGTTCAGCACCTTAATAAATTCTGTAGCTTTAGCAGCGGCTGATTTTGCATTGTCGGTTACCAGGGCATCTTTAATACCGTAATAAGATAACAACAGGGCTGTGGATTGATCATTATTTTGCTGTGCAAATCCAGGTTGCACAAAGATTACTGCCAGAATAGCAATCATAAAGAATATCTTTTTCATTTTTATCGATTTTAATGGTGAACATCATTAAGACAGGATCAAATCCTGTAAAACTAGATAACCTTAAATCAAATCTGGAAGCTCTGTATGGCAATACGCACGTCCGGTACAGGAGCACGGCTGTGCCTTGCGAAATATGTATTAGGAATATTTGCAGGAATAGAAATCAGTCTGTTCTGAAAGTAAACTGGTGTCTGTAAAATGGCTGGAAATGATAACTGAAAGCTAAAAACAGCAATAGAAAGAGCCTCCTTATCAGCTGTAGTTAATTTAGATACCTCATCCTTACAGCAATTATCTTTTTCGGCTTTTTGATGTTGATAAGGGACAGCTTCGTCATGTTGATGAGAGGGGACCTCATCATGTTGATGGTGAGCATGATCATCTTTGTGATGAACCCTGTTAAATCCCATATCCATTCCAATTGTACAAGCAAACCCCACCACTGTATTCAAAAAGAATATAAGAATCAGAAAGGCAGCTTTAAGCTTTATGGAACGATGGATTTTCATGTATTCAAATATAGTTCAATACGTTAGGATGGATTTACAGAATTTGAAGAAAAACATTCAAAATTTCACCTTTTTATTTAATGAAATTATTCACTATAATGCGCCCATGCCATCTGATTTTAATATAAATAGTGGACTTGATTATTTATCTCAATTGCCGGCCTTATCATTATGGCTGATTTTTTTGGTAGAAAATATACTGATAACTATTATGGTACTGTTTTTTGGTAAGATGGTGCATCAGAAATACTCAGAACCACCTTTCATTCCTTATCGCTATCTGGCCAGGGATTGGAAGATTTGTGTGCTGACAAATATCCTGAATACAATAATTACCTATGCGGGATTTAATTATGGGAAAATGGTTATATCATGATAACCACAAACTTATCATTGATTATTCTGACAGACTTTTTACTGCTGTTTATCGCAATGGATTTCCTGATGTTTGTGTTTCATTACCTCATACATAAAACATTTTTATATAAAATAGTACATCAGTTACATCATCAGGCTATCCATCCCAAGCCTATAGACCTGTTTATTTTGCATCCTTTGGAAACAATTTCTTTTGGTTCATTGTGGCTGATATTATTAGTGTTATGCCCTTTTAATATTTATTCAATTATCATCTATCTGGTTATCAATATTATATTTGGCCTAGTTGGGCATCTGGGCATAGAGCCATTATCTCTTGTAGTCCGTAATCTGCCTTTAATTAAATATCTTGGAACATCTTCCTTTCATCACAATCATCATCTGAAAGAAGAATACAATTTCGGTTTTTATACAAGTATATGGGACAGGCTGTTCGGAACATTTAAGTCATAGTACACTCATCCCCAAAATCACCCCGTTCCTGTACTTTATCCTATATTGATGGATATTTTTCGTTGATTTGATATATATCAACCGGATCAATAAAATTGAAGAATAAATCATCCCTTTCAGTCTATTGGAAATGCCAGCTCACGGGCTGGTCACTAGCAGCTCTTTATTGGGGGTATTTGGGGTATACAGGAGATGGTTTTAGTTTTCCACTGGGGATAATACACTTTTTATCAGATGTATTTATTTATGTTATGATAACTCATCTATATCATCTCTACGCCGTAAAACATAAATTCAGAGATCTTGAATTTAATCATTTGCTGAAGAGAATCGTTCCTGCAGTTATTATTCTGGGAATAGCCTACACATTTGTTACGGTATTGAAAATACACCTTATTCGTACCTGGTTTTCTGCTGATTTTTCGCAGAGTTTCTTCTCATTTGTCAATTTTAATCTTTTAAATATCTCTGTCGCTGGAGTCAGGTTGATGACTATCTGGCTGCTCGCTTATCATTTGTATCAATATGCACAAAGAGAGATCAAAGTCACTCAGGAAAATGCGCGATTGGCTGTGATTAGCAGAGATGCTCAATTGAATAATTTAGCTGCTCAGCTAAATCCTCATTTTTTGTTTAATTCCTTAAATAATATAAAAGCACTGATCGTTGAAAATCCTAAATCAGCAAGAAGAGGGATTGATCTTCTTTCAGAATTGCTGAGAAATAGTCTTTATAATCATGATTCAATGTCAATAAGGATAAAACGGGAAATGGATTTGGTGAGAGATTATCTAGAGCTGGAGAAATTACGTTTTGAAGAACGCCTGCAATATTGTATTGAAGCGGATAACGAACTTGATGAGCAATTAATTCCCAGGTTAAGCATTCAGACTTTAGTCGAAAACGCAATTAAACATGGTGTCATTCAGGTGAAAGATATTACATTGATTACTATCAAAGTCTTAAGAGAGAGTAATTTTATTAAGATAACTGTTCAGAACCCGGGCAGACTTGATCCTTCCTTAAGTTAGAGAGTGGCATTGGGTTGAAAAATTTAAAAGAAAGACTGCATCTTCAATTTAATGGAGAAGCAGAATTTGATATTATCGATCAGCAGAATGGGTTTATTATGGCAACTATATTAATTCCTCACAAATGAACAAAAGACGTGTGTTAATTATTGATGATGAGCGTAATGCCCGTGAAGAGCTGAAAAGGTTGATTGCGAATTTTCCTGAACTGGAAATAATCGGGGAAGCTAAAAATGGGGATGATGCACAATCACAAATTGAAATTAAACGGCCTGATTTACTGTTCCTGGACATACAAATGCCAGAAAGGTCTGGTTTTGAATTGCTTGGGTCATTGGGTAATGTGCCTGATGTAATATTTACGACGGCTTATGATCAATATGCTGTAAAAGCTTTTGAAGTAAATGCATTGGATTATTTGATGAAACCTATCAGGGAAGAAAGATTTTTACAGGCTATTGAAAAAATGCGTTTAAGGGCAGGTAATTTATGCTGATCAGCAGATCTTTGTCAAAGACAGAGGAAGCTATCATTTTGTACGGTGGGCAGAAGTTCATTTGATAGAGTCAATGGATAATTATGCCAGGCTGTATTTTGAAGGAAAAAATGTATTTCTGAAAAGCTCATTGAATCAGTTAGAAAAGAAACTGGATGAAAATACTTTCTTTCGGATCAACAGGGCACAGCTGATTAATTTGAAATTTATTAATAAAATAGAGACGTTAAGTAATGGCCGTCTTCAGGTCACACTCTATACCGGAGAGGTACTTGATGTCTCTGACCGCCAGTCTGTAAAAATGAAAAGCCTGGGAAAAAACTAATCTCTTATAAATTTTTATCTAAAAACTATGAACAAAAGATTTTGTATGGTATTGCTATGGCTGATTTTTAGTAATTACGGCTGGGCTCAAAAGTTGTATTTTCCTAAGATAGAGGCAACCGACAGTATTGCGCTAACCAAACAGATGCCAATACTAGCCATTGAAGTTTTGTCGAAATATAAACAAGGTTCTGTTTCTGAAATAACTACACTGAATAACTTATTCAGAATTCAGATGCTGGCTGGTAAATCAGCAGATGCGCTAAATAGTATAGCTGTTTTAAGAAATCTTACTAAAGGCAGTGATCCGAAATTCTCCGGGTTATCAAATATGCAGTATGAATTATTTATAAAAGCTAAAAATATTAATGCCCATTTTAAGGAAGAGTTTGCGACATCATTTTATAAACTCTTAAGCGAACTGGATGATCAAAGTGCCTTAAACATAGCTTCTGCTTTTGTTTCCGGAAATGGTATAGACGAGTTGAAAGGGGATTTTCAGCAAGCATTATTTAGTGCAAAGCAGGCAGGTACACTGACTATAGAAGAAGCTATTGAGCTTTGCAATACTTATCAGACCCTGCAAGTTTATCAGGAAATTGAAGCTCCGGCAAGAACCATATTAAGACAGGATGATAAAAAGAGATATATTATTCAGGATAGTATACTGATTAAAACAAACGATGGGGCAACACTCTCCGGCTTGGTCGTGCGGAAAAGAGGAGTGAGCGTACCAGAGCCGGCCGCCTTATTTTTCTTTATTTATTCTAATCTGGAAAGAAGCCTGTTTGAAGCAAAATATGCTGCTGCTCATGGATATGCAGGTGTAGTTGCCGATACCCGTGGTAAAAGACTGAGTCCGGATCAAATAGTCCCTTATGAGTACGAAAGTAAAGATGTAAATACGGTCATAGACTGGATCAGTAAACAATCATGGAGTAATGGTAAGGTTGGGATGTATGGGGGCAGCTATTCTGGCTTTGCACAATGGGCAGCTGCTAAACATCTGCACCCAGCGCTAAAAACTATTGTTCCTTATGCAGCAGCAATCCCTGGTTTAGGACTGCCAATGGAGAATAACGTGTTCTTAAATGCAAATTATCAATGGGGCTTTTATGTGACCAATAACAAATATGTAGATAATGCGGTTAACGCCTATAATCAGCGGGGAGAAATATGCGCAATAACTGGTATGAAAGCGGAGCGGCATATCGCAAAATTGATAGTATAGATGGAACTCCTAATCATTTACTACAGAAATGGCTGCAACATCCATCATATGATAAATAAATACTGGCAGGATATGGTTCCTTATCAGGAGGATTTTTCTAATATTAATATTCCTGTGTTAACTGTTACAGGCTATTATGATGATGGACAAATTTCGGCCATTCATTATTTAAAAGAGCACTATAGATACAATTCCAAGGCAAATCATTATCTGATAATTGGCCCTTATGATCATTTTGGAGCCCAGCGTGGAGGTGTCCCTTTACTCAGAGCATATAAGGTCGATCCGGTTGCACTAATTAATACCAGGGAAATCACATTCCAATGGCTCGATTATATTCTGAAAAATGGTCGGAAGCCAGATATATTGAAGGACAAAATCAATTACGAGGTAATGGGTTCAAATGTTTGGAAACACGCATCGTCAATTGAAAAAATGAAATAAAGTCATTCGGTTTTACCTGACAGATACATATTCAGGAAAGAAGCCATGGGGTACTGAGCCGGAAAAAAATCAGGCTTTACCTGAATTAAGAAACGAATTCAATTTATCGGAGAAAAAACCGGAGATTAAAAGTATAATGCAGGAAATTGATCTGGCAGACCGGCAAACCTCAAATAATGATTATTATCCTGATCCGATTATCAAAAAAACAGTCGATCGCAGCAATGGATTATTTTTTATCAGTGCACCATTTGATAAGCCGATATCTGTTAGTGGTATGTTCTCTGGTGAACTAAAGGCAATCATTAATAAAAAAGATATGGATATCGGAGTTGTACTTTATGAAGTTATGCCAGATGGACAATTTTTTCAGTTATCATATTTTCTGGGGCGTGCAAGTTATGCAAAGGATATGAGTGTCAGAGAATTGCTTCATCCCGGGATTAAAGAAGTTATCCCTTTTTCCAGAACAAGATTGGTTAGTCGTCGTCAGTTAAGTAAAGGCAGCAGGTTATTAGTCGTATTAAATATTGATAAGAATCCATTTGCCCAGATCAATTATGGTACAGGGAAAGATGTTAGTGATGAAAATATTAAGGATGGAAGAATTCCTTTAAAGATAAAATGGATTACTGATAGTTTTGTGGATATTCCAGTATATAAGTGATGCTAATTGATATTTATACGGTTATAGTCTTTACAAAGACTATAACCGTATAAATATCTTTCTATTTGATAAGAACCTTAGCTCCCTCAACCAACTCTTCTGTCCCTTTCAAAACGATCTGGTCATCTTCTTTAACAGGGCCAAATATCTCCTGAAATTCACCTTTTCGAATACCTAAAGTGACACCAATTCTTTTGACAATATTATTTTCAATTTTAACAATAAATATACCTGATTGTGCCTGTACAATACTAATCCATGGTACCCAGAGCGTAGTATAAGGTCTTTTTAATATTAAACTGACCTGTGCATATTCACCTCCACTAAGTTTATTAGTATGATTTAATACATCAAACTCTGCAGTAATAGCGCGTGTTCCTTGTTGTAAGAAGTCACTTTTACGGGAAAGAACTGATTGAAATAACTGACCCGGATGATCACTGACTGTAAATGATACTTTAGTGTTTTTGCCAACAGATTGCGCATGTTTTTCTGGTATAGCAACCGTAAGTCTGAGGCGATTGGTTTGTGCAATAGAAAACAATGGAGTTTGTGCATTATCCCCAACCAAAGCACCTGCAGATACATTTTTATGAATCACTGTTCCATCAAAAGGAGCGGTGATTTTTAAATACTGCTGTAATTGAGCAGATGCGCCGGTGGTTGCTTTTACAGCCGCATAGGCAGCACTGTCACTTCTGAATTTACTTCTTGCTTTATCCAGTTCGATAGCTGCAACAGCTCCGCTTCTTGAAGCTGCTTTCTTTAAACGCTGATAAGTTTGATAACTATACAGATAGTCTTCGTGAAACTTATTCTCATCATCAGATTTAGCTGATAAGTAGTGCTGGCTAATTTCTGGAGCTTCCAGTATAGCGAGTAATTGCCCTTTTTTTACTTTGCTGCCTCTATCTGCAAAGATCTTTTTTACAAATCCTTTTACTTTTGGATAAATGACTACTTCCTCATAAGGTTTAAGCTCTCCGGGAAGAGAAAGCGGGTAAAAGGGCTGGTTAGCAATAGGGTGAATAACTTTAACTGATCCTGTTTTAACAGAACCAGTTTGCGGGGTTTTCTCTTTTGCATTATTCGAAGAGCAGGCCGTGAAAATTAAAGTACTCACCAGGATTGAAATTGGTAAATTATAAATGTTCATATTTAATGTATAATTATAGCTGTTAAGCTTGTATAATTGAATGGTTAATCAATAAGTTTTTATTCTCAGGATCATCAGGATCAAGAGTTGGGCTATTCCTGGTTTTGTTTTTCATGACCAAAGTGAATACATGAGGTAAAACCAGTAATGCAGTTAGGGTAGATAAAATAAGACCACCCAATCACAGCCTGACCTAAAGGAGCAACCTGTTCTGCACCCTCCCCCATTCCAATAGCCATAGGGATCATTCCGGCAATCATAGCCATAGTTGTCATAATAATAGGTCTCAACCTTGAAGATGCAGCCAGAAAAGCGGCTTGCTTAGCTTGCATTCCATGTTTTAAACGATTCGTTTCTGCCTGATTGATCATTAATACAGCATTCGAGACGGAGACACCTACCGACATAATAATCCCCATATAAGATTGAAGGTTTAGCGTACTTCCTGATAAAATCAGCATCATCAAACTCCCGCCAATAACAGCGGGAACAACTGATAAAATAAGACCTGAAACTACAAAGGATTGATAATAAGCAGTTAGCATCAGAAAGATAACAATAATAGCTACCAAGAGCCCTGTTTGCAAACCAGAAAGGGTTTCCTCTAACAATTGAACAAGTCCTTCTGTAGAAACGATAATCCCTCTTGGTGGTGCACCTGCATCTTTAATCACCTTTTTGAACTGCTTTTGAAGCTGCACCCATATCAGTTTGATGGATATTAGCCAAAAGAGTTACGTACCTGTTTGGCCCTTGTCTGTTCACCTGTCCCGGTTGTTTAACCATTCTGATCTCAGCGACATCTTCTAATAAAGGTCTTGGCTGACCAGATTTCAAAGGTAAAGCACGAAGTTTATCCAGCGAATGCATATCTGCTTCCGGAATTTGTACCTGAACCTGAAAAACCAGGCCCGACTTGGGATCTACCCAAAGATTCTTATTGGTGAAACGGGAAGAAGAAGTGGCAATAGTCAAAGCACGCGTCACATCGTCCATGGTTAGACCAAACTGAGCAGCAAGTTCCCTGTTCACATTAATCTGTACACTTGGGTAATTAACAGGTTCTGCCATACGGACATCTCTGAAAAATGGAACCTTTAATAAACCCTGTTCGATCTTTTTTGCAAACTTCTCCGCACCCTTTAATTGCCCTGCTGCAACTTTGATTTGCACCTGGTTCATCGCCCCCTGGCTCATTATTTTTTCTACCAGTTCCATCGGCTCAAAACCAATCTTTAAAACAGGCAACTCTTTCCGGATTACTTTTCTTATATTTTCTTTGAGTTTGGCCATTGAACCTTTAAACAGTTTCTGGTCAACGGATAATTGTAATACAGCCTCATGTGAACCACTTGTGAAAAGGAAGATAGGATTGATCGCATTTGAAGATGGTTGTGTCCCAACATATGCAGAACTGATTTGAATAGCTTCGGCTGGTAATTGTTCTTTAATCAATTGAGTAACCTTTTTTAAATACCCTTCTGTGATCTCAAGCCGGCTGCCCTCAGGTGCCACAATACGGAGTTGCATATCACCACTATTACTGGCAGGTAAAATATCAGTTCCGATGATGAATCCGCCAGCAGTAATCATCAATAACACAATGACAGCATAAGTTCCGATTACCTGCCCTGTTTTATGCTGACTATACCTTATCAACAGCAGATATCTGCGTTTAAACTTTTCAAACCGGGTCAGTTTCTTTTTGTGCAAACTGATCTTATGATGCTGAAATAGTTCTGGTTTCATCAGCCAGTTGGCTAATATGGGCACAAATGTCTGTGAGGCGATAAATGAAGCAATCATAGCAAATGCAACTGCTAAAGACAAGGGCATAAACATGTCTTTTGGAATTCCAGTCATCAGAAAAGAAGGGATAAGCACAGCCAGTATACAAAACAAAATGAGTATTTTAGGTACAGAAATTTCGAGTAAAGCATCCAGTATGGCACGCTGTTTGGGTTTCTCCATTTCAAAATGCTGATGGATATTTTCAATGGTGACCGTAGCTTCGTCGACCAGAATCCCTATGGCAAGTGCAAGACCACTCAGGGTCATGACATTAATCGTCTGACCAAACAGATAGAGCATGATGACCGCAGAAAGAATAGCTATCGGAATAGTTAGCACGACAATTAACGCACCTCTGGAATCTCCCAAAAAAAGAAATACCATGAGTCCGGTTAACAATGCACCCAGTACACCTTCATGGACAAGATTTTCTAACGACTTTTCTATATAGCCAGACTGATCAAATACATATTTAACTTCTACGTCTTCTGGCAGAGCCGCTCTTAATACTGGAATTGATGTTTTTAGATTTTCCACTACTTTAAGCGTAGAAGCATCTGCTTTTTTGATGACAGGCAAGTAAACAGATCTTTTACCATTGATCAGGGCATAACCTGTAGTAATATCAGCGGCATCTTCTACACTGGCAATATCCTTAACATAGACATTCGTTCCGGAACCAACCCTTACCGGGATATTCAGAAAATCTTCCGGACCGTTTGCGATTGAATTTACCGGGCTCATCAGGTTTTGATCTCCAATCCTGATATTCCCTGCGGGTGAAGGAAAGTTGTTTTTTGCAATTGCTGTTGTAATTTCTTCTGCGGATAAACCATAGGACTGCATGAGTTGAGGGTTTACTTTAACGACCATTGTTCGTACATTTCCACAAAAGGAGCAGGAGCGGTTACGCCTGGAATAGTTACAAACATGGGTCTGATTTTAGTCAGAACCAGTGTCTGAAGATCGGTAATCGAGCGTGTCGGGCTTTCAAAAACTAATTGTCCGATGGGGAGGGAGCTGCCATCAAACCGGACTACCATAGGCGGAACAGCTCCGGGAGGCAGGAACCCCATTGCTCTGGAGACGTAGGCGGAGACTTCGCCGGCTGCCTGCGCCATATCGGCACCTGGATAAAAAGTAATTTTCATCAGGGTAAAGCCCTGGACACTTTTAAAATCTATATCCTTCACCCCACTGACAAAAATCAGTACTTTCTGAAATTCATTGGCCATAAAACCATCCATATAAGCTGGACTAAGACCGCCATATGGCATGGCGATGTAGATAACCGGTAACTCGACTTTTGGAAAAATATCGACATTAATGTTTTTTATAGCAGTGAAAGAGAAGTAAGCAATAGCCAGTACAGCGACCATTACAGTTATGGTTTTTTTAAGGCAAAGCGGATCATATTCATAATGTGTAATTAAAATTGATTAGACAGGTAACTAAAATCACCTGAGAGTTCGGCTCTTTTAATAAGGAGGTTCCAAAATTCCTGCTGAACCTCAATGGCATTTTTCTCGACTTGTTGTAACAGGGATTGGATTTGAAGCAGCTCTGTTAAATTAATCAGACCACTTTCATATCTGGATAGATATAACTCATAAGCTTGCTGTGCTTTTCCTAAAGCAAGACGGGTATTGGTCACTTGTTTAAGCTGCTGATCAATTCTGCTGGTGACAGCCTGTAATGCAGTATTCATTTGCAATTTTTGCAAGTCATAAGTGAATTTGGAACCTTCCAATACTTTAGCTGTACGTTTTTTTTCTAAAGAACCAGTGTAGATATTGCTGATGTTCCATGTTAATCCTACGCCTACCAGGTAGTTGCGTGCCTGATTGTTAAATCCTGCTGATAAATCAGGTTCGACTGTTCCATCGATTGATACCGCTTCCCCGTGCTGATAAGCCGCCTAGAAGAGATAAAGAAGGCAATGCCTTTTTTGAAGAGAGGTTGTTTTGAGCCTCATTGTATCTGACCTGCTTATCCAGAATTTGTAAATAAGGGTGGCTTAGTGAGATAGAGTCAGGCAGGGTATAAAGCGCCTGATAACGCATAAAGGATTGCTGTGGCAATGTGATATCTGTTCCGGGAACAACCTCCGAAAAGTTGATTTTTCCAGCATTGTATTTTCCTGTCCACTCATTTTTTGATGCTACTGCCAGTAAATAAGAAGATGCAGCAAGAGAAGTATCTGCACCCGGTTTCAGACCAGCATCAGCATGGCTTATTGCCAGATCAAGAATTTCTTTCACCCTTTTAACCTGCTGATCCGCCCATCCTAAATTTGAATTTGCATAGAGTATTCCCACATAGAGCGAAGTGACTTTGACTTGTAAAGACAGTCTGGCTGCATCATAGCCGCTTTTTTTTTCCTGAGAACCTTATAACCGGCAGCTTCAATAGTTTTGCGCTGTTTGCCAAATTCAAAAAACTTCCAGTTTACTAAAACTGATCCGAATGTATTGGCTGCGGAGGTATTTCCATGATCGGCTTTGGCACCATTTACATTAAATACACCGGGAACCGGGAAAAAAGCACCATTACTGCCTGCAAATGTTCCATATGAATTTTGCAGCTGTAACTGCATTTGTGGTAAAGAACGGCTTTGAGTTTCTTTTTGTGCATAAGAGGCTTCTTCCAGTTGTGCATTTTTAGCCATCAGGCCAGCATAGTTTTGATAGGCAAGTTCCCAGGCTCTTGTCAAAGTAAGACCGGCTGGCTGTTGTGCGTAGGCGCTTACACTGGTCAGCATGAAAAACAGGCTGATCAGATAAAGATTGTACTTCATCATATTTGAAAATTAAATGTGGATATAAAATGAAACCTTGAATCCGCCAGGGTTTAAACCAGCGAAACGGTGAAAATTATCAGGTGATAATTTCTATATCAACAATAAGCTGTTTTGTAAAAACAGGGGGATTACCGACCAGCGTAACTGAGATTCAGGAGCAGGTAAATGAGTAAGTTTTTTAAAGGAGACGAGAAGAGAAAGAATAAAACCGGGCAGGATAAATGCAAAAAGCATAACCATACTTGTTTTTAAAGCACTCTGTTTGAACATTAGTTCATCGGCAGATGAATTTAAATGAGCACTGAAACAATCAATTGTTTCAGTAGTGAAGCTGGATTGTTTAACCAGTAAGTTTTTTGCAAGTTTACCAGATAAGTTATTTTGAGCAACTGTATCTGAGAAAAAAGACTGGATGCCTTTCCGTACCGTACAGGAAGAAAGTAAACAAATCACAATCAACAGGCAAACCGTAAAAGGTCTGAAGCCTTTAGCCGTCAACTTACCGATTGTATATTTGATTTGTTTATACATTGGGGGCTAAAGTAGTGATTTTTTATTAATGCTGCAGAATTGTAATTCAGAACTGAAAACCGGGAGCTAGTGGAGGAGAATGAAAATTTATTACCAGTATTATCGTAAACGGGATTAAGTTGCAGCAAAGAAATATAGATATTTCTTTTAAACCTATTTAAATGCTGCAGGCCACAAAATATATAGATCCTCTGATAGATTTTGCTTTTAAAAAGATCTTCGGGACTGATCCTAACAAAGACTTATTGATCGATTTTCTGAATGAAGTTTTTAGAGGCAGAAAACATATTGTCGATTTGATTTACAATAAAAATGAACATCCGGGCGATTTGAAGAACGAGGGCGGTGTCATATTTGATTTACTTTGCACGGGGGATAATAATGACTATTTTATTATTGAGATACAGCGTAGCAAACAGCCAAATTTTAAACAGCGTTCGTTATTTTACACCAGCCGTTTGATTAGCGATCAGGCGCCAAAAGGTAAAAGGAGTGAGTGGAGATATGATTTGACTGAAGTTTTTCTGATTGCCTTAATGGAAGATTCAGTATTTAGTGATTTCCCCGAAGATCAGTTTCTCCATGATATTTGTCTCTGTGACAGGGATACCGGGGAGATATTTTACGATAGACTGGGCTATATTTACATTGAATTACATAAATTTGTAAAGACATCAGATCAATTGGAAACAGGTTTGGATAAATGGCTGTTTGTACTCAAAAACATGAGTAGTATGGACAAAATACCAGTCTATCTTCGTAAGCCAGTGTTTGAAAAATTATTTAATATTGCTCAATTTACTAATCTAACAAAGGAGGAGAAAACGATGTGGGATATCGATGCAAAACGCAGGTGGGACAATAAGAATGCAAGTGATTATGCTATTGAGGAGGCCAGTGAGAAGGCCTCGGAGAAGGGTAAGAAAGAAGGCCGTGAAGAAGTAATCCGCGTAACTATTCTCAACATGAAAAATAAAGGGTTTTCTATTCAGCAGATAGCTGATATTATGGATTTACAATTAGGTGAAATAGAAGAATTATAGTCAAAATAGTAAACGTGTAAAATGAAAAAAGCAGACATTTATGAAATCGCGATTAAGATTTCTGGGCTTCACTTATTGATAAAATCTATTGATGCGCTGAGAGATTTTTAACTTATCTTTTTGTCCTTCTGCAATCATTACAAAGTCCGCCGGATAGAGCTGATCATACAGCTCTTATATTTATTGTCGGTCTCTTTAATTTTGTATTTATGCTGGCATTTGCTGCTCTTTTTATATTTAAATCAAATGCGATTGTTGAAAAGATCTGTAAACCTGCTGATTTTGAAGAGAATGCAACGCTTTTTGCAGAAAGAAATGTCGTTTATGAAATAGCATTAACCCTGATGGGACTGCTAATGATTATGTGGAGTATTCCGGAATTCATCTTGAATTTTAAATATTTTTCACAAATGACGGAGTTTCGTATGGCTCAGGATCGTAGTTTGACCACCCCTTTGATCATTGGAGGACTTAAAATTGCAGTTGGGTTCATCGCTATCTTTTATGCGCGTTCTATTTCTCTTTTTTTTGCCAAACCATCATCAGCAGAAAAATCGTAAACAAGAATACGGGCCTGAATTTTTGCCATTTATAACGGTTATGTTTCTAAAAACTGTAAATGAGCTGACATAAAGCAGGGAGGGGAAACCGATATTTGCGGCACGTATAAAATTAAATCATCATATGAAGTTATTAATAACCTGCCTTACTGTTATCTTTTTCTCCCTTTCTGCTGCTGCGCAGGATATAGGTTCTACAATGCCAAATGCGATCTTTTACAATAGAGATAATACACCGTTTTCTACCTATAACATTCCTAAAGGAAAAAAGTCACTGATTATCTTTTTTGATGCAACCTGTGATCATTGTCAAAAGGTAGTTGCGCAAATGAGCAAAAGGACTAAAGAACTGAAAAATATAAATGTTTACATGATTTCACAGGATGAATACAGATCTATAGATTATTTTATGACCAATTTCGGGAAACCATTTTTACAGCAAAAGAATGAATGTAAAAGTAGTGCAGGATCGTGATCATGTTTTTATCATGGCTTTCCACCCAAAACAATATCCGGCTATTTATCTGTATAATCCGGATAAAAGTCTGGTATTCACCTCAAGTAATCAAAATGATGTACCTAAGTTTTTTAAGCTGATCAATCCTTAACAGAATATTTATAAACCCGAATATTTAGAATCATCATTAACATAAAACCCTTTCCGATTGAATTAACAATCAGAAAGGGTTTCGTTTTTTTAGTCTTCTACAACTATTGTATGTATTGCTTCACGTTTACGTGCAGCAATACCTCTGGTGCTATACTTTCAATACCTTTCCCTGCCATTGAAAGTCCCTTGGTAATCACTGAACCAGCACCTCCAGCAATTTTGCTTACTGAAGATGTAACCAGATAAATATTCAGGAAAGTCAGCAGGCGCCAGGTAATTAAACCATGTAAAATCAGATCTGTTTTTTGTATCTGATTAGAAAACCAGCCAGCTACCAAGCCGCCTGCTGCAAATAATGAAATCAACATAGTTATGATCCACCAGATCAGTGCACCTGTTCCTAATCCACTAAAAGGTTTTGCATCTTCTAAAGGATTAATACTTCCAAAACCTATACTCAGGCCTAATAAACTTAATAATAATTGAACAGCAATCGCAATAAATGCACCTGCGAATACTGAGCTCCATGATAAACGCTCAAAAAAAAAAAACGCTGGGGATTTGTCAGTTAATTTGCGAATTGATTTAGTCATAATTTAATAAGTAGATAAATAAATAACACCTTAATCACCGAAATTTGGCTAAAAAGCCGGTTTTTTCTTGGATGCAGACAGACAGCAACATAGTTTTGAGAATGTTTGAATGACTTTAAACATATAGGGAATGTCGATGCAAGTTTATATGTTTACAACATGGAAGTTAAACTCGACAAAACCACGTTGCCTCAGCATGGGCAGCAGGTTCTATTTCAGACAGTAATTGATGAGGAATATGAAACCTGGCAGGAGGAGGGAATTTATAATGCAAAAGCTGCAAAAGCTGAATATATACGCATTTCAAAAGGCGATATTTACGACATGTGGGGAGACGTTGTGAGATGGGAACCGTCAGTTTAACAACTTATGCTCCGAAAGCTTGTTCATTATGTTGAGAAGTCGGATATTAACTTAAAATAGAAGATAAAAATACCTTAA
Source organism: Pedobacter sp. NJ-S-72 (assembly GCF_053890575.1). Classification (NCBI taxonomy): domain Bacteria; kingdom Pseudomonadati; phylum Bacteroidota; class Sphingobacteriia; order Sphingobacteriales; family Sphingobacteriaceae; genus Pedobacter; species Pedobacter sp. NJ-S-72. The sequence goes on along the minus strand of NZ_CM132681.1, from coordinate 2,954,028 downwards.
AATACTATTTTCCTGTAATTAGTATAAAAATTCATTACTTAAAATAAATAGTGAACCATACAAAAATATAGCTGCCACAACTCTGTGGTGGCTATTTTACTTTAAAAGTGCCTCATTGTTAGGGTTTTGTGTTTTTGAATTGAGGCTGATAAATTTGATACTTCTCCTTCATATCGGTGTGAAATCCCGGGAAATCGTCTTAATTGCTGATCGTTCGGTTATTTTCATTTCATTTTGTTTTATCAGATTTCTGGTTTTTATTTCTTTCATGTTATTATATGATGAATAAATAATACCTGTTTTATTCTTTTTGTTCATTCCTCTTTCTGAGGCAGAAAACCTATGGGCAGAGTCGTAAATTTGTCCTATTGAAAGAATTAAGACTCACCTCGATTATTGTTTTTTCGATTTAGCTAATTTATTGGCTTAATTCTAATTATTCTGGCGATAGCCGAGGTGTATTCTTTGACGTAAGGGTCCAATTTGTAATTGATGTTTTTGACAGCGTAATATCTATAAAGTTTAATATTTATCTACCTACTACTATGATGGAAAATCTTAAGATAATCGGAATAACCCCATTTGAGAAGCCCGATACAGAACTTGCAATTGCTTTAATACAAGCGGGGATTTTTCCTGTGATTAACCTTGGATATCAGCAGGATGCTGCTGTTCATGCGGTTAATGAATTAATACAGCGTGGTGTGACAGATTTTGGAGTGTGTTTCCCATCTTCTGATTTTATATCTATCATACTTCCTGCTCAGGTAAGTCTGATTATTATACCTTATGATATAGAGATTCAATGTAAACCAGGAGTTAAACTGATCAATCAATCAGGTTTACGATATGGAGTCGGCAAAACTGGCAAAAGCTTCGCTTGCTGATGGGATCATCGTGAAAGGTAATGAGGGAGCCGGAAGAGTTGGTAACGAATCTTCATTCGTTCTGTTTCAACGTATTATACAAGAAATAAAAGATATTCCTGTTTGGATACAGGGCGGCGTAGGTGTACATACTGCGGCGGCTTTAATGGCTCAGGGTGCTGCGGGGGTTATATTAGATAGCCAGCTGGTTTTATTCCCGGAATGCAGTGGCCCCAAATCAATCAAAGATATCTGTACCAAATTGAGCGGTACAGAAACAAAGCTGGTTGACAGCTACCGTGTTTTATCCCGTCCAAATTCACCAGCTATTGCACATAACATATCCAATAAAGAACTCACAGCTTATTTTGTCGATTTCGATCTTGAAAAGAGTTATCTTCCTTTAGGACAGGATATCGCCCTCGCATCAGATCTTTTTAACAGATATAAAAAACTTGGTAAATTTGCATTTGGTCTTCAGGAGGCAGTATACGGACATTTAAACCAGGCGAAATCACTCAATGTAATCAGCCCTGAAAATCCATTAGCTAAAGAACTAAACCTTGTGTACCCTATAGCACAGGGCCCAATGACAAGAGTAAGTGATGTTGCACAATTTGCAGATGCTGTATCTGGTGCAGGGGCCTTATCTTTTATAGCCTTATCCTTACTCAAAGGAGAAACGGCAAAAAATCTGATTAAAGAAACCAAAAGGCTTGCAGGTAAAAAGACCTGGGGTGTAGGTATTCTTGGTTTTGCCCCGCAAGAATTACGGGACGAACAAATGCAATATATTCTGGAAGAAAAACCACCGGTAGTTTTAATTGCCGGCGGTCGTCCTTCACAAGCAAAACCACTTGAAAAAGCAGGAATAAAAACATTCCTTCATGTACCTTCAGCATCTCTTTTAGATATGTTCTTAAAAGAAGGAGCCCGGAGATTTGTTTTTGAAGGCAGAGAATGCGGGCGTTGGTCCTTTATCAAGCATGGTGCTTTGGGAAAAACAAATTGAACGTTTATTGAAAGAAGATAATCCAGAACAGATTAGCGTGTTTTTTGCAGGTGGTATCCACGATTCTTTTTCTGCTGCCTTTATCGCCGTTATGGCTGCACCACTTGCAGCAAAAGGCGTAAAAGTAGGTGTACTGATGGGAACTGCGTATTTATATACGAAAGAAGCAGTAAGTACAGGTGCTATTCAAGAAAAATTTCAGCAACAGGCAGTAAGTGCTAGTGATACTATATTACTGGAAACTGCTCCCGGTCATGAAACAAGATGTCTTAAATCTCCATTTTCGGAATTTTTTAGCGAAGAAAAAGAAAAACTTCAAAAAGAAGGGATTGATAAGAAAGAAATCTGGGCAAAACTGGAAACGCTTAACGTAGGACGTTTAAGAATTGCTGCCAAAGGTATAGAACGCAGGGGGGATGAGTTGGTTACGATTAATGAAGCCGAACAGCTTACCCTGGGTATGTATATGATTGGCCAGATAGCTGCGATGCAAAATAAAGTAGTGTCCTTGCTTGAATTGCATCAGGAGGTAGCCGAAGGAAATTATCAGCATATCTTAAATGCTGAACTTTCTTCGCCGCCAGAAAAAACAGGGAAATCACTGGATATTGCTGTAGTAGGTATGGCTTGTATCTTTCCTGGTGCTAAAAATATCGAAGAATACTGGCGCAATATTATCTTAGGGAAAGACAGTGTGACCGAAGTCCCTGATGAGCGCTGGAACAAAGAATTATATTATAATCCGGAATCTGCCGCAGGAGATATGTCTCACTCTAAGTGGGGGGGCTTTATTCCGAAAATAGATTTCGATCCGCTGGAATTTGGTATTCCTCCACAATCACTTGCTGCGATAGAACCTACACAATTGTTAACCCTGATGGTTGCTAAACAAGCAATGGAAAATGCAGGTTATCAGGATGGTGGTTTTGATCAGGAAAATGTATCTGTAATTATAGGTGCCGAAGGTGGTAATGACCTGGCAAACAGCTATGGATTCAGGTGTTTCTATAAACAAGTATTTGGAGAGATGCCATCTGAAATAGATCAGGCATTACCAAAAATGACCGAAGATTCGTTTCCTGGTATCCTGGCCAACGTAATTTCCGGAAGAGTAGCAAACCGCTTGAATTTGGGCGGGCGTAACTTTACAGTTGATGCGGCCTGTGCCTCTTCACTTGCAGCAGTCGATCTTGCCTGTCAGGAATTGTTTCTTGGAAAGTCTGATATGGTACTTGCAGGCGGGGCCGATTTACATAACGGAATCAACGATTACCTGATGTTTTCAAGTACACACGCACTTTCACGTAAAGGCAGATGTGCAACTTTTGATTCAGAAGCTGACGGAATTGCATTAGGTGAAGGAATTGCAATGGTCGTTTTAAAAAGACACGAAGATGCGCTAAGAGACGGAGACCGGATTTATTCTGTGATCAAAGGTGTTGGTGGTTCTAGTGATGGTAAAAGTTTAGGCTTGACCGCGCCGCGTAAAAACGGGCAGGTACAGGCATTGGAACGTGCTTATGATCAGGCGGGTATAACCCCATCTGTTGTTGGTTTAGTTGAAGCACATGGAACAGGAACCGTTGTCGGTGACCGTACAGAATTAAGTGCTTTGACGGATAAATTCATACAAGCAGGGGCAATTGCTGGTCAGTCGCATCTGGGATCTGTAAAGACCCAGATCGGACATACCAAATGTGCCGCAGGTCTGGCTGGTTTAATTAAAGCCTCGTTATCGGTTTATCACGGTATTAAACCACCAACTATCCATTTGAAAAACCCAAATAGCTATTATAATGCTACAACAAGTCCATTTGCTTTTCATACAGAAGCTGGATTATGGATGGAAAATAAACGTTATGCAGGAGTAAGTGCATTTGGATTTGGAGGAACGAATTTCCATGCCGTGATTGAGAATAGCAACCCAGTAAATGCTGAAGTGCCAACATTATTAAGTCATGGCCATCAGAACTATTCGTTTTTAGAGGTGATACTTATGAAGAAGCGAAAACTAAATTAACGTCAGTCAAAACATTACTGGACAGTAACGCTCAGATAGATTTAAAAGATATCGCCTACAGTCTGGCAATGGCCGACAACAAGCCCGTACAATTATGTATTGTAGCAGACCGCGCGGAAGATCTTAACATGAAGCTAGAGCTAACCCTTTCTGGTATAGAAAGTAAAGATACTTATGCCACTAAAAAAAGAGATGGTAAAGTGGTCTTTATGTTCCCCGGACAAGGCAGTCAGCGCATTAATATGGCAAGAGACCTTTTTGTCATCTTCCCGGCTATGCGTGAGTTATTGAAAGACTTGCCAGAATATGAAAAAGTATTGTTCCCGAATGCTGTATTTGATGCTGCATTATTGAAAGAACAAAAAAAAAAATATTAAAGATACCCGTATGGCTCAGCCTATACTGGGGATTGTTAATCTGGCTATAGCCAACTTCCTGAGAACTCTTGGTATTGTCCCTGATATGGTGGCAGGGCATAGTTACGGAGAACTTCCAGCCTTATGTTTTGCTGGTGCATTTGCCGAAAATCAACTGGTAAATTTAAGTGCAGCAAGAGCAAAATCTATTCTGGATGCTGTTGAAGGCGGCGATACGGGCGCTATGGTTGCCGTAAATGCGAAACAGGAAGAATTGCAGAAAATTATTTCAGGTTTAACGGATATCTACGCAGTTAACTATAATTCACCTATGCAATGTGTACTGGCAGGTTCTACGCCAGCTATAACCCAGTTGATGGAGGTGCTTAAAACAGCGAAAATATCTTTCAGACAATTAGAAGTTGCGTGTGCATTCCACAGTCCGCTGGTTGTTAAATCAAAAGAACTTTATCAGCAGGTACTGGAAGGGGTTACTTTCAACGATTTGACTTTACCAGTATGGTCAAACACGACTGCACAGGAATATCCGGTACAGGCAGATCAGATCAAAAAAAGATGACAGACCACTTAATCAAACCGGTGAAGTTTGTAGATCAGGTACAGGAAATGTATGCAGCAGGGGCCAGAATCTTTATAGAGGTTGGCCCAGGTAAAGTGCTGTCGGGCTTAACAAAAGCTTGTTTAGGTAAAGACGAACTTTTAATGCATGCAGAAGATAATGGTCTTAATAAACTGACCCATCTTTTATGTATGCTGGCAACTTATATCTCTACCGGACGTGATATCCATATCGAGAAATTATTTGAAGGCCGTGGCGCAAGATTATTAAATCTTAATGAACCGGCATTGTATAAAAAAAGTCCCACAGTCTGGTTCGTCAACGGTCAGCATGCAATTCCGTCGAACGGAAAACTACCAGCAAATGGGGCGTTACCTATCATAGAACCTATACAAATGAAAAATAGAGAATTAAGATCGGAACCTATGCAGGCAGCACAATCTGCCAGTGATCTGATGATGCAGGAGTATTTGAATAGTATGAAATTGCTAATCCAGGCACGCGTGATGTAATGCTTACGTTTTTAGGTCAGCATGTCCCTTTAAATAATGGACTGAGTAACCCGCAACCAGTTTTAGCGCAATCAATACCACAAGCAACTCATTATGCACCAGCACCAGTAGCACAGCCTGTTTTACAACAACCCGTTGCTACCGCAGTGAAAGCTGTAGCAGAACAAAAGGATGTTAAACTGGCTTTATTGCAGATTGTAAGTGATAAAACCGGGTATCCGCAAGAAATGCTGGGTATGGAGATGGATCTGGAAGCTGATCTGAGTATTGATTCAATTAAACGTTTGGAAATAATAGGTGCTTTACGCACCGAATTAGGCGGTTTTAGCAGTACACACAGTGAAGACACAGTGATGGAACAGTTGGCAGGCATAAAGACCCTAAACGGACTGGTTAACTGGATCACAGAGAATGCAGTGCCGGCCGGGACTAATATCTCTACCACAATTAATATAGAAGTAACAGTAAACAATAATAATCAGCAGCTAAAGTTTTCAACCGAAGAACTAAGAGCAGCTATCCTGTCCGTTGTAAGTGAAAAAAAACAGGATATCCTGAAGAAATGCTGGGTATGGATCTTGACCTTGAAGCAGACCTGAGTATCGATTCGATCAAAAGAATGGAAATAATCGGAGAGCTGAAATTGAAAATTGGCTTTAGTAAAGGAGAAGAGCAGAGTGATGATTTAATGGAGAAACTTGCAGCTATCAAAACACTTAACGGTTTGGTTAACTGGATTTCGGAAATTGAATCAGGTACTGATGAAGTACTGACTGAAGCAAAAAAAAATTATAGAAGAAAGCGTAGGCGATGATGCGGGTTTAGAGAAGTTATCAAGACTGAGATTTGAACTTACCCCTGCTGCATTAGCTGATATTGAGGCTGCGATCCTTAAAGGACAGCGTTTCGCAATTACTGATGATGGTCATGGACAGGCAATTAAAATTAAAAACCTGTTTAAAAAACATGGCGCTGTTGTCGATGTGTTGTATCCGCTGGAGACGATTTACAGAGCTACCAGGGGCTGATTATCCTGAATATGTTTAGCACAGAAAAAAAATCAGTGATCATTGAGCATTTTGAAATGATCAAACAATTGGATTTTGAAAAAGCGAAATGGGTTTATATGATCTCTGATGTCAGGACTTATCTGACTGATAGTACTGATGTAGAAATGCTGAGACTTTATCAGGGGTATTCAGGCTTCTTCAAAAGTCTGGACAGGGAGTATGAAAATACGAAATGCAGACTGGTAAGTCTGGAAACTAGTATGTCGGCAGAAGAGATCGCCGGTATCACTTTGAACGAGATATTAAACCCGGATACCCCATCAGAAATCATCTATCACGGAGATAAAAGACATATTATGGAACTGATTCCTGCTGAACTGATAACCGGACTGGAAGATTCCCATATTCAACTGGATAAAGATGCAGTTGTATTAGTTCTGGGTGGTGCTCAGGGAATAACTGCTGAGCTGATGATCCATTTTGCGAAAGACTATCCTTGCAATTATATCCTTGTTGGCCGCTCAGCTGATCCAAAATCAGCAGTTCAGGGTAAAGCAGCATTGTTAAAGACAAAAGATGAAATCAGAAGCTATCTGATTCAGCAGGGCGAGATTAAAAAAAACCAGCAGAAATAGAACAGGAAACAGCGAGAATTTATAAGAACAACCAAATCCTGAATAGTATCGCTATGCTGGAGAATGGCGGATCTAAAGTGGTCTATGAATCACTCGATCTGAGAGATGAAGACGGACTGAGCCGTTTTGTGGATAGTGTTTACCAAAAACATGGGCGTATTGATGGCGTTGTACATGGTGCAGGTTTGTTAGAAGATAAATTGTTCCATAGCAAAACATCAGCGTCTTTTGAAAGGGTTTTTGATACTAAAGTTACTCCCTTAAGAGTACTGGCAGAAAAACTAAGATCTGAAACTCAGTTTGTGATTCTTTTTTCAAGTATTGCTTCGGTTTATGGTAACCGCGGACAAACAGATTATGCAGCTGCTAATAGTGTAATGGACAGATACGCCTGGGCTTTGAAACAAAAAATCAACGGAAAGGTGTTAGCGATTAACTGGGGACCATGGAAAGGGGCCGGAATGGTTTCTCCAACCTTAGAAAAAGAATACGAGAGAAGAGGCATCGCATTGATCCCATTACAAGATGGTATGGAAACTTTCTTAAATGAGCTGAAGTATGGGAAAGAGAGTCAGGTACTCATCATGGCAGGAAATAACTGGTAGCTGGATTGGTTTAAATAATATGCCCTGATGAAGAAAACGGATGTAGCTGTAGTTGGAATGTCTTGTATTTTCCCTGGTGCGGGAGATCTGGATACATTCTGGAAAAATATAATAAATAAGGTTGATTCTACTCAAGTTGTGCCGCCGGATCGTATCGATCCGGTACACTTCGATAAAGATGAAACCGGGGTGGACCGTTTTTATTGCAACAGGGGAGGCTTTATTCCTGAATATAACTTCGATCCTCAGCGTTTTGGTATCCTTCCTGTAGCTGTGAATGGTACAGAACCCGATCATTTGTTAACGCTGGATCTGGTTTACAGCGCGCTGGAAGATGCAGGTGTCTTTGAGAAGAATACTTCGTTGGAAAAAACAGGTATTATCATTGGAAAAGGTAATTATGCAGGTCCTGGTGCTACAAGAGCCATAGAAATTGTAAGAACTGGTGAACAGATTGCAGCGGTATTGAAAGATTTACTGCCTCATCTGGGAACAGAAGATATAGAAAAAGTAAAACATGAATTCCAGTCGCGTAAAGGCCGTTTCGGGCCTGATACTGCCATGGGATTGATTCCGAATTTAGTAGCCTCACTGGTCGCTAACCGCTTAAATCTGGGGGGCGTTGCTTTTACACTGGATGCAGCATGTGCCAGCTCACTAATTGCTATAGATCACGCTGTTCAGGAGTTAAATAGTGGACGCTGTAACATGGTGATTGCTGGTGGTGTACATGTTGGGCAGAATGCAGTTTCTGGAGTATCTTCTCCAACCTTGGTGCATTGTCTAAACAAGAAAAGATAAAACCCTTTGATCAGGGTGCTGATGGTTTAATTATTGGTGAAGGTTGTGGGTTTGTTGTTTTAAAGCGTCTTGAAGATGCGATACAAGATAAAGACCGGATTTATGCAGTCATCAAGGGGGTAGGGATCAGCAGTGACGGAAGTGGCACAAGTGTAATGAGCCCTTCAGTAAAAGGTCAGCTCCGGGCTATAGAACAGGCCTGGGAGAACTCAGGAGTATCTCACTCAACTATCGGTTATATTGAAGCACATGGTACAGGTACGCCTCTGGGAGATAAAACAGAATTGGAAACACTGACACAGTTTTTTGGTTCTGATCATGAATTACCAAAAGCAGGTATCGGAACGGTAAAATCAAATATCGGCCATGCGATGCCAGCAGCAGGAATTGCAGGTTTAATTAAAACCTGTTTAGCCTTGTACCATGACACCTTACCGCCAACCTTTCATTGTGAAAATCCTTTGGCACAACTAGAGAAAACACGCTTTTTAGCTGTGCAGGAACCATTAAGCTGGGAGAAATCCGGTTTGCCTAAAATTGCCGGGGTCAATGCCTTTGGTTTTGGCGGGATCAATGCCCACGTGGTATTGGAAGGCTTTAATGCGGCTAAAAAAGATGAGGTGCTGTTACTGGCGCGTCCAACGCATGAAGAGCTGATTAGTGCTTTAGAAAATCAGAATTATAGTACAGGTACGGGGAATTACCGTATCGCAGTATTTGATCCAACGCCAGAAAGAATGCAAAAGGCAATCAAGATTGCTTCGAAAAATAATCCGTGGCGTAATAAACAGGATATCTGGTATACTAATGAACCATTAATCAGCAATGGCGGAAAAATTGCCTTTGTATTTCCTGGTTTAGATGGACTGGCCGGTGGCGAAGTGTTAACCGTAGCTGATTATTTTGATATAGAAACAGATCAGCATATTAAAGCCGATGGTTTGCTGAGTGAGGCTTTAAAAACACTGGGTAAAAGCAGTGTATTAGATATAGCGCTGAAACAATTAGGCGTACAGCCTGACATGAATGCAGGGCATAGTTTAGGTGAATGGCTGGCCGCAAGATCGTCAGAACTGGCCGAAGAAAGCTCAGTTTTACAATTGCTGAAAGTGCTTAACCCGGAAACCTTTGAGTTGAAAGGTTCCAGATTTATTGCCGTGGGTTGCGGAATAGAACAGCTTCTGCCAATCATAGCTGATATTAACGACTTATATCTATCAAATGATAATTGTCCGCAGCAGGTTATCCTGTGTGGAAGTAAGAATGCGCTGGAAGAACTAACCCCTGTTTTAAAAGCGAAACAAATCTTTCATCAGATATTACCATTTCAATCAGGTTTCCACTCTCCGTTTATCGCTGATAAGCTGGAAGTGATCCTCGAAGGAATGAAGGATATGCAATTTCGTAAAACAACCACGCCGTTGTGGTCAGCTACTACTACTACTTTAGAATTTATCCTGAAGGCTTTGAAGCGATCAGGCATTTGAGTGCAGAACACCTGATCAAACCAGTAAGGTTCCGTGAACTGACCGAGAAGCTTTATGAACAGGGTGCAAGAGTATTTATACAGATCGGATCGGGCGGATTAGTTGGTTTTATAGATGATACATTGAAAGGAAAAAGCTTCAGTACGATCTCTTCAAACGTACCAATCAGGTCTGGAATAACTCAGTTACAGCGTGTTATTGCCGCTTTATTTGTAGAAGGGAAAGAAGCTGGATTGAGCTTTATAGGTAAAACCAGATCTGGTCCTGTTTTAAAAGGGAAAGGCATCAAATTAGAACTAGGCTTACCAATAATTAGTGGTTTAACTACGCTTAAAGAACTAGCTGTACAATCATCAGTTTATGCACAGCCAAATCCGTTAGTTTATGCTAAAGAGTTATTGGAAGATGTGGCTGATCCTGTGTTGCAGGCCTTTAATGAAAATATGCTGGAAATAGTCAATATCAGGCTGAGATACAGCAGCTATTTAAAAACAGGGTTTTACAACCGGCAAACTATGTGTCTGCACCTGTAAATTATACATCAGCCCCTGTTCAGGCATCACCTGGGGTATCAGCACCGGTTATATCAACTCCTGTAAGAATTCCTTTCTCTAAGCAGTTAGACATTACACTCGAAAATTGTCCTTATCTGAAAGATCACGCCCTGTTAAGACAGCCAAAAGACTGGCATTGTGTCGATGATATGGACCCGGTTATTCCAATGACGATGATTTTTGAATTGTTCGGAGAGATTGCTGAAGAACAGTCTCTAGGGGAACAGGTACAGAAAATACTGAATATTAAGGTATTTCAATGGATGAATGTGATTAAACCTTTCCGTGAAACCATTACAGGTGAGTGGAAAGATCAGCAAAGGGTATATCTCAATTTAGAGCGTTTTGCAAATGCTGAAGTCATTTTATCTACGCAATTGGGTATACCGGGTCATCAATCATTTGATATTGGTAAAGTGCTGGATATACAGAGAACTCCGGAGCAGATTTATGAAAATCATATGTTTCACGGGCCAGGTTATCAGGGGATAAAATCACTCAAAGCCGTTGGCGAAAAAGGAATTACAGGTATCATTGAAAGTGGTGCCGGAAAAGGGTCCCTGCTGGATAATGCAGGTCAGCTCTTTGGACTCTGGTTACAATTAATCCTGACCAAAGACAGAATTGCTTTTCCGGTAAAAATACAAGAGATCGAGTTTTTTGAAAATATGCATGATCAGCAGGGTGAGTTTGAATGTACTTGCGTACTGACAGAAATGAACGGAGAATTTGCCACAGGCGATTTTATTATTAAACGTAACAACCGGGTGTGGGCAATTATTTCAGGCTGGCAGAACAGAAGACTGGAAATAGACGATGCTTTATGGAGCGTATCGATGTCACCGCTTCATAACCGTTTATCGAAAGAAATTGCACCAGGTATTTTTATGTTCCATAATGCTTACTCTCAAGAGTGTGTTTCATGGGATTTTATCCTGAAACGTTATTTCAATCAGGAGGAGAAAAAATACCATAATTCGCTGATGCCTAATAAAAGAAAAGCCTGGATGATCAGCCGGGTGGCCGTAAAAGATGCAGTAAGAAATCTGCTTAATAAAGAAAAACAACAAGCCTGTTATCCGATCACGTTTGAAATCAAGTCAGACGAGCGGCAAAAACCTTACCCTCACGGAGGTCAAACTGCTGGTATTCATGTTTCTTTAGCACATAAAGGAACTGATGCCGTGGGGGTTGCGCGCTTAGACAGGCCCGTAGGTATTGATATAGAAAGTATTGAAGAGCGCAGTACAGGCTTTTTTGATCTCGCATTTGACGATACCGAAATGGCCTTACTGGAGGGAAAAGACAAAGCCGAGTGGGCAACCCGTTTCTGGACAGCCAAAGAAGCTTATGGTAAATACCTGGGCAAAGGTTTACAGGGTAATCCTAAAGCCTATGTAGTAGAAGAGATCGGGGCGAAGAGTTACGCATTAAAGACATATTCATAAAGACCATTAAACACAATAATTATATAATCGGATGGACACAATAGCGAAAAATCGACAGTTAAATAACGACGAGATCTTTGATTTGATGAAGCAATTTATCACAGAGGTCATAGGAGAAGAATTTGTGGAAGAAATGGATATCACGCCTAAAAGCTCTTTTACTAAAGATCTTGAAATGGACAGTATAGAAATTGTGTCTTTCTCAGAAAAGATCAAAACACACTTTGGCGAACAAATTGATTTTACAGGATGGTTATCCGCAATGGATCTTGATCAGCTGATTAATCTGAATCTGGAAATGATTATTAATTATATACACGAATGCCAGTCATCAAAGTAAATCACAGGGATGTGCACATTCAGGAACTTAATAAAGGAGCGGCCGAAACCGTTCTTTTAATTCATGGGATGTTCAGTAACCTCTCTGTTTATTACTTCAATATTGCTCCGGTACTGGCAGCGCATTTTCATGTGGTGATGTACGATTTGAAGAGTCATGGAATGAGTGAACGCGCACTGGAAGGTTATGACCTGAACAGTATGACTGATGATCTTTATGCTTTGATGGAAGTGCTGAACCTGGATAAGGTGCATTTGGCAGGCTATAGTTTTGGTGGTCTCATTGCTTTGAAAATGGCCTTACGTTTCCCCGAAAGATTGAGGAAACTGGTTTTGATAGAAGCCCCGGACCCCAATGATGCTCAAACCCGTGGTATTATTGAAGAATACAGCCGGGAGTTTCTGGAACATTACGTAGCTAATTTTACAGATACCACTAAAGTGAAAATGGGTAAAAGACAGATGGATCGTAATCACCGCATGTATGAATACCTGTTTTATCAAACCAGTATCAAAAGAGATATGATTCAGGAAAGCGGGTTCTTTAACGCGCCTGAAATTAATGCGATGAAAAAGGATACCCTTTTACTTTATGGATCGGCTTCCAATTGTCTGGAAGCGGGTAAACAGCTCAATAGAAAAATCAGCAGATCTGATCTGATTCCTTTGGATGGTGATCATAATATCCCGATTCAGGAACCCGTAATGATCGCGGAGCTTGTTTCCGGATTTTTTAAGAATTAATTGTCAACCTTACCTAAGCTCAATGGCAAAATTTGTATTTATTGTTCCTCCTTTAACAGGTCATATTAATCCTACCTTAAGTATGGGTGCTGTTTTGATTCAGCGTGGACACCAGGTTGGCTGGATTACACTTGATCCTGATCTGGGTTCCAAATTACCGGAAGGTGGTGAATTATTATTGATCAAATATAATGAGAGTGATCAGCAGAAACAGGATAGCGAACAATATCTTGATATCATCACCAAAAAAATTGTCTATGGAATAGACAGTATTAAGTTTTTGTATGAAGAGGTATTAATCCCATTAAACCGTCACAGTTATGAAGGTATAGTGGATTGGCTGGAGAAATATAAGCCAGACCTGGTCATTACAGATCACCAGATGTTTGCCGGAGCTATAGCTGCGGTTAACCAGAAAATGCCCTATGCAACGTCAGTTACTGCGCCAGCTGCTATCAAAATAATGGACGAGTTACCTAAAGTTCATGAATGGGAGGTGAACCAGATTGTCGCCCTGCAGAAAGAACTCGGTATTGATAAATCAACCTCTATTGCCTGTTCTTGTCTCTTAACGATGGTTTTGACTTCAAAAGCATTTTTTGGAGAACTCGAACTTCCAGATTATTATCGTTTTGTAGGACCGGTTATTAACCGTAAACCGGTAAAAATATATTTTTGACTGGGAGGTGCTGCAAAAAAAAATAACAGGCCCAAAATATTAGTCAGTATCGGTACTACTTTTGACCACGAACATAAAAAGAACTTTTTTGCCAAAGTAATTGAAGCTTTTGGAGAAGAAGATCTGACTGTGGTCGTAGTCTCAGACCCTTCACTTTTTGAAGTATGGCCAGAGAACTTTATTGTACAGCGTGTGGTTCCGCATTGGAACTGCTGCCTCATTTAGATGCCGTGGTTTGTCATGGCGGACATAATACCGTTTGTGAAACCTTAATGAATGGTTTGCCAATGGTGGTGATCCCAATCGCTTATGATCAGTCACATGTGGCCGGCAGGGTAGTGCGTGTAGGCGCTGGTTTACGCTTGAACTTCAATCGTTTCAAAGCGAGACATCTCCAGGAAGCAGTCAAAGAAATTCTTCTGGAGCCGGCTTTCAAAGCTGCGGCCCTTAAAATCAAACAATCTTTTATAGATGCAGGCGGTACAGAAACCGCCGCCACATTACTGGAGCAGTTTAGTGTCAATGAACCTTTGTTTTTATTAAATAGTTAAAACAGGAATTATGTCAAGATTTTTATTCGTCGTACCCCCTTTTTTTGGTCATATCAGCCCAACTCTTAGCATAGGCTCTACTTTAATCGCCCGTGGGCATGAAGTGAAATGGATAGGAATTACACCGCTTGCGGACAAGCACATACCTGAAGGAGGGGAGTTTATTTACCCTGGGAGTTTATTTACCCTGAAGCAGATTTACTGGAATATAAGGAAGAGATTACCCGGATTTTGAAACGTCAGGATGATGGGCCTTCGTGTTCTGGTCCTGAAGTTATGAAACTGGCCCTGGAAGAAACTTATGTTCCTTTTGCCAGGATGATGATTAAAGGTTTGAACAATTTTGTGGATCAGTGGAAACCAGATGTGATCGTCAATGACTGCATTACTTTTGCAGGCGCATTATGTGCACATATGAAAGGGATTCCATCGGTAACTACGACACCGGTTCCACCAGATGTAATGGGAGATACAGCAAATAGTGCCCCTAAAATATTTGAATGGCAGCAACAATTAATTAAAGGTCTGCAACAGGAATTGGGTATAACAGAAGATGGGATTTTTATCCACTCTTCTAAGTTGAACCTTGTTTTTACTTCTCAGGCTTTCGCCGGATTTGAGGAGGTGCCTTCGCATATGAGATTTGTAGGTCCGGTCAAAGGAAGACCAAATAATGCTGCTTTTGACTGGGAAAGACTGGCTCAGGCAAAAACACCAAAGGTTTTTGTGTCTTTAGGGACCTTACTGGTTGATATCAGGGCCGCATTTTTTCAGAAACTGATTGATGCTTTTGCAAATGAACCGGTGACTATTATAGCGGCTACCAACCCCGATATTTTTGAAGTATGGCCGGATAATTTTATTGTGAATGGTTTTGTGCCACAAACAGAATTGATGCCCCATATGGATGCCGTAATCTGCCATGGTGGCTTTAATACAGTCAATGATACTTTTACCAACGGTTTACCCATGTTAATCACACCAATTGCCTATGACCATTTCCATACGGCCAAACTGATAGAAAAAAATCGGGTGGTGGAATCAGTATCCGTTATAAACGATTAAAAATAGCAGATCTGAAAAGTAGTGTTTTCGAGTTGCTGGAGAACCCAAAATACAAGAATGCTGCATTGAAAATCAATGAAACCTTTATCTCCGCAGGAGGGAATGATAAAGCAGTACAACTGCTGGAGGATTTTGCTGAGGCGGAGCAATTAGTTGAAAAAAATAATTAACGCCGATGAACAGAAGACTATTATTTGGGGAAAGGCTGATGCTGGGTGATGGATATACGCCGTTCAACGGAGTTGTTCCTGTGAAAATCCGCGGAGAATTTTCTACAGCAAGTTTGCATCATGCCTTATTGAGATTACAGCAAAAGCACCCATGGCTCAATGCAGTAATCACCTATGATAAAAACAACCGTCCTTGTTTTACAACAGATCTTGACAGACCTGTTAAAATTCCGGTGCAAATCATTCCGCGAGAGAGTGATGATCACTGGCAAAGCGAGGCAATAAATCAATGGTTGGTGCCATTTAAAACAGATCTGGAACCAATGATGCGGATAATCTGGGTTAAAGGTGACGGGGTTTCTGAGCTTTTTATGGTTATTCACCACTGTCTTATTGATGGTGGTTCTATACTGACTATTCTGGCTGCATTATTATGCGAATTGATTGACAATGGAGATGCTGATGTTGGTCAGGAAAATCCCATTAAAGGGCTCTCGGATATCGTACCCCCTGAGATTCTCGATAATAGAAATAAAAAATTCAAAGCAAGTCTGATTGGTGGCTTTGCAGTTTTAGCCTTATGGCTGATGCCAGCTGGCAGAAAAGCTGTAGATAGACAAAAGGACTATATGCTGAGCTGGAAACTGGAAGAAGAGATGACTACACAAATATCCAGTTTCTGTAAAAGTGCTGGTGTAACTATCAATACACTTTTATGTGCAGTGCTGCTACAGGCTTTTAAAGATGTAAGAAAAGAAAATTCACATAATAAAATTTCCTGCCCGGTTGACCTGCGTACACTTAATCGGAATATAAAAAAGGATAACATCTTTGCTTTTGGCTCCATGTTCGTGGTTAGTTCTTATCCGGAACTTGATTTTATGAGTAATGCAAAGGCTATACAAAAAGATATCAAACAAAAGGTTAAAAAGCTTGATCCATATTTTTGATGCTGATGGTATTGGAAAAAGCACACCCTATACTCAATAAATTCAGTCGCTTTTTAAAACATGGCAAATCAAGTAATGATTGCATGTTCTCTAATATCGGCAGGATGCCTATTCCTCATCAGTACAAAACATTTGAAATAGAAACGATATACACACCTACTGTGATTGGCCCTTTGGGCAATACAACTTCACTGATGACCTCTATCTACCGCGGGCAAATGGACTTTTCGTTCGTAGCAAGCGAAGGATTTGTGCCCTATGCAGAAGGAGAGGCTATACAGGGCAGGATCATGTCAATTCTTAAAGAACAATTACAAACACAGCTTCAACCCGCATAAAAATGAAAAGAAAGTTGATCATCGGAGAAAGGATTATGTATGTGGATGCATTAACACCAGTTAACTGCATTTTCGCCGTAAAAATTCGTGGAGTTATTGATCCGGAATTTTTACGTTCAGCATTGCATAAAATACAGCAGAAACATCCGCATCCGCTCTTAAGGATGCAGATTGATGATGAACAAACCGGAGGACCATATTTCATTTTAAACGAAAATATAAAAGAGATCCCTGTGCGGATTACTGAACGCAAGAGCGAGAATGACTGGCTGGATGAATCGAAAGCAGAATGGAATAAACTTTTTGATGATGAAAATGAACCATTGGCAAGAATAGTCTGGTTGAGATCGGCCGAAACATCAGATCTGTTGTGGGTACTTCCGCATTGTGTCTGTGATGGATCTACGCTAGTAACCCTGATGCAGGAGATGTTATATCTGCTGGATCAGCCGGAGATGCAGCTTGTTCCATACGCTTCTTTTAATTCTGTACAAGAACTTTTAACGCCTGGTTTTGCTGTTTCCCAGGCAAAAATACTTAAAGCCCGTATGTTCTCTTTATTGGGGAAAGCTTTCTTTTACTTTAAGCCGACTCATCGAAAAATAGCAGCAGGAAATAATTATGCATTGCACTGGAGCCTTGATCAGCAGCAGACTACAGAGCTGGTTGAACTGAGTAAAGCTGCGGGAACTTCGGTGCATGCTACTTTATGCATTGCAGTAATGAAGGCTTTTCAGCAGGTGAGGGGAACAAAAGCGCATGGAAAAGTAATCTGTCCTGTCGATATCAGACAGTTTATCCCTGAGATTAAAAATGATACGATGTTTGCCTTTGCACCAATTGTAGAACTGGATATAGATAAGAAGACGGAGACAGATTTCTGGACGATGGCCAGAACATTGAAAGCCGATCTGAATACCAAAGTAAAAGCCTTGAAAGTAGAAGAATTGTTATGGATGAGTGAATATTTTTTCCGGTAGTGAGTAAAAAATGATCAAATTTTTAAAGGCTACTGATGGTACACATGATGTTACCCTTTCCAATATGGGCAAACTCAGGATTGCAGAGATCTATCAAACTTTCGAAGTCGTTGCTATTCATAGCCCGACGGTCGCTTTTCCGTGGAGAAACCCGAACACCTTAGTAGCGAGTACTTTCAAAAACAGAATGGATTTTACGTTTGTATCCAATGATACTTTCCTGACTGAGCAGGAAGCCGGGCAGATCAAAACAGAAGCGATGAATTTAATATTTGAAGATCATAAACAATTATCTGTTGCCTGATATGTTAACCACAGAGAGTAAAAAAAAGGAGATTACGCTAAAGCGTTTTTTACGCAAGAATTTGCTGTATTATATCGTTCCTAATGTTGTCTTTAATACAATTATCCCATACTTCAGTTTTTCGGATCTGAATGCAGTTCATTTGTTTGCCGGAGAACAGAACCTGGCGAGGTTCATTTTGCCAATGGCATTCTTCTTACCTTTTATCATCACTTTTGATATTCTGAAAAAAACAATTACACTTTCAGAGAAAGGCCATTCAGAAATCATTTTGCCGGAAGGCTTTAAAAAGAACAAATTTATCTTTCAAATGGCCGGTATTAATGGTTTTTGTACGTTGTCATTTGTTTTTGCGGTGATGTTAGGGCTTTATTTTGGTTTACCTGAGCTTTATAATTATAATGGTACTATTCTTGCAGTTTTATTGGGAATGACTGCCGGGGTGTTTTCCGTTCTTTTTACCTATTTACCAATCAAAAAGTTAAAAAAAAAGCATCATTTGCCTTATCCTGAGGAGGAGCAGTCTGATCAATCTAACGAAGATAATCACATTGATCAACCCAGGGAGGATCATCACGCAGATCACTATAAGGGAGGTGACCGGCATCTTTTATTAAAGGACTGAATTTTACTTTAGCATATCCAGATCAAATACTTTTTGCTCTTTAGTCTGTGCAAAACCTATTTTTTGATAAAACCGATGTGTTTC
The DNA here is from genome assembly GCF_053890575.1 of Pedobacter sp. NJ-S-72. Lineage (NCBI taxonomy): Bacteria > Pseudomonadati > Bacteroidota > Sphingobacteriia > Sphingobacteriales > Sphingobacteriaceae > Pedobacter > Pedobacter sp. NJ-S-72. The sequence goes on along the minus strand of NZ_CM132681.1, from coordinate 2,935,313 downwards.
AGTTCTTTTAGTCTGACATCTTACCCTTAGTTTGCTACTCCCTTTTTTTATTCCCCATTCTTTCACTTGCTCCGCTAACTTTCTTCCAGCCTGTTGATTGCGATAGTTTTCATCCACAACCAACCCTCCAATCTCAATAAATGGTTCTGATTCTAACCTGATTGTATAGAACCCATGGATCCATCCGATAATTGTTTGTTCTATCACAGCAACAAATGCACAGTGGTCAGCATGTATTAATACAGCATTTATTCTCGCTTCCGTTTCTGATTTTGTACCCGGGTAACCCAGTTGTTTTGATAAGCTGGTAATTGCTTCCGAATCTTCAATTTTTAGATTTCTAATATACAAAGGCATAATTGTGGGTGTTTTTAAATTACAATAGATCTGGTTTTATTTATAACGGGTATGCCGTATCACTCTTAGTCTCAGATAAGACGAAAAAACTTTGAACAGTGCTGATATTTGGTAGTATTGCCAGTTTATTACGCAGAAATAAATGATAACTTTCCATATCACTGGTTGCGATGCGAAGAATAAAATCAAATGCCCCGGTCATTTGAAAACATTCCATCACTTCGTTGAATTTTGCTACCTCACGCTCAAACTCATTTAATGAGTCGGCTGTATGCTCTTTTAATAAGACCTGTGAGAAGGCAATCAGACTCTCTTATTAATCTTCTGTCTATCCAGAATAGCAACAACTCTTTTGATATAACCTTTCTCTTTTAGTTTCTTTATTCTGTCGTGAACGGTAGCTATTGACTTGTGCAATTTAAAGGCTATCTCTTTATTGGTCAGCATTGCATCTTTCTGTAAAATTCTTAAAATCTCCAGATCTGTCGGGTCTAATTCTGCATGCATCTTTTTAGGGGATAAAATTGTGAATGGAAAAATACTATTTAATTCGCTGAATAGAAGGGCTTGAATGTAAAAAGATAAAGTTTATCTGTCATTTTCCGTAAAATTTTCGGATTTATAGATAAGTATTGTTCTTAAAATTTGAATTGCAGAGTTTTACTGAAATATCAGGTAAAATTAAATAAGATAATTATGTTAGTGAGCACAGCAAAAATAAATGGTTTAACAGCAGATCTTGAAAAGAAATTTGAGCATTTATGGCATTTGGTTGGTAATACGCCAATGTTGGAATTGCGCTATACTTACTTATAAAGGCAAAGCAGGCAAAGTATATGTGAAATGCGAACACTATAATCTAACCGGAAGTATTAAAGACAGGATTGCCTTATTTACTTTATACCATGCTTATAAAAATGGTATGATCAAGCCTGGGGATGAAATTATTGAGGCGACCAGTGGTAATACGGGGATTGCTTTTGCCGCAATCGGTAAAGCAATGGGGCATCCGGTGAAAATTATTATGCCAGACTGGTTGAGCAAAGAAAGAATTGATATTATCAAAAGTTTAGGTGCTGAAGTCGTATTGGTGAGCAAAGAGCAGGGCGGATTTTTAGGGAGTATTAAATTAGCTGAAGATATGGCTTTAGAGAATGACCATACTTTTTTACCCCGTCAGTTTGAAAACACAGATAATCCGAAAGCACATCAGGAAACTACAGGTGTCGAGATTTGGGAACAGCTTAGGTTGAATAACCTGGTGCCAGATGCCTTTGTAGCCGGCGTAGGCACAGGTGGAACTATCATGGGAGTCGGCCCGATATTTAAAGTTCAAAAATCCGGATATAAAGATCCACCCATTAGAACCAGCAGAATCTCCAACACTGACTACTGGTTATAAAGTGGGAAGTCACAGGATACAAGGCATATCAGATGAGTTTATTCCTGAAATCGTAAAACTGGATGAAATGGATCAGGTGATCCAGGCAAATGATGGGGATGCTATATTAATGGCCCAGAAATTAGGCAGCCAGTTAGGTTTGGCAGTTGGGATTTCTTCGGGAGCCAATGTAATTGGTGCGATCAAATTGCAGCAGGAATTAGGAATAGATAGCTGTGTCGTAACTATCTTCTCTGACAGTAATAAGAAATATCTAAGTACTGATTTAATGAGAGAGGAGCCAGTTAAAGAAGGTTATTTAGCCCCTGATACGGAATTTATTAATTATCACCCAATATGCAGGCTTAAATAAGAAAGCCTGTACGATAATAAAGAACTATATCAACAAAAAAAAATATCAACCAATAAAAAAGAATCAACCAAATCAATCGCTTACAACAATGAAAAGATCACTTTTACTAACCATTATTATCTTATTTACGCTGGCTGCCCACAGTCAGCTTTTAAAGCCAGTAACCTGGAGTTATGCTGCAAAACGAACCAGTAAAACAGAAGCTATAGTTTACATCAAAGCGACTATTGAAGATGGATGGCATTTATACTCTCAAAATATCAAAGATGGGGGGCCGGTTAAGACTACTTTTGCTTTCCCTGCTGCTAAAGATTATACTTTAAGCGGCAAAACTATCGAACCAAAATCTATCCACAGGTATGAAGATACCTTTAAAATGGATGTAAGCTTTTTTGAGAAAAGCGTTTTATTCCAGCAAAAGGTAGTCTTGAAAGGTACGAAAGCAATAGTTAAAGGAACGGTAGAATTTATGACTTGTAATGACAAACAATGTCTGCCTCCTGAACAAGTTGATTTCAGTATTCCTGTAAAGTAGAGATCTCATGGAAAGACTTAAATTAAGCCTTAGGATATTCATTTTCATTTTCGGAATATTCATACTACTGGCTACGCCAAAAAATCATGCTTATGCAGTACAAACAGCAGATACTACTTCTACAGCAGGCCTTGAATTTACAACTATTAGTGATGTACCGGAAAATGGAGCTAAATCAGCAGAAGTAAAGGGCTCGTCAGAGGTAGAGAATAATAAATCAGAGGGTAACGTAAAAACAGCTGTGATTGCTTCAAAACCAGTTGCAGTTCAACAATCTTTATGGGGTGTTTTTATTGCTGGTTTTGTAGGTGGGCTCGCTGCTTTACTCATGCCATGTATTTTTCCTATGCTTCCGCTAACCGTAAGTTTCTTTACCAAAGGATCTGAAAAAGGAAAAGCATTTGGAAGAGCAGCGCTGTATGGATTTTTTATCATCCTTATTTATGTTGTTCTTGGTCTGCTGGTCACTATTATATTCGGAGCTGACGCATTAAATAGCCTATCCACCAATGGTATCTTTAATATGTTGTTTTTTTTTTTTCTGCTCCTGGTGGCCTTTGGAATTTCTTTTCTAGGAGCTTTTGAGATCACATTGCCTTCATCATGGGTAAACAAAATGGATGCAAACTCCGATAAAGGGGGGATTGCGGGGCTTTTCTTTATGGCTGGTACACTTGCCCTGGTTTCTTTCTCCTGTACCGGGCCAATTATAGGAACGTTACTCGTACAGGCTGCTACTAGTGGAGCTTTATTAGGCCCTGCTATAGGCATGTTCGGTTTCTCTTTTGCGCTGGCAATACCATTTGCCTTGTTTGCGCTATTTCCATCTGCTTTAAATGCGCTCCCTAGATCCGGAGGCTGGCTGAATAGCGTAAAAGTAGTACTGGGTTTTCTGGAGCTTGCTTTTGCCTTAAAGTTTTTGAGTAACGTAGATCTGGCCTATCACTGGGAATGGTTCGACAGAGAGATTTTTCTGGTCTTATGGATTGTGATTTTTGGCCTGATGGGATTGTACCTTTTAGGTAAGCTGAAATTTGCACATGATAGTGAGGTAAAGTATATAGCCGTTCCGAGATTATTAATGGCAATTATCGTACTGGCATTTACGATTTATATGATCCCTGGATTATGGGGAGCACCACTAAAATCGGTTTCTGCTTTTCTGCCTCCGCAACAAACACAGGACTTCGATTTATATACCCCAACTTTATCTGGTGGTCAAAATGGTGGAACGAGTACAAAACCATCATCCGGAATACATAAATATGCGGAGATTTTCCATGCTCCTTTAAATCTTGATGCTTTCTTTGATTACGATGAAGGTATTGCTTATGCAAAGCAGGTAAATAAACCAATACTGATTGATTTTACCGGACACGCCTGTGTGAATTGCAGAAAGATGGAAGCAAATGTATGGCCTGATAAAGAAGTGTATAAGCTGATCAGTGAAAACTATGTTTTAATACAGTTATATGTAGATGATAAAACAGAATTAGCAGAAAAAGATATCATAACCGACTCAAAGGGGAAGGTTTTAAATATACAATCGGTAAGAAATGGAGTGCCTTACAAGCGACTAAATTTCAAGCTAATTCTCAGCCATTTTATGTTCTGCTTGATCCAAAAACAGAACAACCATTAGTGGAGCCACAAGGCGCAGATTACGAAGTGTCGCATTACCTGACATTTTTAAAAAGCGGTCTGGAAGCTTACCATAAATAAGAATTTTATCATTATGGTGGATGCCATTAGGTAGAACTAGGTTAAGTTAAGTTAAAAAGACAGGTGATTCAAACCGGTCGCGGCCGGAATTTATTCCGGCCCTTTTTTTAAAAACTAATTGATGAATCTTCCGCAATACACACTTTTGGAAACGTGATCACTCATTACATCTTTAAAGGCTATAAACACTTCATAAGTCCGCTCTTTACTATAAAGAGGATTAAGGCGGAAAGTATCTTTTAATTCGTCTCTGCGCGCGCCACTATAATTGGCATGTACATTCCCGAAAGTTTTATCGTATAAAAGAATAATGGCGCGGGTCGTTTGGAGACCCCATGCCTGTTTGATCTTCATCCCATACGAAATTAAAGGTGTTTTCTGATAGCGTGACCACCACGTTTTCGGGTTTAACCAGTTCTCCGTCTGCAACCAATATAGTATCCCAGTTGATCTCCTGCTCCGGAAACTCTCCTTTAATGGCATTTTTCATGTTGACAGACTTAGCAGCATTGTTGGCAGAGATATCCTGATCTGCTACTATTTGCTTAAAACCTATTTGAAGAAACTCGGAAATGGGGTTTAAAAAAGGACTCAATACCTTCATTTTATTGGACTGAGCTTGCTGTTTGACACTTCTCACTGCTTTCTTACGGCCTTTTTTTGGTTTAGAACGGGCGCATACCTTATTCTTCCATTGATAAATTACAATGTTTCCGATTTTTCCTCTGATACCTGCTAATACGGTGCCTTCCTGTAAGATTGCCATAATTATATCTGGTTGGTTGCTGTTACTAATATAGTTAAAATAATAATAATAAGTGTCGTTTGAAGTTTATTTTAGAAAAATAATTTACAACAAGTTCAAATGTTGTTTGATAGAAATCAAATGAGCTTTGAAGAACCTATACAGGAACTGTGAATGATGTCTGAACAAAGCAGGGGCAACGTGCTTGTTCTCAGTTGCTTGTGGTTTATGTGTTTCGGCCGTTTTTCGTGCTGATTTACAAATGAAAAAGGCCGGAATTTCTTCCGGCCTTTTCTTTGATCTTTTCCTCATTTATACAACCAAATGGGTTATTCTACTGATGTGGGTTCATAATTTGAATCGCACGACGTGTGCTGTTAAAAGTAGGAGTATGGTTGTAGTCCCTGCTCATTCGATAAGTTCCTACACCAGCTGTTCCATTAGTTTTAGTCCATTGCGCAATGTCCCATAACCACTGATTTGCTTTTGCATCTCCACCAGGAGTATCTTCTGAACCATTAGGGTATTTAAATTCATCTCCGTTAGTCAGTACAATTAATTTAGTCTTGTCGAAAGCAGTCAGCAGCGGACTGAGGTCAGAAGTTTTACTTCCACTCCAGCGACGGCTTCCTCCAACATAAGATTGGAAATTGACATAAGTATAATTGCTTTTGAATGGTGTATAGATAGTATTATAACCAAGGCTTCCACCTGCAACATCTACATCAGTATCATAAATAAAGATTGGTTTCACACCCGCTTTGGTCAAATTACCAGCAAGGGCATTAGGGCCAAAGTATTTAGCTACGGACTGTAATACTGCTTTAGCATTGCTGGCTGGTGCATCACCGCCAAAAGTGCCTGTTTCAATGTCTACATCAATTCCGTCCCATCCCATGCCTGTGATAAATTTATCATACATCGCTTTAGCCCAGTGGTCATAAGTACTGTTTGCGGATAAAGTTGTCTTTTGAGTGGTAGTGGTATCTTTTGCTGATCCATCATAATAAGCATCGTTTCCTGGAAAAGTACAGGTCAGGATTTTTGTGCCTTTGGCCTGTAATGTTGTCCAGTGTGAAGCAGTTTTATCCCATCCGGCAAATGCAACAACAATATCTACACTGTCAGGTACATTTAACATAGAAGAGGCTTCTGCCGGATCATTCCCATCCGCTACCAGGTAACCCAGGTAGAGCTGGTGTGCACTTTTCTTATAGGCCAGTAGATTTTTCAGATAATTCGGATCTGAAGTCGTACCGCCTGATGTGCCTCCGCCATCCGTGATTTTTTTACACGAGCTGAAGGCAATAATTGAAATCACAAGGATAAAAATACCCCTGTAGAGTTGGATGAAAGATTTTGTTTTCATAGTTGATCATTAGGTTTATATTGGTTGTTTTTTGAAAGGAAGATTTCTAAGCTAAAACAATTTAGTATAGTTATTGTTTTTGATCAACAGGCTGATAATTAAGTGTTTTGTGATTAATGCTGTTTTTTGGGAATCTGAACAGGAAAACTGAGAAAGAGTTTAAGAGATTAACCTGGCGATGCTAAAAGCAGCAGCAGCAGCGGCAAAAGGCCGCCGATAGCAGTAACTTTGACTGCACCTTTTAAAGGAGGCTGGCCAGTAACTTTACTTTTAAAATAACCGAAAATAAATAAGCAAAAAGTTGTAATTACAGCAGAAAGTAATAAACCCTGATGAGGTTCTGAAGTCAGAAAATAAGCAGATAGGGGTAACAGTCCGCCTACGCAATAAGCGAGACCAATAGTCAGGGCACTATTTCTTGCTCTGTTGATATCAGGTTCTTCCAGACCCAATTCAAACTTCATCATAAAGTCGACCCATTTGGTTTTGTTTTTAGCCAGTTGATTAGCCAGGATAGTTTGGCCCTGCTCATCAATTCCATATTCGGCAAAGATCTCTTTGACTTCCTGTATTTCCTGTTCACGGAAATTTTCTACTTCGCTATATTCTCTTAGTTTTTCACTCTGATAATGTTCCTGCTCTGTTTTACCCGCTAAATATCCACCAAGCCCCATAGCAATACACCCGGCAACAATTTCTGCGAGCCCTGCGCGGTAATGATGATTGCATTATTTTGTACCGCGCCACTTAATCCGGCAGCCAAAGCAAAGGGGACAGTTAATCCATCACTCATTCCAATCACAATATCAGAGATGAATGCCGAGCTTTTTAAATGTTTTTCCTGATGATGTGTTTGTGCCATATTCTATTTCAATTCAAAGTCCTTTGGTTCTTTTTCCTTGCCATTGAGGATGATTGATAACTGATGATAGCCGGGATAGAATTTTCTGGTCGTGATAATTTTAAAACTTTGTTTCCTGTTGATGATTGCACTTTCAGCTACCTGATAATCGCGTTCACTAATTTTAAACACTTTTTTAGAAGAAGACCCATTTAATCTCTTGTAATAAACAGCATATTCTAAACGGATTTTTTGTACACGCTGAGCCGTATTTTTAACAGTTATAGTAAATTCAAGACTATCGCCGATGGTTACTTCAGGTGTCAGTACTTCGAAATTATTTAACTCAACATGGGTACTTTCCAGACCATAATGGGTAGTATTTTAGCATGGCCCTGTTTTAATAAACTACGGCAGCCATGTTTAATAATTGCATCGGTTTCTTTACTCAGACCTTTCCAGCGGTTTGCAATAGCGATTACAATTTCAGGATGATCTTTTGAAATATCATTTAAATTGTTCGCTACACTTTTACGTACCCATTCTGATGGATCATTCTTTAAGTTTTCCAGAATGGGAAGTATTGGAGAGGGATCTTTTTTTAGTCCGGGTACCGCCATCGCCCATGGCAATCTTGACCTGCTGCCTTCACTGGCAAGTCTCCGTACTTTATGGCTTTCATGTAAAGACCATTTCTCCATCCGGATCATCATTTGTCCGCCATATTTAGCTAAGAACGGTCTGACGGCAAATTCACAACTTATAAATTGAGTAATCAATTCTATTGCTTTTACCGAAGTTTCATAATCTTCCTGTCCGTAGGTTTCAATATAGTCTGGTAAAAAGATATAAGCCAGTTTTTCTCCAGCGTCCTCTTCCTAAGCTCTTCAATCAGAGAAAATAGATGCTCGACTGCCTGCGGATATCCCGCTGGCAAAAACTGATGAATGACCAATGTGGTATGGTGCATGCGCTGTTTAAGCTCCATGAACTGGAAATCTTCCACATAGATTTGTTTGATAAACTGTGTCTTGTTGAATTCGGGGTTTAACTGAATCAGATTATCTGCTAATTTATTATAAAAGGGAACGGAATATATATCTTTTAATAAGCTCATTTAATAGGGGACATAGCAGGTTTTTTTTAGAGGACATAGCAGGTTTTATAACCTAATTTTCTTTTTTTCTGATACCAGTAAGATCAAACTGGTTGTTAATCTGACCTGTTAAATTATCATCATCCTTTTTCAACAGATTCATTTCTACTTCGCCACTACTGTGATCAAATTTAACCACAATAGTTGAATCTTTTAAGGTGACTGCCGTAAAAGGCATGTCCTTTTTCTCTTCTTTGTCGGTTATGCTTCCGGTTAATTACCCTCTTTCAGTTCAAATTTTACCAGTGCCTGCGTATCTCCTTTAGGAAGTCCTTTGATCAGAACGTCCCAATTGCCAACAAAATAGGTGTCAGTTTTCTGTGCATGGGCAGCATTTGTAAATAATAACAGCAGAACGAAAGAGAAAATAAGGCTTAATGATTTCATAGGGTTCAGATTAGCTTTTTTCTTTAAATATAAAGAAAAATCAGGTAAACGAAAAGAAGCCGGCTCCTATGTTTTAATAAACATTGAAGCCGGCTTCTAATCTTTTTATAAACCCAGTTTTATTCTTTTTTGAACTATTTAACTTGCTCAATCGCTTTGTTAAGGATATCCAGTTCAGCTTTGCTCAGTGTGATATCCATAGTTTTTGCATTATCAATTGCCTGAACAGCATTTCTTGAACCTGCAAGTACGATACTGATACCTGGTTGTAATGTAGTCCATCTTAAAACTAATTGTGCAACAGTAGCATTTTTACTTTCTGCAATTGGTTCAATAGTATGAAGTAATGTTTTTACTTTTTCAGGATCAAACTGACCAAAATAACCGTTACGGTGATCGTTTGATTTAAGTTTGGCGTCTTTGAAATATTTACCTGTAAGTAACCCTCTTTCAAGCGGGCTGTATACAATTATCCCGATATTATTTTCGACTGTATAAGGAACGATTTCTTTTTCAATCTCTCTGTTCAGCATACTGTAGGAAACCTGGTTAGAAGCAAGACTGATAGTCTTTTGTGCCTCTTTTAACTGGTCAAGGCTATAGTTACTCACACCTGCTGCTCTGATTTTACCTTGTGCTATCAATAGATTAAGTGTCTCCATTGTTTCGTCAACCGGCGTAGTCGCATCAGGCCAGTGTAACTGTAAAAGATCGATATAATCTGTTCCTAAACGTTTCAATCCTTCTTCTACTTCCTTAATGATATTCGCTTTAGAAGCATATTTATAAACTGGTATACTTTTACCGTCTGCACCTGCATCAAAAAAGAACTCTCCTTTTCCATTATTACTGCCATCCCATACCAAGCCGAATTTATTTAGCAACTGAATTTTTGAACGGTCTCTTCCTTTGATGGCTTCACCAATTAATTCTTCACTTAATCCGAAACCATAAAATGGTGCTGTATCGATACTGGTTACTCCATGATCCAGAGATGCATGTATAGCGTCTATTGAATCTTGTTTTTCATTTCCTCCCCACATTGTTCCGCCAATAGCAAAAGCACCATGAGTAATCGTTGATAAGTTTAATTCTGTATTTCCTAATTTCCTGTATTCCATAATAATTTATTGTTGTAATCTCTAAGAGGGGAAGGGTTTAGCTTACTCTTTTAGTGATATGTATGATGGGTTTACCATCTAGTATTGCTGCAGATTCTTCTGCAAATTTTTTGATATGTGGTGTTACATTATGTAATTCCCAATCTTCCTGACTTGCCCATTCTTCATGGAATATAAACATGGTAGGGTCTTCCTGAACCTGATGTAAGTCGTATTGCAGACAAGCAGCTTCGCTTTTTGATCCTGATACTAAAGTTTTTAAAATTGCTTTTAATTGTTCAGCATTTCCTGGTGTACTTTTAATTATAGCTGTTAGATAGATACTCATTTTCTTGTTCCTGATTAATAAAAGTTTTAGTTAAATGTTCCTGATACAATTTCATATCATTTACAATATCAGCATTCTTCTCCACATCATGGAAATGTATACCGTCTAAAGGTGTCATGCCAGTGAAAGCATTCATCCGGTGAAATCCGAATAATACACCATCATCTACACTACGCTGATTGAAAAACTCACCAGGTAGAGTGAAAGCTGTTGCCGGCGCGTTCCAAGAACTGGTAACCATGTACTTTTTACCATGTAATAACCCACCTGTACCATAATTGATGTTTGGGTTAGCGGAAGAACGGCCGTCACTCTTATAGATACCTTTTTGGTGACCTTCAGTAAATACAACATCAATATATTTTTTTTTAAGCCGTTTGGTACTTGAAACCACCAGATTGGCGTATGATAGATCACTACATCTGCCCAGACATAGTTTTCTACTTCCTGTGCAGGGTCATAATCATTGTTAATATCGGTACACCTGATTTCAAAATCAGGATGACTTTGAAAGAAGTTTATTGTTGCATTGAAAATTGTATTATTAAAACGACCTCCGGAGTGTCCAAAGACTTGTCCTCCGTTAATCACAAATATTTTCTTTTTTTTTTTTTTGCAGATCTTTTAATTTCTGATACAAAACTAACCGTTCTGTTTGGTTCATTAAAATAATATGAATCATGGTTGTCTATTATAATTATGATATGATAGAAGGTTGTACTAAAAGATTTATTTCTTAGGTTCTGTTCTGTTTTTTAAGGTAAATAGCAGTATTTCAAACGTTTGAAATTCAATATCAAACGGTTGCGCTCTTGTTTTTTTCTAGTCTCCTCATAGCTGAATAATTAGTTGATTTATCTTTATAGATACATATAACCAACTAACTATGAGACAATTTGAAAAATTAAAAATAAGCAGGGCTTTATTAATGGCCGGGCTGTTGTTCTGTTGCATTTCATGTAAAAAGAACGAATCTCCGGAGGCAGGAGGACATAAAGTTGTTCAGCAAACAGGCTCAACTGCTGAATATAGCTCTGATTCACCTTACAACTTAAACGTGATCTATTTTATAGGGAAAGACCGTACCCCGGATACAGCTTATCAGCAGCGCATTAGTTCTTATATGCTGCAATGTCAGGATTTTTACCGGACATGGATGGATAAAAACGGATACGGAAAAACTACGTTTGGCTTATTGAAAAACAGTAATAATCTGATAAAAATAACGACTATAACGGGTGTAAATGATCAGGCTTATTATGTTTCTGCAAAGAGCGGAGTGATCAGATCAGAAGTAGATGCCTATTTTGCAGCTCATCCTTCAGAGAAAACAAGTGAAACCTTATTGATGATTATGGGGTGTAAAGATCATGATGACGCGAATGGCAGGGCCTTTTTTGGCTATGTAGGTGGAAATTCTTGTTTTGCTGTTGATTATCCAACGATGTTCGAAGATGCGAAAGCTGGTAAAACGGCTTATATAGGTGGTCTTTTCCATGAACTGGGACATGGTTTGGGGCTGGCGCATAATGGTGGTTTAAAGACTGATTGTGCTGCCAACGGGACTTCTTTGATGGGAGCAGGAAATACCAGCTATTTAAAGTCGCCAACTTTTCTTACGCTTGCCGATTGTGCTACTTTATATAACAATCAATGTTTTAGCGCGACAACTAAAACTGGCTGGTATATGGCACCAGTAACTTCTATCAGCAGGATACATGCAAAGGTACAGGACAATAACATTATAGTATCGGGGAAATATACTGCTAATGCTACCGTAAATTCACTTAATTTTTATAATGACCCGGGGACTTATGATGCCGGCGGAAATATTCAGGATATCGGAACTAATAAAGATTATGATACTTCCGTATGGACTAAAAACCCCCGGTTGGTCTGGACAGTTTTTATGTAGCAATTCCTTTTAGTGAGTTCCGGACAAATCATGATGGCCCTTATCAGTTACGAATCCGTTTGCAGCAGATAAATGGAAGTTTCCAGACGAAATCTTATAACTATAAAGTAGTTAGCGGATCACCAGTTTTTGATCTGCCATAAATGATGATTGATCTGCTGTAAATGAAAAAATATGTCCTGATTGCCCCCTGAAATTGACTTTTTAAGCAAGCAGTGTTATCAGTATTATCATTTATCTTAGATCTGAACAAAAAACACACGACTATGGAAACAATTCTGATAGACATAGAGGAGACTTTTACCAACCTGATCAAAACGGTTTCATTATTTGATGAAGAACAGCTAAATGATATTCCATTTGAGGGGAGCTGGACTGCCGGACAGGTTGTACAGCATCTTATCATTTCCAATTCTGGATTTATAGAAGTCATGCAGGGGCCGGTTAAAGAAGCAGAAAGAAAACCAGATCAGCTGGTAGCGGAGATTAGAAAAGACTTTTTAAACTTTGATATTAAAATGGAATCTCCTGAGTTTGTTTTGCCATTACCTATCAGTTATAGTAAATCAAGACAGCTGGGCACACTCGAAAATATAAAAAGCAGTTTGCTTCATTTGATAGAGACTATGGAGCTGGATAAACTATGTCTGACATTTGAGCTTCCTGGTTATGGATTTTTAACAAGAGTTGAAGCTGTTTATTTTGTAAATTATCATACACAAAGACATACGCACCAGTTAAACAATATCTATCAGCATTTGTCAGAGATAGAATAATAATCTTATTAACTCTGCAAGTTCCCAAATTTTAGACTTAAAGCCCTCAAAATTGTCTGAATTTTGAGGGCTTTTTTAATTGCCAGTTATTTTTCTCCTGTAAATTTAAACGGGCCCATATTCTTTTTACCTTTAGAAGAATCACATTTTTAAAGGATTATTACCATGCATACTGATCAATTATTAAAGAGATTAAAAAATAGAGTATCCAGTAGTTCAGGGAGCAATGTTAGGTGTATCTACACTTCAGATGGCCGCTGCAGTGTCCAATGCAGGTGGTTTGGGCTCTTTGGCGGTTTATCACCTGAAAAAACAAGACAGCTGATTCGGGAGACGAAACAATATACGACTAAGAATTTTGCGGTTAATCTTTTTGCCCATGATATACCAAAGGAAATAAATATTCAGAATTTCAACAAAATGCAGGAATTCTTACAGGTATTTTGTTTGGCAAATCAGATTCCTTTTGAACTTAAAAAAGCGGCAGAAATGCAGTTCTATAGTTATCAGGATCAGGTTGATATTTTAATAGCAGAAAAAATCCCTGTTGTTAGCTTCACTTTTGGGGTGCTCAATCAGGCTGTCGTTGCTGCTTTGAAGAAAAACAACAGTTTACTTATTGGTACAGCAACTTCAGTACAGGAAGCTATAGCACTGGAGCAAAGCGGAGTTGATATAATCACAGCGCAGCAAAACAATCAGAAAGACTTTATTTCGATGTGGGCAGGGCAATCGGCGTCGAAAGCTGTAAGAGGGAAAACTTCCGATATTTTTTTTATCGCTGGTAAAAGGTGGATCGTAAGTATACTGGTTACTCAACCTTGAAACGGGTTGTTTTTTGATTGGCATATCGCATTAAGTTGAATAAGTAGATTAAATGATGTCAAAAGGTAGCACTTGATGACCTTTTTCTACTTATTAAAATGTCGCAACTGCCCCCTTAAATTGCCTGATCCGGCCCCCTGCAAAACCACAAAATAGTTGCAACTTAGGTTAATAAATTACGTGTAAATTTAATGTTATAAAAACGCAAGCTTATGACGATGTTCAAAGAAGTAAAAGCCTTCAGTGGCTTTTCGGTTAACGGAATCCCCAAAGCAGAAGAATTTTACAGAAATACACTGGGACTGGAGATTTCCTATACCATGGGACAGATAGTCCTGCATATAGCCGGTGGAGGAACCGTTTTTGTTTATTCCAAACCCAACCATATCCCGGCAACCTATACCGTCCTTAATTTTCCCGTAAAAAATCTGGAAGAAGCGATGGGTGAGCTAAGGAAACGTGGCGTAGAATTTATCATTTATAATGAAGAAGATTTTAAGACCGATGCAAAAGGAATTTTTCATGGTGGAGGCCCGAAGATCGCCTGGTTTAAAGACCCTTCCGGTAATATTCTGTCTGTTCTTGAAAAAGAATAGTATTATGTAGCCTTCGTATAGGTGGCTATTAATATAAAAAGATTGGGTGCGCCCCAATCTTTTTATATCCGATTATTAAATAATAAAACCCTTATCATCTAATCAATCATTCTCTAAAATAAAGAGTTTTCTAAATAGCGTCGTAAATCACAACCTTTTCAAACAAACCTCTGAATTCATCTAAAAATGCTACATGTAAACTATGTCCCTGATAAACATCATGTCCGGCAAGGTCTTCAAAAAACAAGATCAGCGAAAACGTATAAGTCGTATCACACAGAACGTTCAATAGGAGCAGGAACCCCAATGTGAAAAGAATTCACAACCTCAATCTTTTCTAAAGATTGAAGACCTTTTCTAAATGCATTTTTTTGATCTTCAGTGGTATCAGCTTTTAACCAGAATAAAACGTGATGAGCTATCATAGTATCTTTTTAAATTTTATTTATATAATGTAATTCTAAACTAATGCAATCCTAAAATTAAACCCAAATATAATAACCTCCATGCAACAAATAATGAAGCCTGACTATCTTTCTTTAATACCCCAATCAGATATAGCAAAAAAAAAAACATAGTATATGACGGCATAGCGTTCCGAGCTCTTCAGCGAAGGCAATGCCGCCGTCATATACTATATGTTTGTTTTTTTTTGTATATTTAGTTGTTAAAAAAGATAATCAAATGATAAAACTTGGTCTCCTCCTTACGAATCAGTATAGATTATTAAGTGTAGCTGCTATACTAGACGTTTTTTTGAACTGTAAACAAACTTTACATTCAGGACGGTCATCCCGCGCCCTTTCAAATTGACCTGTTTTGCAGCGATGATAGCCTGTTGAGTAACCCCGGAACATATTTCTACGGTTATCAGCCATTATCTATTCAGGGTCCCTCAAAACAAGACCTCGTTTTGATACCTTCATTTATCAATGAAGATATCAAACATGCTATTGCTGAAAATCATTCTGCTGTTACCTGGTTAAATCAACAATATAAAGAAGGAGCAGAATTAGCAAGCTTCTGTACCGGAGCATTTCTATTAGGTGCAACCGGACTGCTGAATGGTAAAATTGCCACTACACATGTAGATGCATGTGCGGAATTTGCCAGTGCTTTTCCTGAAGTAAGTCTTCAGGCTGATAAAACTGTTACTCAGGACGGAAGGTTATATACCAGTGGCGGGGCAACTTCCAGTTTTCATTTGATGCTGCACCTGTTGCAGATACATTGTGGTAATCTAATCGCTATTAAGATTGCCAAGCTATTTGCAATTGCAATTGATATGGACAGACATAACCAATCTTATTTTAATACTTTTCAGATTTCAAGGAAACATAATGATGACCTGGTAGCGATGGCGCAGCAAAAGATAGAAACTGCTTATCATAATACCGGAACTATCGAAGAAATGATAAAAGATATCCCTGCCAGCAGGAGAAACATCGTACGCCGTTTTAAACAGGTGACTGGCATTACGCTCATTGAGTATTTACAGCAGACCCGTATTGAGGCTGCGAAGAAATTATTAGAGCAGACCGTTGAACAAATGACAGAAGTGATTTATAAGTCAGGATATAATGATCCAAAGGCTTTTAGAAAAGTTTTTAGAAAGACAGTTGGAATGACACCCAGTGAATACCGGGATAAATTTTATTTGGGAACCAGAGCCTGATCTGAAATGAACTGGAATAAGAACAAAGTCATTGCACATCGTGGTGCTTTTAAGAAAAATAACTTCCCTGAAAATTCAATTGCCTCTTTAAAAGAAGCGATCAGGTTGATGTTACGGATCTGAGTTTGATGTACATCTCACAAAAGACAATATTATTGTGGTTAATCATGATGATAATTTTCAGGGGATGCCAATTGCAAGTTCTACTTATGCAGAATTGAGGCAAAAAATGCTACATAATGGGGAACCCCTTCCAACGCTTGAGGATTATCTTAAGGAAGGAATGACACAGGATCACACAAAATTGATCCTGGAAATCAAAGTTGCACCCACTCTTCAAGGTACATTGAAGCTTACCGATGCAGTACTTGAAATGGTGAAAAAATTGATGGCTGATTCGTGGATAGAATATATTAGTTTTAGCTATGAAGCTTTATTGAGAGTTCTGCAAAATGACCCTGCAGCGAAAACGGCATTTCTGGCTGAAATTAATGATGAGCTACCTCTTGAAGCGCTCAACAGAGATCAGATTCAGCAGGCTGATTATGACTTCAATATTTATCAGACCGAGGATTGGTTTGACAAGGCGCATCAGCTCGGAATGAATGACTATCAATGCGTGGACGGTTAATAATAAAAAAGATATGCTGGCCTTGCTGGATAACCAGATCGATTTTATCACTACTAATGAACCGGAACTGCTTTTTAGCTTATTGAGGGCAGGTAGGGAATAAGACTTAATCTTTCATCCGGAGTGAAAAAATCAGCTTTAACAAGTTTCCACAAAAATAGGTGTTTCTGTAATGCGCAACTTTATCTTTCCTGAAGGGACAGCAATAGTTTCAGTTTTCATCCGGTCAGACCCAGGTGCCAAAAGATGGACTTTTATTGCTTTTGCACCACGTAAATTCAATTGATAGATCGTTTTTCTGCCTGCTTCATCCGGAATGTACAAGACATACATTTTTTTATTGCCTGTTTTATAAATATCGATGATAGGATCTTTCTTAATAGTCTGTTCGTAACTATATGATCCGATTAACTGCTTCGTTTGCAGGAAATAATCTGCCACAGGCCTTTTCTTATTTTTATCAGCAAAACCAGAAGAAGCGTATGGTGTGGGATCATTAGTGTTTACATCATCTAACATATAAAAAAAAAAATTTTTTTTTTTTAAACCATGTCTTGCATACAGAAATGATGACCTTAACATCCAGTCAGCCTGAGTTATCAAAGCGGATTTACCCTTTATCCGGATAGCTCTTTGCGGGCTTTTTGGGTTAATATCATAACCAGATTCTGTTACCCAGACATCCGCTCTTTTTGCATATTTTCTTGACATGGTAACAAAATCATCTGCAATTTTTCCCGATAAGGATAATTCAGGAGCTTTTCCTACGGTGCGCTGATCATGTGCTGGTGTAGCGTCGTTTGCATAATAATGATAGTTGATGATGTCAAAACATAAATTAACTGATCCATCTTTATGATATCCACGGTTCTTTTTACACCAGTTAATCATTCTGATAACAAATCCCGGATCAGGAGACGCAAGTCCGGCCATGACGACCTTCATCGTAGGGTCGGCATTTTTTACACCCGCATTTTTACCTAATCCCTTTTTATGCCCATCATAGAATGCGGATAAATTTGCTGCATATTCCTCGGGACTCTGATGGCCCTTTGGGCCCTTCCAGTCTTTATCTCTCTCATTGTCACATTCAATGTAATTTACATAGCCTAAACCAATTTTCACCTGGTTAACCAGGTCACCATGCCATCTTTGTTTACGATAAACGCTAATTAAGTTACTATCAATATTTTTGTTATTACCATATCTTGCAGTAAACTGGAATGCTGCCTTAGCCTGTTGAATATATGATGCGGGATCAGATCGGTTTAATCCATAGGGTGCGGGCACATTATCCACATCTCTTTGATTTTTGGGGTAAGTATTCACCAACCATGGCGGACAATTTTTTAAACAGGTCAGTACATCAATATTATTTTCCTTGCAGATCTGATATACTTTATCATAATTGAATCCGCCCGAATGCGTGGGGTTAAAGGTGTATTTTTCCTTTTCTGACTCTATGCGTTCCCAATCCATGTAATGACGGAAACCACCAAAAGATTGTATGATTTTTATCTTAATATCATCGACATCAGCTCCATTATCCTTGAAAAAATCCCATTCAAAGCCATTTATGCCCAGAAAATTCTTAAAAGAAGCCGTATTTTTCTGTACTGTATTTAATATTATAATCTCTTTTGGTAAATTTTGTTGAAAACAAGAGAAAGGACTGAATAGAAGGATTATAAAAGCGTAAGATGGAATCGGTAACTTGAACATATGGAACAGTATTTGATTATACCCTGCTATATTAAACAAATTATGAATTAATAATTGTTTTTTTTACCAAAACATATTTTAGCACAATGGTTCGGATGGGGAAAACATTTATAGTTTACATTATTTAATAATATACCTTTGGTATGGAAATAAATATTTCAATAATCTACTTACTCTAACTTAAAAATGGATAACTTCTCATTTGAAAAAAAGCAAATCTTAATCGTTGATGATGAGCCAAGCATCTTAAAACTGCTTCATTTCATTTTGTCGAAAGAATATCAGATTCATGCTATGGAGAGTGGATATAAAGCTCATTTGTGGTTAGAAGAAGGTAACTTCCCCGATATTATTATTTTGGATCTGCATATGCCGCATTTTGACGGGAACTCTTTCTTAAAGAGTATTAAGATCAGTGGTTTTTACAGAGAAATTCCGGTAATTATATTATCAGCTGCTGAGGATCTTGATAAAATCGTGTTAAATATACCTTTTAAAGTAGAGGGTTATTTTCCTAAACCTTTTAACCCGGAAACGCTGATGAATAAAATAAAAAGTGTTCTGAATGAATCAAACGTCTTGCAAAAAAAATAATGGACTATAACTATAAAGGGTTAAGATTAGTTTACTCTGGTACTGAACTTTCAGAAGAATCTTCTGCAACGCTCAGTCAGGAATATAATATTGTTAATGCAGGTGATATTTCTAAATTGGAAGCTTACCTGAATACGCAGTCTCTTTTTTTACACCCGATGTAATCATGAAGAAATAGAGGATGAAGAGCGTGTCTTTTCAGTTGTTCATCAAATTAAAAATAATCCCCTTACCAGCGGATTGATTATTGTCTTGTTGAATAAGGTTCCTGATGCTAAGTTAAGAGCGCGCGCGATTAAGGCAAAGATACATGACCTTTATTTTTATCCTTACAATATGGATGATTTAAAGGATAGATTGAATTTCCTGATCAAGTTTAAACTGATCAAGCCAAATATTGAACAGCTTTCTGTAATAAAGAAGCAAAAAGAATATAAAATTCCAGGACCAAAGCGTTTTTTTGATGTTGTTGCTGCCGGAGGTATTCTTTTAGTACTATCACCAGTATTACTGATTATTGCTATTTTGATTCGTTTAGATTCCAAAGGAGCAGTAATTTATAAAAGTAAACGTGTTGGAACCGGATATAAAATTTTCGACTTTTATAAATTTCGTTCCATGAGGGCAGGTGCCGATCAGCAGTTGAAGGATTTATCAGCGCTTAATCAGTCAGTACGCTGACGATGGAAGCGGAACAAATGCATTTGTGAAAATTAAGAACGATCCGAGAATCACAAAACTTGGTAATTTTTTGAGAAATTCAAGTTTAGACGAGTTACCTCAGTTGCTAAACGTATTGAAAGGGGATATGTCACTGGTTGGAAACAGACCATTGCCTTTATACGAAGCAGAGATGTTAACTTCAAATGAATGGTCTATGCGTTTCCTTGGTCCATCTGGTTTAACTGGCTTATGGCAAATAAGTAAACGCGGAAAGGGAGAAATGTCGGATACTGAACGTAAAAAACTTGATAATTTTTATGCGAGAAACTATTCGATATGGTTTGATATCAAAATTATCCTTGGAACTTTTCCAGCACTTTTTCAGAAAGAAAAGGTTTAATTAATTCTAAAACAACTAACTAAATAAATAAAATGAAAAAAATATTTGTGTTCTCATTTCTGCTCTTTGCTTTTATAGGATTTCAATCCTCTGCGCAAGACACTACTATAATTGGTGAGGTTAATTATGGTCTTTTGGAAAAATATATACAGGCAGCAAAAGAATATTTCCCAAGGAAAAAAATATACGAGGCTAAAGTTGAAGGTGCTAAGACAGCTATACCTATGAATGCTGTTTCTTATTTAGATATTTTTAACGCTTCTTATTTTTATAGACCGGGTGAAAATACTGTTCTGAATGCTGCAAACCCTTATTCTGTCAATGGATTCCAGTTTGGTGTAAATATTAACCTGGGTAATTTCCTTCAGAAACCTTATTTAGGAAAAAAAGCCAGAGCGGAATATAAAGTGGCAAAACTAGAATCTCAGGAGTATGATACTACACTTGCGATAGAGGTGAAGAAAAGATACTATAACTACGTTCAGCAGATTAGTCAGTTGAAAATCAATACGCAAAGTGTTCAGGATAACAAAAACGTAGCTGATAATTTGAAGTATAAATTTGAAAAAGGGGAACTTTCTCTGGATGTTTATAATCAGTCGAGGATAAACCTTGCGTCTGCCAAATACAGCAAAAATTCAATCTGAAGTAAATCTCCTGGTAGCTAAAGATGCGTTGGAAGAAATAGTTGGAAGACCATTGTCAGATTTTAAATAAAATAAACAGGAATAATTTTTTTCAGATGGATTTTAAGGCGTTTTTAAAACATATTAACAGGTATAAGTGGATTATCATTATTGTTCCGCTTGTGACGTTATGTATTACATATTTTATGGTGAAGAACCTGCCTAAGCAGTTTAGTTCTGAAGCCCAGATCTCAACTGGTCTGGTAGATCAGTCTAAACAGCTGGCTGCCGGACAGAATCAGAATATGGATTACTTTAAAACGAGTCAGCAATTTGCTAATATCATTGAAAAGATAAAGATGAAAAAGATCATGAGTATCCTCTCATATCACCTTATTCTTCATGACTTAGAAAATCCTAAAAGTCCATTTAAAAAATATAGTGATAAACTGGACTCTATTCCATCTGATAAAAAAGGTCAGCTGATTGCACAGTACCAGGAAAAACTACTTAAAAAGGAAACCCTGACACTTTCAGATAAAGGAAATAATGATCTATATAATTTTGTGGCCTCTATGGGCTACGATGAGACCAGTATTAATAAAAATCTGACGATTAGCCGTAGTGACGGCAGTGATTTTATTAATGTGACCTACGTTTCCCCGAATCCTGTATTATCTGCATTCCTGGTTAATACACTGACCACTGAGTTTATTCAGAATTATGGTCAGGATGTTAATTTCAATCAAAATAACTCTATTTCCTTACTGGATTCACTGCTAAAGAAAAAAGAAGGTGTGATGAACCAGAAGAATGCTGCATTGAAGAACTTTAAAATGGCTAATGGGGTGCTTAATCTAGACAAACAGTCAGAAATTGCTTATACGCAAATCTCTCAGAATGAAGATCGCAAAGCGCAGGCTTTAAGAGATATTCAAGCAAATCAGGGAGCTATTTCTGCTATAGAATCTAAGTTAAGAGGTAAAGATACAGCGTACAGCGGAGGTAACGTCGGTTCTGATAACAGAGAAATTATTGATATTAAAAACCAACTGAGCGTTGCTAATGCCCGTTATATTGACGGCAATTTTAAAGTATCTGATAAGAAAAAGATGGATTCTTTAACGAGTATACTCAATGCAAAAACTTTAAGGAATTCCGATAATAATATTGTAGATCCTACAGCGTCGAAACAAAATCTGATCCAGCAAAGATCTAACCTGGAGGTGGCGATGAACCAGGCGAAAAGCAGTATCGTATCTATTGATAGGGAGTTATCGCAATTAAAGGCAAAATATAATACAATGGTGCCTTTTGATGCTGGTATACAAAATTTTGAAAGAGATGCTGATCTGGCAACAAAAGATTATATGGATGCTTTGAACCGTTATAATCAAACAAGGACTGAACAGAATATCGGGGTAAAATTAAACATTGCACAGGTGGGGTTAATAGGAACTCCAGAGCCTTCTAAACGTTTATTATATATTGGCTTTCTGGTTTTTCAAGTTTTTCTCTTTGCTTTATAGCGATTGTAGCCTTATTCTTTTTAGATAATACAATTCACAATTCTAAACAGCTAATCAACGCTACAAATTTACCGGTAATTGGGAATTTAAGCTATGTAAATACAGAAGGTAAATCACTGAAAAGTATATGGAATGATACTGAAAAGCCAAATTTTGTAGGCTTTAAAAATTTACTGCGTTCGCTCAGGCTAGAGCTGACCAATCTTATGGATGCGGACGAAAGCCGGATTCTTGGGATTACCAGTTTGACGGCTGGTGAAGGGAAATCTTTTATGGCTTCCAGTCTTGCTCATGCATTTGCGATGACGGGAAGGAAAGTTTTGCTCATAGGAGGGGAAACTCAGCAAGTTGAGAATGCTGATACCAAAGAACTGGCTGTCAGAGATAATTTTGAGACTTTCCTGATTAAAAGAGAAATTCAAACGCAGGATTTAATTACCGTACTTAACAAGAACAAAGACAATACTTCTCTTCTGGAGATTCAGAGTTCCAAAAATCTCAGAGCTGGATTTGATGTGCTGAGAAAAGGATTTGATTTAATAATTATTGATATTAACAGCTTACAGGATATTAGTGTGGCAAAGGAATGGTTGATGTTTACTGAAAAGAATATTGCTGTTTTTGAGGCTGGAAGGACTTTATCAGATACAGATAAAGAATTGTTAGTATATTTAAGAGAACAGCCTGGGTTTATCGGGTGGGTATTGAATAAAATTAAACTTAACGAGAAATCTAAGTCGTAATTTTATGCAGGATGATATTTCGATATCTCCTTGAAATTCGGTTTTCTTATATTATAAATAAAGAATGGATAAAGCGGCATCGTTTTATAAAAGCAACAGGCTAAGCATCATTATATTATCAATAGTAATACTAATCTGTTTAGGCATTTGTTTATTTGTCGTTGACCTTGGTATTCTTCTGCCTGTTGCAGTAATTGGTATTTCCTGTCTGATTGCATTGCAATTCAGATTTCGTTTATCAAAAATCCTAAATTAATTATCTGGGTACTGGTATTCTATTGTTTTACTTTTGGTATTCTTGGCAGAGAGATCGGGCATTTTCCTTTCGGAACTTTGCAGGACGGGATGCTTTTGTTAGGTTGGTTAACACTGATCTTTACAGCTGATCAGCACGATTGGAAGCTATTAAAAAATGATATTGTTATTTTGATGCTGATCTGGTTTCTTATCAGTGTTTTTGAAGTGGCAAATCCAGCAGGGGCAAGTGTCCAGGGGTGGCTTCAGGAAATTCGTGCTGCAGCTTTGTACCCTTTCATGATCGTCCCCTTAGGTTTCCTGCTTTTAAAAAAGAACAAAGACTTAAACGTGTTTTTATATCTCATTATTGGCCTTTCTCTACTGGCTTCGTTAAACGGTATCAAACAACTCTATGTAGGCCCTTCACCAGGTGAACAGCGATTTCTGGATGAAGGAGGAAATGTGACGCATATACTATGGGGCAGATGCGGGTTTTTTCATTTTACAGTGATGCCGGACAATTTGGTGCATCCCAGGCACATATCGCACTCATAGCTTTGGTACTGGCTTTAGGGCCATTTAAGGTATGGAAACGGGTACTTCTATTTATTGCTGCTATGATTATGATTTATGGCATGCTGATTTCTGGTACAAGGGGAGCATTATTCGCACTGGTAATTGGCGTGTTTCTTGCTATTGTTTTAAGTAAGCAGTTTAAGATTATTATCATTGGTGGGTTAATCGCATTTTCTCTTTTGTTTGTTCTTAAATATACGACCATAGGTAATACGAACTATCAGATTTTCAGGTTAAGATCTGCTTTTGATCCGAAGGAGGCGTCTTTAAATGTACGTTTGATGAATCAGCAGATTTTGCGTGATTATTTAGGAAGCAGGCCATTAGGTGGTGGACTTGGGGTAATTGGAGTCTGGGGTGAAACCTATAACAGGGATAAGTTCCTTTCTACTGTACAGCCTGATAGTTATGGGTAAAAGTGTGGGCGATGTATGGAATCATCGGGTTTACGATTTGGATCTGTATAATGATGTATATCCTGGGGAAATGCTGTGGTATAGTATGGAGAATAGAAGATAAGGGGTTGAAAATAAAAGCCATGGCTTTGACTTCGGGTTATGCAGGTATATTAATTTGCAGTTATGCGAATGAGGTAATCAATACCGCACCTTCTTCCTATGTGGTTTATATCTCCTGGGTTTTTGTGTTAATAAGCCCAAAATTGGAAGAAGAGCTGAGACAACAGAAAAATAAAAACTTAAATTTAGTATAAGATGCCATTTGAAATATTTGCTGTACCAGCTTTAATTTGTTTCCTTGTTGGAATATTCAAGGGATTCAAAGTAATGAATAAAAATTAGTTACCTATCCTATCATGTCTCTTGTTTCAAAAATAAAATCTAATCCTGCATTAAAGCAGTTGGCGCTTCGGTTAATGATCCCGGCTAACGAACATCGTCCCAGATTATGGGTGAGAGACTGCTGGTTAATCCATTTATCCACAAGAGAGGGAAAAAATCTATTATAAGAAGAAGGACCAGAATGGATGTGTTCCCTTACAATAAATTTAGCTTAGGTATAAAATCAGTCATTGAAGATTTTGCAACCATTAATAACGGAGTGGGGGATGTGATTATTGGTAATCAGACTATTATTGGATTGGGGAATGTGATTATCGGGCCAGTTTTAATTGGAAATGAGGTGATGCTTGCCCAAAATATAGTTGTTTCTGGTTTGAACCATGGTTATGAGGATATTCATATTTCTCCGAGGCAGCAAAAAGAAACCTGTAAACAGATTACTATTTCGGATGATGTCTGGATAGGTTCAAATACAGTAATTACTGCAGGAGTAACTCTGGGCAAACATTGTATCATAGGGGCAGGGAGCGTTGTAACGAAGGATATTCCTGAGTTTTCAGTAGCAGTTGGTAATCCGGCAAAAGTAATCAAACAGTATAATCATGTCACTGGTATATATGGGAGCGGGTAAATTAACTAAAGATAGTATAAAAGGCCGGGATATTATTGTTGTCGGACAGCAGCCCTGGGATACCGAAATCGGGAGCAACTGTAAGAATATTGCATTAGAATTCAGTAAAAATAATAGGGTACTTTATGTGAACTCACCACTTGACAGGATCACTTTATGGAGAAATAAGCAGGATGCTAAGACTAGCAGAAGGCTGGCAATAATTAAAGGCAATGAGGAAGGATTGATCCATATTCAACATAATATCTGGAATTTATATCCTGATTGTATAGTAGAATCTATCAACTGGATTAATAATACGAAAATATTCAATTTTTTTAATAAGCGTAATAACAGGAAATTAGCCTGTTCTATTCAACAGGCTATAAAGAAACTTGATTTTAAAGATTTTATCCTTTTTAATGATAACGAGATATTCAAAGGGTTTTTCCTTAATGACTTTTTGAAACCTTCCGTTAGCATTTATTATTCGAGAGACTATATAGGTCGCTGTGGATTACTGGAAAAAACACGGGCTGCAACTTGAGCCAGAATTAATTGCTAAAAATGATCTCTGTGTTGCCAATTCTACATTTCTTGCTGAATATTGCGGACAATTTAACCCTAATTCTTTTGATGTAGGACAAGGCTGCGATCTTGATATCTTTGTTGAAAATAAACGAAAGGAGGCTCCTGTAGATGTGGCTGCCGTTCAGGGAATTGTGGTCGGTTATGTGGGAGCATTGCAAAGTATAAGATTAGACAGGGATATTATTGCTCATATAGCCTCATCCAGACCAGAATGGACAATCATATTGGTTGGACCAGAAGACGAACTATTTAAAACAAGTAATTTGCATGAGTTCGAAAATGTTTTGTTTACGGGAGCTAAACCGATTAGCGAATTACCAGATTATATCAATTTCTTTGATGTATGTATCAATCCTCAGTTGATTAATGAAATAACTATCGGGAATTACCCCCGCAAAATTGATGAATATACCTGCTATATTGGTAAACCAGTAGTGGCTACAGCAACAAAAACTATGGAAACTTTTCGCGATTTCGTTTACCTTGCGCAAAATAAGGAAGATTATATTTTACTAATTGAAAAAGCGCTGAATGAGAATTCAGAAATGATGCAGGAAAAACGGCGTGAATTTGCTCTGGAGCATACCTGGGAAAATAGTGTGGCTAAAATATATAATGCTTTAAACAATTACTCTTTTTAAGAAAATATGGAATTTCTTTTTGTCTTTTGGATTGTTTTTCAGGTTTTAGCAGGTATTAATTTAGTCCTTCCCCTGATCCTGTACATCCTTCGTGTTTTCAAGAAAAAAGAAATACTCAATCCTGCAGTACAGGAAGTATATGATTATGCAGTGATTGTAACTGCTTATGAGCAGACTACACTTTTACCCTCAGTAGTAGATTCTATACTGAAATTGAATTACCATAACTATATGATTTATGTAGTTGCTGATAAATGTGATATATCTGGTTTGATTTTAACGATGAAAGGGTCGTTTTACTCAGACCTGAGCAAACGCTGGCCAGTAATACAAAATCACATTTTTATGCAATCAATAATTTTAAAAGAGCACATGATTATCTGACAATTATTGACAGTGATAATCTGGTAGATCCGGGATATCTGAATGAGCTGAATAAATTTTTCGATGCCGGATATATAGCTGTACAGGGAGTTAGAAGTGCTAAGAATTTGAATACGAGTTATGCCTGTCTGGACGAAGCGGGTGATATGTATTATCGCTTTATTGACAGAAAACTGATGTTTGATGTGGGCTCATCTGCATCTCTTGCAGGTTCGGGTATGGCATTTAGTACTGTTTTTTATAAAGAATGCCTGGAGTATCTTGATATTGAGGGAGCTGGATTTGATAAGGTTTTGCAGATGGAAATTCTCAACAGGGGATACCGGATTGCTTTCGCTGAAAAGGCGGTAGTCTATGATGAAAAAACTTCTAAATCCGGGCAACTGGTCAATCAGCGTGCAAGATGGATTAATACCTGGTTTAAATATGCTGGTAAAGGCGTGAAACTGGTTGGTACGGGATTGAAGAACCTGAATAGAAATCAGTTTTTATGCGGAGTTGTTTTTTCCAGACCGCCTCTTTTTATTGTTGTAGGCCTTTCTGGTTTATGCATATTAATTGATTTGTTCTTTTTTCCGCAACAACTGTTTTTTTGGTTGTTCGCGGTGCTGTCTTTCTTTTATATATTCTTTGTATCATTAAGATATTTCAAGGCCCCAAAAATTATCTATCAATCACTCGTCAGAATTCCGGTATTTATCTTTTACCAGATTTTATCGCTTTTAAAAGCTAAAAAGGCTAATAAAATCTCTACTGCAACACAGCATTATTACGAAAGTAAAATTGATGATGTGGACAAAACGGCGCAATAAAATCAGCTATACATTTTTTTAATTTATCGAACATGGCAGGACAAGGAAAGATCAGGATATTACAAACTATCAGACAGGGGAAAGTTGGTGGCGGAGAAACACATGTACTGGATCTGGTTAAAGAACTGGATAAGGAGCGCTTTGTGTCTGTGATCTTATCTTTTACTGATGGCCCAATGGTTGACAAATTAAAAGCTGATGGATTTAAAACTTATGTGGTACATACGGAAAAGCCTTTTAATTACAAGGTATGGAAAGATGTTAAAAGGATTCTGATAGAAGAAAAAAAATTGATTTAATACACGCGCATGGCACCAGGGCTAACTCAAACACATTTTATCCCGCAAAACAATTAAAAATTCCTATTGTGTATACTGTTCATGGCTGGTCATTTCATCCGGATCAGCAGCCTGTCGTGAAGTTAATCCGTACTTTAAGCGAAAGGTTCCTGGTTAAAGTTGCCAATCAGACAATTTGTGTTTCGGAAAGCAATTTTAAAGAGGGTAAGAGTAAGTTTCCAATGCCTGATACAAAGGTTATTGTGAATGGAATTAACCAGGTTAAGTTTAATCCTGATCAGGACTATAAGGATATCAGAACCGCGTTTGGGATTCCTGAAGATGAAATACTGGTCAGTTATATCGCAAGAATCACTGCTCAAAAAGAACCGCTTACTTTTTTAAAGGCTATAGCCAGGATACCACCCACTGTGAAGGTGAAATTCCTGATTGTAGGAGATGGGGATCTTAAGGGACAAATGCTGGAACTGGCTGAAAAACTGAAATTGGGAACCCGTGTGATTTTTGAGGACTTTCGGGATGATATTCCTGCTATTTTAAATGGAACAGATATTTTCTGCCTGCCTTCTTTATGGGAGGGGCTTCCTATAGCTTTACTGGAAGCTATGGCGATGCGTAAAGCGATCATTGCAACAGCAATTGATGGAACCAGAGATCTGATTACTGATAGAAAAAACGGACTTCTTATTCCTGTTTCAGATCCGGATGAACTGGCCAAAGCTATTCTACTATTAGTATCGGATGAGGAATTACGTAAAGGTCTGGGTTGTGAAGCCGGAGCAGTAGTAAAGGCGCATTTTAATATAGAAACAATGACAAGAAAAGTAGAAGCAACATACCTTGATGTTCTTGGAAGCAGGAAATAAGCTAGTTCTTCTTTTTAAGGTTACTGAAGTTCAGGTTTTTCACCAGCCTGTCATAGGTGGCTTTATACAGGCCTCCGTCAATCTGAATTCTTCTGTCGGTTGTCCAAACAATGCTTCTGGTAAATTTTACCCAATGTAACTGTCCGTAGCCCTTTTCTCTTAATTTGATAGCAAGCCACCCATCTTCATTCGTTCCGGGAGGATGATTGAATCCTTCTACACTGAGACATTGTTCTCTGCGGCATGCGGAATTAAATCCATAAACATTCAATGCTTCCTCTTTGAAGAGTTTACAAATAGTTCTGTTGAAGTCTGAAATATATTCATAGAAAAAATAAGTCAGCCTTGGGGTTTTTGCAATTGGTACAAAAGAAAATTTACCATAGGTGAGACAAATGGACTGATTTGTAATTAAAGGACTAACCATATCATCGATCCAATTTTGTGGATAGATAGTATCGGCATCAGCATTAATCACATATTCACCCCTGGCAATCTCCAGTCCCGCGTTACGCGCATTGGTAATTCCTTGTTTTTTTTCATTGATACATGTAACATTACAGGCATTGGCAAGCATTTCTGTGTCGTCAGCAGAATTATTATTAACCACAATAACTTCAAGGGAATGTTTGGTCAGCGTTTGTGAAAGAGAATAAAGTGTTTTTAGAATATTTTCTTCTTCATTATAAGCTGGTATAATGATTGAAATTAAGGGTCTGTCGCTCTTTAACTGATTAAAACGCTCTGCGATACCTGAAATTTCAGAGGACAATTCTACTCTTCCTTTATTGTATTTGAGTATGTTTTTAGGTATGGCTATAGGTCTCATTAGGTTTTTTCTATCTGAAAATTTGACTAATATAATAAATGCCGCAGGATTACTGAATTAATCTTATTTATGGCAGGACTTTTTTTGAATAGCATGTTTCATCGGAATTCTTTTTGAATTCGTGTTTTATTATATATTTATGGCATATTTAGCTAAATGATTTTAAATGGATAGAAGGACTACAATAAAAGGTCTGATTGTCTTTATATCTGTTGGGTTTTCTTCCTTTTCAATTTATAAATGGATCGCGATTAATTCTATTGCTGACGTAAGTCAGCTTCATCAGAAAAAGATCCTTATATCCGAATTGGCAGAGGTAATAATCCCCCGGACAGATACTCCTGGTGCTAAAGACGCGCGAGTGGAAGATTTTATTATTGAGATGATAACGTCTTGTACAGAACCCAGAACCCAGCATAATTTTTTAAGTGGTCTGGCTGATCTTGAAGTATATGTATTTAGAAATTATAAGCGCGATTTCATAGCCTGTTCAAGAAGTGAAAAGCTGGAAATCCTTAAATATTTTGAAGCTAAATCTTTTTATAAACAGGGGATTATAAATAAAGTTGCTCATAAAGTTTTTGGGGATACCCTTCTTTATCATACTTAAACAACTTACTGTAGAAGGATATTGTACTTCTCAGACAGGTGCGACAAAAGGGCTTGCCTACGATTATATTCCGCGGACGTTTGCATCGTGTATTCCATTAACAAAAAACCAGAGATCCTGGGCAACAAAATAACCATTCATGTACAAAACGGGGAATTCAGAAAGTAAATCTACTTATGATGCGATAGTGATAGGATCTGGCATCAGTGGAGGTTGGGCGGCAATGGAATTATGTAAAAGGGGGATGAAAACTTTACTGCTGGAAAGGGGAAGGGATGTTAAACATATTACAGATTATCCGACAGCAAACCTTAATCCCTGGGACTTTCCCAACCGCTTAAATCATACGATTAAAGAAATTCATGATAGTCCGGTACAGAGCCCGCATACAGATGCTGGAGATCAATTGTTTTATGTAAATGATAAAGATCACCCATATATTGAAACAAAACCTTTCAGCTGGATCAGAGGCTATCAGGTGGGCGGGAGGTCACTCACCTGGGGGAGACAGTGCTACAGGTTAAGTGATCTTGATTTTGAGGCGAATTTAAAAGATGGAATAGCGGTAGACTGGCCTTTGAGATATAATGATCTTGCACCATGGTATGATTATGTAGAACGGTTTATTGGAGTTAGTGGCCGGAGTGAGCATCTTGCACAGCTGCCGGATGGTCAGTTTTTGCCTCCAATGGAATTGAACTGTATAGAGAGTCATCTGGCAGACGCGATTAGAAAAAATGATCAGAGCAGATTACTGACTATCGCCAGGGTAGCAAACCTGACAAAAGGATGGGATAGCAGAGGACCTTGTCAAAACCGCAATTTGTGTTCCAGGGGATGTCCTTTTGGTGGATATTTCAGTAGTAACAGCTCAACTATTCCCGCAGCATTTCAAACAGGTAATTTAACTTTAAGACCATATTCTATTGTAGCAGAGCTATTATATGACGCAGATAGACAACAGGCAAAAGGAGTTAGGTAATTGATACGCTGACAAATGAAAGCTTTGAATATTATGCGAAAATAATATTTGTCAATGCTTCTACTATTGCGACTGCTGGTTTATTATTGAATTCAAAATCACATAGATTTCCCAACGGTTTTGGTAATGACAGTGGTGAGCTGGGACATAATTTGATGGATCATCATTCCTCTGCTGGTGCAAGTGGCGTACATGATGGTTATCAGGATACTTATTACAAAGGCAGGAGACCTTGTGGATTTCTTATTCCGCGCTACCGAAATCTCAAGCCTGAGTCCGGACTTGATTTTATAAGAGGATATAATATACAAGGTGATGGAGAAAGGCAAGGTTGGAGTGATCGTGGAATTGAACCGGGTTTTGGAGAGGATTTTAAAAAGCAACTGACTGCTCCGGGTAAATGGAGTATCTGGATGGCCGGTTGGGGAGAGTGTCTTCCTTATCATGACAATAAAGTGAACCTTCATTCTTTCGAAACCGATAAATGGGGGCTGCCTGCTCAGTTGACGATTGACTTCTCATTCAGAGAAAACGAATTCAAGATGATGGAAGATATCAGACAATCGTCAGAAGAGATGTTAACTCATGCTGGGTTTAAAGAAATAGATACTTTTAATTACCATAAACCTGGTGGAGCTACTATTCATGAAATGGGAACAGCCAGAATGGGCAGAGATCCTGAAAGCTCTGTATTGAACGGTTATAATCAAATGCATGCAGTGAAAAATGTATTCATAACTGATGGCAGCTGCATGACTTCGTCTGCCTGTCAGAATCCTTCTTTGACATATATGGCGTTAACAGCAAGAGCTTGTGATTATGCAGTGAAGCAGCTGAGAAATGGAAATATATGAACTTGATTATTATTTAACTTGTACATTCGGATAGATTTTTTTTATAATTATGCGTATAGCCCATATTATTATCGCTCATAAAAATCCGGCTCAGTTAGAAAGACTGATCAGGGTAATGAGACATCCGGATTTTGACTTTTATATATATGTGGATAAAAAGATAGATATAACAGCATTTGAGTATCTGGAGCAATTTGGACAGGTTTATTTTATTATCAACAGAATTGTCTGTAACTGGGGAGGATTCTCTATAGTAGAAGCAACGATTAAATCTATAGATCATGTACAACAAACGGGGATAAGCTATGATTTTTTTTTAACCTGATGAGCGGGCAGGATTATCCGATTAAACCCATTGGGGAAATCTATGATTTTTTTAAGAAAAATCAAGGTTATTCTTTTGTATCATTTGATAGCTCAAATAACACATTGTGGTGGAAAGAGGCAGTAAGACGGTATGAGATTTTTCATTTCACAGACATGAATTTTAAAGGAAAATATTTTGTGCAGAAGATTGCCAATAGTATTCTATTGAAACGCAAATTCCCGGTTTCACTGAACTTATACGGGGGCAACAAATCAAGCTGGTGGACGATCACACCGGATTGTGCTGCTTATTTATCAGCTTATTTCAGGGCTAATCCAACTGATCAGGTTTTTGAGAATGACCTGGGGTTGTGATGAGTTTGTTGTTGCCAGCATCTTAATGAATTCACCATATCAGGATAAGGTGATTAATGAAAATCACAGGTATATAAACTGGTCTGAAAACGAGGCACACCCTAAAATTCTGACAATTAATGATTATCAGGAGATAATTGGATCCGGGATGTTATTTGCCAGAAAATTTGATCTGGATGTTGATCTCAGTGTCCTTGATGTTCTTGATCTGCATGTTGCGGAGGCTAACTAATTACTCAATATTTTATAAAAAAAAACTATGTCATTTATCAAAAAGATACTTTCCCTTTTTAAAAACATACACTTTCAATCTCTTCTTGGTAATGGAGTAATGGCAGTTTTTGGAATGGTTACCGTTGCAGTTTTATATCGTGCATTATCAGTTAAGGAAATTGGGATTTATGTTTTTTTTACAACTATACTTGCACTGATTGATACGCTTAGATCTGGATTTTTAACTACTTCCTTTGTTAAGTTTTATTCTGGAACAAGTGAAGATAAAGCAAAAGAGGTTGCAGGCTCAGCATGGTGCCTTGCACTCATCATTACAGCGGGTTCGATCGTATTGAATCTGCTTACTTTCTTCTTATCATCTTATATAAGTAACGAAGGGATGATTTTATTTCTTAAATATTTCTCATTGATATCACTGGCCACATTACCTTCATTTATGGCAAACCTTATTGTGCAGGGCGATAAGAGATTTGACCGTTTGTTATGGCTTAGATTGATTAATCAGATATTGTTTACTGGTACGGTGATTACACTTACAATCTTAAATAAGTCAACATTGACTTCGATTATTATTACTTATATCTTATCTAATCTGGCAGCAAGTTTAGCTGTTATGTTCCTTGGATGGACAAGGATCGGAAGTATCAGATCTGTAACCAGGAAGACTTTTCTTGAACTTTTTCATTTTGGAAAATATAGTATGGGAACAAATGTAAGTTCAAATCTGTTTAAGTTACCGATACTTTTTTTATAAATTTCTTTTTGGGTCCTTCTGCCCTGGCTGTTTATAATCTTGGTGGAAGACTGATACAAATTGTCGAAATTCCATTACTGAGTTTTGCGGCCTCTGGTATGCCTAGTTTGGCAGGATATTATAATAATAATCAGAAAGAGGAAATGATGCATGTCATGAAAAAGATGGTGGGTATGCTTTCCATAGTCATCGTTTTTATAGCCATTCTATCTATCATATTTGCAGAGCCTGTTATTCTGTTAATTGGAGGAGAAAAGTATATCCATACAGAAGCTCCTAATCTGTTCAGAATTTTTATGAGTATTTGTATTTTATATCCGGCAGATCGTTTTTTCGCTTTGACGCTTGATGTGATCCATAAACCGAAAATAAATTTTTATAAAATACTGGTTATGCTTGCTGTAAATCTACTAGCAGATTATATTGGATTACGTCTGTTTAAATCAGTTTATTCTATAGCCTTCGCAAATGTATTTTTCCTATTTTAGCTGCTGTGATTATAGCTTATAATCCATTAAATAAATATTCGAAGTTTGGATTCTGGAACATATACGTTGTTGGGTATAAGGAGCTTATTTCATTAATAAAACAAGTAAGTACAACGCTTTTCAATAAAGAGAAGGTCATTAAGAGTTAAGGGCCTTCTCTTTATTGTGATTGCTAGGGTTGTATAGTCAGGTTAGCTGTATTTGTTATTCCAGCACCAGCCGCATTAGAAAAATAGGTATTGTTGGTAGCAGTAGGGACAGTTGAAGATTGTTGATTAACAATATTACTGTTTAAACTAGGGGCAGGGAAATTAAACCCGGTATTGTTATATACCTCACACGTTCCCCCAAAAAGATTATAGACATCAACAACTACACCTACCCAGTCTTTGCTAAGATTCAGATCTCCACAAATATTATTGTAGACTTTACAATTGGCATAAGTGGTTACACCAGAGATAATTTCTGCCTGAAAAGACTGTGTTTCGAATGCTGAATATTTTCTGGAATTAATTACTGTATTGTTGTAAATCAATACCTGTTTTGGTGTTGTGCCAAGGCTTCTTACCCATGCTCTGAGTGCATTTCCCTGGTGATCGTGAATCAGGTTATGATGGAAAGAACCAGTTCCTTTAAGCGTAAAGATCCCATTGTGGTTGTTGTTATTACCGTTGATATTAGTTACCGTATTATGATGGATATTGTACCCGTCAGCATTATCAACAATAACAGCAGCCCCACAATCAGAATTCTTAAAGTTTAAATAGGCTATTTCCAGGTTTTTGACAAGCCCTTTTATAACTCCATTATCAACCCCACCCTGCATTTGTAGAAAAGTTCCGGTGTTATCGCAATCAATATTAAGGAAGTGAATCTGGTCAGAAAATGAAGCTTTACTTCCGTCGTAGACACCTTGTGCATTATTGAAATAGATTACATAATCACCAATGTTTTTGAAAGCGATATTTTGTATCGTTAAATTCTGGGCAGCACCCGTAATAATTATTGATCTGTGCTGGGCATTATCTCTCGAAACGAATCCCCTGGATACACCTGGGGTGCCTGTTCCTGATATTGTAAGATTGCTTATATTAGTCAGTAAAATATGATCATTGCTGCCAGCTATTTCAACCAGACCATCATTTTGTACAGTAACAGTACCACTGGTATTAATGTTTCTAATACTAATACTTGTATACACACCGCCTTTGACCTTAATTAAATCATTGGGCTTAACATTTATAGTATTTCCATCAATCGTCAGGTCGCCTGATCCGGTTCCAAGGACCAATACCCGGCCAATTACAACAGGGGGGGCAACAACAGTATCGATTGGTTTAGTGACTACTGGTGGCGTAACAGGATCTGTTGTACCGTCACCCTTTTTACACGCAGTAAAAGTGATGAAGAGTAAAATAGAAAGAATAAGTATATGAGGATTTTTTATCATTTTTTTATGTCTGTGAGTTGAGCGCTTTTTTTTTTTTCTTAATGGAATAAATATTTTTTATGTAACTAATGCACAGTTGCTTGTAAAACGTTTGGACAGCTGTGTGAAGTCTTTTCCAATGATAATAAAAAAAAATGATTTAAAATATGATTGAGTAAAATGTGCGAAATATAGAATGCAATTGAGTAAGAACGGGGATTATAATACTCACTAAAAGCTAAATTATTGGATGACTTGTGGATTTTTTCGTAGTCAATAACGGTGCCATGATTATTAATATTGTCGATTGACGCTTTTTTGCTGACCAATGTTTTTGTCACTCCATAAATTTGTAACTGAAAGTTGATTTTAATTTTAGAGATAAGCAGTCGAGGAATTGACCACATTTTTTTGGCAGATAATCTGACCAGCTATTAATTTTGATATTTCGAATGGATTTATGCGGGTAAACTGTAAGATTTGTCGTTGTTTTTGGATTGCTGATTTCAAAAAAACGTCGTATTTCTAAAAGTTGCTGCCTAAAGCAGATTGAAAAAACTCAAATCAAATTTTGATTTTAGTCTGACGAAACCAAATTGAGCTGTATATGGAGATTTAATGGATATTTCTTATCTCTTTTTTAGAATGACCATTAAATCTTTCATTACAAAAAGTGTTTTTCGGGGAAATAATAAGAAGTGTAAACAAAGAACCAGCCAGCCATAAGGATAGTTCAAACTTATAGAGAAGAGTAAAGACAAGGGAAAGAAAATAAGGTAATAATCATTCATTAACAGTTGATATGGTGCATTGGCAGGTGTGGTAATTAAACATATCTGATGATTTAAATATCTTTTTCTTACCCAGATCAATATCAGATATAAGCCTATTGAACAGGTTATGTATAGATTGAAGATGAAAGAAAGGAACCACAAAAAAGCAAGGATCTCTACACTAAAAATCATGAACTCCTGAACTTTAAAATGTTCCGGTTTAATATGGCTGGCAAATGTTGTTGTGCCTGATTTGATATCATTGTCTCTGTCGAAGAACTGATGCCATAGTATTCCCTCTCAGGCCATAAAATAGAGCCCAGATTCCTATAGCCATATACCAGATGATATTTTTGTCTTCATGACTAAATTCCAGAAGACTGGAAGTTATGAATAGAGCAGGAAAGAGATGAGCTCCCATAGCATCACAAAGTAATCCCCATATTCCCCTTTTTTTTAGTCTGAAAGGAGGGAGAGAGTAAAGACTAAATACAATCCACGCCATGATGTAAAAAAGAAGGCTTAATCTGTCCGGATAGATCAAATAGCTATTAATAACTCCTGCAATGAGACATATGCTCACTATTGTTATTTGCCATGGCAAACTTATTTTTGCCATTCTATTATTCTTTCCGGCTATTGCATCTTCTCTGATATCAGAAAGATCATTGATAACACTTACATATACTGCACCGATGATCACAGCGGATAATAAAAATAATAGTTTGAATACTGCCTGGACAATCGGATAATTAGTAAGCAAAAGGGTGGCATAACCAACTGATAGTAATGGAACCATCTTATACTCCCACCATTCTGAAGATCTTGTGAATTTTAAAAGCTTCATCTGTTCTGATTAAATTTCAATTCTCAATGAGTAAACTCCGGTAGTTTGCTAATGCTTCAAGACAGAAACCAGTAACGATTTCTTCTGACCCCCATCCAACTGTTTTAGTATGCCCGGAATAAAAAAACAAATATCTTTCCCAGCATCCGGATTTACATTGCGCTTTTAATAGAAAACTTACGGCCTTAGTCATTTGTTCATCTCTATGATTGAAATTAGCCAGTGTAGAAATAGCGAGTGCAGTTTCAAATGCTGAGTTACCAAATCTGCCATCTTCTTTTATTGTTTGATATATGCGTTTTATGATTAGTTCTTTAGCGGGCTCCAGTGCTGTTACTGTTTTGTAATTTCTGGACAAAAAATAATAGAAAGTGAGTGGGTTTTTATACCATTTATCTGATTTCCCCTCTTTATTCTTCTCTATTATTTCCAGAAGATAATCAACTACGTCTTGTCTGATCATTTAATCCAAAGTAGAACAGAATATTTGCATTCACCACTGCGTCAATATCATTTCTATTGCTTTCATGTTTAAACCAGAAGAGAAGCGATTTTACGGGGCGTTTCAGTTCTCTTGACATCACAGTCCAATAGTTGGTGTTATAGTTCATGGTGGGTCTTAATACGAACCATGTATAAAATAAGCCCTTTGGATTTCTGTTAGCCATTAATAACTTACTGTTGTCAGTAAAGTCTACTTTTAATGACTTTAGGATATAGGATGCAAATACAGTGTCATCAGTATCTGCAGGACTATATTTAAACAGGGGATTCCATTTGGTGAAAAAATTCCAGACTCCTCCACGCATAACCTGGTAGCTTAAGAAACGGGCAGTTAAAGAAAGCATATCTTTTACTTTTGGGGAGTCTCTAAGCTGCAGTAAGCAGGCTGCGATTAATGAAGCGGGGAAGACAGTGCTATCCGGCACACACACCATTCTTTCATCTGATCGTCGGGGGATAATAACAACAAAACTCTCCATTAGGATATTGATGCTCATGCAGGTAATCTATACCATGATCAATATGGAGGGTGATTTCTTCTGGAGTTATTTGTCTCATTTTTTTTCTTTTAGCCCCTTGTACTTCCGGATTAATCCTGTCATCAGGATATCCGGTATCATCTTTAATGTAAATGGAATATTAACTGCCAGAGATCTTTTTATCAGGCGATAGGATTCTCCTAAATTATATTCTCTGATCAGCTCATGTTTGGCGAGTTCAACCAGGCTGGCGATATACCTTCTTTGAAGCAGTAATAGCTCTCCTGGGTTCAGTAGTTTATCAAATTTTTCTATGATCAATAGTGTATCTGCAATATAAAGGTACTTAAGTACTTCATTTCTTTTTCTTCCATCATAGATATTTATATGATCAATTCTTTTTCTCCAAAGCTTGTCCAATGTAAAAGCTACCCGGCATTCTTTAGATAAAATAACGTCGAGATACATACACCAGTCATCTCCGATATTTATTCTTTCATCCCAGCCAGAAACGATGCTTGATTTTCGAATCACTACCGATGAAGAAGGAGAAGGGCAGGCTTCAATATATATACCCCGTAATTCTGGATAGGTTAGTGTAATCCAGTGATCTTCGGTTACCTTGATGAAGGGTTTTAAAAATGGATCTCCACTTAAAAAGTCCCACGCCTGTCCATCTTTTGCATCCTGAGTCCAGTTAGCAAAGACAAAGTCAAGTTTGTCTTTTTCAAGTTTATGAACAGACTGTTCCAGAAAATCAGGGTTCCACAGGTCATCTGAATCAAGTGACGCTACAATACTGCCCAGGGAATGTTTCAAGCCATTATTTCTCGCCGCTGCCTGGCCTTTGTGCTGCTGGATAATATATTGAACGTCTTTATAATCTTCCAT
Source organism: Pedobacter sp. NJ-S-72 (assembly GCF_053890575.1). NCBI lineage: Bacteria > Pseudomonadati > Bacteroidota > Sphingobacteriia > Sphingobacteriales > Sphingobacteriaceae > Pedobacter > Pedobacter sp. NJ-S-72. The sequence goes on along the minus strand of NZ_CM132681.1, from coordinate 2,896,132 downwards.
TAAAGTAGCGGTTTCATCTTCCGAACCATCGTCAATTACAATCAACTGTATAGGAGTATAACTTTGTCTTAATACACTTTCAATTGCTGTCCGTAATTTATTTGCCCTGTTGTAAGTTGGGATGATTACTGAAACTAATGGGTTATTGTTCATTTAAAATACTGTTTATTAGATTGGCAAATTGTTGTTCGGGGCATTCGGGGATAGCATCAGCGATAGCTCTGGAGGCTTTTACCCCCATTGATTCCCAATGACCCCGTTTTTGCCATGCGCTTTCCATGGCTTCTTCAAAATCCTTTTCATTGGCCTCCGCAGTAAACCCTGTTACCTGGTCTTCAACGATTTCTGTATTTCCTCCTGCATTTGTGGTAATGATTGCTCTGCCTAAAAACATAGCCTCAATAATGGTGAGCGGTAAGCCCTCACTTCTGGAGGGCAGGATTAATGCATGGTGATTTGCCCAGATGTTTTTCAAGTCTGTACTGTAACCATCAAATGAAATGTTTTCGACCCCGAGCAAAAGTGCCATTTCTTTTAACCCATCTTTATCCGGACCTTCTCCAATAAAAGAAATACTGAGGTTTCTTGCTTTCCATTTAGGCTGTGATAAAATTCTCAGCAAAATGTCTTGTCCTTTATCAATCACAAACAGACGGCCGATACAAGCTAAATGATAGCCGTTTGATACAGAAGGATAAGGTATAGCCGGGCCTCTGGTCTTTACAGGGTTTATAATAACAGAACTATTTAGTAATCGTATGCCGAACTGTTCTTCAGTTAATTTTCTATTATGTTCGGATACAAAAAGACATCTCTCAGCCTTTTTTAAAGTTTCTTTCATATAGGACCGGTCACGCTGTTGCGGCCAATAAAAATCCACGGCCTTATGAGAGACAATCAGATAAGGGATATTTAGTTTAAGACATTGCTGCGCATAAACCAATCCATCGAAGTTGATTCCCTGAGAAATTAACACTAAATCAGGCGGATCTGATTTCAAAAGATTGTATAATCTCCCTGCTGGCTTATTCCAGTTATAAGTTGAGATACCGATCTTATCTCCCAGACGACGACTAAAGGTGTCAGTCAGTTTTAATACGGCTTTTTTTAAAAGATGAAATTCAGGAACCAGTTCTCTGAACAAAATGTTTCTATCTTTTAGTTTTACAAATTCAGGATGTTGTTTGTTGATCCTGTTTTTGTAAATGGTAATTTGTTTGAGATTTTCGTTTTCTAAAATGGCTATACTTTTGGCCCATAGCTCTTCACTGCCACCCCAGTCATCCAGGCAACAGGTAACGATTGCTAGTTTTTTATCTTTGCCCAAAATTGTTCCCCTTAATCTTTTAAACTGTTTTTAAATAAACGGGAGTAATCTCCTTCCATGGCCAGAAGCTCTTTATCTGTACCTTTTTGTAATATCTCACCTTCTGACAAGACATAAATATAATCTGCATATTTAATTGCCGAATGCCTGTGACTGATCATCACTGCTGCCCTGTTTCCAAGGATAGTTCTAAAAGAATCTAATAGTTTTTTCTCGGCATGAGCATCCATTGCACTGGTAGCCTCATCAAAGATCAGGAAATTTGCATCACTGTAGAAAGATCTGGCAATTGCCAGTTTTTGCCACTGACCAATACTAACTTCTTTTCCATCTTCAAATAATCTGCCTAAAATGGTATCATAACCAGCCGGGAGATCCCTGATAAATTCATCTGCTCCTGAATTTACTGCGGCATTCATTATTGCTGTCTGTTCAACAGGTTTTTCTAAATCCCCAAAGCGGATATTATCTTTTACGCTTACATTATATTTATAAAAATCCTGAAATACTGTACTTATCTGTTTGCGGTACTCATCTGTTTTAAATAAACGAATATCCTCTCCACCCAGTGTTATTGTTCCTTCAGTAGGGTCATATAATCTTGATAATAATTTAATCAGTGTACTTTTTCCGGCGCCATTGAGCCCCACAATGGCGATTATTTTTCCCGCCGGGATATTTAGGGAGATATTTTTTAATGTAGGCAGCAAGCTATGGGGATAAGTAAAAGAAACATTGTTCAATTCCAGATCTGAGGATCCCCCGGTGGGAACAGGTATTGGAGACAGTGTGTCTTCAAATTTGTTTTTTAAATCGAATAATTCAAAAATACTATTCACAAATACATTGTTTTGATAAACAATTGAAATACCACCCGAGATATTTTGCATTAACGAGAAAGACTGAGGAAAAGCTACCAGAAACAAGGTAATATCACCTACACTTGTCCGTCCATTAACAGTTCCTACTGCAATTACCCCAATACAGGCAAAGAAACCTATACTGGCAATAGCGGTGGTAAGCACTTCACCCTGAGTTCTTTTATGGCTGATGTTAAGTTTTTTATCTAAAAGTTCCAGTCTTATTTTGAGATAAATATTCTTGAAGTAATTACCCAAACCATAACCTCTGATTTCTTTAGCAGCTGTTTCGGAAGTAATTAATGCGCTGATATAACCAGACTGGCGTTCCATAGCGGTATGGCTGATTCTCCAATGATTCAGTTTGTTTGCATAATAGATTCTGACCATTAAGTCGGTAACACAAAAAGGGCAAGCAGAGGGAGTAAATACCAATCGATAGTTAGTAGTATTGTGCCCACAGCAAGTAGGTTTAAACCGTTTTTTGTAAGTTCGATTAAGGTTGTGATGATCAAATTAGGTTTATCCGCACCAGCATCTTTAGCCCGTTTTAAAATGTCAAAATAGTCGGGGCTTTCATAATAGGCATAATCAAGATTTACAGCTGCTTCATGTATTCTATCATCCATATAAGCAGCTACTTTAGATGCCTGAACCTCTATGATATAACTTGATATACCTTTTACCATTGCATAGCAAACAGCCGCTACACCAGCAGCAATGACATAATTCCTGATTAAGTGTTCATGTTCAATAGATGGCAGGTTGCTTTTTGATACGGTATCTACCAGTAATTTCAATAAATAAAAAGAGATGAAAAAGAGTAAAGTCTCAGTGATAATTGCGATAATAGAGAGTATTGTCCATCCTTTAGCAATTGACCAGATCAGCCAAGAGTCCTTTTTAAATTTAAGTTACTTTTGAAATTTTGAAATTTTTGGTTGATCGTGTAAACCATGAAAATAGTAAGAGTTTCCTGATGCTCAGTCTATAAATGACTCTGGCGTTTTGAGTCATTTATTACTTTTTAAATTTATACAAATTTTTCTGCAAACCGTTAATCTGTGTTTTTTTAATAGATAATTAGTCCATATACCGGAATGATTTTTAGAGATAAGATAAGGAAAGGTATTTTTGGTTCGAGTTTTGAATATTGCAACATGGAGATTCTATGATTATATTATAATCTTTCTAGTGATCAATCTTTAGTATTTTAAAAAAAAAAAAAAACAATGAAATCAATTACCTTAACCAAATATTTTATACTGATTGTAACAGCTGTCTTTTTAGTTTCCTGTCGCGCTGATCAGGAGGAGAAAATACCTGTAAATAAATTAAAGTATAAACAGATAAAAATGAAAGATCTGTTTGGGGGGTCAATGCTTTCGAATGGGAATGGGACTTTCTGCAGGACCCCCATAACCCAAATGATGGAAGTAAGATTTACGAACCCAAACTGGATTTGATGAAGTCATTTTCGGGGCTGCGCCATTATATGGACTGGGAAAAGTTAGAAGACTCAGAAGGGCTTTATTCTTTCAATCCAACAACAAGAGGCGGCTGGAATTATGATGCAGTTTATGCACGTTGTAAACTTGAAGGTATAATGGTTGTTGCATGTTTGAAAAACACACCTGACTGGTTATTTAAGACTTATCCGGCAGGTCAGCGTGATGCAGATAATATTCCTGTTAAATATGGTGCAAAAAGAGATGATCCTAAATCTTACATCGCACAGGCTAAAGCCATCTATCAATTTGCAGCCAGGTATGGTGCTAATAAAAATATTGATACTTCATTATTGATTTTGAATCATAAGCCCAGATGGACTGGTGATCAGGTAAATACCGTTAAAGTGGGGCTTAATCTGGTTAAATATGTAGAATGTGCCAATGAAACCTGACAAATGGTGGAAGGGAAAGAAGTCTGAGCAGACAGGCAGAGAATATGCAGCCAACTTATCCGCGTTTTATGACGGTAATAAAGGGAAGCTGGGAAAAGGAGTTGGAGTGAAAACTGCGGATCCTGCAATGCAGGTAGTCATGGGAGGTTTGGCAAAGCCAGATGTGAAATTTGTACAGGAAATGGTGGAGTGGTGCAAAGAGAACCGTGGGTATAAACCAGATGGAAGTGTCGATTTGTGTTTTGATGTGATTAATTTTCATATGTATTCTAATGACAACACAAAATGGTTTGCAAAATTCATTTCCGGTAAACGGGGAGTGGCACCTGAAACTAACAATAACATGGGTGAAATTGCAGATGGTTTTGTCAAATATGCGGCGGAATTAGGGAAAAACATGCAGGTTTGGACTACTGAGACAGGTTATGATCTCAAGGAAGAGAGTATTCAGGGGGTAAAACCAATAGGAGAGAAAACGGTTTTGCTTACACAGGCTGATTGGATTTTGCGTACTTCATTAATGTATGCCAGACATGGGCTGAACAGAGTATTTTTTTATGAAGCTTATGATTCTGATGCCCCAGGTGCAGATTCAAAGAATCCATTCGGGACTTCAGGACTGTTAGGTGACGGCAGAAGAAGGCCAGCTGCAGATTATTTATTGCAGGTAACCAAATTAATGGGTGAGTATGTATATGATAATACCATCAATCAGGATCCACTTGTAGATGTCTATAAGTTTCGTGATAAAAATATGTATGTTTTGGTAGTTCCTGACGAAAAGGACAGGAGAGAAGATTATGTGCTTAATTTACATAAAGCTAAAAAAGCGCGTATTCATTATCTTAAACCAGGCGCTGATGAGATGACTTATAAAGATCTTGGAACTGTTAACGGGATGCTGACAGTAAATGTGACTGAAACACCTGTATTTGTCGAAGCTTTATAAGTATAGAATTATGGAAGGAGCTCCCAAAGAGCTCCTTCATAACGAAATGGTCTTAACTGAACATAATATTTTTCATTTGCAGAGATGAAATCGTGTTTTTTATCGTAGTTCTCCCGTAATTTATTTTCTACTTTTTCTCTGTTTAAGAAATAGCAGGGGTAAGACGCTGCAACGCCATAAAATACAGGAGGAACATGTTGTATAGTTATTCTATCACTGTTTTGATGATTGTAACCTACAAAGTCCAGCAGAAGATAGGGGACGCCTGAATCTTTTGCCTGGTTCAATAGTTCATAAGGCTTTTCAAGATATTGGAGTACATTACAGATTAGAAAAAGCTGTGGATTGTTTTCAGCCATGCATTGCTGAATATCAGGATAGAATTTAATATGCTCATTTTCAAAATGTTTTTTTCCTGCTTCTACAAATTTTGGCTGCTCAATAATGCACCAGCGTATTTTTTTTAAGTGCTTCAGGTAAGGGATATTCTGATAATATGTAGTACCCAGAGAACCACCAAAATCTATAAGCGTAAGTTCATTATCATTCTTGGAAGCTATATAAAGAAGTGTTTTTAATAAAGGGAAATTCATTTCTATGGAGTCGTAAGTAATTCCGTCACGTTCATAGGCTATTTCTTTATTCTTTACTTTAAGCGTAGTTTCAATGATGCGGTTTAAGATATGATCTTCATCGTAACCGTTACATTTTTTCTGGGCTTCTTCATAACTTTTATATGAACCTTTCCAGCCATATTTAAAACTATACCATCTTAAGTTAAGTAATAAAGGAGGAGCGAGTTCTTTCAATAAATAATGCATAGGCAGGCGGTTTGGTTTTATCCCTGAAACTGATTCATGATTCTGGTAACTTGAAGAATGTCTTCCTCTGTATGTGCAAATGAACAGGGGAGACTTAAAGTAGTCCGGTGAATTTCTGTAGCAATAGGGTAGTCGTGTCCGGTTAAATGATCTTTCATAGCTAGTTGATCTTGTGGAGCTATCGGATAATGAATTTCAGTGCCAATCTGATGATCAGCTAAGTATTATTGCTTTAATTTATCTCTTTCAGGATGGAGAATGTTATAGATATGATAAACATTATAAAAGTCGGTATCAAGCCTGGGTTTGATAAAAGAATCATTTAAATGTGTAAAATAAATATCTGCCAGTTTTCTTTTGTGCTGATTAATCTCATTTAAATGAGGAAGTTTAACTCTAAGAAAGGACGCTTGTAATTCATCAAGCCTTGAATTATACCCCACAACTCCATTATGGTACTTTTTCTCAGAGCCGTAATTTCTTAATTGCCTGATTTTGATATAGTCCTTTTCAGATTTACAAATAACAGCTCCTGCATCACCCAGTGCCCCAAGATTTTTGGTTGGATAGAAGCTGAAGGCACCGAAATCACCAAATGTACCAGCCATTTTATTTTTATATCTGGCACCATGAGCCTGGGCACAATCTTCAATTATTTTAAGACCATGTTGACTGGCAATTTCGAGAATAGGATCCATTTCACAACATTGGCCATATAAATGAACAACCATGATGGCTACAGTATTCTTTGTAACGGCTTGTCCGATTTTTGTGGGGTCTATATTGTAAGTCCTGTTATCAGGTTCTACCAGAACAGGAACCAGATCGCAATGAATAATGGCCAATATCGTAGCTATATAAGTATTTGAAGGAACAATTACTTCAGTACCTTTTTTAAATCCGCAGCATTTTAAAGAAAGTATCAGTGCATCCAGGCCATTAGCTACCCCTACCGTGTATTTTTCGCCATGATAAACAGAAAATTCCTCTTCAAAGGCTGATACCTCTTCACCAAGGATATACCATCCTTTGGCCAGGAAATCTGAGAACTTGCTTTTTAACCTTTCCTCAAACGGACCGTTTAGCATTTTTAGATTTTCATATGGTATCATAAGGCTCATAAATATAATCTTTGGGATCAAATGCGGTTGAGGCTAATACTAATAGAATAGCATCAGCAGAAAAGTCATGCATTACATGCCAGTCTTCGGGCAATAAAATTAAGCATTTTTTTCAGGGCTGTCTAAATCGAAAACTTCAATAGAATGATTATTATTATTTGTGATTTTACAGCTTCCTTTAATGCATATGGCTGCCTGAGAAGTCTCATAGTGTCTGTGGCCCCCTCTTTCTGTGTTATCGACAGAATAGATATAAAATAAGCGTTTAATTTCAAATGGTATTACTTGATCAAGAACGGTTAAAATGCCTCTGCTATCCTTAAATGTTTGTATGTTAATTATATGTGCCATGTGTCAATAGGGTTTTATCTATCAGATCCAGAATTTCGGGGCTTTCAGTCATATTGAATTTTCTTGCAAACAGCATTTCTGATTTTTTGATTAATTCTATATCAGTCTCATTTAATACTTTAGGGTTTGCACCACCGGCTGACCAATCTATATATCTGTAGTTATTATTAATAATTTTATTTTTATGTGGAGAATTCAGTAGTATAGTTTGAAATACAAACTCATCACTGGCCCAGCATAAAGCAAAGAAGTCCTTTAGTCTCTTATCTTTTTCTACTTTGTTTACTACATACAGAGCTATTTCCGGGCTTAACATCCAGAACATAGATTTCCCATATGGATGTAACCCATAAGGTAATTTTCTTTTGGGAAGGATTTTATTAATTAACCTCTCCAGTGTATGTTTTCCAGGAAAATTATAGCTGGAAAGGAAATAGTTTTCCATTCTGATCAGTCCTTCTTTCCAATCATTCTTTATATCTCTGAAGCTTAAAAATTCTTTTCCTGTATTGTTTTCGAAAAAGTTATAGATATAGCCAGCGGGTTTGATGGGATAATCCTGACCGCTCAGGAAATTTATGAATTTATAGCCGATACCTGTTGCAACAATTTCCTTAATACTTTCAAAAGTGGCTTGTACTGTACTGAAACCGGCCCATTTGACATCCACTCTATTATTAATAAAAAAGACGTTTGGTAGTGCGCCTAAGAAGAGATGTGGATTGATATCAAATTTTTTATCAACGTGAATATAAAAATCAAATTCTCATGGTACATCTTCTTGATCATTCTCTCAGTCTGTCTCGGATTTGTGTAAGTTAGGATCAAATGGGCAATGCGCATAGTCGGATTTCGTTTTTCTTATACTGAAAATATAGTGCCAGTAATGAGGATGTCGTAATTTAAATAGGAATTATATTTTATAATTTGTGGATTTAATGCTTTATGGGGGTTCCAGTGTAAGAACAAACACGTAATAAAGGTTTGTTTATTTGTTTTGCATCTCCCAATTGTATACGGTAAAAAAAGGTTTGTGCAGAGGCAACAGGGTTTTGCATGATGAGCTGCCATTCCTTACCTGAGCCTTTTAATGCTATTACTTTATTTCCTGGTATTTCATAACCCTGTTTTTTTGTTTGTATAACTGGTTTATCGTAATTAAAGAAAATGATATTACCCTTTGCGGTAATATTCACAATTTGGGGAGGAATGGGGTCTGTAAAAGGGTTGATCACTTTTGATCTGTCTGTCTTATAAAGATTAATTAAGCCCGTTGATGGATTAAATGTAATCTCATTAACTCCTTCTGCTTTTACATTCGCTATTGTCCCCCCTTTTACTTTTAAACTAAGATTACGGTAGATGACGTTTGAATCAATACGATTCATATCGAGTACAATTCTATACTTACCAGTCTGAGGGTTGTAATTTTCTGAAGTAATTACGACTTTAGCTTTTGTATTTTCATAATCCATCAATTCTTTGGATGAAGTAATCCATGCACTGTCATGGTTAGCAGGATGATGCTTGATATACATCAGGAACTCAAAGAAATTGTCCGCTGCTTCTTTTTTATCACCAAAAGGGCCATGGCTGAATGCTGCCCCAACTAGTTTCTTATTTTTGTTGGGGTTATTAAATATATAATCAATATATGCTTTTGATGTTTGCAGCTCAGTCTTATTCCATTGATCTCCGAGATTTGTTCTGGAAATCAATACCCTATTGAAATTCTGTGTCAACATGGGAATATAGCTCCCCCAACTCACGTTTTCATTTCCGGGATTATTATTTCCATCTGGTACTGGCTCGCCGAATTCTGAAGACATCAAATGGTACCCCAATTGTAGACCATTTTCTACATATCCCTCATCATTCCCCGGTGGAACAATTTCAGTCATCCGGTAATGTGTGTGTGCCCACATGTTTTTTTCTGAATCTTTAATTGCTTTGAACAGGTCTGTTCCACCATGCATAAGAGAGTGGTTCATGTAAGCATGTCCTTTTGCTAAAATCTCATTAATCTGGGCCCAGCTTGCTGCATTATCTGTATCTGTAGTATGTCCTTCATTTGCATTGATTGCAAACGAATATTTATAATTGATGTTTTTACCTGCCCCATCTGTATAATAGAATCCCGGATACTTTTTTCCATACACTATACCACCACTTAAGATTTTAAAGACAACGGTATAATCAGTTAATAAAGCATCATCTTTCATTAACATTAGTCCCTTGTTTTTATCGAAAGGTAAATCAGTAAAATAAAATGAAGGATGAAGTCCTTTATTCACATCCATCTCCAGAGTTATATACCTTGCCGTATTGCCAGGATCAATTTTTGGCACTACTATGGCAGACGGGTTTATCGTGTCCGTTGTTTTTGCAGGATGATTGCAATAAGGAATAGTCATGCCAGTAAGTATTCCAATATATTTCAGGACTTTGGTAAAGATGTTGATAGCTAACATTTTTTATAATCTGGATATTTCACAATTTGTTAAAAATATGAATAATCGGCGGAATTGAGGAATGGTTAAAATGAAACAATCAAAACATTACATTTACATCAGATGAGACTCACTTCCATTATAACTGTTAATTTTAATCAGCCGCAGGTCACTATTGCTTTCCTGGAATCAGTCAGGGTAAATACTAAACAAGCTCAGGTTGAAGTTATTTTAGTTGATAACGGCAGTCAGGAAGATTGTCAGCAGGAATTTGAAAATACTTATCCAGGCTTGATTTATATCCGGTCTGAAAAGAACCTTGGTTTTGCAGGAGGCAATAATCTTGGAATTGGTGTGGCAAAAGGAGAGTTTTTGCTTTTGTTAAATAACGACACAGAAATTACTCCAAACCTGATTACAGTACTGAGTACGGAATTGGAAAATGATGAGAAAATCGGACTGATTTCTCCATTGCTGCTTTATTATGATCAACCAGAGGTTATTCAATATGCAGGCTTTACTGAAATGAATTATATCACGTGCAGGAATCGGGGTATTGGAAGTATGGATATTAACAACGGTCAGTACAATGGGGTCAGCAGGGAAACAGGGTTCTGCCACGGAGCTGCAATGATGTGCCGCAGGGAAGATTTGCTGTCAATTGGTTTAATGGAAGAACAATTTTTTCTGTATTATGAAGAGTTGGATTGGTGTGAGAAATTTAGAAGGGCTGGAAAAAAAAAATCTGGTTTACTGGTAATACCCGGGTTTTTCATAAAGAATCTATGAGCGTGGGGAAGGAAAGTATAATTAAAACGTATTTTATGACAAGAAACCGGATGTTATATATCCGCAGAAATACGAATTGGTTCAATACATTGGTTTTTAGTATTTATTATATCGGAATTGCCTCTCCGAAACAGATTATTCTTTATCTGAAAAAGGGAAGAACGGATTTAATTAAATGGGTATTTCGTGGAATAGCCTGGAATCTTACCCATTCAAAGAACAGTAAAGAGTTAGGTTTTAAAATTTAAGCATAGATGATTATAATTTTCTGGATCAGTATTTTTCTGATCGTATATACGTTTGTTGGGTATGGCTTTGTACTATATGTACTGGTTAAAATAAAGGAGATGTTTAAAAAGCCTTTTGTTTTTAAAGCAGATGCACCCTTACCGACTGTGAGTATACTTGTTGCAGCCTATAATGAAGAAGATATCATTGAGGCGAAAATAAGTAATACACTTCTTCTTCAATATCCGAAGGCGAATCTTCAGCTTATCTTTATTACGGATGGTTCTTCAGATCATCAACTGCAGAGAAAGTCGGGGGATTTAGCGATGTTCTACTTTTGCATGAAGACTTAAGGGCGGGTAAGATGGCTGCTATTAAACGTGCCATTCCTTATATTACGGGTGAGATTACTGTATTTACAGATGCGAATACTTTTTTAAATGAAGACGCTATTAACCAGTTGGTTAAACATTATCAGAATCCACAGGTTGGAGCTGTTGCCGGTGAAAAACGAATCCTGGTAGAGAAATCTGCGGACGCGAGTTCAGCAGGAGAGGGTTTTTATTGGAAATATGAGTCGAAGTTGAAAAAATGGGATTATGCCCTGCACTCTAATGTAGGTGCCGCCGGAGAGTTATTTAGTATCCGTACGGCACTTTATCAGCCTGTTGAAAGTGATACCATTATAGATGATCACATGATAGCCATGCGAATTGCTGAGAACGGTTTTATTATAGCCTATGAACCGAATGCCTATGCTATGGAAACTGCCTCTGCTGATGTAAAGGAAGAATTGAAACGGAAAATAAGAATTGCTGCTGGAGGGATACAGTCTATCCTGAGGCTAAAGAAAGCAGCAAACCCTTTTCATCAGCCAGTTTTTACCTTTCAATATATTAGCCACAGGGTATTGCGCTGGACAATTACTCCATTTCTTTTGATTCTTGTTTTTGTCATTAATGGGTTTATTGCTTTTACCATTCCTGCTGTTTTCTACCAGGTATTATTTGCTTTACAGGTACTTTTCTATTTGCTGAGTATAATTGGCTTTTATTTTGAACAGCGAAATATCCGTATAAAGGCATTATTCATTCCTTATTATTTCTGCATTATGAATTATGCAGTTATTGCTGGAATCATCAGATATTACATGAAAAATCAGAGTGCAGCGTGGGAAAAGTCAAAAAGAAAGAGCTAATATAGCTTTAGGAAACGTTATCAAGTACTTCTTGTAATTTTCTTGCAAATTCTTTATCATAAGGTGCCAGTAACATTGTTTTATGATCTCCATTCACATCATGAACTTCTACACCTTTCATTGCATATTTTTGCCATCCCAGATATTTATAGTCTTCTACGAAATAAACATTGTCTCTGGCTCTGAATAAATATATTTTTTCATCGAAAGGAGTCAGTTTGTAGTTCATATATGCTATGTCATATTTCTCATCAATTTTTCTCATGATCTCATAAATTCCTCCTTTTTCTTCATTCTGCTGAATTTTTTGACCAAATAAATGCATGAGTTTATGCTTAAATACATCAGACTGATATTTAAGTGTAGGAACAGGATTTCTAAGTAAAGACTTTAATATCCACCAGAATTTTGGTAATTGCTTTTTTACTCTTTCTTTGAAAACACTAAAATCATTTCCGTGGAAATTCAGATTTTTTGCATTAGTATCAAATATACCCAGCATTTTAATTTCATGCCCCAGTTCTCTTAATTGTCTGGCCATTTCTATGACTACATAACCTCCAAAAGAATAACCGGCTAAAGCATAAGGCCCGTGTGGATTTTGTGCTAATATATTTTCTATATAGTAACGGGCGATGTCCTCCATATTATCCATTGGTTCTTCTACACCATCCAATCCCTGTGCCTGAATACCAAATACCGGCTGTTCCTGGTCTACATGAAGCCCTATTCCACTAAAGTTAAGAACATTATATCCGCCTCCATGAACAATATATATAGGCGTTTTAGATCCACTTGGTTTAATAGGAACCAAAGAAGTATAAGTTGTAGGCCGGTTCTGTCCGTCCAATAATTTACCTAAAGTCCTGATTGTAGGATACTCAAACAAAGTAGCCAGCGGCAAACCATGCCCATTTGCCTTTTCTATTTGTATCATAAACTGAATGGCGATCAGTGAATGTCCGCCCAGTTCAAAGAAATTGTCATCAATACCAATCTCTTTAACATGGAGTAATTCTTCCCATAATTTTACAATTGCAGTTTCAGTAGCCGTTTGAGGGGCGGCATATTTACTCTGGTCACCAGAATGCAGATGATCGAGCAGGCAGCAGCTTCTTGTCGATTTTACCACTGCTTGTTCTTGGAAATTCTATCACCCAAACAAACACTGACGGAATCATAAAAGCGGGTAATCTGCTCTGTATCTCACTTCTTACATAAGCAGTGTCCTGACTGCCAGTAGAAGAAGCTAGATAAGCGATTAGCCTTTTCTGTCCGTTATGATCCTCTTTTGCAATGACTACGACCTGTGCAATGCCCGGAATACGGTTTAATACAGCCTCAATTTCTCCAATCTCAATTCTATAACCTCTGATCTTGACCTGATCATCATTGCGGCCCAGAAATTCTATATTTCCATCCGGAAGAATTCTTGCCAGATCACCTGTACGATAAGTTCTGATCTGATTTCCATTGGGTAAGGTTAGTATGACGAATTTTTCGTCTGTCAGCTCAGGTTTGTTCAAATAACCTGTGGCCAGACTCGCTCCGGAAATACATAGTTCACCTGTTTCTCCATCGGCTAAGATTTCCTGGTTCTCATCAGTAATATAAATAGTTGTATTGTAAACCGGGGTTCCAATGTTTGGTAATGCAGGCCATTGAGAGTGATTTCCGGTTAGCTTTAATTGTGTGACCACATGACATTCAGTAGGGCCATACTGATTATAAAGAATGCAATTTGGAACAGCCCTGAAAAACTGCTCAATCTGAGGAGTAATCTTCAATTGCTCACCAGCAGTCATCACCTCTTTTAAGGCTCTGGGGAATTTCCCCATACTGGCGGCTGTTTCGGCAAGAAATTGTAAAGCAACAAAAGGTAAGTAGATCCTGTTAATTTTTCTAAGCTCAATTTTATCTAATAAATTATCAGGGTTCAGCCTCAATACATCATCAATTAAAATCAATTGTCCACCAGTACAAAGTGTGCAGAATATTTCCTGAAAGGACACATCAAAAGTTAATGGTGCAAATTGAAGGGTTATACTTCCGGAACCGGCAATTGAACTGGCCATTTGCCACTGGATTAAATTAACCAGTGCCAGGTGCGTCATATACACGCCTTTTGGTTTCCCAGTAGACCCCGAAGTATACAAAACATATCCATTTGTGTTTTGAGAGGTCATAGTTTGTGCCGGCAAACTATAAGTCAGGTCAAAATCTATCGTGTGGAGATCCAGTTGCTGAAAGAATTTGTTCTCTACAGCTCCCGCAATACAAAACTCCAGGTTTGAATCATTTATGATCTGGCTTAGCCTGATTTCAGGATAATTAGGGTCAAGGGGCAAGTATGCTTTTCCTGCTTTAAGAATAGCAAGAACTGCAACAACCATATTTATTCCGCGGGTCGTACTGACGCCAATGATGCGCTGATCAGGAGCACGGTTTAAAATTGCCCTGCTTAGATTATCAGCTCTGATATCCAGATTGCTGTAGCTGATAGATTCATCCTGAAAAGTAATGGCAATCTGATCTTTAAAAGTGGTTGCTGCTTTTTCAAACAGACTATGGATTGTTATCCCTTTCAAGGCAGCAATTCTTCGCTGAAATCAGTGGTCTTTATTTTAGTAACTGCTATACTTCTTTTAAAAATAGGTGCTGAAAGGAAATTTTCACTATCCTGCTGTATGAGTTCTTTTAATTTCTGATCAGGATGAGTAGTGATGAACTTTAAAATCTGTTCAAAACCAGCCATCATTTGCTGAATAGTCTGCTGTTCAAATAATTGAGTATTGTAAGACCATTCCAGCACAAAATAGTTTTCAGAACCACTTGCATTAATGAAGAGCTCGAAGCTTTCGAAAGCCCTTGGATTACTGATTAGTTTATACTCCAGATTTTCAAAAGAAACCCCGTCATCTAAACCCATATCTACATTAAAAACAACTGGGGCCAGCGGGATTCTTGAAGGATCTCTTGCAATTTTAAGGTTTTTCAATAGATTACCCCAGGTAATCTGCTGATGATCAAAAGCATCCAGCATGGCTGATTTTCTAATCTTCAGATATTCCTTGAAACTGTAATTTTTATTAGGATAACTTCTCAAAGGAAGGAAGTTTACACAATGCCCCACCAGGTCATAATGACCTGTAACAGCCTGCCCGGAAGCAGGTAAACCCACTACAATGTTTTTTTGTCCGGTCAGAAAATGAAGAAAAATCTCAAAGGCGGCTAGGAAAGTAATCACCAGACTACTTCCTTCTGCTCTTCCCGTTTCTTTCAAAGAATGAATCAGTTCCTGAGAGATATTAAAGTCTAACCGGTTACTCTTAAATGTTCTGAGTTGCGGGCGCTCATGGTCAGTTGGTATGTCAAGTACAGGTATATCCTGCTCATACTGACTTAACCAGAACTGCTCATTCGTTTTACGTTCACTACTCTTTGAAAAATCCAGCTGTTCATACGCAAAATCAGTAAGCAAGGTAGCTTCTTCTAAATCCGGATCGGTTTTTCTGACCAATGCAGAATAGATTTTACTGATATCCTGTAAAATGATTCCCAGTGACCAGCCATCACAGATAATATGATGCCCGGGTAAAGTAAAATGATAATCCTGATCAGAAATCTTTTGTAAACCAGTCTTAAACAACGGTCCATTTAAAAGGTCAAACAGGAATAATGCATCTCTATGAACATAATTCTTAATTTCCTCTTCCTGATCATTAGTACTTAGACCTGATAAATCTGTATAAGTAAGTTCTGCAAACACCCTATCAAAAATAAGGATGGTCGCACCGTCTCTGCTGAAAGCAGATCTTAAGGCTTCATGACGTTCTGCTATTCTTTTTATAGTCTCTTTTAATAAGCTGAGGTCAATACTCCCTGTAAGACGAAGGGAAACTGACTCGTTATACGCTCTGCTCGCATCATTTCCGCCCAGCATACAAGAAGTCCATATTTCTATCTGAGGCTCTGTAGACGGCGCGGTTCGAATAATTTCTCCTCCCAAAAATGGATCAAAATCAACCTGCTTATATATTATATTTTTTGTACGATCTATCATTTTAACTGTTTGACTCAACCTGAAGATATTTTTCGGATTTTCCGGGTCTGTAATAAACCAGGCAGGATTTCCCAACTGGTCCCTTCCTAGCCTGGCCCCTGGAACGGGCGGTTGAAGTATAGGATTTATTCCAGAGCGCTCAGATGCTGTCAAAGCAGGAGATTCATTTAAAGGAATGAGATTTACTCTCATTAATTCTGACACACTTTCTTTAAATCGCTCAGCGATCTGTTTAATTTCATCTAGTGTATGCGCTTCGGTAAGGAAGCAAGGGAAACCATCCCAGATATGTATTCCTTTATAGCGCATTAAAGTAAAAAGTAATTCACTATATGGATATTCTTCTTTGAATTTAATTTTCCATAGAGAACCAAAATGAGCAGCAAATAGTGGAAGTCCCAGTTCCTCAATTGTATCATTTAATAACCCAGCCAGATAAGCTGTGTTTTTGTTTAAGCCGGACTGAAATTCGGGGCCTTTAGCTTTCATATATTCCAGACTGGCTTTACCAGCTGCAAGCGCTAATGGGTGTCTTACAAAAGTTCCCGCAAAATAAGTTACGCCTGCTTCTGGAAAAGAAGCATCGCCATATTGCCAGAAACCACCATCCAGTGCATCCATAAATTGTTTTTTTCCGGCAATGGCTCCAATAGGCAAACCTCCGCCAATTACTTTTCCATAGGTTCCCAGATCGGCTTTTATTCCAAATAAAGCTTGTGCGCCACCCTGATGTGCACGGAAACCGGTAATCACTTCGTCAAAAATCAACACTGTTTCAGATTTCAGGGTGATTTCTCTCACTTCTTTAAGGAATGCTACGGGTTGAAACTCTGGTCTTCTGCTTTGTACCGGTTCTACCAGGACTGCAGCAATTTCATTAGCCCTTTCCCTGATGATATTTAAAGTTTCTTCGGTTCCGTAGTCCAGTATCAGCATGTTTTGTACAGCTTCGGGCATAATCCCGGGAGCTGCGGGGAAACTTTTTAGTTTTTTAGTCCCCCTGATAATTACCTCATCATTGATTCCATGATATGAACCTGAAAAAGCAACAATCAATGAACGTCCGGTAACTGTTCTGGCTATTCTCATGGCACCTAACACGGCCTCAGAACCTGTATTACACAAAGCAGCACGGTCAAAACCAGTGAATTCGCAGATCAGTTTACTCACTTCGCCAGCCAGTTCATGCTGCGGGCCTATTTCGTATCCTTTCTCCACCTGTTCCAGGATAGCATTTTTCAATACAGGGTGCTGATAGCCCAATAAATTTGAACCAAAACCATTTAAAGCATCTATATATTCATTTCCATCAATATCCCATAAATGACTGCCACTTGATTTATTGGCAACAATAGAATATACGATCTCTTTGGTATAAGGTTTGAATCCTGATACTACACGGGGATCTGCCATGTATGACCTGTGTTGCTGTGTATATGCTTTACTGGCAGCAGTTTTCTGATTATAACGTTGTGTTAATTGCTGTAAGAAGCTCTTTTGTTCGGGCTGTAATTCAGTCGCACACTTTTTTCAATGCGCGCAGTGGCTCCAAAAGGTTTCTTTATTTCAGCGAGCTCTTCTGCAGAAAGTGCTGTAATGGTTTTATCTTCCTTCATGGCTATTGGAGCCGATATACCAGCATCACTTAAATTCGAGGGAGCAGAACCGCTCATTAATTCCACCTGTTTAGTTAACAATTGCAATTGCTGTGCGATTAATCCTAAAGCTGTATCTGCAGGAGAAAAAGCAGCTGATCCGGCTGATAGGGTGGCATTTGTATAGACTGGTGTTAAAGCCGGAACTTTAGGTACAGTTTCCTGTGGTAAACTTTTGTCTATATAGGTAGCAAGTGCGTCAATAGTCGAATATTCTTCATTCAATTGTCTGAAACTAATAGGAAGAGAGAACTCTTTTTTTAATGTAATTGCTACCTGCGTCATCAGTAATGAATCCAGGCCAATCTCAATAAAACTCATCTGTGGGGTAACACCATCCATTTCTATTCCGGAAGCATTTTCCAACAGATGTTTTATTTTTTCAATCAGCGTATCTTTCCTCATGAGCTTAAGGGTGTTTGTGTTTGGTAGATCAATAGTTGTATATTTTATTTGTTCTGCAATATTTTTAGGCTCGACCCAGTATCTCTTTTTATGATAGCTATAGGCAGGCAAATCAATTCGTTTTCTCTGCTGCTTTCCATAGAATGCTTTCCAATCCGGATTTAAGCCTGCTAACCACGCTTTTCCCAAAGCATTAAAAAGTACATCATATGAACCAGTTATTTCTTTTTTGTCCAGACTGGCAATAGCAGTAAAAGGAGTTTTAGCTTCGTGTTGCCATGCCAGGGTAGTACAGGTATTTCCAGGACCGGCTTCAATCAATACCGGGTTATCCAGTGAAAGTACTGTATCCAGTGCCTGGGAAAATCTAACTGTTTTTCTCATATGTTCTGTCCAGTAAGCGGGGGCTTGTGCCTGCTCATCAGTCAGAAACTGGCCGGTGACCGTAGAAACAATGGGTTTTTGTGGCCTGTTAATTTAACCTGGCTAACAACCTCACTAAAATCTTTCAGGATAGGGTCCATCATCGAAGAGTGAAAAGCATGGCTGGTCTTTAATCTTTTATGTAAAATCAGTTTCTCATCAAGTTGTAACTGAAAAGCATTGATATCTTCATCTTCCCCGGCTACCACACATAATTTAGGGCTGTTTATTGCAGCCATGGATAAGGTTTCCGGAAGTATTTTTTCAATTTCCAGAGCAGAAGCGCGAACACTTAACATGCTTCCCGATGGTAATCCGCTAACCATTGCACCGCGGGAAGCAATCAGTTTTAGCCCATCTTCAAGTGTGAAAATGCCAGCTAAATGTGCTGCAACATATTCTCCTATACTATGCCCGCAAAGGATTGAAGGCTGTATTCCCCAGCTCATCCACAAAGTTGCAAGCGCATAGGAAGTGACAAATAAAGCTGGTTGCGTATATTTTGTATGATTCAAATTTGTGCCGGCCTGCGAGTCATCAGGCCCGGCATAAATAATCGTCCTGATATCCTTATCCAGATAAGCATTTAAAATCACAGCACATTCATCTACAGCACTTTGATATACTGGTTCATTTGCATATAATTCTGCGCCCATTTTAATATATTGAGCACCCTGTCCGGGGAAAAGAAATACAGTTTCACCGGGCAGTCTTTTAAGTTTTGCTGAAGGGACTATCGAATCAGTAAGGGCAAGTAACAGCTCATCTTTTGTCCCGGCGACAATAAAATTGCGATGTAAAAAATCGGCTCTTGTTGTTTGCAGTGTATATGCAATGTCAGCCAGGTTAAGATCGGGCTGTGCGTGTAATTGTGTTTTTAAAGCTAATCCATAAGCATGTAAACTCTCTTCGGATTTGGCAGACCAGCTAAACAGGTTTTTTAGCCTGCCGTTATCCTGGTTAACAGCTTCTAAATGGTCATATTCTTCGACAATAACATGGACATTTGTACCACCCACACCAAAAGAACTTACCCCGGCTCTTACCTTTTTGTTTCCCATGGCGTTAACCGGTCATTCACATAAAATGGTGATCCGGCAAAAGATATATTCGGATTGGGTTTTTCGAAATTGATAGAAGGAGGGATTTCTTTATAATATAAAGCAAGAGTAGTTTTAATCAGACCGGCAACACCGGCAGCAGCAGTCATATGTCCCATATTGCTTTTGATAGAGCCAATCGCACAAAACTGTTGCTCAGACTGTTCGCCAAAAGCCTGTTTTAAGCCTTCAATCTCAATAGGATCGCCTAAAGGAGTTGCCGTTCCATGTGTCTCTACATAAGAAATAGTGGAAGGATTTACCGCTGCATCCTCAATAGCCATTGCAATTGCAGCAGCCTGTCCGTCGGTACTGGGCGCAGTAAAACTTCCTTTTTCACCTCCGTCATTATTTACTCCGAAGCCTTTGATCAGTGCGTAAATTGTATCTCCATCCTGTAATGCAGCTGACAATGTTTTTAAAAGTACAACTCCTGCTCCATCACTGAATACAGTTCCTGTTGCATTTTCATCAAAAGACCGGCAATGGCCATCTTTACTTAGCATCGCACCTTCCTGGTAAATATGTCCGCTGTAAATAGGAGAAGAAATACTTGCGCCACCAGCAATAGCTACATCACATTGATTTTTCCGTAAACTTTCCACTGCCTGCGAAACAGCGAGTAATGAAGTAGAACAAGCTGAAAAAACACTAACTGCCGGACCTTTTAAATCCAATTCATAAGCCGTTCTTGAAGAAATATAGTCCTTCTCATTGACTGTCATCACCTGGAAACTTCCAACCTGGTTAATCAAATCTGTATTCCCTGCAACATTATGAGGAAAATAACTATTATTCCCGGAGCCGGCAAATACACCAATAATCCCGTCATAAACAGCTGGCAGATGTCCCGATTTTTCCAATACATCTCTGCTGATTTCCAAAAATACACGCTGCTGCGGGTCCATTAATTCAGCAAGCTTAGGATTAATACCAAAAAATGCAATGCAGGATCAAATAAATCAGCATCTTTAATAATACCCCTCGCTTTTACGTATTGTGGATCATTTTTTAATTCATCAGCAATAGAATAATCCAGCTCCTGATCTTTAAAGAAGGTAGTCGTTTCTCTGCCATTACGCAGTACTTCCCATAACTCTTCAATTGTATCAGCACCGGGGAATTTACCAGCCATACCAATAATTGCGACTGGTTGTCCGGGATCTGATGAATGTTCCCTTTTTCGTGGTTTTTTAGGCGCGGCCGATGCCGGGTTGATATAATTAACAATCTGGTTGATTTGAGGAAATTGATAAAGTTTAGTAATTGGTAGTTCTATATGATATTCAGCTCTTAATAAAGAAACTGTTTTTAATGCCAAAAGAGAGTTTCCTCCTAATTCAAAGAAATTGTCATTCACGCCCACAGTATCCAGTTCCAGTACCTGAATCCAGATTGCAGCAATTCTTTTTTCCAGGCTGGTTTTCGCCGGACTGTAAATAGCAGATATTTCGGGTCTTTTACGCTCAGGTATGGGTAACGCTTTTTTATCGACTTTTCCACTTGTCGTTTTGGGGAAATCCTCCATCCAGATGAATGAAGAAGGGATCATGTAGTCTGGTAAATGTGCTTCAAGCTGATTTCTGATCAGCGTGGTATTCATATTTTTCTGATCGCTGGCAAGATAAGCCAGTAATCTGTGCTGACCACTCAGGTCAGGTTTAGCAATAACTATGGCCTGTTTAATCCCCTCAATATGATTCAGCTGTACTTCGATTTCACCAAGTTCAATTCGATATCCCCTGATTTTTACCTGATCATCCTTTCTTCCCAAAAATTCTATAGTGCCATCCTGCTCGTAACGGGCCAGGTCACCTGTCAGGTAAACCCTGGTCTGAGCACCATTTAGTGAGATTTGTACAAATTTTTCTGCTGTTAATTCGGGCCTGTTCAGGTAACCTTCGGCTAAACTGATGCCGGAAATCCCTAATTCGCCAGTTTCACCGGGAGGGAAGCAGATTTTTATCCTGATCTAGAATGTAGATGACAGTATTCGAAATTGCTGTACCGATATTTGGTAATGCTGGCCAGTTTTTAGGCTCGCCCTGCAATTTAAGTTCGGTAACCACATGGCACTCAGTAGGGCCATACTGGTTGAAAAGGACACAATTGTCCAGTCCTTCGAAAAATTCTTTTACCTGCGGAGTAATTTTTAATTGTTCACCTGCAGTCATTACCTCTTTTAAACTTTGAGGGAACTGCTTGTTGCCAGTTGCAGCTTCCGCTAAAAACTGGAGCGCTACAAAAGGCAGAAAAATACGTTCTATATGAGTTTCATTGATGAAATGAAGCAGGTTTACAGGATCCAGCCTTAAATCATCATTGATCAATACTAAAGTAGCACCAGTAGTGAGTGTACTGAATATCTCTTGAAAAGAGACATCAAAGGTAATCGGTGCAAATTGCAATGTTTTACTTCCCGGGCCTGCCGCAGAGTTTTTCTGCTGCTGCCATAAAATAAGGTTGACTAATGCAGCCTGTGTCATATATACCCCTTTTGGGGTACCAGTAGAGCCAGATGTATATAACACGTAAGCATTCGGGTTTTGCCCGATGTTGGCGGTCTGATGTTCTGGAGGCGAAATCCCGGCTAAACTGCCCGGGTTATTCATCATGATATTCAATCCTGCCAGACTGAAAAAATCCTGATCAGTATCCGGACAAATACAGGTTTTAATAGCAGAATCTGCAATTAGCTGTACTAATCTTTGCTGAGGATAAGCAGGGTCTAAAGGAAGATAAGCTTTGCCGGACTTGAGTATAGCCAGCAGAGCGATAATCATATCAGCAGACCTGGTTGTACTCAGGCCAATAAGATCTTCATTTGGTGCTAATTCAGTGATTTTTTGACATAATCCGTTAACCCTTTGCAAAAGTATTTCGTAAGTGATCTGCTCTTTTCCAGAAGAAAGAGCAATCAGCTGTGGAAAGTTTCTGGCAGCAGTTTCAAAAAGAGTGTAAACCAAAGGAACTGATTCAGTGCCAATAAAATCCTGTTTAGTAATATTATGCATTAACTTCTAATTTTTTTAACTGATCATAAATATCTTTCCTGATGAACAAATGTTTCATGGCAATAGTAGAATGCCCCAAAACGTAGCCAGCTTTCCTTAATTTATCCCGGCTTTTCCTGATTTTGAAAAGAAATGTTTTGTCTTTAGAATGATTACCATCCTTTTAATAAATTGAGTTGCCACGATTAGCTAAGATTGAGTGCACGTTAAATTTATCTCTTGATTAATGTTATTTTAATTTAAAAAAAAAAAAATGACAATTCTATTAATTGCGAAGCTAATATTTATAAGGTTGTTATGTACATGATTTTATGAATTAGGGAATTGGATTAATTACTGTTATTTATATATAAATTTAAGAATTCGTTTATTTCTGCTATTCTAAGAATAATTAGCAAAGATCGTTCCTCTTCTCCCTATAAGAAATGACTTTACTGGTAACGGTTGGGTTCCTAAGTTTAAAACATGTTGTCATTATTTTGTTACCATATAATATAATGATCCAGCTAAGCTGGAAATGGCTCCTTTTTATTTATTGGGGTATTATTTTCCCCAGTTAAATTCAATACTTTTGGAATTCAAAATGTGTTTTGCTGATATGGATAAAGATGAAATTGTAATTAGTGAAATTTTAATTGCCGCCAAATCTTTATTTGGGAAATTCGGATTAAAAAAAACAACCATAGAGGATATCTCTGCTGCCGCTGGAAAAAAGGAAAAGTACACTGTATTATTATTTTCCCGGAAAAAATGAAATCTTTGCTGCGGTTGTCAAAGATGAGATGAAAGCAGTGATTAAGAACTTACGGGAAACTGTAAACGGGTTGCTTTCTTCAGAAGACAAACTGAAAGCTTTTTTAAACTTCCAGAGTACTGCAATCCTCGAGTTCAGAAGTCTTTATAAAGTAATTTTTGAAGACATGATTGAGTCCAGAAGGATGTTGTTGCCTCTTAGATTAAAATACGAACAAATGCAGCTTGGAATGCTGAGTGAAATACTTCTCGGAGGTACGCAAAGCGGCGAGTTCAGAGAGCTCTCGGCAGAGAGTATTCATAAAATGTCTTTCGTTCTGATTGTCGCTTTTCGGGGGTTGCATTTCCCGCTATCCATTAACCCTTCCGAAATACAATCCCATGAATATTTTGATGAGCTGATAGATATGCTCATTGAAGGTATTGGGAATTAAGAATTTAAACCGCCATATTTATATGATGAATTACCTGGAAATATTAGATCAGGTCAGAGCGCATGTCTCGAACTTGTTTCATACTAAAAAAGACGAGAGATTAATCTACCACAACTTATTGCATACCGAACAGGTAGTTAAAGCTACTGTCAAAATAGCTAATCATTATCAACTGTCGGATCATGATTTCTTTATTGTAAACGTGGCTGCATGGTTCCATGATATAGGTTACCTGACCAGTTGCGAAAAACACGAAGAGCGTGGAGCTGCACTGGCAAAAGAATTTCTGGAATCCAAAGGAGCAGAGCCTGAGTTAACCAGCCAGGTCATGAACTGTATTCTGGCTACACAAATGCCTCAGCGCCCTGTTGGCCTGTTAGAGGAAATTGTATGTGATGCCGATCTCTTTCATCTGGGCAGTGAGGATTTTAAAGAAAGAAATAAACTGATCCGTAAAGAAGCAATTGCTTTTATAGGAAGAGATATTGATAAGCATGAATGGCGTTTGAAAACAATCATGCTTTTTGAAGCACATCATTATCATACCGATTACTGCATTGACTTACTGGCTCGAAAAAAAGAAATGAACCTGAACGAATTGAAAGAGAAGCTCATCAAAGATGAACATGAAAAAACAAGGGAAGAGAAAACCGGTGATTCAGTTCAGGTCAATGCTGAACGTAAAACTGAAATAGCTACTACAGCATATAAGGTTCAAAAAGAAAAGAAAGAAGATAAAAAGGAAGAAAAAAAAGAAAAAAGTGACCGTCCTGATAAGGGGATAGAGACTATGTTCAGGATCTCTTCAGGTAACCATCAGCGTTTAAGTGATATGGCCGATAATAAGGCACATATTATGATTTCTACAAATTCTATCATTCTGTCTGTTACACTGAGTGTTTTGCTGCGTAAGCTGGAAGATAACCCTCATTTGATTATCCCTACTTTAATCCTGCTGGTCATCTGCGTGGTTACCATGGTGTTTTCTATTCTGGCAACCAGACCCACAGTACCTCCGGGGACTTTTACACCCGAAGATATTCAGGAAAAAAAGGTGAACTTATTATTCTTTGGTAATTTTTACCGGATGGCTCTGCCAGATTACGTTGACGGGATGCAGAAAATGATGGAAGACAGAGATTTTCTGTATGGCAGTCTGATCCGGGATTTATATTCTCAGGGTGTAGTTCTGGGGCGTAAATACCGTTTGTT
Organism: Pedobacter sp. NJ-S-72; assembly: GCF_053890575.1. NCBI lineage: Bacteria > Pseudomonadati > Bacteroidota > Sphingobacteriia > Sphingobacteriales > Sphingobacteriaceae > Pedobacter > Pedobacter sp. NJ-S-72. The sequence goes on along the minus strand of NZ_CM132681.1, from coordinate 2,871,076 downwards.
AAGAATTGCCTATAATGTATTTATGTTTGGTATTATTGCTTCTGTTCTTGCATTTGTTATTGCCAGTGCGGTAGTAGCCTTATAAAAATACCATGGAAGAATACTCTTTTTTTAATCGTGACCTGAGCTGGCTGAGTTTTAATGAACGCGTGTTGATGGAAGCAGAAAATGAGCATGTTCCATTACTGGAACGGATCAGGTTTTTGTCTATTTACTCTTCCAATCTGGATGAATTTTATCGTGTAAGAATGCCAGTATTAATGGCAATTGATAATTTTGACGATAATACGGGATTAAATAATAGCTATTATAAAGCGCAGTTTTTGATCAATCAGCAGCAGCAGCGTTTCGGGCATTTACTGGCCAACCAGCTTTTACCTGCATTGAAAGCCGAGCATATACATTGGTTATATAATGAAGCTATTCCTGAGCAGATTGCAGACCAGGTGGCCCGGATTTTCTTTAATGAAGTTCTGGCTTATATCAGGTTATTTTCAGTAGCAAAGGATGAAGACGGTTTTTTTGCTGAAAACAATAAATTATATAGGCAGTTTATTTTATCTGATGCCACGGGAATAGAGCGTTTAGAATTGATTACGATCCCATCTGACGACTTGCCCCGGTTATACGCAGTGAATAAAAACGATCAAAAGTATGTAGTTTTCCTGGACGATATCATCAGAAATAACCTTCATTATCTTTTCCCAGCTGAAAAGATAACAGGTGTATTTAATATCAAAATCACCAGGAATGCAGAGCTGAACATCAAAGATGAAATTGATGATCTGGACGAAGATATCACGATTGCACTGGAAAAGGAATTAAAGAAGCGTGACCTAGGTATTGCTACACGGTTTTTATGTCAGCCGGGTATACCCCTCAGATATCTTTACAAGATTATTTATGCACTTAATTTAGAAAATTCTTCTGTTGTGCAGGGTGGATATTACCACAACATGAAAGATTTGAGTAGTTTTCCACTTCAGGAACCGGGATTAAATTACCCTAAATGGCCTGCACTGCCAAGCCTGCTGCTAAAAAAAAGAAGACACTTTATTTGAACAGATTCAGAAAAAGGACCTGATGATTCATGTCCCTTATCAAAACTATGATCCGATATTAAGGTTTTTCAATGAAGCCGCAAATGATAGTTTTGTAGAAGAAATTTATGTAACCCTTTACCGGGTTGCTGATAATTCCAGAATTGTAAATGCCTTAATGACTGCTGCCAAAAATGGTAAAAAGGTTTCGGTGATGGTAGAACTGAAAGCAAGATTTGATGAGGCCAATAATATTAAATGGGCTTCCAGGATGAAAGCTTCGGGAGTGAAAATTATCTATAGTAATAAAGAGCTAAAGGTACATGCAAAGGTGGCGCTGGTTAAAAGAAAGATCAGAGACCAGGTTCAATATCTCGGTTTACTGGCAACAGGAAACCTGAATGAGTCAACAGCAAGATTTTATACAGATCATATTCTGCTGACTGCCAACCAGGTTATGCTGGCGGAACTGGAACAGCTTTTTGGCTTCTTAAGAAAGAAAAGAAAAAACCTCTGCTGGAAGATGCTATTAATTTTGAGCATCTGCTGGTTGCTCAGTTCAATCTTCAACAGCGTTTTATTGATTTGATTGATAGGGAAATAACCAATGTAAAGAAGGGCTTGCCCGCTGGTATTGTTATCAAAATGAACAACCTGGAAGAGCGGGTACTGATCTCTAAACTCTATGAAGCTTCCAATGCCGGAGTTAAAATTCAGCTGATTGTACGTAGTGTATGCTGTTTGATTCCGGGGATTGAAGGACAAAGTGAAAATATTACAGTGAAACGGATTGTAGACCGTTATCTTGAACATGGCAGGATCTTTTTATTCCATAATAATGGTTCAAAAGATGTTTTTATGGGGTCTGCAGACTGGATGAACAGAAATATTTATGGAAGAATAGAAGTCTGTTTTCCAATCTATGATCAGGAATTAAAAATAAGACTGATAGAAATCTTAAATTTACAGTTAAAGGATACTGTCCAGGCGGTTGAATTAAATGAAGAATTACAAAATAATTATTGTGCCGGAGAGGTTCATATACGTTCGCAGGAAGCCATTTATGGTTTTCTAAAACAAACCACCGCTCATACCATCGAATAAAATAATGCATTATGAACCCGACATGACTAAAATAATTATTAAACCCGCAGGGAAATAATTATTTTAGTCATCAAAGGCTCCATCTGACAGAAAAATAAATAAATAAATAGATGAAAGCACTCTTAAAAAGGCTGAATTACCTTTTTCCAATTCTGATACTGATTGGATTTTATGCCTGTAAACCAGCCAGACAATCTTATACAAGTCCTAAAGGATACGATTTGAACAAGCCTGAGAAATTTACAATGCCTGAAAGTCTGCATGAGATTTCTGGTATTGCCTTTTACAAAGGAAAGAGTGATACTATTTATTCTATACAGGATGAAGAAGGGCGTCTTTTTCAGACAAGCATGGGGGAATAAGAAACAACAGCATGCTACCTTCGGGAAAAAAGGCGATTATGAAGATCTGGCGATTTTAAATGAAACGGTTATTATCCTTAGAAGTGACGGTACGCTTTACACGTTTCCCTTTACTGAAGCGATCAAAGCAAAAGTAGGTAACATTAAGGAATGGAACGATATACTGCCAGACGGAGAGTATGAGAGTATTTACGCAGATCAGCAAACAAACCAGGTTTACATTCTTTGCAAAAACTGTAAAGAAGATAAAAAGGAAAAAACAATGTCGGGTTCTATTTTTACTTATAATCCAGCTAAAAAAGAGTTAATTGCTTCAGGCCATTTTTCAATGGATATGACTTCGCTGATTGATAAAGGACAAATTCTGAAAACGGGATTAAAAGCCTCAGCACTAACAAAAGACCCACACTCCGGAGACTGGTATATTCTTTCATCGGTCAATAAATTATTGGTTGTAGCAACTCCGGACTGGAAGGTGAAAAGTGTACACCGGTTAAATTCCTCTACCTTTATACAACCCGAAGGTTTAGCTTTTGATAACGAAATGAATTTGTATATTTCTAATGAAGGTGATGAACTCAGCTCAGGAAATATCCTTAAATTTAAGTACAAACCTTAGACCTTTAAGGAAATTAAGAATTTAACGCTTCTAATTGAAAAACAAAAAATGCAGGCAATAACTATTGACTTTAACAAGTACGTATGCGGGAATGAAGAGAATGGGATGAAAGCTGATATCCGGCTTTCGTTAAAACCATTTATTACATTTCTTACTGAAAAGATCAAGGTAGAAAAAACAGCCAAAATAAATTTCTATAACTATCTGCTGGAGCAGTTTTCTGTTTTTCCAGAATTGATGGACCCTATTCCTGCTGCAAATGTCAATAAATACAATCACCTGTTTGAACTGATATATACCGCGTTATCACCTATTATTAATGATGAACGGGAGCAACTCTGGGCATTGAGCAAACCGGTATGTCCCTGCTTTTATTATGGGACAAATGCTTTCTATAAAGTTTTACTTGATGATAAAAAAAAAGAGAGTTTAAATGAAGACTTAGCATTACCTTCTCAAAAGGAATTGCAGAATACTATGCTAACTACACTGTACAACCTGGTTTTGCAGAAGTTTTACAATTTTAGTTTAGCAACAGATAACCATGTTATCAAGTCTATTGTTGACCATAAAACGCAGTTAATTAGATATTACAGATTAAATATAGATACGAGGTTTGTAGAAGTTACCAGTAATACACCTTTACCGGAGCTTACCCTTCAAAATGTGAAAGAGTATATGCAGGATGAAAGCAGCAGTCTGGAAACCCTGACAACTTTACTCCCTTCTGAAATGTTCCGTGTTGAAGGGATTACTATTGTAAGTTTAGTAGATATTACAGCAGAATACGCGCTGGAGTCTATTAAAAATGCAATCATTTCTCATAATCAATGCCAGGTAGGCTGGAGTACTTCAACAATTTCTACGGCTTTAAAATCTTTGGTTGGAAGTGACCTGATCGATTTTGGGCTGCTGCTGCCTTATTTGAAACTGAATAATAAGACATTGCCCTATTTTCATGAAGGTTTTCAAAGCGTCATCATTCAGCAGGCAAAACTAAATGGGGTAGAGGAAGCAGAGTATACAGCGTTAGTTAAAACATTTGTCGCAAATCCACGCAGGCTCATCTTTCCTGAGGTTAATATTGAAGAATACTCAACCTATCCTATGCTTAAGCTGGTGGCAGATGCTGGCATTAAATCTTATGCTATTTTCCCATTGTACTATAATGCGAAACTAATAGGCTGTTTAGAACTTTATACCAAAGACAGCGGTGCTTTCAATGGAAACACTTTGTCCAGAATTGAGAGTGCATTTCCTTTATTAGCCCAGCTTTATCAGAATGTTATTATTGATTTTAACAATGAGATTACTGCTATTGTAACTGATAAGTTTACGGCTTTGCAATCCTCTGTAGAATGGCGTTTCAATCAGGCAGCCTACAATTATATGGCTTCTGGTGGCTGGGAAAAAAATCTAGCCATTGACCAATTTTTTTTTTAAAGATGTTCATCCTTTTTATGGGGCGATAGATATCAGGAATTCCAGTATTGAACGGAACCTGATGATCCGCAAAGACCTTTTCGCTCATTTTGAGATCTTAGAGATAACACTCGGAAATCTTAAAACTATTATACCGGAAGTTTTGGAGGATGATTTTCCAAGACAGGAATCCGCATGGGACCATAAAGGGTTTGATGAAATCTCCGACAGGGAGATTATGAAAACTGATGATTATCTGCAACATCAGCTTCCTCCTTATCTGAATGTGCTTAAAGAAGTTTACCCTGAGGCCGAAAAGATCATCGATGAATATTTTGAACTGACAAAGCCCGGAGGAAAAATCTTTGAAAACAGGGATAACTACGAAAAAAGCATGCAGGCTATTAATCGTGCAGTGAATAAACACCTTGATCAGTTCAATGCAGAATTGCAGCAGAAATATCCTTGTTATTTTGAGAAATTCAGAACGGACGGAGTAGAGTTTGATATCTACCTGGGACATTCCATCGCACCTGATATAGATTTCAGAGATGATTTGCTGGCCGATTTCAGGTTGAGGCAGCTGAAAGCAATTGCTGAGATAACCAGGATAACGGCTAACCTGAAGCCATCACTGGCTATACCTATGGAGACTACTCAATTGATTTTTGTGTATGAGAAAATCATTGACATAAGTTTCAGGATTGATGAACAAAGATTTGATGTCGAAGGAAGTTACAATATCCGGTATCAGATGGTGAAGAAAAGAATTGATAAGGCACATGTCAAAGACAGTACTGAACGCCTTACACAACCGGGTAAAATTGCGATTGTTTACTTCAATAGTTCGGAGGCTGATGAATATATCGAGTATATCCATAAATTGCAGGAACAGCATTTATTGACAGACCAGGTAGAATACCTGGATGTAGAAGAATTACAAGGTGTTGAAGGACTTAAAGCATTGCGGGTAGAAGTCGCGATAAAAACAGATTAAATTAAATTAATGCACATCATTCCCGAAAAATATAAAATAGAAGCAAGGCCGGCAGTATTATTAATTGCCTTGTTTTTTAGCTTTCCACTATCTACAAATGCACAACAGCATCGCACAAGAGATTCTATTACAGTAGCAATTTCCCCTGCTTATGATTCTGTTTCCAAAACACACCGTTTCTTTTTGGGTGAAAACTACCGTAAGCTATGGGCTACCCCCGTACGCATGCGGATTGTTGATCTTCAGAAAGAACACGGCGGAATGAAAATAGTACAATTGGGCGGAGGGATGCAAACCCGCTCTTTGCGCCTGGAAGATGCTTCGGGACGTGAATGGGCACTAAGAACGATTCAGAAATATCCGGAAAGAGGTTTGCCCAGGAACCTCAGGGCAACCATTGCTAAAGATATTGTACAGGATCAGATTTCAACCGGACATCCATTCTCTGCATTGATTGTTCCGCCTTTGGCCGATGCACTGGATATTCCTCATGCTAATCCTGAGATTGTTTATATAGGTGATGATCCTGCGCTGGGTGAGTATAGAAAAGATTTCGCCAACGCAGCTTACCTGCTGGAAGAACGGATGCCGACAGGTTATGAAAAGAGTGATAATACGCTGAAAGCCCAGCGAAAAGTTGAAGAAGACAATGACACCCATATTGAGCAGAAATTAGTCTTAAGAGCCAGGCTCCTGGATTTTGTTGTTGGTGACTGGGACAGACATGAAGATAACTGGAGATGGTTGAAAATAGAAGATAAAGACAAAGGTGAAAAGGAATATATCCCTGTTCCCCGTGACAGAGACAAGGTTTTTTATAAAACCTCTGGTGTATTCCCATGGGTGCTTTCTCATCAATGGCTAAAAGCTAATTTACAGCCTTTTGAATCAGAAATCAGGGCCGTTGATCAATGGAATTTTAACCAGCGTTATTTTGACAGATATTTTCTGAGTGGATTGAGTGAAAAAGACTGGCAGGAAGAAATCAAATATGTACAGGAAAAACTGACTTCAGCGATATTGAGGAAATCAATGTTATTAATGCCAGCAAACATTTTTGCTGAAGGTGGAGAGGAAACGCTCAAAATAATGATAGCCAGAAAAGACAATCTGGAAAAAAGTGCCATGGCTTATTATCGCTTTCTTGCCATTACGGTTGAAATACCTGCTTCTGATAAAAGAGAGTATTTTGAAGTCAAACACAAGAAAAAAACGGAAATATAGAACTCACAGTCAATAACATTAAAAAGAGTGGCGGAACAGGCCGGAAATTATATCACCGTACTTTTGATCATCAGCTAACCCGCGAAATCAGATTGTATGGAATGGGAGGAGACGATATCTTCGAAGTTTCGGGAGAGACAAAGTCCCCGATCACAGTACGTATGATTGGGGGGGATGGTAAAGACCGTTTTGAGATTAATGAAGAGCTTAGTCATAAATCCAATACTTATATTTACGACCGTTCAGATCAGGAGAATGAAATGCCATCTTCAAACCTGGCAAAGCTTCGTTTATCTACACAGATACAACAGTTAATCAATACAACAAAAAGAGCTTTGTATTTGATCAGTTCGGCCCGTTATTCCACCTGAATTACAACATTGATCAGGGTATACAGGCAGGTGTAGGGCTGATTCTGGAGAAACAAGGTTTTAGAAAAACGCCTTATGCATCTCACCAGGAATTCTGGGTTGACTATTCAACAGGCAGAAAATCCTTTATTTTAAACTACGCCGGTGACTTTAAGAAAGCTATTGGAAATACAGATTTCAAGATCAATGCGAACCTGTTAGGCCCAAATAACCTGAGTAACTTTTTTGGTCTGGGTAATGAAACTGCCTTTATCAAAGAGGAGCCAAAGGATATGTCCTATTACAGAAACCGCTACGATTATCTGACTGCAGATTTTCAGCTGTATAAAAAAATTGACAAATGGACAATTGGTGGAGGGTTAACTACTGAATATTATACCAGCAGCCGTAAAGGAAATGAACATAGGTTTCTAAACGATTTCAACCAGACCAATCCTGAAGAATCAGTGTTTAATGATCGTCTTTATGCAGGGATGATTACCGAAGTCAAATACGATTCAAGGGATAACACTTCTATCCCTAAAAAAGGAATGTACTGGAATACCAGGATTACCGCTAACCAGCAGCTTAACACAGATCATGAACGCTATGGAAAAATACAATCGGAATTCCGCTATTATCTGAATCCCGGACATTCTGGTTTTGTGATTGCGAATCGTTTAGGCGGAGGTACAACGCTTGGAAATCCTGAATTTTTCCAGCAAATGCAATTGGGTGGAGTCCATAACCTGCGTGGTTTCCATACTAACCGTTTTACAGGCAAATCAATGCTTTACTACAACCTTGATCTGCGTGTTAAACTATTTGACTTTACCTCTTATATTGTACCCGGATCATTAGGATTGCTGGGCTTTAATGATGTTGGCCGTGTATGGATGCCTGGCCAATCCTCAAACCAGTGGCATCACGGTTACGGGGGTGGGTTACATTGTTCCTGCAGACTTAATTCTCATACAGGCAGCAGTTGGCTTTTCAAAAGAAAGCACAATGCCATATATCTCTGTAGGGTTTAATTTCTAATCTACAGGGTATTTAACCTGAGGCTTAATAAGGCAGCCGGCGGTAAATTATACCAGCCGGCTGCCCTGAACACAGAACAAACAATAAACACAGGAACCGGATTACAGCTGATCTTTTGTTCTGATCTCTTTATAAACTACTTTCGCAGAACCTTTCGAGCTATTAAAAGTAGTATGAATGACTTCGGGATAACCATCCCCATTATATACATAGCTAAAACGCTGTTCATCTCCGGGGCTTAAAATATTAGTACAGTCTTTAATATTATTAGTCGCGGACAGGAAAAGGCTATGATCTTTCTCAATTGTCAGCAGCCATGCATAATTAACATACTTAAACAGACCATTCTTAAGATCATAGCTATAAGTGAAATCGGCCGTGCCACCTTTTTCACTAATCAGAGATTGTTAACTGCATCATATTTTTTCTCCTGCTGATCAACCTGCCTGTCATTCAGATCAACATAATCAACCCCAATCACCTGATCAAGGGAGTTATACCTCAAATCATACCGTCCCACTAAAACATAACGATCTGCCTTCATCACAGCCATTTCACCACTAATCACCCGCTCTTTTTCATCCAGTCTATAATCAGTAGCAGAAACCAGTTTGTCATCCTTAAACCTTTGCAGCCCCATAGGTTTACCTGTTTTAGTATAATTTATTACTATACTTCTTCCATCCCCGAACTCAACTTTCGAAAGTGCCAGCCCATCCGTATAACTAATCACCATTTTGGATTTTCCTGTTCCTATCTGCACCGGAACCAGTAACTTAGTGCCAACTTCAACAACCGGAGGAATAATCTTCCCGGGATTTTCGATACTTCCTTCTCCCTTTTTACATCCGGTAAAACCAAGCGCAGCAATGCTCAATCCTAAAAACCAATTCTTATATAAATTCTCATAACATCATTAATTTTATATTTAATTAAAAACTAAAACTAATCCCATTATTGGAAATAATGTTTAAATAATTAAAGAAATATTATTACAGTAACAAAACGAGCCTTAAAGGGTAATTCCTGGGATATTCCCACTTGTGCTCTAAAAAAAATAATACATTTTAATGCAAACCAATTGTGTTTATTTGGGTTATAACTCATATTTTAATAGCAAATTGCAAATGCCCCCTTTACCCTGATACGCAAAATAATTTATGGAAATAATTCATCTTAGTGCAGAGTGTTATCCGATAGCTAAAGTTGGCGGATTAGGAGACGTCGTAGGTGCATTACCAAAATACCAAACCAAGCTTGGCCACTTTTCAAAAGTAGTTATGCCCGCCTACAATAATTCATTCATGCTTCAAAACGAATTTGAAGTTGTCTATGACGCATGGGGTAATCTTGGTACCCGTCATTTTCCTGTCCGTATATTCAGAGAAAAAACTAATAAACTAGGTTTTGACCTGTATGTATCTCGTATACATAGCTGGTTTAACAGACCGTGATAAAGTATATGGATATGAAGATGATACCGAGCGTTTTCTTGCCTATCAGATTGCCACATTAGACTGGATCACCCAATGGGAACATCGCCCTGATGTGATTCATTGTCATGATCATCATACTGGGCTGGTTCCATTTATGACTGGCAATTGTGAAAAATATAAAAGTCTTAGAAATATTCCTACGGTACTTACTATTCATAATGCCCAGTACCAGGGGCAGTTTGGATGGGATAAATTACATTATCTGCCGGCCTTTGATTTGTGGAGATCAGGTTTACTGGAATGGAAAAAAGATATTAACCCTTTAGCTTCTGCAATTAAATGCGCGTGGAAAGTAACTACGGTTTCTCCAAGTTATCTGGAAGAAATCAGTTACAATGCCAACGGACTGGAAAGCCTGTTTGCCAGCGAAAGAGGAAAGTCATCGGGAATTTTAAATGGAATAGATAATGAGGTATGGGACCCGCAAAAAGATCCTATGCTGGAGAAAACTTACAATATAAGGACAGTGGAAAATGGTAAGAAAGCAAACAAAACTGCCCTGTGTGATGTTTTTTTTACTTAGATCCAACTAAACCATTGTTCACTTTTATCGGCAGGTTAGTAGGAGAGAAGGGTGCGGATTTATTACCTGAAATTTTCCATAATGCACTAGCGCACAGCTACGGGAATATTAATATTCTTGTACTGGGGTCGGGTGATCCTGAAGTTGAAGGAAAGCTGATTGAACTAAAGCAATGGTTCGATGGAAATTATAATGCTTATATCGGTTACAATGAAAAACTCTCCCACCAGATTTATGCAGGAGCGGACTTTTTATTGATGCCTTCAAGGGTAGAACCTTGTGGGTTAAACCAGATGTACGCTTTACGTTATGGTACAATTCCAATTGTAAGAAGGATTGGCGGACTAAAAGATACCGTGATAGATATAGGAGATGGGGGATTTGGTATTTGTCATGATCAAACCAGTGTGATTGATGTCGGACATGCAATAGGAAGAGCTTATGAGCTTTACCAGAATAAGAAACAAGTGAAAGAAATCCTTAAGTATACCATGCAGCTGGACCATTCCTGGGATAAGGCTGCGCAAGAATATATAGATCTGTACCAAATGTAATTTATCCATATGACTGAAAAAGTACTAGGAGTTATCCTTGGCGGTGGCCAGGGCTCCAGATTATCACCGCTTACGCAGACCCGTTCCAAGCCAGCAGTTCCAATTGCCGGAAAATATCGTTTGGTAGACATTCCTATCTCTAATTGTCTGAATTCTGGTATTCACCGCATGTTTGTACTTACACAGTTTAATTCGGCATCATTAAATAAGCATATTAAGAATACTTATCATTTTAGTCATTTCAGTGATGCTTTTGTAGATATTCTGGCGGCTGAGCAAACGCCTGATAATCCTACATGGTTCCAGGGAACGGCTGATGCTGTTCGTCAGACCATGCATCATTTATTACAGCACGATTTTGAATATGTCTTGATTTTATCGGGCGATCAGCTGTATCAGATGGATTTTAATGAGATGTTAAATGCACATGAGGAAAGTGGCGCAGAAGTGACTCTGGCTACGATTCCAAGTACGGCTAAGGATGCAACTGGTTTTGGTATATTGAAAGCAAATGAAGAAAATATAATTACTTCTTTTATTGAGAAACCAAGTGCTGATCAGCTTGGAGACTGGGCTTCTGATACGGGACCGGAAATGCAGGCTGAAGGTAGAAATTACCTGGCTTCGATGGGGATCTATATTTTTAATAGAGATTTACTGGTGAGGATCTTTGCTGAGAATCCTGATGAAAAGGATTTTGGTAAAGAGATTATTCCAAGGGTGTTACAGACGCAAAGGGTGCTTAGCTTCCAGTATGAGGGGTATTGGACAGATATCGGTAATATCTGTTCGTTTTTTGAAGCGAATTTAGGACTGACGGACGATATTCCTAAGTTTATTTGTTTGATAGTAATCAGAGCATTTTTACAAGACCAAGGATGCTGCCACCGACCAAGATACTCAGTACTTCGCTGGTGAAAGCGGTTATTGCGGAGGGATGTATTTTAAATGCAGATCTGATCAAGCATTCTGTTATTGGAATCAGATCAAGGATTGGTAATGGTACTTCTGTTGAGAATACGTATATCATGGGGAGCGACAGGTACCAGACACTTGCTGAAATTGAAGAGGAAAATGCTGCGGGAAGACCGCTGATAGGGATTGGTGACAGATGCAAGATTTTTAATGCAATAGTTGATAAGAATTGCAGGATCGGGAACGATGTGGTCATTAATGGCGGGGTGCATTTGGAAGATGGGGATTTTGAGGATTATGCGGTCAAGGATGGTATTGTGGTTGTGAAGAAAGATGCGGTAATCGTTAATGGGACAGTGATCGGGTAAGTTTCTTCTAGTCAATAAAAAAAAACGCAGTGTTTTACGGACCGCGTTCATCATCTGAAGGGATGAACAATGTCCGAAAACATCTGCGTCTTTTTTTTATTTCTAGGGTTTTCTCCCCCCCCCCCCTCATGCTGGCCGGTTAACGTGACTATGCAATCTTAGTTTACAACTGGGTTGGGGGTTGGTTAGGAGGTGACTTTGCAGGGTTTATATGGATAATTGTTGGATAGCTATTTGATTAACTTTTGGATTGCTATTTGGATAATTGTTGGATAGCTATTTGATTGACTTTTGGATAGCTATTTGATTAACTTTTGAATTGCTATTTGGTTAACTTTTGGATTGCTATTTGGTTAACTTTTGGATTGCTATTTGGTTAACTTTTGAATTGCTATTTGGATAATTGTTGGATAGCTATTTGATTGACTTTTGGATAGCTATTTGATTGACTTTTGGATAGCTATTTGATTAACTTTTGAATAGCTATTTGATTAACTTTTGGATAGCTATTTGATTAACTTTTGGATTGCTATTTGATTAACTTTTGGATAGCTATTGGATAGCTATATTGACTTTTGGATAGCTATTTGATTAACTTTTGGATTGCTATTTGGATAATTGTTGGATAGCTATTTGATTGACTTTTGCTAGATGATGATTTTTGTGTTGTTTTGGGTGGGATGGCCAGTGCAGATGAGGACTCTGCCGTTTGCTATTTCGTCGTCGGTTAAGACCTCGTTATAATCCATTCTGACGCCGCCTTCGGTGCAAGATGCAACACAGGAACTGCATATGCCGGCTCCGCAACTGTATGGGACATTGATGTTATGGGATAGGGCCACCTCAAGGATTCTTTTGTACCAGGGTACTTCTAATTGATAGACGTTTTTATTGAATTCAAGGATGACGGTGTAGGTGTTCTTGTCTTTAATGACTTTTTCGGTCATGTCATCGTCGTCTGCTTCGTCTTCGGGAATGAAATAGGTTTCTTTTTTTATTTGATCAAGCCGGAATCCTAAGCCTAACAGGGAGATTCGGCACATGACCATGTAATCGATCGATTGGGCCACAGGTATAGCATAGGGCATCGGATTGATCGTACTGGATGTTGGCGTTGTAGAGATCGTGGAAGGCGAAGCTGTTCAGGCGGGCAAATTGCAGGTTCTTTGAATCACTGAACAGGTAGATTAGCTTGAAACGGTCGGGGTATTTTTTCTGCCACTGGTTTAGCTCTTCGTAGAAGAGGGTGGTTGCAGATGAGCGGTTACTGTAAATCAGAACTATTTTTGAGTTTTCTTCCTGGAGAAGGGCTGTTTTTAAGATGGAATAAACGGGGGTAACGCCTACGCCGGCTGCAAAGAGGAAAACGGTACGTTTGATGGCTTTTACAGGGGTGTAGGTGAAGATTCCTGCCGGGGGTAAAACGGTTAGGATATCGCCGATTGATGTTTTATGGTGCAGGTATTTTGAGATTTCTCCGTTTTCTACGAGTTTTACGGCTATACTCAGGGGTTCGTCTATTGCAGGTGAACTGCAAATGGAATAGGAACGCCTGATTTCTTTGCCGTTTACCTGGAAAAGGACAGTCAGGAATTGCCCGGATTCATAGTTGGGCAGGATTTTATCTACGGGCTCAAATTGAATGAAGACGTTGTTTCCGGGACGCGGTGAAATTTCAGTAATACGTAATTGCAGGGTAGTCATAGGTTGCAAATCTATTAATTTATTTTTTAGGGCTTAGTCATAGTTGAAGACGAGAGAGAAGATAGTTTTTTTGATAGGGTACAGAGCTGACTTCGAGGTTGCCGTAGTGCATTTTCATGATGTTACGGGTAATGGTCAGACCTATTCCGGAACCGTTCTTACGGGTGGTGAAGAAGGGAACAAAAATCTTTTCCGCGAGCTCTGATTCAATGCCTTTACCGTTGTCGGTCACGTCAATGAAAAGCCTGTTTTGTTCTAAACGATAATCGATTTCTATTTGTGGCTGATCTATACCCTCCAGAGCATGGATACTGTTGGTCACGAGGTTGATCAGGGCCTGCTCTACTAGTTTCAGGTCGACACTGATCGTGATTTTTGAAGAGGTCTGTCCTATGGATAGTTTAACATTTTTTGCTGAGGCAAATGGCTGCATTAATATCTGAATATGCTGCAGGATCTCGCCAATGCTATGGGACTCGAGCTCAGGGGTTGGTAATTCGGCAATCAGACGGTAATCTTTTACAAAGTCGAGCAGACCAAGGGAGCGTCTTTTTATCGCCTGAATGGCGGGCTTGAGATCCTCCAGCTCTTCTTTGTTGAGGGAGTCTCTGTTGGATACCATACTGTTTACGGTATCGGAAAGGGAACTGATAGGGGTAATGGAATTTAGGATCTCATGGGAAATTACTCCAATAAGCCTGTTCCAGGCTTCTATTTCTTTTTGCTCAATCTCATCCTTGATGTTCTGAAAGGAAATGATCCGGTAATTGGTGTTGTAAAGGTTTATTGGGATGACCTCGGTGGATAATTGAATGAGCTTTTCCTGAATTTTAAGTTCAAGGAATCGCTTACCGCCTTTTTGTATGCTTTCAATCTGTGCGGTGAAAACCGGTAAATGTTCTTTCAAACGGTGCCAGTATTTATAGGCTGGCACTTTTAAGAGGTTGGCTGCGGCTTCATTAAAAAAGGAGATTTCTTCTTGTTCGGAGTCGTTGTTGTCTTTGAGAACTATTACGCCTACGGGAACTTGTTGTAAGATAGTTTTGATCAGCTGAAACATAGCGTCCTGCTCCAGCTGGATGTCTTTGTGGGTTTTGATAATGTCATCAAATGATTCATATAAATCGGGAAAGCTGCCTTTGGTACTTTTATTCCTGAAATTTAAGGTATGATCCCGGGTCTTAACCGCAAGAATGAAACGTTTAATGTCAGCTCTGATCTGGTTTATATAATTGTATAGTGAAAAGATACTAATGAGCAGGATACACGAAGTACCGGCTATGGTAAACCATAGCTGAGTTTTTAGGATCAGGTAACCGAGTAATACCGAGAGGGTATTGATTAATAGTATCTTAATTAAGAGCCTGAAAGTGAAACGTTGATAAAACATAGTTTTCTATAGTCCAAATTTTTCTATCCTGCGGTATAAGGCTGCACGGGTCAGGCCAAGTTCGGCGGCTGCCCGTGAAATGTTACCTTTGTGGCTTTCTATAGCCTTTTGTACCATCATTTTTTCCATTTCTTCGAGATCAAGGGTGGCAGGAAGGGGCGCTGCTCCTCCAAATCTTTGCGGACTTAATTGTAAATCATGCTCGGTAATCTCACTACCGTCTGCCATGATAATTGCTCTTTCAATTACATGCTGCAATTCACGAACATTACCGGGCCAGTGATAAGACAGTAAGGTGTTCCCCGCTTTTTCTGTAATATGATTGATGCTTTTATGATACTTAGTACTAAAAGTATGCAAAAAATGATTGGCAAGTTGCAGGATGTCTTCTGCACGCTGGTTTAATGGGGGAAGCTCTAATTCTACGGTGTTAATCCGGAAAAGTAAATCCTGACGGAAAGTACCTTTTGCTACCATTTCATTCAAAGGCATATTGGTAGCGGTAATCAGCCTTACGTTTACTTTACGGTCTTTGCTTTCTCCCAGACGGGTGACTGTCCGGTTTTGTAATACGGTTAGTAATTTACCTTGTAAAGGCAAAGAGAGGTTCCCGATCTCATCCAGAAAGATGGTGCCATTGTCAGCGAGCTCAAATCGTCCGGGTCTATCATCACGGGCATCTGTGAATGCTCCTTTTGCATAGCCGAAAAGCTCGCTTTCAAAGAGGTTCTCATTCAAAGAACCAAGATCGACATGCATAAAAATATGGTTTTTTCTTAAGGAGTGTTTATGCAGCTCGTAGGCAAATACTTGCTTTCCTGTACCATTTTCTCCTAGAATTAACACGTTGGCATCTGTAGGGGCAACTTTGATCAGGGTATTCTGCAAATGTTTGATAGGACCGGATGTACCAATGATGTTCTCAAATTTCCTGGCCTGATCAGTTTGTATGGAGGCGCTTATTTTTTTTAGCTTTTTTTTTTTGGTTGATTTTTTTGGTTGATTGTCTTAGTTTAGAGGCAGCTGAAAGGGTAGCATAGAGTTTTTCGTTCTCCCAGGGCTTCAAAATAAAATCTGTGGCTCCTTTTTTTATGGCCTGCACTGCCAGTTCTACATTTCCATAGGCAGTCATCAGAATGACTACATAGTCTTTATCAATGGATAAAATATGCTCTAACCAATAGAGTCCCTCACGACCATTACTTGCACCCTTCTGATAATTCATATCCAGCAGGATAATATCTATCTCGTTATGGCTCAGTAATACATTAATCTCTTTAGGCGACTTACAGGTGACAACCTGGTTGAAATGCTGTTTTAAAAAGAGTTTTGCACTTAAAAGGATGTCATCATCGTCGTCTATTACTAAAACGTTTGCTTCTGTCATTTTATAAAGATTTTAAACGGCTTCTGTCATTACCAATGGATAATTTAAATAGCTGATGAACAAAAATAATGGAATTGTCCGTTGCTGTACAACGGGTGTCCGGATAATGAACGGTGTTTTTCTTTGCAAAAGTGTTAAATTGCTGTTATATAGGTGATTAATTATGTTTTTTTTCGGTTTGGCATATCCTTAGCTTATGGCCAGATAGATATATTACATTATTATCATGGATAAGATCATCGCAAAAAAGAGATTCAGTACAAAAAAGATTTTAATGCTTACAGGCGGCTTATTGTTAGTTGGACTGGTTGCATATGGATATAAATTATCATTGAGTAAGGTTTATAAAGCTGATGCTGATAAACTGACGATCAGTAAAGTGCAATATGGTGATTTTGAAGATGTGGTCTTATTGAACGCAAGTGTAGTACCATTGACTTCTGTGATTGTAAGTTCTTCGGAAGGAGGAACAGTAGCTGAAATTTTTACGGAGAATGGTGCTAGTGTAGTTAAAGGAACACCACTGTTAAGAATAGCGAATCCGAATGCACTATCTAATTATACTTCGAGCGAAACGAGCATCATAGAGAGATTAATCAGTCAGTTGCGTAAAGTACGCCTGGATCTGGAACAAAATCAACGCGTAATGGCTCAGGATATGATGGTGATCGAAAATACATTGAGAACAGCAAGCCGGAAATATAAAATTGACAGTGCTTTATTCCTCAACAAAGTAATTACAAGGGAAGAGTTTAATAACTCAAGCCAGGATTATGAATATAATAAAGGAAGAAAAGAGATCTTAAGACAAGCTGTTAAACAGGAAAACCAGAGCAGAACGATGCAATTGCAGCAAATTGATGTTTCTGTAACCAGAATGAATGAAAGTTTGGAGACAATCAGAAAGAATATTGAGAATATGACTATCAAAGCCCCGGTTTCAGGCAGGTTATCTTCTTATGATCCGGTTATTGGTAAATCTTATACGGCAAATGAAATGCTTGGAAAGATAGATGTGATGCAGGGGTATAAATTGCAGGCTGGCGTGGATGAATATTATATCAACAGGGTCAAAGAAGGACAAACGGCTAACTGTGAGTTTAATGGGAAAACCTATCGTCTTACGGTTAGAAAAGTGATTCCAGAGGTAACTGCGGGACAATTCCAGGTAGAATTAGTTTTTGAAGGGAAATCACCAGATGAGTTGAGAAGAGGATTATCTTTACAAGTAAAACTTACGCTTTCAGATAATAGTAAATCGCTTTTATTGGCTCAGGGACAATTTTTCCAAAGCACCGGAGGATCCTGGGTTTTTGTCCTGAAGGATGGGAAAGCACAAAAAAGAAATGTGAAAATAGGACGTAAAAACTATCTGTATTATGAGATCATGGAAGGGTTACAGAAAAATGAAGAAGTAATCACCTCATCTTACGATCAGTTCAATCAATACGATGTTGTAGAGGTGAGTAAATAATCGAGAGCCAATCAGATAACAAGAGAGGTACTAGTAATAAGACATAGAATTATAAAAAAAATATAAATCATAATATCATGATAAAAATTGAGAACCTGGAAAAAGTATACAAAACAAAGAAGAAGTAAAAACTACTGCCCTAAACGGAATCAACATGTATGTGAAAGCAGGAGAGTTTGTCTCTATTATGGGACCGTCAGGTTGCGGAAAATCAACGTTATTGAATGTAATGGGACTTTTGGATAAGCCTGAAAGCGGCAGCTACAAATTTATGGAAACAGAACTGCTGACCATGAATGATAAAGAACGTTCAAACTTCCGTAAAAGAAATATGGGTTTTGTATTCCAGAATTTCAACCTGATTGATGAACTGACCGTATTTGAAAATATTGAATTACCTCTGATTTATAATAAGGTTGCTGCCCCTGAACGTAAACGTCTGGTTAATGAAATGATTGAAAGAATGAATATTGTCAACCGGAGCGGTCACTTTCCTCAGCAGTTATCGGGTGGTCAGCAGCAGCGTGTTGCTGTTGCAAGAGCATTGGTGACTAAGCCGAAACTTGTGCTGGCAGATGAGCCTACAGGAAATCTGGATAGTTCTCATGGTAACGAAGTGATGGAATTACTTTGTGAATTGAATGAACAGGGTACAACAATCGTGATGGTTACTCACTCTTCGCATGATGCAAGTTTCTCCAACCGGATCATTAACCTGAAAGATGGACATGTAATTTCTGAGAAAGTGAATAAAACACGTACCGAAGAACTTATTTAAGCAACGTTTTCATTTTTAAAGTGTCAATCTGTAAAAGGTTAATTTTTTAAAATAGAATCACCTGCAATTAAATAAAACCACAACAATGTTTAAACTCAACCTGAAAATAGCCTTACGGAACCTCTGGAGAAATAAAACCTCTTCATTTATTAATATTGGCGGACTGGCTATTGGACTAGCTTCCTGTCTTTTATTACTTCTGTACGTGTCTTACGAATGGGGGTATGATAAACAGGGAAAAGATTCAGCAGATGTTTACCAGGTACTCATAAATTTTATAGGAACTGACGGAAAAATCAGAGGTACTGGTACACATACTCCGGGTGTCATAGGGCCGGTGTTGAAACAGGATTATGCAGGTATAGTATGTTGCCATGAGCAGAGTAGTCAATGAACAAACAATGTTAATTGCAAATGAAACAAAAGGGTATAAAAGAAAAGGCCGTTTTGCAGATGCTGATATCCTGAACATATTTGATTATAATTTTATTGCTGGCAATTCGAAAACGGCCCTTAACAGCCCGGGTAATGTAATCGTAACTGAATCTACAGCAAGGGTTCTTTTCGGAACAACTGACGTACTGAACAAATCAGTCCGTTTTGAGAATAAATATGACCTGAAAATTACTGGTGTCATCCAGGATTTGCCAGGAAATACGTCTTTTAATTTTGATTATTTGTTACCATGGTCTTTGTTTGAGAATATGTTTGAATGGGTTAAACGCCCTATGTGGACTAATAATAACTGGAATACACTTGTGAAAATTGATCCTTCTGCAAATGTTGAAACCATTAATCTTTCGGTCAGAGAACTAATAAAAAAAAATGAGGCTGATTCAAGATCTTCGGCCTTTTTCTTTTCCCATTAAGTAAACTGCACCTGTATGACACTTTTACCAACGGTGTAAGTACAGGGGGGAGGATCGAACAGTTGCGTCTGTTTATGGGACTTGCAATTGGTATTTTGCTGATTGCCTGTGTGAATTTTATGAACATGGCTACTGCCAAATCAGAAAGAAGGGCAAAGGAAGTTGGTATTAAGAAAACTATAGGGGCTACAAAAGGAAGCTTGATCGGCCAGTTTTTATTGGAGTCACTGATCCTTACCTTTTGCAGTGCGGTAGTGGCGGTAGCATTCATAGAATTATGCTTACCCTTATTTAATAACCTGCTTGATATTGATTTGAATATTGTTTATTCAAATCAATATATCTGGTTAAGCATTTTAGCTGTTGTACTCCTCACCGGATTAATTGCTGGAAGTTATCCGGCTTTTTATCTATCCTCATTTAATCCAATACAAATTCTGAAAAAGAAAGGGCTGAAAAGGGGGATGCTGGCTATAAATATGCGTCGTCATATACTGGTTGTTGTACAGTTCAGCTTTGCAATCATTCTGATTATATCAACCTGTATCATCTATATGCAGATCCAGTTCATCAAAAACAGGCCTCTGGGGTATCAGCCAAATGAATTGGTGGAAGTACCACAGGAAGGGAATCTGGTCGGGAAGTTTGATCTGCTGAAACAAAAACTATTGCAGTCTGGAGCTGTAACTTCCTTATCGCAAATGTCGGGAAGTATGTCTGATTCCAATTCAAATTTTTGGGGACTGGAATGGAGAGGTTCGACCGAAGCTGACAGGCATCAGGTATTTAATCAATTGACTACTACTTACGATTTTATTAAAACTACAGGGGTCAGGTTGATTGCTGGCAGGGATTTCTCCCGTCAGTTTGCTTCTGATAGTTCAGCAGTTATGCTGAGCCAGTCATTGGCTAAAAGAATGAATTTAAAAAATCCGTTAGGAGAGACGGTTCTCTATCAGGATCAAAAACGTATGGTAGTTGGGATCTTTGATGATTTGATGATTTTATCTGGGATTCTCCTTTTAAAACCAGTTCACCCCTGATTGTTGCATTTAGTAAAAGAGAAAATGAAATTATAAGTATGCGTTTAAACCCGGTTAATGCCTCATCGGTAAACATTGGGATAATTGAGAAGGTTTTAAAGGAGATTAACCCTGCTTATCCGGTAGCTATTAGTTTCGTGGATGAGCTATACAGTGAGAGATTAAAGTCACAAAGAATCTTAGGTATACTAGCTAATCTTTTTGGTGGTCTTGCCGTTTTTATTTCCTGCCTTGGTTTATTTGGCTTAGCATCTTATAGTGCCGAACAAAGAACAAAAGAGATTGGCGTAAGAAAAGTCCTTGGTGCTTCTGTGTTTAGCTTGATGCAACTCCTTTCTTTAAGTTTTCTGAAAATGGTTATCGTGGCTATTTTCATTGCCGTACCAATAGCCAATTATATTATGACAGACTGGTTAAAAGGTTTTGAATTTCATACTCATGTTAGTTGGCTGGTCATGATACTGGCAGCTGCCGGGACTTTAGGGATTGCTTTATTTACGGTCAGTTTTCAGACCCTTAAGGCTGCGAAGACAAACCCGGTACAGGCATTGAAATACGAATAACTAATTTGTTGAATTAATATCCTAACCATACATGTTTAAACTTAATCTGAAAATAGCCTTACGGAACCTCTGGAGAAATAAAACTTCTTCATTTATAAATATCAGTGGTCTGGCCATTGGACTAGCTTCCTGCTTGTTGTTGCTCCTGTATGTATCCTACGAATGGAGCTATGATAATCATGGAGGTAATGATGCTCATGTTTATAAAGTGATGACTAATGCGCTGGATATCAATAAAAAAGTTGAAAACACAGGAGCAAATACTGGAAATGTAATCGGGCCAACTCTGAAAGAGAACTATCCTGCTGTTAAAGCCATGAGTCGTTTTGAGTGGGGAGGGCCGAAATTAATAGCGAACGGAACCAAAAGTTTTAAAAAAAGCGGACGTTTTGCTGACGCTGATATTCTTAATGTTTTTGATTATACTTTTATCTCAGGTGACCGGAAAACTGCACTCAGTGCACCAAACAATGTAATTATTACAGAGTCTACTGCTAAAATATTATTTGGAACAACCGATGTATTAAATAAAGCAGTTCGTTTCGAGAACAAAATGGATCTTAAAATCACAGGGGTGATTAAGGATCTTCCAGGTAATACTTCTGTTTATTTTGATTTTCTGATGCCCTGGTCTCTTTATGAGACTCAATTTGATTGGGTGAAAAATTTACAATGGACTAATTTCAACTGGACAACAGTAGTCAGACTGGATCCGTCAACGGACATTGAAGCTTTCAATAAAGATATTAAAGGGATAATGGATAAATATCACCCTGGTTCAAGGTATTACGCTTCTGTTTTTCCATTAAGCAAGTTACATCTCTACGATAAGTTTGTTAACGGAAAAAGTATAGGAGGGAACATTGAACAGGTTCGTTTATTTATTATGGGGCTGGCCATAGGGATTTTATTGATTGATTGCCTGTGTCAATTTTATGAATATGGCTACGGCAAAATCAGAACGCAGGGCTAAAGAAGTTGGGATTAAAAAAACTATTGGTGCAACTCGTGCAAGCCTGATCAGCCAGTTTTTGATGGAATCTCTGGTTTTGACTTTTTGCAGTGCGATCATGGCAATTATGATCATCGAATTAGCTTTGCCGTTATTTAATAACCTGTTGAATATCAAGCTGGGGGTCAGCTATTCAAATTTCTACATATGGGCGGGATTGATTTCAGTTGTTCTGTTAACAGGTTTAATTGCCGGAAGTTACCCGGCATTCTATTTGTCGTCTTTTAATCCGGTGCAAATCCTTAAGAAGAAAGGAACTAAAAACCGAGGGCAATTCATCAGTCTCCGGCAGATATTAGTGATTGGACAATTCAGTTTTGCAGTTATTCTGATCATTGCAGCTACAGTCATTTATCAGCAGATCCAGTTTATTAAAGACAGGCCAGTTGGTTATAAGGGTGAATTGGTTGAGAGATGGAGCAGGACGGTGATTTATATAATAAGTTTGATCTGTTAAAAGCAAAGCTGCTGCAATCCGGAGCTGTAACAGCTCTGGCACAGACCTCAGGTACGATATCCAGGGATGGCTCAAGTTTTTCGGGTATGGAATGGCCGGGGTCTAATCTCGGCGATAAGTTGTTCACTTTTGATCAGATTGCTACAGCTTATGATTTTATTAAAACTACGGGGGTTAAATTACTGGAAGGAAGAGAATTCTCTCCTTACTTTGCTTCTGACAGTGCTGCGGTTATGGTGAGCCGTTCGGCTGTGAAACGGATGAACCTGGCTAATCCTGTAGGCCAAACGGTACTCTATCAAGGAGAGAAGCGGACTATTGTGGGCGTTTTTGATGATTTTATCTGGGGTTCGGCTACTCAAACTAATCGCCCAATGGTCATCGCATTCTATAAAGGTTGGGGAGGAACGGTAACCATGCGTTTAAATCCGGCTACCCACCAGCAGCTAACCTGGTCTTAATAGCAAAAATTGCTAAAGAAATTAATCCGGCATATCCTGTGGAAATCAATTATGTGGATCGATTGTACGCACAAAAATTAAATACGCAAAGAATATTAGGTGTTTTATCCAACCTGTTTGGTGGGCTGGCAATTTTCATTTCCTGCCTTGGTTTATTTGGCCTGGCAGCATATAGTGCTGAACAGAGAACAAAAGAAATAGGGATTAGAAAGGTACTGGGTGCATCTGTAAGTAATCTGATGCAGCTCCTTTCTTTAAGTTTTCTGAAAATGGTTATGGTGGCTATAATTATTGGCGTGCCAACTGCAAATTATATTATGTCCGGCTGGTTGAAAAGTTTTGAATTTCATACCACGGTCAATTGGCTGGTGATTTCACTGGCAGCAATGAGCACTTTAGGTATAGCTTTGATTACAGTAAGTTTTCAAACTTATAAAGCAGCTAAGGCAAATCCGGTTCAAGCATTAAAATCTGAATAATAGAATTAGTCATGTTTAAACTCAATCTTAAAATCGCCTTCAGGAATCTTTGGAAAAATAAAGGTTATACTTTTATCAATATAGCCGGATTAGCTATTGGAATGGCTGGCTGTATCCTGATCTATTTATTTATCAGTTATCAATTGAGTTTTGACCAGCAATATAAAAACAAAGACAGAATATACAGGGTTGTCAGCCATGTCTACTATGCAGGTGGAGAAGATTTTGGTCGTGGTGT
This sequence comes from Pedobacter sp. NJ-S-72, assembly GCF_053890575.1. Taxonomy (NCBI): domain Bacteria; kingdom Pseudomonadati; phylum Bacteroidota; class Sphingobacteriia; order Sphingobacteriales; family Sphingobacteriaceae; genus Pedobacter; species Pedobacter sp. NJ-S-72. Next base: position 2,847,206 of record NZ_CM132681.1, on the reverse strand, counting down.
GCCGATGCCTCTGGTCCCTGCGATGAGAAATGACTTTGGCATGCTGGAACAGGTGGCAGCATTAGAGGGGATTTTTGGGATGATTAAGGTGAAAGATTCCAAAGGAAATATAAAAATAAAGACTCAGGAAAGCGCATTTTATGTTGAGCCGCAATTCTTTAAAATATTTGATTACAAATGGCTGCAAGGTAATCCGGAGAAAGCTCTAATGCTGCCAAATACAGTTGCGCTTTCACAAAAAACTGCGGAGAAAATTTTTTGGAGACTGGCGCGCAGGCTGTTGGCAGGGCGATCAATTTCCAGAATAACAAAGATCTTACAGTGACGGGGGTATTTGCTGATGTTCCTGAGAATAATAGTAATGTGATCAACATTGCAATTTCTTATGCAAGCTTTAAAGACAGAAATCAAAAAAGATGGGGTTCTGTTTCTTCCGGTTCTGAATGTTATATTTTACTGAAAGAAGGTGTAAAAGTAGCCGATCTGGAAGGGCCTAAAAATGCATTCCTGAAAAAATATTATGTAGAAAAGACTATTGGAAAACCAGATCATCTTTTTCAGCCGCTTAAGGATATACATATGGATGATCGTTTTGGTAGTTTTTCTGGTAAGAAAACCAGTAAAAGTGAACTGCTTGGCCTTACAGTGATAGGTGTGTTGCTGCTAATTACCGCGTGCATCAATTTCGTGAATCTGGCTACTGCACAAGCAGTAGGCAGGTCTAAAGAAGTTGGTGTACGCAAGGTAATGGGAAGTGTGGAAAAAAACAACTCATGATCCAGTTTTTAACAGAAACAATGATCCTGACCTTTATCGCACTACTGCTGGCTTGCGTGCTTACAGAAATTGCTTTGCCAGGTATGTCTGCTTTGTTTAAAGAAAGGATAACCTTTAACCTGCTGGAGCAGCCTGTCATCTTTGTCTTTATCCTTTGCATGGTCTTGTTTGTTGGGTTTTTTCTGGATTTTATCCCGCAATGATCATGTCAGGATTTAGTCCGGCTCTGGCGATTAAAAATAAAATCAATATCGGTACTGGTGGAGGTATGATTCGTAAGGTATTGGTTGTAATTCAATTTGCGATAACTATTGTATTGGTTACTGGTACGCTTGTTATTCTGATGCAAATGAAATTTATGAGAGAAAAATCTCTAGGATTTACATCGTCTGCAATTGCCCTTGTCAATATTCCATCAGATAGCCTGAGCAGACAGAAATATGAGATTTTAAAAACCAGAATTAAGGCAGAGCCCCCGGTGTTAGCTGTTAGTTTTTGTAGTGATGCACCTAGTTCTGGTGATAACACAAATAATGCTTTTGCTTTTGATAGTACAACTGATGCAGATTTTCAGGCGAATACTAAAGTCGTAGATGACGATTATCTTAAAACCTTTGACTTAAAGCTTCTGGCGGGCAGGTACCTGGCTAAAAGTAAAAGTGATACTGCCCGTGAATACGTGGTGAATGAAACTTTATTGAAAAAATTAAGCATTGTCAATCCTCAGGATGCAATTGGGAAAAAGATCTTGTTTGGAGGGATCAGCGGGCCGGTTGTTGGCGTGGTGAAAGATTTTAATAACCTGAATCTGAGAGCATCAATTTCACCAATAATTATGATAACCCGTAATGATCGTTTTGAGACTATGGCGGTGAAAATGAACGCACAGCAAATCCCGGCGGTCATGAAAAATATAGAGAAAATCTGGAACGAATATTATTTTGAGCAGGTGTATTCGGCTGGTTTTATGGATGAAAGGATGCAATTACTATGCGACCGAACAGGTAATGGGCACGCTATTCAAAGTATTTGCCCTTGTCATCATCTTTATTTCATTTATCGGTTTATTTGGTCTGATTTCTTTTGTTGCTACGCAAAGAACAAAGGAAATGGCTATCCGCAAAGTTTTGGGTGCAAGTGTTTTGGAACTAGTCACTATGTTAAATACTTCTTTTGTCCTGATGATCTTTTTAGCAAATCTGATCGCCTGGCCTGTAGCCTATATTTTTATCAAAAAATGGTTGTCAGGATATACATACCGTATAGAATTGAGTGTCTGGCCTTTTGCTCTTGCGATGTTGATTTCTCTGGGTATTACCCTGATTACAGTAAGTTTCCGCTCTTATAAGGCTGCGAAAACTAATCCTATAGATGCATTGAAATACGAATAATTAAAAGACAAACAGATGTTTAGACTTAATCTCAAAATCGCACTAAGAAATCTCTGGAAAAATAAAGGTTATACTTTTATTAATGTGGCGGACTATCTATCGGGATGGCCAGTTGTATCCTCATTTTTATCTTTATCAGATATCAGCTCAGTTTTGATCAGCAATTTGTCAATAAAGACAGGATTTACAGAGTCGTTTCTTATTGGAAATATGCTCAGGGTGAAGAGTTTCAAAGCGGAGTGCCCAGACCTTTGGCACCCGCAATGCGCAATGACTTTGGGATGCTGGAAGAAGTTGCAGCCATACAAAGCAGCGGGGGGATTTTTAAAGTAAAAGATGAGTCTGGAAAGGTGAAGCTTAAAACGGCTGAAGACGCATTTTTTGTTGAGCCCGCTTTCTTCAAAATATTTGATTACCAATGGTTAGAGGGAGATTCGCAAAAGGCGTTGAAAGAACCAAATACCGTGGCCCTGTCAAAAGAAATGGCTGTGAAATTTTTTGGTGACTGGCATAAGGCAGTCGGACAGACTTTAGAATATAAGAACAAAACAATACTTAAAGTAACCGGTGTGTTTGAGGGTATGACGCACAGAGTAATAGTAACCCGATACAAATTGCTATGGCTTATGCAGGTTATGAGAATGCGAAATTGAAGAGTTGGGGAGCAGTTTCTTCCGACTCTCAATGTTATATTTTATTGAAAAAAGGAGCAGATGTAAAAGATCTTGAGGGACCAAAGAATGCCTTCGTGAAAAAATATTATACAGAGAAGGGTGTTGGAAAATCAGATCATTTTTTCCAGCCTTTAAGTGAGGTCCACCAGGATGAACGTTATGGTAATTTCGCGCGTAAAATTACCACTAAAAATGAACTTATAGGCTTAATCGTAATCGGTGTGTTTTTACTGATTACCGCCTGTATTAACTTTATCAACCTGGCCACTGCCCAGGCCGTAAGTCGTTCTAAAGAGATAGGGGTTCGTAAAGTAATGGGGAGCAGGCGTAAACAACTGATGATACAGTTTCTAACAGAGACTTTTACGATTACGCTGTTTGCGCTATTGATTGCCTGCATATTAACAGAGGCTGCATTGCCCAGTATGACAGCATTGTTCAGGGAAAAAACCTCTTTTAGCCTGTTTACCTATCCGGTTATTTTTGTCTTCATGGCAGTACTGGTTATGTTTGTTGGTATAGCTGCAGGTTTTTATCCTGCATTGGTGATGTCTGGTTTTGATCCTATAATGGCTATTAAAAATAAGGTGAGCATTGGCAATAGCGGATCCGGTGTTTTACGAAAAGTGTTGGTTGTCATGCAATTTGCAATTACTATTATTCTGATTACGGGAACGCTTGTGATCCTGAAGCAGATGAAATATATCAGAGAGAAGCCATTGGGATTTAATCCTTCTGCAATCGCTTTGGTAGATATTCCCAGTGATAGTTTGAGTCAGTTGAAATATGGGATACTAAAATCCAGAATAAGGAGTGAACCTGGGGTAACGGATGCTAGTTTTTCTAGTGAAGCCCCCTCTTCCCGTAATAATACTTTTGGTAATTTTTCTTTTGAGGGGACAAAAGATGCAGACTTCCAGGTAAACAGTAAATCTGCGGACCAGGATTATTTCAGGACTTTTGATTTAAAACTGATAGCTGGCAGAGGATTCTCTGAAAATGATAGCCTGAAAGAATATGTTGTCAATGAGACTTTGATGAAAAAATTGAATATTCTGCGACCTGAAGATATGATTGGGAAAAGAATCCATTTAGGAGGTGACCCTGTTAGTGTGCCGATTGTTGGGGTGGTAAAAGACTTTAATAGTACAAGTCTCAGAGATGCTATTCCTCCTATAATAGTCGTTAAGAGAAAAAATATGTCCACAAGTATTGCAGTAAAAATGGATGCTAAAAGTATTCCCGAAACTATGAGAAATATAGAAGCAATCTGGAACTCTGTTTATCCTGAACATGTATTTGGTTTGGCTTTTATGGAAGATGATATCAATAGATATTACGAAAGTGAGCGAATCATGGGAACCTTGTTTAAGGTTTTTGCTGCAGTAATTATCTTTATCTCTTTTATTGGTCTGGTCTGTTGTGTTCGGTTTGATTTCTTTTGTGGCTACGCAAAGAACTAAAGAAATGGCTATCCGTAAAGTTCTGGGTGCAAGTACGCTGGAATTGGTCAATATGCTGAATTCTTCTTTTATGATCATGGTGCTTATAGCGAACCTTGTTGCCTGGCCTGTCGCCTATATCTTTATTGAGAAGTGGCTGGGACGTTATACTTACCGTATAGAACTCAGTATCTGGCCATTTGCTATTGCCATGTTCCTTTCTATGGGAATAACACTTGTAACAGTAAGTTTTCGCTCTTTCAAAGCCGCAAGAACAAATCCGGTTGATGCGCTGAAAGACGAATAAAACAATATAATTAATTGAGTAAACCTTATATTTATCAAAAGATGATACAATTACAGAATATAGAAAAATACTATGCGAACAAAGGGCTGAAAAGTTATATTCTCAGACATGTAAGTACTACAATCAAACAAGGTGAATTTGTTTCTATTATGGGGCCTTCCGGTGCCGGGAAATCTACCTTGCTGAATATTTTAGGGATGCTGGAAGAGCCTACTTATGGTACCTATGAATTTATGGGTGAAAATGTAGTTTCTTTAAATGAGCGTAAAAGAATAGAACTTTACAGAAATCATATTGGTTTTGTTTTTCAGGCTTATCATTTAATAGATGAAATGACTGTCGCTGAGAATATTGAAGCTCCATTATTGTATAAGAAGGTAGGTAGTGCTGAACGTAAAAGCCGTGTAGCAGAAATGCTTGACCGCTTTAATATGGTCGCTAAAAAAGACCTGTTTCCAAACCAGCTATCCGGCGGTCAGCAGCAACTGGTGGGTATTGCAAGGGCTTTAGCTGCACAACCGCTGATTATCCTGGCAGATGAGCCAACCGGAAATTTACAGTCTGCTCAGGCGCTTCAAATTATGGAGCTGTTTAAAAAGCTGAACGAAGAAGAAAATATAACAATTATCCAGGTTACGCATTCTGAAATTAACGCAGGTTATGGAACACGTATTTTACATTTACTTGATGGAGTATGAGAGTAATCAGCGAGGATCTTCAGGTGGTTGTATAGGAACCTGTTTAAAATGGCTCTGAGATAATTATATTTGCTTTATGTTTCGTCAGTTTACCGATCAGCTTGATCAGACCATTACCATTAATTATCCGCCAAAGCGGATTATTTCTATCGTACCCTCACAAACTGAATTGCTGTTTGAATTGGGTTTGAACGATGAAGTTGTAGGACTTACTAAATTTTGTATTCATCCTGCGCAGCAGTTCAAATCCAAAACAAAGGTAGGAGGGACAAAGAAATTAAACCTTGAGCTGATCCGAAGTCTGAAACCGGATTTGATTATTGGCAATAAGGAAGAAAATACGAAAGAAGATATAGAACAACTGCAAAAGGAGTTTCCGGTATGGATGAGTGACATCTTTACGCTCGAAGATGCCATGAGAACAATTACGCAGATTGCGGAATTGGTAGACAGGCAGCCCGAAGCAGCTTATCTGAATTATCTGATCATCAATGCGGGGTTTACAGATCTGCAAACTTTGGCTTTAGAGCAGGGGATAGATAAAAAGGTGGCTTACCTGATCTGGAAGGGGCCTTATATGCTTGCCGGAAGAAATACTTTCATTAATGATATACTAGCAAAAAACGGGCTTACCAATGTAATCAAAGCAGATCGTTATCCTGAAATTGAGGTTGAAGAACTGGCTGCGTTAAAGCCTGAACTGATCTTATTGTCTTCTGAACCGTATCCTTTCAGGGAAAAACATATTGAGGAGTTGAAAAATGCAATTCCTGAGGCTAAAGTTATGCTCGTGGACGGAGAAATGTTCTCCTGGTATGGCAGCAGATTAGTAAAAGCAGTTCAGTATTTGTTTCAGTTGCAAAAAGAATTAAAATAAATTGGCTTAGAATGAATGTGTTAGCTGTTTAGAGGTGAAATAAATGCAAAAGGTTTTTGATAATTGATAACTATCTCTATCTTTGCAGTCCAAACAAAAACAATTCCTAACTAACTGCGGATGTGGCGTAATTGGTAGCCGCACCAGACTTAGGATCTGGCGCTTCACGGCGTGGGGGTTCGAGTCCCTTCATCCGCACAATTGAGGTGATAGATTTAATTATCTATCACCTCTTTTACTTTAAGCGCTTTTTTTACTTGCAACTAGTCTGGAAAATTAGGCTATTTTTGTACTATTATAGGAGTACAAAAATGGAGGAATTACTTAAGAAATATGATTTACTGGTACTGGACTACAACAAAACAATTGTTGAAAGTTTCAGTATTGAAGATTTCAGAGAATACAATGAGATTTTATTTTCAGCCCATAACTGTGCGGTAGAAGGTAATACTTTTACAGTAGATGAAACCCGTGAATTAAGAGAACAGGGAATCAATTTAAAGTTGCAAAACCGGTCTCTCTTTGAAGCTTATGAAATTCTTGACCATTTCAAAGCTTATGAGTTTTTGTTTAACAATCTGGAACAACCGCTGACGGAGGGACTGATCAAACAAACCCAAAAATATTAACTGAAAACACGATTAAGTTCTCCAAGGGCTACGAACCGGGTGAATATACTGATACCCAAATGGCGGCTGGAGATACAGTTTTTGGTGATTACAAGATGAATATTGCCCGTATGCCTTCGCTGATCAATTCTACACAAAATGCAATTGAAAAAGCTGAACTTCATCCACTGGACATTAGTACAAGATTTCACCAGTTTTTTATCTACTTACATCCTTTTCCTGATGGGAACGGAAGAACCGGGCGATTGATTTCAAACTTTATACTGGCCAAGTTCAATCAGCCCCATGTGATTATTGGTACAGTTGAAAAAGCTGCCTATATTGAAGCCTTAAAACAGTCTGCCAGACATCAGGATACAGATATTTTAACTGTTTTTTTTGCAGAAACAGCTATAAACAGAATGCAAAAGGAAATGGATCAAAAGAAAAAAAACCTGACTCAGAACTTCACCATGAGTTTTAAGCCGGGGAAAAAAGGTAAAAGATTATAAATACAATCCAATGCACGGGGTTCGGGTCCCTTCATCCGCACAAAAATTTAAAAGCAGTTAGGTAAACGTTGTCACTTTCGTGGAACTAGTGTTTGTGGTCGTGTTGACATCTATGTTGGGAAGGGGTTGGTAAGGCCATTGGCCTTACCAACCCCTTCCCAACATAGATGTCTTACGCATGTTAAACCTTCTTCTGTTATAAGAGGGCCTCAGGTAACCCTTTATAGCACTATTTTCAATATTTGTCAGGTTCCCTTAGTATTACCTGTGCATAATTCTGTTTGAAATATGTGGTTTAAAATAACATTCAGGACACAATTTGATAATTAAGTAGGTGTTATTCAAGAAAATTAATATTTTTGGCACCTCTATTGAAGAAGGGGTATCGGAGAGCTTATATTCTTCATACTAATCGTCCTCCGGTAATCCGCGGGGATTTCAAGAAAAAGACACTTATAACACATTGATTTAGAAAGATGAATATTACACAGGAAAAGATTGACAACTTAAATGCAGTTGTAAAAATTAAAATTTCGCCTGAAGATTATACTGAAAAGGTCGATAAAACTATTAAAGAACAAGCGAAAAAATCTACCCTTCCAGGTTTCCGTAAAGGAATGGTTCCTGCAGCACACATCAAAAAAAAAAATGGTAGAAGTATCCTTGTTGAAACTATAAACGCTTTATTAAGCGAAAACCTGAATAAATTCTTAACAGAAAATAAAGTTGAAATCCTTGGTCAGCCAGTTCCGGTTGTAGATAACACAAAAGATTTTAAATGGGATGGTACTGATGCTTTTGAGTTTGACTATGAAATTGGTTTAGCTCCGGCTGTTGAAGTTAACATCACTGCTAAAGATAAATTTACGCAATACAACGTAAAAGCTGACGATGAAACTTTAGCTTCACGTATCAAAAACATCCGTCGCAGCTATGGCAAAATGACAAACCCGGAAGTTTCGGCAGATGATGATGTACTTTATGCCGAATTAGCACAACTTTCTCCTGATGGTTCAGTTTTTGAAGGTGGAATAACCAATACAGGTTCTATCCGTTTAGATCAGGTTAAAGACAAAGCAATTTTAAAATCTTTAATCGGTCTTAAAAAAGATGCTGTACTTGAATTAGATATTCAGAAAACATTAGGCAACAATGCAGCAGTTATTGCTAAATTGTTGAACATTGGTGAAGAAGAAGCTAAAGATTTACAATCTAAATTCAAGGTGACGGTTAAAAATATCAACCGTTTAGAAGAATCGGATTTGAACCAGGAGTTCTTTGATAAAATATTTGGTGAAGGTATCGTTACTGACGAAGCTGGTTTCACTGCTAAAATCACAGAAGAAATTGAAGGTATGTTCAAACAGGACGCGGATCGCAAACTGCAAAACGATATGTACACTCAGTTAACTGAAAACGTGAAGATGGATTTGCCTGATGAATTTTTACGTAAGTGGTTAAAAGCTACGAACGAAAAATTATCTGATGCAGAACTGGCTGAAGGTTACAATGATTTCGCGAAAAACCTGAAATGGACTTTAATTGAGAACAAAATCATTAAAGACAACAGTATCGAAATTAAATACGAAGATGTGTTCCAAACGGCTAAACAACGTTTAGATGCACAATTCAGAATGTACAGTCCAGCTCCTATGCCGGAAGATCAGTTGTCTCAATACACAGCTACTTTCTTGCAGGAAAAAGACAATGCAAACCGTATCTTCGAAGAAGTGAAAGCAATCAAAGTGTTTGAATATATTCAATCGGTTGCAACTTTAGACCAAAAAGATATAGCTTATAATAAATTTCAGGAGTTAGTTGAAACTGTATAACAGGTTCTTCAAATTTCTTTAATCTTATCGTAAGGCGGCTTTATTAAAGCCGCCTTATTTATATATGATCTATCTGGAGTCGTTTGAAATTTATCTAATAAAACTGAAACAATTTCACTATCTAAATTTAAACTGACTCTTAATTTTACAATAGCCAAATAATTTTGTCAACTTAGTTTGATTACTTTGGATTTGATAAAGGGGAAATCTTTCATCAAAAGAACCCCGGATAAATAAAAAAAAGAAACCCGATAAAATATATACAGATGAACCGAGCCCTTCGCGAGCTCCATCTGACAACTAAAAAAGTAAAATATATACAGATGAACCGAGCTCTTCGCGAGCTCCATCTGACAACTAAAAAAGTAAAATATATACAGATGAACCGAGCTCTTCGCGAGCTCCATCTGACAACTAAAAAAGTAAAATATATACAGATGAATATAGATAAAGACGAATTTAGAAAATACGCAGTTAAACATCACCGTATAAACGGCTTAAATGTTGATCGTTATATTGGTCATACAAATAGTTCCCCAAAAAGCATGACACCGTACATCATTGAAGAACGTCAGTTGAACGTTGCTCAGATGGATGTGTTCTCACGCTTAATGATGGACAGGATTATCTTTTTAGGTGATGCTATCCATGACGGTAATGCAAATATCACAGGCAGGCACAGTTACTGTTCTTGCAGTCAACTGATAATAACAGAGATATCCAGATTTATATCAACTCACCAGGTGGATCTGTTTACGCTGGTTTAGGTATTTATGATACGATGCAGTACATCACTCCTGATGTAGCTACAATCTGTACTGGTATGGCAGCATCAATGGGTGCGGTTTTATTAGTAGCAGGTGCTAAAGGTAAACGTGCGGCATTAACACACTCACGTGTGATGATCCACCAGCCTTCTGGAGGTTCACAAGGCGTGGCTTCAGATATGGAGATCAATTTGAGAGAAATGCTTAAATTGAAAAAAGAATTATATGATATCATTTCTGACCATTCAGGACAGACTTACGAATGGGTTGAAAAAGCATCTGATCGTGATTACTGGATGAAAGCTGATGAAGCTAAAAGCTTCGGAATGATTGATGAAGTATTAGGTTCGAATAAAAAATAGATAATGGCTAAACAAACTAAAGAATCCCGTTGCTCTTTTTGCGTTCAAGTAAGCAGGATACTTTAATGCTTATTGAAGGGCTTGATGCATACATTTGCGATAAATGCGTGACACAGGCTCACCAGCTGGTGCTCCAGGAATTTGGCAATAAACAAGCTAAATCACTGGATGCTTTCGGCCCCCTCTTAAAGCCAATGGAGATTAAAGCTCATATTGACCAATACGTTATTGGACAGGATGATGCTAAGAAAGTGCTTTCTGTAGCTGTATATAACCACTATAAGCGGTTAGGACAGAAGATAGATACAGTGGATGAAGTGGAGATTGAGAAATCTAACATTATGCTGGTTGGTGAAACTGGTACAGGAAAAACTTTACTGGCGAAAACAATCGCTAAAATCCTTCATGTACCTTTCTGTATCTGTGATGCTACGGTATTAACAGAAGCAGGTTATGTAGGTGAAGATGTAGAAAGTATCCTTACCCGTTTGCTTCAGGCTGCGGATTATGATGTTGCTTCTGCAGAACGCGGAATTGTTTTATCGATGAGGTAGATAAGGTTGCGCGTAAAAGCGATAACCCTTCCATTACCCGAGATGTATCAGGAGAAGGTGTACAACAGGCTTTGTTAAAGATTCTGGAAGGTACAATCGTGAATGTTCCGCCTCAGGGGGGACGTAAACATCCTGATCAGAAAATGATTCCGGTAAACACGAATAATATCCTGTTTATCTGCGGTGGTGCATTTGATGGTATTGAACGTAAAATTGCCAACAGATTACGCACACAAGCAGTAGGTTATAAAGTGAAAAAGGATGAGACTGAACTTGATCTGGACAATTTGTATAAGTATATCACCCCAGCGGATCTAAAATCCTTTGGTCTGATTCCTGAACTGATTGGCCGTGTTCCGGTACTGACTCACCTGAACCCTCTTGATAAACAAGCTTTACGTAATATATTAACGGAACCTAAGAATTCTTTATTCCGTCAGTATGTTAAGTTGTTTGAATTCGAAGGTGTAAACCTGGTATTCGAAGAAGATGAAGTTTTAGACTTTATTGTAGACAAGGCAATGGAATATAAGCTGGGAGCAAGGGGATTAAGATCTATTTGTGAGGCTATTATGCTGGACGCGATGTTTGACATCCCGTCCGATCCAAGTATTAAGGAGCTTGTTATCTCGCTCGAATATGCGGTGGAGAAATTTGAAAAGGCAGACTTTAAGAAGTTAAAAGCTGCCTAAAGAATTTAAAATCCCCGTTTTAACGGGGATTTTTTTTTAACTTGTTATTTTACCAGTATCAGGAGGTTTGTCCTGAAAAAAGAATGTCCGCTCTGACTGCTATGGTGCAGTCAATAATTATTAAAGATATGAACGAAGAAAAAGAAGTAAAAAAAGACGAGGCTATTGTAGAAAAATCAAAAAAGAACAAAGAAGTAGATTCACCATTAAAACCGGGATTGAAATCTAAAGGAGATATAGTTAAGAATTGGTTACCAAGATATACTGGCCGTCCGCTGGAAGAATTTGGAGAATATATCTTACTGACAAATTTCAGTAAATATGTACAAATGTTCTCGGAATGGAATGATAATGCACCAATCATGGGATTGGATAAGCCAATGCAAAGTGTTACCGCCAACGGCATTACCATTATCAATTTTGGTATGGGGAGCCCAATGGCGGCAACCATGATGGATTTATTAACTGCAATTATGCCTAAAGCAGTATTGTTTTTAGGGAAATGTGGGGGCTTGAAAAAGAAAAATCAATTAGGAGACTTAATCCTTCCGATTGCTGCAATCAGGGGAGAAGGTACATCAAATGATTACCTGCCGGCCGAAGTGCCTGCACTACCAGCGTTTGCTTTGCAGAAAGCAATCTCTACAACGATCCGTGACCATTCACGCGATTACTGGACAGGTACCTGTTATACAACTAACCGCAGGGTTTGGGAGCATGATAAGTATTTTAAAAAATATCTTAAGACTTTGAGAGCAATGGCAGTGGATATGGAAACAGCTACAATTTTTTCACTACAGGCTTTGCAAACAAAATACCTACTGGTGCTTTATTGTTAGTTTCTGATCAGCCAATGATTCCTGAAGGTGTGAAAACTACTGAAAGCGATAGTAGCGTGACTACAAATTATGTAGATTCACATTTGAAAATTGGTATTGATTCATTGAAACAATTGATCAATAACGGATTAACTGTTAAACACCTTAAATTCTAAGAATCTGTTTGAACAGGTTTTTTAAACAGGATCCATGTTTTTAGGATAATCAAATAAAAATAGACTTCCTGTATGATGGCTTACCAGAGACCAGTCATCAAATGGGAAATCTATGTATACTACACTTGCTGTTGGCATATTATAAAGGTGTGCATCAGCAAGATAGTTTACAAAATCTGTCAATCCGGGATTATGCCCGAAAAGTGCCACCCGATTATATTGAGGATCAAATTTATTGACAATTGCTAATAAGGCTGTTGTATTTGCTTCGTAAATTGAGGGTTCTTTAAGGATGTCCTCCTTAGGTATATTCCAGGTTTCCGAGAAATGTTTTGCAGTAGTAATGGCTCTTTTAGCCGGACTGCTAACTAATAAATCAGGGATAAGATTCTTTTTACCCATACGCTCCGCCATTTCAGGGGCATTTTTGTTACCTCTATGGTTTAAAGGTCTGTCGAAATCAGGCGTTCCGCCTGCTGCCCAGTCAGATTTACCATGTCTTACTAATACCAGTTGTTTAGCCATATTTTCTGTTATTCGTTTGAGAAATTAACAATTATCTCGCCCGGAAGTTTTTCCATGCAGTTGAAATGTCCAAGCGGACACTTTTCCAGCCCGAATTTAGAACATGGTCTGCATGATAAATCAATGCCTGCAATTAGTGAGTTTTTAATTTTATAAGGGTAAACACCTAATAATTCTGGAGTTGTACCACCCCCCATACAGAGGCTATTGGTTTGTCGAATGCTTCGGCAATATGGGTCAGCCCGGTATCAAACCCGATCACTTTATGTGCCTGGGAAACGATAAATACTGACTGATCTAAGTTGGTTAAACCGCAGGTCGAATATATTTTGTCACCTAAAGCCAGTTTAATCTCTTCTGCGTTAGCTTTTACATCATTACCACCTAACAGTACGATTGGTAGATTTATGTCTTTACAGATCTCTATAATCTTGTGGTTGGGTAACCGTTTAGTGAAATGTGTCGCACCAATTACGAAGGCAATAAATTTATCCTTGTGAGACTCAGGAAGGAGGTCTGCTAAGTGATATTCTTTAGCGACGTAATAATCAATTGGTTTATTATCATTTTGTACGCCAAGAAATTTCACTGTTTCCAGATATCTGTCTACCAGATGCTCTTTAGAAAAAAGTTTAGTCCACCTGAATTTAAGGGCTAACCATTTACTGATCGTGTCTTTTTTATAGGTAGAAGAGGGGATGCCTGTGGCTAATTTGATCAGTGTAGTCCGCAGGTTATTATGCAGGTCAATAATCAGATCAAATTTTTCCACTTTAATATCCTTAATCGTTTCTGATAAGGTTGGTTTTAAGAAGTGTAGTTTAGTTAAATATGGGGTTTGCTGATAGATGTATTTAAACTGTTCCTTGGTAAGGAAATGAACTTCACAGCCCGGTATTTGTAATTTTAAACAACGGATAACGGGAGTGGTATAAATAATATCACCCATTGAACTGAATCTGATTACCAGTATCTTTTTAGGTATTTTCAATGGCATGATGGTTAATGATCCGCTTAGGAATTTTTTATTTTATCAATAATAGCAGTAGAGGAATATCCTGGTAAAAAGCTAAGTACTTGTACAGTACCACCATTTTGGATAGTTTCTTTTGCTCCTGCAATGTTTTCGATCTGATAATCACCTCCTTTAACCAATACATCTGGCAGGACTTGTTTAATAAGCTCTAAAGGGGTGTCTTCATTGAAAAATACAACAGCATCAATAAAAGACATTGCACCTAATACAACTGATCTGGTGGTTTCATTGTTGACAGGTCTTGAAAGGGCCCTTTATCCGGCTTACAGAATCATCAGAATTAAGTCCGATAATCAGGATATCTCCCAGGCTTGCAGCTTCAGTCAGGTAGGTAATATGGCCTGCATGTAATAAATCAAAGCAGCCGTTAGTAAATACAATTTTCTTGCCTTCGCTCTTCCAGTGATTGACAAGCGGGGTTAATTCAGTTAAAGAAACGATTTTATGGCTTAATGAATGGTTTATGCTCATGTTTCTGGGTTTAGAATAAATTATCTACTGCTTTACAAAAGATATGGCCTATCAGAATATGCATTTCCTGAATGCGGGCTGTAACGTCATCCGGCACAATAAGATTAAGATCGCATAAATTATTCATCTGACCGCCATCTCTGCCGGATAATCCAATAGTTTTGCAGCCTAATTCTCTGGCTTTTTCTAATGCCCGTATAATGTTAGGACTGTTACCGCTGGTTGATATGGCTATAAACAGATCGTTGGGGGTAGCAAAAGCTTCCAGTTGTCTGGCATACTACTCTTTCAAAACCATAATCATTACTGATCGCTGTTAAGGCTGAGGTATCTACTGTTAAGGCAATTGCTGGTAAAGCTTTACGGTCTTTAACGTATCTTCCGGTTAGTTCTGCGGCAATATGCTGTGCATCAGCTGCGCTGCCGCCATTCCCGGCAACTAATATTTTTCCTCCCACGAGAACTGTATCTGTAACTAATTTACATCCGTTCTCTATCGCAGGAACCAGCAGGGCAATGACCTGGTTTATTGTGTTTTTATGATGGTTAAGTTCTTCTAATACCATTAGTTATTTGTTTTTATTGCGGCTATGATCTCATCAACCGTTGTAGTGGCACTGCCAATGTGTTTAATGACAATTGAAGCAGCATAGTTAGCAATATGACAGGCTTCTTCTACTGTAAGTCCTAACGTTAAGCAATAGGCTAATGTTGCAATGACTGTATCCCCGGCTCCGGTAACATCATAAACCTCGGTTGCCATAACTGGTAAGATCTGTGGTTCTCAGGAGTGATAATTGCTATTCCGCCTTCCGAAAGGGTCACAATTAAATAGGCTGCATCGGTTGTATCGAAAATAACTTCAGCAGCTTTTACAAGTTCTTCCGGAGTCCCTATTTTTTCAGTCTTGGCTGCTTCTGCCAGTTCTTTACGGTTCGGTTTAATCATAAACGAACCTTTGTATTTGGTATAATCCAATCCTTTAGGATCAACGATTATTCTTTTTTGCAGTTTGTTGCAGTATTCAATGATATCCAGACACAGATTTTTGGTCAGCAAGCCTTTGTTATAGTCAGAAAGAATAATAATATCACTAGCTTCAATGTGCTTGTAAAGTGCGTTCAGGAAATCTTTTTCCAGCTCAGCTGAAATGTCATGGGTCTGCTCGTGGTCAATTCTTACGATTTGATGATTAGATGCAATTACCCTTGTCTTTACTGTAGTAGGACGTGAATCGTCAGTTAAAATAAGCTGTGTCTCAATGTTTTTAGTCTGCAGGGATAGTTTTGATTTCTTCTCCAAAACTGTCACGGCCAATAATACCAGCCAGTGATACCCGGGCTCCTAAATCAATCAGGTTACTGGCAACGTTTGCTGCACCACCAATTATTTTATTTTCTTTTTTGACATTGACAATGGGAACAGGTGCTTCTGGTGAAAGCCTGGACGCATTGCCAAGGATATAATGATCGAGCATCAGGTCACCTATAACAAGGATCTTAGGCTTTTGACTCAGATGTTGTGCATTATATAATTTTTCTGCAAGCATGGTAGTGTATTAGGTTTCAAAGATAGGCTTATATGCCGGTTTTTGCTGTGTTAAAAAAAAGCGGTAATCTCAGCCAGTGAAAATGCGTTCAGACATTGTCTGGCTTGTAAACCACCTTTTCTGCCTATATATATCCCATAATGCATATCGCGGAAGCCTTCCATACGGTGGGCATCGGGGTTGACTGATAGTAGTACGCCTTTTTCCAGTGCATAACGGTGCCATCTCCATCCAGATCTAAACGCAGTGGGTTGGCATTGATTTCAATGACTACATGGTTGGCGGCACAGGCATCAATTACTTTGGCATAGTCTATAGGGTAACCTTTACGGCTTAACAATAAGCGTCCTGTAGGGTGACCCAGAATTGTAGTATAAGGGTTTTCTACTGCTTTGATCAGCCTTGCCGTTGCTTTTTCTTCATCCATCCTTAGATTGCTATGGACAGAAGCTACGACGAAATCGAAAGTTTTTAATACGTCGTCACTGTAATCGAGTGATCCGTCGTTAAGGATATCACTTTCAATTCCTTTAAATATTTTAAATGGTGCCAGTTTTTCGTTCAGGGCATCAATTTCTTTGTGTTGTGCGAAGATGCGTTGTTCGTTTAATCCGTTGGCGTAAAATGCTGATTTAGAGTGATCACACATTCCCAGATACTCCAGGTTAAGGGTGTCTTTGCAATAAACGGCCATTTGCTCTAAAGTGTGTACACCGTCACTCCATGTATGTAGAGTGATTGTGTGAAGACTGCCTTTAAGGTCGGTATAGGTGATTAGCTGTGGCAGGTTATTGCTTTTTGCCAGTTCTATTTCATCAAGCCCTTCTCTAAGCTCTGGTTCTACAAATGCTAATCCTGCTTTTGTATAGATAGACAGCTCGTCTGTGAATGGGCCGTTTCCGGATAGTTTTAATACCTCGAGTACGTGGGCTTCATTACCGGTTAGCTTAAACAGGTTCAGATAGAAATCTGCTTTTGGATAAATGTGAAGCTGTATTTTTAAACCAAAAGGACTCATTGCTGTAAACAGATTCTCTGTTTGAGCTTCAAATGTGAGGTCTTTGAGTGATGAAAGGTTCGCTATAACAACTGAAGGATCCTCTGCTCCGATAATAAAATCAAGTTCTTCTATGATTTCCAGATATCTGCGGTATTCTCCTGCAATGTTTAACAGAGCTGCTTTCTCTGTTTTGTTTAACCAGGATTCAAGTTCTGGAGTGAGGATGTTAACCAGTTTTCTGCTTGTGCATACAGGAATTTGCCCTGAGCCGCCATTTTAAATTCAATGACTTTCTTGATTTCTTCCTGTGTTTTTAAACCGAAACCTTTAGCTTCTATTAAGCGGTTTTCATTACAGGCGTAATAGAGTTCTCCAACGTTTTCAATACCAAGGTCCTTCCAGATTACGACAATCTTTTTTGGACCAATACCCTTGATCCCCAGCATTTCAACTATTCCTTCTGGTGTCTCTGCAAGAATGTTTTGCAGTTCAGTCATGGTTCCTGTCTGAAGGAGTTCCCAAACTTTTGCAGCGGTGCTTTTACCCAGACCGTCGATCTGTTCGATCTCTGCCATGGTTTTAGTATTGATTGCATAGGGTAGCTTATCTACTTTAAAGGCGGCATTCGCTATCGACTTTATTTTGAACGGGTTCTCATTGTGAAGCTCCATTAATTGAGAAAGGAGTCTGAGACTGCGGGCTATGGTTTTGTTTTCCATTTGTTGCAAAAATAAATAAAAAGAAGCGTTTTTTCCGAACAATGTATTTATGATAATGTTATTAACCTATGGTATATGAATTTAATAAAATTCAAATGAAAAAAATAAACACTCTGGGGCTGCTATTGATTGGTGTAGCCGCTGCCTGTAATCCTTCCGCTGATCAACAAAAAAAAAAAAAGTTTCAACTGAAAGTGTTGCATATGCGAAAGAAGAAAAAAAAGTTGACAGTACTAAGCTGCTTATTGCAGGTAAACAGGCTGGAAATATTTATCTGGGTCAGGATATGAAAACTGTATTTAAATTATTGGGAAAGGCCGATGACGGTGATGCAGCTATGGGCAGTGCGTTGGGGATCTGGAATAAGAAAAAGCCTACGATTATCTTTTCTTCATATCGTGATAGCAATATGGTGATCAAGGACGTTAAACAAATTTCTGTTGCCTCCAATGACTTTAGTACAGCAGAAGGGATTCATACTGGTGTCACTCTGACAAAATTAAAAGCTATTTATTTATCCGACACTCAAAAGAGCTGCGTTTTATACGAATGCAAAAACAAAAGGACAGCTTATTGTCTATGATGCAGAGTCGAAAGGGATTGCTTTTGATGTACAGAAAGATACTTGTATGGCAATTACTATACATCCTGTAAACAAGTCTGTTAATGAAGTTTATTTAACAATGTATCCCGGATGGAATAAATCCTGAACTAAGGGCTGAATATGAGATAATTGTTGTAATTTCTATCAGGATGATGAAAAATTTAAGAAAAGCCGGATTGTATGTTTTACCCATGTTATTCGTTGTGGGAATTTTCTCTTGTTCAAAAGATAAAGGAGAACCGGTTTCTCCTACGCTGCCTGTAGTAAAGGATGGTGCAGCTGATACATTAGCTGCTTTATTCCGGAATTCTTATCGGGTGTATGAAATGCAGCGTAATACTAAGGGGATTTACAGGGACTCGAAATTGTTCAGCGGGACTGATTATCATCCGTCTTCTGTGGCTAATATTGGGATCGGACTTGTTTCACTTTGTGTCGCAGACCGAATGAAATGGATCACTGATGGAAGTGGACAAGCGATTACTACTTTAAGAACTTTATTAGGACATGATCAGGTTTTTAAGCTGGATGTGAATACAGCAGGCTTTCCACGCCATTTTGTAAATATGGAAACTGGGGCACAGGAATGGGGCTCTGAATATAGTACGGTTGATGCAGCTATTATGGTATCGGGTGCGTTGTTTTGTAAGAGCTATTTTAGTGGAAATACTACGATCGCCGGTCTTGCTGATTCTTTATATCAATCTATTGACTGGTCTAAGGCGATTGCTGATCCGGCAACTGGTAAACTGTACCTTACACTTGATGCAAAAGGCAACGGGATAGGGATTACTTCTGTTTATAATGAATATATGCTGCTGTCACATCTGGCTTATAAAGCCGAGAATGGAAAAGGCGGGCCAGCAACCAACCTATGGACTAATTATTATGGAAACCCTGCTAATTTGCCTAAATCGACGTATTTCAATAATGAAGTCCTGACGGATTACCCGGGCTCATTTCTTTCTGATTTTATTCCCCAATTTTGCTATTATCTGTGTCAGCCGTATTCGGCAAGTTCTGTTTACATGAATTATATGAAGAACTCAATGCTTGCTGATCAAAAATGGTTTTCTACTGCCACGGGGGCGGCAGGTTACGAATGGGGGCTGGGAGCAGGAAGTGATCCTTCTGGTTATCACGCAAATCGTATTAATGATAATGCCGGGAAGGTCGTTTCTCCGCATATTATAGGGGGTTTTATTCCGGTTAATCCTATGGCAAAGAATGATTTGATGAGCTTGTATAGAAGTAATAAAGGTGTTTATAAACTTCCAGGAACTCAATATGATATTTTATGGAGGTATAGTATTAAGGATCCTGCCTGGAGAGCGAATGAGGTTCAGGGGATTGATTATTCAACAATGCTTTTTGGAATGGCTACGCTGCCTGAGCATTGTGGGAAGGATTTTTTTTTGCCACTTATAATAATTATAAGTTTCCTGTTTATTCATTTGCCGGTGCAAAATAGTCAGGATGGTCTGGATTTTATCTGATCATGCTATTCAATAAGAAAGGCCTTTTGGTTATTGATAATTACAATAGCTAAAAGGCCTTTCTTATTATTTTTTCAGCTTGTTTTTTCTGATTACTGAATCTTTATCTCAAATGGCATTCTTGCCTGAACACCGCTGCTGATTACTACTTTCTTTAGTTGCTGATACAGCATGAAGTTATCACCAAATTCTTGTTTTGCATAATACATTCTTACATTATCTCCTGCATCTGAAAGGAAAGATTTTAGTGGATCCATTTTCTCAGGGTATTCAACAATTCTGTAGTCTTTTAACTTAGCTTTTTTACCGGCAGCAACGATTGCATCGTTGAAGCTCCCAATCTTATCGGCCAAACCGTTTTTAACGGCGTCTGTACCCACCCAAACGTGTCCGCCACCGATTGAATCGATATAGGCTTTTGATGATTTCTTACGGCCGTCGGCTACTCTTGTGATGAAGCTATCGTAAACGTGATTGACATCGGTTTGGATAATTAATCTTTCTCCTGGGGTTAATGGACGGTTTGTACTCATAATATCAGCATACTGGCCAGTCTTTACACCATCGAAAGTAATTCCTATTTTATTGGTTAACAGATTCTGGAAATTCGGGATAATTCCAAATACACCGATCGAACCGGTAATGGTATTGGGCTGTACAAAGATAGAGTCTGCGGCACAGGCAATATAATAACCGCCGGAAGCAGCTACGTCACCAAATGAGGCAATTACTGGTTTTACTTTTTTACTTAGAATAATTTCTCTCCAGATTACGTCTGATGCTAAAGCACTTCCTCCACCTGAATTGACACGAAGAACTATGGCTTTGATTTTGTCGTCCTGTCTTGCTTTTCTAATCGCACGTGAAATGCGTTCTGAACCAATGGATTCGTCACTGCCCTCACCGCCTGTTATATCACCGTTGGCATAAATGATAGCTATTTTATTTTTGCTGTCACTATTATCCTGCTTCTGATTCAATGCATAGTCATTGATACTAACTGTAGCAATAGTTTCTTTTTTACCAGTTCCGCTTAATGATTTCAATTCATCAATCACTTCGTCTTTGTACTTCAGGCCATCGACCATTTTATAAGTTAAAGCATCTTTTGGTGATTGAATTCTATAGGTATCAGCCATTTTATACAGACTATCTTTCGGGATGTTTCTGGATACTGAAATGCCTTCAAGGAAAACATTATATAAACCTCCAAGGTAAGCGGTAACCTGCTTACGGTTATAATCACTCATTTTATCATTGGTGAAAGGTTCTACAGCGCTTTTATAATTGCCGACACGAATGATTTGTGCTTCTACGCCCAGTTTCTCCATAGCGCCTTTGAAAAAGGTAAGCTGAGAACTAAAGCCTTTAAACTCTAAAGCGCCTTGTGGGTTCAGATAAACTTTATCAGCTACAGAAGCAAGGTAGCATCATCCTGTGTGTAGACTTCGCTATAGGCGATGATCTTTTTCTTGCTTGTTTTAAAATCGATTAAGGCATCCCTGATTTCTTTTAAGGTTGCTTTCCCTGCTCTTGGTGAGCTTACATTCAGATAGATACATTTGATATTATCATCTGTTTTCGCCTTTTTTAAGGCTCTCATCAGGTCGTTGAAGCCAAGGCTTTTTCCGGTGTTTGAGCCAATAATCGGCAGGTTATCCAGGGTTTTGTTTGGAGTACGCTCTCTAATTGTCTGATCAAGGTTAAGATAAAGCACAGAGTTACTGACAACATCCACAGTTTTATCACTGTCTATTGAAGAGACTATTGCGACTACAGAAACTATGAAAATTATGGCTATAAGTACTGTAGAAATAATAATCCCTACGATGGTAGCAAAAACATATTTAAAAAATTCTCTCATATGGATGTTTAATATTTAATTTGTAAATATATTAAGAAACTGTTTTAGATTTATCATCTAATTTTAAACCGGTTCTTAATACATTGGCTTTTTATATGGGATTAGAGTGTAGAATCGTTTATTTGTTACTGGGAAGTAATTTAGGGGAAAGAAAAGAGCTGATTAATGAAGCGATTTTGATGATTGAAGGGCGCATTGGGACAGTTGTCTCAAAATCAGCGATGTATGAAACTGCCGCCTGGGGAAAGGAAGATCAGCCGTCATTTTTGAATGTAGCGGTTGGCGTGGAAACAAGCAGGGGGGCTCATGAGGTGCTTGACCTGGCATTAACAATAGAACAGGAACTGGGAAGGGTAAGACTGGAGAAGTGGGGCGCCAGACTGATCGATATTGATGTGATCTTATATGGACAGGAAATAATTGATGATGGTGAGCGGCTGCAGGTTCCGCATCCAAGGATGCAGGACAGAAAGTTTGTGCTGGAACCACTGGCAGAAATTGCGGGTGATGTTGAACATCCTGTATTTAAACAGAATATTTCGACGTTTTTATCTTTATTAAAAGATAATTTAACTGTATCAAAAATATTATAAATTTACTAGTTTTGTTTCAAATGATTGACGAAGAAAAAAATAACATACCTCTTGATTTGTCTTACCTGCGGGATATGTCTGGCGACAGTGCAGAGTTTATGATTGAAATGATCGACATGTTTAAGGTTCAAACACCTTTGTACGTGGCCGATCTGGAACAATCATATGAAGCTCAGGACTGGGAAAAGATGGCAGGTTATGCGCATAAAATAAAACCCACGCTATCATACGTGGGCAGGGAAGATGCCCGCGGACATCTCCAGCTAATTGAAAACAATGCACGTGATCTGAAAGATCTTTCAACAATGCCACAAGCATTAAAAGAACTGAATGATTTTGTGAAGATCCTGTACAGACAACTGGATGAAGCGAAAGCTGAGCTGGCAAAAAGACTTTAACGGATTATATATAAACAAAGAAGCTGTAAATTTTAAATCTATTTACAGCTTCTTTGTTTATATTTTCATGGAATATAATTGTCTTTTAATGGTAATGAAGCTATCATGTGCTACCTGGTTCCTATTCATTTGGGGTCTGCTGCACATGATGGTTTGATAGGGTTATAATTTTGGCACCCGCCTGAAGTGTAATACTGATAAACTAATGTAAAGTACCAGTACAAACGGAATTGCTGCGAACTTCAGAAAAGCAATCAGTACTGCTGATAAGATTAGAAATATGAACTTTACTTTGTTTTGCTTCCATTCCAGCGAACCGAACTTCAAAGAGAAGATCCTGATTTCACTGGTAAGTAAAAAGCTCATAACTACTGTGATGGCCACCAAAAGGATAGAGGAATTAATTAATCCCGGATAATCTTTCTGGATAAAAGGCAGCGACACAATAAACAAGGTATTCATCGGTGTATTTAAACCTATGAAGTCTTCTGTCTGCCTGGTGTCTATATTAAATTTAGCCAGTCGCAATGCTGAAAATATGGTAATCAAAAACCCAAGATAAGGCAAATATGGAGAAGAGAAATCACTCTGTGTAAGTAACTGGAACATCACCACACCTGGTAAAAATCCGAAACTTACCATGTCCGCTAACGAATCAAGTTCTTTACCTATAGGGGATTTAACATTCAGTAACCGGGCTACAAAACCGTCGAAAAAATCACATATGCCGGATATTAACACGGCATATGCTGCAATATTTAAATCACCTTTAAATGCAAAAACTACACCTATACACCCCGAAAAGAGATTGGCGCAAGTTAATGCATTGGGAATGTGTCTCTTCATATCTGACTAGCTGTTCATAGAAATTAAGAACTCTTCATTAGTTTTTGTGTTCTTTATTTGTGCCTGAACAAACTCCATAGCCTCCTGTGCATTCATATCTGCAAGGTGGTTACGCAAGATCCAAACTCTTTGTAAGGTATCTCTGTCATGTAATAAGTCATCTCTACGCGTACTGGATGCTGTGATGTCAATAGCAGGGAAAATACGTTTGTTAGATAAATTTCGATCTAATTGTAATTCCATGTTACCTGTTCCTTTGAATTCTTCGAAAATTACCTCGTCCATTTTAGATCCTGTGTCTGTTAAAGCAGTTGCTAAAATAGTTAACGAGCCTCCTCTTTCAATATTACGCGCAGCACCAAAGAAACGTTTTGGTTTATGTAAAGCATTTGCGTCAACACCACCGGATAAGATTTTACCAGATGCAGGAGCTGTTGTATTGTATGCACGTGCAAGACGTGTAATCGAGTCTAGCAGGATCACTACATCATGTCCGCATTCGACTAAGCGTTTTGCTTTTTCCAATACGATATTGGCAATTTTAACGTGACGTTCAGCTGGCTCATCAAATGTAGATGCAATAACTTCTGCACGTACGCTTCTTGCCATATCTGTTACCTCTTCAGGACGCTCATCGATCAATAAAATGATCAGGTAAACTTCCGGGTGGTTCTTAGCAATCGCATTGGCAACTTCTTTCAACAGGTTTGTTTTACCCTGTTTTGGGCTGTGCAACGATCAAACCACGCTGACCTTTACCAATTGGGGTAAATAAGTCAATGATACGGGTAGAGTAGTTATTTGTTTCTGTGAAAAGATTTAATCTTTCTGTAGGGAACAATGGAGTCAGGTAGTCAAAAGGAACTCTATCTCTTACGTCGGCAGGTAAACGGCCGTTGATAGTCTCCACTCTTACCAGTGGGAAATATTTTTCACCTTCTTTTGGAGGGCGGATACTTCCTTTAACTGTATCTCCGGTTTTTAAACCGAAAAGTTTGATTTGAGATTGTGAAACATAAATATCATCAGGTGAAGAAAGGTAGTTGTAATCTGCCGATCTCAGGAAGCCATATCCGTCCGGCATAATTTCCAATACGCCTTCGTTGGTGATGGTATTATCGAAATCCAGGTTTGAATAGCTGTTTTCGTTTTGTTTCTGATTGTTATTATTGTTACCGTTGTTGTTATTGTTTTTTGGCCTGTTGTCTTCTCTTACAGGTTTTTTTGCCTTTTTAATTTCGGTATGTGCTGTAACAGGTTGTTGAGCAGCTTGTCTTTCTTCAGTTCTGGGTGCCGGAGCAACGTTTTCTGATGGAACATTTGCTGACTGAACATTTCCATCTGTTGGCGCTGCAGGTGAAGCTTCTGGCTGTGCCTGTTGCTCTTGCTCTGGTGCGTCAAATAAAGATGCTCTGTTAAAGTTCGTATTGTTTCCTGCCGGTGCCGGAGCCTGATCAGCTTCGTCCTTAGGAATACGTGTTCTTTTTCTAAGCGGTTTTTCTGCTGTATTGATTTTCGGAGCTTTAGGCTTTGCTGCTGCTTTAACAGGAGTTGCCGGTACAGCATCATCACTGATTGCTGTTGCTGGAACATCAATGACAGGTGCTGCTTCAGCTTCAGGTTGTTGCTCACTAATTTGATGAATAACTTCAACCAATTCAGCTTTACGCAAATCATCAGCATTCAAGATCCCCTGAGATTTTGCTAACTCCCGCAATTCTGCAGCAGTGAGTTTTTCATTTAATTCTGTTTTGTTAAACATTATGTGGGTGTAGAGAAATTTTTATAAACGAATTTATCTTGGATCAAAGCAAAAAAATGCAATTACGAATTTGAAAATAGAACAAATTATTGTGAGATTTTCTGGAATGATCAGATAAACTTTTGAGAATTATGCTGCAATTGTATGTAATTGTATCCTAATCTCCAAGTAAAATTTAAAATTGTTATAAATATTTTACTTAAGATGTTTAAAACTCATCCTTAAATAGCTGTAGAAAATTTGGCATATTTGCGCATAATCTAAGCCCAAATGAATAAGAAGCAACTATTTGAACAAATTCAATCGAAAAAATCATTTTTATGTGTAGGACTCGATCCGGTATTGGAAAATCTTCCAAAACACCTGTTGAATTTTGAAGATCCGATATTTGAGTTCAATAAACAAATTATTGATGCGACTAAAGATCTCTGTGTTGCTTATAAACCAAACACAGCATTCTATGAATCAAGAGGTTTGAAAGGTTGGGAGAGTTTACTGAAAACATGGGCTCATATTCCCGAAGATATTTTTACGATTGCGGACGCGAAAAGAGGGGACATTGGAAATACTTCGGCCATGTACGCGGATGCCTTTTTTAACGAAGAGAAATCGGGGATGAGTTTCGACGCAATTACTGTTGCACCTTATATGGGGAAAGATTCTGTAGGCCCTTTTTTGAAATATGAGGATAAATGGGTGATTTTGCTTGCACTGACTTCAAATGAAAGCCATAGCGACTTCCAGTTATTTGAAAACAAGGAAGGAAAACTTTATGAAGAGGTAATCAGGGTATCTTCGAAATGGGGAAACAGTGATCAGCTGATGTATGTTGTTGGTGCTACAAGAGGTGCTGAATTTGCTAATATCCGCAGACTGGCTCCTGATAACTTTTTACTGGTTCCTGGTGTTGGTGCACAGGGCGGAAGTTTAGCTGATGTATGTGAATTCGGACTAAACGATACTTGTGGGTTACTGGTTAATTCATCCAGAGGGATTATCTATGCGGGTAAAGGCGAAGACTTTGCTGAAAAAGCAAGAGAGGAAGCTTTGAAATTGCAGCAGGAAATGCAGGTGATCCTGGAAAAATCGGGATTACTGGACGCTGTTTAATTTTATTTAAACAATGTCTTCAGATAAAAGACGTTTTGTTCTGAGAAAAAATGTTTAAATTGGTGTTGGGATTGGTGTAAATAGATATTCCTATTTGGGGTATGATTATTGCATCTGCCAGTTATTAAATAAAAAGCATGTTTCAGAGCATCGTTACCTACTTCGAGAAGCAAAGTTTTGGGGTCTGTACTTATATCGCAGACCGTTTTGACATGTCGATCAGTAAAATCAGGTTATTCTTTATCTATTCTTCTTTTCTGGCAGTAGGTTTTCCTATTGTATTTTATATTATGGCTGTGCTTATTTTAGATGTTCGCCACTATATCAAACGGATCAGACAGCGGATTTGGGATTTATAAATTTATTGTTCTGTTACAAATCAGAATAACAGAACTCATACAACTATATATTTTATATTTTGTTGTTTATTAATACAGTTACGAAAAATGTCGTTAAGGGGAAACCAATTTAAATCTAATTCATTCAAAAACGAATACGGGGAGAAGCCAGGTTCAAGAGCATCGTCCAAAGAGCCTAGAGCAAGATTTCAGCGGATGCCCTCACTGAATTTTCAGGATGAAAGGGTTTTGAAAATTGCAGGCTTATTTTTCCTGATTCTGTCTATCTATTTCCTTGTGGCTTTCACCTCTTACCTGTTTACATGGCAGGAAGATTATAGCTATGTAATTGATGCGAATGGTGGCTGGAGTAATCTTTTCAAAACGATGGAAGAGTTACAGCAGCACAATATTCCTGTCACTGTACAAAACTGGCTGGGTAAATTTGGCGCGCTGTTATCACACCAGTTTATCTATGAATGGTTTGGGGTAGCTTCATTTTTATTCGTTTTCGTATTCTTTGTGATGATAGGCTACCGTCTATTGTTTAAAGTGAAAATATTTGCAATGGAAAAAACGCTGGGCTACAGTTTGTTTTTCCTTCTTTTCGTGTCTTTTACCTTTGGATTTTTACATTCTTTCTTCCTGGATTCTCCGCATTACCTGGAAGGTGAAATAGGATACTGGACTAATAAATTACTGGTTGCGCAGATTGGTGTGACTGGGGTTGGCGGGCTGATTGCCTTTTTAGGACTGACGATTTTAATCATTGCTTATAATATTGACTTTAAATTTCCGGAAAGGGTACGCCATGAAGAGGAAGAGGGGGAAATTATTCCGGAGACGGGTAATTCTTTTTCAGACTTTAATGCGGCACCAGAGAGAGTTGCTCCTATAGAACGTCCATCGCCCGTGGCTGTTAAGGAAAATATAGAGCGTCCTGATCAGGTAGAATTCACTTTGAATGACAGGCTGGCTTCGGAACGTAAGAAAGAACAGCAGAATATCACGCTTACACCAAATGTTTTGAAGAAACGGAAGCAGAGCCAGAGGCTTTATTGCCAAAATCACCAGTATTGAATGTGATGAATGCTCCGATCATTCTTTCTCCGAAAGTAGAGCCAATTCAGGAACTGATTTTTGAAGAGGTTAAAGTAGAACCGCAACTGACGATTCAGAAAACTGAAGAGGAAAAGAAATCTGATGATCTGGTAGAACAGTTCGGTAATTATGATCCTACACTTGATCTGGCTAGTTACGTTTACCCTCATCTGGAGCTGTTAGAAAACTACGGATCGAATAAGATTTCTGTAAATGCAGATGAATTGGAAGCGAACAAGAATAAAATTGTTGAGACGCTTAACCATTATAATATTGAGATCGATAAGATCAAGGCTACGATTGGCCCAACGGTAACGCTTTATGAGATTATTCCTGCCCCGGGAGTAAGGATTTCTAAAATCAAGAACCTGGAGGATGATATTGCATTGAGTTTAGCGGCACTGGGTATTCGTATTATATAGCACAATGCCAGGGAAAGGTACAATCGGTATTGAGGTTCCGAATATGCACCCTGAAATGGTTTCTATGAGAAGTATCCTGAATACGGAGAAGTTCCAGAAAACGGATATGGATCTGCCGATTGCACTGGGCAAAACTATTTCGAACGAGGTATATATTGCCGATCTGGCTAAAATGCCCCATTTACTTGTAGCAGGAGCTACCGGACAGGGCAAGTCTGTTGGTATTAATGCAATCCTTGTTTCTCTGCTTTATAAGAAACACCCTTCACAGCTTAAGTTTGTACTGGTGGATCCAAAGAAAGTGGAGCTAACGTTATTTAATAAGATTGAGCGGCATTTCCTGGCGAAGCTTCCGGGTGAGGCTGATGCTATTATTACGGATACTAAAAAGGTAATCCATACTTTAAATTCTCTTTGTATTGAGATGGATCAGCGTTATGATCTGTTAAAAGATGCACAGGTGAGGAATTTGAAAGAGTATAATGAGAAATTCATCAAACGAAAGTTAAATCCTAATAATTCACATCGCTTCTTACCTTATATCGTACTGATTGTGGATGAGTTTGCCGATTTAATGATGACAGCTGGTAAAGAGGTGGAAACGCCGATTGCCCGTCTGGCTCAGTTAGCCCGTGCGGTAGGTATTCACCTGGTGCTGGCTACACAGCGTCCCTCTGTAAATATTATTACGGGTACAATTAAGGCGAATTTCCCCGCAAGACTTGCGTTCAGGGTATTATCTAAAATTGACTCCAGAACTATCCTTGATAGCGGGGGGGCAGATCAGCTGATTGGTCGCGGGGATATGTTATTATCTACGGGAAATGATCTGATCAGGCTACAGTGTGCTTTTGTGGATACACCTGAAGTTGATCGTATCTCTGAATTTATTGGTAATCAAAGGGGCTATGCTGAGGCTTACCAGTTACCTGAATACCTGGATGAGGCGGCTGAGTCTGCTAAGTCTGATTTCGATCCGAATGACCGTGATTCAATGTTTGTAGGATGCAGCCAGATTAATCGTGATGCATCAGCAAGGGTCTACTTCTCTGATACAAAGGAAAATGAAGCTGGGTTACAACAGAGCGGGCAGAATTATTGATCAGCTGGAGGCTTTTGGTATAGTTGGTCCTTTTGAGGGAAGTAAGGCAAGAGAAGTATTAGTGCTTGATGAGCATGAGTTGGAACAGTTATTGAGCAGCCTGAAGAAATAACATGAGGAGTAAATGAAGAAGATATTAAGTGTGTTACTGTTTTTATCAGGAATAAGTTTTGGTAGTTATGCTCAGCAGGATGTTAAAGCAAAGGCTATTTTAGCAGATGTAAGCAAAAAATACAGGTCATATGATGTAGTAAAGGCGGATTTTAGTTTTACGCTGGAGAGCCCTCAGAATAAGGCAAAGGAAACTCAGCAGGGAACATTAATCGCGAAAGCTGCGGCTAATAAATATAAAGTGATGATGACTGATCAGGATATGATCAGTGATGGCAAAAGCCAGTGGACTTATCTTAAAAAGGATAAAGAAGTACAGGTTTCTGCGGCAGATAATAGTGGTGATGCGTTAAATCCTGCGAAAATATTTACACTTTATGAAAAGGGGTTTAAATACCTTTATACAGGTGAACAGAAAGCAGGGGCGAAGGTCTATCAGCTGATAGATTTATCACCGACCGATACAAAGAAGTCTTATTTTAAAATCAGACTGAGCATTGATAAGGCAGCGAAACAAGTTGCCAGTGTTTTGATTTTTGATAAGAACGGGAATAAGTATACTTATGCTATCAAATCATTTGTAGCGAATGCTAAAATTCCGGAGTCAACATTTGCTTTTGATGCGAGGAAATATCCTGGTGTTGAAGTAGTTGATTTGCGCTAATTTATTTTAAATATAATCTGGGGTTTAGACAGGCTGTCTAAACCCTTTTTTTTTTTTTTTATTTTTGATTCAACCATAGAGGCTGTTTAAACAGACTCATATAAACCAGCTGCTTTTGAAAGTTACATTTTTAGGTACTGGCACTTCCCAGGGAATTCCTGTGATTTGCTGCAATTGTGAAGTTTGCCAGTCTGACGATCCAAGAAATAATCGCCTGCGGGTATCTGTATTGATAGAAACGGGGGACAAGACGATTGTAATAGACAGTGGACCTGATTTCAGGTATCAGATGTTACGTGCCGGTGTAAAGGATCTGGATGCCATTGTATATACACATGAGCATAAGGATCATGTTGCAGGACTGGACGATATCCGGCCATTTAATTATTTGCTGCAAAAGAACATTGATATTTATGCAACTGAAAGAGTTCAGGATGCTTTAAAAAGAGAGTTCTCTTATATTTTTGCAGAAAAAGTTTATCCTGGTATCCCACAGATTAATGTGCATACCATTGCAACTGAGAATTTTTATATTGGAAAAACGGAGTTGATCCCTTTACCTATTATGCATTATAAGTTACCGATTCTTGGTTTCAGGATTGATGACTTTACGTATATAACCGATGCGAAGACTGTACCTCAGTCTACTATTGATAAAATAAGAGGTGCTAAAGTTTTGGTGGTTAATGCTTTACAAATGGAAGATCATATTTCACATTTTACTGTAGCGGAAGCAGTTGCTTTTGCGCAGGATATTGGTGCGGAGATGACTTACTTTACGCATATCAGCCATAATATGGGAAAACATGAGGATGTGGAGCGGGATTTACCTGTTAACATCAGGCTGGGATATGATGGTCTGGTTTTAAATCTATAATTTTTAAAATATGTGCTTGATTGTTGCGAATAAATATATATTTGCAGCTCAGAAAATACCCGGGTGGCGAAATTGGCAGACGCACCACCTTGAGGGGGTGGCGCTTGAAAAGGCGTGGCAGTTCGAATCTGCTTCCGGGTACTAACCGGAATCGAACATATCGATTCCGGTTTTTTTACGAACTTCCAGCTTTAAGATTCTTCAAATTATGTTACTTCAAAGTTTTGAGCTTATCAACAGTAGGAGGGTAATCTAGAATCGATAAAGCCTTGATGTAATACTTTTTAGCCTCTTCTTTTCTTCCCTTAGCAGAATGATAATCGCCCATTGCATCGTACACATTGAAACTAAGTGGGTAATTTTTTTCATTCATCTCAAAGAAATGATAAGCAGACTCAAATTTGTTTGATCTCAAAAAAGCATAGCCCAAATTGTTAATAATTTGTTCCGGGGGAAGTATTTCATAACCCATTGAGTTAGATATTTGCCTGTATCCGGATTTGAGAGAATCCAGAATCGTTTTGTCGTTAACAGAAGTGTTAAATAAATCGTAATTGTCAACAGACAGGAAATTATAGTCTCGAAAAATATAATGAAGTCCATCGTATTCACTGATAAATGGGGCCATGTTATGACCCTCCAGCTCGTAATATTTAATTTTCCAAAACAAAGTTTTATTAATATTCCGCTGTAAGGCACTCTTTAGTCTGTCCATAGCGAGTGCAGCATCATTAAAAGGAGTTATGGTTTTTTCTCACTTTTGCTGTATCAAGCTTTTTTTTGAAGCCGTTAGCAACAGAGATAAATAGGGTTTTATTATTAAACTTATGATCTGATAGTATATTCTCTGCTTCCTTTGAAAGCTTAGAATTATCGTACCATAAAGCAGGATCTATTGAAATATACGAATTAAATAATTCGGTATGCTTCAATAGTGTGTTAATAACAAAAAGTCCGCCTAAAGAATGCCCTATTAACATACGGTATGGTGCAGTTGGATATTTAGATTCAATTTCAGGAATCAGTTCGTTCTGCAGAAAAAGCGTAAACTTTTCCCCTCCACCTGATGATTTGGCTGAAATACTATCTAAATATAATCCCGAAGTGATGTGTGTAGGGGTAAAGTCTCTTATCCGGTCGACGTTTGGTATAGCTACAATGATAGATTCTTGAAATACCCTGAGTGAGCCCATGTTCTCCATCATTGCTGCAAGTCCTTGAAAATGTTCCTCGCCGTCTAACACACAAATGAACCGGATATTTTTGTTTGCTATACATTGTGCTGGATGCACTTTTAGGAAGATATATAAAGTATGGCCTTTCTTCGCCGAGTATCTTTGAATAGGTTGTGTAGGTTTTACCTATTGAAATGTCATTATTTTTCTGCGAATAGGTAATTACCGGTATCAGGAAAAATAATAATAAAAGTATTTTCTTCATTTTGCTTATTTAGTGTCTTACGAAAAGACAGGTTTTAAACTGGAGTGTTGCACAACATACTAAATTTAAATATCCGTTGAGCTAATTTTTATAATAGTATCATTAAGAAAAGTTGGTTTTCTGATAATGTCGAGTTTTTCAGTTCAATTCTAAACCGGTCAAGGTAATTTTAAGGGAAAATACTCAATAGATCTTTTGGTATTTATGTATTACCCGGTAGAGGCCCTGTAGATTAATTCTGAATCCATCACAACCGTTCGGCTTAAAGCTGTGCTGTCTTTTATCTTTTCTAAAATCAACCCTGCAGCACTTCACCCATTTGAACCAGAGGCTGCTCTACGCTGGTTAGTTGAGGATGTACAATGGTTGCTAATTCTGTTCCTGAGAAACTCGCAATAGCTACTTGTTCAGGTATTTTGATATGTTGCTCATGAAGATAGTTCATTGCACCAATAGCCAGAGTGTCAGTGAAGGCGAAAATACTATCGAATTCTATTTTTTTGTTCAATAGCTGTATGGTAGCATTTCTTCCGTGTTCAAAAGTCAGGCCTTCGGTTTGTATCATCAAATCCGGATCAAAAATACCATGCTTGGTCAATATCCGCTTATATCCTATCGCTCTTTCAGTAGAATTACGGATCGTTGATGGCCCCATAATGTGGACAATTCTTTTTCGTCCGGTATGAATTAAGTGTTCTATCATTAAGGACGCTTTGATATTATCGTTAACAATTACCTTTGATGCATCTAACGATTTATCGGGAATCCTGTCAAAAAAAACAAGAGGAATTCCACGAGCCATAATTTGCTGGTATAAATCCTTATTATATGTTTCATGACATAAGTTAATGATAATACCATCCACATTAAATTCTTCCAGAAGAAGGAGGTTTTTTCTTTCTATCGATGGATCTTCGTCTGATTCTGTGATGATTATTCTATACCCCAGCGGGTATAAAATGTTTTGGATGCCACGAAGTACCTTGGAAGTAAAAGGGGTGATCATTTCTGGAACTACAAGGCCGATGTTTTTTGATTGGCCATATTTCAAATTTAATGCTGTAGGGTTGGGTTTGTATCCCAGTTTTTCAGCCGCATCTAATACCTTCTGTTTGGTATCAGGATGGATATGTTTATCATTCACCAAAGCCCTGGAGATGGTTGAGGTTGATAGTAATAAATGTTTGGCCAGATCTTTAATGGTGATACGTTTCATAGAACCAGAAGGGTAGGTATTTATCAAAACTAAGGAAAACAAACCCAAATGGGAACGTTCCCCGAATTTTGGTAACGTTCCCATGACTAATTCTTAACACAGATGCTATAACCACTAGCCTATTGACATAAGTTTGATTAACCAAATATCATGAATATGAAGAGCTATGGTTATGAACGTAAGACTATCCAGTCGGGGATTTTACATATTGGAGTGGGCAATTTTCACCGCGCACACCAGGCATTTTATACAGACCAGTTATTGAACGATGAAGACCAAAACAAATGGGGCATTTGTGGCGTGTGTTTGTTGCCATCCGATGAAAAGATCGTCAGGAATTTAAGAGCGCAAAATCTGGATTACACCCTGACAGTATGCGGAAGAGATGGTCGGGACGAAATTTATCATATTGGTTCGTTACAAGAACTGCTATGGGCGGTAGAGAGTCCACAGGCGGTGCTGGATAAAATTGCGGAGACTGCAATTAAAATCATTACACTGACCATTACAGAAGGCGGGTACAATTTAGATAAAGCAACAAACGGGTTTATCCTGGAAGATGAAAAAATAAAGCACGACCTGGGAAATCCAAACCATCCGGTCACTGTGTTTGGTTTTATAGCCGAAGGACTTCGCCGGCGCCGGACAAAAGAGAATGGCCCAGTTACCATTCTTTCCTGTGATAATCTGCAACATAATGGGAACACTGCTAAAAATGCCTTTACCACGTTTATAGCTGCTCAGGATAGTGATCTGGCAGAATGGGTTAAAACGAATGTTACATTCCCCAATAGTATGGTAGACCGGATTACTCCGGCAACAACAGCTGAAGACGTAGAAAGACTGAACAAGAAAAGCGGAATAGCTGATGCTGCTCCTGTCTATTGCGAAGATTTTATCCAATGGGTAATAGAAGATAATTTTATTGCCGGAAGACCAGCCTGGGAAAGAGTTGGAGTTGAATTTACAAATGATGTAACTGCTTTTGAGAATATGAAGCTGAGTCTTTTAAATGCTGCTCATACCTTGTTGTCCTACCCGTCTTTTCTTAGCGGCTACCGTAAAGTCGATCAGGCTATGCATGATGAGGACATCGTTAAATATGTACGTGATTTTATGGATATCGACAGTTCACCTTATGTTCCGGCACCTGAGGGTACAGATTTAGATGAATATAAACAGACGCTTATAGAAAGATTTGCGAACCGTTCAGTCAGTGATCAGCTCAGCAGGTTATGTTTTGACGGTGTTTCAAAATTTCCGGTATATATAATGCTAAACCTGGCTAAAATGATCAAAGATGGTCGGGATCTTAAGCGTGTGGTATTTCTGATTGCAGCTTACAGGCATTATTTAAAATATAAAGCGGATGATAATGGTTTGTCCTATGAGATATCCGAACCCTGGCTAACACCAGATGATGAAAAACATATTGCCAGCAACGATCCTATTGATTTTTTAGGCTTATCTGCGTTTAAAAGTACCGACTTGAAAGCTGCTACTGATTTTGTCGAATTGTATGTGCTATTTGTAAACTTCATTAAGGAAAAAGGAGCCAAAACTGTACTGCAATCTATTGTGGCTTAAGGCTATTACTTAATTATCAATCGGTAAAATTATGGAAACAAAACTTCGTAATGGCATACTGCCATTTGCAATTGTTACTTTTATCTACTTCATCGTAGGTTTTTTGACTACAGTAAATGAACAATTACAGGCTCCTTTAAAATTTACGTTTTTGGCTGAAGCCGGGAATTTAAAAAATACATTCACCACTTTAATCTCTTTCTTTTTCTTTTTAGGCTACTTGTTGAACGGTACTTTAGCCAGTAAATGGGTAAACGCCATTGGTTATAAAAACACCATTATACGTGGCCTCCTATTTATGATCTCAGGCTTGCTGATGTATTTATGTTCTTCCTGGTTTGGTGATCAGTATCCGCACCTGGCGCTTCGTTTTGGGAATGTGGTTCTACCATATGGTTTTATTATTTTTATCCTCGGATCTTATTTAATGGGAACTTCTGCCGCTGTGATCCAGGTAGTGGTAAATCCATACGTGGCATCTTATGAATTGCCCGGTACGCAACCAGTAGTACAACGTTTAAATATTACTACGGCTATTAATTCAATAGGAACTACCTCAGCGCCCTTTTTTGTAACGGTAGTGATGTTTAGCGGCATTTCAATAGAGAAGGTAGAAATCAAACAGCTGCTGTTACCACTTATTTTATTGATTGCTTGTGTCGTTGTGGTTACTTTGATCACTAGAAAACTTCATTTACCGGATATTGCCAATACAAGAGCTGTTGCCGGAGAAAAACTGGAAAGAAGCATTTGGTCTTTCAGGCATTTTGCTCTGGGGGTCATGACGATTTTCTTTTATGTAGGAACAGAAGTAGCCATTGGCGCCAATATCAATCTGCATGCTTTTGAACTGATGGATTCGGGCCATCCAATGAGCTTCTTTGGTCAGACAGATATCATTATTGGAGGAGTGGATTTGGGAATACATGCGCTGTTATCCACTTTGTACTGGGGAGGATTTCTCGTAGGAAGAGGCATCTCAAGTTTCTTTAGTAAAATTTCTGCAAAAAACACAATTAGCTACTACAACTATACTGGCTGCAATACTTGCTATTATAGCCATGATTACACAAAATCTCTGGTTCCTAGTTGCCATTGGACTTTTACATTCTACGATGTGGAGCTGTATTTATTCCCTCTCTATAAAAGGGTTAAATAAATATACATCAAAAGCTTCTGGCGTATTTATCTCTGCAGTATTTGGCGGAGCTGTGTTTACACTTGTTCAGGGAGGTTTGGCAGATATTCTTGGGTCATGGAGATGGACCTGGTCTCTCACTGTTGTTTGTGAGCTGTTGATGCTATCCTATGCTTTATTTGGATCTCGTATAAGAGAGAAAGATTTGATCAATAAGGTCGTCAATGTCAATATTGATTTCAAGTTATAGATCAATCAACAATGCTTAAACTTAAATTATTGCTGCTTTTCCTAATGACTATTGGAAACTCATTGTTATATAGTCAGGAATTACATTCATCTCTGCAACTTCGGAATAGCCATTTGTGGAGAGGGAGTGAAGTAGCAGCCGGTTTAGTATACACCGGAGATCTGCACCTGGATTTTAAAAACTTTTACGGTGGTTTTTGGGCGGGCGGTACAGCAGATGGTTCTTATAAAGAATTTAATAATTATGCGGGATATAAAAATAAACGCCTTATTTTAGAATTATGGGATATTTATAATTTTTCCCCAAAGGCGACTTATAACAATGATGAATATTTTAATTATAAAGCCAGAGAAACCGGACGTTTTTGGGATTTCAGGTCTTATTATACCATCAGTGATCATGTTCCTTTACAATTAAGCTGGAATACAGTCGTTTTTGGTAGAGATAGAAATAGCAGTAATACTCAAAACAAATATTCTAGTTTTGTATTCGGTGAATATCCTCTTTATAAGAAAGAAAATTTAGAAGTAAGGGGAAGGGTAGGGTATAGCTTTATACTAAACAATAGTGAAGTGGAAAAAAGTAATTTCTTTGCCCACAAAGCAGGATTTAATGAGATGAGATTAGCCTTATACTTTCAAAACGTTTGGAAATTGGAGGTTATCCAATCCCTTTAGGCTTATGGGCCATGTGGAATCCCATCGATAATCATGCATTCCTCCAGTTTTCAGTACAAGTATACTCGTTCTAGCAGTAAATAAATTTGATTAAATATTTGAAAATTCATTTAATAACTAAAATTACAATGGAAGAAAAGAAAATTAAAGTGGCCTGTTTTGGAGAGGTATTGTGGGATATATTTCCTGGAGAGCAAAGGATGGCCGGAGGAGCACCATTTAACGTTGCTTATCACCTTTTCAAAATGGGAATTGATGTGAACATGATCAGTAGAGTCGGTAATGATCAGCTTGGGTGCGAATTATTGCAGAAGATTAAAAGCTGGAATATTTCAATTGATGGTATTCAGGTTAGCAATACAGAACCTACCAGTACCGTTGTCGCTTCAATAGACGAAAATAATGAAGCACATTATGATATCTTGCAAAATGTAGCCTGGGATTTCATCGAAGTGACCCCACAAGACCTACAAATACTGACTACATCTGATGCACTGGTTTTCGGAAGTTTGGCTACCCGTAATGAAAAGTCGAAAAATACATTATTCGAATTAATTGAGGCCAGCGTTTACAATGTCTTTGATATCAATTTACGGGCACCATATTATGATGTAAGGATCATCAAAGATTTATTGCATAAAACGCAATTAGCAAAGTTTAATAAAGCAGAATTACGAATGATAATAAACTTTTTGGGCAAGACATATAGTAGTGAAAAAGATAGCATCAGGTATTTGCAAGATACATTTGGTATGCATGAAATCATTATTTCTAAAGGTAGTAAAGGAGCACTTTATGCCCATAATGATAAGTTTTATTTATACCCTACGATACCCATTGAGGTAAAAGATACTGTTGGTAGTGGCGATTCGTTTCTAGCAGGATTTTTATCGAAACGATTGGAAAAAGGAACTTCTGCTCATCAAATTATGCTTCAGGCAATTTCATTGGGTGCTTTCATTACTGCACGTGAGGGTGCCTGTCCTGAGTATTCATTTGAAGACTTCATTACATTTAGAAATAGCAATCAAGTTGCTGCCTTATAGGTTGTTTTTCTTTTAAATCCTTGATAATTAATTTAATTAGCAGCTAAATACTTGCAAATAATCTGGTGGTTTTTGCCACGTTTCATTTTATAAGATGTCTTGTGATTATG
The DNA here is from genome assembly GCF_053890575.1 of Pedobacter sp. NJ-S-72. Lineage (NCBI taxonomy): Bacteria > Pseudomonadati > Bacteroidota > Sphingobacteriia > Sphingobacteriales > Sphingobacteriaceae > Pedobacter > Pedobacter sp. NJ-S-72. The sequence continues at coordinate 2,808,667 of NZ_CM132681.1, read as the reverse complement.
AAAAATATAATCATTTTACTTTTTTTATTTATTTTCTTTAGTTCCTTGTTATGGTCAGCAGCCACTATCAAAAAACACAGATCCAAACAAGGCTCAGTTTGTAACCAGTGATATACCTAACTTTTGGGCCGCTTATGATGCTTGTAAATTATCCCCGGAAAATAGTGTGGAAATATACAACCGGCTATATTTCGGTAAAGGGGCGCCAGGCTTGAAAATATTTAAAGTTTCTGTTATCGGAAGTACAGAAGACTTCGTTAAAATCATTGAAAAATACAAATTATATTATGAATCTATCAGAGCAAATACATTGAAAATAGAGCAGCTGAAACCAGAGATGCTTAATTCGCTAATCAAGTTAAAACAGCTATATCCAAAAGCTGTATTTCCCGATGTTTATATTGAAATGGGAAATTTGAAGTCTGGCGGAAGGTCACTTAAAGAAGGGCTATTTATTGGTGCTGATGTAAACTGTGCTGATTCAAGCTCCAATTTTACAAATATTAGTCCTCAGTTTGTTAAAGTTTTAAAATCAATGACGCTATCAAATATTCAGGTGATGGTTGCTCATGAGCTCGTCCATTATCAGCAAAATTATAGCGATAGCAGCAAAAATGTATTAAGCAGGGCTATTATAGAAGGAAGTGCTGATTTTATCTGTAAATTAACAACAGGCGTCAGTACCAGTGAATTACTTCATAAATATGGTGAACAGCACGAGAAGGCACTATGGAATGAATTTAAGAAAGATCTATATAGCAAAGATGTATTTAAGTGGTTTTATTATAAAGCGACGACTACTGAACGAACGTCCCGCAGATCTGGGTTATTATATCGGGTTTAAAATCACTCAATCTTATTATCAAAATAGTAAGTATAAAAAAGAGGCCATTAATGAGATCTTGAATGTGAAAGATTTCAAGTCATTTTTAGAAAAGAGTAAATATGAAGAAAAATTCAATTGAACATTTTCTTATCTTTGCTTTTGTAATCAAAAACATAAATTTATGTAGGATATAATTTCTTTCAGAAAAATAACGGGGCCAGAATAATGGGCTGCTGTAATTATTCACTCTTTAAAAGAAAGGAATTATGATTATTCTTCAAGGCGTTACTTATACGCACCCCAATAGAGATTTATTATTTTCTGATATAAATCTCGTTATAAATAAACATGATAAAATTGCATTGATTGGCAATAACGGTACAGGAAAATCTACGATTTTAAAAATCCTTGCTGGAGTTTTACATCCTTCAAAAGGGATTTTAAAAACAGACTCAAAACCTTATTATGTGCCACAGTTATTCGGTCAGTTTAATGACTATAGTGTTGCTCAGGCTCTTCAGGTTGAGGATAAGCTAATTGCACTCAGAGAAATCCTTGAAGGCAATGCGACAGAAGAAAACCTTACTTTGCTTGATGATGACTGGGCAATTGAGGAGCGTTGCAAAGAGGCAATGGCCCATTGGAAACTAGATGAACTGGATCTGACTCAAAAAATGGAAACACTTAGCGGTGGACAAAAAACAAGGGTTTTTCTTGCGGGAATAAAAATTCACCGTCCTGAAATAGTTTTATTGGATGAACCAAGCAATCACCTGGATACCCTTAGCAGAAACATGTTGTATGATTATGTCAGGTCAACTAAAAATACCCTCGTGCTGGTAAGCCACGATAGAGGTTTACTGAATCTGTTGAACTCAGTTTATGAATTAAGCATAAGTGGTATAACGGTTTACGGTGGTAATTATGATTTCTATGCAGAACAAAAGCTAGTTGAAAAGGATGCTTTAGACAGACAGGATTTAAAAAGTAAGGAAAAGTTGTTGCGTAAAGCAAAGGAAACGGAAAAGGAGTCCCTGGAACGACAGCAAAAACTGGATGCCCGGGGAAAAAAGAAACAGGAAAAGGCTGGAGTTCCAACCATTTTTATGAATACATTGAGAAGTAACGCGGAGAAAAGTACTTCACGGATAAAGGATATTCATGCTGAAAAAGTGGGGATTATCTCACAGGAGCTAAATCAATTGCGCACGGGATTATCAGGTACAGATAAAATGAAGATTGATTTTGATAATTCTGTGCTTCATAAAGGTAAGGTATTGATTACTGCAAAGGATGTTAACTTTGGATACGATGATCAACTGATTTGGAAACTGGACCTGAATTTTCAAATTTGCAGTGGCGAGCGTATTGTTGTGAAAGGACTAAACGGTTCTGGGAAGACAACCTTAATCAAAATGATTCTGGCTGGATTTGAACCTCGTAGAGGAACCATTGAAAGAGCGACTATTCAATTTATTTATATTGATCAGGACTATTCATTGATTAACAATAAACTTAGCGTTTACGAGCAGGCTCAAGCGTATAATTCGGGTGTATTGCTGGAGCATGAGATAAAGATTCGCTTAAACCGGTTTTTGTTTACCAAAGAACATTGGGATAAACCTTGTGAGACGCTTAGCGGGGGAGAGAAGATGAGGCTGATGCTTTGTTCTTTAACTATAGGCAGCCAGTCACCGGATATGATGATATTGGATGAACCGACGAACAATCTTGATATTCAGAATCTTGAGATTTTAACGGCTGCGATTAATGAATATAAGGGGACAATCCTTGTCGTGTCTCATGATGAATATTTTCTGAAACAGATCAACATTGAACGTTCAATCGAGGTTGGATAATTTTTTTGTATAAATAAAAAAAGATGTTAGATTGTGATATGGAGCTACATCAGGAAATTAAACATTTTATAGAGAAGCAAATTTCGCTTGTTTGCCTTTTCATTCCACAGAACTATCCGGCAGTTGAAACTTTTGAGAAGTTTCAGGAAGGTTATAAATATAATGGAGTGACTGGTGAAATTTTAGACGGAACAAAGCCTGGACACTTTAAAGAAAACTGGTATGTAATCTGTTCCAATGATTATAATGACCCTTTTTATGTGGATTTATCTGAGCAGGATCGAAATTTCCCTGTCTATTTTTCATGGCATGGTTCAGGTAACTGGGAACCTGTTAAAGTGGCGGAGGATCTGAACGATTTTGCGGCAAAGCTTTTAAGTATACAAAAGGTTGAGCAGGATGCAGATAAATTTAAGAATCTGTTAGAGACTGATTTTGACCTTACTATAGAGCTGTGGAAAGAAGTATATGCATCAATTGACGAAGAGCAGGATGATGATAGTGAAGAGGGAGATACGGACATGTCAGAATGGATTAAAGGAAAAGTAGTTGTCAGGGATATTGGTCAGCATAAAATGAAAATTGTACATTTTCTGAAAACTGAGCTAAATCTAACTCTCCGAGAGGCTTTAGCAGTAGTTAAGCAAAAGGATATTGAAGTTTATAAAGGCTACCTTGTGCATCTTAAGGATTCAGTTAACTATTTAAAAGAGCTTGGGGCGACAGCCGAATTTGTAGCTGATTAATCTGAATTTTCTAAGATGTTATCATTGCTTTATGACGAAATACCTGTTTATCATTTTTCTTTTTTTCTGCTGTGTTCCTGCTTATGCTAATATGGCCCAGCCCTATAGAGCAGGAAGCAGTCTTTCCAATTTGTTCTCAAGTAAATCTATCGATGTTTTGAATGAACATATTGGAATTAAAATCATCAATGATCATGGTTATACGGCCAGGTATCAGATCAGATATGAGTTAAACACCGAAAGAGCTATGTCTTTACCTCTTTTATTTATTGCTCTTGGCCTGTATGATAATCCGGTAGTAAAGGTTAATGGCGAAACAATTAAAGTATCGGGCCTTAAGAATAATACTGCGGAAGAACTAAAGGCATATGGTTTCATTAAGCCCTCTCAAAGTGATTCTGTCAACCTTGATGTCTATTATGAAAAAGATGTATCTAAACCTGTTCGTATTGAGAATCTTGTCTATTTTAATGGCAATTTAAAAAAGGGATATAACGTAATTACTGTTGAATATGTTGGTAGTTTAGGAAATAGCAGATATGGTTTTATCAGTGATTTTGATCTGGAATATTCTTTATTCCCATCGAAATACTGGAAGTCATTTGGCCCGATTAAAATTGATCTTGAAACCCTTCCGGATTTCACGTTTAAAAGCGCGTCCATTGGTAACCCGGTTTTGGTGAAGGAAAATTCCTATTCCTGGACTTTAAACCAACTGCCAGCAGAAGACCTGAAAATTATATTGTCACCTGGAATATCTAACGTTTCAAAGGTGTTGCTTTTTATTGAACCATTTGGACTTGCTATTATTGCCTGGGTGATATTTACTTATTTACATTTTGTGGCTATCCGTAAACACAGACAAACTGCTGCTTCAGGCTATAATTGGAAACTTGCCATTGGTACGTTCCTGGTACCAGTTCTTTACTACGTTGTTTATTTCTCATCCTATCCGCTCATTGACTGGACAATTGGTTCAGGCAGGCAAAGTAATCATGGGTACATATTTCTGGTCATTTTTACATTACCTATATTCTGGCTCTTTTATGGCCTTGTAATGTGGGGAGCAGACTTATACTTCAAGAAAAAAAATAGATAATAATTGTTTTAACCTTTATTATTTTTTTTTGGTACATTTATGTGAACTAATTAAATTTTATGAAAAAATATTTATTCATTTGTTTAGTGGCTATAGTAGCTGTAAGCACATTATCTTCATTCGGAGGAAAATCTAAAGAAACTCAAAATGCTACAGCATTGGCCTCGTATTTCGATGTCCCGGCTACTCCTTCTCTTACCATACTTGGTTATAATGGAAAGGGCGTTACACTGGTTAGCGCTTCTGGAAATTCTAATACAACAAGCTATAATAATTGGTATTTAACGGGGTGTTCTTATATACAACAACAATTAATCGCACAGGTATACAAATTAACTGCGGATCATATGGTTTAATTGGCGTTGAAGCTGTAAATGCATACGGTGTATCACCTCGTAAAACTCAGGGCGTAGTGGGTTGCGAACTATCAGGTAATTAATCTTTAGTTTATGATTAAGGGAGCTAAATCAGTACCTCTTAATCTATCCCAGGATTTTATCCGGTGTAATTGGCAAAGTCCTGATTCTCGTTCCTCTAACCGGGCCTTAATGCTATTGTCTTGTATTATAATTGCAGATTCATTTCTCTTTCAGGATAGTTAAACAGCAAATGAATATTGGAATATGCTCCGGAACCCAGATGTTTTTTATTTGACCTTTCTCTGATAGCATGGGTAGACATAACTTGTAAAGCTGTCCCTGTTCTTAAAAGATCAAACCATCTTTGATTTTCAAAAGCGAATTCGATCCTTCTTTCGTGCTGAATCACATTTCTTAGTTCTGTTCTCTTGATTAATAATGGTATAGTCTTTCAGGCCTGACCTTCTGCGTACCTGGTTAAGGAATTGCAGTGATTCTCCATGCGATCCGATTTCATTCAGGCACTCTGCAAGCATAAGTAAAACATTCGAATATCGATAAACAGGGAAATTATTTCCTGAAATCCCTCGTATCGCATGGGGACTATTGTATTTTTTTTTACATAAGGAACAGTCTCGCCCGTTACAACTGATTTATAATCTTCGCCCACGGATGCGGCCCTTCTTAAGTCACCATTCTCATAGGATGACATAAAATCATCAGTAGGAATGTTCCAGCCGTTACCAGCATCGTGGTCAATTTCAAAACCAGTTATCAATCCATCGGGTGAATCCCACGGGGCAAATCTATCTGCTAAAAGGCTGTGTAAGTTATTTGGACCTTCCATATATTGGATCTCAAAAATTGACTCTGCCCCATTTTTTTTCTTGACATCAAAATTATCTGCATAATTTGAATTCAACTGATAATCGAATTGACTAATGGTCTCAACTGCTGAATGGCCAGATCATATTTTTTTGTAGTCAAATAAACATCAGCCAGGAGTATTCTTGCTGCTCCTTTTCCCGCTCTGCCTTTCAAGTTATCTGAATATTGCTCTGGCAATTTATTTATTGCAGAAGTAGCATCTGTAATAATTGAAGCATAAATATCTATTACTGGTTTTCTGCTGTTTACCTTAAAAGCGTCATTAATATTAGTGATTTCTTCTAATATCAGAGGAACATCACCAAACAGCCTGACCAGATTGAAATAATAATATGCACGTAGAAAACTTGCTTGTCCGGCTATTTCTTTAGTTGCTATACCATCATTGATATTCACTTTTTCCAATCGACTTAAAATAACATTACACCGGCCAATTCCTATGTAACTTAGTTGAAAAAAATTCTGCACCTCATCATTAAGATTTAATTCTCTAAACTCATCTAATTCTTCCCGGAGATTACCAGACCGGTCATCAGTATTTAATTGATAGGAAGTATTATCTGATCGCATTTCTGCCATAGCCCAAAACGGTCCGTTAAATAATTCTTGCAAAGGACTATAAGCTCCATTTAGACCTTTAATGAACTGATCTTTAGTTTTGAAATAGTTTGCTCCATTTTGGTTTGTCTCAGGTTCTACAGCCAAATAGTTTTTTGTACATCCTCCCAATCCTAAAACAGTAATTAATATTATAGTAGTGAATCTTCGCATTATTTAAAGTGTTAAATTAATACCCATTGTATAAACTGCTGAAACCGGATAGCCTGTGAAGTTAATACCGGGGGCTAATGAGGGGTTTTCTCTTTCCGTATTCATGGAAACCTCAGGATTGCCTCCTGTATACCCTGTTAATAGCAGGGCATTTTGTGCGCTTATATAGATTTTGAAATTCTGACTGAAACTAGTCTTGAATGTGTAACCCAGCGTGATATCTTTGAAAGCAATGTAAGAGTTGCTTTTGACCCAATAAGAGGGGTAAAGGTCTCGGGCGAGATTAGTATTTGCATTAGTTGTTGGTAAAAATCCGGCACCTGGATTTGCCTCTGACCTCCACCGGTTTGCCACTTCCTTCTCTACATTAAAAACTCCATCGAGGTTGGTTGTAAACTGCTTATACAGGTCGAACACATGGCCTCCTTCTGATCCTGCCATTACTACATTAAGGTCAAATTTTTTATAGACAATTCTGTTATTAAATCCAAAGGTGAAATTCGGATGTGGATTTCCAATTATTGTCCTATCTGCGCCATCTATCACACCATCACCGTTGATATCTTTATACTTTATGGTTCCTGGAACTTGCCCTTCAGAATGTGGGCTTGTATCAATTTCATGTTGATTTTGAAAAATACCTTCAAAGACATAACCATAAAACATCCCCAATGGAGAGCCGACAAGAGTTATACTTGTTGTATTTTCATACATCGGGGCGTCTAATATTCTTTTAGCACTCCCTAAACTGAGTACCTTATTCCTGTTAATGAAATATTAAAATCAGAAGTCCAGCTAAAATTCTTTTGATTGATATTTTTGGTAGTTAATGTAAACTCCCATCCTCTGTTTCTCACGTTTCCGACATTTGTAAAAGTAGAATTGAACCCGGATGCAATAGGAAGGTCAATCTCGCTAAGCATATCTTTCGTATATCTATTATAATATTCAGCTATAAGATTAATACGCCCGTTCCAGGATGAAAGATCTATGCCAGCATTAAATTGCCTGGTAGTTTCCCAACCAAGGTTTTTGTTTCCCAACATTTTTAAGTTGTTACCTGGGGACAGAACATCATCAAAAACATAGTTACTTTTATCGATAATTGGTATATAGGCATAATTACCAATGTTGTTATTACCTGCCAATCCATAGCTCATTGTGAATTTAAGGTGGTCAATTAATTTAGTTTTAGGGAAAAATGGTTCATTGGAGATTCGCCATCCGGCTGAAATAGACGGAAAAGTACCCCATTGATGGCCAGGTGCAAACCTGGATGAACCATCCCTTCTAAGGGATCCTGCAAATAAGTATCTGTCCTTGTAACTATAATTCACTCTGCTGATCACTGATAAAAGTTTCCATTCTCCTCTATCTGCACCTGCAGTAACACTGTTTGCTCCATTTATTGTATAGATAATATCATCAGCATATCCAGTTCCATAAGTAACTCTATAATTACTGACTTCATTTTGAACAGTGAAACCTCCTAAAAACGATAAAGAGTGATTACCCCAATCATGATTATAATTGATAGTGTTTTCATTTAACCAGTTCAGAGAATTACTTGAATAGGTAGAACCTGTTGATAGCTGAGGTGGAGCCGCACGGAAACCGCCAACAAAGGAAGGCTTAAAAGTGTCTCCATTGTTGTGGCTGTAATCTGTTCCAAAACTTGTTTTAATGCTCAAACCCTTTACTACAACCCAGTTTGCATAAATATTTGCCAGCGTATGGAAGTCGGTTTGTTTATTAATTGTATTGGTTACGGCATTTATTGGATTACTATTGATAAACATTCCGGAAGATGTAATTCTTGGATTAAATGACCCGTCTGGTAATCTGACTGGCGGAATTGGACTATTTAGAAGTGCCTGGGTTAATATCCCATTTTCAAAGTGACCGTCAGTTTCCTGTTTATCTCTGGAACTATAGGATGGGCTAATATTTAAGCCGAAGGTTAAGTTCTTTGTAATACTAAAATCCAAGTTAGCTCTTACAGAATAGCGCTTAAAACCAGTGTTTAAAATGATGCCTCTCTGATCAAAAAAACCAATAGAAAATAGTGAACGCATCTTAGAAGTACCATTTGCAATTGTTAGATTATAATTTTGCATCAATGCCGGATGGGTAATTTCATTATACCAATTGGTACCTTCACCAAGCGAAGAAGGGTTTTTGTATTCTTTTGGAATAGTTGAAGGATCAAATTCATTTCCATTAAATTTTGCAAGATCGTCTGCTGCCTCAATTCTAAACTGGGCAAATTCAGCAGCATTCATCATATGAATTGTACTTTTTTTCAGATTAGATTGAATTCCTGTAAATGTATTTATAGTCACTAGTGACTGTCCGATCTTTGCCCGTTTAGTATTTATTAGAATAACTCCATTTGCACCTCTCGATCCATAGATTGCAGTTGATGCGGCATCCTTTAATACAGAAATGGATTCAATATCATCAGGATTAATTGTACTTAGTGGATTGGCTTTTTTTGATCAAACTTTGCAGAAATTGGAAAACCATCAATTACATACAAGGGGTCATCACCTGCGCCAGTTGAAGCAGATCCCCGAACACGTACTACGACGCCTCCCCCCGGGGTTCCAGTAACCTGATTTACTGTTACTCCTGCTAATTGACCAGCGAGTAACAGGTCTGCACTTGGCTTTTTAATCGTATTTATATTACTCATCCTGACCGTGCTTACTGAGCTGGTAAGATTGCGCCGCTCAAGATTTCCATAACCAACTACTATAACTTCACTACTAAGCTCCTCATTATTATTCTGCTCGAGTATTATATTGATGATATCCTGGTTATTTATAACTTCTTGTTTTGTTTTATAACCAATAGAAGTGATTATCAAAACCGCTTCCGGACTTGCAGAGATATTAAATTTACCATCACTGTCAGTTATGGTTCCTGAAGAATTTCCTTTGACATGTATGCCTACGCCGGGTATAGGCTGATTTGTTTCATCTTTAACAGATCCTGTAATTATATTTTGTTTTAAATGAGAAGGATTAGATGTTATATTTTTAGCGTTATTACTTATAATAATAGTCTTATCAATTATTTTATAAGTTAGCGTTGTATTTTGAAGGCATTGTATTAATGCTTCCTCAATAGAAACGTTTTTTAACTTTACATTTACTGGTGAGCTCTTATTGATATCCTTATACTTATAAAAGAAATCGTATCCGCTTTGTTTTTCTATTTCATTAAATATGTTTTCGATGTTGGCTTTTGTTGCATTTAAAGTAATGGTTTGAGCATAACTTTTTACACTCAAAATCAGGGAACAACTAATGAGAATTACCGAAATGAGAAGAAGTTTGTAGATGAACTTATGAAAATACTTAGAAAAAGAGGTTAAGTACATGTTTTTGAAAATTGTAGTAGTAAAAAGAGAATTGGTAGGTTATTTGGATGTTACAATAAGTTGATTACCTATTATTTTGAAATTAACACCACTAAATTCTAATATTTTCAGAGTTTTAGAAAGTTCAGAATCCCGTTTAATTTTACCTACAAACTCTTCTTCAACTGGCATTTTTCCTTTATAAATCACATCGATATTATACCATCTTGATAGTTGTTTCATGATATCTTTTAGATTCGCCCGATTGAAAAAGAAATAACCATTTTTCCACGCGATCGATTGCTCTGTATCAGTATTGATAACTTTGACAAAGCCACTTTTATTAATAACTGCCTGTTGACCTGGTTTTAAGATATCCAATGTTGTTATGTTGCTTAATTGAACGGAGCCTTCTAATAAAGTTGTTTTGATGAAAGGGTCGTCATTATATGCCATTATATTGAAATGTGTCCCTAAAACTTTTACTACAGTAGAATTCACTGTTACTTTGAAGGGTTTAGAAGCATTTTTTGCTACTTCGAAGTAAGCTTCTCCTTTGAGCTCAACATTCCGCTCATTTGAAGTGAATTGCTCAGGAAACTTTAAAGATGAAGATGAATTGAGCCAAACTTTTGTACCATCAGGAAGTATAATCCGATATTGTCCACCACGTGGTGTACTAACAGTATTAATTGACAGGAGATTTTTAGACTTTATTTCGTTGGGTAAATCAGATGCTAAGGGATGATATATCAGTTGTCCCTGTTTTGTATTGAATATTGTGAAGTATTCCTTCTTTAACAGAGTTTGATCAGTTGTTTTTTCCAGATCAAATGTTTTGTTATCTGCAAGAGTTAAAGTGGCACGATTACTTCCAGGTTTGATATCATCTGTTTTTTTGTTGTAAATTTGGTGTTTTCATCGGTGAAAGGTGGTTTTGAACTATAAAAATAAAATCCAATGCCCAAAAATAATAATATTGCAGCAGCTGCAATATTATTATTGATATGATATCTTTTTATCTTTGGTGCTGCAATACCTAACCGATTATCAAGGTCATTTAGATTCCTTGTAAGGTCCAACTCATTAAGTTTGAAGTCGGTTACTTTTCCAAAAGTAATCCAGTCTTCAACAATTGACTGTTCCTCAGCCGTACATTGTCCAATCTGATATTTTAACAATAGTTCTTTAGCTTGGCGATATGACATATTATGCTTCATTCAAATGAATAACGTTTAAGTGGGGGATAGGGGTGCAATAAAAATTATTACAGCCCAATAAATAAGATTAGAAACGAAACAGAACCTAGTCGCGTCTTCAATATGGTCAAGGCACGATGCATATGGCTTTTAACGGTCTGTTCCGAAAGGCCAAGCTGTGTCGCTATTTGTTTTCTGTTGAGATTGGTTTTTCTGCTTAATTCAAAAACCTGACGCATTTTTACAGGGAGAGCTGCAATTTCTGATTCGATTAATTCCGACATATTATTGTGACGTATTAAGTAATCTGATTCTTTTTGATGAGCTATCAGGTAACTTGAAAAGTGCTCTATGTAACGGTCTGAAACTTTTTTTCTTCTAAAAAGGTCGAAGATTTTATTCTTTAGTATAAAAAACAAGTATGCTGAGAGCTCTGATGAAACCTTGAGCTCTGCTCTTTTCTCCCACAATATAATAAAAACCTCATGAATAAGATCTTGTGCCTCTTCTTCGTTTCCAGTTTTTTTACATGCAAATATGAACAGAAGACCTTTATATCGATGATAAATCTCAGTATAAGCATTTCTATCTCCTGTTTGCAGTTTGTTAAACAATTCACTGTCGCTGATCTTAGAATAACTGATCATTGCCTTCAATTTTTAAATTTTATTTTTTGAAACATCCTTTCAATCCAATGTTTTGGTAATAATATCGTTTTATTTTAGGATGAGGTACAAGCCTCAATATAATAAAGAGATAAAATAATGTATAAATTAAATGACTTTATCGCCATCAATTATAATACATTAAATGTGAATTTATGTGGTTTTTACATGAAAAAAATAATGTTTCTGTGTGAATTTGTGTAATTCCAGGGCACATGTAATTAATCAATTCGCAATAGCTGTTTATGGATTTTTATCAACCTGGTAATTATATTTTTAATTTTTGTTGCACCCTATTTCCCTCGCTCAACGTTATGTGTTTAAATGGGAAGATAGTTACTATTATAAAGCAATTGAGTTTAATGTAATTTAAAGAAATAATATCTGGTGAAATGTACCAGCGTAGATTTCAATTTTTGTTGTTTTTTTTAGTACTTCACGTAATTATAACAATGGTTGCCGTAATAATATAATATCATAGATATTATTGGATTAGCTTTCCCAACAGGTAGATGAAAATAATATAAATCACAAACAATGGAATCAAAGAATGACTTATTCCTCGACATAGTTGAGTTCAAAGCTAAATCGCAATTCGTTTCAGAGGAACTTAATGCACTTATAAAAGAGCAAAATGGTCGCTTGTCGCTGGAGTATATGACAAATTTATTGAAGTGCCGTATTCTTGAACAGCAAATGAATGAGCTAAAAGGTTTATTGAATAAACATACTAATAGAGGTGTCAGTATTTAGTTTCAAGTAATCCTAAAAAGAGAGGGCCTAATAGTCAGGTCCACTCTTTACGTTATTCTTTCTTCATTATCATAAATATTTATCGGATTTTATTAAGACTTAAAAGGTACTCTGATGTTATCAGAATAATAAGATCTATGATTGTTGTTAACAATTTGATAACTTCAATGTAGATCCGTATTAAACTGAGACCCACATCTTTGTCGGAATTTTAGTGTTTAAATAAAACGATTTATGAGAAAAAACTACAAAATTATTTTAGTGGTTATCGATTGTTTGCAACAGAAATTTTCCCTTCTGTTGTTATTCATGCTGGCCATCTCAGTCTGTACTTTTGCGCAGCAACAGAGCAGAGTTATTAAGGGAAAAGTGACTGACGAAAGTAACGGTGGTTTGCCAGGTGTTACTGTAAGGTTAAAGGGCACTAAAGTGGCCACATCTACTAATCAGAATGGTGATTTTTCTATACAGGTAAGCAGTCCGCAGGATATTCTTGTATTCACTATGCTGGGAACTGTAACTAAGGAATCAGCAGTTGGAAACAGTTCAAATTTAAACATCTCATTAGTTACTGATAGTAAATTACTGAAAGATGTAGTTGTGATTGGTTATGGTACTTCAAGTAAAAAGGATTTGACCGGAGCAGTAACCTCTGTGAATTCTGAAGAATTTAACCAGGGAGTGATGACCAGTCCTGCCCAATTGCTGCAAGGTAAGGTTGCGGGATTGAACGTGACTAAAAGTGGTGACCCAAATGCTAAACCATCTACTATCTTAAGAGGGCCTTCTACCTTGCGTGAGGTGCTGCACAAGAACCTTTTTATGTAATTGACGGTGTTCCTGGCGCATCAATAGACCTTTTGGCACCAGCTGATATAGAAAGTATAGATATCTTGAAAGATGCCTCTTCTACAGCCATCTATGGGTCGAGAGCTGCAAATGGTGTAATCATTGTAACTACAAAAAGATCTAAAGGCGGGCAATCCAGGCTCTCTTACAGTGGCTATGGAGCAGTGGAAAGTGTATCTAAAAAGTATGATATGCTAACTGCGCCAGAATTACGCCAGTATCTGACAGATAACAAACAGAAATTGAATCCTATTGACGATGATGGATCAGATACTAACTGGCAAAAACTGCTGGAAAGAACAGGTTATTCGCAGAATCATAACCTTTCTTACGGTGGATCAGGACAATCCTCAGATTATGGTGCAAGTGTCAATTACTTTAATAACCAGGGAATTCTGAAAAATACATCCTTGAAAAGAACTATTGTCCGTGCATATATAAACCAGAAGTTCTTTAATGACAGGTTGAAATTAGGGGTGACTATAACTAATAGTGCTTCTAGTGGTAATGATATCTATCAGAACCAGGCACTTTCAAATATGTTATTTTATTTGCCTACAGTGAGTCCTTTCAATGCTGATGGTACCTATAAGGAAAATTATGACAGGACAGGCAGTGGAACCCGTAATCCACTTTCTATTGTTGATAACAATGAGGTCAAAAGTGTAAATAATAAAACGCTGATCAATGGAATGGCGCAGGTAAACATCCTATCTGGTTTGAAATTCACAGCTAGTGTATCCACGCAAAAAGATCAGAATAATACGAGTTCTTATTTAAATAGTCAATCAGGACTTGCCAGAAAATTAAGTGGACAGGCCATTAAACTGGATGTGCTGAATAAATCAGAAGTGTTAGAAGGATATTTCAATTATGATAAAATATTTGGTAAACATAACCTGAAATTACTTGGTGGATATTCATGGCAGGAAGACCGTACTAACGATGGTTTTGGCGTAACTACCCAGGGTTTTTCAAATGATAACCTTGGAGCAAATAATATATTTTTATCTAATCCCTCATTACTTTCTCAAATTACATTTGCCAATACACCGATCTCAACTTTAAGGTTAATTTCTTTTTATGGAAGGGCCCAGTATAATTATAATGAGAAATATCTGTTTCAGGCATCATTGAGAAAGGATGGTTCTTCTGCTTTCGGCCGGAATAACCGTTGGGGATTATTCCCTGCTGTATCTGCCGGATGGAGAGTTATTGGAGAAGATTTTATGAAAAGTGTCCCTGTTATCAGTGATTTGAAATTGAGAGTAGGTTATGGTAAATCAGGAAACAGCCTTGGTTTTGATGCATTTTCTGCTTTATTAGTTTATGGAACACCTCCAACCAGTAGTAAATATCTGAACAATGGTGTAATCAGCAATGCGATTGGCCCTGTAAGAAATGAAAACCCTGATTTGAAGTGGGAAAGTACTTCAACAACTAACATTGGATTAGATTTCGGTTTATTTGGTAATAGGGTTACGGGTTCAGTAGATTATTACATCAAGAAAACATCTGACCTGATCTATTCTGAGTATGCAGTTTCTACCACCCAGTATTTCTTACCGACTATTACAGCCAATGTGGGAAAGGTAAAAAACACTGGTATTGAGTTATCGTTAAATGCCCTGGTAGTGAAAACGAATGACTTTAGCTGGAACACTTCACCAAATATTGCCCATAATAAGAATGTTGTGGAGACTTTGTCCGATGACTTTTATAAAATCTCTTATATCCAGACTGCACAATTGGGAGGTAAGGGACAATCGGGAAATTATAGCCAGATCGTACAACCAGGACAGCCTTTAGGAACTTTCAATCTTTGGAATTATGCTGGTAAAAACGAAGCAGGTGTAAGTACCTATGTTAATGCTGCCGGACAAACGATTGCAACACAGCCTTTAACTTCTGATGCTAAAGTTGCCGGCAACGCACAACCAAAATATATCTATGGCTGGAGCAACACTTTTACCTATAAAAAATTAGACTTTAGTTTTCTTATCCGCGGTGTGTTAGGTAATAAAATTTTAAACGCGACTGCGGCAGGATTGAATAATCCGGCAGATGCTAAATTGCAGAATATTCCCAGATTTACTTTGGGTGAGTCTTTCAATGACGGAAATGCTTACCTGATTTCTGACCGATATCTGGAAAGCGGCTCTTATTTACGCCTGGATAATGCTACACTAGGTTACACGATCAAACCAAAAGTGCAATCTATTAAAGCTATACGTCTCTATGTGACAGCAAATAACTTGTTTGTGATCACTAAATATACGGGGCTGGACCCAGAGATTAATATTGGAGGGCTAACGCCGGGTATTGATAACAACAACTTTTACCCCAAAACCCGCACATTTAGTCTTGGTATTAACGCATCATTTTAAGCTGTCACTCTAAATTCAACGAAATGAAAAAGATATTTTTATTAACGGCAGCATTGGCTGCACTGTTAACCATCACATCTTGTACAAAACTGGATGTTAAGGTGGAATCACAATATGTAAAGGACAATTTTCCAACAACCGATGCAGATTACGCCGCATTATATGGCACTATGTATTCTAACCTTTCTTCGCAGTTCGGAGTGCCTTATTTCAGAATGCAGGAAATGTCTACTGATGCTGCAATTCTGCCAGCCAGAGATGGTAATTTCGATGACGGAGGACAATACAGACAATTACATTATCATACCTGGACATTTGATCACCCTAACGTGAAAACTGTTTGGGAGTGGGGATTTGGTGGGATCAACAATTGTAACCGGTTGATCTCGGTAACCAATGCCTCTTCAGTTTCTGATTTGAAGAAAGCTTCGGGGATCATAGAAATTAGGACCATGCGGGCATTGTACTACTTTTTGATGATGGATATTTATGGTAATATTCCAATCATCGATAAATTTCCGGTAGAAGCTGGTGCTTTGCCTGGTACGGCCAGCAGAGATAAGGTGTTTGAATTCATTGAAAAGGAACTATTGGCGGTTATTCCCAGTTTACCAGAAAAAACGGGAGCCAATCAGATATCATTTTATGGTAAGCCAACTCGTGGAATGGCTTTTGCCTTGCTGGCAAAAATGTACCTGAATGCTCAGGTGTATACTGGGAAACCCAGATATACTGATGCTGTAGCGATGGCAGATAGTGTGATGAAAAACACAACCTATAAGCTGGATGCTAAATATTCAGATATATTTGATGTAAATAATGGCCCCCAGATTAGTGAAACAATATTTGCTGTTCCATATGATCAGCAGATCCCAGGTAATCAAATGACCAGGTTTGGTTTCTATCCTGCACTTGCTGCAGCTTATGGTATTCCGGGAGTTGGGTTTAGTATTTCAATGAGTACCACGCCTGAATATTATAACAGGTTTAATCTTAATAATGATGTCAGGAAAACTTTCTGGCTGGTTGGTCCGCAATTCGCGCCAGATGCGAACAGAAAAAAACCAGATCAAACAAAACCAGTTTATATTGCAGGTACAACAGACCAAATTGTAATTACGCCAGACATTATCTTAAAACCGGGAAAACCTATGGATGTTGGAAATACGGTGGCCGATCAGGCAAAGGGTATTCGTTCAGTAAAATACTGGCCGGACGTAAATGCTATACAGGCAACGAGGCTGAATGGTAACGACATGCCTTTCTTACGTTTGGCAGATGTGATGCTGATGAAAGCAGAAGCTATTTTTTACGCGGTGCTTCACCAACAGTAGTGAATGGAGAAATGCAGACTCCACTTTTTTTAGTGAATAAAATACGTGTAAGGGCTGGTGCAGATGCAGCCACTAGTGTTGATTTAGATGTTTTGCTTGATGAAAGAGCAAGGGAATTAAGCTGGGAAGCATGGAGAAGAAATGATTTGATCCGTTATGGTTTATTTGAAAAAGAATATCCTTTACAAAATGATGTGTTATCGATGAATAAAGATGTGAACAGGAGACTTTATTATCCTATTCCTGCAACAGAATTACAATTGAATTCTAATTTAAGACAAAATCCAGGTTATTAATTCTCTTTAAGCAGCCGGTTTATACCGGCTGTTTTTATTTTACAGCTATGACAAAAACACTTTCCACTGCTTTGTTATTATTCGTGTTTCCATTATTAATGCCAAAAGATGGGGATGATTTACCAATTAACAAGATTCAGGTAATCGGATCACATAACAGTTATAAAAAAGCGATTGATTCTCATTTGTTTGAAAGATTTAAATTAAATGATTCCGTATCCTCAAGTAAGATCGATTATGAACATATTGGTGTGACCTCGCAGCTTGATATGGGGTTGAGAAATCTCGAAATTGATGTGTATGCAGATTCAAAAGGAGGTAAATATGCGCATCCAAGAGGTTTGGACTGGGTAAAAGATCAGGCTCCTTATGATGTGAACAAAGAGATGGATGCACCAGGTTTTAAGGTTTTTCATATTCAGGACCTGGATTTTAGAAGTGACTTCCTGACGCTGAAGGGGGGATTGGAGAAACTGAAAAAGTGGTCTGATGCTCATCCTGATCATACGCCTGTGTTTGTCACGCTAGAAGCTAAAGACAACAAAATGAAAGGAGAGGGCTATAGTGACCCTGAAAAATTTGCAGGAAAAACATTCGATCAGCTTGACCGGGCTTTAATAGATGGACTTGGCAAGGATAAGATCATTATGCCTGATGAAGTAAGGGGGGAATATAGAACACTGGAGGCAGCAGTTTTAAAAGATAACTGGCCGGCGCTGAAAAAAGCAAGAGGGAAATTCCTTTTCATTCTTGATCAGAAAGAGGAGAAGATGGAACTTTATATCAAAGGGCACCCTTCGCTAAAAGGAAGAGTCTTATTTGTTAATGCGGAAGCCGGAAGACCCGAAGCAGGAATGATGATTATCAATGACGCTAAAGATCCGGCGATCCCTCAATTGATTAAAAAGGGATATATTATCCGTACCCGTGCAGATTCTGATACCCGCGAAGCCCGCATCAACGACCGTTCTAATTTTGATGCAGCATGTGCTTCCGGAGCGCAGATCATCACAACTGACTATTATTTGAAGAGTACCCATTTTAAATCTGATTATGTGATAAGTTTTGAAGGTGGAAAGTATTTCAGGCTGAATCCATTTTTCAAATAATGCTAATGTTATTCTGTTTCAGTATCTTATCGTAGTGTTAACAATTTGATTACATTGAGACCTTAAAGCTTTTACGGAAAATTTATTTAATATTGACCGGGATCTTCCATAAAAGACAGGAGCGATTCTAATTATGGTCTCTTATATAACTTTACCTGATAACGATCCGGTCGCTTTTCTAAAGGATGGCGACAAGGCTGCTTTTACCGAAATATACAATCGTTATAAAGGGCTATTATATATTCATGCCTATAATCGGCTAAGAAATCAACAGGAAGCAGATGATGTTGTACATGAGTTATTTGCTTCCCTCTGGACTAAAAGGGATAATTGTTCTTAAAGACGCATCTCTCTGGTTATCTTTATCAAGCTGTCAGAAATCGCGTAATAGATATCATCTCTCATCAAAAAGTGGAGTGACCGGGATATCAGGATTTATGCAGAAACATTCCTATTGTATATATTGATTACTCCATTCTTGCAATAAATGCAATCAGACTTGTCAAATCCTGATTAAGAGAACGAATTGTAGACTGGAGCTGATTAATCATAGTTGCTCTTGTATGTAAATCATCAGAGCGGTAATATCCGCCTTTGCCAAATAATAAAGCTTCCTGATCTTTATCAATATTGCCATCAAACTCAAATTGAAGCCATCTGTTTTTAATACTTTCAGAAAGAGTCACATCTCCTTTGTTGCTAAAGCTTTTTTCATGCATCATTTCCCATACAAATTCAGGATAATCTGTATTTGCTTTTGGTTCAGTCCATATCGTACGCAACAAATTACGTTCGTGATAAAATTCAAGTTGTTTTCCTTTCGGATTAATCGTCATTGCACCTAAACCCGCACTTAGCAGGCCACCACCTATACCTACGCCCGTTTGCACACTGTTTTTAGTAATAACAGCCGTAGCAACAGTTGTTAATGCACCTATAATCACGGATCCTACTGTCAATTTTGTGTTCCTTTTACTGTTAATCCCATCCAGATAAGCTGCTGCCATATCTGATCGTTCTCCTTCACAATCCAGTTCGGCGGCTACTGCCTGTAATTGTGTTTGAGCAAGTAATAATCTGTTTGTTATTTTTTGTTTCAGCATCACCTGCCGGGAAACAGATTCCTGTGAGCGATCGTGATTCAGTATCCAGAGGTCATTTATATAATTACTTATACCCAAAATCCGGCAGAGCAGCTGATCATGTACAGTGATATTTGTTTTTGATAAATCAACTTTGACTGAATCTCTCCATGGTATATCATTTTGCAGATATAGGGGACACCGGGCGCACAGTAATTATACTTGAACCCTTGCAGCTTTGAATCAGATACTGTTTTTTTTTGCTGTACCGCAGGATGAAATGATTGCAATAAACATCAGCGAGGAAATCGCATTTAGAATTTTTGTCATAGGTGGGATATTAAAGATGGCTTTCCCCGGTAGAGGTAAACTAATATAAATAAAAACGCATTGTAAAGGTCCATATACAGAATTTATAGAACTGTTGATATTTGTAGGTTTTCTTTAGATGAAATCCAACTGTTAAGATCGAAAATAGTCTTAACTGTTTGATTATAAATGGGGAGTGATTGTGTTTTTAGGTAGATTAATTCTAAATAAATTTTGAAAATCGAATCTCAGATACTTTCTTTGCGCCATATTTATAATTGATCTAAACAATATGAAAGAAAAAAACTACTAATCATAGTTGTGTTGGTTTTTGGCGTTTTTAAAGCAAATGCACAGCAACCGGGTGGGAAAATAAGTGGAAAAATTTCGACCTCCGATGGTCATCCGGCAGCTTATGTTTCTGTTGGTTTAAAAAAAAAAAATCAGGGAACCACTAGTAATGAGGCTGGATTTTATATTATAACTGCTATTAAACCAGGTTTTTATACTTTAAAGGCTTCCGCAGTTGGTGCTAAGTCTGTTGAAAAAGAGATCAGGGTACAGGCGGGCGAAGAACTGAATGTTGACTTTGTAATTGTACAAAGTTCAAGTGAACTGAAAGAAATTAACATCAAGAGTAATGTAACGAACAAATTCGCGACAAAGAAAAGTGAATATGTGGCAAAGATGCAGCTGACTAATCTGGAAAATCCACAGGTTTATACAACGGTTTCCAAGGAATTAATTTCGGATCAGCTGATCTTTTCTGTAGATGATGCAACCAGAAATGTACCCGGACTGCAAAAAATGTGGGAGGCGACTTCACGAGGTGGAGATGGAGGGGCTTATTACAGTTCCCGCGGTTTTATAGTGCAGAGCAAGCTGAGAAACGGTGTTGCTGGTAATGTGAGTTCACGAATTGATGCGGCTAACCTGGAACTGCCTGGGAAGTTCTTAAGGGGCCTTCTGCAACGTTATTTGGTAGTTCATTGACTTCTTATGGCGGGTTAATCAATAGAGTGACCAAAAAACCTTATGAAGGTACAGGAGGTGAGGTATCGTATAGCAGAGGAAGCTATGATTTTGAACGTGTGGCGATAGATTTTAACGCACCAATTGCTAAAGCTGACCAGGTTTATATGCGTGTCAATGCGGCTTATAATTATGAAGGGAATTTCCAGGATAGTGGTTTTGATAAGAATTTTTTTATCGCACCCAGCTTATCATATAAAGTAAATAACCGTCTCGACTTGAACTTTGATGCAGAAATATCGAGTGGAAAGAATTCGCCAAAACAGATAATTTTCTTTTATTTCCCAACTTCGGAATTGGGTTATAACCGGGCTGATCAGGTTGGACTGGACTATAAAAAATCCTATGCGAACAATGACTTGCAGCAAGTATATAACAATGCAAATATCTTTGCTCAGGCTACTTATAAGATTAGCAGCAAATGGACTTCACAAACCAATATTACGCATACTTATAGTTATTCTAACGGCCGGAGCCCATATTTCTTTTTGGTTCCTGATGATAAGACGCTGATGGGGTTACCGGCTTCTCCAACAGCTAATTACTTATCCAGGGCTGACCAGTCTACTGATAACGGTAAAGCTAGCGTCACTGAGATTCAGCAAAACTTTAATGGTGAATTTAATATTTTTAACATTAAAAACAAGATCGTTGTTGGCTTAGATTACCTGAGAAGCAACTCTAACATCCTGTTTTATTCTACTGATCATATTGATTTGATCAACTACAAGGGAGCGATTCCTAATTATTCCAATTTTAACGAAGCTACTGTAGCGGCGTATTATGCATTAAACAGAGGAAATGCGGCTCTTGTTTCAACTTATCCTTCTATTTCATTAAACAATATTTACAGTGCCTATGTATCGGACGTAATCAATGTTACGGATCGTTTAAGTGCATTAGCTGCATTAAGGGTAGATCGTTTTGAAAATATAAACAAAGCTCCAGGTGCAGATAAAGGTAATAACCCTCCCTACAAACAGACTGCGTTTTCTCCGAAATTTGGTTTGGTATTCCAGCCTGTAAAAGATCAGGTTTCAATTTTCGGAAATTATCAGAACAGTTTTACCAATAGGCCAGGTACTGACATCGATGGAAATACATTTAAACCAGAACAGGCTAATCAACTGGAAGGTGGGGTCAAGCTCGATGCTTTTAAAGGTAAGTTAAGTGGTACAATTTCTTATTATTACATTAAAGTAAAAGATGTTTTAAGGCAGAACCCGACGAATTCTAATTTTCAAATCCAGGACGGTGGTAAAATCAGTAAAGGTATAGAGTTTGAACTTATAGCCAATCCTATTAAAGGATTCAATATCCTGACAGGATTTGCTTACAATGAGAACCATTTTGTAAATACAGATGCCAGCGCTGGTATTGAAGGACGTCGTGATGGTGCTTCTATGTCACCTTACTCCGCCAATCTTTGGTTGAGTTATAAATTTCCATCAGGTAATTTAAAAGGATTGGGTATAGGTTTTGGTGGTAATTATGCAAGTGACAACAGAATTGTCAACACAACAACGAGTGTTTTTACCTTACCAGCTTATACTGTTTTGAATGCAAGCGTTTTTTATGATCACCCAAAATTCCGTATTGGTGCCAAGGTCGATAACCTGACTAACAAACAATACTGGATTGGCTACACCACTATGAATGCTCAAAAATTGCGCAGTGTTGTAGGTAGTGTCTCTTATAAATTTTAAATAGAATTTTAAAATAAAACACCAATTGACCTGCCTGAGGTCAATTGGTGTTTCTCTTGTTAGATCGCAGCTTCAATAAGAAGATCTTCATGTATAGTTACATCCTGAAGAACCTGGTTATTATCAAACCAGAAACAGTTCACGTAACCATCTTCCTTTAAAATTCCAGCTGTTATATTCGGACCATCTGATTTCAGCACTAAAAAAATAGTACCTGTTGCAAATTTTGCCATAGTTTCAGTTTTAATATTCGGTTTATTAATTTGAATTCTCTCTTTTATATTTTATAAATGAGCATTGAAATGATTGAAAAAATAAATGGAATAATGATCAGGCAGCCTATTATAATCAATCCTGTAAACTGCCATACCGGTGTTTTTGCCACTATGTTTTCTTGAAATATAGCTGTTATATACTCTGCTGGCATTTGTTTTTCTGCCAGAGTCTGTCTGCAATGACTGCAAACAGTGAATTTCTTTTTCCCAACGGGAAACAGTGGAATCCAGAATAAATGCGCATACGTTGAAACGATGCTCAGAAATATGGTATCTCTTTGTTTGCAATAAGAGCACTCTAAATTATTTAAAAGAATAGTAAGGATGGCTTTGCTTCTGGTTCCGAAAAAGAATATCATGGTAATTTGTTGTTCGTCGTTTCTACTGCAAATGTAATATACTACTATTAATAATCAAATACTTATACTATTTTGAAAAATAATTCTGGTGCTATTAAACAATATAGAGTTAACATTGAATTGACAGCACAACCCTTTTTTTGTAAAAACTTATCTAAACATCTTTTATGAAAAGAGTTATACTATCTTCCTTTCTTATTGCTATTACAACGTTGTACTCCTGTAAGAAGAATAAAGAAGAAACAATTATTGGAAACATAACCTATCCGGATATGGCAGAGGCTTCGGATCCTGCGATTCTTTTTACTGCTTCAAATGGAGTGACTGTCTATAATGGTGGCTTTGGCTCTGCCGTAGCAGCCGACCCGAATGATCCGGCTGTTTTTTATATGTTAACCGACCGTGGTCCAAATGCAGATGGGCCAACTGATAATGTTAAAGTATTTGGTAAGCCCGATTTTACACCTCAGATCGGTAAATTCGGGCTGAAAGATGGAAAACTGGTATTAGAACAGACCATCTTATTGAAAAATGCTGCAGGTACTAATTTAAATGGTCTGCCTAATCTTGCAGGTGCCGGACGAGCGAAGAAACAGCAGTCGATTTGAATGGAACAGTTTTGGCTCCTGGTAAGGATGGACTGGATTCTGAAGGCTTAGTTCGTGCTGCGGATGGTAGCTTTTGGGTAAGTGACGAGTATGGCCCGCACCTGGTGCATTTCGACCCAACTGGAAAAACTATTGAACGTATAAATCCCTTTGGCGATGGTACTGGTGGCCGTAAAATCCCTGCTGTATTTGCCAAACGCAAGCCAAATCGTGGAATGGAAGGGTTAACGATAACTCCTGATGGAAAGACTTTAGTAGGAATTATGCAATCTCCAATGTTCAATCCATCAAAAGCAGAGGTGAAAAACTCTGTAGTATTACGTATTCTGACTTTTGAAATTGCTACTGGTGCAACTAAACAATATGTTTATCTGATGGATAATCCATCCCTGACAGGGGTAAGCGAAATTCTGGCCATAAACAGTACCACCTTTCTAACACTGGAAAGAGATGGAGATTATGGAGGAGCCCCAAACTACTCCTGCTACCTTTAAAAAAGTATTTAAGATCGATCTTTCTAGTGCTACAGACATCTCTGACTCTGCAAACGGAGCAACAGGGAAGTTATTTAATGATAAAACACCTGAACAATTAAAGGATCTTGCCGGTATTCAGACAGCTGGGATAGTACCAGTAACCAAAACGGTTGTACTTGACCTTTTAAAAGATTTACCAGCTATTTATCCGCATGATAAAGCTGAGGGGATGGCCTTAGTGAATGGAAATACACTTGTGATCTCTAATGATGATGATTTTGGCGTAATTCCAGGTGCTAATGGTTCATTTGCGGCTAAAATTTTGCCCTCTACTAATAAGGTTGACCGCAACAGACTATACTTTGTGAAAATTAAATTATAAGCCAACAAATATTTTTAAAGAAAATTGCGAATAAAGCCCTTGGTTAACAAGGGCTTTATTTATTTTGTTTCAGAATGTTCTTTAAAACCTAAACAAAAATGTTTAAATATTTTATATCATTTCGGAAATAATGCTACATTTGTCGCCACAGCGCCAATATCCATAGTTTTAATGCCCGGATGGCGAAATTGGTAAACGTTGCGGTCTCAGAAGCCGTTGGAGTAAGATCCTTGAGAGTTCGAGTCTCTCTTCGGGCACAATGAAGGAAACATCGTATTAACGGTGTTTCCTTTTTTTATGTCAAAAATATCTGCGATTCAATCTGACAAGCCGGCCTTTTTAGCTAAAACCGCCTTTCGTCACATTTTTCCCACCTTTCGTCACATTTATTAATACCAGGCTGATATTGCTTTATATTTATATAATAATTTTATAATCGATAAATAAAATCTCTTAAATTAAAAAAAATGAAACTCTATTTACTTCTTTTGCTCTGCTGCTTCAATTTTAGCTCGTTTGGACAAACTGCACCTGAGCCTGCTTCGGACTTCACCATGGAAAATGTTAAGTTCAATAGCGTTGGGGTCACTCTGGCAGGTACTATCTTTAAAGCCAGGGATCCGTATGCGGCGGTAGTCCTTGTACATGGGTCTGGTCAGGAAAAAAGAATGGTGGAAATGGCGTCACTTCTGGCAGGAAATGGCATCACTGTATTAACCTATGATAAACGCGGAGTGGGTGAATCGGAAGGGGTTTATGCCGGACCGGAAGTTGGAACTAACAACATTGACTCTTCCAATCTCAACCTACTGGCTTTAGATGTAAGTGCAGCCTCTAACACACTGCTGGCGCGTTTGCCAGCCAATCATGGGCCGTTGGGCTTAATGGGTTTTAGTCAGGCTGGCTGGGTAATTCCTATGGCTGCAAAAAAAAATCGTCAGGTGAGCTTTATGATATTGTTTAGCGGACCAGTTGTTACAACTCTCGAACAGCTGCGCTTTCAGTTTTATACGCAAGGAAATTCCAGGTTTTGGGAGACGCACACTGAAGCTGAAGCGCGTGAGCACATACGCAGTGATGCTGATCGGTATCAATTTGCCGGCACTGATCCACGCGATGCCCTCGCCTCGCTCCGGATTCGGGGACTTTGGCTTTTTGGAGGCAAAGATATACAAGCTCCGGTAGGTTTATCAATGGAACGCCTTGATGTACTTAAAGCACAAGGCAAACCTTATGAATACCGGTTGTTTCCAGAGTTGGGCCATAACACTTCTTCCCCGAAATCACAAGAACCAGTTAGCGCTGCTATTGAATGGATTAAAACCAATGATGGCCGCATGAAACGGAAATAATCAGAGCCTGTAAAACCGAATTTTACAGGCTTTTTACATTGCACTGACCGCACATCTGTATGTAAAGTCAAATCTTCCGGGACAAGATATTTTTACCATTACGAATCTCTAATTTTATAAACAAGCAGATAGTTCTGCATTATAGAGAGCTCCGTAATGGTAAATGAAACACATCAAAAGAAATTATCAACTATTCCTTATTCAGTATTAGATTTAGCTACTGTTGTAGCAGGAAAAACCCCTTCTGATACTTTTCGCAATAGCCTTGATCTGGCACAAAACGTAGAAAAATTTGGGTATACCAGGTATTGGCTGGCAGAACATCATAATATGATCAGTGTGGCAAGTTCTGCAACTTCTCTGCTGATCGGACATATCGCAGGTGGTACTCAGACTATTCGGGTAGGTTCCGGAGGTATTATGCTACCTAATCATTCTCCTTTAATTGTTGCCGAACAGTTTGGAACCTTAGCCTCCTTATTTCCAGGAAGAATAGATCTGGGACTTGGTCGTGCACCGGGTACAGATCAGACCACGGCAATGGCGATCAGGGGAGAAAGATTTAGCGCGGTACATGATTTTCCACAGGATATTATCAAATTGCAAGCTTTTTTTTCAGCGGATAATGCTAACAGCCGGGTAAGAGCAATTCCCGGTGAAGGTTTAGATATTCCAATTTGGGTACTAGGTTCCAGTACTGATAGTGCCCGTTTGGCTGCGGCTATGGGACTTCCTTATGCTTTTGCAAGTCACTTTGCGCCAGCGCTCAGTTTTTGACAGCAATTAATCTGTACCGTCAGAATTTTAAGCCTTCAGCACATTTAAAAACACCTTATGTGATATCCTGTATAAATGTAATCGCTGCGGATACCGATGCTGAGGCTAACAGACTGTCAACTTCTTTAAAGCGGTTTTTTATGGGAGTAGTGACTGGCAAACTTGAATTACTACAACCACCGGTTGAGAATATGAATGGCGTATGGACTGATTATGAAGAAGAGGCCGTTAATCAAATGATAGCCTGTTCTTTCTTTGGCGGGCCGGAAACTATTAAAGAAGACATGGAGTCCTTTATCAAACAGACACAGGTTGATGAAATCATGGTTACCTCCCACATTTTTGATCATCAGGCAAGAGTTCATTCTTACAGGCTTTTTGCAGATATCATGAAAGGTTAATCTTGCAGGGAAACAATTGATTAAACACTCTGTTTGTACTTTAGAAACATAAGGGAATTAGATTTTAAAATAACATAACATGGGAATACAGACAATTAGGCGCTTCAGGTCTTAAAGTACCCGTATTAAGTTTTGGTACCGCTACTTTTGGTGGTGGAAATGAATTTTTTAAAGCCTGGGGAAGTACCCAGGTAGAAGAGGCAGGCAGGTTGATTAACCTTTGTCTGGATGCCGGTGTTAATTTGTTTGATACCGCAAACGTATATTCGAATGGGCTTTCAGAAGAAATTCTGGGGCAGGCCCTGAATGGACTTCGGAATAAGGTACTGATATCTACTAAAGCTACATTTTCGATGGGTGACGGGCCAAATGATCTGGGGTCTTCCAGGTTTCATCTGATTAAACAATGTGAAGATAGTTTGAAAAGGTTAAACACCGATCATATTGATATTTATCATATGCACGGTTTTGATGGAAACACACCAGTAGAAGAAACGCTGAAAACACTCGAAAATCTTGTTGAGAGTGGTAAAGTGCGTTATATCGCCTGCTCTAATTTTTCGGGATGGCATTTAATGAAATCCCCCTTTCAGTTTCTGAAAGATATGGATGGTCAAGATATATCGCTCATCAGGCTTATTATTCTCTGCTTGACCGTGAGTTTGAATGGGAATTAATGCCGCTTGGAATAGATCAGAAAGTAGGAACTATCGTTTGGAGCCCATTGGCTTCTGGCCGTCTGTCAGGAAAATACAGGCGTAACCAGCCACTCCCTGAAAATAACCGTGTACAACAGGGTGGTGGTCATGGACCAGCTTTGGATGAAGAACGTTTATATACCATAATAGATGCACTTGACGAAGTTTCGGCCGAAACGGGAAAATCTGTAGCGCAGATCTCATTGAACTGGTTATTACAGCGCCCTACAGTTTCAAACATTGTGATAGGAGCGAGAAATGAAGAGCAACTGAAACAAAATCTGGAAGCAGTGGGGTGGAATCTGACTACTGAACAGGTTAAAAAACTGGATGATGCAAGTAAGCTGGAGCCAATCTATCCTTACTGGCATCAAAGACAAAGTGAAGAGTTAAACCCTCTGCCTGTGTTTTATAAAGGATAATATATTTTCCAGTATTATTGGATTTTCATGAAAAAAAACCGGCTTTCTTAATTGGAAGCCGGCTTTTTTATGCCCTGTTTATTTGAGTATACGGATTTTTCTGATTTATGGTTGTTATCAAATGATAACTGTAAATCTGCTGGACAATCTATATAATTATCAATGAACCTTGCTTAATTGTATGCAGAGCCTTGTTTGTGTAAAATATTATTTTTATTTATTCTAAATTGATATTGTGGAGATGGAATTGTCTTGTATATTTGCGATTCTTTAAAACCAATCTAAATAGTATGAGAGTAATTTTTACCCGATCTTTTTATTTCACCCTTATGTTACTGATGCTGATTTCAGGAGCTGGAATTGCCCAGTCAAAATCAGGATCTATCAAAGGTATAACCCGTTCTAGTGATGGCCAGATAGCACCATTTGTAAATGTTGGATTGAAGGAAATCTCTAAATCAACTATTTTCTGGTGAGGATGGTTCATTTTTGCTGAAGAACATTCCTGCAGGAAACTATACACTTAAAGTTTCTTTCGTTGGTTCAAAACCACAGGAACAAAAAGTAAGTGTTTTGGCAGGACAAGTACTGAAAATAGACTTTACATTAAAAGAAAGTGCGGATCAGCTTAATGAAGTACAGATATCCGGTTATACAGCAGGAAAGAAGCCACTTTCAATTGGTAAATCAAATATTAAGCCAATGGATCTGCCACAAAGTGTTCAGGTTATTGGTGCCCAGGTTATTGCAGATCAGCAAATCAACCGTTTAAGTGATGCATTGAAAAATGCAAATGGAATTGCTGTTGGTTCAACCAGGGGTTCAACATCAGATAACTTTTACTCTCGTGGATATAGTCTTGGCGCTAACAACATATTTAAGAATGGAGCCAGATCAAATACTGGGGCAATGCCCGAAGCCTCTACTTTAGAGTCTGTTGAAATCTTAAAAGGTAGTTCTGCATTAATGTATGGTGGGGTAAGCGCAGGTGCTGTAGTCAATATGGTTACTAAAAAGCCTAAGTTTGAATATGGTGGTGAGGTTTCTATGCGTGCAGGAAGTTATGATTTTTACAAGCCTGCTGTTGATTTATATGGTCCTATAACTAAAGATCTTGCTTTCCGCGTAATAGGTACTTATGAGAATGCTGGTAGCTTCCGTGACAACGTAAAATCAAATCGTTTTTACGTGAATCCATCATTGTTATATAAAATAGGAGATAAAACAGAGATTTTACTGCAAGCAGATTATCTGAATACAGATTTTACACCTGATTTTGGATTCGGTACCGTAGGGAATGTGATTCAGGAGAATACACCACGTTCTAAATTTATCAATACACCATGGGCATACAATAAAGTAAAACAAACCAGTGCTCAGATTAATGTGAACCATAAGTTCAATGAAAACTGGAAATTGAATGCTTTGGCTACATTCGGTAACTTTAAAAGAGACTATTTTTCTACAGAAAACCAGCTGCATTAGGGACTGATGTTGCAAATGGAACGGTAAATGGAGATTGGTACCGTTCATTGACCAGATCGAAAAATAATGAAAAGTCCTATAATGAGCAGATTAATCTGACAGGGACTTTTTATACAGGTACTATAAAACACAATTTATTAGCCGGAGCAGATGCTGATCAGACTAATAATCTGGCTTATGGTTTCTTTGATCCTAATGATACAAAATTTGCAGACGCACCTACAGCGGCACTTGTGAAAACTGCATTTTATGACAGAATCAATTTGCTGGATCCAAATAAATATATTGCGCGTACTGATATTCCAAATACTATTGTAAGAGATGAAACAACAGGTCTTACTTATCGGATGGGAACCTTTGTTCAGGACTTAATTGAAATAACAGATAAGTTTAAAGTTTTGGCAGGTGTGCGCTGGTCTTTTCAGAAAACTCCTGTAACGCAGATTAATACGCTGGCAACTGGTGCCGAGTCGAGAGGTGCAACGGGCAACAAAGACAGACAAGGCTTTTTCACCAAAATTTGCTTTTATCTATCAGCCGGTTAAAACGGCTTCAGTATATGTCAGCTACTCTAATAATTTTGTTCCTAATGCAGGAACAGATATCAATAAATCTCCACTTAGTGCTTCTATCCTTGATCAGTATGAAGCAGGAATTAAGAATGACTTTTTGGATGGTAAGTTGTCAGCGAGTATTACAGCCTATAGAATTAACAACAATAAATATGCAACTGTAGCACTATTGGGTGCTGATGGTTCACCGAATTCGGATACGAACATTAAAGAATTTACAGGAAAGACTGCAAGTGACGGGGTTGAAGTTGATATTACCGGAAGGATTGCAGAAGGTTTGAGTTTTCTTGCCGGATATAGCTATAACTATATGCGCTATACTGAAACCGCACCTGGAATTGGTATAATTGAAGGGCAGCGATTAGTTGGAACTACAAAAAATACGGCAAATGGAACAGTGTTTTATACTTTTATGGATGGAGATTTGAAAGGACTAAAATTAGGGACATCTGTATTTTATGTAGGTACCCGTAATGGTGGTCGTGATAATAACAAAAACGGAACAACTACAGGTACAATCCCTCTTAAAGCATTTACTACTGTTGATTTTTCTGCCGGGTATAGCTTTAGTAATTTCTCAATCCTTGCTAAACTATCAAACATAGGAAACACTTATAACTATTACGTGCATGAAAACTATAGTATAAACCCTATTCCACCACGCCAGTTTATGACAACATTATCTTATAAATTTTAGAATTAAATCATCAATATAACAAAAACCAGGCCCCGCACATGTGGAGTCTGGTTTTCCCTTTTAAAAAGATCACATTATTTTTATGGTAAAAAAGAGAAGGACACCCTGGAATGTAATCCGTAAGCTATTAAATGATATCCATTTGTGGATTGGACTGGCTAGTGGTTTAATTGTATTATTGGTCTGTTTCAGTGGAACAATTTATGTTTTTAATATACGGAAATCAGGGAGGCAGCTAATCCTGAGCTTTTTAAAGTCAACATAGTAAAACATATGAAGCTGACTCCTGAATCTCTTGCAGCTAAAGTGGAGCAGGCCAGTCTTGGAAAAGTAGTCGGCATGAAAATTCCGGCCGATCCTCAACGTACGTGGCAATTTAGTGTACGTAAATCAAAAGGGGATAAAAAAAATCAGGTAGAAACGGATAGAGAAGGCGGGCGGGGAAATCATAAAGAAGGCCAAAAAGAAAAACATGGTCATGGTAAGAAGGACTCTGACAAAGGGAAAGAAAAAGACGTTGAAAAAGGAGGGAGGCCGACCATTTATTATGTAAATCCTTATACCGGTGAAATTCTTGGAAATTCGGCAACCCTTAAATCAGCAGCTGTCAATTTTATGGGCTATATGTTTAGCCTTCACCGATGGTTATTACTGGATAAAATTGAAAAACCGATTTTTGGTGAATTAGAGAACCGTAAACTAGGTAGTTACATTA
This sequence comes from Pedobacter sp. NJ-S-72, assembly GCF_053890575.1. Classification (NCBI taxonomy): domain Bacteria; kingdom Pseudomonadati; phylum Bacteroidota; class Sphingobacteriia; order Sphingobacteriales; family Sphingobacteriaceae; genus Pedobacter; species Pedobacter sp. NJ-S-72. The sequence goes on along the minus strand of NZ_CM132681.1, from coordinate 2,776,815 downwards.
CAGGCAGGCACTACCACTACACTATCATCTTTACCATAGGGGTAATCACTGGAATTGCAATTTGGTTTCCACGTAAAATGAAATCATGGAAACAAGGCCTTAAAGTGAAATGGAGCGGAAGCTGGAAGCGAACAAATCATGATCTGCATAATACACTAGGATTTTACTCTTGTATCTTTTTACTCTTTATGGGGATTACAGGTCCTCTTTTTTCTTTTAACTGGTACAGGGAAGGCTTAAGGAAGACGTTGGGGACCTATAAAGCTAAAGGAAAAGAAGAGGAGAAAGTACTTGCTTCAAAACTTACAGAACGCCGTTCAGGCAGGCTTACGGTCGCAGAGTATCTTGCTGTTGCAAATAAAGTATTTGGCTACAGTGGCGAGTATTCAATTAACTTACCAAAGGATTCTGTGGGTACGGTAAATGTGATGAAATATAAAAATGGTTTTTTTTTTTTTTGCGCCAGCAGCGGCCGATAAACTAACAATGGATCAGTATTCCGGAAAGATATTGGATTGGAGGTAGTGAAATTTAGTGATCTCCCGTTTAACGAAAGAATTTCAGGCTCTCTGAAGTCTCTGCATCTTGGTGATGTATATGGGATGTTCACGAAACTTATTTACTTTCTGGCCTGTCTGATTGCAACCAGTTTACCCGTTACGGGAACTTTGATATGGCTCAATAAAATGAAGAAAAAGAAAAAACCAATCAAAACCATGGTTGTTTAATAGCGGTAATTTGTAAATTAGCCTAAACTAAATATAAACTTATGAGATATATTTCACTGCTATTACTTTTCACAGCAATTTCCTTTACAGGTTTTGCGCAGAACAAAGATGCTATTCTTGGTCAATGGGTTAACGCTACAGGAGAGGCACACGTAGAGATTTTTAAAAAAGAGTCTAAATATTTCGGTAAAATTGTATGGCTGAAAAATCCCAAAGACGAAAAAGGCGTTGCAAAACTGGACGTGAAAAACCCTGAAGCAAGCTTGAAGACAAGACCTATTTTGGGATTGGAAATGCTTAAGAATTTTGTTTTCGAAGATGGTAAATGGACCGATGGTAAAATCTATGATCCTAAATCTGGTAAAACTTATAGCTGTAATATGAATCTTAAAGACAACGGTGATTTGAATATGCGCGGTTATATCGGTATCTCAATTATTGGAAGATCTGAAGTCTGGAAAAAAGTTAAATAATGCGAATACTCCTGTACCTTTTATTGCTGACGCCCTTTACTGTATTTTCACAAACCTATGAACTGAGTACCGTTAATATTGGAACTAATACCAGTATCAGAGGAATGTCTGTTGTATCTGACAGTGTTGCCTGGGTAAGTGGAAACAACGGATTTATTGGGAAAAGTATAAATGGAGGTAAGGAGTGGACATGGACAAAACCCAAAGGCTATGAAACGCTCGATTTCAGAGATATTGAAGCCTTTGATAAAAACCATGCTGTAATCGTAAATGCAGGCTCTCCTGCCTATATTCTTCGTACCGAAGATGGAGGGAAAAAAGCTGGACTGAAACTTATAAAAACCTGGACTCTGCGATATTCCTCGATGGAATGTCATTCTGGGACAAAAAACATGGGATCATCTTTGGTGATCCCATTCAAAACCATTTGCAACTGCTCATTACTGATGACGGAGGGTGTACATGGAAAAATGTATCCACAAGGTTAAAACAGACTATGGCAACCGGTGAGGCTGGTTTTGCTGCAAGTGGCAGCGGAATTAAGACTATTTCCGGTGGAAAAGTCTGGATAGCCACAGGAGGTACTAAATCAAATATTTATGCTTCTGATAATTATGGTCTGAGCTGGAAAAAATATGACTGTCCTATTTTACATGGGAAAAGTACCACAGGAGCATTTTCTATCGACTTCTATAATGAAAGCCAGGGAATTGTAGTTGGTGGTGATTATGAGAAAGATAAAGAAAATGCAAATAATGTATTGCTAACCAGTGATGGTGGAAAGTCATGGATTAAGCCTTCCAGACCTGTTTTTGGGTTTCGTTCCGAGTAATCTGGTATGATGATAAGACTTGTTTTGCCACAGGAACTTCAGGTACAGATGTTTCCAGAGATGGAGGAATGAACTGGTATCATATCTCCGAAGAAAGTTTCAATGTGATTCAAAAAGCTAAAAATGGCAAGCTGGTTTTACTTGCCGGTGGCAAAGGGCTGATCTATAGTTTAAAGCTTAAATAAATCAGGGGTTTATATCCAGGATCTCTTTAGCAAGCTTAATCATTTTTTCACTTCCGGTATATTTACCGTGTTCATCTGATAGTTTAACTACATCTGTCCATTCCTCGTGCTGGGGGGGTTTGCCTGTGTCATTTTAATCACGATATTCATTGGCACAGGGCCCGCATCATTGGTCAGATTGGTTCCTATACCGAAAGATATACCTATCTTATTGCGGCAATGCCCGGCAATACGGGAAACTTTCTCATAATTTAGTCCGTCAGAAAATATAATTGTTTTAGTCTGAGGATTGATGCCCATACGCTGATAATGCGCAATTACTTTATCAGCAAACAAAAGCGGATCTCCGCTGTCATGTCTCACCCCATCAAATAGTTTAGAGAACATTTTATCGAATTGTCTGAAGAACACTTCGGTCGTGTAGGTGTCCGATAAAGCAATCCCCAGATCCCCGCGGAAAACCTGTACCCAGTGTTCTAATCCCAAAGAATTGGCCATTTTAAATCCATATCTGGCAGCATGAAACATAAACCATTCATGGGCATGAGTACCGATTGGTTTGGTCTGATGAACCATTGCCATGTGCACATTACTAGTACCGATAAATGACCCTTCTCCATATTTTTGGAGTGTTTGTAGTACTAAACGATGAATCTCATAAGAATACCTCCGGCGTGTGCCGAATTCAGCAATCGTAACACCCAGTTCGCGGTAATTTTCAATCTTTTTCTTTGTCCGCTCAATAACCTCTTCATTGCTTATTCTAACCGCATGTGTCATTTCATAAAATAATTCGCAGATGAGCGAGCGACATACTCGGTACTTCCCATAAAATAGCACGATACCAAAGTCCTTCAACATGTACTTCTAACTGATCACCCTGCTGTTCAATGTGCACTTCATCCGGCTGGTAACGGTAACCTTCAAGAAAATCAAGATACAAAGGATCAAGATATGGACAGTTTACCTGGAGGAATTTTTTCTCTTCCCTGGTTAACCTTAACGATGGCATCTCAGTTACCGCCTTACGTAGTGCGTCGCCAAATCCCGGAGGAAAAGAGTGTTTACCACGATTTATGAATTTATAGCGGACTTTAGCATAAGGGAATAAGCGTATCACACCCTGCTGCATGGTGAACTTATAAAAGTCATTATCAAGGATGGAGACTATGGAAGGAACAGGATGTATAGACATATATTCAGGTATAATATGAGCTACCTTATCATAATTCGGGCCAGTAGCTCATTAATTAGCTTAAATATAGGTTTATTTAGCATCCAACAAAACTGCCAGTTGAATACAATGTGTGTCTGAACGATTACTCCATGCATGATTTGTGCCCCGTTGTACGACAAGATCTCCAGCTTTTAAAAGCGTTTCTTCTTCATCCAGGATCATGTAAATTTCTCCCGATAGAATTATAATGTAATCCAGTGTATCAGTTTTGTGCATTAAAGGGTGTACTTGTCCTTTTTCCAGCGGTTTAATTCCCAGGTCTTTATCTGGTGGGATACTGACATAACGGAAATAAGATCCATTAACAGGGGTTACAGGCATAGCCGTATTTTCTATATGAATCTCTTTGGATAAATCTACAGGCATTTGGTTTGTAACCCAGATATCTGAGATGATCAGACCAGGGAAATATTCTGAGACATTAGTCACAACAGCATCTTCAGCAATTATTGATTTGCCGTTTTTAAGACCTGTGACTATACGGCGGGGTATTTTGGGTATCTGTGACATTTTTCTGCTATTTTTAATCTATTTGCATCACTAACTTTCTGCCTTTTGTAAGGTTGTCTTCTAAGATCTGGTGTGCCTTTTGGACGGTTTCAACAGCTAACGGGCCCACGTTTAATATAGCTGGTGGAGCAAGGGACAGGTGTTTCATTAATTGCATAAACTCATTCAGACTTTCACCATAATAACGGTAGTTCTTTTCCAGTGAATAGGCATAATTGGAAATATTCACAATTACCGCTCCTTTATGGAAAAGGCCTTCTCTTGCACTGGCTGTAGTCAGTGCAGTAACGTCAGCATAAGTACCATTTGTAATGATGACCTGCGCACAGATCAACGACATTTGACCTCCGACAAGATCTATACAATGATTAAATAATTGTCCTTCATTCCTATCAATGATAACTTCTGAAAGATTCTCTATTTTATAATCAATAAGCTGTTCTTTTTTCAGCCCGGTTTTGAGCAATTGGTTTTTACTTTCTTCGTTGCCTGTGGTAACAATTACTTTTTTATATCCTTTAGCTATCAATATTTTGATCAGTGCCATTCCTACACCACCAGCCGCACCACTAACAAAAACTGAGTCACTTTCTTTAATGGCCAGCCGGTTAAAACATTGAAGAGCCGTAAGAGAAGCGCTCGGGATAGCAGCAGCCTCTTCAAAGGTTATATTTTCGGGTTTACGAGCTAGTATAAGCTCCGGAGCACTGATATATTCTGTGTAAGTACCATTTGAACCCATGCTTCCCGAAGCTGCGAATACAACATCGCCGATTTTGAATTGATGAGCTGACCTGCCTGTTTTAACGATTATTCCGGAAAATTCGCGTCCCAGAATAGGAGAGTGCATCCGTTTTCTTTCGGTTTTTCCTTGTCTCATTTGATAATCGATAGGATTAAATGCAGTCGCTTTTATCCTGATCAGTACCTCATGATCGCCAGGCTCAGGTACAGCATAATTGTCTTCCAGAATAAAATTATCAGTACTCCCGAAGTCTTTTAATATAATTGCTTTCATGTGTTTCGATTTTTAATTGATGCTTACAAACAGTTTAAATGAGAGCACTAAAATTAAATGGTCAATGGTCAATAGTTTATATTTGCTATTAGTTAACTTTAGGTAACCAGTTACCTCAAATAAACCATGAGCATATGGGCACTGTGAAAAACAAAGGAAATGTACGCGAAGCAAGCTGTCAGGAAGAACTTACTGCCATGCGTGACAGTATTGATATATTGGGTGGGAAATGGAAACTACTAATTGTGCGCTATCTGAATAATAGAACTTCAGAGCCTAATCATTTCAAAAAGATCCAGCGGGGGATTGAAGGGATTTCTGCAAAGATGTTATCAAAGGAGTTAAAAGATCTTGAACTTAATCTGATGGTTACCAGGACCATTCAGGATACCCGGCCTATCACTGTTAACTATTCAATTACTGAATATGGTAAAAGCATCATTCCCGTTACTGATATATTAGTGCAATGGGGACTGAATCACCGGGAGAAAATCAGGGAAGATATACTTGTATAGTCGCTTTGCCGTTATAATGTCGTGAAGGGGATCTGCCGGGCCAGATTATAAAACAATATAATTTTATTGTACCTAAAGATAAAGCTTCCTTAACAGGGGGTGTATTATCTATACACTATATTTACAGCATTGATTTAAACAGACTCTTATTTAGTCGCAACGGGGAAAACACAAAGGATGACTAAAAAAGTCAAGTTTATTAATACCAATCAGTCTACATTTTATATTACGGTACGGAAAAGGGTTGATGCTTATTTTACAGAAAACAATATTTCTATTCATGCAAATGGTGCAATGTGGTTTAAAACCGTATTCTTCTTAACAGGATTAACGGTATTATACACGTCAATTCTATTTGCCAGTCTCAGTCTGTCAGTTTTACTTTTGTTAGCTATTCTGCTAGGTGTATTTGGTGCATTTGTAGGTTTTAATATCTGTCACGACGCGATTCATAAAGCATTTTCGGGCAATGCCAGGGTCAATCAGCTCTTTAGCTTTGTTTTTAACCTGATTGGTGCCAGTCCATACGTATGGAATATTCATAATATTGTTCATCATACTTATACAAATATTGCAGGGCATGATGAAGATATTGACGTTGCACCAGGACTTATCCGTTTTTCAGATACAGAAACAGTGAACAAATTACAGCGCTATCAGCATTTCTATGCATTCGTATTGTATAGTTTTTTTCTATGTTATCATGGGTATTCAGAAAGGATTACAAGAAGTTTTTTCAGCATAAAATTGGAGAGCACCATGTTATTCATCCCAGGATTGAATACTTCAGGCTTTTTTTCTACAAAGCGATATATTATTTTCTTTTTATCGCATTACCCTTACTGGTTATGCCAATCACATGGGGGCAGTTTTTCATTGGCTTTATGGCGATGCAGCTCTCTCAGGGTTTAGTACTTGGGCTTGTTTTTCAGCTAGCGCATGTGGTAGAAGGAACAGACTTTCCTATGCCAAATGAGCAGGGGAATATGGAAGAGGCATGGGCCGCGCATCAGATGCGAACTACAGCTAATTTTGCAGGGGAAGTAAAATGGCTGCATTTTTATGTGGTGGTTTAAACCGTCAGATAGAACATCATCTTTTTCCAAAGATCTGCCATATTCATTATCCTGCAATAGGAAAAATTGTTAAAGAAACCGCAGAGGAATTTAACCTCCCTTATATAGAGAGTATTACATTTACAGCTGCTTTACAATCTCATTACCGTACACTAAGAAAGCTGGGTAAAGAAACTTATAAATCAAACAAAGATATTAACAGAGAGGTTTATATTATTCCGGAAATTATTGAGGTTGTACTATAAGGATTTACTATTAGTTATCAGAACTAACCCTTTTCCATTGTTTCTTATCTAGGTAAGTGGTATCAATATCTTTTATCCAGTACAGGTCTGAGATGATATATTTTACTTTGCAGGTTTTGTATAGAGGATAAATATCTTTTCCTTGACCACAGCCCTTTCGTCTTAATACGATCTGAGTATCCGGAGCATCTTTTTTCTCAAACAAAATGCGTTCAGTATATATCCAGGAACACATTCCGGAAAAGACAGTGACAATAGTTAAAAAACATGCTGTTACAGCAACGACACAGGTCAGGATCACCTTGATGATCAATCGTTTTTTACTGTCTTTTTGTTTTAGCGTACCAAATAAGGTAAACATTACTGCAGTTTGGAATGCATAAAATAAGAAAACCTGGTACGCACCTCCACTTTTTCCAATTTTGATCTCCAGAGGGATAACTTTGCCAAAAAGAGAGATAATCATCCAGGTTATAATTATCGCAATTGAAACCCAGAAGATGAACTTGTTCAGTAATTTCATTATAATTCTATTTGCTGCTCAGAAAGTTAGTCAGGTTAGCAAGTACCTTTTCTGATAGTCGCTGTTTCGCTTCAAAAGTAAAACCTCCGAACTGATCCGATAAAATGATATTATCACGACCGGTAAATTCGGCTGTAAAATCTCCAACTCCATCAGCATCAAAGATGGCGAAGTTTTTTTGATCAGCAATCCAATTCAAAAATGCTTCTTTTTCAAAAGGTACACCTAATGATGTATTGACAAAGATTGAATTCGGTTTCTTCAGCATAAATTCTCTTTCTGAAAGGAGAACCGTGTTTTTAGGCAAATGTGACGAAATAATATCACACGTTTTCATTAATTCATCAAGAGGTAAATAGGTAATCCCATTTTCTTCCTGCTCCTGTTTCCTGCTCCGGCTAAAATAAAACACCTGCATTCCAAAATGCAATGCAGTTTGTGCAACCATCAGTCCCAATGTACCAAGGCCGATAATACCTATGCTTTTATTTTTTAATTCTACAGGTTCGTCTTTCCACCTCGCCTTCAGCAAGCCTTTCAATAAGAAAATCAGTTGTGCAAATATAAACTCTACTGCTCCTTCATCTCCATAATCTTTAACTCCTTTGACCTGTATACCTTTCTCGCGGGCAGCTATGATATTAACATTTGCTGAGGCCTCATCATATAAACTGCAGCACATGCCAATATATTTTAAATGCGTAGTTTTTGCTATAATCTCTGCGGTGATTTTTGTCTGCCAGCTGACCAGCACACAATCGGCCACTCCAATGCGGGCAAGCGTTTCATCATCATCGTTTGGATAATCATTGTATATGGTAATCTCATTTTTTGACAGTCTGGCGATTTGATCTATGATTTCTTTAGTCAAACCACAATTGTCTATAATAGTTATTTTTTCGAATGACATATATATGTTAATTAATTATCAGGAATGCGAATATATATTAATTGTATTTAAAAAGATATGAGCTAAAGAACCTGTCTGGCATTGATCTCAGGAATTTAAGGATTTTTACAGATAAGTAGATGCAGATCATTCTCTTAAGCCACTATCAGGTTAAAGTCACAAATTATGGAGGCCGGTGTCATTTACTATTCCCGGGCAGGCAATTCCTTATCTGGTCATTAATGAGCTTTTCAACAAATAATTATGAGCTTACCAACAAAACAAACCGGCTGAATACTACCGAGAGCTTTATCAGAATTAAAAAACACAGACAATGACGAATTCAGAAACAATAACAAAGGTTTGGTTTATTACCGGAAGTTCCCGTGGATTGGGAAGAAACCTGACAGAAAGTGTTTTAACCAATGGTGATAAAGTAGTAGCAACTGCCAGAGATACAACACAATTAAAAGAACTTTTAACAGCATATCCAGATCAGCTTTACCCGGTACAACTGGATGTGAACGACCAGAAACAAATCGATCAGGCAGTTAGTCTCGCAATTGAACATTTTGGACGTATTGATGTTTTGGTGAACAATGCGGGATTTGGTATTACCGGGGCTACAGAAGCTTTTACAGCTCAGCAGGTGCGTAACCAGCTGGAAACAAACTTATATGCACCTATAGCAATTACACGGACAGTATTGCCTTATATGCGTAAACAAGGATCAGGCCGTATCCTGCAAATCAGTTCAGTAGGTGGCAGAGTGGGAAGTATCGGGCTATCCATCTATCAGGCTGCTAAATTTTTGTTTAGGAGGTTTTAGTGAGGCACTAGCTAAAGAAGTCGTTTCTTTAGGGATATATGTAACCAGCGTTGAGCCGGGTGGGTTCCGTACCGATTGGGCAGGTGATTCTATGACTTATGCTAAACAGGTAGAAGGATATGAAACGGTTGATCAGAGAATTGAAATGTTTAAAGGAGGGGCATTTGTCCCGATGGGAGATCCTGACAAAGCTGCAAAAGTAATGATTGAACTGGTTGAACATCCCCACCCGCCAATACACCTGATCTTAGGAAGTGAAGCAGTAGGCCTTGTTAAGCATGCTGAAGCTCTAAAAGCAGAAGAATTTGAAAAATGGATACCAGTATCTATTTCTACAGATCATACAGATGCCGTAAATTTTCTGGAAACTAAAGAAGGAAAAGAGTGGTTAGCCAAAGGGTAATATTAAAATTTAAGCACCGGCTCCAATTGATGGTGCTTAAGCTTTATATTTGATATTGATATGTTCAAACGAGAAGAAGATAAGAAATTGGCGAGTATACTTTATTCCTGCTATACAACTAAAAGCAGAGAAGGAGAGCAGTTTGTTCCTGAACATGTCTTTAGTTATCAGATATTCGGGGCACTCCATATCTATGATGGCAATCAATCGCATATTTTCGGGGAAGGGGATTTTCGCTTTTTTAAAAGGAATCATCTGGTTAAATTCACTAAAATACCACCAGAAAACGGGGAGTTTAAATCTATATCCATTCGTCTTGATCAGCAAACACTTCGTGATTTCAGTATAGAATATGGTTATGAAGGAGTGAAAAAACAGGATATTGATGTTATTCAATCCTTAAAGCCTGAGCCACTCTATAAGAGCTTTATGGATTCTCTTGTTCCCTATCAGCTGGGGCAACCGGAAAATGAAAAGTTACTATCCTTAAAATTGAGAGAAGCAATTTTGATCCTGCTTCAAACCAATCCAGAGTTGGCTGGTACTTTGTTTGACTTTGCGGAACCGGGTAAAATTGATTGACCTGGAAGCTTTTATGAATAAGAATTTTCATTTCAATGTGGAAATGAAAAGATTTGCATACTTAACAGGCAGAAGCCTTGCCACTTTTAAAAGAGATTTTGAAAAAATTTATCAAACTTCTCCAAACAGATGGCTACAGCAACGAAGATTACAGGAAGCCTATCACTTGATCAGGGAAAAGGGTAAAACTGTTTCTGATGTTTATCTGGAAGTAGGATTTGAAGATCTGTCACATTTTTCTTTCGCTTTTAAGAAGAAATACGGAATGGCACCTTCAAAAATATAATTATAAGTGCCCCGCTTAAATGGCTTGTTTACACCCTTTTTGATTTGATATTCCTTCGTAAGTTTATTAAAAAAATACTTGCGATGAGAAAATTAGTTTTATTCATGCATGCCTCATTAGATGGTTTTGCTGCGGGGCCGAATGGCGAAATGAGCTGGATTAATGTCAGTGATGAATTGTTCGATTATGCAAATGAACAAACAAATCTAGCAGACACACCGCTTTATATGGGCGGGTGACTTATGATATGATGGATAACTATTGGCCAAATGCAGCTGATCAGCCCGATGCTTCCAAGCACGATATTGAACATTCTGCCTGGTATAATAAAGTTGCTAAAGTTGTTTTATCAGAAACTTTACGGGGACAGCAAATTCATAATACCACGATCATCAGTGATCAGGTATCTGAGCAGATTAAAATATTAAAAGAGCAGGAGGGAAGAAATATCCTGATGCTGGGAAGCCCGACAGCGGTACATTCACTTTTGAAGGACAACTTAATCGATGTCTTTTGGATATTCATCAATCCGATCATATTGGGGCAGGGTATCCCGGTATTCAGTGCTGTAAAAGAATCAATTAAGCTCAAATTGGTAAATAGCAATACTTTTTCCTCAGGGGTAGTTTGTTTACAGTACGAAAAGGAATAGCAGATAAGAGTTCTATTTATTTTCCGGATTTAGTTCCTTTAAAATCTTATTTTTAATGGAAAATACGACCTATGAAAAAATATTACTTTGCGTTGCTGGTTTTGATTTCGTCAGGTGCGGTGGCACAAAAAAAACAGCTTAAGAATGGAGGTCTCTAAAAAAGCCCTTAGTATTGAAAAGAAGGTAATTGATTGGCGTCGTGATTTTCATGAACATCCGGAACTTGGAAATAGTGAAGTAAGAACAGCTGGTATTGTGGCAAAACATTTGAAATCATTAGGTATTGAGGTACAGACTGGTGTTGCCAAAACAGGTGTGGTAGGAATTCTGAAAGGTGGAAAACCCGGGCCAGTAGTGGCACTGAGAGCAGATATGGACGGACTTCCGGTTACGGAACGTGTTAATTTGCCTTTTGCTTCAAAGGTGAAAGCCATTTACAATGGAAAAGAGGTAGGAGTCATGCATGCCTGTGGCCATGATTCCCATGTAGCTATTCTTATGGGGGTGGCTGAGGTTTTGGCTTCCATAAGAAAAGATATATCCGGAACAATAAAATTCATATTTCAGCCAGCTGAAGAAGGAGCACCTGAGGGAGAGCAGGGGGGAGCTGAGCTGATGGTTAAGGAAGGTGTATTGGAAAACCCGAAAGTGGATGTTATTTTTGGCTTACACATCAACTCTCAAACTGCTGTGGGTGATATTGCCTATCGCCCGGGGGGAAATGGCAGGTAGTAATGGTTTGAAAATTACTGTAACCGGAAAACAGGCACATGGTGGTTATCCATGGAGTAGTGTTGATCCTATAGTGATATCCGCACAGATTATAAATAACCTGCAAACTATAGTCAGCAGGAACCTGAACGTAACTGAAAATCCAGGAGTTGTTACTATAGGGATGATTAACGGAGGTGTCAGGTCTAACATAATACCAGAAACGGTAGAGATGTTTGGGACTGTCCGTACTTTAAGTCAAAAGGATGAGGCTATGTTCGTTGAGCGGATAACCACAATAGCGACTAAAACTGCTGAAGCTGGGGGTGGGACTGCCAAGGTTGAAATCCCATATCACACACATTATCCGGTGACTTTTAATGATATCACTTTAACAGAAAAGATGCTGCCAAGTTTACAGCAGAGTGCTGGTTCAGCTCATGTGAAACTAAGACCTCCGGTAACAGGGGCGGAAGATTTTTCTTTCTACCAGGAGAAGGTTCCTGGTTTATTCATTTTTCTGGGTGGAATGCCAAAAGATCAGGACCCCATGAAAGCCCCTTCACATCATACACCTGACTTTTTTATTGATGAGAGTGGTTTTGTATTGGGAGTTAATACTTTGAGTAACCTGGCTTTAGATTATATGAGCTTAAAGAGGTAAAGTCTGCGCGACCTGATAATTTATCCCAGGTTCTGCAGAAAGATATTCAGGTCTTCTTCTTTGTCGAGTTCCAGTTTTTGTTTAATCCGGTAACGGCTCATGCGTACGCTTTTAGGTTCTATATGCAGGATAGAAGCTATTTTTTTGGTATCCAGTTTCAGGTATAGATAAGCGCAAAGTTTGAGATCAAGCGGTGTGAGTTTTTGCTGAGCTTTTTCGTTTAGAATGGAAAAGAAATCGGGATGTACCTGTTGAATGTGAAGCTTTGTGTTTTCAAAATCAGTGTCCAGTAATAATTCTTCATTCCATATTTTATTGATATTCAATTCATGGTTATCATTTAGTTTTTCCCTGATTTTTGAAAGCATATCCTTTTTATGCTCCAGTTGCAGGACATTGGCCATCATTTCTTTTTGCAGTTGTTGTTGCTGGGTTTCCAGTAATTGTTGTTCTGCTTTTAATCTTAACTGTTCTTCTTCCCCCAGTTTTGTCTGTAATTCTGCTTCGTGTTTTTTTCTAAATGCAATTGTTTTTCACGTTGTAATGAATAGCGCAGACGGAAGTGGTAGGAACGAAACATAAAAATGAGGCCAAGTAAAAGAGCTGCAGCAATACCAATGTAGAGATTCTTTTGTGTACTGTTGTACTTTTCCTTTTGTCGTAATAACATCACTTCATTGTTTTTTTTTTTTTCACTTCATATTGTATTTCCAGCTTTTGCACATTAAGGGCCCGCTTCTGGTCAAAAAGTTTAGCATTGTATTCCGTTAATTTTTTCTGAAATTTCAATGCCATGGGATAGTTTTCCATTTGTTCATAGAACTGAGCAAGAGAACGTACCACGTTGACTAAAGTATAGTAGTAAGGTTTTTCTTCGGTCTGCATCATCGTATAGGCCTGCAGCAGATAGCTTTCTGCCAAAGGGAAGTTTTTTTCACGCATAGCGTATTCGCTTAGGACTCCCAGGCCACTGGCTATAATTTCTTCACCATTAACCGCACCTTTCATTACTATCTGAGCTATGTTGGCATATTGAATAGCGTTTGCTTTGGCATCTTTATCAGTTTCTTCGAAATTTTTTAAATAATAACTGGCTATATTAATACAGGCAATACCATAGGTTTTTGGAGCGATTTCCTTTGGATGCTGCTGGTAGATCTCCTCCACTTTTTTTAAGAAATAAAGAATGCTATCCCGCTGTGCTGTACTTTTAGTAGCATTGTAGTTATAATCTGCTGCAACAGATAAGGCCGTATAACAGTTGCCCAGCAGATTGTAATCTGTAGAAAATAAGGCGTTTTCTGTAGCCTGCCTGGCATAGCGGTTTACACTGGCGACATTATCCCAATTGGAATTTATAGCATACAGGAGATAATTTATTTTTTGGCAGAAATATAATGGTCGGATGTGTTTTTTAATTCTTTAAGCCCCATCTGGCCATATTTAACTGCCAGTTCTGGATTATCAATATTCTTATAAAAAGAAGCCTGGGCATAATAACCATAGGCCATAGCTACAGGGCTATGTGCCCGTTGCGCGGTAAGTGATGCCGAATCAACTGTTTTTTTTAGTAATGAGAGCCGTTGCTGATTAGCATAAATAACGGCAAGTACCACATAAGCTTTTGTCGCGGTGGTAAAATCGCGCAGTTTTAGTGCAATGGTGGCGGCCTCCTGTGCGCTGGTAATACCAGACTTATAATTTTCATTAATCCGGTACCATTCAGCCAAACGTATAAGCCGGGCAGATTTCTCTTTTCCGGCCCCATCCTGATGTCCATTACCATGGGTTTGCGCTACTGTTACATAAAATGAGAAACACGCAACTATGCAAAACAATATTTGCTTTAGATAATTCATAAAGTAAAAATAACATAAATATGTACTGATGACTACAGGTTATGTCTTAGTTTTTAATATTTTTTTTGCCTGCATTTTGTTGGTATTCAGTTGTTTGTTTTTGATGTAGACATATTGTAGACACTCATTTTACCTGGATGTAGCCATTTTGTAGTAGCTCTGTATTTGGAAAAAGCTATACGGGACTGCAATTTTGTTATCAAATAATTTTTTAATTAAACGAAATCAAAACATGAACAGCAAAACATTATCTATCGTATCGTACATTACTATTATTGGCTGGCTGGTAGCCTATTTCAGTGGAAAAGACAATAATGATCCTCTGCTTAAATATCATTTTTAAGGCAGGCATTGGGACTAGCTATTATCAGTATTATTTTTAATGTGGTCTTAACCATTGTAGCCTCCATTATACCTTCTCTTGCTTTTCTGGGCTTAGCAGGTTATATCATTCTGGTGCTTTGGGTTCTGGGGATTATTAATGCAGCTAATGAAGCCCAAAAGCCAGTACCGCTTGTAGGTAAAATGTTCGAAAACAAATTTTCCTTTATCGGGTAAGTCTAAATTGAAAAGGATGCCATTTAAACTCTAATCAGAAATGCAAACATTTAAATTTTTTGAACAGGAAGACAACATTTACCACTTCAAAGTGCAGAAGAGCTATTTCTATGCCATGGCTATCATCGCTTTCTGTGCGATGATAGCCACTTTGATATATGGTACGACAAAAGGCAGTTATGCGGGGGCTGCAATATTAGCTTTTATTGTTGTGATGGCTATTTTGCGCAGTACTGCAAGTATGCAATTTGACGTTAAAACCCGGGAAATACAACGGAAATCTTTTTATTTCAGCTCGCCAGTCACTTATAGTTTTGATAATTTTGATCACTTTCTTGTATCTAAACTTAAAAGTGCTTTTATCACATTAGGCATATCGGGTATTTTGGTTATGGAAAGAAACGGCAAAATGATAAATATTTTGCTTTATCAATGCTTTTTTACCTCAAGGCCGTTACAAAGGCTTAGTGATGAGTTATATGATATTATGGGTTTGCCACAATAAATTATAAGCAGATGATTCAGATAAACAAAAACCACCTTTATCTTAAAACTTTGCATGTGCCTGTGCTTGATTGCCCGTTGTGCCTTACTGCTAATAAGATGGAAATGAGCTTTTATCAGTTGCAGATAGAAACAGATAATATACACAACACAAAGAAAATTACTGCTTCTGTTAGTTGCAGCCATTGCGAACAGGATGTGCCGCTTATACGGTGGAACAACGAACTTGAAGATTTTCACAAAACGGAGAAAAGAGACATCAAAGTAATAACCTCCTTTAAAATAGGTACAAAAGGCAAGATACTGCTGTGGATAGCAGCTATATTTTTCGGAGCAATATTTTTACTGCTGGCTGGACTTTACATTTATGGACATCTTAAATCCGACTTATGACAAGAGGAGGCTTCTCTATATTCTGGAAATTGTTTACCTTATTTTATGCGATACCTTTTCCTATGATTATGTATTATGGGATCAAGGGTGATAATCCTCCGGATCTGGTAAACGCGGATCCCAGGATAGCTCTGGGTTTGGTGGCTTTGTCCGTTATCCTTTGGCTCCTCGTTTTGGTTGGCTATTACAACAAATGGATATTACAAACCCTGTCTTTAAAGCGGAAAATAGAATGGCTTAAGGATAACGGGGTAAAACGCGAAGCCAGGATACTTACAAGCACTGATCAATCCATTCCTGGTGTCGGATATAGTACCTACGAATTGAATTTGTCCTTTAAAAACCTTGCAGGAGCTGAAATAGAGGAGAAATTAATAGTAAATGATGATACCAAAGCCTACGAACGCAGATTTCAGGCGGGAAATAAGGTCGAAGTCGTTATGGACCAAAACCCAAAGGACTATCCCTATATAGTTCTTTCCAGTTTCCAGGTGAGTCTTAAAATAAAGATGCTGGTATGGCTTCATCTTGCCTTGCTGGGGGTTGCGGCAATCATAGCAGGCTATTATTACTTTAGCTACCAAACAGAAAACGAGGGGATGGGCTGGCGTTTTATGGTTTTTTATCACCCGCTTATCATCTGTGCGCTGATATTCATGCTTGGTAATATCAGGGTCCTTGGGAAAATAATCTCCAAACTTGCCAATGAAAATTACAAAAATGACTTTTTAATCAAATATAAAGGATTACCTGCGACTGCAAAACTATTGAAAGCTAGCGAAACAGGTACTTATATCAACGAACAACCTATGATTGAGTTTGTATTAGAGTTTGCAGACTATAGAAATCAACGGCATCATGTGAGTATCAAAAAAAAAATTGGCTTATTAGATCTTGACAGGACCCGACAAAAGGAAGTGGACATTTTTTATCTGAAGGAAGATCCCAGACAGATCGCCTTTTTGAGTGATTTAAAAGTATTAACTGTAATTTATGAAAGCGTTAAAAAGAATATTTCGCCTGGTAACCGCTAGCATTTTGCTTTTACCAGCCTGTAAGGAAATTACTAAAAGTGTAAACGAAACGCTGAAGCCCGATCGGGCTTCTGTAGAACGCCATAACCAAAAACCGGGTGCAAATGTCACTACTGTGAAAAATACTACAACTCATACGACACATGTACAGGATCAACAAGTAATTGTTAACGGTGATACGCTGAATACTAAAGAAATGCAGGGAAAAGCAAAGGAGTTTTTCAGTGATCTGGAAAAGCTGGAGAAAAATAAAACACCCGGAAACAATAAGGAGATTCAAGAAAGAGTAGATCAATTCCTGAAAAGTATAAACCTGAAACAAATAAGGGATACCCATATTTCTGCCGCGGCGGTGGTAAACAAAAGAATAAACAAGTTTTTCTAACTGCTGCCCAATTAGAAAAGGCAGAAATGAAGCTTAGAGATTTACCACAATATGCAGGAAAAGACATTATGGTCTATCAATCTGTTCACTTTGATGAAGATGGAAGAATCAGGCTGACCTTGCAACATCCTGAAAACCCTAAATATCTTGACGAATATGTTTATGAAAATGATAAATGGTCGGTACCAAAACCTGTACAGGCAGTTGCCCGTAATATAGAAAGCAGATTAATGCCCCTGAATGATCTCAGTTTTCCCTGTGCAGTTAATGTTTTGAAGGAGTACAACGAGAAGGTTACTCAGGTAGAAGGGGCTAAACCAACTAATTATGTTTATATATCCATCTGGGATAATCGTATGCGATGGTTTCCAGGTACAATCAATGGTACCCGGGGGCGGTATTCCATTGATTTCAATACGAATGGTACGATAAAGGCATTTCAGCAGGATTGAACTATTTAAATAGAAGCAGGATTTAAAATCAAAAACATGAATAACCAAAGCTATAAAAACGATGATCATTTCGCACAAGATCATATCTATAGTGGCAATAGAAATGAACCCTATATCAAAGTTATCAGTTACCTGGTTTTTGGACTATTCTTCGTCATAGCTGGCATTGTCAATTTCCATTATGGAGAAGAATAAAAGCACAGGAAAAGATATAAGATAATATGGCAGGTTATAATTTGAAAATAGAGGGCGGGCAATTAAGCTTTCAGCCTAAAAGAGATTACAAAAGTAAAGTCCTTTTTTTTGGTATTGTCGCCATGGTAATATTTAGTGTAGCCCCTATGCTCAGTTTACACCACGATACGCTATTGGGCGTGTTCACTATTGGATTGGTCTCAGCTATTGCTGCGGTTTACGATTTCTTGTTCAATTTCAACATTACTTATGTATTTAATCAGGGGACAAGGGAAGTTTACCGTAAGATTCCTGGTTTGTATACTTACGCGCTCATGTCTTTTTTTGACGAGTTGTACATTATACGTGTAGAAGAAGATTGTTTGCTGCATTATGCGCTATCTTATAAACAAAACAAATTTGGTAAAAGCTATGCGATTAGTCAGCCTTTTGGCAGTAACCGCAAGAGCAGGGAGCAACGGGAAAAATATTTGAAACAGAGATCTTACTTGTTCTTGAAAACTTTATCAGGTCTTAAAAAAAACAAAAAAGGCTTCCGTAATTTACGAAAGCCTTTCAGCAGTACTCAGAGCGGGAATCGAACCCGCACGACTTTTAAGGTCACAGGATTTTAAGTCCTGCGTGTCTACCAGTTCCACCATCTGAGCAGGTGTTAAACCTTTTAAAAATAAAAACCTTCTGGTAAAGAAGGTTTTAGAGCGAAAGACGAGATTCGAACTCGCGACCCCGACCTTGGCAAGGTCGTGCTCTACCAACTGAGCTACTTTCGCATTGGTATTATTGGTTCTGCATAACTTTATACAGTTTAGTACTCAGAGCGGGAATCGAACGAACCCGCACGACTTTTAAGGTCACAGGATTTTAAGTCCTGCGTGTCTACCAGTTCCACCATCTGAGCAGGTGTTAACCTTTTAAATAAATACCTTCTGGTAAAGAAGATACTTAGAGCGAAAGACGAGATTCGAACTCGCGACCCCGACCTTGGCAAGGTCGTGCTCTACCAACTGAGCTACTTTCGCATTGGTTTTAATAACATCATCCGATGTTTCCGTCACTTTCATAAGGTTTAAAACTGTATACCTTGTTTCCGTTTGGGATTGCAAATATAAGGACTTTTATATTACTGTCAAGTTATTTTTAATAAAAAAAACAGGTATTAGCTTAAGTTATTGTCATTCAGTACTTCAGAAATCAAATTATTTTCAAAGCCCTTCCCCATAAGATAGGTAATTAGCTTGTATTTCCTTTTATAGACATCTTTCTCAACTAAAACTGCTGATTTTTTTTCTGCTGCTGCGAGGATAGTTTTTTTATAATCATCATATCGATCGATCGTGTTAATGCCTTTGTGATCATTTTTTCCGGGATCTTTTTTAATTTAAGTCCCTGTTTGATCTTAATTTTGCCCCATTTCTTGATGTTGAACTTGCCAGAGACATAAGCATTGGCAAACCTTTCTTCGTTCAGGAAGTTATTCAGGATTAATTCGGTGATTACTTCTTCGACATCATCATGCCTCAATCCCCAGTCATAAAGTTTATTTCTGACTTCTTGTTGCGCACGTTCCTGGTAAGCACAATAACTCTCTGCTTTCACTAAAGCCGATCTTTTGTCCAGTGCTGGTTTTGAATATTCTTTTTCCAATGGTGTATATAGTAGCAAAGCTAAATATCTGCTGCTGTAAATATCCGCATTATTATCAGAGCCTGTTAAATTTTACCGGCTTAAATTTAGAGCTGCTCCTGGAAAAGCTTAACTTAGGACCCAATTATTAGTACCGGATCAATGAGTGAAATTAGCTACACGATTCAGCAGATCGCTGAAATTTTAAAATAGAAGATCCTTCGAATTAAAACATCCTGCTTTAATTAACAGCCTGTTGATAGACAGCCGTATTGTCATCAGCCCTGAAACCTCTTTGTTTTTTGCGATATCCGCGTTAAGAGACGGCCATGAGTTTATAACCGAGGCCTATGCTAATGGGATTAAAAACTTTGTGATCAGTAAACCTGATCATTATCAGCAAAAATTCCCTGATGCTAATTTTCTTTTAGTGACCGATGTACAGGCAGCCTTACAAAATATAGCAGTAGCTCACCGCGCAAAATTTGACCTTGAAGTTATCGCCATCACAGGCAGTAATGGAAAAACTATTGTTAAAGAATGGTTATACCAGTTACTCTCGGCAGATTTTAATATTGTCAGAAGTCCAAAAAGTTTTAATTCTCAGCTTGGAGTTCCCTTGTCTGTCTGGCAGATCGATCAGGAACACAATCTTGGGATCTTCGAAGCAGGTATTTCCAAACAAGGAGAAATGCAAAATCTCGCAGCAATTATTATACAACCCACCATAGGTATCCTGACCAATATAGGAGAAGCACATGCAGAAGGTTTTACTTCATCAGCAGAAAAACTGAAAGAGAAGCTGAAACTATTCGCAGGGGTAGATCTTTTTATTTATTCTCCGGAATATACCGGGGCAATAGCTCAGAAAGATTTGCCTGGGGAGAATAAGTTCTCCTGGAGTACAAAAACCAACGCAGATTTAGCTATCCTTTTTGTAGAACCTATAAATGGGAAAAGCTATATAAAAGCACTTTATAAAAATGAAGAAATAGAATGCCTGCTGCCCTTTGGTGACAGAGCATCTGTAGAAAACGGAATTATCTGCTGGGCCGCTTTATTAGCTCTGGGGTACACACCAGAGCAGGCTGACCTCCGTTTAGAACGGTTGACGGCCGTAAATATGCGTCTGGAATTAAAAAACGGAATCAATCAATGCTCTATTATTGATGATTCTTATAGTGCTGACACTTCTTCACTTGCCATAGCCCTTGATTTTTAAATCAGCAAAATCAGCATCCTGTAAAAACCCTGATTTTATCAGACTTATTACAGACTGGTAAAACTGATGAAGAACTATATACTGAGATTGCAGCTTTAATCAAACAGAAGCAGGTGAACAGACTGATTGGTATCGGTACACATATCTCATCTTTTGCAGCGTTGTTTGATCTGCCAAAGGCATTTTATGAAAGTACAGAAGAATTTATTCAGCAATTTGCTGCTATCACTTTTGCCAATGAAACTATCTTAGTTAAAGGGGCGAGACGATTTGAATTTGAACGGATCAGTAAACTACTGACCCAAAAAGTTCATGGAACGGTGATGGAAATTGATTTAAATGCATTGGCCAGTAACCTGAAATTTTACAAATCAAAACTGGAACCAGGGGTAAAGGTCATGGCCATGGTCAAAGCTTTCTCTTACGGAAGCGGAAGTTTTGAGATTGCAAATTTGCTACAGTATCATAAAGTAGATTATCTTGCTGTAGCTTATACAGATGAAGGAATTGCGCTAAGAAAAGCCGGGATTACCTTACCTATTATGGTGATGAGCCCTGAACCTTTTGCTTTTGAGGCGATTTTGAAATATAAACTGGAACCTGAGCTTTATAATATTGATATCCTGAAAGCATTTATTGCTTTCCTGCCCGATATCACTGAAGCTTATCCTGTGCATATTAAAATTGATAGTGGTATGCACCGTCTGGGATTTGAAGAACCGGATTTACCAGAATTGTTACCCTTGTTGACCCAGACAAATAAAATAAAAGTAGTTTCTGCTTTTTCTCTCATCTTGCAGCCAGTGAAGATGAGCAGCATGATGAATTTACAGGCTATCAGCTTGAAACCTATCTTTATCTCAGTACAGAGATCAGGAAAAATATTGGTTATGATTTTATACGTCATATTTCCAATACCTCAGCGATTACCAGGCATCCCGAAGCCCAGTTGGACATGGTCAGGATCGGTATAGGTTTGTATGGTTATGACACAGTGGTTAAAAGATCAAACAGGACTGCGTACGGTGGCTGTTTTAAAAACTACGATTACGCAAATTAAAACTGTTGGCCCAAAAGATACAATCGGTTACGGACGCTGGGGAGTTTTGCCCGAAGGTGGAACAACTGCAACCATAAAAATCGGTTATGCTGATGGATACCGCAGGTCATTTGGCAATGGGGTAGGGAAGATGCTTGTCAACGGTAAACTGGCTCCGGTGATTGGTACGATTGCAATGGACATGTGTATGCTGGACGTGACAGGACTCGATGCTAAAACCGGCGATGAGGTTATTATTTTTAATAATGAGCTGACTGTTGCCGATTTA
The DNA here is from genome assembly GCF_053890575.1 of Pedobacter sp. NJ-S-72. Lineage (NCBI taxonomy): Bacteria > Pseudomonadati > Bacteroidota > Sphingobacteriia > Sphingobacteriales > Sphingobacteriaceae > Pedobacter > Pedobacter sp. NJ-S-72. The sequence goes on along the minus strand of NZ_CM132681.1, from coordinate 2,754,904 downwards.
GCCAAACAGATTGATACGATTCCATATGAGATTTTAACAAATATCTCTCAAAGGGTAAAACGCATCTATTTTTATGAGTAGTTTTGTGTTATGAATAGGATTGGGAAGGCGCGCTGTTAAATTACCTGATTAAAGGGTTACTGATAGTATTGCCTATAGCGTTAAGTATTTATATTGTGATCTGGGCTGTGACAACAGTTGACAGCTGGCTGAATGTGAATAATATTTTAGGCGTTGATCCAAGAACAGGAGAGAGTAGAAATATTCCGGGTTTAGGGCTTGCGCTGGTTGTCGCATTAATCCTGACCGCAGGAATATTTGTGACCAATTTTGTAACTGAACCGATGTATAACTGGTTCAACCGCTGGATGAACAGATTACCAGGCCTGAACTTTATTTATTCTTCTATTAAAGATCTTACCGAAGCATTTGTTGGGGATGAAAAGAAATTTAACCATCCTGTTTTGGTGGAGATGACTGCGGATATTAAAAGAATTGGATTTTTAACACAGAACGACTTGTCTTCAATTGGTTTACCCGGAGATTGTGTCGTGTATTTTCCTTTCTCTTACTCTTTTGCCGGACAGGTTTGTGTCGTCTCTAAAGACAAGATCAAAGAATTGGATATGAATGCTGCTGATGCAATGAAATTAGTTGTATCAGGAGGGGGGGTTAGTCATATCTAACCCCTATAGATTTCAATAATTAGAAATTCGGTTTCAGAACGTATTTATCGTAGAACCTGAAGATATGCTCTGTTGCTTCTTCAGCAGTATCTGCTAATCTGAACAGGTTTAAATCTTCTGCATGGATATTATGCTCTTTCTCCAGCATTGTATTTTTGATCCAGTCAATTAATCCGCCCCAGTAATCTTTACCCAATAATACGATAGGGAAACGGGCAATTTTGCCAGTTTGAATCAGGGTAATCGCCTCGAATAATTCATCCATAGTTCCCATTCCACCAGGTAATACGATAAAACCCTGTGAGTATTTCATGAACATTACTTTTCTTACAAAGAAGTAATCAAATTGCAGTAATTTATTGTGATCTACATATTTATTGTGGAACTGCTCAAAAGGAAGGTCAATGTTAAGTCCTACAGACTTTCCACCATTCGTATGTGCACCTTTATTACCAGCTTCCATAATACCCGGGCCACCACCAGTAATTACACCATATCCACGGTCAGTAAGTAATTTACCGCAATCTACCGCCATTTGGTAATACTTGTTGGTTTCAGCAGTTCTTGCAGAGCCAAAAATTGATACACATGGGCCAATTTTAGCCAACTTTTCAAAGCCGTCTACAAACTCGGCCATTATTTTAAAGATCTGCCATGAATCAGTTACTTTGATTTCCTGCCAGTTTTTGTTTTCAAACGCGCTTCTTATTTTCTCTTCACTCGTCATTATATTGATATTTATATTTTAAAATTTAGTCTGGTTAACGCTATTTCTTCCGGTAACCCAAAGTAGTAAAAATGTAATCAAACCGTTTAGCACAATCAGCTCAAAGCTCATTGCATAGCCAAACCATTTTATACTGTGTGTATTGATTACAAAACACAACACAGGGGATGAGATACACAGATAAGGTACTAATTTATCTGCAACTGCTTTCTTAGTCAGCATCCCAAATGCAAATAAACCTAATAGCGGGCCATAAGTATATATCCCGCTGCGGTAAATATTGAATTGACAACAGAATCATCATTAATAGCTTTAAAAATCAGGATAACGGCAACCATAATTACCGAAAACCCAATGTGTACCCAGTGTCGCTGTGTAACCAGTTTAGGGTCGCTCTGATCTTCTTTTTTATCAAAATGAAGAAAATCCATACAAAAGGAAGTTGTCAATGCTGTCAGTGCAGAATCCGTAGTCGCGAATGTTGCAGCTGTTAAACCCAGCATGAAAATAATTCCGGGAATAATATTTAAATGATTTAAAGCAATTTCAGGGTAAAGGTGATCTGGTGTTTTTAAGTCAGCAACCACTATGCCATTTTTTGCCGCATAAAGGTATAACAAGGCACCTACGCTTAGGAAGAAGATATTCATAACCACAAATACACCTGTAAAGGTGAACATATTTTTCTGTGCTTCACCAATACTTTTCATGCTCAGGTTCTTTTGCATCAGATCCTGATCCAGTCCTACCATTGCAATGGTGACAAAAATACCGCCTAAAAACTGTTTCAGGAAGTGGGATTTGCTGCCCATAAAATCTTCCCAGAAGAATATTTTTGAATAGCTGCTGTTCTTTACGGCTTCAAAAGTACCTGCAATATCCAAATGCAGTGATTTTGCAATGAATATAATAGACAGGACTACTGACAAGAGCAGAAAGACGGTTTGTAAGGTATCTGTGATAATAATAGTTTTAAGACCGCCTTTATGTGTGTAAACCCAGATTAATACCAGACAAAGCACAATCGTTAACCAGAAAGGAATATTCCAGGCATCAAAAATGAATTTTTGTAAAACGATAGCAACCAGGTATAGTCTGAAAGAAGATCCGATCGTCCTGGAAATCAGGAAGATTACCGCACCCGTTTTATAACTGTAAGCACCCAGTCTTTTTTCCAGATAGGTGTAAATGGATATCAGATTCATCCGGTAGTAAAGCGGTAAAAGTACCGTTGCCACGATAATAAAACCCACCGCATTTCCTAATACAAACTGGAAATAGCCAAATTCACTTTTACCAACTGCGCCGGGTACAGAGATGAAAGTTACCCCCGAAAGCGCTGTTCCAATCATTCCAAAGGCCACGAGGTACCATTTCGAATTACGGTTCGCAATAAAAAATGTAGCGTTGTCCGATGAATTTCTGGAGGTGAAATAGGCTACTCCTATTAAAAGGGCAAAATATCCTAATAGAAAGGATAAAAGTATGGCGGGAGTCATATATAATTATACTTTAGGAGCTAAATGTAAGAAATTCATCCTCTAAAAATCAAAAGCCTGTTTAAAAATTATTGGATAAATTTAAAATGAGCCTCAAATTAATGCGACATATTATCCTTATCTTTAGTCAAAATGTCGGTTATGTTGCATGAAAATAGTGTGGTCTACTTATTAGGCGGGACAGATTTGATAAGGGAAAAGATTAAATCTGCATTTGATTTAATTACTTTAAGTAATAAAGGGATAAAGAAAGCTTCTTTGGATGCATTGGTTAGCCATATGGGAATGACTAAGAAGAATTTTGCTGAAGATATATTGAATCTATCGGTCAAAACCCTGGAAAGAAAAAAAGCAGATGACGTATTGGATAAATACACTTCCTCACATGTGATAGAAGTAACAAAAGTTGTAGCCCATGCTTTTGAAGTTTTTGAAGATGAAGAAAAGATGCAGAAATGGTTAAACACTCCCAATAGAGCACTGAATCAAATAAAGCCTCTGGATCTGTTTTACATTCCTACAGGACTTGCGATGGTTGATAATGTTTTAGGCAGAATTGAAGAAGGAGTTTACTCCTGACGCCTGTTCTTATGATTGTATACCGGATCGCAAAATCGAAAAAAAGAGCTACAGACCTTTCTGGTATGGGAGCTTACAAAGAAGGAGGTCGCTGGAATAATACTGGGACCTATATGTTATATACTAGTGAAAACAGTTCTTTAGCTTATCTTGAAAACCTGGTTCATTTTGAAGCAGAAAATACCCCTCCCAAATCTTTATATCATGAGTATTGAACTAAAGGTTGATGATACGCTGATTTATACACTCCCCGATAAGGTTTACCCTAAAAGCTGGCGGGAAATAGGTAATCTTCAAAATAAAAGTATAGGAGATGAACTGATGGATCGGCGAAAATTTCTAGCTGTTAAAACCAGGTCTGCCATTAATAAATTAGAATACAATTATTTGCTTAATCCATTATTTTCCGGATATCATGATCTTGTTATGATCAGATTAATTGAAGAGTTAGCTGTAGATGCAAGATTAGTGAAATAAAATATAAATTTGTAAGATGAATTTTTCTTCCAAGCTACTCGAAGATGCTGTTAACGAATTTTCTAAATTACCTGGTGTAGGACAAAAGACCGCGTTGCGTCTGGTTTTGCATTTACTGAACAAGGAACAAGAGGAAGTAGATACTTTTGGTAATTCCATCATCAGGTTGAGAAAAGATATAAAGCACTGTAGTATTTGTCATAATATATCAGATCTGCCCATTTGTGGTATCTGTTCTGCCCCTAAACGGGAAAAAGAAATAATTTGTGTAGTCGAGGATACGCGTGATGTGATGGCCGTTGAAAATACTTCTCAGTATTTTGGTGTTTACCATGTATTAGGTGGTTTAATCTCTCCAATGGACGGAATCGGGCCATCCGATCTGTTCATAGATTCACTGGTACAGCGGGTTGCAACTACTCCTGTGAAAGAGATTATTTTAGCACTGAGTGCAACCATGGAGGGGGATACTACACTATTCTATCTTTATAAAAGACTTAAAGATTTTCAGATACCAATTACAACTATTGCCCGCGGAATAGCTTTTGGCGGGGAATTGGAATATGCAGATGAAATCACATTAGGCCGCTCGATCGTAACAAGAGTACCTTATGCCAACTCAATAATCAAATAATCACGATGGATTTTAAGAATAAAGTAGTCATTATTACCGGTGCATCATCGGGTATAGGAAAATCATGTGCAGAAGAATTTGCTAAGCGCGCGCGGTGCAAACTTAGTACTGGCGGCCAGACAATTTGTGACTTTATGTGAGGTAACAGCAGATCTGGAAAAAAGATATGGGATCAAAGCTCTCGCAGTGCGGGCAGATGTAAGTAAAGAAGCCGATTGCCAGGAGCTGATTAAACAAGCTTTACTGACTTTTAATCAAATCGATATTATGGTTAATAATGCAGGATTATCTATGCGTGCACTATTCAATGAGCTTGATTTATCAGTTCTTAAAAACCTGATGGATGTCAATTTCTGGGGTACAGTATATTGTACTAAATATGCATTACCTGAAATTTTGAAGACTAAAGGGAGTATAATTGGCGTTTCTTCTATTGCAGGCTATCGTGGTTTGCCCGGTAGAACAGGTTATTCAGCATCGAAATTTGCGATGAATGGCTTTATGGAAGCGCTAAGAACAGAAATATTACACACTGGAGTTCATGTCATGGTAGCATGCCCGGGTTTTACAACTTCTAATATCCGTGTTGCTGCATTAGCAAAAGACGGTAAATCTCATGGAGAGACCAGTATGGAAGAAGGGAAAATGATGTCATCAGAAGAAGTTGCCGTGAATATAGTGAATGGGATTGCCGCACGTAAGCGTACGCTGGTTATGACCGGACAGGGGAAATTAACAGTATGGATTAATAAATTGTTTCCGGCATTAGCCGATAAACTGGTATTTAATCACTTTACAAAAGAAAAGAACGCATTAATCGAAAACCACAAATAAACACAAACACACAAACATGAAACTACAAAAAGCACATTTAGTATTAGCTGGTATCGGGGTTTTTGCCCTTTCTCTTCAGGCATGTAAAACAAAGAAGATTATTGCAAAACCAAACCCACAGGTAGCAGTTGAAAAACCTGTAGAAAAACCAGTAGAGAAAGCCCCTGTTGAAGAAAAAACAGAAACTGCTCCGGCACCAGAAAAACCAAACTTTAACTTTACCAATGTTCAGTTTGAATTTAACTCGTGTCTTGAAAACTGCTTCGTTTCAAATATTAGACAACGTTGCTAAAGAAATGAAAAAAGACCCTTCAGCTAAATTCGTTTTAAACGGACACTCTTCAGCAGAAGGTACAGTTGAACACAATATGTCTTTATCAGTAGACAGAGCGAATTCAGTAAAATCTTATTTAGTGAATGCAGGTATAAACGGTGGTAATTTGTCGATCAAAGGTTTTGGTGCAACCGAACCTATTAAGCCGAACACAACTGAAGAAGGTAAAGAATTGAATCGCAGGGTTGAAATCAAAGTAAGCGAGTAATTCTATATCATATTAATAGAAATGGCCTGGTCATATCCCCGATGAGGATAGTATCAGGCCATTTTGTTTTTTCTAAAACCAGCATTCACCTCACTATTAACCCCTTTGGTGTAATAAACTACAATCTGAATAGTTTAGGAACAGATATTGTCTGTCAATACTGATTATGGGAAGGTGCTCAAGCTATTACCTCATTGAAACCATAGAAGCATGAATATTCTTGAATTTATTAAACAACCCTGGCCATGGTACGTTGCTGGCCCATTGATTGGACTTACAGTACCTGTACTGCTGCTGCTCGGTAATAAAGCTTTTGGAATCAGCTCTTCACTGCGCCATATTTGTGCTGCGTGTATTCCAGCTAAAATCCCGTTTTTTCAGTATGACTGGAAAAAAGAAGCATGGAACCTGTTCTTTGTAACCGGAATATTTTTGGGTGGTTTTGTTGCTACAGCATCACTCTCTAACCCATCAGAGATTGTCCTTAATCCTAAATTGATAACTGAGTTATCAGGCTACGGAATTAATGATTATCATTCAATGATTCCTGTTCAATTATTCAATTGGTCTTCGCTTTTAAGTCTGCGTGGTCTGATCATGATAGTTGGTGGAGGTTTCCTGGTTGGTTTTGGTACCAGATATGCAGGTGGTTGTACCAGTGGTCATGCCATTATGGGGATTTCAACTTTACAATGGCCTTCATTAGTGGCTACTACCTGTTGTTTTATGGCTGGTGGTTTTATCATGGCTAATTTAATCCTTCCTTACATCCTTTTACTGAACTAATATGAAGAATAATATAAAATATCTTTTAGTAGGTATCGCATTTGGTATCGTATTCGTCAAAGCCGAGATCATCAGCTGGTTCCGTATACAGGAAATGTTCCGTTTGCAATCTTTCCATATGTATGGGGTAATTGGCAGTGCAATAGCAGTGGCCATGCTCTCAGTATGGTTGATTAAAAAATTTAATGTGAAGACTATAGCTGGTGAAACAGTTCATATTAATGCAAAGAAATTTAGTAAAGGACAGATATACGGAGGTTTGATCTTTGGTTTTGGCTGGGCGATAACCGGAGCATGCCCGGGGCCATTGTTTGCTCAGGTAGGTGGAGGGGCAACTGTGATTTTGATTACCCTGATCAGTGCTATTGGAGGAACCTGGGTATATGGAAGGTTTAAAGAGAAGTTACCACATTAATAAAAAACCAATTTATGAAATACGAGACGCAGTTTTTTAAAAGAGGGATCATTTTTTGGCCTGGCTACCGTTTTTGCTCCTGTAATAGCTATAGGTAGTATAAAAGATGATCAGGCTCCGGAAAATGTCCTGAATAAAAACGATGCGGAAGGCGTTCGTAAATTTACCATCTTATATACCAGTGATATTCACGCACAATTAAACCCCCATGATGAATTTTTCTGGGAAAATGACAGGGCTGTTTATCGCAAACGGGGAGGGATGGCACATCTTAAAACTATGATTGAACATTATCGTAGTCAAAATCCAGAAAATACGATACTGATTGACGGCGGGGACTTTATTCATGGCAGTGCTGTAGCTTCACTGACTGAAGGCAAAGCACTTATTCCAGTGATGAACTGGCTGAACTACGATCTTATCCTGCCGGGAAACTGGGAGGTCGTTTATAAAAAAGAGAAAATGCTCTATGATATGGGGCATGTTACAGCAGCAAAGCTTTGCGCTAATATGTACCATACATGACACACAGTCTGTTGTTAATGGGGAACTTATTTATCCACCATTCTGGATTAAATACATTGCAGGGATTAAGGTCGGTTTTATTGGTTACACTGATCCTTTGATCCCAAAGAGGCAATCCCCTGGTTATAGTAAAGGTCTGCGGTTTACAAATCCGGTTTTTAATGTCGCCCGTTATATCAAACAATTGAGGGAGGAAGAAGGCTGTTCCATTGTATTACTAATTACACACACTGGTCTGGCACAGGAGGTCGGTTTAGCTAATGATCCGGCTGTAGCGGGAGTCGACCTCATTTTGGGAGCCGATACGCATGAAAGGGTCAGGGAAATTATTAAGGGGAAATATACTGATGTTATAGAATGCGGGGCCTTTGGTTCTTTTCTGGGAAAGATAGATTTCACGATTGAAGAGGGAAAATTAAAAGATATAAAATATGTACTCCTTGATGTTGATCCTGAAAAATTCCCTGCTGACAAGAAGATGAATGAGATTATTGATCAGCTTTACAAGCCTTTTAAAAAGGATCTTTCTAAAATAATTGGTTATACAAGTACCTCTCTGGTACGTTATTTTGTGAAGGAAACTCCAATGGACAATTTGATTACTGATGCCATCTATTGGAAATTTAAACCAGATATAGCCTTGTCAAATGGTTTTCGCTTTTGCCAGCCACTTGCAGTGAATCTATTAGAAGGAAAAAGGGCCATAGATAAAGAGTTTTTATGGAATATGCTTCCGGTTAACAGTGAAGCGAAAATGGGATCAGTTACCGGACAGCAATTATGGGCGTGGTTAGAAAAGGAACTGGAGAATGCCTTTGCCAAAGATTTTTCGAAACGTTTTGGAGGCTGGTTTGTACGTTTTAAAGGTATGCAGGTGAATTTTACCATTGGTAAAGGATCGGGTGAAAAATTAAACTGGGTTAAAATTGGTGGTGAACCTATTGATCTGCAAAAAACATATAGAATTATCGCCTGTGAGCGTGAAGAGATGCTGATACAGAGCTTTGCCGGGTTACAGGGGTAATGGATACCACAAAAACTGGTTATACTATGCATACCATTATTGAAGAATATCTGGCAGAAAAAGGGACAGTTGCACCGAAATTAGAAGGAAGGGCAACAGCTACCGATGAACCGGATACGTTGCTCACACAGGTTAAAGGAATAGATTATGAGTTCAGGTAGCTGATGAAATCAATCAGTCAAAAAATAATTCAATAAATAGTTGTTCTTTTCCAAAAACAATTCCATATTTGCTTTACAATGATACAAACAAACGGACTTAACATTTGGTGGTGGCACAACGCGATAGCGTAGTGTAACCCTATTTTGTACGTTTTATTTTATATACAATATTTTGAGGGTTGCTTTTTAAGCAGCCCTTTTTTTTTGACTCCCCATGAAGAAAATACTTAATCACTTATTCGAAAACAAATCTTTCAGCAGGGCAGAAGCCCGGCGTATCCTTACAGCAATTGCCTCCGGAATTTAATACTTCGCAGATTGCAGCGTTTATTACGGCCTTTGGGATGCGTAATATTACAGTCGCAGAACTTCAGGGATTTCGGGATGCAATGCTTGATCTCTGTGTAAAGGTAGACTTATCCAGTTATGAACTGGTAGATCTGGCTGGTACTGGCGGTGATGGAAAAGACACCTTTAATATCTCTACACTAGCTTCTTTTGTAGTGGCCGGAGCAGGATATAAAGTAGCAAAACATGGTAACTACGGAGTCTCTTCTGGCTGCGGGTCATCCAATGTAATGGAGTACCTGGGCTATAAATTTACAGACAATCAGGATGAATTGAAAAGAAGTCTGGATAGGGCAGGGATATGTTTTATACATGCCCCTCTGTTCAATCCTGCGATGAAAATTGTTGCTCCCATCCGTAAAGATTTAGGTGTTAAAACCTTTTTCAATATGCTGGGGCCAATGGTTAATCCGGCGCAGCCGAAAAACCAGATCGTAGGGGTATTTAGTCTAGAGCTGGCGCGTTTGTATGCTTATCTTTACCAGGATACAGACAAGAACTATACAATTATACATGCAGTAGACGGCTTTGATGAAGTTTCATTGACCTGCGATTTCAAAACCTTCAGTAAATATGGAGAAGCCCTGCTTAAAGTAAGCGATCTGGGTTTTGAAGAGATTGATGAAAATGAGATTGCGGGTGGAGATACCATTCAGTCATCCGCTCATATCTTTACAAGTGTATTACAAGGTACAGGTACTGATCCACAGAATAATGTAGTCTTATGTAATGCCGCGATTGCGATCCAGACTATTAAACCAGAACAATCTTTTGCGGATTGTTTTTATGAAGCGGAATCGTCTCTGGTAGGAGGTTTGGCTTTGAAAAGTTTCCGGAATCTAATCAGATGAGCACAAAACTGAAAATCTGCGGAATGAAAATACCGGGCAATATTGCTGAGGTTGTTGTTTTACAGCCAGCTTATATCGGTTTTATTTTTTACCCTGGTTCTAAAAGGTTTATTGGTGATTTGGATCCCTTACTCCTTAAAAACATCCCTGTAACGATAAAAACTACGGGCGTATTTGTGAATGAGGAGCTGGAAGTTGTGAAAAATGCAATTGCTCAGTATAACCTGAAGGCCGTACAGTTACATGGTCAGGAAAGTGCCGCCTATTGCGCACAGCTGAAAGGGCTTGCAGAAGTGATTAAAGCTTTTGGTATTGATGCCGGTTTTGATTTCAATACTTTAGATGAGTATGTGCCACATGTAGACTATTTCCTTTTTGATACGCAAACCCCAGACTATGGAGGCTCGGGCAAAACTTTTAGCTGGCAACTCCTGGAGCACTATAAAAATAAGACACCATATTTCTTAAGCGGGGGAATAGGAATAGAGCAGCTTGCTGGTCTGGAAAATATTAAAGATGAACGTTTATACGCCATAGATGTCAATAGCCGGTTTGAGATTTCACCCGGTTTAAAAGATATCGCCCTGCTTAGTGCCTGTAACTAACACTTGCTAAAATTTAAAAATGTCAGGCCAGCTGATGAGGCAGGCTGTTAAAAGATAAGACTATGAATTATTTTGTAAATGAAAAAGGTTATTACGGAGATTTTGGAGGTGCATACATTCCAGAAATGCTTTACCCGAATGTCGAAGAACTGAGACAAAATTATCTAAAAATCATTGGTGATGCAGATTTTCAAAAGGAATTTCATCATTTGCTGAAGGATTATGTAGGCAGGCCATCCCCGCTTTACCTTGCTCAGCGGTTATCAAAAAAATATAATGCGAATATCTTCCTTAAAAGAGAAGACCTGAACCATACCGGGGCGCATAAAATAAACAACACTATTGGTCAGATCTTATTAGCTGAAAAATTAGGTAAAAAGAGAATTATCGCTGAAACCGGTGCAGGCCAGCATGGTGTAGCTACAGCAACTGTATGCGCACTGCGTGGCCTGGAATGTGTAGTTTATATGGGTGAGATTGATATTCAGCGCGTCAGGCACCAAATGTAGCCAGGATGAAAATGCTGGGTGCTAAAGTAGTTTCGGCAGTTTCAGGGAGTAAAACACTGAAAGACGCAACCAATGAAGCTATGCGTGACTGGATTAATAATCCTGTAGACACACATTATATTATAGGATCTGTAGTTGGCCCGCATCCATATCCTGATATGGTATCGATCTTTCAATCCATTATTTCAGAAGAAACTAAAAAGCAATTAATAGAACAAACCGGGAACGACCAGCCTGATTATGTATTAGCTTGTGTGGGTGGCGGAAGTAACGCAATGGGTATGTTTTATCATTTTTTCAATGATGAAAATGTAAAACTGATAGCGATAGAAGCAGGGGGTAAAGGCGTAGATACCGGATTCTCAGCAGCGACTACTTTTCTCGGTAAAGAAGGTGTATTGCATGGAAGCAGAAGTATCCTGATGCAAACAGCAGATGGACAAGTGGTGGAGCCGCATTCAGTTTCTGCGGGATTGGATTATCCTGGAATTGGCCCTCAGCATGCACATCTTTTCAAAACAACAAGGGCAGAATATGTTTCCATCACTGATGATGAAGCATTGGATGCAGGATTACTTTGTACACAAATGGAAGGGATTATTCCTGCTATTGAAAGTGCACATGCACTGGCTTATTTAGAGAAAATGAAATTTACAGGTGGAGAAAACGTAGTGGTTTGTTTGTCCGGAAGGGGAGATAAAGACATGGATACTTACATGAAGCATTTCGGTTTTTAGTACATATTATAGCATACAGATCAAATGAACAGGATTAATAAAGTATTCAAAGAAAAAAAGAACAATATACTATCTATATATTATACAGCAGGTTATCCGGGACTAGGAGATACGGTTACTATTGCAGCTGCGCTGGAAAAAGCAGGGGCGGATATGCTGGAAATTGGATTTCCTTACTCAGATCCGGTAGCAGACGGCCCGGTCATACAAGCCAGCAGTAAACTCTCATTAGATCAGGGAATGGATTTATTTACTGTTGTTTGAACAGTTGAAAGAACTGCGTAAGACGGTAACCATTCCGGTTTTACTGATGGGTTATGTGAATCCGGTATTACAGTACGGAGTGGAGCGTTTTTGTAAAGCTTGTGCTGAGGTTGGTGTTGACGGTTGTATTGTACCCGATTTACCAATGGTAGAATATGAAGAGTTCTACAAAGACACGTTTCTGAAATACGGATTGAGTAATATATTTTTAGTTACGCCACAGACTTCTGTTGAGCGTATCCATAAAATTGACTCATTGAGCAATGGATTTATCTACTTATTGTCTTCATCGGCAACTACAGGGCAGAACTTACAGGTATCTGATACCACAGAGGCTTATTTCTCCAGACTTGCTGCCATGGAGTTAAACAACCCAACGATGATTGGATTTGGAATCAGCAGTAAAGAAACTTTTGACAAAGCATGTAAATATGCAAACGGAGGGATTATCGGTACTGCATTTGTGAAATCTATTGCATCAGGTAACCCGAAGAGAACATAGAAGCATTTATGGCAGGTTTCAGGTAATAATACCTGACAATTACCTCATAAGGATACTGGTTAACTACAGATAGTTTTCCAGTATTCCTTTTCCCTGACGGATGATTTCAAAGTCGCCCTGTGTACAATCTACTACTGTAGAAGGTTCATTATCTCCGTAGCCACCATCAATCACTGCATCAACCAGCGCTTCATATTTCTCATAGATCAATTCAGGATCTGTAGAATATTCAACCAGTTCATCATCATCTTTAATGGACGTTGATAAAATCGGGTTCCCTAACATTTCAACAATTTCCCTGGCAATGCTATTATCCGGTACCCTGATTCCTACCGTTTTTTTGTTTGAGCTCAGTAATTTCGGAACATTATTGTTCGCATTAAATATAAATGTGAAAGGGCCTGGAAGAGCTTTCTTTAACAGACGGAAAACAGTCGTATCAATTGGCTTTACAAAATCAGAGATGTGTCTCAGATCAGAAACAGTAAATGAAAAGTTAGCTTTCTCAGGTTTTATGCCTCTGATTTGACAAATTCGCTCAATCGCCTTCTGGTTGGTGATATCGCATCCTAATCCATACACAGTATCAGTGGGATATATGATAATTCCGCCCTTTTTAAGGACTTCAACCACTTGTTCAATCGCCTTCGGATTCGGATTTTCCGGGTATATTTTGATTAACATATGTAAATTTACGGATAATTTTGTTGAGTCGTTGATAAATGTTCGTAGTATTGCCCCTGATTTAGTAATTACAACAGTATGAGAAAAGCATTTATTGCGATTGCCGCATTTTTAGTCACGGCAACTTTGATGATTAGCCTGGCTTGGCCACCGTTTTATTGGGCATTTATTTTTATAGGTCCTGTCATTTTATTGGGCATTTATGACCTTTACCAGCCAAAACATAGTATTGTTCGAAACTACCCGGTTTTAGGTCGCTTAAGGTATCTTGCAGAAGATTTGCGCCCTAAAGTATACCAGTATTTTGTAGAGAGCGATACCAACGGAAAACCTTTCAGCAGGTTAAACCGTTCCCTGATTTATCAGCGTGCTAAGAAAGATAATGATACGATCCCATTTGGTACGCAGCTTGACGTTTATGAAAACGGATATGAGTGGTTAAGCCATAGTATCGCTGCGATCAGTCACCATGAATTAAATGAAGATCCAAGAGTATTGGTAGGAGGCCCTGATTGTGCACAACCTTATTCTGCCAGCGTATTAAATATCTCGGCAATGAGTTTTGGTTCATTGAGCCAGAATGCCATTCTTGCTTTAAACGGAGGTGCTTTTATGGGCAATTTTGCACATAACACCGGCGAAGGAGGGATTAGTGATTACCATGCTGCTCCAAAAGGAGATTTGATCTGGCAAATCGGAACCGGTTATTTCGGTTGCCGTAACGATGATGGCACATTTAACTATGATGCTTTTGGCGTACGATCAAAAACTGAACAGGTTAAAATGATTGAGATTAAACTTTCTCAAGGTGCAAAACCTGGTCATGGTGGTATTTTACCTGCAAAAAAGGTAACACCTGAAATTGCAAGAATCAGGTTAGTGAAAGAAGGCTTTGATGTCATTTCTCCACCTGCACACTCTGCATTCTCAACACCTTTGGAAATGCTTGCTTTCGTGAAAAGATTAAGAGAATTATCGGGTGGAAAACCTATTGGTTTTAAACTATGTATTGGCCGTAAGAGTGAATTCTTCGCTATTTGCAAGGCGATGGTAGAAACAGGTATATATGTAGACTTTATTACCGTTGATGGTGGTGAGGGTGGTACAGGAGCAGCACCACAGGAATTCTCTAACGCAGTAGGTATGCCGTTAAGAGAGGGCGTAGCTTTTGTTTATGATGTGCTTTCAGGTTTCGACTTAAAGAAACATATTAAAATTATTGCTTCAGGTAAAGTTTCCTCGGGTTTTGACCTGGTTAAAAACATTGCACTTGGTGCTGATTTATGTAATTCTGCAAGAGAATGATGTTTGCCTTAGGCTGTATCCAGGCATTGGAATGTAACAGTAATACCTGTCCTACAGGTGTAGCTACACAAGATCCTAGTTTGATGAAAGGTTTGGTTGTGGATGATAAAAAAGTGCGTGTTTTCAATTATCACCGTTTGACAGTGGCGAGCGCGGTTGAGCTTTTGGGTGCAGCTGGTTTACGTCACACTTATCAATTAACCCGGGCTTATATCAATAGAAGGATCGCACCAAATGTGATGCAGTCTTATATGGAAACTTTCCCATACATCCCGGAAGGATGTTTGTTGAAGACTCCGTATCCGTTGAGATTTGAATTAGGAATGGCTTTAAGCACTTCTTCTAGTTTTGCACCTACAGATTACAGAGTGACTGCGATTGATTATGCACATGCAAATTCATTCACTGATACACAGCAATCAAATAACTAATCAGCTGGCTTTAATTCTAAGCAGGCTCTGAATATAAAAAGGGGATGTGTCTTTACAGATACATCCCCTTTTCCTGTATTAAAATTTGTGTGCTACCAAACGCCTACACGATTAGCAGGAGCAACATACATCTTTGCAGTAGCTGGTACATTAAAAGCTTTGTAGAAAGCCTCCATGCTGTAAACAGCACCATTAACCCTGAACATCTCAGGAGAATGCGGATCAGTTTTTAAACGTACGCGCATAGACTCATCTCTGCTTTTGATACGCCAAACCTGCGCAAAGCTTAAAAAGAAACGCTGATCGGGAGTGAATCCATCAATTTTCTTGTCGCTTTTGCCACCAGGAGTTAATTTGAATGCCTGGTAAGCGATTGCTAAACCACCAATGTCTGCAAGGTTTTCACCTAAAGTCAATTCACCATTTACATGTTGATTGTCAAGTAGCGTAAAGCCATTATATAAGTCTACAACCTTTTTCGCTTTCTCTTTAAATTTGGTAGCATCTGTAGCAGTCCACCAATCTCTAAGATTTCCATCTTTATCATATTGTTTGCCCTGATGTCAAAACCATGAGTCATTTCATGGCCAATAACAGCACCAATAGCACCGTAATTGATCGCGTCATCCGCACCAGAATCAAAGAAAGGGAACTGCAGAATTCCGGCTGGAAAAACAATCTCATTAATGGATGGGTTGTAGTATGCATTTACCGTTGGCGGGGTCATTTCCCATTCAGTTTTGTCTACAGGTTTACCCATTTTTTCTATCATTTCCTTATAAGCATGTTTATCTGCCGACTGAAGGTTTGCGAAATAGGTATTTTTTGAGATCTCTACGTCATCATATTTTTTCCATTTATCAGGATAACCGATCTTTTTAATGAAGGCATTTAGTTTCTCCAGTGCTTTTTGTTTAGTAACTGGAGACATCCAGTCCAATTTCTCGATTCTTGATTTATAAACCTTTTGAAGATTATCTACCAGTTCAAGCATTCTTTTCTTTGATTCCGGGGTGAAATGCTCCTTTACATACAATTGTCCAAGCAATTCACCGATGTTGTTTCCGTCTGTGCTGCTTACAATAGCTTTCCAGCGCTCTTTTGGTTCTTTTAATCCTTGTATAGTTTTACCAAAGAAATCAAATTTGGCGGTACGGAAATCTTTGCTTAATGCACCTGTCGCATTATTGATCGCGTCAAACTTTAATTTTTCTTTCCAGATAGCAATTGGCTCTGATTTTAATAAGTTATTCAGCGCCTGATAATATTTTGGCTGACCTACTATGATTGTATCAGTTTTAAGCTCTAATTTACCTAATACTGATTTCCAGTCGATGTCCGGAGTCAGTTTCTGAAAGTCGGCCAGGTAATACTTGTTGTAGTTTTTAGGGATATCACGTAACTCAACAGGAGTAGAGTGTGAATTTGCAATACTTGTTTCCAGTTTAAGGATGTGGTCAGCAGATTTTGCTGCATTTTCTTTTTTTGAACCAGTTAGGATAAAAAGCTGTGTGATGTAGTTTAAAAAAAACCTGCTCTGATTTTTTTGGTTTCTGCATCGTTATTAGTAGTAGTAACTGCGCTCAGGTAATGTAATGCCTGACTGACCAAAGTTAACTGCATTTTTATTACTGATTTTGTCATCAGGTCCTACATGGAAATCTAATAAATCTCCGTTACCATTTTTATAACCGTCGGCAATAAAATTGATTACTTCTTTATAATCTTTAAGCCCATCAATCTGTGCAAGTAATGGCTTCAATGGTGCGTAGCCTAATTTTTCAATGGTAACAGTGTCCATTCCACTTGCATAGAAATCACCCACTTTTTGTTCCAGACTACCTTTGCTATGCTCTTCTTTAGCAGCATTAGTCAGGATCTGTTCCAGATTTTTTATATTATCATTATATAAGGTATAGAAAGAACCCCAGCCAGTTTCTGTCTTCGGGATCTCTGTGTTTTTCATCCATTTACCATTGGCGTACTGGAAGAAGTTATCTCCCGGTGTAACTGTGGTATCCATCCCAGACTTATCAAAGAATTCTGTCCGGACTTCTTTATTAGCGGTGCTGCCTTTGTCTTTATTCTGACAAGCAGCAAGCAGTGCCAATCCTGCTAATGGTAAAATTATTTTTGCTTTCATATTTGAAATATATATCTAAAACTAAGAAAATAGGCAGGTATAATTAAATATTGCGGTATAAAAAAAGAGGATGTCATTTCTGGCATCCTCTTTTTTTATAATTTATGTTGCTTAAAACTCTGCATTTTTTGGGAAACGAGGGAAAGCAATGACGTCTCTGATGTTAGTCATACCTGTCACAAATAATACTAAACGCTCAAAACCTAATCCGAAACCAGCATGAGGAGCAGAACCGAATCTTCTGGTGTCTAAATACCACCATAACTCTTCCTGAGGGATATTCATTTCGTGCATACGCTGTGTTAGCTTGTCTAATCTTTCTTCTCTTTGTGAACCACCGATCATTTCGCCAATTCCAGGGAATAAAACATCCATCGCTGCAACAGTTTTTCTGCCTTCAGCATCCGGCTCATTCTGACGCATGTAGAAAGATTTAATATCTGCCGGGTAATCTGTAAGGATTACTGGTTTTTTAAAGTGTTTTTCTACTAAAAATCGTTCATGTTCCGATTGCAGGTCAGCACCCCATTCATTGATCAGGTATTTAAACTGTTTTTTCTGGTTAGGCTTCGACGAACGCAGAATAGCAATTGCTTCTGTATAAGTTAAGCGTACAAAGTCGTTGCCTACACAGAAGTTTAGTTTCTCTATCAGTGATAATTCACTGCGTTCTTGCTGCGGCTTAGTTTTTTCGTCCTCTAATAAACGGTTATTTAAGAAATCAATTTCTTCTTTACAGTTTTCCAGTGCATAAGTGATGATATATTTCATCATATCTTCAGCAAGCTGCATGTTATCTTCCAGGTCAGCAAAAGCGATTTCTGGTTCAACCATCCAGAACTCTGCAAGGTGACGTGTAGTATTTGAATTTTCAGCTCTGAAAGTAGGGCCGAATGTATAAATCTGACCGAAAGCCATAGCTGCTAATTCACCTTCCAGCTGACCAGAAACTGTAAGATTGGTTGCACGGCCAAAGAAATCTTCTGAAAAATCTACTTTTCCATCTTCAGTTCTCGGTGTATTATCAAAATCAAGAGTTGTTACCTTAAACATTTCTCCTGCACCCTCAGCATCAGAAGCTGTGATTACAGGCGTGTGCATATAAACAAACCCTCTTTCATTATAAAATTGGTGTATAGCAAATGCCAATGCATGACGCACTTTAAAAACGGCATTAAAAGTATTGGTACGGAAACGCAGGTGAGCAATTTCTCTAAGGAACTCAAGACTGTGTTTTTTTGGTTGCAAAGGAAATTTTTCTGCATCACTGTCTCCAAGAATCTCAATAGAGGTAGCTTTTACGTCAACACGCTGACCTTTACCTAAAGACTCTACTAATTGGCCAGTTACAGCAATTGCCGCGCCTGTGGTGATTCTTTTTAATAATTCTTCCGCTGTATTTTCAAAATCAACAACTATCTGAATATTTCCCATGCAGGAACCATCATTGATGGCAATAAACTGGTTGTTACGGAACGTTCTTACCCAACCCATTACGGTCACTTCTCTGTTAAAATCAGTTGTTTCTAACAGGCTTTTTATTTTTTCTCTTTTAATCATGATTTTTCTGTGGAGCGCTCAAAAATAATGATTTCCATTTAGAAATAACAGGGTTAGGGGAGGGAGATTTGTTTTTTTAAAGAAGAGAATGAGAATTGTTTTTGAAGAGCATAATCTGAAATTGATTAATACTCTGTTTTGATCTTTTATTTTGATTATTTTATATTTATTTTTCTTGATTTTTGTTATTTATGTGTATTTAATTTGATTAATTGGGTTGATAATTTATTTTATTGTCATTTTTAATGTTTTTGTTGTTTTTGTTATGGTATTTTTGTGTATTTTTGTTGAGTTAATTTTAATTTATGTATTATTATTTATCTGTTTTTTTTTATTTTGATTTGTTTTTTTGTTTTTTTTTTTTTTTTTAATTAAATGATAAAATAAATTGATAAAACTTTTTTTTAATCAAAATATACCCTATGTTTGTATTGCTCGTTTAAATTATATTTGGTTAAAAACCTCTGGCGTAATTGCTGGAGGTTTTTTTATTTTAAGAAAAATTTGAGTTTAAACAACTTGAAATCTTAAAGGCACAAAAAAATGCCAACTGCTTTTACACAATTGGCATTCCTTATATTTTAGAAAAATTTAAAATCTCTAAGTTTTCCTCTTTCTGTATTGATTAAGCTAAAACTTTAGTAACTAAGGCAGCAGCATCTTTCAAAGCAATTGCTGAGAATACTTTCAAACCAGACTCATCAATTAGTTTTTTCGCTTCAACAGCGTTTGTACCTTGTAGACGGCAGATAATTGGAACAGGTATATCACCTATTTCTTTATAAGCGTCAATAACACCTTGAGCAACACGGTCACAACGAACGATACCACCGAAAATGTTAATTAAGATAGCTTTAACATTAGGATCTTTTTTAAGATGATGTTAAAACCAGCTTTTACAGTTTGTGCGTTAGCTGTTCCACCTACATCAAGGAAGTTAGCTGGCTCACCACCTGCAATTTTGATAATATCCATAGTTGCCATCGCTAAACCAGCACCGTTAACCATGCAACCAACGTTTCCGTCTAATTTTACATAGTTTAAGTTTGATTCACTAGCTTCAACGTCAGTTGGATCTTCTTCCAGTTTATCACGCATTGCTGCATAATCAGGATGACGGAATAAAGCATTCTCGTCTAAATCTACTTTCGCATCAACAGCAATAATTTTATCGTCTGATGTTTTTAAAACCGGGTTGATTTCAAACATTGCAGAATCAGTGTTGTCATAAGCTTTGTAAAGCGCAGTAACAAATTTCACCATTTCTTTAAAAGCACCACCGCTTAATCCAAGGTTGAAAGCAATTTTACGTGCCTGGAATCCTTGAAGACCAACTTTTGGGTCAATCTCTTCTTTGAAAATTATGAGGAGTGTGTTCTGCAACTTCTTCGATATCCATACCACCTTCGGTAGAATACATGATGATGTTTCTTCCGTTAGCACGGTTTAATAAAACGCTTACATAGAATTCTTTTGTTTCAGAAGCTCCTGGATAGTATACATCCTGAGCAACAAGAATTTTATGAACTTTTTTACCTTCTGCACTAGTTTGAGGTGTGATCAATTGCATACCTAAAATATCGGTAGCTCTTTGTTTAACCTCGTCAAGGTTTTTAGCTAACTTAACACCACCACCTTTACCTCTTCCACCAGCATGCACTTGTGCTTTAATTACTACCCAGTCAGAGTTGTAGTCTGCTTTCATTTTTTTAGCAGCTTCTACAGCTTGCTCAACAGTTTCGGCAACTATGCCTTCTTGTACGGCAACACCAAAACTTTTAAGTATTTCTTTACCTTGATATTCGTGTATATTCATTTGCTGAAAAAATTTGATCCAAATCTACAATTTCATATTGGTTTTAAAAACTTAGAGCCAGTTTAAATTTATAAAATAACCTTGTTTTTACCTTATTCTTGAATGAAAGATGGCAAATCTTGTAGCAGCAGCATTTTCTTATACCTCAATTTTAACGTTAAATGAAATTAATCTCAAATTTTGTAAGTTTGCTCCATGCTAAAAGCCACGGGTATCAGAAAAGCTTATGGGAATCTGCCGATCTTAAAAGGAGTAGATTTTGAAGTTGCCAAAGGAGAAATTGTCAGTATCATTGGGGCCTCTGGTGCAGGTAAGAGTACACTATTGCATATTTTAGGTACACTGGATAAACCAGATGAAGGTACTGTTGAATTAAATGGGACTAAACTAGCCCAGCTCTCAGGTGAGCCTATGAGTATTTTCAGAAATCAGAATATTGGTTTTATTTTTCAGTTCCACCATTTGCTGCCTGAATTTACAGCACTCGAAAATATATGTATTCCTGCTTTTATTGCTAAAAAAAGCAAGAAGGAAGCAGAAAGCCGTGCGTGGGAGCTTTTAGATCTCCTTGGTTTGGAAGAGCGTGCATGGCATAAGCCTAATCAACTTTCGGGCGGTGAGCAGCAGCGTATAGCAGTGGCAAGGGCCTTGATTAATAATCCTGCTATTATATTGGCCGATGAGCCTTCCGGAAACCTCGATTCAGCAAATGCTGAGTCATTACACCAGTTTTTTATCACACTGCGTGATAACTTTAAGCAGACATTCGTAATTGTTACCCATAATAAAGACCTGGCTGAGATCAGCGATAGGGTTGTCACCATGAAAGATGGTTTAATTGTATAAAATTTGAAAACACTAATTACCGGAGGCAAATCTGCCCAGGCATTAAAAATATTAAAGGCATTTACTAACGACCAGGTTCTATTAGGAGATTATGGCGATATGCCTTCTTTTGCCTCAGCTCAATATCAGTTTGTAAGTCTTGGGGATAAAAATGAGGAGACTATTGCGCATACGCTGCTTAATGCTTGCTTAGCTTAGGGATGCTGACCGTTTATTGCCTCTTTACCAATTTGAACTGGAAGCTGTAATGAGGTCTGCTATCTTATTCGAAGAATTCAATATCCATGTTTTATTGCCTGATTTAACCGGTTTTCCGCTTTATTTGTCTGAAACGGTTAGTGACAAACAGAACTGGGCTGTATTTGATAAAGGTGAACTGCTTTACGCAACTATGCCAGCTGGCAATTTTGCTGTTTTGGGAAAAGAAAAAGTATTGAATGGCGTATTCTATATGAATGAAGCCTCAGACGAACAATCCTTATTTACTATTGCATAATGAAGTATCAGGAACATATTAATACTAAACAGGCTTTTGTTTTTGGTCTGGATGATGTTTTATATCCCGTAAAGGATTACCAGTTGCAGGTTTACTATCTGTTTGCACAGTTTATAGAGTATGGAGAGCAGATTGATGCGCAGGAGATCATTCGTTTTATGAATGAAACCTATTTAGCAGATGGTACTGAAGATATCTTTGCTAAAAAACTGCTGTGAAATTTGATTTGCCACAGAAATATATAATCAATTTTGATTTGTTGCAGCAAAATGCGAAGCTGCCTTTAAAACTATTGCTTTTTGCTCCTGTACTTGACTTTTTAAAAGAAGTCCATGCAGCAGGGAAACCTATCTTTCTATTGGTAGATGGAGATCCTGTACAACAGTTAAATAAAATCAGGCAAATGGAATGGAATGGGCTGGAGAAATTCCTGATCGTCTATTTTAGTGCTGAAACAGGAACCTTTGAACAGACGCTTGATATGATTATTCTGAAGCATGATTTAAAAAAGAAAGAAGTTTTAGTAATTGGTAAAAGTCTGTATGACAGTGTAGATAAAATTGAATTTTTGTCTGTGGATCAACTTTGATCCACATTCTTTATTTACCTTAACGGCATAATTCATATTACCTATTTATGAGGATTCATTTGCTAAGCAATCGTTTAACGGTTTGTGCGCTGTTTCTTTTTGTTGTGATTTTCAGTTCATGCAAAAAGAGCCCTAAACCAGAAATTACTGATAATACTAACAGCACATCCAGAGGAGGAGCACCAGGCGGGACAAGAACCCAGCTGACCCTTGATTCTCTATATCTGTATGCTGCACAGATTTACTACTGGAATGATGCACTTCCTGAATATAGTAAGTTTAATCCAAGACAGTTTTCGGGTAAATCACAATCAATAGATAACTATGATGATGAGCTGTTTGCAATCACTCAGGCTAATGAAAATCATAAGAATGAAAATCCTCTAACTGGTAAATCTTATGAATATAACGGTCTTGGCTATCCAAAGTATTCAAGGATAGATGATCTTACTCAAGCTAATCCGAGCGCCAGTGCTGCATTAAAGTCTGCCAATGTTGATATAGATAATAATGGTTATGACGTAGGCATCAGGCCAGTTTTTTACACATTCACTAATTCTGATAAGTATGAATTATTTGTAACCGCCGTTTATCCGGGATCACCGGCCGAAACTGCTGCTGGTGTAAAAAGGGGCTGGTTAATTACAAAAGTTAATGGAAGTACCGTAGGTGCGAGCTATACCAAAGAGTCTGAATCGGTATTTAATTCATTCTCGGCGGCTTCTATAAAAATAGAAGGTTTCAATGCTGTTGATAAGGTTCCGTTTAGTGTAACATTAAACAGAACCTCTTATAAAAGCAGTCCTGTTTATGCGGCTAAAGTTATTTCCAGAGGTGGTAAAAAAATAGGTTATTTAGCATTTGCAAGATTTTCTTCACTAACTGGCAGGGACGGAGGAAGTGATTCCTACCTGGATCCCGTATTTGCTGATTTTAGTGCACAGGGCGTTACTGATCTGGTTATAGATTTAAGATATAATGGTGGCGGATACGTGAATTCAGCAGCCTATCTGACCAATTTGATTGCTCCATCCAGTACTTCAGGACAAGTCATGTTTACTGAGATTTATAATGCAACAATGCAGGCCGGTAAGGCAACAATTCTTGCAAATCAGCCATTGAGGAGTTGATGGAAAGATCTTATATCAAAACGGCAGAATGCTGACTGCTGCAGATGATAATTATACAACAGCTGCAAATAAAACTGCATTCAGCAAAAAAGGGAGCCTTGCCGGAGTAAGTAATATAGTATTCATTGTTTCAAGAAATACAGCTTCTGCAAGTGAGATTGTGATTAACAGTCTTAAACCCTATATGAATGTCAAGCTGGTAGGGGATACGACTTATGGAAAACCAGTTGGGTTTTTTCCTGTCACGCTCGAAAACAGATATGAAGTTTTTATGCCAATATTTGAAACCAGAAATGCAAGAAACGAAGGTGGATATTATACTGGTATAGTACCGGATGTATTGGATGAATACGATGACCCTGAATACGTTTTTGGTGATGAAAGAGAGAACTACCTGTCAAGAGCATTGAATGTATTGGCTCCGGGTGCCACTGCTACCCAGGGGGTAGCGAGTACCGGTATGAGAAGAGCGAGTACAGAGAGTTTTAAAACCAGCAGATCAGGCCGGTTAATCCAAATAGTGAATTTGTCGGAATGATTGAACGAAGACGTTTACCAAAGAAATAAACATAAAAAAAAAAACGCTGCAAAGCGTGTTTTTTTTATGTTTATTTCTTTGGCTGATCGCTGTATCAGGGAATTATCTTCTTTTGGATTGCAGCCTGTCGCGTAACACTTTCTCTACGGTACGCTCTTTATCAAAATTATCTGTGATCTCCAGGATACCATTTGCAGCATTAATAAAGAATGTCTGGTTGATATTCTCAAATTTATCAGAAGCCTTGTGATAATCTTTGTGATCTTCTACTCCAAAATAGATAAAAGGGATATTCTTAGCATTAAATGCCGACTGATCACTTTGGTTTGTCCAGTCATCAGCGGCTAATTTTGAATTATCATGTCCAAAAAGAATCTTTAAATCAGGATTGGTTGTTGCAATGTAGTTTTTAAGCTGAGGATACTTGTAAGTACCAGCGGCGTATAATTCACCCCTTGTCGTTATGACTGATCATATCTAGGTTTAGATTGAGTTTTATTTTTTTAAGATCAACCGGAGGGTGATTAACAAAGTATTCAGAGCCTTTTCTCCCAAATTCTTCTGCATCAAAAGCAGCAAAGATCATGGTGTACATTGGTTTGTTTCTTGCGTAATGTGTCGCTATTTTTAGAAGTCCGGCGACCCCTGAAGCATTATCATCTGCACCATTATAAAGTTTTCCGTTAATTATTCCCAAATGATCATAATGCGCAGAAATCACAATAACCTTACTGGTTGTACCTTTGATATAGCCAATCATGTTTTTGCCATTGATCTTAGGATCATCTATGCCCGAAAAATTAAATGATTGCTGATAGCCACTGCATGATGGATAAGATCTAAGACCGATTTCCTTGAATCGTTTTGACAGATATGTCCTGGCTAATTCGGCACCTTTGGTTCCTGTCTTCCGGCCTTCATAGGCGTCTGAAGAAAGAATTTTTACGTCATTTATTAATTGATCAGCGTGTGCTGGTTGATTTGATGTTTTTACTGCATTGCAGCCCAGAGTAAATGCCAGGGGTAATAGCAAATATAATTTCATAGCGCTAGCTTTTTGTGAATAGATTATGGTGTTGAATATCCCTAATATATTACAAAATAGTGACACATCAATGCGCTATCCGAAAAACTTAAGTAAAGCGCTCATGTTCTTATTTAATACATTTAGCTTATTAATTACGGAGATAATTGATCAAGCAGCAATTTTGCTGATGGCTAAAACAAGCGATTATAATAAAACAAAATCATATAAAAATGGAATACAGACGTTTAGGGAAATCAGGATTACAACTTAGTGCACTTTCTTTGGGAAGCTGGTTAACATTTGGTCAGCAAATCAGTGATAAAGTTGCGGATGAACTGATGGGTATTGCTTACGATGCTGGTGTAAACTTTTTTGATAATGCAGAAGGTTATGCCGAAGGAAAGTCAGAAGAAGTAATGGGTAAGGGTAAGATCATTAAAGCACATCAGTGGGAGCGTGAATCATACGTAGTTTCCAGTAAAGTTTTTTTTGGTACAGAAAATAAAGGACCTAACCGGATTGGGTTGTCAAGAAAACATGTAATCGAAGCCTGTCACGCAGCTTTAAAAAGATTACAGGTTGACTATCTGGATCTATATTTTTGTCACCGCCCTGATAAACAAACGCCTGTTGAAGAAACGGTTTGGGCAATGAATACTTTATTGCAGCAAGGTAAAATCTTATACTGGGGAACTTCAGAGTGGAGTGCAGCAGAAATTATGGAAGCTATTCGTGTAGCGCGTCAGTACAATTTAATTGGCCCGACAATGGAGCAGCCTCAATATAACCTGATCGAGCGAAATAAGCTTGAAAATGAATATCTGTTGCTGTTCAAAGAATATGGTTTGGGAACTACCATCTGGTCACCTTTAGCATCAGGACTGCTTTCGGGTAAATATACAGCAGGCGAAGCTAAAAATACACGTCTGGACATGAAAGGGATGGAATGGCTGAAAGAATCCGCACTGGCAGAAGAAAAATTGGCAAAAGTTAAGAATTTGCAATCGCTTGCTGATGAATTGAATGTGCCATTGGCTAAACTCTCATTAGCATGGTGCTTGAAAAATCCAAATGTAAGTACAGTAATATTGGGTGCTTCAAAAACAGAACAATTGAAAGAAAACCTGACTACTTTGGATGTATTGCCTTTATTGACTGATGAAGTAATGGGGAATATTGAAGGAATTATGCAAACTAAACCTGTATTGCCTCAGTTTTAACGCGAAATTACATTAAAATAAAGAATTGGCTTTAGTGCCTCAGGGCCGGAAGAAATTCCGGCTCTTTTTTCATATTTAACGCCTTCCGAAGTTAAACGCATATGCTACTTTTAAACCCGCAATTGGAGTCATGTCATTTGGAGAGCCAGCATTACGCTGTATACTGATCAGATCAGTATTGAACACAAATTCCAGTTTATTACGTTTGTCTCTAATATTAACTGATAACCTAATGCCGCTGTCCCCCCGATTCCTAAGCCCCCCAGATCATTATTACCACCGGCATAGTAAAGTGTCGGACCAAGCTTAGCGAAAAAATTGGGAATGATGTAATATCTGGCAGCTAAATCCAGGTGAAACAGATCCCATGATTTAGCCTCATTAAGCGTTATTAGTCCTCCTTCTACTGGCGAATAAAAAGTTGACTGATCACCGTTGATTCTGTCGAAATTAAATGATGCATCAAATCCCCATTTTTTGTTGAAGGCTAAATTGAGCTGTACAGCTCCGCCAGTACCAAACTTGTAAGCATCTGCATAGGGTTTATTTACACCATATCTAAATCCTATAGCATTTCGTGATTGTGCAACACCTGGCTGCATATTGGTGATCATTAGAAGGATAAATACGAAATTAAAAACGAGAATGTGATGTTGAATAAAATGGCATGCCTTGTAAATGATTTTCATGAAATTAATTTATAAACCTTCCGCAAATATACGCTTCTGGAAACCTGATCACTCATCACATCTTTAAAGGCTATAAATACTTCATAAGTCCTCTGTTTACTATAAAGGGGATTAAGGCGGAAAGTATCTTTTAATTCGTCTCTGCGCGCGCCACTATAATTGGCATGTACATTCCCGAAAGTTTTATCATATAATAGAATAATAGCACGGTCGTTTGGAGACCCTATGCCTGTTTGATCTTCGTCCCATACGAAATTAAAAGTGTCTTCTGATAGTGTGACCACCACGTTTTCGGGTTTAACCAGTTCTCCGTCTGCAACCAATATCTTATCCCAGTTGATCTCCTGCTGAGGGAATTCTCCTTTAATGGCATTTTTCATATTGAAGGACTTAGCAGCATTGTTGGCAGAGATATCCTGATCCGTGGCTATTTGCTTAAAACCTATTTGAAGGAACTCGGAAATGGGGTTTAAAAAGGGACTCAAAACCTTCATTTTATTGGATTGAGCTTGCTGTGCAACAGTTCTGACTGCTTTTTTACGTCCTTTTTTGGGCTTAGAACGGGCACATACCTTATTCTTCCACTGATAAATCACAATGTTTCCGATTTTTCCTCTGATACCTGCTAATACGGTGCCTTCCTGTAAAATTGCCATAATTATATCTGGTTGGTTACTCTTACTAATATAGTTAAATTAATAAGAATAAGTGTCGTTTGTAATTTATTTTAGAAAAATAATTTACAAGTAGTTCAAATGTTGTTTGATAAGAATCAAATGAGCTTTGAAGAACCTGTACAGGAGCTGTGAATGATGTCTGAACAAGGTAGGGCTACCTGCCTTATTATCAGTTGCTTGTGGAGGATGTTTTTTTGATCGTTTTTCGGCTGTTTAAAAATGGGTTTCAATAGAAAAGCTGGAATTAATCCCTGTGTTTGTCGGGAAATTAATGGCGTTTGTCGGATTTGAAAGATACATGGTATAAAAGGCGAAAAACTTTGCAACATCCGATGGAGGTTTGTGTCTTAATTACAAACAACCAGAAGACAGATTTTTAGAAAAATATTAAAAATAAAGACATGAAAAATTCATTGAAAACATTAGTAGCATCGGCAATGACTGCCATCGTTTTGTCGGCCACAGTATTTAGCTCAATCGCTGCTGAAACCATAGTGCCAACTGAAAAAAGACCTGCAAAAGCAGATA
The DNA here is from genome assembly GCF_053890575.1 of Pedobacter sp. NJ-S-72. Lineage (NCBI taxonomy): Bacteria > Pseudomonadati > Bacteroidota > Sphingobacteriia > Sphingobacteriales > Sphingobacteriaceae > Pedobacter > Pedobacter sp. NJ-S-72. The sequence goes on along the minus strand of NZ_CM132681.1, from coordinate 2,726,520 downwards.
TTAAAAAAGTTGTAGTACTGGGTAATACTCAGGTACTCCTTGTACAAAGTAATAACGATCGGGTTTCGATTGAGGAAGGCAGGATGGATAAGGTATCGGTTGAGCAGATGGGAGATGTCCTGACTGTGAGCTCGAAAGAAGATGTACCCGTGACAGTAACAATCTATGTGAAGAATTTGTACAGGATCTCTGCTTTAAATAATGCAGATGTCAGAACCGCTGGTAAATTTAGCTTACCATATCTTCAGGTAATTCTAAGAGATCATGCAGCTGCTCATATTAATGCTAAAACAGAGAGTATTTATACAGATATGGATGGGGGACAGATCTGGATTTAGCAGGAACAACTGAGCATCATACCATCAGGAATTCAGGAATAGGGAGTTTGAACATGAAAAAGTTAGCTGCGCTGAAAACTGATAATTTATCCGGAGAATTAAGCCTGGCAATGAATACAGTAAAATAAAAAGGTTAGGAATGCAGGTGAATGGGAAATCGGGACTTTACCTGAATCAAAAATGGCCGGAATTTCTTCCGGCCATAACAGGGATTAATTCCCAATTTTTTTATCTGATTCAGATAAGTTTAATAGTAAGTAAGACGTACTACACCAGCTAGTTTTTTAGCCAGACGGATTACCTGTCTTGTATAGCCATATTCGTTATCATACCAGGTATAGATGACTACTGATTTGTTATCTTTTGCCATAATTGTAGCGGGGCCGTCAATAATAGAAGCATGACTGTTTCCAATTAAATCAGAGCTAACCAACTCATTTGATATCGAGAATTCTATCTGCTCAGATAAATTACCGAAAAGTGAGGCTTGTTTGATGATATCAATTACTTCATCTCTTGAAGTAACTTTGTTCAATGATAAATTCAGAATAGCCAGTGAAACATTAGGTGTGGGAACACGTACTGCGTTTCCTGTTAGTTTTCCACCAAGATGAGGGATAACTTTTGCTACTGCTTTATCAGCGCCAGTTTCAGTAATAACCATGTTTAAAGCTGCAGATCTGCCACGACGATATTTTTTATGGTAATTATCTAATAAGTTCTGATCGTTTGTATAAGAGTGAATAGTTTCTATATGACCTTTCTCTATACCGAAAGCATCATCCATGACTTTCAATACAGGAACAATAGCATTCGTTGTACAGGAAGCATTTGAAACGATTGTCTCTTTATTAAAATCAAAGTCGGTATCATTGATTCCGGCAACTACATTAGGAATGTCTCCTTTAGCGGGTGCTGTTAATAATACTTTAGCGATACCATTAGCTGCAAGGTGACGGCTAAGGCCTTCACGGTCACGGAATACGCCTGTATTGTCAATTAATAATGCATCTTCAATACCATAGGCCGTATAGTCTACGTCTTCGGGGTTGTTTGCTACAATGAAATAGATTGTTTGTCCATTGATAATTAATGCTTTATTGATGAAATCTTCAATAATAATTCCATTAAAAGTACCATGAACGGAGTCTGTACGTAATAATTCTGCACGTTTGATCAGTTCCTCATCACTGTAAGTTCTGGTCACAATAGCGCGCAGTCTGAGCTGTTCACCTTTACCGGCCTGAAGAATTAATTCTCTGGCAGCTAGTCTTCCAATTCTTCCAAATCCAAACAAAACTACATCCTTTGGTAACAGGCTGATTTTGTCTTTGCCGATATGACGGCTCAGTTTGCTGATCACAAAATCATGCATGGTTGCAAAATCATTGTTTTCATCCAGCCACTCTGCTGCAAGTCTTCCTATATCAACACGAGAAGGGGCAAGATTACATTTTGCAAGTTCATTTGCTAATTCCAGCGTTTCATAGATGTTGATGTCTTTGCCTGAAATTTCTTTAGCGTATTGGTGGTGAGCAAGGATTTCACTGCTACCTACATCGAATAATGGTTTGCGAAAAAGCACTAATTCAATAGATCTGTCAAACCAGAGCTGGCCAACAACATTTAGTAATTCAACTGCTTTTTTCTCTTTTTCAATCCAGTTCTGAAATTCGGATTGGTATTTATTAAACATATCGGGGTTATTTGGTTAGAGTGCCACAAAAGTAAAAAAGATTGGGGGAAACCCAATCTTTTTCTATCCGATTATTTATTTAAGAGTCTATTTAAATTTTAAATAGACTTTAAGAGATTAACCTAAGTATGATTTTAATATTTTACTACGTGAAGTATGACGCAGGCGTTGTAATGCTTTGTCTTTAATCTGACGTACACGCTCACGGGTTAAGTTAAATTTCTCACCGATTTCTTCCAGAGAAAGAGGGTGGTTAGTACTTAAACCAAAGAAAAGAACGATGATTTCACGTTCACGCTCAGTTAACGTAGAAAGAGAACGTTTGATTTCTTCAGAAAGTGATTCATTAATTAAACTACTGTCAGTATTCGGTTCGTGATTTTCTAAAACATCCAGCAATGTATTTTCTTCACCCTGAACAAAAGGAGCATCCATAGACACGTGTCTTCCGGAGTTACTTAGCGTATCAGAGATCTTATCAACAGTTGTTTCAAGGATATCAGCTAATTCTTCAGGAGATGGCTCGCGCTCAAATTCCTGCTCTAATTTAGAGAATGCTTTACTGATCTTGCTCAATGAACCAACCTGGTTTAACGGAAGACGAACAATACGACTTTGTTCAGCAATAGCCTGTAAAATTGACTGACGGATCCACCATACAGCATAAGAGATGAATTTGAAACCTTTAGTCTCATCAAAACGCTTAGCTGCTTTGATCAGTCCAAGGTTACCCTCATTAATTAAATCACCTAAAGTTAATCCCTGATTCTGATACTGTTTAGCTACAAAAACTACGAAACGTAAATTTGTCTTTGTCAGACGCTCCAGAGCGGCCTGATCACCCTCACGTATCTTTCTTGCTAGTATTACTTCTTCTTCTGCGGTGATTAAATCTACTTTACCAATCTCATGAAGATATTTGTCTAGAGATTGACTCTCGCGATTGGTTATGGATTGGGTGATTTTGAGTTGTCTCATTTATGTGCTTTGGTGCTCTTTATGTGTTAGAACGTGCAAAAGTAAGGATTAAAAGGCAATTTAAAAACTTAAATTCCTGAAAATGTTACTTTTGCACCGCTTATTATATACGATAATTTAGTAGCAAAAATTATTCCAAAGTACTTTTGACAGTCGGGTTGTCTTATATTGATAAATGTACATTATTTATCGTGTTTCAATGATAAATGCTTGCTTTTTAATAATTCATCTTTTAGGAGTATCAATTATTCAGGTGCAAATAAGGGTGTTTTATTGAATTTATATGATAATTAAATGAAAAAAATATGTTTCTTAATTTACATATGTCACATGTCATTATTTAATATTGCCGTCATCATATTTTATTATTTTTTCTTAAAATTCTTTTATTTTGGAAAAAGATGTCTATAAAAGCCGACAATTTTACCGATTTTTATAATTCTGAATTCAGGATATGAATTTATGGTTTTCTTATTTTTCATAAAAGATCTGCATATGCCTATAGTTATAAATCTGGATGTAATGCTCGCGAAACGCAAAGTATCTCTTACTGAATTGAGTCTGAAGGTTGATATCACCCTATCTAATCTTTCTATCCTAAAAACCGGTAAAGCAAAAGCTATCCGGCTGGAAACTTTAGAAGCCATTTGCAAGGCGCTGGACTGTCAGCCGGGTGATATCTTAGAATATATCCCTTAAAAATCAGTGTCTTATAAATCTGTCAGTTTCAAAGTATCTTTCAGCCTGATCCCTTTTTCCGTTTGCTGTACTGTGCAGCACTCATTAACGGCATCATGCTCTAAATACAGAATGTAGTTTTTTGATGCTGCTTCTTCCAGGAATGCTTTCTTTTCTTTTAAGGTCTGTAACGGAAACATGTCATAAGCCATGACATAGGGTAGGGGAATATGGCCTGTTGATGGCAGTAAATCTGCTGCGTAAATGATTGTATGATCTTTATAGGTTAGTTGAGGTAACATCATTGCATCGGTATGTCCAAATGCAAAGCGTACGTTAAAGCCTGGCTGGAATTCGATTCCTTCCTGATCGTCAATGAATTTCAGCTGACCACTTTCTTGTAATGGAAGAATATTATCTTTTAGAAAAGATGCTTTTTCCCGGTCATTTGGATGAACCGCCCAGTTCCAGTGCTTTTCGTTGCTCCAGTAAGTTGCCTGTTTAAATGCAGGGACTAGCTTTTCACCTTCGCGGACAATTGCACCTCCACAATGGTCAAAGTGCAGATGGGTAAGAAACACATCTGTAATGTCATCTTTACTGAACCCCTTTGCTGCCAGTGATTTCTCCATGGTATCATCGCCATGCAAATAATAATGGCTTAGAAACTTTTCATCCTGTTTATTACCGATACCAGTATCAATTAAAATCAGGCGGTTGCCGTCTTCTATTAATAAGCAGCGCATAGCCCAGGTACACATATTATTTGCATCTGCCGGATTGCTTTTCTGCCAGATAGATTTTGGGACAACGCCAAACATTGCGCCGCCATCCAATTTAAATAATCCGGTATCTATAGTATGTAAGTTCATGATATGAAAATTTGGTATGCCGTAAAATTAAGAAACCCGCTGAGTTATCAGCAGGTTTCTTAATGTAATATATATGATGCTTTTTTTTAAGTGAATTACCTCACCGTAAGCATCAGCAGTAGCTTCCATAATTGCTTCACTCATTGTTGGGTGAGGGTGGACAGCTTTTAACATTTCGTGACCAGTAGTTTCTAACTTACGGGCAACAACGATTTCTGCGATTAGTTCAGTTACATTTGCACCAATCATGTGCGCGCCTAATAGTTCACCGTATTTTGCGTCATAGATCATTTTGATGAAACCATCTTTTGCACCTGCAGCACTAGCTTTACCTGAAGCAGAGAATGGGAATTTACCGATTTTTAGTTCATAACCTGCTGCTTTAGCTGCTTTTTCAGTATAACCTACAGAGGCGATTTCTGGTGAGCAGTAAGTACATCCAGGAATGTTATTGTAATCTAAAGGCTCAGGAGACTGACCAGCGATTTTCTCTACACAAATAATTCCTTCTGCTGAAGCAACGTGTGCTAAAGCCTGTCCGCCAACGATATCACCAATTGCATAATATCCTTTTACAGAAGTATTATAGAATTCGTCCACCACTACTTTACCTTTTTCAGTTTTAATACCTGTTTCTTCCAGACCTATATTTTCAAGGTTGGCAACAACACCAGCAGCAGAAAGAACGATATCACATTCAATAGTTTGCATACCAGCAGCAGTTTTAACCTGAACTTTACAGCCTGCACCAGTTGTGTATCAACTGATTCAACGCTTGATGAAGTCATTACTTCGATACCTGCTTTTTTGAAGCTGCGTAGTAATTGTTTTGAAACATCTTCGTCTTCTACAGGAACAATGTTTTCCATGAATTCAACTACAGTTACTTTCGTTCCCATTGTTGCATAGAAATAAGCAAATTCTACTCCGATAGCTCCAGAACCAACGATAACCATTGATTTAGGCATTTCAGGTAAAACCATTGCTTGTCTGTAGCCGATGATTTTTTTACCATCTTGTTTTACACTTGGCAATTCTTTTGAACGTCCGCCTGTAGCAAGGATAATATTTTTTGCAGTTAATTCTGTTGTAGAACCATCTGCTCCTTTAACTTCAACCTTATTACCCGGTTTAACTTTACCGGTACCCATTACTACGTCAATTTTGTTCTTTTTCATTAAAAACTGAACGCCTTTGCTCATTCCTTCAGCTACACCACGGCTACGTTTAATAACAGCTGCGAAATCAGCTTCAGCTTCGGCAGTTTTGATACCGTATTCTGCTGCATGATTGATATATTCAAATACCTGCGCACTTTTTAATAAAGCTTTAGTTGGAATACAGCCCCAGTTAAGGCAAATTCCACCTAAGGATTCACGTTCTACAATTGCAGTTTTTAAACCTAATTGTGACGCTCTGATTGCAGCAACGTATCCGCCGGGACCGCTACCTATTATAATTACATCGTAGTTCATATCTTTTAATAGGGGACTTTAATAGTAAAGGCCCAAAATTAAAAAAAATTGTTCGTTAAACAGCGGGTTTGATTTTTGTGACATGAATTCGTAAGTGTCTCTTGTCCATATCCGCTTTTCAGGAAATACTGTTATTTAGTGTTATTCCAAATAATTCACTGATAAGCTGTGGGTTAAGCATGTATTATAAATGTTAAATGTGGATAAAAAACATATATAATTAATGATTTATTAACATTGAAAGCTAAAACGTTGTATTTTTTATCCATACTTTTGTAGCTGTAAACATTATAAACGTTTTCTTACCTGAGCGCCCTGCGTTTCAAAAAATTAAATTCATTAAAAAAGAAAGTATGAAGAAATCTTTACTATTTAAAATTGTAGTTATTATGTTAGCTTTTGTGGGAACAATGTTCTCTGCAAATGCACAGGTAACTACCTCATCAATGAATGGTCTTGTAAAAGATATCAAAGGTGCATTACCAGGAGCAACTGTCGTGGCTATTCATAAGCCAACTGGATCTACTTACAAGACAATTACGAGAGCTGACGGGCGTTTTAACTTTTCAAACATTACTGTTGGTGGTCCTTATACGATCACTGCTACAATGATCGGTTATAAGCCATCTGTTATTTCTGATGTAACATTAGGTCTTGGTCAGAATTTTAAAGCAAACTTTACTTTAGAAGAGTCTTCTCAATCTCTTTCTGAGGTTACTATTGTTTCAAAGCAGAATAAAATCATTAATAGTTCCCGTACAGGAGCGCAAACGAGTATTTCTCGTGAACAATTAGAGAGAGCACCTACTTTTAACAGAAGTATTACTGACTTAACTAAACTTACCCCACAGTCTAACTCTGCTGGTGATGGTTTCTCTTTTGCTGGTCGTAACAATAAATTTAACTCATTTACCATCGATGGATCACAGTTCAATAACTCATTCGGTTTAACTGCAATGCCAGGTGGTGGTACAGGTGCACAACCTATATCTTTAGATGCTTTGGATCAAATTACAGTAAATATTGCTCCTTATGATGTTAAACAAGGTGGTTTTACTGGTGGTAGTGTAAATGCGGTAACTAAAAGTGGTACAAATCAGTTTTCAGGATCTGCTTATACCTTCTATAAAGATCAGAATTTGCAAGGTTACAATGTTGGGGATACTAAATTAGATAAAACTCCTGCAAATGCTTTTACTACAAAAACATTCGGTGTACGTTTAGGTGGTGCATTGATAAAGGATAAATTATTCTTCTTTGTGAATGGGGAAATTAACAGAAGTGTTGCCCCTAGTACTACTTTAAATGCTAACAGAGGTATTAAAGGTGGTTCTTATTCTAACGTACTTGCTTCAGATCTGGATGCAGTAAAGAACTTATTAGTTTCTAAATACGGATATGACCCTGGTGTTTATGAGGGGTTTTCAAATGATCAGCAGGCAAATAACTTAACAGCTCGTTTAGACTGGAATATTAATTCAAGCAATAAACTGACTGTTCGTTATAACTATTTAAATTCATTTAAGGACATTAACCCAAGTGGTTCAAATTCAAATCCTTCTCGCGGACCGAATATCAATTCTGCTATTTTCTCTAACATGCGTTATCGCTTCTATAACAATACAAAATCGATAGCTGCCGAATTGAACTCTAGATTTGGAAATAAATTCTCAAATAATCTACAGGTAAGTTATTCAGCTTTCCGCGATTATAGAAAAACTTATGGAAACCCATTCCCAGTTGTTGATATCGAAAATGGAGCTGGTTCAAATTATATTTCATTTGGTTTGACTGAACCATTTAGTGGACTAAACGTATTGAATCAGGATATTTACTCCTTCACTGATAACTTTAATATTTACGCAGGAAACCACAATATTACTATTGGTGCTTCGGGACAATATCAAAAATATGCTAATGGATTTGCGCAATTTTATTATGGTCAGTTCCGTTACAATTCTTTGTCTGACTTTATGAGCGCTGCCGGTACCCAAGTACCTGGTGTTAAACCAGCTAACCCTAGCTTATATCAGTTAACCTATCCAATTAATGGAGAAGCAAATCCAATGGCGAAATTATCTTTAGCGCCAATTGCTGTTTATTTACAGGATGAATGGGCAGTTAAAGATAACTTTAAACTGACTTATGGCATCCGCGCAGATATTCCAATTTATACTTCAAAAATCCCTTCTAATCCAGCAATAACTGCTGCTAATTTCCGTGATGGAGAGAAATTAGATGTAGGTAAATTACCTAAAACACAAATTTTACTTTCTCCACGTGTAGGTTAACTGGGACGTGAATGGTAACCAGACGCTTCAAATCAGAGGTGGAACCGGAATCTTTACAGGTGGTATGCCGGGTGTTTATTTAGTGAACCAGGCGGGTCAGACAGGATTAATGTTTGGAAATGAATTTTCAAATAATCCAACTAATCGCCCATTTAGTGGTGATCCTTCGACTTATGTTCCAGCAAACGGTGGCGTTCCTGCTACTTATGCAATCAACGCTACTTCACAGGATTTCAAAATCCCACAAATCTGGAGATCTAACTTAGCTGCTGATTTTGTTTTACCAGGTGGTATTACAGCAACATTAGAAGGTATTTATACAAAATCAATTAATGAAATCTATCACCGTGATGCGAATTTAGTTACGCCCACAAAGACGTTAACTGGTACTGGTGATACACGTGATCTATTCCCAGGCGGTAGTGCTAACCGCATAAATCCATTCCTTACGAACGCTGTTATATTAGATAATACAAATAAAGGTTATGCATATAACCTAACTGCTCAATTACAGAAACGTTTTGGAAAACATCTGGATGCAATGATTGCTTATACTTATAGCGATGCACGCGACATTACTTCGACTCCAGGTTCTCAGGCTAACTCTGCTTTTACTGGAAACCAGATTGTTAATGATCCAAACAAACCAGTTCTCGCTTACAGCAGTTACGTTGTTAAAAACCGCATCGTTGCAGCAGTTAACTTCAACTTTGCATTATCAGCAAAACTACCTACTACAATTGGCGTTATTTATGAAGGTTCTCCTTATGGTGATGCCTTTGGTGATACTCGTTTTTCTTATATAACTTCTGGTAACCTGAATGGTGATAACAGTACGTCAAATGATTTGATGTATGTTCCAAAAGATAAAAATGATATCAATTTTGTAGTTAATGATATTAAGGATAGTAAGGGAAAAATCCTATTTGCAGCAGAGAGTGCTGATTCTCAATGGGCAAGATTAGATGCTTATATTAGTCAGGATAAGTATTTAAATCAATGAGAGGTAAAGTAACTGAAAGAAATGGTGCTCAGTACCCATGGGCTAACCGTTTTGATGTAAAGATTACTCAAGACATTTTTACTAGATTTGGTGATAAAGACAAGAGTCGTTTCCAACTTTCTGTTGATTTTGTGAACATTGGTAATATGTTAAACAAGAGCTGGGGTACTACTCAAGTTCCTGCGCAGAATAACTTCCTGCAATATCGTTCTATTAATTCTGCAGGGGTTCCTTCTTATACAGTTGACAAAAATATACCAGCTTCAACATTCAGAGACAACTTAAGTATTGCTTCAAGATACCAGATTATGATTGGTGCAAGATATAGCTTCAACTAAGCTTTTTAATTTTTAATTGAAAAACCCGCTTTGATTGCTCAAAGTGGGTTTTTCAATTTTACAATGTTCATGATAAGTCCATCTTTTTTAATCCTAAATAGAATGTAAATTATAAGACCAAACTGCAATCATGTACAACGTTTTTCGATAAGAAGGCTAAGTAACCCCAATTAATCGTTTCAATATCAAGTAAAGATAACACTGATTCAAGTTGTTTTCTATAAATATACCAAAGGCGTGATGATTCTGAAGTTGAATATAACTTTATAATTTCGCACTCAAACTCTGGTATGTAATTTTTACAAGAAAGAGTTTCTGCATGTAGTTTACTAAGTTTGATAAATAAATGCTGAAGGTATTTACTCTCACTATTTTTCTTCTGTTTTGAAGTTAATTTAACCTCTTTCAATATTAACTGTAATTGTTCTTTTTGCAACGTATATAGTCTATTGAAATTTTGAATAGCATTTGCTTTTGAACCCTTTATTTCATCAAAACTATGATCCTCTTTATGATAAGAATAGGGGAGCCATTGATCGAATAAGTAATGGAAAAAAGTATTTAATTGAATGGGATCTACTATTGATATATTTGAATAAATTAATATAATACTAATCATGAGGTTATTCTTCTCAATATGATGTAATTTCTGGCAACGATCCTTTCCTGAAATATTTAATATTGATTCAGTTAAATAAGCATAAAAGACTTCACTAAAGTTAAGAACATCTGGACCGCCATTAAATATCTCCAAAAGAGGGAAGTTGGAGGCTTCAATTAGTGCATCTTTCAAACGATCTATTTTTAATAATGGAATTATTGATTTTGTTAAAAAATCATATTCTCCTTTAATTATCAATAAATGAAGGAAATCCTTGTATTTAATGAATGGTGAATATTGGAAATAGATGTGACACTTTCCTGCTCTAATATATGGGATCAGTAACTGTACTAAATCTGAAAGTTTTTGTTTTTCGTTGATTTTAATTGCGATTTTTTTATTCCAGAAGTAATTGTATTTTAATGATGGAAACTTGTTGTTTAAGTTAATTTCATTATACCTCTTTGTTAGGATATTTGAGATTATGTTTTCTGTGATTTTTTTTTAGCTTCGGCTGTATGGTTTTTTTTTTAAACAATAGTTCTAACTCATCTGACAACTCAGGATTAATTTTTTTTAGTATTCTGGTTTTTAATTTACTGTTAGTGCCATTAATAGAATAGCCTAAATTAAACACCAATTCTAAATCAATTATAGTGTTAATTATTTGTGATAGAATCATAAAAGCTTCTAGTGAGTCATATGTTGAATCATGATAATTTGAGGATAGCTTATTTAAAACTTGTATTGAATAAACAAATTTAGATGTTGAATATACTTGGAAGTAGTTTTTATTTGAATATAGGAATCTGGCAAAGTCTTTATAATAGGCTAATTGTCCATACTTATCTTTTATAATTTTTTGCCGTGAGAAAGAGCATGGATTGTTGGACTTATACCATCTACACAAATTTCTTTGATTAGAAAATAATCAAAATTAGAGGACGGAATCATTATAATATCTATTCTTATACCCTCGAGTATCAAATTTTGGAACCCTTTTTGAACTGCTACATCTTTAATAACTATTATATCTATGTCTTTAGAGCTGTCTATATATTTTCTCTATTAGCTTGACTACCGAATATCATTACGGAGTCAGCACCGTTAAAATAATTCTCAATTATTTGTAATACGAAGTCATCGATTATCATATCTTAAGGCTATTGTTGGGTGATATTTATGCTATTATAATTGGATTGATATTTAATTCTTAAAAGGAATAGAGGTATTTCTCCACAGAGATTTTCAATTGGTCAAAGTCGATAATGTCAGTTGATTGAAAAGTAAAGGGATTTTATTCATGTTTTCAAAAGGTTCTTTTCATGTTGTACTTTTATAGAATATGGCCATTTGTGAAATTGAAGATCCATTACCCTTGATAAATCCTATTGGTAAAACCAGTGTTTTTAAATTGTACTTTTTACCTATTGTATTTGTGAAACTTATGAGTTCTTGATTAGTAAATTCAAATTTATGATCTTCATGACGAAAGGAGTTTAAATTAGTTTTTAAATAATCATTGTATTCGTAGTTTGGTGTTGTTAATACAAGTATTTGTGCTTTAATTGTTTTGAATATTGTCTCAAAAAGCATATCTACTTCATTCAAATTGAAATGCTCAATTACTTCGATTAATGTTACGATATCGCTTTTTATATTTCTTGTGTCAAGAATATCATTATCCTTAAAAAGAATGTTTGCGTTTTTGTGATTTTTTTTTGTTGCTTTTTTTGCAGTATTAATTTCATTAGTGTCACTATCTATTCCTGTTAATTTAGCTTTTGGGAAATTTAGCGCACAATTAAAAAGGAAAGACCCATTTCCACATCCTATATCGATAATTTCTTGACATTCGTGCATTTTTAGTTCCAATATTACCATCTGATGCCTTACATGATGTGGGCTTGATACTCCTATTATTAGTAAAAGGAGATTAAATGAGTTATTTAATAAAAAAACGTGAAGCCTGTTGTGTTGAGTAACCTTAATGAGGTTATGGGTATACGATTTTATATAGCTAGGTTCAAATTCAAATGAATATCCGATATTGTTAATTCTCATTAAACTGATAAAAAGATGTCTTTCCGTTAAAAATGTAGGTATTTCTATTGATAAAGAGTACTCTTCATAAAAAAATAGCTCTTTTGTGCTATTGTAGAGTGATTTTAATATTTTTTTGTAGTATGTTGTAATGATATCAAAAAGACCATCAAGGTAATTATGGTTTTGAGTAGTAATAACAATGATTAAACAGTCATAATCCCTTCTAAATGTGAATAAACTACATTTTTCTTGATTATTATTTAAAGTATTTCTAAGCCTCTTATGAATATGGTCGATACCCTTATTATTTCCTAAACTTACTATTCGAATATTAAGTGTTAAGTTATTTATATTCATTGTTCTCTTCCACGTATTAAGATATTTGTATTGTATAATATATTAATTTGGGTTGTTAATAGGTTTACCACATCTTGCTCATCAAAATGCTCTGATATTATATTGATTATTTTATTCAGTGTCTTAGGTATCTTTAGGTTTCTAATAATAACCATATTTAATTTTGTTAAAAGGAATTGTTCTGTTCCACCAGGTATGCGCCTTATTAGTGTGTAATGTTCCCCTTTTTTTTTTATGATTTCATTAAAATTAGAGCCGTTTGCTAAAGTTTTGTCACTCCATGGCCACTTGGACTTAGTGATGAGATAATCTTTATTAAATTGAATTATTGTTGTTGGATTAAGTTTATTTAGTTGATTGTTTTTCTTGTTATATGAATCCTGTCTATAAGTAAATGAATCTCCTCTTGAAGCATTATCATATTTTATTGTAGTATTTTCAAAGTTGAAAACATCAATTAACTCTGTCCTGAAAGTGCTTTTTTTTATGTTTAGTTCAATATTTGTTTTTATTGCAGATTTTAATTTTGATTGTTCTAAATCTATTTGAATAGAGGTGATGTGATGATATAGTTTTAGATCTAAATTTTCGATGACCTTCATCGTCATGGGATACTTATTCTCATAGATAGCCTTATATATGTTGGCTATTTTGAAAGCGTTTTTATTTATTGTAGATGGTTTGCGAATTCCAGGACATAATATATCTAATGTTTCTGCATTTTCATTAATGCTTGTAAGATAGAAATAGGCTACTCCAGTAAATCCATTAAAAAGACTCAGGTCTTCTTGATCCGTTTTTATATGTAAACTTGATCTGTATTTACCATTTATTTCTTTTTGTTCCAAAGCAAGTCTTAAATTGGAATCGATTATTTTTGTTAGATCTTTATTGTTTTCTAATTTGTTAAAATAAGAAATTATATAAGAATTTCCTCCGGTGCCGTGGCATAAAGAAAAGTTTGTAGATGTATTAGGTTGAAAATCAATGGTAGTTCGAAGTGCTGCTCTAGCCTCGTTTAGAAAAACTTTATCTTGTGTCAATTCATACATTCTTAGTCTTGATATTCCAATACCAGGAGCGCCATGGCACCAAGCAGATGAATACGATGGAACATCCTCTTCAGGATACTTTAATGTATCACTTTCATTATCTTGGATACTGGCTCTAAAATCTGGCCAATTCTTAATTTTTGTATTATAATGAGATGTTTCATATAAGAAGGCCTGTTTAGCAATGCTCATTAGATCCTTATTGGAAAAGAAAACAGCAATTTCATATAATATCCAAGCGATGCCTGAAGCACCATGGGAGAGGCCACATAAACTATTTTTTTTGAACGTGCCGACCTTCCCCATGAGATCCCACTATTTCTGCTGAATTTGAAGTTCTTTATAAGAATGTTTGTAAGATTATTAATTTTTGTAATTATCTTATGATCATCATGGTGAGATAAAAGGTGTAGAAATGATAAAATTATTCCTGCGGTTCCGCCTAATAAATCAAAGTTTGAATCTTTAGTAACTGTGTCTGGGCAATTATCCATTAACGAAATAGCCTTAAATAAGTAATAATCATGGTTGAGTACTTTTGATGCCTTAGCTAAGGTATAGCTGACGCCACCCCTTCCTATATAGAAGCCATAATTATTTGTTACATTTTACATTTTCTTCACAATGATTAATTAGCCAATCACATGACTTCTTTATAATTGGAAGAGTCTCTGGTTTTTTGAATATCCTATAATACTCTATAAGAAACAACAGAACACCTGCATTTCCGCTGTATAAGTTTTCTGAAATCATGGGGTAATATTCCTTTTTTAAATTATCATAATTAAGTATTTCCCAATAGATGCCATTACTATCCAGTTTAGAGTCTTTTAATATTTTATTATAGATAAGATCAATTTCATCAATTATATTCTGCCTCATTTTTTTAATGTAATCTTATTGTTAAGTATATTTTAATTAATAGAATTAATTGGTATTTTTTTTGAATTATATGTTTTTTTTTTTTTTAATAAATATATAGTTTTTTTTTTATGTTTAATTTTATTATTATTTAAATTTTTTTTTAAAAAAATGAGCTATGGCAAATGAAAAATTGAAACTGAGTGAGTTGAAAATACAGAGTTTTATTACTTCTGTGGAAAATGGAGGACAGGAAAAAGGTCAGGGCACGTGGGTCGCCGATATGCGTTGTACCCAGGGTAATAATACCTCTATAACGGCTGAGTGTTGTCAGAACACTTATAATGCCTATGAGTGTGGCACGGATTCAACTTGTGATACTGTCCATTGTGCAACTCAAATCCAATCATGTACAAATGATGGTACAGCAACATGTACCCCTGGCTTAAATGGGTGTTAACATGAAATTAAGGCAGCATTTTTAGTGTTTAATTAGATGCTGCCTTTAATTTCTATATAATTTGTTAGATGTTTCATCGGAGGTATAAACTACACATATGCATTTATAAATAATGATACAAAATCATTAAAATTTTCATAAAAGCAGGGCTGATCTAGCTTTGAATAAGTAAAAATAACATAGTATCTTTTTATCTTCAATGAAATTATTCAATAACTTCCCTTTTTATAAACAGTTGAATTTAACTGACTGTGGTTCATCCTGCTTAAGGATGATTTGTAAATTTCATGGTAAAGAGATTCATCATCCTCAATACGTAGATAGTATTATGCCAAATAGCAGAGAGGGTGTGAGTGTGAAGAATATAGAAGATGCGGGTATTAAATTGGGATTTAATGTTATTACTGGTAATATTAATTTTCATACACTATCCAATTTAGCTCCCCTTCCATGTATCATACATTGGAAACAAGGTCATTTTGTAGTAATCTATAAGGTGAAATCGGGCAAAGTACACGTATCCGACCCTGCATTTGGTAAATTAAAATATTCTATTGCTGAATTTATGATTGGCTGGACTAGTCGCAACGACTTAGATGGAAAAGGTATAGCTATACTTTTAGAGCCAAATTCTTCATTTAATCTCAAACATGACCATCTAGCAACTGAAAGAAAAAAACTGTCCTTTTCTTTCTTTCTGCAGTACTTGTACCCATATAAGAAGTATTACTTTCAATTGTTTTTGAGTTTACTTTTAGGCAGTGTCTTACAGATGATATTTCCTGTATTAACACAGTCAATTGTAGAGATTATGGCATTGCTAACCAGAATATTGCATTGCTAACCAGAATATTGGATTTGTTAATGTTATATTGCTAGCTCAGCTTATGTTATTCTTTAGCAAAATGTCTATTGAGGTAATTAGAACCTGGATTTTCTTAAGTATTAGTACCAGAGTCAATATTTATATTGTATCCGATTTCTTGAATAAACTTATGAGACTTAAGATGTCATTTTTTGAAAATAGGCTAATTGGAGATCTTATTCAAAGAATAGGAGATCATAGCAGAATTCAAACATTTATATCCTCATCAACATTTGGAGCTTTATTTTCCCTCGTTTCATTAGTGATATATTCAATAGTATTGGCGTGGTATAATCTTACTATTTTAGTCGTTTTTTTTTTTGTAGGAAGTAGTTTGTATTTTGGATGGATTACAATTTTTCTTTATAAAAGAAAAGAGTTGGATTACAAATCCTTTGCTCGTAACTCAAGGAATCAATCTCTTTTGATCCAGATTATAACGGGAATAAAAGATATCAAATTAAATAATGCTGAAAAGGAAAAAAGATGGGATTGGGAGGATTTACAAGCCGAAACTTATCAGATCAGTATAGCCCAGGTTAGAGTAAATCAAATTCAATCAATAGGTTCTCAGGTTATTGATCAGGTTAAAAATATAATTATTTCATATTTATCTGCAAAAGCCGTTATAAATGGTGAAATGACTCTAGGTATGATGCTTGCAGTTCAGTATATGATTGGTCAATTAAGTTCTCCTATTGGACAGATATTGGCATTGTCGAATTCATATCAAGACGCGAAGATTAGCTTAGAAAGGCTCACGGAAATACACTCTCAGGAAGATGAGCTTGTAGAAGCTAAAATTTATGAAATTCAGACTGCAATGGATATTGAATTTAAGAATGTCAATTTCACGTATGCTGATTCATCTCATGCTACCTTAAGTAATCTGAATTTTAAAATTTCTGAAGGAAAAATTACTTCAATAGTAGGAGCTAGTGGTAGTGGTAAAACTACAATCATAAAATTACTATTGAAATTTTAAATTTTATGATATTAATTCTGGTGAGATAAGAATTGGTAATTCGAATTTGAATAATATTAGCCCCAAAACTTGGCGAAGTGAATGTGGTGCAGTATTGCAAGACAGCTATATATTTTCAGAAACTATAATTAATAATATTGTTTTTGATAAGCATAATATTGATCATCATAGATTCTTTCAAGCATTAGAAATTGCGAATATAAGAGATTTTGTAGATTCCTTGCCTCTAAGATACGAAACCAAAATTGGTCATGAAGGACATGGTCTTAGCCAAGGACAGAAACAAAGAATTTTAATAGCAAGAGCAGTTTATAAATTGCCTAAAATTTTATTTTTGGATGAGGCAACCAATTCTTTGGATTCTTTGAATGAGAATGTAATACTAAATAATCTGGATACATTTTTTAAAAATCGAACAGTTGTAATAGTGGCTCATAAACTAAGCACAATTAAAAATTCGGATAGTATAATTGTTTTAGATAAAGGCAGGATTACTGAAATCGGAAATCATGCTGAATTAATGAATAAAAGAGGGTATTATTTTGATTTAGTTAACACGCAGCAGGTTAAGTGATTATGGAAGTGTATGATACTAAGTATATTAAAAGTAATGAAAGAAGTTTTGCCATGTACCAGATGTTGGGAGAGCAGCCTTCTTGGCTTATAAAATATGGTGTAATAATAATGACATTGATTGTCGGATTATTAATTGCCTTTAGTTTTATTGTAAAATACCCTGATTTAGTTAAGGGACAATTTATCCTGTCATCGAATCAAACTCCGCAAAGAATTGTCGTAAATACATCTGGTAAATTAAAATTATTTGTTCGCAATGGGCAAACGATAAATAGTGGCGATATTCTTGGGGCATTGAGTAGCTCAGCTAATCTAAATGATGTGTTTGAGGTGAAAAAGAAAGTTAAATTATTACTTAATGATTTAGGTAAAAGGACAACTGATTATGTTAAATTAAGTGATATAAATAATGCATATATATTGGGGGTGAATTACAACCTTCTTATGAGGATCTATTAAAGAGTTTGAATTCATATAGATTACTGAGTTCATTAAAAGAAGGAGAATCGCAGATTTCATTTTTAGAAAAACAGGTTGTTTTATTAAAGAAAGTTAGTAGCAAATTGATTGTTCAGGAGGAGTTGTCAGGAATTGAGTACAACTATAAGAGGAAAAAATTGAATACTGATTCCATTCTATTTAATAAAAAAATTATATCCAGTTCAGAATATGATAAATCTCGTCAAGATATCGTCCCTTATGAAAAAGCAATAACACAGGTTAAACAAAATGCTTTCCAAAATGAATTGTCTATAGCTCAGTTAATGAAACAGATCAATGATTTATTTATTAATAAGAATAAGGATAATGAAAATTTAAAAACAGATATTTTAATAAAGTCAAATGTGTTAATAGGAAATATATTGGCGTGGGAAGACCGAAATCTGTTTAAATCGAATATAAAAGGGGAGGTGAGTTTAGTAGAGTTTGGCAAAATGGTGATAATATTAATTCAGGGGATGAGCTGATGAGTATAATACCTGATTTCTCAGGTAATTATGGCATTGCTACAATGCCTTCCACGGGAATTGGAAAAGTTAAAAAAGGTCAGAAGGTATTTATCACATTTGATGGATACCCACAAAATGAATTTGGCTCCGTAGTAGGTAAAGTAAGTTCGATATCATCCGTGCAGTATAAAGGAGCTTATTTAATTAAAATTAATATGCCAGATGGGCTGCTTAGTACTTATAATAAGAAAATTACTGGTCAGCAGGAGATGAATGGAACCGCAAATATAGTGACGTCCGATTTAAAACTTATCGATCGGATCTTTAATGGAATTAGGTCTGTTTTCTTGAATAAATAAAATGAAAATACATAAAAACGTACTAGCACGCACCGCAGGATTATCCTTTGATCTAATCAATATTGAAAATATATCAATTACAAAATTAAAAAATATACTTACTCTCCAAAGTCTGATCAAAAAGAGTTAATTGATGAAATTCTTAATCAACTTCATGTTTTTAATCAAGTAGCAGAGAATAAGGCATTACAAATAGAGATTCAAAACTACAGGCGTTTATTATTTAATAATAAAGGTATAGGAGATGATGTTGTATTCATGAAGTTTCTTCCGAAAGAAATTCAGGATAATGTTTCATTGATGAAAAAAAAAGAAATTGTTAGCAACGAATTGTTTTTAGAATTCAAAAATGAATACCTGATTCTCCTTAATTCAGAAAGAAGGGCACTTCAAAACCACTCTAGAAACGATATTTTGCTAAATGGTTTATTCATGGCTAGTCAGTCATTGTTAAATTCTACAATTAAATATCACGAAGCTGATATTAGCGAGTTTAATAAAAAACATTTTAAAATTGAAAAAAGCATACTCAAATATTTATCTAGAACAGCCGCCAAAACTTCGCCCTTTAGTACACTTACAAGTCTATCTATTGCGGCTTTAAATAATAGAAATTTAGAAAGCCCTTTCATAAAAGTTAAATGTAAAGGTAATCGAGAACCTATAAGTGTATTTAGGGTTAATAACTCTATTCAACAACTTTTTAAACGATTATTATTAACGGATTTAACAATTATTGGGAATTTTAATATAACACTTAATTCTACGTGTAGATATAATGAGGGATCATTATCGTTTCTGATAAATAGAAATAACGTTGAATCTTTCCAGGTTGTACAAACCGATGACGTTATTGATCTATTGATTTCTTTTTTTAAAAACGAAAACTCTATTAAATTTGAATGCTTAATTGAGAAAATGAGGAACTTTATTGATTCTGATATAAACCTATTAGGTCGTTATTTGAGTGATTGTATTAGTTCCGGTCTTTTAGAAGTAGAGTTAGGTGTTTCCGGAATTGATCCGGATTGGATTTTGTCAATGTCTAATTATCTATGTGAGAACTTCAAAGATAATGCTTCTGAAAGTATTGAGCAAATGATAAAAACACTTCTTTTGCTGGATAAATCAATTCTTCATTATGGGAAGAAGAATTTTCAACAGCGATCTGAAATATTATCAATTATCCAAAAACAGATTAGTCAGACGATTACCTCATTTAATGATCATAAAACTAATAATGAACAATTAAAAGATGATACATTTCACGAAATTGATGTCTCAGACCCGACGAAATTAGGAAATGTTTTTTATGAAGATTCAAAAGCCCAAATAAACATTGAAATCTCGAAAGATAACTTATTTAGAGCAGGCGAAAAATTATTTGAATTTAGTCAGAACCTAGATATTTTAGATCTTAATAATCATAAAAAGGCAAGTTTTTTTGAGTTTTTTGATAAGAAATATATAGGAGTTGATAGAATATCAATTATTGATTTTTATGAAGATTATTATAGGGAAAAAAAAAAAAAAAATCTTAGATAGATCTGATAGTGACACTCATGAAAATTCGGGACATTTTGATCACACAGAGATTGATCAGAATAATATGTTTATCAACGAAAGTATATATAATAAGGTATTGTGTAGATGGAAAGATATATTTATGAAAAAAATCTAAATCTGGATCTCGAATCAGATAAAGATATTATTATTGACCTGGAATTTGTAAAAAAGGCTAATCAAGATATTAATTTTAAGCCAGATTTAAAGAAGAAAAGATCTATTGCTGGGTACATTCAAATCTCAATAGATTATTCAAAGGATAGTAATGAAAAATTAATAGTTGTTAATTCTTTGTTTTCTGGATATGGAAAAATGTATTCTAGATTCTTACATCTTTTCCCAAAATCAGTAACTAGGAAATTAAAGGAAAATAATATTAGAATTCAGCCTAAAAACTCTGTGTTTGCTGAGTTACAGGATTCATCATTTCATAATGCAAACTTGCATCCCAATTTATTAGATTATGAAATAAGAATACCTGGGGGACATAAATCACTAGCTGGAGATAAACAGATTTTGTTATCGGATATCAATGTGTTGATTAATAGGTCAGAAAAATCACTGAAATTGATTCATAATAAGACGGGTAAAATTATATATCCTTTTGACCTAGGGTTTCAAGGAAGTGCTGGGAGATCTGAATTATTTAAATTGATGAATGTATTCACTTATGCAGATTTTAATTCCCCAATTTCCCTGGTGAACTATATTAGCAATAAAATATATAAACATAAGGGGGCCAGAAATGTGATAATCCTTCCAAGGATAATGTATGGGAACGATATTTGTTTTCAGCGAAAAACATGGATTATTTCAAAGAAATGTGTTCCTATTAGAAAGGTCGATGAAGATGAGGTATCTTATTTTTTCAGAATTACAGAATGGAAAAATACATTTCTTATTCCAGATCATTTTTTTGTCCGTTTAGTAGTGAGATCAGTACAAATAAATTTTGAATATCCCAAGTCTGTCGGGAAAGATGACTACAAGCCTCAGTTTGTAAACCTTAATTCTTTATTATTAGTTATACTTTTTGAGAACCTTATTATTAAAAGCCGGTGATTATTTTCAAATCGATGAAATGTTACCTGATAAGGATAAGTTATTGAAAATCAGAAACTCTCGTTATGTGAGTGAATACTATGTTCAATTTGATAATTAGTTTATGTCGGATAGAAGATGGTTTTTTTGTTTATTTATACTGCTCTGAGGTATCAGTGGACGATGTTTTGATCCTTTTTCTTTTTAAGAAGATTAGAATTTTTAAAAAAAAATACAATTTCAGCAAATATTTTTTTATTAGGTATAATGATGAATACGGGGATCATGTACGTCTAAGAATGTTTGTAGAGGGCAAAAAAATTGAGCGTATCATAAAACCAAATATAGAGAATGAATATATAGACTTTCTTAAAAGATTCTTAGGCGTAAAGTATTCAAATTTTAATAATATAATTAGATATACGGATTATGAACCTGAAGTTGAAAGATACGGAGGAGACAAGTGTATTTCAATCGCTGAAGATTATTTTTATTTATCTTCTCAGACACAAGCAGATTTAGCTAAAATTTATGATTTTAAAAATTATTCGTCTAAAATTCTCTTAATATTACAATTGCAACTATTAGCTCTTTATTCTTGGAGTAATGATAAGGAGATTTTAAAAGGAATTTTGTTAAATATTATTAACGATTGGATTTTTGCAACTCTGAAAAAAGTCGGTTCTTTTACTAACTTAAGAAGTTTGTGTAATTCAGAGGATGGAAAATATTGTATTGAATTATTCTCGAAATCTTATAATCGTGACAGTGATTCAATTATTGCTGCTCTTAGGATGGTTTCCGATGATATTCAATATAACAGATTAAAAATTAATAATGTTTACAATAAATGGTTTGTGAATAATAAGATAATCTTAGAAAAGCTTTGTATGTTAGAAATTAATCAGAAAAAGTTATTTAAGGAAAAAATGGATTCGCCGAAGGAATTTCTTAATCTGTCTATATTTAAAAGCCTGATTCATATGAATAATAATAGAATTGGAATTGATAATTCTGAGGAGAGTTATATTGCATATATACTATTTAGATTTATTGACCAAGATCTATAATTGTTGGTATTTCTTTGATGTTTTTTGCAACTATGATCTTTACATAACCCTATCACTTTTCTGTCATTTTAGGTTAAACGATATTTTCTTGTTTTAATTTTCTGTTTATTTGCAACCGAATGAACGTTCAATTAGAAGATAATACAGGAAAACGTGTAGCTGTCCTAAACAGCACACTTGCTTTGATTAAAGAGCACGGATTTCATGGTGCGCCCATGAGTCTCATTGCAAAACATGCCGGCGTTGCAGCAGGCACTATATACCACTATTTCGATTCTAAAGAAACTCTCATACTAGAGCTTTATGTTCATGTGAAAGATAAACTGGCATTGGCTATATCAGCAGGGGATGACCCTGAAAAGCCATATAAAGACCGTTTTTTTAACTTTATGATCAACCAGTTTAATTTCTATGTGGAAAACGAAAACTCACTGTTTTTCTTGAACAATATATGAGCTCTCCTTTTGCGAAGAATTTCCCTGAGAAGGATAGTCAACTATTTGCAGACAAGGTAATTACATTGTTTCAGTATGGCATAGAAAATGCTCACTTCAGAAATATTGACTCAAGACTACTGGCCCCTACTATAAAAGGGACACTTGTTGCTGCTGCAACATTCCAGTTATCTGAGCAAATCGTGTTCTCTAAGGAGGATATTCTTGAAGTAGTGAGTATAATATGGGATGGAATTAAAAGGCAATAATATGATTTGTAAAACAAATACCCTTAATATATATATGAAACCTCACAAATTGATTTTAATTATGCTCGTCAGCATACCCGCCCTTCTGCCGGGATTCTTATATGCCCAGACGACAGTTAGAGAACAGCCTACGCTAAGCAATGCTACCTTGCAGGAATGTATTGATTACGCTTTAGGCAATAAGCCTGGGGTACAACAATCACTGATTGACGAAGAGATAGGTGAAAGAGATATCAAATCAGCACTGTCAGGCTGGCTGCCTCAAATTAATGGTACAGGAACAGTGAACCATAACTTTAAGCAGCAATCACAGATTCTGACTACAAACGGGCAGTCTTCTTTACTGACCTTTGGTGGTAAGAATACTTCTTCTTTTGTTTTACAGGCAGATCAGCAGTTCTTAAATGCAGGATTGATCCAGGCATCTAAATCGGCAAAGTTTTACAGACAGCAGTATAAACAAAGTACAGAGAATACCAAAATCAATACTATAGTTGATGTTAGTAAGGCCTTTTATGATGTCCTGACCAGCAAAGAGCAATTGAATATCATTGCAGAAAATATCGCCAGACAGGAAAAACAATTGAAAGATGCGAAAGCTCAGTATGATGCCGGCCTTGTTGACAAAACAGATTATCAAAGAGCACAGATCAGTTTGAGCAATTCTCAGGCAGATAGAAAAAGAACTGATGAATTATTAAAGTATAAATATGCTTATCTGAGAGAGAGTTAATTGGTACAGTGCGGAAAAGCCATTTGGTCTGTCTTTTACTTCAAGTGATATGGAGAAAGATGTCATGATTGATACTGCTCAATTGTTAAACTATCAGAACCGTATTGAATACCGTTTACTGGAAACGCAGAAACAATTGCAGAAAATTACAACCAGTTATAACAAATGGAGTTATTCACCTACACTTTCTGGTTTTATCAATTACGGATGGAATTATCAGAATAATACGCTGAGCAATTTATATGACCAGACTTTCCCAAGTTCTGTAGTAGGATTGAAATTGACGATGCCGATCTTCCTTGGAGGAAAACGTACACAGGAAATTAAAAAATCTCAGTTGCAGGAGAGAAAGATTGATCTTGATTTAATCAATACTAAAAACAAGATCAACACGCAATACGAACAGGCCATCGCTACTTATAAAGCTAATCTGAATGATTTGCATACGAATAAATCGAATGTTGACATCTCAAAACAGGTTTACAATACGATTAAGCTTCAATAAGCTCAATGATGAAGGAATTAAAACTTACCTGGATCTGACTACTTCAGAAACTGACCTTCGTACTGCACAAATTAATTATCTGAATTCATTATATAACCTCCTTTCGTCAAAATTAGACGTAAAACAAGCATTAGGAATAATCACCGTAAACCAATAAAAGACATGGACATTAAATACATAAAATTAGGCATCTTAATCCTTGGTTCAGTAACATTAGCATCTTGCGGTGGTAAACCTGCACCTGCGCAAGGACCTCCTCCGGCTACTCCGGTAACAACTTATACGGTTGATGAACAACCTGTAATTACGGTGGATACTTATCCTGGTGTGGTTATCGCGTTGAACGAAGTTGAACTTCGTGCACAGGTTGGCGGTTATATTACTGCGATCTATGTAAAGGATGGTCAGCGTGTAACCAAGGGACAGAAATTATATGAAATTGACCGCACAAAATATCAGGCGGCCTATAACTCAGCTCAGGCTAATGTGGCGGTTGCGAAAGCGAACTGTGATAAAGCAAAGAAAGATGCTGATCGTTATACTAAGTTAGCGCAGCAGGAAGCTATCGCTAAGCAACGTGTAGATTATGCATTGACTGACTTAGCTAACGCTGAATCACAAATTGCTGCTGCAAAGGCAAATCTTGCTTCTGCTGCGAATGATTTACAGCGTTCAATTATTGTTTCTCCTTTGACCGGAACAATTGGTATTTCACAGGTAAAACTGGGTGCTTTAGCATCTCCGGGTACTACACTTTTGAATACTGTTTCTACGAACGATCCGATCGCTGTAGACATTCCTGTTAACCAGGCTGAAATCCCTCGTTTTATCCAGTTAGAGAAAAATACAGCTGCGGTTAAAGATTCTTTATTCAGTATTCAATTGCAGGATAACAGTATCTACAAACGTCAGGGTAGAATTATAGCGATTGACCGTGCGGTTGATCCTCAAACAGGTACAATCAAAGTAAGGATCAGCTATCCTAATGAAGGCGGCAGACTTATTTTCTGTATGAACGTTAATCTGCAGGTGTTAAACAAAGCGGTTGGTAACCAATTAGTGATCCCTTATAAAGCGGTTACAGAGCAATTGGGTGAATTCAACGTGTATGTTGTTGGTGACAGCAGTAAAGCCGCGCCAAGAGTAATTAAGGTGGGTACACAGGTAGATCAGAATATCGTAGTGAAAAGCGGTCTGAAAAAAGGTGAAGTTATTGTAGTTGATGGTGTTCAGAACGTGAGACCAGGTGCAGTAGTACACGCAGGATCGGCAGCAGAAGCAAATGGACAGCAGCCGGCGGCGGGTGCACCAAAGAAATAGTTATTATAAGAATTTCAAGAATATGATATCAGAAGTATTTATAAAACGACCGGTCACGGCGATCGTCATTTCCATATTAATTGTACTGATAGGAGCGATTGTGATCACCACATTGCCGATCAGTCAGTATCCGAGTATTGCCCCGCCTACAGTTACCGTTACTGGTACCTATACCGGAGCTGATGCGCAAACGGTAGAACAAACGGTAACTACGCAAATTGAGAGTCAGATTAACGGTACGCCAGGAATGAAGTACTTGTCATCAAATAGTACATCAGATGGTCGTTCGGCGATTACTGTAACTTTTGATGTAGGTACGAATATCGATATTGCTGCACTTGATGTGCAGAATAGGGTAGGTATCGCACAACCTGGATTACCTGAGGCTGTTCAGCGTTTAGGTATTACCACTAAAAAAGCGAATAATGATATCCTGATGGTTATTGGTCTTTATTCTCCGAATGGGACTTATGACCAGAAATTTATCTCTAACTATGTCAACCTATACGTAAAAGATGCGTTATTGCGTATCAAAGGTGTAGGGGATGTACAGGTATTCAGTCAGCCATTTAGTATGAGGGTTTGGCTTGATGCAGGTAAACTGGCAAGGTTAGGTTTAACACCAGCACAGGTTTCTGCTGCAATTGCTGAACAGAATACACGTGCTCCCGGTGGTAGTGTGTAGGTGGGCCACCGCAGCAAAATTCACAGACTTTTGAATTCTCTGTAGTAATGGATGGTGATTTGAACTCTGTAGAGCAGTTTAAAAATATTGTTGTTAAGACTGGTCAGGATGGTTCTCCGGTGTATCTTAAAGATGTGGCACGTGTAGAATTAGGTGAGTTTGCTTATTCTACTACTGCAAAGGTTAATGGTAAAGTTGCTTCGTTAATGGCTGTCAATCAGACTCCGGGTGGAAACGCGGTTCAAACTGCTGCCGGTATTGATCAAACAATGGCTGAATTAAAAAAATCATTTCCTAAAGATTTAGATTTTAAAATCAGTTATGAAACGGTTTCTATTATTAAAGTTTCTATCAGTGAGGTAATCCATACGCTTGTTGAAGCGCTTATCCTGGTAACAATCGTGGTATTCTTCTTCTTACAGAGCTGGAGAGCGACATTGATTCCTGTATTAGCGATTCCGGTTTCTATTATTGGTACTTTTATCTTTTTTACGTTATTAGGATCTCTATCAACGTATTGACGATGTTTGGATTTGTCCTCGCCATCGGTATTGTGGTGGATGATGCGATTGTGGTCGTGGAAGCGGTCCAGCATTATATGGACCATGAGGGGCTTTCAGCACCTGATGCTACCCGCAAAGCGATGAAGGATATTACTGCTCCTGTAATTGCGATTGCATTGATCCTTGCTGCGGTATTTATACCAGTAGGGTTTATACCGGGTATGGTTGGTCAGTTGTATCAGCAGTTTGCGATTACAATTGCTGTATCGGTATTGATCTCGGCATTTATCGCTTTATCACTTACTCCGGCATTATGTTCATTGTTATTAACGCCAATGAATCTGACAAAAGATTCAAAAGGATTGAATAAGTTCTTCTATAAATTCAATGGCTGGTTTGCTAGGGTAACTCTTGGATATTCTAATGGAGTGAGATGGGCATTGAAAAAAGCGCCTTTAGTAATGATTATTCTTGCCTGTATTTATGTAGGTACGGTTGGTTTATTTTTGCGAAAAAACCATCAGGGTTTATTCCGAATGAGGATGCTGGTATCTTTATTATGGGGGTAACCTTACCAGAAGGTGCATCCGCAGTTCGTACCAATGCGTTTATTAAACGTATTACGGATTCGATACAGAAAAATATTCCTGAAGTGGAAAATATCACTTCGGTAAGTGGTATTAATATTCTGAACAGATCATTCAAGTCTAATGCAGGTACGTTCTTCGTACAGTTAAAGAACTGGGATGACCGTAAAAAGGATGTGGCTACAGTTTTAGCGAGTGTATCTAAAACGTTTGCGGGTGATAAGGATGGAAGTGTGTTAGCAGTTACACCGCCGCCAATTCCGGGATTAGGTATCAGTGGTGGTTTCTCGATGCAGATCCAGGAAAAACAGGCTGGTGATATCAAGAAGTTTGAAGGTATAGTTGGTAAGTTTCTTGCAGCTGCAAATCAGCGGCCTGAAATCGGATTTGCCTATACTTTGTTTAATGCAATGCAAGAACACCAAATTATCAACTTCATGTAGATCGTGATAAAGTGAAGAGGATGGGTGTTTCTATTGGAGCTGTATATAGCACAATTTCTGCTTATCTTGGTAGTAGCTATATCAATGATTTCACTAAATACGGACGTAGTTTCCGTGTAGTTTCACAGGCTGATACGAATTTCAGAAGCAGCATCGAAAATCTGAACCAGATTTATGTAAATAATAGTGTGGGAACACCTGTTCCGTTAAGTTCATTTGTTACTTATAAGATGACTGAAAATGCTTCTATTATTAATCACTATAATATGTTCAGGTCAATTGAGATCGGTGGGGGGCTGCGAGACCTGGAAGAAGTTCTGGGGATGCGCTACAGGCTTTAAGAGAAGTTGCCGCGCAGACGTTACCACAGGGTTATACTTATAACTTCTCTGGTTTGAGTTTGGAAGAAACGGAGGCTGGAAGCAGTACAACATTGATCTTCGGTTTGATCATTGTCTTTGTATTCTTGTTACTGGCTGCATTATATGAAAGCTGGTCTGTTCCTTTCTCTATCTTATTAGCGGTTCCGCTTGGTTTGTTTGGGGCGATTCTTGCCTTGATATTCCTGCCGAAACTGGATAATAATATTTACGCACAGGTTGGTTTGATTACACTGATTGGTCTATCTGCCAAGAATGCGATTCTGATTGTCGAGTTTGCGAAAGAGCGTGTTGACTGGGGGATGGAGTTAATTGCAGCAACTATTGAAGCGGTTAAATTAAGGTTACGTCCGATCATTATGACATCTTTAGCGTTTATTCTGGGAGTTATTCCTTTAATTATCTCTTCAGGTGCAGGTGCAGTTTCCCGTATGACTATTGGATGGACAGTAGCTGCGGGTATGCTTTCAGCGACTATCCTTGCCTTGTTTATTGTTCCGGTACTTTTTGTACTGATCACTAAACTGGCTTATGGTAAGAAAAAGCTGGCTGAGTTAGAAGCGAATTATAAACCAGAAGAACATACTGATACGCTGCATGCAGATTAAGCGTTAATTATAATCATAAAAAAGCCGTCTCATCTTCATTGCGAGACGGCTTTTTTTTTTTTTGCAATATTTTGCTATATTGAACTGTTATTTAATAATAGAGATATTTATTACCTTTTAAATATAAAACAGGAGTAGCTTGGGATAAATCATTTGAATTATGTCAGCTAGAACAAATAAATACATTGATCCATTATCAGATTTCGGTTTTAAACATCTTTTTGGGGGTGAACCTAATAAAGAGGTGATGATTGACTTTTTAAACGCGCTGTTTGAGGGAGAAAAACAAATTATTGATATTGTGTACAACCCAACTGAATTTGCTGGTGACGACAAGGATCATAAAAAGGTCTGCTTCGATTTATTGTGTACGGGAGACCAGGGCGAGCAGTTTATCGTGGAGATGCAGCGCGCAGCGCATGATAATTTTGAAGACCGGTGCATCTTTTACCTGAGCAGGCTTATTCACCAGCAAAAATTAATGGGCAAGGGTAGCTGGAGAGTTAAACTAAAAGAGGTTTTCCTGATTGCAATTCTGGATTTTAATATGAAAAACTGTTTAAGTGATCACTATTTGCAAAGTATTTCACTGGTGAATACGGGTACTGGTGAAAAATTCCACAATGGACTGGGATTTAAATTTTTGGAACTGCCTAAATTTGATAAAAAAGAAGATGAACTGGAAAATGAGCTGGATAAATGGGTTTATATGCTTAAACACATGCACAGTTTGAATCAGATTCCTAAATATCTGGATAAACGTATTTTTCAAAAAATATTTAATATCGCTGAAATGGGCAGACTATCACCAGAACAACAATTTTTATACGAATCGTATTTACAGAAGCAAGCTGACGATGAAAGCATCATGGAATATGCAAAAAACAGAGCAGCGGAAAAAGGATTAGAGCAGGGGATGAAACAAGGTTTAGAGCAAGGTTTAGAGCAAGGTTTAGAGCAAGGTTTAGAACAAGGCTTAGAGCAAGGGAAAAATATGAAACTTCTTTAGCCATAGCCAGAAAAATGAAAGAAGAGAATTTTGACCTTGTTAAAATTTCCGCGTTTACTGCACTTTCAATTGAAGAAATAGAAAGGCTTTAAATACAAAAAAGAGGTTGTACCATAAGTTGAAATTATTTGAGAATCCCGACTTATGGCACAGCCTTTTTTTAAGAAGATAGCTTTCTTTATTTTACCTCAAAGCTGTAAGTAGCACCTTGCCAGATGGCTTCATAGGCTTTACCCTGATGTTCACCTTTTACTTTTTGGAATTCGGCTACTTCGATTACATATATTCCTGGCCAGATCGGAGTAAACTGAACCAAGCCGTTTTCATCTGTTTTGGTTTCTTTAGCCCATCCTGAAGGAGAAAATATTGAAACTGTTTTAGCTTTAGCGGCCTCTTTATTTAAGGAAGCAGTTAACTTAACTGTTTGATTAACTTTTAATGGTGAAGTATTATCAAGTTTTAAATTCAAGACATTGGTTGTTGTTGCAGTTGAAATAGATTTTCCTACAGTAACATTTGTACTGGCCAGAAAATGATACTTTGTCGTACCGCCAAGTTCTTTTGCCTCGTGACTTACTTCCAATGCATATAAGCCATTTTTATCCGGGGTAAAGCTACTTGTAAATGCGTTGCTATCTGAAGTTAACTTCAGCTGTGTTCTTTGCTGATCCGGACCAACAAGCCATAAGGTGAACTCTTTTACATCAGAATACCATTTAGAGATATTTTCTCTTTCATTCGCAGCATATTCACCGTAATAGACTTTTACGGTTTGCTGCTGACCAATTTTTCCGGTAGTACCAGTTTCTATCCAAAGCGCATGTGCAGACAGGTTAGTTGTGATAAAGCAAAATAAGATGCTCAGTGTTAAAAATGCTAGTTTCTTCATTATTTTTGATTTAGTGTTTATTTAGTCTTTCTGATAATTCATATTAATGCAGGACTTCCTGCAATTCGGTTTTTTGTGTTTGAGTGGA
The DNA here is from genome assembly GCF_053890575.1 of Pedobacter sp. NJ-S-72. Classification (NCBI taxonomy): domain Bacteria; kingdom Pseudomonadati; phylum Bacteroidota; class Sphingobacteriia; order Sphingobacteriales; family Sphingobacteriaceae; genus Pedobacter; species Pedobacter sp. NJ-S-72. Next base: position 2,695,609 of record NZ_CM132681.1, on the reverse strand, counting down.
CTTTGGGGCTTTAATGGGACCTGATTGTTCTGGTTTAGTATTCTTAGTACCTTTCTTCTTGAATTTACGGCCATACCAAATAAGAAATCCTGTGATAGGGAGAGAGGCTCCTATTAATGAAGCAAGGAATGCCAGGACTTTGCCGGGGAAACCAAGAATACTTCCGACATGAATGTCATAATTCATTTTGCGGATTTTACCACCAACTCCGGCCTCCTCATAAGAAGTGGAATAGATGTCTTTCGATTTTAGTTCTTTTAAGGTGTGCTGGTCAAAGGTATAACTCAGGCTATTGTAAAATTGGCCCTGACTGGGATATACTCTGATGTTTATGGTTGACTTCGCCTCAGAAGTGTCAGGAAAGCTATAATAGAATCCCACTGATTTTTGATGTCTGACGATAACTTTCTGCCATGCTGCATCTATGGCCTGTTCTGGCGTATAGAATTTTTTAGCCTGCAGGGAATCAGACTCAAGTCGTTTGGACTCTGTGATTTTATCTCCTCCGGTAGTCACCCAGTATAGACCTTCACTGTACCAGTTAATGCCATATACCATTCCTGTAAGCGCAATTGCCAGCAGAAAGAGCAAAGAGTAAAAACCTAATACATTATGAAGATCGAGATTCAGTCTTTTAAAGGATGCTCCCCATTTAATTTTGAAGCTTTTATCCCGTGTAGATTTATTCCATTTTTTAGGGTACCACCAGATCAGTCCGGTAATCAGCAATACAACAAATACCATTGTACCATAGTTTACAATAGGTCTTCCGATTTTATAAGGCATCCACAGAAATCTGTGTCCGTTGAGTATAAATCTAAAAAAAAAAATCTGTTTCTCCTTTTTTTCGTTCTACCGCGCTGATAACTTTCCCAGTGTAAGGGTTTATCTTTAAGGTTACTCCACCGCTTCTGCGCTCTTTCTCATTAGGATCTTTTAAACCCAGGCTTATTACGCGTCCTTGCTGATAGGTAGCGTATGAAACCACCTTGCCGGGATAGAGATGTTTACCGATTATACTCAGTTGAGAAGGGGTAAAAACGGCTTTATCTTGTTTTTCTACTTTAGTTTCTGGCTCTAACAGACCTGTTATTTCTTCGTTAAATACCCATATGCAGGCTGTGATACAGACGATTAAAACAACGACGCCAGAAACAAGCCCCAACCAAAGATGCAGCCACTTGTTTATCCTTGTGAAAAGGGAGTCAGTTTTTTTCTTTTTTTGCAGGGTTTGTTTTGTTCCGGTGATCATTGTATTCTGTGTTTTGTTATGATACTCTTTTTCCAATTTAGTAGCTCAGTGCGCTAATAGCAGTAATAGTTCCGCCTTCTACCTTTAGTCCGCGTTTGGCGATAGCAAGATTTGCATCAAATACATAGACGTAACTTCCTTCGCTGGCAGTTGTAATTCCGATGTATCCTTTTGTGCCATCTTTAGGAGAATAATTTGTACTGGTAACCTGGGTAATATCAGCAGGAAGACCCGTTACCCATCTAAATGTCTTATTTACTACTTTTACAATAGCAAATTTCCCGGCCAGCCCCGTTGATGTATCAGGAGTTGTGTAAAGTCGTACAATGAAATTGCCCTGACCAACATAGGTTTGATTGGAAATATGATGCCCTCCTGATTCTTTTTCTATGTTGAAGAAGTAGCTTTTATCGAATTCTGTTGTTCCTTTATTAATACGGACGATAGCGGAAGGGTTTGTAGATACTGGTTGGCTATTTCTGGTGGCAGATGCTCCTGAAAAGCCGTAAGTATCCCCATTTTCGATTTCTACTAAACCGTTATTGAAATATGCACCAATAAAACTGGTGCGGTTATCTCTGATGATCTTTTCAAGTTTAAGTTCTGGATAAGAGAATACTGCTACCCATGTACTATCCGGGTATGCGGTTCCAAATACATCGGGTTGCGCACCTTTGATACTCATGTAAGGCAAAAATACTTTGTCACCAACTTGTGTTGCCCCATTAATGTGAGCACGTTCTCCATTTCCCGCAAGCTTACTATGTTTACCTGTTGTTCACCGACAATCTCATATTTACGCGCATCAACACGAAACATACTGGCCGATTCATTTCCGGATCTTGGTACCTTGATCAGGAAAATATCATCTTTTACAGCAGCAGAAACCTGCACAGTTTCAGTTTGGAAGTTAGTCAGCTTAGTTAGCTTACCAGTACCATCCAAACGGTAAGTAGTTACTGCTCCGGGATTACCCTGGCCATACAGTAAACTGAAGAACCTGTTTTTATTGGTGACGTAATACCTGTATGATCCATCTTGTTCAATTCCGTTGCCTTTTGTGGTAATCATTCCTTCGTCCAGGTTATTCGCAGTTAAAAGATAATCGGCGATGCCTGTTGTGCCTACTGGCGTGGCGGTGATAATATATTTCGTTGCACCGGTTAACTCAGTATCTGTATCTTTTACCTCTGAAAAATCCAATGGCGGATCGCAGGCTGTTAAAAGGCTGATTATTCCTAAAGTAAGTAGTAAGTATATATTTTTCATCTGTTTATAATTTGTTTTTTATTTGTGATGAAGCTATCAGATTTATTCATCCCACTGTGTGGTTTGAATAAATCATGATGGTTTCATATCTGTTCGGATTATCTGTTATTGCTGATGAAATATCTCACTTTGGCGTAGAATGCTCTTCCTGGCTTTTGCAGTGAAAAATTGTCGTAAATTCTGTTATCAGTTAGGTTTTTACACTCTAATGCAATGTTATATTTGCCGTTTCCAAGGGTATATACAATATTTACGTCTTGCATCCACTGTCTTGGAATAATAGATTTGGTTTCAGTAGTACCCTGACTTGGCCATGATAAATAGGAATGGTGAACATATAGAACATTATAGCCCATTGTTAGGTTATTCCCCTTTTTGCCTACGTTCTTAAAAAAAAGTGAAGCGTCGGCATTACCGAACATATAAGGGATATTTGGAATTCTGTCTTTGTATAGCGGGCTCTCTATCATTTGGTTTGGTTCAAACCTGGTACTATTATTACGCAGATTCTGGTAAGTGAAATTTACTCCAGTGGTAAATAACTGTTTAAATGAGTATCTGATTTCTCCTTCTATACCAGTGTTAGTCACCCCAGGGACATTATCCATGACGAGTTTAGTTTGATTATTGTTAGGTCTGGCACGAATAAAATCCTTTGCATTCCGGTAAAGTAAAGTTCCATCAAAACTGAACTTATGTATTTGGTTGATCTGGGTCTGATAGTTTATACCCAGATTAAAGTTGTGACTATGTTCGGGTTTTAGCCCTATGTTTGCTTCGTAGGTCAATATATCGCCAAACAATTCGTCACTTTCAGGTAATCTGTAACTTTTTTCATAAGAACCTTTAAGCTGCAGATTTGAGTTTAGAAAGTAGGTTGTTGCAAAGCCATATCCAAGCGTATTGAATCCTCTTTTTTCGACCAGATAAGCTATATCTCCCCAGTTACCACTTGGATTGTAACTTTGAGAATAGGTAGTGTGCTGAGAAAAGTATTTGGTGAAAAAAGATGTGTTCCACTTTTCAGATGGACTATATTTATACCCAAATCCTAAAATGTTTTTAATGTTTTTACGAGGTTGCTCATAGTCATTACTCTCCGGATAAAGCTCATCTGATCCTTTTCTGTTAAATGTATTGTAAACATTATTCAATGCAAATGAATGTTTGTCATTCAAAGTGTAAGTCAGGTTTATTGCACCCATACCATTGTTATCGTTGAATTTATACATAGAGCGTGAACGTTCGCTTCCTGCACCTTCATATTGTTTGTATTCCTGAAACCAATTGTAGCGGCGATAAACAGTATCGATATTTTGCTCGTATCCAAGATTGAAATTTCCGTTAACTCTCAGATCAAGGCCTTTAGTGAACAGGTCTTTCTTGGAGTAAACGACTGTTGGCATTATTGTACTACCTCTTTTATGCAGTTTACCAAAAACGGTAGCCATGCGTGCACCTGTCTGTATTTCTGCATAATTCTGGCCCATTGTAATTCCAAACATCAGCTGATCAGCATAAGATTTGTTAACGATACCGGCACTGGCAATAATAGTTTCATTATGATAAGTATCGTTGAATCTTTTAACTTTTTGGTTTCGGTAGTACTTTCCTGAAAAGGATGCAACATCTGTTGTTATGGTGTAATCATTGTCTGAATAATTCTGGAAGGCATTTAATTGAAACTTAAAGCCAGATGCCGTGGTGTATCCTGTATTGATCGAAGTTTTGTGGGTATTAAACGATCCGTAAGAATAGGAAACATCTGCATAGCTTTTAAGATCATTGGCAGTCACAATATTAATCGCTCCGCCCAGTGCATCTGAACCTAGCCATACAGGCACTACACCTTTATATACTTCGACTCTTTGTGCCAGATTGATTGGGATATTATTGAGCTGAAACGATGATCCGAAATTATCCATCGGTACGCCATCTAAAAAAAACTTCACCTGTTTACCTGAAAACCCATTTAGGGAAAGTTCAGATCTGGGAACCACACGCCAGCTTCGCGCACTCTTATGCCCGAAACCCGGTCTAATGCATGTGAAATATCAAGCGTAGAGTTGTGTAGTTTTTTTTGGCATCTATAGAAGTTACATTAAAAGCCTGTCTGTTTACTTCCTGATTAGCTGTACGGCCAATTACTGCTACTTCTGAAAGATTGTTCTCATCTGTTTGTAAAGTAAATAGTGTTTTTTTTTTTTGTCTCAGGTAAAGGGAGGGTAATTTTAATAGTCTGCTCTTTATATCCCATATGTCTGACGCGTATTTTGTAGATGCCTGCAGGAAGGTCTTTAAAGCTAAATTCTCCCGATGCATTGGTAACTGATGATTTGTTAACCTCTATTGCTGTAATACCTGCGCCCTCAAGTGGCCGGCCATTAATGTCTTTTACTGTTCCTTCAAAGCTGTGTTTTTGTTGGGCGATAGTATTGAAACTGGATAAGGTAAGTAAGAGCAAAATAAAAAAAGCAAAAGGTTGTTTGGTAAAAATTTGCATGTGTTATTTCTTTTGTGTTTATTTAGACTTGTTATTAATTGAGTGCAAAAATAGCGTATTGGAACTACGAGTTTTGCAGCAAAGTATACGGAATCAGCAATCTGGATGGTAGAAATTTATATTAAAAAGGGGGAAGAGATTCTTATTGAATCTATAAGTGTTATAAGACGTGCGAATTATGCCGTTAATAAAGCTGGTATCAAATCAATAGATTCAGGAGTGGTGTTGTTCCTTCCGGATACTACTTTTGATACAAATTTCTCTGCGAATTTACCTCTTGAACTTAGTGGGCAGCAGTTGTATAAGATTGCTTATGATACCCGGAAAATTTTGGATGAACTGACCGGAAGGAGCCTGGGTAAATATGCTAACTTTTATACTAAAATTAAGATCTGTGAGCTGATGGTTATAATCATTGAAGCGAAAGAAAAGGCTGTTGAAGATGTAAATAAGTGGAGTAAAAATGATATTGCCGTATTTGAAATGATATCAAAAAAAGATCAGTCAGAATCTCTCTAAGAGTATTTCTATAGCTGGATTAGCTGAAAGAGCCGGGATGAACCGTACAAAACTCCAGGCAGGTTTTAAGGAAATAATAGGACTGACGATTAATAGCTATACTTCTGAATTGAAAATGCAGAAAGCCAAAACACTATTGATTAATAAGCCGGGATATAGCCTGAAGCAGATTGCTGCTGTGGTAGGTTACAGCTGCGGAAACCATTTTTCTGCTGCTTTTAAGAAAAAATTCAGCTTCTCTCCATCATCTTTGAGGAATACAGCGTCACTGACATTTTCAGTTTTATTATGGGTTTGATGATGATTTAAAAGGCATAAAAAAAGAGCTTGTTTTACAAGCTCCTTTTCGTAGATATTTTTTCAAGGTCTATTCGTAATTAAACTGCCCTTTTTCACTGGTAATGGTTACTTGTTTATGAGCCGATTCTTCAACACGACCAATAATCTGTGCGTCGATATTGAAGCTTTTAGAGATCGCGCAATGATATCATTAGCGATTTCCTGAGGTACATATAATTCCATTCTATGCCCCATATTGAATACTTTGTACATTTCTTTCCAGGCTGTTCCTGATTGTTCCTGAATCAATTCGAAAAGAGGGGGAACAGGGAATAGGTTATCTTTAATAACATGGATGTTATCATTGATAAAGTGAAGTACTTTAGTCTGTGCACCACCACTGCAATGTACTAATCCATGAATCTGGCTTCTGTGTTTCTCTAATACTTTTTTGATTACCGGTGCATAGGTACGGGTAGGAGAGAGTACTAATTTTCCAATAGTAATTTCAGTATGCTCATCGATACTGATTTTATCAGTTAGTTTTTTTCCGCCTGAGAAAACAAGATCGTAAGGTACTGCCGGATCAAAGCTTTCCGGATAACTGTCTGCTACAGATTTATCAAATACATCATGGCGTGCCGAAGTTAAGCCGTTAGAGCCCATTCCGCCATTATATTCTGTTTCATAAGTTGCCTGACTGACCTGATGACGACAGACCAACAATAACGTCGCCTTTTTGAATATTGTGATTGCTGATTACTTCGTCGCGTTTGATACGGCAGGTAACAGTTGAATCCACAATAATTGTACGTACCAGATCACCTACGTCAGCAGTTTCACCACCAGTAGAATAAATAGAAATACCCATTTCTCTCAGTTCAGCAAGAATTTCTTCTGTTCCGTTGATAATGGCAGCGATAACTTCTCCTGTGATCAGGTTTTTATTTCTACCGATAGTAGATGATAGTAAAATATGATCAGTAGCACCTACGCAGATTAAATCATCAAGATTCATAATGATAGCATCCTGTGCAATACCTTTCCATACGGAAAGATCACCGGTTTCTTTCCAGTAAACGTAAGCTAAAGAGGATTTTGTACCTGCACCATCAGCGTGCATTATATTACAAAAGGCATCATCATTACCCAGTATATCCGGAATGATTTTACAAAATGCTTGTGGGAAAATACCCTTGTCTCTATGTTTTTGATGGCTTGATGCACATCTTCTTTCGAAGCCGAAACGCCACGCTGGTTGTACCTGTTATCACTCATATTGCTGCAAAGATAGAGAAACGTCTGAATGTAGACGATTCAAACAAAAAAAAATAACCTCTGCACTTAAAGCACAGAGGTTATTTCAATAAATTAATGGAATTCTATTTTAAAAATAACAATTCTCTGAATTTTGGTAATGGCCAAACGCTGTCATCTACAATCTGCTCTAATTTGTCAACATTATAACGGATAGTATCAAAATAAGATTTAACTTTCTCATCATAAGCGATAGCTTTATCTCTTGAATCTTCAATGGTATTAGCTACTTTACGTGCTTCTAACATTGCATCAATTGAAGTTTTTACGATAGATAAGTGATCAGATAACTTGTTGATAATATTTAATGGAGTAACTAATGCTTCTTTAGGTAAACCTAGTTCTTTGATACTTTTTGCGTTCTCCAGTAAAGTGTTTTGATAAGCGATACAAGCAGGAATAATCAGTGTATCCGCTACTTCACCCATAACCCTGGCTTCAATCTGTAGTTTTTTGTAATAGCTTTCTAAAAGGATATCATGACGAGCATGTAATTCACGTTTAGTAAAGATATTAGCTCTCTCAAATAATTCAGTTGATTTTTCAGAAATATAAGCGTCTAAAGCTAATGGTGTAGTTTTAATGTTAGCTAAACCACGTCTTGCTGCTTCATCTTCCCACTCCTGGCTATAACCATTTCCTTCGAAACGGATATCTTTTGATTCTTTGATATATTTTTTGATAATTGTTAAAAGAGCGATGTCTTTTTTCTCTCCTTTTTTGATCAGTTTATCAACTTCAACTTTAAACTTAACCAGTTGATCTGCCATGATTGAATTCAGCACAGTCATCGGTGCTGATGAGTTTGCTGAAGAACCTACAGCACGTAATTCAAATTTATTACCTGTAAAGGCGAAAGGTGAAGTACGGTTACGGTCAGTATTATCTAATAGAATTTGTGGGATTTTAGGAATACCTAACCACAATGCATTATCTTCTTTGATTTTTTTGCTGATGCGGGAGTGCTCGATTTCATCTAACACTTCGTTTAACTGCTGACCCAGGAAGATAGAAATGATTGCCGGTGGTGCTTCGTTAGCGCCTAAACGGTGATCATTACTTACTGAAGCAATACTTGCTCTTAATAAATCTGCATGTTCGTGTACTGCTTTAATTGTATTTACAAAGAAAGCAAGGAACATCAGGTTGTTTTTAGGTGTTTTCCCTGGAGCTAATAAGTTTTTACCAGTATTTGTAATTAAAGACCAGTTATTATGTTTACCTGAACCGTTGATACCTGCATATGGTTTCTCATGTAATAACACTTTGAAATTATGACGGCGTGCAACTTTTTCCATCAGATCCATCAATAATTGATTGTGATCGATCGCAAGGTTAATTTCTTCGTATAGTGGCGCACATTCAAATTGTAATGGTGCAACCTCGTTGTGACGTGTTTTTAAAGGGATACCTAATTTAAAGGCTTCATTCTCGAAATCTACCATGAAAGTGAATACACGCTCAGGGATTGATCCGAAATAATGATCATCTAATTGTTGTCCTTTAGCAGACATATGACCGAATAAAGTACGGCCGGTTAAAGCTAAATCAGGACGTGCATTAAATAAGGCCAGGTCAACCAGGAAATATTCCTGCTCGATACCTAAAGAGGCTGTTACTTTGTCAATTCCTTTATCGAAATACTGACAAACGTCAACTGCTGCTTTGTCTAATGCGTTTAATGCTTTTAATAAAGGAGCTTTATAATCTAATGCTTCACCAGTATAAGCTACAAATACAGTTGGAATACATAATGTTTTCCCTGCTTTACTTTCCATAATGAAAGCCGGAGAAGAAGGATCCCATGCGGTATAACCTCTGGCTTCAAAAGTATTTCTGATACCACCATTAGGGAAACTTGACGCATCTGGTTCTTGTTGTTACTAATGCACTCCCTGCAAATTTTTCTACCGGACCATCAATCGTAGGTTCGAAAAAAGAGTCATGTTTTTCAGCTGTAGAGCCTGTTAATGGTTGAAACCAGTGGGTATAGTGAGTAACTCCTTTAGACATTGCCCAATGTTTCATCGCTGTAGCGATCTGATTGGCATCATCCTGATTAATTAATTCACCCTGATCAATAGCTGAGATTAGTTTTTCGTAGACTTCTTTTGATAAGAAATCTTTCATTTTCTTTTTATCGAACACGTTTGAGCCAAAAAACTCAGAAATTTTGGCTGATGGAGCCTTAACTTCTGGTGAAACTCTGGTTTGTGCTTCTTTTAATGCGTTTGTCCTTAAGCTTTTCATTAGTTTCTTTAAAATTTGATCAAAAATATAATTTTTATAATTATTATTATTGAATAATTGTGTGTAAAAAATCAAATATCAATATGTTAATTGGTGTTTTTCTGGTTGTTTTTATTCTCTTTATGGAGCTTTTATCACTTTAATCCCTCTTTTAAAGGTTTAAGGCCATTTTTTTTGTTTATGCTTTTTGTTTAATTATTGAATCTTATTTTTGGAATTTAATCATTTTTATCATCATATAGGTGAACATTATCATGAAATTAGGTTAAATATCTTATTAAAACCTAAAATCTGCCTATAGTTTTACTGATAAAATGGGTTGTTCATAAATTATCAGCTGAATTTTAAACGGTTTTATCATAAATGAGCGTGATATAAAAATGGTTATTGTTTTTTTTTACCTTTGAGCGGCATTAAAATACAAAACACCCTATGTTAAAAAGAATTCACCATGTTGCGATTATTTGCACAGATTATATAGTAAGTAAAAATTTCTATGTTAATATATTAGGGTTAGAGGTTGTTCAGGAGGTGTATAGAGCCGAACGGGAGTCTTATAAGCTGGATTTGTCGGTAAACGGCCATTACCAGATCGAATTATTTTCTTTTGAAAATCCTCCTGAAAGGCCATCCAGGCCGGAAGCTGCTGCTGGTTTAAGACATTTGGCTTTTGAGGTTGATGATGTTGCTGCTGTAGCTGCAGAGCTGAATGCGAAGGGGGTAAAAACGGAAGATTTGAGAATTGATGAATATACTGGAAAGCAATTTACCTTTTTCTCTGATCCTGATGGTTTACCTCTGGAAATATATCAGTACTAGATGGGGAGTATATTTAAGTTTAAACAGTTTGAGGTAGATCAGAATGGTTGTGCGATGAAAATAAATACTGATGGTGTTATTTTAGGTGCCATCGTAAATCATCCATCGCCTGTAAATATTCTGGATATTGGCACCGGAACAGGGGTGATAGCTCTGATGCTGGCACAGCGTTTCAATATGGCTAATGTAAATGCTGTAGAAATTGACGAGTCTGCTGCAAGATCAGCTTCAAAGAATTGTTTGAATTCTCCGTTTTCCGATAGGACTATGGTGGATCACTCGTCTTTTGAAGACTTTAATTCAGATTTGAAATATGAGATGATGATTTTTCCAATCCTCCTTATTTTGTAAATGATTTAAAGAATCCGGAAAAAAGAAAAGAGATTGCCAGGCATGCTGATGAAGATTTTTTTGATATGTTATTGAAAAAGACTGCCAGTATGTTGACTAAAGATGGCTTGCTCTGGCTTATTCTTCCGGTAAAACAAGCTGAGCAGGTTGTTGTTAATGCGGTACTTCAAAAGCTTTTTCCATCAAAGATTATTCATGTTTATTCCGATCATACTAAAGCTCCTTTCAGGCAGATTATTTGTTTAGGTTTTGATGATCAGCCACCTTTGCAGGAACATCTATATATATATGAGGGCCAGAATTTATACACGGATCAGTATAAATATCTGCTTAGCGATTTTTTACTGGCATTTTAAATAAAATTTAAACGAAGTCTAAATGAAGAAGATTGGATTAATTTCAGATACACATGGTTATTTGGATGATGCTGTGTTTAAGCATTTTGACGACTGTGATGAGGTTTGGCATGCAGGTGATTTTGGACCTGATGTTGCGGAAAAATTAAAAGCGTTCAAACCACTCAAAGGAGTGTACGGAAATATTGATGATAAAGAGATTAGAACGGAGTTCCCAGAGCATCTGCGTTTTAACTGTGAAAATGTTGATATATGGATGACGCATATTGGTGGATATCCAGGGAAATATGCTTCAAATATAAAGGGTGAAATTTACACTAACCCCCCGAAGTTATTTATTACTGGTCACTCACATATTCTAAAAGTGATGTTTGACCCCAAAATCGGTTGTTTGCATATAAACCCGGGTGCAGCAGGTAAATCTGGCTGGCATAAAGTTAAAACTTTAATTCGTTTTTGTATTTCGGAAGAAAAAATCCATACCTTAGAGGCCATAGAAATAGGTAATAGGTAACGTATAAAGTACACTAAGTATATATGTCGGGTATAAAAACATTAGGACAGTTTATTATTGAGAAACAGGCTGATTTCTCTTACGCAAAAGGAGAGCTTTCAAGATTATTATTGAGAGATATTGGAATCGCCGCAAAAATTGTTAACCGGGAGGTAAATAAAGCAGGATTAGTAGATATCCTGGGAGATGCCGGAACTGTAAACATTCAGGGAGAGGGGCAGAAAAAACTGGATGTTTTTGCGAATACACAATTCATATCTGCTTTAACAAGTGGTGGGGAGTGCTGTATCGTTGCTACAGAGGAAGAAGATGACTTTGTCCCTATTGATTCTCCGGTATCTAAAAATGCAAAATACATAGTATGTATTGATCCTTTAGATGGCTCTTCAAACATTGATGTTAATGTGGCTGTAGGAACTATCTTTTCTATTTATCGCAGAAAATCTGTGGAAGGTATGGCTACGCTGGCAGATGTACTTCAAAAAGGTACTGAGCAGGTAGCGGCCGGTTATGTGATTTATGGTTCTTCGACTATGTTGGTTTATACTACTGGTAAAGGAGTAAATGGTTTTACTTTAGATCCGTCTATTGGTGAGTTTTGTTTATCTCATCCAAATGAAGGTTCCTAAGGATGGTAGTATTTACTCGATCAATGAAGGGAATTATGTTCATTTCCCTGAAGGTGTAAAGAAATATATTAAATATGCGCAGGTGCATGATGAGGCTTCTAACAGACCTTATACTTCAAGGTATATTGGTTCTATGGTTGCTGATATTCACCGTAACCTGATTAAAGGTGGTATTTATATCTATCCGACTACGGCTAGTTCTCCAAATGGAAAATTGAGGTTATTATATGAATGTAATCCAATGGCATTTATTGTAGAGCAGGCTGGTGGTACGGCTTCTGATGGTTTCAGACGTATTTTAGAAATCGAGCCGGTTGAGTTGCATCAAAGATCTTCTATTTTTATCGGTTCAGAAAAGATGGTAAAGATGGCAGAAGAGATGATGGTGACTTATGCTGTGCCGGAAGCTGAAACTAAAATTGCTTAGATTTTAATTCATATATCATATAAAAGCGGGATGAACTTAGTTTATCCCGCTTTGTTGTTTTATAATGCTTTGTTATTTTTATAATAAGGTAGCTCTGTTTTTTTCTGCTTCAAATTCGACATCGATCTGTTGTGCGGCTCTGTCTTTGGAGGCAGCTACAGCGAGTACATCACATCTTTCGTTTTCAGGATGATCATTGTGTCCTTTGATCCAGATGAATTTGATGTCATGTAATTTGTGTACGGCTAAGTAGCGAATCCACAGGTCTTTGTTTTTTTTATCTTTGAATCCTTTTTTGACCCAGCCAAATACCCATTTCTTTTCTACCGAATCTACTACGTATTTGGAATCTGAGTAAATGGTAACCTGTGCTCCTGGTTTTTTGATGGTTTGCAGGCCTTCAATAACAGCAAGAAGTTCCATCCTGTTGTTGGTGGTCATACGGAAACCTCCGCTTAATTCTTTGTAATGACTACCTGATCTTAATATTACTCCGTAACCTCCTGGACCTGGGTTACCGCTCGCTGCGCCGTCAGTGTAAATCTCAATCATTAGCTGTTTTAAATTTAATATTATTTTTATTTTACTATAAATGTGGTTATAGTAAGGAAGGCTAAATTACGAAACAAAATGGAAATGGGGCAAAGGGTGCACTGTTCGTGTATTAGAAGCGTAGTTTTGTGTTAAATCTAAATTGTATGTAAACAAAAAAAGCAGTCTCGAAAGACTGCTTTTACTGATTTTATAATGGGGTGGAATATGGGGTTGAGGTATGCCCATATTTACTTCTGTAAACCTCTTTCTCGCTGCCATGGTTAATGCAATTTAAGTCTGCTTTATATTTTGAAATATGTTGATGTGTCCCTATTGTGTCCCTCAAATTGGATGAGCAAAAATTTTAAACGTGATAATAGCCAGTATTTTAGATCGTTTTGATAAGCTAATTATAAGTTTTTTTTAATTATTAACTTATGTTTGTTTTGTCAATTTCTCTGTAATTATTGTTTATAGGCACTTTTAGGTTGACCGAGCTCTAGAATTCTACTACTCTCATCAGGTTTGCCTAATAGGGTATCATAGTCTTTCTGGAGCCTATCCTTCTGCGTCTGAACCCGGTTTATGTTTTTTTTAAAGCGTGTAGTATCAGTCTGTGTGGTTTTCTTGCCGGCTTTTTAAATTCAATTATGGTCTTTTTATTAATCCCAATTCATTATCAATAGTGAAAATTACTGATGGTGATTGTCGTTAGTAACAGCTAGTAATTCTTTTAAATAAAGAAAGTAAGCTGCTTCTTTCGTAAGTTAATTAATTTGTAGCCTATCTCCGTTAATGCGAGGACTGCAAAGTTAACTTTTGCTTTTACAACTGTAGTGAGTTCTTCCAGATTCTTTATGGAATGAATGTTTTATTGCGGTTCTCTGTTTTCTTCCGGTTGATTTAGTTGGTGTTGGCGTTCAGGAAAAGAGGCTGTGTATTGTTCAAATTGCAGGTGTTCTTTTTTGAGTTAATATGAACAATATGAATGATTTATGTGTGTGTGTGTGCTCGTAAATTAGTAGTTAACCGATTGAAAGGCGTAACCCGAAAAGCCTTTAATGAGTAGGGAATTCACTTTAATAATTAATAGGATGAAAAAATTAGAATTATGTAATCTGGGTGTTGAACAACTGGATACAATGAGTATGGCTCAAATTGAAGGTGGGCTTTTGGGTATTAACATCAATGAAAATTTCACTCTTATCGATTTTAAGTTGGTAATTCCAACTCTGACAGGACAAGCATTAACGATAAGACTTTTTGTGCCGATAGTGTTCGGAATCAGTTTGTCCCCATTATTTCCATAGAATTCTCGAATGTGGAGTTACTAAAAAATCTATAATGAGTTGATGGAGTTCTACTTGTTCTGCATTTTGATTTTAACTAAAGAAAGCAGCCTTGTAGGGCTGCTTTCGATGTTTTACTGCTTTTAAACAATGGGGTGGAATATGGGGTTGAGGTATGCCCATATTTACTTCTGTAAACCTCTTTCTCGCTGCCATGGTTAATGCAATTTAAGTCTGTTTTATATTTTGAAATATGTTGATGTGTCCCTATTGTGTCCCTCAAATTGGATGAGCAAAAATTTTAAACGTGATAATAGCCAGTATTTTAGATCGTTTTGATAAGCTAATTATAAGTTTTTTTTTTTAATTATTAACTTATGTTTGTTTTGTCAATTTCTCTGTAATTATTGTTTATAGGCACTTTTAGGTTGACCGAGCTCTAGAATTCTACTACTCTCATCAGGTTTGCCTAATAGGGTATCATAGTCTTTCTGGAGCCTATCCTTCTGCGTCTGAACCCGGTTTATGTTTTTTTTAAAGCGTGTAGTATCAGTCTGTGTGGTTTTCTTGCCGGCTTTTTAAATTCAATTATGGTCTTTTTATTAATCCCAATTCATTATCAATAGTGAAAATTACTGATGGTGATTGTCGTTAGTAACAGCTAGTAATTCTTTTAAATAAAGAAAGTAAGCTGCTTCTTTCGTAAGTTAATTAATTTGTAGCCTATCTCCGTTAATGCGAGGACTGCAAAGTTAACTTTTGCTTTTACAACTGTAGTGAGTTCTTCCAGATTCTTTATGGAATGAATGTTTTATTGCGGTTCTCTGTTTTCTTCCGGTTGATTTAGTTGGTGTTGGCGTTCAGGAAAAGAGGCTGTGTATTGTTCAAATTGCAGGTGTTCTTTTTTGAGTTAATATGAACAATATGAATGATTTATGTGTGTGTGTGTGCTCGTAAATTAGTTAACCGATTGAAAGGCGTAACCCGAAAAGCCTTTAATGAGTAGGGAATTCACTTTAATAATTAATAGGATGAAAAAATTAGAATTATGTAATCTGGGTGTTGAACAACTGGATACAATGAGTATGGCTCAAATTGAAGGTGGGCTTTTGGGTATTAACATCAATGAAAATTTCACTCTTATCGATTTTAAGTTGGTAATTCCAACTCTGACAGGACAAGCATTAACGATAAGACTTTTTGTGCCGATAGTGTTCGGAATCAGTTTGTGTCCCCATTATTCCATAGAATTCTCGAATGTGGAGTTACTAAAAAATCTATAATGAGTTGATGGAGTTCTACTTGTTCTGCATTTTGATTTTAACTAAAGAAAGCAGCCTTGTAGGGCTGCTTTCGATGTTTTACTGCTTTTAAACAATGGGGTGGAATATGGGGTTGAAACTTACCCATATTTTCCTCATTTCTTTCTGTTAAAACAGCCATTATCTCAGTAATTAATGTGTTTACCATATGCATAGTTTGTTAAATGTGTCCCTATTGTGTCCCTCGAAATGAACACTCTCTTAACTTAAAACGTTATCTATCTACGCTTTAAATTATTATTAATAGCAATTTAGTCCGACTTTATTTTCATAGTGATTAATTTATTTAATTTTATTTGGTTTAATGCGCTATATTTCTTGTTTAGAAGCACTTTTAAGCGGTACGGGCTTTAGATTTACCTTTGCTATTGTCATCGTTACCTAATAGTGCGTCATAGTCTCTCTGAAGCCTCTCTTTTCCATTAAAAGATTGCTGATTGTTTCCTGCAATATTGTCTTATCAACCTGAAGGCTTTTTTTGTCGTCTTTTAATTCGGCTATTGTTTCTTTTAAATTCTTTACTAATTCTGAATCGGATACGATTTCTTCTAATGGAATTGAAGTATTTAAAGGCTCATCCTCATCCCAGAGTTTTGCTATGTCTGCATGTTGAGCTTTAATGTTTTTTATAAATTTTCCGGGGATCGGAACTTTCCCATTAAGCACCTGAGAAAAGCTCGATGCAGACTTGTATCCCAATAATTTGCCTACTTCTTCTTTATTCTTAGCTAACTCTAAAGAAATAAGCATTTGTGTTGCAATTTTAATCCTCTGTAAATCAGTCATTTGTAATTTATGATATAAAAAAAAAAACTTATATTTTGCTTGCACAAAAATATAAAGAACTTTATATTTGTTCAACGAATTAATAAAACGAATATAAACTATTTATTAAAGTAATGAAAGTATCACACCACAATTATTAGCAGAGATATACAGTAATCTAGAGCATGGCGAAATTCAAGGAATTGCTACGCAGGTTGGATTATTAAGATCAAAAGTCAATCGTGAGCTGACTACAATGAAAGATGATTATCCAGATGAAATCATTAAGGCAGCTATCGGTCGAATTGAGGCAAGGGGTATAAAGCTTTTAAATAAAGTAAAAGAAGCTTAAGCAGATGATGCGTATTGTCCATGTTTCTTCTTCGGAACCTGTAGTAAAAAGTACTGCAAAGGAGGAAAGATATGAACGACGTCTGCTGATGATGAAAAATCAAAAAATTGAAGACGTGAAAAAGGCCGAAGAAATTTTGATTGACAGATTAAAAAGTGTACGACTCAGGTTGATTAATCATAAAAAATAAAAATTCAGTTCTTAACAACAAAAAATAATCCAATGATAGTAGCAAACCCTAAGTATAGACCTCTAAAAATAAAGGCTAAGGTATCAATTATACTATTCGTCTTAATTATTCTATCAGTGCTCATTTATGCACTAATTAAATGTATTCATTTATGATAGGCACATTAATTATTGAAAAAGTAACATTTGATGTTGCTTATCAAGCTGCAAAAGAAGGTAAAATTATTGCAAGGGAATACTGGAATGGTAGCGACAAATTTGTCTTTATGCGTCCAGAGGATCAGCTCCCATACGGGGTTTTACTTAATATTTTTTCAATTCCGGATTCCGTAAAAAATTGGTTCATTAAAAAAGCTGAAACAGTGCCATATGAGGAGTTCTGTCTGTTCAAATTCAGTGCTTACCTGTGTATGAAAGACGCCGATAATAACATTGAGAATGGCTGGTATCCTTCCCCAGTGGATGTGCTTGCTGAGGATTGGTTTATTATTTAACAATTGAAAATGTGTTTTATGATCATTGCAGATATTATACCTCAAAATGAAAATCTATTTTTCGTCAGGCTGTCTGATCCGAATGAAGATTTTGGTAACAAGCCATATTTTATTGTCCAGTCCAGAGTATGCAAGAGGCCAAACGCAGGATGTATTTCCGAAACAGGATGTATATCACTGAGAAGTTGATATCCTGGTTAAAGCAGCGCAAGCATGCTAATCCGAGTTTAGAAGTGGAAATCAATCAGATTATTTACTGGATGACGGGGATGGAAAACAGAGGATTAACATATATCTGCGATTTCATTAAAAACAAGCGTTCCAATTTCGAAAAGGTAGCTCCGGTAGCGAGCAGTAAATGCTTTAAATATTATACTGAAGCTATCATTCCCATTCTTGATTTCTGCACTAATTGGGATAAAAACTCTGATTAATTCAAAAATATTCAACGGTAGCAGTTTATGAAGGTTAGGCTATCCCGGTCACCGTTGCTGGGAAAAAAAGGGTACTTCCTCCCTATTCAATTGAAGTGAGTTCTTCACACAACACACCAAAACTCCTGGCTCAGGTCAGGAGTTTAAATTCAGAATTATGATACGAATTGGAAAAAACAAAACAAAAGACCGACCGGTCATCTATGCCACTATGGATTTTTCTGCTAAAAGGGTTGGTCATCTTCATTATTGCCATTGCTTTAGTTCTGGTGCTAAGAAAGTTTTCAGATCAGGCATACAAAAATGCCAGAAAATCTGAGTCTATGATTAAGATATCGTATCAATAAATAAAAAAAAAAAATAACGCCAACAACTATAAATAATGCGTATAGAAGCACAAGACATACTTACAGCAACCGATGGGGGACTAAATATTTTAACGTTGTTATACCCACACATCAGTGAATATGTAGGTACTTCAAAGAAATTTAAACTAAGGAGTGATGATAAAACACCATCGGCAAACCTGATTAAAAAAGAAGATGGTAATTGGATCCTAACAGATTTCGGTGGTATTAAAGGAACACGTGCGTCATGGAATGGAATCCAATGGTACTCACATGAAAACGGTATTAGCTGGGTAGAGGCATTGAATGAACTGGCACTTTACTTCGGGATCACTGGAGCCGAGATTGCCCAGGTAACCTTAAAAGCTGAATTCAGTAAAAGAGCAGCTACTCCCGAAGAAAATGAAGGCTTTGGGACTTTTGAACTAAAGACATCATTCACCGATTTTGAGATAGAAAGTATTTTCAGTAAAAATGTACTCAAGGAATTGGGTTGGTCTGGCGGGGAAGAAAAAAAGAAAGAAGCTTATAACAGCATAGCTTCAACCTGTAAGCGGTATAATTTTTTTTCGGTAAAACATTATACCTGGATAAAAAATAGGGAGACACTGATTTATTCTGCTACAGATAAATATCCTATGTTCTTAATCGATGAGGGTAATTTTAAAAAGCTATACCAGCCATTTCACCATGATAAGGGACGCAGGTTCATGTACATCGGTGGTGCTGAAAAGCCAAAGGACTTCATTCATGGTCTGGCTCAGGCAGAAAAGGAATTTGCAGTAAGGTTGAAAAATTCCACTGATGGGGATGCGAACTATGATCAAATGGATGAGGAAGAGAAAGCTGAATCAGAAAATTATCGAAGCTTAGTGAATTTATCCTGTGTTCTGGAGGATCGGATGCTTTAAATGCTGCAGTTCTTGGATACTGGGTTGGGTGGATGAATTCTGAAACCGCAAAGCTGCAACCCTGGCATTATGCAGCTATTGCAAAAATCACAGACGATATTTATCAGTTGCAGGATATTGATGATACTGGCAAAGCATCTGCACATGAGATTGCCATGCAATACCTGGATATCAGGACTGTTGATTTACCGGAGGAGTTAAAAGGAAAAATGGACAGGCGTTATAATCCCTGTAAGGATTTAAGAGATTATTTTAACCACTATAGTTATTACGCATTTAAAGAGCTGCTAAAAAATTCATGGCCATACCGGTTTTGGGAAATGGAGCCAATTTATGAAGGACGTGGTGCCGAGAGGAGCCGTGTTGGATCTAAGTATGTTTTTGATGATGTCCAGGCTTATAACTTTCTTTCAAAAAATGGTTTTTTTAGGTTACTCGTAGAAGGGGAAAAACAGGAATATATCTATGTGCAGCTGGATGGTAATATTGTCCGTGAGACTAAACCCAATAAGGTAAAAAACTTCATTCACGAATTCCTGAAGAATAGACAGTTTCAAAAGGAATTGAGAAATACAATTTATCGTACAACCAGGTTAAGTGAGGCTTCGTTATCGAATCTTCCGGAAACAGAACTTGATTTCACAGACCACGATGATAAAAAACAACTACTTTTTTTTAACAATGGATGCCTGGAGGTTTCTGGCACCGGACTAAAACACCATACTGCTGGGGCACTTAAAAATTATGTTTGGGAAAAAAAATGTGATGGATCATACAATTAAGATCCTGGATAAACCTTTTACCATTACTAAAGATGATCAGGGGGAATACCATATTGATATTCATAATCAAAAGTGCTTATTTTTTCAATTACTGATCCAGACAAGCCGGGTTCATTGGAAAACAGAACTGGAAGACTCTTTGCTGACTGTTTCCGAGCAGCAAGATGCTGAAGCTGAAGCTTATAGAAAGGAACATCACGTGGATATTGCCGGTCCAAATTTAAGTAAACCTGAAAAACAAGAGCAGGTTCAGCACTTGATCAATAAGATCTTTGCGATCGGTCATCTACTTCACCGGCACAAGGATCCGTCCAGAAACATGTCAGTTGTGGGAATGGATAACAAGATCAATGATGATGGAGGGTCTCATGGTGGGTCTGGAAAGTCTATTATTTTGGAAGTGGCCATGCAAAAGATATGGAAAAACACTTTCACAATTCCTGGTACCAGTCCAAAGGTTACCGAAAACCCACACATTTTTGGAGGATTGACAAAACATCATCAATATGTGTATATGGATGATATGGATAAGTATATGAAGTTTCGCTTCTTCTATCCATTGATTACTTCTGATCAGCCAGTGAATCCTAAAAATGCACAAGGTTATACAATTCCTTACAAAGAAGTGCCAAAAGTTGCCTTTACGACCAATTTCACCCTTTTAGATCAGAGCCCCTCAACCCGTAGAAGAGTTTTGTATCTCGTTTGTGGTGACTATTACCATGTGAAGGGTGAATTCTCTGAATATAAGGAGCACAGGGAGCCAAAGAGTGATTTAGGTAAAGCGTTATTCAGTGAATTCGACCGAAGTGAGTGGAATCTCTTTTATAATACGATGGCCAGATGCCTGGAGTTTTATTTGAGTACAAACGATGTCATACACCCACCAATGGATAACGTGTCCAAACGTAACCTTCAAACTACAATGGGTCTCAACTTTGAAGCATGGGCGTCCGTATACTTCAGTGAGGGTAGCTCTAATATTGACAGACTACTGGCCAAAGAAGAAGCATTTGAAGAATTCAATAAGAAAAATAAAAGCTTGAACTGGACAACGCAGAAGTTTACCTCTGCCGTAAAAGCATTCTGCCATTATCATGGTTATGAACTTAATCCTTTGGAATTAAGGAACACTAAGGATGGCCGGATCATACACCGTGTGGAAGAACGTGAACTGAGAAAAGATGGTTGGATTCTAACAGGGAAAATGAAGTCCTCTGAGTTTATGTACATCCAATCAGATCCTGCACACCCATTAAACGGAGAAGTACCTGGTAAAGAAAAAAGCACCCCCCTATAATCTGGTTTAAACCATGTAAAAAGTGTAATACCGTAACGAAATGGAAAAAAAATACTTAAATGAATACACCTGGTACTATGATGAAGATGGAAGGATCTGGATGGTACTGGCGGTACTCCTGAAGGATCCTTTAAACCAAAAGGTTTGGTTAATAGAAGCAGGGATCAATGAGGCTAAAGAACACGCTTTTAGTCGGGTAGCTAATTTGATCCTGGAGGGAAAATTAAAACCATATGTAAAACCTAAACTAAATTAAGTTATGTCAAATCTTGAAAAGAAAATAGAATCCATAATGGATTATGTCACCCAGCTGGTTAGTGACCTGGACGATGATCAGTTGTGGGAGACTTATAAAATGCTAGCCTACCGTTGCCAGTCTAAAGTTGATGATCTGGAAGATGCCCAGGACGAAAAGGCAGCAGAAGATATTTCTGAATAAACACAAAAGCCCTGGTTAGTGGCCAGGGCTGATGCAATTATATAACGTAAACAAAAATCAAAAATGAACAAAATTTCTCAAAAGCAGATCAATGATGCTGCAAGCGCCCATGCGAAAAAAGTATTGGGTGAACAATTCAAGTCAAATCCTGATGCTAAAAAGTCAATTCAGGATGATTTTAAAGCCGGTGTAAAATTTATTGTAAAACTTCAAAAACAAGCCTAATGGAAGAATTTAAAGGTACTCCTGGCCCTTGGAGGGTGATAGAAGACGAACAAGCTGACGTTATCAGGATTGTTGAAAAGCATGATTACAATCCTGGATTTTACACAGAAATATGTGAGATAAGTCAGGGTATTGACGAGGCTCACCTAATCGCAGCTGCTCCTGATCTGCTGGAGGTCTTGAATGAATGTGTAGAACTTATGAAAGTACAGGAATTCAAAGCTTGGCTACAAGTCATAGCTAAAGCTGAGGCTGCGATAAATAATGCTTTAGGAATGGAGGTGTCGAATGGGTAAAATTTATTATAAACCAATAACCATTACTACGGTATGTGTAAATGGTTCGGAGAGATTTGGAGCTACTGCATCGACATACTTCTCAATGGACCGCAATAAGAAGTTCTGGGAAGTTAATATGAGTGGTAAGACAAAAAAAAAAGATGCAGAAGAAAAACTGATGACATTTTTAACCAGTAATGGGAAAGATCAAATTGAGGAGGTACAATCATGATGTATTTATAGCACTATAAAGGGTGTAATAACCCAAAAAACAAACTTGAAACTGAGGTTTATGAATACCTACAAAGCTTTGATAGATTTCCCTTTGATCAATCGGAGATGGAAAATTTACAGTTGTTAATGTTAGATGTAATTAGATTTCTGAATCATAGTTATAAAAGATGCATTCCGGTAAAATTAAAATTCTGTGAGAGAAAAATTCTAAAGGTGATATCAGCTTATTTATTGGCTTGGGAGATACCTCTCCATTCAATGCTACTTTTTTAAAAATAAAGGATAATGAGCTAGGTGAAAATTAGCAGCATAACTTTTAATTACGGGAAAGCGTAAAACACAGTGATCATCATCAATGAATTTTGCAACGAAAAAAGTCATAAAATGGAATTAAAAATCTTGGGAATAAATAAGGATGGGTCTGAATCATTGATATTAATATCTGATGATAAATTTGGATACAATATAAAGTGTGTAGATGGTAGTGGTACATTGTATTTCAATAACATAAAAAAAATAGAGTGGTCTAATCAGGGGAAAAAAGTAGTAGTAGTCCCTTTCGAATTTCCACAGGATGCATTTAATAAGGATACATTTAACCTTACAAGATTTGCAGAAGTAGATATCTCCAAAGCAGAAAAGACTGCTGCTGATGTTTTCACCAATATATATCACTCCGAGGATGAGATGATCAGGTTTAAAAAAAAACACATAATCAACAAAGATCCAATGCTGATCAATAAGTATTGTTTAAATCATAAATCTTAAACAAACAACAATGAAAACACTACAGGAATGCAAAGAGCAGGAAGCTAAGTCTGCCGGGTATGATAGCTGGAAGGATTTTAGAGAAAATAGATCTATAACCGACATCACCTTACTGAATATCTCAGAAATATATGCTGATCAGTTCAAACCAAGATGGATACCGGTATCAGAAATGCTTCCGGAAAATAGATCATTTGTGATGGTATCGAATCATACCGGAGAGCATGTCGCTGAATTTAAACATAATTGTTTCTTTCTAGGGCTAGAAAAAATGAACAGTGTTACGCATTGGCAGGGATACACCAAAACTAAAGAGATGGAGGTGACAAATGAATAAGTTTACATTCCATCATAAAAATGGTGAATCGGCAAAAATAGTAATGACAGTAAGTGATCAGCTATTAAGCCAATTTAAAGAACTAATGGATATCGAATTGGAATTGTTCCAAGGAACCAATGAATACTTAGGCAACTGTATGAACTATTGCGTTATCGAAGTGTCTGGTTATAAGAGAGAAATGTTTGAAGACTTCATCCGGATGCTTATTAAGCACCCGGCTATGAAAGTTGAAGTGTGTGGGTTGCCAATTAATAATAATTAAAGGAGAAACAAGACAATGAAAACTAAAGAAGAAAGAGTGATCATCGTTAACCTGATCATAAAAGAAATTTCATCCCGTAGCCGTAGATTCTTTCATAACGATGGCAATATCGCTGAATTGTTTATTCGCAATGGAAAGATCTTCTACAAGCATGAGAAGGTATGGTATGGGGCGATTGAATCCTGTTTGTCTGTATCTGGTAGGCCAAAAGACTGGCAGCATGGGGGCACACTTCTAGCACTTGTGAGAGACTTTTGTGATTATATCAAAGGTGATGATGATGCAAATCACAATAACGGATATGGTGGACTTTATTGTCCTTATTGGGGGTATCCTGCTGAGGATATGAAAGCCATTCAGAAAAAAGCAACTGAATTAGGGTATTTAAAAGAAAAGGAATGAAAATAAAAATTAATAAATGCACAAATCCGCGTGCCTGGTACTTACAAGCTGTAGGTAAAGAGATGGAGATAATAACATTTACTGAAGACGGTGAAGCATTGATTTCTCCAGAAGTAGTAAAATCCATTGATGGTGAAGATGATGTGCGTTCTGGTTTAATTGAGTTTGGGGATTTTACAATTGTCCAGGAAGATAATAGAACTATAACTACCTAAACAATAGATCATGAAAAATAAGATATTTAACCATGAGGTATGGTACAGCTGCACTGGTTGTGGTAAAGAGTTCGATGCCAGGGCATGGCCAACATGCCCCTCGTGTAATCAAAAAATATATTTTACCACTTACGGAAACCCGTAAAAAATATGGTTTTATAATCCTCAATTTTATTATAACAAACATGATCAAAAACAGATTTTGCCCGCCCTGAGATACAGGCGGGCATTTCTGGTGTCAGTCTCTTAGGGCGGGACAATCATAAGTATGATATTAAAAGTTCTTGGTAGGGCGCGTTTAGGTAAGAAATCATTCTCGCTTATTTCAGTGGATCAATTTGGTTACAATATAGAATGCAAGGATGGAGGAGGAATTGTAAAATTCAACAACGTTGGTACAATTAAATGGTTAAGCTCAGGACATGTTGTATATATTATTCCTGAGATAATCAAAAATCGAAGTAATTACGATTTTACTAGATATGATAAAATTATTATCACGAAGGCCAAAAAGGTGGAAGATGAAAGTTTCGTTTCCTTGTTGGGGCCACATTAGAACATGTTTAATGTAATTTTAGTAAACCTGGTATATTTTGATTGCAGCTTAGTTTGTTATATAGGGTTCCGAGGCTAAAAAAATGCAGTTCGATTAAAATTTATTATAATTCCTTACATTTAACTAATAAAAACGAGAAAAGATGCTTCAGTCAGTCAGAAAATAAGAGGAAAATATACAAATCGGATAAGATATTGAGACCATTATTTATCGTCGGTCTTGCCATAATCTTCTTTACTTATTACCTAACCAAAGATAGAATTCTGGGTATATGCTTAACAGTATTACTGATTACATCCTTATTTCTTGTTTCAATTTGTCGTGACTATAAAGAGAAAAAGATAAAAGATGCTAGAACTGGAATAATAGTCCTAATTGTGTTTTATCTATTAATTCTGCTTTTAATAAAATTAAGCACTAAATTATGAAAACATGGCATATCAAGTCGTACAACATCATGTTGTCAGCAAACGGAGCAAATACCAATTCACTCCAATTCAATGGGATATGGATAAAATTTATCGAAGAAGGCCGGACAATAAGTGTTCAGGTACACCAATGCCGTTTCATTGATACCGTTACTGCAGAAGGTGGCCAAGGGCGTATACGTGAAGGGGAGATTATTAGAACAGATAAAAAAAAACTGAGTCTTTTGGTAAATTGATGGTTTCTAACCCACAGTCAAAGCACGAGCATATGATGAATTTAGGGCGTGTACAAAGCCTTTTTCCTCATGCCGTTAGTAACTTCAATAATCTAATTTATAACATCCGATCTTATAATAAAGCTCATTTTGGAGAGCGCAAAAATTATTATGATTCCAGAAAGAAATCTGGGAGAAAGTTTTTAGATTCCTCTTTTGCACTTGGATCCACCGGTCCCTTATTAGGTGGAACTCTTGGTTCTGCATTTTCTTTACTTAGATACTCTGCTTATGCCGGGCTTGGGTTTGACACAGCAAATTTGGGTACTGAAGTTTCTTTTAGCAACCTATATGAGAATCTTGTTAAAGAATCTGCTAAGTACCCCGGAATAATAGTTGACTTCGACAAAGAGGACGATAGCTTACGCGATAGTACTGGTCACATCATTCGTGCTTTCAGCCAGAATATTGTCTCCAAACATAATGAAGTTATTCCTGATGAGAACATATTACAGGGCATGATTCATTGCGTTACTGGATATGTTGATGGATATATAAAACGAGCTAAAAGCCAAATGTGAAAGTATTAGGCGGTGCAGATTCAATCTGAAAATATTTTTCAATTCACACCAATGAAGGCTCAGAGATTAATAACTCTGGGCTTTATTTTTTTATAGTATGCTGATATTGATAGGTAATTATCTTAAGTCGTTCCGCGAAATGATAATCTAAGTTTCCTTCTCTCAAATAGCTTAACCATTCAGGTACATAAAAGACGTTCATTGCTCTGTATTCGTCATATGGCCAATCTTTACATATGCTAAAAATAACGCCCAAAAAACGGACGTAAGCTGTACCTATACCAGCATCACAATAGGTTACTTGGTTAAAGAAACTTAAAAGCCTGTTTTTAAGTTGTTCCCTTAACATAACATATTCTTCATGCGGTATGTGCAGACAATCCTTTATTTCCGGGCGATCCTTAATACAATAGCTTAATGGATCATTGATGTAATGTAATCCCCTGGATTAAAATTATCAATAGCGTTTTTTAATTCTCCCAGGTGAAGCATATTGATTTTTATTAATTCTGGATTCGTACTCGCTCTAATTGTACTGATTAATCCGTCAGCAGCACCTGCTACATTAGTGCATACACCATACCTTAAAATGAGCTTTTCTGGTAGTGTTTTAGAGTTGAAGAATATTTCAAATTCGGCAATTGTCATAAACAAAATTACTAATATATTTAGTAATTAAATGCGATATCCCTTTACTTTATCCTCCAAACATAACTTCTTTATCCATGAGGGCCAATCAGCTAGAACTGGGGTCTTCTCCCTTTCAATCCCTCGGTCATTATTTTATCGAAATTTTTGTAATACCTTAACAAGAATTAGGAATACCATATTTTACCCCCGTAAAATCAAGTAAATCAGAAACTTATACTATTACATAATTAATTTACTTTTTAGTAATAAAAAAAAAAAAGTTATTACAAAATATTTGTAATAGTTTTTCCGTTTCAAACTCTTCCAAAATTTGTTAAGATTTTCCCTTACGTTTGTGTTAGATGTAAAAAACTGATTTTCAATACATTATTACCTAATTACAAAGTTTCAAACATTTCGGCCAGTTTATCAAGGCCAGTTTTTGGGAGAAAAAAAAGCCCGGGCCTTCCCTTATGTTTTGCTAAAGAAATGATCATAATTACTAAGAAAATTACTATTTTTACATCAGCCCCTAATATCCTTCTTTAATTAAACTGCGCTTAAAAATTAATTAACGCGCAACATGTATACGCTCACTATTCCGGTTAGGCCATTCGTCAAAAAATTTATCCATTCAAAATATAAGTGTGTCATCTGGAAGTTTAGCAAAACCGACCGGATAGGCAAGTATTTTTATGCCCTGCTTCAAAAACAGCCACGTATCCCAGAGGCTTATACAGAGATGCAGGCAGCAATCACCATTGAGATCCCTATCTTTCATGCACACCGCAAAGGTGTGTACCTCAGTCAGGAGAATATCAATGATTTCAATGAGTTTATTTATGAAGAGCTGGTTGATGGTATTGTTTCCTATTATCAAAATATCCAATCCAAGCAAGGAATGAAGAAGTATGACAATATTCATATGAAAATACAGTCCAGGGGATCGGTGAAATTTAAGAAGATCCCTAATCCAAGCATTGTTCAATTCTTTGAACTAAAAGAGATTGTTTATGATCATTTATTAAAATTTGACATCAATGAGGATGATCTTCCCTTTGAAACTATCCGCAAAAATGTGTATCGGAAATTAAAGAAGACATAACTAATTGTTATTCAATGCTTTAAAATATTTTTGATGAAAGTGTCCCGTGAGGTTATCATTCAGGGTGGATTTTAGCTGTCCTTTATTACAACGCAAACCATACTCAATTTTGAACTATGGCTATTCCAAGGTTTAAAAACGAAAATATTGGCTCCCTCAGGCTGATCGAATATATTCCATTTTATGGGATTTTAACATTTGTGCCAGGTACGGAACGATTTCCGAAGCTGGCATCACCTTAAAAGACAGTTACCTCTGGCAATCTATTTATTGCAGTGAGGATACGATGGGACATCAGCAGGATCTGGTTAACTCTGATCAGGGCGAAAGTCTTACCCAACAGGTGCAAGGATTTATTCCAGGCGATGAAAGCGACATTGAACAGGGGATCCTTGATTTAAGTAGAAAACGTTTTTTGCTCCGGATCACCCTGACCAATGGTACCAGAAAAATAGTAGGCACCCCTACAGAGCCGCTACTGTATAAAACAAAATCCAACACCGCTGATACTGTTATCGGGAGACCAGGGACTCTACTCACTTTTTATGGTGATACGTTGACCAGGGCATTATTCTTAATGCCTTAGGGTGTCCTTTTGTGCGTTTTTTTTAGCTATAAACTTGTATCACTGATTACTGACAAGAGTAATACAAATTAAACTTATCCTAAGTGGCAAAAAACAAAAATGGTTTTAAGATAGTATCTGCTGCAATAGTAGTAGAGTTTTTGGGGAATTGACAGCGCCTACCTCCAGGGAAACTTTCCCCTGGTACAATCGATTTTAAACGGTACGCATGTCTTTGCTGATGATGAGCCAGATGATGATGTTATTATTGATCCTGATCTGGACCAGCAAGATGAGCCGGCCCCGGTATCAATTGATTCTTTTACTGGAAAAATTGCCGTGATGTCTGTAAATGGGCCAATCATGCATTATGGTGGTGCCTGTAGTTATGGTTCAAAAGATTATTCAGCCAGGCTACGCGCCTATGCAGATGATCCTTCTATTGCTGCCTGTATTATGGTTTCTGATAGTCCTGGTGGACAGGTAGAAGGAACGCAAACCTTCGCTGATGCTGTTGACTACTTTAAAAGTAAAAAGCCATTACTTGGCTTCGTGGATGATGGTATAGCAGCAAGTGCCATGTTCTGGATTCTTTCAGGAGCCTCAGAAATTTATTGTAGTCATCCTACTTGCCGTGTAGGGTCTATGGAGCTATGGCATCAATCATTGATGCCAGAAAAGCGATGAAAGATAATGGCATAAACCAAATCGTTGTTTATGCACCACAATCCACTGATAAGAATAAAGAATACCGTGATGCCTTAGATGGGGATACTACTGCCATAGAAGATAACCTGAAGTTCATTTGTGAGACTTTTATTTCCCGTGTAGGCAATAATAGAAAAGGAAAGTTAACCTCCCAGGAGTGGAACTCCGGAAATATGTTTTTTGCTGAACAGGCATTGACTATCGGTCTTATCGATGGGATATCTTCTTTTGAAGATGTCGTTAAACGTGCCAGCATACTTGCTACGCAAAACCAAAATCAAAATTCAACAACGTCACTAAATAATAATCAAAATAATATGGGAATTTTCGGATCTGACTTTCCGGTGCTAAATGCACTAAAGGAGCAATCAGCCGGTACCATTACTGCACAGCAGATTTCCGCTGTTAATGCAGAATTGGTATCGAAGGGAATAAAAACCTGGTGATGATCTCTACAGATCATGTAACCGAAGCAAATCTTACTGCTGATGTAGTAAGCAGTGTTTTAACTTTAGCCAATACCGCTTTAGGTGAGGGTAAAAAAGAAACTTTAGCTGATGCTGTAACAGCTTTAATCACTGCCCGTGATACAGAACACACCCGCGCTGAAGCATACGGAGCATTGCCTGGTGCATTACCTACCAATCCTGCTTCTAAAGGAGAACCTGAAGGTGGTGAAGCCTTGGATAATGACATGAGCGCTTTTTCAACGTCTGTCGATGCTGAACTTGATGAGTACAGAAAAAAAACAAATAAAAATTAAGACATGGCAAAGAATCCAGATTTATCGGCCTTAGCAGCCTATGCAGGTACTTACCAGCAATCGCTATTTACTAGATTATATAATGGTTTTGATGCTGCTAAAGATTTAACACTATGGACCGGTGTTAAAAATAAAACAAATGCGACTAAGCTGGTAATATCCGGCAGTCCTAAACAGGGGACAGGTGTATTCAGACCTAAAAAAGGAGATATCGGTTATAAGCCTCGAGTAATAGAAGCTTTTCCCTGGCAACGCGACCTGGAGATTACTCCTTCTCAATATCGTGAGTCATTTATGGCCGCAATGCGTGGATCAGGTGAGAATCCGAACAATAAAGTAATTCCATTCGCAGGATTTTTGTGGAATACAGTAACGGATGATTTAGCCGAATCTATGAATAATCGGTCGGTATATTTTGGAGTCGGAACAGGCGCTTTTTCTAGTTATAATCCGTCAACTGCATATTCTCCTGGAATTAAGGTCAGCTTCGTTGGATTTGATGGGGGAATCGATTATTATGAATCAAAATCTTTAACTACCCCTGGTCAATCTCCTTTAACTAATCCAGAACTATGGATTGATAGAAATGCAGAAGCTATTATGGTTGGTTATGGAAAATTGATTTCCGATGAAATTGTAATAGGTGCTGCTGCTGCTGGACTAGATCCAGTCCAGTTACTACCGGGGTGATAAATTCTACAACGGGAGCATTTGCACAATTCAAAAAGGTATTTCGCGCTCAAACTGATGCAATTAAGTCAAAGGGATCAATCACATATTGTTCATATACTGATTTTGAGTTTTTGACAGATGATTTTCAAGATAAGGTGAGCAAATTTACAGAGACAGATAATGGATTAACATATCTGGCGGGTACAAATAAAAAGAATCTAATCCTACCAGCAACATGGTTACATGGCTCTCGTAGGTTAATCAATACTCCCAAAATCAATATGATTTTAGCAACAGATGAGATTAGCGACTTGAATAATATTGGTACTGAAGAGCATATCTACACAATAGATGCTGCTCTATCTGGAACAATAGGGGCTGCAATTCAAGATCCAGAAGCAATGCGCGTGTCAGATCAGGTATAAAAAATGGAAAACACTAACACTTTAACCTTTGCAAGCCTAGGGCTTGCACTGGTTGCTCTGATTGCTGCTGCAGAGAATGACCCAGCACTAAAAACCAGCTTAGAATCCTTTAAAGTTGATTTTGAAGGGTTAGAAATACTAGCTGACAAGGAAATGCAGGATAATTTTGATCAGTTCAACCAAACTGTTGAAGAGCTGAAAAATCAGCTTGAAGAAGCCCTGAACGTGAAGGAATCAAAAACAGATGCTTTAATGGTTACTGTAGATGAAGTGAAATACGTGGTTAACCATGGTGCACATCCTTATTCCAGGGAAGAAATTGCAGATAGTCCCGAGATTGCTAAGTCAATCTTAAAAATCCAAGGACAGAATGCTATTAGTAAACTTTAAATTTTAGGTTATGTTAGTAGATATCGTAGATCTTTTACATACAGATGGGGCTGAAAATCCATCTGGTTTAGCGACAATGCATGGTTTTGCATTGCTTAGCGATTTTACCACTGTCCAGCGTCCTAAAGATTTGGGAGAAGTCGGGGCAACCATCACTAATATTTCCAGTATTGATACTCCTCATGTCTTTTTAAGGCGACTAAGAGTATGAAACAACTATACGGTACGCAAAATAAGGGTACTGGGGGTTATGAAGCTATTGGAGAGCATGACAGTATGGGCTTCAAATCGAAGTTCACCATTTCATTCCCAGGCTCAAAGGCTGAAGCTGATGGTATGGCCAGGATACTGAATAATGCAAATGCACTTTTCTTTATCCAGGAGAGCGACGGAATTGTACGTCAATATGGTTCAGTGAGGTTCCCTGCTAAATCAAAGGTGAAATATGATACCGGTAATAATGAAGGTTACCGGGGATATACAATCGAAGTGGAAGCATATGGCCAGGCTGTTATCTATACTTCAGGTCTGAACTTTACCCCAGGAGTATAATATCATGGCCAGAACCAGAAATTTAGATATCACGGTAACTAATGACCGCAATTTACCTGAGGCTATTGCCACAAAATATGATTTATTGACCAATCATAGTGCTGGTGTGTATCACTATAAAGGTCATAAGGTTCACCTGGATAGATCAGTATAAAAGAAGCTGACGCACTGTATGCAAATGGGTTTCCTTATTTAGTATTGAAACCTGCAGTCGAAGATAGTTCAGTTTAATTTAGTTTTGGGTTAGGGTTAAAAGCCGCTTCAGAAATGAGCGGCTTTTTTTATTGAACTCGATTTAAAAAATTGAATAACCAGTGAACATTTTTAATATTTACCTTAAAAATAGGCTGGCTGTCCTTTTATGCGATATGGCAACTCTTCAATTTTAGGGTATGCAAAAAGAACTCAATATCTGGTTAAACGGTGACCAGGATTATCATACAGGAGTAAAGTTGCTCCAGCAATACCGCTGCTCAAATTTCCTTATTCAGCTCCTTAGTTCAGGACCTGATGTTTACAATACCCCGAAATTACATTCTGAGATACTCAAGGCTAGAAATGAAGTCGAAAATCAGCCTGCAGTAATTTCTCCAGCCCAAAGTTTAACCATACCAACGCATTATAAACCCGATCGCAATCTGGAGAAGAAGATGCGTATTGATGCGATAATCGTCCAATTATGGAAAGAGATCTGTCACCTGCATGGTCAGCTCAGTGTACTACCTGAAGGTGAAAGGCTATATGAATGTGCTAATTCAATCATGGTTAAAGATCTTAAACGCCAGGATCTTTGGGATCAGCTGCACTATTATAAACTAAATGGTGTATGGTTCGATGAACTCCAGGAGAATATGCCCAAACCTTTTAATCTTGAACAGGACATCAAGAACCTGATGACAAGTCGTTCAAAGGCAAAGAAAATGTTAAAAAAGCCTTTGCCAGATGCTAAACGAATCTATTACCAGGGCCGTGTTTCCCATTTTGATAAAAAAATTGAGGATCTTAAAAAATTGAGAAATAATGGCCAGTGATAAACGTGCTGCTTTAAGAAAGTTACCCGCTTATGATCCTGATAATAATATCGGGGCCGTTGACCGGGTTCGTTTTGCCATGATCAATAACCGTATGGCTGATCTTACCATCCAGAATTAGTTCAGGTCGAACGTTGGAGACAAATAGATGATTGGATTAGGTCCAGGAGATATGGAGAAGGAGAACTAGATATCATAACCAATCATCGCAAGTTACGGAATGTCGTGATGTCTAAATATGATTGTTCCTGGGATACAGCTGAACGTGATATCCGCAACGCCAAAGATCTATTTAAAGCCTCACATGATGACAAGGAATACTCCAGGTCAGTTTATATTGACCAAATCGAGGAGAACGCAGAGAAGGCAGCTAAGTTCAATGATTTTAAAGCGTATGCTAAGCTCATGGAATTGGCTGCTAAGTTGCGTGGTCATTTTGATGCTGTTATAGAAGAGATCCCATACGACAAATTAGAAGCTTTTCAGTTCATCATCGAATATAATCCGGAAGCAATAGGACTTAAAAGAGTTGATAATCCTGATGAAGTTATTGAACGCTGGAGAAAAAAGAAACAAATTGCTCAAAAATTAGCTGACGACGCGGAGGACGCTGAATATGTTTGACCTGTTTAATGAAGAAGCGGCAACTCGTATTACTCACTTCAATTATCCACAACAACGTGCCTGGATCGTTAACGCCAATATTACAGTAGCCATTATCGGGCGTGGTGGAGGTAAGACGCATGGCATTATTGCCCCAGTAGCAATACGAAATGTTAAAGGCATGCCAAGGGGCTCTACGGCTTTTGTAGGACCAACTTACATGAAAATTAAAGGTGATTTAATCCCCTCTTTAGTGAAGGCCCTTGAAAAGCTTGGTTTCTATGAGGAGATTGACTTCTGGATTGGTAAATCAATCCCAAAGAGTATTAAGCACATCAAACCATACGAAAATGCATCAGAACCTATGTATTCGGTTTTTTGGCGTAACGGACATGTTTTCCGGCTTATTGGTTTAGATCGTAAAGATTCAGGTAATGCCCAGTCCAATGACTTCATTATTAACGATGAGTCTAAATTCACCAACATTGATCAGTTTAATTCTCGGATAGTTCCTACTAATCGTGGAAACGAAGACACTGATTTTGCGAAGCTCCATTATCATCATGGTTATCTGTTTTGCACAGATATGCCTACTAATCCTGAAAGCGCATGGATATTTGAGTATGAGAAATTGATGGATCCTCAGCAGGTAGATCTGATCGTAACTTACGACTTTAAACGTACCGGGCTCATTAAAGATATGCGTGAGCTATTCGCCAAAGATCAGTTGACAGCTGCTCTTGATCAACGATTTCGTAAAGAGATTAAAAGATTAGATAACATCCTGTTTGAGTTAAGACGTGAGGCCGTATATTTTGTTGAGGGCTCAACTCTGGATAACATTGACGTAGTCACAGAGAAGTTTATTCGCCAGATGAAGCGGGTATTAACTCCCAAACAGTTCAATAGCTCCATCCTTAATCTACGAGAGACAGGTGCTGACTTCGCTTTTTATGGCAACTTCAATGCTACAATACATACCTATGATGATATCAACTATATATGGTAGATCTCTTCCAGGATATCAAGAAAATGCCGGCACCCTGGAAGAAAGACGCAGACCTAAATATACGGCAACCCCTGGACATCGCCTGTGATTGGGGGGCTAAGATCGTATGTATGGAGATAGGCCAGGAATTCCAGCACGTGTTTAAGGTACTGAACTCACTGGAGGTGTTACACCCTTTCCGTATCAAACACCTGGCAAAGAAGTTTGATGAGTATTATGAGGGTTATCCTACCAAGGTTGTCACGCACCACTATGATCATACGGCAATCCACGAGGATGCCAGTCGTGAGATCAGTTATGCCGAAGAACTTAAGCAAGAACTTACAGCCCTGGGATGGCGTGTGCATGATAACTATATCGGGCAGGCATCAAGGCACCATGCCAGGTACAAGCTCTTTGGCCGGGTGTATGCAGAAGATGATCCTGGTACTAAACCCGTTCGGATCAATAGGACCAATTGCACGAACCTTGTCACCTCCATTGAGCAGGCCGGTACCCACGAAAATACCAAGGGTCATCAAAAGGATAAGCGCCCCGAGCAGAAGGAGTCCGTCAAGCCAGAAGAGGCAACCCACCATAGCGATGCACATGACACCCTTTACATTGGTGTGTTCCAGATGCGTCTAGGTCATGGGGACTATGAGCCCGATTACATGACCTAATATCCTCCCAGGGTGGGGCTCCTATCAGATATCATGAAAAAAAGCTTCAAGAGTTGCCGTTTCCGACAGCGTGTCACGGGGTGACTTTAGCAGAAAAACATGTTTTTTTTGAAAAAGGCAGCACTTAATTATTTAATAATTAAGTGCTTAAGTGAAAATGAATCGGGAGTGCTGTTTTGCCTATGGTTGTCCTTTATTACAATGCCAGCAGGAACCACTTTCGTAGTATGAATAATATCATTTCTCTTGATGCTGCTTTGAAGATAATGTACCAGGTAGATGAAAAAGGAAATCCTATTCCTTTTTCTATCTCCGCAGTCACATGGGATAAAAGAGCGAAGGCGTGGCGGGGAGCGTTTAACCTATGAAAAGGCTGTGGTCTGTAATCCTAAAGGAGGTGATAAAAAGGTCTACCAGAACAGGAATAACGTCCGGAATATCAAAGGCTTTTTAACCAATGAGATCAGAGGAATTCACCCACTTTTAATTACAGCTATCAATGGAAAACAGGTTAGCCTCTAGTGTACAGGTTTCCGACCAGGCAGAGTTTTATACTGAGTCAGGAATCCTTTTGATGACCAGTGATGGAACGCCAGCTGCTAAGCCTACAGTTCCGCTTCTTCGCCAGTTTGGTAGCATTCCAATCATCTACTGGGGAAATGGCAATAACTACCCTCAAAGGGTAATTGCCATGGTTAATGGATCTCCGGAATTATTATCCTTAATTGATTTCCTGTGTACGGTTATTTATGGTGGTGGCCTTTATTACGAGGTTTACCAGAAAGATGAAGCGGGTAAACATACCTGGGTACGTGGTTATGATCCTGAGGTTGAATCCTGGATGCAGTATAACAATATCAATGATTACTTGTTGCAGTCAATTATTGATTTCGTCTGGTTCAATCATGGATTTGAGGAAATGATCAAGAATAAGAAGGGGGATAAAATAGTACAGATCACCCATCAGGAAGCAGCCTTCTGCCGATTTGGAATCCAGAACCCAAAAACCGGTTACAATGATAAAGTATACATCAACGCGAACTGGCCAGTTGGTTCTTATGATGATGAGTGGACTACTGAAGTTTCTGCAATCAATCCTACCGATTTACTAAAGGTTGATAACCTGAGAAAGTCAAAAGAGTATAAAGTTATTTATCCTATCAATTATCCCGCCCCTGGTAAACTAGTCTATCAACTTACAGGATGGCATTCCCTATTCAGTTCTGGATGGTTTGATATCGGTACGGAGATACCTATCCTGAAAAAGGCATTGATGCAATTGCAAATGACCATTAAGTACCTCATTAAAATACCTCAGGCTTTCTGGGATATGAAAAAGCAAAGGAGAAATCAACGACCTGGTTAGAATTGACTGCTGAAGAGCGCAAAGCGATTAAGAGTGAGGTTAGAAAGGAAATGAACGATTTCCTTACCGGGTCAAAAAATGCAGGAAAGTCATTTATCACCACTTTCTCATGGGATCCGATTAACAAAACAGAAATCCCTGGGATCTCGATTACTTCATTAGATGACAAGCTCCAGGATGGAAAGTATATAGAAGACTCTAAGGAAGCATCTGGGCAATACATTCGATCTTTTGGAATTCCAGCTCCGTTAATCGGACCTATCTCCTCAGGAGATATGGGAGGTGGATCTGGATCAGACGCAAGGATCCATTTTAATATTCTAAATAAACGCCTGAAACCGCGAAAAGATAAGATTGTCAGCCCTTTAAATTTTATCGCGGAGTACAACGGCTGGACCAAGCGCATGCCAGGCTTCCGCTTTGCGATAGAAGAATTCGTGATTGATACCCTGGATGTATCTCATCATCAAACCACTAACCCTGCACCAAAAAATACAGATGGCACACCTAATCAATAACATAGAAGAGTTAAAGGCAAACTTTAGCGCACTGGATTCAAATTTCAATTGGCCCTCCATTAAAAGTTTCGTTGAAGATGTAGAAACTGATATAATTACCGAAACAATTGGAGAAGATACGCTGCTTTATTTTCAGGGTAATTTAACCGGTCTGACTGGGAAATCTTTACAGGTGCTGCAAACACTGATCAGGTCAGTAGCCTACCTATCGGTTTTAAGATGGAGTCAGACCGCTATTTTCCGTTTGACCGATAAGGCTTTATTTGTTGCCAAGTCAGCAGATGGAGTAATAATCAGCGATAAAAAAATTACGTGACCTGCGTAACCATTGTGAAGAAACCGGATTCAACTACCTGGATAAAGCGATTAGTTTAATGGAAGCTAATTTAAGTTTGTTTCCTGCCTATGCAGAATCAGGTTTAAGGCAAAACCTGCTCCGGGGTTTTATAAAAACCGCAGATTTTTCTCTCCAGAGGAATATTAATAATTCAAGGATGACCTTCCTGAGCCTAATGGAAATTATGCTGACCGTTCAAGATAGCGTACTTCCACATGTCATGGGACAGGAGTATTATGAGGTATTCAAAGAGAAATTTTTTGACGATGATTTGAGCCTGACGGAAAAAAAAGCTTTACCGCTAATCAAAAAAGCAATTGCTCCGCTAACCATTGCTCAGGCGTGCAAGGAGCTTCCAGTGAAGTTAAATAGCAGGGGTTTATTTATAAACAAATTTGTTGATACCAAGGAATATGATCAGCAGGAGCCTGCCGATGCAGCCAGGACACAATACCTCTGTGATGATCATCAGGAAAAGGGTGAGCGCCGGTTGGTAGACCTACGTGATTTTTTAATTAAGAACGCAGGTTCATTACCTGGGTTTATTCCTCCTTCTGTTATTTCAGTTAATTACAATGCTGAGGATAGCGGGATTTATCTGATGTAAAAATATTTAATATGATCAAATATCTAATTAACAACCCCAAAGTGGGGGCTGTCTCAGGACTAGGCAGCGGAGTGCTCTACAGTTTACAGCGGTTTATGATGGACGAATACATTTTGAAGTTCGTAGCTGCAGTCGGGATTTGGGGCGGGACTATTGTAACCTTAATTACCGTTGTCGTTTGGATTGCCAGAATTTATAAAAGAATAACAAGGTACTTAATCAAATAGAAATGGATACGAAGAAATTTTTTGATACAGTTCGATTGAGCTTGTTCGGTGGAAAATTAACCATTAGCCAGGTTAAGGGGATGATATTTATTCTGGATGAAATCAATAAGGAAAAGTTGAGTGAGCAAAGGTTCACCGCTTACATGCTGGCTACCGTCTTTCATGAGACAGGTAAAACAATGCTGCCAATTAATGAAAATGCAAAAGGTAAAGGATATGATTACGGAAAGAAATTAAAACGTTCGCGAATTCCATACACCTTTCCTGATAAAATATATTATGGCAGAGGGTATGTCCAGCTAACCTGGTTTGAAAATTACCAGCTCATGGGAAGACTTTTGAACATTGATTTACTAAATAGACCTGAGCTTGCATTGGATCCAGACATTGCTGCCAGGATTATGATTGAGGGAATGACAAGGGGAGCCAGCAGCTTTGGAGACTTTACCGGTAAGTGTCTTGAAATGTATTTCAATACCAAAGTATCTGATCCAATTGGAGCCAGAAGAATAATCAATGGATCTGATCAGGCTCTGGTTATAGCTGGTTACTATAACAAATTTTTAAAAGCGCTCAGTTAACAAATCGATATAAAAACATGGAAAAAGATCTTAAAACAACAGTTATTGGGGCACTACTGGCCGTAATTATAGCTATTCAGCCAATC
The DNA here is from genome assembly GCF_053890575.1 of Pedobacter sp. NJ-S-72. NCBI lineage: Bacteria > Pseudomonadati > Bacteroidota > Sphingobacteriia > Sphingobacteriales > Sphingobacteriaceae > Pedobacter > Pedobacter sp. NJ-S-72. Next base: position 2,656,625 of record NZ_CM132681.1, on the reverse strand, counting down.
ATTACCCAGGGAAAAATAGACTGGGGACAGCTTGGTTTAGCAGCATTGATTGCAGCCCTGGGTTATTTTACAAAAGACAAAAGTAGTAATGTACCAGGTACTAAATAATGCAGGTAACCTGGTCATGGCCATCCTGGTTATTTTACTGCTGAAATCCATCAATAAACAATTCACACAATTTTCCAATCTTAATTCAAAAACAATGAGTTTAAAAGTAATCTTACAAAACATCGTTTCAAAAATCACCAATTTTATTAAATCCATTCTCCCTTCAAGTAAGCAATTGCTGGATATCGCTCTTGAGGTAGTTACTTTCTTAAAACTCTTTGTCGACAGGCCAGAAATTGATGTATTCACCGCCTTGACAAAAACCATTAAAGATGAAAAGGCAATTGCACTTTTGAGGATTGCGCTTCCCAAAATAATGGTTAATCTAAAATTGGCTATTGATGAATTGGGGAAAACACCTGACGAAATTTTGAAGGATGGTATAAAAGTAATCCAGGGAATGGATAAAAACACAAAGAGTGTTACTCTTCAGTCTATATGGCAATTAGTATCTAATGATCTTACTCAGGATGGAATCAAATTAAGCGACCTGCAGAAAATTGGCCAGGGGTATTACGAAGAAACAAAATAATAATTAACGCCTCCAGCCCTTCCTTAGTTTCTCACAACGTAAAAAAGTAATGCACGAGCATCTTGCCGGAGGCGTAAGCCAACAGGTTAGATTATCGTGCATTAATTACGTTGTGAGATTACAAAACTAAGAATATTATGGGGAAAATAAATTTAAAAACACCGATTAGCTACTACGGGGGTAAACAAAAGTTAGCAGCAAAAATTATATCAGTAATTCCGGATCACATTCTATATTGTGAACCGTTCCTGGGAGGAGCAGCTGTTTTTTTTTTGCCAAGAGTCAATCCTCTGTGGAGGTCTTAAACGATACCAACAAAGAGCTAATCAATTTCTACAAAATGGTTCAGCAAGAGTTTGTGGGACTTGAAAAGGAAATACGGATTTCCTTACATAGCCGGGATCTTCATCGTAAAGCATCCGTAATTTACAATCACCCTGATATGTTTTCAGAGATTAAAAGAGCATGGGCAGTGTGGGTGTTAAGCTCCCAAAGTTTCAGTGCTCAGTTGGATAGTTCCTTTGGTTTTGATCTGAGCAAAAACTGTACGACAAAAAAGGTTATTAATAATAGGGATCGATTTACTGAAGAATATGCGATAAGACTTCAAAACGTACAGCTGGAAGCTACCGATGCTTTGTATGTGATCAAAAGTAGGGATACCACGGGCAGCTTCTTTTATTGTGACCCTCCATACTTCAACAGCGATTGCGGTCATTATGATGGTTATTCGGAGCTTGATTTTGAAAATTTATTGCAAACACTATCTAAAATCAAAGGTAAATTTTTATTAAGCTCTTATCCCTCTCCATTATTGCAGCGATATGCTAAAGAACATGGCTGGTGTATGTGGAGTGTTGAAAAAGAGGTAACTGTAAATAAGAAAAGTGGCTATCTCAAAAGAAAGATTGAATGTCTAACCGCGAACTTTTCTTTCAATTAAAGACTGTCCTTTAATACGATGTCAGCTGCATGCATGCACCTTTGGGTATGCAGCACATTGTATTAAATAACCAGAAATATTCAGGGCCATCAGGGTGGGATGAGCTGAGTGCAGAAATGCTGCTTCACTTTGCCAGGATCACTGGCATATTGGGTATTTCTGATATGGCAATTAGCATATTGGTCATGTGTCTGTTTAAAATCCCATACAAACAGTATAAACTCCTCAAAGAATTCCAAATGCTGGAGCTTCATCAGACAACGGCTTGGATTTTCCAGAAAAACACCATATCAAAATGGTTGTTAAAATCCGTAAAAGTAGGGCGTAAGACACTTTATGGGCCTGAAAACAAGCTGTCAAACTTGACTGGGAACGAGTTTATGGTCACTGAAAATGCCTACGAACGTTGGTTAACCGACCAAAATCAGGAGCATCTTAATACCCTTTTTGCTGTTTTATATCGAAAAAAGCATTGGTTAAGTGGCAAAAGAGTAATGTTCAACGCTGAAAATTTAGGTTCTTACCTGAGAGAGACTAAAACATTTGAAAATCTTATTAAACAAGCGGTCGCTATCAATTATGCCGGTTGCCGAAATCTTATCATTAAGAATCACCAATATATTTGGAAACAGGCTCAGGATACGCATAACCAGCAACAAGGTATTGTACGTGTTACCAGCTGGGCTACAATATTCCTGCAACTGGCAGGTGATAAGTTCGGTACCTATGAACAGACAATCAAAATGAATTTATGGATCATGCTCGCTGATTTAGATGGCAAAGCAAAAATGGCTCAGGAAATGGAGGCAAAATTCAAATGACAGAAAATTTTCTAGAAAACTACTTTGAAAAGGTAGCGGCCAAAGTAAAGGACATAGCTCATACGGCTGACAGTAAGGCTTTTTATCGAATACATTCCAAGGTTGACCTGGATGAATTTGACAATGCGGTACGTAGTATGGAAAAACACATTTGTTTGCTTGCAGAATTCGGATCCGGTACTATTGGCGATTGGGATTCTCCGCGTGATATACATGCGTATTATGGATTACATGTCCTGGTTAAAAGCAGTGACATTTTCTCTGAAATAAAGGCTGCTCGTGATCATGCGAAAAGTACACTGATTAAAATTATTGTCCTGATGCGTAAGGACATCCAGGATAAGTTTATTTATGCTACTGATACTGCAGGACCATTAAAGTTAGCAGGTATTGTTTTCGATAGTGGTGGCAAATACGATGACATGGATGGTGTAGATGGTAATTGGTACGGCAAATCCATTTATTTTGATTTTAAAGCAACGATAAACTTGGCGTATAACCCAAATGATTATTTATAAAATATGGCTATTACATTAATTTCGCAGCCAGATGAGCTATCATTCAGCAGAAATCCGATCTGGTTTACCTTCAAAACAGATAATTTATACGGTACCCTGGGTCAGCCATCAACCTTCATCTGGTATATACATCCTCAGCTTGCATTTCCAAATACAGTTTTTGATTTAAAATATGGTCAGATTACCCAGAACTTTATTTTCAAAAAGATGTTCCTGATGATAGTGGTTTGCAACTGCATTCGTTTGGACAATTTAATCCTACCAGCTGGATAAATCAGATTGTAGAAGATTTTAACAATAATTTTCTAATATCGAGAGATTACATTGTTTCTATTGATACGGGATTAGGTCCAGGTGATCCGAGGATTTTATTCACAGCCAGGATTAATGATACAATTTATGATTTGACAATTATAAGCCCAGTTGTTACTCTTCAGCTTATTCAATCAGGGGCTAAAAAGCTAAAACAAGCGAATTTTAAAATATTTTTAGAGATATGGGTGGCAAATGTTACCCGCTCTGGTTTTGATCGGATCCTGGGCGATCTATATCTTGATGTTGATGATCAAGGCGAAGCTTCAATTAATTTAAGTTCTCATTTAACAAATGCCTTAATTGGAATTCATAACGATTTTGATCGTCCTGATCATATATCTCCGGCGGTTAAGGTAAATTATAAAAGCTGCAGGCAGTACTATCTTCGATATGCTGAAGCATATGGAGGGAAACAGACCATCCGGAAAGTTTATAAAACTTCATTTAAATGGACTTTATTGGGTGGCATTGGTAAATCTTTTATTGAGAATTATTCTGTCCCTGCAAACTTCCTGATTGGGGGACAACATAGATTTTTAAAACAGGAGAATAGTGTAAAAAAAATAAGATTAACCCAGCCTGAATGGTTAAGTATGGTATGGCTTACATCTCCTGGCGTAAATATGGTCTTACATGTAAAGACATATTTTGCTGACGGATCGGATGATGCTAAAGATTTATTTTCAGTCGGAGGACTTATTAAGTATGATAAGGTGACCTACCCAGTGGGGCCGACACAGCTTAATCTTCCTGGATTATATCCTGACAAAATTATTGTTAAATATGAAGTATCTGTCAATATCCTTGCCGGGGGAATTCCTGTCACCGAAGTCAGGACTTACATTCTGGATTATCGTTTTCAACTTGCGGATAGGTTTTTAGTAGTAGCATTAAGCAGTCTTGGAACTTATGATACCTTTTATACTTATGGTAATGGGAGCAGTGAATTTGATTTGAGCAGCGCATCCTCTGAGGTAAGCAGAAGTATTGATTTCAATTTCGAAGAAGGGGAAACCTTTACTTATGATACATCTCTGGATCAAAAGGAAACTATACTTACTGGATTCATTCCTAAAAGAGAGCTTAAGCGCTTCCGGGACTTCTTTCTAAGCTGGGATAAATTTATGATCCGTGGGATAACTTTTATCCCGATTTCAGTTAGTTCAAAGAGCATTAAAGAATTTAAAGATGATGATCGGCTTTTTGCCCTTACTTATGAAGTCGCATACCGATTTTCAGAACAACTTTGGACTGAAGATCTATCTGATGCTGCTCCGGATGTACCGGTTGATCTGAGCTCATATCTTCCGATAATATCAAATCCCGACCCTATTAATTACGATCACCTTTATTATAGAAAAATACAAACCTATAATAAGGCTGAAGTTGATGCCTTAATCTCTCAGCAGTTGGTGATCGAGAAGGCGGACCATGCTGCTCAGCAAGGATTAATTGATGCGCTTACTATCGCGGTAACTCTTAAGGCGGACAAAAATCATTTACATGATGAGCGTTATGTTCAAATATCAGTTTTTAACGAATCTGTAAAAGATCTGGCTGATGGGATTATTGGTTTATCAGTCCCTTTTACACATGATCCAACACAACAAGTATTTAAAATTCTGAATTGGCAAACTGATATGCCAGCTGGATATAATAAAACTTATGTCGATCTGCTAGGAAATAGTCCAATATTATTGGTAAAGGAAAGATTTGGAAATAACCTACTTGATCGCCCACAAATTTCACCGATGAGAGTTTGTGATATGAGTAATCCGGACGAAGTGATTTTGTTGGAGGTTCAATTAGACATTGGTATTGGGGTAGATTTTACGGGGATATTAAGTATTAAACGATAAATAATAATAGTATAAACACATTCAAATGAAAAAAAACATTTCAATAATTGTCTGCATCCTATTTTCTTTTTGCGCCAAAGCTCAGCAGCTTCTTCCTGCTGGATCCAAAATAATCGGTAACACATTTTATCAGGCTCCCGATGGTGGTGTATATCAATATAAGGGATCACAATACTTGCCAAATGCCTATTTTAAAATTAGTAATAAGGTATCTATAGATAGCCTATTGAATCTTAAGGTAGATAAAATCACAGGGAAAGGGTTGTCATCAGAAGATTATACCACTACTGAAAAATCTAAATTAGCTTTGCAATCTGGTACGAATACTGGGGACCAGAACTTATTGCCTTATCAATTGCGTTCAGAAAAAGGGGGTGTAAATGGATATGCTAGTTTAGATGTATCTGGTAAAGTACCATTATCCCAATTACCGCCTATTAGCGTAACTGTAGACCCGGTTCCGACGAGTGGCTCCACGAATGCAGTTTCTTCTGGAGGGACGTTTACAGCTTTAGCGGGTAAAGTAAATTCAGGTACTTTGACTGTAGGAAGAATACCATATATAGCTGCTGGTAACACACTTGTAGATAATTCAAATTTACAGTGGGATAATACTAATAGGCGTATAGTTCTTGGAGGACTTAGTCAGGGATTGAGATTTGCGAATACGGGGTCAACGATGACTACAGAAATAGGATTTCTTGGAGCAGGTGCTACAAATTTCGACTTTAAGAATACGACAAATAACCTATTAGGGTTTACTATACTTATGCCAAGCACAACTACTCCTGGAAGAGTAGGTATAGGTAATATAGCTCCGGGGTCGTACCCAACAGAAGCACAATTATATGTCTATGGTGGTGGTACAGGGGCTAATATTGACATGCGAGGTGATGCTGCAATAACAGATCAAGCAAATATGGATCTTGAAGGAGCTGATTTTGGTACAGGAACACCTAACTCATTAGGTTTTTCTTACTATGGAAATCAGTATAATTTAGGTGGAACTATTTTAGGCTATTCTAAAAATAATAGCCAAATGGGTGTTATTCGTTTTGATCAGGCTAATATTGCTATAATTAAAAGTGATCATGGAGCCACAATTGTGCCTATCCGTTTCGGTATAAATGATATTGAAATAGCCAATCTGAATGATAAAGGGTTGTCTTATCGTTATGATTTCTCCTCTGTAAACTCTGCTAATCCTCGTTGGTTAGCTGATAAAGGATATATAGATGGTAAATTTTCTAATTATATGGACTTGTCAAGTCCTCAATCTATTTTCGGTTTAAAGAAATTCAGTAATTTAGAGTATAACCCTTCTGGAACTAATGCGCAGGTTAGATTCGGTACATACACGGATGGTACGATAAATAACGGTGCGATTATACTAAATTCCATACAAACTGACGGGACTGTAAGGTCTATGGCTTTAAGAACTGAGTCTTTAGGTGGAGTTGATAGAAGTACTACATTTCGTGATTTGGATGGCGTGGCCGCATTAACTTTAGACCTTGCATCAGGCAAAACGATAGGGGCTAATACAACTGGTAATGCATCCACAGCAACTAACTCATCTTTGTGGTCTGGACAAAATTATGACTCGCTACCTAAAGCCGGCAATTTTAATTTCATGGTTAATAATGGTACTGGTGGATGGGGATATGCGACGCCTGCAAACACATTAGATAATTTAGGAATATCATCCGGGACCTACCTTCCTAATATAAGCATTAAAACGGGTGGTGGTATGTCGATAGTTTCGAGTAAGGGCATGTACTCCAGAGTAGGGAATATAGTTACTGTTACTATACAGGCTATAGTTACGTGGGTAACACTAACCCCGACGTCATTTAAAGTATCACTACCATTACCGTCTCCTGGAATGAATACCATTTCTGATTGCATGGGGGTTGCTGTATTAGGTAGTCCTACTCCTAGTATAACGCCTCCACCTGGCGTGGCTGGGACTGTATATGCTAGTTATCCATATGAATTTGCTTATACGGACGTCTTTACACCCACAGCAGCTAATACATCAGGATCATTTCTGAGTCTTAATTTTCAATACATAATTAAATAATAAGGAGCATAAATCTCTTATTCAATATTAAAAAGATATAATAATGTTTACACTCCAATATGGCTCTAACTTTTTAGACTTAGCGAAAGGGGAAAACCCTATGATTGAAATGATCAGTACAGCATTTAACAACAGTGATGATTTGTTAGGGTCTTTTTCTTATAGTATTGAATTTGCTGACACGCCAAATAATGACCGTTTGTTGAATTATAGTGGACAATTGGCTTCTCGTAATAGTCGGATTGACATCGAGGTTATTCCTCATATCAATAGTTCTCCATGGAAAAGGTGCACGTTAAGTTATGACCTTCTGGATGGAAAGCGTAAGGGGAATTTGAAAATTGATAATGGTGCGTTTGCTACGTTAATAAAGGAAACGGAACTTCCTCAGATTTTTGTAAAAACAAATAATGGTGCATTTGTTGATCACAATTGGTTATATATTGGTTTTAAATCTACAAGGAACTCAGCAGGCAATTTTGAGTTCATTAAACCCAACTGCTGCTCCCTATACTTTTTTTCCATATGCTAATGAAACTGTATTGGGTGGGGATGGTGATACCTATACACAGCCACGCGTGGTTAATCCTTGGACGAGCACTGGGTTTCGCTTTTCAACAAATGATGGTGATTTAAGCAAGAAAACATGGTATTCACCTTGTCTTTATTTAACCTGGGTAATTAGAAAGGTGTGTAACTATTTGGGATACGAACCGATCGGTGATTTCTTCGATGATCCCTGGATAAATAGTCTGGTAATTCCGAACAATGGGGTTTACAATATTAAAGATGTATTTACTTCTGAAGGATTTAAACTGGCTCCAGCTAGGCATCTCCCTAAAATAAAACTTAATGACTTTTTTAAGTTTCTAAGAGAGGAATTTCGGCTAATCTATTACTTTAATAGTGACACAAAAACTGCAAGTTTTACCTTATCAGATACCGTAATAATAACATCAACTCAAAGAGTCCCTTTGGATGGTTGTGTTCAGAAAGGGCAATACACTACTAAAAAGAGTACAGAAACTGGCTATGAATTAACTCAGGGAAGTGATGATGGGGATGATCTCTATAAATTTAAGCCCTATGTTAAGTCATTTTTTATAGGAGGTGCATTGGTGCCTAAAACTATAGAAGTTCCAATTGGCACTTGTTTTATGACCATTGAAGGGAACAAAGATGACTCTAGGAATGGAGTTTGGCGCATTCCAGAAATGCGCCAAATCGGTAACGCCTATAGCACAATTTCAGAAGGTTCACCTGCTGATAATCCTCAGGATTGGGGGCGTAATGATTTCAAGTTGAAGTTGTTAAGTTATAGAGGAATGCAGTCTGATAGTAAAGGAAATCAATACCCATTTGCCACAAGTGATGGACTAGCTCCAGATGCTATTACAAGACTTTGTCCATCCTTATGGTTAGGTGGAGACCAAGGGATTTTAACCAGGTACCACCATAAAAAGTGGTATAATTTCTACTTGCAATCTGAGGAGACTCGATTAAGAGTTCTTTTACCAAATTCAATCTTAAATCAACTTTCTCCTATAAGAAAAATACGTTTTGCTACTGATGAGGGAGTTCATTTGGAAACGCTATTTAGTAAAATTACTTTCCAGGCAGATGATGAAAAACAGCTGGTAAAAGCAGATTTAACTGTTTTTCCAATCTATAATGCAAGTCAGAATCCAATGGGAAACGGTGATGATTTTACGTCTGGAGAAGTTGTTAACCCAATAGTTATATGGGTGAGAATGTATCAAGAAAATTTTAATGAACAGCATATGGGATGGCCACGGAGGGGAACAGTTACAGATAGGCATGCTGACATTGTTCTGTATTTCTATTATGATAAGGATCAGCAATTTCCAATGGAAGTAGCTGGACTAAGTGTCAGACTTATGAAATCTACCAATGGTGTGGCAGAGGCCATTTATTTCAATGCCTCAGGTAGTAAGTTTATTTGCCATTCAACAAGCTGCATTATATTATTACCGCGATAGCTGGATTGGTGGAGGACATGTTCAAGTTACCTATGATTATGGACTTGTGGAGAACAATGGGTTATATAAACTGATATAAAGTATGGAACAACCAGCTGCAGCATTAAATCTAAACATTGATATCAGCCAGAAAATTGATCGTTTTGCATTGATAGTAATTGATAGATGGCATCAAGCATTAAAACAATATAATATTGGAGTAACCGGTGCATTAATGAATTCGTTTATAAAAGAGATTAAGAAAAACAACGGAGATGTTGAGGCAGTCATCTTTAAATTTCTCAAATATGGCCGTTTTGATGATATGGGAGTGGGAAAAGGTGTGAGTTTAAATGATCGTGTTTTAAATCGAAAATTTGATAAATATCGTAATACGTCCGGTAAAACTGTAGGCAGCTTAGGAAGAAAAAAGAAGCCTTGGTATACTAAGACGTTTTATAGAGAAGTCGCAAATTTTAAGGCTTTCTATCAAAAAAAATATATGGGGATCAGTTAATCGGTATCCTGGAGAATAATCTAACTGAAAACATCAATTTAAGCGCTTAACAATGAAAAGCAATGAACAAGCGGTCGTTAATCTTGTTATTAATGGCCAACAGGCAAAAACTTCTCTTAGAGAAGTTACTGGCGCGTATAACGCACTTCGAAGTGAAATTAGTAAAATGAAGAAGGATGATGATCCAAAAGGTTATGCTGAAAAGATCTCAATGTTGGATAAGCTGAAGAAATCCCAGGAATCATTGCGTAATGAAATGTTCTCTGGAGGTGAAACAGCTAAAAAATTCGGTGCAGATTTTAAAGGCGCAATTGGAGATGCTGCAGGGAAATTGGGGCCTTTTGGTGGTATGCTTTCAACTTTTTTCGGATATTTTAGTACTGGACAGTCCAAAATAATGGGTGTCGTCAGTACGTTTAAATCCTATACAACAGCACTGAATGTAGCTAAAGAGGCACAATTAGCATCTGCTGAAGCTAATAAAATAGCTGAAGCTGCACAACTGGCTTTAGCTGCTGGTACAGGTACAGAAGCTGCTGCTGAAACTGCAAAAACTACTGCGGTTATTGCGGGTACTGTTGCTACCGAAGCAGCAACCGCTGCTACAAAAATATTAAGACTAGCTTTTGCTTCTACCGGAGTCGGTGCCTTGATAGTTGCACTGGGTTTCTTAATAACTTATTTTACTCAGACTAATGAAGGATCAAAGAAAATAAAAATTGCATTAGGGGGGCTTTCTGATGTGTTTCAACAAATATTGAAATTACTTGCACCGATTGGTAAAGCCATGTTTGATACTTTTGCTGGTCCTAACCAGGGAGGAATCAAATTGGCAGCATCAGCCTTAAACTCATTCTTAATTCCTTTAAGAACAATTTTAAGTGTAATATCTGATTTGAAAAATGGAAATTTTAAAGCTGCTTTTAACGATATCAAAGATGGGATGAAAGAGTTCGCCGCCGTCAATCAGGTTAATGGTATAAAGGCTGGTATTGGACTAGCCAAAGATCTTGTTATTAGTACTGGGAAGGCTGCTGATGAAATTAAAAAAACTGGAATTAATTTTAAAGCTGCAGCTATGGAAGGTGCAGCAGTTGTCGAGGCCAGATTTAAACTTACAGTAGCAGAACGTGCCTGGTCAACTGAAAAAATTAAGCAGCAGAAAGAAGTTGATGTTTTAACGATGAAAATCCGTCAACAAACTTTATCTGAAGAAGCTCGTATTGGGTTGGCCGAAAAGGCCAAAGGTTTGAAGGATAAAATTTTCCAAAGAGACAAAGAATTTGCCGACACCAATTTGGCTCTTGTCCTTCGTGAACAGGATGCCATGTCAAAGAAAGATAAACAAGCAATTGCGGATGCCAGAAATAGGGTTGAAACAGTTGATGCTGAACATGCAACTTCAATGCAGAATATAGTTAATAGAGAAAGCAAGTTGCAGAAAAAACAGCAAGCAGCTGCCGATGCAGCAGCTGAAGCCAAACGAAAAAAGGATAAAGAAGAATTAGATAAAATATTACTCGAGGCTGAAAGCGCGAAAATTGCCAGTTTAGCACGTCAGGCAGAAACCTTAATGGAAGCTTATGGAAAGGAAATTTCTGCAACTGACGAGCACTACCGCGAAATGATTGTTAAACAACAACAAAATTCCATCAAGTTTCCTCAACAAAAAAAGGTTTTTGACGAACAGATCATTCAACTGGAGAAAGAAAAGAATGCGAAACTCCTGGAATTATCTGATAAGTTTAAAAAGGATGATTTGGCTAAACTCGAGAAAATTCAAAAGGAATTTGTTCAAGTTACTATTGATGGTATCAAAGATAAAGAACTGCATGATCTGGCTGCACTGAGGTTCGCAACAGATGAAAAGCTAAAGGCTATTGATAAGGAAGATCAGGAAACTCAGGACTTAATTTACAGACAAATAACTGAAGTCCAAAAATTAAAGACTGAGGGTAAAAATGGAGAGGCTAAATTTTAGAAGATAGCATCATCCGAGAAATGGATATGTTAGACGCATCAGGTAAACTTAGATCTGAATTTATAAAAAGACAAACTGAAAAAGAAGCACAGATTAAACTTGATGCAGCTAACAAAAAAACTATTACATCTGCGCAGACCGAAGTTGTAACTGCCGTTGATTACGGTGGTAAACTACAAGCGGAACTTAATTTGTTGGAAGCCAAACATAATGCTGAAATATCTAACGAAAAACTAACAGCTGATGAGAAAATTTTAATAAACGCACAGTATCAAAAGGACAAAAAAGCTTTAGAAGACGATTATGGAAAACAAGCTGCTGATTATGCTATTAGAGCTGCTTCTGATATTACGAGTGCAGCGTTTACCATTTTAGCCAATGGTCGACAAGCAGAAACTGATGGCAAAATATCTGAAATAAATAAACAACGAGAAGCTGAACTTGCCAATAAAAGTTTAAGTGAGTCCCAGAAAAAAGCTATTAATGATAAATGACAAGCAAGTTGCTGCTGAAAAGCTCAAAGCCTGGAAGGCAAATCAAAAAGCACAAATTGTTCAGGCAGCAATGAATGGTGCTTTAGCAGTTACTATGGTCATGGCCCAAACTGGTATTTTATCACCTTTTGCTATTCCTGCAATTGTTACTGCAACATTAGCTCAAATTGCTGTTATTGCTACTCAGAAACCTCCCCAATTATCAAAGGGCGCAATGATTACACCAAAAGGACCTAGTCATGAACAAGGAGGTATGAATATTACGAATAATCAAACTGGTGAAGTAGTGGCTGAAATGGAAGGGGACGAGCCAGTACTCATTTTGCGTAAAGATCTCCCTGAAGAAAATCTTGCCATGATTAAACAATTAGCATTTGAAAACACATTTGGCAACCCCGCAAGAGTAGACAATTCATCAGTAAGCAAAGCAATCCATATGGCAAAGAATGGGGCGTTGTATACTCCTGGTACAGTAAGTAATTCAACCGCAAATTTAAACGGCTAACTATGAAAGCGATTCAACCAAAACGGATAATATGGAAGCTTTACTTCAGAAATTAATTGATGCTACAATTGAAGAAAAATCAAGGCCAGTTGATCTTAATTATCGTTTGGTGGAGCAGTTTACTGATCGCTTGGTCAATATTAAAAACGAAGTTAATTCATAACAGGATTTCTTCACGGTTACGATTTTTTATTTAGCTTAGTGATAAATACAGAAACTTATGAAAAAAATTATGCTCTCCTTACTATTAATAGCTCCATTTATAGGGTTAGCTCAACAAGTCCCAATTGATAGCGCAACAAAAAAGATTACATATACTGGAGTGGTGGAAGCTCCTGGTACCAAGAGTCAACTATTTGATAGAACACTGGAATGGTTTGCTACTTCCTTCAAATCAGCCAATGATGTTATCCAGGTTAAAGATAAAGTAGCAGGTAAATTTGTCGGGTCTTTAATTGTATACGTTTCTGAAGGAGGCCCAGTATCTTCTTCTAATATTGTTATCCTGGTTAAGGATGGAAAGTATAAGTACACTATTACCGATCTGGTATTTAATGGGGGAGGCAGTTTTAAACCATGGGCTTTAGAAAGTGACCCTTCTCCTTTTAAAGTTGGTATGATGAAAAAAGGAATTAAACACATTAAGGAAAATTCTTTTGTACGAGTTGAAAACTTAATTCTATCATTAAAAACCAAAATGGCTATAAATGACACAAAAGCATCGGATTTTTAAATCTGATGCTTAAAATGTCAAGTCCTCAATATCATACACCTTCTTTAACTTAAGGTCGAATTTTCTCATATAAGTCATGACTGATTCTAATTCATCATGTCTGATCATGTATTGTATAGCATAGGGATCAGTTCCTTTCATCATCTCATGGATAACCCTAGTGTGCTTCATAGAATAAATCGAATGTCTATCAGTAAAGCCTAACTTGTCCCTAACAGGTCTGAACATATTCGCTAAAAAGTCTTTGTGACATTTAAACTCTCTGAAGGCTCGCCTCGTCTTCCAAAAACGTAAAAATTAGAAGGCAAAGAATTCCAATTCATCTCTTCTAAAATTGCCCCAAATTCTGGAGAATAGTCCCGGTAACACTCTTCATTGTCTTTTGAAAGATCTGCACTGAAACGTATCCTCATCAATTCGGTGTCTATATCTGAAACTTTTAATTTCATTAATTCTATTTTACTCCGGATGCACAGATGGTATGTAAACTGCATGGCCCTATATACAGGTAAACAGTTATTTTCTAATAATGATACTCTTAATGAATTAAGTTCTTCTCTTCGATACCATTCATGTTTTGAAACCTTAGCTTTTATTTTTTCAATAGTAGCCTTTGCGGGATTTTTAAGCATATATTCTTCAGTGGCCAACCAGTTAAAAACTGTCATTGCATTTGACACCTCATTGTTATATGTAGTATTTTCCCACTCCCTGTTTTTCTTAGCTTGGTTAACTGCATTAGCTATTTCAATTCTTCTGACAGAATTGATGGGATCGTTGATTCTTTCTTTTTCTGTAAAATATGAGGTTAACCATTTTATAGTGCCCCGCCAAGTCGACATAGTATTGCCGTTTCCAGTACGAGCCTCTCTACTTTCTAGGAAGAAATCAAAGGCCCTGGTTATAGGTAGTAATTTTCTTTTGTCTTCTTCCAAAAGTTCTTCTTGAACCGAATCGAGTTTATCGGCTTCTGCTTCTAGTTTTTCTACTTCTTTAAGTTTTGAGATTATCTCTTCAAATGGATCATAATTGAAATGTTTTAAACAAAACTCCCAATCGGCGCGAAGGTCTTCTGCATTTTTTTCGCGTATCTCTCCATCATATAGATTGATATCCCCATATTTTTTTATGCGTTTTGTTGACCTTGGAAACAATTTGGGGAACTCTTGTCTTAATTCTAATGGAACTTTATGGTTCCAGTCAATGTACCATTTATTTGGATCGGACTTGCGTATTACGGGTTTTGAGTATGGTTTCAAAGGTGAATATCCGTTTTTTATTGTGTCCCTAATGTGTCCCTTTAACAAGAAAGGGGCCTGTAAAGGCCCCTTTGACTGATTGGGTGGAATATGGGGCTCGAACCCACGACCCTCGGTACCACAAACCGATGCTCTAACCAACTGAGCTAAAACCACCGTGTTTTTCAGTTTGACAAAAGTACGAATTTTAATTACGCTAACAAATATTTCTGAACTAAAATCTGAATTATTTTTTAAACTATTCATAGACAGTATTTTAATTTTTAATATTTTTTTGAAATATATGTTCGATTTGAGGTCAGGAGGAAGGATAAATGACTTTTTGGACAGGACGAAGGTGTTCGATATTGGGATTTTTGAATCGGATGTTAAAAATAACAAAGACTTTTATCCTATCTTCACAAAAGATAAATGGCCTTAACATGGTGTAAGAGGAACACTTTGACATCATTGTATCATAAATACTTAAAAAGTGTTAAAATTTTCTTTTTGTTAGAAAAAGAATTTACATTTGAGCTTACCCTTTCGAGGGTATGTTTTTCATAGGTAGATGTAGGGCCGGAAATTTATTTTCGGCCCTTTTTTGTTTCTATAGGTTGCGTATCTTTGAACCACTTTATGAAGAAGAAAAAAATCATTGTCGCAATCACCGGAGCCAGCGGTTCAATATATGCTAAACTTTTATTAAGCAATCTTCAGCAATTGGCTGATCAGATAGAAACGGTGGGAGTCGTGATGTCTGATAATGCAAAAGAAGTCTGGCGTTTTGAATTAGGAAATAGTGATTATGATAATTATCCTTTTGATTTTTATCAGAAGATGGATTTTAACGCTCCCTTCGCTTCCGGGTCTGCAAGATTCGATACAATGATTATTATCCCTTGTTCTATGGGGACTTTAGGAAGGATCGCCCATGGCATATCCAATGATCTGATTTCAAGAGCTGCTGATGTGATTTTAAAAGAGCGCAGAAAGTTGATTGCCGTAGTCAGAGATACACCCTTTAGTTTGATACATATTAATAATATGAAAACGGTTACTGAAGCAGGAGGGGTTATCTGCCCTGCAAGCCCATCTTATTATAGCATCCCAACAACTATTGAGGAAGTTGCGCAGACTGTCGTGAGCAGGGTTATAGACCTTGCAGGATTAGAACAGGATAGCTTTCGCTGGAATGAAAACAAAGGATAGTCTGTAATTTGACAATGCACAAATGTTTGGGGTTATAAAAACATTAATCTAAAAAGTTATCTTTGCACCCTGGATGAATGCTGATATACTAAACATTATATGATGTTGTATACGTGTTTATCTGCCTCATAACAATAAATTTCAATGAAGAAAGTAGCATTTTATACACTCGGTTGCAAGTTAAACTTTTCGGAAACTTCAACTATCGGACGTCTTTTTACTGATGCAGGTTATGCTGTAGTAGATTTTACAGACGGAGCGGATGTATATGTCATCAATACCTGTTCTGTTACAGAACATGCGGATAAAAAATGCGTAAGGTAGTGAAGGAGGCTCTTAAGTATTCGCCAAATGCATATGTTACAATTGTAGGTTGCTATGCGCAGTTAAAACCAGTTGAAATTGCCGAAATTGAAGGTGTAGATATGGTATTGGGTGCGGCTGAGAAATTCCGTATCGTAGAATATATCTCAGATCTGACGAAATTACCAAAAGCTGTTATTCATCAGCAAGATATTGAAAAAGTAAATCATAATTTTATAGCTGCCTATTCTATAGGTGACAGAACACGTACGTTCCTGAAAGTTCAGGATGGTTGTGATTATCCATGTACTTATTGTACGATCCCGCTTGCGCGAGGTGGCAGCAGAAGTGATACCATTGAAAATGTGGTCAACCGTGCAAAACAAATTGCTGAAAGTGGTGTGAAGGAAATTGTACTTACCGGAGTGAACCTTGGTGACTTTGGAATTCGCAGCGGACAGCGTGAAGACAAGTTTTTTGATTTAGTGAAAGCTTTAGATGAAGTTGAAGGAATTGAAAGAATCCGGATCTCTTCTATTGAGCCCAACTTATTAAGTAATGAGATTATCAGTTTTGTAGCTTCTTCAAAAAGATTTGTACCACATTTCCATATTCCCCTGCAATCTGGTTCTGATAAGATCCTGGGACTGATGAAAAGACGTTACCGCAGAGATTTGTATACAGAACGTGTAGCGACAATTAAAGCACTTATCCCTGATTGTTGTATTGGAGTAGATGTAATTGTAGGTTTTCCGGGAGAAACGAAGGAAGACTTTTTAGATACTTATCAGTTCCTTAATGAACTGGATATTTCTTATCTGCATGTATTTACTTATTCAGAACGTGAGCAGACTGAAGCTGCGGAGATGGCTGGCGTAGTTGCTGGTAGTGCCCGTGCAGACAGAAGTAAAATGCTTCATATCTTATCTGATAAAAAACGCAGGGCATTTTACCAGTCACAGATTGGTTCTGTTGGAGAGGTTTTATTTGAAGATGATCAGAAAAAAAATGGTTTCATGCATGGTTTTACCAAGAATTACGTTAAGGTAAAGGCTAAATATGATCCTGTAATGGTCAATGAAATTAAAACTGTCAGACTAATGGAATTAACTGCTGATGGTGAGGTAGAAGTTATGGAAATTCAAGAAGTTTTAGCACATTAATCTTATATTCGCGTTAAAAAATATACGCGTATGTTTCCTACCGTTTCCCATTTTATAGAATATCTTTTTGGTATACAGGTTCCATTACCTTTTAATACTTTTGGAGTATTTGTCGCCCTGGCTTTTATTGCTGGTTACTGGGCCTTTACTCAGGAGCTGAAAAGGAAGGAAGCACTCGGTTTATTACATCCTGTAAAAAGGATAATTACAATCGGTAAACCAGCAACGACTACAGAGCTTTTATATAACTGCATCTTTGGATTTCTGATTGGTTATAAACTGGTTTATGCTTTATTAAACTATCGTTTGTTTGTCAGTGATGCGCAGACGGTGTTATTGTCGTTGAAAGGAAATATTCTTGGCGGGTTATTCTTCGCCGGGTTATTTGCTTACTGGGACTATAAAGAAAAAAACAAATTCAAACTCACCCAGCCTAAAAAAGTAGAAGTTACCGAGCATCCTTATGAATTAATGGGAAATATGATCGTATGGGCTGCTGTATGGGGTTTTCTGGGAGCAAAAATATTTGATAATCTTGAGCATTGGGATAGTTTTATTAAAGACCCTATTGGTGGTTTACTATCTTTCAGCGGACTTACCTTTTATGGTGGACTGATCTGTGGTGGTGCTGCAGTATTATATATAGCAAAGAAAAACGGAATCAAACCATTACATATGCTGGATGTCGGCGGACCTGGTATGATGCTGGCTTATAGCGTAGGCCGAATTGGCTGTCATCTGTCTGGTGATGGGGACTGGGGGATTGTAAATATGAATCCTAAGCCTTTTAGCTGGTTGCCTGACTGGTTATGGGCATATACTTATCCGAATAATGTAGCGATGGAGGGGGTACCTATTCCGGGGTGTGTAGGGAAATTCTGTAACGTGTTACCTTTGCCTGTATACCCTACGCCTATTTACGAAGTAATTGTATGTTTTATCTTATTTCTTATTCTTTGGCGCATACGCCACCAGATTAAGCTTCCGGGAATGATGTTCGGAATTTATTTAATGATGAATGGACTGGAGCGGTTTTTTGTCGAACTGATCCGTGTCAATTCAAAATATCATGTTGCTGGTATTTCTTTTACTCAGGCAGAGTTGATTTCTTCTCTCTTGTTTATTGGCGGCCTGTTACTTGTTGCGTTCTCAATTAAGAATAAAAAAACACACACAAGCTAAATTTTACAATTTGAATTACGAATTACTGAGTTCACAAGTTATCGCAATTGCCCGGTTAGCGGGCAATTTTATACGGAAGGAATCGATGCGTTTTGATGCTGATGCTATTGAATTCAAAGGATTAAATGACCTGGTTTCTTATGTAGATAAAACTGCAGAAGAGATTATAGTCGAAAATCTTGATCAATTAATACCAGATGCGGGTTTTACGACCGAAGAGCAAACGATAAATACTAAAGGAAAGACATATAACTGGATTATTGATCCGCTGGATGGGACGACAAACTTTATTCATGGGGTGCCAACTTATTCTATCAGCATTGCTTTATATGAGGAAGATAAACCTGTATTAGGAGTCGTTTATGAGATTAACAGGGGGGAGATGTTTCATACTTATAAAGACGCGCCTGCTTATCTGAATCATAAACCTATAAGGGTTTCACAAAGAAATACGCTCGCAGATTCTTTACTGGCTACCGGATTTCCTTATTATGAGTTTGATAAACAAGCTCAGTACATGAAGTTGCTGGCAGAATTAATGCAGAAAACACATGGTTTAAGACGAATTGGATCAGCTGCGGTAGATCTGGCTTATGTGGCTTGTGGCAGATTCGATGCATTTTTTGAATATAACCTGAATTCTTATGACGTAGCTGGCTGGCGGTGCTTATCTCGTTCAGCAGGCGGGAGGAAAGGTAATGAACTTTAGCGGTGGCGATGATTTTATCGAACGCAGGCAAATTCTGGCTACAAATGGTTTGGTAGATATGGAAATGCTGGAAGCTATTCAGAGACATTTTGAAAGCTAAGTATAAGAGAGTATAAAAAAGGGGTCTGTGAATTCACAGACCCCTTTTTTATACGGAGTTGGTTTACTTATAAAGCGTTTGAAACTACTTCTTTTACTTCTGGAACCATACGCTGCAATAAATTCTGGATACCAGATTTTAAAGTGATTGTAGAGGAAGGACAGCCGCTGCATGAACCACGAAGTTCAACAGTAACCACACCTTCTTCAAATGATTTATAACTAATCGCACCACCATCCTGTTCTACAGCAGGACGAACGTAATCATGTAATATCTGTTGAATTTTTATTTCAAGATCAGATCCTTCAAAAGCAGGAGCTTCTTCAGCTGTTGCTTCTTTAATTTTATATTCTGATTCTACAGCACCTTTAACAAACTCCTTTAATATTGGTTCGATATCTGGCCATTCAGCGTCTTCAGTTTTTGTAATGGTTACGAAGTTGCTTGCGAAAAATACACCATTAACAAAATTAAACTTGAATAATTCTTTTGCAAAAGGAGAATGCTCAGCACTTTCTTTTGTAGCGAAATCCTCGCTGCCATTAATCAGAAGTTTATTAACCATAAACTTCATGGTGGCAGGATTAGGCGTTTGTTCTGTATATACGTTAATAGTCATTGTCTCTTTTTTCTTACAAAAATAAATAATTCGTAATTCAAATACAGATATCGATGTCTGTTTTAGGTCATTATATACTATTGTAGATTATGACCTTGTTTGAATATTAAACTTCCTTAAAATACTCCTGTGTAATTAAACGGAGTAATTTGTTTAAGTTCTTGTTTTAAATCTTCATTGATTTGAAGACCATCAATAAAATCTGCCATAGTATGTGCAGTAATTTTCTGATTGGTACGGGGGTCAAATCTTTCAAAGCCTCATAAGGATTTGGATAAGCTTCTCTTCTTAAGACAGTCTGAATAGCTTCGGCAACTACTGCCCAGTTATTTTCAAGATCAGCCGCTATCACCTCATTGTTTAATAAAAGCTTGTTCAGCCCTTTTAAAGTAGATGAAATAGAGATTACAGTATGTGCCATTGGTACGCCTACGTTTCTTAATACGGTAGAATCTGTTAAATCTCTTTGCAAACGTGAAATTGGAAGTTTTGCAGCAAAAAATTCAAACAATGCATTAGCTATACCAGCATTACCTTCTGCATTTTCAAAATCGATAGGGTTAACTTTATGTGGCATGGCTGAAGAACCAACTTCGCCTTCTTTGATTTTTTGCTTGAAATAATTTTTAGAAATATATGCCCAGATATCTCTGTCAAGGTCAATAATAATTGTATTAATCCTTTTTAGCGCATCGCACTGAGCTGCAAACTGATCATAATGTTCAATCTGAGTAGTATGCTGTGCGCGGTTTAATGTTAAAATTGTATTGACGAAGTTGTTAGAGAAATCTACCCAGTTAATTCCAGGGTAAGCGATATGATGTGCATTGAAATTTCCGGTAGCACCACCAAATTTTGCACTATGTGGAATGTTTTTCAGATTGTTCAGCTGAATTTCCAGGCGTTCAGCAAAAACTAAAAATTCTTTACCCAGTTTAGTAGGGGATGCCGGCTGTCCGTGAGTATGAGCTAATAAAGGAATATCTTTCCATTCAGTAGCTAATTCCTGAAGTTTAACAATCAGTAACTGGATATTTGGATAGTATTCTTCTTCAAGTGCAAGCTTAAAAGTATAAGGGATTGCAGTATTATTGATATCCTGAGAAGTAAGCCCGAAGTGAATAAACTCTTTAAAGTCTCCAAGGCCCAGATCATCGAATTGTTTTTTGATAAAATATTCAACAGCTTTAACATCATGGTTAGTGATTTTCTCTGTATCTTTTATTTCCTGAGCATCTGCATCACTAAATTGCTCGAATATATTGCGGAGTTTGCTGTAATTTGTTTTATCAAAATGGCTTAAACCTGTTAAACCTGTTTCACATAAAGCGATGAAATATTCGATTTCAACGTATACTCTATATTTGATTAAAGCCGATTCCGAGAAATATTTAGCTAAATTTTGTGTGGTATTTCTATAACGACCATCAACTGGTGATATAGCTTGTAGAGGAGATAAATTCATGTATAGGAATATTTTTACAAATGCAAAGGTAGCATTTTACTCAAACCTATAGGCACAAAAAAAGGCTTTGGAGAACCAAAGCCTTTCTGTAGATTTTATCTAGCTTATTTTTTAGCTTCAGCAGCTGGTTTAACTTCAGTTGTAGTAACTTTAACTGCAGTATCTTTAACTGTTGAATCTTTAACTGTAGTATCAACGTCAGTAGTAACTACTGAAGAATCAGTTACTGTAGTGTCAGTTGCACCAGCTTTTTTTTTCTGAGTTACAAGCTGCTACTACTGATAAAGAGATTGCTAAAGCTAAAAAGCCAAATTTGAATAAGTTTTTCATTTGAATTCTGTTTAAAATAATTAATTAATTTTACAGATTAATACCATAAAGATTAAAAGGTAACCCACCATTTTAAAAAAAAGATTTAAAATAATTTTTTTGTCTAATATTGGGTTACCATTCACGTATAAATGTATTAATTGGTGAGTAACAAGTTAAGCGATTCAGTTCCAACAGATAGAGAGGTAGTTTTAGGGATACTAAATAACTCAGAAGATGCACTTAATAAGCTCTACATCGGGTATTTTCCGATGGTTTTGCAGTTTATTATTAATAATAACGGTGATGAGGACGATGCAAAAGACGTCTATCAGGAAGCAATTATTATTTTATATAATAAAATTAAGAGCGGAGATTTTGAGCTAAGCAGTAAACTAAAGACATATATATACTCAGTTTGCAGACGCATTTGGTTAAAAAAGCTTGCACAGCAAAAAGCAAAAAAACTAATAATGTTTTGATTTTGAAGATATAGTGTCAGTTGAGGTAGATGTAGAATACCATGAGGAGAAGGATCTTCAGTTTGAGAAGATGGGATCAGCACTCCAAAACCTGGGGGAACCTTGCAAAACTATTATTCAGGATTTTTATATTAATAATCTCTCCATGCAGGATATCTGTGAGAAATTTGGCTATACCAATACGGATAATGCCAAAACTCAGAAATATAAATGTCTGCAGAGATTAAAGAAATTATTTTTTCAATCTTAATTGCGGTATGAGGAACGACATAGAATTAGATGCTATCATTGAAGATTACCTTCAGGGTAAACTAACACCAGCAGAAGCAGAAGCTTTTGATAAACTGCGTGCCAATGATCCTGTAATTGATCATAAAGTAGTTGCACATAAAGTTTTTATGGATGCAATAAAGCAATATGGTAAAGTCCTTTCTCTGAAAGAGCAAATGGATAAAGCTCATGCAGGTATAGATGTAGCTTCACTAAGTGAAGAGCTGAGACCACATCCTTCATTCATTATCAATATGTGGCGCAAAAATAAGTCAGCAATGGCTATTGCTGCTTCGTTTATCCTTTTAACTATATTCTCTATTTACTCAATACAACATAATACCTTGCAAAATGGTACTTATGAAGTGATGCGCAGAGAGATTACTAATATTAAGAATAGTCAGAACAAACTGGTTAGAACAATCAATTCAAGTCCTAAAACTGAAAAGGGGCATGTTAAGGCTGCTCAATTTGGCGGGACCGGATTTGCTTTAACTGCTAACGGATATCTTTGTACGAATTACCATGTTGTAAGAGACGCAGATTCAGTTTATGTACAAAATAATAAGGGGGAGTCTTTCAAGGTAAAAGTTGTTTACCGTGACCCGCAGTACGATATTGCAATCCTGAAAATTACTGACGATTCGTTCACATCACTTTCTTCAATTCCTTACAAATTAAAGAAAAACAGTATTGGAATGGGAGAGAATGTATATATACTTTTAGATCCTAAAGATGATGCAGTATTAGGTGAAGGTTATATCAGCTCAAAAACTGGTCATGTAGGTGATACTACACAATACCAGGTTTCTATTCCGATCAATCCTGGAAACAGTGGTGGTCCGTTATTGGATAACTATGGAAATATTATTGGTGTGATTACTGCTAAAGAAAACCAGGTAGACGGTGCGACGTTCGCCATTAAGTCTAAATACATTCTGGAGGCGCTGAATGCTATTCCTCAGGATTCATTGGGTAAGAAGGTTGTATTTGCTAAAAAGAATCCTTTACAAGGTTTAAACAGAACAAAACAGATAGACAAAATTGAAAACTATGTCTATATGATCAAAGTATATAACTAAGCGAAACGCTTTTTTGAAAATCCCTGTAAAATCGTGCTATTATTTTATTTCGCGATTGAGAATTATAAGATTTTTGTTTTTTGTTTTTTCAATTGTTTGTGGGTAAAAAATAACGGAATAAGAATTATTCTTTGTTTTATTTATACCCGAAATAACCAACTTCTCATGTTCCATTTCTAAAACATCATTAGTTAATAAATTTTTATATCCCATTTGTCCTTTACTGTAAAAAAATTCAATTAGCTGGTCTTCTTTTATTGTAAACCAACCATTACCGAATTCTCCATTAAATCTTGTTATAAAAGTATTTGGGCCAACTTCTACCGGTTGCCAGCTATTGTAAAAAGGATCCGTAATATTGTACAATTCTTTTGATGATGAAGTCCCATCTTTTTCTATAATAATAACCGATATTTTTCCAGACTTCTCATGGAGTAAATATGATTTATAATGAAATGAAATCTTCAATATCTGATCGATTTTTTTTTGTTCTAAATTTAGAACTCTTCTTTCCAATTCATTTCCTTTTTCGTCTATCTGCCGGTGTATGAAACTATCATTTTCTTTCGCTAACAATTGAATTGTATTGTCTTGGATAAATATTTTGTTATTCCTTGGTAAAGGGAGCTTTATGTTATGTTATGTTTTCTTTATCATATTGTCTTTAAATTCAATACTCATCATTTTATCTGGTTTGGTATCTGACCAGATATCCACATCATGAAAGATGGAATAATGAGTACAGGTATTTATGAAATCTCCGATAAAAGGTCGATTTCCCTTGGGTAATTCGAGAGCATCTCTATTGAAAATGGGGATGCTTATTTCAAATTCTTTGTCAGGATGATAAGGAACTATAGAAACATAATTCTGTTTGCCGGGACTTATAAATAGTGTCGGTAAGATTCCGTCATCTTCCATGAAACTATCTTCTACATCGCCATTACTGTCTATAATTGTGTAGATCAGGTTATATGATGTTGCATTGTATACATAACTTGCCAAAAGAGTTTTATTATTTTCAAAGGTTATGCTGCCTTTATCCGAAATTCCAGATTCAGCAGTCAATAGAGTTACCGTTCCCAACTCAGTATGCTTAATCTCTATTTTAAACGGTATTGTTTTTTCAATATTTTTCATATAAATCCCTATAGTGATGTCGTAAGTGTATAAATATCTGGCAATCCATAAAGATAAGTAACCCTTTGAATTAAACCAATATATAAAATTCGATAGACAATAATTCTGATTTGAAACCCTCATCTAAAATAGAATAATGGAAATTGTGATTTCTGTCATAGAATTTTGGCCGGCTTGGGGGCTTTGTTTTATGCTTTTTATTTAAATAAAACATAATGCTTGTTTCGGGGTTTTGTTTTTAAAGCCAATCGCATGGAATTTGGAAAAGTAAATTCGGAAAATGTTAAGGATGTAGATTTTACCCTCCCTGAAGATGGAGTACAAACCCAAAAGGTGTTAAACAGGACAAGTAAAGGAAAAGCTAAGGTTTTTATAGGCTGTGCTAAATGGGGCAGAAAAGAGTGGGTTGGATTAATCTATCCGCCAAAAACTAAAGAAGCTGACTTCCTGGATGAGTATGTTAAACATTTCAATTCTATAGAGTTAAATGCTGTTTATTATCAGATCAGATTCCCTCTGTTGAATCTGTACGTAAATGGAGAAAGCAAGCCTCTGACAACGCAGCTGGAGAATTTTTGTTTTGTCCTAAATTTCCAAAAACTATCAGCCATGATCAAAGGTTGAAAGGGGCGGAGCATGCTACGGCCGAATATTTTAAAGCAATCGCTGAATTTGGAGATACACTTGGCCCTTGTTTTCTGCAGTTAAGTGAGAATTTCGGAGTGAAAAATCTGATAGTTCTGGAAGATTATCTTAAGTCATTACCTAAAGGACCTAAGGTTTTTGTAGAACTGAGACATGAACAATGGTTTTCTGATCCGGTAATCAGACAGCAGGTATTTGAACTTTTTACGGCTACCAATAAAGGCGCTGTAATTACTGATGTAAGTGGAAGGAGAGACCTTGTTCATATGGAAGTTACTATTCAGGAAGTATTTATCAGATTTATTGGTAATGGTCACGCCCACAAAAAGAGTGATTTTGCAAGGATCGATGAATGGGGGGCAAGGCTTAAGCTGTGGCAGGAAAAAGGACTTAAAAAGATTTATTTTTTTCTGCATCAGCGTGATGAACTGGATACGCCTTTACTGGCGACTCACGCAATAAAAGTGTTTAATGAGCAATTAGGGGGCGATCTTCCGGAAATATCATTCCAGCCGAGATTGTTTGAATAAGATCATTAAATCTAATGCTGTTGCACATTGTAGAAATATCTACTATATTAGTAGTGTTTGTAATTAGGTATAGTTGTTCGATTTTAAATCAAAAAATAATAAGATTATGAGTATCAGAATAGGAGATATCGCTCCAAATTTTAAAGCTAAAACATCAATTGGTGATATCGATTTTTATGAATTTCTTGGCGATAGCTGGGGAGTGATTTTTTCACATCCTGCAGATTATACACCTGTGTGTACCACAGAACTTGGTCGTACGGCTTCGTTAAAAGGAGAGTTTGAAAAAAGAGACGTTAAAGTTATCGCATTAAGTGTTGACTCTGTTGAATCTCATAAAGGATGGATACAGGATATCAATGAAACGCAGGATACGACTGTAGAGTTTCCTATTATAGCAGATGAAGATAAAAAGATTGCTGATCTATATGATATGATTCATCCTAATGCCTCTGAAACACTTACTGTACGTTCTTTATTTGTGATTTCTCCTGATAAAAAGGTGAAGTTAATGCTGACCTATCCGGCTTCAACAGGAAGGAATTTTACCGAGGTATTAAGAGTGATTGACTCATTACAGCTGACTGCTAAATATAGTGTTGCTACCCCAGCTGATTGGCAGTATGGTGAGGATGTAGTGGTTATGAATAGTATCAAAACAGAGGATATTCCGGCCAAATTCCCTAAGGGACATCAAGTTATAAAACCATATCTGAGAACTACTCCTCAACCCAATAAATAATTTTAAATACTAGATGATTTTCTTTAAATTTGATATAATTGATAATTTAAAGAAATATTAATTTTTATACTTGAATATTATGAGTACCGGAAAAGTAAAATGGTTTAATACGCAGAAAGGTTATGGATTTATCATCTATGAAGGAAATAAAGATATTTTTGTTCATTTCAAAGATGTTGTAGGCGGTATTGAGAGTCTTCAGGAAAATGATAATGTAGAGTTTGATGTGACTGAAGGAAAAAAAGGTTTACAGGCTGTAAACGTGAAAAAGGTATAAACCCAATCTTTTATTCTGATTGGTTAAAGCCTCCCATTGGGAGGCTTTTTGTATTAATAATGCTGTATAATTGTAGCCTTGATGATAGTTTTGCCTACAATACTGCTCTGTGTGAAGATCATAAACTGTGTATCATCAGGTTTAATATGATATTTATCAACTAAAGATGCTGCCTTGTCAGGATAGTTTCTGACAATTACGTTTCCAACGAGATTTTTCTCTTTCTTGATTTTTGCTGCTGACACCACGTCTTCAATTTTAAAAATCCTTCCGGGAAATTCGGTATGTATAGCAGAAGATGTATATAGCTGTGTTTGATGATGGAATTTTTGCAGTTCGTATCTTTCAGCAATCAGGTTAAAAGCACCACTTTTTAAAAGGGCTACATCGGGCTCATATAAATATTGTCCTGGAATTATAGTACCTGCCATAGCCGTAGAGCCTTCTTGGCCCATTATATAACTGAACTGTTTTTGTTCTGTATTTAAAGTTGTGCAAATGATTTTAGTGGGTGATTCAAAATCTCTTTCTATAACCCAGATCAATTCTTTACACTCATTTTTAACGCTGATAATATGTATCTCAGCCACATGCTTTAATTCTTTCAGACCAGCACTAAGATCCAGGAGTGGGGCAGTTTTAATAAGTATCTGCCTTGCCTTTAATAATAATAAATCAAGGTTTTCTGCTACATTAGGCGTACAGTCTTTTAGCATGAAAACTTTTCCTGAACTGCTCCTTCTGGCCGGATCAATATAGATACAGTCAAATTCCTGTTTTGTATTCTTTAAGAATTCAATACCATCGCCACAAATACTGTACGTTTTCTTCTTTTAATAAAACTCCATTATAACTGGCAATAGCTGACAATTCTTCATTGATTTCGCAATGCGTAACGGCTTGCACTTGCTTTGAAAAATAGTAGCTGTCTACTCCATATCCACCCGTTAGATCAATGATTGTATTTCCTTTAACTAGTCCTGCTTTATAAGCTGCGGTCTGTTCAGATGAGCATTGCTCTATGGATAACAATGCCGGATAGTATATCAATTTCGTATTAAACCAGGTAGGCAATTTCCGCAAAGACTTCTTTTTGGAAGCTATCTGATTTGCCAGTTCTTTACCTGTAATTCCGGCAAAAGGGCTTTTTGCCATGGCAATTTTATGCACATCTGCATTTAAATTATCATGGATATATTCCTGAACGGGCTGATCTGTGAGTTGCTTATTCAATAGCTGATTTATCTTTCATTACAATCTGACAGGTATGACGGCTTTTTACTTCGAGCAAAATATCTTTGTTTACAGTCACTCTATAATTGTATCCTGATTATAATAACGGATGGTAACTAATTCCAGTCCTTTATTGTATTTTACTTTATATAAGATAGATAAATCCTGGATCAGGTTGTTTATCTTTTCTTCTTCATGGTCTACACTCACAGAGAAACTCAGTGCTGAATTCAGCATAGTATTGACCTTCACTTTGTGTTTATGGAACAGACTGAAAATATCACTTAGGTTTTCTTCAATGATGAAAGAGAAGTCTTTTGGTAAAATAGAAATCAGGACCTGATTCACTTTGAAAATAAATGAAGGTACTGGCAATTCACTGTTTATACCATTAATTTCTGTTCCGTCGTGGGTTGGGTGAAGGAATGATCTTACATACAAAGGGATATTTTTATTCTGCAGTGGTTTAATCGTTTTTGGATGGATAACTGTAGCCCCGTAATAGGTCAGCTCAATTGCATCATGGTAAGAGAGCTGTGGGATACGTTCAGTTTCGTCAAACCATTTAGGATCGGCATTTAATACCCCCGGTACGTCTTTCCATATGGTTAGTGAGGTTGCATTCAGGCAGGCACAAAAGATAGCAGCAGAATAATCTGAGCCTTCGCGTCCAAGAGTAGTAGTGAAATTTTCACTTGTACTTCCTATGAACCCTTGTGTAACCACAATGCTTTTCTTTAATAATGGAACAAGATTCCGTTGAATCTCCAGTTCTGTTTTATCCCATTCTACTTTTCCTTCACGGTAAGTATTATCTGTTTTGATGAAATTTCTTGCATCTGCCCAGGTAGCCGGCAAGCCACTTTCATTAAGATAAGCAGCAACAATTTTGGTTGATAAAACTTCACCGATAGAAACTATCTGATCATAAATATAATCAGGAGCATCACTCGCTTCTTCCTCTAATAACCATTCAATTTCTACGAAAGTATTTGCAATATCATTAAATACCGGGTGATCATGATTGCTAAAGAGATCATTTAATATGTTAAAATGATAAGCTTTGATTTCTTCCAGTAACTCATGTGTGTTTTCCTGTCCGAATATATAGGCATTAGAAAGCAATTCTAATTTATTGGTGATTTTGCCCATCGCAGAAACTACGATAAGCAGATTTTCTTTTTCAGCTTGCTGAATAATAGCAACAAGATTCTTTACTGCTTCTGCATTCACTACAGAAGCACCCCCGAATTTAAATACCTGCATTTTTTATTTGAAATTGTTTAAAATAGAACTTGGCTTTAATATGTCTTTGATTTCCGTAAAAGGAACGATCAATGTAGTGGTTCCTGCGGCATAAGCCTTGATTTCGTAAGGATTATACAGGAATTTTAATCCTTCTTTAGTGATCGTGAAAGTTTCGGCTAAAGTGAATACATTATTATCAAAAAAGTACCCTTCTGATAGACTTGCACTTGCACTTAGTTTTTCGTTTTTTCTAAATATTTTCTCTGCTACAGCTCTTAGTTTTGGCATACCATCAGCTTTGATCAGTGAATCAAGTGTGATTGTTTGATAAGTTTAGGATCATAGTTGAAATAGGTAAACAGTGTATTTGGATGTGCACCACCTTTATAATCAACATATCTATAAAGCACAGACAGATAATTCGGATAATTAGTTACGACCTTTAAGTTCATGTCCAAAAACCACGCGGATTCTGATTGCGAAGCTGTGCTTTTAAAAGTATCGTACTCTTTGATAAATCCAGCTGTCAGTTCTTTATAAGTTTTGTAATGACCCTGCTTTCCCGCCAGACCAATTACACGATCTTCCAGAAATTTATTTATTGACTGATCTTTAAAAACCGGATAGCTTATAACAGCTTTAGCAGTATCTGCGGGCTGTTTAATTTTTGAGTTCTGAATTTTACTGTAAATCTTAATTGAATCAAAAGCAAAAGCTAATGTATCTGCTTTTGTTTCTGTAACAGCAGAAATAGCAGAATCAATCACTTTATCTGTTCTTTTTGGGTTATTGCAGGCATAAAACCATGTAACCAATAACAGTGCGGCTAAATTTCTTGTTTTCATAGCTGTTTTTTTAATTATCATTACAATATTACGATCGTTCAGAAGCTTATAACTGGTCTTTATTAAAAGAGGTATTCAACCATCCGCTTTCAATCTGTGCATCATATTTCTTGTAGAAATTTATAGCAGGTTCATTCCAGTCGAGTACCTGCCATGTCATGCCGTTGTAGTTTTTATCTCTGGCTTCTTTGATGACTCTTTCAAACAGAAGTTTTCCTAATCCTTTTCCTCTTTGACTTTCTGTTACAATGAAGTCTTCTAAATATAAACGACGACCTTTCCATGTAGAGTATCTGGTGTAATATAAAGCGAAGCCTAGAATCCCTGTCGCATCTTCTGCTACAAAAGCCTTCCATACGGGTTGCGCTCCAAATCCAGCCTCTTCAAATTCAGCTAAGGTAACTGTTACTTGTTCAGTAGCCTTTTCGTATGCTGCCAATTCTTTGATGAGCTCTAATAAACGCGGGCAATCTTCCTGTGCTGCAAAACTGAGTTGAATATCCATTAGGTTATGCTTTATAATGTTTGATTTTTCTAACACCAAAAATACTACTTCCTATTCTTACCATAGTACTGCCTTCTTCTATCGCTAATTTGTAATCACCTGACATTCCCATAGATAATTCTTTGAATGAATCTTCTTTTCTGAAAAAGCTTGTTTTGATACCATCAAATAATACTTTCAGTTCCTGAAATTCATCTTTAGTTTGTTTTTCCGGAGCATTATTACTCGCAATACCCATCAGACCAGTAATCCTGATGTTTTTCATCGCAAGATATTCTTCCGAACGTAATAATTCAATAGTTTCTGCGTGATCCAGACCAAATTTAGTGTCTTCATCAGCAATATAAATTTGCAGCAGACAGTCAATCACTCTGTTGTTCTTTGCAGCCTGTTTATTAATCTCTGCAAGTAATTTCAAACTATCCACCGACTCGATTAATTTGATAAAAGGAGCAATGTATTTAACTTTATTAGTTTGCAGGCAGGTGTCCAATCAGGTGCCATTCAATATCTTTTGGCAGGGCTTCATGTTTTTCTACTAATTCCTGGACGATATTTTCACCAAAAATCCTTTGTCCCGCATTGTATGCCGTTAAAACTGCTTCTGCATCATTGAATTTTGATACAGCAATTAATTCAACATTTTCCCCTTCTAATTCCTTTTTATATTTTAATAAGTTATCTGCTATGCTCATTTATCAGTATTTTTGGTAAAATTAACAACCTTAGCTCAAATAGCTACGGAAAAAATAATGTTTTATACACAATGAGAAACTTTTTGTGCATTTGTCTGCTGTTAATCAGCATTGGAGGATGTAAGCCAGGTATACCTTCTGATATTATTCAGCCAGACAAGATGGGAGAGGTTTTATATGATATTCATATAGCCGATGGATTTATTGCCACTATTCCTGATCCTGATTCAGCTAAAAACACTAGTGCTGCTTATTATAAAGGTATTTATAAGCGGTTTGAAATAGATTCTGCTCTTTATAACAAGAGCATGAATTACTATTATGATCATCCTGATGTTTTGAATGTGATGTACGAAAAGATTACTACAAAACTAAAGAAGGTAAAAGAGAAAGAAGATAAAATCAATGCGAAAAGATTAAAGAAAATTGAAGCGATTAAAAAGGCAAAGAAAGATAGCCTGGACAAAGCAGACCCAAAAAGGGTGATAAGAGAAGCAGCTGCAAAAAAAGATAGTCTGGTTAAGGCAGAAGCTTTGATCAAAAAGACTAAAGCGGAAGCTGCTAAAAAGATGAAAAAAGATAGCCTGGCTAAAGTAGCTGAATTGAAAAAAGTAAAAAAAGCAGAGGCTAAAAAATTTAAAGTACGTACAGATCAGGAAGCTTCGATAAAAAAGGAAGCTGATATCAGTACGGCTAAAAAGATTCAATAATAATGATATATCCCGATAATTGTTTAGATAGACTTGGCTTCACTGAAGTCAGACAACTCATCCTGAAGCATTGCCTGCCTGAGTGATGGGACAATACATGGTCAGCAAAATGCAGGTGATGAATAAATTTGATCAGATTAATAAGTTTTTAAGACAAACTAAAGAGTTTAAAAATATCCTGGAAAACCAGGAACCCTTACAGATCAGTACTTTTTTTGATATTAAATCGCTCGCAGAGAAGATCAGAGTAGAAGGCAGTTACCTGATGGAAGATGAGTTATTTCAAATTTATCTCTCTTTGCAGACTGTTTTTTCTGTACTCCGTTTTTTTGATGAGAGAAAAGATGTTTATCCTAATCTGGAAGCGCTGTTTGAGCATTTACCAGTAGAAAAAAATATCCTTAAAAAAATAGAGACGATTCTTGATGCTAAAGGTAAAATCAAGCCGAATGCTTCCTCTAAATTGCAGGAAATTATTGGTGATATCGCCAAAGGTGAACAGGAAGTACGTAAACGGATGGATGCTATTTACAAGCAGGCAGTAGCCAGTAACTGGGTAGCAGACGGAAGTTTAACAATCCGTGACGGAAGAATGTGTATTCCCATTCTGGCAGAGAATAAACGTAAGTTAAAAGGTTTCATTCATGATGAATCTGCGAGCGGGCAGACCGTTTATATGGAGCCAGAAGTTGTTTTTACACTGAACAATAAAATCAGAGATCTTGAATTTGATAAAAGACGGGAAATCATTAGAATTTTAATTGCACTTACGGATGATTTAAGGCCGTTTACTCCATTACTGCTTTCTTATCATGGCTTTTTGACCAAACTTGATTTTGTAAGAGCTAAAGCATTGTTTGCGATTGAAGTGGAGGCTGATATGCCAGTATTGGTAGCTGAACCCCGGATTAAACTGATTAATGCAACACACCCATTGTTATACTTGTCTTTTAAAGAAGATAAAAAGACAGTGGTTCCTTTGAATATTCATATGAATGAAAATTTAAGGATTGTATTGGTTTCCGGACCTAATGCCGGTGGAAAATCAGTTTGTATGAAAACGGTTGGTTTATTGCAGCAGCTGATGTTACAATCGGGCTTACTGATACCTGCCCATGAATCAAGTGAGGTTGGTATATTTGATAATATCTTTGCTGATATTGGTGATGATCAAAGTATAGAAAGTGACTTGAGTACTTATAGTGCGCATTTAACAAAAATGCGTTATTTCGTTGCTCATGCTACACCGAAATCATTGGTTATGATTGATGAATTTGGTACAGGAACTGATCCGCAGTTTGGTGGGCCAATGGCTGAAGCGGTTCTGGAAGTACTGAATAATAAGAAAGTAAGAGGGGTTATGACTACCCACTACTCTAACCTTAAATTATTTGCTGGTAATACTCCAGGGCTTGAAAATGCCTCGATGTTATTCGATAATGATAAGATGAAACCGTTGTATGTACTGGAAATAGGTAAACCAGGAAGCTCTTATGCTTTTGAAATTGCCCAGAACATCGGTTTGCAAAAAGAGGTGTTGATTCTGGCCAGAGAAAAGACCGGAACAAATCAGAATAGAATAGATAGTTTGTTAGTTGATCTGGAAAGAGAGAAAAAACAAATTTACGATACTAAAATCCAGTTATCTCTTCAGCAGAACAAGGTAAAAAACCTTGTTAAAGAAAATGAGGAATTGCAGCAGTTTTTGGAAGAAAACAGGAAAATCCTGATTAAAGAGGCAAAACTTGAAGCACAGGAAATTATCAAAAATGCCAATAAACTGGTAGAAAATACAATTGCCGGGATTAAAGAAAATCAGGCAGATAAAGAAGGGACCAAACAGTTAAGACAAAACCTGCAGAAGGTTCTGGTACAGCACCAGGTTAAAGAAGAGAAGAAGCCTGAAAAGTTAATTCCTTCAAATACACCTATTGTGGTTGGTGATTGGGTTCAGTTGATTAATACGGAAACGATGGGACAGGTGATGGAAGTTAACCGTGGCAATTTAGTATTGGCATTAGGTGACCTCCGTTCAGTTGTGAAAAAAGATCGCGTACAAAAGATTAGCAATAAGCAAGCTAAAAAAGTAGTACAGAGTAATTTCTTTTTTTCTGGCAGAATATCTGAAGCTATCGGGAACTTTACTGCTGAATTAGACCTGCGTGGAATGCGTGGAGAGAATGCAATACAGGAAGTGGAAAAATATATGGACAAATCTATTATGCTGGGTTTTCCGTTTATTAAACTGATTCATGGAAAAGGTGATGGTATTTTAAGAAAATTAATCAGGGAATACCTAAGGAAATACAGCGAGGTGAACAGGGTAGAAGATGAACATGCTGATAGAGGTGGAGATGGTATAACCTATGTGTATTTCAATTAATTAAACATAATTCAATCTGGATTGTTTATATTGTTTAATCAATAAACATCCTGCTATGAAAACAATTTTTACTTCAATTTTTATTCTGTTTTTTCTATCAGCATGTGAAAAGAGCAAAAATAATGATAATCCGGGAACACTGCCGGATGCTGATATAAAAACAGAAATACTCACTCAATCGTTAAAGTTTCCGTGGGAGATCATATTGGACCAGATAATTTTATCTGGTTCACTGAAAGGGCTGGTAAAATCAGCCGGTTAAATCCACTCAATGGGGTAATCACTTTAGTCCATACCATTACCGAGGTAAACAGTCTTGGCGAAGGTGGTTTGTTAGGCATGGTATTACACCCGCAATTCAATACCAACCCTTATTTATATGTAGTTTACGATTATGGTTCCGGAAATAGTTATAAAGGAAAGGTTGTTCGTTTTACATTCAATAACGGAATATTAAGCGCCCCGTTAGTCTTGCTGGATCAAATTCCGGCCTCCTCCATTCATAATGGTTCAAGGTTACTCATTACTCCGGATCTTAAGTTATTAATCACCACAGGCGATGCTAATGCTGCCCCTGCGGCACAGAACACAAGCAGTCTCTCAGGAAAGATATTAAGATTAAACCTGGACGGTTCTATTCCTTCAGATAATCCATTGCCAAACAATCCATTGTGGACTTATGGACACCGAAACCCGCAAGGATTAGTGCTGGCTAATAATAAACTATACTCTTCGGAACACGGGCCTGATAATGATGATGAAATTAACCTGATTCAGAAAGGCAGAAATTATGGATGGCCAAATGTAGAGGGCCTATGTAATACTGATGCAGAAAAAGCATTTTGTGCTTTGAATAATATTGCTGAACCCATGATCACCTGGACACCGACAATTGCTCCTTCAGGTTTGACTTATTACAATTCTGATTACATTCCACAATGGAAAAACTCCTTGTTGGTTGTTGCACTTAAAGGATCAAGGTTACTGCAACTGAAACTGGATGAAGGTGGCAGTAAAATCACCGCTACAAAGGATTTTCTGCAAAATCAATTTGGCAGGTTACGGGCAATTTGTCAATCACCAGAAGGAAAAGTCTATGTAGCAACCAGTAATGGAACGAACGATCAGATTATAGAAATCTCTGCCCGGTAAATTATTTAGTTACCCTGGTAATCCATTGAATACAATCCTGGGGTTCTGCTATAGGCCATCCCTCTGCAAGGTTATTTTTACATCCGCCTGTCCACGTTATACTAACTTCGGGAGAGTTATTCTCATCTACAATGCGGCAACCGGTTTGCTGATCTTTAATATAAGAACGACTCTTTTTCTGGGCAAATGTTTTAACAGAGCCCAGACAGATCAACAGAAATAACAATGCTCTAAGATATTTTATTTGGCATGTTTTTATTAGAAGCTTGACTAAACATTAAATAGTTTCTAAGACAATTGTACGAAATTGTTTCAAAACAGATCTGCGTAATAAAAAATATTAATAAATCATCATTAATATTTTGCCGGGGTTGTTTTTATCTATAATTTAGCGATCAAACCAAATATATGATCAACAAGAGAGTAGCGGATGCCGATGAAGCAATCCGCGATATTATAGACGGACAAACGATTATGCTTGGTGGTTTCGGATTGTGTGGCATACCTGAAAAGTGTATTGCTGCATTAGTTAAGAAGGGCGTGAAGGAATTAACCTGTATTTCCAATAATGCAGGAGTAGATGATTTCGGAATTGGCCTGATGCTGAAAACCCGTCAGGTAAAGAAAATGATTTCTTCTTATGTAGGGGAGAACGCAGAATTTGAACGCCAGTTACTGAGCGGAGAATTAGAAGTTGAACTGATCCCTCAGGGGACATTGGCTACCCGCTGTATGGCGGCTGGTTATGGAATGCCTGTAATTTATACCCCAGCTGGTGTAGGTAC
This sequence comes from Pedobacter sp. NJ-S-72, assembly GCF_053890575.1. Classification (NCBI taxonomy): domain Bacteria; kingdom Pseudomonadati; phylum Bacteroidota; class Sphingobacteriia; order Sphingobacteriales; family Sphingobacteriaceae; genus Pedobacter; species Pedobacter sp. NJ-S-72. The sequence continues at coordinate 2,620,213 of NZ_CM132681.1, read as the reverse complement.
AGAAGTAGCCGAAGGTAAAGAAGTCAGAAACTTTAACGGAAAAGATTATTTAATGGAATATGCTTTTGATGCAGATTTTGCAATCGTAAAAGCATGGAAAGGTGATACTGCAGGAAATCTTGTCTTCCGTTCCACAAGCCGTAATTTTAATCCGGTAATGGCCATGGCAGGTAAAATTACTATTGCCGAAGTAGAAGAACTTGTAGATCCAGGAGAACTTGATCCGGATCATATCCATACCCCGGGTGTGTATGTACACCGTATTTTTCAGTTCAGATTACGAAAAAAGAATAGAGCAACGCACAGTCAGACCGCGTAATTAACCAATCAAATATTTTATGTTAGATAAGAACGGAATTGCGAGACGTATCGCTAAAGAAATAAAAGACGGTTACTATGTGAATCTGGGAATTGGTATTCCTACACTGGTAGCAAATTATATCCCTGATGGAATCAATGTAGTCCTGCAATCGGAAAATGGCTTGTTAGGTATGGGACCATTCCCTTTTGAAGGAGATGAAGATGCAGACATGATCAATGCCGGAAAGCAAACGATTACCACACTACCGGGGTCTTCTATCTTTGATTCAGCAATGAGTTTTGGAATGATCAGAAGTCAGAAGATTGATCTGACCATATTAGGTGCGATGGAAGTTTCTGAGAATGGTGACATAGCCAACTGGAAAATTCCCGGAAAAATGGTCAAGGGAATGGGTGGAGCAATGGATTTAGTAGCCTCAGCTAAAAATATTATTGTAGCAATGCAATGCAGCATATCAATAAAGCAGGAGAAAGCAAGTTGTTACCAAAATGCAGTTTACCATTAACAGGTGTAAATTGTATCAGGAAGGTAGTTACAGAATTAGCCGTACTTGATATTTTACCAGAAGGTGGTTTCAGATTAATTGAAAGAGCGCCGGGTGTGAGTATTGATTTTATTAAACAATCTACCTCAGGAAAGTTATTCGCTGAGGCAGATGTTAAAGAAATGGATTTAAACTGATCTCTGTGCGCTCAGTACAGTTTCTTTCAGTTCGTCTGATATCTCTTTAGAAGTGGCGATAATATCTTCCGCCACATGTTTATTGTTAATGATAATTTTCTGACACGATTCCTTGTAAGGAAGCAGAAATTGTTTGTAAGCAGGCATAACGTGGTTAACCCATTGGTACATAACCATATCACGGGTATAACCACGTTCTATCTCATCTCTTGAGATTCTGCGGTTAAGTGTGATTTCTTCATCAGCATCCATAAATATTTTCAGGTCGAATAATTGTGATAGTTCAGGATAATGGAATACAAATAATCCCTCTACAATTATAATCGGTGCACTCGTTATATTCATTAAACGCGCACTTTCCTCATTAATATTAAAAGTATATTCTTTTCTTGAAATTGACTGACCATCAATAAGCAATTTTAAATCTTCCAGTAGTTTGGTGTCATTAATTCCTTCCGGGAGGTCAAAGTTGACCCATCCGTTATCATCTACCTTCTGTTCACCAATTGGTTTGTAATAATCATCCTGGGAGATTAAACATACTTCCTCTGTATTGAAATGGTGGAGAAAACATTTTAAAAAGAATGTTTTTCCTGAACCACTACCTCCAGCAACACCTATTATATAGGGTTTATTATTGTTCATTCGCTTGTCCACTGTACGTTAAATTGCACAAAAACCTTTTATCCAATGCGCCCAATGCATCGGCTACCGCTTTTGTGACTACAATAATAACATCTTTTGTGGACTCATTCTCAGTAAATTTACCAACACAACCTTTGCAAACGTAGACCTGTTGCTCATCGGATTGGTGATTTTCATAATGGTTCCGATAGGTGCAGAGCGGTGAAGTACCAGCATTTTTGAAGGGTCTAAATCTTTATCTGTGATCCAGACTCCAGCACCTTTTTCATCCATCTGACTTAGTCCATAGCGGCTGGCAGGTAACCTTAATGACGGGTTTTTAACTGATTCTATAGTATCAGCATCCTTCGCGTCTGAATCGTTATTGTGTTCATTTTTAACAGGATACTGTCCGTTTATTAATAATTTCTGACCAACATAAAGAGAGTTAGTTGTTAAATTATTTTTAGCTTTTAGCTGATCAAGCGTCAGGCTGTATTTTGTAGCTATAGAATACATGGTTTCATTAGAAGCAACCGTATGTTCAAGGAATTGATTCTTGTCTGGATTGCCCTGAACTACAGGTGTAGCAGCTTCAGATTTAATAACAGGGGTTTCTGATTTTTTTACAATTTCCGGTTTTTTTCTCCGAGCAACAACAACTGGTGTTGGCGGAGGTGTTGCGTGTACAGGGGGCACCGGAGTAGTCGCTACTGGTTTTGTCTGTGCAGTTTGTACCGGCGCTGTTTGTACTGGAGTTGAAGAAGTGGTTTCAGCTCCGGCTTTTACAGGCATTTTTAAAATCTGTCCTATTTTAAGATTAATGGTTTTCAGGTCGTTGATCCGTTTAATGTCTGCTACGGTTGTACCATATTGTCTGGCAAGCATCATTAAATTTTCTTTAGGCTGAACAGCATGTTCTGTAAATTCTGAATTTCCCTGATCGGCAGCGGGAGTTGTCTCTGCTGGTTTATTCACTACTACAGTAGGTTTAATAGCTTCGACATGTTTGGTTACCGCTGTTTTTACCGGAGCAACTGCAGCTGGGCCTGAGAACGGAACGTTTGTCGGTACTTTGACCAAAACTCCGATAGAAAGGAACTTATTCTCATTATAAGCGATAATTTCCTTTGGGCTTACATTATATCTTCTGCCAGAGAAATAATAAGTATCCTTTGCTACGACCTGGTGTAAAATTAATTTTTTTCCATTTAGATTCTCAACACCTATGGAGTCTCTTAGATTATCAGCCTTTACTGCAGATAAATTCAGGAAAAGGCCAAATAATAACGGTATATAATATTTTTGCATTAACGTTCTTATGAATGATTAATTAGGCAATTATACGAATAATATATAAGAGCCTCAATTCTGAATACTAAACGACAATTATATGTCTCTATTGTATCATATAGTTTTTTTTTCAAAACCATTTGAGACTTGCAATTGTTGCTTTATTATAGATTAACAACCCCAAATTAAATAAAAATACATTATGGACGCAAAAGAAATTAGTTTGAGTGAGAAACAAGTTAAACCAGTAGTGGACCTGTTGAATGATTATCTTGCAAACTATCATATTCATTATCAAAAGCTAAGAGGATGTCACTGGAATATTAAAGGACAGAATTTTTTTACACTGCATCTCTTAAATTTAAGAATTATATACCAATGCACAATTGACTATTGATGAAATAGCTGAACGTGTTTTAACTTTAGGAAAACCACCTCATAGCCGTTTTGTAGATTATATTAAAGAATCTGGTATTAAAGAAATCAATACAATAGGTTTACAGGATTTGGCAATGGTTGATGCTGTATTGGAAGATATGGCACACTTAATTCAATTAGAACGTGAATTATTGGATGCAACTTCGGCAGCAGGTGATGATGGTACTAACGATATGGTGAATCGTTTCATGCAGTTTAAAGAAAAAACTACCTGGATGTTACGTTCATTTGCCGGCAAAAAATAATAGGGCATATGCTCTTCATAATTCCAATGTAAAACCATGTGAAAGCATGGTTTTTTTCTGTTTTAATGAGGTATACAAACCAGAAATCTTAATACCTTTGATCCTGATGGGATATAAAAGCTTAGCCGAATGTGTGGCTGATTTAGAAAAACGTGGTCATTTACTTCGTATTAAAGAAGAAGTAGATCCTTATCTGGAAATGGCAGCTATACACCTGCGGGTATATGAACAGAAAGGCCCTGCATTGTTCTTTGAGAAGATTAAGGGAAGCCCGTTTCCGGCAGTTTCTAATCTCTTTGGAACATTAGAAAGATCTAAATTTATGTTTCGTGACAGCTTGCCTCGTGTAAGTCAGCTGGTGGATCTGCGTTCTGATCCTATGAAGGCGTTTAAGAACCCTTTTAAATTTGCTGGTGCTGGCCTTACTGCTCTTTCAGCATTACCAATGCAACAGCACTTGTTTAAATCTGCGTTTAAGAAAACGACAATTAGTCAATTACCTCAAATTGTGAACTGGCCAATGGATGGAGGTCCATTTGTAACCATGCCTCAAGTTTACACAGAAGATGTAAATAAGCCAGGAATACTAAATGCTAATCTGGGTATGTACCGTATTCAGCTTGCTGGAAATGATTATATAAAAGATAAAGAAATTGGATTGCACTATATCAGATTCACAGAGGAATAGGAGTACATCAGTCTAAAGCCAATGCAAAGGGAGTACCTCTAAAAGTAAGTATCTTTGTAGGTGGGCCACCTTCACATCCGCTTGCGGCAGTAATGCCATTACCGGAAGGTTTGTCTGAAATGACATTTGCAGGTGCATTAGGTAACCGTCGTTTCCGCTATTTTTATGATGACGAAGGGTTTTGCCTTTCGGCTGATGCAGATTTTATCATTACCGGAACAGTGTATCCGCAAGAAACTAAACCAGAGGGACCATTTGGAGACCATTTAGGCTATTATAGTTTGACTCATCCTTTTCCATTAATGAAAGTACATAACGTATATCATAAGGAAGATGCAATCTGGTCATTTACTGTTGTAGGCCGTCCTCCTCAGGAAGATACCAGTTTCGGCGCGCTGATTCATGAAATTGCAGGGTCAGCTTTGCCACAGGAAATTCATGGCTTAAAAGAAGTAAATGCGGTAGATGCTGCTGGCGTTCATCCTTTATTATTTGCCATTGGAAGCGAAAGATATACTCCGTTCCTTAACGAACGCAGACCACAGGAGATCCTGACTATTGCTAACCATATATTAGGAAAAAATCAGCTTAGCCTTGCGAAATATGTTCTTATAGCTGCACGGGAAGATAACGAAGAGTTAGATACACATGATATTGAAGTTTTCTTAACTCATATATTATCACGCATAGATTTAAAGAGAGATCTTCATTTTCATACAGAAACAACTATTGATACACTTGATTATAGTGGTGGTGGGTTGAATAGTGGTTCTAAAGTCGTACTGGCTGCTGCGGGTGAGATCAAAAGAACACTATCAAAAGAGTTGCCGGCTGATTTTAAATTACCTGGTTCATTTGGAACATATCATTTTGTGATGCCGGGAGTACTTGCGATTACTGCTGGTATTTATACTACTCCCGAAGAAGCCGCAATTTCAATAGCAGAACTGAATATCCAGTTAATAAAACAACCACTTGATGGGGTAGCTTTGATTGTATTATGTGATGATGCAGCATTTACAGCTGATACCATAAATAATTTTGTTTGGGTAACCTTTACCAGAAGTAATCCGGCGGTTGATATCCATGGGGTAGGAGAGTTTATTAAAGATAAACATTGGGGCTGTACAGGGGCTTTAATCATTGATGCAAGGAGAAAGCCGCATCATGCACCTGAGTTGATTAAAGATGAGGCTGTTGAAGTTAATATTGATAGATTTTTTAAGGCTGGAATATAGTCGGCCTTTTTGATGCAGGGCATCTAATAAAAAGCCCGCTGTTGAAAATCAACGGCGGGCTTTTTGATGAAATCTGTAAGGATTAGAATTTAACTCCTACAGTTAAAAACACATTGTTTCTTGCCACTTTAGCAGTTGCTACCGGCTCTGAAAAATTATTCAGTTCATATGGTGCAAAAGTGTTTGTAGTTTCTGTGCGCTGATAAGCAAGATCAACATAATATTGATTAAAGCGGTAACCAAGACCACCAGAATAATATTTCACATCAAATACATTTTTATCATCACTTTTATAAGGAGTGCCATTTAAGCCATACCCGGCTCTCAGGGTAAAGTCGTCAATTCTGTATTCACCACCTATTCTATAGTTAACTGCACTTTTGTAGTTCTGTTTGATATATTGATTGTTTTCCCTGATCAGATCAGAATAACCATCACTTACAGATAGTTTAGTCGAAGCATAATCAACATAGTCAATATCAGCACTTAATAATCCATTCTGACCAATAATTACGCTTCCACCCAGGGATGCTTTGTAAGGTGTACGAAGGTTGTAGTTAAAGTTGCTGTTATATATATTACTATATACACTTCCAGAAGGTACTCCACCTAGTGAAAAACGAGTGTCTAAAACTTCTGCATAGTCTTCTTCTACATGCATCCAGGTAGGAGCCTGAAAAGTAGCACCAATTCTTACTTCATTAATTGGTTTGTATATTAATCCTAAGCGACCATTAATTCCTGAACCTGTTGTATGCTGGCCTGTTGAATAAGCAAGGTCATAGTTTTTTCCAACTTCAGTATTCGGACGTGCAGGAACCGGGGCTCCAACTGGCAAAGTGTTAATGATAGTTCCCTGCTCAGTATAAACACTGTTATTGATATAGCGCATATTTACAAATCCGATACTTGCACCAAGATACAATTGATTGGAGATGTTTATAGCACCAGAGAAGTTAAGTTCAGAAGTTGAACCCACTCTGCTCTCAGTTTTAGATTGTGTATTAGTCTGGCTTGTTGCAGGTACATAAGAGAGATTGTCTCCGCTTTTCTGATCGATTAGAAAATTATCGAATGCCATCCCTGGAGCTCCGGCTAAATCAGGTTCCCGAACGCCATTGGCTCTTTCTGCGAAAGCATCCGCAATAGAACTGTTATTGTTAGTTCCTGCATAGCTAAAGTCGCCACCGAAATCATTATTTCTGTTAAACCCTATTCCCCAAACTACACTAAGTATACCTTTATTTAAATTAGATCTTTTGGTCTGACAACCGGATTGTACCAGACCATAGCAGCCTGGTTAAGATTTAAACGGTTTTTCGTGTCTTTTGAATTTTGGCCAAGAAAGCTTGCATCAGATTTTACATTATTGAATTCAGGAGTGATGCTGAATTCAGAACGGGTGAACATACCCAATCCTGCTGGGTTGCCACCAATTGAACTGATATCACCACCTAAACTTATTTGTGCATTTCCTAAACCTTTAAATCTTGCAGAGCTTCCATAATCAGTGCGCGAAAACCTTAAGGCATCGCCTGCATATGTGCCATTTTGAGCATAAATATTACCTGTAGTACCTACTATAGCTACCACCAGGAGTTGTATGAATTTTTTCATTTACAATTTTAGATTATTAATTACCACGTCCTCCGCGACCGCCTCCGCCACCGCCGCCACCACCAGTTCTTCCACCGCCACCGCCGCCATAATTGCCGCCAGAGTTAGTTGGTGTGTAAGAAGATCTTTCAGAAGTCCTTTGCGGGGTATAACTTTGAGATCTGTCTGGTCTTGAAGAAGATTGAGAAGATGATCTGGAAGTTCCGTAGCCATTACCTCTTGCATTGTAACCTCTGCTGCTGGAACCTGATCTGTTATCATAACTTTGTGATGATCCGTCGCCACGTGTTGATCTTCTGCCCGGTACTGAATTACCACTTGCATCATATCTTCTTGAGCCGGAACCATTATAGTTTCCTCTTCCGTAATTATAATTGTCTCCGCCTCTTGCATTTCTAGGTGCATAAGTGCTGTTATAACGTCTGCCACCGTAGCCTCCGCCATAATAACCGCCCCCGTAATAGCCTCCACCATAGAAGCCACCGCCCCATAGTCCGCCATAACCGCCGGCCCATCCCCAGGGAGAATAGAAAGGAGAATAAAATCCGCTACCCCAGCCATATCCAAAGCCTAAACCCCATGAACTGCCGTAGTAACCGTTACCAAATCCCATTCCAAAGCCTAATCCTGAGTAATAAGGAGAGTAACCATAACCGCCGCCATAAAATCCGTCACCATAAAATGGATCATAATAATTTCTGTATGGGCTGCCGTAATAAAATCTATTGATACGTGAAGAATAATCCATGTCAGCATATAAATCACTGCTGCCATAATAATCATCATTATCGTTATATCCGTCATTTACTGATTGCGACGAGTAAGTCCGTTCGGGTGCGGTATACTCTACCGCTTTCGCTGTTGAGCCATAAACATCGTCATTATGACGAGTTTGCTGGGCCATTTGAGGAGCAGAGCAGGACGACACGGCGAGAGCCGCAACGACCAGCAAGCTGGGAAATAAATGGTTAGGTTTCATAATATGTGAGTTCTTTGTGTGTGTAAACAGTTTTTTTGTAGGCATAAATTTATAAATTTGTAGCCTAGCATGCAAGTTATTTAACACAATAAACGTTCCAAACAGTTATGAGCAAAGGTATTACAAGTAAAAACGAGGATTATTCCCAGTGGTATAACGACATTGTTATGAAAGCCGATCTGGCAGAACATTCCGCTGTAAAAGGATGTATGGTTATAAAGCCCTATGGCTATTCCATTTGGGAGAAAATGCAGGCTGTTTTAGACCAGAAATTTAAAGATACAGGGCACAGTAATGCCTATTTTCCGTTATTCATTCCTAAGTCATTTTTTTCTAAAGAAGCGGCGCACGTAGAGGGTTTTGCGACAGAATGTGCAGTTGTGACACATTATCGTCTTAAAAATGATGGTGAAGGCAATATTATTGTTGATCCTGAAGCAAAATTAGAAGAAGAATTGATCGTAAGACCAACTTCTGAGACCATTATATGGAATACTTTCAGAGGATGGGTACAGTCTTATCGTGATTTACCTTTGCTGATTAACCAATGGGCAAACGTAGTGAGATGGGAAATGCGTACACGTCTTTTCCTGCGTACCACAGAATTCTTATGGCAGGAAGGCCATACTGCACATGCAACTTCAGAAGAAGCAGTAGCAGAAACAAGGCAGATGCTTGATGTATATGCTGAGTTCGCCGAAAAATGGATGGCATTGCCGGTTGTTAAAGGAGTGAAGACAGCTAATGAGCGTTTTGCAGGTGCATTGGATACTTATTGTATTGAAGCATTAATGCAGGATGGAAAAGCTTTGCAGGCTGGTACTTCTCACTTTTTAGGTCAGAATTTTGCTAAAGCCTTCGACGTTAAGTTTACCAACAAAGAAGGTAAGATCGAACACGTATGGGCAAGCTCATGGGGAGTATCTACCCGTATGATTGGTGCGCTGATTATGGCACACAGTGATGATCTGGGATTGGTTTTACCTCCTATGTTAGCACCTATACAGGTAGTTATCGTACCTATTTACAGAAACGATGAAGATTTTGATAATATATCTTCTTATGTGAATGAATTAACACCGAAGTTGAAAGCATTAGGGATTTCTGTTAAATATGATAACAGAGATTCTCAGCGTCCGGGATTCAAATTCGCAGAATATGAATTAAAAGGCGTACCAGTTCGTTTAGCAATTGGTGGCAGAGATATGGAAAACGGTACTGTAGAATTAGCAAGAAGAGATACCGGAGAGAAAAAGACAGTAAGTCAGGAAGGCCTGGATACTTATATCCTTCAGTTATTAGATGAAATCCAAGAGAACATCTATAAAAAAGCTTTTGATTACAGAAAAGAGCATATTACGATTGCCAATACCTATGATGAATTAAAAGACCTTTTAGACAACAAAGGTGGATTTATTTCTGCACATTGGGATGGTACGCCAGAAACAGAGCAAAAGATAAAAGAAGAAACAAAGGCTACAATCAGATGTATTCCGTTAGATAATAAGTTAGAAGACGGAATTTGTATTTACTCAGGTAAACCATCTGTTCAACGCGTTTTATTCGCCCGTGCTTATTAAGCTGCAGGCATCAAAAATTTAAAAAAGAGCAACATGAAATTTGCAACTAAAGCCATACACGCAGGTCAGGAACCTGATCCATCAACAGGAGCGGTAATGACTCCAATTTATCAAACCTCTACATACTGGCAAAAATCGCCGGGTGAGCACCAGGGTTTTGAATATTCAAGAGGGACAAACCCAACTCGTCAGGCATTGGAAAATTGTCTTGCCGCATTGGAAAATGCTAAATATGGTTTGGCTTTCTCTTCTGGAATGGGTGCTACAGATACTGTTTTGCGTTTATTGCAACCAGGTGATGAGGTAATTACAGGTAATGACCTTTACGGAGGATCGTACCGCATTTTTACCAAAGTATATGCGAAATATGGCATTAAATTTCATTTCCTGGATTTATCGAAACCAGAAAATATGCTGCCATATATCAATGATAAAACTAAATTGGTATGGATTGAGACACCTACAAATCCAACCATGCAGATTATTGACATTGAAGGCGTAGCTAAAATCACTAAAGAAAAAGGATTGATCCTGACGGTAGATAACACTTTTGCTTCACCATATTTACAGAACCCAAATGATCTGGGAGCTGATATTGTGATGCATTCAGTTACCAAATACATTGGCGGTCACTCTGATGTAGTAATGGGTGCATTGTTAGTGAACGATGATCAATTGTACAAAGACCTGTGGTTTATCTACAATGCGTGTGGAGCAACACCAGGGCCACAAGATGCATTCCTTGTTTTAAGAGGTATCAAAACTTTACACCTGCGTATGAAAGCGCATTGTGAAAACGGTGAGAAAGTAGCACGTTTCCTTAAAACCCATCCTAAGATTGATAAAATCTACTGGCCGGGTTTTGAAGATCATCCTAACCATGATATTGCCAAAAAACAAATGCGTGGTTTCGGTGGAATGGTTTCTATTACCCTAAAAGGAGCTGATTTAGCAGAAACTTTTAGAGTAGCTTCTTCTTTCAAAGTATTTACCCTTGCAGAATCATTAGGCGGAGTTGAGTCTCTGATTAATCACCCAACTACAATGACTCACGGTTCAATCCCTAAGGAAGAGCGTGAAAAAGTAGGTGTAACAGATAACCTGTTGCGCTTAAGTGTTGGAGTAGAAGATATCGATGATCTTTTGGCTGATTTAGCTCAGGCATTAAGTTAATCAAATACAAGCTTTGTAATTAAACAAGCTATATAATATCATTCACGAAGCCAGTTTAATTATAATTAAACTGGCTTCTTTAAATTAAAACCATTGGAATTTTTAGAATTAAAGGACTTTCTGGATATAAAAGTTGCGCAATACAACAGGCCCGATTTTATCACTAATGATCCAATTTGTATTCCCCATCGTTTTTCCAAAAAACAGGATATTGAAATTACTGCATTTTTCGCAGCGATTTTGGCCTGGGGTCAAAGGAAAACGATTATCAATAAGTGCACCGATCTTTTTGACCGTATGGACAACGACCCCTACAACTTTATGCTGCACCATGGCGATGAAGATCTGCGTCGTTTACTGAACTTCAAACACCGGACTTTTAATGATACCGATCTCCTGTACTACTATTTCATTTTTCAAACATCATTACACGCTTTCAGATAGTTTAGAAACGGCATTTCTACCCACTGACTTTGCCGGACCGGGGAATTTTACTGCTGAAAATGCCCTTAACCATTTCCGTACCTATTTTTTTAGTCTTCCGGATTCCCCGCGGAGAACCGTTAAACACATTTCTTCACCAACTCAAAAATCCACCTGTAAAAGATTAAACATGTTTTTGCGCTGGATGGTACGCAAGGATCAAACAGGAGTAGACTTCGGTGTGTGGACTACAATTTCTCCAGCGGATTTAATCTGCCCCTGTGACGTACACGTAGACCGTGTTGCCCGTCGGCTTGAACTGATTACCCGTAAACAAACCGATTGGAGAACTGCGGTTGAACTTACAGCAGAATTGAGTAAGTTCGATCCAAAAGATCCTGTGAAATATGACTTTGCGCTCTTCGGACTAGGCGTAGAAGAGAAATTCTAAAGCGCAAAAAAATCTCTATCTTTAAATTAGATTTAGCCAGTTAAAAACAGGTTAAAGACGATAATTTTAGAAATTCAATCACAGATGATAACTTTTGATGCCGAGATTGAACGCTTCTCCAAAATGGGTGAGAAAACCGGATGGAGTTATGTCACTATCCCTATGGAGATAGCCAATCAAATAAAGCCTTATTGTCGTAAGAGTTTCCGTGTTCAGGGGTTCCTTGATGCCCTGCCCGTATCAGGTCTATCCTTTATTCCAATGGGAGAGGGGGGCTTCATCCTGGCGCTAAACACCAATTTACGTAAACAATTGAAAAAGGAACAAGGAGCAAAGTTGCACCTGCGACTCGAAGAAGATCAAAATTTCAAAATAGAAATGCCAGAAGACCTCGAGCTTTGTCTTATTGAAGAAAGGCATTGTCTCGAAAATTTCCTGAACCTTCCCAAATCCCATCAGAACTATTACATCAACTGGCTCAATACCGCTAAAACTGAGCCTACCCGTGTCAAACGATTAACTCAGATCGTCATCGCTATGGATAAAAGACAAACTTTCTCAGAAATGATGCGAAGCGATAAAAGTAACGAATTCTAATAAGACTTCTTCTAAGCGGTTGTCAAGTAAACAATTTCTTCTAAGCGGTTGTCAAGTAAACAATTTCTTCTAAGCGGTTGTCAAGTAAACAATTTCTTCTAAGCGGTTGTCAAGTAAACAATTTCTTCTAAGCGGTTGTCAAGTAAACAATTTCTTCTAAGCGGTTGTCAAGTAAACAATTTCTTCTAAGCGGTTGTCAAGTAAACAATTTCTTCTAAGCGGTTGTCAAGTAAACAGTTTCTTCTAAGCGGTTGTCAAGTAAACAATTTCTTCTACGCGGTTGTCAAGTAAACAGTTTCTTCTAAGCGGTTGTCAAGTAAACAGTTTCTTCTAAGCGGTTGTCAAGTAAACAGTTTCTTCTAAGCGGTTGTCAAGTAAACAATTTCTTCTACGCGGTTGTCAAGTAAACAGTTTCTTCTAACCAGCTATCCATAACAAATCACCTCCTAACCAACAAAAGCAACTCGGAACAAGCAGATATTAAAGTTCATCAGCCGGTTCAGAAATTACAACCAGCTCAACCACCCTGCAGGCAGGATAGAAAACAAAAAAACACCTTAAGTATGCTGACATCAGTTCCAGAATGGAACGTAGTCGGCATACTTAAGGTGTTTTTTTTTTTTTGTTCTATGGAGACGAAGCCCCCGTTAAGCTCGTTTGTAATTTCTGAACCAGCTGCTTATCTTCATCTGTATAACTCCGACAAATGCTTCGCGGAAAATCCGTGTACTCATTTTCGAAGTCCCCTCAGTTCTATCAGTGAATATGATCGGAACCTCAACCACGTTAAAACCATATTTTATCGCTGTAAACTTCATTTCAATTTGAAACGCATATCCCACAAACTTAATCTTGTCAAAAGGAATAGTTTCCAGAACAATTCTTTTATAACACTTAAATCCAGCGGTAGCATCCTGAATATTGATCCTTGTAATTAACCTCACATACATTGAAGCAAAATAAGACATCAATACCCTGCTCATTGGCCAGTTAACCACATTAACCCCTCTTACATACCTTGAACCAATAGCAACATCAGCACCGTTTACACAAGCCTCACGGAGTGCAAACAGATCATCCGGGTTATGAGAAAAATCAGCATCCATCTCAAAAATGTAATTGTAGGCATGTTGTAGTGCCCATTTGAAACCATGGATATAAGCAGTTCCCAAACCTAATTTTCCAGTTCTCTGTTCCATGTGTAAGCCAGGGAATTCCTGTTGTAGTTTCTTTACAATATCAGCCGTGCCATCAGGCGATCCGTCATCAATAATTAAAACCTCAAAAGAAAAGTTCAGACTAAATACCTTGCGGATAATCTTCTCGATGTTTTCTTTTTCATTGTAGGTGGGGATGATGACTAAGCTATCTGACACGTGTGTAGTATAAAAAAATGTAATAGAATTATCCGCGAAAATATTGATTAAAATTGAAATTCGTGTAATTATAAACTGATTTAACATCAGTTAACATTTACCATTTCACAAAAAAAGGCTGTAGTTTTCAAAACTACAGCCTTTCATTAGAAAATTCGTCTATTTTAATTATTGACTAGCTAGTCGCATTCATTGTTTTTTGTAACCACTTGGTTATGAAAAACAAGATAACAGAAGCAATACCAGCCATTACTACGAATAACATAAAGAAATCATAAAGATTTTTAATTGTGTATCCAAGGAAAGTTGGTTTTTCGGGGTTAAGATTATAGACTTCCACTACAGAAGCCGTTTTGTCACTACCCTTGATGATATATATTTCCGTTTGGGCTGCATTTGTACCCAATAAGAACTTACCTTCTTTTTCGCCAGCAACAGCAAGTTTTGCAACTTCACTTTCACTTAGTTTTTTAGGAGAGATCCTGTTTATTTTATTAGTATCAATAGTAATGGTCTGTTGAGCAGAAGCAATTGAAAGTGCAACCAAAGAATCAGGACTAAGAGAATGAGAGTTCTTTTTAACAGTACTCAAATCCCACTGCTGAATGTTCTTTTTGTTGTTAGCTACTTCCTGCCAGTTAATAGCACTGCTTGTCAATACCAAAGGGCTAACTTTATATTCAGCTATTTTAGCTTCCTCTTCAGGATATTTAGAACTTAATTTTCCAGCCAATACGTTTGCGCCTGCATTAGCAAGGAACCATACAGCCATTAAAAGAGAAGAAAGTTTAAGCGGAGAAAGTTTATTTACCAATGATAATCCAATTGGCGAAAGACATAGCTCACCCCAGGTATGGAAAGCATACATACCAATCAGGTAAATCATACTTACTTTTATTCCAGCACCAACATCTTTAACTCCTGTAGCAATAACAAGGTATCCAAGTGCAAGTAACATTAAACCTAAAGCCATTTTAGTAGGAGCAGAAGGTTCTCTTTTTCCTAGTTTAATCCACAACCAGGCAAATATCGGTGCAAATACAACTACAAAAATCGAATTTAAAGATTGGAACCAGCTCGATGGAACGGTAAAGAAACCTAAATTTCTTTGGGTCTGCTCTTCGGCGAAGAATGTTAACGAAGCTCCGGCCTGCTCGAAAGCACTCCAGAAGAATAATACGAAGAAAGCGACAATGAAAATTACAGATATCTTTTTCTTCTCGATTTTGCTAAGCGTTTTATCTGTGAAAATCATAATTGCAATACCAACTACGGCAATAATCAGCAGGTAACTCAAATAACTCACAATTTTAGCATCGATATATAACATTCCTACACATAGTGCAGAAAAAGCAAATAAGCCTAGATAAACCAGAACAGGTGAAACTTTTTTGTCACCTGGATTAGCAGGTGTTAAACCTAAAAGATCTCCATTCTGATCACGTACATACTTATCTCTGAATTTGATGAAAACGATTACCCCTATGGCCATTGCTATCGCACCGGCAAGGAATGCCCATTTAAAGTCTGCAGGATTACCTGTATCTCCAAAAAAAAACACAAAAATAAATGGGCCTAATGCACCGCCTACGTTGATCCCCATATAGAAAATCGTGTAAGCAGCATCAATTCTGCGGTCATTTTTAGGATAAAGCTGACCTACCATTGATGAGATATTTGGTTTAAAGAAACCATTACCTGAAATCATGAACCCAAGGCCTGTGAAGAACAGGAATGTGGAGATGTCGGGCATCGTATGGTAAAGAGAGGCACAACCGAACATAATCAGTTCTCCCAATGCCATTAATATTCCCCCGGTTACAATAGATCTTCTGTTTCCCCAGTATTTATCAGCGATAAAACCACCAATCAATGGGGTCAGATATACAAGTCCTGTATAACTTCCATATAAATTTGACGCAAATGCTTTGTCAAATAATAAGGCTTTGGTCATAAAAAGCACCAAAACGGCCCGCATACCGTAATAATTGAAACGTTCCCACATCTCGGTAGCGAACAGCACATATAATCCTTTTGGATGGCCTTTTTGAGCAGCGTCTACTTGCCCCGCTTAAGGATTTCAGATTGATCCATAAATGTTGTTTTATAGTTTAGTTAAATTTAAAAGTTTGCAAATTAATTCTAATTATCGAGTATTCTTCGTAACTATTTTATTCCTTTTTCTTCCATGATACCATTCAGCCATTTTAAAAGAAAGAATGCAACAACCGCCGAGAAAAGAAGGAGGCTGAAATTCACCCAAAAGAAATTGGCTTTATTTTCATAAGTATCCCAAAGCGTAGCCAGAACACCAGATAATTTATTTCCAATTGAAGTTGCCAGAAACCATCCGCCCATCATCAGGGAAGTGATCCTTACCGGACTTAATTTAGAAACCAGTGAAAGTCCCATCGGACTTAAAAATAATTCTCCGATTGTGATTACACCATAGCCAGCTACCAGCCAGAGCACAGAAACTTTTTCACTTCCATTACCACCAGAATATACTGCACCGATCATCACCAGTACTGAAAGGGCTGAGATAAATAAGCCGAATGCGATTTTTGTACTGTACTTGGTTCCCTGTTTCTATTGCGGAGCCAGGTGAAAAATGCGACTACTAACGGAGTCAGTAAAATTACCCATGCAGGATTAATAGACTGGCTTAAATTTGTTGCCCAAAGTTCAACCTTACCACCTTCGGCAGGAAGCTTATCAGCAGGGATATTCTTGAAATAAGTTGGATAATTGTATTCTTTCAACACCACTCCATCTTTCTTTTGAATGCGGAATGCGTTGTCATATAAAGGTATAGAGTCTTTCGAATAGGTGAAGTTTTGTGAGAAATTCAGTTTGGAAAACGTTTTCTCTGCAATAGGATTTTGCAGATGTCTGTCTGTATAACGATCAGCCCAGGTAGTTAATGCAGTACCATTTTGCTTGAATACAGCCCAGAATAGAATAACAACAGCAAAAATAGTCAGTAACGCTGCAATTGGTCTTTTTTCGTCTTTATCGGCCTTAGCCAGTAGAGAACCATAAAAATAGATTACAGGAACACAGGCAAAGATAAATGCATCGGTAGAAGCAGAACCAACCAGTGGATGGCCCATTAGTTTAGTTGGAAGGACCCAGCCAATTACTCCAGCAATAACAGAAGGCACTAAGATAACCAATACTATTTTCAGGAATGACATATCACCTTCTTTAACACCCTTTTTAACGTCGAAAGCTCTGTAATGCTTCATCCCATAAATAAAAATGGCAACGCCAATGAACATACCAACTCCGGCTGCAATAAAAGCATAACCCCAACCCAGCATAATGTATAATGCCGCCCCAAAGAAATTGCAGATAAAAGCACCGATATTAATACCCATATAGAAGATGTTATAACCCTCATCTTTTTTATCTGAATATTCAGGGGTGGAATAGATATTACCCAGGAGGGTGGAGATATTTGGTTTAAAGAAGCCATTTCCAATAATAACCAGTGTCATGGATAGATATAGAATTGGTAAACTATGTATGGCCATCATGCAATAACCCATACCCATTAACAGACCGCTAAAATGATAGACTTAGCATAGCCCAAATATCTATCGGCAATTAATCCGCCTAAAAATGGGGTAAGAAATACAAGCGCTATGAACGTACCATAAAGGTCCGCAGATTCAGCCTCAGTCATCGAAAAACCGGCTTTAACATCTTTTAAATACAGGGTGAAGATCCCTATCATCAGGTAATACCCGAAACGTTCCCACATCTCAGACAAGAAAAGAAAAGTCAGTCCTCTCGGATGCTTTACTTTAACGGTTTCATTCATCAATTTCAAAAATTAGGTGTGTGTTAGCGTAGTGACGCATCGCGCAATATAAGGACATGACCCCGTAATCACAAATTTAAGCCCTATAGAGGCGTTATTTTGCTTAAAAGTTAATTTTTTACTGGTGTCTCTTTGGGTTTAGGATCTATATAGAAATCATCCTTAGCATTCGGATCATTCTTTAATTCAATATTTTCCATGAGTTTTAATTGATTACCAACCAAACGGTAACCATCATCAAAGCTCGAATCAGAAGCGTAGTATTCAAAATTTCCCTCCATGTTAGGATCAAAAGGAGCAAGGTGATCAAACACAATCATCTGTTCCTTCTTGTCAAGCCTTAAAGTCATGGAATTTAGTTTGTTATATTCAAAGACAATTCTGTTTTTTACCTCAGTGTTTTTAGGTCCCTGAAAAATTGCTTTTCCAAATTGAAGTTCCTCATTTTTAAAAGAAAGCACTTCAATAACCTTTTTAGAAGTTTTATTCGTATTGCCTTTCCAGCCCAGCAATACATATGAAGTATTCTGGCCACTTACAATCAAGGGCACTATTTCATAATAGCGGGCACCATACCATTGTTTATTTGTAGTAATCAGATTATTATCTTTGATTTGATCAGTTTCATCAATCAAAGGGTATAATTTTAGTTTTCCATCTTTTGTGGCCATCTGAACTGTGCCAAAGAAACGATAAGTGCCTTCTACCGTGGGCACATACCACGAGAAAATCCTGAAAGCATTATCCGGTGATTTGACAACGGATATTGTTTGCAGGGAATCAAAGGCGAAATCAAAAGAAGAAGGTGTTTTTAATGCTGTTACGAGCGTTTTGATGAAATTTGCATTCTGCGCAAAACGATCAGCATTATTGGGGGCTGAAAATAGGGTGCGGGTAATTTTAAGCAGTGAATCCTGGTATTTATTCAGTACTTCAGTATTCCGGTTGAGTTGTGCAGAGACATCAGTCACTGCACAGCTCATCAGGAATACTATTAAAAAGGGTTTGAAAACCTTAATCATTAATTTAATTTTTCAATAACCAATGCACTGGCACCACCACCGCCATTGCAGATTCCGGCTACGCCGATTTTACCGTTATTCTGATTCAAAACAGAAAGTAAAGTAACTACGATACGAGCTCCGGAAGCGCCAAGCGGATGTCCCATTGCAACTGCACCACCATTTACATTTACTTTGTCCTCAGATAAGCCCATTTCCTGGTTATTCGCTAAAGAAACTACAGAGAAAGCTTCATTGATCTCAAAGAAATCTACATCGGCAATATTTTTTCCCGCTCTTTGCAAAGCTAATGGAATAGCTTTAGAAGGTGCTGTGGTAAACCACTCTGGTGCTTGTTGGGCATCTGCATAACTTAATATGCGAGCCAGTGGTTTTAAACCCAGTTCTTTTGCTTTATCAGCACTCATTAAAACTAATGCTGCTGCACCATCATTTAATGCAGATGCGTTTGCTGCGGTTACTGTACCATCTTTCTTGAATACCGGTTTTAAGCCAGGTAATTTATCGAAGTTAACCGAATAAGCATCTTCATCCTTATCAACTATAGTCGCATTTCCTTTACGGTCAATTACTTCCACCGGAATAATTTCTGCATTAAATTTACCGTCATTGATTGAGGCCTGTGCTCTCTTATATGAACTCACAGCATAATTATCCTGTGCCTCACGTGTGATATTATAAGTTGATGCACATAATTCGGCAGCAGAACCCATATGGTAGTCTTATAAACATCCCATAAACCATCCTTAACCAAACCATCAGTTAATTGTCCGTGTCCTAATCTGTAACCTGTTCTTGCTTTATCAAGGTAATAAGGCACATTACTCATGCTTTCCATTCCACCAGCAACAACAATATCATTTTGCCCTAAAGCAATACTTTGTGCTGCAAGCATGATTGCTTTAGTACCAGAAGCACATACTTTATTAATTGTGGTAGAAGGAACATCAGGTAAACCGGCAAATTTGGCTGCCTGAGTAGCTGGTGCCTGACCTATATTAGCAGATAAAACATTGCCCATATATACTTCCTGTACGTCTTCAGGTTTAATTCCCGCTTTCTCAACAGCAGCTTTAATGGCAAAACCTCCTAGCTGGGTAGCTGTAAAACCTGACAGCGATCCGCCGAAACTTCCAATTGCTGTTCTTAATGCTGATACGATAACTACTTCTCTCATTTGTCTCTATTAAATTTGGTTGTTGGCAAATCTAATAATAATTTTAAATTTGCTCAGGATGGTCTTTTTTAAAACCTACAATAAAAAAGCTTTGTACATTCCTTTAGCATACTCGCCCCAGTTCTTTAAAGCTGCAGTTAATGTAAGCTTTAAACCTTTATTATCTGTTACTTTACCTTTGGCAGGAGGGGTTAGCTTGTTTGGAGCTACGGGTCTGTCAGCTACAGTTTTAGCAAACCAGGTAACATTTTCATGAGGAAGTGCCAGCCCTAGTATCATTCCGGGCAAACCGCTGAATGATTCAGGCCCGCCTGATACTGGGATCTGATCAGTATAAAAAGCTACGACGTAAATGGAGTCCATAACCAATGCATTAGCTCTGCGACAATTAAAACCCGCAATTTCTCTTGTTTCATCAGTTATTTTCCAATTAATTACTCTTGTACTGTCTTTAACCAGGAAGGTTTCTTCAAAAACTTTTTTCTGTGTAGTCTGCTGTTTGGTATTAAGATCAGTATAAGTTGTATTAATCTGACTTACACCAGGGCTTCGCCGAAAAAAGGAGTAGGAGGTGAATCATCCACTATAGGTTTAAAAAGAGTAATCTGATTAGAGAAAGATAAAGTGCTCTTTGATAGTTTAAACTGCGGTGATGTCTTTTTGTACTGCTCAAAAAATTGTGACATATAGCTGCTGTTATCTTTATTGATCCTTTTTTGGATGATCGCATACATATTAGTACTTCTTTCAAATTCTATCTCACCCTGGGTAGTAAACCTGGCATTCTGTGCCAGTAAAGAGGTGCTGAAGCCAATGAATAGCAAGGCCAGGATAATGATTGTTTTTTTCTTCATAAACTATTTTTTTGAGGTTCCTCCACCCATTTTATTAAAGTCCCATGTTATCGAAGCCATGAAATATCTTTTGATAGTTGTATAGCTGGTTTGTGTGATCATATTTCCATTTGCATTTCTGTTAAAACCAACATTCTGATTCAGCAGGTCATTGGCTGAGAGCGAAAATTTCAGGCTTTCTGATTTTAGGAATTTCTGCTGATCCTTGCATTCAGGAGTAAAAGGTTGAAATCTGAATTAAATGATTTTGTTTTACCCCTGTACTCATAACTGGCATCAGAACCAATTTCAAATTTGCCGGGTAAATAAATGGTAAAATAGCTCTCACCATTCAGACCCCATCCATTATCATTAGTAGTTTTTTTTTAGTGAAGACTGATTGGTTGTATAAGTGGGGCCAAAAGATAAACGGCCTTCAAATTTTTTCTCCTGATATTTTGAAATGGATAGCTGTCCGGAGTAACTATTGGATTGAGTTTTATTAAGTGAACCGTTGACATAGCTATAATAGGTGTTCCCATTGGAATTCAAACTCATTCCGGTATATAAATCATGAAATTTCAATTTTTGTGAAAACCCTGCATATAAATAATAATTACTGGTTTGTTTATCAGAAAGATTAGTTGATTTATAGGTGCTCTTTCCTGTAGGATCTGTATCAACGTTATTTACTATGGCGTTGGAAGTGAAATTGTAAGCTCCGCCAACATAAATACTCTGGCCACTTAAGACTTTATAAGAATTATAATTGATATCTATTCTGTTATTGAATGATGATTTTAAATCAGGATTTCCGATTCTGATGTTTAAAGGATCAGTATTGATCAGGACTGGCTGAATCTGATCGATGTTTGGTTGTGATGTATTACCAGTATAGCCAATACGCAGGGATTTTTGCTGACTGAATTTATACTGATAACTGGCTTGTGGGTTCCAGTTGATGAAATTCCTTTTAAAAGAACTGTTGTCCATTACATTCTTTTGATCAAAACTGACATTGGAAACTTTAGTCCCAAAATTGATAATGTTTTTATCCTTCTTGAAATTAAAGATTGCTCCCGCAAGGTTGGAGATCTGATCCAGTTTATAATTGTTACTATATAGGGGATCTAAATAAGTATAGTTTCCATCAGGAGACTTATTGAAGGATTGTCTGTTAGCACTGCTGTTACTGGTTCCGAACCCATAATTCAATAAGGGTTAAGACTTTAGATAGTGGTTCGGTATAAGCGAGATTAGTTGAAAAGACAGATGATGTGATTGTATTTGTTTTAAACTGGTCAATTACCTGACTACTGTCCCTGCCGCTTTTGGTATTGAAGAAATCATTTTTAGATTCCAGGTAGCCATTACTTTTATTCTCATTTATGGATTGTCCTATATTTAAGGATAGTGTCCGACCTTTTTTCTTTAGTTTTTTAGTCCAGAAGAGATTGGCATCAAATATTTTATCATGGCTATCATTTGATAACTTTCTTGAACTTTTATTTAATAACAAATCATTAGAAAAACTACTTCCTGTATAATTATTCTCCGTATTACTGTTTTTAGCTGTACCACTGGCAGAGACTTTTAATGTAGAGGTAGAATCAATCTTGATCTGATAGGTTGCATCAAGCTTTTGCTTAAACAGGTAGTTATCGAAACTCTCATCCGAATTTGATTTAATGATGCTCGTTGGCAGGTTATTCTGGCTTAAAGTGTTTTTTGTACCATCTACATTTAATGAGCCAATTTTATAGTTCGTATTGATTGATTCTTTATCGTTATTCCACTTGGAATCATAATGCAAACCTCCGGTTCTGGCAACCGGGATACCCTCACCATTATATTTTCCATCATAAGAATCAAGGGCGTCATTGCTATTTGTTGTGATGGTTATACCACCATCCTGGAATTGCATCTCATTACCTGCCCCATACTTACCATTATCCTGCCAGCCAAGGCCCATTTTTCCATTATTTCCCAATGTACCATAGGCAGAAAACTTTTGTTTTCCTTTAAAAGCGTTAAACATTCCTTGTGCCTGATAGAATTCATCTGTTGCTCCGCCTGCATCAAGCTTTCCAAAATATCCATTCTTTTTATCATCCTTCAGTTTGATATTGATAGTCTTTTCTTTTTTTCCATCATCTATACCAGTAAAAGCTGCCTGGTCGCTTTTTTTATCATATAACTGAACCTTATCTACCATGTCGCCCCTGATGTTTTTAGTAACCAGGGTAGGGTCGTCTCCAAAAAACTCCTCGCCATCAACCAGTACCTTATTTACTTTTTGGCCCTGTGCAGTTATCTTCCCATCCTTATCTACTTGTATGCCAGGTAACTGTTTTAGCAAGTCTTCGACCTTAGAGTTAGGCTGTATCTGGTAAGCCGAAGCATTAAATTCGGTCGTATCACCTTTAATCTTTATTGCAGCGGCTTTACCTTTGATAATTACATCTGCAAGAAGAGTAGCTTTCAGTGTTAATTTTATTTTACCAAAATCAATATTGGTTTTGGTGCTGTCTAAAATAAATGGTTCCACGTAATCTGCGTATCCTGGATAAGTAACCAGTAAAATCAGCTTGCCTTTTTGAAGGTTCGGAATATTAAAAGTACCATTTTCGGTAGCTCTTGTAAACTTCACAAGTGTCGAATCTTTAGCACGTAACACACTAATTGTCGTATAGTGAAAATTAGCACCAGATGCGTGATCCGCTACAGATCCTTTAACAGACCATGAATTTTGAGCGAGCGTCCATTGTGAAAAGAAACAAAAAATAGCTATTAAAAATAATCTCATAAGGAATTAAGTATAAGGCTAATATATAACTAATTATTTAGTAGATGTTATTATGGTAGTGTTAAATAAGGTTAAAGTATGTTAAATTAACTATGGATTGTTTTTTTTGTTAATCATATGGTTCTTTTGAGTTCAAGCAGTTGTTTTATGTTGCATTTGATGAGATTAATATGATGTATTGTCTGTTTTTTTTAGCAGGACAATTGAAATACATTTTTTTTTAAAAAAAAATGTACTCTTTTATTATTGGAAAAACGTTTTTGTTTTTTGAAGAGTGTAGAATTACACTCAACACTATTGTTGAATTGTAAAAAAGTTTTTAACATTGAATATTAATTAGTTAAGTGTATTTGATGGAGGTATTAGAGAATAATAGAATAAAAACTGTTGAAAAAGTGTCCTGGGAGAAGACGAGTTATTCAGTCATGTCAAAGCAGGTAATAAAAATGCTTTCGAACAATTATACAGAGATCACAGTGTTGGAATTTATGGTAGTCTAAGAAGGCTGACCAGAGATGATGAGCTTGCTAAAGAGCTCCTTCAGGATGTCTTTCTTAAAGTATGGGAAAGGAAAGCAGCACTCAATCCAAATAAGCCTTTTCACTTTTATCTTTTCAGTATCGCAAGAAATTCGGTGACAGATTTCTATCGAAAAGTTAAACGGGACAGATATATGCTGCAAAATCTTCAGCTTCTTACTTCAGAGATTACGCATCAGCCAATTGAAAGTGTTGTTGCAGGGGCAGAAGAAGAACGACTGCTTCAGGTCATAAAAACACTTCCTCCGCAAAGAAGGAAAATATTTATCCTTTGTAAGCTGGAAGGTAAATCTTATGATGAAGTCAGTAATATTTTAGGAATAAGGGCCTCCACAATAGGTGATCACATTGTTAAAGGGACTAAATATCTTAAAAAACATATGATTAAGGCTGG
The DNA here is from genome assembly GCF_053890575.1 of Pedobacter sp. NJ-S-72. NCBI lineage: Bacteria > Pseudomonadati > Bacteroidota > Sphingobacteriia > Sphingobacteriales > Sphingobacteriaceae > Pedobacter > Pedobacter sp. NJ-S-72. Next base: position 2,595,891 of record NZ_CM132681.1, on the reverse strand, counting down.
AGAGATACTTGTTTTTTTTTTTTTTTTTTCCATCTAATTCTGCATCCGTTTGCTTGTTGAAAACAATAATTAGAAAAAAAATGAAAATGGAGCAGATGAAAACGAGGGGCCGAGCGTCTTTACAATATAGACCATCGAATAAAGATATTGCCATCAACGCCCGTTGCTCTGGCAAGTTTAGGTAAATAATAGTTAATAAGCCAACCGATGTGCGTGGATGCGGCATCGGTTGATTTTTTTTATCCAGCTTTGGTAAACTCTATTGTGTATATAGTATTTGGTGATGAAAGCCATTTGCCATCCTTATTAAACTGCATTCCTTCAGGTTCAGTGGTCCATATCATATTATTTCCATTTACTTTAACGGTATAAACTTCCGTTTCTTTACCAGAAGATTGTATGATATAGAACTCATTACCTTCATGATGTATCTCGTAAGTCGCTTTAGAAGGAAAAATCTCATTATCAGTAGATTTTTCATGTTTTTTTTCCATCATCTAAACCTATAACGATATCCAGTTCTGTATTGATCTGATCAGGATGTATTGAGTTTCCTTTCTTATCATTAAATACATATTTATCTGAGATGGCTTTCCACTTTCCTATTATTTGTGCACTTATTTGTTCCTTATTATCCATTTGTAATTATTAGCGTTATAGATCAGTATTCGGGTTCCGAACAATGTTTTGCTACAAATATGCTACAAAAAAAAAATAACTGGTATCTTTTTATATAATACCAGTTATTTTTATCATACTATGAACTCAAGGTTATCATCTCTATTCCAGGACTGATCCCTGTTTAATTTCATCTGTAGCATGGAGAAGAATCTGGTCTCCTGGTTTTAAGTTTCCAAAAACTTCTGTAGAATCGGGACCAGCCAGGCCCTCTTTGATATCCGTCAGAATTGCTTTGCCATGTATTACTTTGATGACTAATTGTCTTTCTGTTGAGCGTACAATAGCATGATTGGGTACTAATAAAGATTTAGCGGCAGAAAGTAACGGGATTTTAACTTCCCCATACATACCTGGCTTCAATTTTAAATCATCATTCTGAACATCAATTTCAATTGCCTCAGCGCGCATTCCTCCAAGAGAATTTGCAGACCTGCTAATCATTTTTTGAAGATTTAATCCTGGAATAGCCGTGAAAGTTATACTAACTGGTTTTTTAAGATCAACTTTTTCTACATAAGCCTCAGGAATTTGTACTTCTAAACGTAATTTTTGAAGATGTTGAATTAATAGCAAAGGCTGCCCTGTTTTAGAAGTACCTGAAAGTGCTCCTGCTGATACATTACGCTGCACAATTACGCCATCAAACGGTGCTCTGATCGTTAAGTAGCTTTGCATATTTTTCACTGAATTGACATTGGATCTTTGTCCGTTGGCAGTAGCCTGATCGCCTTTCATCCTGGCAAGCGCATTATCTAGATCTAGCAAAGAAACGGATCCGGCTTCTTTTGATGCTTCCTTTAAACGTTTATATTTATCCTCACTAGCTCTTGATACTTCCAGCGCCTGTAAATATTGTGATTGTGCAGCTTGTAATTGAGATTCAATTTCGGGAGCCTCAAGTGTTAGGAGTAAATCTCCTTTTTTAACTTTTGAACCGCGATCCACATAGATGTTCTTTACAAATCCATTTACTTTAGGATAGATTGCAACCTCTTCGAAAGGCTTAAGCTCAGCCGGTAATTTGACTTCACCTGCCAAACCTTTTTGTGTCACCAGACCAATTTCATGTTTTTTGGAGACGGAATTTATTTTTCCTGATAAGTCATTTGGTTTTTCCTTAGTGGAACAGGCACTTAAAAAGATGAAGAAGACAGGTAGTAAACTTCTGCTATTGATCAATTTTGATAATTTATATTGTTTCATTGCTTTCTGGCATTAAAGAAGGTGATTGATAAGTTGTTTTACGTTGTATGGCTGCAAATACTTGCGGAAGGATAAAAAGAGCAGCAAGCGTAGAGGCAAATAAGCCACCTATAACTGCGATACCCAATGGAGCAGTCTGTTCGCCAGCCTCACCCATACCCGATGCCATTGGGATCATTCCGGCTATCATGGCTAAACTTGTCATTAAAATCGGTCTTAAGCGTATAGAGGCACTCGTGATAGCCGCTTTAGCTGAGTCATGGTAATCAAGCCTTAACTTTTCTGCATTAGTTACAATCAGGATTGCATTGGCTACGGATACACCAGTTGACATTATCATTCCCATATAAGACTGCAAATTCAAAGTACAACCAGTAAGCAATAAGGCTAACAGTGAACCCAGTATTACTGCAGGTACTGTTGATAATACAGTTAGTGAGAGTTTGAAGGATTGATAGTTTGCCGCAAGCAATAAGAAGATTACCAATATTGCGTACAACAGACCATTCTGAAGACTGGCAAGAGTTTCAGTAAGAAGTGTTGACATCCCTTTTATTTCTACCAATAAACCTTTATCGGGTTTCCCCATTTGATGTACGGCGGCTTTAGATACATCTTTTGTAGCCGTTTCCAAATCTGTTTTGTTAATGTTAGCACTAACTGTTAAAAATCTTCTTGGCCCGGAGCGGTCGTATTCTCCAGGAACATAATCGATTTTAAAAGTAGCAATATCACCCAGTACCGGAGTTGATTGTCCCTTGACCAATGGAATTTCTTTTAATTCATCCATCGTATTCATCACAAATTCGGGGACCTCAACTTGTACCTGGTAAGTATAAGCCGTTTTGGAATCCAGCCATTGATTTTTCTGTGTAAATCTGCTTGAAGAAGTACTTGCTGTTACCGAGCGGGCAATTTCTTCAACGTTCAGGCCAAGCTGTGCCGCTTTGATCCTGTCCAGATGAATATTGATTATTGGAAAATTAAGCGGTTGTGCAATCTGTACGTCGCGCAGGTAACTGATCTTTTTCATCTTTTTGACCAGCCCGGTAGCGTAAGTTTTGATCTGATCCATATCTTTTCCTGCCACACGGACTTCAACCGGAGTTGCAGCACCCTGACTCATAATCTTTTCAGTCATGTCAATAGGCTCAAAAGATATACTGAGTTCCGGCAATGCATAGCTGATGTTTTTGCGTAAAGCATCTTTTAACACGTCCATATTCACCTTATAATCAGGATCAAGATTTACCTGCAAGACGGCTTCATGCGTACCTGTATTGAAAATATAAAGATTACTGGTTCCATAACTACTTGGAATTAAGCCAACATAGCCAGAGCTAATCAGGACTTTGTGATCTACAGTTTTGTCGATAATATTCAACACCTTTTTTAATTCCTCCTCTGTACGTTCCAATCTTGTCCCATCTGGTGCTTTTATTCTGATTTGAAACTGACCATTGTTTACTTTGGGCATCATATCTTTCCCGATCAGGACAAAACAAAGTCCGGCAGAAGCCAAAACCAAAAGAAGATAAACAGGAATCATTATTTTACGAAGCTGCATCAGGCGTTCACAAATTTTAATGTATCTGATTTTCACTCTTTCAAACAAATCATTCTTTTCAGGATGATTTATCTCCTCTTTAAGATGATCTTCAACCTGTTTTTTTTCTGCATCATCCAAAGCTTCTCCGGCATGTGCATGAATTTTCTGATGGTCATAATGTTGATATTGCTCTGCCTTAATCAACCAGTTACATAAGATTGGAACTATGGTTTGCGCAATCACAAAAGAGACGATCATGGTAAAACCAATAGATAGAGACAGCGGCAGAAACATCGCCTTTGGAATCCCATTCATCATAAATGAAGGGGCAAATACAGCGAGAATACATAATAGAATCAATAAAAGTGGGAAAGCAATTTCTTCACAGGCATCAAAAATAGCTTCTCTCTTAGGTTTTCCCATTTCCAGATGCTGATGGACATTTTCTATGGTCACCGTAGCCTGATCGACCAAAATACCAATTGCTAAGGCTAGTCCGCTGAGCGTCATGATATTGATTGTCTGCCCGAAAAAACTGAGCAGTAAAACACCGATGAAATAGAAACAGGGATGGTAATTACTACAATAAGGCTGCTTCTCCAGTCTCTTAAAAATAATAAAACCATAAGACCGGTTAACAATGCGCCTAATCCACCCTCAGTCATCAGACTTTTAACAGCATTAATTACAAATACTGATTGATCAAATTCATATGAAATCTTAACATCATCAGGCAGCAGGCTCTGCATTTCCGGGATTTTACTTTTTACTGCTTTAACCACCTCCCAGGTAGAGGCATCTGCTGTTTTGACAACCGGAATATAAACTGATCTTTTACCATTAATTAAGGCATAATCAACTGTAACATCAGCTGCATCTGCTACACGGGCAATATCTTTAACCAGGATTGGTGTGCCGTTTTTTACAGCTACTGGAATATCTTCGAATTCTTTTACCTTATCGACCAGTGAATTCAGGGTGGTGATATACATTGTATTATCCAAACGAAGGTTTCCCGAAGGGGACATGACATTGAATTTTGCCAATGCTTCAACCACCTCGTCAGGGGTTAGGCTATAACTTCTTAGCTTATCAGGATCTACACTTACTGTAATTGAACGCGAATTTGCACCAAATGGGGGTGGAGCCGAAAGTCCGGCAACCGATGAAAACATTGGGCGGATCCTGGTTGCGGCCATATCGTAAATCTCTTTTAAGCTTTCAGTTTTGCCTGATAAGACCAATTGTCCAACAGGTAGTGATGAGGCGTCAAAACGGACAACTTGCGGAGGCAGAGCACCAGGGGGGAAGAATTTCATTGCCCTGTTGACTTGTAAAGCGACTTGTGCAGAAGCTTCAGCCATATTGGTGCTCTCATAAAAACTCAATTTGAGCATAGTTAAGCCCTGTATATTTTTTGAGGTGATATTTTTAATCCCATTTACGTATAGGAACTGATCTTGCAGACGGGTGGAAAAGAACCCCTCCATCTGTTTTGGGGACATCCCGCCATAAGATTCTATCACGTATATAGTTGGTTGATTGAGCTGCGGGAAAATATCAATAGGTATTTTCATAATACTCAACACGGAGAAGATCAAAAGACTCATTGTGATAACTACTGTAGTTATCGGTCTTTTTAACGCGGAAGTGACCAATGACATAATTAATTATTTTAAAGCGGTTAGTAGAGACTGGACCTGATTTCTGGTGATTGCTTTTTCAAAAACTGCATGTAAAAACGAGTATTTAGCAGTTGCATAGTCGGCCTCAGCACGATACAGCAGGTTTTGTGCAATATTGAGTTCAATCAGGTCAATCAATCCATTTTTATACAGTGAATATTTCTGACGATAAGCTGCGTTTGCTGCTGAAAGCTGATGTGGAATTTCAATTAGTCTGTCTATAGAGGTTTGCAATTCAGCATCTGCCTGGCGTATACTTATTTCCAGATTTGTTTTTTGCTCTACGAGTCTTTTCTCTTCATAAATGCTGGTGTTTTTTTGCGTATTTAATTTGAGCTGTTTTCTTTTGAGATCAGTCAGGTTATAGCTCTGGCCTATACCAGCCAGGTAATTGGTACGGCTAAAGCCCCATCCCTGGTTTAACGCGTCAAATTGATTAGCAGGGTTTATTGATGAGCCTCTGCCCCAAACAGCTCCTTCGAGCATTACTTTGGGCAAGTATGTTTTTTTTACCAGGTTTTCTTTCTCCTTACTGTTCTGATAAAGCGATTGATAATAACTGATTAACGGATGGGAGAGGGGACTATTCAATTCTGCCTCAGGCTGGCTATTGATATTACGCAGCGGAGAAATCAAAGTTGTATCTGCGCATATTTTTTGATAGGCTATTCCGCTTAAAGCAGAGAGCTGTAATTGTATCTGTTTGAGTTTATTAGTCAGCTCGATAAGTACTAGCCTTGATTTGGAGAGCTCTGCTTCCGCAATACTTGTATCTACCCCTGCGCGGATACCACTTGTTGCCAAAGACTGAATGGAGTTGCGGATTTGCTGATTCCTTTTGATATTATCCAGCTGAATATGAAGCAGATTTTGAAAATGATATAACTGCAGATAATCTTCAATTACAGCTGTTTGAAGCTGATACTTTGATAGCTTATATTGATCCTGAACTACTTTTATATCAGAATTAGCTACTTTATTCTGAGCCTTATAGCCACCAAAATTATAGATTTCCCAGTCCATAGATGCTATTCCCAGATTTGATAATGCAGCACTGGAGACATTGGAAGGCCTGATCCCCCCAGAATTTGAAGGAACTATTCCGAAACCAAAATAAGCACCTGGTACATTATTATTGGTTCCTATATCTGACTGATAGTTTAGTTTTACAGTTGGAAGCCAATTATATTTTGTATCAGCTGCAATCGCTTGACGGATACCAATTGCTGCAGAATCAGCCAATAAAGAAGGAGCCTGAGTAGAAACCTTTGCAAGTAGATCGGATAACTTTAATGGGGGATGATTTTCCTGTGCTGATAGCCTCAGGAAAGGAATGAGCAGGATTATTATGCCTGCAATTTTCTTAAGAAGTACATGAAATTAGATTTGAGAAATTATAAATAGCTTAAATGCTGCGCATTGATTATGGCAGGATGTAGTAAAAAACTAAAACATAAATCTTAAATAGTCAGCTTTCCTATGGATAGGTAAATTGCCCTTTCAGGATGGAGCCGTAAACTGAGTTCACGCAGGTAACGTTGAGTTGCTTTGGCAAAGACAAGTAAAGGAATAATCATGCCGATAAAGAATCGGCATATTTTCCAGATGAAAGTTAAATCAGAATCAGTTAGCCCCTGTTGAACTGCAACAAGTTGTGTCAGATCTTCATCCAGATAATCTTGTTTTCTTTTACTGAACAGTTTTTGGAGTAATTCTATGTTCAGTCCACTTTCAGCTTTTGCATGCTGAACGATGCCAAAACCAAGAATTGGTTTAGCACTAAGGATCATCCCGGCGAACAGGAATAATATCTTTAGATACTTAGCATACTTCATAAGACCAAACAACAAAATTATATGCAAAGATGATGTCTATTCGGATTAAAGGAATAGAAGGGTATCTAAAATATTACACAAAGAAAATTGGTAATGTCTTGGATCTGTCAGGCTCCTTTGATTAATTTAATTTAACAGAATAAGTATTTTTTCCATTACTCCAGCTGCCCGCAAGACTACCATCTGCTTGTATCTTCAGTTTGAAAGTTTCCTGGTTCTTTTTCAGACTAGAGTCCGGCATTTCTTTGAATAACAATGAAGAATCTTTATCGATACTCCCTCTTAAATAGATTTTCTTGCTTTGCTGGTCATAAAAGTATGAAGCATATATTGCGTCCTCTTCCAAAGAGGTAATTAACAAAGTAATTGGGTAGAGTTCGTTAATTTTCCCTTTAAATACACCTTTGCTCAAACCTGATGGTTGTGGTTGGGCACATTTTGCATCTTTGTCTAATAATAAACATTTGCCATATTCATTTAAATAGGGCTGCAGAAATTTATTGCTTAACAGGTTACTATATATATGGATATCGCCTCGCCTTCAGAGGCCTGAAAGTAATGTGAATCCGAGCAGGATTTACGCGTTAAAAGCAGACCCTTCTTTTGGAATTTCAGATCGTCAAGATCCAGGTTGTCCTTATTCTGTTTTAATAAGCAACCGGAATAGGTTTCAATAGTACTTTGATCTTTACCAGCCGAGCTTTTTAAGGTTTTCAGAAGATTAGCCAATCTGGTTTTACGACTATCGATTACATATTTACGAACTGCGTCATCTCCTTCTTTTGTTAGAAAATCACTTAATTTTACGGGTTTTCCCGTTTTTGAGTCAAAATTATAAGTGGCTGAATTTTCAGTAAGTGATCCGCTTACATACTCACTGCTGATCTCTACAGAAAACAATTTTGAACTGTTAACAAGGACTTTATAGACCATTAAACTTGTTCCTGTATTTGAACCTTTTTTTGGTTTTATGTTTTCAAACAGACTATGTTTTTGTTTTCCGGGCAGTAAGTCTAGCTCGTTGCCTTGCAAAAAGGTATTTTCTGATTTTCTGCAGCAGTCTTTCCAATGAGCACCGGGAAATCAAACTCGCCGAACATCCCTGTCGGATCATTTACATTTTTGAGTTTAAAATACTGTGCGTCCGCTTGTATAGAAATTGCAATTAATAGCAATGCGAGTAACGGTTTAATAATAAGTCTTTTTGTATTCATATTATTTAAATAACAGGTCTTGTAATTTAATTTATTTTCGGATCTGATTCACTGGTTTTACTTACAAGTACGTATTTATCTTCCAGAATCTTATATATTTTTACCTTTTTTTTGATAACATTATCTTTTTTTGTGAACTGTGTACTTAATATTCTTTTATTTTTTATATCAAAGTCAAGATTAGGCAAATTTGATAGTGTAGTATCAATCTTGAATAAACTGGCCGCCTTGTCATACAGATAGTAATTTTCATAAAGATTGCCAGCATCCACATCATCTCTTGTACTCGTCCTTAGAGCAAAATCTGGTATACCATCAAAATTGTAACAGCTGGATAAAGGGTATTAATGGTAGAATCGACATCGTCCATGTCAGTCATAAACTGCACAGTTTTTCTGTTTGATTTCGTACTGACTTTAACCGCGATAGGAGTAGACCTGTTATCCTTAATCAATTCAAAATAGTAGAGTGGTGTATTTTCAGTATACATTGATTTGGTAACCGGAAGAAAACTTTCTTTTGCGACCCAGCCTTTTATTAAGTGATTATTAGCCTTTGTAATTTCAGTATAAAAAAATAATGAATTTTCATCTTTAATCAAAGCATAATCACCTTTTGAAACGGTATCAGTAGGTATTGTTAAGGCATCAGGGCTATGGTACATGGCTGTTGCCGGGTATAAAACTTCTGCACCTTTATAGTGATGATCGACCCATTTTCCATTGATTAACTCTCCACTGCTTTCCTGTGCAAAAAATCCCATTGACGCATATTGATCCCAATAAGCGATTTTAGTGAGCTGCTGATTAATGAAAGCATATTTTTCTCCACCATGATGTGCAGCACCATCACGCCAGTTACTACTTATAGTCTGGCTCTTCGGGTCTATTTGCACCTGTGGAAGTTGGGATAACTCATCATTGTATTCGAAATTTCCACTTTTTGGGTTATACAAATAAAAATTATGAGTGTCATTAGGGCCAGCACCACCAGTTTGCATTAAAAACATAAAGTCCGGATAGCCATCAAAATTATAATCGGATACCTGAATTACATTAACCGGATTTGATTTGAGTTCTGCCCAGATGTCAAGAAATACCTGTTGTTTGCCAGTTTTCTTATGAATGATTTTTACTGCCTTTAAAGACTCTTCGTCTGCTGAAATTTCAAAACGGAACAATTTAGTCTGTTGCTTCTGCTTTACCCAGGGATCGGTTACAAGGTCTTCTTTTCTGATCCAGCCGCTTGTGGTTTGGAGAAAGGTGGTTCCTTCCTGCATACCAGAATCCATGGTGTAATATTTTTTTTTAGTATCCTTACGTACTACTTCAATCCGGTCTATTCCATACCATTCAGACGAATCAGCTGTAATAGCTATATACTCCCCCTTTCTGAAATAATCTTTGACAACGGCATTAGACTTAGGCTGATCATATATCAGGATTTTATCTTTGCTTTCATTGAAACGTAAATCAAGATAAGGTAATGGTCTTTTTCCCCGCCATACAAAAAATGCCTGTTCAAACTGATAGTTCTTACCATTTTGATATTTTCCGGAAAGACTATCTTTTATGGATAGATTTTTTATCAGCGGATTTTTGTAAATCCCGAAATAATCATAACCACTTTTACTGAAAAACCAGTTCTCCTGAAGATCTTCGGAGCTTTTAAGTGGATTTCCATAATTACTACTAGTGGTTACGGAGTCTTTTTGAATGGAAAACTCTTTAGCGAAATAAGCATCTTTAGCAGTGGGTATGTTTTTTATAATAGTTGCGAATACCTGTTTTCCTGCGGTGCTTACAGTATCTCTTAAAAAAGCAACTTTAAGCTGTGTGTGCTCTTTATTTACTGCAACAATTGCATATTCCAGGCCATAATCGGTAACACCTTTATAGGGAACTACCTTTAAGGAAAGAAAGTCATCGATTGAATTAAAAAAACCAGAGTAGTGACTGGCTCCGAAAAAATTATTGCGGTTTTTGTTGAATTGATATACCCCCGATTGGGGAACTTGCGCTTTCAATTGTAAACTGCTGATATAAAAGAAAAGGGGAAGGAGTAAATAGCGCATAAAGATTTATTTCTGTTAATAAGTTAATATAAGTCAGGGATGTCTAAATGACAACCCGACCGCAACCCGGTTTGTTACTCTCTTAACTTAACCATGATTTCCTGAAGTTTTTCTTGCAAATCGCCACGATTAAAGTATACATAGATATGATAAGATTTTAGATGTGATTCATAAAAATAATCACTCTCGTCAGCCTCATAATAAGGACTATTGACAGTTCCATGAACATTTTTGCTCCCGAACTTTGCGGTTAGGGTTTGTGCATTATCAAGAAAATGAAGACCAAAAGGGAGTTGTACAGGAAGAGGTGCTGGTGCGCCGGTTAGTTCAGGTTTAAAGAAAACGATATTGTTTAAATAGATTGGGCCGGTGCCTGCCATATTTTTAGTTTTATTAGACCGATCGCGTTCAAAATCCAATCTAAAACCTTGTTTGAATATTTTAACTATGTTTTTTTTTTCTTTTTTATCCAGTATGGCCGGATCTGGCAACTGCTTAATGTCTACCTCATTTGCTTTGAGAAATTCAATAAACTCTGGGTGGTCTGCGCTGTAGCCTAAAAATTGAATCAACTCTTTGCCTTTCATAAATGGGTTCTTTTAATATTATCTTTGATAAATTATTAATCCGGCTAAGCTGGACATCACAAAAATATAAAATAATGAAGCAGTATATAGCACACATTGCATTAGTAGTTAATGATTATGATGAAGCCATTAAATTCTATACAGAAAAGTTGAATTTTACTTTATTGGAGGATATTGTTTTGAGTGAAACTAAAAGATGGGTCGTTGTTGCTCCTGAAGGTGCAAAGGAGTGTGGCTTATTGCTTGCAAAAGCAGCTAACGAAACGCAAAAGAAAAGCATTGGTAATCAGACTGGGGGCAGGGTCTTCTTGTTTTTGTATACAGATGATTTTTGGAGAGACTATAAAAATATGCAGGAAATTGGGATAAGTTTTGTAAGGCCGCCGGTAGAAGAAAGCTATGGTACCGTGGCTGTATTTGAAGATTTATATGGTAATTTATGGGATTTGCTGGAGATGAAAAAAAAGTAAATTTCTTAATTAACGGTGCCAGAACTTCAGGTGGAAATGCGGCAGAAGCACAGACATCGTTATTGGAAGGTACAGGTACCAGCGCAATAGCTATTTCCTGATTTTTCAGAAAATAACAAGCCATCCTTTTAAAGACATAGAATATCCTGGGTGCAAAATACCTCGTCAGTAAGTAATTGTTCTCTGATAACCCAGCGTAATGAACCAGCAGTACTAAGAGAAGAAACAAGATGAAGGGCGAACTCATTTGATTGGATTAAGGTGAACAATAAGCTTATCTTCTTTTAATCAGATAAGTTCCCGTCGCAAAGTCTAAGGCTTTCATTTTATTACTTTTATCTGTAGAGAAGCGGATTGTGTTTATTTTAAGCGTAATTATGAAGTTTTTCGTCTTTTTAGTGAAACTAAGAATTTCTGAAGGCAGGGTATATTGAGGAGGATCGTCATGATTTGGCTTTTGCAGGTAAGGCTTTAGTCTCTGGGAATCCTTCATTAAATCATTCATTAATTGGGTTACATTGAAAATCGCTGTATCATGATCAAGACTGATCTGTAAGACACCTGCTTTTTTAGTTTTGGTTTTGACTAATGTTTTGCCAACTGCATACTGATTGTCCGTGTCCCCATAATTCAGACTCACCTGATTAATAATGAAATCATATCCTGTTACTTCAACAATTTCTGTTTGGCTGGTATTCAGTATATAAGACTTTTTTCATCATCCCGTTCGTTCGCGTTAGCATAATAACGGTATCCTGAAAAATTATTTAACCCGAAATAATTGGTCGTCCATTTTATTTTTTGATCAAGTATATCATTTTTGTAAGTTCTGATATGGCCATAACTATCTTTGACTTTGCTTAAAGAATCCGTTACAGCTTTAAGGTCTCTGGTTACATAGGGCTGGAGGATATCAAGATCATTATGACCAATAAGATATTCTAAGGTAGCGACGGCCTTTTGACCATCTTGCTTTGATATTTTATTGATTTGAATGAGTTTCCCGTTTTGAAAAGCATGGTTACGCTTAAAAATGTTTACCAGAATTCTCTTTTGAGAATAGAATGAAACGGAGAATGCGCTTTGTGGCCCATATACAGAGAGTAGCGTAAGCAGGCATAATGAAATGGGAATTACTTTTATATTTTGTTTTTTTGATAATAAAAAATAAATAGTAATAAATAACAGCCAGCATGCCAGTAAGATCAGGAAGTAACGAGGTTCAGTGATACCGTAAAGAAATATCCTTGTTCCCACGGCTGTAAATAATAAGACCAGAAGCGGTAGCATCAGGAAATAAAAAGTACGGGCAAAGGTTTTGATCCATTTGTTCTCTGCCTGCTCACGTATTGGAAAAATAAGTAATAAAGAAAGTATTCCAAAAACAGCGTAGCCCAGAATCAGGGTAGAAACCAGTCCTTCTGGTAATTTCCATTGTACAAGTATTTTGATTTCATAGGCTAGCAGGATGATGACGTATATCGTAGCAAGGGGGATCAGTACATACTGGGTAAATATTTTTAACCCTTTTGGATAGCTGAAATCCTGGTTTAGTTTCTTGAAATCCTGAGGTACACCAGAGAGAAAAAATAAGGTATTGAACAGGCCAGTAATACAAACCCATAAAATATAAAAAGTATTGCGTTTCAAATCCACATTAAACAAGAGTTTTACTGCACCTATTGCAGCAGCGATTCCTATGAAAAGCACAGCACTATAGAGTATACTTGTTAAAAAATGCAGAAACAGAGTTTTGTTAAATTGCCAGAAGCCCTGTATGCCGTCTGATTTAGTGAATGCCGCGAAGGCTACAAGTAAATGTCCGGCAAGGGCTAATAAGAAAAACCTGATGAGATCCTTATTGCTTAAAAGTGGGTTAAGTGTGAAAAAGAGGGTGGCAGTTATCAGAATAGCCATGAATTTTAGCATCAGGCTTTGTTGTTTTTTAATTGCGCGGCTCTCGCAGAATAGAGTGGTACTCAGGCTGATCCCTAATCCCAGACCAGCAGTCATGATTAGTTTAGTACTTAAGTGAGCTAAGCTATCCACCTCTATATAAGTAATTGCTGCAATCGTACCAATTATGGCAAAAAGCATCTCGAACAAAAAGCGCTTTAATACACTGATCACACTTTGTCGTAAATTTTTAAGAGAAGGAAATATCATGCTTTGAAATATTTTTTCAAAGATATTTAAAAAATAGGTTATGCTGTCGATAGAATAAACCAAGATTTATTTTGTAACTAAATAAGATTGTTTAAATTGGAATGATTGAATATAAAATGATCAATTATGGCTAACACACATCAGTATAAAACAACCCTTGTATGGGCGGGAAATAAAGGCTCAGGCACGATGGATTACAGGTCGTATGATAGAGATTTTATTGTTTCTATAGACCAGAAGACTGATATAATGGGCTCTTCTGACTCTGCTTTTCTTGGGGATAAAACCAAACATAATCCTGAGGATTTGCTCGTTTCGTCAATATCATCCTGTCATATGCTATGGTATCTTCACCTCTGTTCTCAAAATGATATTATAGTTATGGACTATAAAGATGAGGCTATAGGAACGATGACCGAAAATGCGGATGGAAGCGGTCAGTTTACAGAAGTCACTTTGCAGCCGGTAGTTGTGATTATTGATGAAGCTAAGCATGAAAAAGCAATGAGTTTACATGCAGAGGCGCGTAAAATGTGTTTTATTGCATTGCAAATTCGTGTAATTTTCCAATTAAGCATTTACCTACGTGTATTGTTGAGCCTAAGCGTTAATGGAGCGACTGGGCAAGGAAATGACCAGCTCAACAGGTCTTTCATATATTAATGATCAAATGGTAGAGATACCTGGTGGTAAAATTGAATTGAGGGATGATAGAACAAAGGAGAAGTGGAGTGTAGAGCTGGCACCTTTCTTTCTTGCTAAATTTCCAGTAACACAGGATCTCTATTTTGAGGTCACAAAAGAATCACCGGGTACTTTTGAAGGAGATAGATTGCCGGTTGAAACAGTCAGTTGGAAAGACGCGGTAAACTTTTGTAATATCTTGTCTGTTCAGATGGGGCTGAAATTTTGCTACTCTTTGAGTGAGAACAATGAAGAAATAACTTTTGATCCCGGAGCTGATGGCTTTCGATTGCCAACAGAAGCCGAATGGGAATATGCTTGTAAAGCAGGAACTGCAGGAATCAGGTATGGTGAAATAGATCTGATTGCCTGGTATAAAGATAATTCAGAAAAAACAACGCATGATGTTGGATTAAAAGAACCAAATTCTTGGGGACTTTATGATATGTTAGGTAATGTCTGGGAATGGTGTTCTGACATATATGATGAAACAGTTTACGGTTCTTACCGCATTTTCAGAGGCGGCGGGTGGTATGATGAAGAAAGGGGATGTATGACAACTAACCGCAGACGCAGTCATCCTTCATCGTTTAAAATTGATGATTTGGGATTTCGTGTCGCAAGAAATGTGACAAAAAAATAATAAGCTTAAAAAAAATAAATTTATACTGATGAAAATAAAACTTTTTTTCTCTGTTCTCTTGTTTGCAAGTCAGCTGCATGCTCAGGATTCAGTAACCATACGTAAAATCTATGATGAAGCTCTGGTTAATGGTAAGAGCTATGAAAATCTTCGTTATCTCTGTAAAAATATTGGTCCGCGTTTAAGCGGATCTGATAATGCTCAGAAATCCGTTGCGTGGAGTAAGAAATTGATGGAAAGTTATGGCTTTGATAAAGTTTATCTGCAAGAAGTTACGGTGCCGCATTGGGTAAGAGGGGCAAAAGAAACAGCTTATATCATTGATGGTAAAAATCGTATCCCGGTATCAATAGTAGCGTTAGGTATGAGTGTTGCTACGCCTAAAGAAGGTCTTACGGCCAATATCATTGAAGTGCATAGCCTTAAAGAAGTTGAAGAACTTGGTGAAAAACTAATCAAAGGCAAAGTAGTTTTTTATAACCGCCCGTTTGATCCAAAGTTTGTTAATACTGGCGAGGCTTATGGTGATGCTGGCGATCAGCGTTTTATGGGGCCTTCAATTGCTGCTAAATATGGCGCTGTTGGGGTTATAGTCCGTTCATTGACAGGAACTCTTGATGATTATCCGCATACAGGTGCTACACTGTTTAATAAGGATGGCAAAAATATACCAGCGGCGGCTATATCAACTAAAGGGGCTAATCAATTAAGTGCTATGTTGAAAATGCGTAAACTGCCATTGATAAAATTCCACTTTAAACAAGATTGTCAGTTACTTCCTGAAGTGTTATCATACAACGTAGTTGGTGAATTGACAGGTACTGAGCATCCCAATAAATTTATCACAGTTGGTGGCCATCTTGACTCATGGGATCTTGCTGAAGGTGCACATGATGATGGTACGGGTGTTTTACAATCAGCAGAAGTGCTGCGTATATTTAAATCTTTAAACTATAAGCCTAAAAATACAGTTCGTGTAGTCTTTTTTTTATGAATGAGGAAAACGGCAATAGAGGAGGAAGTAAATATGCAGAGCTTGCTGCTCAGAATAAAGAAGAACATATAGCTGCTATTGAAACTGATGCAGGTGGTTTCACTCCGCGTGGTTTCAGCTTTGAAGATGTATCACCTGATTTTATAAATAAAATAAGCAATAAATGGAAAACATTGCTGGAGCCTTATGAAGCAGACAGGTTAACCGTTGGTCATTCCGGTACTGATATTGGCCCTTTAAAAGAAAAGGTTCCGGGAATTACCCTGATCGGTTTCAGACCTGATTCGCAGCGATATTTTGACATTCACCATACTGCAAAGGATGTTTTTGAGAACGTGAATAAACGTGAGCTTGAATTGGGGGCAGCAAGTATGGCTTCATTGATTTATCTGATAGATCAGCATGGTTTGTAAATACGAGGTCTGAAAATATTATTGCATAAAAAAAGAGATCAAACGATCTCTTTTTTTATGCAATAATATGGTGCTAAATATAATTACTGATTATTAGTGTATAATGAGCCTTACTCATAGTATCAATGAATATGAATGTCATGTTGCGGAAATGGTATAACAATGCCATTCTCTTTAAAAGATTTAGATACTGCGATGATCAGATCACTCTTGGTCGAGGCTGTTTCCGAAAGGTGTTTAGTCCAGAAAAATATTTTCATATCTATAGAACTACTATTGAACTGTTCATACTGTATGACCGGCAGTGGATTTTAGTGATCCGATCATCGGCATTAAGTAATTCTGAGACTAGCTCTTTTGCCTTACGCAGGTCAGCGTCGTAAGCGATACCGATGATAATATATGTTCGCCTTTTGCCTCCGCCCACTGACCAGTTTACAAGATGTGAACCCAATAAATCACCGTTTGGCATCACTACATCTGCACCATCCCAATTGGCGATGACGCTACTCCTGAAGCCTATAGATTTCATGACGCCTGACTGTCCGTCAACCTCTACAATATCCCCCACGTTTACCGGTTTTTCAAACGCAATAATTAGCCCGCTGACCAGATTATTCACCAACGATTGTAAGCCAAAACCGATACCTACACCTAAAGCACCTAATACGATTGCAATCCTATCCATTGGAATCCCTGCGGCAGCCAGAGCCAGAAAAAGTCCAATACCCAGGATAGTGATTCTGATAAGCAATAACCAGCTGCCAATTCCTTGTTTTTCGTCTTTCCCGGCGTGCAAATGTCCATCCCGAGGCGAAAAATGAAACTAACTTAGAAATGAGCACCGAGAATATCATGATAAATAAGAATAGGAACAGGTTACTAATAGTGAAAGTATAATTGCCCAAAATGCGTTGTTGAGTGAAAAATATCCTGATCGGGCCAGATATATATTCATAGCCGGCAAAATTACGTCCAACTAAGGATGCCCATCCCAATAGTAGAAAGAGGTAAAAAAAAAATGAAGGTACTTTGTTGCCTACCCTGGAAAAATTAAGGTAAAATAGCTTTTTGTCAGGACGTGTGTAAACACTGAAAGCCAGAAGAAGACCCTGGTTGATCAGTCTTAAGGTCCATAGAAAAAGAATAGAAATTATCACGTTCAAATACCCACTGACCAGAAGAGTTTTAGATAGGTTATATCTACCAAATATGTTAAAAAATGTAGCTAGCAATTCCACAACAACCATAAAACCTATAGACACCAGGATTAGCTGTTCTTTGAGCTCTGTTTTTTTTTTTTTTTAAGTAATATATAACACCCGGAAATTACTCCAGCCAGAGACATAGTAATCATAAACCATCTTTCTACACGTGACGCCTGTAGAATCAGATTATCCATTGCAGTAATTAGGAAAAGTGCGACCATCAAAAGCCAAACTCCAAACCAATAAGGTTTAACAAATTTATAGAACATAGCCGAAAGTGCTACTGCAGCTATTGTCCATAATAATACATTCAAAATAAATGGGGGAGCACTAAAAATGAACTGAAACAAACTGATCACAATCAGCAGGGCCGAGGCAAGCGGATAACGTAACACAAGCTGATTATCAAAATCTGCGGTTAATTTATTGTTTTCGGCATAGATACCCTTAAGAGAACGGAGGTAAAAAAAAGCGACAGCGGTCAGGGCAATTAACAGCAATAATAAATTATAATTGTTAAGCACGAAAAACTGGAGTGTTAACATGCCTTTTTTATGTGCCTGGTTTATTATTTCGTTAAATGGCCGGAATGAAGCAGCTTTTTCCGATATATCGCTAAACTCCCGCTGAAAGGTGTTTGTGGCCATATTGTTTTGCAATAGCATAATTTCCTCCAAAGCGCTTTGTAGTTTAAACACCTGCATATTAGATGCATTCAACAGATTTTGTACACTAATGCCAGTGCTTTTCAAGCTAGAGTCAACGGGATGAACATCATAACCGACGACAGCAATTTCCTGGATATATTTGGTTAAGCCTACTGAATCCGCAGGAAATTTAAACAATGCTGGTACGCTCAGCAATGAATCCAGCTGATAACGATAATTGTGCAACTTCTGTTGGTACATATCCAGCATCATTTTTCTGGACTCTGACTGTTTAAGCAATTCATTTACAATTTTAGATGTTGTGGTGAGATTCCGGAAGGTCTGTGCTGAACCCTTATTGGTCAATACACCGTCACCAGCAATCATAAAATTCTTTTCTATCCGCTGTAAATCTTTTTTGATGTGGATGGTATCCAGGGCTGATCTCAAGTCAAGTAAGCGCGGCCACGTGCATTGTCTTTTTAAGTTCTTCGAAGGTGTTTCGCTGTTCAATTACCGCTTTATCGGTAGCAAATTCAGCAGCACTCTCTTTTGCCGACTTTTTGGCGAAGGCCTGCATTTTAGTAACGAAATTAATTTTGGTGCTATCCTTTGTCTTCCTCTGAGATGTGTCACCTTTTTCCTGAGCCAAAACACTGGTGACAAAAACATATGGCAGCAGGAACAATAAAAGGAATTTCAAGGTTTCTTTTTTCATAGTCACATCATTATTCATTAAAAATAGTGAAATAATACATTTTTTGATTTAGAATGTATTCTCTGTGAAAAAGATTTGCGCGTCCGTGGTTTGTAACTATGTAGTCTGAAAATATTATTAAATAAAAAAGAGATCATTTGATCTCTTTTTTTATTTAATACGGAGTAGTTTTTTATAGTCTTGTAGCGTGTACGCCAAATTCTATTTAACTTTTTTTTCACCATCTTTATTTATATAAAATGTTTTCGCCTTTTTCATAAACTTCAATCTTACCTTCATCAATATCTTTTATGTAATCATATTTTACAGGAGTAATTTCCAGCCCATTAGTATTGGTTAGGCCATATTTATTATCAAGTTTTACAATAATCAAATTTTGTAATTGCAGGTAATAGTATATTTCAATTCCATCATATTTTAATGGAATCAACACTTCTCCCTTAGTATTGATTAAGCCACATTTATTATCGTTTTTTATAACTGCAATAGCGGGCAGTTTATCATTATAGAATATTCCGATTTCATCGAATTTTATCGGAGCGACTTCATCTCCTTTCTTATTAATCAAGCCATACTTGTTAATATTTTGATTGCCAACAACATTAATTATAGTTCCAACTTTGGCAATCCCATTTTCATCAAAATCAGATAAAAGATCATATTTTATTGGAACTACTACAACTCCAGTTTTATTTACAAAGCCCCACTTACCTTTTAAGTTAACACCGGCCATTCCGTTTTTAAATCTATCAACATAATCATATATGATAGGGACTATAATTTGTCCTTTTGTATCAATAAATCCCTGTTTATCATTGATAGCTGCAGCTGCTCTTCCCTCAAAAAAATTAGTACCATATTCATATTTTAAAGGAATTCTTTCTATTCCATCAGGAGACACAAAACCATATCTAAATTCTATGTTTTTGCCCTTTCCAATTTTTTTTCCTACTGAAATCAACCCATCTTCTTGATAGCCACTTATGTAATCATATTTTAATTTCCAATTGGACGATTGACATGAAGCCATTTGGCAAAACAATGATAATAAGACAATTATGTTTAACGATTTTTTCATTTATTAATTTAAGCCAGTTGGGTGTAGAATGTTTGAAGTAAATTTAGCACCAAGGTGCTAAATTGAAAATATTATTACAAAAAAAAAAAGATCATATGATCTCTTTTTTTTAAGTCGGGGTGGCAGGATTCGAACCTACGACCTCCTGCTCCCAAAGCAGGCGCGATACCGGCTACGCTACACCCCGAACATGATCAACATTCCAGTTATAAATAACCTTCGTTGTTGTTGGGATTGCAAAAGTACAATAATATATTTAGTAAGCAAATTTATTTATGTTTTTTATGAATAAAAAACTAAAAGAATATAATTGTAATTCTACTGTTTACTCACAAGTCTCTCTATCCATGATTATTATCTCATTTAAAGCGAATTTCTTAGTGTAACTTTAAAAGGGATCTTAATATGTTCAACAGAGTTGGTAAGCAATAATTCGGCAGCTTTTTCTCCCATCATTTTAAAATCAGTTGAAATTGTGGTGATTCCATCCATGATAATATTCTTAATAGGAGTCTCATTATAGCTGATTACCCCAATATCTTTCCCAATCTGTAGGTTGTCTTCAATGATTTTCTCAATTAAGATTACCAGATCATCCTCAGCAAGATTGATGTATACTGCTCCCGGTTCAATTTTGTGTTTATGAAGTCCATTAAGTATTTCATTTTTTTTATAATTGTACTTCTGACAAAAATGGAGAAACCCTAATAAAATTTTCTTAGAGTAATAAGTATTTTTGGGGAAAATCAGCTTTAGTGTATCATACCCGGATAACCTGTCTGTCAGTTGTTCAAGTGCAGAGAATATATCTTCTTCAAAATCTTCATATACCGCTCCAAACTCACCAGTCAGCCCTTCTGCAAGTTTGTCCATCAATATCAGTTTCTCCTTAGCTATCGTATCGATCAGCTTATAGCCCATTTCTCTATTTTCATAAAAATGGGGGATGATCACGCATTTAGCATAGTGATCAATCTTTTCCTGAATTAGTCTCTTAAAAACATTAAAATCATTATTGTAGATGTAAAAATCAATCGCAGCTTCATTCCCAAGCGTTTCAGCAAAAGCATCATAGATAATTTTCTTATGTATGCTTAGCTTATTAAAAAGCAGTAATACCCTGACTGGTCTCTGAAATTGAGTATGGACAATAAAGAAACCTTTTTTTCCCAAACAGATTGTACCAGTCCCATTTTCTTAAGCTCATTGTAAGCCCTTTCTATTGTACTTCTTGCGGTTTCCAGGGCGTAACTAAACTCATTGATGGAGGGGAGCACATCATTCTTTTTTATTTGCCCCGATTGAATTCCCTGGAGGATTGAATTGATCAGCTGCAAATACTTGGGGGTAATAGAGTACGCATCAATCCTTGTAATTTTAAGGATGTTGTTCATGTTTAATGACAATTCTTTAGACTAATAAATTTACAGAAATAGAACCCCTCTCAGAAATTTAGAAAATAATTTCTCTTTAGAGAGATGTAGGGCTTCCCGCAGTTACGCCAGTTGTTTCCCAGTATTCAAAATTATCTAAAAATTATAATACACTAGTAATCAGCAGTGCAAGGAGCTAATTCATTCCGATTAACTGCTCGTGCTTTTTCGCAAAAACCAGTAGATGATTAATCCTTTAAGCAATATCAGTGTCTTAACCATATAGGTTAAAAAAAAAAATCAATTTAAAACACACAGACATGAAAACATTCAGAAATCTCATGCTACTCACAGTAGTAGCATCATTATTGAGTTCCTGTATCGTACAGGACCGCGGTGGTTACAGACATCATAGACGTGATCGTTACTGGCACAGGGGCTACTAAATTTAGCTAACCATTCGGCCTAAAAGCTGATAACTAATTAGCTATCCAGCCAGGCAGCTATGCAGTTATCCAGTTATCCAATCGGCCATTAACTAACCACCATCCCCAACGTGGAAGACCCGTTGGATCATGTAAGAAACACAACATGCTATGTTCCGGCATCAGTACCCTGAAGGGGGACGTAGCCGGAACATAGCATGTTGTGTTTTTTTTTATTTTCAGACGGTGCTGTAACCTTTTACCTCTTAAGTCATCTTAAAGACATATCCTTTTAAAGATGAAAAAATTAACCATAGGTATTTTGGCTTGCATGTTAAGTCTATTTACAATTTCTGCAGTAACCGCACAAACCAGTATCATGCAGGTAAACTTAGCGGTAAAGTCTTTGACGAAAAACATATCAATCAATCATATGTATCAGTAAGTCTGTTAGCTGCCAAAGATTCAACATTAATCAAAGGCTCTATTACAGATGATAATGGAACTTATCTTTTTGAACGCTTACCAGAAGGACAATATCTTGTTGCCTTTAACATGATCGGTTATGCCAGAGTCTTTAAAGGCCCGTATGTAATTAGCCCATCAAATAAAAACTATAACATAGACAACGTAGAATTAGTCCCAACCTCTAAACAGTTGAACAGTGTCAACATCGTTGCCCGCAAACCTTTGATAGAAAGACAAATCGATAAAACAGTACTGAATGTAGAAAACAGTGTTTTAGCCGCAGGTAATACCGCTCTGGAAATACTTGAAAAAGCACCAGGCGTAAGCGTTGATAAAGATGGAAATGTGAGTCTGAGAGGAAAAACAGGCGTAACAGTTATGCTCGATGGTAAACCTACTATCTTTCTTTCAATGAACAATTAGCGAATCTGTTACGCTCTACAGAAGGTAATGCTATACAATCTATTGAGTTAATTACCAATCCTTCTGCTAAATACGATGCTGCCGGAAACTCAGGGATTATTAATATTAAATTGAAAAAAAAAAAAACTACGGTACTAACGGATCAGTAACAGCAGGAGTAGGGTATGGCAAATATTTTAAAACCAATGATGGGTTCTCACTTAACCACAGAGAGAAAAAATTCAATGCATTTGGAGAGCTTAACTATGGGAAAAACAAAAGGTTTCATGATCTGAATATCGACCGTGTGAATAATACAGCTACAGATCAAACCTTTTTCAGACAGACAAGTACGCAGGTAGGCAAAAGAGAAAATTATAATTATAAAGCAGGCATTGATTATTTTTTCAATGATAAAAAAACTATTGGCGTAGCAGTTAACGGATATAGAAGTACAGGAGATAATAATGATACAAAGGTTTTAACGCTAATAGGAAGTCAGCCATTGCCATTGAAAACAGATTCATCAGTTATGGCGAGTAATCCTAGTCAGTATAAATATTCGGGTATAACTTATAATATGAATTATAAAGGTACTATTGATACTTTAGGTCAGGAAATATCTGCTGATGCTGATTATTCAAGATATACAGGGTTACAAAATTCCGAATATAATAATACCTATTTAAATGCTGCGGGACAGCCTTCCAGAGATCCTTATATATTTAAAAACAGGACACCTTCGCTTGTTAAAATATTAGCAGGAAAGGTTGATTATACTTTACCCATTAATAAAAAGATGAAGTTAGAAACAGGATTGAAGAGTAGTAAAGTCAGTACAGATAATGTTTCTTCTTTTGAAAACTTCCTGAACAATAACTGGCAGAGCGATCTTACCCGTAGTGATCATTTTATCTATGATGAAAATATAAACGCAGGTTATATTAATCTGAACCGTGAATTTACAGGATTAACTGTGCAATTGGGGTTAAGGGCCGAACAAACTAACTCCAAAAAGAAAAATTCTGTACCTAAGCAACAAATTTCTGACCGTCATTATTTTGACCTGTTTCCTAGTGTTTTTGTGAATCGCGTGCTTTCCAAAAACCATGAAGTAGGTTTCTCTTACAGCAGAAGAATTGACCGTCCTGATTATGAAGATTTAAATCCATTCGTTTATTTTGTGGATTTGTATACCTATAGTATGGGAAATCCATATTTGAATCCACAATACACAAATTCATTTGAGATTTCCTATTCGTATAAAAAAACTATAAATGCTACGCTTGGATACAGTCACACTAACGATGCTATTTCAAGAGTATTGGTATCTGATACGCTTAAAAAAACACTGTTTATATCCTCACAAAATCTTGCGCAGAAAAAGTCCTATAGTCTAAATATCAATGCACCCTTAACTATATTTAAATGGTGGACAACCAATAATAACCTGACAGTTTTCTACAATGAATTTAGCACACCAAATCTTTTGGGTGTGCCTTATAAAGGAGGAAAAACTGCTTTCAATTTTAATAGTAACCAGACAATTACACTTAATGGTACAACCAATTTTGAGTTATCAGGTTTTTATCGCTCAGCTCAGGTAGATGGAACCTTGTCTGTGAAGCCAATCTATGGGATTGATTTAGGAATTAGTAAATCATTTATGGAGAAAAAGCTGAGTATAAAGTTAGCTGCCAATGATGTGTTTAACTTACAGAAATTCCGTATTACCAGTGCTATTCCTTCCCAGATTTATTCAGTCAATGAGAAAAGTGAAACCAGGGTTTTCCGTTTAACTTGCAGCTACAGATTTGGAAGCTCTTCTATTAAAGGTGCTCGTCAGCGTTCTAAAGGGTCTTCTGAAGAAGAAAACCGTGTTAAATCAGGAGGATAGGCTTAGCGCTGTTCTCCTGTAAATTATAAAGGTAATCCGATTTCAGCCTTTGCCTGTGAAATGACCAGTGAGCTATGCACATTACCTACATTTTCAAGCGGGGCAATTTTTTGACGCAGCAAGCATTATAAGCATGCATATCAGGAATGATAATTTTTAACATAAAATCATATTTTCCAGTGATATGATAACATTCCAGAACTTCAGCGTAGGAAATTACAGTTTTCTGGAAGGACGCTAATGCATCCTCACCATGGCTGGTCAAAGCAATTTGTGGAAATGCAATCAGGCATGTTGTTATTTTTTCTCTGTCCAGTACAGCAACATACTTTTTAATATAACCCATTTCTTCCAATCGTTTCCTCCGGTCAAAAATCGGAGAAATTGTTCTGTTCAGATGATGCGCAAGTTCTTTATTGGTTAGTCTTCCATTTTCCTGCAGAAGATTTAATATTCCCAAATCAGTAGGGTCTAAATGCGAATTCATATATCGAATTATTTGGCTTAGTGTAATTTTGTTACCATGTTGATGATTAGCCAAATATAAAGTATTTCATGATTGAATAGGTGATAACTAATGTAAAAATATATACTTAGGAATGGGATAGTGTATCTTCTATCAAAAATTATAGGTTGATAAAACGATTTTAAATAGCTTAAACTTCCCCTTTGGCTGATGATTTCGTGACCAAAATTTTTCTGCATTATGTGCTGCAACTCGCTTAAGATATTTATATAGGATGAGGATAGATTCAGTCAGATCATTCTGAATATTTCATTCTTCCTGTTATAATCTGAAATTGACTGCCAGAGTGATCCTGTTTTCTTAAATCGGGTTTCCATGTCGGATCGATCGCGTTGTTACTGAAACCTGTCTGTGAGGCAGTGCCACCAGGACCTGCAAAATAAGGTACATTAGATTTTCTGAAACCATATTCCAGCCTGAAAGTCATAAAATCATTTGGCATATAATCTAATGTAGAAGAAAGTTGTGTAATCCTGAGATTATTCCAATACTAGCCTGGTTTAAGGAGAATTCATTTGTACGATCCATAGAGGCCGATATTGTTTGCGTATTGTCTTTTGGCCGGGCAAAATTATAACAAAGCCATTATTTAAAGCAATTGATTGTTTATTGATAGTTAATGCTGTATTTTAATCAGATACCTTAAATTCTGACTGGCGAAACCATTCCATTTTGGAAGGTTTTTTATTAAAATAGCAGGGTAGGTATATAATCAGCACAAATCCTGATATAGCCGGGATCTGTGCTGAGTTTTAATCAATTAATTAAGGCTGGTTCCACCATACAGGTGTTAACAATCTTGTTTTTTCGGAATTATCACCTACATTTTTTGGATTTCTTGTGGCCTCATTGGTCTCATAAACCATCGCCTGAATCCACGGATCACTATCATTTGATGAAAAGATAGTCGTATTGATATTAAGTGGTTTTTTAAGACTTGGTCCATAGATGTCTTTGCTATAATCCATTCTGCGCATGTCTACCCACGTTTCATTATTTAAACATTGCGTAATATACTTTTGACGGAAAATATGGCTCAGGCCCTGTGTCATATTTGCAAAATGTGAGGCAAGGCCATCATTAAGCTGTGCTGTCCAGTAAGCCGTAATATCTGCTGCAGTCACACCCAGTTTTCTCATATTAGCTTTAACACCCAGTTCGTAATCAGTTAAAGCCCCGGCTGTATTTCCAGAGCGTAATTTAGCTTCAGCTTCAATCAGTTTTACTTCAGAGTAAGTAATAAAAGGAAAGGGTGAAGTTGTATTGGTATAATATCCGCTTTTGCTGAAAGTACCATAGTCTGTAACAGCAGTTTTAGTTGCATCACCATTAGATCCATCAGCTAATATACCTTGTCCGCCAGTTAAAGCGCCACCAGACCTTAGCCCTCTGTACTTTCCATCAGATGCTGCCGGAAGCATAATCTTTGTTATGCGAGGGTCCTGATAGGTGCTGTTTGTAACCGGGAAGCTGGTCAGCATGTTCACAAAGAACTGGCTCCAGGTAAAGTACCGCGGATCTGTAGTGCTGGTAAAACCACCCCAGCTTGACCAAGGACTTTCATCAGTTTGCAATGCACCTGCGATATAATCGATTGTGCATCCATTCCATCAGCATTAAAAGAATTCTCACAAGCCTCTATAATTTTTGCTGGATTATAAAGCGCAGTTTTTTTAGTTAAATGATTCAGGTAACGGGCTTTCAGGGCATAAGCAAAACGTTTCCATTTACTCACATCCCCCTGGTACATAATATCTCCATTTTTCGAATTTAAAGCGGCTGTTTTATTTGTTCCGTCAAAAGCTATAATGGCTTCATCCAATAAATTTTGAATGCGCTGATAAGCCGTTTGCTGATCATTAAATGCCGGAACAAGATTGATTCCTGATACCCCGTTATAAAAATCATCGATTACAATTGACCCATATTGATCAGTTAACATGCCCAGATTCAAAGCAAGCAGGGTTTTTCCAGCTCCGGTAAAATGTGGGTTCCCTTCAGATTCACCTAAGTTAATTAAGTCAACACAATTTGGCATCGTATATACATAAGCATTTTGCCAGAAAAAATAAGCAGCTGTATAGCGCCATTGTCAGCATTTCTATTCGTTCCTGTGTTTAATTGTGTGGCTCCGTATTGTACTAAACCAGCAATTTCTCTAGATCCACGCCACATGGAGGCACCGCTGGTTGTAGTTATAGCACCTACCAAACGGTTTGCAGCAGAAACTGATGTTGGGTTATTTGGATCTGTATTTACATCCAGATATTTTTTGCAGGACGTATTTAGCGTTAAAGCAGCAAGGCTTAAGATGGATAAAATCTTTATATGTAATGTCTTCATAATTGATAAATATTAAAATGATAATCTCAGACCTAAATCAAACCCTCTTGTTGCAGGGATACCCAGGTTATCAAACCCAAATGATCCAGAACCGTTAACACCCGCTCCGCTGCCGGAAACTTCGGGGTCTACACCAGAATACTTGGTGATCAGGATTAAATTGCGTCCGGTTACAGATACCTGCAGGTTGGATAATCCGATTCTTTTAAGCGTTGTTTTTGGGAAATTGTAACTGACCGTCGCATAGCGCAGACGATACCAGCTGCCGTCTTCAACAAAATCATAACCCTGTTTAGCATATAATGTCTGATAATAATTCTGATCTAGTTTGATACTTTTCGTATTTGGAAGCCCAGTAGATTCTATGATCCCATCAAAAACTTTGGTACCTCTGTCGAGAGTTTTCGTGCTGTTACCTGAATAAACCATCGAATTTTCTGTGTTGTTAAAAATATCACCACCTCGTCTGATGTCAATCATAAAAGATAAAGACAGGTTCTTATAAGTGAAAGTATTGGTTATTCCGGCTGTGAAATCTGGATTTCTATCTCCAATTACAGTCAATGCAGGAGCTATTTGTGGTGCACCATTATTATCTAATAATAACTTTCCATCGCTATTGGTTTTCCATACGGTACCGTTTATGCCAAACAAGGAGCCATTCAGAAATGCCGCTGCCTGTGCGACATTTGTTGCTCCAGCAGCTACCCACGCATCAGATAATTCTATTCTGTCCAATTCGCGCCGGGTAATGATTTTACTGTTGATTTATTCTTTGCAAAGTTGAAATCTATTGACCATTTGAAATCTTTATGGGCAATAGCCTGGACATTTAATATAGCTTCAACTCCTTTACTATTGATAGATCCCCCATTTAAATAAGCCAGAAATGCACCAGACGAAGGAGTTGTTCGTGTCGCAAGAATCTGATTATCTGAAGTTGAATTATAGTAGGTCACATCAAGACCGATTCTGCTTTTGAAAAACCTGATATCTGTACCAATTTCAAAGGAGTTGGTAAACTCAGGCTCAAGCAGAGGATTTCCATAATACGCACCTGAGTTTATAATGAATCCTCTGGGATTTATGGTAGAACTATTGGTTGTTGTCCCCAATGTTGTCGCTAATACATATGGGGGAGCATCTTTACCAACCCTGGCCCATGAAGCCCTGAATTTTCCAAACGAAAAGATCTTATCATCAGATTTAAACCCCATTTCTTTTAAGATTTCAGAAAATAGGATCGAGGTGCTGATTGCCGGGTAAAAGAAAGACTGTGCCTCTTTTCGTACTGTAGATGACCAGTCATTTCGTCGCGGAAATTTAGAAAAACAAGATTGTTATAATCTAAATTCAAATCTGCAAAAACACCCATTATTCTCCTTCTTGAAATATTGTTTATACTTGTTCTGGTGTTGGGCAAAGTATTGTTTAACGAAGTAAATGTCGGGTCAATAAATCCTAATCCTGTTGTAGTTACCCCCTCATATGAGGTTGATTCAAGATTGTGTCCAAGCGTAAGGCTGGTATTGAAGTCATTCCAGAAAGTTTTCTTTCCCGTAACAAGCAGGGTAGAAGTCGTGATCTGATTGGTTGAAGCTACCTCCGAGATGGCCCCTTTTTCTTCACCAACAACATTTGTTCCTGCGCCACGGATACTTTTGAATTTCTCATTATAGAAATCCGTTCCTAAGCGGTAAGTTACATTCAGGAAAGAAAATGGGTCATAGACGATGTTTCCATTCGCAATAATCCTGTTCACTTTATCTGTAATAGGCTTATAATTACGGCTCCAGTATGGATTATCTATTCCAGTAAGTGTCCGCTGACTGCCATCTGGATTTAAATAAATACTCATATTATCGCTTGTAGGCCAGAGTGCAGCCCCCATTACCCCGTTTCCACTCCCTTGCAGCACATATTTTCGATCGGATTCTACATAGTTTATTGTTCCGCCAACTTTTAATTTATCTGATATTCTGCTATCACCACTTAGTCTGAATGATTTACGTGTATAGCTGGTGTTTTCTACAATTCCTTTCTGATTCAATAAACCAGCGGAAGCAAAAATTGTAGTTTTTTCATTACCGCCACTTGCTGAAACATCATGTGTTTGTGAGAATCCATTTTTAAAGAAATCACCAAGGTTATTAAAGGTGTTTTCTCCGGGATTCAATACTGTGCCCCATGAACCGGTAGCTACTGCATTGGATACACCCTGTTCTCCTTGTTTATAAGTAGATTGAAGAAGTTCGGTAATTTATTTACATGATCAAAAGAGAAATTATTTGAGTAACTGATTTTTCCTGCACCGGAAGCCCCTTTTTTAGTCGTAATTACAATTGCGCCTGATGCCGCACGTAAGCCATATAATCCGGCAGCTGAGGGGCCTTTCAGGACTGTAATACTTTCGATATCCTCTGGATTAATATCTATTGCTCTGTTTGATGCCGGTGCAGCACTTGCGATTAATCCACC
The DNA here is from genome assembly GCF_053890575.1 of Pedobacter sp. NJ-S-72. NCBI lineage: Bacteria > Pseudomonadati > Bacteroidota > Sphingobacteriia > Sphingobacteriales > Sphingobacteriaceae > Pedobacter > Pedobacter sp. NJ-S-72. The sequence continues at coordinate 2,566,130 of NZ_CM132681.1, read as the reverse complement.
CTGTGAAACTGGGGTACTGTTGTCAATTGGAATACCATCGACAACAAAAAGAGGTTGGTTGTTTCCACTCAAAGAAGATCCACCACGAATATTGATACTTGCAGAAGAGCCTGGAGCACCACTTGAATTATTGATTTGTACACCTGCGACTTTTCCTTGCAGGGCATTTACTAGATTCGGCTGATTAGATTCAATAATCTCTTTTGCCTTTACATTTTGTGTCGCATAACCAAGACCGCGCACCTGCTGTTTTACGCCAAAAGCGGTTACGGCAACCTCATTTAGCCCTTTTGAATCTTCTTTCAAACTAATGTTCAAGGTTGATGCAGTTCCGACAACTTGCTCCTTATTCATTGAACCAATAAAAGAGAATACCAGTATTTGCCCCTGTTTTGCTTTAATCGTATAATTTCCTTCGGAATTAGTCATTACACCAGAAGAAGTCCCTTTAATTTTGACAGTTACTCCGGGAAGCGGTAATCCGTCTTCTACTGAAGTGACTTTTCCGTTTATTGTTTTTTCCTGTGCCACAGCATGTGTGGAAAAGAGTAAAACAGTAATCAGGAATAAGAGTAGATTTTTTTTCATTTCTTATTGATTTAGGTTGATTATTAGGTTAATATCTACGTAAAATAAGAAAAATACATTTGCTGTGCTGTAAAATAGTTGGTCGTGAATATCTTTTTTTTTGGTCTTGAATCCTGCTGACATACTGTTGTCACAAGGCACTATTACCTTTATGTAAACAAAAAGAAAAACCATGACACAAGAAAAATAACTGTGTTGAAACAGCAGAGTCACCCCTTATAGATTTAATGAAAAACTATGTGAATTATAACCTTTGGGCAAATACAACACTGGTTAACTGGCTTAGAACGAAAGCCGCGGAGGTAGTCGTGCAGGAAGTTCCATCAAGCTTTCCAAGTATAAAATTGACACTAGCACATATGCAGGCAACTGAAGAATACTGGCTTTGTATTCTGAATAAAAGTGCCTGGGAAATGACTGAAAAAGCTACTCAGACTCTTGAAGATGTTTATACAGGTTTTTTGGAAGGGTCTGCTGCACTGGCAGATTATATTAATGAAATGGGAAATGATAATTTACTGGATACCACGCTTATTGTAAGTCCCTGGTTTGAATGTGATTTTCAAAACTTTAATTATGTGATGCAGGTAGTGAACCACAGTACTTATCATCGGGGACAGATAATTACAATAGGCCGTAACCTTGGTTTTACCGATGCGCCAATGACTGATTATAATTTTTATAACATCCATGGCATGGCAAATGATAATAACCGTCGCACAGATAAGCCATTTGTGCGACGGTTATTATTGCTTTAATATTCTACAAACACTTCATCAGGATAACACCATAACCAGCGTTCGCCTGGTTCTGCAGAGGAAATTACAGGATGTTTGGTTGTATGATAATGTTTAGTCATGTGCTTTTGAGGTGAATCATCACAGCAGAGTGTCAGGCCGCAGGTCTGGCAGGTGCGTAAGTGCATCCATTCAGTATTGTGTTTAATACATTCTTCGCAAACATAATCTTTACTTGATTTGACATCTTTGATAGCAGTAATATGGCTGCAAACCTCTTGTTCATCCATTTCCTTGTTGTTTATGTTATTATAAAGTTAGATTATTTATAATATAATCTTGCACTCTTGAACATACGTCCGCTATCATTAGAGAAGTTCGTTTTACTATGAACAATCCTGCGGTTATTGAGTATCAGAAGATCTCCTTCATTAAGCGTGTATTGTTCACCAATTTATTGATATTGATAAGTTGCTCCAGTTTTTTGAGTACATCTTTAGCAATATGTAATAATGTGGTTGTGTTAATATTTTCACCGTTATACCGAAGCTGATAATTGTCTTCATGTTTGGTGAGTACAGCTGCTTTACCAGAACTAAATTCGAATATGGGGGTACTGAGAATATCTATATCTATTTCTGATAGCTGAGCCAATATCTTATCCACGTTGCATAACACTGCCCGGCCTTTCTCTGTAGTATCCGAATTAAGACATAAATGTGCTATTACATCATGTATATAGGAGTCTTCGCTGGATATATCAAAATATTGTTCAGTAATTGGAGAGCCTACCTCATCACATATTTTTTTAAAAATGTCCATTGAGCTGGTAGGTGTATTTTTAATAATACATCCGAAATTGTCTTTATTTAAATTTTTAGATAGTGAAGTAGAAATAGCAGATATATGGTCATACTGCAACTTTTCATTTTGAAGGTCAATTATGTACATGATAGATGATGTTTTTAACAGGTGTAGATTGGAAGATGAAATTTGTTTAGGTAGCCCTTAAGTTTTTAATCTTCTCTTTGTGGGTTATTTAAATACTTAATAGTTATTTGTTGGTCTTTCTGTGCAAGATTAATTACTATTTTTTGATATTCCAAAAATATTTCACCTATTAGTGAATAAAATACATATTGATCATGACTGAGGGTTTAAGCATAATTATTTAATCATCCTTTTGAAAAGAAAAGAAAGGTTTGTTGAATACGCCGGAAAGCGTCTGGAGTCAAATACAAGATTGGTATACTGGATTGAAACAGAAGGGGGGGACGGGAGTGGAATATGATGAAAGTAGTGATAAAAGCAGAGGGTACAACCTCCGCTTTATGAGTCTTTCTTTTGTTTTTTAGCCTCAGCGTAGCTCCATTCTACAACTTGTTTAAGGCTTTTAATTATTCTCTCCTGGCCTTTCTGTTCATTAATATCAATACCACAAAAAGTACTGCCATTTGATTTTTGATTTTGCATGTAATACAAGGTAATAGATACCTCCAATTAGCAGGGCCTGGATTGCTCTTATATCTACAGTTGTATCTTCAAACTGTGGATCTGTTAGTTTAAAAAGTTCATTTCCTAAAGTTTCTCTGGCATCAGCAATTTCACGCATCAGCTCATTTTTCTCACTGATTTCCCATAGGATGACCTTTTGCATTTCTTCGGCCTGGAGAAAAAAGTTAAACTGATCAACCAGAATTTTACTGGCGAGGTCTTTTCCAAAGTTGCCTTTATGCTCTTCGATAAGTAGTTGTATACCGTCCGTAAAAGTTTCCCAATAGTCTTTCTGCCTGACATACGCTTCCACAAGCTTGTCAACGCTTTCAAAATAAAGATAAATAAGTTTTTTGTCAGCCCTGGCTTTATTGGCAATATTATTCACTCCCAGCCCTTTATAACCCTCGGTCCTTATGATTTCGCCAACCGCATTAAGTAATTTAAGCCGGGTTTTTTCTTTATTCCTTATCGGTCCTTCGGTTACTTTTCTGGCCATTTTATACTCCTTCTCCAACAATATCAAGTTTTTGGTTTACATATTCAAACGCATTCAGGGCTTTATCCAGCTGTTCCTTTGTATGAGTTGCCATCAGGCTCATACGTATTCTGGCATCTTTTTTTGCTACAGCAGGATATAATATTGGGTTAGTATAAATACCGGCCTTAAGTAATAACTTGCCGGCATCACCTGTTTTGTGTGCGTCACCGATTTTAACGGGTACGATTGCAGATGCAGTTGTACCTATATCCATGCCCATGTCAATCAGGCCTTTCTTAAAATAATTGATGTTTTCCCAAAGTTTTAACTGCCATTGTGGCTCTTCATCAATTAATTCAATTGCTTTAATAATTCCAGCTGCTGCCGGTGTACTGGTCGCTGAGAAAATCTGTTGCCTGGACTGGAATTTTAGAAAGTTAATCAATTTGGGATTTGCAATAACGTAACCTCCAATATTTGCAAATGTTTTTACTGAAAGTTCCGGAAATAAGGTCTACCGAATGTAACAGGTCACATAGCTCTAATGCCCCTCTTCCAGTTGCTCCTAAAACGCCAATTCCGTGTGCATCATCTACCATAATGTAAGCACCATAAGATCTTGCCAGTTCGATAATCTTTTTCAAAGGAGCGAGATCTCCGTCCTGAGAATAGACACCATCAATAATTACCAGCTTAGTTCTGTACTTATCCTTAGCATCCCTCAATATTCGTTCCAGAGACTCAGTATGGTTGTGAAGGAAGGTTTTAGTATTAGTTAATATGCAGCCTTCGTATACACTGGTATGAACAGCCATGTCAACTATTGCCAGGTCTTCTTTTTGAAGCAAACTCATTAATGTAGCACTATTAGCGGTGTATCCGGTAGTATAGATAATGGATGAATCTTTACTACGCTTGAAAAAGCTTGCGATTTTCTCTTCCAGAACTTCATGATAAGAGAAATGTCCACCAATTAATGGAGATGCGCCGGCTCCGGTACCAAATTCCAATATGCCTTGCATGGCAGCTGCTTTTACTTTTGGGTGTTGCGTAAATCCCAGATAGTCATTCGATACAAAACTTACATAGTCATAGCCATTCTGATGCATGGATGTTTTTACACGCATTTCGGGGCCGCAGCCAGAGAAATTTTGCAACCGGTAATTCATATGGCCGTTATCCTTCATATACTGTAGGAAATCGCCAAAAACCTCTGCTCTGTCATATATATCATGACCTTCGATATTCTCAAAATTTTTAAATGTGGCGGTTGCAAAATCCATTTTCAGGGTTGTTTTAGAAAGAGATATGGGCGAAAATAATACAGCGCAATTGTAGTAAATGTTGTCTGTTTTTGCAAATTAATTTCATTTAATGAATAAAATATCTTGTGTATTTGTTTTTTAAATTAAAAAAAGAATTTATTTGCTTCTTGACTTTGCTTATTTACCTATTTCGTATTGCTATGGTGTTGAAATAGAGTGAAAACCATTTATTGGGGGAATATTAAAATTTGGTTTTCAACTCTCTGAGGCTATATTTGCAAAGTGAAAAAGGCATGTTTATACGTACTGTTTCCAATACTATTTTTGAATACTTCTTTTTCCGAAGTGTTCAAACTGCCTCACCTTGTCTCACATTTTCAGCAGCATCATCAACTCAATAAGGAGGTTGGAATTATCAAATTCTTATCAATGCATTATTTTGGTGAAGATTTAAATGATAATGATGACGAAGATGATATGAAATTGCCATTCAAAAAGATCAGCAGTCAGGGACACATTTCGCAAGCTATTGCTTCTTCAAAACCCGTTCTGTTAAAACAACAATATTTCTTTCTTCTGGTTGCTTCATGTAAACCGGAATATAACTGGTTATCTAACCCTGCGCTGGATGATTTATTCAGACCTCCAAGAGTTTAACATTCTTTATTGAAATTTTTTAATTACTGTATGGACAATCATGTCTTTATATAGCTTATGTATTATTATTTTTTTTTATAATTGAATTTATGCTGAATCTGATTATTGGCTTTTCTATAAAGAATAAGCTGATCATTGGTCTCTTTGTGCTCGCGCTGATTGGCTGGGGTACCTATGAGGTCACAAAATTACCTATAGATGCACTTCCTGATATTACTGATAACCAGGTTCAGGTCATTACCGTTTCACCTTCACTTGGAGCACCTGATATTGAAAGACTAATTACCTTTCCAATTGAACAAGCCTGTAGTAGTATCTCCGGGCTTAAACAAATCAGGAGTTTCTCCCGTTTTGGACTTTCACTGGTTACCATTGTTTTTAGTGAAGAAACAGATGTTTACTGGGCCCGCCAGCAGATCAGTGAAAAATTACAACAGGTTCAGCAGGAGATTCCTGCGGGAGTAGGATCACCACAGATGGCCCCTGTTTCTACTGGTTTGGGAGAGATTTACCAATATGTAGTCAGGCCCTTAAAGGGATATGAATCTCAATACGATGCGACAGAACTCCGTACTTCAAGACTGGATTGTACGTCGTCAGCTGTTGGGAACACCCGGAGTGGCAGAGGTTTCAAGTTTCGGCGGCAAGCTCAAGCAATATGAGATAGCAGTTCGTCAGGATCAGTTGAAGGCTCATAAAATTACTATTGCTGATGTATTTGATGCTTTGGAGAAAAACAATGAAAATACGGGTGGTGCTTATATTGAGAAAGGGCCAACTGTTCTATATATCAGAAGTGAGGGCTTAACAACTACACCGGAAGATATTCAGCAAATTGTCGTGAAAACATTAGAGAATGGTACTCCTTTGCTGATGAAAGATGTCGCTACTGTTCAATATGGTTCTGCAATCAGGTACGGTGCGATGACTTATAATGATAAAGGTGAGGTCGCTGGTGCTGTGGTCATGATGCTGAAAGGTGAAAACTCATCTGTAGTGGTCAAAAGAGTTAAGGATAAGATTATCGAAATACAAAAGATGCTGCCTAAAGGGGTCGTTATTGAACCCTTTCTCGATCGTACCAAGATGGTGGATAATGCTATTCATACCGTAGAATCCAATTTGCTGGAAGGAGCGTTGATTGTGATATTTGTTTTAGTCTTCTTTTTGGGCAACCTGAGAGCAGGACTGATTGTATCCTCAGTTATTCCTCTTTCGATGTTGTTCGCCATTATTCTGATGAACAAATTTGGTGTGGGGGGGAACCTGATGTCATTGGGAGCTATAGATTTTGGGTTGATTGTAGATGGGTCGGTAATTGTCGTGGAAGCTATATTACACCGGTTTGTACACTCCAAACAATTTAGAAAAGCCGGACACATCACTCAGGACGAGATGGATAAGGAAGTCGGGAAATCTACAGGCTCAATGATTAAATCTGCTGTTTTTAGCCAGATCATTATCCTGATTGTTTACCTGCCTATTTTATCTCTGGAAGGAATTGAAGGAAAGATGTTTAAACCAATGGCATTCACAATTGCCTTTGCCATACTCGGTGCATTTATTTTATCAATTACTTACGTTCCGATGATGTCGGCGTTATGTCTCAGCAAAAATCTGAAGCACGAGAAAAATATCACAGATAAACTGATGGCCTGGCTGGAAAGAAGATATCAGCCGCTGCTGAGTAAAGTATTGCATTTCCCTAAAGCTATTATCCTGATCACCTTATTCATGTTTGTGGTCTCTGTATTTATTCTGACCAGGATGGGAGGAGAATTCATTCCACAGTTGGAAGAAGGAGATTTTGCTGTTGAAACCAGGTTACTGACCGGGAGCAATTTAAATAACACTATTGAAACTACTCAAAAAGCCTCTAAAATTCTTCTGAACGAATTTCCTGAGGTACAAAAGATAGTAACTAAAATAGGAAGTGCCGAAATTCCTACAGATCCGATGCCTTTTGAAGCAGGTGATATGATGGTTATTCTGAAAGATAAAAAAGAATGGACTTCTGCAAAGTCATTTCCAGAATTGAGTGCAAAAATGACGAAGGCTTTAGAGGTTGTTCCAGGATTACAGTAGGATTCCAGTTCCCGGTTCAAATGCGTTTTAATGAGCTGATGACTGGTGCCAGACAAGATGTAGTTTGTAAGATCTTTGGAGAAGACCTTGATTCTCTTGCCAGTTATGCGCACCGGCTGGCGGGAATTATTCAAACGGTAAAGGGCGCAATTAATATTTATGAAGAGAAAGTAAATGGTATGCCCCAGGTGGTTGTGAAATACAATAGAGAGGGGATGGCCAAATACGGATTGAATGTGAGTGATGTAAACCGGGTGGTGAATACTGCCTTTGCGGGCCAGATAGCCGGACAGGTTTATGAAGGAGAAAAACGATTTGACATGGTGGTCAGATTAGAAGGAGAATCGCGTAAAAACATTGCTGATATCCGTAATTTGATGATTCCAACAAAAATAGGTGGCCAGATACCTTTATCGCTTGTTGCATCAGTTGATGAAGTAGAAGGCGTGAATCAGATTCAGCGGGAAGATACCAAACGAAGGATTATTATTGGGTTTAATATCAAGGACAGAGATGTGCAATCAATAGTTGAGGAGTTGCAGCAAAAAGTTGATCGTGAACTTAATTTGAATAAAGGGTATACCATACAATATGGAGGTTCATTCGAAAATATGACAGCTGCGAAAGCAAGATTAAGTATTGTTGTTCCAATTGCTCTTTTGTTGATTTTCCTGCTCTTGTATTTTGCATTTAGTTCCGTTAAACAAGGACTGTTAATATATACGGCAATTCCTTTATCAGCGATTGGTGGGATTCTGGCACTTTGGGCACGTGATCTTCCTTTTAGTATTTCCGCTGGAGTAGGTTTCATCGCTCTATTTGGTGTAGCAGTCTTAAATGGAATCCTTTTAGTCACTGAATTTAACAGGTTAAAAAAAGAGGGCTGGACAGATGTTAAACGTATTGTTATACATGCTACAAAATCAAAACTCAGAGCTGTTTTGATGACTGCACTTGTTCCTTCACTCGGATTTATTCCAATGGCTATATTAGTACAGGTGCTGGTGGCGCTGTACAAAAACCCCTTGCTACCGTAGTTATTGGTGGTTTAATTGTTTCTACTTTATTAACACTATTTGTATTACCAATGCTTTACATACTTTTTGAAAAAGGGTTCAAATATTTCAGACCACAAAAAAGAATAGTGGCTGTTACCCTGATTTTACTCTTTGTTTGTCTTCACTCAACCGCTCAATCTGCCGCTCAGGAAAAAATACATCTGCCAGCGGCGATAGACAGTGCATTGAAAAATAAATAACGGAGCCTGAGGGTTTCGACGATTCAAACCGACTACCATCGTCAATTAAAGAAAAGCAGTTTTGATGTTCAGAAAACGAATGCTGGATTTGAGTTTGGCAAGTTCAACAGTCTGCAAAATGATAACAGGTTTTCAATTTCTCAAAGCATTGATTTTCCGACTGTTTATACACGGCAGTCTGCTATAAATAAAATAAATTTCCAGATCAGTGAAACGAATCTTTTGCAGCATCAGCTGGATACGAAAACAAGAGTTAAATCTACTTATCACGGATTATTAGTATTGGAAAACAAGCGTAAATTATTGTTGCAGGCAGATAGTATTTATAGTGGATTTCTTGAAAAGGCAGAACAAAGATTTAGCTCTGGTGATGTGGATGCGCTCGAACTCGCCACTGCCAGAAATCAGCGTTCGCAAATCTCCAATCAACTGGAAGTTTTAAAAACAGATTATGAAGTATTATTGAACCGTTTCAATGTGCTGCTGAATAGTAAGCATAAAATGTTTCCGGAAGCTGATAGTGTGGTATACAAAATTCAGGTCTTCCCCGGAGCTGATCAGACAGTTAATAATCCTTTGTTAAAATTACAAGAGCAACAACTGCAGTTGTCCCAACAGCAATATAAGCTGGAAAAAAGCAAATTGATGCCCTCTTTAAATTTAGGATATAGCAACACGAGTATTGTTGGATGGCAGACCATGAGCTCAGGTTCAGAGTCTTATTTTGATAAAGGGAAACGGTTTCTCTTCGGTTAATGCAGGTGTGGGTATTCCTGTGTTTTTTGGTGCCCAGCGTGCTAAAATTAAGGCTTCAACTGTGTTGATCAGGCAGCGGGAAGAGGAACTCTCGGTATCTAAACAAGAATTGGAGGCTGGGTTGAATGAAGCATTGAAAATTTATACTCAGAATAGCAGGCTGATCAAATCTTATCAAACTTCTATTTTACCAAATGCATCAAAGATTATTACGATCACTACAGATAAGCTGAATGCAGGGGAAATTGGTTACCTGGATTGGGTGATCTTAATTAACCAATCCATTCAGATACGCAGTGAATACTTCAATACTGTTCAGCAGTTGAATGAAACTGCTTTTGAAATTGAAAGAATAAGTGCCGTTAACTAAGTTTAAAAAGATTAAAATGAAACATGCAATAATATTACTATCCGCTCTGATTATTTTATTTTCAGCTTGTACCAATGAGCAAAAGGCCGAAAAACCGGTCGTAAAGAAACAGTCAAATGCATCGAAAACGCAAGAAGACTATGTTCAGCTATTACCAGAGCAGATTAAAAATTCGGGAATTGAGATTGGGGCTTTCGAAAAAAGGGAAATGCACACTACGCTAAAAGTGAATGGTGTAATCGATGTACCGCCAGAAAATATTGTCTCTATAAGCATTCCATTAGGAGGGTATATCAAAAGAATGGCATTAATTCCTGGGATGAGGGTTGGAAAAGGGAGTATTCTGGCTACAGTAGAAGATCAGCAGTACATTCAGTTACAACAGGATTATCTGACAGCAAAAAGCAAATTGAAGTTTGTTGAAGCAGATTATAATCGTCAGAAGGGTTTAAATGCGACAAAGGCGACTAGTGATAAACTTTTTCAACAATCAGAAAGCGAATTTAGCAATCAGAAAATTCTTCTTCGCTCACTAGCCGAAAAGATCAGGTTAACAGGTCTGAATCCAGCTGTATTAAATGAGAACAATATTTCCCGTGCAATTAATATTTATGCACCTATTAGTGGATATGTAACTAAAGTGAATGTGAATAAAGGTAAATATGTGAGCTCTTCGGATGTTTTATTTGAGTTAATCAATCCAGGTGCTTTACATGTAAATCTGACTGTGTTTGAAAACGATGCTTCTAAATTGAAAGAGGGGCAAAAGATTCTCTGTACAACAAACAAGCATCCAGAGAAGAAGTACCTGGCTATTATTCACCTGATCACGCCAAATATAGGTGAAGACCGTACGACAAGTGTACATTGTGATTTGAAAGATTATGATAAAGATTTACTGCCGGGAACTTTTGTGAATGCAGTGATTGAATTAAGTAATTCCAGTGTTACAGCAGTTCCGGAATCAGCAGTCGTGAAATGGGAGAATAAGGATTATATTTTCTCTGCAGAAGGGAGCAATAAATTTAAGATGGTAAAGGTAGAAACAGGAGTGATTAACAATGGATTTGTAGAAATTAAATCGGTATTGGATGTTAAATCGATCGTTATAAAAAATGCTTATGCAATTTTAATGAAGATGAAGAATAGTGAAGAGGAGGGATAAATGAAGATTTTCGCCTTATATTTACTCCGAAAGGCTATCTGATTTTGATAGCTTTAATAAGATTAGAACAGAATAAATGAGCGCTCTTCAACAAGTCCTTTCCAAAAAAACAGATAAAGAATTATTGTTTTATATTAATAATATTGATAAACATACTGATGAGGCTGTACGGCTGGCACTTGCCGAATTGCAAAAGAGAAATGTTGAATTATCTGAGAATATAGAACAGGATATCAAAGGGAAAATCAATGAGAGAGTAATACAGGGCTTAGAAGGAAATAAAGTAGTCTGGACTAATGATGCTGAAGAATATCTTGAGAGGCCCCTGCATATTATTCCCAAACAGCCGTTTATGCTTTTTCAATCTTATTTTCTGTTCTATTTGGTGCATTTATGTTAGCATCGAACTGTAGAACAGCAGGAAGAAGAAGTTGGCCAGTGATTGTATTTGGTATTCTATTTCTGCCTGCTTTCTTTTATTTTAGAATTTATGCATTTGGACAAGATGGGCTATGGATATATAGCCAACACAGCGGTAACTTTTGTTATGTATGAATTGTTTTGGAACAGGGATCTGGATAGAAATGTTAAATACAGAACTAAACCGATATTGGGACCGCTAATTATTGGAATAATCATAGCTGTTCTCTTTTTCATAAGGATAGTCATACTTAATTATAAATAATACCACAAAATTGAATAAATCAAAAACCTATTTTAACTGGAGTACAGGAAAAGATTCTGCTCTTGCACTGTATGATCTGATGCAGGATGAAAATTATAGTGTAGAACATTTACTTACTTCAGTTAATGCAACGCATAATCGCGTCAGTATGCATGGTTTAAGAAGAGAGTTGCTTACACTGCAATTAAATGCCCTTGACTTACCTCACAGTACTATTGAATTGCCAGAACAACCATCAATGCAGGAATACGAAATGCTGATGGAGAAAGAAGTTCCCGCTTACATCGACAAGGATTTACACACGCTGCCTTTGGTGATATTTTTTTAGAAGATCTTAGGAAATACAGGGAAGAGCAACTATCCGCTTTGCATATAAAATCTGTTTTTCCACTTTGGAAAAGAGATACAAAGGAACTCTTAACTGAATTCATTGATCTTGGTTTTAAATCTATTCTTGTTTGCATTAAAGCAGATTTGCTTGATCCTGAATTTGCAGGAAGAATTATTGACTCAGATTTCATCAAAGATTTACCTCCCAATGTAGATATCTGCGGAGAAAATGGGGAGTTTCATACCTTTTGTTTTGATGGCCCTATCTTCAAAAATCCAATCCTTTTTGAAGTAGGTGAAAGGGTTTACAGGGAATATCAATCTCCTAAAACGGATACTGATTCCTGTTCAGCCGGACCAGTAAAAAACAATAGCGGGTTTTGGTTTTGCGATTTATTACCATTGAATAATAGCTAGTTCTTTCTTTCTGAAAATAACGGTATTTTTAACTCATAGTCTTGATCTGGATTTTATATGAACCGAAAATATTTTATTTCTTCTCTGGTTACTTCAGGAGCAGTATTGTCGACATTAGATGGCTGGGCTAATCTTTCAGAAGAAGATACGGGTAAGATTAAGATCCCTCCATATTTAAATCCTGGTGATACCATAGGAATTACCAGTCCGGCAGGGCCAATTACCTTAGAAAAAAAAATCAGCCTGCTGTTCAGTTAATGGAGAGTTGGGGATTTAAAACAGAGATCGGTCTGGCTATAGGGAAAAAGGATTTTACTTATGGTGGAACGGATGAAGAAAGAAGGGCAGATTTGCAGAAAATGCTGGATAATCCGGCTATAAAAGCAATTATGTGTGCCAGAGGTGGCTATGGTTTAATCCGGATTATTGACCAGCTAAATTTTAGTCAATTTGTTAAACATCCTAAATGGTTAATCGGGTTTAGTGATGTTACAGTACTTCACTGCCATATAAATCAGAATTTTGGGTGTTGCAACGATACATTCTAAGATGTGTAATAGCTTTCCGGACGACTGGACTAAAGCACAGCCGGTACAGATATCTACGATCTTATCAATCAGACAGGCATTAACTGGTCAGGATCTTAAATATACGGCTCCGGTTGCCTTATCAAACCGGTCCGGCAGGGGAGAAGGTACACTGGTTGGAGGTAACTTAAGTATCATAGCTAACCTTTCGGGGACGAAATCAGACTTGAATACAAATGGTAAGATCTTGTTCTTAGAAGATACCGGAGAATATTTATATAGTCTTGACCGGATGTTCTGGAATTTAAAACGCACAGGTAAATTAGCTCATCTTGCGGGATTAGTAATAGGTGGATTTAGCATAAAACCGGATGATCCTGGTGAAGAATTTGGCAAATCAATCTATGAAATTGTGATGGAGAAGGTAAGCGAATATGATTATCCTGTTTGCTTCGATTTTCCTGTTGGTCATCAGAAAGATAATTTTGCCTTGAAGTGCGAGCAGGCATATTCTTGAAGTAGGTACTGAAGGCAGTACGCTGAGGTCATTGAAATGATCTTGTCAGAAAAATAGAAACGTCCGGCCTTATTCCAGCCGGACGTTATCATAACTATTTTTTAGTCACACGTATATCAATACGACGATTCTGAGCTTTTCCATCAGCTGTATCATTACTGGCAATAGGGTGTTCCGCACCATAACCTTCAGCCTCTAAACGCTTAGGATCTACGCCTAATTTTACCAGCTCCATCATTGCAGCATTGGCCCGTTCGTTAGATATCTTCTTGTTGATTGCAGCATCACCAGTATTATCAGTATATCCACCTAATTTTAGATTAACATCAGGATATGCTTTTAAAATAGCGACCATGTTTTTTAATTGTTCCTGTGATTCCGCTTTTAATGTACTTTTTCCAGTTTCAAAGTATAATCTGTCAAATGTAAACCAGGTAGTTTTATCGACAGGTTTGCTTTTATCTTCAATAAATGAAATCAACTGCTTTCTACAGAATTTTCACCGATACTGATTTCAGTGCCATCTGGTAATTTTTTGCTGATTTTAGCACCTAAATCTCTAACGAAATCTCCTGCTTCATTTATTTTTCCTGCAATTGTACTGGTTACAGCTGCGGCTCCAGCTTTCATTGCACTGCCAGCAGAGTCCATTTTAGAACCCATTGAATCAACTTTGGATGATAAAGAGTCCGTTACAACTGTTGATTTATTACAGCCAGACCTGCCCATAATCCACCAGGCGCCTATAATAATAATAAGCAATGGTATTAGCCATTTTAAGAAACCACCACCAGATTTGGGTTCCTGAATTGCACCATAATTTACCGGAGGTACTTTAGGCAGGTCAACTTTTGGAACCTCTACTTTAGGTATTTCCACTTTTGGAATCTCCACCTTAGGTAATTTTAAGCTCGCTAATCCTAAAGAATCGCTTAGACCTTGCGGCAAAGCAGCAGTGATTTCAGATTTGCTTTCAAAAATAATTTGCCTAATAAATCAGAGAAGTTCCATCCCTTACTAGCCATTGTTTTGGTAATAAAACCCATAACGAGCGGAGCAATCATTGCCATTAGTCCTGCAGATTTTTCAGAACTTAATCCGCTGGAAGCAGAAACTGCATCAGTTACAGAATTTGTGTCATTTCCGAATAAACCACCTAACAATGATTTTCCTTTCTCTAATAAAGAATCGTCACTACCACCTAATAAATCTTCAGTTTTACTTTCTGCACCGGTACCAGTGAGACCTGGTAATATTTTTCCCAGAAGGCCTGAGTCTGATCCGGTTCCATTTTTCATAATACCGGCCAGGACGGCGGGAATACCAGCAGAGAAACCAGTTTTTACCTGATCCTCGGTTACGCCAGCTTTCTGGCTCAGAGACGAGACTACATTATCACTCACCTCGTTCTTTAATAGCTCAATTAAATTCATGTTTATAGTTTTTAGGTTAGAAATTTTAGTTTTATATCAATCTTTTTTATAAAAAAAAAAAGATGCATTAACTCTTAATGTTCAAACGATCACTATACACCCTCGCCTTTAATTTCAATTCAGTACATTGTATAAAATGTACCTGCACTTACATAAATATAAGCTTAAGCACTTATATCTGCAAGTCACCAGATTAAGTAAAGGGTTTAAAAACAGGTTTTTAATAAAATTAATGGATTTGTGGTTCCCATGCGGTGCTCTAAATGATTAATTACTGTTAATCATACTTTTCAGTTCCGGACGATTTGCCTCAATCAGTGAATTGACTTCAACCATAAATCCTCCGGGAGCCTTAAAGTAAAAGGTCATTCTTCCATGTTCCTCGCGGATCTCTTCTGGATTATATCCGCCAGCCGTGATTTTTTTGTGAATTTCTTTTAGCTGATCAATGGTTTCCTGCATAAATCCAATGTGGAATATTTCAGGATAGAGAGCATCATCAGTCTTAAACATGGTGATTAATGAGCCGTTTTCATCCAGTAAAAAAGCCATTTTAGAACTGATAGGGATACCAGGAGCTCTAACAAGGCCAAAATAGGTTTCAAGCATTTCAAGAGTTGCAGGAACTTCTGTTTTATGCTAACTTAGCTATAGCTATCAGTCAGGTATGAGCTATCTAGAATTTAGTCCGAATGGTTTTTTAAAGAATTATATACAATGTTATTTTGTATGTGAAACGGGGACGGCTATACTTACCCAGGATAAAGTTTTTGCGACAGGCTTTATCGAGATTATGTTCAATCTGGGGAGTGACGGACCACAGCAGCTAATTAGTGGTGATTTAATAAATAAACCTGATGTACAACTGTGGGGCCAAACGATTAAGCCATTCACTTTTACTTCTTTCGGAAAGCATTCAATGCTTGGCATTCGATTCTTTACTCACACAGCAGCCTGTTTCTTCAGTGAACCAATAGAAGAGTTTAACGATCAGGTAGTTGATTTTAAAGATATAGGAGGTAAAGACATCGTCTTGCTGCATTCAAGATTATGGCTATGCTAAGTCCCTGGATCGAAGAATTGAATTAATAGAAGATTTTTTATTAAGAAGACTTTCACTTTTCGCGAATAAATACACCAGATTAGGGCTGTTAAACAGTATTATGCAAGACCTAAGTAAAGATGACTTTTTTGAAAACATTAACTCAGTCGCTTCCCGATACGGTGTCTCATCCCGTTACCTGCAAAAAATATTTTTAAATTATTCCGGTCTTGGTCCAAATCTGTTTAGTAAAATAGCCAGGTTTCAAAAAAGTGTTCACCTTGTTGCAAACAAAGATTCATCACTTACCACAATTGCCCATCAATGTGGCTATTTCGATCAGTCACATTTTATAAAGGATTTTAAATTTTTCACCGGCTCAACACCCTCCCGGTTTTCTCCGGAAAATTCAACCGATCTTTTTGTAACTCTCAATAATTGATTGTTCCGTTTTTTACAATTTATACTCTTTTTCAAGGGGTAATTTTGCTTTAATTATTCATTCAATTAATTAAACATCATGAAACAAAACAACCTTGTAAAAGCAATTGTGTGTATAACTCTCTTTTTCGTTTATGATAATTGCCAGGCTCAGATTACTACTAATCCGGGTTTGTCTGGAGTAAAAAAGGCGATTGAAAATATCAACACGCTTTATTTTAACCTGTTCGCGAAAAATGATGAGTCTATTGTCAACCTTTATACCGAAGACGCATGCCTGCTAGCTCCAAACATGCTTCCCATATGTGGAAGAAAAGCACTCAAAAAAGATTTCGCAGATACGTTTACAGCAGGAAAAGTTAAAGGTGTTAAGTTCCAAACCAGTAATATTTACGGAGATGATAATGAATATGTAACCGAGGTGGGCTCCTGGCAGGTTTTTGATCCAAAGGGGAAACTTCTCGACGATGGTAAATACTTGAAATTGTGGAGAAAAACAAAAGCTGGCTGGAAAATATTCAGAGATTCGTTTAACAGCAATCATAAGGCGCAGTAACAATGAATTTTAGTTACGATAAAAACGAAAAAAGCCTCTAAATGTAATATTTAGAGGCTTTTCGATAGAGTCTAACGTCTATTTGTGTCGGGGTGGCAGGATTCGAACCTACGACCTCCTGCTCCCAAAGCAGGCGCGATACCGGGCTACGCTACACCCCGAAAAATGGTATCACCTTTATTGTCCCTCTTGCGAAGGGTCTGCAATATAACTAATTATTTGCAGAGACCAAATTTGATTAATCATAAATGATTTTTCTTATTTGGTGTGCAACAAAGGTAAGTAAAGAATTGACATTTTTATCGCTGACGAGCATTTAAACCGTAAAAAACTCTTAATGCGTTGCTTTTCAAGGAGAAAAAATTTCAAGTCAGATATGGATATATAGTAAATAGGGAGGCATTTCTTGAAAATGTCTCCCTGAATTGACTTATGCTATCAATTTTTTTCTGCGATAGTGTCTGAAAATAAAGTAACCTGCGATAATAATCAATATTACAGCCCCAAATTAGCTAGCTAGTATCAGGATGAATTCTTTAAAAATACTCCATCCATTTTCAAAACTTAACCAGAAACGTTTGAAAAAGTCAGGACGATAATCAGATAGTTCATCATTAACCACTATCATTTTTTTAATTGTATTATCCTGATAGAAGTTTAAAGTAATTGTGCTGTATTTTACGTTCCGGTCAGTTAACAGGTTACTGACCTTGTTATCTACATATGCATCTTTCAGGGCTAAAGATTTTTCTGCAACGCTGACCTTTTTCCCGGAAACAGAATTATTCAATTGCGTAACGGCTTCCTGTTTATTCTTATTCTTCAATTGATTACTCAGGTAATTGATACTTTGATCATCTTGTTTTAAAGATTGATCATCAATGAACACAGCCATTCCAGCCACCTGATTAGTGAAATCATCCAGTTTTTCGGCGGGGATTTTAGCAACGATCAAACCTTCAACCCGGTAGGATATCAATTCCAGTAAAGAATCTGCAGAATATTTTTTCTCTTCTCATTGTTCCTAACCTGGCTATGCATATTAAACTCAGCAATCGTACCACCTTCAGCTTTCAGGATACCCCCTAATTTTTCTTTAGTAGACTGGACATCCTTTACCCTGAATTTCATATCCGCCGTTTTAACAATTTTCTCAGTTACCGAAGTATCAGAAGCCCCGGAACCTGGCTGCTGAACTTCTTCAGCATTAGCTCTTGATTTTTTATCGCTGCTACAACCGAAAGCAGTTATTGCTAATATTCCATAAATCAAATATTTCTTCATCATAATAAAAAAGGATTAAAGGTTTCCCTTAATACACCGCAGTACTATTAAGTAACCCTATAGCACAAACATATTATCAGAACCCTGTTCTTGCTAATTTAAATGCCCTTTATCAAGATCAAACCTTTCATATTGGTAATAAACCCTTCCATAATGGAAGGGTTTTCTTAAGCCATATTTCGGTGTGAAATTTGTTTTTCTGCCTAAATCACTGAAAAATAGCTGTTTGTCACCGTCGGCGGTTTTTTTTTGGTGGTATGTCTATTGGATAAGGCCATAAAAAATAAACACAATGATGACTGTATTACTTTTAATCGCTCTTCTGGTCCTGACATGGATCTGTTACAAATCAATCGACTGGTTCGAAAAAATCTAAAATTATGATCGCACTTTTTATTATCGCAATCGCAGTATTTATCTATATGATTTACGTGCTGATTAAACCCGAAAAATTTTAATTGAACGCTATGAACACTGAATTATTTGGAATCTTCGCTACCTACCTGCTTACCCTGGTTATAGCTATTCCTTTAGGTAAATACCTTGCAAAGGTATTTGCTGGTGAAAAAGTCTGGACTGACTTTCTAAAACCTATTGAATCTGGGATCTACAAACTTTCCGGAATTAACCCGAACGAGCAGATGAATTGGAAACAGCATATGAAAGCGCTGATGACCATCAATCTTGTATGGTTAGTTTACGGATTCTTCGTTTTAATGAATCAGGATAAGCTGCCACTTAATCCGATGGCATGGCAATCCAGGGATGACCCCTGATCTTGCCTTTAACTCTATTATTAGTTTCGTTGTTAACTGTAACCTGCAGCATTATTCAGGAGAAAGTGGTGTTACTTATTTTACACAACACTTTGTCATGATGTTTCTTCAGTTTGTGAGTGCTGCAACCGGTATCGCAGCTGCTGTAGTATTCTTTAAAGCCTTCAGAGACAAGACATCTACTAATTTGGGTAACTTCTGGGAATTCTTTGTTAAATCGATTACCAGGTTATTATTGCCACTTTCTTTAGTGATGGCAGTGATTCTGGCATTCTCAGGTACACCATCAAGTTACGAAGGAAAAGACAAATTTATATCTCTTCAGGGTGATACAGTAAACGTATCAAGAGGCCCTGCAGCTGCATTTGTAGCTATTAAACACTTAGGGACAAATGGTGGTGGCTGGTTTGGTACAAACTCTGCACATCCATTAGAAAATCCATCATATTTCACCAACTCAGTTGAGCTGATCGCACAGGTAATCATTCCTATTGCAATGGTTATTGCTTTCGGGATTTTTATCAGACGCAGAAAATTATCATGGATGATATTCGGAGTCATGACTATTGGTATGTTATTACTGCTGATCCCAACGGTAAGCAGTGAATTGGGTGGTAATCCTGCAATCGCAAAAATGGGTGTTTCGCAGTTAACCGGAGCAATGGAAGGTAAAGAGGTGCGATTCGGGCCTGCAATTTCGGGTTACTGGAGTACAGTTACAACTATTATTTCTACAGGATCTGTAAATAGTATGCACGATAGTACAATGCCATTAACAGGTTTCTGGCAATTGTTAGGCATGATGATTAACTCCTTTTACGGGGGCTGTGGGGTAGGAGTACTCAATTATTTTATCTACCTGATCATTGCCGTATTCATATCTGGTTTGATGGTAGGACGGACACCAGAATTCCTGGGACATAAGGTAGAAGCAAGAGAAATTAAAATTGCAGCATTGATTACCCTGTTAAGTCGTCCTTTCTTTCTTAATTCTGGCTGGTACAGCATTGTCAAGTTTTATTATAGTCAATCACGCTGATGCGGCATGGGCAGTACAACCAAAATCATGGTTGAATAACCCTGGCTTCCACGGTTTCTCAGAAATGTTATATGAAATGACTTCTTCTAACGCAAACAACGGTTCAGGTTTTGAAGGTTTAGGTGATAACAATGTGTTCTGGAACGTGGCTACAGGATTTGTATTATTTCTGGGCAGGTTCTTACCAATTATTGGTCCTATAGCTATCGCTGGATTACTGGGTGCTAAAAAATATATCCCTGAATCGGCTGGTACTTTAAAAGCAGATACGCTCACTTTCAGTCTGATGACTTTTGCAGTAATCGTTGTGTTGAATGCCCTTTCTTATTTCCCTGCCCTGACTTTGGGCCCGCTGGCAGAATATTTTACCCTGATTAAATAGATTATCATGAAGTCTTCTAATAAATTATTTGAACCTGCATTGGTTCAAAGCGCACACTAAAATCCTCCTTTATAAAACTTGATCCAAGGGTAATGGTGCGCAATCCGGTTATGTTTACCGTTGAGGTAGGCACAGTTGTGATGGCATATGTTACGGTTTATTCTTTCAGCCATGCTGGACAAGGATCACCATTATATAACTTCTTTATTTTCTTAATCCTGTTCTTAACAGTACTGTTTGCCAATTTCGCAGAAGCAATTGCAGAAGCCAGAGGTAAAGCTCAGGCAGACAGTTTGAGAAAAACCAGAGAAGAAACCCCTGCTAAAGTAGTACTTGCAGACGGAACTATAGAAATGCGTTCTTCAAGTCAGTTGAAAAAAGGTGATGTTTTCTTTTGTGAAACCGGCGATACTATTCCAACAGATGGAGAAATCATTCAAGGTATAGCTACAATTGATGAATCGGCTATCACCGGAGAATCTGCACCAGTAATCAGAGAATCTGGTGGTGATAAATCGTCTGTGACTGGTGGTACTAAAGTACTTTCGGACGAAATTAAAGTCATGGTGAGTACTGAACCAGGAGAAAGCTTCCTGGATAAAATGATCGCCCTGGTAGAAGGGGCTTCACGTCAGAAAACACCGAATGAGATTGCCTTAACGATCCTTTTAGCAAGTTTTACTTTGGTATTTGTGATTGTCTGCGTGACGTTGAAACCATTTGCAGATTACGCAAATACACCAATTACAATTGCTGCATTAATCTCCTTGTTTGTATGTCTGATCCCTACCACAATCGGTGGTCTGTTATCAGCGATCGGGATTGCCGGTATGGACCGTGCATTACGTGCAAATGTGATTACTAAATCAGGTAAAGCAGTTGAAACAGCAGGTGATATTGACGTACTGTTATTAGATAAAACAGGTACAATCACTATTGGTAACCGTAAAGCTACTAATTTCTATCCTACAGCGTCCGTAGATGCCAAACTGTTTACCAATGCTTGTGTACTGAGTTCATTAGCAGATGAAACCCCAGAAGGTAAGTCGATTATTATCGAAACTGGAAATGCACAGCATAATTTTGCATTGCCAACTACACCAGAAGGAGCAGTATTTATCAAATTCACAGCCGAAACAAGGTCTAGTGGTATTGACACACCAGATGGAAGACGTATCCGTAAAGGAGCTTTTGATTCTATCCGTAATATCGTTCAGAAAGCAGGTAATGTTTTCCCTAAGGATATCGAAGACGAAGTTAAAAAGATCGCTTCTAACGGTGGAACACCACTGGTCGTTTCAGAAAATGAAAAAGCACTGGGTGTAATTGAGTTACAGGATATTATCAAACCAGGTATCAGCGAGCGTTTTGACCGTCTGCGTAAAATGGGTGTTAAAACAGTGATGGTGACTGGTGATAACCCGTTAACAGCTAAATTTATCGCAGAAAAAGCAGGTGTGGATGATTTTATTGCTGAGGCAAAACCTGAGGATAAAATGAACTACATCAAAGACGAGCAGGCTTTAGGTAAGCTGGTTGCGATGATGGGTGATGGCACAAATGATGCGCCAGCCTTAGCACAAGCAGATGTTGGTGTTGCCATGAACAGTGGAACACAAGCGGCAAAAGAAGCTGGAAACATGGTCGATTTAGATAATGACCCGACTAAACTGATTGAGATTGTAGAGATTGGTAAACAGTTGTTAATTACCCGTGGTACGCTAACAACCTTCTCTATTGCAAATGACGTAGCTAAATATTTTGCTATTGTTCCTGCCTTGTTTATTGGTTCGATACCAGCTTTACAAGCCTTGAATATTATGGGCTTACATTCCCCTGAAAGTGCAATTATGTCGGCTGTTATTTTCAATGCGATTATCATCCCGATCCTGATTCCCCTTGCTTTAAAAGGTGTGGCTTATAAACCAATCGGAGCGAGTGCATTATTGCGCAGAAACCTGCTGATTTACGGTCTGGGTGGTGTAATAGCACCATTTATAGGAATCAAGTTAATTGATATACTAGTTGGGCTATTCGTTTAAAATATTTTAATATAAAATCATGAAAAAGTACATTTTACAGTCAATACGTCTTACAGCAGTTTTATTAGTTCTGCTATGCGTAATATATCCTTTAATGGTTGCCTTTGCAGGAGGTTTCTCCAAAGGTAATGGAGGTGGTGAAAAGATCACTCAAAATGGTAAAGTAGTAGGTTATGCCTTAATCGGCCAATCATTCACCAAGCCCCAGTATTTCTGGGGCAGACCATCAGCAGTTGGTTATAAAGCAGATGGATCTGGTGGTTCTAACAAAGGTCCGTCTAATCCAGACTACCTGAAAGAAGTAAGCGGTCGCGTAGATTCTTTACTTAAATATCACCCCTATCTTAAACGCAGTGATATTCCTGCCGACATGGTTACGGCTTCAGGTAGCGGATTGGACCCTAATATTTCTGTAGAAGGAGCAGCTATTCAGATTAAAAGAGTTGCGATGAACAGAAAATTAAACGAACAGGTAGTAGCAGACCTGGTTAAAAAAAAGCTCATGGTCCATTGTTAGTTAGGTCTTTTTGGTCCAAGTACAATAAATGTATTGGAACTGAATGTAGCATTAGACAATCTGAAAAAATAATTTAAAACCTGTTTGAAATTCAGCAGCCAGAACAAAAAGCAGCTTCATTTAAACAGGCTCTTACAAGCCCTTACCAATTTAATAATAGAAGATACAATGAACAAATTTTTGATAACAGCTGCCACTGTTTTTATGGGTCTAAGTGCAAATGCACAGGACGAACCGAAAGTTAAGATTTCTGGATACGCAGAAGTATATTATGGACACGATTTTAATAAACCAGCCAATAACAACAGACCTGGTTTTATTTACGCACACAATAGAAGTAACGAAGTGAATTTGAATCTGGGGTATATTAAAGCTGCATATGATTCCGGGAAGATCAGAGCTAACCTGGCTTTGATGGCCGGAACTTATGCCAATGCGAATTTAGCAGCTGAGTCCGGAGTATCAAAAAATATCCTGGAAGCGAACGTTGGTTTCAAAAAAATTTCCAACAAAGCCAATTTATGGGTAGATGCAGGGGTTTTCTCTTCGCATATTGGTTTTGAAAGTGCGATATCAAAAGACTGCTGGGTACTGACAAGAAATATTTCATCAGAGAACACTCCTTATTTTGAATCCGGCGCTAAAGTTACTTACAGCACTGATGATAATAAATTTACAGCGTCAGCTTTATATTTAAACGGCTGGCAGCGGATTGCCCGTCAGGATGGAAACAGACAACCTGCCGGAGGAGTACAACTAACCTGGAAACCTACCGATAAAATTACTGTGAATTACAGTAACTATTTGGGAACAGAAGGTGCAGACTCTATACGTGTAACACGGTTCTATCATAATGTATATGGCGTATTTCAACTGGCTGATGCTTTTGGTGTAACTGTAGGGTTTGACTATGCGACGCAGCAAAAATCAAAAACAGATCATAGCAAAAATGAAATATTATCACCAGTGGTTATCGCCCGTTATACTATCAATCCTAAATGGGCAATGGCAGGCAGGTTTGAATACTACCAGGATAAAAATGGTGTGCTGATCGCTACAGATACCCCTAATGGGTTCAAAACCAAAGGATATTCTTTAAATATTGACTATTCACCAATATCAAATGCTGTTGTCAGATTAGAAGGTAAAGTATATGACAGCAAAGACAAGATTTTTAAAAGGGATATGAGTGCAGTGAACTATAATGCAGCAGTGACTGCAAGTGTAGCAGTTTCGTTTTAAACAAATTGACTAGCCGGGGAGTATATCCCCGGCTTTAAAAGCTATAAATATGGAAACATTTTTAGAATTTTTATTTACTGCATCAGTTACTGTTATTGCAGGTTTTTTATGTCTGAAATACGGCCCGAAAACAAAGAGAAAAGCAAGGATTGCCCGATTCAAACAAGCACAGGCGATCAGGCTTAAGAATCCGCAGAACAGCGCTGGAATAAGAAAAGTTTATCGGAATTATTCCGCTAAATTTATACTGATATTGATAGATAGGAGCGACGCTTTTCACAGGCGTGTTTTATTTAGTCGATATTGGTTATGTAATCATTAAATGGTAAACAGATCATATTGTGGAAGATAATAGTAAAGAACAATCTGTACGTCAGTTCCTTGACCTGGTGAAGAAATCGCGCCGGGGTAAATTCAAGGTATACATTGGAATGAGCGCAGGCGTAGGGAAAACCTACAGAATGTTACAGGAAGCACATGCGCTGCTTAAAAATGGGATAGACATACAGATCGGTTACATTGAAACCCATAACAGGGAAGAAACCCATGCATTATTAGTGGGAATCCCTTTGATTCCAAGACGTAAGTTGTTCTACAAGGGGAAGGAAATGGAGGAGATGGATGTACAGGCGATTGTAAGCCGGAATCCTGAAGTTGTGATTGTGGATGAACTTGCACACTCCAATATAGAAGGAAGTAAAAATACAAAACGCTGGCAGGATGTAATGGACATTCTGGAGGCGGGTATAAGTGTCATCTCTGCGGTGAATATTCAGCACCTGGAGAGTATGAATGAAGAGATTGAAAAAATCACGGGTATTCCAATTACCGAACGGATTCCGGACAGGGTATTGGATATTGCGGATGAAATTGTAAACATTGACCTGACGGCGGACGAATTGATAGACCGCCTTAAATCGGGTAAGATATATGATAAAACAAAAATAGAAAGAGCTTTAGGGAACTTCTTCCAGTCAGAACGAATTTTGCAGTTGCGGGAACTGGCTTTAAGAGAAGTGGCGCACCATGTAGAAAGAAAAATCAGTGTAGAAATACCTAAACAAATTAAGCTGAGACCAGAGCGTTTTATGGCCTGTATCTCAACAAATAACGTAACAGCAAAAATCGTAATCAGGAAAACGGCAAGGCTTGCTTCTTATTACAGATCACCCTGGATTGTACTTTATGTGCAGAATAATAACGAAAGTAGTGACAGGATTAAGCTAGATTTACAGCGGCATCTCATTAATAACTTTAAGCTCGCCACAGAACTTGGAGCCGAGGTGATCAAAGTAAAGAGTGATGAGGTCACCAAGACAATTATAAGGATTGCACAGGAAAAAGAAATAACAACCATATGTATCGGTAAACCTCATTTAAATCTGTTTCAGGTAATCATGAGAACCGCAGTTTTTAACGAGTTATTGCGAAATATCTCATCAACAGAAACAGACCTTGTCATCCTATCCTGAAAGGAGGAGCTGATTGATGATTAAGGGATAAACAAAAGGCTAATTAATAAAACAACACAAAAAGTTAATTGAGAAATTAAGTGATAAAATTTAAACATTAATCTAACAACCAACAAATCCAACAATTATGATCATTGTTTGCGTTTCACAAGTGATAACCCCAACCTGGTTATCTGAAAAAATAGATTATGCTAATGTGAGGGCATTGCGTTCCGAGCCCCTTCAGGCGACGGTAATGCCGCCCGAACATAGCATGATCTATTTTTGCGAAGCCAGACAAAACTAAAGACTTTACAATAAGCAAAACAATGAAAATAAAAACAAAACTCCGCCTCGGATTCGGATTCCTATTTGTGGTGGTACTGTTGTTCGGCTCGATTTCGCTTTACTACATGAACCAGATTTCGGTGAGTGCAAAAGTGATTTTGAAGGATAACTATGAGACACTAAGTTACACAAGAGAGATGAGATCAATCCTTGACCAGAATGACCTGCCTTTATCAGTAGATAAGAAGGCGGATTTTCTTGAAAAACTTGGTCTGGAAGGAAAGAATGTAACCGAAAAAGGGGAGGGAGAAGCTGTGAAATCTCTAACAGCAGCATTTCTGAAAATGACAGATCCGTCATCTATTCCTGCGCAGCAGAAATCTGCCTTAGCAGAGGTGCGGTCACAGCTTATGGTGATAGATCAGTTGAACATGGACGGGATTGTCAGAAAGAACGATGCAGCTCAGAAATCTGTTGAAAAAGCAAGCCTGTACCTGGTCACCACTGCATGTCTTTGTTTTCTTGTCTTATTCTCATTCATAGTGAATTTCCCTGGTTTTGTAGCCAATCCGTTAAGAGAGTTTTCGGAAGCAATTCAGGAGATTGGACGTAAGAACTACAAACAAAGACTTGAATTTGATGGTACAGATGAATTCTCTGAACTAGCAAGGTCATTCAATGAAATGGTGGAGCAGTTAAACAAATGGGAAAATAGTAACCTTGCGAAAATTCAATCAGAAAAACTGCGGATTGAAGCTATTATTGAACAGATGCAGGATGCAATTATCGGATTGAATGAAAAACAGGAAATCCTTTTTATGAATAAGGTAGCGGCTCAGATTCTGAATTTAGATGAAGGCAAGGTAAACGGATTGAACGTCAAAGACCTGATGAAAAAGAATGATCTGCTGGCCAGAATTATGAATAATGAAAGGAATGATCAGCCCATCAAAATTTACGCTGATCAGAAAGAATCTTATTTCCAATTACAAAAAAGAGAAATCATCGTACCTGTATTTGAAGATCAGGAATCACCAATTTTACAGACAGGTAAAACAGCAGGCACAGTTTATATATTAAATAATATTACCCAGTTTAAAGAATTGGATGAAGCTAAAACTAATTTTATAGCTACGGTTTCACATGAGCTTAAAACCCCGATATCATCCATAAAAATGAGCTTAAAGCTGATGGATGACGAAAGAATAGGGTTGATGAATGTAGAGCAAAAACAACTGGTAGAGCATATTAAAGATGATTGCAGCCGACTGTTAAAAATTACCAGTGAACTGCTTGACTTAGCGCAGGTAGAAACAGGAAATCTCCAGTTGAATTTTGTAAAAGCAGCTCCATTAGAAATAGTCAATTATGCATTAAACGCAGTGCGGTTTCAGGCAGAGCAGAAAAATATTCAGCTTGAGCTGATCAGTAAAGAGAATCTTCCTGTGGTGAATGCCGATGTAGAAAAAACAGCATGGGTACTGATTAATTTTCTTTCTAATGCGTTACGCTATAGTGCAGAGAAGTCAAAACAGACAGATAGAAATACAGGAGAAAAATCATGGAATAGAGTTCTCGGTACGTGATTTTGGAAAAGGGATTGATGAACAATATCAGAAACGTCTGTTTGACCGCTATTTCCAGGTTCCTACAGATGGAAATAATAAATCAGGTTCTGGTCTTGGACTGGCTATTTCCAAAGACTTTATAGAAGCCGAAAATGGAAAAATATGGGTAGAAAGTGAAATAGGGGAAGGAAGCCGCTTTTGCTTTTTCCTTCCCGCTGCTGAATAATCTTTGGTTAGGTGATCATGCTAAAGGCCAGCGCAGCTGCTAATTTAGCGGTGCGCTGGTCTTGATCAAAAACCGGGTTACATTCTGCAATATCCATACTGATTACCTTTCCGCTTGCAATAACTGATTTTAAGCAGGCAAAGAAAAATGTATCAGGAATAAGACCGCTAAAAGCTGCGGCACTTACACCGGGTGCAAATGAGGATGAAAATACATCCATACAAATAGTCAGGTAGATAGTGTCGATCCTGCAATAAATTCTTCGGTCTGAAGACGTATTTCCTCTTGTCTGGAAACCATAAACTGTTCAGCAGGAATGTGTTTTACGCCTAATCCCGCTGCCGTATCAAAAAGATATTTTGTATTGCTGTTTAACTGGATTCCAACAGGCATGTATCTGAAAGGTTTACCTGTTGATTTACAATCGCTGGCGATCTGAAAAAATCCTGTTCCGGAGTTTGTACCATTTTCATTGGGCTCACGTAAATCGAAATGAGCATCAAAATTAATGATACCAATACTACCAGTATTTTTAGCTGGTTCTAATGAATTGATATAGTCGTTTATCCCATTGTAATGTCCATAAGCGACTTCATGCCCTCCGCCAATAACCAGGGGTTTATAACCATTAGCTAAAGCGTAAGCGACAACCTGAGCGAGAGCACGTTGTGCGCCTTCCATATCCTGATCTGTGCAGATAATGTCACCTAAATCAAGAAAAACAGCATCTCTTCATCCAATGTACAGGTAAATTACAACAAGCCTTACGGAAATGAGCCGGGCCATCTTTAGCACCAACTCTGCCACCATTACGTCTTACACCTTCATCGCATGAAAAACCAATTAAGGCAATTCCTTTTTGATGAGCTGGTGGTAATGTTATGTTTTTTTCTTCCAGATCAACAAGAATGATTCGCTGATGCCAGCGTTGAACAGCCAGATCTGTTCCATCATTACGTCCGTTCCAGGTATCAATTGATGTTTTGCGATAAAATGATGAATCGATCATATCTTTTTATATTCTTGTTCCATTTTTCCAGACGATGCCAGGTTTGATTTTTCCCTGATGATACAGGATCTCTCTGTAATCATTACAAGGATAAGCCTGCATATCAGCCAGCATTCCTTCGGCTAATATACCTCTGTCTTTAATATTTAAAGCTTTTGCTGCTCTGTAAGTCAGACCTGCGAAAACCTCAGCTGTGCTCAGTTTCTCAGCAGCACTCATGACCGCTGCCTGCATCAGTAAATCTCCCATAGGGGCAGATCCCGGATTCCAGTCGCTGGCAATAGCCAGACAAGCTCCTGCATCCAGCAATTTTCTGGCTGGCGCATACTGCATTCCTAAACCTAAAGAAGCACCCGGAAGTACAACAGCTACAGTTTCAGAACCTTTTAATAAAGCAGCTTCACGTGCTGTACTGGCTTCCAGATGATCTGCCGAAACAGCTCCAACTTCAATAGCCACTTCCAGTCCGCTGGTTGTAAACTGATCTGCATGTACAGTGATTTCAAATCCCATTGCTTTAGCCGCTTGTAAATAAGGAACTGATGCAGCCCTGTCAAAAGCACTCTCTTCAATGAAAATATCTACACGACCAGCCAGGTTTTCTGCTTTAATCAATGGCAGTAAATCTGCTAAAATATGATTCAGATAATCGACTTGTGAACCTTCAAAATCCTTCGGTAAAAGATGTGCTGCCAAACAAGTTGGGATAAGATCGGCCTGAGTAGTTGAGGAAACTGTTTTTATCGCCCTTAACATTTTCAGCTCATTGGCAATATCCAGTCCGTAGCCACTTTTGATCTCGATCGTAGTGACCCCATCTGCCAAATGTCTTTGTACTCTTTGTTTTAACAATTCTACAAGTCTGGATTCTTCTGCAGCACGGGTCTGCGTCACAGAATCCCAGATACCGCCGCCGCTTTTAGCGATTTCCAGGTATGTTTTTCCCTGGATACGAAGGCTATAATCTTTTGCCCTGCTTCCTGCGAAGCAGATATGTGTATGGCAATCAATAAAACCAGGAAGCAATACTTGTTCTCCTTCAACTTCATCTATTTCAAGCTCTGGATTTGAAGCGCGCAAAGTCTCAAAATCACCGGTTGCCCTGATAATTCCATCTTCAACGATTACACCACCGCTGCGGATAACTTGTAACTGACTGTCGTCTATAGCACCATTCAGCGCTAAACCTGACAGCGTCAGGATTTCGCTGAATGGTCCGATTAGTTTTTTTTCATCTGTATATAATTTGTTTTTTAACGGTGATGAAGCTATCATGATCTTGTCTTCACTTCGTTAAGTGATTTGTAAGATCATGATGGTTTCATATATGATGCTTTAAACTATCCTATTTTTAAACCGAACTTTTCAGCCCATATTTCTGCTTGCTCATATCCTGCATCTGCATGACGGAAGATACCCATAGCAGGGTCATTATACAATACACGGCTGATACAATTTGCAGCGCGTTCAGTTCCGTCTGCCAGTACAACCATACCTGCATGTTGTGAATAACCCATTCCTACACCACCACCATGATGGAAAGAAACCCATGTAGCGCCACCCGAAGTGTTTGCCATCAGGTTCAGTAACGGCCAGTCAGAAACTGCATCAGAACCATCTTTCATAGATTCAGTTTCACGGTTAGGAGAAGCTACAGAACCACAATCAAGGTGATCACGACCAATTACAATCGGGCCTTTTACTTTTCCGCTTGCTACCAGTTCATTAAAGATTAAACCAGCTTTTTCACGTTCTCCCATTCCTAACCAGCAAATACGTGCTGGTAAGCCCTGGAAGCTGATTTTATCCTGTGCTTTTTGTAACCAGTTAATCAGGTGCGTGTTTTCTGGAAATGCTTCCATTAATGCACGATCTGTAACATAAATATCTTCAGGATCACCTGATAAAGCTACCCATCTGAACGGGCCTTTACCCTCACAGAATAATGGTCTGATATAAGCAGGTGTAAAACCAGGGAAGTTGAATGCATCTTTCTCTCCGCCTTGTTTAGCAAATTCTCTTAAGTTATTTCCATAATCAAAAGTGACTGCGCCTTGTTTTTGTAATTCAAGCATGAAACCTACGTGGCGGGCCATACTGGCTAATGATAATGCTTTATACTTTTCAGGATCACTTTTTCTTAAAGCGAGTGCTTCAGGTAAAGAAAGGCCATTTGGAACATAACCATTCAAAGGATCATGTGCAGAAGTCTGGTCAGTCAGAATATCAGGAGGACTAAGCCCTCAACTGTTAAACGCTCCAGTAAATCGCCCGCGTCCATAACTATTCCGATAGAAATAGCTGCGCCGATAGCTTTAGCTTCATTTACCCATTGAATTGCTTCTTCATAAGAATGCGTAATGCGGTCAATATATTGAGTATCTACCCGTTTTTGAATTCTTGTTTCATCTACATCAGCACCTAAGAAAATCGCGCCGGCCATAGTTGCTGCTAAAGGTTGTGCACCACCCATACCGCCAATTCCTGCACTTACAATCAGTTTACCAGTTAAGTCATGACCAAAATGCTGACGGCCACACTCTACAAAAGTTTCGTACGTACCTTGTAAAATACCTTGTGTACCGATATAAATCCAGCTACCTGCTGTCATTTGACCATACATCATCAAACCTTTACTGCGTAGTTCATTGAAATGTTCCCAGTTTGCCCATGCAGGCACAAGATTACTGTTGGCAATCAAAACACGTGGTGCCTGTGGATGACTTCTGATAATACCTACAGGTTTCCCTGATTGTACTAACAAAGAGTGGTTTTCATCCAGTTCCAATAGAATTTCAATGATTTTACGTAGTGATTCCGGATTGCGCGCAGCCTGGCCGATACCGCCATAAACTACCAGTTCTTCCGGGTTTTCTGCTACTTCACCATCCAGGTTGTTAAGCAGCATACGTAATACAGATTCTGTTTGCCAGCTTTTAGCATGCAATTGCATACCTCTTGGTGCTTTATAAAATGGATGTTTGGCGTAGGTGTTAATAAATTCTGAAGTCGTCATCGTTGAATAGGTTAATGTGGTTAGAAATAGCAGTTTCATTAGCTGTTTGCAATAATGAACCGTTTGTTATCAAATGATGTAATTGATTAATATCGTCTGCAAACAGGCGATCTTCTTTGATATAGGGTATGTGTTTTCTGATTAGCTCATGGCATGCTTCAATAACTGGAGTTGATTTCAAAGGACGTCTGAATTCTATTGCCTGTGAAGCATATAAAATTCAATTGCCTGGATAAACTCAAGGTTATCAATTACCATATGTAATTTTCTTCCGCTGATAGAACCCATAGAAACATGATCTTCCTGTCCTAAAGAAGTAGGTACGCTATCTGCACTTGCTGGGAAACACAAAGTTTTGTTTTCAGTTACCAGTGCTGCGGTTGTATATTGAGGGATCATTAAACCAGAGTTTAATCCTGCATCAGCAATTAAAAGTTTAGGTAAATCATATTTACCTTCATTCATCAGGTAGCAACGGCGATCAGCAATATTCCCTAACTCGGCAGCTGCAACAGTTGCATAATCAAGAACCATAGCTAAAGGCTGTCCATGAAAATTTCCACCACTGATTGTGTCTTCAGCACTGAAAATAACCGGGTTATCAGTTACCGAATTCAGCTCTATTTCTGTTAATTCTTTTAAATGCAACCATGCATTACGCGAAGCACCATGTACCTGCGGCATACAACGGATAGAATATGGATCCTGTACGCGCGGCTGCAATTGATGTGTGATGTGCCAATTTCTGATCCTTCCAGTATAGCCGATAAACGGTGTGCAACTAGTTTAGTCCCTTTATATGGTCTTAAATTATGTAAACGTTCATCAAACGGGCGGGTAGAACCTGTTAATCCTTCCAATGACATGGCTCCGCTTAAATCAGCCAGATCCAATGCGTCATTTAGACGCTGAACTGCTTTAACAGCAAAAGCAAGAATAAATTGTGTACCGTTGATAAGTGCTAACCCTTCTTTTGGACCTA
Source organism: Pedobacter sp. NJ-S-72 (assembly GCF_053890575.1). Classification (NCBI taxonomy): domain Bacteria; kingdom Pseudomonadati; phylum Bacteroidota; class Sphingobacteriia; order Sphingobacteriales; family Sphingobacteriaceae; genus Pedobacter; species Pedobacter sp. NJ-S-72. The sequence goes on along the minus strand of NZ_CM132681.1, from coordinate 2,533,504 downwards.
ATACAATAGGTTCTAAGTTATATTGCTCCAGCATTTTTGCAGCTGAAACTTTCTCACCATTGATAAACACTTCACCCAAACCAATTAATGGAAGGAATAAGTGAGACAAGGGAGCAAGGTCACCAGAAGCTCCTACAGAACCTTTTTCAGGAACAAAAGGGATTATGTCATTGTCAATATGCCAGATAATACGTTCTAATGTTTGCGGAGCAATACCAGAAAAAATTTTTTTGCCAATGCCTGAACCTTGGTAATCATCATAATTTTGGCGATTTCCAAAGGAATAGGTTTACCTACGCCAACACTATGACTTTTAAGGATATTACTTTGCAGAAGAGAAGTGTCTTTCTCTGAAATATGGGTATCGCATAATGGACCAAATCCTGTGTTTACACCGTATACAGGTTTTTGGCTGCGGACAATTTTCTGCACTTCTTCCCATGAGGATTGAATATTTGCTGCTGCTGCTGAGGATTGATCTGACCTTTTGTTTTGCCTGCTGCGATAGCAAGACATATTCCACTGGTCAGGTGGTCAGTTCCATAAAAAAATGAGTTATGCATTTGATTGAGATTTAACGGGATGATGTATTTTATTTTGAATGTTTTTAACGATGTCGATAGATTTGAAGGTCGTTTCCAGCTTAGTCAGTGTGTCTAATATTGCACTTCCTTCAGGACTTCCGCCAGCTACTTCTTCCATGGTAGCTGTAATGGCGTCCCAAACCGGGATGATCCGGTCTAATAGTACTTTCCCTTCATTGCTTAGTGTGACTAATTGCTTACGGGCATCATCAGGACTGGTTGTACTGATTACTAAACCTTTGTTTTTAAGATTGGTAACCAGTTGACTTGCTGCGGGATGAGAAACTTCTATCTGCTCGCACAATTCCTGAATGGTCAGTGTTTTGTTCTCAGAGAGCAAATAAAATACTGGAAACCAGGTGGTCTCGAATACAATGCCTTCGGCCTTATATGATTTATTGATTTCTGAAAGAAAAAGTTCACTGAGCCGCTTTAACCGGCTGCCTAAAACTAAGTACCCTAATGACTGATAGTAATTCATGTCTAAATATATAAGTAATTATATAAGTACTTATATAATTTGTGTAAATATTATTTTACATTTCTATAATTACTCTGTACGATAAGTTGTGTTAGTGTTTGTGTTCTATAAGGCACTTATGTTGGAAGGGGGTTGGAAGGGGTAATCGCCCTTCCAACCCCCTTCCAACAAGTGCTTACGCATGTCATAAACTTCTTTTTGTTAACTTGTAGTTACAATGATTATATTTTGATAAATAATAAAAATGAGGGCACGCAGCGATAGCTACAAATTTCCTCCAGTATTCTATAGTTTCTTTGTAGTACATTTATATATCTAACGAAATTATTGCATGAAATTTTTCAGTTTTATATTAGCGGTATGTTTACCCGGAGTTGTATCCGCTCAGCGGGTGGATACATTAAATAGAGATTCAAGCCAGAATACACCCAAAGTTTCAGTTATGAAAACGCGTGGATTAAATCCTCCTCAAATTAAATCCTTTATAGTTCCAGCAGTTTTAATCAGTTATGGTTTAGTTTCATTAGGAAACAATGCTGTCAGAAGACTGGATTTTAGTACACAGAGATCAATACGTGACAATCATCCTAATTTTTCAAACCATGCGGATAATTATCTGCAGTTTGCGCCTGGAGTCGCTTTTTATGCGTTGAACCTGGCAGGAGTGAAAAAAGTAAACATGGAATCGTTGACGGAACAGCACTTTATGTGTTATCTGAAGCGATCATGGGGGTTGGTACTTATTCAGCTAAACATATTGTTGGCCGGGAACGCCCAAGTGGTGACGATAAATTTTCATTTCCTTCGGGACATACAGCCAATGCTTTTGCAGCGGCCGAGTTTTTAAATCAGGAATACAGAGATGTGTCACCCTGGATTGGTTATGCCGGGTATACAGTAGCTACAGCTACAGGAGTGCTCAGAATGTATAACAATGCGCACTGGTTAAGTGATGTGATTGCCGGTGCTGGAGCTGGTATTCTTTCCACTAAATTAGCTTACCTGGTTTATCCGCATCTTAAAAAATTGGTGGTAGGTAAGCAAGCTATGAAATATTCTCTTGTACCTATGTATCAGCAAAAAGCAGCGGGGTTGGCATTCAGTGGGACATTTTAAAAAATATATACTCGTTCTGGTAGTTACCGGTTTTGGGCTGTGTTCGGTTAGGGCACACAGCTCCGGTAAGAAATCTCAATTATTTTTATGGGGAGGCTATTAAACGCAGCCCTTTATTAAAAGATTATCAGAATCAGTTACAGTCAAACAGGATTGATAGTATGCGGGTTAAGGCGGGATATCTTCCACAGGTATCTGCAATTGCTAACGGGATGTATGCACCAGTAATTAGTGGTTATGGTTTTGACAAAGTGTTGACGAATGGACAGTCGCTTGATGCTGCGCTGAATGTAAACTATAATCTTGCCAGCAAAAAGAATATCAATAATCAGTTGGAAAGTATCCACTTACAATCAGATTCTATCAGATTTGCTACGGGTATTTCTGTACTGGATTTACAAAAAGCAGTTACAGATCAGTATATCACCGCATTTGCAAGTCAGCAGCAAGCTGAATTTAACCGCGAAGTTTATCAGTTACTGCATCAGGAAGAAACTGTACTTAAAAAACTTACAAGGGCAAATGTCTATAAACAAGTTGATTATCTGACTTTCTTAGTTACTTTTCAGCAGCAGCAATTGCAATGGAAACAAGCAGAACTACAATTGAAAAATGATTATTCTACTTTAAATTACTTAACCGGAATTGCTGATACGACAGCTCATAAACTAGAAGAGCCAGGGATTGAACCAGTACTCTTAAATACAGGAGTTGGTTTTTTTGATCGAAGATTCGGAATTGACAGTTTAAAACTGATCAACCAGAAAAAAGCGGTTGATTTCAACTATAAGCCTAAAGCGAGTGTATATGCCAATGGGGGATATAATTCTTCTTTCGCATTTCAGCCTTATCAGAATTTTGGAACAAGTGTTGGCTTTACAGTCTCTGTACCCATTTTTGATGGGCATCAACGCAAAATGCAGTATAATAAACTCTCTATTGCACAGCGGACTATTAACGGATATAAAGAGTTTTTTCAAACTCAGCACGCACAACAGCTAAATCTGCTCAGACAACAGATTTCTGACCAGACTGGATTATATAAGCAGGTTTCTGAAACAGATAAAATTCACTCACTAAAAGTCTGATCCAGGTAGACAGCAGGTTATTGCAAACCGGAGATATCAGAATAGCTGATTTTATAATCGCTATTAACAATTATCTGGCTGCGCAGAATTTGATGAGGCAGACAAACATAACCAGGTTAAAATTAGTTAATCAGTTGAATTACTGGAATCGATAAAGAGATGTGCTTTTTGTAAATAGAAGAGCTTAAAAAATATACCTAATGAAACAGATTATAATTAACGTTTTACTCATCGCTTTATTTGGCGGATCCATGGTTTCCTGTCAGTCAGGTGCTAAGCCTTCGGCTGAAGAAACTGTTGCTCCGGAAACTCCGGTACAGGTAGTTACTATCAGTAGTTCTGCTTTGAGTGAAGATGTGATATTAAATGCTACATCTGCTTATCTGGAAAAAAGCTTTGTGAAAGCTAATACGAATGGTTATTTACAAAGTTCAGCCATACAAGCCGGCACTGTAGTTGGCAGTAACCAGGTTTTGTTTAAGCTGATAACGAAAGAAGCGCGTGCGATTGGTAATTCGATTAATCAGCTTGATCCTGGGTTTAAGTTCTCCGGAATCTCTACTATCCGTGCAGAAAAAAGTGGTTATGTCATTTTGGTTAATCATCAGAAAGGAGATTATGTACAGGATGGTGAGGCTTTAGCTACGATAATCAATCAGTCCAGTCTGGTGTTTTTTTGCTGGATTTGCCATATGAAATGCGCAGTGTGCTGGTTCAAAATAAAACATTGGAGCTTACTTTGCCTGATGGTGAGAAATTAAAAGGGGTGGTTACATCGGCCTTGCCAGCAGTTGATTCTTTAGCGCAGACACAGCGTATGGTTATTAAAGTGAATGCTAATCACCCAATTCCTGAAAACCTGATTGCAAAAGTGAAAGTGGTTAAATCTGCAGTTTCTAATGTGCAGGTACTGCCTAAATCGGCAGTGCTGACTAATGAAACAGAAGATGAATTCTGGGTGATGAAAATGATCAATGATTCTACAGCAGTGAAAACTGTTGTAAAAAAAGGGATGGAAGATGGTAAGTCAATTCAGATATTATCGCCCGTTTTTGCAGCAAAAGACAGGCTGATTACCATAGGGAATTACGGATTAGCAGATACAGCGAAAGTTAAAATCACCAGATAATATGAAGAACTTTTTTATTTCCCATAAGAATCCGCTCGTTGTGGTGCTGATTCTTATCCTGGCAGGTGGATTGTTCTCCTATCAGCACTTAAAAACGTCTTTGTTTCCGGAGATTACTTTTCCTAAAATAAAGATTATTGCAGATGCTGAATTGCAGCCGGTAGATCAGATGATGATTACGGTAACGCGGCCTTTGGAAAATGCAGTAAAACAAGTGCCTGATCTTCATCTGGTTAGAAGTATAACCAGCAGAGGTAGTTGTGAGATTTCTGCTTATATGAACTGGAATGCTGATATTGATTTAAGTCAGCAAAGAATTGAGTCTCAAATACAGAAAATCAGGAACAGTCTGCCACCAGGGGTAAATCTTTCAGTTGAGAAGATGAATCCTTCGATCCTGCCGGTAAGCGGTTATACTTTAGAAAGCCACACGGAGTCTCCTATAGCTTTAAAAAAGCTAGCTACTTATACCATTAAACCATTTTTATCACAGGTTGACGGCGTATCTGAAATCAGGGTGATCGGAGGGAAAGATAAGGAGTACTGGATTCAGCTGGACAGACAGAAGATGAGCACTTTGTCTATTAGTCCGGATCTGCTGAATACAGTTTTAACACAGACAAATTTTATTAAATCCAATGGTTACTTATCAGATTATAACTATCTGTATTTATCAATTACTGATGCGACTATTAAAACAAAGACAGATCTTGGAAATCTGATCATCAGCAAGAAAAATAACCGCATAGTACGGGTAAAAGATATAGGTGAGGTTAAGATACAAGAGGGCGTCGCGTACACAAGAATTAATGCAAATGGAAAAGATGCAATTCTGGTTGCGGTCATTAAGCAACCTAATGCTAACCTGGTAGATCTGTCTTCGCAGATGCAGGAGAAAATTGTTGAGCTTAGAAAAATATTGCCAAAAGGGGTAACGATAAAACCTTATTATCAGCAGTCTGATTTTGTAGAAACGTCTGTCAGCAGTGTGAGTGATAGTTTATTGATAGGACTAGCTCTGGCGATTATTGTTGCGATTATCTTTTTACGTTCTGTAAAGGCAAGTGCAACAATCCTGATTACAATTCCAATTACATTGTGTTTAACTGTGATCGTGCTTTATGGGATTGGTTATTCTCTGAATATTATGACTTTGGGTGCTATTGCTGCGGCTATAGGATTGATTATAGATGATGCGATTGTTGTGGTGGAGCAGATTCACCGCACACATGAAGAGCATCCGGAAGAGCCTACGGTGAATTTGTTAAAGAAGGCTATAGATTACTTGTTTCCTGCTATGCTGGGTTCTTCTATCAGTACAATTGTGATTTTTGTCCCTTTTGTTTTGATGCCGGAGTTGCGGGATCTTATTTTCAGGTGATGACCAATACAATGATCATTACTTTGGTTTGCTCGTTTTTTGTGACATGGATTGGCTTACCGGTTGTGTATTTATTGTTAACGAAGGATTCTTCTTCCAATTCGGTAAAATCGGTCGTGCACCAGGTTCACCAGCAGAACTGGGTTTACTATTTTATCAAAAAGCCGTGGATCAGTTATGTTTCAATGGTTGTTTTGGCAGTTATTATCTTTTTGATTCTACCCCGGTTAGAAACAGGGTTTCTGCCGGAAATGGATGAAGGAAGTGTAGTCGTTGATTATACTTCGCCTCCGGGTACATCTCTTGTGGAAACGGACAGGATGTTAAGAGAGGTAGAAAAACTGATTGTTAAAATACCAGAAGTACAAACTTATTCCCGTAGGACGGGCACTCAGATGGGTTTTTTTTATTACAGAGCCTAACACCGGGGATTATCTGATTCAGTTGAAACCTGACAGAAAGAGAAATACCGATGAAGTGATCAATGCTATCAGACTGAAGATACAAGCTTCTCAACCAGCCTTGAAAGTTGATTTTGGACAGGTGATAGGGGATATGCTGGGTGATTTAATGAGCTCTACCCAGCCTGTTGAAGTTAAAATATTTGGTAATGAGCAGACTCAGTTGAAAGCGTTATCAAAACAGGTTGCGGGACTGATAGGGAAAGTGACGGGTACCGCGGATGTATTTGATGGGATTGTTATCGCGGGTCCTTCTTTAAATATACAGCCTGATTTTGCTTTACTTGCGCAATATGGAATTACACCGGGAGATTTTCAGTTTCAGGTTCAAAATGCTTTACAGGGAAATATAATTGGGAATGTGTATGATCAGCAGCAACTTACACCAATCAGGATGATTTATCCTGGAAGTAAGCAGTTTGGTGTGGCTGATGTCAGTAAATTACAATTGTTTCTACCTGGTGGTGGGGTTGTTCCGATTCAAAATCTTGCGAAAGTGAGTATAAAGCTGGGGATGCAGAGATTAAGAGAGAAAATTTACAGTCAATAGGTGTGGTAACTGCCCGATTGGAATCAAGAGATTTAGGAAGTGTAATGGCGGATATCCAAAAAATTATAGGTTCTAATGTCAATTTGCCTGCGGGTTATCATATTGAATACGGTGGTGCTTATGCTGAGCAGCAGCAGTCATTTAAGGAGCTTTTAACAATACTGGTGGCTTCAAGCTTATTGGTGTTTAGTGTGATCCTGTTTCTTTTTAAGGACTTTAAAATCGCATTTATTATCCTGATTATTTCCTTGCTGGGAATCTCAGGAAGTTATCTCGCGTTATATTTAACCCATACCCCATTGAATGTGGGTAGTTATACTGGCTTGATTATGATTGTGGGCATTATTGGAGAGAATGCAATCTTTACTTTTTTACAGTTTAAAGAATCGCTGGAGAATAAAACTGTGGATGAGGCAATCGTTTATTCAATATCAACGAGGTTAAGGCCAAAACTGATGACTGCGCTGGGCGCAATTATCGCATTGATGCCATTGGCTTTAGGAATTGGGGCAGGAGCGCAAATGCACCAGCCTTTAGCGATAGCAGTGATTGGTGGTTTTATCATTGCATTGCCTTTGTTACTGATTGTATTGCCAAGTATGGTTAGAAGATTTTATAGGGTTTAAATAACAAAAAAAGCGGCAGGTAAAATTTACCTTACCGCTCTTACTTTGGTGTGTTTATTATTTGGTGTGTTGTGTTATTTGCCGAAAGTCAATACCCTGAATGTTCCCGGGATACGACCAGTTTTTTTACCTTCACCAGGTTTCAAATCTGCCGTTGGCAAAAATATATGATGATTAGTATAATCTAATGCTAGGGTACGTGCACCTTTTTCAGTTTTAATATTTTCAAGTACAACGAATTTGTTCGCGTTGATTTCTTTGATCACTGTCAGTGTCCCTTCTCCGTTAGCACTGTAAACAAGTTTTAGCTGAGGATCGAAAACAACGCCATCGCTGCCTTCGCCAATAGGTAGAGAACTAATTGTTTTTCCTGTTGCTGCATCCAGAACAAATAGCTTTTTATTTGCACAGCCAACAAACAGACGGGATGTTAATCTATCTATAGCCAATCCTGATGGTTCTTCGCCTCCGGCTAATTTATAACGTTTAGTGACTTTAAATGTATGTGCATTAATGCAGACCAACTCATTTTTATCTTCTAAATTCACATAAACATTGCCTTTTCCATCTGATACACCCGTTTCTGGTTTACCACCTAATGGAATGGTCGCAATTACCTGATCTTTTACCGGATCGATAATACTGGCATTCAAGCTATGGCCATTAAAGACGAATAGTTTTTTTGAAAAGTCATCATAGAAAATTGCATCGGGATTGTCCCCAACTTTTATCTTTTTTAATACAGCATTTGTATTGATGTCAAAAACGGTGCACTCACCTGATTTTCCATTACTGGTATACCCTTTCTTTAATGCAGAAACAAGAGCTATTCCATGTACGCCAGGGGTATTTTTAATGATGCCTATAGAATCTCCAGTGGTCTCATTTATAATATTCACTTGCGTACCATGTGAAACATACAATTTGTTTTGTGTATGATCTGCCAGCAGATAATCCCATCCTTCGTCACCACTTACTTTGTGGCTGCTCAATAAATGAATTCCTGTTTTTGTTTGTGCTAGTAAAGCTGTTCCTGCACAAAGGTTAAGTAGAAGTATGGCTAAGCTGGCCGTCTTTTTCATCTGTATATGTTTTTTTTTTAACGGTGATGAAGCTATCATGATTTTATATTCATTTCGTTGTGTGATTTGAAAAATCATGATGGTTTCATATGAGTTTTTCTACAAACAAACACATAGAGTCTGTAGTAATTCTGGAGAAAGAAAAACATTTACATTTAACGGTTGTACGGGATATTACTTATCCAGTTAAACCCTCTTTTTGTTAGTTCAAACTGTTTTTTTGTCAATTTAATATTTACTGAATCATCACCGTATAGTTTGCCAGTTAGAATCAGATGATCCTGATCAGGAATTTGGTAAGATAAATAATTGGTGTTTTTAGGATCGTCCTTAAAAATAATAGCTATTTTTTTGGTTACGGTATTGGTTTTTGCTTGGACCCAGTCAGTTTCTTCATTCATGTATTTAATTGATGCAGAATCGGGGCCTTCCATCATTAACAGTTTCCATCGCCATTTTTCTTTGCTTTCCTGGGGAATGGTATCGTTATTTTTGACGAAGGAATCAACAGTATAAACGCCATACAATGGAGATTTTGGGGCAGCGTCTCCACGCTGCTTGTTGACATTTAAGCTGGGGCCTATCATGGATAAAGTGAAATATACAATAAGCACATACTTAAGACTATATACTGATCGGGAGATCCATTGGTTTTGTATTGGTGGTATCGTTAATGTTTTTAAGGCGGTAGCTTCACCTTTAATAAAAAAGTTAAACAAGGTGCGGAAATTTGGAGCTAGTAAATAAATATACACATCAGAACCAGCGCAGTAGACAGGATTTTTACCGGTACATCATAGAAGTAGTTAATAGCCATTACATTTGCAGTAGTCATTAAGGCGATAATAGCACCGATTGTTAGTGTTCTTCTGAAAAGCAGTAATATACCCATGACTTCTGCTATGCCCATAAACAAGTTATATCCTTTTGAAAATCCCAAAAATGTCCAGGCCAGACCCATTGGAGATGAATCGCCATAAGCTTGAATCATCCGGTAATTGCTGGGGAAAGGAAACTGTAGTTTAATGATTTTTGCCATACCGTATTTGATCAGCATGAATCCCAGGTAAAAGCGTACAGCAACCGTTAGCCAGTAATAAAGTGAATTATAATTGATTCTTTTTTTGTCTGTTAATGTCCATAGTAATGTCCCGACAGTCGTGACTCCAGTAATCCAGAGTAAAATCAGATAATAGTAGGTTGTATCGCCGCTTCCATTATCTGAAACATCAATTTCATAGGTAATAGAAAGAAAGGTAGTGTCTGGCTATCCATGGAAGAAATTGACCCAGTAACGATAGTGGATATTTAATGACAGGATTTAATATAGGGAAGACGCCATTATTATAAAAAATGATAAAGAGAAGAAAAAAAATGAAAACAAATCTGAATACTAGTTTCTCTAAAAAGCTGCATGGTAAAGTATTTGTTGTCATTTTTAATTATTTGGATTAAGTACTATCCAATATAGTTAAAAACACGATCAGGTAAACTTGAAATTTATCTAGAAAATAAGAATGATAGTTCCTCCTATAATTAAGAGTACTGCCAGAGCCGTTTTAATGGTAAGTGGCTCACCAAGAAAGACAACGGATAATAGAATTGCGATAGCTACACTTGCTTTATCAACAGGGGCAACCTGTGAGACCTTTCCCATTTGAAGGGCTTTAAAATAAAATATCCAGGATAATCCAGTTGCAAGACCCGATAAGAGCAGAAATGTCCAGTTCTGTTTGGTTAAAGTGGCAATACCGTGTGATGGTCATTTCTGAAAAATACAATCGCCCATGCCAGTAATAAAATCACAACAGTTCTGATTGCAGTTGCGAGGTTAGTGTCGATCCCTTTAATTCCAATTTTCGCCAGTATTGCAGTTAATGCTGCAAAAAAGGCTGATAATAAAGCATAAATCCACCACATATAATCTTTTAATTTCTTAGCGCCCTGTCTGTTTATCCCGGTTTGTTTTTCTTGAAAAATGGGAATTTAATCAATTGAAAAAAGTTTGAAGGGGAGTGACCCTCGTAAACATCCAGCCCAAATTTGATCTGTGAAGTATCCATTTCCTTATAAGTGCCAAATATTCTATCCCATATGCTAAATACATCACCATAATTACAGTCTGTATAAGGCAATTCAAAATGATGATGTACATGGTGCAGGTTAGGTGTAATAAATAGTAACCCACATATTTTTTCTGTTTTCTTTGGTAACTGAAAATAGGTATGTGCAATTAAATTGGCAAATGTCTGTACGTACGGTTTGTCTGAGTAAAAGTAACCCTATAGAAGCCCCCGCTAAGAATACCCAGATAATCTGGAAACATACCCTGATAAAAGTTTCACCGGGATGTTCTCTTACTGTAGTAGAAACATCCATTTCTATATCTGTATGGTGAACAAGGTGGAAGTTCCATAAAGGCCCGGCTTTATGCATGATGACATGATAGATATATTCAAAAAAGTCCATTAAAAAGAACCCGGCAACATATTTTACCCACGGACTATGGCTATGAGGCAGCAGATATAAAATTCCCCAGTGGTGAATACTAACCCATCCGGAGACAAAGATGACGATAAGTGTCATCGCTAATTGTATTGGAAGTGCAGTCCCGATAAACATCAGGTTAACCCAGGTATGTTGCCATTTTTTCTTCAGCGAATGGATTGCAACACTAAATTCTGCAAGCCATATCGAGATAATCACAACCAGGTATAAAACAATCTGTATAAGGGTTCCATGATCTTTTAACATGGATGATATATCGTATTCATGCAGATATTATTAGGAATTTATTTGTTAATATAAACAATGATAAGAGTTAATACTGTAGGAAAACTAAAGATAAAACTTATTTGAACTAGCGGGATTAAATAGAGATTAAAATCGCTTAAAGCAGACCTTGTGGTTATCTTGATTTATCAGTAATTTGTGAACACCTATTTTTCATCTGCTTTATTATACTCCCTGTTTATGTTTCACGAACAACTCTTAATTGTACTCACACTACTTTTTGCGGTTTTTATCCTGACTATGCTAGGTCAAAAACTGAATATTTCTTATCCTATATTTTTAGTGCTTGCGGGTTTGGGAATAAGTTTTATTCCCGGGATACCACATATTGAAATAGAACCAGATCTGATTTTTCTTTTATTCTTGCCGCCGCTTTTATACGAAGCTGCATGGTATACTTCGTGGAATGATTTCTGGAAATGGAGAAGGGCTATTGGTATGCTCGCATTCGGACTGGTATTTTTAACTTCTACTATCGTTGCTTTCGTCTCTACTGCGATGATTCCGGGTTTTACTTTAGCATTGGGCTTTTTATTGGGGGGAATTATTTCCCCTCCGGATGCTGTAGCTGCAAATTCAGTATTAAAAAATGTAAAGATTCCTAAACGTCTGACAGCAACTTTAGAAGGCGAAAGTCTGATTAATGATGCATCCAGTTTAATTGTTTTTCGTTTTGCACTGGCTGCTGTAGTGTCTGGTTATTTTTCCATGGGACAGGCGACAGGCCAATTCTTTTTAGTTGCCGGAATGGGAGTCCTGGTTGGACTTGCAATTGCACATGTGATGTATGTGGTACACCGTTTTTTACCTACTACACCAAGCATAGATGCGGCATTGACATTAGTTACTCCCTATATTATGTACATGGCCGCAGAGCAATTCCATTTTTCCGGAGTAATGGCAGTAGTTAGCGGAGGCCTGTTTCTTTCTTATCGCTCGCATGAGCTGTTCACCTCAGGAAATTCACGTTTACAAGCTATCAGTCAGTGTATGGGCTACAGTTATCTTTATTCTAAATGGACTGGTCTTTATCCTGATTGGTTTGGAGCTTCCGGTAATCATGGCTGATATGGGTGGCTATTCTATTGCAGAAGCAATTAAATACGGCCTGATCATCAGTCTGATCTCTATTGTTATTAGAATTATATATGTGATGTCTCTTGCATATGTACCCAAATGGGTGGGAAGTACGAAAAGAATGGATCGTTATAATCCAACATGGAAAGCCCCGTTAATTGTAGGCTGGGCTGGAATGAGAGGAGTGGTGTCATTGGCTTCGGCACTTTCTATTCCGGTGTTAATGGATAATGGACAAGCTTTTCCTCACAGAAGCCTGATTCTGTTCATCACTTTTGTGGTTATCCTGGTTACTCTGGTATTCCAGGGATTAACCTTGCCACTGATTATTAAATGGGTGAAAATCAAAGATACTGGCGATTTTCTACCTGAAGAAGAACAGGAAGCTGGTATATCAATCTCAGGTTAATGAATATTGCAATTAAAGAATTAGATGAAAAATATGCGGATGATATGAGGGATAATGCTTTGGTAGGTTGTTTGAGAGATCAGCTGGGTAATGATGCTGCTGTTATGGCGCAGCGCTTAGAATCTTTAGAGTGTGATGATCTGAAAAGAGAAGAAGTTGAGCATTACAATCGTATCCTATTGCATATTTATAATGTACAGCGTCAAGAGCTGCATGTTTTACGCACTGAGAATTTTTATAGTGACCAGGAGATACGTAAACTGGAGAGTCAGCTTGATCTGGATGAGGCTAAGCTAATAAAAGTAGGACATTAACGGACATGTAATGTTCATTTTCGAACAGCTAATTATTGAAAATGGCCTTCTTTTGTCCTTTACACTGCTTTTGAAGAATGGCATCAGGATAGCTATAACCGGATCAGGAAATTAAAAAAAAAAAAAAACTTTATGTTTCAGCATCATTTATTACTGATTTACAGAAATTTTAAAAAGTATAAGAGAGCTCATTCTTTATCAACCTTATTGGACTCACTGCCGGGCTTACCTGTGCCTTATTGATTTATCTATGGGTAAACGATGAACTCAGAATGGATAAGTTTCAGGCGAAAGGAAATCGGCTTTATCAGGTGATGGAGAATGAGACGACCGAAGCCGGGGTCAAAACTAATGAGCAGACTGCAGGACTTCTAGGTGAAACTCTTTTAAAGGAAATGCCAGAGGTAGAAGATGCGGTGACGGCTTCTCCTGCTTATTGGATTGCTTTAAGTAAGCTTTCGGTAAAGAAAAATGCAGGTGTTAATGGAGCCGGTCTTTTTGCCGGAAAGAATTTCTTTAAGATATTTTCTTACCCACTAATTGCTGGTAATGTTGACCAGGTGCTTAAGGCTAAGAATTCAATTGTGATTTCGGCGCAAATGGCGATGAAAATATTTCATACCACAGATGTGCTGGGAAAAGAAATGATATGGGAAAACTCGGATATGGTGAATGAAAATCATACACTGATTTCTGGTGTATTTAAAGATATACCTGCCAGTTCTTCAACCCGATTTGATTTTGTAGTTTCTATTGAACCATTGCTGGTGCCTGAATCTGGTTTAGTGAAATGGGAAAATCATGGGCCAAATACTTATGTAGTTTTGAAAAAAGATGCGGACCCGAAAGCTTTTGATGCTAAGATCAAGGACTTTATGAAGTCAAAGGGTGTGACTCGCAGAGAACTATTCATCAGAGCTTATACAGATAGTTATTTATACGATAAATATGAAAATGGTCAGCAGGCAGGAGGCAGAATTGAATATGTTAAACTATTTTCTCTGATTGCTGTATTTATTTTGATTATTGCCTGTGTCAATTTTATGAATCTGGCTACTGCAAGGGCTTCGGTCAGGATGAAAGAAGTTGGCATTAAGAAAGTGATGGGGGCGAGCCGCCAATCATTGATTCTGCAATACCTTGGGGAGTCTCTTTTCTTAACATTTTTGTCTCTGTTTTTTTTTTCGTTGCTTTTGGTAGAACTCCTGCTTCCGCAGTTCAATGAAATTACTGGGAAACTGTTGTTTTTACATTTTGACCTGAAGCTCGTTTTAGCTTTAGCGGGAATAACAATTTTTACAGGACTAATTTCTGGCAGTTATCCGGCTTTATATCTATCTGGATTTAATCCTGCGGCAGCACTAAAAGGAAAGTTAACTCATGGTGCAGGAGAGTTATGGACGCGTCAGGGTTTAGTGATTTTTCAATTCACACTTTCGGTTATCCTGATTGTATCTGTATTGGTTGTCTATAAACAGATTGAATTTGTCCAGAATTCCCAGGTAGGCTACAAAAAAGATAATGTGCTGTATATTGAAGCAGAAGGAAAACTGAAAACCAATGCCGGAACTTTTATTACGGAAGTAAAAAAAGTTCCAGGTGTAGTTAATGCTTCAAGTATGGATAAACGGTTCATTGGAGATGTCAAAGGAACGGTTGGTGATTTCAACTGGGAGGGCAGAGATCCAAAGCGGGTGATTAATTTCCAGTTTGCAGGTATTAATAGCGGCCTGATTGAGACTATGGGAATGGAAATGGCTGGCGGCCGTGCATTTTCAAGTCAGTTTGGTGCTGACAGTACAAAAATCATCATTAATGAGTCTGGAATAAAAATCATGGGATTGAAAAATCCTGTGGGCAAGATATTTACTTTATGGGGTAAGGAGCTACAGATTGTTGGTGTGATGAAAGATGTTCATTTTGAGTCGATGCATGAAGTGGTAAAACCTATGTTTTTCTTATACAATGCTAAGAATACGAACCGGATCATGGTTAAGATCAAGGCAGGACAGGAAAAGGAAACTATTGCTGCGCTTCAACAGCTTTATAAGGATTTTAATTCGGGGGCTAATCTGGAATACAAATTTTTAGATCAGGACTTCCAGCAGCAATATGTTGCTGAGAACAGGATCTCGTTGTTATCAAGGTATTTTGCGATGCTGGCTGTAGTAATATCTTGTTTAGGATTGTTTGGGCTGGCTTCTTTTACAGCAGAGCGGAAACTTAAAGAAATTGGTGTCAGAAAGGTTTTGGGAGCAAGTGAGTGGGGGATTATCTACAGTTTATCTAAAGATTTTGTTAAACCAGTGCTGATAGCAATTCTAATCGCATTGCCATTGAGTTACATTGTCACTAAACATTGGTTAGATACATTTGCTTACAGAATAGAGTTACAGGTGTGGTATTTTGCCGGAGCTGGTTTTCTTGCACTGCTTATTTCATGGATTACAGTGAGCGTACAGGCAATAAAAGCCGGGCTAAAGAACCCTATAGAGTGTTTAAGGGACGAATAAGAATTTTGTCAATAAGGTGGATGCCTGCAGATAGAAAATAATAAGTTAATTTAGAAGGAGATGACGTAAAAAAAATCTCCTTTTATTTTTTCAGGATCTAATCCAGCAAAGTCCAGGTTCTTTTCGTTTGAACCTGCTGTACCATCTGCTGTTCTGCAACAACAATGTTTTCTTTACGCTGACCAATATATTCAAGCATGCTTAGTTTATTCCAGAGCGCTACCATTACTTTTAAAAATTCTTCAATCGTAGACATTGAAGCATGGATATTCTGATGATCATAGATCATTTCGATATTACGTGCCAGCAGTTCTTCAAAGTTTCCGGGAGTTACATCACGCCACTCATAGAAATATTTAAGCATTTCTTCTCTTTCTCTGGGCTCAATCAATTTAATACCTGTAAAAAACACATGCGCCAGATTTGAACAGTAACCTACGATATGGACAGGCGATTGCTGATAACCTAAATTCCTGTAACTGAAAAATATCTGTGCGATATAATCCAGTAATTTCTCAGATAACAAACGGATGTTTTTCCCCAGAGGAGTAATAGAGTCCTTAGCGGAAGTTTTGTCGATGATTTTAAAGGCCGCTAATTGCAGATCGTTAATCAATGTACTGAACAGCTCATAATATCTGATCAGACCAGGGTGGCTGACGATAGAGCTGCTCTCGGGAATATAACTGGTATTGATAGAGATCCTGCCATTCTCGAGAACAAACTGCCCTATAGTCAAGTGATAGTTATCACTTGCATTTGGAGTCATTTCTGATGCAGGCAGGATTGCAATACTGTATTTCTTTGAAATATCAGGATATCTTGGTGGATTATCCTGTGGATCAGGGCTACCCGAAGGTACTCTTTCAAAAGGATTGACCAGCAACAAAATATTATAGATTGCAACTTTGGAATAATCTGTATTCTCATTACTGAAAAACTGACTGTAAGAAAGCTGGTTATCATAATTTGAAGTATTCGCGATATCAATCCTGCAACCTTCGGCAGTAACCGCATTACAATGTCTTACCTTAATCTCAATATGATTTGTCGCCTTCTCAGCAATTTCTATATCGTGTGATACACGCTCACCAGCAAAAGGAGGGAGAAGACCATAATTGAAGTTATTCAAAGATATCGAGTTGGCATCTCTCACAAAGTCCTGGTTAAACTGATCTGTAGCAACGAAATGGCTGCTTGATAGTTTCATCCCATCCACCCAGTTAACGGGTTTATATTTTAATGGTGAAATCATAGTAGTTTAATTATATGAAAATAGATTCGTCTCCAATTGTTTCAGGCTTGTTGGCATTTTCAGATACCCTTTTTGCATAAATAGTAACTTTTTCTGTGATCCGGTTGGTGAGAATATCATGGTCCGGATCAATAAAAATATTCTTTCTGAAAAATGATGTTTTGATGAAAAATATCCATTTAAAAGACTCGTTGTCTTCGCTGATATATTTCACAGGACTTTTAGGGAATTTCAGGTTATAATCTTCAATAAATTTATAAAACCAGTTACCGAATATTATATTTTCTGGCGCTTTAGCTTTCACACGTAAAGGTTCAGGATCATCCGTGTTTTTATATAATTCCAATTCCAGAACCAGCATACGGTCAAAATCTAAATGATCCATATCTATGTTTATAGGACTTGAAGGGTATTGCCAGATTTATAAATTTCAATTTCAGTGGGAATACTAATCAGTGCTACATAAGCCCACCAGAATAATAATGGAATGATAAAAGTCAGGATGCTTGTTGCAGCCCAGATGCCAAAGTGAATATCACTAAGCCAGTTAAAAGCGAGCTGAAACAAATAAAAACTAAGCAGAGAACCGACTAATATACCAAAGACTATAAAGAGTTTGCGGTCCAGTAATTCTTTCGGATGTTTTTTTGTAAACAGATAAACAAACAGGATGCCGATCATCACATAATAGATCTGACAGATAATATATCCCCAGGGCATAAAATCAAAGCTCAAAAACCCAAGGAAGCCAGGCAGCGCGAGCACTAAACTTAATACCAGGATGCCAATAATCAATCTTTTGTTATTAAGAAACTGATTTTTCTTATTTACAATTGAGAGCAGGGCAGCAGATACAACAAAAATTAAAGGGAATAATAAATATCGGATAAAGAATGATTGAACGTCCATTAAATTGTACTTGATGTTTTTTAACTCTTAACAAATATAATACCTTAAATCTATCAAAATAATAATGGTATAGTTATTAGTGTATATTAGTTTAATTATATCGTAAATAAATATATGAATCCTTGATGATTGTTTTAATCATCAAAGGATCTATCTGACAAAAGAAAAACAATAAATATAAACAGATGAAACAGAGATTACATTTAAGGAACGATCTCAATACTGATTTTGAAGCTATCACAAAAGTTGCAGAGCTGATTGAGAATGGTGATTTTCACTCTGATCAGATTGCCGTACTTCCAATAGGCGCAAAACAAAGAGCTTATGCGAAGGATATTGGCAATTATTCATTTTATTATTCTGATAGTAAACGTAAGGACTGTTTAAATATAGAAGTCAACCAGGAAGGTTTTTATGATATGCTTCCTGAAGGATTGTTTCATACTCCTCCAACAGGAAGTTCAGGTATGTCTGAGCAGGAAATGGTTGAGGACGTACAACTGAGAAGGGCAGAAGAAAAAGATGCAAGAAAGTTCTTTATGCCTTTTGAGGCTGAGGTGAATTATCTTAAAACCGTATTACAGCTCTATGAAAACAGGCTGGACAAAAGAACTACCTATAATGATCTGACTAATATCTTTGCTGCCGAATGGAAAGAGTTTGAATTGCTTGATATGGAGCAAAGCATAATCTGGATGCATTTTCTACCGGTTATTCATCAAAAACGTAATGACCTTAAATTTCTTGGACAATTACTGACTGTACTTTTTAAGGTACCTGTTGAGGCTGTCTTAAAAAGTACAAATGTTAAGCCTTCACCCATTGATGAAGGTTTGCAATTCAGGCTGGGGCATGGTGCTTTGGGCATCAATTCTATTATTGGCAGCAGCTTCTTAAGTGATGAAGAACATGTTTATATCAATGTAGGCCCTGCTGACATCAGGAAGCTGGTTAACTTTATGCCTGGGACAGCTCATGCGCATCTGATAGATCTTGCTATATCTTATCTTGTACCTTGAAACTGAAGTGACTACAAATTTAGTCGCTATCCCGCAAAACCAGGTTGGCTCACTGGGTGCAGAGAGCAATAATTCCTATTTAGGATACACAGTTTATCTTTAAATCAGCTATTCCTAACTCAGTAAAAGCCTGTAGTGGATATTCATTGTGCTTCGGATTTCTAATTTTGATTTGGTCAGGCTGAGCATAGATCTCCATTCTTCTTCATTTAATCCGTTTTGCTGAGCAGGAGTGATGATGATATCTGTGGTTTTAAGAAACCCTTCCTTTGGATTTTGTGCTGGTATAAGCCCTTTTCTGATGTTGACTGCCTTTATTTTGCTCCCCAACTCAAAGAAACAGAAATTAATAATATCTGATTGGGTGACCAGCCTATTTCCAGTAGTCAGACCATATTTATAGGCCTGAACCCTGTTCGTAGCGTTTAATCTTGATCTTCCACCTTTTGTATTGCTTAATAAAAACAGGCTTTCTGGTATTGTTTTACTGCTTTTCGATGACTGTAAATGACTGCCTGATTTAATTTGATTACCCATTTCTGCATTTGTTGACCAGAATTCAAGGAAGAGTATGTCTGCGTTGTTTAGTGGTTTTACAATTATATAGTTGAGTAATTCTTTGATTGTGATGAGTTGTGCTTTAGTCTTTTGCTCAATGACTGATATATTTTGTTCCAATTCTTTTAATGAACTGTTTAAGAAATCAGATCCATAGGCCGAGAATGCGGCCTTTTCGTCTCTTAATAATTCAAAGAGATAATCTACAATCTCTTTTGCATTTCTATTGTCAAATCGCTCTGATCCACCATAACGGATTGAAAATGAGCCTGCATTAGAATCATCGTCATGGCTATGAGGGATCTCAGAATAAGAATTTCCTGCTTTATCAGTCAGTGAATCAACACATAAAAACTGATCGTGATCCTGTAGTTTGATAGGCATGATATTAGTCATCATCTTAAGACGGTGTTTAAAATCATGGATTCTTTTGTTGACTACCGGGAAGGCATTGATAGAGACGTGTAATTCGTCAAGCATGGCTTCGCTAATAGCAGCAGGGAAGACCACTTTTAACCAGAGTATAGGTTTCTTGAAGCTTCCCAGGCTACCTGCCTGAAAGGTGGTCTCAAATTCTTTTGGATAAAGCTGTAAATAAGATTGCTGAGGGAATATATTCTCTTCATCTATGGTCAGAAACCTGCTGGAGTAGAAAGCATTAACATCCTCAGTGATTAGGTTTAAAACATCCTGATTCTCAAAAGGAGATTGTATGTTTTTTTTTTGGTTCTATATAGAATTTGTTCAGAGACAGATTAACTGGTAAATCATTTAAAAACCATTTAGATAGGGTAAGAAGGTCATATACACTGTCATTTACAACATAATTACGCCAGTCAAAGTAGAAACTCAGGCCAGGTAAATGTGCTAATACGGGTGGGTTTTCTATACCAATATAAAGTGTGTGTTTATCGAGCCCTTCTCCCGGGTTGCTATGGGTGAGTAAAGATTTATTATGCTGAGCATCAATCTTAAATACATTGCTTCCGTTAGCGAGATAAGCTATTTCTGAATGGAATACTTTTACTGGTTTTAATGGACTGAAAAAGATATCTGATGTGTTTTCTCCGCTGTTTTCGTTTTTATCTTTCAGCCTTTTCCTGAAAAAGAACTGGGTTTTTGTATCAATGACTTCAGAAGTCTCAATAGCACGTGCATGTAAAATTGCATGTGCGGGTAGAGCGGTCGTTAAAGTATCTGAAGCCAGAATACGGGAGATACGATCAAGGATCCTGTTTTCCAGATTTTTTACGTCGTTTGAAACATTGAATAGCTCTGTGCTTAGTGCTTCAATTAGTAATTTAACCAGCGGATCAAAATCATTCGTGTTTTTTATACCCCAATAGTCGAGTGCATTTTTTAAAATTCTATTTCTTATTTCGTCTTTGGAGGAGTAAAATATGTTCTTCATCGAGCTTATATATGGTCTTATTTGTTTGTAATTGTTATTGGCCTGGCTTAAAAAAATTAATCTGAAATTGTGTAAGCCAAACCGTCTTTATGCTATTGTAACGGGTTTGTTATGTAGTGATCTGTATATAAATTAGTTCAGTGTTTCCTTAAAATAGAACACTATAGCCTAACTGGATAGCGGACTCAAGAATAAGCCTGTGTTAAAATAATATTTTTCTCCTGTTATATTCATCTTACCCCAGATAGAGATGTCAACTTTTTTCTTGATTTCTGTGACGTTCCTCATAGAGAATTTCTTCTCTACCTCAGTCATATTGATTTCAACTTCAACCTGATACAACCGGCGTTCATATTCTGTGATTGACCTGAGTAAAGATTGTCTGAATTTTTCTTCCCAGGTAGTCTCACTAACTATTAATTCGAAGTCTAAATCCCATATTTCGCAGCCAAAGTTCCTGTTATGCCTGTGTTCTCCAAACCTTGTAAAAATAATTAACTCAATGTTTTGAGAAATAGATTTACCCCCAAATCGGCTTCTGAAAGGTCCTTGTTTTCAAGAATGTTTTTTAATCGAAATGGTTTGTTGTATAAGAAATCTGACATAGGATAATACTTAAATGGAACAATAATTGGTAAATGGTTAATCAATATTACGTCCAAAATTCATAAATTAGACATATATTAACAATACATTTATTAAACATGTTACTATAATTAAAAATTTACACCTCTCGAATCTAATCAACTTTTGATGAAACCTATCAACGCTCAGGAACTGAACAAGTCTTACCGGCTTTTTATTTTTAATTTCATTTCCCTTACCATATTCGCTGTGATCTGCGTCTATCTCTTCTTTGCAGCTTCGAGGTTTGAATACCAGCTTTTAGAAAAAGAGGTAAAACAAACTGATCAGCTGCTTGCTAAACGGAAAGATATCAATACCAAATTTGATATGATCCTTTTAAGATTTAAACAACTTTCAAAATACACCTCCATTAATTCTGAGGAGATGAATAATCAGGCAATCAATCATGCTTGAAGATATCCAAAATACAAATTTCAAAATCAAAGACATTATTAAAAAAGAGAAGTCAACGGTAAGCAGTTTTCTTTTTTTATAAGAAAATGACTGATGACGTTTCGCAAATGGCGGGTATACAAGATTCGTTGTTTACAACCCGGTTTCAGATAGAAAATTTAAAAACACAACTTGACGCATGTTTTAAAACAAACAGTACTGCGGCCAGAAGAATAAGAGGAGGAAGATTTAATAGGTAATTATGATTAAACTAAGTATAAAAGAACGAAGAGATCAATTCCTTTTTTTTTTATAGGAATATTCTTGTTTACTACCGGATTATTAAGTTTCGGGCTGTTTTATGACTATGATCATGGTCGGGTAGTTTCTAAGCAGGATCTTGCTGATAAACTGGAACAAAACGCAGAATTTGAAGCTACTGTTAAAGAGCAAAGGGCAACTATCGATACTACTTATAAGGACATCATGACTTTTGATCCTGGTGTGCAGGCTGTTTTCCTGGAGAACGATATCAAAAACTCGATGGCTTCAATTAAATCGAATTATGAAAGAAAAGCCTATGATCTGCGCTATAAGAGCTTTCTTCAGGCATCTCAGCTTTATAGTGATTTGTTTTACAATCGCAGAGAACTCAAAGGGAATAACAAAGATATGGACCGCTTAAGTAAATCCCTTGAAGATTGTAAGTTGTCTACACGTCAGCTCAGACAAACCATAGGAAGTCAACCCAATGCGAGGTGACCAGTATAAATCAATTAAATAAACCCAAAATATAAACATATGGCCGATACTAATACTAATAATGGAAAATCAGTAAGCAGTAATTCACAGGGGTACATCTTTCTGTATATTTTTATTGCAATCCTGATTATTGCAGCACTTATTTTCATGCTTAAGAGTTCTTTTTTTGATAAACGTAATGTTGATGCAAGGATTTTAAAAGATGAGATGTACCTGAATGAAGACCTTGTATTTACTGATAATACAAGAAGTGCGAAAAAATGGCTCTGGGAATTCGGTAACGGTGCGAAATTAACCACTCAAAACGGAAGTTACCGCTATAATAAAGCAGGATCATATATCATCAGACTAACCGTTGATGGTGAATTAAAAGAACAATTTCCGGTTACTGTAAGAGATACTGTTATTGCAGCCTTAGATACTATGGTTACAATCAGCGGACCAACATCCGGAGTCGTGAACGAAGAGGTCAGGGTGGAAGCCGAGGGAAAAGCCAATCAGTTTGAATGGTCTTTCGGAGAAACAAACAGGGTAGATGTGAAGGGCCGAACCGCTTTATATACTTTTCATACGCCTGGAAAATTCATGGTTAAATTAACTACTGACAGAAGCCACAGACCTATTTATCATACTATTTTCATTACTGATCCCAATGCGGAACTTGATAATGATATGATTGTGCCTGGTGAGGGTGAACAAAAGGTTATTGACGATATCAGAGCCCGTTTGCAGGCAATTGCTAACGGAGCAGATTTTAATCAAATTACTATTACCTGATCCGCAGGTATATGTGTAACAATGAAAAGGTGACCGTAGCTGTTGATCAGGACGGGGTTAAGAAATCAAGCGATTTTTATTCTTACTGTATGGGACTGACTTTCGGCGGAGAAATTGTTGTTGATGAAGCACAATTGACCATTAGCCCTAATTCTACCTGCGCAACTCTGGTAAATATCAAACAACATTCAGCGAATACAGTAAAAAAATAACCTGCTATGAAAAGAATTATATCACTCTCTATACTCATTGCCCAAACTGCTTTTGTAATGGCGCAATCGCCTTCAGCATTTGGGAAAAAAGTAAAATACATGCCTAAGGCTTATGCTAAACCATCTGCCAATACTAATTTAAGTGATGATGGCGGCAAAACAAGTCTGCCCTGGATAGTTTTCTCTGATAGAGATGAAAATTATACAACTACAGCACCTGGCGGAAGTCTGATTATGAAGAAGCTGAACTTTATGGAACCTTTTTATGTTTCTAAAGATGAAAACGGTTACTTAAAACTGATTAAGTACAAAGCTGGAATGATCAGAGGCAGAAAGATCAATGATAAGAAAAGTGCCATCAGTTACGGATGGATTCCAAAATCAAAAATGCTGTTATGGCAAAGATCATATTCTAACCAGAAAACAGGTTATCCGGAAAAATCGATCGCTATCATTAACGGTAAGGTTCCATTGACTGAGTCCAGATTTTATTATGATAATACAGACTCGGCTTATGTTTACAGTTCGCCTGAGCTTAAAAAGAAAGTATCAAAAGTCAAGTTACATGAACTCAATTATATCTTTAAAAAATCTGAAGATGGTAAGAAATACCTGATCGGAAATGAAGATCAGCTGGTTACTGACAGTGCAAGAAAAAGTATTTATGGCTGGATAGCTACTGATGCTGTTCATAGCTGGGGTGACAGGTTATATATTACACCTAAACAGATAGATTCTTATGAGCAGAGTGATTCAGTTGCACTGGCATTGAGTGGTGTGCATATGGATCCGCTTTTATCTGAAAATGATATTATCCTGAGAAGTGCGCCTGTTGTAAATGACGACGGTGCCGGGAATTATACCATGGGCGTTGCAACTGATGTTTATAATAAATCAAACAATAAGCTGATTACGATTAACGGATCTACTTTATCTTATCTTACTTACTTAGAGTTAAGGAAAAATATCCACCAGATCAATGTGATTTTTGTAGTAGATGGTGGTAGCCCGATGTCGAGATATTTCTCAGGATTAACGAATACAATTCAATCCTTCGAAAATATTTTCAATGATTATGGCAAAAAACAGAAGGTAAGTTACGGTGCTGTGGTTTATAGAAATGAAGCTCCTGGGATATTAAGTACGCCTAATGTCTCTCCGGATTATAGAAAACTCATGAGTTTCCTTTCTACTGAAGCAAAGAGAACTGAAAGATATAATGGTAGAATTACTGCTGAACCTGTTTTTGATGGGATAAAGGCAGGATTAAACATGTTTAAAAACCATAAAAACGAAACCAATCTGATTGTCTTGATTGGAAGTACTGGAAATGAAACGTCTTCTTCTTACAGATTATCTCAGCTGACTGAAGAGTTTGCACGTGCAGATGCAAGGTTACTGGCTATTCAGGTGTATAGTGATTACGATCAGCTGTTCAATAATTTTGTATTGCAATCTAAAAAACTGGTATCTGAGTCGGCTGTTTATTCAGCAGATAAAAAGAAAAGATTTTTGATAAAAGGTGAAGGATTGAATAATACCCAGGCCTATAATACAAGTCGTCTGGATTCAATCTCTTATTATTTGGATTATCCTAAAAACAGTTTAATACAGGGTGGGGTAGTTTTCCCTACTAAAGGATCTGTGAATTCCAATGAGTCTATGAACATCGCTGTGCGTCGTTTCATTAAAGAGACTGATATGGATATTAATAGCCAGGTGAGTTCTCTGGATAGTGCTTTCAGATTAACTGGTATCGAGCGTAAAAAACTTATCATCAGCAGTTGTTGAAAGCCGTTTGAACGCGCCGGTAGGTGATGAGGTTGCAGATAAAATGCCGCACAACGGTTTCAAATATTTTATGACTTCTTCTGTTCATTCTGATATTGTATCGAAAAATAAAGAGCTGTTGCAATATGCATTGATCTTAAATACAATGGAGTATAAACAGATCAGTGATATATTTTCGTTAATGATCGGACAGAATCTTCAGGCGGATCAATCTTCTTTCAGAAAAAAACTACAGAAGAACTATTTCAATGTGCTGCGTAATTTACTGGATGTAGATATTTCTAAAGGTAATATCAAACAGATGACATTGGCTAAATATCTTAAAACTGTAACTGGTTTGCCTGTTTCGAATGAACTGCTGAATAAATACACTGTTGCAGATTTAAAAAGCCAGAGTAAAATGCCACAAGCGGACTTTGAAGCTTATTTAAAATTCCTGATCAGTTCCAGCGAGCAGATTAAAAGAGGAACGCAAATTGGACAGCAGCAGTTTAATTCCAATGGAAAAACTTACTACTATATCACGGAAAAGAATTTTGTGCAGGCCGCTGCTAATGAAAGTGCTGTAAAAGAAACACCTTAGTATCAGATTATTATGAGTCTAACAAACATTAGTGAATCAGTAAAATTAGCGATCAGGGTTGCACAATCCCTCGCTAAAGAGTACCGTAATCCTGAATTTACTGCTGCTCACCTTTTAAAAGGTTTAATGCATAAGGAAGTTGGATTGAGAGGTTTTTTGTCTTCCATAGGGAAAGATGAAGAATATATCAGTGAATGGGCTGAAGTAAGAATTGAAGAACTGGAGAAAAGCTCGTCCTCAGCAGAGGAAGTAAAAGGCAGCCCGGAAATTGCAAAGGTTTTTGAAGAAGCTGACCTGGTAAGAATCAAGGTTGGACTGGATTTAATTACACCTATTTGTGTGCTCACTGCTTTGTGCAAGCCTACAGTTGGGTTTAAGCCGGATCAGTTGAAATCGTTCCCGATCAAAGAAAAAGAACTACTTGATCTTTATTTGAAGGATGAAGAATTACAAGCTGTTGTGGCACCTGTTTCTGGTTCGGAAAAAGGTGGTAAAGGAAACGCAGGTACTACTGCTTTGCATAAATACTGTATTGACAGGATTGCGCTGGCAAGAGATGGCAAGACCGATCCTATCATTGGAAGAGATAAAGAAGCTAGAATGATCATGGAGATCCTTTGCCGCAGAACTAAACCAAATGTGATTATTACAGGAGATGCAGGAGTTGGTAAAACTGCTTTAGTAGATGGTTTTGCACAGGATATCATTGCGGATAATGTCCCTGAATTACTAAAAGGGGTTCAGCTATTTGAACTTGATCTTGGATCTTTAATCGCGGGAGCTTCTTACAAAGGGGAGATTGAAGATCGTCTGAAAAATATCTTAAAAGAAATCAAGCAATTTGATAAGGCGGTATTATTCATTGATGAAATTCATACGTTACTGGATAACAAGGGGCCGATTGGTGGTGGGGTTGGTAATTTACTAAAACCAGAACTGGCAAGAGGAGAGATCACTGTTATTGGCGCAACAACAATTGATGAGTACCGGAAAATTATAGAGCCTGAGCAGGCTTTCAGCAGAAGGTTTGAGGTTTTGCAGGTGAATGAGCCTAATGAGGCTTCGGCAATAAAAATGCTGGAAAAACTGACTGTTAAATATGAAGAGCATCATCAGCTGAAAGTTCAGCCGGATGCGATTCCTGAATGTGTGAGACTGGCGAAGCGGTATATGAAAGACCGCAGGCTTCCGGATTCTGCTTTTGATTTGCTGGACCGTTCTATGGCTGCAATGAAGATGATGAACGACACTTCGGAGAAAGTACTGGAAGAATTAACGCAGACACTGGCTGAATTAGAATTGTCGGATATTGACGAGGTTACTGAGTTAACGGATTATAAATGGTTATATAACCAATTGCAGGATAAGGTAAGCCCTGTATTATTGGGGCAGCAGCAGACAGATGAAACGCAGGTTGAAGCTTTTGAAACTGCTGATGAGTACCATCAGTATATTGCCAAAAATCTGGATGCACTGAAAGTCTTGACTGAACGTAAGTCTGATGAGGTAACTAAACAGGATATCGCTTCTATTGTGTCTTATAAAAAAACGGGTATTCCTCTGGGGAAAATCCAGGCGCAGGAGAAAGAAAAACTGCTGAACATGGAGGCTTTCCTGAAAAGACGGGTAGTTGGACAGGATCAGGCTTTGAAAGCCGTTTCTGATGCAATACTTGAATCACGGAGTGGGTTGAACAAAAAAGGACAGCCTATTGGTTCATTCTTCTTGTTAGGCCCTACAGGAACAGGAAAAACAGAGCTTGCCAAATCTATTGCTGAATTCTTATTCAATGATGAAAAGGCAATGATCCGTTTTGATATGTCTGAGTTTAAGGAAGAGCATTCAGCGGCCTTACTGTATGGTGCGCCTCCGGGATATGTCGGTTATGAAGAAGGTGGTATGCTGGTTAACAAGATCAGAGAGCAGCCTTATTCTGTACTGTTATTTGATGAAATTGAAAAAGCTCATCCATCTGTATTTGATACTTTCTTACAGATTCTGGATGAAGGACATATGCATGACAGGTTAGGTAAAGAGGGAGATTTCTCTAATTCCCTGATTTTATTTACTTCTAACATTGGAAGTGAATGGATTGCTGAGCAGGTTGGACAAGGAATAATCCCTACTTCACAACAGTTAATGGAAATTATGTCCCGTCAGTTCAGACCAGAGTTTTTAGCACGTCTGTCTGAGATTGTACCATTTGCGCCAATCAATGAGAGTAATGTGGTCAGAATATTCGAGATCCAGTTGAAAAGTCTGATTGATGCATTGCATAAACAAGGCATAGCTTTTGAAATAGAAGAAGAAGCGACGAAAATGCTGGCGCTAAGTGGCTTTACACCTAAGTATGGTGCAAGACAGTTATCTGGCGTGATCCGTAATGAATTGCGCAGGCCTATCTCAAAATATATCATTTCTGGTGCTTTGAAGAAAGGCAGTACAATTGTGATTAAGAAAAACAAGACAGAAGAAAAACTGGAATGGGAAATAATTGAGCAAAGTCCTGTTACTGAATTAGAAAACAAATTATAAGAAAATACTGTTTTCTAAAATTAAAATCAATATTTTTATTATTAATAGATCTTAAACCCTTAAATATCAATACTATGTTTAACTATGAAATTGGCGGAAACGAAAGAAAGATAGATACTTCGGAAGCATTCGCAGATATCGCCCATAATAAAACGCTTTTTATTCAAAAATTAACAGATAATGAACCGATCAAGCCTGAAAAAGTAGAGGGTTTAAAAACTGTACAGGAGGTCTTTAATCATTATAAGCCTAAAGTTAATGTGGGTTTTGAAAGACAGGATGGTATGCCTGTATCAGAAACTCTTCATTTCAACAACCTTGGAGATTTTTCTGTGAAAAGTATCATTAACCAGAGTACTCACCTGAATAATATTAATATTGAGCGTGAGATGTCTTTAAATGTTATTAAGCAGCTTAAATCAAACAAAACTTTAAAATCTACTCTTGATGACGCAGAAACAAAACATGCATTCATCAGTGCTTTGAAAAATTTCGTAGCAGAGTTAGAAGAGAATAAATAGATCAGGTATACATAGGTTAAGATTACAAAAAGATATTATGGCAACTCCAGAAGAACAAAAATTAGCACAAGATACCTCCCAGGCAGCAGGATTTAAACCGGCGGAAAAAGAAGAAAAAAGGGGAAACTTTCTCTCCAGGAGAGCTTAGACAAACTGGCAAGAGTTGGTGGTTTCGATTTATTGGAAGCAACTGTAGATGGGTTACAAAATTTAAATCCGGAAAGAAAAGCAAGAAAACAGATTTTTTTCTGACTGGTGATGAGAAGAAAAAAGAAAGAGAAGAATTGAAAAAGAAAATCCAGTTGTGGATTGATGTATTGGAAGATTCTGATTCTGTGGCTTCAATGACACAAAAGTACCGAGAAGTTATTGGCGGCAGAAGAAAACCTGAATAAAAATATAGCTTCAGCACTGGAAAGCACAAGAGAGCTTGAGCAGGCTTACCGATCTGTTAATTTGTTCTATCAGAATACTGAGGCGGACAAATTGAAAAACGTTGTATTGCTGAATGCTTCTATGGATCAGATTAAAGATCTGGACAATCCAAGATTTGTAGATTTTGTAAGTGATGAGCTGAAACAAAAATATGACCGTCTTGACTTACGTGAAAACTATTCTTTAATGGTTATCCCAGGTTATATGGGTTCTAATAAAGTGGTTGAGAAATGGGGTAAGGTGGCTTACGAAAATAAAGCGATGCTGGTAACAGATTTTGCCGATCTTGATCAGCCTGATGATGTAATTGATTTATTTACGGCAGCGAACTTAACTGGTGCAGATGCTTTCAGATCAAATGTGATTATGACTTGTAACTGGTTAGTTGGCAGGGGCAAGGTTAGCGAAGTAGGCGAAGAAGATGATGATTTGACTATACCTGGATCTGCGGCATTAGCCGGAAAAATGTACTATACTTTGATGTCGCAGGTAACTGCTGGTAAAAAACATGGTGCTATCAATGATGTGGATGGGGTTAAGTTTGATCTTAAAAAGAGTGAAATTTCACATTTAGAGCGCATTGGTTTAGTGCCAATGGTGAATGAGTATGGAAAAGTAATGGCTTTCTCTGCTAAGACACTGTTTAATGGTGATAACATCGGTTTACAGACTTATTCTGTAGTACGTGTGTTTGATTATGTAACCAAAGTGCTTTTCGATTTCTTAAACAGAAGGGCTTTTGAGAACTGGACTTCTAAAACTGAACAGGACCTGCGTGGACAGATTGTTAAATTTCTGGACGGGATTCAAGGACCAGAGCGTTTAATTGAGCGTTTCAAAATTATGCGTTTTGAGCGTGATGAATTACAAAAAGATAAGATTCACCTGGATATTCACATTACTCCTTATTTCCCTGCAAAAGTTTCGTAGTGAAACTTGACGGGCAAAAAGGGGAGGATGAAGAAACTACCTGGAGTTCTGAATATGCACAGCAGTAATAATCCATTTCGTTTTTGAGAAACAAATAGATTTTATACAATTTCTAAAAATATCCGGACAGATTACACTAATCTGAGCCGGATATTTTTTTATATATCAGTTCACATTTCCGCGCTTAACAATTTCTTCATATTTTAGCATCTGAACTTTACATAGGCCCGCAAATACATGAAACAACTACTGATCATAAATGGTGATCCTGAAAAGACTGCTGCTACAAGTTATTTGATCCAGGCATATGTTAAGGGGTCTAAAGAAGCCGGCGCACATATCAAAGAGATTGCTATCGTTGATCTGATTTTTAATTCTAACAAGCAATTCAATAACAGGGTTACTGAACTGGAACCTGATTTGAAACGTGCACTTGATTTAATCATGTGGGCAAATCATGTCGTATTGTTCTGCCCGGTTTATTTATCTTCTATTCCTACCAGGATTACGGGGTTCTTTGACCGGTTATTTATGCCGAACCAGGTTTTTCATGCTGCACAACAGGGGATCAATAATAATTTTAGTGGTAAATCAGCAAGGATAGTTTCTATTCTTGACCAGGAAACATTTGAGTACTGGAAACAAGACAAGAAAATTACTTACTTGTCTATTAAAAGAAACGTTTTTGAAAACTGTCGTTTTCATCCTGTCTTAACCAACACGATCGGACAGCTTTATTCTCTGGATAACGAATACAGTAAGAAGTGGTTAAGGAAGCTGGAAGCCTTTGGATCGAAGATCATCTAAGCATTGTATCTTTTTTGTAGGTTATTTGGATAATTTGTTTTATCTTGTTGATTATAAGATGATAGTGGCAGAGTATTTGCTAATGTCACAGTAATTATAAATAATAACCCTAAAACAAAAAGTTATGGCTTTCAAAGCAAGATTAAACTTTTCGGGCAAGGAGTACGATGTACTTCACTGTGTGCCTATTCTCTAAACCGTGATGTAGATGCAAAAGGAAGACCTTCTTCCGGAGTGTATGGTGGAACAATCGATATTGAACTCGAGTCTACCGAAGATACCTCAGTTGTTGAAGCAATGGTAAACAATCAGTACAAACCTTTAACCGGCACTTTGCTAATCAAAAAATCTGATGAAGATGCAAAGATGAAGGAGGTTCATTTTGAAGATGGATACATCGTTAAGTATTCAGAAGGAATTAATATCACTGGAGATAATCCAATGACCTTGAAATTCCAGATCTCTGCCCGTAAATTAAAACTGGGTAATGCAGAGCACACTAATGACTGGCCTAAGGCTTAATTGTAATTGACCGTTTAACATTTAAAAAAAAATTATCATGGCGTTTAAAACCAGACTGAACTTAGGTTCAAAAGAGTACGATGTGTTGCAATGCAGCTATTCATTAAACAGAGATGTAGACGCAAAAGGACGTCCTTCATCAGGAGTTTATGGTGGAACTATCATCTTGAAGTAGAATCAACTGAAGATACTTCGGTGATCGAATCAATGGTGAATAACCAGTACAAGCCACTTTCAGGAACTATCGTGTTCAAAAAGGGCGAAGAAGATGCAAAAATGAAAGAACTATCTTTCGAAGATGGTTACATCATCCAGTACAATGAGGGAATTGCCGTTAACGACAATACACCAATGACTTTAGGTTTTGTAATATCAGCACGTAAGTTGAAAATCGGTAATGCCGAACATACTAACGACTGGCCTAAAGCTTAATCAGGTATTTTAATTTATTCTGCCACAGGTAATGCCTGCTGGCAGAATATTTATTTGTACCAATCTATAGGCAAACTGTCCTGTTAATCAGCAATTAATTATTTGTTCAGCCTAAAAATGCTGCCTGACTCCGTGTTGGGGAGTTTTGGTAATAATGGCAAACTTTTTGTTATTGTCTGTATAGTAATAAATAAATATTTCACCCAAAAATTAAAGTTATGGCTTTCTTTCAAAGCAAGATTAACCTTTTCGGGCAAGGAGTACGATGTACTTCATTGTGCTTATTCCCTAAACCGTGATGTAGATGCAAAAGGAAGACCTTCTTCCGGAGTATATGGTGGTACGATTGATATAGAAATCGAATCTACTGAAGATACCTCTATTGTAGAAGCGATGGTAAACAATCAATATAAACCTCTTGCCGGCGTATTGCTCATCAAAAAATCTGAAGAAGATGCAAAGATGAAAGAAGTTCATTTTGAAGATGGATACATTGTTAAGTATTCGGAAGGAATCAGGATCACGGGTGATAACCCAATGACGTTGAAATTTCAGATTTCAGCCCGTAAATTAAAGCTTGGCAATGCAGAGCATACTAATGACTGGCCTAAAGCGTAATTAACCTATTAAATTTTAATATCATGTTTAGTATAAAGCTAAATAATACCGATATTTAATCTTATTGCGTTAATCAATTAACAAATTTTTACAATAAAATATTATCATGGCTTTTTTTAAAACCAGATTAACTCTAGGATCAAAAGAGTTCGATGTGCTGCAATGCAGTTTTTCATTAAATAGAGATGTAGACGCTAAAGGCCGTCCATCATCAGGTGTATATGGCGGAACTATCCATGTTGAGATCGAATCGACAGAAGATACTTCAGTTATTGAATCGATGGTTAATAACCAGTACAAACCTTTATCTGGAACTATTACTTTCAAAAAAGGTGAAGAAGATGCGAAAATGAAAGAATTATCATTCGAAGATGGTTATATCATTCAATATAATGAAGGTATTGCTGTAAATGATAAAACACCAATGACTTTAAGTTTTGTATTATCTGCACGCAAGCTTAAGCTTGGAAATGCAGAACATACTAACGACTGGCCAAAAGCCTAATCTATTTTTTAAGGCAGCAAGACTTTGTGTTTTGCTGCCTTAATTATAAAATCATTTTAGCTAATTATTATTTCCTGTTAATTTATTATTTGATAGGTGTAAGCTTGTTTTTGTCTGTTTTCTATGCAAATAAAAACGTTGCTATATGATAGTTCCAAAACCAGATGTTACTCCAAAAGACCAAATTTCCTGAGATCAGGATCAAAAATATAATCAATCTTCAAACGACCAAACTTCCAACAAATGGAAAAGAAAATTAATCTGGAAATACATATTGATGATAAAGAAATTATTCATTTTAATTCTCTTAAAATTACCCAGGCATTTAATCGTCATCACGAATTTGAACTCATCATTAACCAGGATGTAATCGAAGAAACCGGGTCTTTTAAAATTGACCAGTCTAAATCGTGGATTGGTAAGGGCTTTATCATAAGTATTGATCATGGTAATACGGCTTTTAAGGGGGTAGTTTGCGAGGTTAATCTTTCTCAAAGCCATGGTTTAAGAGGAAACCTTATTATTAAGGGCTATTCTCCGACAATTTTGCTTGAAAGTGGTGGAAACATGCTTTCTTTTAGTGATATGAAACTGGATGACATTGTCAATAAGGTGACTTCTGGCGTGGCCAAAAATGACATTGATTTCTCTATTAAACCTGTTTACAGAGAAAGTCTTAAATATATAACGCAGTTTAAGGAAAGCAATTTCAGCTTTATTAACAGATTGAGCTCAGAATACGGAGAGTTCTTTTATTATGATGGCCGGGTATTGCATTTTGGTAAGCCATCTGAACAAAAATCTGTGAAACTGGTACATGGTCAGAACCTGAATGTGATGAATATGGCGGTTCGGATTCTTCCAATGGGTTTCTCTTATTTCTCGTATCGTTCTGAAGAAAACAGTACACTGGATGCCCAGGCGCCTGGGCATGTAGAAGGACTAAATGGTTTCTCTCAACATGCATTGCAGCAGTCTTCTTCTGTTTTTGACAATAGTGTAAACCACCCGATTAAACCGAGAGTGGAAAATAAAAGTCAGCTGGATAAACTCGCTGAAAAACATAAAGCCGCAATGGCTTCTAATTTATCAGATATTACTGGTGAAAAAAAGTACTAATACCGCATTGAATATTGGGAGTATTGCAGATGTTTATGTCTCCCGTAAAAATGATACAGGGGTATTTAACCAGGATTCTCTGAGTAAATTTTTAATCACAGAAATTACACATCATATTGATGGTTTAAGCAGGTACACAAATACGTTTAAAGGAGTTCCTGCGGATACGGAGGTGCTGACGGTTGAACGCGTTCACGTTCCTCAGGCCGAATCACAGGTGGCTATTGTAACAGATAACAATGATCCTTCTCAAACGGGCAGGATTAAAGTACAGATGTTATGGCAAAAAAATAACGCAACGACAGACTGGATCAGGGTATTGACTCCTGATGGTGGTTCTAGTGAACCTTTTTCAAAGAACAGGGGGTATGTATTTATTCCGGAAGTTGGTGACCAGGTAATTGTCGGGTTCAGGTATAATGATCCGGACAGACCGTTCGTGATGGGAAGTATTTTTCATGGTTCTACAGGGGCGGGTGGATCTGATGCGAACCATATATGAAAAGTATTGCGACCCGAAGTGGCCATTTAGTTGAATTTAATGACGGGCCTTCGGGACATGGGATTACAATTACGGATATCAATAAAAATATTATTCATATTGATACTGCAGGAAATAATATTACGATTACTGCAAATGAAAATATGACGTTGAATTCTAAGAATATGCAGATTAATGTAGCAGAGAATCTGGATGTGCGGGTAGGAAATGATATCACTTTGATGGCAGGAAATAATATGAGTACACAAGTCGGCGTAAATAGTCAGATAAGTGTAGGTGCGGACTATACGCTAAATGCAGCAAACATCTCAGAAATTGCTGTTGATGCTTTTCAGAGTGAGGCGACAAATATTACAAAAACGGCAGCTGGTGCACTCAATTTGAGTAGTCTCGAGGGGAGCATTACCAAACATGCTGCAAAGACCATTCATAACAACAGTGGGGAAAAAAGTAACCTGTTTTAATTATGAGCAAAGGTAATATCATAAAGATATCTAATGGGCATATGAATGAAATTGCGAAGCTGGAGCACACTTCCTCTGCTAAGACAATAAATTCTAATGCTGCTGGTACCATAAATGAAAAAGGTGCAGAAGGAGTTAAGTTTGGTGAACCGAAAGAAATGAAGTTTACTACTGTGGATGGGGTAGATATTTTAGCTGGTATGTTTTTCGATGGGACGCTAAATAATATGTACAATACTAAAAGTAAGGCTGGTGAAGGTAGCTATCAGAACGACTATTCAAATGTAGCTAGATTATTCATGGTATGTAAGGAGGTTGGTGCTTCTATCATTAAGATATATGTGGAGGGAATGGGCAGCAAGCAGAAAGAAAAGGATGATGATGATGGCTCAGGATTTGGAGCAAATGCAACTGGTATTCCTGCCAGAGTTATGGAAGGATGTGTTAGTCTGGCTGATCAGATTTCATCAAAAGTGCCAGGTAAAAATGTTAAAACACTCACTATTGATGTTTTTTTTTTTAGTAGGGGCGCTGCAGCGGCTAGAAATTTTATTTTCGAGGTAGGTCGCCTTCCCTATAAAGCAAATGTGTCATCTGGGTTTTTTAAGAATAAATTTGATGTACATGGGCAACGTACAACACTTGAAAATTTACCAAAGGGGGGAGAGTTAGGCAGGAGGTTATTGGAAAATAAGATAAAAGTTAAGGAGATAAAGATTCGGTTTGTAGGTCTGTTTGATACGGTTTCATCTTACAATAATGGTTTTTCACTTATGCCTGATTTTACTAATGATGTTAAAGAACTTCATTTGAATTCTCTTGGTTCAACAGAAAGAGTTATTCATCTAACAGCTAGTGATGAGCATCGAAAGTACTTTGCACTTACTCGTATACAAAGTGCAGGGACCAGGGGTATTGAAAAAGATATGCCAGGAGTTCACTCTGATATAGGTGGGAGTTATCCGAGTGGTGAGGAAATAGTACCGAGTATTTTAAAAGGAACTAATGCTGAGTTGCAAAAAGAGAAACAACGTCTGATTAATGAAAGCTGGTATTTAGACCGTCAGTTGGTAATTAATAAAGGCAAACTAATAGGTACGAGAGATTTTATAAATCACTATAGTTTTATTCCCTTGCATTTTATGTGTGAGTTTAGTTTGAAATTTTCTAAACCTTTAACTATTGATGAGATTGCTTTGAAGAAAAAATATCCTATTAGCGATAATCCACAACATTTATTGTGTTTTATTAAGACCAGACTTCATGATTATGTATTTGGAAATGCAGAACCGCTTAAATTCAAATATTTTAAAGAATTAGATGAAGAGCTAAAAATGGGTAAGCTTACGAAAGCTGCATATAATAAAGAAATAGTAGAACAGAAAAATTTGCGTCTTTTAAGAAATGGCTATTTGCACTGGTCATCTAATTTTGAAGGAATTGCAAAAGCATTTCAACCAAATATTGAAGGAGGGCAACTTAAAAGGCATAACTATGAAGGTTAGAAAAACTATATTATTTAAGCTGATCGTTCGTTTTGCAATTTATACTTTCAGTACAATTATCATCATGTCAGCGTATGGAAAAACAAGAATATAAGTGGATACCTACCATCGGAGCTCCAGAAGAATATCCAATAAGAATTATAAAAGGAGAGTTTATTTCAAGTAATGGTGATCATACTGTTTTACCAGGATCTGAGTTTGTAAATCAGGGATGGGGAACTAGTGGAAGTGTAATGGTAGGAGGTCCAGATAAAAAATCTATCCCAGATAGTCTTGCTATAACGTGGCTTTCTTACGCAGACAATAAATTTTATAGCGGGCGTTTTGCATTGGATAAGCAGAAGATCTCAGATTTATTTAAACTAGGCTACTTAGATCATGATATGAATGAGCAAAAGACCTATAATTATCTGACAATTGGCATGACCCCGGGGGGGGGAGTAGTTTTATGGTTAACTGGGGGAGTAAGACAAGTAGAAGTAGGTATATTTCAGGCTCAAGAAGTTAAACTAACAAAACATGACCTCAGATCAAACGAAGCTTATCTTTTTGAGCCAGGATTTGCGAGGGAGTCTTATGACCGAAATGTAGCGCCAGAAATTCGTGAGCAAGTAGCCAAAAATGGTGTTAATCATGAGCTGTTAAAAAGATGGCTGAAAAGATATAATTGGAATTTTGCTGTTAATTCAAAAGCAGTTAAGTTTTATCAGCTTCGACCATTTTATCTGAATGCAGAACAAGAAGAAATTTTTGGGCAGGAGCTGCTCAATAATAAATTGGAACAAAGAGCTGTTCCAAAAGAAGTTTATGTAGAATGGATTGATGAGAGAGAACGAAAAATGATAACTGATATTGTCTTTGATGAAGCAGAAATTCAATCGGCATTTGCGAAGGTACCAAAGGATGGTAAAGCAGAATTACATTTTGAGGTAGATCCAAATGAATATACAGTTTCAGTAATTCTTAAAACTGAGGGCAAAGATATTAAAATAGTGAAACAAAAAGCTAAAACACAGCATGATAGTGAATAGGGGAAGGTTGTTGTTGAAAAGAAGGATTAACTATGATAGTTAAAAAAGGTGTGGTATTTAAACTGATAGTTTTTCAATTTGTACTGGTAACTAGTTTTTTATCTTGTAAAGGGATGGAAAGGGAAGCGTATGATTGGATACCTACTATAGGAGCCCCAAAAGAGTACCCTATTATAATCATAAAGGGAGAGTTTATTACTGGTAAAAACTCTAATGTTGGATTACCCATATGTACCTTTGTTCATGCAGGATGGGGGAATAGTGGTTGTATAATGGATAAAGGACCTAATAAAAAAAAAAAAATCCAGATAGCTTGTCTATTACCTGGCTTTCATATGCTGAGAATAAGTTTTATCGTGGTCGTTTTGCTTTGCCTGAACAGAAAATTTCGGAGCTGTTTAAAAAAGGGTTCTTAGATCACCATACAAATGAACAAAGAAATTATAATTACCTGACGTTGGGCATGACTCCCGGGGGTACTGTAGTGCTATGGTTAGCTGGTGGACATAAACAAGTTGAGGTAGGTAAATTCCAGGCTAAAGAAGTTCAACTAACAGCTCAGGAATTTGGAGCTGATTATGCCCATATATTTAAACCTGGATTTGCTAAAAATGCATATGAACGTAATTTGCCAAAAGAACTTCGTGAGAAAGCTGAAAAAGAAGGTTTCAAAACTGATCAGGTAGATAAGTGGTTAAAAAGATATAATTGGCGTTTTAATGCAAATTTGAATACAGCTAAATTTTACGAGATATACTGTAAATATTTAAATGCAGAAGAGGAAGAGATTTTCAATGGCTCTTTGGCTAATAATAGTTTTGAGCAAAGGGCTGTGCCTAAAGAAATAGATGTAACATGGATTGATCAGAAAGGACGCAAAATGATCACTAATATCATCTTTGATGAAGTAGAAATTCAATCGGCATTTGCGAAGGTACCACAGGATGGCAAAGCAGAATTACATTTTGAGGTAGATCCAACTGAGTATACAGTTGCAGTAACAGTAACCCTAAAAACAGAAGGGAAAGAAATCAAAATAATAAGACAAAAAGCTAAAACTCAGCATGATTCTGAGTAGATATATAAATGTTATAGGTAGTAACAGTTATTTCTGATTAATGGAAAATAAAACAGTCCTTATTTTACCTGATAGACAGGTTTCATTTGCTTCAAACCACTCTGTCTGGTTGCAGTTAGTACCTCCTTTTTTTAAAAGGGTGTATGGCCTGCGTGAGGTTTTTGGTTCAGACGGGCTGGAAACAGTTTTGAAGTATGAAATCTCTATTACCTATAAAAAGACCATTGCTCAGAATTTGCGGATTTTCGAAGTAGAGAAAGTCAGTCCGGTATATATTAATGATAGTCTGCCTGAAACAGTTGCTGAGCAACTTGCATTGCAAACAGGAAGCGTATTTTATCCATTGCAGTTACATGTTGATTTTGCAGGATCATATGTTTCTATTGCAAATACAGAAGCAATACAGCAACGTTGGAAAACCGTGAAGGAAATCTGTCTGGACTACTTTACCGGAGAGGAAACTGAGAACTATCTGGCTCAGATGGAAATAGTTATTAATGACCCTGACAGAATAGACAACGCTATAAGGAAAGACTTAGTGGTAAGAACTTTTTTTGCAGGAATATATAAATCCTATCAGCAGGAGCTTGAAAGTAAAGATGATCTTCACTTTCCTCTGGTCGGAGATTCATTACCGCTGGTATTTTCTGTCAAACAGACTGTTAGTCCGTTATATAATGATAGTGATCAATTAGAAATCCGACATGAAGGCGTGTCAGTTGATGAAAGAAGTATTGCAGATCTGATCAGAGAAGATGATTTCGCTACTATGCGTTTTGAAAATGATACAATCCCTAAAGTGGAAGCCAGTTATAAGGCCAGGTATGCCCTGAATGCTGTGACAAAAAGTATAGAAGCGCTGGAAGTCAGTTGGGAAATGAATCTTCAATGCAAAGAAGTTATCAGTATCAGTATGTATGAGATATCAGGTGCAAGATCAGCAATCAGAAGATCTGCTGGCTAATGCTTCAACAACTAAAGAGAAAGAAGAAGCTCCGGCAGGAGGATTCTCAAAATTTATGAAAACGTTATTTGGTTAAGTTATGGCAGAAAAATATATACTTGTTCAAGGGGCAATATGTCAATGTAATTTTGGATCTGCACCCGATAAATTAAAGGTGTTGAGCCAGAAAAAGGAATATGCCAATGACAAAGACGGCAGTACAAAGCTGATAGCCAGTACAAAAGATATTGGTCAGACTTTTAATAATAATAGTTTTGGCAACTGTGCGAAACAGCTTGGGAAACCATGTAATGTTATAGTTACTGAATGGAAAGGATTTTATGAAAAAGCTACTTTAACTAACGGTGGAAAGGTCTTAGTGGAAAGCAGTAAAGCGACATGTCCGATAGGAGGACCTGATTGTATCATGGTATTGAAGCATGGACAGTCTGCTGAAGCAAGTAAGAAGCAGATGAAACAGGCTAATCCTAAAGTGCAAAAGGCTTTGAATCCTGGAATTGATCCAAAGGCACTTCATAAACCCAAATTAACAGCAGAAGGAATCATCTTAGCTTAAAAATAATGTCCAACAAAGGAGTCAAAAAAATAGCCCTTGCGCCTGATAATGTTTTTTACCCAAAAATGGGTGGTGGTAGGATTTTGGTTATCCCTGGAGGAGGAAAATCAAAATTTACAGTAACGGAGTGGCTTCCGGATACAACAGATACTGATAAGAATAAAATTCTCTGGAGATTATATGATAATAAGAAAATAGATGTTATTGTACAGTATCAGGGAGCAGGGTCGATACTTAAAAATTTTAGTATTTCAAAAAAACTGAGTGGTGCTCAGGCCTATTATCTGGGAGCTTCATTAACTGGTAAACCGGATACAAAAGATGAATCAGGTTTATTGGTACGCGGGTATTGCCCGCAAAAAATAGTAAGTTCTTCCTGGAGTATGCAACCAGGCGGTGCTGATATTCGTAAAAAGAAAAAAATAAGTTATGGTGAAGATGTAAATCTAAGCCTGGTGACCGAGGGGCTCAATGGATATACGTTAACCGTAGTGGTCTACTGCCGCAAATGGGGAACCGATAAAAAGATCTTTACTTATACCAATATCGATTGTACCAACGGAGAGGTTAACTTCATGATCCGTAATACTTTCACGTGGTTTAGTAAAATTGGCGCCGATAAGATAGAACATGAGCTTTATGTCAGAGTATGTATTGACGGAACAACTGATTATATCAAAGATGATCATCAGGATGATTCGCATGCCCGCTATCTGGAGATTAAACCCGTAATCTATAATAAGACGGTTAAAGAGGCCGAGAATAATCTGCCAGTCAAAATTGGCGAGAGTGATTTGAATATAAAAAGATTCGAGCCCTGTAGTTTCACTGTACTTAAAGTGATAGAAGGTGAGCCTTTCCTGCTTTTTGATGAGGGTAAATTGCAATTGAAAGACCCGAAAAAAAGTGCTTTCCAGATCTGAAGAAATCTATTATGATTTTAATAAGTGGGCCATTACAAGTGCTGCGCGTCCGCTTTTAGATAAGCTGGCTACATTTTTATTGGAGTCTCCATATGTTCCGGTTGAACTGGGTTCACATACTGATATCAGGGGAACGGATAAGTATAATATGACATTGTCCGAAAAACGTGCCCAATCTGCAGTAGATTATCTGGTAGATAAAGGAGTTTCGAAGTCGAGAATTGTAGCCAAAGGTTATGGGAAAAGTATGCCAGCTATTAAGGGTGATCACCTGACCGAAGCAGAGCATCAGATGAACAGACGTACCACCATCCTTTTCCGGATCTTTGAAAATAATGCAGAGAGTATCGTTTATGAAACTTTTGCAGGAGATGCTAAGGCTAAAAAGAAAAATTACCGATAATCATTCAGAATTTTAAAAATAAAGGTTGCATCAGGACGCCTTCGCATGATAATCAGAAGGTTAAGGTTATTGAGCTGACTACGGATAAACATGATATTAATCCGAAATATGAATTAACCATTAAGGGGGAGCAGATTGAAACAGAAGTGTATTCCGATTTGTCAAAATTGGAAATCATCCCGCTGCAATATATCTGGCCCATTTTAAATCCACCCAATAAATTTCTTTATTATATCAATTCCTGTAGATATTTCTCGAATCCGGAGCGGGCTACGATCGCTATTGTTGCTTACTCAGATATTAAATGGGATTTCCATTTTTTCCTGAATATGAGTGAGAAGTTAAGTGTGAAGTGGCAGAAACTATCCCCTAAACAGCATGAAGCTATGCAGAAACAGGCAGGAAGAATCGGAGCTGAAAAAAGATGGGAATATACGAAGATTGATTTTGGTGTAGTACTGGAAGCGAACTGGAATAAATCGGGTGCTACTTATGGCGGTCATTATGATGCAACGTTAAAATACAGTGAAAAGATCAAATGGCTTTTTAATGTGTTCGCCTCTCTGAAAGAGCTTTCTAAAGCTATAACTGATACTACAAAAGGAAAGGTGAAAAAGCTCCCTATGGGCTTGTCAATTAGTATGTTGCAACCAAATTTCTGCTTAGGAGCTGAATGGCAGTTACAAAGAGGGCAGCGTGAACTTAAGAAAATCAATGAGATAGGCACCGAGATTAAGTTCTATTTTAAGGCAGATCCGCTGATTGGTCTGGAAGTGAAAATAGATTTACTGGATGCAGCCGTACAGGGTGTAGCCGGCTTTTTAACAGGTGGTGCAGCTAATCTTGCCGCTAAAAAGGTATTTGATGATTTCAGAGACTGGATGAGTGAGGAAGAAGGATCGGTATTTAGTGGGAAAATGTATATTGACCTGATTATTACCGGAACCATACAGGGCGAAACTAATCTGACCATTAATACCAAATCTGATCAGAATATTGCCAATGCGAAGCTTGGCGCTACTTTGAAAGCGGAGATTGATGCTGGGGTTGAGGTCAGAGGCAAAATAACTGTGATGGGAGTTGAGGCTTTTGCTGACGGTAAAGTGAAGGCTACAGGAACTGCATCCGTGACTTTTGGCCACAACCTGAACTATGATGAAAGAGGCCTTAATTACAGACCCGAACTGAAATTTGACGGTTTAAAGGTTAAATTTATTTTTAAAGTAGAGGTAGGGGTTTCTGTTAAAAAAGGCATGCTAAAAACGGATAAAAAATATGAGCTTTACAATTATGAAGCGAAAGCAACACTGATCCCTGAGTTTGATGTGATCGAAAATTTAGAAAAATATGCGGGAGTAAGCGCAGATATACCTTTAATCAGAAATTCTTAAACAAAAATTAATCATTATATGAAAGCAACTATTTTCGTTATTCTATTCGCTATGACTATTCAATCGTGTAATTCAAAAAGTAATGGAGAAAAAGATAAGGGTGTTAAAACCGAGTCTGCTGCTCCGGTAGCTGAAGGTTTTGATTTAGCTGGTGTTACATTCAAAGAAACGATTCAATCCATTGATGATAAATCTTCTGGTATTCCGGTGAGTACCAGCCCATCAGAGGAGAAAACTTTGTCTGGTTATGATAGAGTTGAAAGCACCTCTCCTAAATTATTAATCTATAATCATTCGGATCTATCCGGTGCAGGTAATAATATGACTAATAAAGTCATATTCCATTATACAGAAAAGGGTGGGATACTGGCCTTGTATGAACTGAGACTTTATAATGCCTCACCAAATAATGGCCTGGTTAAATCCATTCAGGAAAAAGTGGGAGCTCCTGGTGTAGACAGAGCGGTAAAGGATAATGATAGTGGTGTGAATTTCAGACAATGTGTATGGGTAAAGGACAATGTGATTTATTTCCTTTTGCAGGAGTTAGATAAGACTGGTGTTAAGACCTCAAACCTGGCTGTGTTTAAAAATGATAATAAAGATATCTATAAATTACTTGGACAAAAAGGTTACGCGGTAAGTCCGCAGGCACTGATTGAAGAAGCCCTGGCTAAAGCTGGTAAATAATACTGATAACTGTTTATTTTTTTATATTAATACAACTGTCTTGAAACCATATTATGTAATCGAATTTAATGCTTCGGCTTGTCTGTTTGAGATACGGGTTAATGATATTCCTGTTATGATATTGGATAACTCCGGACAAGCTTCTTCGATAGCCCCGGTCAATTTTGCTATTTTGGATAGCGGGATTCAAAAGCTTGATGTCAGGGTTTTTCCGCATTCCGGGCAAACTGTATTGGATGTAAATGCGGCAATGGCCTATAAGCTGAAATTGTATGATGTCAGTTATGGGTTTGAGTTTAAGCATGATTTGTTGTCTTATAAATTTCCGGAAGCTGATCTTAAAAAACAGCTACCCTATAGTCAGAAGCGTGATCAGTTTGATGCGCAGATTTCCTATCA
Source organism: Pedobacter sp. NJ-S-72 (assembly GCF_053890575.1). NCBI lineage: Bacteria > Pseudomonadati > Bacteroidota > Sphingobacteriia > Sphingobacteriales > Sphingobacteriaceae > Pedobacter > Pedobacter sp. NJ-S-72. Next base: position 2,489,273 of record NZ_CM132681.1, on the reverse strand, counting down.
GCTAGAAGGCTGGCGTAAAGGAGTTCATTTAAAAGATGTGGATGATGTAGAATCGAAGCTAAGAAAGGCTTATGCTCGGTTGGCACAATCCATCAGTAACAAAAGATATGCTCAGTTTGAACAGGAACTGGCTAAGAGGGAGCATATCATGGCCACCAGTATGTACCTGAATGAACGGGAGTCAACAAGACGTGTGAAAAATCTGGTTAAAGATTTTGAGGATGGTTTTGAACTCATGCCTTTAGCACCGGATGCTGTTTTTCATTATTACGCTGATGGTAAAATGGCTGCTTTTAAACGCTTAAATGGTGAACCAGCAATGTATTTGCAAAATCAGGAGAAACAAGAGGAGCTCAGTCTGGATCTGTTATTTTATATCCCAGAGGGTAAAACTGAATTTGAAGTAATTTAGATGTATTTAAAAAAGATAGTTTGCCTGTTGCTTTTTTTTCTGTGCGGAGCCGGATTTATTCATGCACAGGAAGGATATACTATAGATCAGATTCAGGATCCTAAAGCTAGTGGAAATGGTTATGTAAGTAATCCAGATATGGTATTGAGTAGCAATGCCGTGGATTCACTTAACCACTTAATCGCTGGGGGCTCGAAAACAACCAAAGTAGAAATGGCGGTTGTTATTGTGCGTGATTTTGATAAAAATGGTGATCCTTTTGATTTTGGACTGAATTTGTTCAATAAATGGGGGATAGGTAAAGGCAAAGCAAATAATGGTTTACTCCTTTTTATCGCTGTTGACAGAAAACAGTATCGTTTTATTACTGGTTATGGGCTGGAAGGGCTTCTTCCGGATGCTGCGCTGAAAAGAATTGGTGATCATTATCTTGTACCTGCTTTTAAGGAAGAAAAGTACAACGAAGGAACTGCGCTTACATTAAATACTATTGCAGATTATCTGGCTCAGCCTGCTAATAAAAAGGAACTTGATCAGTTACTTGGAAAGCAGGAAAAGGGTCGTTTCTTATGGTTTAAGGCAATTATCCCATCCGTTCTGGTATTACTGCTGTTTATAGTTGTTTTTAGTGATATTAAAAAAGTGACACCACATGTTTCCAGGGAGAAGACCAAACAGATGGTTGGTTATGATAAAGTAAATGGGATTGGTTGTCTGGGATTAGTATTGTCAGTTTTTCTCCTGATTATTATTTTGGGATTTGAACCTGTGATTTCATGGTTTAAACGCTGTGATGCTTTTGATATTGCAGTTGTCATGTATGTTTTTCTTTCATTTTTATTGTTTTTCAGATATTTTAACGCGTTGAGTGCATTAAGAAAAACTAATACTGACGATTTAAACTTCACAAGAAGTGTGGAGCTACTAAATAGCAGAGCGAAATGGTATCTTATTGCTTCCCCTTTGATCTTGCTCGGGATAGTTATTGAAGGAGCGAGGAGAAAGAAATCTGCTGGTCGTTTTAAGGCGGTTCTGGATACGCAGAATAGAGAAATGATCAGGGTTGACCGGAATAAAAATAAAAAGGGTGCTCCGTATTTAAGTGCAGGGCAGCTTGCAGAAGAAAAACTGGGAGTAAATACTTATGATATCTGGGTGAGCCAGGACCAGCAGGAGCAAAAAAAAAATAAGTTATGATGAGGGCAATCAGTTTAAGTCTTTTGAGCTTTGTCCGCAATGTAGTTTCAGGACATTTCAATACCATAAAGTAATTGTTGTTACCAAACCAACATATAATAAAGAAGGAGAAGGAAAAGAAGCCTGTACCTGTGAAAATTGTGGCTATGAGGAATTGATACAAATGATTGTAATCCCAGTAGTTTCACGCTCAGACAACGACTCCGGATCGTCTGGTTCTGGCAGTAGCAGTAGCAGCAGTAGTTCTTCTTCAAGCAGTGGCAGCTGGGGTGGTGGTAGCAGTGGCGGCGGCGGCTCAGGGGGCAGCTGGTAAAATTAAAATTCCTCAGCTTAAAATTTAACCAGCAGCCGGTGGCATTGCCGGCGGACTTCCATCTCTCGTAGCACGGTAGTGCGGAGACATAATTTCTACTCCGGCAGCATTAAATTCATTCTGAATGTTCTCAAATAGTTTACTATAAATTGCAGCTTGTTTATTAGCTTCTCTGGTATAGGCATTGATCTCTGGTATGAAATATAAAAATCATCCAGACTGGTTTGCAATACAAAAGGCTTTGGGTCTTCCAGAATATATTCAGTTTTTAATGCTGCTCTGGTTAACATGTCATAAATATCCTTGTAAGGAATATCATAACCTAAAGTAAGCGTCTGGTGTACAATTAAACCCTGGTTTTCCTTTTTCGTATGGCTTGAATAGTTTATGGTACTACTGGAAAGTACCATGGAATTTGGAACGGTAATATCCTCATTTTTGATCGTTTTGATTCGCGTAACCAGCATGGTTTTTTCCAGGACATCACCAACAACGTCTCCGATTTTTACCCTGTCCCCAATTCTAAAAGGGCGCATATAAGTAATCACTAATCCCGCAACTATATTGGTAATCGCACTGGAAGAACCCAGAGATATCAGAATTCCCAAAAACACGGATACCCCCTGAAATGCGGGAGAGCCAGAACCCGGCAAATAAGGGAAAATAAGAATGAGCATAAATGCATAAAGCACATTCAGGATATTAAATGTAGGAATTGCCCAGTCAGCGTGGAAGCCACGAAGCTGAATCTCACCTAGTTTGATTTCGTAAAAAAAGTACTTTATTCCGCGGATTGCATATTTGAAAATGAGACAGATTACAATTACGGTAAACAGGTTAGGAAGATAATGTGCTACCGCATTTAAGGCAGCTTTCATCGGGCTTAATATCCAGCCCAGCAATGTACCTGTCCAGGCTTCAGTTTCAGGAAATATACTAAATAGTAAAGGGAGAGACAGGTAAATGATCAATATGATTACTGCTATGCGAAGGATGTTATTTAACCTGAGCAGGGCCTTTTCAAAATGTTCCGGGGTAAATATCTTGATGTTTTTGATCTTTAAAACCTGGAGATAGCTTTCACGTTTAGAAGATAAAAACGAAGCTGTTCGTTTGAAAAGAAAGTTAATTACTGAAATAATAACTGTGAGCAGGACAATAATTAAGACGACAAGTCCTATTCTTTTTAAGCCAGTTAACCAGACTATTCGCTTTCCTCTCGGCTTCAATACTGTGCTTGATCTTCTGCAGATATTCTTTAGCTAAAGCCTCGTTACTTTTAGCAAACCATAAACCGTCAAGATTAGCTACAGACATGATAATGTCGTTGTTTTTATAAACTAAATCATAACTATCCTCATTCGGACTGATCGCTAGTGAATCTGCTTTGTAAAATGGGTCATCATAGAGCTTCTCTATTTTTTTTGAAATAGCATCGGCTCTTTCCAACGCATTAAAAGAACCGGTTCTAACATAGATGTAGAATAAAGTATCTGTGTTCAGGATGACCGGATATCCTTTTGCATTTTTCTTTAGGGCCTGTATTTTCTCCAGCTGATGAATTTTCCTTAAAGAATCGCTGATGGCAATCTGACGTAGTTTGTTCTCTAACTCTATTGTCTTTTTACTGTTACCCGCAGCAGACTGCAGTTCGTTCTTTAACTGGATTTTGACCAATGAATCGATCTTTTGCTGCTGCTGATCTTTTAATAATAGTAAAGCTTCGTTGATATTTTGCTGATCTTTTTTGGCCGTATCCTGAATATTCTGAGCATGAGTAGAGAAGGATAGTGCTATTACAGCAACAAAAAGGCAGATTTTAATTCTGATCATAAAGATTTGAGAGATAGTTCAACAGGGTAAATATACTTAAATAGTGTAAAACATAGCGATAGCTGCTGCACCCATAGCAACGAAGGTTATCCAGACTAGAATATTAGAAAGCAGACCACTTTTGTACTCACCCATTATTTCTTTGCTCATTGCTATTCTTCCAATCAGGAATAATAAAGGTACTGCTGCCACACCATTGAGTACAGCTGCATAGACCAATGCTTTAACAGGGTCGATGCCTATGAAATTTATAGCTAAACCAATCAATGTAGCAATGATGATCACGCCATAAAACCCATAAGCTTTTCTTAATTTGAGATTTAAACTTGCTTTCCAGTTGAAAGCTTCGGATACTGCATAAGCTCTGCTGATCCTGAAAGAACTGGTATGGCCAGTAAGCCTAAGCCAATGATGCCAATAGAAAATATAAGCTTGGCGAGAAAGCCAGAATTGGGAAAGGAATGAACCAGCGGTTCTAAAGCTCTTGCTGCATCTGCGGCAGTGTTAATGTCGTGCACACCACTTCCATGTAATACTGTGGCCCCAACCAGTAGAATACACCAGGTAGTAAATTCAGAGATAATCATACCTGCTGTATTATCAATACGCATATTCTTGATACTTTTCCAGCTGATTAGTCTGCCATCTTTTATAGGATGTCTTTCGTTTTCTTCTTCTGCTTCCTGAGATGCCTGCCAAAAGAACATATAAGGCGAAATCGTAGTTCCAAGAACACCAGTAATAATAAATACAAAAGCAAAATTGAGTTCAAAGTGCGGAATAATAGTGGCTCTTAAAACCGTTGGCCAGGGCTGATCTACAATGAATACCGTAATTGGATAAGCAAGCAGAGAAATTGCAAGCAAGCCATTTCAGAATTTTAGAATTTTAGAATAGGTTTTGTAATTGGTAAATATCTCCAGTAAAAGGATTATAGTCGTAAAAAGTAAAGTGAGTATGACGAAATGTACTGGTATTAATAGTTGCGCAGCCGAGGCCATCGCCCCAATGTCTGCACCAATATTGATCGTATTGGCAACCACTACCAAACCAACTACAGCATAAAGTACCCGGCGGCTGTAATGTTCTTTAACTACTGCTGCAATACCTTTCCCTTTGACCATTCCGATTCTGGCACAAGCTTCCTGTACGGCAATCATAAATGGAAGCATATAAAGTGCCGTCCACAATTGCCCATAGCCAAATTGTGCACCTGTTTGGGAATAAGTAGCAATTCCTGAGGGATCATCATCTGCTGCACCTGTAGTCAAACCAGGCCCTAAGACCGTTAAAAATTTCCAGAACTTCTTTTTACGCGGTTTGGGGTTTTGAGGTAGATCCATATTTAGCCTGGTGTTTTATAAATATACTTATTATTGCTTTATTAAAAGCTGTTTAATTTTAATCACGCTGCAATCTGATTGCATAGTTTTATTAAATGGTGCAATTAGATAATTTGTTTATTACCTTCGTCTCATCAATTATATGAGATTATTATCATTCATAGGGATCGTATTAGTGCTGGTGCTTAATTTAGTGCCATGTGGTGATGCTATGCCCGCTTTGAATGGCAGTACTAAAATTGAACAAGCGCATCATTCGGAAAGAAACAATGACAATTGCAGTCCTTTTTGTAACTGTGCCTGTTGCTCAACTGCTTCTGTGATTAAAGATGCATTAATAATTTCTAGCCCTTTTGCGGATCATATTCCTGTGCTTTCTGCGCATTTATCCGGAAAATTTATCACTGTCGATCTTCCGATCTGGCAGCCACCACAACTGATCTCTTAAATCATCTTCATTTTTCTATACATGCTATTAGCATGATATAGCTCATTATTATTTAATAATTCCATCAATGCTTTTATCAAAGGATTTGGTTATTCCGTTTGGGAATTATCTTTTGATATCTCATTATAAATAAGATATGCTAAGTAAGATCATAAAATTTTCTATTCAGAATAAATTGGTGATTGGTCTGTTTACCCTGGCGCTGATTGCGTGGGGGGTATATTCACTGAAACAATTACCCATTGACGCTGTACCGGATATTACAAATAACCAGGTACAGGTTATCACTTTAAGCCCTTCTCTGGCTTCGGAAGAAGTAGAGCGGTTAATTACCTTTCCCGTTGAACAAACGATGTCTACCATTCCGGAAATTGAGCAGGTGCGTTCCATTTCCCGTTTTGGCCTTTCGGTAGTAACCATTGTATTCCACGATGATGTAGACATTTACTGGGCAAGACAACAGGTTAATGAAAAACTATCTGAGGCTAAAAATAATATTCCCCAGGGAATTGGAAATCCTGAGATTTCACCTATCTCAACAGGATTAGGAGAGATCTATCAATATGTAGTTCATGCAAAACCAGGCTTTGAAAAGACCTATGACGCAAGAGAGCTGCGAAGTATTCAGGATTGGATTGTCAGACGTCAGCTTCTTGGAACACCAGGTATTGCTGAGGTAAACAGTTTCGGTGGATTGTTAAAGCAATATGAGATTGCGATGGACCCCAACAAACTGAATAGTTATAATTTAAGTATCAGTGATGTATTCAAAGCGCTGGAAAGAAATAATCAGAATACAGGTGGAGCATATATTGATAAAAAACCCAATGCTTATTTTATCCGCAGTGAAGGATTAGTTGGAAATATAGAAGACATTAACAAAATTGTAGTTAGAAATACAAGTACAGGAATTCCTGTTTTGATTCGTGACATTGCTAATGTTAGAATCGGAAATGCAATACGTTATGGTGCTTTAACACGTGCAACAGCTAAAAGTCAGGGAGAGGCAGTAGGTGGTATTGTGATGATGTTAAAAGGCTCAAATGCCAATAACGTTGTTAAACAGGTCAAAGAAAAAATTGCAAGGATCAATAAGACCCTCCCTAATGGTATTGTTATAGAAGCATTCCTGGACAGAAGTGCTTTAGTAGACCGTGCGATTGGTACGGTAGCGAAAAACCTGATTGAGGGGGCATTGATTGTAATCTTTGTGCTGGTATTATTCCTGGGTAATTTCAGGGCAGGTATAGTTGTGGCATCAGTGATTCCGCTGGCTATGCTTTTTGCTATTTCATTAATGAATGTATTTGGCGTTTCTGGTAATCTGATGAGTTTGGGGGCGATTGACTTTGGTTTGATTGTCGATGGGGCCGTGATTATTGTAGAAGCTACGATGCACCTTCTTGGAGCCAGTAAACTGACAAGAATGATGACACAGGATGAAATGGATGAACAGGTAGAGCAATCAGCTACCCGTATGATGAGTGCGGCAGCTTTTGGACAGATCATCATTCTAATCGTATATCTTCCGATTCTTGCTCTTGTCGGCATTGAAGGGAAAATGTTCGGCCCGATGGCTCAAACTGTGTTTCTTTGCTATTTTAGGTGCGTTCTTATTGTCGCTGACCTATGTACCAATGATGTCATCACTACTGCTTAGTAAAAAAAAAAACCAGTCACTAAAAAGAATTTCTCTGACCGGATGATGGACTTCTTTCAGAAGTATTATACGCCGTTAATCAATGGTGCTTTACGTAAACGTGTTACGGTTGTTGTTTTATCGGGAGTTTTACTGATTATCAGTATAGTCTTGTTTACCAGGATGGGAGGCGAGTTTATCCCTACTTTGGAAGAAGGTGATTTCGCTGTAGAGACACGTTTACTGACAGGAAGCTCGCTGAGTCAGACGATTGATAAAGTTAATCAGGCTTCTAAAATCTTGTTAAAGGAGTTTCCGGAAGTGATAGAAGTAGTAGGTAAGGTTGGCTCTGCAGAAATCCCTACAGATCCAATGCCGATGGAAGCTACTGATTTAACCATTATTTTAAAGGATAAAAAGGATTGGGTGACCACAAAATCCAGAGAAGAATTAGCAGATAAAATGGCTGCAGCTCTGGATAAAGTTACTGGTGTTACTTTTGGTTTTTCGCAACCGATACAGCTGAGATCTAACGAGTTGATTTCGGGTGTAAGACAGGATATCGGGATTAAGATATTTGGTGATGATTTACAGACGCTGACAGATATTTCTCAGAAAATCGGGAAAATAGTGACTACGGTTAAAGGTGCAAAAGATTTGTATCTGGAACAGGCTACCGGTCTTCCGCAGATTGTAGTGAAAATAAACAGGGATCAGTTAGCCCGTTACGGAATAGATATTGAAACTGTTAACCAGGCTATTAATTCTGCATTCGCAGGACAGTCTGCCGGGTTGGTTTATGAAGGTGAAAGACGGTACGACATGGTTGTCCGTTTGTCTGAGCAAAACAGACAGGGGATAGATGATGTGAAGAACATTTATATTTCTGCACCTAACGGGGGTAAAATCCCGCTGATTCAACTGGCTGCTGTAGAATTCAAGATCGGGCCAAATCAGATTCAGAGAGAAGATACTAAACGCAGAATCATCGTCGGATTAAATGTTCGTGGTCAGGATATTGCTACAGTTGTTAACGAGATCGAACAAAAAATCAATGAGAAAATCAAATTGCCTCCTGGATATTATATCACCTACGGTGGACAGTTTGAAAATCTAAAAGCAGCAAAACAACGTTTGTCAATTGCTGTTCCGGTTGCCTTATCACTCATTTTATTATTACTGTATTTCTCTTTTGGATCAGTAAAACAATCTGTCCTGATCTTTTCTGCTATTCCTATGGCTGCTATTGGCGGGGTATTCGCGCTATTGCTGAGGGGGATGCCATTCAGTATCTCTGCCGGTGTAGGTTTTATCGCGCTGTTTGGGGTCGCTGTATTAAATGGGATCGTACTGATCACTGAGTTTAACAGGTTGAAGGCTAGTGGGATCAGCGATCTCAAAGAGATTGTGCTCAAAGGTACAGCACTCAGATTGAGACCTGTTTTAATGACCGCTACTGTGGCTTCATTAGGATTTCTTCCTATGGCACTTTCTACTGCCGCGGGGGCTGAGGTACAGAAACCTCTGGCGACCGTTGTGATTGGGGGCTTACTAACTTCTACTATTTTAACTTTACTCGTTTTGCCCGTGTTATATACTTATTTCGAAAACTTCAAAAAAGGTAAAAAGGCAGTTACTTCGGTAGCGGTTATTTTCCTGATGGGATTGTCTTTCATCCCTTCGGAAACCAGGGCTCAGAGTCTGGTAAACGGCAGACCTGTAACTGTACAGGAAGCTGTTGAAATCGCACTGAATAATAATCAGACTATTAAATCGTCACAACTACAGATCAGTAAACAGCAGGCCATAAAAGGTACTGCATTTGATTTAGGGAAGACGAACCTGAATTTGCAGTATGGACAATTCAATAGTATCAAAAGAGATAATAATATATCAGTTCAGCAGAATATTCCATTTCCCGGATTGATTAAAAATCAGCGTAATCTATATGATGCGCAGGTTCGCAGCAGCGAGTTAAATCTTTCGGTTACACAAAATGAACTGGTACGTCAGGTGAAAAGTACTTATGCACAGCTGAGTTATTTTAAGGCGCTTCAGAAATTGTATAAAAGTCAGGATTCTATCTTTAGTAACTTCCTGAAAGCATCTTCTCTGCGGTATCAGACGGGTGAAACTAACCTGCTGGAACGTACTACTGCCGAAACTCAATTGAATGAAGTTCGTAATCAGTCGGAGAAAAATTTAGCTGATATTTCAATTTACAGCTCAGAATTACAAAGACTGCTGAATACGAAAGAAGCGATAGACGTTAGCAATGAGAAGTTGAAGAAAGAAAGCTGGAATCAGGTTGCTCCTGATAGCCTGGTCAATACCTCATTACTGGCTTTACAGCAGCAGCAGATAGAAATTGCTGATAAATCATTAAGAGTGGAGCGTGCTAAGGCAGGGCCTGATTTTACTGTCGGATATTTTAATCAGTCTATTATTGGCAATCAAACAATCAATGGGCAGGATCAGTATTTTGGTTCTGGAAAGCGCTTTCAAGGTATACAAGCTGGTATATCCATTCCGCTCTTCTACAAACCATTTGCTGGCCGGATTAAGGCAGCCAAAATTGAAAAACAGATTGCACAGAATGAATTCAGTTTGTTCCAGACAAATCTGCAGACTCAATATAAACAGGCTGAGCAGGATCTGCTGAAGAATTCACACAGTATTGATTATTATGAGAAAAATGCTTTGCCAAATGTTAATCTCATCTTAAAGCAGTCGCAGATTGCTTTTCAAAGCGGAGATATAGGATATCTGGAATTTTCACAGGCTTTACGGACTTATTCTGATATCCGCTTTAGCTATTTACAAGCAATTAATCAATATAATCAATCGGTTTATACGCTTCAGTATCTAATTGATTTAAAATAATTTAAGATAAAATATAAGATGAAAAGAGTAATTGAATTCAAACAGGCTGTTTATATACTTTCCTTCGCTACGTTATTTCTTGTTTCGTGTGGAAACAAAAAAGAGGCAGAAAGTAAGGCTTCTACTGAGGCTCCGGCTAAGGAAGAACCTAATACCGTGGAGTTAACTACTGCACAATATAATGCGAGCGGGGTTACATTAGGTCAGGTGGAGAAAAAATCAATAAGCGGTGTCCTTAAAGTCAATGGTACGATAGATGTACCACCTGAAAATCTAATCAGTATTACGACTCAAATGGGAGGGATTGTGAAATCAACTCCGTTATTACAAGGGTCTACTGTCAATAAGGGACAGGTTATCGCTGTGCTTCAAAATCAGGAATATGTACAATTGCAGCAGGATTATCTGGAAAATAAGAGTCAGCTGGAACTTGCCGATTCTGAATATAAAAGACAGCAGGAGCTGGCTAAGCAGAATATCAATGCACAAAAGGTATTACAGCAGGCCAAATCACAGTATCAAACTATGTTATCCAGAGAAAGTGCTTTGAGACAGCGTTTGATGCTGATTAATATCAACTCAGCTACTTTAACACCTGGTAATATCCGTAGTACAATCAATATCTATGCACCGATCAATGGCTATGTAACAAAGGTCAATGTAAACTCAGGCAAGTTTGTAAGTCCGAATGATGTGATGTTTGAGATTGTAAACAGTGCTAATTTACACGTTGAGTTAAAGGTATTTCAAAAAGACGTAGATTTAATAAAGAAAGGACAGAAGGTTCGTTTTTCATTGCAAAATGAGGCTGAAGAACGTACGGCAACAGTTACACTTGTTGGAAGGGAAATAAATGAAGATAAGACTGTTACGGTTCACTGTGTAGCCAATACGCAAAGCAGGAACCTGATACCTGGTGCTTATCTGAATGCATTGATTGAAACGGGAACGGAAGAGGTAAATGCTTTGCCTGAATCTGCAATAGCTGATTTTGCAGGTAAGAAATACATCTTTATACAAACTGGTCAGCGTGAGGGAGAGAAAAAAGAAGTTAATTATCATTTCCAGCTTTTAGAAGTTACTATAGGTTCGGCGGATGCGGGTTATGTTGAAGTTAAACTCCCTGCAAGTTTAAATCTTGCGACATCAAAAGTGGTGACAAAGGGAGCTTATGATTTAATCTCGAAGATGAAAAATAGTGAGGAGGAGTAATCTCTTCACCTTATAAATATTAAATTATTAATCTAAATAGCTTTATGGAACGTGAAGGAACTATTTCGCAGGCTAGTAAAAATAAGGGCCGTTTAAAAATTGTACTTGGCTTTACGCTTTTGTACCTTATTGTGGAGGTTATTGGTGGAGTAATGACTAAAAGTCTGGCCTTACTGGCAGACGCCGGACATATGCTGACCGATGTAGGTGGTTTAGCACTGGCATTAATTGCGATAAACTATGCGGAGCGCAAAGCGACAGCAGAACGTACTTATGGTTATTACAGGGCCGAAATATTAGCGGCACTGGCAAACGCAGTAGTTTTAATCGGTATCTCGATTTATATACTTTATGAGGCTTATCTGCGTTTTCTTAACCCTCCAGAAGTTCAGAGTAAGGAGATGATTATAGTTGCAGCAGTAGGTTTACTGGTAAATGTAGCGGGAATGGTCATCCTTAGAAAAAGTTCCAGTGAAAGTCTGAATATGAAAGGTGCTTATTTTGAGGTGCTTTCTGATATGCTGACTTCGATAGGGGTAATTGCTGCGGGTATTATTATGCTGACAACCGGCTGGTATTATGCAGATCCATTATTATCTGCCGGAATTGGTCTTTTCATTTTACCGAGAACATGGATTTTACTGAAAGAATCAATAGGGGTTTTATTGGAAGGAACACCAAAAGAAATTAACATGGCTGAACTGCGCAGTTCTATTCTACAGGTAGAAGGAGTGGAAGATATGCACGATCTGCATGTATGGGTTTTAACATCTGGTGTAAATGCAATGACCGCTCATATTGTTTTAAAGGAAGGAACTACTGGTAAGTTGGTCCTATCAGCCCTTCAGAAGCATATAACTGAGAATTTTAAGATATCACATACTACACTTCAATTGGAAGAATCAGGTTTTAAAGAGAAACAAACCCATCTTTAAGCTGCATGCTTATATTTTATAAATTCAAAGCCCCTCGTCAATTTGATTAAGGGGCTTTGAATGTTTCTAAATAGTGGTAAAGAATTGGATACATGTTATGGGAAGTCAAAATATTTTTTACATTAGGTATAAGTAATTTGAATGTCATGAGATATAAAACAATCGCTACCCTCTCTGTGCTATTAGGCACTGTTATTCTATTGAGTGCATTTATGCCCAAAGAAGATAAAAAAGCCACTAATCTTAAAGTTCTTCCTAAAGATATCAGTCATGAAGATCTGGATAAGGTTATGGATGGGTTTAAGGCAGCATTAGGTGTCAAGTGTAGCTTTTGCCATGCAGCCAGCCAGGATGATCCTAAACATCTGGATTTCGCGAGTGACGCAAAACCAGAAAAGGACATTGCCAGGTCAATGATGAAGATGACTTATCGTATTAATAAGAAGAAGGATTTTCATGTCAAAGATGTATATAATACTAAAGCTGTTCTTGCTGTAAACTGTATTACTTGCCATCGCGGACAGGCGCATCCGGAAGACAAGTAAGATACATTTGATCTATTACAAATGATAACCGTGTTCACTTTTTATCTGCTGAAGTTTCTCTGACAATGACTTAACCTTATCAGGATATTGCAATGCAAGATTTTTACGCTCATTAATATCAGATGATAAATTATAGAGTTGTGGTTCTTTACTGTTGCCTAGTTCGGTTTTGGTAGAATGATCATAAGCAGACCCATTGTTAGGGTCAATATATTTCCAGTTATCAACAATTATTCCTAATCCAGATGCATCTTCGATCAGATAAGGACGGTTACTCCTGGATTTTCCTAAAAGCTGATTGCTCATATCAAAACTATCATAAGCCTGTTCCGCATTCAGTTTTTGATTCAAAAGACCTGCAAAAGATCTGACTAAATCTACCTGCTAATTAAGGCACTGCTTGTCCCGTTTTTTATAACTGAAGGCCAGCTCACAATAAACGGAATGCGGGTTCCTCCGTCAAAAGCACTGTATTTACCTCCTCTTAAGGGGCCTGCTGGTTTATGTCCACCCATTAGGGTCTCTGCTTCATCCTGATATCCATCATCGACAACAGGACCGTTATCGCTGCTTAAAATAATAATTGTTTTTTTGGTCAGTCCAAGGCTATCGAGCGTTTTCATAATGCGCCCTACGCTCCAGTCAAATTCTAAAATTACGTCTCCGCGTGGCCCCATTCCACTTTTACCTGCAAACATTTTATTAGGTGTTCTTGGAACATGGATGTTAGGGGAAGCGAAATACATGAAAAATGGATTCTCTTTGTTTTTTGCAATAAAGCTTTCAGCCTGCTTAGTCAGCTTCTCTGTTAAGGTATAATCGTCCCAGATCGCAGCTTTACCTCCGGTCATATATCCGATACGGCCAATGCCATTAATGATGATCGTTTATCATGGCCATTTGATGATTTCATCGTTAGCAATTCAGGATGCGCTTTGCCCGTTGGCCAGTCACCTGTTTTTTTTTGATGATAATCAACTGTAATCGGATCCTTTGGATCAAAATTTTCAACATGATGATCATCTACAATTACACAGGGAACCCTATCCAGAGTAGCAGGGATGATATATGATTTGTCAAAACCAAGTTCTTGTGGCCCTGGTTTAATTTCACCGTTCCAGTCAGGCCCGCCTTTACCGCCTAAGCCTAGGTGCCACTTACCGATAGCAGAGGTGGTATATCCCGTTTGTTTAAATATTTTTGCCAGAGTAATCTGTGTAGTATCAATTAATAAAGCTGCATTTCCTGGAGCTATTCCTGTCCCTTTTTTACGCCAGGCATATACGCCTGTCAGAATAGAGAAGCGGGAAGGGGTGCAGGTTGCACTTGTTGCGTGTGCATCAGTAAATCTAAGTCCATTCTTAGCTAATCTGTCTATATGAGGGGTTTTGATACTTTTTGCACCATAACAGCTTACATCGCCATAGCCGAGATCATCTGCATAAATAACAATTACATTTGGGTGTTTTTGCTGAGCAAAGACGGATAAACAGGACAATACTGTTATTAAAATACTTAAACAGGTTCTTTTCATTTTTGTGGCATAATGTTTTTCAATCTAGTGATTTCTTTAGAGGGAGACGTTCGTAACATTGTGCAAACGTTTGCGTAACCTGTTTATTTATAAATACAGGCTTACAGGATTAGAATCTAGCTGGATTAATTAATAATATTTGATGTTTACCTAAGTTTTTAGTTCTGATTAAATGTAATGTCTGTATATTCGTAAGCAACATTCTTTAATCATAAAGCACTTGTATTGTTCTTAATTTATGTATTGTGAAACTGGTGTAAATTATTAATCTATAAAGGAAATTTAATCAGGTGATAAAAACACAATTGAAAGATAAGGCTGTAGTTGCTGATCAAAGTGTGAAGTCTGGGTTTGCAAGAGAAGCTAAACCCGATTTTCAGGAATTTAATTAATCGTGTTATGACATTTTTTAACACCAATATGCCGCTCATTATATTTTTTATAATCATAATTGAAGTTGCATTGTTATTTCACCAATGGATTAGTTATCTGACAAGGAAGAGAGAGTACAAAAGTTTATATCATTTGTATATTGTCCTCTTCCTGATCTTATACAATATTTTTGAGGGATTCTTTCCTGATCAAAGGATTACTTTTGTGCCAGAGAAATGGCAGAATTTTTTCGGTTATGGCTTCGGTTATATTTTTGCAGCTTACTGCCCATTATACTTTTATAAGGCGATGGGCTTGAAATCTCTCAGGTTTCATGGCAGGTATGGTTTCCTTTTTATCATCCTTCCAATGGTTTTCTTTTACGGAATTCTTTATCCAATGAACAATGATATTTCGTTTACAAGAAAGTCTGTATATATTATTCCGGTATTATATGGCCTTACTCTGTTTTTTTTACGGCGATTAAAGAGATATATAAGGACTATAATCTTTATAAAGATGAGGCATTACTTGTTGAAAGACTATGTATTTTCTTTGCTGTGGTTCCAATAAGTGTAATCCCGATTTTTGGTGCCTGGTTAGGAGTTGATAAATGGATGATAACATTCGCATGTAATGCAGGATTTTTGGTCGTTAACACAATCCTGATGAGGCAATTCGTTAAACAATCAAAATATGAACAGGATAGACTTGCAGAGATGAGCAATGAAATTGGAAGCGTGAATACTTTTGCAAAAAAGGAGACTGCTTCTAATTTCGCGGAAAAATGCAGTTTCTATAATTTAACAGTCCGTGAAATAGAGATTGCTGAATTAATTGCTGAAGGATTAAAGTATAAAGATCTTGGTGAAAAGTTATTTATATCTGAAAGAACAGTTGCCAAACATGTTCAGAATATGTTCCTCAAAACAGGGGCGGAGAATAAAACAATGCTTATCAAATCATTAAAAGACTACTTTTTTTCAATAAGGTTACCTTTTTTATAAACGTAATTTACTGCAGTGCTGTCTCCCTCAGGAAATTTAAACCCTGGTACCTCAGCACCTTTTACCACGTTGTCCTGAATGCTCATAAACTGGATTTGTCGTTCAGCGAGATCACCTCCTCTTGAAAATGAAAATTTATATTCAAGTTTGCCACCTTTGTTGATGAAGATTGCATAGTGTGCATCCCAATTGTTTCCTCCACCACGTCCTTCAATAGAAAATGGCATAATAGCATCTGCTAAATGATCTCCATTAATATCACCAATTAGCACCGGGCGCTCAGAATCGAAGACTGAACCATCAGAATCATCTTTAGCAATCTGTAGCTCTTTTCTGAACTGGGCTGTTTTGACAGTGTTTTTGAAAGCTGTAAGTACTGCTATAGTATCAATCGTTGAAATTGTAGTGTCGGTGTGGGTTGTGTCTTTATGGATTATTGAGTTGTTTTTGCTGGTTATTTCTTGTTTTTTTTTTTTTGGAAGTTCTGTTTGAGTTTCATTCCTGGTTTTGTTTTTACAACTTAAAAAAAGGAGAATTAATACTACAGGAAAATAATTTTTAAACAGATACATGGGTATTACATTTAATTGGAGGTAAATATAGGTTTGTATTCGTAAATATTTATTTGTTCTTATATTTTTACAGAAAATGTGATTTTCTACCCAACGTTTAGTCGGGTTGCTGCGTAGTGGTATTGAAACATATGTATATCAGCTTACCCAATTATTTTAATGAACTTATTTGCCAGGCAACATTCTAAATTGATTAAAGGTTGCAAGGCTAATGAACGAGCTGCTCAGGAGGGTTTATATAAACAAAACAGGATCTGTGGAAGAAGAATTTGTCAATTGGGAAGGTCTTTTTTGGCGTTTTGATTAGGGCTTTCATATTTATTACATGGTCATTCATTTGAATGATTATATAGTAAATACTTAGTTGAATAGATAAACGCTGGGTATAATATTTTTTAGTTACAGCTATATTTAAGATTATTTATAGTCATTATCCGATATATTAGCAGTCAGAAGAATGTTTTAATAAAAATTGTGGCCTAAACTGTATGAAAACAATAACTCTCTTGTCCTTATTTTTAACTACTTCAGTATTTGCACAGAACGTCAAAAAAGAAGAAAAAAAAAATTGAATAATGCCTTCGCCAAAACAAATTATTGGGCTTCTTATGACGGTTCCAGTGACAAAATTTATGCTTTAGATTCTGCATTGAAATACGATTCAATCTTTAGTAAGCAAGTATTAAAATGCCTTAAAACATATCCTGCGACAATTGGCTATAATTTCAAAACCCTGGTTGAAAATGGGATGAAAATAGTGACTTCCGAAGATGGAAATTTCAGAATATATTCCTGGGATGATGAGACGGGTGGAACAATGCGGAGATACAATAAAATTTTCCAGTTCAGGGATAAAAAAAAGGTTCTTTCCAAAGGAATTACTAATCGTAGCGAAGGTGCCGATGATGCTTTTTATACTCAACTCAAATCAACGATGTGATTTCTGAAAATAAAACATTTTATGTAACACAAAGTATCTCTGTTTTAAGTTCAGCGATGTCTTACCACAAAGTGAAAATATTCTCAATTGATGACGGAAAATTAAATGACAAAGCAGTTTTAATCAAAACAAAATCTGGCCTCAAAAACCAATTTGGCTACGAAGTCGATGTGAGCAGTCAATCCAATAGGGATCAGGAGGTTCCGGATTATTCGATTGTTTATGACAAAAAAAACAGGATAATTGCCATCCCTTTAATACTTTCCAATGGTAAAGTGACTAGTGGAAAAATTAAGTATCAATTTAAGGGGCAATATTTTGAGAAATTGTAATATGTAAAGTTATTTTTTGAGGGAAGGAGAGGTTATTATGGCTGTAAGTTAATTTACTTACAGCCATTTTTAATACCTGTAACTATTCTGAGGTTTACTTAAATATTTGGGAACAGCTCCTGTGCTTTTTTTTTTTTCAATTAGAGGAATTTCTTTCTTAACCCCCTGAATAGCGCCGATCAATCCAATAATCCATAATATAAATATAGCAAGAAACGCTATACCAAATATTGTAGATATAAATCCGGAAGGTATAATTGATAGGATGATACGTTGTCCAAGCCCTAAAATAAAACTTACAATATAAAGTAATAAGGTTTGTCTTAAGTGATAGCTGGCAAGTTCTGTTTTCTTGTCTTTATGCATACCAAAGTAGGCTACAAGCCATCCAATAATGGTGATATAGCTAATAATAGCTGCTATCTTTCCATTTTCTGTTGTTGTTACGTTGAAGTTATTTTCCATATGTTAATTTATTATCACATACAAAAACTATGCCTCATGTAATTATTTTAATCACTAGTTGAGGAATAGATTAAAAAAAAGAGCCAGGAACACGTGAATTAGCCCTTGATCTTTCTTACATGCTATTATTTCCCCCAGATGCGGTTTATGAACTTTCTGCTAGGA
This sequence comes from Pedobacter sp. NJ-S-72, assembly GCF_053890575.1. Taxonomy (NCBI): domain Bacteria; kingdom Pseudomonadati; phylum Bacteroidota; class Sphingobacteriia; order Sphingobacteriales; family Sphingobacteriaceae; genus Pedobacter; species Pedobacter sp. NJ-S-72. The sequence continues at coordinate 2,471,126 of NZ_CM132681.1, read as the reverse complement.
CGTTCTAGCCATTGATAAGTGACATAAGACAGGAGAATGAGTAGAATCAGATAAGCTATACAATATAGAATTCCACTGGAAAAATCAATATTCTGTTTACCTCTTCCTATTCCTGTAATGCCTGGCAGATATATACCGTGCGAAAATGGCTCTTGCAGAAAGATCTGCATGAGGTAAACGGAATAAGAAATATTCCCAAGGAATTGTAAAATTTTTCGATTACAAAAATTAGCTATCCTACCATTATTAGCCGTTAGACTAAGTACAAGCATTGCAAATAGGAAAACGGTTATTCCATCATTTAGTGAAAAGTGCATAGACACAGTTATCCCCACAATGATCAGCAATGATAGCAGGTCAGAGGAGAAAGCTTTCCTGATAGCGCGCAACTCATAGATAAGATATACAAGTATACCTGCTGTAAATCCAGCTATTCCGCGAATATATCCATAATCGAATGTTGTATTCAGGTTATGAGGAACTGGTATAGAGGGAGTTATTGGGTTTTTTCGCGGGAGTAAATACATGATAGAATAATATGCAGCTACTACAAATATGATTAAAAGTATAACCGAGACAGCTTTTTTCTTATTAATACTTAGCGCAATTATCGGAAACAGAAGGTAAGCAGCCCATTCGGCACTGATACTCCAGGAAGGGATATTCCAGGAGTAGATCTTGGTAACTCCAAAGGATTGGAGTAAAAAAATATTAGGCAGAATATCAGCTGGCTGTTCAAAAATGATAGGCGGATTGCCCCAGTCGGTAATCCAGCGTACAATTACTACTAACAACAGGAGCGAAAATAGGTGTAATGGATATACTCTTGCAAATCGGGCAACAAGAAAGTTTTTTAATGATTTTGCGTGTATATTGTTTTTAAACTGAATGCTGTATACATGCATCATGATAAAGCCGCTCATGATAAAGAACAGATCGACCATGAGATAACATTTTTCGAAAAACATGGTTTGCGAAGCAGGAACAAACCGGGCAACAGCCATTTCAAAATGAAATACTCTACTAGTAACGCAGCTATCCCACGCAAGGCTGTTAATGAAGAAAGGTACTCAACTTTATGATCTGTAATCTGAATGGATTTGGTGTTTACTCCTGTTGTTGCCTCGGCTGAATTAGAATAAAGAGGGGATTGATTCATATAGATGATTATATTTTTGCTTCTTCATTATTTAAGAGATTGTAAAAGTTACGGTATTTTTTTATACAATAATATGAGTATCGCCCGGCGTATTTTCAAATCTAATCCTTACGGCAACTGAGCAATGTTGATGTGTCTTATTAAGCGTTATTGTTACATTCTGACAGGTTGCTGGAACAAGGTAAAGCATGTTATTATACTCATCTTGTTTTGGAGAGGTTTTGGCTTCAATATTTACGGATTAGCCTACATCCAACATTTAGAGAAAGGGGATATTTGTAGTCATAAGAATCAAAATTAATAGAACATTTACGATGAAAACAGTTTTAATTACAGGAGCCAATAAAGGTATTGTCTGGAAACAGCAAGACAACTTCTGAAGCTGGGATATTTCGTCTATCTGGGGAGCAGAAGTAAAAGCAACGGTCTGGAAGCAGAGGGTCAATTGAAAGCTTTAGGTCTATATCTGGTAGAAGCCATTGAAATCGATGTTACGGATATAAATTCTGTCATTAGGGCAAAAGCGACATTAGAGAGCAAGATACCAGCTCTGGATGTATTGATTAACAATGCTGGCATTCCGGGTGATCAGCCTCAAAATATTTCTCAATGTGACGTGGCTGCTCTAAGGCAGTTATTTGAAACCAATTACTTTGGTGCTGTCCAAACAACGCAGCAATTTCTTCCTTTGCTCAGGAAATCTGAAGCACCATCCATTGTGAATGTTTCCAGTGAAGTGGGGTCTTTGACCATGCATACTACACCTGGCAGAAGTCCCAACTGGGACAATTATCAGGCTTATGGGGCTTCCAAGACTGCGCTCAACGCCTTTACTGTTATGCTGGCCAATGAATTCAGCAGTAGTGATCTTCGTGTAAATAGTGTTACCCCCGGTTATACTGCTACTGATTTGAACGGCTTCCAAGGCACAAAAACTGTTGCAGAGGGTGCCAAAGCTATTGTAGACCTGGCTACTCAGGCATTACCAGGTACATCTGGTAAATTCTTCAAAGAAGGAGGGGAGATTCCCTGGTAATTAATTTGTAATATTGAATATTTTATTATGAGTATGGCCAACCAACAAATTCATCGTATAAAGTCTATCAGCGAATATCATCGGGTCAGAGGGCTTCCTAAAGCTGAGCATCCGTTAATAAGCCTGGTGGATTATGCAGCAATCAAACATTCACCGGATGACAATAAGATCAGCTGGGTATTTGATTTCTATATTATCGCATTGAAGAAGAATATAAATGGCAAGTTCAAATACGGTCAGAAGGAATATGATTTTGACGAAGGTACTGTGTTTTTTATTTCACCGGGTCAGGTTTTTAGAATTGAGGTGAGCCAGGACGCACGCACTGGACAAGTCAGGCTGGATGCTACTGATCCATCCTGACTTTTTATGGGATATGCCGCTGGCAAAAGCAATAAAGAAATATGAATACTTCGGTTATGCGGTCAATGAAGCCTTGTTCCTTTCAGAAAAGGAAGAGGACATTATTACCCGCTTCATGCAAAACATCAAGGATGAATACCACGAAAATATTGATAAATTCAGCCAGCAGATTATTGTTTCCCAGATTGAAGTTTTACTTAATTATGCGGACAGGTTTTATAATCGCCAGTTTATTACCCGAAAGATTGCCAACCATCAGGTTCTTGACCAGCTGGAGACATTATTGGATCAACATTTTAACGGCAATGCCATGATGAAGGGATTACCTACTGTTCAATACATTGCGGGACAGCTGAATCTTTCTCCTGACTACTTGAGCACCTTGCTAAAAGTAACAACCGGGCTTAACACACAACAACATATACACGAAAAAACTGATTGAAAAAGCAAAGGAAAGATTAGCTGCCACCAGTATGTCTGTTAGTCAGATTGCCTATGAATTGGGGTTTGAGCATTCTCAGTCGTTTAGTAAACTGTTTAAGTCCAAAACAGGGCTGTCTCCAATGGAGTTCCGTCAATCATTTAGTTAGCATAAACCTGTCTTTATAAAAGACAGGTTGTTCAGGCTTAATCAATCATTATACTTTCAATTGCTTTCTCCATCGCATAGTCCTTTACTTCCGGTACTTTTAGTCCTTCAGCGCGGAATACTGTCAGATCTGTCATGCCTAAAAAGCCGAGGAAGGCCTTCAGATAAGGAGCAACAAAGTCATTGGCTTTAGCGGGACCATGTGAATAGATGCCACCGGAAGACATTGCTACATAAACTTTTTTTCCTGTTACTTTTCCAACGGGACCATTTTCACCATACCCAAAAGTTATTCCCGCTCTGGTAATATGATCAATCCAGGCCTTTAAAACTGTAGGGATAGTAAAATTGATAAGCGGTGCACCAATCACAATGAGTCCGCGGCCAATAACTGTTTAACCATCTCGTCAGAAAAGCGAATAGATCCTTTTTCTTCTTCAGTCAGCTGATCTCCAGGAATAAAGAATGTACGAAGGGCAGCAGGGGTAAGATGTGGAATTTCGATATCGACCAGGTCTAATTCTTCCAGCGTACTATCCGGATATTTATCGTGGATTTTTTCGACGATAGCGTGGCCCAGTTTTAGGCTGTACGACTCTTTACCTTGTATGCTTGATTTTAAATGAAGGATATGTTTCATAATGAATTTATTTATAATCTTATCAGAAGTAAAAGTATGGTTACCAACTGATCAAATGTTAGTACTTACCCAAAGGAAAGCGGTTACATTGAGGTAAGTGATTATATTTGCTTGATGAAGATGATTGTAAATGAGCGCCTTCCGGATAATGAAGAATGCGCACACTCGCTCAAAAATGTACTTGACGCGCTGTATGTTATTAATGGGAAATGGAAGCTGGCTGTGATTCTTTGCCTGGTGCAATCGTCAAAGCGTTTTAACGAGCTACAGAATGAAATCACTGGTATATCCTCCAAGGTATTAGCTAAAGAACTAAAAGATTTGGAATTGAATGATTTTATCAGCCGTAACGTATATCCGACAACCCCGGTAAGCATTATTTATGAAGCTACTGAGTATAGCAGGACTCTGAAAAATGTGATAGGTGAATTAAGTGTCTGGGGTGAACAGCATAGGGAAAAGATTAAGCAGAGCATGCGGAAGCAATCTTGATTCTTGATGTTTGTATATTTTTGCAGATTTGGATAAATCCAGTCCATCAACGCGGCCCATTTTTGTACAAACAAAAGAAAATCAATTATGCGCGTATTTGTTACCGGAGCCACAGGCTTCTTTGGCTGGATGCCGCTCATTTATACAGGCTGGCATTGGAAAATGCTACTCCGGGCGTCCGCTATCGTTGCTGACCTTTAGGCCTGACCATCTTCCCGGATAAATTCTCACACAAAACAAACAAAGAGGGGAAGTGGGTGATGATATTCAGGACCAGTACTGAGATCATCAGCTTCAGTTTTACCCTATCGGATTGGTCATTGTAAAAGTCACATTTCCCCTGCGCCCATTTGAGCCATCGGAACCGGGACGACCATCCTGTCCATTTGGACCAGTATTTCCATTCGGGTTTCCACTGCCTCCACTACCCCCTGTGCCACCTTTGCCGGACTTACCTCCGGACCCACCTTTACCCGGGGTACTAGATGCTTTAATCAGGTTTAGAAATGGTGTAACGGCAGGCGAATAATTAATAGTAATGTTTCCACCATTACCGCCTCCATCGCCGTCCTGTCCGTTTGAACCGTTCTGACCGTTTCCGCCATCTCCACCCGGTCCGGTTACCATGTTGGTAGTGGTGGTAGTTGTTCCGTCGCTATTGATTGTAGTTACTATATTTGTCGAAACCGTTCCAGACGATCCCGGCGTACCCGCAGAACCATCCGTACCGTTTACACCGTCACTGCCATTTCCATTTCCACTTTTACTTGAAATAGCAATCGAACCTCCATTTGTATTAACCCAATAATTATAGGTTTTATTGGTAGCCTCATTTTTTATCTTAATTTTCAGCAATTGAGCATTGATGACCGGATCGTGATAAATATCTGCCGTAACATTTAAATCATACCCTCTTCCGCCCGATTGTATATTGAATTGATAGTTTGCAACATAATCAAGTAAAACGTTAAGCGTATCAGTTATAGCAGTGTTTTTTAGCTAATAAAGTTATCAACTGTATTTTATTGTTTTTAATTTTGGTTGGGTCTTTATCAATTTTCAAATCGCTTTTTGATTTTGAAATATGAGCACCATTAAATAGGAAAACAAAATCTTTTAAATTTTTTTTAGCCGGGGTCCATTTGTCAATAAACATTTTGTTGTCAAAGTACTCTCGTATACCAAACTGAACATGGTCACCAGGTGCTTTCGGAAAATTCTCCGGGGTTAAAATATTTATATTGGTTTCATAATTATATGGTATTTTTTGCATGAATAACCACTTATCCTTCCCGCCTAAAAACAATTTTTTTGTGTAGACATTAATTGTTAGTGAATCACCTTTTTTATATACTTTTCCACTTCCTTTTATTTTAATTTTTCCATTTGAGTAAGTGCCGCTGTCTACTTCTATTTTATATTTCGACCAATTATCAAGGCCATTTAAAAAACCTTTGGTTTGTGACTTTTGCCCCTTATCGGATATGGCTAAGATACCTATAGGCAACAAATTACCTTTTATGCGTAATACTCCCGGGGCATATTCAAGAAGATATTTTTGCGTGTCTGTTTTTGCGTGGCCAGGAGGCGATTGAGCAATTGCCGGCAAACACCAAATTAAAGAGACAAGAATTGTAATATAGAATTTCATAGATATTGATAACGCTAACTAACCTTTGCTAAAACTAAGATAAACAAATGACAAAAATTTTAAGAGCCCATCTGATTTACGATATTTTGTCTGGATTTACCCCCAAAATTGTCGTTTTTACACAGTATTAAATTCCGAAATGGTTGTCATCTTTATATTGTCAATAAATTCAAAATAATTTAAATAACGTTTTATGAAAAAAGTATTTATAGGATCTGATTTCCTCAAACTGGTATTAATAATTGCTATGTTTTTTATTACAGTATTTCAGTCTAATGGACAACAGCGTAAACCCGCTGACAGTGGCTATGTACCTGTCAATGGCATTAAAGTTTATTACGAGGTATATGGTGAGGGGAAGCCTATCATTTTACTCCATGGTGCTTTTATGACCATTGAGATGAACTGGGGACAATTAATACCTGAATTGTCAAAAACAAGAAAAGTAATTGCTATTGAATTGCAGGGACATGGGCATACACCGTTCTCAGAAAGAAAATTGGACTATTCTACCCTGGCAAGTGATGTGGAAGGAGTAATGAATTACTTAAAAGTTGATAGTGCAGCTATTACAGGTTATAGTTTTGGTGGCTGCGTGCTTACCAGTTGGCAATACAAAACCCTAAACGGGTAACAAAATTAGTGATCATTTCATCTACTTATAAAAGTAGTGGTTGGATGCCCGAAGTAACTAGTGCGTTTAAAAGTATGAAGCCTGAATTATTTGCGAATAGTCCTATGAAAACGGAATATGATGCAGTAGCACCAGACAAAACAAAATGGACAAAGTTTCTGGAACAGATGATCGCTTTTAATCATGTAGCATTCAACATGGGTGAAAAAAATATTGCGAAAATCACCCCGCCTGTATTACTGATCTCAGGTGACAATGATGGCCTGGATAAAATTGAGCTGATAAAAACATATCAACTATTGGGAGGTGCTGTATGTGCTGATTTTGGAGTGATGCCAAAATCGCAATTGGCCATTGTTCCTTCGCAGGGACATGTCAGCCTGATGATGCAGACTAAAAAAATATTGGGCTATCTGGATAGTTTTTTAAAGTAACAACCCCGGACACTTGTATAATTAATCTTGAGATAGTCATCTGGGGTTGGTTATGCTCTATAATATTATGGGAAAGGGGGGCTAATCCATTAGGCTCATCTCTTTAATGGGATCAAAAAGTCAAGATCTCTGGCATATTCCCATTTTTTTTTCTCTTCGTTTAATGAATAGAATTTTACCAAATTTCCTGTCCTTAGTCCGACGTACTTTTTATCATACGTAAATACCTCATCTGCTTTAACCGGAAGGGGGAAATCATATTCAAACAGATGTTTGTAATACAGGCCTTCTTTAATACCTCTTTCTTTACCATAAAACTGAAGGATATTGTTAGTTTGTACCAATAAACCGAAACTATGGTCACCGTTCCCGTCATACATCAAGACATGAGTAAAAGGATCAGGAATACGGAACGTATTATTCTCAGATATATCAAAAGGCTTAAATGGATGATCAAAATCTGTAATCACCAATTGATTGTTACAAACAGCTACTAATGCAAATGTTGATGTTGAAAGCAAATAAATAAATTGATACTTTTTATCTTTTGGAATAGAATAAACAATTGCTGTGTCTTTAACCCTCATATCATAACCCTGAAGCCTGATCACGCTGTCACTTATCAGCGCATACATATTTTCGCTGGCAATAATTTGTTTGGTTCCGGCAGTAATTTTAATTATTGGCAACGAGGGATGGGCACCAGGAGTTGTTTCTGCCCATTCTATACTGTTTACCCAGGAGTCTTTAAGCATTGTTTTATTGGTAGGGGCAGAGTTTTTACCCGGTTGAAAAAAAACGACATTATCCCCTTGCACCACACCCAGATAGTTTTTATGTGGTACCATTTTTTGTATTGGCTGTGCCTGTAAATGAATAGCAGAACACAATGCAAATATTACAATGACCAAACTATACTTTGATTCCATTCTATAGAATTATGTCTGTCAAATATATAATTAAAAATCTCACTAATTGGGAGTTTTGGACCTAAGGGCCATTACCGGATTTTTTAAACTCACATAATTTATCTGGAGGCATAACGGTAGATGAAATACCAGGTTATCAATATTTGATATAGAATTACAGAAGGCAATATAAAAGGATATTGTGCGATGGGATCGAGCATACTGCCGCTTCCAAACATAAGGGGAAGGTCCAGGAATGTAAATAAAATCACCGGAATGATTGCGCAGTAGCTATCAGGGAAACCGATAAAGTATGTGCATTTATCCCATTTTCACAAAGATCATGTCGTTGGAATTTCAGAATTAGTTGGAAAAGGTGTTTTAATAATCTGTACCCCTGAAACGGCGGATCCAGTAAGGAATCTGATTCAATGAACAAGTCATCGGCCCGGATTTTCTGCAAATAACCAACAACCAGTCTTATTATCGGCGGTTTATTGTCAGCCTGAACTATCGCTTCGGTAAGCTGAAAGATGAAATAAAAAAGAATAAATGTGGTATTAAAAAGGATGATTTAGCAAATTAATTTGATAAATCATCCGGTCTCCCCTTGTTCAGCGGGGGAGAGGGGATTCTAATAGAACACCTGGAGGGGATTTTTAGTGCTTTGAGGCAGATTTTGGGTAAATAGTGTGACACTTCTTCCTAATCTTTTTTGTAGTTGGCGTTTGTAGCCTTTTAACTCTTTAGATGAAGTATATTCGCTGAATTAGTAATCATTCGAAAGTTTTGTATAACCTTAGTCGGTTCGACTCTGGCAAAGGGAGAGAATAGCCTTTTTGTTTTCATCCGTGCACGGATATATAAATAAGCCGTTGTCATAGAGATGATTCACTTACTTGTTGTTAACTAATAAGAGTTTAACGTTTTTTTTTTACAAAAAAACACCCTTTATTGAAACCATAAAAAACAATTAAAGACAACGAAATGATTTTATTTATCTTTAGTGCAAGGTTAGGCTGAAGTGCACTTATTTGCTCCCACTTCTGCAAGGCCAAAACCGTTAACAATAATGTTTTATGACAGACAATAAAGGAAAAAATATAATAAAGGATGTCATCATCGAAAAGGGGTCTGGAATTTCAGGGATTAACATTGTGTGTATATTTATGCAGTGCCAGAGGTTTTTCACACTCTCTGCCGTTGTGCGTCAGCTATGACTGAAACCTCAGAAAATAACACAGAGAAAAAATGAAAGCATTATTTACTGCAATCCGAGTAAAAGACACGAACAAAATAACAGAACTAATTACGAAAAAACCTGACCTTGTAAATTGTGTTGCTAAACAACCTCCAAAAAAGGACGATGGACAATCTCCGTTACAAATTGCATTTAAGGCAAGGAATTTTTGGGCAGCAAAGTACTTACTTGAAAAAGGAGTAGATGTAAATTTCATAGACGCTACATCAGTTAATGAATGGAAAATGCCAGTACTACACGATGCGATAATGGCAACAGTATCTTTGGCGAGATTTGAATTTGCTGTCGACCCGTGGAATGAAGAAAAAAAGCATCTTTATGAATTAAAGGGAGTAAAAGAACACTTCGACAAAACATTCTCTTTGCTGAAAATTATGGTTGAAAAAGGAGCAGATGTAAATTCTGTTGACAGTTATGGAAATTCTGTATTAATGCGTGCTTGTGCTGATGTTGAAAATCGTTGGATGGCTAAAGATAGATCTTTACCCAAAGAAACTATTTGGGACTTAAAACAAATTTTCGATTTGTTAATTTCTTCGGGTGCTGACGTTTATAGAACGACATCAACAAGAAAAGCAATTACGGAAATGAATAAAAGACTTTTGGAACAACTAAAAATTGAAATTTAGCCGAACGCACAACAAGGTATTGCCAAAAGCGTGGCTTAATGGCTTCGAATGGATTTTTTGTGCAAAACCCAAGTGTACTAGCTACTTCTTTGAAATTCTTACAAATACTTATTTTTAGGTAGTACCCAAGTGGTTGGCAATATGGGGGAAGAGGGGATTCTAATAGAACACCTTGAAGGTGTTTTTGCTGTTTTAAGGCAAATTTTAGATAATTAGTCTCTTTATAGAGAGAGTCAATTTGAAGAAGTATACTTTTGGGATAGATAAGATCTCTCATAAACCCCTTAATATCTGTATTATTCAAAGGAGCTATTCATTTTTATAATGTTGAATTTTGTTGAAATAGTGTCTTTTAACGAAATAGAGGTGCTTACCATTGGCAAACCAAAAGCTATAGACATTGTGCCATTTGAAACCTAATAAAAAGATTGGGAATGAAGATGGATCTTCTACTAATTTAGTAGTTGCACCATGTAAATAAGATAATGGAAGATCATCAAATTGACAATTCGCAAATACAGTTACAAGAAAATATTCCATTGACAGAAGAGGAAATAAAGCAAATGGAGACGGAACAAAAAGTATTCATGAGAGTCGCTGTAATTACGCTCATTGTTGGCATATTCTTTTTAGTAATCATTCCTGTTTTATCTGTAAATAAGGAAACTTTAGACGACCTGAAATATTATGATTATATCGCTTTCTCTTGCATTGGGTTAATGTTTTATTCTTCTTTTTGCTATTTCTTTGCGGGGTTAGTATATAGGTTAACGAGTGTAGTGATTAACCGTGACGAAACAGAGCATGCAGAATGCCTGACTTTTTTTGACCATTTAATAATGAAAAAATAAGGATTGAAGTTAAACAAGAGGATTATAATCGTTACAAAATTGGATCGAAAGTTATTGTTACTTATCTGAAATTTAGCAAGAAGGCTCTTGAAATTATAGGAATTTTCTAACTTACAAGCAAGATGAAGCCCGAAGGTTTCTGTCTAGGTGGTGATCTGTTATCAAAAATTACAAATTGGTAAAGACACCAGCCTTTAGATAAGTGATGTTAAAAAGAATTTAAATTCATAAAACACCGATAATGAGAGCGATAATAGTCATTTTAATTTGTGTAATACCCTTAGTCACAAGGGCTCAGAATAGGGTTACCATTCAAGGCAGGCTGAACAAACTTAGTGACTCAACAAAAGTATATTTGCAATACCCTGACACATCGGGTCTTATTTTTAAGGCAATTGATTCAACATTAATTATTAATGGTCAGTTTTCATTTTTGCTAAAAAACAATGTGCCCGAAGTGGTATTTCTTACTATTCGTCGTAAAAGTATAACATCGCCACCAGCCGATGACTCTGACCAGCTGGCGGTCTATCTTATGTCTTCCAGCTCACCTCTTCTGGTTGTATCAAATACACATAATATTAAAGATGCTACTGTGATAGGTTCTAAAAATAACACTGATGTTGTCAACTATAATAATCTGGTGAAGCCTCTACAAAAAGACAGTCAGGCTTTGCTTGCTAAATTCAAAGCAAGAGGCCCCGATGCTATTAAGGATACTCTATTTATGAAGGAGCTGATCAGTGAGAGAGATATTCAAAATAAAAGGTATTTGGACTTAGCTCTACTATTTATAAGGAGAAATTATAATTCTTACTGTGCACTTGGGATCTTGCAATCCTGTTTTTTACAGGGCGTAATAGATCACAACATTGCTGAATCAGAATTCAGTAAATTTTCATATGAATTAAAAAAAACTAACCTTGGGAAACAAATTTCTAAGGCAATCATAAATTCTAAAATTGAACCCCGTGGAGAAGGACCGCGCTGACCAGATACCACATTGCGCAGGGACATAATTTAAAAATGACATTTACTAAAAACAATTTCCCCGAAATAACATCCAGGCATTCCCACATTTTCACTTCGTTCATCAAAGGATTTGGGTGGCTGATGTCTGTATATGTACCCATTGCTTTGATAGTATCAACGATACTCGTTTTTAATTCAAGACATAGTTCAATCAGTTTGAAAATAGGAATGCTTGTACTGTCCTTACTGCTGGTGTGGTTTTTTGGATGGCTGATAGTAACGGAGCGAAAAAAAACGAAAAGTAATGTTACCAAAATAACGGTAGATAAAAATGGCATTAATTATTACAACGACATAGAACTGATTAAAACATTAAATTACGATGATTTGAAAATCCGTCCGCAGAATGAAAAATATGATGTATTTTTGAGCGAACTTGGAGAGGAGGGGCCTTTCATACTAAACTTTTATGTTTTGGATTCTGAATCTGGTAGGCTCCTGAGTAAACACCTTGTTTTTGATTCGAACGTTGTTATCACCAACAGTAACCAGCTTACCCGCCATTTCGTAACAGGTGTGTTATACTTTAGACCCGATTTGAAAATTGAACCTGGTGTATTAAATTTGTACCAATTGGAACGGGTTAAAAATGAAATACCGTACTAGCAATTTTCCTTAAAGAGCTTTTCACCCCCCCCCGACTGCTTTAAACCTGGTTGTTGCAGATCGTATCAGGGCTTCTGTTTTTACATTTGTTATTTGAAACAAGTCTTTAAGTGTATGGCTCGCTAAAAGTGACGAAGAACCACTTTGTAGCGGAATCGTGGCTTACTATGCAGCGGAATATCCAGTAAACATAGTTGTTTGCGTTTGCAGATGCAAACGTCACTGGAGAAGTAATATTTAAACAAAAGATTCGGAAACTTATTTTAACATTTCTTTTTAACCCCCTACTCCACAACTTTTGGCATTGATCCTTTAAAACAAAGTGTTCTAACCTAATCCCACTTTAATCGAAAAAATACTTTGAACACCTAGAATTCTTGAATTTGATTTTTATTCGATGATTTTAAACGGAATCCCATTTAGCGGAGGAAGAGGGATTCGAACCCTCGGTAAGTCTAATGAAATTAAAACTTATAAAGTTGCTGAGATTCTTGTTGTACCCATAACAGATTATTAGTTTATCTTGAATGATCAGATTGGCTCTTATTCTTTCTCTGTTATGGACTTTGGTAGCATCAATAAAAATGGTAAAGCTTTGGTATAATCTAGATAAGGATATTCCAAGCCCAATGCTCTTATATTATTGTAGTAAGTTTCATGCTCCGTATAATAATGTTTCTCAGACTGGATAAACCATGCTTTATTTCCAAGTTTTTGAGCAAGGAACCATTTTTCAAATAAGCGGGGGACTACGTCCATTACCATCGTTCCATGGATGGATTTTTACGAATAGAAGATGAATCATACTAGCAAAAAAGAAGGTCTCTGAGATAGTCAATTCATTACTGAGTAATGCTTCAAGATCTGCGTATAACTTGTCCATCTCAGAAGATACTTCAAAAGGTGAGGTTGCGATATATTCAATTCGCCCATCTTTTGTAGTCACAAACATATTCTGATTTCTAAATTTGCCCAGCCAGTTTGTAGATACAATATGTCTGGCTAAAAGTGTGTGCATCTCTGCAAAGGTTTCTTTATCCGGTCTATTTTCCGAGGCAAATTTATAAGCAAGGTATAGATCGTCTATTTTACGTGTATAATCAGGTTGAAATTCAATATGAAAACGCTTATGCTTTATGTAGGAGTCTAGTTCTATGGATTCTCCTTCAATTTTACTTGAATATACGGACGCTACTGATGTATAAAAGCTAAACTCATCTGTAGAAAGAGGAGCATCTCTCCAAATTTGTTAAATTCAGCTAATAACGTCTCTTCAGAAACAACCTTTTTGTAGTGTTCAAGTAGATCTTTAGGTATGAGTTGTAAGTCTATTTCCAACATGGTCTCCTCTAGTTAAATAAAGATAAACAAAAAAGCCTGCGAATCTTAAGATTGCAGGCTTTCTGTTTAATTCAGCGGAGGAAGAGGGATTCGAACCCTCGGTACCGTTGCCAGTACGACAGTTTAGCAAACTGTTCCTTTCGGCCACTCAGGCATCCCTCCGTTTAAATTTGTTACCCGTTTTCCGGGGTTGCAAATATAGTAATACAATCATTAAAACAAAAAAAAATTAAACATTTTGTAGGTAATCTATACGCACATGATAGATGCTCATAAGCATTGTCTTGAATATCAGCTTTATAGTTTCTATATCTTTTAACGTTAAATCGCAATTATCTAATTGGTTTTGTTCCAATTTGTAATTAATGATGCGTTCAACCAGATCATTTATGTTTTGAGCGTTCGGATTTTTGATACTTCTTGAGGCTGCTTCGACCGAATCGGCAAGCATTAATACCCCGGTTTCCTTAGAAAAAGGAATAGGACCAGGGTAACGGAAGATGTTTTCGTCCACAAATTTCTCTGGAGAATTTTTAAGGAAAGACTGATAAAAATAATCTACACGCGTATTTCCATGGTGCGTTCTGATAAAGTCAATCACACTTTCCGGTAACTGATGTCTCCGGGTAATTTCAATTCCCTTGTGCACATGCTTAATGATGATCTGCGCGCTTTGTTCATAAGGCAGTTTATCATGCGGGCTTAAAGTTGTATTCTGGTTCTCAATAAAGTATTGAGGGTTCTCAATTTTACCAATATCATGATACAAAGCACCAGCTCTTACCAATAATGAATTTCCACCGATCTTGAAGATCGCTGCCTCTGCTAAATTGGCTACTTGTAACGAGTGCTGGAAAGTACCCGGAGCTTTGAACGCTAGTTCTCTTAATAGCTTGTTATTTGTGTTCGTTAGCTCAATCAGGGCAACATCAGAAGTTATTCCGAATACACGCTCAAAAGCATAGATCAGCGGGTAAGCCAGTAAGGATAAAAGAACACTGATAATGAAAGGTACAAAGTTGATCCATTCAATCTCTTTAAATGAACCATCCCTTAATAACGCAATCCCTACAAAACAGATAAAGTAAGCTGTTAAGATAAATAGCGCAGATAATAGTAATTGTTCTCTTTTAATCAGGTTTCTGATACTATAGATCGCAACCATACCGGCAGTAACCTGATAGAATACGAATTCAAAACTATTAGGGACAAAGAAGCCTGCTATCAATATAACCAGTAAATGCAGGTACAATGCCAGACGTGTATCAAAAAGGATCCTGATTATGATCGGAACGATACAGAAAGGAATATAATAAAGACTTGGCATGTTCAGCTTAATAGACCAGGTCAGTGCTAGCAACAGCATGGTAATGATTAACAGCAATAATGATAATTGTCTGTTATCACACTAAAAATATCTTTTCTGAACATAGAAAGGAATACCATTAGCAGGCTCAGAATAAACCCTACCAGTAAGATCTGGCCAAGGTATACCAGTTTACTATCACCAATAGTTTTAGTTTGCGCTTCGTAAGTCTCTTTGAAGGATTGAAGCTTCTGGAAAACCTCATCATCAATCACATTGTTTTTAGCGATGATCAGTTCTCCTTTTTGTACCATTCCACGAGTCGTAGAAAGGCTGTTTATGGTATTGTTCTGGACAATTGCAGTGAGTTTTTCATCGAAAACAATATTGGGCTGCAAGTGGTCTTCAACAAGATTCATGACCACCTCCTTTTCTTTTACTTTGGTAGAGGTAAAGGTCGTATTGAAATAATCTAACGCAGTTTGTACAGTAAAAACATCCTGTGTGCTGATCGTTTTCGTGATATTATTGTTGAGTAGTGATATGTCGTAATATTTCCGGCCTTTCTGGTGCTTAGGGTTAATCGCAATAATCCCTTTCTCATAAATGCTTTTTTTAATAATTTTAATGAAGCAATTTTATTAGGATTTTTCTCTTCCTCAGGAAAAGCATTTCCCCGCCACTTTACATCAAATTCATTCATGTAAGCTTCCTCAACAGCAGTATATAATTCTGGACTATATCTGTATATAGGAAGGACATTCTCGAGGGCATCCTGTTTATCGGTAGTTACCTGTGGATTAGTTTTTAGAATTGCAAAGCTAAAAGGAGAAACAAGGTCTTTATTTAACCATACTTTACCTTTCTGAAATTCATACCTGAAACGCGGTTGTTTAGGTAAAAAGAACGTAATGATAAGTACAGTAAGCACCATCATAATATATTTAATATTAGAGGAATACTTTCTGTAAAGGATTTTATGTGAATTCTTTTTGATTTTAGCCAAAACGGTGAGGATTTTTATTGTACAAAAATAAGATTTTTTAATGAATATGACCGTGTTACCAATTATTACAGGATTACCCTGGATTACATATGTCTTATTATAACTATTTTTGATGAAAATTTTAACTATGCAGCAAAGTGTTCTGATTATTGATGATGAAAAAAAGATATGCAGTCTTTTGGCGAGAATTATAGAACTGGAAGGATTTACTGTGTTCCAGGCCAATACAGGCAAGGAAGGCCTTAAAGTCCTGGCAACGCAAGAAGTTCATGTGGTTATCAGTGATGTAAAACTACCGGATATCAATGGTGTAGAACTGGTTAAACAAATCAAAGAAATAAAACCATATGCAGAGGTTATCAATCTGACTGCTTTTGGAACTATTCAGGATGGGGTGAAAGCCATGCGGAATGGCGCATTTGATTATATTACTAAAGGAGATGATAACGATAAGATCATCCCACTGGTCTATAAGGCTATGGATAAGGCGAAACTGCAATACCGGGTCTTTGAGCTGGAATCTAAAATACAGAAACAATACGATTTTACATCTATACTAGGGCAGTCTAAACCTATTTTGGCCGCTATCGATCTTGATCTTGCCCGAAAAGTTGCGCCAACTGATACTACTGTATTGTTATTAGGAGAAACAGGGACGGGTAAGGAAGTTTTTGCACAGGCTATTCACTTTGAAAGCCAGCGAAAAGTAAAACCCTTTGTCGCTTTAAACTGCAGTGGTTTTAATCCTGATCTGCTTGAAAGTGAATTGTTTGGTTATAAGCAAGGTGCTTTTACCGGTGCTCAGAAAGATAAAAAGGGTTTGTTACAGGAAGCTAATGAAGGAACCCTGTTTCTGGATGAAATTGGTGAAATGAACCTCGATTTACAGGCTAAATTATTACGTGTACTTGAAAATCAAACTTTTATTAAAGTAGGGGATACACAAACCACGAAAGTAAATGTCCGTATTATAGCCGCAACTAACAGAGATTTGAAAACGGAAGCGGAGGAAGGCCGTTTCAGGCTGGATTTATTTTACAGGTTATCTGTTTTCTCTATAGAACTCCCTTCTTTAAATGAAAGAAAAGGGGATGTGCTGCTCATCGCTAAACATTATCTGAAACAATTTGCGGCTAAAGTAAATAAGCCTGATTTTACGATGGATGAACAGTTTAGTACTGATCTGCTTAATCACGTTTGGAAAGGGAATATAAGAGAACTGAAAAACGTGATAGAAAGGGTGGTTATTTTGTCTGATGGACAGTCGCTTAGTGCCAGCCTTCTTCCTTATGAATTTCATCATGGGGCTGTCGAAGGAGATGGAATGAAAATGGAAACTATCGAAAAAATGCATATTATTAAAGTATTAAAATATACTGGTAATAATAAAAAACTGAAACTTCGCGTTTATTAGGTATTGGGTTAACAACTCTTTATCGTAAACTGGAAGAATATCATATTTCCTAAAATCTATTTTATAGAATGATACTTGAACAAGCGACATTAAATGTTTTAAAAGGCCAGACAGATGAATTTGAACTTGCCTTTAAGCAAGCGCAGAAGATAATCTCCGGAATGCCGGGCTACATTAACCATGAACTTCAACGAACGATGTATAGAAAATCCTGATCAGTACCTTTTGTTAGTGAGATGGGAAACACTGGAAGATCATACCATTGGATTCAGAGGATCAGATGAATACTTGAAATGGAAAGAACTGCTTCATCATTTTTATGATCCTTTTCCGAAAGTGGAACATTATACTCAGCTCTTTTAAAATATAATCTATGGAAAATTCTCAAGAACAGCATGCTTACCCAATCGGACGTTATGTGCCTGCTGAAACCTATACTCCGCAATTACTTACTTCATGGATAGGCTCTATCAAGTCTCTTCCTTTGTTACTGGATTATTGTATCGAAAATCTGGACGAAGCACAGTTGAATGTCCCTTACAGAGAGGGAGGCTGGAATACGATACAGGTAATTCATCATATAGCTGATAGTCATATGAATGCTTATATCAGATTAAAACTGACACTGACCGAAGACCGCCCGACGATTAAACCTTACGAAGAGCAATTATGGGCAGAGTTACCTGATGTTACTGATGTACCTTTGAATGTCTCTATTACGCTTGTTCATGCTTTACACCGTCGCTGGACTTCTTTGCTGCTGCAAATGACAGACGAGGACTGGACCCGTGAATATTATCATCCTGTTTATAACACCTATGTTCCGTTATGGCAAATGACAAATTTGTACAACTGGCATGGTAAACACCATGCTGAGCAGATCTTATCATTGCGTAAGCGAAAAGGCTGGTAAATAATTGCGGGTGTAAACCCGCATTCTAATATTGCCCCCTAAATCTGCGGATAAATCAAAAGTTTGGTCTGTGATTCAAAAAGATGTTCAAGCTTACGCTGCGTATAAGTCAGTGAAAGCAGGTAAGTCGTCTCCAGTTTCCTGTCTAAGACTACAATCATAAAGTCATCAGGCATTATTTTTTGCTTCAATATCCTCCAGTCTTTCCAGATTTCAGTAGCATCAAATTTAAATATAACATTGGATTTTATACTTTTTAACGCATGTTCGATATGTTGTTGTTTTTTGATTGATCACAAAAACAATTAACTGATAAACTCAGCTCAGTACTCAGTTTACATACTTTAGCCAGCCATACCATCATATTTTTCTCCATCAAATATGCCGGAGGGCAAACTAATTGTATCCCTGTATGTACAGTGATTGGTTTATTGAGATGCAGAATAAATAAATTAGCTGGTGATTTTTCTATCAGTGCAGCAGATTTATCGCCTAAAAACTTATCAATAACTGTTGACTTTCTTGGCCACCCGGTAATGATAATATTGGCAGATTTTTCTTTTGCAATACGAAGTACACCACTCGATATATTGTGATCTAATGTAGCAATCACTTTTACCAAAGTATCATTTCCAGAGGCGTACTTTACAGAATCATTTAATTTTTTACGGGCGATCAGTAAATTGGCCTGTGCATTATCACTATCAGGAACTACCGAAAGAAGGCTTATCGGCCGTTCGGAATCTTTATCTTTAAATAAGACAGCAAGATCCAGCATGGTCTCCATATGTGTTGAAATCGGCAATAGGAATCAGGATGTTTTCCATGTTTTTTATAGGCTCTGGTCCGCTAATCTCTTCCTCAGATACAATATTCCGGCTGGCTTTCTCGGTCGCAAAAGAAGCAAAGACACAGGTAATCAAAATAAGGATGATTGTTCCGTTAAGAATGTTATCATCGATAATTTTAGCCTGGTAACCTACGAGTATAATCGCTAGTGTTGCCGCTGCATGAGCACTGCTCAGTCCAAAAATGAGCAACCGCTGATTCTTAGTGTATTTGAAAATCCATTGTGTTAAAGTAGCTGAGAAGTACTTTCCTAAAATAGCTACCAAAGTTAGCGCACCTGCAACTACCAATGCCTCAGGCCCCCTGAACAATACACGCAGGTCAACAAGCATACCTACACTGATCAGGAAAAACGGAATAAACAAAGCATTACCAACAAATTCAATTCTGTTCATCAGAATTGAAGAGTGGGGGATCAGTCTGTTTAAAGCGAGTCCGTCCGGCTACGAAAGCTCCGATAATAGGTTCGATACCAGCAAGCTGCGCTAAGAAAGCTGAAAAGAAGACGACAGATAAGACGAAAATATAATGGGAAGTTTTCTCACTTTCCAGTTTAGTGAAAAACCACTTGGCGATTTTTGGGATTACTATAAATACAGTCGCTGTGAAAATGGTAAGTGATATAGCCAGTTGTATCCAGAAAGAACTATTCAGTTCACCTTCCACAGAGCCCATAATCACTGCCAGAATAATCAGTACCGCAGTATCGGTCAGAATTGTTCCTCCAACGGTTACTGCTACCGCTTCATTTTTAGCAATCCCAAATTTATTGACAATAGGGTAGGCGACTAAAGTATGTGTAGCAAACATACTCGCTGTTAAAATCGAAGTTAGTAGAGAATAATGCAGCAGATAATAACAGACCGGGAAACCAATAATAATCGGCACAGCAAAGGTCAGAAACCCAAATATAAAACTCTTATGTTTTTCTTCTTCTTAAACTCCGCAAGATCAAGTTCAATACCGGCAATAAACATGATATATAATAAGCCTATTGTCGCAAAAAGCTCTATTGCTGAATTCTTTTTAAGGATATTGAAGCCATTTGGGCCAATCAGTATCCCTGCAATGATAAATCCTACAATACCGGGTATTTTTATCTTTCCCAGTAAAATCGGGGCAATTAATATGATAAAAAGTAATAATGAAAATATCAGTACCGGGTTCGTAAATGGAAGCTGGAACTGCTTCGTAATATGGTCAAAAATGTTTGTGTGCATATATTCATTATGAATTTATTTTACCAATTTGTTAACTACCTTATTTAAGGTTAGTCCCTGCACGATAATCGAAAATATAACGATGATGTAACTGGCAGAGACAATCAATGGTTTATACGGTGAATCGGGTAAAGATAAAGCAAGTGCAACAGAAATACCTCCTCTTAAACCTGCCCAGATCAAAATTCCTAACCTGTTATAATCAGTTTTCAGAGATCTTTTCATCAAAATTGTCGGCGCAGCAATACTCAGGCCCCTTGCGATTAGCACAAAAACAACGGAGAGTAAACTAATCAGCCAATAGTTTTTAAAGAAAGGAATTACTACAATCTGTAAACCGATCATCACAAATAAAATCGTATTCAGCAGATCATCAATCAGTCCCCAAACCTTATCTAATATGTCTTTAAGATGGACTGTATTTGCATTTTCTCCTAATTTCATATTGCTCAGCATGAGTCCTGCGGTAACGGCTGCCAGCGGAATCGATACATGAAGTAATCCACCAACTACAGAAATCCCCATCACCATGGATAAGGTTATCATAATTATAGTTTGCAGCTCGTCAACTTTTTTTACCAGTCTGGTACAGAAATAACCGGAAGCAACACCCAGTAAAATTCCGCCAAATACTTCCTGTGCAAATAATAAGGAGGAGTGCGACCAGGAAAAAGCCATGCCTGTATTTTCTGTTAACTCCCTTAAGGTGACGAATAAAAGAATACCCACACACATTAAATAAATAAAGATTCACCGCCAATGATAGTTTCCAGCGAAGGAGGTATTTTTGATTTCTTTAAAACTGATAATACAGCGACAGGGTCGGTAGGAGAGATCAGAGCTCCAAAAAGGAAACAATACATCAGTGGGATTTCTACATGGAGAAAAGACGCAGTCCAGTAAAAAAGAAAACCGAATATTGTTGTACAGCCTATTACGCCGACGGTACTCAATATGAGTACTGGTCTTTTTTGTGCCTTAAGTTTCTCAAAATCAAAATGTAATGCACTGGCAAAAAGTAAAAATGCCAGCATGACATCCAACAGGGTTTTAGTGAAGTCTATACTTGAAGTAAGTTCTGATATGAAATTATAAACTGACGGAAAAGTCTTTCCAGTAATCATAATGACTACTGAAAGGCTAATCGCAATCACCATGATACCTATCGTACCTGGTAATTTAACATAGCGGTGATTCAGGTAAGAAATGAGCGCGCTGATAGTTACCCAAATGGTAATCGTAGTAAAAGTATCCATTAATTAAATTAGGGTTTTCCTCTATTTATTGTTTTTTAAACAACAAAATAGGTTAAATTGTTCATTCCCGTTAACAGAATATTAAGGCTTTTCTGAAAAAAACAATTAATTTAGGCAACGCACGAGGTTGACTAAATCAATAATTGACACGTGTTATTGAGCAAACGCTTATTACAAAAATAAATAAGATGCAATATTCAAAACTTGGAAAATCTGATCTGGAAATAAGCAAAATTGGGTTCGGCTGTATGTCTTTATCTGGAAACACCAGGGACAATGAGCTGATTATTGAGAAAGCACTGGATCTTGGGATCAATTATTTTGATACAGCAGACCTTTATGAACATGGTGAAAACGAAGTCAAAATAGGCGCTCTTTTAAAATCAAAAAGAGATCAGGTTATTATCGCCACCAAAGTTGGAAATCAGCACAGGACAGATGGAAATGGCTGGGACTGGAACCCGAAAAAAGAGTATATCTTATCTGCGATAGAAGGAAGTCTGAAAAGACTGCAAACAGATCATATTGATCTTTATCAATTACACGGAGGAACTATTGAAGATCCGATTGATGAAACAATTGAAGCCTTTGAAATTTTAAAACAGCAAGGGAAAATCAGACATTACGGTATTTCATCTATCCGGCCAAATGTAATCCGTGAATACGTTCAGCGGTCTGAGGTCGTTAGTGTAATGATGCAGTATAGCTTGCTGGACAGAAGGCCGGAAGAAGAATGTCTGGACTTGCTTAAAAACAATAGCATTGGCGTTTTAGGACGCGGAAGTATAGCACAAGGATTATTAGTTGATAAACCAGCTGCCCCTTATTTAAACTTTACAGCAGCAGAAGTTGCTCATGCGGCAGAAATTATTCGTTCTATAACCAGTAGAAATGGTTCTCCTGCACAGACTGCTATTCGTTTTGTTTTACAGCATCAGGCTTTAAACAGTGCTGTTATGGGAATAAAACGCTTGCACAATTAGAAGATATTGCAGCTGCAGCTGATTTTCCACAGCTTACGCCACAAGAAATGGATTTACTGTTACGAGTATCACCTACACAATTTTATACAGCACACAGATAACATGAAACTATCATTCGGAACAGAAGTTAATCATCAGCCTAATTATTTTTTAGAGAAAATATGGAAAGGTTTACTACTAGGTCCTGGTGATCTTGAAGGGAGTTATCAGGATTATCAGCGTCGTCACCTTGAGAAATTTGGTAAATGCTGGGATGGAGATACTTTCGGGGAGTTTCTGGAAGCAAAAATCCATACGATCCGCAGAGACTTAGATAACGAATGGAGAGCCGGTATGGAAATCCAATTGGTTATTAATTTAAATTCAACTGATGAATTTCAATTTGCACCCATATTAAGATGTCAGTCTGTTCAAAGGATACAGATTGATTACTCCAATTTAATTAATGATGACGGGCCTGCTGTTTTTATAAATTACGAATTGATTGAGACAAAGAAACATTGGTACGTCTGGTAATTAATGATGGTTTTGCAACCGTAGAAGATTTTTTTCTTTACTTCAACGAAGAATTTACAGGAAATCTGATCCATTGGACCCCTTTGAAATACGGTTAGCAATAACTAACGGTAACCCATAGCCTGAAGATTAAACAATTCTGCATAACGGCCGTTTTTATCCAGCAACTGCTGATGACTACCTATTTCTACTAATTCTCCTTTTTCCAGCACAAGGATTCTGTCAGCCATTCTTACCGTAGAAAAGCGGTGAGAAATCAATACTGCTGATTTTCCATGTGTAAGCTCCGAAAAACGCTGAAAGACCTCATACTCAGCCCTGGCATCTAATGCGGCAGTTGGTTCATCGAGAATCAGTAATTGTGAATCTTTCATATAAGCTCTTGCCAAGGCTACTTTCTGCCATTCTCCACCAGAAAGCTCCACACCTTCAGAAAATCTTTTACCCAGCATCTGATCATAGTGTCCCGGTAGTAGTTTTTCTGCAAGCTGATCTGCGAGACTTTGATGTGCTGCTGATCTGATCAAAGGATCATTACCTTTCTCTTTGATGTTTCCAACCGCTATATTTTGTGAAAAGCTCATTTGATAACGGATATAATCCTGAAAAATAATTCCAAGGTTCATCCTTAAATCAGCAAGATCATATGCTTTCAAATCGATTCCATCCAATAAAATACGCCCCTCAGTTGGATCATATAAGCGTGCAAGTAATTTGACTAACGTAGTTTTTCCTGCACCGTTTTCGCCTACTAAAGCCAGTTTTTCACCAGGGAACAAAGTAAAACTCAAATGTCTGTTTGCCCATCGCTCAGAATTCAGGTAACGGAAGCCTACATCCTCAAAAGTAAAACCTGTTTGAATAGGTCTTGGGAAGGGGATAGGTATTGCAGCAGTTGTAATTTTTGGATTGATCTCAAAAAACTCAAAGAAATCACGCAGGTAAATAGCACCTTGTGATACCGCCGTGAAACGCGTCAGGATTCCTTCCAGTAAAGTCCTTAACTGTCTGAATGAACCTGCAAGAAAAGTCAGCTCGCCAATGGTTACTTTTCCTGAAACTGCATCCAGAATAATGACTACATAAGCACCGTAATATCCGGCTGTGCCTAGCATAGCAAAAAATACACCCCAGGCGGAACGTTGTATAGCCAGTTTTTTATTCGCATTATAAAACCTGTCTGATAAAACCGAGAACCGGTCAATTACAAAACCAGAAAGATTAAATATTTTGATTTCTTTAGCCGTTTCGTCACTGGCCCCTAAAAAGCGCAGATAATCCAATTCTCTTCGCTCAGGTGTTTGTCCTCTTGTTAAAGCGTAACTCTGATCATTAAAATAAGATTCTCCCAGAAAAGAAGGGAGGATAGCTACAAATAAAAGCAAGATTAACCAGGGATTAAATACAATTAGTCCTGCTGCCAGAAAACCCATTGTAATCAGGTCCTGTAACTGGCTCATTACTTGTGAAAGTAAAATTGTACGGCCTACAGTTTGCTGGCGGGCACGTTCCAGTTTATCATAAAATATAGAATCCTCAAACTGATCCAGATCTAAAGTGGCTGCATGAGCCATAATCTGTACCGAAGTATGTTTAGAAAAAAGATCTCCAAGCAAACTGTCGAGCAATGAAATCGCCCTGCTTAGTAAATCGGAACTTATTGCTAATGCAAATTCCAGTGCAATAAGCTCCCAGAGATAAGTTAAGTCGTGGTTTTGAGGGGGGGTGCTGAATAGGATAATCTGATCAATAATCAGTTTACCGACAAATAACATAGCCAGAGGAGTCGCAGATCGTGCTATCCGCAATAGCAGATTAGAAATCATCATGCGTGGGCTTGTCTGCCACACCATTTTAAAGAATGCAGGCAGATTTCCCAGCGCAGCCATTCTTTCTTTTATAGTTAAACTGTCTTTTTTAGAATTTTGCAAAGAAGATTTATTGAACAACCTGTTTGTCGCCATGTTTACAAAAATACGTAAACTCTTCGAACAGTGTGGCATCTTCATCAGCTTTCAGTCCTTCATGCGGAATCGCATAGTATTTTCCGTTAATCTGGTGGCCTTCGTCAGTTTTCTCTATCTCCAGGTTTAAAAAACCATGCTGCATTGTACAGGCATTTTCTAAAGTAACTGTATCGAAAAGTTCACTCTTATTGGTATACATGACGTCATCACTCTCCATTAACCAATGCAGTTCATCAAATCCACCTGCACCACAAACAATAAAAGGAACGGTTTTTCCATTAGCATAGGTTTTGTTAAAACGCTGGTAGTTATGTACATGTCCGCTTAGTACAAGATCTGGAATCACCCCAGCCTCTTCAAAACATGATTCCATAAAATTAATCATTGGCAAACTTGAACTATGGTTAAAATCTGCTGAATATGGGGCATGGTGTACGCAAACAATGATTGCTTTATCAGCATGTTCAGTAGCCGCCTGTTTAAGTTCTTCAATAAACCAGATCTTCTGTTCTTCGGTAATTACCCCAAATTTAGGGACGTTACTATGCAGTCCTATAATATTTGCTAATGGAGTTTGTAAGGTCCAGTAGACATGAGGCTGTATTCCGCTCATACGATTTAGTTTTGTGCCAAAAGGAACCAGTCTTGGAACCTTTCCACAGAATACACTCGTAAACGGATAAAGACTCGAATAGGGAGTTTTAGTATTTGGATTGACATCACTGTCATGATTGCCGGCAATGGCATAAATTGGAGAAGGATAATCCTTATAGGGCGTGAAAAACTGGCGCTCATATTGATCTGCTTCGCCAAAATGATAAACGATATCACCGACATGATAAAGAAATAAAGGCTGATCGGCAGGGTTTTTAGCCTGATGATATTGTTTGCCCATTTCCTCTGCAATAAGCTTTTGGAAAGTAGGGGATTTTAAACCTCCGGTATCACCTGCAACCTGAAACACCATTTTATGAGGATCAGGTAAAGATATTTCTGGTTTTAACCGGTATGGATATGCTCCAAATGGCTCAGGCAGCGGCTGAAATTTATAGTTGTCGTCTGGTTGGTTTAATTTGAATAAGGGTGTTTTTTTTTTTTTTCTGATAACATGCTTATCTATGCGTTTTTAATCAGGATAGCCTCGAGCACATTCGCTGCATCATCGCATTTGTCGGTAGCCATCTCCAGCGTCTGGAGAATCTCTTTTTGCTTGATGAGCTCTATAGCGTCTGTTTCTGAGATAAACAAACGGGCAATGGCAGTGTTGCAAAGAAAATCTGCCTGGCTCTCTCCTTTATTAATTCTTAAACAAACATCAGCAATAATTTTGGTATTCTTGAAATTACGGAGCTCCATTATCGCTAATTCCAGATCTTTGGACATTTCTGTGATTAACTTGGCAAGATGTACAATTTCCTGACTGAAAACAGTGATTTTGTAGAGTTCAATATTCAGAGATGTTGCATATATATAATCCGCAACATCATCCAGCGCACTAACTAAAGCATGGCATGGATATCTTCTCTGTCGAACGGAGTGATAAAATTCTTGCTGAGTTCCAGGAAAATCGAATGCGTAATATCATCCCCGGCCTGTTCCAGTCTTTCGGTTTCTCTGAAATGAGCAATACGCTTTTCATCATCTTCAGTGGTTACAGTAAGTAACAAGCTATTTGATATCTTAACCAGATTTTTAGCATCCTGCTCAAACAAGGGCTGGAATTTTTTATCTTTTGGACTGAAGAAGTTAAATACAGAATTCATAGGAATGGGGTTTCTGTAAAAATAAACAGGTAATGTTAAGTCTTCATCAAATCTGTATGAGATTAGCTATCAGGCAATCAATTTCCGTAAATCAGTTTCAGGGATGAGCGTAGGGTCTTTAAATTGTTTATTCAATAACCCTCTCCGAATCTTGATCGTTCGGGTAGTGGTGACGATTGTCGCACCGGATTTGTTATAGCTATGGGAAATGTAAGATCCGACATTAGGGTCAAACAGCTCGATTCTAAAGAGTATTCGTGGAAAATGAAAATAGGTAGCGGCACGGTGTAAAGGTAAATTAACAGTTTGGTAATGTGTAATTATCATTCTGTTAATGATAGTTTTAAGTTAACATAGATTTAATATTGGAATAGAGTATCCTTTAAGAAAATTGTAAGATGTTTAAACAGATTGGATTAAATATGATTTTTTTATGATTATCGTGCTCTTCAATGTAGAACAATCCCTACATTTGCGCCACTCAAATAAAAAAAATGGCAAATCATAAAGACGTCAATAAGCTAACCGCGGCAGGTTTATTAATTAGCTTAGGGATTATTTACGGAGATATAGGTACTTCTCCACTCTATGTTTTTAAAGCAATTATTGGCGACAGGTTAATTACTGCAGACTTGATATTAGGAGGTTTATCCTGTATTTTCTGGACATTAACACTTCAAACAACTATAAAATACGTAATCATAACGCTTCAGGCAGACAATAAAGGTGAGGGTGGTATTTTCTCTTTATACTCATTGGTTAAACGTAAAGCAAAATGGCTCATTATTCCAGCAATGATTGGCGGTGCAGCACTTTTAGCTGATGGAATTATGACCCCTGCGGTAACAGTTTCTTCAGCAATTGAAGGATTAGGGATCATTTACAAGGATCTGCCAACAGTGCCGATCGTTATTCTGATCATTACTTTTCTTTTTGGTATTCAGCAATTCGGAACCTCATTTATAGGTAAAGCATTTGGCCCGATTATGTGGATCTGGTTTACTATGATTGCTGTTTTAGGTGCCGTTTATGTAATGCAGTTCCCTGAAATTCTAAAAGCAATCAACCCTTATTATGCTTACCATATCCTGACTACTAATCCAGAAGCATTCCTGATTATCGGAGCAGTATTCTTATGTACTACAGGAGCTGAGGCACTTTATTCTGATCTTGGTCACTGCGGACGTTCAAATATCCGTGTGAGCTGGGTATATGTTAAAATCTGTTTGATTTTAAACTATATGGGGCAGGGTGTATGGTTATGGCAATTGCAGGGGAAACATTTAGGAGAAATTAATCCTTTCTTCCATATAATGCCAGACTGGTTCTTAATCTATGGTATTCTGATTGCAACTGTAGCTGCTGCTGTAGCTAGCCAGGCGTTGATTTCAGGTTCATTTACGCTTATTTCAGAAGCGGTAAGATTAAATTTATGGCCTAAAGTTAAAATCAATTACCCAAGTAATTCAAAAGGACAATTATATGTGCCTTCAATGAACTGGGTATTATTTATCGGTTGTATCCTGGTTGTCCTGATTTTCCAGAAATCAGAACATATGGAAGCAGCGTACGGTTTATCAATTACCGTAGCGATGCTGATGACTACCATTTTAGTGTCAATTTTCCTGATGCGCAAAAAGGTTCCGATGTACCTGATTGTGATATTCTTAACTATTTACGGTGTGATTGAGTTGACTTTCCTTGCAGGTAATGCAGTGAAAATACTACATGGAGGATGGTTTACGCTGATACTTGGTATGTCCCTTTTCTCTATTATGTGGGCATGGTCAAACGGCAGAAGAATCAGAAACCGCTATATGCGCTTTGTAGATATAGAAAAGTACTTCCCGATTATCAGTAAGATCAGTGAAGATGACACTATACCTAAATATGCTTCGCAGCTTGTTTACCTGACCAGTGCCAATTTTAATTTTGAGATTGAGTCTTCGATTATGTATTCTATTATTCAGAAGCATCCAAAAAGAGCTGATGTATATTGGTTACTGCACGTTGATGTGACCGACGAGCCTTTTACAATGGAATATAAAGTTGAACAGTTAGTGGATAAAAAACTGATCAGAATAGATTTCCGTCTTGGGTTCCGTGTAGAACAACGTGTGAACGTACTGTTTAGAAAAGTAGTAGAAGAGATGGTTAAAAATGGTGAAATTGATATCACCAGTAAATATGCTTCCTTAAAAGAACATAATATAGCAGGAGATTTCAGATTTGTTGTGTGATTGAGAAAGTACTTTCGAACGCTAACAGTCTTCGTTTTATTGAGCGTTTCACAATGGCTTATTATACCATCCTTAAAACGTTTAGTGTACCGGAAGAAAGAGGGTTTGGTCTTGACTTAAGCTTTGTAGCAGTAGAAAAGGTTCCTCTGATAGTTGATATACCAACTGACTTTTATTTAAAAAGGCTGGATTAATCCTTCTTGCCAAAATCTGACGGCCTGATATTAGTAAGCTGAAAAAATGCTTTGCTAAAGGCCGCCAGACTATTATATCCGGTTAAATAGGCAATTTCTGTTGTGCTTTTATCGCCCAGCATAATGAATTCTATAGCCTTTACGGTTCTTAATAATTTAAGATACTGTAAGAAAGAGATGCTCATGGTGGATTGAAATAAGCGGGATAAGGTTCGTTCTCCCATTCCAAAACGGCTGGCCAGGTTTTCGAGAGTCAGGGGCTGCGCAAAATTCTGAGAGAGGTAGAGCACAATCGGTCTTAACCTTGAATTAGATGTTGTAGGCAATGCAATCGGGAATGATTTAGTGCTTAACTGAGGCAGGATATCCTTGATCGCTGCCAGGAAATGATAACCTGGATCTTTCTTTTCAACTGTCCCCGTCCAGTTCTCAGCAAAAACAAGCATCTCAAATAACAGGCTGTTTACTGGATAAATTCCAAGTTTTTGATAAAAAGGGTCTAAATGATCATCTTCCGTATAAAAATATAAGTTATGGGTAACCGTAGCTGCATTTCTTACATTAAGGTAATGTTCCCGCCCTCCCGGAATCCATACATAATGTCTTGCTGGTATAATATAAGTCTTGTTTTCAATATAAATATAGGCAATACCACCCTCTACATAAGTAAGCTGACCTTTGGTATGGGAGTGTTTAGGCAAGCTGCGCTCTAATTTCTCATGTACAATAAATATGCTTTTAGGCTTAAAATCAATGTTTTTAAGATAGGCTCCTGTGTCTAATAGTGGCATTGGCTGGAATGGACAAATATTTGGTAATAATAGATAAAATTACAAGTATTTCATAGCTGTAATTTTGTATCATTCTTAAAGACATGTACTACAATAATAAAAAAACTCGTTATGCTTTGCTGCGCTATTTTCCTGTTCAACACGGTTAATGCCCAGCAAACAGCCAAAATCTCAATGACTCTCAACCAGATCTGGGAAAAAGTAACAGCAAATAATAGAAACATCCAAATGCAGGATCTTAGCGTCAAAAGAACTGTTGAAGGTATAAAGGATGCTAAAGCGGAGCGTCTTCCCGAAATTTCTGCCGAAGGCGAATATGCAAAAGTCAGTAATCTTCCAATCTATGAAAACGGACTATTTCATTCTCCAACTCAGTTTGAAGTGGTGCATACCTCCTATAAATTTGGTGGCAGCGCATACTTGAATCTGTATAACGGTAATAAAACCAATATTAAAATTGCTGAAGAAAAGAAAGAAAATGAGATCGCTATTGAACAGCGAAACCTGACTACTGCTGAAATGAAACTAAGAGCTACAGCTTACTTTCTTGATCTTCAGAGAAGTAATATCTTCAAAGCATTGTTATTAAAAGATATCAGTGATCAGGAAAAACAGCTGGAAGAAATCAAACAGTTGTTAAAGAACGGAGTTGTATTAAAGAGCGATGTGCTTAGGGTCACTTTGAAATTATCCAGACAAAAAATGGCACTGGTTCAATTGAACAATGATTTAACTATTGCGAACCAAAAGCTGAATATTCTGACCGGATTACCGGATGAAACTGTGATAGAACCTGCGGATGATGCAAAAGCTGACTTACCAGTATTGAAACCTTACACTAGTTATTTGTCTGATGCAATGTCCCATTCCTTTGCTTTCAAGATCTCTGAAAAAGAGACTGAATTGCGTAAGCTGGAATTGAAAAACGTGAAAGCAAATGTGTCATTTAAGTTGGGATTGTTCGCAACCTACTCTTATTCGTATCCGCAGATATTTATCTATCCCTATTCAATTGCATTATATGGTTTGGGTATGGCTGGTGTCAAAGCTAGTTTCCCGATTTCGGCCTTTTATCACAATACACATAAGGCGAGAGCAGCAGAACTCAAATATCAGCAACAGGAAGTAGAACATTCAGATACTGAGGATAAAATCAGACAGGAAGTGAATGAAGCTTATCTGAGATACCAGGAATCACTGACACGCATTGATGTGGCTAAAGAAAATATCACCCAGGCTACAGAGAATTTAAGGATTGTAAATAATACTTATTTCAATCAGCTGGCATTGGTGACAGATTTACTGGATGCAGATACACAGTTACTTCAAACTCGTTTCGATTACGCTGCGGCAAGAATCGCAGCTCAATTACAATTTTATCAATTACAAAAGGCAATAGGTAACCTCTAGAATGAAAACAAAGAATAATTACACGAATACTGATCAGCTGATAACTAAAATAACGGCTTGGATAGCTGGAATCATTGCTGTAGGACTTGCTGTCTGGGGAATTATATCCCTGGTTCAGCTTTACAATTATGAAGATACTAACGATGCGCAGATAGAGGAATACATTAACCCGGTTACTTCCCGTGTGGGAGGTTTTATCAGGGAGATTAAATACGAAGAGAACGAGGAAGTTAAAAAGGGAGATACGCTGCTGATCATTGATAACAGTGAATATCAATTACAGCAAGAAGAAGCTGAGGCTGCACTTTCTAATGCACAAGCACAAATTAATGTGTTGGAAAGCAATGTTTTGACAACATCTAAAGTTTCTCAGGCAAGTCAATCTCAAATTGCTTCTGCAAAAGCAAAATTGGTGAAACAACAACAGGATTACGATAGGTACTCCAAATTATTTAAAGTAGAATCAGCTACACAGCAGCAATTGGAAAATAGCAAGGCAGCCCTGGATGTGGCTACTTCAGAATATCAGGCAGCTCAGGAGAACTATCAGGCATCTTTATCAAAAGTAAATGATATCAGATCACAAAAAGGAGTTTACGAAGCAGAAATTAAACGTCGTAAAGCTTTGTTAAGCAGAGGGAAACTGGATGTGAGTTATACCATAATACGTGCGCCTTATAATGGGAAAATGGGCAGAAGGACAATTCAGGAAGGACAACAGATCCAGACCGGGCAAACACTTGCTTATATCGTAGATCAGGAAGCTGGTAAATGGGTGATTGCTAATTTCAAGGAAACACAGATTGCCAAGATGAAGATCAACGGAGCAGCAGAAATTACAGCTGATGCTTTTCCTGGTAAAACATTTAAAGGAGCAATAGTGTCTCTGTCTCCTGCAACAGGAGCAAGGTTCTCTTTGCTTCCTCCGGATAATTCTACGGGTAATTTTGTGAAAATTGTGCAGCGTATACCTGTTAAAATTAAACTGACAGAAAGTAAAGAAGTAGTGGATCAGTTGCGTGCAGGTATGAACGTAAATGTAAAAATAAGTAAAGACTAATGAGTTTAGCTTTGCCTGTATTTAAATCTTGGGTACCTGTATGGTTAATCAGGGCGACCATATATTTCTGGTGATTTTTCCTGGTCTTCTACTGTTCGGACTATCTACGGCCAGCGGGCCAGGAGCGGCAGGATATTATGGTATTGAGCCAGCTGATGTCCAATATTCTATGGTTGTTTTTTATGCAGCAGTAGCTGGATTCTTTGCTTTGGAAAGAAGATTTTTCATCTTCATCGCAACCAGAGAATACTTTATACTGAGCATTGTTATTCAAATGGCTACAGCATATGTCTGTTTTCATACGCAGAACTTATATATTTTACTGGTTTT
Organism: Pedobacter sp. NJ-S-72; assembly: GCF_053890575.1. NCBI lineage: Bacteria > Pseudomonadati > Bacteroidota > Sphingobacteriia > Sphingobacteriales > Sphingobacteriaceae > Pedobacter > Pedobacter sp. NJ-S-72. The sequence goes on along the minus strand of NZ_CM132681.1, from coordinate 2,438,282 downwards.
TAGATTTCTTCAGGGGATGTCTAATTGTATGTCGACCAGTATTTGTATTACCCTTATTTTTGGAAGCCTGTATAATGAAAGAGCCAGAGAAATTGGTTACTCTATATTTTACTGTCTGCTGCTTTGTATTACTCCAATATCGACTATCATTACGGCTCCTATATTAGACGCATTTGATTATAATGTTTTATACAAGTTTATCATTTTTGCTTATATCCCCGGTGGTATTTTGTTGCTGGTGATTATGAATAATATCAGGCTGAACAAGAAAATGCCGCTTTATCAATTGGATTTTTACAGTTTTATCATTTATTCTTCTGTCCTGTGTTTATTAGGATATACATTGGTATATGGACAACAATATTACTGGCTACAGGATCCGCGAATCGTATGGAGTTTATCCGGTACTGTAGTACTCATAGGATTACACATTTTTCGTCAGCTCCATCTGAGACGTCCATATTTAAACCTCGATGTATTTAAACACAGAAACTTTAATGTAGGGATGTTTATGATCTTTATACTTTATCTGATCCGCGGTGCTTTAGGGATTGTTTCTATTTATTTTGCTGTGATCTTAGGAATGGATCCTATACATATAGGGTATATTATGGCAGCGAATATCGTTGGTATTGTTATCAGTGTTTTGATCTCGTCCCGCCTGATTATCATGAAAAGACCAATACGTCTGGTTTGGCTATATGGTTTTGTCTTATTGCTGATTTTCCATGTCTGGATGTGGTTTCTATTTACCACACAAGCTGATCCGTCAACTTATGTGATCCCTTTAATTATACAAGGAATGGGAGCGGGGATGCTGATGACACCTATTATTGTTTTTGCGATTTCTTCGGTACCTGAACATTTGGGGAGCTCAGCGTCAGCTACAGGTGTGTTTTTTTCGTTTTACCGGATTTTGCAGCAGTATCGCATTAATCAATTACTTTCAGCTTCAGCAGAAAAATAATCACATTAACCGTTTTCAGGAACACCTGAGCGGGCTGAACACAGTTGTGTCAGAACGATTGACTCAATATGCCGGTGCGCTGACTAATAAAGGTATGGCACCAGATCAGGCAGCTAAGGTAGCCAGAGGTTTACTGAGCAGAACTGTAGACAGCCAGGCACAGTTGAGAGCAATGATGGATTATTACCTGCTAATTAGTATAGTGCTGGTCGTGGTTTTGCTGGTTATTGCTTTATTCCCTAAACTGAACAGAACAAAAATTGACTTGAAATCTAATCAGCCGTCTCCTGCAGTTTATTAAACAGGCTTAATTATGTTCTTCCATATGGCGGGAGATCAGGTACGGATAATCTTCTGTTTTTCGTCTTCATTGTCATCTCTCTGGCCACTGCCGTGATCTGTTTTCGAGTTTTTATCATACAATGGATCATTATTTTTTGTCATTGTATTGTCAGAATGATTGTTTTTAGCCTTCTTTAGCTGATCTTTTAATCCTTCCACATGATTTAGATTTTCAATAGCAGGAAGCTCAGATCCTTCACGGTGTTCGGTAACACTATTATAGCCCGATAGGGTGTGTTTTTGTAGATTATTTAAGTTAAATAGCTGTAAATCAGTTATTTTAAGTTTTTAAAGTTTATTCTTCTTTTTCATCGCTTATGAGTTTGCTGAATTACAGTATCTTCAACAATACCTCATAGAAATGGTTTTAAATATACATCCGGACATATTAAAACCCAATTATCGTTCGTTAATGATTTGGAAGAAAACAAACAATTATTAACTTAACTTAAGCTTTAAGCTCAAAATCAAATTTAATTAACAAAATATCATGGAAAAATTCGCAAAATTAAAAGAGTTAATCGCCGGAGTTGAGGCAGACGCAGACAAGTTTTACAATTCAGGTAACGGTGCTGCCGGTACTAGAGTGCGTAAAGCAATGCAAGATTTAAAAACACTTGCTCAGGACATTCGTACTGAAGTAACTGAAAAGAAAAACAGCGACAAATAATTATATACAGTCTTTGCGCAAGCAGACTTTATAAAAGAAGCCGGATCATTTATAATGGGCCGGCTTCTTCTTTTAATAGGATTTCTGTAAAATCGGTCTACTTTTTTAGTGCTAGCACATTATCTTCTCCCGGATTAAACTCGTTCTCGGTCTTCGCAATAACTATCGTCGCTACCCCGTTTCCAATAATATTTGTGATCGCACGGGCTTCACTCATAAACTTGTCTACACCTAACAGGAATGCCAGTCCCTCTACAGGGATCTCTTATGGATTGCGGTAAGCGTAGAAGCCAATACGATGAAGCCGCTGCCAGTCACGCCCGCAGCACCTTTAGAAGTAAGCATCAGTATGCCTATTATACTTAACATCTCCGGAAATGATAAATGAACGTTATACAATTGAGCTAAAAAGATAATAGCCATTGATAAATAGATTGATGTACCATCCAGATTGAAAGAATAACCAGTAGGGATAACCAAACCAACAACAGATTTACTGCATCCCAGTTGCTCCAGCTTTTTCATAATAGAAGGCAGGGCCGATTCTGATGAAGAAGTTCCTAAGACGAGTAGTAGTTCTTCTTTAATATATTTCAGAAAACTAAGGATACTTAAATTGAAATACCGCATAATTGAACCCAGAATAATGAAAATAAACAAAGCCATGGTCAGATAAACTGTACCCATTAGTTTAGCCAGAGGAATCAGCGTTTGTAAGCCAAATTTACCAATTGTATAAGCCATTCCTCCAAAAGCACCTAAAAGGAGCAAGATACATCACATATTTTAAACCAGTAAAAACAATCTTTGATGCCTTACCCAATACACCGATAACAGCCTGCCTTTTTGAATAAAAATTGAGGGCAACACCTACAGTAATAGCAACAACTAATACCTGTAAAGTCAGATTAGACATGAAAAACTTGCCCCAGTCAAAACCAGCGCCAGACTCTGCAGCCTTAGTATACTTTGATGGATCTTGTATATTAAGTCCTGACCGGTCAATATGTCCAGGTCTGATTACATAAGCAACAAATATCCCTATGGCAAGTGCGAACGTGGTCACCACTTCGAAATATAGCAGAGATTTAACACCGATACGTCCTACTTTTTTCAGATCGCCCATACCGCTGATCCCTAAAACTATAGTCAGAAAGATAATGGGCGCTATGAATAGTTTGATAATATCCACAAAGGTTTTACCAAAGATTTCCATTTTAATTGCCAGCGCAGGATTCAAAGTTCCCAGCACAACACCAGCTATATAATTGCGATTAGAACCCAGAAAGTGAGGTTAGTAAATAATCTTTTCATCAAACTTCTGTTCTGCGTTTTAATAGGTGCGTTTAAAGTAATTTCCATATTGAAGGTTTAAAAATAATGTTTTATTAATCAATTGATATATGATACATCAGCACGTACATCATTTTTCTGCTGATTGCTGTAATTTGTCCATCTGGCTGTGCCATAAATATGGGTCTGCTCTGTGCATTAAAGACAAATTTTGAAGCATGACCTTTCAGCAGGAGGCTGACACCCACATCATAAGTAATCATTGGATCTGCAAATCTTTCAAAATTGGAATATTGGATTCCTAAAGCTGGCAATAACTGAGCACCTTTCTTCTTCTGATTAAAATAGGGGAGCAGAAAGCCGGTTTGAGCACTGAAACTATTACCTGTACCAATAACAGGATAGCCATTTCCAGAACCATTAAATGATGCTTTGCTGGGGTCTAAACCATTTGCGGGATTACCAATTGCAAGTACCTTGTATAATTCGGTCCAAAATCATGGTGGTGGTAAACTGCATAAAAAGTGAAAGCTGTTCCTTTTTCTTTATTAAGCGGGGTATCATAAAAAATATCTGCCGCAAATTGTTTAAGATTATCAGAAATAGTGTCTTTAGCCAGGTTTTTATGCCATAGTGCATCCTTCTGGATTTCAAAACCAGCTCCTATATTCAGTACTTTCTTTTTGCCCAGATAAGCTCCCGGCGATTGGGCCATGACATTGCTTTCCTTATCAAAAAATTGCCATTTGATATAGCCTGACCAATTTGGTTTGATAACCTTAGTATTAAAAACTGCAATATTTTCTAAAGGAGCTGTACCTCCGGTATTATATGGTGTGGCGTAAGCAAAGCGATAATCTAATTTTCCAACTGCACCTTTGACAAATAAACCTAGTTTCCGTTGCGTAATATCTGTTCTGTTAATGTCCCCCAGATTGATTAATGGGGTTTCATACATCAGGGTTTTAGTGTATCCGTGGCATACCGGGAAAGACCTGTCCAGGATGAACGTCCCCCTCCAACAGAGATATAGCTGTTGATTTTATAATCCACATAACCATCCAGAAAATCTACATAAGTATCTGTTTTAGTTAGATTATTGACGTTAGTTGGCCCTAATTGAAGAACCAGCATCAGATTGTCTACTGGCATAGCTGTAACTTTTAATCTTACTCTTCGTAAAGAAACATCAGTTATAGAGCCGACTTGAGAATCATTGATTTTACTACCGGGATTGAGCTGTGTATTTCTTAACCACACCTGTAAATAGCCACCAAACTTCACATAATGGGTTTTTTCTTTGTTCAGAAAAATGTTGAGGGGATCGGCTGGCGGGTCTTGGTTTTGTGCCTGCACAATTGCTGGCATTACAGACATAAAGCCTAACAGGTAATGATAGAGTCTCATATTAAATATTTGGTTTGTAATCAGCTAAGAGGGAACAGCTGATTTTTTTTTACCCCATTATTTTGAAAAATAATAGATTAAAATTTAATCTGAAGACTCATGTAATAATTCATGCCGTTGAAGCCGAATTGGTTAGCTGTCCGGCTATAAGGAATTTGTCCGCCAAAAGATAGATTGGTATTGAGCGCATTGATCTCTTTTATTTCATCAGGATAAATATTAAAGAGATTATTGCAGCCAGCTGTGACTGTAAATTTCTTGCCTAACCTGCAGGATAATTGAAGATCAGTAATCACTTTACTGCTAAAAGTCTGATCAAAAACCGGGTCATTTTCCCAGGCAGCTACTTGTCCGAAATAGGTATTGCGGAGCAGGAAGTTAAAAGCATTAAGCTGGTAAATAAATGATAATATCATTTTGTTGTTTGGCTGGGCTTTTTCAATAATACCAATATCAATGCGGGGAAGTAAAATAGAGCCTGGTATATTACCTCCTCCTGAAAGGGGTAGGTTAGCCACTCTCATTTTGACTCTGGTCTGGTTAAAAGAAGCAGTTCCATTAATGGTCAGCCGAATGTAGATTGTCAAAAACTACTGCGTAATTAGCGGTGAGTTCAATACCTTTTGTATAAGTGTTTAATGCATTAATGAAAAACTGTATATCCGTAACACCTGCATTAGCCAGTATTGGTTTTAATGCTGTTATAGAACTATCTAATCTGCCAGAAACAACGATCCTGTTCCGAATAGGGATATAGTAGAAATCGGCGGAGAAAGAAAATGAAGAGTTAATACTTCCAGCAATCCCCGCACTTAGATTAAGTGAAGTTTCTGGTCTGAGTTTCGGCACACCTAACTGCAGTAAAACAGGACTGCCATTGCGGAAATGTTGTACAAGGTGAACGTCAGACTGTCCATTTTTTTGAAAGAACTGAAATTGCTGCTGCTCATAATATACTTGCTGTAATGACGGAGCCCTGAAATTCCGGCTCAGTGAACTCCTTATGGCAAACCGTTCACTTAATTTGTGTCTTATGGCTATTTTACCAGAAAGATTACCGCCAAAATCACGTAACGCTCATATCTGGCAGCTGCAGAGAGCAACGTTTTCGTTGACAGATCTATATTTGACTCGGCATATACCCCAATATTAGCCCGATACTTATTCAGCACTTCTTCCGGCTGAAAGCCTGGTCTTCCATTGGTTCCAGGAAGTTTTAATAATGAAGCAGGTGTGCCAGCCGGATTTGCATCCAGATAAGAAGCTTCATCCCCGCTAATAATCTGATAGTTTTCAAGACGGGATTCAGCGCCAGCTGCAAAAGTTATACCTGTAGCTAGCTTCTTTGAAAAATCGATATTCAGAATTCCCTGTTGCAGCATTGTGCCTCCGGTGCTAAAAACTAAAGGAGAAAACTCGCCCATGGAAGCATTAACCGTATTGACTGCTTCACTATTCAATTTATTATATCCGTAAATGGCACTGAAATCCATGTTCCAGTTATCCGTACTTACTTTTTTAATACCTGCGGCTAAAGATCTGTTCGATAAAACTGCGGGAAATTCAAATTCAGCAGATAGCCTTCCGGGAAAAGTACTGATGAGGCAGGATAGAAATTTGGGAAACGGTAAAACCCGAATGTTACGGCTCTTCTTCGTGAAAAACCGCCAAACGAATAAAATTTCCATTCCTTGTTTAAAGGAGTTTCCATATTGAACCACATGGATATATTCTTGAATTCTGCATCACCATATTGGCCTTGTCTGCGTTTAAATCCTTTTTCATTAACCAATAGATCGTCTCTGCGTTTATTCTCGTTAAGTTTGTCGGTAGGGGTAGGAAAAGCAATATTGCTTAGTTTGGAAGTGTCGCTAATCGTATTATAAACCAATCCTGTATAGTCTCTGGCACGGTTGGTAGCCTGTTGATATTGATAATTAAGCGTGAAATTTATGAATCCTTTACCTGCACTAAGGGGCAAACCGTAGCTTAAATTATTTTGAGTGTAAATTCCATCACCTTTTAGTGTTTGTCCAAGCTGGGTAGTGTAAAGGCCTCCAGGGTCTTTCTTTAAGACGATATTTATAATACCTGCAATTGCATCAGAACCATATTGCGCTGCAGCACCGTCCCTCAATATTTCTATTCTTTCAATCATAGCTGCCGGAATAGCACTTAAATCTGTGCCTGCAGTTCCTTTTCCAATCGTATTGTTCAGGTTTAATGCAGAGATATTATGCCTTCTTTTACCGTTTACTAAAACCAGGAGCTGATCGGGGCCCATTCCGCGAATGGTTGATTGCTCTGCATATGAAGCTACATTGTTAATTCCATATTTTGAAGAGTTGAAAGAAGAAGACGTATAGTGAAGCATTTGAGCCAGCTCTGGCTGACCCGTTTGTGTAAGGGTATGCTGGTTAAAAATGTCTACTGGCAATGCTGTTTGCAGTTTTGTACGAGGCATTCTGGCGTGGGAGCCTAAAATAGCAACCTCATCCAGATTCATAATGACAGGCTTTATTTCGGGTTTTAAAAGAGGCACGCCAGCTTTGATAATATATTGACTATCAGAAACTTTTTAAAAGATAGATTTAAAGGAGATAATAAGCTGTTTAATATCAAATCCAGATTTGGATTGTCTAAACGTTTATAGTTCGATAATTTCGCTTCATTGATCAAACCGGCATCATAAACAAAACTGACCTTAAACCTGTTGGAAAGAAAATCCAGTTCGCTGGAGAGCGTTTGGTTCGGGATTATGATTTTATGCTGTCCATGTACATCTTCAATGAAAATATTAAGGAGAGCAAACAGGATAATGCCTGTTATATATAAATTAACTCCCGATATAAACTTCCCTGCCATTCTTTTTTACTGTAGTATTCAGCAAAGCCGCCAAAGTCTGAATTAAAACAGCTTCATTTTTAAGTTCTAGTGTGCCAGAAATTTCTTTTTCAATGATTGATCTGTCTTTAATTAAGTATTTTCTGCCATAATATGCTGATAATCTGTCGCATACTTCGGATAGTGCAGTTTTTTTTTTTTGAAATATATCTGCCATCAATCCACGAGGTAAGTTGTTCTTCTATCCCCGGCTTTTTTGCTGTAGGCTTTTTCCCCTTTTCTACAAACAGCATATTCGCCTGGTGACATGGTAAGGGACTGATCCTGTAATTTTAAAGCGACTTTTCCACTTACCAAAGTAACCAACGTACTATCAGTTCGGCTGTCTACATTAAATACCGTTCCTAAAACATTTACATCTGTAAGATTTGCATGTACTGTAAATGGCACCGGCAATTGATTTTGAGGCTCAATATGTTTAATTTGAAAATGAGCTTCACCAGTTAGCCAAACCTGCCGGTCCTGTTTATCCCATTTTTCAGGATATTTAACTGAGCTGTTCGCGTTCAGTATTACTGTAGAACTATCAGGTAATAACAGTGTTTTTGTTTGGCCATATGGGACTGATACAGTCAGCAAAGCCATATTTTCGGATTTTTTTGCTATATAAAAGAATAACCCAGTGCCAATAACCAATCCTGTAAGAATTGCTGCTATTTTGAAGAAAGAGAAGTTGTTTTTGGCAACTACCGGATATTCGGTTCTTTGGCCGGCAATTGTACTCTCTATCCTATTTTTAAGACTTTCATAAAACTCCTCCTTTAAAGGATCTTTCCCTAAAGAAAGTAAATCAATGATTTCTTTAGCTTCATTTATTTTTTCCAGGCAAGATGGATTATCGTGAATCCACTTTTCCCAGAATAAAACAGCTTGCGGATCAGAGGCTTTCACATAGTTAGTGAAACTCTCGTCGTTTACAAAATCAGCTGTTGTATATTCCTGGTATGACATTTTTATCGATTATAATTTATAAGAGGATATTCATGAAGTAATTACCCCATGTATCCAAAGTAAAAATAGAATAAGAAGATGTTTTTGTCTCAGCCCGTCTATTGCCCTGCCCATTAATTTATAACAGCCCTTGATACTGATATTTAAAAGTGAAGCAATCTCTTTAAAACTCAATTCCTGATAATAACGTAAATGTATCAGTTCTTTTTGTTTTGGCGAAAGTGTTTCTAGCATTGCCAGAACCTTTACGGCTGTAGATTTATGGCTTTCCTTTAATATAAATTCAGATTCAACAGAATTATAAAATGAAAAATCGCTTAATATTTCTTCTTCGTTGTCTATAAAATCAGTGCGTACATTTTTTTGCTGTGTTTTTAATTTATGAATAATAGTCGTTCTTACCGATTTGATCAGATAACTCTTTAAAGAATACCTGATCTCAAATTTAGTCCTATTTGTCCAGATCCATACAAAAACATCATGAATACTGTCTTCGATTATTTGTATATCATCTGTAAGACGCATGCCATAACCAGTAAGGGTTTTTGCAAACTTATTATATAGCGCGTCAAAAGCGTGTTTGTTATTTTGTTTAATCTGATTAACCAATTCGGCATCATCAAGCAAGGACATGGCATTATTCCTAATATTTGCCTGCATAAAAATTATATAAAAGAATTGGTTAGTTACTGCTCGTAAAAATAGGAATTTATCTTTAACTATCCTTTGGCAACAGTCTTAAAAGGATATACACTAACCTCACGAAATGATGCAGCAGACGGTGATCCTAAAACTGGAAGTTATCAGGATATAGTGATGGGAGTAATTATAGCCAATAATGGCGGTACTGATTTGCTTTAAGCGTGTGGGGGGAGTCAATAATCTATTAATTTATAGCGTAAGCATAACTTACGCTATAAATTAAGGTTTTGGACGATGTGTCCTCATATAGTTGTCTACAGAATAGGGACCTGAGCCTACTATCCAAAACAGAACAAGCAAAAGCAATACTATAATTGACAGCCATAATTCTGAATTTAAAAAAGAGAATCCTTTGGAAATATTTACAAAGAAGATTGCTCCTAAAAGGATAGGGATCTGGATCACAGCCGCAAAACGTGTCACCAGTCCAATAAGAATCAGCAAACCACCAACCAGATGGGCAAAAGCGACGGTATGTAATACTGCAACTGCCATTAACCCTGAAAATCCTAGTGTGTTGTGTTGTATGATCCATTCCTTCTGCTGGACTCCGGTATCACTGACGAATGCAATACCTTTACTTAAAATCAATAAACCGAGCCCAATGCGGACTACGTCGAGCCACTTGGTGTGATGAATATCACCCCAGTGCTCTATTTTTTGAACCATGTTCATATAACCTCCTTTTTAAGATAGATTGATTTGGTTATATTAAGTTAAGGATAAAAAATATTTAAACTGCAAATAATTGTATACTAATTATTTGCAGTTTAAAATCTATGCGATAATCAGCTCATGGTTAATGAAAGCACCAGCAGCACTGCCAGCTGCAACAGAACCTGCAACAGATCTCATGGCTTCAGTACAGTCTCCGGCAGCATAAATTCCCGGTATACTGGTTTTTTTTAAGTTATCGATCTTAATTAATCCTTTTGGATCTGTTTCGCAACCCATTGACTGAGGAATTGTACAATGCTGAGTAAATGGTGGCCTGGTATATAAAAATCATTTTTTTTTGATATGTTCCATCTTCAAACCGAATACTATTTAGCTGACCTGCTACATGTTCTATACTAGCTATTTGTTTGGTAACAACAGTCACATTCATTGCATTGATTTGATCTTCCTCATCTGAACTAAACTGGATTTTTCCGTTGGTGAAAACGGTGAGATCTTTTGTCAGGTTTAAGATCAGTTTACTGAAATGAAAGGTTGTGTCATCATTTGATAAAATTCCTGTAGGCTGTCCTTTATATTCATAACCATGGCAATATGGACAATGAATTACTGAAATACCCCAGCAAGATGCAATACCATGGATTTCTGGAAGAAGATCTTTTAATCCTGTGGTAAAAAGGAGTTTTTTTGCCCTGAGTTTCATACCTCCAGCCGTTAAAACTGTGAAATTATTATTTTCACCCGTGACCTGTAAAACTTTGTCATCCAAAAAACTGACAGTTGGATAAACTAAAACCTGGTCTTTGGCAGTTTTTGCAATTTGTGCAGGGCTAAAGCCATCCTGTGTGTAATAAAATTATGAGAGTGTGGAGTCTGCTGGTTACAGGGTAAGCCACTATCTATGATTAATGTTTTTCTGATGGCTCTGCCCAGGGACATAGCTGCTGCTAGTCCACTATAACTGCCTCCAATTATAATAACTTCAAATTCTTTGTTTTCCATTTTTTATAATTTATTAATTCCTATCCCTTTACTGAAAGAGAACCATGCGAAATTTTTAATATCATTTCTTGCTACAGATCCTGTGGTAGAAGAAAGGATAGTGGTGGTTATTATTCCACTTAAAAACAGTGTTATCCAGGCCAGAGTGATATCTGGACTAATGATTTTCCGATTTTGAAGTTCCAGGATAATTGATGTTGTTTTACTAAAAGTATCATCGTAGGCAGCACAATCTTTATCATCTTTTTGATGCTGATGATCTTGCTGCTGATGTAATTTGTGTAAAAATGAGTACTTTGATCCGCAGTCTATACTTGCATATAAAATCTGCTCTAACTGGATCATCAGTGGATTTTCAGAACTATTAATTGCATTGGTGATATTGGCTTTGCAGTTTTCCTGCATCTCCAGCTGGCAAGCTTTGAGTAAGTCATTTCTGTCAGTGAAGTATCTATGAAGTGTTCTCCTGGTAACTTCAGACCGCTCAGCTACTTTTTCAAGCGAGCTCGAATAGTCATCATTGAAGATTTCTATCGCAGTATCAATAATTTTTTGTTTTGTATTTTTCATAAGGTATCGCAATAATAGGAATAATTTCTCAAATCTGAGACATTACGATATAATATTTAATAAAATAATATGGGCTTTTTGTATGTGGTTATCTAAAAGCAGGTACTTAGTAATACTGGCTGGATTGTGTAGGGTTGTGGCTAGGTTTGAATTACACCTGAACCGGCCTGAGGCACTTCAATACCGGTTCAGCCCTAGCCACAACCCCTCTAGCGCCCTTACCAGAACTAGTCTTTTGAAATCGTAATTAACAAGAAATTATGGGAGGTAATCGAGTATTTTTCCAGCAGCTCATTTTCTTTATAAGGCTTTACGAGGTAATCATTCAAGCCGGAAGAGATATAATTTTGATGTGATTCAGGAGAAATCTGACCAGTAATAGCAATAATTGGAGTCCTGCATTTTTTTGCATCAGGGTTGGAACGGATTTTTTTTGTTAGCTCTAGTCCATCCATTCCTGGCATTTCAATATCTGTTAATATCATATCATAATGACGCGTATCAAATGCTTTTAAGGCATCTTCACCATTAGTGGCTGTATCAAAACTAATATCCAGTTTGTTAAATATCATTTTAATAACCAGTAAATTCATATTCGCATCATCAACAACCAGCAAATGAATATTCTTAAAACGATCTGCTTGTAAAGCCAAACCTGCTTTGTCTGCTAAATTTTCAGTAGCCTGTTCAGCAATAGGATAAGGGATTTCCAGGAAAAAGGTTGATCCTTTACCTAAAGTACTTTGTACTGTTATTTTTCCATGATGAAGATCTACCATTTTTGCAAATTGGTAATCCCAATCCAGAGCCTTTTTGCCAGTCCATACGTTTATTATTGATGACCTGCGAAAATTCATCGAAAATAAAAGGTAGTTCTTTCTCGGAAATTCCAATTCCGGAATCACTTACCTCTACGTATAACTGAACATGGCCGGTTTCTGTTCTCTTTGCGCTTACACTGACAAGAACCTCTCCTTTATCTGTGAATTTAATTGCGTTGGCAATCAGGTTGACCATGATTTGTTTAAGACGATAAGGGTCCCCTGTTACCAGTAAATCTGGCGCGTCTTTTTGATTTAAGATCAACTTTAATCCTTTCTGATTTGCCAGTACAGCAGTAGCTGCAACTATTTCATGCAAAATACTTTTATAAAGAAAAGGTGTTTTTGAAAGAGATAATTTCCCGGTTTCTAAACGTGAGAAATCAAGTATTTCATTTACAGCAGACAATAACATGGAAGATGAAGTTTCCAGTAAATTTGCCATAGCTCCTTGTTGTTCTGAGTTTAATGGAGTAGCTTTTAGTTGTTCTGTTGCTCCCAGGATTGCATTGAGAGGAGTACGCATCTCATGGCTTATACTGGTGAAAAATCTCGATTTAACAATTACTTGTTCGGAAGCTAGCTTATTTGCCTGGACAATCTTATTATAGGCACGATACAGTGTAATCAATAATGAGATAATAATCACAATGGAAAACACATTAATCAGGAAATTAATTTTTCCAGAAACATCTATAACTTCCAGAGAATGCAGCGTTTTGTCTCTTAGTAACCTCTTCCTGGTTTGCTGTAACTGGTGTTCCCTGTCACTAAACTCATGGAACATTACTTTGATGTTTTCCAGGATCTGCTCATTCAATTTTAAAATTGACCGTTCATTCTCAGTCAGGAGTTTATGGTTCCCTCTCTGATTCTGAAAAATATTTCTATAGAATTTTTCTATATCATCTATCTGTTTTTTACTGTAAAGGTTATCACTTTCAGAAGCTTCCAGGACAGGACATAGTTTCTGTTTTACTGGTTTTTGCCGTATCCTTTTTATCCTCTTTATTTAGTATAGCACTCTTTAAACGTTGAAAGAACTTTGTTTTTTTAACTTCCGGAGCGGGCCCGATGACTTCAGTTTTTATGATTTTCTTAACGACAGGTCTTGGGGATGGTTTAAATAAAGATGCAGGAGCAGAGATTTTTGAAGTATTTACCAGTAAATTAACAGACATCAACGAGTCTGTCATTTTTTTTATCCTGGTATATAATAAAATCTGTTTATCCCTTTTGGCTATGTCATTCGAAATATCTGTTGAAACCTTATTAAGGTCTTCTTTTGAAAAACTTTCCAGTAGTGCAGATACGTTTTTTATCCCTTTACTGTAATTGATGAAATATTGTTTTTTTTTCCCCATAAAGAGGTATACATCCTGAAATTATTTTCAGCTTCCTGCAATCCCATGTTAATGGTATCCAGTTTATAGAGCTTCTCATTATTTGCATCCCTTTGCAGACTTGTGATCTGAAGTGTTTTTTGTTCAGTATATAAGGTGAAGGATGTTCTTAGCAGCAATACAATAAAGAATGCAATAATTACCAGAATTGCTATAAAGGAGACTTGCTTATTCTTCATTTTGTTTCTTTCATTCGTATTTAAAGGTTTTCTATGCTCAAACAGGTTTGCATGTTAATGACATTGCAGAAATAGCATATTAAGGGTGTAAATGTAGGGGAAAATTTTGTTAGATAAATATATTACCTTGGCAGCTTATGTCAGACTTTCGTTTAGAAGTGTTTTATACCGTTGCCAGACGCCTTAGTTTTACTAAAGCTGCAGCTGCATTATTCATCACGCAACCTGCTGTTACTAAGCATATTAATGAATTGGAACAGCAATACGATAACAAATTGTTTGAGCGTAAAGGCAATAAAATACAGTTAACCCCGGCAGGAGAACTGTTACTGAAACATACTGAATCTTTGTTTGATATCTATCGGAATATCGATTTTGATATGAAACTTGTCCATAAAAAAGAAGGTATTCTGTATCTTGGAGCCAGTACTACGATTTCTCAATATGTAATAGCACCGATACTTGCAGGGTTCAGAAACAAATTCAAAGCCATCGAAATTAATTTGATTAATGGTAATACTGAACAAATAGAGAAAGCCTTGCTGGAGAAGGAAATACAGCTGGGTATTATAGAGGGAAGGTCTAAACATCAGGAAATTAGTTATACAGAGTTTATCAGAGATGAAATTGTTCTGGTATGCGGTAAGGATCATCCTTTGGCTAAAAAAACTGAGCTGAGTAAAGAGCTGCTTCAGGAAAATTCTTTTGTGATGCGTGAGCAGGGCTCTGGAACACTGGAAGTCATTGATTATGCTTTGAAGGAAATAGGGATGAGGGTATCCGATCTTAAAGTAGAAATTCAGCTGGGAAGTACTGAAAGTATCAAATCATATTTAATGCATTCTAATTGCCTGGCCTTTATATCTATTCATGCTTTGACAAATGAATTGCAGCGCGGCACATTAAGAGTGATTGACGTAGCCGGATTAAATATAGAACGTAATTTCTATTTCATTCATCTTCAGGGTAAACCAGATGGTTTATCAGATGTTTTTTTACGTCATGCACGATTAACTCATAACCTCAGGTAATGGCGGATTAATTTTATCAATTTGACCTGCCTGGTCATTTGGGACATCTTTGCACAACAAAACACAAAGATTATGCAAATGAGCCTGATAACCCGTCAAATTATATTTATCCTTGCCGCACTATGTTGCCTTTTTCCATTGATGTCTCCGCCATTGGCATTATTGCTGGGATTGGTCATCGCCCAGATCATGGAACATCCTTTTCTTCATTTAAACCATAAAGCAACTAACTGGCTGTTAAAATTAGCAGTGATTGGGCTGGGTTTCGGTATGAATTTGTCCTTTGCACTAAAAGCTGGTAAAGAAGGTTTCCTGTTTACAATAGCCTCTATTTTTGGTGTGCTTACACTGGGTTTTATCTTGGTAAAGTATTCAAAATTGAGCGTAAAACTTCTTTTTTGATTTCTTCTGGTACCGCTATTTGTGGAGGAAGTGCAATTGCTGCTTTATCTCCGGTTATGAAAGCCGGTGAAAAAGAGATTTCAGCTGCACTGGGTATTGTATTTATTCTGAATTCGGCAGCTTTATTTATATTTCCGGGTATCGGTCATGCTTTAAATTTGTCTCAAAGTCAGTTTGGTATATGGTGTGCGATTGCTATTCATGACACAAGTTCGGTAGTTGGTGCAGCCAGTAAATATGGAGAACAAGCATTACAAATTGCTACCACAGTTAAATTAGCACGTGCATTATGGATCATTCCGGTGGCTTTTGGAACTGCTTTTCTTTTTAAAACAGATCAGAAAAAAATTAAAATTCCTTATTTCATAGGCTTGTTTGTTTTGGCAATGTTAGCCAATACTTATTTGCCAGCGATCAAACCCTTCGCACCATATTTAGTCAGTATATTGCTAAAGTAGGGTTGACTTTGACGCTGTTTCTGATTGGAAGTGGATTATCACTTAAAGTAATTAAGTCGGTAGGGCTAAAGCCATTTCTTCAGGGAGTTATCCTATGGATTGCAATCTCTTCAGTTTCCTTATGGGCAATTCTGCTGCTAGCTTAGACAAGCTCTAAATCATAGGATATAATTTTGCGCAAACGTTTGATATGCTACTTTAAACCTTGATTATCTGCTTTTTTACTATAAAGAGGCTAATTATCATTAGTTTATAAGCAGAATTTGGCTGATCTATATTTAATAAAGCTCTTTGATAGCTTAAATTATAGTGCTGAACAGGCTGTTTTTTTTTAGAAATCTGGAATAACGTACAGCAATATTTAATAATCACCTTTCGTAAGGTCAAACGTTTGCGTATCATTTATGATGCATATTGTTTATAGATATCTATAGATTACATTCTATAAAGCATTGTGCTTTAGTACAATATCCTAACCTAACCAAATATCTTCTATGAAAAGAAAACTATTACTATTAATCCCTGTACTGATTAGCTTTATGGCTTGTAAGAAAGCTGTAGACACAGCAGGCGGAGGCGGAGCTCCAGCAGACGTTATTACTACTGTTGATGGATATAGCAGTGACCATATCCATAATCTTAATCTTGTTTATTTTATACCTAATGATCTGGATACACTGCCAGGTTATCAGAAACGTTTAAGTGACCTGATGTTATGGGGGCAGAAGTATTATAAGGACGAAATGGCCCGCAATGGTTATGCCGATAAAACTTTTGGTTTATTTACCAGCCCAACTAAAGGTGTGAAGATTATTGTGGTCAGAGGTACTAAACCTAAAAGCAGTTATCCTTATTCTGGAGGCAATGGTGCTGTTTCACAAGAGATCAATGCTTATTTCACAGCACATCCGACAGAAAATACGAGTGCACATACCCTGGTAATTATTCCACGCTATGAATTTAAAGCTGATGGAACACCAAGCGGAGGGCCATTTTATGGAACAGGAAAATGGTGTTATGCTCTTGATTATGAGGGATTGGATATTAAAAATCTGGGTAAAACCGATGCTGATGGTAAACGCTTTAGTGTTTGGTTTGGTGGGATGATGCACGAATTGGGTCATGGCTTAAACTTACCGCATAACTGTCAGAAAGTATCTGAAAATGCGACTCTTGGAATGGCTTTAATGTGGGCTGGTAACGGTACATTAGGAATCTCAAAAACATTTTTAACCGCTACTGATGCAGCGATTTTAAATGTTAACCAGATCTTTAATAAAGATGATAAGCCACGTTATGGAGCTGTTAAAGCCTCAATCAGTAAAATTCATGCGAATTATGATGCAGGTAAATCATCGATTGTTGTTTCTGGTAGATTCACTTCAGATAATAAGGTTAATAGTGTGGTTTATTACAATGACCCTAATGTAAATAATGAAGGTATAGGTGTTAACCACGATTATAATGCTACGACCTGGGAATCTAAAGCAATATAGGGGTGGATAGCTTTTATGTTGAGATGCCGATTTCTGAGCTTAAGTATAAAGATGGTAATCCATATGAGCTGAAAGTGAAGCTTGTTCACGATAATGGAAATGTCACCGAAACGATTTATAACTATGAGTTTATAAATGGTATCCCGGTATTGAACTTTAGCAGCAGAGATGAATTGAGTAAAACAGGCTGGAATGTAATTAATGTAAGTTCTCAGGAAACCTCTGATGAGGATGGTAAATCTGCTAACCTGATTGATGGGGTGATCAATACTTACTGGCATTCGCAATACTCAGGTACAACAGCCGCTTATCCGCATTCTTTCACGATAGATATGGCCGTTGCTAAGCAAGTGAAAGGTATTAGTATTACACAAAGGAATGGTTTACAGAGAGCTGTGAAAGATCTTGAAATTCTATATAGTACTGATGGAACAAGTTTTGTTTCAGCAGGATCATTTGTATTGGCAAATGTTAATGGCCCTCAATACATTAATTTACCATCTCCGCAGACTATTCGCTATTACAAAATAATAGCTAAGTCTTCTTATGATGGAGAGCCATTTGCAGCCTTGTCGGAGGTTGGAGCGTATTAGTCTGTAATTTTTTAACTTCTGATATAAGGCCTTGGTCTGTCTAGCAGCAGATCAAGGCCTTTTTATTAAATAATGCTCCTGAAATCATATTTCAGGAGCATTATTCTTTTTGAACATTTCGCTAAACTAAAAGATTCCTTTTTTGTGATTTGCTAATTTAGCTGTCTGGGCTGGTGTAATCCCAAAATGATCTTCAACAAGCTGAGCAGGATTAGAGGTCAGCCAGTCATTCAATGATATTTCCTGATATTCACCTGCATTAAAAAAAGAATAATCAATTTGAGTGTTTCAGTGCCTGTGTTTTCTATGTAATGGCCATAACCTTGTTTAATGAAAGAAACCATTCCTTTTTTGTAGGCCATAGTCTTTACACGTCCATGAGAGCCAAAAATACTTAGATTTCCTTTACCGCTTATTACATACTGCCATTCATCTGCATTGGGATGCCAGTGTAATTCACGAATTGCACCAGGCTCAATGTCCATACGCAATGCAGTTAATGTGGTTTGAATGGGAAATTCTTTAACTGATACTTTTCTTGTAAAGCCACCGGCAAATTTTTGAAAGACGCCGTCTGTTTCCATACGGAATTTATGGGCAGAATCACTGATTGGAATATTAGGGTCTATATTTTGTGGTTTTGGTTCTACGGCTATTTTTCCGGTACCAATATAAAGTTCTTTGTGCGGGAAGGAGGCAAATGTACTTGCTGATAATCCTGAATTGCGCGCAAGTATTTCGGGGGAGATATGGCTGATCCAGTCTGTTGAACTAAAGGTTCCAAATTCGGAAAAATGGCCATTATCAAAGCTTAGTAAGAACAAGCATGATTGATCACCTAAACATTGTAAACAGTGTCCGTGACCTTTTGGAAAATACCAGATATCACCTTTTTCGAAGTCATCAGTTGATGTGGTTCCATCTGGAGAAACAACTGTTGTACGTACTTTACCTTCTAAAACGTAAGCCCATTCTGCTGCAATAGAATGCCAGTGTAGTTCTCGGAAACTACCTGGGTTTAAACGCATAATTACTCCTGCGATACTTTGCGATACTGGAAATTCTTCGACAGTGGCTTCTTTGGCAGTGCCACCGGTACCGACCCAGCCTTTACTTCCATTTTCAATGTCGTATACAAAATCTTCCAATTCTGCCTGTGGGCCGTCTGGCCCATTTTTTATTGATGATTTTACTGCTGCTTCAGCCTTTTTAGGAATTAATAAATTTAGGCTTGTTGCTGCTGTTACCAAACCAAAGGTTGATAAAGATGCTGCGGAAATGAATCCGCGTCTTGTAGTTGCCATATCTTTTTAGATTAATATAGGGCAAATATAGAATGCAAATATGATATTCTAAAATAAAACATCATATGTTTGATTTAACATCATATGTTTGTGGCCAATGCTTCTTTGTAGTGGTGAACGGTTTTTTGTGGCTAAATAATGTTTTTATGAATTAATATGTATTGAATTGTAATGTATTTTATGATGTTTGTCAGAAACATCGTATGTTTGTTGCAAAGTAGTTATTTTAAGCAAACCATGAAACTTTACGAAAAGGTAATTAGTCTGATAAAGGAAGATATTTCTCAAGGGAAATATAAAGCGGGCGAAAAGATACCTTCCGAGCCTGAACTGATGAAGTTATATAGCGTAGGCCGTTCAAGTATCAGAGAAGCGATTAAAACAATGGCTATTTCAGGGATTTTGAAAGTGCAGCAGGGGTCAGGGACTTTTGTTAATAATAGTTTCCAGGAAGTCAGCATTGAGCAGCGGTTAAGACGTGCAGATTTTGATGACGTCAATGCGGTAAGGAGATTACTGGAAAAGGAAATTGTGAAATTGGCTACGCAAAATCGTACAGAGGAACAGCTTCAGGAGATCGAACAATGTTTAGAGAATCGTAAACTGGCTATTCAGGCTGAAGATGCTCAGCTTTGTGCTGATACAGATATTGCTTTTCATACAGCGATTGCCAAGGCTTCTTTAAATCCTGTATTATCTGATTTATATTATAGTTTCACCTTGATCATGCGTAATTTTTTTCTTGCAAGAGAAAAACAAGGAATCAGCCGTTTTGCAATGAACCATCATTTACATGAGCAATTGTTTAAAGCAATTAAGAGCAAAAAGCTAAGCCAGTCGCAATTGGTTCTTCAAAGGATTCTGGACAACAACTATTAGGGTAGGGTTCATTTACCTTTTGATATGAACCGCTGTTATATCTGATACTTTAACAGCTAATCTAGGGTTTTTAAATAGATCCCGGGTCTTTGATGATGCTGAATCGTCATTCACGAAATCTGGCTTACGGGTTACATAAATCATGTTTTTTTCGCAACGAAAAGCACCACTTATGAGTATAGTATCACGTACTTTTATGTTTTTGATTTTTTCCGTTAGTTTTTTGTCAGAAGCATATACATAATTTAAGAAAATAATTGACGAGTATTCTGGGTACTTCTTTTTTTTGAATAAGTCTTTTCTGATCATACAACGTACAACTTTTCCATCCGGTGCTTTTTCTATTTCAGTAACTTCAGCTGCCCAGTTGTTAAAACTGGCATTCAGAGAATCTTTAGTGAAAGTACATAGTTCCTTCATAGTATTGACCAGCTCTTGGTCTGTTACTGAATCTTTTTCCGAAAATTTCTGATCTAACTGATCAATTTTATGAATGAATAAAAGCTGGTCTTTTTGTCTGGGATCGATATTTGGTTTTCCAGGCTTGCAGGATAATAACATACTCGCGCACATAGGAACAAGCAATAACAATTTTTTCATCTTTTATTATTTTCAGTTTTTTATGGAAGGCAATTAATTAGTAAAAGGTAATAATTTATCTGAGGATTAATAATAATGTTAATTAAATATGATGTGAATTGGGGCAGGCGATTTCTGTCTGTCACTGATCAAAAAAGCCTGCTAAAAAGTTAGCAGGCCTGATTAAATTGGTGGTATTATTTTTTAGCAGAATACGTTGCTGTTATTGAGCAGCATCAGCATAGGTTGAAGCAATACGTATTTTCTTTACAATGTGGTTCACTTTTGATGAGTCACCGCCGTAAACACCCCATTTTGGATCACAGTAATCACTGTCCAGAGTCCTGCATTTTAATCTTTTACTTCCATTGGTGAAGGTTTGCTGTGTCCCGTTGTACCATAATTCTATGAAGCCAATTGAAGCGTCTTTTGATACTTTCATACGGATAACAAATTGTTGCCAGGTTCCGGATACTAACGGAATCGACCAGGGAACTGTAGCAGTATGATTTTCATCAAAGTGCTGTAGTTGTAATGTTCCGCTAATTGTACGAAGCATTAAAGGATGATTAGCACCATCTGAAGAAGTAGGATAAGATTTCCATTGGAATACGGCTTCAGTTTTTAAAGAAAGAGGGATGTATATATTTTACTGGTCCATCCCATATATAAATATCTGATCCCTCAACTGCCTGAAAATTCTTTGCGCCGTGACCTTCCGCGCGGTGACTTCCTTCAGGTTTGATGAAACTCCAGCATAAAGTTCCGGTTTCATCAGTTACTGTGGTTACACTCCCGTTTTGTTCAACGTTTATATTTTTCCATACATTACTGCTGCCATTTGCAGCATCTCCATTAAACAGAACAGCTAAGGTGCCAACCGCGTTGGTTTGTGAACCTGAAGTTTTAAGGTCATCTTGCCGGGTAGCATTGTCAGTCTGTTTTTTACAATTTGTCAGTAAAAAAAGGCAACTCAATGCCAGTGTGATTCCTGTAATTTTTGTTTTTCTCATGGGTAAAATGTTTAATGTTTAGGTGGTTGTAATGTGAGTTGATGTCTTGTTATTGATTAATTAAATAAACCATAAGTGAATATAATGATATATTATATATTTTTTTTATTATAATTAAATAAATTTTATCATGATGCAATGCAAAGAGGAGCTTGGCTAATAGCTGATTTACAATGTGTTTTGAGCGCATATTAACCGAAATTATTATATTTAATAAAAAAAAGAATAATGAATATTCAACGGTTGTTTTTTATTGTCCTGATTATGGTAATCAATACCAATATATACGGACAGGCGAAAGTTAATGGAAAGCTTAATGCAAAACAGGAATTTAAAAAGCTGGAATGGCTGATTGGGAACTGGAACCGTACCGATGTTAAACCAGGCAAAACAGCTACTGAAAGCTGGGTGAAAGTAGCTGCTTATGAATTTAAGGGCACTGGTGTAGTAGTTAAAGGAAAAGATACTGTCTTTGTAGAAAAGCTCAGATTAATAGTGAAGGATAATGATATTTTTTATGTAGTTGATGTAAAGGAGAATAAGGGGCTTGTTTATTTTAAGCTGACAACAATCAGTTCAAGCGGTTTCGTATGTGAAAATACTGAGCATGATTTTCCAAAAAAAATCGAATATCAATTATCCGGCGGGATTTTTAAAAGCGACCATATCAGGAAACGGTAAAAGCATTGATTATTCTTTTGTGAAATTGTAAAGAACAATCAATAAACTATTTAAAATAAATGGCCGGTTAATCCCCAATGAACACCTGCTGATCAGGATGATGAACTGTACTGAATTGAATTTTAGTTTGAAATGATTGTGCTTTCTTTTTTGTAGGAAACCAGTCCCTGTCTGGATTAACCAGGATGAATAATCCCGTTTCATCGCCAACTACCGCAAAACTTTCTGTTTTTGGTTGTTTTACATAGTATTCCAGATCATATTGTCTGATCAGCTGTTCTCCCATTGCGCTTACATCAGCAGTGACTATACCGATCTCACTCACAAAAAGTAAAGCATTACTGTCAAATGAAGCAGATGATTGATTATCAGCATCAAAACGGCATATCAATTCCAGCAGATTTTCATTGTTATCATAAAAATAGAATGATTTCGCATTCCATGCTTCAAATGAGGAAAAGTTACTGTCATCTGTTACTGGTAATATAGCTGTTCTTTGGTCAAGCCAGTTAAAAGCTTCTTCCAGTTTATTATTTGGAATATCAAATGCAAGATGATAATTTGGATGTTTCACCTCAGATTTTTGAAAGGTTAGCTGGGTTGTTCCTATTAAGAAAGATATCTCAGTTTCGGTTTTCTTATTTGTTTTGATATTCAGTGTATTGTTGTAGAAATGTTCGGTTTCTATAATGTTATTACTAAGTAATTCAATCGCTTTAATCTTCATAATTCGGGATTATTTATAAATCAAACCACCATTGAATGGCTGTTCCTGCTTAATTTACCTTAAAATCTTTACGAGCACCCTTTGCGTTCGATCTTAAAAAAACATATTACAATCAGATTATCATCTATCAGTTAATAGCTATTCAATTTGTAATATTAAGTCTGTTAAATGTTTTTTGAAGATTTAAGCGATTGAATTTAATCTTTAGCCCACTGTCGCGATTTTCGATTTTAAAGGAAATTATTGGAGTCAAGGCCCGGAGTCTGACCATGCATGTCAAATACGAGTTTAACCTGGGGGCCAAAAAACAGGCAATGAGTAGAACCTCCAAAGTGAAACATTCCCAGCTGATCACCTTTTTTAACATGCTGGCCTTCGTAGACCGTAATCTGGCAGGAAGAAACCTCAGCCATCCCAACAGGCATAATGCACATCAATCCGATTGCGGGATTATCCGCCTGAATAAATATGAGTGCTCTTGTAGCCAGTTCTGTGATATAACCTTGTGAGTCATTTGGGCCTGACGGGTCAAAACCTTCTGACAATGCCTCGGCATAATAGGTTCCGTCCACTACATAGGCTTTCACTATTTTACCACTAACCGGGCTGTGCCAGCGATGATAACTTAATGCACTTAAGAAGGCCTGATAAACAGTTCCTCCAATAAAATTATCCAGTAGAGGATCATTAGCCATCATATGTTCCAGTGAATAGGGTTGAGCCTTGATCCAAAACTTATCATGTTTTTTTACATTGTGTGCTATCCTGTATGGGGCAGATTCACATGCATTTGCGATGATCGCATCATTATCAGGACTTGCCAGCGGGCGCTGTCCATCTCTGAATTCCCTGGTGAAAAAATCATCCCATGATTTAAATCCATGATGAGGCAGGGCAGGATCACATTTAAATTCTTTGTCAAAACCCGGCATTGCTTTTTTTGCATCTGCACCAAACCACCCGGTTTTTGGGTTTTCACTTAATACATATTTAGAATCTGTGGAACAGAGAAAGATAGCCCATTCATTCAATATCCTTTTTAATTGCCAGTTGACTTTCTCATTCAAAAACGCGGCATAACCGGCTGTAGTTCCCATAGACCAGTCCAGAATCGCATTGATAGGGAAGCCAACCAAACCAGTTTCATTGAATTCCGGGGCTTTGGTCATTATTCTATTGATCAGGTGCAACATCAAATGATAATTTCTTACCTGTGGCTGGCCAGCGGGATTCTTATTCTTATTAAATGGTGGTTTACGGGGGACTTCCTCAAACATCAGGTGAAACCACATAAAAATCTCCGGGTCATCCTCTATTAATTCTTTAAATTCTTCAATTACCGGAAGTAAAGGGCTTTTATCCTTTTCTACTTCAGTAATAAGTTCATTTAGCCATTTTTCCAGAACAGTCTGGTCGGATGGAAGCCACTTACCAACACGGAAGGGGAGCGACTTTTCGTTAGTTGTTGATTTCATAAATGCTTGTTTTACATCATGAAATTAGGCAAAACAAGAAAATTAATACAGCTTGTTCATATTCATTTTCTGTTCATTTTGGAATGTTTATTTTCTGTGTGTCAGTGTGGTGTGTGCTTTTTGTTCAGGCGATGGATATTATCGTTTAGTTTATAGATGCCGCTTTTTATTCCGATATTCTGACGGTGAAAACCCAGTATTTTTCTTGAAGAATTTGCCAAATAATGATTGATCACCAAACTCTAATTCATTTGCAACCTGAGCAATACTAGACAGAGGTTCGGTTAATAATAACCGGGCTTCCATAATAATCGCATCGTCAATTAACTGGCCAGCTGTTTTTCCTGATATTTCTTTGAGTACTTTAGAAAGATGACCGGTAGTTACAAATAAAGAATCAGCATAAAATTGAACGCTGCGTTCACTTTTGAAGTTTTTTTCAAGTGTTTTAAGAAATTTGAATGTTAAGGCTTCTTTCCGTGACATTGCCAATCTTAAGTCCACATTTTTTTTCTTGTGTGTTGCTGCTAATTCATACATTAATAGATTAAAAGCAAGGGATACAATCTCACCACCAAAAAAACCCGGATCATTATTTATATTCTTTTCACGCAACGAATTTGATAAATTAATGAAATTTTGCAGTTCTGATTCCTCTAATGTGAATTTTGGAATCATATTGGCTGTATAGAAATCAAACGAATCTACTTCGTTTTTCTTAAAGACATTCTGTAAGGCAAAGTCGAGTGTGAAACTGACGATGATTGATTGACAATCACCTTCCATCTCTAAAATATGCATGACTGTTTTTGGGGTAATTACGATTACATCATTCGCAAAGAGTTCGTAGGTAATCAGGTCTAACTGGATTTTTATCCTGCCCGAAATGATAAAACCAATCGTATAATGATTGGAGCGATGAGGGAAAGTGAATGGGATTTTTTCATCTTTCCTTTCATTGAAATGTATATGCAAACCCTCAGATTGGGAAGGCTCTCCCAGGATTGCCAGCATATCATCAATAGTATATTTTATTATAGAGCTATTATCCATTTTAAGCTGATTATAGAAATGGGGGGAATTATTTCGAAGGTAAAGTTTCTTTCTTAACCAGTGAATAAATAAGGGCCGGCTTTGATTTTGCCGGCCTGTTTTATTTTAAATTACCAATTGATTTTTTGTATATGGCCTCGTTTATTTTATAGTTGGCTTGTGCATCAATGATGGATGAAAGTGCCTCTTGCCATAATACCTGGGCTTCAAGAACATCCTTGCCAATAACTGTCCCTGCTTTGAAACGGTCATTGTTTAGCCGTAAATTTTCTTCGGCCTGCAGCAGTGATTTTTCGGTAAGATTCAGACGCTGAACGGATTGTTTTAATCCCAGATAACAATTTTGGATTTCTAAATTAATCAGCTCCCTGGTTTCCTCCAGTTCCAGCTTTTGAGCTGAAGCTTTAAACTGCTGCTCTCTTACTTTTTGTTTTCTGCCTCCCCAATCAAAAATTGGGATATTAATACTTAGCATCCCGTAAAAGGCTCTCATGTAATTGTTCCCATTTGAAAAATTGGCATTTTTACCTCTAGCAAATAGCCCATTTGCACTTAATGCAATGACTGGCATCCGGTCGGCATTTAAAATTCTGCTTTGAAGCTCTTGTACTTCAACTGCTTTTTTGAGCATGGAGATTTCAGGACGATGATCTGATGAGTTCATGGCTGCGGGGGTGATTTCAGCAGAAACAGACGGATCGTCTTTAACCGTAAATCTGATGGTTTAACCCGGTTAGCTGAGCAAGATTTAATTTCGCCATGGTAATTCCATCCAAAGCTTTTGTCAGGTTAAGTTCTGCCTGATTTAATTGAACTCCTACGCGAAGCATATCATTCTTATAAATTAATCCAGCTTTATAAGAATTGTTTAAATCATTGTGCAACGAGTTTAGAAGTTTAATATAACCCTCTGCTAATACCTTCTTTTCTTTCATGTTAACCAATTGCCAATAAGCAGTTTCTGTTTTTAGGACCACTTCACTAACGGTTAGTTCTCTTTGCGAGATTTGTATTTCTAACAGAGATGAAGCCGCTTTTTTGGCATAATTTATTTTCCCTCCCGCATAAACTACCTGGTTTATTGTCAATGTGGTATTGGTACTGAATTCTGGTAAAATGATATTTAACGGGTTGGACAGATATAATCCTGCGATTTTTCCTTCCAGAAATGGTTTGTCTGCTGTATATACTGAAGCACTTGCAGCTTCGGCGGCCCAATATTTTGTGTTGCCCTCTTAATATTTTTATTGTTTTCCAGGGCCATTTCCTTAGCCTGAGCTAACGAAATTATTGTTTCCTGTGCATCGCTGCTGAGCGCTGTTAAGCTCGCTACAAGGCCTAAAACAACTGCGAGATATTTTCGTAAATTCATATTTGTAATATTTTTAGTCAGACCTACTGATCCTGCTGTCTTTAGTGGATTTCCTGATATATGGTTTTATATGAGATTTCATCCTCAACATCAGGCTGGATTAACGAATCTTCTTCAATTTTTTCTGGCTTAATAAATTGGTTATACATTACCGGGATGACGAATAAGGTAAATATCATAGAAACGATAAGACCAAAAGCCAGGACGCTTCCTAATGGGGCCCACATTGGTGATTTACTTAAAATCATAGGCAATACACCAACTGCGGCAGCCGATGAGGTCAGGAAAATCGGGCGCATTCTGCGTTTTGCTGCTGCTATTGCTGCCGCTTTAACTTTGTGTAATGATGATCCCGTATTAATTCGTCGGCATAATCAACCAGGATAATCCCATTGCGCACTACAATACCAATCAGGCTGATGATTCCCATAAAACCAGTCAGACCTAATGGATTTCCTGTTAAATATAGACCAGAGAATGCACCTAACAGACTTAAAGGGAAGGTAGTCAGGACAATCAGTGATTTGCCCAGGTTTTTAAACTGAAAGAGCAGGGTCAGAAAAATTAATACTAAACTCACACCCATAGAAGTCATCATTCCAGGTTCATTTTCAGCACTCGACTCAGCATCACCACCATATTTGATTGTTATCCCTTTTGGCAGGCTTATTTTTTCAATTTCCGGCTGCACTTCCTTCATGATTTTTGAAGGTTTGATACCTAACTGTGCTTCAGAGAAAACTGATAATGTTTTTAAACCATTGCGACGGGCAATCATTCCAGTGTGCCAATCCGGAGTGAGCGCTGCAACTTCTTTTAATGGTATTTTACTGCCATAAGCAGCAGAGCTGATGTGCAGGTTCTCGAGCGCAAGAGAGTTTTGACGACTAAGGGAATCGTAACGGAGAAATATATCAACTGGTTTGTCGCTTTCCCATAATGTTGAAATATTGAACCCTTTTAATCCCGCTCCTAATGTTTGCGTAATAGCTTGATTTGATATTCCCAGACGACTGGCTTTATCTTCATCAATATTGAGTTTGATTCCGAAATAATCTTCGTCATTATTTAACCTTATATAGTTAGTGCCTTTCGCTTTCTTTAAGATTTGTTTGATCTGCAAGGCAACTCTTTTCTGGTCATTTTCATTTTCGCCAATTACCCTGACTGCGATGGGTGCTTCTTCTTGAAAACTGAGTTGTTTTAGCTTGATATTACCGTCAGGCAGGAATCTATCTAATTTTCCGATATATTCCCTTACCATATCATCAGAGGCTTTGTTGCTCTTTGTAGTGATAAATATTTGCGCGAAATTTCTTCTTGGTGTTTCAGGGGCATATGAGAGGTATGAAAGCGTGGCGAGCTCATACCAATAAAACTTGTAATATCAACTACTCGATCATCTTTTTTTAGAATCTGTTCCAGATCTTTGACTACATTCTCAGTTTTTTCGAGTGATGATCCTGCTGGTAACCAAACTTCCATATTGAATTGGTTTCTTTCACTGATCGGATAGAATTCGGGATCTACTTTTCCAGCGATTACAACAGCAAACAAAACGGAGCCGGCTCCAATAAGCATGATTGTCTTCGGCCATCTGAAAGCCCATTCAACCCCTTTATCAAAGCCATTTTGCAACTTGTCCAATAAGCTCTTATGATCAAGAGGGCGGTCACTCATTTTATGTTTTAATCCCTTTTTGATAAATACATAACACATATAAGGTGTCAGTAATAAAGCGACCAGAATTGAATTGACAAGAGCAATGGTTACCGTAACTGGTAAGGATGCAGAAAAGTCTTTTGCTATACCTTCCTGAAAAAATGCCAGCGGTGCAAAAGCGAAAATAATAGCAATTGTGTGGCTGTCAATATAGGAATTGATAACTGTTTTGCAGATTGCCATGCTGCGGTCCATGGTGTGACTCCTTCGTCCAGTTTCTCAATATAATTGTCAACAACCACAATTGCATCATCTACAACCATACCGATTACGATAATTAAGGCAGCAAGTGTTACCTGGTGCAATTCCAGTCCCATCATATACATCACACCAAAAGTGACAATGATTGAAATCGGAGCTGCCAGAGAAGCTACTGTTGCCACGCGGAAAGGTAAAAGAAGCATCACTACGACAATTACTGCTACGATTGCCATTCCAAATTCTATCATAAAATGACTGATACTATCCTGAACTATTTCCGGCTGGTTAACTATTGTTTTGATTTTAACATCAGGAGGGAAGGTCCGCTGTATCTCTGTAATTCTTGCTTCCAGTTTTTTACCAAACTGCACGATGTTATTTCCTGCTTGCATATCAATAGATAGCACCATTGCTTTTTCTTCACCAAGCGGACAAAAGAAGATTTCTCCTCAAAACGGCGTTCTATATTCGCAATATCTTTTAATCTTACCAGTGTGCCTTCTGGCGTTGTATATATAATCTGATTTGCTACTTCATTTTCAGATTTATACCTGCTGCTGCTGTGAATGGGAATAATGTTATTAGCTCCTGTATTCAGTTCTCCTGTATAGGCGGTAATATTCTGCTGTTTCAATACATTGATAACAGTAGATATATCAAAACCATATTGCTGTAGTTTCTGATCGTTTACATTCACATATAGCTGCTGACGTTGCTCACCACTTCTATTGATCTTGGAAACTGTAGGGATTATTTTTAATCCATCTTCCAGTTTATCTAAGTATTTCTCGATTTCAGCGTAATTTCGGTCTGGTGAAGAAACGGCGATAATCATGGCAGTTACTTCACTGAAACTGCTATTGACAAATGGGCCTATTATCCCGGGAGGCAATTGCGGACGTAATTTGGCATCTATGTCTAACTGCATCGTGTGCCAGAACTTCTTCTTGTCTTTGATGTCTGCATCCATTTCTACAGTAATGAATGTCTGTCCTTCTTTAGTTTCAGATCGTGTTTTTCTTTTTTTTACCTCTTCAAACGAAAATAGATACTGCTCTATTTTTTTAGTAACTTCTTGTTCTACCTGGTGTTCGTCTGCACCTGGATAAAATGCATAGACCATTGCTGTAGGCATGTCAATCCGTGGATTTTCACTTCTGGGCATATTCAGTAATGCGAATATCCCCATGATCAGCAGTATAGCAGTCACCACAATGACCACTTGTTTGTGTTTCATTGCAGCCTCTAAAAAATGTATTTTTCTTTTGTTCCGTATCATCACCTATTCTGTTTTATTTTTTAAACTAATTGGATTGGCAATGAAGCTGATCCGGGCCCCATCTTCAAGTTTTGTCTGTCCTGAAATGATAAGCTGATCACCTGAGCTGATTCCGGAAATCACAATAACTTCATTCATACCAGTTATAGCTGATGTGGTGATACGCCTCCTGATTGCAGTATTATTATCTTTTGCTATAAAAACATAAGTGATATTGTCCGGATCTCTTACAATTGATTGTGCAGGAATCAGGATTGTATTCCGTTTTCTACCTGTCTTAATCAGGATATTAGCAATCATACCGGGCAGTAGTTTCCCATCGCTATTGTTCAGCCTGATTTTAACCGCATAGTTTTTTGATGTTTTTTCTGCTTTAGGGTTGATGATATTAACTTTCCCTTCGAGTTTTTTATCTAGTACGGGGACATCAATTAATGCATTTACGCCAGATGATAAATTGGCAATTTCGCTTTCACTAACAGATATTCTGGCATATACCTGGTCAGTTTTTACCAAAGTGAATACCGGGACTCCTGGTGCTGCTGACGCTCCGGATTCTATCAGTTTTTCTGTTAAAATACCAGTAAAAGGGGCATGTAACCTGGTGTCAGTAACTTTTTTTGAGGACAGATCTCTATTGGCCTTTGCGTGCCATCGCCGATTTTGCTGAAATGAAGTCTCTTTCCGGGAGACTATTTTTTTGATAGAGTTCATTTAATCTTTTGAAATTATCGGCCGCCTGATCATAGACTGCTTTAGCGATCACAAATGCATTCTGATAATCCTGAGTCTCAATAGAGGCCATTAATTGTCCCTTTTTGATATGCTGACCTTCCTGAACATTTACAGCTAATACTCTGCCCGGTATACTGAAACCGAGAGATACGGTGTTTTCGGCTTCAATGGTACCACTGTAACTCAGGATATCTTCTCTCTCTTTTAGGTTGACTTGCACTACTATTACTTTTGTTGCGGTTACTCCGGCCTCTTTTTGCTTCTTATTACTACAGCTGTAGACTAAAGATGTGATGAGTAGTAATGATATTATTTTTCTTAAAGATAATGTCATAATGAATGGATATGTGATTGGGTTTTAAAATGTGAAAGGTTTAAATGGATTAAAGACAGATGAATGATGATTCCTCATACGGAGGATGTACTTCAAAAAAAATATCCAGGATATACTGACCAGCGAGTGCGGAGCCTTTTAAGCCTTTTCCGTTTTTTATCACCTCATCGTTCAGAAATAAATGATAGTAATTAGTTTTTTTACCTGATCAGTTTCTTCCGAAACAAGCTCGGCTATTTGTGTTTGGACATTCAGCAGGAATCTGTCAAGAGGTTTGTCTGATTTCTGATTACTATTTTGGGTAACTGCTATATACATGCACCTTGTTCTTCTGCCATGTGTAAGGAAGATTTGCGAGCAGATCAGGCAAGGCCAGATATCATTTTTTAATGTTTTTTGAATATCATTAATCTCTACGTCTGTGAAAAATGAGTAGTCTTTAGCATCATTTTCCAGTACTGTAAGTATTAAGTCAACCCGAAGAAAGAGTTTTTTGAGGATTTCTGAGACAATTGATCTTTTCTCAAAATAGGTATTAGTTAAAAAAGAAATGAGCTTACCGGTTTGTATATCTTTTACATATTCTTCGAGCTGCATGAGCTTACACTTATTAAAAGCGGGTACGATCACGGTTGCATTCTCTAAAAGAAATGAGCGGACAATTTCTTTGCCTACCTCACTTGTTCCATCAATTATAAAAGTGATTTTTTGATCTAATTTGTTGCTCATTTTTCGTGGTTTTCGTCTAAATCTTATGATACCACAAATATGCATGGGCAGGTATGTCCAGGAAAGGGCCGTTTAAGGGGAGAATTGGTATAAAACGGTGATTTTATAGAGGGTGTTGATTTTAAATAGGGTATGAGGGCGTAATTAGGTTGTTATTTGGTATAAATGAGGGATTTGAGAAATGTCTTTAAAACGCATATAGCCCCTGATTATAATCAGGGGCTATATGCATATAATAAGAATGATGTCAGATCAATTAATCTTATATCACCGGGCTGGATTTAATCAGCGTCAAACAGATAACCACTATAGGCAAGACCTTTAGCAACACTGGTGAAGTTATCTCTCCAGAATTTACAGGGATATGAGGGAATTTATTTCTGAAAAGATTTTGTACACCTCCAACCAGTGAACTTCCACCGGTAAGAAACAAACTGTCAATCTCTTCTGCTTTTATATTGTTTTTTAACATAAATTCATCGAGGTAAACACTGATCTTTTTAATGTCTTTTTCGATGACAACAGCATATTGTTCTTTGGAAACTTCTTCGTCGATTTCGATTTCCATATTCGAATAGTTGAACTGAGATACCTGCTCATCAGAAAGGGTGATTTTTGTTTTTTCTATGGAACGGAATACCGAGTAGCCGAGATTATTTTCAATCAGGGTGATCAGGTTCTTGAATTTCCGGTCTTTTTTAGAATAATGATAATAATCCTGTAAGTCTTTC
This sequence comes from Pedobacter sp. NJ-S-72, assembly GCF_053890575.1. Lineage (NCBI taxonomy): Bacteria > Pseudomonadati > Bacteroidota > Sphingobacteriia > Sphingobacteriales > Sphingobacteriaceae > Pedobacter > Pedobacter sp. NJ-S-72. The sequence continues at coordinate 2,405,599 of NZ_CM132681.1, read as the reverse complement.
TGTATTCTAAGACCATTGAAAAAGTTCATCTTATCCCAGGTACAGATATTTGCGAAGAGCGACATGGGCACAGTCAGGACTTTTCCTGGTGTAGCTTCATATAAAGTGTTTTTTCCAAAGTATATGAGTTCCTTTATCCCACATAAATGCAGAATCGAAACTATCTCCGCCTATATAAATACCACCAGAGGCAATCATATCATTTCTCCTGTCCTTGTTACCAACATTGTCGGGGTCAAGTATCAGGTAAGTGAAATCTGTCGTTCCTCCGCCTAAATCGGCTACAAGTACTTTTTCTTTCTTTTTGATTGTTTTTTCATAGGCAAATGCAGCACCTATAGGCTCAAATTGAAAACGTACTTCAGTAAAACCTGCATTTTCTGCAGCTTTACTCAGCCTGGTTTGAGCAAGCGTATCTTTTGCAGCACTATCATCATCAAAAAAAAATACGGGCCTTCCGATTACTGCTTTCTGACAATCATATCCGATAATTTCATCGGCTTTAGTTTTCAGGTCTTTAAGAATTAAAGCCACCAGGTCAGATGCATTGTATCTTTTGTTATGTATCCGGGTTTCTATAAAACTACTTCTTGATAAGATTTGCTTGATAGACTTGATAAACCGACCTTCATCCCGTCACTCAGATAAGCATCAATGGCATTTTCACCGACTACATAATTAAGTGGCTGGGTTGCACTTTGTTCTTGCTGAAAATACAGGAGGGAAGGAACTGTTATAGTACTTATGATTTCATTTTTTTCTTCGTCATAAATAGATAGGGCAGAATTGGTTGTTCCAAAATCAATTCCATATAGAAACTTACTCATCGCAAAAGGGAAATATTGTTTTATAATGTTTTTTCTGTGGGCAACTCCCCATTCAATCATGGACAAAATGATCAGGGGGAGATTTTACAGATATATTAAGATTGATATACTCTGTTATAGCGCGTGCAAAGGTAAATTATTAGAATAATATCTGAAGTTAAATTTGTGCAATTTCATTAAAAAACAACAGTTACTTGAATTTTCACATGCTTATCAGTTGAAAGGAAGATTGTTATCTGTTTGCATATTTATCTACATTTGTTGATAGTCGGATTAGTATTGAATCGCATTTCAAATCATTAATTTGTTTGGAATAGTATTTTTTGAAAAGGGAATGAAATGGATATAATCAAGAAGGTAAATGATATAGCAGTAGAGTTTTTTGATGATAATAATTCGAAATTCGCCTCGAAAATGGGTACAAGTGAGGCTAATATTAGAAATTACAGGAGTAAAATCGTTCCTAAAATAGATTTCATAATTAGATTATGTAATGAGATTGAAATAAATTTCGATTGGATGTTCAATGATTCGGGTCCAATGAAGATGACTAAGGGGGGGGCATTAGTCTCTGCTGCCAGTGAATTTATCCTTAAAAGCGATAATAGTCAGCGCGTGCCACTTTATAATACGGAAGCTGCTGTAGACCTGGTTAAACTATTCGAAGGGCATGAAAACATCATTGATTATATCAGTATTCCAAATCTTCCAAAGAGTGACGGAGCTTTATATATTAAGGGGGATAGTATGTATCCATTATTAAAAAGCGGAGATATTGTGATCTACAAAAGGATAAACAATATTGAAGATGGGATTTTCTACGGTGAGATGTATTTACTTTCTATAAACATAGATGGGGACGATACTACGGTAGTAAAATATATTCAGAAATCGGATAAAGGCGAGGAATATATTAAGCTCGTTAGTCAGAATACTCATCATTCATCAAAAGATATAAACCTTAAACATGTTAAGGCAATTGCATGGATAAAAGCCAGTATCAGGATCAATAGCATGCAGTAATTATGATTCTGGCTCAGTTTTTAACAATTTGATTAATGGTTTTTAAATTTTCTTAATTAGAATATTTTATTTTATCTTTAATAGATCATATAACTTAAAGATAAAAACCAGATTATGGAAACACAAACTATTGCTACAAAAAGAGCTGCACAGGATGTAGGACAGCGGATTAGTGAGGAGCTGTCAGACTATCTGAAAAATGGATTTAAGCAGAAATTTCCTTGTGAAAAATCTGTTGTATTTGTCTCTAAAGATGCTATCATGAAATCTTTTGAAGACCCGGATCAAATTTCCGGGATACGATTTATGTATGGTTTTGAAAATGCTGATGACCCGGAATCAAGGGTACTTTTGCTGATGCCCTGCAATATAACATCAACAGATCTTTCTATACCAAATATTATCATAGAACCTCAGGGTTATCTAAATGATAAAGGTAACAGCGTAAGCCTTGAAAAAAGCTGGGAAATATTATACAACCATACTTCACGCTTTAGTACTTATTATCCCGGTCAGAATTTTAATAAAATCATGCGTGGTTCGTTTATCGGTATCAGAAGTTTGCTAGCGCTGCTGAACACAGAAGGCTGCACAGGCATCAATTTTAATTTTGGCTATGACGATACTGTTTTTGAGGCCGTAAACTCATGGGGTGATGGTTTGGATATTTTTGATTTTACAATGCCATGTCCTGCTACATGCCCTCCGCCTGATCCGGTACATAATATTTTTTATAATCAAAATACAGGTAGAAAATATACAAGTATGGACAGCCTAAGTCTTAATAATCATTTTCGGGATGAGTACCTTTTAAAATATGAAGGTAACGGACCACTGGTTGAAATGTATTATTCTGTCAGCCCTGCGATAAATGAAAAAATCAATACGGTTGAAAATAGTAATAGCATAGCGGAGCATATGCACAGGTTAAAAATACAAGATTTTAACAATTTGGTTGATGCAGGTGATTATGATAAAGCAAAAATTATGTTTGAGTCTATCATAAAGAATATGATGAACACTTATTTATTCCAATAAGTTTGATCGTGTTTTCAGCATTCCGCTAAAAGTGGAATGCTGAATTATACCAGGTCCTCTGGACTATCGGTGATATTAATGCTGGTCTACAAATGATTTTTGGCTGGTGATTAAATTTGTATTACATTTTAATTGATATGATACAAAACGAGAAGATTGTTATTGATAATTTATTTGAATTCTGGAACTTTGCTGGTAACCATTCCAGAACTATTTTATCCGAACCGGATTTTAAAGCCGTATTTCCTAAAAAATCAGACTGGCCAAAAAGAATATTTGGCCTGGGGGAGGGAATAGATCCTAAAGTTGATGTATTTAAAAAAAAATGTCTGCCCAAATAAGCAGCGGTGATTTGCCGAATATGCTTACGCTTACAGAATCGATGAGTATTCGTTTCCAGGAGAATTTATCAGAGGCAGGATTTATTCCTAAAATGAAACAATTGGGAATGATGATTGACTTATCAGAGATGAATTTTGCTGAGCAATCTGCGGAATACAAATTTCAAACGGTTAGTCATGCATCAGATGCTGACTTGTTCGCGTCTATTGCTTCTCAATCATTTAAGTACCAGGTAGATGGTAGAATCATAGAAACGCTTGTTAATAATGACCACAGTATTAAACTTTTTGTAGGTTACTATAATGATGAGCCTTCCGCATGTGGTCTTGTGTTTTATGATCGGTTTGGAAATGCAGGTTTGCACATGATTGGGACTTTACCGCAATTCAGGGGAAAGGGACTGGCTTATAATATCACCGTTCATTTGCTCAAAGAGTGTATTAAAGAAGGCAGATTGCGTTGTGTATTACATGCTTCTGAAGCAGGAGAGAAGGTTTATCTGAAATTAGGTTTTATTCCAGTAAAACAAATTATTGGTTATTCATTGTCTTGAAAAATATCTCCCGTAAATTTATCTTAACTTTTGGAAAAGACTATCTTGTAAAGAAAAACTAAAGCTATGAATTCAGGAAGTATTCCTTTCCAGAACACAGATTGGGAAAATATCCCGGCAACCCGGCATAATGGTGAAACTGGTATTGCTTATTGGAAAACTATAGAATACGGTGATTTGCGTATCAGGGTTGTCGAATATTCGAAAAATTATAAAGCAGATCACTGGTGTTCAAAAGGCCATATCATTTACTGTATTGAAGGGGAGATGATTTCAGAGTTATCAGATGGAAGCCAGTATAAACTGAGCAAAGGAATGTCTTACCAGGTTTCAGATGAACTGAGTTCTCATCGCACAATTTCAGAACAGGGAGTAAAGTTATTTATCATAGATGGTTTATTTCTGGGGCAGCATTAGCCTGTGAAATTTGATTTGAACACCAATAATATGAGGAGTATAGAGAAACCTGAACGGGGAGATTATCCTGCGTATGCAGAAATTTTAAACTAATGGCGGAGATGATAAATCTTCTCCTTTGCCATTCGTAGTTATTACAATTCAGATACCTTTTGAAAATTATTGTTTATTCACAAAGATACCTCTGAATGCAGACCAGCACGCATTCTTTATATCAATAGGAAGTGAGTCTTTTACATAAAATTGAATACCGTTTTCGTCGTAGAAATAACGGAAGTAATTTCCAAGTCTGTCTGGTTTCTCACCCGTATGGATATTTTCACGATTAATCAGCCAGCGAGAATAAGTTACTTCTACGCCATCCAGTGCATCCTCAAGATCTTTAATTTTGCCAGAATTTTTGTCGCTATTAATCAAATCACTATAGTCTTCATATCAAATATCCATTTAATTGGCAAAGATACGGATTATTAAGGGGTTATAAGACTATTGATTAGATTGACCGTTTTAATACGGCTTGAATCAGCTGATATCTCAACCTGGATTATAGTATCTTGGCATGAATTTTTCTTTATCTTTTATCACATACGCTTGCTAAATCAATGAAATATGATGCTTAATCAGAAAAGAAAACTCAAAAGAACAGTTTCACTAGTCAGGATATTTGTGAAATACGGGTTTGAGGAATTATTAATCAGGAGCAATATCAAAAGTTTATTGCCTTCAGATTATAATGATGATGAAGCAGCACAGGAGCCGTTGTCACTAACTGTTTATGAACGGATCAGGATGGCGCTTGAAGAATTGGGCCCTACTTATGTGAAATTTGGGCAGGCATTTAGCAGCAGAGAAGATCTTTTACCTAAAGAAATGATCGTTGAACTGCAAAAATTGCAGGATAAGGTGGAAGTCGAGGTGATGGATGTGAAAGAGCGCATTGAAACAGAGTTGGGTATCAATCCTGATGATTATTTTGAAAGTGTTGACCCGGAGCCTTTTGCCTCTGCTTCTATATCACAAGTGTATAGAGCCAGATTGAAAGATGGATCATTAGTCGTCTTAAAAATAAAACGTACCGGAATCAGAGAAGTTGTAGCCTCAGATATGCTGATTATGAAAGATGTAGCTAAACTCTTAACGAGCTATAGCGAATTGTTTCGTAAGATAAATCTCAATGAGGTATTAGCTGCATTTGAAAAGTCTATTTTTCAGGAGCTGTCTTTCCTCAATGAATTAGCTAATATTGAAAAGTTTTCCAGAAACTTTAAAATAGTTGAATCTATTCATCTGATCAAAGCCTATCCAGAACTAAGTAACGATAATGTGCTGTGTATGGAATTTGTTGAGGGGGTTAAAATAACTGATAAAGAAGCTATTATTTCTCTTGGGCTTGATCCTGCGACAATTGCATCAAGAGGATTAGATCTCTTTACCTTGTTCAGGTACTGGAGCATGGTTTCTTTCATGCAGATCCACATCCAGGGAATCTTCTGGTATTGGAAAATGGTAAAATTGCTTTTATTGATTTTGGTTCTATGGGTAGCATGGTGTCAGGAGAAAAAGAGTTGCTGGAAGATTTCATCTCTCACTTTATTGAACAAGACGCCCGAAGGCTGATCGCTACCATCAAAAAAAATGGCTATACGTTTCAATATCAGTGATGAAAAGAGATTGGAAAAAGATATTCATGATTTCTTTAATTTGCTGAATAGTACCTCACTGCAAGAAATTGATGTTAAAGAAGTCTTGAGTAAATTCTCGGCGATTCTGAATGAAAACGAAATACTGATGCCCGATCATCTTTATCTGTTAGTTCGTGGGATTGTATTAATTGAAGGTATCGGAAGAGCACTTATTCCGGATCTGAATATTATCGAAAGTCTGAAACCTTATATATTCAAAATTGCGCTCCGTAAACTTAGTCCTGAAAATTGAAGGTTAGTGGGATGAAGTTATTAAGAACATTGACTGAAGCACTGAAGACAATGCCTGACGACGTGCATTCTGTTATTGGTAAACTTAATGGGGGAGACTTAAAGATTGTGCAGGAAATAGAAGGTTTGCCACTGATTAAAAAACTGGTGAACCGTTTGATGAACCGGTTGGTTCTTGCTATTCTGATGGCCGGGTTATTTGTTAGTTCAGCCATATTGGTACTGGCGGATAAACCACCTAAATTTAATGGAATACCCGCTCTCGCGTTATTCGGTTTCCTGATCAGTATTGTTTTTGGGATTTCGCTACTAATTTCCTGGATGTCAAAGGATAAGTAAAATATTATTTTCTCAGTACATCATGAATATCCTCATCAAGTTTTTTGAAATTATCGATCTGACTTGCTATCGCAATCTCAAGAGGGATTTATTTGCCAATAATCTTTTTTCTATGATTCAGCCCCCATTCTAAAAGTGCATCAAGAACATTTTTTCCAATGTGCGGCCATAGTCAGTGAGTTCATATTCAACTCCTATGGGCTGCGTATTTAAAACGGTTCTGGTGATGAGCTGGTTGATTTCCAGATCTTTTAATTCACGACTTAACATTTTACCTGAAATCCCATTTATTTCACGCAAAAGATCAGTGAACCTCATTTTATTTATAAAAAGTGCACCCATAATAGTAATCTTCCAGCGACCATTTAAGATATCCACAGCATCATGTATAGCAAGTATTCTACCACTGCACTTTTCTGTTATTGTTAAGGTGTTTTGATCCATAATATGTTAGTTAGTATACTTTTTGTCACTGTTACTTTTGGTAACCATATGACAAAAATATATAAACTATATCTACTTTTGACTCATTAAAAAAAACTTTTTTAAAATGGTCTTACTAGAAGCATTAAATTGGCGATATGCCACAAAAAAAATGAACGGACAAGTTGTTCCGCAAGACAAACTTGATTATATCTTAGAAGCATCTCGGCTTGCCCCATCCTCATCAGGATTACAACCTTATCGCGTTTTTGTAATTTCTAATAAAGAATTACTGGAAAAAATAAAGCCTATTGCTTATAATCAGAGTCAGATTACTGATGCCTCACATTTATTAGTCTTTGCAGCCTGGGATGGTTATAGCTTAGAAAAGATAGAAGATATATTTGGTAAAATTATTACTGAAAGAGGATTGCCTGCAGATGCAATGGATGATTATAAAAAGATACTTTGGGGTTTGTACGAGCCTCTTGGGCAGGAGTGGCATGCCAACCATGCTGCGAGACAAGCTTATATTTCATTTGGCCTGGCGATTGGTGCAGCGGCAGAGCAAAGAGTTGATGCTACTCCAATAGAAGGGTTTTTACCACCCGCTTTGGATGAATTGTTGGGCTTAAAGGAACTGGGATTGAAAAGTGCAGTGATCCTTGCATTAGGTTACAGGGACGAAGCCAATGACTGGCTGGTGAATATGAAGAAGGTTAGAACTCCAAAAGAAATTTTATAACAGAAATCATTTAGTTTACTAAGGATGCGAAATTAATGTTTGGTATCCTCAGTAACTGAATTGTAAATGATATTTTGGACACAGCTAGTGTCCAAAATTATTATAACTTAATCTTCGCTGAAGTGAAAATATAATTTAAATGATCTTTTTAACTCCTGGAACCATTAAGATGAGTGACCCCAGTGAAAAACTACCTAGTACTGCTATTGGTGCTACAACCAGCAGCTTTATTGCAGGATCAATCATCCAGTTTCTTACCGTTAGCGATAAGCCGACAACTACTAACGGATGAAAAATATATACTGCAAAGCTCGAGCGTGATAATTTACAGAGTAGGGGTGATGTGGTATTCCAACTTCTTTTTCCTTTAATAAGTAGTGCGGTAAGAATAGAAAGCCCTATCCACTGCTCCCAGATTGCGTATAATAATGACTGCCAGTGAAGTCCCCCCGAGTACCATCCAACTGGCATATTGAGTTTTTTATGAATCAGAAAAAACATTGGGAAAAATAATAGGCATAACCAGGCAGATAAGGTCAGGCGCTTCCTTGTTTGTTCGGTTAATCCTTCAAACCAATTATTGCTTGCAGCCAGCAATCCAATACTGAATAATACAATATATTGTGGGAAATGACCTAATTGAAATCCCAGTGGTTTAAGGACCCAGCCAACTGGGAATATGATTCTGACTACAAAACTAATAATGCCCAATATAATAGCGAATAACAATACAGTCCATGCACCAGGCGCTGGCAAAGTTTTTTTGAAATTGATTCTAAAAAGGCTTTTTACTAAGACGTAGATGAGGCTAAATAATAGTAACGCAGCCACAAACCAAAGCACGCCAAAATCTATCCAGTTGTCATAACCACTCAGGAATTGCAGATAGGTAATGCGCTTACCGTTCTTAAAATAATAAACCGGATAACAGATCAGAGGAGAAAGTATAAATGAATAAAACAGCAATGGGATACCTAATCTGAGCAGACGATCTTTGAGAAATTTGCCAGTACCTTTTCTGGAATAAGAGGAACTGGTAAAATAAGCTGCCAGCAAAAAGAAAAAGCCCATGAAAAAGGACTGATTTATGCTAACAAACATCGTCATAGGTATAAGGGCGCCTATATGCGTAGTTTTTTCTGTGTAATACCAACCACCCGGAGAGCCATAGGTAATAAATGTATGGTGAAGCACGACCAGTATTGTTAATATAACTTTGATGTTGTCAATGTATATTAGTTTGCTGGCCCGGTCTGAAGCGGTAAGTAAAGTTGATGTTGCAGAAGACATGATTGATTGGGGGTTCGTTTACTCATTTTAGCCGGATATCGGTTAATAGGTCAAACGTATGGCAAGAAAAACAGTGGCAAAAATATTTGTTACCAATAACTAGCATTTGTGGTGGGTAACAAGACTAAGAGTTATGACGCAGTCTGAGCTGTTCGTAATAGCTATTAAAACTATCCAGGTACTTTCTGGAAACAGGAACCCTTGCCTTGGTATCATTAAAATATAATAAGTAACCCTGAGAGTTCCCTGTAATTTTTTCGATTTTTAACATATTGACTAAATAGGCCCTGTGACATCTGAAGATATAAGGATAAGCTGAAATTTGTGTTTCAAACTGGGTGAGAGAAATTCTCTTTAGTTCTGCACTTAACTGACTACAACCAGAATTATTTAATTCAATATAGTTGCCATCAGCTTTTACAAACAGCAAATTGTCAATATCCAGGTTAAAATTATCTTGCTTCACTTGTGTATGAATAAAAGGTATTGATCCAATAGTTGTTTTTATTGTTTCATCATTTACCCGAACAAATTGGATTATAGATGACGAACCTTTTCCTGATTGAAAATAAAAGCTTGTCCACCTGATGAAAAAATATAAAGAATATACCTGCAACAAAGCAGTTGCTGATTTCTACTTGTAAATAATGGAATGACCAGTTATATGGGTTAATGTAGATTAAATTACGTACTAAAAAGCTGACGATACCAGTTATAAAGAAGGTAACTCCTGTATGTGTATATTCTTCCAGTAAGGACCATCTTTTCAGCTGATCATTTTTTTCTCTTAAATAATTTAGTATTCTAAAATAAATATAAATAATTAGTGCGGGAGACAATGCATGAAGACCGCAGATGAAAAAAAAAAAATTGATCTTTAACTCCGGTTCATATACGCCAAAAGGTTTGAATAATAAAAGAAACGCAAGAACTGTTACTAAGATAATACCGGCACTTTTGAATAAATTCTCAGATTTGTATATTTCTGGGTATTCAATCTCTTTTAGCAGATATTCTCTATTGATATAAAATCTCATAGTTAAAGAGTGTTTCTTCGATATTAAAATTACAAAAAATCCTTTCTAAATCCTGAAGCTATATTTTGATCTTTATACTTATTTTTCAAATTAAGGTATTTCATGCCTAATGAATTAAGGAACATTTTTTGAAGTTGGAAGTCCTGTTGTTTATTCTTGTACAACATATGATCATGGGAATTTACCTTTACACGTGGGGAGAGATGCTTATGGTCTGTTAGAACCCAAAGAGTTGAATCCTTATATTGGTTACAAAAAGAAATTACTTAACAAGGCTGGTATGCTTTTTTGACTTGATCCCATTGTTGATTATAATATCAAAATTCTTTAAACAAAAAAAGGCAACGTCTGGAGCAACGTCGCCTTTAATTAAGAGATAAATCTCCTGTACACCCAATAGGATTCGAACCTATGACCTACGGTTTAGAAAACCGTTGCTCTATCCAGCTGAGCTATGGATGCATTTCCCCTTGTTAGGGACGACAAAGGTAGGATTAAACTACTTTAAACGCAAATCTATTTTCAAATAATTCTAAAATTGTATGGATTTTAACAGATCAATCCTTTGCTGAGGATGAGATTCTGCATAAGAAAGAATCATATTTAAAATATAATCATTTGATGTATAAGGAACTATGCAAGACTTTAAGCTTTCCATATCATTGATGCGAGTAAAAAGAAATATAGCCCATGCCATGAAATTTACCTTCTTCGACCCATAAACAGCTCTTTTCTCCCTCATTTCTGCCCGAATCTATCAATGCAAAGGAGGGAAGAGCCGATTTTAAATGCGCAATTGCCTCGCTAACCCGGTTATTATAATCAGCAGGATCTTCTAAACCCAGACATGCGCCATTACAATTTCCTTTTTCATGGGCAGTACAGGAAGCTCTGTTTTTTTGAATAAAACACAGTTTCTCACATAACGTGTGTTCGGTAATCATCCCTCTCAACATACTTTGTCCGGATAACAAACTATTGAAAGTATATAAAGCGTTACTGCTCCTTTTATACTTATCAATACCTAAACGGATGTATCCATTCTGATCCTCAAAACTGTACAGCGCATATTTTTGTTCAAAACGCTTTAAAGCCTTGTTCTTCTCCGGCCAGTGTTTCTGTATTTCCGAAGCTTCAAGAATAAGTGCCATCAGCTCAGTGCCACAAACAGTGAAATCTATCTCATAAATCTCTTTAAGAAAGTCCTGTCTTTGCTCATTAATCTTGTTTCCTGAAAAATGAGAACATACCCTTTTCCTGATATTAACAGCCTTACCAATGTAAATGATTTTTCCTTTTTGATCTTTGAAATAATACACACCCGGGTTAGGTGGTAAAGCATCAATACTATCTTTTGATAGATTTGGGGGTAAAACCTGTTCTTTAGAAGTTTTAAGTAAAGAAAGCGGGATAGCCCCTGCAACATCTTTTTCCAGCAGCAGCTTGAGCAATAATGCAGTCGCTGCGGCATCACCACCAGCACGGTGACGATCATTTAATGGGATGCGTAACGCTGAGCAGAGTTTGCCCAGACTATAGGAGGTAAGACCAGGAATGATTTTTCTGCTCATTCTGACTGTACATAGTTTTTTTGACTCCAGTGTAAATCCTGACTGAGCCAGCTGGTGCCTTACAAATGAAAAATCGAAATTTACATTATGTGCTACAAAGATCTTATCATTTAATAATTCGTAAATTTTAGGGGCTACTTCTTCAAATAGCGGGGCATTGCGAACCATTTCATCACTGATGCCGGTTAGCGTTTGTATATAGATGGGGATGTCCTGTTGTGGGTTAATTAAAGTCTCAAAACTATCAATGACTTTTGAACCGTCATGGATAAGAATAGAAATTTCTGTAATTCCATTACCAGCAGCAAAACCACCTGTAGTTTCAATATCGACTACTGCATATTTTACCATCAATTATGTTGTGGTTGTCTCTATTTGTATAGGATTACTCAATATTTTGTGAATAGGGCATTTATCAGCAATCTGCATCAACCTGCTTAATTCTGCCTCCGATAAATCCCCGCCAAACTCAATTTTACGGGTAATCCTGGTCGTTGTTGTCATTTCTTCTTCATTAGCTATCGCTAAATGAATTTTAATGCTATCCAGGGCCATGTTTTTCCTGTCGGCATACATTCGGATAGTAATCGCAGCAGTACAGCTCCCTAAACTGGCTAAAAGCAGTGCACCAGGATTCATCCCTTCATCTGTTCCGCCAACATCTGCTGGTTCATCCGCATAAATGAAATGTCCGCCTGCATAAACTTTAGTCAGGTAATGAGAGCGGTCTAGTTCAGTAATTGCGGTGATTTGTTTCTTATCCATAAGGTTGCTTTATTTGTTAAATTTAAAATTATAAAAATTCATTCATGGAACAATCAGAAATACACGAACGATTGCTTTTTTTACAATCTTTTACAGGAAAACAACTATCGGGTTCACCATCCAACTACATGAACTGGTTAAAACCAACAGTCGTAAATGCAGAAAAAGGAGCACTGACGTTCAGTTATGTGATCAGGAATGAAATGACAAATCCCTATGGAATATTGCACGGAGGTGTAACTGCCGGAATTATAGATGACCTGATTGGCGCCACAGTTTATTCATTAGGACTGAACGATGCATTCACTACAGTAAATAACTCTCTATAGACTATTTTTCTCCTGCCAAAGAAGGGGACTTGATTGTAGCTAAAACTTCAATTATCAAGCGGGGCAGAAAAATTATCAATTTGCAGTGTGAAGTATTTCTGCCTAAAAAAGACAGGCTAATAGCCCGGGGATATTCTAATATGTTGAATGTGAGTTAGAACTTAACAGAAAAATGTTGTCAGCTTAAAATTAGTTAAACATTTGATAACCATATTTGTTATCATTGACCAACTAACCAGATATGACTATGCTAAGTAATTATCATAATTTCCAGTTTGATGTACAGGGTAAACCTGTAAACGGTTTTTGTATGAGAATTCAGGATGATTTTCATGAGACCTATGCAGTAATAGTGGAGGGTTATCACTCATTTTGTATTTGGCTTGACAAGCCTTCTTCTACCTGGCGTTCCTCTAAATATACGAATGTAGAACCAGGGATTTTGGAAAAAATCATCAGCCATTTAAATGTTCACAAGCTAGCTTAATCCATATATACCAAAAAATGCCCCTTTTGATAAATCAGAAGGGGCATTTTTTATGATAAATTATAGTGATGAATTGCTGTAAATCCAAAGACTAATGGAAAAACAGATAAGCCACAAATACTGCGGCAATTATTCCAGCTAAATCTGCCAGAAGCCCGTATGGAATAGCATAACGCGTACGTTTAATCCCTACAGAACCAAAATATAGCGCTACAATATAAAAAGTCGTATCAGCAGAACCATTAAAGACACAAGATAAACGGCCTACAAATGAATCAGGGCCGAAAGTTTTCATCGTATCTACCATCATGGCTTTTGCACCACTGCCGCTTAACGGTTTTATCAGCGCCGTTGGCAGGGCAGGAGTAAAGTCAGTATTGATCCCCAGATGTACAAAACACCAGGTAAAGCCATCAACGATATAACCCAGTACGCCAGAATTTCTTAATACACCAATGGCGACCAGCATCCCTACTAAATAGGGAATGATCGTAATACAAGTTGTAAAACCATTTTTAGTCCTTCAATAAAAGCATCATATACATTTACCTTTTTACGTACGGCCCCTAAAATAAAAGCAATGATAATAGAGAAAAGGATAAAGTTAGAAGCTACCCTGGAAACTACTTCTATCTGTTCCTTACTCAGGAAGTTCGTGAAATAATAGATCATCCCCACTAAAAACAGCGTAATTCCGCCTAACCAGGAAATAACCACTGTATTAAACAGGTTAATCTTTTGCTTAATAGCAACGGCGATCAAGCCAACAACAGTAGCTACGTAAGTAGCAATCATACAAGGGATAAATATATCTGCAGGATCTGCTGCTCCCAGAATCGCTCTTTGCGCCATAATGCTTAAAGGAATAAGCGTAAGCCCGGAAGTATGCAATACTAAAAACATGATCTGTGCATTGCTGGCAGTATCTTTATCAGGATTGATTTCCTGTAAACTTTGCATGGCCTTTAAACCAAAAGGAGTAGCTGCATTATCCAGTCCAAGTAAATTGGCAGAGAAATTCATGACCATATGGCCAGTAGCAGGATGGTTTTTAGGTACTTCAGGAAAGATACGGCTAAAAAATGGCCCGATAATACGGGATAGGAAATTGATAGCACCAGCCTTTTCTCCAATATTCATAATGCCCAGCCATAAGGTCATAATACCTACCAGTGGTAATGCAATATCCATTACACCTACTTTAGCAGATTCAAATGTACCATCTACAATCAGTTTGAATATTTCAGTATCACCAAAAAAGATTAGCCTGATCAGTGCAACAACGAATGCGATAAGAAAAAACGCAATCCATAAATAATTTAATGCCATATTTTAGTTTGAAGCTATGAAAGTAAAAAAAAGGATCTGCATTCATCAGAATACAGATCCTTTTTTTATGATCAGAAAGAATTATGTTTGAGTTAAGGCTTCTCGTCTGTCAGCTCAAAACCCCATGTTTTACCTTTTTCTGTAGCAGGTACTCCGCCAGTCATCCATACTGGTGCTTTTGCACCTTTTCAGATAATAATCAAAAAACTGTTGCTCACGGATCTGGATATCTTTTTTATTCTGACGTTGAACCAGGTTATGGGCTTCATTATTATAATTTAATAACCATGCTGGTTTACCCAGTCTTTTCAAAGCAGTAAACATTTCAACTCCCTGGTACCATGGCACTGCTCCATCAGCGTCGTTAGACATGATTACTATTGGTGTTGTCACTTTAGGTAAAGAGAAAAGTGGTGAATTTTCAATGTATAACTCTGGTTTTTCCCATAAAGTCGCACCAATTCTGCTTTGTTGTTTTTCATACTGGAATTGTCTGTTCATTCCCGATTCCCAGCGGATACCTCCATAAGCAGAAGTCATGTTAACTACAGGTGCGCCAGCCCATGCTGCTGCATACATATTTGTAGCCGTGATCAGGTGTGCAACCTGGTAACCGCCCCAGCTCTGACCCTGAATACCGATTTTTGTACCATCAACCCAACTGTTCTTTTTCAATGATTCTACTCCTGAAATTGATATATATTCTTCAGCAGATTTTCCAGGATGTCCTGTTTCATAACTAATATCCGGTGCAAATACCAAATAGCCATTACTTACAAAGAATGAAATATTCAATCTGGATGGAGTAGGGGCAGGAGCCTGGTAATTGTAAAGTACGTCAGTCAGTTTTTCATAAAAATAAGCTATCATCGGATACTTTTTGGCAGGATCAAAATTCTCCGGTTTGTATAAAATACCTTCTGCTTTGTATCCTTTTGGTGTAGTCCATTTAACTAATTCTGCTGTACCCCAGTTGTAATTCTGCTGCTGCTGATTGGTATTACTCAGTTTTATTTCTGTTTTTAAATCAGTAGAGACATACACATTAGGTGAAGCTGTATAGTTTGCTTTATCATAAATAAAACGTTCAGCTCCTTTTGCTTTAACCAGTGATGAGTATTTGAATTTGGCCATCACTGCTAATTCAGGATTTTTATTCTCTGCTGCTTTTGTCTTATAAAACCCTTTTTCTTAGTCAGGTTGTTATAAGCACTCAGCCACATATCATCTTTTTTATTGATAAATTGTGTAGCCGAATCTAATCTCTCATAACGGAAAGTAATACTGTTCTGTCTGCCAAATCCATTCGTCATGTTTTTAGGGGCAGTTTTACCATCTGGTGTGAAGTTCCAGATGTCGTATTTGTCATAGATTAAAACCTGTTTATCTTCTTCAGTCCATCCTGCAAAACCATAAACTTTAGGATCATCAGGCAGGTCATTATCTTCATCAGCGAATTTTGGCATTGCACTGGTATTTAGCGCAGTGATCTTTCCGGTAGCTACTGCATACGTAGACCAGGTTGCTGTTTTATTATTATAGAACAGCACGTAATTCCCGCCTGGAGAAACTGATGCCTGACCATCCAGAGCAGTTATGATTTTCTTTTTATTACCTGTTTTTGTGTCAACAAGGTAATAATCACTGATTTTAGAACCCGTCCATTGTGCTTGTGCACGATTTCCGAAGTCTGTAGAAGCCAATACGAAATTAGCATCGCCTTCTTTAACTATGCTCGCTTCAGAGATTTTAATGTCAGTTAAAGGAACTATTTTAGGATCGCTGCTAAAAATGTCAATCACTGATAAATAACTCCTCTTACTTTCTTTATCTGCATTTTTCAACTGAATAGGTTGTAAATAATCGTCCTTATATCCCCATATGTCCAGTTTAGCATGTTCAAAATCAACCAATGTAGTATCTTTTTCTTTTTTCACCGGGGCGATACCAAAAAACAACTTATTTCCATCTTTACTAAAGGTCAGTTTTCCATCTCCGCTAACTGCCCATTTAGCTGGCATACCGTCAATTTCATAGTCAACTAATGCCTGCGCGGTATCAAGGGTTAATGAATTGAAGTAGATACTGTAATCTTTGATTTCTTTCTTCTCGGGAGATGTTTCTCCTAAAAAGGCTACCTGCTCACCAGTTTCATTAAAAATGAAACCTTTAAAATTGCCTTTAGCGCTAACAAGTGTTTTAATTGTTCCTTTTTCAGTATTCAATAAAAATACACCTGGTTTTGCGGTTTTATCTGTTTTAGAACCTAAACAATCAAAAACTAATTGTTTCCCGTTTTTACTGAATTCATAATCAGTAACATATTTAAAAGTCCTTTCTGCACCAGTCAGTAAATTTCTTACTACAAGGTCTGATCCGATTTTTTTAGCATCCTTCTTTTTGTCATCTTTCGCAAAGAAATCATTTGCTCCGTCTTCTTTCTCTTCGGCAGCAGATTTGGCTTTTTTGGTTGTATCTAAAAGTGGTTCTTTCTGATAAGCCAGGTAGTTTCCTGCATTTTCAGGTATTTTGAATGATTTGATTCGTGGTACTTTAACAACTGCAGCAGAAGTAAGATTAACAAAGCCCAAAGAGTCTTTAGTCATCTCTTCAGCTTTCTTCTTCTTAATTTTCTCCTGACGTGTAATCGTAAATAAAGGTTTGATCAGAAAAGCGGCGAATTTTTGTCGGGGCTGAATTTAGGTTTTTCACCTCTCGGTATATTAATTTTAGCAAGACCGGTTAAGCTGTTGAGATACAAATTTGCATCACCTTCCTGTTGAAGTATGGAATAAGCTGCCCATTGTCCATTGTCTGACAACTGTTTAATACCGATGCTTTCCCATGAATCATAAACCGAATGATTAAGCGGCTTTTTCTGGGCGAAGGTAGCGGTCGCAAAGCATAAAAAAGTAAGAGTAAGGGTTTTCATCATAATTGGTGTGTGAATTTAAATCAGCCTTAAAAATTGTAATTTTTCACCAATATATGCCATTTGTATATTAAATTTTACAAAATTCATAAACAATCATCATTTGCTAAAAGGTATTAAAAGACAAAAGGCAGCCTTTCGATAAGAAAGGCTGCCTTTTACAAGTCTCAAATGAATGTTTATTTATTCTTTTTTTCCTGTGTTTTTTCTTGTTGTTGCTGACGCATATAATCGTCTAAACGAGTCTGGAACTTAGATTTTTTCTTTTGCTCTTCAGGTTTCTTTTTGTTTTCCTTAAGGATATTGTGAATTTTCTCGTCGTTTACCATTGATTTAATCAGGAACTGCTGACCGAAGGTTAACATATTCGCAAGGAAATAATAGTAGTTCAAACCAGCAGGGTAGCTGTTCAGTACACCTAAGAATACAACCGGCATAATATAACCGATATATTTCATTTGTCCGGTAGCACCTGATACCTGGTTATTGAAATAAGTATAAATCAGTGTAGAGATAGTCATCAACACACACATTAAACTTAAGTGATCACCAATAAATGGAATTGTAAATCCAAATTTAATGAAGTCATCATAAGTTGAAAGGTCATGCATCCATAAGAAACTTTGTCCTCTTAATTCGAATAAATTCGGGAAGAAGAAGAAGAAAGCCATTACGATAGGCAACTGCAGTAACATCGGTAAACAACCTCCCAGTGGATTTACCCCGACCTGTTTGTAGAGTTTAAGATATTCCTGTTGTAATAAAGTAGCATTATCTTCACCTACTTTGGCTTTGATCTCGTCCATTTCTGGTTTCAATATTCTCATCTTAGCCATAGAGATGTAAGACTTGTAAGTCAATGGTGACAATACAACTTTTAAGGCGATAGTTAAGACTAAGATGATCAGTCCGTAATTCCATCCAAAACCTTCAAGGAAGTTAAATACTGGCAATACAACAAACCTGTTGATGTATTTCAGAGGCCAGTAGCCCATTTCTACCAGTTTTTCAATTTCCTGACCCTGAGCTTTTAAAACTTTGAACTGATTAGTTCCGAAATAGAACTTCATCTTGTAGTTTTGAGCATCAAGCTGGTTGAAAGGAAGGTTTACTTTTGCAGTATAACCCTTTACCTGACCTGGCGTAGTCAATATTTTTACACCAAGATTAACTTTAGCAAAAGGATCTGCAGGAATCAGCACAGCTGAGAAAAAGTGTTGCTTGAAAGCAATCCACTCAATTTTAGCTTTAGATAAATTTCTCATTCTCATCTTTAGCAATGCTCAGGTGATCTGGATTTTTTTCTAAATACTTGTAATAAGGTGCAGAATACTGCTGCTCGTTTTTCAACGATTTTTCCTGTTGAAGTAATACAGTTTCCCAATCCAGTGAGATACTATCTCTCTGAATTACCTGGTTCATCCCTTTTAAGTTGATATTGAAACCAACATTATGAGATTTAGGCTGCAAATCATAAACAAACTCAATGTATTTATCCGCGCTGTAATTAGCACGCATGACCATTGAACTGTCTGTTTTTGTTGCTGTAAAATAAAGATCATTAGTCTTTACCAGTTTACCGCCAACGTTTAAGGTTAAACCGAATATATTTTCGTCACCATCAAACAATACTACCGGTTTATCAAGGTAAGTTTTTTCACCTTTAACTTCTACAGCCTTAATTTTACCACCTTTATTAGTGAAAGTTAATTTTAAAGCTTCATTTTCTAATACACTTGTAGTAGCAGTACCAGAAATACTTGTGCCGAAAGGACCTTTCAGCGCTGCTGAGTCTAGTTGTGGAGCCGCTGCATTTTCAGCAAGAGCAGCCGGAGCGTGTTTAACGCCAGCTTTACTAGCGGAATCAAGAGAAATCCGCTCCCGTTCTTTCTTCATTTCAGCCTCACTAGGCTTGAAGAAATAGAAAGAACCCGCCAAAACGATCATGATCAGGAACAATCCTGTGAATGTATTTTTATCCATTATTGTTATTTAAACGCGTATTAGTTTGTTTTTTTCTTCGCATACTCCATCGCAGCGGCGACAAATTTAACAAAAAGTGGGTGAGGATTAGCAACTGTTGATTTTAATTCTGGATGAAATTGTCCACCAACGAAAAACGGATGGTTTTTAAGCTCTACAATTTCCACTAAATGACTGTCTGGATTAGTACCGGAAGCGATCATACCAGCTTCTTCATATTGATTCAAATAAGCACTGTTAAACTCATAACGATGTCTGTGACGCTCATTAATGTGTGTTGTTTACCATAAGCACCAAAAGCTTTAGTCCCTTTTTTAAGATCACAAGGGTAAGAACCAAGACGCATTGTACCACCTTTAGTCGTTACTGTTTTCTGATCTTCCATCATATTGATAACCGGATCAACAGTTAATTCATCAATTTCAGTTGTATTTGCTGTTTTTAAGCCCAGTACATTACGGCCAAACTCAATAACCGCACACTGCATACCTAAACAAATACCAAAGAAAGGAACGTTATTTTCACGAACGTAACGAATGGCATCAATTTTTCCTTCAATACCACGGCTGCCAAATCCTGGCGCAACTAAAACACCATCAAGGTGACCTAGTTTCTCTTTTGTATTTTCAGCGTTAACTTCTTCAGAATGGATATATTCTACCCTTACTTTACATTCGTTTTTAGCACCAGCGTGAATGAAAGCTTCAATAATTGATTTATAAGCATCTGGTAATTCAACATATTTACCTACCAGACCAATTCTAACTTCAGAAGAAGTTGGGTTTTTAAGTCTTCCAAGGAAGTCTTTCCAGCTTTCCATATCCGGCTCGTTTTTCTGTGCCAGTTTAAGTTTGCTCAATACTGTTTTATCCAGTTGTTCCTTCATCATTAACAATGGAACAGAATAGATTGATGAAGCATCAATAGATTCAATTACTGCATTTACATTTACATTACAGAACAAGGCGATCTTTTTACGGATATCCATGTTAATATGCTGCTCGGTACGACATACTAAGATATCTGGCTGAATACCATATTCCAATAATGCTTTAACAGAGTGTTGGGTTGGTTTTTTTGTTTTAAGCTCACCAGCTGCTGCAAGATAAGGGATCAGTGTTAAGTGGATCACGATAGCGTTATTGGCGCCAGCTTCCCATTTAAACTGTCTTACTGCCTCAATGAAAGGAAGAGATTCGATATCTCCGACAGTTCCACCAAGTTCAGTGATTACAATATCATAATCACCTGTTTCACCAAGGATACGCATATTGCGTTTAATTTTTCATCAGTGATATGCGGAACAACCTGAACAGTTTTTCCAAGATATTCACCCTGACGTTCTTTGTTGATTACATTCTGATAAATACGACCTGTTGTGATATTATTAGCCTGTGAAGTAGGTACATTTAAGAAACGCTCATAATGACCTAAATCTAAATCAGTTTCAGCACCGTCTTCAGTTACGTAGCATTCACCATGCTCATATGGGTTTAACGTTCCCGGATCAATATTGATATAGGGATCAAATTTCTGAATGGTTACACGGTAACCTCTTGCTTGTAAAAGTTTGGCCAATGAAGCGGAGATGATGCCCTTACCTAAAGAGGAAGTAACACCGCCCGTAACAAAAATATACTTAGTCATGTTTGTGAGTTTGTGAAATAAAAGCCGCTTTTAAGGGCGTTTTTATTGTTTTTGTACGGGATACAAAGCTACGGAAATATTGTGGAATTGGGAAACTAATTATCAATCAAATCTAATTATATAGAATCTGATAAGCTGTTTTATAAAAAAAAAGACCAGATAAATTACCTGGCCTTTTTCAATTTTATATTTGGTTAGAATATGCTTGGTTAAACAAATGTTAAACAGCTACGCCGTAACACTAAGGTAAATCTAATATTAATTTTAGAATTTAGTATACACATTGTTGAATAAAAAAATATTATATGTAACTTGTTGGTTTTCAGATATATTAATTGTTGTTTTATTCTGGAGTATATCATTTTCAGGTAAAAATAACGAGCTAATACGTTCTTTTAATATGATTAGAGAGGGATTGGAGGTCGATTATAAAGAGCTTATCATATACACTAACATTCCTGTCTTATTTACAGCATTCGTAGTAGTTTTTGACCTTTTTATCCTGTTCAGACCAGGCAATATATACCTTGCTTTCTTTACCTAAACGGTATTTGAAACCATTTACGCCAGTTTTTTTTAATTCTTCAAAAAAGTTTTTATCCGGTGTATTCTTGTCAGGAGTTTCTGTTTCAGTAACCGCTGGTTCAATAAAATTCTCCTCATCAAAGAAAAGAGAAAGCTCTTCTCTCATAAATTGCAGCTGTTCTTTCTTTTTGCCTAAATCAATACTCTCTTTGTAATTATCCAGGAGCGCAGTGGCTTTCAGTGTTTTCGTATAAATCTGATGGCCGTCTTGCGGGGTGATTGTAAAAACAAGCTCCATGTTTTTTGGTTCGTCTCCTTTAAGGACAATTCTAAAAGTATCTAGTTTTGTGGTGTCACTAAAGGAACGTAAAGCCGTTTTTGTATTGGATGCAGCATCATGTACCCCAGACGGTTCTGAGGAGTTACAGGCCGCTAAAAAAAGAGGCAGGGTTAAGAGGTAAATATAAACGCTTTTCATGCAGAGGTATTTTAATCCTAAGATAGGGAATTAATTGCCCTTGATCCTAATGATCTTCTCCAGGTCTTCGGGGGTGTCGACTGCAATTGTCTCCAAATCAGTTACTTTTGTTTGGATTCTGTAGCCGTTTTCTAACCACCTCAGCTGTTCAAGACTTTCGGCAATTTCTAACGGGGAGGGTTTGAGCTGTGTGATTTTTAACAGGGTTTCTGTGGTATAGCCATAAATCCCGATGTGTTTATAGAACTGAAAAGTTTTCGCCCAGTCTTGTGGAACCGCGTTTCTAAGAAAAGGAATTGTCTGTCTGCTGAAATAAAGAGCTTCCTGAGTAGAATTAAGAATAACTTTAGGGATATTCTGATTGAATAACTCTTCGTCAGTATGTATTTTTTTGACCAGGGTCGCTAATTTGACGTTGGGATCTTCAAAACAGGAGCTCAGCAGGTCAATCTGGATAGGGTCGATATAAGGTTCGTCCCCCTGGATATTAATGATCACATCAAACCCCGGGAAATTTAATGCTACTTCAGCACAACGATCAGTGCCACTCTGATGATCTGGCCTTGTTAGCATATATTCGCCGCCAAAACGCTTTATTTCGGCAATAATCCTTTCGTCATCAGTAGCTAGCTATAACGACTTTATCAAGGCTTGCAGAACTGCAAGCCTGTTCATAAACGCGCTGAATCATACTTTTCCCGTTGATATCTATCAGCGGTTTGCCCGGAAACCGTGTCGATGCGTACCGGGCAGGAATAATTCCAAGTTTAGCCATCTTAAAAAAGTCCGTGTATTTCTGCTTCTATAGCTTGTATTACTGTACCCAGATCTTCAGGATTATTGGTGAAATCTAATTTATCCTTATCCAGAATTAATAATTTACCCAATGAATAATTTTTAATCCATGCTTCGTATTTCTCATTGAGTTTAGATAAATAGTCTAAACGGATACTTGCTTCATAATCACGTCCTCTGCGCTGAATATTGTTAACCAGTGTAGGAACAGAAGCACGCAGATAAACCAATAGATCAGGTGGCTTAATGAAAGAAGTTATGTTTTCAAAAATGTCCCTGTAATTCTGATGATCCCTTGTAGTCATTAATCCCATTTCATGCAGGTTTTCTGCAAAAATATGTGCATGCATCTCATAAATGGTCCTGTCTTGTATAACGTCCCGTTTATTAGTCTGGATATCTACGATCTGCTGAAAACGATTGTTCAGGAAATAGATCTGTAAATTGAAACTCCAGCGTTTCATATCACTATAGAAATCTTCCAGATAGGGATTGTTATCTACTTCTTCGTACAAAGCTTCCCAACCATAATTTTTAGCCAACAGGCTTGTTAAAGTAGTTTTACCGGCGCCTATATTGCCAACTATTGCTATATGCATATGATCTTTATGATGAGCTTAAATTAATCTAATTTATTAAAATGGTTTGAAACCTATCAGTTCTCTAACTTCTTTTATTGTTTTTCTTGCACTTTCTCTTGCTTTTTCCGCACCCAGATTAGCTACTTTACGCAGATAATCACTGTCTTTTGAAATTTCTTCAATGCGCTCACGTATTGGAGAATTGAACACAATCATGTCTTCAGCCAGTTGTTTTTTTAAGTCACCGTAACGGATCTGACATTTTTATAAAGTTCGTCAAAATGAGCAATTGTATCAGGAGTTGAAACAATCTTCATCAGGTCGAACAGGTTCTGAATGGCTTCTGGTTTAGGCTGGTTTTCTTCAGTGGGGCCACCATCAGAAACTGCTTTTAATACTTTTTTACGGATAATTTCCGGAGAATCGGCCAGATAAATGCAATTAGCATCACCTTCTGATTTTCCCATTTTTCCTTTTCCATCCAATCCGGGAACCTTCACCAGGTTTGCTGAATAACTGAAAGCAAAAGGCTCAGGAAAGTATTCTGAATTATATAAACGGTTAAAACGGTTTCCAAAAGTACGGGTCATTTCCAAATGCTGCTCCTGATCTTTACCTACAGGAACTTTTAATGCTTTATGGATCAGAATATCAGCGGCCATTAAAGCCGGGTAAGTCAGTAAGCCTGCGTTAACGTTATCTGGCTGAGAACGGATTTTATCCTTGAAAGAAGTACTTCTTTCTAATTCACCCATATAAGTTCATATTCAGGTACAGATAAAGTTCTGTTACTTCCGGAACATCAGACTGTATATAAATTGTTGCTACTTCAGGGTCAATTCCGCAGGCCAGATATTCTACTAACACATTTTTAACATAACCATGCAAATCTCCAGGAGTAGGGTGGGTAGTTAAGGAGTGTAAATCAGCAATAAAGAAAAAACAATTATATTCATGCTGCATTTTTATAAAATTGGCTACTGCGCCAAAATAATTGCCAAGATGTAATTTTCCTGTTGGACGTATACCACTTACTACTATTTCTTTCATTTTCCTGGGTTTGTTTTGCTGAAACCTGTAATGGTTAATATTAATTGACTGACATAAATTCTGTCAGCAGAGGTTTCCAAAGGTCGAAATTAATAAAAAAAAAACCTTATCCGAAGGTTTAATAATTGATTTTAATGTATGAACCACCTGTGTATGACCGATATAATATTAAGATACCAGTATAAGACTTTCGGACGAACATGCGTGTGAGTCCACGTCAGGTCCACGTCGGGTCCACCTCGAGTCCGCCTTTTTCTGTAAATAGGCGGACTCACTATGTAATAGCGTTGTACCAGAGATATATTCGCACGGAAGTCTTTGTCATGTTAAGTAAATATTGCTGACAAAACAGTATTTTTGAGCTAATAAAATATATCCTTTAAAAAGATGAACATAGATAAAGCGACGATTTATAAGGTAGCAGACCTGGCAAGAATTGAGATTGCGGAAGAGGAAGTAGGAACTTTACAGGCTGATATGAACAAAATCCTCACCTTTATGGAGAAGCTGAATGAGCTGGATACAAAAAATGTAGCGCCGCTTGTTTATATGAACCCTGAGGTGAATGTATGGAGAAAAGACGTAGTGAAACAGGATATTACAGTTAGTGAAGGATTGAAAAATGCTGCGCTGCATAATGAAGAGTTTTTTCTTGTTCCGAAAATACTCGATAAATAATTTCGTTTGTAACAACAGGCGATTCAATATGTCTAACCTCAGAAGCTACTAAAAGCTTTGTCATTGTTAAAATATAGGCGCAAATGGAAAAACCATTAATTGTTATCAAAGAAATAGGTCGTAAATATGTGATAGGAACTGAGGTTATCCACGCCCTTAAATCAGTTTCACTAAATATTAATAAAGGTGAATTTGTTGCCCTAATGGGACCTTCAGGTTCAGGGAAATCAACTTTGATGAATATTTTAGGTTGTCTGGATACTCCTAGTAAAGGAGATTATATCCTTAACGATATTGATGTAAGCCATATGACAGATGATGCGCTTGCAGAAGTCAGAAACCAGGAAATCGGATTTGTATTCCAGACCTTTAACCTGCTGCCAAGATCTACATCACTGGATAATGTTGCTTTACCCCTGATCTATGCCGGAGTGACTAAAAAAGAACGGGACAGACGCGCAATGGTGGCCCTGGAAAACGTTGGTTTAGGAAACCGGGTTACACACAAGCCTAATGAGCTTTCGGGCGGTCAGCGGCAGCGTGTGGCTGTTGCAAGAGCATTGATCAATGATCCTTCTATTATTCTTGCTGATGAGCCTACAGGTAACCTGGATACTAAAACGTCCATTGAGATCATGGGTTTGCTGGAAGAAATCCATAGTAAAGGAAATACAATTATTTTAGTGACGCACGAGGAAGATATTGCTTTGCATGCGCACCGGATCGTAAGAATGCGTGATGGACTGATCGAAAATGATTATTTGAACACGGATATTAAAACTGTTTCTCCGCGTCTTTCTAAATTAATAGAGAGTGGTGAAGATTTTGAGAAAATGGGACATAATTAATGAAGATATATACCAAAACTGGTGACAAGGGACAAACCTCATTAATAGGGGGGACAAGAGTCCCGAAATTTCATCTGCGTATTGAATGTTATGGTACTGTAGATGAATTGAATTCTTACATCGGCCTGATCCAGTGTCAGGAAATTGATAATCATGCAGAGCAGGTACTAAAGGAGATACAAGACCGTTTATTCACGATAGGCGCTTCTCTTGCTGCGGATCCGGAAAAGTCAAAAATGAAAATTCCTGATTTGAATCTGACAGATATTACTTTGCTGGAAGAGGAGATGGACAAGATGAATGAAATTTTGCCGGAACTGAAACATTTTGTACTGCCCGGAGGGAATACTGTTGTCTCTTATTGTCATATTGCACGATGTATTTGCAGGAGAGCTGAAAGACTAACCGTGCATCTGGCAACGGATAGCTTTGTGGATGATAAAGTCACGATATACTTGAACAGATTAAGTGATTATCTGTTTGTTCTGGCAAGGAAGCTTGGTTTTGATGATAAAACAGATGAAAGTATCTGGTTACCAAGGCTATAAAATGGTGGAAAAAAAATTTGTTTTCATCAGTATTTTTAATATACTTTTGCAAAATAAATAAGAACAATAAAATAGTATAGAATATGTATTGGACATTAGAATTAGCATCGCATTTGGAAGACGCTCCATGGCCTGCAACAAAAACGAACTTATTGATTACGGTATCAGATCAGGTGCACCTGTAGAGGTCATTGAAAACCTGCAAGCATTAGAAGATGACGGTGAACCGTATGAAACTATTGAAGAAATTTGGCCGGATTATCCGACTAAAGATGATTTCTTCTTTAATGAAGACGAATATTAGAAGCGGTTTAAATTTTAAAAAGCATTCTTGAATACGCATAATTGAAAGCTCCGGTGACGGGGCTTTCGTTTTTTTGGAACGATGATTGTTTGTGAAATGTCAGGAGTTGTCTAAACTTTTAAATCATTTAATTAACGAACCAATAAAAAATACTATTATGGGAAATTTACTTTATTTAGTTGCAGTAGTGTTAATCATACTTTGGGTGATTGGCTTTTTCTTTCACGGTTTCGGCGATGTAGGAGGTTTGATCCACGTATTATTAGTAATTGCAGTAATTGCAATTATTCTGAAAATAATTAACAGAGCTGCTTAATAACAGATCAACATAGTGAAACTTGCGTAGAGGCTTCTGAGAAATCAGGAGCCTTTCTTTTTGAGCAGGAAGGATGCCATTTCCAGATCCTGAGGATAAGTTATTTTGATATTACTTCGTTCTCCCGGGATTAGATTAATGCCAAATCCCGCTCTTTCTACAACGGAAGCATCGTCTGTGAATTCATTTCTATATGGTTGTAGGTAAGCCTTTTTTAATTGTTCTATCTGGAAGGTCTGAGGGGTTTGGATCAGGTAAAGCTCCTCTCTGTTTAAGGCTTCAGAATTCTGGCCTTCCCGCTTCATTCTAACGGAGTCTACAGGCTGTATTGCAGTGATTGCATTTCCCTTTTCTTCGGCCATCTGAAAGGATTGCAGGATGAGTTCTGCAGTAACAAGGGGACGTACAGCGTCATGTATCGCAACAATTGCTTTACCTTTAATTGTTTTTAAACCATTTCGTACTGAATCAAAACGTTCCTGTCCGCCTTTAATAACCTGATGAGGGATTTTGAAATCATTTTGGTACATAATTCTTCCCAAAACAGGTGCTGATGAATATTCAGGACTAAAATGATTTCTGGATTTAGGACACATTGGCTAAAAGCTTCCAGTGTGTACATTAAAATAGGTTTGCCATCCAGTTCTAAAAATTGTTTGGCGACAGCTAAATTCATCCTGTTACCTTTTCCGCCTGCAACAATGATAGCGTAATATTTCATCTGTTTTTTTTATAGGGTCTTGCTATGTCTTAAATCTAGACATTTTAAATAGTTTTAGGACAAAAAAAATAGGAGAATCAAAAGATCCTCCTATTTTTTTATGGGGTGTTTTTAACAATTAGATGATCAGCATAGCATCACCGTAACTGTAGAAACGATATTTCTCTTTTAATGCAACTTCATAAGCATGTCTAACGTAGTCGTAACCTCCAAATGCACTAACCATCATCAATAATGTAGATTCTGGTGTATGGAAATTGGTGATCATTGAATTTGCAATGCTGAAATCATATGGAGGAAAATAAACTTGCTTGTCCAGTCATTTGCTGGTTTAAGCATTTTTCCTGAAGACACAGCAGACTCAATGGCACGCATAGAAGTAGTACCTACAGCACAGATACGTCTTTTTTCATTTAATGCTTTGTTAACGATATTAGCTTGTGACTCTTCAATAATGAATTGCTCTGAATCCATTTTGTGTTTAGTTAAATCTTCAACTTCAACAGATCTGAAAGTACCTAATCCTACATGAAGGGTTACTTCTGCAAAATTAATTCCTTTCAATTCAAGACGTTTCATTAACTCACGGCTAAAGTGCATACCTGCAGTAGGAGCGGCAACAGCACCTTCGTGTTTAGCGAAAATAGTCTGGTAACGTTCTTTATCCTGTGCAGTAGCTTTACGTTTTATATATTTTGGAAGTGGGGTTTCTCCAAGGATCTCAATATTTTTTCTGAATTCTTCGTCAGTACCGTCGAATAAGAAACGGATAGTACGGCCACGTGATGTTGTATTCAACAACTTCCGCTACCAGTAAATCGTCATCACCAAAATAAAGTTTGTTTCCTACACGGATTTTACGTGCCGGGTCTACTAAAACATCCCATAAACGTAATTCTTTATTCAGTTCGCGCAATAAAAACACTTCAATTGTAGCACCTGTTTTCTCTTTATTACCGTATAAACGTGCAGGAAAAACCTTGGTGTTATTCAATATCATTACATCCTGATCATCAAAATACTCCAAAACATCTTTAAAGATTTTATGTTCAATTTCACCTGTGTCTTTATGCAAAACCATTAAACGGGCTTCGTCCCTGTGTTCCGAAGGATTATTTGCAACTAATGATTCAGGTAGATTAAACTTAAATTGAGATAACTTCATGTTTTTTATAAAATAATTAAGGCCGCAAATTTACGAAATTTAATGCTTATTAATGTATAAATATTTATTCTGATAAATTTATGTTAATTTTTCATCCCATTGTGTCCAAAGAATAAACGATCTTGTAAAGATTATTTGATAATAAACTGATTTTAATGTAACCTTTTCACCCTTTTTTAATCTAAAGTGTAATTATGATGATATTCAGACTTATAGGTGAAAGTTTCAGGTTTGCTGCCGATGCACTCCGTCAGAATAAACTCCGGACAATGCTCTCTTTATTGGGGATCACGATCGGTATATTCACAATCATTGCTGTTTTTTCTGGTGTAGATACGCTAAGAAATAAATTACAGGAAAGCGTTGACAAACTGGGTTCTAATACGCTTTTTGTCCAGAAATGGCCCTGGGGGTTTGGGGGTGATTATCCGTGGTGGAAATATATTAACAGACCTGATCCGAGTATCAGAGATTATGAAGCTTTAAAGGAGCGCATGGAAAATGTTGACGGAATTTCTTTTGAAGCTTCTGCAAGCAACAGAACTATAAAATATAGAAGCAGCTCTGTAAATGGAGTAACCTTAAATGCGGGAACGCAGGATTATGATAAAACCTGGACACTGGATTTTCAGGAGGGCAGGTATTTTACTGAAAGTGAAGGTAAGAATGGTGCTCCGGTAACCATTATTGGTGCTGATGTAGCCAATGGGTTATTTAACGGTGAATCTGCTGTCGGTAAACAAATTAAAGTGATGGGACGAAGGGTGACGATTGTAGGAGTGTTTAAGAAAGAAGGGGAAGATATGATCGGGATGTCGCAAGATAAAAATGTACTGATTCCTTTGAACTTAGCGAGAGGGTTATTTGATGTTCAGAATGGTAATTATGGCCCTCAGATTACGGTAAGAGGAAAGGCTGATGTTCCATTGGAAGAGGTGGAAAGTGAGCTTGAAGGGGCTATGCGTGCTATACACAGGACTAAACCGGGAACTGAGGAGGATTTTGCGCTGAATAAGACGACAATGATCTCTAATCAGCTGGATATGATGTTTAAAATGGTGAGGATTGCAGGCTGGGTGATTGGTGGGTTCTCTATTTTAGTGGGAGGATTCGGTATCGCTAATATCATGTTCGTTTCTGTAAAGGAAAGGACTAATATTATCGGAATTCAAAAATCACTGGGCGCAAAGAATTACTTTATTTTATTACAGTTTATGTTTGAAGCGGTAGCGCTTTGTGTAATGGGGGGATTGTTAGGGCTGTTACTGGTGTATAGTTTGACACTTGTGTTTACGTATGCGGTGAAGGTGGAGGTTGTTTTGTATATGAAAAACATCATCATGGGGATTGGTATCTCCGTGGTTATAGGAATGATATCTGGCTTCTGGCCAGCTTATGCGGCTTCAAGGCTTGATCCGGTGGAGGCTATAAGGTCTTAATCGACGGGGTAAAAAAAACTGTTAATGAATTCTGGCTACGTTCCCTCTTTGAGGGCCCTGATGCCAGAATTCATTAACAGTTTTTTTTTACCTCTAAAAATCCCGGATATCCATTAGCGGAAAACCTTGAAGATGCAACACACTGCGAGAAACCCGATAAAGCTCCTGCTAAACAGGAGAAACTGCATAAATGGGTCGGCAGGGTGGCTAGGGAAAGGTTTTTAGAAGAAACTTTTAGATAGACTGGCTTGAAAGAATATAATTTTTAGAAGAATCTTTTAGATAGACTGGCTTGAAGAATATAATTTTTAGAAGAAACTTTTAGATAGACCGGCTTGAAAGAATATAATTTTCAGAAGAAACTTTTAGATAGACTGGCTTGAAAGAATATAATTTTTAGAAGAAACTTTTAGATAGACTGGCTTGAAAGAATATAATTTTTAGAAGAAACTTTTAGATAGACCGGCTTGAAAGAATATAATTTTCAGAAGAAACTTTTGATTAAGCTAACGAGGAAGAAACTTTTAGATAGACTGGCTAAAAGAAATTTTCAGGTATATCTTCCAGAAGAATTGTCTTGTGTTTAAATCACTTCTTTTTTCTGTTTGTAATAGATCAGAATTGCTAATACAAAACCTATAAATACTACTGTCATACTAAAGGGGAAGATATATAGCATCCCAAAAACTGGCCAACTCCGCCTACCAATGGCCCGGTAAGCCCAAGGGAAAGATCTATGAATAATCCGTAACCACCGAGGGCAGCGCCTTTGTTTGATGCGGGTACGCGTTTAACGGCTTCTACGCCAAGGGCTGGGAAAATCAGGGAGAAACCAAGCCCGGCTATACCTGCGCCTATAAGTGCAAGGTGAGGGCTGGTGGCTAATGCAAGGATGAAAAGACCTGTAGATTCCATGGCCAGGCAGGCTATGGATGTTTTCATACCACCGTATGTTTCTATGGCACGGCCAAAAATAAGACGGCCAACTATAAAGAGAAGACTAAAGACAGATAGACATAAAACAGCTCCGCCCCAGTTTAAAGAGGCGTAGTAAAGGGTGATAAAGGTAGAAATTGTTCCAAACCCAAGACCGCCAAGGGCAAGGCAGATAC
Source organism: Pedobacter sp. NJ-S-72 (assembly GCF_053890575.1). Classification (NCBI taxonomy): domain Bacteria; kingdom Pseudomonadati; phylum Bacteroidota; class Sphingobacteriia; order Sphingobacteriales; family Sphingobacteriaceae; genus Pedobacter; species Pedobacter sp. NJ-S-72. The sequence continues at coordinate 2,374,028 of NZ_CM132681.1, read as the reverse complement.
CGTAAGGTGAGACTGTCTTCAATACTTGAAGGAATGGTTGTCTGGGCTCTTTATGGTTTCCTCTTAAGGCTTTCTGACTTCTGGCATAAAAGAAGCCGGCTGCTCCGACTACAATAATCAGGATGCCAATACTGCCTATTCCAAATTCGTTATTCAGGATGACTCCCAAAGGGGCTCCAACCGCTAGTGCTCCATAACTGGCAATGCCGTTAAAGGAGATTGCTTTTCCGGTGTGCTGATCGCCAACGGCAAATATCGCCCAGTTAACAGGACTGGCTCCGATCAGACCTTCTCCGAAACCTGTCATAAAACGGGTGAGCACCAGAACTCCAAGGCTTAATGCAGGGGTATGTCTGAGATGATAGGCTGCAAAGAGTAAGATGCCGCTTAAGGCAAATCCGGTCATGCCAATTAAGACTGCTGGTTTTGGCCCTCTTTTATCGACAATGTTCCCGGCGTAGCCACGGAATAGAAATGTCGTTACATATTGTAAACTGATCACTATACCAGCAATCATTGGGCTGTAACCCAATTGCTGATGGATAAAAACTGGTAATACTGCCAGTGATAAACCTATGGTGAAGTATCCTGAAAAAGTGAATGTGACGAATTTTGTTATTGTTAAACGGATGCTTGATGGAGTAACATCCGCGATTGTATTTGTTTGCATAACCTTTAATATGTGCTTAAGGTGATCAGATGGGTTTTAAACCAGCCTTAAGATGACGGCGCAAAGTTAATGAGATTTGGTAGCCCCGGGTATTTAATAAAGGCATAAATCAGATAATTACTTTGAAATGAAATTGAACAGCAGAATGTAACAAGTGTTCGGTTTGTTTGTCAAAAGGTAACTAAAAACTAAAGCTATGAAATGGAATTTTTTCTCTAAAAAGAAAACTGAAACCACCAGGCCAAAAAAAAGCAGGAAACGGGAGTGGTTTGATGCCGTGTTATTCGCTGTTGTTGCATCTACTATTATACGGGGATTGTTATTCTCAGCTTATGCTATTCCTTCAGGCTCCATGGAAGGATCGCTGCTTACTGGCGACTATTTGTTCGTGAGCAAGATCAGCTATGGGCAAGAATGCCCTTTACGCCTGTTCAAAATCCTTTTTTAGAATCTACGATTACAAAATACCATATCAAAACTTACTGGGATGGTATACAGCTGCCGTACTTCCGTTTACCGGGCTTAACAACCATAAAAAAGGGTGATATTGTGGTGTTTAATAAACCAGAAGAAGCTGATCCTTCTTATGATAAACCTGTAGATGTAAGGACAAACCTTATTAAACGCTGTCAGGCTACTCCAGGAGATGTACTTGCAATCGTAAATTCACAGGTCTATATTAATGGGAAGGCTGCCCCAAATGCAGAGAAATCTCAGACATCGTATATGGTGATGACTTCCGGAGATATGATTAACCCCGATATTTTTCGTGATATGAATATTGAAGTTCGCCGGCAAATCGATAGCAATGTTTATGAAATGATTATCCCGAAAGATCAGTTGGCAACTTTTAAGGGGTTCTCTTATATTAAAAGTGTAACGCCTGTAATTGAGCCTGTTGGGGGAGCTATGTGAGTCTGTTTTTCCTCACAATGATAGGTTCAAATGGAATGAGGACAACTTCGGGCCGCTTACTTTGCCAAAAAAAGGGATGTCAATACCACTAAATGAAGAAAATATAATCTTATATCGCAGGGCAATTGAATTGTATGAGAATAATAAGGTGCAATTAAAAGGAAATACTATACTGATCAATGGTAAAAAAGCAGATAGCTATACTTTTAAAATGAACTATTACTGGATGATGGGTGATAACCGTCATAATTCGCTGGATTCCCGTTTCTGGGGTTATGTGCCTGAAGACCATGTGCTTGGTAAAGCATTAATCACATGGATGAGCATTGATTCGACAAAAACTTTGCTGAATAAGGTGAGATGGAACAGGATTCTAAAGCCGATTAATTAACAAGAATATCAATTTCTGAACAAAAAAAGGCCGTCACATAATTACTTATACGACGGCTCTTTTTTGTATATGGTTTGGAAACCTTTATTTATTTGACGTTAGCTCAATTTAGACAACGCCTCTTTGATTCTTGAAACTGCTTTTACTAATTGTTCTTCCGCTGCTGCATAAGAGATACGGATACAGTTTTCGTTACCAAAAGCTTCACCTGTTACAGTGGAAACATGCGCTTCGTTTAATAAGTAAAGGCATAGTTCTTCAGCATTGCTGATTACTTTCCCATTTACGCTTTTTCCGAAGTATTCTTTTACTTCAGGGAAGAAATAGAAAGCTCCGTCCGGAAGGTTCACCTTAATACCGGGAACTTCTTTAAGTAAGCCATAAACTAAATCTCTGCGTTTTCTGAACTCATCTTTCATGGCAATTACGCTATCAAGACTGCTTTGGTAAGCACCAAGGGCTGCACGTTGTGAAATAGATGATGTACCTGAAGTAATCTGGCCTTGAAGTTTATCGCAGGCATTTGCAATTTCAGTGTTTGAAGCCATATAACCAACTCTCCAGCCTGTCATCGCATAAGCTTTTGAGAAACCATTGATAATGATTACGCGGTCTTTGATCGCATCGAAAGAAGCAATCGAAGCATGTTTGTCTACGAAGTTAATATGTTCGTAAATTTCATCAGAGATGATATAGATGTTTGGATGTTTTTCGAAAACAGCAGCAAGGCTGGCTAATTCTTCATGGCTGTAAACTGATCCTGTTGGGTTACAAGGGGACGAGAACATGAAAAGTTTAGTGTTTGGGGTAATTGCAGCTTCAAGCTGATCAGCAGTGATTTTGAAATCATTTTCCACTGTAGCATTAATGAATACTGTTTCGCCTTCGGCCAGTTTAATCATTTCTGAGTACGAAACCCAGTATGGGGTTGGTACGATAACTTCTTCTCCCGGGTTAACCAAACACATTACCGCATTTGCCAGTGATTGTTTTGCGCCAGTTGATACTACAATCTGATCAAAAGTATAAGTTAATCCATTTTCATTCTTCAGCTTTTCAACAATCGCCTTCCGCAGTTCAGGGTAACCGGATACAGGAGTATAAAAGAATAATTCTCATCAATTGCCTTTTTTGCGGCCTCCTTAACATGTTCTGGTGTAAAAAAGTCAGGCTCTCCGAAGCTTAAATTAATTACATCAATTCCTTTAGCGGTGAGTTCTCTCCCCAGCTTTGCCATTTTAATGGTCTGTGATTCTGATAGGTTATTGATTCTTTTCGATAAAAATGTCATGATTCGCTTATAAGAAAGCAAATATAAAAACCTGAAGCAATTTGCGGCTATAAAAATGAAATTTTAACTCAGAAATTATCTAAAACCTTTTTGAATTTAGTTATATATGTATTTGTAAATTCATTGTATAAATACTATACAACTTCGTAATATGGCAAAGAAACTGTATTTTTGAGGGCTAAATCATTTCATTTGCAACCCAAAAAGAAAGCAATACTCATTTCACTATGCATTAGCGTTATCCTGATGCTAGCCAAATTCGGTGCATACTTCATCACACATTCCAATGCAATTTTAACTGATGCTGCCGAAAGTATTGTGAACGTACTGGCCACCAGCTTTGCTTTTTACAGCATTTATCTCGCTACTTTGCCTAAGGACGAAAATCATCCTTACGGGCATGGTAAAGTGGAGTTTTTCTCTGCTTTTGTGGAGGGGGTGCTGATTGCAATTGCAGGACTAATTATCATTGTCAAGTCGAGTTATGATCTTGTTGTTTCGAGAGAAATCCATCAGTTACTGGATGGTGCTATCATTATAGGTATTACCGGTGTGATTAATATGCTGGTTGGTTATTATCTGATCAATACAGGTAAAAAATATAACTCACTTACTTTAGAGGCCGATGGTAAACATCTTTTGACTGACGCAGTTACAAGTGCCGGACTGGTTGTTGGTATTCTGTTAATCAAAGTCACTGAGATTTATTGGCTTGATAGTGTGATTTCTATACTTCTTGGATTATATATTGTATATAGCGGGTATAAACTGACCCGAAAATCTGTAGGTGGTTTAATGGATGAGAGAGTAATGTTGAACTGGTTGAAACAATTGTAAAGATCTTACAAAATAACAGACACGATTCCTGGATAGACGTACATAACCTCAGGGCGCAACAATATGGTTCAGATCTTCATATTGATTGCCATCTTACGCTTCCTTATTATTATGATCTGAATAAGGTACATACCGAAATTTCATCAATTGATCATTTAATTAATGGTAATGCTGAAAGAAGTACTGAGCTATTTATACATGCAGATCCTTGTTTGCCGGAATGCTGTAATTATTGCAAACTAAAGGATTGTCCTGTAAGGCAAGATGCATTTGCCGGAGAAATTGGCTGGAATATAGAAAATGCTACTAAAAATAAAAAGCATTTCAGTCAATAAAACCATGCTTTTATCATAGCAGGAGCGATATGTTTGTTTATATTTGCCCCCTTATTGAGCTTATTTTAAAATTGGCTCATAGTTAATAGCATAAAAACATTTCAGATCCATGAGTTATTTCAATGTAAGAGTTTACGGTTTATTAATCAATGCAGATAATCAGATATTGGTTAGTGACGAACAATCAGGAGGACGAAGCTTCAGCAAGTTCCCCGGTGGTGGATTAGAATATGGGGAAGGCCTTATTGATGCACTTAAACGTGAATTCATGGAAGAATGTAATGCTGAGATAGAAGTATTAAGCCACTTCTATACGACTGACTTCTTCGAAAAATCTTCTTTTAATGATAGCCAGATCATCAGTATTTATTACCTGGTTAGAGAAGTTGATGCATTAAAACTGAACTTCAAAACTGAGGTGTTTGATTTTGATCCGGAAACTTTACAATCATTCCGCTGGATTCACCTCCATGATCTTGCAGAAAGTGATGTGACTTTTAAAACTGATCAAACGGTTGTAAATATGTTACTTTCACTGATTGCGCAGTCTGCGGAGCAGGAAGATATTAGTTTCGAAGATTAACCTGATTTATTCTTTTTTGATTACACCAGAATTACTTTTTCAGGTGTAATCACATAAAACAGATCACCCTTTTCTGTCTTGATTTTACTTAATCCTGTAAAAACACTAAAAGCAGGCAGAATCGCGCATGTTTTTCCGAAATAAAAACATGGTAACCTGATCAGCTGACGTGCTTTTCCATAAATGGTTACGCCAGGATGAATGTGCCCGGTAATATTATAGTAATTATCTGTAAAGCTGGGCTGATCATGTATAAACCTGAATGGTCCACATAAAAACTCTGTGTGATGTGTTTCGATGGCTAACTCTGAGTAATCATGCGCTTTTAACAGATCATGATTCCCTTTAATCAGCATGATTTTCAAGTTGGGATATTGCAACCTCCATTGTCGGAAAAGTTCTGCTTCACTATTCATTTGATGATGAAACATATCACCGTTTATCAATAAAATATCAGGCGTAAATTCCAGGATAAGTATAGTTAGCTTATTCAGATCTGTCGTGTTTACATGAACAGGGATCTGGATACCAGCTTTCCTGAAATGTGCACCCTTACCCAAATGCAGGTCGCTAATGATCAGCATCTTTTTAGCTGCCCAATAAATCGCCCTGTGTTTGCTCAGTACTAAATCTTCTCCTTTACAATTGATGATCATTCTTTTTTCTGCGTTGTGTCTGTTTTTTATCTGCTTCGGCAGTCATTTTTGCTATTCTTACTCCTAATTCCTCAGTACTCATGTTTTCTCTTAAACTATCTACTTTGATAGGAAAACACAAAGGAGTATAACTCTCAGCTTTAACAATAATTACTTTACTGGCTTGTATCCTGTGCAAAGCTGCGGCCAGTCTTGGTTCTTCAATCTGCTGATAAAATGCTTCATCATAAGCCTGACGCAATAATAAGTTATGTTTATCATAATCACTAAAAACGTTAAAAAATAAGGATGATGATGACTGAAGGTGTTTATTAGCTACATACTTACCCGGATAACCTTGAAACACAAGACCTGAAATACAAGCAATATCCCTGAATTTACGTCTTGCCATTTCAGTTGTTGCATTGATACTGGCCACAATATCTTCACCTAAATTCACCGGACTGAATAACAGCTTAATGTTTTCCTCATCCAGCGGGATTGGCTGTTCGCTGAGTAGTTCAAAGCCGTAATCATTCATAGCAATAGAAAAACTTATGGGCTTAATCTTACCCAGACGATAAGCGATCAGGGCGGCCATAATCTCATGTACCTGACGGCCTTCAAACGGGTAAGTGAAAAAATGATAACCATCCCTGGTTTTTATCAATTCTATCAGGAACTCATCATCTTTAGGAACATGCGAAACCTTAGCCTGCCGCTCAAATAAGGGAAGAATGATATCGAGTTCTTCGTCTTCATGGGTTTTATCAAGTGTCTGATTATACTTTTTCCTTAAAATAGCTCCAAGGTTAGCGCTCAAAGATATTCTTCCGCCCAGCCAGCTGGGGGTAATGGCACTTTTGAGTTTACTCTTGCGAACCAGTACAGTCATTTCTTTAACCATTATAAACTCTAAGACTCTGCCCGGCTAAGGTAAAGCTGTTTCCGGGTTTCATTTTTGAAATGAAGGATTCTTCAAGCATACCAATATAACCACCTGTCAGATATTTGACTTTTAACATCGCATCACTAACAATTGTTCCTATATGTAAACGGTGACGCATAGCAACCTGTCTGCTTTTAACTTTCCATAGCCCATCTTCTTTTTCTACTTTGCTGAATTCGTTATAAGCTGTTAAACTATCTCCGCCAGTGGTAATGAAAGCGATCATCCAGCTCCACTCTGATGGTTCCAGCTCTCTGAAAGCAAAAGTGTTTTTCACCTCAGTATATAATTTCTGATCGTCAAAGCCATCTCCAACGGCAAGGGTAACCATATATTGGATTAGTGTATCAAATGCCATAACCACCGGTTCCCGGCTCTCAATATTCTGAGTTCTTGCAGCTTCTTTAATTGCTGCGGCTTCTACAAGTTCCAAAGCATGGGTGGGTAAAAAAAAGATCTTTGAAGTCTCGAAAGGGGAGTGGCCACTACGGCCGGCCCGCTGCAAAAACCGGGCTACACCTTTGGGTGAGCCAATTTGAACAACAGTATCAACAGGCTTAAAATCAACACCAAGATCCAGCGAAGAAGTACTGATCACTGCTTTTAATATTCCAGTATGAATAGCATCTTCAATCCAGTTACGCAATTCATAATCTATTGATCCATGATGAATGGCGATTTGCCCGGCCAGGTTTTCGTCGAGTTTCAGTAGATTCTGATACCAAAGCTCAGCCTGGCCACGTGTATTGCAGAAGATCAGCGTGGTTTTGCTTTTTTTTTTTTTAATAATTGGTAATAATTTATGGGCAAGCTTGTGTCCAAGGTGACCGGCCCATGGCAGCATATCGATATGATCGGGCAGGATAGATTTAATCTCTATCTTTTTCTCTACATCAGCAACCACCGTGATCTTTAATACTTCTTCATAAGGAACAAGGACATCAAGTGCCTCATCCATATTTCCTATAGTTGCTGATATACCCCCCCATCTCAAAAGCCTTTCCGGATGTTTCTCTTTCACCAGGCTTCTGATCCTTGAAATGGCCAGTTCTGCCATTACCCCGCGTTTACTACCCAGTAATTCATGCCATTCATCAGCTACAATACACTGTAAATCGTCAAAATAAGCTGAAGTGTTTTTCTGTGCGAGTAAAAGGTGCATGCTTTCGGGGGTGATGATCAAAACCTCAGGCATTTGTTTTTTCTGTTTCAGTTTCTCGCTTTGTGGTGTATCGCCATTGCGTACGCCTATTTGCCAGTCAATTTCCAATTCTGTACAAACTTCACGCATCGCCCTGGCTAAATCTTTGGCTAAAGAACGCAAGGGGGTAATCCATATTAATTTTAAACCGTAGTCTTTCTTGTTTTTCTTTGAACCGGCCTTAGCAGGTTTACGATTATTCAGTTCATCAATCACTACAGCCAGGAAAAGGGAAAATGTCTTTCCGAAACCAGTGGGGGCATTGACCAGTCCGCTGTATCCTTCAGCATAATATTGCCAGGCATCAGTTTGAAATTTAAAAGGCTTTTTCTTTTTACCTTTTAACCATTTGATTACATGTTTATAGCCTGTACTTTTTTCTAGCATCATCAGATTTTTCCTGTATGAAGGGTTTAAATCAATATCATAATGTTGAAGCCAATAATTGTCTCAGATCGTCCAGTGTATTGATTTCTGCAGCAACTTTGTCTTTTCGCCAGCGGGCGATACGGGGAAAGCGCAAAGCCAGACCAGCTTTATGTCTTTTGCTTTCAGCGATTCCCTCAAATGCAATTTCAAAGACGAGCTCTGGTTTTACGGTTCTTACCGGGCCAAATTTCTCAATGGCATTTTTCCTTACAAAGGAATCTACTTCTTTAATTTCTTTGTCTGTTAATCCTGAATAAGCTTTGGCTATCGTAATCAGCTGTTCTCCGTCTCTTACCGCAAAAGTATAGTCGGTAAAATGATTGGCTCTGCGGCCACTTCCTTTCTGTGCATAAATAAATCATTACTGTATCCACTGTATAGGGGTTGATTTTCCATTTCCACCAATCTCCGCGTTTACGGCCGCTGTGGTAAAGAGAGCTCAGTTTTTTTAGCATAATGCCTTCACTGTTATTCTCTCTTGACACTTTTCTGATTTCAGCGAGTTCTTCCCAGCTATTGAAACTGATCACTGGCGAAAGAATAGCGATGTCTTTGATTGTAAGGGTGGACATGAGCTCAACCAGTGTTTTTCTCCGCCTGGAAAGTGGTTCTGTTCGGATATCTTTTCCCTCAGTTTCGACTATATCATAACAGAAGAAACCTATAGGGGCATCTCTTAACTGTGATTTATGAATAGTTTTTCTGTTTAACCGTTGTTGAAGGATGCTGAATGCCTGTACGTTTCCGTCTTTTACAGAAAGAATTTCTCCATCTATTACCGTTCCGTCAGGTAATTCATCCTTGAGAAAATGTAGTTCCGGAAATTGATCTGTTACCAGTTCTTCGCCTCTTGACCAGATAAATAGCTCCCCGTTTCGTTTTACAATTTGACCGCGGATACCATCCCATTTCCATTCTGCCAGCCACGCTGTAGTTTCGCCTAGTTTTTCTGGTTCAGTATCTAATGCATAAGCCAGACAAAAAGGGTAGGGCCATGAATTATCTGTGTTGACATGTACGCCTTCAATCAGCTCTTTATAAGTGATCTCTCCCGGAGCCCATTTCCCCATAATACTGTGCATGATTTTATTGCTGTCTGTATCACTTTGTTTAGCGATCGCATTGACCAGCATCTTGTTAGATACACCGATCCGGAAATTCCCGGAGATCAGTTTATTGAAGATGAACCGTTCCTGTGTATCCAGACTGTCCCATGCCTGAAGGATAAATTCCTTTTTTACCGAATCTTCCTGACCGTTTAATTTAGCCAGGTCTGTTATCCATTCATGTAACTTACGGTCTCTGCCATGTTTAGCAGGAGGGAGTACAAGGGCAATAGTTTCACTTAAATCGCCAACGCTATGATAACACTCGGCAAATAACCAGGCAGGAATAGCGCTCAGTTCTATTGCCCATTCTTTAATTAAGGCTGTTGCAACTGGTCTGCGTGGTTTTTTGCCAGTAAACATTGCAATTACGTAAGGTTTGTCTTTTTCGTCAGCCATGTTGAAATAGCTAACCAGGGCCGCGATCTTGTCGTTGGTCTTATTGCTCATTTCGAGCTGCTGTATCAGTTCGGTAAACCTTTTCAAGTTAAGCTTCTTTTAAAATTTCTTCTTCCTCTTCGTTTCCATAGCGGGTAGTTACTTCTTCAGCCGTTATTCCTGTTTCATTCAGATATCTGGCGAATGTGGAAACAAATCCGTGTGTAATAAATACCTTTTCTGCCTGCGTAGATTTGATGGCGGATAACAAACCCGGCCAGTCTGCATGGTCGCTTAATGCAAATCCGGCATCGGCCGATTTCCATCTGCGCCCTGCTCTGACCTGCATCCATCCGGAACAAATTCCTGTTGAAGCGCTCATCAGGCTTTTCATCCATTTACCATCTGCAAGTGCAGGAGGAACGATTACTATACCTTTTTGTAAATCTTCTTTTTTTATATCCGGCGTAATCCTGATCGTTGGGGGCAAATCAACGCCAGCCCTGATAAATCCTTCATTTAAATTGGCAATAGATTGATGCACATAGATATTGGTGTCACCTGCAAGATTTTTAATCAACCGTTGTGCTTTTCCTAAGCTGTAAGCTATTAATACGCTTGTTTTTAACTGATCATGGTTGTCAGAAACCCAGTTCCTTATTTTTCCGAATACTTCTTCCTGTGGCAGCCACTTATAAATAGGAAGGCCGAACGTGCTTTCAGAAACGAAAGTATTGCATTTAACGGGTTCAAAAGCAGTACTGATGCCGTCGTATTCTACTTTATAGTCTCCCGAAACAACACATATTTCTCCTTTATATTCCAGTTTTACTTGTGAAGATCCAATTACGTGTCCGGCAGGAAAAAAAGCTTAATAATTGACACCGTTAATAGTGATTTCTTTGTTGTAAGGTAAGGTTTGTACAGGTAAATCGGCCCCCAGTCTTTGTAATAAAATAGGTTTGGTAAGCTCGTGGCATAAATAGGCTTTATTGCCGGATTTCACGTGATCTGCATGTCCATGCGTAGTTACAGCCAGATCTACTGGCTGCCAGGGATCAATGTAAAAACCTCCCCGTTTACAATATATACCTTTGTTGGTGAATGAAATCAGTGCCATTGGCTGTTACAACAAATAGGTATCTGTAAAGTTTTAACGGAAGGTTTACAAAAGGTTTCTATGATGTTAAGTGTCAGGTAATCTAAAACATATCCTGGTTTTTGGGGTTTGTTAAGAGCAAAGAAGATCAGGCATATAAGCATAACACATGAAGAAACTGGAAAACAAAATTGCATTGGTAACGGGGTCAGATTCTGGGATCGGACGATCCATTGCTATAGAATTTGTTAAAAACGGCGCAACTGTAGTCGTTTGTTATCATAGTAATGAAGAAAGAGGGCAGGAGGCTCTGGAAGAAGTAAAGAAACACGGTGGGAGAGCTATTTTAATCAAATTTGATGTCAGTGAGGAACAGGATGTGGAAGAGAAAATGGAAGCTATCATTAAAGAGTTTGGCGGAATTGACATCCTGGTAAATAATTCGGGAGTAAATGGATCAGGAATTCCAATTGATGAAATGACTACTGATACTTTTGATAAAACTATCAAAACGAATTTGTATGGAACATTTTTTTGCAGCAGAAAGTTTATCCAACATCGTAAAGGGGTGAGTAAACCTGGGAAAATTATCAATATATCTTCTGTCCATGAAGAAATAAACGCTCCGGGTAATGCTGATTACAATGCTTCAAAGGCTGGTATAAGGAATTTGATGCGGACAATGGCTTTGGAAGTAGGCAAATTTGGGATCAATGTCAATAATATTGCTCCGGGAATGATTCTTACTGCGATGAATCAGAAGGCTGTGGATGATCCGCAGGTCAGAGAAAAAGCAGAGCAGCATATTCCGCTCGGAAGGGCGGGAAGGCCGGAAGAAATTGCTTTTCTGGCTTTATTTTTGGCTTCTGATGAAGCGAATTACGTGACTGGAAGTACTTATGTAATGGATGGTGGCTTAATGATCAATATTGGTCAGGGAGCTTAATCCAGAATAATAGAAAAAAGGTGTGTTAAAAAGAAAACCCCTTGTCTGTTGTTAGACAGATAAGGGGGTTTTATATTTTCTTAGCAGATTATCTGCCTCCCGGAGGGCAGTTAGTCTGAAGAAACTTAGTATAAGTTTTAGAAAGATGAGCGTTTGTACCAGCTCCTTCACTAATTCCGTGTGTACGGTTAGGGTAAGACATCAATTGGAATACTTTCTGGTTTTTAATCAGCTCGTTAATCAGCATTTCTGCGTTTTGATAATGAACATTATCATCACCTGTACCATGAATATATAGTAGATTACCTTGTAAGTTCTTAGCATAGGTAATTGGTGAACCTTTAACATAAGCTTCTTTAGTTTTTAACGGAGAACCCATATAACGTTCCTGATAAATATTGTCATAAGTCAGCTGATTGCCTACTGCTGCAATAGCGATACCGGTTTTATAGATTTCAGGATACTGGAACATTAGGTTCAGGGTAGATGAACCACCTCCGCTCCATCCCCATACAGCGACCCTGTCTTTATCTACAAATGACCATTTCAGGATTTCTTTAGCAGCCATTGCCTGATCACGAATGTTTAGTGTACCAATGCTTTTGTAAACAGACTTACGGAACTCGCGTCCTCTTGGTGCTGGTGTACCACGGTTTTCTATTGAAATATAGATATAACCGTCTTTAGGCATATCACCCGCATATAAGAAATTGTAAGAGACTCCATAGGTGTCAAGGACAGTTTGTGCACCTGGTTCACCATAAACATAAAATACTACAGGATATTTTTTTGTCTGATCAAAGTTATCTGGTTTTTTCATCCAGCCGTCAAGCTCAACGCCATCTTCAGTTTTGATCTTGAAAAATTCAGTTTTGTTTTTTGGCGGTCTGATTTTTGCCAGCTGGTTTGTTAAACTGCCCTCCATAGTGAAAGGATTACCTGTGTCTAACTTCATCCATTCGCTGATCGGAGATACATTAGCATTCTGATAGTTATGGTTTGCGAAAATACCATTGGGAGAAATATCATAATCATGTGTTCCAGGCAGAACAGAAGGGGTAACTTGTTCTAGTTTTCCTTTTCCATCTAATTTTGTCTTAAACAGATATTTTTGCGTTGCATTGGTTGGTGAAGCAATAAAATAAAAGGTATTATTCTTTTCATCAACTAAACTGGATTTAATTACATCATAATCGCCTTTGGTGATTAGTGTTTGCTTCTTGCCATCTTTGCTGATTCTGTAAAAATGGCGCCATCCGTCTTTTTCACTTGGCCAGATAAATTCTTTTCCATTGTTGATCCATTGCCATTCAGGTGCAGCATCAATCCATGCTTCAGTTTCCGTATAAATATTGGATACCGATCCTGATTGTGTATTGGCTACAAAAACACGACTGGTATTTTGTTCTCTGTTCAGCTGTTGTAAAATCAGATCTTTTGTATCAGGCACCCAATCCATTCTTGGAATATAATTTTGTATTGCATCACCAGGAACCCTTACCCAGTTAGTTTGTGCAGTGCTTACATTGACAACCCCAATTTTGCATGAAGAAGGATTTTCTCCAACAATTGGATACTCAACTGGTACAGTATAAGGATAAATCGAATCTGTGTTATTGATCATCAGAAAATTCTTGATCTTACTGGCGTCGAGCTGCCAGTAAGCGATAGAAGTACCATCAGGACTCCACTTGAAACCATCTCTGCAATCAAATTCTTCTTCATAGGCCCAATCAAAAGTACCGTTGATTAGTCTGGCTGTACCATCTGTTGTTAAAGCTTTACTAGTTCCGCCAGCAATATCTTCTACGTATAAATTATGGCCGCTTACATAGGCAACTTTACTTGCATCCGGTGATAATTTGGCAAACATCAAAGATGAAGCTGGTTTATCTTTCCCAATTTGAGTTAGTTTATTAGTTGTTAAATCTGCAAGCCAGTAGTCGCCTCTGGTTTCATAACGCCATACTCTTTTACTATTGGTATAGATCAAAGCTTTAGTCCCGTCAGCAGAAAGAACAAAGTCTTTGATTGGTAATGGTTGATTTTGTCCGGCAGGCGTAAGTAATTCGCTGCTGATAAGTATTTTTGTCTCGTTCTTTGGTAAAGTGACTATTTCGATTCCTCTGTATGAATTCTGATAATAACCGTTACCATCTTTTGTCCAGTTAACTCCTTCTTTTTTATACTGAGCGTTTGCTGCGGTTACAAAAAAAGAGGTGATAAACAAGACAGTCGTTAACTTTAAAATAATGAGTTTCCGCTTCATTTGATTTGAATAATTTTAATTTTTTCAGGGGTTTTCTGATCTCTCTGCAATTCAAAATGTAGTACATTGTTTGTTCTGGTTAAAGCGCATTTCCAAGTTTGATATAATTAATTATTTTTTGGATTTATTCCGTCTCTCTCTCTTCCGATTGTCGCTACCGTGTAGCGACAATTGAGATGGCCGCATATAAAGGAGCTTATTCCGGTTAATGATACGCTAAAAAGAGAATTTCCTCTCTTCTTCAGTTTGAGTTCGAGAGAATAGTGAATTGATTTTATCTTTAAGACATATTTATATAAATAGCGCAAGAAACGGGTGTTAAACTCACTTGCTGGCAGGTAATTTTGGGCATTAAACGAAATAACATGCATCATTTAAGTGAACCATCAATTCTTTATTTCGGCACTCCGGTAGTGCTGATCAGTACTCGCAATATGGACGGAACAAATAATCTTGCTCCTATCTCATCGGTATTTTGGTTGGGCTGGCGTTGTGTGATCGGCATCTCCTCCTTTTCAAAAACGACTGAAAATATCGGCCGTACAGGTGAGTGTGTTTTAAACTGCCATCAGTAAATCAGGCGGAAGCTGTAAATCGCCTTGCGTTAACAACTGGAACTTTTCCTGTACCTGCAGGGAAAGCACAAAAAGGATACAGGTATGAAGCTGATAAATTTAAGTTAGCCGGACTAACTCCATTATTTTCAGAAACAGTTGCTGCACCCAGGGTTGCAGAATGTCCTGTACAAATGGAAGCAGTAGTAGAGAATATTCACGACTTGGCTCAGGAGGACGAACTTCAACGTGGAAAACTAGTAACGATCGAGTTGCGTGTCCAGCGTATTTATTTGGAAGAATCAATCCAGATGGATGGTCAGCCTAATCGGGTAGATCCTGACAAATGGAGACCACTGATTATGAGTTTCCAGCAGTTTTATGGATTGGGTGAACAAGTCAACACCTCAACCCTTTCAACAATAGCTGAGCATCTGTATCGTAGTCCGGACGTTGACCGTGCAATGATAAACAGGTGATTAAAATGAAAAAGAAAAAGCCTTCTGATGATAACCACATTATGCAGTTCTCAGAAGGCCTTTCCTCCGGTTCTTAATGCTTATTGACCGCCCATTGCTCTTAAAGCATCCATAGTAGTCAGTTCATAAGCTGCAGGTACTTCAAGTGATATAGGGCCAACTTTATCTTCAGCCAGAGCTGTGATAGTTAAAACTGCTTTCACACCGTTTTGTACACGCGTGAATTTGATAGGAGTTCCTTTTACTGTTTTGAATTCTTCACCGATAATTCCTTCTGGTAATTGAATCTCAGTTGTTGCCCAAAGTTCGAAAGGAGTGCCTTTGTCATCTTTATAAGTGTATTTTTCAGTATTATACTGACCAATTTTCAATTTCTCACCAGTTGCTTTGAAATCGCTTAATACAGGTGTTTTACCCATAGTCGCTTCAGTCTCTTCTTTGGTAGTTTTCACTGCATATTGTTTTTGAATAGGTGGTACATCAACCAATACCAATCCATTTTTCTGAACACCATCAGAAATTATAGTGATTTTTGCAGGGCCCTGCTGCATTTCAATCTTTAAAATATTTCCATTGAATTTGAATTTTGTCTCTGCTGGAAGCTGTGAAGCCATTGATTGTTGTTCAGCAGTTAATTCGTAAGTAATTCCATAGGTAAGTGTGCCTTCATTTACTTTTTTCTGTGCATGTGCAATCACTGCAGTGCTGATTAATATTACAGCCAGTACACTTGTTTTAATTGATTTTAACATATTTTTAGTTTTGATAGTTTACCATTTAATTTTTTCTTTGTTGATAAAAGAGGCGATTCCTTTTTTAAAGTCTTCACTTTCTCTGACCCTCGCATTGATTTGTACTGCTAAGTTCAAACTTTTTTCCAATTCAGGATTGGTAGTCTGACCAATTAGTTGTTTAGTTACCATCAGGGAGTTTCCTGAAGCCTCTTCGCAAAGCTTTTGCGCAAAATCCTGTACCTTCTGACTAATTTCTTCCTTGTTTGTTACATAGGTAATCAAATTATAGGCCAGTGCTTGCTTGCTCCGCTGAAAAAACAAATCGCCTGTCAATAGTATCTTTTTTGCTATTGTTTCACTCGTTTTACGCATTAAAAAACAAGAAACTATTGCAGGCACAAAGCCAAGCTTTACTTCTGTATAACCGAAATTTGCCTCAGGAATAGCAAAAGTGACGTCACAAACCGTTGCCAGTCCGCATCCGCCTGCAATTGCATGACCTTCAACCTGTGCAATGACTACTTTAGGAAGATAATAGATTGTAGTGAAAAGAGTTTTCAGGTTGTTGCTGTCCTGAACATTTTCCTCGTGTGTGTTATTTTGTAATTGTTGTAGATACGCAAGGTCAGCACCAGCACTAAAGACATCACCAATGGCCTTTAAAATGATCACTTTCACCTCTTCATCATCAGAAGCTTTTAATAATGCCCCCGTTAAAGAACTTACCAGTTCTGGATTAAAGGCATTGCGCTTATCAGGACGGTTCAATGAAATTGTAGCGACACGTTCGTTTACTGTATATAATAATACGGGATGATGCCATAACTATGGGGGATACTATTGATTATATTTGGTTCAAATTCAGGTTAAACAAAAACGGCTTCCACATTCATATGGAAGCCGGGGGAATCAAACGATTATGATTTGAACATTTTGTTTAATGCCTGTTCAATCTTGGCAACATCTGCTTCAATGGTTTTTTTAACCGCTGGGGTTACCAGCTTATTAACCTCAGCTCCAATGTGAATTTTATCGGACTCATTTTTAATTGTTAAATCAAATTTGTTATCACCGAACTTAAATTGGGCAGTTAATTCCTCTATGTTTTTTTTTCTGTTGCTTTTATAAATTCATAACTATCACTTAGTTCATCAAATGAAGCTCTGGCAGCCTGGAATATAAAATCCATTTCAATGCTTAAATCGTTGATGACGATAGCAGCGGCTTGTAATGCTTTTTTCAGGTTTGCATCAGCTTTAGCCGTTTCATGTATATCCTGTAAGGTTTCTAATAAATCTTCACTAAATAATATTTCTTTTTTATCAGTAATGAAAATTGTATCAATATTTTCAGTGCTATCAAATAATTGCGTTATATGAATTGAATCATTCCCATCTTTTATAACTGAAACGCTTTCAGATTGCTCTTCAACTTTAGAATCTGCTATGGCATTCTTAATTACATTTACAATATGTTTCAGGACTGGAGATTGTTTAATTTCACTCATTGTTTTATATATTTTTTTACAAAGATAGCTAAAGAGTTCAAAATCCTAGGTCTATGATCCTGTCCTGTTTTAAATATTCCTTGTCTTTTTTTAGAACGATTACCGATCCACTAAAATTTATGTTGTCCTTCAGATAGTTCTGAATTGCATAATTTTTATTGCTGGCATCTACCCATATTTTTTTTAAGCTTATATCCTGCCTCAGGTCACTGATTTTTACTTTAGCATTCCTATGTATCCATACGGCATCAAATATGGGCTTATTCCTGATCTTCTGATTGTTTAGCGTAGTATCAAGCAGCAATACCCTGAAGTTTCTGAACACAAGCTGATGCTCTTTGATGATCAGGCCATTCATACTGATGCTTTCATTCCATTTTAAACAGGTAATCTTGCGGATCTTTAATTGATCCAGAGCAGGCTGTATATGGAAGCTGAAAGTTTTGTCTCCAGGTTTCAAATCCGTTACCAGTACTGCTTTTTTTTGACTGATAAACGCTACGGCGTAGTTTCTGTTTAGGGCGAAAAGAATGATTTTCTGTTGTTGTCCTGTTTTAATCTTATCATACGCAAGCAAACCTTGAAAGCAGGAAAACAGCAGTAAAGAAAGCACCAGCAGATATTTGTTTTTTTGTGAGCATGCAGCGAAAAGGAAAAACAGGAACAAGCAGAGTAAGACGAGTTCAGTTTTGGTGTACCATATCGAATTGATACTGGAGTAGGGGAGACCTGCAATTTTTTCCAATCCGCGGTTCATAAAAATAATCAGCCATTCAAATAACGGTGATAACCAATATAAGCGGAACATTAGCAGTGTAATGCCTATGTACATTAAAAGTATAACTGGAAGTGCGATAAACAGGTTACTGATGATGAAATAGACAGGGAACTGATGAAAGTAATAACAGCTCAATGGATAAGTGAAAACCTGTGCGGCCACAGAGAGCGATATCAAACTCCAGAGCTTTTTCAACCAAAAGGATCTGAACGTAATGAGTTTTTCCAGTTTTGGCTGTAAATAAATCAATCCCAGGATAGAAAGGTAAGAGAGCTGAAAACCTACGTCCCACAGGAAAAATGGATTGTACAATAACAGACAGAAAGCGGAGAAATATAAGATATGATAGCTATCTGTGTCCTGGTGAACAGCTTTTGCCAGAATGAACATGGATAACATCACCGCCGAGCGTAATACCGAAGGAGAATATCCGGTTAGCAAAGCGTAGAACCAAATTAAAGCGAGCAGGATGATGACTTTAATCCACCTCAGTATTGATTTTCTGTCCATCCACTTTAATGCGTGGTGATGACCAGGTAGATAATCCCTACATGCATACCCGAAACCGAGAGCGCGTGGATAGTTCCTGTTTTTGAATAAGCAGACATTGTTTCTGCATTTAAGTCGGCCCTGTAACCAAGGATCAAAGTAGAGGCAACTGCATAGGCATTGTCATCCCTGATCAGGGTTCTGTATAAATCCACCTGTCGTTTTCTGAGTGCCAGCGCAAACCTGATTAAAGCAATTCCTTTATTCTTTTTTAAAGAGATCAGCTCCTGAGGCTGGAGGAAGATCTGGTGGTTGATGCCCTGGAAAGACAGCCAGGTTTTGAAGTCAAATTCTGCCGGGTTAAATGAAGGTTCTATTGTTTTGTATTGAGCTGGTATGAGGTAAACTTCTCCATAATGAAGCAAGACCGGGTGGTGTAAATCTGAGGGAATAGCAACCAGTAGGTTGCCGGTTGCTTCCTGTCTCTGGTATGCAAAATAGGTCGCATGAACTTTCGCTTTGAACCTTACTATTGATCCTTGCTGCTGAGGTTCTCCGGTGATGGATATACAGAGGAAATCTGCCTGCTTAAGTGAAAAGTTGTTAGAATTCCCGGCCTGATTTGCGTTAGCATACCAGAGAAATCCTAATGATAAAAAGAAAAGGTTAATCAAAGTTGCAATTCCTTTTTTATAATGGTAAACTTTAAGTAGTCTATATAATAGACTGATTGTTAATAATAAAATAAATAGTAAAATAGCAAAAAATTGTATGGCGAAATTTAATTTGGTATTCTCTGTTACATGCAAAACCCATAATCCTATGCAAAATGGGAGTAGAATTTTTCCGAAAACAGAATAGCCCTGCTGTAGTTTCATTTAGAACTGATAACGCATTTGAAACTTGATGTCAGACTTTTTATTTCCATCGATCTGGTCAAGTCCTGAGCCTGTTCCTGACTTTCCCGGATAGAGGTAAACTGCATACCTGCACCAGGCGCGAAGGTGTTTGGATAGTCTGTAACTCAGGTTTAGAAATGTACGGATTCCTTCACCGCTGTAAACACCCGATCCGGATCCATGTAACACATCATCTTCATAAGCATAGATCCTGCTATTGTAAGATGTGGTATGGAAATAAGCCAATCTGAGATTACCTGAAAACCTGGACGACATGGGATGATAGTCTGCATCCTGATAAATCAGGTATCCATATTCATAATTCTTTAAACCCTTTTTATAGCTGGTTATTTCCAGCCTGTTTTGCAGTTCTATTTTTCTGCCTGCTTTCCAATGCACTTCCAGTCTGTAATTGTCTTTTCTGAGATCCACCAGAGGGTTCACGGGCAGACCCGGGTCTTCATTCTGTTCACTATGTTTGGTTTTCCAGCTCAACAAGGCTTTAAATGTCTTGTTTGGTTTGAAACTGAGGTGCCCCATTAGTTCATATCCCGCAGAAGCGGCGTCAATCCTGTACTTTGCCCATGGAAACCAGAAAACGTCTCCATAAACAGATGCGGTCCATTTTCTGGAAATGTTGTAATGAATACCACTATAAATACCTTTTTCATTTGCTGCTGCGGTTCCTTCACCCATTCCCTTGCTGTAAAAGGTAACATGTTCTTTCCCGTAATCCCTGAAAACAACTACTGTAGAAATACGGGGGGAGAGGCTGGCCATGGCTCCGCTCAAAAGTGCCATGCCACCAGGAATACTTTGAGCAAGTTCGCCAAAAAAGTAAATGTTTTTAAAAGTGTAATTGTAATGAAATCCCAGATTGGTTAGCTCTTTGCCACTAAAACTATACTGTTTATAGCGCTGGTTTCCGGTCATAAATTCATGCTGATAGCTGGAATGATAAGCAGTTATACCTAAGTCTAAGTTGTTCTTGTTATAGGTTGCTGCCATGCCATAAAGCAATAATCCAAGATTCCCTTTATGCGCAGATTCAGTAGCAGTTCTATGTAAGCCACTGGTGTTAACGGCTGATAGTTTATAAATTCCATCAGCTGTTTTGGTCAGGCTCGCATCTAAATTCTAAATGATATAAATGAGGTTAAATCAATGCTTTTTAATAAACTATAAACTAAACTTGCTCCTCTGAAAAAGGAATACTCATTGGCAGAAGTATAGGGTTTAAGCCCGGTGTCTTTTTTTGCTATCCCTGATACGTCGTCTCCTTTTCCAAAAGATGAGCCGGTCCATAAGCTTAGTCCCTGTCCAAATTGCAGGCTGTAATCTCCGGCGATTATCTTTTTAAACCTGCCTGTTTTATACAGGGCAAGGCTTCCTGAAATAAAGTCAAAACCAGTTTTGCTGGCTCCGCTGAAAAAGCTTTCACCTGCATCTTTTTTTGCGAGCACTGAAATTGCAACCTGATCATTAAAGTTGTATCTGTACTTGAGCAGGATTTTTTCCGGACTGCCCAGGTATCTGCTTCCCTGAAGCAGTTGGTATCCTTTCTGTTTTTCCAGTAAGAGTCCGTACCTCAGCGTTAGCTCGCTGTTACCTGTATAGATTTTTCTGAAATTCAGTTTCCCCTGTTTCCTTAACGGTGACAAAGGGGATTAACCTGGTGATTGTCGTTATATCAAAACCATCAATTGACTGAAGCTCCAATACGTCCTTTAACTTGCCGTTAATCAGAATATGCTTGAAAAGATTACTGATTTGTAAAGGGGAAAGGAAAAACAGTCCTTTCAGGCTTTCGGGATTTGTCTTATTGAGATCTATAGGATGTTTGAGATAGAACGAAAGTCGCTCAGTCAGCTCAGAAAGATCCTCCTCTTCTGTAAAAGTTTCTGTTACGGACGAAATGATCTCCTTGATACGGATCTCTTCCTGCGCAAAAACAGTAGCATAAGGACAACAAAAGATGAAAAGGAGTAATATACCGTATCCCGGCAAAGAAATCCTGATACTTTGGAATCCGGGACAATGAATGGATAGGAGAGTTAGCTTTGGCATAGGAATGCCAAAGTAATATTGATTTAATTAATAATGTTAATTTATTAATTAAATTTCTTCGTTTTAGCTTTAACAGGAAGTCTTTCAGTTTTTCCAGTGATGCAATGATCTTCTGATTTTCTTTAACATCGGTACTATTGTTCTTTAAATGGTCTTTTGCACCTTTAAGTGTAAAGCCTTTGTCGTCCACCAGGTGGAAAATGATCTTTAAATTTTCAATGTCTTCCGGAGTGAAAAGACGGTTACCTTTTTTGTTTTTCTTAGGTTGAAGAACATCAAATTCCTTCTCGTAAAAGCGGATCTGTGAAGCGTTTACATTGAACATTTCAGTCACCTCACCCATCGTGTAATACATTTTATTAATTTCCCGTTCCTTGTAAGGCATACTTCTTTGTTGATATTTAGTGGTTTATGGCTTTTATATAAAGCATTCAAATGTAAAGGGATTTTAGTAGAATACCGCAATAAAATTTTAATTTTGTTGGATAATTTCTACTACGAATGACAGCAAAAGAAATCAGACAAGCCTATTTAGCATTTTTTGAATCGAAACAACACCATATCGTTTCATCAGCACCTATCGTTGTAAAAAATGATCCGACACTGATGTTTACCAATGCAGGTATGAATCAGTTTAAAGACATCTTTTTAGGAGAGGCACCGGCCAGGTACCCAAGAGTGACAGATACACAACGTTGTTTACGGGTTTCCGGTAAACATAACGACCTCGAAGAAGTGGGTATTGATACTTATCACCATACCATGTTCGAGATGTTGGGTAACTGGAGTTTTGGTGACTACTTCAAGAAAGAGGCTATTGCCTGGAGCTGGGAGTTACTGACGGAAGTTTATGGTATCCCTAAAGATAAATTATATGTTTCCATATTTGAAGGAGACGAAAAAGAAGGTCTTCCAAGAGACACTGAAGCTTTCGAATTATGGAAGCAATATGTTCCTGAAGATAGGATCGTTCTGGGAAATAAAAAAGACAATTTCTGGGAAATGGGAGATATGGGGCCATGTGGCCCATGTTCTGAAATCCACGTGGATTGCCGCCCTGATGAAGAGCGTGCAGCTGTAAGTGGTAAAGAATTGGTGAATGCCGATCATCCACAGGTTATAGAGATCTGGAACAATGTATTTATGCAGTTCAACAGATTAAAAGATGGTTCATTACAACCTTTACCTGCACAACATGTTGATACAGGAATGGGTTTTGAACGTCTGGTCCGCGTGTTGCAGAATAAAGCATCAAACTATGATACTGACGTATTCCAGCCGCTTATCCAGTTCATCGCTAAGAAATCTGGTATAGTTTACGGGACTAACGAAAAAAAAAAACAGATATTGCCATGCGTGTAATGGCCGATCATATTCGTGCCATCTCTTTTGTAATTGCTGATGGGCAATTGCCTGCAAACAATAAGGCAGGTTATGTGATCCGCAGGATTTTAAGAAGGGCAGTTCGCTATGCTTATACTTTCCTTGACCTGAAAGAGCCATTCTTAAATCAATTGGTACCTGTTCTTGCTGAGCAGTTCAAAGGCGTTTTTGAAGAATTGGTTCTACAGCAGGATTTTGTTCAGAAGGTAGTGCTGGAAGAAGAGGTTTCTTTCTTAAGAACACTGGCTACGGGGATTCAGCGTTTTGAAAACTATACGGTTAAGCAAGCAGAATTCCTGATGTCTGAAAATGCGATTGATCTGGAGAAATCTTTTGAGGATGCCTGGGTTTACAGCATCCTGAAAGATCAGATGGTGATTTCCGGTGATTTCGCTTTTGAATTACAGGATACCTATGGATTCCCGATTGACCTTACCGAACTGATGGCAAGGGAAAAAAGATGGACTGTGGATATGGATGAGTACCATAAGAGCCTTCAAAAACAGAAAGCGAGATCAAGAGCTGCTACCGCAATCGATACAGGTGACTGGATCACGGTACATGATGATCCTGAGACGGAATTTGTAGGGTATGACTTCCTGGAGATTGAAACTAAAATATTAAAATACAGACAGGTTACTGCGAAAGGAAAAGAGCAATACCAGATCGTATTGCAAAAAACTCCTTTTTATGGTGAAAGCGGTGGTCAGGTAGGAGATACCGGTCGACTGGAAGATCATAGCAGAATGTTCTCTATTGAGATTACTGATACCAAAAAAGAGAATGGAGTGATCGTACATTTCGCAGATTCATTACCTGAGGACATAGATGGTTTGTTCTGGGCTGTTGTGGACGAAGATAAGCGTGTACAAACGAATAATAATCACTCGGCGACACATTTACTCCATGCGGCATTAAAAAGCGTCCTGGGCGATCATGTGAATCAAAAGGGGTCTTTAGTAAACGCGGATTACCTGCGTTTCGATTTCTCACACTTTACAAAGATCACCGACGAAGAATTAGCAGCGATTGAACATATTGTTAATAAGAGAGAGAGTAAGAGATAATATCTCCCTGAAAGAGCAAAGACTTGTTCCTTATGAAGAGGCTTTATCAAGCGGAGTGACTGCTTTGTTTGGTGAAAAGTACGGTGACTTTGTCCGCATCATTACTTTCGATGATAACTATTCGAAGGAATTATGTGGTGGTACACATGTGCAGGCTACCGGTCAGATCGGCTATTTCAAAATCATTTCTGAGAGTGCCGTAGCTGCTGGTGTAAGACGTATAGAAGCAATTACTGCTGATCGTGCGGAAGAGTTTGTCGTAAATCAAGGTAAGGAAATCAGTCAGTTAAGGACGCTACTTAAAGGAAATAAAGATCTATCGGCTGCGGTGACTGCTCTGGTGGAAGAAAATAATAAGCTTAAAAAGGAAGCGGAAAAAGCCGTTACTGAACGCTCCGGAAATCTTAAACATGAAATCGTTCATCATATGAAAACGATTAATGGTATCAATATGATTGCTGTTCATGTGGATCTTCCAAATGCTGATGCCGTGAAGAATCTGGCTTTTTCAATCAAAGATATTGTTGATAACCTGTATTTGGTTTTCACTACGCTAATTGATGATAAGCCTGGAATTAGCGTGATGTTATCTGATAACCTGGTTACTGAAAAGAAACTGAATGCTTCGAAATATGGTCAGAGAACTGGCTAAGGATATTCAGGGTGGCGGGGGTGGACAACCTTTCTACGCTACTGCCGGAGGAAAGAATAAAGACGGACTATCAAAAGTTCTGGAGAAAGCGGCAACGTTAATCCAATAATCATAAATCGTCCTGACAAGTCAGGATTCAGCATCCAACAGAAAACAGGTTATCTCTAAAAAGATAGCCTGTTGTTGTTTAATTTAATAATTGCTTTCCACATGAGTACCTCTGGTAAATTGCGCCGGGTAAACAACTACAAGCCCCAGCTCATCCACCGTCAGTAAGGCTTCATAGCCATTATCAACGTTTCTGTATTGATAACAGAAATCAGTAAGTGAAGTATATTCCTGCAGGTTTGGCCTGACCAGCTGATTCAGAATGTCAAAGTAGATCACTTTAATCTCCTGTTCTGTCTTCAGTTTTGTGCCAAGCCTTCTGATTGGTAATGTATTAGTGAAAGGAGTGAGGGAAATATCAATATCTATACAGCCTTTAAATTCTTCAAGGGGTCTTCCATGATCAGTCCAGTTGCCTTTTCCATCGCTTTCAAAACTTAGCTCGACTCTTTTGTTGTTAAACTGGCTTTTAATATCGAAAAAGACTGTTTCCCATTTTTGATTAGTCCTGATGGTATAGTCGAGGCGAAAAGGTTTGTCGCCAGAACCTCCTATAATCACAGAAGTAATCTCAGTTCCTTTTTCACTCATGGTCACTACACAATTCTCTATAGAGTTATACTTGTGTCCTTCCCAAAGTAAGTTTATCTGTTTAAGTTCAGGTAGTAAGTGTTCCATAATAGCTAAACAAGGAAATCTGAAAAGTGTTTTCGAATTAGAATTTTAAGATCTGTGCATTATTTTACCGCAAATGCAGATTTGGGTTTAAGAAACATCCTTCCGCTGCTATCAGTTACCCAGTTATAATGGGTTTCCGGCCATTTCTTTTGCTTATCCTGCAGAGGACTTTGATATTGATCAGCCGGAATACTACTATCTGTTTCAAACTTTCCGCTCGGATAATGAAATTGATAGATATAGTCAAAATGATCAGAGGAGCTTCCTTTTGCATTAAAGACCGCAGTTTTTCCATCGGGTGACAGGGAAGTGAAGTCAGCTTGCATTCTTTCTTTTGGATCTGGTCTTTTGATCAGGTAAGCTTTTCCGGTTCGCTGATTAAAAAGATAATCATTGTCAACCAACAAAAGGTTACCGCCTATTTTAGAGATCCCTCTGTGGTGGTTCTCGTCTCCTGAAGAACCTTGTTCATTGGAAGGACGTTCAATCCGGTAAACCTTTAAGCCGTCCGGCCTTGCATAAAATACAAAAGCCCGGCCGCTAATACGGGAAGGCCCTGGAATATCTGCAAGAAACGCAGTCTTTTGCGGGTTTAGGTAATAGATAGTTGAAAAATCGTATACAGGTATCTCATCAGCCTGATAATCATCAATGACATTTTTTATATTGGGATTGAAATGGATCGTTGTGTCTTTGTAATTGATTATGTTCCAGGACATATAACCCTTACGCCCCAATATTCCGCCTATCAGTTCTTCTTTTTTATTGGTAAGCGTCAGCCTTTTGAAAGTCTGGCCGGCGCTTTTTGCAGGTGTAATCAGATCTGTCTTTTCAGTAAACAATTCTGCCTGGTAAATCCGGTCCTGCGGATTACCGCAGGAAATTAAGCTGAATATAATCAGGCTTAATTTCCATTTGTTTCTTTGTTGCCTGCAATAATTCATGTCAGGGGATGAAGTTAATTAAATTACAGCTTCATTTTTTGAATTCTTACAGCATTTAAAATCGCCAGAAGGGCAACACCAACATCTGCAATTACGGCTTCCCACAAAGTAGCAACCCCGCCGGCACCCAAAATCAGGACAATCACTTTTACGCCCATTGCAAGGGCTATATTCTGCCAGACAATGTTTTTAGTCAGTCTTCCGATCTTAATTGCTGTGACAATCTTTGAAGGCATATCATTCTGGATTATTACAATATCAGCAGCAGTTTCGATAGTTGCATCACTTCCCAGTCCGCCCATGGCAATACCTGCATCAGCCAATGCGACAACCGGTGCATCATTAATCCCGTCTCCAACAAAAGCAATGTGTTTGCCTTGTTGTTTCAGTTCTTCTACTTTTTCTACCTTATTTTCTGGTAACAGATCTCCAAAAGCACGATCAATGCCTAACAGGCGACCTATTTTAGTAACCACTGCCTGTTTATCGCCACTTAGCATCACAGTCTGGATTTTCATCTCATGCATTTCTTTTACTGCCTGTATTGCATCTTCTTTTAACTCATCAGCGATTGTAATAAAACCTGCAAATACACCATCTATTGCCACAACAACAACGGTGTCCTCTTCCTGAGCGACTTCGTCAGTGTATTTGATGTTAAACTGATCCAGTAATTTTGCATTTCCTGCAAGGACTTGTTTACCATCAATCAAACCTTTAAGCCCTTTTCCCGGTACTTCTTCTACCTCACCAATCGTTGTGCCTTTTAATACATCGCCAGCGTGTAAAGCTACAGCCATAGCAATAGGGTGGGTCGATTTGCTCTCAATAGCAGCAGTTAAGCGTAATAATTCCTTTTCATCGCCATTTACAGCAACTACCCGCTGTACTTTGAATACGCCTTTAGTCAGGGTCCCTGTTTTATCCATCACGACTGTATTAATCGTGGTCATCACATCCAGAAAATTCGATCCTTTAAACAGAATCCCGTTTTTTGAAGCTAAACCTATCCCGCCAAAATAACCTAATGGGATAGAAACAACCAGTGCACATGGACAGCTGATTACAAGAAAAACAAGGCCGCGGTATAACCAGTCAGCAAAAACATAATTTGATACAAATAAATAAGGCAGAGCTACCACCAGTACCGCTAAAGCGAATACAATTGGGGTATAGACTTTTGCGAATCTGGAAATGAACAGTTGTGTTTTTGATTTTCGTGCTGTTGCATCCTGTACCATTTCAAGTATCCTGTTCAGTTTACTATCTTTAAATAAAGCAAGTACTTTCACTTCAACCGCAGTATTCAGGTTAATCATCCCGGCTAATACGCTATCACCCTTTGTTTTAGAGTCAGGTTTGCTCTCTCCGGTCATCGCAGATGTATTAAAGGTTCCTTTGTCTGACACCAGTTCGCCATCTAAAGCTACTTTTTCTCCGGGTCTTACCTGGATTAGTTCACCAATTTCAACATCTGCCGGTTTTACCGTCACAACTTTGCCATCTCTGATCACATCGACTGTGTCCGGGCGGATATCCAGTAAAGCTTTGATACTGCGTTTTGCGTTGTCAACTGCTACATCCTGAAACCATTCACCTATAGAATAAAATACCATTACCGCTACCCCTTCACTGTAAGAACCGATAGAGAAAGCACCAATAGTGGCTACGCTCATCAGGAAAAATTCGTTGAAGAAATCCAGATGCATTGCTTTTTTGAAAGCAAGCTTCAGCACCTCGTAACCAGCTAGTAAATAGCTGCGCCGAAAATAATCAGGGATATCGGGTTTTCCGGTATAATTTTGAAACCGTATTCCAGTGTCAGCATGATTGCCAGTATAGCTAAAGAAGATAATAGGGGAATCTGGCCTCTCCAGCCAGAATCTCCACCACCGTGGCTGTGCCCGTCATGGTCGTGGTCATCGTGATTATGATCATCGTGACTATGTCCGTCATGTGTATGACCTTCGTGGCTATGTGTATGTAGTTTGGAATTGTTTTCTTTCTGCGCTACGGCAGGTTTTCTGTCTGCAACCACTTCTGTTTCACAGCAGTTGCCTATGTTTTTTGAGGCCATAATAGTATCTTAAGTCAAAAGAGAGCCATTAAGCTACGCTTTTTCTGATTCTCTATAACAAAGGTACTTTAAACAGGAGCGCAATAGTATTGCAAAAATTAAACGCATTTATTACAAACACCTTTGACAATCAGATTTACCTCTTCAGTTTTAAAACCATCTGGTAAAGGGATCTGTGGAATATGGTGTTTAGGCAGGCAGGAGGTCTCCCGGCAGGTATTACAGAAAAAATGAACGTGTAAATCATGGTGATGTCCGGCTTCGCAATCATTTTCACAAAGCGCATATTTAGTCGCACCAGAGCCGTCATCAATACTATGAACCAGGCCTTTTTCTTCAAACTTCTTTAAAGCACGGTATAGGGTAATTCTGTCAGAAGGGTCTAGCCCTTTTTCTAAATCCGTTAAACTAATAGCTGAAGTCTGTTTTAACAGGAAATCCAATACCAGTAACCGCATTGCTGTAGGATTGATGTTTTTCTGCTTTAAGATTACTTCTATGTTTTCGGTCATGGTATACGGGTTAATACAGCGCTGCAAACAGCGTATAAAAATAAAGTATCACAACCCAAAGATCGTGATACTTTAAAATATATAGGTAATTTATTAGTAATATCTGTTAGCCGCGGCCTCTGCCACCTCTTCCGTGATCCCCTCTGTCACCACCATGGCCTCTATCACCACCACCGTGATTACCTCTGTCTCCACGGTCATGTCTGTCGCCTCTGTCATTGCCTCTTCCCCAGCCATTTCCTCTATCGTGACCATTTCCCCAACCATTACCTCTTCCTCTATTGTAATCTCTGTGGTCGTTGCGGTAATTATTTCTAACCACTACTCTGGATGGTCTGCTATAATAGTTATTACTTACATATTGTGTTCTGTAGTAATTGTGTCTTCTCCATGGATTCGAGTAATTATTAATCACTACTTTTCTGCCGCCATATAAATCGTAACCCCTGTATCTTGAAGGAAGAGAACGGGCATGAATCCATCTGCTGCCACTTAAATAAACAAATTGCTGGGTAGGTACGTAATAATAACTATCTACATCAGGCAGATAATAATAATCTACGTGATCGTAACCTCTGGGCCCCCATTGAGGTTGTGACCCAATATTAATACTTAAACTCACCTGGGCTTTTGCCGCTGGTGCAGCTGCAAGGGAAGCGATCCCGATAGCAGCTATTAAAAGTAATTTTTTCATAATGGTTCAAATTTGTGTGTGTATGTTATTTGTCAAAGTTTGTGCCATGATTATAATTGCGTTCTAATCCAATGGTCATAAACTTATTTGGTTATATTTGTGAGACAGTAATTCACGACATTTTTTAATTTATTGCCCTTAAATGAGTACGAAAACTGCTATTTCTTCCACAGCATTTGAATTGGTATCAGGCTTAGAGATTCACGTCCAGTTAAATACAAAATCGAAAATATTCTCTTCAGATAGCGCGGCATTTGGTGCAAAACCCAATGCGCATATTTCTCCTGTTTCATTGGCTTTGCCTGGTGCATTACCAAAAATGAATAAAGAAGTAGTCGGAAAAGCCATCAGAATGGGTTTGGCCCTGAACTGTACAATTAATCAGACAAACTATTTTGATAGAAAAAATTACTTCTATGCCGATCTTCCTAAAGGTTATCAGATCACACAGGACAACAAACCAATTTGCCAGCCAGAATGGTTATATTGATCTGGTCTTAAGTGATGGTACTGAAAAACGGATAGGGATCAACAGGATCCATATGGAAGAAGATGCAGGTAAAAGTCTGCATGATCAGGATGATAACTTTTCTTTTGTAGATCTGAACAGGGCAGGGGTGCCTTTGATCGAAATTGTCACTGAACCTGATATCCGCTCTGCGGAGGAAGCTTCTGTACTATTGACCGAAATGAGGAAGCTGGTCAGGCACCTTGACGTAGGTGATGGAAATATGGAAGAAGGAAGTTTCCGCTGTGATGCCAATATTTCGATCCGTGAAAACGGGACTACAGAATTTGGGACACGGTGTGAGGTAAAGAATTTAAACTCAATCCGTAATGTGCGCAGGGCGATGGAATTCGAATTTAACCGTCAGATCGAAGTGATCACAGCAGGAGGGACAATTATTCAGAGCACGTTAACCTTTGATGCAGATCAGGGAACAACTGCGCCGATGCGGACTAAAGAAATGGCGAATGACTATCGTTATTTTCCAGACCCGGATCTTCCGCCTTTACATATATCAGATGAGTGGCTTGCTGTACTGAAAGCAGGAATGCCAGCGTTACCCCGTGAAATTACAGCAAAGCTGATGGCAGACTTCGGTTTGAATAATTCTGAAGCATCCATTTTTACAGAGGATAAAGAATTACTGGACTATCTGAATGCTGCTTTAGCGTTAGTAAAGAGCCCTAAAAACCTGATTAACTGGTTAACCGGTCCGATCAGAGCGTTGTTAAATGAACAGGCTTTAACGATTACTACTTTTAAGGTGAGCCCTGCACAGCTTGCTGCGGTTGTTAATCTGGTAGAAGAAAAGAAGATAACCCAGCAAATTGCGTTACAACAGTTACTACCAGCTATTCAATCAAACCCGGAAGCGGATGCCATGGAACTTTCCGGAAAAATGAACCTGCTGATTGTTGAGAATAATGATGAGCTGTCTGGTTTTGTGGATCAGGTTATGGAAAAATTCAAACCACAGGTTGCTGCCTATAAAACCGGTAAAAAAGGAGTTCTTGGTTTGTTTGTTGGTGAAGTGATGAAAATGGCCAGAGGGAAAGCAGACCCTGCAAAAATTAACGAACTGTTATTGGAAAAATTGAAATAAGGATTAATCTATATATTATATAAATATGAACAAAATAGCCACCCTTTTAATCGTATGTGTTGCGTTTGCCGCTTGTAATGACAAAAGTAAATTTGAGATCAGCGGGAAATTTGAACATGCGAAACCACAATCAAAGGTTTATTTATACGGAATTAATAAAGCAAGTGAAACACCACTGGATTCAACGGTGTTATCAAATAAAGGAGAATTTAAGTTTAGCAAAAGCACGCCAGAAGTAGATTTTTTTAGAGTGAAGATCGATAACAGTGAATATATGCTGATTGCTAAAAATGGCGATGTGATCAAATTAGATGCAGATCTTGCAGATAAGACGCTTGCTTATAAATTATCAGGAGCAGCAGAGGCCGATAAACTGGAAGAACTGAATAAAAACAAAAACCAGTATGTAGCAAAGCTTGCAGCCTTACAGGCGCAGTTTGAAGAAAATGTAGCTAACCAGCCACATAACAGAGACGCGATTGCAAACCAGATGAGACCAGCCCTGATTAAAGAAAATGAAGGATTGGTTAATTACATCCTGAAATTCGCTATGGACAATACGACATCTCTGGCCGGATTTTATGCGATCAATTCTCTGAACCCAAGTGACTACGAGAAGGAAATGATTGCTTATTCAGAAAAAATCAAGAGTAATTTCAACAAAAATGAAGCAGTAACAGACTTCCTGATAAGAATGGCTAAGCTAAAATCTGTACAGATCGGACAGTTTGCACCAGATTTTACCATGAATACGATCGACGGAAAAACGGTTAAATTATCAGATTTAAGAGGTAAATATGTTTTGCTTGATTTCTGGGCTTCATGGTGTCAGCCTTGCAGACAGGAAAATCCGAACGTAGTTAAAGTATATAATAAGTATATAAAGAAAAGAAATTCACCATTCTGGGTGTATCCTTAGATAAAGACCCTGTAGCGTGGAAACAAGCGGTAATTGCAGATGGATTGACGTGGACACATGCCAGTGAATTGAAAGATTTTGAGAGTCCTACGGTAAGAATGTACCAGGTAGAGGCTATTCCAAGCTCATTTATATTAGATCCAACGGGTAAAATCATCGCTAAAAACCTTAGAGCAGAAGAACTTGACACATTTTTAGGGAAGACTTTACGTTAACCCTAATTCAATGTTAAACTTAGGGGCGTCATTAACAATTTGTTAACTTACTTTTAACCTAGTTATACAAATGATTACTTAATTTCGTAACAAATATTTAAAGACATGAGCGCCGTAAAACAAAAGATACTGATAGTTGATGATGAACCTGATATCTTAGAGTTAGTTGAATATAACCTTAAAAAAGAAGGTTACCAGGTTTATCTGGCGAGCAACGGACAGGATGGGATAGCGGTTTGCGAAAAAAGTGCACCCTGATCTGATCATTCTGGATATCATGATGCCTAAGATGGATGGGATTGAAGCCTGCCGTCTGATGCGTGCTATTCCTGAGTTCAAAAATACTTTCATGGTTTTTCTTACTGCAAGAAGTGAAGAGTATTCTGAAATTGCTGGTTTTAATGTAGGTGCGGACGATTACATCGCTAAGCCAATTAAGCCACGTGCTTTAGTAAGCCGTATCAATGCAATTCTGAGAAGAAACGTAAGTAATGATGAGGTTTCAGAGAACAAAGTTGAAATTGGAGATTTAGTGATCGACAGAGAGGCTTATCTTGTTTATCAGAGCGGACAGAAAGTAGTACTGGCAAAGAAAGAGTTTGAATTGCTTTATCTGCTTGCTTCTAAACCTGGTAAAGTATATACAAGAGAATCTATCCTTAAAAATATATGGGAAGATTCTGTTGTGGTAACAAACCGGACTATAGATGTGCATATCCGTAAACTGAGAGAGAAATTGGCGAAACTTACGTTGCAACCGTAAAAGGAGTAGGCTATAAATTCGAACTTTCTTAATCATTTACATTCTTATTTCAAATGGTAAAGGATGAAATTGTACTTTTGTACTGTTTTATAAATCCACACCATTGAAATATCCTTCATTCAAAGACCTCATTCTATTCGAAGACGATAATCATATCGTTGTAAATAAGCCGCCATTTGTTGCCTCATTAGACGAGCGTGGCGGCTCCGGCGAAGTTAATATACTTCGCCTTGCAAAACAGTATTCAGCTGATGCTCAGGTTTGTCACCGTTTAGACAAAGAGACTTCAGGTGCAATTATCATTGCTAAAAATCCGGAAGCCTACCGTTCAGTTTCTATGCAGTTTGAGAAACGTAAAGTAAAGAAAACATATCATGCCGTTGTTGACGGATTGTTTACGTTTAATGAGCTTTTTATCGACCTGCCTATCTTAAATGATGGAAACAGAAGCGTTACTATCGACCGTAAGGAAGGAAAACGCGCAGAAACGATTTTTAATTCCATTAAATTTTACAGACATTATACTTTAGTAGAATGTAAGCCTATTACGGGGCGTATGCACCAGATCAGGATTCACCTGGCTACGCAGCGTGCTGCAATTTGCGGCGATACCCTTTATAAAGGCAAACCTGTATTTTTGTCCAGTATCAAAAAAGGATACCGGATTGCGAAAGATGATGAAGAGCTGCCAATTATGAAGCGCTTCGCCCTGCATGCCAAACATGTTATATTTAAAGGGCTGGATGGTGAAGATATCGAAATTGATGCGCCATATCCTAAAGACTTCGCAACACTGATAAAATTGTTAGATAAATTCGATTGCTAAACCCATAAGAAATGTATGTAAGAATGGTCAACTATCTTGACGCCGTAAATCAATACCGAAGGACAAAAATCTCTAACAGGAATTTCCTCGTGATAGCGGCCATGATAGTTGGCGTTTTAGCCGGACTTGCCGCAGCACTGCTCAAAACGATTACCCATCATATTGAAGATTTTCTGCAGGATGGTTTTCACTGGCAGTACAAGTATTATCTATTCCTGGTATTTCCCTTTATTGGTATTTTGCTTTCTGTCATGTATGTCAGGCGTTTTATCCGGAAGGGAAAATTTGAAACCGGGTTAACTCCTTTGCTGTACACGATCTCTAAAAAATCAAGCAGGGTAGAACCGCATAACATCTATTCACAGATTATTACTGCGGCGCTGACTGTAGGTTTTGGAGGGTCAACCGGACTGGAAGCACCAATTGTAACCAGTGGTGGAGGGATAGGATCTTTCGTAGGCCGATTTTTAGGCCTCTCTTACCGCGAAACTACCATGCTGCTGGCATGTGGTGCAGCGGCAGGTATTGCAGGTGCATTCAACAGCCCTATTGCGGGAATAGTTTTTGCGATTGAAATACTTTTACCTGAGTTTACCATTCCGGCATTTATACCGCTGTTACTTTCTTCGGCTACGGCTGCGGTTGTAGCACGTTTCTTTTATAATGAACAATTGTTCTTCCTGGTTACCGAAGGATGGAAATTCAATTCACTGATCTGGTATGTTGTACTGGCTGTCCTGATCGGCCTGTTTTCGATGTATTTCACGAAAGCCAATTATTTTATCAAAGGCCTGTTCTACAAAATCAAACATCCTTATCAAAAGGTTATAGTTGGTGGTATAGTTCTGGGGGCAATGGTTTTCCTGTTTCCTACATTATACGGAGAAGGATATGTGACGATCAAGAACCTTTTAGGTGGAAATTATACTACGGTAATTACGAACAGTATCTTTTCATCTTATGGTAATATACCTACTGTTGTTATTTTATTCACTGCGATCACCGTATTTGCAAAATCGGCTGCTACCCTGGTTACTCTGGGTGCAGGTGGTAACGGGGGGATTTTTGCACCCAGTTTGATTATGGGCGGACTGATTGGTTTCCTTCTTGCTTTTACTATTAACACCCTGGGTATCGCCCATGTGAAATGTTTCCAATTTTATTGTAGCAGGTATGGCGGCCTCATTAAGTGCAATTATGCATGCACCGCTGACCGGAATATTCCTGATTGCTGAAATTACAGGTGGCTATATACTGATGGTTCCATTAATGATCACTTCGGCTATCGCTTACCTGATCAACAGAAGTACAAATAAATACTCCATCTATACTAAACCTCTTGCTGAGAGTGGTGAGCTGATGTCTCATGAAGACAAAGACACGACTGTATTACATATGATGAAGTTGAAATACCTGGTAGAGAAAGATTACCTGCCCCTGAATGAAGAGGAAACCATTGCAGAGAAACTACCTGAAATCCTTCAATCCAAAAGAAATATATTTCCGGTAATTGCGGAGGATAATACTTTCAAAGGACTGATTTATGTAGAAGACGTCCTGAAGAAAGCAATCAATAATCCGGCTAATCCAGATTTAACGGTACATGATCTGATGCAGACCGCTCCTTCTATTGTATTTATTTTTTCTGATTCAATGAAAACTGTCCTGAAGAAGATGGAAAAAGAGAATGCCTGGTTACTACCTGTTCTGAATGAACAGGAACAATATATCGGCTTTGTTTCCAAAACAGCAGTATTTAATAAGTACCGTGCTTTATTGAGCCGTCAGGC
Source organism: Pedobacter sp. NJ-S-72 (assembly GCF_053890575.1). Lineage (NCBI taxonomy): Bacteria > Pseudomonadati > Bacteroidota > Sphingobacteriia > Sphingobacteriales > Sphingobacteriaceae > Pedobacter > Pedobacter sp. NJ-S-72. The sequence continues at coordinate 2,338,249 of NZ_CM132681.1, read as the reverse complement.
CGATTATATGGAGTAAATCCGATGCGGCTCTTGTCTTTTTCAAGAGCCGCATGTTTTCTCTATAACTATTTTAATGTCGTTTTAATTTCCAGAAGCTTCATTCTCAGAAGTATTCGTTTTCTTATCCTTGTTTTATCTAATAAATTGATAATCAACATTAAAATCCTTTAATGTAGGTTAAAACCGTGTCCGTACAGGCTATCTTTGGAGACGCGCGATTTGCGTTAATAAAACCCAAAGAATATGAATATTTTAATGATTGAAGACGAGCCGAAGGTTGCTGCATTTATTAAAAAGGGGCTGGAAGAACAATTGAATACCGTGACCGTCGCCTATGATGGGAGTATGGGTTGTAAAAAATGGCACTTGAAAATGATTATGAGCTGATTATACTTGATGTTATACTTCCATATATCAATGGTATGGAGGTTTGTAAACAAATCAGACAGTTAAAAAAAGAAGTTCCTATTTTAATGCTCTCTGCATTAAATACAGTAAATGATAAAGTACAGGGATTAGAGAACGGTGCTGATGATTATCTAACCAAGCCCTTTCACTTCGCTGAATTATTAGCGCGTATCAAAGCTTTAGGCAGACGCAGGGACCAGGTACTTCCCGGTACTGTTTTTAGAATCCATGATCTGGAAATGGATTGTTATAAAAAGACAGTGAGCCGTCAGGGCAAAAATATTATTCTATCCGCTAAAGAATTCACTCTGCTTGAAGTACTCATGGCCAATAAAGAGCGGGTGCTTTCCAGAGTATATATTGCTGAGGCAGTTTGGGGGATCTCATTTAACAGAGGTACCAATCTGATTGATGTTTATATCAATTATCTGCGTGCAAAGATTGATAAAGGTTTTGATAGCCCTTAATACATACCGTTATTGGAATGGGCTACGTGATCAAAGATTAATTTGAAGAGAACCGCCGTTAAACCACGATTATATTTTGATGAAAGTTAAAAACAGGTTATCACTGCAATTTACATTTATGTTCGCCATTTTACTTTTGGTGGTTCTAACGGGTATTTATTTGTTTGTAGAGCATAATCGTTTAAAGTCTTTTATGAATAAGCTCGATGAAAGAGCTGTTATTGTTGCCCAGTTTTATCTCGCTGAGGATAACCTGTCAAAAGATATATTTAAGCAGGTAGCCAAAAAGTTTCCTCAGTCACTTACTCATGAATCAATCAGGATTTATGATGACCAGTTCAATTCTAAATTTACCCGTGAGGATTCTATCAGCTGGAAACATGATTTTTTAGCACAGGTCGTTAAAAAGAAATCAATTCATATCCGTCAGGGAGAAACGCAGATCACAGGTATTTACTATCCGGATAACTCCGGTAATTTTATAGTTGTCGTTTCCGCAATTGATGACAGAGGGTTACATGATATGGAACAGTTAAGGCTGATTATGACCATGTTTTTCATCAGTTCATTGTTCATTACATTTTTTATAGGGCGTATTTTTGCGCGTATTTCTTTACAGCCAATAGTCTCGATCACAGGGAACCTGAAAAGAATAAGAGCTTCCAGTTTACATCACAGGTTACCAGTTAATGCGGCTAAAACTGACGAAACAGATAACCTGTCTTCGGCTATTAACCAGTTGCTGGAACACCTTGAGCAATCTTTCGAGAGCCAGAAATCTTTTGTTGCGAATGCCTCTCATGAATTAAGGACACCGATAACTTCTATACTGGGAGAAGCCGAAATCACTTTAATGAAAGATCGTAAGCCTGAGGAATACAAACATGCGCTGGAGGAGATTGTAGGCAGTGTCGAAAGATTGAATCATATTATTAACAGCTTAATGGAGCTGATGCAAACCAATTTAGATAACAAGGACTTTCAAAAGTATCCGGATAGATGAACTGATTTGGGAAATAGCAGATGAACTGCCTTTTAAAACCATGGTTGATCATATCAAAGTATCCTATGATTTGCCGGGTGATCAATCCAAAAGAACTTTGCAGGGAAACCGGCAGTTATTGTTCATCGCGATCAGTAATATTCTTAAAAATGCAATGAAATTTTCCGGCAATAAAGAGGTTAGCTGTAGCGTGAGTTATAAAGATAATCATGTAATTATCATCATCAGAGACAGTGGTATAGGGATTAGTGAAGATGATCTTAAAAAGATATTCCAGCCTTTTTACAGATCTGCCAATGCCTTGAATTTTCCGGGCTACGGAATTGGCCTTTCTTTAACGAATAATATTGTACGTCAGCATAATGGTTCAATCCGGGTGGAATCTATACTGGGACAGGGTACTGTTTTTTCTATTTCTTTGCCTTTAGGCTAAATACGAAGCTTACATTAGAGAGTTTTAATCAACTTCTAATCTCCATATAACCTCAATATTAAGTACTCCCTAATACCCATAACATAGCTTTGTTGTTAAAATAATAAAGCTATGCAATTGAAATTTGTGCTCCCTGTAATTCTGGTGAATATCTGTTTTTTTACCGGTGTTAATTCAGTATTTGCAAGGGATGACGGACATGATGATACCCCCCGTGATACTTTAAGTATCACGATCAAACAGGCAGAAGACCTTTTTCTCAAAAATAACCTGAGTTTAATTGCCGGTCAATATGGTATTGATGACGCAAGAGCGCAGGTAATTACTGCCCGGCTGTTTGAAAATCCGGAAGTATCCTATGAAAACATACTCTACAATGCTGAAAACAAAAAGATACTGGATGTAAGCCGTGAATCTGGTCAGCGGGCAGGGAGTATTTCGCAGCTTTTTCAAACTGCTGGTAAACGCAATAAGAATATCCGGTTAGCTAAAATAGGGGTGAAACAGGCGGAGTATCAGCTTTTCGATCTTTTGCGTACCCTTAAGTATACGCTGAGAACAGATTTTTATAAGATCTACTATCAGGAGCAATCTGCAAAAGTATATGCTAAAGAAATCAGCTCGCTATCCAAAACATTGGTTGGCTTTAAACAGCAATATGCTAAAGAAAATATTGCCCTGAAAGAAGTATTAAGAATACAATCACAGTTATACACGCTTCAATCGGAATTAAATGAGCTTAAAGATGAAATTGATGACGTACAAAGTGAATTTAAACTGCTGATCCGTACCGATGCTAAAAAGCACATTATGCCTCAGCTTGAATTTAACCTGGATGGTAAAAATGTACTCGGACAGGTTCCTTATCAAAAACTGCTTGATTCTGCTTATACAAACAGATACGATTTAAAACTAGCGAATTCTGTAATTGAATATAACAATCTCAATCTGAGACTGCAAAAATCTATGGCTATACCAGACGTCACTGTATCTGTTACTTATGACAGGCTGGCTGGATATACGCGTAATTATACCGGGCTTGGATTGAGTATCCCCCGATACCTCTTTTTAACCGTAACCAGGGCAATATTAAACAGGCAAAGATTGCCATTGATGCCAGTAAAAATGCTTTGGCACAACAGGAAGATCAGTTGTCAGTTGATCTGGATAACAGCTACCAGGCAGCTGACCGGCTGGAACGGTTATATAATAGTTTCGATCCTAAATTTAAAACAGACTTTACGCATTTGATCACAGAAGTTTATAAAAGCTATGAGAAACATAATATCAGTCTGCTTGAATTCCTGGATTTCTATGATTCTTATAAGACCAATGCTATACAACTAAACAATCTGCAGCTTAACCGCATCAGTTCTTTGGAACAGCTGAATTTTGTGACAGGTACACCATTTTTTAATCAGCAATAACCTCTTTATATGCATAATTATAAAATATTGACTATGGCAGTTGCAATCGGCACTACTGCTTTATTATTTCCATCCTGCACCCGTCATGACGCTGCACTAAAACCTGAGGATAACAAATTCCAGGTTACAGATAGCTTATTGGGCAGTTTACTAGTGGATACCGTTCAGCAAGCCAATGCAGTGTCCCAGATCACATTAACAGGAACTATTGAGCCTGATGAAAATAAGGTGGCTAAAATTTACCCGATGGTCAGCGGGGTCACAGAAAATGTGAACGTGCTATTGGGAGATGTAGTCAGCAAGGGACAAACACTGGCCAGTATGCACAGTGTTGAAGTTGCCGGGTTCTCTAAGGATCTGATTAGTGCAGAAGCGGATTTACGGGATACTAAAAGAACACTCGAAGCCACACAGGATCTATATCAGAGCGGACTGGCTTCTGGTAAAGATCTGGAACAGGCAAAGTCAGACTATAAAAAAGCACTGGCAGAAAATAGCCGGGCCAGTTCAGTTATGTCAATTAATAAAAGTGATAAACGTGGTTATCTGATTAAAGCTCCGATCAGTGGTTATATTGTTGAAAAGAACGTGACCAGTAATATGCAGGTCAGGGCAGATAACACCGAGAACCTGTTTACCATCGCTGATCTTTCTTCAGTTTATATCATTGTCAATATTTATGAATCTGATATCACCAGTGTGCAAACTGGCTATCCGGTTAAAATTACGACACTGGCCTATCCCGGAAAGATATTCACCGGAAAAATAGATAAGGTATATAATATGATAGACCGGGACAATAAGCTGATGCGTGCCCGTGTGAAAATCAGTAATCCTGGTAACTTACTGAAACCACAAATGTTCGCTAATGTGGTTGTACAGGCAAAATCAGGAGAAAACCTGCCAGTAATTAATACCCGTTCAATTGTCCTGGATAATGACCGTAATTACGTGGTGGTTAAAGATGGAAAAGCGCAGGTACGGATACAGCCAATAACCGTTTCCAAACGTGTAGAAGACAGTGCTTATATCAGCGAAGGTTTGAAACCAGGTGATCAGATCATTGCTTCAAGGCAGTTGTTTCTGTATGAATCCCTGAAATAAAATGATCCGCTTAACCTGTTTAAATTCAAGCAATGAATAAAGTAATTAAATCAATACTGGCTTTTTCGCTGAAGAATAAGTTCTTCATATTTTTCATGACGTTTCTTTTGCTGATTGGAGGATATTTCAGTTTTAAAAGTATAGCCATAGATGCTTTTCCGGATGTAACCAATACCTCATTGACCATTATTTCCCAATGGCCCGGACGCAGTGCAGAAGAAGTAGAGAAATTTGTGACCCGTCCGCTGGAAATAGCGATGAACCCGGCGCAGAAAAAAACGTCAATCAGGTCATCTTCTTTGTTTGGTCTTTCGGTGGTCAAAGTGACTTTTGAGGATAATATTGAATATGATTATGCACGTTTACAATTGAATAACCACCTTGGGGATGCCGATCTTCCTGATGGTGTTAAACCTGAAATTTCGCCGCCTTATGGCCCGACGGGTGAGATTTTCCGGTATACATTAACCAGCAGCAAGAAATCAGTAAAGGAGCTTAAAACGTTAGAAGAATGGGTGGTAGAACGTGAAATCCGTTCAGTACCCGGTGTGGCCGATGTGAATAGTTTCGGCGGTCCGACCAAGGCTTACCAGATCACGATTGATCCTGAAAAAGCAGTGCAATACGGAGTTACTCCTTTGCAGGTTTACGAGGCAGTATCCAAAAGCAATCTTAATGTTGGCGGTGATGTCATTGAGCAAAGCGGACAAGCCTATGTAGTCAGAGGGATTGGTCTGCTTAATAATATCAATGAGATTAAGAATATCATCGTTGATAATGTAAAAGGAACACCAATTTTTGTGAAAAACATCGGTGAGGTTACAGAATCAAGCTTGCCGCCTCTTGGACAGGTTGGCCGGGATGGTGACCCGGATGTGGTGGAAGGTATTGTAGTCATGCTTAAAGGTGGGAACACGAGCGAAGTCATTAAAAGTCTTAAAGCAAAAGTAGACGAGCTGAATAACAGTATCCTGCCGGATGATGTAAAGATCAATGCTTTTTATGACCGCGAAGATCTGGTGGATTTTGCGACGAATACGGTTCTTCACAATATGGCTGAAGGAATTATCTTCGTCACAGTCATCGTGTTTCTGTTCATGGCCGACTGGCGTACCACCATTATTGTGGCTATTGTAATTCCTCTGGCTTTACTGTTCGCATTTATCTGTTTGAGGTTTAAAGGAATGTCTGCCAATTTACTCTCGATGGGGGCGATTGACTTTGGGATTATCATAGATGGGGCCGTCGTCATGATGGAAGGGATCTTCGTCGTGCTTGATCACCGGGCAAAAAAAGAGGGAATGGAGAAATTCAATAAACTCAGTAAACTCGGAATGATTAAAGAAGCCTGTCTGATCAATGGTAAAGGGATCTTTTTTGCAAAGCTGATTATCATTATCGCCCTGCTGCCCATCTTCAGTTTTGAAAAAGTAGAAGGAAAAATGTTCTCTCCATTAGCATGGACGCTTGGTTTTGCTTTACTGGGTGCATTAATCCTGACTTTTACACTGGTACCAGTTATGGCAATGTACTGCTGAACAAAAATGTACGTGAAAAACGGAATTTCTTTGTCGAGTGGATTACCCGGAATTCAATGCGTCTTTTCAATTTATGTTTTAAAAGAAGAAAAGTAGCTTTTCCAATAGCCATTATCATATTAGTCATTAGTCTTTTTTGTTTTAAGTTTTTAGGTACAGAATTTTTACCGCAACTCAATGAAGGGACTATTTATGTAAGGGCAACCGGGCCTTTAAGTACTTCGCTGGGCGAATCTGTGAAACTGGCAAATGATATGCGTAAAACTTTCAGAAGTTTTCCGGAAGTCAAACAGGTTATTTCTCAGACAGGCCGCCCGGATGACGGGACAGATGCTACCGGTTTTTATAATTTAGAGTTTCACGTTGATCTTTATCCTCAAAAAGAATGGAAAAATAAAGAGAGCAAAGCAGAACTGATTGAACGTATGCAGGAAAAGCTGAAGTTTTATCCGGGGATTGATCTCAATTTTTCTCAACCGATTTCAGATTTCAGATAACGTAGAAGAGGCGGTATCCGGAGTAAAAGGATCTATTGTAATCAAATTATTTGGGGATGATCTCAAATTTGTTGAAAGCAAAGAAGAGCAGATTTTCAAGATTATGAAAGATATCAAAGGTGTCGAAGATCTTGGAATCATGCGTAACCTTGGACAGCCTGAATTGCAGATTGATCTTGATCAGGAAAAGATGGCTTTTTACGGAGTGACAACCGCAGATGCTGGTGCAGTTATTGAAACAGCTATTGGTGGGAAAGCCGCAACACAGATTTATGAAGGTGAGCGTAAGTTTGATCTGCGGATCCGCTATCCTGAAAGTTTCAGAAATAATGCAAATGCTATCGGTGATTTACGTGTACCTACACTTTCGGGTAATAAGGTTCCACTTAGAGAGATTGCTAATATTAAAAAACTGGTTGGCCCGAGTCTGATTTACCGCGATAAGCATAAAAGATACGGAGCGATTAAGTTTTCTGTTCGTGGACGGGATATGGGCAGTACCATTAAAGAGGCTCAGGAAAAAGTAAACGCGCAGGTGAAACTGCCTAAAAGTTACTTCATAGAATGGGCGGGGGATTTTGAAAACCAGCAAAGAGCAACTACCCGTTTAACACAAGTTGTTCCGATTAGTATCCTGCTTATTTTCTTTGTCCTGTTTATTCTGTTCGGTAATATCAAAGATTCTTTGCTTGTTCTGAATAATGTACCGTTTGCTATAGTGGGGGGAGTATTCGCCTTATTGCTCACTGGAATCAATTTTAGTATTTCTTCGGGGATTGGATTTATCGCTTTATTTGGGATCTGCGTGCAGAATGGGGTAATTCTGATTACCAGGTTCAAGTCAAATATCAAGGAAATGCGGTATAATCATCCCGAATGGACATTTATTGATGCTTTGAGAATAGGGGTAGAGTCGCGTATCCGTCCGGTGGTAATGACTGCAATGATGGCGGCCATTGGATTATTGCCAGCTGCATTGTCAACTGGTATCGGTTCTGAAACTTCCAGACCACTGGCTACAGTAGTTATAGGAGGATTGATTTCTGATACCCTATTTAACCTGTTTATCTTCCCAATCGTGTTTTACTGGGCTTACCGCAAAAAGGTAATGAAACAAGACAGACCTTATACTAGTCTGGCTGAATAGTTCATGATCAGGCTGGTGAGGTAACGGGGCAGGTTGTGGTCTTGTTAACATTTATGTTGGAAGGGGGTTGGAAGGGCGGTTAGCCCTTCCAACCCCCTTCCAACATAAATACCTTAAGCATGTTAACCAGTTCTTTTTGTTTATGAGTTCCAAATTCCGGTAGCTGCTGTTTTGCGGGCGTATTCACTAAAATCTGTAGGCTTTCTGCCTATTGCTTTTTCTATCCCATTAACCGTGTATGAATTTCTTCCATCCATCACCTGCGTAAATAAATAGGTAAGAAGAGAGACGTATTCTTCGGGGATTTGACTGGAAACAAGCGAGGCAACATATTCATCTGCTGATACCTGTTGATATTGGATGGCTTTTCCGGCTGCGGTATTGATCTCTTCTATAGCCTGTTTAAAAGTCAGCAAACGAGAACCTGTAACTTCATAAACCTGTCCGTGATGTCCTTCCTGCGTTAAAGCAGCAATTGCCACGTCAGCTATATCATCCGCATCGACAAATGGTTCTCCGATAGCTCCAACAGGTAAGTTCACCTGACCAGCTAAAAGATCTTCTAAAAAATAACTTTCACTAAAGTTCTGGAAGAACCAGCTTGCCCTGACTATAGTCCATTCAGCACCCGCATTCATCACTATTTTTTCACAGCGCTGTGCTTCTTCTTCTCCACGCCCAGATAATAATACTAATTTCTCTACTCCATTTTCTACGGCTAACCTGGAAAAGGATTCAATGCATCCGGGAGCGAGAGGGACAGCTAAATCAGGCTGGAAGGTTATATATACAGCTGTGATATCCGCAAGTGCAGGCTTCCAGGTAGCAGGATTATCCCAGTCGAACGGAATTTCTGCTGTTCTTGAACCGATTCTTACCGGGTAACCAAGCTGTGAAAGACGAGTGACAACTCTGCTGCCTGTTTTTCCTGTACCGCCCAGAACTAATATTTTTTTCTCTGTGTTTTTTGATGATTGCATAGTTTTATAATTTTTATATAAAACTATAGCGTACCAGTTTTTTGTTAATAGAACAAAGCCGACAGACTTTTAAATAAGTTCAGAAAGATTCTGAACGATTTCTTTGGCTTGCTTTTGATACTGAAATGGAGAAAATCCGGCGAATTCTTTAAATGACCTGATAAAATGAGATTGATCCGCATAATTATTTACATAAGCGATATCAGAAAACTTATCATAATCACTATTCCTTAACTGACTCAGAGCAGCCTGGAAACGACAAATTCTGGAGAATAATTTTGGCGAAATACCGATATGTGCTTTAAATTTTCGTTCGAGACTTCTTTCTGAAAGCTGTAAATATTCCTGTATCATTTTTAATGGCATGTCTCCATTTGAATTGATCATACTGGATAAAGCGTAATCCATAGGGGGATTAGCCTGCGTATCGTTTCTGCGGATCTGAAAGGTTAGATAAGAAAATAAGATTGCGATCTGATCATTGATATCGGGTGTCGCTAACAACTGCTCTTTCAGATAAAAGCCGTTTTTTTCTGCCAGCAGATTTAAATCCATACAAGAATCAGTTAGTTCTTCTGCATTTATCCCAAATATGGATTGAAGTGCGTTGGGATAGAAATAGATGCCCAAAGTATTAAAGCTTCCGGTTAAATTCAACACTGTATATTTTGTACTCTGACCAAAAAGAAGTGTTTCAGGCAGTTTATCCGTCTCTTTATACAAGATTCCACTAGCTGCTGGCTGGAAAAGCAAACCCGGGCAGCCGTCAGCCATAGTCCTGAAAACTTTGACCGAATTAGCTGTATCCGTGCTTTTTAGTACCCAGCAATACCTGATATAGTTTTTTTTTAAGGGTCCGGAGGATTGATTGATCTGCGATAGTTCATTTGAATTTAGGATGACGCTTCTTCTTCTCTAATTTAATCAAAAAAATATTTTTATCACTAGCTTTGTGGTGAAAATGAATAACAATAAATCTTTTAATATACCACCAATACCTGCCGTTCTTTTATCAATTATTAGTGTACAGTGTGGAGCCGCAATCGCGAAAGGCCTGTTTCCTGTTTTAGGGGCACAAAGCACGGCCTTAATTCGGATTGGTTTATCTGCCGTTATCCTGATGGCTGTTAACCGGCCAAACTTAAAAAACTTAACTGCCGCACAATGGAAGGCTGTTATCCCTTATGGCTTATGCCTTGGATTAATGAACCTGATTTTTTATATGGCGATTGAAAGAATACCTCTGGGTTTAGGTGTTACACTTGAATTTGTAGGCCCTTTGATCGTTGCCATATTTGGCTCTAAACGTATAACAGATTATTTATGGATTGTACTGGCTGGGATAGGAATTGCCCTTATTGCACCATGGAGCGATAAAGGAATTGATTTAATAGGTGTTTTATTGGCACTGCTCGCGGGAGGGTTCTGGGCAGGTTATATTGTATTGGGTGGTAGAATCTCTAAGATTATGAAAGGGGGGGATGCAGTCTCAGTAGGAATGTTATTTGCTGCGTTAGTAGTTGCGCCGTTTGGAATAAGCAGCGGCGGATTAACCCATTTAACACCGGTATTACTTTTATTGGGGTTTGCATTGGCACTTTTGTCCAGCGCAATTCCTTTTACGCTTGAGATGAAGGCGCTAAGCCAGATGCCTGCAAGGACATTCAGTATTTTAATGAGCCTGGAGCCAGCAGTTGCAGCTTTAAATGGTCTGCTTCTTTTACATGAAGTTCTTACCTTTTCTCAGTGGCTGGCGGTTACCTGTGTGATCATTGCAAGTGCCGGAGCGACGTTAACAACTAAAAAAGCCATCGTGCAAGAAAATGTATAAAATAAAGAAGCCGGATTCAATAGATCCGGCTTCTTTTATAATAAGCTGATAAAATACTATCAAATATCTTATCCGGCAGATTAGTCTTATTTTGACAATCCGTCTTTTTTAGCTTTTTCTAAAATCTTCGCAGCGCGTGAACCACTGTCAGGGTGTGAACTTAACATTTTTTCTGTTTTAGTTTTTTCTGCGCCTGATGATTTCTCCATATCGGCGAATTTCTGAAAAGCACTTGCTAAAGCAGTAACTTTATAATTGTGTTTTTTCATAAACTCATAAGAGTAGTCATCAGCTTCACTTTCTTGTTTACGATTATATTTGCTATCCAGAAGTGCATTTGCAAAACTTCCAAGCTGACTTTGTGAAAGCGAGTTCACTACACCTGACTGAGAAGAAGCAGCATCTGATATGGCTTCTCTTTTATAGGCACTTCTTACAGCATCTCTTGTATCTTTATTAGCCACATGTCCAATTTCATGCCCTATTATTCCTAACAATTCATCATCAGACATGATATCCATCAACGAAGAAAATACACGTACACTACCATCAGCACAAGCAAAAGCGTTGATGTCTTTGACTTTGTATACTTTATAATTTAGTTTAAGACCACCTTCATTCTCATGTTTTGAAAATATCTTGTTCAATCTGATTGTATAGGGATCTTTAGGCCCGGCAACAGTGTTATGCTCATCCATATAGGTTACGGCTTCACCAGCAAGTTTTGCTGCATCTGCATCCGAGAAAGTGACAGCCTTTGCACCTTTTTGCAATGCGCCAAGGCCTTTGCTATTCAGTTTGATTTGTGCCGTAGCAGAATGTACTCCAAAAGAAAGAGTTAAGCCCAGGAGGGCGAGAGATAAGATGGTTTTTTTCATTTTTTCTATTATTTAGTTATGATTTGTTTTGCTGACTGACCCGATAATTTAGCGGGTCAGTCAAAGACTATGTCATCAAATAGTCACGCTATGTATCGAGTAACAAATAATGGTTGTCGATTGTTTGCGTTAGAAAAAATAAATCGTTCTTTTAAATTAAAATAAAATGATGTTTGTTGGGGAATTAAAACCTGGGGATTGGAAATAAATATAGCTAATGTTTTTTTCGGAGAAATAATTCCTGTTTCTTTTTTAATTCAGCCGTATAGACCTTGTTTACATATTCATCATTAATATGCCTGTTTGCCTTATAATAATGTTTAAGTATTTCGTCTCTGCTTAACATGGAAAGGATAGTCATAGACACCGGCGTATATTTATCATCACTGGCTTCTTTTCTTGGAAAGGCCATTGTAGACAGACCAGTAAAATAAATTACCCACTGGTCATGTTCCAATGCACCATACATGACATAAACGTAATCCAATTCTGCTTTTGTATTCTTGTCCTGAATTAACAATAACAGGTAACATTTGTCTTTTTTACTGTTGAAGAATACCGCATCATCTACCTTCCAGATACACGACTTAAGTACATGAGTACCATCAAGGTCTTCGGCTATCCATTTCTTAAGGGTCTTGTGTGTTGTAGATTGTACCTCTTTATAAATCTCGTTTTTTTTTTGAAAACATCCAGTTGTGCATCAAACAAAGCTCTTGTGCGGTCTGCGTTTACACAAGCCGCAAATCCTGTAATGGAAATAAATATCAGTAAGTACTTTGTATATTTATTCATCTTCAGTTTTCTGAATCAAATCATGCTGAAATTATAATTATCAAGATACAGATTTTCAGAACCTGTTTAAAATTTATATAAAGATAATATAGCACTCTTTTTTACCTGAAAAGGAATTACGTATTGTCTGCAGTCAAATAGTCGGATTAGTTTTCTAAAGGATAAAGCTCTTTTGCTATTAACTTCAATGCATACAAAGAATTTATTTCAGTAATAATAAACAGGAGTAAGGACATTTTAATAGGGTCAGTTGGTTTTTGAAAACCAGTAGCTTTAAAATGGGGGAGTTGATTATCATTGATTACTCCATGATAATGTTCATAGATTCCGATACTATTGAGATTTAAAGTGGTTAGTAACTTGAGTATCCTGTAGTTAGTTATTTGTTTCATCATCATCCTTTCCTTGCAGGTAAACTAATAATTCCTTTTGTACTTTCAATACATAGGTGTAAACAGCAAAAGATATTTCATCATTTGGCTGTTGGTCTTCGAACCTTAAAACGGTGATCAGGTGTGTCACAATGGTAGCATTTATGCTTCTTTCCAACAATGCTTTCTCTATGAAAATATGATTTCGTTCTTCCTGATATTGATGTTGTTCGATAAAGCTGGAAGGGACTTTTCCATCTGTTTTAAAAAATATCTTTAACTGTGTCTGCATAAATTGCAGGATACTGACTAAAGCATTATATAGTCGTTGTAGCGATAACTCGGCTTCATTTTCACTATCGTCCTCATCATTGCCATGCTGTTTTAAAAAAAAGGCATAAACCTGATCGGCCATAACGACCAGTGCATGTTGATGCTGATGGAAATATTTGGTGAAGAGTACTGCATCTTTTTGTAAACTGACGTCTTTAAATTTCTGACAGATGCGTCCAGCTTCCAGCTTCCATAGCCATATTTTCAATAGGATTACGCTGCTCAGTCATCCAGGTTTCAAAGCCATCACTTTCGTGTAAGGCGTCAACCATCGACTTGAATTCCTGCAGTTCATATTTCATTGTATTTCTAGCGTTTATTGAAAAAATGTTTTTAGTTTCCTTTAAGTTTTTTTTTATGCCCACTAACAGGTGCTTCGTAAGCCCATTCGATGATATGACGGATGGTTTTAGTGATTTCTTTTCTTCCTGCGGGGTCATTGATGTCTATATCGCAAATGGTTCCTCCATTAATTCTGGCTTGTAAAACCAGGTAATAAATACCAGAGACGAGTAAAGCACTTACTGCTCTGAAGTTTACTTCAGAATTTTTAAAATGAGGATCGGTATGCTTTAACAGGCTTGCACCTATATTTCCACGAATATTGCAGATACTGGCCATCAGTGAGCTTTTGGAAGTTAATTCTTCCAGAATCAGTCTTTGCATAGCTTCTTCATCGTAGAAGAAAGAAAAACTGGCGTTCTAATATTGCTGATATAATCTCTTTAGCTTTATCCGGTGTCTCAATGTCATTGAATTCCTGTAGTTTGTCAGCCAGACCAAGCCAGTAATCTTTTTCCAGAATATAAGTTTCAACCAGTGTATTGCCATCACCAAAATAACGGTAAATGAGTTTTTTATCCACGCCTGCTTTATTCGCAATTTTGTTCACCCCTAAACCTGAATAGCCCTTTTCAATAATAATTTCACCTACGGCCTGAAGAAGTTTTCTTTTGGTCAGTTCTTTATTCCTGTGTTTGACATTGTCTTTACTTTCCATAGCCGGGGGATGAATATTCCTTCTTAATTTTCGATAATCTTCTGCCTGGATCTAAGGTATGCCAGGACATGAATTGCCCGCTTAAAATTAGCTATAGGTAAAATAATTTTCATAGGTAGAGGTTAATGATGTTTCCTAAAAGGCAATATAGGGGATATTTTATTCAAAAGTGGTGACTTAGCTTTTTTTTTAATTTCGATGATTTTATTAGCTCATTTAGCGCAACAGGAAATTTATTCGTCGCTTAGGATCTCAAAACCAGCAGCTAAGAAAAAGAAGATTAATTGGTAGGATTATCTGATGAACTTTATCAGGAAACATTTGTACGCTAAATGAAAATTATCCGTTATTTAGTATTATGAAAGGATTTTTTACAATAAAAGGGATGATTTGCGGAGCGTTTTTACTGGGTGTTTCAGTGAGTGGTTTCGCACAAAAAAGTGATTTGCGGGAAAAGCTTCAGACAATTGTGAGTGCTCATGCTGCAACAGTTGGATTTTCATTGGTAGATTTGCAGAATGGAGATACATTAACTGTTAATGGTGGAAAACATCTACCCATGCAAAGTGTGTATAAATTTCATCTTGCACTGGCAGTTTTGAACCAGGTTGATCAGGGCAAATTGAAGTTAGATCAAAAAATACTGATTAAAAAGAGTGACCTTTTACCAGACACCTGGAGCCCTTTAAGAGATAAGTACCCAAATGGAGAGGTCCAAATTCCCTTGTCAGAAATTTTAGGCTATACTGTTTCACAGAGCGATAACAATGGCTGTGATATTCTGTTCAGATTAATTGGTGGCCCGGCAAAAGTTAACCGTTATATCCATAGCCTGGGCATCAAAGAAGTCGCTGTTACAGCCACAGAAGAGCAGATGCACCAGAATGATCAGGTACAGTTTACAAACTGGACTACATCAGGTGCAGCTACACAGTTGTTGAAATTGTTTTATAGTAAAAAGATACTTTCTGAAACATCACATGAATTCTTATGGAAAGTAATGACAGAAACAACTACGGGACCAAATAAGATCAAAGGGTTATTACCAGCTGGTACTGTGGTTGCACATAAAACTGGTAGTTCCGGCACGAATAAATCGGGGTTAACAACCGCTTCGAATGATATTGGTATTGTAACTCTTCCTGATGGAAAGCATTTCGCTGTAGCTATCTTTGTATCGATCGATGACTAAAAGATGAAAAAGCAACCGATTCAATTATGGCCGAATTGACTAAAGCAAGCTGGGATTACCTGACCGCAGGGAAACCTTAGTCTTAAAAAGAATAAAAAAATACCCTGCTTTATTTCTGGTTCGTGTTCTCTTTTTGAGGGCATTAAATGCCAGAAATAAAGCAGGGTATTTTTTATTCTCTATATTTAATTTCTGATTTGTCTTAAGCCTCGAAAACAAACAGAAATAACCAAATATGCTGACAATTACCAAAAGGGTGAAACCCTTAACGCTGACCTGCCTTACTGTGCTGTTTTTGATTTGTTTTTCTTGCTTTGCAGCAAAAGGAGATGCAGATCCAGCAAAACCTTTAACGGATCCTATCAAAGATAAAATTAGCCGGCTAACTAAAAAAGCTAAAAATTTAAACAGGGATTCTACGAATCAGGCTATTGCCTATGCTTACGAAGCCTATTTACTTGCTTATGAGAATAAACTTAAAGAACAGGAAGCAGATGCGCTGATGTTTTTAGCTGAAGGGTATTTGTATAATGATATTTATGATCTGGCTCTTGAATACGCTTTTAACGCGCTGGAAATCTATAAAAAAGAAGAAAATCAGGAACAGATCAGTGCAACCTATACTTTATTAGGATGGGTTTACTATGATGTGGAGAATGCTGAGTTCTCTTTGAAATATCATACCCAGGCTTATGAATTGTATAAAAAGATAGGAAAAGAAGAGAAAGCAGCAGTTTCTTTTTAAATGGAATAGGGTTGGTCTACCAGCTTAAAAATGAATTCCGAAAAGCAAATAACTATTTTAACAAGGTATTGATTATTGCCGATCAGTATGAGAACCAGGCTTTAATCAGTGCTGCTTATAACAATCTGGGTATAAGCAGCAATAATCTGAATGAGTATAACCGGGCAATTGAGTATTTTAATCTTTCGCTCAAGCACTCTACGGGCAAGCTTTTATCACTTGCAGAGGTGAATAACCAGATGGCTTTCTCCCTGATCAAATTGGGTCGTTATCCGGAAGGATTAGTCGCTTTAAACAAAGCCAGGGCTTATATTGATCAGTCAACCTCAAATTCCAGAAAGGAGAACCTGCTTGATAATTATAAGGTGTTTTCACAATTGTATAAACTCACGGGCGATTATAAACAGGCCTATATTAATATTGATAAATACAATATTGTAAGAGAAGAGTTCCTCTCTAAAAATAAGGTGAATGCACTGATTACCTTAACCATGAAAAGAGAAGCGCAAGAAAAAGAACGGGAAATTAAAGCATTGTCATTAGAGAAAAGCCTTAAATCTTATCAGCGAAATACATTAGCTATTATCATTGTCCTGTTATTCGTTATTGGATTTTTGCTTTACAATAAACTGAGGGCAAGACAGCGGAAGAAAGCTGAGCTGGCAGCAATGGAGCAACAACTGATTCAGAAGGAATTGGAATTGACTGTTTTAGATAAAATGGCTCTCAATAATAAGCTGGAATTCAATCATACCGAAAATTGAAGAACTATGCGCTTTATATGTCACATAGAAATGAGCTGATTACTAGTTTTATGGAAGAGATCAATGCTATTGCTCACTCTTATCCTGAAGGGTTATCCTCAAAACTCTTTAAGCTGATCAATAAATTCAGATATGATATCAATATTGAAAAATACCTGGAAGATTTCAATTTACAGATTGAAGCAAAATATCAGGATTTCTTTTATAACCTGAAACAGAAATTTCCGACACTTACTCAAAATGAAATCAGGTTGTCAGCACAGATCAGGTTAAATTTATCAATTAAAGAAATTGCTTCTTTAAATAATATCTCAGTGAAGTCTGTAGAGATGGCAAGATATCGTTTACGTAAGCATTTTGATCTCGCACAGCAAGAAAACCTGAACGACTTCCTGAAATCATTTTAATCTGCATTTGAGGGCTTGAAGTCGACTTTAAATAGGTTTTGAGGGAGCTTTGAATGACAGCTGTAGAGGTCTTGTAGGGGTAAGGTCATAGACCGTGTAGAGGTTCATATCTCGTTTTTGAGTCACGTTAATATTACGTTTGATTAAATAAATAACCGGATCATAAGATTCGGGGATCAACCTAACCAAACCAAATATTATGATTAAAAATCTACGATGGCCAATCCATTTACTCTTCGGGCTGTTTGTCATAATGCTTACCGCATATTCAGCATTCGCACAAAATAGCCCGGTAAAAGGACAAATTCTAAATGAGGCTGATCAGCCCATTGCCGGGATTAATATAAAAATTAAAGGTGCTGTGCTCAGCACAAAATCTGGCGAAGATGGCAGGTTTACGATCAATGCAGCTGCAAATGATATTCTTGTTTTTTCGGCTGTAAGTTTCAAAACACAGGAAATACCAGTTACCCCAGGTAAGGAAATACGGGTTGTTTTACTGATGGATATGAAAGGGCTGGATGAAGTAGTCGTCATCGGTTACGGAACCCAGCGAAAAAGTAACCTGACCAGTGCGGTAAGCTCTGTAAGTAAGCGGAGAGAAATTGCAGCAGGTTGCCTCAAACAACCCAATAAATGCCTTACAAGGGCGTGTCGCAGGCTTAACAGTCAGCAGTCCGGGAGGAAATCCGGGGCAGGTAGCTGATGTTCGTTTAAGAGGGATCGGTACTTTTGGTACACATCAGCCATTATATATTATTGATGGTGTGCCAGGAAACCCTTATTATCTGAGTAATAATGATGTCGCTTCTATTGAGGTCTTAAAAGATGGGGCTGCAGCTTCTATCTATGGATCGAGCAGTGCGAATGGGGTTATTCTGATTACTACAAAAAAAAAGGTAAAAAAGGTACACCTGTAATAGATGTGTCTGCTTATTACAGCACTGTTAACCCCACTGGGAAATACAGTTTTCTGAATGCAGATGGTTATAAAAAGCTGCATACTCAGATGTATACTAATGCAGGTATTTCACCCTCAGCTTTCCCTGCTTATCTGACTAAAAGCAGTGCTAACAATACCGATTGGCAAAAATTAACCGTCAGGGGATTTCTCAGAATTATAATGTGAATTTAAGCGGGGGCGGAGACTACCTGACTTATGCTTTGAGCGGAGACCTGACAGATGATAAGGGTACTTTTATCGGTTCCTCTTTCAATAAGAAATCTGTAAAACTGAGAAACGATTTTACCAAAGGGATTCTTACTGTGGGAAGTAATATTATTTACTCAGAAACTTCGGCCGATGCAGCTAAGTTTGATACGAAAGACAGTTACTTTCAATCGCCATTACTGCCGGTAATGGATAACAATGAGAAATACGGCTACGGGTTAACCGAAAATGGCCTTCCTAAATTTCAAAACCCAATTGCAGCAGATCATTTTCTTGACGGTTATACCAAAACCAGGTACCTGGGAGGGAATATACGGTTCGGGCTTAAGTTATATAAAGGCCTTACCTATACTGCTAACTTAAATTATATAACCAGCCAGACAGAAGATTATGCTCATAATCCTCCATTCAGGGCAAATGCAATGATGATCCTTTAGTTTCTTATCCGCGGGTATATAACAGGATATCAAATTATAAAGAGCGTCTGATAGAGCATTTGATAAACTATGATGTCGATTTTGATAAACATAGTATCAAAGTGGTAGCAGGTTATACCGCGCAGGAAAAAACAAACAGATTTTTAAGTGCAACTGTCGATGGTAAGACTATTGTCAGAACTGTAGTAAACGGTAAGATTGTGGAGACTGAAGTTCCGGGAGGGTTCAGTGATCCTGATTTTAATACTATTACCGCAGGTTTGGGCGGAACCTTTAACGCCGCAGGTTCTAATAATAAATATGTCCGCCTTTCTACTTTAGGCAGGATCAGTTATGCTTATGATCAGAAATACCTGTTACAGGTTTCTGCCAGAAGAGACGGGTCTTCTGTATTTGGAGAAAACAGGCGTTACGGCGTATTTCCTTCTGCATCAGTAGGATGGAATATCAATAAAGAATCGTTTTTGAAAGAAGTTAAATGGTTGAACAGTCTGAAAATCAGGGCTAGTTATGGAGAATTGGGTAATGAGGGCGGATTAGGGTTTTATGACCATCAGGCATTAGTTACCACTGCAAACAACTGGTCAGGAGGATATGTCCAGGGTTCAGGATCTACACCATGGCCTGGATCTGCCAGTTATTCTTTATTAAATAGAGATCTGCGCTGGGAGACTATCAAATCTAAGAATATAGGTCTTGACTTTGGCGTATTTAATAATCAGTTTACAGGTTCCCTGAACTATTTTGATAATATCACAGATGGGTTACTGATCACCAAAGAAGTTCCGCCATCAGCAGGACTGAATGACCCTATCCTGAATGTAGGTAAGATTTCAAATAAAGGTTTAGAGCTGGAAACCAATTATAAATTCAGCAGAAACGACTGGCACTTTGATTTGGGCGCAGCAGTTAGCTTGTTGAAAAACAGGGTGCTCAATTTAGCTAATCAGAACCAGGTACTTTATGGTACGGGTTTAAGATACGGGAACAGACCATATCCCTACGCAGACCAAAGTTGGAAAAGAGATTGGTGCTTTTTATCTGTATGAAGCCAATGGCTTATTTCAATCAGATGCTGAAGCTGCTAACTACAAAAATGCCAGTGGCGATGTTTTGCAGCCTAATGCTAAAGCTGGAGATGTCCGGTTTAAAGATGCCAATGGTGATGGAGTGATCAATGAGACTGATAAAACTTATCAGGGTTCAGGTTTTGCCAAATATGAGTACAGTTTAAATTTAGCAGTAAACTACAAAAACTTTGACTTATCTCTTTTCTGGCAGGGAGTAGGAGGAAATAAGATTTATAACGGTAACCGTTTTGAACTGGAAGGAATGGATGCAGGCAGGAATTTCCTGACCAGCACTTTAAACGCCTGGACTCCGCAAAACATGGATACTGATATGCCGCGTGCAGTATTGGGTGATCCAAACAGAAACGCACGTGAATCAACTCGTTTCCTTGAAAGTGGTGCTTACCTCAGGTTAAAGCTCGTCGTACAACTGGGTTATACACTTCCTGCATCACTCCTTCAAAAAATGAAAATCACGAGGTTAAGAGTTTATGTCAGCGGACAAAACCTGATCACCTTCACTAAATATTCAGGTCTTGATCCGGAAATTGGAACATTCAGCACATTGGATACTGGTGTAGACAGAATGATGTATCCCCAAAATAAGAGATTACTGGCAGGTATTCAATTGACCTTTTAACTGAATTATATGAACAATAGAATATTATATAGCATATTATGTCTTTGGCTGTTAGCTGCCGGATGTAAGAAAAGTGAACTGGAGCAAAGTGTTCCGGATCAGTTGACCGTTGATAATTTCTGGACAACTAAAGAGCGTGCACTCTCTGGTCTGGCGGCTGCCTATTCGCAGCTGGAAGGATTTGTTGCCTGGGATAATTATGTAGAAGCACGCTCTGTAAGAGAATTTTACAGAGAAGATTATGTGATTCCAGGAGCTGATGCCTATAATTATCCATGGTGGACAGAGCATTATACTTTTGAATTTACCTCTGGAAATTATGCCATTGATCTGTTATGGAGAGAAAACTATCGTGGAATCAACTTTGCCAACCAGGTAATCGACCATGTGGGTGCAATGAATACTAGCGCGATCGATGATATAAGTAAAAAGCAGATCGTAGCGGAAGCTAAATTTCTTAGGGCTTATTACCATTTCAAAGTGCTGAATAACTTTAGCCAGGTAATTATCAGAGATAAAGTGCCGGCTTCGGAGGCTGAATTGTCTAAACCATTTTCTACCAGGTCAGAGGTCTATGAATTCATTCTGAAAGACCTTAAAGAAGCAGAACCTGATTTGCCTTTAAAAGCTCAGCGACCGGCTACCGAACTAGGCAGGGTTACGAAAAATGCTGCACAAGCTTATTTAGGTAAAGTTTATTTATACCGTGCAGGTGATGATAAAGCTAATGCAGCAGCATATTATAAAGAAGCGCAAAACTGGTTGCAGAAAGTTATTCTTTCTACTCAATACTCCCTTGACCCTAAATTTTTGGAGATGTTTAACGGGGTGACTAAGAATAGTCCAGAATCTGTTTTTGAATTGCAGCAATCGGCGGATGCCACAAGCGGAGCAGTTTACCGGTCTTATTTAAGCGATTGGGTTGCAGCGTCAGAACTTGGTGGCTATGGAGAGATTTATGGAACTCCACGATTATTAGCCGAAATGCTCAAAGAAGGTAAAATAGCAAATGGTAATTATGATCTGAGAGCATATCAGACGTTATATTTTAATGATGCTTATTTTAATAATAGTGCTGATCCACAGGTGTATGGAAGTACTTATGATGATATGTTCGGTGCAGGGGCCCAGACCATTGCTTTTAGAAAATGGATTCCAGCAACTCCTGCAAGAATAGGAATGTCAAATGCGATTAATTTTCCGCTGATGCGTTATGCAGATGTCCTGTTAATGTACGCTGAGGTATTAAATGAAAAGGGGAGCACAGAGGCACTAACCTATATTACGCAGGTACGTAAGCGTGCTGGTTTGCCAGATGCGGTTAGTGGAGATAAACAAGCTGTATTTAATCAGATTGTACATGAAAGAGTTATGGAATTTACGTTGGAAGGCAGCAGGTTTTACGATTTAAGACGCTGGGGGCTGCTCAGTCAGAATATGCAGGCTGCGGGCAGAAAATTTAGTCCAGCCCAGGCATTTTATCCAACTCCGCTAAAAGAGGTGATTAATAACCCGGATGCAAAATAACCGATGCTCTTAATAAATAGATGACCAGAAAGGCTATAGCAATATAGCCTTTCATTACCTCTTTTTCCATGAATTTGAATAAACTGATTTATTTGATTAGCTGTTACCTTTTTTTTATCCCGGTTAAACTGAATGCACAAGATCCTGACTGGGAAAATCCTCTGAAACCTTCTTTAAATGTAGTACACCCACATGCATGGTTTATTCCCAACAAACCTTTGATGCAATCTCTGGATGGATTATGGAGATTTAACTGGTCCAAAATCCTGCACTAAGATCATTGGACTTCTTTAAAAACACAGCTCAGACTAAAAACTGGGAGACTATTAAAGTACCGGCACACTGGCAAACAGAAGGGTTTGATAAATACATTTTTACAGATGTAGAATATCCTATTCCACCAGACCCACCATTTGTTCCCCACGATTATAATCCGGTAGGGTCTTATCAGAAAGATTTTACAATTGACCCTTCCTGGCAGGACAAAAAGGTATTTATCCACCTTGGGGCTGTAAACTCATTTTTTTATTTATGGATTAATAACGTTTATATGGGCTTTAGTAAAGACAGTAAAACGCCAACAGAATTTGATATTACCAGGGCGTTAAAAAAAGGTAAGAATACAGTATCGCTGCAAGTGTTCAGGTTCAGCGATGCTACTTACCTTGAAGGACAGGATATGTGGAAATTAAGCGGCATTGAAAGAAGCGTTTTTTTAATCGCAAGACCAGTATTTCACATTTTTGATTTTAAGTTAAGGCTACGCTGGATCAGGAATATAAAGATGGTCTGTTTGATGTGGAGGTGACCTTTAACAAACCCTGGGGGCATCGTCCGGTTCAGGGAAAAATAATTGCAAAAATATCTGATCCTTCTGGTCATTTGGTTTATCAATCTTATCAATGGATCAGAAATATTCAGAATCTTAAGTTCTCAGGTAAAATAGAGCAGGTGAAAAGCTGGAATGCTGAGCATCCTGAGCTTTATAAATTAGAAATCATCCAGTTGAATGGAGCAGGGCAGGTTGTCGAAAGTATCACTCACCAGCTGGGTTTTAGAACAGCAGAAGTTAAAAATGGCTTGTTTCTAATCAATGGTAAACCTGTGAAAATTAAAGGAGTAAACCGTCATGAACATGATATGCTGACCGGCAAGGTAATTACTGAGGAAGGAATGCTGCGGGATATTCGTATCATGAAAGAGTTGAATATCAATGCTGTTAGGTGCAGCCATTATCCTAATTCAGAAAAATGGTATTCTTTATGTGATCAGTATGGTTTATACGTGATCGATGAAGCGAATATCGAATGTGACGGAATGAGTTTTACCCCATTGAAAACCTTATCTGATAAACCCGACTGGAAAAATGCCTATCTGGACAGGATAGAAAGAATGTGGGAAAGGGATAAGAATTTTAGCTGTATTATCACCTGGTCACTTGGAAATGAAAGTGGCTTTGGGGAGAACCTGATTGCTGGTTACAACTGGTTAAAGAAAAAGGATGATACCCGTCCGGTACAATATGAGGCTGCAAAACCAGCACAGTATTCGGATATCTACTGCCCGATGTATAAATCGTTGACTGTCATGGGAGATTATGTGAAAAAATGGCGTGAAAGACCAATGATTCAATGTGAATACGCCCATATGATGGGAAATAGCGGCGGGAATTTGAAGGATGACTGGGATTTAATTTATAAACATCCGCAATTGCAGGGAGGGTTTATCTGGGATTTCGCCGATCAGACTTTGCCCGTAAAGACAGTCGGGGTAATAAAATCTGGGCTTATGGCAGAGATATGGGAAAGGTTGGTTTAACTAGCGATACTAGTTTTTGTGCGGATGGCTTACTCTCAGCAGACCGTACTTTTCACCCACAGGCTTACGAATTGCAAAAAGTATATCAGAATGTCGGATTTGAAGCTAAAGATCTTAAAACTTATATTTTTAAAATAAAGAACAGGTTTGACTTTTCAAATTTATCAGCTTATGAGTTAAGGTGGTTTATTAAAGGCGATGGACAATTGGTTGCTCGGGGGGTATTGGAGAAGATTGATTTGCAGCCTCAAAGTGAACAGGAAATCAGTTTAAAAGTTCCTGATTTTGTATCTCAGCCCGGTGTGGATTATTATATAAGCCTCGAAGTTTATGTGGAAAAAGCATCGGCTCTGCTGCCTGAGAGCTTTGTAATCGCTAAAGAGCAGTTTAAGTTGCCTGTTAAAACAGGTTTTGTACAACCATTATCTCAGACAATTCTACCTTTGGAAATCAATGCCTCAGGTGATCAGTTAAACTATCACACCGCTGAGTTTTCTGTTAGGTTTAATCAAAAAAGCGGGTTATTGGAAGATTATACTATTGCGGGTAAACAGCTGATCAAAGAAGCGTTGGAACCTCATTTCTGGCGTGCAGCAACTGATAATGATATTGGGAATAGTTTGCAGATCAGAAGTAAGATCTGGCAGAATGCTTTTAAAAAAGCAGTTTTAAAATCTTTTAAAAACAGCTTTCTGACTAAAGATAAAGCTCTTATTATAACTGTACATGAGCTGCCAGAGGTTAAACTTACCTGTACAACTACTTATACTATTCATAGCAATGGAGACGTGGAGGTCAATTATCAAATCAAAACAGGTAGCGGCAATTTTCCAGAAATGCAAAGAGTAGGGATGAGAATGATCTTGAACCCTGAATTTGATCAGGTAAGCTGGTTGGGAAAAGGGCCTTTTGATAACTATTCAGATAGAAAATGCTGCCCATACCGATGTGTATCAAATGAGTGCAGACTCGCTTTTTTATCCTTATCCTAGAGCACAGGAAAGTGGTTATCGCACGGGTGTGCAATGGGCTGCAATTCTCAATAGTGAAGGGACGGGATTAATGGCTATAGGTGCGCCTGAGCTCAGTATAGGTGTACTTCATTTTGATATGAAGAAGCTTGATTTTGATAAAGATGCTCCTGAAAACGTCCATGGAGGATCAATGACTAATGATAACCTGATCTGGTGGAATATCGATCTTCAGCAGATAGGTGTTGGAGGAGATAATAGCTGGGGAGCGCAAACACATGTTCAATACCGCCTGCCTTATCAGGATTATAAATACTCCTTTACTTTAAGACCAATCTTTAAGAAACAGGTTTTAACAGCACGTGCAAAGAAATAGATATACAAACAAAATCTGCTAATGAAATTATTTATGTTTTTAGTGCTCAGCTTCATGCTGAGCACTGCTTTTGGGCAAAGTTCAAGGGATCAGTATCCTGATGTTTTGAAATTAGGTTATCAGGTTCTTCATCCTTCAAAAATTGAAGCCAATGTGTTTTCAGATTTGGGTGCATGGCATGCTTATACTCTGCCTTCCGAACAAACCGATTATGGTTCTTTTATAGGGCCTTTAGTGATGGATATGGAGGGGGAATGGCTGGCCAATACAATGTCTAAACTAACTGTAACCCTTTCGGGGCGAAAAATTGATCTGAGTGAAGGGAAAGCAAGTCTGCATTATTTTCCGGGTCTGCTGGAACAGGAAATTCTTGTTGAAGGACTAAAAATTCAGTTGCAACTGATTTTTGTATCCAACAGGACTGCTATGATTCATACTGTCATTACAAACCAGTCAGCGCAGCATAAAAATATTCAGTTATCATGGTCAGGCAGCTGTCTGATCAAGGATGTTCTGTTAAAGCAAAAGACTCATGGTATACAGGTGGTTTTTAATAAAGGACATGTGTTTCAGATAGGTTTTTGGGTAAAGAAAAGCTTTCTTACCAGTTAATGCCTAATGGATATATAGCGAGTACGGTCAGCAAGCTATTTAAACCTAAAGAAGTTCATGAATACACACGTACAGAAAGGTATGAGTTACAAGTTCTGGATACCCCTTCAGAGAGAAAACAAGCTTTAAAGGCAGAACAAGTTAATTTTAATAAAGCTCTTCAGGCAAATAAGATACGCTGGAACCAGTATTTAAATGCTTTTTTCGATGCACCAGGAGCAAGGATTACTGATCATATCCGGCGCAGACTGGCTGTCAAATCTATAGTCACACTAATGACCAACTGGAGAAGCAAGGCGAAAGATTTATTGCATGACGGGGTATTTCCTTCGCTGAATTACCAGGGGTTTTATGGGTTCTGGAGTTGGGATAGCTGGAAACAAGCAGTAGGATTGAGTTATTTTCTGCCTTCACTGGCAAAAGAAAATATGCTGGCCATGTTTGACTATCAGGATAAATATGGAATGATAGCTGATTGTATTTATACCGATAAAAAAGAGAATAACTGGCGGGATACAAAACCACCACTTGCAGCCTGGGCGGCATGGGAAATCTATCAGCGATCACATGATCAGGAATTTTTGAAGACCATCTATCCTAAATTGGTACTTTATCATCAATGGTGGTATGAGAACAGAGATCATAATCAAAATGGTCTTTGTGAATATGGTTCAACAGATGGGACAAGAATAGCTGCATTGTGGGAAAGCGGGATGGATAATGCGGTGAGATTTGATCAGACCGTAATGCTTAAAAATAATGAATCTGCCTGGTCTTTAAACCAGGAGTCGGCAGACCTCAATGCTTATCTCTACGCAGAGAAAGATTATATGGCTAAAATAGCTTTTGCAACAGGTTTGAATCAGGAAGCTGACCGGTGGAAGGCACAGCGTCCCGTTTTGAAAAAACTGATCAATGATACTTTTTACAATCAGGATAAGGGGTTTTATTACGATAAACTGATAGATGGTAGCTGGATTGAAGTGACAGGGCCGGAGGGATGGATACCGCTGTGGAGTGGTATTTCAAATCAGGAGCAAGCCGCTTCTGTACTCCGGATGATGGAAAAGGACGATAAGTTTAATACAGCGGTTCCATTACCTACACTTTCAGCAGATCATCCAAATTTTGATCCCTTAAAAGGTTACTGGAGAGGCCCGGTGTGGATTGATCAGGTTTATTTTGGCTTGAATGGATTGCATCAATATGGTTATCACAAGGAAGCTTCAGCTTTTTTTGCCCGGTTATTAAAAAACGCAAACGGCTTAAACGGACAAGGTGCAATCAGAGAGAATTATCATCCGATAACCGGCAAAGGCCTGAATGCTATTAATTTCAGCTGGTCAGCTGCACATTTACTCCTGATGCTGAAAGAAGATGTGAAGTGACAATCAGGCGTTGTTTGCATTTGCCAGATGAAATTATTTGTATTAAAAGAAATATATTACAGCACGAATAAAAAAAAAATACAGATCTCAATAGAGCCACAATACAATCCCCAAAACACATCTTTTTATGATATTTTCCGAAAACTATATTAAAGAACTAATCAGTAAATACTACAATCTTGAAGTTTCTGTTGAAAAAACTTCGGGTTATGAAGACCAGAATTTTTTATTAACAGATAACCAGGGCAACAGATTCATTTGCAAGGTAAATACTGACTTAGAACATCCATATTTTCTGGATGCCCAGTTAAAAGCCATGCAGCATTTGTCAGATACTCTGGTAGGTAATATGATACAGTCTGTCATAGATAATAAAGATGGAGACGCATTGACAACACTCAAAGAAAACGGAGAAAACCTCTATGTCCGTGTATTGTCTTATCTGGCAGGTACTTGTGTTGGAGATTTGTTGTTTCCTCAGCCAGAGATTTTTGAAAGTCTGGGAAATGTGCTCGGTCAGCTGGATAAACATCTTGCCGGTTTTGTGCACCCTGCTGCTTATCGTTTTACAGAATGGGACCTGGCCAATGTTTTAAATAGCCGGGAAAACCTAAAATATATCAGAGATGATGAAAAGCGGACGATGGCTTCATATTTCTTATTACAATATGAAATGGAAGTTGTACCACTGCTTCCCGATTTAAGAAAAGCTGTGATACATAATGATGCCAATGACTATAATGTTTTGATCAGCAATGATACAGTCTCCGGTATCATCGATTTTGGAGACATGGTAGAAAGCACGCTGATTAATAACCTGGCTGTGGCTTGTACTTATGCCATGTTCAGGCAGTTCGATCCGCTGGTTATCGCAGAAAAGCTAATCAAAAGTTATCACGCTGAGTATCCGCTGACCAAAACAGAGCTTTCTGTCTTATATTATCTGATCGCAGCGAGGTTATGCAAAAGTGTAACCACTTCAGCCAGACTAAGATCTCAGAGTGATAATAAACATCATTTTATATCTGAAATGCAAGCCTGGATGCTCCTGTATCAATTGATTAAAATTAATCCGATGCACGCAAAGACCGTTTTTATCAATGTTGCGGATATGATACTGTAATTGAAACGGATGATGATTATGCCGGTTTAAAAGAAGAAAGAAGCAGATTTATAGGAGCGAACCTGAGTATCAGTTATAAAAAGCCGCTTAAAATTGTGAGAGGTGCTTTGCAATATTTATATGATGATAAAGGCAATACTTATATTGATTGTGTAAATAATGTGAGCCATGTGGGGCATTGTCATCCTTCTGTAGTCATGGCGATGCAAAAACAACTGGCAAAATTGAATACCAATACCCGTTACCTGCATGATAGCCTGATTGAATATGGCAAAATGATCACGGCCACAATGCCTTCCAAATTGAAAGTCTGTTATTTCACAAATTCAGGAAGCGAGGCGAATGATCTTGCAATCAGGATCAGCAGGTTTTTTACAGGCCAGAAAGATGTGGTTGTACTGGATCATGCTTATCATGGGACTTCAACGGTTGCCATGGAACTGAGTCCCTATAAATTTATAAATGATGGGCCAGGCGGGGCGGGGCAGCAGACTTATATTCATAAAGGAATGAACCCTGATTTATACCGCGGCAATTACCGTTATGGTGATAAAAATGCCGGAAAGAAATATGCTGCATCTATAGCTGAAACTATTGATCAACTCGCTGAAAAGGGAACTGGAATAGCTGCTTTTATCTGTGAAACACTTTTGGGTGTCGGCGGACAAATTCCTTTACCGGAAGGATATTTGAAAGAGGTTTATCAGCTGGTGAGAAACGCGGGCGGGTTATGTATCGCCGACGAAGTACAGGTTGGTTTTGGAAGGGTAGGCGAAAAATTCTGGGGTTTTGAACTACAGGATGTAGAACCTGATATTGTTGTATTAGGGAAACCTATAGGAAACGGACATCCGCTGGCTGCGGTAGTGGTTACTGAAGAAATTGCTAAAGCCTTTAACAACGGGATGGAATATTTCAATACCTATGGCGGGAACCCGGTATCTATGGAAGCAGGGATTGCAGTCATGCGTGTCATACAAGAGGAGAAATTACAACAAAGAGCAATGGAAACTGGTGATTTCCTCCTTAAAAACCTTAAAGAGTTAATGAAAAAACATAAACTGATCGGGGACGTCAGGGGGAAAGGGTTATTTGTTGGAGTAGAGTTAATTAAAGATCATCAGACTTTAAGTCCGGCTGTCCCCGAGATTAACGGAATTGTAGAACAAATGAAGGATCGCGGGTTTTTGTTAAGTACAGACGGGCCCTTACACAACGTGTTGAAAATTAAGCCGCCAATGGTATTTAATATAGAGAATGCCACATCTTTTGTTGCACATCTGGATGAAGTGCTGGCAGGGTATTAATAAGCGATCAGAGTTGTTTGGTTGAGGGAAATAAATTAGCTTTAATGATTTAGCAACCTAATGCCTGTTTAGATTTAAACAGGCATCTAACCAGAACCAATCAATTATGAAAAAAAAAAAACTAACCAGTTTTTATTCGCTATGCTACTGCTCATTTTTGCCCCGGATTTTCATGGGGGCAAAGTAAATCCCTGCAAAAAGGGAAAGACCTTACTAAGTTACAACAAGACTTTGTTGACCTGCGTTTTGGAATGTTTATCCATTATAATATTCCAACCTATACGGATGAAGATTGGCCTGATCCGGATGCTTCACCTGCAATCTTTAACCCTAAAAAGCTGGATTGTGAGCAATGGGCAAAAGCGGCGAAATCTGCAAACATGACTTATGGTTGTTTAACTACGAAACACCATAGTGGTTTTGCAATCTGGGATACAAAAACAACGGATTATAACGTCATGAACAGTCCGCTGAAAAGAGACGTGGTTAAAGAATATGCCAATGCTTTTAGAAAAAACGGGTTAAAAGTGATGTTGTATTATTCTATTCTGGATACACATCATAAGTTAAGACCAAACCTGATTACGCCCGAACATATAAAAATGATCAAAGCGCAATTGACAGAACTGCTAACTAATTATGGAGAAATCAATGCATTGATTATTGACGGATGGGATGCCCCATGGTCAAGAATATCTTATGATGATGTTCCATTTGAAGAGATTTATACTTTGATTAAATCAATCCAGCCGAATTGTCTGGTAATGGATTTAAATGCAGCCAAATATCCTGCAGAGGCATTGTACTATACTGATATCAAATCATATGAGCAGGGAGCGGGTCAGCATATTTCAAAAGAAACCAATAAACTGCCGGCTCTTTCTTGTTTGCCATTGCAAAAAAACTGGTTCTGGAAAACATCTTTTCCAACAACTGCTTTAAAAGACCCGCTTAAAATGGTAAATGAAAATATTATTCCATTCAACAATGCGTATTGCAATTTTATCCTGAATGTGGCACCAAACCGTGATGGATTGATTGATGACAATGCATTGGCCGCATTAAAAGAAATAGGGAAAGTCTGGAAAAATGACGGTGCTACACAAAAATTGCCGGCAGCAGATGCACCTGTGATTTCCAGTAATCTTGCTAAAAATCAACCTTCGAAAGTAGCTGGAGTGAGGATATGAATATTATGGATTTCGCAAATGATGATAACTTCAACACAACCTGGAGGGTTAACCCAAGAGTTGAAAAACCATGGTATGAAATTGAATTCAGAAGAGAGAAAGCTTTCAATACAGTAGTAATTGCGGATAAAACTCCGGTTACCATTAAAAAGTATAAACTGGAATATCGTTTAGATGGCGTATGGAAGACAATTTTTTTCTGGAGTGAATGATCATAAAATCAAGATTCACCGTTTCGATACGGTATATGGTGATAAAGTGAGAATTCAAATCGAGAATACCGGTTCAACAGTTGAGATTGCTGAGTTCGGTGTGTTTAATGAAAGAAGATAATCCTTTTTAACAGGATCTAAGATTTGTTATGCTAAATTAGGTTTCGAATATGGAAGGAACATTCAGGACAATACGAGAACTTATAGCAGCGCAGCAGTTTGAACAACTCAAAAGTCTTCAAATTATAAAGCCCGAATTCTTTTAATTGGGCAAATGATGTTTTTGAGGGGATTCATGTCAAAGAAACACCGGATGCAAATGCGTTATTATGGACGGACGGAAAGGTCGTTCTTAATTTCACCTTTCTGCAAATCAGTCGGAAAACCAATCAGCTGCTGAACTTTCTTAGAAACAAGGGGATCCAGGAAAATAACATCATACTAACCCAAATGTCTTTACAGCCATTGAACTGGTTTAGTTTGCTCGCTACCATTAAAGGAGGTTTCAGGATGATCCCTGCGGCTAATATTTTAGGTGTCCCTGATCTTGTTTATCGGTTCGAAAAGTTAATGCCTGAGGTCGTTATTGCTGATGCTGACAACGCTTCCAAGATAGAAGAAGCAGAAAATCTGTGCGGGAAAAAAATTAAGGTGAAAATCATTGCCGAAGGAAAACGGGCAGGCTGGTACACGCTTGAAGATATCGAAAAGGAAGATGATCTGGCCGTATCGGCAATCACACGGTCAGACGACGCGCTGTTCCTGTTTTTACTTCGGGAACTACAGGTATGCCTAAAGTAGCCATACACACACATCTCAGTTATCCTTTTGGCCACCTGACTACAAGTTCGTGGATCGGGTTAAAAAAAGAAGATATTCATTATAATATCTCACAGCCGGGCTGGGCAAAATTTGCGTGGAGCAGTTTTTTTGCCCCATGGAATGTCGGTGCTTCAATTTTTGCCTTTCACCAAACGGGGCGTTTTAATGCGAAAGAAACGCTGGCATTAATAGAAAAACATCAAATCAGTACTTTTTGTGCTCCTCCGACAGTTTTGCGGATGCTTATTCAGGAAGATCTGAAATCTTATCAATTCAATTTAAGGGAATGTGTTGCAGCAGGGGAGCCATTAAACCCCGAAGTGATTGAAACCTGGAAGAAAGGTACAGGTCTATTGATACGTGATGGTTTTGGGCAGACGGAGAGTACTTGTCTGGTTGCCAATTTACCCGGTTATGAAGTTAAATTCGGGTCGATGGGGAACCAACTTTCTTATATGATGTGGTCATAGCTGATGAGCATGGCGTAGAATTGCCAGCGGGCGAAGAAGGGAATATCTGTGTGAAGATGGATACGGGAAAACCAAATGGCATTTTCAGAGATTATTCTGGTCATCCGGAAAAGACAAAAGAGGTCTTTAAACATGGATTATATTATACTGGTGATAAAGCTTACCAGGATGAAGATGGATATATCTGGTTTGTGGGCCGGGATGACGATGTCATTAAATCTTCAGATTATCGTATCGGGCCTTTTGAAGTAGAAAGTGTTTTTTACTTGAACATGAGGCTGTTCTTGAATCTGCTGTTATTGGCAGCCCTCATGCAGTCAAAGGTTTAGAAGTCAAAGCATACGTAATTTTAAATACAGCCTATGAACCGGCAAAGACACTGGCTGATGAACTGTTCTCTTATTCCAGAAACAAACTTTCTCCTTATAAAATGCCACGGATTATTGAATTTGTGACTGCCTTACCGAAAACGATCAGTGGAAAGATAAGAAGAGTGGAGTTAAGAGGAATGGAGGCCGAACGTAAAGCTAAGGGAGTTATAATGGAGCATGAGCATTTTTATTTAAAGAAGTCCTGATCACTGAATTGGCTATATCATAAAGTTTATTGCGAATATCACTTTGCGCGTCATACTCTTTAATTTTCTTTCTGAAAGCAGTAATTGAACTGGCAACAGCGCTATGAGGGTCCTGCTTGATTATCGTGTCAAAATTTGCATCAACATCCGGATCAATCTGGTTGGTTTCATTCGCTAAAGTAGCTGTGTTTTCCAGGCCAGTTAAATGCAGGTTACTCAAAAAAGATCAGTCGGTGCGCAATTAGGTTTATTGGCGAAACCCGCTTTTCTTTTGCAGGCTATCATTACCTCATTGATGATTGCTGCTATGTTTACTCTCTATGGATACTTCGCTGATTTTATGGAGAAAGTTAACCACTTAAATGGTGTTCAGATCAGTAAAATGCTGATGTTGTTTGGCATTTTAGGCGTTGCCGGAAACTGGGTTGCGGGGAAAATGCTAAGTAAAAGTTTGCCCGCCACATTGGTGTTTTCTCTTTTGATACTTGCGCTGATTTATACTATGCTGTATTTCACAAACGGTTATAATATTTACACGATTGTACTTACAGCAGTTTGGGGATTTGTACATACGGGCTGTTTTTTAATTGGTCAGTCGTGGATTAGTTCTGCTGCAAAAGGAGCGGAGGAATTTGCAAATAGTCTGGGTGTTGCTTTTACAAACCTGGGCATTGCATTGGGAACGACAATTGGCGGCTGGATTATTATGAATAAGGGTATTCAATATACTGTATGGGCAAGTATAGGATTGATCACCCTGGCCTTATTACTAACTGTGATTAAATTATTTTATAACAGAAGTCGGGTAAAAAAAAGAGTAGATGTATTGTCATTTATAGCTGATTAATTAAGAAAACAGTGCAGATGACCGGGATTTCATTTGTAATACGTAATAATGTACCTTGTAGATTTATATCGGAACAAATTAACTGAAATGAAGGAGATATTTGATACGAATAAAAGCTATATACTTGAGAACGATTATGTGCAGCTCAGACCATTAGAAATGTCTGATTTTGAAACCTTAAAAGCATTCGGAGTCGGTGAGGCTGAGTTATGGATTACACTTTGCAGGCAGTGAACAGGGCTGAATAAACACTGTAAATACCTGCTTTTTGAATTTATATTTGAACAGCTGGAATTTGAAAGAGTAGAATTCAGATTAGATAGTCAGAATGAAAGAAGTATGCAGGCTATAAAAAGTCTTGGGTGTACGTTTGAAGGCATCCTTTGGAATAACGGATACAAAATTGACGGTGCAAGAAGAGATTCGGCTGTATTGAGTATGCTGAAAAGAGAATGGCTGGAATCAAAAAAGAACTTTTAAAAAAAATAAAATCAATTAATGGGTATCCTTTCTGTATTAGAACCAAAATCTGTCTGGCACTTCTTCGAAGAGATTAGTGCCATTCCACGGGGATCCCGTAAAGAACAAAAAATAGCCGCATATCTTATTTCATTTGCGGCTCAGCGAAACCTTTTCTGTAAAACAGATGCTACTGGAAATATTCTGATTAGCAAAGATGGACAGGGGCAGAATAAAAATAGTGAAAAGGTCGCTTTGCAGGGACATATGGATATGGTTCAGCAAAAAAGCGAAGACAAGGTATTCGATTTCGATGAAGAGGGAATTGATCTGAAAATTGATGGAGATTTCGTAACTGCTGATCAAACTACATTAGGTGCCGATAATGGTATCGGTCTGGCCTATATGTTAAGTATTCTGGATTCTAAAGAAATGGATCACCCGCCCCTGGAGGCTTTGTTTACCATTAATGAAGAAAGTGGTATGACGGGGGCACATGAAATGGAACCCGATTTCTTCTCTGCTTCCAGACTGCTGAATCTGGATATCATGGTAGATGACCTGCTTCGGATTGGAAGTGCCGGAGCTGTAAATGTATTGGCAAAACATCAGTATGAGGTTGAAGAAAATGACTGGGATGTCTTTCAAATAGTAATTAAAGGCTTAAAGGGTGGACATTCTGCCGCAGATATCAATAAGAACCGGGGTAATGCTATTAAGATTTTGTTTCGTTTTTTTGCGGGAGTAAATTCAGGTCTTAAATTGATTGATCTGGATGGAGGAGGGCTTCGGAATGCTATTCCCCGGGATGGAAAAGCTGTTTTTGGAGTTCAGACCCCGACTGAGTTTCTAGTGTTTTTTGAAGAGTTGAAAAAGGATATACTGCTGGAATATCAAATTGCTGAACCCGATTTGATCATTGATATATTACCATATCATAATCACCTGAAAAGTCTTTCTTTAGAGGATTCTTTACAAATTATCGAAGCTGTATTTATTAATCCTACAGGGGTGTATCAAATGAGCGCAGAAATAAAAGATCTGGTAGAAACGTCTAATAACCTGGCAACGATACAACTTAAAGACGGTGAATTGAACATGGTTAATTTGTGCCGGTCTTCAGTAGATTCAAAAAAGAAAGAACTGAGTAATGTACTCAAAGCTCTTTATAACCTTTTTGGCTGGGAAGTTACTTTTACGGGGGATTATCCTGGTTGGAGAGCTGATTTAAGAGGTGATATCGTCCAAAAAGCGGCGTCGGTCTATGAAACGATTTTTAAACAAAAACCACGGATTAATGGGGGACATGGCGGTTCAGAATGCGGCCTGTTTATTAAGCACCATCCTAATCTGGAAATTGTATCTTTTGGCCCTAATATCTACGGTGCGCATTCGCCTGAAGAAAAAGTGGAAATCAAATCAGTAGAAAAGATCTGGAAATTGCTAACCAGCTTATTAAGCGAATTGTAAAATGAAGCTCCTTCTCCATTGAAAAGAAGGAGCTGATTTGTTCCGTTTTGTACAATTTAAAGAGCCATGGCAACATTAGCTTTGCTGGTGTGAACAAAAGCTGGATTTAACGAAATTTCAGTAATTTAGATATGGAATTTAAACAGTTCTTGCCATCGGATATTTTAAAGCCTTACATCAGGCACTATTATATTTTTGAATCGGGCTCCGATACTGAATTTGAGGATACTGTATTTCCAAGCGGTGATATGGAAGTGATTTTTAATTTAGGTGAAGGCATCTGGGAATCATCGGTTGAAAATAAATTCTTAAAGACTCCTGCGATAGAGTTATGGGGCCAGATTACCAAGCCACTGGCAATAAAATCAAAAGGCAAACATACCATGCTTGGCATCAAGTTTTTTACACATTCTGCATCCTATTTTTTTTTTAACGATGAAATGGGAGTATTTAATGACAGGGTTTCTAACCTTTTTGATATCATAGGCAGCCCTGCGGAAATTCTGCATGCACAGCTTCTGGAAACCAGGGAAACGATTCAGAGAATCGGGCTTATTGAAACTTTCTTATTGAAAAGGTTGATCAGTAATGAGCGGAAAGCATTTAAGATTGATAAAGTAGCCCCATTTTTTTATCCAGTATAAAAAGCAATTCATCAATAGATAATATCTATCATATTGCATCAAAACATAACATTACACCCCGCTATCTTCAAAAACTAATTTATCAGCATACCGGTCTCTCTGCAAAATCATTTGATAAAATTAACCGGTTTCAGCATAGTCTTACGCTCATCGCGAAGAATGAGCAGCCTTTTACTTCGATTGCTTACGCCTGTGGTTATTTTGATCAGTCACACTTTATAAGAGATTTTAAGTCCTTTACCGGCGTTACCCCGTCTGCTTATATGGATCACATAACCCCTGTGAACTTACTTTTACAATCCTGAATTTTCATTAGTTCCGATTTGTACAATTCTAAGGTTTACTCCAGTAATATCTTTGTTTAGAATTAATTATTAAACAAAATATAAACCTTATCGTATGAACCATTTTGAAACGTTTGTGGAACTGCATCAAAATCGCACACCTTTTTTTTATTAGGCAATATCTGGGATGTAAATAGTGCAAAAGTATTTGAAGCTAATGGTTACAAGGCAATTGGTGTTTCCAGCCAGGCAGCAGCCAATTCATTTGGTTATCAGGACGGAGAACAATTGCCGTTTGAAATCCTTCTTCAGTTAGCGAAAAGAGTAGTAGAGGTAGTCAGTATCCCTTTTTCAGTAGATATGGAAGGTGGATATAGCCGGACAATTGCAGGAATTACAGAAAACATACAGCAACTGCATGACGTTGGGGTTGTGGGCATAAACCTGGAAGATACCATTGCAGGAGTCAGCCGACAGTTACAGTCAGCCACTGAATTCCAGAAAATTATTTCGGGAATATCAGATTATATCAGCAGAAATAAACTTGGAGTATTTTTAAATATCAGAACTGATGGGTTTTTGCTTGGTATACAAACGGCGCTTGAAGAAACAACAGCCCGGATTAAAGGTTATCAAAACGCAGGTGCTCATGGAATCTTTGTTCCTTGTATTACCCATAAGGCAGATATCGCAGCCGTAGTCAATTCAACTCACCTTCCTGTCAATGTCATGTGTATGCCTGATTTGCCGGATTTTGAAGAACTGGAAGAGCTGGGTGTAAAAAGAATCAGCATGGGTGGGTTCCTTTTTAATAAAATTTATCAGGATGCGGGTAAACTATCAAAGACAATTATTAGTGATCAAAATTTCTCATCTATTTTCTCATAGTATAAAAAACCTATCAAAATGAATTTACCAAGAAGAGCTGAAGATGCTCATGCAACACTTGCTGCAGCCTATAATACAGGTGACGTAGCCACAGTAATGAATATGTATGATACTACAGGCATTATCGTACCGGAGCCAGGAAAAAAACTGTTTCTGGTAAAGATAAATTTGAAGAATCCATCAAAGCCATTCTATCGATCAAAGGTAAAATGGAAATTAAGACAGTCTATTGTTTACAAACAGGAAATATTGCTGTTGGAAGATCCGAATGGAATATTACAGATGGCGATGAAGTAAAGATTAGGGCTAAGGGTATAGAAGTAATGAAGGAGCAGACTGATGGCACCTGGAAGATTATAGTTGATCATGCGTTTGGTGCTGAAGGCAACTTGTTGTTACCCTCATAGATTAGCTATAGTTTAGTTTTTTTAATGATTCGCAGAGTCTTAGGTAGTACTAGGGCTCTGTTTTTTAATCCCATATTATGGATTTACCGGGCATTAATAAATTTCTGTAAATGCTTTTAATAATTTGTCTTGTGCACGGTTTTTTCTATAGACAAGAACAGTAGTAGATGTACCAAGCTCTTTACCTATCGAAAATGTTTTTAATCTTCTGTTTTGATAGTATTGTGCTATTAATTCGGCAGGTAATATTGTTATGGCCAGATCAGCTTCTACAAAATTGATTATCCCTTCCAGAGAATTAACTATGATGCTTTTATAATTGATGATACCTTTAAAACTAAGCCATGATTCCAGTCTGGCCCTAAAATTACAACCCTGATCAAATACGACAATTTTCACTTGCTGATCACGTATGATATCATTGATTTTATCATATTTATCTGATGTAACCAAAACCAGCTGTTCTTCTTTGATAGTTTGTTGTGCTAAATCGGGAATGGATACCGGGGCGGATACGAAAGCTGCATCCAGCTTATAGTTTATAACATCATTGATTAAATTTGCGGACATATCAGCTTTAAATTCAAGTTCAATCTCCGGATAAGTTTCATTAAACCTATTGATAATATCCGGTGCTTTTAAGGCCATGGTCGTTTCAATACAACCAATTTTAAGATGACCAATTAATTGATTGCTCTGAGATAATTCTCTTTTCGCTTCTTCAATCAGTTGCCCTACCTGCTTAAAATAATGCATTAACGTTTCACCTGCAGCTGTAAGTTCTACCTTTCTTGATGTTCTGGTGAAAAGTGAAACAGCAAACTCATCTTCTAAGCTTTTAATCCTTGCCGTCACGTTAGACTGAACTGTGAACATTGCCTCAGCTGCTTTAGTAAAATTGCCATTTGCTGCTACAGCTTCAAATATTTTGAAATCATTCGTGTTCATGTAATCATTTTTTGTGATTAATAATATCATTATTAATCGTTTTTAAAGATTAAATGTATGAATTATTTTTGAAGTATCAAATCAAACAAGTACTCATGAAGAATAAAAGCTATTTACACCTTATCCTGACTATGGTAATTTTTTTATCTGCCGGTCGGCTTTCAGGTCAGTCGTTCACCAATGTTAATTCAAAAAAAATAAGTATGAAAACAGAAGACGTTCATTATCGCAATATCAAAGCAAACGGATTGAATATATTTTACCGTGAGGCAGGGCCTAAAGATGCTCCGATAGTTTTACTGCTGCACGGCTATGCGGCATCATCTTTTATGTTCAGGAACCTGATACCAGCTTTAAGTGGAAAATATCATGTGATAGCACCAGACCTGCCTGGTTTTGGATATTCGGACGTACCAACCCCTGATCAATTTGAATATAGTTTTGAGAACCTGGCTAAAACTATGCAGTCATTTATTGATGAGCTGGCTATAAAGCGTTTTACAGTTTATGTTTTCGATTATGGTGCTCCCGTTGGATTCAGATTAATGTTAGCCAATCCAGAGAAAATAACTGGTATTATCTCTCAAAATGGTAATGCCTATGAGGAAGGGTTGAGTACTGGCTGGAACCCGATCCAGAAATACTGGAAAGATCCATCTGCTGAAAATCGCGAAGCATTGAAAGATTTCGTGTCTTTGAAATCTACTAAATTTCAATACTATAAAGGAGTGAGTGATTCCTCATTAATAGCCCCGGAAACTTATACTTTAGATCAGCATTTTCTTGATCTTCCGGGCAGTGCAGACAGACAACTCGATTTACTGAGAGATTATAGAACTAATGTGGCACTTTATCCTGATTTTCAGGCTTATTTCAGAAAATATAAGCCTCAGTTGCTTGCTGTTTGGGGCAGTGAAGATCCCTATTTTTTACCAGCAGGAGCGCAAGGGTATAAAAAGGAGGATAATCCAAATGCAAAAGTGAAATTTTATAAAACAGGACATTTTGCATTAGAGACCCATTATAAAGAAATCAGTGAGGACATATTAGTCTTCCTGGCGGGGTTGCCTAAATAGTTAACGGCACAACCCATGATATTATTGAAATTTTAACAATAAGAACCCTATAATATCATAAATGAAAAGGCTGTTTGGGTATTAAAAATAATACATTTGCTTTGTCCTAAAGAATGGCAGAACAAAAATGAATAATAAGGTTAAACAGCACAGAGAACTTAATATTGAATTGTTGAGAATTGTCTTAATGATTATGATTGTTTGCCATCATTTTTTAATGCGGGGAAGGGGGCTGCATTTATTATACACCTCTGAAAGTACCCATATCAATGATGATGCACTGCATGGACTTTTTATTGATAGTTTTCTGATTATGACTGTCAACTGTTTCATATTTATATCTGGTTATTATGGGATAAAGTTAAGAGTGAAAACAGTACTCAGTCTATTGGTACAGGCTATTACTTATAGTATTGGTATTGATATTATATTTAGCTTATTTAATGGCGAGGCTATATCCTTTGATATATTCCTGAATGGATTCCTTTCTGTCCCAAATGGACAATGGTGGTTTATCACGACGTAT
This sequence comes from Pedobacter sp. NJ-S-72, assembly GCF_053890575.1. Classification (NCBI taxonomy): domain Bacteria; kingdom Pseudomonadati; phylum Bacteroidota; class Sphingobacteriia; order Sphingobacteriales; family Sphingobacteriaceae; genus Pedobacter; species Pedobacter sp. NJ-S-72. The sequence goes on along the minus strand of NZ_CM132681.1, from coordinate 2,297,669 downwards.
TTTTTCCTTTATCTGCTCAGTCCTTTTCTCAATCTGGCTAAACGGCATTTATCAAAATTCCAGTTTTTATACATTTTAGGTGTACTCACAGTCATCAACTTTATTATTGGTTTTACACTGGATCCGACCCCATTAGGTGTGTTGAACGGATACTCCTTATTCAGTTTTATCTGCATTTATTTTTATGGTCAGGCATTTAGTACTTACCTGAATTTTGAAAAAGGAAAGTTATTCTATTTAAGTTTATATGTGATTTGTTCGCTTCTGATTTTTGGAATGTTTTTCATGAGTTTGAAATATATAGGGGTGGGGCTTGCGTGGAGAGCATTTTTCTATAATAACCCTTTGGTACTGATCTCAGCTATTTCTTTCTTTTTCTTCTTTAAAAATCTTAAAATATCGTACAAAATAATTTCCTTTTTCTCTTCCTCAGTATTAGCAATCTATTTAATCCATGAGCATCCCCGGTCAGCTGATTTTCTAACAGATCATTTAAATACGCTGGCAACAAATTATAAAATAGGGAGTGTATACATCACCCTTTTCTTAATCGCTGTGTTATTGTTTTTGTGTGGTACGCTGATAGAAAAATTACGGGTTTTGGTTACTGAACCCTTTTTAAATTATCTGATAACGAAATTCAGATGGGACAGGCTGGATGAAAAGATGAAATAAAATAAATCTCAGTTTGGGGTGTAATAAAGTCAAGAGTCTCTTGACTAAAGCTTCAAACAAAAGATTATGAAAACGTTAACGAACTTATTTGCGCTCTTATTCATCAGCGCCGCATTATTTGCACAGACTCCTTCAACTAAAGCTTTTCAAGTTACTGTAACTGGTAAAGGACAGCCAATTTTATTTATTCCAGGTGCGACCTGTAGTGGAGAGGAGTGGAAAGAAACTGTTGCACGTTACAGTAAAGATCATCAATGTCACGTGTTTACGCTTGCAGGTTATGCAGGTGTAGCCCCAATAAATTCACAAGCTTATCTGGATACTTATAAAACGGAAATTATAAAGTACATCAATGATAAAAAACTAAATAAGGTAATTCTGGTTGGTCATTCCATTGGTGGTTTTATATCACTTTGCATAGCTTCTGAACTCAAAGATCATTTGCAGAAAGTAATCGTCGTGGATGCATTGCCGTTTTACGCAGCAGTCTTCAATCCGAATGCTAAAGCTGGTTTTGATGAGGCCAGGGCTAAATCCAGGTTAGTTAACTATGATCAAATGGATGAAACAAAGCTGAAAGCCAGTCAAATGATCATTACCAGTTCGCTATGTGCAGATTTTACCAAATGGGAAATGATAGCCGGATGGGGAGCAAAATCCGATCACAAAACAATGGCCTATACTATGACAGAAATGCTGGGAAATGATATGCGCCAGCACATTTCAGCGATTAAAATTCCAGTACTGGTTATGGCCGCATTTAGACCTAAACCTGGTTATCCGATGTTTACCAAAGAATATGCTAAGGGATTATATGAGCAACAATATCAGCAATGTAAAAGCTGTGAAGTACATGTAACACCATCTTCAAAACATTTTATTATGTACGATGCACCTGAGTGGTATTATCGGGAAATTGATACATTTATAAAAGGGGTTTAAATTGCCATATCCAGCATATATATGTTTGATCAACAGGAAGTAATGTTTAATGAGCTGGTAAAAGCTCATCATGGCAGCATTTATCGTATTTGCAGAGCGTATCTCTATGATGTATCCCATGCAGATGATTTATATCAGGAAATCTTGTTCCAGATATGGAAAAGCATTCAGAATTTTAAAGGCGAGGCAAAGGTTGGTACGTGGATTTATCGCATCGCGGTAAACACGGCTATCAATTTCAACCTCAAAAAAATAAAAACATCAGCATTCACCTCTTCCTGATTTTATTCAGGTTCCTTATGAGGAGACGCTTTTGCAAAAACAAGAACAAGAAACACAGCTGGATCAATTGCGGTATTGCATCAGTCAGCTGGAAACATCAGACCGGCTGATTATTTCGCTTGTACTGGAAGATAAGAGTTATAAAGATATCGCAGAAATCACAGGAACGAATATTAACAACGTTGGGGTTAAGATAAACCGTATCAAAGTACGGTTGCTTAAACTCATGGAAAATAAAAAAGGAATATGAATTTTGAAGACTTGCAGAAAAGCTGGCAAGGCCAGCCTATAAATGTCAATACGGATCGGCTTAAATCATCTTTACAAACTAAATGGCAAAAGTATCAGCGTAAAGTGCTGACAAGGATAATAATTTCTAATATTTTGCTCGCAGTCACATTGATCGTTCTTGGATGGGTTTACTTGTCTTTTCACGAACAGTTCGGATGGCCGTTTAAGGTTAGTATAGCTGCTGCTATGTATACAATAATATTGATTGTTATCTTTTTATATTGGAAGGGATATGCTTTCAGAAAACAAAATATGGAGGCTTCAAGTTCGGGCTATATCAGCTATCAGCTTGATAAATTAAGTTCGCAGCGGAGACTGATCACCAGATACAACTGGATTTATCTTGCTTTGTTATGGCTGGCATTGATGATGTATTTATGGGAGGTCACCAGTATTCATCCTCCGGTTTACAGATGGACAGTGCTCTCAGCCACCTCTGCATATATTTTGGGCGTTTGTTTATGGTACGGATTAAAAAAACAAAAGAAGCAACTTATCGAAATTGATGAAATCATAACTGATCTTCAGCATATCAAAAAGCAATTAATTGATTAAAATCTGATACTCCCGCCAAACAGGAAGGGTTGGCGGGAGCGCCAGATTTATCATGTAAGCCATTAGAAACCGGTCGAGGTAATCATCTCCTTAAGATTTTCAAGATCCCCTTTTTTTACGGCATCTTTTTGCATAAGCCAGATCATAAGCATCCTGACCTAAAAATAAATGTAACGGTGGATTTTCTTCTGTAGCTACTTTAATGATTGCAGCAGCTGCTTTTTCAGGATCACCCGCCTGATTACCATCAATAAGGTTCTGGTGCTGGTTTTGTACTTCACGAACTTCCTGATAGGCGTCAATCTGATCTTTAGGAACATTTAAAGAACCTGTAGAAAGAAAGTTAGTTCTGAAATATCCTGGTGAAACGATTGTTGCATGTATACCAAATGGTTTAACTTCTGCTGCCAGGGCTTCTGTAAAACCCTGTACTGCAAATTTTGTAGCGCAGTAAATTCCAAATCCCGGGAAATAACCAGTAAAGCCGCCGATAGAAGAGATGTTAAATACGTGTCCGGATTGTTGAGCACGCAAATGCGGCATAACTTTACGGATCACATTTAAAGAGCCAAATACATTGATGTCAAAATTTGCTCTTGCTTCTTCGTCACACTCAGTTCTCCAGACTGCCCGCAAGCCCGTATCCAGCATTATTAACAACAATGTCAATTTGGCCAAACCGACTGATTGCATTCTCTATTGCCTGTCCAACACTTTCTTCAGAGCGAAGGTCAACGCTAAGCGGTAAATAATTTTCAGATAGTTTTGCTCCCACTCCCTCATTTAATTCTTCAATGCTTCTGGAGGTAGCAGCAACTTGATGTCCCTGATCTAATAGTTGTTTAATTAAGGTAAGTCCCAGCCCTTTGGAGGCTCCGGTTACGAACCATACTTTCTTGTTTTCCATAATATGTTTTTTTATGATACAAATATATCCCGTATAGCGAGGCTGGTGTTTGCATAATTCAACCCATTAGTTACAAAATTCAAACCACTGAAACCTTTGTTACCATAAATGCATATATTCAGTTCGATTTATGCTACCCACAGAAGAGGACAAGAAATATTGGGAACAAATGCGGCTTGGAGATAAGAACGCATTATTTGGGTTATATATATAATAATCTGTATTTCCATCTGATCCGCTTTGGCTTAAAAATTAATGCTGATGATGAGCTGGTCAAAGATTGCGTTAATCAGGTATTTCTGAATTTGTGGGATAAAAGATCCAGACTTAATCCGGTCGAAAATGTAAAATCGTATTTGATGACTTCCCTAAGGCGATGTATGCTGGATCAGCTTGCTTATATCGATCGTACTAATCTGGCAGTCAATAAAATGGGTGACGGGGAAACAACCAGTGAGCTCTCTTACGAAGATATTATGATTGGCTTACAGCAGGATGAAGAAACTAAAAATAAGTTAAGAGTTGCAATCGCACAGCTTACGCCAAGACAGTTTGAATTGATTCAGCTTAAATTCTTTGAGGGATTGAGCTACGAGCAGATTGCAGAGCGGACTTCCCAAACAGTAAAGACTGCATATAATACTGTTTATGATGCAATAAAAATGCTCAGAAAAATCCTTAAATAGTTTCAGTATAAAATTAAGAGCTCAAATAAATACGCGGTTATTATCCTGATGATATTTACCCTACAGTACCCAGCTGTGTCTTATTTTAAAATCGAAACTGTCTTATTTTAAAATCGAAACATTTATTTGTTTTTTACAGGAACTCATGCAAAAAGGAAACATTGAATAATGCTAGTGAAAAACAAATATTTCAGATTCTCTTAGGAAAACAGCAGGATTTCTCCGTCTATAAGGAAAAGCCAGGATATGCAATTGCCAGAGAACGATTTTTTAATTGAAGAATTGATTTGTAATGACTCTTTTCAGCAGTATTGTTTAGGAACAAGTCTTGAAAATCATATTTTATGGGAAGATTGGGTTAATAATTTACCTGAAAGGGCTTCTGATATTGAAAATGCAAGAAAGCTGGTCAATATACTGACAGTCAAACAAGGCAGCAGGCTACAGCAAGTCAAAGATTTGAAAAATGGGTTTAAACAGAAAGAAGCATTAAGTCTTTTATTAAATCCGGGTAAAGGGGAAGAAAAATTAAGTCAGACCCGCAATCGTTTTTATAAGTATACAAGTTTTGCAGCTGCGGCGGTTGTCATACTGGCCTCTCTGTACTTTATTCAGCAAAACTATTTGCCACTAAAGAACTCTCAGCCGGGAATAGTTTTATCCGCATCGGTTTTTTCTTCGGGCGATGCAATCAGAAAAACCGTAATACTGACGGACGGTACAGTCATCACCTTAAATAAGAACAGTGAAATCAAGCTTATTGAGAATTTTAACCCTGTTAAAAGAGAACTCTGGCTTAAAGGCGAAGCTTTTTTTGAGGTGAAGCATGATGCCGGACATCCTTTTACTGTACATACCTCTATGAATGATATTAAAGTATTAGGAACAAGTTTCAATGTGAAAGCCTATGCACAATCGCCTGTGATAGAAACCTCTTTAATTCATGGTAGTGTGCAGGTAGAATCTAAAAGATATCCTGGATATACTGTATTACTAAAACCTGACCAGAAACTATTATACAATAATATAATCTCTCTGCCGAAAAAGTACAGATCTTAAAAAGATATTCCTGGTTTCATCACTTGATCACGAACGCCCTGATCATAAACCCGAAGAAATACAATGGGTGAGAAACCGGATGATTATAGATAACGAACCACTGGCTGCAATTGCAGAAAAACTGCAAAAATGGTATGGCATTGAAATTTATATCGCCAATAAAGAAGTTAAAGATTACCGTTATTCCGGAACGTTTGAAAATGAGAGTGTGATTAAAACGCTCGAAGCTTTACAAATAGCCTATCCATTTGAATTTAAAGCTGAACAAAACAAGATTACAATCAGCAAATAAAACCCGAACCACCAATACTATTTATACCCACAACCTTAAACTAACCAATATGAGAAAAACCTTACTATTAGAGAAATCTGGTAAGTATTTGATAGGCAGCAGGATGTTGCTGCTGACGAAACTTACTGGCTTAATTTTACTGATCATGTGTATGCAGGTTTCTGCTTCCGGTTTTGCACAGCAGAAAATAAGCATTAGTGCAGACCAGATGAGTATCAGGAGTCTGCTTAAAACTATTGAAAAGCAGACAGATTACCGGTTTGTTTATAGTGATCAAACTTTATCAAAAGATGAAAAGGCTACATTGAACCTGCATGAGGTTACATTGGATGAAGCGATGAAATCTATTTTAAAGGAAACCCGGTTAACCTATATGCTGAAAGAGGGTAACCTCGTAGTTATTTATTCGGGCACAAAAACACAAAACGATGTCGTGATCTCCGGGAGTGTTGAGGATGAAGCGGGATTACCTTTACCGGGTGTATCTGTTAAATTAAGCGGATCAACTGTGGTTACTACAACGGATAGTAAGGGGAATTATGTTATCCGTGTACCTGATGGGGCTTCAATACTTGAATTTTCTTATGTAGGTTTTATTAAACAAACCATTCCGGCCAATGGAAATACGATCAATGTTATTTTGAAAAGCGATAACAGGAATTTGCAGGAAGTGGTCGTAACAGGATATACAAATTATAAGCGTACTCAATCGGCAAGTGCTGCAACTCTGGTCGCAGCCGATAAAATCAATGATGTTGCAGGATTAACTTTCGACCAGATTTTACAAGGCAGAGTTGCAGGTATGAGTGTGATTTCCAGTTCTGGTCAGCCGGGACAAAGTGCTGCTGTTGTTATTCGCGGGGTTGGAAGTGTAAATGGTTCTTCGGCACCTTTATACATTATGGATGGAACACCGATTGAAGCTAGTTTTTTTCAAACGATCAATGCAGCAGATATTGAAAACGTAACGGTATTAAAAGATGCTTCCGCAAAGGCACTTTACGGATCAAGAGGTTCGAATGGTGTAATTGTAATTACTACCAAAAAAGGTAAGGCGGGTAAAATACAGGTACAGTACACCTCTCAATATGGTTTTTCGAAACTGACAGATCCCAAATTTACAATGATGAACACTGCACAGCGATTATCATTTGAAGAGGGGGTGGGGGTTGATTTTGGAAGAGAGACCTTGGGCCGGGATGGACATATTCTCCTAAAAATCCAGACTATATTTCCGGGACAGCAGCCTTCAGACAAAGAGCAGATCATATCTTGGATAGTATTAGAAATATCAATATTGACTGGAGAGATGAATTCTATCAGCAGAGTAAGTTTCAGGAGCAACAGGTTAGTGTGAGCGGTGGAAATGAGAACGTTCGTTTTTATAACTCCCTGAATTATTACAAACAGGATGGTGTTGCCAAACGTACCGGTTTAGAAAGATATGTTTTGAAAAGTAACCTGGATTTTAAATCCGATAAGTTCTCTGGTAATGTAAACCTGAATATCGGCTATTCTAATCAGAGTTTTACTGAAGGGGAGGGCAGCAGCAGAGGAGGAACAGCAATGTCAGCAGTTTACTATGCACTGCCTTATGAAAACCCTTATGCTCCTGATGGTACTTTAATTCATCCTGGTAATCAGGATCAGTATTTTATCGCAGATCAGCGGGAAGGAAGCCAGGCATTGGAACGTTTGTTTAACTCATCCAGCAAAACAGATCAGTTAAAATCTATTATTGGTGTTGCCCTGGCTTATCAAATAATACCTGAACTGAAAATTACAACCAGAGCAGGCATCGATTATAGAAATTCAACGGATCAGGCTTATATCAATCCCGATTCCTATTATGGATCGATCAATAATTCGAACACTTTAGGCGGAAAAGGAAGATTTGACGAAGGAACCAGGAGAAATTTTAATATCATTTCTACTACTGGATTGACTTATGCTAAAACATTTAATGGGAAACATGATTTTGAAGCTTCTGCTTTTTATGAATATGTCTATAATAATTACAATTCTTTTGGTTTTACTGGTTTTGGGTTGGATGGCCGTTTACCGGAAACGCCTGCTGCAATTACCAACAGTATAGATTATCTGCCTAATGTGGGAGGTTCAAAAACAAGCAGTGCGCTGGCTTCATTGATGAGTGTAGCAAGATATACTTATGATGGTAAAATATACCCTGACAGGAAGTTACCGTTATGATGGGTCAACAAAAGTTGCAGCGCAAAATAAATGGCATGGCTTTTACTCTGTTGGAGCAAACTGGAACGCTAAGAAAGAAGAGTTCGTGAAAAATAGTGAGCTGATTTCTGACCTGAGTTTCAGAGTGAGTTATGGTACTTCTGCCAGTCCTTTTGGAAATGGAGATTTCTTATACCTGCCTGCTTATATAGTAAATGCAAATTATGGTGGTAAACCTGGAATCGTTCCGTCAGCTGCAGGTAATGCCAATTTCGACTGGGAGTATGTGAAGGAGTTCAATACAGGTTTTGAACTGACTCTATTGAAGAGCCGCAGATTACGTCTGTCAGCCGATTACTATAATAAAATCACTGATAATATGTTTATCGATCAGCCGCCTTCGGCTACAGCTGGTTTTCCTATTCTTAGTTTGAGCACAGGAAAGATGCGAAACAGAGGGGTAGAGTTTGATTTGAGTGGAGACATTTTGAAAACTAAAGATTTTACCTGGACAGTTGGGGTTAATGCAGGTTATAATAAAAATGTAGTACTTCATGTAACGGATGTCGCTGATTCATATCCTGATGGAGATACACGGGTTTTACAAGTTGGTTTGCCTTATGGATCTTATTATGCGCCGCAATGGGCTGGTGTGAACCCACAAACTGGTGAGGCACAGTATTATAATCTGGATGGAAGTATCACCACGACTTATAATTCAAATACGCAGAGTGTAGCCAAATCAGGAAGTTTATACCCTTCATTTACAGGTGGTTTTAATACTAGCTTAAGCTGGAAAGGAATTACTGCAAGTGCTTTGTTTTCTTTTGTATCTGGTGTTTCCCGCTGGAATAATGAAGATTTTTATAATGAAAATCAGCGTTATGCTACCAGTAATCAATCTGTCAGGATGCTTGATGATCGCTGGATGAAACCTGGTGATGTGAAAACATTACAACGTTTTGATATTCCAAGAAACTTTAGTTCTAAAGACATTCAGGATGCCTCGTTTCTGAGGTTAAGAAATGTAAATATCAGTTATACCTTGCCTAAATCCCTGATTGAAAAAATAAAGATAGTCAGTAATTTAAAGGTTTTTGTACAGGGCCAGAATCTGGTGACCTGGACGAAATGGAGAGGACTGGACCCTGAAAATAATGGAGTGTCAGGTCTTTTTCAATATCCAAATGCAAGAACATATACCGCAGGAATTAGTATTAACTTCTAAAATTACGACAATGATTAATCATATAAAATATACAATAGTACTTTCTGTATTTGTACTCTTTTCTTCCTGTAGCAAGCTGAATTTGAAACCTACTGATACGATAGATGCTGAGAAGGCCTACCGAAATATAAATGATATCAATTTAGGGCTGATCGGGGTTTATTCGCAGCTTGATGATGCTTTGATAGGTATTAACGCGATTATATCTGATGAAGTGATGTTGCCTGCAGAAAACACAGTTAGCAATACTGACGCGCACAGATGGCTTTATTTATACAGCTGACAATGGATCTGTCACAAACTCCTATTATGGTTATTATGTGGCTATAGATAGGGCAAACAGAGTATTAGCGGGGCTGGACAAGATAACAGTGTCTGGTGGAGATGCAGCAATCAGAGATCGTTACCGTGGAGAATTACTAGCATTAAGAGCATTTTGTCATTTCGAATTACTGAGAATGTATGGCTCAGCCTATCAGAATGGGGGATTAGGAGTGCCATACATGAAAGCTTCTGCGATTGGTTATCCTGGCAGGGACAATTTTGAAATCGTAGTGGCTGATGCTAAGGCTGATCTAGTGGCGGCTAAAGCACTGATTCCTTTATCATTTGATGATAAAACAAGGGTGACAAAAATTGCCGTATCAGCTATGCAGGCGAGATTGGCATTATATGAGAAAAACTGGGCAGAAGCAATTGCTTATGCTACAGAGGTTATCAATTCAATGCCATTGGCGACAGCTGAGCAGTTCCCGGATATCTGGACAGATGTTTCTGATCATGAGGTGCTTTGGAAGCTTAAAAGGCTGGGGGATGATTCAAAGATAGGTGACTTGTTTTATCGTCAGGCTTCGAAAATGGTTTTGTATGCCCCTTCTTTTAAATTAATCAATTCTTTTGATAAGGTGAATGATATCCGTTACACGGCATATATCAAATTTGATAATACAAGAGGAACAAAAAAATCTGAATATCTGGTTAGTAAATACCCGGGTACAATATTGGCTCCCGGCCTGGCAGATATTAAAATGTTCCGGACAGGTGAAATGTACTTAATTAAAGCGGAGGCGGAAGCAGAAAGTACTGGTGATGCTGCCGGTGATTTAAATGCTTTGCGTGCCGCCAGGATTAAAGATTACGCTCCTGTGAGTTTTGCTGGTAAGGATGATTTAATCAGTGCTGTTTATACAGAGCGATTTAAAGAATTAGCTTTTGAAGGTCATCGTTTCTTTGATTTGAAACGCAGAAGTTTACCTGTACAAAGATTGCCGGAAGAGGCAATAAATACTTCTGGTGCGGTTAAATTATTACCTGCTCAGGCGCAATATGCGCTTCCTATACCTGCACTGGAAATTTCTGTAAATAAAAAAACAGTTCAAAATCCTAATTATTAAAGAGCTATGAAGGATTTTTCTGGCTAAACTTAAACGCTTCTAAAATTGTCATTATCTTCCATAAGATAATCTTAAACCAAAATAAAACAAACCAAAATGATCAATAAGAACTTAAAAACAATAGCTGTCCTTCTCTTATGTTTTGCAGCTAATATGGCTTACGGGCAACAAAAATACGTAATGGTCATCCATGGAGGTGCAGGAACCATCACCAGGAAAAATATGAGTGCTGAAAAAGAAGCAGCTTATATCGCAGCGTTAACAAAAGCATTACAAACAGGATATAATGTTTTGAAATCGGGAAAAACAAGTTTAGATGCTGTTGAGGCTACTATTCATATTATGGAAGATTCTCCTTTGTTTAATGCCGGAAAAGGGGCAGTATTTACGCATGATGGTAAAAATGAGATGGATGCAGCCATTATGGATGGAAAAACACTGATGGCCGGTGCTGTAGCCGGTGTGACTACGATTAAAAAACCCTATATCCGCTGCGAGGGCGGTCATGGAAAAATCAGAACATGTAATGATGGTAGGCCCTGGAGCTGAACTGTTTGCCAGGCAGGCGGGTATTGAAATTGTCAATCCTAAATATTTTTATACTAAAGAGCGTTGGGATGGTTTACAGCAAGCTATAAAAGAAGATTCTACTAAATCTGTTTTAGATCATGGCAATAAAAAATCAATGAAACTTGGCACGATAAATCACGATTATAAATTTGGTACTGTTGGTGCTGTGGCATTAGATCAATCGGGAAATCTGGCTGCGGGTACTTCAACTGGCGGTATGACCAATAAGAGATATGGCCGTATTGGTGATTCTCCGATTATTGGTGCAGGTACTTATGCGAATAATGTGACTGCTGGGATTTCCTGTACCGTACCGGATGGGGCGAATTTTATATCCGTAATGTAGTAGCGCATGATATTTCGGCGATGATGGAGTATAAGAATATGCCCGTAGCTGAGGCTGCAAAAGCGGTATTGGATAAAGTAGGGAAAATGGGCGGTGATGGGGGGCTGATCGCATTAGATGCAAAAGGTAATGTAACGATGCCTTTTAATACTGAAGGAATGTACAGAGGGACGGTTACGGCAGATGGTAAAATTGAAGTGTTGATCTATAAATAGCGTAAAATTATGTTAAATAGAATTTGTTCACGCATTCAATATGCATTGCTTTTTGTCTTGTTGTTTGCTGTAAATCAGTCGTTTTGCCAATATAAAACTAAACCTGCATTGCCGGTTTTATCAAAAGGCAGTTTATTTATTATTGGGGGAGGTGACCGTTCTGCGGAGTTGATCAGTGCGCTGATTAAAACGGCTAACCTGAGACCGCATGATTACATTGTGGTATTACCTATGGCAACTGCTGAGCCTGAGGCTTCTTTTGATGCCATTAAAAAACAGTTATCGGCAGCTGCTAATAACAATATTTACAGTTTTAATTTTACGGCAGAGAAAGTTCATTATCAGCAATGGCTGGATTCTCTGGCGGGGGCAAGACTTGTTTTTATCACTGGTGGAGACCAAAGCCGTTTTATGAAAGTGGTATTGAATACTCCGGTTTATGATGCGATCCATATGGCTTATGAAAATGGAGCGACTATAGCCGGGACAAGTGCCGGGGCAGCAGTGATGAGTAAACATATGATTACTGGTAATCAATTGCTGGATACGAACTATAAGGAGACTTTCAATAAGCTGAGAGCTGATAATATTGAGTTTGAAAGTGGTATGGGCTTACTGGATTCTGTGATTATTGATCAGCATTTTATAAAGCGGAGCCGGTATAACCGTTTGTTGTCTGCGCTTACAGCTTATCCTGGATTTGATTGTATTGGTATTGATGAAGGAACAGCCATTGTAGTACGGGGAAAAAAAATATCACTGTAGTTGGGGTGAGCCAGGTATTGAGAATAGCAGATCCTGAGCATGTAAGAATCAGGGAAAATCACTTGATAACTTTTGAGAATTTAAGATTTAGTATATACGGTTCTGGGGATAAGTTTAATTTAAAATAAATTTATCTTTCTGCACCATTGGTGTTTATTGTTAAATTTGGGTATGAGTATTAGAAAAGCATATGATAGCTGGTCGGAACAATATGATACAAATTTGAATAAAACACGTGATCTGGAAGCCGAGGTTTTAAAGACAGCTTTGGCCGGGATTTCATTTGAAAGATGCTTAGAGATTGGTTGCGGTACCGGTAAAAATACTGCCTGGTTGCTAACCAGGGCAAAACATATTACAGCGGTAGATTTTTCTGAACAAATGCTGGCAAAAGCAAAAGTTAAAGTAACTGCTGCTGCTGTTGATTTCATACAGGCTGATATTACTGAAGAGTGGTTCTTTATTAAAGGAAACTATGATCTGGTAAGTTTTAGCCTGGTATTGGAGCATATAGAAAATCTTGATGATATCTTTAGAAAATCAGTGAAAGTAATGGATGCAGGAGCACATATTTATATAGGTGAACTACATCCGTTTAAACAATATTCTGGAGGAAAGGCCCGTTTTGAAACAGAAGCAGGACAAGAGGTTGTAACTTGTTATAACCATCATGTTTCGGAATTTACTCAGCTTGCAAAAAAGTATGGATTTGAAATCGTAGATATTAATGAATACTTTGATAATGATCAAAAGATAATTATTCCACGAATACTGACCTTATTACTGAAAAAAATATAGGATGAAAATTTTTTTTGCAGAGACAGACAGGCTGATCTTAAGAGAACTTTTATTGTCAGATAAAAATGGAATGTATGAACTGGATACCGATCCGCTGGTACATAAATATTTAGGAAACCAACCCGTTATCAGGATGGAACAGACTGAAGAAGCTATCGCTTTTATCAGACAACAATATGTTGATCATGGAACAGGCAGGCTTGCAGTTATTAAAAAAGGCACGAATGAATTTATTGGCTGGGCGGGACTCAAGTTAGTCAAAGGTTCTTATAATAACCATACCAATTACTATGAGGTCGGTTACCGGTTTATCCAGAGATATTGGGGAAAGGGTTATGCAACAGAGGCTGCTCAGGCCTCAATTGATTATGGTTTTGAAGGATTTAAACTCAATGAAATTTATGCATGGGCAGATGCGGGGAACAAAGCTTCGAGAGCTGTTCTGGAGAAGATCGGATTGCGATATATAGAAAAATTTGATCTGGATGGGGACGAGCAGGACTGGTTTAAAATTACCAGAGCGGAATGGTTAAATAGATAATTCTAAGATTATATAAATTTTTCAACTAATTTTTCATGAATCATACAGAGTATCAGGAAGTACAATTAATTGGTTTATCCCTGAAAGGGAAAACAACAAACGAAAATAATCAATCCAGCATAGATTGTGGTGGTCTGTGGCAGGAGTTTAGTTTATGTAGTAATGGTATTGCTGCACAGATACCTGATAAACTGAATGATGAAGTATTGGCTGCTTATTATGCTTACGATGGTGATTATACACAGCCTTATGCCTTTTTTATTGGCTGTAAAGTGAACCAGGGTACTGTAGTTCCTGAAGGGTTGGATACTTTAATTATTCCATCTGGAAATTATCTGAAGATAACAGCTAAAGGCAAATTTCCTGATTGTGTAGCTAATAGTTGGAGAGAAATCTGGAAAACGGATTTTCCAAGAGCCTATATAGTAGATCTTGAAGTTTATGATGAAAGAGCAGCAGACTGGAATAATAGTGAAGTTGATATATTTCTTTCAGTAAAATAGCAGGAATTAAGTTAAAATTTGTTAAATCTGTATTACCAAATAGCTTTTTGGCCTAAATCGTTATACCAAACATTATATTTGTAACAGGTTTGTTTCGAAGCAGATATTGTTGTTTTGAAGGATGTGACCTTTTTTTGAAATAGATAACCATTTGACGCTCATATAATTGCAACCCACAGATTCTTTATCATTCCTTTTTTCTTTTTTTATGCATTGACATTATGTAAATAGTTTTTTTTACATTGTGTTTTTAATCTATAAAAATTGTAATAGATATGGACCGGAATAGGGGGATTAGCAGATACAATTTTCTACTAATAAATATTCAGGATTAGCGTAACATAATAATATCCCGGTTTTAAAATTTTTATCACTCTATGCAGGTTAAAGAATTTACTTTCTTTTTATTTCAGCTTTCTACTAAAAGGTGCAATCTGCGTAATGCATTTCTTGTATTAATAATCCTTAATGTTTTATGTGCTAATGTTGTCTATGCACAACAATCGCTTGTTGTAACAGGAAAAATAACTGATGCGCAAACTGGTGAAGCCATTCCTTATGCCACTATATTTGTAAAGCTTAAAAATGGTACAGTGAGAGCTACGGCTTCAGATTTTGATGGATTGTATCATTTGGCTATCCCGCATGATATTGCCAATGATTTATTTATACAGCGTACGTCAGCTATTTACCGGGGAAGAAATTATTGCCTAAAGCACCTAAGACGATGGTCGATTTTCAGTTGGCAGTAAACGGCCGCATCCTGAACGGGGTTACAATTACTCCTAAAACGTATGTGAACCCGGCCTGGGAAATCATGGATAAACTGGTTAAAAATAAACCATTGAATGATCAGAAGTATTTAAAAAGTTATCAGTATCAAAGTTATAACCGTATCGAAATATCTGTTACGAATATCAGCGAAAAGATGAAGAAGAATAAGGTGATCAAACAGGTTTTGCCATTGATGGAAAACTTGCAGAAAATTGCCGGGGAAGAAGGAACACCAATTCTGCCTATATTTATGTCTGAAACGGTGTCTGATTACAAGTATACGACTAGCCCTGAACGAAAAACTGAACATGTGCTGCGTACTAAGGTAAGCGGGGTAGGGATCGAAGATGAAACATTGATTTCTCAATTGGTAGGCTCTACGTTTTTACAGTATAATTTTTATAATAACTTTCTTAAACTCGCTAATAAGGATTTTATATCGCCGACAAGTGATAACTGGAAGACCCATTATAACTATGAGCTGATTGATTCCTATGATAAAATAAATGGCAGAGAATGCTATAAAATTGAGTTCAAACCCAAAAGATCGCATGATCTCGCATTTGATGGGGTGATGTGGATTACACGCGATAGTTATGCTTTATATCAGATTGATTGTAAGGTCTCACAGGATGCAAATCTGAACTTTTTAAATAAGATCAGAATCCAGCAGGCCATGGTGCAAGCTCCGGGGACTACTAACTGGTTACCGGGACAAACCCGTATTGTAGTCAATGTGGGGACAACTCAGAAAAAATTATCAGGTTTTATTGCAAAATTTTATCTGTCTAATAAAAATATTGAAGTCAATAAAGATTACCCGGTTGCTGATTTTAAAGAAAGCCTGGTGATGAGCAATGATGTCAATAAGAAAGATGATCAGTACTGATTAAAAACCGTGCAGACTCACTGACTGCTGCGGATAAGGCAGTGTATAAAATGATAGATACTGTTAAAAAAAACTGCCTTTGGTTAAAACTTATGCGGATATAGCAGGAATGCTGATCAATGGTTATTATAAGGTTGGCAAGGTAAGTTTTGGGCCATACCCTTATACTTATAGCTACAATGATTTGGAGGGAAATGTACTCAGGGTAGGGGCAACTACAAATCCAGCTTTTAGTGATAAACTAATTCTTAGTGGCTTTTTAAGTTATGGTTTCAGAGATGAACGGTTTAAATACAATGCGGCTGTAGATTATATCTTTTCCCGTAAACCATGGGTACAGGCAGGGGTTTCCTATCAGCATGATATCGGGCAGACAGGTTATCAGTTCGAAAATTTCATTAATAAGGCTAATAATGTATTTATGGCTTCTATCAGGAATGGCAGGGTGATCAGAAGGGGGCCGTTTACACAGAATATATCTCAGGCTTACATTCAGACCCGATATTACGCCAACGATAAGAGGTAAGCTGACTTTATCTCATCGTACATTTGATCCGTTATTTAATTTTCATTACCATGATCAGACAGATCAGCGAACATATAACCGGTATGAAGTTTCTGAAATAGGTACAGAGATCCAATGGACACCCGGAAGACGTTTGCTGGAATCATCTAAAATTAATAAAAGATTGATTATCGGTAACGGGAATAGTAACCCGATCCTGACTTTCAGATATATCAGAGGTACAAAAGCTTTATGTGGTGATTTTAATTATAATAAATTCTATTTTAATATTAGCCAGAGACCACGTTTGGGGATTTTTGGAGTAGGCGATTATTCTCTTACTGCCGGATTTATTCCAAGTGCGTTGCCTTATCCTTTACTGGAAAATCACAGGTATAGTTTTAACACGATGCGTTTTATGGAATTTACCAGCGACAGATTCGTGTCACTGAACTATACGCAACATATGGAAGGGTTGATTACCAATAGTATTCCTCTTTTAAAATCATTAAATGTGCGTACTGTGGCTGTTTTAAATGTATTGCAGGGAAGTCTTTCAAACAAAAATAATGAGGCTTTTGTAAGAGGCAGATCGAATCTGAACCGCAGTTTAAATAATGTTCCTTATGTGGAAGTTGGTTATGGAGTCGAAAATATCTTTAAATTTATACGTATTGATTTCTTACATCGTCTAACACAAAGAGATCATTTAAGCGAACCTGGTGAACCACCTTCTAATTTTGCAATAAGAACAACACTACAATTCAGGTTGTAAATTATTGATTTTTCCCCAGTTTGAAAGAGATTGGATTACCTGATCCAGTGATCTGCCTATTGGCGATAGTTCATAGCTATATAATTTGCTTTTCACAGCAGATTCTTTTTTGATAATCAGTCCGCTTTTTTCCAGTTCTTTCAATTGTAAAGCTAATACGCGTTCAGTAATCACAGGAAGTTGTGTTTTTAACTCTGAAAACCTTTTATTGCCTTCACCTAATTTTACTAATAGGGTGAGTTTCCAGCGGCCGCTGAGAATTGATAAAGTATAAGCTGCATCACATAGTCCATGCAATGTTTTTGCGTTGATATAATTAGTTGAGGTGATCTTTTTCATTGGATGAAGAGGTTTATGTTTTCGCTTACAATTTTGTAAGTTCATTGTTGTGGGTACCTCCATCTGTAAATTTGTCAATAAATTCTTAAATTATGGCAACATCCAAAAATGATATCGGGTTATCTGGTTTACATCATATTGCAATCAGGGCAGAAGATTTTGATCAGACGGTCGGTTTTTATACCGAAATCCTTGGGTATAAAATTGGTCACACCTGGTCATTACCTGAGTTCAATCTTAAACGGGCCGCTATGTTAAAATCGCCCGATGGCCTCAGCTATATTGAAGTATATGACCGTGCAGCTGATATTCCTGCACAGGGAAGAAAAAAACAGGAGCAGGAGGAATTTGTTCAAACAGCATTATTGCACATCTGCCTGACTGTAAAAGATTCAAAAAAAGCTTATGAAATGGCTCTTGAAGGTGGGGCAACATCCTGCCATGCACCGATGGTACTACATCTTGGTCATCCTGCTGTTACGGTGCACAATTCATTGGTTTACAGCCCAAATGGTGAAGTGATAGAGTTTTTGGAACGCGTGGATTTTTAATGGTTATATTGATAAGAGTGAATGGAATTCACTCTTATCAAATTAGCTTAAGTACTGAAGTACATCATCAATGTTTTTATCAGGCGGAAAAACCGGATAAAAATGTTTAGCGATGATTCCGTTTTCAAAGATTAGGGTAACACGTTTCAAGAATTTAAGATCCCCTAAAGTATGAAGAGGTAAATTTAATGCCTTCGTAAAAGCCAGATTTTCATCACTTAGTAATTCAAATGGAAGATGCAGCCGCTCTTTCGATTCAATTTGATCAGTTGTTGATTGTGTGCTCATTCCATAAACCTGTGTATTCAGTTGTTGTAACTCCTGATAATGATCACGGAAAGAACAAGCTTGGGGAGTGCAGCCCCTGGCTCCGGGAATGGCATCCCAGCCTTCGGGAAGGGGAATATGTTCAGGTCCGGTCATTGGGTAACAGTAAATCACCAGACGCCCTTGAATCTCAGAAAGGTCTATCAATTTTCTATTTGTCGCTTTTAGAGTAAGGCCTGGAATTGCTAACCCTGGTAAATGCTCACAGGCTCCGTCATCAGCAGGAATTGGTAAATCAGGAGGGAGGATTTCTAAATTATTCATAATCTAGTTAAGTGGAATCTCAAATAAGCTGAAAGAACCATGTTTATAATGTGCGGGCAGACTGCTTACATCCTCTAGCTGCGTGACACCCAGATAGTTAAAGCCACAGCTGATGTAGTAGTTATTTAGTTTATCATTACCGCTTCCTGTGTCTATTCTGATAAAATCACGTTGATTATCTTTTGCAAATTCACTAGCCCAAGCAATAATGTGTTTTACATATGAATTACCTCTCAGTAAAGGATTAGTAGCGATGCGGTGAATATAAACAGCAGGATCTTTATCTTTCTCTTTCCAGATCGCAGGGTCTTTATGTGCAATACAGAAAGTACAGGCAAGTTCTCCGTCTACTGTTATTTTATAGTGTCTTTTTTCTTCAATTTCTTTTTCAATAAGAGATCTTTCGAATCCTTGCCAATACAATCCGGCCCCCATATTTTTCTGATGTGTGGTTGCCTGATCATAAAGATTGAAGATTGCGTCAATGTCTTTTGGAGTACTATTGGTTATTTCCATAAGTAAATGTTCTTTCTGCGGATATTTCTGTATAAATGAATCTTATTAATTAAGACAAAGTTAAGTTAAATATAGTTGTGAAAGCAGATGCAGTTTTGATATATTTGACCATAGCAGTTGTGGATTATGGAAAATAAATCAGCACAGAAGTATCATCTGTATCAAAAGATAGCGAGAGGTTTGGAACAGCAAATTAAGAATAATGTTCTGGCCATAGGGGATAACTTCCCTCGCTTCGTGAGTTCTGCAAAATTTATGGCACAAGCCAGACTACTGCTATTAAAGTATACTATGAACTGGAAAGCAAGGGGCTTATTGAAACACGGCCTAAATCCGGTTACTTTATAAGCGGGTCATTAAAAAGAATTCCTGAGCTGCCTAAAACAAGTCAGCCAGACCCTGAGAGCGGTAATATTGTGATCGAAGAGCTACTGGAAAAGGTATATAGTAATCCCGCTCCAATTAACATTACACTTGCTCATGCTGTTGTAGCTGATGAATTATTACCCATTGCCAAATTGAATAAAGGATTGATTCTGGCGATGCGGGAATTGAAAGGAAGCGGTACCGCTTATGGGGAAATCCAGGGAAATGAAAAATTAAGAAAGCAAATCGCTAGGCACACTTTCAATATGCCCGATTTAAGCCATGAAAATATTATTACCACAGCAGGTTGTATTAATGCAATTGCGTATGCAATGATGGCTTTAGGAAAACCTGGGGGGATACGATAGCCGTAGAAAGCCCGGTATATTTTGGCGTTTTACAATTGGCCAGAAGTCTTGGTTTGAAGGTATTGGAGCTGCCAACACATCCGCAAACAGGAATAGAAATTGATGCACTAAAAAAAGCATTAGAGGCTAATAAGATAAATTTATGTTTACTGGTCAGTAATTTTAGTAATCCATTAGGTAGTCTGATGCCGGATGAGCATAAAAAAGAAGTAGTCAGACTTATCCAAAAATATAATATTCCATTGATAGAGGATGACATCTATGGAGATATATATTTTGGTGCCAACAGGCCGAGTACCTGTAAAGGTTTTGATGAAAGTGGATTAGTGCTCTGGTGCAGTTCTATTTCTAAGACGCTCGCACCCGGTTATCGTGTAGGCTGGTTATCACCTGGAAAGTTTAAATCTGAAATTTTAAGACTGAAATTGTTTCACTCTATTGCTTCTACAAGCATTACGCAGGAAGTTATTGCCAATTTTTTAGAAACCGGCCCTATGAACATCATTTACGTAAACTCAGAAATATTTTGCATACAAATAGCTTGCAATATATCCGGGCTATTAATGATTATTTTCCACAAGGGACAAAAGTCAGCCGCCCACAGGGAGGTATGGTTTTATGGGTTGAGTTTGATAAAAAGGTTGACACTATCAAACTATATGATCTCGCTATTAAAAAAGGGGTTAGTATAGCACCAGGAAGGCTTTTTACGCTTCAAAATCAATTTTCTCATTGTATGCGGTTAAATTATGGTACGCCCTGGAATGACCGGTTGGATAAAGGATTAAAAGATTTAGCTGCTATAGCGACTCAATTACATACTTAAAATACATATATTGTAAATGACATTTCAATGACATCTAAAGTGTTTTAGTATACGTTTGTATATCTACAATCTGACCTATATTCTGATGAAATTTTTTAAAGTTTATTTTCTATTTGGTAAAGCCCATTCGTCTGAACAGATACATATTAGCAATTTTAGTGCAGCAGAACGAAATTGCACAGATACAGGAGAACTTAAATGGTTAATCGTGTTTGCTGAAAACGAGGATATGGCTATAGAATTAGCTGCAAAGGGCTATGAGGCTGCAAGTGTAGCCAGATTTAAGTGTTCCCAGGATTTTTTGAGAGATCATTTGAGAGATCATTTGAGAGATTTTGTAGCTTAAATAATATGGCGCAGCCCTATCTGGGGTGAACCATATCATTGTTTTATCTATTCCAGTTCAAAAATTGCCTGAATTTCTACAGATGAATTCATTGGTAACGAAGAGGCACCTACGGTTGCCCTGGTATGCATTCCTTTTTCACCAAATAGCTGTACCAAAAGATTGGAGGCTTCGTTCATCAGTACAGCATGTTTTGTATAACCAGCCGGAGTATAAAAATAACCGGTTAATTGTACTGCTTGTTTTACATTGTCTAAATCTCCTCCTGCTGCTTCTTTTAAAACCGCAAGAACATTTAATATGGTCTGACGGGTTGCTAATTTAGCTTCTTCTTCTGTAACTTCTTTTTCGATTAACCCCGGGTGATCTACTTTACCATTGTTTATTGCAATCTGATTGATGAAAACCTGTTTGCCAGAGATCCGGTAAGGTTTATAGTTGCCAACCGGAGCAGGTACTTTAGGCAGAATGATATTCAGTTCTTTTAATTTGGTCTCTATGTTACTTGTTTGCTGTACTTCTTTTGACGCTGAAGATATTTGTTCGCCCGGACCAGCAATTTTTTGCCCGCCTGAATGATCAGTTGTTAACTGATAACCTTTGGCGGCTTTAGCTAAAGCATAACCTTGTAATCTGGCGATATGCAGCTCACCTTTTGAAGGTCTTTCACTGTGTGGGATGCCTGCAAGCGAAGAAGCTCCAAATGCAGTATTTCCCTGAGGGATAGACTTATCTATTTCGCTTGTTCCCATAATTCCGGTTGGTACAATCATCATTCCGTGTATAGCTAATGTATTCCAGAATGATAATATCGCTGCTTCTCTGCCTGCTCCGCTGCCCGATGACATAAATACGGTTGCAGGTTTTCCTTCTAGTTTGCGGGATGTCCAGATATTTACAGACTGATCAAGAAAATAACGCATATCAGCACTCATATTACCGAAATGTACAGCAGATCCAAAAGCTATGCCATCGTAATCTGGCAATTCATTGATGTTTGCATAAGATACAGCAGCGAATGGCTGTTTAGCTTCATTTTCCAATGGTTTAATTCTTGGAACCTGTTTTAATATAGCTTTAGCACCCGGGAAATCCTCAATTCCGGCGGCAATTTCCTTAGCCATTTTATAAGTTCCACCATTTACAGTATTAAAGAGTACCAGTACTTTTACAGTTGAATGTTCATCTTTCATTTTGCTTTGTGCTTTTAAAAATGAAGCGCTAAACATGCATAACATAATAAGGAGGCTTGTTTTTATACGCATTAAATTTATTGAATTCATGTTATATTTATTTTATGGATTATTGATTACAAAGGTATGAAAGCCTGATGTCTTTAAATATCTATATTTGCCAATAGCATGTTATAATACGACAAATGGAGAGATCAAGGTTCTGCCACTTAACGGTTGATAGTGTACAAAAAGAGGCCTATGTATGGCACGAAGCTGATTGGAAGTTTTCTGACGAATGGCATTCTCACCATATGGGACAACTTATTTTTGTAGAAAAGGGTGTCCAATATTTGCATACTCCGGACAGAACTTATTTATTGCCTACCCATCATTGTGCATGGATACCGCCAGGACTTTTGCATAAAACGTCTGCGCCTGTAAGCCCTGTATATCTGCGCTGTATATTTTTAAGCAAAACAGCAGATAACAAGTTTTTTAAGGAACTGAATATCTTTCATACACCAAGGGTTTTAAGAGAAATGATACTTTTTACAGAACAATGGTCAAGACTCGAGGAGGAAGACGCACTGGAATTTGATTTCCTGAAAGCATTGATAGGTATACTTCCTTTAACATTTGATACTTCTTTACCGCTTGTGTTACCTGTTCCTCGAAATCCAAGGATTGCGAGTATGATTGATTATTTGACAGAGAATGTAGCTAATGACATAAAAATACCTGATGTTGCGGCTAATTTCAATCTTTCTGCACGTACTATGGAGCGGCTGTTTAAGCAGGATATTGGAATAACTGTTGCTGGTTATATCAAATTATATAAAATCATTAAAGCAGTTGAACTGCTCTCAATTTCCGGAGAAAATGTTAAAAGTGTAGCTATAAAAGTGGGATATGATAGTGTCTCTACATTTAGTAATACGTTTTTCAACGTATTGGGGGTGAGACCACAGGAGATGATTGTAACATAAGAATAACGCAGATTCCTAATGTGTAGGCAAGCATGTCTATCCAGCTAAAACTATTACCTAAAATTAGTGGAGCTATTTTTGAATCATCCAGGTTTAAATGATGAATCAGGTTGAAATATTGAGATGCTTCGAGAAGATAGGAGAATAATAGAACTGATATAGCTACTGGTCTGGCCGGAGCGTTCAAGAATGTTCTGATCAGGCAATAGAGAAAGATAACGATGAGAAAATCGCCTGCATATGGACGGATAATCTGGTCATGTGCATATAGTGCTATAAGGACTTCGGTAATAAATAACAAGAGGGTAAGCCCGAAGTAGTATTTGTTAAAACTAAACATATTTAGAAGGATTTGAGATTAAAGGAGGCCGGCAAAGGCCTCCTTATTTTAGAAGAATTGTTTTTATTCTTTTAAGTTGAAGACTCTGTTTTGTTATTTCTGTGTTGTTTCAGTCAGTTCTGACGTAACTGACTCTTCTGGTTCTGCTAATGGGTTTCTGTTCCAGTCAATTTTTGCAGACAGGAACATCAGGGCAGCTACAATAATGAACAAACCAATACTTCCGAAAAGTAAAGCAAGGTCTTGCAGCTGGATAATCACATAGATAAATCCATAAAAAATAGTCAGGATAACAACAAATATCATTGCTGGTTTTTTTGTTTTCAATAAGGCTGCAATGAAGGAGCCTATCAGCGCAACAGTTGCAACAGAGGCGATCAAATACGCAATGTTAAAACCAACCCGTTCACTAAATGATAATAGAAGAGTATAATAAATAATCATTGCTGCACCTATCAATACGTACTGCAAAAGATGTACTTTTCTTTTGTTCAGCAGCTCTGTAAAGAACAGCGAAATAAAGGTTAGCATAATGATCAGAATTGAATATTTGCCAGAGCGCATAGTTTTTTGATACTGATCTACGGGAAGTATAAACTGAACACCGAAAGCGCCTTCTCTTGAAGAATTTTGAACCAGGGTTTCAACATCAGTTTCTCTGGATGCAGTTTTATTCTTTGAAGGAGCAGTGACCAGGGTTGAGTTTTCGTCTATCCATTGTTGAGAGAAAGGTCTGTTGAAATATGGCATTTTCCATGTCGCATTAAATGCGGTAGCTGATACGTTACGCTGTTCGGGAAGATAACGTCCCGTAAATTTCGGATTGCCCCATGTTCCTTCAATTTTTACAGTTGTGCTTTTTCCAATA
The DNA here is from genome assembly GCF_053890575.1 of Pedobacter sp. NJ-S-72. Lineage (NCBI taxonomy): Bacteria > Pseudomonadati > Bacteroidota > Sphingobacteriia > Sphingobacteriales > Sphingobacteriaceae > Pedobacter > Pedobacter sp. NJ-S-72. The sequence goes on along the minus strand of NZ_CM132681.1, from coordinate 2,273,215 downwards.
TGCAGAAAGTTGAGTTCATTACTGCCTCGTAAATCAAGATCAAAGCTGAAATCAAGTGCTGTGTTTTTAATCGCACTCAAATCTGGCTGAATAATCAGGTTATTTGTAAATAAGGAAAGTGTGGTGAAATCGGGTTCAACTGCGTAATCCTTATTAGCCAGTTTGATCACCGGGTTGTTTTTCAGACCTTTTAAATCACTTAGCCCAATATCTACTTTTGCTTTATCCCATTGTACCATATCGGGGTTGATACCCGATTTTCTTAATTCAAGAGCACTGAACTTACCATTGACTTTAATTTTGGAGTTATAAACTACTGCATCAAATATCCCGCGATGGAGCAGCTGCGGCTCGGCTTTGCCCACTATATTTAAAGTTTCAGGCATGATGTAAATATTGGTTAAAACTTCTTTAGCGGTCACTTTTCCTGCACTGTCTTTATGGTTGACTGTGTCTTATAGGGGATGACTAAAATTGGGCCTTCTACCAATTGGCTACCAGACCATTTATCTGATATTTCATTGTTAACCTCTTGCTGTCTGGCCTGTCGCTCAACGATCAGGTTCTGTATCAGGCTCGAGGGTATGAGCAGGAGCAGGGTTAAAATGCCTATAAGACATAATTTGACTATTACCGATTCTGAGAACCAGGTTCTGAATCCATTTTGCTGTGGTTGTTGTTGATTGTTCATATTAGCTATTTAAAAGTACTTTGAATTTCAAAGTATAAGTAGAAAAAAAATATTATGTCTTTTGTTGTTTAATTAAATTTTCAAGTGCCTCAAGGTGTTTTTTAAATGCAATAATCCCTTTTGCCGAAGCAGTGTATTGGGTATTGGGTTTACGGCCAATAAAACTTTTATTGACTGTAATATATTCTTCTTTTTCCAAAGCTTTTAGGTGGGAGGCAAGATTCCCGTCTGTTGCATTCAGCAGCTCTTTCAAAGCATTAAAATCATAATAATCATTGGCAGCCAGTACGCTCATAATCTGTAGGCGCAACCGGTTTTCAAAGGCTTTATCGAAAGATTCTAAAGAGATTTTCATCAGTATAATAATTGTTTTTTTTTCGTGGTGTTTAAGTTTTTAATGGTTCTCAAGAGCACTACGTGGTTTTATCGGTGATGAAGCTATCATGTGCTACCCAATTTTGTTTTTCACTAGCTCTTATTTTGAATTTGTGTTCAGGAACTCGCTAAAAGCTCGGTTCATTTCGGTTAGTGTTCTGCTGCACATGATGGTTTCACTGGTTGTATTTAAAGTGCATGATTGAACCATAAAGAATATGCAGAATGCTAAAACCAACTGTCCAGAAGACTATGCCATATCCGGGAAGTAATGCTGCAACTAAACCAAGAGCAATTTCGCAGAAGCCAAGCCACTTCACATCCGATAGTGTATAATGACTTGCAGCAATGAGTGCAAGGCCATAAAAGATCAGACAGACAGGCAGATGCTATAATTCCGTAATCACCGCGTATCAATAGGATTAATATGAATAATCCTCCTGTCAATAGGGGAATAGCCATATTGACTAAAAGACGTTTACTTACCGGGTTCCAGAATTTCTCTCCTTTTTTACGCGCCTGGCGGATAGTTAACCAGATTCCTGTAACCAGTGAAAAAACCAGAACAAGTGCTGCGATCAGGGCTAATTGCCACAAAACTTCTGGCTGACTGATATAACTGCTTCTGTATTGCAGACCACCGTGGTCATTGTAAACTATTTTGTAGCCTATAAAGGAACCAATCAGTGCGTATATCCCAGCCATGATTCCTGATAAACCACTTAGTGAAATAAACTTGCTGGAGCGTTCCATCAGGTTACGAATAGAACTGAGCTCTGAATAAATATCTTTTTCTTGCATTTTAAAAGAACTTTGAATTACAAAGTAAAACATAAAGATTTAATTCTGCAAGAATTATTTGATTGTATCTTTTGAAAAGCTATAAAATAAGGATGATCGATTTGAAATTCTGTATATAAACGGTTAAATTTAGCAGGTAATCAATTAGAAAGACAAGACATATGAACCGATTTCTTTGTTTAATTTTTATAGGTGTTTCTTCTTCATGTCTTGCACAGGAAGCTTCAAAGCCAGTTAAGTTTTTTGATCCGGTCAAAGTACCTTCAGCTAAGGGGTATAGCCAGGCAGTAGAAATTGATCTTGGGCCGAGTAAAATGATTATGCTTTCGGGGCAGGTTCCTTTAAATCAAGCCGGTGAGCTGGTGGGAAATAATGATCTGTCTAAACAGGCTGAACAGGTTTTTGTAAATATCAGACACATCGTTGAAGCGGCGGGTGGCTCAATGAATGATATTGTGAAGCTTAATTATTATATGATCAATGTTTCAGAGATAAAGCTCTTGCGGGAAGTCAGGGATAAATTCATTAATATCAAAACTCCTCCGACAAGCACACTTGTTCAGGTTAGCAAACTTTTCAGAGATGATATCCTGATTGAGATAGAAGCTACAGTAGTTATTCCGAAAAATAAATAGCCTGTTATCGTTAATGTATATTAATAAATTGATACTCTTTTAATACAAAGAGTATCAATTTCATGAATTATTATTTATTAGGAGTGAATACCCATAAATCATCAAAATAGCTTCCATTTTTTCCGGTTGCAATATAACCTTTGCCATCTATTCCAAAACCAATTGCAGATTCACGAGAGACACCACCAAGATCCTGATGTTGTTCCCAAAGATCTATCGTAGAATCATAAGCCCATGTTGTTCCGGTTATACCACTGGAAATTCCTCCTGAAATGTATGCTTTATTACCAATTATAAAGGTTGCAGCAGATCTGCGTCTAAGATCATACTGATATTTTTTATTGCCTTCTATTTTATCATCCCGATAGATTTCATTCTTTTTGATCCAGGTATCATTTTGAGTATTATAACTCCAGAAATCTGATAAATTGGAACCGTTATTTGTTCCACTTCGATATAAGAAAGATCACCAAGTGTAAAGGTAAAAGCATATGCTCTTTTTGTACCTGGTAAACTAGTAACCTGCGCCCAGGTATCTGAAAGTGGGTTGTAACTATAGAAATCCTTTAGGTCACCATTAATTGAAGTACCTGAACCTACATAACCTTTACCTGTACCGGAAAAGGCAATCGCGCCATATCTCGGTTCGCCTGGGAAGTCTGCAATTTTTTTCCATTGTTTGGTTTCAGGAGTAAACTGATAGAAATCTTTTAAAGAGTTAGTACCGTCTGTACCTGTTCCTACATAGCCTTTTCCATTCATACTGAATGCTACAGCATAATTTCTGGCTATGCCAGGAAAGTCGGCATCGGCTATTTTATACCAGTTGGTTAGCTTTGGGTCATACATCCAAAGGTCATTCAATCTTTTCTCTCCGTTAAATCCGCCGGTTATATAGATTTTTCCATCTATAACGAAGCTCGCTGCTGCACTACGGGGAGAGCCTTCAAAATCTGACCCTCTTACCCATTCTTTTGGGTCGTCGTCTTTATCTTTTTTTTTTTACAGCTTCCTAATAATATGATCGCGATAATAAACGAAGCGGATAATAGTTTTTTAATCATTGTTTTAGAATTTAATATTTAGTGTATGTAATTACTAGTTTGATAGCATGGGCTGTTGTACTGGTAGACAGCTGAGCTCTGCTAACAGAGCTCAATAGCTGATCTGTTGGCATACTTAACATTAGTGAAGTATTTTTATAGGTACCTTTCTTTAATTCGGACGCATATTGTGTCAGTAAAAACCGATATTTTCCAGTTGATCCAACGTCGTTACCAGGCTCAAATGCAGCTGTCTGATCTCCTTCTTTATAATCATTTTGCAGGATAGTCTTAGGTACATTTGCTGAGTTCGCAATAAATAAAACAAGAGATGGAGGCGCCTTGAAAATAGAATAGTAGGCAGGTTTTGTCTCAATGAGCAGTTCTATTTTGTTAACTACTTTTTTTGATTCATAGAAAATTGACAAGCGTAGGAAACTGAAGTTTAGTTACCAGACCTGTACCTCCCTGAATAAATAGCTCCTGACCTGTAAGTGAGGCACTCAGTTCTTTGTTTGTATTGCTTAGTGCTTTAAGTTTGGTCTGACTCCTGTCTGTATCAAAATGATTGAATTGATAATCAACGGTTTTTGCCGAAAAAATCACCTGATCCTTTTTGGAGAATCCACCTGAATTGACATAGTTATAGTTGACATTTAGTTTGACCGCATCCGCTTTGAATCCAGTGATGCTGTTTCCTTGTGTCGTTTTGAGAACGATTCCTTTGAAGTATTTAATAAATTCAGTCTCACTTGCAAAACGGCTGTCTTTTTTAGCCATAAGGTCTAAAAATTCTCTTCCTAAGGTTTCACTAAGCGGGATGATGACACTATCTCCGCCCAAAGGTTTGACCTGTAGTCCTAAATTACCCATTGGGATAGTTTCATGTTTGAACTTAGTCGTACTATATAGTGCAGGTGCTTTAACATATAAGGGGATTTGTTCATTTTCAGTGGGGCCAGGGATTTTACGTAAAACCATCTCCTCAGTCAGACGATGAACTGATAGGTTTTGTTGGGTTAATGTATCTCCTGAATAAGCTTTATTATATTTTAATACCAGTGTGAACGAGTCAAATGTTGCTCCTTTTGGGATATCAGGTGTACCTGACGGGGGAGGAATAAGCAGCAGATAAGAAGATGCAGCTAGTTTTCCAAAATCCTGATCATCTATTTGTCCCAGAAGTATTACTCCATTATTTGAGGTAGGTAATGAATCCAGCAGATAAGTTGATGCCTTGACTTGAACGGTATCTACGGTTTCTACATGGAGTTCATCCTGAGCTCCCGGGCTGAACGTCTGACCTTTTTTACAAGCACTAAGTAGAATGGCAGTAAAGCAAAATGCCAGACAGGTTAATCGGTAAAATGTAGAAGTGTGTCTCATGTTTAACTAAAATTATTTGGTCAAATAGAGCTGAGCTGGAATAGTGTTAATGAAGGTTACAATATGTTAAAAAGAGTTAAGTGATAGTGTTACTTAAGATGAGCAAATTACATTTGCTGCCATGATCGAAGATAAAAGAAGATGACAAACCGCATAAAATATATCTTAGGTTTAATGACCATCTGTATACTAGGTGTGATACTTACTCAGGGGCTTTGGTTATATAAAGATTATACTTATTATAGTGGACAGCCCCTGTTCTCAAAAGATTTTGATATGTTTCTGCCAGTGCAAACACTGGGAGCTCAGCCTGCGGACGCGAAGTCTATAATTGCTTTCTCAACAACAGTAGAAGCAAGCCCAGTTACGTTTGGCAGAACCACAAGGCCAGCTGAAAGAATGGAAAATATGCAGCCAGGAACTGTAACTCCAGGGTTATCAGCGATAGTAGCGTACCCTGCAACATTAGCTATTGAAGCTTTGCCCGCCAAATTTAATAGAAAGAATAGCGTGATGACTTCGAGTCCTATAATTGCAGCAAGAAAATTATCTCCTGGAGATCTTAAATCGAGGAACACAACCGAAAATTACATAGTTAAAGAAAGTGGTGCTGCAAAAATTTACCGGGCAGTTCCCTATAAAGCTCCGATCTTACATGTGTTGCAAAAGATGAAATGGCAATTCGGAGCTTCGATTCTATTGATCCTTTTTACTACTTCTTGTTTTATCTATATGCTGGTTACCATTTTTATGCAGCGGAAATTATCAGTTGTTAAAAACGATATGATCAACAACATGACCCACGAGTTGAAAACACCGCTTTCAACGGTTTCCGTTGCTATTGAAGCGATGAGAAACTATGAGATTCTGGAAGATAAAGATAAGACCAATTTGTATTTAAATGTGTCTAAAAATGAACTGGATCATCTTTCCCGTTTGATAGAAATGATATTGGAGCTTTCAGTTTTTGAACACCATAAAATGATTCTGTTCAGAGAGCTTATTGATATTAATCATTTGATCAGTAGTATAGTTAAGAAATACTCCCTGGCGGAAGAACCTGCCGATATACATTTATACCTGGATGATGCCCCCGAAATACTGGCTGATCCTGTTCATCTTGGAAATGCAATCAGAAACCTGATAGACAATGCAATAAAATATACATTGATAAAGCCTCAGATTGTAATCAGGAGCCAGACTACTAAAAAAGGATGGCTTCTGACTGTAAGTGATAATGGAATTGGTATTCCCGAAATTTACCAGAAAAGTGTATTCGACCAGTTTTTCAGGGTTCCTGACAAAAGATTGCTAAGGGTTAAAGGGTTTGGTCTGGGACTTTCTTATGTTAAGCAAGTTGTTGATCAGCATAGTGGTACAATTGCTCTTTTCAGTAATGAAAAGAGTGGCAGTATTTTTACAATCTTAATTCCTGTTAAATAATTTAAACTATGGCTGATATATTATTTGTTGAGGATGAAATGGATTTGGCCCAAATCGTATCGGATTGTCTTAAATTTAAGGGGATATTCTTACCCATTATACTAACGGAGCTGATGCATTTCAGCATTTCACAAGTATTAAGCCAGACATAGTGATCTTAGATGTCATGGTTCCGGAGTTAGACGGTTTTGATCTGGCGAGAAAAATCAGGGAAATAGATCATAAAATCCCAATTATCTTCGTGACAGCAAGGGTTCAAACAGCTGATGTACTCAAGGGCTTTGGTATTGGGGCTAATGATTATATGAAAAAACCTTATAGTATTGAAGAATTAATTGTTCGTATGGAAGCTCAGCTAAAACGATTAGATAAAGTTATTCCTACTAAATATGTGATTGGCAATTATTCTTTTGATGCGATGTACAACACGCTATCTGTAAATGGTAAAGAAAGGAAAATGTCATATCGGGAATCAGAACTTTTAAGAATGCTATTGGAACATCGGAACCAGATTGTAAAAAGATCAGATATCCTCTCGGAGTTATGGGAGTATGAAAGTTTTTTTACAGGAAGAAGCCTGGATGTTTTTATATCCAGGCTCAGGTCTTATCTTAAATCGGATCCTAAAATTGAAATTTTAAATATCAGAGGGGTAGGCTATATGCTGATTATTCATTAAGCCAGACTACTTTTTGTTCTGATTTATGCGGGCTGCCGATAATATGGCTGTAAAGATCTGGTCTTCTGGCCTGAATGTAACGATAGCCTCCAGCTTGTTTCAGTTTTTCAGGAGTCAGAACGGCAGTTACATAACCATCACCCAAAGTTTTGCATTCACTTAATACGTCCCCAAAAGGATCAATAATCATGGAACATCCATTTTTTAGCTGATCATCATCCATACCAATCGGATTAGAGAATACGGTATAAATGGCATTGTCATAAGATCTTGCAGGTAGCCATTTCATTAACCAGTCACGACCTTTCATCCCCTCAAATTCCAGACGAAGAGAGGTAGGATCGTTTTCCCTGTCTTTCCAAAGTTCTGGAGCTACAAATCCTGCTCCTGGTCTTGTCGAAGGAGTGCACATCGTTACATGAGGCATAAAGATAATATCTGCACCAAGCAGTTTTGTAGCCCTTACATTTTCAATGATATTATTGTCGTAACAGATTAAAATACCGCATTTCCATCCATAAAGCTCAAAAATGCAGTATTCATCACCCGGTGTAAGGAAAGGATTAATAAAAGGATGCAGCTTTCTGAATTTAGCAACCAACCCATTTTGGTCTACACATACGTAAGCTTTGAAGAGATTACCTTCAGCGTCTTTTTCAAAAAGACCAGCCAGAATTGCGATATTGTATCTGGTCGCTATGGCGGTAAGTTCTAAAATACTTTCTCCTGAGGGGATTAATTCTGCTAAATCAAGCATTTGTTCTTTGGATAGATTTCTGGCAAAAGTATATCCTGTGATTGAACACTCATGAAAAGCGATTACCTGTGAGCCATCGGCTGCTGCCTTACCGGCAAGTTCCGCTATTACAGAAAGATTATATTTCTTATCTCCGCTTTTTGTTTCAAATTGTGCTGTGGCTATTTTGAGTTTCTCCATCTTTATCAATTTTTTTAACAAAGATAGGATAGGAGGATTTTTAAAAAATGTACAAATCCGACAGTGTAACGATTTTTTAGAATCCCAGGAAATTGATAGCCAGCGGATTTGTGATACTATTATACTGGCTGGGAGTCAGCCCGGTATATTTTTTGAATTCCCGGATAAGGTGGGGCTGATCATAATAACCGGCTTCATATCCAAGATAAGTGAAATTAGCCTGAGCTGGTTGATCTCTCAGCTGTTTTAAAAACACATGCAGTTTGATAATATTACTGAATCTTTTAGGGCTGATTCCTATAGATTGAATAAAAGTCCGTTCAAGCTTCCTCTCGTGATAACCAGTAAATTCTGTTAACCTGCTAATTGGAAGCAAACCTTTATTTTGTGTAATGTAGTTAATAGAAGCGGTGATTAATGGTTGGTTCGGGAGATTTCTGATTGCAATTGTCTTTCTGAAAAAGTTTTCCACCAGGGTAATTTTATCCTGTATATTATTGCTGTTAGATAATTTTTCGTGCAGCTCGTCACCCTTTGAACCAAATAACTCATCCGTTTTGATATTCTTGTTTATGAGTTCATCTGATGGGATGGCTAAAATATTACTTAAGCCGTGGGGATGAAAAACAACGATCATTAATGATGTTTCACCCATACAATACAGATCCTTAAAAGAACTCAGTTGTCCATATATAAAAGAGTCTGGCAAGTAGTAAGGAGTGTTCCGTTTATTGAATTGTGAGATCAGCTGATCTTTAAAAGAAAATACCATCCCTGTATTTCCATCAGAAAATAAGCGTAATTTTTTAACCTCCTTGTTTTTAGTAGTTAAAAAAAGGTAATGCTTAATATATGCTGACAAATCAATGGATGGTGATACCTGCATGTTTAAATGGCTGTATGAAAATCTTTTGTAGCAAGCGAATATAAGAAAAGATCCTCGTCATCTCTCTTCAGATCTTTTTCATAAGTTAAACCTAGTTTTTCAATTAATTGAACGGATTTTGTGTTTGTTTTTAACACAATAGCCTGAATATAAGTATGGGAAGGGTCGGTTTTTAACTGATCCAAAACTTCTTTTGCAGCTTCAAAAGCATATCCTTTGCCGGCATGGTCGGGGTGAAAAGCAAACCCGATATCATGATGATCAAGGTAGTCACGCTTCATTAAAGTGATAACCCCTGCAGGAACCTGCTGGTCAAGCAATTTTACAAGGAAGTAGTTTGTACCCGGACCTCCTGTTAATTTTAAAATGTAATTCTTAGCGTCTTCAATTGTTTTAACATTTCTGTCCCCAATAAATTTAAGCCATCCCGGAGTATTGAGCAGTTCCAGAATGAAAGGGGCATCATCAAGGGTAACTGTGTTGATCAGCAATCTTTCTGTGTTCAGGCTATTTTGCATCGGCTGATAAATCAATTATTTTTTGGCATTTAATATTCCAAATGCTTTGTACACACTATTGTGTAAAATGGTCAGATGATTTTCTGCCGGCATAGGGTTAAAGGTTACCTGCAGATTTTTATCAGTTGATTTTTTTAGAATTGCAGCAAGGTTGCTTGCGTCATTTTCCATGACTTTACCCTCTGTACCCACTGATACATATACATTGATACTCTTATCGGATAACGATTTTAATAATTCAGGTGCTTTGCTTAGTAATGATTGATTATCCCACCATAAACTTGGACTTATAATGATATAATTATTGAAAAGAGAAGGCTTTTTTAACAGTACTTCGGTAGCGAATAAACCTCCCAGTGACTGGCCAATAATTGTTTTGGAACTATTGGTTCTGTATTTCTGCTGGATATAAGGCTGTAAATCCTTTTCTACAAAAGCCATGAATCTTTCTGATTTTCCAGTAGTTGGGAAATCCTTAAGATCTTTTGCAATAGTAGTAGGAAAGGTGAAATCTCTTTTCCTATCAATATTTGCAATACCAATAACTATTGATTTTGGCATAGCCTGTATCATTGTAGAAAACTGAACCAGACCAGCTATATGGATAAAGTCTTCACTGGCTGATCCGTCTAAAAGATAAATAACCGGATAAGTTGTTTTAAGATCCTGATCATAACCTTCTGGCAAATAGATATTCAGGATTCTCTTCTCTGATAATTGGGAAGATTGGATCTCGTCTGTTACACCCAATTCGAATGGACGTGCAGAGGTTTGAATGACTGCAGATTTATCCTGAGCTTTGGAAACGTTAATGGATAAAATAAATGATAATAGAAAGATAAACAAGTGCTTCATTGGATAAAGCTATCAATTTAATTATTATTTAAAAAAGGCATGGTAGAAATTTGACGGGATAAGGATAAATGAGACGGGTAATTTTGAACCCGTCTCATGAGCTCGTTTAGTCTGGTAAATCAGTGCTGGCTGGTATAATATGTATCTCGCGTTGCGGATATGGAATACCAATGTTATGCTGATCAAGTGCTTCTTTGATCAATTGGAAATTGCGGTGATAAGTTGGCCAGAAATCGGCATTGGCAGACCATGATCTGATAGTCAGATTTACTGCATTATCACCTAATGAAGCAACCAAAACCACTGGTGCCGGATCTTTAAGGACTAGTGGGTCATTTGCCAGTGTACTTAAAATAACTTTTCTGGCGATGTCAATATTCGCCTGGTAAGAAATCCCGATACTGTATTCTTGCATGCGGGTTTCATTATCTGAAACGTTATTGAGTACTGCGTTTGCCAAAGGCCCGTTTGGCGCATATAAGGTAGTCCCGTTTTTCGCTCTCAATGTAGTGTACAGAATATCGATCTTAAGAACAGTACCATCTACACCATTGCTTGAAGAAATAAAATGACCTACTCTAAATGGTTTGAATAACAGGATTAATACCCCGCCTGCAAAATTGGAAAGACTTCCCTGCAGTGCCAAACCTACAGCAAGTCCCGCAGAAGCTAAAATAGCTACAAAAGAAGTTGTTTCTATACCTAGAGTTGAAGCGACTGTAACCAGTAAAAGGATATAAAGTATAACTTTCAGAATACTGATTAAAAAATTAGAAAGTGAAGTGTCAATTTTGCCCTTGTGAAGATAATTATTCAAAAAGCGGACTAAAAATTTGATTAACCAGAAACCTATTAATAAAGTAGCTAATGCAAGTAAAAGGGTAGGGACTTTGCTGATAAAAGTGTCCAGCAAACGTGATAAGTTGAGTTCTAATTTATCCATATGATCTTGTTTTTGTAGGCAGGAGGCCTTTTTGTATGATAATTGGGTTTTAGCATTTATGGTGCCATTATTTCAATTTTTTCATTAAAAAAGCCATAATGGAGTTCGTTTTCGAACTTGTGGCACGATATATATTGCTTAATAGACTGAAAAACAATTAGTATTTAAATCAAACCTATGAAAGCAGTTGCAGTAAAAGCATTTAAGGATGCTCCAGAATTGATAGAAAGTTTAAAACCCGAAATACAGCCTGGGTATATATTGATTAAGCTTAAAACCGCAGGACTTAATCCAACAGACTGGCGTATAGCAGATGGTATGCTTGATGGGAAAATGCCGCATGTGTTCCCATTAATATTAGGTGTAGATGGTGCTGGGATAGTTGAAGAAGTTGGAGAAGGAGTCAGTCGTTTTAAAGTTGGCGACAAGGTATACGGTCAAATGCTGCATGCTCCGATAGGAGAAGGTACTTATGCTGAATACATTGCTGTACCTGAAAAGGTTATCATTACCAAAATGCCTCCAGGATTATCATTTGAGCAGGCTGCCGCTTCTCCGGTAGCCGGTATGACGGCTTTTCAACTGGTAAAAAATCTTGGGCTGAGTAAAGGAAACACTGTACTTATTGTAGGGGCTACTGGTGGCGTAGGTACATTTGCAACTGTTTTTGCTGCTTTAAATGGGATTAAAGTATTAGCTACAGCAAGGGGAGAAGACGCGGAGGATAGTATTAAAAAGGCAGGTGCTTCTGATACTTTTGATTACTCACAGGAGATCTTGCACAGCAGGTAAAAGAAGCTTATCCTGAAGGGGTGGATGCCTTGATCGATCTGGCAAGTAATTCGGATGCATTTGATCAGATAATATCGGTAGTGAAACCGGGAGGAATTGCTTTTACTACTATCGGATCTGCGAATGCAGCAAAACTGGAAGCCAGAAATATCCGTGGCGGTAATTTTGAGGTAAAAGGTAGTGTGGCTTTACTAGAAGGGGTAAGTGAAATGATTGAAGCTGGAAGTATTGAAATCCCAATTCAAACGATTTCATTAAATGAGGCGCCGGGCGCTATAGCAAAAAGTAAAACTGGAAAGGCTTTGGGTAAAACGGTAATCGTTATCTAAGGACAGGGTTTTAATCTCCGGATAATAATCCGTTACTATTTTCATGAACCACGGGTATTTTTTAAGGAATATCCGCGGTTTTATTGTTCTGCGAATTCGTTCTCACTTTTTGCAATCACTAAAGTACAAGCCGCATTTCCAATCGTATTGGTAATTGAACGTGCTTCATTTAGAAACCTTTCTACGGCTACAATGAACAGTAATCCTTCGTAAGGTATTTCCGGTAGAATATAAATAGCAGAACTTAAAGCTATAAATCCTGCACCCGGCACACCGGAAGCACCTTTAGAGACAAGCATCAGAATCATGATGATCTTGAAATAGGTATACATATCTACTTCTATATTATACAGTTGAATCAAAAACATGGTACACAAGCCAAGGTAAATGGAGGTGCCGATCAGGTTAAAGGAATAACCCATAGATAACACAAAACCGGTTACCTGTTTGCTGCACCCGTAATTTTCGAGGCGGGGAATCAGTAACGGGATCACTGTCCGGGAAGAAGATGTACCGAAAACAATCAGTATTTCTTCTCTGATTAATACCAGTAACTGCCAGATACTGAATTTATAATAACGTAACAGCAGCCCTAAAAAGACAAAAACAAAAATGATAACAAGCAGATACATTACTGCAACCAGTTTCTCATAGGTAAAATAGAATGCAGTCCAAAACTAGCAATGGTATAAGCCATACCACTAAAAACAGCCATTGGCGTAAGGCTGAAAAATAACGTGATTACCCGGAAAATCATATCTCTTATCTTTTCCAGCTTCATTATATACTTGTCTTTTTTCGGAAGAAAGTGAAGCAGGAGCCCTACAGCCATAGCGAGGGTTAAAATCCACAATACATTTTGAGCGGGGAGGAAGCTACTCCATCCGGAAGATGTTTCATGATAAGGTAACTTAAAATGAATTTTGATGATTTCCTGTAGATTTCCCTTATTGATCGTACCCGGTTTAAGCAAGGCAGCCATCGATAAACCAAAAATGATGGCGATAGTGGTCAGCACCTCGAAAAGAATAATTGATTTCAATGCTATACGTCCCAGTTTCCTTAGACTGGCTATACCGGCTATCCCCGTAGTAATCGAGAGAAAAATAACCGGAGCAACAAACCACTCTGTTGCACTTATAAAATAGGTACCTATAAAACGCTGTTTTATAGCAAATGCAGGGAAATAGATCCCTGCAGCTATACCGGCAATTAAGGCTATAAGTACCTGGAAGGCCAGGTTGGAAAATATCTTCCGCAATCTATCAGGTATTTAAAAATTTATCGTTCAAATCTAACGAATTTATCATTATATAGTTTTTAAAAAGAGATCACACCAAATAGAAATGCTCCTGCCAGCATAACCAGACAGGTGATGCTGGCCCATTTGAGGGTAAAGTGCATGTGATCAGCAAAACTTACTCCGGCAAGGCCTACCAGTAAATAGGTGGAGGGTACAAGCGGGCTAAGTAAGTGTACGGGACCTCCAAAGAGTGCTGCTCTTCCTACTTCTGCAATGGGCACGTTTAAGTGCTGCGCTGTTTGTCCTATTAATGGCAGTATGCCGAAATAATAAGCATCATTACTCATGAAAAAAGTAAGCGGTGGGGTTGCAAGACCCGTAATCAATGGTAAATGACTGCCCCACTGTGCAGGGATAGCGCTAATCATAGTCATGGCCATCGCATCCATCATCTTGGTTCCGGATAAAATTCCTGTAAAGATTCCCGCTGCAAAAATCATGGCTGATACGGATAAGGCATTGTCTGCATGTTTTCGTATTCTGTCATGCTGCTCTTCCAGTCGTGGATAATTGATAATAATTGCAATGGCGAAAGCAATCATAAACATGACTGTAAGAGGCAGCACATTCAGAACCATAGCTACAAGTAGGGCTGCTGTAAGTAAAAAGTTAAATAGGAGTAGTTTAGGGCGTTTCAGGCTCTGGTCGCCTGATTCCCCAAATTTTAAATGGTTATCATTTTCGGCTGCAAATTCTGCTGCATTGATATCAATGCCTGCCAGCTGCATTCTTCTTCTTTCCTGCATTCCGAAAATTCTGGCCATAAATATAACCCAGATGCCTCCCAAAACAAGTGAAGGTAATACAGGAATAAATAACTCTGCGGAGCCTAAGTGCAGTGAGAGTCATTGCTCTTGCGGTAGGCCCACCCCAGGGTAATACATTCATTACTCCACCTGCACACATAATAATTGCAGTGAGTTTAAGGGCAGGGATACCTAGTCTTTTATAGAGTGGAAGCATTGCCGAAACGACGATCAGATAAGTGGTTGCTCCATCTCCATCGAGAGATACCATCAAGGTAAGGATAGCTGTACCGATGGTGACTTTCAAAGGATCGCCTTTAACCAGTTTCAGAATCTTGGAAACTAACGGGTCGAAAAGTCCTACGTCAATCATAATACTGAAATACATAATACCGAAAATCAACATAACGCCCGTTGGGGCTATCTTTTTGATTCCATCCATCATCATAGCACCGAGCTCGTTTCCGAAGCCACCGATCAGACCAAAAATGATAGGGACTATTATCAAAGCTGTCAATGCATACATTTTCTTGCTCATGATCAGGAGCATAAAAGTAATGATCATCAAAAATCCTAAAAAAGCTAACATAACATAGTATAAGGTTATTGGGTTCTTAATTCTTATTTTTTTTGGTAAAATCGAAGCTCTTACGCAGTGAGAGTACAGCGAAATTGAAAATTCCTCCGGATTCGAACTGACTCATCCAATAGGATTCTACTTCAAAGGTTTTTGTAACTTTATATCCGGCACCGCCCCATAAACGAAAACTATCAAAAGCTGTTTCTTTATCGAGGTTCATCCTGATCTCGTTTTTTCCGATCAGTGTCCATTTACCGGTTTCCAAATTACCAAGTTTGTAATTTGCAGTTAACAGGTGTCTTGCCCGCAGGATAAAGCGGTCGGAAAAAAGGAAGCGCTCTTCGAAACGATATCTTTGGGATAAATCGAGGCGATCATTTAGCTTATGACCGATAGTTACCTGTTGAAAAACCCTGTGCTCGAGTATCGTCTTCTTTTCTGTTCCTGTTTCATCATAGGGTGAGATTTCAAGGTACATATATCCTCCTCCAAATTGAACAGGGGCATTTTTTAACTTGTAATCTGCATAAGTGTTAATTAGAAAAAGCCTGGTGTCAGTGATGTCACCTTCGTATGCTCTGTACTGGACCAATGAGGTAACTGTCCATTGCGGGGCTACTTTTGCTCTGGCAAGGAACATGTAAAACTGATTGAATTTGCCTGGTTGGGCAGTGGCGACGGAATAGGCTGACAGGTTGATTATCAGTGCTATTATTGCGCTTAATAGTACTTGCTTCATGTTTAATTTGGTTAGAATTAATGGTCGTGGCAGATGGATATCAGGTTGGAATATCTGGCTGCGGATTGTAATATGCTGGTATAACTGTTAGATCGGAAATAAACTCAGCGAACAACAAGAAAATCAGGTGAACGACGTAGTTTCAAAAAGCAACATGCTATGTGATGGCTGCATTTCCTTTTGCCCTTCGGGGCAACGGCCATGCTATGCCATCACATAGCATGTTGCTTTTTGAAATTCACAGGGTTTTCCTGATTGGGAGCTTGTTGGATGCTGATTTATTGCTTTCTTGATGGGAGGTTTGTTGGTTAATGGCGAAACTGGTTGGATTGGTATTTAAGAAGAAACTGATCTGGTTAATTTTTAAGGTTGATTTAAGGAGACGCTGGTTAGATTGCTTTTGAAGGGTGATTAAGGAGACACATGTTGGATTACTTTTGAAGGTTGATTTAAGGAGATGCTGGTTAGATTGCTTTTGAAGGGTGATTAAGGAGACACATGTTGGATTACTTTTGAAGGTTGATTAAGGAGATACATGTTGGATTGCTTTTGAAAGTTGATTTAAGGAGACACATGTTAGATTGCTTTTGAAAGTTGATTTAAGGAGATGCTGGCTAGATTGCTTTTGAAAGTTGATTTAAGGAGACACATGTTGGATTACTTTTGAAGGTTGATTTAAGGATACACATGTTAGATTACTTTTGAAGGTTGATTTAAGGAGATACATGTTGGATTACTTTTGAGGATTGATTAAGGAGACGCATGTTGGATTGCTTTTGAAGGAAGGTTGGTTAGGTTTTTAATTATAACTTTGGATTGATGATAATGCTGATAAATATTATTTTTTTAGTGCTGATTTTAAGGCTGTCTTTTGAGAAAAAGATTATTGAATCGATATTAAAGAAGGATTGGCCTGTATTACTTTTGGTGCAGCACATCTTGTTTTGGGTGATCTTCTCTTTTGTGAATGTGTATTTCTATATCTCATTTGTTGGGTTTCCGTATAGTTTGTATTGTATTTTGATTGCACTGGTCTGTAATGCGTTTATCTATTATATAAGCTTTAATAAGCTGGTTCCGGAGTTTTATATCACCAAAAACTATTCGCAGTATATACTTTATACGATTTTGATATTTGTCGTTTTTAGTCTGCTCCGGATCCTGATAGAACCAGGAATGACTGCGGGACCACCTCTCAGAATTGAACAGGGGCTTCTATTTATCTTCATTTACACTTCTCATGGGATTTGTATTTTAGTATCGGGCCTGCTCGGGATATCAAAGCATAAGTTTATGATTGAGAATGACCTGGTGTTGCTTGAAAGTATCAAAAAGGAGGCGGATATGAATTTGCTGAAGTCTAAAGTGAATCCTCATTTTTTATTGAATACACTGAATAATATTTATGCTATAGGGGATAATATCAATGAGCTGCAATCACAATCAGTGCTTAACCTGAGCCAGTTATTGCAGTATACCATTTATGAAACTGATCATAAAAGAATCAGTATTTCTAAGGAACTGCAAATGATTACGGCATTGACTGGATTGTATCAGCTGAAACATGGAAATGTACTGGATATCCAGTTCGAGTATACGGAGGAAGACTGGATGGATGAGGTAGAAATACCTCCGGCAGTTTTTTTAACGTTATATGAAAATGCACTAAAGCATTCTGCGATTGGGAGTAATCCTGAAGCGTGGATTAAGGTAAATATAGCTATTGAGGGAGATAAATTGCATTTTGAAGTCCGGAACAGTGTCTCTGGTTCAGGGGAGATTAATGTACATTATGAATACAAGGGGATAGGTTTAACGCTGATCAGACAGCTAATGAATATTGAAATTGGATCTGGTAATTATTCACTGCAAACTGATACGCAGGGGGATGTTTATCAAGCGGTACTTATGTTAAAATTGTTATGAGATTAAAAACGGTCTGTGTAGATGATGAACTTCCTTCTTTGAAACTGATGAAGGAGTATTGTGAAATGGTGCCGGGAATAGAGCTGATCAAAACGTTCTCGAATTCAAAGGAAGCCATCTCGTTTTTGGAGAAAACCAAGGTGGATTTGTTGTTACTGGATATCAGGATGCCAGGATTCACAGGGCTTGAGTTGTTACAACAAATTAACTATAAACCGCTTTGTATTTTTATTACCGCTGACCTGCACTCTGCTGTAAAAGCTTATGAACTGGATGTAATCGATTATCTGATTAAACCAGTGCCTTTCGCGCGTTTTGAAAAGTCGGTTAATAAAGCAATGGAATATAAAAGGTTTACACAGCATTTAATGATGCGGACGAGCAGATTATTATGTTTAAATCTGATTATATGATCCAGCGGATGCGCCTGATTGATATACTTTGGGTTGAAGGCTTTGGAGAGTATATTAAATTAGTCGGAAGGTTCAAGAATTTTACACTATTGCAAAGGATGAGTGAGTTCGCTGAACAATATGCTTATCTTGGTTTTATCAGGATACATAAGTCTTACCTTGTTCTTGCTCAGGATATTGAATCGTATTCTTCCAGCACGGTAAAATTAAAGCTTGGGCATGAATTGCCAATCGGCAGGGTTTATAAGCAAAATGTACAGCTCAGGGGGTAATTATTTGATAATACACTTAAATATAATGAACAAAATAGCGCTGACTTTTGTATTTATATTTGTTGTAACACTAAATAATTGAAAAAGATGAAAGCAGTAAAATCCTATGCAGCGCATAGCGCAGATAAACCTCTTGCTCCATATCAGTTAGACCGTCGTGAGCCGGGAGCCGATGACGAGAGATCAAGATCTTATATTGCGGAGTATGTCATTCAGATATTCATACCGCAAGAAACGAGTGGGCAGGAACGATGTACCCTGTTGTCCCAGGACACGAAATTGTAGGTAAAGTAACCCGTGTTGGAGACAAAGTCAGCCGCTTTAAAGTTGGTGATACTGTTGGTGTGGGATGTTTTGTAGACTCTTGCGGCCATTGCAGAAACTGCGCAGAAGACAATGAACAATATTGTGAAAATGGGCATTCACAGACCTATAACTCTATGTTACAGGATAAAAAAACAATTACTTATGGTGGTTATTCAAGTCATATCGTAGTTACACAGAAATTTGTACTTAGCGTATCTGATAAATTGCCTCTTGAAAAAGTAGCTCCTTTATTATGTGCCGGTATTACTACTTATTCTCCGCTGAAACACTGGAATGTTAAAAAAGGAGATAAACTGGCGGTAGTTGGTTTAGGAGGATTAGGACACATGGCAGTGAAAATTGCGGCTTCTATGGGAGCAGAGGTGACTGTTTTAAGCCGTTCTAAAAGTAAAGAAAAAGATGCTCAGGAATTAGGAGCACATCATTTCGAAATTACTACGGAAAAAGAAACCATGAAAAAGCTGGCTAACAATTTTGATTATATCATTGATACTGTTTCTGCGGAGCATGATTATAACGAATACCTTGCTTTATTGCGTACCAACGGGGTAATGGTATTGTTAGGTGTACCGCCGAAACCTTCGGATGTACATGCTTTTCAATTAATCGGTGGCCGTCGCAGCCTGGTTGGGTCATTAGTAGGGGGGATAAAAGAAACCCAGGAAATGCTGGATTACTGTGCAGAACACAATATCACTTCGGATGTGGAAATGATCAATATCGATCAGATTAACGAAGCTTATGAACGTACCCTTGCCGGTGATGTTCATTACCGTTTTGTGATTGATATGGCATCATTGAACTAAGAAGCGGGTAATCTTATGATCATTGAATTAAAAATCTTAAAATCTAGATTGAACAATAAAAAAAAATAAAAGAGGCAGCTTTCAGTTGCCTCTTTTATTATCATCCTGATGGTTAAAGTCTATAAATATGATAGACTATTGATGATTATTATTACTTTTGCGGCGAACATGATTGTATTAAAAAATATAACTAAACAATTTCATCAGAAAAATCGGGAGATTACGGCTTTGTCGGACGTCTCATTAACCGTTCCTAAAGGTAAAATCTATGGTGTGATCGGAGCATCAGGTGCAGGAAAAAGTACCCTGATCCGCTGTGTGAATTTGTTGGAAAGACCCACATCAGGAGAAGTTATCGTTGACGGTCTTAACCTGATTGGTTTGTCGCCATCTTTATTAGCAAAAGAAAGAAGACAGATCGGAATGATCTTTCAGCACTTCAATCTTTTATCATCCAGAACTGTTTCTGAAAATATTGCCTTTCCTTTAGAGCTGGATAAGGTTCCTAAAGAACAAATTGAGAAAAGAGTTGCAGAATTACTTGCTTTAGTAGGCTGGAAGATAAAGGAAAAGATTATCCTGCTAATTTATCAGGCGGACAGAAACAGCGTGTTGCAATTGCAAGGACACTGGCCAGCAATCCGAAAGTTCTTTTATGCGATGAAGCTACAAGTGCTTTGGATCCGGCAACTACAAAATCTATCCTGACTTTATTAAAAGATATCAATAAAAGACTAAACATTACGATCTTACTGATCACCCATGAAATGGATGTCGTAAAAAGTATCTGTGATGAAGTTGCAGTAATCAGTGCAGGTAAACTCATAGAACAGGGTACTGTCAGTGAAATATTTGCACATCCTAAAGCTGATCTTACCCGCGAATTTATTGCTTCGTCCTTAAAAATCAATATTCCGGAAACTTATCTGGAAAGATTAAGTGATACCATTTCGGCAGATAAAAGACCTTTATTGAAACTTGAATTTACAGGACAGTCGGTAGATGATCCGGTACTTTCGGAAGTGAGCAGATTGTTCAATCTCAATAACAATATATTTACGCACAAATTGAATATGCCGGAGGGGTCAAATTCGGGGCAATGGTCATTGAAGTTTTCGGCACACAGGAAGACAGTCTGAAAGCAATAGCATATTATGAAAATAAACAGATTAAAGTGGAGGTTTTAGGTTATGTCTGAGTCTATGATTTTAATGATGTTCAAAGGAACATGGGAGACTATAGTCATGACCTTCGTCTCAGGATTTTTCGGTTTTGTCATCGGACTGCCTACCGGGGTAATGCTCTATCTGACCCGCAAAGGCCAGGTACTGGAAAACAGAACGCTGAATAATGTGGTATCAGTTTTAGTGAATGTTTTCCGCTCTATTCCATTTATCATTCTGATTGTCTGGATGATACCTTTTACCCGTATGCTGGTTGGAACCTCAATTGGTATTGAAGCGGCATTAGTGCCTTTAAGTATTGGGGCAGCTCCTTTTATCGCGAGGATGGTAGAAAATAGCCTGATAGAAGTACCGGGTGGACTGGTTGAGGCAGCAAGAGCAATGGGAGCAACCCCTTTTCAAATCGTTTATAAAGTATTATTGCCGGAAGCTATGCCTTCGCTGATCAATACCGCATCTATTACCTTAATTACCCTTGTTGGTTATTCAGCTATGGGTGGTGCGGTTGGTGCCGGAGGATTAGGACAAATCGGTTATCAATATGGCTATGTGGGCTATGATGTACTGGTCATGAACACAGTATTAATTGTGCTGGTTGCCCTGGTATTCTGTATACAATTTACGGGTGACCTGATCGCCAAACGTGTTGACCACAGGAAATAATTACGAAGAAAAAAAAATAAAATATACGAATGAAAACAAAAATTCAATTACTGGCAGCTGTTGCTGTTATGGCCTCGGTTACTTTATTCAGTTGCGGAGGAGGTGCCAAAAAGAATGATCCGAATCATATTAAAGTTGGTGTAGAATCGGGGCCTGAATATGCAGTGGCACAGGCGGCACAGAAAGTAGCAAAAGAGAAATTCGGTCGGTTTAGAGTGGAACTGGTACAATTTAACGATTTCGTAATGCCTAATGAGGCACTTAGCCAGGGTGATCTGGACGTTAACGTATTTCAGAATAAACCATATCTTGATGTTCAAACTAAACAACGCGGATATAAGTTCGCTATTCAGGGAAATACTTTTGTTTTCCCACTAGCAGGTTATTCTAAAAAAATCAAGAAAATTGAAGAGTTAAAAGAAGGTAACACAATCATCATTCCCAATGATCCTACAAACGGGGGCAGAGCTTTGCTTCTTCTTCAAAAAGCAGGATTGCTGAAACTTAAAGATGGTGTTGGTTTATTACCTACAGTAAATGATATTATTGAAAACCCTAAAAAGATAAAAATTCTTGAACTGGAAGCTCCTCAATTACCAAGAGCTCTGGATGATCAGAACGTGACTATCGCTGTGATCAATAATACTTTTGCTACATCAGTAGGATTAATTGCAGACCGTGACGGACTTATTGTAGAAGATAAGAAATCACCTTATGTAAATATCATTGTATCAAGAGAAGATAACAAAGATGAAGAGAAGATCAGGAAATTTGTAAAAGCATTTCAATCAGATGAAGTAGCCGAAGCTGCTGCCAGAATATTCAAAGGCGGAGCTGTTAAAGGCTGGTAAATTCTGGTTGTACAAACAATATCATTTAATAAGAAAAAGCTGTCTTTTGATAAAGGCAGCTTTTTCTTGTTTATAGACCATTTTCATAAGCTTTTATCATATAGCCTTTTACTTCTTCATTCAGATCTTCTTTAGCGTAAATCCTGATATGATGGTTGTAGTCACTACTGCCTGGAACTTGTTTTATTTTACGAAAGCATAAATTATGTTCATACACCTCTTTAAAAGGAAATACGACATCAATGAAATCTTTACCCATTTGTATGATATAGGCAAAATTAATCCTCGTAGAAAAAGCTATCATAGTTTTAGTGGAATGAAAACTGACTTTGCCAATTTGCTGGAATGCTGCATTCAGTTCTTCAAAAAGAATAATGGAATGTGCTGACTTTTTAGCAAGAAACTCTTTGAGCAATTGATCTTCGTATTCCATTATTTGAAAAAGATTAGGACACCATTTAAGAGAAAATTAGCTTATCAAAATAACTAATTCATTTTCACTTTCCCCAGAGAAATACCAAATTTCTTATTAAATGCAGTATTAAAATGCTGTACAGAAGAATACAGTCTGCTTCGTAAGCTGATTTCAGAACGGATTTATTTTTTTTTCGAAAGTTGTTCAAATGCCATTATCTATGGAATATTAAACAGCAGTTAGGAGGCTGGGAAATCAAAAACTAATTTTCAAAAAAGAGATAATAGAAAAGAATGTTGTCATTAATAATTTAATAAGAAAGTAAATTCCTCTCCAGCCATGCTTGGTAGAAATTCAGTGATAACATAGTCTCCCAGATCAAGCTTTTTAAAAGGGTCTTTATCCAGTATGGCTTTAAGAGATGTTATGCTGTCTGCATTAGACAGGATAATGCCACCTGTTCTGGGTTCTTTTCTACCTGAAAGAATAAAATTGCCAAGTGCATATTGTTCTTTCAGGTAGGTTACATGTGCAGCTAAATGTGTCTCAATTAGATCGATTGAAACCTTATAGGTTATGGATACTATAAACATATTATCAGAGTTAGGGAAATAATACCAAGTTAAACAAAATATCAATTGTGTCCTCCTGTTAAGACTAAAATGACCTGCAGGTAATTTTATCTCTTAAACTTAAATACAGCATTTAAATAAATCGTAAATTTATAAAATGCAAGCGGATTCAATACAGCGGTTTTCGATTATCAAAGTGAATGAAAAAGATACCTCACCGGTAACTGACGAACTCGCTATTGAAGAACCATTGGAAATCCGGGTGAGTTATCTTTCAGGTGGACAACAGCTTATCAAAAATATCTCTGTCACCATGCGTACACCTGGCCATGATGCAGAACTTGCTATAGGATTTTTGTTTACCGAAGGCATTTATAGGAACAAAGAAATACTGGCATCAGTTGACCACTGCTTCATCGCGTGTGCTGAAAACAAAGAAAACGTAATTCAGGTGACCTTAAACGAGATCCCTGCGTTGCAAAATGCGGAACGTAATTTCTATACCACTTCAAGTTGTGGCGTCTGTGGAAAAGGTTCAATTGCTGCGATCCGTACAGTCAGTGTTTTTCAGCAAGAAGAAGATGATCAGTTATTTATCAGTCAGGAAACACTGAACCAATTACCGCTCACCCTGCAAAAACAACAAGAAGTCTTTCAGGCCACAGGTGGTTTACATGCTTCTGCATTATTTACCCCTTCCGGAGAATTACTGTTTTTAAGAGAAGACGTGGGCCGTCATAATGCCCTTGATAAATTGATTGGTGCTGCTTTAACTAAAGATTTACTCCCGCTGACGCAAACCATTCTGTTATTAAGCGGGAGGGTCAGTTTTGAACTGGTACAGAAAGCTGCAATGGCTGGTATCCGGATTATTTTGCCGCAGTAGGGGCACCGTCAAGTCTGGCGGTACAATTAGCCGAAGAATTTGGGATGACCCTGATTGGTTTTTTGCGCAATCAAAGATTTAATATCTATACCGGAGCACATCGCATTGCTATAAACACTACAAAAATACATACCTATACGAATGAAGATAAGAATTAAAGGAAACTCACTGCGATATCGTTTAACAAGATCGGACATTGCTGCTCTTGTTCAGGGTGGCTATTTACAGGAAAGTACAGCTTTTGCAAACCAGACCCTGATTTACGCCATAAAAGTTAAAGAAACTGAACAGCTGGAAGCTGAATTCACGGGTCATCAGATTACCTTATTAATTTCTAAAGCGATGGTTCAGGAATTAGCAGATACAGAAAAAGTAGGGTTTAGTCATCAGGGAAATACTTTATACCTATTGATTGAAAAGGACTTTACCTGTTTAGACAATGTAGAAGAAGATCAGAGTGATAATTTCCCTAATCCTTTAGCTGCTACAATTAATACTGGCACAAATATATTGAACATGGAAGACGAAGGTAAAATACTGCCCGATGCAGAGAATCCGGAAAAGTTACTGAACTTAAAAGTATCCAAAGCAAAAACCTGGGCGGCCGGTATTCCTGCTGTGGTTGCTGCAATGACAGATATTGTTGAAGAAAGCACTCTCCTGCGTGGTGGAGGTGCCTTGTTTTCCATGAACCAGAAAGGCGGGTTTGACTGTTCAAGCTGTGCCTGGCCAGATCCTGATGATGACCGGTCTGCACTTGGTGAATACTGTGAAAACGGAGTCAAAGCTTTAGCCGAAGAGGCAACTACAAAAAAGGTTACTGCTGAGTTTTTTGCTCAGCATTCGGTAGCTGATTTATCAGCATTATCAGACTATGAAATAGGGAAGAAGGGGCGTTTAACTGAGCCTGTTTACCTGCCCAAAGGCGGGACACATTATCAGCCTATCAGTTGGGACAATGCTTTTAAAAAAATAGCAGAACAACATCTTAGTTTTAGCGTCGCCGGATGAAGCTGCATTTTATACTTCCGGAAGGACAAGCAACGAAGCCTCTTTCCTATACCAGTTATTTACCAAAGAGTTCGGTACCAATAACCTGCCGGATTGCTCTAATATGTGTCATGAAACCAGTGGTGTTGCTTTATCACAGACTATAGGTATTGGAAAAGGCACTGTAAAACTCGAAGATTTCTACGATACTGACGTCATTATCATTATTGGACAGAATCCTGGAACAAATGCGCCCAGAATGATGAGTGCTTTGGAAAAAGGGAAAAAGAACGGAGCCAAAATCATTGCTATTAACCCGTTGCCCGAAGCTGGTTTAATGGGGTTTAAAAATCCTCAGGAGGTTAGGAGCGTACTCGGTTCAGGTACAAAATTTGCCGACCTGTTTCTTCAGGTGAAAATAAACGGTGACATGGCGATCTTTAAAGCACTGGAAATCCTTTTATATGAGGCCGAACTCAAATCTCCCGGGAAAGTCTTTGACCATGAATTTATCGCTAATCATACCGTTGGTTACGGAGATTTTATGAATCATCTGAAAAACTATCAGCTGGAAGATCTTGCTGAACAAGCGGGTGTTCCATTAGCACAAATCCGGGAAGCTGCAGCTATAATCGGCCCGAAAAACAGACTTATATTTTGCTGGGGAATGGGGCTGACCCAACAAAAAAATGGAGTAGACATGTTAAAGGAGATTGTTAACATCACTTTATTGAAAGGGAGCATCGGTAAACCAGGGGCAGGCTTGTGCCCGGTTCGCGGGCATAGCAATGTGCAGGGAAACCGTACGATGCTGATTTCAGAGAAGCCAACACAAAAGCAACTGGACAGGTTAAAATCTGTTTTCGGTTTTGAACCACCAAGAGCAAACGGTTATGATGTAGTGAACGCGATTAAAGCGATGCATGCAGGTAAGGTAAAAGTGTTTTTCGGAATGGGGGGTAATTTCCTTTCGGCTACGCCCGATACAAATTATACTGCCGATGCGATGCGTAAACTAAAGCTGAACGTACAAGTTTCTACCAAGTTGAACCGCGGTCATCTGATCCATGGCGAAGAAGCACTCATCCTTCCGGCATTGTCACGGAGTGATAAAGATCTTTATCATGGTGTAGCTCAGTTTATCAGTACAGAAAATTCAATGGGCGTAGTACAGTCTTCGAAAGGAATTTTAGACCCCGTCTCTGACCAGATGATGAACGAAACCCGGATTGTCTGTGAAATGGCGAAGGCTACTTTAGGCAGCCGTTCTGTAGTCAACTGGGATAAATATGCGAATGATTATGATGCGATCCGTGATTTAATAGAACAGTGTATTCCTGGTTTTGAGGATTATAATAAAAGAGTACGTATACCCGGTGGTTTTTTTATTTGCCAAACGGGCCAAGGGAAGGCAAGTTTATCACTGAAAAGTTTATTGATAAAGCACCGTTTACACTGACAGATTTGCCAGTACATAATTTAGCAGACGATGAATACATGAATACATGATGATGGCCTCTATCCGTAGCCACGATCAGTTTAATACAACTATTTATGGTTTGGAAGACCGTTATCGGGGAATCAAAAACGAACGCCGTGTGGTGTTTATGAACCAGAAAGATATGGACAAGGCTGGTTTTTTGGAAGGAGATCAAGTAGATATGTTCAATTATGGGGATGGGGTAGAACGCATAGCCAGACTATTTGTGGTGGTTCCTTACAGTATACCGGAGCGTAACACCGCAACTTACTACCCGGAAACAAATGTTCTGATGCCTATTAACAGTGTTTCTGATCAAAGTAATACCCCGATAGGGAAACTGATCGTCATTAAAATTAAAAAACATGTCCCGGGTTCCTGAGCTGAATGGCCTGGTTCTGGCCGGTGGCAGAAGTACCCGGATGGGGCAGGATAAAGGGCTGATCAACTGGCATGGTAAGCCTCAGCGTGAATATATGGCTGATTTGCTCAAGCCTTATTGCCAAAAAGTATTTATCTCCTGCCGTGCAGATCAAAAGGAAGAAATTGAGCAGGGAGGGTATGCTGCGCTGCATGATAATTATACAGATTCAGGGCCTTTAGGCTCCATTTTATCTGCTTTTGAACAAGATGAAAATACGGCGTGGCTGGTTGTCGCCTGCGATTTACCTTTGATGGATAAGCAGCATTTAGACTATCTCAGTACACATCGAAATCCAGCTTTGATGGCAACCGCTTTTGCAGCAGCAAATGGTTTGCCTGAACCTTTAATCGCGATATGGGAACCTTTAGCTTATCCCATATTAAAGGCTTCCTTAACAACGGGGCTTTTATCCGCCCGCAGTGCCTTGCTTAAAAATGAGATCACTTTGTTGAATCCTGTTCACCAGCGTGCGCTTTCCAATGTAAACAGTCCGGAAGAAACCGCTGAAATCAGAAAGTTCCTGGGAGCTCTGTAAATAATTAACACAAACGTTTGCGTGAAATTTTTCTCCTTCCTCCTTTTAGCTATGCCTGATTATCTATATATTAGGTATAAATCAGAACAATGTATGAACGGTATCTGGTGGCTGTAATTTATTGATAAGTTAATATTCAATTAATTGCAGCATATTACTTTTGCGGTCTGAAATTAACCTCTTTAAGCCACCTGATTTATGCCTGAAACGTTTGAAAGTGACTTTTTTTCTCTTCTTGATTTAGATAAGAATAAAGCATTCGAAAAACTATTTGATGAATTCTGGCAGCCACTATATCGCAAGGCTTATAGCAAAGTGCAATCAGAAGATTTAGCAAAGGATCTTGTTCAGGACGTTTTTATCGCTTTTTGGGATAACCTCGATTCTTTAAACGAAGGCTTTAACATCCCTGGTTATCTGTATGGTATTCTAAGAAATAAAATCCTTAAAATATTTGAAAAAGACGCAGTGCGGTTAAAACATGCTTTGCAAATCTGCCCGGTAGATTCTTCTTTTGATCTTTGTTCCCATGAACTGCTTTTAGAAAAAGAACTGAAATTAATTATTGAAGGTGAAATCAACCGGATGCCCTCCAGAATGAAAGAGATCTATGTCTTAAAAAAGGATGATAATTTCTCCATTAAGCAAATTGCAGAAGAATTAGGCCTTTCAGAACAAACGATTAAGAACCAGTTGCAAAATGCCTATAATCGCTTAAGGTTGAAATTAAGGGAATACAACCCTAATCTGGCAGGCCTTTCCATTATTTTGATAAAAATCCTATTTTTTTTCAAATCCGTATAGTACTTTCTTCTTCCACAGCGGATAGATAAGAAACGAACGGATTTTGGATACGGAACAATTCAGGGCACTCATTGCCAAATACAATAATAATACAGCAACTACCGAAGAAAGGGCATTGGTTGAACACTGGTATGAACGGCTCCATAAAGAGGAAGTTTTGCCAGAGGCGGCCAATCTGAAAGAACAATTATATAGTAGGGTAAAAGAACAGATCGGCGAAAATCAGCCAGCCCCTGTTCGGACTACGAAGTCCGGAAGACTATATCCATCCATGGATTGCTGCGGCTGCAATTCTCTGTGTATTATTTAATATTGGATTATTATATTTTAATAAGCCAAACGGTTCAGCAGTACATCAGTCTGCTGATCTGGCTCATGCAGTGAACAATACAATCACTCCAGGAACCAATAAAGCAATACTAACTTTAGCAGATGGCAGTAAGATTAGTCTGTCGGATGCAGGAAACGGGCAACTTGCGCAGCAGGCAGGTGTTATCGTGACCAAAACAGAGAACGGCGGATTAATTTATAAAGTTATCGGCGATAGCCATGCCGGTGCGAAATTTAATACAATCTCTACGCCGCGCGGTGGACAATATCAGCTGCTGCTGGCTGATGGTACAAAAATCTGGCTCAACGCCAATTCTTCTTTAACTTTTCCTACGGCATTTCCGGGTGACAAGCGTCAGGTATCTCTTACAGGCGAAGCCTATTTTGAAGTCGCAAAAGATAAGTCAAAAGCATTTATTGTGAAAACGGAACAAACCGAAGTTAGTTCTGGGAACGCATTTCAATATCATGGCTTATGCCGACGAAAATGCGCAGCATACCACCTTGCTGGAAGGTTCGGTAGAAATAAGCAAAGGGACAGAAAGATCATTGTTGAAACCTGGTCAGCAGGCAAGAACAGGTATTTCTTCCAGTTTGATCAGTGTCCGGGATATCGAAAATGCATCAGGCGTAATTGCCTGGAAAAACGGGTATTTCCAATTTGAAAAATCAGATCTCCATTCTTTAATGCGTCAAATATCAAGATGGTATGCGACCGATGTGGTGTACCAGGGCGAAATTCCCCGAAAAGAATACTCCGGTAAGATTCCAAGAAGCGTTAATGTGAAAACTTTGATAGAGATGCTTTCTTATTCTGGTATCCACTGCCGTGTAGAAAATAATAAGATTATTGTTAGTCAGCGCTAAAGAATTGTCAGCTCAAATAATTATGAACCTTTAAAACCCATTAATATGAAATAGCATTACTCTCATTCTTCTGTTAAACGGTTAACCAATAAAAAAAAGCGGAGTTGTTCGAACCAACCCCGCTGTATTAGGGTTAAAATTCCTTAAGGACAATTGTCCGGGATCCGGAATAAAAATTATCTAAGCAATAATATTTTAAAACCCACTGCAATTTATGAATTTTAGTGCACTCTTTAAGACTGTACCGCGAATACAGTTTAAATCTTCTCAATTTTTACTAGTGATGAAACTATTTGTAATCCTGTTGTTTACAGGGCTTATGCAAGTCCATGCCAGTGTGTATAGCCAAAAAATTACACTCAGACAAAAAAATGTTTCCATAGAAACAGTACTGAAAGCAATAGAAAAACAAAGTGATTATCTGTTTTTATATGATAATCTGGAACTGCAAAGCGCAGCGAAAATTTCTGTTGATATTAATGAGGGTTCGATAGAACAGGTAATGGATTTATGTCTTAAAAATCAGCCTTTAACTTACAAAGTCTTTGAAAAAAACATTGTACTCAAAAGGAAAGACGACATTGAGAAAAACTGTTTTCGATCCGATTAAGGGGAAAGTCCTTGATGAGAGTGGTCTGCCGGTTATTGGGGCTAGTATTTTAATCAAAGGAACCAAAACGGGGGTGGTTACTGATAGTAATGGTAATTTCAATTTGAATGCTCCGCAGGGCACTACACTTGTAATTTCCTTTATTGGTTATGGTGCAAAAGAGCTTGTCGTAGGTAATGATCAGCACTATACCATCACGCTAAAAGCGGAAGAGAACAAGTTAACTGAGGTTGTTGTAACAGCTTTAGGAATCAAACGTTCAGAAAAATCTTTAGGTTATGCAGTACAAAAGGTGTCGGGTAAGGAATTGCAATCTGTGAAAGGTGTAGATATTGGTACTTCTTTAACGGGTAGGGTTGCAGGTTTGGTAGTGAAAAATTCTACTGAATTTAATGCCAGACCAACACTTGAACTAAGAGGTGAGGCAGCTATTTTAGTTGTGGATGGTGTTGATTACGACAATTTAACTTTGAGAGATATTCCTACGGATGATATTGAAAGTATAGATATTCTGAAAGGCCCGACTGCGTCTGCTTTATATGGAGCAAGAGCAAAAGGCGGGGTATATCTGATCACGACAAAGAAAGGTGCAGCGGGAAAAGGGTTTTCTATTGATGTGAATAGCAATACGATGTTTCAGCTGGGCTATTTAGCAATTCCTAAAGTTCAGAGTTCTTATGCGCGTGGTGATAATGGAAATTTAAACAATGATTACGTTTGGGGCCCGCATCTGGATATTGGTAAAACAGGAAGAGACTGGAATCCGGTTACTAAACAATTTGAAGATAATATGCCTCTGCGTTCTGTAGGGAAAGATAATCTGAAGAATTTTACGAGCACAGGGATTATTGCCAATAATAATATAACCATTGCACAAACCGGTGAAAACGGGAGCTTTAAAATTGGTTTTAACCATGTTTATAATAAAGGGCAATTTCCTAATCAGACCCTGAACATGATTAATTTAACCTCTGGTGGTGAAATTAAAATCAACGATAAGTTTAAAATTGAAAGTCATTTTGGTTTAAGCAGACGTACGGCTCCTCAGGTATGGGGTGGTGGTTATCAGAATCAAGGCTATTTATATCAGCTGGTCATGTGGACTGGTACAGAATATGATATCCGGGATTATAAAGATTACTGGAAAGTACCTAATCAGACACAAAACTGGATGTATACCAACTGGTATGACAATCCTTACCTGATTGCCAACGAAAAGCTGAATGCAATTCAGGAAAACACTGTGAACGCCAGTATTACTGCTAATTATAAAATTACATCAGACCTGAATTTAATGCTTCGTTTGGGATATGATAATTATAGTAACAGGGAAACCATGCGTAATCCGACAGCAAATATTTACTCTACCCGTGGGGGATGGGATGCTAAAGGGATGTACAGTATCAACAATACAAAAGGATATAGTACAAGTAATGACTTAATTCTGTCTTACAATAAAAGAAGAGTAAATAAGTTCTCTTTTGAAACGCTGGCAGGAGGAAACTTTTTTCATAAAGAAGATGAAGGGTTATATGCCGTAACTAAAAACGGGCTGATTTCACCAACTTATTTTTCTTTGAATGGTTCTATAGAGCCGCCCAGAGTAGTTCCTTATTTTTCACCTAAAGAATCCAGTAGTTTGTACGCAAGAGCTGCGGTAGGATGGAATGATGCTGTGTTTTTAGATTTTACCGGCCGTAATGACTGGATTTCAACGCAGCCTAAAGCTACAGGTTCTTATTTATATCCTTCGGTGGGTTCAAGTGTGGTGATTTCACAGCTTGCTAAATTACCGGAAGTGATCGATATGTTTAAGGTTAGAGGATCATTTGCAGTCTTTAAAACACCTGCTGGTATTTTTGAAACAAATACTGTTTACAAAACTAATAGTGCTGTATGGGGGAATTTAAACTCGGCAAGTTATCCTTATAAACTGGCAGGGGCAAGTGATATTCTGCCAAGTTCACACAGCGTACCTGGGGGATTGGTGCGGCTGCTTATTTGTTTAAAAAGCGCCTGCATTTTGATGTTGCCTATTTTAACAAGTATTACTACAACCAGCAAACCAATGCAAATCTTCCGGCTACCTCGGGATTTGCAACTACACTGGTCAATACAAAAGAAACCTATACACGTCGTGGACTGGAGATTACAGTTGATGGTTCTATCCTGAAAAGCAAGAATTTTGAATGGTATTCTACAGTGAACTGGTCTAATCAGCACCGGTATTACGATCAGCTGGACCCAGTTTATTCAAAGGATAATCAATGGGTAAAAGAAGGACAGCGTTTAGACACTTATACAGAGAGTTACTGGCTGACAGATCCTTCAGGAAATGTGATCCATAATAATGGAATTCCCGTAAGCAGTGATTACGATAAGAAGTATGGTTATAGTGAACCTGATTTTAGCTTTGGCTTCATTAACAACTTTACTTATAAGAACTGGATGCTTGGTGTTAATATAGATGGCAGGATCGGTGGGCTGATGTATAACTATATCTATGATAAAATGTGGGATTCCGGTACCAATCCAGAGTCTGATAACCAATATCGTTACGATCAGGTGGTCAATGGCCTGAATAATTATGTAGGTAAGGGAGTCAAAGTCAAAGTTGTCTCAGGAGTGGCTACCTATGATAAATATGGAAATATCA
This sequence comes from Pedobacter sp. NJ-S-72, assembly GCF_053890575.1. Taxonomy (NCBI): domain Bacteria; kingdom Pseudomonadati; phylum Bacteroidota; class Sphingobacteriia; order Sphingobacteriales; family Sphingobacteriaceae; genus Pedobacter; species Pedobacter sp. NJ-S-72. The sequence goes on along the minus strand of NZ_CM132681.1, from coordinate 2,240,523 downwards.
CCAGTGATACCCGTCAATATGCGCCAAACGATGTGAAGGTAGGTTATCAGGATTTTGCTCAGAACTACAGAGGAGGCGATATGGGAATACAAAGTGCTTCCTTTATTAAGCTGAGAGAGGTTTCATTAGGATATAGGGTGCCTGCTTTTTTTACCAGCAAGCTGGGAGTTAAATCGGCGTCTTTATCACTGACCGGACAAAACTTGTTTATGTGGACAAAATTCAAATATTCTGATCCTGATGTAAACAAAGAAGACCTGAATTCACCGTCAATGCGTATGGTCGGATTTAATCTGAGAGTTGGGTTTTAATTAGCATTTTTTTTAAGAAAGATATTATGAAGATTTTAAAATATATTTTACTGTTATCAGGTTTAGCAGTTGTTATCGGTGGTTGTCAGAAGTATGAAGAAATTAACACTAATCCGAATGCAACGACGCAGGTAAATTCATCTATGCTCGCTACAACTTTGATTTTGAATATTACCCGGAATTCGATCAGCTCACAGAAATCTTTTATGCAGCCATTTTTGCTGGGTAAATATCTGACCTGGGGCGAGGGGCAGGAAAGCTTTCAGTATAATAAACTGGGCAGAGCTGATTTTGACTCTGTAAAGGTCTTAAGAAACATTCCTCCAATGTTAAAATATGCCACGAGTGATGGTTTAAGGAAGTCTTATGAAGGTTTAGGTCATTTCATCAGTGCATATCAGTTTTTTATCAACACAATGCAAGTAGGTGATATGCCATATTCTGAAGCAAACAAAGGAGAATCAGATCGTATTTTACAGCCAAAGTATGATACACAAAAAGCTGTTTTCTTAGGGATTCTTAAAGAACTGGATCAGGCAAATGAATTATTTGCTGCTGGTGCTAACTTTGAGGGGGATCCAATCTACGGTGGAAAGGCCGACAACTGGCGCAGGCTGGCTAATAGTTTTCAGTTGCATGTGCTATTGAATTTGTATAAAAAAACAGGTGATGCAGACCTAAATGTTATTGAGCGCTTTAAAGATATTGTAGCCAACCGTCCGTTGATGCGCGATTATAAAGATAATTTTGCCCTGGCTTATACCTCAATGGCTGGTCAGAATTATCCATGGTCAGATGTGCCTGCAGGATCAGGAAACTCATTTGTGAAGTCAAATTATACCATGTTGTCAAACGTATTGATTGATCCTTTGAAAGTAATGAAGGATAAGCGGTTGTTCTATTTTGCAAAACCTTCACCAGTTAAAATAGCTGCTGGTGAAGATCAGTCAGCTTATAAAGCCTATGTTGGTGTAGAACCATCAGATACTTTTACAGCATTGCAAACCACAAGAGGAAGTAAGGATTACTCTGATTTAAATAACAGATATGCACAATTGGTAAATGCTGAACCAGTAAATGTTTTTAGTTACTGGGATTTACAGTTCGCACTTGCTGAGGCAACTGTGAGAGGTTGGATTGGGGGAGCTTCGGCTCAGACGTATTATGCAGCAGGGATTTCTAATTCGATGAAATTTATTGCGGTTTATACGCCTGATCTGGCAGATTATCACCACAATATGAAAATGGATGATGCTTATATCAATGCGTACCCATCTACAGAAGGTGTTCTTTTAAGTGGTTCATCTGAGCAGCAGATTTCACAGATCATTACACAGAAATATCTGGCTAATTTCTTACAGGGCAGTAAATTTATATCCTGGTTTGAAAATAGAAGAACGGGCTATCCGTTTTTCAAGCTGAACGCTTCAACGAGTTTAAATATTCCGTCTGCTAATTTTCCGGTTCGCTGGTTTTATCCATCGGCAGAACTTAATTATAATTCGGGTAATGTTACTGCAGCTATCGCTAGTCAGTATAATGGGAGCGATGATAATAATCAGCTCATGTGGATACTCAAATAATTTATTTTAAAGGCTGCCTTAGGGAAGTCGTGGCCGGAAGAAATTCCGGCCATTTTTTTTGTACTATTTTATAAAGCTTCCGCAATACACGCTATTGGAAATGCTTTTATAATCAGCAGAAAGAAAAGAAACATAAGTCTCCATATGAATCCCCTCTTTACATTCCGGAATAATTAAATATTCACCTCCTTCTAATCGTTCTGCGCCACCGATAAGAGATATTGCACGATTTTCCTGGGGTAAGTAAGCCAGTAACATTACCCTGTCAGTTCCTTTCATTCTTTCGTTTATAATGGTTTCATCCCATTTGAATGTTATCCTATTGTCTACAACCTTTACATCAATATTATTTGTAGCAGGCATTTTTCCCCTGCTTAACAAGACTTTAGAAAAATCAATTTTTTGATCAGGGTATTCCCCTGTTTATTGCATTTAACCAATTATAAGAAGTGGCAATATTATATGCGCTTTGTTTCTCCACTAACCTGGCTTCAAACTCAAATCCAATATTAATAAACTCTTTGACTGGTTTTAAAAATCCGGTAGTAATTTTAGTTTTCTGCCTTGCCGAAAGTTGAGGAATAGTAGCTTCTTTGGAATTCTTTCCAATTGTGCGCTTTACAATTTGTCCATTTAACAAATAAGTAACCGTATTACCTACTCTACCTATAAACCCTCTATTCGATTCAACCTTTAATATTGCCATGATTCTAATTATTACATAAATGCCTTTTTGTTTCTAACAAGATAAGTATTTTATTTTGAAATAAACATTATCACAAATAAGTTAAAATAAGAAGAGGGGTAGGTTAACATACGTAAGGGGTCTATGTTGGGAAGGGGTTGGAAGGGGTAATCGCCCTTCCAACCCCTTCCCAACATAGACCCCTTACAGACCAGAAACACTACAACAACTTGTTTGTTAAAATATGCGTGCTGAACGGCAATGATTTTTTAAATAAACATTGGAACTAAAATTGTTTAATTTTGTCTGACACACAGAGTTGAATTAGCTTAAATGAGTAAAGTATTTACGATTACTGAAGGTCTGGAGAATATGGGCGCATTGCGTACCGGTGGCCAGGGTTCAGTTTACAAGGGAAGACGTTTTGGTCCTATTATTACGGCAGTGAAATTACTGCCAACACCAGTTCATACAGAAAGTACGGAAGATAAAAATTTCAGGAGTTTCCAGAATGAGGTGGAGAAATTGAAGAAAGTAAATGAGGAGCCTAATCCTAATATAGTTAAAATCTTAAATTCAGGAATTACAGAAAGCGGTTCTTTTCCATTCATAGAAATGGAATATATTGAAGGACCTGATCTGGAAGAGTTGCTGAAAGAGCCGCATGATAAAATATTTACGGTAAAGGAGGTGATTAAGGTAGCTGACCATTTGGCCAATGCCTTAGCTCATTGTCATAAAGGTAACTGTAAAACATGGTGATATTAAGAGTAATAATGTAAAATTTAATGTTCATACAGGTAATTATGTCCTGCTTGATTTTGGCTTGTCAGCGATGTCTGATGAACAGCGCAGAACAAGTATCCGCCATGCAGGAGCTATAGAATTTATGGCACCGGAGCAAAGTGAAGGACAAATGCTTTTTGAAACTGATATTTACAGTTATGGGGTAATCCTTTATGAGTTGCTTGCCGGGCAGGTTCCTTTTCCTTTATTGGATAATGGACAAAAATCGCGTAATGATGTACTGGTTGGTCATCTGGAATTACCTGTTCCTGATCTGCTGACGCTGAGAAAAGAGCACATGCCTGAAAGCTGGTCAGATGACAAGGTTTCGCATGAGATGCAGGTTCCGGGATGGTTAATGACAGTGATCGGTAAATGTTTGGAAAAAGCACCAGCCTCGAGATATAGAAATGGAATGGAGCTGCAATACGCCATTGTACATAGTAGTATCGCTGATTCCGGAAATAAATATAGTAGCTAATAGTACTGGGATTTCTTTACTGCAAATGGAGAATGACAGATTGCAAACTTTGCTTTTACATTATCAGGAAGCACAGGATGGAATACCTGTTAAAGATCCGGGCGTAATCGCAATTTCTAAACCTGTGTTTTATGTGTTAGCGACTGGAGTGATTTTTATGATTGCCCTGCTGAGCTATTTTCTCTTGTTTAAAGAGCCGGCTAAACCGGTGAAAAAAGAGTTGCCTGTGAAAGAAACTACTGTTCCGGCAGCAACAAATCAGGATGATAAGGATAAGGGATATAGCTGGGACAAGGATCGTGATTCTTTAAATGATAGTGGTACAACAGAAACACAGCCGATACAGATTAAGCCTGTTCCACAGACTCCCCGGGATACTACTACAATGAATTTAGATACTACGCTTCATTTTTAGAGCCGTTTGAAATTTAAACGGGAATAATATATAATTAAAGGTAAAATGGCAGAAAAGTCAACTTTCTGGAAAAAGACGGGTCTGCAGGACTGGTTTCTTCCAACAGAAAAAAGTAAAGCAAAAAAAGCAGTCAAAGGGTTAACGCCCGATGAAGTTTATAAATATATACTGGATAAATTCAAAGAATCCATAGGTCAGCTGTCTTTTGCGAACCGGATAGTTTTCTATCATGAATTTATTATTTGTTTCAATGAAGAGGACTATAAAGAGTTTCTGGAACATAAACAGGGTTTGTTCGGAATTATTGTACACGAGTCAGTAAACCAGTTTTATGAGGTTTTAAAAGAATACCGGAAAATGGGTAAGACCGTTGAGCCTTCCAGTTCTAAATGGGTTTTCAGACTGGCTTCTCACCCTGATTATGAACGTGGCGATAAAGGTTTTATAGGGAAACTGCTTCCCGGAAGTACTAAAAAGGAAGAGAATTTAAGAGTTACCTTTATTCCAAGACAAACAGGGATTGCAGAAACACTGGATGTTAACCAGGATATTTTAAACGGCTTTACTTATTATAGCGAAGGTTATTATGAGCTGCCGTATGCGATGGATCTTGAAAACGAACAATTGGTGAAAAGGAAGTCTGATAAAGTCCTGGCGCGTTTGGAAACGATTATGCCGGATCAGAATTTCAGGGGTAAAAAAGTGGAATATCTGATGACTACACAAGAAATTGTGGTTTCTGGTAAGGATGAAACCAGGAAAGAACCCTATATTTTCAGTATCCCCTCAGACTGGGTGAATACACCGCATTTGAGTATCCGGTATAATGAGCCAGAGGGTAAGTTTTACCTGGCTTCTTTTGGTGAAAAAACAATGGTCAATGAAGTTGAGGTTTACCGGAGTGATGTTAATGCTCCGGACTGGGTAGAACTTCCTTTCAATTCAAAAATACTATTAAATGGTATTATCGGTATTAACATTTTTAAACCTTAATTCCGGATGGGTAACTATTTATCAATTGGGCTGTTAGCCATAGGAGTTTTATTGCTGGTATGGCATTTTACAGATATTAAAAAATCGCAGAAATAATGGCTGATCGTTTATTTGGAATTACTGATGCCGGCAAGGTAAGAGAGAATAATGAAGATGAATTCATTACGCAGGAAGTGATGCATAATAAATTTATGATCGCAGGTGTAATTGATGGGGTTGGGGGGTATGCTGGCGGTGAAATCGCAGCTGCATTAACCAAAGGAGTTATTTTAAAAGAATTAGAAGCAATTGAACCTGATTTAATCAGTCAGCTGAACAGGGTTTTTCATCTCGCTAATGAGCAGATTATAGAACATAAACAGGGGGATCTGGAACTCATGGATATGGCTTGCGTAGCTACGCTTGCTGTGATAGACAGACAGAATAACCTTTTGCATTATGTTCATGTAGGGGATACACGGTTATATTTATTCCGTGATCATTCACTGATTAAAATCTCGCGTGATCAGTCTTTTGTAGGTTTCCTTGAAGATTCTGGCAGGTTAACGGAGGAGGCAGCAATGCAGCAGCATCCTAAACGTAATCAGATCAACCAGGCTTTAGGACTTGCAAGCCGTCAGGGAATGACAGATGCTTATTTTGAAACGGGGTCTTCACCTTTTTTACCCGGTGATATGATCCTGATTTGCAGTGATGGCTTAACGGATATGGTAGACGCTGCCTTAATCACAGCGGTGTTAAATGGCCCGGAGACCCTTGCAGTAAAAGGACAGCGGTTAGTGGAAGAAGCAAACCGTGCAGGCGGTAAAGATAATGTCACAGTAGTATTGGCCAAAAACGATAAAGCTCCTGCGGTCTATGAGATGCCAAAGGCGGATAAAACGGCTAAAAATCAGCCTGTGGTCAGTTCTTCGTTAGCTGAACCTTTCAGGGAGACGGTTAAAGCTTCACCTGAAGAACCTGCCGTTAAAGAAAAGAGTTCTAAAGGTTTGATTTTTCTACTGTCAGCTTTATGCCTGTTGTTTTTAGGAACTACTGTATGGTTGTTTTTATATACCGCAGAAGGTACAAAAGCTGATCAGCCCGGAACGACTTTGGTAACTGCTATAAAACCGGGTTTAAATCCGCAGGAAAAAATGATTAGTGATACGCTGTCAAAGTTGAAAGGTGATACTTTATTGCTTTCCGATACGGTGTTTAAAGTACCGGTTCATTTGAGTCAGGCGTTGACAATTGACAGAGATACTTTAATCCTGAAAACTAAAGGGAATATTGTTTTTCAAAGTGATTCAGCTTATAAAGGGCCCGCGTTGATTCTTTCTCCGAAATGTAAATATGTGAAGATAGATCAGCTGGTGCTGGAAAATTTTGAAACTGGGGTTGTGTCTTATAACAATGCTTTAGACTTGAAAAATATACGTTTTAACAAAGTTAATTATCCAATACAGGTACGGTTTGTTTTTCCAGACCAGTTTTATGTGAATGGCAGATTATCTAAACGTAGTTATGCAGCAGATTCGCTGGCTAAGAAATAATTATGGATAAGGGAAATACGGAACGTAAGGGAAGAACGCAGGAACGCTTGTTTTTAGGGCTGATTGCTATTTTACTAATAACCTTGTTTGTGAGGCTATTTGGTGTACTTCAGGGGAGGATAAAGGATGTAGATCAGCGTCTGAAAGAAGGAACAGTGGTGAATTTAAATGCACCTGAACCTGCGAAAGCGGTGAAGGCACTATTAACCAGCGGCTACTATCTGGAAGATCCGCTTGATATTGATATCATTAGTAATTCTATTGCCTCACAAGAAGCTAAAGGACTGTCTTTTACAAATATCGGTGACCTGAATAAAAGGAAATTTAATGTTGTGGCTGATGAGGCTTATCACAATGGCGGAGCTGCTTTTAAAAAGAGGGTGGCTGTGTCAAGATCGTTACTTGGTTTTACCGGGGATGATGAAGCTCGTTTTACGCAAGAAAAAAATAATGCTCCGGCTCTGCCTGCGGTCAAAAACCTGGGCATGGGCAATGGTGTGATTAAGGGGAAGGTTTCTCATAAGGGAGACGCGTTGTTGCCGGAGTTTTGGTCAGGTTATCTACTGTTCTTCCTGCTGATAGTATTGACGCAAAATCGTTTACTGCTTATGCCCGTACAGACGGTGAGGGCTCTTATGCTTTTAATCAATTACCGGAAGAGAAAGCTTATGAAGTAATTCCTTTAAAACCTGGTGCTGAATTTGGTCAGGTTAAAGGGGTACAGGAGTTAAATGGTTCCAAACAATTCAATTTTAATGAAGCGCCTCATATGCTCAGGTTACTTTCGTCGCGTGAATTTAACCTATTGAAGAATGATGGGGCATTAATTGTACGTACACCTGAACAGTTTAAGTTTTGGTATTTTGTAGTTACAGGTGGATTTTTGCTGACTTTTGTGTTCATCCATTTGCTGTTGTCTTTCAAGTTTCCGGAAGCGGATCAATTGATTTTACCCTTGTTAATGCTGCTGACAGGATTGTCTTTTCTGACGCTGCTGAGTTTGCAGGATCCGGTAAGAGACCGTTTTCTGGCGGTTGATTCTTTGTGGTTTTTATACTTGGGGGTTGCGGGTTTAGGTGTATTGTTGTTTTTAAATCTTAAACGTTTTACGGCTGATTCTGGATTTTACCGTTTATTTATATTCAAGGATCGTTCTGCTGCTAATGGATGGCCGTGGATTGCAGGGGCTATTTTGCTATTGGCGGGTACGCTTTTATTTGGTGCCGGGCCAGAAGGTAGTGGTGTTAAAGTGAATTTATTAGGGGTGCAGCCCAGTGAAGTTGTTAAATATATTGTAGTCCTGTTTTTAGCAGGTTTTTTTGCGCAAAATGAACAGTTTATTGCTACTTATTCGAGCTGGAAAAAACGCTGGTCATTTTTCTCTTTTGCATTGGCAGCGATCTTATTCACCTTGTTTTTATTTTTGCTGTTAGGGGATCTTGGCCCGGCCATCGTAATCTGTTTTACTTTTATACTTCTTTTCTCTTTTTCAAGAGGAGATTTTATGGAGATGGCGGCATTTGTACTTTTTATGTATGTGCTGGTTGCCTGGTTACTGGATAATGTATGGCTTGATGCTTTAATCACTTTTGCGATTTTAGTGCTGTATCATGTTTTAAAACGTAAGTCAATGAGCGAGTCGGCAGTTATGGCGCTGATTGTAATCACGGCTTTCTTAACGATTGATAAAATCCCTTACCTGGACAAAATTGTTCCGGGGCCGGTAGCGAGACTGGCCGACAGGAAAGCAATCTGGCAGGATGCGTGGAATAATGAAGTTTATGGTGGTGACCAGGTCGCAAATGGCCTTTGGGGAATTGCAACTGGTGGGATCAGCGGACAGGGAACAGGACAGGGTTTTGCGAAAACTATTCCTGAAGCACATACTGATATGATCCTTCCTGCTATAGGAGAAGAATTTGGATGGACAGGGATAACCTGTATTTTCATCTTGTTTTTAATCTATTTGCATCGTTCGATCATTATTGGCCGGCGTACGGGTACCCCGTTCCTTTTTTATATCTGTTCGGGGATTGGGATCTGTACTTTTATTCAGTTTTTGCTGATTGCAGGTGGATCTATTGGTGCTTTGCCTTTATCGGGGGTATCTCTTCCATTTGAGAGTTATGGTGGTTCTTCACTGGTCATTAATTTTGTGGCTGCGGGGTTTTTATTATCGGTTTCTTCGGTTAGAGGAACGGCTGTGCAAATGAAATATCTGACCGGGCAACAGGATAGAAACCTGGTTCCGGCATTAATTGCTGCCTGTGCAGCTATATTGTTGTTAGTGATTAATGTATCCCGCTATAGTTTTAATACGCCTGCATGGGTGGTTAAACCTGCTCTGGTAGCAGATAAAAGCGGGAGCAGGATGTTCAGCTATAATCCCCGGATAGGGATATTAATGAAAAAAAAAACTGGAAGCTGGAACTATTTATGATAGGTCAGGTCTGATCTTAGCAACCAGCAATCCTGAGCTGGTGAAAAAGCAAATGGAGCAATTGCGGGAAGCAGGTGCCGCCAGTTACAAACTGGATTCTGCAATGTAAAAGGGTAACGCGTTATTATCCTTTCGAAGAGCAAATGTTTTTCTGGACAGGGGATGCAAATACCGGGGTTTTTAGTGGTGGTATTAATGGCTATTTCGCAGAGTATGAACATGCTGCTGAGTTAAGAGGGTTTAAGATGCCTGTAACAAGTTATACGATGATTGCTTCCCGTTATAAGGAAGATCGCTTTTTACCCAGAGGGCCGAAGGAAATGACCGTCCTTAAAAAAGATTATTCTGCATTAACATCATTGTTAATTTCAGGATTGGACAGTACAGAAATCAAAACTTTTAAAAAACGTAACCGTGAGGTCAGGTTAAGTGTCGATGCGAGTTTGCAAACACATTTGCAGACTGGTTTAGCGAATGATCCTAAACTGAGTAAAAACAGGGTTTCGGTAGTGGTGATGTCTTCTAAAACGGGTGATGTACTGGCTTCGGCTGCTTTCCCTTTGCCACCAGTGAAAAACTGGGAACAGCTGACCATGAGCCTTTCGATCAGAATAAACTGGATTCATGGACTACAACTGCCGATCCGGGTTTTGCAATTGCTACGCAACCAGGTTCTACGGCTAAATTGCTGACTGCAATGGCTGGTTTTAATAAACTGGGTTTAGCTGCTGCACAGCAGACTTACCTGGTCAAAGCAAATGAAAGGATACGTACGCGTGGTGCTGAACCTGATGAAACGGGTCAGATTGATATGGAACAGGCAATCGTGAAATCGAATAATGTTTATTTTATTAAACTGGCTAATCAGCAGCATTTACAGGAGCAAATGGGAGATCTTTATTTGAAAACAGGGATGTTTTTGCATGGGGTTGGTGGTTATTATTATGGCCGGAAATCGGTTAATGAGGAGCAAGAACAACGCTGGCTTAATTTATGGCGCAAAACGGAATTCAGCAGTGCTTATAATCCAAACAATATTTACAGGAACCGGGCAACTGGTATTTCGGGAATGGCCTGGGGACAGGGGGAGTTAATTTCTACGCCTGCTGCAATGGCACGTTTAGGTTCAGCGATTGCGAATGGTGGTGTTTTAATCCCTAACCGTTATGTACTGAAATTAGCGGATTCGACGATCAAAGAAAAACAAGGGGTGGTATTGGCAAAAGACCCTGCTGCTGCTGCGTTGTTAAAACAATATATGATTGAGCAGAGTGCACGCAAGGCTGGTGTATTTGGTATTGCGGTAGCTGGTAAAACGGGTACGCCCGAAAGGATCATTAAAAAGAAAAAGGTAAATGATGGCTGGTATGTTTTTTTTTTTGCACCTGATGGAAATGGACAGGGTTATACGGTGGTTTGTATCCGGGTTGAAGCGACCAGAGGGTCTTCGGAAGCGGTAAGGGTAGCTGGTGAAACGGTAATACCTTTGCTGGTAAGAAAAGGATATATGAAAAGCATAAATTAAAGAATATAAGGATGTTTGATTTTTTTAAAAAGAATAAAAACGGATAATCCGTTAGATGCTAAGAGTTTGAGGGATGTCATTTTTTTGCAAATGATTAAAGAAGAATTGCAGAAACTGGATGGTGGAGAAGGTTCGCATTTAAAAGCCTTACAGCTTTTTGTGAATGCTGGCGCGGAGGAGCTGTTTATGTATGAAACTGCTTTGTACAGTGCTGAACCTGAGAAATTTCAGGAAGAGGTACAGCGGATCGCTGATAATTTTGCACTGGATCTTCCTGCGGCTTGGAAACTGGAAGTCCAATATGTGGCTGAATTGCCAGCAGGGGCTATTCAAAATCAGGAAGCTAAGGTTGGGATGATCTTGAAAAATGCTGAGGTGAAAAGTAGTTTGCAGGTAGGATTAACAGCTTGTTTAAAGGTGATTACTGGTAAAGCGGAACAGGAGCAGTATATTATTAAACCAGGCACCAGCCGGGTAAATATTGGCAGAGAAAGCAGTGTGCAGGGAAATGACGGCAGTTATCGTGTAAATGCAATCGCTTTTTTGGGGGAAGCTCAGGAAAGTAATAAGTATATCAGCAGACAACACGCGCATCTGGAGTGGGATAAAGAACAGGCTTGTTTTAAATTATACGCGGATGAAGGTGGCGTGCCGCCGGGAAATAAGACTAAAGTTAAAGCTGCACAGGATGAAAATACACATAAATTGAATTCAACACAGATAGGCTATACCTTGAAAGAAGGGGATCAGATTATTCTGGCTGATGTAGCTGTGCTTGAATTTATTTATTTAGTTTAGCGCATATATCCAGAAACCGCTTAACCTAAATGACTATAAAAGTACTGTACCTGATACCCTTACTGATCTTATTAACTATTTGTAAGACTAATGCACAAACGAAACATACGATCAGCGGGTATGTCAAAGACGCCCAAACCGGGGAACAATTAATTGGTACAACAATTAAAGTGGAAGGCCCTGCCAATGTATCCGCAACTTCTAATGAGTACGGTTTTTTCTCTCTGACTACAATAAGTGGCAGTTATAAACTTCTGATTGGTTCTGTCGGTTATGTCATCGACACAAGAACTGTAAATCTGGATAAAAATATTCAGCTTAAAATTGCTTTGGTTCCGCAGGATAACAATCTTTCGGAGGTTGTTATCTCTGGAGCGGCCAGAGATGAGCATGTCAGCTCTGCAAAAATGGGGGTTGAAAAATTGAGTATGAAAGAAATTGACAGAGTCCCTGTACTTTTTGGAGAAAGGGACCTGATTAAGGTGGTACAACTTTTACCAGGTGTGAAATCGGCTGGTGAAGGTAACAGTGGCTTTTTTTTGTCAGAGGAGGTGCTGCTGATCAGAACCTGATTCTTTTGGATGAGGCTATTGTTTACAATCCTTCCCACTTGCTGGGTTTCTTCTCTACGTTTAATTCTGATGCGATCAAGGACGTTACCCTTTATAAGGGCAATACACCTGCAAATTACGGCGGCAGATTGTCTTCTGTGATGGATGTGAAAATGAACGATGGGAATAATCAGAAGCTAAGTGTAAATGGTGGAATTGGGATTATTGCTTCAAGGGTGTGACTATTGAAGGGCCTATCGTGAAAAATAAAGGTTCGTTTTTGATCAGTGGAAGAAGAACATACGTGGATGCTTTCCTAAAAGCAAGCAGTGATACCGTTGTTAAAAAGAGTGCGCTGTATTTCTATGATCTAAACCTGAAAGCTAATTACCAGTTTGGAGAGAATGATAAGGTTTATCTTTCCGGTTATCTTGGACAGGATAAACTGGGTTTGGGTGGACTGTTTGGTTTGGACTGGGGTAATAAAACTGGTACTTTAAGATGGAATCACCAATTTAGCCCTAAGCTGTTCTCTAATACTTCGTTGATTTATAGTGACTACCGTTATAATATTAACCTGACTAATTCAACTTCTTTTAATGGTAAAATAACTTCTCAAATCAAGGATTGGAACCTGAAAGAGGAATTTAGCTTTTATCCGAATACAAAAAATACGTGGAAAATAGGGGTGAATTCGGTTTACCATACGATAAAACCGGGTCAGTATAGTGGTGATTTTACGCTGGATAGTCAGCCTTTTACGCATAGCTGGGAAAACGCGGCTTATGTAAGTAATGAGTGGAAGGCTTCTGATCGCCTGAAAGTTGAATATGGTTTGCGTTTGAGTGCTTTCTCTGTATTAGGTGGTGATAATAATTTTTATAACCTGGATGCCTCTGGAGCAATCGTAGACACGCTTCATTATGATAAAGGTAAAATTGTAAAGACATACTTTAATATTGAACCAAGATTTTCTGCGGCTTATCAGCTAAATGAAGTTTCTTCTTTGAAAGCGGCCTATGCGAGGAATACGCAGTCTCTTCATCAGCTGTCTAACTCTGCGACAAGCAGCCCGACGGATAAATGGGTGGCAACAAATAATATTATCAAACCGGAAACTTCAGATCAGGTATCTCTGGGCTATTTCCGCAACCTGAAAGACAATACTTTTGAGTTTAGTGCAGAAACATATTATAAGGTAATGAATAACCAGGTAGATTACGGGGACGGGGCCAATATCATCAGAAGTAATGATCCTATTGAGCCGCAGCTTTTATTTGGTAAAGGGAGAGCTTATGGGCTCGAACTGCTATTGCGTAAAAAGACAGGACGCCTGACGGGATGGATTGGTTATACTTTGTCGCGCTCCGAAAAAATGATTGATGGTATTAATGAGAATGACTGGTATGCTGCAAGACAGGATCGTACACATGATATCTCCATTGTAGGTATGTATGAGGTGAACAGGAAATGGTCGCTTTCTGCAACCTTTGTTTATTATACGGGTAATGCGGTCTCTTTCCCAAGTGGTAAATACTATACGGATAACCAGGTGGTTTTCTTATATACTAAACGTAATGCTTACAGAATGCCTGCTTATCACAGACTTGATCTGAGTGCTACATGTAAACTGAAAGAGCGTAAAAACTTCTCTTCTGAACTGGCATTTGGTCTTTATAATGCTTATGGACGTGAAAATGCTTACGCGATTACTTTCCGTGATAACCCTGATGACCGCTCCCCTCAGGCGGTGCAAACTTCTTTGTTCAGGTTTGTGCCTTCAATTTCTTACAACTTTAAATTTTAAAATGATGAAACGCAGTGTAGGTTTTTTCTACTTAATGATAGTAACGGTGATGTTCAGTGGTTGTGAAAAGGTCATTGATGTTAAATTGGATGGATCGGCTACACAAATTGTAATTGAGGGGCAGGTTACTGCCAATGCCGGGCCTTATAGGGTGAGCATTTCCGAATCAAAGAACTTTGAGGAGGATAATAATTTTGTGGGGCGTAATGACGGGGTTGTTGAAATTAAGGATCTGACTTCTGGTGTTGCTGAGACTTTAACGACTAAAAATTCTGGTGTCTATGAGACGAGCCTGATGCAGGGGGTTGGCGGTCATACTTATCAATTGACAGTTAAACTGAGTGGTAAGACTTATATGGCTACTTCGACTATTCCCCTGAAAGCGATCAAGGTGAATAAGCTTTATGCAAAACGCTTTGAACTGGATGCAGATATAAAATATTTATGGTTCCTGAATACACTGATCCGGTAGGAAAAGGGAATTATTACAGGTTAAGGCAGTGGGTAAATAATGTGCTGGTAAAGGGCTCTTTTGTACGCAATGATGATGCAACGGATGGCAGAACTTATGACAACCAGCTTTATTATGATACGGATTCAAAGGTGGGAAATCCATTGATTAATAATGGTGATCTGATGACGGTCGAATTGCAGTGTATTGATAAAGGTACTTATGATTATTTCAGAACTTTGAACACGACGATCGATCAGAATACGGATACGCCTTCTAATCCGATAAGTAATATTTCTGGCGGTGCTTTAGGGGTATTTAATGCTTGCCAGTCTACTAATATAACTTCTATAGCTAAATTTTAATTGTAATTTCGCGTCGGCGGATTGCAAGGTCTGCTTTTATTGAGGTTATTATAAAGCGTAAAAAAAATGGATAAGTCTGAAGTCGAACAGGTATTAATCACAGTGAAGTCGGGAACGGAACGGAAAGCACTGAATATAAAAATTTATAAGAATGGAATCCTTGCCCGCAGGGGCTGTGGTGGTTTACCGGGAGTGAAAATTTCTGGTATGAGCTTTACCGGGGATTCTACGTATTTTGATAAAATTATGAATAGTGTTTCTCAACAGGTTCTTGATGAGAATATTAACCATGAAGAGAAGATAATCACCGGCTCTCTGGAATATCTTGTTGCCTTTTACGGGGTAAGCAGCAATGGTGATCAGGGTGAAAGAGCTGAATGGACAAAGTCTACCGGATTGAGGTTCTTTATGGATGAGGGAACTAGTTTCAGACACAATTTGTTAGGGTTTGTGGACGGACTGGCTATCGAAGCAATGAAATTGACGGATTCATGGTATTTTGATATTATGATGATCGGACTGGAGAAAATGAGTGCTACTTCGCTTCCTGAACAGACGTTAGCGACTGCTCCGAAAACTGATGAGGCACTGAAACAGGATTTTCAGAGTTACTTTGAACAGGTGAGTAAGAAGGATTTGGAAGGGTTTGTGAAGGGGAAGGTTTATCTGGATGAGCAAGGGGTTAAACATGAGGTTTCTTTCTCGGGCGATGATAAGTCGCTAACCTACAAGTTCACTGCTTCTTAGGTCAGGGGGAAATAAAAAAAAGACCAGCATATTTCGGCCGACGTTCATTTGAAGGAATGAACAATGTCCGAAATATGCTGGTCTTTTTTTTTATTTCTCTAAACTGGCGAAATGGTGTGATTTGTTGGCGCGCTATTGAGTTGTTTGTTAGTTACCTATTGGTTTACTTGTTGGATTGCTTATTTGTTAGTTGCCTATTGGTTTACTTGTTGGATTGCTATTTTGTTAGTTACCTTTAGGTTTGCTTGTTGGATTACTTCTTTGTTAGTTGCCTATTGGTTTACTTGTTGGATTGCTTCTTTGTTAGTTGCCTTTAGGTTTGCTTGTTGGATCGCCTATTGGATTGCTTTTTGTTAGTTGCCTATAGGTTTGCTTAGGATTGCCTATCGAATTGCTATTTTGTTAGTTGCCTTTAGGTTTGCTTGTTGGATCGCCTATTGGATTGCTTTTTGTTAGTTGCCTATAGGTTTGCTTATTGGATTGCCTATCGAATTGCTATTTTGTTAGTTGCCTTTAGGTTTGCTTGTTGGATCGCCTATTGGATTGCTTTTTGTTAGTTGCCTATAGGTTTGCTTATTGGATTGCCTATCGAATTGCTATTTTGTTAGTTGCCTTTAGGTTTGCTTGTTGGATCGCCTATTGGATTGCTTATTTGTTAGTTGCCTATTGGTTTACTTGTTGGATTGCCTATTGGATTGCTTTTTGTTAGTTACTTTTAGGTTTGCTTGTTGGATTGTCTATAGGTTTGCTGGTTTGTTAGCAGCTTTTGATTAGTTGAAGAGCTCAATCAGATCACTTTTTGAAAGGGATTTTAGCAGGGAGGTATCGGTTTGTATGATATCATTCACAAGCTCCTTCTTTGTTTCCTGAAGTTATGATTTTTTTCGATAGTGTCAGGACAAATTAATCTGATAGCTACTACATTTTTCTTCTGGCCAATGCGATAGCAACGGTCAATGGCCTGGTTTTCTACAGCAGGGTTCCACCAGGGGTCAACGAGGTATACGTAGTCGGCCTCGGTAAGGTTCAGGCCGGTTCCGCCTGCTTTCAGACTGATCAGGAAGACACGGATGTTTTCGTTTTGCTGGAAGCTTTGTACGCGCTTTTCACGATTGGTTGTTTTGCCACTAAGGTATTCAAAGGGGATGTCTTTTTGTTCGAGTTCCTTCTTGATGAGGTCGAGCATGGAGACGAATTGTGAGAATACGAGGATTTTATGCTGGGGTGAGTGACTCTCTATTTCTTCCATCAGGGTCGTGATTTTAGAGGAGGTGGCTCCGTGCAGCAGGTTGTCCTTGAGCAAGGCAGGTGAATTGCAGATCTGTCTGAGCTGGGTCAGGCCTTTAAGGATATGCATGATGCGCTTTTTTCTTCATGGTCTTCTTTCCCGGACAGGAGAAATTTCTTGTACTCGTTTTTGCAGGCGTCGTAAGCGGTCTTTTGGGTCGTGCCCATCTCGCAGTAGATCACCATTTCGGTTTTGTCAGGAAGCTCTGCGGCCACTTCTTTTTTTTTTCTGCGCAGGATGAATGGGCTTACTTTCTTTTTAAGGTTTTTTGCAGCCCTTGTGTCTTTAAATTTATCTATAGGGGATGAGTAATGGTCTCTGAAATATTGTTTGCTGCCGAGGAGCCCGGGGCATGCAAAGGAGAGTTGCCCGTAAAGGTCAAAGGTGTTGTTCTCTATTGGGGTACCGGTAATGACAATTTTATTCCTGGACTGTAGCAGACGCACAGCGTTGTAACGTAGGGAGTCGGGGTTTTTTATGGTTTGAGACTCATCCAGAAAAATGTAGTTAAAGTGATATTTCTTAAGCCAGCCTATGTCGTATAGCAGGGTGCCATAGGAGGTGAGGATGATTTCGTAATTGTAATTGCTGAAATCTTCATGGTCTTTTATCCGGTCTGCACCGTATATGGTATGGATCTTAAGATCGGGGGCGAATTTGGTTATTTCGGCCTGCCAGTTAAAGATCAGGGTAGTGGGAACAACGATGAGGTTGGTGTTTTGATGTCCCTTTTCCCGCTGGGATAGGATGAAGGCAATAATCTGAATGGTTTTCCCGAGGCCCATATCGTCGGCGAGACAACCACCGAAATTGAATTCATCAAGGAAGTTTAACCAGTTCAGGCCTTCTTTCTGGTAATCTCTAAGGGTTCCATTCAGGGCTTTTGGAACTTCTACTTTTTGGATGTTTTTAAAATCAGCTATTTTAGCTTTATAGGTAGAGAGCTCCATTTTTACAGCTACTGAAAGGATTTCTTCTTCGTACAAGTCGGTAATTTCTGTGAAATTTACCTTGGGTGTACGAATGGATTCATCTACAACTTCTCCGGCATTAAAGTATTTTGTAAGACGATCAATCCACTCTTGAGGTAGTATCCCCATCGTGCCGTCACCGAGCTTCACAAATTTGCTTTTATTCCTGATTGATCTGTGCAGGTGCTTGAGGGAGACTTTTTGTTTTCCAAAAGTGACTTCAAATGCGGTGTCAAACCAGTTTAGTCCGCTGTTTACGGCTATGCTTATTTTTGCTTTGTTAGGGTTTATGTTATTGCCCTTTAGCTGGTTGAAACCTAATATGGTGATGTTCTGCTGATGCCATTCTTCAAAGGCGGCTAAAAACCAGCCTTCGTCCAGAAAACGTTTTTTATGAAGGTAAAAGGATTCTTTATCCAGCTGCTCTTCAAAATGGGGATGCTGACGAATCATTGAGGACACAAACTGTAACTCCTCCTGCTCATCTCTGGTTACGGTAAATACATTGCCTGCGTGGTCTGCGGCATGGATTTGTTTTCTGGATAATACAGGGACTTCAACGGCTCCGTATTTCATTACGGGGGTTATCAGAACGTAGTTTTCAGAGTCGGAGAGAGGTAGATGATCTTCTCGGTTGACTGATCAAAGTGTGCCTCTTTGAGTTGTTCGTGGGTAGCGGGTTTGAGATAGGAGTAGTTGATATGGATTTTGCTTTCCAGCCTGGACAAGATGTCTTCTTTGAATGCTGCAAATTTAGAATCGTGTATAATCAGATGATTGTTGTTTTGTCTGAAGAAATCTACTACTCTGATGAAATCGGGATTATCAATGAGGTACATCGTACCGTTGTAAAAGATGAAGTAACTGAACTTTATATTCAGAAGCTTAAGGTCGTAAGCTTTACCTTCTAAAACGAGTTCGCCCAAAATGGTATAAAATCCGTTGGTGAGGTTAACGGCCAGGCGAATGTCTATGTGAAGGTTTTTGATCTTCACTGGAATGATTGAACTGACAGTCAGGTTAGGGGAGATCCTGGGGTCGTGGTAAAAAACGTCCAGCCCAAGGGGATTCTTTACCAGTGCTTTTAAGCCATTGATGTCGGCATCTGCCTGTGCAGTTTTCGTAGTTCTGCTGGAATTTGGAAATTGCTGTATAGAATTTTAATTCTTCTGGGTTTTCTGTTGCCCATATGTAGTCCATCGCATTTAACTGCTTCAATGGATTCCTTATTTTACCAGTGGCTGTCGTTGCACATTCCAAAAAGTCAGCCTGGAAATGTGAGTAGTAACGGTGCTGCTTTAAAACAAGTATTTTCTTTGTGCCTTCCTCTTCTGCTACACGTTTTAAGAAATTGAGGTCTGTTTTAGGCAAAAGAAGCTCTTTAAGAAGCTCATTTTTCTCTTTCGTAATTGGCAGGAGGTCTTTCATCACTGGAATAATCCCGAAATTCTTATTTCCATATTCAATGGTAAATAAGTCATCGGGACTTTCGTTTTCTAAACCGTAGGCTGTGGCAAATTGCCTTATCTTTTCATGTCTTAGCTTACTATCAAAAAATACACGGAGTTCAGGACGTTCGATGATATTAAACAGGACCTGCATCTGATGCTCACATAATCTATTTTGATTGAAGGACAACGACAAGAAAGAATCAGGTTGTTTTGATGAAGACGTATGTCTACTTGTGGAAATTTTATGGCAGTACCACTGTTCCCAAATGAGGCATAACCTATTGAAATATGCTGTGGCAACAAATCAAAATAGCCTGGCGCTGTAATATCTGCCGGACCAGAACTGTGTTTTAATATAAAAACAGTATTGAAAAGTGCTGGGTTGAAATCACTGATTATATAGGTATCAGGGGTGTTTTTAACAGTTTCAAATAGGTTTGGGATGTCTGCCATAGTGTGGAAGGTAAAGATAGTCCTTTCTGCCGAATGACTAAAATGAGAGAAAAAATAAAAATAGTTAAAATAAATACTACTATTTCAGTAGACATTATTATATTTGCTGTCAGTAACAACGTAATGAAAGAAATTACAAAGGAGAAAAACAAGGGTTACTCATATTTTTCTCTGCTAAAATAGTCATGTGGCCGAGTGGTGAGGTGTGGGTCTGCAAAACCTTTAACGGCGGTTCGAATCCGCCCATGACGTCAATAGTAATGTGAATCATTACGCCGATACTTGATTTTGGTTAGATCTAAGTTTTGTTTTGTTGATACTCCAGGTTGGATGACCTGGAGTATCTTAGTTTTATGGGCAGTGGAATGCAGCTTGCTATTTCCTGAAGAAGATTGAAAATCCTATTGAAAACCTCTTTTTCAGGAATCAGGTTAAATGAAAATGAGTCTTAAGCGGAGGTTCGTGTAAGTAAACGAGCTGTTGACGTAAAAATATTTAAAGATCAAAAACTCTTTCATACTTTTAACATTAAGCACGGTTTAATCAAGTTGATAATTTATCCTTGTATTAAATTTTGCTCTCAAATTGGTGTGTTTGATATACTAAAGGGGAATTTCGATTCCCCTTTAGTTATTTATGGGGATTTCCGGTTTTTATCCTCATTTCTTTAATTACAATATAATTATTATTCTAAGTTATGCCGGACTTCTAAATCTAAATCCTTGAAAAGGGGAGCTGTTTATATATATGTTTTGTTTAGGGATTACTGAAATAAAGTGGACAAAAATGTATAGTTTTTGGTACAATACCATTTTGTTTGTTTTTTTTACATAAACAATATATATGTGTATAAATAATATTAAATAATGTAATTGCTGGATCGTAAACCAATTTTAAAATGAATAGAGGCTATTTTTGGTATGTCTTTTGTAATTGTGTTCATATATAAACCGAAAAACATAAACACTATGAGTAGCAACGATTTTAATTTTCGACTTTACAGTTACAAGGATTCTTTACAGTCATTCGCTATTTCTTTCACAAGAGATATGGAGGATGCAAATGATCTGGTACAGGATACGATGTTAAAAGCCATTAATTACTCCAATCATTTTAAGGAGGGCACAAATTTCAAAGCCTGGTTATTTACTATAATGAAGAATACGTTCATTAATAATTACCGCAGGACAACCAGAACCAATTTGATTATGACAGTGACTGATGATGAGATTACTTCTGATAAATTGCATTATAGTGCCTCGGTAAATGACAGTGATGGAAAATTTGTTATGGAAGATATATATAAAGCCCTTGACAAATTACAGCCAGAATATTATACTCCTTTTCTTAAATACTTCGAAGGTTTTAAATATCATGAAATCGCTGATCAGTTGGACATTCCAATTGGAACTGTTAAAACAAGAATACATATTGCAAGACAGCTGCTGAAAAAAAGCCTGAAAATGCATAGTGATAATTTTATGCGTAAGAACGGTTAAATCCAAATACCCTCTGGATTCAAAAGATTTGCTAAACAGCAAAAATAAAAGCAGCAATACCCTTGCTGCTTTTATTTTTTTTTTGATTACAATTGTGTATTCATTTTTAAATTGCTTACCCTCTTTATGAAATTATCAAGGTTGGATGCCCATCACAAATTGTATCTCTCATTAATAGTTGCCCTAATTGTTTTCTTATGCTGTTATGGGAGAATGGCAGCCTCCATACAATTCATTTTAGTTAGTCTGGATCGGCTATGCGATAACGCAATTAGGTATTTCATGGGCGACCATATTTTATGTACATCCTATTGAAATGAAGAAAAAATCTCAAAAGTGCAGGATAATAACCGCACACTGATTTTTATTTTTGTTCTGGTTGCAGCACTGATAAGTCTGTTTGTTGTTATTCTCTTGCTAAAATCAACTCAGCAGCTTACTGGAAATGCACTCACTTTACATATTATTTTATCGATAACAGCTGTCATGTGCGCATGGGCATTGGTGCATACAATATTCGTATTCCGATATGCCCATCTTTATTATGAGACTAAAGGCAAGACTTCCGTTAAATCTGTCAGTGGAGAGGCTAATACTGAAAAATTAGTTACTGATACCAAAGACAATGTTCAGCCAAAATATAAAGAAGGTTTAGAATTTCCAGAAGAAAAAACTCCTGACTACCTTGATTTTACTTATTTCTCATTTGTAATCGGAATGACTTTCCAGGTTTCAGATGTAGAAATCAGTTCAAAGAGAATCCGTCGTCTTGCCTTAATGCATAGTTTGGTCTCTTTTGCTTTTAATACAGTAATCGTTGCACTGAGCATTAATATCATTTCGGGACTAATGACGAAATAATAACCTATATATAGGTTATAAAATCTCCGGAACATACTCCGGAGATTTTTTTGGTAATAATTATTGGATTTGTATCGTGTTTGTTTTTAAGAGAGTTTATTAATTAGAATGGAATGTTATATTAATTGTATTTCTAGTCAATTAATAGTTAATAAGATATTGTTTTAATTTTTTTGAGATGTTTTTTTTGGTTAAAATTAATAAAAAACTAATTTTAAGTAGTTAATCCATTGTTAACCTTGACTTAATGCACGATATTTACCTTCGTGCGGCTTTTAATTCAGAAAGCTAAATCATTAAAAAAACAAAACGGGATTTGCATAAGCAGAAGGTCATCTTAACTCAGCATAAATTTATGCAATGAGCACAAACCTGTGCGACAGGCACAGCGCCCTGCAAGCCCCAATCCAAACACAAAACAATCCTTATGAAAAAAACATTACTCTTATTATTAATGCTAATGACTACGGTCTGGGCTGGTCAATCGGTTTTTGCCCAGGGTATTACTACAGCTTCCATTAATGGTGTTGTAACAGATGGAAAAGCTCCGATACCGGGAGCGACCGTAGTACTGACCCATATGCCAACCGGAACTGTTTATGCAGTTGAAACCCGTGGTAACGGACGTTACAATTTGATCAACGTTAAAATTGGCGGGCCTTACACGCTGAAAATATCGTATATCGGTTTTAAACAATACGTTCAAAGTAACCTGACGCTTTCAATTGGTCAGGATCAGGCGATTAACGTCAAAATGGATGATAGTGCAACTGATTTGAAAGAAGTAAAAGTAGTAGGCACGCAGGGTAAGGTTATGAACTCTTCCCGTACTGGTGCAAGAGAGACTATTACGCGCGCTCAGATTGATGCTCTACCAACGATTAACAGATCTTTGGCAGACTTTACTAAACTAACTCCTTCAGCAAGTACAACAAGTGCGATGAGTTTCGGTGGAAGAAGCAGTACTTTCAATAATATTACAGTTGATGGTGCTTTGTTTAACAATTCTTTTGGTCTTTCAGGTACTTTAGGGGGACAGGCGAATTCACAGCCAATTTCTCTGGATGCAATTGATCAGATACAGGTTGATCTGGCTCCTTACGATGTACGTCAGGGATTCTTTACCGGAGCTGGTGTAAACACAGTGATTAAATCGGGTACAAATGATATTAAAGGCTCTGTTTACTATTATGGTCGGGGTACTGGTTTAACTGGTTATAAAGCGGGTACTTCTGAAGTTACTAAAGTTCCTTTTGATTATAATACAAGAGGCTTGAGTATTGGCGGGCCAATCATTAAAAACAAATTATTCTTTTTCGTATCCGGTGAACAGGAACGTATCAGTAACCCGGGGACTACGTTTGTTGCTTCAAGACCAGGTGTTAGTGGTGGAACGGTTTCAAAGGCAGACGCGGCAACTTTAGATGCTATAGCTAACGCTTTGCAAACCAGGTATGGTTATAATCCAGGGCCATATGAAAATTATAGTTATAAAACACAGAGTGATAAGATCACAGTTAAGTTAGACTGGAATATCGATAAAAACAATACTTTAAGTGCTAAGTATTTTTACCTTAAATCATTCAAAAACCAACCTCCTAATAGTGCAGGCGGAATTATTAATGATAAAGTTGGTGTGGGATCAACGCGTGGTGCTGGTCCTGGTTCTCTGCCATTCTTTGGCGCAGGCTATACGATCAACAATAATTTTAATATCGGAATGCTGGAACTGAACAGTAAAATCAGTAATACAATTTCTAATAAACTAACAGTTGGTTATTCTGCTTTACGCGATTTCCGTGAACCATTGTCAGCTAAAAATGTACCGATGGTAGATATTGATAATGGGGTAACTGATGCGACCGGGAAAATTATTACTGCTCCAAGTGGTGTTTTAACAAGTTTTGGATATGAGCTTTACACTGCGGGTAACTTGTTGAGTTCAAATATCGGGCAGCTTTCAGATGATTTAACAATTTTTGCTGGTAAACATGAGGTTACAATTGGAACAAGTAATCAATCTCAGAGCTTTCTAAATGGATTTGCACCTAATTATAACGGTTTATATACTTATAATTCGGCTTCTGATTTTATCAATAATCTTCCTGCTGCATCTTATAATTACCGTAATGCTGCGAATGGCGGGGATTTGCCCCTGGTTAAGATAAAATCATATAATTTTAGTTTGTATGCACAGGATAAATTCCGTGTAAGAGACAATTTTGTACTGACTTATGGTTTAAGGGCTGATTATAATTATTATCCTACTAAACTTGATCCGAACCCTAATGCTGCGGCTTTAACTTTTCAGCAGGGTATACAGGTTGATGTATCTAAATTACCTAAAAGCAGGATCCAGTTATCACCACGTGTAGGTTTTAACTGGGGACGTTAAAGGTGATCATACAACACAGATTCGTGGAGGTACAGGATTATTCGCAGGTTTAACACCATTTGTATGGATCTCTAACCAGGCATCAAATACTGGAACATTATTTAGCTCTGGTACTGTTAACGGAACCAAAACACCTAATGATCCGCGTCTGATCTATAATCCGGATGTAAATGGTAATCGTCCAACGGGTGCAGTTGCAGCAAATACTTCTTATGAATTAGATGTTACAGATCCTAATTTGAAGTATCCAAAAATCTGGAGAACTAATCTTGCGATTGATCAGCAATTGCCATTCGGTATTATTGGTACTTTAGAAGGATCTTATACTAAAGATATCAATGCTATTTATCATCAGAACCTTGTTCTTCCTGACAGTTATACTACTTTACCAGGTGTAGAAGGCCAGATCCGTTATACCTCTAATAACAGAACATCAAACAATGGTGCCCCAGTAAGTGTTACTAATCCAAATATTACTGGTTATACTACCTGACCAACACAAATAAAGGTTATTCTTATTTTGTTACTGCACAGTTACAGAAAAGCTTCCTGAATGGGTTTTATGCGAATATCGCCTACACACATACGGGTTCTAAAGACGTAAATGACGGTGGATCTACAGCCAGTATTATCTGGGCAGGAAGACCAACAACAGGTAACCCTAACGATCAGAGTTTATCAAATAGTACCTATGTAATGCCTAATCGCTTTATCGCTTCATTGGCTTACAGAAAAGAATATCATAAAAACTATGCGACTTCTATAGGTTTATTCTTTGAGTCTGCTAATAATGGTGCAGTGTCTTATATCACCAGTGGTGACCCTAATAATGATGGCGCTGCAAATGATTTGATGTTCGTGCCCAAAAGTAAAGGTGATATTAATTTAGTTGCTGATTTTGTGGGTGATACCAGAACTCCTGACCAGATTTGGAACCAATTGAATACATTTATCAATCAGGATAAATATCTGAGCCAGCACGAGGTGAATTCACTAAAAGAAATGGAGTGATTTTACCTTATTTTCAGCGTGCTGATCTGAACATTACTCAAGACTTTTTTGTGAAATCTGGTAAAACAAGAAGCCAGAAAAATACGATAAGAGTTGAATTTAATATCATCAACCTTGGTAATTTCTTAAACCGTAACTGGGGCTTATATGAAAATTCATACAATGGATTTAATACAGGTTCAGTAGCTGTTCTTAAATACCAGGGCGTTGATGCGAATGGTAAAGCAAATTATTCATTCCCTTACCTGGATAAGGATAATTTAATTCCAGTAACCAATTCTACTAAAGTAAATACTGACCAGGTTTCCCGCTGGCAGGCGCAAATAGGAGTAAGATATATCTTCAACTAGATTTTAAGACTCTTAAGAAAAACAGGCTATCGTCAAAAGATAGCCTGTTTTTTTTTAACAGCTTGTTTTTGCGGGCAATTAACTAAGTTTACGTAAGTAAAAATAACCTGTTTAACATACCTTATGGAAAATTCAGAACCTAAGATACTTTTCTTTGACATCGGTGGCGTATTGCTAACCAACGGCTGGGGACACGATTCGCGTAAACTGGCCGCAGAAAGATTCGGTCTCAATTATGATGAGCTGAATACATTACACAATTACATTTTTAACGTTTTTGAAATCGGGAATATTACGCTTGATGAATATCTGGATACGGTTGTTTTTAACCATCCAAGAGATTTCACAAGAGAGGATTTTAAAGAGTTTGTTTATTCCAGATCAAAAGAACTTCCGGGTTTGTTACAGTGGATGAAAGAATGGAAAAGAGACTGTGGTTTCCGTATAATTTCTATCAATAATGAAGGTAAGGAATTGAATACTTACAGAGTGAAGAAATTCAAGCTGCATGAATGTTTTGATGCTTTCGTATCTTCTTGTGACGTAAAGATGCGTAAGCCTGATCCAAATATCTTTTTGCTGGCTTTAGGTATCGCACAGGCCAGACCAGACAGAGCAATGCTATTATTTTGATGACAGGATTTTCAGACAGGATCTTTCAGGTCGAAACTGCAAAAAGCCTTGGGATGCATGCTTACCACCATACGAGTTTTGAGGAGACGAAAGCGATCCTTGAAAAGATTAAAGTGGATATTGCTAAACCACAATAACTAAACCGGATTGGTTTCTACAATACCTTTGACCAGGCTTTTCCATTGTGGATAAGAAAGGCCGATTTTTGCGGTCCAGCCAACAAGGGTATTTCTTATATGATCAGTTAGATGCGAGGTGTCTGTATTGGGCACCTCATTTCTTCCATGCTCTTCTGCAGAAACAATCCTGCCGGATTGTTTAACCTGAAAAGTTGAGGTCGCATGCTGGGTAAAGAAATGTGCAATAGCTGGATCTTGCTGTGTTGGATTTGCTGATGGTCTGGCTTGTAAGGTTATTACTGCCGATGAATTATTAATTTCTTCATTTACTTTCTCTACACGTACCCAGTCGAAGCCGTCTCCGGTATAAGTTCCGGGCCCGGGGGAATATTTATCTTTAGATAATCACCTTCTTCGGCTTCCCTGATTACTTCCTGGCCATTTGCATCTGTTAAGGTAAAAGTTGACAAAGGGACTTTGCAAATTTCTGCCCAGCAGGATATATTTAATAACCTGTTTTTTGCAATCTGATAGAATGCTTTAGCTTCTTCAATAGAAGGGAGTTCAGTTTTTGCTGTGGTATCCAGCTGACCTCCTTCTTGTTGCTCCGGGATTTGGTTCTTCATTGCTTTTTTCTTCATTAACGATTAAGCAATAAGAATTGTTTCAGAATTTATTTGACCACCCAATATCCAACGGCCAGCCAGATTAGCCCTTTCACGAGAAAGAACAGAAAACCCCAAACCCCCATACGTCGAATCCACTTGAGGATGATGTCCTTTTTTGAGTCCTTTTTATCCTTGTCCATGATGCTATAAAAATAAACAAAAAATTAAAAAGAGTGATTGTGAAAATCTTTTGACTCTTTTTTGTCATATAAACGTTTAGTGTCTTATTTATTTTTTTTGATAAACTTTATGGCATAACCGTTGTTCTTTAGTTGACAAATCACCATTATTATGAAAGATCAAATTAAAATTCAAGCTACCAGCGGCAAGATTAATGAAGTAGGCGTTTTTACAGGAGATAAACTGCAACAACAAGAAAATGTTGCACCAGTTTCTTTTAAAAGCCTTGGAAATGTAAAGAGAACTATGCCAGTTGGAATGCAAAAGAAAATCAATCCAAGACTTTTGATTTTGTAGTTGTTTGATCTAAATATAGGGTTCTCATTAAGTAGTAATAGAGAAGGGAAAAAAGGAGTTTCAAAAAAGAGGCTCCTTTTTTATGGGATAATGTTTCTAAATAGAAATGAGATTTCCCGCTTTCCATTCAGACTTCTACTTTTGTCCCAAACTAACAATTACATGTCAAAGACAAAACTTACAATCAATAATAATGGATCTGTAAAGATCGAAGGCGATTTCGAAATTGTTGACAGAAATGGCAATGTATACGGTCTGCAAGGCAGAGAAGTATTATCGATTTGCCGTTGCGGAATGTCAAAAAACAAACCTTTTTGCGATGGTGCACATAATGGTCATTTTGAGCATGAAGCTGTTGCATTTGATCTTCCTCCTAAAAAAGTTTAAGGAATTTAGAAACAACCT
This sequence comes from Pedobacter sp. NJ-S-72, assembly GCF_053890575.1. Lineage (NCBI taxonomy): Bacteria > Pseudomonadati > Bacteroidota > Sphingobacteriia > Sphingobacteriales > Sphingobacteriaceae > Pedobacter > Pedobacter sp. NJ-S-72. The sequence continues at coordinate 2,212,469 of NZ_CM132681.1, read as the reverse complement.
CATAAAGAAGCCGCTTCAAACAAGATTAAAGCGGCTTCTTTTATTTATTAAGGAGTTGCAAAACTACTTTTGCAGCTCTCTGATCCAGATATTACGATAGCTGACCGGTTCACTTTTATCTCCATGAGATTGAAGCTTGATTGGAAGTGGGCCGTGAGCACTTTTGTAAGATGCTACACCAATATATTGCGTTGGGCCTTTCAATTCAAAATTATTCTGAACCAATACACCATTATACAATACGGTTACTTTGGCTGGTGTATTCACTGTGCTATCAGCCTTAAAGGTTGGGGCAGTCCAGATCACATCATAGGTTTGCCATTCTCCCGGCTTACGCGATGGATTAACCAGCGGAGTAGTTTGCTTGTAAATACTTCCTGCCATGCCGTTAGTGTAGGTGTTATTATCATAAGAATCCAGAATCTGTAACTCATAACCCAGGTCACCTTTTCCCATTGAAGCAAGGAAAAGACCACTATTACCGCGCAATTGTCCTGTTCCGGTTATATCTTTTGGCACTTGCCATTCAATATGCAATTGATAGTTACCAAAAGATTGTTTAGTTTCAATATTGCCTGTTTTCTTATTAACGGTCAGCTGACCACCTGCAACAGTCCATTTTGCGGGTTGTGTTCTGTCATCGGTCATTACCCATTGATCAAGGTTTTTGCCGTCAAACAGAATGATCGCATCAGAAGGGGCTTCCGTTATTATTTTTCCCGGAGTAACTTTTTGGGGAACTGGAGTATAGAATTCTGTATCCTCATGTTTAGCCTGGGCATTTGCGTTTGCCAGCCCTAATCCTGTGATCAGAACAGAGGTAATAATTGCTTTGTGTAAATACATGTTATAACGATTTAGATTACTGTTAGATTTGTTTTGATGGATGAATATAGAGAATTATTGTTTGTTTGGCCTTTCATCACGAAGATGTTGCCTGATTAGGTTTTCATGCACGATATTTATGGTTAGGTGTTTACGGCTATTTGTTTTTTATAAGAGGAGGGCGTACAATTATATTTTGATTTAAACACAGTGGAGAAATAAGTAGGGGATGAAAAGCCTACTTTGTAAGTGATTTCAGAAATGGAAAAGTCTTCATTAATTAAAAGATATTTGGCTTTTTTAAGCCTTCTGTTTAAAATGTAATCATTAATTGTGCAGTCAAGCAGAACTTTTGTTTTTCGATATAACTGAATTCTGGATATACCCAACGCTATCGCTATGTCGTCTACATTAAACTTATCATTGGCTATATTCTGTTCAATTATACTGGTAAAATCGCTTAGGAATTTTTTGTCGGATCTGCTTAATACCATTGTGTTATTTTCTGCAGGACTTTCACTCATAAACTTTCTTTTTAGTAATTTCCTGTTCCAAAGCAGATTCTTTACACTTTCTTTAAGTAATATCAAGTTGAATGGCTTAGTCATATAAAGATCTGCCATTTGTTTAATCTCGCTTATTTTATGCTCTTCATTACCATCAGCTGCTAAGATGATAACAGGTATATGAGAAGTCCTGATATCATTTTTGAGTGCAGGGGTAATCTGAATGGTTGATTTCTCAGTTAAAGTTATATCAGTAAGAATTAGATCAGGAATCATTTCATAAGCTAATTTCAGACCCTGAGAGTTGCTGTTGGCAGTAAAGACTTCATAATCTTCTTTAAAGCTGTTTTTTAGATATTCAAGCAGCTCTTCATTTTCTTCAATAATCAGTAGAGACTCTTCATTGATATACCCGTCTTGTTCATTGCCCTGCAGATCAGGAGAGCTGTCCTGCAGGATTTCTGCGGTATATTGATTTAAATGATCAGGACTTATAGTGAAATCACTGATTGCTTCCTGGTTTTTAGGAATAGTGTATTCCTGCTCTAAAGGTAGTATAATATGAAAGATGGTTCCGTTTCCTTTTTTACTTTGAATACTTATAGTGCCCTGATGTAATTCGGTAATCTCTTTTGATAAAGAAAGACCAAGACCTGAACCAAAAAAACTGCCTTTGTCTGCCTGGTAAAATAACTCGAAAACATGTTTAACTTCTTCTTCGGTCATTCCATTACCGTTATCTGATACTGTGATCTCCAGTACCTGATCAGTAAGGTTTTTATGAAGCCCGATTACTATTTTTCCATGTTCAGGACTAAACTTGATAGCATTAGATAATAAATTAAACAACACTTTATCAAACATGTTTCTATCAAACCAAACCATGATTTCTTTATCAGAACATGATAGCTTTAATTCGATGTTTTTTCTTAAAGCAAGTGCTTTAAATGAGGATATAATATCTTTTGAGAAAGCAACGAAATCCTGACAGGTCAGGTCGATTTCATTTTATTTTATCATATTCTATCTTTCTGAAATCGGTTAGCTGATTAACCATCAGTAATAGCCTTTGTACATTTCTATGAATTAGATTCAGCTGATGTTTAGGTGCATTTGATGAGTTTTTGCTGTCTAATAGCTCATCCAATGGGAGCAGGATCAAGGTAAGCGGAACCCTGAAGGCATTAGAAATGTGCGTAAAGAAACTGAATTTTGCTTCTGCAGTTGCCTGGGTTGCTGTTGATAATGCAATCAATTCTTCTTTTTGTCTCAGGCTTTCATTGTTTTTGAGCTCTAATTCTTTGCTTTTTTTTATAGTTCTGGTACAGCAGGTAACAGGCGATAAGAGCAAAGGTGATTGCTAGTATTAATGCTGTAACCAGGAAATTCAAACTATCCTGCTGCACACTGCGCATTGGCTTCTCTAACAGGGAAGCTGAATTTGTTCTTTTTTCTGGTGAACATCCGAAGACGAAAATGCTTGTCATCATTATTGAAGTATAGAAGTATAGATGAAGAGCATAACTCTCTTTTGGTCTGCTTGCATAGGTTAAGGTAGGTAGTGATAAGCTGATAACAATATATATATAATTTTTTTTGTCATACTGTATTCAATACACTATGTCCGGCGAATAATTAATGAATTTATCATTATTGTATTCGTCGCTAAAATGTTACAATTTCTAAATAAATAAGCTAAAGCTCAAGCGCTTTAGCTTATTTGAATTTAATTAACGGTATTAATTTGTTGTTTTATAGATGTTTGTGTTTTTATTTGATGATAAATTGATTTTAGTTTGAATTGATACAGAATCAATAACAAGGGAAATTATTTACGCATATATTGCTTTGACTAACCAGTCCAGACTGGCTTGTAATATTACAAATTCAAATTGTCCATTGTCTCCTTCAAAACGTAAAACAAAAACCAGAAAGCTTTCTCAATCAAAATAAACTAAACCAAATAATTATGAACGAGTCTTTACCAAAAAAAAAAAAAAGTTTGTCTTTTTAGACAAGCTTAAATCTCAGCTGTTGCAAAGAACAATATTTTGTTGTCTTGCTTTACTCAGCATTAATTTATCAGCATATGCACAATCAGTAGTAAAAGGTGTGATATCTGATAACGAAAAGAACACCTTAATAGGTGTTACAATCTCAGTTACCGGTACGAACGTAAGAGCAATGACCGATGCCAATGGTAAGTATGCTATTAATGTACCTGCGACGGGAAAATCGCTGACTTTCAGTTATGTTGGTTTGCAATCACAAACAATAGATATCAATAGCAGGGCTACAATCAACATTACGTTATCATCAGGAACTGATCTTGAGGCTGTAACGATTGTAGGTTATGGAGCTGTAAAAAAGAGCGATCTGACTGGTGCTGCAACGACGATTTCTGCTAAGGATTTCAATAAAGGACCGCTAATTGCACCCGATCAGCTTATCCAGGGAAAGGTTGCAGGTGTGCAGATGATTAATAACAGCGGGCAGCCAGGTGGGGCTTCTACGGTTAGATCAGGGGGAATACGGCAGTAACAGGTACAGGACAACCTTTATATGTAGTTGATGGTGTTGCCCTTGATGGCAGGTCGGCCAGGCCTACTGGTAATGGGGGGACTGCTACAGCTCCAGGAACGAATAACCTGACTGCTTCTGGTACTTCTGCTCAGGGAAATCCACTGAACTTTATTAATCCGGCTGATATCGAATCCATGGAAATTTTAAAAGACGCTTCCGCTACTGCAATTTACGGTTCAAGAGCTGCATATGGAGTAGTTTTAATTACTACAAAAAAAGGAAAGAGCGGTGAAGTTAAAATTGATGTAGGTGCTTCTGCGGGTGTAAGTACGCTGGCACGTACGCTTAAGACATTGGATGGTAATGAGTTCCGTAGTGCTTTAAAGCAATATGGATTGACAGCTAATGATTATGGCGATAATGTAGATGCAATGAAATCGATTATGCGTACTGGCTACAATCAGAACTATTCTGTTGCAGTTAGCGGAGGAAATGAGATGGAAATGTTTTTCGTGTTTCTTTAGGTTATCAAAATCAGCAGGGTATTATCAAAAAGACTGATTTTAAAAAATACAGTGGCGCATTTAACGGGAATTTCAAATTTTTGGAGAGTAAGAAATTAGGATTGGATATCAATCTGATCAGTAGTCAGTATTTAGAGAATCTTGCTCCGATTTCTACGGATGCGGGGTTCACAGGTAGTTTAATTGGTCAGGCTTTATCATGGAATCCAACACGGTCTATGTATAATGCGGATGGATCTGTATTTGTTGAAAAGAATTCAACAACAATTAATCCAATGGCGATGTTAGAGGCTTCAAGTGATAAAACTAAAGTTTCAACTATTCTTGGAAGTGTTTCACCTTATTATAAAATTACACCCTGGTTAGAGTTCAGAATGCTGGCTAGTATAAATTATAGCACGGGTATCAGAAGGGCTTCTACGCGTAGTTTTCTTAACCTGACCGGTGTAGAGGCAAAGGATGATTTTCCTGGAGTGTGGCCAGTTATTCCAATTCTGAACTGATTACGCAGCAATTCACCAATACGCTTACTTTTAATAAGGAAATAGCGAGTAAGCTTAATCTGAATGCAATTATTGGTTATGAATTTAATAACTACACTAATAAAGGACAAAATATGACCGGCAGAGGATTTGGTGATGCAGCAGTTGATTATACTGATATATTCCACGCTATTGAACCTGCAAACCGTACGGTAAATTCTTATAATGATCCGGTTTCTCAATTGCAGTCTTATTTTGCGAGAGCGATTTTTAATTATGATAATAAATATTTACTGACAGCAACGTTCAGGGCAGATGGTTCTACCAAATTTGGTTCGAATAATCGTTATGGATATTTTCCTTCGTTTGCGGCTGCCTGGAATATTAAAAATGAAACCTTCATGGCTGATGTTTCCTGGTTAAATCAACTGAAACTAAGAGCAGGGTACGGAAAGACTGGTAATCAGGAGTTTCCGTCAGGAGCATCATCTCAACAACGTTTCGATTATGTTTTTATAGGTGGTAAACGAACACTTGTTGCAGTAAATAATAGAAATCCGGACTTAAAATGGCAAGAAGACGAACAAACCAACTTAGGCGTAGATTTTGGCTTGTTTGGTAACAAGATTACTGGATCTGTGGATTATTTTAATAAAAAAAAAAACTGGACTTTTATTTCCTCAAAACCCAGTATCACCAACAAATCCGGGCGTAGTAGCCTCATGGGTTAATTTACCTGGTACAATCAGTAATAAAGGAATCGAACTTACATTAAATGCAAATATTATTGATAAGCCAGATGTCTCTCTATCTTTAGGTGGTAATGCTACTTTTATTAAAAATAAAGTAGAAACTCTGGAAGGTATTATTAAAACTGGTTCATTGAGCGGACAAGGATTAAGCGGGGTAACCTTAGAAGTTCTTCAACAAGGATTGCCATTATTTGCCATGGTAACCAGGGAATATACTGGTTTGAATGCTGGCGGACAATCAATCTCAGTATACTGATGAAGGCTATAAATATTATTACCTGGGGAATCCGAATCCAAGTGTCATCTTAGGTTTTAGTGCTAATTTCAGATACAAGAAAGTAACTTTTGGTGCAAACTTCAATGGATCATTAGGTCAGAAAATTTACAACAACACAGCGAATTCAGTATTGCCAATCTCTAATCTTGGCATTGGTAGAAATATTGCTGCTAATTTGCTGAATTCACCAATTCAGGAATCTTTAGCCAATCCGATTGCTGCATCTTCCAGGTATATTGAGAATGGTAGTTATGTGAAACTGGCTAATGCCACAATCGGTTATTCGATTGGTAATGTAGGTAAGGTGATCAAAGGGATGAACATTTTTGTAAATGGACAAAACTTATTTATAATTACTAAATACACTGGTTTTGATCCGGAAGTAAACGTGGATAAAAGCGTGAATGGTGTGCCTTCGGCTGGTATTGAATACATTCCTTATCCTAGTTCAAGAACATTCAATTTTTTGGAGTTAATTTCTCTCTTTAACTAATTATGATCAACATGAAAAATAAATATATAATTACTTTTTTTGCATTAGCAATAGCTATTTCAGGCTGTACAAAACTGAAAGAGGATATAGGTGGCCAGATTGGTAATGAAGGGGTGAATTCCGGGAACGTTGCCGATTTGCTAAATGGAAGTTACACCGCTATGCGTAATCCATACCAGGGACCCTGGGGCTGGTGGTCATTACAGGAATTTCCTTCTGACGAGGCTATTGTGCCTACGCGGGCTGGTGACTGGGATGATAATGGTGCATGGCGTGCATTACATTTACACAGGTGGGAGGCAGATCATTCCCGTATCTCTGATACATACAGAGATTTACATGGGGTAAATTATGCAGCAACAAATGTGCTGGCTTTTAGTCCTTCACCGGTACAGGCTGCAGAAGCAAGATTTGTTCGTGCTTTCGCTCAGTTCTCTGTTCTGGATGGTTGGGGGCAGGTTGCCTATCGTGATCCGGGTGAATCAGTTATTACGAACTCAAGAGTCAGAAAGGCTCCTGAAGAAATTGATTACCTGATTTCAGAATTGACAGCTATCATTCCTACTCTGACCGATGGACCTAATTATTTTGCAAATAAAGATGCGGCAAAAATGCTGTTGATGAAGTGTTACCTGAATAAGGGTGCATTTTTAAATCGTATGGTTCCAACTTTTGATCCTGCAGATATGGCAAAAGTAATCACCCTTGCAGATGAAATTATCAATTCTGGCAAATATCAGCTGACGGCAAAATATTTTGACAATTTTGCGCCAACTAATGACAAACTATCAAAAGAGAATATATTCACTTCCAGAAATGTTGGTGGCTCTGATGCGGGTGCTGTAAAAGATATGTGGGTACCTCCATTGCATTATAATCAAAATCCAAGTGGTTATAATGGATTCTCTACTTTGTCTGATTTTTATAAGAAATTTGAAGCTGCTGATCAGCGTATTGGTGGAACATATGCTGGGATGACAAATGTTTTCTGGTGTTAAAGTTGGTTTTTTAATTGGTCAGCAATATGATCAGACTGGCGCGATCATTAAAGACAGACGTGGTAATAACCTGATTTTTACGCCCGAAGTAAGTAATATTGAAACTGATGCAAATCACCTGGAGGTTGCTGGGATCCGCGTAATCAAATATCCGATTGATTATGTCAATGCTTCAACCGGTAAGGCAGAAAATGACTGGGTTTATTACAGATATTCAGATGTATTATTGATGAAGGCTGAGGCTCAGTTAAGAACTGGGCAGACTGGCAGCGCATTAACGCTTGTCAACTCACTTAGAACAGTAAGGGGAGCTACTGCTTTTGGAAGTTTAACACTGGACAATTTACTGGATGAACGCGGACGTGAGTTTTTCTGGGAAGGTGTAAGAAGACAAGATTTGATTCGTTTTGGTAAATTCTTAACTCCATGGCAAGAAAAACCAACAGATAATCCAAGAAGCGTGTTGTTCCCTATACCAGATAATCAGCTGGGAAATACGAACTATACTCAGAATCCTGGTTATTAATTAAATTATTAAATATAATGTAAAAGGTTAATCTGCGCTAAGCAGGTTAACCTGTTTTTTGTGGCAGATAAATTAACATTCAGTTATAATTTAATAGATTTTTAATTACTTTAGTGTTAAACGAAAAAAAATAATATTGAAAATGATTTTAAGCTCAAAGAGTTCCCGGAATATCATAGTAACTGCCTTGTTTTTAGGCTTTAGTTTGTTTTGTAATGCGCAGGAACTATCGAGAGTAAATTTCAAAATCTTGCCGCAAACAGCGGCGATAAATTCCATCGTTTTTACAATTGGTGAACTGAGTTTGCAGTTCGACCCGAAAGCTAATACGTTATCCCTGGTCAACCGTGGAAGTAAAAGAGTTCCGGAATGGAGTGATTATTTGGATGAAGAGTATTATGATGGATTTGACGATGGCGGAAAAAAAGGCAAACTCAAATCAATCGGAGGTGTTTAAATGATTATTTCGATGTTTTTGATGGGGAAAGAAATGGTAAAGTCAAATCTTTTGGTGGTATCAGGGTTGATTATTACGATGTCTTCGATGGAGAAAGAAGAGGTAAAATCAAATTAATTGGCAGTAACACTATTGGCTATTATGATGTCTTTGATGGGGATAGGAGAGGTAAACTCAAATCATTCGGTAAGATTGGAATTGGCTATTATGATGTTTTTTTTTCCGGTGCCGGGAAAAATGGTAAGGTAAGTTCGATAGGGGCAGTCAGAATTGATTACCATGATAATTTTAGCCCTCCTGCCAAATCTGGTAAAATCAAATCAATTAAAGGCAACACTCCGGATTTGTACGTAACTATTGACAGGGGAAACAGGTTGTATTCAGATCTTGATGATTAACTAATCTTCTACAGTTTGATTAATTCATTCCGCAGGGCAAATAAGACTAATCCTGTACGTGATTTAATTTCAAATTTCTGAAATAACGATTCTCTGTAATTATCAATAGTATGCGGGCTGAGATTCATTTTATCGGCAATTTCTTTATAAGTGAACTCTGAACAGCAGTGTTCCAGAAATTTACGTTCATTTGCAGAGATTTCCTGCAGCAGGTTTTTTTTGAGGAACTATTTTCTTGTAAAGATCTGATTAACTTGCCCGAAACCAGGTTATTCATAAAATAACCATGTATTGCGATGGTTTTAATTGCAATAATTAAATCGGAGGTTTTAGATTCTTTTAATAAATATCCACCAGCTCCGTTTTTGAGCATTTCTATAATAGGTTTATCCTCATCGTACATGCTTAAGGCCAGGACCTTGATTTGAGGATAATTGCTGGTGAGCCATTTAGTGGATTCATAACCATCCATTTTAGGCATATTGATATCCATTAATATCACTTGTGGCAGCATATCATTATTCAGCATTGCGATCATTTCCTGTCCGTTGGAAGCATCAAAAAGAATATCAATTTCATCTGATTCTTCTAACAGGCTAATCATTCCTTTTCTAAATAAAGTATGATCATCAACAATTGCAATAGCTATCTTTTTATCTTCCATATCTGAGCGCGGCTTCAACAGCGCCTAAATTTATAAATTAAAAATGTCTATTGCTGTTTTTTGAAAAAACAATTTAGCTGTATGGTATCGAAATATGAATCTCAGTACCCGTACCAGGACTAGAATTAATGATGAAGTTTCCATCCATCATCGATGTCCTTTTTTGAAGATTGGATAGGCCTAAACCGTCACTTGCCTTTAGTTTTTGCTCCAGAAGAAACCCTTTACCATTATCCCTGACAAGAAGAGATAAATAATCTTTGGTTTGGTTAATCGTGATTTTGATTATGCTTGCCTGTGCATGCCGGAGAATATTACTTAATATTTCCTGGAATAGCCGGAACATGATTAACTCTTTATCGGCATGTTCCGGAATGGAATGCGTAGTGTTGTCCTCAAACTGAACCTCATAAGCCAGACCTTTTTTTAGCCAGTCCAGCTCGTATGCAATAGAATGTCCCAGACTTTTTTTGATCAGTTCCTGTCCGCTCATCTTTTTTGAAAGCTGACGCAGTTCTTTAATTGCACGATGGGTCAGTTCTGCTGCGGTGTTAATCTTTTCCTCTCTTAAATGATCAGCTTTAATAGAGCTTAACGTCATGCTTGTCAGACTCAGTAACTGTCCGATATTATCATGCAGGTCACTCGCTATAGTCTGGAGGATATGTTCCTGCACTTCTACCTGACTCTTTAGTAATTCCAGTTCAAATGTTTTCTTTAAAGCCTTTTTTTCTTCAAGATGTCTGGCCTTTTTTTTATTGTATAAAAAGATATAAATAATCAAAAAAAGAGGGGCAATCAGGAAAATGAATGTGATTATGGCAATCAGTAAGATTAATTCCTTTGACGATATCTGCATATAAAAGCGTAAGACCAACAACTATATAAAAGTACATTCAGAATATTAAAAGTAACATATCTCGTAGATAAACTTATCGAAACTGGCCTTTTCCTGCAAAAGGTAGTCAAAAAATATATTACACGCAGTGCTGCCAAAATAGAAAAATAAAATACCATTAACTACCCAGAAAGGTGGATAAGTTTCCAATTTCCTGAAATGCTCATCTTTTAGGATAAGCATGTAATAGTATAAGCTTGCGATGACAAAAATAACCGACATAAAAGCAGCGGTTTTATAGGCGAAATTGCTAAAATTATTATTGAATAGCTCCAGAGTAAATACTAAAATAAATAAACCTAACCAGCTGTACAGCTGGCTAGGTTTGTGATGGTATTTCTTGTATAAATGATAAAAAAAAACAACTTACCACTGTACATTCAACCACCAGGAAACAGGTATAGAGAGCGTAATTCGGTTTGTGTTCAAGGCGTAGACTAATCCCGGCCATTTCTACGGTACATACCAGGAAAAGATAAATTATGAAAGATCTCCAGTATATATTTTTGTCTCTGTACAGGCAAAAAATGCTGATCAGTCAGTAAAAAAAGGAGCTCTGTAATAGTATTTACAGTAAAAAACTGATGCATATTATCTCTTTAACGTATCAGTTAGCAATGTTGCTCCAATTGACATACAGTTTGAAGGTGGCGGACATAATTCACCTCTGTTCTCAGGAACGAAAGTTACGATAAAACCTGGTTTTTTTGTTTTTACTGTTTTTTTTTACTTCATTTTCCTGATTAACATTGTTCCCGTAATAATCGAAATGCAGAATCCCTTCATCAGATTTAACTGGTCTGGTCGAAACCATTAACAGGGTATTGTATCCCCAGTATTTTTTTGGCGGTATAGGTGTCTGTCTACCAATTAAGGTGGTATCGTACTTTTTATTATAGGTAATCATATAGAAGCGTACGCCATCTCCTTTTTCATTTTCAAGCTGATCAAGCATTTGTTGTAATCTTTGTTTACTAAACCAAACACAGCGTGTATCTGGTTTTTTAGGCGCTTTTGCTCTTACTTCTTCTTCTGTCTGATCTACATAACCAGCATGAGGTGCATAATTTTTAACATATTCTCTTGCAGTATTTACGTCAACTAAAACTGAATCGGGTATAGTTACATCTTTGCTGGCAGGCTCTATAGCAGCAGTTTCTTTTTGCTGACATGCAGCTACACCTACAGCAATTAATGCAGTAAATAGAATAGGGAATTTTAATTTCATAATATGGGCGTTTTTTTAAGCTAACCTAGGTAAATTATTTCTTGTGGCAAACTCCATTTTACCTTTTAATAAAGCTAAAATGCTGAACCCGAAAAGCTGTTTTCACCCTGTTATTTTTAATCTGCCGAATGGATATTTGGCTTATATACTGTTCTTAAAAAATCATAATTTGTTATGTGTACGCAAGGTGTTATTCAACTCATTGGAAAACCAGTAAATGAAAAGCAGGTAGCTGTTTCATTTAATTTATTGCCCGGGTCTGATCCCGGAGCTATGGGCTGTTTTCTTTCTATTTGGGAAGGTTCCCGTACGCTGCCGTCCTCAGATGCATTGCAGACCAGGAAAATAACTAGTGGTGAACTTTTTGGTGAGCATATATTTGATCAGCTTTCCATTGGAAAGAAGAATTATATAATTGGATTGGGCATTGACAAGGGGAGGGCAACAGAAACTATTGTAGCCACTCTCTCTTTAGCAATCTCAGCGGTGTTTAATCAGCCCCTTCCTACCGTGTGCAGTAATATCACCGTAAATTCAGATAATATCGGCACTGATTTTCTAATCGCGCATTTTGTAAGTCCATGCTGCAATCAGGTAAAGGCAAATAAAAAATGGATTGCGTTGTTCCAGGGTGAATTCGGCCCCGGTATTTACGACGGAACAAACATGATTGCAACAAGTAAAGCTGCTCCTTATCAATACTCAGGGAGTATCATTATGAAAAATATACCAAAAGGACTGGTTCGTTTTGAAACCTATACTTTGATTTTTGGACAGGGGCTGGATAAATCTGGTAATCTTGATTATACTAAGTTAATAAGCAGTTTGTACACATTCATTGTTTGGAGATCCAAAATTTATATCGGCACCTCTGCCACCAGCCCTTTTTTAGCCCCTTCACCTATTTTGTTTAATACTATATAAATTATTTATTATGGACGTGGAAACATCCCTTCGTTTTCTTCTGATCTTATTTCTTTTAATCCCGCAAAATGTAAGTACCTGTGAGTATCATCATCAGCCTGTAAAAACATTCCAGGTTATTAAATGAGGTCTTTGAAATAATTTACCTAAATTTCAAGCCGTCTCTATCAAGAGCATTTTTTATGATGAATATTAACGAACTTCAACTCAGAACCGTCAATGTAACGCGTTATGTTACACCATTGCGCGAAGGAGGATCTATGCCTGCTATTGCAGAGGCCGACGATGATTTTCTGTATGTCCTTAAGTTTCGCGGTGCGGGACAGGGCGTAAAGGCACTAATTGCAGAGATTATTGGTGGTGAAATTGCACGTGCCCTTGGATTTAAAATACCCGAAATTGTATTGGCTAACCTGGATGAGGCCTTTGGCCGTACAGAACCAGATGAAGAAATACAGGATCTGTTAAAAGCCAGCGTAGGACTTAATCTTGCTTTGCATTACCTGTCTGGCGCGATTACATTTGATCCTACAGTTACAACTATAGATGCAAAACTTGCTTCACAGATCGTTTGGCTTGATTGTCTGTTGACCAATATGGATCGTACTGGCCGTAATACCAATATGCTGATCTGGCATAAAGAACTTTGGCTGATTGATCATGGAGCTTCTCTCTATTTCCATCATTCCTGGCAAAACTGGGAAGAACAGGCGCAGCGGCCATTTACTTTGATCAAAGATCATGTGTTGCTACCCTGGGCTTCAGAACTGGAAGCCGTGGATGCAGAGTTCAGCCCGGTTATAACTAAAGAGTTGATTCAGTCTATAGTAAATCTGATCCCCGCGGAGTGGTTATGCGAAGAACGCACCTTTAACTCGGCCGAAGAACATCGCAATGCTTATGCCCGGTTTTTAGAGCTAAGAATTGCCAATTCAGAAATTTTTGTAAAAGAAGCACAAAATGCAAGACAGTCACTTATTTGAGTATGCGGTAATTCGCGTTGTACCAAGGGTGGAACGTGAAGAATTTATGAATGTCGGAGTTATTCTTTACTGTGCTAAACAGAAATTTTTGCAGGCAGAGATTGTATTAAACAAAGAAAAACTAAGTGTTTTTTCTAAAACTACAGCTATAGAAGAAATCGAAAATAACCTGCAGGCTTTAAAAAGAATCTGTGCTGGTGGAAAGGAAAGCGGACCTATTGGTCAGTTAGATCTTGCATCGAGGTTTCGCTGGCTTACTGCGATGCGGAGTACGGTACTCCAAACATCAAGGGTGCATCCTGGATTTTGTAAGGATGCCAGTGAAAAATTGAAGTTGCTGCTTGAAGAACAGGTGCTTTAAGAAAGCTGATTTGCCAGAAATAATAGTATCAATTCATAAAAAAAAAAGGCCCCTTTCAAGATTTATCTCTTGAATGGGGCCTCGATGTTTTTGATGAGAATTACTTATTTCTTATCATTAATCTGTTGTTGAGCTTCTCCGATAAGTTTCACAGAAGCATCATCATGCTGTTGCTGACGTACTGTTTTAATTTGATCGAGAACACTGGTAATTACCGGGGCAGCCCCCTGCGACTTGTATTTAATTCCAAATTCTTTTAATGCATTGATACCCTGCCCGGAATACTCCGGACTTTTAACACGGGCAGTCATGATCGCAAAGTCTTTAAGCATGTCGAATTTTGATTGTGCATCGCTTTCCTGAAAGTTTTTATAAACGTAAGGCCATTCTGCATCACCACCATTTTGTGCGTAAACAGTAGTCATCGCTTTTGTTAATTCACCTTTATTGTCTTTTTCAAAAGATTTAGCCATAGCCAATGCTTCGGCAGGTTTTAAAATTGACATTGCAAATAATGATGCACCCTGAACTGCATAGGATGTGCTTTTTAAGCCTTCAGTGAAAATTGGTAATTGTTGTACTGCGTCTTTGGTAACACTGATAATCTTTATTGCTTCGGCTTTTGCAAGATTGTTATCGTCTGTTTTTGCTATTTTGAGGATTAGCGGTATTGCTGGTGTTATCAATGCAATATTATTTGGATCAATACTGTTCATAGCTTTCATACGCAATCCATAATATTTGTCCTGTAAAGCAGCTAATAAAATTTGTTGTGCAACAGGGTCTTTTTGTTGCGCAACAGCTGCGTCGATCGCTTCCAGTCTGTCCATATATAATGGAGCATGCTGATATTGGAACAATAAATCTATAATTGTCTTGTGATCTGTTTTTTTACTTAGCGTAATTTTATCAGCATCAACATTAACCAGTTTAGGTTGTGCAGCTAATTTAAAAGTAAGCGTATCCGATTTGCTTCGCATCCATATTTGATGACGTTCTTTCTGAGTGCCATTATAGATATCTACTGCCATTGGCAATTGGAATGCTTTTCCTTCTTCTTGTGTTTGATTCAGGTAAACAGTCTGTGTTTTGGCCGCTTCATCCCATTTGTATTTAATATCCAGTAACGGGTGACCGGCACTATAATACCATTGATTGAAAAACCAGTTTAAATCCTTACCACTTGCTTCTTCCATGGCTAAACGCAGCTGCTGTGCTTCGCCATTTTTGAATGCATTTGTTTTTAGATAAATATTCAATCCTTTAAAAAATACAGGTGCAGTGAGGTAATTACGAAGCATATTCAAAATACGGCCACCTTTTTTGTAAGACACAGCGTCAAACATATCCTGGGCAGCGTGGTAATGAAAACGAACAAGGTTTTTCGTCGCATTTGCCGGGTCTTCCAGATAAGTCAGCATAGCTTCATTATTGTGTTCATCCCCGTATCCTGTCCATATTTATGTTCTGCCCATAGCGTTTCACTAAAATCAGCAAATGACTCATTTACGGTAAGATTACTCCAGCTTTCAGCGGTAACATAATCTCCAAACCACTGATGAAAAAAGCTCGTGGACAATAGTGCTTCTTCCTTTATCATAATATCTGTCAGCCAGTTCACGTGTTGTTCCCTGTACATAAGCGCCATGTAGTGTTGCAGTGGTATTTTCCATTGCACCGCTTACATAATCACGTACTACAATCTGTGAATACTTGTTCCATGGATAATCTACACCTAAAGTCTTTGAATAGAACTCAATTGCCTCAGGAGTAAAGCTAAATATATCCTTGGCATAAGGTGCGTAAGCAGGCTCCAGATAATAACTAACCTCTTTATCACGCCATTTATCCTTGTAAATTTTAAAATCACCCACAGCCATCATAAACAAATAAGGAGAATGTGGTAATTCCATTTTCCAGGTATCTGTTCTGGTGCCATCGGAATTTTTTTTCTGTGAAGCCAGTCTGCCATTTGATAAAGTCACATATTTACCCGGTACAGTCATGCTGATTTCATCTGTAGTTTTCTGATTTGTTCTGTCAATTGTAGGGAACCAGGCCGAAGAACTTTCCAGTTCACCCTGTGTCCAGATTTGTACTGGTTTACCTTTTTCTGTGCTATCAGGATTGATGAAATAAAGTCCTTTGGCATCCGTTATAGCTTCGCCAGCCTCTATTTTCAACTCATCCGGCTTTGCTGTATAATCTATATATATGGTATAATTTTCCGTATTCTGATAAGTCTTATCCAGTTTAATCGCCAGTGAAAGATTATCATAGGTATATTTAAGCGGAATATTTTTGCCATTTTTTACTACAGCAACAGTCTTGATATCCATACCTTTTGCATCCAGTCTTAAACTGTCAGTAGCATAAATATGAGGTTTAATGGTTACCCATTCTTTTCCATATAAATAACGCTTTTTATAGTCAAACTTAACATCCAGCTTTGTATGGATCAAATCATTGATCTTTTCAGCACTGCCCCTGTAAATTTTCAATAAAGGGTCTTCAGTTTTTTGCTGTGCAAACGCTGGAAGCGCTACCGCAGTAGCGATATAAAACATCGTCTGCAAGACAGCACGCTTATAAATTCTTGGTTTTATAATCATTTTAAAATCTTCTAAAATATGGCTGTAAATCTAAGCTGAAAATCATAAAGTCCATTAATATTTTTGGTAAAGAGTCGAATACAATAGCTTTAACTCATTGTATTGTAATAAACAAAGTAATTCCTTTGTTTATTAAGCTCATTACTTATCTTTGTTACCTGCTTTGTCCACCCAGCCATCCGAAAGCTGCCGATAAAGTTTTTAAACTGAATAATGATGGAAAAAGATGATTTGATGCTCGAACAACTGGCAAACCGTGAATACGAATTTGGCTTTGTTACAGCGATTGATATGGATATTTCTGAAGTCGGACTCAACGAAGATACTGTGAAGTTTATTTCTGCAAAAAAGAATGAACCCCAATGGTTACTCGATTGGCGTATGAAGGGTTTCAAGGCTTTCCAGAAGCAAGAAATGCCGCAATGGCAAAACTTCAAAATGCCCGCCCGAAATTGACTTTCAGTCTATTTCTTATTATGCCGCACCCAAACAGCAGGCTAAATATGCATCGCTGGATGAAGTAGACCCTGAATTGCTGCGTACTTTTGAGAAATTAGGTATCCCGATGTCAGAACAGAAACAACTGGCAGGAGTTGCTGTGGATGTTGTATTTGATAGTGTATCGGTAACTACCACCTATAAAAAAACATTTAAACGAGCTGGGAATTATATTTTGTTCTATCAGCGATGCTGTTAAAGAGCACCCTGAACTGATACAGAAATACCTGGGTTCAGTTGTTCCCCATACTGATAACGTTTTTGCCTCTTTAAATACCGCTGTATTCTCTGACGGATCTTTCGTATATATCCCTAAAGGAGTAAGATGTCCGATGGAACTTTCTACTTATTTCAGGATTAATGCTGAAAATACCGGTCAGTTTGAGCGTACACTAATCATTGCTGATGAAGATAGTTATGTAAGTTACCTGGAAGGATGTACAGCGCCTATGCGTGTGATGAAAATCAATTGCACGCTGCGGTAGTTGAACTGATTGCCATGAAAGGTGCGGAAATTAAATATTCAACGGTACAAAACTGGTATCCTGGAGATAAAGAAGGAAAAGGCGGAATTTTTAATTTTGTAACCAAACGTGGAGCCTGTCGTGGTGAGCGTGCCAAAATTTCATGGACACAGGTAGAAACAGGTTCTGCAATTACGTGGAAATACCCAAGTATACTGTTACAGGGCGATTATTCATCAGGCGAGTTTTATTCTGTTGCAGTAACTAATAACATGCAAATTGCAGATACGGGTACAAAAATATATCATCTTGGTGCCCATACCAAAAGCAGGATTATCTCTAAAGGGATCTCTGCAGGTCAGGGACAGAATAGCTATCGTGGTTTAGTGCAAATGGGGCCTAAGGCTGCTTATGCACGTAACTTCACCCAGTGCGATTCTCTGTTAATAGGTGACCGTTGTGGTGCACACACTTTCCCTTATATCGAATCCAAAAAAATAATACAGCTACCATAGAGCATGAAGCTACGACCTCCAAAATAGGAGAAGATCAGGTCTTTTATCTGAATCAGCGTGGAATTGACGCGGAACAGGCTATTGCATTAATCGTCAATGGATATGCAAAAGATGTACTGAATCAATTGCCAATGGAATTTGCAGTAGAGGCTCAAAAATTACTTTCTCTTACACTCGAAGGCAGCGTAGGGTAGATCATAAAAAAATATAGAATTCATATGTTATCAATAAAAAATCTTCATGCGAATATTGAAGGAAAAGAAATTTTAAAAGGAATTAACCTTGAGGTGAAAGCCGGTGAAGTACATGCTATTATGGGTCCTAACGGATCTGGGAAAAGTTCACTGGCCTCAGTTCTTGCAGGTCGTGAAAATTACGAGGTTACTGAAGGTGAAGTTTGGCTGGATGGTAAAAATCTGTTGGATATGAAACCTGAAGTGCGTGCACGTGAAGGTGTTTTCCTTGCTTTTTTCAATATCCTGTAGAAATTCCTGGAGTATCAAACATCAATTTTTTAAGAACAGCATTAAGTGAAATCAGAACTCACCGTGAGCTTCCGCAGCTTTCGGCTAAAGAGTTTCTGAAAATGACTAAAGAAAAACAAGCTTTGGTTGAATTCGAAGCAAAGCTGGCTAACCGTTCTCTGAACCAGGGTTTTTCCGGAGGAGAGAAGAAAAGGAATGAAGTATTCCAATTAGCCATGCTGGAGCCTAAATTGTCAATTCTTGATGAAACAGATTCAGGACTGGATATCGATGCTTTACGTATTGTATCTAACGGTATCAATAAATTGCGTTCAGCAGATAATGCTTTTGTTTTGATTACTCACTATCAGCGTTTGCTTGAATATATCGTGCCTGATTTTGTACATGTATTGTACAATGGTCAGATCGTACGTTCAGGAACAAAAGAACTGGCATTAGAACTGGAAGAAAAAGGATACGACTGGTTGAAAGAAGAATTCCATGGCAATGAATCAATAAACAAAATTTAAGATGGTAAATCAGTTTACAACTCCATTTTATAATCAATTGATCGCTGAGTTTGAAAACACACCAAAAGCTGAAAATATTAACGTTGATTTATCAAAATCAAGGGAAGATGCTTTTGAATTGTTTAAGGCAAAGGGGTTTCCTACCTCAAAAGATGAGGATTGGAAATTTACTAATCTGACTCCATTTCTAACTGATACTTTTTCACAGACTACAGGTGAAGTTGATCAGCAGGAAGTTAAGGCAGCAATACATGCAGCAATTGTACCTGGTCTTGATGCCTGGTTGCTGGTTTTATTGAATGGTAAGATCCAGTTTGACTTATCTGTTTTACCAGAAGCTGATCAATTGAGTGTACTTCCATTGGAAAGTATTATCAATACAGAACTTTATAAGGATTATATTACCTGTAAAGAAGCAGAAGGCAACAGGATGTATGCTTTAAATGCAGCATTTTTTACTGATGGATATTTTCTTGAAGTTCCAAAAAGAATGTAGTACTGGGCAAACCAGTACAGATCATTCATCTGTATACAGCAAATGAAAATATGTTGTATCAGCCGCGTCATTTAATCATTGTAAATGAAAATGCAAAAGCTGAATTAATTGATAGTGCTGTTTCACTAGGGCATGCGCAACGTGTATTAATGAATAGCGTCTCGCAAATCACAGTTAAAGAAAATGCAAATCTGATTCAGTATGTGATTCAGGATAACGCTGCCGAAGACAGATTAATCAATTATAATCATATTACCCAGGAACGTCATAGTCGTTATGATAACTTCATGTTCAATTTACCTGGTGCAGAACTGATCCGTAATAACCTGGAAATTGTTCTCAATGGTAGTGCAACTGAAACTCATTTATTAGGTTTATACCTGGTAGCTGGTCATCAGCTGACCGATAATCATACTGCAATTCACCATAGATTCCCGCATTGTGATAGCAATGAGATCTATAAAGGGGTATTATTAGATAAAGGTAAAGCGGTGTTTAACGGAAAAGTATTTGTAGAGCGTCCGGCTCAGAAAACCAATGCTTTTCAGCAGAATAATAATCTTTTACTGAGTGATAAAGCACAGGTATTTGCAAAACCTCAATTAGAAATATTTGCGGATGACGTAAAATGCAGCCATGGTTGTACAGTAGGTCAATTTGATCCTGAATCATTGTTTTATCTACAGTCGAGAGGGATTTCTGAAGAGTCGGCCCGTAAACTTCTGGTAGAAGCGTTTATGTTTGATGTTACTCAAAAAATTGAAAATGAAGCGGTAAAGGATTTTGTTCAGTCTTTAATTTATAAAAAGATGGAAAATTCATTAGCAACAATCATTTAAAAGGAAAAGAAATGAGCAGACCGATAGCAGAAAATATCAGAGAAGACTTTCCTATACTGGATACCAAAGTATATGGTAAGGATTTAGTATATCTTGATAATGCAGCAACAACACAAAAACCTACAGCAGTTTTAGCTGCTGTAGAGGTTTTATATAAAACTTGCAACAGTAATGTGCACCGTGGTGTGCATTTGTTAAGCCAGCAGGCGACAGCGGCTTATGAAGAAGCACGCCATAAGGTAAGTAAGTTCATCAATGCTGCATTTAGCCATGAAGTTATCTTCACGAAAGGGACAACCGATGGAATTAACCTGGTTGCCTCTTCATTTGGAAAGAAATTTCTAAATGCCGGGGATAGTATCCTGGTTTCTGCTATGGAACATCATTCGAATATTGTACCCTGGCAAATGATCTGTGAAGAGAGAGGAGCAACACTAAAAGTCATTCCTATGGATGAAAATGGTGTGTTGCAAATGGATACTTTACCAGCTCTTTTGGATGAAAGCGTAAAACTGGTTTCAGTTACTTACGTATCAAACTCTTTAGGAACAATTAATCCGGTCAGAGAAATTATTAAACAGGCACATGCGAAAAATATTCCTGTAATGATTGACGCTGCGCAGGCTATTCAGCATTTACCAATAGATGTACAGGAACTGGATATTGATTTTCTGGTTTTCTCAGGACATAAAATTTACGGGCCTACCGGGATTGGTGTACTTTATGGCAAAGAAAAATGGCTGAATATGATTCCTCCTTATCAGGGAGGGGGTGATATGATTAAAACTGTCACTTTCGAAAAAACCATTTACAATGATTTACCTTATAAGTTTGAAGCAGGTACACCGGATATATGCGGAGCGATCGGGCTTGGGGCGGCTATAGACTATGTGAATGCTATAGGTCTGGAAGCTATACAGGAAAAGGAACATGAATTATTAAACTATGCGCTCGAATTGCTGGCCGAAGTACCTGGTCTGAGGTTTATTGGAAAAGCAGAGCAGCGCGCAAGTGTAATTTCATTTTTAATTGATGGTGTACACCCTTATGATTTAGGAGAATTACTGGATAAACAGGGAATCGCTATCCGTACTGGCCATCATTGTACTGAACCGGTTATGGACTTTTTCGGTATTCCAGGGACTTGTCGTGCTTTCTTTTGCCTTTTACAATACTCGTTCAGAAGTGGATTTACTGGTAGCAGGAATAAAAAGAGCTGCCGCTATACTCATTTAATTATTACAGATGACGATTAACGAACAACAGGACGAGATTATTGAAGAGTTTGAGCTTTTTTTTCAGACTGGATGGATAAATATGAGAATATCATTGATATGGGGAAAGAACTTCCTCTGATTGATGCACAATATAAAATACCGGATAACCTGATTAAAGGATGCCAGTCAAGTGTGTGGCTGCACCCGGAATACAAAGAAGGTAAAATCTGGTTTACTGCTGATAGTGATGCAATTATTACCAAGGGGTTGATTAGTATGATGGTCAGGGTTTTATCAGGACATACTCCACAGGAAATTATAGAGTCAGATTTGTACTTTATCAATACTATAGGTTTACAGAATCACTTGTCACCTAATCGTTCCAATGGGTTATTGTCAATGCTAAAACAAATGAAGATGTACGCCCTGGCTTTTAAATCACAGGATTAAATTGAATTGTTATGAGTGAACCATTGTTAAGAGATAAAATCGAAGATGTATTACATACGATCTACGATCCGGAGATACCAGTTAGTATTTATGAACTGGGCCTGATCTATAAGATTGATATGCTCGAAGATAATAATGTACATATTTATATGACACTGACTGCGCCTGCGTGCCCGGTTGCGGGTGAACTTCTTGAGGAAGTAGAAAATAAGGTGAAAGCTGTTGAAGGTGTGAATGGGGTAGAGGTACGTCTTACTTTCGATCCGCCATGGACCAGAGATATGATGAGCGATGAAGCAAAGTTAGAACTGGGCTGGTTGTAATGGAAAATAAGATGTCATTTAGGGAAGGTGCTGTGAATCTGCTGAAAACCAGCGGGGCACAGTCTCTGTTGTCGCTTGCCCGTGAATTTAAGGTGACGGTAGAGGGTGCACGTTTCCAAATGTTGCGCTTAGAAAAAGAAGGTCTGGTGACTTCCAGCAAAACGGTAACCGGGAGAGGCAGGCCACAGCAATTATGGTCACTAACCAGTTTAGGGCAATCCCGCTTCCCGGATACACATGCCGCACTTACCGTTAAGCTGATGGAAGTAATGAAAGAGCTTCTTGGTGAAAATGCTGTTTCACAGTTGATTACGGTTAATGGTGAAAAAGGGACCAGTAAGTACCTGAAAGAACTGGAAGGTGTCTCTGATCTTGAAAAGAGAATCAACAGTTTTGTCTCTATCCGGACAAAAGAAGGTTATATGGCCCAGGTCATCAAAGATGATGAAGGGTTCATTTTTATAGAAAATCATTGCCCTATAGGTGCCGCTGCTCATGCTAATCCTGCAATATGCAATGCAGAATTCAAAACACTGCAAACTGTTATTGGTGAAAACATACCTATAAAACGTATAGAATATATCGTTGACGGAGGCAGAAGATGTGCCTACCGTATCTCTTCTGTTAAATCGTAGCTCTGTTTACTCATATTTTAGCGCATCCACTGCGTTAGCTCTTGCGACTTTAATACTTTGTACACTCACTGTTAATAAAGCAATAGCGATTGAAAGACCTGCTGCTATCAGAAAAGGCCAGACTGATATACCTACACTATAATCATATTTTTGAAGCCAGCTTTTTGATAAAATATAAGCTATAGGAAAAGCAATTATATTTGATAGCAGGACAAGTTTAATGAAATCTTTGTTGAGTAAAATAAGAATGCTTTTTAAATCAGCACCAAGTACTTTTCTGATACTGATTTCGTTACTGCGTTGTTCGGCCATATATAAAGCTAAATGATCATTAATAATCAGGTTTGTTTTAGCAAAATAGATACGATCAATAGCAGCGAATTGCTTGTTGTAATTCCATTCATAACTGACATAGAACAGTAATATCATACAGCAAGCCAGGCCAATAGCTAAACCGCCAATATTGATCAAAGAAAAACCTTTGTTTTTCAGCAGGTTTCTTCTGGCTATTTTTAGGTTAAGCAATAACATATATTGAATTTACCTTATGCAGACTAATTACATGCCAGTTTATGTAATTTTGTTATTACGCTATCCGTCAGTTGATTATGGATTTGTTGTTATTTTTGTAGTTCATTATCGAACAAAAAAAAATACGTAAACGTACAATATGAGTGTTTTTTTTTATAAATTTCACCGCAAGGGGAATTCTTTTCTTTACCAAATATATTTAAGTGCTCAAAAAATGTCAGAATTTACTGTTGACTCCTTTTTGCTGGTTCGGTCACCGGCCTATAGTTACGAGAATTTTAACGAGTTGTTTTTGCAAGGATTGTTAAAAACGGATTTCTTTAGGGCGAGTTTGTTTTTTGCCAGTCAGACATTATATGTTGAGCTGAAGAAAAAAGATTTTGATTATGACCGATTAAATGAACGGGCAAAAATAACTTTGTGGAAATACTTAAACCGAATGTGTTTTAGAGCGTTACCATATGGTCTCTTTTCTTCATTCTCTTTAGCCAATTGGACGTCAGGTCAGGATGATCAATTGTGTTTTACCGGTCAAGGTGGGTTGACTGCTATCCCTGATTTTACGACAATACTGAATTATATCAATACTTTAAAAGTAGAAGAATTACCATCTATTCGATATTATGCTAATAATTCCATGTATGATGTGGCAGGGGAGCTGTATTTTGTTAGTCAAGCTTATACTGAACAGGATAAACATGTAGTAGTACATCTAAAAGTAATCCCTGGGTTGAAAAAAATGTTAAAGTTTATTGACCAGGGAAAGACAAAAACTGACATTCTTAGTTATTTGATAAAAGAATACGGTGAAGATGCAGGTGCAGAGGATTATTTTAATCATTTGGTACAGGGCCAGGTAATTGTTTCAGAGCTAACACCAAATGTTACGGGCTTATTGTATAATGAACGGTGTCTGGCTTTATTGAAAGAATACCCTCAGCTTAGTTTGAAGCGATTAAAAACATTCTCAACTGTTATTAATGATCAAAGAGCCGGATTACCCACTCTTAATAGAGCTGTAGAAGAACTCATTAGCCGAAATGAAGATAGAGTTCCTTATAGTTTATATCAGCGTGAAATTTCAGGCGGACTAAATAATGAGGTGCATCCTGAATTTATCTCATTGATCAAAAATCTGGACAAACTAACTGTTGATAGGAATGAAGACGTAATGAAAGGCTTTAAGACGGCTTTCAAAAAGAAATATGACCGGCGGGAGGTACCATTAATGGAAGTGATGGATCCGGGAATTGGTGTTGGGTATGAAAATTTAACTTCGGCTTTTGATAACGGCAATGATGGATTTGTCGAAGATTTGAGAAAGAGTGAGGAAGCTGAAAGTAAGCTGAATTGGGGTGAAGCAGAAAAATTGATCTTTAAGAAATGGAATGACCTTTCGAAATCAGGTTTGGAAAAAATTATACTTACGCAAGAGGATATTGACCTATTGCCAGAAAGTAATTCTTTATTGCCACCAGGCATGTCCATTTTATATAAAAATGTAGACAACGAACTATGGATCGATCAAATTGCAGGTGTATCAGGAGTAGAATTGGGAGCAAGATTTGGAGCTCCAAATGAGGCTATTGAACAACAGCTTAAAAATATATGCGAACAAGAGCTGTCCATAAATAATGATTTTATATTTGCTGAAATTGCCTTTTCACCTGCTAATAAGACATCAAACATTAATCAACGAGGACATTTTTATCCTTATGAAATCCCCATATTAACCTATTCAACACGTCCGGAAGAAAATACTATTAAACTGAATGATCTGGTCATATCGATGAGTGGTGACACAATCCTTTTAAGATCAGTAAAACTCAATAAATATGTTATACCCAGGTTTTCTTCGGCCTACAATACTAAGCTTACTACTATTCCGGCATTCAGATTTCTTTGTGATTTACAGCATCAGGGAATTAAATCCAGCTTAGTGTTTTCTCTTGAACAGCTTTTTCCAGGTTTAGATTATTATCCACGTGTTCAACTAGGCAGGGGCAGTTCTCAGTCCTGCCAGATGGAATTTGGATGAGCATAAAATTAACAAGATAGTTGCGGGGCACTATAAGGATTTTGGAGAAGAATTGCATCTGCCAAAATATTTTAGTTTGAATGAAAGTGATAACTTTCTTGTTTTTAACAGAAATAATAAAGTTGATCTTGATATGTTTATTAAATGTATCAGAAACAAGAAATCAATCACATTAAAAGAATATGTATTACCTGAGTGTGCCGATGTGCATGATATGAAGGGAAGGCCTTACGCAAGCCAACACATCGTTTGTGTCGTCAATAAATCTAAATCATACCCTTCTCCTCAGCCAATGGGCAATGTAATCGGGGATATTAAAAAGCTAAAAGTAAAACGCACATTTGTTCCTGGAGATGAATGGCTATATATCAAATTGTATGCGCATTACTCATTGACAGATTGTATTTTAATAAATGTTATTTTACCTGTACTTCAAAAATACAAGAAGAACAGTCCAGGGTTTAAGTGTTTTTTTTAGATTAGATATAATGATCCCGAACATCATATCAGACTAAGATTTTTTATTACCGGAAAATTAGCTCATAGTTTATTCACGGAACTCAACGCAAAGTTAAGACCACTGTGTCATTCAGGGAAAATATCGGAGGTACAGCTTGATACTTATCAAAGAGAGTTGGAAAGATATTCAGCAGAGTTAATAGATGAAATAGAATCGTTATTTTATCACGATAGTGAGTATATTCTTAGTACACTTCAAGCATTTGGATATGAAACGAGGTTTAAATTAAATTTTGCAATACACTCGACACTTCTAATGGTAAAGTGCTTCATTAAAGATAAAGAACAACGTGTTGATTTTTTTGGTCAGATTCTTGCCGATTATTCAGCAGAATTTAATAATGGTGATAAAGAAATCGCGCGTAAAATGGATCTTAAATACAGAGATTTTCAGTCAGAATTGACTAATAATGAGCAGTTTTCTATTTATAAAAGTAACAGAATTTACGACTGTTTTAATCTAGGGCTCGTTGCTCTTAATGAGAAAACATCAAATTGGAGACCTGTTGATAAATATAACCTGATTGCAAGTTTGTTACATATGCATATGAACAGAATATTTGAAGATGATCCCCGTGCTTATGAATATCTTGCCTATCATTTTATGAAAAAGTATCAGGTTTATCTCAATTATATGACTAACGATGAGTTTTAATAACGTTGCTATTTACTTTTTTTAAGAGCTGGTCTTTATAGGAAGATCCTATAGGTAAAATCATTTTATCGATCATAATTTTGTTTCCTTCCATCATCGTTACCTTATCAATATTGATGATATAGGATTTATGAATTCTGATGAAATTAACAGTTGGTAAGCCGGCTTCAATCTCCTTCATTGTCAGATAGATAATATGATTGTTTTGAGGAGTATGAATGACGATGTAGTTGTTTAACCCTTCAATATATTCAACATCATCATAATTTACTTTAAGCATTTTACCTTTTATCCCCGGTTAACAAAAAAGTAGCTTTCATTTTTAGGGGTACTCTGGGGTTTTTTCTTCTTCTATTTTAGTGATAACCTTTGTTACAGATTTTAGAAATTTCTCAAAGGAAATCGGTTTTAGCAAAAAATCAGATATATTTTTTTCAAAACCCTGTACAGCATACCCGGCATGACCAGTAGTGAAAATGATTGCTGTGTTTTTATAGATTAAATCTGCTACATCCAGGCCAGACATCTCAGGCATATCAATGTCCAGAAAAGTAATGTCTATATCCTTATTTTCATTAATATATTTAATTGCCTCCAATGGATTTTGTGAAGTAGAAACGACCTCCAGTTGTGCACTGTCTGCTGCGTATTTTTTTAGAGTTTCGATGGCGTGTGATTCATCATCTATTATAAAAAATTTATATACATAAAGGTTATAAGGTTATTTGGAGGTTGAATGTATAATCATCTGCAGTTTCTATTATTTGTATTTCATGAACATTTAAATAGTAGTATGCATCAACCTTAGTTTTAAGTTTTTAAGACCCACGCCATGACTAGGTAATTGTTTTCTTGTTCTTATTTTTCTGTTGTAAATGGCAAATTTCAATTCATTGTTGTTAATATCTATACTGATTTTTACAGGATACTCGGTATTTTTAAGATCGGCATATTTAAAAATGTTCTCTATGGGGGTTAACAAGATTAAGGGGAGTATCCTTAAGTTGCCAGTATTTCCCGTAATGGTGAAAGATAACTGTAAATTATGATCAAACCTAAATTGATTTAAATCAATAAAAGAAGCTATCTGCTCAATTTCTTCCGAAAGCTCTACTTTACCATTTTGCGGTATTTCAGTCAATGCATAACGCATAATGTCTGAAAGTAATAAAATTGGCTTAGTTAGTTGAGGAGCTGTTGTAATCGCTGTATTATGAAGGAAATTTAAGGTGTTAAATAAGAAATGCGGATTGATTTGTGATTTTAAATAGGCAACTTCAGAATCGACCAGTTTTTTTTTTCTAATTGTTGTTGTTGTAATTGGTCCAGTAATTTTGCTTTTTCTAAATCTGAAATTTCCTTTCTCTGTGTAATGATGTTTAAAGCAAACCAGTAACCTGAACTCAAACCAACAAAATAGATGAACCGATAAATAATTCTGGCCATAGTAACCAGATCAATATCAAAAGTAAGGATGCTTGAAGGAGCGATGATATTGTAAATCCATGAAAAAATATATTTTAGAATTGAATATGCTATAAACTCAAGCAAAAATAGTATTACTCCTATATATATGGGATTTTTGTATATTAACGGCCACAATATGTAAGCGTTAGTGTAAAAAAGAATTATATTGAGGGAATAGGCTAAAATATAATCTCCTAGAGAAGAAGTTGGAAGGTGCAATAGAAATACAAGGAGGAATTCATAGGTAATAAACAGTGTCCATACAAAAATATGTCCACGATAAATTTTAGCTTTTTTTGAAGAGAATGCGGAAATCATTATTTCAAATATAGGAGATTATATATTCATTTACCACGATAATATATTAGTTCATGTAATAACTTTTTAAATATTGAAGGATACTCCTATTATTGGTTAAAATTAACCGCTAGCATGTTATGAAAAAAATAAAAACTGTTTTTTTGGAATTAAAATTGACTCCAGTTTATCAGATATCCATAAGAAATAAAGCTATTTTCCAAGAAGGAACTGTTACTGAAGTTAATACTACTTTTGCTGGAACCATTACAGGTATTTATATGTGAAATATAATATGAACATGTTTACAAGATAATCTTGGCTTCGAATTTGATTAACCATTAATAGTTAATCAAATTCAAATAAAACCAGGACTATTATGAAAACGATGAAATTACCGAAGTTTAAAGTTGCACTTCTTTTATGTGCAGGCTTATTCATAAGCGCTTCGGTTAATGCACAGGAAAAGGAAGAAAAGAAAGTAGAAGCAGCAACAACCGTACTCGCGGATTTTAGTAAGATGAAGGAATCTATACCATCAGACTTACTTACTCGCTGTCACTCAGGGGATTATTGTCGTTCCAAAATTAATCAACGCAGGATTTGTAATAGGAGCTAAAAGAGGCAAAGGTATTGCTATGGTGAAAAGAGCCGACGGAACATGGAGTAATCCAGTCTTTGTCACAATTACCGGAGGCAGCATTGGTTTTCAAATAGGTGTACAGGCAGTAGATCTTGTTTTGGTATTTAAACACAGCAGTAGTCTGACTGATATCAAAAAGAGCAGTTTTACACTTGGTGGTGACCTTTCTGTTGCTGCAGGCCCTGTAGGCAGGAATACAACCGCAAATACCGATTATAAACTGGAAGCAGAAGTCTATTCTTACTCTCGCAGTAAAGGTCTTTTTGCAGGAATTTCTGTAAACGGAGCTTCTCTGGCGATAGATGCTGACGCTAACAAAAGTTTTTATGGAAAAGCATCAACTGCACATAAAATATTTGATGCACCTGACAATTCTTCAGAGATCGTAAAAGAATTAAATCCACTTTGACAGGTATGCAGGCGAAATAATCTGCATCAAATTAATTTGTCAGTACTCATCTTTAATGAGTCGTTTCTTTTCGGTCATGAAAAAATTCACGCTGATAATTAAGCGGGCTTTTACCCGTAATTGATTTGAAGTATTTATGAAAACTGGCAAAATTATAAAAGCCGCTTTCATAACAGATCTGTTTGACATTAATCTTGTTTTCGATCAGTAATTTACAAGCATGGCCTATTCTTATTTCATTAATGAACTGAGAATAGGTCTTTCTTGTTCTTGATTTAAAATACCGGCAAAAATAGTTCACACTTACATGTGCAATATCTGCTACCTCCTTAGTTTGGATCTTACGCTTAAAGTTAGCAAGTGAAAATTCATAGATCGCATGAATCCTGTCGTTTTCGGATTCCTCGAAATTATGTTTAAAACCAATAGAAGAAAGGAGCCTGGTTTTTGTGCAATTGCCGATGCTCGTCAGCGCTTCCATTAACAGCAAATTTTCTTTGAACCTTCTGCCTGTAAAAGCTGCTCCAGCAAATCACCAATGTTGTTTTTGATCTGCCCGCCAATCTGAATCCCCCGTCTCGCTTTTTCCAGTGTAGTTTTAATCAGTTTATTCTCCGGCAAATTGAGAAACACATCTCCCCAGAAATTCTCATTGAAATGTATCACCCTTACATCAGCACTGGTATTAACCTGCTCATCAAAATAAACATCGTCAAATCTCCAGTAATGCGGCAGGTGTGCACCGATTAAAATCACATCACCAGAACGAAAACGCTTAATGCTGTCACCGATAAACTGTGTGCCATTACCTTTCTTAAAATGAATCAGTTCCACTTCCGAGTGATAGTGCCATCGGTTGTTGATATAGGGCACATTATCCTGTCTGGCATTGAAGGAATGAATTGGGTTTGGAGATGCTTTTAAAAGTTGAGGTTTCATTTTTTTTTGTTACAAATGATGGCTGATAAAAGGTAAATATGCCAAAATGCAAAATCATTTAATCTTTCGTTCAAATGATAAAATAAATAAAATCAAAAATACTTTCCTTTGAATATACAAAGATACCGCACCATCTAAAAATATAAAACAGATAAATGAGGACCTATTGTTTAACGCTTGATTTGATTAATGATCCCGAACTAATCCGGGAATACGAGAAATATCATCAAAAAATATGGCCGGAAATCTATGCCAGTATTAAGAACTCAGGAATAGAGAAGATGCAGATTTATCGCTTTTCCAATCGTCTGGTGATGATGATGGAAGTGAGCGATACTTTCAGCTTCGAACATAAGGCTGCAATGGATGAACAGAACGAAAGGGTACAGGAATGGGAAAAGCTGATGTGGAAATACCAGCAGGCTTTACCAGGAGCAAAACCCGGAGAGAAATGGATGTTAATGAATCAAATTTTTGAACTCGAATAATATGGCGCAAACAGAAACAACTTACTTTATACAAATTCATCCGCTGGATAATGTATTGGTAGCCCTTGTGTATCTGCCTGCAGGATTTAAAGTAACGTTTAATGCGCTGACTTTTGATATAATAACACCGATAGCCGCCAAGCACAAATTTACCATACATGATCTGTCTGAAGGGAACAGCATTTTCATGTATGGCGTGCTGGTGGGTAAAGCAAGTGAAGCTATTAAGGCGGGGCAAGCAATAACAGTTGATAATGTAAAACATGCCGCAGAAGGTTATCAGCTTGGAGAAAGAAAAACACAATGGCAAAAGCCCAATGCTGAAGCTTTCAGGGATAAAACTTTTATGGGATTTCATAGAGAAGATGGTGCTGTTGGTACTGCCAACTACTGGATCGTTATTCCCCTGGTATTCTGTGAAAACCGAAATGTAGAAGTCCTTAAAGAAGCACTTACAGGTAAACTGGGCTTTAAAAAAGCTAAAAGTTACGAAAACGAAGTAGACGGCTTAATTGCATTATATCAAACAGGCAAAAGCGTAGAAGATATTTTGCAGGCAGATTTGCAGCACTCAGCTGCTGCTGTAGCCCCTGCCAATAAATTATTCCCAAATATAGATGGGATTAAATTTTTGAACCACGATATGGGCTGCGGAGGAACCAGAATGGACTCTGATGCACTCTGTGGTCTGTTAGCCGGATATATTACACATCCAAATGTTGCAGGAGCAACCGTTCTGAGTTTAGGTTGTCAGCATGCACAGATCAGTATTCTGGAAGCAGAGATAAAAAAAAGAGATTCGAAATTCAGTAAACCATTAGTTATTCTGGAACAGCAAAAGCTTGGGACAGAAAGTAAGTTGCTGCAAGAAGCATTGAAGCAAACTTTTACTGGTCTAATGGTCGCTAATCAAAAAGAAAGAGCACCAGCACCTTTATCGAAGCTCTGCATAGGATTGGAATGCGGTGGTTCTGACGGATTCTCAGGAATTTCGGCTAACCCCGCATTAGGTCATCTTTCTGATCTGCTGGTTACAATGGGCGGAAGCGTTATTCTGGCCGAATTTCCAGAGCTATGTGGTGAGCAGGAGCTCAGTGATCGCTGTATAGATATCGAAACAGCCAATCGTTTTATGGGGCTGATGAGTACTTATAATGCTCTTGCAGAAGCATCAGGTTCTGGATTTTATGCAAATCCATCGCCCGGAAATATTAAAGATGGGTTAATTACAGATGCTATAAAATCCGCAGGTGCGGCAAAAAAAGGGGGTAATTCTCCTGTAACAGCGGTATTGGATTACCCTGATAAAGTGACAAAACCAGGTTTAAATTTATTGTGCACTCCGGGCAGTGATGTTGAAAGCACTACTGCCGAAGTAGGTTCGGGTGCAAATATTGTTCTTTTTACAACTGGTCTGGGTACACCAACCGGAAATCCTGTTGCACCAGTGATTAAGATCTCTACAAATACTGCATTATTTAATAAAATGCCTGATATTATCGATATTAACTGCGGAACTATTATTGAAGGAACAGAAAGTATCGAAGAAGCTGGTGAACGGATACTGAATTACGTGATCGATGTGGCAAGCGGGCTCATTAAACCTAAATCTGTAGAATTAGGGCAGGATGATTTTATTCCATGGAAAAGAGGAGTTTCATTATAATTTAATATATGTTTAGTTTAGAAGGAAAAGTAGCTATTGTTACCGGCGGAGGAAGTGGTATAGGAAAAGCAATTTCTATACTATTTGCCAAACAAGGTGCAGAAGTACATATTATAGAGCTCAATGCTGAGGCAGCTGAGGAAACAGTTACCGTAATTAAGCAGAACAATGGTAAAGCCCATGCTCATGGTTGTGATGTA
Source organism: Pedobacter sp. NJ-S-72 (assembly GCF_053890575.1). Lineage (NCBI taxonomy): Bacteria > Pseudomonadati > Bacteroidota > Sphingobacteriia > Sphingobacteriales > Sphingobacteriaceae > Pedobacter > Pedobacter sp. NJ-S-72. The sequence continues at coordinate 2,179,755 of NZ_CM132681.1, read as the reverse complement.
AGTAATCAAAACCAGGTATTGGATATTTTTTATCAGATCGGAGCCGTTGATATTTTGGTTAACAATGCAGGTATCGCCCATATAGGCAAGGCCGATACCACAAGTGAGGAGGATTTTGACAAAGTATTTGCAGTGAATGTTAAAGGAGCTTATAACACTTTATTTGCTGCAATTCCCTTTTTAAAGAAAAGTGAAAGTCCGGTGTGATTTTTGAATATGGCATCTATAGCTGCTTTGGTAGGCATAACCGACAGATTTGCTTATTCGATGAGCAAGGGTGCAATTTATGCAATGACCATGTCTGTAGCGCGTGATTATATGGAAGACGGTATCCGTTGTAATAGTATTTCACCTGCAAGAGTACATACCCCTTTCGTAGATGGTTTTATTTCAAAAAACTATCCTGGTAAAGAGGAAGAGATGTTTTCTAAGCTTTCTAAAAGTCAGCCGATTGGGAGAATGGGGAAACCAGAAGAAATAGCTGCACTGGCCTTATATCTTTGTGCAGAAGAGTCAGGATTTATCACTGGAAATGATTATCCGATTGACGGAGGATTTATAAAACTTAACAACTAAAGATATTTATGAAATTAATAAGATGGGGCAATGCGGGTCATGAAAAGACTGGTGTAATTATCAATGATATTAAGTACGATACTTCTGCTTTTGGCAGAGATTATAATGAAGATTTTTTTGAAAAGAATGGCTTGGCAAGATTAGCCGAATTTGTGAAAGCAAATGCTGGTAAACTAGATAAAATTCCAGATTCAGCTCGTTTAGGTTCACCAATTGCACGTCCGTCTAAAATTATATGTATTGGATTAAACTATGCAGATCATGCTAAAGAAACCAATGCACCATTACCTGTTGAGCCAATTATCTTTATGAAATCGACCACAGCATTAGTTGGGCCGAATGATGATATTATTATCCCGAAAAATTCTGTGAAGACAGACTGGGAAGTTGAACTTGCAGTTGTAATCGGTAAAAAAGCATCCTATGTTGAGGAATCAGAAGCATTGGACTATGTAGCGGGCTATGCTTTGCATAATGATGTTTCAGAACGTGAATTTCAGATAGAAAGAAACGGAACCTGGGACAAAGGCAAAGGCTGTGATACTTTTGCACCTTTAGGCCCATTTTTAGCTACTCCTGATGAACTGGGTGATCTGAATAAACTGCGTCTCTGGCTTAAAGTAAATGGCAAAACGATGCAGGATGGTAACACCTCAAACTTTATTTTCAACATACCATTTGTAATTTCCTACGTAAGCCAGTTTATGACACTTTTACCAGGAGATGTGATTTCTACGGGAACGCCGGCAGGAGTCGGGCTTGGTTTTAAGCCACCAGTTTATCTGAAAGCAGGTGATGTCGTAGAATTAGGTATTGATGGTCTTGGAGTTTCCAGACAGGAAGTTAAAGCTTATGTTAAAAATTAATATCATTTAAAACTCAATAATGGATCTGCAATTAAAAGATAAAATAGTTATTGTTACAGGCGGTGCAAAAGGAATTGGTGAAGGAATTGTTCGTCAGCTGGCAAATGAAGGTGCTATTCCTGTTATTGTAGGCAGGAAGGAAGCCGATAACCTGAAACTCGTTAACGAAATTGTTAGTGAAGGTAAACAGGCCTTTCAGGTTGTAGCAGAGCTGACAGATCCAAAAAGTGCAGAAGAAACTATCTATACGATCATCAATACCTTTGTAAAATAGATGGTTTGGTAAACAATGCAGGTGTAAATGACGGAGTAGGTCTGGAGAGCGGTAATTATCAATCTTTCGTAGATAGTTTACATAAAAATGTGATTCACTATTACCTGATGGCTCATCAGGCGCTCCCTTACCTGAAAAAGAGCAAGGGAGCCATTGTTAATATCGGTTCAAAGGTAGCAGATACGGGGCAGGGTGGTACTTCAGCTTATGCCGCATCGAATGGAGCCAGAAATGCGCTGACAAGAGAATGGGCAGTTGAATTGCTACCCTATAGTATTCGGGTAAATGCAGTAATTGTAGCTGAATGTTATACTCCTTTGTATCAAACCTGGATAAGTACTTTGCCAGAACCGGAAAAAAAAAACTGAAAGATATTACAGCAAAGATCCCATTTGAACAACGAATGACGACCGCAGAAGAAATTGCTAATACAGTGGTATTCCTGCTATCTCCCAGATCGAGCCATACTACCGGACAACTTTTATATGTAGATGGTGGCTATGTTCATCTTGATCGCTCCATAAGTACTTAGCAGCTATTGCTTAGCGATCGTTTAAATTTAAACGACCGCTAAGAATATTTTCTATATTTGCAAAATGTTCAGAAATATTCTTGCACATGTCCTGATCTTCTTCACGTTGACCGCTAATTTTAGCCAGGTCTTTGTGCAGGCGGGGTTTGATTTGAATGAGAACTATATCGCATCCAAACTCTGTGTTAACCGCGACAAGCCGCAGATGCATTGTAATGGTAAATGCTACCTGATGCGTAAATTGAAACAGGCGGAACAAAAGGAAAAGAACAGGGAACATGAAAATCAACGTGGCATGCACCAGGTAGGTGTAGTCGTGGAGAAACTTTCATTTAATCCTTATATGTTCCGTATTGAACAGGTATATCAATCTGAATTGCCTTTTCGTCTGCCAGTATATGCTGCTGATATCTTTCAGCCTCCCCGCGTATAATCCAAATTTTAAAACCTGTTTAAATCTAACAGGATCTTATGAGGCCGGTATTCTTAAATACCGGTTAATATTTATATGGATTATAATTTCGCATTTTACAATGAAGCCTTTAAGATTTATTATGCTGCTTGCTTGCCTTGCCTTTTTTGAGCAAAGCATTCATGCACAAAATCAACCTGTTACAGGTAATATTTATGACTCTCAAACTAAACAGGCACTTGCCGGTGTAAGTATCAAAACATCTGATAATAAACTCCTGACTGTATCGGATAAAAAAGGATACTTTAAAATTGAAAATACAACCGCAGATCAGCACTACAGGTTTATCCTGCTCGGTTTTAAACCGCAGGAAGTTGATTACAACAAAAAAGAGGGGATGTTGAATATTCAGCTGGATGCAGATGAATCCAGTTTGAATGAAGTCCGGGTAACTGGTTTTGCAGGTAACCGTACCAAGAAGGAAACTGCGGGGTCTATCGGAATGATTACCAGCAAAGATATCAATCGTGGCAGTGGACTTTCTTTTTCAATCGGCGCTGAATTCTATACCCGGAGTAAGAATGGATCAGAGCACGCTCTCTGAGGCCAGGATTGCAATTCGTGGAAACGGTGTCAGGTCTTCTTATGGGTTAAGAAATATAAAAGTTTACCTGAATGATATCCCAGTTACGGAGGCCGATGGAACAACCCGCATCGAGGCTTTAGATGTCAACAGTATTGGCAGAGCTGAAGTAATCAAAGGACCTGCATCCAGTATATATGGAGCTGGTACAGGTGGAGTAATCAATTTTCAATTGCAGCGTTCCCCTTACCAGGAGCAAAGCCTGGAAGCTTCTGGTTTAGCAGGTAGTTATGGCTTACACCGTTTGGCGGCAACTTATCGCAACGGCGGAGATAAAATAAACAGTTACGTTTCTTATGGGTGGCAGGAGTATGATGGATACAGAGAGCATAGCAATGATATGCGCAGATTTCTTTCTGGTAATTTTCAGCTCTTTCCAAGTAATAAACGTATTATCACCCTGTTACTCAACAGGACAACACAGTACTCCCAGATTCCGGGCTCACTGACCGCAGATCAGGTAGCTGCCAATCCATTACAGGCAAATGCAAGTAATCTGGATAAGCAAGCTGGCCGTTATCAAACCTGGACAAGAGTAGGTCTTGGACAGCAATATCAAATCAATGATCAATTATCTAACAGTACAAGTGTATTTACTTACTCCTATGATTTAAACCATCCATTACCCTATGCTTATCTGAGAAATTATTATCAGAGTTATGGTGGAAGAACAAGTTTTACTTATAATCCGGGTTTCTCAGCATTGCCAACAAAATTTATAGTTGGTGCTGAGTTCAATGAAGGGTTGACTAAAGGAACACAATATGTAAATAATAAAGGTAAAGAAGGCACTTTGACAGGAAATATAGATTACCGGAACACACTTTATTCATTGTTTTATCAATCAGAGACCCAGTTGGGGGAACGTACTTTATTAACCCTGGGACTGAGCTATAACAGTTTAAAGTATGATGTATCCAATTATCTTGTTCCCACGCAAAGTGGAATAAAGGATTTTAAACCACAAGCGACTCCCCGAATCGCTTTAAGCCATAACTTTTCTGACGCATTAAGCTTGCATGCAAGTGTAAGTACAGGTTTTTCTCCGCCGTCAAGTTCAGAGGTGAAAAATGTAGATGGATCAATTAATCCTTTTTTACAGGCAGAAAAAGCTGTCAATTACGAAATTAATGCGAAAGGTAATCTGCTGAATTCCCGCCTGAGCTATGATCTTTCCTTATTCAAAATGGATATGAAAGGAGAGCTGATCGGACAATCTGTACAGCAAGGGATAACCATTTACAACAATGCTGGAAAAACGACACATAATGGCGCAGAGCTGGCTTTGTCATGGCAAGCTTTAAAACCAGATGATAACCAGGGAATAGCTAGCCTGAGACCCTTTGTTGCGCTAACCTATTCGGCTTTCAAATTTAAAGATTATCAGATTCTGAATGCGGCAAATGAAGTTACAGCCTCTTATAACGGGAATGCCCTGACCGGGATTTCACCATGGGTGATTAGTGCCGGTCTTGATTTAGAAACCCGGTTTGGGCTATATGGTTATTTGAATTATTACTACAATGATAAAATGCCTTTAAATGATAAGAACTCTGATTATAATGCCTCCTATCAGGTTGTAAATGCTAAAGCAGGGTATAAGAAAAGATTGGAGGCCTTTGAAATAAATGTCTATGGTGGAATTGATAACTTATTCAATGAAGCTTATAGTTCAATTTTATCTTTAAATGCAGTAGGATATGGTGGTGCACAACCTGCCTATTTTAATCCTTCGCCTAAAAGAAATGGATTTGCCGGACTAGGGGTGAAGTACTTCTTTTAATGATTTTCTCTCTGATAGTTTAGTTATTATAAAAAAATCAGTTTAAATCGAGAAGCTTTAAATATAAAAAGCCGGTTGTCTAAACCGGCTTTTTATATTATTAAAAGAATAAATTATTCTTGTGTGATCTGGCGCACTGAAATTGAATTTGCAGTAGATCCTGTGATATAGACTGTGTAAATTTTATCAGCAGCAAATGCTGATAAGTTAAAACTACCTAAACTTGTAGACTGACCTGCTGCATAAACATTAAGAGAAAGAACTCCAGGAGTTATCGTTGTAAAATTCGTTGCCACATCGCGGCCAAGATTTGCAGCAAGATTTTCACCTGATGAACGTCTGATGTCAATATTAACCGGAGCTGCATCACTTAAATGCACAAATCTTACTTTAGCTTGTCCGCTGGCTGGCGCACTTCTGTCATCTTCAAAAAATTTGACTCTGGCTGCCTGTCCGTCTCCTGCTAAAAATACCGTATAGCTGGAACCGTTTTTAATATCAGATTTTCCTGTTGCATAGGCAGTTGTAGACCCGTCACTTCTAAATTCAGCTACAAGGTTATTACCTGAATTAGTAGAAATGTAAGCAGATGAATTAGCAAATGATAATCCGCTTGCTTGCTACAACAGTTTTATTGGCTAAATAAAAACCCTGGTTAGGTGATGTCGGTGATGCATTGACAACTTTAATATTTGCAGATCCAGAACTGTCAACGTCGTTCTTTTTGCAGGAAGATACAAATACCGCAAGAGATAAAATAGCCGTCCCTTTAAGTAAGTTTTTTAAAAATGATCTCGTTTTCATAGTAATAAATTAATAAGTGGATAATGTGTTAGTTCTATAACATTCTTGTTACTATCTGTCCTTTGCAAGAATTAATCCGTTAAAAATGGATTTTGGGTCGTCAATTTTGATTATGAGTGGTATATGATAGAAGGACAGGTAGTTATGAGTCTTAAAGAGGGAATTGGTATATGGAAGAAATAACTTGTAATCTAAGTAAATAAATGTACTAAATACTGGACGTAATTGCGGTTTTTTTTGAGAAAGGAAAGACAAATCAGTATGGACTATAAAAAGGGTTACATTAAACTTTTGTGCTTTTTATTTGTCTATTGTTTAATGACGGTAAAATACTGACAGATTGAGTTTAATCATTAAAATATATCAAAATGAAAAAGCTATTTTTATTACTATTTGTTGTGGCAGCAGCATTTTCAGGGTGCTCTTCATACAACTATTATTCAGTAACCCGCAAACCACTGGATCCCGCAAAATATAAAACCTTTGCCTGGATACCCGAAGGGAAATCGAAATCTACCTCTATTTATAATAATGACATAGCTACAGACAAAATTGTAGAGTCAGCCAGCCAGGAAATGGGAAAAAGAGGTTTTAACCTTCAAAGCGATAACCCTGATTTACTACTGCGTTATACTGCTGTGGTGAATAAAGAGGTTAAAGATTATAGTGACCCTGTATATTATAATCCTCCAACAAGAATACTTCCGCGTGTTTCTTACTACGGGGGCAGAAGGGTTTATTATTATTCCTATTATAACCCTCTTCCGGTTTATGTAGGAGAAAGAGAAAGAAGTATAAGAATTAAGGCGAATAGTATTATGATGATTGATATTATCGACCGTAAAACATCAAAAGTATTATGGAGAGGGTGGGCAGAAGGGGAAGTTAATAACCCGGAAAAAGCGATTAACGAAATCCCGGATGTCATTGGCAATATTTTCAAGAAGCTGCCTTAGGTAAATGATGACGTGAATCTATTTTGCAGAAGTTAACCACCAGGTATTTCCAAAGGGATCTTCTATGCCTCCGCATCGTCCATAATCCATATCAGATACCTCAGTTACAACAGAAGCACCATGAAATATAGCCCTTTGAAATGTTTCATCGGCATTGCCTACATAGATAAAAAGATTACCGGCAGCTTTTCCATATTTATCTGCCGCTTCGGAAAGCAGTAAAACACTATGTCCGATTTTTATCTCGGCAGATAACACTGTTCTGTTATCTGCTGCTATATTTAATAAGCAGGTTTCCGCATTGAAGACTGTTTTGACGAATTCAATAAATTCTATTGCATTTTCAAGCATCAGATAGGAGAGTATCGTGTATTGATCCTTGTAATTATTCATGGATGTGATATTTTTCGTTATATCGGCTTTTTTATTGACCAGCACGATATGCTTAACAAATAATTTAATAAGAAGTTTTCAGAATCTTTTTAATTGCAAGGTTGCTTATTTAAATGTTAATATACACCTAAAAAAGATCAATTTAGTGATACACCGAATAAATGTATAACAGAGAAGAATCGTCAGCTTTCTGTTTTTCGTAAAAACTGACTATGTTCTTAAAGTTGTCAGAATGTAAAATTTAATCATCTTATCATAATTATCTTTATATTGTTCAAAACTATACTGGAAATAATAATCGGATTTCTATTTTTGCGGAGATTTAGATGGATGAATTCTGCCTTTAAGCTCTCCGTCTGATAAAATTAGAATAACCCAAGTTCAAACAATGCATAACCAAGGAAAGAAAATCAGAGTTGCAATTTTAGGCGTAGGTAATTGCGCCAGCTCGTTAGTACAAGGCGTGGAGTTTTTACTATAAACATGCAGAAAAGACATCAGGATTGATGGCTAATGATATTGGTGGATATAAAGCGGCAAATATTGAATTCGTTTGCGGATTTGATGTAGACGAAAGAAAAATCGGCCAGCCTTTAAAAGACGCCATTTTTGCTAAACCAAATTGTACGATCATACTTAATGCTGATATAGAATCAGAAGCTCCAATATATAGATCACCTGTCATTGATGGTGTATCTCCACAGATGGCAGCTTATCCTGAAGCAAACAGGTTCGTAATCAAAGAAGAATTGAAGAATACTGATATTTTGATTGATAGCGTTACTTATGATAAAGCTCAGGTAAATGCTTTACGTGCTGAAATTGTCGCGCAATTGCGTAAACATGAAGCAGAAGTATTAATCAACTACCTTCCTGTTGGCTCACAACTGGCTACAGAATTTTATGCAGAGATCTGTATTGAATTAGGTATCTCTTTAGTAAACTGTATCCCTGTATTTATTGCTTCAGATCCTGCCTGCATGGGAGCAAAGGTTCATTGATGCTGGTATTCCAATCATCGGAGATGATATGCGTAGTCAGTTTGGCGCAAGTATCGTTTCTCAGATGCTTCAGGAATTAGCTTTCGAAAGAGGTCATCATGTGAAAGCTCACATTCAGAGAAATGTTGGTGGAAACACCGATTTCCTTAACATGGAAGACAAAAATCGTTTAAAATCTAAAAAGATCTCTAAAGAAAACGTAATCCGTGCACAAAATGATATCAGAGGTATCTCAACTGAAGACAGTTTCCTTCACGCAGGTCCTTCAGAATACATTGCCTATTATGGAGACAACAAAGTAGCTAACTTCCGTTTGGAATTAGAAGGCTTTATGGGTGCTCCGGTAATCTTTGATGCCCAGCTTTCAGTTCAGGATTCACCTAACTCTGCTGGTGTGGTTATCGATGCGATCAGATATGTTTATGTAGCAAGAGAATTAGGTTTGGTAGGCGCACTTAGAGGGCCTTCAGCTTCTACTCAGAAACTCCACCTGAGCAAATGATGTTCAGTGATGCAATCTATGAGTGCCATGCATTAGCAAAACGCGAATTGACAGCATCAACAAGAAAACAATTAAAAAAATAATCTTCAGACTTAACAGTTCACAGGTTATTAAAGGATTACGATCTGCATAAAAAAAAAAAACGCTCAGGCCATTTAGCCTGAGCGGTTTTTTTGCTATTAAAAATAGGTTTATCTGATCTTATTTTGCCAGTAACTCGTCAATCTTCTTCTCAAAAGCCGCTTTATATTTGGTATAATAATCACCAGTGCCCGGCCCATAAAAATCAGTCGTAATCTCTGTTACCTTTCCGCTTTTATCAAGAATCAGGGTAGTTGGGAATACTTTAATGGCAGTTAACTGTGGTAATGTTTTCTCTGTATGCAGTGAATCAGAAACTGTAGTAGGAGTAATCAGCAAAGGATATTTTACATCGAATCTTTTTTGAAATTTACGTAGACTTGCAGTAGAACGCTTTACGTCGTCCGTAGTGTACTCGTAAGCAAGTCCAAGTATTTCTACGCCTTTTGCTTTGTTCTTGTTATAATACTCGCTTAGAAAGGCTGTTTCGTCCATGCAATTAGGACACCACGAACCCATTAGCTGGATGATTACCACTTTATTTTTAAACCGCTTATCTTTAATTGAAACCTGTTTTCCGTCAAGATCAGGAAAACTGAAATTCAAACTTCCATCTTCACCATCCTTAAGTTTCGTTACCTGCTGCGTTGATAAAGCGGCGTTGTCGTCTTTTTGAGCAGTCCATTTCTCTTTTGAAACCGGGCCGCTGTATAAATTACCATCGGTAATATTACCTTTATTGATCTTGCCCGTAAATACCATGGCATGAATCCCATCGAACGTAGATAACTGCAATGAATCTCCGGTAACTATGCCAGAAAGATAACGGTAATCACCAGAAGGGGTAAGGATTGAACCTGTTACCTGGTTTCCTTTTTGTGCAAACTGACCAATAGCTTCACGTTCAGAGCCAGTAGCTTTTGTAAAGTCAATTTTCCATTTTCCATCGGCACTTTCTTTAGCATCACCATTTACAGCAGGAAAGCGATAAGCTTCTTTTGTAGTGGCAGTAAAAGGCATAACAATATCTTTTGCTGTAGTTTTTCTTATCCATGTTCCTGAAAGACTATCTTTTGATATAATCTTCAATCTGAAAGCAGATTCAAAAACGGGCATATTAATAAATACCGAATCTTTGACAATAGTAACGTCATCAGCCAGCATTTTTTCAGGATCATTTACAATATAGAATACTGTTTTTCCTTTTTGCTGCTGGATATCCAGGTTAAAAATAATCTTATTCCCATCATTTCTTTGAAGTGCAGCACGCCAGGCACCCTGCTGAAGAGAAGTCTGTGCAGTTGCACCAATAGATAAAAGAGCGAACAAACCTATACCAAGGGTCTTTTTATACATATGCTTATCAATTTTGAGCGGTTGTTTATAATTATAAGGCGAATATACTGTATGTAATTAATTAAACTCTACTAATTCTGTAGAGTAAGACTATCGTCAAATTATGGAGACGAACGGAATAATTCCCACCGGAACATTTCTTCATTCATACCTTTAAAGCTAAAACCGAGTCCTTTTAACACCTTTGCAGAGCCGGCATTTGCAGGCTCACAGCTTGCAGTTATCACCCTTAATTCTGATTGTTGAAATGCCCAGTCAATTAAACTGTTAACAGCTTCCGCTGCATAACCATTACGTCTTGCACTGGCTATAATTCCATAACCGATGTCGGCAGCACCATTAATATCTGGTAATCCTTTGAATCCAGTATCCCCAATAACTTTGTTCGTTTCCTTTTCGATAATTATCCAGGATTCAAATCCGGAAGGGGCAGGTACCAGATTAAGTTTATCTATAATTCTGGGTAACGTTTCCAGCATATCTTCATCCGGCCAGATCTCGCCTGGATTTATGTTCATATTCCTTAAACTGGTAAAATCATTATTGAGCACTTCTCTGCAAATACAAAGAGTGAATGGGATTAAATAAAGTCTTGCAGTGTCTATCCTTTTGAATTGCATATGGTATCAGACAAAATAGTTATTTTATTTTAAACATTATTCCTTAAAGAAAATCCCTGAATTAGATCCCATTGAGGTAATTAAATTGAAAATGGAAGAGAAAAGATTAAAAGCAAAGGATTTGGATCCAATAATCGGATCGAGAGGTCATGTATCTTTATTTCTTTCAGGAAAAAGAAGTAACCCTGAAAATGGCTAAAGCACTTAGGTTATATTTGGGATACCTGCCGAAGCATTTTTACCAAAAGCATTTTAGATTTAAGCGTGATAATTAACGCATAAATCTAAAATGCTGAATATTAATTTTATCCTTTTGTACCGGTAAAAGTGATCACGCCTGTCGCTGGAACCATTACTTCAAAAATTCCATTTGCTTTTACAGTTATAGGAGCACTATTCTGCCATCTTGTACTGCTTCCGGTAGTTTGATAAGAGTTCAGGATACCTGCACTGAATCCGTCTAAACTAATTTTACAGATCACAGCTTGCTGACCAGGATTAATTGCAACCACACTGAATTTACCAGTCACAGGATCTTTGTAGGCAGATACTTTCAAGGTTGAGTTATTTTGCATTTTTGAATCAAAACGAATATAACCCGGACGGATAGCTTTTGAAAACTGTCCCATTACATCATAGGTTTTAGGGAATTCCAGACTGCCGTCACCATTAGTCCCAATCAGGGATTCATTGTTTTTGATGGCCAGCATACCCAACCAATAGACAAAAGCATTGACATTACATTCTGCCAGAAATTTATGCATACTCGTTGCCAATTTCAAACCACCGGTAATTGTTCCATCGTAAGTACCACCATCATCAGAGGTTTCAGTTAGCCAGACAGGTTTATTGCCAGTACTAAAAGTCCATGGTTTTGGATTCTGATTTAATCCTCGTTTTCCTAAAATAAGATCACCTATTTCTACATAGCCGTGTCCTGCCAGAATATCAACATTACTTTTGTCCATTCCTGATAAGAAAGAATTAGCAGTTCCCCAGGCGGCATTTTCAGAAGCAATAATCTTTGTTGAAGTTAGTCCGGCAGTATTTAATGCAGGGCGCAGATTGTTGGAAACAAATTCGCCAAGATGTTTTGAATCCCAGTAAGAAGCATCCCAGTCCGAAAATATATTTTCAGGCTCGTTAGTTGGTGAGATCGCATAAAAATTAATTCCCTCGTTTTGATAGGCCTTTGTAAACCCAGATAGGTAACGGGCAAAATCAGTTGAACAGCATTTGAAATTAAGTCCGTTAAAATTTTTACCACTTTCACTATCCGGATTCGTTTTCATATAAAGAGGAGGCGTCCAGGCACTGGCAAAGATGATAGGTAACTGGTAGCGCTCTTTTGCTTTTTTTAATATCCAGAGCTGGCCAATCTGTTCCTTTTGATCATCAGTAAGCTTTTTGTATTCTGCACCATTTACATCCATATCAATGTCCGAACCAGCAGGTTTAATGGTTACTACACCACTTTGTTTGTCAAAGGGATAACTACGAATGATTTTCCCACGGATGATAGTCATTTGTAAACCTGTTTCTCCCCAGAGATAATTCATGATGCTATCCCGTTTAGGAGATTCAAAGAAAGGGGTAATCCGGCCGCCAAATGCACCAAAGCCTTCGATTTTCTGGTAAGTTTTATTCCAGGAGAGTGTAATGTTCGCGGTATCTTTTGCAATTTCTACCGCATCATTTTTTACATTGTTAAGCTTTTGCTGAAGCTGAACATTTTCTTTTTTACAGGATAATGCCAATAATACGGGCATGATCAGAAACAGAGTTGATTTGTTCATGGTTAAATAATTGTTTTTCAAGTATCAATGATTGTTATTAATTGAATATTAAGATAATAGAAAGGAATCAGATTTTGTCTGATCAAAAGGCCATTATTTCTTGCCTGATATTAATTAATTGCATTGTTAAGCTCTGATAAAATGTGTAAGCTTGCATTCCATGGAAATTCAAAGGAAGCTCAGGCCTGTTATGTTTGTCGGAACCTCATCTGATGTAGGTAAAAGTGTGATTACTGCCGGATTTTGCCGGATCTTTAAACAAGATGGTTATTCACCAGCGCCGTTTAAAGCGCAGAACATGTCGCTGAACAGTTATGCAACACCCGAAGGTTTGGAAATTGGCCGTGCACAGGCCGTGCAGGCAGAAGCAGCCGGTATACCTTGTCATACAGACATGAACCCCGTGTTGCTTAAACCAACAAATGATCAGACTGCGCAGGTAATTCTCAATGGGAAATCTATAGGTAATCAAAGTGCGAAAGAATATTTTTTATCCAATGACCGTACCGAACTGTTTGAAGAGGTTAAACGGGCGTGGCAAAGATTAGCCTCCCGTTATTCCCCAATTGTAATGGAAGGAGCGGGAAGTATCTCGGAACTGAATCTCAAAAAGCGGGATATTACCAATATGAGGATGGCAATAGCGGCTGGGGCAGCAACCTATCTGATTACAGACATTGACAAGGGCGGTATATTTGCCAGTCTTTATGGAACAATGGCTTTGCTGGAACCCGAAGAAAAGGCCTGTATCAAAGGTATTATCATTAATAAATTCCGTGGTGATGTGGATCTCTTTCAAGATGGAAAAAAGATTATAGAAGATTTATGCGGAGTGCCTGTAATCGGGATTATTCCTTATTTCAGAGATATTTTTATTGAAGAGGAAGATGCGGTTTCGCTGAAATTAAAGCAAAATCAACCTGTAAGTGGTAAAGTGAATATCGCAGTCGTATTGTTAAGCAGGATGTCTAATTTTACAGATTTTGACCGTCTGGATAAAGACAGCAGAGTCAATTTATATTATACCCATACCAGGCAGGGCATTGCCGGGGCGGATATTGTTATCCTGCCTGGTAGTAAAAATACAATTGAAGATCTGATCGAACTCAGGAATAACGGGCTTGCTGATGCAATTACCCGAAGCTCACCAGTGTGGCAAAACGGTAATTGGGATTTGTGGAGGATATCAAATGATGGGGCAATTTATCAGAGATCCTCAGCAGATAGAATCAGCTGCGGGAGAAATTGCTGGATTAGCTATTTTACCCGTAGAAACAGTCTTACTTAATGGAAAGACGACCAGGCAATGCCATTTTACTTATAGAGATTTTTCTGAAATTTGTATCGGATATGAGATTCATATGGGCGAGACAATGGTGCATGGCATAAATAAACCGGTAGCTTTTTTAGATGGAAAGCAAACAGATGGTTATTTTTTATCAGAAAAGTGCTGGGGTTCTTATTTACATGGGATTTTAGATAATCAGGTTGTTATCAATGATTTGGTCGCTCCATATACCGACTTACAAGTAGAATACGTAGATTATCTCGAATTCCGTAGCGAACAATATGATAAGTTGGCTGTATTATTAAGAGAAAATCTGGATATTGACCAGGTATATCAGCAAATAAAAGATTATCAAATGTTTCAGGGACACGGGGATGACGGGTATTTACACAGGCAAAAAATAGCAGCCGATTTTAGTACAAATGTTTGGTATGGGGGAGCGCCGTCTGGTTTGAAAGAACATCTTTTTGCGCAATGGGAAAACGTACAGCGTTATCCCGAAGTACTTGCAGAAAGCCTGACAGAGAAGATTGCTATATCCTACGGTTTCAAAACTGAAAATATACTGGTAACTAATGGAAGTACAGAAAGTATTTACCTGGTTGCACAGGCTTATCAAAATAAAAAAAAAAACAATCACTATCCCAGCCTTTGCAGAATACGAAGATGCTTGTAAAATGTTTGGACATCAGATCAGTTTTCTGAACTGGGCAGAACTGGAAATGGGATTAAAGGCCGGTACTGAGGTGCTGTTTATCTGTAACCCGAATAATCCAACCGGAGCTGTATTTACAGACCTGGAATCCTTAATACAAAAACATCCTGATGTTTTATTTGTTGTCGTCGATGAAGCTTTTATTGAGTTCACATTATCTCTGACTTCTGTGATTGCCCTGATTGAAAAATACGATAACCTGGTTGTTTTACGCTCAATGACTAAAGCGTATGCCATTCCTGGTTTGAGACTAGGTTATATCGCTGCAAATGCAGTGCTGATTGAACGGTTAAAAGCTTTTAAATTGCCCTGGGCAGTGAATGCAATGGCAATAGCCGCCGGACATTTTATCTTTGATCATTATAAAACGATACAAATCCCACTTCCACAGTTATTAGTTGATAAAGCAGGTTTTGTAAAAGATCTTGCAAATACTCAGCTGACTGTTTATCCAAGCCATACCCATTTTTTTCTTGCCAGTACAAATCTGCAAACTGCAGCAGTATTAAAACAGTTTTTACTAAAAGAATTTAATATATTGATCCGTAATGCGGATAACTTTAGAGGGCTTACCGATAAACATATCCGTATATCGACTTTGAGTAAGACTAAAAATCAATTGCTGATCAATGCTTTAGCTGAATGGAAACATATATAATTATCGTTATTCCCTTACTTGCAGGTTATCTGCTCGATCTGATATTCGGTGATCCTGAAGGCTTACCGCATCCTGTTAGATTTTTCGGAACCTTGATTTCTTTTGCTGAAAAGCATCTTAATCAAGGTAAATTCCTTTTTATTAAAGGAATGCTCATGGCATTGGTATTATGTTCAGCAACATTTTTATTCTTTTATAGTGCTATACATTTTATGCTGAGCCATAGCGTGCCAGTCTATTTCCTTTTCGCTACGGCATTTGTTTACTACGCTTTAGCAAACAGAGGTTTGATTACAGAAGGACAACAAGTCTTTGATGCACTAAAATATAAAGGACTGGAAGCGGGGAGAGTCCGTTTATCCAGAATCGTAGGGCGTGACACTTCAAATCTGGATGCACAGCAAATTCGTGTTGCTGTATTTGAAACGATGTCGGAGAACCTGAGTGATGGAGTGATTGCACCTTTGTTTTTTTACTTTGTAGCTGGTATACCTGGAATGCTTACCTATAAAATGATTAATACCATGGATTCTATGGTTGGGTATCGTAATGACAGATATGAGTATTTTGGCAAATTTGCTGCCCGTCTGGATGATGTCGCAAATTTCATTCCTGCACGTATTACCACTATCCTGATGCTCATGGTTACCTTTAGTATGAAAGGCTGGCAATCTGTGATGAAATACGGTCATCAGCATAAAAGTCCTAATGCTGGTTATCCGGAAGCGGCATTGGCCGGAATTTTGGATGTTCAGTTTGGCGGTCCAAATGTTTATCATGGAATTTTGGTTGATAAACCGCTTATCGGTAGTAACAGCAGGGAAATCAAACATGAAGAATTTAAAATGGTAAGCAGTATTAATCAGGGTGTCTGTTTAATCATGGTATTATCAATTACTATTTATTTCTTTCAGTTATAAATTTGTTTGTTCTGTATGATCAATCCATCCCGAAAATATATCATCAGCGGAGGCCCTGGTTCTGGAAAATCAACATTGATTAGTGGGTTGCAACAGCAAGGATATTTTTGTTCTGAAGAAGTATCCAGAAAAATGATTATTCAGGAAACCACAAAGGGATCATTTTGTCTGCCCTGGATGGATATTTCTTGTTTTTCTGCAAAAGTATTAGAAGGAATGCTTGCTTCGTGGAAAAGTGCACCAGCAGATAAACTTGCCTTTTTTGATCGTGGAATTCCTGATATTATCGCTTATCTGGACGTTGCCCAAATTAATTTTGCAGCAATATATGATGAAGCTTTAAAGCTTCATCCGTATCACAAGCAGGTTTTTATCCTTCCTCCCTGGGAGAAGATCTATGTTCACGATAGTGAACGCTGGCAAACTTTTGAAGAAGCTACGCTCATTAATGACGCGATCAGAAACGCTTATAAAACGCGTGGATTTGAGCTGATAGACGTACCAAAAAACTCAGTCTCAGAGCGCATTGCATTTATCCTCGATTTTATCTAGGTTTGCAGTCTTAAGGCTGCATTTTATTTAAGACCCTGTTTTTTATAATTAAACAGAAATAAAATGCTTTAAGGGAATACCGGTGTAATTCCGGAACAGTCTCCGCTGCTGTAAACCTCGTTGGAAAATTACTGTAAAAACCACTTTCGTAATGAAGGGAAGGTAGTAATTTGAGGAAGTCAGAAGACCTGCCTTATCAATAGTTATTAAATGCTTTCGGAAGAAAGGCTAAACTTTATGATGAGAAAAATAAAATATTCGTCATTCAGTGGAATATTCCCCTGTTTGATAGTTTCCCTGTTGCTGATTACCTCATGCAAGCAGAACCAGTCTGGTCAAAAACATACCTCAGCAAAAACGGGCAGTGCAGAAATAAAATACGCCAAAGGCTTTAATATCGATTATTATGATAATTATAAGCTGGTTAGTATTTATTCGGGCATGGGAGCTCATGCAGATACAGCGCAATACGTTTTACTCGCTAAAGGAGCAAAGGCTCCGGAAGGATATAAAAAGGCACAACTCATAGAAATTCCCGTTAAAAGTTTAGTAGCAATGTCATCGATGCATATCGCATTGGCTGATTTCGCAGGAGCTGCAAATGCAATCACTGGTTTGGGAAGTTTGCAATATGTTAGTTCAGAAACTGTAAGAAAAAACATCACTGCTGGTAAAGTAAAAGAAGTTGGAATAGACGGAACCATGAATGACGAAGTGCTGATCAGCATGAAACCAGGTTTGGTGATGGTTATGGGAAGCCCGGACGCTAAATTCAGTAAATATGAGACACTGACTGGCGCAGGTGTACCTGTAATGCTCAATTCCGAATGGTTGGAAACTACACCTCTGGGCCGTGCAGAATGGGTTAAACTGATGGCTGCATTGATGGATAAAGAGGCATTGGTCAATACTAAATTTGAAACCGTAGAGAAAGAATATAACCGTTTGGCCGAAATAGGAAAAAAAGCATTAATTAAACCATCTCTAATCTGTGGTATGCCCTTATAAAGGAACATGGTATGTCCCTGATGGAGATAGCTATATGGTGCAGTTTCTTAAAGATGCAGGCACATCTTATAAATGGGCTGATATCCATGGAAAAGGTAGTTTGCCCCTTAATTTTGAAACTGTAGCTCCAGTAGCTCTTAAAGCTGATTTCTGGCTGAATGTAGGAACTGTAGATACCAAAGACGATATTAAGGCAATAGACAACCGTTATATAGAATTCAAACCTTTCAAAGACGGTCATATCTTTAATTTTAATAAAAAAGTGAACGATATAGGTTCTAATGATTATTGGGAGTCCGGATCGGTTAACCCGCAAATAGTATTAGGTGATCTGATCAAAATTTTTCACCCTGAATTGTTACCGGATCATCAGCTCGTTTATTACAAGCAATTGAATTAATTCTTTAAGAAATTGAACAAAATAAAAGTTTCAGTACTGCTGTCCATATTATTGGTAGCTTTTCTGCTTGATGTAGCCCTTGGTTCCGTCCATATTCCGTTGAAGGATGTGATTAAGGTTTTATTTACCTCCGATTCTGGAAATGATACCTGGGTTTATATCATCGAAAAAATCAGGCTGCCGAAAGCACTGACAGCAATAATTGTAGGTTGTGGTTTATCAGTAAGCGGTTTACAAATGCAAACACTTTTCCGGAACCCTCTTGCAGGACCTTCAGTTTTAGGAATAACTGCTGGAGCGAGTCTGGGAGTAGCCCTTGTCATGCTTTCTGCTGGTAGTATCACGAGTTTATATACGATTAAGGAATTAGGTATTTCAGGAAGCTGGCTGATTATTGTAGCCTCCTCATTCGGTGCAGCTCTGATTATGATACTTATTGTGTCAATTTCTTCGTCCTTAAAAGACAATGTTATTGTACTGATAGTGGGTGTAATGATTGGTAATATCACGCTTTCAGTAATCAGTATCTGGCAGTACTTCAGTTCTCCCGAGCTGATTAAGGATTATCTGCTCTGGACTTTTGGTTCCCTGGGCGGTGTGACAGGTGGTCAGCTTACAATCCTTGCCGTCGTCGTTTTTGCTGGTTTATTGATTTCGTTTTTGTCTTCAAAACTACTTGACGCTTTATTGCTGGGTGATAACTATGCACGGAGTATGGGACTGACCGTCAAACGCGCACGTATATTGATTATTGGCAGTACAAGTATTTTAGCTGGAGGTATTACAGCTTTTTGTGGCCCAATAGGTTTTATAGGTATAGCTGTGCCACATTTAGCGAGAGCTTTATTTAATACTTCAAGTCATCGTATCCTGATTCCGGCATGTTGCCTGATCGGAACCGTACTGATGCTGATTTGTGATATTGTTGCACAATTGCCAGGAAGTCAAACTGTTTTGCCTATTAACGTGATAACAGCTTTGGTAGGTTCACCAGTAGTGATCTGGATTATTGCAGGGCCAACTAAATTAAGAGGATTCTAATGGCTGCGCAAACCTCATTACTTCATACCTCAGGCTTAACAATTGGTTACCAGGCAGGAAAAAACAAGACGAAAGTTATTGCCGGGCCTTTAGATCTGGAACTTCATGCGGGGCAGCTGATTTGTTTATTGGGGCCAAATGGCTGTGGTAAATCTACTTTACTCCGGACGATATCGGGATTACAACATCCGCTGAAAGGCGAAATTATACTGGATGGTAAGGATCTTAAAAAGCTCAAGCCTGCACAGGTTGCTAAAAAAATAAGTTTAGTACTGACTGATAATATGAGATCTGGTAACCTGGATGTCTATTCACTTATTTCTCTTGGCCGTTATCCTTATTCCGGGTGGTTAGGTATACTGACTGCGCAGGATAAACAGATTATTGACCAGGCAATCAAAGCGACACATACTGAAGCTTTTTTAGGTAGAAAGATGGATAGTCTGAGCGACGGGGAATGTCAGAAGGTAATGCTGGCAAGGGCAATGGCTCAGGATACGCCACTAATTATATTAGATGAGCCAACTGCCCACCTTGATTTACCCAGCCGTATTCAATTGTGCGTTTACTGCATCAGCTGGCTAAAGAAACAAATAAAGCAATTTTGCTGTCTACACATGAACTTGATCTGGCCCTACAGGTAGCAGATCAAATCTGGTTAATGAGCAATGGGGGCCATTTGGATGCCGGATTGCCGGAAGAACTGGTTTTAAATGGTTCATTTCAGCATGCTTTTGACAAAGATGGGATTGCATTTGATGCAGCAACCGGAACCTTCAATATTCATTATGCCGGGAAACGCAGTATTAAAGTAATAGGAGAAGGAGTTGCTGCTTTCTGGACTAAAAAAGCATTGGTCAGAAATGGCTTTTATATATCCTTTGCAGAAGAAAATAACCTGGTCGTTTCTGTTTCTGGTGAAGGGTCTGAATTTATTTGGACAGTACAACAAAATAATAAGCACACTACCTATACTTCACTGCTTGGATTTCTTTCTGCACTGTAGTTTTTTTATCCTAAACCCGATTACACACCAATATTAAAATATATGAATAAAAAATTACCATTATTATCATTTAGAAACCTGCTGATAGGTACGGTTTTATTAAGCAGCCCTGCATTAGCGCAGGAAAAGAAAACGGATTCTGTTAAAACCAATGCACTTGACGAAGTAGTGGTTACTTCCTCGGTTCTTCGTCACTTTTGGTGAATTATGCTGACTTTGTGAGAACCATTTTTCTCAACAACTGAAAGCCTGCCCTGCCGTACATTTTTCTTTTGATGTTTTTGATTCGGTTTACCTGTCCTTCAACTTGTCCGTTACTTATAGTTGTTATCACTGCATTATTTACCGCCTCGTAGTCCTTCATTAGATTTTTGGCAAAGTTCTTCAGTCCACACTCAGATTTTAGCGCCTCCTCAATCCATTTTTTCAGCATTCCATCCTCCTTGGCAACAAAGAGATGTTTAAAGCCTTTTACCAGTTGCTCCATTTGTTTTATCTGTGGTAGTTTTTCAAATAGTAATTTCAAAAAGTCTTTGTCATCATTTCCCTTAATGGTCTGGTTCCATATATAGCATCAGAGACAGCCTGGTAGGCGACCAAGTCTTAATCGGCACCGGATAAAGAGGTTTTAATCGAGGGAGCGATTGGGTGTTATAAAGATCATTCATCTTAGCGCAAAACTGCGTGTACTTTCCGTTAAATCCCATCTGCATTATGGTTTTATGCAGTTCCCGGTACGTTTTATTCCTATTATGTTCCTGCAAAAGAAAATCTAGGAAAGCTTCCAGATTGGTTGAAGTCCTGGATTGTCTTTTCCCAAGCTGTTCCATGAGTATGTACTTCCTGACCGTTCCTCGTGCCAGTTTTGTGGTTCTAGCAATTTGCTTTATAGCAACACCATTGCTGCGTAGCTCTTTAACTTTCTCGAACTTATGTAGCCTGTCAACGCTAATATTAGCGGTTGAGACGTTCGGTTCTGTAATTTCCAGCGTACCTGGAGCTGGTTGTTCAAGTTCAACTGGTGTAGAAGTTCCTCTTTTCGGATCATTATAAAGGGTAAATATTTCCCTCAATTCTTTTCCTTTTGATTGAAAGATCCTCTTGGTTGCTTCTCCAAGGTTCATCAGCAAATGAAAGCGGTCTGCAACCTGGCTGGCAGCAGGTGCGCCAGTTTTCACGCCTAAAGCGTATGGACCGTACCGGTCTCTCGAAACTATTTTTATTTCCGGATGCTTCCTGAGCCATTCTGCAAGAGTACCTGACTCTCGGTCAGGCAGCAAGTCTATTACTTCTTTTCTTTCTAGATCAACAATAACAGTTCCGTAAGTCTTTCCTTTTTTGAATGCCCAGTCATCTACGCCGATTATACCAGATGTTAATGCCTTAGGCTGGATCTCAATCCTTTTGATCACACGCAATATAGTGGTTGGGCTAACAGGTACGCCAACATAGCGACTGATTGCAGCACCTGTATTTCCACCCAGCTCAAGTGCCATCCGCTTAAGAAGGTCATTCGAACGAACCATTCTTCTGTAGTAAGGTCTGATTTCACAATCGAAGCGTTCAGTAAATACTTTTCTCGGGCATACCGCATTATCACAAAAGTATTTCCTCGCTTTGAGCTTAACTTTGGCCATGTGTCCGGAAATAGGTAGATCTAAAAGGGTTCTGGAATACCTGCTATGGATTCTATTGCTTGTTTTGCCACAAATGGGACAAGCCGAATATTTTTGACAAACAGAAGTATGAATATAAAGTACTCCTGGTTCTGAATAGATTGTTTCAGCTTTTAGCTGTAAATTAGAAGGAAGGATAAACTGTGATATCATAAGACAATAGTATATTATAAAATTACACATATATTATACTTATATTTGTCTTTATTAAAAGAAAAATATAGTGGGAAAATCTGTATTAAAAGTTCAGCGATCGGAAGCTGGAGAGATAAAGAAACTATTAAATACAAATGACGCTTACACTGTAGGTGTAAGGTTATATTTGGTATACCTAGTTGCTTTAGGTCATTCAAGTAGGAAGCTATCTGAACTTCATAATATAAGTTTCAAGCAAATAACCAATTGGGTACATAGATTTGAACAAGAGGGAATTGAAGGCCTAAAAGATAGAAAGGGACGTGGCAGACGTAGTGCACTATCAGATGAACAGTTAGACAGGATTAAAGAACTGGTGCTAAAAGAAGCTCCGGAGAAATACGGCTTTCAATCAGAAAAATGGACAGGACCGCTATTGGCGCAATGGATCAAGAAGGAATACGGCTTGGAATATCAAAAAGCACAGATATACAATCTTCTAGAAAAAGCGGGAATCGCCTTTAAAAAAAGATCTGGACTAGTTTTAAAAGTGTAATTATTTAATAAACTTTCACCAAAAGTGACGAAGAACCACTTCCTCAAGAACTGAAGTGAAAAGACGTCATGTGCCTCAGAGTATGACGGTAATTACGAAGTCTGTAATAGATATGACACCTGCTCAGGAAGTAACAGATTTATTAAAAAAGAATTCATCCGTAAGTATTATACAGTATATCCGGGATTATCTTCTGGTATTGGTATACGTGGTTTCAGGCCACAGGCAAGTGGCTTAAACCAACGTTCGCTATTGTTAGTTGACGGTCGTCCGGCGGGTACAGTAAGTATTTCAACTATCAATCCTTCTGATATTGAGCGTATTGAAGTGCTTAAAGGACCTGCTTCTGCTTTGTATGGCTCATCTGCTATGGGGGGGGTAGTGAATATCATCACTAAAAAATCATCCGGTGATATACATGGAAATGTATTCGCAGAATACGGATCTTATGAAACCACTAAACTAGGTGCTGCTGCAGGTGGAAATATCAGTAAGAAACTCGATTTTGATTTATCTTTTCTGAATTTCGACAGAGCTAAAAACATGAAGTTGGGTAAGGGAAATGTATTTAGAAAGATGCTGGGTGCAAACACTGCACTTTATAACTATACAAGCGGACCTGTTGAAATGGATGATAAGCGTTCTGATGGTTTAAGACGTGACTATACAAAGCTGAACTATATAATTCAGGAAGCTTAAGATTGGGTTATCAGTTTGACGCTAACTGGAGACTGGATGTAAGAGGGGAGCGTTTTGCTGCAAAAAATGTAGAATCGCCAAGTGATATATTTTTCGGAAACGGACAGCCAAGTACAAAAGACATTGAACGCCATAATGAGGAGGCTACAATTTCCGGTAACATTGATCAGCATCATTTAACGCTGAAAGGATATACTTCACAGGAGAACAATTTAAACAATACACTTCTCCCTGTAAATGGTCTTCTAGCTCCTTATGCTTCTTATAAAAGCTCTACCAGCTGGAAAGGTATACAGGCAAAAGATGCTTATCAGTTAGGAAATCATAGTTTGGTTTTTGGTCTGGATTATAGCAATGCATCCACAAGTTCACAATCTTTTAATTCAGATGGTTCTGAATCAGCCCCATATTCTCCAAATTACACGCTTTCTTCTGCTGCGGGATATATTCAGGGACAATTCAACTTTCTTGACAATAAATTAGTAATTAAATCCAGGTGTACGTTTAGACCTGATCACTTATAATGTGAAGCAAACTCCATTATTAACAACTTACGCCGGAGGTAAACAAACCAATCCCTTTTTTAGTCCAAGTTTAGCAGCTCAGTACGCGGTGAGTAAGCTGTTTACAGTACATGCAACTACAGGACGTGCATTTGTGACACCGGATGCTTATAATGTAGCTGGGTACTCTGAAAAAGTTAAGGACGGTAAGGCTAGTGTGATCCAGGGAAACCCTGATCTGAAAAATGAGAATAGTATTTCGTGGGATGCAGGTTTAAGGTTCAACAAACCTGAATGGGGATTGACTGCTGATTTTACTTACTATAATACTTATATAAAAGATAGAATTACAACTAAAACGACTGTACCTGTTCCAACAGAAACTACTCCAAGTGGTTTTCCTATAGGTACCCGTATGACTTATGTTAACGCTAATAAAGCAAATATAAATGGTTTTGAAGCTGAATTTGCATGGGATTTTGGAACATTGGCGGCGAAAGATTATTCTTTAAAAGTTTTTGCAAATGCAACGAAATCATCAAAAGCCAAAGAGGTTACCATATTAGCTGATGGTACTGAATCAACTAAAGATATTTACAATGTACCAAACTTTACTTCAACTTATGGTTTTGAGTTTAATAACCTGAAAGGACTAGATCTTAGGTTGAGTGGCAGATATGTAGGGAAACGTAAGGATACAGATTTCAATGATTCTAAATATCCTGAAATTGTTTATCCTGAGTTTATGGTGGCTGACTTTGCAGCTAGCTATACCTATAGGACCAGACATACAGTTACATTCATGATGAATAATATCACAGATGAAAATTACTATGAGAAACGCGGTTTTAATCTTGCCGGAAGAAACTTCTCATTGAGATATAACATCAGTTTCTAAAACAGTTTTTGTAAAAGGAGGTACAATGCGATCGTATTGTACCTCTTTTTGTTTATAGCTTTTCAATTTCTTCAATTGTAAGTTTCTGTAAACCGTGCAATTTTAACAAAGTCAAAATTTTCTAATTTCATTTTCTTTGCTATTTCAATAGAATTTTGACGTATACCTTTTTCTAAGCCCTTTTCCATGCCCTTTTCTAAGCCCTGTTCTAAGCCTCTCTCTGCGGCATATTCAATAGTACTTTCGTAATCTGCTTTATGCATCAAACTTGATTCGTATAGGAATTGTTGTTCTGCTGATAGTCTTCCCATTTCTGCTATTTTAAATATTTTTTGAAAAATACGTTTGTCCAGATACTTAGGAATCTGATTCAAACTGTGCATGTGTTTAAGCATATACACCCATTTGTCCAGTTCATTTTCCAGTTCACCTTCTTTTTTGTCAAATTTAGGCAGTTCCAAAAACTTAAATCCCAGTCCATTGTGGAATATTTCATTAGTACTCGTATTAACCAGCGAAATACTTTGGAGATAATGGTCTTCCAATCCTCCTTTCATTTTAAAATCGAGTATAGCGATTAGAAATACCTCTTTTAGTTTGACTTTCCAGTTGCCCTGGTTGCCTGGCAGCTTTTGCTGGTGTATGAGCCTGCTTAAATAAAAAATACACCTGTCTGCAAAATTATCATGTGCTGCCCGTTGCATTTCTACGATAAATTGCTCCCCATTCGTGCCCGTACACAGTAAGTCAAAGCAAACCTTTTTATGATCTTCATCATTACCGCCATACTCAGTCGGATTGTATACAATATCTGTAATGTGTTTCTCTCCTTCAAAAAGCGCATTCAAAAAGTCAATCATGACTTCTTTGTTAGGTTCGCCACCAAAAAGGTGTTTAAAACCAAAATCTGATAGTGGATCAATGTATTTATTTATTTTCTCTGACATAATTCAATTGATTTATGCCCAACTTAATCTCTTTTTTTATTTAAAAGGTAATAAATATCTTTATTGTGAATAATTTGTTTTGTTGTATTTTGAATCCTGCATAAAAAAACCGCTCAGGTCATTTGACCCAAGCGGTTTCAACACAGCAAGATCAGACCTATTTTAAATAGACCAGCTGTGCAGCTGAAGTACTTAAGCCAGCTGTTTTGATATGTACTATACCACCTTTATCAACCGAGTCAAAATAATAACCAACTAAAGCTTTGTCAAAACTTTCTTTGCTCACATAACCTTTAATACCTTTTCCATTCACAGAAACTTTTGCAGGTAATTTAGCTTGGTGAATATCAATCAAATATACCCGGTTTAGATTACGGCCCTTAAAGTCTCCTCTGGAAGCATTAATCTTAACGTTCACACCCGTACCAGCATCTACTTCTAATAAAGTTTTAGAGAAAGCCCCATTGCGGTGCTCACGTGTCAGACCATCATCTTCATACAGATCAAAAGAAGATTTTTGGAAAGGATAGATATCCAGTGTAAGGCTGTCAGTTTTCTTTTCACCATCATAATTCATTGCTGGATACATAGGAATAATCGCTCCTTCCTTAACAAATAGAGGGAGTTTTTCCAGCCCTGCCTCTAGTTGTTCAGCCAGGTATTTCCCTGATAGGTTTTGCCGCTCCAGTAGTCGGACCAGTTGCCTTTTGGCAGATAAATACTATCTCTTTTTGCTTCACTTTTATAAATAGGGGCAACTAATAAAGAGGCGCCATTCATAAACTGGTATTGTGTCTTTTTATCGCGTGTTACCGGATCTTCAGGATATTCCAGAACCATGGCTCTGGAAGCAGGTACCCCCGTTTCATAAGCTTCCTCACATAAAGTGTACATGTAAGGTGTCATTCTCATTTTAAGCTGTAAATATTTTCTGTTGATGGATGCAAACGGCTCATCAAAATTATAAGGTTGTTTGTCTTTTTTCGACCAGCCACTCATCACCATTAAAACAGGTGTAAAACACTTCCATTGAAGATCTCTTACGTAAGTGGAATCACTCCCGCCAAAAATACCATCTACGTCTCCTGTTGCTGCATTTTGTGCAGACAGACCAGAACCAATGATAGTTGGAATATGGAAGCGCGGATATACTCCCAATTACCCTTCTGATCACCAGACCAGACTGTAGAATATCTTTGCGTTCCCGCCCAGCCCATTACGCTCCAGATAAAACCACGCGCATTACTATTATTTTCTATACCCTCATAAGCAGCTTTACAACCATCCAATGCATATTTATAACCTGGGCCAACCCATGCCACATCCAATTTCGCTAAGCGTGAACCAGCCTGACCAACCTCTTTTGCAATTTTATCTACGCCATTTTCTGTCCATAAACCAGTATAAAAACCACGTTTATGTAATTCAGTAATCGTAGAATCCAGTTTGGTATAACCACAACCATAACCATCATTTGGTAAAATCCATCCCCGGGGGAAGTTATTAGCTACATATTTATCTGCAACAAGTTTAATTACATCAGGCGTGGTTCCGGTGCTTCCGGTTCCCTTATAATTTTTACTCTCATTTCCTTTAGAACCCCGGTTATAGCAATTTGCATCACCTAAACTTAATGCCCAGCGCGGCATTAAAAATGGGCGGCCGGTAATTTGCGTATAACCATTTAATATCTGCTTTATGGATGGACCATAGAAATAGAAACAGTCAAAACGATTCTCATTGTGTGTAAATTGCAGATTTTCTTTAAATGAGTATTTGCCTACATCAAAAGTATTTCTGAATGCGCCATAACCTGCTGTTGAAAGATAGAAAGGCGCAGGATTTGCTCTTCCGCCATCATCCCATCCGTTACCTTTTTCAATCAGGATATCTTTATCACGGTGTGAAAAATAACCATTTTGCATTCCGCAACCATAAAAATATTCATCCGCATGACGTTTCATACTTTGTTTTGTATGTGCACCAAAAGATAGTGGTTCAGATTCTTCCCAAATGGCTTTGCTATCTGTTAGGTCATACATGGCAAAACGCAATGGGCTTTTATACACCCTAACCACACAGGCGGCACTTTTAAGTTGATAATAACCCCCCTTATCTACAGCGGTGACTGCAGGATTTTTTACTCATAGCTGACTACGATATCGTTAGCGGCAGGGTTGGTAAATTCGCCGTCAGGAGTCATCCAGATCCTGAAAATATCATCACTATAAAAGATTACTTTAAAGGCAGATAGACCTGCAGAGATGTTAAACTCATTTTTATCAGCTTTGAAAGCGGTCAGGTTTCCAACTTTAGTTTCTTTCGCATTGATTTTAACCAGCAGGTTATTATTGGATTCTTTTTCATCCTCATCATATTTTAAACGGAAATTTAAAGCATGCATAGGTCTGTCTGTCAAGTCTGTTGCAGGTAGATTAACCGTGATTTCTGCACCCGGTGCAATTCCTTTTTTACTTGCCGGAACCTCCGCCACAATCTCTCGTTTCCCATCCAGTTTACAAAAAACTTTAAATGCTGAACGAATTGTTTCAATTCCGCTGTTTTTTACAGTTACCGCTAAAACGTCGGTTTTAGTAAAAGTGTTTTCTTCTTCATTATGTGACGTTAAACGTCCAAGAGCAAGATCCTTTTTATAGGCTTCTGCCAGTTCAATATCATCAATCATCCAGTACCAGCTATAATAACCTTTCCAGTAAAAACGAAGATATACCTTAGGCTGGTTAGCTGCTGTTTTTGTAATGTTAAGCTCTTGGTTAATAGGTGTAAACATATCCTTGGCAGCTGGTGCGTTGTTCATCACATTATAATCAGTCCATTTGACACCATCAGTACTCACGCCAACAAATAAACCAGCCCCCGGAGCCGCAGACTCATTATTATATCTGAAAGTTTGCTGAAATCTTAAGATAACAGATGATTTGCCTGAGCAATCTATACTTTTAGTTTGCATCCAGGTGTCAGGGTGCCAGTTTTTTTTAATCCAGCGTGGCTGATCTTCATCTACAAAATAACCCGCTTGAAATTGAAGATGATATCCGCGGCTTTTTGAAGCTATAGGGGGTGCCTGCTGCTGATACTGATAAGAGCCCGGATAAGGTTGATTTGTGACCAGCCATTCAATGTTTTGTGTGCTTTGATCTACGTTTTTCCAGCCTTCTGGTAATTTGCCTGTTTTAAAGTTTTCTGACCAGAATATTTTAGGATCAGAAGCAGTTTTCTGCCCAAAAGATTTGCCGAAAAACAAAGCTGTCAGGGCACATAATATTAGTCTTTTCATCGTGGTTATAGCGTTCAGGATTATTTTACAATCCAAACCTAAACAATTGAAAAGCTAGATTTCAGCGCAAACGTTTGTTCAATTTACAACAAAGAATATTAACCTTGTTTTTTTAGAGCCTGTTTAGATTTTATTCATTAAAATTGTGTTGTAGATACAAGAACAAAACCAAATGAAGATATATACTAAAAAAGGAGATAAAGGAACCACGGGTCTTTTTGGAGGGAAACGTGTAGATAAGGATGATGTACGGGTAGAATGCGTTGGTACACTGGATGAAGTGAATTCTACTATAGGAATGCTAAGAGTAAAATTAGGGGATAAACATGAATGGCAAACTAATTTGCATAAAATTCAGAAAGACCTGATGGATATGATGTCACATCTGGCACGTCCGTCTGACGCCGCAAAAATTAATACAAACCCAATGCCGGTTGACGGCCCTGTGTTCTGCGAAACCTGGATTGATGAGCTTGAAAATGCAATGACGCATCCTTCTGATTATTTTATCCTGCCAGGAGGAAATGAAATTTCTGCACTTTGTCATATGGTGCGTACGCAAATGCGAAGAGGAGAAAGAAGATTGGTAAGTTTAATCAAAGCTGACGAGGTCGATGATACCATTCCTGCTTACATCAATCGTTTATCTGATTTGTTTTTCACCCTTTCGAGAGCTGAAATGGATAAAGCAGGTGTGGCAGAAGAAAAATGGCAGTTATTTCTTTATAAGCGGTTCAAGAATACAGATCCGGCATTAAAACCTTAACCATGCTGATTTTTATAACAGGAGGAGTAAGAAGTGGTAAAAGTGGTTATGCACAAAAACGTGCAAAAGAGCTTTGTGCTGTGCTGATCCGGTTTATGTGGCTACAGCCAAAATATGGGATGAAGATTTTCAGGAGCGGGTAACAAGACATCAGGGGGACCGGGGCCCGGAATGGACAAATTTTGAAGCTTATCGTGATTTGTACCTTTTGCCTTTACAAGGACGTCATGTCGTTATTGATTGTGTCACATTATGGCTAACTAACTTTTTTATGGACAGAGCTAATGATATTGAGCTGTCACTTTCCGATTTTAAGAAAGAAATTGACCAGCTGGTTGAAATTTCTGGTACTTTCATCATTATTTCAAACGAATTGGGAATGGGAATGCATGCGGATACACCAGTAGGACGCAAGTTTGCAGATCTGCAGGGCTGGGCAAACCAATATGTTGCAGCTAAAGCAGATGAAGCGGTATTTATGGTATCCGGACTACCTTTGTTTTTGAAGAAATAATAATTTACATTATAGCCTAATTTGATAACAATATATGATCTCTGAAGATTTAAAAGTATTAATAGATAATAAACTAAACCTCTGGGATCCCTGGGAATGCTGGAAGATCTCGCCTTACAGATAGGACAAGTATTTAATACCACAAACCCGCAATTAACTAATCCTCACCTTGTAGTTTTTGCGGCAGATCATGGGATTGCGAAAGAAGGGGTAAGTGCTTTCCCTCAGGAAGTAACCCGCCAAATGGTTTTAAACTTCTTAAGCGGGGGAGCTGCCATTA
This sequence comes from Pedobacter sp. NJ-S-72, assembly GCF_053890575.1. NCBI lineage: Bacteria > Pseudomonadati > Bacteroidota > Sphingobacteriia > Sphingobacteriales > Sphingobacteriaceae > Pedobacter > Pedobacter sp. NJ-S-72. Next base: position 2,149,300 of record NZ_CM132681.1, on the reverse strand, counting down.
ATGTTTTTTGCAGGCAGCACCAAATCCATCTTCAGGTAGTAGATGCAGGTGTGAATTATGATTTTGAAGAAAGTTTGCCTTTAGGCGAAGGAAAAATTGCTAAAGGCACGGCCTCCTTTTTACATGGCCCGGCAATGACGGTCTTTCAGGCAGAGCTTTGTTTGTTAAAAGGGGAAGCCGTAGTAGCAGAAATTGCTGCGAAAGGGTGTAATGTGATTGGTTTCGGAGAGATGGGAATAGGTAATACCTCGAGTGCTGCAGTATTGATGAGTTTACTTTGCGATTTACCAATCTCGGATTGTATTGGCAGGGGAACGGGTTTGAATGATGAACAGTTACTCAGAAAACAGGAAATACTGGAAAAAGCGATTGCGAACTATAAGGGAAGCAATGATGTCTTTAAATTAATGGCACATTTTGGCGGATTTGAACTGCTGGAAATGACTGGCGGGATGTTAGCGGCCGGGAAAAGGAAAATGATAGTTATGGTGGATGGGTTCATTGCGACAGCAGCGTATCTTTGTGCCTATCATATTGATCAAAGTATAAAAAGTAATGCAGTTTTCTGCCACGAGTCTGAAGAAAAAGGACATCGTTTATTGTTAGCACATCTGGATGCAACACCATTGCTCGGACTTCATCTCAGATTAGGAGAAGGGACTGGTTGTGCATTAGCTTATCCGCTTTTGAAAAGTGCAGTGAACTTCCTGAATGAGATGGCAAGCTTTCAAAGTGCAGAAATATCTAATAAATCCTGATGGAGCCTTTGAGGATTAAAAAAAAAAAACAATAAATAGATGAATAAAGAATTAAGGCTTTTTTTTACCGCGCTATCATTTTATTCAAGACTACCGGGGCCTGCTTACGTACATCAGGATAATGCACATAATCTGCCTGATTCGATCAGATATTTGCCTGTCGTGGGCTGGATCATTGGACTGGTTACTGCTGGTGTTTTTATTGCTGCTGCTTACTTATTTGGCGAGGCTATTGCCCTTTTATTAGTAATGGTGGCTTCGATACTGCTAACTGGCGCTTTCCACGAGGATGGTTTTGCTGATGTATGTGATGGTTTTGGAGGGGGATGGGCAAAGGAAAAGATTTTGCTCATTATGAAAGACAGCAGGCTGGGTACTTATGGTGTGGTTGGGCTTATTTTACTAATGGGGCTTAAGTTTGCCGCGTTAATGCAATTATTTACTGAAACATTCATCTATACCGATGTCATAACAATCATTGGATTGTTTGTTGTAGCACATTCACTTAGCCGGTTTGCGGCAATAACGGTAGTTTTTACCATAGCTAGCTATGCACGTATTGAAGAAAGCAAAGCTAGCGGAGCGGTAGAAAAAGGAAAACCGGTAAACCTTATCCTGGCAGGCATTTTTACTTTGATTCCTCTGGTGGCTTTAACCTGCTATCTTGCTCAGCCTTTATTGTTAATGATCATTTTACCGGTACTGCTTTTTAGTTTGTATCTGGGAGCTTATTTTAAGAAATGGATAGGTGGGTATACAGGTGACTGTCTGGGTGCGGTGCAGCAGCTTACCGAAGTAACTGTTTATTTATCTTATATTTTGATATGGAAGTTTATCTGATCAGACATACGACCCCTTTGATTAAAAAGGGATTGATTTATGGGCGGACAGATGTTCCGCTTGCTGATAGTTTTACACAGGAAAAAGATAGTGTACTGAAGCAGATTCCTGTGGATCTGGATGTGGTATATTCCAGTCCGTCTTTTAGATGTAAGGTCCTTGCAGGAGAAATTTCATCTGCATACAGACAGCATAAAGCTTATATGAACTGAACTTTGGTGATTGGGAAGGAGATACGTGGGATACGGTAGACCGTAATGAATGTGAGCTGTGGATGAACGACTTTGTAAATCAGGCCCCACCTAATGGAGAAACAATGTTGGGAATGCAGAAAAGGGTTTTGTTGTTCTGGAATGAACTTTTAAAACAATCCCATCAACAGGTTGGAATTGTGACCCATGGTGGCGTTATCCGTATAATTTTAGCGCATTATAAAAGTATAGCACTGAAAGATTCTTTTACATTGAAGGTTGGTATGGCAGAGGTTTTTAAGCTTTCCATTCCTTCACATGGAGCTGATCACCAACACGGATAGTACCGGAACCTTTATGCACGAGGTTTTGACCAAACATGATTTTCTTATTTATTGTGCGATAACCTGCGAGTGTTTTTAAAGGTTCAGCACTTTTAGTAGCTGTCTGCTGATCTACAGTTATCATTACACATCTGGAACATGGTTTTACAGCTTTAAATAATAGTGCACCAATAGAAAAGGTGTCAAAACTATCTTCAATATGAGGCTCTCCGCCTGTGAAGACAAAATTAGGCCGGAAACGATTCATTGGGACTGGATGATTAAGGCGTTCATTCAGGCCATCCAATGAGGCCTGGCTGATAATTAAACAGGGGTAACCATCTGCAAAACTGACTACTTCTTCATCTTTGGCATATTGCGGATCGACAAGTCTTCTTTCTCCTTCTGGCATTCGTACCAGACGGGCATCGGTTTGAAGAAATTCTGAAAACCATTTACTTACCGATGTATTGACTTCGATCCCAATGCAATCAGTTCCCCAGACGTTTACAGGAATGGGCCCACCAGTGTTTTCTTCGTAAAGGAAAGATATGGTAACGGAAGGGGTGTCTTTATGGATAATAGTGAGATGATCTTCGTCTAAGAAGATTTGAAGCAAGGCGAGTTCGGGGTATTTCCGCTGACTAATAAATGTACCTTCATTGTCTATTAACATCCATCTTTCTATCGTGTTGTAAACCTTTTTCTTCGAGAAGGGCGTGTGTTAGGCTAATGCCTGCCAGGGATTTTATGGGGTAAATGTGGAGTTCTGACAAGAAGAATTTATTCATAATACAAAGGTAAGAAATAAAAGCAACCATGTAGTTCAGACTTCATTTCCTTATACCCTTCGGGGCAAAGGCAATGTTATGTCTGAACTACATGGTTGGCTTTTATTTCTTCTTTAATCACTCATTGCATGTGGCTGGTTGGTGGTCCTGGCAGCTGCCTTAGTCTGACCCAAAAAATTTGTTTTTATTGGATAGGAAATATGATGATATTGGAGGTGAATTGAAATTTGATTTTATGATTTATAGAAAGGGTGCGATTGGTGGATTGCTTGATGAATATGAAAGGGCAATAATTGATTTGTTAAGGATTATTGAGGCGGTGCCAGATGATGAGTTGATCAGGATTGCTGATGCGCAGACAGGGGATGAGAATTGCAGGTCTATTCAAACTGTTTTTCACATGTGGTTAGTTCGGCTTATAGTTATGCGATTTATATTCAGAGTCTTGGTGGGGTTTTAACGGTTAGGCCAGAAAAGATTTATCTCCTTTCGGCTGAAGGGTATACGGGTGATTTGAAAAGGGCATTTCAGTTTACAGTTGGAATTTTTGAAGGGGTTAAGGATGAGGACCTGGAACGGTTTGATGCCGGGGATAAAATAATGACCGGGTGGGGGCAATTGTATGATATAGAGCAATTAATGGAACATGCAATAGTACATATTTTACGCCACAGACGACAAATTGAGCGGTTTAGGGAGATCCTTAGTTTATAAATCTTCCGCAATACACACTTTTGGAAACGTGATCACTCATTACATCTTTAAATGCTATAAATACTTCATAAGTCCTCTGTTTACTATAAAGAGGATTAAGGCGGAAAGTATCTTTTAATTCGTCTCTGCGTGCGCCACTATAATTGGCATGTACATTCCCGAAAGTTTTATCATATAATAGAATAATAGCACGGTCATTTGGAGACCCTATGCCCGTTTGATCTTCGTCCCATACGAAATTAAAAGTGTCTTCTGATAGCGTGACCACCACATTTTCGGGTTTAACCAGTTCTCCGTCTGCAACCAATATCTTATCCCAGTTGATCTCCTGCTGCGGGAATTCTCCTTTAATGGCATTTTTCATATTGAAGGACTTAGCAGCATTGTTGGCAGAGATATCCTGAGCTGCTACTATTTGCTTAAAACCTATTTGCAGAAACTCGGAAATGGGGTTTAAAAAAGGGCTCAAGACCTTCATTTTATTGGATTGAGCTTGTTGCGCAACAGTTCTGACTGCTTTTTTACGTCCTTTTTTTTTGGTTTAGAACGGGCGCATACCTTATTCTTCCACTGATAAATCACAATGTTTCCGATTTTTCCTCTGATACCTGCTAATACGGTGCCTTCCTGTAAAATTGCCATAATTATATCTGGTTGGTTACTGTTACCAATATAGTTAAATTAATAATAATAAGTGTTGTTTAGAATTTATTTTAGAAAAATAATTTACAACAAGTTCAAAGTTTGTTTGATAAGAATCAAATGAGCTTTGAAGAGCCTGTACAGGAGCTGTGAATGATGTCTGAACAAGGTAGGGCTACCTACCTTATTATCAGTTGCTTGTGGATGATGTTTTTTGATCGTTTTTCGGGCTGTTTTTTATGGTAATCGGGTTGATATTCTGAGACAATTGACCCTGTTTTTTCAAAGGATTTGTACGTAAATTAGTTAAGCCATCCAGATTTATGAACAAGCCGCTTTTACCTGCTGATACAGATTTTGCGTCCTGATTATACGCTAATACTCAACCGGCTTCCCACAATTTAAAGAACATCTGGATGGCACCTTTAGATGATGTTATTTTTTTAAGAGGGAGGGTATAAGACACAATATGTACAATTAGCACCCTATTTATCGATATTTTGCTAAATTTGGGTTGCGCCTGAAGGATACACCGGACGGGTTAGCAATTTTATATTACATGGGATTATTCGATATTTTCAAAAAGACTGATACAGCAAAGGAAACGGAAACTGGGAAAGCTGCTGGAACAGAGTCTGTTGTTGAATCAGAAAAACAAAAGGTGCCTCAGGAGTATCTTGGAGATTTAGAAAAAACACAGATGCTGTCTGTACTTTTGGCTGTACCAATGGAGCAAAGAGATGAGGACTGGGTAAGCCGGTTTTTAGCTGACCTGCCTCTGGCGAGTCTGCGTTGTGGGACACCGCAAATTATAGCGGGACCTGATGGTTTCCCTTATTTTCAATTATTTGTTCCGGAACCAGGTGAAGAATATCAATCTTTTTATATTGAAAGAATGATTACAGATTTTCTGCTGGAAAGAGGATACGGTATCGTGATTAATCCCGGAGAAGGAATGCCGGACTGGGTGTTGTCTTATGGTGATCTTTTAAATTATAACCTGAATGGGAGCTTCTTCACTGCCGAAGATAGCCAGTTCAGTATTAGCAGCAATACCGAAGAGGTTGTTGCCGAAGGGGAAGAAATTATGGTCGGACAACCTGCAGAAACAATACTTCCATCGGAAACCAGAAAATTGTTAAAGGATTTCTTTGAACTGAATGGTATTGAAGGGCCTAAAGTCCTGCTGATGGCACGCAAAATAGGAGAGGAATTAAAACAGGATCTGGCTTTTAATATCACTCCGGATCGTTTCGAAACAGAAACTCACTATAGAAATATGATGCAAACGGTTACATGGTATCTGCCAAGACACTATTCTGTAATTGGATTACATGATGATAATATTGAAAATGGCTTTATGCCTTTGTAGCAAGCCATTTTTTACCCTCCGTAAAACGTGCAACTAACATTGCCGCTACGGTGTCGCCGGTCGAATTTAATAAGGTGGCCATCGGATCTACTAATGTTCCGATGATCATCGCCGGTGGCAATGCTTCGGGAGGAAAACCATAGGCTGAAATGAACAGGAGCTCTCCGACATAACCGCCATTAGGAATACCTCCTTCAACAATACTAACCAGTACTGTCATACCCAACGCAATCATTATAGTCTCTATACTGTCAAAGCCTTTGCCGAACATCGCAAATACAACGGCCATTTTAATGATGGATGAAATACTCGACCCGTCTTTATGCAGAGTTGCCCCCAATGGAATGGTCACATTGGCTATGTAAGCGGGAATACCGATTTTTTCTGCAGCATCCAGATTGGCTGGTATATTAGCAATACTGCTGCATGTACCTACGGCGGTAGCGGAAGGAATGATGTTGTTATTCCAGTATTTTTTTATGCCTTTTACCCCACCAGCTATAAATGCATAGAAGGTAAAGATAAAGACAAAGTAAAAAGCGCCTGTTCCATAGTATAGTCCAAGGGATCTGGCGTAAGTTCCAAACAACTGCGGACCAAAAACACCTACCTGATAAGCGAAGTAAGCACCTAATCCTATAGGCGCCAGTTTCATGATATATATGATAAATACATTTTTGAAAACGTCATTTCCTGCATTCAGAAAATTGGAGAAAGCTGCTCCGTATTCGCCTGAACGTAATGTCGCAAAGCCAGTAAGGACTGAGAATATAATCATGGCCAGCATACTTTTTCTGGAAAGGAGTTCGAAAAACTCACTGGTGGTTAGTAATTGCGTAATCTGGTCTCCAAAAGGTTTTTTAACTATGGTTTCTGTTAAAGGGGTATTAGTCATGTGCTCGTGAACAGGGAATATTTTAACTGCCAGAATGGTTAATGAGCCAGAGATTAAAACAGTTGAGAGAAATACCAGCACCATAACGGCCATCATTTTACTCAATTTATTAGTTTCTTTCAGGCTGCCGATTGCGGAAGAAATGGAGAAAAATACCAAAGGGATTACGGCTGTGAACAGGAGATTAAGGAAAATTTCACCAATCGGCTTAAGTACCTTAACACGCTCGCCAAATATTAAACCTGCTATACTTCCTGCTATGATACCAGCTATCAGCAGATTATTCCTTTATAATTGTTATAGAAGCTGTTCATATAGCTAATATAGTTTTTATTGAGATAAAAGGACTATTAAAATACTAGACATTTATGCTGTGCCGTTTCGTAATATAAATGTAAACAGGGACGGAAATTTAAAAAAAATCTATAATATTGGATTCTTTTAACAATAAGGGCATCTGTTTGTTGATTTAACAGATGCTGAGTTAAACTGATAGATATTATTTAATGAGAAGAAGATCTTTTGTGCAGAAAGCTGGGCTTTTGACGGCAGCAATGATGTCGGGTAAGCTATTATCATTCGCTGCTGAAGCTGAATTTCCGGTGGTAAGAAAACCAATAGAACTGCGTCGTTTTACAAGTAAAGCGGTCGAAAATGCTATTGCTGAGTTTACTGATAAGGTAAAAAATAAAGAATTGGCATGGTTATTCAATAATTGTTTTCCTAATGCAGTGGATAACCTGGTTACCTATACAGAATTCAACGGAAAGCCAGATAGTTTCTGAATACCGGAGATATAGATGCGATGTGGTTGAGGGATAGTAGTGTCCATATGTGGGCTTATCTGCCGTTTTTAAGAAGAGATAAGGGATTAAGAAATCTGGTTGGCGGAGTAATCAGCAGGCAGGTGGCTTATATCCTTAAAGATCCATATGCGAGCTCTTTCTACAATGATCCTACTAAAGCAGGGGCAATGAAAGATGATCTGACGACGATGTTGCCTGGGGTTCACGAGCGTAAATGGGAACTTGATTCTCTTTGTTACCCAATTCGTCTGGCCTATAGATACTGGCAGCAAACTAAAGATACCAGTTTTTTTGATGCGAAGTGGCAAGAGGCTATAAATACAATTTTAAAGACTTTCAAAGAACAGCAGCGTAAGGAGAATAATGGGCCTTATCATTTTCAGCGAACTACTTTATGGGCGACAGATACATTGCCAATGGAAGGTTTCGGTTATCCTGTAAAACCAGTTGGTTTGATTTGCTCTGCTCTGCTTTGGCCCAGTGAGGATGCAACTGTTTTTTCTTTCCTGGTTCCATCTAACTTTTTTGCTGTGGTGAGCCTGCGTCAGGCTGCTGAATTATTCAGAGTAATTAAAGCTGATGAGCAGGTTGCTAAAGATATGGAAGCTCTGGCGCTGGAAGTAAGACAGGCATTGCAAAAATATGCGATTGTCGATCATGCGGTTTACGGTAAGATATATGCCTATGAAATTAATGGAATGGGAAGCTATAACCTGATGGATGATGCAAATATTCCAAGTTTGCTGGCTCTGCCTTATCTGGGAGCTGTATCTATGACTGATGAAGTGTATCTGAATACAAGAAAAATGATTCATTCCGGAGATAATCCGTTCTTTTATAAGGGGGCTCTGGCAGAAGGGATTGGAAGCCCGCGCATTACCAAACATATGATCTGGCCAATGAGTATTATCGCAAGAGGACTCACGAGCACGGACGATGATGAAATTAAACTTTGTCTGAAGATGCTGCAAAATGTCATGGAGATACTGGATTTTTACATGAATCTTTTGATCCGGATAATCCAAAGCAATTCACTGGTTCACCTTACGCAAGGGCAAATAGCTTGTTCTCAGAGTTTTTATGGAAAACATACCAGGAGCGACCCTATTTATTAGCATAAAATATTGTCATCGAAATGAAATTATGAAGAATGCTTAACATTAACTTAACATTAGGTTGGCATATTTGTAAATGTTCTTACCAATACTTGCTGGCACGTTTTACTTATTTACATTTATAGCTGCTTTTAAAATGGAAACCCGTATGAAAGGGTTATTGTTTATTCTCGCTGTTGCAGGAATTAGCGCTATACTTTATCTTTTTATTTTATTTCCTGGTATTTCAGGTGTTGCTGTAGCATTAATGCTGGGCGCATTTATTTTACGTCAGGGCAGCAGATAAAAAAACCACCTGGCTAATTTAGCTCAGATGGTTTAGATTGTAATGGATAAAATTAGTTCTAAAATTTATGTATGCTTGATTTTATAGTCAGCTTTTTAGCCTCAATAGTTGAGTTTAATAAGCCTTTAGCATAGATTGTATAGAAATTTCCTGCTGTGATTTCAACATCAGCAAGTGTAGCTGCAACCGCTTTAGTTGCTGTGTTAACCAGTGATACTTTATATTTAGCTGGCTTTATGTTCTTAAAGTCAACGAATTCTTTGAAAGCTCTGTTTTTGAAAGCAGTAGTGTCACCTTCCAGTACAAGATCATAAGCTGGTGAATCTGAAGATAAATTTACGAAACGTATTTTACCCTGTCCACTGGCAGGTGCAGTAAAATTATCCTTTAAAAGAAGGTAAGAAGTAGAATCATCTTTGTTTACAATATACAATGATTGATAAAGACCATTTGTTAATGTGATATTTGCATTGTAGAAAGCTTTAGGGTTATTTGGTCTTGCAACGCCTGCATTTATTGTTCCTGGAGTGAACCCGATATAGTTGTACGTAGTTCCAAAAAGCAAAGGAGCGCTCCCGTTAAGCTTTTGGTTATTCACTAAGAAATCAACAGAGTCCCGCAGTGGAGAAGCGTTGGTAATTGATAATGCTGAAGCATCTCTCTGAACAGGCTCGTCTTTTTTGCAAGAAGTAAACGAAAGCGTAGTACCAATCAATGCAATGAGTACTATAGAGCTTTTAATGTTTTTTGAGAATAAAGTAGGAATTGATTTCATGTCTAAATTGTTTTGATAAAAATTATTAGTTGTTTTTGAAGGTAAAACGTAGCGGATTACGATAACGCTACAACGATTTTAGATAAATTTGATATTTGAAGAAAAATCCGATCTTTATGAATTTAAATGAATGGTACTGTAGCGTTATGCTGGTGAGCAGCGTTTATGCTGTTAATCCGGTTCTGTTAAATGATAGAGAAGATTGCAAACTGCGGTTAAGCAGGGATAAAATAGATATATTGACTTACAAGATAGGTTTAGCGAAGCGTGGATAATAAAAATACAATGTTCCCAGGAGATCATTGCGGGCCTTGCTGCGCGCGATGAGCGCATACAAGAACGTATTTATATCCACTACTGGGGTTATCTGATGGGGATATCAACGCGTTATTTTAAAGACAGGAATGCTGCAAAGGAGGTGGTAAATGATAGTTTTATGAAGGCATTTAAAACAATGTATGACTTCAGACATGATCATAACCTGATAGATTTTCAGAAAACCTTTAAGGCCTGGCTGGCTAAAATTACCGTGCGTACTTCACTGGATAAAATCAGGGCCAACAAATCTGCACTGACTTATATAGATGAATATGAAGAAGGAACAGTTGGTTATGTTGAGGTAGAGGAGAAGTTGTTTGCCGAAGATATCCTGAAGCTATTGCATCGTATTCCTGATTTGCATCGTACTGTGTTTAATCTTTATGAGATTGAAGGGTTCAGCCACGATGAAATAGCCTCATTATTAACTATACCGGTTAGCTCAAGCCGGACTTATCTCACAAGGGCGAAGCAAAAGCTAAGGGAACTGTATAAAAAAAGTATTGAAATTACTGATGGAACATTCTAAGAAAGAATTGATAAAGGAGATTGCTGATCTTTTCGAAGATTATCAGGAAACCTATGTGCCGGGAGAATGGGAGTCATTTTCAAAAACGCAAAAGAAGAAAAAATATCCATTTCTTGCAAACTGGATCAAAATTGCAGCCGTTTTTCTTTTAATGGCATCTGTCTTACCTTTCGCATTTAACAAATTAGTTCACCAGAGAAAAACTGATGCAGCGGTCATCTTAAAACCTGTTGCTAAAAGCGGTACGAATAGTCCGGCTATTGATTCAGGCAGGAATGCAGCGATCGGTTCAGATACGGCTTCAATGAGGTTGGCTAAAATTACCGGAAACCCTTCCGGAGGTCTGAATTCAGCCCCGGTAAACCATACTTCTGAGCTAACAGCTAAACAGCGAAAAATAGCTTCTTTAAATACTGTTTTTTCTATTCCTGATACTACTGTTTCTGAAAAAGCACACAACAAAAAAATATAGAACATTCATTAAGCTCGGCACAGCAGATTGCGCAGACACAATACGCCAAAACAGCAGTTAAACCCTTTGTCATAACCGAAGATGTAAGTGCGGTGCCAAAAGCTATAAATAAAGATAGTATAGTCCATGCTAAACGCGTACCGCTAAGTACTGCTGAATTCCTGATGGCTGAATCGAAAAATTCGGGTAAAGTGCTAAAAAAGAAAGAGTCCGGATCTAATTGGGATTTTGGCCTGGAAGTAATGCCTGCAGCAACAAGTGCCAGTGTGAATATCGGCGCTGGTCTGACCACTGCTTACCGGCTTTCGGATAAGTTTTCATTAAGTGCGGGTATCTCATATACACAGATGGAAGCAGGTGGAATTGTTCCGCCGCAAGGGGATGGCAATGGAGTTGGAGTAAGAGCTTTTTCTGAGAAGAAAGTATTGTCTGTTGATGCAAACCTTAAAGCTATAGATATCCCAATTGCGCTGGTGGTTATAAGCTGAATAAACATTACTATACCAGTGCCGGGGTTTCGTATTTCAATGTGGTTAGTGAAAGACGCAGTAATACTTTTGAACAGAATTCTTCAGTAGATAAGGAAAGTTTCGATCCTGAAACTGGTCATCCTTCTACTTTTAAGGCGGTGTCTGTTGAACAGCTCGATGAGCCGGTTACAGAAAAACATTTAAAGGGAAATAGCTATATCGGGTTCTTTAATTTCTCCATAGGTCGTCAGCAAAGCCTTTTTAATAAATACAAAATCCGTATCGAGCCATTTGTTAAAATACCAGTTGGAAAACTTTCGTCTGAAGATTTGAAGTTGACAAATAGCGGTATAAAATTTCAACTGTCATTTTAATAATGTTCATATTTTTTCTATTATGGCTTGATATTTGATGTTTGCAGGATGATACATCTGCCTGTCGGGTGTTTTTGTTGTTGTAGCTTGCTTTCATTCTGGAATCCGGCAATTTAGTAATCCGCAAAAAAATGGCACTTTTTTTCTGTCAGATGTATTTTTTTTATCATTATTTGTAAATCGCTATAATGGTTTAGCTTAAAATATCATTCACTGATGTAAAATTTATGTTAAATAATTTCTAATTTTAATGCTAAACAAACTCACTAATTAAAAAAAAATTATAATGAAAACACTGGGACAGAAATTCAAAATTCTCCGTCAAAAGAAAGGCCTTAACCAAAAAACTATGGCTGAATTATTAAAAGTATCTATTCCTGCATATTCGAAACTGGAAACAGGAATTACTGATCCAAACTTTAGCAGAATTCACCAGATCGCAGATGTACATGGTTTAGATATCAGACAATTGTTAAATACGGGAGAGGATGATAAAAGTGAGATAGGAGAGGAAAATGAACGATTGAAGCAAAAAGTGCTTGAACTGGAGTCAAGCGTGATCCGATTACAAGGTAAATTAATTGATCTTTATGATAAAGAAGATCTGAGAAGTAAGCCTGGACAATCAAAATAACGCGATTATTTAATTAGCTTTTTTGTTTTTAATTTAATATAAGTATCATTTCAATGTCTGATTTGATATGGAAGAATTGCGGAATGAAATATTTACAATACTTTTGGACCATAATTGAATTTCGGTCTAATTATTTATTTTGGTTTTGAATGGAAAAGGATGAGATTGTAATCGGGGAGATATTATCAGGGGCAAAGAAGCTATTCGGTAAACATGGTTTAAAAAAAACAACCATGGAAGAGATAGCAACCGCCGCTGGTAAAGGAAAGAGTACGCTTTATTACTATTTTCCAAGCAAAATTGAGATTTTCGAAGCGGTTGTTGAAGATGAGATGAAAAATGTAGTGAAACGTATACGTGAAGCTGTAAATATTTCATTAACCGCTAAAGATAAGTTAAAAGCTTATTTGCAAGCACAAATTACCTCCATAATAGGTTTTCATAGCTTTAGGGAGGTGTTATTTGATGATATAGTTGATAGCATGAGAATGCTGATTTGTATATTAAATCCAGATATGAGCAGATTCAGATAGACATGATTACTGAAATCCTCCTTGGTGGGATCCAGTCGGGTGAATTTAAAGAAATGACAGGGGAGCGGATGAACAAAATATCGTTTGTAATGGTAACAGTTTTTCGCGGGCTTCATTTCCCTTTATCTATCGAGCTTTCAGAACAGCGGACGCATGAATATTTTGATGAAATGATTGATATGCTGATCACTGGGATAGGTAAAGACGCTGCAAAAAAGAAAACAGACTAACAATTAATCTGAGCTGTATTTCGTTTTTTTAATGGGAAATATAAGGAAGATCTTAACAATAAAATAAGATATAAAAGGTTGAATTATTTATTTGACAATAATATTATAGACTAAAATACGGTTATGGTCTAAGAATAATTTACTTTTGTCTATCTTAAAATTAACATATTTTTAATATATTAGATCATGTTTCATTGCGGTATTTTCAGTATTAAGCTGTTTATGAATAAAATAAATTATGATGATGACTATCTGAAGTAAACATTATACAATTCAGGCATGCGTAAAAAATTGGGCGATAGGATTGCAGCATTTAAAGATGCGAATGCAATTAAGGAAAAAGGATTATACCCTTATTTCAGATCGATAGAGTCGGCACAAGACACTGAGGTCATCATTGAAGGGAAAAAAGTTTTGATGTTTGGGTCAAATTCTTATTTGGGGTTAACTAATCATCCGAAGATTAAAGAAGCTGCAAAACTTGCTGTTGATAAATACGGAACAGGTTGTGCCGGATCAAGATTTTTGAACGGAACACTGGATATCCATCTGGAACTGGAAAGAAGACTTGCAGCATATGTAGGTAAAGAAGCTGCGGTATTATTCAGTACAGGTTTCCAGGTTAACCTGGGGGTTATTTCCTGCCTGCTGGAAAGAAACGATTATTTGATTCTTGATGAATATGATCACGCGTCTATCATTGATGGTAGCCGTCTTTCATTTTCACGTACGATAAAATATGCACACAACGATATGGAAGATCTGCGTAAGAAATTAAGCAGGTTACCAGAAGATTCAGCAAAGCTGATCGTTGCAGATGGTATTTTTAGTATGGAAGGTGACATTGTTAAACTTCCTGAGATTGTACAGCTTGCAGATGAATTCGGAGCGAATATCATGATGGATGATGCACACAGTTTGGGTGTTATCGGGTTTAATGGTTCAGGAGTGGCTTCTCACTTTAATCTGACAAACGATGTAGATCTGATCATGGGTACTTTCAGTAAGTCACTTGCTTCGTTAGGTGGATTTATTGCAGGAACAGAAGAAACTATAGAATACATTAAACACAGAGCACGCTCATTGATGTTTAGTGCAAGCATGCCTCCTTCAGCTGTAGCGAGTGTAATTGCTGCATTGGATATTATAGAGTCAGAGCCAGAACGTATTGATAAACTTTGGGATAACACGAACTATGCAAAAAAACTACTTTTAGATGCAGGATTTGATATAGGACATACAGATAGTCCAATCATACCTGTTTATATCAGAGATAACGATAAAACATTCCTGATCACCAATATCTTGCACAGGAACGGAATATTTGTTAATCCTGTTGTTTCACCGGCTGTACCATCAGATTCTTCTTTAATCAGATTCTCTTTGATGGCTACACACACATTTGCTCAGATTGAGGAAGCGGTGGATAAACTTTATGCTGCTTTTAAAGAAGTTCAGCTAACCCCGGTTAAGGTTAGTATCTAGTATATGAAACACATTGTTGCCGCCCATGGCAAAAAGGATTTTAATTATGTTCCTGATTTATTTATAACTCAGGAACATATGCTTAGCTCAGTTAAGCACCTTTTCTATGAGCGTTTAACCCTGCAGTTATTTGAAGAAACGATATGAAGAAGCGTGTATTGATAACCGGGGCAAGTGGTTTCGTTGGATACCATTTGATTGCGGCTGCAATATCCTCTGATTTAGAGGTTTTTGCGGCAGTGAGACCAAGCAGCAGCAATATCAAACATCTGGAGGAATTTGATATACAATATACTAATCCTGATTTCAGCAATATTGATTTACTGAAAAAGGAGCTGGAAGAAAAGCAATATAATTACATTATACATGCTTCTGGTATTACCAAAGCTAAAACTCAGGAAGAATACAATACGGTTAATGCAACCTACACTAAGAATCTTGCATTAGCAGCTGTACAAGCAAATATCAGCCTGGAGAAATTCATCTTTGTGAGTAGTCTTGCAGCCCTGGGTCCCTTAAAGGACTTATCAGGTCTGATTGAGGATAATTCTCCAGCTCAGCCTGTAACCAATTATGGGGCAAGTAAGTTATTGGCAGAACAATATTTAGCAGAAATCAAGGACTTACCACTTATTGTCATACGTCCTACTGCGGTTTACGGACCCAGAGAGAAAGATATTTTTATTCTGCTGCAAACAATAAATAAAGGACTGGAGCCTCATATTGGTAGCTTCAAACAGCAGATCAGTTTCATTTACGTGAAAGTCTCTGGCTAAGATTATCGTAGATGCCCTGTTTTCTAATGTAACAAACAAGCAATATAATGTGTCTGATGGTAGTATCTATGACAGATACGCATTGGCGGAAGGAGTGAAAAAAGCACTGCATAAACGGACATGGAAATTCCATTTGCCGGTTTCGGCAGTTGCAGCATTGGCGGCATTGATGGAGAGGATTTATAAAAACTCTACAGCAGCACCTACGCTGAATAAAGAAAAAATGAATGAACTGACGGCTATTAACTGGGCATGCAGTATTGAAAAACTAAAAGCAGACCTTGGCTTTAAACCTGCCTATAATCTGGAAAATGGATTGTTGGAAACGGTCAACTGGTACAAGAATAATAAATGGCTATAAATAGCAGAACGCAGTAATTATAAAGGAAAATGTTATTTCATAAAATCACATCAACGAGCCTGGGTATCGGGTATATCGGCAAAGGGGCAGGAACTGCCGCTGCTGTCGCGACCTGCCTGGTTTGGTTTGGTATCTTGTGCATCCGGATGGATTTAATTTTATTCCTGCTTTAATAGTTACGGCTTTGCTGACTGCGCTGGGAATCTGGTCCGGTAATATCGTTGAGGAGATATGGGGCAAAGATCATAACAGGGTAGTCATTGATGAAGTGGTGGGGATGTGTATCACACTTTTATGGATTCCGGTCACACCGGTAAATATTCTGATAGGATTAATCCTTTTTCGCTTTTTTGACATTGTAAAACCACTTTTTATCAGACGCCTGGAGAATTTGCCAGGGGGTTGGGGAGTGATGTTTGATGATATCCTTGCGGGTATATATGCGAACATCCTGTTGCAGGTTATTGTAAGATTTATTATACATTAAATATGGCGACTTTTGTAAAAGCTCAGGTTGCTTCATTGTCGGCCTCAATTATTGACTTTCTTACCACATTAGTCTGTACGCAGGTGTTTCATGTGTGGTATGTCCTTGGAAGTGTGATAGGTACAACGGCGGGTGGAATGGTCAATTTTATGATGATGGGACGCAATTGGGTGTTCGGTGCAAAGGAAAAAAATATCAATTTTCAAATCTTTAAATATATTATAGTTTGGGTAGGAAATTTGCTGTTAACAACGGCGGGTGTCTACCTGGTCACGCATTACCTACATGTTAATTACATTTTATCAAAAATCTTAGTCTCTTGTACAGTTGGAACTGGTTATAACTTTCTGATGCAAAAGAAGTTTGTATTTATATAATTTTTATGAAAACTCGCATTCAAACATTCATACTCATCTGTGCTTTAGCACTGCCTTTTTTTGCAGTTAAGGCTTCAGCCCAACAACACACTGTGATCAGTGGTGTGGTTACAGATGCTACGGACAAAGATCCTATACCCTATGTAACTGTTCTTTTTAAAGGAACAAATATTATCACCAAGACTGACGCAGATGGTAAATATAGTATTTCTACTAGTGAAGTACATAACCAGCTGCAGTTTAGTTATGTAGGTTATAAAAGTAACTTTGCAACTGTTAAGCCAGGAGAAACACAGGTGATTAATATACGTTTGCAGTCTGAGTCTCAGAGCTTAACAGAGGTAGTCATTAGTTCTAACAAAAGGCCTGCGTATAGAAATAAGAACAATCCTGCAGTCGAACTGATCAGAAGGGTTATTGAGAATAAAAATAAAAATCAGAGTAAAAACTATGATCATGTTGAATATAAGCAATATGAACAATTGGTTTTTTCCTTGAGTAACCTGTCAGACAAATTCAAGAACAAACGCATATTCAGAAATTACCAGTTTCTTTTTGAGGAACAGGATTCTACAAAAATAGGTGGTAAGTTGTTATTACCTGTATATATGGAGGAAAAGGTTACCCAAAACTATCTGCAAAAAAATCCTGGTAAAAAGAAGACTATTGTGGTTGGTGATAAACATGTTAATTACGACAGTAAATTTATAGATACGCAGGGATTGACCATGTACTTTGAAAGAATGTATGCGGATATCAATATTTACGACAGCAATATTTCTGTAATGAGTAATCAGTTTTTGAGTCCTATTGCGGATGCATCACCTACATTCTATAAGTTCTTTATTACGGATACGATCAAAACACATACGCCAAATCTGATTGAACTTTCTTTTATTCCCAGAAATAATACGGACCTTTTATTTGAAGGTAAGATGTACATTACTATGGATGGTAATTTTGCTGTTCAGGATGCATTTTTGACGGTAAATAAAAACATAAATCTGAATTTTGTCAGAGCGCTGGAGGCTAAACTTGATTTTGCGAAAAATGAGGATGGCAGGTATCATTTGTCAAAAACAAACCTGATCGTTGATTTTGGTATCAATAAGAAAAAGGGTGGTGGTTTCACTGGTCAGCGTACAGTGGTCATTAATGATTATCAAATTAATAAGCCACAGGCGGATACAACCTATGCCGGGCCGGCCTTAGTGATGGCTCCACAAGCTGCTTTACGCACAGATCAGTTCTGGAATGAGCAGAGACAGGATATACAACGGTACGTTCAAAACTGAGAATCTATAAAAACATTGATACTTTACAAACGATCCCTTCTTTTAAAAGAACAATGGATCTGGTTACCCTGTTGTTTGCAGGATATAAAGATTTCGGGCCGTTTGAAGCAGGACCAGTAAATACCTTTTATAGTTTCAATAATGTAGAGGGGTTCCGTCTGCGTCTGGGTGGACGTACTACACCAGCCCTGAGCAAAAGGTATTATTTTGAAACTTATGCGGCTTATGGATTTAAGGACGAAAAATGGAAATATTTCTTAAGCGGAACTTATTCGTTGAATAATAAATCTATTTATGCTTTCCCTCAGAACTATATCAGGGGAAGTTTCCAGAGAGATACTAAGATTCCGGGACAAGAGCTTCAGTTTGTTCAGGAAGATAACTTCTTGCTATCTTTCAAACGTGGTGTAAATGATATGCTTTTATATAATGATTTTTATAAAATTGATTATGTAAAAGAGTTTGAAAATCACTTCTCTTATGCTGTATCATTCCGTAAGTGGACACAGCGTCCGGGTGGTACGCTGGCTTTTAATAATACAGTGAATAATACTGTAACTCCGGTTGATCTGATCAATACTTCTGAAATAAGCGTGAATCTGCGTTATGCACCTCATGAAAAATTTTACCAGGGTAAAATATACAGAGTACCGATTTTTGATAAGTACCCGATCTTTAACTTAAGGTATACAGCTGGTTTAAAAGGTGTATTTGGCGGGCAGTATAATTATCAGAACCTGATGGGAAGTATTGACAAACGTTTTTATCTTTCTCAATTGGGCTATACTGACGTTACTGCAGAAGGTGGATATATTTTTGGTAAAGTGCCTTTCCCATTGCTTGACATTCACAGAGCCAATCAAACTTATGCTTATCAGCTGAATTCTTATAACTTAATGAACTTCCTGGAGTTTGTGAGTGATCATTATGCAAGTATTAATATTGATCAGAACTTTAATGGATTCTTTTTTAATAAGATACCATTGATCAAGAAGCTGAAGCTTAGAGAATCCGTATCTTTCAAAGCTTTATGGGGTGGCTTAAGAGATCAGAATAATCCGAATAATGACCCTTCATTATTGCAGTTTCCAAAAAATGCAGAAGGTACGCAAACTACTTTTGTATTAGGGAGCCAGCCATATATGGAAGGTAGTGTAGGAATTGGTAATATTTTTAAACTATTGCGCGTAGATTTGGTTAAGCGTTTCAATTATCTGGATAATCCAGGAGTTTCACAGTGGGGAATAAGAGCAAGAGTTAAATTTGATTTTTAAAAAAGAATAAAGAGGTATTTATGCAAGCATTATCATTTCGTGATCGTTTACAGCAAACGATTTATAAGATCATTAACCCTTTTGTAAAAGGGTTGATCCGAATGGGGTTAACACCCAACGCTGTGACGACTATTGGCCTTTTACTAAATGTTGGGGTAGCTGTTATTTTTGTTTTCGGTGCAGAACGGAGTAACAGAGGGGACCTTTCATTTGTGGGCTGGAGTGGTGCGCTCGTTCTTTTTGCAGGATTATTTGATATGCTTGATGGTCAGGTAGCCCGTCTTGGAAATATGAGCTCGAGATTTGGAGCGCTTTATGATTCTGTACTGGATCGTTACAGTGAACTGATTATGTTCCTTGGTATCTGTTATTACCTGGTTTCTCATCATTATTTTTTAAGTTCATTGTTTGCGTTTATTGCTTTAATCGGTTCTATGATGGTAAGTTATACACGTGCCAGAGCAGAAGGACTGGGTGTTCAAAGTAAGGGTGGATTGATGCAGCGCCCGGAACGTGTTGTTACTATTGGTATTTGTGCAATGGCGGCTGGGATTACCGGGCATTATATAGGTGGCGATTACAAAGTGTTTATACCGGGTATCTCTTTTCATATTTTTGAAACGATCTCTATTTTTTTACGATTCCGATTACTGTGATGGCTTTTATGACCAATATTACAGCTATAAACAGATTAAGAGATGCTAAAAAAGCATTGGATGCCCAGGAGTTGGAGGAGAAAAAGGAAGAGGCTTTAATCGTTGATAAAAACAATCCTTTAACAATTGTTGTAACTGGTTTATTCTTATTAACTGCTTTATTCAGCTTTGGATCTGTAAGTACTGTATATGCACAAACACAGGATGTGAGTAATCCTTCGCCGGTAAAATTTCCTGTTCCTAAAGGAATAGCAAATCAGCTTTTTTATGTTCAGCGTGACCCAAATACCAATACAATTATTTGTGAGTTAAATGTAAATGGAAAAGGACAGGTAGATAAAGATAATCCTGTTCATGTTTACTGGATCCGTTATACGGAAGATGAATCAAAAAAAGAGCTGGGATATATTCAACGTAAATTTGCTTACGGAATAGAATCGAAAGCATTGGCCAATGATCAGTTTGAACTACGGTTTGTTTCTCATAAGAAATTACCATTATACCTGACGAAATCTGAAGATGATAAAAAATATCATGTTTATGTGACAGTCAATAATAAGAAAATTCAAGTAGAACGCATATTTTTGCGGATACAAGGTGGATCGTTCTGGTTACCTAACGTAAAGTATGTCGAAATTAAAGGTGTGAATACTGCAAACAACGCATTAATTACCGAACGGATTAAAATTTAAGAATACTCTCATGAAACCATCATGTGCAGCAGAACACAAACCTAAATGAACAAAATTAGGTAGCACCTGATAGCTTCATAACAGTTAAAAAAAATAAACTCTCATGAAAAAGAATTTTATATCGAACTCATCTGAATCCATTAGAATGTTCAAAAGTGGACTATTAGAAAAACTATCAAAAGTAGATTTCTATGTTCCGCTTATAGTTTTTGTACCGGTTATTGCCTTTTTAATTTGGAAAGCGTTTGTAGATATTCAAATGAGCTTCTTGGGTTTTATGGGTTGGCTGGTTGCTGGTCTGTTCATCTGGACGATAACGGAATATATTATGCACCGTTATATTTTTCATTTTTTTCCCAAGTTCAAAAATTGGTAAAAGAATACATTTTATCTTCCATGGTGTCCACCATGATTATCCGAATGATGCTAAAAGATTAGTAATGCCGCCATCAGCCAGTATCCCAATGGCACTGGCACTATACTTCTTATTTTTGTTTATTCTGCCAGCTGGTACTATTTTTGCTTTCTTTACAGGATTTCTGATAGGATATTTAGTTTATGATATGGTGCACTATGCTTTGCATCATGCAAACTTTAAAAATCCATTCTGGAAAAAATTAAAGCAGCATCATATGTTACATCATTATTCTGATTCTACCAAAGGGTATGGCGTGAGCTCTGCTATATGGGATAAAGTTTTAGGATCGGATTTTATAAAAAACGTAAATGACAGACCAGATACGGCTGAATAGACCATTTTTCTCTCTCAGGGACATCATCGTAACGACTTCATTGTCTTTTGCTTATTTGCTTCTCTCTTATCTTTTAATCGGATTTAAGACCCAGCAGGTTTTTTTAGTAGTGCTTTTCAATTCTTTGTACTATGCATCTCTGGTGACCAGGAAGTTTATTCTTGGGTTTTCCATATTCATAGTCTACTGGATAATTTTCGATTACATGAAGGCATTTCCTAATTATGCCTTCAATACTGTACACATTGAAGGATTATATAATCTTGAAAAGCATATTTTCGGAATTTCTTCTGATGGGACTGTACTAACACCTAATGAATACTGGAGATTACATGGCAATTCATTTCTGGATGTTATGGGAGGTGTATTTTACCTGATGTGGATTCCAGTACCCCTGGCATTTGCAGGTTATCTCTTTTTTGCAAACAGGAAACAGTTCCTTCAGTTTTCACTGACTTTTGTACTGGTGAACCTGATCGGTTTTGTAATCTATTATCTTTATCCTGCTGCACCGCCCTGGTATGTTCAGTATCATGGATTTGTGTTTGAGGCTCATACTGCTGGAAATACTGCCGGACTGGTTAAGTTTGACCGCTTTTTTAATGCATGCACCAATATTCAAGTCAATTTATAGTAATGGTTCCAATGTTTTTGCCGCAATGCCTTCTTTGCATTCTTCATACCCGGTAATTGTATTGTATTATGGATTGAAGAATAAATTAGGTGTAATGAATGTTTTCTTTGGAATTGTCATGCTTGGGATATGGTTTACTGCCATATATACCAGTCATCATTATGTATTAGATGTATTGTCTGGTATTACTTGTGCAATTGTTGGAATTAATCTTTTCAACTGGCTGGTTAAACATACTGCGTTAAAGGTGTTTCTTGAAAAAATGAATGCTGTAGTCAGCTAGTTTTTTGTATTCGTGATTTGAAGATTAATTCTGCTTCAAAATGTCTAATTTTAACTATCAAATAAGAGAAATTTTGGCAGCGATACCTTCTATTAAATTATCCGAACTTACCCGTCAGATTCATGATACTATCAATGGTGTCTTTGGGTCCAGAACATTCTGGGTAATAGCTGATATCACTAATTATACTTATAAGCCCCAGAGTAATTTTCATTACTTTGAACTGGTTGAAAAGGATAAATCTTCTGCAAAAATTCTAGCTAAAATAGGCGGAAGGGCATGGGGAAATGCCTCTGTAAATATTTCAAATTTTGAGAAGGCTACCGGGCAGCAGTTCAAAAATGATATTAATGTACTGATTCAGGTTGCTGTACAGTATAATCCATCATTTGGTTTGCAGTTAAACCTGCTGGATATTGATACGAGTTTTACGCTGGGCAGATTTGAGCAGCAGCGTAAAGAAACCCTGGAAAGACTGGTTAGGGACAATCCTTCCTTTATCCGGCTGGTGGACGGACAATATCGTACCCGAAATAACGAATTACCCTTAAACCGGGTATTGCAGCGGATAGCGGTCATATCTTCTGATACTTCTGCTGGTTATCACGATTTTAAGCATACACTGGAAAATAATACTTTTGGTTATCATTTTGAAGTGGATGACTACTTTGCCCTGGTACAGGGTGAAGGAAATGCCGGGCAGTTTTTAACGAAACTGATCCAGGTATTTGGCTCGGGCAAGGAATATGATGCACTGGTTATTATCAGGGGTGGAGGTGCACAGACTGATTTTCTGATTTTTGATAATTATGAGCTGAATCGCGCGATCGCTAAATTTCCTATACCTGTAATTACGGGCATAGGACATCAGAAAAATGAGACGATTGCCGATTTGATGGCACATACTTCTACAAAAACTCCTACTAAAGCTGCAGAAATGCTAATCGCACATAATAGAAATTTCGAAGAATCTGTTTTATCGCTTCAACAGCACCTGGTCATCAGGACTTTTCAAATGATGAACCAGCATAAGGAGCAGATGACCCGGTTAAACCAGGTTATTATTAATTCGGCGAAAAATATGCTTCATGAAAAACACAGGGATATCCTGAATCTTTCGGGAATGGTGCTGACTAATCCTAAAATTATCATTTCTAACAGGGGCAAAGACCTGAAAAATTTGCTGGCTAATTTCAGTCATTTAACCGGATGTATTTTGCAAATCATGCCAGATATATTGGTCATTTTGAATTGGTAGTGAGGATGATGAGTCCGCAAAATATTCTGAATAAGGGATTTGCGATTGTTAAAGTGAATGGCTCAATTGTAAGTAATGCTGATACGATTATCCCTGGTACGGAGCTAACCATAAGTTTTGCTTCG
The DNA here is from genome assembly GCF_053890575.1 of Pedobacter sp. NJ-S-72. Lineage (NCBI taxonomy): Bacteria > Pseudomonadati > Bacteroidota > Sphingobacteriia > Sphingobacteriales > Sphingobacteriaceae > Pedobacter > Pedobacter sp. NJ-S-72. Next base: position 2,125,777 of record NZ_CM132681.1, on the reverse strand, counting down.
TCAGAAATTAATACAAAAGTTTTATCTAAAATCCCCCGCAATGGAAAAGAATTTGAATTATGAGGAAGCTTATAGTGAGCTTACCCAGATCGCTCAGGAAATAGAAACTGAAGCAGTTTCTGTTGATGTACTTGCCGAAAAAGTAAAGCGGGCATCTGAATTGATTGCTTTTTGTCAGACAAAATTAAGGTCTACGGAGACCGAAGTCAACAAAATTATAAAGCAGATGGAAAACCAACCCTTATAACTACCTTCGTACACCGTTTAATTTAAAAAAAATCAGCCATGTTAGTTTATAGTCCGGAAGAAGAAGAAGTATTTTTTGATCAGATCGATCAGGTTTATACACTGACTGAGTCACAAAATTTAGAAGAAGCTGAACAGCTTTTATTGGAGATTGATGAATCCATCCCTCATCCTAAAGAAAATTGCAGTGTTGGCGGCATATTGCTGGACAGCATTTTTTCTTTTTATGAGCAGACCGGTCAGGTTGAAAAGGCATTGCCTCATTTTTTAAAAGAAACTGAATATCTTCAGGAAAAGATGAAAACTGAAACTGTAAAAAGTTCGGGTCATTTCATTACTACCGGCAGTATTTATTATACGCTAGGTGACCTGGATAAAGCCAGAGTTTATTTCAAAATCGCTCATGGTTTAGGAAAAAACAGTATTTTCCATGATTTTAATGCCGATTTTCTGCATATGGCAGTAACTTCTGATGTTGAATTTGAAGAGTTCAAAAGTAATTTCGTTCCTGCGGATAGTTCGCAGCAGGAAGAGCTGACTGATGAGCAACAGGATTTAATGGAAGAAGAGTATTGTGATCAGGGAAACCTGGAAATGGATGCAGAGCATTTTGAGAAAGCAGCTGAATGGTTTCAGAAAGCACTGGATGTATTGCCGGAGCCTAAGGAAGACTGGGAAGCAGCAGGTTGGGTTTCAGCTTCTTGTGGTGATGCTTATTTCAGCGCTGGTAAGTACAAGGAGGCTCTGGGACATTTGCTTCTGGCACATGATATCTATAGTAGTGAAGAAGAAATTAATCCGTTTGTATTGCTTAGGTTAGGAGAGACTTATTTTGAGCTTGGTGACCATGAAAATGCAAATATTCACTTATTAGCTGCTTATCAAATGGAAGGCGCTGACCTTTTTGAAGATGATCAGAAATATTTGAAATATCTGAAAACACAGCATAAGCTTTAAGGACTTGTTAGCTCGTTAATGGATTGTTCTCAGGCATTAACGAGTTGCTGTTCTATAGTAGCAAGAAGGAAAGAGATATCGAAAGGTTTAGGGACAACTTCATCTGCACATACTCTTTCACTACTTCAAGCTTCGGGTGAGTAGATAAGACTATAACGGGAATATGGCTGGAGTCTTCTGCAGCTTTAATAGTCTTGCATAAAGCTGTTCCTTCTTCAGTAGGACTGATAATATCCAGAAGAATGATATCAGGCTGAAAGTTTCTGATATGGTCAAATACTTCATTTTCTGAGGATAATAACTCAACAATATATCCCTCATCGGTTAGTAAAATATTAATCAGTTCAAGAATATCTCTGTTCTTTTCCAATACTAATACCTTTTTATTCATACGGTCTGATTCCTGTCTGTTTGGTTTGTTGAGCGCGCTATTAATGCTTGATACAAAAATAGATACAAAATCTGAGCGATATGAAATAGCCGCGTCATTTTTCTATGAGGGGCGGCTTTATTGTGTGATTTAATTTTTTATCACAGAAGGGAAAAATATAAGCTTGACCCGAGATTTGGCAGGGTTAAATAAGCTGTAAAAAGGATGATTATAGCTTTATTTACAAGATATAACCGCAATTAGAATGATGTTCTATGTGTTTATTTCGCAAAAGTTATATATTTGGCTCTGTATAAACACTAAAACATGGAAAAATTTTCAAAACTAAAAGAATTGCTTGCTTCTGTTGAAGTTGATGCTGAGAAGTTTTATACTGCAGGTAACAGTGCAGCAGGAACAAGAGTACGTAAAGCGATGCAGGATTTAAAAGTTCTTGCTCAGGATATCCGTACTGAAGTAACTGAGAAAAAAAAAACACAGCTAAATAAAAAAGCACAACCTTACCAGAAGAGAGGGCTTATAAACCCTCTTTTTACCTCTTTTTTATGCCATATACAGCCAATCCTGAACGTTATACGAAGATGCAATACCGCCGTTGCGGTAAAAGCGGACTAAAATTACCAGCTATATCCTTAGGCTTATGGCATAATTTCGGATATGTAGACCAGCAGGAAAATTCCAGGAATATTATCAAACTTGCTTTTGATAGTGGAATCACACATTTTGATCTGGCAAATAATTATGGCCCGCCTCCGGGATCGGCAGAAGAGAATTTCGGAACGATCTTAAAGCAGGATTTTCTTGCTTACAGGGATGAAATGATCATTTCCTCGAAAGCGGGATATACGATGTGGGACGGCCCTTATGGAGATTGGGGCTCTAAAAAATATTTAGTATCCAGCCTTGACCAGAGCTTAAAACGTATGGGACTTGATTATGTTGATATTTTTTATCATCACCGTCCTGATCCCGAAACTCCGCTCGAAGAGACTATGGCAACACTCGATCTGATGGTTCGCCAGGGGAAAGCATTGTATGTCGGGATTTCAAATTATCCTGCTCCAGAAGCTGCTGAGGCTCTGCAGATTTTAAAAGAACTAGGTACACCTTGTTTAATTCATCAACCTAAATATTCTATGTTCGAAAGATGGATAGAAGGTGGCTTGCTTGATTTGCTGGGTGAGCAGGGAGTTGGATGTATACCCTTTTCGCCATTGGCACAGGATTATTGACTAATAAATATCTTCACGGTATTCCTGAAGACTCCAGAGCTGCAAAACCTCATGGATTTTTACAGGAAAACCAAATCACTGCTGAACGTCTTGGTCAGTTAAAGGAATTAAATGCATTAGCGGTGAAACGTGGACAGAGTCTGGCACAAATGGCTTTATCCTGGATTCTACGCGATCAGAGAATTACATCTGTACTGGTAGGAGCAAGCAGGCCAGAGCAACTTGCTGATTCCATTAAATGCCTGGACCATCTATCTTTTAGCGAAGATGAATTGAACTTGATTGAACATGTTTTATCTAATTCAGATAAAAACTGATTTAGATGACCAATGCAACCTAATTTCAATTATATTTGGGCTGATTAAGTTCTTTACTATTTTTTCTTCATCAACCGGAATTGGTTCTGCTTAACGCAGATTAATAGGGAATCGTGTGCAAATCACGAGCTGTCGCGCAACTGTAAGTAACTAAACAGTTTTTGCCAATAAATACCCACTGTCTTTAGGGATGGGAAGGGTGGCAAAAATGTTACAAGTCAGGAGACCTGCCTTATCCGAATTGACAATGCTTTCGCGAATAGAAGCTTTAGGTCAGGTATGATGCATTTTTGCCTTTATTAAACATGGATAATAATGTTTAATGGGTGTTCGTGCGTGCATATTTAATCTCTCTTCTCTTATAAAACATTGTGAACATCTAGCTTAAAAGAGCTTTTAACTGATTTTTTTATCATTTAAAAAGCAATGAAAATGCTAACAAACAATCTTGGCTACCCGCGAATAGGTAGCAGCAGAGAGCTCAAAAAATCCAGTGAATTATACTGGTCAGGCAAAATACCTATTGAAAACCTGTTACAAACAGGAAAAGAAATCCGTGCAAATAACTGGACACTACAAAAGGAATCAGGAATAGATCTTATTCCATCAAATGATTTCTCTTTTTATGACCAGGTATTGGATCTTTCTCTGACTGTAGGCGCAATTCCAAAACTACCATGAAGTTATTTTAAACAAGGCTAATACTGAGCTGGATCTCTATTTTGCTATGGCAAGGGGTTATCAGAAAGACGGTATTGATATTACGGCAATGGAAATGACTAAGTGGTTTGATACAAACTATCATTACATTGTTCCGGAATTCTATAAAGATCAGACTTTCAAACTTTTTTCTCAGAAGATTATTAATGAATACAATGAGGCTAAAAGACTGGGAATAAAAACTAAACCTGTGATTATTGGCCCTGTTTCTTACCTGCTTTTAGGTAAAGAGAAACAAGAGGGTTTCCATAGGATTGAACTGATCAAAAATCTATTACCTGTTTATATTGAAATATTAAGAGAATTAGATACGCAGCATGTAGAATGGGTGCAATTTGATGAACCTTTCCTGGTTTTGGATTTAACGCAGCAGGAAAAGGATGCTTATACCTATGTATATAAGGAAATCAGAAAGCAGTTTCCAAAGCTGAAAGTTCTTTTAACCACTTATTTTGAAGGGTTAAAAGATAACCTGGAACTGGCAGCATCACTTCCGGTTACGGCATTACATATTGACCTGGTCAGAGCTCCTGAGCAATTAGAAAGGGTGTTAGCAGCTATTCCTAACCATTTACAATTGTCTTTAGGAGTGGTTGATGGAAGAAATATCTGGAAAAATGATTTTCAGCAATCGCTTTCACAGTTAAACCTGGCAGTAGAAAAAATAGGAGAGGATAGGATTTTAGTTTCGCCTTCTTGTTCGCTGATTCACTCTCCATGCGATTTGGCACTGGAAACTAATGAGAAAACACTTACACCAGAAATCAAACAATGGCTTGCTTTTGCGCGTCAGAAGGTTGACGAAATAGTTTGTCTGAAACAATTGGCTGGTAAAACGCCTTCAGATCAGGCAATTACTGCTTTGCAAGATAATGTGGCTGCGAATCAAAGCCGCAGAACTTCAGCTTTGATTCATAATGATGCAGTGAAAAATCGTATTGCGGGAGTAACCGAAAAGGACGAAAATAGACTAATTCCTTATTCAGGCCGTAAAATTGCACAGCAAAATGCGCTGAACCTGCCTTTATTCCCTACAACAACGATTGGCTCTTTCCCGCAGACTTCTGAAGTTCGCAGCTGGAGAGCTAAATTTAAAAAAGGTGATTTAACGCAGGCTGAATATGATGCGCTAATTGAAAAAGAAACAGAGGAAACTATCCGTTTTCAGGAAAATACAGGCATTGATGTACTTGTTCATGGTGAATTTGAGCGTAATGATATGGTTGAGTATTTTGGTGAACAGCTTGCCGGATTTGTATTCACTAAAAATGGTTGGGTACAGAGTTATGGTAGCCGCTGCGTGAAACCTCCGATTATATTTGGTGATGTGCATCGTCCTGCGCCAATGACAGTAAGATGGTCGTCTTATGCGCAATCACTGACTAGTAAATGGGTTAAAGGGATGTTAACAGGTCCTGTTACGATTTTACAATGGTCGTTTGTAAGAAATGATCAGCCACGTGCGCTTACTTGTAAACAAATAGCTTTGGCTATTCGTGATGAAGTTTGTGATTTGGAAAATGCCGGTATTAAGATCATACAGATTGATGAGCCAGCAATCCGTGAAGGTTTACCTTTGCGTAAATCGGACTGGCAGGAATATCTGAAATGGGCTGTTCAGGCTTTCCGGATTTCTGCAAGTGGTGTACGCGATGAGACCCAGATTCACACTCATATGTGTTATTCAGAGTTCAATGATATTATTCAGCATATCGCAGATATGGATGCTGATGTGATCACTATTGAATGTTCTCGTTCACAAATGGAATTGCTTGATGCTTTTGCAGATTTCAATTATCCAAATGAAATTGGACCAGGTGTTTATGATATCCACTCTCCAAGAGTTCCGTCAAGGGATGAAATGGTGCAATTGCTGGAAAAAGCAAAAGCTGTTATTCCGGCCGCCCAGCTATGGGTCAATCCGGATTGCGGTTTGAAAACGCGCCATTGGGATGAAACCAAAAAAGCACTGATCGAAATGGTTGAAGCCGCAAAAGAATTGCGTTTATCCGTAAAAGAACCAGTAAGTTTGTAGCCTTAAACGTGTGGTTTGTTCGCAGGCCACACGTTTTTATTATAAAATAATACAGAAATGACTATAGAAGAGAAGATTAAATCATCAGAGACCAGAATTTTTAAAGCCGTATTCCCTAATACTACAAATCATTATGATACCTTATTTGGCGGAACTGCCATGCATATGATGGATGAAGTAGCATTTATTACCGCTACAAGGTTTAGCCGCCAGAGAATGGTTACTGTAAGCAGCGACAGAATAGATTTTAAAATGCCAATACCTGCCGGTACTATTGTTGAACTGGTTGGTACAGTAAGTCATATTGGAAATACCAGTATGAAAGTAAAGGTAGAAATCTATGTGGAGCAAATGTATTCTGAGGATCGTGAGAAAGCGGTTACTGGTGAATTCTCATTTGTAGCTATTGATTGATGAACATAAAAAACCTACTGCTATCCTAAAATAAATCTTTTTATAAGGTTATTTATCTTAAAAGGGCCTCATTTCCAGACGAATGAGGCCCGTTTGTCTTTAATTGCTTTCTAGTATAGTGATTTGCTGAATAATTTGTTCTTCTTTGACGGGGTAAGGCTTGCCTTCTCTAATAGTTTGATAAACCGCATCAAATAAATGAATATAAGAAGCTTTACCTGGTGGAATGATTGTTTTTGTGATCTGACCATCTTTGTCAATAGTACTTAGCACACCTTCTTTTCCAGGTAATTCAATCCCATATAAAGGATCATTGGGGCTCATGTTTTTTAACAGTTGTGTTTCCTGTATATCTGAACGATGTTTGAAGTATGATCCTTTGGTTCCGTTCATCACAAATGCAGGTTGTTGTTCTACGACCAGCATGCTCATGGTAATGAATACCTGTAGATTTTCAGGATATTTTAAATGGATATAGGCGTAATCATCTACTTGTGTATTTGGGCGGTAATAACCAAGGGTTTTAGTCCATTCCAATGGTTCACCGAATAAGGCAAAAACCATGTCTAGTAAATGGGGGCCCAGGTCATACAGTAATCCGCTGCCAGGCATAGGTGTTTCTTTGAAAACTTTAGGGCCAATGGTATAACGATATCTGTCGTAGCGAATATGTGCTTCTACAAGCCGGCCGAGTTTACCGCTGTCTACGATAGCTTTTGCAGCCAGAAAATCGCTGTCATAGCGACGGTTCTGATAGGGAAGGATATACAGGTTATGATCTTTTGCTTCTTTGAAAAGGAGCCGGGCCTGCTCAGCTGTAACGGTAAACGGTTTTTCTACCAGTACATGTTTACCAGCACGAAGGGCTTTCTGTGCAAATTCAAAATGTGTATAATTTGGTGTATTGATAATCACCAGTTCTATTTCCGGGTCTGCAATAAGTTCATCTACAGAATTATAGCTTTTTATTTCTGGAAAACGCAGTTTTGCCGTTTTTTCAGATCTTCTACTACTGCAGACAGGTTAAATCCTGGATGTGCATCTACGAAGGGGGTGTGAAATAACTTTCCAGACATTCCAAAGGATAATACGCCTGTATTTATAGGTTTTTGCATGGATAAATATATTAATTTTAGCCCGGAACTAATTTGATTCAGATGATTGATTACAAACTGGAGGCTGCAAAAGCTTCTTTGGATTTTATTAAAAAAGGGCAGGTTATCGGACTGGGTGCAGGAAGTACGATTGTACATCTGGTCAATTTGATCAGCGAGAAAGAAGAATTTGCTGCTTCACTCACATTTGTGTCATCTTCTTTTAAAACGCGCGCATATCTGATTGAAAAAGGGTTAAAGGTGATATTTTCCAGTACAATTGCAGCGCTGGATATTTATTTTGACGGTTGTGATCAGTTTGATTCCGGGCTGAATGCTTTGAAGAGCGGTGGCGGGATTCATACCAGTGAAAAAGTACTGGCCTCTATGGCTAATGAGTTTATTTTAATGGTGATGAAAGCAAAATGGTGACAAAACTGGATCATACTTATCCTCTGGTCATCGAAATTTTGCAGGAGGCATTACCTGTTGTTCTTGGCAGGATAAAGGTGGTTTATCCTGCGTCATCAGTAAAATTGAGAATGGGCACGCAAAAAGATGGGGCACTGATTTCTGATAACGGAAATCTGCTGGCCGATATTCATTTTACGGAGCTGCCTGAATTGAAAGCTCTGAATATTACAGTTAAGATGATTCCTGGGATTGTAGACCATTCTCTATTCTATGGTATGGCTACAAAAGCTGTGGTTGCTGGTGAAAATGGAATAAGGATTGTTATGCCTGTATAAGAATCTGTATAAATAAAAAGAGGGGTTAAAAACACGTTATGCAACGTGCTTTTAACCCCTCTTTTTATTTATACGTTCTGGATTTTAAATACCCAGGTTTTTTCTGATTGTTGCTGGTATACCACCTTTGTTCAATAAGAAAGCGGTCGTTTTGTATTTTATTCATAATTCTTAGTTACGTATAAATAACCTTTGTAGTCATTGGTTACGCCCCATGAATTTTTAACGATATAATACTCTCTGCCATTCTGATCTTTAGTTAATCCAACGATATGCATACCGTGGTCATCAGTAGTTTCATAGTTATCAAAAGCTAACTGACGGTTTTCCTGAGTGATTTCCATTTCTGGTTTTGGCTCGCTGAACATAGATGTTTTTTCCTGCTCATTCATTTCTTCATATGGTTTAGCCGGGATATAAGCCACACCATTTTTGTAAGAGAATGATTTTTCACTTACGTCGGTAGCCCATGCTACTGAATAACCATTTTTCAATGCGTTGTCAATGATATCAGTGATTTCATTCACTTTAACGTTGTAAACCTGGTCAAATGACCAGTTATCCTGTACTAACAAAGTAAATTTGCTGTAGAAAGGATGATCATTGAATGAAGATAATTCTACATAATCATCAGGATTAATGCCAACTACTTGTTTTGCGAAAGTCTGTGGAGTATAGCTTTTACCTTTGTAATCGAATTTTTCAGGAACCTGTCCTAAATAAGAATCAATTACAGCTGTATAAGCTTTTTGCCAGTTTGGTGTTAATGTTTTGTTTGGGTTTTTAACTACTGCTTCTAGTACAGCGGTAGTAATTGCACCCATTTCGCCAAATTTATTGATTTTAGTACCATAGTTTAAACCAGTATAGTTTACTTGTGGAACCGCACCGTATTGTCTGAACATATTAATTACATCATGCAAAGCACCACCATCACCTAAAGTTACTGCTCCGTGCATACGTACATAATTTTTACCTTTTTCTACATAAGCATTGCGAGCTGAGAAGATTTCAGATAAAGCTACAGGCTCTTTTCCCATTCTGATCATTTCTGATTCAAGGAAAGAGTTTGTAGAATAACTCCAGCAAGTTCCTGAAGAACCCTGGTTTTTAACAGATGTATTTTCAAGGTTAATCACGTCCGTGAATTTGAAACCTGAGTGCTGTTTGCAGATTGATTGTTTTTTAAAGAATTTACCAGGTTGTCCTGTGCAAATCCGAAAGTGGATGTTAATAATAGTCCTGAGGCGAAGACTAAAGGTTTAAATATTGATTTATTCATTATTGTGTGTTTAATTAGTATTCGAGGTAGTAATTGTGCGCAACATTATTGCATTTGCATATCTTTGCTTGGCAATGTACATCTTTTAGACAATATTGAAAAAATATTAACAGGAAAATATTCTGAACAACATAAAATTTACAAAGTAAACTATTGGACGTTATTTTATTTGGCTTATTTGGTGAAAAATGGTCGGATATCTTAAGTTTGTAATTTAAAGCGAGATCAAATCTGATGAAATATATGAAGGCAAAAGAAGTAACTATCCTTACTGGATTTTTAGGCGCAGGAAAAACAACAGTTCTGAATGCGGTAATTTCGAAAATGAAGGATACACGCTTCGCGATAATAGAGAATGAAATTGGCTCGGAAAGTATAGATGCAGGGCTGATCATTAAGGGGGATGAGGATGTTGTAGAGCTTAATAATGGTTGTATCTGTTGTACGCTGAATGATGATTTATATGATATTTTAAATAATTTATGGGAGAAGAAGGATTCCTGGGACCACCTGATTATAGAGGCTACAGGAATTGCTGATCCTGCGAATATTGCCCATCCATTTTTGACCATGGATCAGGTGAAGAGAGGATATGATTTAAAAAGAGTGATTTGTATTGTAGATGCTGAGCTGGTTGAAGATCAGTTAAAAGAACGTCCTGAGGCTATTCAGCAAATTGCTTTTAGTGACAGTATCTTATTAAATAAGGTGGAACGGGTAAGTGAAAGTTATGTCATAGAGTTACAGGCTATCTTAAAGGCTATCAATCCGTTTGCAGAAATTCTGATTGCCACGAAAGATGATTTTCAAGTCAAAAAGATGTTTGCCAGGGAACGTTTTGCCAATTTTTACAGTAATCCCAAACCTGTATCTACGCGCCAAAGGGAATGTTCAGTTTAGGAACTGGTATGAATGAAAAACAGCCTTTAATGGCTTTTGCAGCTTCTCATAACCGTCATGAACACAGTGATATTGAGACAATACTTTTAAAATATAAAGAGAGTCTGGATATTGAGGCGCTTGAACATCGGATGATGGTATTTCTGATTGCGCAGTCGGCTAATGTATACCGGATCAAAGGAATTATTTACAGCCATATTTTTTCGAGTAGAATTGTGTTGCAGACTGTTGGTAAATCACTTTCTATTACTTTAGGTGAAACCTGGCTGCCGGATGAGATCAGGGAGACTAAGATTGTTGTGATCGGGAAAGACCTTAAAGTATATGGTTTTGACAAAATGTTCCGTACTTGTCTGTACCCTGATTCTGAACAAAAATAGTAAATTGCCCTCATGATATTTCGCTATAAATCCCTGTTACTTCTGTTTATTGTATTGACTTCCTGTTCGTCACGAAAAGCAATTCCTGACCCGATTGTTGAAAATGGAGTAAGCAGATCACTGGCGGTTTATCGTAAATCAGTACTTACTGCTATTCATTATAAGCTTGAACTGAGTATACCTGCTGAGAAAACGGTGGCGATTTCGGCACATGAAGTGCTGAATTTTAAATTGAGTGCTGTAAGATTGCCTTTGCAGCTGGATTTTAAAGAAGATCCTTCGAAAATCAGTTTGCTGACTATTAATGGTAAAACAGTAGCTGTGAAGCATGATAAGGAACATCTGATCCTGCTTCCGCAATTTTTGAAAAAGGGTGATAATGAAGTGCGCATTTTATTCAGGGCAGGTGAGGGTGCATTAAATAGAAACTCAGATTATCTGTATACTTTATTTGTTCCGGACAGAGCGAGAACTGTTTTTCCATGTTTTGATCAGCCTGATTTGAAAGCGATTTATACGTTGACACTTCATCTGCCTAAAGATTGGAAGGCAATAGCAAATGCTGAACTTAAGGATTCTGTGCAGGAACAGCAGCGTAAAAATATCATTATAAGACTTCTGATCTGCTAAGTACTTATCTTTTTGCTTTTGCTGCTGGTAAATTTGAGCTTTATAAGGGAACAGTAAATAAGCTGCGGGCAAATTTTTTATACCGTGAAACGGATCATGATAAGCTTAAACCAAGTTTACCTGCTATATATAACATTCATTCTGCCTCCTTAAAATATTTTGAAGATTGGACGGCTATATCTTATCCTTTTCAGAAGTTTGGGTTTGTGGCTATTCCTGATTTTCAATTTGGTGGAATGGAACATCCCGGAGCAATTCAATATAAAGCAGCCAGTTTGTTTTTAGATGCTGGTGCAACCAAAGATCAGCTTAATGCACGTAATAATCTGATTGCGCATGAAACAGCTCATATGTGGTTTGGTGACCTTGTGACTATGGACTGGTTTTCGGATGTTTGGATGAAGGAGGTGTTTGCCAATTTTATGGCTGATAAAAGTGCGGAAGAATCGGGGGGAAAGGCCGATTACTCGCTCTTAAATTCCTGATCGATCACTTCCCTGCTGCTTATGCTGTAGACCGTACATTAGGTGCTAACCCTATTCGTCAGCCACTGGATAACCTGAAGGATGCGGGAACACTTTATGGTAATATCATCTATCATAAGGCTCCTGTTATGATGCAGCAACTGGAAGCGCTGATGGGAAAGGATAAATTTCAGGAGGGGGTAAGGGAGTATTTAAAGAAATTTGCCAATAGTAACGCTTCATGGCCTGATTTAATTCGTATTCTGGATGCACATACGCCGGTTGATCTGGAGAAATGGAATAAGGTATGGGTAAATGAGAGCGGCAGGCCTGTTATTGATTATAAAATAGTTTACGCGGGGAATAAAATCAGTGCACTTACTTTAACACAGCAAGCTGAATATGGAGAAAAAAGAGTCTGGCCACAAGCTTTTGAGGTGACTTTGTTTTATCCCGGCTCAGTTAAGGTAATCAGTGCTGATTTAGCGGAAGAGAAACTGGAGCTCAAAGAAGCGGTTGGGCTTGATAAACCCTTGTTTATTCTTTTCAACTCGGCAGGAGATGGTTATGGGCAGTGGCCGGTTGATCCTTTAATTCCACAGTATTTGTCTGGCCTGGAAAAACCATTACACCGATCTGTTGCCTATATCTCGTTATATGAGCAAATGCTGAGTGGAAAAACTGTTCAGCCTGTGGCTTTATTGACACTTTTTAGCCAGAGTTTGGCAAAAGAGGGTGAAGAGCTTAATATTAGATTACTCAGTAATTATATCAGTACTATTTACTGGCAGTTCAGTGATGCTAAAGAGAGACAATCGCTGTCAGTTGCGCTGGAAGATAAATTGTGGTCGGCGATGCTATTACAAAAAAGCAATAATAACAAGAAACAGCTTTTTAAAGCTTATCAGGATGTTTTTCTGAGTAAAACGGCAAGAAACAGGCTTTATCAAATCTGGAAAAGCATGAAAGCTCCTGCCGGAATAACGCTTTCGGAGGATGATTATACCAGTCTTGCGCTTTCATTAGCTGTTAGGGGGGATGCTGATGATGCTATTTTAGGTGTACAGGATTCAAGAATTACGAATCCTGACCGGAAGAAGCGTTTTGAGTTCATTATACCTGCTGTTTCTGAAAAGAAAAGTGTGAGAGATGATTTTTTTTTTTGATAGTTTGAAATATCCTGCTAACAAGGCAAAAGAGTCAAATGTACTTGCTGCTTTGTATTATCTTCATCATCCGCTGCGCCAGCAATATAGTGTGGGTTATTTAGAGAAAAGTCTTGGTTTGTTAGAGGAAATTCAGTCTACTGGTGATATTTTCTTTCCGCAATCCTGGTTACAGGCTACATTTGGAACTTACCAGAGTAAAGCAGCGGCAACTATTGTAACTGAATTTCTTAAAAACCACCCGGATTATAGTCCCCGGTTGAAAGCGAAAATCCTGCAGGCAACTGATAATTTGTTCAGAGCAGTGAGATTATCGTCACAGGGGGGTAAATAAGAGACATTATCCGAAAGCTAAATGGATATACGAATATTTTCAACATTGATATTGAAAATATTCGTATATTAGTGTTCTAAAATTCGAAGATATGTCAGCTACAAGTGTGTTACTTTCAGACAAACGGACAGAAACACTTCGCGTCAAATTTAATGCAATCGACGTAAGTGATGATATGAAGGTCTTTCAATATGCAAGACAGGGGCTAAAACCGGGGTTATTTTATGATTTTGCTGAAGCGATTAATATCTCTAATAAATCGCTGGCAGATCTGATTAATATATCCTCCCGGACAATCAGTAACTATAAAGAACAAAAAAAATTGCTGGAGCCTGTTTATGGAGAGCATTTGCTTAAATTAATAGGTCTTTATAAAAAAGGTGTAGAGTTATTCGGTACTGTTGATGAATTCAGTTATTGGTTAAATAAGCCTTTCTGGAATTCAAAAGAGCGTCCTATGGACTGGTTAACGACTCCCGGAGGTGTTGACCTGGTAACAGATGAACTCATAAAAATGGCCTATGGCGATGCTGTTTAAATTGATAGATGATTGTATTCAGAATAGGGCATAAAAATTATGCTGGCTCACTTACTGCATCAGGAGTAAATGGAAGATGGGCCTCGGCTGGTAAACGTGTAATTTACTGTGCAGAAAATATCCCATTGGCATTCATGGAAAATATGGTACGAAGACAGGGGGTGGGTTTCAATCAGGACTTTAAAACCGTTTTTATTGAGATTCCTGACGATTTGCTAATCAGTACTGTAGAAGAAAGTAAAATGGACCCTGACTGGCGTGATCCTTATGATTATAGCCATTGTCAGCCGATAGGTAATAAATGGTTTGATGATCTGAGATTTCCTGTGCTTAAGGTTCCATCGGCTGTCATGCCTGAATGTAATAATTACGTGCTCAATACGCTGCATCCTGATTTCAAAAGGATTAAATTGATTGCGGTAACAGATCTTGTTCCGGATGAAAGAATAGAAGATATCTTAAAAAAAAATACCATTAATTTTCTCGAAAAATTAAGACAAATAATATCAGGTCAGCAAATCTCAAGATGGGTTCAAAGATTATAAAATTTATATTTTTCGGTAACTACTTTATCGGCTTGCTGGCGGTGGCTTTGACTATCGAATCTACATTGCAGTTAAAGGTACCTTTCAATTCCCTTAGCTATTATATATTATTATTTCTTGCACCAATTGTCTATTATACTTATGCGTATATGGGCGCGAAAAGTAGTCAGAAGACGCAAAATCCCCGGACGGCATGGTACGCAGAACACCGTAGTTTTGTCCGTTTGAGCCAGCTGATCCTGAGCCTGGTTTGCGGGGCACTTATTTTTTATATGGTGGTCAGTAATTTTGATGCCATATTACATTTGCCTCTTGAATACTGGGTCGTTGTAGGTGTGGTTGTGGGGATGGCTGTCTTATATTATGGTTTAGTGCCTGTCTTTTTCTTTAATCTCAATTTACGAAATACGGGCTGGTTTAAACCTTTTATTATTGGTTTTGTATGGGCGGCTACTGCTAATCTTTTACCGCTGATTTTACTGAAAATACAATCTAATACAGATGTAGCCAAAACTACATTCTGGTATTTCCTTTTTGTGAAAAACTGGATGTTTTGTACGGTAAATGCGATTATGTTTGATGTAAAGGATTACGCAATTGATTCTAACAGTCAGCTTAAAACGTTTGTCGTCAGGATAGGCCTGAAGAAGACCATATTTTATGTGTTGATCCCGCTATTGATTACGGGGATTTTATCATTGCTGATTTTTGCTTATATCGAACATTTTCCTACGCCAAGGGTGTTGATTAATCTGATTCCCTTTGTGCTGACTGCAATCGTCGCTTATTCTATGAACAATAGAAAGAAGATATTTTACTATCTTATCGTCATTGACGGACTGATTATGGTAAAGGCAGTTTGTGGCATTATTGCTATGCAGTTTATTTAAGAATGATGAAGAATAATTATGATAGTATAGCTGGATATTATGTATGTGCTCAGCAGAATGATTTTCTTCCGTGCACAGGTGAAGGCGCAGATTGACCAGTTGCATGCTATCCCGGCAAATAGTATTATTTTAATAGCAGGAGGAGGGACGGGATGGATATTGGAAGAAATAGCTAAAATTCATCCTTCGGGTTTAACTATTACTTATGTTGAAATTTCTTCTAAAATGCTTGATCTTTCTAAGAAAAGAGATGTAAAAGATAATATCGTTACGTATATCCATGCTGCAATGGAAGATTTTAAAGCAGTAGTCTCTTATGATGTTTTAATTACGGCATTCTTCTTTGATAATTTTTCTGCGGATAATGTTCAAATAGTCTTTAATCAACTCAATAATTTGCTTAAATCGGGTGGGGCCTGGCTATTTTCTGACTTTTATTATACTGAGAAGTCAGGAAAGAGGTGGCAGTGGTTGTTATTGCATACTATGTATTTGTTTTTTAGTAAAATTTCATCTGTAGAAGCAAAATTGCTGGTGAATAATACGGAATATCTATTTGAAGAAAATACCTATCTCTCCTTGAATACTGCTTTTTACTATAGTGGTTTTATTAAAACTATCATTTATCAGAAAACAAATTAGATTAATTCAGTTTATAGTGCTGTCTGGTCTTTATTCAGAGGTAATCTTATTGTTTTTGTATTTTTGATGGGCTGACTAGTCAGTATAATGTCATTTAAGTGCTTTATAACTGTATGTTTACGTTTAATTAGCTTAATTTTTATCTGTAAAGGAAATGATCGGTCGCTAATAGCCCTGTTTTTGGTATTCTAAAGCCTAATTGTTTGAATTTAATAAGTATTGATTTGAACTGAATATTTTCGGTTGATGTTATAACAGATACTTTTGCTATGTACAAAAAACACTAAGTAGAATATCGATTTAACTAACATCAATCTAATGCCCCGAATATCATTTTCTACAATTCTTTTTTCCTCTTTCCTGTGTACTGCTGTAACTGTCGATGCCCAAACTTTAAATATGAGGATGCCATTCATACAGCAATTACTAATTATGGAACTATAAAGGCAAAAGGCAATTACGTGAGCGCCTCTAAACAGACAGTTGAACAGGCCAGAAGGGAATACCTTCCCAATTTTACACTTGCTGCACAGCAGGATTATGGTACAATCAATGGACAGAACGGGCCGCTCTCTGCTTTAGGCGGATTAAGTACGGCTTCGTCTGGTCCGGCACTTCCCCAGCAAAACTGGAATGCTGCTTTTGGTGCCCTTTATCTTAGTAATATAAACTGGGATTTTTTTAGCTTCGGCAGAATCCGTGAAAAGATCAATGTTTCGAAAGCAGCGCTTAAGAGGGATGTAAATGACCTGAATCAGGAGATTTTTCAGCATGAAGTACGTGTGTCTGCTGCTTACCTGAATTTACTTGCTGCACAGCGCCTGACTAAATCGCAGCAGAAGAACCTGGAGAGAGCGACAATCTTTAAAAACAATGCAGTTCTGCGTGCAAAAAATGGATTAATGCCGGTGTAGATTCTTCATTAGCTGGTGCTGAAGTATCAAATGCTAAAATTGCACTGACTAAAGCGATAGATCTTGAACAGGAACAGGCTAACAGGCTTGGTATCCTGATGGGGGTAACTGCTACTGGTTTTAAAGTGGATACAGCATCAATAAACCATGTGCCGCAATCGATTTTATTAGCGGATACGAATGTGAATTTTAAAGAGCATCCGCTTTTGAAATTCTACAGGGACAGAGTGGATCTGAGTAATCAGCAATTGAATTATTATAAGAAACTGGCGTATCCAACATTCTCTTTAATTGGGATATTGCAGGGCAGAGGCTCTGGATTTGATACTAATTATCCAAATAATCTGAATGCTTACTCACATAGTTATGGGGATGGTGTTAATCCAACGCGTGGTAATTATTTATTTGGTGTTGGTGTGACCTGGAACTTAACGACCATTTTACGTAATTCTCCGCAGGTTAAAGCACAACGCTATATTTCGAGTGGTTAGAGAATGAATATGAACTGGTGAACTGGTGAGTCAGCAATTACATGCTCAGCTAGCACTGGCGGAAAGCAAGATCAAAAATGCAATGGACAATTATAATGAAGCTCCTGTACAGGTAAAAGCGGCAAGTGAAGCTTATTTGCAGAAGAGCACTTTATATAAAAATGGGTTGACTACAATTGTAGATCTGACGCAGGCTCTGTATGCATTGAACAGGGCAGAGACTGATCGTGATATTGCCTATACGAATGTATGGCAGGCTTTGTTATTGAAATCAGCTGCATTGGGTGATTATAATCTATTTATTAACGAATTTTAAGCCGCTACCCAGATATGAATTTAATACGTTTCGCACTACGTAAACCCATTTCTATAATGGTGTTTGTTGCCGGTTTACTGTTTTTTGGTATCAGCGCCATGACCAGTATCAAGGTAGATATTTTGCCTCAGATGAATTTGCCGGTTATTTATATCGCCCACCCGTTCGGGGGATATACGCCTACGCAATGGAATCTTATTTTGCTAAAAATTATGTGAATGTTTTGCTTTTTGCCAATGGGATAAAGAGTATTGAAACTAAAAATACGCAAGGGTTGATGCTGATGAAGCTGACCTATTATGAAGGAACAAATATGGCACAGGCAGCCTCAGAGCTGAGTGCACTATCGAATCGGGCCCAGGCAATCTTTCCGCCTGGTTCCCAGCCCCCCTTTATTATCAGGTTTGATGCTTCTTCGCTGCCTATCGGACAACTGGTATTAAGCAGCCCAACACGCAGTAATAATGAGTTGCAGGATTTAGCTAATACTTATGTCCGTGCTTCTTTTACTGCTATTCCAGGTTTGTTGGCTCCTGCGCCTTTTGGGGGTAGTCCGCGTACTGTGGAGATCAACGTTAATCCTGGATTGATGCGGTCACATAACCTTACGGTAGAGCAAATTGTTAGCGCGATTAGCACAAACAATCAGACAGCGCCTTCTGGAAATGTGCGTATAGGAGATAAAAATTATATTACACCTACTAATTATACGATTAAAAATATCAAGGATTTTGAAGATATTCCTTTATTTAAAGGAGGTGTTCAAAATCTTTACTTACGTGATGTTGCCAGTGTAAAAGATGGGGCAGATATTACGAATGGTTATGCCCTGATTAATGGCAAACGTTCTGTTTATTTGAGTATTGCTAAATCGGGAGATGCTTCTACCTGGGACGTTGTAAAGAATCTGAAGGCTAATCTGCCTAAAATTCAAAATACTTTACCTGAGGATGTGAAGCTGTCTTATGAATTTGACCAGTCTGTATCAGTAATTAATGCAGTAGAAAGTCTAATTAGTGAGGGTGCGATTGGTGCTATTCTGACTGGATTAATGGTGTTATTGTTTTTAGGGGATAAAAGAGCTGCATTAATTGTTATTCTGACGATTCCTACTTCGATTATTGCAGGTGTATTATTCCTGAAATTATTTGGACAGACAATCAATATTATGTCGCTTTCGGGATTGGCACTAGCGATTGGTATCCTGGTGGATGAATCTACGGTAACGATCGAGAATATTCACCAGCATTTTGATATGGGTAAACCTAAAGCGCTGGCAATATGGGATGCCTGTAAGGAGATTGCTTTTCCAAAATTGCTGATCCTATTGTGTATCCTGGCGGTATTTGCACCAGCGTTTACGATGACAGGTATACCGGGAGCATTGTTTTTACCGTTGGCCCTGGCTATTGGATTTTCAATGATCATATCTTTTCTGCTTTCCCAAACTTTTGTACCTATCCTGGCCAACTGGCTAATGATAGCACATCCGCATAAACATAAGAAGACTGATCCTACGATTACTGATGATGAAGATGCTTTCAATCAGACGGGGTTAACGCTTGAATCTGAGCAGGAAACATTGAATCAGAAGAAGATCCTGGTAGAGAGAGAATGTTATAACGAAGAAGGAAAAGTAACCTTGTTTGATAAATTCAGAAACAGGTTTATGCGTTTTATTGACAGGTTGTTTTTGATTCGTAAGCCGGTAGTCATAGTTTATCTGGTTGTGATTATTGGTTCAGCAATTCTGTTATTGAGCAATATCGGCCGTGATGTATTACCTAAAGTAAATTCAAGCCAGTTTCAGTTGAGGATGAGAGCTCCGGATGGTACACGATTAGAAAGAACTGAAGAAAAAGCAAATCTGATTCTGAAAGTCCTGAAGAAATTGGTAGGGCCTGAACATGTGGGAATTACTTCTGTTTATGTAGGGCAGCATCCGGCTTTGTTCTCCGTGAATCCTATCTATTTATTTATGGGTGGGCCGCATGAGGCTGTTTTTCAGATAGCACTGAAAGATTATCATGTGAATATGGATGAACTGAAAGATAAGTTGCGTGATGAGGTTAAAAAAGAGATGCCTGATGTGAAACTATCATTTGAGCCTATCGAATTAACTGATAAAGTATTAAGCCAGGGTTCTCCAACTCCTGTTGAAGTCAGAATTGCTGGTAAAAACAAAAAAAATCAATGAAGAATATGCAAATAAGATCTCTGCTGAATTAAAGAAGATTGAGTACATGAGAGATGTACAGATTGCACAGCCGATTAAATATCCTTCTTTAAATATCAATATTGACAGGGTACGTGCAGCACAGCTGGGGGTTGATTTAGCTGATATATCTAAATCGCTGGTTGCTTCGACATCGTCTTCCCGTTATACAGATAAAAATAACTGGGTAGATGAGAAAATTGGCTTATCCTATGGTGTACAGGTACAGGTGCCTTTAAATCAAATGAATAGTAAAGAGGATCTTGGTGAGATTCCTTTATTGAAAAATAGCAGCAGACCTGTATTGAGTGATGTGGCTACGATCAAACCGGATACTACTTATGGTGAAAATGATAACCTTGGGGCTACTCCATATCTTTCTGTAACCGCAAATCTGAATGATAAAGATTTGGGCTCAGCAAATAAGGATGTGGCAGTAGCTATAAAGAATATAGGCGAACTGCCAAGGGGAGTTTGTTGTGGAACAGATTGGTCTTGGAAAGGTACTGAATGATACATTGAGCAGTTTGCAAAATGGTTTACTGGTTGCTATTGTGGTAATTTTCCTGATGTTGTCTGCTAACTTCCAGTCTTTCAGGGTTCCACTGGTAATTCTTGCGACTGTTCCGGCTGTTGTACTGGGTTCTTTGTTATTACTGAAGTTAACTGGTTCAACGCTTAACTTACAGTCTTACATGGGGATTATCATGTCAGTCGGGGTGTCTATTGCGAATGCTGTACTACTGATTACCAATGCTGAAGAGTTAAGAAAACACAATGGTAATGCATTGCAATCTGCGAGAGAAGCGGCAGGTTTACGTCTTCGTCCTATCATTATGACGAGTGTGGCGATGGTAGCTGGTATGTTGCCTATGGCAATAGGACATGGAGAAGGCGGGGATCAGGTTTCGCCTTTAGGAAGAGCTGTAATCGGTGGATTGATTGCTTCAACTTTTGCTGTATTAATTATTACCCCTGGTATTTGCATGGGTGCAAGGTAAAGTTTCTACACAATCGTTGTCATTGGATCCGGAAGATGAAGAAAGTGCACACTATATAAAAGGATTAAAAGATTAAGGTGTTATCACCATATTATAAAAAATTGAACAGGTACATAGATTATCATATAATGAACAAGAAAATATTCAGCCGAACTTCCCTCTTTCTAAGCAGCATCGTATTCGCAGCCATAATAAGCAGCTGTAATCACGAAGAGAAAAAAGAAAATAAAGAAGCTGACAAAAAGCCTGGGATTAAAACCTTTGTTTTAAACAAAGAAAAAATGGCTACTTCATTAAGAATACCTGGTGAGCTGATCGCTTACCAACAGGTAGACCTTTATGCTAAGGTAAGCAGCTTTGTGAAAACTTTAAAAGCGGATATCGGCACGGAAGTTAAACAGGGACAATTGCTGATGACGCTTGAAGCACCAGAATTGACTTCGCAGCTTGCAGCTGCTGATTCTCGTTTGATCTCAGGAAGCAGTTTATACGGCGAGTAAAGCAAATTATGACCGTTTATTTGAAACGAGCAAAACACCGGGTACAATTTCCAAAAATGATCTGGATCAGGCTATTGCAAGAAGAAACTCTGATCTGGCACAGTTTAATGCAGCAAAGGCTTCTTATAAAGAAGTAGGTTCGATCCAGAATTACCTGGAGATCCGTGCTCCTTTTGATGGCGTGGTTTCTTCGAGAAATGTGAATTTGGGTGCCTATGTAGGGCCTTCTGGAAAAGGATCTGAATTTCCTTTATTTACTATACAGCAGCAAAAACATTTACGTTTGGTTATTTCTGTTCCTGAGTTGTACACAGGTTATCTTAAAGAAGGGGATGAAGTAACTTTTACGGTGAAATCACAGCCTGAAATGCTATTTACTGCTAAAGTTAAAAGATTGTCTGGTGCACTGGACCAACGTCTGCGTTCAGAAAGAGTGGAAATGGATGTACCCAATCTGACTAAAAAGCTTTTGCCGGGAATGGTAGCGGATGTTTCTATACCGTTGCCGGCAAATGCCAGTACTTTTACTGTTCCTAAAACGGCTATGGTTGATAGTGCGGAAGGTGTATATGTGATTCGTTCAAAAGATGGAAAAGCGGAGAAAGTAAGTATTAAAAAGGGCCGCGAAACTGATGATAAAATAGAGATTTTTGGAGATATCAAAGAGGGGGACGTTCTTGTTAGTCAAGCGAATGAAGAAATTCATCCAGGAGACGTTATCAAACCATAATATTACACAAAAAAATATAGGGACATCTTAAAATTTATGCAATTTTAATGCGTGAAAAAAAGTATGTCCCTTCAGGAGTTTTATGAGATGTTTGCGGTCAACAGACCTGATGTCACTATTCCAAATCCTATACTTGATGCACATACAGGACATTTTAATGTGTTTAAAAGGTTCGGCTATTGCACATTGAACCCTTCTCCTTATAACAGAAGGGATTTCTATAAAAAAATATATCATCATTGGCAAAGGGGTGCTTCATTATCCAAACCAACGGATAGAAATTGATGGATGTGCACTGATGTTTACGAATCAGACTATTCCATATTCATGGGAAGCAACTTCTGAATTCCAATCGGGGTATTTCTGCTTATTTACTGAAAATTTCATGCGTCAGCGAACTGAGCCGCTAAAGAATTCGCTGCTGGCACGGATACAGGATAATCCTGTTTTTTATATCAAAGAAGAGCAGCAGGAAAATGTAGCACGGATATTTGAGAAAATGATGGCTGAAATGGAGAGTGATTACACATATAAGTATGATTTGATACGCAATTATGTGAATTTACTGATCCATGAGGCTATGAAAACCCGCCCGTCGGAAACACAGGTTAAGTCAAATAATGCCTCTTCACGTATTGCTTCTCTGTTTTTTGAATTACTGGAAAGACAATTCCCTATTTATTCCCCTGATCACGTGCTCCAGCTGCGTACAGCAAATGATTTCGCTGAACGCTTATCTATACACGTAAATCACCTTAATCATGCTGTTAAAGAAGTAACAGGTAAAACTACTTCAGAACATATCTCCGGGCGTATTGCAAATGAGGCTATCGCTCTGCTCACCCATACAGAATGGAATATTTCAGAAATAGGTTATTGTCTGGGTTTTGAATATCCAGCCAACTTTAATCTTTTCTTCAAACGCCAGACTATGGCTGCGCCAAAATCATTCAGAGAGAAAACAATTGGCTTAAGTTAGTGTTGTTTTGCTGTAGGAGATGGCTTATAGCATTTTCGTAAACGTATGTTTTTGATTTTTTTTTATGTTACAATCGTGATTTGGTATGATTTTTAACATACATTAACATCTTAATTGAGAAACATTTGGTTAATTAGAGTTATTATATAATAAACAAATAGTTATCATATAATGCACATCTTATCGTGTGTTTGATTAAGCAGTTATTTGCATAAATTTTAACAAAAAGACTTAGGCCAGGCGTTTTAGATTATGATTGATATCAGAGAGAAGAAGTCTTTTTGTGTACTGACTATACTTGTTTTTCTTTTTACTCTCCAGGCTGCGGCTCAGGGTACAGTGATTTCAGGAACTATAATAAATATTAAGGATAGAAGCCCTATTCCTTATGTTACAGTTTTGTTCAAGGGGTCTAAGGTAATGACCAGAACAGATATTAACGGGAAATATGAGATCAGTACCACAGAACCTTATACCCAGCTACAGGTCGAATATATGGGTTTTAAAACACGTTTTTTTTCAGTGATAACTGGTAAAGAACAAGTGCTGAATGTTAAGCTGCAGGAAGAATCACAGAATCTGAACGAAGTGAATATCAGCTCGAATAAAAAGGCTGCTTATCGTAATAAGGACAATCCAGCAGTAGAGCTGATCAGAAAAGTTATTGAGCATAAGCCCATGAACAGGCTTGAAAGTGCGAAAAACGTGGAGTATCAGCAATATGACTGGATGCAATTTTCGCTAAGTAACTTATCTGAGAAATTCAAAAACAAAAAGCTTTTCCGTAAATACCAGTTCTTATTTGATGAGCAGGATTCTTCTGAGATTGGGGGCAAGAATATCATGCCAATTTATCTTCGTGAACGCTTATCTAAAAACTATTATCGTAAGAATCCTGAAAAAACGAAGGTAATTATGCTGGCTGATAAACATGTGAATTTTGATAATGGCTTGGTGGATAATAATGCAATTGGTAACTATTTTGAAAGGATGTATGCGGATGTAAACATCTATGATAACAATATCATTTTTACAAATAGCCAGTTTTTAAGCCCTATTGCTGATGGTGCACCGACGTTTTATAAGTTCTTTATCACGGATACAATTAAGACCAGTAAGCCCAATTTAATAGAGCTTTCATTCATCCCCCGTAATAAGAATGCACTGCTGTTTGAAGGCAAGATTTACATTACAATGGATGGTAAATATGCTGTTCAGAATGCGCTGTTAAGAACTGGTAAAGGGGTAAATATAAATTTTGTAAGGGCTCTGGAAGTTAAACTTAATTTTGAACAGGATTCTTTAGGGAAGTTTCACCTGAGTAAAAGTCATCTGTTAATGGATTTTGGTGTAGGCAGCGATGGTGGAAGAGGCTTTAAAGGAGAAAGAACTGTTATTATAAAGGATTATAAGACAAATATTGCACAGCCTGATGCTATTTTTAAAGGGGAAAGCCTGGTGATGGTTCCGGAAGCAGAAAACAGGTCAGATCAGTTTTGGGCCGAGAATCGCCTGGATACTCTAGCAAAGGAGAAAGTCAAAATCTATCACAATATGGATAGTCTGGGCAAAATGAAGTCTTTTAAACGGTTGATGGATGTTGCCTCTTTCCTTTTTATAGGTTATAAAAAGTATGGCCCGATTGAGGTTGGCCCTATTTATACTTTTTATAGTTTTAATAGTCTGGAGGGATTCAGATTAAGATTAGGCGGACGTACAACAACAGATTTCAGCAAAAGATTTTACTTTGATACTTATGCTGCCTAGGGGTTCAAGGATGAAAAATGGAAGGGTTATCTGAGTGGGGCTTATGCATTCAATAATAAATCAATTTATACTTTTCCCCAGAGTTTTATCCGTGCGAGTTTTCAAAGAGATGTAGATATCCCGGGGGATGGTGCGAAAAATATCATTCCTGAAGATAATTTTGTCTCTTCTTTTAAACGTGGAGAGAGTAACCAATTTCTGTATAGTGACTATTACAGGTTACAATATATGCAGGAATACAGCAATCACTTCTCTTTTAATCTTGGATTTAAAAAATGGACTCAGACTGCTGCGGGGACTCTTGTTTTTGATAGTTATGTAAATAACCAGATTGTTCGTACTGATCGTGTAACGAGTTCGGAGCTAAGTCTGGATTTGCGTTATGCTCCACATGAAAAATTTTATCAGGGTAAAACTTTCCGTGAAAGGCTGATTGAAAAATATCCTGTATTTAATCTTAACTATGCGGTTGGTGTAAAAGGCTTGTTTGGCGGGCAGTATAATTATCAGAATATCATGGGTACCATTGATAAACGTTTCTATTTATCGCAGTTTGGCCGTTCGGATATTCGTGTAGAGGCTGGTTATATAGCTGGTAAGGTGCCTTTCCCACTACTTGATATCCATAGGGCTAATCAGAGTTACTCTTACCAGGTTTATGCTTATAATTTGATGAATTTCATGGAATTTGTAAGTGATCATTATGTGAGCTTGAATATAGATCATAATTTTAACGGCCTGATCTTGAATAGAATCCCATTGATCAAAAAACTGAAGCTGAGAGAGTATATTACTTTTAAAGGTCTTTATGGTGGCTTGAGAAAGGAGAATGACCCGAATCAGAACCCTTCTTTATTACAGTTCCCTGTAAATGGAGATGGTGTTAAAACAACTTATTCATTGGGTAAGCTGCCTTATATAGAAGGGAGTATAGGGATTGGTAATATATTTAAAGTTATCCGTTTGGATTTAGTAAGAAGATTCAACTATCTGGATATAATCCTGGTATCGCTAAATATGGTGTAAGGGCGAAAGTGCAGTTTGAATTCTAAAATGCTTCATTAATGCCCACAAAGACTCCGTTTGATCCTTTCCCGAAACCATAGTCAAGGCATAGGTTAGTTCGTGTATGTTTATTGAACAGGATACGTAGTCCGGCTCCTCCTCCTGGTTCCCAGTAGCTGAGTAGTTTGGTGTGGAATTGGTTATTTGCCGTCTGCATATTAAAAAAGGTCACTCCACTAATCAGTTTATTTGCTGTGATTGGAAATCTGTATTCTAATTCATTGTAAAAATAAGAGGGGCCTTTAAAACGGGCAATTGTATACCCTCGTCCAAGACGCTGATAAGTGTCACTACCAGTTCCTGGTAATTCTAAATAGGGGATATGACCATTCAATAAATAAGATCCCCATAACCAGAAAGCAATGACATGCTCTGGGTTTTTTCTGGATAATGACCAGTATTTTCTCACTTCTGTTTTCAATTGAGTGGAGTTTCGGTCACTTCCCAGCCATGTTTTGTTTGATCTGAGTGAGAGATTGACGTATACTCCTTTGTACGCACGGAATGGCTGGTCGCGTGTGTCGTATTGCAAATTAAGAAGGAACCCGCTAGCTGAATAACCATAGGTCGGAAATCCATTTTTAACACTATAAAAGTGATTGCGGGTTTTTGATTTTGCGGAGTTCTCACGTTCATCATCAATATTTGTATAATAATTAAAGGCAAAACCTGCACCTGCATAGAAATTATCAAATATTTTCCTGTAGATATTTTCGTAGAGTTTTGCATAAGTATATTTAATCGGAAATATTCCCGGGTCATCTTTACCTGTGCCAATTCCATGGTCAAGAACTACTGTTTTTCCAAACTCCCAGCTTCCCTCCAGATACCATTTATTTCCTTCAGAATACACATTGTGTTTTAACTGTATTAAAGCCAGTTGATTAGTAGATACTGCACCAAATGCATCAAAAATAGATATAGTTGTTGTTTTTTCGGGGCGCCAAATATTTTTGTGATGGAAACATCTGCACCAAACATAAATCCTGTACTTGGTGTATAGCCAATAGATGGGAGTATCGCCAGACTGCTTGTTTTTTTGAAAGTTGTATCAGGTTTTTTGTTTTTCTTAAACAATATTTTGAAAATATCGCTTACATCCTGTTGCGCTACGGTGTCTTTTAAAGGCAGTTTTTCTTGCGCAATTAATGCACATGAAGTACCCAGAAAAAGCAATAATGCAGAGAGAAAATAACGAAACATATATTTTTTAAAATTACAAAGAATAAATTCAATCTTGTCAAGCCTGTCTCATAAATTTCATTACTTTTAACTATGTTGATTCAACCGGCAGTCTTAACTGCTATAGCCTTATTAGCTGCGGGAGGGTGTTTTAGTATTTATACTCAGAAATTAACTGCAGCTGCGGCAATTACGGGTGTAGTTTGCGGAACGATAATTTATCTTGGCGCTGGTTATATGGGGCTGGCTTTTGCTGGCTGCCTTTTTTTTATGCGGAACACTGTCAACTGCCTGGGGAAGAAAGTTGAAAGAACAACTTGACAAGCCAGGTGATTCGGCCCAAAGGAAACCCGGACAGGTATTGGCTAATGCCGGGACAGCAACCATATTTTCTTTCTTAGCTATAATTTTTCCTGGGTATGCAACGGTTTTATTGTTAATGATCGCAGGGAGTTTTGCATCAGCCACTGCAGATACGCTGTCTTCGGAATTAGGTATGTTGTATGGAAAAAGATTTTATAATTGTCTAATCTGGAAAAAAGATACGAGGGGACTGGATGGGGTAATTAGTTTGGAAGGTACACTAATAGGTGTAGCTGGTGCAGGGCTGATTGCATTGATTTATGCACTGTTTATTATGGCAGATAGTCGTATATTTATTATTGTTTTTTTTGCTGGTTTTGCAGGTAATTTATCGGATTCTGTAATGGGCGCAAGCCTGGAACGTCGTAATTTTTTGAGTAATAATTGGGTGAATTTTTCAGTACGCTATTTGCCGCAGGTATAACTCTATTATTAATCAGTGTTTTCTGATAATTTTAATTTTCTGATCGTCAAATGAAATATTTATATTAGAAAATATTGAAAAAGACCCTTAAAATTAACTAAAATTGTCAGGATAAAACAACCAGTTGATGCAGGTTGTTAATATTCATTAAAAAAATGAATAAAAAAAAGGGACAGAGATAAAAATGTTACCCTGAGAATTGAAATAGTAAATTATGAACCCGACATGATTCAAATAATTATTAAACCCGAAGGGCAATAATTATTTGAATCATCAAAGGCTCCATCTGACAAAAAAGAAAATAAATAAATAGATGAAACAAATATTGAAGATAGGACTGGATTCTGCAGCCCCGTTTCCCTTACACAGCGATTACAATTCATCTGTTTTTGAAGGATTTGAGGTAGATATGATCCAGGCAGTTGCTGAAGTTTTGAACCTTGAATTACAATATGAGGTTTCATTATGGAAAACTATCCTCGAAAAATTATATAAAGGAGAGCTGGATATGATCTGCTCTGCTGTAACAATGACTACCTCCAGACAAATGATCCTGGAATTTAGTAAACCTTATCTGCAATTTCAATTATGTGCAGTTGTTAATGGGGGAGATAGCCTGTCTGATTTAAGTAGTTTTAAAAACAAGAAAATAGGTATCCGTACTGCTACTGAAGCGGAGAAATATGTGATGGCACAATTCCCGGGGAATGCGACAGTTCACACAGATACGAACGATGAGTTATATAAAAAACTGCTTGCTCATAAAATTGATGTTTTGATAGATGATTCACCAATTGTGGGTGGTTTTCTGGCAAAGCATAAAACATTGGAAATTGGGATGTTTATGCCCGGAACCGAGTCTGAATATGCTATAGCGATGAAAAAAGGTGATCTTGTGCTTAAAAATCAAATTAACGAAACTCTTGCTTTATTAAAGAAAAATGGTGTATATGATTCGATCTATGATAAGTGTTTTAATAATATTAAACTTGTCTGAACCCATCTCGGTAATTAATTGTAAATTTGTATCCTAATATTCTTCGTGAGTTGTAAGATAGGGTACAGTGGATAAGAAAAAAAAATAAAGACAAAAAACATTCGAAGTCAAAGTCCAAAAAGAAAAAGGAGTGTTGTGAAAAATATAAAAAGGGCAAACGCTGTGACAATTGTCCTTTTGGATAAACTCTTTTCAGGCTTTTGAAGACTTCGTTGCGCTTAGTATAATTTCAATTAAACGGGCGTTATCCTCTCTGTATGCATCTTCGAGCCACATATACTGTCCCATTTCTGTATCGTAAATTGCAACACCAGGGCCATGTTGAGGTCCAAGACTGCCAAAATATTTATGACATTCCATTATAGATCCTAATCTGCAGTACCAATCCTGATCTAGTTTGTAATTGATGTTAATTGCTAAGTATCTCATAATCTAAAATAATAATTGTGCTAATGAACTTCAAAAAAAAATTATATTAAGAGGTCAGTACCCTATATAATAAACCTCCTGCACCAAACAAAAAGGATTTCTGATTGCTTTTATAGTTGTATACTAAGCTATTGATTATGGAAAAAATAATTCAGGCCCTGTTCAGTACTGAAGCAGAGGCATTTAAAGCAATGCAGGCCATTCAGCAATTAGATGCATCACAAGAAGTTTCTTTGGGTGAATCTTATATTCTAAGTAAAGATAATGATGGGAATACGGCCATTAGATCTGCTAAAGATGAGGCAGAAGGATATAGTGCAATAGGGGGTGGGATTATCGGTGGATTAATCGGTTTACTTGCAGGGCCACTTGGTTTTCTTGTAGGTATAGGAGCGGGTATGGTTGCTGGTTCTGTGGGAGATACAGTTAGAGCGGAAGGTGTTTCGGATTATCTGGATAAGGTTTCTGCAAATATCCCAAATGGCAAGTTCTTATTGATTGCTCATGTCTGGGAGGATTTTGAAATTCCTGTCAATACCGTGTTAGACCCATTAACTTCTCTCATATTAACCGGACAAATGTAGATGATGAGGTTTTTATCCCTGCACCAGCAAAATTGGTTGCACTTAGAGAGAACCAGTTATCACGCTGGGTTGATAATCATCATCAGCATAATGCTGATAGAGGTGTTTTGGAGGCTCATTCTAAAGAAAAACATGACCGCCTTGAAAACAGGATCGCTGAGCAGAAATCAAGACTGGAACAATTGCGAAAAGATAGGTAGATTTGGGCTATGAACCGAATAGACCGACTCTCTGCTATACTCATTCAGTTACAATCGCGCAGAACAATCAGAGCGCAGGATATTGCTGAGCGCTTTGAAATCAGTCTGAGAACTGTATATAGAGATATCAGATCGCTCGAGGAAGCCGGAATACCTATTATTGGAGAAGCGGGTGTGGGATACTCTTTAACGGATGGTTACAGACTTCCTCCTATCATGTTTACGCGTGAAGAAGCCACTGCATTCATTACTGCCGAAAAGCTGGTGATTGGCCTGACAGATACCGCGAATGGAAATTCTTATAGCAGTGCACTCTACAAAATAAGAGCAGTTTTGAAAAGTGCTGATAAAGATCATTTGGAGAGTCTCGATGACAGGATAGAATTTCTCAAAGCCACACATACTCCAGAGCTTAGTACACATCATAATCCGCTGCAGACGATTTTAAATGCTATTGCAGGGAAATGTGTAATGCAATTGAATTACTTCGCCTATTACAGACAGGAACATACATTAAGATTAATTGAACCAATAGGTGTATTTTATCTGGATAATTACTGGCACCTGATTGCTTATTGCAGAGAAAGAAATGCATACCGGGATTTTCGTTTTGACAGAATTACAGAAATCAGTACTCTTGCAGAGCTATATCCTGATCGTCATCCATCATCATAAAAAATTATTTGCGTGATATGTTTAAAGAGGTCAAGCTGGAAGAAGTGACAATTAAAGTAGATAAGCGGGCTTATCCATATCTTGGTCAGCAAAAATACTATCATGGGTATGTGTCTGAAAATCATCTTCCTGATGGGGTAGAAATGCAGTTTCTTACATATTCTATGGAGGGGTTTGCCCGATGGTTTATCACTTTTGCAGACCACGCCGTGGTACTGCAGCCAGGAGAGTTATTAAATAAAGTAGAATTTATTTTTTCTGGTATTGGAAAAAAATTAGCGAATAAATAGTGCTGCTGACATAGGGTTGTCACTTGCACATAGTTTCTTTGGATTAACAAATAAAAAGCAAACGTTATGTCAACCATTCAAAACTTGTTAAAAGAACTCACAGAAGAATCAGTAGTCACCCGTAAAATGCTTGAACGTATTCCTGCTGATAAATACGATTGGCAACCGCATGAAAAAAGTATGCCGATCAGGAAGCTGGCAGGTCACATTGCTGAATTGCCGGGCTGGATCAGTATGGCTCTTCACACTGATGGGTTAAATTTTGCAGACACGCCATATGAGTCGCCTGTGTGGAATAATAGTTCGGATCTGCTGGGAATCTTTGAGAAATCATTGGAAGAAGCAAAAACGGCTCTTGAGAATGCAAAAGAAGAGGATTTGCTGCCAAACTGGACGCTGAAAAATGGTGATCAGGTATTAATGTTAAATACAAAAGGAGAGGTTATTCGTCATTCTATGAGCCAGATTGTTCACCATAGGGCACAGCTGGGTGTTTATCTTCGTTTACTTGATGTACCTATTCCAGGTACTTACGGACCAAGTGCAGATGAGCCTGGTTTTTAATCTTATGTATTTCCTGTAAAAAAAGCAGCCTTCATCTAATTATGAGGGCTGTTTTTTTGGATATTTCTTTTAACTTCGCAGGATGTCAATAGAAGAATTAGATGCTTATTTTGCCGGAATAACTTTACCTGCTCAAATTGAGCTGGAAAGAGGTGTAATGATTATGGACCTGCCACTTTTTCTTGAATCTCATTTAACTTATGTAAAGTTAAAGGGCGATTTAAAATCTGCTGAGGTTTTTATACATCGTTTGCATTTGCTTAGGGATCAACTAGAAGCCCTGAATAGCTAATTTTTTAAGATTCCATTAATATTACCCCCGCCAAGGCAATTAGCGTGAGTACGATGTTAACTTTAAAATGTTTGTACCAGCCCATTCTGGCAAATAATCCACCACAGGCACAAGGATAACGTTCATAGATCTGAAAAACTGCCCCACCTACATATAGTGTAAAGACTCCCATAAGAAACAGAGATGAATACATACCTGTTAATCTTGTTTGAGGGATTACCAGAAGCCCAATAAGCACAAGTTCTGTTAATGGCAATACATAAGTCAGGATCTTCCCAACCCAGCGGGGAAATACCTGGGTCATAAGCGCATGTTGAAACTGATGCATATTAAAGATTTTAGAGAAAGATGCATAAGCCCATAACAAGATGAGCAATCCGGTAATGATGTTAATAAAAGGATGTGGGTTCATAATTTTATACATTAGGTTTTTGTAATCCAAATCAATTAATTGCAGGACTGAACGAAATAGTCATTCTAAGGAAAGACGTGTAAAGACATATTTTTGTCAGCCTGCAATTAATAGAGAGTGTTAATTATCTTGTTTGATAAGAGCAATTTATGGAGAGTTTTTGCTGAAAAAAAGGGACAAATGTCTCAAAAGGAATTGATTTTTCCTGCAAAAAAAAGCTGTAACCCTATGATAAGGGATACAGCTTTGGAAGGCCGGAAAAATACCAGCTAATAAAGTAGTCCAGGAATTATTAGGGAGGAACGGCTAAACTGCTGAATCTAAAATCTTCTGGTTCTGGATCTGATGCGGTTGAGAGTTTTTCGGGATATGCCAAGGTATGCGGCAATACTTTCTACTGATGCTTTCCTGAAAATTGCAGGACAATCTCTCATTAAATGCAGGTAATGTTCTTCATGGGTATAAGCGGCAAATTCTAGTATTCTTTTTTCGCTCATTTTCTGATAATCCTGCATAATTTTACGCACGTAATCATTCGATTCTGGAAAACCTAGTAATATTTCCTGCACCTCCTCAAAAGAGATAGACATCAGAATACTAGGCTCCAATAACTCTATGTAGGTTTCTGATGGAACCTGATTGAAAAAGCTGTTGAGTGGAACCATAATATCGTTCTCATTCCAGAACCAAAAAGGTACTTTCTTTTCTTCTTTAAAAACAAATCCCATTGCAGAACCTTTTTCAATGAACCAGACACGGTTAGGAATTTGACCTGGTTTTAAAATAATCTGGCTTTTGGCATAATACTCCCTCTTAATCATGTCGTTTAGTTTTAATTCTAACTCTAAACGCAAAGAATTCTTTCCAGCTAGAAGTCTGAACAATTCCTTATTTTCCATTTCATATTATAATTTAAAAATGACACGAATTATTAATTAGTCTGTAAATCTGATCTGCGTCTTGTGTGGATCTGGCATCAACGCAAATCAATTATAAAATAACTCAATATTTTATTCTCATGTAGGAACCAGTAATTTGTAATGCATGTGCGATGGTATGTGTTAATAATCAACAAAATACAAAAAATATCATTTACTTTAACTATTGTAAAAATAAATGTATCAACAATTATATGTCAATTAATAACTTTATATTCTCTTTATACTCAAAACATTGCTTGGAACCTTATTAATCTGATTTTTTTCAAAATCCTGAATAATTTTATATGGGGAAAAATCTTTCATTTATACACATATAGATGATGTGTCAATTGTAACTCATAGCTTTAAGCTCTTTGATTTTTATACTTTTCTTCGTTCTGGTGTTTTTTTGTGTCATTTGTATTTTGAAATCTGAATGAAAATTTATAGAAACTGATTACTCAAAGAATTTTTACTGGTTGGCTTTTCTATAATTTGCATTTACTAGTAAGTGTTTGTTTATAAATAATTAGTTGTCAAAGCGTTAATCTATTTTAATTTAGTGCAAACTCCTTTTAAAATTGTATTTGTCTCTATTTAATCCCTGCTGTTAAGACCTGTTTTTTTAGCTTCGTGATGGATACTGTCCTGATAGTTAAACATAAGAGCTTTTAAGGTTATTAAAATGTTAATAATTCGTTGTGCTGAAAAAAAATGGCAGGTATGAAAACCAACGATTTTAAATTTCGTAAGTATACTTTTGCTCTGGACAATTCTGATTTTAATACGTTGTGTATGGAAATTAAATTAGATCAAAGGAGTCTGCCTGCAGACAAACAGTATGTAAGATTCCAGGTTGTTATTGAAGAACTGCATGGGATCTGGCATGAAGGTATTTATGTTGCAGACGAAGACATTTTTAAGGTGGATGATGATATCTGGTCGGAAATTGTGCGGTGGGAACCACTGAATTAATTGATCTCATATATTTGGTTTGTTAAATTGTGATAATTTGTTTGCCTCCGCGCAGTTTGATCTCTTTTCCTTCCCAATTAAATGTCCCGGAAATTTGTTCGGGAAGCATGATTTCTGCGCGTATTCCATCCTTCCCGTTTCTTTTTAGAGTGACTGATACTTTTCCAGCGGGGATAGGCATAGAGCCTGTTGCCTCAGTCAATTCGCCTAAAGCGGGTTTAATCAGCACTTTACTAAATCCCGGAGCATCGGGCATAATACCACAAATTGTAGCAAGAAAGTCATAGTCGGGACTTGCACTCCAGGCATGGCAGTCTGATCGTGTAGGCTCAGGTTTTTTTTGCAAATGTTGTTAAACCTAGTTTGAGCATATCACGCCATGGTTTTAGCTCTTTATAATATAAATCACCCATTTCTGCTTTCTTTAAAGCCTGTGTAAGATAAAAGCGGTAGAAGAAGGTTACCTGACCGATTGATTTGTCTTCAAGAATTTTTTGCATTAACGGCTGTGCCTCCTGTAATGGTACTGCTCCACTAAGCACTGCCCAGATTCCGGCATGCTGGCTATAGGATTTTTGATCAGGTGTATCAGCCATTAATCCGGTAGTTTGATTATAGCAATACCAGTAGGTATGATCGCTAATTCCAGGGCCAGCATTTCCTGCGCATTGGCCTGGCTTGTCAGATTAAAGGCTCTGAATAGTTCAGCAGCCTGATTCAGAGTATAGGCGTATTGTAAGGTAATAATAGAAGAGTTTCCATGATCTGATCCCGGTGCGGTTCCCCAGCCATTGAAATTATCCCAGTCTACAAAATTCCACCAGGTTAACGGGCCCAGCATTTTCTTCTTTTTGTCTACACGTGTATGGAACCATTCTGTGATTTCATTAATGGCAGGCAGAAACTGTTTTACAAATGCATCGTCATGACGGTGCATCCAATAATCATATACCATAGAGACCCAGAATAAAGAGAATGTAGGAATGATCTGTAACCGGTTGCTGGGATAACGGCCCTGTGTTAGTCCTTCGGGGGTGCGGGAACGATAAAAATCCAGAATTGCTTTTCGCATCAGCCGGTCATCACCGGAGGTATATAAAGAAATTAAGGCTTGAATCCTGCTGTCGCCGGTATATTGCAGCTGTTCATAATATGGGGTATCGTAGTACATATCTCCTGCGCAAAGTTGTGCTGTTCGCCAGCCTACTTTCCATATTTCTTGTAATGAAGGGTCATTGCTTGAAAAAGTGGCATTCATTTGAAGTGGATAGCCGGTTTTCATACTGTATATATCATTCAGAATTAATGGCTCATCTGCTGTCATAATATCCAACTGGACATAACGGTAAGCCCGAAACCATAATGGGCGGAATTTTCGGTTATTTTCACCATCTGGTATAAAAACATCGTAATTTCCTTTGATTTCTTTATAATCTATTTCATTTCTATTTCCTTTATCACCTTGTTTATCAAATAAAGCTTCTGAGTAGGTGAGTTTGACTTTAGATCCTTTACCGCCAGAAACCAATAGTTCAGGGTATGCTGCTGTCATAAATTTCTGATCCAGTAAAATACTGACTCTTCGATTGGATGGGATTTTTATGGAGCTTTTTCCGGTTAGAAATTCGGGGTTTACTTTGAACTCGGTTGTGCGCCGGACAATAGGAAAACGCAGAAGGCTTTCTGTAAATAAGGGGATATTTCTTGGGGCCAGAGTCCATCTGTTATCTGTTCCATAGCCTACGGGTTCAGGATGAGTAATTTCTTCAGCTATATTCCATGAAGCATCATTATATTTTGCCGTTTCCCAATCCCATAGGTATTGTTTTCCATCAACCTCATCTCCGGGCCCAACCACCATATAGGCTTTTAATCTTTCTCCGTTGTCTAAAGAGCAGGGGGTATAGGCTTTACTTTTTTTTACTTTCCAGCTGGCATCTGTATTAATCATCTTTTCTGCTGTGGAGTTACCTTGTAAGAGAAAAGCTGTTTGATTGGATACTTGTGCAACAGGTGCAAGGTTTCCCATATTCCATACTAATGCGGCAATTGTGTTTTCACCTTCTGCTAAATAAGAGGCAATATCTATGGTTTCGTAAAACCAGTTAAACAGATCGCCACGCGCCGGACCTGAACAGACTGTTTGCCGTTCACGAACAGCCGGTAGCGGTTATCTGCGGTTACGTGAATAAGGAAGGATTTTGGTATGGCAGATGTAGAGAGCAGAAAGACTTTTCGGAAATGATATATTCCGTATTCGCGTTGTTGTGCGTCGGGAGAGGTAATCCAGTAAGCGGGCCAGGAGCCTTTCGTTAATTGGGGGTTAATTGCGGGGAGTGCCTGACCCGTTGCCGGGTTAATTTTATTAAAGATTATACATATAATAATGACTAATCTGAATTTCATAAGCTCAGGTTATACAAATGAGGTTGGATATATTTGGTTTGTTTTTTTTTTTTTAAAAAACCAATTCTATACATTTATATAAATGTGAAAATCAGCGCGACTAAATTACATAATTCTTTATATTTTAGTTAGTTAGTTTTTAAAATAGGTATAAATACGCATGGTTTTGATACTGTTTTTTTGTGCTTAATTGGAATGGGAAATATTAAAAGCGTTTAGCTGGAAACAAATTTTTCAGATTAATTTTGAAGAATATTTTTTTAGCTGGTTTTAGCTTTATCTTTTGGGTCTTCAAAAAATTTGATACTTGTATTATAAGGATGTAATGTAGCGATGAATCCCTGAAAATAGTCGTGTGCAAAAATCTTTCCTCCTGAATTTCTTACATAGTCGTCATCTTCTCCGATTTGAAGATTCTTAAATGGATGTTTTTCCCAATAGGATTTTCTATAAATGAGGCTTGCTCCTGTTAACCATGGTCTTTGGGAGTTCCTATTTTTAGTCATCCAGTAACTGTTAAGGGTAGGAGAAAAGAATTGTACCTGATTTATTCCGCAAATGTCAGCATCAGAATTGATTAGGGCTTGTACCTGGTGAGAGATCCAGTCCTGGGCATACCAGTCATCGTCATCCCAATGGGTGATGAGTTCTCCGTCGGCTATTTCACAGGCGATGTTGCGTTTTGTTCCGATTGGGCCAAGGGGTTCAAAATAGAAATAACGGATTCGGGGATTGTCGGGGATTAAATGTTGTACAGATTCTTTTCCGTCATCGACGATGATGAGTTCGGTGTTCATGTAGTCCTGCTTCAGGAAGTTTTCTATCGCCGTAGGGATAAAGTCTTGGCGGTTAGCGGTAGGCATGATGCAGCTTACTAAGGGGAGATCGGAACTTGTTGACAGGATAGAATGGTTGCAGCATTTTTCTGGGGTCTGTATTTTACACATCCACTTTTCTAGCTGAAGTTTTTCTTTTGGGTCTTGGTATAACTGGGCAGCGCTGTTATCTCTGTGGATAATGGCAAGGTAACCTTCTGTATAGTTATGGGGATGGACTTTGGCTTCTGAGTTCCAGATGAAATTATTGTCTTCCCCTACTTGTAAGTTGTTGAACGGGTGTTTTTTCCAGAAGGACTTCCAATAGGCTAAAGTTCCACCATAGACCCATGGTGTTCCTTTTTGAGTGTCTTTATAATTCCATCTTTTATTTATTAAAGTAGAAAAGTAGTTAATGTTGTTGTTTAGGCCAGTGATATCTGCTCCTGATCTGATCAAGGCGTATACCTGATGGGTTATCCAATCCTGTGCGTACCAGTCGTCATCGTCCAAGTGGACAATAATTTCGCCGGAGGCTGTTTCACAGGCAAGATTTCTTATTGCACCGATACTGCCTAATGGTTTGAAATAGTAATAATGGATTCGGGGATGTTTTGGGATTAAGGATGTTATGGATTCCTGACCGTCGTCGATGATGATTAATTCTTTGTTTGGGTAATCCTGATGCAGGAAGTAATCGATTGCATAGGGGATGAAGATCTGCCTGTTTGCTGTAGGCATGATGCAGGAAACAAGTGGGTAATCCATAATAAAGGGTTTGTTTAAATTTAAGTAGGAATGGGGGAGGTTGGGAGGGACAAATGTCCCAAAAAGAAGGATAATTATAAAAATATTATCAGAGGTGATGGGAGGTTCTCATGTTACCACATACTGTTATAATAAAGTATATAAAAAAACCTTAACCTTAATGAAGTCAAAGAAGTCGAAAAAATTTAAGGCAGAATTTCTAAAAGCTGTTGAAGCTTATCTGGAGGATACTGCAGATGAAGACCAAATATTATTTCTAGAACAGTATTTTGATCTTTTTTCGGAATTAGATGAAATTTTAGAATCTCAGAATATTATCCAAAATGAAAATGTTGGTAATCTTATGCATTCCAGAATTCATGAAGAAATTAAAAGACTGGAGGAGCTGGAAAAAAAAAAGTAAAGTCGTGACAGTTGTTGATTTGAAATATTGGTATATGGCAGCAGCAGCCGTTTTTGTTGTTTTTACTAGTATTCTTCTATATCAGACTAATCAATTCAGATCTACTAATACCAATTATGCAGCGACCGAAATTGTTCATGGTGGAAATAAAGCGACTTTGACTTTATCTAACGGTTCAAAGATATCATTGACTGAATCAAAAAATGGACAAATAGCAAATCAGTCTGGTACTATTATTATTAAGAAGAAAAAGATAGTCAGCTTGTCTATGAAAACCCAAAATTATCTGTAGCAGCTAGATATGCATATAATGCTATAGAAACACCTAAAGGAGGACAATATCAGCTGGTTTTACCTGATGGAACAAAGGTCTGGCTGAATGCTGCGTCTTCTTTACGTTATCCCGTTGCGTTTCAGGGTAATGAGCGTAAAGTGGAATTAACCGGAGAAGCGTACTTTGAAGTAGCGAAGGATAAAACCAGGCCTTTTGAAGTCTATTCAAATAATCAGGTTGTGCAGGTATTAGGGACGCATTTCAATATTAATGCATACTCAAATGAACCTTTCGTTAGTACTACTTTATTGGAGGGAAGTGTTAAAGTTACCAACTCGCTTACAAATGCTCAGAAGATTATACGGCCTGGTCAGCAGTCTCTTATATCTAAGGATGGTCAGGCTGGTATCGAAGTGAAGAATATGGATCTGGATGAAGCTGTTGCCTGGAAAAACGGATATTTTATGTTTAACGAAGAAGAGCTCGAAAGTATCCTGAAAAAAGTATCAAGATGGTATAATGTAGATGTCCAGTACGAACAAGAAGAATTGAAACACCAATTGTTTAGTGGAACATTATCAAAATATTCAAATGTTTCTCAAGTGCTCAAAAAATTAGAGATGTTACAATCTATTCACTTTAAAATTGAAGGGAGGAAAATCATAGTGACAAAAAATTTACACAAATAAACTCCTTAATAAACCCAGGGATGCACGAACATCCCCGGGCATTAGGGTTTAAGTTAAATTATTGAATAACCTAACCTATACAAAGAGATTCGCATTGCAAGTATTTCTCTTTGTAGTCAAACCAAGCGAACAAAAATATGAAATTTTATACTAAATTCCCAGGATACCTTCCAGGTAACCTGCGTAAATTTCTATGGGTCATACGACTGATTATTTCTTTATTGATTGCGGGTGTAATGCAGGTAAATGCAACGGCTTATGGGCAAAAAGTGAGCCTGGAAAAGAAAAATATCGCAAATCAAAGAAATATTTAAAGAGATCAAAAAACAGACTGGTTATGATGTCTTATGGCAACCTGGTCAATTGAATGCTGAAAAAAAGATCACGGTAAAATTTGTAAAGGTTCCAATTGAACAGGTTATGAGGGCTTGTCTTGCTGGCCAGAATTTGGATTTTACAAGTGATGAACGCACTATCGTTATTGTAAGAAAGCAGAAGTTAGTTTCTAACAATCCTCTTGAGCGCGCAGACTCTGTTATTTACAAAGGAAAAATTATTGATGAATCTGGTAAACCAATGCCAAATGCTACGGTACGAGTAAAGGCAAGTAATAAAGTTACTAAAACAAATTCAGAAGGCTACTTTTCAATATATGGACCGAAAAAAGGGGCATTGCAAATTTCGTATTTGGGATATTTGAATAAGGAGTTGACTTTGACAGGATTAGATCCGGATAAGCAGATTAGTGTCTCATTAATCCCGGGTGTAAATACCCTGGGTGAGGTGAATGTTGTAAGTACGGGGTATCAGGATTTACCAAAAGAACGTGCTACTGGGTCATTTGATGTTATTACAAAGGAGCAGTTACAGTATAGTACAAGTCCGGATTTGATTAAAAGGCTAGAAGGCCTTACAACTAGTATGAATTTTAATAATCAGGATCAGTTTACCAATTCGGCCAGTGCTACAACAACTAGTGGTAGAACTTCAGTACAATATTTAACAATAAGAGGAAAAAACACATTAGAACCTGTTAATAACAAAGCTGATAATACGGGTGAAGTATTAGTGATAATAGATGGGATCCCCAGTCCATATTCAATTGATAAAGTGAATCCGAACGATGTTGAAAGTCTTACTATCTTAAAAGATGCTGCTTCCGCATCGATTTGGGGCTCCAGAGCTGCTAATGGTGTAATTGTGGTCAAAACCAAAAGAGGAGCGTACCAAAAAGCACTCAATGTTTCCTTTAATACTAATTTAAGTATCACGGATAAATTTGATTTGTTTTACAAAAAGAAGATGAGTACATCTGATTTTATTGATGCACAGATTTATCAATTTAATGCGGCAGGTACTAATTTCAATCCTGTTGTTATTACTCAAGCTCAGACTGTTAGTTCCCCTGTGGCGGAGATATTGTTTAAACAGAAACAAGGACAAATAACCGCCGATAATGCAAAGGCACAGATAGACGCTTTGAGAGGTAACGACATAAGGAATGATTATGAAAAGTATATTCTTCGCCCTGCAATTACACAAAGTTATTTTTTGGGGGTAGATGGTGGTTCTAAAAATGTTGCTTACAGGTTATCTGGAGGTTATGACAGAACACAAAATAATACGATTCAATCAAACCAGGATAAACTTTCATTAACCTATAATACATCTATACATGTTCTGAGAAATTTGGAGGTTCAAGCAAATGTAAGCTATTTTTTAAGGAGAAGAAGTGACCAATCTGGTCAAAATACTATATCTGGAATTACAAATCGTACTTTTTATCCTTATACGCGTTGGCTGATGACAATGGGAATCCCTTAGTGGTACCTAAGAGTTATCGACCGGCGTTTGTCGATTTACTTGCCTCAACTTATGGAAGCAATATTCTGGATCCTTACTATAAACCTTTGGATGATATCAAAGAGGGATATGCCAAAACTAATCTTCAAGGAGTAAATTTAGGTGTTTTGGCTTTATACAAATTAAGTAGCATATTTTCAGCAGATATTGCATACAATTATAACAGGAGCTATGATGAAACTAATATTTTGTGGGGTCAGAATTCGTACTACATGCGTGATTTGATTAATCAATATACTACTCCTGGAACCATTTTTACTCGTAATATCCCTGTAGGTGGAATATATAAGCCGTCATTTACAAAATCTAATAATCAAGTGCTTAAGGCGAAATTAAATATCAATAAGTCATGGAACGATAAAAATATAATCAATGCAATTGCGGGTATGGACGTCTCTCAATACTATTCTTTTTTACAGATTCATTCATACTATGGATATGATGAAAATACATTGGCTGTTAATAATAATTTAAGTTATAAAACTAACGTTCGAAGGCTGTTTGGTGATCCTGATATCGGTATACCTGTAGCCCTGGTTCCATTTTATTCCCCTACTCTAGTTGATCTGAAAATTAGAACTTATGCTCTATATTCCAATGCAGCCTATACTTATGATAGACGCTATACAATATCAGGAAGCGTTCGTAAGGATATTTCAAGTGAATTTGGTTCAGGGACTAACAGAGGAGGTACACCTTTTTACTCTTTGGGAACTAGCTGGAATATAGCAAATGAAAAATTCTATCAGCTTTTGTGGTTACCTAAATTACAATTACGTGCAACATTCGGGTATAATGGTAATGTTAATCCTCGTATTGGCTCAAGAGCAATTTTGTCTGTTCCACCTAAACAGAATGCTGTAAGTGGATTATTTTCTTCTGATATTAGTGATACTCAGGGGGTCCCTAATCGTGATCTGCGCCCTGAGAAAACAGGTGTTTTGAATTTTGGATTGGACTTTGGTCTCCGTAATAATCGGTTATCCGGGAGCTTGGAATATTATGAAAAAAGAACTTCCGATTTATTGACTACAGCCCCTATGGATCCATCTACTGGTTTTAGTATTCTTAATATAAATACTGCAAATCTTATTGGCCGGGGGATTGATCTGACACTGAATTCGCAAAACATTCAGAGTGGTTTGTTCAGTTGGACAAGTAATTTCAATTTTAGTTATAACCGGGTTAAAGTGACTAAGCTGTATGTAGGAGAATCAACTACTGCGCTTCAGGCATTATCAAGCTCATCCT
Source organism: Pedobacter sp. NJ-S-72 (assembly GCF_053890575.1). Lineage (NCBI taxonomy): Bacteria > Pseudomonadati > Bacteroidota > Sphingobacteriia > Sphingobacteriales > Sphingobacteriaceae > Pedobacter > Pedobacter sp. NJ-S-72. The sequence goes on along the minus strand of NZ_CM132681.1, from coordinate 2,083,097 downwards.
TTAATACCGGAGCTGATCTTTCTAGATTATATGGTTTTAAGTGGGCTGGATTAGACCCCAACACTGGTGATCCCCGTGGATACCTCAATGGTCAGGTTGTCAGTTTGACTTCAGCAACGGCAGGTACTGTTTATACTTCAATTTCGAACGCTCCGGCATCCACTGCACATTATTTTGGACGGCGGTTCCGGTATACTTTGGTTCTCTGGATAATGTATTTAGCTATGGTGGTTTCTCGATCAGTGCAAACTTACTTTTTAAACTTGGCTATTATTTTAGAAGATCATCAACAGATGTTGTTTCTTATTCTGAAATGTATAATTCCAATGTACTACAAGGTGCAGAGTATAACCAGAGGTGGCAAAAGCCCGGAGATGAATTGCATACAAACGTTCCTTCTTTAACTTATCCAGTTAATACATTTAGAGATGCATTCTATGCTAGTTCAGAGATTAATGTCCTTAAGGCTGATCATATTCGTTTACAACGAATCAATTTAGCTTACACAATTAATAAAAAGAATTGGTTTATTAAAAATCCCAGAATTTATGCTAATGTCACAAATCTTGGAATTATATGGAGAGCAAATAAGCTTGGACTTGACCCTGATGTATTTGATTATCCTGTTCCTCGTACATATTCTCTGGGCTTAAGTGCTAACTTTTAAATTAAAGAATTGAAGCAAAAAATCTTACTTAATAAAGGTCTTTGGAGTAAATTGATAATGCCAGGTTTTATCTCTTTGCTTACTATAACAAATATATCGTGTCAGAAATATGTTGATATCAAAAAATCCAGTAGCCAGTATTTTCTAGAAACGCCGGCAGATTGTCAACTTTTGCTGGATAATTATGCTTACATGAATACTGGTTATCCAAGTGATGGAGAAGCATCTGCTGATGATTATTATTTAAATGATGCTGGATTTTTATTAAATGACTTAACTCAAACAGATCGGGATTTGTACACATGGTCTCCTTCGGCAGCTCGTCCTGGAGCTGTACCTCAATGGGAAACCCCATATAAAACAATTTTCTCTGCTAACGTAGTAATTGAAACTTTAGGAAGACTTAAATCAGGAACAGCAGATCAAACTACTATAAATACTTTGATGGGATCGGCACTTTTTTATCGTGCTTTTGCTTTTTGGCAGGTTGCTCAATTATATATACACACAATATTCTACTAATACTGCAAGTCAGAATCCTGGTATTCCACTGCGTTTAAGTTCAGATATTAATGATAAATCTGATAGAGGTACTGTAGAACAAACGTATGCGCGTATCATTCAGGATTTGCAAGATGCTGCCGGTCTATTACAACCAACATCTAGTATTCAAACAAGACCTAATAAAGCTGCTGCGTATGCAATGTTAGCACGTGTGTTTTTATCAATGGAAGACTATCCTAATGCATTGATCAATGCTAATGCAGCATTACAGATAAATAACCAGCTAATTGACTTTAATACATTAAGTACAGGATCCGATACACCTTTTGCAAGATTCAATAAGGAGGTGATTTTTCATGCACTTATGGCACCGGATATAGCATTAAATCCATTGTATCAAGGCAATAATCTTGCGCGAATAGATTTAGGCTTAATAGCATCGTATCAAAATAATGATTTAAGAAAGAATGTATTGTTTAAATCTAATTCTGATGGAACATATAGATTTACGGGGAATTATGAACCAACAACTGCTTCTACTTTTTTTTGATGGGCTTGCAGTTGATGAACTTTATCTGATTCGTGCAGAAGCTTATGCCAGAGTTGGTAATGCTGCTTCTGCTATAAATGATTTAAATGTCTTGCTTAAAAGCAGGTGGTCAACAGGGAAATATGTCGATATCGTGGCTACTACCGCAGATGATGCTTTATTAAAAGTAATTACCGAAAGAAGAAAAGAGTTGACCATGCGTGGGTTACGGTGGAGTGATCTGCGGAGGCTGAATAAGGATAGCAAGTTCTCGAAAACTTTAAGCAGAACTGCACAGGGGATTACATACACATTACCCCCTAACGACCTGCGCTACACTTTGCTTATTCCACAAGAAGTTATCAGCAATAGCCCTATAGCACAGAATCCTCGTTAAATAACGATAGTAAATTAAAATTCTCTAGCTCTTGTTCGATGTGCTCTAAACCATCGGATAAGAGTTTATTATTAGCTTCCCTTTTACTGTGATAAAATGAATATTAAATCAATAATTGTACTAATGATTGTATTGATAGATATATGCTCTGCAAGTGCACAGGATATTGACACCATGTCAATTTCTTATAGAAACCCACTATTCGATTTTAACCCGAGGAAACCTGTTTTTAAATTTAATCCAGAGCAAGGAAGAAATACTAGCCGTTTACTTCGTTTTTCAGTAGTTACTGGTTATCGGCAAGGAGTGCAGTCAATCAGAGGATTGATGAACTTTTCAAATTCTATAGATACCAGTAATGGTACTAACCGTTATTATGCATATAATTTGTCATTAGAAGATATATTTACGCATGGATTCTATAAACCCAATAAAGTGATTTTAGAGGTAAAAAATCCTTCTCATTACTTGTACGATCCTTCTCAAGGCTCAAAAGAAGAATGGATGCGCAAAAATGCTTATTGTTTTGAATTCTTAATTCCAATGGGATCAATTGATAGTTTTGATATTATAAATAAAGAATTGTCGCGGGTATTTGGGGTAGAATTTGGGTTGAAAAAGCGAATAGTCAACGCTTTGGTTTTGGTACGTACTTCTAACTCTGATAAAATAAAAAGCTTAGGAAAGGGTGAGCGAAAGTATACTAACCAGGGGTATATAAATAATTTTACATTAGATAGGTTAGGATCAATACTTTATGATGCTGGCTTTGCTCCAATGGTTGACGAAACCGGATATGCCGGGCCTGTAGATCTGGACCTCCGAATTGATTCTTTAACAGATTTGATTACCCTTCGTAAATCGTTGCAACATTATGATTTAGATTTAAAAGAGGAAAAGCGTGAAGTAGAAATGTTTGTTATAACTGAAATAAAGTAGAAAATGAATTATAAATATAAATTGATCTTATTACTGTTATTTGTATTTAATAGCACAATTGCGCAGCAATCACTACAAGATCTTAAATTGGGAGATACAGTGCCTGAGATATTGATACCGAAGATTATACATTTCAATCAATAAACGTACAGCAAGAATAGCCGATTTTAATAAACAGTTATTAATTATAGACTTTTGGGCTACAAGTTGTTCTGGATGTGTTGCAGCGTTACCAAAAATGGAAAATTTGCAAAAAAGATTTGGGGATCGTATTAAGATTCTTCCTGTAACAGAAGAAAAAGAAAATTTGGTGTTAAATTTTTGGAAAACCAACAAATACACTAAGGAATTATCAATTCCCTCGGTAGTAGAAGATAAGGTATTGAATAGTTACTTCAAACACCGTTCAGTTCCGCATGAAGTTTGGATTTATAAAGGTAAAGTTATTGGTATAACAGAGCCTGAATATGTTGATGAGAACAATATTCAGAAGGTATTAAGTGGAGTAAAGGTCAATTGGCCTGTCAAGTATGACTATTATGTATACAACTCTACTCAACCTTTATTTAGCCCGGATAATAACCAAATAGATACCAGTAATACAATTTTGAAATATGCATCAATTTGTGGTTATCTTGAAAAGATTCAATCTGAGGCGATTGCAGGCGGTGTTGGAACTATAAGAGACAAACAGAAAAAAACTATTCGTACTTATTTTCTTAATGAATCTATTTTTGCGGCTTATGTATTGAATTGGAACCATGCTGTTGAACTTAAGAATCTTGTCAAGCCATCCTATATAGTTGATCCTAACCAAGTAATATGGGATGTTAGTGATAAATCAAAATATATTTATCTCCGTGCATTTGGCTATAGACAAGATTGGTTACGTCTTCATGGAATTTGTTTTGAATCACAAAATCCTGATACCGGACAAACTGATAATGAAGTTGCGAAAAGCGTTATTAACGATATGAATGCTTTATTAGGATTAAATGTACGATGGGAAAAAAGGAGAGAAAAGGTCTTAAATCTAGTTAAAAAAGAAACTGGAGGGGGAGCGAAATTGTTAGAGGGAAAGTCCTACAGTTTGTCTTCCTTGAGTTATGAACTTAATCAACATGCAGAGAATCCTTATGTATTTAATAAAAGTAAAAGCGAAGAAAAACTGAATTTAAATATCCAATCGTGGACTGATATTCCAGCCATACGAAAAGCATTACAGCTTTATGGTTATGATTTGGAGGAGGAGGAAAAGGAAGTCGATAAATTTGTCTTTTCTGAGATTGATGGCGGCCTGTTAGTTGATGCATTAAAACAGGCTGAATTTAAAGTGAAAAAAGACGCACAAAAAAAAAAATAAGTAATCCCACAATAGAAGAGAATAGGATCTTCCTGGCGAATAATAAAAAGCAGAAAGGTGTAATTGTATTACAATCAGGATTACAGTATAAAGTGATCAAAGAAGGGGTAGGACATAAAGTTGAGACCAATTCTAAAGTTAAAGTGAATTATACAGGTATGTTAGTCAATGGGAAAATATTTGAAAGTACTAATGAAAAAGGTAGGCCGGCTGACATAAGTGTGGGAAATACAATAAAAGGATGGAAAGAAGCATTGCCACTTATGCGGGAGGGATCAAAATGGGATATTATATATTCCTTCTGAACTTGCCTATGAATCCCATACAAATCAAGGAACTATTCTACCAAATAGCACACTCATTTTCGAAATAGAAATATTGCAAATCTTACCCTAAGCTGATGATAATTATTATAAAAAATCTACTGAATTTAAAACTTGCATGTTTGCTGTTTTTTGTTCCGTTATTACTTAAAGCACAACAAATTGAAAAAACTAAAAAAGATTGGCAGAATTTGGATCTGCAGACAAGTCATTTATTTGGTATAAGTACGGAAAAAGCGTATGTGGAATTGTTGAAAAATAAAATTGCTAAGCCCGTTGTTGTGGCTGTTATTGACGGCGGGGTAGATATTTATCATGAAGATTTGAAATCATCCATTTGGGTAAACCCCAAAGAAATTATTGGAAATGGCAAGGATGATGATGGGAACGGTTATATTGATGATATAAATGGATGGAATTTTTTAGGTTCATCTAAAGGTAGTTTTCATTTCGATAATTTAGATTGGTTCGCTTATTACGTAGTAATTTGAAGTTAAATCCTGAATCCTCTGAGACAAAGGCTTTAAGAAGTCAATTAGTAGAAAGATTAGTTCCACTTGATAAGGCAATTTTAGAAATGGAAAGGCAGCGTAGTACATTGGGAAATATTATTAAGTCTATCGGAAAGCAAAAACCAACGATTGGAGAATTTAGAAATTATAAGTATAGTACGGCCGCTGAAGCTAATGTTCTGATGGTTATGGTGAATGGACTAAAAGCAGATAGCAATTTCATCAATGAATTTGAAAATAAATATAAGCGATATAGGGTACTAAAGGATTATATGTATAATCTTAATTATGATCCCCGGGCATCAAACAAAGAGTATCAAATGAAATTTTATGGTAATAATGATGTAAAAGGACCAGATGCAATTCATGGAACTCATATCTCAGGAGTAATCGCTGCAAACAGGGAAAATGAAATTGGGATAAAAGGAATAGCCAGAGACGCTAAAATTATGTCAATAACAGCAATTCCCGATGGAGATGCTTTAGACAAAGATGTTGCATCTGCAATTCGATATGCAGCAGATAATGGAGCCAGAATAATTAACATTAGTTCAGGTAAAAATTCTTCCACAGATAAGTTTTCGGTAGATGAAGCTGTACGTTATGCAATGTCTAAAGACATCCTTATTGTACACGCAGCAGGAAATAAAGGACAACTGCTCGATGAAGCAACTGCAACTTTTCCAAGTCGATTTTATCTTCATGGGGGGAAGGCTGAAAATTGGATAGAGGTTGGCGCATCAAATGCGATAGATGATGAAAGTCTTCTTGCCTGGTTTTCTAATTATGGGAGTAAAGTAGTCGATGTATTTGCACCTGGGGTTGATATTTATTCTACTATTCCAGGAGATAAATATGTGAATGAAAATGGAACGAGTATGGCGGCTCCGGTAGTTTCCGGATTAGCAGCTTTAATTTGGTCTTATTACCCTAAGCTTAATGCATCTCAGGTTAAATTTATTATTATGAGTTCAGTAGCGAAAGTTAATCATTCAGTGAGAGATGATCGTGGAAATAGTTTGAGTTTTTCGTCAGTTTGTTTGTCTGGGGGAGTAGTTAATGCATACAATGCCATACAGCTCGCCTCCAGAATTAATGATGAAAGGCAATAATTACATAAGGTACGGAAATATTATATTTCCGTACCTTATGTAATTATTGGAAATTTAATCTTTTTTGTAAAGATAAAATTTAGCTCCTGCTACGTTTGGCCTTGCAACTGTACCAGTCGATGCATCAGCTATATATTGTAACATGCGTTTTGAAAACGGTGCTAGTGGAAGTGCACCACCTTCAGGAGCATAGATTGCACAAATATTATCTCCTGTAATACAAGATGGTTTAACGCTTGTAAGAAAATAATTTCCTGGGTCAGTTACATCACCAGTACTCAGGTATCCATACCAACTTCTAGCCATAATATAAGGACTCTTTTATAAATCAAAGCGTCAGAAAACTTTAAATTTAATCCTACTCTGTTCAGGGTTTTCGGTTTTTCCCTTTTTTCTGTTGGTTCTAAATGAAGAATAGATTGGAGTTTATCTCGATTCAGAACAATTGTTACTAATCCTACTGAGATAGAAATCATTCATTTAATGAAATGTATCGATAGAGGTATAAATACAGGAAGTTTTCACTTCCTGTATTTTATCTTTACAAAAAATTAATCTTTTTTGTAAAGATAAAACTTAGCTCCCAGTAAGTTTGGTCTTGCAACTGTACCAGTTGACGAATCGGCAATATATTTTAGAATATTTGCAGAAAATGGTGCCAATGGAAGTGCACCACCTTCAGGAGCATAAATTGCACAAATATTGTCTCCAGTTATACAAGATGGTTTAACACTTGTAAGAAAATAATTTCCTGGATCAGTTACATCACCAGTACCCAGGTATCCATACCAACTTCTAGCCATAATATAAGGACACTTTTATAAATCAAAAAAAAGCATCAGAAAACTTTAAGTTTAATCCTACTCTATTCGGGGTTTTCGGTTCTCCCTTTTCTCTGGTTCAATAGGTGCATGTTGGGTTATTATAAACTGATTGCTGCAGACAACTTTGTTTACTCATAACTTATTTATTGCCATATCCGGAGCTAACAATAAGTATATGTCCTTCATTAAACATAGTACTAATTTAGCTCAAATACCTCTTGTCTTACAGGGCCAAAAGTCGCATAATAAAAAAAAATTAATCAGTATAATGTGCTGTATTACTGATTGTTATTATGAATTTATATGGGATAGAAATATAAAAGCCCCTCGAAATACGGGAATTGATAGTTTTATTCTCAATTAACTGATTTTAAATAAAGGAATACTCAATTACAGAAAAATTTCATTCTATAATTGAGTGAGAATTCAATAATTAGCGTCTCAAATAAACGAATTTTTTTGCCCCCAGTGGACGCTGTGGCTCTGGCACACCCGAAGCATTTGCATTACTAATATAATTCAGTAAATTAAGTGATAATGGTGTTGTAGGGGAGATGTCCCCATTACCAGTATAAATTGCGCAAATAATATTTCCACTCATGCATGCGGGTTTGGTTGTAAGAAGACTGTAGCCACTCGAAAGACGTGGGTCTCCTAAAGCACCGCCAACATAAGTATACCAATTTCTAGCCATAATATAAGGATACTTTTATAGATCAAAAAGTATCATAAAACTTTAAATTCGGGCCTACTCTGTTTTGGGTTTTCAGCTTTCCCCATTTATTTCTTTCAAGAATAATTGTTTTATTTTAAAGGTCTCATATAAACATATTTTTTAGTCTTTCCGCTATCTTGCGGCTGAGCGATTAATGTTCCTAGAGCATTTATAATGTAAGATTTTAAATTCAATGAAAGAGGCGAATCTGGAGTGTCAGCACTACCTGTCGCATTTATTGCACATACTGAATTTCCATTTAAACATCCAGGAAGAAGAGTCATTCTTCCATAAGAACTTGTTAAAGTTTGGGTTGCCTTCACCAAGATATGCATACCAATTTCTAGCCATAACATAGGGATACTTTTATAGATCAAAAAGTATCATAAAACTTTAAATTAAGCCTACTATATTCAGGGTTTTCGGCTTCTCCCTTTTTGTGTTTCGAGAATATCTATATAATCATAAATATAGCAAGCAACACTTTTGCGGTTGTCTTATATCACAATATAGCCCAAAAAGCATGGCTATTTGTGGGTCAGATGACTCATAATTCTTGTTTAGTTAAGCTAAAAGTCTTGCCGGGAAATACCAGCGGAAGGATGAGCTGACATCCTTACCTCTAATGGTACAGGTGGGAAATTAGAGGCAGGCTGACCTTTGCCTTTAGCTAATGCCCTTATTATATAGAATAATAGACCAGGAGTACCTTCAAGATCTGGTCTGCGCTCTGGATCATTGGGAATTTCATCAGCAAAAATGGCAGATAAATACGGGCCATCTATTGTTTCAGGTGCTTTTTCCAGAACAGTATAGCTATCTGGATCACAGATATCCAGTTCATTGTTAATAAATTGATACCAAGGCATAGAATAAATTGTTAATGATGATACCTACTCTGTTTAGGGTTTTCGGTTTCTCCCTTATATTGAACATCCATTAGGTTACTTGCATATTGCCTTTTATGTCTAGGATCCTCAAAAGGCTTTAAAGTAGTATTTGAATTATGTAGTGTGGCAATAAAGCCATCGGAATAATCCAAAGCACTAATCTTGGCACCAGTATTCCATACATAATCATAATCTTCACCAATTTGTAAATCCTTAAATGGGTGATCTAGCCAGAAAGATTTTCTATAAGTCATCGTAGCTCCTGCTAACCAGGGATGGTCAGGTTCCTCAATAGGATACTTCCAAAATTTATCGACCAGTGGAGAAAAAAAAACAATCTGCTTCAAACCGCAAATATCAGCATCAGACCGAAGTAGAAAATTAACCGACTGGCTAATCCAGTCAGTCATGCATACCAATCATCATCATCCCAATGCATGATTATTTCTCCAGAGGCTTTTTTACAGGCAAAATTTCTTTTTTTACCAATGCTACCTAAAGGATCAGTATAAAAATATTTAATACGCCGATGATTAGGTAATACCGATCTTACAGATTCTTTTCCATCATCTATAATAATTAATTCTGCATTCCTAAAGTCTTGGTTAAGAAAATGTTCTGCAGCTAATGCGACGAAATTTGGTCGGTTTGCTGTTGGCATAATACACGATACATATGGAGTACTCATGGTTCCGTTTCTTTATTGGGTTCTTTCCAGTTGGTAGCATGTTTTTTATGCTTAGGATTTTCGATTGGTTTAATGCTTGTGTTGTGTGCGTGTAAAAGAGCAACAAATCCTTCTGTGTATTCCAAAGCAAAAATTTTGGCTCCCGAATTCCAGACGAAGTCATAATCTTCGCCGACTTGTATATCAATAAATTTATGTTGTTGCCAAAAAGACTTCTTATATACGTCATTGTAGCACCACATAGCCAAGGTTTGTCCAATTCACTGTCTTCGTACATCCATCGTTTATCTACTGATGGCGAATAGAAAACAACACGATTCAGACCTGTTATATCTGCTTCAGAAGTTAATAGTGCATTTGTTAATCTGCTAATCCAGTCCGGAGCATACCAATCATCATCATCCCAATGCATAATTATTTCTCCTGATGCTTGTTCACAGGCATAATTACGCTTAATACCAATAGTTCCAAGGGGTTCAGTATAAAAATATTTAATCTTTGGATTATCCGGAACCAGTGAAGCAACAGATTCAATTCCATCATCTATAATAACTAGTTCTGCATTGGAATAATCCTGTTGTAAAAAATAGTCTATTGCAAAAGGAATAAATTTTTGTCTGTTAGCTGTAGGCATAATACAGGACACAAGAGGTGATTTTATCATAAGCTTATTTTAATGGAAATAAAATTAATTAAAAAAGAAACTGGTGAATGGGGTCAAAAGTCTCTTTAAAATAGAGTTGTTATTAATAATTAATCATTTTGCGAATACTTGCTGTTACTTCTTCACTTAACAATTCACTCTTGTTTAAGAAGTATTCAAAATGTTTATAGTGCCAGGTATTTGTACCGTGATAGATATATACATATAGAAAGGGTGAATCATTGATCTGGTACAACAATTTTCTTCCTGATAAAAATGTAATAACGTGTGTATCTTCTCCACGGTTACTATTTGCATATTGGTTTTGCAGTAATATTTCTTTTCTGCATAAGACTGTACCATCCCAGGTATAAGGAAAGGAGAAATATGCTTTTTTTGAAGTATTATCATAGAGCAGAATGCGTGAAAGTACACTCGCCTGATAACGTTGTCCAATAATCTGCATGCTATTGAATTGAAAAGATAATCTACTTGGATGATACCAGTCATCGTCGTCCCACATACAAATATAATCTCCTGAACATTTTGCTATTGCGTAATTTCTTGCATTACCTAAGGATTCGTCGATAGGGCGTTCAATTAATTTTATTTTTAGAGTTTCATTATATGACAATTCGTCTATTACTTGTTTACTAAGTGCATCATTTACCTGATAAGAAATGACTAATTCTTTATTTGGATAATTCTGTGCTTCGAAACAATGAATAGCTCCTTGGAGCAAAAACGGCCTGTTATAAGTGATACATATACAGGAGATTATGGGGTAAGTTGAATTCATGGAAAAACAGTTAATTTAGAATTTAATATTTCAGGTAAACATATTTTTTAGTATTGAAAGGAATCTCTGGTTGTATTTGACCAGTTGAAAGTGCATCCTTTATATACTGTTGTATATTCTGAGAAAAATTCGTGTCGGGGTGAGAATTACCATTACCCGCCACGTAAACTGCACAGATTTGATTGCCGCATAGGCATTCATGCTTAACAGATATCTTATAGTAGTTTAAGAAATTAGTTGGATCATTTCCACCAATAAATGTATACCACAATCTGGCCATAATCTAAGATTTTAAGGTTTAGCTAAAATTAGCCAAAACATGACCTAGCCTTTAGGGTCAAATGTCCCAAAATCAGTTTGAGCTATTCATGGATTTGATTTCTTAGTAACTTGTTGAAAACATGATAAATGATGAAAGAAAGAATAGAAATTGACATTATTATTTTAAGCTATGCACAAACGGAGGCTTTAAAAACTATTACAATTAATTGTCTCAACTCCTTATTTGCATCAGAAAATGCGGAAGAAATCAAGTTTAATGTAATTGTAATAGAGTCTGAAAAATCAATGAAACCCTATCAGTATGAAAATACTTTGACTATCTATCCTGACAAGGAGTTTGGCTATCATCGTTTTATGAATATGGGTATTGAATTAACTTCGTCTCCCTTTATTTGTTTATGCAACAATGATTTAATATTTCATCCAAATTGGGCTAGAGAAATTCTTAAACCTTTTGTTCAGTTTAATAATCTTTCCAGCGCATCTCCATTTTGTACATTACATCATCCAACTATGGGTTTTAAAAAAAATGATGGTCCTAAATTGGGATATCATATTAGAGGGGAGATAGCCGGTTGGTGCCTCTTCTTTAGGCGGGATATGTTACGTTTAACTGGAAAATTAGATGAGAATTATAAGTTTTGGTGTGCTGATAATGATTATTCAAATACGCTTTGGGTTTTAAAATTAAATCATATCCTGGTTACTTCATCCTTTGTGGATCATTTAGAAAATAGGACTCTGCATAACCAGACACAAGAAAGGCAGGAAGAACTGACCAATAAGGAAACAACTTATTTTTTTTGAAAAAATGGAAATATAGAACAGGTGAAGACTGGGTTTTATTATAATGAAAGTGTTTTTACCAATTAGCATTCTTTTATGTAAACAAAATATTTACAACTTGGGGGTACAGGAGGTTGCGGAAAGGATGTCACTATTGCATCAATGATATATTGCTGCATATTAACAGATAAAGGTGATTGAGGAATAAGTCTGCAAGCAGGAATAAATGGTGCATATGCAGCATCCTGTAAGAAACGCGGGCAGTTTTGAATTTGTTTTTATGTAACTGGATGTAAGTAATGGGATCTCCAAAGGTATAAGCATACCAACATCGGTTATGGTAGGTAAAAGACATAATGAAGATTGATTTAATAGATCAAAAAACAATTAAAAACTTTAATTTAGCTTATTCTGTTTAGGGTTTTTAATTATTCCCTTGAAAATATAATTGTTGGACCAATCTACAGGTTGAACGCTGTCCCTGTTAGGGCTAAAAGTGTCTAAAGTTGTTTAGGCATTTTATGTCTGGGATTCTCAAAATATTTGGTTGTTGTGTTACATGGATGTAGGACTGCGATAAAACCATCAATATATTCATGGGCAAAAATTTTAGCTCCTGATTTCGTAATAAAATTATCATCTTCTCCAGTCTGTAAATCTTTAAATGGATGATTAATCCAAAATGATTTCCAGTAAGCAAGGGTTGCTCCATTTAGCCACTGATCGGGACTCGAAGGGTTATTTCTATTCATTGCGGTTCCAACCCATAAGGTATCTGTAACAGGTGAAAAAAAATGAATATGCTCTATTCCGCAAATATCTGATCCAGAGTTTTTTAGGTAGTTTACTTGTTTACTGATCCAGTCATGTGCATACCAGTCATCATCATCCCAGTGCATGATGATTTCTCCTTTTGCCTTGTTACATGCATAATTCCTTTTAACTCCAATAGTACCTAATGGTTCTGTATAGAAATACTTTATACGAGAATCATCAGGCAATAAGGAAACGATAGATTCCTTCCCGTCGTCTATAATGATAAGTTCTGTATTTGGATAATCCTGATCTAAAAAATGATTCAGAGTAAAAGGAATATATTTTTGCCGATTGGCAGTAGGCATAATACATGATACCAGTGGTTGATTCATCATATGTTTAAAATTTAAGTATTCCTAATTTAAGTAGGTTCTCTTGCTAAGAACAGGGTCAAAAGTCCCAAAACCTCTACTCATAAACTTGATTTTCTATTTTGTGTAACTTGTTGTAAATGAACTCAACATCATTATGAAAATACATTTAATCAGTTACGGTGATGCTAAATATGCCTCACAAAGAGAGTTTTTTAAACAAACAGCACTTGATTCGCTTTTCTTCGATGAAGTGACCATCTTCAGCCCTGAGGATATTGAACCTATATTTAAAGGACATTTTGGACATGTCCTTAACCAGAGAAGAGGAGGAGGCTACTGGATCTGGAAACCTTACTTTATTCAAAAAGTATTAGAATCCTTAGCAGATAATGATATCCTGATTTACTGTGATGCCGGATGCATGATCAACAGTAATGGCGAAAAGCGTTTTACAGAATATATTGAACTGTTACATGAAACAGAAACCGGCTGTATCAGTTTTGAACTCCCTCATAAAGAAATAGAATATACCAAACAAGAAGTCTTCGGCCACTTTCAGTCATCAGAAGACCTGATTCATTCAAACCAGCTCATGGCCACAGTGGTTATGCTAAGAAAATGCACTCACGCCACCATGCTGATAAACAAGTGGTATGGTGCATTATGTGAAAATCCTTTACTGTTTACAGATGATAAAGACAATACCATCCAGGATGAAGAATTTATTGATCACCGTCATGATCAAAGTGTATTTAGTATCATTCGTAAAACCTATAAATCAGAAGTTATTCCTGATGAAACTTATTTCCTTGATTTTATCAGAGAGGGCCAGCCTTATCCAATCTGGGCAACGCGCCTGAAATGATAAAGCCGGCACATATTGTTGATTAGGAGGGTAACACCTCCACTTTAGTATCTAAAAGACTGCGAATCCAGTCCGTACTATTCTGATCCAGCAGCTCACTTTTCTTTAAATAGTAAGAAAAATGGAAATGACTCAGCGCATTTGTACCATGATATACATAAAGATAAAGAAAAGCACTATCCGCAATATAGTGCATGAGCTTGCTGGATTCCAGGTACTTAATAATCGGGGCATCTTCAGCGACATCACTATTCGAAAATGGATGTTTTAAAATGTGATCTTTCCTGCACAATAGACTTCCGCCCCACATATAGGGGAAAGAAAGATAAGCTTGCTGCGTAGTCGCATCGAATAACATCACCCTTGTCAAAATACTGGCTTCCCGGAATTGCGCGTTAACCTGCATTGTATTATACTGATGTGCTAACCTTCTGGCTTGATACCAATCGTCATCATCCCACAAACAAATATAAGTTCCATTACAATTCTGAATTGCATGATTTCTTGCTGTGCCTAATGATTCATCGCCTTCCCGCTCTACGCGGATAATTCTAAGATTAGATACTTCTAAAACATCATCAATCAATTTTTTTGTTTCTAAATCATGTTTAGGATACGAAATAACCAGCTCTCTGTTCGGATAATTCTGAGTATCAAAACTGACTATTGCCTTAAGCAGGAGTGAGGGCCTGTTCTGCGTAATACAGATACAGGAAATTAGCGCGGTGTGATAATTTGATCTTCATGATTTTAACGCTTTGTGTTTAGGATTTTCAAAACTTCTGATTACTGTATTATGAGGATGCAGAAGGGCAACAAAGCCATCTCTGTAATCATGTACAAAAAGTTTGGCCCCTGATTTTTGAATAAAGTCATCATCTTCTCCTGTTTGTAAGTCTTTAAAAGGATGTTTTTCCCAGAATGACTTCCAGTAAACCAATGTTCCTCCAGCCACCCAATCCATCGGATTTGATCCATCGGCATATTGTCTGATCACAGTATATAGCTTATCCATAATAATAGAGTAATAATGGATATGCTGGATGCCGCACATATCTGCACCGGAGCTTAAAAGATAATTTACCTGTTGTCTGATCCAATCTTCTGCATACCAGTCATCATCATCCAGATGAACTATAATCTCACCTTGTGCCTTTTCGCAAGCATAATTACGTTTCAAGCCAACAGTCCCAATTGGATCAGTATAAAAATATACGGATACTCGGGACGTTTAGGTATTAAATGAGCTACCGATTCTTTTCCGTCATCTATAATAATTAACTCCTTATTTCGATAACTCTGAGTCATAAAATAAGCAATAGCAAAAGGGATAAACTTTTCTCTGTTCGCCGTAGGCATTATACAGGATACTAATGGTGAATTCATCTTGGTTCGTTTTTCATTACAATTTAGAAAGGATTCATTCTTAATGATAGGGTCAAAAGTCCCATAATCCTGCTGCTGATACTATTCAAAGAGCTAATTTTTAACTTAGGAATAAGCTAAAGAACTATAAAATGATGAAAATAAAATTCTTCTCCGACTACGAAGTTTCCGAAAACCTATTAAAAAGATTCAAGGCAAATTATATCATAAATGATGACATGCTGGATTTTACCACAGGTGATGACTATGATTTCGCAGTAGTATTTAACCGGGCAAATGATTCGATTAAACACGAAGCCAAAATCATCACTGTAATTCAGGAACCATCCTGGAGTGATGCACACGGGAGCAAACATTTTTTAACAAACAGTGATTATATTATTGTCCATGATCCAGACTTATTCGAACAAACCAACTTGGTTAAACTAGGAGGGAAGATCATCGAATCTCCTGCATTTATGTTTTACCATGATCATGTTGATTATTCCTTTTATAACGATACGGAGCTTATTAAAAAAGAAAAAAAACTATCTATGATAGTTTCGGGATTATATTTTAGCCGGGCTAATTACCATAAACGAATCGAAATACTCGTTCAGATCCTTAATTCTGATTTTGATATTGACATTTACGGAAGAGGGTTAAGTATCCGGGATAGCAGGTATAAAGGTGAAATAAAATATAAACACGAAGGCTTATTACCCTACGAATATTCTATTGCTATGGAAAATTCAAACGAAAAAAACTATATAACTGAAAAGTTCGTAGACTGTGTTTTATGTAATACTACTCCTATATATAATGGAGCGCCGAATCTCACAGATGTATATGACTCACGTTATATTACAGAACGATAGACCTTGACAGCGAAACAATTCTTCAGGACCTTGAAAATATAATTCATTATCCGGCACCAGGAGCAGGAGTAAACAAAGAAATATACTTCAAAAAGTACAACTTATACACGAAATTAAAAGAAATTATATACGGCTAATAGCCTGAATAGACAGAATGCGGGTTTACCTTTTTATGAGATGCCCGCTGCTGATCTATTCTATATACAAAGAGGCATAAATCTGCGATTATTGCCCACAGTAATAAAAAAAAGATGATTTTGATAAGCCTTGCCATAACAATAAATTTAATTAACTGAAGGCTCGGTTGAGCGGGCCAAATGTCCCGAAATTCAAGAATGTAGATTACCTGATGGTTTTGTTTGTAACTTGTTATTATAAATACAGGTATACATCTAATCAACACCCATGAAAAGAAGTCAAATGGAATTATTTATGAAGAGCAAGACAGAAATTGATATCATTATTTTAAGCTTTGCACAGAACGAACGAAAAATTAAAATTAATTACTGAACAATGCATCAGTTCATTAATAACTTCTGAAAATAAAGAAGAGATTAAATTCAATGTGGTTGTTATTGAATCACACAAAGAATTGGAACCTTTTCAATACCATGGCACTACAACTATTTATCCTGAAGAGGGATTTGGTTATCATCGGTATATGAATATGGGAATTGAGATGACTTCTTCAAAATACGTATGCCTGTGTAACAATGACTTGCGCTTTCATGTAGGTTGGGCCTCTGAGATATTAAAAGCGTTTCATAAATATTATGACTTATCCAGTGCTTCTCCTTTCTGTTCCCTTCATCATCCAAAAATGGGATTTGAGGAAAATAATGGAATATATCCAGGATACCGGAGCAGATATGAAGTCGCAGGCTGGTGCCTCTTCTTAAAACGGGATGTTTTTAGAATTACCGGAAAACTGGATGAAAATTACCAGTTCTGGTGTGCCGATAACGACTATGCAAATACCTTAGCTGCGCGAAACTCAGACATGCTCTAGTTTCTTCAGCTGTAGTAGATCATTTGGACAGCTGTACACTAGACAACCAGGTAGAAGAGGCGGCGATTGCCTCCAGTGAATTCTTTTACCTTGAGAAAAAATGGAATCACCGCACAATGGCTGGCTGGACCTGCGTGTGATTCCAGCAGTTAATGCCCCGAGTTTTTTGATAATAAGTTAATTACAATTACGCCCATTATAATTAATACAAGACCGATAACAGGTGGTAATTCGCAATTATTCCCAATAGTATATTAGTAGTTTTTTTTTTTTGAGTTCGGTTTTCAAATGGTTTAACTGTAGTATTATCAGGATGTAACATGGCTATAAACCCGTCAATATAATCATGAGCAAATATTTTAGCCCCGGGAGTCTGTACAAAACCTTCATCTTCACCCTTTTGCAAATCTTTAAAAGGATGTTTCTCCCAGAAAGCTTTCCAGTAAACCATCGTCGCGCCTGCCAGGAAAGGCTTAGAATTGGATTATTCCGGTTAAGTGCATCTCCCTGCCAGAAGTCATTCGTGATCGCAGCATAATGATGAATATGTCTGATTCCGCAGATATCAGCACCCGAACTGATCAGAAAGTTCACCTGCTGGCTAACCCAGTCATGAGCATACCAGTCATCATCATCCCAGTGCACAATGATCTGTCCGATAGCTTTTTCACAAGCATAATTGCGCTTTAGGCCAATTGTACCGATCGGCGGTGCGTAAAAATACCTGATGTTGGGAATATTAGGCAGTAAAGATTCGATTGACTCCTTTCCATCATCAATAATTATCAATTCAGTATTATGATAATCCTGCTGTAAAAAATAATCTACAGCAAAAGGGATGTATTTATGTCTGTTTGCAGTAGGCATAATACAGCTAACTAAAGGTTGTTTCATAATGATTTATTTGTTGTCAATTTAGAAATCGTTGCTCCCTCATTACAGGGTCAAAAGTCCCAAAAAACCAATCAGTTAATTACCCTTCGATTTCTTTGTAACTTGGAACTGACCGTAAAATCTAATTGTAAACCAAAGATCAACTATGTGTAGTATGACATCCTTTTTAGCATATTCAGAGGCCAGGAACCGTGTTTTGAAACATATTGACGGAGTAATCATGTATCCTTTTGAAGAGATTGCCATTCCCCAGTACGTCTATTTTATGCCTAAAATCTTAATCGAAGGAGAGAGTCTGAGTAAGTTTTTCGAACAACAGTTCTTATATCTCCCGGATATCTTTTATGTACTTTATTTTAATCCCATACGATGGATACTTCCTGATCTGGCGGAGCGGATACACTCATTGGATTGCGTACCAATAGCGTATGGCAAAGACCATAAATTGTTCCAGCTAAGCTACGGCAGGATCACCTTTGATGTCACTCCTGCAACTCACGAAAAAGAGTCCGAAGAACAAACCATTTTCAGAGTACCTGTTTACATGGGGGAAGCTAATTTTTTTATCAATGTGGTGGAGCTACCCCGGTACAATGGGTACACCCAAACTATTCGAAAAGGTAGATTTTAACTGGTAAAATATATGAAATTAATAGAAAAAATTGACCGGCACGAAGTTCTTAGAAGATGGGCGATAGGGGAAGTATATTCCGAGTTTTTTAATCCTCTTTATGAGGCAGGAAGGCAAGAAACGATGAATATGCTCTTGTCCGGCAGCCGATATCTGGAAAGAGAAGGAATAGGTATGGTATTAGAATTTAAACAAAGTCTGGTGGACTCGATCTCTCTATATGTCAAATGGTACAGCGCTGTATTGGAGATTAATAAATCTGATCTTGATATGGTCTATACGCTACAATTACCAGGATGGGAAAGGAATACTGATGGCACTTACCTGGTGGCAGATGCAGCTAAAAATATTAACGAAATGCCATATCTGGATACCAGGGTGACCGGGATCTACAATTCATTAAAAGACAGAAATGTTAAACTGCAAGGCATTACACTTTTGGCTGTAGATAAGGTCCGTATGTAGCAGTAGAAGGAACAGGGAGATTAACAAGTATTTACATGGCACAGCAGCTGAATAGTTTGGATTTGATTAAAGACAATCAGGTTGAGGTAGCTTTAGGATTATATTAATGGCATACATTAACAAATTCAACTATGGGAGATACAACAGGTATCGGAGTTACTATATTAAGTTATGTGCAAAACGTAACCTTAAATTTATTGTAAAATCATATGTTGTGTGTTTAAGCATTACTAAAACGTGGTGGCTTTTGCCGCTTTTTTCTAAGTGTAAAAATATTTATATTATTGATTATCTATTGTTTAAGTGCTTTTTTGGTGGTTCGGAATTCTTTTGTAATTTCAATTCGTAAACTAAAAATTTATCTAAATTAATCAATAATGAACACTCAGGAAGTTGCACTCAAATTCATTCAGCTTTGGCGGGAGGGGAGGAATGATGATGCTATCAAAGAATTTTACCCGGTAACAAAAAATAACCATGATCCATGATCCTGGTTTTTTTATACAACAGAAAAATGGAACAGACCAGGAGTATGGAGATTTCAGACCCCCTGGTCATCGGTGAATTTTTCTGTTTCAGATTAAAGATGAACTTCAATCTCAAAGATATAGGGAAAAGTGCTTTAAATGAATCATGGGTATTTGAAGTAGAAAAGGACAAAATTATATATGAACGCTTCTTTAATTGCAATAGCAAGCAGATTTTAGTCTAGCAGAAAAAATATAATTCGTTTTTTTAATTATATTTAAAAATATATAATTACATTTGTGAATATTTATAATAATAATACAATGCAAGAAGGAGTAGTAAAATTTTTTAATGAGACTAAAGGTTTCGGATTTATCGTACCAGCTAATGGTGACAGTGAAATCTTTGTTCATTCAACAGGCCTAATGGCTAGCATCCGTGAGAACGATAAAGTTACTTATGATGTAGAAGAAGGCCGTAAAGGTCTTAACGCAATTAATGTTCAGTTAGTTTAAGTTTATTAACTATATAATTGACCTAGACCGGTCCGATTTATCGGACCGGTTTTTTTATGCAATAGAATTTGTGTAATAAGGTCAAAAGTCCCAAAATAAGCAGAGATTGTTATCTGCTTTTCCCATTCTTTATCTTAGTTTTCGACAAAAACAGATACCTATGATGAAGATTAAGTTTCTCTCCAACTACGAAGGTTCAGAAAACCTTTTAAGAAGGTTTAAAGCAAATTATGCTGTTTATGATAGCGATTTGACCTTCACCATTGCTAATGACTACGATTATTCCGTAGTATTCAACCGTACTGACGAGCCAATTAACAGGAAAGCGAAAGTAATCACAGTTATACAAGAACCTTCATGGAGTAAAGCACATGAGTATATCGACTTTTTACTGCATAGCGACTATGTAATTGTGCATGATCCGAAATTATTTGAGAAGACCCACAATCTTCATATAGGCGGCGATGTTATTGTTTCTCCATCCTATATGTTTTACCATGATCATGTACCCGTGCATTTTTTGAGACTGCTGCGAATACAAAAAAAGAGAAGAAGATATCGATGATTGTTTCCTATCTGAATAAGCCGATAGGGAATTACAATAAGCGGATTGGTCTTTTAAATCAAATATTAGCGTCAGACCTCGAGATTGATATTTATGGTAAGCGATTAGAAATTGATGACAGGAGATTTAAAGGCCCGATTGAGTACAAATTTACAGGTTTACTACCTTATGAATACTCCATTGCAATTGAAAATTCAAATGAAAGAAATTATGTGACCGAAAAATTTGTGGATTGTGTTTTATGCAATACAATACCCATTTATAATGGTGCACCGAATATCAGTGATATTTATGATGAACGTTATTTCAGGACAATAGATTTGGATAGTCCATCTATTATAGAAGATATCAAAAAGATTATAGAGAAACCTGCGCCTGTTTCTGATATTAATAAAGGTATTTATTACAATAACTATAACCTTTATACAAAATTAAAAGAGATTATTATTGATAAACGATATGACTCGTAAAATAAAGGGGGCTGTCTGAACAAACAGTCCCCCAGAATCACTAATAAAGCTCCAGCGCGCCTTCAATCTCCTCGTAAACATAATCCAGATCCTCATCGCTGATACAATACGGCGGTAAAACATAAATCACGTTCCCAAGCGGGCGCATTAAAATACCTTTATTTAAAAAGTAATCATATAATAAGTTCCGGAGATCATCGAAATAAGAAGTGCCAGTTTCTGTCCTCCATTCAATCGCAAGAATTGTTCCTGTCTGTCTTGCAGATTCAACCCGCATATGCTCACCAATTCTTTTGATAAAATCAGCATGTTTGCGGCAAATCCTTTCTATATTCCGTTGAGTCTCATTAAGTAATAATAAATCAATGCTTGCTGACGCTGCGGTACAAGCTAATGGATTAGCAGTAAACGAATGGCCATGAAACAATGTTTTTAACTTATCCTTTGATAAAAATGCATTATAAATGTCTTCCGAAAAGTCGTTACTCCTAAAGGCATTGTTCCGCCAGTTAAACCTTTTGAAAAACACATCACATCGGGGGCTTCCTTTAAATGGTTAGCCGCAAAATGTTTTCCCGTCCTTCCAAATCCGGTAAAAACCTCGTCCTGTATCATTAATACATGTTCTGAGCGGCAATGTCTCATGAGTTCATCAAGCTCAGCAGCACCATACATCAGCATTCCGGCAGATCCCTGGACGAGCGGTTCATAAACAAAACAAGCTAACTGATCACTTACCTCCGAAATTTGCTTTTTCAAACTATCAATATTTTCAGCAGTAGGAATATCAATATAAAGCACTTCAAATAAATAGGCATCAAAAGGGGCTGTCCATGCACTGCGGCCGCTGACCGACATAGCGCCAAAAGTATCCCCATGATAACCGTTATGAAAAGCAAGTACCATTCTTCTGGATTTTCCTTGATTATGCCAGTACTGCACACACATTTTTTCAAAGCAACCTCGACAGAAGAAGTAGACCCGTTATCCGTGTAAAATACTTTCTCCTGGTTTTCTGGTAGCAAGCTCAAAAGCTTCTCAGCAAGTTCAACAGCAGGCTCATGTGTAAAGCCTGCAAAGATCACCTGGTCAAGTTTTCTAATCTGTGCAGATACCCGGTCTGCAATGTAGGGGTGGGAGTGTCCATGAAGAATTACCCACCACGAAGATATGGCATCTATATAGCGTTTACCATCCTCGTCATACAGGTCGCTTCCTGACGCACTCACAATGGCAGTTGGAATTATGGCATGCAGCATTTGCGTATATGGATGCCATATGACCTTCAGATCTCTTTCAGTTAGACTTAAGGTGTCTTGTTCTATTGAGCTCATATTACAGAAGTTATGTTTTTAATTTTTTCTTTTTGCATCGGCTTCAACCCTAACAAATCAAACATTTTTCTATCATCATCCAGTCTTGGGTTTGGTGTAACCAATAGTTCTTCGCTTTCGCTGGTGAAGATAGAATTGGCACCTGCCATGAAGCACCATGATTGTTCTTCGGTCGTCATTTCGGCGCGGCCAGCACTTAATCTGACCATCGCTTTAGGCATTAAAATCCTTGCGGTAGCGATCATTCTTACCATTTCCCATGAATCTACTTTGGGTAAATCGGCCAGAGGAGTTCCCTTTACTCTTGCCAATGCATTCACCGGTACAGACTCCGGGTGTTGTGCCAGAGTTGATAATGTATGCAGCATATTGATTCTGTCTGCATGTGTTTCTCCCAGTCCGATAATGCCACCCGAACACACAGAAATTCCTGCTTTTCTGACATTGTTCAGGGTGGATAACCGGTCGTCATAGGTACGAGTATTGATAATTTCCTGATAATAATCTTTAGAAGTATCCAGATTGTGATTGTAAGCATATAATCCGGCTTCCTGTAATCTTGCCGCCTGAGATTCATTAATCATACCCAGTGTGCAGCAAACTTCCAGGCCGATCTCATTTACACCCTGTACCATTTCAAGAATGTGTTTTCAAAATCACGGTTGTCACGTACCTCACGCCACGCGGCAGCCATACAGAAACGAGAAGAACCAGAATCTTTAGCCCTTTGTGCGATCGCTACAACGTCCTCTTTAGACATTAATGCTTTCACAGTAATTCCAGTGTGATAACGCGCTGCCTGCCCGCAATAAGAACAATCTTCAGGGCAACCGCCTGTCTTAACTGATAATAAGGTGCAAACCTGTACTTCACTAGCTTTATGCCACTGGCGATGTACTGTTGCTGCTTCGTAAACAAGCTCTAACAGAGGTTGATGATAGATGTTTTCGATTTCCTGGATAGACCAGTCATTGCGTATAGTAGTATTACTGTTCATGCGATATAAATTTAATAGGTGATCGGAATAGGGGTAAGTTGAAAAGGAGCATCCGCAATGGCTTTTTTGTTAATTGTTGTAAATTCAGGTAATTTGCTCCACGTGCAGTCTTTTGGGAGATGATGGAGCAGGACATTAAGGGTGTCAAAATCGAAATCTCCATTCAAAACAAGATGCTTTAATGGTATTCCTTTACTCAGCAATGCGTGGATGCTCAATAAGGTATGGTTAATGCAGCCCAGGTAGTTTCTAACCACTAATACTGCATCTGCGTCTAAAAGATGGATGAGATCAATCATCAGGAGCCGGTACGAAAGCGGGACGAATAAACCTCCTGCGCCTTCAATCAATAACTGATTGTTTGTTTCCGGAAGGGAAAAATCCTGAGGGCGTATTTCAATTCCTTCATTTTTTGCGGCACGGTGTGGTGAGGCAGCCATGATGAACTTAAAAGTCTCGGGATGAAATATGCTTTTGGTGTTGCTAATCAGTTCTTTAACTTTGTCACTGTCTGTGTTGTCAAGATCACCGGCCTGTACAGGTTTCCAGTAATCAGCTTGTAATTGTTCAGTCAGCACTGCCGAAACAATAGTTTTTCCGACCTCCGTGCCTATACCAGTGATAAATAGGGGCTTGTTGTCCATATAATTATTGGCTCAATAGTTTAATGTGGTGACATAATTCAAGTATTTCATGATCGGAATTATGGATGTGCACGCAAATGCGCAGTCTTTCTTTTCCTTTTGGGATAGTAGGACTGAGAATCGGCCGGATATCAAAACCATTTCTTTGTAATGCGCGGCTAAACCTGATAGCTTCATCGTTGCTCGAAAGAAATATACAATGTATAGCGCCTGGGTTATCATTACATAGCAATTGGTGTTGTTGCGGTAAATTAGCCTTCAGGAGCAACGATTTATGTTTCAGTACACTCTGCAGCTCTGGATGAGTTAAAAAATGTTTATATGCAATCTGTAGTGCGATGAGTTGCGGGTAGGGCAGGGCGGTAGTGTATATGAAGGGGCGCGCGAAGTTAATGAGGTAATCTCTCAGTAAATCAGTTCCTAGTATAATTGCTCCATGTAAACCCAGTGCTTTTCCAAAAGTAATGATCCGGGCAAATACGGTATCCTGGATTCCCAGTGAATCCACCAGTCCAGTTCCAATCACCCCAAAAGCATGTGCTTCATCTACGATTAAATGCGCATCATATAGCTGGCAAAGTGAAGAAATTCCTTCAAGATCAGCCATGTCGCCATCCATTGAGTAAATGCTTTCAACAGCTACATAACAGATACCCGTACTTTTTTTAAGTTTCTTTTCCAGGTCTTCCAGGTCATTATGCCTGAATTTTAATCTCGTAGCATAACTTAGTCTTGCCCCGTCAATAATTGAGGCATGGATCAGCTCATCATGAATGATTGTATCATCTTTTTGAGGCAGGCATGAAAAAATAGCCGAATTAGCAGCGTAACCAGAATTGAAGATTAATCCGTTTGCCGCATTATGGTAACCGGCAATCTCTTCTTCCAGTTGTTCTGCGAATTCAGAATTGCCACTGAGCAATCTTGATCCTGTAGCACCGGATAACATCTGCGGATGTTTTTCTAATTGTGAATTAACGATTTGACGTAGCTCTGAAGAACGTGCAAAACCTAAATAATCATTTGAACTGAAATCGTATAAGTCATTCTTATACTGTAAACTACGAAAAGTAGATTCAGCTTTTCTTGTGTTTAGTTTTTCGGACATAATATCATTAGCGCCGCGTTTCATCTTATATGGTTTTGGCTAAATCATTAATCCAGTTTTCATATAACACGGCTTCTATAGTAGTTATGTTTTTTGCGTGTGTCTCCCAGGTTGTTGAGAAATTTTTAAGTTGTGCAGTCATTTCCTCCAGGTGGCCCTGTTCTTCCAGAATGATAGAACGAACACTCACTTTACTCTTATTTTGATCTAATACGCCCTGGTAAATAGGGTAAATCAAATCTGCACGTACTTCAATAGCATAGGTGACCAATAGATAAGCAGCGAACTTCAAATCTGAGCCTTTTAATTGCAGGGTTTCCTTTAAATATCGGCTGGTCAGTAAATCCAGTTTATTCAGATAGTACTTGCTGCTATATGGAGCAAGGAGGTAGTCCGGCTCATAAGTAGGGCAGGCCGATATACTTAATTTTGCTATTTGCTTTTTCAGGTAGAAGGCATGACGGTGTTCTTCGGCCGCATGTTTTAAAACCATATAGGTGGATGTTTCAGGCTGTTCGTTTGCTGATATCTTTCTAGCCCCGATATTCTCCTGTAAAGAGAGTGTGTTGAGGAAGCGCGCATGTGTATGGTCGTCACTTACTATGTGTTGAAGGAGCTCTTCTAATTCCATTGATTTCATTTGTTTGAGCCAAAAGTATTACCTTGCCGGATAGTTAATATGTACCAGTTTTAAGTTTATGAGTAGTCCGGTTCAAATTCCTTTTCAAAGTGTTATTCATATCGACAGGTCATTAGATCGGGCGGTATACCTTCAAATTGCCCATCAAATGATTAATGCGATACAGCGCGGGGTGCTTTTAGCAGGAGTTCAGCTCCCTGGTACCCGTAGCCTGGCAGATGATCTGAAATTGCATAGAAAGACAATTATTGCAGCCTATGATGAGCTTGATGCGCAGGGATGGACTGAAATCAGGCCAAATAAGGGCACTTTTGTGAGAAATAAGGGGCCGCATGAGCATATTGCGCTGCAACCTTATGATGAGAAATTCCTGACCAGTTACCCTTCAGAAACGGGTTATCGCTTTAAGCAGAGTATTTTACTGGATGTTTTAACTGTAAATCCGATCGCAGGACTCGAGTTTAATGATGGTTTGCCTGATATCAGGCTGCTTCCATTAGACCGGTTGTCAAAGGTTTATGGCGGGATTTTGAAAAGTAAAACCAATTATAAGCATTTCGGATATTCACACGTAGAAGGAAATGAATATTTCAGGGAAACACTGGCCTTATATCTTAATAATACCAGGGGATTACATATTAATAAGAATAATATTCTGACTACAAGGGGAATCCATATGAGTATCTATATGGCATCAAGTATGCTGATTGAGCCAGGTGATCTTGTAATTGTGGGTGATCTGAGCTATTATCTGGCAATATGTGTTTCCAGCAATCAGGTGGCAGGATTATTTCTGTTCCTGTGGATGCAGATGGGATCTCAGTAGATGCAATCCGTGAACTCTGCAAGACGAAAAAGATAAGGATGTTATACCTTACGCCACATCACCATTACCCAACCACAGTGACTTTGAGTGCTGAGCGGAGGGTAGAGCTGTTACAGCTGGCGCAAATCCATGGCTTTATTATTCTGGAAGACGACTATGATTATGATTTCCATTATAACGGGAATTCAGTACTGCCATTAGCCAGTGCAGATACTAATGGAATGGTGGTTTATATAGGTTCATTTTGTAAGTCCCTGGCTCCGGGTTTTCGTTCCGGTTACCTTATTGCCCCAGAGAATCTGATCAGAGAAATGGCTAAATTTCGCAGGCTGGTAGACAGGCAGGGAGATATGCTGATGGAGCAGGCTCTAGCAGAATTACTAGAGGAAAAAGAGATTCAGCGTCATCTTAAAAAAGCAGCAGTAAAAATCTATCAGGAGCGCCGCGATACTTTTGTGAATTTGCTTCAGCAGCAACTAGGAGAGGAGCTTAGTTTTTCTTCGCCACCCGGCGGATTATCCGTATGGACGAAATGGAATCCTCAGCTAAATCTGATGCGGATCAGTAAGAACTGTTTGAAAAAAAACCTTCATCTTCCACAAGAATTATTGTACCAGACGGACAGTTTTACTGCAATGAGATTAGGCTTTGGAAACCTGACTACAGAAGAGTTGGAAGAAGCGGTAGGTATACTGACTCAGGCTGTAAAAGAGAGTTTTTGATGATAATTAGTGTACTTATCATTTGATAGTATTATTTTTATAATTATCTATTTTTCAATGTATTTATGGTTTTTATATGAAATTTGTATTTACTAAGAAAGATAATTTGTTTTATTGCTTATACTTGAAATTTAATCATCTTACTAGTGGTGGATTTTGGGACATCTTACCCTTTCAGAAGAATGGAAAGTCAGTAAATTGTTCAAAAAAAAAAATAGCCAGATGAAAAAGATAAAAATCATTGAAGCCGGAAATGAACTAGGCTTAGGGGGAACCGCATATACCATTCAGTTAATCAGTAAATTTCTGAACAAAGAGAATTTTGAAGTAACAGTTGTGGGCGTAAAAGAAGGTGGAGCCAGAGTGAAACTGATTCGAGATTTAGGTATTAATGTTGTTATTTTAGATGGAGATCTGAGCAAACTTGCGAAGCTGCTTCAGGAGACGGACGTGTTCCATTGGCACGGCGACGGATCACTTAATCCAGAGATTTTTAATGTAGTAAAAGAGAACAAACTAAAGCTGGTTTTGATGACTAATACCTTTGGGTTATACGATTACTCAAAATTCTATAAGCTTATAGATTATGATTTGTTTGTATCAAAGATGATTCTGACTCGCCGGATGGATTCTGATCGGTATCTGAAAGAGAATTTTGCCTCCAAAAGGAAGGCTTTATCAAATCCGGTTGACGTAAAACAGATTAACAGACTGCTCCCATCGAATGATCAGGTGAAAGCATTTAAACAAGAAAACAATTTGCAGGCTTCCTTTATTGTAGGGAGAATTGGCCGCTCAGATAACGATAGGTTTGATCTGATTACACTGGACGGGTTTGCCGAATTTGCAAAAAGTGTTAGTAATGCAAGGTTTTTGCTGGTAGGAGCCTCGAAAAGCTAATATACAATCATCTGAATATCCCTGTAATAGTGGGTGAGAAGTCCTTAGTCATAGATTATTCCCAGGGATTGTTAAATGATTATATCAACAGGTGTTCCAACTTATGGGAGCCGGAAATCAAACGTGAAAGCTAAAAGGCTCAATGTGCCGGACAGTCTTAAAGCTCGTTGTCTACAAAATCTCTATACCCTTTACTTCCAGCTCGTCAAAAATGATCGAATTGATGCTGCTCTTTGTGTTTTCCGCCTGTGAGATGTCCTTACACCAGAAATAAACCTTAATGATACTGCTGGTCTTGTTTTTTTTAGGAACAATGATCACCTTAGGTTCTTTACCTGTGAAAATATTATCGTGTGAAGCGATTACCTCTTTGATTACTTCTGTAACTTCCTCTCTGTGAAAAGGATTGCTAACCGAAAACTCGATCACTACACGCATCTGGTTATTAGTCAGTGTCCAGTTGATAATATTATTAGATAAAATTGCCCCATTTGGAATGATAATTTCTGCACCATCATCGGTAAGCAGGGTACTGGCGCGAAGCCCTATTTCCTTAACCCTTCCTTTTTTATCGCTTATTTCAACCACATCACCAATGCGAACAGTTTTATCAAAAATCAGGATAATACCAGACACAAAGTTACTCACGATGTTTTGTAGCCCTAAGCCGATCCCTACGCCCAATGCACCTAATACTACGGTAATCTTATCAATTGGTAATCCTGATGCCGCTACGGCCAGTAAAAAGCCCCCAATAAGCAATACTAGTTTCGTTACTATCAATTTAGAACGCTCACCCTTGTTGTCATCCAGAGAATCATCGCCCGTATCGCCAAAAAAGTAAGCAATGTATTTTTGCAGGAAGTTGGCTACCCAGATAATCATCAGGAATAATACAATGCCCCATAAAGTGAAAACAAGCGTCCCTATTTTACGCTTCTCAGTAAAAACAGAGACTAAAAGGGTGTATAACCCATCAAATATGTTCAGGTTAACCAGTAATAAAGTTAGCCAGATCAAGAATACTGCTATGCCTAACAACCCGCGTAAACTTTTTACAACTGGTTCCCAGTCAAAATGCTCAGGATAATTTTTCCTGATCCTGCTGCTTTTAATTTGCAGTAGAAAAGCCTCTGTGATCATTCCTGCTATGATAATCAACGAAACTGCATGCAATAATGAACTTACAGCACTGCTATAGAAAATTTGAGTTAAAGTAAAGCGACCAAATAAATTGCAGATAATTGCTAGAAAATTAAAGATGATGTAAATAATTCCAACAGTTTTTAGTAGCCTGTATTTTACTGCTTTTGCTTTAAAAAATTTTATAACTGTACAAGCCATATACCAGGGATGCTGTGCTGAATATCAATAATAACCAGCGCTGATAACGTGCGGGCATGCCTAACGAACGCAGGATCACCGGAAATACCAATAGGACTATAAAAATGCACCATTTATAAAAAATGTCTCTCGGTAGTCTTTTGAAAAGTAAAGCAGTAATACTTAGTGCCAGCAGGATATGTATGGTTTCTATATACAATGCGGGTGCTAACAAATCAAAAACAGGTGCTAACGTCAATATGAAAATCAGGGTGGCCAGGTAAGGTTTTGGCCTGATAAACTGAAGATTAAGATTGTTGACAGAATCTAATCTGCCTCTTTGTTTAAGGCTTTTGAAATTTAAATAAATCCAAAAGAAAAAGCCAATGCCTAGTAGTAGCAGTATAAGCCTGGTATTTTGTGTATATTCGAAGTAATAGCTTGAAATCTGCTGCTCACTTTCCATGAAGCGCTGGAAGCCTACTTTTCTGTTTGCCTTTCTATCTACAGATTCCCACAAATACCGTCTTTCTTTACTAAAAGCTTTAATGCTGACAGATTCTAACTGGTTGTCCGCCGTATAGCTCATTTCCCTGATGTTGATGATATTAGTAGATGTACGCGCCTGCAAATTGTTGATTAAACTCGTGTTCGATTTAATCAAACTGTCCATTACAATACGTTTCTTGCCTAGCTCTACAAATTCTGTTTTAAAAATTCGCTTTAATGAATCAGTCCGGAAAACCTTCATCAATACGGTATCTTTTCGCAGATTAAGAATTTGCGTTTTAAGTCCGTTTAATTTCTTCTCATAACCCTGGAGGTCAGCGAGGCATTTTACGTTGTTGGTTTCCAGTTCATCAAGCAGTGTTTGGTACATCTGCAGGTTTTGGAGATTAAGTGTCCTGTCACTTTGTGACAGGCGTTTTTTCATCAGTGCTATAGCTGCCTCATCCTGTGTTAAATGCAGATCTATTAGTGGGAGTAAATAAAATAAAATAAGAAGTAGTTATCTCTACCTGGTTGATCGTTTCAAAAACCTTACCTAACCGGAGTAAATAATCACTTCGGTTCAGTACGGTTGAATCGGTCAGATAGGAGAGGTCACTGGTACTTTTAACAGCTTTCTTTTGCTGCGCCAAAATCTGCGTGCTATTAAAAAATAGCACCATCAGCAGGATTAGAAATCCCGCGCGCTTAGCAATTGAAAAAAAACTGTTTATCTTCATTTATACCTTTTTGGTTTGAATTGGTTTTTCGTAAATTCTGTATTTTTTATATGGATCACCTTTAATTGCACGGATTGCGTTGTTTACTAAGTCATTGTGTTCCAGTGTCCAGGATGCTTCTGCATATTTTAATCCTTTAGCTTTATAGGCTTTAATGATATTGCCATACAGACAAGCTTCGATACCCATTTTGCGGTAACCTTCTACTACGCCCAAAAGTAAAATTCTGATTCCTGAGACTTTCTTTTTACCCATTAGTAATTTAAAACAGGCCAGTAGGGAATAATCTTCCTTTTTTGATTTTAATCAGAATTTCATTGATATCCGGTATCGCTGCACCAAACCCTACAATTTTTCCATCCTGCTCGGCAACAAGGCAGAAATCAGGATCTAAGATCATTTTCAGATCTTTTGCCTGGTAATCATATTCCTCATCATTAAGCGGCACAAAACCCATGTTTTTATCCCATGCTTTATTATATACTTCACGAAGGCTGTCTGCTTCCTCCTTGAACTTTTTCATATTGATTTTACGGATAGTGATATTGCTTCGTTTCAAACGTTCCTGAAGCTTTTCAAGCAATTGTACTGATCGGTCATCATAATTATCACCATCCCATTTCCATGCAATCAGATCTACCTTTTTTGAAAGTCCTGTCTGTTCCAGCAGAGCCGGATAGTAGGAAGCATTATACGGCATCATCACAACTGGTCTGGAATCAAAACCTTCAATCAGCAAACCACAAGACTCGTTCGTAGAAAAATTGACAGCCGATAATGGTTTCCACACCTTTTTCTGTTAACCATTTTTCTGCTTCCTGAATCAGTAATGAAGCACTCTCATTGTCATCGATACAATCAAAGAAGCCAAAGAAACCATCATTGGTCTGGTTGGCAATATTGTGGTTATTATTTAATATAGCTGCAATGCGACCAGTAACTTTATCCCCATCATACAATAAAAAAGTTTGCAGTGATGAATGTTTGTGAAATGGATGTGTGGTCAATAAGTCTTTTTGTGCGATAAACAATTCCGGAACGTAGTACGGATCATTTTTATATAGCTCATGGGGAAAATCAATAAATGTTTTAAGCTCTTTTTTTGATTTTACCGCAATTATTTTTTTCATATGAACAATTTGAATGGAGAGGTTGATACCTGTTTATAGCCCGATCTTATATTTCGGTCTTCAAATATATTCAAATGCATAATAGATTGTATGATTCATCCGTATTTTGATCGGATCATTCGCCCCATGCAGTCAGCATAACTGCCCTTGAACCTCCATAATTCCGGTGTTCGCATAAATAAATTCCCTGCCATGTGCCCAAAGCTAATCTGCCGTTTCGAATAGGAATCATTAAGGAAGTGTCCAGCAGTGCCGTTTTTAAATGGGCGGGCATATCATCAGAACCTTCTTCATCATGCAGGTAATCCGGATCATTCTCAGGAACTGCCTTGTTGAAAAATATTTCAAAATCATGTCTGACTGTTGGGTCTGCATTCTCATTAATCGTGAGCGAGGCGGAGGTATGCTGAATGAAAACCTGGCAAATACTTGTTTTAAGTTCGCGGATTTCTGGAAAAGCATCAAGAATATCAGAGGTAATCAGGTGAAAACCTCTTTTTCTTTCTTTAAGCAGGATCGAATGCTGGTAAATTTTCATTGAATTCTATTTCGTGCTGGTAATTTTATCTCTTTCTACATTCACCCTGAACAAACGTCCCTTTTCAGGAATGCGGCCATAATCACTAACGGCACTTTTGTAGAATAATATAATGGACTACCATAATTTGATGCTGTAAATTCACCTTCACTCGAAATCAGCTTATAGTATTTTTGAATTTTATCCAGTCCTGATGCACCTTCTACATTTTGTTTTCCGATTGTACTATAACCATTCAGATAAGTATGGATTTCGGCTGATGCGACAAGTTTTGTTTCCTTTTCATCCAGCGTTTGGTTATCTCTTATCTTGTTGGTAATTACATTCAGCTGATTTTTTTCAGCATCCGCCTGTATAGTCAGCAATCCCATCCGGCCATAATCTACACCAGTAACATAAGACATATTTTCTCTTTTAAACATATTTTCATCAACAGGCTGCTTAAATGAAATGGCTTCAGAAGGATCCATGTAAACAGAAAAATTCATTTGTATTGCTCTGATTAGGATACCACTTTTGACCTTAGTGACAATGCCTGCATTGCTTTTTGGAATGCCAAATAATGTATTGAGATCAACGTTACTTCCAAAGAGAAGATTTTTAGCTCATTCACATGGCTAAATTCGCGGCTGTCCATCAGGAAGCTTTGGAGCTGACGAAAGCTGGGTCTTGCAGATAAGACTTTTTGTACATAATTCAGATGAGAACTATAAGAAGGAGCTTTAATTACTCCGTCAGTTTCATCCGTAAGGATATCAGTAAGTACTGTGAGTTGATTTACAGGATAATCATTGACTTTTTCAGGCTCTGTTTTACTGCCCAGATATTTCCCTTTAACAATAGCCCCGGGGTAAATATTCTTCTCGAAAGAAGCTAAAACCGGCAGCCTGCTGTATCCCGCGTCGAATGTTAACACAATCGTGTGACTTACTTTGTCAGACCAGACACTGTCTCTTAAAAAACTAAAACCACTAGCTGCTGCCATTCCTTCTAACTTCATATACGGATCTATGGGAGGGGTCACTGGTGGTGTTACCGGTGGCACAACAACCGGAACTACCGGTGGAGTCGGTGTTATAGGCAGAACATCCGTTTTACCGCATGCAGCAGATAAAAGAAAAGAAGTGAAAATAAAGTAATAGCAGGTGTATTATTTTTTCTCATGCTTAAGGTGGTTATACTCAAAGATAATAATTACATATGTTAAAAGTGGTGACATTAATATTAAGTTTTAAACAAAAAATCGGACATCCTTACGGGTGTCCGATTTTTTGTTTAAAATGATAGTTTTATTTCAGTAGATGCTGATTCTGAACAGGGTATTGCATATTACCTTAGTCATTAATAGTTAATTGTGTAACTTAAGTTATAAGTACGGCCTCTTCCATTGTAATAGTAAAGCGCTGGAACCCCTAAACCTTTATACAAAACCTGCGCACGCTGACTCCAGATAGTCTGATACTCCAGGTTCAATAAGTTTTGTACACCAAATGATAATGTTCCAAGAGGTAATTTGACATTGCCCAACAGATCTAAAGTAGTGTACCCCTTAAATTCGTTATCTAAATAATCTTTCGCGTCAAATGAACGGAAAGCCTGAGCTTTAAATCCTACAGTTTTGTTATTCCATCCGATGAAAGCTGCTGCCTTTGATGTGCTGATATTGCCAACAGTCTGTAATTTCCATGAATCACCATCTTTGAATTGTGATTTGATATATAAACCATTTCCACCAATCTCAAATCCATTTGACAAGTTTACAGATAGGGAACCTTCAGCACCGAAATTACGTTGTTTCCTATCAATTACTTGAACTGAGTAAGTAGTCAAGTCTGTTTGCATGTCCTTATCAGACCATGAATAGAATGCTGCAACTTGTGCATTGATAACCTTACCGCGGTGACGCCATCCAGTCTCTAACTGATTAGTTTTCAGTCCTGTCAATGGAGAATTGTCTACGCTGGTTGACTTAGTCAAATCCCAGTGCGTTCCGTTTAATTTGTAAGTACCCTGGCCATAATATTTTGCCGGGTCAGCTAAATTGAAACCCTGGGCAAAATTAACCCATACTTGCTCAGGAGCGGAGATTTTATACACTACTAATCCCCATTTAACAGGTTTACATCATAATGACTTTTGCCACCGGGAATAGGTGTAGCTGTCTGACCACGGCCATAAACAATAGAAGCCTGGGCGTTAATACCAACAATGTCACCAACCTTTACATACAATCTTTGCTGTCTGATACCTCCAGATAAAGTTAGATTAGATGTCAGGTTCCATTGTGCCTGCATAAAACCAGAAAGACTATTTATATCAACTGCAGGATAACGCTCAACCGATGCTATCCCATTATTAATCAATCCACCACTTGCAAAAGACTGAGGGATGTCAAATAAGGTTTGATTAGCCTTAAATGCTTCGTTATCAGCATCAACACCATAAGTTAAATTAAATGCTGACCATTGTTTTGTCAAAAAACTAATTTTAATGCACTGTATCTTGTACTTTGAACAGTTGAACCACTATAATAAAAGCTCTTGGCTACCTCAAATGAATTTCTGGCAAGTGCAGGGAAAGGGTGGAAGCTTAATTTTTCATTTCTGCTTGCCCCTGAATATATAAATCCTGTCCGCCAAGGATATCGGCCGCATGATAATCAGCATTGATCGATGCGCGTGAAGATTGTGGTTTAACAGAAGAGGTAAAACCATCTCTCATTTCTAAAACACTTGGATTAGTTCCTGGTACTGTGATGATTGAATAGTTATTGCCCAGGAAAAGATCCCTCGTACCCGCATAACCAGAATTATAATATTGTGCATTAATTTTTAATGTCTGTTTACGGCCCAGTTTGAATTCCGTATTAGTGAAAATATCAAAAGACTGGTTATACTGTAAATCTGTTTGCGTAATATCAGTGAAGATCTGTTTATTCGTTGCATCAAATGCAGCATTGTTTTTTTTTTGATACGCAATGCCAATTCTTCCTTTGAAGTTTTCACCCCCTCCCGAAATTGACTGTGCAATACGAATATCGTGATCTGATTTTTGTTGTAAACCACTGCGTACGCCTGCTTCTGTAGTGAAAGCCAATGGGCCCGCTTGTCCTTTTTTAGTGATAATATTGACGATACCGCCTGTTGCACCACCACCATAAATTGAACTTGCGCCCGAAAGTACTTCAATGCGCTCAATGTTAAAAGGATCAACAGAATCAAACTGTCTTGCAACAGCTCTGGTGCTGTTTAAAGAGACACCATCAATCATCACCAATACATTTTTTCCTCTTAAGTTCTGACCATAATTGGTACGTCCTTCAGGACCAGCATCCAAACCGGGAATAAGTTTCCCTAAAGCTTCTTTTAAGCTAACACCACCTTTAATCTGCTCTTGTAAACGTTCATTATCAATGATCCAGACCGTTCCGGGGATTTCACTTATTTTACTTGGCTTACGAGAAGAAACAACTACCACCTCATCCATTGTATTAGTAGCTTTGAGCACTACTTCAAGATTAAGGTTCTGATCCTTTACCAAATTTATTTTTTTAACAGTCTGATTATAGCCAATATAACTGATAATTAAATTATAACTGCCAGCTTCAAGTTTTAGTCAAAATGACCGTCTTTGTCGGTACTGGTTTCCAACTTCCTGCCTTCGATTTTGATGTTTGCACCGCTTAATGGTTCGCTATCGTTACTTATAATTCCGCTTACAGTTTGCGCTTTAACGCCAGCTGTAAAAGCAACTATAAGGAATAAAATTAAGTATAGATTTCTTCTCATATATTGTTTTTTTTAGATTTTTACAGCGCAAAGCAATGTATTATTTGGATTAATTCCAAATAATACATTGCTTTATATTTACCGGGAGTCGCTAAAAGTTCATCCGGCTCTTCAGATAGCAAGAGATAAAAGCAATCCTGCTACATGATATCGATATATTAAATAAATATTAATGAAAATTTAACATCAAAAAAAACGCTGATATTCAGTGTGTTATATATCTATATGTAATTAGTCTAAATATAATTTGTAATTGTTCTAAATAACCTCTTTCTTCGCATATAAATTTAAATCGTAATGAAACAGAGGAATCTACACCTTCTTTCGCTCTAATTGGTACCACTTCTGTTGATTTAAATTGGCATAGTCATAAAGATTTGTGCAAACGACCGACACGCTTACTAATTACATCTATTATATAAAAACCGTGAAAAATTAACACCTATATGCTTACAGTCAACCTACAAGAAAAACAATTATCCGTTTTATTCGGAGATAACCCTCAAAAGGACATTTTCCATCATGACAATCAGGAAGAATACCTCGATGCGATAGGCAAGGTAAGCCTGGCTGTCAAACGTTTCCTTGATAACAATAAAAAGCCATTCAGTGGTGTAAGCCCGGCGCAACTGCGTCCCTTATTTGCTAATGTGGATTTTGAAACTCCATTAGCTGATTATGATAGTTTGCTCGATGAAGTTGAGCTTTTGTACACCAATCATGCTGTCGCATTCCATCATCCGGAATATATTGCCCATTTAAACTGTCCGCTGGTTATACCAGCAATTGCAGCAGAAGTTATGATTTCCTCTATTAATTCATCTTTATATACCTGGGATCAAAGTGCTGGAGGAACATTAATGGAGCAAAAACTGATTGAGTGGACCAATAGTCAAATCGGTTTTGGCCCTCAGTCTGACGGAATTTTCACCAGTGGCGGAACCCAGAGTAACTTAATGGGGCTACTGCTGGCCAGAGATCATTACGCTATGAAATATTTAAACCATAACATTAAAGAAGATGGTTTGCCGGCAGAAGCTTCGCGTTTCAGAATTTTTGTGTCAGAAATGGCCCATTTCAGTATCCAAAAAAATGCTTCTCTGTTAGGACTTGGTGAAAAAGCCGTAGTGAAAATTAAAACGGACCGCAGTTTCAGAATGAATTCTATACTGCTCGAAGATGCAATTAAACAGGAACTCGCCTTAGGCAATATCCCAATTGCCATAGTAGGAACAGCAGGTACTACCGATTTCGGTAATATTGATCCTTTGCAGGAAATAGGCCGTTTAACCAACAAATATGACTTATGGTTTCATGTAGATGCAGCTTATGGCTGCGGATTACTGCTAACCAGTAAATCCCGCAGATTGATTAACGGTATTGAACTTGCACATTCTGTAACCGTAGATTATCACAAATCATTTTTCCAGCCAGTTAGCAGTGGGGCTTTTTTGATTAAAGACAAAAGGTTTTTTGGTCTGATAACTCATCATGCCGATTATCTGAATCCTAAAGATCACGACCTTGACGGCCTACCAAACCAGGTCAATAAATCTATACAAACTACCCGTCGTTTTGATGCTCTGAAACTTTGGTTCACCTTAAGAATGATGGGGAAAGAAAAGCTGGGTGGTTACTTTGAAACGATCATTCAAACAGCCTCACAGATTGCAGCTATGCTTCAGGCAGATCCTTCTTTTGAATTGATGAATGAATCTGATATCAGTGCCCTGGTATTCCGTTACAATCCCAGAGACGGAAAGGCTGACCTCTGTGCAATGAACCAGTTCATCAAAAAAAGCATGTTTAATGGAGGGGAAGCATTGGTTGCTGGTACTAAAATCAATAAACAATTCTACCTCAAATTTACCTTGCTTAACCCGCTTACTACAATCGATCACGTTAAAAACATCTTCAACATCATAAAAAAACATGGAAACGAATACCTACAGTTTAATAAAACTACAACAGAATTCTGGAGAAATTAATTTCAATGCTCTCTTAAATAGCTATTGCAGAGAATTTAGTAATTGGAGCCGCTATGTGGGAATCCCTGCATACGATCAGCCACTAGCTAATTATTTGAAACTAACAGGTCATGAATTTCACTTACGTTTTGATTTTTCTGAGTTTGGATTTGAAGTATTCGCACCACTTAAACATTATGCGGAAAGTGGAAGACACGTATTCCATTACCCGGTGATAGAACGTGATCTGAATACGGATGAAATCAAACCAATGGATGCTATGCGTTTTATGGAGCTGATCATTGTTTTTGCAAAGGCAGAATTCCCGGAGATTAATTCAGAACTGGTAAAATCGCGTCTGCAGAACAGCATTGATAATTTAACAAAATACCAGGAATATTTTAACCGTACGGGTAAGCTTGTCAATAAAAAGCAGATGAGTTTTATTGAAACGGAACAATCCTTAGTCCTTGGACACAACTCACATCCACTGACTAAAGGAAGACTTGGTTTTAAGAATGATGATGAACTATTGAAATATTCTCCTGAAACAGCCGGAGAATTCCAGTTATCTTATTTTCTGATTGCACCTGAACAAGTAATTGAAAAGAATGCAGAAGGATTTGATATTACTGATACTTTTAAAGCAGAATTACTGAATGCGGTACCCGCAGCTCATCAAATCAGAGCATTAGTAGATAGTCATGCATCATGGAAAGTATTGCCGATGCACCCATGGGAAGCTGAATATTTACTAGCCCGGCCAGAAGTTAAAGAAATGGTAAGCGAAGGTTTACTGTATAGCCTTGGAGAATGGGGAGCTTTATATACACCAACATCATCTGTACGTACGGTATATAACCGTGAAAGTGACTGGATGTATAAATTTTCACTGCATGTGAAAATCACGAATTCAGAACGTGTTAATTTAACTCCTGAACTGCACCGCGGATATGATGTCAGCCGTTTATTAAAAACTGAACTTGGAAAATCTTTGAAAAAAGAGTTTCCGGAAATCGCATTTATTACCGACCCTGCTTTTTTTGCCGTTACTTATAAGGGAAAAACAATTGATGGTTTCAACACCAGTATCCGTCATAATACGTTTAAAGGTGAAGAAGGAGACAAAAATGTAACTTTATTAGCGGCATTATGTCAGGATGGGTTATTAGGCGAAAAGCCAAGGATCGTAAATCTCATTGAACAAGCTGCTAAATACAAAAACAAGTCGGTAGAACAGACAGCAATTAACTGGTTCAAACAATATCTGCATATCTGTGTGGGCCCGATCGTTGGGTTCCTGAATAAATATGGAATGGCTTTTGAATTTCATCAGCAGAATGTGCTTGTTGAACTGGAACTGGACAGCCTGAATTTTCCTGCTAAACTATATTTCAGAGATAATCAAGGTTTCTTTTTTCTGGAAGGTAAATGCGAAGGTCTATTGAATCACCTGCCAGATTTAGCCGCTCAAAGTGGTGCTATAGCACCTGCATCTTTTATCGTGCCTAAATACACCTACTATCTTCTGATCAATAATATTTTAGGTGTAGTGAATGCCATGGGCTGTAATGGACTTGCAGACGAAAGAGAACTAATCGATCTGATATATCTTGAATTTAAACAATTCGAAGAATCAGATACTACAGGTTTTGTAGATTACATAATCAATAACAGAAGCTGGGAAGTCAAAGGTAACTTGTTAATCAACCTGTACAATATTGATGAAGCGAGTGCTCCAACTAACAATCCAGCGATTTTCAGAGCTTATCCAAATCCTCTGAACAGGTACTTTTTTTGTGATAATCTGATTAAGCCAAAGACCAAAGAGATTATGTACAGCAGGTATTTTCCTATTGAAGAAGATATTACCATTACACTGCGTCCTTTTGATATTGACCGGGATCTGGAAATGGTACATGATTGGTTTAATCAGGAACATGCTAAACCAATCTGGAAAATGGATGGACCAATCAGAGGGCTGGAAACGTTTTACCGTACTTTAATACCTGGTGATCTTTCACACAGTTTTATAGGAGAAATTAACGGTGAGCCAACTTTCACTATAGAACCTTACTGGCCAATGCGCGATGTTATGGGAGCTTACTATGACGCACTTGCAACTGATTATGGTGTACATCTAATGATTGCACCAACAGATAAGGATAAGAAATTTAGTTTCCCTACCGGGCAGACTATGGTGGACTTCATTTTTGCACAACCCGTAGTAGGAAAATGCATTGGTGAAGCAGCAGTCGAATCCAGAGCGATGCATATTTTCGGGACACGTCTGGGGTACAGGTATCAGCATGTTATCAAAATGCCGCATAAAGATGCGACGTTAACTTTTTGCTATCGTGAATGGTATTGGGAAAAAAATTTCCAGCAAGTAAAGATATAGCATTAGCAGGGCAGGTGGCCTCAGTATAAATTTTAAGAATAAATGAAAACACAAAAAAAATTTACGACATCATTGGTGTTGGTATCGGCCCCTTTAACTTGGGTATGGCTGCTCTGGCAGCGCCTTTAGAAGATCTTTCTGCTATATTTTTCGATCAGGCACCAGTTTTTAACTGGCATCCTGGTATGATGCTGAGTGATGTCACTTTACAAGTGCCTTTTATGGCAGATCTGGTTACGTTAGCTGATCCTACCAGTCCTTATAGTTTCTTGAATTTCATGAAACAAACAGATCGTTTGTATAAGTTCTATATCAGAGAAGACTTCTATATTTTACGTAAAGAATATAATGCTTATTGCAAATGGGTAATCGCCCAGTTGCCTTCGTGTCAGTTTAATCAGAAAGTATTAAGTACTGATTATGATGAAGCAGAACAATGCTATAAATTGATAGTAGAAGATCAGCGGGACTTCGAAAAACAAACATATTATGCCCGTAAACTGGTTTTAGGCACAGGAACAATTCCTAAAATGCCAGACTTTATAGAGCCAGGCAAACACACGAAGGTAATTCATACCTCAGAATATCTGAATAATAAACGTGAGATGCTGAACTGGCAAAGTGTAAGTATTATCGGATCGGGGCAGAGTGCTGCGGAAATTTTCTATGACCTTTTGCCAGAAACTGAAAATGGATTGGAACTGAAATGGTATACGCGTCCGGATCGTTTTTCCCGATGGAGTATTCAAAACTTACTTTAGAATTGACTTCTCCTGAGTATGTAGATCATTTCTATAACCTGCCTGATGAAAAACGCAAACAGGTTTTAAGCAAACAAAATTCATTGTTCAAAGGCATTA
Organism: Pedobacter sp. NJ-S-72; assembly: GCF_053890575.1. Taxonomy (NCBI): domain Bacteria; kingdom Pseudomonadati; phylum Bacteroidota; class Sphingobacteriia; order Sphingobacteriales; family Sphingobacteriaceae; genus Pedobacter; species Pedobacter sp. NJ-S-72. The sequence goes on along the minus strand of NZ_CM132681.1, from coordinate 2,041,462 downwards.
ATTATGATTTGATCAACCAGATTTTTGATAAATTATATGAATTGAGTGTAGATGGGGAGGAGCCAAATGTTAAACTAAGTCCTAATTGCCAGCTTGATGGAATCACAACCGCAGAAGATGGCAGTTCTAATCTCCATTTCTACCATACTGAGTTAGAAAAGGAATTTGTTCAGCAAACTGATTTCGTTGTTGTGGCGACAGGCTATAAATACAAAGAACCCTATTTTTTAAAAGGTATCAATCACAGGATTGCCCGCACCGAAGATAATTTATATTATGTAGGCCGTAATTACTCAATTGATACCCATGGCAATGAGATTTTTGTTCAGAACGCAGAATTACATACCCATGGATTTGTAACTCCCGATTTAGGGATGGGGGCTTACCGGAATTCATCAATAATCAATACTGTACTGGGCAGAGAAGCCTATAAGGTTGAAAAGAAAATTGCTTTTCAATCTTTTGGTCTGGCGGCAACTGAGGGAATAGCCAATCCGCTGAAAGAAATCCTCGAAACTGAAAACAGTATAAATTAACAAGCTATCAATATTTAAAATACTGACTATGAATTACAACCATTTCGACAATGTAAAGCCGCTTAAAAAAGCAGTTTGGGATAAGGTGAATTTAAATTATATCGCTAAAGCCATTGTAGAACTAATGCACGAAAAACTGGCAGAACCTGAAATTACAGGAACTGATGAGTCTGGTTTGTCGCATTTTCGTTTGGATACAGATCACAAAAATATTTATTATTCTTTCTCAGCAAGTCTCCGTGCACTGGATTACTGGCATATCCAGAAAGAATCTTTGCGTAAATACGTGGATGAAATCGCTGTTCCTTTAAATAATGCACCTGCATTCTTTACCGAAACACAAGAGACTTTTGGTGTGAAATCATTCACGCTTGCCCATTTTGTGGAAGAGACATTGAACACCTTGTATGCTGATGCATTTATCCACGAAAAAGGACGTTTGACCGCAGATCAGCTTGCTGATGCTGATTATCAGACGATTGAACATCAGATGGATGGTCATCCATGGGCTACGATTAATAAAGGCAGAATTGGATTTAACCACAGTGATCAGGGTAAATATGCACCCGAAGGTGGTCAGTCTACACAATTAGCCTGGTTAGCAGTACACAGAACACGTGCAGACTTTAAATCTTTAGCATCTATAGATATGGCTGCTTTTTATGAAGACGAATTAGGTTTTGAGCAGATTAACCAGTTTAATGAAATATTAAGTGGTAAAAACTTAAATCCTGATGATTATCTGTTTATACCTGTCCATGAATGGCAATGGAACAATAAAATTGTTTTACAGCTTGCACATGATATAGCCAGCGAGTATGTTGTACCACTGGCTTTGGGAAATGATCAGTATAAGTGCCAGCAAAGTATCCGTACTTTTTTTAATATCAGCCAGCCACATAAACATTATGTTAAAACGGCTATTTCGATATTAAATACCTCAATTTTCAGAGGTTTATCTCCAAAAAAGCTAGCTATTGCGCCAAGAGTAACCCAATGGGCAAAAGATATGCTGGATGGAGATGTTTATCTGAAAGAAACCGGGGTTGTATTATTGGGGGAGGTTGCTACAGCGGCGTATACTCATCCTCAATATAGTGCAATTCCAGAATCTCCATATCAATACCAGGAATTTTTAGGTGTAATCTGGAGAGAAAGCGCAGAAAATTATCTGCAACCAGGGGAAAAGATAATGACAATGGCCAGTTTGCTTTACGTAGATGATCAAGGCAAAAGTCTGGTAGAGGCGATGATTGAAAAATCCGGGATTACCCCGATGAATGGCTTAAAGCATATTTAAAAGCATATCTTAAACCTATTTTAAGGATTTTTTATAAGCATGCTTTCTTCTTCAGTCCTCATGGCGAAAATACGATCATGGTGATGAAGGATTATATACCACAGAGAATTATCATTAAAGATTTTGTGGAAGAGATCGTTTTAACAGAAGAATCAAAAGCAAAATTACCAGAAGACCTGGTGAATGTTTTAAGAGAAATTGATGATGAATTAGCACCGCTATTCATTCTTTCGGGAATTTTTGATGCAGTATTCAGATATTTAAGTAATGTTTTCCATTCTTATGTGGGGCTGGATGAAGAATATTTCTGGAAAAATGTAGCCAATACTATTGTAGAATTTCAGGAAGAAAATCCTGAACTGGCTACTAAATTCACAAAATTTGATCTGTTTGTACCTGAATTTGCACGTGTTTGCATTAACCGGGTTCGGTTACTGACTCACGGATATAGTGAGAGCACTGATGTTCCAACACCCGAAGTAATCGGGACATTGGTTAATCCTGTAGCTTTAGCTATGCAGGATTCAGAACAGGTTGTTTAAGTTTATTCTGTATTTATCTACCTATGAAAGAAGCGTGTAGTGGCTGTTTGATATAAACGGCTGTTGCACGTTTTGTTGTTTAAATACATTATTTAATTTGAATGAAATTTTTCACAATAAGGATACTTGTTTTGTGTGTTTAACCCCTGTTTCTAATGCCAATTTTGGCCCGTTAAAAAGCTTGATTTAGCAAAGATGTAAACAGCTGACTAGAAGTGTTTTATAGTGTCCTTGTTCAGACATCGTTCAGGCCTTGTTCAAAGGTTATTCAGTTCTTCTACACGTTTATCTGAATAAAGTGAGAATAAAGCATGGATTTACCATTTTTGACAGATTATTTATGACTTAATCTAACTCTTCTTTGAACAGAATTACCTCGCAAACCGGGATGATCGGGCTGAGATTTGAATGGCTTTAGAATTAACTTAGACTATAATGTTTAGGCAGGAATACAGATTTTTACCATATTTACCTTCTTAAATTAATTACGATGCAGAATGTTATAAAATGGGGGATGATCGGATGTGGGGATGTGACGGAAGTAAAAAGCGGGCCTGCTTTTAATAAAGTTCCAAATTCACGTCTCGTGGCTGTAATGAGCAGAAATGCGGCTAAGGCTGAAGATTATGCAAAGAGACACCAGGTACCAAAATGGTATAACAGTACACAAGAATTGATTGATGATCCGGAGATCAATGCTATATATATTGCAACACCGCCATTATCACATCTGGAGTTGACTATTGCAGCTTTAAAAGCTGGCAAGTCGGTTTACGTTGAAAAACCAATGGCTGTAAATGCTGATGCGGGGAAGAAAATGGTTGAAGCTGCAGCGCAGAGCAATGGAAAACTGACTATCGCACATTATCGCAGAGAACAGCCAGTGTTTAAAAAGATCAAAGCATTAATCGATGAACAGGTTATTGGGACTGTAAAATTTGTTACGCTTGATTATTTACAGCCTTCACTTACTCCAAAAGAGCTTGCAGATCCAAAAATACAATGGCGTTTAGATCCTGCAATTGCTGGTGGCGGACTTTTCCATGATATCGCCCCACATCAGTTGGATTTAATGTTATATTTTTTTTCGGGCCAATTGAAAAAGCATTAGGAATTTCTGGGAACCAGGGCGGTTTATATCAGGCTGATGATTTGGTTACAGGAGTTTTGAAATTCAAAAATAACGTGTTTTTTAACGGAACATGGTGTTTTGATATGCCTCCCGCAACACAGAAAGGATCTTTGCATCATAACCGGTTCTAAAGGAACGATCTCTTTTCCTGTTTTTGGCCCGGCTAAAATAGAGCTAACTGCAGGAGGAAAAACAGAAGTATTTAATTTTGATGCACTTCAGCATGTTCAGCAACCTATGATCGGGGCAACGGTACGCTATTTTTTAAATGAGACAGCTAACCCATGTATGGGTGAGGACGGGCTTATTGTAATGGAAATTATAGACCAGTTTGCAAAAAACGGAAATTAAGCTTTTAAGGTGCTTTATTGTCAATCCGTTCTTCGAGGTGGATCTTGACAAGATCACCTTCCTGCTTATGAATAACTTTTCTCATTTCAGCTTTTATGGGAAGTTTATGTGTCCCATTTCCTAATGCCATAAATGAACTCTGAAAGGGGCGCCCTTCAATTGTGCCCCTTACTTTGACCAACCCCCTGGTTTTAAAGAATTCGACCGAATCAGGCCATATCACGTATGTCCATCCGCCTTTGTTTTTGACTTTTAGCAGTGTAGCTGTAAATTGTTTATCTAAAGTGCTCATAACTGTATGATTGATTTATCAATACAAATTTAACGATACTGGCATATAAACGTGAGTGTCGTTAACGACTTTATACAGGGCCAATTGCGACAAATTCATTTATTCACATAAATTAGTTGAATATTCAACTAATTTATGTGAACTTTGTATCCTAATTTATTAGCTATGGATACAGATACCAGAATTAGTTTATTAATCTCGCAGGCTTTAGGTCTGTATCGCTTAAGAATCAATGCGTTGTTGATACAAAGCAAGCTTGATCTAACCTCCGAAATGTGTGCTGTACTCAGATTGATCTGGAAAGAAGAAGGGCAGAAGCAAAAAGATCTGGCAGAGCAACTATTTAAGGATAAAGGTTCAATCACCAAAATCATTGATAATTTAGAAAAGAGGAAACTGGTAGAACGGGTCAGCGATACTATAGACGCAAGAAATAAGAAAATTATGCTTACTGATGATAGCGGCCGGGAACTGGAAAAGGTGGTTTTGCCAATACTTGATGCTTTTTTGGATAGCATAACGGTTGCTATTGAAACGGAAGAATTAGAAGTTACAAGACGGGTTCTTGGACAGCTCATTAAAAAGTTAAGCTAATTATACCTTTATGTTTTATGAATTATCTCCATACCGGAAAAATATCAGCGATGGGATTAAAGGGCCTGCTGTCATTTTATTATTGTTGCTGCAATCTTTTGTTTTAGCAATCACAAGTACTACCGCTTCACGGTTATCTGCTTTTTATGGGGTAGAGCCAGAAACAGTGACCTGGTTTTCACAGATTGGTACAGTTGGACTTGTTTCCGCTATACCTATATATTATAGGTTGAAACTTTATTTTAAGAAGTCAGATCTGTTAATGGGTGCATTGATTTTCCAGGTGATCCTTTCTATTTCCTGTTATCTGATCAATTATGTCCCACTTTTATTAGTCAGCAACTTTTTGATAAGTATCCTTAAACTGATCTGTCTGCTCGATTTTATATCCTTATTAACGGATCGTTTTCCTGTGATGCGTCATCGTGCATTATTTTATGGGATTTATTATACCATCGCCCGGACGGGAGGAGAGCTTGCTGATATTTTTTTTAATCCAACTATTGAAGAGCATGACTGGCAGGCAATTTATTTGATCGCCACCATAGCGGCAGGTCTTTGTATCGTGATTTGTCTGTTGTTATTTCACCGCGAACGAATGCATAGAAAAATTCCTTTATACCAGGTTGACTGGGCAAGTTTGTTTTTTTTTACTAGTGGATCTTTTTTATTGTGCTATGTGCTTACTTATGGACAAACTAAGGACTGGTTTAGAGACAAACAGATTATAGTTGCATTTACTGGATTTTTCCTGTTTACTTTTCTTTTTATTTTCAGACAGTATCATGTAAAACGTCCTTTCTGGAATCTAAGAGTTTTTAAGGATTATAAACAAATTCCTCTGGGTATTGCCTTCATGGTATTGATGTATGCTTTTTATAGCACCAACTTATTATTTAACAAGTATGCAGCCTATACCTTTCATGGCGAAGAAAGATATTTATCAATTATTGCCGTGATTACTTTATGTGCTTACCTGATCAGTTTTCCAATTGCGGGTATCTTATTATATCGGCGGATGCCAGTACGCGTCATGTTAAGTATTGCTTTTCTGCTTTATGCGGGGTCTTTGTTTATCTTTTTCCATGATGTGCAGACTTATAATTCTATGCATAACCTGGTGGCGGCTTACCTGATGCAGGGAATGGCCTATGGCGTAATGCTCACCACACTATCTACTTTCACAGCGACTAATATCCCCAGAGAATCTAATGGTGACAGGGTGATGGGAAGTTTGTTTTTTCGTTATATTCTAGGTTCTTATGCTGGTTATTCGTTATTCAGTAACTGGTTGTTCAGGGGTACAAACCGGCACGATGGTTATCTTTCAGAAGGGATCACCTTTGATAATTCTGTTTTCATCATCAGAAATACAACATTTAAAAGCTGGATTTTTATCACATGGCATGGATAGTATTCATGCGCATAGTGCAGCTGTAGTAATGATTGCCAAAAAAATTGAATTACAAGCCATGTTGCTGACTTTAAGAGAGGTATCCTTAATCATGGCTATTGCCGCTGTGATCATTGCTTTGATAGTTCTTTTTATCAGGAAATTTGAGATGCACGAAATTGCAGAAGAGAACAAGTATAAGATTGTCTGATTCTATATTTTTTTTACTAAAATTGTAAAAAGCGTTATCCTGATTAGCATAATTACGAAAAATATGAACTTTGAAAATACATTATCATTTGCAAGGACAATGGATGAACAGGATCCATTGCGAAAATTCCGTGAAGAATTCCTATTTCCACAGCAAAATGGTAAACCTTTTATATATCTGTGTGGTAATTCATTGGGTCTTCAACCTAAATCAGCGCGTACTGTGCTTGGAAAACAATTGGATAACTGGCAAAATCTGGCTGTAGAAAGGCTGGTTTGAAGGAAACAGTCCGTGGATGTTTTATCATAAAGAGCTTAAAAAATTAATGGCTCCGATCGTAGGTGCATTGCCTGCTGAGGTTTGCCCGATGAATACGCTGACAGTTAATCTTCATTTACTGATGGTTAGTTTTTATCGCCCTGATCAAAAAAGATTTAAGATTATTATGGAGGCCGGTGCTTTCCCGTCTGATCAGTATGCATTGGAAAGTCAGGTGCGTTTTCATGGTTATGAGCCGGCAACGGCTATTATTGAAGTTGCTCCCAGACCGGGTGAATATACTTTGAGGACAGAAGATATTACAGCCCGTATTGCTGAAAATGCAGATGAGCTGGCTTTAGTTTTATTTGGTGGTATCAATTATTTCACCGGGCAATGGTTCGATATGGAGTCTATTACCAAGGCGGGGCATGCTGCGGGTGCAATTGTAGGATTCGACCTTGCGCATGCAGCCGGAAATGTTCCTGTGCAACTGCATGACTGGGATATGATTTTGCTTGCTGGTGTTCTTATAAGTATCAGAATAGTGGCCCTGGTGGGATAGGTGGCATATTTGTTCATGAGAAACATTTTAAGGACGATACACTGAACCGCTATGCAGGATGGTGGGGCTATAAAGAATCTACTCGTTTTAAAATGGAAAAAGGCTTTGTGCCTGAACCGGGAGCAGATGGCTGGCAGATTAGCTGTTCGCAAGTCATGCCAATGGCTTTATATCATGCTTCACTGCAAATCTTTGAGTCGGCTGGGTTTATGGGGCCACTGAGAGACAAAAGTAAAGTATTAACGGCTTATCTGATTTATACAATTGGTCAGGTAAATCAGGCAATTGGTTATGAACAGTATAAAGTGATTACGCCCGAAAATGAAAACGACCGTGGTACCCAGGTTTCTATTATTGCTTCCGGAAATGCAAAGGGGGTTTTTGAAAAGCTGGTTGCGAATAATGTATTGGGCGATTGGAGAGAGCCAAATGTAATCCGTTTGAGTCCGGTTCCTTTGTATAATTCTTTTGAGGATGTTTTCCTGACTGGTGAGTTATTGTTAAAAATAAGCAAAGAGATAGCTATATGATAAATTACAATCCTAAAGATTGGTTCACCTTTATTTTCCATATCCATAAAGCCGATACTTTCAGGAAATTATGGCCACTGATGCTCAGTGTAGCTGTGTTTTCTGGTCTGATAGCTTTTGGAGAGCTTCATTTTCTTAAATTATCCCAAACGGCAACTGTCAAGAATATTGGTATGATGCATAGTTTGCTGGGCTTTGTGATTTCCATGTTACTGGTATTTCGTACCAATACTTCTTATGATAGATGGTGGGAAGGCAGGAGATTACTTGGCGAACTGACTAATATCAGCCGTAACCTGGCAATAAAAATTAAATCGCTTAAGTTGGGTGAGGAAGAATATGAATATTTCAGTTATGCGATCCCTAAATATGCTTTCGCTTTAAAAGAACATCTGAGAGAAAAAAAGTATTTCGGGTAAAAATAGTTTTCTGGTTGAGGTAGATGGGGGTAAACATATTCCTAATCAGGTTGCCGCAAGTCTTTCTGCACGGGTTTTTGACTTGGAGGCTGCTGGCAAAATTTCTGGTGAACAGTTGATTGTGCTGAGTAGTGACCTGAACCGTTTTACAGATATCTGCGGTGGTTGTGAAAGGATAAAGAAAACACCTATTCCTTTTTCTTATAGTGCTTTTATCAAGAAATTCCTTTTTATCTATGTAATTACTCTTCCTTTTGGCTGGGTATTCAGTCTTGGTTATTTCGTGATTCCAATTGTACCTTTTATTCTATATGTACTGGCCAGTTTAGAGCTCATCGCAGAGGAAATAGAAAATCCTTTTGGACAGGATGCGAATGATTTGCCTGTAGATGAAATCTGTAATAATATTGAAAAACACGTAGGAGAGATCTTAAATTAAATGATAAAAATAGCTTATCATCCTTTATATGCGCATCCTTTACCGGAGGAACATCGTTTTCCGATGCTAAAGTATGAATTGATACCAGAACAGTTATTACATGAAGGGGTTATCAGTCTTAATAATCTTTTTGAACCTGAACCGGTTGATGAAGAGGTTGTATTGTTATCGCATGATGCTGCTTATTGGGCGCAGCTAAGAGATTTTACTTTGCCCCCAAGGGAGCAGCGCCGGATTGGCTTCCCGTTAAATGCACAATTGCTGGAGCGGGAACTGAGAATCGCTCAGGGAACGATTGATGGTGCGCTATTTGCAAAAGAATATGGTCTTGCTTTTAATGTGGCTGGTGGTACGCATCACGCAGGGTCAAACTGGGGTGAGGGCTTTTGTTTGCTGAATGATCAGGCTATTGCGGCTAATTATCTTTTGAACAGGGGTTTGTGTAATCGTATTCTGATTATAGATTTAGATGTGCATCAGGGAAATGGGACTGCACAGATTCTGGAGAACGAGAATAGGGTATTTACTTTTTCTATGCACGGCGAAAAGAACTTCCCTTTTCCGCAAGGAGGTTTCTGATCTTGATATTGGCCTTGATGCTGGAACTGGTGATGATGTTTATCTTTCGCTTTTGGAACATACGTTACCGGGGTTGTATGAGAAACATAAACCTGATTTTGTTTTTTATTTATCTGGGGTAGATGTTTTATCAAGTGATAAATTAGGGCAACTAGCGATGAGCAAGGCTGGCTGCAAAGAGAGGGATAAAATGGTTTTTGAGTTTTGTAAGGGACATGGTTTGCCCGTTCAGGTCAGTATGGGGGGAGGGTATTCTCCACTAATTAAGGACATTGTTGAGGCGCATTGTAACACATTCAAAATTGGTTTGGATTTGTTGTCTTCTATATAAAAAAAAAAACAGGTATACATATTCAGACTTCGTCCCCCTGAAGAGGGGAACAGCTATGTCTGAATATGTATACCTGTTTTTTTTCCAGAGTATCCACTGCATTGTGTTCTTTGTTGGCGCTTTAAGATGTTATTTAAGGTTGGCTATTAGAGACGGAGCTTTAATGGTTGTTTATTTGATGTAGCCTTTTAGATAGTTATCAGACTGAGCTTTAAGGATTGTTTATTTGATGTAGCCTTTTAGATAGTTATCAGACTGAACTTTAAGGATTATTATTAGATGGTACTGGTGGTATTGCTGAATTGATCTCTCTTTAAGGAATTATGATATTATTTGTGATTTCTAAGGTGGCTTTTATTGAGGTTATGATAACTTTGATTCATGGAGAAATTGGTTGCGCAAGATACTTCAAAGAAGATTCTTTCCTTTGGTTTTGTAGTGGGGACCACAAGTTTGGCTTTTGTCGTTTCTCAGCTGGATGTGTCTATTGTAAATATAGCACTCCCGCGGATTTCTAAGTCTTTTTCTGCAGATATTAGTGCGTTACAATGGATTGTTGATGCTTATACTATAGCTTTCGCGGTTTTGATGCTGTCTGCTGGTTCAATGAGCGATTTGCTTGGGTCTAAAAGGATCTTTCAGATTGGATTATTAGTTTTTGGGGCGGCTTCTATAGGTTGCGGACTGGCCTGGAATCCGATTAGTTTAATTGGATTCAGGATTTTGCAGGGGATTGGGGCAGCGACAATGATACCAAGTTCCCTTTCTATTTTAAATCAGGAGTTTTCTCATGATAAAACGCTGCGTTCCCGCGCTGTTGCCCTTTGGACTGCCGCGGGTGGGGTGTCAATTGCTGCTGGCCCGATTTTAGGCGGGCTTTTGATTCATTTGAGTAACTGGCGGATGATCTTTCTTGTTGATATACCACTGTGCATGATCGGTATTTTCCTGAGCTTCAGACTAAGGGAAAGTGAACGCCATCCCGATAAGGGCTTTGATATTCCGGGACAACTGGTATGGATGCTTGCGCTCACGGCTTTAACTGCGGCTATTATCGAGTGGCATAGCCTGGGCTTTACACACCCACTGATTTTTGGTGGTTTGCTTTTTAGTGCCGCCATGATGATCTGGTTTATCCGCATTGAGAAAAAAAGCAAGCTCACCTATATTACCTTTGGATTTGTTTAATTCTTCTTCTTTTAATGTGCTGATCTTACTCGGTATAGCATTCAATAGTGCTTATTATGGAACATAAGTCTGTATCTGCAGGATGTATTACACTACGCCTCGCTTAATGCTGGTCTTGCTTTTTTTTACCCGCTGACTGCGGGATTTATCATTTCAAACCTGATTAGTGCCCGGCTCATGGCGAGGTATGGGATACGTATTCCAATTTTAGCGGGACTGTTTATATCAATCATCGGTTTCGCAGGGTTACTGATCGCAAATGCGAATACGCCTTACTGGCAATTATTTATTCCATTTATTACTATACCGCTTGGAATGGGGCTTGCAGTTCCTGCAATGACCACGGGGATACTTGCCGGGGTACCAGGACACGTTCAGGTACTGCATCTGCCGTTTTGAATACAACCCGCCAGGCAGCGCGAGCAATGGGGGGTAGCTATATTTGGTGCAATGGCCAACAGCGGAGCAACTTCTATTGTGTATGCAATAACGGTAAGTGCAATTATCTCTGTCTGCATTCTGCTATGCAGTGCGTCGCTAATCTTTAAATACCTTCATAAAAATTAAAATAGGTGCCGGATTTCAAACTGCTAATTCTTAAATGAGCTGATCAATTAGTCAATAAAAAGCTCGAAATAAGAATATTAGAGAGTTCAAAAAAGAGTTTGTAATTCAATAAACTTGAGGGTTTGTTGATAAATAAAATAAACTAAACAATAAATCACACAAGCCACCACAATAATATAATCGATTTGATCCTCTTAACCATCTGTGAGGCTATTGGTTAGCACTTCGTCATTGAAGGATCTCCTTTTGGATGAGCAATTAAAAAACCAGGCGGGTATATCCTGGCATAGCAATGTCAGGCCTCTTCTGGCAGACAATTGCAGCCAGGATATACCCGCCTGGTTTTTTAATATGAAGTATTTTAATGAAATTTAGGGTCTCTAAATAAAGGATACCAGAGATGAAGATTGTAATTGCAGAAAAACCTTCCGTTGCACGTGAATTAGCTAAAGTGTTTGGCGCAACGGGTAAAAAAGACGGATACATTGAGGGGAAAGGTTACACTTTTACCTGGGCATTCGGACATCTGCTGCAATTAGCACCTCCACAAGAATATGGCTTTATAGGCTGGAGAAGGCAGCATTTGCCGATGCTCCCAGCTAAATTTAAGCTTGCCATCAGGAAGATCAAAACCAAAGATGGCCTGGTAGAGGATCCCGGAGTAAGGAAACAACTCGATATTATCAAAAAGCTGTTTGATGAGGCTACAGAGATTATCGTAGCGACGGATGCCGGGAGGGAAGGTGAACTCATTTTCCGCTATATCTATTATTTTCTGAAATGTAAAAAACCTTTTAAAAGACTCTGGATCTCTTCACAGACTGACGAAGCTATTAAAGAAGGGTTCAGAAATCTTAAGCCGGGTACTGATTATGATACGTTGTTTAATTCTGCACATTGCAGGCAGGTCAGAATCTGACTGGCTGGTAGGAATGAACGCTACTCAGGCTTTAAGTATTTCGGCTGGTGCAAGATCAGTACTTTCACTGGGTAGGGTACAAACACCTACTTTAGCAATGATCTGCTCCAGATTTATTGAAACAAAGAATTTTGTACCACAATTATATTATCAGCTGGGTATACAGCTGGATAAAGAAGGGCAGCTGTTTAAGGCTGTTTCCACAGTCAATTTCAATGTAAAGGAAGAAGCGCAGGTTTTATTTGATAAAATTGAAGATGTGGCCTCTGGTTTTCCAACCGGGGGTAAAATCATTGATGTTGAAGCTAAACCACGAAAAGAACCGCCTCCTTTGTTACATGACCTGAGTAGTTTACAACAGGAAGCAAATAAGCGTAAAGGTTATACTGCCGATCAAACGCTTAATTTACTACAGAATTTATACGAAAGTAAACTGGTTTCTTATCCACGTACGGGTAGCCGGTACATTGGGGATGATGTTTTTGCTGCTGGTGTCCCTCAGTTAATTACTCAACTGACTACGCATCCGGATTTTGGAAAACAGGCTGAATTTCTAATGACCATACCTTTGAATAAAAGGAGCGTGAATGCAAAGAAAGTAACGGATCACCATGCTATTTTACCAACTGGTGAGGCACCTTATCATTTGAGTTCGGATAAACAGGCGGTTTATGATATGGTAGTAGGGCGTATGCTGGAGGCCTTTCATCAGGAATGTGTTAAGGAGGTAACGAAAATAACGATTGAATCTGGCTCTCTGTTTATTGCAAACGGAACAGTTATCCGCTCTGCGGGATGGCGCTCTGTATTAAATGATAAAGAGGAAGATAAAAAAGATGAGGATAATCCTTCTCTTCCAAAGGTTAAAAAAGGGGAACTTCTGCCTATTGTAGAGAAAGCTTTGCTGGAGAAGCAGACTAAACCGAAACCTCTATATAATGAAGCTTCTTTACTGAAAGCACTGGAAACTTCTGGTAAAGAAATTGAAGATGAAGAATTGCGCTACGCCATGAAAGATAGTGGGCTGGGAACTCCGGCTACAAGAGCTTCAATTATTGAAACTCTAATCACCAGGGATTATATTATGCGTGAAAAACGTAATCTCGTGCCAACTTTTAAAGGCCTTGCTGTTTATGATGTAGTCAAAGATCAGAAGATTGCTCAGGCTGAGTTGACAGGTTCATGGGAAAAAAGACTGGAAGAAATCAGATCTGGTGCTTCGGTTGCAGATTTTAAAGCAGAAATTTCTGAATATACCCGGTCAATTACCAATGAATTACTTGCAGCTGGAGCTGGTCTTGCAGAAAAATTAGTACCAAAGAAGGAAGATCCGGCTGTAGTTTAGCCAGATCTTCCTTCTTTGGGTGAAGATCAATCCCGGTTTTGAATTAGATCTGTCTCATTTTTTCGAATAACAAAGCAGATAACTGCGTGGTAATCTTCCCTGCTTTTCCATTACCAATTTCTTTTCCGTCTACTTTTAGAATAGGAAGATATTTTTAGTTGTACTGGTCATGAAAGCCTCGCTCGCATTATAAAGTTCTTCCAAGGTAAAATCACGTGCTGTGATCTGGAAACCTGAATCTTTGAGGTTAAGGATGTTTTTACGGATAACACCACTCAGTACATCGTTTTTGGCAGTTATAACTTCTCCTTCATTGGTCACAATGAAAAAATTGGCCCTGGGAGTTTCTTTGACTAAACCATTATATTGATACAATACGTCGTCAGCTTTATTTTCCTTGATAAAAGGTTGTAACCAGATCGCCATAGTATAATCCAGCGTTTTCATTTCGGATAATTGTCTTTGATAGGAATAAGTAACCAAAGTTATACCTTCAGTTTGAAGACCCTGAGGGATGGTTAAAGGCAGTTGTGTAATGATCAGATTTTGTGCAGCAGGCAGGATATAAGCATCATCAGAGTACCCTCCGGTCAAAGTCATCTTAATTCCGGAATCTGGTAAATTATTCCTTTGCATCAATTCAGCAGCATGATGTCTTTCAATTCTGCAGGAGTCTGGTTGACGTGCAGGTGCATTTTTTTAGCAGAGTTATAAAAACGTTCTATATGATCGTCCAGAAAAATAGGTTTGCCATTGACTGTCTTAAAGAAATCAAATATTCCATATCCTCTTTGTATAGCAAGATCTGTAATTAGTAGGGAAGCCTGAGCAGCGTCTATAAAAGTGTGGTTTAGAAAAACGGTATTAGGACTCATTATTTGCTCTGTTTGAGGTCTTGATAATAATTAAATTTTACAGGAGCTGTTATTTAAACAGGTCTGTGCAATATTAATAAAATTACTGGGTTTGATACTTCATCCAATTGTTATATTCGTTGCGGATTTGATGTAATCAGCATTTATTGACTGCTGCTATAATTTAATACCTTTAACATATCTGTTATCATTATCTATTCTATATGTATATCACCATATTCATTGTTTGCACATTAGCATTGCTGGTTTATATCATTTTAAATTTGCCGGTTTTTTGGCCGTTTGCCCCAGGGTGCAGGTTTAGAACGTATCCGGGCTTTGCCTAACGTTAAAGATGATGTCCTGCAAAATCAGTCTTTAACTCCTGTTGAACCCGAAGAAGGGTATTGGGTTCTTCTCAAAGCTATGCTGAAAGGGAATCCAAATAGCAGACCGACAGCCGTTTTACCACATGTTAAACCTGAACTGGATTCTATATCAGGAGCAAAACTAACGTGGTTTGGGCATTCTTCTTATTTATTGCAGCTGGATTCTTTAAAGGTACTGGTCGATCCGGTATTTAGCAGAACGCCTTCTCCATTTTCATTTATAGGTAAAAAACAATATGCTGGTACGGATTTTATTGGGGCAGAAGATTTCCCCGCAATTGATATTTTGCTGATTACGCATGATCATTACGATCATATGGATTATCAAAGTATCTTAAAGCTGAAAGATAATGTGAAGCATTTCTTAACTTCAGCAGGAGCAGGGTCACATTTATTGCGTTGGGGGAATTCCGGCAGAGAAGATTACCGAACTGGCATGGGATGAACAAACGGTTTTATGCGGGCTTAAGTTTACAGCCCAGCCAGCAAGACATTTTACTGGCAGAACGTTTAAAAGGAACCGGACATTATGGTCTTCGTTTATTCTGGAAAGTGCTGAACATAAATTATTTTTAGGTGGAGATTCTGGTTATGATAGTCATTTTAAGGTAATTGGTGAGCAACATGGACCTTTTGATCTGGCAATTTTAGAATGTGGGCAATATAATGAACTATGGCCTTTTATCCATATGTTCCCTGAACAAACGGTAATGGCAGCAAAAGATTTGAAGGCAAAAGTGCTTTTACCTGTACACTGGGGAAAGTTTACATTAGCTTTGCATGATTGGAATGATCCTGTTTTGCGTGTATCTAAAAGTGCTGAAGAGTCAGAACAGTTGATTACCACTCCTTTATTGGGTGAGACATTTCAGATCGGAGGAAATTATCCGGATACAAAATGGTGGTGGTTAAATATGGAAAACGGGAAACAATAGGTTTTGATGCTTGTTATATCTATGAATTCAAAATATCAAAGATATGAAAACGGATCTTATAGAAATTTTTCAGACTATCAGGGCAGCGTTACAGCCTTATACCACTTTAGGTTTTAATGATGGGGCTAACAGCGATCAGAAATATGACCTCTGGGCCGCACCCCCGCTAGAAGCGAAAGATCAGCATAAACCAGAAGTGTTTTTTCTCAGTCTGGAAGTTAAAGATGATCATATAGCATTTGATTTGCTTCCTGATTCTGTACCTCAGCATGAGCGAACAATGTACATTAAAGAACTGGATGATGTAACTTTGAATTTAATTGAAGATAAAGTAGCTGCCGGATATAAAATATTTAAAGAGCAGGGATGGGTGTAGAAAAGAATTGAAAACTAACAGTGATGAGGATAAAAAGAGCGGAGATTGCTGTAAATAAAAAACAGGAGTGGGGATAAAAAAAATAAGCTGGCAACAAGAGTTAAACAAGCGTTACTGGATATTGGCATTGAGTCAGAATTGTATACTTCTGACTCTTTTCTTTTATTGAAGTTTCAGGATAATGATGAATTATATCTTAATTTGCTAAGTATAGCAAATCATCCTGGTTCAGCAGAAGCGTTAATTTTACAAGAGGAATATAGTGCTTCGGGTAAACAATTAATTCAGCTTTGGGAAGATATCTGGTATAATAAACCGGCACAGATTTTAAGCCGTATCAGCTCGTTGCTAGGTGGAAATCAGAGGATTCATGGTAGAAAAACCAGCGTTGTTAATATAACTCAACCTGAAGCTGATGTTTTTCTTAAGGATAACCATCTCCAGGGATCAGCCAAGGCAAGACATCGGTACGCATTAGTTTTAGAAGGGAAATTTGTTGCTGTTGCCACTTTTAGTGCCAAACGTAAAATGACCAGAAAGCATGCAGATTATACGTCTGTTGAACTAATCAGGTTTGCGAATGCCGATGGTTTTACTGTGCAGGGCGGATTGAGTAAACTGATTAAACATTTAATCAAAAATATCCTTCCAAATGATGTGATGACATATGCAGATCTGGACTGGTCTTATGGGAAAGGATATACAAAGCTGGGTTTTGAGCTTGTCGCAAAAGTACCACCGGCAGAAATATGGTTGGACCAGACTAGTAACATCCGTTATTTTCCTCATCGCCTGCCAGATGAAGTTATTACTGCTATGGCTCAGTTAACTGAGCCTGAAAGAACAGAATATTTAAATTCTTTACTTTATATCAGTGTTTTTAATACGGGAAACCTGAAATATATTATACAATGCAAATAGATAAAAAAAACCTCTTTTAATTATACTGGGCCCAACTGCCTCAGGAAAAACTAAACTTGCTGTCAGTGTTGCATATGCATTGGATGGAGAAGTTATTAGTGCAGATAGCAGACAGGTATTTAAAGATATGGATATCGGTACTGGAAAAGATCTGCATGAATACAGTATAGATGGGAAGGAGGTTTCCTTCCTTATCATTTGATTAATATCAGGGAGGCGGGAGAGAACTATAATGTCAACTCATTTAAAGATGATTTTTATAAGGTATTTGAGCAGCTGACTCATCAGCACAAAACTCCAATACTATGTGGCGGAACCGGGATGTATATTCATAGTATATTGCAAAATCATCAGTATACTGCCGTTCCTGTAAACGATGAGCTGAGAATGAGTCTTCCGGCACATAATATTGTAGCATTGCGGGAAATACTGGCTGGTTATCCTGCTGAATTAACGGAGCATGCAGATCTTTCCTCCTCCAAAAGATTAGTCAGGGCTATTGAAATTGCAGAATACTTACAATATCATACTTTAGTGGAAGAGAACCGTCCTGTTATTCAGTCCCTGATTATTGGTCTGGGAGGAGAGGTTGATTCCCGCCGGGAAAGAATCTATAAGAGATTAAATGAGCGTTTTGATAATGGACTAATAGAAGAAGTAGAGGCACTTTTGAAGCGTGGAGTAAAGTAGTGCCGAAATGCTTCTTTTTTATGGTTTGGAGTATAAATTTATCACTGAATATCTCCAGAATAAGCTCAGTTTACCAGACTTAAAAGAGAAATTGTACATCGCAATCCGTCAATTTGCCAAAAGACAAATGACTTTTTTCAGAAAAATGGAAAAAGACGGTATTATGATAAACTGGTTGGATTCGGCTATGGAGCCAGCTCATTTAACCCAAGAGGTTGTCAAATTATATGAAGAATCATTTAAGCGATAAATAGCTGTTACATAAGCGTATCAATGGTTCCTTATTAAAACTGGGAGGATTTGGATTCCTTATTCTGTATGGGAATGCCGGAGTTTTGAAAAACGTCTTCTATACTGTTATTAGGCTTGTTTTCTAGTTTTAAGAAGATACGAATTCTCGTAGTGGCATGCATTTTGTATTTACTCACCCGAATGGTTGATAATAATTGTCAATCGTCAAAACACATGAATAAATATAATATGAAAAAAAATCTACTAAAAATATCTTGCTTCGGCAGTAGCTGCTGTGGCAATATTCTTCACAACGAATGTTAGTGCTCAAAAAATAGGTGTTGGTGCAAATATAGGTATCCCTACAAACAATAATTATAGCGTTGCAGCGGGGATTGATGTACGTGCACAATTTGATGTAACTAAACAATTATCGGTGCCGATCGCAACTGGTTATAATCATTATTTCGCAAAAGACCGTGTTTACAGTAAAGGTGCGGTTAATAATATCGAGATTCCTGATTATGCTTATATCCCGGTAAAAACTGGTTTAAAATATTTCTTTGATCCAACTGGTTCGGGTATTTATGCAATGGGTGAAGTAGGTGCTGCTTTTGGCGTATCTAAAGATTCAAAAACTACTTTCCTTTACGCACCAACTTTAGGTTACTCATGGAGTAATGGTTTAGACTTAGGCCTTAAATACGAGAACACTGGTAAAGGTGATGCATTACGTTTAGCAAATAACTACGATAACAAAAGCGTAGGACAATTGCTTTGCGTATCGCTTACGGTTTCAAACTTTAATCATAAAGAACGGTTTGTTTACGTAAACAGCCTGATTAAATATTTAAAAATGGCGGGTGTCTGAAAGATGCCTGCCATTTTTTTGTATAAGATTTTGTAATCGTATTCAGGTTTTTCTTCTTTACTCCAATTGCTTCAAAGCCTTGTTGATTTGTTCCTGATGCTGTTCTTTTAAGATTTCAATAGGTGGTGCCGCTCTTTCCATGCAATCCATAATGCCGCATCGTTCACAAGTAGTATGAACCGTTTTTACAGGAATAGTCATATCGTTTACAAAAGACATGGCTTGGAGTAGCTTCTGGTCTATCAGTAGTCCGATAGTTACACTTATCATTTCATCTTTTTTTCGTGCTGGTTTTGATATTGAAATACATAAATACCTGTTATGTGTCTGCCAGTACTGAGAGATTTGCGCTTCAACTACCGGATATTTGTATTTTTTACTGTCAACAAGGTCAGCAGTATGGTCTTTAATGAGGTGATTGAAACCCAGCGGCGGCAATAATGTTCATGGGTGGCATTGGCATAAGGATTATGCAATTGAGAAAGATGGAGTTCTTTCGTGATTTCGTAGCTATCTTTCTTCACGTTCCCTGATATGCGTAAAAAGAAAAGCTGGTCAATGCCGAAATGTTTGGGTAAGATATTCGTTAACCGCTGTATCATCATTTCTGGCGTTACGTCATATATTGTGCAGAGATTGAGCCATGCTTTATCATTCCATTTATTTTGCATCATAATGCTTTTTACATCCTCCACAAACTTTTCTTCCTGCATCAGCAGGGCTACTGCAAAATATGATGCCTTAAAATTATTGAGCATCATATCAAATGAATCGCTTTGCTGAATAATCGTTTCATATGGTCTTTCAGTAATGGAGAGGTATTGAAATGCGATCTCCCTTGATAACAGAAATTTCTCTTGGGCAGGGGTCATTCCTTTATTAATATAAAATACCTTGTTCGTCGTATTAGAATAGAAAGAACGCAGACCGTGCAATGCGTCCATTGTGTTCATCTTTTTGCGGTTTACCTGGATATTGATACTATTTAATACTTTTTCTAATACAGGAATATCTATTTGTAAAGTTTCTTCCCAACCGTATTCCTCTCTGAAATTTCTTACTGCATCTTCAATTGCTTCAAAATAATTGTCTTGCAAATCCTGGTAAGATCGCAGTGCCGCATTGTAGAAATTCTCTTTTGATAACTGATAACTTCTCGAAATTTTAAGTAATGTGCTAATAAATGCGGTGACTTTATCGGGCGTATTAGAGAAAAGATCAAGTAAAGCGGCTGGTGTCAGACCGAAATGTTCCCATGGAATAGCATTAATAAAGTCAGAATTGATCAGATCTATAATAGGCTGGAGCTTTTTATTCGCTCTTAATGATACCAGGTAATCATAATCTACGCCCAGTATTTTTGCCAGTGAAAGTATCTTGTCTGCCTTTGGGAATTTTTTACCGGTCTCTATATCATGTACATAGGAAAGTGACATCCCGGTTTGTTCAGCTAACTGCTGATAAGACAGCCCTTTTTCCTGACGAAGAGATTTTACTTTAAGGCCTAAAATGAGGCGTACACTATCATTATTGGTTATCATACTACTAAAGTAGTTAAAATGAGTCAATCAACGAATAAAAAAATATTAGCGAAATATTCGCTAATTGAGAAAAATACGTATATTGTATAAAATTTACAACCATGACATCAAATATGAACCACCCCAAAACATGGTACACTACCCCAGAGGGAATGACCATTAATGCTCCGTACCGGGCAACTTACAAGGAAGTGCTTTCAGAAGAAGCACTGGAATTTATTAAGGCATTGCATCTGCAATTTAATGTACAGCGAAAAGCGCTGTTAGTGGAGAGGGAAATGGTGCAGGAAAAAATTGATGGCGGATGGAAACCTCATTTTCTTTCTGAAACTGCTGCGATCAGAGAAGGTGACTGGAAAATCTCTCCTGTTCCGGACGATATCAGAGATCGCCGGGTTGAAATAACCGGCCCTGTTGAACGCAAAATGATTATCAATGCGATGAACTCTGGCGCCAATATTTTTATGGCTGATTTTGAAGACAGCAATTCACCTAACTGGGATAATGTAGTTGGCGGGCAACTTAATCTGCGTGATGCAATTAACCGCACCATTAGTTTCACAAGTGCAGACAATGGAAAAGAGTATAAATTAAATGATACTACAGCTACCTTATTTGTACGTCCAAGAGGATGGCACCTGGAAGAAAAACATATAGAAATTAATCATGAACCTATCAGTGGAAGTCTGCTGGACTTTGGGCTTTACTTTTTTCATAATGCAAAAACATTGCTTGAAAATGGAAATGGTCCTTATTTCTATTTACCAAAATTAGAAAGCTACCAGGAAGCAAAGTTATGGAACGATGTATTTGTATTTGCACAAGACTATTGCAGAATTGCTCAGAAAAGTATTAAGGCAACGGTATTAGTTGAAACTATTATGGCCCCTTTTCAGCTTGATGAAATATTATATGAATTGAGAGATCATTCTGCTGGAATGAATTGCGGTCGCTGGGATTATATTTTCTCTTTCATTAAGAAATTCAGAAATGTTCCGGGTTACGTTTTTCCGGATCGTGCTCAGGTAAATATGACTGTTCCTTTTATGAGAGCCTATACACAACTGGTAATTAAAACTTGTCATAAACGCGGAGCACATGCAATAGGTGGAATGGCTGCGCAGATAACGATTAAAAATAATGAAGCCGCTAATGAAGCCGCTATCAAAAAGGTGAAAGCTGATAAACTTCGTGAAGTAACAGACGGGCATGATGGTACCTGGGTTGCTCATCCGGGATTAGTTGCTATTGCTAAAGAAATATTTGATGCAGGGATGAAAACACCTAATCAGCTTCATGTAAGCCGTGAAGACTTTGTTTGTACGAAAAATGACTTACTGGAATTACCTGAGGGAACGATTACGGAAGAAGGATTGAGGCAAAACATCAATGTGGGTATTTTATATCTGGAAAACTGGCTTCGTGGTAATGGTGCTGCGGCTATCTATAATTTAATGGAAGACGCAGCTACGGCAGAGATCTGTCGCACACAGGTTTGGCAGTGGGTACACAATAAGGCTAAACTGGATGATGGCAGAGTAATCACACATAGTCTGTACGAAGATTTACGAGATGATGAGATTTGGGAAATAAGAAATATGGTAGGTGCCAAAGCTTATCAGGAAGGGGCATATGTGCAGGCGATCTGCATTTTTAACAGACTCGTTGTTCAGAATAAATGGGTTGACTTTCTTACACTGCCTGCCTACGATCTTATTCTTTCAAATGGTGAAAAGAAGGTATGCACAGAAGGGGAGGTGGAACTGCAAAAAGCTGAGCAAGTATCTGTATCTGCTGAAAGATAAAATACGGAGATAAGCATCCTAATCAATAGTGACCAGAGCAATTTAAAATACTTAAAACATTTAATGAAAAATAGTACAACATTATCACAAACAACCAGATAAAAACCAATGTAAACCTTAAAAGAACAATCATCATGGCAACAGAACCTAAAGCAGCACAGCTATTTACCGAATGGCAGACCAACCCAAGGTGGGCTGGTATTAATCGTCCTTATACCGCAGAAGAAGTTTTGAAACTGCGCAGCAAAGTGGAAATCGAATATTCCCTTGCCAAAAAAGGTGCGGAAAAACTATGGGTAAAACTAAATTCGCAATCTTATGTGGCTGCGTTGGGTGCTTTAACGGGCAACCAGGCGGTTCAGGAAGTTGCGGCAGGATTAGAATCTATTTATTTAAGCGGCTGGCAGGTAGCTGCCGATGCGAATTCATCAGGTACAATGTACCCTGATCAGTCACTTTATCCGGTTAATTCTGTTCCGGATGTAGTAAAACGTATCAATAATGCGTTTTTACGCTGTGAGCAGATTGATTCTGTCAATGGCGATAACACAAAACTGACTGGATATGGCTCCAATTGTTGCTGATGCAGAAGCGGGCTTTGGCGGCAATTTGAATGCATTTGAATTGATGAAAGCGATGATCGAAGCGGGTGCAGCAGGTGTTCATTTTGAAGATCAGTTATCTTCTGCTAAAAAATGCGGGCATTTGGGTGGAAAGGTTTTAGTACCCACTCAGGAGGCCATCAATAAATTAGTAGCGGCGAGACTTGCAGCTGATGTAATGAATGTTGCTACGCTGATTATTGCCCGGACAGACGCAGAAGCGGCTAACCTGATTACTTCGGATGTGGATATAAGAGATAGGGAGTTTATTACTGGTGAAAGAACAAATGAAGGGTTTTATACCGTGAGAAATGGGCTGGAACAATGTATTTCACGTGGTATTTCTTATGCTCCTTATGCAGATATGATCTGGATGGAAACTTCTCATCCTGACCTGTCGGTTGCCAAAGAATTTGCAGAAGCTATTCATGCAGTATATCCAGGTAAAATGTTAGCGTATAAGCGTATAACTGTTCACCTTCATTTAACTGGAGCAAACATTTGAGTGAAAAGCAGATTGAAACCTTCAGGGAAGACCTGGCAGCATTAGGTTATAAATTCCAGTTTATTACTTTAGCAGGGTTCCATGCATTGAATACTTCTATGTTTGAACTGTCGCATGCCTATAAACAAACTGGAATGGCTGGTTTCTCTCAATTACAGCAAAGAGAATTTGCTTTGCAGGAACACGGATTTAAAGCAGTGAAACACCAGAGTTTTGTAGGAACCGGTTATTTTGATTGTGTACAAAACACGGTGCAGCAAGGCACTGCTTCTACGATAGCAATGAAAGATAGTACTGAAACTGCCCAGTTTCACTAATTATAATTTTTTTAAATGAGGGATATAATCAAATAAGGGTGTCCATACTTCGTAGGACACCCTTATATATTTAATTCAGACCATTGTCTCTTGAAGACTATTCTTCCTCTTTTTCTTCGAGTTTAGCTTCTTTGTTTCTTTTTAGAGTAATAATTGGTTTATCCTGTGTACCGGTAATGGTTAAAGGAATACCAATCAAGCCAAATGGCGGCAAACCTAATCTTCCGCTCATGTTCAGGCGGCCATCAAAACTAACCTGTCCTTCGAAACGTGGTCTGAACCCCGCAATACGCATCTTAAATCTTTCTATAGTAATGATATTCTTATTGATAATAGATTTAATCTCTACATCCTTTAATTCAGGGTTATTCAGACTATCTCTGCGGGTTGCTTTACTGACTGCATTCATCATCTTAAATCCGCTTAAGCTAACTTTCTTTAATGATAATACACCAGCACCTTTTAATGAAGGATATACAGGCATCATATCCTGGTTCAGTTTACCCGTTAACTGGTAATCTAATCCTACAACGCCTTTTACTTTTGATGCCGAAGTTGCCAGTGTTCTGAAGATTTTAATTTCCTTGTACGCTTTGGCAATATCAAATTCTTTAGCGGTAATATGATAATCAAATGTGGCCGATTTTAGGTGTTATACTTTTATAAGTAGCATCCATATTCACGGCAGCATCAATCAGGTTGAAACTGGTTTGGTTTAATGTTAATGTACCATCCTTTAAAATTACATTACCTTTTGCATTTTTGATCTGCAAGTCATTATAGTAGACCGTTCCAGCGTCGGCTGATAAAGTTACGTCCAGATTTGCAGGAATAAGAATCACACCGTTGCTGCCCGCAGGAGCACCAGGTATTGGTTTAGGTGAATTATAAACCATTAACTCATCTGCAAAAATGCGCTTGCTTTGAAAGTTGAAGTTTCCTGTCAGCTTTGCATTTGGTTTAAGTACATAGTTAATGATATTACCAAGCTGACCATCCATAGTGAAATCTGATTTTCCATAGCTAGCTTTGAATTTATCAAATTTCATATTATCCTGTGCAAAAGAGAAGACACCATTTTTGATTAAAAATGCTTTTGGGAAGAGGTCTGATTGCAAGTTAATATTGTTAACGATCATACGGCCCCTGTTATTTAGCTTTTGATAATTCCCAGCAGTTGCATCGCTTTGTAAACCTTTTAATGAGAGGTCTGTAAATATTGTCCCATTTATATTATAGCCTTTAATTGCAAAGAATTGATACATTTTGCCAATATCTATAGTTCCTTTCGAGGTGATATTATAGGATACATTTTCAAAATTTCTGACAGCTGCTTTGAGCATGAAAGGCTGTCCTGCCATAATGAAAGAGATCGGTTTGATATTAACTTGTGTACCCCTTAAGGTTCCATCTCTGTTTGTCAAAGTCCCATCCACAACAATTTGCTCTAATGGCTGATCAAAATGAGCCGTCTTAATACGTCCGTTTGCGAGTTTGAATATGGCCTCTGTTACCGGGAAAGTCTTTCTTGCTTTATTATATACACCCTTGCTTCGCAAGTCCATATTGAGCTCTCCATTCAATTCCAGATCTTTTAATGGATAGAATTTCTTGATTTCGGCAAGATTGATCATCGATTTTAGTTTTACATCAATTGCCATATTACCAGGTTGTATTTTGGCTGACCCTCTGATGTAATTGCTTAATGCTTGTAAATTAATATCTGTGATGTCCAGTTGCGTGTGTTTGTAATTTCCATCACTGTTATGTCCACCTATGTTGAAATTGATTTTCTCAATGGAAGCATTCAGAGAAGGGTATTTAAAATAACCACCACGCAGAGAAGACTTTAATGTGAATTTAGGGATAACGTTAACGGTGTCTACCTGTCTTATACCGCTTCTGACTACCTTTTTGGTAAATTGGCCGTCTGCTTTGAGATCGATGGTATAAACGCCTTTTAAATTGCTGATATCAAATATTTTACTCCATTTAGTTAAATCTATCGATCCTCTTGTATTGATATAGACTTTGGTTTTTTTTTTTTAGCCATTTAGTTTAACTACAGAGTTTACATAATCTTTCCCCATATTAAAATGCAGGCTATCCATATCTATATATAAGCTGTCTGGGTTTAAGCTGGGCAATTTCATGTGCAAATTCAGATATAGATTGCTGATCGCTTCGGGAGCCTTTGGGTTATTGATGTGGCCATCACGTACCTTGATATTAAATGATAGGGTAGGCATGATCTTTTGTTTTGCCAGATATTTTCCTATTAAGGAAGCATTGATCTCAGCATAACCTTTAATCGTTGTTTTTTG
Source organism: Pedobacter sp. NJ-S-72 (assembly GCF_053890575.1). Lineage (NCBI taxonomy): Bacteria > Pseudomonadati > Bacteroidota > Sphingobacteriia > Sphingobacteriales > Sphingobacteriaceae > Pedobacter > Pedobacter sp. NJ-S-72. Next base: position 2,015,610 of record NZ_CM132681.1, on the reverse strand, counting down.
CATCCTGTTTGCAATTGATGGAGGCAACACGGTGAAAATATTATGCAGGTCGGTTTCTTTAGCTGCAGTCTTAAAATTGATATCATAACCATCCTTAAGGAATGAAAATTTACCTACAAAAAGGATTGGTAAGGTGTTTATTTTTAAGTCATTTTCATTGAACATCAGATCGAGCGAGTTGGTATTGATTTTGGTAACCAATTTCGCATCTATCTTTTTATGCAGCAGGTAAGGAGAGTTATTATAGTATAAATCAAGTGTGTCGATTTTGGCATTGCTTTTTAAATCGAAAATCGCTTCGCTCAGGTCACCATTACCAGTATAATTCATCCTCTGGCGCTAACTTTCATTGGAATTGAGTTGTCATTATAAACCAGGTTACTTTTATTAATGAAAATTCCTTCGATTTTTATTGCAGTAGAACTGCTTTCTGAAGAATTTTGCGGGTTAGGATTACTTTTGTAGACATTGTAATTTGCATTTCCCTTCTCATCTACCTGGATATTGATATTGGCCTGATCTAAGAAAATCTGGTCAATCTTTACCTGTTTTGAAAAAATAGTACTCAGGTTCAAACGGAAAGATAACTGTTTTGCATGGATCAAAGTTTCTTTCTCAAATGGAGCTGAACCCTTTAGTGTGAAGTTATTGAGGCTTAACGTTAAAGATGGGAAGTGTTTAAAAAAGGAGAGGCTGGTACTTTCAAATTCAGCTTTTCCATTGATATTTTGATTGATCCGGTTTTCTATTTCTTTAGAAATCGTATTGGGTATAATATAAGGGACTAGTAATATCAGCAGAATTAAGGAGCCAATGCTTATTCCTCCTGTGATTTTGAGAGTGCTTTTTTCAATTGGTAGGTGATAAGATGTGTATGTACTGCAAAGATATATTTTATTTATTATTTCATTAATGAATGAATATTCACTTATATTTGTTGAATCATTTATTAATTATGCGCGCAAGAGATATAGAGAAAGAATGCCTGGTCAAAAAAACGGCAATTGAAATCATAGGGAAAGGTGGTTTTGATAGCTTTAGTATGAATAAGCTAGCCAAAGCTTGTGGTATTTCCGTAGCCACACTTTATATTTATTACAAGGATAAGGATGATCTTATTTCACATTTGGCTGCAGAACACGGCAAACTGATGGGAGAGTCAATGCTGCGAAATTTTGATACTGAGGCATCATTTGAAGATGGGTTGCGCGTTCAATGGGAGAATCGGTATCGTTACCTGATTGATAACCCGACGCTTAGTGGGTTTCATGAAAAGCTTAGAGCTTCGATCTACCAGGAACAATTTCTAAACACTTTCATGAAAGATGCTTTTTAGCACCATTTGAGCGATTTAACAAAAATATCGTCTCTCGTGGCGAAGTCGAAGAAATGCATTTTGAAGTATTCTGGTCAATCGCTTTTGCGCCGTTATACTCTTTGGTTAAATTTAACAATGACGGGCAAAGTCTGGGAGGGAGGCCCTTTAAAATGAATGATAAGATGTTATGGCAAGCTTTTGACTTTGTGGTAAAAGCGCTAAAAAAATGAATTTATAACCATTTAATAAGAATGAAAAAATGGAAAACTTCAACCATATCCTGCTTTTTAAAACAGATATCAAATCTGAAGAGGATAGACGGGCTTTGCAGCCCTTATTAGACGAAAACAAAAATATTGAACAATGGAATGTGGACCTCAATGATGAAGACTATGTTTTGAGAATTATCTCGTATAGTTTAAAACATCAGCAGATTATTGAATTGGTTCAGGATCATGGCTATATGTGCTGTGAATTAACTTAATTATATGGAAACAAAGGAAATTATACCTTTTACTGGCTATCAAAAGATCGTAATCTTTATTTTAGCAATGACTCAATTTACTGTTATACTTGACTTTATGGTCATGTCTCCTCTGGGGGATATGCTGATTAAGTCATTAAGTATGAAACCGTCATCTTTTGGGATTGCGGTTTCTGCTTATGCTTTTAGTGCAGGTATTTCTGGTTTATTAACAGCAGGTTTTGCTGATCGTTTTGATCGTAAAAAACTGCTTTTATTCTTTTATACTGGTTTCATTGTAGGAACCTTTTTATGCAGTTTAGCCAATTCTTTTGAGCTATTGGTGGCTGCGCGTATTATTACTGGTTTATTTGGCGGAGTAATCAGTTCGATTTCTATGGCCATTATTACGGATCTTTTTAGTTTACAGCAAAGAGGAAGGGTAATGGGATTTATACAAATGGGGTTTGGTGCAAGCCAGGTATTGGGCATTCCAATAGGTTTGTATATCGCTAACAAATGGGGCTGGGAATCTCCTTTTGTTATGGTAGCGGAGTAGCGTTAATTATCGCAGCTTTAATTGTCACGGTTTTAAAACCGATTAATAAACATCTTGGTTTACAGCGTGACAAGTCTGCATTTAAGCACCTTTGGCATACAGTATCAAAACAAAATTACAGGGTGGGCTTTGCTGCAACGGCAGCACTTTCTATAGGCGGTTTTATGATGATGCCTTTTGGAAGTGTATTTGCTGTTAATAACCTGCATGTTACGGCCGAAGAATTGCCTTTGTTGTTTATGATTTCAGGAGTGAGTTCATTGGTAATTATGCCATTAATCGGTCGCTTAAGTGATACTGTGAGTAAATTCAAAATCTTCAGTATTGCTTCAATATGGACAATGATTATTTGTGTTGCCTATACTAATTTGTCAGCGACACCATTCTGGATTGTAATTGGTCTTAATGTCTTGATGATGATTGGGATAATGAGCAGAATGGTTCCTTCTTCTGCACTTACCAGTGCAATTCCTGATATGGAAGACAGAGGTGCATTTATGAGTATTAATTCTTCTATGCAACAAATAGCGGGCGGTATAGCTGCTGCGGTATCAGGTATGATCGTGGTTCAGAAAACTAAATTCAGTCCTATAGAACATTATGATACAGTTGGATTTGTTGTAGTGGCGGTTACTTTAATCAGTATTTTTCTGATGTACAGGGTAAATCAACTGGCTAAAAAGAAACCTGCTCAGGCTCCTTTGGTTGAAAAACCAGAGTTGGTAACGGCAGAGTTCTAGTCAAACAGAATTATCATCTTGTAAATTATATCAATAGAAAAAAAGGGGTTTATCTTAAATGATAAACCCCTTTTCTATTGATATAACCCGTTCTGTAATAAGCTGGCAGCTAAGCTGATTTGTTCGGGACTTCTGATCTGAGAAATTATTTTTAACTTCTAACACCCGATTTATCGATCATATTGTTAAATACACCATTGATCAATTGGTTCATCTCCTTCTGTTTATAGCCATTTGTTAGCTTGTTAAGCTCGCCTAAAACATATAAGCTTAATCTTGTATTCTGTAAATAAGTCCGTTGAAATTCGGGGGTAAGGGTACATACATAAGTGAATTCCTGCGCAAGAAAATCAGATGTTTCTTTAGTCAGTTGATTAGCTTCTTTTATGTGATTCAGTGCATATAAATTCTGAATCGTACTAATTCTGTTCACTGTGTCTCTGACAGAATAGTTTGTTAATGGCAAGTCTCTTAAACACTTCTGCATCAAATGAGTTGCCTGAGCTGGTTTGCCTTCAATAATCAGGTTAGCTGCCAGTGTATTATTAAATCCCCAGGTAGAAAATACGATCCTTTTGGATTCAGGATCTAAATATGAGGCTTTATTAAACGCTGAATAATCTATTTTATTCATCACATTTGCATACATCACATCCGAATTGGTTTTCTCGCTTTTATCTCTTACATCATCTGCTCCGGTTTTAAAAGGTAATAAACGGTAGGCGTAACCTTCCAGGTAAAGATATTTATCAAGTCCCTGCATAAGTATCATCTGATACTGTAGTGGCAAAATATATCGGGCGTTCCCAATTATTGTGGATCAGAATATCAAATAAAGCTAAATCACCTTTACTGACGTATGATTTATTAAAACTCCATTCCATCTCTTTTGCTACATTTGCTTTTTGAGCGGAGGTAATGGTATGTGTTTTAACAAGTTGTTCAGAATCTACGGTTAGTTTTAATTTCTTAGCAGGCATGAAATTCATAAATGTTCCATCATTCATCTGTACCTGGTCTTCTTTATTGTCAGACGTCATTACAGCAAACAGATCTTTCAGTTCGACACTATCAGTTAATCCGTAATCTACATAAGGAAGATAATCCCTGACACCGGAAACATATTTTTCCTCGCCCATTGTGATCGGTAATGGTGCAGATTTATTTACTTGTTTTTTCAATTGATTGATAAATGAAGCGTCAGGTAAAAACTGCATACAAATTACTCTTACATCTGTTCTGAAACCTTCAACTTCCTGTGCATACCAAAGTGGAAAAGTATCATTATCCGCGTTAGTAAAAAGAATAGCGTTTGGAGCACAGGAGTTCAAGTAATTTTTTGCCCAGTCTGTAGCAGTATGTTTCTGTGAGCGATTATGGTCATCCCATCCTTGTATCCCCATTAATACCGGAACAGCCAGTAATGATATTCCTGTAGCTATGATCAGGCTCAGCTTTTGTTGTGCAATTTTTGATAGCAATTCTTTTAAAGCCAGAACCCCGAAACCTATACAAATCGCAAAGGCATAGAATGAACCAGCATAGGCATAATCTCTTTCTCTGGGCTGTAATGGATCTTGATTAAGATAAAGAATGATCGCTATTCCGGTGAAGAAAAACAAAGTAAGCACAACAATTCCATCTGTTTTATTTCTACGGTATAACCAGATCAGGCCAGCAATTCCAAGAATCAACGGAAAACCATAATAAACGTTATGCGCTGCATTGGTCGTTATAGTTGCCGGAAGATCGGACTGGTTTCCCAAACGCATGGCATCCAGTGGTTTTATACCTGAAATCCAGTTGCCATTATCTATACCTCCATTACCTTGAACATCGTTCTGTCTGCCCACAAAATTCCAGAAGAAATAACGCCAGTACATAAAGCCTAATTGCCATGAAGTGAAAAAGCTCAGGTTTTGAGTAAAAGTTGGTGTTTGTCCTTCACTGAGATTTAGCCACTGCTGATAATATTGAGCATGTCCCGTTTTCTGACTGAATGTCCTTGGAAAAAAAAGGTTTTTATCATAGGTGGTTTTATAGGTTTTTCCAGATATCTCATATTTTGCGGCTCCCTTGCGGTATGTATTCCCGGTTTCCTTGTTTTCTACTGTTTTAGCATCAAAAGTATTACCGTATATCAATGGGGTAGATCCGTAATTTGTCCTTCCCAGGTATTCATAAAGAGAAAAAGGCTGATCTGGATTACTTAAATTGATATTGGTTTTTGCATCAGCCCTGATCAGGATCATTAGATAGGAGCTGAAACCAAATAGAACGAATGTCAGGCAGAGCAAACCCATGTTCAGATTGTATCTGCGTTTGCGTATCGAGTAATTTATCGCCCAGCATATTCCTGCGGCAAAAATTAAAACAAAGGATATTGCGCCTGAGCCAAAGAAAAGGCCAAAAGTATTGACAAACAATATATCGGCTTTTGCTGCAAAAAGAACAAAGTATTGGATCAGGACGAACTGAACAATGCCAACAATCACACAGCCAATCAGGAAGGCTTTAATCGTACCTGCAATTCCTGGTTTTGCTGCTTTTTTAAAGTAATAAACTAAGGTCACGGCAGGAATGGTCAGCAGGCTCAGTAAATGTACACCGATAGAAAGGCCTACGATAAAAGAGATGAAGACCAGCCAGCGGTTATTGGTGTCACTTTCCCATTTGAGGATAGCCCAGAAAGTCACTGCTGTAAATAAAGAAGAAAGGGCATAAACTTCTGATTCTACTGCAGAGAACCAAAAAAAGTATCAGAGAAAGTATAGGCTAATGCGCCTATGGCCCCGGCAGCTATAATACTGAGAGTCTTAGTTCCGATTTTCTCTCTTCTATAAACTTTGGCTGCAAGAGCTGTGATAGTCCAGAAAAGAAACATGATCGTTGTTGCACTGGCAAGGACTGCACTGAAATTAATCCAGTAGGCAATTTGAGCTGTGTTTCCCATCGCAAGCATGCTGAATAATTTGCCAATCATCAAAAAAAGTGGTGCGCCGGGCTGGTGTCCAACCTGTAGTCTGTTAGCGGTAGCAATGAATTCCCCGCAGTCATAAAAACTTGCGGTAGGTTCCATTGTCAACAAGTAGGTGAGCAGGGCGATGCCAAAAAGCCCAAAACCAGCAATCGTATTGATCTTTTGATATTTCTTTTTTTTTTTCCGGGTTATTAATAAGGTCGCTGAATTCTGTATGGATGAGTTTGCGCACATCAGTCATATTGAATTTAGTGGAAGCCGGTTTTTGTTCCAGGGAAGTAATGAGATGATCATATAATTCATCAAGTGTATCTTCCGTAAGTGATAAACCCAGAAGATGCTGACGTATTTCTAAATGCTGTTGCGTGGTTAGTTTCATGAGAGTTTAGATTTTAGGTTAAGCAGTAATTGCAGATTCCCAATAAAACTCTCAGCTTCTTGTAGTTTATTCTCTACTTCTTTTTTTTTACCCGCCGTGGTGAGGGCGTAATATTTACGTACTCTGTTGTCGACTAGTTCTGTACTCGTAGATAACATCCCGTCAGCCTCCATCTTGTGCAGGCTGGGGTACATTGCACCTTCAGTAAGTTTAATTTCTCCACTGGTGATTTCTTTCACCTTCTGTGTGATTTCATAACCATACATTTTATCATTTTCCTGAAGGAGTTTCAAAATGATAGTTTGCAGGCTGCCTTTTAACATTCCGTTTGCTGTACTCATAATACAAATATATAATTTTCTTATATACATAGGAAAATTATGTATGTTGATTTTTTTTTAGCTGTTTAACACTCGTTTAGCGAGTTTTGTAAAAGAACGGGTAGAAAGGCAGCCTTTTTTAGAGCAGATAACTACTTTACTTTGGTATATATTTCTATAATTTCCTGATTGATATTAAGGCTATCAATTTTCTCTATACCCTTTTGTATTATCGTGTCATTTTTCAAAGTCAGTGTGAATTTGAAATCTCTGTTCTCCCATTCACGCGCGTTACAATAATCTAAATGTTCCCGGTATTGATCACCTTTGAGAGAATAAGTTCCAGCACCAGAGCCATATACAGGGGTAGGGAGGGCTCCTTTTACTAAATCGTGTTTGAAAAAGGCAAAGTGTGTTCCATTGAATAACTTAATCATTTCCAGTCCTTTTACCGGATAGGTAACTTCTGTTTTTGTACCTGTAGTAACTTTACTGGAAACAAGTTTCCAGGTACCGGTAATTGACTCGTTAGTTAATTCTGTTGGAGATAAAGGGATAGTTGCAGACTTGTCTTTGCAGGCGATCAGGCGATCAAGCTTGTTAGTCCTGCGAGAAGTAATAATTGAAATTTCATGTTTTTGTTTAAGGGTTAATTTTTGTTTAAGAAGTGTTTAATTGATTGGTTAAATCAAATACAATTTAGTAAATCTAATTGTATAATAGGAGCTTAAATTAAACCAGATGTTATAGTGGGTGTTTTTACTTAGATAATTGTTACAATTATTGCGTAGTTCTACTCTTGTATGCCTAAACTTATATCTGGTATTTTTATAGGAAACAGGTATGAATGTTATGAGAAGAAAGCTAACATTAGTTGAAGGAACTATGTATAGTGATGGACAAACTGCAGCAAATGCTGTTGTCGCAGTTAAAATTAAAGGGAGTATTGATGTGGATGTATTACATGCCGTGCTTTTGAAAGTACAGGCCCGGCACCCTTTACTGAGCGTTAATGTCCTGGAAGATGAAGGTGGTATCCCTTATTTTATTACAGATGAAAATATTGGTCAGATACCAGTTCGTGTTTCCAATCGATATCTGATGATGATTGATTGAAAAAGGAAACAACTTTTGAATGTCTTACTCCATTTAATGTGAAAAATGGTCCGCTGATGCGGGTTGTTTATCTGAAATCTCCTTCAGCATCAGACTTGATTATGATTTGCCATCATTGTATATGTGATGGGAGAGCTATACTGAATCTTCTTGATGAAACTTTGAGTTTACTTGCACAGCCCCAAATGGAAATAGGTACTTATAATTCATTCACTTCACTGCATGATTTTATTCCTGATGCAATAAGACTTAGTAAAGCAAATCTATTCATGGTCTTCGCTGTTAAGAAGTTAACAAAACTGATATTATTGGCCATGTTTTCGAAAAAAGAGATTAAAAGAGTAAAACCTTATTTATTTCACTGGAAATTAGATCAGGAAGAGTCTGCGACGATTTGCAGGAAATGTAAGGAAGAAGCAATTTCTATACATGCTGTATTAAGTGTTATATTTTTACAAGCATTCAATAGTATTGAAACTATCTATCAAATCATACAGCAAGCTCTACTGTGCTGTGGATATGCGGAAATTTGTTCCGGAAATAAAAAACAATATGTTATTTGCTTTTCCAGTGACGATTGGGTTAAGCCTTAGAAAAGGCAGTAAAATTGGTTTCTGGGATCAGGCCCGTCAGTTTAAAGATGATTTGGTACTGGAAATCAGCAAAACTAATGTCAACAGAATATTTATGCTTAGTGATTGTCTTTCATCATCGTTACCTAAGCTCACAAAATATGCTAAAGCAGATGCTAAGGGGCATGATTTTACTTTTTCAAATATGGGTTGTGTCAGTATTAAAGAAAAATATGGTGCTATTGAGGTGGAGAGATTATATTCACCCGTAACGATATTCCCTTTTGGGAATCCCTCAACAATATTTGCCTCTGCTTTTAGAGGACAGCTTGATTTTATAATTACTTCTGATGAATATTTTTAAAGTATGATGATGCTGTAGCAGTCAAAGAGAAAGCTATGGAACTTTTTGGAACTTTTAAAAGAGTGATTAATGTGCCAGAAATGCAGCTGAATTAATGATGCAGAACAAGTTCGCAATCTACCATAACTTCTTGGTATTCTGTTGTCTCTGTTTTTTGGTCAATTAATTTTAAAAGTAATTTAATTGCATTTTCACCCATTGATTCGGGATTTTCTTCAATGGATGCTAACGGTGGATTATCCAGATATCTGATAAATGGCATATTACCAAAGCCAATAAATTCGGTCTGATCCATTTTTTCGTATTTATTGGAACGAAGGTATTTCATGGTGTCAAATAAGATCTGTTCTTTAAAAGCTACTAATGCGGTAGGTGGATTTTCGCTATTGTAAAATAGCTCTTTAATTGCATTGTTGGTATTTGTCTGATCAAAATCGGTATAGGCTACCAGGCTGGCATCAAAAGGAATGTTGCTGTCATTCAGTGCGTTGATATAGCCTTTGAACCTGTCATGTGTAAAGCTGATCATTTTTGGGCCACCAAGATAAGCCACTCTTTTGATGCCCGCGTTTGATTAAAAAATCAGTTGCTTTATAACAACCCTGATAGGTATTGCTTAATACTTTGTGACAGCTTAGATTAAAACTTGGGTTTCTGCCATAATATATAATAGGGAGCCCAAGGTTTTCGAACATATCTAAATGATCAAAATTCTGTGTGTTTTTGGATATAGCAATAATTAAACCATCGATGCGGCTTTTTAGCAACATATTAGCCAGATCAATTTCCTTTTTCAAGTCATCATAAGATTGACCAATGATGACATTGTAACCATATTGCCTTGCATATTGCTCGATTCCAAAAATGCTCCTTGTAAAGTAATGATCCATTAAATCGGGTAAAATGATACCAATTGTATATGATTTCTGGATCTGCAGATTAAGCGCCGATTTGTTTGGCGTAAAATGTAATTCTGCGGCCATCTGCTTTACCCGTTCTTTGGTATAGGCATTGATCGTAGGGTAGTCGTTAAGTGCTTTGGATACGGTGGATATAGAGATTTTTAGCTTTTGGGCCAAAAGTTTTAGTGTGACTGGTGTTTTTGTACTCATTAGGTTAGTTAACGATCCTCTAAATGTAAAGATAATAAACTATATCAAACGTTTGATATGTGTCATTAAGCTGTTTTTTAATAAGAGTTTAATAATTAAAATCTATTCGTGAAGGTTAATTATTAAATAAATCTGATATTGAATAATATCTGAAAGGCTATTAAAAGGGGTATAGAACCTGATTTATTTCAAACGTTTGAAATGTAGAATCAAACGTTTGACAGACTATTGATATAGATTCCATACCAGATATGCCTTTGGCCTTTTATAAATTGCGATAACGTATAAAGGATTTTTAAAATAATTTTATTGGAAAGATTTGAATAATGAATGTAGTAGAAAAATCAGTTATGTATAAAATGACCCAGACGATGCGCTGGTTTGGCCCAAATGATCCGGTGAGTTTGTCTGACATTTTACAGGCAGGCTGCAGTGGTATTGTCAGTGCTTTACATCATATTCCCAATGGAGTAGTGTGGGAGGTTGAGGATATCAAAAAGCATAAACAATTAATAGAAAATGCAGGTTTGAACTGGGATGTAGTAGAAAGTTTACCAGTACATGAAGCTATTAAAACACGTGTTGGAAATTTTGAGCGTTATATTGATAATTATAAAAAAAAATCATAGAAAAAATCTTGCTGCTTGTGGTATAACTACAGTTACTTATAATTTTATGCCTGTTTTAGACTGGACACGTACTAATCTGGCTTTTGAATTACCAAATGGGGCTAAAGCATTGAAATTTGAAAAGGCAGCTGTATGTGCCTTTGATGTTTTTATCTTAAAAAGACCTGATGCATCAGCTTCATATACCAAAGAGGAAATTGTAAGAGGTAAATTGTGGTTTGATCAGGCTGATGATGACCAAAAAACTTTATTACAGCGTAATATCATCGCTGGGTTGCCAGGGAGTGAAGAAAGCTTTACACTGGAACAATTTCAGTTAGCCTAGATCAGTATCAGGGAATTGATGAAGAAAAATTAAGTGATCATCTGATCCATTTCCTTTCAGAAATTATGCCGGTAGCAGATGCATGCGGGGTTAAAATGGTAGTTCATCCTGATGATCCGCCTTATGCGATTTTTGGCTTGCCTCGCGTAGTCAGCACTGCTCATCATTTACGGAAAATATTTTCGGCCGTGCCATCTTTCAATAATGGCTTATGCTTCTGTACAGGTTCATTTGGTGTGCGTAAGGATAATGACCTTCCGGAAATGATCAGGGAATTTGCAGCACGTATTAATTTTATACATCTGCGCAGTACTAAAAGAAATTCAGCCGGTGACTTTTTTGAAGATAACCATTTAGAAGGGGATGTCGATATGTATCAGGTGGTTAAAGAAATCTTTAATCAGCAGCAGCGAAGACAGCTTAGTATACCTGTCCGTCCTGATCATGGACATCAGATGCTGGAAGATTTGCGCAAGAAAACCAATCCTGGTTATTCAGCTATCGGCCGGTTAAAGGGTTTGGCAGAATTGAGAGGGCTTGAATTTGGTATTCTTAACGAATACTTATTAAAGAATAAATAGAAAGATAAGAAATAACAATAACCTGTTTTAATCAGGTTTTGAAAGATACTTTGTTTTAACCAAATATTAAACGGAAAACTAAAGATATGACGGAAGGTACTATCATTACTGATGATTTTTTATTGACTAATAAAAAGGCTGTTTTGCTCTACCATGAATATGCAAAACACTTGCCTGTTATTGATTTTCATAATCATTTATCACCTTCGCAAATTGCAGAAGATAAGAAATTTGTCAATCTTACCGACATCTGGCTAAAGGGTGATCATTATAAATGGAGAGCTATGCGGGCATTGGGTGTAGATGAAAATCTGATTACCGGCAGTGCAGATGATTATGAAAAGTTTAAAGCCTGGGCAGGTGTTGTACCAGCTACCTTAAGGAATCCATTGTTCCACTGGACACACATGGAACTTAAAAATCCATTTGGCATTAAAGAATACTTAAATTCAGATTCAGCAGGTAGAATTTATGAGCAGGCAAATGAGCTTCTAAGCCAGAATGAATTTTCATCACGTGGTTTATTGAAAAAGTTTAAAGTTGAAATGCTGAGTACAACAGATGATCCATGTGATGATTTAATTAATCATCAGCGCCTAAACAAGGAGGAGTTTGAGATTAAGGTGAAACCTTCGTTCAGACCAGACAAGGTTTTTGCAATCAGCAGGCCGGATTCATTTAAAGCCTACCTTCAGTTACTGGCCGAAAAATCAGGAGTTGAGATTACGGATCTTCCTTCTCTTGTTGAAGCTTTAAAAAAGAGGGTGGATTTTTTTGCACTACATCATTGTTCTATATCTGATCACGGTTTAAGTACTTTGCCAGCCCGGTTTATTTTAAGTCCTCAGGAGGAACAGGAATTCAAAGTGTTTTTGAAATCTGATCAGGCGGTGTTTTCTAACCCGGATGCTTTTATCGGATTTGTTTTAACTGAACTTTGTAAAATGTACCATAAAAAGGGCTGGGTACAGCAATTTCATATTGGTGCAATCAGGAATAATAATAAAGGAATGCTTCATAAATTAGGTCCTGATACTGGTTATGATTCTATTGGGGATTATAAACATGCTGAGAATTTAACAGCATTCTTAAATCACCTGAGTTTAACGGATCAGCTGGCACAAACGGTTGTTTATAATCTGAATCCGGCTGATAATGAAGTTATTGCAACCATGTTAGGTAATTTTGCTGATGGAAGGGTAAAGGGGAAAATGCAATTTGGATCTGGCTGGTGGTTTTTAGATCAGAAAGATGGTATAGAAAAGCAGTTGAATGCTTTGTCAAATATGGGTGTAATCAGTTCATTTATTGGAATGCTTACTGATTCGCGCAGCTTTTTATCTTACTCTCGTCACGAGTATTTCAGAAGAATATTATGTAATCTTTTTGGCTCAGAAATGGTGATGGGTTTATTGCCGATGATGAAGAATGGGTAGGGAAAATGATACAGGATATCTGTTATTATAATGCTAAAAAAAAACTATTTCGGATTAAATCACGACTAATCAAATTATATGTCAGTAGAAAATATGTTCACCTTAAAAGGTAAAGTTATTATAGTGACCGGAGGAACCGGGATTTTGGGTGGTGCATTTGTGAATGCAGTGGCCGAAGCAGGAGCTTCGGTAGGTATTTTGGGCAGAAATGCTCAGGTTGCCCGGGAGCGTGCAGATGCGATCAATAAGGCTGGAGGGAATGCTTTGGCACTTGTAGCTGATGTGATGGATGAAAGTCAGTTGCTGAAATGCAGGTCGCAGGTACTGGATCATTTTGGAAAGATCGATGGCCTGGTAAATGCTGCGGGTGGTAATCAGCCTGAAGGCGTTTTAAAACCAGAAGAGGACATTTTTAAAATGAATCTGGAGGGAATGAAAAAAGTAATGGACCTGAATTTATGGGGTACTATTATTCCTTCACAGGTATTTGGTGCTGCTATTGCTGAAACAGGTAAAGGTAGTATTGTGAATATTTCTTCAATGAATTCAAAAAGAGCTATTACAAAAGTTCTGGGTTATAACATGGGGAAAGCAGCTGTGGATTACTATAATCAATGGTTTGCTGTTGAAATGGCTAATCGTTATGGCGATCGGCTCAGAATGAATGCTATTGCACCAGGTTTTTTCCTCACAGAACAAAATCGTGATTTATTAACTAAACCTGATGGTGGTTACACAGACAGGGGCGGTTTAGTGATTACGCAAACTCCTTTTAAGCGTTTCGGTCATCCGGATGAGTTAAAAGGTGCATTGGTATGGCTTTTAAGTGATGCTTCTCAATTTGTTACTGGTGCAATGATCTGCGTGGACGGAGGTTTCTCTGTTTTCGGAGGCGTCTGATAAACTATAATCAACCTAAACCAAACCAAATATAATGAACGAAAACAAAGTGGGTAATTACCGCTGGACAATCTGTGCGCTGCTTTTTTTTGCTACAACAGTAAATTATCTTGACAGACAGGTTCTAAGTCTTTTACATACCAGGCTTGAAGCAGAATTTAACTGGACAAACAGTGATTATGCAAATATTACCTCTGCCTTCCAATTGGTGTATGCTATTTCAATGCTCTTTGCGGGTAGAATTGTTGACCGTCTGGGGACAAAATGGGGATATGCGGTAGCCTTGATTATATGGTGTTTAGGGGCTATTCTACATGCAAAAGCTATCTTTTTAGGAGCAGGATTATCTGCTACACTGGCGGTATTAGGTATAACAGGGATTTCTGTTTCTGTAGTCGGATTTATGTGTGCGAGAGCTGTATTAGCATTTGGTGAATCGGGAAATTTTCCTGCTGCGATTAAAGCTACAGCCGAATATTTTCCAAAAAAGGAGCGGTCACTGGCTACTGGTATTTTCAATTCCGGTGCTAATGTAGGTGCTATTCTGGCTCCATTAACTGTTCCATGGATTGCTGAGGAATGGGGTTGGGAATCGGCATTTATGATTATTGGTGCAATTGGTTTTATATGGCTGTTTTTTTGGTTCATATTTTATGAGAGGCCTGAGCTTCAGAAACGTTTGGGTAAAGCTGAACTGGAATATATCCAGTTTGATCCGGATGAACAACCGGCCGTGCCGGATACCGAAAATCTGCCTGCTGATGAAAAAGTATCCTGGTTTAAGCTTTTAGGATATAAGCAAACCTGGGCATTTACTTTTGGAAAGTTCATGACAGATGGTGTATGGTGGTTTTTTCTATTCTGGCTGCCTTCTTATCTGAAAGTTCAGTACGGAATGGACAATACTGATATTATGGTTCCTTTGGCCGTGTTGTATAGTATGACAATGATTGGAAGCATTGGTGGTGGCTGGTTCCCGATGTATTTTATGAAAAAGGGATATACGCCTTATGATGGACGGATGAAAGCGATGTTCATTATTGCTCTTTTTCCTCTGGTAGTATTGCTTGCACAGCCATTTGGACATATTAGTGTTTGGGTGCCCGTGATTTTAATTGGAATTGGTGCTTCAGCGCATCAGGCCTGGTCTGCCAATATATTTACAACGGTTTCAGATATGTTTCCTAAAAAATGTATTGGTTCTGTAATTGGTATTGGAAGTATGGCTGGTGGTTTAGGTGGAGTATTTATGTCCAAACTAGGTGGTGGTCTTTTTGATTATTATAAGTCATTGGGACATATCCAGACGGGTTATACGATTATGTTTACGATTTGTGCGGTAACTTATATTGTAGCCTGGGTAGTTATGAAATTCTTAGTTCCCAAATATAAGGTGATTACAGATTTGTAATTTAACGTAAATAATTCCCTGATTTTAATTAAATTAGGGATATGAATGCTGGTGTAATTGATTAGTAGTCAGCTGAATTGTCGATATTTTTGTTTTCATATTTATTTTAGAGAAAAAATGAAAGAAGTAATCAAATCAGATCAGGAAAATCCGTTAAGCTCGCTTGACCAGTGGGAAGATGATTTATTAGAGCGTTATCCAGACCCAAATACAATTTCTCAGGAAAAAGACGTGGCCGAATTCAGAAACTATGAAACTCCTGAAAAAGCATCGGTAAAGGAATTTTACAGGTTGCAGCATATCAACCAGACTTTTGATTTTGTTCAGCAGAAAAGAGCTGATTATTTGAAGTTCGATAAGATGGAGATGTCCGTTTGGGAGGCTTTTGATTTCCTGAATAAGCTGGTGGATGATTCAGACCCGGATACTGATCTTGATCAGTTTCAACATCTGCTGCAAACCAGTGAAGCAATCCGGAGTCAGGGACATCCTGACTGGATGGTATTGGTTGGTCTTTTTCATGACATGGGAAAAGTATTATGCCTGTTTGGTGAGCCGCAATGGGCGGTAGTTGGAGATAGTTATCCTGTGGGTTGCGCGTTTTCTGACAAGATTGTTTTTTCTGAATTTTTTGCTGAAAACCCGGATGTAAATAATCCATTATACAACAATACAAATATGGTATTTATGAACCTAATTGTGGTTTAGATAAGGTGATAATGACCTGGGGACATGATGAATATGTCTACCATTTATTGAAAGATTATCTGCCGGAACAAGGTCTGTATATGCTTCGTTATCATTCGTTTTATCCTCAGCACCGTGAAAATGCCTACGAACATTTAATGAATGACCATGATAAGGAAATGTTCAAATGGGTAAACCTGTTTAATCCATTCGATCTTTATTCTAAAAGTCCGTTTCCGCCAGATTGGAAAGAACTGAAGCCTTATTATGAGGCGCTTGTTGCTAAATACTTGCCTGCAAAATTGCGGTTTTAAGCTGAGCCAATGTACTTAGTTTCTTTTAGATTCATTACATTTACTCAAGCACAGAAGCTTATAAATGTAATGAATCTGATTACCCTCAACCCTTAATTATTAAATATGAACTCGAAACTCTCAATGGGGGGTATTGGCGTCTTTGTAATTTATTTTATCATTGTCGCTTTATATGGATACTACGTTTATAGAAAGAAAAGTAAAGTAAATGATTCAAAGAATTTCTTTTTAGCTGAAGGGTCACTAACCTGGTGGGCAATAGGAGCCTCAATTATCGCTTCTAATATTTCGGCAGAACAATTTATCGGGATGAGTGGCGAGGGTTTTTTCGCTGGTATTGCTGTTTCAGTCTATGAATGGCTGGGGGCGGCCGTATTAATCATTGTGGCAATATTTTTTATGCCAGTGTATATTAAGAATAAGATATATACGATGCCCCAGTTCCTGAAAAACAGGTACAATGGGAGTGTGGCTCTGATTATGAGCGTATTCTGGATCTTTTTATATGTTTTTATTAATTTAACGTCTATTCTGTATTTGGGAGCATTAGCTATCAACGGATTAATAGGAGGCGATTATTTTCATATCGTGATGGTCTGTCTTGCTGTATTTGCCATTATCATTACGCTTGGTGGAATGCGGGTGATTGGTTATACGGATGTAATCCAGGTAGGGGTTTTGATTATTGGTGGTTTAGCCACTACTTATATGACATTAACCATCGTTGGGGAGAGGTTTGGTGTTGGAAGTGATGCTGTCGCCGGGTTTAAAGTGTTACTCAGAGAAGCTCCTGAACATTTTCATCTGATGCTGGCAAAACCAAAAGCAGGTGCTTCACAGGTTGATATTAATAAATATCTTATTCTTCCAGCAGTTGGTATGTATGCCGCTGGTCAATGGATTAGTAACTTGAATTACTGGGGCTGTAATCAGTATATCACACAACGTGCACTGGGGGCTGATTTACAGACTGCCCGCACAGGAATATTATTTGCGAGTTTGCTTAAAATATTAATGCCCGTAATTGTGATGCTGCCAGGTATTATTGCTTATGTGTTGTATAAAGGTGGACATTTACAGTTGACAGGAGGAAAAGATAGTGCTTATTCTGCTATCCTTGGTCTTTTGCCTCCGGAGTTAAAAGGTCTGGCTGCGGCGGCTTTAACTGCCGCAATCGTTGCTTCTTTAGCTGGGAAATGCAATAGTATATCTACTATTTTCACCCTTGATATCTATAAAAAAAATATCAATGAAATCTCAAGTGAACAGCGAATGGTGTGGATTGGACGCATAGCTATTGTAATATCAATGATAGTTGCGGTACTATTTACATGGAATGATCTGCTGGGAATTGGCAGGGCAGGTGGGTATACCTTTGTTCAGAAATATACCAGTTATATTAGTCCTGGAGTTTTTGCAACTTTCATTTTAGGGATGTTCTGGAAACGAACCAATAGCCTGGCTGCTTTTACCGGTATTATTTTCGGCTTTGTAATTTCTGTTTTCTTCAATGAATTTGCTGTCAGGGTATTTGGCCCTGAAACGCTCTTGTATACTGCTTTTCCAAATATGGACGGTAATTATGAGATTCCGTTTTTTATCTGTCTGAGCTGGTCATTTATCATTACCGTATTCGTGATGATTGGGACAAGTTTATTAGGTCCGCGTCTCAATCCAAAAGCTTTTGAACTGGACGCAGACATGTTTAATTTAAAACCATCATCGATCATACTAATAGTGTCTATTATGCTATTACTGATAGCTATTTATGCGCGTTTCTGGTAATTAATCGTACTTCATTGCCGGGTAATCAAGCAGTCTTCGCCACAAAGCAATCTGGCCGATACAGCTCGCTTCCCGGTAAACAGTAAAAGTAATGAGCTCATAAATTGAAAAGGTTTGTCCGGGCATCATTTCAAATGCGCTGTCAAGTTTTTCATCAGTGATATTCAGGAGGATCTCTTTTAATACCGGACTGATCTTGTTCCAATCCTGTTCAAAGGATTGTAAAGATGGATAAGTAACGTCATCCTGGATGCCTTTATGATCTTTAAAAAGTTCATGTGCAGCTTGTTGTTGTTTACTGCCCAGAATTGAGGCTAATTCATTTCTTCCCTCGACAAGGCTCCCCGTAATCCAGGCTATGTGGTTTGCTTTGGTATTCAATCTGTTGTGAACATCTTTGTCGGAAATGCCATCAATAGCTCTGGAGAAAAATTTGGTATACATATCATATAATACGATGATTGAATACATTCTGTCACTAACTGTTTTCATAATATAAAGATTTTGTAATGGATTGATTAATAGTTGCTTTTTGATGTATGAATAAATCTACATCCTTTTGCTTTAAGAATGAGGGGGCGAACGCGGCAATTTGAGGGGGTAATTAAGACAGGTTTCTTTTTGTTTCTATTCGTGATAAATAATACGTAATATTGTTTATGTCATGAGAAATAATGGAGGGTTTATATAAACTTTCAGTATACTTTTTTGATCAGTTAAGAACTGGTTATAGGATTATCCATAATTACAACCGAGTATGAAATCAAGATTAACTATCGCACTTTTATTGAGTATCCAACTAGCAGTTTACGCACAAAAACCCAGGGCCAGAGACATTGGGATTCCCTTTGATGGAACAGCTGGTAAATACAATGCGATAACTGACGTAAAGGGAGTTGAAGTTGGGTTCAGTACAATTATTGAAGGTAAAGGTAAGAATGATATCATAGGTAAAGGCCCCGTCAGGACAGGGGTTACAGCAATATTTCCACGTAGTCACTCCAGTGTTCCTGTTTATGCAAACTGGTATACGCTCAATGGAAATGGTGAAATGACCGGGACTACCTGGATCACGGAATCCGGATTTTTAGAAACGCCAATCCTAATCACCAATTCAAATAGTATTGGTGTATGCCGGGATGCTATGTTAAAATGGTTTGTTAAAAAAAACTGGATAAAAGAGCAAGGGTGGTTTGCCTATCCGTTGGTTGCTGAAACGTATGATGGAATGATGAACGATATTTATGGCTTTCATGTAAAGGAAAGTCATGTTTTTGAAGCATTGAATACTGCTAAGCCTGGTCCGGTAGCCGAGGGAAATGTTGGAGGTGGTACTGGGATGTGGTGCCTGGGATTTAAAGGAGGTACCGGTACAGCATCAAGATTATTAATAAAGATATACAGATTCTACTTATACGATTGGTGTTTTGGTGCAGGCAAACTTCGGCGCTAAAAAGAATCTGACTATTGCCGGTGTGCCAATCGGGGTAGAGTTAAGAGATACGTTAAATTATGAAATCCATAAAATAGCTAAATCACACTGGGAGGAAGGTGATGGTTCTATCATTGCAGTTCTGGCAACAGACGCGCCTCTATTGCCTCACCAGCTTAAACGCATTGCACAGCGTATTGCGCTTGGTGTAGGTAAAGTAGGGGGGCGAGGTGAAAATGGATCCGGCGATATTTTTATAGCCTTTTCGACGGCAAATAAAGAAGCTTTTAACAGAGAATCAATAGCTATTGTAAAGCAATTCCCTAATGACGGGATGAATCCTTTATTCGAAGGAACCGTTCAGGCAGTTGAAGAGGCTATTGTTAATGCAATGGTTGCCGCAGAAACAATGGAAGGGATCAATGGCAATAAGGCTTATGCACTTCCGCATGATAAAGTTATTTCTTTGTTGAAAAAGTATAAGCGAAAATAGTATATTCTGACACATCCAAACATCTTATCTACTGTTTAAATTAAGCAAGGGGCTGTCTGCTTTTCACGGATTTCTGCAAAAAAAAATGCGCAATGGAATTTTAGTGCTTCTTTATTATTGTTTCTTTAAAAATAATCTAAATTTCAAATGATGTCTTTTTATTATTCATATTGATTGTCAGTTGGTTGTGTTTTTTTTTTTTTTTTATGCATTTATAATTTTAAGTTTGGATTTAAATAAAATTTATGACCAAATTTATATACCAACAAATATTTAACCGGTAACTGTCAGGATGCCATGAGATTAAGCCGTTTGCGTTAAAAATTTCCGAATAATATTTGTATTAGTGCTTATTAAATAACCTAACAACTAAATTACAAATGAAAAAAATTCTACAACTCACTATGTGTTTGCTGATTTTCTTTGGATCCGGCGTATACGCACAAAACCGGACAGTAACAGGAACAGTAACAGGAAAGGATGATGGTCAACCCCTTCCAGGCGTTAGTATACGTGTCACAGGAACCACAATTGGCGCAATTACAGGAATTAATGGTAAGTATTCTATATCCGTTCCTTCCAAGAACAGCAGTTTAACTTTCACATTTATCGGCTATGCGGAACAAGTAATTAGTATCGGTGACAGAACTAGTGTCTCACTTGCCTTATCACCCGATAGCCGTCAGCTTGGCGAAGTTGTAATTACTGGAGCGCTGGGCGTAAAGCGACAAGCTAAAGAGCTTGGATTTGCGGCAACCAATATTAGCAGTAAAGATCTGACTACCTCTCACCCAACTAATTTTACAAATGGCTTAGCTGCTAAAGTGCCAGGATTAGTATTGAGTACGATTGATAATGGAATCAATCCGAGCACTCGTTTCACCTTGCGTGGTAACCGGCACATTAATGGTAATAACTATGCATTAGTAGTTTTAAATGGCGTGCCGATTTCACCGGATGTGGTTAATACCATCAGCCCTGATGATATCGAAAGCGTGAATGTACTAAATGGTGCGGGTGCTGCTGCGCTTTATGGTTCTGAAGCATCCAACGGTGCATTGGTTATCACCACAAAAAGAGGAAGTGGTGGGGGATACCAACAATCAATTATTCCAATACTTTCCAGGCTGAAAGTATTTCTTATTTTCCTAAATTACAAACACGTTTTGGAAGTTATGGAGGCGAGGGTGGGTCTTTTGTAGATCCGATAACAGGTTTTGTTACCACGCCGGCTACTTTTTTGAAAACCAATCATTTGGCCCGGCTTATAATGGTAAACCCACTCCGTTGGGAATTCCACTTGAAGATGGAACTCTTCAAACTATTCCTTATTCTACACAGAGCAAAGATCCACGTCGTGCGTTTTTCAAGACTGGATTCTCAGAACAAAACAATCTTTCTTATGCTGCGGGTGATGCGGCTAACAGTTTTAATCTATCAGTTAACAGACTGGATAAAACCGGCGTAGTTCCTATGGATAAATATAATAGAACTGCTGCTATCCGGGTAGCAGCGTCAAAAACTGCTGGTATTTTCAAAGCAGATTTTGCTGCTGGTTTTACTCAGTCTAATACCAGTACCTATGGTGCAGGGTATGACGGGACTTCAGTTGATGGAGGAAGAACTTTATATTCTTCCATTCTAAATACCCCATCATGGGTACCATTAAATAATTACAAGGATATCAATTCTCCTTTTGCAGATGTCAATACTTTTTACAATTCTTATAGTGTAAATCCTTATTGGGTAATTAATAACTCCAGATACAATACAACAAGCAACTCTTTCAATGGTAGCTTTAATGGAACGTTAACCCCTACAGATTGGTTTGATGCAAGTTATCGCCTGGCACATAACTCTGGAACCGCCGTTCAGCAATACACTCGCTCACAGGTTAATTTCAGTCTGTATGCGTTAACCGATCCAACAGGTGGATATGGTAATGAGGCAAGTTCTAATGGAAGTGCTATTATTCCGGGACAGGTTCAAAATGTTACTCAATATGGTGACGGATCTATTTCTACTCTAAACACTGATGGAACTACACTTACAGGGCCACAAGGGTATAATCGTACACAACAGGATATTATTCTTAATTTCCATAAAACGTTTTTTAAGGATTTTAAAACCAATTTGTTATTAGGTAATACCATCTGGCAGCAAAATTATAAATATATACAGAACAACAGTACAAGTTTACTGGTAGATGGTTTTTATAATATCGGAAGTATTTTAGGTGTACCAAATACGGTTACCCAGGAAGGGAAAATCAGACAGATAGCCTTTTTCGGTTCATTAAATATTGGTTATAAAGATTATGCTTTCTTAGAAGCTACTTTACGTAATGACCATGATTCCCGGCTACCAGCAGCAAACCGTTCTTTCTTCTATCCATCTGTAAAAGGCTCATTCATTTTTACACAGGCTATAGATGCTTTGAAGGATAATAAAATTATCAGTTTTGGTAAATTGAGAGCTGCTGGTATAGTCAGGTAGGTAGTGTAAATATCAGTCCTTATAGTGCATTCAATACTTATCCAACGACTCCTGGTTTTTCATATGGAAGTATTGGGGGTGTTAGTTTAGGTACTACCCAAAATAATCCCGGATTAAAACCAGAATTAAGTAAAGAACTGGAAATAGGAGCTGACCTTGGATTTTTAAATAACCGCATTAATTTAAATGCGACTTATTATAATAGCCATACCACAAATCAGACGCTCTCTATTGCGACTACACCAGCTTCAGGATATAACAATGCGCTGATCAATGTCGGAGAAGTTCAGAATTCAGGGTATGAGTTTAAAATGGATCTGCAAGTTTTAACAAAATCAAAAAAAAAAACAGGTTAGTTTGAACCTGGGAGGTAACTTTGCCGTGAATGATTCCAAGGTAATTGCCTTATCAAATGGCTTAAATCAAATTTCTTTAGGTGGTTATCCTAACGCCTCTATCAATGCTGTAGTTGGACAACCGTATCCAGTATTGTATGGAACTGATATTGTACGTGATCCACAGGGACATGCAGTTGTTAATGCCTCAAACGGTGCCCCATCGTTAGATCCGAATTTAAAGAACCTTGGTCGTACAACGCCAAAGTATATATTAGGCTTAACACAAACAGTAAGTTATAAATTCCTTACACTTACTTTAGTTAGTGAGTACAGAAGTGGCTATGTTATCTATAACAGAGGGCTGTATGACGCAACATCTGCTGGGGTATCAGAATTCTCTGCTTCGACCGGCCGCGCACGTTTTGTGTTTCCTAACTCGGTAATTCAGACTGCGCCTGATGTATACACTCCCAATACTAATGTAAGTATTGCAGAAGGTAATGTTGGATTTTGGAACTCGGGTGCCTTTTATAATGCAGCAAGTAGTTATGTATCAAGTGGTGCCTTTTGGAAATTGCGTGAAGCTAATCTAAATTTTGATCTCAGTTCACTCCTCAAACATTCTAAATTTATTAAGAGAGCATCTTTTTGCTTTAGTAGTAGGCAGGAACTTATTGATGTTCAGGCCTAAATCAAATACCTGGACCGACCCTGAATTCTCAAATACATCTGGTAATGCAGTTGGTATTAATAATGGAATTCAACTGCCTCCGACAAGAATTTATGGAGCGAATCTTAATTTAACATTTTAACGCATAAGACGATGAAAAAATATTTAGCCATTATATTTATCCTTGCCATCACTTGGAGTGGTTGTAAGAAAAATTACCTTGATTTAAATGCAAACCCAAATCTCCCGATCACTGCGGCACCTAATTTACTGTTATCCGGTTCTTTAAAAATAACTGCGGATATTTTAAATGGTAATACAAAAAAAACTACAGTATCTGGAACTACTTCCACTACAGATGCCAACTATACCATGTATGCTTGCTATATGGGATACTTGAGCTGGAGTACAAGTTATCAGCCTAATGTCGATTTGTTACAATACACCTTCACAAATGCAAACTATGATGTATGGACAAAGCTCTATATCATCAATGTTTCAAATTACAATGAATTAGCAAAAGCAACTAAGGAACCCTATTATCAGGCGATTTCAAAAATCATGACCGCTTTTGATTATCAGCAGTTAGTAGATAATTATAACAATGTACCTTATACAGAAGCTTTATCGGGAACAGGTAACCTGACTCCCAAGTATGATAAGGGGTCGGATATTTACGACGATCTGATGAAACAACTGGATGCAGCAATTGTACTTATCCAAAAAGCACCAGCTACTGCGGTTAATCCTGGCCCAGCTGACATTATGTACAAAGGCGTAATGACTAACTGGATTCAATTTGCAAATACATTGAAATTAAGACTTGCGATTCGTCAGTCAAATTTAGGCGCTAAACAGAGTGCTTTAAAAACCGCTGTGGCTGCTACAACTGGTTTAGGTTATATTAATGCAAGTAATCCAGCTGTAGTAAATCCCGGGTACTCAAGTTCAGATTATAATGGAGGACAGCAAAGTCCGCTTTATGGCGCATATGGCTACAATTCAACAGGTAGTGCACAAGATTACAATGCACGTTATCAGGCAAATCAATATGGTGCTAATTTTTATTTGAATAATGCAGACCCTCGGGCAAAGCAGGTCTATGCTGCAAATGCTTCTGGAGTAATTATTGCAACTTTCCTGGGGCAGACCACCACGACACCGGCTGGTTTAACGCCTAGTAAATTAGGCCCGGGAGCTATAAAAGGAGCTACAATGGATGCCGTTATTGTATCTGGTGCAGAAGCTCTGTTTTTACAGGCTGAAGCAGCGAGTATAGGTCTGATCAGTGGTAGCGCCCAATCTTTTTACAACGATGGCATTACAGCCTCATTTGTAGATGACTTGGTTCCTAATGCTGTGAGTGCCGCTGCGGCTTATTATGCTCAGCCAGCAATTGCTTTTCCTGTTGGAGGATCTCCCGCACAGCAGCAAAAAGCTATTATTGTGCAGAAATGGGCAGCCTTAAATCCATATGGTAGTTTCGAAGCTTTCAATGAGTACCGTAGAACAGGTTATCCTGATAATATTCCACTATCAGTTTATCCTGGTGCTAATGCACCTAATCAGATTACTCGTATTCTTTACCCAGCGGTTGAATATAGAACAAATCCTGGAGTAGTTGGAGCTGAAGGAAATATTGATAAATTTACTTCAAAGATATTCTGGGCTAAATAACACTTAAAAATTTAAAAGATGAAAAATAGAAATTATATTAAGTTAGTCATATTTAGCTTGTTAACTATGACTATATTCAGTTCTTGCCTGAAAGATAAAACGTATGTCGATTTTCCTAATGTGGGGGCTTCAATTGACTTGCCTGCTGTTGCGTTCAAAGGTATATTCCAGTCAATCACTTTAACTGCTTCAGCTGGTCCAACTTCTTACCCTGTACTGGTCAATGTTTCCGTACCGAATGCATTAACGACACCAGTAAATGTGGTACTTAAGGTAGATGCTGATGCATTAACCAATTATAATGTCAAAAATAATACTTCTTATGTGCTTATGCCGGCAGCTGCATTTACGATCACTAATTTTACAGCTACGGTACCTGCAAATCAAACATCAGGTTCTATAACGGTGAATTTTAATACTTCTGCACTCCCAGCTGGAAATAATTTTGTTCTTCCTTTAACTATTGTAAGCTCAGATGCTGGTACAATTAGTCAGTATAAAACTATATTGTATAATGTGAGTGTGAAATAAAATTTGAATAGGATTCCTATTTTTCATATGCTGTTCGGCGTATGGCAATTATTTTTTTTTGGAATTCAGTAAATAAAAAAGGTTTTTATCATATGATAAAAACCTTTTTTATGTTTTTGTCCCGCCCCAAAATGGGTTGACACCTAACTCAACTTATTATGAAAATGAGGAAAAGAATACACACTATCTTTATAGAGGAATGTTAACAGTCTTGCATGAATTAATAAATATATAACCAAAACTATATATTTAATCCTTGTTCCAAAAGCTTGTGACTTGATCCGGAAAATTGAATATTTTCGAAAGACGGGTAAAAGAAAAAAGCTCCTCAGAAATCTGAAGAGCTTTTAGCGGACCGGACGGGACTCGAACCCGCGACCTCCGCCGTGACAGGGCGGCATTCTAACCAGCTGAACTACCGGTCCGTTTCCTCGGATCTTCTTAATAAAAATATTATTTAGATGCTTTCGGGGCTGCAAAGATAGAAAACATAAATTCAAAACCAAATCTATTTCTTCTTTTTTTTTTTTTTTCCTGTTCAGCCAGATCATAAAGCCTGTTATTGGAAGGCTTGCTGCGACCAAACTGGCTATAAAAGCTATGATTTTTCCAGGTAAGCCTAATATTGCACCCACATGAATATCATAATTCATCCCAATTAATTTTTCACCAGCATTCTGCTCATCGTAATTCCTTCTGTTGAGTAATTTACCTGAATATTGATCAAATTGTAAAGCATCTGCATGGTAATAAGTTTCTTTACCTATGATACCATAGACGTAAATTACCCCATCTGTACCAGAGGCAGGGGAGAGGTTAATTCTATCTGAATTTATTAATAATGTTTGAGCAGTATTAAAAGCCTTATCTACAGGGTTCAATACCGGTTTGGCCGAATTCGATTTCTCCTGCTTTATTTCAGGAGGTGTTATGGAGCGGGAAGCAACAACATAGACAGTCGTTTGAAACCATTTCAAAGCGAATACCATACCTGTCAAAGCTAAAATCAGGGTAATCAGCATCACATAGAACCCTGAGACATTATGTAAGTCATAAACCACTCTTTTAAATCCTGCTTCCCATTTAACTTTAAAACTCTTATTGATGTTCGTTTTACTCCATTTTTTTGGCCACCACATAATCATTCCTGTGATCAGCATGATCACAAATATCAGCGTACTATAGCCAACAATTGGCTGTCCATAAGTATCATTAAGCAATAAACTCCAGT
This sequence comes from Pedobacter sp. NJ-S-72, assembly GCF_053890575.1. Lineage (NCBI taxonomy): Bacteria > Pseudomonadati > Bacteroidota > Sphingobacteriia > Sphingobacteriales > Sphingobacteriaceae > Pedobacter > Pedobacter sp. NJ-S-72. Next base: position 1,988,751 of record NZ_CM132681.1, on the reverse strand, counting down.
GGAGAAACTTAACCACATTAAAAAAGTCATACTTATAATCATATTTGCCGGTAACGGCTCCGGTATAAGGATTAATGAAGACGGACTCGTAATAATCAATTGTTCCAAAATAGGTTAAGGCCTTTGGATCACCAGCTTTATAGGTCATAAACTCCCAGGCATGTTCCGGATCCTTATATGCCGTAGAGAAATTAATCAAATGATCTTTGCCAAGCACCTGTTCTGCCTTCTTTAAAAGAGTGCTATAAGGAAGTGCAGTAGCTGATGATGCAGCTTTTACAAAGAATGTTTCCCGATGAATAATGTCCGATATTTCTCTCTGAAAGACAAACAAACACCCGGTAATACTCACAATTACTACGATCAATCCAGTTGCTAATCCGAGCCAGAGATGTATCTGGCCTATTATTTTACGAAATCTGGTCATTGGAATTTATAAACGAGGCATACGGCCGATGACGTAAAACTATCATTAAATTTTTTGTTATTTAGACTCATTAAGAATATGCAAAACAACAGATTTTTGCTCTTAACATCAAATTTTTAATAAATCTTTTCATATCAGGTATCAATTCTTACGATATGATAAGATTTCTGAGCTGTAGAACCTATAGATTTGTTCATATAAAAAGATCAGAAATTGAATTATGCGAAAACAAATCCTTTCCATCAGAGATAATTTAATCGGATATTATATATCACTGCATTTCAAAATGTATTAGATTTGCAACACAATATGAAACGGATTATAACTTTAAACTTAGCACTCCTGCTGGCGTGTGGTTTTTCAATTGCTGCAAAAGCACAAGAAGGAACTAAAACTTTAGATAAAGAGCCTTTATATAATTTCTCTCCAGCTTTTGAATTCCTGCGTTCTACGCATAGTAATTATTTTAATGGACCATCATTAAAAGTAACCAGGAATTTCGGTGGCAATTTTAAACCTGGGATTGGGATTGGGTATGTTACAACGGATAAACATCCTGATAATGGGTATGTACTTTATAAAATGAAAATTATCCCAGTCTATGCGAATCTGACCTATGATATCCCTACCCTACGAAATCAAAGTTTGAGCCTTTTGCAGAAACCTCAATTGGTATTTCTTTTGTGAAATATGACCGGGCCACCGATGAGCAACCCCTGATTACAACCCGGATCAATGAAACCGGATTATACGTATATGGTGGTTTTGGATTAAGATATGCCGTTACAAAACGAATTGCACCTTATATTGCAGCAGGTTTTAAAGGCTACCATATGAGTACAAATGATCTTGATATCAATCCTCATGGTATAACTTTTCAGGCGGGTATACGGTTTTGAGTAATTCCGATGAACAGATAGCTCATTATAATAAACGCTTTGAAAATGTAAACTACGAGGATAAACATTTGGTCAGCCGTTATTTTGATAACTGCACTTTTTATAAATCGACGATAAAAGGATGTTTATTTGAAGACTGTACGTTTAATAACTGTGTTTTTGAAGAGAGCGATATCTCGTTAATCAAATTTAAAGATACTTTTATCAATAACCTGTCTTTAGTGAAATGTAAAGCTATAGGTATATTATGGTATGATACGCTGAATCCTTTCTCTATCACTGCAATGAATAGTATACTGAGTTATTGCAGCTTTTTTGGAAAGAATCTAAAAAAAAAAAAAATTAGTTAACTGCACAGCAAGGGAGGTCGATTTTACCGAATGTAATATGGGGAGCGCAGACTTAAGTGGTACAGATTTTATGGGATCTACATTTTCAAATACTGATCTCAGGCTGGCTAACTTTAAGGCGGCTCTGAATTATCAGATTGATCCCGCTGGTAACAAAGTCAAGGGAGCTGTTTTTCAGTTACCAGCTGCTATTTCGTTTCTTGATAGCCTGGGCATAAAAATAGTTGATTAAACATAAAAAAGATCCACCTATTTTTAGATAGTGGATCTTTTCATTTAATAATAAAATAAATGCTTAATAAGCTGCTGTAAAACGTTGTCTTACATGTTTAGCATTTTCCAGCTCGTCAATAATAGCAACGGCTAAATCTTCTACAGATAATATACTCTGCCATCAGCATCAAATACCGGAGTGTCCAGGCTTGTTCTGTAATTTCCTTTACGTACGCCTGAAGTTTGAGGTCCCATTTCGAAAGCTGGACTGAAAAACGTCCAGTCCAGATCTTTTTCCTCTTTAATGATATTCAGATAATCTCTTGCAGCAGTTGCTCCCGGTTTATAAGCAGCAGGGAAATCAGGTGTGTCAACAGCTTGTAATCCAGGGGCAACTTCTAAACTTCCGGCACCACCAATTACAATATATCTTTTTACATCCGATGCTTTAACACCTGCCTGGATGGCTTGTGAACCTTTGATAAAATCGGCATAAATATCAGGATTAGTCCATCCTGAATTATAAGCACTGATCACTGCATCTTTTCCATTGACAGCATTAGTTACCTGAGCGACATCAAATACATCCGCTTTTTCAATAGTAAGATGGTCATGATCTAAAGTGATTTTTTCCGGATGTCTGACAATTGCTGTTACCTCGTGACCTCTGTTTAATGCCTCTTTTAATATTGCTGAGCCTACAAATCCTGAAGCTCCGATTAATGCTATATTCATATGATTCTTATTTTTATGTCCTGAACTCTTTGTTTTTTATTAAAAATTTGATGTTGCTGACTGAAATTTTCTACTGAATTCTTTCAATGTCTTTTTCTCCAATCTGCTGGTTAACGAAAGCTCTGCTTCAGTATAAAGCTCATCAAGATGCTGATTAATTTGGCGGCCTACTGAACATGAAGGGTTTGGTGTATTGGTACGTCCAAGAAGAGGAGACTGGCGAACAGCTTTGTAGATGTCTGATAACAAAATATCAGCTGATGGACGGGCAAGTGTACAACCTCCACCGTTACCTTCTTTACTAGAGATAAACCCTAGCTTACGCAGGTTACTAATCTCTTTACGGAGCAGGGCCGGATTCAGGTTGATACTGCCTGCAATCCATTCTGATGATAATCTTTCTCCTTCACTTAAATCAAGCAAAGTAAGGATATGATATGAAGCGCAGTGGCAAATTTTGCATTATTCATCTGTAATATTTATTGTTACAGTACAAATGTATGCAAAAGAATTACTTAGCAGGATTTGCTATGTCTTGTTTTTGTAAAAATGAAATTATGAGGCTATTTTGAAAGCCTCTTTTCTAAAATTACGGTGTTGCCTGTTTTTCGTTTTCTGGAATTATTAAGAATAACATTATAGCCGCCTAAAAATCCTGTTCCTACGATATTCTGAGGGAAGGCAGAGCTTAATTGTATTTTCTGCTCTGCTAATTCAACTCCATTGAATAGGATAGAAGGAACTTTTACCTCATAAATAGTATCTGCCAATTTCCTTGCATGGATATCAGAAATAAACCTTTTGACAGGTTTAAGATTATACGTTGCAATTAATTTGCGGCCTATATCAGATCTGGAATTGATTTGGAAGCCTGTACCAGATCCGAAATCCAAAGCAAAATTAGTTTTAATACCAGCAATCTCAACCGCTACTTTAGGATAGGGAGTCATTTTTGTAATTGATAGTCGTAAATGCTTGTGACGGGGTAAATGGAAGTTTGGAAATGGAGATTTCATTATTATCATTATTGATTTTCCAGTTATACCGGTAAACCATTTCAGTTCCTGTAGAACCAGCGATAATAGAATCAGGAAAAGCATAATTTACAATAGCTTCCTCGCTTCGGAATTTCAGGTTCCCAACAGTAATTTTCGGAGAATAGAAAAGTAACCTGTTATGTGGCCGGCCATTAGGAGCAATTAAAGTTAGTATATCTCCGCTTGGAGAAAGTGAGCTGTTGGTTTGAAAATAAGGTGCTAATCTTAAAGGTTTGGCATAAGTACCAAATAATAAAGACATACTATCTTTATTTATCTTTACAGGTATAAATATTCGGTTGTACTTATCCTTTTGAAAAGTTATCTTAGTAATTACAGGTGACTGTGCATTCGAATTTTGTGAAGAAATACAACAAACAGCAATGATACCGCTTATTGTAAACACATGAACCTTAAAGTTCTTGTATAGAGTGAATTTATGGTGCTCATCGTCGTATGAATTTGTTGATATAAAAATAATCAATTTAATAGAACAAAACTACCTTTAAACAATTTCCATATTATAAACGTTTATTACGAAATTATCTTCTATGCCCCTTTGGTTAAAACGCTCGATTCAGATTTTCTCTTCCCTTATACTATTGATCATTGTGATTTTTATTGGTCTTGCTATCTATGTAAGCGCTAATAAAAAAGAATTGCAGTCTTCTATAACCAAAGAACTTAATAAAAATCTTAATGGAAATCTGACAATTGATCATATCGAACCAACCTTTCTTAAAGGCTTTCCTAACATATCCGTATCATTAAACAAAGTAGAAATTAAAGACAGCTTGTGGAATGTCCATCATCATTCTTTACTTACAGCAGAAGATTTGGATATTTCAGTAAATACAATGGCCTTATTAAGGGGTACCATAGAGATCAAAAAGGTTACGATTAATGATGCCTCAATTTATTTATTTACAGATAGTAATGGTTACAGTAATACCTCCGTATTTAAAAAGAGACCTGAAAAAAAACCTGAAACTAAAGACAAAAGTTTGGCGCCTGCAGAGATAAAGCGTTTTGATCTGAATAATGTGCGTTTTATCCTGGATAACAGAAAAGGGAACAAACTATTCTTGTTTGCAATTCAAGACTTTAGTGGTAAAGTAGATTACCCTTCGTCTGGCTGGACTGCAGACATTAAATTAAAGACTTTAGTGCGTAGTCTTGCCTTCAATACCAAAAGAGGAAGTTTTGTTAAGGATAAACTCCTGGAAGGGAAAATGGATATTGCTTACAATAAGCAGGCTGGTATTATTGAGGTTAAACCAAATATTCTGAATATCGGTACGGATCCTTTCATTCTGGGTGCGAAATTCAAGATCTCAAAAGATCCTGTTGAATTTTCAATCAGTGTAGAAGCCCCAGGTATACTATGGAAAAACGCATCAGCCTTGCTGGCTCCTAATATTACCTCTAAGCTGAATATGTTTAACCTGGACAAGCCAATTTTCGCTAAGGCGATTATAGAGGGAAATATGGGAGCAGGTGGTGATCCTTCTATTTTTGTTAAAGCAGGTGTAAAGAATAATACGCTGACTGGTTTTGGCGGAGTTATAGATAACTGCAATTTTGCTGGCGTTTATACCAATAACTTCATTAACGGAAAAGGCTTTACTGATGCTAATTCTGCTATCAAACTCTATCATTTTTCTGGAAGTTATAAAGAACTTCCCTTTACTGCTGATACCGTGTTTATTCATAACCTTGATAAACCTGTAGCGACCGGGATCTTTAAATCTAAATTTGATGTTGCTAAATTAGGTAACGTTTTAGGAAATGATGTTTTGAATTTCACAAAAGGTACGGCCGATTTAAAACTTCATTACAGTGCAGATATTGTGGACTTCAAATTTAATAAACCTATCTTAACAGGAATTATTAGTGTTAAAAATGCTGAGTAAGTTATGTTCCAAGAGGAGTTCACTTTAAGAACACATCCATTACATTAGACTTCAAAGGTCCTGATTTATTGATCAGAGATATCAGGTTACAAAGTGGTAAGAGCGTTGTATTTATGGATGGAAGTGTCAAAAACTTTCTTAATCTCTATTATAATGCACCAGAGAAGATTTTACTGAATTGGCGAATGCATAGTCCTAGTATTTATTTAGGTGAATTTCTTGCTTTTCTGGGGGAAAGAAAAGGTAGTGCGCCCGTTAAATCAAAAGATAAAAGCAACAGTTTCGCTACACAGATGAATACCATGCTGGACAAAGGAAGTGCTGAAATTAATTTGCGGGTTGACAAAGTACATTATAGCAGGTTTACCGGAACAAACGCAACCGCGGATATTTTTCTGTCTGAAAATGGCTTAAATCTGAAGAATGTCAGTTTAAAACATGGCGGTGGTGGTATTAAACTCAATGGAAAGCTACAGCAAAATGGCCGCCTGAATTTTTTTTTTCACTGAATACTGTGGTTTCCAATGTAAATATCAGAGACTTCTTTTATTCATTTGAGAATTTTGGTTTGGAAAGCCCGACTTATAAAAATCTGAAAGGAAATTTTTCTACCAGGACAAATATCACAGGAAGTGTTAACGGTCAGGGTAAACTAATTCCTGGATCAATGAACGGAAATGTCAATTTTGATATTAAAAAGGGTGCCCTGGTTAGCTATGATGCTGTAAAAAGCATAGGTAAGTTTGCATTTCCATTCAGGAACCTTGATAATATAACTTTTGATAACCTTAATGGTAAATTTGATATTAAAGGAAGACTGGTTACTATCAATCCAATGATGATTAATTCAAGTGTCCTGAATATGGATTTAGCCGGTGTGTATGCTACTACTGGAAAAGGAACGAATATATTTCTGGATGTGCCGCTTAGAAATCCTAAAAAAGATGAAGATATTACAGACAAGCAGGAGATCAGGGAAAGAAGAATGAAAGGTATATTGTCATACACATCCTCGCCACAGATGGAGAGGATGGTAAAATTAAGTTTAAACTGGTTGGTAAAAAAGATAAAGAGGGTTAAGGTTGCAGGCTTTCAAATTTATCTCCGATTAGAAAGATAAAGTCTTCATCTACAGTAACTTCGTCATTGGTTACCCACATGTCGTCCTCAGAGAGGAATATTTCAAAGTTCTCGTGCCCCGGTATGTCAACCATGAAAATTGAATCTTCACCATTTTCAATTTCAGTGATGATGACTGGAATTTCTTCACCTTCAAATTCTACTGAAAATTCTGTTTTTAAATCTGCCATGATCCAAATATATTAATTTTTTAGATCCGGATTGAGCCTGATTAATGGAACAGGGGCGTGTAAATGATTTAAGGGGCCTTTTCCTTTTCCTGTTGTTACATCAATCCCTTGATTTATAGCCTGATGAACATATGATTCTGCATTTGTTATTGCTGCAGGTAATTCGAAACCTCTTGCCAGAAAAGAGGCAATGGCAGATGATAACGTACAACCTGTACCATGTGTGTTTTGGCTGAAAATCTTATCATTTTCATAGATAAATTCCCTGCCTGTTTTGTCCAGATAAACATCACAGAGTATGTTCCCCTTCAAATGTCCGCCTTTAATCAGGACAGCATTGCAACCAAGATCAAGAATTCTTTTTGCTGCTGTTTTCATTTGCGCAACTGTAGAAATTTCCATTTCCGCTAAAGCGGCTGCTTCATCAAGATTTGGCGTGACTAAAGCACTTATAGGAATGAGTAATGTTTTCATCAATCCAATAGTATTTTCATCGGTTAACCGGTGACCACTGGTTGCAATCATAACCGGGTCCAGAATTACCGGGATTTCAGGATATGAAGTTAATGTATCAAATATAGCTCGCAGTAGCTCTGCTTTACCAATCATGCCAATTTTGATCGCATGGGGTTTGATGTCATTAAGTACAGCTATGATTTGATCAGTAAGAATAGCTGCCGGGAGATAGTGCAGACTAGTTACACCCAAAGTATTCTGGGCAGTTACAACGGTAATTGCGGAAGTTCCGTAGCAGCCTAAAGATGAGATTGTTTTCAGGTCGGCCTGTATGCCGGCGCCACCACCACTATCAGATCCTGCAATGGTAAGTACAGCAGGATAAATATATTTACGCTGTGTACTTACCATTGTTTGCCGGATCTTGATGAAAATTGGATTAATGATATCATTGAATAATTTTAGAGGAATATAATCTCTGGTAAAATTATCAATATATGCATTAATGTCAACACATATTTAGTTTGCTTTATCTACTGTGGTCTCAATTGCGTCCTGAATATTTTTAGGAAGAGATGATAATAAATCATAACCAGTTGCTTTTTCTATATCTCTTACTGAAACACGGTAGCCTTTCCAATCTTCATTGATATCATTAATATTTGGCGTATTCACTGCAATTACACGCGTTGTAGCTGTAACTCTATTCATATCATCATTACCATTAGGAATAATAACTGCTATCTTCCATACATTTGATGGAACAGTTACTTTACCATTTGCGATCGTACTTGCAGCTCCTTTGCTACCTACACCGCCTGATCCGTAACTACCCATAATGATATATACTTCATTGCCTTGTGAGGCCACCGTACGCAAATAGTTTTCCATATTGGCCCATGTTTTTTGATTGTTCTGAGGTGCCTGAGGAATCATATTAGACATTAAAAAAGTAGAACTGTTTGCGTTGGCAGAACTTGTACGGTCTGCTGATGGTATGTTATGACCGCGGTCAAATCCAGAACCTACATAAGTATTGCTCTGAACCTGAAAAGCTCCGGCAGGTAAACCCGTAAATCCAGCAAAATTGTCTAATCTGGGTGATGTACCGTTAAAGTCATTCGCATCAAGATGCCAGCTGATCCAGTTTGGTGTGCCTTTGGCGCTATTGTAAGATTCAACATAATAAGATTGATTGATCAGGAAGTTGTCTGCTGTAACCATTGTTGCATTCGAAGGATTTCCAAATAATAAATTACTGTTATCACCTGAAGCTGGCTGAGCATCTGTACCAGCTGTAATACCACGTGGTGGCGCAGCTACAATATTATTTGCAGTATCTACTGGGTTTGTGTCTGGTGTACCGATAATAATACCAGAATCACCAGTACCTTTAAAGGTTATGTCATCAAGGTTTATTCTGGTTGTACCTGCTTTTTTGATTTGAAAGCGAACAGCTGTAGTTACAGAAACCTTAAATGAATCCAGTTTTAATGCAGCATTGTCATCAACAATATCAGTACCTACCTGGGTATAAGTAGCTCCTGCATCTGTAGACATCATTAACTGCCATGTAGATGCTAAGTCTTTTCCATATTTACCATGTTTGATATAAAGCATGGTCATGCCTTTAACGTCAAAATTCATAGACACTTTTCCTGTTCTCAGTCTGATGCTTTTTGTCCCATTTTTTAAATCCGGGTCAGTTGCACCTACAAGTGCGTCATCCAATGTCCAGGCTCCGGTTGGTGCGGAGATATTTCCAACAGCATAACTGGCTTTATTAGAGCTTTCAAAACCTTCAACTATTGAATATACTGCTGGAGGTGCTATAGGATCTGGAGTAGTTGGTTTATCTGTAGTTTTCTTTGAACAGCCTGCTAAAACAAACGCAAGGCTACTGTAAATAAGTAATCTTTTAAGAATCATATAATAAAATTTGAAAAATGTTTTGGACTTCAAATATGGTGTATTAATATTAATAAGGTATTAATTTATCGTTTTACTTTCTACTGAAAAGCTGTTTGATTGCGGGTTAAGGGCATTGCAGATAATTGGAGCTGGAAATGATATCATTTTTTTAAAAAATATGTTTATCAATCTCAAAATTGATAAACTGAATCTTGGTCGTTTTTTTGTTAATGCATTTATGGTGTAATTTATTTATGCTTGAAAAGGATTTTAATATCAAATAAATGAGCAATACACCGATAAAATTGAATAGCGAATATCAGTTACGCTGTTTATTACCGGGGCTTCACATAATTCCGTTCGGGCGATTAATAATATTAAATTTATTTGTGAAAAATACTTGCAGGGAAATTATGTGCTGGAGATTATTGATGTTTATCAGATTCCTGAGAGAGCCTATAAAGAACAAATTACCGTGTTACCAACCCTGATTAAAAAAGGTGCTGAACCACATAAGAAATTAGTTGGTGATCTGTCAGATACCCATTGGGTACAAAGAGGACTTGGAATTAATTTTAAGGAGAAAGAATGAGTACTCAAAATACAGAAAAACAGCTTACAGCTGAAATAAAAAAGCTGCGTCTTCAATTGGAAGAAGCTAATGATACCATTGAAGCCATTAGGTCCGGTACGGTTGATGCTTTTGTAACCAAAGGAGACGATGGACTTCAGCTGTACACACTTAAAACAGCGGATCAGACTTTTAGGGTTCTGATAGAAAAGATGGGTGAGGGAGCAGTTACTCTAAACAAAAACGGAATAATTTTATACTGTAATTCCAGATTTGCTGAAATGGTAGATCTATCATTAAATAAGGTAATTGGTAAACGTTTTGATCAGTTTATCAATAGTTATACAACTGATAAGCTTAATGCAATTACAGGCAATAGTAAGCTGGCTGATTATAAAACAGAAGAAGTTTTAATTAGCTCTGATCTTTCCAGCATGTCAGTGCTAATGTCACTTACTAATCTTAACCTGGAAGAAGGAACCACATTTAGTATTCTTTTGACCGATTTAACAGGTCAGAAAGAAGCGCAACGGGTCTTAAAGGTTAAAAATGAAGAACTTGAAGAAGTCAGAAAAGAAGCGTTAGCACTCAATAATGCGTTAGAAGATACAGTAAATGAAAGAACAAAGGACCTTTTAGTGAGCAGAGAGCATTTTATGCTGTTGGCTAACAATATTCCACAGATCACCTGGACAAATTTACCATCAGGACAATTTAATTTTTTTAATGAACGCTGGTATGATTATACAGTTTATCATTTGATGCAACTTTTGAAGAATCCTGGGATAATATAATCCATCCTGAAGATCTTCCTGCTACCAGGGAAAGGTTTGCCTGCTGCATGAAAACAGGAGAGGTGTTTGAAATTGAAAATCGTTACAAGCGTAATGATGATATTTATCGCTGGCATCTTAACCGGAGTATTCCTTTAAGAAATGAAACGGGGGAGATCCTGTTCTGGGTAGGCACAGCTACAGATATTGATGATCAGCGTAAGTCCATCGAAAAGAAAGATGAATTTATAGGTATAGCGAGCCATGAACTTAAAACACCACTTACAAGTCTGAAGGCTTATCTGCAATTGATTTCCAATTATAAGAAAGAAACTGTCCCGAGCCAGGTGAAAACATTTATTGTGAAGGCAGAAAGTTCGATAAGCAGATTACAGATTCTTGTGAATGATTTATTGGATGTCAGTAAAATACAGGCTGGTAAATTACATTTTAGCCAATATCCGCTAAGTGTTAATAATGAATTGATTTCTACCTGTGCTGAAAATGCTGGTTATATGTTCCCTGATTATAATATTATTTACAAACCAGGAATTGATATAAAGATAAATGGAAATACTGAGCGGCTGGAGCAGGTGCTAATGAATTTGATTAATAATGCAGTGAAATATTCTCCTTTGCACAAAGATATCATACTATCATTTACAAAGGAGGGCCCTCAGGTGAGAATTTCAGTAACTGATTACGGTATTGGTCTTTCTGCTAGTCAGAAAGACAAGATCTTTGAACGTTTTTACCGCGTTAATGATCAAAATTTTATGGCTAGCGGTTTAGGAATGGGACTTTATATCTCTATGGAGATTATCAAAAACCACAAAGGTACAATAGGCGTACAAAGTAGAATTAACAAGGGCTCTACTTTTTACATTTTATTACCTTTGCTTCCATGAAATATGCATTAACAATTTTGCTTTGTCTTTCCGCTCTATTTAGCAATAGTCAGAATCTTAAGCTGAATCAGAAATCATTTATAGGTCAGCCAGTTTCGTCTGTTACTGATAGTTTAATACATCAGAAGTGGGCAGTGAGACCCGAATTGTCTGGTGCACAGGGGAGACAGTTATATAAAACTTTTTCTTACGGAAATCATGGATCTGAACAATCAAAAGCGTTATCGTGGTTCAGAATTCAGGCAGATGACGAAGTTATTAATCAACTGTACTACCAACTTAATGGTATTGATGCCTATAATCTCATTTTAAAAGAAATTAAAGAATCGGGTACAGAAAAAAAAGATATACAGGATATCGAAAATAAACAAATCAGCACCTATTATTTATCAAGTGATTTTATCTTTCAAACAATAACAGGCACTGATAGTTATACGGTTATGGTTACGCCTAATAAAAAATCATAAACCAAAGGATTTAAACAAATTGAACGGCTAAATTTTAGCTGGCATTTAAAATGCTTCTCCAAGGCCGATTGAAAATCCGGAATATCCTTTACTTACTCCATAATCAACAGCGATATTAGTATTAGAGCCTTTATTAAACTTGATACGCATACCAGCTCCAACTGCTGGATGGATCTTTTTAAACATATTGTTTTCCGGTTCAGTTACCGAAGTTGCATTAGCGAAGACTACAAAACCCAATAATCCATTATCAGTAATGTCTCTTCTATATTCACTTTCTATATAAAACAATCCTTTACCTCTATATCTGTTCTGATCCATACCCCGGCCAGATCTATTATAAGGGTCCCAGCCTATACTTGGCAGATTGAGATAGGGGATGCTACTATTCAAACCTGTCCAGAAATAAGACCACAAAGCCAGCGTATTTTGCTGATGTGGTTTGGTATTTAAAGAGATATATTTTCTGGCATCAACATAAAGAGATTTCCAGCTGGTTTGACTTCCCATAAATTTAGGATTAGTTCTTAAAATCATATTCAGATAACTTCCCGGTAATGGATTAATCGAATTATTGCGGGTATCATATAATAAATTGAAGGATATTCCTGAAGAAAAGGAATTGCTGTCCTGTTCTGTACCAGCATTATAACCACTAAATTTCTGAAGCCCCGGATCGGGAGTTTTTATATTGACAAAATAGTCAAGGTTATACCCGAAACCAGCATAAAAGTAAGGTCTGATTTGTTTTAATGCACTTTGATAAAACCTTACATATTTATAATCAACAAGCATCTTCTGATCCTCGTGTCCTGTTCCTAAGCCCCAGGTATACTGTGGGTAAACTAAGAAACGGGTATCTCCTTGTATATTCCAGGAATTATCTTTAAGCCATATATTAGATCTCAAAGGAAGTCCAAAACGACCCTGTAAATTCCAGTAAGGAGTAAAAGTCGCATTTGAGATATTAGTTGTTTTGCGATCACCCAAATAGAAACCTGCACTGGTTGAAGTAATCAGTGCTCTGCCGCCACCGGGAACATTAGCTCCGATTGGTAAGAGGGAAAAGAATACTTTTTTTGGCTTTTCTCTTGTTTTAGTACCTGGTTTTATTTTGAATAATACTTTAGCGATATCTATTAAATCCCGTTTATTCGAGGTATCCCGAACTTGATTATTAATCGGAATTGCATCACTTGCATTTTGTGCACTGGCATTGTAGGCAATAAATAAGAAGGAGAACAGTAAGATCGTTTTATGCATTATAGGCGAAGATAGTTAGTATCTGATAAGAACTTAACCAAATGCCGTGCCGTATTGTTTATATAATTATTAAAAATCTTCACTTTTTCATTGGAATATTTTTTTTTAATGGTAATGAAGCTATTATGTGCTACCTGATTTATGTATTTCAGTTGGCGTTTTGCTGTACATGATGATTGCATTTCTATAATTTGGCTACATTTGAATACAGTTGTTGATTATTGAAAAATTACAGATACAGTTTGACTATGAAACAATACCGGTACGAAGAATTTACCACTGCGATTGAGACCCAAATAAGAGAAGGGGTTTATAAGCCGGGCTATAAACTTCCATCTGTAAGAACATTGATGAAGGAGTATTCAATCAGTACCGGAACTGTCCAGCGGGGTTATGAATATCTAATGATAAAAGGGTTGGTAGAAAGCGTTCTTAAATCCGGTTATTATGTTTCAAATCTGCCCGAAAGTCAGATCAATGTGTCCTCAGCAAAGAAAAAGGTTACTGTAAGGGATGCTGTATTTAAGCATAATCTGTCACTGATGACCTCATTGCGGAATGAACGAAATTCTCTAACTGAATTTAATGTAGCAGCACCGGGTGATTTGTTAATCCCGCAAAAACTTATTCTGCGTACTATGCAGCAAGTTATAAGAGAACAAGGGGCTGGTTTATTAAGATATTATCCTTCTGGAGGATCTGTCGAATTGAAAGCTAATATATGCAGACATAGTGCACCCTATAACTCCAATTTAAGTGCTGATGAATTAATTATTACTGATGGAGCGCTGCAAGCATTGTATATCGCACTAGCATCAGTTTGTACCACTGGTGATGTTATTGCTGTAGAAAGCCCATGTGTATTTTCTATTCTTCAGGTAATTAAGATTTTACGGTTGAAGGTTGTCGAGATTCCTATGGATTTCCAAACAGGATTTGATATAGAATATCTGAAAAAAGTATGTGTTGATACAAAGATTAAAGCAATAATTGTTACACCGAATTTTCAGAACCCTACGGGTATTCTATTGTCAGATGATCAAAAAAAAAAAAACTACTTTCAGTTGCGCAGCAATATGGGATCGCTTTGATTGAAAATGATATTTATGGAGACTTAAACTTCACCGGACAGCGACCGCCTAATATCAAATCATTTGATGATAGTGGTTTAGTGATGACTTACTCCTCTTATGCTAAAACTCTGGCAGCCGGAATACGTCTTGGCTGGTTATCTGCTGGCAAATTTTTCCAGAAAGCCGAACAGGTGAAATTTTCAATTGGCAGCACTGTTTCTCCAATATATCAGGAGACAGTAAATAAGCTATTGAGTTCAAATAGTTATGATAGACATATCAGATCTTTCAGAATCCAGTTATCTAAAAATGCTTATCATACGATTAATCTGCTAACGACTTATTTTCCAAAAGGAACAAAAGTTGTCATGCCTGCCGGTGGCTATAATTTATGGGTAAAGTTACCTGATGATCTTAATATCGGCGAATTTTATCTGCATTGTGAAAACGTGGGCGTCAAATTTACACCTGGTGAAACCTTTTCCTTTTCTGCTGATTTTAAAAGGTTTTTCAGAATAGTATTTGCTGATCAGTACTCTGGGAAACGAATTGAAGGATTGAAACTTGCAGGTATGGCACAATATTAATTAAGTATTGATGTGTATCTGTATCGGTTGTTTATCAAAAAAGTGTCTCTATATCTGTTTATCATGATCCATACCTTTGGTGCTATAAATTTCACACCATGGATCAAAAAATTATCACCAAATTCAGAGTAGCAACAGAAGATGCTATTTCTGAATTATTATTCCTTACCAGAACGATTGCAATAGAGAAATATGCCCATCTGGTTACAGATGAAGTAATAGAAGATTATATTTCAGGTATTTATAATGATAAACATATCATTGATGAAATGAACAGCTTTGGCAATCAGTGGTTAGTGGTCTATATTGACGAAAAAGCAATAGGATATGCATTTGTGACTACTCAGGGAAAAAGACCTGAAATGCTGGAAGGTAAAAAGGCAATCTGCATTGCTGACTTCTGTATTTTAAAAGCGTATTTATCAAGTGCTGCTAAACAATCCTTAATGGATAAATGCCTGTCAATAGGTAAAGGTTATGAGGCACTATGGCTGGCTGAACAAACTGATAATCCATTACTATCTTTTTTTGAAGATCATGGATTTATCAGGGGAGAGCAAGCGAATGATTTTATTGACCTGGATATAAAAATGAACTATATGATAAAAAAAAAATTAGTGGTATTGTTTTAAGGAGTAAATTGCGCCATACAATTTACTCCTTGAAAATTTAAACTCTTGATCCAAGATCGCGGTCTTTGGGATCTCCGCTGACTAAATGACTGAGTTCGTCGCAATAGCAAATCTGGTCTCCTTCGAACCGGAATTCTCCAATTACCTGTACCTGACTTTCCCCGTTTTCCTTTGTGATTACATTAACAAGGTGGTTGGAAAAAACTGTACTGCCTTCCTGAACCAGCGTTTTAATGTCAATCTGAATAGCTGGCTTATCTTTTTTCAGCGCTTTCATATGCTGAATGAAGCCTTCAAAGTATAGCGTTTTACCGTCTACATGCTGAATATAATTCTGACTAAAGTGTTTTTTAACAAGATCTTCATTGTAAACCGGGCTTTCAAGTACTTCTGAAAAAACCTCTTTTAAACGTGATTTGTAATCTATCATTTCTATTGTTTTTTTTAAAACAAAACTATCAGTTGATACAGGGCTGTACAATAGAATATAGAAGGCAAAGTTTGGACTATTCACGGGAACTGTTGTCGGGTCTTAATGTTTTTTTTTTTTTTATTTCTTAAACGGGCAAATTCACTAGGTCTTCGGTTCACCGATTGCTGAAAACTATTGCTGAACGCTGCAATATTTGAATATCCTACTGCATAAGCCACCTCACTAATATTTTTGTCGCCGTTTAAGAGCATTTCCATAGCGGCAACTATTCTTAACAGCTTAATATATTGTAGAAAAGAGGTGTCTAAATGAAGTTTAAACAACCTTGTGAGTGTACGCACACTCAAACTAAATTTTTCAGCTACAGCAGGCATATCGGGTATGTCAATCAAATTCTCCGCCAGATATTGTGATGCCACTGGTATTGAATTTTACATTATGCGCGACATCTGGAGGGATCCAAACATAATGTCTTGCGGGAATATAGAACTATTTGTTTATCGTTTCCAGGAAAGCTAAACCGCCTTCAACTAATAAAATCTGACTTTTAAGGTGTTGATGCAGAGGTAGCTGGTGTTCCAGCTGATCTCTCTGCTGATTTGCTCTAGTAAAAATCCATGTGGCCAAAATTAATAAATATATGGCCTATTATATAAAATTAATTATCATGCCAATGCTCAATTTTGTAGGATGAAACAACAGAAAATTATAATAAGTTATTCAGTCTTCTGTATTTCCTTTTTATTTTTAAGCTCTTCCTCACTGGGTCAAAGTATTGATCATAAACCTCTGGTGATCACATTGAACGAGGCGTGGGGTAGAGCATCAGCCTATAATAAGGAAGTTGCAGCTCAGCGTATAACAGTAAAGCAGGAATCCGAACAATTAAATGATGCAAAAGTAAAGAGGCTTCCCTCTGTACAGCTAGGGACAAGCTACAGCCGCTTTACTTCGATGACAGCATTTGAAGATGGTTTATCCAAATCAAAGAATATCCATATTACCCCAGATCAGGTTAATCTCGGAGCTGATGCATCCATGGAGCTATACAATGGTCATCAGATAAATAATGGGATAAAAGAGAAAGAGCAGACTAAAATCTTATCTGTTGTACAACAGAGTCAGCAATTAGCGGATATAAAATTGAAAGTTGCTTCGGCATATTATAGTGTACAGCGAAATGAGCAGTTCAAAAATTTGCTTCTGGCCAATTTAAAAGAAGAACAAAAAAGGCAGATGCAAATGAAAATCCTGTTTAAAAACGGGGTGGTTTTGAGGAGTGATTTGTTGAGAGCAGAATTGCAGATTTCCAGACAAAACATGAAGCTTATTGAGGTTAACAATACTATTTTATTAGTTGGAAATGAGTTGAAACTGTTACTGGGATTATCACCGGAACAAGAAATACAGCTGTCAGACCTGATTGTTAAGCCTTTGTTGAGTTCGGACCAAAATTTAGCAACGCTAATCAGCGGCGCGCAGAACAATGCCTATGAAATAAAGATAGCAGCGCAAAAAGAACATATTGCTTTGTTCAGACAGAAACAGGTTCAGGCTGCTTTCTTGCCTAAGATTGAGTTGTTGGCCAGCTATGGATATAATTACCCTGATAATCTTTTCTACCGACAATAAGAAGAGTTTATGGGTTAGGGTTTGCCGGAATTAAAATAGCTATGCCTTTATCTGCATTTTATAAGAATAAGCATAAGTCTAATGCAGCAAGTCTGGAATTGAACAAACAAAAAATACTGTTATCTGACCAGCAAGATAAAACCAGCCAATTGACTATTCATGTATATGTAAGATTTAATGAAGCATTAAAACGTATAGAAGTAGCGGAGGATAACATTAAGCTGGCTACCGAAAATTACCGGATTGTGAGAGATGGGTATTTTAACCAGTTAGCCTTACTTACAGATTTGCTCGATGCAGATACTCAATTATTACAATCAAAATTTGATTTGGAAGAGGCGAAAGTCACCGCTATCATTCAATATTATCAATTACTTAAAACAGTAGGAAAACTATAATATGGAAAATAAAGGAAACCGTACAGATCAGTTTATTACTTTTCTAACTAAATGCTCTGCTATTATCCTGCTTCTCAGTTTGATGATCTGGGGAGGGATATATTTATGGAAAGGATATTCTTATGAGGAAACAAATGATGCGCAGGTCGAAGAATATGTAAACCCGGTAAGTACCAGGATTAGCGGATATATCAGAAAGGTCAGTTTCGAAGAGAATCAGCAGGTTAATAAAGGGGATACGCTGGTTATTATTGATAATAATGAATATCAAATTCAGCAGCAGGAGGCCGAAGCTTCTTTAGAAAATGCTAAAGCAGGAATTAACTTATTGGAAAGCAGTACAAAGGTACTTGAAAATGCAGCTAAAGTAACTGGTTCACAGATTAGTGCCGCCAAGGCTAAGCTAACCAGACAAGAGCAGGAATATGTTCGCTATCAAAGATTACTGGCCGGTGAATCAGCTACGCAACAGCAATTTGATAATGTTAAAGCTTCATTTGATGTAGCAGTTTCAGAATACCAGACCGCACTTAATAATTACCAGGCATCACTTTCAAAGGTGAAGGAAGCTCAATCCCGAAAAGCATCTGTTCATGCTGAAATCAAAAAGAGTGAAGCTGTTTTGGGTCAGAAAAAACTGAATGTTAATTATACTGTGATTTTAGCTCCTTATTGCGGGAGGATAGGGAAGAAAATAATCCAGGATGGCCAATTGGTACAAGCGGGGCAGGTGCTCACTTTCATTGTAAACCGCGACGCAGGTAAATGGGTTATTGCTAATTTTAAGGAAACCCAGGTGGGTAAATTTAAGTTAAACCAGCCTGCTCAGATTACTGTTGATGCTTTTCCCGGGGATACATTTCATGGGGTCATAGAATCCCAGTCGCCGGCTACCGGGTCCCGTTTTTCTTTGTTACCGCCTGATAATGCCACGGGCAATTTTGTGAAAACTATTCAGCGTATCCCTGTTCGTATCCGGTTGACAGACGGGCCCCGAAAATTGAACTCATTAAAAGCTGGAATGAATGCTAATGTATCAGTTAATCATTAAATCATGGATCAAAAATTCTTTAAGGACTGGGCTCCTGAGTGGGCTGATCAGATTGACTATATTCCTGGTATTGTTCCCGGTTTTATTGATTTTTGCAATCTACTTTAGTAATGTACCTGAAACCAGCGGCTACTATGGAATAGAACCAGCAGATGTGCAATTCTCTGTGGTATTAATGTATGCCGCACTGGTTAGCTTTTTCCCTGTAGATGACCGGTTCTTCAAATACATGAAACCGAAGCCTTATTTTATCATAGGCATCTTAATC
This sequence comes from Pedobacter sp. NJ-S-72, assembly GCF_053890575.1. NCBI lineage: Bacteria > Pseudomonadati > Bacteroidota > Sphingobacteriia > Sphingobacteriales > Sphingobacteriaceae > Pedobacter > Pedobacter sp. NJ-S-72. The sequence continues at coordinate 1,969,444 of NZ_CM132681.1, read as the reverse complement.
AATACAATCACTTGCTATGTTTGTGCAGTGACCCGAGATCCGGGAGTATTGATGGCCTGCCGTTTTATCCAGGGTTTGTCTTGTAGTATGGTATGTAATTTTTCTTTAAACCTGATCTTTCAAAGATTGCCCCAACAACGTGCCAGAGCATTGGGTTATGGTGTGTTTTATGGAATGTTACAGGCAGCTATCCCTGTTTGTGCTATTATTTGCAGCTGGATGTTATACCGTTATGAATTCGATAAATTATTCTATCTATTGATATTTACGCAGATTTGGAGTGATATTAATGTTGCTGATTGTAAATAATATCAGAATTAAGAAGAAGTTCCCTCTTTATCAATTGGATTGGATGAGCTATCTTTTTTACGCATTTATATTTTGTGCCGTTGGATATATTCTGGTATATGGTCAGCAGTTAAACTGGTTTGCAGATCAGAAGATTAAGTTATTATCTTGTGGGATTATCATTTCCGGTTGCCTGTTCAGCTACAGACAATTGTATTTAAAACGTCCTTTAATACAACTCAGGTTATTTCGGATAGCTAATGTCAGAAACGGCTTATTGTTACTTGCATTGTATTATACCTGTAAAGGAACAACTGGTTTTACCTATGTTTTTGCCCAACAGATATTAGGACTGGATCCCATACACCTCATTCCGTTATGGGGAATTAATATTGGTGGTGTAGTTTTAGGAATGGTACTTTCAGTCCGGTTTGTATTAACCGGGACAGAAGGAAAGCTGTTGTGGATAACAGGTTTCCTTTCCCTGCTGATCTTTCACCTGCTGATGTATTTTCTTTTCTCTGCTCATGCGGATACCATGCAATTATATCTGCCATTGTTTATACAAGGCTTTGGAACAGGCTGGCTCATGGTTCCTCTGGTTGTGTTCATGGTTTCGGCAGCACCACTTTCCATGGTTGGATCTACTCCCTTCATTGGTATTGCAAGCAGGTTTCTAGGCCTGTCTGTCGGTCTTGCAATGACAAACTATTTTCAGTTGTATTATAAAAGTGTTCACTTTAATGATTTTCGTCAGTATATAACTGTAATAAATCCGTTATACGCTGAAAAACTTGATCATTTGCAGCATGCAATAAGCTATTCAGGAAACAGTACAGGAAATGCGCAGGGGGCGGCAACAGTATTGTTTAATAAATCTATTGCGGACCAGGTGTTTTTGAGATCGGCTATGGATTATTATTCTTTAATGATCTTCATGATTGGGATCATTATTGTCCTTATCCTGTTTCTGCCAGGAGTTAAGCAGGTTCTATTGGTCTTCAGAAATAAGGTACTTCCTTATTAAAGGATATAAAATAGTCTCTATGTTATTGATGATAATCACGGTATTGAACTTGACTGTTCACTATGCGTAGGACATCTATGTTGGGAAGGGGTTGGTAAGGCCATTGGCCTTACCAACCCCTTCCCAACATAGATGTCAATACGGCCACAACCCGTGTCAGGCTGTAGTAGTGGCACAATTAAAGAAATAAGGATTATAATTATAGGAACATAGAATTGATCCTGCATCATTAGGCTCAATAGCAACTATTAATATTATTGAAATTTTCTACGAAATTCTGTTGGTGTCAGGTTCGTATGTTTCTTGAACGATGTATTGAAAGATGATTTTGAATTAAAACCTATCTCATATAAAATTTCAAGGATAGTCAGATTACTTTTTGCCGGATCTTTCAGTATCCTCATTGCTTTTTCGATGCGGTACTCATTCACGAAATCAAAGAAGTGCTGGTCAAGGTAATTGTTAATCAATATTGACAAGTCACGTACAGGCATTTTTATTTGATCAGCAAGATCCTGTATGGTAAGAGACGGTTCTAAATAAGGCTCTTTCTGTATCATATATTCCTTAATCCGCAGGATATTTTCATTGTTCTCGTGACTTATTACGCCTTTTACTGATTGGCTATTGACAGGCGCCTCAGCAGCCAGGTTTTTCGCAGGCTGGATTTTAGAGTCTATACCTCTGAACAAATCCGGGCTATACAAAGCTTTTAAGACAAACCAGCATAGAATGAGCACTGCATTAATGCCAACTATGATTTGTGCCCTGTTAAAAATATCACTGCTCCCGCTGAACATTAAAAAGCCCTTAATCATAACAATAGAATGGACTATAACGATGACAACATTGAGCTGGAATAACCATTTATAAGTAATGGTAGTGGTATCCGCATAGTTTTCGAGATAGATCTTTTTATACTTTTTTTTACAAGAAAAATGGCAATAATGTAGCAGCATGCAAATTGCAAATCACCCAGCACAAAAAGTATTCGGGGCATTAAACTATCACTATAATTTTCAAGGAAATGTATTTTTGCAGCAAAATCTACAAGGTAAACCTTTGGCAGTAATGCGAGGTTAAATAATAAGAAAGGAATGGCATGCAGTAAATGTTTAAGCTTTAATCTGAAATCAGAAAAGCAAATAGATAAGGCGTATAAATAAAATACCGGGTTTATTAACCAGGTAGTTGACCATCTGAACACTTCTATATTCGGATAATCCTTCGTGATATGATATATAAACCAGCCGCTAAGATCAACCGCATTAAGAATGATAAAACTTGCTAGCAGGACATTACCTAATTTGTTCTTTGTAGATACTGTTAAAAGGAAAAATGCTAAAAGTAAAGAGACAAAAACGGCAATCAGACTTATGATACTTATTGAATTACTACTTTCCATCTGGCTATTATTGGTTTTAGCATAGCTAAAGTAAATATATTATTTGATCGGTCGGTCTGCAATATTATGGCAGGCTGATCAAATAATATTTAAGTCTTTAGGAAATCAGCATAAAAATCTGGAATGCCGCTTTCTGATATGGCTTTTATTACTTTATTAACGGGATACTCTAGTTTAATAAGTTCTGGTTTTATACTATTTTCATTGATAGCTATTAAAAGATAGGAAGCTAAAGGTTTTCCTTCTTTCGATCTGCCGGCAGAACCACAATTTATAACCATTTGAGTTGTATTTCTGATGGGAGAAGGAATTGTTCTGATATAAGACTCATGTGTATGTCCCATAATCAATATATCAGCCTGTTGTTCACTTAACATTTCATAGATATCATTCAGGTCATGGTTTTCATAGACGTATTCCTCATTACTTCTTGTACTGCCATGCACAAGAAGTATATTAACCGGAACCCCTTTTATATTATAAGTTAACTTAATCTGACCGGGAAGACCTGCCAGATACATTTTGCATTCCTCTTTAATCGTCTGTTTTGTGTGATTAATGCGGTTGTTCTTGCTTTTGCTTTTGTTTCTTCCTGATTATGCTTCGCAAGAGGAATAACTTCATGGTCAAAAGCAATTCTTTCATCATGATTACCCATCAGACAGGGGATTTGCAAACCTTTGATTGTTTCGATTACTTCATTGGTCCAGGGCGCAAAATCGACGAGATCCCCCAGGCAATACACCTGGTCAGCTTTTCTTTTTTCAATATCATTCAGAACCGCCTGCAGCGCAGGTAAATTTCCATGTACATCACTAAAAATAGCTATCAGACTCATGATTTATAACGTTTGGAAACAATTACTATTAACAAGGCAATAACACTCCACAATAGCATCTGCGAAGTTGAAAGACCCCATTGTCCAAATTTCCAGCTTAACAGGCCAAAATAAGTACCTACAGCCGCTCCAATGAAGTAAGTAGTCATATAAATCGTATTCAACCGGCTATGTGCATCTTCGTGGAGACTATAAATACGGGTAAAATTGGTAATTTGTGTGTGGCTTGAACACCGATGTCTAAAAAGAAAACACTGATAATTAAAACGGGTATAGAATAAGGGAAGATCTTGATTAAAAGGATACTTCCAATAATCATAGAGACTGTCAGTAATAAAGAACCATAAACATTGCCCTTGTCCGCAAGTTTACCAAAATAAGGTGCTACTAATGCACCACCAATGGCGATCAGACCAAACAAACCAATAGTTCCGGTATGGTAATTTAATGGCGGACTACTTAAATGAAAGGTTAATGTTGTCCAGAAAGAACAGAATACACCAAAAGTAAAAGCCCCTAATAATGCGGCTTGTCTTAAAACCCTGTACTCTTTAACCAAAGCCAGAGTAGATTTTAACAGACTTAGGTAACTGCCTTTAAATCTGGGGGTTACTTCTGGTAGATATAGTTTTAACAGGATGCTCATTGTCAGGACCATAAAGGCAGATATACCATATACATATCTCCATCCAAGCCATTCCGTTATCAAACCACTAAGCACTCTGGCACCCAAAATACCAACCAGTATACCACTAAAAACCTTTCCTACATTTTTACCTCTGTTTTCTTTACCTAATGTTGCTGCCATAGGTAAAATGATTTGGGCAGGAGTAGAGAAAAGCCCAATGAAAAAGCTGAGTACGCATATTACAGTAAGGCTGGATGAATAAGCAAAAAGAATTAATGTGAGGATAAGTAAACCGCAAAGAAGCAGGATAAGGTTTTTACGGTTTAGTTTATCGCCCAATGGCAATAGAAAGAACATACCCAGTCCATAGCCTAGCTGTGAAAGCATAGAAATTCTGCCTATCTGGCTTTCACTTACATGCAGTGCTTGTCCGATTTCATTTAAGATGGGTTGGTTATAATAGATATTTGCAACTATAACTCCTGCCGATACTGCCATTAATGGAATGATAGCAGGGTGTAAGTTTGGTTTTTCCGTTGTCATGTTTGTTTTCTGATTCTGGATACAAACCTACGGTTAGCGAAAGACTACAAATTTACACATTTAAACGGTATATTTGTAAAAACTTATTAATTGGAACGATTTATCCAGCACGAGCCACTTTTTATCAGGCATTTTACAACAGAAACGTGGCCGTATCCGGTACACAACCATAATCATTTTGAACTGATGTTTATTCATTCGGGAAGTGGTTACCACGAATTAAACGGCGAACTGAGTCCTTATGAGGGGAAATGTATGTTTTTACTGGCTCCGGCAGATTATCATACTTTAATCATTGAAAAAGAAACAGAGTTCAGTGTTTTGAAATTTAGTAACGTTTACCTGGATGGGGCATCAAATGAGTCCGTTAAAAATGAATGGAATAAACTGATTGATCATTTATTGGTGGTGAGTAATGCACATGATTCGTGTCTGGTAAAGTCTGAAGATGAAATTAATAAAATTGATCATATCATGCGGATGATTGTCTGGGAATGGGAGGGGAGCAACACTTCAAATGAAGTTATCTTTTACTTGATCCGCAGTGTTTTTTTTTGCTGTAATTAAAAGAAATGCTTTTCATCAGATGATTCCGGATAATTTGCCGAATGGGAATCTTTTTATTGATATGATGAACTATATACATGTCAATATTCAGGACCCGGAAAGTTTGAGGTTAAATTCTTTGTCAAAACGATTTAATCTGTCTGCAAATCATTTGAGCAGTTCATTTAAACGACAAATGGGGATCTCAATCAAAAAATATATTGGTGACTATAAATTTAAACTGATAGAAAACCGGTTAAAATTCAGTGGTTCTATGATGAAAGAAATCAGTAATGAATTTGGCTTCACAGATTTAAGTCATTTCAATAAGTTTTTTAAGAATCAGGGAGGGATTAATCCTAAGGATACCCGGAGAAAATAAATTCTCAAACAATACACTGGTTGATTAATTCAGAAGGATTTAGATCCTTATTTATCCTCGTCCGACTCATATGCATAAAGCTTTTGTCCCGACTGGTTTGAAGCCTTTACCGCATTGATACTATGTTGTTGTAGCATTTTGCTTCATAATCGGCAATAGCAAAGCTTAAATCGGTCTCTTTTGCAAGGTTTTCTGCTAATATGGAAGCATCATAAAGCGCTGAATTTGCACCTATTCCAGCAGCAGGGCTCATCGCATGTATTGCATCACCTAATGCTGTTATTCTGTTGCCTGTCCATATTTTTCCAGGTAATGATGTTCTTACAGGAGTAATAGTAAGTGTTTTTGGATCAGAAAGTTCGAATAATGATTTTAGTGAGGGTGCCCAGGAATTTGTTAGTGCTTTTATACGGAAGAGGATTTCATCTGAAGAAAGTATTAAACTATCTTTTTCATTTAAGCCGAAACGACTGCGGTTGCCTATAAATGCCCAGTAAATGTAATCTTCCTTGTAACTCAGTTGTAATTTTTCGCTATTGTCGCGGAATTGCATCGCATCCATGATCAGTGCTATTTCATTTTCAAATATTACTGAGGTATCGGTCTGGAGCTCTTTATCCACTCTTTTTTTAACTTCATCACTGTAAAATGTCTTTCCATAAATATTAATATGACCAGTATCTATCAGTTGATTATCAGGAAATCTTGAAGCACGTAACTTAGAATAGACTCCATCGGCAGCCACAACTAAATCAGCTTTATAAAACGTTCCATCCTTAAAATTCAGAACTACCTTCCCATTTGGCTGCTCTTCATAATTCACAAATTCTTTATTGAAACATACCTGATCATTAAGATCAGATAATAAGACTTCTCTCATTGTTAATCTGTTCGCTCTTAAGTCTGGTAATTGCTCTTGCTCCACATCACTCCATGAATCTACCCATTTATCCGTTAGTTTTTTTTCAATTGTGAGTTTAAGGTACGTACCTCAGCAGAATGTACCGCACAGCTATCAGAAAATAAGGTATAAAGTTCTTTGGAAAGGCAGCTGATCAGTGCTTTTTGTCCTGTCTCGTCAATTCTGATTCGATAACCCTGTGTCCGGCTGTTAACCGTTATATCTTTTTCAAAGACCCTCGAAAGGAATATTATTCTTTTTAAGTCCTTGTGCTAAAGCAAGTCCGCCTAAGCCGGCTCCCACTATAGCCACATTGATTTTTTTATCCATTGTGTTCATGTATTTTTTTACTGATACAAAGTTGTGTGATAAAATAAAAGGTGTTATTACCCAAATCGTGGGAAATGTTAGACGATTTACGGTAAAAGTAGCAGACGGTTAACCTGGTACAACAGGTATATCAATAGATTTTTTAACTGCCGAACGGGCGGGGCAGCGCTGATTTATGAAGTGGAGGTTCTTAAATCAGATCCCTCCTGATTCATTTAAATAAATATAGGATGGGTTATCCTTGTTTTCTTACATATTTGGTAAGGATTACGATAACCTGTCCTTCAATTTTACCTTCAATCTGGTCAGTATTGTTATCTACTAAACGAATGTTTTTAACAACCGTACCCATCTTGGCATTTAATTGAGAACCTTTTACATCTAGTGATTTCGTTAAAACTATAGTATCGCGGTTTGCAGTAAGGCTCCAAGGCTATCTTTATGAAATTCAACAGTATCAGTGTCATTATCAAGGCCACCAGCTGCTTTAGCCCAGGCAAGTCTCTCATCGTCAAGATACATCATGTCAAGGCTGTCCGCTGCCCAGCTTTCGTTACTGAGACGGTTGAGCATGCGCCATGATACTACTTGTACACTTGGTACTTCGCTCCACATACTTGTTGTTAAACAGCCCCAGTGTTTGCTGTCAAGCGCTTCCTTTTTATTGATCTGAACAAGACATTTATCGCAGATAATCAAACAGTTATCTTCATTACTGCTTGATTGAGGTAATACTTCATATAAAGTAAGAGCTTCTGCGGATTCGCATAATTCACATTTGTTTTCGCTTCTTTTCAGCAGTTGTTCTTCCAATTTCATATCCTTCAGTTATAGTAAAGAGCGCGAAGATAATTATTTTATGTCGCTTCTCTTAAAATTGCCTATTTTACCAGCTAATAGATTTTTATGAAGCATTTTGTATCAGCATTATTTCTCTCCACAGTTTCCGTACTGCCTTTAGCAGCACAGCAAACTCAAAAGCCTATTTTACATGGCCGTAACTGGATGGCTATCACAGGTAAACCATTAGCTGCAACAGCGGGTGCCATGACCTTTCAAAAAGGTGGAAATGCAGTTGATGCTGCCTGTGCTATGCTGGCTGCTACCTGCACTATGTGGGATACGCTAAGCTGGGGAGGCGAAACTCAGGCGCTGATTTATAATCCTAAAACTAAAAAGGTAATTGCTATCAATGCTATGGGAGTTGCGCCAAGCGGTGCTACAGTTGATTTCTTTAAAGATAAGGGATATAATTTCCCTCCCGAATATGGCCCTTTGGCAGCAACCACACCAGGTACACCGGGTGGACTTTTATATATGCTCGCAAATTATGGAACGCTAAGTCTTGAACAAGTACTTTCACCTGCAATGGAAATGGCCGCGGGTTACCCTATAGAAGCCCAGGCAGCAAATAGCATCGAACGTGGGAAATCAAAGATTGAGCAATGGCCATATAGTAAAAAATTGTTTTTGACACATCCTGGTGAAAAAAGAGAAGCACCGGAAGCGGGGGAGATTTTTATTCAAAAAGATTTGCTGGCAACACTTCAAAAAATGGTAGCATCCGAAAAGAAAGCGCTGAAACAAGGTAAAAATAGAAAGCAAGCTATCATGGCGGCGTATGATCGTTTTTATACAGGAGATATTGCTGAAGAATTTGTACGCGGCAGTAAAGAACAAGGGGGGCTGATTACAATAGAAGATCTGGCAAGATGGAAACCTCTGGAAGAAGATCCACTCATGGTAAACTACAAAGGAGTTGATGTTTATAAAATGCAGCAATGGACACAGGGACCGGTTATGCTGCAAGCGTTAAATATTCTGGAGAATTTTGACCTGAAGAGCATGGGTTATAATAGTCCAAAATATATTCACACTCTTTATCAGGCAATGAATCTTGCATTTGCTGACCGTGATTTTTACTATGGTGATCCTTATGCAGAGCCCCGTGAACCAATGAAAGGTTTACTGAGTAAGGATTACGCGAAGGAGCGAGCTAAGTTGATACAATATGAGAAGAATGATCAGAATATTGGGCCGGGTAATCCATATCCATTTGAAGGGAAGAAAAACCCTTATATAAACCTGCTTAAAGAAAGGGGTTATGAACTTGACCTTACCAGACGGAATTTTGCTCCTGCACATGATATGACAAATAATTCTTCTGATGCTGCTTATCAGGAAAGACTTTGGCTAGGTACTACTTCAGTTGAGGCAGCTGATAAAGAGGGCTGGGTCGTTTCTATAACTCCAAGCGGAGGCTGGTTACCTGCTTGTATTGCCGGAAACACAGGTGTAGGAATGAGTCAGCGGATGCAAAGTTTTGTTCTTGACTCTGCTTTAAACCCTTTTAACGTAGTTGCACCTGGTAAAAGACCAAGGGTAACTTTATCACCTTCAATGGCACTAAAAGATGGCAAGCCATTTTTATCTTCTGCGGTACAGGGTGGAGATACGCAGGACCAAAATTTATTGCAGTTCTTTTTAAATGTTACAGAATTCGGGATGAATGTGCAGCAAGCTACAGAAGCCGCAAATTTTAACACAAATCAGCTTTGGCTTTCATTAGGAGGTACTAAAACAACAGACCGTCAGCCAAAACCGGGTCAGATATTATTAAATGATAATACAACTGAAGCAACAAGAAACGAATTAAAGATAATGGGGTATACACTTAGTTTTGGTGCGCGTACCAGCGGCCCTGTTAATGCTATTTATTTTGATTGGAAACATGGTAGTTTATGGGGAGGATCCAGTAATCATGGTGAAGATTATGGTATAGGCTGGTAAAATTCTCGTGAAAGGAGATTGTAAAGGATAGTAATTGTAATGCCTTCATTATCTTTATAATGTATCTTAAGTCTGATCTCAATTATGGATGATAACATAAACGTATCAAAAGAACCTGGAAATTCCATCTGGGTATTTGTATGGCAGGGGCAGTGTCAGCGGGAGCTTATACTGCCGGAGTTATGGATTATTTACTGGAAGCTCTGGAAGCCTATGAGAAAGTGAGAGGAAAGCCTGGAATGCCAAAGCATAAAGTAGAAATACCAGTAATTGGTGGTGCTTCTGCCGGAGGAATGACAGCTATTATTACCGCAGCAGCTTTACAACAGGAAATGCATCCGATTGATAAACCCGGTGCTGACCTTTTAGAAGAACATAAAGATCATATTTTATATCACTCGTGGGTAGACCTTACCAGCAGGGATATGTTTTCTGAAATGCTGAAAACTAATGATATTGAGGAGAGTGTCGTATCGGCGCTTAACTGCGGGTTTATAGATGAAGTAGCTCAGAGGGTACTGAAACCTAAAGATCCTGAAACGATTATATGGAAGCCATTGCCATCTTTTTTTCCGCGAAAACTGAAATTATTTACTACACTGAGTAACCTCGGCGGCTTTACCTACAATGTGAATTTTAATGCACAAGGTTCAAAACGACCCTATTATATGCAGGTACACCAGGATTATGCCTGCTTTGAATTAACTGATACTGAAACAGTAGAGAACAAAAAATCTGGCTGGATGCCACTTAATTTTAAAACGGAAATTAATACCCAGATAGCGATCGATGCGGCTATGGCCACAGGTGCTTTTCCAATTGGATTTAAGGCCAGAAAGGTGACGCGGTCAAAAGATGTAGTCAATAATAATCCACTATTTGATAAAAAAATGCTTGAAGCGATTCAGATTAATACAGATCCATATCAATCTTTAAATATTGATGGAGGCATGATCAATAATGCCCCTTTTGATAAGGTTCGGGATGTTTTATGTGAGGCATGCGGACAATCTGATCCTGAATTATATAATAGTTATAGTACTTTTAATTCAACAGTACTGATGATTGCACCTTTTCCAGGTAGCAAACCAATAGATATTAAGTTGATTGACAAATTAATGCATGTGATGGGTTTAACCCTTTCTGCGATGATCAGTCAAATGAGGTCAAAAGCTGCTCAGGTTGTGGATGCGATGAATGAAAATTGTGCCGGACAATTCTTAATTGATCCTTCCAGAGAATTCAAGAAAACTGATAGTACAAAAATACATGTTCAAGGCGAAAAAGCTATCGCCAGTAGCGCACTGGGAGGGTTCAGTGGCTTTCTGAATAAAGAATTCAGAGTTCATGATTATTTCCTGGGCAGGTACAATTGCAAAATATTTTTGCGTGATTATTTTACTATTCCAGATAGTGCCAAAGATGAAAATCCTATTTTCAAAGCGGGCTATGAAGGGATTGATGCTAATAAATATCGTTCCCACGCAGATAAAAATAACTGGCAGATTATTCCTATAGTGAGTGATGTAGATTATACCTTTCCACAATTAACATTTAGCTCAGGCAGTGACTGGCCTGCCCTGAATTGGAAAGTGATCAGCAAATTCAATTATCCTCCTTTGAAAAGAAGAACACAGTCCCTTATCCTCAATCTGGTGAAATACAAACCGGTCCACAAATTCTTTCTATGGATAGGTACAAGGATTTTGCTGAGAGGAATGATAGCCAAAGCAGTACTTGGAACAATAAAGGATGAGCTAAACCGGTGGCATTTAATCAAATAATTGCTTCGATCCTTATAAATTAAGATCTACTATAACTGCCGGATCATTGTAATAAAGATCATTATCAAACAGCGTTCTATTATAGCCACTGCCCATAAATCTAACGGTAGTGTAATCTATATCATTATCAGTCCACAAAGATACGGTAACCCTGGGCAGGGTATGGTTGTAAGGGATTGACTGGTAACCTCGTACATGATAACTTTGAAGATCAAATCCGGTTTTAATACTGATGATGCAGTTATCACAGGAAACTTCAAATCTGTAATCGGAATATGGCCCGTCAGTTGTTTTAATGCAAGAACTAAATAAAAGACAAATTAATAGCAGGGGTAACAGCTTGAACATTATGGTGTTTTTTTGAAGGGCAAAGATAATTATTTAATTTTAATTAAGCTCTGATATGTGTTCTATGTTATTTTTTTGAGCAATAGTTCTGTTTTGTGCTGTAGGTCAGAACTATTACTCAAATACATATTTCATTCTGGAATGAAATATGTATTTGAGTAATAGGGTATCTTTGGAAATGGAACTTGAAAACTTGGTGCATATTGCTGGATTGATAGGTGAACCTGCGCGTATCAAAATGTTATGGGTATTATTGGATGGCAGAGCATATACCGCTACAGAATTAGCCTTATTTGCAGAAGTTTCTCCTCAAAGTGCAAGTGCGCATCTGGGGAAAATGATACAAGCTAATCTGTTAAAAGTTAGCTGTCAGGGCAGACATAGGTATTTCAGTTATGGCAGAGATGAAGTAGCTTACGCTATAGAAGCAATGGCAAATTTAATTCCACTGCAGAAACAGGCTTTAATACCGGTTACTAAGGATGTGTTCCTTTAAATATTGCAGAACCTGTTATGATCATATCGCTGGTAAAACTGGTGTAGCTATTACTGATCAATTAATTGTCCATGAATATCTTGTCGAAAAAAATCAGGTCTATGACCTTACTGTTAAGGGACATGTTTTTTTTTAAAGATTTTGGTATTGATACTGATGTTTTGTTGAAGCAGAAACGACCTTTTGCCCGTCCATGTCTTGATTGGAGCGAAAGAAGGCCCCATTTGGCGGGCTCTTTAGGCACAGCCATGTTAAAGAAGATAATTGCCGGAGACTGGATGCGAAAAATAGCGCATACGCGTGCTTTAGCAATTACCTCAAAAGGGGAGCTGGGTTTATATGAGACTTTAGGAATACAATTATAAGTAGATAATGGCCAAAACAATTGCCTATATAACTGATACTCATTTAGGTCAGAAAATTATTCTGGAAGAGGGTATTAAGGGTGGCGCGCGAAATATTAGATACGATAATGACATTGCAGAAAATGCAGAAAATAAGACACAATTTGATTTTGATTCTTAATGACATTACTAACCAGGGGATTACTGAAATAATATTTGGAGGTGATATTGGTACCAAAGAGGCTAATCAATGGTTTTTTGATACTATTTATAAGTTCAATTTCAAACTTTTCATGGTACTGGGAAATCACGATACTTATTCGGAGGTTAGCAAATATTACAGTGCTGATCATCATCATAATGAGTTGAATTATAGCTGTGAAGACGATTATTTTAAATACATCTATCTGGATTCTTCTTCTAACTCTATTAGTCCGGCTCAATTTAACTGGTTGAGACAGGAATTGGATTGCAATAAAAAGATAATCCTTTTTATACATCATCCTGTTTTGGAAATCAGGACTCCACTGGATAAAGTTGGTGCTGCGTTAATAGGCAGAGAGGAAATAAAGAATGTTTTATTAACCTTTAAAAATGAAATCATCATTTTTTGCGGGCACTATCATATGACTGACGAATTAGAAGAGGGAAAAATCAGGCAGTATTCATCTCCTGCAGGTTCCTATCAAATACAGAAACGATCAGAAATAATAGAAATTGATAATCTGACGTTTGGTTACAGACTTATAAATATTGATGGTAATCAAATAAATACCAGCGTGAAGCTTTTCACGTAAGATAAGTTAAGCCCAAAATTGGTGTAAACCTTGTCAATTGGAAATTCCAAACAAAGTTAATTATGAAAATTGAATATGTCAGCGATTGCTGAATACGCTTACAATATTAAATATGAATATTATTGTAAGCGGAAAGCAAGTCGTGGCAATTGGTAATGTATCTGATTAAGAACAGAATAAAACTCCCAGAACGATGAATGCCCATACTCCAATGTAGAAAAAGCCTAAAAGGGCTGATACTGTGTTATCTTTCATATCTTTTATATTAGACAGCAAACATAAAAAATTTTTGTAGATTATTAGTGGAATAATATTCAATAAAGTGCAATACTATGGTTTAATACTTGATTATCAGGAATGAGTAGACATCCTTTTAATCGATTATTTCCAATCAGTTATCATCAGATTAGCAAAATCGCCTTTTAGACCATATGTCCATAAACCAAGCTTTCCTTTTTGTATTTTGTTTAGCCTTTTCACTTTAAGAGACGCTTCTGAAGAATGATCTGTGTAGACAGTGATTTCATCTGCTTTGATTACAATTTTTGCGTGGAACCAGTCTTTTGCCAATGGAAATGGTTTCGTTGCATTTTCATATACCAATGGAAATTCATCTCTGAGTTTCTCCCATGGATAAGCGGGCTCACTTATGTATTGTACTGTATGATTTCGTCTCAGCGAGTCTTTAGACTGAAAGTTGAATGGACGAAAATATACGGCTTCCAATGTTGCTGTGTCAAGTCCTAAAGTAATACCCAGAAAGCTTTGCTGAAAAACATCTTTGCCTCTGAGATCGACATCAATTGTTCCCGTTGAGAATTCGAAATCCTTAATCCAGACAATTCCATTACTTGATACTCCGTGTCTGTTACCATCGGCAATAGGTGTCACACTTTGATTGTTATTAAATATCAGTGTATTCTGTTTTAAAGCCTTGCCTAAATCATATCTAACATCTTGCTGTGCTGAACAGGTTCCTGCGTACAGGAATAGCATAAAAAAAAATTTTTTGTAATAATAATTTCTGTTCATATGTGTTGATTTTTAACTTTAATCAAAATTGGGAAAATCCTTAAGAAACGAAGTATAATATATGATTGAAATTCTGAAGATGACTCTTCAAAAAAACAAGGTAGAAAAATTAGCTGAAATTGCATCACAAGCCACTTTTTCAATTAAAGAATTGATCGATTTAACCTTTCACCAGGATGAACAAATAGGGTTCAGAGCAGCCTGGATATTAGAAAATGTATATACTTTATATCAGGAGAGATTCTTGCCATATGCAATGTATTTTCTGATTAAACTCCCTGAACAAAATAATCTGTCAGCACGCAGGCACTACAGTAAAATCTTAGCGTTAATGATGACCAGGAAAAATGCATCCTTAGAAATAAAAAAGATAATCATGGATTATGATACCGGAATATTAGCAGATGCTATTTTTAGCTGGTTGATAGACCCTGATGTGCCTGTAGCGATTAAATCACATTGCTTAAATATTTTAGCTAATCTGAATACAAAACATAGCTGGATTAAAGAAGAACTCATTCAAACAATGGATTTCCTTATTGATAAAGAGAGTATTGCATTTTATGCAAAAGTAAAACAGATTAGAAAGCAGTTTTGTATACCCAGGGTATAAATTATCTTCTTTTTACTTCTGAATAATTAGAATACAGATTCCTCCCTATCATAAAAAAAAAAACTCTTATAGTACTTATTATGATGAAAACAAACGTTTGTGTAACAATTTAATGTCAAATCTGTGACATATCCAAAAAAACGTCTTCATGTTTTCGTCAAAGCATACCTACTGTATTTTATCTAAAATAATAGATAAAATACAGTAGGTAATCCTGATTTTTTCCGGAAACCTATGCAAGCGTTTGCGTAGTAATAAAGAACGGAAACTGGTTTGGTTGTCAATACCTTAATCCTAAGCAAAGCGCGAACCACCTCTGCTTGATTAACTAAACAACCTAACTAAATCTAAACTTTATGAAGTGTACTCTACCTTTCATTAAGGTTTGCTCAGCGTTATTGATACTTCAGGGTATTTATAGCAATGCCGATAGCAAACCTCTCTCTGTAGTATCTGGTAATTTCAAGCAGATAACTCAACCACCCAAAATATTAACCATAGTGATTCAGGGTGTAGTCAAAGACGCCCAGGGAATACCCATTCCAGGTGTAACTGTTTATATCAAAGGGAAAAAGAATGCCCTGACCAGTACAGATGCCAGTGGCTCTTTTAAACTCAATGTGAATGAAAATGATATAATTATTTTCAGGATGATTGGTTTTGTGGATAAGGAAGTCTCTGTAAATGGTAAAACAAATCTGTCAGTTATTTTAAAAGAAGATTTGAATGATTAAATGAAGTTATTGTTACTGGTTATGGAAGT
Organism: Pedobacter sp. NJ-S-72; assembly: GCF_053890575.1. Lineage (NCBI taxonomy): Bacteria > Pseudomonadati > Bacteroidota > Sphingobacteriia > Sphingobacteriales > Sphingobacteriaceae > Pedobacter > Pedobacter sp. NJ-S-72. The sequence goes on along the minus strand of NZ_CM132681.1, from coordinate 1,953,589 downwards.
ATTGATCGTAAAAAAAACTACAGCAGCGATAGCGAGTATAACGAGTAAGGATATTGAAAATCTGCCTGCAGCAAGTGTTGACGTACTTTTGCAAGGGAAGCTTCCGGGAGTCAATGTGCAGAACTTTAGCGGTCAGCCAGGGGTAAAGACTTCGCTGGTTGTAAGGGGGAACACCAAAATCCCGATGTCTAATTCTAGTTTTAATACTGATGATTTGTATAGTAATCCACTATATGTAATAGATGGAATACCTATTGGTGACGATGAGATTAAAGCTTTTGATGCTACAGGAACAAATTTTCTGGCCAGTCTGAATCCTAATGATGTAGAGTCCATTGATGTCCTAAAAGATGCGTCTGCTGCTGCATTATATGGTTCCAGAGCAGCAAATGGGGTAATCCTGATAAAAACTAAAAGAGGTAAACTGGGTGCACCCCGGATAAGTTTCAATACTTATCAGGGATATATACAAAAACCTAAAGAAGTTGCGACATTAATTGGAGCTGCCGAGCGTAGACAGAAAATGGATTTGATCTATAATTATGGGACAAATGCACAATTGCGTGATCAGGTTCCACAACTGCTGACTGACAGTTTGAATCCAGCTTTTAATAACAATAATGATTACCAGAATCTATTTTATCAGTCCGGTGCTGTACAGAATTATGATGTTTCTGTTTCTGGAGGTTCTGAGGCCATTAATTATCGTATCGGTGCAGGTTTATACAATGAAAAAGGTGTCGTGATCAATACCGGGTACAAGCGCTACTCTTTCAATAGTAACGTAGGAGTGAACTTCAGCAAAAATCTGGAGTTGATAACCAGTCTTCGTGCATCAAACGGTAAACGTCTGGTCGGATCTGAACAACCTTCTTATAATAATTATAGAAATTTGTTCAGGATCAATCCGATTTCTATGCCATCATCTCTGCTTCAACTCTCAGGAACAGACAGGGATGCCGCTCTCTTAATCCATATTCTTACAAACGAAATGACAATGTAAATAATGATTTAACAGGGAGTGGCGAATTGAGATTAACCTTTTTGAAAGATTTCAGAGTAAGTACCCGTGCTGCTATAAGTTACTCAACTTCAAAACAGGATTATTCTTCACCTTCTTTTTTACAGGATGACGGTTTGGGTTATGCAGAATCTATTTCCAAACTCAGACAGAAATACATCCTGACCAATAATTTAGTATGGATAAAAACACTGGCCAAAAAGCATAATATAACTGCCACTTTTGTTCAGGAGTTTGAGAGCAGAAGAAATGAATCAACCGATCTTTACGGAAGCGGTGTGCCAAATGACAATATCAAAACCGTAAACGGTATTCCTAATGGGAAACTATTTGGATCCACAGACTTGTCAACCTATGCTAAACTTTCTTATCTGGGAGCAGTACATTATGATTTTGACAGTAAATATCTGATTGATGCCTCCTACAGGGCTGATGCCTCTTCGAGATTTGGTAAAAACAATAAATGGGGCTATTTTCCGGCTGTATCTATAGGCTGGCTGGCTTCCAACGAAGAGTTTATCAAGAAATTTAGCTGGATAGATGAATTGAAAGTAAGAGCAAGCTGGGGACGTGCGGGGGATGAAAGTAGTATTGGCGATAATTCGCGTTACAATTCTTATACTTATAATGCGGATTTTCCTGGTGCAACGTCTACGAGTTATGGCGGGAGCACTGTTGTTATTCCTGATTACAGAGGGATTACCAATGATAATATTACCTGGCAGCGATCTGATGAGTTAAATCTGGGATTGGACGTTGTTTTGTTCAAAAACCGGTTGAATTTAACTGTTGATGCTTATACAAGGAACACTACCGGACAAATGTTGAGTATTAACATTCCAGAGTATTCAGGGTATTTAAATACATTTTCAAATGCTGCGGGTGTTAGAAATACAGGAGTTGAAATTAACCTGACCGGGGTTGCTGTTAAAGCAAAAGATTTTGAATGGAGACCTTCACTGAATTTATCATTTAATAAAAATATGGTTACCGAATTACCAAATGGAAACCGCGATTTATATTATACTGACAATAGTGGAAGGACTTCAGTTTATATTGTCGGAAAGCCAGTCAATATGTACTATATGTATATTAATGATGGCGTAATCAGTTCTAAAGATGATCTTTTAACCAATCCATATACTGGTGCAGTAGGGGCAACTAAATGGGGAACTTTAAAATTAGGTTATCCGAAATGGCGTGATACCAACGGGGATTATTACATCTCTGATAATGCCGGACAGAATGACCTTACATTTTATGGGGATCCCAATCCTAAGGTTACTGGTGGTTTTACCAATTATTTCAGGTACAAAGGCTTTTCGCTACAGATCTTAACCACTTTCACATTTGGTCGTAGTATTGTGAATAATACACTGTCACAAAGGTTATCTAACGGTTTGTTTTATGGAAATCCGGAAGACTTTGCCAAAGCTTCAATCTCTGATATCAGTAAATATAATTACTGGCGTCAGCCTGGTGATCAGGCAACTTTTCCAGCTATAAACCCTTACATGGGCTTATATGCATGGCGTTCTGCACAAAGCTTATTTGTAGAACCGGGCTGGTATGTAAGGATCAAAAATGTCAGCTTCAGCTATACTTTCGATGCTAAAAAATTAAGCTGGTTAAAAGCAGCCAAAATTGATAACCTGCGCCTGTACAGTACAGTTGATAACCTGCACATTTTTCAGAAATTTTCGGGAGTTGATGCAGAACGTGTAGATGGTATGGGTTATGATTATGGGGATGGATACCCGATACCTACAAAATATACATTAGGGGTACAGGTAGGATTTTAATCATTTAACAAGAACAAGATGAAGATATTCAATATAAAATATAGCGTACTGGCAATTGGATTGCTGATGTTTTTGAGCTGTCTTACATTTTCATGTAAGAAGGCTCTGGAGAATAATTTGGAAAATGCTACTTACGAAAATTCGTTCTGGCAAAATGAAAAGGATGTAGATGGTGCAGTTTTAGGGGCTTATGCACTTTTGCGTAAAAGTCTCTTTCAGGATAATTGCTTTTTTCTTTGGGGAGACGGGCCTGTAGGTCTTTTCAATTCAGATGATACCAATGTATCCGGTATGTATACTACGGGATCTTTTACAGTTGCATATCGCCAGGAAGGGGCTCATAACTGGACAAACTGGTTTCAGATTGTAAGTTTATCAAACCTGATTATTGAAAAAACCAATGCTATACCTGATGCTAAATTTGCGTCTGGTCGTAAAAAACTATTTACTGGGTGAGGCTTACTTTTTACGTGCTTTATCTTATTTCTACATGACCAGGGTATGGGGGGATCTTCCCTTACAATTAACTGCAGTCACCACAGCAGATCAGGTGAAATTAATTGGCAGAACTGATGAGAAGCAGATTATGACTCAGATCATTTCTGATGCAACAAAAGCTTCTTCTTTGTTAACCTGGGACGGCCTGAATACGAATCAGCGGATAAGAGCCAGTAAAGGTTCAGCACTGGCACTATTAGCGCATGCTTCTGCGTGGACAAACGACTATGCAAAAACAGTTCTTTATACAGATTCATTGACTAGCAGGGCTGATTTGTTTAATCTTCAGCCTAAAGGAACGATCCGTAAACTATTCAGTAATACCAGTAGTGAAGAGAATATTCTGGCTATTCCATCGAAGTATGCAAATAATGAATCCAGCAGCAATAGCACCATTGCTTTTTTAACGATCAGCAGTGATATTGTAAAGGGGATGCCTAATGCTAATCCGACTTATTTTCTTTCACCAATTGCGCTGGATAATTTATACACTTCGGATGATACCAGGAAACAAGAATTTGTAGCTTACCGGAATGTCAGTGATGTGAAGCCTAATCTTGTTAAATATGCTGATATACAGAATGTTGGTTCGGATGGTAAATATGATTTAAGGGCAGAAAGCAATCTTATTATATTCAGACTTGCTGATATTATTCTATTAAAAGCGGAGGCTCTCAATGCGTTGGGAAGAGATGGTGAAGCACTTACAGCAATCAATCAAATCCGTACCAGGGCAGGTATCGCATCAGTTTCCAGTTCATCAAGTTTGCTGAAACGGGATATTTTATTAGAACGGGAAAGAGAGCTGATCGGCGAAGGCCAGAGTTATTTTGACATTGTAAGGAACAGTAAATCATTTGGAACTGATGGAACCGGTTTTTACCCTTCATGGATGACCAAAGACCGTTTTAGTAAAAAAGGGTGGCTATGGCCTATTAATAACAGCATTATTAATCTCAATAGTCTTGTCAGTCAAAATGAATGGTGGAAAGGCCGTTATTAATCTTCATCCGATAATAAAAAAATATGAATATGAAACTAAGACACATATATATCACTGCCCTTCTGCTTGTTTTATTCGGAAGCGCGTGTAAAAAGAGCGCAATTATAGACGGAGGCCTAAGTAAAGAAAAGATTGATCTCACGACGACTTACGATTTTCTAAAATCAAATCCCCATCAAATGTTTGATACTACCTTATTGATTATTGATAAGGCAGGAATGAAAGATTTGATTAACGGGCCCGGAACCTTTTTCATTCCTAATGATTACGCCATTACCAATTTTTTGAATACCAAGCGTGATGAGGCCCGTAAAAAAAACGAGAAGTTGAATTATAACCTTGATTCGTTATTTAAGAATTTTTCACCTCAGATGCTCAGAGACTCTATGGCAATGTATTTCTTCCCTGAAAAGATTGTCAGGGACGGATTGACCAGTGAAGGTAAATCTTATCAATCCAGTACAAATGGAGTGGTACTGGATGTTTCACTTGAAGAGGCTGATCAATATACTGTTAATGGTATTATCACAAATAAGCCAAAGTATGTTTATCTGAATAAAATTCTGGGCGAAAAAGATGTACTGGAGGGACTGACTAAAGTCGATCCTTCAGGGGATGCTAAACTGCTTGATATCAAAGCACTTTGCCAGACGAGTGGAATTATCACCAATACGGGAGTGGTTCATGTGCTAAGCAATAGTCACATCTGGACATTCAAAACTAAGGTTTCAAATTAAATTTAAACAAATGAAAAAATATATCATATCAGGTCTGTTTATCTTATCAGTAGTTATATGGATGACAGGCTGCAAAAAGACACAGGTAGGTTATTTAAGTGATAACCTGCGCTATTCAGCTGACCCATTAACAGTTGTTCAGGGACAGTTCCAATTGTCTAACGGTATTATTCCGGATAATTCTACACCACCCTATACCATCACTTTGTTAAATATCCGTAATAAGCAAACCGGACTACGTGAAGAGTCTTTCTTTAAGGAGTATGATGTTCCGGTATGGAAAAAGGCATATGATCCAACAACAGACACTACGCTGGCTTTGATTAATGCTAAACGGGAAATTCAAAAGAAAGTTCCCTTTACAGTATTGCCACAGAGCGGTCAGTATCTGATTACACAGTCAACTGAAAATGTCCCTGTTGGTGATTATCTGATTGATCTGAAAGTAGAAAATCCAAATGGTACAAAAACATATATGGGTATCAATACAATCAGTGTCGTCAAACCAATCGAATATGAATATGTAAATGCACCATATTTTATAGCATTGAAAGCTGGAACAGAGACAGGAATCCGATTTCCTTTTGACGATCAGTGGGTAAATCCTGATTTGGGCCAGTCGACTAATACTACACTAACTATTAGAAGGGTGGCTAATTCGCCAAATCAGATTGTCTTAAAGGTAATAGATAAGAATGGTGCTGTTTTACCAGGAAAAGCTTTAGAGCAAAGGCCAAGTGGAAATAGTTTTTTGAAAACACTGAGTACATTCGCTTATAAAACTACTGTTACAGATACAGCAGTATTATATGACTATGCTCAAACTCGTTTTCCTGACGTTTACTGGGATTCGCAATCTAACGGTCTGAACTGTTATTACCGTATTTACAGTCAATATATTGCTTCCATTGATACCGCTGATGCTAAAAATTGGTTTCCGCCTAAACAGCTTCCATACGGTACCTGGAATAAGTATCCGGTGAATATTAATGTTCGTTTTAATACTAAATTGAACACCCCGGGTAAGTATATCTATGAATTGAAATTAAAACTGACTAAAAAATAACTATATGTATAAAATCGGATTTACAGCCATGCTGCTGTTTGTTTTTTCTATACAAGCAATCGGGCAGCAAAGCTGCCCGAAATGGGGCCCATATGTTAAAACGACCAAAATGGGAAAAATCAAAGCAGAGTTAATGATGGCAGATGTCATGATCCCTTCAGATGGGATTGCTCCTTATACTTACGCTTGTACTGTGCAGTTTGGAATTGGTAAAAGCGGAGGATATTGTGGTATTCAAAAAGCTGGAATCGGGGAGAAGCGCGCTCCTAATAATATTTTTTCAATCTGGGATTTTCCCAATAAAAAGCAAATCATAGCATCGTATAAAGATCCGCTGACATTTTGGAGGATTTGGTGGCGAGGGAACAGGTTTACATTCACATGCAGATTTCGGGTGGAAAGCTGATCAGTGGTATACCAACATTGTAAAACGATGGACTTTAAATGATTCTACAACACAAGTTGGTTACTGGATCTATGATCACCAGCAAAAAAAAAAACCTTTCGGCATTATGTGACGCTTACTGTTCCGGAGCATAATGCTATGTTGCATAGCGATATGGGGAGTTTTCTGGAGAATTTTGCTGATGAGAAGAAAAGGGCAAGAACAGCTGTTTATAAATCCTACTGGATGCAGGGAGAAGGTCAGCAATGGCTAAAACCAGATACCCTTATTGCAGAAGCGGGAGAAGGTTCATGGAAAGCAGTTCCTTATGGTAAAGATGGGGTAAAGGTAATGTCATGCGGAACAGAAATCGGGCCAAAGAAATATACTTTTGCGGTGCAGCAGGGCGATAAACCCGGAATTCTCAGTTCTGCCTCAGTCTATGATCTTTCTTCTTATTATTATGACCACTCACAAAAAAAGATATTTGTGAACTGGAGTGTTTTGCCAACTGCTACTCCTCAACTCAGTTACCAGGTGCAAATATTCGATAATAAGGATTGTTCAGGAAAACCTATTGCTGAGGTTACTGCTAAGGATCCCGAAATAACGAGTATTGGTTTGCCAGTAAATAATATCGTTCTTAAAAAACAAAATTATTATATCACGTTACAGATAACTGACATTTTTGGTCAGCTTGCACCAGTGAAAAAAACAATATTAGAAGAATTGAGACCTTAATTCTATAAATTTTAACGCCTTGAAAAACGAGACCCCTGTAAACCTGATTTTGCAGGGGTTTATTTTCAACTGGAGAAATTTAAGATCTCTTCAATTTTAATCCTGGAATCTTTAAATACTACTATATGGCAGCCGGTATTCCAAAATCCGTAGATATAAACCGCTTAGTTTTCCTTTAAATTTATTTAAGTTTGCGACACGTCAGCAATAATATTTCAAGAGCGAAAAAATTCTACAAGACATATCTGGCATGGACAAAATTCCAATAAGGCATATTCATGTAACCCAAAAAGAACCTGATTTTTCGGAGAGCTTCAGTATCCGTAATATTGAGCCTTTAATGGCTCAGTGTGACATGGTTCAAGAACTTCACAGGCATGACTTCTTTTACATTCTCGCTCTGGAAAAAGGAACAGGTAACCATGAGATAGATTTTACACCTTACGAAATTTGTGACCATTCTGTTTTTCTGATGCGTCCGGGTCAGGTACACCGGCTTATCCTAAAAACAGGGAGTAAAGGATACCTCCTGCAATTTAGAAATGATTTCCATTATCCTTATGACAAGGTATCAAATCAGCTATTACGTAAGGCAAGTCACATTAATTGCTATCAGTTTAATGAAAATAGATTTCAAAAAACACTTTCTATACTAACCTGTCTTTTTCAGGAATATACCGATAAAAAGGAACAATATCAGGAAGTTATAAAAGCAAATCTGAATATCTTTTTTATTGAACTCATCAGGCAGCAGGGTAAAAGCCTCCTGAAGAATGTCAACCCGTATATGCAAGAACGGCTTGATGAATTTTCAGATCTTTTAGAGACTCATGTTTTTAACTATAAACAAGTATCTCAATATGCTGAGATGTTGAATCTTTCCAACTACCAGCTAAATGCAATTACAAAAGCAACATTAGGCAAAACGTGTTCAGAACTTATTAATGAACATGTTATCCTGGAATCCAAAAGACATATTCTTGCAACCTCTGACCAGGTCAACCAGCTGGCATATCATCTGGGTTTCCAGGATGTTTCTTACTTTATCAGATTCTTCAAAAAACATACGGGATCTTCACCAGAAGAATTCAGACATAATTCAGATAAATCCTATTAAACTGCATTTTTATCCTATCCGGCAAATTGATACAGAAACTACTTTTGTGGTAAATAACAATAGTGATTATTTTATTAATAGAATTTTAAACCGAATCAGATATGAATCAAGAAATGGGATGAAAGATATCAGGATCATGAATTTGCTTACGGCAAGGAGCCTAACCTGTTTTTTAAAGAATGGCTGCAAAAATTTGAACCTGGATCTATATTAATGCCAGCCGATGGAGAAGGACGTAATGGAGTATATGCAGCACAAATAGGGTGGAAGGTGACTTCATTTGATCTAAGTATTCAAGGACAATCAAAAGCATTACAGCTTGCAAAAGAGAATGATGTTACGCTCAAGTATATTGTTGGAGATTTAGAACAGCTCCATTTCGAAAGAGGAGTATTCCATGCAATTGGGCTAGTGTACGCACATTTTTCAACAGCAGATAAATCATTATTTCATAGAAAGTTAGATGAGTATCTCAGACCAGGGGGTCTGATTATTTTAGAGGCTTTTAGTAAAAAACATATACAATTTAACGAAGTTAACCCCAAAGTTGGAGGCCCCGGGGATATTGATATGTTGTACTCCAAATCAGAAATATTAGCTGATTTTGAAAATTATGAAATACTCCTGTTAGTGGAAGAAGAGATTCTTTTAGATGAAGGGAAGTATCATATTGGAAAAGGTTCTGTAATCAGGTTTATAGGAAGAAAGTCAGGGAAGTAGGATACATTGCCCTCAAAAAGTCAGGTACTATTTGAGGGCATTTTTATGACTAATTAATAAAGTGTAGAAATAAGCCTGTATTTATTTGCCAGATACCGGCAATATATAATGCTGAAATCTCAGAAATTACCTCCTCTACAGGTCTGTCAGAGTGACGTAGTTGTAAAGCCATATCCCTCTTCCATAGCGCTGAAAATTCAAGCTCATCAGCCATTTGCGCAAGCTTGCTATGATTGGTAATATCTGGTACTCCAAATGGCTTTCCTTCCTGTCTGCGCTTATGATCTCCACTTGCAGACCAGTCATTATCTAAGGGTAATTCTAATCCGATAGTCAGTTTTCCTTGCTGTCCTATTTTGTCTAATCTGTTCATTATAATCTGTTTTTAAAATAAACTGCACACAGTCCTGCTGTCCCATGTTCTGTGAGATTTTTATTGTTGTATTGATTAAGGCCTAATTATTTGCGGTTGAGCCTTGCGCTGAATAAAGTAACGACAATAGCAAGAACAACATAGATGGCACCAACCCATGGTGTCGCACCAAGACCTAGCGGAGAGGCAACGATTAAGCCACCTGTATAGGCACCAATCGCAATTCCAATATTAAAGGAGGCGATGTTGAAAGCAGAGGCAACATCCTCAGTTCCAGGAAGGTGTTTCTCAGCAATCTGTACAACCAATAACTGTAGTCCGGGAACACTAGCGAAAGAAAGCCCTCCCATGAGAAACAAGGTAATGATTCCAAAAAGAGTGTTGTAGACAGTAAAAGTAAAGATTAGTAAAACTATGGCTTGCAAAGAAAACATCCACAGCAATGATTTTATAGGGTTTTTATTGGAAACTTTTCCACCAATAATATTACCTATAGCGATGGCAATACCATAAAGAAGAAAGATGACACTAACAATAGACTCTGACAATCCTGTAAGTTCCTGTAGAATTGGAGAAAGGTAAGTGAAGGCCACAAATGTACCTCCATAACCTAAAGCAGTCATTAAATAAGTAAGCAGCAAATGTTTATTTGTAATCACCTTCAGCTGCATTTTCAAGGACGCAGGTTGCTCGTTTTTTAGATTTCCGGGAACTAAGATCATGCTGGAGATTAAACCGGCAATGCCTAGTAATGCAACTCCGATAAAGGTAGCCTGCCACCCAAAATGCTGTCCGATAAATGTACCTAGTGGAACACCAGTGACAATGGCATCGGTGCACCAATGGCTACTACAATTGCGTAGAGGCTTACTAATAGTCCTGCTGAAGGATTGAGATTTGTAGATCTTTAGCTACAGTTGGCAATAAACCAACAATAACAAATTCTGTAGTTCCGATAGCGAAAGCACTAATGGTTAATGCCCATAATGCGGCTGGTATTCCTGTTTTCTTTGTCATGAAACTTTATTAGTTAAAATCATGATTTCAAATTGGGGGGTAGAATGCTGGTTTGTTATAAATTAAACAAACTTACCTAAGAAGGCTTTGTAATCATAATCACTTATATTATAGTGAGATATTGTAAAACTTATAGTAATACTATTTGAGCCAGGATTCTCTAAGTTATTTGGGTAAATCAAGGCAACTGGCATTAGGTTCTGAGCGCCTTGCAGCTTTGGTTAATCGTATTTTTCAATAAGGTTGTCGCAAACTCCTCCTCATTATGGCGTTGTTGCCCCTTACAAATATTAAACTGAGGTGTTAACTTTATATAAAAAAAAGGCTATGAAAAAGATGGAATTCAGTATTACGATTAATGCCCTGCCTGAGAGGGTTTGGGATGTGATCATTGGAAAAGATACCTATGATTTGTGGACTGCACCTTTTTGTGAAGGTTCAACTGTAAAAACCGACTGGAAGAAGGGGAGTAAAGCACTTTTTCTGGATGGCAAAGGTAACGGTATGGTTTCGGAGATCGTGGAAAGTATTCCCGGTCAGTTTTTATCCATTCATCATCTTGGAGAAGTGAAAAACGGAGTAGAAGAACCCACAACTTACCAGGGTGAAGACTGGGGAGATGCTTTGGAGAATTATACGCTTAAACCTGTGAATGGTAATCAAACTTTATGGCTGGTGGATATGGATATGAACGAAAATTATGTAGACTATATGGAAAAAACCTGGCCATTAGCACAACAAAAGGTCAAGGAGCTAGCTGAGAAGTAAAGATACTCAGAGAGGTTATGATTCTGCTGTATATTCTTTCAAAATATTCAGGGATGGAGCAAAGAACAGGCTTCCAGTATAGGCAGTACTGAAATCCAGTATCCTGTCATAATTTCCCGGAGGGCTTCCGATAAACATTCGTTCTAACATTTTATAAGTGGTACTGAACGTGTTTGCGTATGCAATAAAATATGTGCCAACCTCATTTTTTATCGTCCGATTACTTTTTCCGTTCTTCAACTGGCAGATTTGCCCAGCCCTGCATATTGTGCAGATACTTTTGTACAAAAAGATAGCTTCCTCCTTTGTAAGCTGCATCCTCGTCACCAACTGTGGCAAAGAATTGACGTTGGTCGCCTACAGGATTTTCTGTGCCATCTACAAAACCGAGAATTGATCACCCGGAGTAGCTACTGCTGTATGTTTTGATCCGGTAATCGCTTCAAAGTTTTTGATGCCTGAATTTAAAAAGATTTGCATAAATAAATATGAAAATTGACTAATCAGACAAGTATAGGCCAATACTAAAAAAATTATGGATATTTTTGTAACGAAATACAATTCCATTTTGAAAACAGATCTTTTCCTTGTTACGCCTCCCTTTACCCAACTGAATACCCCGTATCCTGCAACTGCATATATCAAAGGTTTTTTGAATACTAAAAATATTTCCTCAACTCAGGCCGATTTGGGTATTGAAGTAATTTTGGCCATATTTTCCAGGAAAGGAAAGGTTTGGAAGACCTTTTTTCTCATGCCGAGGATCGGGTTGATCAGTCAAAAAGTTCAAATGCAAAGCGAATTCTTGCTTTAAAAAACGAGTATATCAAAACTATTGATGCTGTTATAGCTTTTTTGCAAGGCAAAAATCCAACCTTAGCTTTGCAAATTTGTCAGGATGATTTTTTACCGGAGGCATCAAGATTCACGCAATTGGATGAGCTGGATTGGGCATTTGGTTCAATGGGGACACAGGATAAAGGGAAGCATTTAGCAACACTATATCTTGAGGATATTTCAGATTTTATTATTGAATGTATTGACCATAATTTTGGTTTTAGTCGTTATGCTGAAAGGTTAGGCAGGAGTGCAAATTCGTTTGATGAGCTTTATGAAGCTTTAAATCAAAGCTATACCTACATGGATAAAATCCTGATTGAAATTTTAGAAAAGAAAATTTCCGTTGTTCAACCTAAGTTATTCTTGATTTCAGTCCCTTTTCCAGGGAATTTGTATGCCGCTTTCCGATGCGCACAATATGTGAAACGAAGTTATCCTGAGGTTAAAATATCAATGGGTGGCGGTTTTGCCAATACAGAATTGCGTTCCGTTTCTGATAAGAGAGTATTTGAATTTTTCGATTATATCTCGCTGGATGATGGAGAGTTACCTATTGAATTGCTTTATAATTCGATCACAAAAGGAGGAGATTTTAACCTGTATAAAAGAACTTTTTTATTAGAGAATGGGGAGGTTACTTATAAAAATGATGCTTTAAAAAGCGACTATAAGCAGGCTGATGTGGGAACACCAGATTATAGTGATTTACAGTTGGATCAATACATTTCAGTCATAGAAATTGTAAATCCAATGCACCGGATGTGGAGTGATGGCCGCTGGAACAAATTGACAATGGCACATGGGTGTTATTGGGGTAAATGTACGTTCTGTGATATTTCTCTGGATTATATTAAGGTTTATGAACCTGTTGCAGCCAGGTTGATTGTAGACCGGATTGAAGAGTTAAGTGAGAAAACGGGACAGAATGGTTTTCACTTTGTTGACGAGGCTGCGCCACCGGCGCTGATGCGGGAAGTAGCACTGGAGATTTTAAGAAGAAAAATTTCTGTAAGCTGGTGGACGAATATCCGGTTTGAGAAAAGCTTTACCAGGGATTTATGTATTTTGCTAAAAGCATCAGGGTGTATTGCTGTTTCTGGTGGTTTAGAAGTGGCATCCGATAGGTTATTAAAACTAATTGACAAAGGCGTATCAGTTGAACAAGTGGCTCAGGTTACCCGGAATTTGACAGAAGCAGGGGTTTTGGTTCATGCTTATTTGATGTATGGGTATCCAACACAGACTATTCAGGAGACTGTAGATAGCCTGGAAATGGTGAGACAATTGTTTGAAGCAGGCGTTTTACAATCTGGCTTCTGGCATCAGTTTGCGATGACCGCACATAGCCCTGTTGGTATGTATCCAGAGAAATTTGGTGTGGTTAAAGAGACTGAGAGACTATCGGGACCTTCGCCAATAATGATATCAATTACATCGATAAAACAGGAATAGATCATGATAAATTTAGCTTTGGCTTAAAGAAATCACTTTTTAATTTTATGCACGGTATTTGCCTGGATTACAAATTGCAGGATTGGTTTGATTTTAAGATTCCGAAAGTCATGATTCCTTCGGATTTTATTGAGAAAGCTTTAAAGGAAGAAAGTAAGTTCGATACTAAACCAACTGCTAAAGTGGTTTGGTTAGGAGGGAAGCCAGATACAAAGTGCTTTGCAAAGCATAAGAAGGGCAATTCTTTGGAAACAATGATTTTAACTTTTCACGATAAAAAGGAAACTTTTAACATTCAGACTAATAAAAACGAAGGAGAGTGGCTGGCTTCAATCTTACAAAAAATAGCGGTTTCCAATGCGCAAGTTTATACCTTTAAAGAAATTAAAGCCGATTTCGAAACTACAATGGAGCATTTTGAATTGTTCTGGTATTCAAAACCGATTTATAATTTAAGAGATTTTGGGCTGTTGGTCTTATAGACAGTTAATCCCTTAATCATATAGGAAGATGTAACTCAGCAATAACCTAAATGAAATAGCATGCAGCATCAAGAATTTGAACCTCCTGAAGAGCTAGGGGATACCATAAAGTGCTTCTGGTACAACAAGATGGAATATGGAGAACTACAATCGGGTTTTGAGGTATTACCAGATGGTTACGCTGAAATTATTTTTCACTTTGGAAGCGACTGCAGCATGGCTAACAATGGAGTTTTGCAGCCATTGCCATCACCGTTTATAATGGGGCTGCTCAATCAGCCTGTTGTTTTTCACACGAAAAACCGTTTAGAAATTATTGCTATCAGGTGCTTTCCCTGGACTGTGTTCGATTTGCTTGGATTACCTTCTGGTAAAGGCGGCGTGCGTATATTCGAACATCCTATTGCTCAGCTTCAATCCACATTGAATAAATTGATTCATGCTAACAAGATAGATGAAGAAGCGATAGCTCAGGTAAAACAGTATTTTCTGAATGCGCGGTCGTTGGTTGCTGTTGACAGTATGCTATTCAAAGCGGGAGTTGCTATGAGGGGGGCAAAGGGCAACATGCCGGTAAGCCAGGTGGCGGAGGCGGCTCATGCAACAGTTCGTACATTGGAAAGGAACTTCAAGCAATCTTCTGGCTATACTGTTAAAGACGTGTCTGGTCTGATGCGCTTTGAGCAGGTACGAAACCAATTGTGGCATTATCCGGATTCTAATATTGCCAGCTTAGCTCATGAGGTGGGCTATACAGATCAATCCCACCTAAGCAGAGAATTCAAACGCTACAGCGGCACAACACCAGCGGCATTCGCACGAAAAGCAAAGAAAGGGAAGCAGGTTGTTAGTGACGATTTTGTCGCATTTATACAAGACTAAGGCGGGAGTATTTCAGAGTTTTGTGTCTCAATCATTCTATATGAAAGCTACACTTGAAAACGAAAAATCCGCACAAAATAATTCTATTCCAGACGTAATCATTTCCGGCGCAGGACCTGTAGGTCTATTCCTTGCCTGTGAACTGGCCCTGGCTAAATGTTCAGTCCTGATCCTGGAAAAGGCAGAGAATCCACGTTCGCCCTTAAAGCAACTCCCTTTTGGAATGCGTGGGCTTTCTGCACCCACTATTGAAGCGCTTTACCGCCGTGGGTTATTAAAAGAACTTGAGCTGCATAAGCGCGTTAAAAACCCTCATGCCACCCCTGCTTCCGGAAAGGGGCAACAAACCCGCCGTCAGTTGGGGCACTTTGCTGGCATTCCATTTTATGAAGATAATATTGATACCTCACAATGGAAATATCGCCTGTCAGGTTCTACTGAAACCAATATACTGACTGAAATGGAGGAGCTTGAAACGGTACTGACCCGCCGTGCAGAGGCTTTGGGAGTAGAAATCAAGCGGGGGATTGCTATTACAGACTTTCATCAAACCGGAGAAGGGGTCACTGTTCAGTCAGGCGACCAATCTTTTCAAAGTAAATGGCTTGTGGGTTGCGATGGAAGCCGTAGTGTTGTTCGTAAAGCAGGTGGTTTTGAATTCGCCGGTACCGAACCAGAATTTACTGGCTACTCTACTCAGGTTGAGATAGCCGACCCGGAGAAGCTCAATCCAGGCCGAAACGTGACGCCAACAGGTATGTACTTGCAATCGCAACCTGGTTACCTGATCATGCAGGACTTTGATGCCGGGGCATTTCATAATTCAGAAAAACCAATCACGCTTGAACATGTACAGGAGGTTTTACGCCGGGTCTCAAATACCGACGTTACTGTCAGCGCTTTGGATATAGCAACCACATGGACTGACCGGGCAAGACAAGCGACAGCTTATCGTAACGGCCGGGTACTTTTAGCAGGTGATGCCGCACATATTCATGCGCCTTTAGGAGGTCAGGGACTTAACCTGGGGCTGGGCGATGCGATGAACCTGGGTTGGAAGCTTGCCGCAACCATCCAGGGGGGACTCCGGACGGCTTGCTGGATAGTTATTATAACGAACGGCACTCCATTGGTATACAGGTACTGGATTGGTCAAGGGCACAGGTTGCGATCATGAAACCAGGTCCGGATGCCCGCGCGCTGAAGGCGATTGTCAGTGACCTTATGAATACACGCGATGGTGCCACTTATGTTGCCGGAAGGGTGTGGGGGGTATTTACACATTACAATCTTGGTGGTGATCACCCTCTGGCAGGTTACAGCGTTCCCAACTTTAAGCTGGAAGACGGCATAAGGATTGGTGAGCTAATGCACGATGGCCGGTGGATCTTGCTTGATTTTGATACGAATGAGTCATTAAAAACTTTGGCGAGTGAATCCGGGCGTCGAATCAAGTATGTTTCGGGCAAGGCAAAGGAACAATTAGGTTTGAGCGCTGTACTGATACGCCCTGACGGGTTTATCGCATGGGCATCTGATCGTGAGCCTGATGAACAAGATTTAAAATTGATAGGGCTAACTTGAAAAAATTAGCCCTTTATGTGTTTTTTTGTCGGTTGTAGCGAAATTTTATTATTTTAGTTAGCAGTTTAATATTCTAACTAAAGCTAATGTATGGGCCGGAGACGCTTCTTCCTGATTTTTTGTATTCTGGCAATTTTTGTGTTCGCAATTGTGCAATGTACACAGGTAAAAAGTAAAAGTAACGACAGCAGGGGGCCAGCCTACGCAGGAAGCTCTGCATGTATAAGCTGTCATAAAGATCTTACAGAATCTGCTGTCCACAATTCCCATTTTAATGCTTCGAAAATGCTAACTAAGCCTAACTCTGCCGACAGTCTGCACATACCTGATGGAGAGTTTGTTTTTAATAAACAGACTAAATTGCAGGTGAAAAACCGTGCTGGTAGCCTGTATCAGTCTGCGCTGATCAATGGGGTAAATCAGACATTGTACCATCGTTTCCCTTTACTGCATCTGATCCAATCCAGGACATAATAGTTGTGTTACCGGGAAGGTTGGGGGATCAGAAAGGATATCGTTCCATCCAATTGGTAGCTTTCCTTTGCTTGCAATAATATGACTAACCCTCTTGACAAAATAACTCTGTAATTCCTCAACTTTTTTCATTCCTTTTTCTTTCATAAACTGTTTTACATGAGGTTCATTCTCCCAAAGTCTATGAACAACTTCGTCCCCACCGAAATGGATTTATTTGGATGTGAAAATTTCTGCAATTTCCGTAAATATATTTTCTAAGAAAGTGTATACTTCCTCCTTTGTCGGATCAAGAGGGTTTGGAGTAAACTGTGCTCCCCAATAGTTATACGAGTCCATGAACGATATAACATAGCCTGGAGTTACTTTGTTGTTCACACCCAGTTCAGGGTGGGTGATAATGATTGGCCAGCAGTGTCCGGGTACATCGATTTCAGGAATAATGGTTATGTATCTGGCTTTTGCATAGGTAATCAGGTCTTTCATTTGGGCCTGTGTGTAATATCCACTTCTTTCAGCTGGTTGTTTACTGCTTTCACCGAAAACAGTTGTTTTCTTAGAAGTAAGCTCAGGATATTTTTTTATTTCTATTCGCCATCCCTGATCATCGGTCAAATGCAGGTGTAGTGTATTCATTTTGTACAGCGCCATCACATCTAAATATTTTTTAAGCATATCAACACTATAGAAAGTTTGGCTTACATCCTGCATATAGCCTCGCCATTCAAACTTTGGCTTATCCGTAATCTTTACCTCTGGTAATATCCACTTTATGTTTTTGACCACTGTATTATTTTCTATTGTACCTGGCAACAATTGTCGGATAGACTGAATCGCATAGAACAAGCCCTCTCTACTCGCGGCTTTGGCAAATATGCCCCGCTCATTTACTTCAAGTGTATATGTGCCCTTGGTGGTATCAGCAAATTTCTTTTCAATATTCAAAGAGATAACATTCTGATTTTCAGTTGATATGGTGTCATTTGCACTTAAGCTATAGCCGGTAGACTGATTTATAATTGCTGCAAGAAATGATGCTTCGGGAAGAACGTCTTTTGAACTATAGATTTTAGTTGATGGAACGATGACGAAATTACCACTTCCCCTGATTATAGAAATTGGTTTTGGAATGATATTTATCTTGTTTTGTAAAATGTTGATATTGATTGTTATAATAGGTTTACAGATCTTCGGAAAGCTTAACTATTAGTCCCAATGGTAGTATTTTAGCAAGATTACAAGTCTTTACCCTTAGCTAAATAAATATAGTTTCATTTTCAGGAAATTAATTCCTTTAAGTAGCGCAAACGTTTGATTATTTTTAAAAAAATTCTGGTATTAGAAATCAACCTGTAACCAGATAAGGAGTACGAGTTTATAAATTATTTAGGGATCTTGTAATAAATCTTCCATATCCGCAGGAAGCTAATATTATATACCTTAACAGGGGGTGATCATTTATGAGTTTCCAGGCGAGAATAGAAAAGAATAAATTTCATTTTAATTTAAGCAAACGTTTGCGTAATATAAAGCCTGTGAATCATATCTTTTTGGAATACATTGGAGATTCTAAAGCTAAGAAATAGATGTTCTCATCTATTCTGAGTATAAACCGACTAAACCTGTTTCATGAAAACCTTGGATAATATCCAAATTCTCGAGCAATTAAGGCTGGGTAACCGGAAAGCCTTTGAATTGATATTTAAAGAATATTATAAATTGCTTAATATGGAGGCTTTTTATATTTTACAAGATGAAATGGAGGCTGAGGATACTGTTCAGGGGTTTTTTGTTGATTTTTGGGAAAGAAGATTATATAAAAATATAGATACTTCTTTAAAGGCATATCTTCGTGTAGCCATTCGTAACAGGTGTTTAAAAAGGATTGAAAAGAGAGCAATTATTCAAAAAAAATTGACCGATTATCAATATACGCTTACCGAGATAGAAGAAACTGATACAGAATTGTCTGAACCGCAGATTTGTCTTGAGAAAATTGCAGCAAATTTGCCAATGCAGCGATTGCAGGCATTCACTTTGGTTCATTATGAAAACAAAAAATATAAAGATGCTGCTTTTGAAATGGGTATCAGCATCAACTCTTTAAAAACACATTTAAAATTAGCGGTTAAAGGTTTAAGAGAACTATTAAAAGAACATAAATAGTTCACCCGTTTGTTTATAATTAGGTCTTATAAATAATGACACATAATAGAGTGCATATTCGAGAATTAATAATTGAGAAAATTGCTGGTACAATAAGCGAAGATGACAATAATTTACTTGAAAATGCGATAAAAGAAGATCATCATATTCAAATAATGTGGGAGGAGATGCAGCAAACATTATCCTCTGATAAAGCGCGCACATTTTTTGACAATCTGGATGAAAATAAAGCCTGGAATAAAGTTGAGCATAAAATTGAACAAACTAAAAGTGGTAACTTCATACATACTGGATTTATAAAGTGGGCGTCAATAGCCGCTTTATTTTGTATTGCACTTTCAATTACAATATATTATTTATTGGGGGGGAAAATCCAACCAATAACGTAACTGCTATTAAAAAGAAGATAACACCTTCTATTGAATTGCAATTGGCAAACGGGCAACACATTGACCTTTCGGATACCGCTACACATGTGATCAATTTACCCTTTGCCCAAATAAAAAAAGGTGATCATGGCTTAAGATATAAACTTGATGATCATAAAATACAAGAATGGAGTACTCTGGTTGTGCCCGTAAAACTGGACTATCAGATTACTTTGTCAGATGGTACCAGGGTTTGGCTAAATTCAGCTTCAAGCCTGCATTTTCCTTTTTCGTTTTCGGGTGCAACAAGGGAAGTATATTTAACTGGTGAAGCTTTTTTTAAAGTAGCGAAAAATCCAGATCAGCCATTTATTGTTCATACCAACCAAACTGATGTAAAAGTGCTTGGAACAGAATTTAATGTAAATTCCTATAATTCGAACATAACGATGACCTCACTGGTTGAGGGGTCTGTTAAGACTAGCGGACATGATAAAAAAAAAGTTTATTACTAATTCCTGGTTATCAAGCCATCTACACGCACGGTACCGGTTTTTTAACTCAGCCCTTTGATGCCAGTACTGAACTGGCCTGGATGCACGGTATCTATTATTTCCATAACACGAAATTAAAAGACATCAGCCAGGTGCTATTGCGCTGGTTTAATTTAAAAGTTGTTTTTGATGAGCCCAAGACCGCTGAAGAATCCTTCAGCGGTGCTATTGAAAAAAATAAGCCTATTCAGGTTTTTCTTCAAAATCTTAAAACTTCTGCCAATGTAGAAACCAGTTTTAAGGACGGGGTTTTGCATATAAAATAGTCTTAATAAAAAAAATCGATCTTTTTTTATTTCCCGTTCACCCGTTTTGCTCATTTGCGGGTCTTTATGCCAACCAACATATAAACCTAATAAACTATGGAGAAAATTTTATTTTACCGGCGGTTTTTACTGTCCATTTTTATTTTTTTATTAGTTTCCCAAACTACTTTGGCGTATATTCGCAGAACGGGGGACCAATAACAATCAACAAAGCCAGGATTACGTTGGCCGAAGTATTTAAGTTGATCAAAAAACAAACCGGTTTAACCATTTTTTACAGTAACCGTCTTTTAAATGACCAGGAATTTATTACTGCTAAATTTCAAAATGCTGAAATTAAGGATGTTCTAAATTACATTCTTAAGAACAAAAGCCTGAGTTATGTATTAAGCGATCAGCTTATTGTGATTGAAAAAGTAAAGCCCACAACCTCCCAAAAAGAACCTGTACAGGTCTCCCAGCCAAAAAAGATTCAGGGAATGGTTACCGATAGTAAGGGGCTGCCATTACCTGGCGTAAGTGTCCGGGTTAAAGATACCAACACTGGTATGCAAACAGATTTAAACGGTAAATTTTCACTCAATGTGAACGATGCTGATCATGCAATCATTGTTTTCTCTTTTATTGGTTTTAAAAAGCAGGAAATTGAACTTAAAAAATATAAACCGGCAAACAATGGTAACTACGTAATAGATATCGTAATGATTGACAACAATGACAACAATCTGGAAGATGTTGCGATTGTGGCTTATGGTACTCAGAAAAAGACCAGTTTGATTAGTTCTATTACGACTGTAAGCCCTAAGGATCTTAAGGGGCCTTCAAGCAATCTAACTACTATGCTTGCGGGGGTAATACCCGGTATGATCTCATATCAGCGAAGTGGTGAGCCTGGTGCCGATAATGCACAGTTTTTTATCAGAGGTGTTGGAACTTTTGGTGCGGGTAAGGTTGATCCGCTTATTTTAATTGATGGTATCGAATCATCAGGATACGATCTTTCCAGATTACAACCCGATGATATTGCTGGTTTCTCTGTGTTGAAAGATGCTACCGCTTCGGCTCTATATGGTGCAAGGGGAGCGAATGGGGTAATACTAGTAGTCACTAAGAAGGGAGACGTTGGAAAAACCAAGTTCACTGTCCGTTTAGAAAACTCATTGTCCGCTAATACCAGGAAATTGCGTTGGCAGATAATATTACTTATATGACTCTTGCCAATGAGGGCACGCTTACAAGAAACCCATTGCTACCATTGCCGTATGATCAAACTAAAATTGATCACACAGCTAATGGAGATAACCCTTTGCTATATCCCAGCAATAATTGGATACAACAACTCATAAAGTCACAAACTAACAACCAAAGGGTTAATTTAAATGCCAGCGGAGGATCAGAGAACGCAAAGTATTATTTAGCGATGACTTATAATGTTGATAATGGTATTCTAAAAGATAATGAACTTAATAATTTCAGCAATAATATTAAGTTGCAATCGTATTCCATTTTATCCAATACTACCTTAAAGCTAACAAAAACAACAGAGGCGCTTATTAGTCTGAAAGGGCAATTTGATAATTACAATGGCCCCCTGGGCGGCGGAAGCTCCGTGTTTAACAATGCGCTATGGAGTAATCCGGTAGCATTCCCAGCTGTTTATCCTGCATCATTATCTCCTTATACACACACCACCCACTTTTTGGTAATGCTATTATTCCTGGTGGTGGTTTATATGTTAATCCTTATGCACAGTCTCTTTCAGGCGTTCAAACTTCCAATACAAGTACCTTAACGGCGCAATTGAATTTAAATCAAAATTTAGATTTTTTGACTCAAGGTTTGTCTGCCAGAATGATGGCATATACCTCACGCTATTCAAGTTTTTCAGTTTCACGTCAATACAGCCCCTATTATTATCAGTCAAACGTACTTGACGGCTTGTTTAATGGGTTAACACTGCTTAATGACGGATCACCGGGAAATAAGTTCCCTGTGCCCACAGAATATCTGACCTATAATCCTGGGGCCGCTACTGTTAATTCCAGTACATATCTTGAAACGGCTATTAACTATTCAAGAGTATTTGACAAAAAGCATGCTGTAGGTGCTATGCTGATAGGTACGTTAAGAAACTATCTTACAGGCAATGCTCCCAATTTGCAATTGTCTTTGCCATCGCGTAATGAAGGCGTTTCCGGCAGGGCTACTTATGGGTATGATAACAGGTATTTGTTTGAGTTCAATTTTGGTTATAATGGCTCAGAGCGTTTCGCGGCAAATCACAGATTCGGTTTTTTCCCTTCTGTAGGGGCCGGATGGGTAGTATCTAACGAAAAATTCTTTGAACCATTGCTCAACACCATTAGTCAGCTTAAATTCAGGGCTACTTATGGTTTGGTAGGTAATGACCAAATCGGTTCTGCAACAGACCGTTTCTTTTATTTATCCGATATCAATTTAAATAACGGAAGCAATGGCTCATTCGGTACAAATTTTACTTATAGCAGGCCTGGGATTGTAACCAATCGTTATGAGAACCAGGATATTACCTGGGAACAATCCAAACAAACTAATATCGGGATGGATTTAACGGTTTTTAAAAATTTTAATATAACCGTAGATGCATACCAGCAATACAGAAATAATATTTTAATTGTTCGAAGCACAATACCTACTACTACATGGGGCTTGAGGCAGATATTTCTTCAAATGCAGGCAGGACTTATAGTAAGGGGATAGATTTGGCGCTGGATTACAAAAAGAACTTCAATAATTCTTTTTGGATACAAGGTCGTGGTACCATGACTTATGCCAAAAATAAAATACTAAAAAATGAGGAGCCTATTTACAGTAACAATTTACAATACCTTTCACATGTAGGGAATTCAACAAATCAGATATATGGTTTGATTGCTGAAAGATTGTTTATTGATGATAAAGATGTGGCTAATTCGCCTCTACAAAGCTTTGGCGATTACAAGGCGGGAGATATCAAATACAGGGACATGAACGGAGATGGCAAAATAACCGGTGCGGACAAGGTGCCGATTGGCTTTCCTATGGTACCTGAAATCATATACGGATTTGGCTTATCCATTGGCTATAAGAATTTTGACATTAGTGTATTCTTTCAGGGGTCTGCCAGATCTTCATTTATCATTAACTCGGCTAGTATGATGACACCTTTTATATGAATGGTGGTTATCAAAATGGCCTGCTTCAGTCTATTGCGGATGATCATTGGTCGGAAGACAACAGGAACAATTATGCTTTTTGGCCTAGGTTAAGCAATACTATTCAGCAAAATAATGCGCAGGTATCATCCTGGTGGTTACGAGATGGTGCATTTGTACGGCTGAAATCAGCGGAGTTTGGATATAATGTGCCCCCAAAAGCATTGAAGAGATTATATCTAAGCAATGCGCGCATATATGCAAATGGGTTAAACTTACTCACTTTAAGCAGCTTTAAGCTATGGGACCCTGAAATGGGGAGCTCAGGATTAGGATATCCTATTCAAAAGGTATTTAACCTAGGTTTAAGAGTCGAATTTTAAAATTAATTTTTATGAAAATATTATATATATATAAAATAAGGCACTTGGTGTGTAACCGATTTATAACCAGTAAGGTAGCTATGTGTATTGTGTTTGGTATGATTTTTTTATCTATATCATCCTGTAAAAAGCTTTCCTGGATGTGGTGCCAGACAATGTGTCTACACTGGCCAATGCTTTTGTATCGAAAACCGAAGCCGAAAAATATTTATTTACTTGTTATTCTTATTTGCCAAACAATACGGACCCTAGTTATAATGTAGGGCTTACAGTCAGTGATGAGGTTTGGGTTGAGGATCCGTCAGGCCAAATCAGAAATACCAATGTTTTACAGCTTCCCCGTGGGTTTCAAAATACATCGGATCCCATTGCCAATTTTATGGATGGTACAAGAGATGCTTCAGCCAATTATAATGCTATACGTGATTGTAATATATTCTTGGAAAATGTAAGCAACCTGAATAAAGTTAGAGACCTTGATATTGATACAAGACAAAGATGGATAGCTGAGGTTCAGTTTCTGAAAGCTTATTATCATTTTATTTTATTTAGGGCTTATGGCCCAATAGCGATCGTTGATAAGAATTTACCTATCGATGCTCCTATTGAACAGATCAGGGTAAAACGTCAGCCGGTAGACACGGTGGTGAATTATATCGCTAATTTATTTGATCAGGCAGCTGCACATCTTCCTCCGCAAATTGCCAACCAGGCCAGTGAATTAGGACGTATTACAAAACCAATTGCTTTAAGTATGAAAGCAAAATTGCTGGTAACAGCAGCAAGCCCTTTATTTAACGGCAATCCCGATTATAGTTCATTTACAAATAAGGATGGTTTGCACCTCTTTAATTCTGCTTATAGTGATTTAAAATGGCAGCGTGCTGCTGACGCTTGTAAAGCAGCAATAGATGTGTGTAATGCACAAAACATACAGCTATATGTTTTTCCGGCCCAGCCCACACCACTCAGTGCAACTACCATGACACAGATGAGTATCAGGAGTTCGATGAGTGAAAAATGGAACAACGAATTAATATGGGGACTAACTGCAAATAATAATATCAACAGTAATTCATTTTTTCAGTCAATGTGTGCCGGTGAATATGATTTTAATAATCTTGACCCCTCTAAAACAGCTAATCGCCCATTGTTAGGCCCTACCTTAAAAATGGCCAAAATGTTTTATACCAAGAATGGCGTTCCAATTGATGAAGATAAAACGCTTGATTTTACAAATACTGCTGAGCTGCGAGTAGCAAATCATGATGAACGATTTAACATTAAAGAAGGTGAAACTACAGCAAGGCTGAATTTTGATAGGGAGCCAAGATATTATGCCGATTTAGGATTTGACAGATGTGTTTGGTACATGAAGAATAGTCCATCAAAAAGTGATGAGAATACCTTTTGGCTAATGGCACGTGGCAATGAATTAAGCAGGGCAGCCGCAGTACCGATTGCAGGTTATTATATGAAAAAAGCGCTTAATTGGGAGTATGAATGGTCATCTGGAACGTATACAAACTATGCGTGGCCAGAAATGAGGCTTGCTGACCTGTATTTATTATATGCAGAGTCATTGAATGAAGCAAAAGGTCCTGTAACAGAAGTATATATGATTGTTAACCGTATTAGGACAAGGGCTGGACTGCCAACTGTGCAAGACTCATGGGCAAATTTTAGCGTCAACCCTACCAAATACACAACCAGGGATGGGATGAGATCAATTATTCAAAGAGAACGCGCTGTTGAACTTTGTTTTGAAGGTAGTCGTTATTGGGATTTGGTGCGGTGGAAACTGGCAGGGCAGGAGTTAAATGGCAATGTAAAAGGCTGGTCAATAACTGAACATGACCCTGAATTATATTATCGTGAGTTAAGTATTTATTCGAGACAATTTGTTGTTCCCCGTGATTATTTATGGCCAATAAAAGAATATGATTTGCTCGTTAATCAAAATTTAGTGCAAAACCCTAATTGGTAGAGTATTCATCATTTAAAATATTAAAAATGGAAACAAGTAAATTACGATTCGTCTTCTATATATCATCCTTATTTCTATTACTTGGCAATGGCTGTAAGCAAGAAGAGCTAAATAAACCTACGGTAACTAATAGTAATCAGAAGGGGAGTTGTCTCCAATGTAACAGTCACAAATCTAAATGGGGCAGCCAGCTTAACTTACTCTTTACCTGGTGATAATGATCTTTTGTATGTGAAAGCTGTTTATGAAACATCTCCGGGCAAAACCCAGGAGGTGAGAGCTTCTCATTATACCAATACATTAATTGTTAACGGCTTTGGTGATACGCTGGCACATACTGTGAAACTGTATGCTGTAAACTCCAGTGAAATAGCTTCGGCCCCGGTTAGTGTTACTGTTATGCCATTAACACCAGCATTTAAACTTGCACAAAGGTCACTTCAAGTTACCGTTACATTTGGTGGATTTAACGTAACCTGTAATAATCCTACTATGGACAATTTAGCCATTATTCCATTGGTTGATACCGCCGGTACCGGACGATTAGTGCAGCCGGTTGGTTTGGAAAATATTTACAGTAACAGTTCTTTGATCAAAGCTGTTGTAAGAGGCATGCCCGCATTGCAGCGAAAATACGCGTTTTGGTGAGAGACAGATGGTTAAATCATTCAGATACCTTGTTTTTAAAACTTACTCCGCTTTATGAAGAGTTGCTTCCAAAGTCTGAGTGGAGTACTTATAGATTGCCTGGAGATGCACAATTAGCTTTTCCAGATACTAATGAATCAAATATTTATGATAATAACATGAATCCGGATTGGCCAAGTGTTTTGTTTACCCACGAAAATGCCAGCAGCCCGCAAACTGTTACGCTTGATTTGGGTAAGCAAAGAACATTTAGCAGGCTGTCGCTTAACCCTTTCCTGGAGTCTTATGCTTTTTATTATACTAGGGGGAGTTTAAAAGATTTCGAAATCTGGGGCTCTAATAATCCAAATCCGAACGGAGATATGGATGCTACATGGACCAGGCTGGTTACTTGTAATGTCGTAAAACCTTCGGGTTCTCCTTACGGGGTTGAAACTGCCGCTGATATTGCTTATGGAAAAAAGGGATTTGCATTTGATTTTCCTGCGGGCTTAGGTTCTTATAGATATGTAAGGATAAGAAGTTTAAAAAATTGGTCGGGATCTTACTTTATGAGTATAGGGGAGTTTACACTATGGGGCAAATAGTTAGCCCATGTTAATAGATAACCTCAATAAATTTTCACAAATATGAAACAGTATAAAATTACAGCTTACTATATAATTCCATTCATGATGCTGATTTTAAGTGCCTGCACTAAAATGGATGAGTATAAAACAAAATTCGCTGCAGGTGGACCAATAGTTTACCCCGGCAAAATAGATTCTGTCAAAGTGCTCTCAGGCAAGAACAGGGTGATGATTACCGGGCTTTTCACTTCTGACCCCCAAATTGTTAAGTATAGGGTGTTTTGGAATAGTAAACGGGATTCTATTGAAGTACCTATAATCAGAACCAATGGTGTAGATACGGCAAAATTAATCATACCAAACTTGCCACAAGGAGTGATGAGCTTTGAGGTAAGAACTTATGATAAACTGGGACATATCTCTCTGTTCCTGTAAATATTGCTGCTAATGTATATGGCGATTTATATCAAAGTTCACTCATAAACAGGGGAATAGCCAAGGCCGAAATGCAGGCAGATGGTTCAGCTTTAATTAACTGGGCCGATGTGAATAGTGATGCCGGTTCCGTTTCGATGGACGTTAAGTATACTGATGTTTCAGGTAAATTGCGTGATATCCTGGTTAAGTCTGTTCCAACAGGGTTAAGTACTTCGTTGCCAAATTTTAAAAATGGCAGCGGTATTAGTTACCGCACAGCATATAAACCTACTACTACGGCAATTGACACGTTTTATGTTGCCTATCAGAACTATAATGTGAAATTTGAAGTAACCAGTATTTATTTATCAAACACTGGTCCTTTTCAATCCGCTACTTCTGATGGAAGATTTGGAATACTTGCAGCGCCATGGATTACCAACGCGGCTGCTAAAAATAAAGACAATGGCACTAATGGTGGCTATGCTGATGATAGTGGTGGGGGTCTTTATTGGGAAACATGGGGTTCTACGCCCGTTGTAGACGGGATAGTTTATCAGCCTACCTCTTCGCCATTACCCGCAGGAACTTATATCGTTTCATTTAATTCGTACTCAGAAATTCAGTCTAATTCATCTGTTTATTGTGTAGCTGCGGCAGGAGGAAACGGTATCCCGGTACTTGCTAACCTTTCTACGGCATTGGGATATGCGAGTATGTTTAATGGAGCAGCTGTAGGTACCACAAGTCCAAATTCTACTGAAACAAGAAGTTTTACGTTTAAACTGACCAGCCCGCAGGTGGTATCAATTGGATTTTTAGGGAACATAGTTGGGAATGGTGACCCTGGCAGTTATTTTCAGGTATTTAATATCAAATTATATAAGAACTAATTTTTATACACAGAACAATAGTTATTCAATAAATATCCTTAGGATGGAGAAGGTAATCTGGTGTTGCGGGGCAAACCAGATGTTTAGTTAGGTGGATAATGAGCACCCTGGTGGTTCGGGGTGCTGCTTCTTTATAAGCTTTGGTAAATTAACCACTTCCATCTGCTATAAACACACACACAAAACATGATGATTAAAAAAATTATTTTTTCTTTGCTTTTAACTGCTTCGATTGTTTTAACAGGCTATAGCCAGTCAAAGCATACATTTACGATCAATGATGGTGCTTTTCAATATGATGGTAAACCGATTCAGATTCACTCGGGAGAAATGCATTTTGCCCGTGTTCCCAGGGAATACTGGCGGCACCGTTTAAAGATGCTACGGGCGATGGGACTGAATACCGTTGCCACCTATGTTTTTTGGAACTACCAGGAAACCAGTCCTGGCGTATGGGATTTCAAAACAGGGAATCACGATATCAGGGAATTTATTAAAATTGCGCAGCAGGAAGGTTTAATGGTGATCTTAAGACCAGGACCCTATGCCTGTGCAGAATGGGAATTTGGGGGCTATCCATGGTGGCTGCAAAAAGATAAGGATATGGTTATCCGCAGTAGAATGCAAAGTTTCTGGATTCATGCAAGACTTATATCAACCAGTTAGCCGGCCAGGTCAAAGATCTGCAAATTACCAATGGCGGGCCTGTTATTATGGTACAGGTAGAAAATGAATTTGGCTCTTATGTTGCCCAGCGAAAAGATATTCCCCTTGCAGATCATAAGATTTACAGTAATGCCATCAAAGAGATGTTGTCTGGTGCCGGTTTTAATGTGCCATTTTTCACCTCAGATAGCGATATGTTGTTTGAAGGAGGGTTTATCAAAGGTGCACTGCCTACTGCTAACGGAGAAGATAATATTGATAATTTAAAAAAGCAGATTAATCAGTACCATGATGGTAAAGGGCCGTATATGGTAGCTGAATATTACCCGGGTTGGTTTAATTCATGGGGTACACCAGCAGCTAAGGTAGCGGATTCTTTAGTGACAAAAGATCTCGAAAAGTTTCTAAAGAACAAAGTGTCCTTTAGTCTTTATATGGCGCATGGGGGGGGGACAGCTTTGGCTTTACTACTGGAGCCAACTATGAAGAAAAACATCAGATCACACCAGATGTGACCAGTTATGATTATGATGCGCCAATAAGTGAGGCGGGTTGGGTAACTACAAAATTTACGGCTATCCGGAATTTAATGAAGAAATATGTAGCTTACCCTATACCTGAAATACCAGCACCGCTACCAGTGATTCAGCTTCCTGCTATTCAATTAACTAAAGCGGCCGATGTATTAGAACTAGTCAAAAAAGAGCAGCCTGTAGTGAGCGATATGCCCCAAACATTCGAAGATCTCAATCAGGGCTACGGTTATGTTTTGTATATAGCCGTAAATTTAATCAGCCAGTTAGCGGTACCTTAGATCTTAGCGGATTAAGGGATTATGCAACGGTGTATGTAAACGGCAAAAAAGTGGCAGAGTTGAATCGCCAGCAAAATGCTTTTACCTGTAATATTCATATTCCTTTCAACGCCCGTTTGGATATCCTGGTTGAAAACATGGGGCGGATTAATTATGGAGAAGATATTGTCCATAACCTGAAAGGAATCATCAGCCCGGTAAAGATTAATGATCATGAAATTACTGGTCAATGGCAAATGTACCGCTTACCTATGGACAAGGTTTCGGCAATAGGAGAGAAGACCCAAAGCGAAATCGGGCATCCTACTCTTTACCAGGGAACATTTACGGCCAATACTATCGGAGATACTTTCCTGAATATGAAAAACTGGGGTAAAGGCATAGTTTTTATCAATGGCCATCATCTTGGGCGTTACTGGAAAGTCGGCCCCCAGCAAACGCTATACCTACCAGGTTGCTGGTTAAAAAAGGGAGTTAACAGTATCGTTGTTTTTGATCAGTTGAATGATAGCAAACAAAGAGAAATAACAACAGTCAAAATGCCAATTTTAGATGTTTTACAAACCAACTAAATAATTGATCCTAAAAAATACCCTGATGAACAGAATAGAAAAATCAATGTTTTCGAAAAGTATAATTTTTTCTGCCAGTATGCTGTTTATTTTTCATCTCCGCATCTGCGCAAAGAAAGCAGCTCAACTTTAACCATAGCTGGCAATTTTATAAATTCAAAAGCAACGATACAATCCCGCATAAAGCAGGCTTGTATGATACCACCAAAACAGGTTTTTCTTCACAGTTTACCAACCAGTATGTTAAAAAAGGTACGAGTGAAACTGTTTCACAACTCGCACAAAATGAATTACAGGAAGCCAGGGCCGATTATGCGAATGAATATCCTTTGATTGCCAAAAATGCCTGGCAGCAGGTCAGCTTACCACATACAGCAAATGTTGAGCCCCTTGCAGCTGGGCCAGAGATGTGGCAGGGGGTAGCCTATTATAAAAAGCAATTTTCGGTTGATCAGCGATACAAGGGCCATCAAATTACCATTGAGTTTGAAGCTGCTATGCAGCAAAGTGATGTTTGGCTGAATGGAAAATTAGTGATGCAGCATAAAGGTGGATATACTCCATTCTTCTATATTGATTGCAAAGATATTTTCTATGATAAACCCAACGAAATTATTGTCAGGGTGGACAGTCATGCGGCTAAAAATTTCCCGGCAGGCAAAGACCTGATGAAAAACGGGTTTAATTATTGGAGCGGTATTTACCGGAATGCCTGGCTGACTATTTCAAACCCTGTTCATATTACCAATGCCGTACAGGCACAAAAGGTGATGGGTGGTGGTGTGTTTTTTTTCAGAACACCTGAAGTGAGTAAAGAAAGTGCCACCGCCTTAATCAAAACAAATGTTGCAAACCAAAGCAAGAGCGATCAGGTTGTCGTAGTGAAACAAATTTTAAAATCTCCCATAGGAGCAATAGTAGCTACTAATCTTTCGGCAGTAAAACCTCTTGCCAAAGGGAAGGATATGGAGATCGAACAACAGTTTAAGGTGGCAAAGCCTTTACTTTGGAGTCCTGACAGCCCTAATCTCTATACTTTGAATACCATTGTTTTGGTAAACGGTATTGAACAAAGACAATATCCAGCAACGTGTGGGTTTTAGGAAGTTGATATTTTCTTATACGGAAGGATTTAGTGTGAATGGTGAACCGATGAAACTCATTGGAGTAAACCGTCACCAGGATTATCCCTACCTGGGTAATGCGCTCAGCGATGACGCACAATACCGTGATCTGAAAAAGATTAAAGAAGCAGGTTTTAATACGATCAGGTTATCTCACTATCCACAATCTCCTGCTTTATATGATGCAGCTGATGAACTGGGTTTAATGCTGTTGGATAATATTCCGGGCTGGCAGTTTTTCAATAATAATGATATTTTTAAACAAAGGGTGTATCGTGATATACAGGACATGATTCACCGTGACAGGAACCATCCAAGTGTTGTTTTATGGGAGGCCAATCTGAATGAAAGTTATCCGCCGGATGATTTCAGAATAGCCTGTCATGAACTGGTACATAAAGAATTGCCTTCGGGCGAGTACTTTACTACTGGTGAAACTTATGGTGCCAAACATAACCTGGGATGTGGCGATGTCTAATTGGTATGATGATAAGGGACCCGTATTTAGTAATACCTACGAAAGAGTGCAGGATGTGCAGCCTAACTCGCCTGGTTTTATCAAAGAATATGCGGACTGGGAATATGGAGGGGTACAAAGCACAACCCATAGTACCCGGGAAAGAGGTGAATCAGCTATGCTTGGTGGTCTATGGAATACTTTGTGGGAGCACAATACCGACCTGGATTATAAAGGCAATGTAGGAGATGCGATATGGGCGATGTATGATGGTAATGTTCCCAGTTTGAAAGTAAATAATGAATGGGGGGTGATGGATTATTTTCGCCTGCCCAAGTTCATCGCACCTTTA
This sequence comes from Pedobacter sp. NJ-S-72, assembly GCF_053890575.1. Lineage (NCBI taxonomy): Bacteria > Pseudomonadati > Bacteroidota > Sphingobacteriia > Sphingobacteriales > Sphingobacteriaceae > Pedobacter > Pedobacter sp. NJ-S-72. Next base: position 1,921,218 of record NZ_CM132681.1, on the reverse strand, counting down.
TTCAGGAGCCAGTTACAACCCTATAAAAAAATTGCGGGCATCGACAATAATGGTCCCTATCTGTTCATTGCCAATTGGTGGACAGCCCGACAAGGAAAAGACAAAGTAATTATCCTGAGTAACTGTGATAAAATTATCTTAAAAGGTGAATGGGAAAGTTGTAGGCGAACAAATTCCTGATCATGGTCCTACAACTCCTTATGGCCTATTTGAAAAAGGGGGTACTCATCCATTTGATGGTGGGAACTGTAAGAACTATCAGCATCCTCCATTTACCTTTAAGGATATCCAATATGAACCCGGAGAGCTTCTTGCCGAAGGTTATATCAATGATAAAAAAGTTACCGAGCAAATTGTACGTACACCTGAACAAGCCAATCGTATCAAACTAGATGCCGATTTTAGTGGAAAGCCGATGAAAGCTGATCAGGCTGATGCAATTTTTGTACATGCCTCACTGGTTGATAAAAATGGCACAGTTGCTTGTCTGGATAATGAAACAGAAGTAGAGTTTTCATTGACGGGTGATGCTAAAATTATTGGCCCTTCAAAAGTAAAGGTAAGAGGAGGGATTGCGAGTATCCTGATGCAATCAACTTCTCTTCAACCTGGTGAAATACATCTTACTGCTAAAACAAAAAATATAGAAAGTATTATCAAAATAAGCCTAAACCGCTAAATCATTCTAAAATGTTTTGGCTTCTAATGCAACCAACTTAAACCAAATATTTATGAAAAGAATTCTTTATTCCTGTTTTTTAATGTCAATTATTTTTTGCTCCTGTAAAAAAGAACTTGTGCTATCTCCACAGGTTTCACCAAAGGGGAACGGCAATAGTTCTGACCGGGAGCGCAACTTAAATGTAGTTTATTTTGTACCTAGTGATCTGGATACACTTAAAGATTATCAGCGCCGGTACAGTGAGATCCTGCTTTATTATCAGAACTGGTATATGCAGGAGATGCAAAGAAATGGCTATGGTAATAAAACATTTGGTTTATTAACTGATGCAATTACCAAACGTGTAAAAATCATCACTATCAGAGGAAAGCTGCCAAAAAGCAGTTATCCTTATGAAGGAGGTTCTGGTGCAATGCAGCAGGAAGTCATTGCCTATTTTGCTGCCCATCCCGCTGATCAAACAAGCCAGCATACCTTAATTCTAATACCGAATTATGCTATTGACGCATCAGGAGGTCCAACCGGGGGGCCTTTTTACGGTACAGGAAGGTGGTGTTATGCAATTGATTATGCAGATTTTGATATAAAATATATTGGCCAGACTTCTACATTAGCTAACCGGTTTACCGATTGGTTTGGCGGTGTAGCTCATGAATTAGGTCATGGATTAAATCTGAGTCATAACAGTCCAAAAGTGAGTGAAATGGCTACCTTGGGGCATACTTTAATGTACTGGACTCAGTTCGGGAAAATCCCGACTTTCTTGTCTTCTGCGGATTGTGCCAGACTAAATACAAATGAGATATTTAATAAAGATACCAAAACCTATTATGGCCCTGTAAATGCATCAATTAAAAGCATCCATGCAAAGTACGACGCTGCAAAAGGGGCTATAGTAGTTTCAGGAAGATTCAGTACCGATACACCAGTTACAGACGTGATGTATTATTATGAATGACCCGAATGTAAATAATGAAGAAGGTACAGGAGTAAATCATGATTATAATGCTATTGCCTGGTCGACAAAGCCGATTGGGGTGGACAGTTTTTATGTTGAAGAGAAGATTTCCGATCTGGAACATAGAGAAGATAATATGCAATATGAACTAAAGGTAGACCTGGTTCATCAAAATGGAACGATAACAGAAACCATTTACCCCTATACTTTTTTGAATGGGTTACCGGTATTAAACTTTAGTACACGGGATGAATTAAGTAAAAAAGGATGGGCTATTGCTTCTTTCAGTTCACAGGAAACTTCTGGTGAGCCTGCACCAAATGGACCGGTAGCCAATGTGATTGATGGGAATTCTGCTACATATTGGCATACCAGCTGGTCGGCAAATGCAGCATCTTACCCTCATCAGTTTGTGGTCGATATGGGAAGTGTTAACACTGCAAAAGGCTTATCTATTACACAAAGAGGTAATATTCAACGTACAATAAAAGATGCTGAGCTATGGTATAGTAGTACTGATGGGATTAATTTTACAAAAATAAATTCCTATACCCTTGGAAACATTCCTGGTCCGCAATATTTTGACTTTGCATCGCCAATTGCACTCAGGTATTTTAAATTCATTGCTAAATCATCGTGGGATGGTGAACAGTTTGCGGCTCTGGCCGAAATAGGATTGTATTAAAGATAAAATAAAGAGGATATATCAAAAGTATGTCCTCTTTATACGTTTTAATGTTAATACATTAGCTTGAGGATATAGTTTTTTTTTTTTAAATGTTAACCAAAAACAAATTTTCATGAAATTTATAAGTTTTGTTGCTGTGTTTTTTTTTTTTCCAGATCTTTAGTGTTAAAGCTCAATCCCCGACTCCCCCAATGGGCTGGATCACCTGGAATTACTTTGAAGATCATATCCACGAAAATGAGATTAAAGAGATGGCAGATGCGATGGTAAGCTCTGGAATGGTGAAAGCTGGGTACAATTATTTGTTAATTGATGATGGCTGGCAAGGAGGAAGGGACAGTCGAAACAACATTATTCCTGATCCAAAGAAATTCCCGTCAGGTATTAAAGCATTAGCTGCTTATGTTCATGCCAGAGGCATCAAGCTGGGTATTTATTCTGACGCGGCGCCATTAACCTGTGCTGGTTATACCGGAAGCTTAAATTTTGAAAATCAGGATGCTAAAACTTTCGCTTCCTGGGATATTGATTACCTGAAATACGATTATTGCGGAGCACCTGCGGATGCTGCTACAGCGATGATCCGCTATAAAGCAATGGGTGATGCACTGAAAAACAGTGGAAGAGAAATTGTTTTCGGGATATGTGAATGGGGAGACAGAAATCCGGCAACATGGGCAAAAGCTGCTGGCGGGAACTTATGGCGTACAACAGCCGATATACGTGATAAATGGAAAAGTGTTAAAAGCTGGGAAAAACAGACAGATCTTCATCACATAGGTGCTGGTATTCTGGATATTGTAGATGTAAATGCCAGTCTGGCTGGCTCTATTTGCCGGTCCGGGAAGCTGGAATGATCCAGATGCGCTTATGATTGGTTTGTACGGGAAAAAGGGCCCTTCCGGAGATTTAGGTGGATCTGGTTGTACAGATACAGAGTATCAAAGCCAAATGAGTTTATGGAGTATTATGGCAGCTCCTTTACTAGCTTCAAATGACTTGCGCCATATGAATGCTCGAACAAAAGATATTCTGCTCAATGCTGATGTAATTGCTATTAATCAAGATGGACTGGGAAAACAGGGAGCTCGCTTAATCAGAGACGATGTCTGGAACGTATTTATTAAGCCATTGCAAAATGGAGATATTGCTGTTGCTGTTTTAAATCGTAGTGATCTTGTGCAAACATCAAGTGTTAGTTGGAAAGAGCTCGGCTTGAATGGTAGTTATGAGATTACAGACGTCTGGCAAAATAAAACAATTGGCAAAGGCAAAAAATGGCAAGGTAAAGTGCAGTCTCATGAAACCAAATTATTCAGACTAAAAGGGCTTAAAATTGTAAAAGTAGGAAGGGCCTGAATCAAAGTTCTTCAGTTCTTGTTTTTACATAATATGATAGGCTAAAGAACAATTTAAATATAGCCAATATAGGAATCTTCATAAGTTTTGACCGCCCTTAGATAATAAAACCCCTGCAAACTATAGTTGCAGGGGTTTTATTATCTAAGGGGGCGGATTTGGTGTTTACCGGTATATAAACCCTGGCGTTAAATACACCATGAAATACACGACTATCAATGGTATAGTCGAATTCTAATTACTGTGAATAAATTGAATGGCACTGTTCAGGGTAATGAATTTAACAATAAAGACTTAGTTTAACTAGTGTGAACATTGTGTTTCTGCATTAATTGAAGCTTATTGATCTAAAAAGAATAATAAGGAGTATAATGAATAAATATATCTGGTATACTGAATGTTATTTTTGCTTCATTGAAAAAAGAACTTGAAATAGAAGCTGAATGCTTGAATATTGTGTTCATTCTATTCACACAGTATAAGCTTTCTTACCAGGAAGCCTGTAATGAAGGTATGAGAATTCATGATGAATATGCGAAAGAGCTGGACGACCTTCATGCCTTACTACCAGATTTTAATCCTTATCAAAAGGAAACTTACGATCATGTATATCATATTAAATTACAAATAAGCGGCTGTGCAAAGTGGTATTATAATTCAGGGACGAACCTTTATGAAACCAAAGGATTTATTGTGCCGCAATACGGGAGAGAAGGAGATGGGATTATCATTCAACATAGTATTTTTACAGAGTAATCATAAAGTCCCTGTTAACAGTTTGCTGGCAGGAACTTTTTGCTACTGCTTTTTTTGCTTATGTACTTGAAGATGTTAGTGTCCTGCAAGATTTGATAAAGGGTTAATTTGAAAAATTAGCCCTTTATGTTTTTTTGTCGGTTGTAATGAAATTTTTTATTATTTTACTTAGCAATATTGCTAATATTCTAACCAAAGCTAATGTATGGGCCGGAGAGCTTCTTCCTGATTTTTTGTATTCTGGCAATTTTTGTGTTCGCAATTGTGCAATGTACACAGGTAAAAAGTAAAAGTAATGACAGCAGGGGGGCAGCCTACGCAGGAAGCTCTGCATGTATAAACTGTCATAAAGATCTTACAGAATCTGCGGTACACAATTCTCATTTTAATGCTTCAAAAATGCTAACTAAGCCTAACTCTGCCGACAGTCTGCACATACCTGATGGAGAGTTTGTTTTTAATAAACAGACTAAAGTACAGGTGAAAAACCGTGCTGGAAGCCTATATCAGTCTGCGCTGATCGGTGGCGTCGATAAAAAAACTGAACATACAGACATGGTTTTTGGTGCTGGAAACAGTGCATACACATTTGCATTTTGGTATGGCAAACAGCTGATACAAATGCCATTGAACTACCTGACAAAAGAACATCAATGGGTAAATAGTCCGGGTTTTCCTGACAACCAGATTTATTTTGGCAGACCAATTGTTACGCGCGTTGTTTAGAGTGCCATAGCTCCTTCGCGGACAAAAAGTTGGTGCAGGGTGCTAATTTTTCGATAGAGGAAGAATACGTTAAAAACTCTGTTATTGCTGGTATAGATTGCGAACGTTGCCATGGCCCTGCGGCCAAGCACGTAACCTTTCATCAAGAGAATCCTACGGTAAAAACGGCCAATTTTATGGTGAGTTATAAAAAGCTGGCGTTAACACGAAGAATAGATGTATGTGGGGTGTGCCATTCAGGAACGGGTATTCAAACTGTGAGTTCTACTTTTAGTTTTAAACCTGGAGATACGTTAAACACACTACCCCAATATAGTGCCTATAAAGGAGAAGATCCGGATGTACATGGTAAACAAAAGCAGCTGCTTGAGGCTAGCGTGTGTTATAAAACTGGTAAGGCAGAATGCATTACTTGTCATGATGTGCATGATAATAAGAAGCCTAGCGTGGCAATTTATTCTGCTAAATGTATCAGCTGTCATCAGGAGGTGAAACATGAAACATTGAAAGAGAAAAACAAAGCTGTACTGGCAAAGAATTGTATCGACTGCCACATGCCGATCAAAGAATCTCACGCTATTGGTTTCCAGATGAGCAACAGCAAAGAAAAGATACCCTATAAACTACGTACACACCGTATCGCGATTTATAATGATTTGGTTAAGGGTAAATCAAAGCCACCAACATCCATTAAATAATCGAATTGACTCATGGAAGAAGAACAAATACGAGAAGCCCTGAATGCGCACTGGAGTGCATCGGCAGGCGGTAATACAAACGCAGAACATGATATTTATGATGACAACATTATCTGTGATTATCCTCAGTCGGGTGAGCGAATCCTCGGACGAAATAATTTGTAAGCCTTAAGGAGTCATCATCCTGGTAAACCGTCAGGCTTCAATGTCAAGCGAATCGTTGGAAAAGGTGATCTCTGGATCACGGAATATACGATCACCTATCAAGAGCAATCAGCATTCACAGTGAGTAGTATTATGGAATTCCGCAACGGCAAAGTTGTACATGAGACACAATATTTCGCAGATCCGTTTGAGGCACCGACCTGGCGAAGGCAATGGGTTCAATCAAGTACATAATGTACTAGTTATTGAATTGTTGATAATTAACACATCGGTCGCAAAATTTCAATTGGTTTGGGCAACAACATTGATAGGCCCCATAAAATATTTTCAACGTAAAATGCCTCAATTTAAATTGAGGCATTTCGTGATTCTATTGGTACAAAAATCGAACCTTTCGCCTGGGGGAGGGGGAACTTTTGAGTGGGTTGTTATGGCCCAACTCTTTTACAATACAGCTAGGGATAATAGACTTAAGCACACGCTCGCGTCAGCTTAAGATTTATTCAGTTCGCAGCGATCCAACGTATTTATAGGTATTGATAAGCACTCCCGTTGACGTGGTTTTCGTGCTTATGAGTGCGAGTTCGCGCGGGTAGGCGCTGTCTGAGAAGAAGCGTTTTCCACTGCCAAGCAAGATTGGGTAGATGATCAACACAACCTCATCTACCAATCCCTGGTCGAGCAAGACTGATGTCAGTGTTGAACTTCCACAGAGAATCAGGTCAGGGCCATCCGTTGACTTGAGGCTGCGAATACCATCTATGATGTCCGTGCCCAGATTACCAACCGGCCCCCATTCGAGGCTGTCAGGTCGGTGGGTCGCGACGTATTTTGTCGCAGCATTCAGGCCATTGGCTATCGGAATATTTCCGGCCTTCGGCCAAAATTCTGCCCAGCTATCGTAAGTACGACGGCCAAGTAGCAGGTCAAAGTGTGTGCCATATGCCTCAGTGACAGCCTCTAACCCAGCAGGAGTTCTATATGCTGTAGTCCATCCACCATGCGCGAAGTCGTCGCTGTTTTCGTGCTGGATCACGCCGTCCAGCGAAATATGTTCGAAAATTCTGATCTTTCTCATCTTGTCTGCTATTAGTTTAATATTTATATAAAGCTAACAAAGGACAAGGTAGTAGATGTATGAGGGGGAATTGTGACAATTTGAGGGGTATTTTACGACCATTTCCATTTGTCAAAAATAGGGGGGAGTATTGCTTTTTATTGCCATCAGAAGTTGCTTTGTGTACTCATGCTAAATAATATCGATAAATAGATAGCCATCGCGATAACGGTGAACAATACATTTATCCAGATGAAGCTGGTTCTCCAACTGCTTTTTACCAAAAGCCAGATCTGCATCGTCAAACCGATAACAACAGTCACATGGATTCCTATGAAATAAACTGTCAGATAGGCCGAATCCCTAACCGAAGGTGTAGGACCGTGTTCATGGTGACTGGTAAAAATGGCGCAGATGAAGCCGATCAATAATAAGCTGTTCATAGACACCAGCCACGCCTTTCTAACCCAGCCCCTGTCATTTTGTAGCTGCAGATTCCTTTTCATCCAATAGACGCTAAAGATCCATAGCGGCACAAATACAAGGGAGTACCATACAAGATTATCTGTAATCCCTTCATAAAAAGTAAAAGTCAGCGATTACTGCCATGCCCGGAAAAGACAATGGCAGTACCAGGTAGATGATTAGTATATTCAACGAAGCCTGAAAATTAATATTCTCTGGCTCTTTCGACATTCGTTTTTGAAGCAACAAAAAAAAGAGCTGTATGAAAAAGAGAACAAATAGGTGCAGTGTCATTTTTTTAATTTTGTCCGGTAAAAGTAGCCATTTTTCGGACGGCTGATTTCTTTCATTGAAGATAACATCATTAAATACTTTCAGGGTGATAATGAGAATGCCATCAAAATACAGATATACTATCTGTTAATTGTTCATCTTTTACTGGCAGTTGTTAAAAAGAAGCTAAAACGAAGTCGGGCTTTTTCAAATCTAGTTAGCTTTATAAAATTACCACTCTTTAGCAACCTATGCTATTTTGACATAAACTACCACTATTTTTGCATCTTAAGACTTCTATTTTTTTTATTATTAGCTTTATGCGCTGAGTAATTAAGCTTTGTATCATAAGATAATGAAATCAATGAGAATTAAAATCACACTTTTAGCTGCGGCAACAGTACTGTTTGCTGCCTGTCAAAATGGTCAAAAGCATCAAACCAGCCAACAAGAATCGGATAAAGCTACTGCTCAAAAACAACCGGATTTAGTAACTAAAGAGAAGCTGACTGGAAAATGGATTCAGCCAATTCCCGGGCAGGAGCCTGCTGTCCAAGGAATTGAGATGAAAGCTGATGGATCAGCAAGCTCTATTAATATGCACACACTTCTTTACAAAAAATGGAAGTTAAATGGGGATACCCTTGTATTGTCGAATTATACTACTGGTGTTAAACTGTCCGGTCCTGGTGTTGATACCGCTTTAATTACAACGCTCACGGATTCTACGCTGACCCTCACTTACAGCAATGATACTCATTCCAATTACAGACGTGAGAAATAATTTAACCTAGTCTATATCACCTATTTCCTTTGTTACAAGATGCCATTCATTTATAGAATATGGTGTCTTGTAACATTTTGTACAAATCATTGTATATACCACTCAATCGTATTATTAGAATTGATCTTGTTTTTTGGATGGCCTTATCTGGCTTTACTAATTATTTCGAACTAACCCCAAGCTTGCTGGATTGTAGTATGTTTTATTAAACAGACAGACTCGTTGCTTCTTGGCAGAATCGGGCCAATTTTTTTGGTCAGTAATCTAGATAGGGGCTTCTCAAAATTTTAATTACCAAAAAAATTGCAATGCAATAAATTAACGTTGTACATATAGCTCTATATGTTTTTTTTTTTTTCATAGCAGTATAAAATCCTTATAGATATTCTCTATTACTTAATCAGAATTAATGATTTTCTTTAGCCCTTATGCGGGTATATCTTTGGTATTCAAAATAATCACATATGAATTTTAAGTATCTAACTGTTTTACTTTTTTCGTGCTCTGCACTCTCCGTATTCGCTCAGCAAAAGTCGTTAACCACTAATAACGGTGCACCAGTAGGCGATAACCAAAATTCTAAAACCATTGGTAACAATGGCCCTGTTTTGCTGGAAGATATCAACCTGATAGAGAAGTTAGCATCGTTTGACCGGGAACGGATACCAGAACGCGTAGTTCATCCAGTCGGTGCCGGAGCGTTCGGCGAGTTTGTGAGTGCTGATAATTTTTTCAGCGTTTACAAAGGCAACATTATTTGCCGAAAAAGGTAAGACAACACCAGTCTTTACCCGGTTTTCTACTGTAATAAATAGTAAAGGCTCACCGGAAACATTAAGAGATCCACGCGGATTTGCTGTGAAATTTTATACCGACCAAGGTAACTATGATATCGTTGGAAATAATTTGCCAGTATTTTTCATTAGGGATGCAGTCAAGTTTCCCGACATGGTTCATTCATTAAAGCCATCACCCATCACAAACCGTCAGGATGCTACCCGTTACTTCGATTTCTTTTCACATATCCCTGAATCTACGAATATGATTACGCATTTGTATACAGATCTGGGTATTCCAGCTAACTTTCGTCAGATGGACGGCTCCAGTGTACATGCTTTTAAATGGGTAAATGATAAAGGGGAGATTACCTATGTTAAATATACTTGGAAAACATTACAAAAGGTAAAAGGCCTTAGTGCCGCAGAAGCAGCGAGTGTGCAGGCAAAAGATTTTCAGAATGCAACCCACGATTTATATGATAATATTAAGAGCGGAAAATTTTCCATCATGGGAATTATACGTTCAAATGATTAAGCCAGTGGATATGGACAAAGTTGACTTCAATCCACTTGACCCAACCAAAATTTGGCCGGAAAATGAAGTGAAAATGGTATTAGTGGGCAAAATGACTTTAAACAAATGGCCTGACAACTTTTTCGAACAGGTAGAAGAAGCGGCTTTTTCACCTGCAGATCTAATTCCGGGAATTGAGCCGTCGGAAGATAAACTGCTACAGGGGCGTTTATTCTCTTATTTTGATACGCAACGTTATCGTATAGGTCCAACTTCCATACTTTACCTGTCAATGCTCCAAAGGTCGCTGTTAATTCGAATAACCAGGATGGTATCATGAGTAACAGACAAAAGAATGCCGATGTTAATTATCAGCCCACTGTTGCCGCAAACGGTTATACAGATAATGGTCATTCTCAATACTCTACTATTACCTATACTACTCCCACAAGTACCCAGCACAAAATTGATAAAGCCAATGATTTTAAGCAGGCGGGTGATTTCTATAGGGCACTCCCAGAAAGAAGTAAGGCAGAGCTTGTTAAAAATCTCTCGGATGATCTTGCTACAGTAACAAACCGCGCTATCGTTTTAAAGATGATCGCTCATTTTTATATGGCTGATGCTGATTTCGGTAAAAAACTCGCCGCTAGTCTTAAAGCCAGCAGGCAGGAAGTTGAAGCCGCCTTCACCAATAACTGATTTTAAACTTAGCTCAAATACCAGGGAGATGCGTTTCTCCCTGGTTCTATCGTATGATACCTGTTGTTTGACTCTCACTTTTTAAAGGTTGATTTATCTTCGATGGTATCGAAGATTTTTTAACCAGAATTGACAGTATCATTCAGTAATAAATTACTCAGTGATCTAACTACCCGTCTAAGGATTTGGATTACTGAACCTTAATCAAGACGAATTGATTACACTGAATCATTTCTCCCATATTAAATGACATAAGCATTTAAATTTTACTTTAGATCACAAGAAAACTACTTAAGAAACATCATAAGATGAAAATATTTATAACATTCGCACTGATCATCATTTGCAAAATATCCTACTCACAGGATATTTTTAATGCTGCCCGTACTAATGATACTACAATGTTAACCAAGTTCATCGGTAGCAATGTAAAAATAGATACAACTGACCAACGAGGATCAACACCTTTGATTATTGCGGTTTATAATGAAAACGTGGCTGCTGCCAAATTACTGTTAATGAATGGAGCAAATCCAAACGCTCAAGATCGCTCTGGTAATACAGCTCTTATATGGGAGCTTGCTTTAAAGGATTCCTAAACATGGTAATTGATTTAAATCAAGCTAAAGCAGATGTTGATCAGATGAACTTTAATGGTGCAACAGCTCTAATCTTTGCCGCTACGTTTGGCCATGAAGACATCGTAAAGTACTTATTAAGCCACGGAGCTGGTAAAAGCATTAAGGACAATTTTGGAAAAACAGCATTAGACTACGCGATAAATCAAGGGACTCAAAGTATAATTATCATACTTGAAAAATAAATTTAAATCGAGTTAACAAGATTTTATTGCCAATATTATCTCATTGATAGGATATTCCGGATGCTTATAGTTTAAGGATCTCCCTACGGTCAGGAAGAGATAATTAAAGAGTAAATGCTCATCGAGCATCCCGTTATTCAGATCAACCTTTCTGCCAGCAATTTGTAACCGGGCAGAGTCGAAGGAAAAATTCCTTCAGGAGGAAGAATCTATTTTCAGGATCAGAATGGAAAAACTATTTATGGATCAGAGCTGGTGCAAAACTAGTATCAGCTGACCAGACTACGAATAATTCTGGTATCATTTATGTCAAGAGTGTAATAATATCATTATTTAGTTAATCTTACATTTCAAATTGTTCCATTAAGGAATTTGAAAGTGTTTCTAACTTATCTTTATCCTCAGCAGAAAATTGACGTGAGTTCGTGTCCAATAAACAAAGAGTACCAATTCTTAACCCTTTAATTGTGGTTAAAGATGCACTAGCATGAAATCTAAGGCCAAATTCTCCAGCCACCCAGGAATTGCTTAACAGGTATGGGTTTGGTATTTGGTCTGTTTCTCCCTAGCCTGTGCCCGCCATAAAGTAAAACGTGTGCAGATCGGCCATTATAATAATTGCTATAGATACATTAAATAATAATGCTGCCAGTGTAACGAATTGATCAATTATCTGCTGAATTTTTACACGATTTTGGAAGCATTTTCCTAACGCAAATAGCTGCTCGTTTTCATTTCCTGGTATTTTATTTTATCAGGTTGTTTATTGTTTTCCATTATTACCTTTATTAATCCGCAATTCCTATTTGGTTAATTTTAAAGACCATGGTAGTGAAATTAAAATTGCTTCTTTTTATCTAAAACTATTATCTTGATTTACTCTAAAAGGTTTTAGTGTAAATTTTTGTCTTAAATATAAGGCTCAATCGTGCTCTCATAAGGAGAAAGAAAAGCGAAATGGACAATTAGCAATATGAAAGGACCAGATTAGCAAATGAAAGAAAAAACTCATTCTAGTGGGGGGCTCTGTTCAAACTGTCTGACATTATTAATAATGTCAGACAGTTTAATCTTACCAGAATTTCACATATAATGCTGCCACAATCATTAGTGTCAATACGATTAATACAAGAGTTGATGGTGCGACTTTAAACATACCCTTATCCAGTTCAAAAGCTTTTGGATTTAGTTTAGGCCCGAAAAGGCTGATACCAATCATGAGTAACATGGTAAAAGCAAACGACAACCCCATGCAATATGGAACGGAATTTCAAATCCTCCTTTTCCATTTGGGTAAGCGGTATAAATTAAGGTATCATGGCCTAAAACAGCAGGGGCGAATTCATTGAAAAACACGGATAGCAAAAAACCAGTGATTACACCAGCAATTGCGGCATTTCCTGTGGTTCTTTTCCAGAACATACCAAGAATAAACATTGCAAAAACTCCTGGGCTAATGAAACCCGTATACTTTTGAATGTAAGTGAACCCGCCAACTCCACCAATTCCCAGCAAATCATTCCAGGTAAATAATACGGCAAGAATTAAGCCTGCAAATACAGTCATTCTGCCGGTAAGTACCAGTTTCTTTTCATCGGCATCTTTTTTTAAATATTTAGCATAAACATCTAAAGTAAATATGGTGGATATACTATTTACTTTACCAGCAAGTGAAGCTACAATTGCGGCGGTTAATGCAGCGATAGACAGCCCCTTTAATCCGGTAGGTAAAAAATTAAGGACAGCAGCAGAGTAGGCACCATCTTTTCCTCCTGTCAATTGAGGTAGAAAGCCATTTTTATATAAAACAAAGGCCGCTATACCCGGTAGCATTACGATAGCCGGCATCATTAACTTGAGCAATCCGGCAAATAAAATTCCTGTTCTTGCTGTTTTAAGATCAGCACCTAATGCTCTTTGAGTTATGTATTGGTTGCATCCCCAGTAATTCAGGTTAATAATCCAGATACCTGCGATATAAGATGCAGCACCAGGAAAAGTAAGATATTTACTGATTTCATTTTGGGAAGATGTAGCTGTTGGCTTGGGAATGATCATTTTAAAATGCTCAGGGGCTTGTTCCATCAAGATATTAAAACCTGCGATAGCGTTTGCTCCTGCACCAAATTTCTCTCCAACTACAGTTAATGCAATATAAGTGGTAACCAGGCCTCCAAAGATCAAGACAGCTACTTGTATGACATCTGTATACGCTACTACTTTCATTCCACCCAGTGAGATAAAGAGTGCAAACACAGCAAGTCCCAGCATAATCAAATGCAGATAATCTCCACCAGTAAGCCCGTTAATCGCTACTGCTCCCAGATATAAAATGGAGGTTAGATTGACAAATACATAGAGGAAAAGCCAAAAAATTGCCATAATTAAAGCAACTGATTCATTATATCTGGTTTGCAAGAATTGTGGCATGGTATAAATCTTATTTTTAAGATAGACCGGTATAAACCAGATAGCCACAATAATGAGCGCTATGGCTGCTATCCATTCATAAGCTGCAACAGCAATACCTAAGAAAAAACCCTCTCCACTCATGCCAATGAACTGCTCTGCAGATATATTTGAGGCAATCAAAGAAGCGCCAATAGCCCACCAGGATAATGTTCCCTCGGCCAGAAAAAAAGCTTTCGCGTTGTGTTCGTTTTTTTTTTTTACGTCTATGGTAAATGGTGTAACCGTAACCAGAAACAATCAGAAAATAGAAAATAAAAACGATATAATCAGTTAAGACTAAATTATTGCTCAGAGAAATTATATTTGGTTGGTTCAGGTTTATTTATTCAGTTGATAATAGACTTCGTTCCACTTTAATTCATTACGGAACTGGTTTAGATTAGTATGGTTGTCAATGGTTACAAACTCGATACCTGCCATGTCTGCAAAGTCATTTAAATGTTCGGCAGTGAGGTTCTGGCTATAACAGGTATGGTGTGCTCCACCAGCATAAATCCAGGCAGCACATCCTGTTTTTAAGTCTGGTTGCGGTTTCCATAATACTCTTGCAACAGGTAGTTTTGGTATATCCTGATCTGGTTCAACTGCATCTACCAGATTTATAAGCATACGAAAACGATTACCCATATCAATAATTGATGCATTTAAGGCAGGGCCTCCGGCTGCATTAAAAATAAGTCTTACAGGATCTGCTTTACCACCAATTCCCAAAGGGTGTACCTCGCATTTTACAGGTCCGCTGGCTATAGATTCGCAAATTTCGAGCATGTGTGAACCTAGTACCATAGGAGGATGGCAAGGTTAAAATGATAAGTATAGTCTTCCATGAATGAATTACCACCCTTTAATCCAGCGCCCATTACTTTCATTGCTCTGACCAGTGCTGATGTTTTCCAGTCCCCTTCACCTGCAAAACCGTAACCTTCTGCCATTAAACGCTGAGCGGCTATACCTGGCAATTGTGCAATACCATGCAGGTCTTCGAAGGTATCTGTGAAACCTTTGAAATTTCCTTGCTGAAGAAAGTTGCGTAAACCAATTTCAATTTTTGCAGCCTCTCGTAACGAAGAGTGCTGTTCACCGCCCTTAGCTAATATTTTGTGAATCACATAACGCTCTTCATATTCTTTAACCAGGTGATCAATTTCATTGTCAGCTGTTTGATTGATCACGGCAACCAGATCTCCAATTCCATAAGTATTTACTTCATACCCAAATTTTATCTCTGCTTCTACTTTATCTCCATCGGTAACAGCAACATAGCGCATGTTATCTCCAAAACGGACGAATTTGCTCCCTGTTGATCAAACCAACCTGCCGCCGCTCTTAGCCAGATACTCAATTCTTCTCTAACTTGTGGGTCTTCCCAGTGGCCAACTACAACCTTTCTGTTTAATCGCATTCTGGACATGATGAATCCAAACTCTCTGTCACCATGTGCACTTTGATTTAGATTCATGAAATCCATATCTATACTACTCCAGGGAATATCTCTGTTAAACTGTGTATGCAAATGCAATAATGGTTTCTGTAGAGCCTTTAGGCCACCAATCCACATTTTTGCGGGAGAAAATGTATGCATCCAGGCAATAACACCGATGCAATTTTTTGCTGTATTGGCCTCCTGGCAGATTCTGTAAATCTCTTCCGGTGTTTTAACTACGGGTTTAAAGATTATTTTTACGGGAATTTGTGCTGAGTTGTTCAGCTGACCGGAAATTTGTAAAGCATGCTCGGCAACTTGTCTTAAAGTTTCTTCTCCATATAAATGCTGGCTTCCGGTTACGAACCCAGGCTTCGAATTGTTTTAGGTTGATCATTGTGTTTTAGTTTTTATCTGATTGTTTTTTATTGTCCATAATAAGAATCTGTACCATGTTTACGGTCATAATGTTTTTTGATCAAAGAGTTTTTAAGCCTGGGTACATCCGGTCGTATTTGTTCAGTAAGAAAAGCCATTTTTGCAAGTTCTTCTAGTACAGCACTGTTGTAGACGGCTTTCTCCACCGTCTTGCCCCAGGTAAAAGGTGCATGATTACCAACTAAAATCATTTCTATTTGTTTATAACTTAGTCCATTACTTTTTAAATGATTCATAATTTGAAATCCGGTTTCATATTCGTAATTGCCTGAGATCTGTTCGTCTGGCATTGCTGGGGCACATGGAATATCGGTCGTTAAGTGGTCGGCATGTGTAGTCCCATAAATTGGTAATGATCGCTGTGATTGCGCCCAAGCTGTTCCGTAAGTGGAGTGGGTGTGTACAATACCGCCAATTTCTTCCCAGTGGTTACAATACAGCATGGGTTTTGGTATCGGAAGATGGACGGAGATCTCCCTCGACTGTGTTACCTTCAAAATCTACAATAACCATTTTTTGTGGTGAAAGTTCTTCATAAGGAACTCCACTGGGTTTGATTGCGAAGACGCCTGCGGCTCTATCGGCAGCACTGGCATTTCCAAAGGTGAAAAGTACTAGTCCTAGTGCTTGCAATTGCATGTTAGCCAGGTACGCTTTTTCTCGTATTTCTAGATAATTATTCATTTATTGCTGGTTGTGTAATGAGTTGATGATGCAGGTTCTGCTCTATATGCTTACCCAGCGCCTTATAATTTTCAAAGCGGCGGAAATAATAATCTACATTTTCTCTTTCTGGAAGATATTCCAGGTCAAAACCACTCCCTATTGAATTCATTGCCGATTCAATAGTGGGGTATATGCCTGCAACTACAGTCGCAAACATAGCCGCACCCAATGCGCAGGTATGCTCGAAATGATGGATGCGAATAGTATATTGAGGACGTTGGCCATAGTTTGCATGACATAAGGGGACTTTATTGCCACACCGCCTATTCCAATGATCCCTTTAACTGGAATTCCTTCATTTTCGAAACGATCCACAATATTTTTGGCTCCGAAGCAAGTCGCTTCCACCAAGGCTCTGAAGATTCTTGGCGCATCAGTTCCTAAGTCGAGGTTACTAATCGCAGCTTTGAGTTCCTGATTAGCATCAGGAGTTCTGCGGCCGTTTAGCCAGTCTATAGCCAATTCGTCATCGTCCATTTTGGGTATAAGAGCTGCTTGTTTGCTTAGTTCAGGAATTAGCTGGTCTAAAAGTTCCTTTTCCAGCGCTTTAATAGTTTCGGCATCCAGTATTGCCGTTCGATTTAAAAGATTTTTAACAGGCCATGAAAGCACTTCTTTAAACCAGGCATAAGTATCTCCAAAAGCTGACTGACCGGCCTCAAGACCAATCATTCCCGGAATGACAGAACCATTTACCTGCCCCAAATTCCTTTGATTAGTTTATTACCCATCTCAGCGGAGGGAACAACCAGGATATCACAGGTAGATGTTCCCATCACTTTGCTTAAATAATAAGGTTCTATCTGTCCGCCAACAGCACCCATATGCGCATCGAAGGCGCCAACTCCAATCATTACATCCGTATGGAGGCCAAGTTTTTCTGCCCATTGCGGACTAATTATACCAGCGGGTTCATCAGCAGTGTATGTTTCTTTATACAGACGTTCTGTAAAACCATTCAAGATCGGATCCAGTTCCGCAAAGAATTCATTCGGTGGCAGACCCTCGAATTCTTCAGCCCATAATGCCTTATGTCCGGCAGCACAACGGCTTCGTTTCATTTTCGAAACATCACTTCCACCTGTAAGCAAAAAGGGGATCCAGTCACAATGTTCTACCCAGGAGTAACAGGCATTTGCCACCTTTTGATCTGTACGCAAAACATGCAGTAATTTGGCCCAGAACCACTCGGAAGAATAGATACCGCCACAATATTTGAGATAATTGGTGTCATATTCAGCTGCATGCTTATTGATTTGCATAGCTTCCTTTACTGAAGTATGGTCTTTCCACAGTACGAACATCGCATTTGGGTTATGTTCAAACTCTGGCAATAACGCCAGTGGCTGTCCCAATCGGTTCACTGCTACCGGGCTTGATCCGGTTGTGTCTATTGAAATTGCTTTTATAGACTTTATACTGAACTGGTCTCCGGCTTTCTCCAGACATTTTTTAATACTTTGTTCCAGACCTTCCATATAATCTAATGGGTGTTGTCTGAATTGATTTTCCGCAGGTTTACAGTACAAGCCTTTTTGCCAGCGTGGATAATAGAATACTGCTGAGGCCAACTCCTTGCCATTCTCTGCATTTATAATAACAGAGCGGACAGAATCTGATCCGTAGTCTACACCAATAACGTATTGATTTTTGCTCATATAAAAATATTAAACGTCTAATTAACGTTTAATATTTTTTTTAAAAGAATTTATTTTAATAATCTTTTGAAAGAATTAAAGGGCTCTTATCCAGATATTAATTTGTCTGGATTAGGAATGAAGTTTAAAAAGGCCTGGAAGTTTGCTACGTACTTTTTCTTATCAAGTTTGAAATAGAAGGCACCTTTTTTTGATCCTGATTTATCCTTTTCAGGAAGTTTGATTAACAAACCGGTGGAGGTTAATTTCCTGATGAAATTTCTGTTATCAATACTGGTATTGTATACATCCTCATATAAATTCTGCAATTGAGGTATGGTGAATTTTTTTGGCAGGAGTTCGAAAAGTATAGGATGAAGTGCCGCTTTGTACCTGATTTTTTTCTTTGCACTCTCCACCATTTCATTATGATCAAAGATCAGTTTAGGGGCGTCTTTTAACAGAAACCATTCGGCCTGATACTGATCTGTAATCTGCATTTTATATTTGTTGATGTCTATTAATGCAAAATAGGTAACTGAAAGTGTACGTTCAATAGGATCCCCTTAGCGGATCACCATAAGCTTGAATCTGCTCAAGATAAACACCTTCGAGTCCGGTTAGTTGAGTAAGAACCCTATTAGCTGCATTGTCCAGACTTTCTTGTGGACTGACAAAACCACCCATTAAACTCCATTTATCTTTTTCGGGTTCGAAGCTTCTTTTAATCAGAAGCAGTTTTAGATGCTCTCCGTCAAATCCAAATATAATGCAATCAACGGCTACTAAGAACCGGTTCTGGTTTGTATATTTTGTCATTGTGTTAAATTAATAAAAAAATCTGATGACTTAATTTGATGCAAAGTTATTATAATGCTGAACATTAATCGTTTGTTTGACGTTTAATATTCTTTTTATACATTAGTATTCCTAAATTTTAAAAATTCAATATGAACAAGAACCATAATTTAATTTATCTGAGCATTATTTTATTATTCACCCTGACCAGGTGTGGAAATACCTCCAACTCTAAATCTGTAAAGACCGATTCAAATTCCAGATCACAGGTCACTCTTCCGGATGCAGGTGGTTTTAAGGAAAATATAAATGGTAAAGATATAGCCCTATATACATTGAAGAATAAGAATGGGGTAGAAGCTGCAATCACAAATTATGGTGGCCGGTTGGTTTCGTTATTAGTTCCTGACCGTGAGCAGAAACTTACAGATGTGGTTTTAGGTTATGATAGTTTAAAATCTTACCGTAAAAAGGGCGAGCCGTATTTTGGTGCAGTCATTGGAAGGTATGGAAACCGGATTGCAAAAGGCAAGTTTATCCTTGACGGAAAGCCTTATCAATTGCAGGTCAATGATGGTGTAAATACACTACATGGTGGATTTGATGGATTTTATGCACAGGTTTGGGCGGCTAAGAAATCAGATGGACAAACTTTAGAGCTTAGTTATCTTTCTAAAGATAATGAGGCAGGCTATCCGGGTAATCTAAAAGTAAAGGTGATCTATAAGTTAACTGATGACAATGCACTTATGATTAGCTATAGTGCAATAACGGATAAACCAACGATAGTTAATTTAACCAATCATGCCTATTTTAATTTAAATGGAGCTGGAAATGAGACTATCACAGATCATTTGTTAACTATTGAAGCCGACACCTATACTCCGGTTGACAAAACCTTAATTCCGACTGGAAAAATTGAAAAAGTAAGTGGTACACCATTTGACTTTACTAAACCCACCCTTATAGGAGCAAGAATCAATGATAAAAATGAACAACTGGAATATGGACAAGGATATGATCATAATTTTGTACTAAGAACCGAGGCTGGTTTACGAAAAGCTGTGACGGTAATGAGTCCGAAAAAACTGGTATTTCCATGGATGTTATCACAGAAGAACCAGGGATTCAATTTTATAGTGGTAATTTTTTGACAGGTAAAGATCAGGACGGAAAAGGTAAAGTGAAGTATGGTCATCGTTCTGCTTTTTGCCTGGAGACTCAGCATTTTCCTGATGCACCCAATCAGCCTTCATTTCCTGCCACACTGTAATAAGACCGGGAAAAGAATATAAGACAGTTACAGTTTATAAGTTTTCAATTGTGAAATAATTCATATCAAATTCCATAATGATATAGATAATGAGACTTCATTACTTATTATTTTGGCATTATTGCTCTCTTTTTTTCTTTCACACACCCTTCTTTTAATATATCATACATATTCTAATAATTTTTTTAAGGGGTGAAATAGCTTGTAAAGGTTGTTTCACCCCTTAAAAATGCAATTTTTTAATGATTATAAACGTAGTGTAGACATTTATTTTATAAATGTCTATTTGACGATTAATAATTATTTTATACATTCGATTATTAATCAATCAAATTGGTTAGACCAAATATAAATTTTGCAAGAATAGATGAAATCACCCGGTTTGTAATAGACTGTGATTAATCTGGATGTATGCAAATAATTAATCTGTTATGAGCAACTCTACAAAAGCTAAACTCGCTTTAGCAACCATTTTGCTTTGGAATGTAAAAAGACTAAATGTCTTCATTTTCAAATTAAGCAATAGCTCAACGACCGATTATTCAAAATTCTGCAACCAAATATTAATAAATAATTATGAAAATTTTTGTACTCAATAATTGCAGGAAGTATTGCTGGTGTGCGATGGTGCTTGTCTTATTCTCCTCCTGTAAAAAAGGAAATCCTTTTGATAAACTGGGTCAGGCAGCAGTTGCAAATCAGGCAGCAGATTTTGATATTAATAATATTAAAGATACCTACCTGGAACTTACATCCGCTCAGTATAGTTCAATGTGGGGGCCATATAATGTGCATGATCCATCTATTTTTAAGGATGGGGATTGGTTTTATTGTTATAGTACGGATGTGGGGTACGGAATTGCTGTACGTCCGGGTATACAAATCAGAAAATCAAAAGATCTGGTTAACTGGAAGTTTGTTGGTTGGGTATTTAATGGAATACCAGCTATAGGTGATGATTATATAAAAAAAAAAATGAGCTACATCAAACAGTGGTGGTCTTTGGGCACCTTATATTTTAAAAGCAGGTAATGAATACAGATTGTATTATTCATTAGCATCAACAGGTTTTAGGGTAAGTTGTATCGGTTTGGCTACGGCTTCATCTCCTGAAGGACCATGGACAGAAAAAAAAGGGATTGCCGTTAGTTCTTTGACTGCCGGCCCTGGTACCAATGCAATAGATCCGACGGTAGCAGTGACACCTGCTGGCGAGCAATATATGATATATGGATCTGCCTGGGATGGTTTGTTTGAGTTAAAACTCAATCCTGCTACAGGATTGTCAAATACCCCTGGTGATATCGGTGCGCGCATTGTAAGAAGGGGTAAAACAGGAAGTACTTATAATGGTAATCTGGAAGGACCTGAGGTCATCTATAATTCAAACACAAAAATGTACTATCTTTTTGTAGCCTATGACTGGCTTTCAACAAAGTATAATGTAAGAGTTTTTCGTTCTGCAAATCCTACAGGTCCCTTTTTGGACTGGAATGGGCGTAGTGCGTGCTGATTTGCATTTGCAGGAAGATCACGGACCTATGTTATTAGCACCCTATCGCTTTATGAAACATGGCGGTTGGGCAGGCGTCTCTCATCCTTCGGTCTTTCAGGATAATGGACAATTTTATATAGCTACTCAAGGCAGGCCAGGGGTAGATAGAGCATTTATGGTACTACATGTTCGAAAAATGTTCTGGACTCCTGAAGGCTGGCCTATGGTCTCTCCTGAACGCTATGCTAATGTTTCAGAAAATGAAGTGACTACAGCTCAAATCGCTGGTAATTATGAACAGATTGTTTTGGGGTATGTAAAGGTGCCCGGGTATGAAGTTGAACAAGTGGATCCGCAATATTCGGAGGCAGCAAAAACTGTTTTATCTGCTGATGGGAGGATCAATGGCGACGCTAATAATACCTGGTCTTATGCTGCTCCCTGGCTTGAATTAAAATGGGGAGGTGGTGCCTTTATTGATAAACTGCATGTTTCGCGGGAAAGGGACTGGGAGAAAATTGAATCCACAATTGTAATGACTGGATTTAATGGAAGTGGAACGGCCATTTGGTTTAAAAAAACGCCTTAATAAGATCTAACCAACTGTTAATTAAAGAATGATTTTATGAATATTTATATACTTAATAATAGTCTTCGCTACAGCCGGTTTGGGTTGCTGTTGATTGGACTTTTTTTATCGACTGTGGTGCTGGCACAGACATCGCATATCAAAGGAAAAGTCGTAGATGAGAGTGGAGCTGGTTTGCCTGGAGCTACTGTCAGAATTAAAGGAAAAACGGGGGCAACAGCTTCAGATCCTAATGGTAATTTTGCTATACAGGTGATTTCAAATGATGTGCTTGTTATTAATCTTATCGGTTTTACTGCTCAGGAGGTTCCTGTAAACAGTCGCTCTCAGGTTGAAGTTCAACTTAAACCAAGCGTGAAGGAATTAGGAGAGGTCGTAGTGGTAGGATATGGAACCCAGCTTAAAAAAGATTTGACAGGATCTGTCTCCATTGTAAATACTAAAGAGCTGAAAAAGACCTCTGCAAGTGATGTAGGGCAATTGTTACAAGGACGAACCGCCGGGATAGCAGTGACAAATGACGGGCAGCCAGGGGCTTCACCTACTATTCGTATCAGAGGGCTGGCCTCATTTAATAATCAGCAGCCACTGTATGTAGTGGATGGAATTATGCTGGCCAACACCCCTCGTGATTTTAGCCCGAATGATATCGAATCTATGCAGGTTTTGAAAGACGGGACAGCGGCAGCAATTTATGGGGCGGCAGCGGCAAATGGGGTAATTATTATTACCACCAGACAGGGAAAGAAAAATAGCCCGCTGAGTATTGAATACAATACTTATTTTGGAGCAGATAAAATCTGGCAGAAGATACCAGTAGCTAATCGTGTTGGGTATCAGCTACTGAACAACGAATCTCAATTAAATGGTGGGCAGACTGGTGCACCTGCAAATGATCCGACTAGTTCTAAATATATAGGCAGTATTGATACAGACTGGCAAAAGGAAGGACTGAAGACAGGATATCGGATGAACCATAATCTGAATTTCTCTGGCGGTGGTGAAAATTCCACATTTAATGTATCTCTGGATTACTTTAAACAAGGAGGTACTTTTGTCGGGAATGGTCCTGATTATAGCCGGTATACCGGGCGTGTAAATACAACCCAGTCTAAAGGAATTTTCAAATTCGGGCAATCACTGAGTTATACACACTCCAAGGAAAATTCACTGACTTTTCGGGGCGATGTACTTACAGGAGGAAGACCTCCGCTGATTAATGATTTGGTCATTGCCATTCCTACACAATTAGTGTATGATCCAACTATGCCCAATGGCTATGGAGGAACACAATCTGATAAGGAAAGAGCGATTTCTTTAAATGTACCAGCCGTGAACTCTATGTTCACAAACTTTACAGAAGTTGACCGCATTTTTGGTGTGGTGTGGGCAGAAGCACAATTATTGAATTTAAACGGACACAGTCAGTCTGAAATATAAAATCAATGCTGGTTACGATAAAACTGTAGCGCGTGATTTTGCTTTCCAGCCAACATTCGATCTTGGGTTTTTCTTCAAACAAACTGTAAATCGTCTGGACGATAATTCAAGAATATACACAAATGCGTTAGTTGATAATACACTTACCTATGATAAGAAATTTGATAAGCATACATTTAATGCAGTTCTGGGGGTGAGTTACAATAAAAATACTGCTTTAGCCAGATCTGGCCATGCCGAACAACTCGATCCCGATTACCTGGTTTTAGGAAACGGAACAAATAAAACTGTGGATGGTAGTCTCATTCCGTATGCTTTCTTTGGACTTTTTGGAAGGCTAAACTATAATTATGATGATAAATACTTATTGACAGCAAACTTCAGACGGGATGGCTCATCCAGATTTGGTTACGGTTATAAGTATGGTAATTTTCCTGGTGTTTCAGCAGGCTGGAGAATCAGTAAAGAGACATTTATTCAGCTTCCTAAAAAACAGACAGAATTGAAGTTAAGAGGCGGGTATGGTCAGTTGGGGAATGCTAATATTGGTGATTTCAGATATCTGGCGCTGCTTAATCCTAATATTGTATATAATTTCAATGGAAGTAAAGTGATTGGTGGTACACAAACGAATGTGATTGATCCTAATATCCATTGGGAAACAAAAACGACATCAAATGTTGGAATTGACGCGACTTTTTTTGATGGAGCAATCGACCTGACTGCTGAGTATTATAATAATAAAGCCACAGATGCTTTAATTGGTGAACCCATTCCAGCATCCGTTGGTTCTAATGATACTGCACCTTTAACCAATGCAGCGAGTATCAGAAATACAGGTATCGAAATTAATCTTGGCTATCATAATAATAAAGGGGCTTTCACTTACAGTGTCTCAGGTAATTTGAGCACAGTGAAAAACACTTTATTGGCGTTAAGCAGCGGAGAAACCTCACGAATTGTGGGTGGATTTATTAATACGGTCGGGGCAGGAGATCGGTCGTCATTATGGACGTGTAGTTGAAGGAGTTTTCCAGAATACAGATGAGATTAAAAATCATGCATTTCAAAATGCTTTAACTGCTCCCGGTGACTTGAAATTTAAAGATATCAGTGGTCCTGATGGTAAGCCAGATGGTGTAATCAACGATCTTGACCGTACAGATCTGGGTAGCTCTTTACCTAAAGTATATTATGGCTTGAATTTTACAGCTGGATATAAAGGTTTCGATTTCACCTTATTCATGTCTGGTGCTGCTGGTAATCTGATCAATGGATCTTTGTACCGAAGTCTGATGCATACTACTGATTATATCAATTATCATGAAGATGCCATCAACCGGTGGACACCAGCAAATCCAAATAATGAATATCCAAGACTGGTGGCTAATGATCCGAATCAGAACGGAATAGATTCTGATCGGAAAGGCTGGCTGCAAAAAGGAGATTATCTGAGGATAAATACGATTTCTATTGGCTATACGATCCCTAAGCGCTGAAGGTGAAGTGGTTGCAATCAATCAGAGTCTATGCAACTGCACAAAACGTTTATACATTCCAGTATTATAAAGGATACAATCCTGATTTCGCTCAGACCCGTCCCTTCGAACCGGGATATGACCCGGGTTCTTTTCCGACACCCAGAACACTGATGATGGGCTTACAAGCCAGGTTTTAGATTTAAGAAAACAGAGATATGAAAAAAATATTTTGTTATATACTTTTAGGCCTGTTGAGTACAGGTTGTAAAAAGCAACTCGACATACAAAACCCGAATGCCAAAACTATTGATCTTTACTGGAAAACAGCAGACGATGCACAGGCAGGGGTAAATGCGATATATAATAGCCTGATTCAGGATGGTACTTATATGAGGATGTTTCCAGCTCTTACTGATGTACGTGGAGATGATTTTACAGGAGATAGCCCCTGGGGCGATCTGGTACAGGTAGGAAATTTTAGTATTCCATCAAATTCAGGACCTGTACAATGGATTGGGCAGCACATTATCAATTGATCTGGCGTGCAAATCAAGTGATTATCAATGTACCTGCAATAACTATGGATGAGGAATTGAAAAAAAGGATTATTGGGCAAGCACATTTCTTGCGGGGCTTGGCTTTATTCAATTTAGCGAATACTTACAGAGATATTCCCGTTCCATTGGAATTGCCGGTTGATAAGTCAAAATACCGTACACCTACAGCAACGGATGAAGTATTATGGGCGCAAATTTTTAGTGATTTTAAAGCAGCTAAAGACGCACTTCCAATTACTTATTCTGGTTTGAACGGACCAGATGCAGGGCAAACCGGCCGTGCTACCAAAGGGGCTGCAACAGGAATGCTCGGGAAAGCTTACCTGTATAAAAAGAAATGGGTTGAAGCTGCTGCAGAATTTAACGAACTAATAAACGGTGCTCAAAAAGGAAGATATATCCTGATGGCCAATTATAGAGATAACTTTAAAGAGGTGAATAAAAACAATACGGAATCATTGTTTGAAGTCCAATTTGGTCAGCCAGATGCCGTTGGTGGTACGGTTATGAATTATGGAGGTGAGCCGAATGCCAATTGGAAGCAAGTGAGTTCCATAGGCAGAACCTATGCAATGGATGGTTATGGTTATTCGGACTTTCTTCCTACCAGGTGGATTTACAACGAGTTTAAAATAGAAAAAACTAATGATGGTAAAAGTGATCCGAGGTTATTAGCTACTATTGCTTCGTATGAACCAGCGGATAATTCTATTACTGTTTATGGAAATAAATGGCCTTTTGCTTTAACAGCAATCTATCCTAGAAAATACACGCATGACGGTTTAAACTGGCCGGGAAATGATGATCAGGAGAATTCAGGAATCAATAATAGAATACTCAGATATGCAGATGTACTGCTGATGTATGCCGAGACCTTGAACGAAATGGGAAATACCACAGACGCCTATTCTTATATTCAGCAAGTAAGAAGCAGGGCAAATCTGCCTGATCTGATCTGAGTAGCACCAAACCTGGTTTGAATCAAGTTCAAATGAGAGAGCAGCTGGCACATGAACGTGCGCTGGAATTCTCGATTGAATCGGTCAGGATCAATGACATTATCAGATGGGGTTGGTTGTATGACCCGGCTAAGCTGGCAGAGTTGAAAGTGCACGATCCGGATTTTAATACCTGGACCCCAGGAAAAGAATATTTACCAATTCCGCTTTCAGAATTAAATGTTAATCCTAATTTGAAACGTAATCCCGCAAATTAAATTCCTACTATAAATTTTATCACTATGTTCATGAAAAATGTATTTAAAACACTATGTCTATCCCTGTTTATTCTGGGAAATAGTCAGTTGGTGACCGCACAGCAAACTACAGTAATCTTAAGGGCTGACAAACCCTCCGGCCAAATAAGTAAACATATTTACGGACACTTTGCAGAACACTTAGGGCGCTGTATTTATGACGGATTTTATGTAGGAGAGAATTCCAAAATACCGAATACCGAAGGGTAAGAAATGATATTATTGCAGCCTTAAAAAACCTGAATATCCCAAACTTAAGATGGCCAGGTGGTTGTTTTGCAGATAGATATCATTGGAAAGATGGCGTAGGTCCGAAGGATAAGCGACCATCAATTGTGAATACCATGTGGGGTGGTGTAACCGAAGACAATAGTTTTGGTACTCATGATTTTCTGAACATGTGCAAATTATTGGGAACTGAGCCTTATCTGGCTGGTAATACTGGTAGTGGCACAGTACAGGAACTCTCAGATTGGGTACAGTATGTTAATTTTGACGGTAAAAGTCCAATGTCTGACCTTAGAGTGAAAAACGGTCAGGAAAAACCATGGAATGTGAAATTCTGGGGCGTAGGAAATGAAGCATGGGGGTGTGGGGGGAATATGACTCCAGAATATTATGTAGGTGAATATCGTAGGTATGCTACTTTTATGGAAGGTAGAAATCTGTTTAAAATTGCATCTGGTGCCAATGTAGATGAGATGACTATCACTGGACTGGACTGAGACTTTAATGAAAGGGATTCCTTTGCAAATGATGGATGGCATCGCTTTACATCATTACTCTTTTCCAAGCTGGGATAAAAAAGGTCCCGCTGTCGGTTTTACTGAACAGCAGTATTTCGAAACGATGAAAGCTGCATTACGGATGGACGAACTCATTACCAGGCATGCTGCAATTATGGATAAGTATGATCCGAAGAAAAAAATAGCTTTGGTAGTAGATGAGTGGGGTGGATGGTTTGATGTGGAGAATGGGACCAATCCTGGATTTTTATATCAACAGAATACCATGCGTGATGCGATGATTGCCGGAGCTACGCTCAATATTTTTAATAATCATAGCGACCGGGTTAAAATTGCAAATCTAGCACAGTGCGTAAATGTGCTTCAGGCTGTTATTTTGACGAATAAAGAAAAAATGCTTCTCTCACCAACTTATCATGTGATGGAGATGTATAAAGTTCATCAGGATGCTACATTACTTCCTGTAGAAGTGAAAAGCGATGATTATGCGTTAGGCCAGGAAAAATTACCAGCCGTATCTGTATCGGCTTCTAAAGATGCGAAAGGCCTGACTCACATTTCAGCGGTGAATATCAACAAAAACAAAAGTGAGCAAATAGAGATTGTTTTGAGCGGTGGGCAGTACAAATCTGTCCGTGGCAGAATCTTAACTTCAACCCAGGCGGATGATCACAATACCTTTGAAAAACCGGATTTTGTAAAACCTGCTGAATTTAAAGGTGCAAATCTGAAAGCGGGTAAATTAATAATGAAACTTCCACCATTCTCTGTCGTAGTATTGGAATTAGAATAAGCTTGCTGATGAAAAACTTAAAGCAAATATTTCCTAATTATAGTGTTATTCTGATACTGGTTTTAATAGTTTTTTTTACAAGTACTGCGCAAACACAGGTTGTGATTCAGGGAAATCCAATCATTACAGATAAGTATACGGCAGATCCGTCGGCTATGGTTTATCGGAATAAAGTTTATCTCTACGCGGGCCACGACGAGGCTCCAGCTGGGCAGGAACGCTATGTAATGAATGAATGGCTTGTTTATTCTTCAGCAAACATGATAGACTGGACTTCACATCCTGTTCCTTTAAAACCGAAAGATTTTGCCTGGGCCAGTGGCGATGCATGGGCATCACAGGTGGTAGAAAGAAATGGAAAGTTTTACTGGTACGCAGCAGTGGAGCATGGGTCTGTTAAAGGAAAAGCAATTGGTGTAGCCGTAGCTGACAGCCCGCTAGGACCCTTTAAAGATGCCCGTGGCTCAGCCCTGATTACAAATGATATGACTACTGAAACAAAGATAAGCTGGGATGATATTGATCCAAGCATATTTATTGATGATGATGGACAAGCCTATTTGTTCTGGGGAAATACCCAATGTTATTATATAAAACTGAAAGCTAATATGATAGAGCAGGAGGGGGAAATCAAAAAGATAAACCTGCCCAATTATACGGAGGCGCCATGGATACACAAATATAAAGGATGGTATTATTTGTCTTACGCTTACCAGTTCCCCGAAAAGATTGCTTATGCCATGAGCCGGAAAATAACAGGCCCATGGGTTTTCAAAGGGATTCTAAATGAAGTGGCAGGAAATTCTAATACCAATCATCAGGCAATCATTGATTTCAAAGGGAAATCATATTTCATTTATCATAATGGTGCTATTCCTATTGCAGGAGGAAGTTTCAGAAGGTCAGTGTGTATAGACCGTCTTTATTATAATAGTGATGGTACCATGAAACGTATACAAATGACAACAGAAGGTTTAAAAGGAGAAAAATAAGATGTTGAAAAAATATTTTCTTACCGTAATTGCCATCTTCAGTTTACTGAATGTATTGGCACAAAAAAATACAACCATAACTGTTAACCCAGATAAAATCACCGCTAAAGTACAACCTGAAATGTGGGGAGTCTTTTTTGAGGACATCAATATGGGGGCAGATGGGGGTATTTATGCAGAGAGTTGATTAAAAACCGTTCTTTCGAATTTTACAAACCTTTAATGGGTTGGACTATTCAGGGTAGTAAAATGCAGGAAGGTGACTTGCTGGTACTGAATAAAGGTGACAAATATGCTGATAATCCGCGCTATCTCAGGGTTATTTCCAGGGGAACGAATAAGGCAGATTTAAATATTACTAATGAAGGATTTAAAGGAATAGGTGTTAAAAAAGGGCTTTCATATGATTTTTCTGTTTTTTACAGGCAATCTTCTCCTTTGATAAAACTACATGCTGAACTGGTAGACAGTATAGGCAAAGTTTTAGGAAGTGCTGTTCTGGTTCCTGAAGGAAGCGACGGTAAATGGAAGAAACAATCAGTAACTTTCATTGCAAACGAAACCGTGAACAAAGCAAAATTTAATCTATGGTTTGAAGGATCAGGACAGATAGATCTGGATCAGATTTCTCTATTTCCGGGGGATACCTGGAAGAACAGAAAAGGTGGACTTCGGGGAGATATGGTACAATTACTGGCAGATATGAAGCCTGGTTTTATCCGTTTTCCAGGCGGATGTATTGTAGAAGGACATGACCTTTCTACCCGCTATCAGTGGAAAAAAACAATAGGTCCGGTTGAAAACAGGAAACTAATTGTAAACCGCTGGAATTCAGAGTTTGCACATCGTCCTGCACCCGATTACTACCAGACCTTCGGGCTTGGGTTTTATGAATACTTTCAACTTTCGGAAGATATTGGTGCAGAGCCGTTACCTATCCTGAATTGTGGAATGTCCTGCCAGTTTAATACAGCTGAACTTGTGCCGTTGGATGAACTTGATCCTTATATTCAGGATGCATTAGATCTGATTGAATTTGCGAACGGAGATTTGAATACACCATGGGGCAAAGTGAGAGCGGAAATGGGGCATCCTGAACCTTTTCATTTAAAAATGTTGGGTATTGGTAATGAAAATTGGGGCCCGCAGTATTTAGAAAGGCTGGATTTGTTCACCAAAGCTGTTAAAAAGTAAATATCCCCAAATTAAATTGATCAATAGCTCTGGAACTGATCCCGATGGCGCGCGTTTCGATCTGCTCAATACTTCCTTAAGGAAAATGAAAGCAGATATCATTGATGAGCATTATTATCGTTCACCCCAATGGTTTTTAGCGAATGCAAAGCGATATGATAATTACGACAAAAACGGATCTAAAGTATTTGCAGGCGAATATGCTGCACAAAGTGATGGAATTGCTAAACCGACCAATAAGAACAATTGGGAATGTGCTATTGCTGAAGCCGCATTTATGACCGGGCTCGAAAGAAACGCGGCAGTGGTACATATGGCCTCTTATGCACCATTATTTGCAAATGCCGATGGCTGGCAATGGACACCTGATATGATTTGGGTAGATAATTTAACAGTGTATGGTACACCAAATTATTATGTACAGAAATTGTATTCCTTAAATAAGGGAACTGATGTTGTTGATATTCTGAGTGACCAGAAAATAATAATTGCTGGTGAGGAAGGTAAGGTATTTATGCATCTGCTGTATTGGATCAAAATACGAATGAAGTGATTATTAAAATTATTAATGCTTCTTCATCCGCTAAATCAAGGAATATTATGATCAGCGGAAGTAAAGAGATGGCTTCAGGCGGGAAACTTACGCTATTGCAGAATGGGAATCCAGGCGCTGTAAATACTTTCGCAGATGCCGTAAACGTAAGCCCGAAAGAAAAATCAATAATTATTAAGAATAACCAGGCCACATTGGATCTGCAACCTTACTCCTTTAATATTTTAAGGGTTCCTTTTAAGTAAACCAGGATGAAAAAATATTTGATCTTATTTGTGGTTTTTCTAGAAGGATTCTGCTTAAGCGCTCAGGAATACCAATCGGATATCTCTGTCCACGATCCGGTAATGATCCGGCAGAACAATCGGTACTACTTGTTCAGCACGGGCTGGGGCATTAATGTTTGGAGTTCGACTGATATGAAGAGCTGGAAAAAGGAAAAACCTGTTTTTAGCAAAGCACCGGAATGGGCAGTAAAAGACATACCAGCCTTTAAAGGCCATATCTGGGCACCTGATATCTATTTTTACAGTGGGAAATACTACCTATATTACTCTATATCTACTTTTGGGAAAAATACTTCGGCAATAGGAGTGGCCGTTAATCAAACACTGGACCCTGATTCCCCAGATTTTAAATGGATAGATTATGGAAAAGTAATTCAGTCATTCCCGGGAAAAACAAACTGGAATGCTATTGATCCTAATGTAATCAGAGATGAAAATGACGTTCCATGGATGGTCTTTGGTTCATTTTGGGATGGGATAAAACTAGTTCAGCTCAGTAAAGATATGCTGCATATTTCAACGCAGAAAGATATACTACCCACAATTGCCAGCAGAAAGAAAGATCCTGAGGCCCCCAACCCTCCTTCAATAGATGCAAATCCTGTTGATGCCGGGGGAAATGCTATTGAGGCACCATTTCTCTTTAAGAAGAACGGGTACTATTATCTGTTTGCTTCTATAGACTATTGCTGTAAAGGTGAAAAAAGCACGTATAAAATAATTATTGGACGTTCCAGCTCAATTAAAGGCCCTTTTTTTGACCAGAAAAATGTTGAAATGAATAAAGGAGGGGGAACATTGGTACTGGAAGGAAATACTGGCTGGTATGGAGTTGGTCATAACGCTGTCTGCTCTTTTGATGGAGAAGACTACTTGATATTTCATGGTTATGACGCAAAAGATAAAGGAGTGCCAAAACTCAGAATCGAAAAATTAAACTGGCTGAATGGATGGCCGCTTATAGTTGAGAAATAATGAAATTAAAAGAAATAATAACGTTATTGTTCCTGTTCTCTGGTGCCCTTTATGCTCAGAAAAAGGATTATCCGATACAACCAGTGGCTTTCACACAGGTCCATGTAAATGATCAGTTCTGGGCCCCAAAAATGAAGATCAATGCTGATGTTACTATTCCTCATACTTTGCAGCAATGTAAAATGGATGGAAGAATAGATAACTTTTTAAGAGCTTCAAAAACAATTCCCGGAGACAAATTAACCGTTTTTCCGTTTGATGATACTGATATCTATAAGGTGATAGAGGGTGCATCTTATGCAATACAAATGAAAGCCGATCCGGTTATGGAGAAATACATGGACACGCTGATCAGTATTATTGGTGCTGCTCAGGAAAAAGACGGTTACCTCTATACCTTTCGTACAGTCAATGCGGCTGAGCCAAATAAATGGATTGGAAGTAAACGCTGGGAAAAAGAAGAAGAACTTAGTCACGAATTATATAACTCCGGGCACTTATTTGAATCCGCTGCTGCCCATTATCAGGCTACAGGAAAGAAAACTTTATTAAATATAGCATTGAAGAATGCAGACCTTCTGGTTAGAGACTTTGGTTATGGTAAAACTGAGAAATATCCCGGGCATCAGGTGGTGGAAATAGGGCTGGTTAAATTATACAGGATTACAGGCAATACGCAATACCCTTACTCTTGCCAAATTTTTTCTTGATGAACGCGGTCCTAAAGGCAATGCTTATAATCAGGCTCAGGCCAGGGTCGTTGATCAGCATGAAGCAGTCGGGCATGCCGTAAGAGCGGCTTATATGTATACCGGAATGGCTGATGTCGCCGCAATTACAGGGGATAAAAGGTATTTGAAAGCGATTGACGATATCTGGGAAGATGTGGTCAATAAAAAACTCTATATCACCGGAGGAATTGGATCGGTGGGAGAGGGTGAGGCCTTTGGTGAGGCTTATCATTTGCCAAATATGTCTGCTTATGCGGAAACATGTGCGGCAATTGCTAATATTTACTGGAACAGCCGTATGTTCCAGCTACATGGAGACTCGAAATATATAGATGTTTTGGAACGCACTTTATATAATGGTTTGCTATCGGGAGTATCTCTTTCAGGAGACCGCTTTTTTTACCCTAATCCGCTGGCCTCGATGCACCAGCATGAGCGTAGTGGTTGGTTCAGTTTGCCCCTGCTGTATTTCCAATATGACCAGATTCTTACCTTCTGTACCAGGTTACGTGTATGCTCAAAACGAGAATAATTTGTACGTCAACCTTTTTATGGGGAACAATAGTGAGATTCAACTTCCTGTAACTAAAGTGAAAATAGCCCAGGTTACAGCTTATCCCTGGAATGGAAAAGTAGAGATTAAAATAGATCCGGAAGAAAACGCATCATTTACTTTGCATGTACGGATTCCGGGATGGGCTGGTAATGAGCCTGTTCCTGGTACATTGTATAGTTTTATGGATACGAATTCTTCAAAGGTTCTGCTTGCTTTAAATGGTAAGCCGCTCCAATATACTGTAGCTAAAGGTTACGCAGTGATCAAACGTATCTGGAAGAAAGGTGATCAGTTAGTCTTCTCTGTTCCAATGGAAACCAGGAAAGTTTTTGCAAATGAAAAAGTAAAGGAGGATAAAGGTCGTTTCGCTTTTCAACGGGGACCTATTGTTTATTGTCTGGAAGGGCCAGATAATAAGGATAGTGTAGTTCAGGATATTATTGTAGATAAAAATGCTGTATCAACTTCAAACTTTGACCCTGATTTGTTAAATGGAATAGAAGTAATAACTGTAACAGGTTCAGGTACACACAGGCAGCTCAAAAGTAACGAGCTGATCAAAGTTAATCAAACAGTTACCGCAATACCTTATTACGCATGGGCAAACCGGGGAGCTAGTGAAATGACAGTGTGGGTGCCCTATGAAGAATCTGTTTCAAAACCCAGACCTGCTGCAACCATTGCCTCGAAGAGTAAGGTTTCAGGATCATTAAGTAATAAGCAGCTGCTGGCGGCTGTAAAGGATCAATATTTACCAGCAGATGCTAAAGATACTAGTTACCCTTACCTGCATTGGTGGCCTAAAAAGGGTACTAATGAGTTTTTACAATACGATTTCGATCAAGAATATGAAATTTCAGCTTCAAAGGTTTATTGGTTTGATGATACACCATGGGGTGGGGGCCGGATTCCGGATAGTTATAAGGTCCTTTATTTAAGTGGTGGGAATTGGATCCCCGTAGAGGCGACCAACAATTACCTTGTTGAAAAGGATAAATTTAATACGCTACATTTTAAACCTGTAAAAACTAAAGGATTAAGGTTGGAAATACAGCTTCCTAAAGATAATTCTTCGGGAATTCATGAGTGGGTAGTTGAATAAGCCTGCAAACCAATTTTAATGGGTCAAGTGATTTCAGTATAAGACAGATGAAGAATTATTAGATTTATCTAACATTTATTGTTCTGTTAAACACCTGATTTTTAGCTATTATGACAAAAGTTAATTTATTAGCAGGAGCTTTACCAATATCAAATTTCTTAAGCAACTTTGCTGAGTCGTTATAAATATTTGTATAAAGCTGATCGTTGAATTCATCAAAAATGATAACTTCAACTGGATCCTGATTTGTATTATCTAAACTAAGGGTTACTACGCCATTTTTATTTGTCAAAACTGGTTTTGAAGACTTCTTTAATTGAAGGTGTAGAAACTGAAGCTTTATTATTTTTAATGTTGATCGGATATTCAACCCATTTTAAATCTGTTTCTACTTTCATTATATAGTTTCCATCAGGAAAAGCGGTTAAGTTGTAAGTTTTTTCCGTTCCGCCTAATTCCTGACCTTTTTTCTGATATAGGATTTCATTATCTATGCCATAGAAGGTTACGTCCATATCCTCGGTCTTATTTATAGAAAGACGAATGGTTTTTTGTTCTGCATTTTTAACTTTTAATGACAGGTCATCATTATTTGCATAGGTGTTTGCACTAGTAAAAAGGATCATAGCTATCAGGCTAATTTTGAGTAAGTTTTTCATATCAGTAATTTTAAAAGAGTTAGTAACTATTTGATAGGTCTAAGTTATTGACAACCAGCCGGTATAAGTGATTGCATATTTTCCAATATCTATGCTATATTAACATCTGTATGCGTTTTTTTTTTTTTTTAAAAATCACAATAAAGTATATTTTTACTTTATTTGATTGGCAAAATATGAAAGCAGCAAAGCCTGGATATGAAGTAATTGAGTCTTCTTTTGGAAGCTCGTTCTATTATTCTAAATATTTAATGAATTCCAATAACAAGGCTCATGTATGGCATTACCACCAGGAAATTGAAATGGTTTTTGTAAATGGCGGTGCTGGAAAGAGACAAATTGGGAGCCATGTATCTTACTATACTGATGGAGACTTAATATTAATTGGGAGCAATCTCCCACACTGCGGCTTTACGGATTACAATACAGGTAACAAGAATGAAACGGTGATCCAAATGAAACCCGAATTCCTCGGAACCGGATTTTTAGGTTTACAAGAAACAAAATGTATACAAGAGCTTTTTGATAAAGCCAAAGGGGGAATTGCTTTTGGAAATGAAACCAAAAGAGTAGTTGGGAAACAGATAGAAAAAATGGAGAGTTTATTGCCCTTTGAAAGACTTTTAGCGCTACTAGCCATTTTAAAAGAACTTCAAAACTCCACCGATTATAAAATTCTAAATGCGTCTGGATTTTCACTTGAAATGCAAGTTCAGGATAACGATAGAATTAATATGGTTTTCAATTATGTTAAAGATCATTTCAAGACACAGATCAGTTTAGAAAAAATAGCTGCAATGTCAAGTATGACTGTGCCTTCTTTCTGCAGATATTTTAAAAAAATCACCAAAAAAAAATTTACTGCTTTTGTTAATGAGTACCGTGTTGTACACGCTTCAAAACTTTTAGCTGAAAAACCAACTAGTATTGCAAATATCTGTTATGAAAGTGGATTTAATAATTTTAGTCATTTTAATAAGTCATTTAAAGAATTTACTGGGAAAAATGCTTCACAATATAGAAAGGAATTAAATTCAATAATTTATGAAACTATTTAGCTTTTGAAAATCTTAAAGAAAGGGCAATGTTTTTTTAAGATCTGATTGGCTCCGTACTCATATGTGAGGTCCATTTGATTCCAGATTATAACCATTTATAATAGTCATACTGACATTTAATTACCGGAAAAAATGTAATTTTAAATGATCTTGGACCTGGATTGTTTGCCTAAATGACAATTCAGGATAATTACCAGATATAAACTTGATGTTCAACCGGAAAAGATTTCTTACTCTCCTCTGTACCATATTCCCATTTTTATTATTGGCCCAGCAAGAACAAGTGCAGTTTTCTCGCTTAGACCTGTCTGATGGATTATCACATAATCAGGTAAATACCATATGGAAAGATGATTGTGGATTTATGTGGTTTGGAACTTTATCTGGCCTCAATCGCTTTGATGGTTACCAGTTTAAGGTATTTAAACATGATCCAAGAGATCCAGGCTCTATTTCAGATGATTTTGTAACTAATATTTTCGAACTGCCCAATCATAAGCTTTATATAGAAACGAGAAATGAGCCTTGTATCTATGATCCGCTTACCGAGCGTTTTGTTAGAGAGGTAAATGCATATCTAAAGACAATGCATATTCAGACTAAAGCTGTTAGAGGTATACTGAAAGATAATGCAGGTAATTTTTGGTTTAATGCAGGAGAGGAGGGATTATTTAAATATAATATCTCTAATCGTCAGACTGTCCATCTATACTGTGACGGAAAAGAAAATACAAGTCTTGGCAAAACCGGGATTGCCAGCATTCAGAAAGACAATAAAGGAAACATCTGGGTGATACACAAGGATAAAACTATCGAACGGTTGAACAACCAGTCGGCAAAAGTGGAGCAGCGGATCGGTTTGTTCCATCAAAATAAACCCGGACTGTCTAACGATTACCGGATGTTTATAGATCAGAAGGGTGCATTGTGGGTCTATACACTCAATACCCTTGCTGGTATAGATTACTACGATCCCGCAACAGGAAAGAGAAAATTTATTAACAAAGAAACTGGAAGCTTAAACAATAATCTCATTAATTGTATCCTCCAGGATCCAGGTGGCCTGATCTGGATAGCGACAGATCAGATGTGGGATTAATTTGCTGAACGAGAAGGATTTTAGCATCAGATATCTGGTGAATAAGGAAAATGACCCCAAAAGTTTGGGACAAAACAGTATTATGACTCTTTATAAAGATTCATCGGGAATCATGTGGTTAGGTACTTTTAAAAAAGGAATTAGTTTTTACCATGAAAAAATACTTAAGTTCCCGCTTTACAGACATCAGGGGCTTAACCCTGAAGGCTTAACCTATGAGGATATCAACCGTTTTGCAGAAGATGACCGGGGGAATGTCTGGATTGGAACAAATGGGGGCGGTCTTTTCTACTACAACCGGAAGAATGGTAAATTTAAGAGATATCTTCACGATCCTAAAGATCCGAACAGCCTTAGCAATGATATTATTGTTAGTCTGTATATAGATAAAAGTAAGAAGTTATGGATAGGGACCTATTTTGGTGGGTTAAATAGCTTTGATGGGAAGGATTTTAAACATTATAAACATAATGATGAAGACCCTGCAAAGTTTGTCTGACGATAGGGTTTGGGACATTCTGGAAGATCGCAGGGGTAATTTATGGGTGGCTACATTAAGTGGCGGACTGGAGAACCTGAACAGGACTACAGGGACTTTTCTCCACAGGAAAGCAAACCAGCCCAATAGTGTTGCCTCAAATTACATCTCTTGTTTACTGGAAGATTCGGACGGAAATATCTGGATCGGGACATCAGAAGGGGTTAATAAAATGAACGCAGAAGGACGGTTTATTTATTATAAAAATGAACCGGGCATTGAAAACTCACTGATTAATAACATCGTTTACGATTTGATGCAGGATAGTCATGGGTTTATCTGGATTGCAACACGGGATGGCATTAGCAGGTTTAATCCCAAAACCGGGCAGTTTAAAAATTTTGATCGTAAGGATGGACTAACCGAAAGTGCAACGCTGAAGATATTGGAAGACACAGCTGGAAATCTTTGGGTAAGCACGGCCAATGGCTTGTTTAATATCCTGGTCACTAAAATAGCAAAAGCAAAACAGATTTCACCTATACTTTTAGAAAATATGATGCCCAGGACGGACTGCAGGGAAGCGCATTTAATGCCAATGCAGGATATAAAACCCGCGCAGGAGAATTGCTGTTCGGCGGTGCCAATGGTTTTAATCTTTTTCAACCAAAGAGTATAAAAAATGATCAAAGTAAACCAGTGATTGTCCTTTCTGATTTGCTGCTTGCCAACCGAAGTGTAGACATTGGTGGGAAAATAGATGGAAATATTCTGCTGAATCAAGCAATAGGTTTCACAAAAGAAATCAGGTTGAACTATCGCCAAAATGGCGTTACATTATCTTTTGCTGCACTAAACTATTTTAACCCCAAAAAGATCCGGTATAAATATAGGCTTGAAGGCTTTGACAAGCATTGGCAGGAGCCGCAAAATGATAACCGGAGTGCAACCTACACCAATATAGACCCCGGTGAATATGTTTTCAAAGTAAGGTCTACAGATGGATCCGGAAATTGGGGTGGATAATGAAACTCAACTGAAAATTAAGATTCTTCCGCCATTTTGGAGAACAAAAGCAGCTTATATAATATACATGCTGGCTGCGGGTGGGACCCTCTTGTTGATCAGGAAAAGGGGTATTCAGCGCATCAGGAAAGAGTTTGTTTTAGAACAGGAACGTCAGCAGGCCAAAAGAATGCATGATCTGGATTTGATGAAGATCAAATTTCTGACTAATGTCAGCCATGAGTTCAGGACACCTTTATCCCTCATTATTACGCCTCTTGATAAAATAATCAAACAAGCCAAATCCTCTGAGCGGCCGCAGCTTCAAATGATTCAGCGGAATGGCAAGAGATTGTTGAACCTCGTTAACCAGCTGTTAGACTTCCGGAAAATGGAAGAACAAGAATTGAAATTACATCCGAAAACCGGCAATATCATACAATTTATTAAGGAGTTATCCCATTCGTTTAGTGATGTGGCAGACCGGAAAAATATATCTCTTCAATTTGAGGCTGGACCAAAAGCACCTGACAACCTCTTTTTTGACCATGATAAGGTAGAACGGATACTTTTTAACCTGCTTTCCAATGCTTTTAAGTTTACTGGTGAAGGGGGAAAGATTTCTATTAAACTGGAAGTCCAGACTTACCAGAAAGGAATGGTTAAGTTACTGCTTATAGTAAGCGACAATGGGATCGGAATTCCAGACGACAAGCAGGAAAAGATTTTTGAACGCTTCTTTCATTCAGATGTTCCTGATTCTATGGTCAACCAGGGAAGCGGAATAGGTCTGTCCATCACTAAGGAGTTTGTTAGGCTGCAGGGTGGAACGATTCATGTCCAAAGTGTTCTGAATGAAGGAAGTACTTTTACAGTAACCTTTTTCCTGCTCGTAGAAGAAACAGAAAAAAATATTTCGGCAGAAAGTCAGCTGATACAAATTACGGCTCTGCAGGAAAGGCTCGCAGCTGACCCTGGTTTTATCGGAGAAAAGAAGAAGCCAGTCTTGATGCTGCTGATCGAGGACAATGAAGATTTTCGTTTTTATCTGAAAGATAATTTGAAAGAACATTATCAGATTACGGAAGTAGACAATGGACTGGAGGGATGGAAGAAAGTCTTGTCATCGCATCCTGATCTGATTGTGACCGATATTAGCATGCCGGGAATGAATGGAGTAGATCTATGTAAAAAAATTAAATCTGACAAACGCACGGCACACATTCCAGTGATCCTGTTAACGGCAATGGCTACAGAAAACCAACAAATTACAGGTCTGGAAGCAGGTGCCAGTGATTATATTACCAAACCTTTTAATTTTGAAATCCTGCGATCTAAAATCCGTAACCTTTTGCAGCAACAGGCCATTTCCAAAAAAACCTATAAAAAACAGGTAGAGTTTAAGCCTCTGGAAACCGAGATAGAATCTGTTGATGATAAATTTATCAGGCAATTGTCTCTCCATCTGGAAAAGCATCTGTCAGATACTACTTATAGTGTAGATCAGCTTAGTGCAAAATCTCAATATGAGCAGGGTAGGGTTGTATAAAAAGATCCTTTCCCTAACTGGCAAGTCCCCGATTGAATACATCAGAAGTTATAGGTTGCAGAAGGCAAAGCCTCTGCTGCTGAAATCTCAACTTCCTGTTGCAGAAGTTGCCTATGAGGTAGGCTTCAGTAATCCCAAGTATTTTAGCCGGTACTTCAAACTAGAATTTGGAATACTTCCCTCTGCTTACGCAGCGTTCAGGGAACATGGAGAACAGTTGGAATGAATTTAATAGCCAAAAAGCCATTTCTGTTAACATTTTAATACCAAATTGTTATCATTTGAATACCCTTTCATTTTTTGTTTACAGATATTTTTAGGTATTCAAACAACCAAATATAACTGTATTTATTTCTATGCGTAAAATCGGGGTCAGCTCAGCAGCCTTTATCTGTGGTATTCTATTATCTGTTAATGTGCTTGCTCAGACAAGCGACAGTAACTATGTTAAAATTCCTACGGGAATTGAAAAATCACGATCCATCATTCCAATTCAGGCGTAAAAAAGATCCGCCTTCAACCTGTATCTGATCAGATCATTCATGTTACCGAAATTTCGGATCATGATTTTGGTATAGATAACAGCCTTATGGCTATTAAGCAAAATAACCCTGATCTTAAATTCTCCGTAAAGGAAACAGAAAAAGGCGTTATCCTGACCACTGCAACATTAAGCGTGGAAACTTCTCTTGAAACTGGCTTGCTGACCTACTATACCATTCAGGGCGATCTCTTACTGGCACAAAGTAAAAAGACTGTTGTTTCTTTGGTGCCCAAAGTATTTAGCGGAGAACCATGTTATCAAGTAACACAGTTGTTTGATGCACAGAAAGATGAAGCTTATTATGGCTTAGGCCAGCATCAGCAAGGGGTAATGAATTACAGGGGGCGCAGGGTAGATTTAGTCCAGTACAACACGGATATTGCCGTTCCATTCTTCTTGTCTAACAAAGGATATGGGGTATTATGGATAATTATTCGATAACCCGTGCCGGAGATCTGAGAGATTATGAACCATTGAGTGCTTTAAAACTCCTTTCCAAAAACAATGAAGAGGGCTGGCTGACTGCTAGTTATGCCAAACGGGAAAACCCCTCAACCATTCTGTTTAGCCGACCGGTTTCAGAAATATCGATGAACTGGTTAACAGATCAGCATAAATTTCCTGATGCAATTAAGCCTGCAGAGGCGGTGGTAAATTATGAAGGCAGTGTAGAGAGTGGTTTATCCGGATTGTATCAGCTGCAGTTAAAATATGCAGGGTATATAAAAGTATGGTTTGATGATAAGCTCATTGCGGATTATTGGAGACAGGCATGGAATCCGGGCGTAGCTACGCTGGACCTGAGCCTGGAAAAGAATAAAAAGGTGAAAATAAGAATAGAATGGACACCGGATGGTGGTGAATCTTATTTGGGGCTTATGTGTTTGCCGCCAATTCCGGAAGAACTGAAAAATACCTTTGGTTTGATGTCAGAATCCGGACGCTGTGTAAACTATTATTTTATTCAGGGTGACCATGCTGATCAGGTCATCAGCGGTTACCGGACTGTTACGGGAAAGGCAGTTTTAATGCCAAAGTGGGCGATGGGTTTTTGGCAAAGCAGAGAGCGGTATAAAACCAAGGATGATATTTTAACCACTGTGAAGACTTTCCGGGATCTTCGGATTCCGCTGGACAACATTGTACTGGATTGGTCTTACTGGAAGGAACCGGAGTGGGGAAGTCAGCAATTTGATCCTGCCCGCTTCCCGGCGCCGGAAAAAATGATCAGTGAACTTCACAGACAGCATGTAAACCTGATGATATCTGTTTGGCCAAAGTTTAATAAAGGGTTTGACGTTTACGATGATTTCAATAAGAATAATTTTCTGTATAAACGGAATATTGAGGATGGAAGACGGGATTGGATAGGGAAAGGGTATTCAAATACCTTTTATGACGCATTTAACCCTACTGCCAGAAAGGCTTTCTGGAACCTGATGAATAAAAGGCTTTATACTAAAGGGATAGATGCCTGGTGGATGGATGCCACAGAACCTGATATGCATTCGAACTTACCAGTGGAGATTCGGAAAGAATTAATGAATCCCACTTATGAAGGATCTTCTACCACTTACTTCAATGCTTTTCCTCTGGTGAATGCAAAGGGTGTATATGAAGGTCAGCGTAAAGAAAACCCGGTGAACAGGGTATTTATTCTCACCCGATCGGCTTATGCAGGCCTGCAGCGTTATGCAGCGGCAGCATGGAGTGGTGATATTGCTTCCAGATGGGAAGACATGAAAACACAAATCAGTGCAGGTGTTAACTTTTCCCTTTCCGGAATGCCTTACTGGACGATGGATATTGGTGGTTTTTCTGTAGAAAAACGATATGAACAACCAAAAGATGAAGATCAGGAGGAATGGAGGGAACTGAATACCCGCTGGTATCAGTTTGGGGCCTTTGTTCCATTATTCAGGGTTCACACAGTACCCGTTCCCCTTCCGGGAGATCTATAACATTGCACCGAAAGATCATCCTGCTTACAAAAGTATGTTGTATTATAATAAGTTACGGTACAGGTTAATGCCTTATATCTATTCTCTGGCAGGAAAAAGCTACACAGAGGATTATACAATCATGCGTGGTCTGGTGATGGATTTTCCGGCAGATCATAAAGCATCTGATTTAAATGATGCTTATCTGTTTGGGCCATCTTTGCTGATTAATCCGGTATCAGGTTATAAAGACAGGACCCGTAAGGTTTACCTGCCTTCTGGACAGGGGTGGTATGACTTATACAGTGGTAAATATTTTACCGGAGGACAGGATGTTCAGGTGGATGCCCCTTATG
The DNA here is from genome assembly GCF_053890575.1 of Pedobacter sp. NJ-S-72. Classification (NCBI taxonomy): domain Bacteria; kingdom Pseudomonadati; phylum Bacteroidota; class Sphingobacteriia; order Sphingobacteriales; family Sphingobacteriaceae; genus Pedobacter; species Pedobacter sp. NJ-S-72. The sequence goes on along the minus strand of NZ_CM132681.1, from coordinate 1,877,588 downwards.
AGACAATCCCTGTTTTTGTAAAAGAAGGTTCTATACTTCCAACTGGTCCTGAAATGCAGTATACTTCAGAAAAGCCGGCAGATCCACTCACCTTATTTGTGTATACAGGAAAAGATGCTTCGTTTTCCCTTTATGAAGATGAAGGCACAAATTATAACTATGAAAAGGGTGCCTTCAGTACCATTATATTCAATTATAAAGAAAATACCGGAACGCTAACGGTTGAGGATCGAAAAGGAAGTTTTACCGGAATGTTAAAAACGCGAACGATAAACGTGATTTTTATCACCCCTAAATCGGGAAAGGAACTCCGTTTTGACCTTAAACCAGACCATACTTTTAAATACTCCGGTAAAAAAATGAGTATTAAACAGTAACAAAACCAAATATATAATGAATTCAAATTTTACTAAATCTTATGAACGGGATGAAAAAGAGTAATTGTATGAAAAGAGATGGCATCTTTTTGCTGGTGTTTCTCTCTTTGCTGACCATTAGCCAGAATTTATTTGCGCAGGAGCGTCAGCTATCGGGGAAAGTTACAGGTGCATCTGACGGGCAACCGATACCTGGTGCTGTAGTTCAGATTAAAAATAAAACCAGTAAAACGGGGACAAATAACGATGGCCTATTTGCCATTGCTGCTGAAACAGGTGATATTCTCCGTGTCAGTTTTGTAGGGTACCAGACTAAGGAAGTACTAGTTGGTACAGCAAAAACAATCCAGATCAACCTGGTAGAAGAGGATAAAAACCTCGAAGAAGTTGTTGTAGTAGGTTATGGAGTACAACGAAAAAAAAATTACGGGTGCATCAGTGCAATTAAAAGGAGATGCCCTGCAGTCGCAAAGCAGTCCTAATCCATTACAGGCTATGCAGGGGCAAACCCCGGGTGTACAAATTACCTCTTCTACGGGGCAACCTGGTGGAAATGTCAAAGTTGTGATCCGGGGCCTCGGAACAACTGGTGATGCAAGTCCGCTTTATGTGGTAGATGGTGTTCTTACCGGAGATATTTCTTATCTGAACTCAGCTGATATAGAATCTGTGGACGTTCTTAAAGATGCTGCTTCAGCAGCCATTTATGGTTCACAGGCAGCAAATGGTGTGGTATTGATTACCACAAGGACCGGAAAAAAAGGACAGCCGGGACAGCTTACTTTTGATGCCTATGCAGGCGTGCAGGATGTCGCCAACAAGGCGAAATTATTGGATTCCAAAGAATATGCTTCCATCATGAATGAAGCAGCCATCAACAGTGGTAAACAACCAATATTTACCAATAGCCAAATTGCAGCCCTTGGAACAGGCACCAATTGGATTAACCAGATGCTGGTCAGCAATGCGTTAACGCAGAATTATTCCCTTGGTGCATCAGGAGCTTCAGAAGCATCAGTTTATTCTTTGGGTATGTCTTACACCGGTCAGGAGGGGGTAGTTGGAGGTAAAGATCTATCTAACTATAAAAGATACAGCTTCAGAATCAACTCTGAACATAATTTTTACAAAGATATTCTTAAGATCGGGCAGCACCTCACCTATACAAATACAAAAAATAATGGGGTTGCTGTAGGCAATCTATATAACAACACGCTGAGAGGTGCTTTTAATACCAGTCCTTTTGTACCTGTTTATGATGCAGATGGTAATTTTTACGATAACAGCAAATCAACCTGGAATAATGGAGAAGCCAATCCCTATGCGCTTATGGTCTACAATAATCAGAACAGAGCAAATACTGAGCGGTTACTAGGCGATGTTTATTTGTTGTTGAAGCCTATGAAAGGTTTAACCTTTAAAACAAGTCTGGGGATGGATTATAGCGCTTATGATTATCATTCCTTTCAGCCAATTTATAATTTGTCGATTTATGCTTATACCACTACAACAAAAGCCAGTCAAACCATGAACAGCGGAAAGTCCCTGATCTGGGATAACTTGCTGACTTATAACTTTAAGGTAAAAGAAAACCATAATTTTGAAATCCTTGGTGGGATGTCAGCCTATAAGGCAGATGGAAAAACGTTATTCGGTACCAACACCAACCTGATTTTTGATGACCTTGACCATGCCTGGTTAAGTAATGCGACCAATAAGAACAGTACAGGGATTACCATCGGTGGTGGGCCGAACGAACGATCCCGATCGCCGTGTGTCTTATTTCGGAAGGCTTAATTATAATTATAAGGAAACTTATTTGCTGAATGCCACGTTTCGTGCAGATGGTTCGTCCAGATTTTCTTCCCAAAATCAATGGGGCTATTTCCCCTCTGTTTCTGCAGGCTGGGTAGCTACAAATGAAGATTTTCTTAAAGATCAGAAAGACTGGCTTGATTTCCTGAAGGTACGTGCCAGCTGGGGACAGGTTGGCAATCAAAATGTTCTTGCTTTTCAGTATCTGGCGCCGATTACACTCACTAATGTGAATTATATTTTTGGCGATAAAGAGGGCGTGAATACGCCAGGGGCTTATCCAAGCAGATTGAGTAATCTAGGGCTGAAATGGGAAACTTCGGAACAGGCAGACCTGGGATTTGATGCAACTTTCCTAAAAGGAAAACTTGCAGTAACTTTTGACTGGTACAACAAAAAGACCAAAAAAAACTGGCTGATCGCTGCCCCTATATTGGCTACCGCAGGCGCGCAGATGCACCTTTCATTAATGGTGGTGATGTAGTGAATAAAGGCTTTGAGCTGGCCTTAAATTACAAAAGCAATATTGGAGAATTTGGATATAATATAGGGGTAAATGGTGCCTACAATAAAAATAAAGTAGGTAAAATACCTACAGCCGATGGCATCATCCATGGTGCAGCGGCTCAACTTTACGACAATTCAGGAGAGTTTTATCGTGCACAGGATGGCTTCCCAATTGGTTATTTCTGGGGATTGAAAACAAATGGTATTTTTCAGAATGAGGCAGAAGTTAATAGTTACCGTGCCTCTAGCGGAAAAGTTATCCAGCCAACTGCTCAGCCCGGTGATGCCAGATTTGTAGATATCAATAATGACGGTGTAATCGATGATAAAGACAGAATCCAGATTGGAAAGCCTAATCCTGATTATACCTTTGGAATTACGTTGGGTGCTGTTTACCGGGGTTTTGATTTTTCTCTTGTGGCATCTGGCGTTACTGGAAATGATGATATGTACAATCTTACAGAGGCCAATCTAGTCAATATGGAAATTATACAACCGCTGTCCTGGACCGCTGGCACGGTGAAGGTTCTTCTACAACAAGGCCAAGAGTAACCGACGACAACCGAAACTATACTACTTTTTCTGACCTGTACATTCAGAAGGGAGATTACCTGAGGATCAATACAGTGACGCTTGGGTATGATCTAAGCCGGGTAATTAAAAAAAACTTCCTTAAAAAAGTAAGGGTATACGCTAGTGCACTAAACCTTTACACTTTCACTAAATACGATGGAATGGATCCTGAAATAGGTTACGGGAGCGATACAGACAAATTCGCTTCTGGTGTTGATGTAGGGTATTACCCTAGGCCAAGAACCTTTCTCTTTGGGGCAAACATCAAATTATAACCTATAGAACGCGAGATATGAAAACGATAAAAATATGCATATTGGTCACTCTGCTGCTGCTGGCAACAGGGGCCTGCAAAAAAAGCTATTTAGATGTACAGCGATTACGACGGTAACAGATGCTAATTTCTATAAAACACCTGCCGATGGCTATAAGGCATTAGTGGGCTGCTATGATGGTTTACAGATCATCTGGTCTGGTGGTGTTTCTCTCCCTGTGGCGGCTAATGTTTTATCTGATGACTGCTTTGGCGGCACAGGAAACTCAGATGGCTACGGGTATCAGCTGCTGGATGAGTTTGATAAATCCCGGTCCCCTTCGGATCAGAATATTTTTGGACAAAACTGGTCCTTATACTATAAGGCGATCTATCGGTGTAACGTATTCCTAAGTAAAATTAACCAGATCGACTGGGGAAGCAATACTGACTTAAAAAAAACCTATGAAGGGGAAACCAGGTACATTCGTGCCTATTTATACTTTGATATGATGCGTTTATGGGGCCACATTCCTTTGTTAACCGAACCATCAGCAGAAAACCTGCCACAGTCGGATCCAGATGCGGTATATAAAGTGATTGCAAGTGATTTAAAATTCGCAGCTGCTAATATTCCTGCTGTGCCCTATGCGGCTCAAAATGTTGCAAATCGCGGCCGGGTAACCAAATATGCTGCTGAAGCATTATTAGCCAGGGTATTTCTCTTTTATACAGGATATTATACTAAATCAGACTTGGTTGGTGTTGCAGATAAAGCTGCTGTTTTAACCGGATTGGAAGATGTGATCAATACCGGGGGTTATAATCTGATAGATAAGTATGCAAATCTATGGCCAGCTGCTTCGCAGGATGCTTATGTGGGGGAGGACAATATGGAAACCATATTCGCAATCAAATATACCTATACGAGCGATTATAGTGGAAACATTGATGGAAATTACTGGATGGTCATGTTAGGTATGCGGGAACAATCCATTTTTCCATATGGAAATGGGTGGGGCGGTGCAACTGTAAACCCTAAACTCTGGAATACTTTTGATGCAAATGATACACGAAAAGTAGCTTCTGTGATTTCTATCCCAGATGAGAAGCTCAATTTTCCAATCAAAGTAAACAGCGTGAATATACTGGGTACTATGTGAAAAAATATAGCCCAATGATAGATAAAAAAAATGTGTTCCGCTGCCAGTAGTAAACGGGAATCCTGATTTTCAGATCGGACAGTTCCAGGATTATGTATCCATCCGTTATGCAGATGTATTGCTGATGGCAGCTGAACTTGGCAGTGCCAGTGCCCAAACCTATTTTGATAAAGTCAGAAAACGCGCCTACCAGGATAATTTCGTTTCTGTTCCCGTAACCAAGGACAACATAATGAAGGAGAGGCGATTGGAGTTTGCTTTTGAGGGATTGCGGTTTTACGATCTTCTTCGCCAGGGCGTAGCTGTGGCTGCACAGCAGATTGCAGAAACGACGACGGTCTTAAATGGAGGCACAAGTACGGTGAAAACCATTTCTGCGGGAAAAATTATTGAAACACAAGGATTGCAGCAGATTCCAAATACGCAAATCACACTTTCTAATGGAACACTAAAACAAAATGCAGGCTGGTAATCTAACATTTAAAAATTGTAAAAATGAAACATATTATAAAAACACTGCTATTGCTCATCTTTCCGGTTGTTGGAATATTGTCCTGTAAGAAAGATCAGCATACTTTGGGCAGGACCCTGGATAAGTCAGAAATTAAATATCAGGTTTCTCAGGATTTTGCCGCCGATCCGGGGGGAAATACGGTGATTATGAGAAACCTGACCCCAGAGACAATCTCTATGTGGGATTATGGTACCGGGACCTCCAGACGGATGACTGATACTGTTCATTTTGCATTTCAGGGCAGTTACACCATCAAGTTCTCGGCTGTTACAGCTGGTGGAGTCGTGAAGATGGATTCTGTGATCGTGAACGTAACCAGGGAGAACCTGAGTTATGTGACCGACCAAATGTGGTTTGATATTTCCGGTGGCCCTGGGAAAAAGAAATCCTGGGTACTGGATACTGATGGTAAATTTTTCCTGGGACCACTTACCTATTTTGACCCCCAAATTTTAATACGATTTGGTGGGATGCCGGACAGGGTATTTATCCTGGTAATATGGCTAAAGGGGATTATGGTGTTATGACCTTCAGCCTGATTGGTGGCCCTGGCTTTAATGCGGTGAAGCCCATGGAAGGTGGTATTACACAAAATGGCACCTATTCACTGGACCCGGCAAAGAAAAGGCTAGTCGTTACGGGAGGGACCATTTTAAGAGGGTATAAGCCAGCTAAAAATGGAATAACAGGTGTAAACTGGGACTATTATGAGATCATTTCTCTCACGGCCAATACCTTGAGGCTCGGTGTTTACCGGAACAAAGATGTTGATGGAGAAGGAAATGCATTGCTGGTCTATAATTTTATTTCTAAAGATTATTCCGATAGTTATGTTCCACCAGTTACCGCTAAATAATAACGCTGATGATCAATAAAAAGATCATCATTCCCTCCTGATCAAAGTAGGTCTGTTCAGTGGTGGGGTTTATAATTTAAAACATTAATAAAATAAACTAATGGAACATTTCGGAAACATAAAAATTAAAGGACAGCGGTCAATCTTAGTATTACTGTTGCTTACAATGCTAACCGCATTTTGTAAAAAGAAGGAAGAAATTCAACCGCAACTCAGCGTTTCTAAATCTGAAGTTGTTTTTCAGCCAGAAGGAGGTATCTCAAGTATAACCGTTACCAGTAGTAGTAAATGGAGCATTAGTAGCCCTGGTGCTGCATGGCTACAGTTCAACCAAACAACAGGAAATGAGGGAGCTAAAGATCTTCAGGTAACCGCAGTATCTAATAGTAGCGGTGCTTCCCGTTCTGTTACACTGGTTGTTACATCAGAAAACGGCCAGACCAGACGGGTAACGCTTTCGCAAGTAAGTGCTCTGTATCCATCATATAATACATCGCCCAAGGCACCGGATCAAACAGGTATGAGCAACACGGCTGTTCAACTGGCTGCTAAAATGAATTTGGGATGGAATATCGGTAATACAATGGAATAATCGCCAGGTGGCGAAAGTGGCTGGGGTAATCCTCAAATTACCGAATCGTATGTGAAATTTTTAAAACAGACAGGTTTTAATGCTGTACGGCTTCCATGTGCCTGGGATTGGCATCACTTAAGTGACCGGCCAAATGCGAAAATTGACCCTGCGTGGCTTAACAGAGTGAGAGAGGTGGTCCAATATTGTGCAAACAATGATATGTATGTGTTGCTCAATATCCACTGGGACGGTGGTTGGTTGGATTATAATATCAATCAGCTTAAGAAAGACTCGGTTAATGCCAAGCAAAAAGCGCTTTGGGAACAGATCGCTACAACGATGAGGGATTTTGACGAGCATCTCATGTTTGCCAGTGCTAATGAACCTCCAGCGGAAAATGCTGAACAGATGGAAATACTCAATAGCTATCATCAAACATTTATCAATGCAGTTCGCTCAACAGGGGGCAGGAACAGTTACCGGGTGCTGGTTGTTCAGGGGCCAGGGACTGATGTCGATAAAACTAACAACCTGATGAATACTCTTCCAACAGATCAGGTTCCCAATCGCATGATGGTTGAAGTGCATAATTATACCCCTTTTCAATTTACACAATTAGAGCAAGATGCAACCTGGGGTAAGATGTTTTACTATTGGGGGGCAGGGCACCACTCTACTATTCAATCCGACCGTAATGCAAGCTGGGGAGAAGAAAGTGAGCAATTGAGAATGTTTGGCTTAATGAAATCTAAATTTATAGATAAAGGGATTCCTGTGATAATGGGTGAGTATAGCGCGTCCAGAAGGGGGAATTCCAATAATGTTCCTTTAGATCTGGCAGCACATAATGCTGCTGTAGATTATTGGAATACTTATGTAACCAAACAAGCTATTCAATTTGGCCTTAAGCCTTTCTTTTGGGATACTGGTAGCACCTTAGACCGCAGAAACAATAAGGTGCTTGATCAGCGCACCATAGATGCCCTGATTGCGGGCTCTAAAAAATAAGAAGACGATGAGATAAATGGGTAATCACAAGTGCAAGACATAAACAACAGAATTATCTTAAATATATTAATAGATGAAAAAAATAATGAGAATTCAGGTGCAAACATCGTTTGTGTTTTTTATGTTATTCATTTTTATTCGGGTGCAGGGTTATGCTCAGATTACTTTACCAAAAGTATTTGGGGATAATATGGTTTTACAAAGAGGTGTTAAGATTCCCGTTTGGGGAAACTCTGCTCCAGGGGTGCATATAATAGCCGAACTCGGAAAGTTCCGTGTCACTGCAACGGCAGACCAGAATGGAAATTGGATGGTTCGTTTTCCAACATTTAAAGCGGGTGGACCCTATAAGCTCAAAATTTCTGAATCAGGAAAACCAGGTTCGGAGATTAGCTTGGAAAAGATTCTTATAGGGGATGTCTGGCTGGCTTCGGGGCAATCCAACATGGAGTGGTCAGTACAGCAGGCTCAGGATGCGGCTAATGAAATTGCAAATGCAGATTTTCCTGAATACGTTTGCTTCAGGTAGAGCATGGTAAGAAAATAATTCCTCAGCAAGATATTCTAGCCGGAAAATGGAAAGTTTGTAATCCTGAAAATGTGCGGCAGTTTTCTGCCGTTGCCTACTATTTTGCCAGAAAAATACATAGGGATCAGAATGTTCCGATTGGCATTATCCAAAGTACCTGGGGAGGGACACCGGTGGAATCCTGGACAAGCCGGGACAAGTTGCTTACCTCACCAATTACTAAAACAAGCATGCTCGCAAGCGATTCTCTAAGTGAGCAAAATTTTGTAAAAGATAGCCTTGACCAGATCCATTACTGGGACATTGTAAATCATCCGCAAAATAATACTGATAAAATAATACCAGCAGAGGGATATGATGATTCTGGCTGGCCGGTTGTTGAAATGCCTAAATTGATTAAGGATTTTGGAACCGGGCCTTATGAAGGCATGGTGTGGATGCGTAAAAAAGTAGTCTTACCTGAATCTTTTTCAGGAAATTTATCACTCCATATCGGGCATCCGGAAATGAACTATTCCATGTATTTCAATGGTGAGGAAATCTGTAAGACTATATGGAACAGTGATCCTAAACAATCTTATACTATTCCAGCCAAATTACTAAGGAAGGGTGAAAATATTATTACCCTCAGAATAGCTATGTTATGGGGTGGAGGTGGCTTGAATCCTCCTGCAAATGAAATTTATCTGACAGATAGCTCTTCTAAGGTTTCGTTGGCCGGAAAATGGTTATATCAAAAAGGCCTGGAACCAGCTTTTCCGAAAATACGGAATTATCAAAATTATCCGTCATTACTGTTTAATGCAATGATTAATCCGCTTATTCCCTATGGAATCAAAGGATTTCTCTGGTATCAGGGAGAAGCGAATGACTCCGCGGCCTATAATTACCGTAAGTTATTCCCCATGCTGATAAGTGATTGGAGAGCGCGCTGGAAACAAGGTGATTTGCCATTTTTGTATGTTCAGCTGACTGACAAATTTCAAAAAAGTAAAGCCTCTTCCTTCCGAAAGCGAATGGGCTGAGCTGAGGGAAGCCCAAACTTTAACATTGTCACAGCCCAATACAGGCATGGCTTGTATCATCGATATTGGAGAGGCCGATAATATTCACCCTGTTAACAAACAGGAGGTGGGGCGTCGTTTGGCACTGAATGCTAATAAGCTGGTGTATAAACAAAATTGTATAGCATCGGGACCAGTGTTTAAAAGTTTGACAAAGGACGGCAGTCGCATTCGTGTAAGTTTTATGAATGCTGATGATGGACTTGTATCGAAGGATGCCAGAGAAATAACAGGTTTTGCGATTGCAGGTAAAGACAAAAAATTCTATTGGGCAAAGGCTGCAATTGAAGGAAATGAAATTGTGGTTTATTCCGATGAGGTACCTAATCCGAAAGCTCTTCGCTATGCCTGGGCCGATAACCCTGAATGCAATTTGATGAATTCTGCTGGCTTGCCTGCTATTCCTTTTTCAGAACGATGACTGGAGGGGCATTACCCAGAAATAAAATAACCTCACCAGGCAATAGAGGAAATGATAATGCTGGTATGGAAGGGGACTGATTGTTACCTCCCCGCATCTGCCAGGGGCAACTTTAAACATTAAAACCTCCAGGCAGTAGTACGATGCAGGTTTAAGAAATTGAAATTAGATTGTTAATGGGTGGCGCGCTGGGAGTCGGATCGGATTTATAAAATGGACGAATTAGCATTAGAAATGAAGAAAATTGAATTTACATCAAAGATATTGCTGATTCTCATTTTGGGGTTCTGGGCTAATGCTGTGTCAGGCCAAACTGCAATGATTAACATTCAATCGAGAAATACTACGAGCCTGAATGGTGACTGGAATGTGATTCCCGACCCGACTGGTATTGGAGAATGGCGGCAGGTGTGGTTAGAGAAAACTCCCCGGTTAAAAACAGATTTCGTAGAATATTCTTTTGAAGGTGGCCCGCGATTGAAAGTACCCGGAGATTTTAATTCTCAGCTATGCGAACTGACATATTTTGAAGGGATTGTCTGGTATAAAAAAGAATTTAGTTATTCCCTGAATGCAAACAGGAGACTTTTTATACATTTTGGCGCAGTGAATTACTTGGCCGATATTTATCTGAACGGGGAAAAGATCGGAAGCCACGAAGGTGGTTTTACCCCGTTTCAATTTGAAATAACAGGGAAAGTAAAAGCAGGGACAAACTCGTTGATTGTTAAGGTTGATAACAAACGTCTGAAAAACGGACTTCCCGGATTGGGATACGATTGGTTAAACTATGGGGGTATCACCCGGGATGTAAATCTTGTTGAAACTGGTTATACCTATATTGATGATTATAACATTCAGCTCAAAAAAGGAAGTCAAAAAGAGGTTTTAGGGTGGATAAAGTTAAATGGTGCTGGCAGGCAACAACGTATAAAAGTTAAAATTCCAGAGCTGGGCCTGGTGTATTCAACAAGATCGGATAGCACTGGTATTGCTATAGCCTGCAATTTTCTTCGTCTTTTATATGCTGGTCGCCCGATAATCCTAAACTTTACAAAGTGCTCATTGAAAGCGAAACCGATACTATCGTTGATGAGATTGGTTTCAGGAATATTGAAGTAAGGAAGAGTAACATTTTTCTGAACGGCAAGCAGATTTTTCTTAAAGGGGTAAATATTCACGAAGAGAATCCATTTAAAGGGGCAAGGGCATTTTCGAAGGAGGATGCAGTATTGCTATTGAGCCATGCAAAACAACTTGGGTGTAATTTGGTACGCCTGGCACATTATCCACACAATGAAAATATGGTAAAGCAAGCAGAAAAAATGGGACTAATGGTTTGGAGCGAATTACCCGTTTATCAGCATATTGAATTTTCAGATACTGCTGTTCCTTTAAAAATGGAGCTGATGCTAAAGGAAATGCTGCGAAGGGACAGGAACCGTTGCAATGTGATTATCTGGAGCCTTTCCAATGAAACTTATACCTCAACCCCCAGACGCAGCGAAGAACTCGTGGATTTGACAAAAAAATGCAGAGAACTTGATTCTACGAGGCTGATTACCCATGTTCTCAACAATCAGATGTACGAGAATAATACAATTAAAGTATGGGACACGCTGAACAACTATGTTGATATGATATCATTGAACGAGTACATAGGCTGGTATGTGCCCTGGCAGGGTAAATCTGCGGATATAAAATGGAATGTGACCTATCCGGATAAGCCCCTTTTTATTTCAGAATTTGGCGGTGAAGCTTTGTACGGCAGCAAGTACGGCCCCATTGATGAGGCTGCTTTCTGGACAGAAGAATATCAGGAACAGATATATATCAATCAGCTAAAAATGTTCAGTACAACACCTAATTTATGTGGCGTATGTCCTTGGCTTTTATTTGATTACCGTTCATTGGGTAGGATGCATCCAGTTTACCAGAGTGGATTCAATAGAAAAGGCCTGTTATCTGAAAAGGGCAAAAAAAAGAAAGCATGGTACATACATAATGCAGGAATATTATAAAGAGAAAAGAATAGCACATTAAAAGAAAATAATTTGAAATACAAAATAATTAGTAAGGTGAAAAAATCTATAGCACTGTTAGCAACAATATTTATATCATTATCAATTGCAAAATCTCAGGAAGTCAATCGTTTCTTTCCTGAAAAAGATCTGATTACAACGGGAATATATTATTATCCCGAACACTGGAAGGAAAGCCAGTGGGAACGTGATATCAAGAAGATCTCGGATATGGGGTATGAGTTTGTACACCTTTCTGAATTTGCCTGGTTTAAAATGGAACCAGAAGAAGGGCGGTATGATTTTACCTGGCTTGACAAGGTGGTAAGTCTTTGTGTTAAATATAAACTTAAAGTGCTTATGTGCACACCATCGGCGACTACACCAGCATGGATGCGTGTAAATTACCCCGAAACCTTTATAATGGATGGAAATTATATCCGGGCTGAACATGGGACACGAGGGTTAGGTTCAATCAATCGTTAATCCTAAATACAGGTTATTTGTCGAAAAAATCGTAACCGAAATGGCCATGCGCTATGGACAAAATAAAGAAGTGATAGGATGGCAGCTAGATAATGAACCCGATGCTAAACCCGATTATAGCTCGTCATCACAGCAAGCTTTCAGGCAATGGCTAAAAAACAAATATAAAACTGTTGACGCATTAAATGATGCCTGGGGAACGGCTTTCTGGAGCCAATGGTATAACAACTTCAACCAGGTTATGATCCATAATACCAATCTGGTAGGCTGGTGGGGAAATAACCCTCATGCCTTGCTCGATTTTAAACGCTACTCTGCAGATGCCCAGGCTGGGTTTCTTGATTTTCAGGCAGGTACATTGCGGAAATACATTTCAAAGAATCAGTATATTACCACTAACTATACCGCAGTTTCTCCCGGTTCTGACCCGACACGAACTAAAAAACTCGATTTTGCAGCCTATACTGCTTATCCTAATGGCGGCAGCGATAATATTGGTGAACTCGGATTCAGGATTCAGGCTGGGGGACAGCAAAATAATCCTTTTTGCCTCGGAATATTTTAAGCGTTTAGGTGGTGTATCAGGAGTGATGGAAATTCAACCCGGACCGGTGAACTGGGGAGCATATAACCCGCTTCTTTTACCAGGAACAGTGCGTATGTGGTTGTACCATACCTTCCCGCAGGCGGAAAAATTGCATGCTCCTATCGCTTCCGCCAGATCCTATACAGCTCAGAACAATACCATGCAGGTGTCATACAAACGGATGGAATAACAGCTTCGCCTGGTGGGGAAGAATATATGGAATTCATCAAAGAAATAAAAGAATTGCGGAAGCAATATAGACCAAGGATGAAGATGCCGGAAAAGCTGGTTATGCGATCAACTGCAATTCTTTGGAACCTGGAAAATTACTGGACTATTGGCAGGCAAAAGCAGACCTCGCAGTGGGACACGTGGAATTACCCTGTTAAGTTCATGGAGATGGCGAAGGCCTTGGGAGCTCCGGTTGATGTAGTATCTGAAACAACGGATTTGTCAAATTATAAGGTGGTAATTGTTCCTGCCTATGAAATGGTTGATTCTGCTTTGGTAAAGAAATGGAATAATTATGTGGCCGGTGGCGGCCATTTAGTTATTACCTGTCGCACAGCAACCAAAGATCGTATGGGGCATTTTTGGGAGGGTAAGCAGGCTGCGCCAATCTCTGGTCTTATTGGAGCCCAGGTTATAGCGACGGATATGCTTTCAGCTTATGCAAAAGGTGATATTCAGATGAGCTCAAAACATTACAGTTGGAATAACTGGGCAGATTTGTTGCTACCTGATCAAAATACGGAAATTCTTGCGACATATGAAAACCAGTTTTACAAGGGAAAAGCAGCTGTTGTAAAACATAAAATTGGTAAAGGATCTGTAACCTACATAGGCGTGGATACTGACGATTCGAATCTGGAAAAGGATTTATTACGCGACATTTATGCAGAAGCCGGGGCCACTACTACAGAAGATTATCCGCAAGGTGTTTTTGTTTATTGGAGAGATGGTTTTTATGTGGCTGTAAATTATTCTTCCACCGATTATACCATGAACATTCCCGGGACTTCTAAAGTACTTGTCGGGGAGAAGACATTGAAGCCTGCAGGGGTATTGGTTTGGAGCGAGTAAATGGGCCTTTCATATCGCATTTTTACATTTCTTTGATCATCCAGATCTCACTTTCAGCACAAGAGCTGAGCTTTGGATGTTTGGCATCGCTCTTCATAATCAGTTGTCTCTGAAGTGTAGTAAAACTGTTAACCTTGTGAGTGAAATTATTGTCTCAGATGTTGAAATTGACTCATCATCTTAAAATGATAAAATAGACTATATTTATTGTAAATAATGAAAGCAACCCACATTAAGCTATTCGTCCTATTTAGTTTTTTATCAATAAAAATATTTGCACAAGACGGCTTGCACCAAAAAAAGGATTCAGTACTACTTTTGGTAAGAAAAAATATATTGATGAAAGAAATGCGGATTTAACCTACTCATTAGCAAGTGAACAATATAAAGCGATTGTAAATAAAGATAAATTGAGTGCTTTTCTTGAGAAAGAAATTTACCCTTTAGGAAGAATTAAACAATCATCTCTTATTAGTTCTAGTACTGATACCGCTAAGTATAAGTTGATTTTTGAATCAGGTAAGTTGGAGTTTTCTTTTGTATTGGATGAAAATAACAGGTTTAACTGTATAACATTTAATCCTTATAAAGCAATTATCACCAGCAAAGCTTTCCCTGTCGCTTCCTCAAACCATTTAAAATCAACTATCGACAGACAAGTTGATTCTGTCGCCAGGATATATATTCAGAAATCAAATACGGTTGGACTAAGTATCGGAGTTTTAAAAGATGGTAAAATGTACACTTACGGATACGGGAAAACCGAAACGGAGAATGGAAAATTGCCGGATGAGAATACTGTTTTTGAGATAGGCTCCATTACTAAAACATTTACAGCTGAAATTTTAGCTTATTATATTAATATAGGTAAAATCAGTTTGACAGACCCTATTACAAAATATTTACCAGATTCTGTGGCAACAAATCCATATCTCCAAAAGATCAGGATAATCAACTTAATTAATCATACCTCTGGCCTGTCTGGCTTGCCTGATAATTTCTTTAATAAGAATATGGATCCGCTTAATCCATATAGAAATTATACTGAGCAAATGCTCTTTGCTGATCTTAAGAAATGTAAATTAAATTCTTTTCCTGGCGAAGTTTACGCTTACTCAAACCAGGCGGTCGGTTTACTGGGTGTAATTTTAGAAAGGGTTAGTCACAAAAGTTACCAGCAACTTATTAAGGACGTAATAACTAGCCCTTTAAAAATGAAAAGCACATTACAGCACTTAACACCACTACTGGCATCACGGTTTGTTAAGGTTTATGATGCTGATGGCGATGAAACTAAAGCCTGGGATTTCGAGGCACTGAGCGCATGTGGTTCCTTGCATTCATTCTACCATTAGTGACCTGTTAGTTTATGCAAAAAACAATATAAAAAGTGACTATCCCGTTTTGCAAAAATCTTTTGGCCTTACTCATGAAGTTTCATTTTCAAAAGGTCCCTTAGTAGGCCTGGGTTGGCATATTCGCTTGATAAATGGATATAATTATTATTGGCATAATGGTGGGACAGGCGGAAGCAGCAGCTTTTTAATTTTTAATGTCGAAAAAAACATAACGGTAGTTGTGTTATCTAACGCAGCAGAGAATACAGATGTTATGGGAATGAATATTTTAAGAAAAATATTGTAAAACGACCGGACATTTTTTTACCACCATTTTCAGCGCTTATTCATTATATTCAAGAACATCTGGACGTTTGTTGGAAGTGAGCGTACTCTATATATGGGGGGGGAAGCCATAATAGAGTACGTTCGATTCTCTAATGACTTTTCAATCTCTCTGATCCTTAACTTAAGAGCCTGAGAATCTATTGTAGTACCAGAACAAATCCGTCATTGCCTTTGAGCTCCAGTTCAATTTTTTCAGGAGCGGGCGGGTCAATTTGCCGGATACTAAAAGTTAGTGGGTCTGTCATGTCACTGGTAATCAATTTTGCTTTGTCTATTTTTAGACCGGATAGTTCCAGCGTGATTTTTTTTGGAGTTGATTCACCATTTATTCCTGCAAAATACCACTTATTACCGCTTCTTCGGGCCAGGACTACAAATTTCCCAGGCAGCCCATCTATAAACTTCACTTCATCCCAATGAGAGGGGAGCTCTGTTAAAAATGTCCTGACCTGTTCAGGTATTTTTGCCATACCTTCGGGAGATTCTGCATAATGCTGGATGCCCGAAAGAAACAGAACGCTAGTGGCAAGTTCAAAGGCACTCGTAGTTTTGCGGATCACATTTGTAGGTATTTTATACAGGTTCATTGGCGTGAAGTCCATAGGATCGAAGAGGTTGCGGGTAAAAGGTAGCATCGCTGCATGTGTAGCTTCCTGGTCCTGGTCAGCTGCTTCCTGCATAAAGGTGATCATTTCAAACCCCTTTACCGCCTCTGTTGTCATTAGATTGGGGTAGGTCCTTGCCCATCCTCTTGGTAGTGTTGCTCCGTGGAAATTCACCAGCAGCCTATAATCTGCTGCATCTTTCAGGATTTCTATGTAGTAAGCTATCATGGAACGTCCATCTCCGTTGAAGAAATCTACTTTAATGCCTTTGATGCCCATTTTTTGAAGCCGGCTGAATTCTTCGACACGGTTTTGGTGGGTTAGTAATTTGTTTTTTGGATGATAAGTTACTGTATTCCAATCTCCCGCAGAGTTGTACCAAAGTATTAAACCAACATTCTTTTTTGCAGCGTAGGAGCTGAGTTCAGCAATTTTCTCATAACCAATTTTGGTATCCCAGTCTACATCAATTAAAGTATATTCCCATTTCATCGTGGCAGCATAGTCAATATATTTTTTCTGTTCCCTGTATATAATGGAATCATCTTTACTCATGATCCAGCTCCAGGAGGACGAACGGCCCGGTTTGATAAAAGAATTGTCTTTGGATTTTATGGCAGGAATGGCCAGATCTGTCCCTAATGTGGATTCCATAACCGTTTTAAGTGAGCCTAGTGCAATGATTCTCCAGGGGGAGGCCCAGGAACCTGTTGATTCTGGTAAAGAGCCTTTACCAGTAAAGATTTCCCTTTTGTCGGGGAAATCAATTTGATACTCAGAGCTTCCTTGCTCATTTTTTAAAATAGTACCGCAATATCTGCCATCCATCCCGGCCTCGGTGATAGCCATCCAAACCTCTTTTGAACGGAACAGGGCTGGATAAACCCAGCCGGTTTTAGAGGAAGTACCGATATTTATCTCCTGCTGATAATTTTCTTCATAAGAAGGGTTGGTATGTTCCCATCCGGTTTGTGCCTGGGCTTTGGGCTGTAACCAGGCTTTTGTATCTGCGGGGAAATGATAGGAGGTGTATTCTTTATTAATGGTGCTCAGCTGATTTTGTGTTTTCCTGTAAACTCATAGCGAAAAGCTACACCGTCATTGGATACCTGGAAAGTAATACCAATTTTTTGTTTTTGGGAACCCAGAAGAGTGAAAGTACGTTTGTTTGCTTTGTAGATTATCTGGCTTTTCTTTGCATTGAGGGTACTGTAATGATCCTCAATAAGACTGAGAGGTGAAACACTAGCTATTTTTATCCCGTCATGAAAAGAAAAGCCATTGATGTCTACGCCCATTGCAGATTTTTGGAGCACAGACTGGTTGTTAACATAAATGCTGTATACAGGCCGGCCAGAGGTGATAACGAGTTCGACACGAATTTTTTTATCTGGACTGATGATGTTTTGCGCTGATAGGAGGGCAGGGCATAGAACTGAAATAAACAGAAGAAAGCTATATTTATTCATTATCTGGATTGGTATATAACTGTTTGAGATTTTAAATTAGGACTGCTAAAAGTAATACTGATGGTACCTTCTATTGCATCCGACTGTATGTAGGGCGTAGTTTACCATGGTATACTTTTCGGCTTGCAGCCTGATAACTTTCATCACTGTCAGTGCGACCGCTTTCCAGACCTAAAAGCCTTGCAGGTCCTTCTATTTTAACATTTATTTTATTGACTGAATCATAGACCAGGTTGCCCTTATCATCCTTCAGTACAATTTCTATATGTGACACTTCCTTTTTAGCTTTATTAAATTCTTTTTTATCTGCCGATGCACTGATCTGCATTGCCTCACCAGTTGTCGATAAAGTGTAGCTGGCTACCTCTTTCTCTTTGTTATAGGCTTTCAGTTGTAATGTACCTGACTGATATGGAAGTTCCCACATTGGATAATCCGGTTCATCGGCCCTTTTTTTGCCCAGTGAAGTTCCATTAAGGAAGAGTTCAGCCTCTTCGGCATTGGTAATACCTCCAACTTTAACCTGTTCACCATCCTTCCAGTTCCATTTAGAATCTGAATTCCACATAAATTTGTCGGCTCCTTTTTCTTCACTACTTATTACCTACCATCAGGTAAGCCATTGGTTTGGCAGACCACAGTGACTGTCTTACAAAATAGTCATTCTTCGGGAAACCAGCCATGTTTGCCAGTCCTGCACTGCTACTGCGCACCGGCCATTTTCTTGCTTCTCCAACAAAATCGAAACCTGTCCAAAGGAATTGACCAAAGATATTCTTGCTTGTATCTACAGCAAGCCATTCTTTTTTTCCTTTGCCGTTTTCACTTCCATAGATAATTCTGTCCGGGTATTTCTTATGGTCCTCCGCATAGCGATATTCCTGGTAATTGTAACCCACCAGATCGAGTAAGCCTGGATAATCGGTCATATTCGACATGACTACACCTGCCAGCGCAGCGGTAACTGGTCTCGTTTTATCAATTTGTTTTATTACTTTCACCAGTTTTGCGGCAATAATTGCCATTTCACTTGCCGGCGGGTTATCCTTTATATAACCTTTACCGTAGATCTGAGGATTACGTCCAGTGTTTAGCACCTCCTCATGGGTATAAGGGTCGTTCGGATAGTCAATCTCATTACCAATACTCCACATAATGATAGAAGGATGGTTGCGGTTACGTTTTACCATATCTGCCAGATCACGGTTTGCCCATTCGGCAAAATACTCATGGTACCCGTCTTTCACGGGCGTACCCTCATTCCATCCTTCCACCCATTTATTCTTTCCTCTGGTCCATTCGTCGAACGCTTCATCCATCACCAGAAAACCCATCTCATCGCATAGTTCATATAGATAATCCTGGTGCGGATAATGACTCATTCTTATAGCATTACAACCTACCTCTTTCAGGATACGCAGCCTTCTTGCCCATACTTCTTTAGGGACTGCGGCGCCAAGCGCACCTGCATCATGGTGAATACAAACACCTTTGAGTTTTTTGCTCTTCCCGTTCAGGAAAAAGCCTTCATTGGCATCAAATTTTATCGTTCTCAAACCCACCTTTTCTGTATACTCATCTATTTTTTTTTTTCCTGGAAAAACTGATACCTGAAGGCGATAACGTTCGGGGTTTTCATCAGACCATAGACGAGGAAACTTTACCGGCAATGATAAACTTGCAGTCTCATTCTGACCTGCTTTGACCGACACTTGCTGCTTAATACTTGCTACTACTTTCCCCTGAATATCGGCAAGATTTGTTCTGACCTCCAGGTTTGCTGTCGATTTCGTGTCGTTCTGTAGTGTTACCTCAACTTTAGTCAAAGCTTGTGCAACAGTTACCTCTGGTGTGGTAAAAGAAACTCCCCAGGTAGGAATATAAACCTGTTCTTTTATAATGAGGTATACGTTACGATATATCCCGGAGCCAGGATACCACCTTGAATCGGCATATTTGGTATGATCCGCCTTAACGGCAATTATGTTGTTTCCGGTTTTGTTCAGATAAGGGCTCAGATCATACTGAAAAGGTGTATAGCCATTCGGTCTTTTACCCAGATAATGTCCGTTTATCCATACTTCACTGTTCTTGTAAACGCCATCGAAATAGATAAACACCTTACCAGCTTGCTGATGTGGTGACAGCTTAAATGCTTTTCGATACCAGCCAATACCTCCTGGCAGATATCCTGTACTACTAGCCCATTCTGAACTGAAAGGCCCTTCAATACTCCAGTCATGTGGTAAACTCACATTTCGCCATTGCTGGTCATTAAATTGAATTGTTTCCCCATTTTCTATTTCTCCTTTATGGAACTTCCATCCGGAGTTAAAAAGAAGGTATCCACTAGCATCATCCTGAGCTGACGAGAAGACTGGACAAAGCATAACAAAAATGATGAACGGCAAATAAAGATTTCTCATATTGATCTATTTAGTATCCTGGATTCTGTTCCAGCTGATTGTTAGAAGTGAGTATTTCTGAACGCGGAATAGGCAACCAATAATGTTTGGTCTCAAACTTACGTCCGTCTAAGGCTATTTTAGGCGTATAGGTAAAGGTGCCGTCACTATTTTTAGTGATGATCATACCTCTGGCGGGGGCAGGTTTTCTGTTACGTCTGCAATCTTCCACCTCCTTACATCATAAAAACGGTGTTCTTCAAAAGCAAGCTCTATCTGTCGCTCATGTCTGATTGCATCACGCATGCTTGTTTGACTTGCTGCTGTCACGCCAGGCATATTTACACCAGCTCTGGATCTGATCAGGTTGATAGCCTGACGAGCTGTAAGATTTGCACCTTGTGCAGCCCCATCTGGGCCATAAGCTTCGTTTACTGCTTCCGCATAATTCAGCAGCACCTCAGCATACCGGATATAAATCCATGGCTGGAACCCAGCATTACCCCATGGATTTTGCAGTGGGTAAGCGTCATTCATAAATTTCTTCAGATAATAACCTGTCTTAGTTGTATTCCAGTTGCTATCACCATCTCTGCTGTCCTTACCACCTGGTATAAAAGTTTCTACATTCCGTTCCCTGTAAGCCGCACCATTATATAAAATGGTCGCTGTAAAACGTGGATCACGGTTTTCATAAGGTTTGTAGGATTATAAAGCGAATTGGATGCATTTGCAGGTAAACCATTGGTCATCTCATATACATCTACCAGGTTCTGCATAGGTGTGTTTCCTGCCCAGCCACCGTATCCGTTAGGACCGTTAGCGATTTCCAGGTGCACATGGTTTGCATTTTTTGTGTAAATACGCTCAAAAATGGCCTCATTACTCTCATTGATCAGGAACATATTCCCATAACCTCCCTGGTATATACCATACTTGTTCAGCGCAATCACCTCCTGTGCGGCAGCAGCAGCTTGAGACCAGGTACCGGCACCATCGTATAAAGGACTGGCGGCATAAAGCTGCAATCTCGATTTCAATGCTAGTGCTGCACCTTTTGTTGCCCTGCCCAGCTGCCAGCTGGCACTGTTATCCAATGGTAATTTTGCAGCGGCATCAGCAAATTGTGCTACGGCATAATCTATACTTTCCTTAATGCTTACACGTTTGTATAAAGCCGGATCCTGAAGATTGTCCTTTTTAGTCCAGGTACCTGATCGCCCATAAGTACTACTTTTCCGTAATTTCTGATCAGATCCAGATACCGGAAAGCTCTGATAAATTTTATCTCACCCTCCAGTCTTGTCTTATGACCTGTGCTCATTGTTATCTTTGCTAATACACCCAGTGCATAATTACATTCTCGGATGCTACGGTAACTTCTGCCCCATAATACACCGAGTGCACCCAGATTTTCTGGTGCCAGCTGGCCTCTTTGTACTGGCCAGGTGTTATCATCATTGTTGTAAATAGACTCATCAGTGATCGAGCTCCACATACTGTATTCAAAGCCACGGCCAAAACCGGGATTGGTACCGTCAGCCTCTTTATCCTGCAGTCTTGTTCCAATATAACCATTGGTCACGTAAGCTTCAAAAACTGCGGTATCTGTTTCCTGCGTATTGGCAGGAATTCTGTCTGTTGCTTTCAGGTCTAGAAAATCTTTCTTACATGAACTGAGTGCCAGTACACTTCCCAATAATAGGAAAACTGGTATGCTATATTTGTACTTCATCTTGACAAGAATTAAAATTTAATGTTTGCACCTAAATTGATTATCCTTTGCTGAGGATAGAATTGTCCGCTTTCATTGTTTCCTTCGGGATCGTAGTCTTTAACCTTGGTAATGGTAAACAAGTTGAATCCACTCAGGTATATCCTCAGGCCTGAGATCTTAAGCTTCTGCAGCAATTCACTTTTCAGGTTATAGGCAAGCTCTACGTTTTTAAGACGGAGGAAAGAAGCGTCATTCAACCAGAAAGTGTTCTTGTAGGCCCCGCCACTAATGGCGTTGGATGACCGCTCTGTAACCCTCGGGTAGGTACCATTTGGATTGGTAGGACTGAACCTGTTGTCTGCCCAGCTGCTGTAAAAATTTCCTACACTGCCAGATTCTGGCAGTACATATTGACTTACCAGTGCCTGCCCTGCAAATAATACCGACAGGTCGAAGTTTTTATAGGATGCATTTAAGTTTCAGACCATAAGTAAATCTGAGGGATATTACCATATTTAGTCCGGGTCATATCATCTGCATTGATTACCCCGTCACCATTAATATCTTTGTAGATCAGATCACCGATTTTTGTTCCGGAAACATGAGGATAGTTATCCAGATCTGTCTGTGTCCGGAAAATACCGACGCTATTATACAAGAGATAACTGTTTAGCGGTCTGCCTGTTTGTTTCTGATAATCTAAAGTACCAGCTGCTTCGTCTATGAATATGATTTTGCTTTTTGCATAAGTGAAGTTACCTGCTACACCCCATTTAAATTCGCCGTCCGACTGGTTGTATCCTAAAGATGCTTCAAACCCTTCACTGTTTACCTTACCAATGTTTTCTGAAGGTACCAGTGGATCTGTTCCATAAGGGTTTACGATTCCCGAAGTTGCGGGCAGTGAAGCGTTACGGGTAGCCAGGATATCAGATCTTTTTTGTTTGAAATAAATCGCCTCTAAAGTAAAATGCTTAAGAAAGGCTTAATACCAATGTCGAGTTTCTTTGATACCTCCCAGGTAATGGATGGGTTGGCCAGTTTAGATAGGGCTACGCCTGGTTGAATGGTTGGTATGCCACCTGGTGACATAGCGACAAATCCATTACCTACCAATGTATAGTTATCATAGTACTGGAAACCGTTCACATTATCATTACCTAGTGATCCATAAGATGCTCTCAGCTTTAATTCATCAAAGAATTTTACCCTGTCACTAAACCATTTCTCTTTGTTAATGCGCCATCCTGCAGATACTGATGGGAAATTACCCCACTGATGGCCTGGAGCAAAAATAGAAGATCCATCACGGCGCAGCTGACCTTCAAACAGATATTTATCATCATAAGTATAGGCCAGTCTGCTAATCACACTCCTGCGGGTATAGTTAGCGCTATATCCCGAATTAAGATAGTCTGTTGCGGAAGTTCCTCCTTGTGATAATTCAGGTGTTTGTATTGACAGATAGTTGAAACGTTGCGCATTAAAATACTCCAGATTGTTTTTACTCTGCTCATAACCTATAAATGCATTGATAGCATTTGCACCAAAACGATGGGTATAGTTTAATTTGACGTTAGAAGTAATGAGCGATTCCCTTTTTTGAGATTCAAATAGTGATGCCTTATTATTGTTACCGCCCACTGTAGTTGGGGTATAAGTTCCCGTTGCAGAGCTATAGGTATATAATGTATAAGGCTTATTGAAATTCTTGGAGAAGGTATTTGACTTATCTGCGGATAAGAATCCGTCGAGAGATAAACCCTCTACACCTGGTATTTGATAACTTCCTCTCAGAATTGCATTTAATACCTGTGTAGGATTTTTTACCGTTCCCCCAAGATCAGTAACCTGTACAGCAGGGTTTGAATTTTCAATTCCTGTTGTTGGCAATCCATTTGGATAATAGGCCGAAACAATTGGCTTAGAACGGTAAATCGATCTGAATATATCACCTGATCCTGTCATTGGAAAATCAAGATCTTTTTCTCTTCCTGTGATCGGAAAGTTACGGTCTTCTTCTCTTCCTGAAATGGATAAGCCAACTTTTAGTCGTTTAGTGATACTGGCATCGATGTTTGTTCTAAAATTATATTGTTTATAGTCAGTTACGCCATTTTTGTATAAACCATCCTGGTTAATCATGCCCAGGGATAGGTAATATTTAATATCTTCTGTACCACCATTGACTGATAAACTATGCTGACTTTGCAGAGTGACATCTTTCAATACGGTTTTTGCCCAGTTGGTATTCGGATACAATAAAGGGTCAGAACCATCCCTGAATTTCTGTAGTTGTGCATCGGTATAGGCTTGATTAAGACCACCATTAGGATTGGAATCGTAGTTGATCTCGTTCATGATCTGCGCGTAAGTAGCTGCATCTGCCAGATGGGGCAGGCGGGTTGGGGAAGCGAAACCCTGGTTAAAACTGTAGTTAATGGCAGGTTTCCCCGTCTTACCTTTTTTAGTAGTTACCAGAATTACCCCGTTCGCTGCGCGGTTACCATAGATAGCAGCAGAGGCGTCTTTCAATACTGATACACTTTCAATATCGTTTGGGTCAAGACGTTCCAGACCACCGGTTTGTCCAGGCACACCGTCTACAACAACCAGTACTGCATTGCTTCCTGTAGTAGCCTGCCCGCGGATAGTGATATTGGAACCATCATAACCCGGTTCACCTCCTCTGTTGTTGATGATCACACCAGAAAATCTTCCGGCCAAAGCGTTAGATAAGTTGGGTTGCGGGCTCTTTACCAAATCGGATCCTTTAACCTGAGAAATGGAACCTGTAACTGTTTCTTTTTTTTTCTGGGTACCGTAACCAACTACCAGTACTTCATTTAAATTGCGGTCATCGCTTGTCAGCGATATGTTGACTACTGTTTTACCAGAAGCAGAAATCTCCTGTGTGGTATATCCTACAGCAGTAAACTGCAAGATTGAATTGGAACTGGTGATGCCGATCTGAAAATTTCCGTTTTCCATCTGTAGAGGTACCTGTTGTTGTATTTTTTAACCGGATACTGATGCCTGGCAGAGGTTGGTTATGACTATCTGTTACTCTCCCTTTGATAATAGTTGCTTGTTGTGCAAATACAGCAGTGGTAATACCGAGGAGCAAAAATGTCTTTGCTATAAATTGAATACTCTTCTTAAGAGAATATTTAGAATACATAATGTTTGGAGTTGAGTTGATACATGACAAATTAATTTCTGTTTTCAGCAATATTCATGTATACACAGACAGGACGTCTTGTAGATTTTTTTTCATACTATACTTGGTTTAATATTTGGTTTCGATTTTAGAAGCTCGTTCTATTGCAGCTAAAGCATCAACTATGAACTTGACTAAAGTCGATATATTTATGCTGACGGCGTGAGGGGTAAACTCCCAAAAAGAAAGGGAGATTTGAACAGAAATTGGTTTATTTAAGCTCTTTCGCTTTGATTAACGATTTGTTTAGAGAATATTTACCGGTAAAAGTCTTCCGGTATTTTTTGATATAGTCGGAAGGGTTCATGTTAAACAGCTTGTAAAACTGTTCTCTGAAATAGCGTGCATCTTTGATGCCCACCTGAAAGGTGGTTTCCTGTACAGTAAGTGCTGTACTCACAAAAATCTCTGCCGCTTTTCTCAAACGGATGAAACGGATAAAGCTATTAGCGGACTGGCCTGAGATCAATTTAATTTTGATGTATAGATTAGATCGGCTCATGCCGATTTCCTCTGCCAGGGTCTGAATCCCGAAATTAGGATCCGTCATATGTTTCTCTACAATTTCAATGCACCGGTCCAGAAACTCTTTATATTCAGCAGAGATCTTCAGGTTACCAGATTTGAGGGTAATTTCATTGTAGAAATATTTCTGCAAGTCGTTACGGATCTTTAATAAACCTTCTATCCGGGCAATCAATAACTCTTTTTCAAAAGGTTTGCTGATGTAATCGTCTGCACCATATCCTATTCCTTTTAATTTGATATCTGGAGAAGTGCTGGCCGTAAGTAAAACCACTGGAATGTGGTTAAGCGAAGGGTCTTCTTTGATAAGTTTGCAAAGTTCCAACCCATTAAGATTTGGCATAACCACATCACTAATCACCACATCGGGAAGATACTGAGTAACCATATGCAGGCCCTGGTCACCGCTTTCTGCTTCTAGTAGCTGGAATTTAGATTCAAAGATCTGCCTGATATAATCTCTGATCTGTTTGTTATCATCAATTATTAGTATCGTTTTCTGCTCGGAAGAAATATCCTCCTGTAAGCGATTGGGGATGGGTGGTGCCTCATTTTTGAATACCTGTTCTTCTGCCCCTTCTGTCAGTTCTTCCAGAATGGCAGAGCTTTCCAGCTGATCGTCAAAGATCAGGTTATCTTTAAAATGTACTTTGCCCTTATGTAAAGTTAGTTCGAAGGAAGTTCCAATCCCGACTATACTTTGGTAATTTACTGTACCCTGATGGCTCTCCACGTAACTTTTTCCAGGTAAAGTCCAAAAGTCCAATGCCAAAGCCTCCATTAGTATAGTTTTGATTATTTTGCACCTTATAAAAGCGTTCGAAAATCTTATCGCCAGTACTTTCTGCAATACCGCTTCCGGTATCAGCCACCAATATGCTCACCTTTTCTTCATGTTCAGTTAAACTCAAAGTTACTTTGCCAGCTTCAGGCGTATGTCTTATCGCATTTGAAATCAGGTTAAAGAGTGCAATTTCAATCTTTTCCCGGTCGCCATAAACTGTTAGATCTTTTGCTATACTACTGAATGTATAATTAATGTTTTTTTTCGTTGCCTGGTAAGTGAAACATAAAAATACCTCCTCACAAAGATTATAGAGATTAAGTTCCACAACTTTGAGTTTATCGGCCTTTGTCTCTGCCTTGCTAAATAGCAGCAGTTGGTCTACCAGACTTAGTAGTCGCCTTGCATTGCGGTATACCGTATTCAGATTGCTCAGGTCTTTCTCTTGTTCTTTATCATTAATTAAGAATCTCTCTTACTGGGTTAATGATTAAGGTTAACGGTGTGCGGAACTCGTGTGATATATTGGTGAAGAAGGAAAGTTTATTTTCATGCAATTCTTTTTCTTTTTGAGCTTCAATAGCGGTTATCCTGATTTTGTATTTTAACTGGTTCTGATTTTCCTTATAACGAATCAGCAGATAAACCAATCCTCCGGCTGCTATGAGATAGAGCGTATATGCCCACCAGGTTTTATACCATGGTGGTAATACCTGGATATGAATGCTTGCATATCGGTTCTGCCATACACCATCCTGATTGGTAGCTTTCACTTTAAACGTATAGTGCCCGGACGGCAAATACCTGTAGGTAGCAGATTTTTGATGTTTCACATAATTCCATTCTTTATCCAGCCCCTCTAACTGGTAGGCGAATTGTCCTGACCGTGGATAGGCATAGTTCAATGCCATATACTGGATAGAAAAAACAGATTGATCGGCTTCTAATACGATATGACTGGATTCACTGATTCACTGATATTTCTGGTATTATCCTTTTCATCTTTTTTATTGCCGTAAAGCTGTAAGCCGGTAATCTTTATTTCTGGTCTGGAGTTACTTTGTCTGATCTCTTTTGGATAAAAAGAGTTCCAACCTTCTGTACCTCCAAAGAAGATAAGTTCACCATTGTTACTTGAAGAAGCTGACCCAGGATTGAACTGTCCTTCCTGCAGACCATCCTTCCCGCTGTAGTTATATACCCGGTGGGGCTGGAGCTCTATCTTAGAAAGTCCCTCATTTGTACTAACCCATATCTTACCGGGTGCTTCTTCCTGAATTGCGAATACCGTATTATTAGCCAGGCCATTTCTTTCATTGAAGCTTAAGGTTGATTGCTGTATAGTGTTGTATACGATTAGCCCCTTTCCTTCGGTAGCTATCCACAATTGTTTCTGCTTATCCAGAAAAAGCGAGAAAATAATATCACTTGATAAATCTACGGACGATTTCTTCGTTTTCAGGAAAGGATAAAACTTGCGCTCACTTAATTTAAAGTATGATAGTCCACCTCCATAAGTACCCACCCAGATATTTCCTTTATCATCATGCTGTAACGACCTCACATCATTAGATGGAATATTACTGTTCCTGCCATCATAATTGGTAAACTTCCTGCTCTGGGGATCAAACATACTCAGTCCACCGCCATTAGTACCTACCCAAATATGATGCTGTGCATCTTCATGAATTACCCTAACGTCGTTGCTGCCTAGTGTACTTGCTGTTTTGGCCTCGTGCTGATAGTTAATAAAGGAATCCGATTTCTGGTCATACTTAAACAATCCCTTGCTATAGGTACCAAACCAGAGATTGTTTCTGCTGTCCCGGTAAACGTATAGAATCGCATTATCCTTAATACTATTCGGTTTGCCGTCTGCAAGGTAATGTTTGATGACTTTACCGCCTGTGGTAGTTTTATAAATCCCATCTCCATCAGTACCCAGCCAAAGATAGCCCTCATGGTCAGTACACACACATTCCATAATAGCGGACATAATTCTCACCATCATTATCTTTCAGCTTTTTGTGAAAGGCCTTGAATTTATCGGGCGTTCGGCTCAGCATAAAAACGCCATCACCATAAGTTCCTACCCATAGGTTCTCCTCTTTATCAAGGAATAGTTCAGGTACTGACCTGGGTATGATGTTGAAGCCATTCTCATACTTCAACTGTTCAAAAATGATAGCCGTAGGCTTACTTTGGTCGAGATGGCTCAAATCTGCCTTATACAAACCACCATCCTGCAAACCAACAAATAGTTGGTGCTGGTTATCCTGAATGACAGAAAGAAATACATTACTTCTTAATCCGTAATTGCTCCCTTGAAGGTTATATACTTTATCTGTACGCCTTTCGTATAGTAATAAACCACCAGAGGTAGCTATCCAGATATTCTTCATACGATCCTGGTAAATTGAATTTACACGGTTAGTGTTGGTTAGATCCCTACCAAGGTTCAATTTTTCCGTAACCAATCCATGCTTACCCGAAATACACATACACCTGCATCCATTGTACCTACCCAGAGCAGGCCATAGGCATCTTCATAAATCTTCAGAATGCTGTTACTGCTTAGTCCATTCAGGGTCTTCATCGTATAATTAACTATTTTTCCCACCTTTCTGTCCAGGTAAAAAAAACCATTTCCGCTAGTGGACACCCAAAAATTATGATATTTGTTTTCAGTAATATGGCTTACGTCTACTTTTTTTGAATGGGCAATTAATGGATAATTGGTGAAGTTTTCAGTTTTTGGGTTAAAACGGTAAAGCCCCTTTCTGGATGATACCCAGAATTCGCCCCTGGAATCCTTAAATATCTTTTGCACATAGTTTCCAGGCAAGCTGAACTGATTATCTGACTGGTGTTTAAAGATGTTAAAGTTGATGCCATCAAAACGATTTAATCCATCACCCGTAGCGAACCAGATAAAACCTTTGTTATCCTGTAAAATACTGTTGATCGTACCGTAAGAAAGAAAGACCCTCTTTACGTGTATAGTTAAGAATCCTGCCCGAGGGGAATTGCGCTGTTGCTGTCAAAGAAAGAAGAAAGAAAAATAGTAAGTAGAATTTCTTCATTTCAAATAATGATTTATTGTAAGAACTTATTTAAAAACAGATAAAATAAAAAAAAAAAAAATTGTTGTGTTTCAAGCTGATTTAAGAGAAACGCAAAGGCAATTTATAAAAAGAACTTTATAATCTGATGAAAGAAACCGTACTCGTAGTTTGCGAACTATGCAGAGAGGTCATTATTAGGCAACTGGTTTATTAGTATTACAAAAAATGCGCAGATCAGCTATCATTATAATTGGTAACTGGAAAAACTCCGGAAACTTGTGCGGGTGACAGCGGGCTATGTCGTAATTATGAGCTTTTGATGGAATCTTCTGAAAAGAGGATCTATTTTTTTTATCTTAATGTTTTAGTAATTGATAACTTTAGGAATATAATGAAACCTCAGATCCTTAAAATACCTTACGGACCGAACACTCTTTTAGTGTGCGTAAGGATATGGCTCCTAATATTAATAAACGCTGGCATTGTCATCCCGAGGTTGAGCTGATTCATTTTCATAAAGGATCAGGTACCCAGTTTGTGGGTGATCATATTACCCAATTTGATCCGGGAGACATTGTACTTATCGGCAGTAATTTACCGCATTTTTGGAAGTATGATGATGGCAATTTGAATGAATCGGCTAGCCAGGTGTCTTATTCTACGGTTATCCATTTCCACGAAAACTTTATAGGAGAGCGCTTTTTGTATTTGCCAGAAACCAAGCATTTAAAAATACTATTGGAAAAAGCAAAACGTGGACTCCTGATCAAGGCATCGGCAAATAATAATATTGGTAAACTAATAGAGGAAATATACCAGGCTAACGGATTAAACAGGATTATGAAGTTAATTACCTGCTTATCTGAGTTTTCTGGGCTGGAAGAGGTGTCGGTATTAGCATCATTAGGATTTAAATATGACTTTCCGAAAGCAGAAAATAAAAGAATGACGACTATTTATAGCCACACGTTCAGTAACTTCCAAAGAAAGATAATGTTAGAAGAGGTTGCCAGTATAGCAGACATGACACCTAGTTCGTTTTGCCGTTATTTTAAATACCATACTGGTAAAACGTATTTAAGTTTTGTAACAGAAATTCGTATTAGTTTTGCCTGTAAGCAATTAATTGCTAATCAATCAAGCGTTAAACAAATATGTTATGATAGCGGTTTTAATAATTTTTCCTGTTTCCACAACAACTTTAAACGTATGACCGGAAAAACACCTCAGGATTATCAAAAGGAATATAATAAATAGAGTCGCACAAATTTCATTTACTCTATTCTGCTTTTAATGACATCAACTTATGACGACCAGACATCACCTTCTGTTAGGAGATACACCTGTACGCGTAATTTCAGAATTATTCATCAATGTGTGTTTTTGTTTAAATGTATGATAATATTCCTTAACCATCAGATATAATTATGTTTTTAGAAATAGCAGGAATCAACTTACTTTGGATTACCAATTTAATTGATTCCTGCTAATGAAGAAACAGATGATCCAATTCTTATTCCACATTTAAAACAATGGTTCACGTTAAACACTGTACAGGGAATTCTAGCTGGATTATTATTTTTTCTCTATAAATACCCGTAATATGAAATTTAAAATACTAAGCACGTTAACCATTACAGTAGCCATTGGTTTACTGCTGAATGTACAAGGTGAAGCTCAGCAATTATCTATTAACAAAGGTCCGTTTACGCCAACAGACGAATCGTTAAAGGAGTATAAGTATCCTGAATGGTTTAGGGATGCCAAGTTTGGTATCTGGGCACATTGGGGTCCACAGGCTGTTCCGCGGCAAGGTGATTGGTATGCAAAAAACATGTATGTGGAAGGCAGTCAGCAAAATAAGTACCATGTGGCTCATTATGGTACGCCATCAAGATTTGGATATAAAGATATTATTATCCCGTTATGGAAGGCAGAAAAGTGGGATCCTGAAAAACTGATGGCGCTTTATAAGAGGGCAGGAGCCAAATACTTTGTCAGTATGGGTAGCCATCATGATAACTTTTTTCTTTGGAATTCCAAAATTCACCGCTGGAATGCCGTAAATATGGGTCCGCATAAAGATGTGGTTGGTCTTTGGCAAAAAGCTGCCAAAAAGGAAGGTCTTAAATTTGGTGTATCCGAGCACTTGGCGGCCAGCTACACCTGGTATCAGTCTGCGCACAAAGCCGATACTGCGGGTCAGTATAAAGAGGTGCCATATGATGGTAACGACCCGCAATATGCCGATCTGTATCATACTAAAGCTGCCCCTGGCGATAACGATTGGTTAACCACCAATCCAGCGTGGATGAAAGAGTGGTATGCCGATGTGAAAGAACTGGTGGATACCTACCATCCCGATTTGCTTTATTCTGATAGCAAATTACCATTTGATGAAGTAGGCCGCAGCATGCTGGCTAATAATTTTTTATAATGGGAACATCGCTTATACCGGCGGCCAGCCTACGGCGGTGTATAACTGCAAAGAAGCATCTGAAGGTAAATGGGCGCAGGATGTGGAACGGGGTGTACTGGATTCTATCAATCCGTACCCATGGCAAACGGATACATCAATAGGTGATTGGTATTATAAAACCGGTCAGAAATACCGCAGCGGGACCGAGGTTATACAAATGCTGATTGATATCGTAAGTAAAAATGGCAACCTGCTGATTAATGTAGTACAAACTCCGGAAGGCGACCTTGAGCCTGATGTACTTACTATCATCGAGCAAATTGCAACCTGGATGCCTGTAAATGGTGAGGGTATATATGGCACACGCCCATGGAAAGTTTATGGGGAAGGTCCTTCAACTATTAAAACCAATCAGGCAAAAGGCCAGTTTGGTGGTTTGAGCGACGCCCAGGCTTATCAAGCAACAGATATTCGTTTTACTACAAAAGGTAATAATCTCTACGCATTTTTTTGTATGAATACACCGGCCAGTGATATCCGTATCACATCATTGGGGAAAAGTTCAAAACTGAATGACAAAAAGATAGCTGTTATTAAACTTTTAGGCAGCAATGAAAAACTAAAATGGAAGCAGGAAGATGATGCACTGGTTATCACCAAACCGTCAGTTATACCTGCCTGGAAAGTAATGAGTTTTAAAATAGAATTAAAATAATAGATTTTTATGAAAGGTATCAGTTTACCTGACGTGATATTTGGTACCAGCGGTTTAGGCAATTTGTATGTTGAGTTAGATGATACGGTTAAGCAAGCCATTGTAAAGGAAAGTGTAGTTTATTCGCATAAACCTACCGTGTTTGATTCAGCCGGGAAATATGGGGCGGGTCTGGCTTTGGAGTCATTAGGTAGATTTTTAAAATTGACGGATGTTGCTGCTGAAGACGTATTAATAAGCAACAAGCTGGGGTGGATGCGTACTGAATTGACAACCGATGAACCTACTTTTGAACCTGGCGTATGGAAAGGGCTTAAGTACGATGCTGTACAAAATATCAGTTATGATGGTATTTTAGAGTGTTATCACCAGGGAAATGAGTTATTAAATGGTTATGCCGCATCGCTGGTATCAGTACATGATCCGGATGAATACCTGTTAGCTGCCATTGATGAGGCAGATCGCGGTAAACGTTATCAGGATATACTGAGCGCCTACCGTGCGCTCGCTGATTTAAAACAAAAAGGGGAAGTGAAAGGCATTGGCGTCGGCGCAAAGGATTGGAAGGTAATCCAGAAAATAGCAGCCGATGTGGATTTAGATTGGGTGATGATTGCCAACAGCATGACCATCCATAGCCACCCGCTCCCCTTGTTAACATTTATGAAG
Organism: Pedobacter sp. NJ-S-72; assembly: GCF_053890575.1. NCBI lineage: Bacteria > Pseudomonadati > Bacteroidota > Sphingobacteriia > Sphingobacteriales > Sphingobacteriaceae > Pedobacter > Pedobacter sp. NJ-S-72. Next base: position 1,844,480 of record NZ_CM132681.1, on the reverse strand, counting down.
CAATTGGAAAACAGGGGAGTATCTATCATTAACTCGGCGGTATTTAATGCCGGCTTTTTAACAGGTGGCGATTATTATAATTACCAGCTAATTGATCCGCAAACTAGCGAAGGTGCAACGCTATTTTCCTGGCGTCACCAGTTTAATGCGATCTGTGTCGATTTTGATATTAAACCTGCCGTCGCCTGTGTTATATTTGGCTTAAGTGCCCCAGGTGTAAGCAGCATAGCGTTAAACACCACAAATCCCGGCCGGGTAAAAAATAATGTGGCTATGGCCGACGCACAAATCCCTATGCAGTTTTGGGAAAAACTGAGGAGCGAGGGTTTAATCAGCCCTGAATATTTGCCATTAATTATAAATCGGCATTATAAAAACGTAATCCAAAAATGAGTAAATTAACTATAATAACAAATGAAGATTTTAACATGTGTTGAGCCTGGGCGATTCGAATATGGCACAGCTGATATACCTCATCTACGACCAGGCAATGCCCTGATAAAAATTAAAAGATTAGGTATATGCGGCACAGATTTACATGCTTTTGAAGGTACGCAACCGTTTTTTAGTTACCCGCGTATTTTAGGGCACGAACTTGCCGGAGAATTAGTTGATACTGGCGGCAGCGAAGCGAAGGATTTGAAAAAGGAGAGGCGGTAACCTTTATTCCTTATTTTAACTGCGGTCATTGCATTGCCTGCCGGTCGGGTAAGCCTAATTGCTGTGTCAGTATACAGGTTTGCGGTGTGCATATTGATGGTGGAATGGCTGAATATTTACAGGTGCCGGCCAACTTACTGGTACATGGAGAGGGTTTAAATTATGATGAACTGGCGCTGATTGAGCCATTGGCCATAGGCGCGCATGGGGTACGACTTGCTAACATTGCCAAAGGTGAATATGTGCTGGTGGTAGGAGCTGGTCCAATAGGTTTGGGTATTATGGAGTTTGCACGTATAGCCGGTGCTAAAGTTATTGCAGCTGATATGAACGATCAGCGCTTAACGTTTTGTACAAATAAATTAAAGGTTGATTTTACCATTAATGTACAAATGGAAGATATAACTGTCCGTTTGAAAGAGATCACTAATGGCGAAATGCCAGCTGTAGTTATTGATGCCACTGGGAATGAGAAGGCCATAAATAATGGCTTTAGTTATATGGCGCATGGAGGCAGATACGTGTTGGTCGGTCTTCAAAAAGGAGACCTGGTAGTTAGTCACCCTGAGTTTCATAAACGGGAGGCTACCTTAATGAGTAGCCGTAACGCCACTCGCGAAGATTTCGAACAGGTGAAACAAGCCATGAAGCAGGGGTGGATCAATCCGCAAACCTATATTACCCACCGGATTAAATTTGACGAGGTAGCTACTGAATTTTCTGGCTTGTTAAATCCTGCTAATGCGGTAATAAAAGCAATGGTTGAATTATAATATCCATCTGTTGGTAAAATGTCTAATTTTTAAAGTGTCTTTTTGAAGCCCCAGCGCCACCAGAACCCGCTTGGATAAAGACTTTTGTCCTTTCTTTAATGCGCCACGTTCTACAAGAGCCTGCCATGCTGTTAAGGCAACTAATGGGAGTGAAGCAGCCTCGTCCAATTTTTTGGGGTCAATATATGTTTACAGGGGATATTTTTTTATTAAAATGATGATTAAGAGTGATACAAAATAGCTTTTCCGCTATTAAAAAATAGTGCATCATTAATTTCCTCTAATTTAAACCTCTTTCCTGTTTTTGTTTTGAAATGAGGCATATGAATAAGTCCGGCTATTTCTTTCAATGCTTTTTCTAAGTTCTGAGGATTCTGTACAGTATTTGTTTTTAAGTTGGAAAATGGTTTTATAATCAGGTTTTTAAGACTTAGCGTACTTGTTTGAATTGTTAAAGGAATTTGATCACCAAGATAGCCGTAAGAATAGATTACTGAATCATTGGGGAGCATATCTATTATTTGATTTAATATTTCTCCTCCAACGCCATCAAAAATTGCAGTTGTTTCTAGTTCTTGTGCCATTTTTTTTAGTTGCAGGCCGAAATGTTGCTCACTTTGAACAACTATATTCTTGGCGCCAAGTTCTTCTAACTGCTTCTTGCTTTCTGCATTTCTGACAATAGAGATCAAAGGGAAATTATACGTTAAGCAAATACCTAGTAGTGCAATTCCGGTCGCTGAGTTACCCGCAGTACTGATTATACCTTGATGTCCCTGGTCTAAAATTTCTTTATAGAATGCAAATGGGGTAATGATGTTGACCATGGAACCAGAATAGTCTTCAGGATTGACACCATCAGGAAGTATTGCACAGTCCAGAAAGTGTACGTGCGAATATTCGCACCAGGTGCCAATCGCGCTTTCACTGTATCTTAAGTTTCTGTATATAGTCACGCTCTTTCCTAAATACTCTAGCGGCACTCCTTCGCCAATTTGTATCACTTTACCAACACCTGATACGCCTTTAATATCGTAAAGACTTTGTACGGCACCAGGGGGAGATGGATATTTTAAAAAGAACTTATCTCCGCTATTAATAGCGGAGCAATCCATTTTAATGATCAAATGGTCTGCCTGTGTTTCTTGTGGTTTCTTTACGTTTTGCACTTTCAAAGTCTGTTCCGATAGTACAATCGCTTTCATTAGATTTTCCATTTTTTTTGCGTTTAATTACTTCGTAAATGTCCGCTTTCGGGAAATTATCGACCAATGAACTATCTTAAGAAATACCTTTAAGATAGTTTAAGAAATCAGCGTTTTTGAGTCAAGTCTTTTCTAATTTTGCTTAAGAATTCTGAAGTTATACCGAGGTATGAGGCGATCTGTGTACTGGGTAAGCGGTTAGCCAGATCAGGGTATTGCTGTAAGAAATACAAATAGCGTTCATTCGCTGTTGTGCTAATGTTTTGCAATACGCGGTTTTGCAGTTCAATATATTTGCGCTCAATAATAATTCGGAAACTACTGTTAAACTTTGGGTAGTTGCTATATAGATGGATTAAGTCTGCGTGTTTAATTTGAAGAATGATAGAGGGTTCTATTGCTTCTATATATACACTTCCAGCTTGCTGAGCATAAAAGCTGGAGAGATTGGTTATCCAACTATTTTCGGCTGTGAACTCCAGGTTATACTCTTTACCATTAAAAATCTATAGCATACATTTTAAAACATCCTGAAACAATGAAAGTGAAATGCCGACAAATATCCCCATCTTGTAAGATAAAGCCACGTCGTTTTATTTTACGTTCGGAGAAAAGTAAGGTCAGTTTTTCTTTTTCCTCTTCATTTAAGAGAAACGAAGAGTTGAAATGCGTAAATAGCAAATCTTTTGCTGGGTTTCTTTCTTGCAAAATTGTAGATTAGTTGGGGTTGACTTATCGCTCGAGTAAAGATAAAAAAAAATACTTTTAATTATAGGGCCAGTTGCGGGCACCTGGTTTACATGACGAAATCCATTCTGTCTACTCCATTAAAGACTTTTGAAAAATTATTAAATTGCGTTACAATTCATTACATGAAAAATTAATAATATTCTATGAAAAATACTTACGTGCAAGGGGAAGCATTTGAAAATTTATCATATAATTTAGTGCAAGAGGCGTTAAACCTGTGATGATTGGGCAGGAAATGGTTCGAGAAGTGCCCACTTGGTTCCACTACTTAAAAGCCGTCAATACTGGCTGGGAGTTTCGACAAAACTGACCTCCTCATTCCGAAATCTACACTCAGCGACATAGTTGTTAAAACCGAGTCTTGATCTAAAGATGGAGATATGAATTATTGGCGCAGGTCAGATCGGAAGCTGCCTCGCTTCAAAATTTATTAAGCTGAGGTATCACGTTTCGATTGCAAACTCTCGTGGGCCGGCATCTTTAAAAGAACTTGCTGAGCAAACCAGGGCTGAGGCAGTTACTGTTGAAGATGATGTAATAACAGGCAGGTCATTCTTTCGCTGGAACAAAGTGATATTGATAGCCTATGGGTTCAGGAGCAATTGGGTGTTATTGTGGTTAAGGTATTCAATTCCATTTTTGCGACAAGTTTGAATGATCGGGGCAGAGGCAAAAGGGAAAAAAACCGCATCGTTTTAGCAGTTTCGGTTGAGATTACTACTGCAAAGGAAATCGTGTTTGACCTGGTGGATGAATTGGGTTTTGATCCCTTTGATCTGGGTGGGTTTGCACGGTACTGGAGACAGATTGTTCTGCTAAGCGTGTTGGGATCATCGGAGAACATCATAGGAATGAAGCGCAGATGGCAGCAGATTTTCCGGCCTGGCGGAAAAACTTTCAGGAATAAAAATGGTTTTATAGCTAAGGGGCATTAAATAAAATTCCTATGATCTACACTGAATTACCTGTTCACCAATCCTTGACTGGTTATATAGATGCCTATTGGACGATCCGGCACGTTGGCTGCGGGTCAAAAGAGCAGCGCATTTTACCCGACGGGTGTATCGATATCATTTTCAACCTGGGAGCTGAATGTACCACTAGTCATGGCAGGTTTTTAATGGAGCCGGAAAAAGCCTATTTAATTGGTACAATGACCACTTTTACAACTTCATGTATACCTTGTGATGCCAGTCTTGTAGGTGTTAGGTTTAAGCCAGCAGCGTTCTCTAATTTTTTTTTTTATGATTTGATGAGATCTCTGACATTACGGTGGAACTGTGCAATTCTTTTTGCCCGGGCCTGGATAAACTATTTAATGGTACTACTGCTGACCTTGATCATTTTTTTGCAGGAAAATTATCCCGGAAAACGGATAGCCTTGCAGGCATGATTTCTGATATAGAGGGATTAAAGCCCGGCCAATTGTCTATCGGTGCAATCGCAGAAAGGTACGCCATAACTCCCCGGCAGCTGGAAAGAAAATTCAGGCAACAGACAGGCCTAAGTCCCAAGACTTTTATCAACATCCTGCGGAACCGGGCGGCCCTGGTGGCTATAAAGAACAGGGGTGCCGACAGTTTACTGAAGATAGCCATTGATCATGGGTATTATGATCATGCCCATCTTTCAAGGGAGATTAAAAGATTCACGGGAACAGCTCCCTCATTGTTCTGATATTGTCGGATTTTTACAAACGAAGGGGCGATGGTTGGTCTTAAATTTGGCCTGTGAACATAATAATAAAAAGCTATTGATCAGCTGCTGTATGATAACAGGATTGGAATCCTGTAAACCGGTAGAAAAGACAACTCAGATGATGGAACAACGGATAAGCGTATTGACACTTGGGGCAAATGACCTGCAGGCTATGAAAAAATTCTATGAGGAAAACCTGGGCTGGAAGCCGGTTGTGGAAAACAAGGATATTGTTTTTTACCAGATGAACGGTTTTCTGTTCAGTATCGGAAAGCGTAAAGACCTGGCGGATTTTATTGGGGTTCCAACCGAAGGCAGGGGTTTTCGTGCAGTTACGATCGGTTATAATGTACCTACAGCGCAGGAGGTGACAGTGATCTATGAAAAATTAAAGGCTAAAGGCGTAAAAATCCTGAAAGCACCTACTATCCCCCCATTCGGTGGCCTGTTTTTTTATTTTGAAGATATTGAAGGAAATATCATAGAGGTTGCCTATAGTACATTTATTCCATTGGACGTGCATCATAATGCAGTAGGCCATAAGTCAATTGATCATCTCTAAGCGATTTATATTCGTTTTGAATTTGCTGTAAGCTATTTGTCGGCAGACTTGTGCGTGGAGATTTCGGTACTATTGACCATAGATTCCGTGGCGGATTGACCAACAGAAATAATTATACCTGTTTTTGTAATCAACTGTTATTGTTTTAAGTTGGCCATTTTTAGCCGAAATCGCTTGTCACGAGTTTCTGTAATGAATTGTTCTCACTCTCCAAAATCTCCAGATGAGACAGATGAGCACAAAGATTAATGTATATCACAATTGGAAAGTGAATTGAAATTGGCTAATCGAGAAATTAGGGAATTGCAGGGAGAGTTGATTAACGAATTTAGATTGAAGCGGAATTAAGTTGAGTCTAGTATTGGTGGATAAAAGAAATGCTAGTATTTAGAAAGTTTTTTTTAAATATTCTTCAATTCTCTTTTACGTAAATCATTCTACTTGCTTGGTTTCTATTGGTAATTAGCCTTGGTATTTTACGTTTGCGAGTAAAAGCCCAGGTGTATGTGCTACATGTATTGGGTAGATACCAGTTCCAAGTTTTGTCTGACAAGATTTAAAGATCATTAGTCCCGTTTTTGGCTCCTCAAAATACTTTCCATTAAATAACTCAGTAATGTATTTTGCTGTTTTCTCCATAGGGATATGGTTTTTAGAAGTAATTTTTATCTTTTAAGTAAATTTTAGGTAGATTTTAAAGTGTTTTTTTTGGCGATAATTTAGTGATTTTATAAATATTAAGTTAATATTTGTTTACTTCGGTTTCGACTTTTATGGCGTAATTAATAGGTTCAACCTTGCCTGGTATAATTTTTTAAAACTGACAATTAAAAATCTGGCGCAAGTAGTTGTTCTCATTAACAGAATATTGAAGCGTATGATTTGTTTTTCCACGCTCTTTAATGAGCCATTTTTCATGTGCGGTACCAACGGTTATAATATGTATCGGAGATAAATTAAATATGTCCTGATAAGCAAATCCGGTAAAACATTGAAATATAAACGCATCTCTTACTTTATCGATTCTTTCAATCGTAAGTTTATGATGCAAAATGTTTTCAACTTCTGATATTTCCAATGGCAGAATCTCTGGTTCATCCGCACCACACCTGAATTTTTCAATGGTATTCTTTGTTATCCAGCCACTTGTTTCAGCAAGTTTCAGCATCTGTTTGGTACTCTTGATTTGCTTCATCGCAGAAGCTTCCCCAAGTGCTGAAATTCGCTTAACAGTCAGGAAGGTTAAAAAATCCTGTGCAAAGGAATAGTTAATATTAATGAGTTCTATATCATTAATATTATAGTGGTATAAAAGAATTCTGCAATCTTGTTTTTTTTTTTGGCTTTCCATTGTTTTGGGCGTTTCCAGTGATCTTAGCTTCTTTTCTACCAAATCAGAAAACTCTTTAATTTGAAGATCAGCAAGCGTTATCCCAGTTGTCAATTTGTGCTTTCCTACAAGTGGATAATTCTTCGTCCATCCCATCAATCATAGATATTCTGCAAATAATAGGAGCGAGGCGGTTAGCATCTTTCTTTGATTTACGATGCCAAAAAAGAATGGTTAATATTTGGTTGCTTTTCATTTCTCAATCTGTTATTAAAACATTTAGTTAAGCCCGGATAAATCCAGTAAACAAATTTTTGCTTTAAGGAATGGCTCAAATTGAGGCAAGGATAACTGGTGCCCAAATTTACCAAATACAATTGGGCACCGGATAGGGCACCAATCAGATTGCTATGAAATGACTTATTATTTTTTGAAAAACGCCTTTTAAAAAACATTTTAAACAGAAAAGGCGCAATTTCTTGCGCCTTTCGTGATCCCGCTGGGATTCGAACCCAGGACCACTACATTAAAAGTGTAATGCTCTACCAGCTGAGCTACGGAATCAATTAATTCCTTTTGTTTAAGGAGGTGCAAAGATAGAAATTAAATATTAACATGCAATTAAATATGAAAATAAATTCAATAAAAATAACCGTCTATTTAACCGTTTATGCCTAAGAGTCTGAAAATCAGAAAGGCGGAACAATTCCGCCTTTCAAAATAAAATACAATAAATTAGACTAAACTATTGACATTACTATTTCAGGATATACATGATTCCATTGATATCATCATTACCACCATACTGACTCTGTATAGCAATCTGATAATTTGCTGCATTTGCAGTACGTTCATACTCATGATACTGAAAACGGCTTGCAATACGTCCACCATTTCCAGTACCCGGACCAGTAGTAAAAGCAGGGATACCCGTACGGCGATAAGTAAAATAAGACTCCAGTCCAGAGTGACGGAATAAAGCCAGGTACTTTTGCTGCAGGATTTGTGTAAGTGCATTCGTGGTATTATACTTTACAGCAGGCTGACTATAATAAGCATCCCAGTCCACATTGATTGTATAAGTATCATAGTTGGCTGGTAAAGCAACATTCGTTGAACCCGGGCGATAGAAATAAGCAGTAAACGTTCCGGTACCTGTAGGGGATCTTATAAGAATCCATAGAACTTTTGATACCCGCAGTATAATAGTCCTCAGCATTACCAGCAGCCCATCCGCGAGAAATACCTTCGGCAATATTAAACATCAGTTCTGCATAACCCAATTGAATACTTGGTTCGCCAGTATACGTCGAATAATAACGCTTTCTGTTTAGAAATGAATATTTCTGCAAACCTGCATTGTTATACATCACACCAAGATCTTCTCCGGCATCAGCGCCAATGAAAGAAGAAAAATCAGTAGGACTTTGTTTTAAAGTTTCTACCTGGTAGCGGGAAGGCTCGGCAGTTACAAATACCCTTGGATCTTTTAATTTAGTCAATAAGCCGATATAAGTAGCCGAAGTATTTTTCCTCGAACCACTTTGTCCGAAGTTATCAGGAGTCTGCGGATAATAGTTAGTCGGAGAAATATAAATATACTGCATATTATCTGCAGCACTCTCCATGATAGGATACTTAGCCTTATTGTTGACGATATCAGCAGCAAATGTGTTTTCACATTCAGTTGTGCATCATCATCAGCTCTTTTGCTCAATTGAATCAATAATCTGATCCTGAATGTATTGATAGTTTTTTGCCATTTCAGCAAGTCACCATTAAAGAATATATCACCCGCAAGGATATTCTCTTTTGCAGCGATTAAAGTAGTCAGATCTGAATTCGCACTTTCCAGTAATGCCAGTGACTGTAACATGACGTTTTTCTGCGTATCATAAGCAGGAGTGAGGTTTCCTATTCCAGACAATGCAGCTGTCATTGGGATATCTCCCATTTCCATACTCATTTTGCTGAAAAGGTAAGCCTTGAAAAACTTCGCCAGAGCACTATAAGAGTTAACTGCAGAGCCTCCTTTGATCGCTTGTTTTTCCATTTCTGCTACATTTTTCAGGATGGTATAATAATCATCACCATATTTGAAATCATAGCGGTTATTCCCGTAATAATCATAATTATTTAAGTAATACTGATTATTAGTTTCTTTTTTGACCATCTGGTCCCTCAACCAGACCCTTACTGGTTAAAATACCATTTAAAAGCAATGAAGCCTGAACAGCAGTTGGTTTGTTATTGTTGATCGTTTTCTCTTCGAAGTCCTTTTTGCAGCCCGAAATGGTAACCACAAGTAAAAGAGGAAGCAAAGAATAAAGTCTGAATATCGTTTTCATATAGGAAATTATAATGTAATGTTGACGTTGAAACCATAACTACGTACCGTAGGTGATTGTAAACCAGTTGCAGAAGTCTCTCCGTTATACTGATCTAAATCAACATCCTTAAATCTTTTATCTTTGTAGAAGTACAATAAATTACGGCCTACCAAAGAGAAGGAAGCTTTTTGAATGAACGTACCCGCAAGTAATTTTTTAGGAAGCTCGAATCCAATGGTTACCTCACGAAGTTTCGCGAAAGTTTTGCTCATCAGGTTGGCCTCGTCGAAATTATAATACTTACTCACATAATCCTGAACAAATACTTTGTTTGTATTTGGTGCAAAAGCAAGATCTCCATAATTCAGGATCGCACCAGTTTTAGAATCGTAATTAATAGAAGCACCATTAGAGATCACAACACCTTCACCAACATAAGAACCTGCATAGCCTTTCTGGCCATAATTAGCCCAATCCTGGTAACGCGCATCACCCAAAGCACCTTGAGCAGTTTCGATATTTGAACCACCACGCATAGTTTTATTATGCATATAATCCGTAGTTTTTCCACCTACACTACCATCAAACTGGAAACCTAAACTCCAGTTTTTATAGTGAAACTTGTTGTAAATACTCCATGAATAATCAGAATTCATGTTTCCCAGGTATTGATTCGCACCACCATTATTTAATGGCTTTCCGGCTGCGTCATTGATAATCTGACCATCTTTTGTCCTTACGAAAGCAGTTCCATATAATTTATCCGTGCGGTCTCCTTCTTTGAAAAAGGTCTGATAGATATCCTGTCCCTTTGGAAGTTCTTTGTAAACTCTCTTGAAAGTTGACCAGTTGACCAAAACATCCCAGCCAAAACCACCCATGTCTTTAATCGGTGTGCCACTTAGTGAAACCTCATAACCTGTTTTTTTAGTTTTTAAAGCATTCAGATATAATAAAGTATATCCTGTAGCAGTAGAAATCTGGTTAGGTAAAATCTTCGGCCCATCTATATATTGGAAAGCCGTAGCACTTAAACCCAGTCTGTTTCCTAAAAACTTAACATCAAAACCTTCCTCGTAATTTACGCGGGTACTGGTTTTAATTCCATTTTCATATAAATAATCAGGGCCATAACCAGCAGCCTGATTATTATAAGGTTTATTGATATTAAACGAAGTATTCAAAGAATAGTCTGGTCCGTTATAAGGAGACATGTATACGTTACCATAACCAAGCGGATTATTTGTCAGATTAGAACCAGTCTGACCACCAAATGCAGTAATCGAACTGAAAGGAGCAGGGCCGATTGTTGCACTGCTTGCATCAGTACGTACATTGGAGAACGATGCTCTTGCTTTCAGGAACGAGATGAAATTTGGCATTTTGATATAATCAGAAACAACAGTTGCTAATGATATACTTGGGTAATAATAAGTTGTTGGCGTTTGGAAGGCCGATGATTTATCTATTCTGCTCGTCGTCGATAATGTTGCATATTTACCGAAGGATGCATCCAATGAGAAATACCCGCTCAATACCATCATACTCGAGTTAAAACTCGTAGACTGTACCGGATTTTTAGAGTTACTGAAAGCATAAACTTCAGGAACATTCAGGTAATCAGTAGATGTCCAGCTTGAATTATAAGATAAGGTACGAAGATTAGTTCCGACCAAACCAGAAAGGTTGAAGAAATTCTTGATGTTATAATTGAAATTTAATAATAACTCATTGTTGTTCTCAAACAAATTACGTCTGTCTTCACGGTAGTCACCCTGATTTCCTTCACGTCCGTATGGGTGAGCAGAGAATGGAAGTTTTTCAGTACGTAAGATACCATAAGTATCAAATTGTGAACGAAGCGTTGCGTTTAAGTGATTATCAATCTTAAAGTTTGCAGAAAGATAACCATACACATCATTCTTGTAATGTCCGCGTAACCACTTTTCTGTCATTAGATAAGGATTGTGGTAACGTTGATATTCTGCAAACTGCGATTGAACACCTTCTTTACCTGGTTGCCATATCGCTTTAATATCCGGAGCATTCACGTCCCAGTCTGCACCAGTCCAGATCGCTGTACTGTAAATCAAACTTGAAGGCCCGTAATCTGCATCAGGAAAGTTATCAGTATACTGTCTGTTAAAAAATCCAGGTTACCTTCAATTTTCAATCTTGGAGTTGGATTGAATGAACCATACATGTTGAAGTTGACAATATTAAGTCCGCTGTTGGGGATATAACTTGATTGTTTTGATTGCGAAACTGAGAATCTTGTCGTATAAGTCTCACCGTTAGCACTTAATGATATGTTATTATTGGTTTGGTAACCAGTCTCTTCAAAAGTTCTTTAAATTGTTTTTACCTCTTGCAGTGTATGGAGTTGCCTGTCTTACTCCATTAATTACAGGACTATCATATTGCGGGATCAGTTGTCCGGCGAAATATGGCCCCCAGATGTCATAATCTCCATCGACACCACCAGGTGCACCACCTTTACCATCCACAAACATATACTGTGTGTTTTCACCAGCACCATATGAATTTTGTAAACGCGGGAAGGTTAAAAATCCGCTGTTAATTACTGTACTGCTGTTAACATCAACGGTTAGTCCTTTTTTGTTCTTATCACCTTTTTTGGTCGTAATCAATATTGCACCATTTACTGCACGGCTACCATATAAAGCAGCGGCAGCAGGGCCTTTTAATACTGTATAAGTTTCAATGTCATCAGGACTGATATTCCAGGTGTCTGTATTGATAGGAAAACCATCTATAACATATAATGTTAACTTATCACCACGGATCATCACGTTAGGTTCTCTTAATACCTCAGGAGAAGAAGGACCAACAGATAAACCAGCAACTTTTCCTACTAAACTGCTGATCGGGTTGGGGTCACGTGCTTTTAGCAAATCACCGCCATCTACGGTCTGAAGTGCGTAACCAATTCTTTTGGTGTCTTTTTTTTTACCTAGGGCTGTAACCACGACTTCAGAAAGTGCTTTGCTGTCACCTTTTAAAACTACATTGATAATTGTTTCATCACCAATAATGATTTGTGTTTTCTGGTATCCAAGGTATTGGAAGGATACAGTTTGCCCTTTCTTAGCTGTAAAAAGAAAGTGGCCGTTCATGTCTGTTACTGTACCTTGTTTGGTGCCGTCAACCAATACACTTACCCCCGGCAGGGTTTGTTTGGTTTCGTCACTAACTGTGCCGGATATTTTAGTTTGCGCCGCTAAAGTCATCGGGGCAAGCAAAAATAACACTACAGTTATTACCTGTTTAAATTGCTTGTAGAGCTGTTTCATCTATGTGGATTTAGGTTGTAATGTGTTTTTTTCACACAGCAATACTAAACTTTGTTTATTAAAACTAAACCAATTTAGTATTATGGATACTTAAACTTTTACAGGGTTTTTGATATTAAAAGTGTCTTTGGCAGCGGGTTCATTACATATTGTTAATATCTAGTTAATGAATAGTTTATCTTTTGCTGTTATTGCAGCTTAAAAATCCATTTGCCGGATTATAAAAAGATCAAATGATAATATATATATAGCGCATATAATTGATATTATCCAGAGGAAGAAATAGTGCTAATGATGCTAAGGGAAAAGAAGCTCAGCACAAATTTTTAAACAGGCTCTAAAAAATAATGTTCACATTTGTTGTTTAATTATATCCTTATGCACATACTGGTTATTGAAGATGAACAAAGAGTAGCTGAACTGATCAAAAAGGGGCTGGAAGAACTCGGATTTCATATTACACTTGCCTTTGATGGGGAAATGGGTAAGAAACTAGCCCTGACGAAAACCTATGATCTGATTCTGATGGATGGATAATCCTTCCAAAGATTAATGGAATTGACCTTTGCAAGGAAGTGCGTATCGCACGTCCTGACATTCCAATTATTATGCTTACTGCTTTAGGCACTACGGATGATAAAGTAGAAGGTTTTGATGCTGGTGCGGATGATTACCTGGTTAAGCCGTTTGATTTCAGGGAGCTGCATGCCCGGATTCGTGCTTTAATAAAAAGAAATCAGACTCAGAATAATACTTTTAACCAGGGATTTATCTTGCGGTTTGCAGATCTGGAAATGAATCTGGAAACAAAGCTTGTTAAAAGAAATGAGGAGCCTATTGATCTTACACCTAAAGAATTCCGGTTGCTTGAGTATATGATGGGGAATTCTGAACGTGTTTTGTCCAGAACAGAGATTGCAGAGAAAGTTTGGGATACTTTTGACTCTGGAACAAACTTTATTGACGTTTATATCAATTATTTAAGGAAAAAAAAAAAATAGATAAAAATTATGCAGTAAAACTGATTCATACTAAACCAGGTATGGGTTTCATATTTAAAGAAGGATGAAGATAAGAGCGAAACTTTTATTGTTGTTTTTGACGCTTTTTGGTGCTTTACTTTTAGCATTTGCTGTATTTATCTATGTTTCTACTTCACAAAGCAGGAAAGATCAATATTATAAGCACCTTAAAAGAGAAGCGATTACAAAAGCAAATTTGCTCTTTGATGCAAAAGTTCCTCCGGCAGTGTTACAATTAATTTATAAGAATTCAATCAATTCGTTATTTGAAGAAGAGGTAGCTGTTTATGATACTTCGTTTAATTTGCTTTATCATGATGCTGTGCAAATAGATAAGGTTAAAGAAACGAGAAAGATGATCGATCAGATTATTCTTCAGAAGGAAATTACCTTTGATCAGGGAAGTTTACAGGTTGTAGGGCTTTTATATCTGCATAAAGGCAAAACCTATGTTATCACTGCGGCAGCAAATGATAAATATGGGTTGACACGACTGGAAGAGTTTAAGTATACTTTTCATCATTTCTTTTTTTTATCATTATTATCAGTTTGACGATCGCTGCGGGTTACTATTTTGTAGGTAAAGCGTTAAACCCGGTCGCTGAAATTGTAGATAAGGTAGAGGAGATTACAGCAACTAATTTATATAAGCGGGTACTTGTCAAGAATGAGAAGGATGAGATTGGAGAGCTGGCTATTACTTTTAATAACATGCTGGATAGGTTGGAGCAATCTTTTGATGGTCAGAAGAATTTTGTAAGTAATATTTCTCATGAATTGAGAACTCCGCTGGCAACGATAGTTGGTGAATTACAGCTTGCATTAATCCGGGAGCGAAGTGTTGCAGAGTATAAAGAAGTGATCAGGCTGTCATTGAGTGATGCACAAAGATTAGTGAGGTTGTCTAACGGGTTACTTGATCTGGCCAAAGCGAGTTATGATCAGACTACGGTAAGTATGAAAGAGTTAAGGACAGATGAATTGCTGATGGATGCAAGAGAGGCTGTGCTTAAAATCAATGAAGATTATAGGGTTGATATCGTCTTTGAACGTGAAATTGATGATGATGACGATATTTCGGTTAAAGGAAATGAGTACTTGCTGAAGGTCGCATTTATCAACCTGATGGAAAATGCCTGTAAGTTTTCTGCTAATCACCAATGTACAGTAAGTATTAACTTCGACCATGATCGGGTAAAATTGGGTTTTAAAGATTCAGGTATCGGTATTGCAAAGGATGAACTGGAAAGTATCTTTTCTGCATTTTACAGAGGAAAGAATAAGGACTTTAGCCCGGGAAACGGGATCGGGTTGTCGCTGACTCAAAAGATTATTGGTATGCATCAAGGTGCTATTCGTGTTGCTTCAACCGTTAACTCCGGGAGTGTCTTTACAATCGAAATATTTCACGTTTAGCTCCGGGACTTCGCAAAAAAAACATCAACTAAACATGCTGACTACGTTCCCTTCGGGCCCTGATGTCAGCATGTTTAGTTGATGTTTTTTTTTCTTTAATCCATGGCCGGATAAACGTGATAACATTTTTCTTGTAAAAACCTCCCAAGGGTAACAGGCTGGAGCATTGAAAGGTTTGTTTGTTGACGCTTTAAGGGATTACTAGTTGATGTTTTAAGGGATTACTAGTTGATGTTTTAAGGGGTTACTTGTTGATGTTTTAAGGGATTACTAGTTGATGTTTTAAGGGGTTACTTGTTGATGTTTTAAGGGATTACTTGTTGATGCTTTAAGGGTTTACTTGCTGAAGGCTTTAAGATTGCGTTTTACCGCCCGGTAATTGCTTTTTCTCTAATGAATTTCTAATGAATTTCTGTTTGTCCTCTAACGGTGCTTTCAAAAAGGGCGCTTTATATTTGCAGCACATTAAAAAATAACAATATATGGACTCAGGCCCCCATTCAAAGACGCTTTTAAAAGCGCTACTAATTAATTATTTAACTGCCCGCCAATCCTCATAGCTGATGTTATGCCGGTTGACGGCATAAAACAGAGTTATGTTCAATTTTTCAAAAACACAGACAAAATATACCCGCTATATTTCAGATTATGATTATCCAGTGGGTATGGATACCAAACCATTTATCTCGTTTGGGGTAGCCGATAATATCTTCGGCAGAAAACACGATTACCAATCTCTTTCTTTCAGACGGATCTTTTTAAGACTGTCTTCTTTGATACTAAATACTATCAAAAGGGCTTTTCTACAATTAAAAAAATGGAGGGCTAATTATGACAATATTTGAGTTCACACTAAGACTTGCAATAGCTTTTGCCCTTGGAGCAGCTATTGGTACCGAACGCCAATGGAGACAACGCATGGCCGGACTAAGAACAAATATGCTGGTTTGCATGGGAGCCTGTATGTTCGTTTCATTAGGGGTAAAGGTTGGTGGTGATGCCTCCGGCCGGGTAATTTCTTACGTAGTCAGCGGAATTGGTTTCCTTGGAGCCGGTGTCATTATGAAAGACGGACTTAATATAAGGGGACTAAATACAGCAGCAGCCACTTTATGGTGCTCTGCCGCTGTAGGTGCTTCCTGTGGTCTTGGGTTTCTTCCAGAGGCTGTTGTTGTGACCACTTTTGTAATCCTGACACATGTGCTGATGCGCCCGGTTGGTGCGAAACTAAGTCGTATTCCAACGAAGAGTACACGCATTCCAGTGGCTTATCTGCTGATTATCAAATGCAGACAGGATGTAGAGAATCATTTAAGAGTGCTGTTGCTCCAGTTTACGAGTAATGACGATAAACTATTGCTGCGATCACTCAAAAGTACAGATGATGGTGATCCAGGTAAAGCTGTAATCATGGCCGAAATACTCGCTAATAGCAATGAAGACTCCATTATGGAACGGATCGCCGGACGATTAACTATAGAACATGAAGTTTCTGAGGTCAGCTGGAATAAAGCGGGTGATGAGAATGATCTGTAGCTAAATGAAAATTACTGATAATCAGCGATAAGATGACTGATAACTTTTACAAACACACATTAAGATGATACAATGACCTTTCTACTTTTAAAATGCGGCATTATACAGTACGCAATCTTATTTATTGCAGTTGGAATCACTGCCGATAACCTGATCTGCAGGCTGCGCACTATTTGTACCTGCCTGATGATGGTCGGGGTTGTCGTACTCCTGTTCCAATTGATATAATTAACAATTTCCGCTTAATCTATTATATATAATATCATGACTATCGTAAAAGAGAGTTTAAAAAAAAGAGCCATTCCAGACAGAAGAAAAATCATGTCTAATGGTAGTGATGAAGCCGCTGCAACCAAACTACAGAATGTTTCCAGGTCAGATCCTGATTTTTATTTTGCTATGCTGGATAGTGGTGTGGATGGACTATCTGCTCTGCAAGCTAAAGAAAGGTTAGGCAGATTTGGCTTAAACGAAGTGCATCATGAGAAAGCTCCGGCGTGGATTAAACAACTGTTTCAGGCATTTGTCAATCCATTTATTGGCATACTGCTGATTATTGCAGTGATTTCTTTTATACTGGATGTATGGCTGGCAAGTCCTGGTGAAGCCGATTATAAGACAGTTGCTATGGTCGGTATTATGGTGATGGTGAGCTCTTTATTGCGGTTCTTTCAAGAGTACCGGAGCAACCGGGCTGCTGAACAACTTAAAAGTATGGTGAAAACTACTGCGACGGTTGTGAGGAAGATTACCGGAAAGAAAGAACTGGATATTAAAAAATTAGTGCCCGGTGATTTGATCATGCTTTCTGCGGGTGATATGATTCCTGCGGATTGCCGGATTGTACAATCTAAAGATCTTTTTGTAAGCCAGTCTATGCTGACTGGAGAATCTTTACCGGTAGAAAAAAGGAGTCTGGCAGTGCGTGATGCAGAAGATAAACCAGTATTAGAACTGGATAATATCTGTTTCATGGGTACAAATGTTGTCAGTGGTTATGCTACCGCTATTGTTGTGAATACTGGTAATCAAACTTACTTCGGCTCGCTCAGTAAAGTTATTGTTGGTAAACGGGCGGAGACAAATTTTGATAAGGGTGTCAATAAAGTGAGCTATCTGCTCATCAGTTTTATGGTGGTGATGGTACCTCTGATTTTCCTGATCAATGGATTTGTGAAAGGAAACTGGTGGGATGCTTTGCTTTTCGCTATTGCAGTAGCCGTTGGGTTGACCCCAGAGATGTTACCAATGATTGTAACGGCAAACCTGGCTAAGGGAGCTGTTAATATGAGTAAACATAAGGTGATTATCAAACGCCTCAATGCGATACAGAATATTGGAGCTATGGATGTGTTATGTACGGATAAAACAGGTACGCTGACTATGGATAAGATTGTGCTGGAAAGGCATTTGAATATTTTCGGACAGGAGGATGAAGAGGTGCTGAAATGGGCCTACCTCAATAGTTTTCATCAAACGGGGTTGAAAAATTTGCTGGATGTAGCTGTCCTGGATCATGTTGAATTGCATGATTATCTGAAAGTTGAAGAACACTTTTTAAAGGTGGATGAAATTTCCCTTTGACTTCCATCGAAGAAGGATGTCGGTTGTCCTTAAACAACGTAATGGCAAACACTTGCTGATCTGTAAAGGTGCTGTAGAAGAAATGCTTGATCTCTGTAGTCATGCTTTTGATCCGGGAGATGATAAACAACTGCATATTGAATCTGACAAGGTAATCCGTATGGATGAAACAATACGGGATATGATTTTGCAGACGTCAAAAAAAAAATGAATGCAGAAGGACTCCGGGTTTTGCTTGTAGCCATCCGCGAGTTTGATGACCGCGCACTCAATTATGCCGTCGAAGATGAAAATAATATGATTTTGACTGGTTTTATAGGTTTTCTTGATCCTGCTAAACCTTCGGCTAAAATTGCAATTGAAGCACTGCAGAAATTAGGTGTTAGTATCAAAGTATTAACAGGTGACAATGAAATTGTCACCAAAAAGATATGCCGTGATGTAGGTATTCCTTTTGATAAAATACTGTTAGGCGCTGAGGTCGAAAAAATGACTGACTGATGCAGAATTGCAGGAACAGGTTGGAGAGGTTTCTATACTGGCAAAGTTAAGTCCGGTTCAAAAATCCAGGGTAGTCAAAATATTACAGGCAAAAGGCCATACTGTAGGTTTTATGGGCGATGGTATCAATGATGCTGTGGCACTCAGAGATGCCGATGTTGGGATCAGTGTAGACACAGCGGTGGATATCGCCAAAGAAAGTGCCGATATCATTTTACTCGAAAAAGATCTGATGGTGCTCAGGAAAGGGGTGATCTACGGCCGCAGAACCTTTGGTAATATTATCAAATATATCAAAATGACTGCCAGCAGTAATTTTGGGAATATGTTCAGCATGTTAGGTGCAAGTGCCTTTCTGCCATTCTTACCTATGCTACCGGTACAAATCCTGGTTCAGAATCTATTATATGATGTATCGCAGGTATCAATTCCCTGGGATAGAATGGATGAAGGCTTCATCGAGAAACCCAAAAAATGGGATGCCTCAGGGATTAAAAACGCTTCATGCTTTATATAGGCCCGATCAGTTCTGTTTTTGATTATGCGATGTTCGCGGTTATGTTCTTTGTTTTCAAAGCAAATAGTCCGGAGCATCAGAGTTTATTTCAAAGTGGATGGTTTATCGAAGGATTATTGTCTCAGACACTGATTGTGCACATGATCCGTACCCGTAAAATCCCATTTATCCAGAGCTGGGCAACTACTCCTGTGGTAGCATTGACCTCCCTGATTATGGTTATCGGAATATTTATCCCGTTTTCACCATTTGCAGGTGCATTAAAGATGGAACAATTGCCACTCAGTTATTTCCCATGGTTAATTGGAATTCTTGGCGGCTATTGCCTGCTTACTCAATATGTTAAAGTGTGGTACATCAAAAGATTTAACCAATGGCTATAATCCGCTCCAGCAAACAATGGATACTGGCAATCGTATTAATTATACTGGTTGTCATCTTCGCCGAATGGCTTGAATACCATTTTCATACCCTAAGTAACTTCTCAAACAAACACAATGAACAATATGAACTTAAGAAATAATCGTCAGTCCTGTCTGGCTGCCATTGCTGTGGTAATTATAGGGCTGACTGCTTCATGCAAACAACAGGCAGCCAAAGAACCGGCTGCTGATTTTACCCTGAAAGGGGATGCGATTACACTGCCTGAAAATTCTGTTTTGAAAGGCAAACTGAAATATATCACTGTTGATACTGAACCTTATCAAATGCAAATGCTGACTGCGGGAACTGTCAAAGCAATTCCTACGCAATATGCTGAAATTGCACCGCCATTTCAAGGTAGGGTGACTAAAAGCTATATCAGATTAGGGATGAAAACGACTGCCGAAACGCCCTTGTTTGAAATCAGCTCACCAGATTTCATAGCTGCCCAAAAGATCTTTTTTCAGGAGAAATCACAGATGCAGCAAGCGGAAAGAACTTTGAAACGTCAAAAGGACTTGATGGCCAATGGAGTAGGTACACAGAAAGATCTGGAAGAAGCTCAAACGGGTTATGATGTAGAAAAAAAGGAGTTCGAAAATGCAGTTATAGGCATCAGAATATTCAAAGCAAATCCAGAAAAATTGTCTTTAGGACAAGCTCTTGTTGTACACGCACCGATTACTGGTGAAGTTATTGAAAATAGGGTGGTTTTGGGCCAGTTTATCAAAGACGATGCAGCTAGTGTAGCAACCGTAGCTAATTTGAACAAGGTCTGGGTTGCAGGTCAGGTCAAAGAAAAGGATATCCGTTATATCAATGAAAAGGATGAATGTGAAATTGAGGTTGCGGCATTACCCGGAAAAAAACTCAAAGGAAAAGTCTATCACGTGAATGAAATTGTTGACGAAGATACCCGTAGCGTACAGGTTTTAATTGAATGTGATAATAGCGACCATATGCTTAAACCGGGGATGTATGTCTCCGTGAATTTTATAGATGCACCTACCTCAGCCATTATCGTCCCCTTAAAAGCAATCCTGCAAATGAACGATGCAAATTTTGTTTTCGTAGTGACCCCGGAGGGTAAATATATCAAGAGAAAAGTAGAGACAGGTGGTACAGAGAAAGACCGTGTAGTTATTAAATCAGGTCTGGCCAAAGGCGAAAAGATCGTATCAGAAGGTGGCTTCTATCTATTGGAAGCTAAGTAAATCACGCTATAATCAAAGGCTCCATCTAAAAAATAATAAATATCCAGATGAAACAATTAATTTTTACTGCAATTAAAAAACGCTGGCTCTTTGCGGCACTCTTTATACTTCTGGCTGTATTTGGTTTTTACTCCTGGAAACAACTTTCTATTGAGGCCTATCCTGATATTGCCGATGTAACTTCACAGGTGGTTACACAAGTACCCGGTCTTGCTGCCGAAGAAGTAGAACAGCAGATCTCTATTCCTATAGAACGCGCATTGAATGGTTTACCCGGCATGCATGTGATGCGTAGCCGTAGTTTATTCGGATTATCTCTCATTACAATGGTTTTTGAAGATGGGGTAGATGATTATTGGGCAAGGCAAAGAATTCAGGAACGCTTAACCGATGTGAAACTTCCTTTTGGCGCTGTTCCCGGTCTTGATCCGCTGACTTCCCCAACCGGAGAAATCTACCGGTATATTATAGAAAGTAAGAACCATGATCTAAGGAAACTTACAGATTTACAGAACTGGACAATTATTCCAGGGATCAAACAAGTACAGGGCGTGGCCGATGTGACCAATTTCGGCGGCATCACTACACAATATCAGGTCGAAATTGATCCTGCTAAATTAGCGCAATACCATGTTTCTCTCGCGGATGTACAAACTGCAATTAATAACAATAATACCAATGCCGGGGGCAGCATTTTAAATCGGGGAGAACAGGGTTATGTAGTCCGTGGAATAGGGTTGGTGAAAGATTTAGCCGCATTAGGAGATGTTGTAGTCAAATCTGTCAACGGAGTTCCTGTATTCGTGAAGGATTTAGGAGAGTTAAAGTATGGAACACTGGAACGGAACGTAAAGGTGTTTTGGGTTATACTGATCGTCAGGTGAATTATTCGGACGGAATTGAAGGGATTGTTGTGATGTTGAAAGGACAGAATCCTTCAGTGGTACTGGATGGAATTCATAAAGCTGTTGCAGATCTGAATAAAGGTGTTTTGCCTGAAGGTGTAACTATACGCGCTTATCTGGACAGGACAAACCTGGTTAATACTACACTGGATACAGTTTCTCATACACTTTTAGAAGGGATGGCTTTGGTTATTGTTGTGCTGATTGTTTTCCTGGGAAGCTGGAGAGGAGCTTTAATCGTGGCTATTACCATTCCTGTCGCTTTGCTGGTTGCGTTTATACTGATGCATTTTACGCATATTCCTGCCAATTTACTTTCATTGGGGGCTATTGATTTTGGGATTATCGTAGATGGGGCAATTGTAATGCTCGAAACAATTTTGAAGAAAAGAGAGGCTAACCCTGATGAAGAATTAGAGGAGGTTTCTATTGGTAAAAGAGCTTTGAGTGTTGCAAAACCTATCTTATTTTCTACCATTATTATCATTACTGCTTATCTGCCTTTGTTTTCTTTTGAAAGAGTAGAGAAGAAACTCTTTACACCAATGGCATTTACAGTAGGATATGCGTTGTTGGGTGCACTGGCAGTTGCTTTATTACTGATACCTGGACTTGCCTATGCAGTTTATAAAAAAAACCGGGAAAAATCTATCATAATACCTGGTTAGAAAATCTGACCAAATGGTATGAAGGCCGTCTGAAAAAGATAATGGACAGGCCCAAAAAGGTTTTTCTGCCTTTAGGTTTAGTATTGGTCAGCGCGATTATCTTATCAATTACTGTGGGAAAAGACTTCTTACCTCCTCTGGATGAGGGTTCTATCTGGTTACAAGTATCGTTGCCTCCGGGAGTTACTTTAGAGAAATCGAAGGAAATGAGCGATTCTCTGAGAGCCGTTACAATGAAGCACCCTGAGATTACTTATGTGAATGTACAGGCAGGTCGTAATGATGATGGTACGGATTATTTTACACCTTCGCATTTTGAAGTCTCCGTAGGATTGAAACCTTATAAAGAATGGACAAGCGGACGGAGTAAAGCAGATTTGATAGAGGATCTGTCAAAAGAATATGCTGCTATGCCTGGTTACACAGTTGCTTTTACCCAACCGATGATCGATGGGGTTATGGATAAAATCGCAGGTGCCCACAGTGAACTGGTGGTTAAAGTGTACGGCAATGACTTCAAAGAAACGAGACGGATTACCGAAAATGTGGTGACCACTTTACGTAAAGTTAAAGGGGCAGTAGATATTGCAATTGATCAGGAGCCTCCTTTACCTCAATTACAGATCCGGGTAAACCGGGATGCAGTAGCTAAATACGGGCTGAATATGAGCGATGTAGCTGAGCTTGTTGAAGTAGCAATCGGAGGGAAAGCTGTTTCACAGATCTTTGCCGGCGATAAAGTTTACGATGTAATTTGCCGTTATAAAGAGACGAGCCGTGATACTCCTGAAAAAATCGCCAACTTAATGCTGACTTCTTCAACTGGGGCTAAAATTCCATTGTCTCAGATTGCAGAGGTGAAAACCGATCTGGGGGAAAGTTCTATTTCCAGAGAAATGAACCGCAGACAATTAACTGTCCGGTTAAATCTAAGGGGAGCAGATCTAAGTTCATTTTTAAAAGAAGCGCAGGCTAAAATTACACAGCAGGTTAAATTCGATCCTGAAAAGTATAAGATAGAATGGGGTGGACAGTTTGAAAATCAAAACCGGGCTTATGCAAAGTTAACAGTTGTTGTGCCTTTGGCTTTAGCCATCATGTTTTTATTGCTTTATGGTGCATTTGGGAAATTCAGACAGGCGGGCTTGATTTTAAGTATTGTTCCTCTCGCATTATTTGGGGGAATGTTAGCTCTTAACGTTCGTGGAATGACCCTGAATGTGTCTTCGGCAGTTGGTTTTATCGCCTTGTTTGGTGTGGCCATACAAAACGGTGTCATCATCCTGATTTCTCACATCAATGAGCTCCGTAAAAAAGGATATGATTTACTTAAAGCGGTTTTGGATGGCGCAAAACATCGTTTCAGACCAGTACTGATGACTGCAACAGTAGCTGCATTAGGTCTTTTACCTGCTTCTTTAGCCACAGGAATTGGTTCTGATGTGCAAAGGCCATTGGCTACAGTGATCGTTTATGGCTTGTTTGCCGCAACAGCAATTACTTTATTCGTTTTGCCTGCACTTTATTATCTGATGGAAAGTAAATGGGGCAGAAACGATTTCGGGCCAGCCGAAAACAATTTAATAAGTCCATCGGAAACTGCTATACAATAATACATTATGAAGTTGACTAAATATATTATGTCTTTGGCTTTCCTTACAGGTATAGCCTTCAATGGACAAGCACAGGTTGATACCCTGTCTTTAAAATCAAAAATATCAGTACTTGAATTCCTGAACCGCGTTGGTAAAGAAAATTTAGGTTATGCCGCAGAAAAATACAATGTAAATATTGCTGAAGCAGGGGTCGAAACAGCGAAGATTTTTCCTGATCCTGAATTTTCATTCGGGGCTTTTGACAATCAGCAATCTAAACTAAAACTTGGGCAGGGGGTAACCCTTGGTTTAGGGACAACACTGGAATTAGGTGGCAAAAGAAGTGCGCGGATTAACCTTGCCAAAAGTGAAACTGAATTAAGTAAGGCACTATTGCTTGATTATTTAAGGAACCTGAGGGCTGATGCTGCGTTAGCTTATTATAGTGCCATTCAATCTTATGAATTAATGAAAGTACAGCAGTATTCTTATCAAATGATGAAACAGCTTGCTGATGCAGATGCTATACGCTATAAATTGGGCGCAATTACCGAAACAGATGCAAGGCAATCAAAATTGGAAGCCAGTAATTTGCAGAACAGCGTTTATCAGAATGAAGCCGACTGGAAGAATTCTCTGATCAAATTAGGGGCTTATCTGGGTAAAAAGAATGCGGATATATGCTATTACCCTGATGGGGATTTCGAAAACTTAGCACGTGAGCTGAATTATCAGACCTTAATCAGTAATGCTCAAAATATCCGGGCAGATGCCGTCGCTGCGTTAAACAGTAAAACTGTAGCAGAAAGAAGTCTTACACTTGTGAAAGCGAACAGAAAAATAGATCTGGGTATCAATGCCGGATTACAGTTTAACGGAGTTTCTAAAAATGAAGAAGCACCGACACCTTATCACCGGACATTTAATGCCGGGTTTAGTGTCCCATTGAAGTTTTCCAATCATTATAAAGGAGATTTAAAGGCAGCTCAATTTACTATTAAACAGGCCGGAGTGCAGTATGAGCAGGTTTTACAGCAAATTCAGGTAGAAGTAACCCAGGCTTATTTTAATTATACGGCTTCTGCAAAGCAGGTAAAGCAATATAAAGATGGCCTGCTGACTGAGGGGAAAAGGATATTGACTGCAAAAATGTATAGTTACAAACGTGGAGAAACTTCATTGCTGGAAGTTTTGAATGCACAGCGAACCTATAATGAGGTACAACAGGGCTTCTATGAATCACAATCAAACTATGCTGCTGCCTTGATCGAATTGGAGCGTGCTGCGGGGATCTGGGATATCAAATAATAGTTTAAAGATAAAGGTTGGTTAGGTGGCAATAAATCCGCTGGCTGGATTCTGTCTCTCAGAAATCGGGTCAGCGGTTTGCTATTTGATGAAAAGGCGTGATAGTTAACAGTATATTCGTGATTTGTACTATAGCATAAGTTCTGAGGTACATATTTTTGGCTGATCAATAAAACATTGTAGAGAAAGCTGAATTTATCGTCCGAGAAATGAAAATGTTTATCCGTATTATATTCTTTATGTTTATTTTTTTTTTTTGCGGGTAAGGGGAGTAGTTTTGCGCACCATAACAGAGAGTATAAGGGCCAAAATCAACAGCTCAGCCAGCAATTATCTGCCATGATCGGTTTACCTGAACATGCTACCGCGGCTCATCAGTATATTATCTGGACCAAGAAGACGAAGATTTTAAAGAATTCAATACCGTATTTCCGGTCAGTTTTTTAACACCCGAACTACAATACCTGTTCAACTATTTATTTGCAGAATCATTTGCCGTTCCCCTGAACCAGCTTCGGGAGAAAGAGATTTCTGCCTCATATACCACTCCAAGGTATATTTTGCACCACAATTTGCGTATTCCTTCCTGCTAAAACATCAGTAATTCCGATTCAGAAAAGAATTTGAGGGTATTTTCCTGTTCGCCAGGAGGAATGCACTCTATCTCATTTGCTGGTCTGTTTACTCGTGTTTAATTCATATATTTCTGGTAATCAGTTAGTTGCTGATATATATATCCTTTTATTTCTCATATTTAGAAAAACACTATGCATTTAACCCCTCGAGAAACCGAAAAATTACTCCTGCACCTGGCAGGGGAACTTGCTGCCAAGCGGAAAGCCCGTGGCCTGAAATTAAACTATCCGGAATCAATCGCTTATATCAGTGGCGAATTGATGGAAGCTGCCCGTGACGGAAAATCAGTTGCAGAACTGATGCAATACGGCGCAACTCTGTTAACCCGCGAAGATGTCATGTCAGGTATTCCAGAAATGATCCATGACATTCAGATCGAGGCAACTTTTCCGGACGGAACCAAACTGGTGACTGTCCATGATCCAATCCGTTAATCTTAAAATTTCTAACATGATACCAGGAGAATTTTTTATCAAAGAAGGTAACGTCATCTGTAATGAAGGCCGTAAAACCGTGAAATTAAAAGTGACCAATACAGGAGACCGCCCAATTCAGGTGGGTTCACACTTCCATTTTTTTGAAGTCAATAAAGCCATGTCTTTTGACCGTGAAAAAGCATTCGGAATGAGACTGAATATTATTGCAAGTACCGCTGTTCGTTTTGAACCGGGAGAGGCCAAAGAAGTAGAAGTAGTTGAGTTTGGCGGAATGCGCAGAGTATATGGCCATAACAACCTGGTCAATGGCGATACCACACTTGCACAGAATAAAATTGCCGCCATGCAAAAGGTGGAGAAGAATCATTTTAAGAATGAACCGCAATAACAATTTTAAAATCGAACAACATGAGTTTAAAGATAAACAGGAAAAATTACACCAATATTTTTGGTCCCACCACAGGTGATAAAGTACGTCTTGCAGATACAGAAATTATTGTAGAAATAGAGGCAGATCTTTCGCATCCTGGTGATGAAGCCAAATTTGGTGGCGGCAAAACCGTTCGTGACGGGATGTGTCAGTCGTCCACTGCTGTCAGAGATCAGGGCGTACTGGATATGGCCATTACCGGAGCCATTATTATTGAACATTGGGGTATCGTTAAAGCCGATATCGGGATTAAAGACGGTAAAATTGTAGGGATAGGCTGCGCAGGTAATCCTGATACCACAGACGGTATTTCTCCGAATATGATTATTGGAGCTTCTACTGAAGTGCATGGAGGTTCCGGTTATATTGTTGTTACAGCAGGGGGGATCGATACACATATTCACTTTATTAGCCCTACACAGATAGAAACGGCACTTTATAGTGGAATAACCACTATGATTGGCGGAGGTACAGGACCAGCCGATGGTACCAATGCAACTACTGTAACCCCAGGAAAATGGAATATCAAACGGATGCTGCAAGCTGCAGAAGCCTTTCCTGTCAATGTCGGATTCTTTGGGAAAGGGAACTGTGCTACTGAAGCTCCGCTGGCAGAACAGATTGAAGCAGGTGCTTTAGGTTTGAAAATTCATGAAGACTGGGGAGCTACACCAGCAACTATTGATGCGTCTTTGAATGTAGCAGATAAATACGATGTCCAGGTGGCTATCCATACCGATACTTTAAACGAAGCCGGTTTTCTGGAAGATACGATTAACGCCATCAATGGCCGTGTCATCCATACCTTCCATACTGAAGGTGCGGGAGGTGGTCACGCACCTGATATTATCAAAGCAGCTATGTATGCTAATGTTTTGCCAGCCTCAACTAATCCTACAAGACCCTATACTAAAAACACTATAGATGAGCATCTTGATATGTTAATGGTCTGTCATCATTTGAGTAAAGATATTCCTGAAGATGTAGCATTTGCCGATTCCCGTATCCGTCCTGAAACGATTGCCGCCGAAGACATTTTACAGGATCTTGGTGTATTCAGTATCATGAGTTCTGATTCGCAAGCTATGGGCAGGGTTGGAGAAGTGATTATGCGGACCTGGCAAACTGCCGATAAAATGAAAAAACAACGCAGTTATCTACCAGAGGATCTGAAGAACGAAAATGACAACTACAGAGCCAAACGTTATGTGGCTAAGTATACAATCAATCCGGCTATAGCGCATGGGATTTCTAAATATGTAGGTTCTTTAGAACCTGGTAAAATTGCGGATCTGGTGATCTGGAAACCAGCATTCTTTGGGGTTAAACCAGAGATCATTATCAAAGGGGGGATGATTATAGCGAGTAAAATGGGGGATGCCAATGCTTCTATACCTACTCCGCAACCTGTAATTATGCGCAACATGTTTGCCGCTTATGGCAGAGCCGTTACCAAATCGGCATTCACTTTTGTTTCAAAGGTTTCGCTTGATAATGGGATCGCAGCAGAATATGGCTTGGAAAAAACACTGCTTCCAGTAGTGAATTGCCGGAATATCTCTAAACGTGATATGATTCACAATGATGCCTTGCCTGAGATTACCGTTGACCCTGAAAATTATGAGGTCAAAGTAGATGGAGAAAAAATAACCTGTGAGCCGATCGATGAAGTTGCATTAGGCCAGCGTTATTTCCTTTTTTAAACTAATAGCATATGATTGTACAGGAAATTATTGGAAATAAAAGCGGCTATGAGATCAGTGGGCTAAAAATCGATCTGCTGGAGCTCGAATGGTATGAAACTACCAAACGGATTCAGCGGAAAAAAACAAAGTCCGGTATGGAGATCGCTATCAGGTTTGTTAGAGAGGGGCAGCGTTTAAGACAGGATGATATCTTGTATATAGATACTGAAAAGGTAGTATTAATTGATATTATCCCTTGTGAAGCTATTGTACTCAGTCCGGAGACCTTATTGGAAATGGGAACCGTATGTTATGAAATCGGAAACAAACATATGCCACTGTTTATTCAGGACAATAAAGTGATGATGCCTTTTGAAATGCCTATGTTCAGGTGGTTGGAAGCGAGCGGTTATCGCCCTGAAAAACAGGTTGTCAAGCTATTTCACCTGCTGAAATCAAATGTTGAACCTCATGGACACAGTGGCAATACATCACTGTTTACCAAAATTCTGAACCTGGCATCTACAAAAGAATAATATGGAACTCAATTTTTTAGGGAGCTTATTACACCTGGCCGATCCTACTTTGCCTATTGGCGGATACAGCCACTCTAATGGTTTGGAAACCTATGTTCAGGAGGGAATAGTTTGCAGCGCAGACACTGCCCGTTTATACGTCACCAATATGCTGACTTTATAACCTCAAATACAATGATGCGGCAATGATGAAGCTTGCTTATGAAGCGGCGGCGCAAAATGACATTGCTGCTATAGTAAAGCTCGATCAGGAATGTACCGCACTTAAATCTCCAATGGAAATCAGGCAGGCTAGTCAGAAACTAGGTTTAAGGTTCATTAAAATCTTCAGAAGACAGAAGGTGTTCCCGCTGGTTACGTTTTACGAGCAGGCCATTGCAGAGAAAACTGCCGATGCGCATTATTGTATCGCCTTTGGCATTTATGCACAGTTATTAGGACTACCGCTGCCAGAAGCTTTGTTTGCTTTTTATTTTAATGCCGCTGTGGGGATGATTACCAATAGCGTTAAGTTGGTACCGCTCGGACAACTGGACGGACAGGATATTCTTTTTGAGTTACAACCCCTGTTAAAACAGCTGGTTGTGGAAAGTCAGTCTGTTGACCGCAGCTTGGTAGGGCTTTGCAGTATTGCTTTCGATATCCGCTGTATGCAACATGAAAGACTGTACTCCAGGCTATATATGTCCTGATCATTCAGGTCATATATAGCCTGGTAATATTTAAATTTTAAAACAGAATTAATGGAACGAAAATATGTTAAAATTGGTGTTGCAGGGCCGGTAGGGTCTGGTAAAACCGCTTTATTGGAAAGACTGAGCCGTAAATTAATGGGGCAATATGATCTTGCCGTTATTACCAATGACATTTATACCAAAGAAGACGCGGAATTCATGGCTAAAAATAGTCTTTTACCACGTGACAGAATAATTGGTGTCGAAACTGGTGGTTGTCCGCATACCGCGATCAGAGAAGATGCAAGTATGAATCTGGAAGCCATCGATGAACTGGTTGCCCGTTTCCCGAATCTGGAACTGATTCTGATTGAAAGTGGTGGAGATAACCTTTCCGCTACATTTAGTCCGGATCTGGCCGATGTTACCATTTTTGTGATTGACGTAGCAGGAGGAGAAAAAATTCCACGCAAAGGGGGGCCTGGTATTATACCAGATCAGATTTATTATTGATCAATAAGATTGACCTCGCTCCATATGTTGGCGCAAGTCTGGAAGTGATGGAAAACGATGCAAGGCGAATGCGCAAGGGTGCTCCGTTCATTTTCTCTAACCTGATTGAAATGGAAGGACTGGATGCTGTAATTGGCTGGATTAAAAAATACGCCATGCTGGAAGATATAGACGAACCCCAACTTGTCAGATAGCGGTTTATGATTTGTTCACTTAAAATCACGGTTGAAGAAAAACAAGGCCGTTCCTATTTGAAAGATGTTTTTGTTACGCCACCATTCCGGGTTGTCCCGGTGGGGCAAAACAAAGCAGATCATGCTGCTTATTTAATGGTGATGAGTACTTCGCCGGGTATATTGAGTGGTGATGAATATCAGCTCAGTATTCTGGTTAAAGCTGATGCGCGTTTGCAGTTGCAATCACAATCCTATCAGCGGTTGTACAATATGGAAAACAGTGCATCTCAACATATGGAAGTGAACCTGGAAAAAGGGAGCTCCTTTTTTTACGTACCACATCCCGTTGTACCCCATGAAAACTCCTGTTTTACCAGTGTGAACACCGTGAATCTGGATGATAATTGCGAATTGATGATGAGTGAAATCATTACCTGCGGACGTAAACATCATGGAGAAGTCTTCAAATACAGACATTTTCAAAACCTGATCGAGATCTACCATCACCAGAAGCTCATTCTGAAGGATAATGTCTTATTACAGCCTGCGTCAATGCCTTTAGATTCAACGGGTTTACTGGAAGGATTCACCCATCAGGGCACATTGGTTTATCTCCATACCAAACAAGTGGCTGTAAATGAGTTGATTGAAGATCTGTTTGCCTTGCTGAGCAAGCAAGAGGATCTGATTTTTGGGATTTCTGCGGTACAGCAGAAAGGATTCGTTTTGCGGATGTTAGGTAATGGAGGCGAACAACTGTACAACTGTTTTCAGACCGTACAGCACTATATATATGGGAAAAAACAGGCACCAATAATTTGAAATCATGACTTCTACATTAATTGCATTGGCTTTTACGGCCATTACCATCAGTTTTTTTCATACCGCATCAGGACCGGATCATTACCTGCCATTTATCGTCTTGTCCCGTTCCCGTAAATGGAGTAAGATGAAAACCATCTTTTTAACTATCACCTGTGGTTTAGGGCATGTGCTAAGTTCTGTGGTTTTGGGTTTAGCAGGGTTGTTTTTAGGCTGGCAGCTGAATAAAGTTTCCTGGTTACAGGATGTCAGGGGGAATGTTTCCAGCTGGGCATTACTCGCCTTTGGAGTAATTTATTTGATTTACGGATTAAGACAAGCCTTTTTAAACAAGCCCCATAAACACTTTGACGTCATGGGAGAGGAAGTTTATGTGTATACTCATAAACATGGAGAAGTGGTAATGCCTGGTAGTAAAGTGAAAGTTACCCCACTAGTCTTATTCGCGATTTTTGTGATGGGCCCCAGCGAACCACTGATTCCACTTTTATTCTACTCCGGAACTAAAAGATCAGTCCCTGAAGTTGTGGTTTTGATTTCCGTTTTTACAATAAGTACGGTATTAACTATGCTGGGGATGGTATTGTTGGGTATCTATGGCTATTCCTTTTTCAAGACCGATAAACTGGAACGTTACGTACATGCCATTGGTGGTGCTGTGGTGACGATCTGCGGTATCGGAATGGTGTTTCTGGGCTGGTAACCAGATTAGGTTCTGATTAACCTGAAAAAATATTTCATCAAAAAAAGACTCTTTAGTCAAAGAAAAACAATCTGCTAATCAAAATATATGAATGCGAAATCCTTTCTTTTAGGCCGTACCGTCTTTCGGGGTATTGGTCAAATCATGTTGCAGGAAAATGGCTGGACCGGAGCGTTGTTTTTTTAGCCGGAATATTTTATGGCTCCTATATCTCTGGGATTGCTGCCTTGCTTGCTGCGCTCACAGGGACACTAACTGCAAAATTTTTAAAATATATGACCGCACAGCAATAGAACAAGGTTTATATGGGTTTAGTGCCACCTTAGTTGGCGTGGCTTTAACTTTCTACTTTAAACCTGTGCCAGCAATCTGGCTTGCTGTAATTGCTGGAGCGGCAACGGCCACCATTATTCAGCATTTTCTAATCTGTAAAAATGTTCCTGGCTTTACCTTACCCTTTATTTTGGTAAGCTGGATATTACTGTACTTTTTTCATCACGCCTATGTGGTTACTAATTCATTAGCTATCGGAGAAGTGTTTCCTGATGAAGATGATTTTGTCACTTCTGCACGTGGCTTCGGAGAAGTTATCTTTCAGGGAAGTAATCTGGCGGGTATTATCTTTTTCCTGGCCGTATTTATAAATAAGCCTATTGCAGCATTGTATGGAGTGGCAGGAGCCTTGTTAAGCGCTTATCTATCGGTTAGGATTGGTGAACCCTCACTAGACATACATATGGGCTTATTTAGCTTCAATGCTGTTTTGTGTGCAATCACTTTTGCAGATGAAAAGCCTAAAGCAGGGATCTTTGTTTTTATCGCAGTGGTCTTGTCTGTACTAATCGACGTATGGATGCTTCAAATGAACTATTCTGTATTAACTTTCCCATTTGTTGCGGCAAGCTGGATTACTCTTGTCCTTAAAAAAATACTGCCTGCGCAATGGTTTAACGCTGTTGTTTTAAAGAAATTCTCCCGGGATATAAAATGAAGAAACTAAGTGTTTGCATTGGTCTGTTTTTCTTGATGAACGCAGCTGCTGCACAAACAATCATTCAAGGTGTGGTTCTTGAGGCAGCTGTTTAATTTTATTAGATAAATTTAAACGGGCTCTTAAACATTACTATCTTTAACTAATTTCATCCTGTGCTATGAGTCATTCTGTAAAATTGATTACCAATTATGAGTATAAGCGCCAGTTCCTTCCAGAAGTAACGGAACAGGTGCTGCATAATCAATCTAATTTACAACTATACCGGATTGAAGATTATTTAAAGGATATATTGTTATCCCTGTTCCTCCTTACCGGACTTCGTTCAACTTTCTGATTCTGGTTACTGGGGGGAGTATCAGACAACAACTAGGGATTGAAGAGTATACGATCAATGCCAGCCAGACTCTGAATATCAAACAGGGAAGTATTACCAGGACAATGGAGCTATCAGATGATATCAGGGGTTTTTATGTGATTTATGAAAATGATATTATTTCTGATATCGCCCTGAATAAAACCAAGCTTAACTTTTTCTTTACTGCGCCTTTTATCAATTTATCGGAAAAGGTGCTTCAGTGGGTATGCAGTGTATTTAAGCTTCTGGAAGAAGAAATGCATGGGAGTCAGGCACTGCAAGAGATCTGTATCTCGCTTTTTACTTCGATTCTGCTCAAAATTATTCACCAGAGCCCATATCAGCCGCGTGCAATTACCAGGAGCCAGGAGATTTCCTATTTATTCCGGGAGCATGTGCAAAATGATCATGCCATCCATACGGATGTCTCATTTTATGCAAAAAAGATGGCTTTATCAGAAACTTACCTGAATAAATGTGTCAAAGAAACGACTGGTAAACCACCAAAACAATGGATTAATGAAATCAGTATCCTGCATAGCCAGATTTTATTGCAGGATATCACAATGGAAATAGCAGAAATAGCCTATCAGTTAAATTATCAGTCTGCTTCTTATTTTAGCAGGGTATTTAAAAAAGTTAAAGGATGTACGCCCTCGGTTTTCAGGGCTCAACTGACGGATAACGGTTTGTAATTTTAACGCTCTTATGTTTTAATTTTATGGGAAATATCAATAACTTAAAACCAGGAACAAAGTATCAAGTGATCAAAGAATTTGTTGACTATGATTATATAACCCATCATATTGGTGAAATATGGGTTTTTGAAAAGACTAATTTTTTGCCTTATGAAGATGGTCTAACCCTTCATGTAATTCAAAATGGCTGGAACGAAGTCTACAGGTTTCAGTGGAGAGAAGAGGAGCAGGCCGGAATTAAATGATTTCGAATCTTATGTGTTGGAAATCAATAATTAACTAAGTAGCTTGGAGATATAATTCTATTTCCTATGACTCTACCTTTTAAAGAAACGAGGAAGAAAATACTTGCCGGAGACTTCTCCGGGTTATTTAAACCGAACCACCAAAGTGGGTATATTCACCCTTCAGAGGTAGCTCAGCTGTTTATTTCTATACCAGCAGGCAAAGCTATTGATGCTTATAACTCTTTCAGTGCAGACCAGCAGGTCAATGTATTACCTTATCTGGATATACAGCTCCAAAAGAAAATTATAAATAATATATCAAAAGATAGAGCTTCCTATATTCTCAATAACCTGAAATCGGATGACCGGACCATTTTTTATTCCTCGTTAAGGGGAATAGAACTTTCCCGTGTTCTGGAATATTTAGATGAACAGAATAGGGATGCAGTAGCCAATCTGTTAGGTTATTCTCCTAAAAGTGTGGCTCGAATTATCAATACTGATGTAGCCACTGTGGATGCGACGACCATGACCATTGAAGAAGCATCAGAGCATTTGCGTTTAGAGCATAATGATACAGAAGCCGCCAATGTGATTTATGTGGTGGATAGCGAAGGGAAGTTAATTGATGATATCCCAATCAGGCGACTGGTTCTAAACGAGCGTTCAAAAAAAATCATGGATATTGTAGACGGATTTTGTGTCACCTTAAAAATTACAGAAACCAAAGAAGATGCTGTTCAGAAATTTAAAGAGTATGACCGGGTTGTATTACCTGTAATCAATGATGAGCATGTTTTATTAGGCGTGGTAACCATAGATGACGTGATGGATGTTGCTGAACAAAAAGCAACCGCAGAGATTCAAAAGTTTGGGGGTATCGAAGAACTTGATTTTCCTTATGTAAAGACCCCTTTCTTCTCCTTGCTTAAAAAAAGAGCTGGATGGTTAATTGTCTTGTTTTTAGGGGAGATGCTGACGGCTACGGCAATGGGGTATTTTGATGGGGAAATATAAAAGCCGTGGTACTGGCATTATTTGTTCCTTTAATTATCTCTAGTGGAGGAAATAGTGGTTCGCAAGCTGCTACTTTGATTATAAGGGCTATGGCTTTAAAAGAGCTGAGCCTCAAAGACTGGTGGTATGTTATGCGACGGGAAATCTTGTCAGGATTAGTACTTGGAATAATCTTAGGAGCAATTGGTTTTATCCGGATTGCGATCTGGCAGAACCTGCATTGGTATGATTACGGAATTCACTGGTTATTGCTGGCAATTACGATCTTTTTCTCCTTAATCGGGATTGTGATGTGGGGAACATTAAGTGGTTCTATGGTGCCGATGGTCCTGAAAAAATGTAAAATAGATCCGGCAACGTCCTCTGCACCCTTTGTGGCCACTTTAGTTGACGTTACAGGCTTAGTAATTTATTTTAGCATTGCGGCAATCTTTTTGAAGGGAACTTTGTTATAGTATTATAAATTAACAAACCATTATCTGAAAACAAATGAAAACAACAAAACTATTTATGAGCGCGGCTGTTGTCGCAACCCTGTTTTTTGCAGGCTGTTCACCAAAAGATGGGGACATACAAACTGCTGTAAAAGCTAAAGAAGCAAGTGAAGTTAGCGTGGCTGTCACAAAAGGTGAAGTTACTTTGACTGGTGAAGTTGCTGATGAAGCCGAAAAAGCTAAAGCAGAAGTGATCGCAAAAGCGGAAAAAGGCGTGAAGTCGGTAGTAAACAATCTGACTATTAAATCAGGATTGGCTTCATTAGTACCAGTTGTGATTGCTGAAGATGCAGCATTGATCAAAAGTGTAGCTGATGCAGCTAAAGATTTTCCAACAGTTCAAACTACAGTTAAAGATGGTGTAGTTACTTTAAAAGGAGAAATCAACAAATCTTCTTTAGTAAAATTAATGCAGCAGCTGTCTGTATTGAAACCTAAAAAAATTGATAACCAATTAACTGTAAAATAATCTGAATTATGGCATTACAAGATAAATATAAAAGCATTAACTGATGCTGCAACTGCGGCAGGAATTTCTGATTTAGCAGTACGCGAACAGGATGGAATACTATACGTAGATGGAACAGCAGCTGATGGTGCTACCAAAGATCATCTATGGGATATTTACAACCAGATTGATCCTAATTTCGCTGGTGGCGATTTAGTTTTAAATGTAAATGTTGCTGTTGATGCAGCGGTAACACATGCTAAAGTAATCACAGAAAGCAGTAACCTGAATATCCGTAAAGGACCAGGTACTGATCAGCCAATTGTTGGAAAAGCAGCTCATGGTGAGGTTATTACTCTGGTTAACAGAAGTAATGATTTATGGTGGTTGGTACGTACCAATGACGGAGAAGAAGGTTATTGCTACGCAAAATACCTTGAGCCTCAGGCTTAAGACATATCCGAACTCACAACAGAAACCGGCTTATTATGAAGTTCATCGTCTAAATGATGGGCTAATTAAAAAGCCGGTTTTTTATGGATTTATATGAACTTTCCGTATACACTCCTGGAGACCTCATCACTCATTACATCTTTAAAGGCTATAAATACTTCATAAGCTCTATCGTTAGTTGCAATAGGAATAGAATCAAGGCAGAAAGTATCCTTTAATTCGTCTCTGCGTGCACCACTATAATTGGCATGGAATTGTTTATAATCCTTATCATATAACAGGATAATGGTTCTGTCGCTTGGAGAGCCCATACCTGTTTGATCTTTGTTCCAGGTGAAATTAAAAGTGTTGTCTGATAGTGTAGTCTTCACATTTTCAGGTTTGACCAGCTCTCCGTCTGCAACCAATATAGTATCCCAGTTGATCTCTTGCTCAGGAAATTCTCCCTTAATGGCATTTTTCATATTCACAGATTTAGCAGCATTGTGTGCAGACATGTCCTGACCTGCTACTATTTGCCTGAAACCTACCTGAAGAAAAGGGGCAACGACGTTTAAGAATGGACTTAATACCTTCATCTTATTGGCCTGAGCTTGTTGCGGGACAGTTCTGACTGCTTTTTTACGGCCTTTTTTTGGTTTGGACCTGGCGCAAACCTTGTTCTTCCATTGATAAATCACAATGTTTCCGATTTTTCCTCTGATGCCTGCTAATACGGTGCCTTCCTGTAAAATTGCCATAGTTATATCTGGTTTTTGGTATTACCAATATAGTTAAAACAATAACAATAAGTGTCGTTTTGAATTTTTATTTGAAAAATAATTTACAACAAGTTTAATGTTTGTTCGGTAAAAATTGAAAGATACCTTTAGTGCCTGTGAATGGTCTCCGAATGATGTCTGAACAAGGTGAGTTTAACGTGCTTGTTATCAGTGGCTTATGGCTGGCGTGTTTTGGTCGTTTTTTAAACTGTTTTTTGAGCTGTAAGAGGTTGTTTTTCAGTGATTTTTGGTACTGTTTTTAAGGAAATACTATTGTTTTTTACAAACACTTAAGCAGATGATTTTGCAAATGCAGCAACGCAGGGTTAGGATTTTTTGTGTCCTGGTCAGCATAATCAGCGGAACTGTTTCCTGTACATCTTCAATCGGAATGAATTTTAAATTAAGTGCATATCCCTGTTCTACCTGTTCAGGTAAAAGCGAAATTCCAAAACCACTTTCCACCAGTTTTAATACAGAATTCAATTGAGAAGCATGATGCGAAATTTGCGGGGTAAACCCGGCATTTGAACACATGACCAAAAAGCTGTCAAAAATAGTCGGGCCACATTCCCTTGTAAACGTGATAAACTTTTCGTTAATTAACTCTTTAATTGATATTGATTTCTCATTTGATAATGAATGATTTATAGGGATTACTACTGCAAATGGTTCCGAGAGAATTAATTTTTCTTCCAGTTTTTCAGGATGAAGCCATGTTCTGACAAATGCAGCATCAAGGGTCCCATTGTTTAATTCATAGACTAAATTATGGTTTGGCAGTTCCTCAAACTGTAAACTAATATGGGGAAGAGTTTTCGTGAATTCGGCTAAAAGTGAAGG
Source organism: Pedobacter sp. NJ-S-72 (assembly GCF_053890575.1). NCBI lineage: Bacteria > Pseudomonadati > Bacteroidota > Sphingobacteriia > Sphingobacteriales > Sphingobacteriaceae > Pedobacter > Pedobacter sp. NJ-S-72. The sequence goes on along the minus strand of NZ_CM132681.1, from coordinate 1,806,267 downwards.
GAGTTTACTATGCATAACTGCTCCAACATAGCCAATCCTTAGCGTGCCAGTTTCACCCTGTCCATAAATTGCCAGTCGCTTCTTTACAGTTTGCATCTGTAAAATCATTTGTTTAGCATCCTGCAAAAAGTCAAGTCCGGCAGGAGTGAGTATGACACTTCTTTTAGTCCGTTCAAAGAGCAATACACCCAGATCATTTTCTATTTGCTGAATCATCCTGCTCAAAGGAGGCTGAGAGATATGTAGTCGTTCTGCTGCCCGGCCAAAATGTAATTCTTCTGCTAAAATCAGAAAGTAATTCAAGTGTCTTAAATCCATATTAATACTATTTAGGTATTAGTTTGTGACAAAAATAGTATTTTGGGTATTAAAACGTAAATGTAATTTTGTACAAATTCATTAAGAAACATGAAACAGATATTATTCACTCTTTTTTTTTATATATCCCTTTTACCTCATGGCACAACCAAAAGAAAACCAGGTTAAAACACCACCATACAGCAAAATTAAATCTGCGGGTGATTTTATTTTTATTTCAGGACAACTGGGGGTTGATAGTTTAACTAAGAAATTAGTAACCAGTAGTTTTGAAGCTGAATCACATCAGGTTATGAAAAATATTGGTCATTTACTCAAACAACAGGGACTTGATTTTAGTGACCTGGTTAACGTAACTATTTATTTAAAAAACATGGATAATTACCCATTGACTAATCAGGTTTACAGTACTTATTTTAAGGGGGATTTTCCAGCCAGAGTTTGTATTGCTGTCCTTGATCTTCCAGGAAATGGAAATATTGAAATTGCTGCTACTGCATTAAAACGCCAAAATCTATCCGTAGAAAATAAGCAGGTAGTGAGGAGATTTTTGGAAGATGTACGTTCTGGTAAACATCCAGATCATGCGGAGCTGTATATGGCTGATACTTTGCTGGCGCATCAAATGAATGCAGAGGAAGAGACTACTGTTAAAAGAACGCCTCAGAACTATGCGGAACATGTCAAAGAATTTCTGAGTCTATATGGTAATTTTAAATTTGAGATCACAGAAATGATTGCCGAAGATGATAAAGTTTATGTGCGATGGAAACAAACAGGAAAACATCTTGGAACAATTGATTCGCATCCGGCTACAGGAAAACAATTGGTTGAAATTGCCAGTTCAGTTTATAGGATTGAAAAAGGGAAAATTGCTGAGTACTGGATTCAGATAGATCGGTTAGGACTGGAGAAACAATTAAAGTAGAGCGCTTCACCTGTTAATTTAACTGTGTCTCTGGTAACATTCTATTATTGTCTTTATATTATCGTTTTAGGTATGATTTAGTTTTTAATGTGAAAAATAAATATTTTTTAGTAATAAACTATACTTTAGTGAACGGTGGCTGTGAATAAGTTAATCTGAGGAAAGCGGTTTTTTTCAGGTAAACTGAATAAATTGAATAGTTGTACTCTTATCAGGAAGATTTATTTTGGCAGCTGGTGGTTATTATACACTCTCAATTCCCATCACATGAAATTTTTCTAATTAAAACTCTATTAGCATGAAGACAGAAACAAAAACGACGGCATTTTCTGGTAGTATCCCATTCAATTATGACGAATATTTAGGCCCATTACTTTTTGAAGCTTATGCTGTCGATATGGCCAGGCGTGTAACTCTGTTACAGCCGGCGAATGTATTAGAAGTGGCTTGTGGTACAGGAAGGTTAACTAAACAGCTTATGGAAACGTTATCCTCAAATGTTTCTCTTGTCGCAACTGATATCAATCTGGGGATGATTGCTTTAGCAATGGATAAAATGGGAGAGGATAGCAAGGTACAATGGATTGTGGCTGATGCAATGTCTTTGCCTTTTGATGACGAATCATTTGATTGTGTGGCCGGCCAATTTGGGGTTATGTTTTATAGTGACCGGGTTAAAGCCTATCAGGAGGCATTTCGTGTTTTAGAAAATGGAGGGACATTTATATTCAATTCGTGGGATATAATGTCTAATAATCCTATAGTTCTATTAGTTAAGGAGTTAATGGAAGAGTATTTCCCTGCTAATCCGCCTTCTTTTTATAATATTCCGTTCTCTTATTCTGATCAGGCTGTTATTAAAACCGATTTGATCAATGGAGGATTCTCTGATATCAATATCAAGGTGTTAAAGGTTAATGGATATAGTGCTAATTCGTATGATGCAGCAAAAGGATTATTAGAAGGAACACCTATCTATGCTGGAATTGTAGAGCAGTGTGCTGATTTATTGCCTGAATTAACTGAGAAATTAAGTGACAGATTAGCAGAAGTTTATGGAACTTCAGATCTTAATGTTCCTTTACAGGCGTTAATAGTTACAGCGGTGAAAAAATAAGGATTAGTTTAAAAGATTAAATAAAAGAGGGGATTTATTTAGGATCCCCTTCTTTTTATTGATTAAAGTAGTTATAACTTCTAATCAAGCCGTCATATTCACGGTCGAGCCCGTCGATATCAATATCTGTTAGTTTTTACCAGCTGTCCCGGCATCACGTAATGTCTTTTTAGTGCGTATTAAAAGATCATGGAAACTTTCATAGAATCTTTTGTACTCTGCATCTTTATTGGCCTTCTTAGCATTATCAATATTCAAATTAGCATTCTTTATTTGTGCGGCCTCTAAGTTTTTATAGCCTGCTTGTACTTTATCACTGATCTTTGTATAGTCATTGCCGTGATTTGCCAGCAGATCGACAAAACTGCGAAAGTTCTTCATATCTGTTTTCATCGCAATTATATATTCTTTTAGCGGGCTGTCTTTCAGGACAACAACCTCAGCAGCGTCAGCTAGTTCGTTTACTTTTTTCATCAAAACTATCTTTCCGGTATATAGTTTTTGCACGGTGTTTCTGATTGTATCAATTAATAGATAGCCTTTAGTGCCTTTATCATCCTTGTAATCCTGCGCTTTTACATAATCATCCAATAGTTTGTAATCATTCTGGAGCTTTCCGAATGTGGTATTATATTTGCTCTTTTTGTGTTTTAAAGTAGGTCTGGTTCTCTTTACCTAATTCATCGACAGGCTTTTCTATAGTTACTCCATTCATGTTGCGAAGACCAGCCCGTATGATGTGTGGTGTAATTATTCCTGCAAATGCATATAGATTTTTTGGGTTTTTTAATCCAAATTCTATCTGGTTTGTATTGCTGAGGATATTTTTTAAGTAAGAATTATGGCTGTTTGCCATATCTACGACAAGGTTGGTGTATTCAATGATACGGCTTGCCTGGTCAGCAGGCCCATTAGCAGCAGAGCTGATATTGGAGCCAGCCTCCTTGTTTGATCCGCTTTTGTCTTTATTCTTATTGGTGGTACAGGATAGTACCCCTGATAGCAATGTTATACAGCAGAAAATGTAAATGATATTTTTTTTCATAGTGTAAATGGTTGATTGATGGTTAGATAAAGATATTCTTCTATAAGAAAAAAAAAAAAAAAAAAAATCGGGCACATATTGGAGGTTCTCTGTTTCTATTATATAATTGTGATAGCAAGATGAAATTTATGTTATTTTAATGATAGTGTTATTATCTGGAGATTTGTGCTGTTAAATAAATAACATAAAAAGATGGAACACAAGAAAATCATACATAAAACGACTTTATTTGAAACTTACTCAGGCAAAGGGCTTGAGCTGAAAAACAGAGTGGTGATGGCACCAATGACCCGTGCCCGTAATCCAAATGGCATTCCTAATGATTTGAATGCCCTATATTATAAACAAAGAGCAGGTGCAGGTTTAATTATAACCGAAGGAACTGCTATTTCTCCTACTTCAATGGGGGTTCTTCATGTACCGGGATTGTTTACTAAAGAACAGGTCGAAGGCTGGAAATTAGTGACTAAAGCTGTTCACGAACAAGGAGCGAAAATATTTACCCAGTTATGGCATGTAGGCAGGGTTTCACATGTTTCCAATCAACCAGATCAACGGGCTCCGGTTGGTGTTTCTGATATTCAAGCTGCTGAATCAAATGCATGGGGATATGATGCGCATGGAAAAGAGAGTTTCGTGATTGCTTCCAAGCCACATCCATTAATTACGGCAGAAGTTAAACAAGTGGTTCAGGATTTTGCCAGCGCAGCAGCTAATGCTATGGAGGCTGGTTTTGATGGAGTAGAGCTTCACGGCGCTAACGGATACCTGATTGAACAATTCCTGAATCCGTTTACAAATAACAGAACAGATGAATATGGGGGGGCAGTAGAGAATCGCAGCAGATTCTTATTAGAAGCAATTGATGCCAGTATTGCTCAGATTGGTGCAGCAAAAGTTGCTATTCGTTTAACCCCTTATGGTGGATTGCATGAATTGCCGCATTATGATGAAATAGAGGAAACTTATGCTTACCTGGCTGGTCAATTAAGTAAGCGTGGTATCGTTTATATTCACTTGATGGACCAGAAGTCAAGAGGGAGTTTTGCTTTGCCTGATGGCTTCTTAGCGCGTTTCAGAGTAAACTTTGATGGTATTATTATCCTGGCAGGAGGGATGGATAAAGAATTGTCCACGAAATATATTGAAGAAGGGGTAATTGACCTGGCCGCTTTTGGGGAAGCTTTTATTGCGAATCCTGATTTGACAGAAAGGTTAAAATATGATTATGAGTTTGCCTTGCCAAACCGTGATCTGCATTATGGTGGTGCCGAACATGGGTATACCGATTACCCTGTATACGGGGAGTAGTCAGATCAGGCTTTCCTGAGAGAACCCGGGAAAGCCTGATTTATACCATAGAGAATTTTACTTTTTCGTAGACATGTCTTTTAGTAATTTGCTTAAGTATTCAGGTGCCATCCCCAGGTAAGTTGCAATATCTTTCTGAGAAATGAGTTTGACTATCTCAGGAAAACGTGTTATGAAATTCAGATAACGATCCTTAGCTGAAAGACTGATACTATCAATAACTTTTTTGTGTTGAGAGCATAATGCATTTTGATAGATTATCCTGAAAAATCTTTCAAACACGGGAATTTATTCAACATCTTATCAAATGCGTTTTTCTCCAGCTGTAAAACATCTCCATCAGAAAGTGCCCTGATAATCATATTAGAAGCGGTTCCATTAAAATAAGAGAAAAGGTCAGCAGCCCACCATTGTGCAGGTAAAAATATCAATGCGTGCTCTTTTCCTTCTTCATTTAGATGGTGTAATTTTAAAAATCCAGAAAGTACAAAAGTTTGATAACGGCATACTTCGCCGGCTTTAAGCAGATAGTCTCCCTTTTTGATCTTTTTATATTTAAATGAATTACATAATTCATCAATTTCACTATCATTTAATTTGATATGTTTTTGCATGTTAGCAATCAGGCTAACATAGCGCATTCTAGTCTCGTCCATTTTATCTTTTGCCCGTTTTATTTTGGTGAGTTAAGTGAATTAACTATCGGTGTAAAATTATTGTTTTTTTTTTTTTTTTTTTTTTGCAGGCTATATGGGGAAATAATATTGAGGATATTGCTGTTTTTTTGGTTGTGTTTTTTTAACCAATGAAACTCTTTTAGTTACGCGAGACTATTCTTGCAGAGAAGTATTAGTGGTGTTGTATTATTTCTTTGTAATTGCTTTTTTTAATCTTAAAACAGCCTTGTCTCTGCTAAATCGCAGATTGTTAAAGAATATTTTTCACTAATTTCTTAATATTTCTTAAGTATATCCGGAAATTGCTGTTCTACCTTTGACAAATAATCAATCAAAAAACTATCAATAAAGCAAGGAGTTCATTCTTGCAATGTCAATAATGAAATTATGGAGATAACAGCAGCAATTGCGAAAAATAAAGGGACTGAGTTAGCTGTAGAGCAAGTGATCCTGGATGAGCCGCGAGAGAACGAAGTATTAGTGAAAATGGTTTCAGCTGGTATTTGCCGGACGGATATTGATGTAAGAGATCAATATATTAAAACTCCTTTACCAGTGGTTTTGGGACATGAAGGTGCTGGAATAGTTATTAAAGTAGGTTTGGCTGTAACCAAGTAGTGGCAGGTGATCATGTTGTCCTATCACTGAGTTCATGTGGTGAATGTGAAAAATGTAAAACCGGTTTACCTTCATACTGTATCCGGCATGTACCGCTTAATTTTGGTGGAAGCCGGTTAGACGGTTCAGTTTGCCTGCATAATCACGAGGGAGATGTACATAGTCATTTCTTTGGTCAATCTTCCCATGCATCATATGCGGTAGTTAACCAGACTTCTGTAATTAAAGTATCACCAACAGCAGACTTAAAATATCTTGCTCCATTTGCTTGCGGAATTATGACAGGCGCTGGTGGTATTTTAAATACATTAAAACCAGAAGCGGGTACTTCAATAGTTATTTACGGTATGGGTGCAGTTGGCCTTAGTGCAGTAATGGCAGCTAAAATTGCTGGATGCAGTATGATTATTGCTGTAGATATTAGTGAAAAGAGACTTCAGTTAGCACTGGAAGTTGGGGCTACCCACGTATTACGTGGCGATCGTGAGGAGGATTTGGTACAAGCCGTATTGGAAATGACTGGTGACAGAGGTGCAAATTATGCTTTTGAATCTTCTGGGGTTAAAAAAGTAATGACTTCGGCACTGGATGTGATCCAGGAGAATGGAATATGTATACTAACTGGTGTATTACCGGCAGGTTCAAAGGTTGAATTTGACGCATGGAACCTTTTACGGGGACGTACGATCAAAGGTAGTATCATGGGCGATTGTGTTCCCGGGATATTCATTCCTAAGATGATCAGGTTTTATGAAGAAGGGCGTTTTCCAGTTGATAAAATGATGAAATTCTTCAGTTTGGAAGAGATCAATACGGCCGTTGCCGAAAGCTTGTCGGGTGAAACTATCAAAGCAGTTATTACTTTTTAATCAAAAAATATAAAAATCGATGAAACGCAGAGATGCTATTAAAGTAGGTGCATTGTCATTGGCGGCCACCTTAATTACGGATACAATCAGTGCAGCAGCAGTTAATTTGGAAAATTCGCCTTTACTGGATGAAGGTCCGGCTTCTGATGGGACATATAATTTTATTATCGCAGGTGCAGGATCGGCTGGTGCTGTATTAGCAAGTCGTCTTTCGGAGAATAAAAACTGGAATATCCTGCTAATTGAGGCAGGAAAGGATTTTGATCCGGAAGGTAATCCTGAAAAAATTTACAGTAGCAACATTATTGCGGCGAACCTTGATCCGAGATATGAATGGGGATATAAAAGTGCCGTGCAACAATATGGTAATGTCATAACTGCACCACGTGGAAAGGGTGTAGGCGGGAGTTCGAATATCAATGGAGCTGTAGCAGGACGTGCACTGAAATTCGATTTTAAACGCTGGACTAATCTTGGTTTGAAGGGATGGACGTTTGATGATGTGCTTCCTTACTACAAGAAAATGGAAAGGACTGAGCATGGCGATGATAGGTGGCACGGCAGAACAGGTCCGTTTCCTATTCATCAAATGACAATGGATTATATCACTCCAGCTCAAAGGGCTGTGGTTGATACTGCCCTTGCAATGGGATATAATAAAGTTGATGATTTTAATAATCCGGAAAGTAATAATGGTGCAGGTCCGGTGCCAATGAATGTGGTGAATGGAGTAAGGGTAAATGTGGGGATTGCTTACCTGAGCCCAGATGTGCGCAAGCGTAAAAACCTGCAGATTTTAAGTGAGTCATTGATTGACAAAATCATTTTTGAAAACAAAGAAGCTAAAGGAATTCAATTGGCTAATGGAAAGAAGTTATTTGGAAAACAGATTATTCTGTCATCTGGTGCTTATGGTTCTGCTGGTATTTTAATGCGTTCTGGAGTTGGGCCTGCTGAAGATCTTAAAAAACTTGATATAGATATGGTATTGAACGCGCCAGTTGGAAAAAGGTTATTAGATCACCCTTTTTACTGGATGAACTTTGCTGCAGTGCCTGAAAAAAACACAGAAATACATCCTGTGGTAGGAGCCCAATTATGGACAAACTCTTCAAGAGCAGCTTCAGCAGATGAAATGGATATTGCAATTTCTCCCTCACACCTGGTTGACCCATCTCTAAGTCCTACGGGTTCATTGTTTACTTTAGGTTTGGAGCTAATGAATTGTATCTCTGAAGGTTCTTTTAAGCTGGCTAGTAAGGACCCTGCAGTTATGCCAGTTATAGATTTTCAGCATTTGACTGCTGAGGATGATATGCTTCGTATGGTCGAGTGTTTTAAACTGGCACGTAAAATGGTAGGAATTGCTCCGTTAAAAGACTTCTTCCATAGTGAACTTTATCCTGGAAAGCAGGTGCAAACTGATGCCGAAATCAGGAAGGCATTGTTAAGCGGTGTATCAACTTTACAACATCCTTGTTCAACTATCCCAATGGGAAAAGAAGGTGCTGCGAATGCGGTAGTTGATGAACAGGGCAGGGTATATGGGTTGAAAAATCTGCGTGTTGTAGATGCTTCGATCTTCCCGGAAATTCCTTTGATTAACTTGAACCCTACAGTAATTATTATGACTGCTGAAAAGATAGCAGATCAGATTAAAAAAGGGTAATATAAGTACTATTTTATTCATAAATGATTTCTTTCTTCCTCCATTAAAACACCAATTATTATTGGTGTTTTTTCTTTTTAATTAAATCCCTAAATAAGGTTTTGTATCAATAGACAGAATAGGGTGAAATCTCTGAATCTTCCTTTTCTTTCTGCTTAAATATCAGGTTTTGGTTCCTGATGTTTTTTATAAGTGCTTGTAAAATAAAGTTTTGATTATTTAAAAATGTTCTTATGTTTGTTCTATTGTAGAATAGAACAGAATAGAACAGTTGACTATGAATTAGAATAAATCAAAACCAAATAAACTAACCAAAAAAACGTGTATGAAATTAAAAATGACTCTCAAAGTTTTAATGCTATTGTCTGTAAGTGGGGGGCAGATGGCTTTTATGAAGGATCTCTATGCCCAGTCAGTTGTACAGCAGGTACACCGCATTACAGGAACCATAACAGATGAAAAAGGGAAGGGCTACCCGGCGTTTCCATTACTGTTAAAGGAACAAATATCGGAACTTCTTCGGATGCATCAGGTAATTACCTGATCAATGCTTCGGAAAAATCAGTACTGATTTTTTCTTCTACAGCTTATCTCCGTAAAGAAGTTCCTGTAAATGGCAATTCAAAAATTAATGTTCAGCTCAATACTGATCAAAAGGCGCTTGATGAAATTGTAGTCGTAGGTTATGGCGTGCAGAAGAAAGCGACCGTAACTGGCTCTGTTGCTACCCTGAAGGGCGATGCGCTAAGGGAAAGTCCAGCCGCTAACCTGACTAATGCTATCGCAGGGCGCGTACCTGGAGTTATCTCGACCAATCGTTCCGGCGAACCTGGTAGTGATTTTTCCACCTTATTGATTCGCGGTATGGGGACGCTGAATGATAATAGTCCGCTGATTGTTATTGATGGGGTAGCCAATCGCGGTGCTTTTGAACGAATGAATCCTGACGATATCGAAAGTATCAGTGTATTAAAAGATGCTTCTGCGGCTATTTATGGTGCGCAGTCTGCAAATGGGGTAATACTGATAACAACCAAAAGGGGTAAGACCGGAAAGCCAGTTATTACTTATAACGGCAGTTATGGCTATACTCAGCCTACCACTTTACCAAAGCTCGTGAATGCGGGGCAATATGCTACTTATATTAACGAAGTTAATGATCGTTTGGGACAGCCTCATCAATATTCTGCTGCTGATATTCAGAAATATACGGCAGGCAGTGATCCGCTAAACTTTCCCAATACCAATTGGTACCATGAAGTAGTCAAAGACTTTTCTCCGCAGTATCGCCATGCACTTACCTTAAGTGGCGGAAATGATAAGTTTGATCATTTTATATCCGGAGAATATTTGAATCAGGATGGTATCTTTCGCAACTCGGCAACGGGTTATAAGCAATACAACCTGCGTTCTAATGTGACAGCAAGAGTTACCTCAGATCTTAAAGTGTCCCTCAATCTTTCGGAAAGAATTGAAGACAGGCGTTATTCTAATTATGATAGCGGGACGATATTTGCAGAACTACTGTCTGCTTATCCGACTTTACCTGCCTATTATCCAAATGGTCTTCCCGGCCCGGGACTGGCAGGAGGCCGTAATCCGGTACTCATGGCTTCGGGGGCAACCGGATATAATAAGATAAAAGATTATTCCCTGCAATCTGATCTGTCATTTGATCTCAAACTACCATATGTTACTAAGGGGCTCTCTATCAGTGGTCTGGCTGCCTTTGATTTTCGGTTTAACAATGGGAAAAAATTATATGATAACTGGGATGCTTATCGCTATAACCCGTCCACCAATAATTATGATAATCTGCGCAACACCGAAGGGCCAATTAATCTGAATGAGAATTTCAGGAATTATCAGCTTCAAACGTATAATTTGAAATTAGGTTATGAACGCCGGTTTGGTGATCACAATGTCAATGCTTTTGTAGCCTATGAACAAAGTTCAAATTATAATGAGGGTATCAGTGCTTACCGTACAGGCTTTTTAAGCAGCAAAATTGATCAGATTTTTATCGGAAGCGATATTGATAAAGATAATGGGAGTGTGGCTGGACAATCTGCCCGTCAGAACTTATTTGGCAGGCTGACTTATAGTTTTAAAGATAGATACCTGGCGGAGTTTATTTTAAGACATGACGGCTCTTTCAACTTTCCAAAAGGCAAGCAGTGGGGGACTTTTCCTGCGCTTTCTGTAGGATGGAGGATCTCTGAAGAGAATTTCTTTAAGAATAATGTTTCTTTTGTCAATCAGTTAAAACTGAAAGCATCCTGGGGTAAACTGGGGAATGATAAAATTGATCCTTATCAGAATTTGCAGCAGTATTATCTGGATAATGGCTATTATTTTGGTGCGAATGGTGATAGACAACAAGGGTTATCTGCTGGTGTTGCACCTAATCCTGGAATAACATGGGAAGTTGCCAATACGAGTAATATTGGACTCGAATCTTCTTTCTTTCATGGAGATCTGAGTGTAAATGCAGATTATTTTATTTCTAAACGCAGCAACATTTTGACTGCCCGTAATGCTTCAGTTCCGTCAAGTACCGGGTTAACAGGTAAACTTCCTGCTGAGAATATTGGTAAGGTAAACAATAAGGGGATTGAGCTGGAGGTATTTTATAAGCATTCTTTAAATCAGGATTTCTCTTATAGTATAGGAGGGAATTTTACCCATACTAAAAATGAAGTTGTGTTTATGGACGAAGCGGCTAATGTTCCTGACTGGCAAAAAGTTCAGGGGCATCCAATGGATTCGTGGTTAGTTTATAAATCTGAAGGTATTTATCGTACACAGGCTGAAATTGATAATTCTGTGCATTTGCCGAATACCAAACCTGGTGATATCAGGTATGCGGATGTCGATGGCGATAAAAAGATAAGTTCTAACGATATGGTAAGGGCTTTTGATTCCCCAACTCCTTCTACTGTATTTGCACTGAATTTTGGGATATACAATATAAAGGGATAGGGTTAAATGTGCTTTTACAGGGACAGGGGCGGGCCAAACAGCTTGTTTTACCACAACAAGGGAATGCAATTACGCCACCAATCTGGTTATTTGAAGACCGTTGGAGCACTACGAACGTAAATGGAGCTTATCCAGCCTCTTTTGATAGGAATGATCCTATAAATAACCGGTATTCAGACTTCTGGCTTCGTGATGCTACATTTTTGAGACTTAAAAATGTAGAGGTCTCTTATACTTTTTCGAAGACATTCGTTTCGCGGTTAAAATTGCAAAGCCTGCGGGTTTTTGTAAATGGCAGCAATTTACTGGTCTTCAGTAAAATTAAGGATTATGATCCTGAATTAAGTGCTTTACCAACAAGCACAGTAAGAACTAATAGGCTAAATGCGGTGACGGGTAGCTATTATCCGCAAACCCGGATCATAAATGCCGGAATCAATATTTCCCTTTAAACCATAATCTGAAAAATGAAGAAGATGAAATTAAGTAGCTATATATATGCTGTTTGAGCTTTAGCCTTTTAGTTGGCCTCAGCTCCTGCAAGAAGGATTTTTTAGAAAAAAAACCTTTAGACACCTACTCCGAAACAGATGTATGGACAGATCTGAATCTTGTACAGACCTTTGTCAATTCAAAATATCGGGCACTGCCGCATTTTTATAATTGGGACGCTCCGGTGAATGGGCCTGGATTGTCTGCTGCCTCAGATGAGGGATACTCTAAATTTAACTATGAAAGCGTTTTCTTATGGAATAACGGGCTGGTTAGCCCTGATAATCTTTCTATGGATAGCTGGTCGGCCGATTATGGATTTATCAGGGATTGCAATGTCTTTTTTCAGAATATAGGGGCAGTCCAGGGCGATGCCGTAATGAAAAAAAGGCTGACAGGAGAAATGAAGTTTATCAGAGCCTGGTGCTATTTTAATTTAGTTTCACGCTATGGTAGTGTGCCGCTGATTACTAAGGTCTATAACCTGGAGGATGCTAATGTTTTATCTCCAAGAAATACTTATGATGAGTGTATGACCTTTATTCTTCAGGAATTAACGGATGCTGGAACAATGCTGCCAGCTAGTTATAGTGGAGGTGATCTGGGGCGTATTACCAGCGGGGCTGCCCTGACTTTGAAGTCAAGGGCTTTATTATATGCTGCAAGTCCGTTGAATAATCCCTCGAATGATAAAACCAAATGGCAGGCTGCAGCGGATGCAGCCAAAACGGTTATTGATAAGGGGATTTACAGACTATATTCTGGCGCAGATTACAAACAACTTTTTCTTGAAAAGTTTAATTCCGAGGTAATTTTGTCTTATGGTATGAATAGCACTTATTGGGAATCTTCGCTGGATGTGATGATCTCGCCGAATGGATTTCATGGCTGGTCAGTATATGCGCCTTCTCAAAACCTGGTTAACGATTTTGAAATGAAAAATGGAAAGATGATTGGAGATCCGGCATCGGGCTATGATCCGGCTAATCCTTACCTGAACCGCGACCCGCGTTTTGATGCGGCGATTCTTTATAATGGTAGTTCATTCAGAGGTCGTAAAGTAGAATACTTTAAAGGAGGACTGGATAGTCCGCAGAGTCCGGTTGAAAACTGGAATGCCAGTCTGACTGGGTATAACTGGCGTAAATATGCAGATGAAACACGTGATCTGGCGGCTACGGGCAGTAACCAGAACTGGATTATTTTTCGTTTGGCGGAAGTCTATCTAAACTATGCGGAAGCTGAATATGAGCTGGGTAATACGGCTGTAGCTGCCGAATATCTGAATCTTATCCGGAGCCGGCCAAGTGTAAATATGCCTCAGGTTAACGAGAGTTTATCAGTACTCAGAGATGCTATTCGTCACGAACGGGAAATTGAATTCTGTTTTGAAGCTCAACGGTTTTATGATGTGCGCAGATGGAAAATAGCTAATATTACGGATAATAAACCGCTGATGGCAGTGAATATCACTAAAAATCCGGATGGTTGGTTCATTTGCGTATAATTACTTCACTTTACAGGAAAGGAAATTCTCAGAAGCTAATTATCTGTTCCCTGTACCTAAATATGAAATATTAAAAAATAAGCTCTTAGTGCAAAATCCCGGATATTAACCGTGAAATAAGCGGTATGGATGGGATAACCATACCGCTTTTAATGTTAAATTTGTTTTTGTTAATTACAATCAGCGGGGCTGCCAGATAAGATATATGAGAAATGTTTTTTTGAGAAAATACAGGAACTGGAAGCAAATCCAGGTTATTCCAAACACGAACAATTAGTACTGGGCTTTATTCATGCAATTGATGAGAAAATATTGGTGAAGGGAGATAGACTTCCTTCGGTAAATACGATGATCAAAGAAACTGGTTTTGCCAGGGAAACAATTGTAAAAGGATATAAAGAGCTAATTGAACGGGGTATTATCGCTTCTAAAAACAGGATGGGTTATTATCTGTCTAATACAGATACACGTCAAATGATCAAAGTCGCACTGGTGATGTACGCATTTGACTCTATTCAGGAAACTTTTCATAATGCATTCAGGGAAGCAGTTGGATCTGATATACATATTGATGTTTTTTTTCATCATCAGAATATTGATGTTTTTGAGAATGTCATTAATAATATCAATGGGAAATATAGCGTGTACGTAGTTACTCCGATGCCACATCCTAAAACTGCCGGTATATTAAAAAATCTTCCTGCAAATAAATTTTTAATGACTGACCGGTATGAACCCATGCCGGGTGAGTATTCTTATGTGATTCAGGAATTTGAAGAATCCAGTTACCGGGTGTTTGTAGAGTTATTGGATACGATCAGATCTTTTGATGAGCTGATTTTCTTCTCTCGTCCAAACTCTGATTCTCCGGTTGAAATTGTCAGGGCATTTAAAAAATTTGTAAAGGATTATAATATCAATTACACTATAAAAAAAGAGTATATCCCGGGTTCTGTAGAACGTGGAAAGATCTATTTTTTTTTGTAATGATATGATACACAAACCTGGAAACTGCTGAAAGATTGTAAAGCGCAAAACATTAAACTGGGAACTGATATCGGTATTTTATCGCAGGATGATGACCCTGTAAAGGAGATTATCTTTGATGGAATAACGACCTATTCGACAGATTTCACATTAATGGCTCAAAAAGCGGCTCATTTTGTACTCACACAAGAAAAAATTCAAGAGATTATCCCCACTGTTTTGAAAAGACGCAATTCACTTTAAATTGAATGAACCCCCTTTGATATAGGGGAAAAACAAAACATTAAATCATGATGAGAATATTATTGCTTTTGATATTGAGCATGTCATGTCTTTCTATGCGCGCTCAAAAAAAAACGAAGAACTGGCTAAAACCCCACCAATGGGTTGGAATAGCTGGAACAAATTTGAATGTAAAATAAATGAAAATATCATTAAAGAGGTAGCAGATGCTATGGCTTTGAATGGTATGAAAAAAGCTGGTTATGAGTATATCGTGATTGATGACTGCTGGCAGATTGGGCGGGACAGCCTGGGGAATATCCTTGCAGATCCAGAACGTTTTCCTTCGGGTATGAAAAGTCTTGGAGCCTATATTCATTCGAAAGGGTTTAAATTCGGGATCTATTCGGATGCAGGCACAGCAACTTGCCAGGGCAGACCAGGGAGCAGGGGGTATGAGTTTCAGGATGCCAGAACTTATGCCGCATGGGGAGTTGACTTTTTAAAGTATGACTGGTGTAATCATGGAAAACAAAGTGCTGAAGCTTCTTATACGTTAATGAGAGATGCGATCAATAAGGCGGGAAGGCCTATGGTATTTAGCATTTGTGAATGGGGGACAACCAAACCCTGGGAGTGGGGGAAAAGCATTGGTCATTTATGGCGTACTACCGAAGATATTATCAATTGTTTTGATTGTACAAATAACTGGGGCGGTTTAGGTGTATTACAGATTATAGATCTGCATACGTCAATAGGTGATTTTTCCGGCCCCGGACATTGGAATGATCCGGATATGCTGGAGATTGGAAATGGCATCCTGACGCTAAATGAAGAAAGGTTACATATGAGTATGTGGGCTATGTTTTCGGCGCCATTAATTGCTGGTAATGACATCAGAAATATGTCTGCCGAAACTGCGAAAATTCTGACCAATAAAGAGGTATTGGATATTGATCAGGATAAATTGGGTATCTCTGCCACCAGGTGGATGAAATACAGAGATTATGAAGTTTGGTTTAAACCACTAAGTGATGGGAATTTTGCTTTTTGTATTATCAATAGAAGTAATCAGCCAATTACTATCAATCAGGACTTAAAGGCAACGATAAAGCAATATAAAATTGATGGTACTTATCAGATCAGGGATCTTTGGAAACATAAAGATACTGGGTTTACAAAAGATAATATTACGGGAACAATTGCAGCGCATGATGTCCTTATGTTTAAATTAACTAAGAAAAAAAATAATCTTATTTAGCTATGACGATGTATTATAAACAGCTGTTTATTTTAATATTTCTGCTGTTGTTTATAAACCGTGTTCCGGTTTACGCTCAGCAGCATACATTGCCCGAGCAGATTGATCGCTGGTCAGTCAGTCAGGATGGTAGTATCTTTTGGAAGACGGACAGCCGTTTGCCTCATGCTGACCATATTGAAATGAGTGGACAGAAGGTTTCTTTATGGGTGCAGTATGAAGTAGATAGCCTGCGCCGGTTGCATTTAAAACGTACTGTTGTTTTTCCAACTTTCAGGATGAAGCCTAATGATACTCATGCGAGTTTGATGCAGGTAATTGGTGATAATGAGTTGCCAAAGATCTTTATTGATGGTAAACCATTGAAAGACGATTTAATTAATGGCCATCAAATAGCAGGTTTATCAGAAAGGGTCACCGGAATCAGACATCATGGAATTATGGAGATCTATAGTGAAATTGGCAGCAAGGGTACGATTAGTTTGAAACGTTCTTTATTCCCTTCTGCGGATAAACCAATGGCAATAGAAAAACTGGTATTCATTAATAAAGGAAACAGACCAGCTTTGAT
The DNA here is from genome assembly GCF_053890575.1 of Pedobacter sp. NJ-S-72. Lineage (NCBI taxonomy): Bacteria > Pseudomonadati > Bacteroidota > Sphingobacteriia > Sphingobacteriales > Sphingobacteriaceae > Pedobacter > Pedobacter sp. NJ-S-72. The sequence goes on along the minus strand of NZ_CM132681.1, from coordinate 1,789,693 downwards.
TTCAATGGATGGACAGAGCCGAGAGGTTCTTATTGATACTTCTAGAAGTTATAAAGTGCCACATAAGCTGGTATTAAAGTCTATAGGTGATGGAGCGCATCTTGTTCAGCCTGGAGACTCTGTATTGTTTTCAGTTTCTTACCAGGCTGCGGCCGATCATCAATCGATCCTCAATGCTGTCGTACTGAAGGAAGAAGAAGGTCGTAAGGAACGTGTTCGGAGTATTTTGCAGCAATTACAATTGGTCACACCTGATATTATATTGAATACTGCTTTTGCTTTTGCAAAAATCAGGGCTGCGGAGAGTATTTTTAAAACGAAGGGGGGCTTGATGCATGGCCCTGGCGGACTTTCTTATTATGCTGCGATCTGGGCAAATGATGAGGCTGAATACGTGAATCCGTTTTTTGCTTTTTTGGGTGATGATCTGGCCAGTAAATCTGCAATGAATTCGTATCGGATGTTTTCGGCCTATATGAATCCTGAATATAAGCCTATTCCAAGTTCTATTATAGCCGAAGGAACAAGTTTCTGGAATGGCGCTGGTGATCGTGGCGATCAGGCTATGATCGCCTATGGGGCATCACGTTATGCATTGGCAAATGGAAATATAGATTCTGCACGGGTTTTATGGCCATTAATTGAATGGTGCCTGGAGTATTCCAGAAGAAAGCTTAATGCAGAAGGAGTGGTGGCTTCTCAAAGTGATGAACTGGAAGGACGTTTCCCTGCCGGGAAAGCTAATTTATCTACGAGCTCCTTGTATTATGATGCTTTGATTTCGGCAAGTAAACTGAGTAAATTGCTTGGAAAATCTCCGGAATTAACAAAGGGTTATCTGAGTCAGGCAAAAGAGCTGCGGGGTGCAATTGACAAATATTTTGCGGGTGTTATTGAAGGGTTTGATACTTATCGTTATTATAAAGAAAATACGGTGTTAAGATCGTGGATCTGTATGTATGCCACTTACGGTACGGTAGGAATTTATGAGCACAAGGAAGGAACTATAAAAGCGCTTTTCTCTCCAGGGTTGTTTACGCCCGATGGCTTACTAACTCAGGCTGGTGATAAAACCTTCTGGGACCGGTCTACACTGTATGCTTTAAGAGGTATTCTGGCAGCTGGAGAAACGGAACTGGCAATGCCCTATCTTCAGTATTATTCCCGCAGAAGGTTATTGGGAGAGCATGTTCCATATCCTGTGGAGGCTTATCCGGAGGGTGGACAGCGTCATTTATCGGCAGAAAGCGGCTTGTATTGCCGGGTATTTACTGAAGGATTATTTGGTATGCGTCCTGTAGCTTTTGATAGTTTTACTTGTACACCGGGAATGCCGAAAGATTGGAAGGAGATGGCTTTGAAGAATATTCATTCTTTCGGAAATGTTTTCGATCTGGAGGTTTCGCGGTTAGCGAATAAAAAATTGCTCATCAGGGTAAAGAAACAGGGAAAGGTTTATGAATACCGGATATCAAAGAAGGGGATACGCAATTGGTTAAATTTAATTATTTTCTATGATAGTTTTTTATTATTTTAATTACCATATATTTATAATTGAACCAGTTATGTAATAATTATGAAAAAACAACCGAAAATTATCGCACTATTATTATTGTTTTGTTTTTGCTTCACTGCATGTAAAAATGAAAAACCAAGCAAACCCGAAGAAATATCTGTAAGTGTATTAAGTAAAATCAAAACTCTTGGATTTAGTACAATGAATGTGTTAAAAACTAAGGGCGGATACATTGTGGAAGGGGACATATTCCTTCCAGATAAAGATCTGGATCAGAGAGATGAATCTTTTTCAGTTAAAGTAGCCAATACCGAACAATATCGTACCAATCAACTTGTTACTGCATCTCCGGAAAGAATGATAACAATTTCAGTTTCAAATCTGCCGCAGGTTTTTTCTGCTGCTTTAGATACTGCAGTAAATCGCTATAATGCTTTAAAACTTCGTATTCGTTTCAGCGGACTCTTGGTACGGGGGATATCAATTTGATCGGATTTTATGAAGCCCCACAAGGGGGCGGTATAGCTTTAGGATCGGCAGGATTTCCAACATCTTCTGGTAATCCATATAATGAGATTAAAATGAATACGCATCCTGAGGCTTACGGTGCAAATCCAGATTTATTGTATGTTGCATCAGTTATACAACATGAATTAGGTCATTGCATTGGCCTGAGACATACTGATTATATGAATAGGGCATTTAGTTGTGGCAATGGAGGTAATGAAGGAATAGGTGACGTTGGTGCAATCAATATTCCAGGAACACCAACTGATGCTGATGCAGGCTCATGGATGTTAGCTTGCACTACCGGAGGCAATAGGACGTTTAATAACAATGATATAATTGCTCTAAATTATCTTTATTCGTTAACAACATATATTAATGGGTCACTCATTTTATGTACTGGAAACATAGCTGAACCGGATGGTGGCGATTATACCTATACACTCGAAAATATACCTGCAGGAACTACCTTAGCCTGGTCTACCCAGCCAGGAATTAAAATAGTTGGATCAAATACAGGGAATTCTGTCATTGTCAGGCATAATCCAGTTACTGATACTGGGAAAAGCTTTGCAAATCTTAATGTAACAATTAGCTATCCTGATGGATCAGTAATCTCAAGATATATTAGGATAGGATTAAAAAGAGATTGTAAGTAGCCAGAAATGATATAATTACTGAAAAATGCCTTAGAAATATATTTCTAAGGCATTTTTCAGTAATTGAGATGAGATCTTCAATTTCTTACCGATTGTAATAATTTTGAGGCATTAAGCTTTTTATATTGTTTTAAACGTAGTTGAAAAATTCTTCTTTTTCACAAAGGTAAAATTATGATCTCCATAAAATGCCACCAATGGGGTAGATTAAGCCAAATGGTCAAAGTAAATTGATTTTGCCGGGATTTTTTGTTCAATTATTTGCGTAAAAGTGTATACGAAATACGCTTTGTTTTATGGAATAAAATTGGAATATTTAGTTGAGTTAACCAATTTAAAGGGCTGTGAGTTATGAAAGGATTTCTGAATTTGTTTCAAAATGCGCCGGTTGCAATTGCGATTCTGGATGCAAAAACGTTAAGACTGGATTCTGCAAATTCTGCTATGCTGCAACTGTTGAGGAGGGAAAAATCTGTATTGGGCAGGAACATTTTGGAGTTTCTTCCCGAAATTGCTGAACAGCCATTTCCCGAATTAATTTATGATGTAATTCGTACAGGAAGGCCATATAGCGAAACGGGCGCTAAATTTTATACAAATAATAACGGGAAGATCGAAACGATCTTTGTGGATTATAGCTACACACCAATTCTTGGTAAAAAGAATCACGTTGTCTCAGTTTTGGTAGTCGGGATGGATGTGAGTGAAAGGGAGTTAAGCAGGCTGTACAGGTTGGAGTCGGACCGGAATTTGCGCGCCGTAGTGATGTCTGCACCAGTAGCAATGGCAATGGCTTATTTAGTGGGTTTGATTTTCAGATACAATCTGTAAATGACAGGATGCTGGATTTATGGAATAGCAAGACTAAAGAGTGTATCCGAGAATTGGAACATGTTTATCATAACGGAGTGTCTTTTACTTCAGAAATTAATCAAATATGCTATAGCTACACACCCTTGAGAGATGCTACGGGTAATACAACCGGTGTAGTGATGGTTGGAAACAGAAAAGATTAAACCTTTAGAGTTTCAGTAATTCAAGATAAGGATCACCGGTCAGATTCAGTAATCTGGCAAAAGCGGGTTCGGTTTTATAACCTTGCTCTTTAAGTTTGATAATCTCTTTTCTGAACTGCTCACCATGTTCAATCAGTAATTTGTTTTCGATGAGCATATGTCTGTAGCCCGCCTGTTCACGGGTAGGTATTTCTTGTCCGAAAATTTCAATCTCCCATTTATCGGCTATCATTTTAGCCAGTACTACTTCCTGGCTATTGATCCTTGTCTCCTTAATCTGAAATCTTTGAATTGTGAAAAGGAGTCAATGAGTAAATTTTTAAACTCATTTTTATCATGATAATAGCAGATAATATCAAGATCACTGTTTTTAATAGCTATATCCAGAGGAACGGTTCCAACTAAAATAGGATCAAATGGTTGTAGTATTTCAAAGATCAGGTGATCTTTGAGTACAGTAAATGCATGTTTTTGACGATCATTACCTGCTGCCAAATAAGTGATTGAATCAAATTTCATAAGCGGTCACAAAACTAAACTATTCCTTTTAGAAAATCTAAAAAGTAGCAGCCATAATAGTTCGTTTAAAAGGGTAAAATATAGGTGATTCTTTAAATTCTTTCCGCAATCTTTCTTTATAGGTGGCGATGAAACTTTGTTTGATATCTTCTGGCAGTTTTTCTACATAGGGGATCATCGCTGTGCCGGATACCCAGTCAAACAATGCGTCTGCATCTTTTAGAACATGTGGATATATCTTTTCATAAACTGTGATTTCAGTACCTCCGTGCTGGAAAAATATCTTAGCATATTCTTGTATATCCAAAACCGGAGAAACGCGGGTAAAGCCATTCAATGCAGTTGCGAAAGGCGGGGTTGTGGCTATATCTATTAGTGTGGTATGAGTGAAGTGACTATGATTTGATGGGATTTGTATCACAAGCTGTCCGCCAGGTTTAACAGCAGAAATAATTTTCGGATATAATATTTCGTGGTCACCGACCCACTGGATGGCTGCATTTGAAAAGAGCAGATCGTATTTTTCTGCGGACGCAAGCTGTTGTTCTATTGTTCTTTTTTTGAAACTGACCTGGTCATTCTGAAAGGCGATAGCATCATTAAGCATTTCCTGTGATGAATCTATTCCAAGAACAGTTGATCCGGGCAGCGCATCTGCGAGTTTCCTGGTCAGTTCACCAGTTCCGCATCCTAAATCTATTGCACTTAAAGCTGGTTTAACTTTTACTAATTGTAATAAATCGTAAAAAGGGCCAAAACGTTCTTGTTTGAATTTGTTATATACATCCGGATTCCATGCCATAATAATCTGATTAGGGTTTTATATCATGATAACGTATTTGGGGTAATCTTGTTTTATGACATTATCTTAATGAATCTGAAAAGCGAAAAATAAGATCTTTCATTACCTTGTAACGCTATCAATTATTGAATTATACACAAACGAAATATAATATACCATGAAATTTTTTATAAATGAACCCGATCAGATTGTAAATGAAGCTATCAATGGATTATTAACTAACCCTAAATTAGCCAAACTGGATTCCTTTCCTGAGATACGTGTAGTCATTCGTAAAGATTGGGATAAGTCAAAAGTAGCGGTTATTTCTGGTGGTGGCTCTGGCCATGAGCCTGCTCATGCAGGGTTTGTGGGAAAAGGGATGCTTACTGCTGCGGTATGTGGTGATATTTTTGCTTCACCTACAGTAGATGCTGTATTGTCGGCTATCTTAGCTGCAACCGGGCCAAAAGGCTTTTGTTAATTATCAAAAATTATACTGGTGACCGTCTTAATTTTGGTTTGGCTGCAGAACAGGCACGTGCTTTAGGGTACGAGGTGCAAACGGTAACAGTTGATGATGATATCGCCCTTGGCCAGGATGTTAAAAAAAGAGGATTGGCAGGTACTTTGTTTGTGCATAAAATTGCAGGACAGCTTGCTGAAGAAGGTAAATCATTAGCTGAGATTGCAAAGATTGCACAGCAAGTTATTGATCGTACGGCTTCGATAGGTCTTTCGCTTACCGAATGCCAGCATCTGGGGCAGGAGACACTCTCCCGCTTAACTGACCAGGAAGCCGAACTGGGTTTGGGTATTCACGGAGAGCCGGGTATAGAAGTAATTGCTTATGCACAGGCAGATCATTTAATGGCTTTGGCTATTGAAAAAAAACTAGAGGCGAATTTGCCTGATACTAATGGCAGATATGCTATGATCTTTAATAATATGGGTAGTGTAAGCCCTATTGAAATGAGTTTACTGGTCAATGCGTTCAGTAAAACAAAATTAGCTGCTCAAGTTGACTTTATAGTTGGCCCGGCTGCTTTGATGTCATCAATTAATATGAGTGGTTTCTCTGTATCAGTACTTTTGCTGGATGAAGAAATTGAGAAGGCATTACTGGTTGATTCAGAGCCTGCTGCATGGCAGATACAACCTTTCAACAAACCGGCAGAAATCAGTAGTCCAAAGCTTCCCGAGACGCTGCAATATGAACCTTCTGTGAATGCTAATGTTAAACAGCTGATCGAAGAAACGGGTTCTTTATTGGTTGCTATCGAAAAAGAAATTAATGGACTGGATGCTAAAGTTGGTGACGGTGATGCCGGATCTACATTTGCGCTGGCGGGTAAACGTTTGTTATTGGTTGTAGATAAGCTTCCCCTGGATGATACCGGAAAACTATTGCTAACTATTGGAAGGATACTGGCCAGAGAGGCTGGAGGATCAAGTGGTGTATTGTTATCGATTTTATTTACTGCTGCTGGTCATACTTATTCAAAAGATCATGATTTAGGAAAAGCTCTTTTAAATGGTTTGCAAAAGGTGAAGGATTATGGCGGGGCAAAAGTAGGGGATAGAACGATGATTGATGCTTTGGAACCTGCATTTGAATCGTTAGCAAAGAATGAATCTGTCATCAATGCTGCCCAGCAGGCACGTAAAGGGGCAGAATATACCAAAACGATTACGAATACTAAATTTGGAAGGTCTTCCTATCTTTCTGAGGCAGTTTTGAAGAATATTCCTGATCCGGGTGCTGAAGTAATTGCAAGAGTTTTTGAGAAAATTGCTTCGCTAAAATAAATTAGTGTTTTAAAAAGCATCATCCTTTTTTAAGCCACCAAATAGTGTCTGGCTTTTTGAAGCTTATAAAAGGATAATGCTTTCTATATTAATTACTTTTTATTATAATCAAAATTGATCATCCATTGTATGCCAAATTTATCGTTGAACATTCCAAAGAATGCACCCGAAAGATTTTTCCAATGGCATGATAATCTGACCACCTGCAGAAAGACCATTGAATAGTTTTGTTGCCTCTTCTTCACTATCTGCCTGAATAGAAACGTAAAAATTATCACCTTTCGTGATAGGCCCATAAGATTCCAGACGGTCGCTACCCATTAAAGTACTTCCTCCGCCAATTGGTAAAGAAATATGCATGATCTTGGTATTTTGACTTTTGTCGGTTTGATATTCTTCTGGCATTTCACCAAATCTGGCTAATACGTCAAATTCACCGCCAAATACTGATTTGTAAAAATTAAATACTTCTTCGGTATTACCATCAAAGTTTAAATAAGGATTAACTGTTGCCATGGTCTGTTTTTTAGATTTTTTGAATTGTTTATAACAAATATATATCCATTTTTATGATTTTTTAGGGTATGAATTAGCCAATCTTAGTGGTTGTTTGCGACTAAGAAACTAGGTATATTGTAGGTAGATTAATAATCACTACTAAAATGGAACTAACTCGTTTTTTAGGAAAATATCAGCCGACACATACAGAACTTGCCAGCGAAGCCCTGGTTAATCAATATGCACATATACTTCCATCCAGTATGATTGAGTTATGGAGGAAAAAGGGACTGGGTAAATATAATGATGGGTTGATAGAAGTTATCAATCCTGACGATTTTCAGGATGATTTAGAAAGAACTATTGGGAGAAAAGCATCAAATTATGTTCCGATTGCGATTAGCGGCTTTGGTGAATTGTTTTATTATAGGAAAATAACAGCTACTGACGAAGATGTTTGCTTGTTTGATCCACACTATAAGCAAATTGAAACTTGTGTCTGGAGCCTGACTGATTTTTTTAATGGCTATTTATGTGATGATAGTATCATTCAGGAAGTTTTGAGAGCGGACCTGTTTAAGGCTTCACTAGAGAAAATAGGAGAGCTTAAAAAAAATGAGATCTTCTTTTTTGTTCCCGCATTGTCGCTTGGTGGAAATGAAAGTATTGATGTATGTACAAAAAGGTAATTGCCAGGTTCATCTAAGTATACTTTTTCAATCCTGATTCAGGATCCCTCTTCTTAATTTGTTTTTTTATTTACGTCTGCAGATAAATTCCCCGTTACCAATAGGAACCGTCAAACAATCAAACCTGTTATCCTGCGTAGCAGTATTGATCATTGGCTTAACTCCTTCATATTGATCTATTGCATTGTCCGCAACTATAAGTCCGTTTTGCACTATTTTATGAGCAATTTCCTGAAAACACCGTTCATATATCTCTTTTTCTGCATCTAAAAAGCAAAAGGCAATCTGACCAAGGTGTGGTGCGTGATCAAAAAAATCTCCGTGAATTAATTCTATAGATTTTTCCAGACCAGCAATCCGAAAGGTCTCTTTAGCTAAATTGACTTTATCAGCATCAATTTCAAAAGTCTTTATCTTTCTTCCTGTTTCTCTGGCTGCAAAAGCAAGCCATAAAGTTGAATAACCTGCGCTTGTCCCGATTTCAATAATTTCTCCTTCTGGCAGGTTAACTGAAAGCAGGGATAGAAATTTACCGGTCTCAGAATTGATTTGTCTTAGACGTTTGCTCCTTGGTGTACCATCAGTCCGGTCAGCCAGATCGATCTTTTCAAGATACTGCATTCTTTCTTTGAGAATAGTTGGTATTTCATTAAACATGAGGACAAATTAGTGATAAAATCCGGGGGTTAAAAAGTATGTTTTATAATTTACAATGCAATTGTATTTCTTATCTTTATGTAAAAATAATTTTTATGAGAAAATTCCTTTCTGTATTGTTGGGTTTAACCTGTGCTACACTTGTGGTATTTAGCCAGACTGCTACTGTTACTGATGAATTTGAGCAACCTTATCAGGTTTTTAATCAATTGCAAAAAGATGCTTTAGCGAAAAAAGATTATAAAGAAGCAGAGAGACAAATAATCATTTTTGGTGATCAGTTTAAGAGAATGTCTGCTGGTACACAAGAAAAATATTCGGGTCTCATTCCTCTTAATTACTATAATCTTTCTTGTATCAATGCACTCAGTGATCATAAAAATAAAGCAATTCTATATTTGGACAGCGCTTTTCAAAATGGGTATCGGGACTATAAGCATACATTGACAGATACGGATCTGGATGGTTTACGTAATGAAGAGCAGTTTAAAATAGTTTTACTAAAAATAAGGGAAAAGGATGACTATAACTATATCCTTCAAAAATCAGGTGATTATAACAATAATGATAAAAGGACACCTGTAGTTTTTACTTATCAGAATGCTGATGCACCTGAACTGGTCAAATTCAGAAAGCAATATAAGCTGGATTCTATAAGTGGGAACGGTGATGAAATCTCAAAAATTAAAAACCTTTTGTCATGGGTTCATAACGTGGTAAAGCATGACGGTACAAATCCTGATAACCCGAACAGGAAAAATGCTGTTGATTTAATTGAAATATGTAAAAAGGAAGACCGTGGGATCAATTGCCGGATGATGGCAACAATTTTGAAAGATGCATATCAGGCAATGGGCTTCAAATCGCGGGCAGTTACCTGTATGCCGAAAGATACGGCAGATTTTGATTGCCACGTGATTAATATAGTCTGGTCAAAAACACTTGATAAATGGATATGGATGGATCCTACTTTTAATGCTTATGTGAGTGATAAGAAAGGGAATCTTCTGAATATTGAAGAGGTTAGGAGCAAACTAATCCTTGGAGAAACATTAGTGTTGAATGATAATGCAAACTGGAATAATAAAAACAAAGAGACCAAAGAGCACTACCTGGATTTCTATATGTCCAAAAATTTGTACTGGATCAATTGTAATGCTAAAAACGAGTGGGATATAGAAACTATTGGAGCTGGAAAGGCGCCCATTGATACTGTTCTTTTATATCCTGGTCAATTCACAACGTTTAGCGGAGACAAAGAAGCTGGAAAAAACAGAGTGAGTTACGCGACTAACAATGCTGCTTATTTCTGGGCGAAACCGGGTTTGTAAACGTCTTCAACCTGGTAAATGATATGGTGTTTGAAATTTGCAATTATCAGTTTGATTTTAGCAATCAGCAGCATCGTTTTCTGTAATACTTTTATATGCTTATTGTTTCCCTGTGTGTTTTAATTGTATAACACACAGCGGTGGATATTTAAAAAATAAATATTATGGATTTAACAAGTTATAGAACCCTTGGAAAATCAGGGTTAAGGGTAAGTCCGCTTACTCTTGGTGCAATGACTTTTGGTGAAGATTGGGGATGGGGTTCAACTCCATCTGATTCTGAGACCATTATGTCGAAATATATAGAACTGGGAGGTAATATCATTGATACTGCCAATGTTTATACCAAAGGACATTCTGAAAAAATAATTGGTGATTATTTAAAGAAAACAGATCTCCGCAGAGATCAGTTAGTACTTTCCACTAAATTTTTCTGTAATCTGTATCCTGGTGATCCAAATGCAGGTGGCACCAGCAGAAAAACTATTATCAGTTCTTTAGAAAACTCGTTAAGAAGATTACAGACTGATCACATAGACCTATACTGGATGCATGCTTTTGATCCTTATACACCGATTGAAGAAACCATGTCAGCTTTGCACGATCTGGTAACTTCTGGTAAGGTACGTTATATTGCCATATCTGATACACCAGCATGGAAAATAGCGCAGTCTCAAATGATTTCTCAATTTCGTGGTTGGTCGGCTTTTGTGGGGTTGCAAATAGAATATTCATTATTGGAAAGAACTGTTGAGGGCGAACTGATTCCAATGGCACAGGATTTAGGCTTAGGTGTAATGCCCTGGTCTCCGTTAAATGGGGGAATTCTAAGCGGGAAATATACAAGAGCTAATAAGGGGGAAACACAAAGTGGAAGAAATAGTATGGGAGTAGGGACGGAACTTACCGAAAATACTTATCAGATCATTGACCGCTTAGCTGAGATTGCCCAGGAAAAAGAAACTACTCCGGCCAGCGTGGCTTTAGCGTGGGTGCGAGCAGACCTGGAGTAACTTCTACTTTAATTGGTGCGCGTACAATGGATCAGCTAAATCAGAATCTTAAGTCCTTATCTGTAAAGTTATCTGCTGATGATATCGCTTCATTAGATCAGCTCTCAGAACCTGTATTAAGTTTTCCAATCCCGTTTATCTTAAACCGGGCCGGTCACATGGCACAGGCGGGTGCAAATGTGAATGGTGTATCTTCTTTTGCACCTCCTTTGTTACCACAAAGTATTAAAGAGGTATATTAAGAATTTTTTTTATCGCAGCTATCAAAAGAAAAATCGGACGGCGCGCCTCATCCTTCATTTCAGGATATTCTTCCAGTGCTTTTTTTGATGGCTGTGGTTCTGAGATTTTTGTAATCTGGAATCCGGCATCAATGATCGTATTGAGATAAGTTTCTAAAGTGCGGTGATATTTGATAACATCATTGTCAAGAAATCTTGCTACACGTTGTCCTTCATCCTGATAACCGTCAACTGGCCAGTGTAATCTTTTATCTTTTACCCTCCTGATCACAATACCAATCCTGTGAAGCCATTGCAGTGAAAATGGGATGTTCTACAGAAAGTACAAATGAACCACAAGGTTTAAGTGTGTGGTTAACCTTTTTGCAAACGATATCGAAGTTTTCTACATAATGAAAAGCAAGTGAACTGATCACTACATCGAATTGTTTAGCGGCAAAGTCAATGTCTTCTATGGCAAGCTGAAGATATTCAATTGAAGGGTCGTTAGCACTTTCTCTGGCACGTTTTAACATGTTTGCAGAAAGATCCACGCCAGTTACTGATTGGGCTCCCTGTTCGCTTGCGTAACGGCAGTGCCAGCCAAAACCACAACCAAGATCAAGTACTTTTTTATCTTTCAGATCAGGAAGTAATGCTTTGAAAACCTGCCATTCACCTGCTCCATTTAAACCATCTTTTGAACGGGGCAACAGATTGTAATTTGCGAAAAAATCCGGATCGTCGTATTTGTTCTGTTTCATCATCCGGCAAATTTACAGATTTTATTTTTCTGCGATGTTAACAGGTAATGAATGTAAAAGCCCCAAAATAGCCTTTTAATTTTGGGGCAGGTTCAAGATGCAGGGCCTTCTATAAGATTGAAGTGTTTTATTTGAGAGATAATTCAAGAATGATAGCTTTTTCGAAATGCTCTTCCCAACCGGGATGAGTTGTCATTATTCTGCTGTTATAGCCCAAAAGGTAAGCTAAAAACACAATATCCTCTGCACTGTAAATATGATCTGTTGAAGTGAATTCTATGGTATCTGTACGTTGTGCACCCTGAATCAGAAATTTTACAGGCACTTTTGCAGTGTAGCTACTGCATAATATAGAAGATGTTATGCAGCTCTATAAATATCTTTCCTTTACTGTTCAGAATTTGTTTGCAGTTACTCAAAAGCTCGAATACAGCTGATTTTGTTAAATTACTAAGGCCATTATATAAACAGGTAATACAATCGAACTTTAATTGATCAACACAATTTAAGATTGCCTGAGGCAGATCACCTACTATATATTGAGCGGGATTTTTAAAACCTCCAGTTATAGCAATTTGCTTCATTTCAGAGCTGGAATCTATTGCCCATACATTGATGTCAGGTTTTTTAAGAGCTTCTATACTATGTAATGATTGTCCTGCAAATAATTCCAGAATAGACTTACAGGGAAATACGGGCCTGTTTTTACGGGTAATATTGCTGGTTTAAGGATTTTTAAAGCTGCATTGAGTGCAAATACAATCGGTACTTATGCTTTTAATGATATCGATAGTAGCCATCCTAACAAAAATGACCTGGTATTGAATGCACCCGCAAACTATGATGGTCAGAGCCTTGTGAACTTTTAAGTCAGGCTGTTTTTAACTCAGAATAATTCAAGACCGGACGGATTTGTATTTGAAATCAGCCCGGTTTTGAATTATGGGAATTATACCTGGTATTTGCGGCGGCTTATCTGTAAAAATCTTTAGCATTCACATCTCTTCGTTTTCCTGAAGGATCTTGTACTTCTAATTTTAGCGTATAACCACCACCACCTTCTAAGAATAACAATTCAAAAGGATGGTATCCTTTTTTTAACGCAATCTGAGCAGACTTTTCAATAGCGAAGTGCATGCCGTCATTGTCAACAAGGATACTTCCATCTAAATTTAACACACTACCGTCGTCAGATCTGAGGAAAAAGGTATAAACTCCTGTTTGATCCGCACAAAAATAACCTTGATGTTTAGTCGCAAATTGATCTGCTGTTTTGGCTAATGGTATCTCGATAGCTGAAGTCACTTTTTGAATTTCCAGATCTTTTTCATTAATCTCTTTAACTACTTTGTAACCATGAGGATAGTAGGAAAAGTTTAACCCTTTTTGCAGATTAGTGACTTTGGCGGGTTCAAAATAATCTTGTTTCTTATAATTGATCGTATAAACTTCTCCGCGTTTGCCGGATGTATTAAATGCGGCTAATTTAAATTGAACTGGCTGATGATTAACTTTAACACTTTCATTAAATACTGTGGACGCTGGAGTAGGTAAAGATCCATCTGTAGTATAATGTATTTTAAAAGCCGGAACAGGATTAATAATGCGAAGGGAAGTGGTATCAGTAAAAACACTGTTTAGACTAAAACCTTTCAGATCCTGGAACCTGTAATTGATGTTCATGGCATCCAGCATTGGTAACTGGCTGATCACTCTCTTTTCAAATCCTTTCCAATCTGCTGGTGAATTACTCCAGGCTACTTCTGACATAGCCATCATCCTTGGGAAAATCATATATTCGAGACGCTGTTCGCTCGGAATAGTTTCTGTCCATGTGCAGGCCTGAACTCCCTTAATGAGTTTTTTATCGGCTGTGCTGAGCTGAAAACCAAGTGGATCAAATGTGTAAACTTTTTGCAGGGAATTGACATCCTGCTGGGCATCAAAATAACAGTATTCTCCAGGTGCCATAATGATTTCATTTCCTTTTGCTGCGGCATGTTTTGGGGCACCAGGAATCCATGTACGCCAATACATCATCGTTGCTGTTTTGGATATTCCACCATCTAAGATTTCATCCCATCCAATCATCTTCTTGTTTTTGCTTATAAAAAAGCGTTCCATTCTATGAACGAAATAACTTTGAAGTTCATTGATGTCTTTTAAACCTTCTTTTTTCATTAACGCATCACATTCAGGAACGTTTTTCCAGCTGCTTTTCTCTACTTCATCTGCACCTAAGTGTATGTATTTACTTGGGAAAAGTGCCGCTATTTCTGTAAATACATTCTCGGCGAACTCATAAGTAGTTTCTTTGCATGGACATAAAGGCTCAGAAAAATCTTTTGCCTGCCCGCCTTTTCCATTAGACGAAAGCCATGGCATCAACGTTGTTGCTGCCATCATGTGTCCTGGCATATCTATTTCGGGGATAATTTCAATAGCTCTTGCCTGAGCATAGCTGATCAAGCCTTTCATTTCTTCCTGAGTATAAAATCCTCCATTTCCTTACCCCATCAATAACCTTGAAATGTTTCTCAGGAAGGGCATAGTCAGGATTATCTTTAGCTAAGGTAAGGCAGGTGGAATCTTGTTTGTTAAGTGTACGCCATGCGCCTTTAGCTGTTAGTTCGGGATATTTTTTAATTTCTATACGCCAGCCCTGATCATCTGTGAGATGTAAATGGAATTTGTTGAACTTATATAATGCCATGCGGTCTATCATTTTTTCAAGATAGGCGATATCAAAAAAGTGACGGGATACATCTAAATGCATACCTCTCCACTCGAAACGGGGGGCGTCTGTGATTTCTACACAAGGAACGCTAAGGTCTTTTAAGGGATGGTTGGTATACAAAGGAGCTCCGATAAGCTGTTTTAGTGTTGATACGGCATAAAAAGCACCTTCTGCTGTGTTGGAGGTAATGGTAATAGATTCATTTTTTACAGAAAGTGTATATCCGCCCTGAGGTAATGAATTATCTCCGGTTTTAAGAATGATCTTTCCTGTGGTTTTTCCCTGTCCGGTACTTTTCCCGGCCATGTTTTTTATCTCGGCCGATGCCGCGTCAAACACTGAATTTGAAGGACTTATAATCGGGGTGTTTTTATGGATCAGAAACTGACCTGCTAGTGGTTTTAGAGTAGCAGGCTGAGGGATAACAGAATAATTTCTGTTTGTAGTTTGAGCATAGGTGAGATTCAGGAGTAGAAAAAAGGAGAGCGTCGCTAAGGAAAATAGTTTATACTTGATCATAATTACATTTGGCTTGTCTGGAACCAAATGTAAATAAAACGTATAAGCTCAGATTGGTAATTTATTAACTGATATTATCTTTTTATAAAATAATATTGGGATGATATTTATTTAACCATTCCAGGTAATGCAATTTATTTCAACGGCTATTTTTGCGCCTTTACAGGATTTAGGTAATATGATTATCCTTTACCGGGAAGCTGATGCTTATTTAAGAACTTTTGATAAACTGATGAACAAGCCGGTTGAGCAGCGTCCGGAAAATT
Organism: Pedobacter sp. NJ-S-72; assembly: GCF_053890575.1. Classification (NCBI taxonomy): domain Bacteria; kingdom Pseudomonadati; phylum Bacteroidota; class Sphingobacteriia; order Sphingobacteriales; family Sphingobacteriaceae; genus Pedobacter; species Pedobacter sp. NJ-S-72. The sequence goes on along the minus strand of NZ_CM132681.1, from coordinate 1,774,191 downwards.
CTGCGGAGATTGGCCGGTTAGATAACCCGCTTAGAAGACAAATTGGCTTTGTTACGCAAGACACTCCGTTCTATAAAGGATAAATTACTTTTTGTTAAACCTTCAGCCACTTCAGAAGAGATTACGGAGGGGCAGTTTGCCGAGACAGGAAGCCACAAGGAGCTTTTAGAGCAGAAGGGTTTGTATTACTCAATGTGGCGTCAGCAGATAGGCGGGAGGAGATGATAAATGCTTAAAAAACGGCAATTATATGTGTCTTAAACTTGGCTGAAATCGCGGTTTTTCGTATCTTTAAGCATTATAATGATGGATGAGAAACGATTGGGGAGACCCGCATTTAAAGAGGCTGTAAGATTCTGGTTTAAGTTAGGTTGGATTAGTTTTGGCGGGACAGCCGGACACATTGCATTAATGCATGATTTCCTGGTAGACAAGAAAAAATGGATTAGTAACAGCCGGTTCTTTCACGCGCTGAGTATCTGTATGCTTTTGCCCGCCCGGACCCGAGGCACAGCAATTAGCTATTTATATTGGCTGGCAATTACATGGTAAAAAGGGTGGCCTGATTGCAGGTATATTATTCGTTCTGCCATCGATGTTTATTCTCCTTGCTTTAAGTATCGTTTATGTGTCGTATGGCAATTTACCATGGATTTATGCTATGTTCAATGGCTTGAAACCGGCAGTAATTGCCATCATTATCATTGCCTTATGTAAAGTTGGACAGAAGTCTCTGAGTGGTATTTTACATTTCATAATAGCGGGTGCCGCTTTCATTTGCATTTTCTTTTTCAATGTTTCACTACTTTTAATCATCATTGGAACTATTGTTCTGGCGCTGATTATCCGGTATTTTAATCCAGAATTGTTACATGGAGCGGATAATATGCAGCAGGATCAGCCTGTAAATGAAGAAGATTATTATATCAATTCATCTTCGGTTGCACCGGATGCTGGATTTGAAATTAAACGATTCATTAAACAGCTTGTTGTATTTTCCTGATGATTTTTTGGTTCATTCCTTTGACTGCGTTTTATATTTTATCGGGAGACTTTTCCTTCTGGAAGCAATTAATTTTGTTTTTTACACAAACGGCTTTCTTAACTATTGGAGGTTCATATACAGTATTGCCATATGTGGCACAATTTGCGGTAACTAAGCTCAGCTGGCTTTCCAAAATGCAAATGGTGGATGGTTTTGCTCTTGCGGAGACTACGCCCGGCCCACTGATTATTGTAGTCGGCTTTGTTGGGTTTATGGCAGGATTTAACCATTTTAATGGGTCTTTGCTGATGGGAAGTATTGCATTGGTAATGACTACTTTTTATACGTTCCTGCCTTGCTTTTTATTCATTTTTATTGGCGGTCCATTAATTGAAAAATCCCATGGTAATGAAGTAATTGGCGGAGTCTTAAAACTGGTTACTGCCGCTGTGGTTGGGGTTATCCTGAATCTAACTATCTTTTTAGGAAAAGATGTGATTTTTCCAGGCGGAGTAACCGTTTCTCATTTTGATGCCGTTGCTTTAGTCTGGATTGTAATTTCTCTTTTTTTGATGCTTAAGTTGAAGTTAAACGTCGTTTACCTTATTCTACTAAGCCTTTTGGTGGGGCTACTGAGGTATGTGATTTTGTAGCTGTTTTAAATTTTCATCTGGTCTGTGAGGGGGAGGCTTTTTTCAGCATATTCTTTTATTATCGCATTACGGACAGTCAATAAATTCTTCATATACTTTCTCCTGAGTTTGCTTTGTGGAAATCTGATGTAAATTAGATTGTTGGCATCAGATTTTATAATTACACTTGGTTTTTCTTTGTGGCTACGATTGCATAGACCATTGGTATCTTATTTTCAAGGTGTTTTATGCGATATTTTTTTTGTTCAGTGCCAGATTCTACGGTGTTGTTGAAGCAATTATATGGAGAATAATCAAATTCATCCAGTGAACTAAGTTCAAGGTTGTATTTTAAAAGGTTATTGAGAACTTCGCTTATGCTATGATTCCAGCCAACAGACTTCTGACTTATTTTAGCTTCTCTGTCCGCGTAAGTTCCGCTTGAGGTTTCTATAATAGGCCCTGTATTGAAGTAATTATAGCCTATTTTATCAAAATTATCATCAAACATCCATACTACAGGATGGAATTCTACGAAAACAAATTTCCCATTAGTCTTTAGAAATCTGGAAACTATTTGTGCCCATTGATCAAGATCGGGCAACCAGCCAATTGTTCCGTAACTGGTAAATACAATATCGAATTGTTCATCCAAATGATTCGGGAGATCGTAAATATTGCAGCATATAAATGTGGCCTCAGTTTTAGTTTTTCCGGCAATTTCTTTTGCAGCTGCAATGGCTTTGTCCGATAAGTCTATACCAGTTACTTTGGCTCCCAGCCTTCCCAAAGAAATTGTGTCTTGTCCAAAGTGACATTGCAGGTGTAAAATGCTTTTACCTTTTATATCTCCAAGTAAATTAAGTTCAATTTCATTAAGAGAGGTTTTTTACCTTTGAGGAAGTCTTCAAGGTTATAGAAATCAGATTTTAAATGTGTCTCTGTTCGGTTATTCCAGGATTCTTTGTTTATTTCTATGTAATTAATATCCATTTTATTTATCAGATTTCTATACAAGTATATATGTTTATTTCTACATATGATATGTAATTGCATGATAAATAAAATACATGGGTTCCTGGGACATTCTAATAAAATCATATAGTTCTCCTGATTTGAAGGTGAAAAATATTAAATTAGCGACATGAGTAGTGAATTTGTAACATTGCATACAGCAGGATTAGTTGTCATCAAAGAAGGGAAACTATTATTAGCTTTTAGTGGTAATAAAAATGCCTGGTATCTTCCGGGAGGGAAAATTGATAGTGGGGAGACTTCTCTCCAGGCTATCCAAAGGGAGATAAAGGAAGAGTTGAATATTCAAATGAACCCGGATTTACTTGAGTTTTACTGCCATATTACAGCTCCTGCCTATGGGGATATAAAAGTATACTGATGGAGCAAGATTGTTTTATCTATGATTTAACGGAAGAAATTGTGGCTAGTAATGAAATTGACAAGGTAGGTTATTTTGACCTGGAAACTTATTTAAAAGAGCCTGCTCAAGTGCCTGGTGTATTAACGCTTTTTAACAGGCTTGAGAAAAATGGATTAGTTTCCAGCGTTTTAATCTGATTTTTTATATGATAACTTATCATATAAAAACTCCTGATATGCTCTCATTATCTGAAATCGGGGTCATTTTGCAATATTGGGAGGTGAAAGAATGGCTCGGCTTTACTGTACAGGAATTTAACGAAAGGTTCAGTGATTCTGAATTTCATTTACTTGCAGATCGGCATTCAAATATACTTTGTGTAACACGGATCAATTTTGATTTTAAAATCGAAGTAAATAATGCTGTTTACAGTTTATCAGAACTGGTAGGTTTAGTCTCTATAGTAAAAATGAAAGGTTATGCGAAACGGTTAATCCGGGATTGTCTGCAATCTAAAAAGCAGGGGTGTTGAATGCGTAGGGTTTTGCGAAAAAGAACTGAGGCCATTTTATGAAAAATGCGGTATCTTAATATTATATGATCAGGCTAAATTGCTCAAAGAAAAGCCATTAAGTGAAGAATTTGAACCTAATACGGATGATGATATACTGGATATAAATTTATCAAATAATACCAGATATTTATTGTCTGGTATAAACGATGACAATATAGGCTACATATTATTTGAGGACTAAATATTTAGCGGCCCGGAGGTTCTTTTATTTTTATCTTTTAATTTTACAGCGTGGATGATATTTTAAAGGAAATAAGATCCTGTATGGAGTGCAAAGATTATTTGCCTAATTTGCCCAAACCGATTATTAGGGCGAGTGTTAAATCTAAAATTGTGATCATAGGGCAGGCTCCGGGACAAAAAGTTCAAAATAGCGGAATACCCTGGGACGATCAAAGTGGAAATGAATTAAGGAGGTGGCTTGGGTTTCCAAAGAGCAGTTTTATGATGACCGGTTATTTGCTTTAATCCCAATGGGTTTTTGTTATCCCGGTAAAGGCAGTTCGGGGGATCTTCCGCCTCGCCCTGAATGTGCCCCATTATGGCACCAACTGTTATTAAGCAATATGAAAGAAGTTCAGCTGACTATACTTATCGGTCAATATGCACAAAACTATTATTTGAAAGATGCAAGAAAGATGTTGCTCACTGAAAGAGTGCGCAATTTTCGTGAATATCTGCCATCATTTTTACCACTCGTTCATCCGTCTCCGCGAAATAAGATCTGGCAAAAGAAAAATCCATGGTTTGAATTAGAAGTTGTGCCTTTTTTAAAGGGGATTGCTGATGAATATATCAGAACGGTTTAAGTATCCGTATTGCGTAGCTTAAATGTTGATGCTATGTGTATCCAAGCTGGCTGCTTTGTCGGTTACGTTTGATTAAATAATGATGCCATAAAAAATAGGTTGCGAGTGATCGGAAAGTTTCCATTTTTCAGACAAAGCAATCATTTCTTCCTTTGTTTTTGCATTTGTCAGCTCTTTTATGGTATTCACCACGGCAATATCTCCCAGAGGCAGAATGTCTTTAGCTCCTAAACAAAACATTAAATAAACGTCTATTGTCCAGTGGCCAATCCCTTTAATTTTGATTAGCTGACTTCTGATTTCTGTTTCATCCAGATTTGAGAATTCTTCAAGATCTATGTCTTTATTGAGTATTGCACTGGAGAGTTCGCGAAGGTATTTCGATTTTTGCCGGCTTATCTGACAATCTCTCATTTCATCATCACTTAATTTCAGAATGTTGGCTGGTGTAAATTCTGTGATATAGCCATTTAGTTTTTGAAAATGTGCATTAGCGGAAGACAGGCTAACCTGCTGCTCTAATATTATTTTCGATAAGGTAATAAACCCCGGAGGTCTCGACCAGTTTGGTGGTGACTGATGCCGGTTATATATATCAGCGATTAGTTGATCTGTCTGAATCAGAATACTAATATCTTTTTCGTTGACTATAAGATTCATAATTTTTATTTTTCCATAACCAGGCTCAGTGTATCGAAAATTTCCCCTCTGCTCAGTTTATCATTGATTTTAGCAATAACATCAACCTTAGCTTTGAGGCATAACGCATGGTCTGACAAACGAAAGATATCTTCAAAAAACACCAGTTTAACTCCTTGTCTTTCAATTCTTAGTTTCACAAGAAAAGTGTCTCCAGAAGTAAGTGATCTTTTAAAGTCCATTTCAATTCTGGAGACCATTAAAAGGATGCCTTCTTCAGTCAGCTTTTTAAAGGAAATGTTTTTTGATTGCAGATATTCATGACGGGCATGTTCAAGATAAGATTGATAGGTGGCATTATTTACAATGCCCTGTATATCGCACTCATAATCCCTTACTTTTAATTGAATTTCAAATATATAGTCTTGCATGTCTTGTAAAGTAGAAATTTTAGGCTGGAATGTCAAAGCATCCTATCCTATATATAACAGGCCATTATAGGTTCCTTTTTGATTCTCAATCGTTAGGTCATCATCTGCATAACTAAATATGGCATTTGCTGTTGAAATTCCTTTCTTTACACAAGCCTGATAGATTTCTACTTCGGTTTGATCATTCCATACTGGCAGCTCCTCAATAACGGATTGAATGCTGATCTTTTTTTTTTGTTATGGAAAATAGTAATCCAGTCTTCGTCGTAAGAATTTTGCAGGTTCAGATCTTTACTGAACTGGGAGCGGAGGTTTAAATCTTCGGTGTTTTTCAGGAATTTTGACTGGTCGAAATATTTATAGAATTGTTCTTCTGTTTTCTCTGAAGTTCCCGCCCAAACATGAATGCTTTGCTGTGCCATTTTTCTTATTGTTTTGTTGTTATAAATGTCAGTTTTCACTGAGCGTTTCAAGGTAAGGATTTTGTTAGAGAATTCATCTTTTTGTCGATGTAAATACGTTATATCAATGAAATTTCGACAATTATATTAAAGAATAATTGCAAATCTTATTGTAATGTGATATTATTGCATAATCATTGAGTAGTCAAGTATATGTCAACAATAAACTCTTCCCTTAAAACATTAATGAACCTGGCCAAAGTGCAAGCTGTTATATCGCGCAGGTTTGACAGGCTAAATATTCACGGTATAGGTTTTAACGATTTTATGATCCTGTATCTGTTACAGCAGTCAGCAGGTGAAAAGATGAGAAGGGTAGATCTGGCTGATAAAATAGGAATTACTGCATCCGGTATCACCCGGGTACTTTTACCTCTGGAAAAAAGAGGTTTGGTTACACGTGAAGCGAACGAGCGGGATGCAAGGGTGAGTTACGTTGTACTTACTCCAGCAGGTAAGCAATTGTTTGAAGATGCAGAAAAAACAGCTAATCTATTGGCCAATGAAATCATTCCGGTCGAGAAATCAAAAGACATCAACCTTATAAATAACCTGCTTACCAGATTGGGTGGCAATATTACCTGATTATGCACTTTGTACGGTCTTATACCAGCCGAAAAATTAGCGGTAGTTGAGAAAGCGTTATTACAAACCTTTAGCACAACAGAGGTAGATGAAATAATTTTACTCGCTGGTGGACTTTCAGCTTCTAAAGTCTATAAAATTGCGGTTAACGATCAGGAATATGTTTTGAAATCAGATATTTCAGCGGAACCTGTCAATGCGTATACCTGTATGGAAATTGCTGCCGATGCGGGCATTGCTCCGCCAGTTTATTATCTGAATAAGGCAGAAGGTATAGCAATCACAGGCTTTATTAAAAATATTCCACTGCAAGCTGTTTTTAGATCCCCGGAAAGGCTGTTATCTGAGCTTGCGAAAACTATTAAATGTATACATGGCCTACCGCTTTTTCCAAAAGAAAGCAGTCTAATAGATACCGTTGACAGGCTCATCGATCAGTTCAAAGCTTCACAGATGTTAACAGGGCCAGTTTTCGAGGAGTGTTTTGCTAATTATGATGTAAATCAGAAAACATTATCCATGGAATGATGAAGATCGGGTTTCGAGCCATAACGATCTTAATCCTAATAACATGGTATTTGATGGCGAAAAAATATGGATCATTGACTGGGATGCGGCTTTTAAGAATGACCGGTATGTTGATCTGGCCATAACAGCAAATTTTCATATCTCTGTTGAAGAGCAGGAGCATGTTTTCCTTGATAGCTATTTTGGTAGTGATCTAAATGATTATAACCGGGCGAGGTTTTTTATCATGCGCCAGATATGCCGGCTGGTATATGCTATGCTGATGTTTAAATTGGCAGCAACATCAAAACCGACTGATATGGTACATGATCCTGATATGCAAAAAGCTAATTTGAAAGATATAAAAAGCCAATTAGGGAGTGGGGAAGTCAGCCTTGCTGCTTACCAGGGCCAGTTACTATTTGGTAAAGCCTTGATGAATGAAGCATTGAGTAACATGCGCTCACGGAGGTTTGAACTATCTGTAGCACAGTTGGTAGATTTACCACAAGCTGCTTATAAATTCTTTTGGAATCAGGGATTTATTGTAAATGAAATAGGTAAGCGATAATAAGACCGCACAGCAATGTTGTGGCATATTTACGGAGTCGAGAATGTAAATTTTATCGTCTTTATCCTGTGCCTTTATCGCAGCAGAGAAAAATAGGGAGATAATTAGTATCGATGAAAATAAAAATGGTTTCAGTTTGTTCATCGTTTTTGAATCAGATTTGCTTGCATTTTTTTAAAAGAGTGACTTGTTGTAACATGGTAAGTAATTATAATTGATTCTTCTCTTGCATATATTTCACATTATTTCAAACGCTTGAAATGAGAGGAATTGGTCTTTAGCCCATTTTTTGGGATTTAGCTTAAACCATTTAGAGTGTGGTTGTTTAATTTCAATTCCTAATTAAACTAAACCAAATATTAAACTTATGAGCAAATTTTACTTAAATAGCCTGTCTGGCTTTTTATTGTTATTATCTATCTGTCGCTGGATTTTCGCAAGGTTTGATCCCGGTTTTACAGACTCAATCGCTCAGTTTAAATAGAAACGAGATACAAAAACTGGTCTTATTAATTAAAACAGATCAAAGTGCAGAAAAAAACTATCAGAGTTTAAAATCCTTAGCTGATATCTCCTTGCAGCAGGAGCCCAATCCAATAGATACGATCATTTCTGAGGGACATCTGGCAAATGATCCTAAAAAAATTATTACACAGAAAGCGCTTGCTGATCTGCCTAAAATATATGCCCTGGCCTACACTTACCGCATCAGTAATCAGAAGATTTATTTAAAAAAGAGTATTCAATATATTATAGCCTGGGCAAGGACTAATCATGGCCTCGGTAATCCGATCAATGACAGTAAACTAGATCCTTTACTGGAAGCTTATGATTTGATAAAGGAAGAGTTTACAACAAATGAAAAAGAAATAGTCACTGCGTGGTTAATCCAGTTGGCTGATGCTGAAATTTCAAACCCGCGTTTTCAAATCAGAAAAGAAAAGTGTCTATAATAACTGGAATTCACATCGGATAAAAGTAGTGGCCAATATTGCTTTTATACTTAATAATAAAAAACGTACCAACGGTTTGCTGATACAAATATCAAAACTCAGATCTTAAAGAACCTGTATGCTGATGGCTCTGGGATGGATTTTGAAGACAGGGATGCACTCCATTACCATATTTATACTTTGGAACCTCTCTTGAAAACGGCAATACTCATTAAGCGGGCAACTGGATTTGATTATTTTGCTTATACATCTCCTTCAGGATCATCTATTCAAAAATCCGTTGAGTTTTTAATACCTTTTGCTACGGGTGAAAAGAAACACAAGGAGTTTGTAAACAGCAAAACACCTTTTGATAAAAAGAGAGCTGAAAATAAAGAAGCGGGTTATACAATAGGTCATGATTTCGATCCGAAAACGGCTATTGGGGTGCTTTCCTATGCCGCTTATTTTCAGCCACGCTACACCAGCATCGTAAAAAAAAAGTTAATGGCTGTATCTGGCACTTATCCTAACTGGCAATTGTTGCTCAACGGAGTTATTAAATAATTATAAACCTATCATTTATCGTATGAAACCATCATGTGCAGCAGAACACAAAGCGAAATGAATAAGAACCAGGTAGCGCATGATAGCTTCATTACCATTAAAAAACAATTATATTCCAATGAAAAATCTAATATCATTATTGGGCTGTTTGCTATTTATCCATACTAGTGCAGCTGGTAAAGTGTATAAAGTTAACAGCCAGAACGAGTTTAAAAAAGTCGCAGAGCTAGTTGTACCGGGTGATGAGATTGTCATTGCGAATAACCAATATGACAATTGGGAGTTAATTGTTAATACACATGGAACAGCAGAAAAACCTATTCTGATTCATGCTGAAACAGTTGGGAAAGTTGTGTTTTCAGGTGATATAAATAAACCTGTCTTCCAGTTAGCAGGAAGTTTTACGGAAATCTCAGGATTGCTTTTTTTAATAATTGTAACCTATTTAAGAAGGAGGAAAGCTCTGGGGTTTTAATTGAATTGAAAGCAGCAAAATACTGCCGGATTACTGCCTGTACTTTTACAAAAAATACTGCGAAAACTCAGTTTACACCTATTGTTGTAGTGTCAGGGGCTGGGGAGCATAACAGGGTAGACCATTGTATTTTCATTGCCAATATTGATAATCAGGAATTGCAGGTAAAGATTACTGCTGACGCGGTGCCTGTTTACACGCTGATTGATCACAATGTATTTGAGCATAAGGATAAAGTAAGCTGGAAACTATTTAATGGCGGAGAATGTATTCAGGTAGGGCAGGATCCTATACTGCTGGGAAAACAAATTGCGCATACTACGGTTCGTAACAATCGCTTCATTCAATGTAACGGTGAACCGGAAGTGATTAGCAATAAAAGTTCAGGAAACAGTTATATCAGTAATTTTTTTGAGGATTGCCAGGGAGAACTGGTTATGCGTGGCGGGCATGATTGTGTAATAATAGCAATACTTTCAAAGGAGGGACAGGTGGCATTCGTGTTAATGGAACTCATCATGTCATTACCAATAATATATTGACAGGTTTGCCGATAGGTATCAGGTTAATGTATGGGATGGCAAAAGGTAAAACTGAGACTGGGTTTTACATCGCTGCAAGTGATTGCCTGATCAAAAATAATCACATCATCAATGGAGTTACCGGGATTCTAATTGGTGATAGTAAAGATAAAGACTGGACTGGAAAATTTGATACTAAAAGGTATCCTTCTCAAACGATGCAAAACATTGCCCCTTTTAATAATACGATAGCCGATAATATAATCAATAATACAGAGGTGCCAATCCAGCATAACGAGTATTGACCTATATAAATTCCCAACTAATAAATTCCCAACCTAACCAAAAATTAATCGCATGAATAAAAAAATCATTTTACTAATTGCGTTTCTATTCACAGGCATATTTGTCGCTGGCGCTCAGGATATACAAGTGAATGGATTCGTTAAAGATGCTCAGGGAGGACCACTGCCTGGCGTTTCTGTAAAAATAGTGGGAACTGCAAAAGCCACAAGTACATCGGCGAAAGGTACTTTTTCGATTTCTGTCCCTGCTGCGGGTACTTTAATTTTCAAGAGTATCGGTTTTATAACCAAACAACTGCCAGTAAATAGCCGCCAGCAAATCGATATTACACTTGAGGCTGATAATACTAATCTCGATGAGGTTGTGGTTGTTGGCTATGGTTCTGTAAAGAAAAGTGATCTTACCGGATCTGTTGCCTCAATCGGCTCAAAAGACATCAAAGCTACTCCGGTTGCCTCGCTCTCACAAGCTATTCAGGGAAGAGCGGCTGGGGTTCGGGTCTCACAATCTTCAAACGCTCCTGGTGGCGGAATGAATATCCGTATCCGCGGAGGAAACTCTATTCAGGGTGGAAATGAACCGCTTTACGTCATTGATGGTTATCCGCTTTATAATGAAAACGGGCCGGGCATTAATCCCAATGATATTGAGTCAATGGAGATTTTGAAAGATGCGTCGGCAGCAGCTATATATGGCTCCAGAGGTGCAAACGGAGTAATTATTATTACCACAAAAAGAGGAAAGGCCGGAGCTAACCACATCCAGTTTGAAAGTTATTATGGTTCTCAAACGTTAAGGAAAAAGATGGATCTTCTGGATGCATCTCAACTTGCTACGTTAGTTAATGATGGGATTGCGAATGTGAACGGAGATAACATTGGTAAACCGGGGTACCCTAAGCCACTAACTTATACTGATGCCCAGATAGCTTCTTTAGGTAAAGGGACTGACTGGCAGGATGAGATCTTTAGAGCTGCTCCCATACAAAATTATCAATTGACATTTACAGGCGGAACTGAAAAAAGTCAGTATGCTGTATCCGGGAACTATTTTAATCAGAAGGGGATTGTCTCTAACTCTGGTTTTAAGCGTGGTTCAGTACGTGTAAACCTGGATCAGCAATTATCCAGTAAGTTTAAATTCAGTAATAGCCTGACTGTAACCAATAGCAGTAATAACTCCGTAGCAACAGACGGAGATGGAGGTGGTAACGCTGGTGTAATCTACAGTGCATTATTTTTCTCTCCAACTGTTCCAGTATATGATGCTCAGGGACAGTATAGTATGAATAACAGACCTGGAGGGATCTTAATCAGCAATCCTCTTGCTTTAGCTAATGAAAGAACAAATATTGAACTGAAAACCCGCATATTGGGTAATACTTCATTGGAATACAAAATTATTGACGGTCTGACTTTTAAAACCATGTTTGGTGCAAATATGGCCTTTAGTAAAACTAACTTTTATTTGCCACGAACTGTTTATGCAGGTCTGGCTACTAATGGAAGAGCGGAAGTCACTACGTCACGATATTTTGAATGGCTGAACGAAAATACATTAAACTATAAAAAGGTAATTTCTAATATCCATAGCTTTAATTTTTTGGTGGGTTATACTTTTCAGAATGCTGACTTTGAGGATTTAAAAGCCAGCGCACAGAATTTTGCCAGTGATATTCTGAAATTCAATAATTTAGGAGCGGCCCAGCAAACCAATCCGAATACTTCTAATGCTTACGACTGGAGTTTACGCTCATATTTGGGGCGTATCAATTATGATTTAAGTAATAAATATCTGTTTACAATCTCCGGAAGATATGATGGTTCGTCAAGATTCGGGATGGGTAGAAAATATTCTTTCTTTCCATCGGGATCTGCGGCATGGAGGTTATCCAGTGAATCCTTCATGAGTAAATTGAAAGCAGTCAGTGATTTAAAGCTTAGAGCCAGTTATGGTATTACTGGTAATCAGGAAATAGGTCAGTATCAGTCATTAGGAGCCTTAAAGACCGAAAGTTATAACTTTGGAAACGTCATCGCTATCGGCTATGCCCCAGACCGGATTGCCAATCCTAATTTGAAATGGGAAACTACTGCCCAGTTAAATTTTGGTTTGGATCTGGGTCTGTTTAAAAACAGGATCACTGTAACGACCGATTGGTATCAAAAGAAAACCAAAGATCTGTTATATAATGTTTCCTTGCCAATTACCTCAGGGTTTACTACCTCATTACAGAATATTGGAAAAGTTAAAAATGAAGGATTTGAATTCGCTGTAAATACGGTTAATCTCAATGGAGCTTTTCAATGGAATACGAACTTTAATATCTCATTTAATAAAAATGAAATTCTTGATCTTGGTGCAGTCACAGACGATATCCCCTCAGGAGGAGCAAGTGGTCACTTGCAATTGGGAAGCTCTGGAATATTACGTGTAGGACAACCAATTGGTGTCTTTTATGGGTTAGTAACAGATGGCATTTTTCAGAATGCTGCTGAAGTTGCTGCCTCGGGACAGAAAAGTGCCAAACCAGGAGAACGCAGATATAAAGATGTGGTACCCGATGGTGTAATTAACTCATTGGACCGTGTAATTCTGGGACATGCCCAGCCGGATTATACTTTTGGCTTTACTTACTAAATTTCTCCTATAAAGGATTTGATCTCTCTATCTTCATTCAGGGAGTACAAGGAAATAGTATTTTCAACTTAAACAGGTATGAGATGGAATCTATGACGGGGGTCAGTAATCAATCTACTAATGTGCTCGATCGCTGGACTCCTGCTAATCCGAGTAGCAATATGCCACGTGCAAGCTCGGCAGGTTCTCCATATCAGGTAACGAGTCAGCAGGTTGAAGATGGTTCATACATTCGTTTAAAGAACGTACAGCTGGGGTATAATTTTAGTCCGGAGCTGCTTAAAAAGATCCGATTATCCAATGCAAAGATTTATATCAGCGGACAGAATCTTTTAACTAAAACCAAATACTCAGGATATGACCCTGAAGTAAGCAGGTTTGGGCAGGATAACTTGAGCCAGGGCATAGATTATGGAAGTTATCCATCATCAAAAATATTTCTGGTAGGTATTAATATTGGTCTATAAAAAAATCAAATGTATTCATATGAAAAAATCTTAAATATATACTACTCCTGAGCATATTATGGACTACATCCTGTAAAAAACTCGATGAAAACCCGGAATCATTCATTTCACCAGAGAACTTTTATAAAACTAAAAATGACGCACTTTCAGCAATTACAGCTGTTTACGCGCCTGTTCGTTTAAATGGTTTTGTTACGCGTAACTATGTTATTCTGGGCGAGATCACCACAGATAACATGTTTCCGTTAAATAACAGTGCCCCAAGAATTGAACTGGATACTTATACCCATACTTCCCAAAATGGTATTCTGCGTGAAACCTGGGACGACTTTTATATCGGTATAACCAGAGCTAATGCTTCTATCAGTAAAATACCCGGAATAAATATGGATGAGGCACTGAGAACCAGGTTAGTTGCTGAGGCTAAATTCCTGAGGGCATTTTATTATTACCATCTGGTCAGACTGTTTGGAGATCTTCCTATTGTTACTTCGGAGGTTAGTTCTTTAGATCAGCTTACTTATCCAAAACGACCCTAAGGCTGATGTTTATAAGCAGATTATCGCAGATTTGAAGGATGCTGAAAGCATATTACCACTAGCTTATGGCAGTGCAGATCAGGGTAGGGCAACCAGTGGCGCAGCGAAGGCTTTTTTGGCTAGCGTATACCTGACTTTAAAACAATACCAGCCCGCTGCAGATAAAGCGAATGAAGTAATGACTTTATCTGGTGCAGGTTATGGTCTTTGGGATACTTATTCAGATGTTTATGATATTAAGAATGAATTTGGAAAAGAAGCTATTTTTGATGCTCAGTTTGTGAGCGGGCCTGGTGGACAGGGCGGAAATCTTATTGCCTTTTTTGCCCAGGAAAATAATAGTGTGGGGGGCAGGGGCTTTGGTTCTTTTCAGCCTACTCAGGAGATATATGATAGTTATACCGCTGGTGATAAACGTAAAGCTGTTTTCTTTATCAAAGGCACAGATGGTAAATATTATGTGAATAAATGGGTTGATGCAGATGCTACAACAGAAAATCAAAGTGATAATAATTTCCCTTTGATGCGTTATGCAGAAGTCGTATTAACCTATGCAGAAGCTTATAATGAGCTAAATAATCCTGTTAATGGTAACGCAGCATATAAAGCAGTAAATAGCATCAGGAAAAGAGCTGGTTTACCAGATCTGACAGATTTAACACAAGGGGATCTTCGGGATGCCATTTTGCAGGAACGCCGGTTAGAACTCGCTTTTGAAGGGAGTAGGTGGTTTGACCTGGTTCGCACAGGTAAATTGGTTTCAACGTTAACCGCTAAGGGCACGACTAATGTCAGGGAGTATCATAATTTATTTCCTGTCCCACAGTTTCCTCTGGGGGTAAATCCTAATCTGGCGCCTCAAAACCCTGGTTACGCTCAATAAAGGTTCTGATTTATGAAAAATATTTAGCTCTCTTCGATGATTTTCATTGAAGGGAGCTTTTGTAGTTTTACCCTACTTCAGACTGTCATGAATTACATTAATCATATTGAGGTGTGATTGAGCAATTGAAACAGTTTTAGCTGCAAAAGCCCTGACATCCGGATCTTTACCATCTTTTGATTCGTCCTGCATCAGCTTAAATGCTTTCTCATTTTCGTTTGCTAAGGTTTCAGCAAAGGCTTTATCAAAGTCAGTTCCTGATTTTTGATTAAGGTCGTGTGATTTTTTTTGGTTTTCATCGTCCAGCGTGAGGGGAAGTGAAATGTTTTTTTTTTTTTTTTTGCAGCAATTGATGCTAATTCCTTATTAATTTTACTATAATCATTGATTATCGTTCTGGCAAAATATTTTAGGTGAACATTTACTGTATTTTCCAGTGCAATTTTACTCCATTCAATTTCTGCCATTCCATCGGAGGCCACTTTTGTCGCAAATTCTGCATCGGATACTTTTACACCCAGTGTACCTCGTGCCATAACATTGGTAGTTATAGCTTTAACTCTGTTTACACTATCGGCGGCATCTTTAGAATCTTTATTGCTATTACAGCTAACAAATGCAAGAACTAGTGCACAGCTAGTAAAATAAATTGTTCTTTTCATAGCGCGGTTTTATCGTTTGTATAACACATAAAACCAGATATAGTTTAAATCATGAAATAATATATACTGAGACCTATATTTCCGGATTTAAAATAAAGTCAGCAGCACGGTCATCTATCATATTACAATTTAGTGCAAACGGTTGCGCAAAATAAGTATATCAAGTTTGCCTACATTACTTATAAATTGTACAGTATTATGATGTTTAACAAATTAAGAATGAATAGAAAAAGTAGTTTTTTTTTTGTTGTTTATCTTTGCTCTTACTTTATCCGTAAAGGCTCAGGAAAACGCAGTAAATATCATACCGAAACCGGCATCCATCATTAAGGGAAATGGTCATTTTACATTACTGTCTACCACTCCAGTTTTCTGTTCTAGCGATGCCAGTCAGGTAGCTTCATTTCTACTGTCAATTTTAAACCAGTCGACAGGTTATAAACTAAATTTAGCGAAGCCAGCCTCCTCAGAAAAAAATAATGGAATTTTGTTACTGATTACAAAAGATTTTGCAGATACAGTTAAAGGCGCTTATACGCTGGATGTCACTGACCGCAATGTTATTGCTAAAGCTGCTGATAAGGAAGGGTTGTTCAATGCTATTCAGTCCATCCGCCAGTTGCTGCCGGATGCTATAGAAAGTAAAAACATAGTTAAAAATTCAAAATGGACAATGCCAGCAGTGCAAATCAAAGACAGACCGCAATTTGCCTGGCGAGGATATATGCAGGATGTAAGTCGTACTTTTTATGGTGTGGAGGTCATGAAAAAATACCTGGACCTAATGGCGTTGTATAAAATGAATACACTGCATTTTCATTTGACAGACGATCAGGGATGGCGCATCGAAATCAAAAAATATCCTGAACTGACTTCAAAGAAAACCACTGTCTTTGGCGAGAGCAGTAAACAGCCTGCGGAGAGGTCCGGCTATTACACTCAGGCCCAGATGATGAAGATTTAATTGCTTATGCGAAAGTCAGAAATATCACAATCGTACCTGAAATAGATGTGCCTGGCCATTGCTGGCCTATCATCATTACACATCCTGAACTGGGAGTGAACACTAAAACAAGTCCGGATTATGTGGTCTCTTTCATGGACTCGTATAATTACTGGGGGGTGCAGTTTACACCCAATCCTCTGGACCCGACAAAGGAAGCTGTTTATACATTTCTGAATGATATTTTTGGAGAAATTGCGGATATTTTCCCTTCAAAATACATTCATTTTGGCGGAGATGAGGTTGTTCATCGCCTTTGGGAAAACGAGCCTCATATACAGCAGTTTATGAAAGAAAAAGGAATGAAGAAAGTGGAAGAATTGCAGAGCTATTTTGTACGGCGGGTAAGTGCGATTGTAGCACAGAAAGGGAAGCGGCCAATTGGATGGAATGATATTCTTGAAGATGCCGGTAACCTTCCAAAGAACACAGCAATTATGTCATGGATAGGTAGGTACGATGCAGTGAAAAATGCGGCCAGGTATGGTTTTTATACCATAGCTTGCCCTACTGATCCGCTTTATTTTGACATCACTCAAAAAGATAGAAATGATGGAACTATGTCTGATCTAAACTACGGCGGGGCCAATACAATTGAAGATGTATATCAATATAGGCCTCTGGCTAATCTTAATGAAACAGAACAGAAATTTGTGCTGGGTATACAAGCCAATATGTGGCCTGCTGTACCTCAGGAAGTGAAGGATATGAATGTTCAGAACTTCCCAAGATTGCTTGCTGTGGCGGAAATTGGATGGACATCTGGAAAAGACAAAGACTTAAATGAATTTCTGAAAAGGCTTAATGCAAATTATACAAGGCTTGACACTTTAAAAGTCGATTATTATAAACCTGGCGGTTATATCATTTCAACCTGGAAGCCGGGACAAATCAGCACCGGCTTTAGAACACTTAATTTTGATGTTACCAGCAAAGTATATACCAATGGAAGTGTGCCTGGCTGGATTTTTATACACCAATGGACAGTCTTATCTGAAAGTGAAAAATGTCAGATTACTGGAAAATAATATCGAAATCTCGGCAGATGAACATGAATCCCTGGCTGATAAATTTAGGGGTACGCCGTTCAAAAAAAACATGTTCTTTTATGCTTTAAAGGTAGACAGATACAAGTCTAAAGCGCGTTATACACTTGTAGCAGAGGTTGCAGGAGATAAAAGTACAGACTCGCAGGGGAATGTTACGTTTAACTTGAGTCCTTACCGTCCTTTTGTTGTATCGGAGGCTTCGAAAAATTAAACACCTTTTAAACATATTTTACTTTCAACTTTCTTCGGTGTCTATGGATTTGGTTTTAATAAAATATCCAGAATTTTGAAGTATACTGTCTGAATATCGATATTATCAGTATTGCTTAACAGGATAATCCCTAATTTTTTATCGGGCACCAATGCCAGTATACTTCTATAGCCGATATCACCACCATCATGTAAAGTTTTATATCCTTTATAAGGAAGTATAAACCAGCTTAAGCCCATTTGTGCATTTAATTCAGGAATAGGGGCTGTAGGGTTTACCATTTTTGAAAATGTAGCAGAAGAAATGATCTGTTTATTTTTATATCTCCCCTGGTACATATTAGCAATTGCCCAATGCGAAAGCTCCAAAACGTTTGAGTTTAACGTCGAACTTGGGGCATGCATTCTATTATAAGGATATACTGTTCTTAATACAGTGGGTTTACCTGTATGTGGAGAGGTGCGCAAATTACTTTTAATTTCAGGATAATAAAAGCTGCTTTCCTGCATTTCCAGCGGAGTGAGGATATTGTATTTTACATATTTCTCAAATGACATTCCAGAAACCTTGGCAATCAAATCTCCCAGCACATCAAATGCGATATTGCTGTAGTGAAACGTTGCACCCGGAGCGCTGATCAGTTTTTGATTTGCCAGGCTTCTGGTATAACGTTCTAAAGCACCTTCATCCGCAATGCCTTTTCCCACTCATAATCTTTTTCATCTTCTGTATTTGATACGTCTGGCATTCCTGAGGTATGGTTGAGCATTTGCTTAATGGTTATGGTCTTATAACGCTCATCATCCAGTATAAAATAAGGAAGATAAGTAATTAGTGGCTTTTCGATATCTATCTTCCCTTTTTCGGCTAGCTGCATTACAGCAGTGGCAGTAAATGTTTTGGATATTGAGGCCACATGAAACGTATTCCAAACTTCTAATTTTGTTTTATCTTGTATATTGGTTACGCCAAAGGATTTACTATAGGCAATATCCTCACCGCTGGTTATAGCTATTGCAAGACCGGGAACTGTATCGCTTACAGATCTCAGATAGCT
Source organism: Pedobacter sp. NJ-S-72 (assembly GCF_053890575.1). Classification (NCBI taxonomy): domain Bacteria; kingdom Pseudomonadati; phylum Bacteroidota; class Sphingobacteriia; order Sphingobacteriales; family Sphingobacteriaceae; genus Pedobacter; species Pedobacter sp. NJ-S-72. The sequence continues at coordinate 1,755,307 of NZ_CM132681.1, read as the reverse complement.
TTCAATTTCATTAAATTGTTTATTATCTGTTTTAATTGGCTGCTCTGATTTTTTGCAACCGCCGATAGTTAATAAAAAAGCGGAAATAATGTGAAAAAAATGCGTTGTTTTCATTTTAAATTTTGGGTTTTATATTAACTCAACTTTAATAATGACAACAAGAACCAGGTTTACCCTTACTAAGGCAGGACTTTCATTCTTGAATCCACCTTAACAGGTTGCTACTGGGTAGGAAAATTATTTGAATTAATGAGAAAAATAATTTTTTATTCAGAAATAAGAGGGTAATTGGAGATATATTATTAATTAAAATTATATTTATCCTGGTTCTTTTTATAATTATATCTTTGATGAAGAATTTTATACTTTGAGAATTATAAAAGAAGAAGTTATCCTGGTACTAATTAGTGAATTTGCTGATTGGGAGTCTGCTTTTGTTGCCGCTGCACTTAATGGGGGCTTGGCTGATGCTGACCCGGAAGGTAAAATAGCCCCTGAATATATAGTGAAAACTTTGTCATTGACAAAGAATTGTGCTGTCTCTTTTGGTGGTCTGAAAGTTATACCCGATTATGATATCCATTCTGTTCCTGCTGAATACGCTGCTCTGATACTGGTTGGAGGTTCTTCGTGGAGAGGCCCCGATATACTAACCTGATACTTCCTTTAGTGGAGGATGCTTTGGCAAAAGATGCCCTGGTAGGTGCAATTTGTGATGCTTCATTATTTTTAGGCGTTAATGGTTTTTTGAATGAAGTAAAACATACCAGTAATACGCTTAAAGATCTCAAAGCGTATAAGGGAACAAAGTATAACAATGAAATGAATTATCAAGAACAACAAGCTGTCCTTGACGGGAACATCGTGACTGCGAATGGAACCGCATTTCTGGAGTTTACCAAAGAAATTTTGTTGTATCCGGAGGCTTATAGTCCTGCGGAGATAGATAAATTTTATACGTTGTATAAAAAGGGATATCACAATCAATAATAGATATTATATGTGCTGCTAATTTTGTGCTGTGACTAAAATAAAGAGAATAACTCCAACAGATTTCAGGGGACAGTTTATGTCAGAAATGTCAGCTGATTTTGCGATTTTAAAGACGGCTGTTCAGATACATGATATAGAAAAGACCTCTGGTTTCATTAAAGTGCCAACACCATTGCATAGGCCTGAGTATAATTTCATTGTACATATTACCAGAGGAAGTGCAAAACAGCAGGTAGATGCTGATTTGGTGTCAATCAAAGAGAATGAAATCTTATTTGTCAGGCAAGGAAATGTAACCTCTTTAAAGGAGGTGAGCCCGGATGCTGCGGGGCATATGATTTTATTTGAAGACCAGACCCTTAATCAATTGTTATCAAAGCAAGAGCTCATTAAACTCTTTTCTGCGAATATAAGCATTCATTTATCGCAGGAGAGCAGTTCATGGCTAACATCTTTATTTGAACTGTTGAGCATCGAGCTTTATTACCCAAATCCAAACCTTAGCATCTGTTACTCTCTTTTGCAGGCGGGGCTACAAAAAATTTTTACTTCAAGTAAAGAACTGAATAAAAGTATTAACCGAAGTACTGAAATTACTTTCAATTTTAAGGAACTGGTTTACAAACACTATCTGCAACATAGGACGATCTTATTTTATGCCGGTGAGCTATCTGTTTCCGAAAACTATCTCCATAGATGTATCAAGGAGACTATTGGTGAAAGTCCAAAAGAATGGATCAACAAAGTAAGTATCCTGCAAAGCCAGCTACTTTTACAGGATCTGACCAAGAGCGTTTCTGAAATAGCTTTTGAGCTTAACTATGGAGATCCCAGTTATTTCGGGCGTCTCTTTAAAAAGATAACCGGAGTAACCCCCTCGGAATACCGAACTGCCTTTATGCAAGATTTGTCCGAATAAAGGATGGTTTAGTTTTAAAGTAACCCTCGTTTTCAGTCCACCTTTGTATTATTCAATCCAAAGAAAATGAAAACACTAATGACTGTTAGAAACTGCGGTATCAGGAATAACCTCCAAACTACCACTCACTGTAATTACAAAGCTATAGCCAAATGGCCATGCCTTGGTTTAATTGTTTTAACTCTCCTCTTTTCAAATAAAAGCCAGGGCCAGATTATTCAGGATGTGGGCGGTATTGCCGTCCGTCACTGCTCATAATAAAGCGACTTTTAAAGATCTGCCGTCAGAAAGTTCACTTACAGGGAATAAGTTTCAACTGAACACCTATGATGCATGGCTGCCTGTTCCTCCTTTTAGAATTGGCAGGACAAGCATTTTTAGTAATCTGAACTATCGTTTGATGGATTTCAATTATGAAAATAATACGATAGCTGATCCTAACCGCATTGAAAAAATTCATGAAATAAAATCTGTAATTATTATCCGGCACCCAATTTCAAGTAAATGGTCTGTTTTGGTAATAGCAATGCCAACCGTTGCAGCAGATTTTAAAAAATCTGTTTCTTTTGATGATCTGATCCTGGATGGAATACTCGGGGTATCGAAAAAATTTGGTACTGAATCGAATCTCGAAATTGGATTTGGGGTTCATGCTATGTATTCCTTCGGAGAGACTTTGATTACTCCTGGAATCTCAATTGATTATCGGAGTACAAATAATAAATGGTTGGCAGTTTTATTGGCCGAGGTTAAATATTCTCTATAATGTAAGTCCAAATACTCAAGTAGGTTTGGCTGGTTCAATAGACTTGACACGGTTTAATCTGAAAAATTATGGAGGTTATAATGGTAACGAGGTCGATTACGCTCAGTTCTCTACTATTCATGGCGGCCTACAGGTACATCAGCGTTTGACAGGAGGTATCTGGCTTCTGGCACAGGGTGGAATGGGGCTTTTAAATCGTTATGAATTGTTTGACACGAACCAAAAAACGGTGAATGATTTCTCTATTTCGAACATGGCTTACGGAAAAGCTGCGCTAACTTATCGTTTTGGCAGGAGATAAACAAAAATCCATTAAATATGAAAACCAGAAATTATCTTCCTTCAACTTTCAACCTGCGCGCACTGATCTCTGCAGCTGTGCCTGCTTATATATTTCCCACCTTAATGTCTTTTATATCAGGTTTTCTTCTTCGAAAAAATGAGCTTATGATGGCAAGTTATACGAGCTATATAGGTTTTCTTCCTTATTATCAACGGTATTTAGCTTTATTATACTTTGGCAATTCGATTCGAGACAGATCTTAGTAGAAAACAAGTTGATAAGATCCACGCTTGTCGTCTTTTTAATGATCTGTCTGGGAATGTTATGCACTTCAATACTCAAACTTCCATCAGAACGCTTTAATATAACATTATCTGCCTTTTTGGGCGCTGCAATATTGACGATCCGTCAACAAGTAAATAAATTATAATGATGAGAAAAATTAAACCTGCTATAGTTGTTTTTGGATGTACAGGTACTGTTGGAACAGAGGTAATGCGTCAACTAAATGATCGTGATTGTATGGTAAGAGGGGTTCTTAGAAGCCCTGAGCGTCCTTATCCGGTATTGACGGGCAGCCACGCATTGAATATCACTTATGTAAGTGCCGATTTAAATTCAAGCGGGCAACTTAAAGAAGCATGCATCGGGGCAGATGCATTATTTCTTTTAACTGCAACATCCCCGAACCAGGTAGAGCATGAAATTAACATAATTGATGCTGCCAGACAAAGCGGCATAAAACGAATAGTTAAGTTATCTGCACCGATTGTTCATTCACCGGCAAAGGTAGAGGTGAGCCAATGGCATAGTAAAATAGATGACTATCTTTCAAGCAATCTGGATGAATTTTGTTGCTTAAGACCCCATTCGTTTATGCAAAATTGGGAGCGAAATACATTTACAATCCAATATTTTGGTAAAATTTACGGGGCTTTAGGTAATGCTCAGCGAAATTATATTGATTGCCGTGATGTAGCAACGGTAGCGGTGAATTATTTATTAGCGACGGAAGAATTGAAGGAACGATCAGTCATTCTTGCGGGGCCTCAGGCCATTACAAATATAGAAATGGCAGCAAAACTATCCCGTATAACAGGCAATAAAATTGAATATGTGGATATTACGCCAGACGAACTATTTAGTCAATTAACCAGGAAAGCAAAATTACCCAAATGGCTGGGCTGGCTACCCATATTGTTGAGCTTGACGATTTGGCAATCAAAGTTCCCGAACCGGATAGTGATACAATTACAAACTTAATTTTAAGAAAACCGCGTATTATGGATGAATACCTGCAAGAATGCCGGCATCTTTTTAAAAGAAAGCCCCTTTGGAAGCTTTTGTTTTAGAATATTTAATAGATGGATTGTTGCAATTTTATATTAATCTTGTATGCCTCATAAAAATGAAGTGGAGAAAATAATAAATATGTCCAATATAAAGTCTTATCCTTTTAGCCCCATTAACAATCCTTTACAAAGCCTGCATTTCATTAAAATTTCTGAAAGAATTAGAAAAGGAGAAGGCCTCGTTGAAATAGCACACCGGACAGATTTCTACCTTATTAGTATTGTTAATGAAGGAACTTCTAAGCACATGATTGATTTTCAGGAGGTAACTGTAAATCGTGGTGATATTCTTATTATCACTCCCGGGCAGGTTCATAAATTTATAAATAATGAAGTTTTACGATGGGTTCGTGATGATTGCATTCCCAAAAGATTTTCTTTATCAATCGCTGCAGGATAAACACTTTTTAGATAATGCTCAAATCTTCAATAGTATTCGTGATGTTGCTAAACTTAACTTCATTGAATCGGAACTAGAAGCCATTATTGTTCATGTAGAAAGGATGGAAATTGAACTTTTGGCGCCATATGATGAATTCCAGGCGCTGATCCTCCGTAACGATTTATTCAACCTGTTGTTTTCTTTAGAACGGAGCTTCAAAAAGCTGAGTAATAGAGAAGTGCATTATAGAGGTTATTCTCAGGATTGTTTATATGTTATGAATTTTAAAAAATTGATTAGTCAAACATTCAGAAAGGAAACAACAGTGCAATATTATGCAAGAGAATTACATATCAGCGAAAGAACATTACAGAAGGCAGTAATGATGGTTCTTGGAAAATCACCTAAAGAACTTATTAATGAACAAATGATACTGGAGAGTAAGCGTTTATTAATTCACGGATCGATGAGCGTCAAAGAAGTTAGTTATGAATTAGGGTTTAAGGAACCTTCTAGCTTTACCAAGTTTTTCAAAACCAGAACAGGAATATTTCCTACACAATTTAAGGAAAATAAACCATCCTGAATTTACCACAATAATTCAATAAATCATTTAAGTCTATCCTATTTCTAAAGCCCTGTTCAACTATTTGACAGGGCTTTTTTTTATGGAGTTTATTTATTCGCAAATATCCATGATTTGTTCGGGTTTTCACCTTTTCCATGAACTGGTAAGAGATTAGATTTGCATAAGAATAAAATAAGTAAAGCGTAAAATTAAATTATAAAGCTGTGAGGTATATAGTTATAGCAGGAGTCTTCTCCTTATTTTCCAGGGATATTAATGCGCAAAATTTCAAGATAATGGATTCAAAAAACACAACAATGGCTACTACCATAGATTACGATTATGTAATAGTAGGTGCTGGATCTGCGGGAGCAGTATTGGGCAACAGGTTATCAGAAGATCCTTCTAAAAAAGTATTAATATTGGAAGCGGGCCCTATATTCGACAAGAAGGGCTATCCCGATATTATAGCAAGCAGCGATGTACTGGGAGCAAATGGAGATAGTCGTTATGAATGGGGTTATCAATCCACACCCGGTTATATTAAGAAACCCATTGGAGCTATTCGTGGAAAAGTATTAGGAGGAAGTTCCAGCGTCAACGGAGCTGTTGCAGTGCGTTCTCTTCCGGCAGATTTTGATCGCTGGACCCAAAAATATCACCTTCAAGGCTGGACCTGGGACGATGTGTTTCCTTACTACAAAAAAATGGAAGTATCAGATGTGTCAGATCAGCAATGGCATGGTGCTAATGGATTATTTCCTATACATCAAATGACAAAAGAAGAAATCAGCCCTATGCAGCTTGCGTTTATGAAAGCCACGGAAAATATTGGGTATGCCGAAATTTCAGACTTCAATGCCGGGAAACAACACGGTGTGGGTGCTTATCCCATGAATATCATCAACGGGGTGAGGTACAATACAGGAATGGCATATTTGGATGAAGCTGTACGTAACAGAAAGAACTTAACGGTCATTGGTGATGCATTAACGGATAAAGTTTTATTTGAAGACAAAAAAGCGATTGGGGTTTTAATTGCAGATGGACGTGTTTTTAAAGGTAAAGAAATCATTCTTTCGGCAGGAACCTACGGCAGTGCTGCTATACTACTGCGTTCGGGAGTTGGGCCAAGAGAAAGCCTTGTTGAATTGAACATTCCTTTAGTAGCAGAGTTGCCTGTTGGGAAAAAATTATATGATCATCCATTCTATTATAATGCCTACGCTTTGGACGCAGAAAAAGTAGAAAGACAAACGCCTGTGATTGGAGCAAAATTATGGACAAAATCTTCTTATGCAAAGCAGGGGGAGTTAGACCTGCATATTACAGCTACCCATTTGTTTCCCCATGAACAGAGCCCAACTCAAGTAGGATTTGTTCTGGCAGTAGCCTTAACTAACTAATCCAAAATCATCAGGCACGCTTACTATTTCAAGCAAAGACCCAAAAGTATCCCCGGTTATTGATTTAAATTTTCTGGCAGAAGAAGAAGATCAGAAAAGATTACTGGAAGGTATTAAGATTGCCCGGAGGATAGGTCGGACAGAGCCCTTTAAAAGTCTGACAACACAGGAGCTCAATCCGGGAAATGATATCACCAAAGACGAGGATATTATTGAATCCATGAAAAAGTCCCTGGATACCTATCATCATCCATTTTCAACAGTTCCGATGGGAGTGGAAAATAGCAAAGATGCTGTAGTTAATTTTTCAGGCAAAGTATATAAAACCAGGGGGTTACGTGTGGTAGATGCGTCCATATTTCCTGATGCTGTTTCGGCTGCTCCCAATCCAACCGTTATTATGATGGCTGAGAAAATTGCAGAAGAGATTAAAAATGGAAAGTAAAACCAAAAAATATTCAAACTAAAAATAACGCTATATAAAATGAAGACAGTACTCAATTGGATTAATGGAGATTGGATAGACAATGGTAACCACAAAGAGAGTTTCAATCCAGCCAGCGGATTGGCGATTGGAAAATATGCCGATGGTGGAAAAGCAGAAGCAGAACAAGCTATAGCTGCTGCTAAAGAAGCTTTCAAAAAAAGTGATTGGAAAACGAACCGTCATTTGCGATATAAAGTTTTAAACGAACTCGCAAATCAGTTTGAAGTATATCAAAATCAATTGGTGGATATACTTAGTTTAGAAAATGGAAAAGTAAGAGGGGAAGCAGAATTCGAATTTAGTTTGGTAGCCCCTAAACTAAGATATTATGCTGCTCAGGCACTAACACAAACGGGTCGTGCTTTGGAAACCAAACCTGGTTCGTATAGCATGGTACTTACAGAAGCAATTGGGGTTGCCGGAATTATTGCGCCCTGGAATTCACCACTTATTTTAATGATTCGCTCTTTAGCTCCAGCATTGGCAGCGGGATGTACCGTACCGTTGTGATTAAGATGCCGGCACAAACAGCACAAATCAATGCAAAAATTAACGAGGTTTTTGCGTCTGTTAAAAGCTTACCGAAGGGTGTAATCAATCAGTTTACCGAAAGCGGAAGTGAAGGTGCAGCTTTAATGGTGGAGTCTCCTGATGTGCCAACTATTTCTTACACTGGTAGTACTCAAACTGGAAAGATTTTAATGCGGAATGGTGCTTCACAGCTTAAGAAATTTGGATTTGAATTGGGAGGGAAAACGCCTATGCTTGTTTTTGATGATGCAAATCTGGATGTGGCAGTACCTGTATTGGAGAAAGCTATTACTGTTTTTGCTGGTCAGTTTTGTATGACGGGAAGCCGGATTTTGGTACAGAGAGGAATTAAGGATGAACTTGTTAGAAGATTGTCGGAAAGATTAGAAAATGTAAAAGTAGGTCCGGCTTCTGATCCTGAAAGTGATATGGGACCAATGATTGACAAAGAGAATGTGAATCGTGTAGATAAAGTGGAGAAAAAGCAATTGCAGAAGGTGCTAAGGTTTTGGTAAGAGGAGGGAAGATTACTAGTGGTCCATTGACTGCGGGTGCATTTTATCGCCCGGTATTATTGCTGGTAAATGATAATAAAATGTCGATTGTTCAGGACGAAACATTTGGCCCTATTGCTACTCTTCAGGTTTTTGAGACAGCAGAAGAAGCCATAGAATTGGCCAATGATAACATTTATGGGCTTGCTGCATCTGTATGGAGTCAGGATGTAGACCTTCCATTCAAAGTGATCAGAGCGCTGGAAGCCGGTACAGTATGGATCAATGAATGGGCGCAGGTAAATGACGAATTTGAGGAAGGTGGATATAAGTTAAGTGGAATTGGAAGGCTTAATGGAGTAGCTTCATTGGAAGATTTTCTGGAGCATAAACACATTTTTCACAGATCTGGTACTTTGTAGAAGAGTATTTATCAATTGCAGAGAAAAACGATGATAGACAATATAGATTTCAACTCAAAAGTATTCGCAACGAATCCTGAACTAATTTCGGCAGCGTTACGCAAGCAAAAAGGATTGTATCCCTATGAACTTCCAAACGGGACTAAGGCATGGTTAGTAACACGGCGTTCGGATGTAGAAGAAGTGCTTACAGAAAACGTCATATTTCGGGTGCAACCGGCAACAGAAGCTCAGTCATATCGACAAAATCCTTTCTCCGAGGCCATTCCAAAACCTTTACACTTATTAGCTACTGATGGTGCAGAGCATCAGAGATTAAGAGATCCTTTAGAAAAGTTTTTCACTAAAAAGGTATTGGAGAGTTATCGCGGGTTTATGACAACAGAGATTAAAAGTATGCTGTTCAATTGGAAAAAGGAAGAAATACATGATCTGGCAAAAGAGCTTTCCTATCTTGTTCCGGTAAAAGTAATTTCAAAGATGTTAGGCCTGGAATGGCGGGAGCATTTTCCTGAATATGCTATTTCTCTCCAACTGGTAAAAGGAAATCCTGAAGATCACTTGAAAAATGTAGTCTCATTTCATCAAATCATCAGTGAAGCTATAGCCGAAAAAAAAGATCTTAAGGGCAATGATATCATTTCTGTATTATTAGATGCTGATCTTTCGGAAGAAGAGGTGCTAAGTATGAGTCTGCTCTTGTTTATGGCAGGATCAGGAACAACGGCAAGTTTAATCAGCCAGGGGCTTCATCAAATTATAAGTAATAAAATACCACCACATGATAATCTTGCGGACGAAATATTGTTTCGAACTTCGCCGGCAAATAGTGCATTCCCAAGATACAGTCATCAGGATTATATGCTGTCTGATACTTTAATAAAAAAAGGAGATTTATTAATTGTGATATTGGCTTCTGCAAATTATGACTTGAAAAACGGAGAAGATCCCCTGAAAAATCATCTCTCTTTTAGCAAAGGTATACATCATTGTATTGGCTGGTATCTGGCAAAAATGGAAGCGGAAATTACGTATCAAAGTTTCTATGAATTCTTCTTCCGGAATCACAAATTGTATCGGAAGATTGGTTTATTAACCTTACTTCCAGAGATATTATTACAATGAATGTTCAATTGGGATAAGCGCAATGATCAGCACCTTTATTGTAAAATATAAGCTTAATAATACTAATGATATTCAAAGGAATCTTTGGTATCAAAAACTGATTGAAGCTACTAACAGGTCGAAGGGGTTCATAGACAGGAGTGAGTTATCCTCTGTAAACGGAGAAAAATTTCATACTGTAGTTCTGCGGTTTAATACATTCTATAATGCAAAGAAATGGATGAATTCAGACCTGCGCAGGCAGATTTTAAACGAAGCATCTATAGAAGATATTTCCGGGAAAGAAGAGGTTCTGCATAGTGGCAATCAGTTTTGGTTTCAAACAGATAGCAAAAAAAAGATCCCTGGCTGGAAACAAGTAATTGCATCATTTCTGGCTGTATATCCGCTGACGATATTTGTACCCAAAATAGTGGCTGTTTTATTTGCTAAACTAGATTTTTTGTCACCCATACTAAGTGGCATAGTGGTATCTGTTATAATTTCTGCTTTAATGGTATACATAGCTATACCGTTCATATTAAAGTTACTTAAAAAGTGGATGTATGATGTGTCTGACAAAGAGGGGATTTAGTTGGGAAAACCGAATAAGCTACTCAATTATTTAAGAGTGGTAGTTGAAATATAAAATATAAAAAAAAAAAAAGTATGAGAAAGAAAATATATATGGTGCTTTTGGCAGCAATTGCCTTAGTATTCAATTATTCTAAAATTAATGCGCAAAGCACAGAAAGTATGTTAAAAGTTAAGAATATAATCCTCGTACATGGGGCATTTGTGGATGGATCGGGCTGGAAAGGGGTATATGATATTCTGACCAGGAAAGGATACCATGTTGTTATTGCTCAAATTCCATTGACTTCGCTGCAGGATGATGCAGCAACTGTAAAAAGAGCTTTGGATAAAGTTGATGGATCGGCCGTTCTGGTAGGACATTCCTGGGGAGGCGCTGTGATTACCGAAGTGAGTAACCATCCGAAAGTAGCCGCTCTGGTTTATGTCACTGCTTTTCAGCCGGATATGGGTGAAGATACATGGAAATGGGTTTCATCTCAGCCAGCTTTACCAGAAAATGGTATTCTCCCGCCTGATAAAGAAGGCTTTTTATATTATGACAAAGAAAAATTCCATGCTGGATTTGCAGGTGGTCTTAGCCAGGAACAGGCTGTATTTATGGCAGATTCACAAAAGCCGATAGCCGCAGTATCTTTTACCACACCATTGTCTGCAGCAGCATGGCATACAAAGCCAGCATTTGGCATTGTGCCCACGGCTGATAAAAGTATTAATCCTCTAATACTTAGGGCGATGTATAAGAGGTCGGGAACAAAGATAACAGAGATTAAAGGAGGCAGCCATGCTGTATATATTTCACATCCAAAGGAAGTGGCGGCAGTTATCATGTCAGCCACCATATAGGTCTCTTTTAAGAAAAAATACAAAATTAAATCCAGAACAATGAAAATACTTGCCTTTGCAGGAAGCTCTTCTTCTTCTTCCATTAATCGGGAATTAGTTAAATACTGCCTCAGATATTTCACCACCAATGATGTTAGCCTGATTGATCTGAATGATTTTGAGATGCCGCTTTTTTCCATAGATGAAGAAAAAAAAAAAGGTTTCCCTGAAGCAGCTCACCAATTTATAAAAGAGATTGAATCATGCGATCTTATTATTTGTTCTCTTGCAGAACACAATAGAAGTTATACTACCGTATTTAAGAATATTTTTGACTGGCTTACCAGAATCAATATCAAACCTTTCCAAAACAAAAAAAAAAAAATGTTTTTAATGACAACCTCGCCGGGTGGTTTTGGAGGAAAGAATGTGATGGATACTGCCAGAAATGTATTTCCTCAATTTGGAGCTGAAATTATAGCATATTTTCTTTTACCAAAGTTTTATGAAAATTATGATTTGGAAAATGGAATCATAAATATATATAGAATTACAACAAGAGTTTATATCCGGAATACAAAGTGTAAAAGACAGAATTTAACAAATAATTGTCAACAGGCTAATTAGTTAATGAATTAGCCTGTTGATTAAGTTAGAGTGATTTTAAATCAATGGAAATTCTGGCTTTGTAGAATAATCTGCCAGGGTAACACAAGCCTTTAGCGCCATTGTTCATTCGGGCGGCAAATTTAATGATATTACTTCTATTATTCAACCCCTCGCCCCGTTCCCATTTTCCAACTGCTTGCGGGCTAATAAATAGAAATCCGGCAAGCTGTGTTAACACTTTGACCACACCAACAAGCGTATTGCTCAATACTTATAGGCACCTTGGAGCGTTGAAAAAATAGTAAACAGTTTGTTAGGAATATCCTTTATCCTTTGGCGGAAAAAAATAAAACAATATAGTTTCTTTTCTTATGCGGTAAATGAAGGATTACGACTGTCGGAAAAGGAGAAAGCAACCATCATTTCCATATTTTAAATTTATTTAAGAGGAGTTGTCCATTTCTATTGAGTTAATTTGATGGCCATGCAGGCCTGAGCTACTATTGTATTGTATGAGCAAAAATGATAATTACAATCAATTAGAAATTAGCCAAAATGGATGAATGTGTAGCTGTAATGAAGATGAAGAAGGGGAGCCTCTCAGATTTTTATATTTGAATTTTTAGGGACGCACCGAACCAATATAACATAGTTCATTGATTAAATATGGATTTATAGTTATATTTTTGTTCCAATTATAATGAATTATTGTTGATCTAAATTGAGAATGGATAATATCGTTGTGTTCGAAGTTTTCTATAATCCTATAGAAGCTAATATTGTAAAATCAAGGTTAATGGACTCAGGCATTCAGTGTTTTTTATCTGATGAAAATACTGTAACAATCAACCCTTTATATACGCAAGCCCTTGGTGGTGTTAAGCTACACCTTTTTGAAAGAGATGCTGGTTTGGCAAGAAGTATACTAGACGAAACATTTCCAATTTCAGAAACTGCCAAAGAAGGAGAAGAAGTAGGAGAATATGTTTGTCCCCAATGCGGATCCTGTCATGTTGGTTACGTTCAGGCAACTAAAAAGCGGTTCAGTATTTTGACTATGATAGTCTCTATAGTGCTGTTTGTTTATCCATTTCATGTGAAGAAAGTTTATCACTGTTTTGACTGTCTCTACGAGTATTAGTCAACCATATATGAAGCCAGTTTTCTTGCACGGCTCAAATTATTCCTTCATCCACATTTTGAGTGCATAACTGTAAGAGTTATCAATAAGTTTATAACTCGAAGGTATTTGTTTAATTGCTCCATGATAAGTGACCAGTCGTGTTCCGGATGGTTTTTTATCTAATTTCTGATAAACAAAATTTGAATGCGTTTGGGATATAGGTAATCAAAGCTTGTATCTTTATCAAAATAGACTAAGTTGATGGAATCAGTTTGCATGTGAATGTCAAAATTTAGGAAGGAGTTTTGGAAAGAAATCAGGATATGAACTGATATTTATCAGTTTAATAAATTCTACTTATTCCTTGATCCACATTCTAAGTGAATGATCATCAGAGGTTTCTATAAATTTGTAATTTGGAGGAATCTCCTCCAGTGAGCTATGATAAGTGACCAATCTTGTGCCTGATGGCCTGGTAATTAGTTCATTAAATAAATACTGTGTATGGATAGGTAAGTTTATTACATCTGATCTTGTTCAGTTTTTAATGTGCTTACACCTATCTTATCAAAAGCTTTCCTGATTTTTCTTACTGCTTCTTCAATTTGTCCGAACGTATGAGTTGCCATTAAAGAGAACCTTAATAGTGAAGAATTAGCTGACACAGCGGGAGAGACAACTGGATTTACAAATACACCTTCTTGCTGGAGACGTTTTGTTACTAAAAAGGTCTTATGATTATTACGAATGTAAATGGGGATTATCGGGCTTTCTGTTACGCCCACATCAAAACCTTCTTCTTGCATTAATTTAATGGCATGGCATAAGAAGTATTATCCCATAGTTTAACAATTCTTTCAGGTTCAGATTCTATAATATCAAGTGCGGCAAGTACACTTGCAACAGCCGATGGTGGCATGCTGGCACTAAATATAAGGGATCTGGCATTATGTCTTAAATAATCTATTGTAGTGTGATCACCAGCTACGAAGCCTCCTAACGAAGCCAATGATTTACTGAAAGTACCACTTATCAAATCTACTTCACTCGTTAAACCAAAATGTGACGCTGTACCTGCGCCATTTTTGCCAATGACTCCCAGACTATGCGCGTCATCAACAATAATATTTGCACCATATTCATGGGCTAAGGAAACAATTTCAGGTAATTTAACCAGATCGCCTTCCATGCTGAATATCCCATCTACTGCGATAACTTTAATTGCCTCTTCAGGTAAAAGACTTAGCTTACGGCGGAGGTCTTCCATATCGTTATGGGCATACTTTATTACCCGTGATAGAGATAAGCGGCAACCATCAATAATTGAAGCATGGTCATGGTCATGAGCGTCAAGTATCAGGTAATCATTTCGTCCGGTGATGCAAGATAATACACCTAAATTCACTTGAAAACCTGTACTAAAAAGTATAGCATCTTCTTTACCTGCATAATGAGCCAGACGTTTCTCCAGTTCTATATGTATGTCCAGAGTGCCATTTAAAAACCTTGACCCGGCACAACCTGTTCCATATTTATCAATTGCTTTTTTTGAGGCTTCCTTAATCTTAGGATGATTGGTTAATCCCAAATAGGAGTTCGATCCAAACATTAAAACTTTTTCTCCTTCAATAATTACCTCAGCATCCTGAGCAGATTCGATAGCCCTAAAATAGGGGTAAAGTCCAGCCTCTTTAATTGCAGAAGCATCTTTGAACTGAGAAATTTTTTGTTGTAATTTTTTAGGCATGTTTTAGGTTCGCTTTTGTCTTTTTTATAAACCTTAATTTTAATAAGGAGCCCCTAACCGGGGCTCCCAGGTTTAGTGGTGTGTTTTTAAGTATTCAGACTCTTTTCAGAATTTATGATATAGATTAACCTGCTATATAGCTTTCTATAGAAGGGCAAGTGCAGATTAAATTTCTGTCCCCTAGTGCGTTGTCTATTCTGCTTACTGATGGCCAGAACTTACTTCCTCTTGTCGAGTGAGTTGGGAATGCGGCCTTATCTCTGCTATATGGTTTATTCCAATCATCCTTTAAACATTCAGTCATAGTATGAGGAGCATTTTTCAATACATTATTTTGCTGGTTATATTCTTTCTGAATGATTTCGTCTATTTCACTCCTAATGGAGATCATTGCCTGGACAAACTTGTCAAGTTCATGCTTATTTTCACTTTCAGTTGGTTCAATCATAAGCGTGTCGTGAACGGGAAATCCAACAGTTGGCGCATGAAAACCATAATCCATTAATCGCTTTGCTATATCACCGACTTCAACTCCTGCCAATTGCTTGAATATGCCACAATCGATAATGAATTCATGTGCACATCGATCGTTTTTACCTGAAAACAGGATATTATAATATCCTTTTAGCGAATCCTTTAAATAATTTGCATTCAGAATAGCCGTTTTAGTTGATTCCACTAGTCCCACCGAACCAAGCATTTTGATATATCCATAAGAAATCAATAATACTAATGCGCTTCCAAAAGGTGCAGAAGAGACTGCCGAAATTGCATTTTCATTTTTAGCAATTGTAATGTGTGCCGGCAAAAATGGGACTAAATGCTCAGCAACAGCTATTGGGCCCATGCCTGGACCACCACCACCATGTGGAATGGCAAAAGTCTTGTGTAAGTTCAGATGACAAACATCGGCACCAATATAACCCGGACTAGTTAATCCTACCTGTGCATTCATATTAGCACCATCCATGTAAACCAAACCTCCATTTTCGTGAATTAATCCAACGATTTCCTTAATAGATGTTTCGTAAACGCCGTGAGTGGAAGGGTAAGTGATCATCAAACAACCCAATATGTCTTTATACTCTCTTGCTGCTTTATGACGAAGGTCATTTACATCGATATTCCCCTGTTCGTCACAGCCTACAATGACAATCTTCATTCCAGCCATAGCAGCAGAAGCTGGATTGGTTCCATGAGCTGATGATGGTATCAAAGTAATGTTTCTATGTTGATTATTATTGGTTTTATGGTAGGCCTTAATAACCATGAGTCCGGCATACTCACCCTGGGCACCTGAGTTAGGTTGAAAACTAATAGCTTTGAATCCTGTGATTTCACATAGATCTTTGCTTAATTCATCTATAATTTCTAAATAACCTTTAGCCTGACTCAAGGGAGCAAAGGGATGGATGTCCGTAAATTCCGGCCAGGTAAGTGGAAGTAATTCTGAGGCGGCATTTAATTTCATAGTACAGGACCCCAATGATATCATGCTATGTACGAGAGATAAATCTTTATTCTCCAGGCGTTTGATATAACGCATCATTTCGGTCTCACTGTGATATTTATTGAATACCGGGTGCTCAAGAAAGGACTGGTTCTAACAAAACTGGACATGGATATTGGAGAATACTCTAAGTCGCCAATTTTTCTTAGGGTTAATCCCTTAGCCTGAGCAAGAATCCATAAGATGTCTTTTAAATCTTCAGCTGACGTTGTCTGATCAATTGAAATGGCAAAGAGTTTATCATCGATGTATCTTAGATTGATCTTTTTTTTTTTGCTCTGTTAATATTTTAATTTTATCAATATCTCCTTCAAATACTAGCGTATCGAAGAATACTTTAGTCTTAGACTGGTAACCTAACTTAGCTGATTCGGTAGCAAGAATACAGGTATTAAAGTGTATTTCAAACGCGATGGATTTGAGCCCTTTGGAGCCATGGTATACTGCATACATGCTTGCCATTATTGCAGGTAAGGCTTGTGCTGTGCATATATTTGAAGTTGCCTTTTCACGTTTAATGTGTTGTTCACGGGTTTGCAGGGCCATTCGATAAGCTTGATTTCCATCAGTATCTTTTGATACGCTATGATTCTACCCGGTGCCAGTCTTTTAAAACTTTCCTTGCAAGAGAAAAATCCAGCATGAGGACCACCAAATCCTAATGGCATTCCAAATCTTTGACTATTTCCTACTACACAATCTGCACCCCATTCTCCTGGAGGGTTTAATATGGCTAGAGCCATTAAATCGGAGGCTACACAGATCTTAATATTTAATTCATTAGCCCTGGTTACCAATTCCTGGTAGTCAAGGATTTCTCCATTTACATCTGGATATTGAATTATTAATCCAAAGAATGATTTATCAAGTTCTATAACATCGATATTACCAATAATTAATTCAATCCCTAATGGCTCAGATCGGGTTTTTAATATATCTATAGTTTGTGGGAAACAATGTTCAGATACAAAGAATTTTTTTGCTTTATCGATATTCCCAGGGTTGCCTTGTGCATGGAAAAACATCAGCATTGCTTCGGCAGCTGCAGTACCTTCATCCAAAAGGGATGCATTTGCAATCGGCGGCAAACTTGTAAGGTCTGAGACCATTGTCTGGAAGTTTAACAAAGCCTCAAGTCTTCCTTGAGATATTTCGGCCTGATAAGGTGTGTAAGCGGTATACCATCCGGGATTTTCAAATACATTTCTCTGGATGACTGCAGGCATTGCCGTATTATAATAACCCAGGCCTATATAGCTTCGGTAAACTTCATTTTTAGCAGCAATTTTTCTTAATGATTTGATATATTCATACTCATTAAGTGCCGGTGATATTTTTAGTGCCCTGGTATATCTTATTTCTTCCGGAATGATTTGATCAATCATCTCATTCACAGAGTTAACCCCAATAACTGCCAGCATACTTTTTATTTCTGAGCTATCTGGCCCGATATGTCTGTTTTTAAATTGATTAATTGAATTCATTTATTCTTTTTGTATTTGATGAGGTACCATTTAACGAAAGGGAATTGGGTGATTATTTACTGATGTTAATGCGTGTCTGCCCCAATTAAGGCTTTATATTCTCCGGCAGTTAAAAGAGATTCTTTTTGTTCAGGGGCATTCACCAGCACCTTAATCAGCCAACTGTTATAAGGATCCTGATTAACTATTTCTGGTTTCTTTTCAATTTCTGGATTTACTGCAACGACGATCCCTGTCACGGGCATAAATAAATCTGATACTGTTTTAACAGCCTCTACAGTACCGAAAACCTCATCTTTGTTAACTATTGAATTTAATGTTGGTATATCTACGAAGACGATGTCCCCAAGTTCATTTTGAGCAAAGTCCGTTATGCCTATAATGGCATATTTATCATCAAAACTGATCCATTCATGGTCTTTGGTATAAAACAAGTTATTTGGATACTTCATAATTAATTTATTTAATGTTAATTGTATTAATGTTCTTTGTACTGGCGGAAATTTCTGGCAAACTCGTCCGCTAAATTTTTAGCTTTTAAGAGGTATTCAGCTTTGTCAGCCCAGGTGTTTTCTGGGTTTAAAAGGTCAGCTGGAACTCCTGGGCAGCTTAGCGGCATTTCTAATTCAAATATTTTGTGTTTTTGGAAAACTACATCATCTAACTTTCCATTTAAGACTGCGGTAATCATTGCTCTGGTATATGCTAATTGAATACGCTCGCCCTTTCCGTAACTTCCACCAGTCCAGCCAGTATTAATTAACCACACGTTTATTGAAGCACTTTTAAGTTTTTCCCCTAACATTGAGGCATATCGTACAGGATGTAAGGGAAGGAATGGTTTTCCAAAGCAGGCCGAGAAGGTGATTTGTGGCTCTGTAACTCCGATTTCTGTTCCGGCAACTTTAGAGGTATACCCTGAAATAAAATGATACATGGCCTGACGTACATTTAATTTTGAAATTGGAGGTAAGACCCCAAATGCGTCAGCAGTTAGGAAAAATATATTTTCAGGTGGTTTTCCCAAAGAAGGTTTAACCGTATTTTCCATAAAATCAATAGGGTAGGCAGCTCTTGTGTTTTCTGTTTTAGAAGTATCAGCATAATTGACTTCTTTGCTATTTGGGTATAAGCTGACATTTTCCAGTAGTGTTCCGAATTTTATGGCATTAAATATTTGAGGTTCTTTTTCCTGACTTAAGTTGACACATTTTGCATAACACCCGCCTTCTAAATTAAAGACAGAATTTGCATCCCATCCATGTTCATCATCTCCAATTAATCTTCTGGCAGGGTCTGCTGAAAGCGTTGTCTTTCCTGTTCCGGATAATCCAAAGAAAATAGCCGTATCACCACGCTCACCTATGTTTGCACTGCAATGCATGGGTAATACATTTTTCTCTTGTGGCAAGATGTAATTCAATACTGTGAATACTGCTTTTTTGATCTCACCGGTATAAGCTGTTCCACCAATTAAGATAATTTTTTTTGAGAAGTTTATAATTGTGAAATTTTCAGATCTAATGCCATCTTCTTTAGGATCGGCTATAAAACCTGGTGCAGAAAGTATAAGCCATTCCTCCTTAAAGTTCATCAATTCCTCATCCTGTGGCCTTAAAAAAAGATTATGCGCAAAAAGCCCTTGCCATGCATATTCAGTAACCAGTCTAATGCTCAGCCTGTAATTATGATCTGCGCATGCAAATACATCTTTTACATAAAGATTCTGATTTGACAAATAAGCCGCTACTTTCAAGTAAAGACGTTCAAATGATGGGATTGAAAGCTTATGATTTACTTCTCCCCACCATATTGTTTTTTCAGTTTGGCCATCAACTACGATATACTTGTCTTTCGGAGACCTCCCTGTAAATTGACCAGTACTGCAGACAAGAGCTCCGGATGTGGTAAGTTCCCCTTGCTTTGCAAGAATCGAATCTTTAATTAATTCGGAGACTGGAAGATTCCAGCGTATTATTTTACTGCTTTTAATACCTAAATATTCTAATGAGTTATCTTTTGAGTTTATCATAAGCTAATTCTTCAATTTTTGATGGGATTTGATTAAGACAGCTGGTATTGGTTGTCGTATTCTCCGGTGAAAAGTTGTGCTTGACTTTTTTAAATATTTCGACTGTCCGTTCGACCTCCTGGATAGTATGACTGGCTGTTGGTATAAGTCTAAGGATGATCATTCCCTTAGGAACTACTGGATAGACAACCAATGAACAAAAAATGTCATAAGTTTCTCTTAAGTCTCTGACCAATGTGGTAGCCTGGTCGATTGACCCTTCTAAATAAACCGGTGTAACAGGAGACTCTGTATTGCCAATTTCTAATCCAGCTTCTTTTAAACCTTTTTGCAATAGGTTCGTGATTTCCCACAGTTTGCTTCTAAGTTCTGGCCTACTTTTAATTAAGCTAAGGCGCTGGTGTAATCCATAAACCAGGGGCATCGGCAATGCCTTAGCATAAATTTGCGAACGCATGTTATATTTCAGGTATTGTATAATTTCTTTTTTTCCTGAGACAAAGGCACCTATTGCAGCAAAAGACTTGGCGAAGGTGGCAAAATAAAGATCAATGTCAGCCTGAACTCCTTGTGCTTCACCTGTTCCCGCTCCGGTAGCCCCCATAACCCCGATACCATGTGCGTCATCAACCAGGAAAGTAAAATCGAATTTCTTTTTAAAAGCACTTATTTCTTTTAATTTCCCGGTGTCCCCACGCATGCCAAATACACCTTCAGTAATGACAAGGATTCCGCCATTACTAACATCTGTAAGTTTCTTAGCCCTTATTAATTGTTTTTCAAAATCTTGAATATCATTATGTTTGTAAACAAAGCGTTTACCTATATGTAATCTTAAACCATCTATTATGCATGCATGAGATTCTGAATCATATACAACCACATCATGACGATCAAGGAGACTGTCAATAATTGAAAGCATACCCTGATAACCATAATTAAGTAAAAAAGTATCTTCCTTATTTACAAAAGACGAAAGCTTCTCTTCCAGCAACTCATGTAGAATTGTATTACCGGTCATCATTCTTGCACCCATTGGGTAAGCTAAACCATATTGTCTTGCTCCTTCTTCATCAGCTCTGCGTACTTCGTTACAATTTGCCAGACCCAGATAATTATTCAAACTCCAAACGAGTTTCTGTTTTCCGTTAAAGAACATCTGATTGCCTAACTCACCTTCTAATTTTGGATAAGAGAAATATCCGTGAGCATAATGTGCATGCATGCCTAAAGGCCCTAATTTTAGTAAGTTCTTTTCTAATAAATTCATTATCTAAATTTTGTATTAATTGCCATTTTTATATTTAATGACATGGCATAATTATTTCTTTTTGACTATCTGTATTGGACTGGTTTCCTTTTGAAAATTGGTTTGATTCTTCGATGCTGATTGTTAATTGTATATATGCTCATGTATTGTGGTATAATAATTTGTTAACAATCTCATTGGTATCCAGTGCAAGTCTCTGTTATTCTCTAAATTCCATATTGGATTCCTTTTTTAAGGATGATTGTCCATAAATGGACAGCATAGAAGTCGATAAGATTTAGTCACATGCAAATCTATTGGGTAAATCAAATTGTTTTACCGTAAGAAATCATTGCTAAAAGTGATATTTATCAGTTTTTGGCGAGGTAATTAAGAATTGCGTCAAAATTGGAATAATCTGTGGTTACCCTTTAAACAGACCCAAATAATTCTTGTAAAACTCTTAATTATGAAATTATTTAATAATGTGTACATTTGGCGCCCTTATCAATTAACAATATGAAACTGGAAGAACAGCTGCGTAGTAGAAGTGAAAATAAATGTGAACTGTGTGGATCAGATGATAAATTAAGTATTTATGAAGTTCCTCCTCAAACAAGAAATACTGTCGAAGAGTGTGTGATGGTATGTGGGAAATGTTTGGCGCAAATTGAAAAAAAAGAGGTATTGGATAGTAAGCACTGGCAATGTCTTAGTTCTAGCATGTGGAGTGAAATTCCCGGTATTCAAGTGGTTAGCTGGAGAATGTTAAACAGATTAAGACAGGAAAGCTGGGCTATAGACAATCTTGATATGATGTTCTTGATGAGGCAACTCTGGTTTGGGCTAAGTCTACGGGCGATCACGAGAACTATTCTGCCGTAGAATTTCATAAAGACTGCAATAATAACATTCTGGAAAATGGTGATACAGTAATTCTGATAAAAACACTGGACGTTAAAGGCTCTAGTTTAAGTGCAAAATTGGGTACCGTAGTTAAGAACATTAAACTTGTTGATGACAATAAAGACCAGATTGAGGGTAGGGTGGAAGGTCAACTGATTGTTATCCTTACACAGTATGTTCGCAAGCAAAGTTAAAAATACCTAAATTGGCCTGCAGGACGGTTAGCATTCTTTATAATTATAGCTGATTAGCTTATTTTCTGCTCAATTTATAAAGAATGCCTGCTGTCGTCTAAAAGTAATAAATAACACCCATGTTAAGACACTTAGGGGCAAAACGTACCCCTCAACATAACCTCAGATTAGCGACTTTACTTGGATTAACTGCTGGGTTTGTAAATGCAGCAGGATTTCTGGGATTCTCAGTATTAACCACAAATGTTACTGGTCATGCTGCGTTATTTGCTGAAAGAATTGCTTTGCAGGATTGGAAAACTGCTCAGGTTGTTGCATTATGGATGTTCCTTTTTTTAGCGGGGGCATTTATTTCAAGTCTGATACTATCCTTTACGGGACACAACCAGAGGTACTCTTATTCTATTCCTATTTTCATTGAAATAATTATTTTGTTTTTTTCAGGATTATATGGGGAAAGTTATGATGGAACTCTAGTCTCTAAAGAAATCTTTGCAGGGAGTTTGCTTTTTGCAATGGGCTTGCAAAATTCTTTAGTATCTATAATTTCGGGCTCTGTAGTCCGAACGACCCATCTTACTGGAACTTTTACTGATCTGGGTATAGAACTGGCGCAACTCTTTAATAAAGAAAAGGGCTCCCAGTCAGCCCTTCGGGCCAAAATCAAACTTAGACTTGTTATCATATTCTTTTTTATGACAGGTGCTATTGTTGGGGCTTATTTCTTTCATCATTTTAGATTTAAAGCTTTTTACGGGCCAATTGGTATTTTGATTTATGCTTTACTCTACGATATTTTTTTTAGAATAAAAGCTAAGCGATATTATCAAAAAACTGCAATTGCAGTAAAAAGAGTTATTAAACCTTAGTGGAATATATTGGCAGGAATGAATTAATGCAAATAAAAAAAAATGTCTGTTTCTTATTTAAAAAGTGATTTTTATCAACTTTTGTGCTGATATGTTTCTATAAAAAGGGAACTAATTAGCAGTAATTTTGCTTTATGAATTTATTAAAGCCCTTTGTTTAATTGCGTTCTTATGAATAAAAAGGATGAACCCTCAGAAGACCTTTCATTTTGGAGCAGATATAAAAACTTTGCGATCACAGAAATCCTTCTATATGTTATCATGATCGTTGGAATTTTTCTTGGATTAATGATTTTTACGTAAGATTTCTCCCTAATATCCGGTCTGTTTTATCTGTCTTTAAATGGAATAAAATTATTATAATTACATGGAATCCATTTTGTTACCTTCGGATTATTACCTTAATGATACTGTTTTTGATAGCTTTTTACCTGAGAAATTAAGAAAGATTTCAAAAATCCATTGGACTCCTCTGGCAATCTCCAAAAAGGCCGCTTCATTTTTGGCACCGGTATCGGGTTCAAAAATTTTGGATATAGGAAGTGGTGTTGGGAAATTTTGTATTGCAGCAGCACATTTTTTTCCTGACTCTGAATTTCATGGGATAGAACAAAGAGAAGATCTGCATGATATTGCTTTACAGGCACAACAAAGGAGTGGAGCTAATAACGTACAGTTTATCAATGGTAATTTCACCCAATTGAATCTCGATATATATGATAGTATCTATTTCTATAATTCTTTTGCAGAGAATTTAATTGATGTAGGCCGTATTGATAATTCTGTCGATTATTCCCCGGGTCTGTATACCTATTATTCCAATTATTTGTGCAGGGTACTTGATAATATGCCGACCGGGACACGTCTGGTTACTTATCATGGATATGAACATGAAATTCCTATAGCCTATGAAATTGTTGAACAAGATGATCAAAAACCTCTTAAAATGTGGATTAGAAAGTAATATAATCTAATAGAAAGTAATAATAATATAGAAAAATGATGTTAGAAAATTATGTATCATCAATGTTGGATCAAATAGGTAAAGCACAGGATTATCCGCAGGTGGAGACTATCATACTCAGTTCCGTCGATCAGCTTAAGGGAGAAAACTATGTTGTACATGATTACATTGATGGATTAGAGAAGAAAATAGAGAATCTATCCCCTTTAACATTAAACAGTACACAATTCAGTTGCTTTAGATACGCTCTTATATACTTACGTAATTTTTCGTGATCAATAATCAATGGAAGATGAATGATATATATCAGCCTTAATAAATCGTATCTTTGCTGAATGAGCTTATCAGGAATTTTCCCTATTGATAAATGGAATTTTACCACTCAATCGATTCTGAGTATCCTTTCGGATGAAGAATATCAAATTTTGATTGGCCGGCAGGGTGAGCAGAAATATCAAAAGGGAGAAATAATTTTCAGAGAAGGAGTTGTCCCATCTGGCATATTCTATATACACCATGGGATGGTCAAAAAATATAAAGTTGATCAGACGGGTAAGGAGCAAATTATTTATGTAGCAAATAAAGGGGAGTTGATTGGTTACCATGCTATCTTATCTGAAGAACGTTATCCCGACTTTGCTGCTGCACTTGAATCAAGTGTGATCAGTTTTATTCCTAAAGATGATTTTTTGACTGTATTAAGTAATTCTACCTTATTAGCCAACCGTTTGTTGAAAACGTTAAGCCATGAATATGCTGTACTTGCAAATAATATCTCAGTTTTTGCTCAACGGTCTGCTGTGGAAAGATTAGCAATTGCTTTGATTGTTATCCGTGAAAAATTTAAAATTGAGACAGCAGAAGGTCAGGAAATTACTATTGATATTTCGTGATCTGGCAAACATTGCAGGAATTGCTAAAGAAAATGTGATCAGATTATTAAAAGAACTTAAATCCGAAGATATAATTGAGACAGAAGGCCGCAAAATTTGGGTAAAGAATATAGCGAAACTTGTTGCGCGATCCAATTATAAGTAATCCAAATAACTCATTCCTTTTGTTACTGCTTATGCTATTTTTTTGATTAAGAAAGTATATATTCTATTTCATTGAGCATGACCAGCTCGAATTTGTTTTTTCCTGAAAAGTTTATAGCAATTGCATTTCTTAAAATTAGTGTTTTGACGGCAGTAGAAAAATCAGGATGATCCTTTTTAAAATTAGCTAAATGCTCAATTGCATTGATCATATCCCAATTGTTTTCCGCAAGCTTATAAAATGCCATTTCAATTTGGATCATGTAATCAGGTCCGCACTGTTTATCGGTATCATTATATTTTAGCCATTCATTCCTTACAATAAAAGCAATTTTTTCCAGTTCTTCTTTACTGGTTTTCTTCTCTGTCGATGCAACTGAATAAAATATCTCTCCAAGTATTTGGTAGAAATATCTTCTTGTTTTGTCCAGAACTATTTCATTTGTGGTTTCCGACTTCTAATTTTAATGATATTCAGCATGTGTAGAAATGATTTAAATCACTAATTCTTCCTTCAGATATTTTTAGTTTAGAAACAGGTTGTCTTATGTTTATGTATTATGTTGATTATCATTTGCTTAAATGATTGTGGTCATGTTTTGATAAGTTTTTTTTCAGAATCTTTGTTAAGAAGTTCATGAATACCAGACCATTTATTAAAAACATATATCATGAAAAAGATCTTAATACCAACTGATTTTTCTGTACCAGCCGAAAATGCAGTAAGATACGCTGTACAACTTGCAAAAATGCTGGAGGCAGATGTGTTGTTATGCAATGCGATTAAAGTTCCCGCTGAAGCGCCAATGGCAGCGCAGGTCGTATGGCCTTTAATGGACTATGCAACGCTAAAGCAGGAAGCTGCAAGTGAACTGGACGCATTGGTTAAAAAATTATGTGATCCCGATAATTTGGAGGACACACAAAAAAAATGCCCGCGGATAACATATGAAAGTAATACAGGGACTGTGTATGATGTAGTTCACTCCCTGGTCAAAGAGAGAGAAGTAGACCTGGTAGTAATGGGAATGGCCGGAGCGAGCGGGGTAATTCAATTTTTATTAGGTAGTAATAGTAAGGATATGATTGAAAAGGCAGATTTCCCCGTTTTATTTGTTCCTTACTCCGCGAGCTTTAAGAATATAAGTAAAATTGTATTTGCTACAAATTTTGACAGCCGGGAGTTAGGGCCCTTAAAACAACTGGTTAATCTGGCCAGTTCATTGAACGCCGAAATTACGATTACTCATATTACTGATAAAGAAATTGATAAAAGTAGTAGGCAACAACATAAAATGGATGTATTTATGAGTGATGTCATTGAAAAGATTAACCATCCAAAAAAAATTAAATATGAAAAAATCTGGAACATAGCTGTAGATAATGGGCTTAACTGGATTATTAGCCAGGAGGATATAGATATGGTAGCTATTGTGCATCACCATCATCCTGTTTTAAGGAGAATATTTAAAGGAAGCCATACACAGAAACTCTCCAGGCAGATAGAAGTTCCGCTTCTGGTATTTCCGCCAGATGAGTCTATTTTAAAATCTTAATTATAAAAAAGATAATTCAAAAAACAGATGGGAACATTCTCTTGTAATAATTAACACAATATGATTGAAAATATCTTCGGAATCAAGGGTTTAACTCCCGTTCAGGTGCTCTCTGCCAGAAAAAAATATGGATATAACAGTGTAAATTATAAAAAAGAGAGTGGCATAATCAGCGCTTTGATAAGTTTAGTCAGAGAACCTATGGTAATTTTATTATTCATTACAGCACTTATCTATTTTATCAGTGGTAATGTAGGAGACGGATTGTTTTTATCATGTTCTATTGTATTGGTTCTGCTATTTCATTGTATCAGGATTCAAGGAGCCGAAACGCATTAGAAAAACTAAAAGACTTCACAAAACCAAAGTCTAAAGTGATCAGGAATGGCGGGGTTATATCGGTAAAGACGGAAGATCTGGTTATTGGAGACAACCTGGTTGCAGAAGAGGGAACCAGTATCGCTGCTGATGGCGTGATTATTCATTCAAATGATTTTTCGGTAAATGAGTCCTTACTCTCGGGAGAATCTTTATCTCTATTCAAAGATGAAAATCAATCTGATAATTTAATTTACCAGGGTACGACCGTATCCAGTGGATTAGCTATTGCTGTTATTACAGCAATTGGAAGTCAGACCAGACTCAACAAAATTGGTCAGAGTCTGGAAAATATCAAAGAAGAGAAAACGCCTTTAGAATTGCAAATATGGAACTTTGTAAAGAAGATGGTCATTGCGGGTTTCATCATTTTTATCCTGGTCTGGGGAATTAATTATTTCCATTCCAATAATCTTTTAGATAGTTTGCTCAAAGCACTTACACTGGCAATGAGCATTCTGCCTGAAGAAATTCCTGTAGCTTTTACCACCTTTATGGCTTTGGGTGCCTGGCATTTAATGAAACAGGGAATAGTAGTGAAGCAGATGAAAACTGTAGAAACATTAGGAAGTGCTACTGTTATATGTACCGACAAAACGGGAACTATTACTGAAAATAAAATGAGTTTGTCAAAGCTTTTTGTGCCAGGTACAAACTTGATTTCAAGTACAACTGAACCATTAAATAACGAGCAAAAAACACTGGTGACCTACGGAATGTGGGCAAGTGAGTCAATTCCGTTCGATCCTATGGAAATTGAATTACATGCTGCATATAGAAAAATAATGAGTTCTGATGCAAGACCTTTTTATCAAATGATTCATGAATATCCTTTAGGAGGGAAGCCCCCTATGATGACCCATATTTTCCAGAACCAGCAGGGAGATCGTATAATTGCCACTAAAGGTGCTCCTGAAGCATTAATTAAATGCTCAAATCTAACTGATATGGAAAAGAATCAGATTGAAAAAGCAATAGATGATTTAACTAAAGAAGGATATCGGGTATTGGCAGTTGGAGAAGCTTTTCTTAAGGGTGATAATTTTCCGACAGTTCAGCAATCTTTTCAATTTGATTTTAAGGGTCTTTTAGGGTTCTATGATCCGCCTAAAGAAAACATTCCATCAGTTTTAGAAGCGTTTTACAATGCGGGTATTGCAGTGAAAATAATTACCGGGGATAATACGAATACTACTATTGCAATTGCCCGCCAAATAGGTTTTGCTGGTGCTGAAAAAGTAATTACTGGTGATGAATTAATGGCTTTAAACGACTATGATCTTCAACAAACTGTAATGAAAACAAACGTTTTTACCAGAATGTTTCCTGAAGCAAAGCTGAGAATTATCAATGCACTTAAAGCAGAAAATCAAATTGTAGCCATGACAGGAGATGGTGTGAATGATGGTCCGGCACTAAAAGCAGCCCATATTGGTATTGCGATGGGAAAGAAGGGAACGGAAATAGCCAGACAGGCTGCCTCCTTGATTTTGCTGGAAGATGATCTAGGAAAAATGGTTAATGCTATAGCTATGGGCAGAAGGATTTATACGAATTTAAAGAAGGCGATCCGCTACATTATATCTATTCACATCCCAATTATTCTGACTGTCTTTATTCCACTGGTACTGGGCTGGGTCTACCCTAATATTTTTTCTCCGGTTCATATTATCTTTTTAGAATTGATTATGGGGCCAACCTGCTCAATTATCTATGAAAATGAACCTACAGAAAAGGACGCTATGCTTCAAAAACCCAGACCATTCACAGTTACTTTTTTTAATTTCAAGGAACTTCTGACAAGCGTTGTTCAGGGATTAATGATTACCGCAGGTACACTATTTATCTATCAGTATGCAGTAAATAAAAATTACAATGAAGCGCTTACCAGAACAATGGTTTTTACAGGTTTAATAGCGGCGAATATATTTTTTAACGTTGATCAACCGTTCATTTAAATACTCCTTAATCGATACACTAAAGTACCGGAACAACTTGGTACCCATTATGATAAGTATTACCATCCTGATTTCCGCTATTTTGATTTATGTAAGTCCAGTAATGGAGTTCTTTCAATTTCAGCGTCTGAATATAGACCAGTTGTTTATAAGCAGCCTTGTCGGATTCCTTTCTGTGATATGGTATGAAATTGTGAAATGGAAAAGTAAATTTTAACCAGGTAAGATTAGCAGTGGCGATTTCTGGTTTCTAATTAATCCTTTAGCATTACTTTTATGAAATAGCTTCCATAAAAAGGAATGTTTCTTATGGATCAACACCAGAAGACCTGAGTGAATTTCTTCATTGAATGCTATCAGATCCTGAACTATATTTTTACCTTGTATATTTTTAAAAGATATTTTTTTGAATGTTAGCTTGCCCATTTCCTGAATAAATTCGGATAAGTGGTATTCTTCATTAAAATTAATTACTATTTGATCTGGGGGTGAAATATGACAGACGTGAATATGAAATTTAAACAAATCTGCTTTTTCTGTTAAAAGCTTTAATTGCTTCATGTCCTCAATTGCAAGATCAGTTGCAAAGACTATGGTTTTTATAGTGTCACTTAACAGTTCTTCAGAGATAAGAAGAACAGGGCAATTGCTTTTGCCAATAATAGCATTGATGCTGCTACCAAACAGAATATCACTGCCCTGATGATGACGGCCACCCATAATAACCAGGATAATATTTTTTTTCTTCTTGATCCAGTGTCCCATAGTCGAAAAAGAATGGCCTTCATTCAGACATATTAAATCGGGTGTTATTAAAAGATCACTATTCTTTTTTAAAATGGACTGAAGTCGTATTTTTTTTTTTCTAAGACTATTGATACTTTTCTGTTTTGCAATGTCATAATATTCAATTGGGAAAGGAACTTCTGTCGAAGATAATACTGAAGGTACAGGATAGATGTCCAGTAAAATGATGTTTACCTTCATCTTGATAGCCAGACTCAATGCAGATTCTGCTGCATTTTTGGAATACTCTGAGAAATCAGTGAGCACTAAGATACTTTTCTTATTTATCGTTCTCATCTTAACTGGTAGAATTGCAAACGGTCTGTTGATATTCTGCTTGTGTTTTATTTTCTGATTTTTCAGCCTTTAGCTCATGAATAAAGCAGGTGAAAGCTTTTCTTCCTCTGTTTTCAAACTTACTTGTTGCTAATTGAAAGGGAAAAACTGTGCCATCTTTCTTTAACCCCATTACTTCAAACGTAATGCCCGTGATATCAGGAACTATTCCTGGCTGATAGCGTTGTTTATAATCCGTACCCTCTTTTTTATCTGTACAGGGCATAAACGCAGAAATATTCTTTCCAATCGCCTCTTCTGGAGTATAACCAAAAATTTTGCAGGCTGATGGATTTACAGATTCTATCTTCCCAATAAAATCTACAGTAATAATGCCATCAATGGCATTATTGAGGATATTGATTAATGCCAGGTTATTCATTTTTTTTAATTTAA
Source organism: Pedobacter sp. NJ-S-72 (assembly GCF_053890575.1). Classification (NCBI taxonomy): domain Bacteria; kingdom Pseudomonadati; phylum Bacteroidota; class Sphingobacteriia; order Sphingobacteriales; family Sphingobacteriaceae; genus Pedobacter; species Pedobacter sp. NJ-S-72. The sequence continues at coordinate 1,725,047 of NZ_CM132681.1, read as the reverse complement.
ATATTATCTGGCATAAAATTATAAGATTAGTTGAATGTTTAACATGATGATGATCAAGCTTAGTGATGAGGGTGGTCATTTTTTTTGGCGAAGTGGTGCGAGATGGCTAAAATACGATCGAAAAACTGTATTGGTAAATGACCATTAAGTGTAGTGGCGCAAAAATAGAAACCAGCATCGGAAGCATGCCGCTTCTATTGGTATAATGTTCTTCAAGTTCCATATTATGCTTTACCTCCGTTAATCATGTCTGATACAATACCTCTGCTATCTCTTCTTTCTGCCATTAGTACGCCAACAATATGTACTGAGATAAAGATCAGGATTAAATACATACAAAAACCATGAAATTCTTTAATACTGTGGCTTATTGATTTGCTGATACCAAGTTCCTTGTCAAATGCCATGGATAAACCTGTGAACACCATAATGGCCAGGCCAGAAGTAAGTAAAATAAAAGATATAATGATTTTACAGTAAATTCATGTAGTGCTGCATTAGATTGTTTACTATGTTTACGATAAGCCTGATAAGCGCTTTTTAAGTTCGTGAAAAACCCATGCCTTCCGGACAAAGAAAATATAGAGAGTAACCTGAACAAGAATAAAGCTGCAAGTGCATAGCCAAAGTAAATGTGAATACTCCAGATCTGGTCTTCTATACCATGGGCTATATTTTTGGCTTGTTCGGTAGTTATTGATGTGCCGGATTGTTGTTGTAGGAAGCTGGTATTACTTTTTACCTCAAACAAAGTTGAGTTTAACAATACTGTCAATAGTGATCCGGTAATGACCAACAGATTTAGCCAATGCCATAACCTAAGTGATCTGCTATGCTTTTTCAATTCAGCAGGGTTTATAATATCTTTCCTCAATGGTTCAATGATAGCCATGTCTATTGCATTTTAGTGCATCTGGAAGTTCATGTTCCAGATGAGGTGAGTCTCTTTATTTAACTTTTAGATTTAAAGTAATGATGTTAGAAACCAGACCGGTAGATCTGCTGTAATGCCCGTATCTAAGTTCCAGCATATTGAGATGCTGCCAGCCAAATACACCATGTGGTGGTGCAAGCCGGATGCCAGCCCCATAAAAATCACTGTTCAAACTCGACAGGTCATAATCGCTGGTGAAATAGGTAGCAGAAGGGTCATGCTGCCCGTAGGGTGCAAAATAACGGGTTCCTGTTTGTTTATTATAGCGGTAAAAAGGACTTAAGGAGATAAACGGAGTAAGTTTTACTGGAACTTCTATTTCTGCAGTATGTGCCCTGATACCCCAGTTATCCATAAAATAGCGGTAATAAGTCCGTATAATCACCTGATCGCTGGCAAAGTAATTTAATCTTGCGGCAATAGGCAGTTTATACCTTTGATCTGGGAGAGTTTCTGCCCTTAAAGAACCATCTGTAAAATAATCACGCTGGTATCTGGTAGCTAGTAAACCTTTCTGATAGGCCGGTTCAACAATGATCAGTGCCTGAAGTTTTGGATTGATAACCTGTGAAATAGAAAATGAGGCACTGAATGAATTTCTCGGACTAGAGCCCTCGTTCTTAGATTCACGGCCATTGCTACCACTTGTTACGGGTCTTAGTTCAATAGGTAAAATGACTTTCCAGGTATCTAAAAATGCCTGCAGTTTAAAATCGAACTGAGTATTTTTATCTTTTGACAAACGGGTAAGGTTAAATCCTGCACCTAATGACTGATAATCATATTCCTTGGAGAAGGAGCCTGTAAAACCGAAAGCATTCCCTGTTTTTTCATTACTTTGTGTCCAGTTTAAAGATGGATAGATACGGGTATCTGCCATGGATGCTGAAGAAATCGTACCTGGATCAATCTTATCCGACGAAGCAGAGGTATAATGATCGACACCCAATTCGAACAAAAAGGTGTTTTTTTTTTACCTGCTTTGTTGAATTTAGACAATTGCAAATCGATGATGGTATTGGCGAAGTCAGTCAGTTTTTCTGTTCCAATACCACCCGTAACAGCCGAATTATTGCCATTTTGGTGATAATAGGCCGATACCAGGTTAATTTCGTCTATTTTAAGTTTCCTGCTTTGATAGTTACTGCTATCGGCAGCAGCAGGTTTAACCTTAATTTGTCCTTGAGCACCTAAAACACCGAGGAACAGCAGGAGTACATGCAGATAAATCTTTCTCATGATTTTATTTAGTTACAGCCACAACCACCACCGCTTTTGCCACCATTGGCGCCAGAACCACCTTCGCGGTATAACTGGAAACTCTGTTCAAATTTTTGCGCCGTTCGGGAGGATAAAACCATTTCAGCATCATTAAGCTTGTTTTTCTGATACGGTTTTACCGTTGCGCACGCGCTCAGCAGGCTAAGGGCAAAAAAGCCTGCGCCTAGTAGTACTGACATTGGAATGGACGTTTTCATATCATTGTTTTACATTAATATTTTTGGATGTATACACAATTGTCATTATCATCTATGATAATACAGGCTACTTGTTGTAATTGATTGATCAGATCAAGGCCTACTTGTGCGCCCATTACGATCACAGGTGTCGCCAATGCATCGGCCAGTTCAGCACTGGGACAAATGATACTTACACTTTTAGTTCCACTAACTGGTAAACCAGTCTTCGGATCAATTGTGTGTGAGTATCTACGGCCGTTTATAGTGGCATACTTTTCATAATTGCCAGATGTTGCAATAGCCATGTCGCTAATGTTTAGTGCAGAAAAAGGACGGTCACTCTGATCAGGATCGGCGATGCCTATGGACCAGGGCCTGCCGGCTGGCTGGTTTCCCCAGGTAATCAGGTCTCCTGCAGCATTTACGATTCCGTGTTCGATACCGATATTTTGCAATAGCTGTTTGGCCTTGTCAGCTGCATAGCCCTTTCCTATGCCACCAAATCCTATACGCATGCCTTCATGTTTGAGCATGACCGTAAAATTTTCAGGATCTACTACAATTACATTCTTGTAGTTAATCAGGCTTACCGATTCAAGTGCCGTTTCAAAATCTGGCAGCGAAGTCATATTGACATCAAAGTTCCAAAGACTTTTATCAATGGAGCCATAACTAATGTCGAAAGCACCCTGGGTAATGTCTGATATTTTTACTGCACGCTGAATGAGCTCAATTACTTCCTGATCAACTTTTACAGGTTTTATGCCAGCATTCTGATTGATGAGGCTGGTTTGGCTGGTATCTTTGAACGTGCTTAATAACTCTTCGATCCGTCTAACCTCAGCTACGGCCTGATCAATTGCTTTTTCGCCCGCAGCCTGATGAGCAGCAATTACAGTAAACTCAAAACGATTGCCCATAAGTTTTAATACGCGCTTATAAGCTGCATTTGTCTCCATCATTTTTTATTTACCAGAGCCTATGGCCTGAATTTCCTGAACAAAATTTTCAGGAGTTTCATTTGGATAGCCGTCCCATGATTTTAAAACTTTTCCATTTTTTCATCCAGGAGCAGGGTATAGGGGAATTTACCATCCGGATTATATTTTTCTGCCAGTGCTTCATTTAGTTTAGTCTGTCCGGAAGACAACTGATTTTTCTTTTGACGTGGGAAATCTGCACGGACCAGTACCAAATGAGCTTTGCCATAAGTCTCAAAAACTTCCGATTCGAGGATTTCTTTTCTTAAACGGATGCATGGGCCACACCAATCCGATCCGGAGAAATTGATCAGAATTTGTTGATGGGTGGCTTTAGCTTGTTGTTGTGCCTCGGTAAAGTTGCCCATCCAGATCAATGAGCCTGGAAGAATTGATAATAATGTAATTAGTAATAGTTTCATCTGTCCCTGATCTTAGTTCATTAAATAATGATGCTAATATCAAAGTGAATTCTGAAGACATTGTGAAGTTACCTGTTAAAATATGTTAAATGTGATCTTGAATTGATGGTATTCGTGCTCGTAACTGTAATTTAATTTATAGTTCTGTTTTAAGCATACCTGTTTCAGAATAGCGAGTCCCAGACCTGTACCATCTGAAGCATTGTCCTTATAAAACCTTTCGAAAATCTTTAAGGGATGGAGTGCCCCTCGTGAGCTGGTATTCGAAAATATAAGGCTATCCTCCGTTATTGTAATCAGCACAGAGCCTCCACTGTAATTGTGCCGGATGGCATTGCTGAACAGGTTATTGATTAATATTTCTATTAAAGAACGGTTTGCAAATACAGAGAATGAACTCATCTTTGTTTCTATCTGCAAATCCCTTTTTTGAATGAGTTCCTGGAAATAGCTGATCTTCTCATTAATTAATACCTTAAGATCGATTTCCTCTTTGTCCTGGAGCTGATTGTTGTCAATTTTAACCAGAAGCAGGAGTGATTGATTCAACTTTGTCAATTTTGAGGTCGCCTTATAAAGATCAGCCAGAATTTCACTTTCTTCTTTACCAAGTGTATTGGATTGCAACAAGGTATCAAGTTTTGAGTTGATTACTGCAAGCGGTGTCATCATTTCATGGGATGCATTTTCTGTAAATAGTTTAATCTCCCTGTAATCTGATTTGACCTTTAAGGATACATCAAGAACGGCCTTATTCAATTCCTGGAATTCTTCTATACGGGTATGAATTGGTTCAAATACTTTCTCCTGGTTAATGTTAAATGCTTTGATATTTGTTAACAATTGGCGGAATGGTAGCCACATTCTTTTGATCAGGACTCTGTTTACCATCCATAAGATCAATAACAAGATCATTACTGGTAATAAGATGATCAGAATAATACTTTTGATCTGTTCCTGCCGTTCAAATTTGGAAGCCATGATCATGATCTCATAAGGCTGTCCGTTTATGACTAATTCTGTCTTCAGGTATCTTGCTGATTCAGTATGTTTTTTTTTTTAGGATTATAGAAATTTGTATCAGCAAATAATCTATGCTTATCTGATAGCCGGTGTATTTTTTTATATTCAACAATGACATCATCAAAACCATCAGGAGATGGTAGAATATTTTTAACGTGCGCAAAGTCCTGTACCTCGAGGAGTTCCTCGTACAGATGATCATCAATCTGTTTGTTGATGTATTGCCCGAGCGTTTGATAAAAGAGAAATCCTATAACCAGTAAACCTGTGAGTGTAATGACCGATAAGATCCTGTTATAGCTGCTGAATAACTTCATGTATCGGTGAATTTATAACCTACACCATAAACAGAATGAAAATATTCTTTACAGCCAGAATCTGTTAGTTTCTTTCTTACATTTTTAATGTGGGTATAAATGAAATCAAAGCTGTCGGCCATATCGGCATCATCGCCCCAGATATGAACTACAGCGGCCGCCTTGGAAATGACTTTATTTTTGTTGGCTACAAAATATAGCAGGAGGTCAAATTCTTTTCTGGTCAGGTATACCGGCTTACCATTTACTTTTGTTTCTTTAGCGGTAGTATCAATTTCTATTTCATTGAAATGAAAAATACTATTTCCGTTGAAATGCCGGCGCCTTACTATGGATTGTATTCTGGCGTACAGCTCAGACAAATGGAAGGGTTTGATCAGGTAATCATCAGCACCGAGACTTAGACCTTCTATTTTTTGATCTAAAGAATTGCGGGCAGAAATAATCAGTACGCCGTCTGCTTTATTTATTTTTTTAAGATATTTTAATAGTTGGAGACCTTCTCCGTCAGGCAGGGTTAAGTCCAGTAAAATACAATCATAATCATAAATGGATACTTTCTGGTATCCTTGTTCATAAGTAGAGGCATAGTCACAAATGTTTCCCTCAACTGTCAGATATTGATAGATACTAATTCTCAGGCTTTCTTCATCTTCAACAATCAGAAATTTCATAAAGTAAATATGGGATTAAAATCTGAAGACTCTCTGAAGTTGGTATAAGTTAAATAAAGCGATTTAAATCATCGGTTAAGGTGATTTAAATCATAATAATAGCCTGATGGAAGCTGTAACTTTAAATTCTTCGTTCCAATGAACGATATAAATAAGGCAAAATATGGGAACAATAATTGTCACTACCGACCAGTCTGTAAATTCGAAGTCTGCTATACGTTTTGCTATTAATTTGGCAGGGGTGAGGAATGCAGATTTAATTGTTCTGCACGCCTATCATATCGTGAAGCCATTTTCCTGGTCTGGAAATGCCTATCTTGTATATAAGGAGACTTTTCTAAATCAAACCAGGCTGGAAATTACAGCATTTATGAAAAATATTATCAAATCGATGAATTTGATCGGGGTGAACTTCCGGTTAGTCACATTTTTCACCCATCAATCCCGATCTTTTTTAGAAAAATTGATGCTCCCTTCAAATGCCGCTGAATACAGCTTTTACAGCAGAATACCAATAATTTCCTTTAAAAAGGAATAATTAATATTAGACATCCTTTATTGAATTAAGATTATGGATTTTACCCACTTTCATTTATTGATTACACATCTACCAATTTTCGGAGCATTTCTGGGTGCCGTCGTACTAGCCTATGGCTTGTATTTCCATAGCCATCAAACTATACTAGCCGCTTACTTAGTGTTAGTCATTGCCAGCATAGGTGGCGGAATTGCTTACCTTACAGGGGAACCGGCTGAAGAGACTATTAAGCACATTCCTGGTTTTTTTGAAAATACGATTGAATCACATGAGGAGTCAGCAGAGTCGTCTATTATAGCTTTAGCTATCCTGGGTATCCTTTCCCTTTTTGCTTTCACTTTCAATCCTGAGCTTATTCCATTTAGAAGAGTTATTGCAATTGTTATTCTAATAGGTTCAATTGTCTGCTTTGGTTTAGTGGCGAGAACAGGTTATCTTGGGGGGCAGATCAGACACACTGAGGTCAGTAATTTTCCGGAACGCTAGCTTATTGTCCCCGAATTACCTCATGTTTTTTCATGTTGGAAGCAAATTAGGTTTGAATGGTATGGTAAATACAAAGGAGCTTCCTTTGCCATTATTTGATTCTACTGAAATCATGCCTCCATGTATTCGACTATTTTTTTACAATAGGCTAAACCAATACCACTACCTTCATATTCAGTCCGGCCGTGCAGACGTTGAAATATCAGGAAGATTTTTTCTTTAAACCTGGGATCTATGCCAATCCCATTATCTTTTACTTCAAAACGCCAGTATTTGGGTACCTTTATTGCAGAGATTTCTATTTTTGGGAACTCATCTTTGTCTCTGAATTTTATGGCATTACTAATCAGATTCTGGAACAATTGGCTCAGCTCTGTCGGATAACATTTTATAACGGGCAAATTTTTATAGGATATTTTTGTCCCGGACTTTTTGATCTGGTTCGCAAGATCAGAGGTCAGTGTATCCAGCAATTGATTGCAGTCAGTTTTTTTTGCTAATTTTTTCTCCGAACCAAGATAGGAATAATCCAGCAAGTTTTTGATCAGCTTTTTCATCCTGTCGGTTGTCTGGATAATAAAATTCAAATATGTATTTGCATTTTCATCAAACAAATGCGCATATTCTGTCTGAAAAAATTCAACCAGATTAGTTACCGTGAATAAAGGTTCCTGAAGATCATGAGAGGCAATATAGACGAATTGTTCGATCTCCTTGTTCTTAATTTCCAATTCTCTTGAACGTTGTCTGATGATGGTTTCTGCCTCCATTTTCTCAGTAAGGTCCCGTGTTATTTTCGCGAAACCGGTTACATTTCCTTTATCATCGTGCAAAGCGGTAATAGTTACTGCGCCCCAGAATTTGGTTTTATTCTTCCTTAATCTCCAGCTTTCATTATAAGCTGTTCCATTTAATGTAGCCTCGGCAAGCGGCCTTTCCGGCAGACCGGTCATTAAGTCGGCATTCGTGTAGAAAACACTGATGTTTTGTCCAATGATCTCTTCAGCCTTGTAGCCCTTAATCTTTTCAGCACTCTTATTCCATGTTTCGATATAACCTTTTTTGTCTAAAACCAAAATGGCATGCCCCTCAATTTCTTCCACTAATTTTAATAATTGCAATTGCTTAATATGTGGTTTCATGAGGTCATTTTTGCATGTTATAGGTAAAGACGGGCTATTTAAATGTAAAGAACCATTCAAAATGATGATGCCTATCACCCGGTGAAAATATAAATTAAAGGGCTGTCCCGAATACGGAACAGCTCTTTATTGTTTGATTTCGTTTTGCATCTCTTTGCAAATCTTCGTTTGTTTTTATTTAATACCCGCTTTTTTACTTGTGTACTTTAATCTCTCTCTTTTGAGGCTCAATTAAACCAACTTTTTTAAGATCTATACAAAGTAATCCCTTGCGGTAAGTGGCAGAAATATGATCTTGTGCTACATCTTGAGGAAGGTGGAATGAACCAGTGAAGGAAGAACGTGAAAATTCTTTTCGGGAATAGTTTTCTTCATTTTTATGCTCTTCCTTACTAGACTCTGCGGTGATAGTCAGTATTCCATTATCGGTAGTAATTTTGAAATCTCCCTTTTTGAATCCAGGGGCGGCAACTTCCAGTTTGAACTTAGCTTCTGTATCCCTGATGTTTACTGCATGCTCAGGTTCATCTGTATTATCAAAAACATCTGTTTTCCAGAAGTTATCGATCATTGAAGATGTTTTTTCAGATTTTTTTGATTTTACTAACTCTTCCATATCGTTTAAGTTTTAATTTTGATATAAAGATCAGCAAGAAATAATAATTTAATTTGATGTGAATCAGTAGAAGGGTTGATGTTAATCATTAAGTTGTTTGCTGTTCACGGCTTAATTAGTTCTTCATTTTCACAAGCCTTTCCAGATCCAGTACCGTAATGGTTGACCCTTCACGTTCAATTATTTTTTCGTTGCGGAAATCTGATAAGGTTCTGCTTACTGTTTCTGTAGCCATACAGGCCATTGCCGCTAAGTCTTCACGTGTAACGCAGAAAAAGTCTTTCTTTATTGTTTGTTGGTGATACAGGCGAAGAATAGCTCCTGCCATTTTTCTTCTTACTGAATCATAAGCCAGCTGGAGGAGCTGCTCTTCTTTTGCCCGATTATCATTGGATAAAAGATGAATGAATTTTCTCGCTACATCAGGATAAAGATTAATGACTTTTTCAAGCTCTTCCACTGGGATCAGGCAGAGTATACTATCCTCTATAGCGGTTGCTGTATCGGTATAAGTACTTTTTCCTAAAATAGCATTAATGCCAAGGTAATCCCCGGATGCATACATACCTGTCATCAATTCACGGCCGTCCAGCGAAAGTTTAATAGTTTTGATCTTACCATGGAGAATCAGGTACAGGCCTTTGCTATGATCTGTCTCATAGTAAACGACCTGGTTTTTTCTGAATTCACGACTCTTATGGCCCGCTATGATCTTTGCAAATTCTGCCAGACCATCAGTTTTGGCTACCAGTAATTTGAATTCATCAGCCGTGTTTTGATTTTGGAGTTGTAAATGGGCTTTTTTTCTTAGTCTGACGTCAATGGCATTCAGCAGTTCAATATCATCAAAAGGTTTGGTTAGATAATCATCTGCTCCCATCTCCATTCCCTTACGCAAGTCATTGTGTTCAGCTTTGGCAGTCAGAAAAATGAAAGGAATTGATGAAGTCTCAGTGTACTTATTGAGCATATACAAAACCCCGTATCCGTCAAGTTCAGGCATCATGATATCGCAGAGAATGATATCAGGAATATGCTTTAAAGCCATTTCTATACCTGTTTTGCCGTTGTCAGCTTCAAAAACAGTGTATTGAGCCATTTCCAGGATCTCAACTATGTTTCCTCTTATGGCGTCGTGATCTTCAATGATCAATATTTTTTTGTTCATGATATTGGAAATGTGAGGGTGAAAAGCGTACCCCGGTTAATTCTGCTTTTGAAATCTACTTTACCATTCATCAGATCGGTGTACCTGGAAAGAATACTTAATCCAAGTCCGTTGCCAGAGATCTTTCCAGTATTGTGGGCACGGAAAAATGGTTCACAAAGATGTTTTTGGTCTTCAAAAGGTATCCCAATGCCATTGTCGCAAATTCTAATGGTACAGTTATTTTCATTGATTTTGGTGTAGAATTGTATGGAACTTTCTTCACCAGAGTATTTTATAGCGTTGTCAATAAGTATAACGATGCAGTTTTTCAATAATGTTTGATCTAGTGTAATCATGACTTCCGAGCCTCTGTGCACAAAGACTATTTTTTGTCTCCCTTTTAAAGCGACTTGCATCTCTTCGGTAATTTCTGCAGCGAATTCAGCCAGATTAAAGTGGTTGAATTTGGTCAGTACTTTTCCGCCATCTAATTTTTCAAGGGAAAGGAAATCATTCAGGATAGCAGTAACATTCAGTACGGCATCTTTTATTTTGTCTACATGCTTGCTGATATTGGGATTGTCAAAAGGAAGAGCATGACGTTCAATAAGCGATGCAGAAAGCTGCACCATACTCAAGGGGGTACGGAATTCATGCGATGCAATAGAAACGAAACGGCTTTTAAGCTTACCTAATTCCTGTTCTTTTGCCAGAGATAAGTTCAGTTCCCGCTGGGTTTGTTCTAAAGTGAAAACAGTATTGTGTAAATTTTCAAGAGATAGATTCAATTCGGCCTTGGTTTGCTCTAAGGCCTCAACAGTTTCCCGAAGAGAAAAGGTTCGCTCCTGTACCTGATCCTCCAGTAAAGCTGCATAATCCTGGAGTTTTGATTCGGCTTCTTTTTCCCGGCTCAGGTCATGAATAAAACCAGCATAAATAATCCTTCCTGAGTATTTTACCTCGCTGACACCCAGACGAAAAGGGAATTGACTCCCGTTTTTTCTCAAGCCAGTCAATTCTCTTCCAACACCAATAATGCTGGCCTGACCAGTTTTTTTATAGCGAAAGAGGTAACCATCATGTTGCATCCGATCTGGTTGTGGCATCAGTATGGAGATGTTCTTTCCAAGAATTTCCTGTTCAGTATAACTAAAGAGTTTGCAGGCTGAAGGATTAATGGATTCAATTATTCCCTGGTCATCTATAGTAATCAGACCGTCTATCGCGCATTATCGATAATCGCTTTAAGCAGAACGGTATTTTCCATATTGTTGGGATATTGCTAACCTGCACAATATAGACAATCCAAAGTGCATATTGTTTTAATTCTAAGTAGTAGTAGTCTGATGATAGAGGTCATCTTTTGTCTGGTGTCCGGTCATGCTTCAGGGAAATATCAACGCCTAGATTTGAGATCGGTTATTTTGCAAACTAATTCAGGCTTGTAATTGGACTATGTTAAGAAATGGATCAGTCAAATACTTTCGGTGGTTTTATTTTGGTACTCAATTCAGGTTCTTCCAGCCTCAAATTTAGCCTTTATCATCATAGCAGCTTGAAATTGGAATGGTCCGGATCTATAACAGGAATTGGGGATAAACAAGCTGAATTGCTAATCAGTGATCCAGCAGGTGAGCTTACATTGAGCAAAGAGACCTGTTATCTTAACCTGGAAATGGCTGCTGCCGAGTTAATCAATAGATTAGAATCGTTATCTGATCGGTTTCCAATTCAATACATTGGCTATCGGCTGGTACAAGGTGGCTCCTTACATAGAACGCCTGAAATAATCAACGAAGATCTGATTGACATGCTTGAGACTTACATTTATCTCGCACCTAATCATCTCCCGGGAGAAATTCAGCTGATTCGAATTTTTCGAAAGTCTTTCAAAAAAGCTATTCATATCGCCTGTTTTGATACATTCTTTCATCAAAATATGCCATCTGTTGCTAAGTTTTATGCCTTGCCCCGGGCGTATCGGGAACAAGGTCTGATGCGTTACGGATTTCACGGACTTTCTTATGAATATATCTTACAGGAGCTCTACAGCAAAAATGAGCGTGTTGATGAAAAGAAAATAATTATTGCGCATTTAGGCAACGGAGCAAGTATGGCCGCGGTTTCCGGTGGGATAGGCCAGGAAACAACTATGGGTATGAGTCCGATTGGCGGCTTGGTTATGAGTACGCGGTCGGGGGATCTGGATCCGGGGGTGATCTGTTTTTGCTAAGGAAATACCAAATGACACCTGAGCAACTGGATGAACTGCTCAGTAATTCCTCTGGGTTGAAAGCAATCGCTGGTACTGGAAATATGGAGCAGTTAATCCAGGATCGGTCTTCAGATCCCCGGGCCCGGGAAGCAATTGACATATTCTGTTACCAGGCCAAAAAACAAATTGCTGGACTGGCAGCAGTTTTAGGTGGAGTGGATATGCTGATCTTTTCAGGGGGGATCGGCGAAAATGCTCCCCTTATCCGTGAACAAATCTGCAGGGACATGGCGTTTATGGGCATCAGGTTAGATCCGGTTCGCAATCAGACCGGAGACCATATCATTTCTACTTTAGATAGCGCAGTTAACATCCAGATAATCAAAACAAATGAGGCCTGGATGATTGCAAAACATATCGGGGATATCACGAACACTTAATAAAAGAAATTATGAATACCTTATCAGAGAAGCATCTTGAAAAGATACATGCTTATTGGCAGGCAATTAACTACCTGTCTGCCGGTCAGATCTATTTACAGTCTAATCCATTATTGAAAAGACCATTGAAATCTGAAGATATCAAACCCAGGCTATTGGGGCACTGGGGTACTTCTCCAGGCTTAAATCTAGTATATGTTCATCTAAACAGACTGATCAAAGATACCAATGCTGATATACTTTATGTATGCGGGCCAGGCCATGGGGCACCAGCAGTGGTAGCGCATACCTATCTGGAAGGAACTTATTCTGAGATTTTCCCCTCAGTTAGCCAGGATGAAGCTGGTATGCTGAAGTTATTCAGACAGTTTTCTACACCGGGCGGTATTCCAAGTCATGTCAGTGCACATACCCCTGGTTCCATCCATGAGGGAGGGGAACTAGGATACTCTCTAATGCATGCTTTCGGGGCAGTATATGATTATCCAGATTTACTGGCTGTTTGCGTAATTGGTGATGGTGAGGCTGAGACGGGACCATTAGCTGCCAGCTGGAACTCTAAGGCTTCCTGAACCCGGTAAGAGATGGTGCAGTGTTACCTATCTTACATCTGAATGGTTACAAAATATCAGGACCCACTGTTTTTGCACGTATGAATGACCACTCTTTAAAAGAATTGTTTAGCGGATATGGATATGAGGTATTCTTTGTAGAAGGAGATGAACCGATCAAAGTGCATAGACAGATGGCTTTAACGCTGGATATAGTTTATCAGAAAATCAAAAACATACAGACGAATGCCCGCAAACTTGGAATCGTCCATGACTTTAAATGGCCAATGATTATCTTAAGGACCCCAAAAGGCTGGACAGGTCCCAAATCATGGAAAGGTGTACCTATCGAAGGTACATTCAGAGCACATCAGGTGCCCTTGACTGGAGTAAAAGAGGATCCTGAAAAATTGAAGATGCTGGAGGAGTGGATGCGTAGCTATAAGCCTGAAAAACTATTTACAGCTCAGGGAAACCTGATTCCGGAATTGGCAGAACTGGCTCCCGCCCGCAGGTATAAAAAACGAATGAGCGCATCGCTCTACGCAAATGGTGGGTTGATGCTACACGAATTATTACTTCCGGATTTTAAAAATTATGCTGTTGTTTTAAGGGCTCCTGGTGAACTGGAGGCCGAAAGTACGCGTAATCTGGGCAAGTATCTTCGTGATGTCATTAAGCTAAATGATAAACACCGTAACTTCCGGTTATTTTGTCCCGACGAAACTAACTCAAATCGCCTGGAAGCCGTATTTGAGGCTACCAATCGCTGTTTTATGGAAGAAATTATCCCGATCGATGATAAACTCGCTCCAGATGGACGTGTAATGGAGGTTTTAAGTGAACACTTATGCGAAGGATGGCTTGAAGGATATATCTTGACCGGCCGGCATGGACTCTTTCCCTGCTATGAGGCATTTGTAACAATAGTCGACTCGATGGTTAGCCAGCATGCCAAATGGCTGAAAACTGCAGGTGAACTTTCCTGGAGAAAGCCCGTTGCTTCATTGAATTATTTACTGACTTCACACGTTTGGAGGCAGGATAATAATGGTTATAGTCACCAGGGGCCAGGTTTTATTGATACGGTCGCTAATAAAAAAAGTACAGTTATCAGAATCTACTTTCCACCAGATGCCAACACTTTACTTTCTGTTATGGATCATTGTCTGCGTAGTAAGAATTATGTGAATGTAGTTATTGCTGGTAAACAACCAGAGCTTCAGTGGCTAAGTATGGACGAGGCGGTTGAACACTGTGCTAAGGGAGCATCCAACTGGGAATGGGCGGGTAATGAAAATGGTACTTTGCCTGATGTCGTCTTAGGGTGTGCGGGTGATGTACCGACACTTGAAGCGATTGCGGCAATTTCCATTTTAAATGAACACCTGCCAGCGCTTAAAGTACGCCTGGTGAATGTTGTAGATTTAATGGCGCTGTCACCTGTGGCGTACCATGCGCATGGGATGAGTAAGGAGCAGTTTAAGCTGCTTTTTACAGATAGCGTACCAGTAATCTTTGCTTTTCATGGTTATGTGCGCATTATTCATGATCTGGTACACGGCAGGCCCGATCCAGCACGTTTTCATGTGCGGGGATTTATGGAAGAGGGTACAACAACAACTCCTTTTGATATGGTGGTATTAAATCAGATGAGCCGCTATCATCTGGCAATGGAAGCAGTAAGGAGAGTACCCGCAATGCAGGAACAGGCAAATGGTTTTGTTAGCTTTTGTGAAGCAAAACTAGCCGAACATAGGGCATATATCTGTACTAATCTGGATGACATGCCTGAAATCAAAAATTGGAAATGGAAAATGAAATAAAGGCTTTGCTGATCTGATGACGAGTGTCTTATGCAGAGATGATTAGCATCATTTCCGATATAGGTGATTACACAGACCTTTAAACTTTATCTGCTTGGGGTAACTCAAATGCAATAACCGCTATTTAAAATGATCATGAATATGATACACTCCAGTGAAGATCAAAAATCTTTGTCCGGCAATACCGGAATAGTTCCTTATGAAGACCAGATGCTGCGGTCTGAGGAGAAATTTAGTTTGTGGGAAAGTAAAAGTTTCTCTGAACGACTGTCTGTTTTCAAAAAAGTGAGTACACTTAGCCGGTATTCTGGAGATCTATTGTCCAATTGGGTTGCCGAGCAGATGGACATCTTATTAGCTAAAAGTGTTACACAATTGAAATAAATAATCCATATTATGGCTATACAGACTATTAATCCTTTTAATAACGAACTTATTAAAAGTTTTCAGGAAATGTCTACGGAATTGGTGGAAGATGAAATTTCTATCGCTGATGAAACTTTCCAAAGCTGGCGTAAAACTAGTTATGCCCAACGGGCAGATCTTTTACACGGTGTCGCAAAATTGATGCGTGAGCAGAGTGACCATTTATCTAAATTGATCACATTGGAGATGGGCAAGTTAATTGCGCAAAGCTACGGAGAGATCGCACTCAGTGCAGATATTATAGACTACTATGCGACGAATGCGGAAACGTTTCTTCGTGACCAAAAGTTGGAAACGGAATTTGGTGAAGCTTATATAAAAAGTACCCCAATTGGTGTTCTTCTTGGTGTTGAACCCTGGAATTTCCCTTTTTATCAGGTGGCGCGTTTTGCTGCACCTAACATTATGGCAGGTAATGTTGTATTAGTTAAGCATGCTTCGAACGTTCCGCAATGTGCACTGGCAATTCAGGAATTGTTTGAGCAGGCAGGAGCACCAAAGGGATTGTACACCAATTTATTTGTCAGCGGAAGCCGCATTGATGATGTGGTCGCAGACCCAAGGATTAAAGGGGTTTCCCTTACAGGGAGTGAAATTGCTGGTGCAAGTATTGCCTCTGCTGCCGGAAAATCTCTAAAGAAATCGGTGCTTGAACTTGGTGGCAGCGACGCCTTTATTGTTTTGGAAGACGCAGATCTGGATATGGCTGTTGATTGGGCTGTTGTTGGGCGGATGAACAATACAGGACAGTGTTGCGTGGCCTCTAAACGGATTATTGTATTGGAAGCTGTTGCTGATGAGTTTTTGGATAAGTTCAAGGGTAAACTGAGTGGGTTGAAAGTTGGAGATCCAATGGATGAGGAAACAGAATTGGGACCATTAAGCTCTGAAGGGGCTGTTATACAGTTGATCGAACAAGTACAGCGAAGTGTCAGGGCTGGCGCGAAGATACTGCTGGGTGGTAAACTAATTGATCGGAAAGGTGCATTTATTGAGGCTACCATTTTAGGTGATATTAAACCCGGTATGGCTGCGTATCATGAAGAGTTATTTGGGCCGGTTGCTTCGTTTTACAGGGTGAAAAATGAGCAGGAGGCAATTGATCTGGCCAATGATTCACCTTTTGGTTTAGGTGGAAGTATTTTTACTAATGATATCGAACGCGGAAAACGTTTGGCTGAACAGATAGATACAGGTATGGTATTCATCAATCATCCAACCTGGACTCAGCCTGATTTGCCTTTTGGCGGAACTAAAGGGTCTGGATATGGTAGGGAATTGTCTAGTCTTGGTATTCAGGAATTTGTCAATAAAAAACTGATTCGGATCAGCAAATTAACAGACCCTTTTTAATTATCTTTCTGAAATATCTCTTCTTTTGCCTGCACATTTATTTATCTGCTGGTTTTGTATCAGTTATATTAACATCCTAATTCATGAATAAAATAGTATTTTCTAACCTGTTGAGGTAATGAGTGAACCTGAATATATTATTGCAATTGGCGCGTCTGCCGGTGGCCTGGAAGAAATCAATTCTTTCTTTGACCATACGCCACTAGATGGGGTATCCTACATTGTTGTTCAGCACCTTTCAGTTTCTTTTAAAAGCAGGATGGTTGAAGTGCTTGCTAAACACAGCAAGCTGGTTGTCGAAGAAGCTACTGATGGTAAGCTCGTGGAGTGCAACCAGGTTTATCTTATTCCGCACGATAAATACATGATCATTGAAAATAACAGATTGTATTTAAGAGCTAAGGAGGAAGTAAATGGAGTGCACCTGACTATCAATCTGTTTTTTAATTCTTTAGCGGCAGATTGTGGGAGAAAAGCGATAGGTATTATTCTTTCTGGTTTAGGAAGTGATGGATCTGAAGGTCTTGTTGCAATTAAAAAAGCTGGTGGAATGGTAATGACCCGAAATCCGGAAACTTCTGCTTTTCCCAGTATGCCATCTAAGGCGATAGCTACCGGAATGGTAGATTTTGTGCTTGAACCGGCAGCAATGCCAGGTGCAATTGAAGATTATGTAAAACACGAGGAAATTTTGCAGGCCGAGAGTTATAATGATGAAGTAAGCCTTAAAGCTATAGTTGAATTGATCAGACAGCAGTCTCCACTTGATTTTTCAGATTATAAATACTCTACCATATTAAGGCGCACCAAAAGGAGGGCGGCCTACCATGATTTTAATAGCCTGACAAAATACCTGGCATTTTTAAAGTCCTCCCCGGAGGAAATTGAAACACTATCAAAAGACTTTTTGATCAGTGTGACCTCATTTTTTAGAGATAAGGAGGCTTTTGAGTATATACGTTATAATATCCTGCCTGGTATATTAAAAAAACTTAAGCCAAATGAAGAACTGAAAATTTGGGTAGCAGGTTGTGCGACAGGAGAAGAGGTTTATTCTTTGGCTATTCTTATTGCTGAACAAATGACGGGAGACTTAGCGCATATTGTGGTGAAGATATTTGCTACCGATATCGACAGTACTGCGTTGGTTCATGCAGGTAAGGGCGTGTATCCGCATGATATTGTTAAAGATGTGTCAGCTGAGCGATTAAAAAAGTATTTTTTAAAGGAGGGCAATCATTATAGGATCAAGCCAAGCCTTCGGAAAATGGCGATTTTTGCGCAGCATGATCTGGTTAAAAATCCACCATATTGTAATATGCATTTTATCAGTTGCCGTAATCTTTTAATTTATATGGCACCTGTATTGCAAAAAAAGATATTTAGCATGTTGCTCTTTGGACTTAAAATGGACGGCTATTTATTTCTGGGATCAAGTGAGAACCCTATGCCAATCATCCAGAATCTTGAAGTCGTAAATAAACAATATAAATTATATAGGAATATCAAGTCAAAAAGGATTGTGAGTTTCGATGCTTTTTCAATGCCAGATTCCCTGGAGGTGAAAAATAAGTCTGCTTGTAGCAATAATGAGCATGTGATCGATAATCCGCTACAGTCGCTTGCCGAAATGATGCATACCAACCTTGCTGATGAACAGGATTATCTGGTCGTATGTGTGGATGAAAATAAGGAAGTGATAAAGTCTTATGGAGACACGAGCAAATATTTGCTTCCAAAACATTTTACATCTAACCTGGAGAAACTGTTACCTAAAAAATTGGAGATGGTTTTCAATACGCTAAGCAATATTGTCTTAAAAACGAATGAAATGGCTCGTTTGAACGGTATAAAGATCAAAATAGCTGATTCATTTGTCAATGTGAATCTGGTAGTGAGCCCTCTGGTAAGTAAAAAAAAAAGGAACAGAGGCTATTAATGGTCACTTTTACAACAGATAAAGAGGTTAAAACTTCGAAAAAAGAAATTCTGGACTTTGATCAGGCTGTCTTCCAGGATCAGTATACACTTAACCTGGAACAAGAATTAAAAGAAGTTAAGCAGAAACTAAATTCTGCGTATGAGCAACTGGATGCTTCCAATGAAAACATGCAGTCCTTTAATGAAGAAATGATTTCTGCCAATGAAGAAATGCAAAGTACCAATGAAGAGATGCAGTCTGTAAATGAAGAATTGGATACTATTAATTCAGAGTACCAACTTAAAAATAAAGAATTGCTGGAAATTAATGATGATCTGAACAATTACTTCAGGAGTAATGTTAACGGGCAGTTATTTATTAATGATGACCTGCTTTTAATGAAGTTTTCTCCAGGTACAGTAAAACAGATCAATTTACTTGAAACTGATATTGGGAGGCCGCTGAGTCATATTACCACTAATATAAAGTTTGAAACCCTTATTGAAGACATTAAGAATGTTTTGAGTAATGGAGATGTCATTACCAAGGAGATTGAAACCAATAATGGGAAATGGTATCAGGTGATGACCATGCCTTATGTGCGTAAATCTGATCAGAAAAATAGCGGTGCGATCATCACCTTCAATGATATTACGGAATTGAAAAAAACTCAGGTGGAATTGGATATCAGTAATAAAATGCTTGGAATGAGTATAGATTCTGCTGAATTAGGTGCTTTTTCTATCCATGTTGGAACACGGGCATTTCAGACATCTGTACATTTTAAAGAAATTTTTGGCTTCTATTCAGAGGAGGAACTTAGTTATGAGGCCGTTATTGAAAGAATTGAAAAGGAACACCGGGATAAATTCATTAATGCTATTGAATCCAGTCTTAACGAAGGTAATAAATGTGATTTGGAATTTCCTTTGCGAAATTTTCACGATAACAAGTTGCACTGGGTTAGGATGATAGGAAATCTTTCCTATAACAATGAGAAAAAAAAAACGGGCTTTTTTACGGGTGTATTAAATGACATTACCGTACACAAGCAGGATGAAATCAGAAAAAATGATTTTATCGCAATGGTAAGCCATGACCTTAAGTCACCGCTTACTTCAATCCAGGCCTATATGCAATTGATCACCTTACAGGTGAAAAAAGGTGAAGATACATTTATCAACTCCTCACTGGCAAGGGTGAATGCATCTATTAAAAAAATGAATACAATGATTAATGGTTTTCTAACCGTTTCTGCTTCGGAGGAGGGACAAATTCATTTAGAACTGGAAACTTTTGAAATGAACAGTTTAATAAATGAAATTGTCGGGGAATCACGTTTTTTAAATTCAGGAATTAAGATTGTCTTTAAAGCCGGGGCAGAATTGATTCTGAAAGCAGATCGGGATAAAATCGGTCAGGTGCTCAATAATTTTCTTAATAATGCGATTAAATACTCAACTGATGAAAAACTTGTTGAAGTATCTGCAATGGAATTTAATGGAACAGTTCAAGTTTGCGTGAAAGATAATGGTATAGGCATAAAAGTACAGGATCAGGAGAAATTATTTGATCGTTATTATCGTATAAAGCGTATGGATACTAAATCAATACCTGGATTTGGATTAGGACTCTATTTATCGGCTGAAATTATCAAAAGACATCATGGCAAGGTGTGGGTGGAAAGTGAAATTAATCGGGGCTCATCTTTTTTCTTTAGCATGCCTCTTTTTACAAATTAATCCAGTTTATATCCCTTCATCTGATTAAAATCACCAATTGTCTTGATTAAAATCATGGCCCACCTCCTGGAACCCCGGCATCTTTACACTATACTTAAATAAGACAATATGGCCGTTATAGAAAGAACCGAACACGATAGCATGGGCGATGTACAGGTCCCTTTAAACCGTTACTGGGGCGCACAAACAGAGCGTTCAAGAAATAACTTTAAAATTGGTCCAAAGGCATCTATGCCCGAAGAGATTATTGAAGCCTTCGGTTTTCTTAAGAAAGCAGCAGCCTATGCAAATAAAGATTTAAATGTACTGCCAGCAGATAAAAGAGATCTGATTGCAAAAGTCTGTGATGAAATTATAGCTGGTAAGCTCTTCGGGGAATTTCCATTAGTCATCTGGCAGACCGGTTCAGGAACCCAGTCGAACATGAATGCAAATGAAGTTATTTCCAACCGGATCCATGTGCTCCAGGGAAACGAGTTGGGAAAGGGCAAGTTATATGTTCACCCGAATGATGATGTAAACAAATCGCAGTCCTCAAATGATACCTTTCCAACGGCCATGCATATCGCCGCCTATAAAATATTGATTGATGTAACCATTCCCGGTATCGAAAAACTAAGAGATACCTTAAAGGTGAAATCTGAAAAATTTAAGAACGTAGTTAAAATCGGGCGCACCCATTTGATGGATGCAACGCCTTTAACGCTTGGTCAGGAAATTTCGGGTTATGTTTCCCAGTTGGACCACGGCCTGAAGGCCTTAGGCCATACCCTTGACCATCTTTCAGAACTTGCACTGGGAGGGACTGCCGTTGGTACAGGTATGAATACTCCTGCGGGGTATGATATTGCTGTTGCAAAGTACATCGCAGAATTTACCGGTTTCCCCTTCCGGACAGCGGACAATAAATTTGAGGCGCTTTCTGCGCACGATGCCATAGTAGAAAGCCATGGTGCCTTAAAACAGATCGCGGTTTCGCTTATGCATATTGCCAATAATATCCGCATGCTGGCCTCAGGACCAAGATGTAGCATAGGGGAGGTGCATTTGCCTGAGAATGAACCTGGCTCTTCCATTATGCCCGGTAAGGTCAATCCAACCCAGAATGAGGCAGTAACCATGGTTGCGGCCCAGGTAATGGGTAACGATGTCGCGATTACTGTTGCGGGGTCAAACGGACAGTTTCAGCTCAATGTATTCAAACCAGTAATGGCCGCTAACTTTCTACAGTCTGCCCGTTTGATTGGGGGCTGCTTGTTTTCATTTAATGAACATTGTGCGCTTGGTATTGAACCAAATTATGATGGAATCAAAAAGCACCTGGAAACTTCCCTCATGCTTGTAACAGCATTAAATCCACACATTGGATATGATAATTCGGCAAAGATTGCAAAAGCTGCCCTGGCGGATAACAAATCATTAAGGGAAGCAGCAATAGGTCTTGGCCTGGTTACCAATGAACAGTTTGATCAGTGGGTTCGTCCAGAGGATATGATTGGAACAATTAAATAACAGCTTTTAAAAGCTCAGCAAGGAGTGCACTTAAACTAACAGAAGCGCAGGCTATTTGCTCATCTGCTGCTCCATAATAGATATAAAGTGTATCTCCAAAAATAGCTGTGCCGGAAGGAAAACATACCCTATCCACTTCACCGGATAATTCCCATTCTGTTTCAGGTTTAAACAATGGATATGGCAACCGTGCAATCTCTTTTTCAGGGTTCCCCAGATCCAGTATGGCTGCACATGCAGAATACACGTATCCATTTGTTGTATCATGTACCCCATGATAAATCACCAGCCAGCCTTCTGTAGTTTCTATCGGTGGACACCCTCCACCGATATAACTTATTTCATGATCATATTTTGGAGTCATAATGATATTATCATTGAAATTTGACAGGTAGTTTTTCCAAAACAACATATTCAGGTCCGATAGTTCATTTATACTGGCAATTTGTATATCTGGTTTGATACGGTGAAGAAAATAAAGCCGGTTATTTATCCTTCTGGGGAAAAAAATGACATCCTTGTCCCAAACAAGAAGTCTTGTGTTCATGGTCATTATTGTCTTATCATGAGCAAACCTGGAATACTTTTCATTGAGATTACATTTATTCTGCGCGAGAGCTTTGAATTCGGGGAACGAAATCACTGGTACAATGATACCACGTCTTTCAAAAGTTTTTAAATCCATTGAGGTTGCCAGCGAGCCTAAGGCATTGAATCCGTCAAAAGCAGTATAAGTCAGAAGTCAGATAATAGCAATCATCTATTTTTACGATTCTCGGGTCTTCTATTCCTCTGGATTCGGCTTCACCCATTGGTATGAGGACGGGAAGATCAAATCTTTGAGTAACTTCTAATGGGCCGTTCAACTGGCAAAAGCCAATGGTGGAGTAATTGTTTTTACTCACTGCTCTGTAAAACATATAAACCAGCTCACCTTCTTTTATTATCGCGGGATTGAGCACGCCCTGACATTCAAAATCCAGAACGGTTTTTCTTAAGACAACACCTTCTTTTTTAACTACTATCAAAGTATTTGGATTTAATGGTTTGTTAATTACTCACCGGAATTACAATCAAAGTTTTTTTTGAGTGCCTGATTACATCCTCAGCAACGCTGCCCAGCAGTAAATGAGGTAACCCTTTTCTGCTATGTGTACCCATAACGATGATATCAGCACCCCACTTTTCGGCTGTTTCTATAATCACTTTGTAAGGAATACCTTTTTCCACAAAGCTTTTGACTGGAAAGTTTTGAATATCTTTTCAATTACATTAAGCTGACTGTGGTTTAAATTGTGTTCCATCATGTCGTCACGTTCTCTGGTTGTGACAGGGTCAGCATCCGGTATACCATCAGGATCTATGATACTGACCAGGGCTATTTCTGAATGAAGCTGTTTAGCCAGCTGCAGACCACTCAGAGCAACTATTTCTGAACTTGGATTATTGTCAATTGCGATTAAGATTTTATGAAATTCCATTTGATCTGATTTCTAATATAATTGATGCTATAAAATTCGGCGTATTATTTCTGCTGGGAATTTTCCAGCAATTCTGCTTGTTCCTTTTTCTTTTGGCGGTCAAGTTTTTTAAAATATCCCCTGAAGAGAAAATTATGTTTTAAGGCCTCCATATTCTGATTAAATCCGTCGGTTCCTTTTTGCAGATTTTCTATGGTCAGGCTAATATTTCTGGCCATTAAAGAATCCTTTAGTAAAGTGTTGACAGGCCCTTTCCCATTAGTCAGGTCATGATTCAAGTCTTTTACCATGGTGTTCATTCGCCTGGTCATCATGCTGGCATTGACACCGGCTGCCCTGATTTGTACTACCGCATCCCTAAGTGTACCAGCCATTAAGGTATCGGTCAATAAAAGACCGGCAGTTCCCTTACCATTTCTGATATCGTGTACCATGTGGTTTAACCCTATGGTCATTTCGTTGGCATTGGAGGTCATTTTGTAAATATTTTTCAGAGATGACTTCAAACTGATACCAATGGATTCATCGTTGATTAATTTTAAGATTGCACTGCTGTCTATTCGCAGGACCGTTCCTTTTAAAACCTCTGAAATACTGGCCACATTGTTATTGGTTTGAGCTAATTTTTCAATGATCTCATCCATATTAGCCATGTTTTTTGCCTGTAACAAATCGCCCTCTCCGACCTTTTGACTGATTCCTTTCACCGGGCTGATATTAATCACTTTATTACCCATGAGACCTTCAGTTCCAACAGCTGCTAATGCATTTTTATGGATGAATGATTTTACTTTGCTATTGATCTGCATGGTAACCTCGATAGTGCTGTCGTTGATCAGTTCAACTTCTTTAACCGTCCCGGCTTGCAGACCTGAGAAGAGTACGTTGTTACCTTTTGTTAAACCATTCAGATTAGAAAACCGGACCTTCAGTTTGAAGTCATTGCCAAATATGTTGTTGTTCCTGCCAATGATAAAAAAGGCGAGTATCATCAGTACTAATGCTGACAATACAAATGCACCGAGTTTGATATTATTTACTTTTTGATTTCCCATGCTATTTTATTCGAAAAATTGTTTAATGTTTTCATCTGTAGATTGCTTTAATTCTTCATATGTTCCTTTGGTATAACATTTGCCTTCCAGTAAGAGCACGACCAGGTCTGCCGTGTTTTTTACGCAGTTCATATCGTGCGAAATGATAATGGAAGAGGTATGGTTCTTCTTTTGGAGTTTAAGGATGAGATTTTCTATTTCCCTTGACGTTACCGGATCCAGACCTGTTGTAGGCTCATCATAAAGTATGATTTCTGGCCGTAAGATCATTGTTCTGGCCAGGGCAACACGCTTAAGCATTCCTCCCGATAACTCCGATGGCATCATATCCCTGGTATGCAGCAGATCTACATTTTCAAGTGCCTCGCTAACCAGTCTTTCTACTTCTTCCTTAGTGATGTCAACCCAATGCCTGAGCAGGGGGAATTCCAGATTTTCTCGAATAGTCATCGAATCATAAAGTGCATTGCTTTGAAACAGAAAGCCGATTTTTGACCTGGCCTGATCCAGTTCATCTTCAGTCATCCGGGATATATTTTCTTCAAATACATGGATACTTCCGCTATCAGATTGTAACAAGCCAATGATACATTTGATAAGTACGGATTTTCCTGAACCCGATTTTCCCAGGATGACTACATTAGTGCCTTTTTCGACCGTCAGATTAAATCCATCTAATACCTTTTTATCCCCAAAGGCCTTAACCAGATCTTTAATAACAATTACCGGTTCTTTTGTCGCTGCTTTCATGATTTCTTAATTAAGTCCCAGTAATTCAGTAATCTGCACAGCTAGTAAGTCAATGATAAATATGAGTACTGAGGATAAAACTACTGCTGAATTAGCTGAGATTCCAACTCCTTGCGTACCTTTAGTTGAATTAAAACCCTTGTAACAGCCTACAATGCCTACTGCAAAACCAAAGAATAAGGTTTTAATAATGGCTGGTAACACATCACTAAAATCCAGACTTTTAAAAACCTGTAGAAAGAACAGGTCGAAACTGGTTACTGATCTGATATTTACGCCCAGATAAGCACCAAATAAAGATATGGCATCCCCAAGAATTGTCAGTAGTGGCAGCATTAATGTTGTGGCTAAAACCCGCGTAGCAACCAGGTATTTAAAAGGTTTAATACCACTAACTGTCATAGCATCTATTTGCTCAGTTACTTTCATTGAACCCAGTTCAGCACCAATGCACTGCTGCCAATCTTTCCGGCAAAAATCAAAGCCGTAATTACGGGTCCAATTTCTCTGACTATTGCCAGGCCAACCATAACTGGCAACTGCGATTCAACTCCATAGTCTACCAGCGAAGGCCTTAATTGCATCGTAAGTACCAGCCCCATGATAAAGGCAGTAAGTCCGACTAAGGGTAATGAACGATAGCCAATGGTATAGCATTGGTTGAAAAATTCTTTATTCTCATATCTGGGTTTTATTCCTACCGAAAAGAATCGCCCTGTAAAACGTGCTATATTTCCGGTTTCATCCAGAAATTTTTTAAAGCGAATGACTAATGACATGTTGATAAAGGTAAAGGATGGGGAAATGCCCTGCCATGACAACAGCCCGGAACCAAATGATCCTGATCATTACCTCCGTTGACCAATATCATTTGATAAACAGCAGCTGTTGTACATTTTTGTATAATCTCCAGGCTATACAAATCAAAAAGTTGGATGAAGTCAAGAAAAAGCTGGATGTAAATCAACGGCTCCGGTGATGTTGATCATTCCTGAACTGACCGATAATTAGAATATTTGATTATGAAAATTGTAGCTAACGTTTTATGCTGGATGACCATTTTAATTATGCTGTCCTTTTTCGCTTATGGCCAGGGTAATTCCATTTCAATGGAATTGTCTGTGCAGCTAAAGGACCAGATTAAACAATCCAAACTTTACTATCCTAAGTCTGTGGAGCGCTATTACTCTCAAAATGGTTTTCGACCTGTTTGGACTAAAAGTAAAGAGGAGGTGAAACAAACCTGGGAAGCGATGATGCTATTAGACTGTGTACTTCAATTTGGTTTGTCTCATGCTGATTACCATCCACGAGAGTTGGTATATGACAGCTTACGTACCCTAATCAATAATCCTGAAAAAGGAAATGTTGCAGAGCTGGTACGTTTTGATGTGTTTTTAACTGATGCTATAATTACCTTATTGAATCACCTTCATTATGGTAAGTTAAATCCCGACTTTTCAGCAATAAGAATAGATGGGATAACCGGAGCTGAGGGGTTTAACGCAGTAGTTAAACTTACAGAAGCGCGTCGGCAAATCGATTTCATCAAGATCATATTAACTGCACAACCCAAATCAAAAACCTACGTGTATTTGCAAAGTTATATGCGGCTGATTAAAGGTCAATATGTGGGTGATTGTTATGAAATTCCCAAATCAGAAGTGAGAAAAGTAGCAATCAATATGGAACGTTTACGGTGGGCAGAAGCTTATACAAGCCACAAGGGGGGGCAAAGCACACCTTATCTAACTTGTGAAATGAAAGATGGACTTCTTGTTTTTTATGAAGATACCCTTCATCTCGATAAGTCTCTGGAGGCGGCAATGTATCAGACAAACATCTTAAAATAGAATGATGAAAACAATATGAGTACCTTTCCTGATAACCTATTTGCAGCAGTCAAACGCAAAAGCTCTCCAGAAGTATTGAGATTCCTCTACTTGTTTTTTCAGAAAATGAATGCCGGTATTTTGATGAGAGTATGTGCTGAAGTTAAGTTTAATAATGATGATTAATGTCACTTGCAGTGATGATACATATCATCCAATTCGGGCATATTATTTAAGAGATTTGTTACTAATTGATCCACAGCTCATATTTCAGGAATTATGAAGACACTACTTTTGTTAACAGATTTTTCAACCGGCGCAAACCATGCGGCCGAATATGGATATAACCTTGCAAAGGTTTTAAATGCCAATGTAGTCTTATGTAATGCCGTTACCATTCCTGCCCAGCTTTCTGAAGTTGGAGAAATAGACTGGCCATTAAATGGATATGATGGTGTTATTGACGATAGTGATGAGGAACTCAAAAAAAAAGTTAAAGAAACATTTTGAACATACTGATCACACTGCAGGCTTTCACCCACAGATAAGCATAATCAATCAAACAGGAAGACTTGCGGATGTGGTGGAGAATGTGATGAATAGTTGTGATGCGGGCATGGTGGTAATGGGTACACACCGAAAGGGAATTGCTCATTTTTTGTTGGACAATAATTGTAGAAATATGATTAATGCAACAACTTGTCCTCTACTTCTGATTCCTCCCGATTCACCTTTCAATGATTTTGGCAGGATAGCTTTCGCTACAAATTTTGAATACCCAGAGCATGATGCTGAGGATATTTATAACCTTATACCACTAGCAAATGTATTTGACTCGGATATTTTGGTAACCCATGTACATCTGGCAATTCCTCAAAATACAGATCATCAACTTATAGCAAACGAACTGATTAATGGAATAATCCATAAAGCAAATTATCCGAATATTTTCTATAGATCTGTTGAGAATGAAGATGCCCGGGCAGGCCTGGATTTGTTCTGTGAAAACGAACATATCGGTTTATTAGTCATGGTACATCGTCCACACGATTTTATAGATGTTATTCTGAAGGGTAGTCGTACACAAAAAATGGCAGCAAAAATCACTATACCATTACTTGTTCTGCCAGATGGTAATAAATCTTAGCCGAATACCATTCTTTACAACTTGTGAGATTCGATTTCTGTTCCAAAAAGAATATTATTGTAGTGATGATTTTCCTGAGATTGCTTGGTAAACCTAGGTAGCAACTAATGGCAGCATGCTTATTGCTATCGAGGCTACCCACAATTTGATTGGAATGACTGATAAACCCAATACCAGCCGAATCCCGGGAATGGCAAATACCATTAAAATTAACCCTGCGCAAATGAATAGGTCGATCCAGACAAATTTATTTCTGGTAATGTCATTATTAAAAAGCGGTGCGCCATCCGATGACATATTGAACACATGGAATAATTGTGCGAAGGTCAGTGTGATAAAAACCACATTATTCGTT
Organism: Pedobacter sp. NJ-S-72; assembly: GCF_053890575.1. NCBI lineage: Bacteria > Pseudomonadati > Bacteroidota > Sphingobacteriia > Sphingobacteriales > Sphingobacteriaceae > Pedobacter > Pedobacter sp. NJ-S-72. The sequence continues at coordinate 1,696,699 of NZ_CM132681.1, read as the reverse complement.
ATCCGGTCATCCACTTGAAGGACCACTTTGCAATAAACCACCGCGAGGATAATATTTTACACAGGAGAGTGAATTTGTATAAATCTTAAAAATAGAATTCGTTTCTTTATTAATATGAGTACTACTATAAATCACCCGAAAAAGGTTCATGAAGGCCGAAATGTTAAGAGATTCCGGGAAATGATGGGCATTAAACAGGAAGGCCTTGCGTTTGAATTGGGAGGGGAGTGGAGCCAAAAAAGAATATCTGTTTTAGAATCTAAAGAAAAGATTGAGGATGCAGTCTCTGTTGTTTAAAGGCTTTCTATTTCTTCATGATGAGCAACCTAATTTCATTTAAGTCCTTTTTCAGTTCAACAATCAATTCCATTAACAACTCAACATTCTCATCATCGTGATTTAATAATTTCATGCATTCCGGTTCCGGAAGCTTAAATTGCCTCTTGAATACTAAAGGGATCTTGTTGCTCTGTGCAGTAATAGCACATGCATAAAGATATAGACAGTCAATCGTTTCTACTATGGTTCTCTCATAATACAGCCTCAATTTCTTATAGCTTTTAGAATGCTTATAACGTAAAATATAAGGTTTAAACCGCTCAGCCTGCAAAATAGCGGTTTTACTTTCTTCTTCGTCATCTACACCAAACCTTGATATCAATTTAAATTTAAAGGTCATGAGTTTTCCCTCAGTGCGGATGCAGTTTTGAACAAAAGGATCTTCAATTGTTTCGAAAAACTCAACTTCATCGATATACTGCTTCCATGGATCATTAAAATCATTAGCATAGGATTTCATGACCTTTTTGAAAGTGAAGTGATACATGTATTCATAAATATCATCATATAGTTGCACGGTTAACAGGCCTAAACCCCGAAAAGAGGAATCTAAATTGAATTGATCTTTTGTGGAAATCTTCATGTCTTATTTAAATTAATTATCATTAACAAGTTAATATAATAATTTATTCAATTATTAAATTTTATGAAATAATTATTCAATTCATCTATAATTAATAGAAAGATGACGAAGGAAGAGGAAATACATGTATTGTAAGCTGGTTCTGGTGTAGTACTGCAGGGGTTGTGGTATATATTGAACTGGTATTGAAGTGGGGTTGAACTAGCCTTGAACTACCCTGGGCTACTTCAAAGCTAGTTCAAGGCTAGTTCAACCCCACTTCAAACCATACCACAACCCCTGCAGTACTGCACCAGATCCAAAAGATAATATAAGTGGTATATTAATATTAATTACGTATCTTGAATAGAAATTTTAGGTTGTTTATGTAAAAAATATAATTATGGCAGTATTTAGAAATGGTTCGAATGGCAGTTTTTCCGGAAGAAACGGCAATGTTATTACCTATATGTTGAACGGACAATGGGTAAGCAGAATAATAGGATTACGTACAGACAAGCCCACAAAGCCTGTTTTAGCAATCTGGCAGGTTACAAAGTTATGTACTGACTTTCTTAAACCCGTCAAGGATTTTATAATGACTGGGTTTGAACTGGAAACAAAGGGAACATTTCTAAATTACCATAATGCTGCCACAGCGTGTAACCGACCAAACGCAATCACCGGCGAGTATCCTGATCAGCAAATTGATTTTACAAAAGTTTTATTTAGTAGGGTAAAATGCCAGCTACACCAGGTGTTAGTGTGAAGGCTATAAAAAAGGGTTTAACTTTTAATTGGGATTCAAGTTTTGCCGCCAGCGGAATAAAGGCAAATGATGAGGTCATGCTATTGGCCTATGAGCCGGAAAAAAAAGATGCGACATTTTTACTTTATGCTGGTAAAAGATCTGAAGGCGAGGCAAGTTTGACCATTCGAAAAAGAAAAGATCCTTTAGTATTAGAAACTTATATTTCATTCATATCCCAAAATCGAAAGATTATTTCAGATAGCATCTACACAGGTCAGATTATTTGGTAAATAGACCGGGCCAATGTATCAGTTCTTATCTAAGCGGAGCATATCCAAAAAGATTGTTGATGCTCTTAATCAATTTAGCCGGGTTCTTAATCGGTTAGAAAATCATAGCCCTTGTCAGCAAGATGAATTTTTGACGATTAATGAAGCTGCTGCTCATTGTAAAGTAACAGATCGTACCTTACGACGATGGAAGTATTAGGTTTTATTAAGCCAATATTAATTGGCAGAACAGTTCATTATTCAAAGAAAGAGCTCAGAGAATCTACCATCGCAAATAAGCTAAATAAAAAATAGCTTGTCCTGCTCACCCGGACAACTTGTTTTTCCAATCAGATTATTTCCTGAAATCAATCCTTAGATAGTACTTCGAATACTACCTGAGGATTTCTATGTCCTGGTCATTTTTATTAGGCATTAAGAACTACTGATCGTATGATATTACATGGTTTTTTGCAGGTCACCGGACAATAGCGGACATAGGCGGACAATAGCGGACATCGATGTCCGGAAGTTAGTTTGTTGTTATTCTGTGACTTATATTCGTTCAACGAGTCCAGAAAGCTGCCGGCATGCAACGACTTGAGTTAACAAATCAATTCACATTTTAAAAATTAAAATTATGGCAACTTTAAGACAAGGCCAATTAGGGGTCTTCAATGGAAAAATCGGTGCTTTAGTAATCTCCAAATGAAAGATATGTATGTAGGCAAAAGTTTGCCGAAACCATCTTCTAAGAAAGCTTCAGTTCCACAGCTTGATCAGCAAATCAGGTTTAAAATGATGATTAAATTTATGCGTTCTTTTAAGCCTGAATTACCTTTCAGTTACCAGAGGACACCAAAAAATACGACTGCCATGAACCTGGCCATGCAGTATAATTTAAGCAACGCAATTACCGGTGTTTATCCAAACTATGTGCTTGATTACGCAAATATAAAATTAAGTGAACCTTATGAGCGTGATACCCAGATTGACAATGGCCTGGATATTTTAGCCACAGCTTTACCAGGGAGGAAAATCAAGCTGACCTGGAAACCGGATGAACTGATAAATAATCCGGGAACAAAACCTACCGATAAGGCTTATGTTTATTTCTATCATCCCGGGAAGCAGATGTTTTTTAATCCGATACGTCCGGAAAGGAGTAAGTTGACTCTTGATATTAGTTTGCCATCCATATTTGTTGGCGAGCTGCATGGGTGGGTGTTCTTCTTGTCTGAAGATCGGAAATTAGTGTCAGATACTCAATACCTGGGGAAACTGACCATAACTGCCTAAGCTTAAAGATCCCCCAAATGAGTTATGAGATCCTTCGGGGGATCTTTTTAACAATTCAATTATTCACGTATACAAATTCTGAAGATTATGAATATTCAAATTATAAAGTTACCAGCAATACCAGTTTATGCAGGCTTGATATTTAAAGGCTTAAAGCCTCACCTGCTTTTTCTGTTTTTAATATTTATGTGGTGTCTTGCTCCTCCATGGTTAAGGATTTTTGATGAAACTGCCGGAAATATAGATCAAAGTATCTGGCTATTGGTTTTATTAAGCCTGATTAGTTTCTTATTGGTTGCTGGTTTATGCTGGTGGTTATTACAGCGAGTCTGGCAAATCATTGGATTGCCTTTACTTTCAGATATGGTTTCACAGTTCAAAACTTTAACATCATGGCAACAATTAAGCTTTTATTGGGCATCTTTTGTGTCGCTGTTACTAGCTGCATCAGTATGCTTAACCGCAATCTGTTAAAAAGTAAACAACATTATGGAGCAATTCTGGATTTGAGGTATCGGTTGCAATTGGTCAGGATAGCTGCAAAAGAAATAGGAGTTAGGGAGAAAACAGGGAACAATGATGGAGAAAGGGTAGAGGAATATCTTGCAGTTACAGGCTTGAAAAAAGGACAGCCTTATTGTAGTGCGTTTGTCAGTTGGGTTTACCGTGAAGCTGGTTTTGCTGAACCAGGATCAGGATGGTCTCCAAGTCTTTTTCCTATATCCAGACTAACAAAATCGGCCCTGCCTGGAAATTTGATTGCTGTATATTTTCCTGAACTGAAACGGATTGCTCATGTTGGTATGATTGAAAAGCTGGATGGAGATTGGTGTATTTCCATTGAGGCGAACACGAACATTCGGGGAAGTAATAATGGGGATGGGGTATATTGCAAACGCAGACATGTGAAGACTATTTACCAGATGGCTGATTGGGTTAAAAATGGAAGGAGGATACCATGAAAGTTTTTGTGTTTTTCATTTTAATAGGATTCTTGTGCAGTTGTAATCTATTAAAGAATGCAAATACAATTCAGTCTCAGGAAAAGGATATGGGTAATTGGGATGGTAGTTTTGATTGGCATTGGTTTGTAGAGGATTGATTAAATAACACAATATTTTGTAATTGTGAAATATATATTGATTATTAAATTAAATATTATCACTACAAGATATTTATGGATTATGATTACTTTTGTATGTACCAAAATTTGGATTAAATATGGAACAAGCAATTAACAAACTTCAAGAATCGGTTGCATTATTATCTGAGACCATGATGATTGGTTTTAAAAAAAGTGATGATAATTTCCAGCTGCTAAGCCGAAAAGTAGAACTGATGGGACAAGATGTACAAGGGTTGACCCGGGATGTGCAAGGATTAACCCAGAATATGCAACTTCTAACCCAAAAAGTAGATGACAATTTTGAGTCACTTAATAAAAGGATAGATTTACTACAAGGGAACTCTGTCTCAACTATGGAATCACTGGAAAAAGGAATTAATGATATCAAGTCAGAGCTTCAGAAAATATCCGTAGTTACCCGTTATGAAAGTGATTATTTCTACCTTGTTAATCCTAATAACGGATTGCCAAACTAACAAATTAATGTAAAAATAGAGTCTCGAACAAACCTACCAGTTTAGGTCGCTAGACAAGTGAATATATCCAATCTTTGGTATATTCACTTGTCTTTGTGATACATTATACAGGTAATGCTGGACTTCAATAAGTCTTTTGAGGTTAACTTGCTGATGTCAGAAAATAGTTCCCAAAAAGAAAGAGATTGTCCTCGTCGCTGTTAAAACAAGTATTTCTAATGCTTATATCGCAACTACAGATCAGGAGGACTCAGGTCGATGCAATCTAACCCTATGTTGCAGACTGAAATTACACACATATTTCCATTAATTTTTCATAGGGGGTAAGCTTAGAACACGACCGTTTGAAACACTTGATCAATGACTAACCTGATCCAAGGGGCAATTCATACCACGCTGGTATTCGCTATGCAAGCGTCCAGCTGTCGGGGATTTGAATAGATTATCAAGACGAGCACGTGCAGTCATTTGACGAAACGTACACCGGAGTGTGGAGTCGCCAGCATCGTGCATCATATCAGTCATCCAAACAGCAAAGTCCTGGTAGTTCCATATATAGGGCAGGCAGGTGTTGGAATAGTTTTCCAACCCAGTTGTATCTCGGTCGTGCACTGCACTTAGCAGTGCCTGAGCTAGAATGTCCACGTCGTAGACCGCAAGATTCATCCTCTTACCACATGCAGGGTGGACAGCATTGCCAGCAAGAAAAAGGTTGCGGTATTGCACTGGTGAGTATACGACTGAACGTAGTGGAACGAAGAATTTGTTATGAACTGTGGCATTTTTGATCGTCTCATCACAGAGGCGTGCCCTTATCTCATCCCAAAGCCGAACTCCTGGCCGAATGATGCTGCGACTACCGTCACACCCCACGATGTCACAGAGGAGCTTATGCGAACCGTTCACATCGGAATAACTGACTTGAGGACGATGCCCCTCTTCGTTTCTGTTCAAGCAAATAAGGATTTAAACCGGCGTTCACAAACGGATAGTTTAAAGTAAAGGACGTAATTGTTTGGTGTTTCTGTTGTGTGTGTTAATCTGGTGGCAATTAAATTTATAAAAAATGTCACATTAAATAGGTTTGTTTAATGTGACATTTTAAATTGTTATAGGTCTGAGGCTATATTTTCTTTTTAGTCAATTATTTGTAGGTTTAATTGGTTTATAATCTGATGTAATTTTTAATATAGGAAATATAAACACCTTCTGTAAATATTTTCTTTAATAAGTTGCATTTATTGAGGGGTACTGAGCAAAAAAAAAACGCAGATAATGGTCAAATTAGCATCAATATAGAGAAGAGGAAATCGATAGATTTGAATCTGAGGATAACGCACACACACATTCCTTCAAACTAACATATTGCGAGGAAAGAGAAGACACGGCTCCGGTTGTAGAATTCGAACAGCAATAGATGGTGACCTTGTGTAGTCAGCATAGAATATTTCAGTGCAACTCTCGGGGGATAAAAAAGTATATTTTGTATGAAGAAAAGTTTTATTTTCTGTTTTCTCTTTTGGAGCTTTTTGGCCCATTCGCAGAAATTTACCAGAACGACTGGTAAAGTGTCTGTTCTGGTAACCAAAAAGATCATGGCAGCCAATCAGGCAAAAACAGATTCGTTGTTCTTTCTAAAGAAAAAGGGCCTGCTTACAGCTACCTGGAATACACCATTTAGTTACAGTAGCATCAAAACAAATAATGCTCCAATAGGGCCATATATGGGGAACGGAGATGTAGGAGTGGTCTGCCACACATCTGGTAATAGTCAGACTTTTCACCTATCGAAAGTGGACTTTGTAACTGATGGTTGGAGCGACTGGGCAGGTACCGGACCTGCTGCATTGCCAGTTGGTGGTGTTCAAATCATTGTAAACTCTCCCATTACGAAAGGGTTTAATTATCAGATGGATCAGCTTGGGAATGAACTTCGGATGACTACGGCTACTTCTCAACCAGTGAATATGAAAAGCTGGATTTCGGTGAATGATAATGTGATGGTTACGGAACTAACGACCAATTCGAGAACTCCGATAAACATATCGGTGGAAACATTTGCGGACAGTGCTGGAGTTTCATATGGAACGGGATCTGAGATTAGTGATATGGTGGCCCAGGTTACACGTCAAACCAAAACTACAGGTGTAAGATGGATCTCCAAAGCCGGGATCTCGACCAGGATCATAGGTGCAGCGTCAACTTTGAATTTGGTTTCAAAATCGCAGATTAATTCTTCATTTGTGATTACAAGTACTAAACCAGTATTTGTGTTAACTTATATTTCTGGTGGTGGAAAAACCAATGATGCAAAAATTACCCTCTGCCTGCATACAGTTGAAATCCATGAACAATACTGTTATTACCCGGTTGAAAGATATCAAAACAGCCTGGTGGAAGGATATGTGGAGCCGGTCTTATGTAGAAACCAACGATGAACTGCTCAACCGTCATTATTTGTCGTCTATCTATTTGCTAGCATCTGCCTATAATGAGCACTCGCCAGCCTGTGGGGGGATGTATGGCGTTTGGAATATGGATGATGCCATGATGTATCATGGAGATATTCACCTAAATTATAACAGCCAGGCAGGGTTTTACAGTGTTTTCTCGGCCAACAGGCCTGAAATTGCCAAACCATTCTTCAATTTCATTGAATCCATTGTACCTGATGGTAAAAGAAGAGCACAAACGGAACTGGGCAAATTGCATCCGTCACTGGCGGGAAAATCGTACAGGGGAGTGCTCTTCCTGGTTGGTGGTTTGGGTATAGGTGTTCCTTATAACTACTACTGGCAACAAACTGTGAACGCTCGCTCTTTCAATGTTCCTCTTTTTAGCTGGTACTACGAATATACTGGCGATCGGGTTTTCTTAAAGGACAGGGCCTATCCTTTTATCCTTGAATGCGGCGATTTCTATGAAGACTATCTGAAAAAAGAACCTTATGGCAATTCCTACCGTTATACGATAACCACCGGTGCGCACGAAGACTCCTGGGATTTAAATCCCTCTTCCGACCTGGGATTTGTAGAGCAAACTTTTCGATTATTATTGAAGTACAGTGTGTTATTAAATGTAGATGCCAGCCGCCGGCCTTTGTGGCGAGATATTCTTTCGCATCTGTCTAAATATAAAGTAATACAACCCACCAAGATGCCGAACAAGGGATTGCCGGTTTTCGCAAAGAATGAAGCTGGCTGGGATCACCCGAATCATATGATACAAATGCATCCGGTGTATCCGTGTGAATTGCTGACTTTACTCTCAAATCCTGACACGTTACAGATTGCCAGAAATACGGTGGAATACTACCAGTTTCACAAAATGGTTTTACCGGCACGATGAATGAATTAGGATTAAGTGCCTTTGTAATGGCTGCCAGGGTAGGCTTTAATCCAGATACAATTGTTCATAAGATGAAAACACTCATTGCTGGTGCCAAACCAAACTTCCTGATTATCGACGGGCATCACTGCACGGAGAAAACCGCAGTCATCGAGACCGTCAATTCTATGATGCTGCAAACGCTGGACAGCACTTTATATTTGTTTCCCGATTGGCTCAAATCGGCAGCCAGCTTTACACGGCTGAGAACCAAGGGGGCCTTTCTGGTTTCAGCAGATTACGATGGAACAACAGTTTCGAACCTAAAAATATATAGCGAGAAGGGCACCAGATGCTACCTGAACAATCCCTGGAAAGGAAGAACCATTCGGGTTATTGAGGATGGTTTGCCAATTACAGTTAGCAGGATTGGAGAAAAATATACTTTTGCGACAAAGGCTGGAAACACTTATATGCTAAGTCCGCAGAATAGTAAAACCAGGAAAAGGCTGGAATTTCATAAAAGATGACCGTAAGTAATGATAAAAAGAATATGAAAAGATTGGAATTAATAGGTTCAAAGAAATGGATGAATATTAAGATGGTGCTAATCGTATTACTATCGGCCTCTAATTTCTGTGCCCAAGCACAGTGGGACTTTAGTACCAGGTATTTTAAAATCCACATCAGTAATAAGGGATTTATTACCAGTATGAAAAATACAACAGTTATACCCAATAAGGAATTTAGCCCTATGGACAAGCCTTCACCACTGATGTGTCTTTATGATAGTAAAAAAAAGATTTATTACGAACCATATACAGCATCTTACGATAAGGGCGGTAAATTTCTCCTATTAAACTATCCCAATGGTTCGATTGCCAGAATTTCATTGATAACTCAAAGAAAGTATTTTAAACTTACTTTACTATCCCTTAGTCCACGCAACGGGGTTGACGATATTCAATGGGGTTCCTTTCATACCAGTATTACCAATTTGTTTGGTGAAATCATTGGCGTAGCCCGGGATACCAGCGACGTTGGTAATTACGCTATTGGCATGTTAGCCCTAAATGAGAATACTCTTGGCGGTACTTCAGAAACCATTGCCGATGCAGCTCCTTTTCAGTATATCATCCATACTCCTGATGCTAAACGTTTTCCTTTACCAGGTCATTTGCAGGAGGGGCAGGTTTTTACCCTTGGCGGTGATGGAATTAGTGATGTTGCTTTTTATGCTCATAAAGAACCATATTATCGAATACTGTATGGAAATTCAGCTGTAGTAGACAAGAAAGGAAGGATATCAATTAATTATCATTCAAGAGACAGGTCTTTCAAAAGAGTAGTGTATTATTCGTTAATACCGAATATGCCAGTAAATAGGCCAAATCATATTGAAGTACAACCGTTGCCTGGTGTAGATTTTATTGGTTCTTCCATAGCGCTTTGGGGAAGCCCGGACAGTACAGCATTGATGGATGGATGTTGTCCAGAATATTGTTTTATCAGAAAAGCTGCCGCACCCAACAATTAAAGGCAAATGGGTGAAAGACCCATCGGCTTTTCTACCCGATGCAATCACCAGTGGTGGGTTGTATGATAGCATAATACCTTATACAGCCAGATTAGGGTTTAAGGCTATCAGTTTATATGACCAGGGATTTTTAAGACCGGATCGTGGCAATAAAGGTTATATTGATGGAGAGAATTTTGAGAAAAAACCTTTGAAATTAACATCCGGCAATAAATCGCATAAAGAGTTTGCTGAAATGGCAGCGAAATATGGAATTACAATAGGAAGGACCCCCATTTCTAATTCTTTAGCTCCTGGCACCAAAGATGCCAGCCCAATCCCGAGTGACAGTCTGTGTTATCAGGAAAAGCGTTTGTTAGCGAATAGCATCACCCCAACCGATACCATTATTATTGTGGACGATCCAACATATCTTGAGGAAATTGCGAGCTGGGAAGGTCATAGTAAAAATCTGAATATGATAAAAATAGGAAAGGAACTTATCTATTATCTGGGTATTTCTGATAAAAAACCGTACAGACTGTTGAATGTAAGACGGGGGTACTGGAATACCACACCAGTAAGTCATAAAGGACAGGATACGGTTTACAAACTTCAGGTAACTATAAACTATGGATATGACGGACTTATTCCAAATATAGATTTACAAGATAAAATAGCCGAATACTATGCCAATGTTTGTTACATCAATAGCTTAGGCTATTACGATTTCGATGGACAGGAGTTCTTGTTCAACAATGGACATGGCTACTATTCTGCAAAACGTTTTTTTTTCGTAAAATGTTTGAAAGGGCTGAACAACTCGGTATTCCTGATATTCGTTTCACTGGCTCTACTCTCTCAGAGGGTTCATGGCATTATCAAAGTATCTGGAATGTTGGAGGAGGAAAGAACTTATATGATGTCGACACCAGAGAATGGGGGAGTAATACCAGTCAGGGAAAGGATCTTCGCGATGTAACTTACTCCAACTATTTTCCAGTGGGTATGGGTGGGAATTTTCCTATCAAAGCTAATTCAACAGTTGAGCAGTATGAGCATATACAAGCAATTTCAATAGGGGTCGGAACCACATACAGCTTGACTCTAAACCAGAAAGATGTTGAAAGCTGCCCTCAGAAGGATGCAATTTTCAAAGTAATCAGAACTTGGGAAGATGCCCGTGCGGCAAATGCATTTCCCCGTTTGATAAAAAAACTGTTGGCAGATCCGAAGAAAGACTGGACTTTGGAAACCGTGGATAACAATACCTGGAAGTTATACCAGAAAATCAGTAGTGTAAAAATGAATCCGATAGTTTTAAAAAGAGATAAATTTTAATCAATTAACACCCCTTGTTATGTGTGCCATTAAAAGGCATCAGCCAGGCTCAATATTACAGTATTATGGAGAGATAATTCTCTTGAGTTATGCAAAAAAAACATTGATATCGGGCAATAAAGGATCAATTAATAGGCATGGTATTATCTAATTTTAGCTTTGACTTACTGATAGGAACAGTTGTTTGAAGTGCACTCTTTTTTTGAAATAACCAACCTATAGTTTTGTTGACACAAATGAAATCGTGTGGGAAATTTGCACAAGACCTTAACATAAACAAGATGAATTATTCTCCAGTTCAGCTGTTCAGGGTATCCATAGTTTTAATAGTGGTGCTCTGTTATAGTATTCTAACCCAAGCGCAGACGATCAATTTAAAAAACCGTTATTCGGCTATCAGTATAGATGGTAAAGGTTTTATTATCTCCATTAAAGATATTAAAACCAATAAGGAATACAATCCTAAAGGACTTTCTTCGGCGTTGATGAGCCTCTCGGGGCATAAAGGCTATATCTATCCTGTAAAAGCCACTTATAATCAGAAGCGCAGTGAAATCCTGCTTAACTTTAAGAACGGCGCAGTTGCAACGATTAAAGCAGAGCAGAAAAAGGAGTATTTCAGATTTCAGCTGGTTTCTCTTACCAGAAAGGAACAAATTGATAATATTATATGGGGCCCTTATAAAACCAATATATCAAAGACTATTGGAGATGTACTCGGCGTAGTAAGGGATGATCATTTTGCAATAGGTATGCTCGGTCTAAACGATAATACTACAAGTGGACTACCAACAGGAGGTGATATGTCATTCATGTATTATTTCATTCATTCGCCGGACCCAGTAAAATTTCCGCTTCCTTCACACCTTAAAGAGGGGCAAACTTTTACAATTGGTGGCGATGGTGTTAATGATGTGGCATTCTATTCCCATCCGGAAGAATACTACAGAATGAATTATGGTAACGGCGCCTATCTTGAACCAGCATACGGATCTACAATTTGTATGCATTCGCGCGATAGAAGAAAGGAGCAAATGATACGTTTTCCTGTATTGCCAGACGATCTGGACGGAAAGGCGAACTCTGCTCGTTATCAGCTTGTATTACCTACTGATGCTGGGTTTATTGGTTCTGCTATGGCTTTTTATGCCTGCCCGGACTCAATAGGGCTTAATACGATAGAGAAAATAGTTTTAAGCGAAGGGTTACCCCATCCCGAAGTAGAAGGCAATTGGATCAAGGATCCAAAAGCTTATCGTCCGGATATTGCATGGAGGGGTGATCATGACAGCCTTGTACATTATGCACAGCGTCTTGGGCTTAAATCTGTTCAGGATGAAGGATGGGGTGAATATTATCCTAATCGTGCAAACAGGTGGAATGGAAATAAGATAAAATTTAAGTCTGCTCCTGAAATGACCATTCCAGAATATGGGGCATTAATGAAAAAGAATGGCATACGTTGGGGGTTACATACGCTTTGTGAATTCCTGCAGCCTGATGGGAACAGCGATGTGGCACCCGTGCCTAACGATAGTCTGGCCATTATGCAGCGTACAGTTCTCACAGGGCAATTGTCTCCGCTCGATACCATTATAACCGTTGCTGACAGGGCTTATTTTAATGAATTCGGGGGCTGGGGAAGGAAACCATACCAATGTACTCAAAATTGGAAAGGAACTTATTGAGTATAATGGAATAACAGAAACCAAACCCTATACCTTCCTCCATGTGAAAAGGGGATTTCATGGTACCACCCGCGGATCTTTTGCTGCCGGGACAACCATTGTGAAGCTGCAGCCTAATTGCTATCGTGGTTTTGCTCCCGATATGAATTTGCAAGAGGTATATGCAGATTATTACGGAAAATGGCTGACAGACGGAGGCATGGATTACATTGATTTTGATGGACTTGAAAGCTGTATATACCAAGGGCAGGGTCAATATTCTTTTAAGCGTTTCTTTGGCAAGCTTTTCGAAAGTTACAAGAAAAATGGCGGTAAATATCTGCGCGTAATGGGAAGTGCTGTTAACGAAGGAAGCTGGCATTATATGAGTGTATGTAACGTTGGTGGTGGAGATCATATGTTTAGTCCGGTACTCAATAAGTGGGGAATAGAAGGAAAGGATATGCGGGATGTTTTCCAGAGCAGTTACCTGCCGGCAACATTTGGAATTATTGATCTTAGCAGTGACTGGACGATGTATGATGCAGAGAATCTTCAGGCCAAATCAATTGGCTGGGATGCCACTTATATGTTGGGTTTGAGTGAAAGAGGGGTGGAGAATTGTAGTGAAAAGGATGTCATATTTAAGGCTTACCACACTTGGGAAAATCTGAGGAACGAAATGAACTTTTCAAAGGCGCTCAAAGAAAAGCTGAAGGATCTGAATTACAAGTTTCATCTGGAGCAGACAGGAAAGAAATCTTTCCTATTGTATCCTGTGAGAGAAAACCGTTACAGCAATCAGCCTTATTTACCCGAAGGGAAATCATACCAATTAAAAAATGAATTTGAGGGTCAGCCACTTGAATTTGCACTGCGTGTATATGCAGAAAAGAATCAACAGGCAAACGGAATCAAAATTACCCTACAGAATGGAAAGCAGTTTTTGATAAACAGAAAGCTTTCTGATGGTGAATTCATTATATATAAGAACAATTCACTTTATGTAGGGGATAAGTTTAGGGAAAAGCTGGAAGAAATATCTTCTGAGCGTAATCTGATGCTACCAGAAGGTCAATCGGAAATTTCTGTCGCCGCATTACATGAAGGTAATGAAAAGATAAAGCTTGAGCTAGTTGTAAATACTATAGGTAAAGGCGTAAAACTCTAATTAATAGTTGTGTAACAAAAAGTGGTGTGTATAATTAACCTTTATTTATGAATCTTAACAAAAAGAATTGCCTTGTTGCCTTAATTATTTGTAAATCTTTAGGGAGTATTGCCAATGCACAAGCAATTAAAAAGCCCATACTTCCAGGTTTCTTAAAAGCATTGTATGGAACTATGCATATAAGCGCTATTCAATATGATGGTACTAGAAAATTGAATGAACACCAATTTAAGCAAAATTCTTTGAGAACCGACAGCGCACAATGGTCGGTTATATTAGATACAAAACAAATACAAAAACAAAACAAGATGCAAGCCACGAAATGATGGATGTGACCGCAGATATTGTGTTAAAGGAAGGGCATGCTTCTTCTACTGCGCTGGCAGTGTCTTTTGATTTCGGCCGCTGGAGCCGGAAAAACTATGTTATGGTGCCGGCCAGTATGTATAATGGGAACAGGTATCATGCTATAGGTAATGAATACAACCCACAATACAGTAAGGAGATGTATTATAACCCTAAAGTACCACTGACGATTTCCAACAATCCCCGGCTGGCTATAGAATTGAATACGGCTTCATTAGTGGAGTTACAAACCGGCAATGCGGCAACGCCGGCGATGTGCTTTTTTTCACCCGAAACAAAAAAGGGCTTTATTCTCATGACCACCCAGCAAACAAAATTGGGCAACAGTGGGCTTACAATTGCAGAAAATGCAAAACAGGATAGCTGCAGGTTTACTATTTCTGCTCCTGCGGTGCGGAAATTGGCAACAGGTTTTGGAGATTTTCACGATAGTGGCGACAAAGCGTGTGACTGGAATCCTGGGGATCGAATAGCCATCAACATGAGGTTATATGTATTTGATGCCAACAATATTCCTGATTTACTCAAGAAATTTATGCGGGTGCGTAAAGATTTGACAGGAACCAGTAATCCTCGTAATCAGTTGCCTATGAGTAAATTATTAACCGTGGGTACTGTCATTTGTAGCAACAATTTTATACAGGTCCCTGCTGGTAGTTATTACAAACCAGAAAATAACAACGATTTTCAACTGGGATGGGTAAGTGGTATGATAAACAGCTACCCCATGCTTGCACTTAATAATGAAAGAGAACGTCATCGGGTTGCTGAAGAAATTGATTTTGTAGTGAATAAACTTCAGGGGAAAAGCGGTTTTTTTTATGGAGGAATAAAAGCTAATGGTGAACTCATTTTTGATAAAATGCATCCTGATTTTTCAGGTGGTCAAGCCATGGTTCGTAAAAATAGTGATGCTTTACTTTGGTTGATGAAGCATCTTCTTTGTTCAAAGCACAAGGCTTTGGAAACATGATTAAGCCGGAATGGGAATCTGCAGCGCAAAAATTGGCTGCTGCTTTTACCAACGTTTGGAACAAATATGGAGAATTTGGTCAGTATATTGTGCCGGAAACGGGACAGATCGCGGTATTCAATTCTACGGCGGGAGCCATAGCGCCTGCTGGCCTGGCCATAACAGCAAATTACTTTAATCACCCTGATTGGCTCCGTGTAGCTAAAGACGCGGCAAATTATTATTATGAACGTGATGTGGTCAAACAGGGGCTTACTGGTGGTGACTGCGGCGACATCAGTATGGATGCGAATTCAGAATCAGCTTTTGGTTTTTTGGAGTCATTGATGGCATTATACAACTATACCGGCGAAAAGAGCTGGTTGCAGAAAGCTGAAGTTCAGGCAGCCCTTTGTTCAACCTGGACATTATCTTATGACCCTGTTTTCCCGTCTGGCAGTCAGATTGCAAAATTGCAATGCCGCATGGCAGGGGCTGTATGGGCAAGCATTCAAAACAAACATTCAGCACCAGGTATCTGCGAGGCCTCAGGAGATTATCTATTTAAATTGTACAGAGCGACCGGTAATAAATTATATGCTGATTTAATCAATGATATCCAGCATGCACAAGCTGAAGCCGTAAATATGCCTGGTCATTATACCACCAATAACCTTATCGGATCAAGTATGGAACGCATTCAGCCTAGTGATGCGGAGGGTAAAGGAAGTGTAGGGAATTTTATTAATACCCGAAATTCCTGGACTGAAACTAATGGTATGTTGATGGCTATTGAATTACCCGGGATTTATTTTCAAACAGATAAAAAGAAACTCCTGGTTTTTGACCATTTAGAAGCATCAGTTTTGAAAAAAGATAAGGAAACGACGACATTGCTGGTGAAGAACAAAACCGAATATGATGCTAGTGTAGCTTTTTTCGCAGAAAGCAGTCTTGAGGCTATGCGGCCTCTGTCTTACACTGCATTCATGTTAAGTTAAGTGGCCAAAAATTGCGGTACGATCACATGGAACCGTACAGGTAATCATTAATAAAAGCGGAAAAATCACTGTAAAATGAAAAGAAAAAAAATCTTTTCAAGTCTTCATAAGCATGTTCCTTATTTTTCAGAATAGACTCCTTTAAGGAAAATGGTGTCGCTAAAGGACAACGAGTGATTGCAGAATGGTTAACAGTATCCAGAAGAGACGGATCGTAAACATTGTGGGTTAAATAATAAAGAGACTATTTTGTATAGTTATTAACGGTAAAAATTAAATAATTGAAACGTGGTTCTAGAAAAAATGAATAATGGATTTTCATTAACAGATAACCTGGTGCTGGGTACTGCTGGCTTAGGAGGTGTTTGGGGAAAGGTCGATGCTTATGAATCTATATCGACAATTGTACATGCCATTGAACAGGGTATTTTGGCTATTGATACCGCTCCGGCCTATGGTGACGCAGAGTTTTTTTTAGGAGAAGCACTGCACACATTGGACAGGAGAACGACCGCTGATAAGCACTAAAGTTGGGCGTTTGAAAAGCTATCGGGCAGACGAGGCCTATTATGATTATACACTTGATGGAATGAATAAAAAAAGTGTTGAAAATAGCTTAAAAACGCTAGGTATTTCTGTGATTGACGTGCTTTTTCTACACGATCCGGCAGCAGTTCCACAAGATAGGGTGGAAGAAATATTAAAGCAGATGCTATATTTTAAACAATGTGGATATGCCAGGAAAATTGGGCTTGGAGGAAATGCCCCATTATGGTTTAAACCTTATTTGACATCGGGGGTATTCGACGTTTTTATGGAGTATAACAGATTAAATGCCACTTGTATTGATGCTCTTGATACCAGTATCTCCTTTTGCCTGGAAAATAAGAAGGAATATTATGCAGCAAGCCCTCTCCATATGGGATTGCTGGGGAAGAGGTTCTCTGAATTTACAAAATCACCTCCCGACTGGCTCGATGTAGAAAATATAGCGCACGCCAAAAGGCCAGTTTAATTGCTAAAAAAAATCATATGTCACTACAAATGCTTGCTCACCGGTTTATGTTAAACATTCCTTGCGAGTTTAAAATCGTTATGGGAGCTGCAAACCTAAAGGAACTTAATGATACACTTGAGGCGCTGCGATTAGGAAAGCTGCCAGAGTTCATTTTTTTTTCAAGAAATTTTTCAATCACTTAAACTTTATTAAATGGGTCAGATAGAAGACGAAATTTTTAATATAAAAAGAGTTCGGATCAGAGTTTTAGAACAAGTCCAGTCGGTAATCCCGTTTCAAGATGCAACTATGGGACCCTTTCCCAATTTCGGAATCTCTATTATTACGATTGAAGATGAGGATGGGAATATTGGAGAAGCACCTGTTTATAGTACCTATCTTAATATTTTAGAGTCTTGTTTGTTTCCAATCTTATTTCATAGTCATTCTGTTCCTTATAAAGACTTTTATCCAAGGTTATACTGGTCTATTCGAAATGAAGGATTTTAAAGGTGCCGCCTCTGCATTATTGGGCCAGATTGATATGGCCTTATATGATCTGGCTGCAAGGAGAAAAAACATTCCGCTTTATCGTTATATCGGTGCCGAACGTAACGAGGTGAAAATGTATGGAAGTGGTGGCGGAACCAATTATACCCTGGCAGAGTTGGAACAAGAAGTACAATTGTTCATGGACGCAGGAACCGAGTGTTATAAGATGAAAGTTGGGAAGGATTTTGGAAAAAAAATGGAGGAGGATATAGCCAGGGTGAAATTTGTACAGCAGTTAATTGGTAAAAGAATGAAACTAGCGGTAGATGCCAATCAGATCTGGTCTTGTGATGATGCCTTAAAATTTATAAATGCTGTTGGCGAAGATGAATTGTGCTGGCTGGAAGAACCAGTGCATTCAGCTGCCTATGATCAGATAGAAAAACTTTGTACAAAGACAACGATCAGTGTGGCCTATGGTGAATCTGAACGTACTTCAAAAATTTTCCCTACCCTTGTCAATTGTGGCGTACGTCATTTGCAACCAGTTCCAACGCAGATAGGAGGGGTCAGAGAGTGGATGGAGGTAAGGGATCTTTGCCAAAACCGAAAAATACAATTTTCTTCTGGCGGATATTCTCTATATTCAACGGCTCTGATGACTTCTGCTGAAGATACTGGAATGATTGAATACCTGTATTCTATTATGCACGGCCTTGAAGCGTATTTTTTGATATATCCAACATGGGAAAGGGGACGGTTTATTTTGCCGGAAACAGCGGGATTTCCGGTGAGGATTGATTGGGATTATTGCCTTAAAGAAAAGAAAATAAAATGGGAGAAAGTATGGGAAAGACAAAATGTCCAGAAATACAATCCGATAGTATCCATGTAATTAATCGAACGCACTGTGAATTTAAGCTTTAATCAACTTGACTATTTAGTACTGGGATGCTACATCCTTGTCTTATTCTTTATCGGGTTTTACCTAAATAGGAAAGAAAAAGGACAGGATGATATTTTTCTTGGTGGAAGAACATTAAAATGGTGGCAAATTGGTTTTTCTATGTTTAGTGCCAATGCAGGTCCTATGATGCTGATCGGCTTTGCAGGTATTGGATTTTCTCATGGTATTGTAGGTAGCAACTTTGAATTATTGGCCTGGATATTTTTGATGTTGCTCTCTATGGTTTTTTTGCCTTACTACTTAAAAGCAAAAATCAGCACCATTCCGCAATTTTTGCTGATCCGTTATGGCAGGCGCTCTTATAATTTCCTTATTATTTACAGCCTGATTTCAATATTGGTGGTATGGTTGGGGAGCGCCTTATATGCTGGTGGCTTGTTGATTTCCGGAATATTTGATTGTTCATTATTTGCAGCCATAGTTATTATTGCCTGTATAGCAACCAGCTTTACGGCAATCGGGGGCTTAAAGGCTGTCGTTCGTACAGGTGTTTTTCAATCTGTTATTATTATCATATCGTCCATCGTACTTACTTTTTTTTAGGCCTTCAAAAAAAAAAGCAGCATAGATTTATTGGTTAGCAAAACACCACCTTCTTACTGGAAGCTTTTTCTTCCGGCATCAAATGCAGAATACAGCTGGATCTCTATTGTTGTGGGCTATCCTGTAGTGGCTATTTATTATTGGTGTGCAGATCAGACCATTGTACAAAAAGTATTGGCAGCAAAGGATTTAAAGGAAGGGCAATATGGGACCATATTTATTGCAGCTCTTAAAATCATTATGCCCTTAATATTCATTCTTCCAGGCATTATGTGCTATATACTATTTAAAGATACAGCCCAGCCAGACAATGCTTACATTACCATGATCAAAAGATTAATGCCCCATGGCTTGCTCGGCTTAAGTATTGCTGCATTAATTGCCGCATTAATTGATACGGTATCTTCAAGCTTGAATGCCTTCTGTACCGTATTTACTTTAGATGTGGTTACTCAGGTCAGAGTACTTGATCAGAAGCAACAGGTAACCATGGGAAGATGGATTACCGATTGCAGCAATATTAGGTGTAGGTATTGCCATGCTTTTCTCCTGTTCAGGAAAGGACTTTTTTGAACTAAGCCAGGGCCTGGTATCGATATTGGCCCCACCATTATCTGTTGTTTTCTTAGCAGGTATCATGTGGAAGCGCGTCAACAGTATCTCAGCAGAGATTGTTCTTTATGGAGGCGGGTTTGTTTGTTTGCTGCTTGGCGGTTGTCATGTATTAGATTATCCCTTTAAAGGCTATTGGCCACATTTTCTATTACTCTCATTTTATATATTTCTGGCCTTAAGTATTGTAATCGTTGTCACAACACTTTTGACAAAAACTAAGGTAAAACCGGTAATCCCTTCACTGCTTGAATCAAAAATGGAGCTAACTGGTGGTTCAAGAACGATTTGGCTCATGTGGTTAGGCCTGGCCTCGGTCATGGTCCTGATTTATTTACTTTTTAATTGATCTCCTGATGAAAAAAATATTCTTAAAGTTCACATTGATCGCGCTTACCGGAGCTTGCATGATGTGCAGTCCAGCAAATCCAGAGCGTAAAGAAGCTAAGTTTGTAGAAAAGGTATTTGTTGTAAATACGGTAGATAACAATAAGAAATTGAATGAATATTTAGCCTGTCATAAACAAATATGGCCCGAAGTAGAGGCCGGCTTTAAAAAAGCAGGGTATAAAAATATTACCCTTTACCGCTTCAACGATCTGATCGTAATGGCCATAACTGTTCCTGAAGATGCCAATTTAAAGGAGATGGGAAGAGTGGCAGAATCCTATAGTCCCCGATGTGCAGAATGGAATAAGTTAATGGGCAATTATCAAAAAGGAGTTAAGGGTACTTCAGCCGGAGAGAAATGGGCAGAAGCCATTCCTTTTTATAAATTTAGTAAGTAGCAGAAGCAGCATTAAGCAGAGGTTTTATATTGTTTAATGAAATCTCTGGGAGGAAGTCCCTTTACCTCTTTAAAATGCTTGTTAAAGTTGGAGATGTTATTATATACCGCTCTTATAACATGTTTCGGTGATATTGTAGTTCCCCTCCATTAATAATTTTGCGGCATGTCCAATCCTTATTTCTTTAATAAAGTCTACCAACGTTCTATTGGTTTTTAATTTAAAGAACCGGCAGAAAGCTGCTGTAGACATGGGGATAATAGCTGCAACATCTTGCAGTGAAACGTCTTCCTTGAAGTTTTTAAATATATAATCAAAAACCCGGTTAATTTTATTTGCCTCAGCAGAAGTTTCGATGATATTGAAACATGGAGACGATAAGAGTCTGTAAGAGCTCGATTGTGCCAGCACATCTAATAACTGCAGCATTAATGCCGCCCGGACAAGGCCGGTTTCAAACAGCATAAGGTTTAGTATAACCTTAGCTCTTTGTACAGTTGGCCCGGAAAATAATATACCTTTTGTGGCATTGGTAAAGAGCTGGTTCAAATGAATAGCTTCAGGTTTTTGCAGGAGATCCTTGCCTAAAAAATCAGGAAAAAAATGAACCACTGTGGCCTGAGGGACAATTTTGTTATCTATGGCATTATAGTATTGCCAGCAATGTGGTAAATAACTGCCTAGAAGAACCAATTCCGTTCCCTCAAAGTCCTCGATATGATCTCCAACAAAGCGCTTTCCACAACAATTTTCTAACAAGGCAATTTCAAAATTGACATGAGATTTTAGTATGGCATACTTTTTTATTTCCAGGATCTCTGAGCGGACCGTGAATGACTGATCAGGAGGAAAAGTAAAGTTTTCGTATATGTACTGCATCTTGTTAAATCTGAATATTAGATTAACTCAGCCCGGATGATAAAAATTTCAATATTCACAGCTGAAAGTTACAAAAAAAAACAGCCATTCCATAGGGTTTAATTAAACAATTTCAGAACAACTGTTTATGCAAAAAAAACATTGTAAACAGTCAAATTAATGGTGGCAGGCCCTGTCAATTCTTTGGAGATTTATAGGATAAGAGTTTAATCATCGGATTACTCTTTAACCTAATCAACCAAATAAACAACTAAAAATATGTATCGTAAATTAAAAAAGAGTCTGGGGGTGCTCGGAGTTATCTGGCTGCTCATACAGCCATTTCATGTCCTTGCACAGGAAAAACTCTCTGGAACTATTATTGATGGCAAGGATAAGAAGCCATTACCGGGGGTAACGATTGCCGTTCAGGGCGGCAGAAAATCATTAAGCAATGCAGAGGGTAAATTTGAGAGCTATGTAAACAATGGTAGTATACTCACGATTTCCATGATCGGCTACCAGAGCCAGAATGTAAAGGCCAGTGCTGGAATGGTGGTTGAACTTGTAGCTACTGCTGTAGACCTTAATGATGTGGTCATCCTGGGTTATGGTACCCAGAAAAAAGATTTGGTCACCGGATCTGTTGTAACAGTAAAGCTGGATGATACCCGCAGAAATTCCCCAACTACTTCTTTAGGTAATTTGCTCGCTGGTCAGATGGCTGGTGTAAATGTGGGTACTCCAGATGGAGTTCCAGGCACCGCGCCTGGTATTCATGTCCGCGTGGGGACTTCTTTTAAAAAGAATGACGATGGTGATGTAGTATACAATGCGCAAGATGTATTATATGTAATTGATGGTAAAATCAGCGGTGCAGACGATTTCAATAATCTGAGTCCTAATGATGTTGATAATATTAGCGTATTGAAGGATGCCGCTGCTGCTGCTGTCTATGGTTCCCGTGCAGCCGGGGGTGTTGTGGTGGTTACCACACGCACAGGGAAAAAAAAAACGAAGGGGCAAATTAATTATTCATTCAACACTGGCTTCGACAAACGTGGAAAAAATGCATCATTAACTTCTGCTATTCAAACTGGTGAAATTTATAACCGGATTAATCCAGGTTCCAGCTCAATTTGGACTCAATCAGATTTTGATTATTTTAAAAACATTAACAATGGTTGGGGCTATGATCAACTGGCGGCTGTATATCAAACCCCTTATATCACTACGCATAATTTGAGTGCTTCAGGAGGTAGCGATAAAATCACTTATTTTATTGGTGGCTCTTATACCAAGCAGGGAACATTTATGAAAAACTCTACTTATGGTAAATATAACCTCCGTACTAACATTTCTGCCGACATCACCAAGGACCTGAATTTGTTTGCAGGGATTACAGTAAACAATAATCTTTCGTATAGTCCCCCAATAGGTACAGCCATTAGCGGCGATGATATACGAGGTTTATATAGAAAGCAATTGTTATTGCAACCTGAACTACCTGTATGGACAGATGGCGGTAATCCTATTGATTACGGATGGATTGGTAACGTTGGTGCAGAAGTACGTGGCGATGGAGGATATGTTAAAAGCAATTACATTAAACCGGTGCTGAACTTAAAAGCGACTTATAAATTTCCAACAATAGAGGGCTTAAGTGCTTCGGCTCAATTTAATAAATCCTATACGAATAACCGAACCAAGTATTTTGAAAAACAATACTCCATGTCTGTGATGAAAATAAGGGTACCCGGCAGATCAGTACGAATGATGCAGATGTAGTAGCGTTGAAACAATCATCACAAGTCAGTAAACCCTTTATTGAGGAAGATTATAGCTGGAGCAACGATTACCAGTTGAATTTTCAGCTAAACTACGAGCATTCATTTAATAAGCACAATATAAAAGGCTGGTTAATCTATGAAAAAGCGCAAGCCAATGGCGGCGGCATAAAGGCTGGCCGTGAAACTTTTCCTGTTTATCTTACTGACCAATGGTGGGCCGCAAGTGCAGACAGAGCGAATGGCTATAACAGTGGAGATACAGAGTACAGTACCGGACGTAAATCTTATATAGGCCAGATTTTTTTTATGATTATGATGGTAAATACCTGGCCAGTTTTGCTAGTAGGTACGATGGATCTATGAACTTTGCACCAAATGCGCGTTGGGGTTTATTTCCTTCTGGTTCAGTAGGCTGGATCATTTCCAAAGAAAAATTTATGGAAAATCTGAAAGGTATAAATATGCTGAAAGTTCGCGCTTCAGCTGGTTTAACCGGTAATGATGCAGTAGGGGGATGGCAGTGGCAACAATCGTATCAGGCAGGTAAGTCCGCGTTTTTCGGAACCAATCAGGGAACCAACGTGGGTATAACCTATGGTGATTTGACGAATCCTAATCTGACCTGGGAAAAAACATTAAGCTATAATGCCGGAGTAGATGTTAATTTTCTGCAACATTTTAATGCCAGTGCCGAGTATTATTTCACAAAAACCTATGATATTCTGGGCCCCAGATTAGCCTCTGTACCACCAACTTTTAGTGTTAAACTACCCAGTTCTAATTATGGTCAGGTTAATGCACAAGGTATTGAAATCAATATTGGTTATAAAAGCAGCATAGGCAATGTTAATTACTATGCAAATGTGAATGCTTCTTATGGCGCCGCCAGATATATTATACAAGATCAGAATGTAACCTATCCATGGGAATCCAATACAGGGCAATCTGTTAGTCGTATAGTTACCTACAAGGCTACGGGTATGATACGCACACAAGCTGATTTGGATGCCTTTGCAGCAGCTCACCCCAACTATAAATTTAATGGTATTGCTCCTGCAGTGGGGCAGTTGACTTATGCAGACCTTAGCGGGCCAAATGGTAAACCAGATGGAATCATAGATTCGTGGGATCAGACTCAGGTTAAAAATAACAATAACCCTGTTGTACTGGGACTTAATTTCGGTTTTGAATGGAAAGGCTTCAGTATAGCCGCCACCTTTAGTGGAAACCTGCACCAGATGAGATTTGTAAACAATCTGGTGGATGGCAATGTAGAATGGAATCGTATGTGGTCTAACTGGGCAACCGATGCCTGGACACCTGCTACTCCAAATGCTACGCTACCTATACGCTATTCGGCAGATGATGGGATTACAACTGTTACCAATTCTGCAAGTACTTTCTGGTTAAAGGACGCCAGTTTTCTGCGCATGAAGCTTTTGAATGTAGGCTATAACATTCCTGCCAAGTATATGAATAAAATAGGAGTTGCCGGAATGAAAGTGTATTTCAGCGGCTCTAACCTTTTTATTTTAAGCAAATTCAATAAGGATTATTTTGATCCGGAAACTAGCGATCCATTCGGGTACCCTATCATGAAGACCTTCAACTTTGGTGTTAGTATATCGCTCTAATTCATTTAAATTTTAAAAATTATGAAAATATATAAAAGATTAGCAGCAGGTTTTTTTTTGTTCCTTCCTGTGTGCAGTCATGCTGCTGACATCCTGTAAAAAGGGATTAGATTTCCAGAATAATAATGGTATCACTCCCGATAAAGTATGGAGCAACCCAGCCATGATTAATGCATTTTTGACAGATATTTATGGTGGATTAACACCTGACTGGGCTTTTGATGGTAACAGTTCTGATGAAGGTTATGATGGACTTAAAACTTTAGGTGATTTTCAGCGGGGGATCATTGCTGTTGATCAGACAAACACTAAGCTGGATTATACATGGATTGATAAGGCCAATTTTTTTCTTGACCAACTGGATGCTGTTCCTGCTGCTGTTCTATCTGCTGATGTGAAAGCGCAATATGCTGCTGAAGCTAAGTTCTGGCGGGCCTGGGCCTATTGGGGAATGGTAAATAGTGTGGGTGGAGTGCCTTTAATCTTGCATACTCAAAATGCGAATGATTTACCTGGATTATTTAAACCTCGTAACAAAACCTCGGAGTGTGTGGCTCAGATTATAAAAGATTTAGATGATGCTATTGCGGTTTTACCTGGTAAATACAGTAATGACGTCGATTATGGACGTATTACCAAAGTTGCTGCGATGGCAATGAAAGGAAGAGTATTACTTACTTATGCGAGCCCATTGTTTAATCCAGGCAACAATATGACCAGATGGCAAACAGCTTATGATGCAAATAAGGCGGCTGTAGATTATGCTGTTTCACAAGGTTGCGGTTTGTTCCCCGATTATAAGAATATCTGGTATACAAAAAGAAATCAGGAAGTCATTATGGTGCGCCAACATTTCTACCCGGGAGCAGGTATAGCATTTAACACCATAAGGCCTGTGCCATTAACGAAAGACAACACAAATAGTAACCAGCCAATTCTTAATCTGTTGTTAGCTTTTCCCAAAAAAGATGGTAGTCCGATGCAGTTTGATAAAAACAGGTTAACTGATCCTGTCTACAATACACAATTTATGACAGATTTTTATACCAACAGGGATTCCAGATTTTATGCAACAATCTTCTTTGGTGGTACACCTTACCCTACACCCGATGAGGTGCCGCCAGTGTATGTGAAAGGTAATAGTTTTTGGGATGTCTGGCAATATGATGCTGCAACTAATGTTTATAAGAGTGCAATGAGTGTCATACATCCTGGTATGTCAGGTGGTGGTCAAACTGGTTTTTGGGATAGAAAGGGCTTGGATACTACCTTGGTCGCGGCCTTATATCCACAAGGACAAACAGATTGGCCTGTTATCAGGTATGCCGAAGTATTGATGAATTATGGTGAGTGTGCTAATGAAACGGGCAAAACATCTGAGGCTTTGCAGGTCTTGAAGGATATTCGCAAACGGGCAGGAATTGATATAGGAGGAGTGAACAATTACGGGATCACTGCTTCATCAACTACAGATATTCGAAATGCCTATATAAGCGAACGCCAGATAGAATTTGCTTTTGAAAATATGCGTTTTGGCGATCTAAGGCGCTGGAAACGGTACGATATTTTAAATACCCAGGGATTTAAACATGCATTGTATACTACGCTTAAGCCTGGGGTAGTAGTTACCCCATCCGAAACGATATTAAATCCTGGAACCAGGGCAAAATTCACAGGGGTTTATATTGATAATATAGATGGAGATGCTACTTATAAATTTAATCTGACCCTAAATCATTGGTTCAACGCGTTGAAACCAGATCAGATTTCTCAATCCAAAAACGTTTTACAGCAAAATATAGAGTGGGGTGGCACATTTGACCCCTCCCATAAAATCCTTTTTACATATAAATGAGTATGATGAGCTGGGCAACTACGGTTGCACAGCTCATCGTTGTTTAAGAAGCCAATAAAACATAGACTTTGGTCAATTTACCTGAACCAGGAAGTACTGTAAGCTACTAGATTTACATTTAAAAGGAATTGCTCTGTTGCAATAAAAGAAAATATGAAAAGGATTGCCATACAGATTGTGTGCCTGTTACTACCAGTGTTTTTGAAAGCACAGGACTTTAAATCTTATCCGATGTGGAATACGACGATACCGGTACAAAAGAGAGTAAAAGACCTCGTAGGCCGGCTAACGCTAGAGGAGAAGGTGGCACAGATGATGAATACTGCCCCGGCCATTCCACGGTTGGGTATTCCTGCCTATGAATGGTGGAACGAGGTGCTGCATGGCGTAGCCCGTACGCCATATAAAACAACTGTTTTTCCCCAGGCGATTGGTATGGCAGCGACCTGGGATATCAACTCGCTTAAACTAATGGCACAATATAGTGGTATGGAAGGGCGGGCCATCAACAACAAAGCCATCAGAGAAAATAAAACAAAGGACCGTTATCTTGGACTTACTTATTGGACCCCAAATATCAATATATTCAGAGACCCACGATGGGGCAGAGGGCAGGAAACTTATGGGGAAGACCCTTTTTTAACGGCTAAAATGGGATCAGCATTTGTAAAGGGGCTGCAAGGAGACGATCCGGATTATTTGCTGGCAGCAGCCTGCGCAAAGCATTATGCTGTACATAGCGGCCCTGAGCCTACCAGGCATTCTGATAATATTAATCCCAGCATGTATGATCTGTGGGATACTTATTTGCCCGCTTTTAAGGAACTGATTGTAAATGCCAGGGTTGCTGGGGTAATGTGTGCTTACAATGCGATAAATGATCAGCCTTGTTGTGCCAGTGATTTGTTAATGAACGATATTTTACGCAGACAGTGGAAATTTACCGGTTATGTTACCAGTGATTGCGGCGCAATAGATGATTTTATTAATTATCATAAAACACATAAAAATAAAGCTGCAGCGGCTGCAGATGCCGTATTTCACGGTACAGATGTGGAATGTGGTATGTCCGTTTACAAATCACTTGTAGATGCAGTAAAAACGGGTATAATTAGTGAAAAGAATATAGATATTTCTTTGGAACGTCTATTTACCATCAGATATCGGTTGGGTATGTTTGATCCTGCCGAAATGGTGAAATACAGACAAATCTCTGAGCACATACTTGAAGCGCCGGCCCATCAGGAACATGCGCTTAAAATGGCCAGACAATCCATTGTATTGCTGAAAAATACAGGAGGCGTGCTGCCTCTGATCAAAGCAGCAAAGCAGATTGCGGTTATTGGGCCTAATGCAGATAATAAAGTTGCACAATTAGGGAATTATAATGGTTTTCCTACAAAGAACATTTCGGTTCTTGAGGCAATTAAGGAAAAAAGTGGTCCAAATAGCTCAGTTTTATATGATGAAGGTGTAGGCTTTACTACCGATACCTTGTTTATTCCTGATCCTGACCAGTCAATATCCGGGGCTGGAATACAGGTAGAATATTACAATAATACCAGACTTGAGGGATCTGTAGTTTACAACACGGTGATGCACGGAATAGATTTTTCTCTTGCTGAAGGACAATCGCCAGCCCCTGGTGTTGCCAATACCAATTATTCCATGCGTTTTAGTACAACACTACACGCTGATGCCAACCAGGAAATCACCTTTCGTCTGGAGGGAGATGATGGTTACCGCTTACGTGTGAACGATTCGCTGGTGATCAATGAATGGGGAGGTAGTTCAGGTTATCGTAACTTTAATCTAAAGACGCTGAAGGATAAAACTTATAAGATTGTACTTGAATATTGGCAAGGCAATGGTAATGCTACCATGAGAATGAAAAAAGGAAGTTATAAAAAAGCGGATATGCCAGCACTGGCGGATAAAGTCAGCCAATCAGATGTAATCGTTTTTGTTGGAGGGATTTCTCCAGAACTGGAGGGAGAAGAAATGCCTGTGAATGCAAAAGGTTTTAAGAGCGGGGATCGCACTTCAATTTTACTCCCAGCGGTGCAAACTGAAATGCTTAAACGTTTACAGGCTACAGGGAAACCAGTCATTCTGGTACTGTTTACGGGGAGTGCCCTTGCAATGCCATGGGAAAGTGAACATATACCTGGAATTATAAACGCCTGGTATGGCGGACAGAGTACCGGAACAGCGGTAGCAGATGTTCTTTTTGGAGATTATAATCCTGCTGGCAGGCTTCCTGTTACTTTTTATAAGAGTGATGCAGATTTGCCTGACATTAAGGATTACAGTATGGAAAATAGAACTTACCGTTATTTCAAAGGGGAAGTGCAGTATCCATTTGGTTATGGACTGAGCTACAGTAGCTTTAAATATTCTAATTTGAAGGCCGTAACCAGGCTTAAATCAGGGAAACCATTAGTTGTAGAAGCAATTGTTACCAATACAGGTAAATTTAAAGGAGAAGAGGTTGCCGAGTTATACATTTCTTATCCAAAAGCTAAGGGTAGGGCACCTATACGTTCCTTAAAGGGGTTTCAAAGAATAGAACTGGATAAGGGAGCCTCAAAAAAAATCCGTTTTGAGGTTAATGCAGATCAGTTAATGCTGGTAAAAAATGATGGGAAGAAATACCAGCCCGAAGGACAGCTGTTTTTTAGTTTGGGTGGCGGGCAACCAGATGTTAAACTAAATGCGAGCTCTAATGTGCTTCAGTACAAGGTGTTTGTTGGTAAGTAATGAAATGGCTGAAAAAGAGTTGAAAGCTGATCGTATGGTGCTTATAGTTCCAGAAAAGAAAAATGATTAATAATTTATTTCTATAACCAATTTACTAATGAGCTTGAAAAAAATATTCCCAATTTTAGTTGTTTTGCTCCATTTAGGTGGATTATCTATGGCCCAAAACAATAGTAGTTTAAATATCTGGTATAAGGAGGAGGGCATCAAAATGGCTGGATGCATTGCCAATTGGTAATGGCCGTATGGGAGCGATGATCTATGGAGGTATTGCTCATGAACGTATTCAGTTTAATGAGCAGAGCTTATGGTCGGGCGATAACAATTGGGACGGTGAGTATGAAACGGGTGATCATGGTTTTGGTTCCTATAGGGATTTTGGAGAACTTTTAATCTCGTTTACTGGTCAATCGGCTAATGCAGATTATACCCGGTCACTCGACTTGTTTACGGGCATCCACAAAACCAGTTTTACTCAAAGCGGCGTGAATTACAATAGAGAAGCTTTTGCTAGTCATCCTGATCAGGTAATGGTTTTTAGTTTCAAAGCAGATAAAGAAGGAGCACTTTCAGGAGAAATTTCATTAAAATCAGCACAAGGTGCAAAAAGCATCGCTACTAACCAATCTTTGATATTCAGTGATGTAATGCCTAATGGCTTAAAATATGCAGCAGCGGTGACTTTTAAGCATACTGAGGGGAATGTCAAAATAAAAAGGAGATTGCCTGGTGTTTGAAAATTGTAGATCACTCACTCTTTTTTTAGACGCCCGTACCAACTATCTGGCGGATTATAAAGCTGGGTGGCGTGGAAAGGAGGACCCCTTGCCGCGTATTAAAAAAGAATTGGCTTTAGCTCAAAATAAAAACTATGAAAAATTAAAGGCGGCACATCTAAAGGATTTCAAATCGTTAGCAGCACGTGCTGCTATTCATGTTGGTAGCAGCGATGTAGCCACTGTTGCTTTGCCTACGGATGAGCGTCTGAAAAAATATGCAGCTGGTGGTAATGATCCGGACCTTGAAAAAACTATGTTTCAATATGGCCGGTATTTATTAATAAGTTGCTCCAGACCGGGTGGTTTGCCAGCCAACTTGCAAGGATTGTGGAATGATAGTAATAAGCCGGCATGGGCAAGTGATTACCACAACAATATCAATATCCAAATGAATTATTGGGCTGCTGAAACGGCTAATCTTTCAGAATGTCATACTCCGCTTATCGATTTTATTGTAGCAGCACAGGAGCCATGCAGGATTGCAACCAGAAAAGCGTTTGGCCAAAACGTAAGAGGCTGGACGGCCCGTACAAGTCAGAATATCTTTGGTGGCAATGGTTGGGAATGGAATATTCCGGCTAGTGCATGGTATGCACGTCATGTATTTGAACATTGGGACTTCACTCGGGACAACACTTATTTGCGTAAAACAGCTTATCCTATTCTCAAAGAAATATGTCAGTTTTGGGAAGACAAACTCAAGCAATTGCCTGATGGTTCACTTGTGGTTCCCAATGGTTGGTCACCTGAACATGGACCACGTGAAGACGGGGTTATGATGGATCAACAAATAGTTTGGGATCTTTTTCAGAATTACCTGGAGGCAGCCAGAGTGCTGCATATTGACGCAGCCTATCAAAGCAAAATAGTTAGTATGCAAGGACGGTTAGCGCCTAATAAAATAGGTAAATGGGGGCAGTTGCAGGAATGGCAGGAACCGGGACGACCAAAATGATCAGCATCGCCATACGTCACATCTGTTTGCAGTGTATCCTGGCCGTCAGATTAGTATGATCCAAACACCAGAGTTAGCAAAGGCGGCAGTTATTTCCTTAAGGAGCCGCAGTGGTAATTATGGGACAAACATTAATACTCCTTTTACGGTGGAGTCGACTGTTGGCGACAGCCGTCGCTCTTGGACATGGCCGTGGCGATGTGCACTTTGGGCCCGTTTGGGAGAAGGTGAGCGTGCAGGCATTATGGTCCGGGGATTACTCACTTATAACACCTTACCTAATTTATTTTGCAATCACCCTCCCTTTCAATTGGATGGTAACTTCGGCATAACCGCCGCAATAACCGAGATGTTGCTGCAAAGCCATGAGAGTATAATAGATTTGCTGCCGGCTATTCCAAAAGATTGGGCTGTTAAAGGGGCATTTACTGGTCTTTGCGCACGTGGAGGATTTATAGTCGATTGTTCATGGATGAATGGAAAGGTTACTTCATACAAAATTACCGCTGCAAAACCAGGTAAAGTCAAAGTACGTGTCAATGGAGAGGTGAAGGAAGTGCAGGCGACAGTTTTTTTTAAAAAAAAAAATGAATAAAATCGGTCACCTTTATTGTTAATGTTTGGTTGCTTTTCATTTCTCAATCTGTTAAGTAAAACATTTAGTTAAGCACGGATAAATCCAGTAAACAAATTGTTGCTTTAAGGAATGGCTCAAATTGACGCAAGGATAGTATTTTAAGCGGTTTTTGATTTCGACTCAGCGAATCACTCACCATTTTTATCGATACGTTTTAGCTGCAATTGCTATACTTAAATATAAGAATTATTTAGTAGTCAATCAAAATATTCAGCATATATTCCCAATACTGTATGGAGTTCATATTCAAAATTTATTATGAAAATATCTTAATTTAGTTCAAAAGTTGTCCTTTGGTTTCTATTAAAAAGAGTAGGAGAGATCCATCTATTTGATATAGATCGATCGCTGTGCTTCTAAGAAGTAATTATCGGGATATTTGCAGTATTAAAATAGAACTTTATATGATAATAATACCTTTTTTAAAACGTTAAAATTATAGTTGTTTTTTAAAAACTATTAGTATGAAAAGGACTAAAAAAACATCTAAAAGTGTAGGTTTCAACCCTTGCATCTCCCAAAATGTAGAGATCGTCATGGAAAAAGAAATCGTCTCAATAATTGAGAACTGCATTAAAAACTCCATCTTTTATGGTGTGTTTCCTGTATCGGGTGACAGTATGACTTGTAGCGATAAGCGATCGATACCTGATGGAAGCGGGATTCTGGTTTATGATTTGCAAATAGATTGTTCCCTGCCGTTAATTGAGAATTCAGGTAAAATCCCTATGGGAGAGCCCTTAGTATTGGCATTAAGAAACAAGAAAGGGAAAATAGGATATTTTGTGAAAACGATTACTTTCATTGATACTGTTTATAATAATATCAGGTTAACTTCATATAATCCACATACAAGTCACCGTAACTGGTGGATTGTTGCATCATGCATTGAGAGAATTTTTAAAATCATACAGGTCATTAAAAAAGAAGATCTTTTAATTAGGAATATCCATTAGGAAATGGTGTTGAATTTTTAAGGAAAATACTTGCAGGTTCTCAACAATATTACTTATTGTAGGCAGAATGATCTGATTTCAACTACACGGCCAGCATCAATAGATGCTATTTGACTACCTCAATAATTGTGCATATAGAGCCACTTCCAATGCAAAAAGCTTCGCCATGGAATCGGTAGGCCCGTAAGGTTTTCCCTGATCTTTTAACCAGGCAGCCCTAAGACAAAGTAGATTGTCTTTTACTGATATAGCTTCATTCCAAATTGCAAGCCCCAGCCAGGCTATTTTGAATCCATTTTTTCGGGTATGACCAGGATCTTATCCAGCTTATCTACGTCGATTTTATTTAAGTGTATGCAGGTCCTCGATATCTTTTTTTTAGCTCGACATTATTAGTCTTGAAATCTTCATCAGCCTTAACGCGGTCGCGATCATTCTGGGGATTCTGAGCCATCATAATGATCGGTGCAGTATAGGCCGCCTGTGTTGAGAAAAGCAAGTTCAATAAAATATACATAAGTAATAGTATATAAAGTCTCATGAAGCAAAACTGTGGTTTCTGCTGAAAAAGGAACGAATTTTGCATTAACCTTTCTTTTTATATAATGAATTTAATTTTTATAGTATGAATTATTAATTTATGAATTTTAGTGGCAAACTTTTTGCTGATAAGTTTTATTTATAAACATATTCATAACTAAGATGCATGCTTTCAAAAGAAGTAATAACCACTCTCAACTATGAGTAAAGGAAATATTATTAAAATATCTGGTGGTGTTCTTAGTGAGGTATCGAAGAACGATTATACTGTTTTTGCTGAGACAATTAATACAAATGCTGCAGGAAAAATAATAGAAAATTCAAATGATGGGATCGTTTTTGGAGAGCCAATCATACCTTCTAAGCAAATAGATGCAAAAATAATTGTTCATTTCAGACCGAAGGTTGGCTGGAAGGGTGATGGTTATGGTTTTGATTGGTTAAGATTAGCTGATATTAGCCCAAGTATGGTTGGTGATGTAAAGTATGAAACGATTATAGGAAAATATTATAGCAGAACGCCCCATACTCCTGTAAATATTTATAAGGATATTAATTCTGCTGGCCCGGATTTTAGTGTAAATAATGGTGAAAGTGTATTGAATTCTGGCCCATTTCTTACTTTGAAATCAGAGTATGATAAACATACTGTTCCATGGCGAAATAAGAAAAATAGTTCTGGCGTTGAGATTAAAGACGCAAATAACAATCCTATTAAAGAAGAATACTTTGTTCCATGGTTGAGTTTATTTCCAAAAATGATTGGCACTCCTGAACGGGCTACAAATTATTCTAATACGCAAGCAGTTTTAAGTTTGATTGTCGATATTGAAGAAGATGCAGATTCGCTGGAATTTGATGATAATCCAAATTTCGTAATTACGCCAAAACAGGTGAATGTAAGAGGGGCAGGAATTAAGAGGTTAAATGATGTAGTGACTATTGAATGTAAAAAGGAATTTGCAGATGATCAGGTGATAACTATACGTACTATTAAAGTTGCTACTAATGGAACAAAAACCAGTGCGGTTGCCGGAAGAGTAAAAGTATGGGCTAACGCTCAAAGAAAAAAGAAAAAGATTGTCCTTGTCGCTGTTAAAACAAGTATTTCTAATGCTTATATCGCCACTACAGGTCAGGAGGATCTTTTCAGGAAATTCTTGAATCAGGCATTAGTTAATCCGGAAGTTGCAACTGATATGCTGGATGTTAGTTCGCTCCCTGATTTTGATAGTAAATATATTAATAACGGACAAATTGCAGCATATTATGCAGATGATTATACGACAGCTCCAATTACAAGAAATTCACATCGGCCTGGTAATTTTCAGTCTATGGAAGTATTTCTGAGCAGTCTTCTCCCTTCCAGATATAATGGGTATTTTAAAGCATTTTATCTTAATGATGGTGGTGGCTATGTCGATACTTCTAATAATGTACAGGGGTTGAATGGATATTCTTCAGGTGATAATGTAGTCCTTTTCCCAACGAAAAATGATGAAACTGCTGCTCATGAGTTTTTACATTCCCTGGATCTGCCTCATACATTTGTGAATGTTGAGGCTGCGCCTAAAGCAAAATTCACCTTCAAGATTCAGAAAACAGATAATGTAATGGACTATAGTCATCAGGTTAATATACAACGAACTAATTTATGGCATTGGCAATGGAAAGTTGCACATGGCGCAGCAGAAAATGAATAGTATGAGCTCATTATAATTAACCATCATGAAGAAAATAAATAAGCGGTTCCCAATCAAAGTTCTTGTTGTTGCTATTCTTTTAGTTGGAACAACATTATCTTGTAGTGGTCAAAAGCATCAATTGAATACTAATATAAATTCCAAAAATATGCAGCTTCCAAAGGTTTCAGATGATTTCGAAAAACTTGATTTAAACAAGTTGAAGGCGAAGGCCAATAAAAGCCATGGTATTAAAGTGCTGGCCGATAGAAAAACCGTTGAAATAGAGGTTTATGATTATCAGTTTTTAGCAGAAAATGGCGATAATATCAGGTTCTCTGGTGACAATTATGGAGAGTATAGATTGGAGCAGAGGATTAATGGTGCTTATTTTAATTTGATAAAGATTTATAATCAGAATGGAAATATAAAAACTAAAGGACTGGAGTTTAATGTGTTTTATGGGACTTTTAAGAAGGGTACCTGGTACGGTTTTAGCCCAGAGGGTAAGTTAACCTCAACCATTAACTATGATACACCATTTAAATTTACTTTTGAACAACTTGTTCAGTTCTTAGAAGAAGAAAAAATTCCATTGAAAAAAGGACCTATAGCACAAAACCCTGGATATTTGACTTCCATAAAGAGAACTATTTCTGATAACCAATCTCTCGGTTTGGGAAGTTAGCTGGTTAAAATCTTCAGATAAAATTGAAGATATAGTCATACATGGCATAACTGGAAAGGTGATGTCCAGAAGGATTAGGAATTACATTAATAATTAATAATTATTTGACTTAAAAAGAGT
Source organism: Pedobacter sp. NJ-S-72 (assembly GCF_053890575.1). NCBI lineage: Bacteria > Pseudomonadati > Bacteroidota > Sphingobacteriia > Sphingobacteriales > Sphingobacteriaceae > Pedobacter > Pedobacter sp. NJ-S-72. The sequence goes on along the minus strand of NZ_CM132681.1, from coordinate 1,660,883 downwards.
AGTCGCTGTTTAAACCGCTCAATTTTATGTGCCGAATCGGCTTTAATATCCTTGGAAAACAAAACCCCTGTTAACATAGCGTTTACAGGGGTTTATACGTTTTGTGATATCGAATCTTGTGATCCCGCTGGGATTCGAACCCAGGACCACTACATTAAAAGTGTAATGCTCTACCAGCTGAGCTACGGAATCAATTAATTCCCTTTGTTTAAGGAGGTGCGAAGATAGAAAAAAAAAATCGAGCCTTACATAATAGTTTGAAAAAAAAATGAAAAAAATATTCTTTATTACTGATCAGAACAATTGCAGTGTTGTTGACTGCTGATTTCCATATGATGTTTTTGTCTTTACAGTCGCTCGTGCATGATGATGTTCAGTAATCCAGGAAATATAATTTTCAGCCTTTATAGGATTCTTTAATAAACCTTCTGCTGTCTGTAAAAGAGAGATTCTGTGTTCTATCACTGTTCTATATTTCTGGAAAAGATGCTGTAGTTCCTGTTGAATCTTGTTTTTTGGCTTGATCCGGATATTCTTATTGACAGGGTTTAATACCTGCAGATTAATCTCTTTTGTAAAGTAGACTGCTGCAGATTCTATCCTGGTCTGCAGTGCTGGCAGATCGTTAAAACCAGTTTGCTTATGGAGATTGATTACCTGAGTCTGAAAGCGGTCTGATAAATCGATCAGATTCTTAATTGATTTTCTAAGCTGAGTGAATAGAACTGAGTATTCTGGAATATTTGATCTGACAATTTCAGGTTTGGAAGTTACAACTTCCAGTTCACTCAATAACCTGTTTAATGAAAAGTGGTTCAGTACCAACTGAAGAATAAATCCTTCCTGACCACGAACAAGAAGATCATTCAGTTTTCTTCTTTAGCAGAATTCATATAGTTGATTACCTCAGTGTTTGATCTTAAACTTTCGGTACTGATCTTCGATTTCAAAATTAACCCATTCAATGTTCTGACACGACTCAAAGCCACATATACCTGTCCGGCAATAAATGATTTTCCCGCATCGATTATAGCGTGGTCAAACGTCAATCCCTGACTTTTATGAATCGTTACTGCCCAGGCCAGTTTTATCGGATATTGAGAAAACTCACCCACTTGTTGCTGCACAATAACCTGCTCAGGATCTGTTTTATATTCAAAAGACTGCCACGAAGTTTTTTCCAGTAACAAGTCATCCTCATTAGGAAAAGAAATATAGATCTCACCAGCTGTGATAGACTTTATTTTTCCAATCTTTCCATTGTAGAATTTCCTATTATCACCACTATCATTTTTGATGAACATTACCTGTGCACCATCTTTTAATTTAAGTGTCTGTTCTGCTTGTAAACCAGCATCTCTAAACTCTCCGCTAGTCTCTCCAACAAAAGTATGTTCCTCACCCGGAAGTTCATCCAGTTTCGCTTTATTGACAGCATTTGCCTCCGCATTATGAGAAGTAATAATAATAGGACTCAATTCATCTGTCGCAACAAATTGCGGATCGTATCTTTTATTTAATAAAGCCAGGTCACTTTCATTGATCTGGTTATTCCTGATACTGTTCAGAATATTGACAAATTCTGGTTCAGTTTGACGAAAGACAGTGGTTAGTTCTATTTGTAAAAGAGGGTTTCTGCGGATAACATGTCCTTCGAAAAAGTAAGGAGAAGCATAAACTCTGCTTAAAAATGTCCATTCCTCTCTTTTAGTTACCGGGGGTAATTGATACAGATCACCTATAAGTAAAAGCTGTACCCCACCAAAAGGAGTATTGTTTTTTTTTCACTGAACGGAGTATGGCGTCAATCATATCCATTAAATCACAACGAACCATCGATATTTCGTCAATGATCAGTAATTCTAATTCAATTCATTGATAGTGCGGTTTTTTCCCTGTTATAACTTAAATCATTAACCATAGATTCAATCGAGATAATACCCGATTGCAGATCTTCTAAACTAATTTCACCAGGATAAAAAGAACCTGCTGGTAACTGAAAAAAGGAATTGATTGTAGTACCCTTTGCATTCATGGCAGCGACGCCAGTAGGGGCGACTACCACCATCTTTTTTGAACTCTCTTCTTTTATTCTTTTAAGGAGTGTAGTTTTTCCGGTTCCTGCTTTTCCGGTAAGAAAAATGTTTTGATTAGTGTACTCAATAAATGATAATATTTTGTCGAAAATTGAACTAGAAGGCACGCCATTACTCATTCAGCAAATTTAACCGATTCTTTTCCTATATTCATAATAGCTTTTCATTAATTAACGATGTCTCATTCCAAAACAATATTTCAGATTGAACGGATTATCCTTTTCAGTGATGCCGTATTTGCAATTGCTATTACGCTGCTTATTATTGAAATCAAGGTGCCGCATCATCTGCTGCGGAATATACAAATCCGGAAGTCATGCACGCTTATCTTGAACTGATGCCGAAATTTCTTGGTTTTTTCGTTAGCTTTTTCTTTATAGGATTGTATTGGACTGTACATCATCAATTGATGAACTATTTGATCAATTATAATCAGAAATTAGTCTGGCTTAATCTGCTCTTTTTACTTTCTATCGTATTATTTCCTTTCAGTACTGCTCTTGACAGTGAATATACAGGACAGAACTTTATTACTCCTTTTTTTATATATACTCTCAATGTCTCATTTGCAGGTGGTATGATTGCTGTTTTATGGGGATATATCGCTAACGCCAAGCATCAGCTGAGTGAAGGCCTGGAAAGTGTCATGTTTGTACGCTACCAGCAAAAAAGAGCATTGACAGTCCCTGCTACTTTCATTGGTGTTTTCCTGTTGGGATTATTATTGCCCTATCACAGCATTAGCCGGGTGTTTTTACTGGCTATCCCATTTTTATTATGAGATTTTTGAAACGTCAATATGATGAAAAGTGTAAACAGTTGGAAAACAGTTCGGAAGGTGCCTCTGAAGAGGAAGATCTCCCGTAAGCAATGGATCGTGTTGGAATGTTTGTTTACCAGATAGACGCAGTAATTCCGAGTCCAAAACTAATGTTGTTATATTTTGTCTTTCCCAAAGTTTCGGGAAGTGGTTCATAGATAAAATGACCGTCATTGTCTCTGTCATTCAGAATGTCTATGTCAAACTTGTGCGTTGACCCGAAATAAGTAGTATAAGCTTATAGTAAGTTTAAAGGTGAGTTTTTTGATATTTATAACAATAAGCAAGCGTTCGGTTGTGAACATAAATTGTCCGATAATGAACATGATAGATTGTAATACCTACTTAATTTATCATTTAACCCTTTTTATTTAATGTTTTTGAATTGGCATACAATTAGACTTCAATGGATAAATTCGCTTTATTATGTTTTTTTCATTAATCTAAAAATCGCCTTACGTAATCTTAAAAAAAGAACAAAGGTTTTTCACTTATGAATATAGGTGGTCTGGCCATAGGTATGGCTTGTTGTTTATTGTTACTACTCTATGTAAGTTATGAATGGGGCTATGATAAACAATTTAAAAATATCGATCGTATTTTCATTTCGCGGTTAAATATTGATATCAATGGAAAGCTGGCAACTACTATTGCTACACCTGACCGGTTAGCTGCTGCTGCTTCTGAGATCTTGCCGGGTGTAGAACAGGTTAGCCGGATGGTTTTGGGATTTAATGATGACAAATTATTTAGTCGTGATCAGGAACATTATAAACTGAAGGCTGCTCAAGTAGACCCTTCTTTTCTTCAGATCTTTGAGTATAAGTTTATCTATGGTAATAAAGCCTCTGCATTGGGTACACCTAATTCAGTATTAATTACGGAATCGACTGCCCGAAAGTTATTTGGTAATCAAAATCCAATAGGGCAAAGTATAGAATATGATAACAGGAAATTTCTCAAAAATGCAGTAATTGAAGACTTACCTAAAAATCAGAGTAATCAGTTTGATGCTTTATTAAGCTGGTCTTTTTTTGAACAGGAACATCCTGAAAGTAAAAACAATAGCTGGGGATCTATTACTTGTGCAACATTTTTTAAGCTGAAAGATAAAAATCAGTTTGAGGCTGTTGATGCAGGACTGCGAAGGATGATCAAAGCGAATGACAAAAACACACAGCTTGAAGCCTTTTTACTTCCATATACTAAGTATCATCTTTACAATGACTTTGTAAATGGTAAACCATCAGGAGGGAGAATTGACCAGGTAAGATTATTTGCGTTTCTGGCTTTTTGTGTATTGCTAATTGCGAGTATCAATTACATGAATCTGTCTACTGCCCGTTCAGAGAAACGTGCAAGAGAAGTAGGAGTTAGAAAAGCATTAGGCTCAACCAGAACGAGTTTAATGGGGCAGTTCATTATAGAGTCTATGTTATTTTCTATAATTGCTGTAATTGTCGTCGCTTTTGGACTTCTTGAACTAAGTTTGCCGTATTTTAATAATTTGCTGGACATTTCTATGCATATCGGTTATAACTCTTATCCTTTCTGGCTTACACTATGCGTACTGGTTATATTAACCGGCGTTCTCGCAGGAAGTTATCCTGCATTTTATTTATCATCATTTACCCCAATAAAGGTTTTAAAAGGTTTGACAGGGATTGGAAGGTCTTCGTTACCTGTACGTAAGATCTTAGTCGTATTGCAGTTCAGTCTCTCCATTTGCATGATTATTTGTGCCATAATTATTTACTCGCAAATTCAATATATGAAAAATAAGCCATTGGGTTTTTCTCAGAGTAATCTGGTTGAGATGAATCTGGAAGGAGAGTGGCGCAAACCAGAAAAACTGGAGCTTTTCAAAGCTGAACTGAAGAAATCCGGTGCTGTAATTTCTGCAACAGAATTTGCACAATCCTTTACCTCAGAAGGATCTATTACAGGTAATTTGAGCTGGCCAGGGAAACCTGATAATGATAACTCAGTAATCGATTACAGAAGTATTGGTTATGATTTTAGCTCCACTATTGGAGCACAAATAGTTGAAGGCAGGGATTTATCTCCTAAGTTTGTTGCTGATACGGCTACTTCTATATTGATTAACGAGGCACTGGCAAAAACTATGGAGCTGAAGTCTCCTGTAGGAACAATTATTCATTGGGGGGATAATCCACCTTTAACTATTGTAGGTGTCGTTAAAAATTATTCAAATGAAAACATTGGAGGAAAAACTCTTCCTACATTCTTCTTTTACAATGTGAAGAAAAGTAATGTTTTGATCTTGAGAATCAATCCGGATGAGAATTTAAGTGGGGCTATAAGTAAAATAAAACAAATCAGTAAGCAACTTAATCCTGCATATCCATCCGAATTAAGCTTTGTTGCCCAGGATCTAAAGGCTAAATTGAAAAGTGAGCAGCTTTTAAGTGTATTATCTAACTTCTTTGGCGGGTTTGCCATCTTTTATTTCCTGCTTAGGTTTATTAGGGCTGGCATTGTATATGGCCGAACAGCGTAAAAAGGAAATCAGTATCAGAAAGGTTCTGGGGGCAGATTTGAGCAGTATTCTGATCCTGCTGAACAAGGATTTTATTAAACTGGTTATTATCTCTAACGTAATTGCATTCCCAATAGCTTTTATTTTCGCAAATAACTGGTTAAAAAGTTATGATTATAAGATTTCAATAGCTGCGGGACCTTTTATTATTGCTGCAGTAATGTCTTTGGGGATCGCTTTGCTAACAGTAAGCCTGCAAAGTTTTAAAGTAGCCAGGGCAAATGCAGTTGACGCATTGAAGTATGAATAATTCATTTATTCTGGAAATGTTTCAAAAGCCTCACGGAAATGTGAGGCTTTTGCATTTGAAAATTTTATCAACTGCTCTTTTATAGCCACAAGCTTCAATAAAAGAATCGCTTATTTAACTATACTGAATATTTCTTATCATATATTATATGGCGATTCGATTCGATAAAGATATAAATGCCGTTATAATACTCAAGATTGAGAATAAAGTATTTTGAAGGATAAATGATATTTTTCTATCAAACTCAGCTATTCGTTAAATAGTAATAACCACATTATGGTGCCCTATATTTTTGTATGCTGTCGTCTATATTGTGAAGGAGATATTTTAGTTACAATTTTAAATTGTTTGCTAAAGTGTGCCCAGCTGTTATAACCACTATCATAACAAATATCCAAAAAACTGGTCTGTTCGTTTCTCTCAGTAGTTTACAAGCATGACCGATCCTGATTTCTTTGATAAAATCGAAATAGCTTTTCTTAATGTTCCGTTTAAAGAAACGGCAAAATGCGGGAATCGACATACGGGTAATTCCTGCTACTTCTTTTAAAGAAATTGGGTTAAGGAAATGCTTAAAGGAGTAATCTATAATGGTTTCAATAACTGAATTTTCTTCACCGCTATTCATCGTGTCAAAGGCCGTTGTAACAACCTTTTGATCTGCTGAAATACTAATCCTTTGCATGCAGTTCAATAACAGCTGTATACGTTCAAGTCCTTGGGCATGTTCCAGTTGCCTGATCAAAATAGTAATGTCATCGGATAAATATCCTTGCAACTGGATACCCGTGTTTTTATTTTCTAATAAAGCGGCTATATTTTTCATCTCAGGGAGAGCCAAAAATGCTTCACCCAAAAAATCTCTCAGAAAATGAATGACAATTGCACTGCCGGTTATATTTTTCTGTGATTTTCTAAACCAGTGTGGTACGTTCGTATTGAGTAAAAATATATCTCCTTGTTTATATTCTCCAATGTAATCACCTATCAGTGCAGTACCATTTCCTTCTGTGATCAGAATTAATTCACATTCCAGATGCTTATGCCAGGCCGTTTCAAAATCGGGTGTTTTGTAAGTCCGGCAAGCAAAGGAGTAATGCTCTTCTACATGAATTTTCTGAATAAGTGTCTTCATAAAATTGGGTATGTATTTTATTCAACTGCTATCTGACGTTAAATATCCCTATTAAATCTAATAATTGATCAGATAGCATATTTTTTTTAATAAATAACGGTTGAACGGAGGTTCTCTAATTCTGTAGATTTAAAACTAACGAATTCTTTGACGCTGCAATAATTTTAAAAGAATAAAAACCAAATATATTTTTTTTTGAATAAAATTTCAATAAAAGTCGGTTATGAAGGATAATACATACGACGCAATTGTAGTTGGTTCTGGCATCAGCGGTGGCTGGGCCGCAAAGGAACTTTGTGAAAAAGGGTTAAAAGTTTTGATGTTAGAACGAGGAGGGCCTTATGATCATGTAAAAGATTATAAGACTGCTCAGAAAAACCCCTGGGAATTTGAACACCGCGGAGGGACGACAGTCGAACAGAAAAAAAAAAAAATCCAGTCATTCATCGGGGCTGGGCAGCCTCAGAAGCGGTAATCGATGCCTGGGCAAATGAGGAAGATTGCCCTTATACAGAAACTAAGCCTTTTACCTGGTGGGCAGTTACCGTATGGGTGGCCGGTCTATTTTATGGGGCAGACAATCTTATCGCTGGAGCCAGATGGATTTTGAAGGTAATGAGAAGGACGGTATTGCCACTCCATGGCCGATTGGTTATGCAGATCTTGCACCATGGTATGACCATGTGGAAAAATTTGCAGGAATTAGTGGATCTATAGAAAACCTTGCTCAATTACCTGACGGGCATTTTCTGCCACCTATGGAACTGAATTGTGTGGAGAAGGATATGGCAGAAAGAATAAAAAAGGAATATCATGAAAAGAGACATTTAATTATTGGAAGAGTGGCAAATCTAACAGCAGAGATCCCTGGAAGAACAAAATGTCAGTTCAGGAACAGGTGTTGGGAAGGATGTCCATTTGGTGGCTATTTTAGTACACAGTCTTCTACCTTACCAGCAGCAATGAAAACCGGGAATCTTACTGTTCGGCCTTATTCTTTAGTAAAACAGGTCTTATATGATCCGGATACCAAAAAAGCAACAGGGGTAGAGATACTGGATACTGAAACAAATCAAACCTATGAGTTTAAAAGTAAGATCGTTTTCTTATGTGCTTCTACCTTAAATACTGCCTGGATCTTGTTTAATTCTGCAACTGATGTCTGGCCAGGTGGTTTAGGGAGCAGCAGCGGTGAACTAGGTCATAATGTGATGGATCATCATTATAATGTTGGTGCATCAGGAAGCGTTGAGGGGTATGAAGATCAATATGTATTTGGAAGAAGGGCTAATGGGTTTTATATCCCAAGGTTTGTGAATTTAGGTGGAGATAAAAGAGATTATCTGCGGGGTTTTGGATATCAGGGAGGTGCAAGCAGAGAAGGATGGGGCAGGGAGATTGCCGAATTGAATATTGGAGGTGATTTTAAGGATGCTTTGACAGAGCCGGGCAAATGGACTATTGGAGCAACCGGGTTTGGCGAAATACTTCCGTACCATGAAAATATGGTTTCGCTGGATAAAAATAAGAAAGATAAGTGGGGGCTGCCTGTGCTGGCGATGGATGCAGAACTGAAAGAGAACGAGTTTAAAATGCGTAAAGATATGCAGGAAGAAATGAGAGCCATGTTTGATGCCTCAGGGATAAAAAATATCAGTACCTGGGATAATGGCCATGCTTTAGGACATGGAATCCATGAGATGGGAACAGCAAGAATGGGGAGAGATCCAAAAACATCAGTTTTTTGAACAAATGGAACCAGATTTGGGACTGTATGAATGTATTTGTAACTGACGGTGCTTGTATGACTTCATCGGCCTGTCAGAATCCTTCGCTGACCTATATGGCATTAACAGCAAGAGCAGTAGATTATGCGGTAAGTGAATTAAAGAAAAATAATATTTAAGCATATGGAAAGGAGAGAACTTTTAAAAAAATTGCCCTGCTTACTGGCGGGGTTATTATTGGAGGTAATGCTTTGCTTACTGGTTGTAGTCCTGAAAAGGGAAAGCTGAAAAACAACGTCATCTTTAGCCAGCAGGATCTGGATTTTCTGGACGAGGTTTCAGATACGATATTACCAGCAACTCAAAGTCCGGGTGCTAAAGCAGCTAAAATTGGTGCTTTCATGGCCGTTATGGTGAATGACTGTTATGAAGAAAGGGATCAGAAAGTTTTTATGGAAGGTATTAGTAAACTCAATGCGGCAAGTGAAAAGATGCATGGCTCTGAATTTATGAAGGCTACTGCACAGCAAAGGTTATCGTTGTTAACAGAACTGGATAAAGAAGCAAAAGACTATCAGTCAAAAAGAGGAGAGTTACCATCTCATTATTTTACCATGATGAAGCAATTAACACTTCTTGGGTATTTCACCTCAGAACCCGGTTGTACAAAGGCAATGCGCTATATCGCCGTACCCGGTAAATATGAGGGATCTGTTTCTTATAAAAAAGGCGATAAAGCCTGGGCTTAGCGGATATGTATTTACTAGGTATAGATATAGGCACATCTTCTATCAAAGTTTCTATTGTTAATAGTAACCCGGAAACGTGTGGCCACAGCGCAGTATCCTGATGAGGAGGTGCAAATTCAATCTCTCCAACCCGGTTGGGCAGAGCAGTCACCGGATGAATGGTGGCAAAATGCTATTCAGGCCATCCTTCGGTTAAATGCAACGGGGGTTTTTAATCCTGAGGATATAAAGGCTATCGGTATTGCCTATCAGATGCATGGATTGGTTATTGTAGATAAAGATCAGAACGTATTGCGCGACAGTATAATCTGGTGTGATAGCCGGGCAGTTGAGCTTGGTGAGGATGCTTTTACGCAGATAGGGCAGGCAAAATGTTTGCATCATCTATTAAATTCTCCCGGAAATTTTACAGCTGCAAAATTAGCATGGGTAAAGAACAATGAGCCTGAGGTTTATAAAAAGATAGCTAAAGTCATGCTGCCCGGGGATTTTATCGCGATGAAACTTACTGGAAGTATCACAACGAGTATTGCGGCACTGTCTGAGGGGGTGTTTTTTGGGATTTTTCGTAACGATGAATTATCAAAAGAGGTAATGGAACATTATGGCTTTGATGAAAGTTTAATCCCAGACATCCAGCCACTTTTTTCTGTACACGGGCAGCTTAAAAAGGACATCGCTGTGTTATTAGGGTTAAAGGAAGGAATTCCCGTTGCCTATAAATCAGGTGACCAGCCTAATAATGCGCTTTCTTTAAATGTGATAAGACCTGGAGAGGTTGCTGCGACTGCCGGAACTTCCGGTGTAATTTATGGGGTCAGTGACGATTTGACTTATGACCCTCAGTCACGGGTGAACACTTTTGCCCATGTTACTTATTCTAAAGAACAAAAACATACAGGTGTATTGTTATGTATCAATGGAACAGGAAGTATGTACAGATGGGCAAAACATAATTTCGCACCGGCTCTTTCTTATAATGCACTTAATGAGCTTGCAGCAACTGCGCCTATTGGAAGCAAAGGCCTGAAAGTGATGCCTTTTGGCAATGGGGCCGAACGGATGCTGAATAACAAATACACAGGTGCACAGTTAGTAGGAATTGACCTTAATCTGCATGGGCAACCTGAAATATTCAGAGCTGTACAGGAAGGGATAGCTTTTGCTTTTCGTTACGGATTAGATATCATGAGGGAAAATGGAATGCGGCCAAAAGTGATCAGAGCCGGAATAGCCAATCTGTTTCTGAGTGAGGTCTTTGCCCAGACTTTTGTTGATGTAACCGGGATTCCTGTAGAGCTGTATGAAAATGATGGAAGTGTAGGAGCGGCTCTGGGAGCAGGGATAGGTTCAGGGATTTTCGAAAGTGCCAGAGACGCATTTACCCGGCATGAGCCGGTCAGGTATCTGACGCCCCAAAATGCGGCGGCCTATGAGCCTTTATACATCGAATGGAAAAATATTTTAGACAAAGCGCTATAAATACTGATAAAAAAAAAAACAAGATGACAAAAGTAGTAACAGGAGTAAAGGAGTTTTTTTTAAGGGAATAAATCAAGTGCAGTTTGAAGGTTTGCAGAGTGATAATCCGCTGGCTTTTAGATGGTATGACGCAAATAAAATAGTAGCAGGAAAAACCATGAACGAGCATTTTAAGTTTGCTTGTGCTTATTGGCATTCATTTAATGGTAATGGCGCTGATCCTTTTGGAGGAGCAACACATGTTTTTCCATGGGACGAAAAGAAAGATGCAGTGGAAAGGGCAAAAGATAAAATGGATGCTGCTTTTGAATTTATCACCAAAATGCAATTGCCTTATTATTGTTTTCACGATGTAGATGTAGTCGATTATGGGAATGATATTGCAGAGAATGAACGCAGACTACAGGTTTTAGTCGAGTATGCTAAAGAAAAGCAAACCAGCAGCGGAGTGAAATTACTTTGGGGAACAGCCAATTTATTCAGCCACAAACGCTATATGAATGGGGCATCAACCAATCCTGATTTTCACGTACTGGCTCATGGTGCAGCACAGGTAAAAGCAGCTTTAGATGCAACTATATGCATGCACTTGGCGGTGAGAATTATGTTTTTTGGGGGGAAGAGAAGGGTATATGAGTTTGTTGAATACGAACATGAAGCGTGAGCAGGAACATTTGGCCAGATTTCTTCATACAGCTAAAGATTATGCCAGAAAAGAAGGGTTTAAAGGGACATTTTTTATCGAACCTAAACCATGTGAACCCTCTAAACATCAGTATGACTACGACTCGGCAACAGTAAAAAGTTTTTTACAGGAGTATGATCTGCTTGCTGACTTTAAACTCAACATCGAAGTGAACCATGCTACTCTGGCCGGACACACTTTTCAGCATGAATTGCAGGTAGCAGCTGATAGTGATTTACTTGGGTCAATTGATGCGAACAGGGGTGATTATCAGAATGGCTGGGATACAGATCAGTTTCCTAACGATATCAATGAACTGACCGAGGCCATGTTAATTATTTTAGAAGGTGGCGGATTAAAAGGCGGAGGTGTAAATTTTGATGCTAAAATCCGTAGAAAAATTCGACTGATGATCCTGCCGATTTATTTTATGCCCATATTGGTGGTATGGACATTTTTGCAAGGGCTTTAGTTACTGCAGATGCTATTCTTCAAAAATCAGATTATAAAAAGATAAGAACTGATAGATACGCCTCCTTTGATAGTGGGAAAGGGGCTGATTTTGAGCAGGGTAAATTAAGTTTAGAAGATTTAAGGAATTATGCCGTGAAAAATGGGGAGCCAGGAGTTCGCAGCGGCAAGCAGGAGTACCTTGAAAACCTGATCAACAGATATATTTGAAATTGCCTGTTTATTAATTAACTTTTGTTAAGTCTTCCAGGTATAGAAAGCGATCTTTTATTTTACTTTTGCAGGTTAAGAATAGATTATGGAAGCAAGCGAACTAAGAATTGGGAATTATACATTGGATCACGGTCATCCTGAACAAATACCATATGGATCTGATATTGATTCGGCAGGAATGATGGACCCGATTCTTCTAACAGAAGAATGGCTGGTGAAAATTTGGTTTTGAGCGATTTGAGTTTGAATATGAAGAAGGAAATGAAATCACTTATGTACTGGAAAAGAAGAATGGTCATCAGTTCGTATTAAATGATAGTTTACAACCGATGGATGGAGAGATAGCTATGTTAGATTATAAATTGCAATATGTTCACCAGATTCAGAATCTTTATTTTGCGCTTACTTGTGAAGAATTAACGGTTAATATTTAAATACACAGCAGATTCTGATCACTGCCTGGCAATATGCTTCTTTCTTTGAGCAGGCAGAAAGGAAAACAATTAGAAAGAGTAAAGAAAGATACTTCATAAATTGAATGATAACTGGTTTCTTATAAAACAAGAAAAACATATTTTTTTTTGTTTAAACGCTATACTCAAAAGTAATTGTTTTTATTAAATTTTCATGTAGATATTATACCGGTATAGAATTCTGGGGATGAGGCTGTAATGAGTGAGGTGTTCTTATAGCCATAAAAAAATCCGGGCCAAAAAATCAATTCTTTGTTAAAGGATTTGTCGTCAATATTTGTCCGTTTGTCGATGGTAATACTCCTGTTGGTCTAATAGGTAAAAAACCGGTGAAACGTTTTCGTCCTGTGGGTATCTTATGTACAAAAGAATTTAAAAAACTTAAAAACATAAAGATATGAAAACTGCTATCAAAACCTTACTCGCAACAGCTTTAACCGCTATCGTTTTAACTTCATCTGCATTTGCAACTTATGCAAAAGATGGTGATAAGAACCCACCAGTCCTGATGAATACAGCTAATTTTAGCATGATCAAAGTAGAAGGGAATGTAAGAGTATACTTAAGTCAGGGAAATAAAGAAAACATCAGCATAGAAACAAATCAGTCAGGCGAAAAAGTTTCTTTAAAAAGACAAGGACAGAAACTGCTGATTAGTGCTACGGGTGATCAGATGGTAGATGTATATCTAACCGTAAAAAACCTGGTAAGGATTGATGCTTCCGGCAATGCGATTGTAAAATCTAACGGCCGCTTAGAGCTGACCAACCTTCAGATTTTTCTGCAAAATGAAGCAAAGGCAAATGTTGAAGTAACAGCTAGGGATATATATACCGTGATTAAAGATGAATCTTCTTTAAAATTAAGCGGATCAACAGCTCTTTTGACCTCCATCAAAGATGATGCATCGAAACTAAATACAAAGAATTTTGCAGCAACAGCTAGTACTTCATCGAGATTAGTATTTGGAAAAATAGATCTTGAACGTCAGTTTGCTGACAGCCTGAGCCTGGTAAGTCTTAGCAAATAGTGTTTCAGTCAGAACATTAATATTGTATGAAACCCGGTAGTCTGCATAGACTACCGGGTTTTTGATTTTTATTTACATTAATGTAAAGTACATATTGAAGTATGTTTAATAGGTATAACAGTATTAGTTACTGTTGCAGCAGAGGCATCAATAAGAAAAAAGCTGCTTACGGGACTGGATAAATATTTTGCATAATTTTATAAATTTGGGTTAAATACTCTATATTTCCGGTGAATAAAGTGAAACAGTGTTGTTTTTTTTTCTGTCCTGGAAATGATTTGAGGTGTTGCTTTCTTGATTGATCCTGAATTTTGTGTGATTGCAGTGTTTAGTATATATTTTTTTTTTTTTTATTTTCGTTGGGATATTTATACCTATTTTGTGTTTGTAATCGTTTATTCAATCAAAGTTCCCCATTATGATTGCTAAAAAAGACTGTTTACTTAATAACCCTTCGCCTTTCGGTTATCTTAGTCAGGATAATCAATATGTTGAAGTTTTCGAAGACTTTATGTTATCTGAAGTAAGGAGTGGCGGTTTAGAAAACGTTCCTTTTAAATCAAGGTTTTATTCCATTGTGTTGTGTATGGGTGGTCAGTGCATGAAAATCATTGGACAGCATATGTTCAGGGTGCCGGTATATTCTATACACGTTGTAAAACCAAATCAGAATCAGGTAGTTTTTGAGGTAAGTCCTGATTTCCGCTGCTTTGTAATTACTTTTGCCATCATTTTATCCTGATAACCAGATTGTCCAGGATAATATTGTGCACCTGCTAAACATGAAGCCAGAGTTGGTTCCTCCTTTTGAACTTAGCGATGCTGATTTTGATATGGTCAGAGGATGTTTTAACCAGATTAATCTGGAATGCCATCTTCGTGCTACTTTCAGTAAACAGATTATTCAGAATCAGATTATCGAATTGCTACATAAGGTGAACAGGCTCTGCACAGTGCGTCCCGCTTCACCAGATTCGAATTTGTCCAGCAGTAAGCAACTGGTCAGAGCGTATCAAAGACTGATTGATGAACATTTTCATAGTATTAAAACCATTAGGGAGTATGCTGATCTTTTAAATGTTAGTCCGAGATTTCTTGGAGAAGTTATTAGGGAAAACACCGATCAAACTGCACTTCGTATGATCCATTACAGGATTATCCGGGAAGCCAGGTTTTTGCTGAAATATACTCCTCAGACTATCCGGGAAATTTCTGACGTCCTAAACTTTGAAAGCCTTGCCTATTTTACGCGTTTCTTTAAAAATTACTCTGGGATTTCACCTGCTGATTTCAGGAAGGTTAAGGATACTATTTTATCATTTGCATAGCATGATTATTCTCAGATTGTAGCAACCAGTATTACAAGTCACCCAACAATCGTTTTGCTGGTTGGATATATACTATGCTGAATACAAACCGGATCATCCTTTTTTGGGGGGTGATCCGGACCATAATTCTTCTGAGTTTGCGTGTTAATTATTATAAGAACTATAATAATTAACACAATCGATTACAGCTTAATATTTAAATTTTAATTTCCACCGCTCTAAATTACACGTGAAAATTATTTGCTTTAATGTAATTGTAGCTTTTGGTGATACTATCAAACGGATCGCCTGGACAAATATCCTGCTCGTTAAAGAAATACTTTAATCCCGCCGTTTTAGCATTTGCAAAAACATTCTTGAAAGGAATAACACCATTACCAACCTCAGTAAACATCTGTTTTGGCGTGTTGTCCATATCTTTTACGTGCCATAACGGGAAACGTCCGGGGTGCTTCTTAAACATCGCGATAGGATCTTGCTTAGCTTTGTACATCCAATAAATATCCATTTCCATTTTTACAAGCCCGGCATCTGTGCTGTTCAGTAATATGTCGTATGGGTATTTGCCATTTTCCGTTATGAATTCAAAATCGTGGTTATGATAGCAGAGTTGTATACCCGATTTCCTGGTAATTTCGCCAGCTTTATTTAGCTTTTCAGCAGTTTCTTTATAATGATCAAGCGTTCCGCGTTCGCTGTCAAGTAAATAGGCACAAACCATATATTTAATGCCTGCCGCACTTGCATCGTCAACGGCTTTTTGCCAGTCGTTGCTAATAGTTCCTTTCGTACCGGGCATTCCTTCGCCAAGCATAAAGTGGGCACTTGGCATAATCAGGCCGTTATCGTTTAAAACCTTTTTAAATTCTGCAGGAGGCATTCCATAGAATTTTTCTGGCTACCGGTATATGTGGCACCTTCAACTGAGTTAAAGCCTACCTTAGCAACCTTAGCCAGGGAGCCAATAGGATCCTTAGCCATTGCATCGCGTACAGTATAAAGTTGTAAACCTACATATCTTTTTTTTTTTTGCTGCAAATAATCCGGGAGCTATTAATAAGCCGGCTGACAGCATTGCACTACTTTTCAGGAACGAACGTCTTGATGTCATTGTTAATAAATTAGTTGGTTTAAATAAATTTAACATATTGACCATATAAAACAATTAAGCCACAAAATTATTACAAGGTTTAATTCATATTGTTTTATTAATAACCTGATTTATTTTAGCTATTAATTTATCTATACCCCGGGTTTAATAGTTGGGGTAAAAAATCAGAATTGTAACCTTATTCCTGCAAAAATTGCTAAAGATCAGAATAGTGCGAAAATTGATGTTAAAGTATTCCCAGTTACACCCAAAACAATGTCTAAATGTATTTTTTTAAGAAAAGCAAGAATAATCTGCCAGCGTACCAGAGATTTCCTTTATTGTCTTTATACTGAAAGAATGCCTGCCCATCAGCCACCTTTTGATTTCGTCTGGATTGATGTCCAGAGAGACAGCGAGGTCATTTTCTGAAAGGCCTTTATCGGCTAACGTTTTTACAGCTTTACTGGCAATGTCCAGATTCAACTGGGTTAATTCCTCTATAGCGGGGTTTCCGGTTTCTTCAAGCCAGATGGATACAAAATCGTTTTCTTCCATTTATATTTTTTGTAATTTTTAAAGTATTCAAGGCCTTTAGTGCCTTCGGCCGGCAAATTTAATGATATTACTCCTATTATCGCAACTATAGAGAGACCTGCGGCAATATATTAAGCAGTTTTCGAGGCTGAAGTAAAAAGATTTACTTAGGCTGATATACAATGTGTTTTAATCAGACGCTCATAGTTTGGTAAGCTCCTGTCGTTTCTATTTATCGAACAAAAATTGTGGGATATTAGGAGAAATTGCCCAATCTCTACTATTGTTATTGAAATATCTATAGTATGTTTGGATATTATTTAAGCCAACTGTTTTTAGCTGTTAACAATCCAACCTAGTTAATGAGAAAGTATTTAACTGTATTTTTTGCCTTTTTTTTATTTCATGCACATGCCCAATCAGTAAGTAACTATCTGGAGAAAATCAGGAACAATCCAGCAAAGCTTACTGCTTTCTTTTCGCAAATGCCTAAGGGTGGTGATCTTCATCATCATTATAGCGGTTCTGTTTATGCAGAAACCTTCATTGATTATATTGTCGAAAAGGATTATTTTATACACAGGGAAACACTTGAAATAGCTGAAAAGAAACCATCAAATGATAGAGACTGGACTAGGTTCAGCTCCCTTGAAAAAGATGGTCAATCAGCGGAATATAAATTCAGGCTTTTAAAAAAATGGTCTGTTAAAGATTATAATAACGTCAGTATTCCTTCCGATAAGCAATTTTTCGAAACTTTCCCGAGTTTTGATATTGCATATTGCAAGTGAAAAAAAATATCGATTCTGGATTACTGGAGATAAAGAACCGGGCTGTGAGGGAACATGTGAGCTATATAGAAACTATGCTTGCCTCTGTTAAATGTGATCGTACAGATGACCTGAGTCTACAATTCGATCCGAAATTTCGCATTGTACTTCAGCAAAAAGATAAGCAGCACTGTGAGGCACTCCTGGATATGCTTTATGGTAAGCTTATGGAGAGAAATATTGTTTCCTGTGCGGATAACTTTAGTGTAAATACGATTAACAAACTACATAACTCGCTGCATATCGACGACGATTCATTTATCATGCGTTACCAGACGTATACTGTAAGAACTCTTGGAGCCAGTGAAGTTTTCAAACGGCTGCTGTTAGCTTTTGAGGCGGCTAGTAAAAACCCGCTTATAGTTGGCGTAAACATTCTTTCTCCGGAAAATAATGAGGTAGCTATGCGTGACTATTGGTTACATATGCAGATGTTCAGCTACTGTCATAAAAAAAAATCTGAAGTTAAATATACATTGCATGCAGGTGAACTTGCGCTTGGTCTGGTTAAACCCGAAGAATTGACCTGGCATATTAGTTCGGCTGTTTATGATGCGGGTGCTTCACGTATTGGACATGGTGTAGATATGCCGTATGAAGCAAATAGCTATGCTTTAATGAATTATATGAAAGAAAAGGGGATAGCTGTAGAAATTAATCTGTTCAGTAATGAATTTATTTTGAAAGTAAAAGGTGACCGTCATCCGGTAACACTTTATAAAGAATTTAATGTACCCATTGTAATCGGTTCAGATGATGCAGGGGTACTGAGAACCAATCTGACTGAACAATATGTATTGCTGGCCAGCAGATATCCGGAATTTACCTATAATGATATTAAAAGAATTATTTATAATAGTATAAAAAATATTCTTTTATTAAGGAACCATTAGTGAAGCAGCAGCTGCTTGCCAAACTGGATCTGGATTTTATGGCGTTTGAAAAACTCATTATAAATACTCCGCACAATAGGAAAATTAATCATTAATTCCACTTTATAGTCAGGATATTAAAATATAGGTTTTGAAGACAGTGCAATAAACTGACTATTTTTTTAATATTTTGATTCACTAAAAATATTAGTATAGATTTGTGTGCTGCTAAATTCCTGCAGCCTGATTATATGGAGCCTAATTCTTCTATACGCATAGACAACAAGCAGCCAGGGAAGGAATCTCTTATAGAAAAGGAGAGGAGTTTGAGAAAATATCATGGTGAGACGGAGTGGCATCGCGACTGGAAAGCAGCTTTCCCACGAGTATTCAGGGAGGTGAGCTTCTCTGATGTAACATTGGGAGAAATTCACCGCGCAGATGTACATACTCCCTGTGGCACTACGCTTGAATTTCAGAATTCTCCAATTTGTCTGGAAGAGCTAAAAAGCAGAGAAGCCTTTTATCCGAAGCTGATATGGATTCTGAATGGAAAAAAATTTAAAGGCTTCCGGGTCTTGAAAAAATCTTCCGGATGTGGATGATCCCAGAATTGTTGATTATGATTTCTGCAATACTGACCACCTGTCGATGATCAGAAAGTCTGATTTTCTTCAGGGGAGGCCCCGGGTTCTGAATTTTCATCATCCGGAGCTTAAGAAGATTCCATTGACCTCTTACTATTACTCATTTTGCTGGAAACACCCGCACCGGGTGTGGTATCAGGCAAAAAATCCAATCATTGTTGATTTGGGAGGGCATTTTATTTATCAGTTGAAGCAGCGCAGACAACTATCTGAAGATTATCCGTATCTGCATATTATGACTAGAAAATCCTTTATTGAGCAATATGTACAGTGATTTTATGAATGTATTGCAACCAATTGTTCACTACAGTTTCCATTTTTTAGTCCCCGGGGCTATCGCTTTTTTATTTTTTAGAAAAGAATGGAAGCGGGCATGGCTCATCATGGTCTGTACTATGATAGTAGACGCTGATCATTTATTGGCAACACCAATTTTCGATCGACCAGGTGTAGTATTGGTTATCATCCGTTACATTCTTATTACGCAATTGCAGTTTATTTTATATTACTACTGTTCCCTAAAACCAGAATAATTGCGGTAGGATTGCTCTTTCATATGTTTACTGATTGGCAGGATTGCCATTGGTCTGCGATTCTGATGCAAATAAAGTTACTCGCTAATTATCGAGTTGGTTAATTAATATGTTTTAATACAAAAAGCCTCAATTTGTATTGAGGCCTTCGTAATCCCGATGATACGTTTGTCGAACCACTTCGTGGAAGAATTGGAGAAATTGGCCAATATCTAAAAGAATTCTGACCTTTTTCAATTGCTTGAGGATCAATATAAATTTGAAGAGTTTAGAAATGATTTGTATGTTCTCTTTTATTTAAGAACCAATTTTTTACCATCTTTCTTAATTCATTGAAGACGATGGTTAAATCGATCATGGGCATGAAAGGATAAAAATAAGCAACCCAGAAGAGATTAAAATGCTTCAATTTCTTCTGCTGAATGGGATTCTACATGATCACAAGGTTTCTCTTGTGTTACAAGCTCAACGCTTTTATTATGGTTTGTGATTTTCTGTTTCATAATGACTCTATTATTATTTACATAGCAAAATTATTCATACTGGTAAAGTATCTTTTTATATAATAAGCCTAATATTTGTTATATTCGGCCATATGGATGTTCTTAAGCAACTTGTAGATAGTGTTGACCAGAATCCTGACTCTATCTTGGTGGTGCGACAGCAAACCGAACAACGTTTGCCTTCACATCGACACGATAAAGCCCAGTTACTATTGGTTTTTGGAGGGATTGCTTACCTGCAAACAGGCGAAAAGGATTTCTATATTCCGTCCAGTCATTATATCTGGATACCTAAAAATTATCCACATAATTTGATGTTCAATACACAGGATCTGTATATCATAAATATTTATTTTCCGGGAGAAAGTTCCGGCGAATTTTATAATGAATTGGGCATTTATCCGGGAGTAAGCTCTTATCTGAAATGCTATCTTTTAGCGAAAAATGGCACGGTGATTATTTCAAAGGATCGTGGGAATTCGAGTTTTTAACAACACTGAAAAACGTGCTGCCTAAAGAAAACCTTAAAAAGTTTTCGATTCAACTTCCTACTACTAACGATCAGAGGCTCCAAGCCATTGTTGGTCAGCTTCGAAGTGTACTGAATGAAAACCTTACCTTAGAAGATACGGCCAAACAATGGGGTATAAGTGTAAGAAGTCTGACAAGATTATTTCAGACAAAACTTCACATCACCTTTATTCAGTATATAAAAATGTTGAGGATTATTCGGGCTATGGAATTGATTAAAGACAGCGATCTGAATATGACCGAAATCGCCTATGAGATTGGATATTCTAATATATCTGCATTCAGTAATAATTTTCACCAATTGACAAACATGAGGCCTACCGAATTTAAGACAATGTCAAGGGTGTAGAATAAATTGTGCGTTTTATTTTTTCTAGTAATAAGAGAATGGAGAGGTTTTTATTGACTTTGCTAATTTAAACTCGTCATAGAAATGGATCAAGTACTGATTTTGACAGTATTTAAGAAAAAAGCCTCACTTTTCAGTGGAGCTTTTCTCAGTGATCCCGCTGGGATTTGCACCTAGTGCTAAAATCAGCGTTTAAATAGTATTTAATGTGGTTTTCGATTTTCACTCACCCAATCGCTCACCATTTTTTTCGATACGTTTTAGCTGCAATTGCAATAGAATAAAATTATGAAAACCCATCATAATTTCAAATAAAGCGATCTAAATTTATATCTTAAATTTTCTTCCTGATTGATTTGAACTCGGTTTATGAAAATTCTTATTTTCAACAATAACATCATAAATATGCTGATCTAATCTTCCATTGCTAAATCCATATTTAGCAAAATTTTGAGGGTAAATTAATTCATTACTATGGTATTTGAGTAATTCTCCATTTTGAAAGCTCATGATCAATTGATTTACTTTCTCCTTCACCGGTGTAAATAAAATCAGATCTGTCAAAATAGAAGAAGAAATTCGCTATATTTTTAAAGCTCTCGTTGAAATTAATTCTGATGTTATTTCCAGATATAGTTAAGCCACTTTGTTGTATACCACGGAGAGCTACCCTTGTAATCGACTGCTGAATGCTATCTAAAAAAAGAGTCACCAGAGACGTCTTGTAACCAGCATTACGAGCATAATCAGCTAAATCTTTAAATGAGGCGTCATTAAAAACAGTTTCTATCAATACATCTTTACCATTATCAATGCTTTGTTTGGCTAGATCTTTAGTTCGGCCCTTATACACATCGGTCATCAATACTTCAAAACCTTCAAGTTCATTTAACCTTGTACGAATAAATGTCGATTTACCGGCAGCATTACAGCCAGCTACAAAAAAACAATTCAGGCATAATGTTAATCCAATCTTTTGATAATCGTATCTCTCACCTCAATAGGCATATCATTTTCATCAGTTATCACTTCCAGAGAAACAAGATATTTCTCGCCTGTTGGCAACTCTTTACGCCAATATCCCTTGTCTTCTGCAAACTGTGCATAAAATGGATTGCCTAATTCAAATGCTCGCTGACGGCCTAGCTCATGCATATTACCCATGTTTTTTAAAAGTTTGTCTACAATAGAGGATGTTTTCATGAGGATAAAATATTTAGATAGAAGTCATTACAGTATAAGAAACAATTCCGATAATTCATTAAAGGAATTATTCAAATATAATTATAATGGTGGTAATATCACAGAAGTGATATTTATACAGGGGGATTTAGTACTATTTTTTAATGCAAAATGCCTCAATTTGCATTGAGGCATCTCGTGATCCCGCTGGGATTCGAACCCAGGACCACTACATTAAAAGTGTAATGCTCTACCAGCTGAGCTACGGAATCATCATTCTTTTCAGAACAATACTGTAAGCGTTTCCGTTTCCAGTGATGCAAAAGTATCATTTTAAAATGAAATATAATGCGTTTTAAATACTAATAAAGCAGGTTATTCCGTTTTTATAGGCTAAAGCGTTGAATCTTAGTTATAATAATTTTCATCATTTAATATATTTGAAGTCTGTGGAGTAGTTTTTTTACCTGTTTTTTGTTTTTTTGATGGTTTTGCTGGAATAGCTGAACCCAAAAGGGAGATCTGTATTTATCTTAAACCAGGGTTTCGATTATTCACATCAGGAAATAGCTGAAGTGCTGTCCTGTACTATTGAGAATTCAAGAAAATTATTGAGCAGATCGAAAACAAAACTTAGTCTGATGAAGAATGAAAATCCTGAGCTGAAATCTCTTGATCAGACGTCAGATTTGACTAGTTATATTAATATCATTAAAAGTGGTGAGACAGTTGCTCTGGAAAACTTATTATCTGATCAGATTAAGGTTACCTCTGAATTGCTTTTATACGTTTATGATGCTTATCAAAAGATGCAGACTATTCAGGTAGGTACAGCTAATCATCAGTCAGCATTGCTGTTTTTTACGGATGAGCTATTGATAAGCTATGGCTATTGCCTCAGATAAGCAGAAATAACGTTTAGCCGCATTTTATTTAAATCAACCGTATTGGTATTTGATAATAAAATGAAAGTTAATCCTTTATCAATAAGATGTATCCAATTGGCATTGTGACCATAGCCTGCGCCTTGTCTTTCGGCGAATATGGTATTTATTTTTCCGAATGTTTTTGGGTATACCCAAAAACCAATTGCTACATTTCCAAGATTCTCATAAGAAGTGAGCATCAGATCAACAGTTTCTTTTTTTTGAGAATCGTATGGTTGAAAATTGCCTGATCAAAAATCAGTAGATCTTCTGGTGTTGAATACATCGCCCCGGCAGAAAAATGATTGTCAATATAGTGATTGGTAGGCATTATTAATTTTGTTGTACTCGATGCTACGTTATCATATCCCTCATCAATACCGCTTATGATATCCTGATGATGCAGATAATCTGTGTGTGCATAGAAGAGGTCTCAGAATTTTTTCTCTTAATACTTCTTCATATGGTTTCTTGTATATGTTTTCAATGATCTTGCCTAAAATGATATAATCTCCATTGCTGTAATTAAATTTAGTTCCTGGGGTATCAATCAGCTTTTCGGAACAGAATTTTTGAATAAACTCATCAACAGACCATATATCATTGCTATACGCTTCGAAAACATCTCTCATGTCTTTTGTATCTCTTCCGCTGCTATACGTCAAAAGGTTTCTGATCGTGGCTTTTTTAGCTGCTTCACCCTTATATGCAGGGTAGTATGCAGATATTGTAGAATCCAGGTTAATCTTTCCCTGTTCATACAATTGCATAATTAAAACAGCGGTAAAAGTTTTAGTGATCGAAAATATCTTGAACCTCGATTTTTCTGAAAATTTAATGTCATAATGCCTGTTAGCAATTCCAGTATATTTCAGATACTCAATTTTTCCATTTTTTGCTATTAATACGGCTCCATTGAAATTCTTCTGAATGCAGGAGTCAAGCACATGATCAACCCTTCTTATTTCAGAGTTGTTAAGAGAATTGGTTTGTGCCTGTAAAAGCAGAGGAAATAAAAGCAATAAGCTAAAGCAGGAGAGAACTCTTTGCATAAAGAAAAAAATTGAATAGTCAATTTACAAACAGATTAGCATAGTTTAATGCTCTATGCCCCATTTATTTTATGGTCTGTTTTTAATGCATTGGAGTAACCTCTTGCCAGTAGACGCTCTTTCTCCAGGTTCCACAACTCAAACTGGACATTTATAATTTGCTGACCAGCCTTAATTACTTTTGTTTTACCAGTAATAATATCACCAATTTTCGCTGTTGAGAAATAATCTATGGCATTATTGACCGTCGTATAAAAATGCTCTCTGCCCAGGCTAATAATAGTAGCACCAATCATGTCATCCATTATAGCTGCAGTTACACCACCATGTAATGTCCCGATAGGATTGGTCATTTCTTTCCTGATACAGTATTCAAAAGTCATACTGCCCTGATCAATTTCTCTAACAACCGGTGCGAGCCATAACATAAATGCTGACGGTGATTCTGTTACTGTTTGTCCGAGCTGATTGATCAGGCTTTCTCTGATTTGGGTAGTGTCATTTTTCATATTCTTAAATTATAACACTAATATACCAATTGGTATTATAATTCAAGTTATTATTTAAAAAATAACATTACTCATATTTAAGCGCATCAATTGTATTGGCAACAGCAGCTTTATAAGACCGGATACTAACAGTGATCAAAGTAATCAGCATAGAGAGTACAAAGGCCAGCACGAACGGCCATATACTCAAATCTATGCAGTAGGCAAACCCCGATAACCATTTGGAGACAAATAAATAAGCCAGAGGCCAGGCCACCAGGTTGGCTATGAAAACCATCAATAGAAACGAGCCATTAAGCATTTTTACTAATTCCAGTGTTGATGCACCTAATACTTTTCTTATCGCTACTTCTTTGGTACGCTGTGTGGCTACGAAAGAGATTAATCCGAATAAACCAATGAATGAAATGAAAATGATAATCCCTGCAAAGACACGGAATAATATACCCATGACGCGTTCACTTTCATAATACCGGTTAATATCATCATTTACAAATTCGATGCTGTAAATCCCATTAGGGAAAGTGCTGTTCCACAAAGCTTCCATTTTGTTCATCGCTGGCATAAGCTGATCCTTATCCATCTTTACCGCTATTTTATAATAGGCATTCTTCTGAGAAAAAATTGCCAGTGGGGAAATATGCTCTTTGAGCGATTTATCATTAAAATCTCTAACTACACCCACTATAGGGACTTTTTGACCGTTTTGAAGTAATATTTTACCTATTGCATCCTGCGGATTGATGATACTCATTTTTTTAAGAAAGGTCTCATTAACGACATAACCATTATTCGTGTCACTCTTTAAGAATATCTTTCCGGCAATCAGTTTTAAATCAAAAACTTTAAAATAATCGGCATCTGCCATAGACGTTCTCAGTTCGAAATCATCATTTTTATGACCATTATAAGTGAAATTAGTAGAACTTACATCACCTGAGAGGGGAGGCCGCTGACAATAACTTATAAGCTGTACTCCATTTATTTGTTGTGCCCGTTCTTTAAAAGTATTGTATTTGGTTTGACTCAAACTATCTGCGGGGACATTCATCATTGCAATGGCATTGGTATTAAATCCCAATGATTTTTTATGGACATAATCCATTTGCTGCAAAATCACAACAGTTCCAATGATCAGTATAATCGTTATCGAAAACTGTATCACGATTAGAATTTTGCGTAAGCTCATATTTCCTGAGTTTACAGCTATTTTATTCTTGATAGCTAAAGCAGGGCTAAAACCAGAAATGATCAATGCAGGATAGAAACCGGCAAGTAAACTGACCATAACAACAAGTCCGATCAGGAATACAAAAATAATTGGATGCTGAAAGAAGCTAAATGAGATCTGAGCCTTAAAAGGTTCTGCATTTGTGGAAGTGCTAATTCTGTTAAGATACAGGCAAAGATTAAAGCAATCAGGGTGATCGTAAAAGTTTCTGTTAAGAATTGAACAATTAATTGTTTGCGTTTACTGCCCATTACCTTACGTACACCAACTTCTTTAGAACGGTTAATTGATTGTGCAGTGGTTAGGTTGATAAAGTTAATACAAGCAGTAATCATTAAAAACAGACCAATAATAGCCAATCCATAAATTTCTTTTCTCGTAATGGACAGATCAGCAAAATTGCCATATCGTTCACTAAAATGAATATCTCTTAGCGCTTGAAGTGCATTAGTCTGGTTCCCTTCAATTTTTTTATCCTGATAATACTTCTTATTAAATAATCTTAGCGGCTCTTGTAAATCGGCCGCTGTTACACCATTTTTCAATAAGGCATAACATTCAATTTGTGAACCTACAGAATCCCAGCTCTTGCTATTCTTCCCATAAAAATTTTGATAGCTAATCATGATTTGAAAGGCATGCTGCTGTGTTAGCTGGCATATCATTAAATATGGCAGTAACCTTCAGGTTTACATTGTTATCAAAAACAATGCTTTTCCCCATGGCATTTTGGACAGTACCAAAAAACTTCTTTGCCATTGTTTCGGATAGCGCTACTGTGTTGGGTTCAGCTAAAGCCGTTTGGGGTGTTCCGGCAAGCCAGCCCATATTGAATATGTCAAAGAAACCAGTTTCAGCATAATAAACCCTTTCCTGGATTTTTATCCTATCCGTTCCATTTTTGTTTTTAATTTGGAGAATACCATTGCCTCTAACAACAGTTGCAGCTGTTTCTAAACCTGCCAGTTCATTTCTTACTGCTGCGGCTAAAGGGACCGGCACACCTTGACTGTCATCCTCGAAACTACTGTATTTCCAATGGGTTGTGAACCTGTAAATCCTATCTTGATTTTTATAACCTTCATCGAAACTCAGCTGATAACGGATAAAAATAAAAATGAGAATGCAACTTGCCATTGCAATAGAAAGACCCAGTATATTGATCAGCGTGTAACCTTTGTTCTTCCAAAGGTTTCGCCATGCAATCTTCAAATTTAACTTGAACATGTTTCTCTAATTAGCTATTCGTAATATGTTATCTGGTTAGCTAATGGTATGCCAATTGTAAATTAATCAATAAATGGCTTTAAATCAATTTATTGGTAATGTAAATTAATTCAACTGTTCATTGATGAACAGCAAATGACCGGAACCGTACAGTTATAATAATTGGAGGAAACTACCATTCAGAGCAATTATAAATGCCTTGACTGGTAGTTTCTAACGATAAAACTGATCAATAGTGAACTTAAATTTAATCCCAGTAATACAATCATATAACCTATCCGGTTATCATGGACAGTATTACCCAGGTAATCAGTTATAGCCAGCTTGTTTAATGCCGAATAGGTAAGCATAAAGAATATAATCTCATACAGTTTCTTACCACCCGTTATAATTCCGAGACAGACAGCTAATAAAATAATAAGAACTGATCCGTTGATGATATTGATAATTGAATATAAATCTGAAATCATAGCATAACGTAGAATTACAGGTAATGCCATCGCAATCGCTAATATAATACCAGATATGATTTGTGCCGGTAGTATTCTAAACAATGGTTTGTAAGATGCATAAGTAAAATAATGAACCCTGTTTGTTTTCTCTTTTGTCGTAAGATCCGACCATCGGGTTACTTGCAGGAATAATAAAATAGGCAGCAGATAGGCATGAGCTATAGTTAAAGGGACAAATAACATGGCTATCCATAAGCCGCTGTTCACGAGCCATAACCATTTATTACCTTTCCTGATCAATATGAGTAGTTCAGTTTTTACAAAGGGAAAAATGCTATAGTCTGAAACTAAAGGTGGCATTGATGCTCTGTTTATTCCTGATGGGGAAATGCTGAACCCATTAGGCTGCTGCTGATCCTGAACTAATTCTCCTTTGACCGGTTTAAGACTTTTCTTAGTTGCGGTCTGTTTAAAATCAAACCGATGGAAAAAGAACGATGAAAAATAGACCATCATTAAACTAATACCTATCCAGAGAAAACGACTGATCAGGAAAGGAACCTGCCAGTTGATCCCTTCATAAACAAAGATTTTAAAGGGTTTCTGACCACTAAATATAAATCCAAATGATACGTCCTGGATATTGGTATGGAATTGTGAATTAATCTCTTTCGTGACACTCAGCGTTAGCGTCTTTAAACCAAATGGGTCGATTAAAGTAATCAGACCATCTGCATGCCGAAAATTAATCGCAGACATCACTGAACCAAAAAGGAAAAAGTAAAGAATGAATTGTAAAATACTTTTTTTACCTAAAAAGACTTCTGCAACTACAGCAAGGGCGGCTACTAAGAACATTGCCGGAACAGCAAAAATAAGATATGGAAAAATGAAGTCTGAGAAAACAAAAGGATAAGCTGCACCACGTATAAAAAACATAATTATACTGACTATGAAAGTGTGCAGCCTACAATAGTTAGCAGGACTAAGAGATTACTTAACTGTTTGCTTAAAAGGTAGCTGAAATTGGAAATAGGAGTAGAGGCAATGATTAAACCGACTTCGGTATCGATATCTTTTTTTATACCACTGTTTACCAGCATAAAACCATACAAGGAAAGCATAAACGTAGTCATTATCCCTGAAATGTATCCGGCCCATGCTGAATTATAAGCCCCTTTGAAACCTTTGACGTTTAGTGTTGTATAACTTGCCGTATGAAGCGGCACAAATAAATAAGCTACATATACTGTAATTACCAGCGTGATGAGAAAAGAATAACTGCGCGTGCGTTGCAGGTAATCAGCTTTGATGATATTGTAGAAGTATTTCACAGGCTAGACTTTGCTTTGAGTTAAGAATAAATAAGCATCCTCTAAACTTGCTTTAGCAGGGGTTGAACCCGGGACAACATCGTTACCACGGCTAATATAGCGTACACGAACCTGATCATTCTGTCTGCCAGTATCAATTACACTGTATTTAGTTTTGAAGGCAGGAACATCAGCAGTGCTTAAAAGCACCTCAAAGACCTTGTCTTCTGCGTACTTTATAATATCCTGCTGGCTACCTTTTGTGATGAGCCTGCCATTTTGCATTACTGCAACCTCATCTGCGATAGTCTCAATATCTGATACAATATGTGATGAAAGTATAATGATACAATCATCGGCAAGGTCTGTGATCAATTGACGAAATCTTACGCGTTCTTCAGGGTCAAGGCCAACGGTTGGTTCGTCAAATATTAATACTTTAGGGTCGTTAAGCATGGCCTGGGCAATACCAATACGTTGTTTCATACCACCAGAATAAGTACCAATAGGCCTTTTTGCATCTGCAATGAGGTTTACGCCTTCAAGTAGCATATCTATACGCTGGTTCAGTCCTCTACCGCCAACACCTTTCATAGCAGCAATATATTTCAGGAACTCATAGGCATTCAGATTAGGGTAAAAACACCAAAATCCTGAGGCAGGTAGCCAAGAACTTTGCGGATATGACCAGGATTCTGCACTATATCAACACCATCAAAAAACAAAGTGCCTTGTGTCGGTTTGCTGATCGTAGCGATAATTTTCATTAATGTTGACTTCCCAGCACCATTTGGTCCTAGTAAACCTAGAATTCCCTTTTCAAGTGTAATGGAATAATCAGAAAGCCCTGTTTTATGTTTGTTATATTTCTTGGTTAGATTTTTAATTTCGAGCGTCATAAGTTTATTTGTATTAATAAGACATTGCATCCTGTATTAAGTTACATGGTTGATGAAATAAATGAATATTGCCGCTTTTGATAGGGAAATTTAAAATGATGGGCTTTAGTGCTATCCCCTATATATATCAAATTATTTCAAACGCTTGAAATGATAGAAAAGCGGCCTTTAGCCCGTTTTTGAAGATTTAGCCTAAACCATTTAGAGTGCCGTTGTTTAATTTCATTTCCTAATTAAACTAAAAAAATATATTATGATGAATTCCCTAAACTTCATTATGAGATGCCGGCATCTCTATGTCTCCTCTTTTAATCTGCAAATTAATCAAGCCTTTCCTGTATAAGATTAGCTATAAATCAATGGTCTTTCCAATTCCACAATTGGGTTAAACAAGCTAACCAACCAAATATTTAAAAATTATGGATAAACTTTACAGCTATTTTCTATATATCTCGTTGTGCTGTTGCCTTTCCGTTACTGCTATTGCACAACAAAAAGTAACAGGTACAGTGAGAGACACTAAAGGGTTACCCTTACCCGGTGTGAGTGTGAAAATTAAAAATACTAAAACGGGGACATTTACTAACGGTAATGGCCAATACAGTATTTCTTCAACTAATAACGATGGTGTAATTATTTTCAGTTATGTAGGGTTCCTCCCTAAAGAGCTTTCATTTGATGGAAAATCAAATGTAAACGTTACACTGGACGAAGATGCACAAGGACTGAATGAGGTCGTTGTAGTAGGGTACGGTACACAGAAGAAGGTTAATTTGACTGGTTCTGTGGCTCAGATCAGCGGAGATGTCCTGACAAACCGACCTGTACCCAATGCAATTGCTGCACTTCAGGGAATTTCGCCTGGTGTAACAATATCCAGAAATAGCGGGAAACCGGGAGCCGAAAGCTACAATATGCGTATCCGCGGTTTCTCATCAGCCAATGAGACCAAAGCTTTGGTATTGGTAGATGGAGTGGAAATGGATCTTGCACTTGTAAATCCTGATGATATCGAGAACCTCTCAGTCTTAAAGGATGCAGCAGCAGCTTCTATTTATGGGGCAAGAGCAGCCGGCGGAGTAGTTTTGGTAACTACTAAAAAATCAACAAGTGGTAAAACAAGAATCAATTTTAGTAATAATTATAGTCTAAACATTACTGCCAGACAACCAAAACGATTAAACTCTTGGGATGAACAAGCGCTTGTTGATGAAGCGAGGTTTAATGCTACAGGAGCTAAAGGAGTTTACCGATGAGCAGGTCGAATGGCTTAAAAATCCAAACTTTACTTACAGACCAAGCTTAACAGCAGATCGCTGGGATTATTACGATAATACCGATTGGATTAAAGAGGGGATGAGTAAGGTAAATGCCTCTCAAAATTATGCGCTATCTGTAGGTGGCGGAAAACAGGAACTAAATTATTTATTATCTGGATCTCTCTATAAACGTGATGGTGTGTTACGTTATGGGCCTGATGACAATTCCAGAAAGAACTTACGCTTGTCTGTAAATTCACAAGTTAATAAATATCTGAGCATTGGTTTGATTGCGGGTTATGTAAATTCAACAATCCATGAAAATTCCTATGATTCAGGTAATATCATAGATCTGTTATACAGGGTTCGTACCAGACAGTCAGTTTTTACGCCTGCAGAAGATGTAACTGGCCAGAAATATAATGGCGATCTGCAATTGAATCCGATCGATATAGAAAACAATGCGGGAACTAAGACGTCAACTTGAAAGTTATTTAGGTAAAATCAGTCTGAATATCAAAAACCTGGTTAAAGGATTGGCCTTTGATGTATCGGCTTCCAGAAATCAGGATTTCTATAATTCCAGGTCGGAGAAAAGAACGTTAAACTGGTATGGAAGAAGTACGTCTACGATTAGAAATTCGCTCAATACACCTAATCAGCTTGATCTTTTAAAGAATAAAGGTTATCAGGATAACCTTACGGGACAGTTTACTTATGATCTTCAACTGGCTGATAAACATAATTTTAAATTATTAGGCGGTGCCTCTTTTGAACAATACCGTAAGGATGAAAATGCGGCAAGTGCAACGAGTATGGTAACCAATGATTTCTTTAGTCTGAATTTCGGAGATCCTGCCAGTAAGACCAATAGTGACAATATAGAAACATGGGCAATTGGTTCACTGTTTGGAAGATTTAACTATAATTATGACGGAAAATATTTGTTTGAAGCTGTCGTAAGACGTGATGGAAGTTCACGCTTAGCGCCTGATAACCGTTTCCACATCTTTCCAGCTTTTTCTGCTGGATGGCGTATTAGTGAAGAACCTTTTTTCAAAAACAACGTACATTTTGTAGATAATTTAAAAATACGTGGTTCATGGGGACAGCAAGGTAATGGCTCAGTATTAGGTTTGTATGATTATATCAGTTTAATTACTAGTGGTTTAACTGTTACTGATGATACAAAAAATCAGCCAAATCTTGTCTTTAATGGCGCTAAGGCTCAGTATTTGTATCAAAAAAATCTGGCGGCCAGAAGTAAAACATGGGAAACTGTAGAATCCAGTAATATCGGTATTGATGCTAGTTTGTTTAAAAACAGGCTTACTATTACAGCAGAATACTATCAAAAATACAATAAAAACATGTTAGCTACTTTGAACCTGCCGAGTATTATAGGTGTAGGTATTCCAAGCAGTAACGTAGGTGAACTGAAAAGCTGGGGATCTGAATTAGAAATTAAATGGAGAGATATCTTTAAAAATGGTGATTATCATATTGGATTTAGCATTGCTGATAACCAAAATAAACTGACGAAATATGATGGTAAAAATTCTATTGGTTCGGGAGGTAATGTTCCACTATTGCAAGGGTATTCGTTAAATAGTGTCTGGGGTTATAAAACAGATGGCTATTTCCAAACTCAGGCAGAGGCTGATGCTTATAAAGCAAAGGTAAAATATCCTTTTTTTGCCAGCCCTGGGCCTGGAGATGTGAAATATAAAGATTTAGACGGGAACGGCGTTATTGATGCAGGTGGCGGTACACCAGATAAACCAGGGGATTTAGTCTACCTGGGTAATACTAATCCCAGATATACTTTTGGGGTAGATTTAGGTGCTACATGGAAAGGTTTTGACTTCTCAGTATTCTTCCAAGGAGTCCTTAAACGTAC
Organism: Pedobacter sp. NJ-S-72; assembly: GCF_053890575.1. Lineage (NCBI taxonomy): Bacteria > Pseudomonadati > Bacteroidota > Sphingobacteriia > Sphingobacteriales > Sphingobacteriaceae > Pedobacter > Pedobacter sp. NJ-S-72. The sequence continues at coordinate 1,628,022 of NZ_CM132681.1, read as the reverse complement.
GTTTTTAATTGACGAGGGTACACTTTCACCGATTCTTGGTACAGCTAACATGCCATGGACAATTCACCAGGATCACTGGACACCAGACAATCCTGATGCTTTTTTCCCCCGCATGTATCAGACTAGTGCACATAATTTCAAGCCTTCAGATAAATGGGCTCAGAACGGGAATTATATCCGTTTGAAGAATATTCAGCTGGGCTATACTTTTAAGGTTAACAGAAAATATATTCAAAATCTTAAAGTGTATTTCTCAGGTCAGGATTTGTTTGAAAGTACTAAGGTACTGAGTGTATTTGATCCGGAATTGGGAAGTGATAAAAATGGGGTAAATGCACAGACCTATCCTTTCTATCGTTCTGTGTCATTTGGACTGAATATCACTTTGTAACCAAAGAACCGATTATTAATGGAACCAATCAGTAATCACAAAATGTAAGATGACAATGAAAAAAATTAATATACTATTAATCTCTGTTCTGGCACTGGTACTACTTAATGCCGGGTGTAAAAAACTGGACAGATTACCAGAGACATCTTTTACAGATGATCAATTCTGGAATACTGAAAATGATTTAAAATGCGGCAAATAGAATGTATCAGCAGTTGATTGGCTATTCTATTGACAACCGGGGAGATGATAATGTGAACCAGGGTGGCTTAAATACAATAAGCAATGGTAATCGTGGTGTTTCCGGTACTAGTGATGATTGGAAAGTTCCATATCAGCAGATTTATACTGCTAATAATATTCTGGAGAAAGCTGGTAAAGCACAGGTTACAGACGCTGTTAAAAACAGATACTTTGCAGAAGCACGCTTTTTTAGGGCTTATGCTTATGCGACTTTAGTACAAAGATATGGAGATGTGCCTTTGCTGCTGAAAACGTTAACAATTGAATCACCAGAGCTCAGTATGCCACGTACCGAAAGAGCAAAAGTTGTTCAGTCAATTTATGATGACCTTGATTATGCGGCGCTCTGGTTACCAACAAGAGTAGCACTTCCTGCGGCACAATATGGCAGGGTTACTAAAAGCGCAGCATGGGCTTTAAAGGCTAGAGTTGCTTTAGATGAAGGAACGAGAGGTAAGTTTTTTAATACGCCAAATTATCAGCAAAATCTTCAGCTTGCAGTACAGGCAGCAACTTTGGTAATGGGGCAGGGACATACTTTATTCGCTAATTACCAGGGCATGTTTACCCATGATGGTGAGGGAGCGGGGAATACAGAAAATGTTTTTGTAAAACTTTATGGATTAACAGCAGCATTAGGTTTAACACATAATACCTCGCGTGATCTTGAAAACGGAAGGATTGCGCCTACCCGTAATTTAATCCGGATGTTTCTATATAAAGATGGTTTGCCTGCATATAATACGGATAACACACCCTCTACTACTAAATCCGCATTTTTTGTGAATGAGAAAGATGAAGTAAGCTACAATACTGTTTTAGATAACAGGGATCCAAGGATTACCACTTTAGTATTTAGAAGTGGTGAACAATCTTATCAAAGAGCATGGGTTCCGGGTACGTCTTTAGGTACAAGATCTGCTTTTGCTGGTAAAAAAGGGATTTAATGCAGCAGATTGGGCAATTAACGGTAATGCAAATGTTCATAAGCCATTGATCCGCTATGCCGAAGTCTTATTAATTTATGCAGAAGCAAAATATGAAATTGATGGTGCAATTACCGATGAGGATTTGAATCTGACCGTTAATGCTTTAAGAACAAGAGCTGGTTTGACAGTTAAATTAACCAATTCATTTGTTATCGCTAATAACCTGAATATGCGTGAAGAAATCAGAAGAGAAAGAACTGTAGAACTGGCATTGGAAGGGTTCCGCTACACAGACTTAATGCGTTGGAGAACTGCTGAAACAGTATTGCCAAAAACGCTATTAGGTGCGAAATACAACGTTACTGAATGGGTAGGGACTACTGCGGCTTCTTTAAACCTAAATGCGGATAAAATCCTGGTTGTAGAAGATGCCAGTAAAAGGACTTTTGATCCTGCGAGGGATTATTTATATCCGGTTCCATTGCAGGAAATATCACTGAGCGGAAATAATGTAGTAGTACAAACCCAGGTTGGAATTAATCTTAAATCCGGGCTGGAGTTAATTCCAGCCTGGGCCTTAATACTAAAAATATGAACAGAACAATTATATATCTAACCGTCTTCGCACTTTCTTCCATTATTTTAACTGCTTGTAAGAAGGATAATGATAATTCAAAGAAAGGTCTGCCTGAATATGAAAATTATTATTACGCTGGATTCCTGCCATGGAATAATACGGGGACTGAATCCGTACTGCGGACTCAAACGAAATTGGTGAAGTTCCCGGTTGAATTTCATTCGGCTTTTGTACGTGATTATGATGCCACTGCGACTTTTACCTTCGTGACCACAGGAATCACAAATCCAGCAGTTGCCGGACAGGACTTTGCCGTTGTCGATAAAAATGGAAATACGATTACAACAGCTAATGCAATATATTCACTTAATTTTCCTCAAGCTAAAGCTTTGGTAGATACGATCTATATTAAGGTCTTGAATAGTGCTGTAGCCGGAACCAGGAAATAGAGCTTGACCTGGTGAAAAATACCAATGAAAAATATACCGTAGGAACCTTTTCACAGGCTTATATACGCTTTTTGGAAATAAAATAACTATACATCCCGGATTAGGAAGAGAGTAATCCGGGATTAAAATAAATTTTAATTAAACCCTGAATTTTGAAATATACTTGCCGACACCTCATCTCATTGCTGATACCCTGCATTTTATTGAGTGCCTCTACTAGCTATGCCCAAAGTAAACCAGCCAAACTGATCAGTTTAAATGAGCAGTGGAAGTTTAGTAAAGACCAGAGTACCGGTCAGGCTCCAGCTTCGAATTTAAACTGGCAAAATCTGAGTATTCCTCATACATGGAATGCGGAAGATGTCATGGACGATGAACCTGGATATTACCGCGGTACTGGCTGGTATAAAAGAAAACTGAAACTTGATGCTAACCTAAAAAAAAAAGAAATTTTCCTGGTTTTTAATGGTGTGAATCAAGAAGCTGAAGTTTATACAATGGAAAGCTTGCAGGAAGCCATATTGGAGGATATACGAAATTTGTTGTGCCTGTGACTCATTTGCTGAATTATCAGGACGATGAAATACAAGTAAAAGTAACGAATGGGTTTAATGAGGATATTGCGCCATTAACTGCTGATTTTACCTTTTTTGGAGGTATTTATCGGAATATTGATCTAATGATCACAGAACCGGTCCATTTCTCTAAAAATGATCATGGCATTACGTCTGGTGTTTATCTGACTACACCAGTTGTCTCAAAAGAAATTGCAAGTATAAAGATCAAAAGCATAATTGCAAACGCTTTAGCAGAAGGTGTTAAAGTTCAGGTGCATACAGATCTAACAGATGCTGAAGGTTTGGTTGTTGCTACAAATCTAAGCACATTAACATTACCTGCCCATCAAAACAGCACCATTGTACAGGATATTAAAAATGTTAAGAATCCACAGCTCTGGTCTCCGGAAAATCCTTATCTATATAGGGTTATTACTCAGATTATTGATGTTAAAACTAAAACTGTATTAGATCAGGTTTCAAATCCATTAGGTTTTCGCTGGTTTAAATTTGATGCAGAAAAAGGTTTTTCACTAAACGGGGAACACTTAAAATTAATAGGGGCTAGCCGTCATCAGGACTATAAAGATATGGGAAACGCTGTTCCTGATGCTTTACAGATCAGAGATGTAGAATTGCTAAAAAAAATGGGAGGTAATTTTTTGAGAGTCTCACATTATCCGCAAGACCCCCAGGTTCTTGAAGCTTGTGACCGCTTAGGAATTCTGGCCTCTGTAGAAATTCCGGTTGTGAATACAATTACAGAATCAGCTGCTTTTACTGAAAACTGCAAAAATATGCAGGTAGAAATGATCAGACAGAATTTTAACCATCCAAGTGTTGTGATCTGGGCATATATGAATGAGATTTTGCTGCGGCCTAAGTTTGCTGATGATAAAGCCAGGCAAGCAGTTTATTTTAAACATATCGTATCGTTGCACTTGCGCAGACACTGGATAGCTTAACGCGAAAAGAAGATCCATCAAGATATACAATGATAGCAAATCATGGTTCTTTCGATAGTTATCATAAAATAGGTTTAACAAGAATTCCAATGATTGTGGGTTGGAATCTGTATTCTGGCTGGTATTCTGGTAATATCGATGATTTTGGGAAATTCCTGGATCGTCATCATAAAGAATTAGCAGATAAACCAATGCTTGTTACTGAGTATGGTGCAGATGCTGACCCGCGGATCCGCTCATTTTCACCAGTCAGGTTTGATAAGAGTATGGAGTATGCTATCAAATTCAACCAGGTTTATTTAAATGAGATTATCAAAAAGCCTTTTGTAAGCGGTGCTATGGCCTGGAATCTGGCAGATTTTAATTCTGAGACCCGTGAAGAAACGATGCCTCATATTAACAATAAAGGTTTGCTGACTTTGGGACGGGAGCCAAAAGATCTCTATTTTCTTTACCAGGCCTATTTACTGAAGAGGCCTTTCTTAAAATAGCTTCAGCAGCCTGGAAAATGAGGACTGGAACAGCTGATTCTGCAACCCTTTTTTCTACCCAGCCTGTGCAGGTTACTACAAATTTGAAAACAGCAGAATTGTTTTTAAATGGCAAAAGTTTAGGGTTTAAAGATGCCGTAGATCATGTTTGTATATGGCAGGTTCCATTTGCGAACGGGTTAAATAAATTAAAGGTAACAGCCGAAAATAGCAGTGACGTAATGGATGTTGATTTTACCTTGCAGCCATTCAATTTTGCTGACCGTAATATTCCTTTTAAGGAAATGAATGTCTTATTAGGAGCGAAGCGGTTTTATAGGGATGAAACAGCACATCAGATCTGGATGCCGGATCAGCCTTACAGAAAAGGCGGATGGGGATATCTTGGTGGCGATGCTTTTAAAGGTACAAATAACAGGATGTCTTACGGAAGTGATAAGAATATTCTGGAAACTGATAACGACCCTGTTTATCAGACCCAGAAATTGTTGGTATTAAACAATTCAAATTAGATGTACCAGATGGTGAATATGAACTTACACTTCATTTTGCAGAACTGATTGGTGGGGCAACTAAAGAATCTTTAGCTTATAATTTGGATAATAATCATCAAAAAGAGGAAGCTAAACAGCGCATCTTTAGTGTGTATATCAACGGTGATGTCTTTTTAGAAAACTTGAATCTTGCTGTTGATTATGGATATACAACTGCGGTAAAGAAAAAGACAAGGGTTACTGTACAAGGTGGAAAGGGGATCAGTTTAGATTTTACGATTATAAAAGGATTACCAGTATTAAATGCTTTACAGCTTAGAAAAATTTATTAATAATGATAAAATATTTGCGTGTGTTTGTTGTTCTTGGATCTCTACTTAGGTTTAGTCCGGTAGAGGCACAGGAATCTAAACGGTTAAACAATAACTGGGAATTTTTAAAGCAGGATTTAGGTGGGGTTTGGGAAGCTGTGCGCCCTGTTGGAAAAGGGAATCCTGAAAGTGTGCCGCTTTGGGAGTCTGTAAAGTTACCTCATTGCGTAAATGCGATGGACGCGGTTGATCCTGATGTGAATTATTATCAGGGGCCATCATGGTATCGTACATCTATTGATGTCATTAATCCTTATCAGAATGGTCGTACGCTATTACATTTTGAAGGGGCGGGACAGAAAACTGATGTTTATGTGTATACAACAAAAGTAGGGTCACACGTAGGTGGTTATGATGAATGGACAGTCGACATTACGGATGCTGTAAATGCTTTCAAAAAGACAGAAGTTTATCAAAAACAATTCAAAGGAAAAGTACCGGTTTCTATTCGTACTGATAACTCAAGAGATTTGGAAATGATACCTTCAAGTCTTTCTGATTTTAATATTTATGGTGGGATTTACCGTTATTTGAATCTTGTTTATACACCAGCACTTTCAGTAGATAAACTTTTTGCCAAGGCAGAGGTCGATGCAACTGGGAAATCGGGGAAATTGAATATTAAGCCCGGTTTTATAATCCTTCAGCGATCAATGAGGCAACTGTATTATTGAAATTAGTTGATCCGTCAGGTAAAGTAATCACGAAAATTGAAAAGAAAGTCAGTGGCTTATCAAATGATACTGAGCTGTGGAGCTTACAGGTGAAAAAACCTGTATTGTGGTCTACAGATCAGCCATTATTATATACAGTGCAATATGAAATCGAGTCTTCTGGAGGAGTGGCAAAAGGAACAGAGAAAATTGGTTTTAGAAATTTTGAGTTTTTAGAAAAAGGGCCTTTTATACTTAACGGAAAACGTTTGCTATTAAGAGGTACGCATCGTCATGAGGATCATGCTGGTGTAGGAGCTGCAATGACAGAAAATACGATCCGCGAAGAAATGGTACTGATGAAAGACATGGGGGTTAATTTCATCCGTCTGGCACATTATCAGCAGTCACGTATTGTGCTGAATCTGTGTGACAGTCTGGGTATTATGGTTTGGGAAGAGATCCCGTGTGCCGTGGCGGTTTAGGTGGGGATATTTACAAAGAACAAGCCCGCAGAATGCTTACCAATATGATCGAACAGCATTATAACCATGCTTCAGTTATTATCTGGGGGATGGGGAATGAAAATGACTGGCCGGGTGACTTCCCCGAATTTGATAAACAAAAGATCAGGGTATTTATGAAAGAGCTGAACGACCTGTCTCACAAACTGGATATTTCGCGTTTAACTGCCATCCGGCGATGTGACTTTTGCAGTGATATTGTAGATGTGTATTCGCCTTCAATCTGGGCAGGCTGGTATCGTGGTAACTATACGGATTACAAAAGTGTTACTGAAGAGGAATTTAAAAAGGTGAAACGTTTTATTCATGTCGAGTGGGGAGGGGACAGTCATGCCATGCGTCATTCGGAAAATCCTGATAAGGCGTTAAGTAAAATTAAAACTGGTGTTGGTGCTGATGAACGGGCTGGCGATGCTTCTTTATTTGGTGGCGCAGCCAGAATTTCTAAAGATGGCGACTGGAGTGAATCTTACCTGGTTAACCTGGTAGACTGGCATTTGAAAGAACAGGAAACTATGCCCTGGTTGAGCGGAACTGCTTACTGGCTCTTTAAAGATTTTTCTACACCTGTAAGACCTGATAATCCAATTCCTTATATGAACCAGAAAGGTGTAGTAGAAAGGGATCTGACTAAAAAAGAAGCTTACTATGTTTTCCAGTCGTATTGGACAGCTCCACCAATGGTACATATTTATGGACATAGCTGGCCTGTTAGATGGGGAGAACAGGGAGAAGAGAAAATGGTAAAGGTTTATTCTAATTGTACCGAAGCTGAGTTATTTCTGAATGGCAAAAGTTTTGGCATTAAAAAAAGGGACAGTCAGGACTTTCCTGCTGCGGGATTACGCTGGAATCTTCCATTGATTAAAGGCGAAAATGTCGTTGCTGTGATCGCTAAAAAAGGTAAAGTAACTGTAAAAGATGAAATTAAATTAAATTTAGTTATCGGACCGAAAAATGGGCCAAAAATGGGCCAAACCTGCAAAAATGACTTTAACAAAGATTGATCAGCAGGGCGATATAGCTACTGTAGAAGTAAAGTTATACGATGATCAAAATGTACAGTGTCTGGATGCGATGAACTGGGTTGATTTTTCATTAGCGGGTGATGGTAAACTGATCGACAACTTAGGGACTTCGTCAGGTTCAAGAAAGGTGCAGGTTTATAATGGGCGTGCAACGATCAGAGTGAAATTGAATAAAGGAAAAAGTATAGTTGCTGTGCAGTCTGGCGGTTTGCCAGTGGCTTTTACTAATCTTTAAGATTATATATTAAATATGTTGATTTAATTATTGAGTTATGAATGTAATATTTTCTGTTTTATCGGCTGCTGTTATTTATATAAGCCCTGTGGTAGTTACCGCAGCACCCCATGTTGACCACGACCGTTATGTTTCTGATACATCAGGGGTTTCGGCACCTTATAAGTCATCTGTAAAGGAGAATATAGCAAAGGCTCCGAAATTGTACTGCGCAAACAAATTTTAGCAGAAGCAGCATGGGCAATGACTCAAAAACCGGTTACAATAACCGCTGCCTCATCGCCCAGAAGTGCAGGGGGTAAGCATGATTTCTTTTCTGAGGCTGATTATTTTTGGCCGGATCCTCAAAACCCTGATGGCCCGTATATCAACAGAGATGGATTAACCAACCCTGACAATTTTGTAGAACATCGTAAGGCGATGATCCGTTTAAGTAAAGTAATCGGTGCTTTAGCATCTGCTTATAAATTAACAGGAGATGAAAAATATGTTAAACAAGCTGTAGTTCATTTAAAAGCATGGTTTGTAAATCCTGAAACTTTAATGAACCCAAACCTTAATTTTGCACAAGCGGTTAAGGGGAAATTTACAGGACGTAATTATGGTATTATTGATACGATCCACTTAATGGAGGTTGCACAGGGGATGATTGTTATGGAGAAAGCAGGTGCTTTTGATTCCCAAACAAACAAAGCTGTAAAAGCATGGTTTGCAGAATATACAAACTGGTTAAATACAAGTAAACCTGGTATTCAGGAGAAAATGGTTAAAAACAATCACGCTACCTGCTGGGCAATTCAGGTGGCTTCTTTTGCTAAATTATGCAATGATCAGCCGATGCTGGATTCGATGAAAATAAGATATAAAACCGTGCTTTTACCTAATCAAATGGGCGCTGATGGAAGTTTTCCATTGGAAATGTCACGTACCAAACCTTATGGGTATTCCATATTTAACCTCGATGCAATGACTATTCTTTGTCAGATCCTTTCTACTCCTGAGGATAACTTATGGAATTTTAAAACAGCAGATGGTAAGTCTATAAAACTGGGAATTTCTTACTTGTATCCTTTCATCGCAGATAAGAGTAAGTGGAGCCTGAAACCTGATGTGATGTATTGGGATAACTGGCCTGTAGCGCAGCCATTCCTTTTATTTGGTGCAAATGCTTATCAGGAGAAAGATTGGTATATACAACATGGAAAAACCTTGATCATGACCCGCAAGTAGCAGAGGTAATCAGGAATCTGCCTATTCGCCATCCGCTGATCTGGATGTAAATTGTCTTTGAAACAGTAAATATTTAGAAAACAATAATAAATCAACTATAACCAAGAGCGTATGAATTTGAAAATAAACTTAACATTGGCTGTGTTATTGTGTTTAACCTCGGCAGTAAACGCACAAAAGGTGGACGTGGCTAAGGCATTGATCCCTGCCGAAAAGCAAGTAGCTATACTGCTTGAAAAATCAGAAGCAGCAACAACGGGAGAGTCAAAATTTATTGCACCTCGTACATTGGAAAATAATCAGTTAAAATTAGTAGTAGGACGGGACTGGACCAGTGGTTTTTTTTTTTCCGGAATGCTTTGGTACCTGTATGATTTAACCAAAGATCCTAAATGGCTGGCTCCGGCTAAGCAATTTACCGGGAAACTGGCACCTCAGCAATACAATACAGGTACCCATGACTTAGGCTTATGGTGTATTGCAGTTATGGTAATGGTTATCGTTTAACTAAGGATACCAGTTATAAGTCTGTGATTATACAAGCTGCAAAAAGTCTTTCAAAAAGATTTAATCCTGTCGCAGGAGTATTGCGTTCATGGGATCACAATGCAGATAAATGGCAGTTTCCTGTGATTATAGATAATATGATGAATCTGGAATTGCTTTTTGAAGCGACTAAACTAACAGGTGACTCTTCGTTTTATAAAATTGCGGTTAGTCATGCTAATACAACGCTTAAAAATCATTTCCGTAAAGATTACAGTTCTTATCATGTAGTTGATTATAATCCTGAAACTGGTGCTGTAAAGTGGAAAGGTACTGCACAGGGATTGGCTGATTCATCGGCATGGGCACGTGGACAGGCATGGGCTTTATATGGTTATACCATGTGTTACCGTGAAACAAAAGACAAAACATATTTGAAACAGGCAGAGGGTATTGCTAAGTTTATATTGAGTAATCCAACACCCCGGCTGATAAAGTGCCTTACTGGGACTTTAATGATCCTCTGATTCCAAATACACCAAAAGATGCATCAGCGGCTGCAATTATCGCTTCTGGATTGTACGAATTAAGTGGCTATAGTAAAGAAGGGAAAACCTATAGAAAAACGGCTGATCAGATATTGAATAACCTGACTTCGAAATATACAAGCAGGAGCGGAGCTAATGAGGGGTTTATATTAGCACATAGCACAGGGCATAAACCTGCGAAATCTGAAATAGATGTGCCAATTATCTATGCTGATTATTATTATCTGGAAGCACTGTCTAGAAGTAAAGGCGGGGTTAAGTATTAGTACACTGATCTTTTAAAATTCCATAAATAAAAGATGCTGATCATTCATGAAATGATCAGCATCTTCTGCATTTTGTCAAATCCTTAAAAGATCTCTTTTGGATTAAATGGTTTGATCATCAACTGATGCGGCTGGAGCATTTTTCTGAACTGATGCGATGCCATTTATTTAGGCATCCTGATTTTGCCGAATATCCTTCACTTGCTAAGATAACTTGCCCGTTGTCTGCTTTTAGATTGAATTGAAATTCGTCGTTCTTCCTTTTTGTAATCACAAATTTTCCCATACGTATATTTATTGGTGGTTAAAAAATCAGAGTTATGAAAGCTAATAAATCATTGAATTCAATACTAAAATACTTGTTTTTTATTATAAAAAAGTAGAAAACCTTTATTAATCAGTTCTTTTCCTTTCCTCATCATTTCCGAAACTACGTTGTTTTACATTGATTTTGTCATTTCCAAAACTGTAGGTTAAAGAGAATCTGAAAAATCTGCTGCTGTTATTCTGACCATAAACTTGTTTGATTCCATTGACAACGGAAGTGTAATCTTTCAGATAGGCGGTGTTAAATACATCATTAACCAGTAACGATAACTGTATCCTATTTTTAAGCATACTTTGTCTGACACCGATGTTTAGTCCTGATAATTGTCCGGTTTCATATAATCCCCGTTTAACAGTAGAGCTGTAAAAATAATCAGCCTGTAGTTTTGTTGATGGACTTAATGAGAAAGTGTTATTACTTGTCAGGTACAATTGAGCACTATTTTCAGGAGTTGCACTGACAATACCGTTGAAGATGCTTTTTGACCCCAGAAGATAGGCCAGGTTCTGACTTTGCCACCAACTGGAAACATGAAGTGTATAGCTTTCTCCTATTCCATAGTAATATTCTTTGAAGTAATTCTGTCTGCTTATAATCTGCGTATTTGTTTGAGGATCAGAATTAAATACAACACCAAAGCCATCATTGGTAATATTGAAAAATACATTAGTCCTCAGATTTCCTTTATATACATAGGTGAAATCAAAGTTATCATTGTATGAGGGCTTTAAAAATGGATTTCCCTCGGAATAGCTTTTACTATTTAAGTAAGAACGAAATGGGTTTAAATCTCTGAAAACTGGCCTGCTGACCCTTCTTCCGTAATTAAACAGGAAGCTGTTGTTCTCATTTTTTTATAGGAGAGATAAACGGTAGGGAACAATTTGAGATAGTTATTTTGCGTTTTTTGATTCATGGTACTGGAATACCCGTTTGTCTGAATATTTTCAAGCCTTAACCCTAATTGTAAACTTAAATTGGTGGTGATGTTTTTAATCCCATTGACGTATACGGCCTGATTGTTCTCTGTGTATTCAAATTCATTAGAGCGGTTAGGGTCTAAAACAGCATCCCCAGTAATTGTATTGTAATAAGCTATATCTGCTTTACTCTTGATAAAACTTAACTTGGTTCCATAAGAGAGCTTCATAAATTTCAAAGGGTGTTCCATCTCTGCTTTGATGCTGTAGTTATTAATATCCTGAGCAGAAATATTTCTTGCGGCCTGGTTGGTATTTAAGAATTGCATGTCAGGTAAGAATACTTTGGTAACGAAGTTGTTGTCAATTTTTGAGTTATAAGTGAAATAGTCAAGATCAACAGCTATTTTTTTACCGGATGTATCCAGTTGAGTAACCATGTGGGCATTGTAGGTTTGACTGGCATTGCTCAGGTTATTGAATCCATCATTAATTAACAGGGAATCTATTTGATTACTTACATTTCTGATTTTTATAGTAGTCAGATCTTTTGAATCCGGGTTGTTTTGATTTCCAATGTATTGAATACCAATTGTGGTTTGCTTTGAAATATCATAATCAAATGCAAGGCCACCGGACAGGTTATTCTGTTTTTGTTTTCCCAAACGATCCAATACCCACAATCCATTTGGATAATAGGTGTTTAAGGCCTCTGTTTCCTTAATATACCCCTTTTTACCACCTATATTCAAAGAGAATTTTACTTTGTTTTTGTTGTAAAGAAAGTTATCTCTTAAGGTGAAAAAGCTATAGGTGCTTTGATCATAGGACATTGTTGTTGAGTTCTTCCAGGAATCCCGGATACCTTTTTTTAAGATAATATTAATAAGCCCACCGTCTCCGGCGGCATCATCATATTTGGCGGGAGGATTAGTAATTACTTCGATACTTGCGATATCACTCGCAGCTATTGAATTCAGATAATTAATCAGATCATCGCCTGTTAATTCAATCATCCTGCTGTCTACCATTACGCGGGATGCACCTTTGCCCAATATGCTGATCACGTTGTTCTGAACCATTAAACCAGGAGCTGCACTTATTGCGCTAACAGCATTGCCACCGGACGCTGAAATACTATTTTCAACGTTAAAAATGAGGCGATCTGTTTTATACTGAATTAGTTTTTTCTTAACTACAATTTTGATCTCCTGAAGATCATTGTTCTTTTGCAGAGTGATGATTCCTAAATCAGTGTCCTTTTCTATAAGGATATCTTTCTCCCAGGCTGTAAACCCGAGGTAACTGATCTTTATTTTATAAGAGCCGTTTTTAACTTTCATTTCAAAAGAACCGTCCTCCTTAGTGAGCGTTCCAGTAATCATTTTACCTTCCTGATTTGTTAAAATGATATTTGCCCAGATCATGATCATCATTATTATCTTTGACATTTCCTTTTAGTTGTATTTGAGAGCTTGCCCATAGCGGTAGGATTAAAAAGGCATATAAGACGATTGTTTTCATATGTTTTTCTTTATGAATACAAATCTGCTGTAGAAAATTCGGATGCACGACCGACAAAAAAAAGTCGGACTATTTTCTTCTCAGAAAAATGGTCCGACTTTTTTTTGTAAGCGTACGACTTTTGTTAATTACCCCGTAATGAGTTTTTTATAGTATTGTTATTCATCTTCAAGCAGAGAAACGCAGTTCTTACCAAGCTCAGCAAGACGGGTTGGAAGATTAGTCAGGGAAGTTGTGTCTTTAATGCTTTTGTAAAGTGAGGCGAGGATATCGTGTGTTCTTTCATCAGCTTCACATGCTTCAGACTTTTCAAAGCAGGTAATGGTTTTTAATACCTGAATTTTATATGCTTTATAACTTTCAGTATTCAAGGCCGCATCTTTAAGTTTCGCTGATTCTGATTCTGTAACCTTCTGGCCTAAAACATTGCATTTCTTTAAGTTGATATATCCCAGTGCACGGTAAGTAACATAATAACCCGGAACTAATCTGATAACATTTTCATATAGTGGAGCAGCCTTTTCAGGGGTACCAGCTGTCTCATATATTCTTCCCAGATGAAAACTAATATTGGCAATTTGTTTTTCGCTCAATTCTGATGAACGACTCAAGAGTGATAAGGCTGTCTCAATTGTTACCGCATCTTTGGAGTCGTCCATTCTGGTTTGAGTATAATCAAAATATAAATCTTTAATGGTTTGATTCTGAGCAAATACATTGTTGATGCCTAGCAGGATTAATAGATTGAGTAATAATGTTTTTTTCATAGGTTTTGATTAGATTCAGACAATCAGTGAATATATGTAAATAAATAAAATTTGTAATTAATTTTATTTAAAACACTGATAATTTAATTTACCGATGTTATCCACCAGACATTTCCAAATTGGTCTTTAATACCACATGTTCTGCCGTAATTCTGATCTGATAACCCCATTAATGATTCTGCTCCTGCCTCTAATGCCTTTTTATAGGTCTTATCTGCATTTTCAACATACACAAACAGATTTGCATTTTGTGGTGGCCATTGGGCACTGGCATCACAGAACATAATGGTACTCCCATTGATAGTAATTTCGGAATGCATGACACCTGTACCATCTTCTTTTAACTTATGCATATCTTCTATTAATTCTGCGTGGAAGACTTCCTTTGTGAAATCAATAAACTTTAATGCATCTTTTAGCATTAAATAAGGCATTACAGCCTGATGTTTTTTTGGAATATTCATTTTCTTAAGTTATTTGTTAATCTACGTTAAAGGTAGAAGACTGATCATCTTTGAAATAGGAAAAACGCGACATTCTTAATCCGCTCTCCACGCTGTGCCTTCTGCATGATTTAAGAAATATTCTTTTGGGTTATGTCCGGAAAACTCTTTAAAATCCTGAATGAAGTGAGATTGGTCATAGTAGCCACATTCATAAGCAATTTCTGAAAGCGACTTGTTTTGGTGATTATATAAGGCTAAAGCATTTTGGAAACGAATTATTCTTGAGAATAATTTGGGACTAAACCCTGCTGACTGTTTGAAGTTCCTTTCGAATTGCCGGGTCGATAAATAGTTGTGTTTTGCAAGATCCTCTACTTTAGTAAGATCAGTAGCCTGAATCATGTTTCTGATCGTTTCAAAGATGCCTGGTGGCTGTTTCTTAGCCGTTATTAATCTCTTCTCTAGAAAATCGGTGATGATGATTACCCTTTGGCTGTTATTAGCTGCCAGCATCATTTTTTCTTCTAATTCGTTGATGTCAATCCCGGGCAGTGTTCTTAAATCAATCATTTGATTTTTAAGGTCCGAAGCCTGGATTGGAAAAAGCAAGGAAGCAGCGAAAGGGTAGAGGTAAACACCGAATATTCCAAAATTACTATGGATCAAAAAACGTCTCACTAACTGAGATGGCCCCGCAAGGCCAGATACAAATGACTTTTGAGTTGGTTTTTCATTAACCAGTTCATCAAAGACCCCGTTGTAGTGGAATAGGAGTTCTGTGCAACCGTCCGCCATAGAACGATGAATATAAGGGTTTTCTAAAGTGGCTTCTCCCTCAAGTATCCAGAAATATCTTACATATTTTGAGAGTGTATCAGATGGATTTATAGTGAAGTATTTCATTGCCAGGTTATTACATGTAAGTTAGTGATAATCTGGTAACATTTCTATATCAAATTCAATAAAGGTTTTGGAATCGGATAAATAATATTGGAATTAAATTTATTTCAAAATAAAACAATTACAGAAGAAACTATCATTGGTCAATATTTTCTCAATAGATTTAGATCAGTGTTTTTTTAATGTATAAATTATAATATATGTCATCAAGAAGATTTTTTATTAAAAGTAGTTTAACAGGTCTTGCATTAGCTGGTATACCTGGAATTGTTTCTGCAATGCTTCCGGTTGAACAGGATACCGTGAATAATACAGCAGGTAAACTAAAATTGCGTTTCGCAATTGCATCTGACGGGCACTACGGTCAGCTGGGAACACCCTATAAAAAAGATCATGAGAACATGGTGAAATGGCTCAATGAAGCACATCAAATAAGCCCGCTTAATTTTGTAATTATTAACGGTGATCTTGTGCATGACCAGCCGGAGTTACTTAAAGAAGTGAAAAAGGATTATTATGATCGTCTTAAAGTTCCTTTTTTCGCCATTCCGGGAAACCATGATCATGCAGATAGTGCGATATGGAAATCTGTATTTGGGTATGAAGATAATTTCTCGTTTGAAAATAACGGCATTGGTTTTATACTGGCTAATACCTCAAATACCAAAGGAACCTATATCGCGCCGAATGGTGATTTTATGAAAAGAGAGCTTGAGAAATTCAAGGATTTGACAACTGTATTTGTTATTTTGCATATTCCACCACATCTTTGGGTTCCGGAGAGTCCTTTTATAGAAGTCCGGAGACTATTAGTCTATTGCATAGTTATCCAAATGTTAAGGCTGTGTTTCATGGGCATGATCACAGTCTGGATGCTGTTTTTTACACGAATAAACTACCACACTTCTTTGATTCACATATCGGTGGCAACTGGGGGACAAGCTACCGCGGGTATCGGATTGTTGAAGTTGATGAAACAAATAAAATTACCACCTATCAGGTTAATGCAAGTAAAACCCCAATGCTGAATGAAACTTCGTTTTAGGGAATTGTGGAATAAACGATATAATGCTTTAATTGTATATGTTGTTGTTCTTGGATTTTCCAGGTTTAACTGCCCGAAAGAACTTTTATACGCTGTCTTGCATTCTTGTTATCAGGATCGAGTGACAGAGACTTTTTGTAGTTTAAAAGAGCCTCTTTAGTATCGCCAGTGAATTCCATGATTTCTCCAAGACTATCATAAGCATTAGCACTTTCAGGATAAAGTTTTACATTGAGTTTGAAAATTGAGAGAGAGTGCTTTATTTGTTTCTTTCAGACCTAATAACTGGTATGCCCATCCGTTAAGCTCATTTTCATCCAGACTAAATAACGGGTCCTTCTTTTTTAAGTCCGCTGCAACTGCCATTGATTGATCAAAACCTTGCTTCATTAGCTCAGTCCTTAATTTTCGAATAGCAGGGGATAAGCCAAAACCATTTGATTTGTGCATTTCCGGGATATAATATGCTGCTATTTCATCAATGAATCTTTCGGGATTCGCACCCATCAGATTAGTGAGTACGACAATAGAGAGATCATCCTTTTGATAGATAAATAGTGCAGATCTTCCACCACCAACAGGGCCAACGGCTGGGTGCTCTGCTCTGGTCACTGTTGGCCATCCAAGTGCATAACCATTTGTAAGCTGATTAAAACCACCTATTTTGCCATTATTTAATATTGCAGGGTCCCATAATGTTTCCAGACTGGCTTTTTGTTTTAATAATTTACTGCTTTTTAGTGCAATAATAATCCAGTTTCCCATATCTTTTGCTGTAGACAAAATTCCCGCGGCAGTTCTGAAAAAAACGGGAAATTGGATGTAGCCAGTTCCTGGGCTCTTACTTCTTACTGGTTGGCCACCAACATATTTAACCATGGTGTAGGCTCCTGCTGAATGCTGAACCACATCAAATGAATCTCCAAACCTTGTTAATGGCATATCTGCCATTTTAAATTGTCTATCCTCAATAAACTTTGTAAAGTGTACACCACTCAGTTTTGTAATGATTTTTCCAAGAATAACATAACCAGTTTGATTGTAACTAAATTTATCACCTGCATTGAATTCCAAAGGTAATGTTTGTACTTTCTTCCAGGCCAGGTTTTCATCTCCATTTTCTAATACCTGCTCATTAGCATCCAAAATATCTGGTAATCCTGAGGTATTGGTTAATACTTGTTTCATGGTTATTTTTTGCCAGGATACAGGAAGACTGTCAAGGTAAAGGGAAATAGGGTCAGTTATCTTTAGTAGTTTTCTTCTTCAGCTAACTGCATAATTGCTACGCCCGTAAAAGCTTTGGTAATCGAATTTATAGAGAAAATACTTTGATCGGTTACTGGAATAGCATTTTCGAGGTTGGCGGTTCCATAACTGTTTAATTTTACAATTTTTCCCTGACGGATTATTGCGAGTTGCAGGGCCGGAATTTGTTGATCATGCATTTTTTGAGTTAAAAACAGATCAATACTATCTGGTTGATTAATTTTCTGCGCTTTAGATAAAACAGGGGCGAGTATTCCAAAGAATAAAAAAGCTGTTATTAGTTGTTTAGGATTCATGGTTAATTGGAGCGTTAATTCATTGATAAGACAAGGACTGAAGTTTTATGTTACAAATAGATAATATTGTTTAAAAACATAGGTATTTACTGGTTTCTGTGTATAGAATAAAGAAATTATTGATAATTTAGTCTTAAATAGACGGTACAAAAAATAACATCCTGATTATTAACTTATGAAGAAAAAAAAAAAGTGTACCTGCTGCCATACTATAGGAATAATGAGGAAGGGAAACTTGATCTTTTTGCAGTTCCCGGACTGAATTTTAAACTACTGACTATATACACAGTCTGGATGGATGCTATATTGTAAGTTCGATTGGTAACTAGCTTTAGGAAGATGATCATTGTTGAAAGAGAAATGATTGACAATTCGCGATAGCGTAAATTGTCAATCAGAATCCAGGCGTTATCAGAAATCAGCCTAAACTGAGATGACAATTTTCCCAAAATGCTTTCCTTCTTTAAGTCTTTTGTAAGCCTCATTAACCTGATCAATGGTAAATACAGAATCAATAAGTGGATGGATATCTGCAATTTCAATAGCCCTGTTTAAAGCTGAAAAACTTTCGGCACTGCCTACGGCCAATCCTTGTATCCGAAGAAAAGACATGTTGATCTTATGCTTATGTATATCTAAGGGGAGGACGGTGCCGGAAATGAAACCTGCAGTACCCACAAAACCATTTTCCCTAACTGATAAGAGTGATTGTTCAATTGTTTTGGTTCCGGCAATATCCATGGTGATATCAACACCTTCGCCGTTAGTGAATGCAAGTACCTGTTTATGCCATTCAGGGTAATCGGTATAATTAATTACTTCGTCAGCCCCGATTTCTTTGAGTTTTCTGGTTTTTTTTTTTCGTCACTGCTTGTCGTTGCAATAACTCTCGCGCCAGCAGCCTTTGCTATTTGCAGTGCAAATAAAGAAACACCGCCTGTACCCTGTGTAAGTACAGTTTGACCTGGTTGCAATTTTGCCTGGTTTATTAAACCATGCCATGCTGTCAATGCGGCAATTGGCAGTGTTGCAGTTTCTTCAAAACTGAGATTATCGGGTGCTTTTACCAATCCATATTCCGGGATACATGCATATTCTGCCATTACTCCCGCAGTTTGCCACGCTACACGAATCGAATTACTTTCCTTATCAATATTACCTTTAGTCCATTTTTGTACATATTGGATGGCAACCCGATCATCACCAATTTTCCATTTAGTAACGTTTGTTCCGATCTGTTCTACAATGCCACAACCGTCTGAAGCTGGTATATATGGAAAAGCAAGATCAGGGTTAAAGCTTCCTTGCGCTAAAATCAGATCAAGATAATTCAATGATACTGCTTTTATTCTAACCAAAACTTCATTGTCTAGTGGTTTGGGAGTTTCAACTTCATTTACAGTGAAATGCTCAATTCCAAATTTTGTTAGTTGTACTGCTTTCATTTTTTTTTATTTAAAATTTCTATTAGTCTGTACTGGTTAATGCGAATCACCAAGCGTAATCCGAAGACGGTTCAACGCATTCATTAATGAAATACTGGCAGTAAGATCTACTACTTCCTTTTCGCTGAAAGATGCCTCCAGCTGACTTCTGTAATCCTTTAGATTCCCTTGCATCCTGGTAATTGATTCAGCCCACTGTAATACTAATTTTTCTTTGTGATCAAATGCATCTGAGTGTTTCCAGCCCGGTAACTGATCAATCACTTTGCTTTATACCTAATTCGCGAAGTTCACCCGAATGAAAACTACAGCAGTATGCACACCCATTTATTTGTGATACATATAATTCAGCTAAAGCGATCAAATGAATATCTATTTCAGATTTTCTGATACTTTGATGTGATTTATATAAATAACCTATGGTCTCTTTTGATATTTCCTGATAGTTCATATGTAATTATTTTATGCCTCAAAAGTAGGAGAGTGGTATCTTTGCGAATGGTAAACAGATTTGAAAAAACAGTAATATTCTTGGATTATGTTTTATGGCGTCAGAGAATAGCTAGTTTTGTGCTATGGATTTTTTACATGATAGCTTTGCCATCGAGATTGCCAGTTATGCAGAATGGCAGGAGAGAAGCCGAACCAATAATTTTTTCGAACTGGTTTATATACTGGAAGGAAGTGGTCTGCAAAGTGTAAACAGTATTAAACTACCATTTCAACAGAATGATATACATCTTTTGCCAGCTGCAAAATGTTACAACAAATATGTTATCGAAGAATCTGCACGTTTTCTATTTGTACGTTTTACCAGCAGTTACTTTATCCCTTTATCAAATGATCAGGTTGACTATAGTTCTTGGTTTAGCCGTTTAAATTTTATTCTGGCTAATCATAACCATCATCCTGGTGAACTTATTAAGGATTTTGGAGATAGAGAGCAAGTTAAAAGGTTACTCGATTCTGTACTTTATGAATATGAACATAAGGATCTTTGCTCTGCCTTCATTATAAGAACCACACTGGTTTCTATTCTTGCAATTCTTTCACGCAATGCTCAGAAAGGGATTTTAGAAGGAAGAATGATTAGCGATTCCAGGTTTGCAGAGCTTTTAAGTTTTATTAGTTTCCATATTCTCAATAAGAATATGATTACCGTTGAGTATCTTTCTGAACGTTTCGGGATTTCATCAACTTATTTTAGTGAATACTTTAGAAGAAATTCCGGGGAAAGTTTTCAGGATTACATATTAAAATCCCCTTAAGATTGCAGAATCACGCGTGATTTATACTGCTACTCCAATAAAAGAGATTGCGTGGGAACTGGGGTTTACGGATAGCAGCCACCTGAACAGAATGATGAAAAGGCATTATGGAACAGGGATGTTACAGATCAGAAAAGGTGCACGTAATGTTATACCTAAATCGTTACATTGATAAATATTGCCGGGTCTGATTTAAATCCCTACTTTTAAAATAAACCATTTGCTTTTGAGTATGAAACTAAAAATCAGTCTATCGCTTTTTATATCCCTGACTTTCTTATTTGTAAACCATTCTTCTGCCCAAAAAGGCTGGGTTGATCTTTTTAACGGAAAAGATTTGAAAGACTGGAACATTAAAATTTCTAAACATGATTATAAAGAGAACTATGCAAATACATTTCGTGTAGAAGATGGTTTGATGAAAGTGAGTTATGATGGTTATGGAGATTTTGATCAGCAATATGGCCATATTTTTTACAAGAAACCTTTTTCTATTATCTGTTAAAAGTAACCTATCGTTTTGTTGGTGAACAGGCCAAAGGCGGAGAGGGTTGGGCTTTACGAAATAGTGGCGCTATGTTGCATTGTCAGGCACCTGAAACTATGCTTAAGGATCAGGATTTTCCAATTTCCGTGGAGGGGCAAATTTTAGGTGGTGATGGTACACATGACCGTCATACAAGTAATGTCTGCACCCCTGGTACACAAATCGTTTACGAAGGGAAGTTATTTACACCACATTGTTTAGATTCTAAATCGAAAACGTATGCAGGTGATCAGTGGGTTACAGCCGAATTTTTGGTTTTAGGAGATTCAGTGATTAAGCATATTATTGATAAAGAGGTGGTGCTGGAATATACGAAACCTCAGATCGGTGGGGGCAATGTAGCCAACTACGATCCGAAAATGAAAATAGATGGTAAAGCCTTAACAGGCGGCTATATCTCTTTGCAGAGTGAAAGTCATCCTATCGAATTTAAAAAGGTAAGGCTTTTATAATTTAGAACCTTATGCGAAAAACAAGGCAAAGTTGGCCCAGGTAATAGCAAAGGTTCTGGAAGAGTAGCGTCTAAACTTTTGAATCACTGATCATAGGTTTGTATTTACTCCAGTTATCTCCAATTATCCAAAGATTGATCAGGAAAAATGGTAAAGCTATAAGTAAACCTGATGGTTCATAAATAGTATTATGGACTATAATGCCAACCATGACAGGCAAAATCACAATGGCGCCAAGCGCCCGGTATTTTGGTAATATAAAAAGCAGGCCCCCAATTAATTCAATAGTGCCTATTAAAGGCATTAACCAGGTAATTGTACCAAAAGCTCCCATTAGTTTCATTTGCTCTGCCGTCATTTCTGGCATAGGCATATAATTAAAGAATTTGTTTAACCCCGCATTGATAAACATGAGGGCGAAAAGAATGCATAATACGGTTTTCAAGATTTTCATTTTATTGATTTTAGTTGTTAATAATTTTTAATCCAACGTTCTTTTTTGATCAGATCTATTTCTTTCTGTCACCAGATTTTTATGAGGATTTAAATTACTGTTTTAATTTTGTAAATCAATGACTTAGTGTTGTGAATTATTATGATTGATAGCTGAATTTTGGATGTATAACAAACAGAAATGCCACAAAAAATATTTTCTGAGGCATTTCTTATTTCCTGATTTCTACCTGGATTTCAAATCTAATCGTATTAGCTGAAGCTGATCAGTTTTCTTATTACAGGATGTTTTCGCTATCAATTAACTCTACTTGTTTACCCATTTTCTTCTGGATTACTTCAAAATGATGGAGTTCATTTTGACTCACCAGCGAAATAGCATCTCCTGCTGTGTCTGCACGGCCAGTTCTGCCTATGCGGTGGATATAATCTTTAGGTGATCGTGGTAATTCATAATTAATCACAAAAGGAAGGAAATTAATGTCAATTCCTCTTGCCATTAAATCTGTGGCAACTAATACCCTAAGTTTGCCTGATTTAAAATGTTGTAAAGAATCGGTTCTGTTGCCCTGACTTTTTTTGCTGTGAATAGCTTTTGCGTCAATATTATTTTTGCGAAGCTTGTTCACGATAGCTTCAGCCTGTTTAACTGAAGAAGCAAATACCAGTACCTGCTTCATTTCGTGGTGATTGATCAGATAACGTAAAAAGGGGCCTTTCTTTTCGTCCGAAACTATATAGGCTATCTGGTTGATCAGATCAAGCGAACCTTCGTCATCCTCTATCTTAATAACTACAGGATCATGTAGCAGGATTTGGTGAATATGCTGTAGATCATCATTCAATGTCGCTGAAAACAATATATTTTGACGTTTTTCAGGTAAAAGAGCAAAAATTTTGTTCACCTCTTCTTTGAACCCTAAGTTGAGCATCTTATCAGCTTCATCCAGTACTAAAGTTTCAATGCTTGATAGGTGTACTGCATTTGAATCCACTAATTCCAATAGCCTTCCCGGTGTAGCCACCAAGACATTTACGCCTTGCATAGCCATCATTTGCGGGTTAATGGAAACTCCACCATATACTGCCAGTGTTTTGATAGACTCTGGTAGTGCCTGGCTAAAACTCTGGAAAACATTTTTTACCTGTTCTGCAAGTTCGCGGGTAGGTACTAAAACTAATACATTTGCATGGCGATTTTTTACTCCTGATGTTTGTTGTAAATTCATTAAAAGTGGCAAAACATAACTGGCAGTTTTGCCGGATCCTGTTTTAGCAATGCCTAAAATATCTTTTTTATTTAATATGGCTGGTATAGCTGTTTCTTGAATAGGAGTGGGTACTGTGAAATTTTGATTTACCAATGCTTTTAATAAAGCAGGTGATAAACCTAAGGATGTAAAAGGCATGTTACTAGATTTTTTTTTTTGTAAAAATAAACAAAAAACGTTGTTATTTAACTGATTGATGTAATGCAATCCTGTTTTCGTCGCTATGTACTGGCTCTGCTTAAGCTTATAAAGGTATCATTCTGGAAAATAACCGCAGTTCCCCAGGTTTATAAATACAGAAGAATACTCTTTTCTTTGAAAAGTTAATCCTGACGTTGCGTTTGGAAAGAATGGAATGCTGCTTCTATATTGGGCATTTATAATGTTGTCTCTACAGTCTATCTTTATATTTGAATTGAAAAATATATTTCCTATTTTTATTAGTAATAAACAAATATTTTAATTGTTTCCCTTTTTATGAAAATAAAAATCTCCTTACTGTTCATGTGTCTCTTGCTATGTCTTGGATGCCATTCACAAAATCGCGTTTCTTTAAATTCGACTCCATTGGAAATTAAAAAAACAGCAAGCTATGCAACCGTACAACCTTATTATCAAGTAGATTTTAGCGCAGCATTTTGCCTGTTTGAAATCAGGGTTAATGATGTGCTTGTATTTACACTTAATTTGGAAGGCCAAACTTCTACGAGTATTCCAATCAATTCAGGTATTTTGCAGAGCGGAAAACAGCAGATTACGATCAAAGTTTGCTGCCCATTGCTGGTCAGAAGGTTTTACACCCGAATGCACAGTTTAGCTATAATATCAAGGTTTTTGATGCCGCTAATAATCTTCATTTCAAAGAACAACTTCCCGGAGAGTATGCTGTAGAGAAAGTTGATCCTGCAAAGAAAAACAGCTTCCTAACGCATACGGCTACTTTTAATGCGGAGGTCCCATACACAGTAATCGCCTACCAGACCGCTACGGATCTTGGATCAGTTGGAGGATTAAAGGATAAACTACGGGGTGCTTATCAGCAACTTGCAGATTTGATTGTAAAAGGTGATCTGGAGCAAATCAAAAAATTGATAGCCAATAGAGAAAGTATTGCTGCTGTTACAATGTACCTGAGCAAAGAAGAATCGGACGATAGGCTTACAGGTATGATTGGCAACTTAAAATCCGGTTATAAATTGGAGCCTATACCCGCAAATGCCATCTTGAAGACCTTCGGTAATGGAAAACTTGCAATCTTGGTCAGGCCTGATGGTGAGCCTGCTTTAATATTTAAAAATGAGAAAGATAATGAAGAACTATCATTAGATTTTACATTCTATATTCCATTGGGTAAAACAGATCTGGAAATTATCTGATTACTTGCTTATGTGAACTAAATCTATGGAAATAAGTAAGTATAGTAAACTCAGAAAAATAATTCTCATCGCGGGGATTGTTATTTGTTTAGTTAATCTGTTTGTTATTTATCCGCTGGAGCGTTCTACATCCACTACTATAATGGAATTCACTTTCTCATATATAGGGCTTGGATTGTCTATTGTATCTATCCTGTATGGGCTCACAGGCGGTCGTTTTATAAAATACTTAGCATTCATATTATTGAGTGCTATTGTAAGTGCAACGTGCTGGTATATTTACGGGGCCGGGGGATGGCTTCAGGGATTTATAGCATTTTGGGCCGGCATCCCTTGTGGAGTAATTACAGCATTGATATTTTTTATTTTAAGATATTATATATTCTTTCGCAATAGAGAACTTCCTGTAGGCAGGCAAACAAATATCATATTGTTTCTCATGCAATTAATACTATACTTTGTTGTGCTTTTGATTGTAGCTATAGTGTTTGAAAATGGAGGAGATTGGTTTTTCGAAGTTTTCGAAAAGTAAACTAACTCGCTAAAAAAAACAAGGAGTTGTTATAAATAAAAAAGAGGGCAATCAATTTTGATTGCCCTCTTTCGTGATCCCGCTGGGATTCGAACCCAGGACCACTACATTAAAAGTGTAATGCTCTACCAGCTGAGCTACGGAATCATCATTCTTTTCAGAACAATACTTTAAGCGTTTCCGTTTAAAGTGATGCAAATATAGGAGTAGGATACGTATACTGCAAATAAATATTGCGCTTATCTTATAGTAGCCTGATTCTAAGCCTGATTAATTACGGTTAACGTTAAAAAACTGTTAAATTAACGTTTTAAAGGAGGTTTATGATTGCTAAAACCTCCTTTATCATTGTCTATTTTTATATCTCTTCTGCCTCATTTTTCTTTTTTGAGATGTTGTATAAAACAAATCCCATGAAAAGGAAGATCAGTACACCTAGTAATTCGTAACCACCGGCACCAAACCAGCGGGTAAATAAAGGCTGAACATCTATTTTGCTCAGATTACTCCGTACTGAAGGGATAACCATCAAAATAGCGACGACAACTCCTGCCAGTGCACCACCAGCTACAAGCCCCGTGGCAAAGAGATTTCCCGGGCCCAATTCTTCTTCCTCTGGTGTTTTTATTTTTTTCCTTTCTTTCCAGTCTACAATTCCTTTAATCGCTCCCCCAACAAAAATTGGAAGGGTAGTAGATAAAGGTAAATAAGCACCTACAGCGAATGACAACGCATTAATACCGCATAACTCTATAGTGATAGCGATGAACACACCAACCAGTACATATTGCCAATCCAGGTTAAAAGAAAGCATACCTTTAATTAAGGTAGCCATTAATGTAGCTTGTGGCGCAGAATATAATTCAGTACCAATTGCATGTTTAATACCCTGTGCAAGCATTTCCGGAGTAGGCGTGTCCAATATGCGAACCGTAAGTCCAATTACGATAGATGATACAATAACACCTATGAATAATGCAATTTGCTGATACCTTGGCGTTGCACCAATAATATAACCAGTTTTAAGATCCTGAGAAGTTGCACCTGCATTTGCTGCTGCAATACAAATCATACCACCTACAACTAATGCCATAGGCTCGTAAACCTTACCTGTCCAGCCAACTGCAATGAAAACGAGACAAGTTCCCATGATTGTGGCAATAGTCATTCCAGAAATAGGATTGTTACTCGATCCGATCAAACCTACAATACGACTTGAAACTGTAACGAAGAACGCACCAAACAGGACTACCAGAACACCTATTAATAGATTACTTAAAATTCCATTACTTGGAATTTGCGGTAAAACAGCAACCAGGATAATTAAGGCTAAACTACCAACACCAACAACTTTAAGTGAAAGATCACGGTCGGTTCTTTTAGTATCTGCTACGGTTTTTCCTTCTTTTTTATAGAACCAAGACTATCTTTAAATGAAGAGATGATAGTTGGAATGGTTTTTAACAAAGTAATAAATCCTCCGGCTGCTACCGCCCCGGCACCGATTTGTTTCACATAGGCCTGGTAAATTGCCAGTGGATAATCTGAAAAAGTTTGTGTTGCCGGGTTCCAGCCTACAGAGCCACCTGCTTTGGTAATATCAGCAAGTAATCCCAGCTTTACCAGTTGATGAGCTGCCAATGCAGGATCAATTAATGTGGCTAGTAATGGGATAAGACCAAGCCAGGCTAATACTCCACCGGCAACTAATACTCCTGCAATTTTTGGTCCGATAATATAACCAACCCCCATATATTCAGGAGTGATTTCTCCACTAACCTGTGCAGAAGGCAGAAACTTGTTTGCTTGAGTGGTCACCCAGGTTGGTGCCTCTGAAATCACATGGAATACTTTTTGCATCAACGCGTAAATCATCATGGCGAAGCCTAAACCCCAAAAGGCTGTACGGGCAAATGATCCGCCTCTTTCTCCTGCTTTTAATACTGATGCACAAGCTGTTCCTTCCGGATAAGGCAAGGTTTCATGCTCTTTAACAATCAATGACCTTCGTAAAGGAATCATCATCATTGTTCCTAACACTCCCCCCAGAATTGCTAAAATCAGGATGGTCATGTAGTTAAAGAAAGCTTCTCCTGAACTTTGTCCACCAATATCGGTACTCAGGAATAAAAACCCAGGAAGTGTAAATACGACTCCGGCGGCTATTGATTCACCAGCCGAACCAGTGGTCTGAATAATGTTATTCTCCAGAATGGTTGTTTTAAAAAACTTTTTACCCAGCGTAATAGCCAATACGGCAATAGGTATTGATGCTGAGACGGTTAACCCTGCTTTTAATGCGAGATATACTGTGGCGGCACCAAATATAATCCCGGCTATACATCCTAATAAAAAATGGACTTAATTGTAAAAACTCTGCTACATTACTTTCTGCAGGTATGAAAGGCTTAAATTCTTCTTTAATCATTGTAAAAAAATATGCTTTAAAGGTATCTTTTTTTGCCCACCTAACAAGGCTAAAGGTAAATAAACCGTGTATTTTAGTATTTAGGTAGTGTAAATGGTACACAATCCACTGTAGATTCCTTTGGGTTTAAGCCGGTCATTTATATTATCCTGATATCTTTGGCCAGTATTATTAAATGTCAACAATGAACTATCACAAAATCCTTCTATCATTATTTTTGATTATCAGTACAGTGCTTATTACTAATGCACAAAGAAAAGTTGTATTTGAGGAAACATTTGGAAAGAATAACCTTCAAAAAAAAACTGGCTGACAGTAAATGGAGAATGGGAGATTAAAGATCATACAATCCATGGGAGCAGAGATGTAAACTGGGCTATTCTACTTTGTAATAAATCAATTCCAGAGAATTACATTTTGACTTTTTCATCAATAGTAGAACCTGAATCTAATTTATTTGAAGTAATTCTCAATTTGAATGGTCCTAAGTTTCTGGGGATCATGCTTAATCAGTTAGAAGACAGAGTTGCAATTGAAGACCGTTCACTGTTAGCTAATCTGGATAACAGAGGGAGTTTTATCCAAAGTACTGGTCACATTGGTACAATGCCGAAAGTGGACAGGGTTAAATTACATACCTGGCAAAATTGGAAAATACAAAAAACAGGGAGCCAATTTTTTGTCTGGATCAATGATGAAGATATTATCTCTTTTACTGATACTAAGAACTTTGTCAAGCCGGGAGGTCAGATCGGTTTTGCTGTAAGTGGCAAAGCCTCTGTTAGAGATATCAAAATTTTTAAAATTAAAGGTACAGATGCATTGGCACCTAAATCTTTTAAAGGAAAGCCTTCGGTTAAAAAGCCTGTTTTCCATTTTGAATAGTCTCAGGAGGGAGATGAGAATTTATTTTAACTTTGTTTCAATGAAAAAAATGATAATCCTGTTTTTTTTTCTGTTTGTAAGTTTTTATACAAATGCGCAGGTTAAACCATACTATAATTGGAAGGGCAGTAGTCTCCCTTTGTATGCAAAGCCGAATGTGAAAAGTAATATTATGATCAACATTCCAAAAAGCGGATCAGTACAAAAAATTGATCCTGCTAAAGGATCACCGTCTTTTAATGTTGTGCTGAGTTATTACGGTAGTACTGCACTTCCAGAAAACGGTGATATATACGGTACTGGCGGTACTTTTTATGTGATGCCTGGAAATTGGGTAATGGTTAGTTATCAAGGTAAAACTGGTTATGTTCCGGATCTGTTTTTATCTCGCCTGGCTGATTTACAAAGTCTTAAAACTACTAACAACTCTTTTGAAGAAATAACAGCCGATTATCTGGCCAGGTTGTTTGGGGCTCCTGTATTAAAACATAAAAAAGAATTACCAAAAGAGAGTAAGGATGAAATTAATTATGAGAAAAGCTACCGTTATAAAAATGGCAATTATTTTTTAGCATCCTTTAGCTATTTTGAAGAAGGTGGCCCGGGCGGTGAAACCTATAAACTCTTTCTGAAAGGATTAAAAAAACATGAAGCAGTCTTGTTATTATTAAAGTTAACTTCCTATAATAACACGATTGACAATGTTAAAAAAACAAAAAAGAGGCAGGTGACTAATAGCCCGTATGACCAGTTTAGCTGGTGGTATAATAAAGGAGATAAACAAGATCAAAATGTTGACCTGGAATTCTTCTATGAGCAGGAGGGTGGTTCGTCAAAGGTTACACTTAAAGAAACAAAAGATGGCGTGATTGTCTCTTATGGTTTTGGTGGATGTTAATCTTTTCATAGGCATCATAGACTAAATCAGGAGAACGTTTGGTGATTTGTACAGAGTTTAATGAACAGTACAAATGGTATAGGGGTACACAGTGGTAAAAGAATTATTGTCGATATTAGTTTCTCCTTATGGAACCAGTTATGTCTTTGGATAATCGCACAGGTGCTTAAACCCTATGAGGGCCAGGATCCAAAACAAAAGCAGCTGATAAAGATAATAATCAGTCTCATACACTGAACCAGTGTTAGCTAGTCCTTCCAGGTACATATTAATAAATAAGTATCCCAAAACCAGCCAGGTTAATGTACGATTCAATTTCATTTTCAAATATACATTCTTAGAACTGTGCAGATGTCGAAAATTGGAATAAACCCAAATATGCAGGTTGGTAGCTGAGTTAACAATAAAAAGTATTATTTTGCTCAGGATGAGAAAGTATTTAATGTTTTCAGCTATTGCTTTAACAATGACCGGATGTTCAAGTGAACAAACAGACAAATTGTTGCTCGAAAAAGATCGTATAGCATTGGTCAAAAGCCTGACATCTGATAAAATCATAGTTTGGAAGTTTGTTAAAATGGGGTTGCGTGCCTCTGCTGTGAAGGATACGACTATGCCTGCTTACCGCGAGCATGCTAAAGAATTATCAACTGTATCTCAGACTATCGATCGATAAAATGAAAGCTGGAGAAAAAAGCATATCATTCGTTGATGCTGCTTTATTATATCGTGATTATAGCAGGATTAAAGATTTTGTGATCAGAACAGACGAAGATATTTTTCCTCCTTTACTAGATGGACTGCAACCGGGAAAGGTTCCTGTTCGTCGTGCTGAGGCTGATAAGCTTGTATTACAAAATGCGGAACACGCTATTCTGAGTATGGTTGCATTAGCTGCAAGAGATCTGGGAATGGAAATATCTCTATATGAATGCAGTAAAACCCAGCCAGATAAATTACCGGATAGTGAAATAAAAACATTATTACAGTTTGTACGTGGTTTATTGTTTTTTACAAATAAATTTCATTACCTGTCTGAGGATGAGCTTAGCAATAATATAAAATGGCTTGATAATCAGCCTCATGTTGATTTACCTTATACAAGATCATTTTTTTTTAATTGGGGGAAATTTAATAATGAACAAACGCATATTGCTTTTCATGGTTTAAATCATGTTTTCAGAGGATTGGATCGTTTAATGATGAAACGTGATATTGATGAAGAAAGAGCATTGGATGATTTTGAAATTTTCCTGACTGATGCACATCAATTGGGGATTCAGAATGAAACAGTGTTGAGTATAGAAAGCTATGTATATATTAAAAGAGGAAAGAATGCTCAGGCAATAGCTTCACTGAATAAGCTTAAAAAAAGCCCTTTGCTTTCTGAAAGTGAAGGAAAGTCTATACAAGAATCTATTGACTATTTAAATGAAAGAAAACCTGATGCCAAACTTAACCTTGTTTATGACAAGTTCTTTATAGGTAAAATAGCAACCCGGCAAATGCTGGTCATTCTGGCGAAAATTGACTGGAAAAAACTGTTAAAAGAAAATAACATTAAACATACCGATCATATCTTTGATACGATTGATCAGTTTGAGGTTATCAATACTGAAATGCAGAAAATGACTGATCCTAAATCTCTCATGGATAAGGGTAATGATTTAAAGGACAAGGGAAAGAGATTATTAGAGAAAGTTCCCGGTCTATTCTAAAAAACAAGACGTAATTGAAAAAAATATTAGTAGTGCTTATGCTTTTTATTACCTGTGGTATAAAAGCACAGATGAAAAAAGAAAATATAATCCGTATAAACAAATGGGCTTGTACAAGCTGTGATACATTAATTTTAAAACCAGGTAAACCGACATTTATCTTTCATAATATACCTGCCATCATTAGTGATGATGAATTTCGCCATGTGCAGCAATTAAAAGAAAGCGATTTGAATGATTTATCTATTGATTATAAATTTGATCTTTCTGCTTTATCTTATGCAAAACGGGAGTGGAATGAGCTTCATAAATATTTTCCTAAAGAGAAGTTCAATTATAAATATCTTTTCAAACATACTTATCTCAAAGTCGTGAACGGCAGTGCAGAGACTGTAAATATGCTGACGTTGCCTGATGAGTACAAGGGGTTTATTTATTGGAGTGGTAAACCAAGAGATAAAATTCTTAAAAGTGAGAAGATGTATCAGTTAACAGAGCTTGTTGCAAAACAGAGGAAAGCTAAATTTCGTTCTGCCTATATGCTGAAGAATGAACTGGACTCTATGGCCATTGTACATTACAGGACTGTATTCAGCCCGACCAGCGCAGCCGCCAGGCAGGCTATGTTTCTTGCTGTCAATCTAAATTATAAGGATCATTATCTGCCGCTGCAGCTTTTTAATCTTAAAGGTGTTAAAGAGATGAAACTAATTAACGATACTCATCATTATATGAATATCATTTTAGATTTTAATGATAAAGGACAAGTCACAAATATGCTTAATGCATTGGGTACCGTATCAATTGAATACAAAAATGATGCACCTTATTTGTTTACAGAGAATTCCGTACCGTTTCAGGAATTTAGTTATTCCGGAGATACAGTTATTATTGCTAATAAATGGAATCACAAACTTGATCGATACACAATGGCCGGTGATTTTTATTTTAAAACAAGATCTATCTGCTTTATGAACCAGTTCCATTTAGGAAAGAATTGGTTTTAAGCCAGAATGAGTTAATTAAACAAGCTAATGGTAGTGTGGAACTTGACTTGCAAGCTAATAATCCAAATGGGGATGTACTGGATATGCTGACAAGGCCAGCTGTTAATGAAGAGTCTCAGCCAATGCTAACTTATGTAAGTTCGACAAAAGGAACATTACCACTTACTATTAAATACAAGATATATTACGATTCTAAGTTCAGTGAGCTAACTGAGGTACAATTTATAGATGCTAAAGGAAACTTGGTTTTAGATAAAACAATTGATGGAATAAGACGTCGTCATATTTTTAAAATGAAAGATGGCAGACCAGTTAGTCTTACTATTAAAACACAAATCATGTCAGAGGATGGAGAAACTGTTGTTGATGAAATGAAAAATATCAAAAAACAAGTAATTAATTTCAGTTATCTGTATTTTAAAGATTAAACAGGTTCATTACACCTGTTTAATGATTTCAAGACTTATTTACTGGAATTCTCCTGATACAGTTTTCTCAGTTTACTATTCTTTTTCCCGTAAATGAAGTAAAATATAATACCAATCGCCATCCAGATAAAAAGACGTTCCCAGCTTTCTATAGGCAGGCCAGCCATCAAACAAACACATACCACAATTCCCAAAATTGGAATAACCGGTACAAAAGGAACTTTGAATGATCTTGGTATTTCAGGGTTTGTACGTCTTAAAATGATCACACCCAGCGCTACTAATGAGAAAGCAAATAAGGTTCCGATACTAACCATATGACCCAAATCTGAAATTGGGACTAAACCCGCAAGCAGGCCTACAAAAACAAGAAAGAAAAGGTTGCTTTTCCATGGTGTTTTAAAGCGGGGATGAATATTACTGAAAAACTCAGGTAATAACCCGTCCTTTGACATGCTGTAGAAAACGCGGGACTGACCTAATAACATAACCAGAATTACTGATGTATACCCGGCAAGGATCGCTATAATTAGCGCACTGTTTAGAAAATGATAGCCAGTTACTGCAAATGCAGTAGCAGCAGGGCTGGCATCCCCTTTAAATGCTGTATATGGGGCTAAACCAGTCATGACATAAGAGAATGCTACGTAAAGTACCGTTGCTACTAATAATGATCCGATAATTCCGATAGGCATATCTTTTTGAGGGTTCTTAGCTTCCTGAGCGGCAGTCGAAACAGCATCGAAACCGATAAATCCGAAAAAGACAACTGCTGCACCTCTGATAATTCCAGACCAGCCGAAATGTCCAAATTCCCCTGTATTTTCAGGAATAAACGGACTGTAATTAGTTGTATTGATGAAAGACCAGCCAAGGGCGATGAAGAGTAGAATAACGCCTATTTTTAGAATCACCAGTAAATTATTAATCGTTGCTGATTCTTTCGTTCCTTTAACCAGAACAAGAGAGAGCACTACAACAATAAATACAGCCGGAAGATTTATAATTCCACCTTTTAGCATATAGTTCCGTCTGCTAATTTTATAACATCAAAAGGTGAACCTGTTAATTCTGGTGGCAGTTTAATGTGTAATTGTGCCAGTAATTTAGTGGCGTAACTAGACCAGCTTACCGCAACTGTTGCAGAGGCGAGCGCATATTCAAGTACCAGATCCCAACCGATAATCCAGGCCATAAATTCTCCTAAAGTTGCATAAGTATAAGTATAGGCTGAACCAGCTACAGGTATCATGGAAGCATATTCTGCATAACAAAGTGCACAAAAAGCACAGGCAACTCCGGCGAGAATGAAAGAAAGAATTACAGCCGGGCCGGCATTTTCCGAAGCGACAATGCCGGTTAATGAGAATATACCAGCTCCAACGATTGCACCAATACCCAATGCAATCAGATTATAAGGGCCTAATGTGCGGGTTAGCCCATGTTCACCATTGTTTTTTTGTTCCTCTATGAGCAGATTTATTGGTTTCTTGAATAACATATTTAATTTTTAATGGATTAGCGCTGTATGACATAAGGAGGGCAAATGTATAAATATTATATTTAAACTACTAAAATAGTAGTCTTTGTTGTTCTCAATAAATTAGCTAAGGTTTTATATTCGTTTTACCTGGATATTAAATCGGGGTTTCTTATTATATTTAGATAGACTTAACCAAAAATCTTATTATTATGAGTTTTTCAAATGCTGTAAGCTGGTTCGAAATACCAGCCAATGATATTAACCGGTCGCAGAAATTTTATGAGACTATTTTTGATATGCAAATGATCCCTATGGATATGCCTGATTTTGAAATGCGGCTGTTTCCAATAAAAGATCCGATGGTAGGAGTAGGCGGTGCTTTAGCCAAAAGCGAGGGTTTTCATAATGTTTCAGCTGATAGCGGTACACTGATCTACCTGAATGCCAATCCTGATGTTCAGATCGTACTAGATAGAATTGAAGCTGCAGGAGGAAAGATTCTTGTTCCTAAAACAGAAATTAGTCCGGATTATGGACATATATGGCTGTTTTTTTGGATGTTGAAGGGAACAGAGTCGCTTTGCATTCAATCCCTCCAGGCACTTAACACTATAAATTTATTGGTTCCTGACGCCGGAATTATCGGTAAAAGACTTCAAAATCTTTTACCGAATAATTTTCGGGAAGTTTTCTGTTGATCAGCAAATGAGACGCGACTCCTCCAATGGCATCAGAGCACATCGCAGAATATCCGTTGCAACCACTGGCTACATATAACCCAGGCTGGTTTGTTTCACCAATATATGGTCTTCCGTGCACGGATCGGTTAATGATACATCGTTTGGTCAAATATGCTATGGGTTCAATCTTTGGTAAGATTTTTAAAAGTTCTTGTTTTAATCTATTGATAAACTGATCACTATTACCCTTTCTAAACCAATGCTGAACCTGTTTAATATTGTCAAAATAAATATCCTCAGGCATATTACAACCCATTTTTATATAATAGTTACCATCGGGGTATTGAACTGGCTTAATCAGATAAATCCCTTCAGTTGTCCCATTGTCAATTTCATATAACAGAGAGGGGAGTTGCGCTAATTCTTTTGCTTGCTCAAGGTTTAGTCTTGCTAATAAGATAATTTCATTTTTTAGCTTTAAATCTAATTTCTGAGCAGAAAGGTTGAAAAAGTTCACAAATGATCCTGCGGCCAGCAAAATTTTAGGAGCATGATAAGTATTCCCTTCGTTGGATTTAACTGAATATCCACGGTTATGATGGGTGATATCTAAAACTGTGTCACTAAAGTTTACTCCTTTATTTTTCTCAAAAATGGATAATTGTGCTTTCAGTAACAAACGTGGATTAATCAAACCTGCGGGGGATTTTTCTAGCAAGCCCTGGGAAATTTCCGGGAAATGATAGTCATTAAAGTCTCTGGAGATCGCTGCACCACTGGAGTAAGAAGTATAATTCAACTTAAAATTACTGGCCAGAAATGCTGCTTTATTAAGATAGTCGTCTTTCCCGGCTGGGTTTATATATATAAGCAGCCTACCGTATCCTGAAAGTTGATACCACTTTGTTCTTGTATTGATCGGTATTGTTTGACTGATTCCAGGTTTAGATTTGTCCATACTTTATCTTTACCAATCAACCGCTGCACACGGGCCTGATCGTAGTGGCTGGCAAATACAATGGATTTATTGTAGTTTAAAGGCTCATCCGGGCCTATAATTGCAATTTTTTTATTTGTTAAAGAGAGATATTTAGCAGCAGCCGATCCAACTAAGCCTTTACCTATAACTATGATATCGAATTCATTCATTTCTTTTGATTAAGCCCGATTTCAATATAATTATTTATTTCAATAGGATTTACTATATTTTCTGAATCAGATTAGAAATTAAAACGCCAATTTATGTATTGCTTTTAAACCCCTTTTGGAAACTTATCTGCTATTAGATTAAGGTTAATACCATGTTCCACCAATTCCAGGAACTAAAAAGAGAAAGAATCTGGAAGATAACGTAGGAGCAACAGATCTAACGCTAACTTCTGCGGATTTAAAAGCCATTGATGACTTGCTTTTACGTTATCCAAATACCGGGTCACGTTACGGAGAAGCGGCTTTAAAATACGTAGATAAATAGAAACAAAATCACTTGACTATTGTTATTAGGAGCGCTGGGGAATTCAGAGATAGTTTTTAATTAAATGATAGTCTATGAACATAATATCAGGTGCATCGGGACAAGTTGGATTAGCAATAGCTGCTGATCTGGTCAAAAGAGGACAGCCGGTTAAAGGGATCATCAGGGATGAAAAAAAAGCAGTTAAACTCATAGAAATCGGTGCGAATGTGGCTATCGGTGACGTACATGATGATAAATTTTTAAAAGAGTCCTTTCAGGATGGGGAAACACTTTTTGTTTTAACACCCGAAGATGGGGAAATAGAAGATGTTTTGGGTGATACCAAAATCATCCTTGATAATTATAGAAAGGCAATTATTGATTCGCCAATTAAAAAAAAATTGTTGGTTTGTCTTCCATGGGGGCGCAATATAAAAACCATAGTGGAAATCTAAAGATGTCGTATATGCTTGAACATGAATTTTTAGATCTCGATGTTAAGCAGATTTTTATACGCCCGGCTTATTACTATAGTAATTGGCTTCCTTATCTGAGGCAAGCAGAAAAGGAGGGTGTTTTACCGACGTTTTTTCCGGTTGGGCTGGCCATTCCAATGGTTTCACCTCATGACGTAGCAAAATTATTGGCAAAAGTTATTGCAGATGATCATGGCGACCGTAAGATTTATGAAATAGAAGGTCCGGTCCGGTTAAGTTCCAGTGATGTTGCTGCGGTATTTTCTGAGATCCTGGGAAAGGAAATCACGGCTTCACAAATTCCGAAAGACGATTGGTCAGAGATATTGGCAGCATTGAAGTTCTCAAAAGATGGGATAAAGAATTTTATTGAAATGACAGAAACGGTGGTGTCCGGCAAATCTAATCCAGAAGGGAACGGTACGATTACTGTTAAGGAAAGGAGACTTTGAAACAATTTATTGAAAAAGCAATGGTCAAAAATGAATAAAAATATAACCTTATCTTTGTGGGGTTATTTAATACTACCTTTTTTTGATGATTCTTTCAAGTGAACAACTTTTTCAATCTGTATTTAATTATGCAACGCTTCCAATGCTTGTGGTTAATGCAGATGATTCGGAGCTTATTATAATTGCGCATAATAAACAACATAAAATAATAAGTAATACCCTTGACAGGGATGTTACAGGTGCTAAAATCAGCGAAGTGTTTGAATCTTTATCAGATGCAAAAGATCTTGCATTATTTATTGATAACCTGGCTTTGTCAAAAGCAAAAAAAGAAGTAATTCAACTGCCTTTTTTTAAGTTTACTTCAATTGAGAATACGGCGGATATTCCAGGTCAAAGAGCCTGGCGTATAGAAATTATACCTGTACTGAATTTAGTTAATGATGTAGAATATCTGCTTTCGATATGGCACAGTATTGATAACGATAATCATATAGAAATTTTGCCTGTTACTAAAACACAGCTTGGAGAAGAACTCGTTGCTGCGAATGAGCAAATCGAAACAGGCAATGAGCAATTAGAGGTGGCAACAGAAGAAATAGAGGCTATTAATGATGAGCTAGCTCAAACACAGGAAAAGTTAAATAAGCTAAGTCAGCAATTAGAAGAAAAGGTTAACCAGCATGCTGATGGTAATTCAGATAAAAAACCTGAAATTGAAACTCAGAAAGACAGGCTTAAAAGATTCTTAATGCAGGCTCCAGCTGGTATTTGCGTATTGGATGGCCCTGAATTTATATTTGAGTTGATTAATCCTTCTTTTCAGGAGTTATTTCCTGGCCGTAATCTTATCGGAAAAACATTTGTAACGGCATTACCTGAAATTAAAGGGCAACTCATGTGGGATATTTTGCAGGAGGTCTACGCCACCGGAGAAACTTTCCAGGGAAGTGAAATGCTGATTCCACTTGCAAAAGAAGAGACGGAAATGCTGAAGAACGTTATTTCAATTTTATATATCAGGCTAGGTTCGATTCAAAAGGAGTTATAGACGGCATTCTGTTGTTTGTCTATGAAGTTACCGATATGGTATTGGTCAGATTGGAAGTAGAAGAAAATGAACAACGTTTTCGTCTGCTTTTAAACGCGATTCCACAAATAGCCTGGACGAATACCATTGATGGGGAGATTAATTTTTACAACGAACAGTGGTACAGTTATACAGGAATCAGTACTGAAGGGGATCAGCATATGACTTTGCAGGATATGATGCATCCTGAAGATCTGAAAAATCATTCAGAAAGATTTAAAGCTATTCTGGACAGTGAAGATAGTGGGTATTACGAAGCTCGTTTGAAAGATGAGAATGATGATTATAAGTGGTATTTGATTAGAATGCAGCCTATTAAGGATGATGTAGATGCTGTATTGCTGTGGATTGGAACTGCAACTGATATCAATGACCTCAAAATATATTGCAACAGCAAAAGGATGATTTTATTAGTATTGCGAGTCATGAATTGAAGACCCCTGTAGCTTCACTTAAAGCTTCAATGCAGTTATTAGACCGGATGAAACACAATTCTTCTGAAAAAATGCAAAGCTTAATAGGTTTGGCTGGTAGAAGTGTTGAGAAGGTGAGTGGCTTGATAAATAATCTGTTAGACCCTGTTCAGTTAGCTGAAGGGGGGATTGTTCTTAAAAAGACTTCCTTCAATTTATCCAGCCTGCTAGAAAGCTGCTGTCAGCATGTATTTAATGGTGATCAGAATAATACTGTAATTACTGGTGACAAAGATTTACTGGTTACTGCTGATCAGGAACGCATAGATCAGGTAGTGGTTAATATGCTTACTAATGCTGTTAAATACGCTCCTGAGTCAAAAGAGATTCTGGTCAATCTGGAAAAGATAAATAATACAGTTAAAGTATCTGTTACGGATAAGGGCCCCGGAATCCCTGCTGATAAAATTCCTTATTTATTTGATCGTTATTATAGAGTAGAAGAGTCTAAACAGCCTGGTTTAGGTTTAGGGCTTTATATCAGCTCAGAAATTATCTCAAAACATGAAGGGAAAATTGGCGCAGATAGTGAAGTAGGGGTAGGTAGTACTTTTTGGTTTATTTTGCCTCTTTAAGTTTTAATTGATCATTAGAAGTTCCTGGTATAAAGGTTTTAGTTCTGGTGTCGATTTTTGTTTAGCTGAATTTTTTTTCTATTTACTTAAATATCAAAGATGTCTTTTAACGTGGGACCAAAACTCCGGCTCGAATTTAATTTTGTCCCTTCAAGATCGTTCATGATAAAAAAGAAAGCTCCGTTGAAACCTCTTTTTATTTCTTTGATCAAATCAGAATTAATAATTGTACTTCTGTTGATTTTGACAAATTGATCCGGTAGCTTTTCGGCAAGAGATGTTATCGTGAAATCTGTCAGACTTCTTTTCCCATCTACAGTATTCAGGA
The DNA here is from genome assembly GCF_053890575.1 of Pedobacter sp. NJ-S-72. NCBI lineage: Bacteria > Pseudomonadati > Bacteroidota > Sphingobacteriia > Sphingobacteriales > Sphingobacteriaceae > Pedobacter > Pedobacter sp. NJ-S-72. Next base: position 1,588,369 of record NZ_CM132681.1, on the reverse strand, counting down.
AAACATATTTTTCTTCACATCAATATATACCAGATCCTGAATCTTGATTAACAGAATTCTATCACCTATTTTGACTGTTAGTGTTTTAATCTCCTTTTTTATTTTAAGCTGCCGCATTAATAAGTCCAGAGGGATGTTGTAATCCGGTTCCTGTTGCTTTGTTTGTAATCTCTTAACAGCTTTTGCCAGTCTTTCGTCTTCTATTGGTTTCAAGAGATAATCGATAGACTCTTCCTCAAAAGCTTTTACGGCATATTGATCATAGGCTGTAGTAAAAATTACTTTTGGTGGTTTCGCCAGATGACTTAACATTTCAAAACCGTTCAAAACTGGCATTTCTATATCGAGAAATACTAAATCGGGGTTAAGCTTTTCTATTTGCTGCAAACCCTCAGCACCATTGGCTGCTTCTCCGATAATATTGATACAATCATGGACTGAAAGCAAGCGTTTAAGACGTTTTCTTGCCAGTTCTTCGTCGTCTATAATTATTGTGTTCCACTGCTTATCCATGTGTAAAGGGAATAATGATCTTTATTTGTTTAACTGGTTGATTAAGAATTTGAACTTCATAATTATCGTTGTAAAGTAATTGAAGCTTTTCATAAGTACTTTGCAAGCCATATCCGGTTTCCAGTTCTTCTGGAAAAGGAATGCCATTATCAATAATTGAGATCATAATTTTATCTGTTTTCTGTATTTCAATACGTAACAAGGCATGATCTGCTACATTTTTTAAGCCGTGTTTTAACGCGTTCTCTACTAATGGCTGAATCAGAAACCTGGGGATTTTATCATTTAATAATTCTTCGTCAACTGCAATTACGAAATCAATCCGGTCTCCGAATCTTACTCTTTCAATATCAAGATAAGTACTCACAATTTCCATTTCTTCCTGCACGGTAACGAGGTTTTCCTGATTTTGATTGATACTGTATCTGAATAGTTTTGAAAGCTGAATAGTCATACGTTCCGCTTTGTCCGGGTCTTCATGGACTAAGCTGGCAATTGCATTTAGAGAGAGTTATAGAGAAAATGAGGATTAATTTTTGATTGGAGTGTAGCCAGCTCTGCCTGTGTTTTCATTTGGCTTAACTTCAGCATATTGATGTTTTTCTCTTCTAATTTCGCATTCATCAATCTTTTTTGAGAAGTGTAAACATGAATAACTGTACAGACAATTACAACGACAACAATACTGAAACGGGCATCTTCGAGATGTAAGAAATGATACTCCTGATTAAAAAGCAATGCTTTAATCAGGTATATCATTTCTATAGCAATTAACATCCCTATTATACTTGATAGATAATATACGATTAGAAACAGCCATCCTTTTCCTTTAGTCAGCTTTAATACTTTCTGAGTAATATATATACTGTTGACTATGCAAAAGGCGATAACTGTACTGAACAACATCTGGTAGGTAAGGCCTTTCATCCCAATCCACCCACCTTTAAAGGCGCTAATTAAAACTGAAAGGATCAAACCTATTCCGGCTCCAACAGCCAGATTGTAAAGGTTTAGCCTTAGCCAGCTAATGGAGCTAAAATTATTCAGACTTTTATCCGGGTCCTGTCCTTTACCGCCATTATCTAAAATATTCATTTATTTACATTGTGCTAATAATGCTTTTGCAGATTCTGCGCCCCAGTTAGGTTCTATAGTATTTGCGGGCTTAAATATAGCAAATTTTGCTATTGCCGATTCTAAAATTGGTTTAGCTTTTTCTTTCCCACCACCAAAAGCTTCGGGTGTGTAAAAAGTATCCTGACCTTTGATTAAATAAATGCGTGGATTTTCAGGATTGAGAGCTGTTGCCTTTTCCAGAGACTCTGCAGAATCGCTCATATAATACATTCTTGATCTTGGATCAACTGACATTTTCATAAATTGAAGGGCACCTTTCAGTGCATAGATTTCACTGTTGTTTGCTGATAGTATACCGGCTTTGTCAATTTCTAATAATGCTTTGTCCCAATATTGGTCTTTCAGTTCTTTGTCAGCTGTATTGAAACCCAGCATAAAGATTACAATAGGCTGCGTAATAAGAGGGGGTCCATTCTTTAGTTTCTACAGCTGCGATACGCTCAAAATAGTTTTCGGCTTTAATGTAATCTTCAGCTCCTTTAGCACCTGCTATCAGAGCCAGACCATTTTTTGTGGCCTGTACAAATTTTGAATCGGTGTTTTGAGCAAAGCTGTTTAAGCCAATAAGGACAAGAATGAATGTGATCGATTTTGTTAGATTTTTCATGATGATTTGTTTATATGTATGTGATATTTATTTTATTATTTTTGTAAAGGTCTTATCTGACAAAGGTGTTGTCGCCAATTGTAAGTAGTATTCCTACCAGGAAATCTCTTTTTGCTGCGGGTACAAGAGTCTGTCTGTTTAACCCATTTGCACTATACTGGTAACCATAAACCTGGTTAAATCCGGGTACGTTGTTGATGTTCAGATAAAGCACTGTGAACTGCTTGAAAATATGAGTAAGGTAGCTTGCATTTATATTTAACTAAGGCTATTGTAGGTTTGAGTTTTATCAGCTAAGTAGACCGGATTATTTGGGTTAACATAAGGTCTGCCAGATGCAAATGAATACGTCCCGCCAAATTGAGTATGTAAGGATTCAATAAAGTGTTTGTAAACAACAGAGACCGTATGTTTGGCCGCGAAAGAAGGAGTGGCCATCATTGGGTAATCCCTGAAATTTCTTTTGGTATCCAGAAATGAATAGGAAACCCAGTAATCAGCATTTCTGATACTTTTTTTGTCTCTCCAGTATAACTCAAAACCCTTTGCGTAACCGCTGCCTGAATTATCAGGATTACCATTGTTTAATTTAGTCAGACGATTATAATCTTTATAATATCCTTCAATTCTAAAGTTCCTGTCTGGTGTATTGATTTCATATTTAAGGATATAATGGTCAGCGTGCTCAAATCCAGTCGGTTTGATAACAAGGTACTCGTCTTCTGGATTTTGATAAAAGCGTCCATAAGCAAAAGATAACTGTGAATGGCGCTTGTTTTTAAACCTAAAGATGTTCTTGGTGCCAGGTTGTATTTTTGCAGGTAAGAAGAATATTCCCCTCTCAAACCTAAGCGTGCGACAATTTTATCGGTTAAAAATAAATCAGTCTCAGCAAATCCTGAGCTTACCTGATCATTATATTCTCTTGATAGTCCATTTAAGCTTTCCAGTCTTCCTGTATGAAACGTTTCTGCACCAAATTTGAAATTTGATAGCTGGCTGAAAGATTTAGTCATTGTCACTTTGGCTTCCAGCAGATGATCCTGACGGCTATATTTGTCAATGGTCATTAAACCCGCATCGCGGTCTTTATTATAAGCGAATCCCGTTTCCACTTTCCATCTGTCGCCAAAGTATTCTTTATAAGTAGAATTGATATATATGTTCAGGTTATGATTGCTGAAATATTTTGGGGTAGCGGGCGTGTCAATATTAGCCGTGTACAGCGCTAGGTTGGTTCGGCTATAGGATGCATAAATTTTTTGAATCCTGTTTCTGAGGTTTTCGATTTGTACTGAATATTGCCTCCCAATTGTTCGGGAGCTTTAACATAATCATGATTTTGTTTAATGAGGCTATAAATAGGTGAAAGATTGTAATAATAACCGCCAACTGTAATTGAACTATTTTTGAATCTTATGTTTTGATCAATACCTCCGCCAACAGATAATAATGATATCCCGGTTGTTGTTTTTTCGGGCAGATCAGTGCTTTCCAGAACCAATGCTGAGGATAGTGCCTGGCCGTATTCAGCAGAATATCCGCCAGCAGAAAAAGAGGTGCCTTTAAATAGAAAAGCAGATAAACGACCTCTTGATGCCTGATCAGGAACCGTTGCATTAAACGGGCTTTTAACCAGCATTCCATCAAAATAAGTTTTCGTTTCTGAGGCAGAACCACCTCTCACAAAAAGTCCGCTTTCGGAAAAAGAAGTTTGTGCGCCTGGCAGGGATTGCATTGCAGCGAATATATCTGCGCGGGAACCGGCAATAGTTGCAATATCCATGGAACTTAATATGGCACCTTTTCTTTTATCACCAGTAATAAAGGAACCTGCGCTGATACTTACCGTTTGCAATAAATTAGGTGCTTCTTTAATGGTCAGGTTAATTGTTATGTTTTCTTTACCGAGATTAATCTGAACAGAATCTTTCTCGAAATTTAAAGCAGAATACTGTAGGAATCTTAAACCAGTTTCTGAAGTAGTGAAGATGAATCTTCCTGTACTATCCGTAGATGTACCATCATAGCTGTTCCTTAAGCTGATATTAGCATTGGCTACAGGTATGCCTTTGGTAGTCTTTAGTACACCTGAAATTTTTGTTTGTGCTTTGGTCAGGGTGAAAAAGAAAAGGAAGAAGAGTGTTAATTTAATAGGTTGCATAGCGTTTGTCTTTAATTACAGAACGAATATGGCGGGTAATGTGACGGAAACAATGGCAAAGCCGACGAGCGGTAGTATTAACAGGATGAGTGGTGATATTTTTTAAGGAAAATCGCTACATTTCTACGCGATTTTAAATTAGGAAAGAAAAATATTTAATAACACATATCTAAGATGGAATATACCAAAACCTATAACAATTGAATTTTTGCTTAAATTGGTTCAGGGAGTTTGATTTATAGCAGGACTGTAATACTTCTTCCTGAACCAGAAAGCGAGATTGACCAGAGCAATAAGTGCCGGGACTTCTACTAATGGGCCAATTACTCCGGCAAAAGCCTGACCTGAATTAATTCCGAAAACGCCAATGGCAACAGCAATAGCCAGTTCAAAATTATTGCCTGTAGCTGTAAATGCGATGGCTGTACTTCTTGAATAATCGGCTCCAAAATATTTCCCGGCAAAAAAGCTAAGGGTGAACATGATAGAGAAATAGATGACAAGCGGTATTGCAATACGTATAACGTCAAATGGGATCTGAACAATTAAGCTGCCCTTCAGGCTAAACATGACTACGATGGTAAATAATAACGCAATTAATGTGTGACTGGTGAGATTAGAGGTGCAAACTTAGTCTGGAACCACTCTTCGCCTTTTATCAGAATCAGCGTGTATCTGCTGATTACACCCATTGCAAAAGGAATACCAAGGTAAATAGCTACGCTTTTTGCAATTTGCGCAATAGTAATATTAACTTCTAAACCTTTAAGGCCAAAATATGGAGGTAATACAGTAATAAACATGTAAGCGAAAACACTGTATAATAATACTTGAAAGATGCTGTTTAAGGCGATCAGGCCTGCTGCATATTCTCTGTTCCCATCTGCAAGTTCATTCCATACAACAACCATGGCAATACATCTGGCTAAACCAATTAAGATCAGCCCGATCATATATTCAGGATAGTCCCTTAAAAAGGTAATCGCCAGAAAAAACATTAAAAGAGGGCCAATTACCCAGTTTAGAATAAGTGAAATACTTAAGACTTTGGTGTCTTTAAATACTTCACCCATTTTTTCATATTTAACTTTTGCTAATGGTGGATACATCATTAAGATGAGACCAATAGCTAAAGGTATATTCGTTGTTCCGCTGGAAAATGAATTGATAAAACCTGAAGAAGAAGGCACAAAATATCCAATTCCGATTCCTGTAGCCATTGCAAGAAATATCCATAAAGTTAAATAGCGGTCTAAGAAACTGAGTTTCTTTCTGTCACTGGCAGGGGCGCAATTGCTGGCACTCATTCTGTTCTGATTTTTAGTGATTGAGTTTTTGTTTGACAAATGTTAGAGAATAATCTTTGACCATGTCCCGGACTTTTCTGAATTCCTGCATAATCTCTTCGTCAGTTCCTGTGGCTTTTGCCGGATCAGGAAAATTATAGTGGAATTTAAGCGCTTTAGAAGGGAAGTATGGACAGCTCTCTTTTGCATTGTCACAAACTGTGATGACATAATCAAAATCGATGCTGGTATATTCATTTACATTATTGGAAGTATGAGCTGATATATCGATTCCGATTTCATCCATCACTTTAACTGCTTTGGATTTTACGCCATGGATTTCAATTCCTGCACTATAAATTTCTGCTTTGTCACCGGCAAAAAATCTTAAAAAACCTTCAGCTAATTGACTCCGGCAGCTGTTGCCTGTGCATAATACTAATACTTTTTTCATATTGATGATTGAGTTAGCAACATCCGGAACCAGGTGCACACGATTGACCTTCATCGGCTAAATTGAATAATTGGAATTTTGGTTTTTCAACTGCAGGTCCACAACTTTCACCTCTTCCAATTGCTTTACACTGTGTAAAATCTGGTGTAAGGTTAACAACCAGATTTTCACCTTCAACTGTTATCTTACCCGGATACATTTGCCTGGTATCATAAGCTGAATTTCCAAATTCTATCTTTACTATGCCTAAAGGATTTAGGGGCAGAGATTTCTCTACCAGGTTAACAATTGATAATGCTTTCTGTACCTGCATAGCTCTTTCGCTGTCTTTAACTTCTGGTTCCCATAGCTGAACTATTATTTCTGTCCATGAATTCATGACGCCGCCGCAGTCTACAGAAACAATAGGTGCCTGTTTGATTTCAGTGATATGGTAAGATGCATCTACCCATTGATCTGCTGCATATTGAAATTGCAGAATCAGATCGGGGTTCTGTTGTAATGTTGTTTTAAAGTCGTTCCAGTTAGTTAATTCTGTTATATTCATAATATTGCAATTTAACGATTGATGAGGTTAAAAAAAGGTTAACAGCAGTTTGTTTCGCCTTTGTACGATCCAAGAAAAGCTCCTAATTGTAATTCTAATTGTTTCCAGACTGTTGGATTGATGCAATAGCATACGCTAACGCCTTCAATCGTCCCTTGTATAATACCTGCATTTTTAAGTTCTTTCAAATGCTGAGAAATTGTTGCTTGTGCTAAACCTAATTCTTCTACTAAATCACCACAAATGCAGGTATTTGATTTTAAGATCCTTTGCAGGATAGCTATACGAGCAGGATGTGCCATTGCTTTTAGCAATTGTGACAACTGATTTTGCTCGTCTGTAAATATTTCTGTCCTTGTAAGTCCCATAATTATATATTGCAATATTACGATGTATATTTATGCTATCCAAACGATTTCATTATTAATTTATTTTTTCAATAGATAGGTAAGTATGTTTTCAACCGTTTCATGTGAATTAGCGTAGTGTTCATCACTTAATTTGAAACCGTTGTTTTCCAGGATTTTGACTGAGCTGATATTATCAGTAGAGGGGAAGGCTGTAATAATTTCTGCCTTTATTTCTTCAAATCCATAATGAATCACAGCTTTTATAGCTTCGGTCATCAGTCCTTTGCCCTGGTATCCGGGAATTAATTCGTAGCCAATTTCGACAGTTTGTTTGGGAATATCGATATTCCACAAACAGATGGTACCTATCAGTGTGTCCTTAAGGGTGATCGCCCAATAAACGCTGCTGTTGTTTTGTATAAGCTTGTTAATCATGGCTATATGAGTTAAAGCATCAGTTATTCCGGTTGATGCTGTTCTTCCGATAAATTTGTTGACAGCAGGGTCCGAACGCAGTTCATGGATCGCCGGGGCATCAGCATCTTCCAGCTTTCTTAATTTTAGGCGTGAAGTGCTTAATTGGGGGAAATTTGAGAAATCCAGATTTTTCATCAGTATAATTTGGTTTTAATGGTGATGAAGCTATCATGTGCTACCCGATTTTGCTCATTTCGGTTGATGTTCTGCTGCACATGATGGTTTCATTGCTATTTATATTTAAGGTTCTTCTTCGTTAAGATGACTTTATGGATTAAGATAAAATGCGGTTTCCCGCTTGATTTCTTTTAAGACAAAACTGCTGCTTAAAGTAGATATATTGGATAAAGAGGAGAGGTGGGTAACCACAAAAGTGTGATAATCATCCACGTCATCAACCACAATTTTTAGTAAATAATCCTGTCCGCCAGCGATACATAACACTTCCAGGACCTCTTTAAATTGAATAACTGCTTCCTCAAAAAAATTTTAGCGTTTCGATGGATTGTTCTTTTAGCGTGACCGTGCAGAGTACAAGTAAGTGTTTGCCGAGTTTTTCCCGGTTTACTAAAGCTACGTATTTTTCAATATATCCTTCTGTTTTGAGCCTTTTGATACGCTCGTGCGTAGGAGAAACACTGAGTCCAATCTGGTGGGCAATATCTTTTGTGCTTAACGAAGAATCTTTTTGGAGGATATTTAATATACGGGTGTCCAGTTTATCTAATTTATCAATCATTGTATTTTACTGAAATAGGATTTAGTAAGTGACAAATATGATGTTTTTTACTGTGATAGCATTCTCAAACAGTTGTTTTTTCTGAATTTCATTTAATCAAAGAAAATAATATTGCATGTGTCTAATTTTGAAGAATTAAATACCATATATAGACAGACCACCAAATGAAAACACAATTAAACACTCAGGATAATGATCGTCTGAGTACTTACATGAAAATGGCTGAGGAACGCTCAAAATATTTTATCGGATATCCAATTGCGCAGGATTTCGATTATTCTGAACTATATCCGCTGCTTAAATTGCCATTGAATAACGTCGGAGATCCATGGGTTGAGTCAACCTACGATCTGAACTCCCGTTCTCTGGAGCTTGAAGTGCTGGAATTCTTCGCTGAATTATTTAACGCACCTGCAAAGAACTGGTGGGGATATGTTACTAATGGCGGTTCTGAAGGTAACTTATATGGTTTGTATGTAGCAAGAGAATTGTATCCAAATGGTATTGTTTACTATTCAGAAGCGACTCATTATAGTGTGCAAAAGAATATCCAGTTGCTTAATCTGCGCAGTATTGTGATAAGAACGCAGGCAAACGGAGAAATGGATTATGAAGATCTAAATGCAATGGTACAGATGCACCGTGATCAGCCTGTAATTATCCTGGCAAACATTGGTACAACGATGATGGAAGCTAAAGATGATTTACAGCAGATTCAGCAGATTTTGCGCAGACAGGCGATTAAAAATCATTATATCCATTGTGATGCTGCTTTAGCTGGTACGTATAGTGCTTTACTGGATCTTAAACCAGGATTTGATTTCGATAATGGTACAGATAGCATGGCTATTAGCGGACATAAATTTATCGGTTCGCCTATTCCTTGCGGACTGGTATTGGTAAAAAAGAATTATAAAGACAGAATAGGGAAGGCTATTCCTTATATCGGAACAGTAGATACGACAATTACTGGTAGCCGTAATGGTCATAGTCCTATTTTTATGTGGTATGCGATTAAGAAACTAGGTAAGGAAGGATTGAAGCAACGTGCACTCGAATGTCTGGAAATTGCAGCTTATACAGTTAAAAGCCTGAATGATATTGGTGTTAAAGCATGGACTAATCCATCTGCACTTACTGTTGTATTTCCTGCACCTTCAATTGCTTTAAGACAAAAATGGCAGATTGCAACTGAAGATGGTAATAGTCATGTGATTTGTATGCCTGGCGTAAGTAAAGCACAAATCGACCACTTTGTGGCTGATTTAAAAGAAGACCTGGTTGCGAAAGCACCGGTTATAGGTTAGTTAATAAGTTAATTCAGAAGGCAGAGAATGTGGATTCTCTGCCTTTACTTTTTTTCCACCGGATCAATTTGATCTGTATCAGTTCTGCGATAAACAAGGACCTCTCTGTCACCATCCTCCCCATTCTTTTTCTTCAATTTTCTTTTGGTAGCGATCAGCTTTTTTTTCTGAACCAGGTAGTTCAATTTCTGAGAAATCTGTTTGCTTGTGAGGTTTTTCTTGTCTTCTTTGCAGGCTTCCTTTACTTGCCAGACGTATACTGATTTCTCAAATAATGAGGTGTATAATAATGTATGCTCAATGTAATAGGCGTCTTTCATTGTAGCTTTAGTCTCAATAAAAAATTCCGGATTGCCTGAATACAATTCATAAAATTCAAGTAGTGCGGCAGATTTTCTGATTTGAGCAGGGATTTCGAAGTTGAGATTGAGGATTTGTGCCCCCCATGTAATTTAAATCCCGCACCAATTTTATCCGCTATTTCTCCTGTAATATTTCTTGTTCCGTTGAGCAGGGCATATAAATGGCTGTCTGAAATTTTAGTGAATTCAGCTAAGCCAGTTCTCTCTAATCCAGCTACTTCCATAATTCTGAGCAAGCGTGTTCTGATTGCCTTGTTATAATCAGATGTGTTTTGATCATCCATGATCAAAAGGAATAAATAATTAGTCCTAAAAATTATTCAAATAATTTGCATTCTAATTTTATAGTCGTATATTTACTATATGATTTTACTTAAATAGAAATTATAATGATATAAAGAGACATAATAATAAATATTTTTTGAAATACTTTATTTTTTTTTAGGTATTGTGTCAATGATCTCATTTACAAAAACTGATTTAAATATCAGGAGAGATGATAGATTATACACTGTTACATCTCGTGCAATCCTATGTCAGGCTGTGTTTATGCTGGCTTGGTAAGGTAGCGCATCGGTTGGCTAGCTCTCTTCATAGAGTGAATCTGACTAAAAGACTCGTTATATTATTCAAATATAAATGAGAATCACTAATACGCATAATTTAATTTAAACGGGCTGTCGTTGAAAACTCATGTAATTATGGGTTTGAAACTGATCTGCTTATTCATTAGAATAAGCTTAATGGGCTTGCTTTTTCAGAATTCTGGTAAATCTTAAATATATCACTTCAAAATGAATGTAAAAAACGTCAAAATCATTGAACCACCTGATTGATCATTAGTAAATAGCCATGAGCTGGCTGTTAATTTTCTTTATCCTGAACCGGGGATAAGGATGTCAACCAATTATCAATTTTAATCGAAACCACAATGAAAAAATTAACGATAAACATCGTACTGGCTCTGCTATGCCTAAATTTTAATGGCTATACACAGCAGGATAAACCTGTTGTTCCAAATAAAAACGGGCTGCAGATAGGGCAGAAGGTACCGGATATTCTGCTGAAAAATATGCATAACTATAAAAAAACAAAAACGGCTAAGATCTCAGATTTTGAAGGAAAGTTACTGATCCTTGATTTCTGGGCTACCTGGTGTTCTCCTTGCGTGGCTATGCTGCCTAAAATGGATTTGCTGCAGCGCAAATTTGATGGAAAGCTGCAGTTCCTGTCTGTGACTTATCAGGCGGAAAAGGAAGTATTGCCTTTTCTGACCCTCTTTACAGAACAGCAGAAAGCAGGGTATACCATTCCCTCAATTTTTGAAGATCAGGATCTTCATCTTTTATTTCCCCATCAGCAATTGCCACATTATGTATGGATAGGGCCGGATGGGATAGTGAAGGCTATTACGGGGGATGATGAAATAACGGAAGCGATTATTACAGAAAGTCTGACTAATAAAACTATGAAGCTGGCTGTGAAAGCTGATGTGATCAGTAAAGTGCCTTTCGACCGTACAAAACCATTCTTAATCAATAATAACGGTGGTGATGGAAAGAATCTGGTCTATCATTCAGTCTTTGCCGGGTATAGTGATGATCTGGGCAATGGTGGTTTTTTCGGGCCATCTACCCGTACACAAGGTAAGCGGGTGGTCATATTTAATAGTAGTATTCCATGGTTCTATAAATGTGCCTACGGTGAAGGAAGTTTTAAATTCAACAATAGTAATCGTGTTGTATTTGAAGTGAGAGATGCTGGTAAATTGAACTGTGATATGGAAGGTGCGCCTGCAACGGAATGGATGAAGCAGGGAAACGTATTCACTTATGAGTTATTTGTTCCTGCTTATATGGCTAATCAGTTCTTTCAGATTATGAAAGAAGATTTAAAACGATTCTTTCCTCAATATAAGGCAAAGGTAGAAATGCGAATGGTTAAATGTCTGGCACTTACCCGGACAACTTCAGATGATAAGATCAAAACAAAAGATCCTTTGGCTAAGCCAGTTATGGATTTTGATCCGACCGGAATGAAACTCGAAAATATTTCCCTGGAGGCTTTTGTTGATCAGCTGCAGTTTTTCTATCAGCAACTTCTCCAATGCCGATTATTGATGAAACTCACTATAAAGGCAAAGTTGACATCTTGATTAAAGGTGGTTTGGGAAATATGAATAAGGTTAATGCAGCAATCAAGGAGTATGGATTGCAGTTTAAAGAGGTAGAACGAAAGCTGGAAATGCTCATCATAAGTGATACTATGAAGGAACCTCTATCTAATAAAAAAGGTGAAAAACAGCTGATTAAATAAATCATGATCAGATGTATCTGTATTTTGCTGAGTTTGCAAATACTTGCATTAGCAGGTATGGCTCAGCAGCCTTTAAGAGGTAAAGTACTATCTGGAGAAGACCAGTCAGTTTTGGTTGGTGCAATTATAAAGATAGATCCGGGTAACAAGGTATATGTTACTGGTGATAAGGGAGAATTTACTATACATGCTCCAGATGGGGCTCGTGATTTTTATTTCAGCTATGTGGGATATAGATCAAAAAAAATCACACTGGGGTTTCCATACCCCAATGATCTGATAGTCAATTTGGAAAGAGAAGAGAATCAACTGAAAAACATTGTCGTCAGTACTGGTTATCAAAAAATAGCTAAAGAACGGACTACTGGATCTTTCTCGGTAGTCAATAATAAACTATTTAATAGAAGTGTAGGTACGGATGTGCTTAGCAGACTGGCTGATGTGGTTCCGGGGTTGATCTTTAATAAGAATACGACTACTGCACAAAGAGAAAACAGCATTAGCATTCGCGGACAGAGTACCCTTTTTGCTAATAAAAAGCCATTGATTGTTATCGATAATTTTCCTTATGAAGGTGATATCAATGATATTAATCCAAATGATGTAGATAACATAACTGTTTTAAAGGATGCGGCGGCGGCCTCAATCTGGGGGGCCAGAGCTGGTAACGGTGTTATCGTAATCAATACAAAACAAGGAAAATACAAACAGCCGCTAAAAATATCATTTAATGCGAATGTGGTAACAAGCGGAAGACCTGATCTTTTTTTTGAACCTAAAAATGACTTCTGCAGATTATATCGAAATGGAGCAAAAATTATTTAACCAGGGGTTCTATAAAAATGTGGAAAATTCGCTTATCAATGCTCCGATATCACCCGTAGTTGAATTGTTGATTGCAAAAAGAGATGGTAAAATAGAGGGAAAAGAGGCTGATGGTCAGATCAGCGCTTTAAAAGATCAGGATGTAAGGCGGGATATCAGCAGGTATTTATACCGGAACAGTTTTAATCAGCAGTATGCAATCAGTATAATGGGTGGCGAAGATAATCAGCGTTTTAATTTATCTGTCGGTTATGATGAGAATAAGAGCAGTCTGGTAGGTAATGGATACAAAAGACTCAGTTTAAATGCGAATCATACATTCAAAGTATTGAAAGATAGGATGGAGTTGACGACGGGTGTTTATTTTACAAATAGTAAAACTGAGAATAACAATAGCGGAGAGTCTGCTATCAGATTCAACAATTCATCTGTTTATCCTTATGCACGATTAGCACGATTAGCTGAGACCGGGGTAATCCTCTTAGTATAACAAGTGGCTACAGACAGTCATTTCTGACATCCTCAGTGAAAAAAGGGTTTTTGGATTGGAATTTTAATCCTCTGGAGGAGATCAATCGGATCAAAAATGATAATAAGGCTAGTGATTACAGACTTAACTTTGGGATAAACTATAAATTATTCCCCACTTTAAGAGCTGAGGTTTTGTATCAGTATACCCGCAGTAACAGCGAATATAATATTCAGCGATTAGCTGACAGTTACTATACCCGTAATTTGATTAACAGTTTTACTGCTATAAATCCTGATGGAAGCCTGACCAGAAATATTCCTTTAGGTGATATATTGGATAAAAGCTATTCAGAAACTAACCATCATAATTTCAGAACCCAGTTGAACTTTAATCAAAACTGGAGTAGTAGCCATCAGTTAACTGCATTAGGAGGTTACGAAATTAACAATATGAACAGCAGGAGTAATTCATATCGTTTATATGGTTACGATAACGTTCACGCAATTAGTAAACCGGTAGATTATATAAATCGGTTTCCGCAATCTTATAATGAAGATAATCTTATACAGGTACCCAATAGTGAAATGGGAAATGATTTAACTGATCGCTTTTTATCTTTTTATGCCAATGCTGCTTATACGTGGAGGCAAAAGTATTCGCTGACCGTCAGTAGCAGAATAGATCAGAGTAACCTTTTTGGGGTGAAAACTAATCAAAAAAGCGTTCCCTTATATTCAGCAGGAATAGGATGGAATATTGATCGGGAGAAATTTTATAAATTGACCTGGCTTCCCTACTTAAAATTGAGATTGACTTATGGTTATAATGGAAATATTGATAAAAGTATTTCTGGCTATACAACCGCTAAGTATGAAAATGGTAGTGGGACCTACACAGGTTTACCTTTTGCCCGTATTATAAACCCTCCGAATCCAGAGCTGAGATGGGAGAGGGTTAAAATTATTAATGTGGGGCTGGACTTTGGAGGTAAAGGAAACACTTTCTCCGGGACTATTGATTTTTATCATAAGTATGGTCTGGATCTGATAGGCAATGCACCGTTCCCCAGCTCTACCGGTGTGGCCGTTTTTAGAAGTAACACCGCCAGTACAAGATCCAAAGGTGTAGAATTAACGGTTAATAACAGGAATATTGATAGAGCGTTCAAGTGGGATACAAATCTCATTTTCAATTACAATAAAGAAGTGGTTAGTCAATATGATGTTAAAGTATTAGTTGCTAATTACCTCGCTGGTAGTGTTGACGGCAGCTTTCCGATAGTTGGTCAGCCTTTGTATGCTATTTACAGCTATAAGTGGGCTGGCTTAAATGGTAATACAGGGGATGCGCAAGGGTATCTTGATGGGAAGGTTAGTAATGATTACGATAAGATTGTTCAAAACACCAAATTAGAAGAAATCATTTATAATGGGCCGTCCCGGCCTAGTTACTATGGAGCAATCAGAAATACATTCTCTTATAAAAACTTCTCTGTTTCCGCCAATGTGAGCTTTAGGTTAGGGTATTATTTTAGACGTAATTCAGTCAATTATAGTAATATCCTTCAGGGAATGGGTGGGCATGGAGATTTTGGCAAGCGATGGCAGAAGCCCGGGGATGAGAAATTTACACAAATTCCTTCATTGCCAGCAGTTAGAAACTTCAACCAGAATGATTTTTACGCATATTCTGAGGTATTGGTAGAAAAGGGGGACCATTTTCGTTTGCAGGATGTGAAGATAAGTTATGATTTTTCAAAAGAGAATATCAAGACCTTACCATTTATGCATGCTCAGATTTTTATCTATGCGAATAATATTGGTCTGATCTGGACTGCAAATAATAAAAATATTGATCCGGATTATCAATATATACTATTACCAAGAACTATTGCTTTGGGTTTGAAAATTGATTTTTAATGATATAAATATGAGAAACAAACTATATAATGGCTTTTTATTATTATTAATTACATTGAATCTGATAGCCTGCAAAAAGGGTTTTTTAGATAAAAAGCCTGATAAAGCTTTACTGATCCCTGAAACCTTACTTGATGTTAAGCAATTGCTTGATAATAGTAGTCAGGTATTTAATATTTCTCCTGGTCTTCATGTGATAAGTGGTGATGAATATATAACGGATGAAAGTACATTGTCAGTCCTGGATATTTTTGAACGAAATAGCTATTTATGGGAAAAAGATATTTATCCGGGGGAAGTCGATGTGACCGATTGGTCCATTCCTTATAAGCAGGTTTTTTATGCTAATATAGCTCTGGAGACACTTGAAAAACTTAACCCACCAGAAAAAGATAAAAAGGAGTGGAATAGGCTTAAGGGAATCTCGTATTTTTATCGTGGCTTTGCATTTTATAACCTGACTAAACTATTTGCTGCACAATATGATAAACAAAATGCTGGTCAGCTTCCGGGGATTCCACTTAGATTAAAATCAGCTATCAATACACCTTCCGTAAGAGCAAGTCTTAAAGGTCTTATGGTCAGATCATTAAAGATATAACTATAGCAAATGATTTATTGGCCTTAAATGAGGAGGTTAAGACGCGTCCGGATAAAAAGGCATCTTTAGCGCTATTGGCAAGAGTGTTTTTAAGTATGGAGGATTATAGCAATGCAGGTAAATATGCAGATTCTTGTCTTGCACTTCAAAGTAAATTAATTGATTACAATACAATTAGTCAAGTTGGTACAGCCCGCCCTTTCCCATCGGCTTTTCCTGTTGGAAATTTGGAGATACTTTTTTTTTCAGGAATTATAAGCTACACTTTTCCAACTTTTGATTCTAATATAATTATTGATCCATTTCTTTATAAAACTTATAATAACAATGATTTAAGAAAATTGCTTTTTTTTCGGGAACGTTCTGGAAATGAACGAATGACTTTCAGAGGAACTTATGCAGGGAATAATAATAACGTGCTTTTTGCCGGTTTAGCTACTGATGAAATGTATTTAATTAGTGCTGAATGTATGGCAAGGCAAAACCGGATTGAAGAAGCAATGGCTACGCTGAATAAATTGCTCCTAACAAGATGGAGAAAAAGTACTTACATTGATAAAGTAGCTTCTAACAAGGCTGAAGCCTTGCGGGTTATCTTAGAAGAGCGTAAAAAGGAGTTGATTACCAGAGGTTTAAGGTGGGATGATCTGAAAAGGTTAAACAAAGACCCTATTTATGCAATAGAACTGCGAAGGAATATAAATGGTAAAATATATGTGTTGAAGCCGAATGATTTGCGGTATGTGTTCTCACTTCCAGATAATGAAATAAAAAGATGGTATGATTCAAAATCCAAGATAAAAAAGAGAGCCGGGTGTTAATGCCGGCTCTGCTTTATACTCAACTGATTGTTACCATTGTCTAGTCAATTGGGACATAATTTCCCCTATCACCCGTTGGTTCTGCTGAAGTATTGTATGGGGTTTCACCTAGTTGAGGTACACCCACGAATTTAAATTTGCAAACGAGATTTCGGATGCGATTTACAGGTGTAATTTGGATTCTCAGGTATCCATTGCCCCGTCGTATAATTATACCCATAAAAATTCAAAAGCTTCTTATCTGTTTTAAAAGCACTTTGAGTAAAAACGACACCTAACCCTAGCAGCATAGCCACTACAGGTAAATTGAACTTTAAATTTTTCATTTTTTTAAGATTTAATTGTTAACGATTCTTGTTTTCTTACATCCTGTATCCTGGAACTATCCCAGGCATACCTAACCACTTTTCTCATTTTTTCATCCTGCCTCCTTTTAGAATTTGATATTGAAACATTAACCCAACGCCTGCAAGAACCAGAAAAAATACATTAAACCACAAGTGTGTCCGCCATTCCAAACTATTCAGTACACCACCACAGGAACAAGGGATGTGGTCATAATAACCGGATAATACCAGAGCGATATATCCTGTAAACAATACCATAAGCAAGGCAGACAAAATCAATCCCAACAAACGAGAACCCTTCACACTATAATTAAAATAACCGCTACTAGTTCTATCCCAGGGATGAGATACAACAAAACTTCCACCACGAATGGCGGAAATACCTGCATGCTTAACTGCCTTTGGAAATCTTCAAAATCAGCCAGTTTACTAAATGCTGTATAAGCAAAAAGCAAAACAAGACTTCCGCAAATCACCTCTATAATTAGTGGCTTTTTCATGATATCTTTCTTTTATTAAAGATACCTGCTAAACAACCCGACCTAAATCAGAAAATGACCAGGATCAGTAGGTCTGATTTTGGTCGGGTTGTTATATCAAAACTTAATTTTACCACGCAACCGGCTTAATGTGTCAGGGGCCATGCCCAGGTAAGAAGCAATATCTTTCTGTAAGCTTGTATTCATTAAAGAAGGAAAACGTCCGAAAAGTTTAACGAAGCGTTCTTCAGCATTTAATACTTTCAGATCCACGCTTTGTTCAAGCAAATCGTGTTGATGCAGTTCTTTTAACCCAAATTCAATTTTATAAAATGCAGGAAACAGCCTGATTAATTTAGGGATGGCAGTATACGCTAAACTAAACCAGATAGAATCTTCCAGCAATTCAATATTTTCATTTGTTGCTTTTTGAGTAGAAAAACCAGAATGAGCATATGTCATCTGGTCGGGATACCAATACCAAATAGTTGTTTGCTGAGCGGGTGTGTCAATATAAACCCTTGCCGAGCCTTTAATCATAAACCAACAACTATTCGGTATCTGTCCGGCGTTTATCAAGTGATGCCCCTTGATACCGTCTTCTTTTACTAATACCTTACCCATATACTCTTTAAGGGCTTCTGATACGGGGTGATACTGACTGAAAAGGTTAAATAATCTTTCTTTTTCCATGATTTTCGGGTTGCTGTCCTGGCCAATAATGAGACAGGCTATAGTAACAATATAATGATAATATTTCCTGTTACTTACTAACTTAATTTAATTGGATAAATTATTATATATTTTTTGATTTAATTTTTTGATCAAAAAATATTGACAAACCATTTAAACTATTAGATAATCGATTTGTGAATAGGATTTGTACTTTTGTTTTTTTGTAATCTTGCATAAATTGGGAAATACTTTAACATCAAATAGAAAAAGAGTTCTGATCTGGTTATTCGTGATCCTGTGTTCAGGATTTATTTTTTTAACCTTTATAGTAGCCTTATTTCCACCATCAACTATCGACCTGGGGATTTCAACAGCTGTACAGTCAATTCAGAGTCCTGGATTAGACAGTGCAATGAAATTTATAAGCTGGTTTGGTGCTTTTCCTGTTCCCATGTTCATTGGATTACTGGTTGCAATGACTTTTTACTTGTTTAAATTACGTAGAGAAGCAATATTTGTTCTGCTAACATTTACCTCCGGAGCAATCAGTACGATCATAAAGCTCATCGTGAACAGGCCAAGACCAACTGTGAACCTGGTCAGAATAGTAGAAGTTGCCAGGCAACAGAGTTTTCCAAGTGGGCATACACTCTTTTATACCATTTCTTTGGGTTTTTATTGGTACTCATGTGGAATCTTAAACAGATTAACAATATCGTGAGAGTAACTGTAGTAGTAATATCGGCATTTTTGATCTTAACAATACCGTTTTCAAGAATATACCTGGGAGCTCATTGGTTTACCGATGTATTAGGTGGTTTGATTCTTGGTTTAATCTGCTTATATATAATCAGCGTTTTATATTTAAAAAAAGCACAGGCATAATGTACCTCGGTTCGTACGAACATGCGTGTGAGTCCACGTCAAGTCCACGTCGGGTCCACGGTGAGTCCGCCTTTTCCTGAAAATAGATGGACTCACTATATATGCCTTCTAAAACTGAGGTGAATTCACACCCATTTTCAACCGAATAGTATATTATCGATTATAATTGGCTTTTTTTAAACTGACGTCAATAATATAATTATATACAAAACTTTTATACTCAAAATGAGTTATAAAGGTTTAATATATTTACTGCTTTTAAAATCTGATGATATATTTTATGGATAACTATGCTAACTGATGCTCTTTTTCAAGCTCTTTTCGAGACACCATCGCCGCGTTTATTATTAAATGCCGTTGATTCAGATTATAAAATCATCTGTGATAATCATGCTTTTAAACTTGCCAGCTATAATACAGCTGTAAGTAATATCGGGAAAAATATCTGGGATGTGTTTAAAACAGAAAACACTGATGCTGATAACTTAACTTTGCTCAGAAATAGCCTGATTCAATCGGCTGAGCATAAACAAAAAGTATATCTCCATGATTTTAAGTATTGCACTCCTGTAAGTGGAAAAACTGTAAAGTACTGGGATCTTGAAATTACGCCGGTAGGGGCTAAAGATGATCATTTTCAATATGTTATCCTTACTATTCAGCGTCAAAAAGACAAGAAAGATATTGAACATCAGCACCATCCGGAGCTTTCCAGTGTTATCAGCCATATCCCTGTTGCGTTATGTATTTTATCTGGTAGAGAAATGATACTGGAGGTTTAAATGAAGGAATGCTGAACTTATGGGGTCGGAATAATTCTATTCTGGGGTTGCCTTTATTAGAGTTTATGCCAGAAATCACTGACCAGGTATTTCCAAATTTATTACAACAAGTTTATACTTCAGGAATTCCCTTTAGCAGTAAAGGAACTGCGGTAGAACTCATGGTTGGAGGATACATGCAAACAGTTTATATGGATTTCTCTTATACGCCTCTGCGGAATAATGAAGGTTTCATTGATAGTATTTTAGTGATGGCTGATGATGTAACTGATAACATACTTGGTTTGCAGCGTGAACAGCAGTTAACTGAAGAGCTGAAAGTTATCAATAAAGATTTAACAGCTTCCAACCTGGAACTGGCAGAAAACGAATCCAGATTCAGATTTTTACTGAATGCATTGCCACAACAAGTCTGGACAGCTAACTCAATAGGGCTGCTTGACTACGTCAATCAGGTGGTTTGTGATGATTTTGGTTTTGATATTGAGACTGTGGTTGGTCATGGATGGCAGAAATTTGTTCATCCGGATGACTTAGCCGAGTCTCTGGAAAGATGGGCAAATGCACTGGAAACGGGATGTGAGTATGTAACTGAATTTCGGCTGTTATTTAAAGACGGAAATTATAAATGGTTTTTAGCCAGAGCTATTCCGTTAATTGAAAATGACAAAATTCTTTTGTGGATAGGAACAAATACCAATATTGACCTTCAAAAAAATAATGAGCAACGGAAAGATGAGTTTATATCCATCGCCAGTCACGAGCTTAAAACACCTTTGACGAGTATTAAAGCATTTAATCAGCTGATCCAGCGTAAAAATAGTGAGCATTCATTGGATGGGTTTATCCTAAAGTCAGCTCAAAATATAACCAGGCTGGAAAGATTGATTAAAGATTTATTGGATGTTACTAAAATCAATGCGGGCAAAATAACATACGAAATGGAGCCTTTCGATTTCGGGAAAATGGTTGCAGAGAGTATCTGTAATGTTCAGCTGACCGCCCCAGCACATGAAATCGTGTTTGAAAATGCAGTTGATATTACCTATTTAGGTGACCAGTACAGGCTTGAACAAGTAGTCCATAATTTCTTGACCAATGCAGTGAAATATTCTCCAAATGGTAAAAGGATAATTGTCAGATCTGTGATACTAGATAATAATCTCATTGTTTCTTTCCAGGACTTCGGGATCGGTATAGCAGAAAAAGACAGCAAACGGTTATTTGAACGATATTATAGGGTAGACGACAATGCCATGCGGTTTGAAGGACTTGGACTTGGTTTATTTATCTCTTCAGAGATTTTGAGAAGACATAAAGGGAATTTTTGGATTGAAAGTGAGCCCGGTAAGGGCTCTACTTTCTACTTCCGTTTACCAATTTCCTGATCAATATTATTTAGTTGGTATGGGAAATTCTTTATAGGATAACCCGCCAACTATACCCAGTCCATTTTCTATATTACTGTGTATAATAACTTTTTCTGAAAAAGGGCTGTCCTCACTATCATCTGCTTTTGAAACGCTCTTCAGATATTTGAAGCTTGTTTCAGTCAGTAAAGAGACTTCTATATACATTTTTTTTGAACTGGAATTCTGATCAGTAGTGAATGAATAAAATATAGTTTCGCCAGCTGGCTGTGCCTTATCTACAAACCAGGCTTTCTTTTCTGAATTACCGCTTCCAAAAATATCACTTGTATTTACCGGACGAATATAGAATGGTGTTTTAGATCCCGTATTTCCCGTTCCATTGTCTTCGTATAAAATCCTGAATCTGTAATATTGTTTTTCCTTACTATTGTTTTTTTAAGCAGGAAGTTGAATTTTAGTTTATAACTATCGCTATTAGATTCGATAACAGATTGATTATTGATTTCTATGGTAGATATATCCGGGATTACATCACTGCCCTCAACCAGCTTAAAGCCTGGGAGCGCGGCTGTTATTTTGTACTTTTTATCTTTAAGAGCTACGGTATTACTTACGTAATAAGTTTACCATCTATTACTTTTTTTTTTTTTAATAACTCTTTGAAAATATCATTTTCATAAAGTTTTGTTTCGGCATTATCTGCTTCTTTGAATGATTGCCCCCCGGATAACCTGCCAGATAAAGAAAAGCGGACTTTCAGGAGACTATTTTCATTCATGAGCACATTAAGAACTGGTCTGTCAGCATCTGCCGGCAAGTCGATATTCAATTTTTTTTCGCACGATGTGAAGAGGAAAATAGTTAATATAGGAAGGAAACTAAGTGTTTTCATTGTTTTGATATTAAAATTTAAGACTGTAAGAGACACTAGGCATGATTGGTAATAAGCTATTTCCAGTTAGATTAGCTGTATTGCCTTTGTAATCTTTGATGTTGAAATAGAATAAATTCTGTCTGTTGTAAACATTATAAATACTAACATTCCAGGTACGCACCTTTCCGCTCTTTTTGAGTTTTATAAAGCTGACACCAAGATCCAGCCTGTGTGTAGGCTGGATGCGGATATTATTTCTGGACTCTATGTATTCTAGTTTTTTATCAGAATTATCATGTTGTTTATCTTGTTCAGGACCAATACCTTCAAACTGGGTAGTAGCCATGGTAAATGGTGATGCACTTTGATAAACAAAAGTTGCTGAGAGCTCAATACCTGGCTTTAATTTATAAACACCAACCAGGTTAAGCGTATTTCTGCGGTCGTATTTATAAGGGAACGTTTTTCCATTGTTTATTTCTGGCAGACTGCGGTTTGTCCATGCAAGCGCATAACTTGCCCAGCCAGTTAAACGACCGGTTTTTTTCTGAAGAAATAACTCCAGTCCATAAGCCTTTCCTTTACCAGTAGTAATTTTGTTCTCCCAATCATTATCCTGGCTGGTCACCACATAGTCTGCGCCATCCTTGTATTCAATAATATTATTCATTGTTTTATAATAGCCTTCGGCTGAGAATTCAAACTGATCATTGAAAATATTACGTGACGCGCCCAATGCAAATTGATTAGATTGCTGCGGAAGTACTTTACTTGTTGCAGGAACCCATAAATCGGTAGGTAAGGAAACAGAATTACTGGCCAGCAAGTGCATGTATTGTGTCATCCTAGCATAGGATGCCTTTAATGCCCAGTCTCCCGGTAACAGATAACGTGCGCTAATCCGTGGTTGCACAGAGGTGTAGAGCTTGCCTTGTACGTTGAATCCGCTAGCGTGAAGACCTATGTTTGCTTTTAGCCTGTCTGTTATTGTCCAGTCATCTTCTGCATATAAATCCATCTCTTTTCCTCTGATTTTGGAGTTGATATTTTCATCTTTTAAAACTTCGTTATTGAAAGTCTGTTTAGAAAGACTGCTTCCGGGAGTAAAAGTATGCAGGGTATAAGAACCTCCCATTTTTATGCTGTGTGCAGGTAATGGCAGATAGTCGAAGTCAATTTTAGCTGTGTAATCTGTAATTCCTGAGTTAATACTTAATATATCATCTGAATTCACATTTGCTTTTGAACCGAAAATCGATGAGGTCATGGTGGTATTGAATTTATACTGTGAAGTAGTCAGCGTTGTATTTGCAAATAATTTGCTGGAGAAAATATGATTCCAGCGCGCTGCGCCGGTCGTGTTACGCCATCCCAGACCAAAGTCACCCAGGGTAGTAGTGCCGTCATTGATAGCTCCTTGTCTTACTTTGGTCTGGAGTTTATCCTGGCCGTTGTAAAAGCTTAAATACAGATGATCTTTATCTGAGAACTTATGATGGATTTTGGCATTTAAATCGTAAAAATAAAGTTTAAATTTTTCTACATCGGGATTCGTACTCTTTAATATAGGCTCTATAAATAAATCGTGATATGTCCTGCGTCCTGAAATGATAAAAGAAGTTTTATCCTTTTTGATAGGTCCTTCAATTGTTAATTGTGAGGCTAGTAAACCAAGGGTAAACTGTCCGTGTACTTTATTCATATTACCATCATTCATAGAAATATCTACTACTGAAGATAAACGACCCCCATATCGGGCTGGGAATGCCCCTTTATAGAGATCAACGTTTTTAATCGCATAAGTATTAAATGCTGAAAATATTCCCAGTAAATGGGATGGATTATAAAGAGGAGCACCATCCAGTAAAATCAGGTTTTGATCTGGAGAACCACCGCGTACCAGCATTGCACTTGTACCTTCACTGCCTTGCTGTACACCCGGTAATGTTTGCAATGCTTTAAATAAATCCGGTTCACCAAAAAACTTAGGGAGCGCCTGGATCTGGCTGATAGGAAGATTAATCTTACCCATTTGTGACGTGTTTTGAATAGGCTGATTATGAGTCCCTTTGATAACTACCGTGTTTAATTCGTTTTGCAGCGGTTTCAACCTGAATGCGACCGTACTTTTTAAGGACAGATTTATCAATGTATCTATACTTTGATAACCAATATAAGAGATACGAAATGTCGCAGTATCAGCAGGAACAGTAATACTGAAATAACCATAATTATTAGTCGTAGTACCAGTTTTTGTACCTCTGGTGTTTATACTCACACCAATTAGCGTTTCGCCGGTAGCCTGGTCAGTTATTCTTCCGTTTAGTGTTTTGGGGTTGTTTTTTTGCGCGGGAATAGGTTTTAAATGGGTTTGTGCTAAGGCAAGATTGTTTTTGAAGCTGGTCAGTAGAAAAAAGAGGAGGGTTAATTGTAGTAAATTTTTGAAACTGTGTGTGCTCATAAATAAATTAAATTCACAGCTAAGACGCACATAACAGGCATACCCCTACGGATTAGTAAATATTATTTAAAAGGATTGTAGCATTATGAAGCTGATATACGTTTTACCTTTTGATAACGATTTTTTATCTATTAATCCTCTTTTTAACTATAATATGAAGATATGTTTTCACTTACTTAGATTTATGCTCCTGTGTTGCAGGGGGAAACTAAGGTCATAGCTTAAATTGTTTTTTGATTTCGCTGGCTATCCACATCTCAACTAATTGCAATATTTAAAAAAAAAAAGTTCATTTATCTTGTGGTTTTTTAAGTATTTAAAATTAAAATAGTATTTTGAGCAAAAAACGAAATTGATGAAGAAATATATTGGAATAGCAGTTTTGTCAACTCTCATGGCCTGTACTGGCTCGGTGAAAAAAGAAACTGCTGTAACAGACAGCAAAGCTACTACTGATCAGGCAGCAGAGGTGAATGATGTTAAACTTGCCGACCCTAAAACGGAAAGTATATATAAGGGCTATATCAGCTTGAAAAATTCGCTGGTTGCTGATAATGCCGCAGCTGCTCACCAGACAGCCCTGGATCTGGCTACCTCACTTAAAGCTTTTGAAGGTTGCGAAAATACAGCGTTAATTGCAGAGAAAATTGCTGGTACTGAGGATATTAAATTGCAGCGTAAAGAATTCACTGCATTGAGCTCTGATGTGATCGCGCTCTTTAAACACGCTGATATTCAGCAAGGATCCATTTATGTACAGCATTGCCCGATGGCCAATAATGGCGATGGGGGGGGGGGGATTGGTTATCTTCTGAAAAGAAGATCAGTAATCCATATTATGGAAAAGAGATGCTGACTTGCGGCGCAGTGCTGGAAGTTATTAAAGCAAAAAAATAAGCTCAATTCTTACTTAATGATGACCTGCGGTTAACAATTATTTAACAGCTTTGTTATCATTATATGTAAGCTATTTAATTAGAATAGTTAAATTTGTTATTTATAAATTAGAAGATATATGTCAGATATTGCAGAAATTAAGATCGATGGTAAAGTATACGAATTTCCCATTGTAACTGGAACCGAGGGTGAAAAGTCAATTGATATTTCAAAATTAAGGGATTTAACGGGGCACATTACGCTGGACTTAGGCTACAAAAATACAGGATCTACAAAAAGTGCAATTACCTTTTTAGATGGCGAAAAAGGAATCTTAAAATACAGAGGGTATTCGATCGAAGAGTTAGCAGAAAAATCTACTTTCCTTGAGGTTGCCTTTCTATTGATTTATGGCGATTTACACAGCTAAGGCTCTTGAAGATTTTCAGGCTCAGATTACTAAGCATACGCTGATCCATGAGGATATGAAGAAATTCCTGGATGGTTATCCTTCAAAATCTCATCCGATGGCTCAGTTAGCTTCATTGGTGTGTTCATTGTCAACATTCTACCCAGAGTCACTTCAGGCTAATTCTTCGCCTGAAACAATGGATCTGACTATGATCAAATTACTGGCTAAATTCCCAACGATCGTATCATTTATCTATAAAAAATCTTTAGGTCATCCACTGATCTATCCTAAAAATAAATATGATTATGTAAGTAACTACCTGAACATGACTTTTGGTCAGCGTACAGAAGAGGTTGAAATTGACCCGGTAGTAGTGAAAGCAATGAATACTTTATTAATCTTACATGCTGATCATGAGCAGAACTGCTCTGCATCTACAGTAAGAATGGTGGGTTCTTCAGATTGTAATTTATATGCTTCAGTTTCTGCTGGTATTGATGCTTTGATGCTTTATGGGCCGCTTCATGGTGGTGCTAACCAGGCTGTAATTGAAATGCTTGAACTGATCAAAGAAGACGGTGGTGACACTGAAAAGTGGATTAATAAAGCAAAAGATAAAAATGATCCTTTCCGTATGATGGGATTTGGACACAGAGTATATAAAAACTTTGATCCACGTGCTAAAATTATCAAAAAAGCATGTGATGATATCCTTGAAAAATTAGGTATTAATGATCCTGTCCTTGAAATTGCTAAAAAACTGGAAGAAGCTGCTTTAAGCGATCCTTATTTTGTAGAGCGTAAATTATATCCTAATGTAGATTTTTACTCAGGTATTATTTACAGAGCTTTAGGTTTCCCTACTGATATGTTTACTGTATTGTTTGCATTGGGTCGTTTACCAGGATGGATTGCACAGTGGAAAGAAATGCACGAAAATAAAGAGCCAATCGGCCGTCCCCGTCAAATTTATGTTGGACATACGAACAGAGCTTTTGTTGAAATAGAAAAACGATAGTATTTATATCCTGGTTTAAGAAATACCTTATTTTTAGATCAGATATATTTGAAGCCCTCTTTAGCGAAATCTAAAGAGGGTTTTTTGTGTTTAAAAATAGGATGATGTGATTGGGATCCCTTCAATAAACAAATTTAGCAGAGGATTTTTATGCGCTTTGAATTTAATATTCCACTTTACTGATCTGTATCCTTTGTAAATTTCCCTGATCGTCTTTTATGGTAATGTTCGCTGTTTCTTTACCAGCAAGTATATGCGGACGGTTCAACATATCACAAAGGGTTACTTTGGAGTAGTCAACATCATCTATTGCTACAATTTGTTGTCCGGGTTTTACCTCGTTTTTATATTTGTCCCAGACTACACCAATAGCCAGCCTGTCATTAATAACAGTAGGTATGAATGGCCATTGTTTCTCTTTGACTTCGTTGTTATTTTTTTTTTTGACTGTTAAAATAAAACCGGTTATGAATGAAGTCTAGTGTGACTATTCCGTACTACTTAATAATTTTTGATCCAATAGCTGAAGTCCCACTTTTATTGGTCTCAACAATGATGTTGTTAAACAGGCTGTTGCCAATTTTCATTTCGGGGAATCTTAGTAAGTATTTTTCTGCACTTTGCTGTAATCCTAACCCACCTATGGTATTGGCTCCATAACCTTTTGCAAGAGTTTGGTAAACGCCAGAATCGGGCAGCTGGTTAATGATATCTTCAGAAATTCTCAAAAATTCATTATCACCAGTATCAAATCCAAGGTTTAAAGTAATATTATCTTTCAATACTACTTTGATAATCGGGTTACTCTGATAACTTGTGTTGGTCACCATTTCCGAACTGTAGCTATCATTTAATTTTAATTTCTCCAGCTGATCGGTCAGGATAATTACATGTCTGATCCCATCGATACTAACAATAGAGTTGCGCAGAATATTACTTCCAATTACGCCATCTATATTCCAGCATTTATAAAAATCAGGAAAGAAGGTAATCGCAGGAATCGCAGGAATATGATTAAATTGAATGCTGCCTATTTTGATTTTGGGTATTTGAACAACACCCATCGTATCAGTAACCCCATTAACATCCGAAAGTGTATCTTCATCAAGAAACCGGGCTTTCAATTCGGTAACAAGCTCTGGGCCGATAGCCACAGGAGCGCCAGTATCAAATAAAAACTTATGTTTTTTACTATTCAACTCTACCTGAATGAACATTTTTCCATTGATAGTTTGATAGGGGATCTCTTCGTAATAGTTTTTAGCTGATGTTCCTCCCTGGTTGTAGGTAAGATTCTGTGCATAGGCTCCGGAACAAATAGCTAGCAGCAAATAGAGGTTAAAAATGAGTTTCATTTAAAAATGATTAGATAGCCCGAATTTAAACGTTTTATCCATGTTTCGCTAACAGGATGCATGGGATTTAACATTTTTTAAGAACTCGCAGTTTAGTTAATCTTTAGCCAGCCTGTAATACTTAATCTTGGTTTATTCGTAACCAAAACCTCATGTACCAGCTCACTGCTTTTAAAGAAAACACTTTTGCCATTATCAGGCGAGATGTTTTGTAAATGATCAGGATGATGGATACAAAGTTCTCCGCCATCGCTTTGCTGCCAGTCTGTATTCAAATAGATAATCATTGAATATTGTCTGCTATCATTGTTTTTGAACTGATCGAGGTGTTTTTTATAAAAACTGCCTTCCTCGTATAGTGTATAATGAAATTCATAACCCGTTATACCTGTATAACAAGTGCTGTTCAGATAACTGACAAAACTATCCATCAGCTCAAAAAAACTGTTTTCATGGACATTATTGTGCTTTTTATCCAGCCAGTAAATTTTATCACTTCTTACTAATTTATTGTGAGCAACCAGGGTCTCGTTGCCTGTTCCGGCAAACAGCAGTAACTGATCTTTATATAAATCATAGAGATTTTCTTTGAGTCTGGCTGCTAAAGCGACGCTTAAGAAATTTTCTGTAATACCAACTTTATTATCTATAAAACTGTCAATTAGGACATTGAAGGTGTTTTGCAAGGAGGGGGGAAGGAATAATAGCTGACAAAACGCCAGCATGTTGGTGAAGGTAGGTTTAATTAATCAATAAAATGCTAGTTTTGCATTTCTAAAATAATAGCTCAATTTTATCAAATGAATTTATTGGAAGCAAGAGTACTATGGAGTTATGATTATGAACTGGAATCACAAACGGGAATTAATAACATTGCTGCCCAGTTTAGAGGCACTCCTCCGGTGCATAATCATACAGGAGTTTTATCTTTAACAAAAAATGGAATAAATATCAAAGGAGATGAAGATCTGATTATCTCACTAGCAGATATAGAAGAGGCATACGTGGGGTTTGATGAAAGTTATCAGCGTAATTTTGTCAAAAACCTTGGTTTGCTATGTCAGCCATTGCGAATTGTAACTAATAATGGGGATGCAAAGCGTACTATATACCTGATCCTGGATTATAATTATTTTGGATGTGCTAAAAAAACCTGACCTTATTTGATATGCTACAGGAGATGTTAGCCTAAAAGGAAAAGATTTCTTTATGAAATCTCTTCCTTATGATTCTTATTCCGTTTAGCCGGGAAAAAATATTTACGTTTGCAATTCTTCACAATAACTATGGCAGATTTCTTTAAAAAGTACGGAATTAAAATAATATCAATCTTATTAATCATACTTATCCTTGGTGATGCATGGCTTTTATTGACCAATGGCTTTTCATCTCCTGTATTATCGGGTTTGATTGGCTGTTCACTTACTTTATTCGGCCTTAATTATTTCAAGAACAAAAGTTAAGCGAGGATACCCTCACTGATTTCGTTATAAATAGCACTGGTTTCCAAAACAGGAATGTCTAAAGCATCCCCATAAGCTATGATTGCTCCGGCAAATAACTCTAATTCTGTATGCTCTTTTCGTGATTGTACGTCTAGTTGTAAAGATGTTGGCGTTTGAAAAGGAAAAGATGCGGCTTTCTGAAATGTCAGGTCAATGATGTTTTCAGGGGTATGTATTCCTTTTTTTAAAGCTATTGCCTGTATTTCCTGCATGATTCTTAAAGCTCTTTCATGTAATTCCGGCTCTTCATTAACCTGTCCTATAGACTTGTTATACCTGGCGGAAACCAATCCAAAGCTCGCTATAAAGAAGTATTTAGACCAGATGGAGGGAAATGAATCTTCTTTGTATTCGATGTCAATTTGCGCGTCTTTAAATAAATCAACTATAGACTGCGGGTCAAATTGCTTGTTTTCCGGATCTTTTCCAACAATAATTTTTCCAGGATTTCCTTTATGTTCAACAACTCCTTTTTCTTTGATATGGGAGGCTACATAAACACATGACGGAAGGACAATGCCATTAGTTATGATTTTGCGTATTCTTTCATATATATCAACACCATTCATTAAAGGCAGGATAACTGTATCATTTTTGATCTTGTCTTTTAATTGGTTACAGATGTTTTCAAGGTCGTATTCTTTTACACAGATTATTACAAATACGTCAACCTGACCTAATTCAGCAACATCTTTAAATATTTGATGCGGTCTGGCAATACTGTCCTCATGCTCAGCAGAAAGTAAAGTAAGTCCATTTTCTTTAACTATTTCGTAAGTCTTTTCGCGGGCGATAAAAGTTACATTGACTGCGTTATCTGAAGCATACTTTTGCGCAAGTTTAAATCCAAAATAACCGCCAACACCACCAAGCCCAATTATAGCAAATTCTGTTGTTTTCATTTTTCTATTAAAATTTTAACTGATGTAATTAATAATTCGCAAGGCGGGCAAATTACATGTTATCAGGTGTAAATCCTAGTAAAGAAAATGAAATGATGTAACTAAGCTATCAAGTACTTAATGACTACCACTATTACCCATTCAGACAAATTGAAAGTAAGGTAATACAGGATAATTAGTGTAAGTGTTTTTTTTAGGGTCATTTTAACAGACCGGTTATAAAATAATTTTAAGCCTGTATATAAGTACCATACCATGCGATCCCCGCAAGTACGGCACAGCTGATAAGCATACTGGTAAAAGATGCTTCGCCGAACACATACTGTTTAAGAGGAACAGTAATTGAAGAGACTATAAAAAATGCAGTCATTCCATGAATTGTGAAAATAAGATGATCGATATAGTAGATCCTGTTTTTTCTGAAATTCAACATAATAAAGAAAGCAAGCAAAGGCATTAACAAGAAGAATTGTTTGGGCTGATATTTTTTAACTTCTTCTTTAATATCCCAGTGATCTTTATCTTTTTTTAGAGTGAGATAGATTTGTTTCTTTTTGTATTGCCGTTCGATCCAATTATCACGATTTCGTTCAGGTAAAGTCTTCTGGCGAATTGTGTAGGCCTCATAAGTACTGTCCAGGCGTTCAGCATGAATATTGTTGAATTTATCAATTTTTTTCTGTAGAAAATTAGATGGCGTTTTCTGATAGATCTTATTCAAACTATCCAGAATAAGCTTTTGATCTTGAAAATCAAGTTCCCGGAACTCTGTTTTGGTAACCTGGTCCAGCAAGAGATCAGGAACACCTTTATACTCCTTCTTATCAAGTAAAATACTATCTTTTAATTCGCGTGCGTTTTCAGCAGGTGTTTTTTCCTGATGATGCCCATATTCCATCGCATGGGGGACAATCAGGAAATAAACTATAGAAACGAAAATATAGAGACTGACCGGATGAATATATCTCGCTCTTTTACCTGCGAGGTAGTCCAGTGTAAGCTGCCCCGGTTTAGTTAACAAGGGTATAAGTGTGTGGAAGAACTTAGAGTCAAAATGAAAATAATGACCTATACTATGTGAAATAAAGCCCCAGAAGGGTTCTTTCAATTCCAGGTTAGGCTGACCGCATTGACTGCAGTAATGTTTTTCAACATGGCTGCCGCAATTCAGACAGTTTTTTTCGTGACGATAAGTTCCTCCAGACATCTGTTAATAAATTACATCAATACGCCTGCAATAGAAGCAGAAAGATATGAAGCTAATGTTCCGCACATCAGTGCTTTTAAGCCTAGTTTAGCCAGGTCTGCACGACGTTCTGGTGCAAGCTCTCCAATTCCGCCAATCTGCATACCAACGCTGCTAAAGTTAGCAAAACCGCAAATAGCGATACTGATAATTAATACACCTTTTTCGGTAACGATCGGAACTGCTTTAGTCGTTAGATTTTTGAAAGCTAAAAACTCATTCACTGTTAGCTTCTGACCAAGCAGGGTAGCTGCATTACTTACGTCAACATCGGGGATACCCATTGACCATGCAAATGGATAAAACAATCTGCCAAAGATCCAGTCCAGTGATAAATTAAAGTTTGGATTGAAAATGTGTCCTATATGAACAAGTGTATAATCTACTAATGCGATTAAAGCAATGAAACCAATCAGCATTGCGATGACGTTCATAGCAATCTTAAAGCCTTCTCCTGCACCATGCGAAATGGCATCAATCAGGTTAGTATATTCACTTTTTACTTCAAGTTTTACTTTACCCATAGTTTGTGATACCTCTGTTTCAGGGAAAACTATCTTAGAAATGATCAGTGCTCCAGGAGCTGCCATTAAACTGGCCATGATCAATTTTGGGGCAAGGTTCATTCCTGCCTGTGCACCCATATTGGCGTAAACAATCAGAATACCACCAGCAATACACGCTAAACTACCACTCATAGAGGCCAGCAGTTCGCTTTTAGTCATTCCTTTAAGATAGGGCTTGATCATTACCTGTGCTTCAACCTGGCCAACAAATGCGCTGGCTACGTTACTTAATGCTTCTGCACCACTCACACGCATAATAAAGTTCATACCTTTTGCAATGACAGAAACAATACGCTGCATAATGCCAAAATGATAAAATATAGCTACAAGCACGCATACCAGGATGATCGTAGCTGTTACGTTAAAGGCAAAAATAAAACTTTCGGGTGCAGCATAGGCATGTGTTTTACCATCAAAACCGATTACAGCAACGCCACCATAGACGAAACAACACACCTACTTTAGCAAATTGCTCGATTTTCTGCATTCCTTTTCCAAGGAATTCAAAGAAGTGTTGTACGGGCGCAACTCTTAAAACGAGAATTGCTATGACGATCTGGAGCGTAAGCCCACTTGCTACAAGTCTAAAATTAATCTTCTTCTTGTTGTTAGAACAAAGATAAGCAAGGCCCAGTATAAAAATGACGCCAATTACTCCGTGAAAACGCTCCATAAAAAATATTCAAATAAAAAAATTTGGGTAGAAAAAATAAAGATGTGTATAAACTTGCAAATAAATAACTATTGGGATGAATTTCTTTTATTTAGTTCATCTCTGATACGGGCCGCTTTTTCATAAGCCTCCTCAGCAATAGCTTCCTGAAGTTTTTGATTAAGTTCTTCAATACTAAGACTTCCAAAGCCAGTTCCGGGAATTGAAGTATCAATATCGTCCTGTCCTTGTTCCTTATTCAGGTTGTCCATGTTTTCGAGAAAAACAAAGTCGTTACCCTTCGATAACGATACCTGCTGAGGATAAAATAAATTCGTATGTGTAAATTGATGAGTTGAAACGAACGGCCAGCGCAATTGCGTCTGATGTTCTTGCGTCGATCTCTTCTGTTCTTTCACCGTCTGTACAGATCAGCTTCGCGAAGAAGACACCGTCTACAAGGTTGTAGATTAGAATTTCTTTGATTTCAATTTTATAAGTCTGCGCAAATGTTTTGAACAAGTCATGAGTCAACGGCCTGCTTGGGGTCATTTTTTCAATCTCTATTGCAATAGCCTGAGCTTCGAATGCACCTATGATGATAGGCAAACGTCTTCTGCCGTTTACTTCTCCAAGTACCAGTGCGTAGGCTCCGGATTGGGTTTGGCTATAGGATAAGCCAACAATATCTAGTTTTACTTTTTTCATATTTATGAATATCTGGCGGAAACTCTCATCTCCGCCAAATATTAATATTAAGCCTGGTGTGCTTTTAGAGCCTCAATTAATTTAGGAACAACTCAAAGGCATCTCCAACGATTCCGTAATCTGCAACTTTAAAGAAAGGAGCTTCCGGATCTTTATTGATGACTACAATTACTTTAGAAGAACTTACTCCAGCTAAATGCTGAATAGCTCCTGATATACCTATAGCAATGTATAAATTAGGGCTGATGGCAATACCTGTCTGACCAACATGTTCTGAATGTGGTCTCCAGTCTGCGTCTGAAACTGGTTTAGAGCAAGCTGTAGCTGCACCTAATAAGCCAGCCAGTTCTTCGATCATACCCCAGTTTTCGGGGCCTTTCAAACCTCTTCCTGCTGAAACAACTAATTCAGCATCCGGTAATGAAATTTTATCTGTAGCTCTAACGATTTCTTTTACAATCGCTGCAAGATCAGTAGACTGAACAGCAGGAGAGAAGGTTTCGATCGCAGCTGTAACTGCTGATTCTTTTACACCAAAAGCATTTGGGTTCAAGGCAATTACTTTGATTGCTGAAGTCAGTTCGGTAACGCGAATGCTTTTCCTGAGAAAGCTCCTTTTTTAACAAGGAATTTACCGCCATCTAATTGTGGAAGCTCAACAGCACCGTCAACTAAACCTGCTTTTAATTTAACAGCTACACGTGGAGCAAGACCTTTTCCAGTGAAAGAGTTTGAAAGTACGATGACATCAGCACCTTCTTTACCTGCAGCTTCTGCGATTACAGCAGCATATGCCTGGTTTACGAAATTCTTTAATTCTGCGCTGGCAACGTTTAATACTTTGGCAGCACCATATTTACCTAGTTCTTGTAATTCGCTATCTGCAACGTTACCGATAGATACTGCGGTAAGGCTAGTCCCTGTTTTATCTGCAATGGCTTTTGCATAAGAAACCGCTTCAAATACGGATTTCTTAAACTTACCGTCGACTTGTTCTACATATACTAAAACTGACATATTTTTTTGCTTAGATTTTTATAATTAATTTTTTAAAACAGACCTTAGATTACTTTAGCTTCGGTATGCAGCAGGCTGATCAGGTTTGCAGCTTCTTCGGCCGGGATCAATTTAACAGTTCCGCGGGCAGGAGGAGTCTCAAACTGGACTACTTTAATTACTTCTTCGATTGGTCCGGCAGCTACAACAACTAAAGGTTTAGACCTTGCTGACATAATACCTCTCATGGTAGGGATTGTTGGTACAGCTACACCTTCAGCACAGCTGGCTACAAATTTACCAGTAACAGTAACTACTTCTTTACCACCTTCAATTTCTCTTTCAAGAGTTGCAGTCGTACCGTCATAGTCTAATTTTTTAATAATAGAGATAGAAGGGATGTTTAAAAACTCACCTACCATTGCAGCTACCTGCGCGCCGTTATAATCAATTGATTCACGTCCGGTAAGGATTATATCAAAATCACCAGCTTTAGCGTATTCAGCTATCTGAAAAGCTGTGAAATAGGCGTCACGAGGTGCTGCATCAATTCTGACAGCATCATCTGCTCCAATTGCCAATGCCTTTCTGATTGTAGGCTCTGTACTGCTTTCTCCAACATTAACCACCGTTACTGTTCCTTTTCCGTCTGCACAAAGTTCGATTGCTCTTGATAATGCAATTTCATCATATGGGTTCACGATAAACGTAACTCCCGCAGTATTGAATTGGGTATTATCATTAGTAAAAGTTATTTTTGTGGTTGTGTCGGGCACGTTACTGATACAAACTAATATTTTCATATGAATAAGTTGTTTTTTAAATTGATGAAGCCTTTATATAAAAGTTATTGGTTTTTATCTTCTTAAAATATAACGGTTTAAAAAAAATGTCTTTTTGCAAATCTAATTAAAAAAGCAGGGATTTAAAATGCAAAGTACCCGATTAAACAAGTTATTATCTTTTTTGGCAACAGAACCCAATGATCCATTTATCCTATATGCGCTGGCAACAGAGTATAACTCATTAAATGATACTGAACAGGCCTTTCATTATTATCTCAAATTAGTTGAAGATCATCCCTCATATGTTGGCACATATTATCATTTGGGTAAATTGTATCAGAAACAGGAGCAAACTGATAAGGCTGTTGAGATCTATCAGCTAGGGATGAAACGGGCGAGGGAAAAGGGCGATGTTCATGCTTTTTCTGAATTGCAGGGCGCTTATAATATGGCTGCCGGCCTGGATTACGAAGACGATTAATCAAAAGAATGGAAAAACGGCAACTACTATTTATCAAAGATGTTTTCCTTTTTACATTTACAGCATTCGGTGGCGCTCAGGCACATATGTCACTTTTGCTAAAGTATTTTGTTAAGCAAACTAATTATATTTCAGAAGAGGATTTGTTAGAGCTGAATGCTCTGGCGCAAATTCTGCCCGGGCCGGCATCTACGCAAACCCTGGTAGGAATAGCACATAAAGTTGGTGGCCTTAAACTGGCATTGATTACTTTTCTGATCTGGATTATTCCTTCGGCTGCGATTATGACTTTTGCAGCGCTCAGCTTCGCTCAGCTTGATCATCATAAAGTACAATTTGTGCTGATCCTGAAATATATTCAGCCAATCGCATTAGGTATTGTTGCATTCGGTGCATATACACTTTCAAGGAAAGTACTGGTTACCCAGACGGCCATATTTTTAGCGGTTTCTGCTGTAATTGTGACATTGGTATTAAGAAATGCATATGTTTTTCCTTTAGCAATCCTTGTTGGCGGGATGATTTCATCCGCTTTGGAAACCCCGAAGGAAGAAAGTGAGATCAGAGTTAAGCTTTTTGCAAACATAAATCCGAAAAAACTGGCTTATTTTTTTGGGGTAATGTTGTTTTTAGCTGCACTAGGGGCTATCATCAACAGGACTTCTCCATTTAGTTTACCAATCAGGCTTTTTGAAAACTTTTACCGTAACGGGATATTTATCTTCGGAGGCGGGCAGGTTCTGGTTCCTCTGATGTTCACAGAGTTTGTGCAAATGAAGCATTATCTCGGTTCTTCAGAGTTTTTATCAGGTTTTGCATTGCAGCAGCAGGCTTTACCCGGGCCGACATTCTCTTTTACCAGTTACCTTGGGGCTTTAAGTATGAAAAACTTTGGTTATGGAACTTATG
The DNA here is from genome assembly GCF_053890575.1 of Pedobacter sp. NJ-S-72. Classification (NCBI taxonomy): domain Bacteria; kingdom Pseudomonadati; phylum Bacteroidota; class Sphingobacteriia; order Sphingobacteriales; family Sphingobacteriaceae; genus Pedobacter; species Pedobacter sp. NJ-S-72. The sequence goes on along the minus strand of NZ_CM132681.1, from coordinate 1,551,185 downwards.
GACAGGTCCTGGGAGGAATAGTAGGAGTACTGGGTATTAATCTTCCGGGATTGATCTTAGTCTTGTTTATCGTTCCTTTCTGGGAAGATTTGAAGAAAATTACAAGGATAAAAAACTCTTTGTCCGGGATAAATGCAGTTAGCGTAGGGTTTATTATTGCTGCATTTGTATTATTGATAAAGCCTGTCGGATTTGATATCCTGTCAATTTCTCTGATTGCTGTTACCTTTCTGATCTTAAATTTCACGAGGATCAGCCCTCCGCTGATTGTTCTTGCAGGAATATTACTGGGTTACTTCATGTAACCCAGTACAAAATTCTTTATTTAAAATGGTGCGTCATCATCAAAATCATCCATACGGGATGGTTTAATGATGACATTACCTGCTGGTCTGTCAAAATCTGCTGATGGCAGCATATACCAGCACCAGGACTATCCATAGAGAAGGAGTTAGGTGGCATAAAGTCTTCTTCAAGGTCGGTAAATTTAACGTACTTACCGATAAATCTCAACGGTACAATACCGGTTTCACCATTCCTGTGTTTCGCGATAATAACCTCGCCAACACCTGCCTGTGATCTTCCGCTTTCATCTTCTGTGATTCCGTAATATTCAGGACGGTAAAGGAAAAGTACCATATCCGCATCCTGCTCAATAGATCCGGACTCTCTCAAATCGGATAGAAGGGGACGTTTACCATTTACTCCGGGTCTTGTTTCCACTGCACGACTTAACTGTGATAGTGCAAGAACGGGAACATTTAATTCTTTAGCTACTGATTTCAGGGCTCTGGAAATACTACCAATTTCCTGCTCACGGTTACCACCACCGCTTTGTCCTTCACCTTTACCATGCATCAATTGTAAATAATCGATGATGATCATTTGTATGTCGTATTGTGATTTTAATCTTCTGCATTTTGCTCTGAACTCGAAAATATTCAGGGCAGGGGTATCATCAATCAAAAGCGGAGCTTCTGTTAATGTACCAATTTTACTGTGGAGCTGTTGCCATTCCCATTCCGCTAAGTTTCCTTTCCGGATTTTTTCCTGTTCAATCTCAGTTTCACCGGATATTAAACGATTCACTAACTGAACCGAGGACATCTCCAGAGAGAATACAACTACAGGACGTTTAAATTCAACTGCTGCATTTCTCGCACAGGTAAGTACGAAGGCAGTTTTCCCCATCGCCGGACGTGCTGCAATAATAACAAGATCTGATGGTTGCCATCCACCGGTAATCCGGTCTAATGCAGTAAAGCCTGATGGAACCCCTGTTAAGCCGTCGGACTTTGTTCTGAGTTCTTCCAGTGTCGCCAGAGATTGTTTAATGATCTCATCCATTTTCTGGGTATCCCTGCGCAGGTTATTCTGAGCAATATCAAAAAGACCTTTCTCTGCGTGATCCAGCAGGTCAAATATATCAGTTGTATCTTCGTATGCGTTTTGAATAATATCAGATGATATCCTGATTAATTCACGTTGTATATATTTTTGTGAAATAATACGGGCGTGGTATTCAATATTTGCAGCTGAGGCTACACGGTTAGTCAGGTTAGTGATATAATATGCACCGCCTACCATCTCCAGTGTACCCAATGTCCTGAGTTCGGAAGTGACAGTCAGAATATCTACTGGTTTGGATTTCTGAAACAGAATAGCGATGGCTTCAAATATTTTTTTGTGAGCCTCTGCATAAAAAACTTCAGGCTTCAGGATATCAATAACGGTAGAAAGGGCATCTTTTTCAAGCATGAGTGCACCAAGCACCGCTTCTTCTAAATCTATAGCTTGTGGGGGTATTTTGCCCATATTGCTCAAGGGGGCACCAACTCTGTTTTTTCTGGAAGAGGTAAAGTTCTGCCTATCCTGACCTTGTGTTCCGTTATCCGTATTCATAGCCCCAAAAATAGAGAAAAAATTTACTCCTCTAAAGATTTCTTTATGAACATTCTAACAGTATCAGATCATAGAATTTTGTGCCGGGGAGAAAAAAATTGTTATTTATTAACAAACTCTTGTTAATAAGGTGCTGTGTATCAGTCATAAAAAAACGATTCCTCAATTCTCATTATTTCAGCTATTTTTGCAGGTAAAATAAAATAAATGGAAAACTTTAGAAGGTCACCCAGGCCTAAAGAAAATAATGAATTTGTATTCGGTATACGTGCTGTAATTGAAGCAATTAAAGCCGGAAAAGATATAGAAAGTATATACATGCAGCGCGGTCTTACAGGAGAAATCATTCCTGAACTTAAAGGTTTGCTTAGAGATACCGATATTCCAGTACATAATGTTCCTGTAGAAAAACTGAATAGAATGACTCAGAAAAATCACCAGGGTGTGGTTGCTGTGATTTCTCAGATTACTTTTCAGAAAATTGAAGATATTATTCCTTTGATCTATGAAAAAGGAGAAGTTCCGCTGATCCTTATTCTGGATGGAATTACTGATGTTAGAAATATGGGTGCAATTGCGAGAACTGCTGCCTGTACTGGTGTACATGCTATTGTAGTACCTGCTAAAAATTCTGCTCAGATCAATGCTGATGCAATTAAAACATCCGCTGGTGCATTATTTACGATTCCGGTATGCCGTCAGCAAAACTTACATAAAACAGCACTTTACCTGCAGGAATGTGGTTTGCAGATCGTTGCTTGTACTGAAAAGACCAATGATTTAATTTATGCACCTGACTATACTGCACCTACGGCTATCGTAATGGGAGCGGAGGATGAAGGTATATCAAATGATATTATGCGTATGGCCAACCATCTAGCGAAGATCCCTATGTTTGGAGAGATCGGTTCACTAAATGTTTCGGTTTCTACTGGTGTGATCCTGTATGAAGCAATCAGACAACGCGTTAATAATTAAGAACCTGTTAATTACAGGTTCTAGATAAATTTCTGTCCAAAATTGGGACTTTACATCTGCTACGATTTGTTTCACGCTCTGTTCTTCAGATCTGGGACAAATCAACAGTGTATTGTTAGATTCCACTACGATATAATCATGTAAACCCTGAAGGATAACAAGTTTGTCCTCAGGTACATTAACCATACAGTTTGATGAATTGAACATCATTACCTGCTCTGATGGAATCACTGCATTACCCACATAATCTTTCTCGGCCATATCATAAATTGATGCCCACGTTCCAAGGTCTGACCATCCGAAATCGGTTGGCAGCACGTAAACATTGTCGGCTTTTTCCATAATCGCGAAGTCTATAGAAATATTTGTACACTGTAAATACGCATTGCCGATAAAGGCTTTTTCGTCAGGTGTGTTATAAGAAGATGCACCTAAATGGAAGATATCATACATATCAGGCAAATGCTTGTTAAATGCATCGTTGATAGCTTGAGCTGACCAGATGAAAATACCGGCGTTCCATAAGAAATCACCACTTTGTATAAAATGATTTTGCGAGTTCCAGGTTCGGTTTTTCAGTGAATAATTTCACTTTGTTGAATTGAGGATCTGTTGGTAATGGAGTTTCTATGTATTGTATGTAGCCATAACCTGTATCAGGACGGCTTGGTTTTATCCCAAGGGTGATCAGGCAATTGTTTTCTCTTGCTGCGTCCAGCGATTGCTCTATGGCTGCTATAAATGCATCCAGATTAGATATGGTGTGATCTGATGGGGCAACAACAATTGTTGCATTAGGATTGATCTCAGTGATCTTCATAGAGCCGTATGCGATACAAGGAGCTGTATTGCGCATAATAGGTTCTGCAAGAATCTGGTTTTCCTGAATACCAGGTAATTGTAATTTTACCAGGTCTACATAGATTTCATTGGTGACAATAAATATGTTTTCTGGTGGACATATTTTTAAAAAACGGTCATATGTGCTTTGAATAAGTGTTTTTCCCACACCGAAAAAGTCAATAAACTGTTTAGGATGTTCAACTCTGCTTACAGGCCAAAAGCGACTGCCAACGCCACCGGCCATGATTAGGGCGTAATTATCTTTGTTCATATTAGGATTAAACTATAATAAACCTTCGTGAAGAAGGTCGTGCAAATGTACGATACCAAAATAACCATTGACATCGGTGACTAATAATTGTGTAATATTGGATTGTCTGATCAGCTCAAATGCAGTTACTGCTAAAGTATCTTTATCAATCATTTTAGGGTTACTGTTCATAATGTCTTTTGCTGTCAGATCTGCAAGATCTGAATATTTTTCCAGCATTCTTCTTATATCGCCGTCTGTAATGATACCCATTATTTGGCTATTATCAACAACAACTACTGCACCTAAACGGTTTTTACTAATTGCAATTATTACATCTTTCACAGAAGCATCAGCCAGAATGCTTGGTTTAGCATTCCGCTCTGCCAGATCAGAAACTTTAAGATACAATTTTTTTCCTAAAGATCCGCCAGGGTGAAAACGGGCAAAATCACAGCACTAAATTCTCTGGCTAAAAGAAGACTTACCGCAAGCGCATCACCCATGGCAAGCTGAGCAGTTGTGCTTGTTGTTGGTGCCAGATTATTTGGACAGGCTTCTTTTTCTACCGTAGTATTCAGGATCAGGTCTGCCTGTCTGGCAAGCTCAGATTCCAGTTGTCCGACCATGCCCACAAGCAGGGCGCCACACTGTTTTAAGAGCGGTGCAAGTACCTTTATTTCGGGTGTATTTCCGCTTTTGGAAATGCAGATTACAATGTCTGTTTTCTGTATCATTCCGAGGTCTCCGTGTACCGCATCCGAGGCGTGCATATAGCTTGATGGAGTGCCCGTAGAATTCAAAGTAGCAACAATTTTCTGCGCAATAATGGCGCTTTTGCCGATTCCTGTCACAATTACGCGGCCGTTTCCGGCGATAATTCGCTCCACAATCGCTACAAAATCGTCATTTATGTGATTTACGAGCCCTAGTATAGCCTGCGCTTCCGCTTGTAAAGTGTTGATCCCCGCTGTGATAATAGATTTTTTACTTTTCAAAGAGAAATATTTAGTATATTGATGCTTTAATTGGTGCAAAATTATGTTATTTTGAATCAAAAATAGCACTGAATATTTTATACACAAAATGGATGTGAAAAAGTCGTTGTTTGACAACTTACAAACCTTTTTTGGTTTCGACAATTTTAAGGGGGATCAGGAATCAATTATTACCAATGTTCTTGAGCGAAAAAATACCTTTGTAATTATGCCTACAGGCGGTGGAAAATCCATCTGTTATCAATTGCCGGCTTTAATGTCAGAAGGTACTGCTATCGTGATATCACCGCTTATCGCGCTGATGAAAAATCAGGTAGATCAATTGAGAGCTTTTGGTGGAAGTGATAGTATTGCACACTTCCTGAATTCTTCTTTAAATAAGTCGGAAATTGCCCAGGTAAAAAGTGATTTGTTAAGTGGTCAGACTAAATTATTATACGTAGCGCCAGAATCATTTCCAAACCGGATAATATTGAATTTCTGAAGCTTATTACTATCTCTTTTGTTGCGGTTGATGAAGCTCATTGTATTTCAGAATGGGGACATGATTTTCGTCCGGAGTACCGGAGGATTCGCCAGGTGATTAGCGGCCTGGGACCAGATATCCCAATTATTGCTTTAACAGCAACGGCAACACCAAAAGTACAGCAGGATATTATTAAGAACTTGCAGATGGCTGATGCTACCTTGTTTAAGTCCTCGTTTAACAGGCCCAACTTATTTTATGAGATACGCCCTAAAAGGGATGTGATCAAAGAAATCATCAGGTACATTAAATACAATACAGGTAAATCCGGTATTATTTACTGTCTGAGCAGGAAAAAGGTTGAAGAGGTTGCCGAAGCGTTAAATCTGAATGGTATTAAGGCTTTGCCTTACCATGCCGGGTTAGAACCTAAAGTCAGAGCAGATACACAAGATAAATTCCTTATGGAAGATGTCGAGGTAATTGTTGCTACCATAGCCTTCGGGATGGGGATCGATAAACCTGATGTTCGTTTTGTAATACATCATGATATTCCTAAAAGTATGGAAGGTTACTACCAGGAAACCGGAAGAGCCGGCCGTGATGGCGGAGAAGGTGTTTGTATCGCTTTTTATGCGCAGAAGGATGTCGATAAGCTGGCCAAATTTATGAAAGACAAGCCTGTGGCCGAACGTGAAATTGGTACACAGATTCTGAAAGAAGTTATCGATTATGCTGAATCAGGCGTGTGCCGGAGAAAGCAGATCCTGCATTATTTTGGTGAGAACTTCAATGAAACAGGATGTAATTGCATGTGTGACAACTGTAAAAAGCCTAAAACCTATTTTGATGCAGAGGAACCGTTAAGAGTTGCGCTTAATCTGATTAAAAATATAGGAGAGAAGTTTGATGACGCACATATCCTTTGCGTGCTATTGGGTATGGAGACTGCACAAACAATTGCTTATGAGCATAGCAAATTACAGGAGTTTGGTTTGGGTAAGGTAGAAGGTGAAAATCTTTGGAAATCTTTAGTCAGACAAGCGGTATTGAATAATTTTTTATCGAAAGATATTGATAACTATGGTTTATTAAGACTCACTAATTCAGGAAATGATTTTATCAAAAACCCTTACAGTCTTAAATTCATTCTGAATGTGCCTATCGAAAGTTCGGCAGATGATGATGAAGATGATGTAAAACATGGTAGCGGAACACTGGATACGCAATTATTGTTATTGCTGAAAGATCTGAGAAAAAAGATCGCAAAGCAGAAAAGTGTTCCTCCTTTTGTAGTTTTCCAGGATCCTTCGTTAGAAGAAATGTGTACGCATTATCCGATTGCTATGGATGAGCTGAAACAGATCTCTGGTGTTGGAAATGGTAAGGCCATGAAATTTGGTACGCCTTTCATTGAACTGATTAAGAAATATGTGACAGACAATGATATTGAGCGTCCTATAGATTTAATTATTAAAACACAGGCTAATAAATCACAGTTAAAGGTATCTATCATACAAAATGTAGACAGACAGATTGGACTGGAAGATATTGCTAAATCCAAAGGAATCACTTATAGTGAGATCCTGAAAGAGATTGAAGCAATTGTCAATTCAGGAACCAAACTTAACCTGAACTATTTTGTGGATGAAATACTGGATGATGATCGTCAGGACGAAGTATTTGATTACTTCCGTGCGGCGGAAAATGATTCAATTGATGAAGCTTTGAAAGATTTGGGGGAAACGGATTATACGCGTGAAGAGATACAATTAATGAGAATTAAGTTCATGTCAGAACTTGGAAATTAAGCTTAAGCATGGTCAATTTTGAATTAGATAAATTAAAACATACTACTTCCGGAAATTTCTTTTTAATGGCCGGTCCTTGTGCAATTGAAGGTGAAGAGATCGCAATGAGAATTGCAGAGCGGATTGTAACCCTTACTGATCAATTGGAAATTCCTTTTATTTTTAAAGGGTCTTACAGAAAAGCAAATCGTTCTAAGGGTGATTCTTTTACTGGTATTGGTGATGAGAAAGCTTTGAAGATTTTAGAGAAGGTTGGAAAGACTTTTGGTGTTCCGACTGTAACTGATATTCACGAAAGTGCTGAGGCTGCAATGGCTGCTGCTTATGTAGATGTATTGCAGATCCCGGCTTTTTTATGCAGACAAACAGACTTACTGATTGCTGCTGCAAAAACAGGAAAAGTAGTTAACGTGAAAAAAGGACAATTTCTTTCTGCAGGTTCTATGAGGTTTGCAGTTGACAAAGTTTACGAAGCTGGCAATAAAAGAGTTATACTAACGGACAGAGGAAATACTTTTGGTTATCAGGATCTGATCGTTGATTATCGCGGCTTACCTGAAATGCAGTCTTTTGGTGTACCTGTAGTGATGGACGTAACGCATTCTTTACAACAGCCTAATCAAAGTTCTGGAGTAACCGGTGGTAAACCTCAGTTAATTGAGACGATTGCGAAAGCAGCGATTGCTGTTGGAGCAGATGGCTTGTTCATTGAAACTCATCCGGATCCCGCACATGCCAAATCTGATGGGGCTAATATGCTGCATCTTGATTTACTGGAACAGTTATTAGTGAAATTAATAAAAATTAGAAAAGCAGTGGTATAATATTCACCTTATTCATCTTAAAAAAAAAGCTGATCAATTTTATTGACCGGCTTTTTTTTGCTGAAATATTTTGAGATAATCGTGCTCTTTTTATATTTCTACCTCAATTTGCTATCTGATTAGATACCAGTAATAATAAATGACGTTCTGCGGTTTTGCTGACGACCACTAACAGTGTCATTTGATGAGATTGGTTTTGTGGCTCCGAACCCTTTAAAAGTTAAGCGATCCGGATTTACTTTATTTGCTATCAGGTAATCATATACTGCCTTAGAACGCTGTAAAGACAATTTCTGGTTGGTCTCAGCATTTCCTTCATTATCAGTATGTCCTTGGATTTCAATGCTTACACAGATATATTTGCTTGTAGTAATTGCAAAAGATTTGTTAATTCTGTAATTGAAGGAGGGAGCAGTTCAAATTTATTAGTATCAAAGAATATATTCTTCAAAACCATATTGGCACCCGGTTTCAGCTTTTCAAGATAGATTTCCAGCACATAAGGCTGACCAGTTTTTGCCTGATTCAGTTCGAAATTATCAGAATAAAAAAGATAGCCATCAGCTACTGCATTAAAAGCATAAGTGCTGCCAAGAGGCATTACAGCCAGAAATTCACCATTGTCTTTAGAAGTAAAGTCATTGAATTTAGTCTCTTTTGTTTTCAGGTTAACGACCTGTACTTTTGCTTCCAGAAATCCACGGGTTTCTTTATCTCTTACGATACCTTTTACATAAGTAATTGGCAATGGTTTTGCCGATTCCGGTAATTTAAATCTGTAAATGTCCATATGACCCAGACCGCCTTTGAGTACCGAAGAGAAATATCCCTCTGTTCCATCCGGACTCACCACATCAATCTTTCTTCTTGATTGAAAGTATTGATCGGATAACCTATGTTTACTGGTTTGCCCCATTTTCCATCTGTCTGTGCACGGCTATAAAAAATATCCATGCTTCCCATACCTGGCCATCCGTTAGAAGAGAAGTATAAAGTTTTACCATCAGGGTGTACAAAAGGCGTATTTTCATCATAAATAGTATTAATACCCGGACCAAGATTTTCTGGCTTGCTCCATTCACCTTCACCATTTAAAGTGGTTTTCCAGATATCATAACCACCAATTCCTCCGGGGCGGTTACTCACAAAATAGAGGGTATTTCCATCCGGGCTTACCGCAGGTTGAGAATCCCATGAAGAAGAGTTAACTACTGCACCCAAATTAAAAGGAGTATCCCAGTTATTTCCGCTTTTATGGCTCACATAAAGATCGCAGCTTCCAAATCCATCAGGACGGTTACAGCCTGTAAAAAAAAGGTACATCCCATCTGGTGAAATAGATTGTGCACCCTCATTAAATCTTGTGTTAATTTTATCACTGAGTGGTGTCGCAGTTTTCCATTCTTTATTCACTTTACGTGAAACATAGAAATCCTCGTTTCCATCTACTGTACGACTGAAAATAAGTGTTGATCCATCCGCGGTTATTGTTGGGAGATATTCCCTGTCCTTAGTGTTGATAGCAGGGCCTAAATTAACAGGATCATATTTCTCCGGTGATTTAATAGCAATAACTGCAAAATTACAATCCCGGATATATTTGTCAGCTTTCAGGATCATTTCCTGATCTTTGCCTTTGTATAGTTCTTTAAATGAAGAGAAGTGTTTCCCTGCACTGGCGTATTCCCCGGTATTCAATTCTGCTTCGCCCAAAGAATAATAAACTCTGGGAGCTAAGGGAACTGTTTGAATCTCAATTGCTTTTAAATAATTGAATTTGGCCTTTTCAAAAGATCTCCTGAGTTTATAAACATCGGCTAATTGAACAAAGGCAAACTGAAAAGAAGGATCTGCGGCAACTGCATCTTCTAATAGTTTAGCTGCTCCGTCGTAGTCTTTGCTTAATAATAATTTTTGTGCATACTCAAAATTCTGCTGTGCTTTTTTTATTGCAGATTCTTGTGCACAAACAAAGCTCTGACCTGCGAAGAACAGACAAAAAAAATACAATTATAATCTTTCTCATGCTATTTTTTTCAAGGTATCAGGCACTCAAAAGCATGCCACAGGATAAACTTAGCAAAAAAAATCTGACAGTTGATTACCGGTTCTAAATCCCTAAGGAATATTCAGGTATTTATGAGTTTGTAAGGAAATTTCCCATTTCGGGTTAGCCATTACATAATCTATAATCATTGGAGTAATCTCTTTTGATTTAGACCATTCTGGCTGAAGATAAAGTTTACAGGTAGGGGATACCGTTTCTGCATATTTCTCTGCCCATTCAAAATCACTCTTATTAAAGACAATAACCTTTAACTCATTTGCAAAAGGAGTGATGTCAGGACGCGGAGCCTTGAATTTTTTTGGAGATAAACAAATCCAGTCCCAGCTGCCAGACAATGGATAAGCACCTGAAGTTTCAATAAAAGTCAGAATGTTTTTGTCCTGCAGTTTTTTAGTCAGGTAATCCATGTTATAGATCAATGGCTCACCACCAGTGATTACTACAGCTTTACCAGGAAATGTGTCAGCTTTTTCGGCGATATCATCGGCCGAAGTTAATGGGTGAAGTTCGGCATCCCAGCTTTCCTTCACATCACACCAGTGACAACCCACATCGCAACCTCCAAGACGAATAAAATAGGCAGCTTTGCCTGTGTTGAAACCTTCACCCTGTATAGTGTAAAATTCTTCCATTAATGGAAGCAATGTGCCGTCTGCTGGAATATTATGTGCCATATATCAATTGGCAAAGTTAAATAAATATGGATGGAAAATAGGAATATATGTATATTGACCCTATTTAAATGACTAATCTATGAATAAGCAAAGCATCAATGGCTGATTTACGCTGGTATAAAATTGATGAAGAAATTCCAGAGGGGGATTTTATCCGGCAGATCCATGTTGCGGGTAAAAAATTATGCCTGCTCAGGCACCATCAACAAATCTATCTGGTACAAAATACCTGTCCTCATGCAGGGGGGATTTTAAGTGGAGGTTGGTGTGAAAAAGGGAAATTAATTTGTCCGATTCATCGGTATGAGTATGATTTGACTACGGGAAGAGGAGTAGAGGGACAAGGAGATTATATCAATATATATCCTGTGCGGGAAGAACCTGATGGTTTATATGCTGGATTTAAGCAAAGCCTGTTTAGCCGTTTTTTCGGTAAAATTAATATCACAAACGAAAAAAACCTGTAAATATAATTTACAGGTTTGATAGATAGGCAATTTGAATTACCTGTATGTTTTAAGAATAGATTTCTTTTTTAGCAGAAGCCAATGTGTTTTTAAGTAAGCCAACAATCGTCATCAAACCAACTCCACCGGGTACAGGTGTAATCCATGAAGATAAAGGAGCTACATTTTCAAAATCAACATCACCATATAATTTGTACCCTGATTTTGTTGTTTCAGAATTTTCTCTGTTAATACCAACGTCTATAATAATAGCACCAGGTTTAACCATATCTGCCGTTACAAAATTCTTCTTACCGATAGCGGCAATAATGATATCTGCCTGCAAAGCAATCTCTTTCAGATTTGTTGTTTTACTGTGTGTCAATGTAACCGTGCAATTGCCAGGACTCGCATTACGTGCCATTAAAATACTCATTGGGCTACCAACGATGTTACTGCGTCCAACAACTACGCAATGTTTACCAGCAGTATCAATTCCATAAGCCTTTAACAATAATAAAATACCATAAGGGGTAGCTGGAATAAAACAAGGCAGATTACGCATCATACGTCCCAGGTTTACCGGGTGAAATCCGTCTACATCTTTACGGTGGTCTATTGCTTCAGTAACTTTCTCAGGATCTATATGTTTTGGAAGTGGTAGCTGAACAATAAGTCCGTCAACACCTGCATCACTATTGATCTCATGGATTTTTTGAAGTAATTCTTCTTCAGTTACCTCTACATCATATCTGATCAGAGAAGATTGAAATCCTACTTTTTCGCAGTTTTTCATCTTGCTCGCCACATAAGTTTCGCTTCCGCCATCATTACCAACCAGTATAGCCAGTAAATGAGGTTTGCGTCCACTTTGCATTAAAAAATCTGCCGCTTCCGCTGCTATTTCTAATTTGATTTTTTCTGATGCGAATTTTCCGTCCAGTAACTGCATATCAAACGCTATATTTTGTGTTATACGATTAATCTAATTTCAATACGGCCATAAATGCAGTTTGTGGGATTTCCACATTGCCTACCTGGCGCATACGTTTCTTACCTTTTTTCTGTTTCTCTAACAGTTTACGTTTACGTGAAATATCTCCGCCATAACATTTTGCTGTTACGTCCTTACGTAAGGCTTTCACAGTTTCTCTGGCGATAATTTTAGCACCAATAGAGGCCTGGATGATAATTTCGAATTGCTGACGTGGAATTAGTTCTCTTAATTTCTCACAGATCTTCTTTCCAAAATCGTAAGAGTTACTCCGGTGAATCAATGAGGATAAAGCATCCACAGGTTCTGCATTTAACAAAATATCCAATCTGACCAGATCAGATTTGCGGTAACCAATCTGATGATAATCAAAAGAAGCATATCCTTTCGAAATAGTCTTCAGACGATCATAGAAGTCAAATACAATCTCACCCATAGGAATCTCAAAAACAAGCTCTACACGGTCTGATGTTAAATACGACTGGTTAACGATAACTCCCCTTTTTTGAATACAAAGTGACATTACAGGTCCAACAAACTCGGCTTTGGTAATAATATTTGCCTTGATATATGGCTCTTCTACATATTCCATTTTACTTGGATCAGGAAGATCAGTAGGGTTATTTACAATAATAAGATCGCCTTTGGTAGTCATCGCCTGGTAAGACACATTTGGGAACGGTAGTAATTACCGTCATGTCAAATTCACGCTCCAGACGCTCCTGGATAATCTCCATATGCAGCATGCCCAGGAATCCGCAACGGAAACCAAAACCTAATGCTGCTGATGACTCAGGCTCGAATACAATGGAAGCATCATTAAGCTGCAATTTGTGCATTGCCTCTCTCAATTCTTCAAACTCATCCGTATCTACCGGGTAAATACCAGCGAACACCATCGGCTTAACCTCCTCAAATCCTTTAATCGGCTCTGAACTCGGGCGGTCTTTATGCGTAATTGTATCTCCAACTTTTACCTCTCTGGCTTCTTTAATACCAGAAATAATATAACCAACATCACCAGTTCTGATGACATCTTTTGGCAATTGTTTCAGTTTTAGTGTTCCTACTTCCTCAGCAATATATTCCTTACCGGTAGCTACGAATTTCACTTTGTCTTTCTTACGGATTTCTCCGTTTAACACTTTGAAATAAGCAACGATGCCACGGAATGAATCAAAAACAGAGTCAAAGATCAAAGCTTGTAACTCTCCGTCAGGATTTCCCTTAGGTGCAGGTACACGTTCAACAATAGCACGCAGGATATCGTGAACACCCTGACCGGTTTTTCCTGAAGCAGGGATGATTTCTTCTCGTTTACAACCAATCAGTTCGATAATCTGATCTTTCACTTCCTCAGGCATAGCACCAGGCAAGTCCATTTTATTTAAGATAGGGATGATCTCAAGATCATGCTCAAGTGCTAAATACAGATTGGAAATAGTTTGGGCCTGAATCCCCTGTGAAGCATCTACGATCAATAAAGCACCTTCGCAGGCCGCAATTGAACGGGAAACTTCATAAGAAAAATCTACGTGTCCGGGAGTGTCAATTAAGTTTAATATATAGGGCTGTCCGTCCTGGACATAGTCCATTTGGATCGCATGACTTTTAATGGTAATACCGCGTTCACGCTCCAAATCCATATCATCCAAAAGCTGAGCCTGTGACTCTCTCTCTGGTGATTGTATTCGTGTATTCAAGTAAACGGTCGGCCAAAGTACTTTTACCGTGGTCAATGTGTGCAATTATGCAAAAATTACGTATGTGCTTCATCAGTGCCGCAAATATAGAATATTAGCTTGATTATTCCGCACTGTTTGCCAGTTCCAGTAAATTTTTGACCAGTTCTGCATCCGTAAATGAAGAACTATATTCATCTGTATCATCGCCCATGCTTAATTCACTGTTCCTGAATAACATTTTACTGGTATGATTTTTTCTTGCTGAACCATGAAATTCTTTGGCACCAGTCTGAGTAATCAACTGTTTAATATTTGAAGTGTTGATACAGGCTCCCGGCATGATCGTGATCCGGTGACCTGCCTGCCTGATTAGCAAAGCCAGTTTATCCGCACCATCCAGTGCAGTAGCTTTTCCTCCGGAAGTCAGAATACGGATAATCCCCAGCGAAATTATATCTTCCAATGCTTCTTCCATATTTACAGCCATATCAAATGCTCTGTGGAAAGCGACTTTCATCGGCTTTGCCAGCGCAATCAATTCGGCACAACGGGCCATATCTACTTTGCCATCTGCAGTAAGAATACCCGTTACTATGCCTTCACATTGTAATTCTTTGCAGATTTTCACATCCTCCTTCATCAGTTCAAATTCCAGATCTGAATACAGGAAATCTCCACCACGTGGCCTGATGATAGGGTAGACCTCTATAGAAAGTATTTGCTTCGCCAGTTTAATTTCTGCGTAGCTGGGTGTAGTTCCACCCTCTGTCAGGCTTGCACATAGTTCTACCCTTATTGCGCCTCCCCGCTGTGCCTCCAGTGCAGAGCTTACAGAGTTGGCGCAAACCTCCATTTTAATCATAGCTGTAAATTTTAGTAGTAACTTTTTCCAGGAATCAATAGATCTTTGTTTTCTGATGTACAAACAGCATAGCTGAATCCCTTTTGAATTGCATATGCACCATATTGCCCTTTTTTATTCAGTGCTAAAAATCCGACCTGGATTTCTTTAGCTTTTGCTGGTTTCTTTTTAATAATACGCATGACGGCTTCCTTACAAGCTTCTTCGGGCGGATAACCCTGACGCATTAGTTCAACAACCAGGAAGCTGCCTACGTTACGGATTACCTCTTCTCCGACACCTGTTGAAGTTGCTCCTCCAATCTCATTGTCTACATATAAACCTGCGCCAATAATAGGACTGTCACCTACACGGCCATGTAACTTAAAAGCCATCCCACTAGTCGTACAGGCACCGGATAGATTACCATTGGCATCAAGGGCAAGCATACCTATGGTATCATGGTTATATTGATTTCCTGGTAATCTGGTTGGTGAAGCTTTATCGTATAATTTGTTTTCAATATTCATTATAGGCTCGTACTTTGCAGTTTTAAGCCATTCTTTCCATACTTTTTCACTTTCGGGAGTCAGCAGGTTTATCTTTTTAAATCCATTCTCTAAGGCGAACTGTAACGCTCCGTCGCCTGCAAGCAAGCATTACATGCGGAGTTTTTTCCATCACGAGTCTTGCAACAGAAATAGGATGCATAATATGCTCAAGAGCAGCTACTGATCCGCAATTACCTAAATCATCCATGATACAGGCGTCTAAGGTTACTTTTCCATCTCTGTCTGGTAATCCGCCATAACCTACACTTTGATTTTTGGGATCTGCTTCAGGCACCTGAACTCCTTTTTCTACAGCATCAAGGGAGCGGCCGCCTGATGATAATACATCCCATGCTGCATGATTGGCTGCAATACCAAAATCCCATGTTGAAATTACAATTGGTTTTCCAGCTGCTGCTACGCTGGAAGAAGGAAGGATGTTAGCCATTCCGCTTTTATCAATCGCCAGCAGAGAAGCGGACAATGCGGAACATTTAATGAATTTTCTACGGTCAAACATAAAAACGGTTTAGGTTATTCAGACACAAGATTACATTAAATATCCAACTCTTAAAAGGTATTTAAACAGAAAAATCCGGACTGACTGAGCCGGATTTAAATATAGTTTTCTGTTAATTTATGAGTTTAAATTCATCTGCGTCTTTCAAAAATGGAAATCCACGGCGTATTTTCACCAGATCTTCGTGATTGACACTAAAAGTATAAAGATCTTCATCTTCAGGTTTATAGTAAACTGTATTCCCAAAAGCATCTATACACATAGAGTGGCCACTATGGTAAACCTCATTGCCATCATGGCCAACACGGTTAACCGCAACTACATAACTCTGATTTTCAATTGCTCTGGCCGGGATCAGTGCTTTCCAGTGTGGAATACGTTTATCGGGCCAGCTTGCAATGACTAATAGCAAATCATATGCTGCATCATTATTTCTTAACCAGACCGGGAATCGAAGGTCATAGCAGATTGCAAGCCTGATTTTCCAGCCTTTCAATTCTACAACGATTTTATCCTGTCCGGCTGTATAGGTTTTATCTTCTTCACCCATTCCAAAAAGATGCCTTTTATCGTAATGCTGATAATCGCCGGTTGGCAACATCCAGATCATCCGGTTATAATAGACACCATTTTCTTTGATGATTAAACTTCCTGTAATTACGCAATCGTATTTAGCGGCAGAAGCTGCCATCCATGTCATTGTTTTACCACTCATCTCTTCTGCTAATTCTGCAGCATGCATACTAAAACCAGTATTGAACATTTCGGGTAATACAATAAGATCCGTTTTTTCCTTTACGCCAGAAGACAAACGCAGAGATATATTCTGCAGGTTTTTGTCTACATTTTCCCAAAATAAATAAGCTTGAAAAATTGTTATTTTTAGATTATTAATATTGAGATAGTTTGGGTTCTCCATATATTGATAAGGTAATAGGCATGTAAAATTATAGTTTCATTAATCTTTCAACGGATTTTTCCAGTGTATCTTGCCTTTTGGCAAAACAAAAACGCAGAACCCGGTGATCTGTGTTCCTGATATAAAATGCGGAAACAGGGATAGATGCCACACCGATATCTGTTATTAACCGTCTTGCTAAAACAGTATCTTCCTCCTCACTAAAATGGTCATAGCTCACGCATTGAAAGTAGGAACCTTTACAAGGTAGCAATTTAAACTTGGTTTGATCCAGCAATGACCTGAATAAATCACGTTTCTCCTGGAAAAAAGCTGATAGTCCCAGGTAAACAGATGGGTCTTTCAAATAATTTGCAATACCGGCCTGCATAGGAGTGTTGACACTGAATACATTAAACTGATGTATTTTTCTGAATTCTTTCATCAGCGGTTCAGGTGCAATGCAATATCCTGCTTTCCATCCTGTTGTATGTAATAGTTTGCCAAAAGAGGCCACAATAAACGTTCGTTCACGTAGTTCAGGATAAGAAGCCAGTGAATTATGTTTTGCACCATCATAAATCAGATGTTCATAAACCTCATCACTCAGGATCAATACATCCGTACCTTTTGTCAGTTTAATCAGTGCTTTAATATCCTTATCTGTTAATACTGCACCCGTTGGGTTATGCGGACTATTCAGAATAATCATTTTTGTACTGGCTGTAAATAGTTTTTTAACCATTTCCCAGTCGATACTATATTCAGGAGGGGTCATTTCATAGGATTTGACCAGTCCGCCCAGCATTTTTATAGTTGGTGCATAACAATCATAAGCAGGTTCAAAAATAATGACCTCATCTCCAGCCTGAATACAAGCCGTTAAAGCAGTAAATATGGCTTGTGTACCACCAGCAGTGATGGTTACTTCTGTATCCGGATGATAATTTGATCCGTATTGAAGATTTACTTTATCGGCAACCAGCTCTCTTAAAGATTGAACACCCATCATTGGTGCATATTGATTATGCCCGTTTCTCATTGCGTCGGCAACAAGGTCAATCAATTTAGGGTCACAATCGTAATCAGGGAAGCCCTGAGAAAGGTTAATGGCGTTGTGTTCAGCCGCTAACTGGGACATCACTGAAAAAATAGTGTTGGATATTCCCGGAAGTTTCGAGTATGTATGTAGCTATCATGTACAGGCAAAATTATAAAATAAATTAAGAGCCTGTTTAAAATTCATCTATATTTAATAATTTGCGATACGTATGACTTTTAAAAAAAAGAGAGCAGATTACTGCTGGTACTGGGGAGTTTTTTTGTAGCTAATACTATTCTGTCTGAGTTTATTGGTGTTAAGATATTTAGCGTGGAAGCGACATTAGGAATTAAACATTTTAATATTAATCTGTTAGGCGTTCCGAATTTATCCTTCCATATGTCGGCAGGTGTGCTGACATGGCCATTGATTTTTATTATGACTGATATTATCAATGAATACTTCGGGATGAAACAAGTCCGGTTTCTTTCCATATTAACAGCTATACTCATTGGTTATGCATTTTTTATTGTCTGGGGGGGGCAATGAATCTGAATTCGTCAGATTTTTGGGTGAACCAAAAGATTAACGGGCAAAATCTGAATATGGATAATGCCTTTGCAGGTATTTTTGGACAGGGAATGTGGATTATAGTAGGCTCTATTGTCGCTTTTTTAGTCGGTCAGTTTGCGGATGTGCTTATTTTTCACAAAATCAAGAAGATTACCGGGGAGCGGGCTTTATGGCTTAGGTCTACCGGATCTACTTTAGTGTCACAATTGATAGACAGTTTTGTCGTCATTTTTATTGCTTTTTATTTAAACCCTCAATACCATTGGAGCTGGCAAATGGTGGCTGCAATAGGATTGGTTAATTATACATATAAATTCCTGGTCGCTATTTTAATGACCCCTATACTTTATCTTGTGCATGGCATCATTGATAACTATCTGGGTAAAGACCTCGCGCATAAATTGATTAAAATGGCAGGCAGGGGATAGGAAGGTGTCTGTTGATTTTTTTAAAACATTGATAATCAGTTATTGTTGTATGGTTATGAAAACGGTGACTTTTTCTTTCGATCATCCGGTAGCAGTCAAAATTTTTTTTAGCTGCCTGTCAAATCCCGAGCTTAAACACGAAATAAAATTTGTGCGCAGTGATGAGTATGGACTGCTTCATGTTCCGGTTGATGGTACCCCTAAAGGTGTCTGGAAACTATTGCTGGAATGGAATTACGATGATCGGGACTTCTGTATGGAAAGGATAATTGAGCTGCCAGGCGCAATTTCATAACAGTTGTTTACAATTAAATAAATATTTTATCGATTACTTACAATCTGATTGCAAATTAAAGGTATGATTTTTGTACCTTTGAGGAAATTTTTAGACATTAATGAAGATATTTATTACAGGCCTTCCGTTAGAAGTAGGGGAAGATGAATTAACAGCCGTATTTGGTGATTTCGGTCAGGTAAAATCACTTAGAATTATCAAAGATCGTGAAACTGGTCAGAGTCGTGGTTTTGGTTTCGTAGAGATGCCAGTAGACGAAGAGGCTAAAGAAGCGATCAAGAGAATGAATGGTGGCGATTACAATGGTAACCGTATCAAAGTTGCTGAAGCACAAGAAAAACCTAATACTGGCGGTGCTGCTGGTGGTGGTGGCGGTGGTTTCAAACGCAACAACAACAACAGAGAAAGAAGCTATTAATTAGCTTTTTTCTATTGGATCGATTTTTCTATCATCACATAGAGAACCAGGTTTTTATACAATAATCCCTGGTTCTTATTTCAGATGATTTACAGATTATGCTGGATATATGCGTATGATAAGAAAATACCTGCTATTTAACCTGGCTTATGCACTTTTATTTATACTGGTGCTGGTCTCCGGATACGAGCAATATTCGCTTTTAAACTACGGTTTAATACCTTGCATTACGCTGGTATTACTCGTGTTTTTCTGCTTAACTACAAAATTAAGCGGTCGTTTCCATCAAAGGTTATTTACTGGGTTGGTTTTCGCCCTTACCGGCAGTACATTGTTTCTGCTGAGGGGGTATGATCCGTCCTATTTTTCGTATGGGCTTATTGCCTTTCTGATTTGCCATTTATTCTATATTGGTGCTTTCTACCTCGATTTTCGTTCTGCCCCCAGAAACTGGATAAAAAGGGGGCCAGAATAGCTATATTCAGTAGTGCCATTACCTTTACAGCTTTCTATTTCTATCTCAGACCACATTTAGGTACACTAAGACTGCCAGTATTGGGCTGCATTTTTATCGTTGCGCTACTTATTATGATGGCCGCTTTTAGAAATCAGCGTGTAAATCAAACCAGTTTTAAACTAATTCTTGCAGGCGTCCTGTTTTTTATAGGTGCTGATGCGATTTTAGCACATGCTTATTTCATTAACTCCTTTAAATCCTCAGACTTATTGATTTGTACACTCTATATGATTGCTCAGTATCTGATCGTTATGGGGGGTATTGAGCGGAAACTGATCCGCCCTTTATCGGCAGATTAATGCTTCTCCCTATCCAGTATAGTAAATTGCTGTACAAACCTTTCTCCTTTATCATCTACAAGGGTTAACGTATGTTTTCCGGGAGCCGGACTCAGGCTAAGCTGATGTGTATGCGCGGTTGTAGCTAGCTACATATTCATCATCTATATATGCAGTAAATCTGAGCGGCAGAATTTTTATGAGTCGCTGTAAAAACCACCTTTCCTCTTTTACCGTCAAATTCTAAAGGAATATAGATCGCAGCATTGTTTTTTGGATAAATCATGTCCATTACATAGTTATTACCCGCATCTGCACATCCTTCCATAAATGGGGGCAGAGGCTTATAATCACTATGTTTTACTTTATAGTAGTATTCTATTGCCGGGGGCAGGATAAACCAGGATTGGTGGATCATATCAGCCGGGCTTACGCACTGATCCGTCACTCTGTAATTTGAGCTACGATCAAGGTGAATGATTTTGTGATAGGGGCAAACAACAGTTTTTTCTCCAGCAAAAGGAACCAGTTCATCAATGCGGTCAAGACAATATTCTCCAGCCTTATAGCCGCTTTGGCGGCAGATACTCATTTTCTTTAATTTGTTCTTAGGCGTTTGAAACCATTTACCCGCCGGGAGCTGCCTGAAATATCAAATAATACAGGCGCAGCAACATCAATTCCAGTTAGTCCTGGTCTGCCTTCCCCATCCGCATTTCCAACCCACACACAAACTACATAATCGGGGTTAAGACCAACTGCCCAGGCATCTCTGAAACCAAAACTTGTTCCTGTTTTCCAGGCTAAACGCTGTGAAGATGAAAACTGTTCCCATAATCCTTCATCACCAGGGCGCATCAGTTCTTCCATCGCGTTAAATGTGCTCCAGATAGATCCATTATCAAGAAAGGAATTACGCTGAAGCTCATTCTCGTCCTGTTTTTCTAATTGTTTTTGTTGTACATAGCTTGGAGCGTCATAGTCATGCGGATTATAATACCCTTTATAATCATTATAGTGATTGAGCGATCTGGCCATTCCCATATAAGTTTTAGCAAGATCCCACATGGTGACCTCACTGCCACCCAGAATCAAAGACAAACCATAATGATCTGCCGGCTGATTCAATGTAGAAAAGCCTAATTTTTTCAGCTGAGATCATAAAAACGAGGATATTTATAGGTTTGCAATAAACGAACTGCAGGGATGTTCAGTGAGCGGCTCAGGGCACGGTCGGCAGCTATAGCACCGTCATAACCGAGATCATAATTTTGCGGTGAATAATTACCTATTTGAGTAGGAATATCCGGGATTAAGGTTTTAGGAAGGATTAATCCATCATTGAGCATACTCGCATATAACAGAGGCTTTAAAGTACTGCCCGGACTGCGGGGAGCTTTAATCATATCCACGTGACTTTCCAGTGCAGCATTTTCAGGCTGATAGATATTTCCAATATAAGCCATCACAGTACCAGTTCTGACATTCAGTACCAATGCAGCAATATTGTCAATATCATTAGCCCTGTACCGGTTATTATATCTTTTTAATAAGCCATTGATTTTTAATTGTAATGCCTCATCTAAAGTTGATCTTACCCTTGTAGTAGCGATTTTCAAACCAGCCCGTTCAGTTTTGAATCTGTTGAGCAGGTGGGAGCATTTTGTGGCAACGGTCTTGGTTTTCCGGGAACAGGTTCCAGTTTTGACAGATTAGCAGTAGCCTGATCGATGAGCTTTAGCCTGGCGAGCTGATCGAGCAGGTTATTTCTTTTAGTAATCAGGCGCGTAACATTGCGGCCCGGATGGACTAAGCGGGGGCTATTAGGTAAAACAGCCAGCGTAGCCATCTCTCCCCACGACAAAGATTGCGGGCTACGCCCAAAATATCTCCATGCCGCCGCCTCTAATCCAACTACATTACTTCCAAATGGAGCATTAGCAGCATATAATTTAAGTATCTCTTTTTTCGAACATCTAACCTCTAAACGTACAGCCAGGAATATTTCGAATAGTTTTTGAGCTACAGTGCGATCCTGCCTGCGGCTGAGTCTGATGGTCTGCATCGTCAGCGTACTGCCACCACTTACAATTCCCTTAGCACGGAAATTTTGTCTCATAGCCCTTGCCATGGCTAAAAAATCTATCCCCGGGTGCTGATAAAAACGCTTGTCCTCAAAGGCGATTATACATTTCGAAAACTTATCGGGAACAGAATCAGCAGCAGGAAAACGCCATTGCCCGTCAGCGGCAATGGCAGCATTCAGAAGTTCACCATTTGCAGCTTCCACCACATAAGAAGTGGGTGATACAAACAGTCTGGAAGGCAGAGCAAACAAAAACCAACATAATAACAGGCATACTATACCATCGCCAATAAGCAGTTTTGATACCGCACTTATTTTTATGCTCATCTTTTTATTTAATCACCTGCACCCATTTCCCATCTTGCGTCGCACTAATTGTATTGTTATACATTGCCTCACATTGAACCGCTGAAAGATAATATTTACCAATATAGGATGCATTCAGCAATACCTTATAAGTCACAGTCTCATTCTCCCTCAGATTGAAATAAGTAAATACACGATCATCTCTGATATCTCTGTAAGTATAAGGAGACGAAGCAATGATACTTTCATTATCATTTACTCTTGTATTGATAATCTCCCAGCCAGAAGGGAATATCTGTGTAAGCGCCATTTGCTCATACAAGCCCATTTTACCTGGGTTTTTCACCACAACCTCTGCATAAAAATCTAAACCTTGTTTCAATACAGACGGATCTATTGGTTTTCCGTTCAGTAGTTTATAACTGATAGACATATCCAGTATATCCGGATTATTAGGTTTAAAGTTATTCTGACCAGCAGCCGGCTGTCCATCCAGTATTAACCTTGCGAAAAGTACAGTTTGGCCGTTGTTGGTC
This sequence comes from Pedobacter sp. NJ-S-72, assembly GCF_053890575.1. Taxonomy (NCBI): domain Bacteria; kingdom Pseudomonadati; phylum Bacteroidota; class Sphingobacteriia; order Sphingobacteriales; family Sphingobacteriaceae; genus Pedobacter; species Pedobacter sp. NJ-S-72. Next base: position 1,527,957 of record NZ_CM132681.1, on the reverse strand, counting down.
ACTGCTGCTGTTTTTCCTTTAAAATTAATAGGCAAACTGCTTAAGTATTGATTCCCATTAAATGCACCTTTTTTACCATCAAGCTGATAGGTATAGTTCAATTTGGCAGAGGCAGAATTTTGTCCGCAGAATTTAGCTACAGCCAACAAGCTATAAGCTGTAGTCTGTGTACTGTACCAGTCATCTGTACCTAATTTTGCTGACAGAGTTTGTAATACCTGTGCAGCTTTTCCTTTTTGTCCCATTTTGTCCCATCAGCGTTAAGGTCTCCAGGATCATCGCCTGGTCACGGCTGTCAGAACCATAAGTCCCACCCAGTTGTATATAAGGTTTAACTGTAATATCAAGACCTTTTATCAGCGCATTGGCAGCAGATGCTTGTCCGGCAAGCTGATAAGCTGCCGCCAGTCTCCATTTCGCACTTACTGACAAATATTCAAAAGCACGTAATCTGTTCATTGCTGCCATTTCTGGTTTACGGGCAAGAGCCAGTACATATAAACGATAAGCTTGTGAAAGATCACCACCATAAAAGTTATTACTGTTAGGAGCCCAGCCAGCTGCTTTAACTTTAAGATAGCGCAATACTTCATCCAGCATTCCTACCGGGATATTATAGCCACTGTTTTGTGCTTCTACAAGGAAATGTCCTGCATAATTTGTTCCCCATTCATCAGCTGCAGGCTCACCAGGCCAGTAAGCAAGACCACCTTCCGGCGTTTGGAAAGAACGTAACCTGTTAATTCCAGCCTTGATATTTTTATCTGTCTGTGCTTTTTGCTGTTCAGTTAGCGGACTTAATTTATTCAGAAATAATTGCGGGAAAATAGCTGACGTCGTTTGCTCCACACAACCATGAGGATACTGCATTAAGTAACTCAATCGTTTTTTAAGATTAACGGGAGGGATAGCCGATAATTCTAAACTACCAGAATTACTTCCGGCTATTCCTAACGGAAGATAACCTGCTGTCCAGCTCTGCCCCGGCTGAATAATAGCCGAAACTACATTCGTCACGTAAGGATTCGGGTTTCTGATATCCACTTCAAGATCGTATACGGCTTTCTCGGCACCGCTTTGGGCTACAATCTTTACTTTAGCAATTCCGGTTATCTGTGGAACTGTGACTTCAAAATAAGCCATTTGCTCACCCGGTTGTCCGTACGTTAATTGTCTGGTTTTAAGCCCTGCTACCTGTAAATTCTGTGTTTGCAGTTGTATAGCTACATTTTTGAGATTGTTTTCTGTCGCAAATACAGTTACTGGTAAAATGAAACTTTCTCCTGGCCCGATTACTCTCGGCAGGGTAGCCAGTACCATTAATGGTTTTTTTACCTGCACAGATTTTTCAGCAGACCCGTAAGCACCATCCTGTCCGGCTATGACCATCGCTCTTACTGCACCAATATATTGAGGCAATTTAAATTTATGAGTCTGACTACCTCCTTTACCTAATGCAAATGGCCCCATATATTTCACAACTGCGGTAAACCTGTTTGCTTTAGCAGGATTCAGGTTACGGTTTGCACTACCATCACCACCAATACTTAATATACGTTCCAGGTTTCCGCCCCATGCGCCTAATACATAGTCAAAAAGATCCCATGTTTTTACCCCCAGACCTTCACGTGCATAAAATACAGCATGTGGATCAGGTGTTTTAAATCTTGTTAAGTCCAGTAGCCCTTCATCTACCAGGGCAATGGTATAAGTCATTGCTTTTCCATTCTGTTCAGACAGTAATCGTATTTTCTGTTTCCGGTTTAATTTTATCAGCCATTTTGATTACAGGCTTCAATATAGTTTCCGGATCTTCAATGATTAATGGGATCGCTCCGTACATTCTTATCGGAAGATCATTCACTGTTTGTGCATGCGGTTGTAATAAAGTAATATTGGCAAACACGTTAGGGGCCATGTTTTTCTCAGCTTTGAATTTAAACTGGGTCTGACCTTTTTTTGTGTCTGTCCAATAGGTTTTTAATACCCTGCTGCCATTTTCTATAGAAATTAAAGCTCTGCCATTTTCACCGGTAGGGATGGTTAATGTGATGTCTTCACCAACTTTGAATTTCGTTTTATTGGCAGTGAAAGAAAGCATGGAAGCTTCTGTAGGATTAGCAGATTGTTCACGCTGTGCCCATCCCGGCCAATCTACATAAACAGATTTTCCGGTTACGTGACCTCCATTTAAATCACGGACAAGAACAAGGTAACGTCCCCATTCAGGTTCATCAATTCGTAATGTCCAGTTACCCTTACCATTTTGCAAGACCACATTTTCTTTCTGAACCAGCTTATTATATTCGTTCTGTGTGAAATTGGCGAAAGAATTTTGTGTATCCTGTTCCCACCACCAGCGCCATTGTACTTTATATAATTCTACCTGAACAGTTTTAGAACCGCTTAACAGTTTTCCCTCGCGGTTGACGTTAACGATAGCAAAGTTATGATCTTTGCCAGTCATCAGCATTCCACTTAGTTTTTCTCCCTCTGGTGCTTTAATACCATAGTAATCGGTAAACACGTGATAGGGGATAGAGAAATTATCAATGCTGAAATTTCCGCCAGCTTCAAATACCTTTGTCGTAAAATTAGCTTTCAGTACACCCGGTGCAGTTGCGTTGTCATTCAGGTTTGTATTTACCGAAGCCATTCCGTTTTCGTTTAGCCTGCCTTCAAATATGGTTTTGACTTGTGAAACAAAATTTACAGTCGGATTATCAAAGTTATACCCATCAAAACCAGGGAATGTAGTGGTCATGGTATTCAGGTTCACATCCACTTTAGCTTTTAGATTTTTTCCAACGGCACCAAATAACCAGTTCGCAGAGAGGGCGGCAGTAGCTGCTGCACCTGTGCCTAAATATTTGCGGGTGCCAATATCAAAACCGATCTTCAACCGGTTAGGCATGATGGTCTCGATTTTTATTGTTTTTTGGAATAAAGCTCCGCCAGCTTTTACTTTAGCTGTCCAGTTTCCGGTAGGTGCAGTACTTTCAGTTGTAGTTCTGAAAGCGTAAAATCCATTTAAAGAAGCACCGCTGATAGTTTTTTTAACAAGTTGTCCCTGTGGATTGTATAGTTCAAAAGTAACAGGATAAGCAGCAGGTAGTTTTTTTAGCTTATCCTCAAGGATGAAAGATAGAAAAAGTGAATCTCCTGGTCTCCATACCCCGCGTTCCCCATAGATCAATCCTTTTAAGCCATTCTGTACCACATCACCGCCAACATCATCAAAACGACTTAAGGGAAGTGAATTTCCATCATCCAGTTTCAGGTATCCGCGTTCTTCACCATGTTTGGCAACAAGCAGAAAAGGTTTCTTTTTCAAATCAAAAGAAGCCATTCCGTCCCCATCAGTTTTTACTGTGTGGATAACCTGGCGTTGATAATCCAATAATTCCAGTGTCACGCCACTCATTCCTTTAGCTGTAAGCAGATCAGTGGCGACAATCAGCATGCTGTTATCATTTCCTCTTTTGGCAACCAGCCCGATATTAGATACCAAAAGGTTCCTGCTGGCAAATTTATCACTCGTATAGTAGGATGGAGTACATGGATTATCTTTATCACTCCAGTTATAACCAGCACTATAATAGTTATTATAGGTTTGCCAGAAATCATCATCCTCATCTATCTTTTCCCCATAATATTCACTATTCTCAGATTCTGCTTTTTCTTTAGTCCCTTCCGCACAATTTAAAATATTATAAGCCTGACGGAAACTGAATGTAACTCTCTGTACATAGCCCCAGGCTCAGCTTTGATAATCTTATCCAGATCAAGTACGAACCTGTTCTTTTTATGCAGATTAAGTGTCTTGTCTTCATCCAGACGGATTTTCTTCTGAAGCAGAGGTTTACCAACGCGTCTTAATTCATTTGCTTCCTTATAGTTATTGTTCTGGAAAAACTGAGGGATGTTATTCTCATATACTTTAATAATAGTGACATCCACAGCTTTCAGGTTAACCGCTTCAAAAGGGAGAACCAGCTTTCCTGAATTAGGAAGTATCGTACCACTTCCTGCAATGGTTACCGTAGGGAGTTTGTTTTCAAATACCAGATTAGCTGTCATCCCCGCATTCAAGATGCGTTCATTACTATTGACAACTCCTTTGTTTACTGTTAAAGTATAATTTCCCAGAAGGGGTTCAGGAGTATAAATTTTAACCTGACTGCCGTCGATGGTATATCTTAAATCTGATCCCGTTCCCAGTGTGATCAAACCTGTTAAATCTGCCCGATACCCACCGGTTCAGAAAACTGTACCAACGCATAATCTTCCAGCTCCTGTACCGCTTTTGTGGCCAGTACCTTAAATACACCACTAGCTGGTACAGCCAGGTTTTCTTCTCCTTTATTTTTAGCATCTATCGGATCACCAGACCATTTAAGACTCAGCTTTTCTTCATTTGATGTTTTTTTGATACTATCAATCAGGAAAGTCGAAGAGTTTTTCTGAGGATTATGCTGCCATTTGATCTTTAGGTGCTGATTGAAATCCAGTTCCAGACATTTTTCCAGTAGTTTCGGGTCTTCTTCATCCGCAGTGCTGATTTCACCCGTTAGCTTCATATAAGCCAAAGACGTATTATTCTGTGAGATCAATCCATTCTGGCTTAATACCAATCCCGGATTAATCACCCTGAATTCAAAATCAAACTCATTCAGATCTTTCTCAGTTTCTGTTACTTTACCTAAATTAAAAGTAGCCGTATAGGTTTTTCCGGATTCCAGTTTTTCATCAGGTCTGAATTCTACTGTCTGCGCGTCAATCCAATAAGTTTTTCCTTTCACAGAAGGGGAGAAGCTGAACAAATCGCGGTCATCAGGTTTACCCAGTTCACCCATTGTTTTTACCTGGCTTGCCAGCTGTACCCTGATAAAGCTCTTTTTGGAGACCGTACCAGAGGTATATCCTTCAATATATTTAGCGTAAACTTGCTGATTTTCAGCTGGCTTGTGTTTTCTGAAAATAAAAAAAGCAGCTATTCCTATCAGAATAACTGCAATTGAACCAATTAAGACTGGTTTTTTATTTTTGAAGAAGACGTTTTGTTCAGTGTTCATATTTCCTTTACAAAGTGATGTGAGGGAAATTACGAAAAATTATTGAACTGGAAATCTATTTAATCATTACCCCAGGTTTATTAACCAGCGGGATTCTGATCAGGTTATCATCAACTATACTTTCCGGCAGAAAGATGAATTTTTTATCATATATCGTACCGTCAATGTAATAGCTCAGCCAATACTCATTGGTCAGTCCGAAAACTTCCGTGTCTATCGCTTCAACTCCTTTAAAAGAGTTAGCAGGGATATCGCCCAAAAAATGGCGCAATACTGAGGTTTTTACTAATCTGCCATCCTTTTCACCATATCCTTTAGAGCTGATCAGGACATTGTCGATTTGCACATTTTTCAGGTTGATCAGGTAAACAGTCCAGTTTTTAACTTCTGGTGTTTCACTGATCAGCACGACTGCCATGGCAAGGTCTTCTACTATATTTTCTGGCAGGTCTTTCTTCATATATTATTTCTTTTTAGCTGGGGCTTTTTTCTTTGCAGGAGCTTTAGCGGCTGCGCTTTTAGTTCCGGCAACTTTAGTACCAGCTGCTTTTTTCTTTGTCGCTTTTGGCTCAAAAGCATTCGGAACCTGTTCAACAATCAGTTTTTTAACATCTTCCAGTGAGAGTACAGCCAGATCTTCTGGTGTGTATTTCTCTGTAGTGGCAGGGTATTTTACCCAGTTTTTACCCAGTTTGAGCATATCTTTTCCGAAACGGATGAAAGGTCCCCATCTGCCATTTTCGATCGCTATTTTCTCTGCTGCCCATTGCTGAATAAATCTATTTGCTTCTTTCTCTACTTTTTTAGAAATCAGCTCAGTGATATCACTATCAGATAATTCATCAAAATTATAAGCCTTAGGTACATTGATAAACAAGTCATTCCATTTGATAAATGGTCCGAAACGTCCTGTTCCTTTAGTCACTGGTAAGCCCTCATAGTGAGCTACAGGAGCATCAGCTGTGATTTTTTCTTCAATGATCACAATGGCGCGGCTCTGATCAACAGTCAGTGGATCTTCGTTTTTAGGAATAGAGATATAAGTCTCACCCCATTTTACATAAGGTCCGAAACGGCCAACACCCACAGCAACTTCTTTATCTTTATAGTTTTCCAATTGGAAAGGTAATCTGAATTGCTCTAAAGCATCTTCAAGTGTAACCGTACCAACTGACTGAATTTCATCAGACTTGCATATTTTGGCTTCTCTTCATCGTCATTCTGACCGATTTGTACCAGAGGACCAAATTTACCAACTTTAGCATACACGTTTTTACCACTCACCGGGTCAATACCCAATAAGCGTTCACCGTTTGCTCTGTCGGCAGTTTCAGTAGTCACTTCAACTTCTTTATGGAAAGGAGTATAGAAAGCATGAAGCATTTTTGTCCAGTTCTGTAAGCCCTGGGCGATTTCATCAAATTCCTTTTCTACTTTAGCCGTAAAGTTAAAATCGACAATACCTTTAAAATGCTCTACTAAGAAATCGTTTACAACTTCACCAATATCAGTAGGGAACAATTTAGATTTCTCTGCACCAGTAATTTCCGTTTTAATAGCTTTAGTTACCTGACCATTTTCAAGGATGATCGAACCAAAAGAACGTGTACGCCCATCACGGTCTTCTTTGACTACATAACCACGATTTTGAATCGTAGAAATAGTAGGTGCATAAGTTGACGGACGGCCGATACCTAACTCTTCGAGTTTCTTAACCAGACTTGCCTCAGTATACCTTGCAGGCGGACGGGAGAAACGTTCTGTTGCATTCATTATATTTAAAGAGAGTTCCTGACCATTAGCTAATGGAGGAAGAATGTTTTCATTGTCTTTCTCTTCAATTTCTTCGTCATCGCTGGATTCAAGGTAAACTTTAAGGAAGCCATCAAATTTCATGACTTCACCTTCAGCAACCAGGTTTTCACTGCGTGTACTTACAGCTATCTGTGCAGTTGTTTTTTTTCAAATAAAGCCTCGCTCATCTGAGAAGCGATAGCACGTTTCCAAATAAGCTCATACAGACGTTGCTCAGAACTATCTCCGGTTACGGTATGCTGATCAAAGTAAGTAGGGCGGATGGCCTCATGCGCTTCCTGAGCACCCGCAGATTTAGTTTTATACGTTCTTGGGTGATGATATTTTTGTCCGTAAGCAGAATTGATCTCATTTGCTGCAGCTGTAAAAGCTGTTTCAGATAAGTTTACAGAATCCGTTCTCATGTAAGTGATCTTTCCACTTTCATATAAACGCTGTGCAACCTGCATGGTACGTGATACCGGGAACCCCAGTTTCCTGGAAGCTTCCTGTTGTAAAGTGGAGGTCGTAAAAGGGGCCGCAGGATTACGTTTAGCAGGTTTTGTTTCCAGGCTGCTGATTTTAAAACCAGCATTGATACAGTCACGTACAAATTTCTCTGCATCTGCTTCCTGTTCAAATCGCTGAGGTAATTCTGCTTTCACAAATTCCCTTGCTTTTCCTGTGCTGAATCTCGCTGTGATTTTATACGCAGCGGCAGCATTAAACTTATTTACTTCACGTTCTCTGTCTACAATAAGACGTACAGCTACCGATTGTACACGGCCGGCAGATAATGAAGGTTTAACTTTTTTCCATAATACCGGAGAAAGTTCGAAACCTACCAGGCGATCTAACACCCGTCTTGCCTGTTGTGCATTATTAACCAGATTATAATCAATTGTTCTTGGAGATTCAATCGCTTTTAAAATTGCAGGCTTGGTGATCTCGTGAAAAACAATACGTTTAGTCTTGTTTTCTTTCAGTCCCAGCGTCTCGTACAAGTGCCAGGAAATTGCTTCCCCTTCACGGTCCTCATCGGAGGCGAGCCATACCATCTCGGCTTCCTTTGCTAATTTCTTAAGTTCAGCTACCACCTGCTTTTTATCGGCGGGTACTTCATAGGTTTGGGCGAAATCATTATTCGTATCAATTCCCATATCTCCTTTGACTAAGTCCCGGATGTGTCCGTAACTCGATTTAACAAGGAAATCTTTACCCAAATACCCTTCTATTGTTTTCGCTTTTGCAGGTGATTCAACTATTAATAAATTTTTGGCCATCTAGAAGGTTTTTCTGCAAATAAAACTATAAATAAGCCTAAAATCAAAATTCTACCAAGAATAAATATCAAAAAGAATAATTTGGACGTTGAAAATATTGCCAATTTCTTAAATCTGCGAGCTTAAATACTGTGAATTATAGATAGTAATGGATTAAGTTTACCTTCCTATTATATACGTGTAAAAAAATTGTCCCTATATTCGTTCTAACATAAATTTTAAAACTATGAATACCCTACTTATTTTATTCAGTTTGTTATTTACCCCACCACAAAGTATCTATGATTTTACCGTTAAAACAATTGACGGTAAAGAGGTTAAGCTTTCGAAATTCAAGGGTAAGAAAATTCTTATTGTAAATACAGCTTCCAAATGCGGATATACTCCACAGTACGAAGATTTAGAAAAATTACATCAGAAATATGGAAAGGATGTAGTCCTTATTGGTTTTCCCGCAGGTAATTTTGGCGGTCAGGAATTAGCTACCAATTCGGAGATCCAGGATTTCTGTAAAAAGAATTTTGGCGTTACATTTTTATTAAGTGAAAAAGTAAGTGTAAAGGGAAATGATATCAATCCGCTTTTCAAATACCTGACTTCGGCGAGTAATTCTGATTTTACAGGAGATATCAAATGGAATTTCGAAAAATTCCTGATTAATGAAAAAGGAGAGCTGGTTCACCGTTTCCGTTCTAAGGTTACTCCTATGAGTCCTGAGCTGACTAAAAACTTGTAACAATTACCATACAAAGTCCCCCGGGGCTATTTATACAATATTCAGAGAAATCTTCTAAACGGGATTTCTCTTTTTTTTGCCTCTGAATGATGTTGATTTGATTTACATTTGCAACTCAATTACAACTATGCACAATTCAGCACAGCTCAGAGCAGCTCTTTTTATTCTGGGTTCACTCTTTTTATGCTCTTGCAGCAGCAATTATCAACTCGTTAAATCAACTCGTGCTGAATATGCAGTCACGAAGGATATAGCAGCAGACAGTTCTATTATCCGTACTTATCAGCCTTACAAATTGAAACTTGATTCACAAATGGATGAGGTTTTGGGTTATTCAGAAAATGAACTGACTAAAAAACTGGTAGGCGGAGAATCTTCTTTAGGGAACTTTTTTTCTGACGCAGCTTTGTTTGAAGCCCGAAAAAAAGTTCCGCAAATTGATTTCACTATGCCGAGTACAAATGGCGGATTACGTAACGATCTGCCTTTAGGCGCTATCACTTTATCCAACGTTTTTGAGCTAATGCCATTTGAAAATGAATTGATTGTTTTCGAGATTAAAGGAACAGCAGTCCAGATTTTACTGGATTATATTTCACGTACAGGCGGGCAGCCAGTTGGCGGATTAACCATGAAAATTATCGCAGCTAAACCTGTTGATGTGATGATCAATGGTCAGCCATTTGATCGTACTAAAAATTACTATGTCCTTACTTCTGATTATATCGCAGGCGGTGGTGATGGGATCAGCAGTTTCAAAAACCCTTTATCCAGTAAAGTATTGGGTCTTAAAATCCGTGATGCGTTAATTCAATACATCAAAGAAAATAAGGAGCAGGGAAAAAAGATCAGTTCAAAATTAGATGGGGGGATGACCAATGATAAATCGTAGAAAATTTATAAAAACAGGAAGTATAGTGGCAGTTGCCACAGCATTAAGTATTGATTCATTAGATGCGATTGCAAATGGAAGCTTGAAACGGCTGACTATTTTACATACCAACGATGTTCACAGCCGGATTGAACCTTTTCCTATGGACGGATCAAGAAACCAGGGGTTGGGTGGGGTAGCCCGCAGATCGGCCCTGATTAAAAAGATCAGAGCAGAACAGCCGAATGTTCTTTTGCTTGACGCCGGAGATATTTTTCAGGGTACGCCTTACTTTAAATTATATGGCGGAGAACTTGAAATTAAGCTCATGAGCGATATGGGATACGATGCCGCGACGATGGGCAACCATGATTTTGATAATGGAGTAGAAGGGTTCTATAAACAGCTTCCACATGCTAACTTCCCAATTCTGGTCAGCAATTATGATTTCTCTGATACCATTATGCACAAATCGACACAACCATTTAAGATCTTCAATAAAGGAGGTCTGAAAATTGGCGTATTCGGAATAGGTATTGAATTAAAAGGTTTAGTAGGAGAGAAGAACTACGGAAATACTATTTATCAGAACCCTGTTCTAAAAGCAAATGAAGTTGCAGGTTTATTGAAAAATGAGCATAAATGTGATTTAATCATATGTCTTTCACACTTGGGCTATAAATATTCAGATCATAAAGTATCCGATCAGATATTAGCTCAGAACAATGATAACATCGATTTAATCATTGGTGGGCATACGCATACTTTTATGGCTAAACCACAGGATGTTAAAAACAGGGCTGGCAGAATTACCACGATCAACCAGGTTGGTTTCGCAGGGATAAACTTAGGGCGTGTGGATTATTATTTTGAATCATATAGAGGAAAGAAACTATTAACTTCTTCACCCTATATGATTTCAGATCAGCTGGATAGCTAAATTATTTAAACAAGGAAACCGCCACCTAAAAGGTCGTTTCCTTCATAGAAAACAGCAGTTGACCAGGAGCAATCGCAGATACATTGTGATCAAATACCACACGCATTCTGTCTTTTTCCTGAACGATGGTACTTAACATACCTGCATCTTTATAACGTATTTTGGTAATCACATTATCCATTGGTTCGAATATGTTATCATATTTGATCAGGTTAATGTTACGTACCATTGCTTCACTTCTTTCTAACTCTTCTGCTCTTCCAAGCATTACCGTATTGCTTTCAGGAAGGATTTGAGTTACAAACATCGGCTCGCCGAAAGCGATACCCAAGCCTTTACGCTGTCCGATTGTATAGAAAGGATAACCTTTATGTTGTCCGACTATCATCCCATCACTGGTGATGAAGTTTCCACCTGCAACACGGTCTTCCAGATCTTCAACTTTATGTTTAAGGAAAGAACGGTAATCATTTTCAGGAACGAAACAGATTTCGTAACTCTCGCTCTTTTTTGCCAGTTCTTCCTGTCCCATATCCAGTGCCATCTGTCTGTCTGATGTCAGCTTTGGCGAAAGACCCTAATGGAAATTGCGTACGGGCAAGATTTTCCTGAGAAACACCCCATAAAACATAAGACTGATCTTTGTTTTCGTCCAGTCCTTTAGAAATTACGTGTCTGCCATTCTCATGTTGTCTGACATTTGCATAATGACCGGTAGCAATAAATTCACAGTCCAGTTTATTTGCGCGTTTCAACAAAGCTTCCCACTTGATATGGGTATTGCAAAGTACACAAGGATTAGGTGTGCGTCCTGCAAGATATTCGTCAACAAAATTATCAATTACATAATCACCAAATTCTTCTCTGATGTCTAATATATAATGTGGAAATCCATAATTTACTGCTAATGTACGGGCATCATTGATGCTGTCTAAACTGCAGCAACCGGTTTCTTTACTACTGCTACCAGAAGTTGCGTAGTCCCAGGTCTTCATTGTTAAGCCAATAACTTCATACCCTTGTTCGTGTAGCATTACCGCCGCTACTGAACTATCTACACGCCACTCATGGCTACCAGAATTCTACCCCTTTTACTCATTGTATTTTAATATGATACAAAAATAACTGATTTTAGTTAAAGATTCATTTTTTAAGCCGTCAGATCCTTGTAAAAAGACAAATGATAATTATGATTAAACGATATAGCATATACGTTACAGCGCTTTACGATATTTATATGATATATTAGGGCTTTGAAAAAATAAACCAAAACAGACCAATCAATGAAGAAATTTCTATTTTACAGTGTTTTATTTATTCCTTTTCTGGCAAATGCGCAGCAAGATCTTGCTAAATACGTAAAGCCAATTATCGGAACGCAAAAAATGGGGCATACCTATCCGGGAGCAGTCGTGCCTTTTGGTGCTGTGCAGTTAAGCCCGGAAACCGATACGCTTTCTTATGAACTAAATGGTAAATATAACGGTGACGTTTATAAATATTGCGCAGGTTATCGTTACGAAGACAAAACAATTGTTGGATTCAGTCATACGCATTTCAGTGGCTCAGGACATTCAGATCTCGGTGATTTTCTCATTATGCCAACACAGGGGAAACTGCAATTAAATCCAGGTGTTTCTTCTGACCCAAAAAGCGGATACCGCTCTGCATTTTCTCATCAGAATGAAGTGGCGGAAGCTGGTTACTACAAAGTGAAATTGGACGATGATCAGATCCTTGCAGAATTAACGGCTTCGAAAAGGGTAGGGATGCATCAGTATACTTTCCCTAAATCAGATCAATCGCATATTATTCTGGATTTAATGTCTGGAATTTATAATTACGAAGACAAAAACGTCTGGACTTATGTGCGGGTGGTTAATGATTCTTTAGTAACTGGCTATCGTCAGACCAATGGCTGGGCAAGAACAAGAACAGTCTATTTTGCAATGTCATTTTCTAAGCCTTTTGTCAAATACGGACAGAAAAGCTATGATCGTAAACAGGCTTACAAAGGGTTTTGGGGTAAATTCGATCAGACAAAAAAAACTCCCTGAGAGATTGCCGGGAAGCAGTTAAGAATGTATTTTGACTTCAAAACTGAGGATCAGGAAAAAGTGAAGATCAAATTTGCGCTTTCACCGGTAAGTCAGGAAAATGCATTGGAAAATATGCGTGCCGAAATACCGGGATGGGATTTTAACCAGGTCAAAGCACAGGCAAAAGCAGAGTGGAATAAAGAATTGAACAAAATCACTGTTAACACTTCTGAAGATGATAAAGTGAATTTTTATACAGCTATGTATCACGCTTTTATTAACCCAACGGTTTATACCGATGTAAACGGTCAATATAAGGGGTTGGATCAGGGAATACATGAAGCGAAAGGTTTTACCAATTACACGACTTTCTCGCTTTGGGATACTTATCGTGCATTACATCCTTTCTTCAACTTGATCCAGCCTTCACGGAATAATGATATGGTGAAATCTATGATGGCTCATTATGATCAGAGTTCATTGAAAATGTTGCCGATTTGGTCACATTATGCAAATGACAACTGGTGTATGAGCGGTTATCACAGCGTATCCGTGGTTACTGACGCAATTATCAAGGGCGTGTACAATGGTGATCCTGAAGCGGCACTTGCGGCTTGTATAGCGACATCTAATCACAGAGACTATGAAGGAATTGGAGATTATATCGATAAAGGCTTTATTCCGGCAGAAAAAAGTGGTGTTTCTATTTCAAATACCTTGGAATATGCTTATGATGACTGGTGTATCGCCCAACTGGCTAAAAAACTGAATAAACAAGATATTTACCAGGAATACATGAAACGTTCTGGAAACTGGGAGAATAATTTTGATCCTTCTACAGGATTTATGCGTGCTAAAATGGCTGATGGTACTTTTCAAAAGAAATTTGATGTAATGAGTACACATGGTCAGGGCTTTATTGAAGGTAATTCATGGAACTATAGTTTCTTTGTTCCTCAGAACCCAAAACTGCTGATTGAACGTATGGGAGGGAAGCAGAAATTTGCAAACAGGTTAGACACCTCTTATTTACGATGCACTTACCTGATGAATTTTTTGCCGATACAGAAGATATTACCAGAGAAGGAATTGTAGGAGGATATGTACACGGTAATGAGCCTGCACATCATGTGGCTTATTTATATAACTGGACTGATCAGCCATGGAAAACACAATCAAGAATCAGAATGATTTTAAAAATGCAATATAAGAATGCACCTGATGGTTTGGGTGGAAACGATGATTGCGGACAGATGAGTGCCTGGTACTTATTCTCTTCATTGGGTTTTTACCCGGTATCACCTGGTTCTGATGAATATTCATTGGGTAGCCCGGCTGTGAAATCAGCTGTCCTGAAATTGGAGAATGGGAAGACGTTTACTGTTGATGCAATTAATCAGAGTGATAAAAATGTGTATGTACAAAAGGTTTTATTAAATGGTAAAGCGATAACAACACATACGATTAAACATGCTGATATCACTGATGGAGGAAAATTGACATTTTATATGAGCAGTAAACCTGCAAAATAAGGTTTGTTAAAGGATTTGAACAGGGCAGGGGGTTGTATTATCCTGCCCTGTTTTAGTTTAAAGGCAATAAGTTTTGGGGGCGATATAAATTAATTAGGTTGAAAAACAGCATATTGACTATTTAAAGGCATTTTATTTTGATATGGATTTGCATCCTAATATTTAATTTCTACCTTTGCAGTCCTTCAAAAAAGGAATTGATTCCGTAGCTCAGCTGGTAGAGCATTACACTTTTAATGTAGTGGTCCTGGGTTCGAATCCCAGCGGGATCACGAAAAGCCTCACGGAAGATGTGAGGCTTTTTTTTATACATTTCACCCCTTTCTTTTACTTAGGTTGTTGTTGGGTTATGCAATGTATCATTCCGCCATTTGCATACAGGTTTCTTATATCTATCCTGACTACAGTTCTATCAGGATATAGACCTTGTATAATTTTGTTTGCTACCTCATCATTAGGATCATTATCCCATAACAAATCTCTATATCATCGTTATTATAATCCTTTGTTTGAATGCCAATATAAAACACCTTGTTTTTTTTAAAAAAGACTACCTCGTAATCTATATTTTTATTTTCTTCACGATAGCTACTAATAAAATTTTCGAAAACAATTATCTTTTCCTTCCTGGCTTTAGCAGTTTAGACATTAAACTGTTTTTTAAATGATTTAGAAAAAGATTGTAAATTATCAAAACCTACTGCATAAGAAATATTAGTAATCGGGTCACACGTGTAAATTAGTTTTTTATAAACATTTTCAAGCTTCAGTCTTTTTTTGAAATGCTCCTAATGATTCATTGAAAATATTTTTAAATACGCGTTGAACATTCCTATATGAATAATTAGATAATTGTTCTAATTTTTGAATTGAAATATCCTGATTGTAATTTTCTTCAATGTATTTGATTATATGCTGAATCTTTTCCAAACCCATATCAATAAAATATGCTCCTGATCAATGTTACGCTTAGAATATATTTATCAATTTAAACATTTCTTTTGCAAATGCTACCTTGTAATCTTTGCAAATGCTACCTTGTAATCTATATTGACAATTTAGCAATCTGCTTAAACAGGCAATTAAGATCGCAAAATGAAATTACCACCCTACAGCATTCTCCCGGATATCATTGGTGACAAAATCTCTTCTGGAGCGACTTAACTTCATTAAAATTGCAGATTTAGACGATGAGAGCATTGAATACGAACTAAGACAGAATGTATAAGTACAAACAAAAAAGAAGCTGTCTCAAAAGGACAGCTTCTTTTTACATTACGATTTTTATGAGTGATTTTTTATTTTATAAAGGATATAATACAGCAGTTGCCTGTTTATCTTTCGCTGATAAAACAGAAGCTCCGCTTCCGCATTGGCCACCATTCATTAACGATAGTGCATCAGTTCCGCCAACCCCTGGTACATCAGTTGAAGTAGATTGATTGGTATGTTTAAATGAGATAGTATGTCCAAATTCATGTGCAATAGTTCTTTGGCGTTGTGCAAAAAAAATTTTTTTGATCAGGTTCTGATTAATCCAAACCGTATTACCAGCTTTACCATTTGAGGTAGATAGATATGCTTGTCCACATGTACTGCTCCCAATAGTATTATCTACTTTTATCAAAATATCATAAGTACTGCCTGTGGTAAGGACGAATTTAATTTTAGAGTTAGGTACAGTATTCCACTGCTTAATTGCTGAATCAATTTCAGCAGCCATACTTGTTATAGAAGCGTCAACTTTAACGGTAATATTAGAACTATTGGTTACAAGATAACCATTATAATATTGCTCTGTTTTTGGCTTCCCGTTATCATCAGGAATTTGCATGTTTTTGTCAAAGACCATATCTCCATCAACGATATATTTATCTCCACTCTGGACTATTTGTGAGTCTGTAAAGCCAAGATTTTTGATGTAAGCAAGAACTTTGTCTGTTTTAATGTCTTGATTTGAAGGAGTTTCATTTTTCTTTGAACACGAGAGAATTAAAATCGAGAATGATGCAGCAAGTGAATGTTTTTAAATAAGTTTTTCATGGTTTAGGTTTTAGGCATATCGTAATGATTCTGTAATTTAACAATTACTGTATTAATATATCAAATAAAATACATTGTTTTATTTCAATAGAATCATCTTCGCAAGATTCCCAAGCTGTTTTAACTTAAAATTTATCTCCTCCGACCAGGGTAAGCCAATGCAGAGCCTCACACAATTTCCAAATTGATTTTGCAGGGTAAACATTCGTCCGGGTGCAATGCTGATCTGATGTTTAATGGCCAGATCATATAGCTTTTTAGTATCAATTCCTTTGCTGAATTCAATCCAGAGTGCAAGTCCGCCCTGAGGTCTGCTCGTCTTTGTCCCCTCCGGAAAATATTCGGCTATCGACTGGACATAATTTTGATAATTGCTCTGTAACGTCCGGCGAAGTTGACGCAAATGATTTTCATATTTACCCGTCTTCAGGAAATTAGCAACTGATTCCTGAATGATAGAAGCAGAAGATATAGAATGGATCAGCTTTAGCCGGAGTAACTTTTCTTTATATTTTCCCGGAGCAACCCAGCCGACACGATAGCCCGGTGCCAGGGTTTTGGAAACAGAACTGCACCATAAAACATTCCCTTCTTTATCAAATGATTTGCAGCATTTTGGACGTTGCGTACCAAAATACAGGTCGCCATATATATCGTCTTCAATTAAAGGAATTTTATGCATTGATAAAAGTGCGACTATTTCTTTTTTATTCTCATCAGGTATGCAACTTCCCAGAGGAGTATTGAAATTGGGCACCAGCAGGCAAAGATTGATTTTTGGAATAGCCTCCTTTAAGGCAGCGATCTCTAAGCCTGTAGTAGGATGTGTTGGTAGCTCCAGTATTTTAAATCCAAGGCTAATGGCTAGTTGTAACGTACCGGGATAACAAGGGCTTTCCATAGCTATAGTATCCCCGGGTTTTCCCAGAGCCATCAAACAAAGGGAGACTGCGTTCATGGCACCGTTGGTAGTAATCAGATCATTTTCATGTAAGTCTCCTCCCCAGGATAAGGAACGGATAGCGATCATTCTTCTCAATTTTAAATTGCCCTGTAATGGCTCATATGCTGTGCCACCTTCCCTAAGCTCGCGAGTTGCCTGAATGATCTCCTTTTTTTTTAGTTTTGCCAATGGGAGCAGATCCCCGGACGGAGCACTAATGGAAAAAAGGGTGAGGTCATTATTTCCCATATCTGCATACACTTTACTGATCAATTCATCAGGCTCGTTATCGTAAGCCAGCAATGATGGCTGGCTTACTTCAGGGAGTGGAAGTTTAAGATGTGATAGCCGGCTCACAAAATAACCTGATTGTGGTTTTGAATCGATTAGTGATTGTGCTTCCAATTCCAGAAACACTCTTTTTGCTGTATTCATGCTGATCAGATGTTCCTTACACAACATTCTTACGGAAGGCAATTTGTCTCCGGATTTCAAAACCCCGCCTGTAATCTGGCTGGCAATTCCATTTGCTATTATTTCATTATAAAGGAAGTCTTTATCCATATAACAAATATAACTGTGTCCATTGTAATATGCAAAACTGAGTCTGTGTTTGTTGGTGCACCTCATCTATTTTTGCCTCATAGAAATTAATCTTAATATCATGAGTAGTAAATCAATTCTTGACAAATCAAGAGAAAATAGTAGCAGCGGCTGGAAAAACGGGTTCATTGGTGTACTGATATTCAGCGGCTCATTACCAGCAACAAGAGCGGCTGTCCTGGATTTTAATCCGGTTTTTGTAACGGTTGCCCGTGCAACTATTGCGGGGTTTCTTGCCCTTTGTATTCTACTGATCTTTAAAGAAAAGCGGCCGGCGCGGAGACAGGTCTTTTCATTAGTCATTGTTTCAATAGGTGTTGTGATTGGGTTTCCGCTACTTTCGGCACTCGCCCTGCAGTATGTGACTTCAGCACATTCCGTTGTATTCCTTGGCATGCTGCCACTTACAACAGCAATATTCGGTGTAATGCGTGGGGGAGAGCGTCCAGGTCCGGTATTCTGGTTATTCTCGATTTCAGGAAGTTTGCTGGTTATAGGTTTTGCGGTTGCTCAAGGTCTTTCTGCATCACCTATTGGTGACATACTAATGTTGCTGGCAGTTATTTTGTGTGGGCTTGGCTACGCCGAAGGTGCAAAACTTTCAAAAACCCTGGGAGGGTGGCAAGTGATTTCCTGGGCATTAGTTTTGTCATTACCCTTTATTGCTCCCATCATGTTTTTCCTGCTTCCTTCGTCATTTACAGGAATTGGTACGGCTGCCTGGGTCGGCCTTGCCTATATTTCGATATTCAGTATGCTGATTGGATTTATATTCTGGTATCGCGGGTTAGCTCAGGGAGGGATTGCAGCAGTTGGGCAATTGCAGTTGTTACAGCCTTTTTTTGGATTAGCTTTAGCTGCTACTTTACTTCACGAAAAGGTGAGCATTGGTATGTTAGGAGTCACAATTGGGGTAATCCTTTGTGTTGCCGGCCGGCTCAAAGAAATTTGAGTAGTAGTACTAAAAATTTCAAAATAATTTGCGTAGTTAAATAACTACGTATATATTTGTAGTCAAATAGCTACATAATGAATTTAAGACGAGACGTATTTCAAGCCATAGCAGACCCGACAAGAAGGGCTATACTGTTGTTAGTTGCTTCGCAATCAATGACAGCAGGAGTGATAGCTTCAAATTTTGATACCTCAAGACCGACGGTTTCAAAACATCTGCAAATACTTACTGAGTGTGAATTACTTGAACAAGAGCAAAACGGCAGAGAAATGTACTATCACCTAAATCCCGAAAAAATGAAAGAAATAGCAGAATTTATTGAACCATTCCGCAAGATGTGGGATGATAGGTTTAATAAACTGGAAAGCATCATGAAAACATACAAATCAAAAACTATTGAATAATATGGAGATGAAAACAAAAATCAATGCAGAAGACGGCAAACAGGAATTAACAATAATAAGGGAATTTGATTTGCCGGTAGAATTACTTTTTAAGGCCTATACGGAGTCTGAAATTGTTGAGCAATGGATGGGAACGAAAGTATTGAAGCTTGAAAGTAAGAAGCATGGCGGCTGGAAGTTTGAAACATCAGATGCTCAGGGAAAAATTGTGTTTCAGGCCAATGGCGTAATCCATGAGTTTGTTCCGGACCAGAAAATCACACGAACATTTGAAATGGAGAATGCACCTTTTGAGGTACAACTTGAGTTCCTGGAATTTGAACGGCTTACTGACCAGACCAGCAAACTCAATATACATATCGTGTATAAATCTGTCACTCTCAGAGATCAAATGCTGAAAATAGGTTTTGCTCCGGGTTTAAATATGGCACATAACCGATTACAAGACATCGTAAGCAAATTAAAATAACACACTATGGCAAAGAGAATCAAAATTATCTATTGGATTTCTACGCTCTGGCTTGCATTGGGAATGCTATCAACCGGAGCGGTGCAGTTATTCCAATTGAAAACGGAAGGAAGTAGATTTTATGACATATTTGGGCTATCCTATCTATTTTATAACATTACTAGGCGTTTGGAAAGTTTTAGGAGTTGTGGCCGTACTTATTCCCAAATTTCCTTTACTAAAGGAATGGGCTTATGCAGGCTTTTTCTTTACCATGACGGGGGCAGTCTATTCACACATTGCAACAGGTGATTCCATGAACAAAATATTTCCTTCATTGTTATTGCTAATACTGACCGTGTTGTCCTGGTATTTCAGGCCTGCTGACAGGAGAATAATTTCAGTTGATTTTAATAAATATTAGTATGAATCCTAAGGTTGATTTTTATTTTAGTAAAACTAAAAAGTGGCAACAGGAACTGGAGCAATTGAGAATGCTCGTTCTTGATTGTGGGCTGACCGAAGAATTGAAGTGGGGTGTTCCCTGCTACACGTTTCAGCAAAATAATATAGTTTTAATACATGAGTTCAAAGAATATTGTGCGCTTTTGTTTTTCAAAGGGGCCTTATTAAATGATGCCAAAGGTATTCTGGTTCAGCAAACGAAAAATGTGCAGGCGGCGCGCCAGATCCGGTTCACCAATATCCGGGAAATAATTGAGATGCAGCCCAGCCTGGAGTCTTATATTTATGAAGCCATCGAAGTGGAAAAATTGGGATTGAAAGTGGATTATAAAAAAAAAAAAAATACAGAACTCGTATTTCCTGAAGAATTTCAAAGTAAATTAGATCAGATTCCTGCTTTGAAGGCTGCTTTTGAAGCATTGACACTAGGACGGCAAAGAGGATATGATCTCTATTTTTCAGCACCTAAGCAATCCAAAACCCGCGAGTCAAGAGTTGAAAAGTGTATGTTGCAAATCCTCAATGGGAAGGGATTAGATGATGAATAACCCGAATTCAAGGATAAAATAAAAGAACCCCTGCAAAATCATGTTTACAGGGGCTTTAAAAAATTAATATCCTTTAGTTGGTATCAGATTCGTATTGTTTCTCAACTCCCTGCTTGGAATCGGGAATAAAGTTCTCTTTCTGTCAAAACCGGCCCGTAAGAAAATTTATGGCCGACATAATTGTCAAATCCTTTAGTACTTACATTAAATGCTTTATGCAAACGCACCATGTCAAACCAGGTGACGTTCTCAAAACATAACTCATACCAACGCTCGCGCCACACAGCTTCTTGAAACTGGCTATTAGACAAACCGGTCAGATCTGGTAATTTTGCTCTTTTTCTGATGAGGTTAACGGCGTCATATGCCTTTGCGGCTGGCCCGCTAACTTCGTTTGAAGCCTCAGCATAGATTAGTAATACATCAGCATAGCGGATAAGAGACCAATTCAGATCGCTGTTTGCTGTGGTTGTATGAGCAACGACATCAAAAAGTTTATAAAGAAAATATCCTCCCAGTTCAACCTCCTGATTTCTGTTGTCCTGGTTTGTAAATTTGGTAAAAAAGAACTGACCTTCTTTTGCACGTAAATCTGCCGGGTCATATGATTTCACAAAGTCAGCTGTGTAGCATAAATACCCCCGGTTTCCGAAGAATATGCGGAGATATTTTTGTTATATGGGATAATCAATTCCTGCCAGTTAGCCGGGATGATCTGTGTTTTATACTGGATCATGAAAATGTTCTCATCCATATTTTTCTTTGCCGGATTATGCAGATCGGAATAACTGTCAAACAGTCTGAATTGTTTTGAATCAATAACTTCCTCTGCTTTCTTCGCTGCCAGTCCAAAATATTCAGCGCCTTTTTGCAGCGGGTAACCAGCCATAGTAAGATATACTTTTGCAAGCAATGATTTTACGGCTCCTAAGCTTGCTTTCCCAGTAGGATCAACCCATGGTAAGCCTGCTTCTTCCGCTGTTTTTAAATCTTCTACAATCAACTTGTAAACATCCTCTGGCGCTGCCTGTTTTGGTCTTAACTGTTCTGATTTCAGATCGACAGGTTCTGTAATTAAAGGGATGTTGCCGAACATTTGAACCAGGTTGAAATAGTACCAGGCCCGTAGAAACGGGCTTCTCCCAGCAGCCTTTTGGCTTCCACAGCATCCATAGCAATCGTTGGGATCTTCGCGATGGAAAGATTCGCATTGCCAATGCCTTTATAATAGTTTTGCCAGTAACTTAACCCATAGCCATTATCAGCAGTGTTTTGCAGATCCTTTATAAAATAACTATCGACTGCTTGTCCAAGGTCAGTAGCAGCCTGTCCGGTAGCAAATTCTGTCATTGTCCAGGCCCCGCCACCAAAGCCACTTGACATAGGGTCCCGCAGACTTGCGTAAACAGAATTTACAGAACTTCTGGCATGTTCGGGTTTCGTAAAATAATTTTCTACGGTAAAGTTACTTGGATCTGATTCATCCAGGAATTTTTTGCAGCCTGTAAAACATAATGTACCTGCGACTAGTGTAAGGAGCCCATATTTTTTTATGATTGTTTTCATCTGGTTATTTATTTTAACGGTGATAAATTAGGGTCTTATAATCCAACATTAATTCCAAGCATGAATACCCTTGGTTTCGGGTAGTCGTACAATGCGAGCCCCTGGTCGAATGGTGCTCCAGAGTTGGAAACTTCAGGATCATAGCCTTTGTATTTGGTGATTAAGAAAAAATTCTGAACAGATCCATATATCCTCAAACGATTTAGTTTTAGGGCGGAAACAGTTTTTGATGGAAAGGTATAAGCCAGTAACAAATTGCGTCCACGGATAAACGATCCGTCCGTTACCTTATGACTATCATTATTAGTCGTGTAATAGGAATTAATAGGGCGAATCTGTGCAATAGATGTATTCTGATTAGTTTCAGTCCAGGCATTCAGTACCGTTTTGTAACTGTTGGCAATCCCTTGTCTGTCTTCCGCCGAATGGATACTTCTGTCTAGTACATCATTACCATACATATACTGTAGATCCACTGTCAGTGACCATGCCTTATATTGAAATGTATTGAGCAGTGTACCATAACCATCAGGTATTCCTTTTCCAATAATTGTCCTCCTGTCTAAATCATTTATTTTACCGTCGTTATTTAAATCCTGATACTTGATGTCACCTGGCTGCATGTTATATTTCTTTGCTTCCGCAGCTTCATTGCTACCCCATGTTCCAAGGTTTACCCTTCCAAAGAAAGAACCCACAGGTTCGCCTACTCTGATTACCCCATTGCCAGAAAATATATCCCCACTGGCTAAGGCCAGCACTTTGTTCTTATTTACAGAGATATTAAATGTAGTATTCCAGCTGAAATTGTCTGTTTTGATGTTGGTAGAATTGATGCTGAATTCAACACCCTTGTTCTCCATGCTTCCCACATTGGAAAAGATACTGCCATATCCACTGCTATAAGGTAAAGGAGCATCCAGTAACATGCCATTTACTTTTCTGTGGTACAGATCAAGTTCGAAATTTAGCCTGTTGGCAAATAGACCCAGCTCCAGACCGAAATCCAGCTGTTTCGTTTTTTTTTCCATTGCAAAGTAGAATTTGACATACGGCTAATACCTATACCAATTTACGTTCTCCATTGAAAATTACGGTGTAATTGCCCATACCTGCAAGAGCCCTGTAAGCTGGAATTTCAGAATTACCAGTAGCTCCATAACTAGCCCGGACTTTCAAATTTGAAATAACAGGTACATTCTTCATAAAACCTTCTTCCATTACCTTCCATGCCAGTGCAGCGGATGGGAAGAAGGCGAATTGATTCTCACTTCCAAACTTTGAAGAACCGTCTGCACGACCTGTAAAGGTTACCAGGTACTTGTTCATTAAACCATAGTTGATACGGGCGAAATATGAATTCAACCCATATGCCTGTCCATTAGAGTAGGGGGCCTGAGGACTTGATCCTGCTCCAAGATTATTGTACTTAAAGTAGGGGTCACTGAAGCCCTGAGAACTTGCCTGACTTTCAAAGCGATCCATATGCTGCCACGATAGACCGGCCATAGCATTTATAGCATGTATTTTTGCAAATTGCTTGTTATAAGTAAGATAATTTTCGAATTGCCATGAATTAAACCTGGTGTTATTGATACTGGCATCTCCGTTGTCTGAAATGTATTGCATCCCTTTGGCAGCAAAATAATCCTCTCTCTGGTTAATTATATTTGTCCCGATTGTTGACTTGAATTCCATTCCGGGGGCTATATGAATGGTAGCATACATGTTTCCTAATAAGGTTTGGGTACGCAAATAAGATAGTCTGTCCGCAG
Organism: Pedobacter sp. NJ-S-72; assembly: GCF_053890575.1. Taxonomy (NCBI): domain Bacteria; kingdom Pseudomonadati; phylum Bacteroidota; class Sphingobacteriia; order Sphingobacteriales; family Sphingobacteriaceae; genus Pedobacter; species Pedobacter sp. NJ-S-72. Next base: position 1,503,937 of record NZ_CM132681.1, on the reverse strand, counting down.
CAACCCTTAAAGGGCTATCGCCGCCCTCCATTCCTGGATAATCCCTGTTACTGGCCCATGATCCATCGGCATATTTTACAGGGATAATAGGTAACGCTTCCAGAACCTGGCGCATCATCGTTATTCCGCTGCCATCAAGCTGATCAACCTGTTTTTCATTCTGATCGGTATAACCCATAGTACCGCCCACTTTTAGCCAGCTTTTTATCTGACTGTCAAATACAAAACGGCCTGAGAATCTTTTTTGCCATGAGCCTTTTGCAAGTCCTTCCTGGTTACGATAGTTTAAAGCACCGTAACTGCCTCTTTCATTACCATCTGTAATTCCCAGCTGGTGGTTTTGCGTAAATGCTTTTTGAAATGATTCATTCTGCCAGTCGGTATCGTATAAAGGGTTTCCTTGTGCATCGAATAATTTGGGATTAGTACGCTTTGTTTTTGGGTCAGTATATTTTGTGCCTGTGGCCCATCCGATGGGATCATATTTTTTAGCGTTTGCATAAGCCAGATCTTCCACGGCCAAAAACTCCTTTGAATTTAGTACTTCTAATTTTTTCGGGAGTACGCCTATACTGAAATCTGCATCATAGGTTACGCTTCCGCCACCTGAAGTCCCACGTTTCGTAGTCACCATAATTACACCATTGGCTCCACGTGCGCCATATATTGCCGTTGAAGAAGCATCTTTCAATACTTCGATTGAAGCAATATCATTTGGGTTTAAGTAATCAATAGGGGTACTGCCATTTCGCAAATCTACAGCATTCAATATAACCCCGTCGATTACATAATAAGGGGTTATTGGAAACACTTAATGAACTTACTCCGCGGATACGGATATTTGCCCTGCCACCAGGTCTGCCAGAATTTGAAGATACATTCACTCCGGATACACGACCTGATAAACTCTGATTTAAGGAAGATGCGGGACGTTCCTGCAACGCTTCGGCTTTTACCGTACCGACAGCTCCGGTTAAATCTGATTTTTTAGCTGTTCCATAACCTACCACCACGACTTCGTCTAAATTTTGAAGTTGTGGTGCCAGCTTAATCAACATGTTTCCTGAGGTGACTTTTGCCTCTTGAGTTGTATAGCCCACATAAGAAACAATCAAAATCGCATCATCATTCAGGCCCTTTAGGATAAAATTTCCATCGTTATCGGTGGTGGTTGTCTTTTCGGTATTTTTTATCTTAATGCTCACTCCGGGTATTCCAATGCCTTTCTCATCCAGAACCTTACCTCGTATATCAATGGAAAGGTTAGTTGAATAATTAAGGACTTCTTTTAGATCTTTTGCACTGAGCTGCATTGTTGTTGCCATACATAGAATCGCTGAAAGGCAAATGATTTTTTTTTGGCGTAAAGCCAGGCCAATAGGCTTCAAGATGAAAAACTTGGTCATATTTTTAGGATTAATTTGGTTAGGTAGCAGGTGCTATTGTTATAAAGTTATAGGAATGCCTATGACCATTACTAGCTCAGATTTGCTAATTATTAAGTGATCTTGTCGTAGTAGCCGATATTCACCAGCCCTGGCTTATTCAAAAACCAGAAGCTAAAGAAATGTTAATTAAATTATTATCGTTTAGCTATGGAAAAATAAAATAACTGAATATATTAGGGAAGCCATTAAGCTATTATAAATCAAAATTGCATAAGCCCAGAGAAATGAGAATACTCAAGTCTGCTAATTTAGCTGTATTATTAATGTTTTTTTCATGTTCAGCTGCGGTAGAAGTGAAAAAAATCTGGATCTGGAGACAGTTGATAAATATTTCGATGTTTCAATGTTTCAACATAATCATCAGAAGAAACTAGACAGAACCAATAAGATAATTACAACAGATCCAAAGACAGTAGACAAAAAGGAACTATTGAAACAGCTTGACGAAAGTATGTTTATGAAAGATACTTTATGTTTTTTCTATTCTGAGATTTACAAAAGACAGATTATAGATACAAAATCAAGTTTTATACGAAGAAAAAAAACGCCAATGCAGGTGTATTTGGATATACTTATGATACCGGTTCCTGGAACAAAAATGATAGTCTGGCCGTATTGAATGGAATTTATTTTCAGAAGCTTGATATGTTAGAAAGCAAAAGTGGTGAACTCATTTCACTCAAAGCGATGAACGAATCCAAATCAGACAGTAATTACTTGAAGTTAGTTGCTTACTTCAGAAAGAAATACGGAGCTCCTAAAGTTTTATTGGATAATAAAGCAAAACACCTGGAGATCCTGAATTGGGAAACAGTCCAGGATAAAGTTCAGCTCAGAACCAAAATGGATACGATTGAAAATGTTCTTTCTATAGCTCTTGATGGTACAAAAGAAATTAAAAAAGAGCTTGAGTACACTATTGATTATTTCAAAGTCAATAAAAAACACTTCGCAGAGCTTAAAGAAATAATGACCGGGAAATGGTTTTTGTCAGAAAATGATTAAAAATATAAGAATGAAACAGACCTGTTTAATATTTACCATTTTAACTTGTATGGTTAAAATCTCCGTGGCACAAAATATTGACTCTATTGTAAATCATGCTGCAACTTCATTTATGAGTGGACCCCGGGTCGGAGTATCCATAGCGGTTATTAAAGATAATCGGACCTATCAGTTCAATTTTGGCAGTATACAGAAAGACAAAGTAAAAGTGCCAGATGCAAATACCATTTACGAAATAGGATCTATGACCAAAACCTTTACCAGTATACTCCTTGCACAAGCGGTAAGCGACAAAAAGGTCAATTTAACTGACGACATCAGGAAATACCTCAAAGACAGTTATCCTGATCTGGGAATATAAAGGTAAGCCAATCCAACTGGTTCACCTCGCCAACCTGACCTCTGCACTTCCTGATAATCTTCCTGAAAAATTACCTTCATTTAAAACAGAGGATAAAGATGCTCAGTTGTTCGAAATAAAAAAGTTTTATGACACCTATACCAGAGAACAATTTTTAAAAGATCTTAAGGGTGTAAGATTGACTGCAGAACCCGGATTAAATAATGCACATTCAAACACAGCCGCTCAGTTACTTGGATTTATACTCGAAAATATTTATAAAAAAAGCTATAATGAGCTGCTAAAGCAATACATAACAGGACCCCTGGATATGCAAAGTACTTTTGCCGTTGTCCCTAATCAATTAAAAGAAAATATTGCACTTGGATACAATAATAATGGTGTTTTAATGCCTGGAATTCCAGCAGGAGCAGGGAGTGCCGGTGTGCTAAAATCCACACTTCCAGATATGGTTAAATATGTCACGCGCCATCTTGAAGAAGTTGATCGGCGGTTATACTCTCTCATCAGCTTACCTGGGGTAAAATAGAAAGTTTTGGAATAGGTTTAAGCTGGTTCTTAAGAAAAAATTTCGAAGGCAACAGGAAAATCTGGGCCTCGGGAGGGACTTTTGGTTTTTGCTCTTATGGAGTGCTTTACCCTGAACGCAAATTTTCTGTAATTGTATTAGCTAATGAAGCAGATGGAAACTCCGAAGAGGCTGCCTCAAATATGGCTGAAACCATTTATAACGAAATCTACTTTACGAAGTCGGAACGTTCTTCTGAGGGCTTCGGGTATTCTAAACCTACCATTGTTCTGCTTGAAGCATTGAATAAGCGTGGTTTCGAGCATGCTATTGATGTAGTAAATGAGCTAAACCAAAAAGATATTTCATTTAAATTACAGGAAGATGATGTAAACAGACTTGGTTATCAGCTGTTGCGTAAAGGTAATAAAGAGAAAGCACTTGAGTTATTCAAGTTAAATGTGAATCAGTTCCCTGAAAGTGAAAATGTATATGACAGTCTTGCAGAGACTTATGAAATTATGGGAAATAAAGAAGATGCAATTAAGAATTACAAGCATGTTCTTGAAATAAATCCTTCAAATAGCAATGCGAGGTTACATTTAAAGAAGTTAACAAGCTAGCTTTTTCCAATTAAAAAGGGTTGAATCTTAAGCTGTTCATCATAGTCTTCTTGTTTTAAAAATGGCCAGATTTCAAAGTTTCCAAGCTTTTGGAATTCGCTAAATGCAAGTTTCTGCTCTTTTCTTTTTACTATATAATATCCTCCAAGAGATAAAATACACTGTACAATTTCAGCTAATGAAAATTTGATTAAAGGATTTGTATTCTCAAAACCCGGCCATTGATATTCTCTATCTGTTTGAAGAAATAGGATACATCTTGCAATGATCTTTAAACTTTGTTCAGATAATCTATCCTTGTTAATCAGCTTATAGCTTCTTGTATCACTATATAACCCCCAACATAATTCAAGTATTGGTTGTATGATCGGATCATCGGATTTAGCTTCTTTAGCCCTATGATATTGCTCAGGTAACCATCCATTGGTTACATCATTCATAAGATCATTCTCAAAATCATCGTTTGAAAGTAATCCAACTGATAAATGCCTTAGATGTAAAGCAAGTCTTTTTCGCTTGTTTATGTCTACCATATAAATTCAAATTTAGTTCTTAGATTAATAAAATCAATGGTAATTGAGTATTTTTTTGTCGTTGCCTTTTAGACAAAAGGAATATTGATTGTCCTGAACACCGCCTTAGAATGTCAGTACTACACCCTGTAAATTTCAATTATTGAGGATACATTAGCTTATGCTTAATATTTAGCGTTTTTTTATAAAAAAAAAGGACATAATGGAAACAATATTTGACAAAGAAACAAGAGATAATCTGATTGCTAGAATTAATCTGCTTGATGAAAATAGTAAGGCTCAGTGGGGCAAAATGAATATTTATCAGATGCTGAAACATTGTACAGTGTATGAAGAAATGATGTTAGGTAAAAATGTATATCAACGTGTTTTTCTGGGTAGGTTATTCGGTAAAATGGCTTTGAAAGAATTTACACAGAATGATACTCCTATAAAACGGAATGTACCTACATTAACTCAGCTCAAAATAAAAGAAACTAGTGGTGATGTAATAGCCGAAAGAAAGAAATGGATCAGCCTGCTTGAGGAACATGCAAAGTTTTCTAATATTGAAATCGTACACTCTTTTTTCGGGAACTTAACGAAAGAACAGGTTGGGCAGCTGGTTTATAAGCATACCGACCACCATTTGCGACAATTTAGCCGCTAATTTTTCTTCTTTTTCCGCCTTAAAAAGGTGCTGAAAACGCGTTGAAAAAGAGTCTTTCAACTGTCTGACTACCAGGCTTGTGTAGTAGTCTTGTTCAGGTATGATTCAGAGACTGTTCAGATGCCATTTTCTTTTGATAAAATTCACATAGAAGGTGATAATTATTGCCAATGCAAAGCTATTCCTGTAATAGTATCAATCAATGCATCAGAAATATTCTGTCCTGATATTTTATCGGCATAGTACTTTACAAAAGAATTTGGGAGATTGACCTCACCTAATTTTTCTTTAATCTGCCATTGCCAGTCTGTAATCGGACAATAACCTATGCCGTACCAGATTCCCAGGATTAGCCAGCAGCCTAAAGTAAGCGTAACGACAATAAGGTGTAACTTTCTCGTTGATGGCCATATCCAGCCAAATAGATTAAAACCTATAATAACGATATGCAGCAGGGTAAAAAGCCAGTCAAATAATGGATACATCATTTCCCAATATATGAAAACTAGAATAAATGTATCATGTCTTTTTGGAAACAAACACTAGTTTCAATAGCTGCATATTGTCCATAATTTGGAATAAGCAGGTAACCGTTTTTTTTATAAAGCTTTATGGCTTCCAATTGTCTTATACCAGTTTCTAAGATGCAATTTCTATAAGCAAGTTCAGTTGCCCATATTCAGCTCAGTCAGAATATTGCTGGCAATACCTTTTCCTCTGTAATCAGGTGAAGTATACATGCGTTTAATTTCCATTGTGCCGGCCATATACTCTTTGATAGCACCGCAGCCTATTGGTTTTTCATCCTTATAAACCACAACGACATGTTTAATTTTATCAATTTTATTGAACTGATCATAAAAGGAATGATCAGCACCGTCTTTTTCGGCAAGGTATTCTTCAAGATACTTTACCAGCAGTATAAAATCTTGATTTTCTGAGTCAGTTCTTAATAGCTTGATCATTTTTCAACAATTAAATACATGAATTTATGAAAATATTTTCAGGTCTATGGCTTATTTGTGTTGTCTTAACAGCCATTTATAGATTTCATGATCTTCATATAGATACTGAATTCCATGTCCTTTATTTTTTAACCTTGTAAACAGGACATGGCTATTACTCTTTTTTAATTTCCTGTAAACACGTTCTGTTTCTGCTATGGGTATCTGGTCATCGCTTTCCCATGAAAAGTCCAAATGGGTAAGTGGTTAATTCCTGAGATTTTTGATGTATCTGTATCATTTACTCCTCCGCATAGTGGTAAGATTGCAGCAAATTTATCCGGATAGTCCATAGCTACCTGCCAGGCGCCAAATCCACCGATACTAATCCCCGTAACATAGATTCTATTGGTATCCACACGGTATTTGGGGATGATAGCCATGGATAAAGAATCGTACCAGTTTTCTGTTGTCCAGGTTTTATCATCCGGACATTGGGGAGATACAATCATAAAATCAAATTCATAGCCCTTTGAAATAAGTGCGGGAGGTCCGAACGTTTTTAATTTATTTAAGTCTGTTCCCCTTTGAGAACGCCACCAAGATAAATCATCAAAGGATACTGTTTTTTAGCTGATGAATAATCCTTTGGTAAATACAATAAGTACTTATAATTTGCCTTCACCTTGTTTTGAGCACAAACTAAGGAATTTAAGCTGATGAGCAATAAAGCGAAAAAAAAAAACGGGTTATTACAATATTTGATAAGTGCATATTTCCAATGTAAATATTTACCTTAAATTGTGAGGAATATAGATGATAGCTTCATTATAAAAAAAAATATAAAAGATGAAAATAGCAATTTTAGATGATTATCAAAATATCATTAAAGATCTTGAATGCTTTAAAATATTAGACGGACAGGAAGTTCTAATCCTGAATCACACAGAAAAAGATACTGAATTACTTTCCGAAAAGTTAAAAGGTATTGAAGTCATTGTACTAACCAGGGAAAGGACAATTATAAACGATGATTTACTTTCGCGGCTGCCAGATTTGAAATTAATCAGTCAGACAGGCAAAATATCGAATCATCTGGATTTGCCGGTATGCACTAAACATAAAGTTGCTGTAGCGGAAGGGATAGGTTCACCGATTGCACCTGCCGAATTGACCTGGGCGTTGATTATGAATACTGTTAGACAAATCCCTAATGCAATTGAAGGAATGAAAATGGTAAATGGCAGATCAATATTGGTTCAAGTATCTATGGGAAGACTATTGGAATTTGGGGATATGGTAAAATTGGAAAAAAAATAGCTGATTACGCAAAGGTATTCGGGGCGAAAGTTTTGGTCTGGGGAAGTGAAAGTTCCAGAGAAAAGGCACTGAATGATGGTTTTGAAATAGCGGATACAAAAGAATCTTTTTTTAGTAAAGCTGATGTCATCTCTCTGCACCTTCGTTTGAGCGAAAAGACTTTAGCAATTGTTAAAGAAACAGACTTAAGTCTGATGAAACCATCATCCGTACTTATTAATACTGCAAGAGCAGAGTTAATTGAAAAAGGGGCTCTTTTAAAGTCGTTGCAGAAGGGGAGACCGGGATTTGCAGGTATAGACGTATATGAAGAAGAACCAATTTATAATCAGGATTATGAATTGTTAAAGATGTCTAATGTGTTGTGTACACCACATTTAGGGTACGTGGAGAGAAACGGGTTCGAATTGTATTTCAATAAAGCATTTGAAAATGTGATGAGTTATGTCAATGGAAATCCGATAAATATTGCAAATCCAGAAATATTAAACCAGTGATTTTAATTATCTTTGTTCTTTGAAATATTCAATCCAATATTTATGTCATCAATAGAAACACTTGGTGAGTTTTATAAAAGAACAAATCAAATCGTACCATCAGATTTGTTAAATCCTAAAGGAAATTCAAGTCACTTTAACGTTCAGCCCAGAAATTATTGTAATAAGGTAACGCCTTATAACAGGAGGGATCATTATAAAATGTGCCTGAATATCGGAGCCGGCAGGTTGCGTTTTGCCGATAAAATTATCGAAATAGAACAGACTGCACTTGTCTTTTCAAATCCTTCTGTACCGTACTCCTGGGAATCTATTGTCGAAAAACAAGAAGGCTATTTGTGTCTGTTTAATGACTCTTTTATTTCAGCAGAATTAAAAAAAGGACTTGAACTGACCTGCCCGTTGTTTAATCCCCCTACTCAATCCTGTTTGCTACTTAAATGAACAGCAGACAGAATTAGTGAGCGGATATTATCAGCAAATGATGGACGAATTAAAAAGCGACTATGAGTATAAATTTGAAGTCATCAGGAGTTTACTTAAATTAATCATCCATCAGGGGATAAAAATTCAATCTGAACATAATCTGATCTCTCAAAAGGAGGCTTCAGATAGGATAACACCAATGTTTATTGAATTGCTGGAGCGTCAGTTTCCTGTTGATTCACCAGGAAATCCATTGAAAATAAAGAGTGCTTCTGAATTTGCAAGTCAATTGAATATTCACGTCAACCATCTCAATTATGTTGTGAAATCGCATACTGGTAAGACCACTACACAAATGATCAGTAACAGGATTGTTGATGAAGCAAAAACTCTTCTAAAGAATACGGATTGGGATGTAGCCGAAATTGGTTATTGTCTTGGGTTTGACTATCCGGCTCATTTTAATAACTATTTCAAAAAACACACTGGGGTAACACCTTCAATCTTTAAATATAATTCTTAGCTTTTATTTGATTTACGTAATTTTTTCTTTGAATTCTGAAATCGGTTTTTATGTTTGTGCACTTACCTTTGTGTTCTATTTTGCCAGAACTAGTTGTTTTATAAAAAAAGATAGAATACAGTATCAAAATGAGAATTATTGAAAAAGATCATGACGGCATCGGGACTATACTCGCGTTTATTTTAATTCCACTTTCGGGGTTCGCTACCGACATCTATTTACCTTCGCTGCCAGCCATGGCTGATCAACTGCATGCTACTAATGCAGAAGTACAATTAACAATCGTATTTTTTCTGATCAGTTATGGATTATCACAATTATTTATTGGAAGTTTACTGGATAGTTTTGGACGTTATCGCATAACTATTGCCGCCTTGATATTATTCAGTATTGCAAGTTTTACAATCGCTAATGCTCAAAGTGTTTACATCATCTATCTGATGCGGGTTGTTCATGGTATAACCGTAGCAGCCATTGTAGTTGGTAAGAGAGCTTATTTTGTAGATATATTTTCAGGAGAAAAACTGAAACATTATACCAGTTTATTTTCCATTGTGTGGTCAGCAGCCCCAATTATAGCTCCGTTTTTCGGAGGATATCTCCAAACTGCATTTGGCTGGGAGTCTAATTTTTATCTGATCGGATATTTTGCATTGATTATGCTGGTTTTAGAGTTGATATTTGGAGGAGAATCCTTAAAAGTCTATCAGAAATTTCACTTTAAATCAATAGTTCAGATTTACGGAAATATGCTAAAGACACTCAGTTTTAGTCTCGGTTTGATTATGCTTGGCCTTTCTAATGCTATGTTTATGGTGTATGGTATGAGCGGGCCGTTTATAATAGAGCACACTTTCCATGATTCGGCAATCACTACAGGCTATTGTTCCCTTGCTCTTGGAGTTTCCTTATTGTTAGGTGGTTTTTTGGGAAAGGCATTGATTAATTATCCTTTTGTTAAAAACTGACTATAGCTGTAGGGATTCAGTTTGTCCTTACAACTATAATGATCTGCATTCCTGCTGCTTATACTAATTTAATTACGATGATGACGTTTGCTTTCAGCATCCATTTTATAGCAGGTTTTGTTTTTAATAACTACTTTTCTTTTTGTCTGAGTCTTTTTCCTGAAAATGCTGGTATTGCAAGTGGGGTAACAGGAGGGGCTTTATATATAATCACCTCTATTTTGAGTTATGGTATCGTTTCATTGATACCTGCAAAATCTCAGGCTAGTCTTGGATTAAGTTATATGGTTTTGGTACTACTGTCTATCCTCACTTTTGCATTGATCAGGAAAAAAGTTCTGATTTCTTCACCGGCTTAGAAATGAATAAAAAAGCCTCGGGGAGGCTTTTCAAATTTAAAACCAGGTACAAGGATGGCATTAACTTATTATTGATCCGGTTATAGCTTAATCTGGAATCTTCATTAAAAATGACTTTTGAAAAAATGACCAGAATGATGAAAATATTATTAAATTTACATAGCAAGTATACTTCATACTCAGACACATCCGATGCCCATGTTACCATAGCAATGGCTTGTAGCGGGATGATTTGATCTAAATCAACTCTTGCTTAAAGCTCACATTTTATGGCTGTTCATTTTTTTTTGTTGCAGTTTTACCTGGAAAAACTTAATGCTTAAATTTTGGCCTTCCAATAAATTTAAATCCATTTATTTATCTTTAATTGAATAATAACACTCTAATTTATTAATAGTTGAGAATTTGTTGATTTGGCTGTTGAAATGGAAAAACAAAACATCATTCAGAAAAATTGGGACGACCTTTCCGTAGACAGGAAAAGTTGGGAACCTTTTGTTAATAAGTTTCTGCACCCCATAAGCAACTTACTGATTGATAGACTTTCTCTCGATCTCTCTTCTACTGTACTTGATGTTGCAACCGGTATGGGAGAACCTGGATTATCAGTTGCTTCTGCATTACCGGCAGGAAAAGTTATTGGTGTTGATATCTCTCTGAAAAGATGCTTGAAATATCCCGTAAAAATGCCTCTTTAAGAGGAATAGAAAATTTCGAAACGGTTTGCTGTAATGTATCAATGATGCCATTTGCAGATAACTCTTTCGAAGCCATTCTTTGTAGAAATGGGATTATGTTCTTTAATGATATAGCGGCTGGTTTACAGGAGATGTACCGCATACTAAAGGTAGATGGTAAGATTGCTGTTTCAACATGGGGAATGCTGGAGAAAAACCTTTGGGCAAATATCGTTTTAGACACAATCTCAGAAGTAACCCGTCACAAATCATATAATCCTCATATACCGGGTATGTTTTATTGCATGCAGCCGGGGTTTATGACAGATTGGTTTGAAAACGTTAATTTACAAAGTATTAAAGAAGAAGAGCTGACTGGGATTGTTGAATTTGGATCAGTTGATAAACACTGGGAATTTGTGACCTCTGTAAGTGCGGCAGTCGTAAATGCTTTAAAAGGTCTGGAACCCGGTATGAAAAATGAAATCCGTGAAGAAGTAAAAAGAAAAACAGTTACTCATCTTATTGATGATAAACTTTATTTTCAGTGGAATTCACGGATTACTGTAGGTACAAAAGTTTAAAGAGTTATTTATTTGCTTTATTTTGTAAGTTGATTTTGGATAGCTCTTCCTGATCAATGCCCGATTCTTCCAGAATAGAGAGAATGAAAGCTGTTTTTGCCTCTATGTAACTATCAATATCTAAAGGATGTTTTTTTGCAAGCTCCATTTTCAGTTCGCCATATTCCGGCGCCTTTTCCTGATGAGTACAAAGAAGTTCTCGTAAAAGCTTCTCTTCCTGGAATACCCATTTCTCCTGCATAAGTATAACCAAGCTTTTTCAGTATGCTAATAATGTTATCAAATCTATCTTTATTCCTTATAATGATATTTATATCAATAATGGGTTTAGCAGAAAGGCCGGGTATAGAAGTACTGCCAACATGCTCAATGCTGATGATCATAATCTTTCAAATGATAGTTAAATACTGATTTTAGCTTTTCAAAAGCTATAGGCCAATTTGTGGAATAAGGTACCACAATCACTTTTTTTACTTCCTGATCTTTCATGCTGGTCTTTAAACTGAATTACAAAAATATGGAATACTCTCAATATTTATTATTTTTGGATATATGAAGGACAAAGAGAATCGATTGTTGGCTCATTATACCCATATCTGGAAATTAATACCAGATTGAAATGGTTTTCATTTAAAATCCCAACTGTGGACGAAGAAAAACAAGGTTCCAGATCAATGATGGGGAAGATGCAAAACTGCTGCTCACCATTGCCGAACTGGCTATGAATGAGCTGACAAATGGCTCCCATATGAAGTGTATTCGGGCTAATTTTCAGCCTTAATATCTTCAAGCATTTTATCCAGAGTACCACGATCCAGTAGTTGTCCTTTAACTATTACAGCATTGATCTTTTGAGTAGCCCTGATATCATTTAACGGGTTCTCATCCAATAAAAGAATATCAGCTTTTTTTCCGGATGTTATACTTCCATAGTTCTTTTGATTAAGAAATTCAGGAGAATTAATGATAGAAGCCTGCAATGCCTGCAATGGGGTTAAGCCATATTTAACAAATAATTCAAGTTCCTGATGTAAACCAATTCCAGGATAATCAAATGAGTTTAAATACCCTGCATCTGTACCAGCCAGGATTTTTACACCTGCTTTTTGTAAAAGTGGTAAAACAGAAGCCGATTTTTCAAAGACCTCATGTCTGAAGGCTATAGCTGCGGGGCCGTCTTTTGCTGCCCTTTCTACTCTCCATGTATAGGTTTTACGAAGCCCTTTGCCTATGTATTGCAGATAAGGGTCGTTTTTATGATCATCCTGATCGAGATAGGCAACTGTTCGGCTGATAGATAAAGTAGGGGTTAAAGACATTCCGTGCTTAGCCATATTCCGATAAGCTTTAAGTGCCGACGCCTCGTCAAAATCTGCGATTATCCTTGATTAACTGCCGTTCCTTTTAGCATTCCCGAAGCTATTTCATCAGATATTTTTTGTTCATCTTTAGTTCCTGCTTTTAGTGCATATCCGATATGTTCAACTGCGCTTAAACCGGCATCAGCCACCTGGGTCATAGTCAGAGAAGAGGGGATATGTGCCGAAACTTTAAACCCTCTTGCACGTGCCATTTTGATAGCTTCCAGAAACAAGGCTGGTTTTAAGGTATTGTCTGTGATTTTAACAAAATCAACTTTCAGTTTCTGTAAAGAGTCCAGAGCAAGTTTAATTTCGTCAATCGTGCCGACTTCTATATCACCCAGCCAGATTGATTTATATCCTTCTATTTTAGGCCCTGAAGTAAAGATCGTTGGGCCTTGTAAGCTGCCTTTTGCAATTTCTTCCCTCCATTGCAATACGCTGTTGCTTAAGTCTGCAGAAGCATCACGCACTGTTGTAATCCCATGCGCAAGAAATAGAGGAAGCAGGTTTTTGTTTTCCTGTATCAGAGAATCTCCTCCTCCAAAGTGCATATGCATATCCCAAAGTCCGGGAATAATGAATTTTCCTGCTGCATCATAGGTTTGTTTAGCTGCATAGGAAGTAGTTTTTTTTTTGAATCGATGATAATAATGATACTATCATTGCGGATAATTATAGCCTTTCCGGATGTTATCTTTCCAGTTTTGATATCAATAATGTTTCCCCCGGTAATCATCAGGTCTGCCCTGCTGTTTTGAGCGAAAGAAAGATGTCCCGTCAATAAGAATAATGTTATAATGAATAGTGGTTTCATAATTTATACCTGATTAAGATTGCTTTAAATTTGAACAGCTTCTAATGCGCCCCTGATTTTTCCAGGAGTGATACTATTGCCCGGAAGTTTTTATTTTTCGCATGTGTTAAAGGAGTTATACCTTCTTTGTCTGCCAGGTTTACATTACAACCAGCATTAATCAGCATTTCCACAATCTCTGCTTGTTTACTGTTGCCATTATTCATTATTCAGAGATGATAGCTTCCAATAAAGCGGTCCAGCCCAGTTTGTTGATATGATCTGCAGGAAAGGACTTATCTTTTAATAATTCTGCCACTACGGCGGTATGTCCTCTTTCGCAGGCAGGTATAAGTGCTGTCCCGTAATATCTGTTAAATACTTTGTAATCAGCACCTGCTTTGATGCATAATTTCAGGATATCAAGATAGCCAGAAGCTCCTGCATACAAGAAAGAGCTATTCAGCATCTTGTCCTGAGCATTTACATCCGCCCCAGCCTCAATCAGTAATTTAGCCATCTCTATATGATTTACATAGGTCGCAGAGATCAATGGAGTTTCACCCTTGTTGTTGCGAATTTCAAGATTATTTCCCTCAGCAATCCACTGTTTCAGTGACAGCGTATCATTTGAGGTAATAATTTTAAATATTGATGTTTTTTTTTTTCCATATTCTTTTCCTGAGCACATGAGTTGAATATTATACCCGAAAGACAGAGCAGAACTATTAAGAACTATTAATTGCAGATAACAGCGTTTTGTCATCAGGCAAACATAAATGTTCTTTGGATATGGATATAGGACAGGTTAGTACATCACGGGTACTAATTATTCTTTTTGCGGAAATTTACGGGACTGTAATTTGTATACTTCCTGAAGAACCTGGAAAAATAAGAGGTGTCATTAAAGCCTAAAGTAAAGGCGATTTCTTTGACATCTAAACAGGTTAAGGTTAGCATTCTTTTCGCTTCAAGTAAGATACGTTCGCGGATCTGATCACCAGCAGTAACTCCGGATTTAGTACGGCATATCTGATTTAGGTAGTTTGGTGTAACATTCAGGATGTTAGCATAATATGCTACGTCACTATGCGTATGGTAATGCTTTTCGAGTGTGGATAGAAAACTGTTCAGCAAGCGGTTGTCAGTATTCGGTGCCTGTATTTTGAAGGCTTCATTATATGCACGTTTGAGTAATATCAGCGTTATCTGGAGTTTATGCTGAAGCATCTCCATATAGAATGTCTGCTGTGCATTTGCTTCGTGAACAAGGCTTTCTATGGCGGCAGTTACTTGCTGAGAATCATCCTCACTGAGTAGAAAAGAAGCTTTTCCGGAAGGATTGAAAAAAGGGAATTTTTGCTGTATTTGTAAAAGGAAATTTGGAGAAAACATAACCTGAAAGCAAGTTGTGTCTGCTGAGAAATCCCATTGGTGTGCTTGTCCCGGAGCAAGGAAGAATACCGTCCGCGCCCTGACCTCATGTTCGAAAAAATCTATGGTATGAGTACCTGTTCCATGTGTAATAAGCAGTACCATGTAAAAGTCATGTTTATGTGCCTGGGGTATAACAGGCATACTGATTGGTAAATGATGTACAATCTTAAAATCTTCTTTGGTATAGGGCAGATTGAAAATTTTCTCTATGCCTAAGGTTGGTAAAAGCATCAATTGATATAATGATAAAAACCCTGCTGTTTATCGCGTACCAGCGAAAAATAGCAGGGTTTTTTTATGATTTTTTATTAATTTTTCTCCAGCATGAAACGCCATACAACAGCACTTAAAATACTACCCAGAATAGGGGCAAGAATAAATAACCAGAGTTGACTGATCGCTGTACCACCTACGATTAATGCAGGACCAATACTTCTTGCAGGATTTACAGATACGCCAGTTACTTTGATACCAACGATATGGATCAACACTAAACTTAAGCCAATTGCTAAACCAGCAAAACCACCATTGATGTTTTTGGTAGAAGTAGACCCGAAAATAACCATCAGGAAAATAAATGTAAATATTGTTTCAGCGATGAAACCAGAAATCAGACTGTAATGACCTGGTGAGGCAGCCTCGTAACCATTCTGGCCTAAACCACCAAATATATAGCCTTCTTTACCTGATGCGATAAGGTATAAAATACCGGCACCGGCAATGGCCCCTAATACCTGGGCAATAATATAAACTACAGCTTCACCAGCTTTCATACGGCCGGCTACTACCATCCCGATAGAAATTGCGGGATTAATGTGACAACCTGAAATATGACCGATCGCATAAGCCATAGCCACTACAGATAAACCAAATGCAAAAGATATACCGAGTAAACCAACCCCACTAGTGCCGTTGTCGCCAGCAATTACTGCACTTCCACAGCCCATCAGGACCAGGACGAGTGTGCCGAAAAACTCGGCAGTGAATTTTGAAAAAGTAGTTGTTTCCATGTAAGATTTTAATTTAAATATTATTAATAGATGAATGATTTTAGTGTATTAAAGAAATACACATGTATAATATTAAGTATATTTTTTTTTTACCAGACAAATAAATGACAATTTATTTGTAGCAGATCACAAATTAATTCTATCTTAACTAAAGCGAACTTATGGGCCTTATCATATCTGCATGGAGGATATCATCTTCTAAATATTCTTCGCTCACTACAGCAAAACCAAATGACTCATAAAATGATTTCAAGTATAATTGAGCACCAATTTTAATTGGCTTATTTCCATATAAACGCAAGCAGTTTGCGATAGCCAATGAAACCAGTTGTTTGCCAAATCCTTTTCCTCTGGCAGCAGGGCTGGTCACTATTCTTCCTATAGAAGGTTCTGTGAATGATAACCCGGCAGGTACTATCCTCGCATAAGCCATTAGCGCTTTGTTTTGATAAAGCATCAAATGCTGACAAGACATATCTTTGTTGTCGGCATCCAGAAAAACACATTGTTGTTCTACTACAAATATTTCGCTTCTCAATCTTAATATTGCGTAAAGTTCTTTCACTGTAAGCGATTCAAAGGGCTTACATATTTCAGTATATTCCATGTTATTTGTTAAAAGGTCAGAGCCCATTTAAATTCGGGTAGATTTTAAACAGGCTCTAAAATAACAGTTTTTATTTCTATTTGATTACTGATTTAAACATGTTAATTTTGATTATCTGCCTTAACAGATAAATGCTTAAGGTATTACAGACAAAATAAACCTTGAATTACAAGACATTAGCCGTTATCAGCCGAAACCTATTCTCCTTCAAACCTAGGTACCTCTTCAAAAAAAACGTTTTACTAATTTTAGCAGTACTGACTGTAATTCCAGCAATTGCTCAGCCTGTCAGGGTTGCTGTTGCTGCAAATGCGCAGTTTGTTTTGAGGAAACTGGCAGACGATTTTAAGAAGAAAACGGGTATAGAAGTAGAAATCATAAGCGGATCATCCGGGAAACTGACTGCACAGATAAAAAAAAATGGTGCACCATATGATTTGTTCTTGTCTGCGGATATGGATTTTGCACAAAGTGTTTATGCTGACGGTTTTGCTTTGTCGAAACCCAGAGTTTATGCTTTAGGCAGCCTGATTGTTTGCACCACGACAGGAGTGGATCTGGAAAATTGGAAAACTCTAATCCGTGATCAAAAAACAGGAAAGATAGCGATTGCTAATCCCAGCTTAGCGCCTTATGGTAAAGCCGCGGAACAGGCACTAAATTATTACGGGTTTTATAACGAGATCTCTTCTCGCCTCGTATTTGGCGAAAGTATCAGCCAGGTGAATACTTATGTGCTAAAAGGAGTTGTCAATATTGGATTTACGACAGAATCTTTAGTTTACGATCTTTCTCTGTCCGATCAATTCAAATGGAAAAAAATAGACAACAGGGCTTATACGCAAATTAAGCAGGGAGCTGTGTTATTAAAGTACTCGAATAATAAGAATTTTACAAAAAATAAGAGATTTTATGATTATCTTTTCTCTGCTGGTGCGAAAGCCATTTTCGGTCAGTTTGGCTACAGAACCCTATAAAATTTTGCAGAATTAATGGAATGGACTCCGATATGGCTGAGCCTTAAACTCGCTGCCTGTACTACATTTATACTTTTTATTATCGGTATTCCATTGGCTTACTGGCTTTCGAGGCGGCATTCACTTGGAAAAGTAATTATTGAAGCAATTTTAACCATGCCTTTAGTCTTACCACCATCTGTGCTGGGCTTTTATCTGTTGCTTACTTTTAGTCCAACAGCGTACTCGGTAGCTGGCTACATCAATATTTCAATATAAGCCTGGTCTTTTCCTTTGAAGGACTAGTCGTAGCTTCAGTAATTTACAGTCTGCCTTTTATGGTCAGTCCGGTGAAATCAGCTCTTGCTCATTTGCCTGTATCACTTGCAGAAGCATCTTATACTATGGGCAAATCTAAACTGGAAACTTTTTACCGGGTATTAATGCCTAATATAAAATCTTCGCTATGGACTGCAACAGTTTTGACTTTCGCACATACGTTAGGGGAGTTCGGAGTCGTTTTAATGATAGGGGGGAAATTAGCAGGGGTGACTAAAGTCGCATCCATTGCAATTTACGATGCTGTGGATAATAATCAATACAAAGAAGCTAACCAGTATTCCATGGTTTTATTTGCAATCACCTTTGTGATTGTGATCCTGGTTTTCATATTTAACAGAAATTCAGCGAGGGGGCCATTAGAATGATTGAAGCGATAATACATAAAAAGATAAAACCTATAAAGGGAATAGCCAGCTTCTGGTTGAAGCTCAGTTTCCGGCAGGTTCAATAACCAGGGTTTATGGTTCTTCAGGCTCAGGAAAAACTACTTTTTTAAAAATATTAGCTGGATTAATCACACCCGAAAAGGGAGAAATCCATGTCAAAGGAATTTGCTGGCTGGATACCAGTAAAAAGATCAATTGGAAGCCTCAGCAGCGTCGGGTGGGATTTGTCTTTCAGGATTATGCGTTGTTCCCGAATATGACCGTACAAGAGCATTTGGAATATGCTACTGCTGATCATCAGCTAATCGAAAGATTATTGCTGATGGGCAGGATGGGGTCCTTTAAACAGCATAAACCACAGCATTTATCAGGCGGACAGCAACAAAGGCTGGCTATTTTGCGGGCATTGGCGCTAAAACCGGAATTATTAATATTAGATGAAGCCTTTTCTGCGCTCGATGACGACCTGCGTTCAGCATTGATTATTGAGCTGAAAATTATTTTAAAAGAATTCAATACAACCACTATCATAGTTAGTCACCATTTACAGGAAACTGCAGGCTTTGCAGACCATACCTTAAAAATTGAACAGGAAAATTAACTCTCAAACAGATGATTATATATAAAAACAGACGAAGAAGTAGAATTGATCCGTATCAGTGCTACGCTAATCAGCTCCACCTTAGCCGAAATTGCTAAAGTATTGAAACCAGGGATGACCACTTTAGATCTGGATAAGCTTGCTGCCGAATATATTGCAGATTATGGCGCTATACCTTCATTTCTTAATTATGAAGGTTATCCGCATCATATTTGTACTTCTGTAAATGATGTAGTTGTTCATGGTATGCCTAATGATACACCACTGCGTGACGGAGATGTTGTTTCAGTAGATATAGGAGTAATCAAGAATGAATTCCACGGAGATCATGCTTATACTTTTATTCTGGGCGAAGCAAAGCGGGAAGTCATAGATTTGGTAAGAGTAACTAAAGAATGTCTTTACGAAGGTATTAATCATGCGGTAGCAGACAGTTATTTAACTAATATTTCCAGTGCAATTCAAAGACATGCTGAAGGTCATGGTTATGGGGTAGTCCGGGAATACGTAGGACATGGTTTAGGCAGTTCTATGCACGAACATCCTCAGGTACCAAATTTCGGAAGAAGGAATGAGGGGATACTTATGAAAGAGAACCTGGTTCTGGCTATTGAACCTATGGTAAATCTAGGTGCTAAAGATATCAAGGTATCTAAAGATGGATGGACGGTTAAAACAGCAGATGGAAAGCCATCCGTACATTTCGAGCATGATGTATGTACCAAGCCGGGACATGCGTTGATTTTATCAAACTATGCATTAATAGAAATCGTTGAAAAAGCAAACATTAACCTTAATTCATCTTATTATTAAGTGATTAAGCTAATTCGGCTTTAAGGTTCTTTAATCAATAGAAATGTCATACTTTTGCTACGTTCTCAAAAACAGTAAAAGCGTCTATATATACATGAAATTACCTGCACAATATAACCCGGTTCCTTTTCTAAAGGATAATTATAAAATCATTGCCAGTTATATTTTTACGCTGTTTTTTATAGGTTTGGGGATCTGGTTTATTCAGCATGAAAAAGCAGAACTCCAACAAGTAAAACATCTTGTTCTGACCTCAAAGTGGGATTGGATCACACTGGGTATTATACTCAGTGTAGTTTACATCTTTATGCATGGATTGATGTATAAATACTCCTTTAAGGCGGTGGGTAGTACAGTTAACCTGATGGATTCCACAATGTTATATTTAAAGAGGAATTTTGTCAGCGTGTTTTTACCTGCCGGTGGTGTATCTTCTCTTGCTTTTTTTAGTGGAGCTATTGAACGAAAAGGGGTTGCTAAATCCCAGATTAATTTTGCTTCTTCTATTTATGGTTTCGTAGGTATTTTGTCGGTAGTCGTCATGGCTATCCCCGTGTTCATTTACGCAATCTTTAAAGGAAGTATCGGTGCCGGAGAGTGGATAGGGCTAATAGCAATTTTCGCATTAATTGGCGGTATTTATTTGGTATACAGGTCTATTGCTAATAATGGTAAGTTTTACCAGTTGATAGTTAAGTACATTCCATCGGTAGAGGTTTTCCTTTCTGAATTCAAAAATAACCAAATTGAACGTAAAAGTTTTATCTGGACTTTCATTTATAGTATGCTGATTGAAGTGATTGGTGTAGTGCATATCTATATTGCTATGGTTGCGCTGAATATAGAGCCATCATTGATTATCGCTACCATCAGTTATGTAGTAGGGGTTGTATTCCTGATTATTTCTCCATTTTTGAGAGGTCTGGGAGCCGTGGAAGCATCCATGACTTTCATGCTGATCCGTTTAGGATATTCAGAAGCAGCGGCCGTATCAGTTACTTTTCTTTATCGTTTCATGGAATTCTGGATTCCTATGTTACTGGGTGCATTGAGTTTCCTTGTCAAAATCAATAAATTACTAATGCGTATAGTGCCTGCATTGATGATTCTCGCATTGGGTATTGTGAATATCGTATCCGTATTGACACCTGCAATTCACGAAAGGCTGGTATTTCTGAAAAATTTCCTGCCTATTTCGGCTATTGCAGCATCAAACTATTTTGTACTGGTAGCGGGTTTATTTTTACTGGTTACGGCGGCATTCATGCTGAGAGGACTGAAAATGGCCTGGTATTTTGCTTTGGCGTTATGTGTGTTTTCATTGTTCGGAAACCTGACCAAAGCATTCGATTATGAAGAGGCACTTTATTCGGTCATTGTAATTATCGGGTTAGTTGCTTCCAGAAAGGAATATTATGTCAAACATAACTCGCGTCTTCGCTTTATAGGGATACAAACTACGTTGCTGAGTGTGGCGGCTGTAGTTTTATACGGTACAGTTGGTTTCTATTTTCTGGATGCCAAACACTTCAACGTTGATTTCGGTATCCTGCAATCCGTAAAATATACTTTAGAGAATTTTGTACTGATTGATAGCACAGACCTTGTCCCTCAGGATGCTTTTGCAAGAGGCTTTTTATATTCTATCAATATCAGCGGATTCTTATCCGTAGCATTCCTTGTCTATACATTGATCCGCCCTTATATCATCAGGGACACTACGGATGAGGAGGAGTTTGAATGGGCAAGAACACAATTGGATAAATACGGGAATTCTGCTATGGACTATTTCAAGACCTACCAGGATAAGCTGATTTATCGTTCTCCTGATCTGGATGGTTTTATCTCTTACCGTATTGCCGGAAACTTTGCCGTAGTACTGGAATCACCGGTAACGGCCCCTGAAAACTTAAAAGCGTTTATTAAATCATTTGATAAATACTGCTTTGAAAGTGGGATGAAGAGTTTTTATTACCGTGTAGCAGAAGAAAATCTGGAACCTTTTATCAAAAGCGGTAAAAAAAGACTGTTCTTAGGACAAGAAGGGGTAGTTAACCTGACTACTTTTACGCTGGACGGAGGAAATAGAAAATCGATCCGTAATGCCCTGAAAAAAGTAGGTGAGAAGGGATTCCATAGCAAAATATATGAAGCACCAGTTAAGGATGGCTTATTGCAAAAAATAAAATCTGTTTCTGACGAGTGGCTGGAAGAAACAGAACGTGAAGAAATTGTTTTCTCTCAGGGGATGTTTGACTGGGAAGAATTAAAAAACCAGACGATTATTACTGTTGAAAATTCAGAAGAAAAGATCGTTGCCTTTTTAAATGTCATTCCTGATTATGCCAAAGGTGAAGGGACTTATGATTTGATCAGAAAGACTTGTGACGCACCAAACGGGGTAATTGACTTTATCCTTGTTGAGTTATTCAAACATCTGAAAGAAAAAGGATATACCTCCGTTAATATCGGTTTTGCACCGTTATCGGGTTTAAATGATCCAAAGAACCTTCCTGAACGCTCGCTGAAATTTGCATACGAGAAGATTAAATCGTTTTCTCATTATAAAGGACTGAGAGACGCGAAAGATATAAATTCTCTCCGGTATGGCATAATAAATACCTGGTTTATGGTCAGGATTATGACCTTATCCAGGTTCCTACAGTATTATCTAAAGTAATTAAACCCTAAAGCAGGCCAATGAAAAGACTGATTCTCGTTGTCGCAATGTTATTTTGTTTCGGCAGACCATCTTTTGCGATTAATGCAGAAGAATCTTTTCGTTATGGCCCTTTCGGTAAAATTACGATTTATCAGCCTGTTAAAAAACCTACTTCAGTCGTGCTTTTTGTTTCTGGTGACGGGGGATGGAAAGATGGAGTAATCAATATGGCTCAGCGTCTTGCAGAACAAGGTGCATTAGTCCTGGGGATCGATGCGAGAAACTACAAGAAAGCTTTAGCAAAAAGAAAAACAGATTGTTATTACCCGGCAGCAGATTTTGAGCAGCTGAGTTTAATGATTCAGAAGAAATATAAATTCAGTAATTATACCAAACCGGTTTTGGTTGGTTATTCTTATGGCGCAACACACTGATCTACGGAATTTTGGCACAGGCTCCTGCCAATACTTTTAAAGGAGCTGTTGCACTGGGCTTTTGTCCGGATATTGAATCGAAAAAGCCACTCTGTAAAGGAAACGGGTTGACCCAGCATGTTTTGAAACCTGGTTTTTCCTTCTGGCTGGAAAGAAATGAACATTTGACTGCTCCCTTTATTGTCTTGAACGGGTTTAAGGATGAAGCCTGTCCTTACGATGCGACGGCTACCTTTTTGAAAAATATGCCGATGGCAGAGCTGATTGATTTGCCAAAAGTAGGACATGGTTTCGCTGTCTCTGCTGATTGGTCACCACAATTTATTGCTGCTTTTCAGAAAGTCATCAACGCACCTTCCTTTGCTGAGCGCAAGCAGGGCGAGAACAAAGAGCTGAAGACACAGGCTATCAGACTTTATGGTGAAAATCTTCCTTTAACAATCATTCCTGCGACTCAAAAAAACAATCTCCCTTTGGTGTTTATGATCTCAGGAGATGGCGGCGGCTGGACGAGCTTTGATCAGTCTCTTGCAGAATCTCTGGCCCAAAGAGGTTTGTCAGTAGTAGGCCTTGATGCACAGAAATATTTCTGGGAGGCCAGAACACCTGAAAAAACAACCTCAGATTTGAGCAGGGCTATACTCCATTACAGGACTCAGTTAAACAAGGATAAATTTGTACTGGCAGGTTATTCTTTTGGTGCATCGGTTGTTCCGTTTGTAGCTGACAGATTAGAGCCTTCTTTGAAATCGCACCTTTCTGCTGTACTTTCTTTATCTCCTGATGTAACTGCTGATTTTGAAATTCACGTAATGGATATGTTAAGTTTTGGCAATACGACAGAGACTTATAATGTTCAGGCTGAAATGAAAAAAATAAAGAATGTTCCTGTAATCAGTTTCTTTGGAAATCAGGAAGGTGGTGATATCGCTGCAAAGTTTATCAGAGCGGGTTTGAAAACAGAGATCATCCCAGGAGATCATCATTTTGGAGATAACTTCGAAGGGTTGTCCCTCCCTTGATCTTTTAAAAAGTATTCCGCAATAACCATTTCAAAAATGAATGTACAGATCTCCAACTTAGCCAGAATAGCTGCCGCTCCATCCAGAATTATTGTTGGGTTAATGTCCGGAACCTCATTAGACGGTTTGGATATTGCATTATGCGAATTCACAGGAGCGGGGCTGGATACTCAGGTTAAGGTACTTCACTTTGTGACGATGCCCTATACCGAAAGCTTCAAAGAAGAGTTGAAATCTATCTCCTTTAAGACCCAGGTATCGCTGCAAAAAGTAACATTATTAAATGCGGTGATAGGGACTTATTCAGCAGAACTTATCGTAAAAGCGTTAAAAGAATGGGAGTATCCAATCGGATCTGTGGATCTGATTGCGAGTCATGGACAGACTATTTTTCATGCACCGGTTTCTTTACATCAGTTGGAAGCGTTTCCGAATGCTACCTTGCAAATTGGTGATGGTGATCATATTGCTGTACACGCAGGAGTGATGATCACGCTTAGCGACTTTAGACAAAAACATATAGCTGCCTGGGGCGAAGGTGCACCTTTAGCGGTTTATGGAGATTATTTGCTGTTTTCAAATCCTGATGAAAGTCGTATCCTGCTTAATATTGGGGGAATCTCAAATTTTACTTATCTGCCGGAAGGAAGGCATCCGGATCAGGTATTTTCAACAGATATTGGCCCGGGAAATACATTAATGGATCAATTTGTACAGCTTAATTATCCTGGGAAATATTACGATAAAGATGCGGAGCTTGCGAAAGCTGGAAATCCGAATCCGGCACTGATCAAAGCTTTATTGGATCATCCTTTTTTTACGCGGTCATTCCCAAGAACCACCGGGCCTGAATTGTTTAATCTTGCTTATTTAAACGAAGCGCTGGCGGTCTCTGGTCAGCAATCGCTTTCGAAAGAAGATATATTGGCTTCTTTATGTGAATTTACTGCTTACAGTATCGTCACAGCAATTAAACAATCCATTAGTGTGCAATCTTTTCAGGTTTATTTAAGCGGAGGAGGAATGCATAATCCACTTCTTGTACAAAAAATCAGTGAAGGAATAGGTTTTCCGCTCCGAAACACCAATGAACTAGGGATAGATCCGGATGCAAAAGAGGCTGTTCTTTTTGCGTTACTGGCAAATGAATGTGTTGCCGGCGGACAGACTGATTTTGGTCAGCGACGTGGGACACCAAGCGTGACAATGGGTAAAATCAGCTTGCCTGATTAGTTGGTTATGACGATTATTTAAGATTGTATAACGGACTTTGATTAAGTTCAATACAATATTGAGTAATCCAGCTTCCTGCATCATCAACATATAAAATATTAGGCTTATTCTGATTGTTGATTGTTTGATCATCTATCCATTTATTGACCTGTGTTTTCAGAATTTTGTTCGCATCTCTGGCATGGGTAATTATACTTTTATGACGGGATAATACATTAGCTAAAAAGACTGCACCATCAAAAACAGGACTGTTCTGGGTCAGATTCAAAAGCATTACAAACCATTGCAGCTTCTTTAGCACTTTGCGTCAGTTGCCAGTCTAAACGGATTAAGTCATTTGCGGCCACCTGTGTTTTTAAAGTGTTAAAAAACACAGACTCTGCGAGGATTAACTTTTTCAGGTTATTGGTTGCTGCGTATTCACGACGGAAGTTGAGCCTTTCCTCTGAAGCACCAATCATCGTATTAAACATGATAGCCGGGTTATCAAATTTCGCTGTTTCAAAAGCCAGCAGAATTTTTCCTTTGAGATCAGCTATTTTAATATCACCCAGTTTTTTATCACCGGTGATCAACACATGATCTTTTCCAAGAATACTAACGATTTTCTCAGCTAATTTAGGAACAGGAATTTCTTTAGGACAAAAATGGCTGAAAGTGAAAATCAGAAACTCAGATTTGTTCTTTTCCAGGAATTTTTTTGCAGCAAGCAGTGCTGGTTCCAGTCTTTCGCCATAACCGCCACCTACAGCATCATCCATACAATCAGAAGAGCTGTGTTTCAGGTAAAGCGTATCTTTTAAAACACCGGCACGCAGGTCAAACATTCTGATGCCGGTAACCATTTGCGTTTCTATATTTAAAGACTGGGTCAATGTATTGCATTCATTGATAGTGCCTTTCTGACTTCCGCCAGTAGCTGTTAGTACGGACATTCCCGCATCATGTGAACCAGGAATAACAATATCTTTAAGGGTATAATGTTCTTTCAGGTTGCCAAATAAATCGCCCATCCAGTGCGACATATCAGTATTTGTGCCCATTTTATTGTTCTTTTGAGCAGTTTGGGCGTGTAGTAAATTAAAGCAGGTGATCAGGCTTAAAATTGAACAGCAGAGAATGTTTTTATAGTTTTTTTTGTAAAAGAGAGACTTTGCAGTGTGCATCATTTATTTGTCGTACTGGTTTGTATAATATAATTCGAAATAAAGATAAGGATTCTTGATAGTATTTGTATTTTCATGCCTTTTAAGAATAATCTACATAATGTAATGAAAAAGCAGACTGTCATCTTTGTATGTGTTTTACTTTGTTTTATACCAGCATTGCTCAGAGCCCAGGATTCCCATTACTGGACATCCAACTTTTCGCCAGCAGGTTTTTTAACTCCTGGTGCTGCTGTAGCGAATACAAGAGATAGTGGTATAGTTTATCTGAACCCGGCAGTTATGGCATGGTCAGATAAAACAGCGACTTCCATATCATCCAATGTTTACCGTTATGACCACTTCAGAATAAAGAATGGGGTTGCTGCCGGGAAAGATCTGGTGTCAAATAGTACCCGGATTGTTCCTCAATTAATCTCCAAGACTTTCAAATTGAATAAAGAAGATCCATTAACGATTGGGTTTGCGCTGGTTCAAAACCCGCTTCAGGATTTTAATACCTCGCAAAGATTAGATAAAAAAGCCAATGTACTGGATGATAGCTATAGTCCTGGAAATGAGGTTTATGTAGGGCAGCTGGATGGGGAATCCCAGGTTACTGACTGAAACCTATGCGCAAATTAGTGTGGGGAAGAGAATAAGTCCTAAACTTGCAGCGGGCATAACGCTGGAAGGAACGCTGAGAGATGCGAGTGTTAGCCAGAATATTACTTCAAGGGCATTATTTAATACACCGGATGACCCTGACGTTATTCTCCCGCCTATAGCTGGAAACCAAATTATTACCAAATCTGATTACACTTATGCCGGGATCAGATTAAAGTTTGGAGTAGCCTATGATTCCGGGAATCATCATTGGGGATTAGTTTTAAGCAGCCCGTTAGCAAAATTATATAGCCGTGCCACCTTTATTGGGGACATTAATTCAAGTAACCTACATGACGCTGAGACCGGGGAAACGACGAACTTACTGGCCAGTACAAGGCAAACTAATCTTAGGGCTAACTGGAAGATGCCAATAAGCCTGGCTGGTGGATATGCTTACGACTACGGACAAGGCCAGGTTTATGTTTCTGCTGAATATTTCGCTTCAATAGATTCTTATACCATTTTAAAACCCGATGAAAGTTCATTTATCAGAACGGGAAATGGAGCGTCATTACCACTGGACGGTGCATTAAGCATACATGATGGTAGAAAGAGGATACTGAATTTTGGAATAGGATACAGTCGTGAAATCAATGACGTTTTTACATTGATGTCCTCCCTCCGTACAGATTATAATTACCTCAATGATAAGTCCGATGGACAGGGGCATTTTGCTTTATGGGACATTTATCATGCCCAGCTTGGAGGAAATTTTAAACGCCGTAAATTTAACCTGCGGGCAGGTCTGCTGTTAAGTTATGGGAAACTAAAAAATTATACCCAACCGGTAAATTTTGATACTGCAAGTGATAAGAATCAATTGATAGGAGAGTCATTGACTGTGCCTGCAAAATATTTTTCAGCAGGATTACTGTTATCTTATATTCATAATTTCTAATTCTGACTTTTTAAAACCTGAATGTAATAAATAATGATCCTGATCATTAAATATTACATTCAGGTTTTAAAACATTATTTACTTTTATCTGTCATTAGTCAGGAACCATTACAATGCAGAAACGAATAGTCATCATAGGAGGAGGTTTTGCGGGCATCAATTTAGCCCTTGAACTCGGAAAAAAGAAACATTACCAGATTACACTGGTAGATAAAAACAATTATAATTTCTTTCCGCCACTGATTTACCAGGTGGCGACGGCTTTTCTGGAACCATCCAGTATCAGTTATCCAATACGTAAACTTTTCAGAAGTAAGAGCAATCTGCATTTCAGATTGGGTGAATTACTAAAGGTCATCCCTGAGTCTCATCAGCTGGTTTTAAGCAATGGTACTATTGAATATGATGAACTCGTATTTGCTACAGGTGCAGAAACCAACTATTTCGGGATGGAAAACGTAAAGAAAAATGCCATACCGATGAAAACGCTGAGTGATGCGATACAGATGCGTAATAAACTACTGACGCATTTTGAGGAAGCGACTATTGCGACGGACAAAGCTGAAATTGCCAAAAGCCTGACTATTGTTATTGCAGGAGGCGGGCCAACAGGGGTAGAGATCTCCGGTATGTTCGCCGAGATGCGTCATAATATCATGCACAAAGATTATCCTGAATTGAAAAATACTGGTGGACAGATTTACCTGGTCGATGGAGGCGCAGCTTTATTGAAGCCTATGAGTGTTAAATCACAGGTCAATACCTATGAATCATTAACTAAGTTAGGCGTGAAAATTCTGCTGAACAGCCATGTGAATGATTTTGTAGACGATAAAGTTATTCTCTCTGACGGGACAGAAATTGCTACTAAAAATCTGATCTGGGCAGCAGGGGTTAGCGCGATGAGTTTTGATGGGATTCCAGTGACGAGTTACGGGCGCGGTAAAAGAATGACGGTAGATGGCTTTCACAAGCTGGCAGGCTTTGAAGATATTTATGCTATTGGGGATACTGCAATACAATCTGGAGATCCCGGTTATCCTGAGGGCCATCCACAGGTAGCACAGGTTGCTATTCAGCAAGGAGTAAACCTTGCTGGTAACTTTACACGGATTGCAGAACGCAAGGCTCCGAAAAGCTTTGTCTACAAAGACCGTGGGAGTATGGCAATTATTGGAAGCAATAAAGCTGTAGTGGATTTACCTAAGCCAAAGATTCATCTGAATGGCTTTATAGCTTGGCTTGCATGGCTGTTTATCCACTTGATGTCGTTGATTTCTTACCGTAACAGGTTCAGGACTTTTTATAACTGGACAGTGGCCTATTTTTCAAAAGACCAGTCCTTAAGGATGATCATCAGGCCGGTAGACACACATGAAGAACCAAAAGTACCTGTTGAAAACCCGTAGCCAAAGAGCTCAGTCTTTTGCTACAGGTGAATAATCAGGTTATTGATGATTATCTGTTTACTTTCGTGTACGTATAAAAATAAATGCGGGGGGCCTCATCTTCTTTTTTTTCTGTTTTTCAGTTTTAACCTGGGCATTAGTAAGGTATACGTATTCTGTTTGGATCAGCATATTGCGGGGACTTGAGTAACTTGCTGATAAAGAAGTACCGGGGCTCATGGAAAAAGGATTTGTGAAATCCCTCATATAAAGCTCACGTTTCCATGAATAAACGTTTGGATCATCAAGGTTTTCTTCTTTCTTGCAACTTGAGATTAAAACTGAGACGAACAGGACAGGGGTAAATAAATGAAAAAATCGGATCTTCATGATTATATTTTTTAGATTAATAATAATTACCAATAGAAAATGGTAACCAGATGAATTTAATAATGTAAATTTCTTAATATTTTTATTTTTCACAAACTAATTAACTCATTTTAACAAATTAAAATGAGTATAAATTAATTAATTCTATATGGTAGAACAATTTAGACTGACTCTAAGTCAGATAGTTATTAAAAACAATTAACTCCTGATGAAGATATTACTAATAGAAGATGAAGAGGGTTTAAGGGATGGCATTATCACTTATTTTACGGAAGAGGGGAATATATGCGAAACTGCTGATGATTATGCGAGTGCATTAACGAAAATAAATATATACAACTATGACTGTATTGTTCTTGATCTGACTTTACCCGATGGGGATGGGATGGAGATTTTGCGCAAATTGAAAAGCCTGCATAAAAATGACGGTGTACTCATTATTTCGGCAAGACATTCACTGGACGATAAACTGTCCGGCCTTAATCTGGGTGCTGATGATTATCTCGTTAAACCCTTTCATTTATCTGAATTAAAAGCAAGAGTTTCAGCTATAGTAAGAAGAAAAAGTTTTGATGGGAACAACCTGATTATCTTTAATGAAATCAATATAGATACACTTGCCATGAAAACAATGGTTGGGCAAAATAGTGTTATCCTCACTAAAAAAGAATATGATTTGCTGGTTTATTTTATAGCTAATCAGAGCAAGGTTATTACTAAAAGTGCTTTGGCAGAACACCTGTGGGGAGATGAAATAGATCTTTCTGATCACTTTGATTTTATCTACACACATATTAAGAATTTAAGAAAGAAGTTAGTAGAAGCTGGCTGTAATGACTATATTAAGTCTATGTATGGTGTGGGATATAAATTTAGCAGCTGATGAAACTAGCACAGAAGTATAATAGAGTAAACCTTTACACGTCTTTAATTATACTGGTGCTGAGTGGGGCTATTTATTATTTTGCCATCCATTATATACTGACTAACAAGCTGGATAATGACCTTAAAATAGAGGAGGAAGAAATTCTGGCCAGTGTCCATGAATATCACAGGCTTCCATTACCCAGTGACTTTAAAGATCAAAAGGTCACTTATCAGGAGTTAAAAAAGGGAGAGTCTGCAGAAAGGAATTTCATCAATACTTCTTATTATAATCCGGATGAAAAAGAAACAGAGCCTGGGCGAAGTCTGATCACCAATATTAAAGTTGGGGAGCAGGATTATATAGTTACGATTACTAAATCGAGCCTTGAAGCAGAAGATCTGGTCAGGTTATTTTCCTGATTACATTGGGGGTTATTGTTTTGCTTTTAATCAGTTTGACTGTTGTCAACAGGTTTATTTTGAATAGTTTATGGAGACCATTTTATGAAATACTTAAGCAGCTTAAGGCCTTTAATCTTGCAGACAAAAACGAATTTTTAGTACAAAATACGCAGATTGACGAATTTCAGGAATTGAACCAGTCCGTAATTTCGATGTCCACCAGGGTGAGGCGGGACTATATAGAACTCAAAAGTTTCACAGATAATGCTTCCCACGAAATGATGACCCCGCTGGCCGTAATCAATTCCAAGCTGGATACGCTAATTCAAACAGAAGCGCTATCAGACCGGCAAGGTGAATTGATTGAAGATGTCTATCTGGCCGTAAACAAGTTATCCAGGTTAAATCAGTCTCTGCTGTTATTGGCTAAGATTGAGAATAACCTGATCAAAGATGAAGAAGACATCGTATTGGATATCCTGGTTGGTCAAAAAAAAAGACAGACAATTCAACGAGTTGTTTATCGCTAACGAGATTAAAGTAGAAAAGCAGCTTGAAACTCAGCGTTTGCACATGAGTAAATATCTTGCTGATATTATGCTGAATAATTTAATTAATAATGCAATAAGACATAATACCAAGGGTGGAGAAATTAGCGTTAACTTGCTTGGAGGTACACTAAGTGTATCGAATACAGGATCTGCAAAGGCTTTGGACAGCCAAAGAGCGTTTGAACGTTTTTACAAAGATTCATCCTCAGAAGGAACAGGGCTTGGTTTAGCGATAACCAGTCAGATCTGTCAGCTCTATGGTTATAAGCTGAGGTATAGTTATGAAGCAGAGAGGCATATCTTTAGCATAAAGTTCTAGAAAAAGGGGGGATTTGTACTGTTGTTCCGACACAATTAAGCATTTTGACATGCTAAAGATCTTTTTTTTGCTTAGTTTTGCAGCAAATTCAGGAAATCCGATGATCAGTCACAAAGAACTTTTTTTACGTAATAACGCACAAACTTCTACCAGTCCGAATATGCTTGAAGTAGATCATGCAGAAGGGATGTATTTGTATGATAAAAGCGGTAAAAGTTATATGGATCTGGTTTCTGGCTTCGCAGTAAGTAATATTGGCCACAGAAATCCGAAAGTACTGGATGCAATCAGAGCGCAATTAGATAAATATCTTCATTTGACTGTTTATGGCGAATTTGTACAATCACCTATGGTTTTATTTGCAGAGAAACTAATCAGTGTACTTCCTTCACAGCTGAATAATGTTTACTTCGTGAATTCAGGAACGGAGGCTACAGAAGGGGCTCTTAAATTAGCAAAGCGGTTTACCGGGAGATCTGGTATTATTTCTTGTCATCATGCTTATCATGGAAGTACTCATGGTGCGCTGAGTGTGATGGGAAATGAACATTTTAAGCAGAAATACCGTCCCTTGCTACCCGATGTCCGTTTTATAACTTTCGGCAGGGAAGAAGATCTTGAACTGATTACTGCTCAAACACTTGTGTGATTATGGAGACCGTGCAAGGTGAAGCTGGAATCAGGGTGCCTTCAAAAAAATACATGCAGCAACTCAGAGAGCGGTGTACTGCAATGGGTACCTTATTGATTCTGGATGAAATACAGGCTGCATTTGGCCGTACAGGCAAATTGTTTGCTTTCGAACATTACGATATAGTACCTGATATTTTGTTATTGGCAAAAGCATTAGGAGGTGGAATGCCGATTGGTGCATTTATCGCAAACAGAGATGTGATGGGCGTTTTGAAAGAAAATCCTATCCTTGGCCATATCACTACTTTTGGCGGTCACCCGGTTTCCAGCGTCGCCGGACTGGCAAGTTTAGAAGTTATCCTGGATGAGAACCTGGTAGCAGGAGTTGCTGATAAAGGGAAGCTATTCAGGACATTATTGGTACATCCATTGATCCGTGAGGTTAGAGGAGTAGGCTTAATGATGAGTATACAACTGGACAGTTTTGAGCAGGTAGAAAAAGTAAGCCAGCTTTGTGCGGCAGAAGGAATAATTATCGATTGGTTTTTACATTGTGAAACAGCCTTACGGGTTGCTCCTCCATTAATTATCACAGAAGAAGAAATCAGAAAAGCCTGTTCCATAATCTTAAAAGCATTAGACGGATTATAATAAGAAGGGTAAGGTTTTTTTTTTTATTATGACGCCAGCTGAAAATACACCTTATCAATCAGATCGCCTATATTAAATGGTTTAGGTATGAAATCATCGGGGCCGAATTCTGTACCTACGATCATTTCTGCACGTAGTTGTCCGGAAATAAGAATGATAGGAATGTGTTGTAATGCAGCGTTTTTCTTTGATTGATTTGCAAATCTCCCTGCCATCAAATCCATCTAATTCTACATCCATAAGTATCAGGTCAGGTTTCTCTCTTTTTTCTTTTGAAGCAGTGCATCCCGGCCGGTTGAAAAGGTCAGTAAATCCCAGTCTGCAAAATCAAGTAAAGACTCCATAGCGGTCAGGACTTCCTGATCATCATCAAATAAAAAAAAATTTTCTTGTTCATTGGTTTTGAGTTTCGTTAATTGAAAATTAAACCGCCAATTTTGTGCCAGTATTTCAGGGTTTTTACCCAAAAGGTTAAATAATCAATTTGTTGATACTGAATCGACTAGTATTTATTTTTTTTTTTTGGCCTTAAAAAAATAGATTTAGATAAGGCAAAATTAAATCTTTGGTTACATTTGGGGAATATGCTTTACGACCTGCTTATCCTTTGTGTAGTCTCTTTTGCAGCTGGTTTTATTGATGCTGTTGTTGGAGGAGGAGGACTTTTACAAACACCCGCTATTTTAATTGTTCTGCCGCAATATCCGGTAGCTACTTTATTTGGAACCACTAAAATACCATCTCTTTCAGGGACAGCCTTTGCTGCATGGAAATATTCGATGAATATTAAACTGGACTGGAAATTTTTAATCTATGTAGCAATTATTGCCTTTATAGGGGCCGTTTTAGGTGCACATTATGTAACCATGATCGATGGGAACTTATTGAAGCCGGTTATACTGGTGATATTGATCAGCATTGCTTTGTATACTTATTTCAACAAGACTTTTGGTGTGGGGACGCCAAAAGAGATGACCCGGTTACAACAATTGATCACAGGTTTCCTTTTTGGATTCTCTATAGGCTTTTATGATGGTTTGATTGGCCCCGGTACTGGTACATTTTTTATCCTTGCCTTTATCTCTTTAATGGGGTATGATTTTCTGAAAGCGAGTGCAAGCGCCAAATTGATTAATATTGCAACAAACCTGGCTGCCATCTGTTATTTTAGCAGTACAGGCCATATTTTATATGAATATGCATTACCGATGGCAGTTTTTAATGTGGGAGGTGCTTTTCTAGGTACAAAACTCGCTATATTGAAAGGTAATAAGTTCATAAGGGCATTTTTTCTGATGGTCGTGGTCTTTGCGATTTTACGTTTTGCTTATGATATATTTTTAAAATAATATGCAGGAAATTAGTTGGATACTTTTATTAGAGATAGTCTATGCACTGGTTGTCATTGCCACCTGTCTACGTATTATCTACGACACCAATTCAACGAGTAAGACACTTGCTTACTTAATGCTGACTGTTTTCTTTCCCATATTAGGAATTATTATTTATTTCTGTGTTGGCACAAATTACCGCAAACGGAAATTGTACAGTAAAAAGATCGTCAATAATGAATTGATGCAGCGCCATATTAAAAAACAGATTTTCAGAGAGTCGGCGAAAACGTGGGATACTGTGCCTGCGGAGCTGCTGAAATATCAAAAACTAGTAAAACTCCTGTTGAATGACGGGATGAGTAATCTTAGCGGACACAATAAGATTGATATCCTGAAAAACGGAGAGGAGAAATTTCCTGCGGTACTGGTGGCATTGAGATTAGCTAAGCATCATATTCATATCGAATATTATATTTATGAGGATGATGAAATAGGAAATGAAATCAAAGATATTTTTTGATGGAAAAAGAGAGATCGGGAGTTCAGGTGCGTTTAATCTATGATGACTTTGGCAGCAGCAGTATCCGGAAAAAAGTAGTGCCCGAATTAATTGATGCTGGTGTGCAGACTTATCCTTTTTATAAGATCCTGTTTATTGCATTGGCTAACCGGATTAATTATAGAAATCACCGTAAAATTATTGTGATTGATGGCAATGTAGCATTTACAGGTGGTATCAATGTGAGTGACCGGTACATCAACACTACAAAACGTCCGGATCAGCTTTATTGGAGGGATATGCATGTCAAAATAACGGGACCTGGAATCTATTATCTCCAGTACTTGTTTATCTGTGACTGGAACTTTTGTGCAGATGAAGAGCTTATTCCACAACGTGATTTTTTCCTGGCTGATCAGGAAAATGGCGGGAATGCAGTCATGCAGATTGCAGCGAGTGGCCCTGATTCTGATAATCCAACTATTTTATTCTCGTTAATCCAGGCCATAGGGATGGCAGAGAAAGAAATTCTGATGATCACTACTCCCTATTTTATTCCGGGAGAAAGTTTACTGGATGCACTTGTTGTCGCGGCATTGAGTGGTGTAAAGGTGGTTTTGCTTGTGCCGGGGAAATCAGATTCAAGAATGGTTTCTGCGGCAGGAAGGTCTTATTATGGAGATCTGATGAGTGCAGGAGTGGAGATCTATGAATACCAGAAGGGTTTTATCCACGCAAAAACAATGGTCTCTGATCAGCAATTATCTGTGATCGGTACGGCAAATATGGATAATAGGAGTTTCGAACTGAACTTTGAAGTGAACAGTGTTATTTATGACAGTCATACCGCTCAGGAGATGACAAAAATTTTCTATCAGGACCTGGAAGATGCCCTAAAGATTAATCCCGAAGAATGGGAAAAAAGACCGCTTTATAAACAGTTTCCTGAAAAATTAAGTCGTCTGTTCTCGCCTTTAATGTAATTTGTATACTGTTTCTTATAGAGCGAATTTAGATTTTATATATTTTTCTACTTCATCAGCTACGGCACTGTCTGATTCTTTTACTGCACGTTTTAATAGTTCTGGTGTAACACCAAATCTTTTAGACCAGTATTCAACCTCATAATACTCTTGTAAGTCGATTAACTTGTTTTCCGGCATTTTTGTCTCGTTTTGATCGTAATAGGTATGTCTGAGCATATAATTAGGTTGTTAAATAGTTTCAGTATAGAATGTATATCAATACCTATGCCTAAATTTAGATTTTTTATTTCTTATTTTGTACAATTAATGTTATCATCTTATTAAACAAAATTTAGGGTTTCAGCATTCGTTACCTCTGGCTTAACATTGTGTTAATACTAAAAGTCTTCCTTTGCTAAGGCCGGATATCCAAATCAGCAGGCTGTTTAATTGTTCTCAAATGATAGCTTTCAACCACAAATTTGACCTCAAAACAGGGTTTTTACTTTTAATCTGTTTATTCCATTTTGTCAAAATGGAAGCAAAGGAGGCTCCTGAACAAGAACTGAAACGCACTTAGAGTTAAGTAATCGTTTTCCCGATTCGGCATTTGTACTGCTTAAGAAAATGTATCGCAAAGCCTTGATAGACAATGATAGAAAAACTATAGGGGTGTGTTTGCAGCAAATGGGGAAAATTTGTTACGCACAAGGTCATTATGCACAATCGCTGGAATATCATCAGCAGGCAGATAAGCTGTTCAGACAGCTGGAAGAAAAGAACTTGCTGGCTGATAATTTTAATGATATGGGGGTTGTATATTATCAGAACTTCAATAAAATGTCTTCCAGGAAACAATATGACCAGGCACTGTTGCTTTATAAAACCACTGGTAACAAGATTGGTTTAGGAGAGACCTACGGTCATATAGGTCATCTTTATGAAAAACAACAGCGTTATGACAGTGCTTTTTATTATCAGCGGCACGCTTTAAATGAATATCAAAAAGCCGGATATAAGCAGGGGGTAGCCAAAATCTATGAAAACCTGGGGAGTATTCATGAAGATCTGGTACGTATGACTCCGCCAGGTACTATTTTAATGAATCGCTGCTTTTATATAAAGCAGTAAATAATGAGGTTTCCAGTATTGAGGTGATTAATAATCTGGGTGACATTCTGCGTAAAACAGGTGACTATAAACAAGGATTAAAGTTTACACGAAAAGCATTGAGTTTATCTATAGCTACTAAAAATGAATATCAGCAAGCTTCTGCTTACCGGGATATTGCAAAATCACACAATCTGCTTAGTCAAAATGACAGTGCTTATTATTATATGGAGCTGAGCCGTAAACATTTGCTTCATCTGTATTCTGATGAAAATAATAAGCAGATGTCCTTTTTGCAGGTTATTTATAACATTGATAAGAAAAATGATGAGATCGCTGCTTTGGAAAATAGCAGGAAGGTAAATCTGATTATCAGCATAGCGGTTGTGGTCGTCATTGTTTTATTAATTGTTATGGGACTGCTGACTATTTCCAGACAGCGTTTGAAGCTGAGAGAGAATATTGCAATTGCTGAAAAGAATGAACAGTTGAGCCGTGCACAGCAGGAGCAGCTGGAACATAAAAGCCGGGAACTGACTACGCATACCCTGCAGGTTATTCAGCATAATAATTTCCTCGATAATATGAGGAATAAGCTTGATGAGATGATTAAGGAAGATAAGCGGGATCAGAAGCGACAATTATTACAACTGGTCAGACAGATTAATCAGAATATTAACCATGACCAGCAATGGAAAGATTTTACACAGGTATTTGAACAACTGCACCAATCATTTTTCGATAGTCTTAAAGCGCATTGTGAAGACCTTACTGTAAATGATATCCGGTTGATTGCCTTGCTTAAAATGAATATGAGCTCTAAAGATATGGCTGTGATCTTTGGTATTTCCCAGGATAGTCTGCGGGTAGCCAGATATAGGTTACGCAAAAAGCTAAATATTAGTCAGGGAGATAATCTGAGTAACTTCATTCAAACCATATAATCTCTTAAAAAAGCAAAGAATCTGCTCATTAACAATTTCTTAATGTTACGCTAACTGAATGATAATGGCGGTTTTTGTTCTTTTTATTATCTTGATTATCAGCTTATTGAGATATTGGTGTATACGCTGTATGCGCTTTGTATACAGTCTTGTTCACGGTGTTTACATTTTGTACACGGCAACTGCTAGCCAATTCAGAAATGTTCCTACACATTTGACGCAGCGATTAAAAATCACGCTCACAAACAAACAAACAATTTGAACAATGAAATTAATTTTACAAACGATTCTTTGCTTATTCTTAAGCATTGCGGTGGCAAAAGCCGGTAACATTAAAGGACACGTATATGATCACCGAACAGGTGAGGCCCTGATTGGTGCTTCGGTTCGGTTGGAAAACACCACACAAACCACAATGACTGGTTTGGATGGTTCCTTCGAGTTTAAACATGTTAAAGCCGGAACTTTTACTATTAAGGTTTCTTATATCAGCTATAAGACATTTACCAAACAGATTGCTGCTGAGAAAGAAAAGGAACATAATCCTTCACTTAATGTATACCTCAGTGAAGACAATAGCAATGATCTGAGTGAAATTGTCATTGCAGCCAAACAAGAAGGTTCTACAGAACGTACTGCCAGAAAAATCGAGCAAAAATCTATGCAGGTCATGAATGTTGTTTCCGGCAGAGCAATGGAGGTATCACCTGATTTAACCGTTGCTAATGCAATACAAAGGATTTCTGGTGTGACGATAGAGAGAAGTAATAATGGAGATGGCCAGTATGCTATTTTAAGAGGGATGGACAAACGTTATAATTATACTTTGGTCAATGGGATCAAAATACCAAGTCCCGATAACAAATTCAGATATGTGCCACTGGATATCTTTCCTTCCGAATTACTGGAACGTTTAGAAGTTTACAAATCATTGACGCCTAATATGGAAGGTGATGCGGTTGGTGGTGTAGTAAATATGGTGATGAAAGATGCGCCATCAAAATTGCAGATCAATGCGAATTTAGCTACAGGTTATAGTCAGATGCTTTTTGACCGTAAATTTCTTGCTTTTGATGCGGGGGCTGTTAATTTTAAATCACCTTATGAAGTCAATGGCAGAAGTTATGATGCTAAAGCGGCTGATTTCTCAAAAGGTACAACCGATTATAAATCAAAACAGGCAGATCCGAATTTAGTAGGCGGGATTTCTATTGGTCAGCGCTTTCTGAATAATAAACTGGGCGTGTTAATCGCAGGTAGTTATCAGAATACTTATCGTGGTACAAACAGTACTTTTTTCAATTCAGCCGTTGCTGAAACAGACAAGTATTCACGGATTACTTCAATGGCCGACAGACAGTTTAGTGAACAACAGAAGAGATATGGTTTGCATGGTAAAATTGATTATACTTTTAATGACAGGAACAAGCTTTCACTGGTTAATTCCTATGTGAACCTAACCAGTATTCAGACACGTGATCAGATTACAACAAATTTCGCGACTTCAGAATACAATGCTGCAGCAGGGAGTGCGGAGATTTCTTATGCTACGCGTTCAAGATTTACAGAACAGCAAATCTATAACAGCACATTGCATGGAGAACATACACTGATTCCGGAAAAATTAAAAATACAGTGGTCAGCGGTTTATTCTACGGCAAAAAATGATGTGCCTGATGAAACGACAATCACTTTAAACGGAACACGCAGAGATTTCATAAACAATCGTACAACAGCTAAAGAAAGTGATCACAGGTGGTCAAGAAACACAGATGAAGATAAAGCCGGTTATCTGGATATCACTTATACGGCAGACATTGCAGGGACAAAGGTTGATTTTACTGGCGGAGGACTATACAGAGACAAACAAAGAAGTAGTTTCTATAACAATTATGTACTTTATCCATTAAACAGGGCTGGATTATACGGTAAGGATTTTATGAGTTATACAGACATTGTCTGGGAAGTTCAGAATCCAAAAGGTGCGGTAGCGAATCCATTAACTTATGACGCCTCTGAAAAAACTACTGCCGGATATGGAATGTTCAATTTCAAGATTGCTAAACTGGAAGTAATAGGCGGGGCAAGAATAGAACATACCAACCAGGGATATAATCTTTTATTTCCTGCCGGCGAGTCAAAACCTGCCGGTAGCCAGGTATATACAGATCTGCTTCCAAGTCTGAATTTGAAATATGGCTTGAGTAAAAATGAAAATCTAAGGGCAACTTATTTCCGGTCTGTAAACCGTCCTGGTTTTTATGAAATAGTACCTTCAAAAACTGTAAATGAAGAGTACCAGGAGCGGGGTAATCCTGATTTGAAACGTGCAATTGCAGATAATTTTGATTTACGGTACGAATTATTCCCTAACAGTACTGATCAGTTGTTGGTAGGCGCATTTTATAAGAAGATTAAAGATCCGATTGAGTATACCATTCAGGCTGATGCTACAAGGGGGCAGGATCAATATTATACACCAGGGAATTTCGGGACAGCAAAAAATTATGGTTTAGAAGTGGATTAATCAAATTCTTCAATAAAATAGGGATCAAAGCAAATTATACCTATACCCATTCAAGGATTACGACTGATAAGAGCAGCAGGATCAGAACTGAGACTGGTGATCTTCAGTTAATTAATGTAGAGCAAAGCAGGCCGTTATTTGGTCAGTCAGCACATACCGGAAATATATCTCTGCTTTACAAAGACAGTAAACATGGATGGGATGCACAATTGGCGGGATCTTATACAGGAGAACGTATCAATACAATTTCTCAGTTTGTGGACAATGATCTATGGCAAAAAGGCTTTATACAAATGGATGCATCTGTAGAAAAGAAATTTAAGAATAACATCAGCATTTTTGTTAAAGCTGGAAATCTACTGAACACACCTAATGAATTGTTTATCAAGGGTAAAAATGACTTAAATATAGGCTTGCCACAACAGAAAGAAGGTGGCAGTGAAACGCTTATCCGCAAGGATTTTTATGAGCAGACTTACCTGATAGGCTTGCGTTGCGTATAAATTATAATTTAACCATATAGAATAAGATGAATATAAATAGATTATTGATAGCAGCAGTCTTAATGACTGCACTGTTTACGAGCTGTAAAAAGGCTAATAAAGATGTAGATACGTCTCCGGTCGTGCAAAATGGAAATGGTATTTCGGGCGAAGTATTTGGAATCTGGACTAAAGGTAGTGTTGTCAGGGTAACAGGTGATATTATCATTCCATCAGCAAAATCACTGGTTATTGAAGAGGGGGTAACTGTGATTATGGATACCGTATCAAAACCAGAATTCATTGTTTTGGGAAATTTATATTCCATGGGTACAGCAGCAAGCCCTGTTAAAATCACCGTAGAGGAAAATTACAGAACTGCGGCTAACAAGTTCGGTAGACTTTGGGGAGGGATACTGGCAGCAACGAGCTGTTCAGAATTGTTACTGGACAATACGATAGTTGAATACGGAGGCGGTGCAACTACGGAAGCATCAACATCAGTGAAAATGGGTTTGTATAAAGCTAAAAGTGGAGAGAATACACCTGGGCTGTGGTTTTCGAATGTAAAAGGTAAACTGGTTGTGACTAATAGCACTTTCAGATATTTCAGAGATGATTGTACCTATATTGAAGGTGGAAAGATTATCTTTTCCAATAACAGGTTTTATAGTACTGGTTTAGTAGGTGGTGAAGGAATTAATATCAAATCAGGATGTCTGGCAGATGTAAGTTATAATTTGTTTTATGCAACCAATACGAATGCACTTAAGCTTTCTAATGTTGGTGACCGTACACCACAGGCGCATGTAGTCGCTTATAACAATACAATGCTCAATACAGGATGGAGAAGACCTACGGCAAAAGGAGGTTCTGTATGGCTGGAATCATCAATCTATGCAGAATTATATAATAATCTTTTTGCAAATACCCGTTTTGGGATTAAAAGAGATCTGAAACTTCCTGAGGATAAGCGTTCTGTATTTAAAAACTCTTTATATTACGGATATAGTCAGGCTACTGTGGATCAGTTTCAGCCTAAGACTGATATTATTACCGGAACTAATGATGTGATCGGTAAACTTGCAGGAGAGAATGACCCTAAATTTGTGAATTATCCGGTTGCTACGGCAACTGATAATTCTACATTGAACGAAAGCTGGGATTTTCATTTACTACCAGGTTCACCAGCTTTAAACAAAGGTACAACGGCTTTTGTCCGTAATTTTCCAGACGGATTAACCGTAAATGGGATTTTATATGCTTCGCCTGCACCATCTGTCAATATTGGGGCATTTGGATTAAAATAATCAACAGACATCATTCTAAATATTTATGTTAAGATACTATTCAAAATTTCTCTTTATAGCTTTACCTTTTTTGTTTGCAGGTTGCAGTGAAAAACTGACTCATCGAGGCTCATTAGCGGTGAAAGCCGATTCAATAACTATTAAACCAGTAATTATATCCGAAAAAGTACAATTCGATTCTGATGATCCCGCAATCTGGATTAATCCGGCAGATGCATCGAAAAGTCTCGTTATAGGTACAGACAAGTCTGCTAACGGTGCATTATATGTTTTTGACTTACAAGGTAAGATTCAGCATGATCTTGTTGTAAAAGATCTTAAAAGACCAAATAACGTAGATGTCGCTTATGGTTTGATGCTTAATGGAAAAGCAACTGATGTTGCGGTAACCACAGAGCGCATCACCCATAAGCTGAGGATCTTTTCTTTACCTGATATGAAACCTGTTGATCAAGGCGGTTTACCGATGTTCGAAGGCGAAACTGCACCTGAATTCAGAGACCTGATGGGCATTTCAATTTATACCAGCAAAACAGGTAAAATGTATGCGATTGCAGGCCGTAAAACGGGCCCTAAAGACGGTTCTTATTTATGGCAGTATTTATTGACTGACGATGGAACGGGACATGTCAAAGCAGAATTAGTACGTAAATTTGGAAACTACAGCGGTAAAAAGGAAATTGAAGCGATTGCGGTTGATAATGAACTGAACTGGTTATATCTATTATTCAGATGAGCAATTCGGGGTGCGTCAGTATTATGCAGATCCTGATAAGGGAAATGAAGAACTGGCTTTGTTTGGTACGACTGGTTTTAAGGAAGACCATGAAGGCATTTCTATTTACAAAACTACTGCAACTGAGGGTTATATACTGGTTTCAGATCAGGGTGCTAACCGTTTCCAGATTTTTAGCAGAGCAGGTACGGCGAAAAATCCTTTTGAACATGAGTTATTGAAAATTGTAAAGGTAAGTGCCGGGCATAGCGATGGATCGGATGTTGTGAATGTACCTTTAAATGATAACTTTAAACATGGCCTTTTTGTGGTGATGAGTGATGATAAGACTTTTCATTATTACCGCTGGGAAGATATAGCTGGTAAAGACCTTAAGCTTAAAAAATAAGATGATCAAAAAATCAATATTGTTATTTTTTTTTCCTGCGCAATGACTATGATGTTATTTGCGCAGGAGAAACAAAAAGGGGCTGCGACTGAGCCTGTGAAGCTCATTCGCGGACCTTATTTACAAGTCGCAAGCAGTACAGGGATATTGATCCGCTGGAGAACTGATGTATCTGCAAGGAGCAAAGTCTGGTATGGCACAACCCCGGGCAAACTGGATCAGTCAACTGAAGATCGTGTTTTACTAACTGAGCATCAGATACAGTTAAAAGGTCTTTTACCTGCAACAAAATACTATTATGCAATAGGAGGTTTAAAAGATACCTTGCAGGGAAACCAGGACAATTACTTTGTGACCTTACCGGAATCTGGGAAAACAGGGCATTACCGGATTGCGGCTCTTGGTGATTGTGGAGACAATTCAATCAATCAGCGCCGGGTAAAAGAACAGGTTATCAAATATGTGGGTGAAAATGACCTGACCGCATGGATTTTGTTAGGTGATAATGCTTATTCTGATGGAACAGATTCAGAATTTCAGAGTAAATTTTTCAATATCTATAAGGATGACCTGTTAAAAAAGTATCCTTTATTTCCGGCTCCCGGAAATCATGATTACCATGATACGGATCTTTCTGCAAAACATGCACAGGAAACCCATGAAACTGCTTATTACCAGAATTTCTCTATGCCGGTAAATGGTGAATCAGGTGGTACACCTTCTCATACACAGGCTTTTTATTCTTTTGATATTGG
The DNA here is from genome assembly GCF_053890575.1 of Pedobacter sp. NJ-S-72. Classification (NCBI taxonomy): domain Bacteria; kingdom Pseudomonadati; phylum Bacteroidota; class Sphingobacteriia; order Sphingobacteriales; family Sphingobacteriaceae; genus Pedobacter; species Pedobacter sp. NJ-S-72. Next base: position 1,459,889 of record NZ_CM132681.1, on the reverse strand, counting down.
AAATATACATTTCCTGTCACTGGATTCTTATGGGAAAGAAGAACAAACGTACCGCTTATATGATACTTTGGGCCCGCAGGTGAACTGGATTAAGAAAGATCTGGCCGAAAACAGGAATAAGGGCTGGGTCATTGCTTTCTGGCATCATCCGCCTTATACTATGGGATCACATAATTCAGATCAGGAAGAAGAACTGGTTAAAATCAGGGAAAACTTTATCAGGATTATTGAGCGTGAAGGGGTTGACCTTGTCTTGAATGGCCATAGTCACGATTATGAGCGGAGCAGAATGATGAAAGGACATTATGGCCCGGCTAATACTTTTGATGCTAAAATAATAACCTGAGTACTTCTTCCGGAAGAAATGATGGGAGTAAAGACTCTGCTCCTTATCAGAAAAACCCTTTAAATAACCAGGGAACTGTATATGTAGTCAGTGGTTCCGCAGGTAAATTAGGTGGAAAACAGGAAACATATCCGCACAAGGCGATGTATTTCTCTGATGCTGAGCATGGAGGAGCGAGTATTTTTAGAGGTAGAAGGTAACCGTCTGGACTTAAAATGGGTATGCGCTGATGGAGAAATCCGGGATCAGTTTACGATTGTGAAACCAGCTGCGAAAGCTCATGTACCGAAATAAACTGAAAATTATAATCCAGTTTTTATTATTGATAACCTGTCTGTCTGTTGTTTTGGGTTTAAAGGAATCAACAGACAGTGTAGGTTTAATACCTTTGATAGATGAAATGAAAGTCAGTTTCATCCAGTTTGAGCAAAGTACGCGTGAGTTGCAAAAGGCCGTTGCGCTGCTTAAGAAAGATCCGCAAAGCAGTGCTAAGTAATGAACTATACAGCACATATTAGTGATGTTACTAAGCGGATTAACGACGCTAAAAAAGCATTGAAGAACAGCCGGATGGCTTATAAAAGAATAGAGTTTTTTATGGATTATTTTTTCCATAGCTCTTCCTTGATTTATAACAGACCAGCAAAAATAGAGGTTGAAGAACCTTATATGGAATACCAGGAACCTTCAGGGTTTCAGGTGATGGAAGCCATGTTGTTTGATACTAAACCTTTGCTGCATCAAAAAGATTTAGCCGAACAAGCAGAATTGCTTTCCTCGTCGGCTGCAGACTTACCTTCTTTACTTTATAGCTTTGAAGCGAACGATGGACAGATATTTGAAAGTGTACGTTTAGAGCTGGTTAAAGTCATTACCTTAAGTATTACGGGATATGATGCGCCGGAACTGAAGAGCGGGATAGAAGAATCTTATGAAAGTATATTAGCTATTCAAAAGGTATTATCGCCGTTTTTGAGAAAAGATAATCAGAATCGGCTGTGCTGAATCAGCAGTTGAATTCCACAGTCAATTACTTATATAAACATCCTGACTTTGATAGTTTTGACCGGATGGTTTTTTTAAAAAGTTATGCGCTGCCATTACAGGAACAGCTCAGAGATTTTATAAGATCTTCAAAATCAGATTTTCAGGAGAGGAGTATACTAAATTATGGGGCTAAACATATTTTTAGCCCTGATGCTATCCCCTCAAATGTGTTTCCCGGCGCTGCAAACAGAACTGCTGAAATGGCCGCTTTAGGAAAAAAGCTTTTTGCTGAAAGATCATTGTCAGGGAATTTAAAAAGAAGTTGTGCAAGCTGTCATCATCCTGATCAATATTTTAGTGAACAATTAAAAACCAGTGCGGCTTTTGACGAACAGAGTTTTGTTTCCAGAAATGCACCAACTTTATTATATAGTGGTTTTCAATATAGCCAGTTCTGGGATGGACGTGCGAAAAGCTTGCAGGAACAAATTAAAGCAGTAATTTCTAATCCTGTCGAAATGAATGGAAAACATCAGGTGATCGCCACTGAGCTCAGTAAATCAGAAGATTACCGGAATGATTTTCGTCGAGTATTTCCAGGTTTGACAATCAATATAGAAACTATAGCTGATGCGTTGGCTGCCTATGTCGGTGAGCTTAATCCCAGGAATTCTGCTTTTGACAGGTATATGAATGGTGATTCAAAAGCGATGAAGACCTCTGCTATTAAGGGTTTTAATTTATTTATGGGGAAAGCAGCTTGTGGAAGTTGTCATTTTGCACCTCTTTTTAATGGTTTGATTCCTCCTTATTATAAATTAACGGAATATGAGGTATTGGGTACTCCAGCTAATGCTGATTTCAAGCAGGTGAAAAAAGATATGGACAGGGGCAGGCATGATTTTTTTTTTCCTATCAACTATTATGAAGCTGCATTTAAAACCCCCACAGTCCGCAATGTAGAAATGACAGCCCCTTATATGCATAATGGAGGATTTAAAGATTTATACCAGGTGGTTGACTTTTATAATAAAGGCGGCGGAGCTGGTTTGGGGCTTGATCTTCCCGGGCAAACACTATCAGCCAAGCCTTTAAACTTATCAGAAAAAGAAATGAAGGATATTGTTGATTTTATGAAATCATTAACAGATAATCTATAATTATATATAACAATAAAAAATAATTTTTTTTAGCTTGCTTTACATCTATACAAAAAATCTATTTTTATGAAAAACAAATTTCTATTACTCAGTACTGCCGTACTGTTCTGCCTGACCAGCTGTAAGAAAAATGCAGACAATTCTGTACCCGTAGACAATGACAAGAAAGTACAGGAATCAGGTTTACACACAGAGTTTGTCTGTGAAATGAAGCAGCCTGAACCAGGTGGCCCTACAACTGAATCCAATGGTCCATCCAACAAGCTTTGGACAAATGGAAGTACGATCAAAGTACGTTTTATTGGTGGGTCTGCATTGGTTCGTGAGAAAGTGAAACAGTAGTATGCTAAAAGCTGGGAAGCTTCTGCAAATGTGACTTTCTCTTTTGTTGCCGATAATGCTGCCGCCGATATTAAAGTAGGCTTTACAAGTGGGGCTGGGTCATGGTCTTATATTGGGACTACGTCTAAACAGTATTCTCCATCAATGAATTATGGCTGGTTTACTGATAATACAAGCGATACAGAATTCAGAAGAACTATTACACATGAATTTGGTCATGCTTTAGGGCTTAACCATGAGCAGTCTCACCCTGATGCCAATATTCCATGGAATACTCAGGCTGTATATGATTACTATATGGGCCCGCCTAACAACTGGTCTAAATCTCAAATTGATTTTAATGTACTTCGTGTTGAATCAAGGACTGGATTAAATTACACGGCCTATGATTCCTCGTCTATTATGCATTACGCTGTGCAGGCTCGTTTTACTACGAATAATACAACTATAGCAGCGAATAACACCACTATCTCGGCTAAGGATGTTTTATACATGAAAACTTATTATCCGGGAAGAAGCTAATCATTAATAAAATTAACAAGAAGGGGGTGCTTAATTAATGAGGGCACTGAAAAAGTCCTTTAGATTTAAAGGTTAAAAAGCGAGCAGAAAAACTAAGGTTTACTGCTCGCTTTTTTTTATCTTAAAGTTCGATTTAGAAATGCTTTTAGATGTTAGCTCAACAACAAGAACTTCAGTTCAGTTCCTTTTCGAGGTTATATGACCTGATCATTCCCAAGGACAATCTGCTTCGCAAGATCAGCGAACTGATAGATTTCACCTTTATCTACGAAGAACTGCTGGACAAATACTGTTCAAATAATGGGCGTATGTCGGAAAGTCCCGTGCGCATGTTCAAATACCTGTTGTTGAAAACAATCTATACTGTTTCGGACGTTGATGTGGTTGAGCGCTCGCGCTACGATATGTCCTTCAAATATTTCCTTGACATGGCTCCTGAGGATGAAGTTATCAATTCCAGTTCATTGACTAAGTTCCGAAAGTTCCGAAAGCTCCGTTTGAAGGATACAGATTTATTGAACCTGCTGATCGGAAAAACGGTCGCTATAGCCCTTGAAAAGGGTATTATTAAGTCCAGATCTATTATTGTTGATGCTACCCATTCTCTGTCCAGATCAAATCCATATTCCGTAGTTGAGGTGCTGAGAGAACGCTCAAAGTTGTTGCGAAAAGCGGTTTACAGTATAGATGAAGAGATGAAAGAGCGCATGCCGAAAAAGAACGATTCGGCTGAGCTGGAAAAGGAATTGGCTTACTGTAAGGAGCTTGAAAAGCTTATTGAATCAGATCATACATTAAGTTCAATTCCAGCGATCAAAGAGAAGTTAAATCTATTGAAAGAGACTGTGGAAGATACACAGGAAAACTATACGCTCTCTAAAGATACGGATGCCAGAACCGGTCATAAATCAGCTGACAGCAAATTCTTTGGCTACAAGACCCACCTGGCCATGACAGAGGAACGCATCATTACAGCTGCAGTGGTCACCTCTGGTGAAAAAGGTGATGGCCCTGAACTGCCAATGCTATTGGAAATAAGTCAGGATAATGGAATCGAGGTAGATACGATAATCGGTGATTCAGCTTATTCCGGTAAGGAAAACCTTATACTGAAAGACAACGACGATCAGAACATAAAGATAGTAGCAAAGCTGAACCCTTCAATAACCCAGGGGTTTAGAAAGGAAGAAGACAAGTTCGATTATAATAAAGATGCTGATATGTTTGTATGTCCCGCCGGACACATGGCCATCCGAAAAGCGCGGCAGGGGAAGAAGAATATTGGTCAAAATCAATCGTACACTTACTATTTTGACGTTGAAAAATGTAAGACCTGTCCATTAAAACAGGGGTGTTATAAACCTGGAGCTAAGGCAAAAACTTATGCAGTAACTATAAAATCAACCATACATCAGGAGCAACAAGCTTTCCAGCAAACAGATTACTTTAAAGAAAAGGCCAAACATCGATATAAAATCGAAGCGAAAAAAAGTGAGTTAAAAAATGTACATGGTTATGGACGGGCGACATCCTATGGCATTACAAATATGCAGATGCAGGGAGCAATCGCCATATTCACTGTTAATTTAAAGAGAATCATCAAATTAACCACCTAAGTCTGTAAAACCGAAAGGAAACGGGCTATCAGACCAGTTATCGCCCTTTTTTAGCGCCAGTTCATCCGCAGGTATTACTCACGATTCCATAGCCAATAAAAAAAAAAAGATTAAGTAAAAATCATGTTTTACTTAATCGCTTTAGAATGTTACCCATTAAAGAGGAACTTTTTCAGTGCCCTCTAATTAATTAGGCACCCTTTTTTGTTTTTGTATCATATGACTGTAATACAGCTTATTAATGTAAGTAAGGCGCATTATTTTTCTTTTCAATATATAATTATTCATTTTTTTTTACAAGAAATTGATAGATTATTCAAAAAACATTTTGTAATAGAAATAATATTCCTAAATTGCTGATACCTATACAACTAAATCTATTAAAATGAAAAACAAATTTCTTTGGATTAGCGCAGCAGCGCTTTTCTGCCTGACCAGCTGTAAAAAAAATGCTGAAAATTCAGCGCCGGTTGACAACAATCAAAAAGTGCAGGAAACTGGATTGCACACAGATTTTACCTGCCAAATGAAGGTGCCTGCGCATAATGGCCCTGCGACCGAGGCGAACGGCCCCGCAAATCAACTCTGGACAAATGGAAGTACAATTAAAGTCCGCTTTTCGGGAGGTTCAGCCTATGTCCGCAGTAAAGTAAAGCAGTATGCTAAAACCTGGGAAACTTCTGCAAATGTTACTTTTTCATTCGTTGCAGACAATGCAGCGGCTGATATTAAAATCGCATTCGCAAATGATGGTTCCTGGTCTTATGTGGGTAAGGAATCTAAAAATTACTCCCCTTCAATGAACTATGGCTGGTTTAATGACAACACCAGCGATACAGAGTTCAGAAGAACAGTTACGCATGAATTTGGCCACGCTTTAGGACTTAACCATGAGCAGTCTCACCCTGATGCTAATATTCCATGGAATACTCAGGCGGTGTATGATTACTATATGGGCCCACCTAACAACTGGTCTAAAGAAGACGTTGATTTCAATGTACTTGCTGTAGAATCAAGAACAGGCTTAAACTATACTGCTTATGATTCTTCATCTATTATGCATTATCCGGTTGAAGCCCGTTTTACTACAAATAATAAAACTATCGCAGCTAATAACACAACAATTTCTGCGAAAGATGTTTTATACATGAAAACTTACTACCCAGGTAGAAGTTAATCAGAAAAATGAGTTAATTTCTGAACTTTGTTATTTTTAAAAAAAAAGGGTGCAATTTGCACCCTTTTTTTGTTTCAGTCGTATATTAGCGGTGTTTTTCAGGAGCTGATTTCAATTCCTGTTTAAATCCGATTATATGTTAAGTTACGCTGCACGTTCTAAAATAATCTTCGCTTTTTTAATAACCTTAATTCTTGGAGGCTGTTCGTTACCAGAAATATACCCGCTAAACAACAGGTTTTATCTTCAGTTAGTGGATTGAAATATATTAACACCTATGTTTTGCCTCATAATCAGCAATTTAAAGGAACGACGGTAGGAGGGTTGTCTGCTATAGACTTTGATCCGGAAAACAACGGCTATTATATGATTTGTGATGACCGGTCAACTATAAATCCGGCAAGGTTTTATACTGCTAAAATTACATTGTCAGCTTCGGGAATTAGTAAAGTAACCATAACGGGGGTGAAAACCCTGTATCAGAAAGATGGTTCAGCTTATCCTAAATTGAGTGTTCATGCAACACGGACTACAGATCCGGAAGCCATGCGCTATAATGGTTTAACCAAACAACTGATCTGGACAAGTGAAGGGGAGCGGCTGATTAAAAACGGGGATACTACGCTGATTGATCCAACGATCAATATAATTTCTACCAATGGGAAGTATGCGGATACTATTCCGTTACCAGATAATCTTAGGATGCATGGTATAGAAAGCGGCCCCAGAAGAAATGGAGTTTTAGAGGGCCTTACTTTTGCCGACGATTTTAAAACTCTGTATGTCAATCTTGAAGAACCATTATATCAGGATGGGCCGCGTGCTGAATTTGTCAGAAATAAGGCTTTTATCAGGATTTATCAATTTGATTTAAAAACTAAATTGAATACTGCCCAATATGCTTATGAGTTAGAGCCGGTTGCTTTATCGCCTGATAAAGAAGGTGGTGAGTATAATAATGGAATTCCGGACATACTCTGGTTAGGTAATAATCGTATGCTGATCACAGAGCGTTCTTATTCGGCAGGGCGGGATGGTACTAATGTTAAAGTATTTCTGGCTGATTTGCAGGATGCTACTAATATTATGACCACAAAATCTTTAAAGGATAACCCTGCGGGTCATCCTGTGAAAAAGAAATTGCTGCTGAATATGGATGATCTGGGCATTTATATTGATAATATTGAAGGGGCCACTTTAGGGCCCCATTTTGCCAAACGGACATCAAACCGTGATATTTGTAGCGGATAATAACTTCTATAAGAAAGAACAAAGCCAGTTTATGCTGTTTGAGGTTATTCCTTAGTAAGTTCGTTGTTTCGGAAAATCAATGAACTTATTGTTCCGGAAAAGCTTTATGGTTTGATTTCAATATCATATTTGTCTAAAAGACCAGCTATTCCAGCCATTGAGAATTTTGCTTTTTTGATCCTGTTTAATTCCGGATCAATGGAGTAGTTATAGGCAGTTATAAAGTCAGTTTTTTCAAGAATTGTATTTTCGAAAGTAGCTCTTGTCAGATCGCAGTTATCAAAAACTGAACTGCTTAAATCTGCTTCTGTGAAATCTGCCTGATGAATTTTGGAGTCTTTAAAAGATGTCTTTTTCAACTTGGCCTGGTAAAAAGAGCAATGATCAAGCGTACAATTGTTAAATGAAACTGCTAAACCAAACTCATTGCAGTTCTCAAAAGATAGCCCCAGCAGCATTTTGCTGTTCTTGAACTTAACTTCTCTAAATGCTGTTTTTGTTAGTTTGGCTAAACTGAGGTTACAATCTGAAAATTCGCATTCCAGAAATACAAACCCGGAAAGGTCTGCATTGGAAAAATCGCAATTTTTGAAGGTGCAATACTCATATTCGCCCTTTTCTAATGGGTTTTGTGTAAAATCTATCTTGTCAAATGTTTCTTCTTCTATAAATACTTGTGCCATATTATTGATTTTTATTAAAATAACTCCATCTGATCAGGATCTACAAATTTTCCGGTAGAAATCTGTGTTCCAAAATTGCTTAAGGTAATTCCGAGCAAACGGATTTTTCTGTCTTCTGTTTCTACTTTTAACAGTAACTCTTTGGCAGCGGTAATAATTGAAGCATAATCTGCTACAGGATTAACAAAGGACTGGTTCCTGGTCAGTTGTTTAAAATCATCATACCTGAGCTTAAGCGTTATCGTTTTTCCTTTTAACCTGCTTTTTTCCAGTCTTCTGCGACTTTCTCTGCAATCTGTTCCAGCTCAGCGACTAGCTCTTCCATCGTAACCAGGTCTTTGCCAAAGGTATCTTCTACACTCAGGGACTTGGTTAAACGGTGTGGCTGCACAGGACGATCATCGATTCCCCTGACAATTTTATAATAGAATTTCCCTGTTTTACCGAATTTACGAACCAATTCCTGTTCCGATAGTTTTTTGAGGTCAGCTCCATTATACAGCCCCATTTTTTTCATTTTGTCTGCTGTTACCTTACCTACACCGAAAAACTTTTCCACGGGTAGCTTCTCCATAAAAGCGTTAATTTTAGAGGGGCCGATAAAAGTTAGTCCATCTGGCTTATTCATGTCTGAAGCGATCTTAGCCACAAATTTATTGCTGGACACCCCAGCTGAGGCGGAAAGGTTCAGCTCATTTTTAATCGCATCTTTAATTTGTTTTGCGATTTCCAGTGCAGAACCAATATTGAGTTTATCAGTAGTTACGTCTAAAAAGCTTCATCTAAAGAAAGTGGTTCGATCAGATCGGTATAACGGCTGAATATTTCTCTGATACTCACGGAAACGCTTTTGTAGGCATCAAATCTTGGCCATACAAATATAGCATGGGGGCAGAGTTGTATAGCTTTACGGGAAGACATTGCAGAGTGAATACCAAATTCACGTGCTTCATAGCTTGCTGTAGCGACTACGCCACGGCCATCAGGAGAGCCGCCAACCACCACTGGTTTGCCTTTGTATTCAGGAAAATCACGCTGTTCTACAGTCGCATAAAATGCATCCATATCAATGTGAATAATTTTTCGCTGAATAGTTTTCTCTACTGTAACTGACATCCTGATTTTTGGTTCTGTAAATCTCCCCATTATCTCCGGTTTTTTTGTCAAATTCTCCTTATATTTGAACAATATTAGGATTTTTATAATTATTGCTCTTTCAATATTTCTTCTTGCCTCAAGAGGGAAAAGGCTATAGTTTAATCTTGAATAATAATTATTTATTCCACAAATGCCCGAAAAACAGATTTTTCAAACCACAAAGAAAAGCAGATGGATTACTTTTCAATGGGTTACCAGAATGCTCCTTATAGTATTCATTATTGCTTCTGCATGCGTAGCTTATACGCTGCTTTCTAATCATTATCCTAATTTGCCTATCATCAATAGTACGGCTACTTTAAGCAAGAAACAGATTGAGGAAATTAAGAAATCGCAAACATATTCAGATTTTAAAATCTCTAAAAAGAGATTGCTGCACATACAAGAGCATCAAAAACTGAACCGGCTTAAACACCCTAATAATAAAGCCAGGATCAACGCTGGTTTTTATGTGAACTGGGACCCGCAGTCGCTAACTGATTTAAGAGATAATATTAAACACCTTGATATGGTGGTTACGGAGTCTTTCTTTATCAAAAATGGTGCAGATACTTTGATTGACCAGGTCAATGCAGAGGCCATGAAAGTGATCAATAAACATAAAAAAGTGGCCATAGCGATGGTCTCTAATTTTAGTGTAGATCGTTTTGATGGGAATGCAATCCATAAGTTACTTCAAAATAAACCCTTACAAAACAGGTTTATTAATAACCTGATTAAGTCTCTGAAAAAATACGGCTTTCATGGAGTAAATATTGATTTTGAAGAGATTAAAGAGAAGTCTGATGCACCACTGGCTGCATTTCAGAAAAATCTATATGATAAGTTACATGCTCAGAACCTGATTGTCACACAGGACATTTCTCCGGAAAATGACGATTATAATCTTCCCTTACTGGAAAAATATAATGATTACGTTTTTGTTATGGCTTATGATCAGCATAGTGAAAATAGTAATGCAGGTGATGTTTCTCACCAGCAATGGGTAGAAGAACAGCTGGATAAAATATGTGCAAAGATCTCTTCTGAAAAAGTGATTCTTGCATTAGCTTGTTATGGATATGACTGGCCTGATAAGGATGTCGGTAAAAATGTAACGTACCAGCAGGCTATTGCAAAACGCAAACAGGTATGGTGGTAAGATTAAATACGACCCGGTTTCAGCAAACCTGAACTATAATTATACAGATGAATCGGGCTTGCATCACCAGGTGTTTTTTACTGATGCTGCAACCAATTTTAACCTGATCAGAAAAGCAGATGACTGGGATGTTGCTGGTATAGCCATCTGGCGTATGGGGGCTGAAGATCCAAGATTATGGACGTTCATTTCTAAAGATTTGAGTATTGACTCAGTAAGAAAAAGCGGTGTAGACCTGAAAAAACTGACTCATATTGGTTTAAATGATAGAATAGATTACTCTGGAGAAGGTGAAGTACTGGATTTAGTTTCAGTACCTAAGCAAGGTAAAATCGATGTTCACCTGGATACAGTGAATTTTGTGATTGCCAATCAGACCTATGTCGATTTGCCAACAAAATACAGTATCCGCAGATATGGACATGCTGAGAAAAAAATAGTATTGACTTTTGATGATGGACCTGATCCGATTTATACGCCTCAGATCATTGATGTTTTACAGAAAGAAAAAGTTCCTGGCAGTTTTTTTGTTGTAGGAATTATGGCTGAGCAGAATATGGAACTGCTGCTAAGAGAGTTTAAACTAGGTTATGAGATTGGAAACCATACGTTTTTCCACCCTGATATGTCAAAAGTTGGGCCTGAACGTGTGAATTTTGAACTAAATGCGACTAGAAAACTGATTGAAGCTGTTACCGGGCATAGCACAATTTTATTCAGGCCTCCGTTTAATGCTGATGCTGAACCTTCTACTTCGGCGGAGATTTTACCGGTTGCGCAAAGCAGAGACCAGAACTATATTAATATAGGAGAATCTATTGACCCTCAGGACTGGCAGCCGGGAATTACTGCGGATGAGATTTTTAATGCAGTTGTTAAATATCAGGATAATGGAAATGTACTCTTACTGCATGATGCTGGTGGTAATCGTTCAGCAACTGTGGAAGCTTTGCCAAGAATTATCAAGTATTTCAAAGCTAAAGGGTATGAGTTTGTAACTATAGGAAACCTGATCGGAAAGAAAAAAGATGAATTGATGCCTCCGGTAAGTAAAGGTGGCAATAGCTTTATTACTTCTGGAAATACGCTTTTCCTGAATGTGTTCTCTTATGGGACCTTAATTCTGAACTATGTGTTTATCATGGCTATTATCCTGGCCATGCTAAGAAGCATTTTTATTGCTATCCTCGCTGTTAAGCAGAAAATGGCAGGTAAAAAAGATGCTTTACTCTTGTTAAAAGATCCTGATATGAAAGTGAGTATTATCATTCCTGCTTATAATGAGGAGGTAACGGTTGTACAAACTTTAAACAGTTTGCTGAAAACTACTTACAAGAATACAGAGTTCATTTTTGTGGATGATGGTTCTTCGGATCGTACAGTTGAACTGGTCAATGCGCATTTCAGCCATATGCCAAATATCAAAATATATACTAAGCCAAACGGGGGGAAAGCTTCTGCGTTAAACTTTGGTATTGCACTTTCTGAGACCGATTTCGTCATCTGTATTGATGCGGATACACAATTGAAAACTGATGCAATAACAGAACTGATGCGTTATTTCTATGAGGATGATATAGCAGCGGTAGCCGGTACAGTAAAGGTTGGTAATAAGATTAACCTGATTACAAACTGGCAGTCTATTGAGTATATTACAGCTCAGAATATGGACAGAAGGGCATTTGATATCCTGAATACGATTACTGTGGTACCGGGTGCGATTGGTGCTTTCAGGAAACAGGTGATACAGGAAGTAGGTGGTTTTACTACGGATACACTGGCCGAAGACTGTGATTTGACTATGCGTATTTTGAGAGCTGGTTACACGGTAAGAAACTGTGATACTGCGATTGCTTATACTGAGGCCCCTGAAACGGTAAATATGTTGTTGAAACAACGTCTGAGATGGAGTTTTGGTGTCATGCAGAGTTTCTGGAAAAACAGGAAAACAATCTTAAATAAAAAAAAATGTATGGTTATTTGGAATGGTGGGGATGCCTAATATCCTGATCTACCAGATTATCCTTCCATTGTTTTCGCCGCTGGCGGATTTCTTTATGGTACTTTCTATTATTACAGGTCTGTTCTCTTTATCTTCCGTAAATTCACTTACACTAGAGGGAATGGGTAGTCTGTTAAGTTTGGATAATGGATTTGGACAGGTATTCTTCTTCTATTGCATATTTATCCTGATAGATTTATTCTTTGCGGGAATAGCGTTCAGAATGGAGAAGGAGCCTTATAAGAAACTGATTTATATCATTCCTCAACGTTTTTACTGGAGACAGCTGATGTACCTGGTGTTGTTCAGATCAGTGCGTAAGGCATTAAAGGGTGAATTAGAAGGCTGGGGTGTTTTAAAACGTACCGGAAACGTAAAGGAACAGCCTTAACAACTGATATAGTCTAATAAAATATAATACATTAATATACACAATACGAAAGAATAATAATATGACTAACAATAACGCAAAACAAATATTTGCAGATTTTAATGAATTCTATTTAAAAGCTGTTGAGCCTTTAAAAAAAGCCAACCCAATCTTTGTAAGATTAGATGGAAAAACTAAAGGAGATACTCGTGTAATTTTCGCTTATTTCCTTTACCAGGAGAAAAAATGGAAAGTTAATGCTGATACACATATTGATAGATTGAAAATTGCTTTTGATCTTGGAGCTAAGGAAAATGACCCGTTTGAGATCAAAGCATTAAGAGATAACAGAGGTGAATACCTGGCCATTAAAGGTCAGCCTGTTAGAAATAGCAAAATTTATATTTACGCTGTTGAAGCTAAATAATATTTTATAAAAACGGCGGCCCGGTAAGAGATTACCGGGCCGCCGTTTTTTTGATAGCTGCTTGATTACCTGCCAGAGGTTTTCTTGAGTTCTATCACTGTGATTTCCGGCCAGATCCCTATTCTTCCTGAAAAGCCAAGGAAGCCAAAACCTCTGTTAATATTCAGGATTCTTTCGTTTTCGTTTTCTTTTATACCTGCCCAATGTGCGTAACGGTATTTAACCGGGCTCCATTTAATTCCAAATGCTTCCAGACCGAACTGCATGCCGTGGGTATGACCTGAAAGGGTAAGTTGTACTTTATTGCCGAAGACCTTAACTTGTTCTTCCCAGTGGCTTGGATCGTGTGATAATAAGATCTTAAAGTCAGAACTGACTGTGCCGCTTAAAGATCTTTTTAAATCGCCTCTTTCGCCAAAACCAAGCCCCCAGTTCTCTACACCAGCAAGGATGATCTTTTGATCATCTTTTTTAATCTCAACATGTGTATCTAAAAGTAATTTAAAGCCTAAATCTTTATGGTAAGCTTTTAACTGTTCAAGGTTTTTTACTTTCTCACTATCATTTTCCCATTTGATATAATCACCATAATCGTGGTTGCCTAAAATGGAAAACTGTCCATATGGGGCTTTAATTTGTGAAAAGTAACTGATCCAGGGTTTAATTTCTTCGGCTTTATTATTGACCAGGTCACCTGTAAATACAAATAAATCGGCCTTTTGCTGATTGATTAATGTGATGCCTCTTTGTACCGCCGATGGATTATTGAAACTGCCAGCATGGACATCGGAAATCTGTGCCAGTTTAAATCCGTCAAATTTGTCTGGCAGGTCATCGAAATAAAGTGTATGGTTAATTACTTTGTAGTTGTACTTTCCGAAAATCATTCCATAAACAAAAAGGAAAATAGTTAACAGAAACATCAAAAAAGAGACTTCTACCCAGTAAACATTTCTTCCCGTTCCTGTAAATATTCTTGGAACATCGCCTATAAGCAAGAAAATTGACAGGACAACTTCAGCGGCAAAAAGTGTAAGCAGGAGGTGGCTTGAAATCTTAAAAAACCAGTCCATCCCATGTTTGTTCATTCTTCTGATCGCTAAAAAAAGTGATCCGATAGCAGCCAGGATAAACAAGCAGAATAAAGGGGTAGTGAAACTTGAAGCGCTTAAAATTAATAATAATCCTGAAAGAACGTACCAGTTTAACAGGAATATAACGACTGCAAAAAGTATAATGGGAAGGAGATTGATTTTTCTTTTCATAATGTGCGATAAATATAAATAATTATTAATCAACCGAATGTCATTAACGAGTCTGGTTGTGGTCTGGTTGCCATTTATGTTGGAAGGGGGTTGGAAGGGCGATTCGCCCTTCCAACCCCCTTCCAACATAAATGCCTTACACATGTTAAACCTTATTCAAAACTATGCATAGCCAGAAATGATATGGTTGGTTAACTGGATTCTTTTTGGAGAATTGATATCTTAGACGAATTATAACCTGTTTGAATGTTTAAGATACTAGTTTTCCTTTTATTGATTCTGCGTGCAGCGCCTGCAACTGATTATGATCTGGCGAAAATAATGACAGGGCTATCGGCCAGACAGAAGACCGTTTTGTATCAATATGGCACTTTACATACCTATAGTGATACTGCAACAGCAAATAGTTATTGGACTAAACATCATACGGAATTAAATAAGCTGACTAAAGAACAGGCAAATATCTTGTCTGCTGATTTATTAGCTAATACGGAATTGGTTTACGATATTAAACAACCTTCGCGTCTGCAAGCATTAATGGGAATATTTACGGCATCCCGTCTTTTAATGGGAGCAGCGGCTTTAATTGCAGTAGGGGCATTACTAGCTCTTTTAAAGCGTTTCTGGTATAGAATATACGATCTGGCAGTTAAGTATCTGACCCCGGTATTCCGGGTGCTCTTTTCACCTAAGATCCTTAGGGTTCTGTTGTTGTTAATTGCATTAATTGCACTTATCTGGGGAATAGGAGTAAAGGATCTGATGTTCCGTACAATAACTTTACAGCTTGGCCTTGTTTTACTCTGGACACAGTTAACAGCGATGACTACAAGTAGAAGCTTTCATAAATTATACTGGAGTGCTTTTAGTAATAATTTCAGGGACTTCAGTACGAAAGAGATTTTGCTGAAGGTAACTAACTATGCCTCATTGACTACTGTATTGGCAATGGGATGGTTAATCTATCAATGTGAAGATTCATGGTACCCTTTTGAAATAACGGTACTGGCATTAATTACATTATATTCATTTCCTCCAATAAACTGGCTTTTACCCCGGTTGGGTAGATTATTCATACCTTTCCCTACTAAGTACCAGAACAAAAATGTCGTATTAGCTTCTTATATTGTTCTGACAATATTATTGTGGGCTGCTCTGTTATTTATACCTGTGATACCGGTACCGCCTTTAGTGACAATTACTCTGTTGCTGATATTTTTATTGCTTTGCTTTTCAGTTGATGACTTTTTCTCAGGTAATAGTGGCGTTAAAAATTATATATGGGTGCAGCTGATTACAATTGTATATCTGTGCGCCTGTGTACTTGCAGGTAGTAAACTAGGGATTAATCTGATTAGCTGGTCTGGTTTGGGCGGGCTATTTCTTTATGTACTAATTAAATATTGGGAGATTCCATCTTTACTGGGCTGGAATTGGGAGCATAGGAAAATTCCTGGAATTTTAGGCATGGCTTTGCTGATATGGGGAATTGCAGAATTGATGAACTTTTTTCCGGAATTTTTTATTATTTCCTGATCAGGAAAGACGGTCAATTTTCCTCTGAAATTTTTCTGCATATTTATTCCATATGGTTTCATTTTCCTGGTTGTCGTATAGTTTTTTGGCATAAAGATATACCTCTTCCCGAAAATGAAAGCCCCAGATTTCTTCTATATATTCAATCCCTGAGTCCAGTGCTTTAAGAAGTACTGTGATTTTTGATACGTTAGCAATTTCACAATATTTATCTAACCATAATCCACGGCCTAATTTTACATAGTCTATTAAAAGCTCTTCTGTCATAAATTGAGGTGGGACATCTGACATTTCAGACTCGTTATAATGAATGATTTCTTTGATCAGCATTTTGTCCAGATAGGCGGAAGGTATGGATGATATATTGGTTTGATGTCTGGCGGCCAGCAAACAAAAAGATCCTTAGTAATCAAATGTTCTGGAATATGTTTGAGGTTTGTACCAGATTTTTGTATGACCTGTTCACACAAAACAGGGCTTATGAAACTTTCGGGAAAATAAGAGAAGCAATAAGCGCCATATTTCTCATAAGCTTTTTCAAAGAAGTGTTGTGTTATAAATTCTTCTGGAATACGATTTAAATTATTCCAGTAATTATATATTTTTTTTGTAACCAGTAGGCTTCATCTTTATGAGGCAATTGTGTTGCTGTGGATAATACATACTCGCCATCATTCAGGTCGAAGATCAGATCTTCAAACGTAGGAGTGGGGTTGTCTAAAAGTTTGGTCAGCTTAACAGCACATTGCCAGTCTTCGCCAGTTTCTTCATCTGTGTAACATGCGTTTTCAGGAGGACATTCACCAGTTTTATCATTGTAATAAAATAAGCCGGACTTATATTGATTAACCTCCGTATAATGATCATTGATTATCAGTATCGGAGAGGTTACAGTCCATCACACTTAAAATATCCATGGTTATAATGACTAATGAACACTTCTTCGGTATTGATATCTCCTTTAACATAAATAACAGATCCGCCAGCTACTAAGCTCTGACAGGTAATTTGACCTGATACATATAGAAACGCACCGTAATCTCCCTCTTCGTTAATGATACACCCCTTTACAGAGAGGTTCCCCAAAATCACTAAACCTTCTATACGTTCATCTGAATTCTGAAGCTGCAAGCCGGGAAATTGTTTGATCCATTTTTTATCATTGCCGGACCAGCCCAGATCAATGTCAAGTCTTAAATGGGTTTTAAAACCGGCATCGCCATTACAGACCAGGAAAACTGATTCGTCTTCAAATTCTTCATGCTGATTTGGGAATATGGCTTCCCAGGATTTGTTAAAACTCTCAATAGCTAAAAGTTCTTTGAATGTTGTAAAATGGAAGTTATTCATTTTCGTCTTGCCGGTTACCCAGAATCTGATTTTTTAAAAGTTTGGTATTGAGTCTTTATTTCTTTTTAAGTTTCGATTGTTTCATTCGTACGCGTCTTTCTGTGGCGATACTATAGAGTAAATCGAATTTTGATGAGATATGATTGACTCTTTCGATTTGATCGGTCATGGTTATCTTTGAAGATGATTCAAGACTGTCTATTTTTTCTGTAAGACTTTTTTCAAGGGCAATAGCTTTACGGTAATCAGTACTATCAGAATCGTCGTCTTCCATGACAATAGCCTCGTATTTTTTAAGCAAATGATAACATGTATCAATTTCGGTATCTCCCGGAGACAGAATTGGGTGTATAGTAATAATTTTCTCTGATGGTTTAGGATTACACGCACTGAGAAATATGAAGGATAAAATTGTAAGAAAAATGGGTTTCGGCATATTATGTCAGTTTAATAAAGAAAATCAGGCTTTTGACCGGATAGCGACTATTTCTTCGACCAGTTTGGGATAACGTTTTTGAAATCCGGCTCCTTGTTCAATGTCCCCGGTTCATTTTTCTTCTGCATCGTCGTAGTGTATCACATTTGGGAATAATTCAGAAACAGCGTCACGGATGATATCAGCATCATCATTTTCATGATTTATACTATAGGCTTCATCTGCTGCATAAAGTAAGCCTTCTGCCCAGCAATCACCAATATAAAAATCAATATCAGTTGATAAGAATGTATTGATGTCTGTTTTTAATCCTTCGAAAAATTCTTTCCCTTTTAATAGCAACCAGCATCTGAAATAAATAAATCCATCACCAGAGATGGAACTGTCAAAGGAAATAACACCATTTTCGTTTTTAAAATCATTCTCTAGAATAACACCGAGCTCAGCAATTTCTGCGGTATAGAGTTCGTGCAACTTTTCCTGTAAGCATTTTTCAAATAAAATAAGTCTTTGCTTTCCGCTCTTTGAGAGTAATTCTGTTAGATTTTCTATATGTTCATCAGTATCATATTCCTGCCAGTTTGTAGTTCTATACTTATTTGACTTTTTTTATTGACTCCCAAAAGAATAGCTCAGAAATTTCGTCTTCTGAAAGTTCTGTTTTATCTGGAATATCATCGTCTTCACTCAATTCAACATAACCTGATTTAGTTTTTTGCCCAATTAGCTTTTGTGTTTCAGTTTTACATTCAGTTTCTGAGTCAAACTCTTTAATGAGTTCACGGCCTTTGGTTCCCACCTTTCCAAAGGTTATAGTTTGAGTTTTATTTTCTGCGGTTATATTCCAAAATTTATTGGAGGCATTGTCTTGATTTATAAATCTTCTGGTCATAACTTATTAAATAGGTTCTTCGTCAAAAAAAATATTTTTTCTATAATTATATTTGCCTTTTATGATATTGCTAATATATAAAAATTAACATATTTCTATTCATGCCTTTGCTGGAAAGAAAATGCAATATTATATTATGGAAAGAATAATTTTTATAATCTTTTCAGCATTGGCATACACCATAAAGTGTCCGCCTCCATTGATTATATATATCAGGCAGGCTTAATGGTATATTTAATTGGCAGTATATTATCTGCTGTGCCGTGAATATGAGTCAGGTTCAATAGTCTTTCTGTATTTCTCCATAACCGCTGATGAAATATATCTTCTTGCACATTTTGAACGATACTGGGTATAAATGGAAATTTCTGTGAATCTACAAAAAAATCAGTTGACAGTATGGGTGACGGTAAACCTATCTGGAGGGGATTCCTACTAATGAAAGTAATGCTGAAAGAAAAGCCAGTATAGCAGCATAAGTACGAATATGATGCAGCGTATTCCACTTCACTTCAAATTTCTGTCTCAATGACAACAATTCCGCTGGTGACGCTTTCTCTATATCAAATTGATTTAAAATATTATTCAACGGTACGTTGCCAAAAACAGTAACTCCAAAAACTGCAATTGCATAGATCAGTGTTGCAGCAAGTAAGAAATAGAAAGAGTTTGATAAACCTGAATTGTAATTCAACCATGTTGCAAGGGGTAACAGCAACAGACTCCCCCATAAAACTTATAAAGAAATAAGGATTTAGAATTTCCCGGTTGATGGATTGAAATGCACTGAGAAAGCTTTTGTCGGGCAAAGCTCCCAAACCTCTGATTACTGAGCAATCATAACCGTAAAATAATCCAGCAACTAATCCTGTAAGCAGAATAGCCACAATTTGAGTTAAAGCGTTAATAGACATAATGTCCTGGTTTTAATTTGGTTATATAAAGTTAAAAGAAATTTTATTGTGAGTATTGTACAAAACCGACAAACGAACACTTTCTATTTACCTATGTTTGCCCTTTGTTGAACTGATCCGGATTTATAAAATGAAGAAAGCACTATTGATAATTGCCGTTTTTATTACTTACAATACCTATGCGCAAAAAACAGATCTGCAGCAGATTTCTATTCAAAATAAACCTTCAGAGAATGCTGCAAAACAAGCGGTGTACCTGGGGTTTGAGTTAATGAATCCTGATGCTGCCGGTTATTTCCCACTGCAATTATTTGATCTTAAAGGGGTGAAAAAGATGAAAATAACAAGTAACGAAAATGAATTGTTTAAAGACTTTGTTATTGAGTTTAATAGTAAAGGACAATTAGCTAATGTTGCTGGCAGGAGAGACTCTTTAATCATAACATACAAAAACAACGTGCCTTTTAAATTCGTCAATAAATCGCAGTCTCTTGAATTTCATTATTCCGGGGATACGGTCATTTTAACCGACAATAAGATATTAGCAGTATATACTTTAACAGGGGATTTTTTGCTGAACACAAAAACTTCTGCGCTTTCAGAAAATAACCAGAAAATTGAAAATCAGATTTTAAACAGTGCAAGATTAGTTAAACTATCCGGTGATAGTATAAAGCTTGTTTCTGATCAGAATAATGAACCGCGTTACACTGCAAGCTCTTCACACTGGACTTTACCATTTACCAGGGAATATAGTATTATTGATACTCAAAATACCTATAAAATTAAGGATGTGTATTACAATGACAGCAGGGGAGATCTGATTCTGGATAAAACTCTTAATCAAGAAGACAAAGTTCAATTGGTTTATAAAATGAAAGACGGCAGACCAGTAAATATCTCTAATACCAGGCAGTTTTTGTCTGAGGATGGAGTATCCGTAAGAAAATCTAATTCAGGTACTGAAATCGTTAAAATTAGTTATGAATATTTTTAAAGGAATAGCATTCATGTTATTTATAAACTGTGGCGTTATTGCACAGGTAAAGAATACTAAGTCAAAGGGAAGTGCAGCGATGTATCTTGCTTTTGACATTGCCACTAAAGAACGTTTTGTATTTCCAATTCAATTCTTTAAGCTCAATAAAGTGAAAAAAATCCTGGCAAGTAATGTTAAAGATCCTGACAATGACTTTGTTTTAGAGTTTAATCATAAGGGACAATGGACTGGTCTGGGGACTAAAGGAGATAACTTATCAGTGAAATATAAGAATGATATGCCGGCTGGTTTTACTAATAATAACATGGCATGGCAGGATGCTCGATTTTTATTATTCCGGAGACACGGCAGTAGTTAAAGCTGAGACCAGGACCTGGCAATATGCCCTTGTTGGAAATATGTTCCTGGATAAAAAATCATATCCGTATGAAACCATCATTTACAGCAGTACACAAACCGAAATGAATAGGAATAAAGGCAAAGTTGATACAGGGAATGTGGAGAGAGCCGGATCCTTTTATGATAAAGCCGGAAACCTGGTTATGAATATAACTGAAAATGGTTTTACTACGAATCGCGTTTTTAAAATGAAAAATGGTCTTCCTGTAAGTATGACTACAAGATGGATAGGCAGAGAAATGAAAGGGATTCCGGAAGCGAAGCCAGAAATTACCCGTTTCAGCTATACCTATTTTCAGTAACCTTATGTGGTTGGCCAATGTTATCAGATAAGAAAATCGTTGGTTTTTACCCATCCAGGAAACAATCTGGCGTAAGTTCTTTTAGTGCCAAGGTGCCTTAACATGGATGAGGATTAGTTCGGGAGGAAATAGATAAATAACGCTGTAATTTAGCGTTATTTATCTATACTAGTTTACATCCATTTAGAGGCGAAACGATAAAATTCATGTCTCAGCTCATTGAACAGTCTTTCTTCTGTGAGATAGTCTTCATGTAAGTTGTGATTATCAGATATAGTGATTTTCTCTACTGAACCATCAAATTCGCTTATCTGATCTTTGATATTGTTGTTATTCTCGTGAATACTGCTCTTCAACTCATCAATAGCATTTTTGTGTATGATAAATTCATCCTGAAAATGTTCAACCTGCTCAGCCACTTCTTTATTGGTGTTGTCGGCAAGGATTTCTTCCAAACGTTCCTGTAGAATTACAAGCTCCTGAGCGTAAAAGTCAAGGCCCCTTAAGGAGTCGCTATGTAAATTCGTGATATGTTTAATACTTAGCTGTTTCATCTATTTATCTATTTTATGTTTTTGTAAGATGGAGCCTTTGATGATTAAAATAATTATTGCCCTGCGTGCTTAATAATCATTTTAATCATGTCGGTTTCATAGCTCTAATATATCCATAATTTCAGTTACGGTTTGTTGATTCAAACTAATCTTTCATATGCTGATTTATGGCTGACATTCAAGGTTTAAGCGGAAAAACAATATTGATTAACTGATCAACTTCTTTTTTAACCGCAATAGCAAAAGAACAGATGAAATACTCAGACCAATCAAAAATCCGATCCAAATCCCGGTAGGGCCGAGACCCAGTTTAAAACCAAGAAAGTAGCCAACTGGCAAACCAATAACCCAATAAGCTATTGCAATTAAGCCGGTAGGGATATTGACATCCTTTATCCCTCTTAATAAGCCTGCTGTTATGGTTTGTATGGCATCTGGAATTTGAAATATTGCCGCATATAAAATTAACAAGCCTGCTAGTGACAGGACCTGTTTATCCTCCGTAAATAACAAGGGAATAAATTGTCTGACTAGCAAAAGAACCGCCGCACAGAAGGTCCCGAACGCTAATGCAGTCAATAATGTCCCTTTTCCAATGGTAAAACCCTTTTTCCAGTTTAGCCCTCCATAGGCATTGCTGATCCTGATAGATCCGGCTTCTGCCAATCCTGTGAAAAATATAAATGTAAAAGAAACACAGCTTATGGCTATTTGATGTGCTGCCAGTTGCATTGCGCCCATAGTTCCAATCAAAATTGCAGAAACAGCGAAAGCACCGAATTCCATTCCTATCTGAAGACCACAGGGGATACCTATGGTCAGCAGCTCTTTGATGGTGCTCCATTTAACCACCCATTGTTTCTTTCTAATGGCTATATAGCGTCTATAGAAAGGATTGTAACAGATGACTAAGCCCATTGCCAGAAAAACAATAATGCGTGTCATAAAAGTACCCCATGCAGCTCCCATTAATTCCAGACGGGGGAAACCCAGGTTTCCAAGTATTAAGAGCCAATTGAAAAATACATTTAAGGGCAAAGCCATCAATGATATGATCATAGCAGCAGTACGTGTTTTTTCTAATCCGTCAGTAAATTGTTGAAGACCAATAAACAGCAACATTGGAATAGTGGAATAGCACATTACACGCATAAATGGGATTGCTAAAGTAACAACATCTTTATCCTGACCCAGGTGCGGCAAAATACCACTGCTCAATTCTAATCCGGCACATATAACTATGCTTGTGAACAGGCATAGCATAAAACCATTGAATAAATAATGGGATATTTTCGCACCATCGTGACTTCCATTCGCATTGGATACGGTCTGCGCAATTGACATCGCTATGCCAATACCTATAATGAATGGGATGTTAATAACGTTCATGACTAAAGATGCGGCTGCAAGGTGCTTGTAACTAAGCTCCCCAACCATGGCCATATCTATAATGTGTAATACTATTTGTGAAAGTTCACCGATAATAAGTGGTATGGCCAGTTTTATTGTTTTCTGGGTTTCCATTTGTATTGTATTGATTCTGGCGAATGTCTTCAATAAGATTATAAGATTTTGAAGAATTGACTGAACCGGCAAAAATGGATGCTGAACGGAGGATTGGTTAAAAACGAAAAGCCCGGCAGATATTCTGCCGGACTTTTACTATTGGGTGTGTTGTTGCATTCTGGTTAGCGATAAAAAGATCTTCGGATGATCTCATATCTACATATATGACTGTAGTATTTTCAAAAGGTTTAATTACTTCTAAAAATAAATTACAGCGTTATTCAATGATTTGTTCTTTATCAAAGACATAATCTCGGCAAGATTGGTATTTCAATGAGCAACAGGCCTTTGAATAGCATTGTGTTTACAATTGTTAACTTTAAGATGAACAAAAATAACATAAATTTAATTTGTTTTCTCGTAATTCGTTAATTACATTTGAGTATGGATATATTTAACAGAGAAAAATACGACTTGGTATTTAGCAGCGGGTTAGTAGCCAACAACGCTGTACTAGACAGTGAATCGCGTACTGTGATTAATAAATACATCGCATTTCTGCGAGAAATTAGTAACCGAGAATCCAGATACTAAAGTGGATGATCTTTGTGATTCTGCAAGAACCGGGTTCCGCTATCTTAAAAAATATGGAGAAATACCTGTTGTAAATACACTATAATTTGAAAATAGGTTAAAATCATCATTGGTTTTTCATTTATATTTTGATCTTTGGCAGCAAATCAAAAATAATGAATAAAGCTATTTTTTTAGACCGTGATGGAGTCCTTAACCATGAGATGAATGATTACATCTGCAGAGTAGAAGATTTTGAAGTACTGGAATATCAGATTCCTCCTTTAAAAAGATTATTTGATGAAGGATATCTTTTGGTAATTATTACCAATCAGGGTGGAATTGCATTGAATCGTTACACTGAAGATACACTGGCGGATATGCACGAGATCCTGTTCAATAAATTTGAAGAGCAGGGTGCTGAAATTATTCATGCTTATTATTGTCCGCATCATCCGACTGTAAATGGTGAATGTGAATGTGAATGCCGCAACCTAAATCTGGTATGTTGCTTGAAGCAATTGCTGAATACGATATCGATCCATCTTTATCAGTAATGATAGGTGATAAACCAAGAGATGTAGAAGCCGCTAACGGAGCAGGGGTAAAGGGTATTTTAATTGCACCTGATGAACAAATAGATTATGATAAAGTAAAGGCAGTTCTGGAAGGAAACTAGTCATCAAATAATGAAAAAACAGTGTGTAAAGTAGATTTTCACACTGTTTTTTGTTTAAATAGCTCGTTGTTTTTAATGGATAGCCGGGTAATCAATATAACCGCAGTCACCCCCTGTATAATAGGTACGCTCATCTCCAATGGCTAATGGTGTATTATACCGGAATCTTTCCACCAAATCCGGATTCGCAATAAAAGGTCTGCCAAAAGCAATAAGATCGGCCATTCCGGTCTGCAATATGGCTTCGCCAGATTCGGCAGTAAATCCCCCGGCTAATATTAACAGGTTATGGAAGCGTTTACGTACGTCCTGATATATTCGATTGGTATGGGTGGGTTTCCTCCCGCAGACTGATCGGAAAGATGGATGTACAGTATGCCCATTTGCTGTAATGCATCGGTTATATACTGGTGAGTGGCAGTTTCTTCAGCATATGCTGGAAGATCATTCAGGGTAGCAAAAGGTGAAAGCCTTATTCCTGCACGTTCCTTGCCTATAGCTGATGTAACCCCTTCCATTATTTCCAGCAGAAAGCGGCTGCGATTAGCAATGCTGCCTCCATAACGATCTGTTCTGTGGTTTGTATGAGGATGAAGGAATTGTTCGGGTAAAAACCCGTGAGCTCCATGTATTTCTACACCATCAAAACCGATTTCAATTGCACTGATAGCTGCTTGTATATGCGCATCAATAAGGTTTTGTGCGCCTGCCGTGGTTAGTTCCAGGGGTGCTGGCATAGGTACACCTGGATTTAGAGGTATACGTATAGTTTCGTTTGCTCTCAGCGTAGATGGGGCTACAAGCATAGCCCGTCCCTCATGGTTCAGTGGATGTCCGATACGACCTGAATGAACCAGTTGAATAAAGATTTTTCCATCCTTTGCATGTACTTCGTCAACTACCTTTTTCCAGGCAGCTTTCTGTTTGATATTATAAATACCGGGGGCATTCAAATATCCGATGCCATTGGACGCGACTGCACTATTTTCAGCTATAATCAAACCGGCACCAGCCCTTTGTGCGTAATATATAGGCGCAGAGTGACCTGGAATGCCATTTTCAGATCTTCTTCTGCTCATGGGCGCCATCACAACCCTATTTTTTAGTGTAATTGCAGAGCTGACTAATGGTGCTAGTAATTTTTCTTTTAAACTCATCATAAATTGTTTTTTCTACAGTCAAAATTACAGACAGTAGTCAGCGCAGAACAGTAACAAAGCAAGGTTTCTTTTGTAATTTTACTGGTCATGAACCACAAGCAATTATATCAGCCTTTTGAACTATATGTTTCAGATATGGAATGCTGGGATGAGCGTCCGCTCGTTTATCATTTCTTTGAGATTGTGCAAATCTTAGAGGGAACTGGCATGCGGACTACAAACAGCAATGATTTTGCTTACAAAAAAGGAAGCATATTTCTCTTCACACCACTGGATTGCAGGGGATTTGACATCAAAACTACCACTCGATTTTGTTCTATCCGTTTTTCTGAAGTTTTTCTCGGGCAGTTTAAAACTGTACAGGATAAGGATAGGATCACCCGTTGGCTTAAGCAGCTTGAGCATATCTTTTCGCATCATAACAGATTTCAGGAAGTATTGATTAAACAATCCGGGGATTGCAAGTTGATCACTTCGCTTATGGATAATATGATAACAGAATATGAATTTAAGCAACCTTATTATGAAGAGAATCTTCAGCATTTTGTGACGCTTATTTTGAATATTATTGCACGTAATGTGTCGGATAATAATCCGGCAGACAATTTTGCAATGACGACTACAGGTTTAGAATCAGAGCCATTAATCAACAGGATGCTGCTGCATATTGGTCAGCATATTAGTGCTCCTGAAAAATTAAGGGTTGAATATCTTGCTGCCCATTTTAATCTTTCTGCAAATTATGTGAGTGAGTATTTCAGAAAATTTACAGGAGAAAGTCTTCGGAATTATATTACGAATTACAAGATTCGCCTGGTACAGCAGCGTCTTACTTTCAGTACATTTACCATTAGCCAGATCGCTAATGAGTTGGGCTTTACTGATGAGAGCCATTTGAGCAGGCAGTTTAAAAAGTATAATGGGGTAGGTCCTGCTGAGTTTAGGAAAAAAGTGAAGCCAGGATATTAAAGGAATAATGCTATAAGCAGAAATGCCGGTTCAATTATCTTGAACCGGCATTTCTGCTTTCTAACCTTTTATATTTTTGAAAAGCTAAACTTAAGCTTTTGCTTCAGCTGCTTTTTTATGATCAGCAAGGAATGTAGCTAATCCACTATCTGTTAATGGGTGTTTTAATAAACCTAAAATAGCGATAATGGGCCGGTCATCACATCAGCACCTAATTTAGCACAGTTGATGATGTGTAATGGTCCACGGATAGAAGCTGCAAGAATTTCAGTTTCATAACCGTAGTTATCAAATATTAAACGAATATCTTCGATTAATTGTAAACCGTCAGTACCTATATCGTCTAAACGACCAAGGAAAGGAGATACGTAAGTAGCACCTGCTTTAGCAGCTAATAAAGCTTGCCCTGATGAAAAGATCAATGTACAGTTCGTTCTGATTCCTTTTGAAGAGAAATATTTGATGGCTTTAACACCGTCTTTAATCATTGGAACTTTAACTACGATCTTTGGATCAAGTTTGGCTAATGCTTCACCTTCTTTAATAATATTTTCAAAATCTGTAGAGATAACTTCAGCACTTACATCTCCGTCAACGATAGCACAAATTGCTTTGTAATGATCGATAACTTTTTGTTCGCCTGAAATACCTTCTTTAGCCATAAGGCTCGGATTGGTTGTTGTTACACCATCTAATACACCAAGATCTTGTGCTTCTTTGATTTGCTCAAGATTAGCTGTGTCAATGAAAAATTTCATGATTATATGATTTTAGGAAAAATAAACTATGGATAAATTTAGCGTATGCTTTGGACGGAAGATTGTGCAATGAAAGCATAGTCAATCTGTAAAAAATAAAAAATGGGCAAGCAACCTTTATCGCACCGCTACAACCTTCTACCCTTGCTTCGTTCCCGCCCTGGGGGAGTTCAAAGGGAGCTGATCGTAAAGGACTTGCCCACTGCAAATGTAGCAAAAGAGTTCAGTCTACAAAAACGAAATCAAGAAATAATTGAGGTTTTTTATTGAAAATTTTATAATAGATTGAATTTTAGCGGATTGTAGTTGAATAAAAATTCATTTTAATTCGATATTTAGTGAAATAACCTTCGAATTTGAGCTCAAAAGCCGTTTTTTTTCATTCTTTTGCAAGCTTAAAAACGGAAGAAATAAGAGGTTTTTTAGTTCAAATCTTCTTATTCAGGAGAACAATTAATGCGCTAATGCAAAATTATTCTAAATAATGTGATTGTGTAATTGGCAAAAATAAGTTGTATTTTTTGTTAAATTCATAATGTAAAGGGTCTCAAATTACACTGTTATTTATTTTTCGCAAAAAAAAAAATGTCAATATGGCAAATAAACGGGGAAATTATTATCTTAGTGTTTCGAATACATTAAGATATGGAACAAATAGAAGAAAATCAGGGCTTATACAATTCAAGCTTTGAGCACGATGCTTGCGGTATTGGTTTTGTTGCCCACGTAAAAGGACGTAAGTCACAGCAAATAATTTCTGATGCTATTACGATATTAGAGAATCTTGACCATCGGGGAGCTTGCGGCGCCGAGATTAACACTGGTGATGGTGCCGGGATTATGATACAGGTTCCACATGAATTTTTATATGACGAGTGCCTCAAAATCGGATTCAGCTTAAATCAGTCTGGCGACTATGGTGTAGGAATGTTATTCCTGCCAAAAGATGTGAGAGCGCGCGAAGAATGCCGGGAAGTAATTTATCGTGCTGCTGAAAAACTGGACCTTGAAATATTAGGGTTTAGAAAAGTAAATACCAATACTGAAGGTATTGGAGATATGGCGC
Source organism: Pedobacter sp. NJ-S-72 (assembly GCF_053890575.1). Taxonomy (NCBI): domain Bacteria; kingdom Pseudomonadati; phylum Bacteroidota; class Sphingobacteriia; order Sphingobacteriales; family Sphingobacteriaceae; genus Pedobacter; species Pedobacter sp. NJ-S-72. The sequence continues at coordinate 1,431,348 of NZ_CM132681.1, read as the reverse complement.
TATCAGTAGAGCCAGAAATGGAGCAAGTATTTGTAGCGAGACCTGACCAGATCGCTGCCGGTGCTGACTTCGAACGTAAACTATATGTATTCAAAAATTACCTTACTAAAACTATTCTGAATACAGTTAATGGAATTAAAGCTGATTTTTATATCGCTTCTTTTTCTTCTCGTACTATAGTATATAAAGGTCAGCTGACCTCCATGCAGCTCCGTACTTATTTCACAGAACTCAGCGATAAAAGAGTTGTCTCGGCTTTTGGATTAATCCATTCCAGGTTTGCAACCAATACATTTCCTTCCTGGAGATTAGCACAACCTTTCCGTTATATCGCCCACAATGGCGAGATTAACACCTTACAAGGTTTTAAACTGGTTCCGTGCAAGTGTAAAATCTTTTGCATCGAGCTACTTTACTGCCGAAGAATTAAATATTCTGTTGCCAGTAATCGACGAAACACAGTCTGATTCTGGTTGTCTGGATAATATTATAGAGTTATTACTGCATGCGGGCCGTTCTTTGCCACATGTATTAATGATGCTGATACCAGAGGCCTGGGATGGAAATGACGATATGGACGAGCTTAAACAGGCTTTCTATAAATTCCATGCGACTTTAATGGAGCCCTGGGATGGGCCTGCGGCTATCGCATTTACAGATGGTAATCTGATTGGTGCAACTTTAGACAGAAACGGATTAAGACCATCAAGATATGCGATCACTAAAGATGACCGTGTAATTATGGCTTCCGAATCAGGTGTATTAGCTTTAGATCAAAGCCAGATCATTGAAAAAGGAAGATTAACACCAGGGAAAATGTTCGTGGTGGATATGGAACAGGGTAGAATTATCAGCGATGATGAGGAATCAAAACGGTAGTTTGCAGCCGTCGTCCATATGCAGATTGGTTAAATCAATACCAGATCCGTCTGGAAGAGTTATCTGATCCAAGAGTTGTATTTACTGGACTTTCGCAAGAGTCTATGTTTAAATATCAGCAGGTATTTGGCTATAGCAGAGAAGATATTGATTTGATCTTAAAACCAATGGCTATAGAGGCAAAAGAGCCGATAGGGTCAATGGGTACTGATATTCCATTAGCAGTTTTATCTCAGAAACCGCAGCATCTTTCTTCTTATTTTAAACAGTTGTTTGCGCAGGTGACTAATCCGCCAATTGATCCGATCAGGGAAAAGGTAGTAATGAGTCTTGCCGGATTTATGGGTAATAATGGAAATCTTTTAGAAGAACATGCCATGCAGTGCCATTGTGTTGGTATTAAACATCCGATATTAACAAATCCTGAATTAGAGAAAGTAAGAAGTATTGATACCGGGGTTTTCCAGTCTAAAACTCTGCAGACTTATTTCAGAGCAGATGGTAAACCGGGTTCGCTTGCTAAAGGTTTAGAGCGTTTATGCCGTTATGCGGTTGATGCGGTAGAGGATGGTTTCCAGGTGATCGTTTTATCTGACCGTGCATTAGATTCTGAACATGCTGCAATTCCTTCTTTAATGGCGGTATCTGCTGTGCATCACCATTTGATCCGTAAAGGTCATCGTGGTGCTGTAGGGATTGTAGTTGAAGCTGGAGATGTATGGGAAGTTCATCATTTCGCTTGTTTAATTGGCTTTGGTGCAACTGCTGTAAATCCTTACCTGGCATTGGAGACTATTTCAGGTTTTGAGGCAGAAAGTGGTTTGAAAGCAGAAAAACTTATTCAGAACTATATATATGCTGTGAATAGCGGTTTATTGAAAATATTCTCTAAAATGGGTATTTCAACTTTACAATCTTATCATGGCGCACAGATATTTGAAATATTAGGTATCCATAAAAGTGTAGTGGATAGTTATTTCAGCGGTGCAGTTTCAAGAATTGGCGGTTTAGGTCTGGATGAAATTGCCAGAGAAGCTTTAATTAAACATAGTCGTGTATTTGGTAAATCTACACGTCCTGATATGTTACTGCCTACCGGTGGTAATTATAAATGGAGAAGAAAAGGAGAGCAGCATTTGTTTAATCCTCAAACGATCCATTTATTACAGAATGCAACACGTAAAAATGATTATAACGTTTACAAACAATATAGTAAACTGGTTAATGAGCAGACTAAACAGGCATATACGATACGCGGTTTATTTGAATTCAACTATAACCGTGCACCCGTTTCATTAACTGAGGTTGAACCTGTTGAGGCTATCTTAAAACGTTTTGCTACCGGGGCGATGTCTTTCGGGTCTATTTCGCATGAAGCGCATTCAACCTTAGCAATTGCAATGAACCGTATAGGCGGAAAAAGTAATACTGGTGAAGGTGGTGAGGATGAGTTGAGATATGAACTCCTGCCTAATGGCGATTCTATGGCTCGTCTATTAAGCAGATTGCTTCTGCACGTTTTGGGGTGACAAGTAATTACCTGACTAATGCAGATGAGTTACAGATAAAAATGGCTCAGGGAGCAAAACCTGGTGAAGGTGGACAGTTACCCGGACATAAAGTTGATGACTGGATTGCAAAAGTACGTCACGCCACACCTGGTGTAGGCTTGATTTCTCCGCCTCCGCATCATGATATTTATTCTATTGAAGATTTAGCACAGCTGATTTTTGATCTGAAGAATGCAAACAGAGCTGCCAGAATCAATGTGAAACTGGTTTCTAAAGCTGGCGTAGGTACAATTGCAGCTGGTGTGGCGAAAGCACATGCTGATGTAATCTTAGTATCTGGTTTTGATGGAGGTACAGGTGCTTCACCATTGACTTCTATTCAGCATGCTGGTTTGCCATGGGAACTTGGGTTAGCTGAAGCGCATCAGACTTTGGTTAAAAACCGTCTGCGAAGCAGGGTTGTTTTACAAAACTGATGGTCAGTTGAAAACGGGAAGGGATATTGCTATTGCAGCTTTATTAGGTGCTGAAGAATGGGGTGTGGCAACTGCTGCATTAGTTACTTCGGGTTGTATTATGATGAGAAAGTGTCATTTGAATACTTGTCCGGTAGGGGTAGCTACGCAAGATCCGGATTTGAGAAAGCTGTTTACCGGTGATCCGGATCATGTGGTTAACCTTTTCCATTTCCTTGCAGAAGAGCTTCGTGAAACGATGGCTGAATTAGGTTTCAGAACGGTTGAAGAAATGGTTGGTCAGGCAGATGCATTGAGTTTACGTGCGATTGATGAGGCGGACTGGAAATTGAAGAACCTTGACCTTTCTGCTATTTTATATAAAGCACCGGATAATGGATTGAGTTTATATAATACAGAGCAACAGGATCATGGTATCAGTGAGGTACTTGATCATCAATTGATTGCTGCTTCTCAGCCTGCTTTATTAAATAAAGAGCCAGTTTTTAAAGAGTTTGAAAGTTAAAAATACGGACCGTGCGATTGGTACAATGCTATCAAACGAAGTGTCTAAAATTTATAAGGGAACGGGACTACCTCCTGATACGATCAATTTTAAATTCCATGGTTCAGCGGGACAGAGTTTTGGTGCTTTTGCAGCAAGAGGGATTTCGCTTGAATTAGAAGGAGAAGGTAATGATTATGTTGGTAAAGGGCTTTCAGGAGCGCGTTTGTCTGTCTATCCTTTCCGTGAAGTAACTTATGTACCGGAACAGAATATCATTATTGGTAATGTGGCTTTGTATGGCGCTACTTCGGGCGAGTTATTCGCAAGGGGTTTGGCTGGTGAGCGTTTTGCAGTAAGAAATTCTGGTGCTACAGCTGTAGTGGAAGGTTTGGGTGATCATGGTTGTGAATATATGACTGGCGGAGAGGTGCTTGTTCTGGGAAATACGGGCAGCAACTTTGCTGCTGGTATGAGCGGAGGGGTAGCCTGGATTTACGACGTAAACGGTGATTTCCCTAATAAATGTAATAAGGAAATGGTCGATCTTGATCCTTTGAATGAGGATGATGAGTTGCGGATTAATAACTTATTGAAAAAACATATTCAATTGACAGGAAGTAAATTAGCTGAGTTTATATTAAGTGATTGGGCAACACAGTCTGCTCATTTTATTAAAGTATTCCCTAAAGAATACAAAGCGGTTTTATTAAAAAGAAGTAATAAAGTTAAGACATCATAATTATGGGAAAAGTAACCGGATTTTTAGAGTATGAAAGAACTGCTCCTGTAAAACAAGATGCGAAAACGCGTTTAGAACATTATAATGAATTTGTTGTCGCATTTGAGCAGGATCAGGTCAAACAAGAGGCTGCACGCTGTATGGATTGCGGCGTTCCATTTTGCCAGTCGGGCTGTCCGCTGGGAAATGTAATCCCTGAATTCAATGAAGCTGTATATAAAGCAGAATGGGAGATAGCTGCTAATATATTATTGAGTACCAATAACTTTCCTGAATTTACAGGGAGGATTTGCCCTGCTCCATGTGAGTCTGCCTGTGTATTGGGTATTAACAAATCGCCTGTGTCAATTGAAGATATAGAGAAGCATATTATTGAAATTGCTTTTTCTAAAGGATATATTAAAGCTGAACCACCTTTGATCCGCAGTGGTAAAAAAGTAGCCGTAATTGGCTCTGGCCCGGCAGGACTGGCAGCAGCAGCTCAGTTAAATAAAGCTGGTCATGAGGTGGTTGTTTATGAGCGTGATGATACGCCGGGAGGCTTATTGAATTATGGTATTCCTGATTTTAAATTACAGAAAGATGTCGTAACCAGAAGGATTAGCCTGATGGAAAAAGAGGGGATAGAATTTAAGTGTAATTCAAATGTAGGAGTCAATGTTGAACTGAATACTTTATTGAGAGAATATCAGTCCATTGTTTTGGCTGGTGGTTCTACGATACCACGTGATTTAAATGTTACTGGCAGGGCTGCCAAAGGGGTTCATTATGCAATGGATTTCTTAAAGCAGCAGAATAAAAGGGTTCGTAATTTCAGTATTGATCAGGAACAGATTTTGGCTACTGGAAAAGATGTCATTGTAATCGGTGGTGGAGATACCGGATCGGACTGTATTGGTACTTCAAATCGCCAGGGAGCAAAATCTGTTACACAATTTGAAATCATGCCTATGCCTGCTCAGCAGCGTACAGAAAATATGCCTTGGCCATCTTATCCAATGCTGCTTAAGGTGACAAGCTCACATGAGGAAGGGTGTGACAGAGCCTGGGGTGTGAATACCAAAGAGTTTATTGCAGATGAAAATGGTGTGCTTAAAGCTTTAAAAGTGGTGGATGTGGAGTGGGAAATTGATGCGGCCGGCCGTCCAGTAAATTTCAAAGAGATTGAAGGTACAACCCGCGATCTGCCTTGTCAGCTGGTTTTATTAGCCATGGGATTTTTATATCCGCAGAAAGAAGGTCTAATTGAGAAATTGGGAGTTGAACTGGATAGCAGGGGAATGTAAAAGCCGAAGAGGGCAAGTATCAAACTAATATAGCCAAGATCTTTGTAGCTGGTGATATGAGAAGAGGGCAGTCTTTAGTCGTTTGGGCGATATCTGAGGGGAGAGAAGCTGCGAGAAAAGTAGATGAATATCTGATGGGATCGAGTAAACTCGCTACTAAAGATGGTATCCCATATGCATAGGGAACAATAACAAACAATTTATCTAACCATAAATGAAGCCGTCGCATATTTTATTATGGGCGGCTTTTTTATTTGCAATTAATTTTTGTTTAAATAGTTAATAGTTTTGTTTAATTTAGAGTTGTATTTATTATTTTAAAGACACTTTTTAACGATTTCAAATGAAAAAAAATTATCTATTATCTTTATTGTTGATGTTCATAACGGTAATTATGCTTAGTTCCTGCAAGAAAAGCGACATTGCTTATGAAAATGATTTTGACAGGAGTCAAAAATCCTGGACAAGTTTCAAAGCATCATCTAACAATTCTTATCGCTACAAAGTAAGTGGTTCTTCCTGGACAGGAGGCAGTAGTGAAAGTGTTATTTCGGTAAAAGAGGGTAAAGTGACCGGGCGTTCTTTTTTGTCCAGGACGACCACTAATAAGCCAGGGGAGATTGTTGTCCGTGAAGAGTGGATTGAAGACCAAAGTAACATCAACACGCATCAGGGAGGTTATGTAGCTATTACTTTGGATGAGGTATACCAAAAAGCAAAAACTGAATGGTTACTGAAAAGAAAAGATGCTGATACTTATTTTGAAACAAATAACAATGGGATGATCTCTTCTTGTGGATATATTAGCAAGAATTGTATGGATGATTGTTTTAGAGGGATTACAATAGAATTTATTGAAAAAATATAATCCCTCTATTGTCAATAAATAGTTACAACCTTAGTTTGGCATAGAAATCCCATAAAACGATTCCTGCGGAGATCACAATGTTAAAGGAATGTTTAGTGCCAAACTGAGGTATTTCAATACTTTATCAATTTCTGCCATTACTTCATCACTTACTCCGTTAACCTCGTTTCCAAAGATCAATGCATATTTTTTAGCCTGATCTGGTATAAAAGTGTTTAACATAATGCTGTCTACTGCCTGTTCAATAGCTATAATTTCGTAGCCGTCTTTTCTTAATGCTCTGATTGCATCCAGCGTTTCGTCAAAATGTGTCCAGGCAACGGATTGTGTTGCTCCAATAGCTGTTTTCTCAATTTCACGGTGCGGTGGCTGAGCTGTAATCCCGCAAAGGATGATTTTTTCTATAGCAAAACCATCCGCTGTCCTGAAAGCAGAGCCCACATTGTTCATGCTGCGCACATTATCCAGTATTACAACTACCGGTAGTTTATCCTGTTCTTTAAATTCCTCTATACCTACACGGTTTAATTCAGTTGTCTTTAATTTCTGCATGGCGCAAAAATAGAATTAAATTGTGGTAGCTCCATTTCCAATTTTACTGATATATACATCTGGCGCATAACCAATGTGTTCAGTGTAATATGTGGTGAGTTTTTCTCTGAAATCTGCTTCTGCATCTTTTTTAAGAAGAGCTATTGCACAGCCGCCAAACCCGGCACCTGTCATTCTTGCGCCTGTAACATCAGGATAGGTTGCGCAAAAATCTACGACTGTATCCAGTTCTTTGCCTGTCACTTCATATAAATCTTTCAGTGATTGGTGCGATGCATACATTAAACGGCCAAACTCTTCCAGATCACCACTGTTTAGTGCTTTTGCAGCAAGATTTACTCTGTCATTCTCTTTAATGACGTGAGTTGCACGTTTCAATATGGTTTCATCCTTAATCAGATGACTGTGCAGGACAAATTTATCAGCACTCAATTCACACAGGTTATTCAATGTGATTTCCTCGTTCAGAGCCTTTAATGCAGCCTGACATTCAGCTACTCTTTCATTGTATTTTGATTCAGCAAGTTCCCTTGGTTTATTGGTATTAATGATTGTCAGGACGTGATCACAAGGTTGTTGCAGTCTACAATTTTATATTTCAGCGTATCACAGTTCAATACAATTGCTTTATCCTTTTCTCCGAAAGCAACAGCAAACTGATCCATAATGCCACTGTTAACACCTATAAACTCATTTTCTACTTTTTGAGCTAATTTGACCAGTGCCAGACGATCGTAATCCAGACCAAGATAAGCAGTCAGCGCATAAGCCGTTACGACTTCTATAGAGGCAGATGATGATAAGCCTGATCCAACCGGGATATTTCCAGCATATAAAAGGTCAAAGCCCACCGGGACCTGAAAGTTCTTCAGGATTTCATTAAAGACCCCTAATGGGTAGTTATACCAGGTTGTACCTTCTTTTTTATAGCTTGGTTGTAAAGGAATAACGGCTTCTTCCGGGAAATTCAGGCTCTTGAAGCGGATCACCTGATCAGTATTAGGAGCGAGGCAAAGCCATGTACCCAGGGTAATTGCACAAGGTAAAACTAAACCTCCGTTATAATCAATGTGTTCACCGATCAGATTTACACGACCGGGAGTGAAATAAGTTGCCGCTGGTTGCTGGCCGTAGGTATCAAAGAATTTACTGGATAGTTCAGATTTCATTAGTATGTACTGTTTTGTGGTTTGGTTGATCAATGAAATGACATTAAGTTCAAAAAACAATTTAATACTGATTAAATGTTGTAATCAGTTTAAAATTTGCTGGTATTATTTGTAGTATTGTTAAGTAAATATCGACTAATATACGTTTTATGAAAGAAAATCAAATTAGCACCGGGCGATTTATTGATGGAAAAGAAATCTTCGCGGTAGAGCTTACCAACAGCCTTGGCAGCAAGGTTAAAATATATAATTATGGTGCTATTGTCAGTGAGTTTATTATAACCAATGCAAAGGGCGAAAAACAGGATGTAATCTTAGGCTTTGATGATATCGATGGTTATCTGAATGAGGATTATCTTGCTGATTACCCTTATCTGGGAGTTGTTGTTGGTCGTTATTCTAACAGGATTAAAGATGGGAAATATAGTATTGATGGGGTAGCTTATCAAATGGAAAAAGGCCTGCATGGCGGGATATCTGGTTTCGACAAAAAGGTATGGGACATCTTGCCTACAGTGGATCCAAGTTTGACGCTGCAATATATAAGCCCGGATGGTGAAGAGAGTTTTCCTGGTAATCTAACTTTACAGCTGACTTTTAAGCTGTCTGATACTGATGAACTGATTCTGGACTATAAAGCATTTACGGATGCGCCTACGGCTATTAACCTTACACATCACACTTATTTTAATTTGAATAAGAATGGCGGAAATATAGGGGGTCATCAGCTTAGAATGCCTGCCAGCAATTACCTGGAGCAGGATGCTGATTATGTGGTAACAGGCAGGTTAACTCCTGTAGCTGGGACAAGTCATGACTTTTTGGGTGGTAAAGCGATCGGACAGGATTGGGATCCGGGAGAGGGGTATGATCAGAGTTTTGTACTGGATAAGCCATATGGAGAATTAGGATTGGCCTGCGAAACTACCGAAGCAACTTCGGGATTAAAGCTGGAAGTATATACTACAGAACCTGTAGCGCATTTTTATACAGCTAAATACTTAAATACTGTTATTGGTAAAGGTGGAAAGTCTTATGGCCCGTTTGAAGCTTTCTGTGTAGAGACCCAGCATTATCCGAACAGCGTTAATGTTCCTTCATTTCCTACAACGATTTTGAGACCGGGAGAGACTTATTTGCAGACTACAATTTTTAAAGTAAGTCATTAAATCAAAAGTATTAATCAGAACAAAAATAAGCGATCATGGATAAGTTGAAAATTATCAGTGCTACAGTAAGACCGGGTAGAAAAGGGCCTCTTGTAGCGGACTGGATTGCTTAAATAGCAAAGAAATCCGGCACTTTTGAAGTCGAATTAATAGACTTAGGTATATTGAGTTTGCCTTTAATGGATGAAATCAATCATCCTGCTATGCACTTCACAGAATTGATCAATGAGACGATGTTTTCGTTCCACATGAACGTTCTGAAAGAGCTGCATTGGCAATGCTAAAAGAATTAGTACGATGGACGAAGGGGTTGAAATTAATCAAGGCAGACGTATAAATTAGAATACAATGAAGGTAGATATTTGGTCGGATGTGAACTGTCCGTTTTGTTATATAGGTAAAAGAAAGTTTGAACTGGCGTTAGAACAGTTTGAATATAAAGATCAGGTAGAGGTAGAATGGCATAGCTTTGAGCTGGACCCAAATGCGGAAACCAGACCAGGGTTAAATGCTTATGATTATCTGGCTGAGAAAAAAGGACAAACCAGAGAATGGTCGGTGCAAATGCATGAACAGGTAATTGGTGCAGCAGCTGAGGTTGGTTTAAAGTTTGATTTTGATCGGGTTGTAATTGCTAATTCCTTTAATGCACATAGGTTGATTCAGTTAGCTAAGTCTAAAGGTCTTGATAATGAGATTGAGGAACAGTTATTTATTGCGCACTTTACGGAGGGTAAAAATATTGATGATCATGCAGTTTTAATAGAAACAGGTAAGACTGCCGGATTAGCGCAGGCTGAAATTGAAACTTTGCTGACAGGAGATACTTTTACTAATGAAGTGCGCGCTGATGAACAAATTGCACAGCAAATTGGCATTAGTGGAGTTCCGTTCTTTATTATTAACCAGAAATTAGCGGTTTCAGGTGCACAACCTCCTGAGACTTTTTTAGGCGCATTGGAGCAGGCATGGACTACAAGTCAAACAGAAGTCTAAATAATGAATAGACTTTTTAAAAAATATACATTGGTATTGCAGCTGGGTTTCTGTGTTGCAATACCAATTAAATCAGTTGCACAAGGTGGTTTATCTCCTGATAATCCGATACAGAAGATTGATAACAGGATAATGATTGATCTTTCTGAACACAGAACTGAGCAGAAAACGGATTTTTTCATGTTCTTATCAAAATATAATAACCTTGTTAATGTGGCGGTTCCCGCAGCAGGTATATTCGCTGCTGGTGTAATCGATAATGATAAAGGGGCTCGTCAGAATGCGCTTTATATTGCCAGTAGTTCGGCTGTGAATTTGCTGCTGACCATGGTGATTAAGAAAATCGTAAAACGGCCAAGGCCATTTCTAGGACAGGTCAAAATTAGTGCAGTTTATTATCCGGGCCAGACTTCCTTTCCTTCGGGACATACTTCTTCTTCTTTCACAACCGCTACTGCCTTATCGCAAGTCTATCATAAGTGGTATATCATTGCCCCTGCATATTTATGGGCTGGTTCTGTTGGCTATTCGAGAATGTATCTGGGGGTTCATTATCCTTCGGATGTGGCTGCCGGTGCGTTAATTGGTACAGGTTCAGCACTTTCTATGAAGTTTTTGAGGCCTTCTAATTAGTTAAATAGAAGGATTCTAAACAATCTGATCAGGGATTTCCTATATTCGCACCAATTTTAATCGAATATGAAGAAAATGATACCCGTTCTGGTCGCATTATGCTGCTTATCTGCTGGTTATGCAGAAGCGCAAAATGATACCACAAAAAATCTAAATGAAGTGATGGTCAGAGAGAATCGCCTGAAACTTCCATTCTCTAAACAAAACCGTAATATATGGATCATTGATAATCAGCAAATCAAGAATTTGCCTTCAAGGTCAATTAGTGAATTGCTGAGTTATGTAACTGGTGTTGATGTTCGCCAGCGCGGACCTGGTGGGGTGCAGGCTGATATCAGCATAGATGGCGGAACTTTTGACCAGACCCTGGTATTGATCAATGGGGTTAAGGTTTCAGATCCTCAAACGGGTCATAATATGATGAATTTGCCAATCTCTATGGATGATATTGATCATATCGAAGTATTGAGAGGATCAGCATCCCGTATTTATGGCACAAATGCTTTAACAGGGGCAATTAATATTGTAACTAAAGCTGTGACCAGAACTGGTGTTTCTGCAAATGTTTTTACGGGAAGCAGTTTTAAGAAAGATGAAGTAAGTGGTGATACTTATGCAAATTACGGAATCCGCGCTACCGGGACACTGGCGCTTAAAGAATCAAGTCATCTTTTCTCTGCCGGACAGGAAGCCGGGAGCGGATACCGTTACAATACGGCTTTCAATAACCAGAAGTTCTTTTATGAAGGAAAGGTTAATGTAGGGAAAAGTGATCAGCTGGACATCACAGGTGGGTATATTCATAATAAGTTTGGGGCTAATGGTTATTATTCTTCTCCGGGAGATAAAGAGGCCGAAGAAACAGTGAAAACCGCTCTTGCGGCTATTGCCTATAAAACACAGCTGACTTCTTTCTGGACTTTAATGCCAAGATTGAGTTACAGAAACAATGTCGATGACTATCTTTATATCAAACAAAGTCCTGATAAATTCCACAACCATCATGTTACGCAGGTCTTAAGTGCTGAACTGAACAATAGTTTTCAGACAGAAATTGGTGAGTTCGGTTTAGGTCTTGAAGCCAGAAAAGAGAAAAATAATAGTACTAACCTTGGAAAAAGGAACAGAGATAATGCTGGTATTTACGGAGAGTATAAGTTTGATCTGGTTAAAAACTTACTTGTAAACGTTGGCAGTTATGTGAATTATAACTCTGACTATGGATGGCAGGCTTTTCCTGGTATTGATGCAGGGTACACATTTTACGGTAACTGGAAGATTTTTGTGAATGTTGGAACAGGACAACGTTTACCAACTTTTACGGATCTTTACTATAAAGGGCCAACAAATATCGGTAATGATCAGTTACAACCAGAAAAATCACGTTATGCTGAGGGAGGGATTAAATATAACTCGGCACACTTTGTGTTAAATGCGAGTTTGTTTAAACGCAGAATTACTAATTTTATTGACTGGGTAAAGGATAAGACTACTGATCCCTGGCAGCCGAAGAATTTCAGCGAACTCAATACAATGGGTTATACGCTTAGTGCTGATTATAACACTGGTATTTTAGAAAATGCTGTTGTTCTCAATAGCCTGAGATTTGGTCTGGCATATATACTTATCTTGATCCTAAAGTGAAAACAACATTAGCTGAAGCTAATATTTCCCGCTATGCTGTAGAATCTTTGAAGAACCAATTTACTGCAACTGTAAATGCTGAGTTTCTGAAAGTGATGGCTTTAACTGTGACAGCCAGGTATTGTGAACGGATCAGCTATAAGGATTACACAGTAATGGATGCAAGACTGAGCTATAAATTAAAACGGAGCAGTATTTATGCCGATGCATCAAATATATTTGATGTTAACTTTATTCAGGCAGGAGCGGTTCCTATGCCGGGTGTGTGGGCAACTCTGGGTTATAAAATAGCGTTATAATATTTTTATTCATTTCTTAATCTATGGTAAGATGCAGCAAGATTATAGGTGGTAAATTTGTATAACAAACAAAAGGAATAAGAATATGGCACAAACAGTTTTACATTCTGCAGCCTCAAGAGGCGGAGCAGATCATGGATGGTTAAAAAGTTATCACACTTTTAGCTTTGCAAGCTACTATAATCCTGAAAGAGTCAATTTTGGTGCATTAAGAGTTTTAAATGATGATTCGGTAGCAGGAGGAAGAGGTTTTGGTGAGCATCCGCATGATAATATGGAAATCATTTCTATCCCTTTATCCGGAGCATTAGAACATAAAGATAGTATGGGTAATATTGGTACGATCGAGCCTGGAGAAATTCAGGTAATGAGTGCCGGAACTGGAATATACCATACTGAATACAATAAGAATAAAGATGAGACGGTTAAGTTTTTGCAAATCTGGGTTTTTCCAAACAAAAGAAATGTAGAACCAAGATATGATCAGGTAAAAATCAGTACACCTGAAAAACCAAATACATTGGTACAGATTCTGTCACCGAATCCTGATGATGCAGGTGTATGGATTCACCAGGACGCATGGTTTAACTTAGGTAAACTGGAAAAAGGAAGTCAGGTAGACTATACTTTTCAGAAAAAAGGCAATGGTGCATACATTTTTGTTTTAGAGGGAGATATCGAAGTTAATGGCCAGGTTTTGACCACAAGAGATGGTTTTGGAATTTGGGATACTGATAGCTTTTCTATCAAAGCATCTTCAGCCGCCGGGTTCTTAATTATGGATGTTCCAATGGAATTCTAATGAGAAATGATCTGACGGAGATATTGGTAGTAGGTAAGCATAAGGATATTTTACAAACTGTACTCCGGTTATTAAATACACAAACCTCATGGCATGCAGAAGGTGTTTCGGAATGTGAAGAGGCAATTGCCAAGTGTAAATCGCATTTTTACCAGGTACTATTGCTTGGTGGCGGGTTGACGGATCAGGAAGAAGCAAGACTTAAAACCGAGGTCAGGCTGATACATCCGGCAATACACATCATTCCGCATTATGGCGGTGGAAGTGGATTGCTTTATGCAGAAATCTATATGGCTCTGGGAACAGATGATAAAAAAAAACCGGCTGTAGAGCCGGTTTTTTTTATTTCTTATTCTAACCTGTTAATTGAAATTAAGCGTTTTCAATTTCATCTTTTATGTCATGTGCTTTGTTTTTGATATCTTCTTTAGCATCACTGAATCTAGATTTTACTGTTTCTACAGCTCTGTCTTTTAAATCAGCCAGTTCATCAGCTCCGTTTTGCAGCTTTTCACCGTAAGTTTGATATTGGTTTTTTGCAGTGTCGGCTAATTGATCCGCACTGTTCTTTAATTTCTCTTTGTAAGTCAGTAGTTTATCTTTCGCATTATCTGCTAGATCTTTTGTTTTATCTGACAATAAATTCCTGGTCTCTGATCCGCTGCCTGGTGCAAATAATATACCTAAGGCAGCTCCAACTGCTAATCCAGCTAATAAAGCTACAACAACAGGAGTTTTATCAGTTTGCTTGCCCAGGTGGTCATTAATTAATTTTTTGTAATCCATGGTAATTAGTTTTTTATGATTAACGTTGTTGAATTCAAGTCGGTAAGCAATAAGCAATAAGCAATATATTTTGTTATTATGCTTACGGGGATTACTGTTCAAAAACCAGTCCATTTTGAATATTTGAAAAAAAATAATTGATATAAGCGATGTTTTGATGAAAATATTATAAAAAGAAGCGACCCTCTGTTTAATCAGAAGGCCGCTTTTTTATGTAAAATATTAATTCTGTGAGACCGTAGATTTTCTAACCGTTTCAATGGATAACACACCGTCTCCTTCAATCAGGAAGCAAATTAACCCAACCAAAACCAGGCATGAAAGCCAGAATTCTGAATAAGGCCTGAATATCTGCTGTTGTGGTAAGTTCACGTAGAAAACTGCTACTATTAATATTGGAATAATTAGCAGGCAGAAAAGACGGGTGTGTGTCCCTAAAGCGATTAACAAACCGCCTATGATATGAAGTGCTATAATCAAATGCGCTAACAAACTAATAGTTACAGCTGTACCTAATCCTGAGTTTTCCATGAGGACTGTGAAAGCATGCAGATTGAGCGCAAATGCTACTCCTTTCCAATCAGTGTAATGCCTAAAGCTATTCTCAGATAGTCCAGCCATTTCGGATGGTGGTGATCACCCCAATCCTGAATTTTTGATATTAGGTTCATCATGTTGTTATAATTTGGTTATATGAATATAAGAAATAATCTGTTGTATATCAAGGATAAAGAAGATAATTGGCGGGAATTTCAACGCGGTATTATTATATCTGATACCAGATTAAATTAATAAATTTGCATTCTTATAAATTTCCAGATCAAATGATAGAGCCAACATTATATTACGAAACCATCAACAGGAATGCAATCCTGATCAAAGCGAAGAAACCATTTTATGACTGGATCAACTATGTAGACCCTGAATTTCCGGTAGTTGACAATGATGAAGGTACTGTCTACCTGATTAAAGAGCAGAAAACAAAAGCCAAAATCGAAAGCTGGTTAAAAAAGAACTTTGACCAATTGTTTAAAAATGAGCTGAATGACTTCCATACGGACGAAAATGACTGGCCTCAGAAACGTACTTATAAAGTTTTCCAGGAATGGTTTACAATTGAGATATCATCTATGATGGTTGACCTTCAGGATACTGACATTGTAAAAAGTTAAGCGATTCGATTATCCTTTCTTTAATTCGCTTAACAATCGTTATTATTGAAATATGAACTCCAAAGATCAGCTAAATCCGGAACAGCAGCGCCTCACCAGTCATTATAACAAAGAAACCAACTGGCTTAAGTGGGGCCCTTATGTCTCTGATCGTCAATGGGGAACCGTGCGTGAGGATTATAGCTATAATGGAGAGGTATGGGATTATACCACACATGATATGGCCAGAAGTAAAGCCTATCGATGGGGAGAGGAAGGAATAGGCGGTTTTAGTGACGATCAGCAAATTTTATGTGCGGGACTTGCACTGTGGAATGGTAAAGATGCAATTCTTAAGGAACGGTTATTTGGTCTGACCAACGGGCAGGGAAACCACGGAGAGGATGTAAAAGAGCTGTATTATCATTTAGATAGCAGTCCTACACACAGCTATATGAAAATGCTGTATAAATATCCTTTTTCTGCATTTCCTTATGAGTCATTGATCAGCGAAAATGCCAGACGTGATAAAACGCAGCCGGAATTTGAGCTGATTGATACAGGATTGTTTGATCACGATGAATATGGAGATGTTTTTATTGAATATGCCAAGAACAAAGAAGAGGATCTACTGATTAAGTATACTGTATTTAACAGGAGTGGCACTGCAATTACATTAGATGTAATTCCTCAGCTTTGGTACCGTAACACCTGGTTTGACGGGCAGCATGGTGTAAAACCAGAAATCTTAAACCAGGGTAATCAGACTTTACTTTTACGATCAGATAAAATCGGTGATTATCATTGTTATACAGATGGTAATCCGAAGTTTTTATTTACTGATAATGAAAGCAATAATCAACGTTTATATCTAGCTGAAAATCTTAGTCATTATGTAAAAGACGGGATTAATGAATATATATCGTCAATGAAATCAGGAGACTGTTAATGCTGATAATATAGGTACAAAAGTAGGGATATGGCATCATTTATCTATTCCTGCCGGGGAGAGCAGTGTGATCAGAATCAGGCTTAGTAAAGATAAAGTAACTATGCCATTCCGTGATTTTGATGATATATTCGCTTTGCGGATTCAGGAAACTGATACTTTTTATGCTGGAAAACAGCTGAATACTGATGATGCGGATGAAAAAAATATGCAGCGCCAGGCATGGGCCGGAATGTTTTGGAATAAACAGTTCTACAGTTATGATGTAAACAGGTGGTTGATTGGAGATACGGGGCAACCTGTACCACCAAAGCAAAGAAAAACTGGAAGAAACTCACATTGGAAACACTTTGTTGCCAATGATATTCTGTCAATGCCCGATAAATGGGAATATCCATGGTTTGCGGCATGGGATCTGGCTTTTCACTGTATCAGCTTTGCACCTTTAGACCCTGATTTTGCGAAAGATCAGCTCCGTTTAATGGTAAGTGCTAATTATATGCATCCCAGTGGACAATTGCCGGCTTATGAATGGGACTTTGGAGATGTAAATCCTCCTGTTCATGCAATGGCTACCTGGCATGTATATCTAGCAGATAAAGCTGTGAAAGGAAAAGGGGATATTAATTTTCTAGTGGAAATTTTTAATAAGCTTTTACTCAATTTTACCTGGTGGGTAAATCAGAAAGATAGTGAAGGAAATAATATTTTTGAAGGAGGGTTTCTTGGTCTTGATAATATAGGCGTATTTAACCGAAGTCAGCCGGTACCTGGTGGTGGTTTTCTGGAACAGGCAGATGGTACAAGCTGGATGGCCATGTATGCGTTGAATATGATGCAAATCAGTATGGAACTTTCTTTGCATTTTGATGTATTTGAAAGTATGGCTATCAAATTCTCTGAACACTTTTTATATATCGCGGGTTCAATTTCCAATATGGGAGAAGATTCTTGTGGTTTATGGGATGAAGAGGATGGATGGATTTTATTATGATATGCTGAGAAGACCTGACGGAACAGCGGATCGTCTTCGTTTAAGAAGCCTGGTAGGTCTTATCCCAATGTTTGCTCAGGTAGTATTTGATGAAGGTAAATGGGGTAAATTGCCAAAACTGAAAGAGCGTTTGGAGTGGTTTATGCTGCAAAGACCTGATTTAGTACAGTTGGTTAGTCATTGGACTGATACCAAAGGCAGCGATCAGCATTTACTTTCTTTGCTGCGCGGACACCGCATGAAGTTATTGCTGAAACGTATGCTGGATCCAAATGAGTTCCTTTCTGATTTTGGTATTCGTTCTGTATCTAAAGCATATTGTGCCTATCCTTTTAATTATCAGTTGGATGGCATGGATTATACGGTCAAATATATTCCGGCCGAGAGTGATTCCGGGATGTTTGGCGGAAATAGTAACTGGCGTGGTCCGATGTGGATGCCTGTGAATTATTTGATTATTGAATCACTTAAGAATTTCCAGGAGGAATATTATACTGATGATTTTAAAGTGGAATGCCCTACGGGCTCCGGCCAGTTTTTAAGTCTTAAAGAAATTGCTGCTTTATTGAGTAAAAGATTGAAATGTATCTTTATGAAGAATGAAGCTGGTGAACGACCCGTATCGGGTGGGAACCCTAAGTTTAACCATGACCCGCATTTTAAAGACTATATATTATTCCATGAATATTTTAATGGAGATAATGGCAAAGGGCTTGGAGCCAGTCATCAAACTGGCTGGACAGGTTTAATTGCACTTCTTTAATCTGGAAGCTGTTTCAAACAGCTTTTTAATTCTTTATTTCTTAATCGCTTTTATTCTTAAATAATTATGGCTGTTGCCTATAAAAAAATCGTTGTTAAAATCGGTTCGAATGTACTTACCAGGCCAGATGGTCTGCCTGATCAGGCAAGAATTGAACATCTGGTTTCTCAAATCGCTGCACTTAAAAATGCTGGTATCACGGTAGTCCTTATTTCTTCTGGCGCAGTTGCTGCCGGCCGAAGCATGATTACGTTATCCGAGAAACAGGACGCTGTAGCGGCCAGGCAGCTTTTAGCGTCTATCGGTCAGATCAAACTGATTAATACTTACCTGTCATTATTTGAAAAACAGCAAATGCTGTGTTCCCAGGTACTGGTAACTAAAGAAGATTTTCGTGACCGGAAGCATTATTTAAATATCAAAAACTGTCTGTCAATCTTATTGAAACACAAAGTGATTCCGATTATCAATGAAAATGATGTCGTATCTGTTACTGAACTGATGTTTACTGACAACGATGAATTAGCTGGTCTGGTTGCCTCTATGCTTGAAGCCGATGCATTGATTATCCTTTCTAACGTAAATGGTATTTATAATGGAGATCCAAAATCTCCGGACTCTAGTATTATACAGCAAATTAAAAGGGATGATCAGATTGGTTCTTTTATTAATACTGCTAAATCTGGTTTAGGCAGAGGCGGGATGGTCACTAAACTGGGGATGGCCCAAAAAGTGGCTAAGCTGGGTATCCCGGTTCACATAGCGAACGGAACGCGAAACAATATTTTAACTGATTTAATAGCGCAAAAGGTAGATCATACTTATTTTGTGCCTGAAAAGAATACTTCGGGAAAGAAAAAATGGATTGCGCATTCTGAGCATTCAGCTACAGGAAGCGTCCAGCTTAACAAAGGTGCTGCTGATGCTTTGGTTTCCGGCCAGGCACGCAGTTTATTACCTGTTGGAATAACAGGAGTATTATCTCCGTTTCAAAAAGGTGATATTATCCGGTTGCTGGATGAAAATGAGAAACTGATTGGTTTAGGAATAGCGGACTATGGATCAGATAAAGCGAAAGAAAGAATAGGACAAAAGGGACATAAATCTTTGGTTCATTATAATTATTTTTATGCAGTCAGCTAATATGCTGAATACCTGCTGGATAAGCGGGTTCTAAATTGAAAAAAATGGGATATCAGTTATATTTTGAAAATGCCTTAAAAGCAAGCGTACTTTATGCCGCCTGGATCAGTTAGTGGTCAATGAAATTTTGAGAGATCTGGCTGCTCATGTGAAGTTATTTGCTGAAGATATATTGTTTGCTAATGATTTGGATTTGAAGCGGATGTCTGCCGAAGATCCTAAATATGACCGGTTAAAGCTGACCAGGGAAAGACTTGGTGATATCGCGCAGGAAATATTGAATGTTGCAAAACTGGAAAGCCCGCTTGCCGAAGTCATAGAAGCTAATACACTTCCAAATGGGTTGCAGTTATCAAAAATCAGGGTTCCTTTGGGCGTTATAGGCGTGATCTATGAGGCAAGACCAAATGTGACACTCGATGTTTTTTCTCTATGCTTTAAAACAGGAAATGTAGCCGTGTTAAAAGGAGGGAGCGATGCTGAGTTTTCTAACCAGGCTTTGATTAAAGTCATTCACCAGGTATTGCTTAAACATGGTGTAGATATTCATTCGGCTGTTTTATTACCTTCAGAACGTGAAGCTACTGCTGCACTTTTAAATGCAACAGGGTTTGTAGACGTATTAATTCCAAGAGGAAGCCAGGCTTTGATTAATTATGTCCGCGAGCATAGCAATGTCCCGGTAATTGAAACAGGGGCAGGGATTGTTCATACTTATTTTGACTTGTCAGGGGATAAAGAAAAGGGAAAAGCAATTGTTTTTAATGCGAAAACCAGAAGAGTAAGTGTTTGTAATGCACTGGACTGCTTATTGATTCATGCTGAGCGGTTAAACGATCTTTATACACTTATTGAACAGCTTGCCACTAAATCTGTCCATATTTTCGCTGATGCTGATGCTTTTGCCGCGGTGAAAGGAGTGTATCCTGATCATTTACTCCACCATTCCAGTCCTGAAGACTTTGGGACCGAATTTCTGGATTATAAGATGGCTATTAAAACAGTTGAAGATCTGGAAGATGCTTTGGCGCATATCGCTGTTTATAGTTCTAAACATAGTGAAGCTATCATAGCTGAAGACGAAAAAACCAAATTGCTTGCTTCATTTCCTGAATGCAGTAGATGCTGCTGCGGTTTATGCAAATGCTTCAACGGCATTTACAGATGGGGGCCAATTTGGACTCGGTGCTGAAATTGGAATCAGTACACAAAAACTTCATGCAAGAGGGCCCATGGGACTCAAAGAATTGACAAGTTATAAATGGGTAGTCAGAGGTAACGGACAGATTCGTTGATTAATAGCATAATTTATTTTATAAAAAAGACCTGATTCTGACAATTCATTGTAAAATCCGGACTGGATGAATGCGGTTTTCAGGTTTTATCAGATATTGGTAAAAATATTACTTAATAAATTGAAATTTAGGACTCATTTCCCGGTCATTATATTAATTTTGCGACCGATATAAAGAGAATAAATTATCTATCCTTTCATGACCAGTAAAAGTCCTAATTCAGATAAAGCAGTTGATGTTGTGTTAATTGGCGCCGGTATTATGAGCGCAACGCTTGGTGTACTACTCAAAGAACTCTCCCCGGATTTAACGATACAAATTTTTGAACGGCTTGATGTAGCGGCCGCTGAAAGTTCAGACGCATGGAATAATGCCGGGACCGGGCATTCAGCTTTTTGCGAATTGAATTATACGCCTCAGTTAGAAGACGGTACGGTAGAAACTGAAAAAGCTGTTGCTATAGCAGAATCTTTTGAAGTATCGAAACAATTTTGGTCATTCCTGGTACAAAATAAATTAGTTAATTCTCCTGAAACATTCATTAAAAGTATTCCGCATATGAGTTTCGTATGGGGCGCAGATAATGTTGACTTTTTAAAAAAACGTTTTAATAATTTACAGCAATGTGAATTGTTTAAAGAGATGACCTATTCTGAAGATCCTAAACAGCTGGCTGAATGGATGCCTTTAGTGATGGAAGGAAGGAACGCTGATGAAAAAGTTGCTGCAACCAGGATGCTGCTTGGTACTGATGTGAATTTTGGTGCATTAACCAGGATGATGCTGAATACGCGCTTCAAGTAAGCCTAATGTAGCCATGGACTTCAATCAGGAAGTACGTAAACTGAAACAGAAGGATGGTTTCTGGGAAGTGAAAGTGAAGGATGAAGAAACCGGCAAAAGAAAAACAGTGAAAGCAAAATTTGTTTTTATTGGTGCTGGTGGCGGATCTCTTCCATTATTGGAGAAATCTGATATCCCTGAAGGTAAAGGTTTTGGTGGTTTCCCTGTTAGCGGACAATGGTTAAAATGTATCAATCCGGCTGTGATTGAACATCATCATGCTAAAGTATATGGTAAAGCGTCAGTCGGGGCGCCTCCAATGTCAGTCCCTCACCTGGATACCAGGATGATAGATGGTAAAAAAGCATTGCTTTTTGGCCCATATGCGGGATTTTCTACACGTTTTCTGAAAAACGGATCGTTACTTGACCTTCCTTTGTCTATTAAAGCAAATAATATCCGTCCAATGATTGCAGCTGGTCTGGATAACCTTCCTTTAACCAAATACTTAATTGTCAGGTCAGACAGTCACCCGAAGACCGTATGGAGGCGCTGAGAGAATATCTTCCGGCAGCTGAAATGAAAGACTGGGAGCTTGAGACTGCTGGTCAGCGTGTACAGGTTATCAAAAAAGATGAAAAACATGGTGGAATACTTGAGTTCGGTACAGAAGTAGTTTCTGCCGGAGATGGTTCAATTGCGGCTTTATTAGGTGCATCACCTGGTGCTTCAACTGCAGTGTCTATTATGATCAGCTTAATGAAGCGTTGTTTCAAAGATGAGATGGCTAGTGATGAATGGAAAGCTAAATTAAAGCAGATGATCCCTTCTTATGGTAATAGCCTGAGTGCTGATGCTCAGCTTTGCAAAAATATTCGTGCGCAAACTACACATGCACTTAACCTACAAATTACTGAGTAGGCTGATGTTTCCATCGTCTATGACTCCATAACCAGTAAGCAGGCTCTTCTTGTATTAGTTTTTCTAATAAACGGGTATGCTTCTGGGTTATTTCATTAATAGGGGTTTCGGCTGGATTAAGACAAATCGGGATACATTCAACTTGATAATATCCTTTTTTCAAACTAGTCAGTTTAACATAAAATATTGGTCTGTTGGTTTTTATAGCGATCTTCTCCATTCCTTGTTGTACTGAAGTCTGCTGGTTTAAAAAAGTCATCCAAAAATGAGATTCACTTTTTGGCGGGGCCTGATCATTGCCGAATAAAAATGCTGTCGGTGTATCTTTATGTGCTGTGATAGCTCTTAAGGTTTGTCTCATCGGTACTACCTTATTACCAAATCTTGTTCTGATCCGTTGAAACCAATTATCAAATACTTTATTTGACAAGGGTTTATAAATAGAATAACAATCGCAATTCAGGACCAGACCCATTGATATTGCTCCCCATTCCCAGTTTCCATAATGACCAGAACAGGCAAGGATACTTTCTCCTCGTTCAAAATACGAATTGATTAATTCTATGTTTTTGAATATGAAGTATTTTTATATTTGTTTCTCTGAAATGGTTGACATTTTAATGATTTCAAAGATTAATCCCGAAAGATATTTATAATAATTCTTTTCTATCCTTTTGATCTCTTCTTCGCTTTTTTCAGGAAAGGAATTTTTCAGATTAATTCTGACTACATCCCTGCGGTATCCAACCACATAATATAGAATTCCATAGATCAGCATGGAAAATGCATAAAGTACTGGTAAGGGTACTAAAGAGATCAGATATATAAAGAATATTCCGATATAGGAGAAGGCCTTATTTAACATTCATTAAGATTAGGGTGCAAATTTAAATTTTTTAAGCCTTAATAGGTTAGTTTCCTAAGATAATTCGTCGTTTCTTTAAATAAAGAGGGTGTATAGTTAAAAGAATGGGCTCTGTTTTTTACTGAGAGCCCTTTTCTTTAATTGGAATACGTTAATTGTTAAAACCGTTCTTAAAAATTAAATCCTGTGTCAATAATGATGTTGTCAAGTACAACGTAGCTTTCCAGTGCCTGCACATTTTTTATATTTGCTATGTTTCTCTGTATTCCGGAAAAGGAGGTGTTGTCAGTTGTGATGACCTTAAGTTTGATATTATATTGGCCGGTAATTGTACAACATTCACAAACTTCTTTTATTCTGGAAACCTCATCCTTGAAAGTATTGATAATTTCATCAGAACAATGGCTTAGTTTTAGGTGAATAAAAGCCAGAACTTCCTGTTTTAGCTTTCTGCGGTTTAATACAGCTACTGATGTTACTATATAACCTCCTGTTTTTAATCTCTTGATACGATCACAAATAGTTGTAGGTGATATATTTAAAATTCCAGCTACTTGCTTGTGCGGACGTGAATTATCCTCCTGTAAAAGTTTAAGAATAGAAATGTCTAATCTGTCAAGCTTCTTCTCCATAATTATTTTTTTATAATTTGTGAATATAGAAGTATTTGTGTTTAATTAATTAAATATTTTAATTTATAATAAACTTATTATTGTTCGGTTTGTCGTTTATAAAAACATCAGAACTGAATTATATCCGGATTATGCCGCTTTAATTCGTTAATTTATCGGATAAATATGGTTTACTTTCTTTATTTGAATCTTATGCTCAAATTTGTTTAATAACCTAAACATATGCGAGAATTAAAGATTGATTATGCTATCACTGGCAGAGACATAGAATCTCTTAATATATATCTTCACGAAATAGGTAAAATACCGCTATTAACGATTGAAGAAGAAACTCAGTTAACAATAAAAGTCAGAAATGGAGACCAGCTTGCTCTGGATCGTTTAGTCCGGACAAATCTTAGATTTGTAATTTCTGTCGCTAAAAAATATCAGCATCGTGGTCTGAGCCTGGGAGATCTGATCAATGAAGGTAATCTGGGCCTGATTAAGGCTGCCTCACGCTTCGATGATACAAAGGGTTTTAGGTTTATCTCTTTTGCGGTATGGTGGATCAGACAGGCTATGATGCTTGCAATTTCCCAGCAAACACGTGTTATTCGTTTACCACTCAACCTGATCAACTCTATTTCTAAAATAAACGTAACGATATCTTGTTTGGAACAGCGACTGGAACGACGGCCAACCATGGACGAAATTGCCGGAGAGATGGATATTGAACCTCAAAAAGTCACCAGCTATCTGGATAAGGTGCGCAAGTGCATGTCCCTCGATGAGGTCATTAAACCTGATTTTGGTAATACACTACTGGAGATGACGCCTGGTCATCAGCCTTCAGCTGATCATGTGTTAATTGTGGATTCTGATAGGATAGAGGCTTGTCAGTTATTGAAAATACTTTCTAAGAGAGAGGAAAAGGTGTTGAGTTTATTTTTTGGCCTGAGAGGAATGCAGCCGCTATCACTGGATGATATTGCTTTGGTATTCAAACTAAGCAGGGAGCGAATCAGACAGTTGAAAGATGGTGGAATAAAGAAACTGAGATTAAAATTGCGCAGAGAAAAAAAAGATAAAAATATATAAAAAAGAGACCATATGCCCATATTTATATTTAGCTGAAAGCTATAATGAACTTGATTTACTAACTCAACTAGTCAACAAAATAGAAAATATTGAACGACCATTAAAAGAATTTAACAGTGAAAGTTACCTCAAGACTGAATTGCAGCGGATCAGGATTTCAGCATGCAGGGACATTCTGATTTTTGGTGTCCATGCTGATCAGTATCTGAATTTCCATCTGTGCCTGGTTTATGGTTTACAGATCAGGGTCATAGATATACTGAAATACCTTAGAGATAAGCTATATCTATCAGAAAGAGAAGCCTATATGTATAAACACTGCACAATATTACATGTAGAATTGGGAAATCTGGCTGTATTTTATGAAAAACTTGGTAAAATGAGAGTTGGATTTGAAAACAGGTAAATCAGTTCTTAGCATGATTTACCCGTTTATATTCTGGATAAATTATATCCTTAAGGAATTGCATCATTAGACAAAAGCAGGAACCGGAGAATTCGGGTCATTACCTTGAATCTGATTTCTTCTTACTTCTGACGGGTCAGTTGGTTTCATAGGATAAGTATCTTTAATACTCTTTACAGCATCGTACATTAAGAAGCCTCCTAAAAAGGCTTCTTGTATGCCGATTATTGGATGTTTATAAAAGCATTTAATGCCTCTTTGAAAGATGTAAGCGCCAGCTATAATTGACACCAACCGTTTAGCGGTACTCAGGTTTTCTGCATTATTGGTATTCAAAATCTTCTTAGCGGCTAAAATAGTTAGATTATGAGTGATTTTGTTTAACATGTGTTTCTCTTTATTTCTATGAAATCAACATCTGTGCCACCTTTTTGTTTTATTAATGAAAAGAAATTCCAGGATTATCTTTGTCCAGTTCTACTTTATGTTTAATATTCTTTCTTCCAAAATAAAGAATTGCCAGGGCAAGAATTGAGGTCGATGCCATAATTGAAACCATCGGTACCGAAGAACGTGTGTCAAACATACTAACGCCAACAGACGCGATTGTGCCTAAACCCATTTGAATTGCACCCATTAGCGCAGATGCACTGCCTGCGTTTTTAGTAAATGGTGCTAACGTAAGTGCAGAAGCATTTGGACTGGCAAAACCAAGACAGCTCAGGAAGATAAATAGTAAAAGAATAGTCTCTGTTAAACCAAACCAGCCATTCATACTGCCAATAAGAAATACGACGCCAGTGATCGCCTGACAAATCAAAGCACCAAAGATCAATTGCTCACTGCTGTATTTCTTAAGCATTAGTGTGTTAACCTGGCCAGCGCCAATTAATCCTATTGATAAAAAGGCGAATATCCAGCCATAAGTTTTTTCACTTACAGCAAAAATCTTCATAAATAGCAGGGGAGAGCCCGAAATGTACGCAAAGAGACCACCAAATGCTACTGCCCCGGTAAAAGCATAAGTATAAAATTGTGGCTCACGCATAACTGTTATAAAGCCCATTATGATAGGTTTTGGCTTTAATGAAATCGTAATATCCGGCTTGTATGATCCGGGTAAAGCAAAAATGCCTGCCAGCAGATTTAATAAGCCAAGAAGCATTAATACCAAAAATACTGCGTGCCAGCCATATGTTGAAGTGACATAACCCCCAATGGTTGGTGCAATCATTGGTGAGACACCAACTACCAGCCATAATAAGGCAAATACTTTGGCATTTTCATTAACTGGAAATAAGTCTCTTACCATAGCAATTGAAGCTACAGCAGCTGCACAGCTACCTAAAGCCTGTATACATCTGAGTACAATTAAGGCATCTATACTTTTTGCATAAGCACAGCCTAAAGAGGCAAGAATATAAATAGCCAGTCCAATATATAATGGCTTTTTCCGTCCAAATCGATCTAATAATGGCCCGTAGAGCAATTGCCCAAGAGAAATACCTATAAAAAAACCAGATAATGAAAGTGAAACACTCGCAATTGAAGTATTCAGATCTTTTGCGATTGCAGGAAAACCCGGCAAATACATATCTATAGAAAATGGACCCTAATGCAGTCAATGAACCTAAGAGGAGAATAAGGAAGAAGTGTTTTCTTTTAGTCATCTGTTTGCGCCTAATTAGATGCTGTAATTCTTTCTAAAACAAGTTTAATTGCCTTATCTACAACTGCATTCGGATCGCTGCTGAACTGATAGTTTACTCTGCTTGCTAAAATTGCATTTACAGAAAGTGCTTTGTGTCCCAGAACTTTAGCCAATGCATAGATACCAGCAGTTTCCATCTCAAGATTAGTAATTCTATAGTTCTCATAGCTGAAAGTATTCAGTTTCTGAATGAAATTGGGTACAGCGTTTTTAGCTCTTACCTGACGGCCCTGTGGTGCGTAAAAACCTGGAGCCGTTACAGTAATTCCCTGTTCCATTCCTTTTCCTATAGTGTTTAACAATACCGGATCTGCTGAAGTCAAATAAGGGTTTACAGCATGTAAATCCTTGAAGTGAAATTTAATATGATCAAAAAGACCTTGTTCTTCATCAGGTACTCCATGTACGTAATAATGCATTAAAGCGTCAAGACCAAGTCCGAAAGTGGAAGCCAGGATCGTACCCATTGGTAAGTCAGGCTGTACAGCGCCGGAAGTTCCTACTCTGATGATATCCAACGAGGTCAATTGTTCTTTTACCTCGCGTGTTTTGAAATCTACGTTTACAAGTGCATCCAGCTCATTGAAAACGATATCTATATTGTCAGTACCAATTCCTGTAGAAATTACAGTAATACGTTTGGTACCTATATAACCCGTATGAGTTAAAAATTCTCTTTTTCCTTTTTTAAGCTCAATACGATCAAAGTGTTTTGTTATTTCTGAAATCCTGTCAGGATCGCCAACAGTGATTACTGTGTTTGCGACATCTTCAGGGAGTAAGTTTAAATGGTAGATACTGCCATCCGGATTGATGACTAAGTCTGCTTCTGATAATTTTTGCATGGTAATTGGGTTAATGATATTCTAAATTAAGGTTTTAAACAGTGCCAAGGTATTTTTTATTTCAACTCCTGACTGTTTTTCGACTCTTTGTAAAACTTTATTCAATTGGGATTTTCTAACTTCAAACCTGATTTTACACTCGTTGTCAAACTGCTGATCCAGTACAGTAAGCTGCTCTTCTTTAACCATACGCATCACGTCGTTCATGACCAGGTAATCAAACTTGATTTCATAAATGTCATTAACTGTTTTGTCTACGACGACAACGGTGTTAATTGCTTCAACAGCAGCTGCTTTATAGGCGTTAATTAAACCTGGTACACCTAATAAGGTTCCACCAAAATAGCGGACGACTACAATCAGTATATTAGTCAGTCCGGCTGATAACAAGGCATTTAAAATTGGTCGGCCTGCTGTTCCTGAAGGTTCTCCATCATCATTTACACGATAAACACTTTTATCAGGTGTTAGCCGGTAAGCATAGCAGAAATGATTTGCTTTTGTATGTTCAGCCTTTAGTTTAACCAGATGAGCTTTAACTTCGTGCTCTGAAAGGAGCGGATAGGCAAAAGCGATAAATTTACTCCCTTTATCTTTAAAGGTTCCCTCTGCAGGATGATCTATCGTTTTGTAGGTGTCATCAAACAGCATATTTTTGTGATAATGTAATCAGGAGAATGGCTATTAATGCCATTGCAATACCCATATAATTCAATTTACTTACTTTTTCTTTAAACAGGGTGATACCAATAATGCTTCCTAAAATGATTACCCCCATATTCATTGCCGCAAATACTGTCGAAGGATTCGAAGCCATAGCCCGGTGTGCTTTCATGTAAAAAAGGATATTACCAAAATTGAAGCAACCCAGGACCACACCGCAAAAGAAGTTGATCAATTCAACTTTCTTCTTTTTTATCAGAACGATATATCCCAAAATCATTGCTGCGACTACAAATGAAATACAAAAGATCACCATTAAAGCGCTGGTATAAGGAATGGATTTGTCCAGAGCCAGTTTTTTAAACATAACGTCGATCAGACCAAATCCTATAAATACCAAAATAGGGTATATATAAGAACTTGTACCAGCTTTAACTGTTGATTTACGGGAAAGGGTTAGAATGATAGCGATAAAGCCAACTATTAAGCCGGCAACTTTTAATCCGCCAAAGTTTTCTTCAAAAAGATATAAGGAAGCCAGAATGGGAATAAAAAGAGATAAACGCTGAGCGATATCTGACTTGACTATTCCGATGTTTCTGACAGAAGCTGCCAGGATCAGAAATAACACCGGTAATAATACACCTATAGAAATAGAGAGTGTAGAAGGCACCGCAATAATTTCTTTCAGTTCTGGCCTGAAGAAAATATAGCTCAGTATGATGGCCGTCATATAATTCCACATCACCGCTTGCAGCACATGAATTTGATAACGTTTCGCTAGTTTTAGAAGAACTGCGACCGTTACGCTACAGCTAATGCTGAGTAATATATATATATCATTGGTTATTGTAGTTTTCATATATAGTTAGTTGATCCTTATCTATTTGTGTGTGTGACCGATGTGATCTTTCCGTTGATCTGTGGAGAGTGTATGCCTGTGTCCCAGCTTGCAGCTGAATTGAAGACTCTTGCTTCATCCCATAGTCCTGAGGCAATAAACTGATTCAGGATATTTGCACCACCTTCAATGATAATAGACTGAACATCCATCAAATATAACTGATAAGCGATTTTTTGAGGAAGGTAGTATTGCATGTCCTCCATTTCAATGAAATGGATATTACCTTCTACAGTGGTTTTCTGCTCATTGAATATGATGGTTTTAGCATCCGTATTATACAATTGATGAATAGTTGGAATTTCCAGCTTCCGGTCAATCGCTATTCTGATTGGGTTTTTACCAGGCCACTCTCTTGCACTCAATGCAGGGTTATCAGCTATTGCAGTTTGTTTACCTACCAGGATTGCATCTTCTTCTGTTCTCCATTTGTGTACGAGCTTCTTGGCCAGCGGGCCGCTGATCCATTGTTGTACGGAGTTTTTAGGAGCGAAAAAAAAACATTAGCAGTTCTGGCCCATTTCAATATGATGTACGGACGTTGTTGAGTAATCCTGGTGAAAAACCTTCGGTTTACAAAAGAACATTCTTTTTCTAAAACGCCAGAAACAACTTCTATTCCCGCATTTTTCAACTTTTCAATTCCTTTACCATCCACATCGGCAAAAGGGTCACGGTTACCAACCACGACTTTTTTTAGCTGATGGCGTATGAGTAAGTCAGCACATGGGGGCGTTTTTCCGAAGTGAGCACAAGGTTCAAGACTTACATAAGCAGTGGCATTTTTCAATAATTCTGCAGCTTTTCCTCCATATTTGTCTGTAACAGAACGAATAGCATTAACCTCAGCGTGGGCCTGACCGTATTTTTGATGAAAACCTTCACCAATAATCTTTCCTCCGCTTACGATTACACAGCCTACCAATGGATTTGGGCTTACCTGACCATTCCCCATTTCTGCCAGCTCCAGACAGCGTTTCATGTACAATTCATCGCTCATATGGGCAAAAATAGCTTCAATTTATGAGCTATTGAAATATTTCTACCACAGAGATGTAACATTTATTAATACTTTTGCATTTAATGAATATTAAGCAATTAGAGCAACACTTTATAAAGGAACTATCCGCATTGTACGACGGGGAAGAAGCGAAACAATTGTTTTACCTGGCTGCCGAAGATGTTTCGGGATGGAACCGTGCTCAGTTACTGATACATACAACAGCGTCATTAAACACTGAACAGTCTTTAGCGTACGAATATATATTACTGGAATTGAAAAAGGGAAGACCTATTCAGCATATTATTGCTGAAGCATGGTTTTACGGACTTAAATTTAAAGTCAGTGAAGCTGTTCTAATTCCCAGACCTGAAACTGAAGAGTTGATAGAATGGATTCTGGATACTGTAAAAACCCAGCCGGTTTCCAGTGTACTGGATATTGGTACCGGTAGCGGATGTATTGCTATAACACTAAAAAAGAACCTTGAACAGGTAGATGTAAGTGCACTGGATGTATCTGCTGATGCGTTAAACATTGCAAAAAAAAATGCTGCTATAAATTCTGCTGCTGTAAATTTTATCCATTCTGATATATTAACCTATAGCAGCCCTTTGAAATACGATCTGATCGTAAGTAATCCACCTTATATCACTCAAAATGAAAAAGACGTGATGCATCAGAATGTGTTAGCTTATGAGCCACATCTGGCTTTATTTGTAAGTAATGAAAATCCTTTAGTGTTTTATAAAAGTATCGCAGATTTTGCACTGTTAAATTTAAAGCCGAAGGGTAAGCTGTTCTTTGAAATTAATGAATATCTAGGTAAAGAAACAGTAGATATGTTATTAGCTAAAGGCTTCTTAGGTATAACTTTGAAAGTTGATATGCAAGGGAAAGATAGAATGATTTCCTGCCGCTTGTAATCAAATTATGTGCAAGAATGATTATGTTCTGGGGTGAAACTGAGTGATTACACCTCTTAAATAATCCCTGTCCAGAGATGTGTGTAAACTTCTGTGGTCGTAATGCTCGAGTGTCCTAGCATTTCCTGTACTGCACGCAGATCAGCACCACCTTCAATTAAGTGAGTTGCAAAAGAATGTCTGAACGTATGCGGACTGATACTTTTTTGCAAGCCAATAGCCGTAGCAAGCGCTTTAATCATAGTAAATACCGATATTCTTGATAAACGACTACCTAGTCTATTCAGGAAAATATAATCCTCATTTCCCTTTTTTATGGATAAATGTACCCTGATCTGGCTAAGATAAATATCAATAAATTTTAAAGCAGTTTCTCCAATAGGTACAATTCTTTCCTTATTCCCTTTACCTGTCACCTTAATATACTCTTGTGCAGGATTCAAATCTGAAATACGGAGCGTAATTAATTCTGTTACCCTCAAACCACAGCCATATAATACTTCTAAAATTGCTTTGTTTCTCATGCCTTCCGGCTTAGAGGCATCTATAGCATCAATCAATGCATTAATCTCTATAATATTAAGTACATCAGGTAGTTTTCTGCTTAGTTTAGGGGAGTCAAGCTGCTGAGAAGGGTCTATGCTGATCAGTTCTTCGATCATCAGGTAATTAAAGAAAGACTTTAATCCTGAGATCACTCTTGCCTGTGTATTGGCTAGCATCCCTAATTCACTTAGCCAGGTTATGAAGTTATGTAAATTGCTGTCTGTTATGTTTTTAACAATAAATTCCTCACCAATAACTTCATAATACTGAAACAGTTTACTCACATCATTCAAATAAGCATCAATTGAGTTTCCAGAAAGTCCGCGTTCAAGCTTTAAGTAAGCCTTGAAAGCATTATGATAAGGATAATTTAGCACACGAATTTTTATTTATTAGTTTTTAAGATTAAGTTTGAATGGATGAAGATACAGATTATTAACGGACCGAATTTAAATCTGCTGGGCACACGTGAACCAGGAGTATACGGAAGCAGAAGTTTTGAAGAATATTTTAAAGAATTAAAAGAAAAGTACAAGGACATAGATAGAATAGTATATTTCCAAAGTAACGTAGAGGGAGAGCTGATTAACAAATTACATGAAGCTGGCTTTTCATTTGATGGGATTATTTTGAACGGTGGGGGATATACACATACTTCTGTAGCAATTGCCGATGCAATTTCGGGCATTAATACACCAGTAGTGGAGGTACATGTTTCCAATATCTACGCCAGAGAAGAATTCAGACACGTTTCACTAACCGGAAAAAACTGCAAAGGTGTATTAACAGGTTTTGGATTAGATGGCTACCGTCTCGCTATTGAAAGTCTTTTAGCTGGCTAAAATGTCTGATACCTTTAATAAAGAAACTCCAGACCACACTGGAATGATAAACACCGGTGTGTTTGGAGTAAGTTAATTGCCTTATACCTCTTTTCGAGCCTGTCTTTCTGAGATTGGCTAGAAACTGGTAATGTGCCTTGTTGATTGCGAATGCAAATTTGGTTTCTCCTTTAAACAGGAACTGAAGCCATGCAACGAAGTCAATGCTCATCCTGATAAATATACTGAGTACTGCTTCAGCAGCAGGGAGGTTTTTTTGCATAACCATCAGGTTATTTCTGAAATTCAAAAACACCTTATAAGGATTGCTTGCATCTAAAGTACCACCGCCAACGTGATAAACCTCGGCGTCAGGGCAATAGATGATTTTGTATCCAAGATTCTTTAATCGCCAGCAAAGATCAATTTCTTCCATGTGGGCGAAAAGATCAGGATCTAATCCTCCGGTTTCTTCCCATCGTTTTCTTTTGATAAAGAAAGCAGCCCCACTCGCCCAAAAGATCTCTTTAGCTTCGTTATATTGTCCTGAATCGGCTTCAATCTGGTCAAAAATCCTTCCCCTGCAAAATGGAAAGGCATTAATATCCAGAAAGCCTCCCGCAGCACCGGCATATTCAAACAGGGATTTATCTTTTTGCCATTTTATTTTAGGCTGTGCGGCAGCGATTTGAGCATCGGCTTCCATAGCCCTAAAACAGGTTCAATCCAGTTTTCAGGAACTTCCACATCAGAATTTAACAGGACATAATAATCAGCACTTACCTGATTAAGAATACGGTTATAGCCTTCTGCAAAACCATAGTTATGATCGTTCTCAATTATCTTAACTTCAGGGAAGTTGTTTTTTACGTATTCAACAGATCCATCTGTGGATGCATTATCACCCACAATTAATTGAAGATTGCTGTATTTGGTTTTAATTACACCTGGTAAAAAATCAGTCAATAATTGTTTTCCGTTCCAATTCAGGATCACAACAGCTACACTCGGCTCTGACATTAGCTTAATTTCTCGTTTACGTTCATAAAAAAATGGAGATCAAATAGGAAAAAAGCCTTTTTTATCATTATTTTGCCTGATTGAAAATGCAAACATAAATTAACCAATGCACAATTTAGCTATATTTCCTCTTTTTTATCTTCCTCCTGTAAGTTATTTCTCTGCCTTAAACGCTCATGATTACGAATTTCTACTGGAAAAGGAAGAACATTTTCCAAAGCAGACTTATCGTAACAGAACAAAAATATACTCGCCTAATGGAGCTTTAGACTTGTTTCTGCCTGTAATTAAAGGCTCAAAATACCATACAAAGATCAAAGATGTTAAAATAAGTTATGATTTTAAGTGGCAGCGCTTGCACTGGTTAAGTTTAGAAAGCTGCTATCGTAATTCTGCCTATTTTGAATACTATGAAGATGAGCTGGCAGTTTTTTACAACAAAAAGTTCGAATTCCTTTTTGATTACAACCTGGAGATGCTGCAGTGGATTTTCAAGCAGTTAAAAAAGCCAGCTGAATTTAATTTCACTACAGAATATGTTAAAGAAATAGCGCCCGAAAATGATTACAGAACAAAAAATCATTTCAAAGCGCCTGAATTGATCATTCCGGCAAAATCATATTTTCAAGTATTTGAAGATAGAATGGGATTTATGCCAAACATGAGCATCGTTGATTTGTTGTTCAACCAAGGTCCTCAGACCAAAAACTATCTCTAGTGCATGGATAAGAAAGGTATGGATAAAAAGAACAAAGCCCGTAAGAAAAAAAAACGCTTAAAAATACCTCTGGCTGGTTCCAGTCCGGGTGTTGTATATATAGATGAAAATTCTTTAAAGCCAGTAATTACACTTCATAAGATTAATGAAACGACTTATGAAACAAGAGAACTGCCTGATATTAATCAGATCTCTCAGTTACTGGCGGATAAAAACTTCACATTTTGGATAGAAATAAAAGGGTTTAGTTCTCCGGAGTTGTTTGAGACCCTAAATAGAGAACTTCATGTAAACCGGTTAATCCTGGAAGATATCACCAGGTCATACCAAAGACCAAAACTTGAAGAGTATGATGATTATGTTTTCGCAGTCAGCAGAATGCTTTTACTGGATGATGACAAGAATCTGGAAAACGAACAGCTTTCTTTTATCCTGACAGATAACGGTTTAATCACCTTACAGGAAAACTATTCTGTGTTTCGGTCGGTCCTGTAATTCAGAGGCTGAAAGCTGGAAAAGGAAATATCAGGATTGCCGGCAGCAGTTATATTATGTATGCGCTCATGGATATTATTGTAGATAAGTACTTCGAGATCCTGGGTTTCTGGAGTGAAGAGCTTGATCTGATAGAAGACCGCTTGTTTGATAAGCCAGATAAGAGTTTCATGTTTGACGTACAGTTGATTAAAAGAAATCTGATTAATATCCGCAGGGTCGCATGGCCTGAAAGGGATAAATTAAATGATATGTTACGCAGTGATAGTCATTTGATTACTGATCAGACTAAACTTTATATCCGCGATGCTTATGATCATTGTATACAAATCATTGATATTGTAGAGTCCCTGAAAGAGATCTCGGCAAGTAATATTGATATGTATCTGTCAATAATCAGCAATCGCATGAACGAAATCATGAAGGTTTTAACGATTATATCTTCCATATTTATCCCGCTTACCTTTATTGCAGGAGTCTATATGGGATGAATTTTGCGAAAGAAGACCCGGTGACGCATAAATTTATGCCTTATAACATGCCCGAACTCTATGCTTCGCATGGATATTTGTATACAATGATCATTATGGTTGTTATTGCCATCCTCCAGGTGATCTATTTTTGGCGAAAAGGTTGGTTTAAGTAAGAACCAGAGGGTTTAAAGAGAAAAATATAATTACCTTAGCGTGGCATGCAATCTTATGAACTAGACAAATCAGATGTTACCAGAATAAAATCCGCCCTTAATGGCAGCGATAATCAATTAGCTGTAATTTTGGATGAATATCATGCGTCCGAAATAGCCATCTTATTTGAAAGCCTGACTAAAGAGGACAGGCAGCGTATAATCAATCTGCTTCCCGTGGAAACTGCGTCCGAGATTTTTGCAGAGATGCACGAGGAAGCACACCCTGAAGAATTACTATTCCAGCTCCATCCTGATAAACGTACAGAGATTGTAGAGGAACTCGACTATGATGATGACAGATATTATCTCTCAGCTCGAAGAACATGAGCAAAAAGAGATTCTGGAAGATCTGAGTGAAGACGATGCTTCTCATATCAGGAACCTGATGCGCTATGATGAAGACACTGCCGGTGGGCTGATGAACACGGAATTTATCCGTATTCAGCTTCATTTGAAAAAGAAGGATGCTATTGACGAGATCATCAGACAAAGTGAAGAAATTGAAGAGTTCTACACGATCTTTGTTGTAGATGAGCACAATGTATTTCATGGAATTGTATCCTTAAAAGATATTATCAAAGCCAAAGGAAACGTAGAGATTACTTCATTAGTTAAATCTGATGTAGCCTGGGTAAGTCCGGATACCGATCAGGAAGAAGTAGCGAGATTAATTTCTCAATATAATATTACAAGTATTCCGGTACTGGATAATCAAATGAAATTACTTGGAAGAGTAACTTTTGATGATGTTATTGATGTCTTGGAAGATGAGAATACAGAGGATATTCTGAAAATATCAGGGGTTTCGGAAGACGAGGAACTAAGCGGTAACTGGGTCGAAGCTGTGAAATCAAGATTACCGTGGTTAATTATCAACTTAGGGACAGCTTTTCTTGCTTCGGCAGTTGTCAGACATTTTGAACCAACCATTGCTAAAATAGCGGTGCTTTCTGCTTACATGACGATTATCGCCGGGATGGGGGGAAATGCTGCCACCCAGGCATTAGCTGTGACCGTAAGGAGGATTTCTCTTTATGATCTGACCGACAATCAGGCCTATCGTACTGTATTAAAAGAATTTACAGTAGGTTTGATCAATGGTGCAGTAACCGGTTTAATTGTTTTCGTTTTTGCACTTGTATTTGACGCAAATCCATTATTGGGGCTTGTTATTTTTCTGGCGATGACGGGTAACCTGGTTATTGCAGGTGTAACAGGTGCGGGTATACCATTGATCTTGAAAAGGGTAGGCATAGATCCTGCAATTGCCTCATCAATCATCATTACGACATTTACAGATGTATTTGGGGTTTCTGCTATTACTCGGAATGGCAAGCAAACTTCTGCTTTAAAAGCTACTAATCCTCGTCCATATTTATTTGTGAAGGAGTTAGTTCATAAAGACCAAGAATGGTGTTCGCTTCATCTATGAAACGTTCTATTTGTTTGGTTCTTCTGAAATTGATCAACAACAGATACTTTGTTTTGCTTTGACCGGGCAGATCTATTAAGGCTTTTACTTCTGTATCCGTATAAATGAAGTTAGTAGATTTACGAACAATCTGAAACTGGATGAAATCTTCAAAAGAGTAAACTTTTTTGATCAGTCCTGCAAGGGTGGTATCAATAATCTGGCGATTGTTTTTATCAAAGCTAACAGAAGAGAAAAAAGCATTGACAAGCACTAAGCCTATAATAGCAGGAAAATAAGTAACCATTATTCTTTTGTAGCTGGCTCTGTCGTCCATAAAGCCGGGATGGAATAGTATAAATATGGTTAGCGCAATTAGTAGAACACCGAATATCAGGCCAGCTAATTTATTATGTGTGATCTTATAAATACCATTTTCTTCTTTAAAAAATTTAAAGTCATAGATTACCTGTTTAACATGAAGCGGACGGTTGGAGAATACCAATTCGTTGATTCTTGGTAAAACTTCCTGTTCGTAGGCAATTAGATTTGGGTTGCTCTGTTTGGAGTAACCACAAGACAAAACAATTCCTTTCCCATGTCTGTATGATTTTGTGAATGCACGGTAACTTATAGCTCCCATAGTGTCATAAGGCGTAATAGCAGCAATCTGATCAAAAGGAGTGGTACCAGTTGTTATTCCGAATATTTTAGAGGAAAGATGACGCTGATCAGCATCGAAAATCACTTTGCGCTCGCCAATAAAAAAGACTATTAAACTCATCACTATAATGAGGCCTTCATAAATCAAGACCGTATTGACATTGCCTAGTGTTTTACTTGCATAAAGAAAGGCGATGAGTGCTGTAAATACTACAAAATAAATTATACTTAATCTGCGGGCGATTCTTGCAGGGTAAATAGTTAATGTATCCGGTTCACTAATCCAAAATGTTTTTGCCATTATGTTATGATATTAATTATAATAGGATTTCGATAGCGTAAAGTTTTTCTTTATTTTTCACCTTGAACAGGCAATGTTATTTCCGGAATGCTGTACATCCCAACTTTATTCATCAGATCTATTTTTTTTGTCTTTAAATCTGTAAGAAAATTACTCACATCCTGATCATAAGCTCTGGTGCTTACACCAAACAGAAGTACTCCCTTGTGGCCTGATTTATCTTTTATCTTCTTATAGCGATAAACATTCCGTTCGATAATTGTTATTGTTTTGCCGTCAGGTGAATTTGCAGTGAGTAAAAAATCAAGCATTGTTTCGCCATCTTTATCCAACAGCTGGTAATTTACAATCGGATTATTTTCTTTTAATTTCTTTAATTCTAAAACCTTTTTACCAACAATGTCTTCCATTCTTGTTTCTCGGTAATAACATCAACTAAAATCATTGTCTTAAATTTTTCAACATGATCTCCTTTTGCGATATATTCTTGCTTATAGAAATTGTCAGCCGGGTGAGAAGTCCAGGATAAATGATAAGAGGCATGGTCAAACACGAGTGGCCCACTCAGGTTCAGATAGTCCCTGAAAGTTTGACCAGTTTGTCCGTGAACACTTGTAATGAAACAAATGGACATGATGAAAAGAGCGAAAAAACGTAGTGACTTCATGATTGTATTATTTCTGGTAAATTTAATAAAAACAGCAGATTACTATCATAAAAAGAGAATGTCGGTTTCTTTGCAAATTACCTTGCAGAAAACCGGCATTTCTTTAAAAATATTTTCCTTATACTGCGGTAACTCTTGTTTCTATATTACCTCTTGTTGCTTTTGAATAAGGACAGGCTTTATGTGCTTTATCAGCTAGTTTCTGAGTTTCCTCGTGGCTAAGCCCCGGTATATGAACATCCAGTTCTGCTGACAATACGTAAGCATTACCATCCTGGTTAAAAGAAACCTGCACATTTACTGTGGCTTCTGAAACCTCTATTCCTTCATTTTTAGCTACAGCATTTAATGCTCCAAGATAACATGGGCCCCAGGCAGCAGCAAATAATTGTTCAGGATTTGTTGCTCCTCCTTGTCCACCCATTTCTTTAGGTGTTCTGACTTCAAATTCAATAGTCCCATCACTTGATTTTATATGGCCGTCACGGCCTCCTTTAGCTAGTACTGCAGCTGTATATAACTTTTCCATGTTTAATTGTTTATAGCATTACAACAAATGTTAAAGCCTTAAGTTTTATATTTTAATCCTTTCAGATAATTTAAAGATATCATATGCTACCTTCTGAATCATATCATATTGCTCAATAATCATCATTTCATCCGGGTTGATTACTTTATTATCATCCTGTATACTCTTGATCAGTGGTACGTTACTCAATTCCCCGTCATTTTTAACCAGATATTCAGCGGAAAGGTTTAATAGATAAAGTGTGTTGTTGACGATCGGTTTTAATTCATCCGGATTACTCAATGAAAAAGAATGCTCTTTAAAATAAAGGGAAAGCGTAGCGGTATAAGAAGACAGCAAATGATTAAGTGCTGTAAACTGATGCATTTCAGTCATCAGCCGCTGCTTGCTTTTAGGCTCTGAGAACATCTTTTGAAAGATAGATGATAAATTGGCCGAGGTTACATAGATCTCTTTCCTGGCCAGCCTGTAATTGGTCAGATTGTGTTCTGTGGTTGTATACAACAGCGTGACCTGATCAAAATAAGCCATATTGGCTTTTAATGTACTGATCATTGCTTCCTTCAGGTTTTTGTTTTCCCAGTTCGGAAACAGGGTGTAACTGCCTAATAATGCAATTGCAGAGCCTATTAATGTGTCAAATATCCTTTCTCTGGCCACAGATAAACTACCCATCCCAAGGAAATCAAATAAAACCAGGATATATGGCGTCATAAACAACACACACTCACTATATAATTTTTTCTTTGAAAGCTGTATGTCCCAATCATACAGAACAACAGAATGAAAAATAGTGTATGCTTATCATGGATATAAACAAGGATGCCCATTCCGATCAGTGCACCAACAACAGTTCCTATCAAACGTTCATAATTGCGCTGTTTAGTCAGGCTGAAAGCTGGCTTGGAAATCACCAGTACGGTAAGCAGAATCCAGTAACTATGTGATGAATCCAGCATCTTAGCTACCAGATATCCAATTAGCATCGCAATAGATACACGCATGGCATGCCTGAAAGTAGAAGAACTAAAAGTCAGGTTATCAATAAATAGTTTTGTATCAAATTTCTGTCTTGTAATAAAACGCTCTGTATCTACTGCGCCAGTATTCTTTAAATTCTTTTTCTCCTTTTTATTGAAATACCCGTTAATAGTTTTAACCCTAGCTGCTATATTTTCAATATTGACTTCTATATTTTTGAGTGCAATTAACCCAAGAGTATTATATTTTACCATCGGTATTGTCTTTTTCAAGTACAGTGATCTCTTCCTTCAGCCGCTTAACATCATCTGTAAGTATTGCGGGTGGGCGGGGAGTCCCGCCAGTTTTGAGTGCAAATGCGATTTCATCCAGTTCCCATGCAATTCTTTTGATAATTTGCTCGTAACGTGATAAAATACCAGCTTTATCAAATTGGTCATGGAGTTGTTTGTAGTTATAATATGTCGACATCACCTGTTCATACAGGTCAACCATGTCGACAAAAACCAATAATAAAAACCGGCCTTCAGGAGTAGATTCCCTGACGATTTCACGTGTTTTAAAAAGAACTTCTCTTACTGCATCCTGTTTTTCATGAACAGCTACCTGAAGCTGGAGAAGTTCTGCATAATTATCATCGTAATTAGTGCTTTCGTGATAAAACTTAGCCTTTGATCTTAAAAATTCACTCACTTCGTGGATAGAATCACTAAGTGTTTGCTGAACCAGCCGGTAAGGTCTGAGGCGATAAAAGAAATAACTCAGGATCGCATACCATAAACTGCCTGAGAAAACCAGTGCTGAATAGATTAAAACATCTTTCCATGGTCGTACATCATCGATACTAAGTACCATAATGAGTAAGGTTGCTGTACCAACTAAAGCAGCTCTTGTACCATACAGAAAAAACATAGAGAACAGAAAACTGCAAACAACCAGCAGTATTGCTATAAAATATTGGTTCTTGTTCGTCAGGCCTACAATCACAGACAACACCGTAATTAATATGGTAGTTACAAGCATTGCATTTCTGCGGTGGACAATTGGCCCCGGAGTATCAACAACACTTACACAT
This sequence comes from Pedobacter sp. NJ-S-72, assembly GCF_053890575.1. NCBI lineage: Bacteria > Pseudomonadati > Bacteroidota > Sphingobacteriia > Sphingobacteriales > Sphingobacteriaceae > Pedobacter > Pedobacter sp. NJ-S-72. Next base: position 1,390,109 of record NZ_CM132681.1, on the reverse strand, counting down.
AACGCACCTAATGATAAAGTCATTCCGTACTTCAGCAGACCAAACTGAGCTAGAATTAAGGAGGGGAGCAGTACACCAAAAGTAATACGCAGCCCATCTGCAAAATAGGTGCTCAGTAAAAAAATCATGGATGCTTCTGATGGGACGATTAAACATTTACAGAGGTTAATATTTTAATTTAGCAATAATCTGACCGAAACAACTGAAATTTCGAATCAGGATCAGGAATGATGTTTTTTTAGTGCTGCAGAACAAATAAACAGCCCGATAAGAGTTAGAAAAGCTGCGAGAATAAATGGTGCTCCTGGAAAATAAACAGCATGTTTTGGACTGGTGAAATAGGCAAAAAGATTGGTCATCATTAACGGGCCAATGATCGCAGCGGCACTCATCAGTCCAGCTGTAACTCCCTGTATCTCACCTTGTGCATTTGCTTCTACATTATTGGAAATGATACCTTGCATGGCAGGGCCAAATATACCCGCCAGACCGTAAGGAAGCATAAATGCAAACATCATCCAGCCTTTTGTAGCAAAGGCAAACAGTACGAATCCGATGAAGTATAAAATCAATCCATAAAAAACAGCTTTTTCCTGTCCGATTTTAGGAATGATTATCCTGATCAATCCTCCTTGTACTATTCCAACTACAATACCTACAAAACCCAGAGAAAACCCACCCAGGCTTCATTCCATTGAAACTTTTCCATTGTATAGTAATTCCATGTGGACTGCACTGCATGAGCTGCAATATACAGAAGGAATAAAGCAGCTAAAAGACCAATTAGTTTTGGGTATTTTTTGATATGCAGCAGAGATCCAACCGGATTTGCTCTTTTCCAGTCGAAACGACGTCTGTTCTCTTTTGAAAGTGATTCTGGCAAGATAAAGTAACCATAAAGCCAGTTAATCAATGCGAGTACTGCTGATATGATGAAAGGAACTCTAAGGCCAAACTGACTAAAAACACCACCGATCACGGGTCCTACAATAAAACCTATACCAAATGCAGCGCCAATCAAACCAAAGTTCTGTGCTCTTTTTTCAGGTGTGCTTACATCGGCTATATAGGCCATAGCGGTTGTAAAACTTGCCCCCGTAATTCCCGCAAATATCCTTCCCACAAACAACCAGGAAATGGTGGGTGCGAAAGCCAGAAATATATAATCGATTACCTAAACCAAATAATGAGGCAAAAAAATGAGGCTAAAAGTACAGGTCTGCGACCAAAACGATCACTTAAGCCGCCTAAAATAGGGGCACTGATGAATTGCATTACAGAATAGGAGATAGTCAGCCAGCCGCCGTAAACAGCAGCAAGACTCAAGCCTCCGCCAGTAAGTTCTTCTATTAATTTTGGTAAAACAGGAATGATAATTCCGAATCCGGTAAAGTCAATGAGTAGTGTGATGAAAATAAATCCGATTGCGGATTTCTTCTGAGAGGCCATATGATAAATTGAACTGTAAAATTAGTTTAATTTCTTTAATTGCCACTAATTGCATATTGAATACCGCCTAATAAATGATTCAGATAGTTTTTGTCGGTATAGGATTCTTCAGTATGGCCTAATTCAGTATACCAGGCACGGCCACCATCATATTCATGGTACCAGGCCATCGGGTGCACGTCTCCATTGATGCCTCCTTTATATGATTTTTCATCGATTGTAATCAACAACACCTTAAGATCACTACTGATGTCTTTGAAATTATACCATTCATCTTTACGCTCCCATATGGCAGGCAGATGTTTCGTTGAACGATGTGACCGGTCTATTACATTTAAAGTAGCCATTTGCTGAGCAGGATGACTTACAAAATAAGCACCTACCAGTTTCCCGTACCACGCCCATGAATACTCTGTATCAGAAGCCGCATGTACACCTGCAAAACCACCACCAGATCTGATGTATTTCTCGAAACTGGCTTTCTGTTTGTCATCAAGTATATTGCCAGTAGTCTGTAAAAAAACTACTGCTGCATATTTTTTCAGTGAATCGTCATTGAAAACAGCTGCGTTTTCTGTCGTGTCCGTATCAAAGCCATTTTCTTTTCCCAATTTTATTATAGCAGCTCTTCCATTGGGAATAGCACTGTGTCTGAAACCCTGTGTTTTAGAAAATACCAGGATCCGTGGCTTAACACGTTGTCCATTATCAGCCATCATAACAAGCGGCAGCAAAAAATTAACTAAGAAATAAGGTAAGATTCTTCATAGGGGGAATATACGCTATATATTTCAGAGTTAATAATCACCTTTTATGTAAAAGAAACATTCCGGATATTTTATAATGCTTCTGTTTCAATATTAAACAGAGGGTTAGACTGTGTTCGGTGCTCTTGTGGATTTAATTTTGCTTTAACGTTTTAATAACCTTTAAATACTGTTTATTTAAAAATATTTAATTAATATTAGTCTATTAAAACCTAATATAAATCTATTAAGAACATGAAAGAACAATTCAATTTAAAGTCATTTGCAGTACTTGCAGGTGCGGGGCTTTGTTTAATGCTCCAGGTATCCTGTAAAAAGGAAGTTTCACGTGGTAATACTGCTGACAGTGCATCCGGCAAAACCGAAACGAATGCTACAAACGCTAGTTTGGTCGCTTATAAAGCTACAGCACATGAGATAGCAGTTGGTTATTACAGAACCTGGCGTGACAGGACAGTTTCGGGAAATGCTAATGATCCTATCATGACTGAGGTACCTGACAGCATAGACATTATCTGCAATTTCTCTAATTTTACATCTGCCGGTTCTTCTTACTGGACTACTTTGAAAAACACTTATATCCCTGCTTTGCATTTAAAGGGGACTAAGATCGTTAATACACAAGGTTTCCCAAATGTAGCAGATACGTCTTATACGAATCATTACACAGATAATACTGCTGGTTACGAGGCATGGGCGTTAGCGACATCCAATCAATATGCTGCAATGGGATATGATGGTATTGACTTTGATGTTGAATATAACCCGACAGGTGCTAAATTAACCACCCAGGCTGGGATGGTTAAAGCGTTGAGCAAATACTTCGGTCCTAAATCCGGTACTGGTAAATTATTGATTTTTGATACCAATCAGAGCGGTACAAATAATCTTTTCAGACAAGTGAATACTTATATTGATTATTTATTCCTGCAAGCTTATGGTCGTGGAACAAGCGGGATGCAAAGTACATGGATTCATTTTCTCCATATATTCAATCAAAACAATTTGTAATCGGCTTCTCTTTTTACGAGGAAAATGGTTATCCGAGCAACTACTGGGATGATGTGACTTACCCTCGTAATGGCAAAGGCCGTGCTTATGACTATGCTAAATGGGAGCCAACTACCGGTAAAAAAGGTGGGGTGCTTTCTTATGCAATTGACAGAGATGCGCCATTGACCTCATTACATGATAACAATATTGTGAAACCTGATTTCAAAGTAACTAAAGACCTGATTAAGATTATGAATCCATAATACAGGTATTTTTAATACTCATAAAATGCTGTATCATAAGATACAGCATTTTTGATATAAAGTAATTATTAACTAGTCTTTAAGTGCCAGGCTTTCGGTTTGGTAAAGGCACGCAAGCCCTGATGAGACAAGGTTGCTCCAATTCCAGAATGTTTTCTTCCGCTCCAGGGAACTCCGGCGCTTACCCGGTCACAACAATTCCAATATCCAGTATCCAGTACCTGAGTCAATCTGTGAAAGAATTAACTTTGCGCGATCAAAGTTGTCTGTATAAACGGCTGCTGTTAAGCCATACTCGGTCTCTTGCATCAGTCTGATGGCCTCTGCGTCATCTTTCACCTTCATAATGCCTATAATGGGCCCAAAACTCTCTTCCTGCATAACTTTCATTCCATTAGACACATTCACCAGAACAGTAGGTTCAAAATTATACCCTTTACCAGCTATGCGTTTTCCGCCATTCAATAACACAGCGCCATTACTTAAAGCATCCTTAACTTGTTCTTCCAGGACATTGAGTTGTTCCTTTCTTGTTAAGGCACCAATATAAACTCCTTCTTCAGTTGGAATTCCTATCTTCCATGATTTCACCTCTTTAGTGAAATAAGAAACGTAGTCGTCATAAACATTTTCATGAACATAGATACGTTCTACCGCACAGCAGCTCTGTCCATTGTTATAGAAAGCCCCGTCGGCAGTTCCGGCAGCAACAGTAGTGATGTCTTTAACATCATCAGCGACATATAAAGGATCTTTTCCGCCTAACTCAAGCTGACACGGAACCATTTTTGCAGCAACTCTTTGATAGATGTGCTGACCTGTACGATAGGAGCCTGTGAAAAAGTATCCGTCAAAATTCAGGTCCATTAACAACTCGCCAGTTTCTCTTGCGCCTAAAGCAATTTGAAAAACCCCGTCAGGTACGCCGGCCTGTTTAAGCAGTCTTTCAATCTCTAATCCAGTAAGTGAAGCGTATTCAGAAGGCTTATACATTACCGCATTGCCAGCGAGTAATGCGGGTATAAAAACATTCACACCAACCAGATAGGGGTAGTTCCATGCAGAAATATTACAGATAATCCCAAGTGGGTCATATGAAATTAATTCCTTTAGTTCTTCTGTGTTAACTATTTGTTCATCAGAAAGATATTTTTCTGAATTGTTGCACATCCATTGAATTCTTATCCTGGCGCCATTGATCTCGTTACGGGATTGCTGTAAAAGTTTTCCAACCTCAGAAGTAAGTACCCTGGCAAGAGTCTCTTTTTCAGTTTCCAGCAAATTATAGAATTTTTGGATAACCCCTATGCGCGCTGCAAGATCTTGTCTAGCCCAGTCTTTTTGCGCGTTTTTAAGGATCTCCATTTTTTGATCCAGTGAAGCCTTGTTGTCTTCCTGTAATATTGCAATTATTTCTTCTGTAGCTGGATTTACTATATTCATTTTTCATGTTTTTTCACTTCCTCAATAAACCTCTTCTTTATTTTTTGAGACAGTGGATTTACTTCCTTTTCTTTCATTCTTTCAGGGTGCCATTGCACTGCGAGCATAAAAGATTTATCTGTTTTGTCTTTAAATTCCAGACCTTCAATGAGTTGGTCGGCGGTATCAGAGTAAGAATTAGATATTAAATTAATGCTTAAGTTGTTTTCTGTAACTCCTTGATGATGTGCACTATTGACTGTTCCTTTTTTAGCTCCGATTATAGCGTATAACATAGAGTTATGATGACCTATATTGACCTGATGAACCTTATCCTGAGCCTCTTTTTTATGTATTTGATTTGCTTCTCCAATGTCTTCCAGAACTTTTCCGCCTTCTAGTATATTGATGTATTGCATACCTCTGCAAATTCCTAAAACTGGTATTTTGTTCGCTTGTGAATATTCATAAATCAGCTTTTCAAATTCATCTCTTTCAGGTAAAAATGCATCTGGTTTGTGTGGGTAGTTTTCAGGCCCTTCATAATAAGAAGGTGCTACATCAATTCCTCCGGTCAGAAGAAAACCATCACAACTCTGGATGTCTTCCACATTGTTTTTTTCGAAGGATAATTCGATAAGCTCCATATCATCACCCAGGTCAGCTGCCGTAAACCAGTTCCAGTAGTTCTGGAAGTTAGTCTCTGTATAACTTATTCCGATCTTTTTCTTCATTAGCTTAAAATGCTTTTAAATACAGCTGTTTAAAATCCTCTCTGGTTACCGGTTTTGGATTATTGGGATGTGCAAAATCAGCCAGAGCCAAATCAGAAAGCGTCTCAATGTGTTCTGGTTTCACACCAATCTCACTTAACGAATGTGGGATATTCACTTTTGAGTTCAAATCAGATAAATACCTGACTACCGCTTCGCCTGTTTCGTTCTTCAATTCCAAAGTCCGGGCAATACGCCTGAACCGGTCTTCAAAACCAGCAATATTAAACTCCATACCGTAAGGCAGATTAACCGCGTTGGCTAACCCGTGATGGGTATCAAGCAAAGAAGAAAGCGGATGAGCCAGGGAATGTACCACACCTAAGCCCTTTTGGAAAGCAATAGCACCCATCATAGAGGCCATCAGCATTTTACTTCTGCTTTCCAGATCAGGGTGATTAGTAGCTCTTTCAATGGCGTCTTTAATCAGGTAAATACCTTCAAGAGCTATTCCGTCACATAAAGGATGTGGATTTTTAGCTAAAAATGCTTCCAGGTTATGCGTCAGTGCATCCATTCCGGTAGCAGCAGTAATAAAAGGAGGTAAATCCATTGTGAGTACCGGATCAGCAAACACAACTTTCGCCATTAGTTTGGGAGAGAACAGGATTTTCTTCTGATGTGTTTCATCATCAGCAATAATAGCACTCCGGCCAACCTCACTGCCTGTTCCTGCGGTAGTCGGAACAGCAATAAAATGAGGGACGTCATTTGTTACATAGACATCTCCACCAATTAAATCATCATATTTAAATAAATCTTCCCTGTGATTTACACGCAGAACGATAGCACGTGCTACATCTAAAGCCGCTCCGCCACCAATTCCAATGATACTATCCCTTGATGTATTGTCCCATAATTCGGTTCCCTTATAGACATCACTTTTTACCGGGTTCTTATGAATATCACTGAATACCTCTACAGAGATATGTTGTGTGTTTTTAAATCGGCCACAATTGACTTGAAAAATGGCAAGCTAGCTATGGTCGGATCAGTCACGATCATAGGGCGTTTTTTTAAACTGTTTTTTTGAAGGTAAGCAGGTAATTCTTTGATCGCACCTGCACCAAACCGAATGATTGTAGGAAAGTTATACTGATAAACTTTATCAAATGTCATAGCTATAATCGTTTAAATAATTTCAAAATATCTTTTAAGTTCCCAGTCCGTTACTGCTTTAGCGTATTGTTTCCATTCCCATTCTCTTGTTAAGGTAAAATGCTCTACAAACTGTTCTCCGAATAATTCTTTAGCAATGGCCGATTTTCTCATCAGCTGAGTGGCTTCGTGTAAGTTATGAGGTAATACCCCGTTAGAGATATCCTGATAACCATTGCCTTTGGTTGCTGGCTGTGTAAGTTTCATCTGGTGTTTTATTCCATATAAGCCAGCAGCAAGACAGGCAGATAAAGCGAGGTAAGGGTTTGTATCCGATCCAACAACCCTTGTTTCTAACCTTGTCGCTTTTTTACTTCCTGGTAAAGCTCTTAGCGCAACCGTTCTGTTGTCAATTCCCCAGGTTAATGTAGTCGGAGCCCATGCGCCCTCCACAAGTCTTTTATAACTGTTAACGGTAGGTGCGATCATTGGTAAAATATGCGGCAGACAATAAAGCTGTCCGGCTATATAGCTTTTCATCAGGTCACTCATCTGATCGGGATCATTTTCCTCATAAAACAGGTTCTTCCCGGCTTCTTTATCCCACAAACTCTGATGCACATGTCCGCTGCATCCCGGTAGGTTCTCACTGAATTTGGCCATAAAAGTTGCCATGATCCCATGTTTATAAGCGATTTCCTTGACCGCTGTTTTAAATAAGACTGCCTGGTCTGCCGCTTGCAAAACCGGGGCATATTTAATTGCAGCTTCATAAACGCCAGGGCCTGTTTCCGTATGTAAACCTTCGATAGGTATATCAAACCTGCACAGTAAATCAAACAGTTCACTCATGTAATCATTTCTCAGAGAACTGCGCAGAATCGAATAGCCAAACATTCCCGGGGTTAAAGGTGTAAGCTGATGAAAGCCTTTTTCATGTGCACTCTGAGGTGTTTCTGCAAAGTTGAACCATTCAAATTCCTGTGAAAAATAAGGTAAAAACCCGCTCTGTTCTGTTTCAGCTAAAACTTTACGAAGCAATTGCCGCGGACAAGTATAAGCTGGTACCTCGTTTTCATTGACAAAATCACCAAGAAAAAATGGTACATCATTTTCCCATGGAATTTTACGGAAGGTACTGAAGTCGAGTTTAACCAAAGCATCAGGATAGCCAGTGTGCCATCCGGTAAATTTCACGTTATCATAAGCCACATCACCCATATCCCATCCAAATGTGACATCACAGAAGCCCAGCCGGCCTTCAACTATGGAAGTAAATTTTTCAGCAGCTATGTATTTACCCCTTAAAACACCGTCTATGTCGGCAACGGCTACTTTTACTTTTCCCGAAGGATGTTGTTTTACATACGCTAATATTTCTTGAACTGTCATTGGGCAGATGGTTTAAAAGTTCGGTACAACAAAAAAGTTACGGCCAATATGGAAAAATAGATCAGCCCTAATTTTAAATTAAAGATTAACATCGCTATGATCGATATGGTAGCTATCAGCAGGGAGATTATCGGAAATAAGGGATAAAAGGGTACACGAAAAGGGCGGTGCAGTTCAGGTTCCTGTTTTCTTAAAAGAAGGATAGACGCCATAGAAATAATATATAGCGTTAAGGCTCCAAAAACAGAAATTACTATGATCTCTGAGGTTTTGCCAGATAACAGGGCGAAAATTCCGATAATCATATTCCCGAATAAAGCATTTGCCGGAGTTTGAAAACGCGGAGATATCTTTCCCAGAATAGAAGGGATATTCCGGGCCCGGCCCATTTCATAAGTTGAGCGTCCGGCAGCAAGGATTAATCCATGAAAAGAGGCTACAAGACCAAATAAACCCACCGTAATCAATAAGTGATACATCAGGTGATTGCTGCCGGTTATTTTTGCCAGGGCTAAAGGAAGGGGAGAATCTGATGTTTCACCACTATGCCGTTTTTATATACAATTGCTTCCCAGCCAGCAATACCTGTGGCCGCGATAAATATCAATACACATAAGACGACCAGTGTAAATATAGCCCATCCAAATCCTTTACTAATATCCCGTTGTGGGTTCTTGGTTTCTTCGGCTACGTTTGCTAGGCCCTCAATTCCCAGGAAAAACCAGATGGCAAAAGGAATAGCTGCAAATACACCGTTCCAGCCATTAGGGAAGGAATTATGTGTCAGGTTTGCTACCTCTAATTTGGGTAAAGCCAGGCCTGAAAACAGTAATAACTCACCAACCGCTAATACAGTGACGATGACTTCAAACGAAGCTGCTGCTTTAATACCGTAGATGTTTAGTCCTGTAAATACAAAGTAGATTACTATTGCGCTTGTCAATATAGGGACTTGCGGAAAAAATGCGTTAAAATAAGCCCCAATGGCAAAAGCAATTGCAGGTGGTGCCAGTATAAACTCTACAATCTGGGCTATACCAGCTATAAAGCCAATGTTTTTACCCATTGCTCTATTGGCATAGTCAAATACGCCGCCTGCTTTAGGAATTGCACAGGCCAGTTCCGTATAGCTAAAAGTAAAAGTGACATACATTATTGCAATAGCGATAGTAGCTATAGCCATACCGCCTGTACCACCTTTTTCAAGACCAAGATTCCAGCCGAAATACATGCCTGAAATTACATAACCCACTCCGAGTCCCCAAAGCATAAACGGAGTTAGTGTTTTCCTTAAACCCTTATTTTCTGTCATTTATGCCTCAATTACTACGGTACTAAATATAAGATAAACTAATTTAAAAACGTATTGGCAGAAAAAAAAACAAAGGGTAGTGTGTCTTGAGTATAGATGTTACTTGTGTTTCTATAAAAGAAAAATCAATAGCGGTTATTCTTTGCGAAACATGCTATGGAATACATTTCACCCTCAAAAAAATAAATAAAATAGTAATAATTTCAAATAAAGGAAAGAGGGGACAGTCCATTTTCTTCGCAGTTTTATTCTGAAAAATATAAAGTGTCAAAAATACACAACTCTTTCCTTTGAAAACTGCTTTTTTATATTCAAAAAGGCACATAATTGTCATTTTAAAGGCTGTTTTATCGTATTAGCAATATTTCTGTTCACCACGTAAATAGGTATGTTTCGTCAAATAAATTATGATCTTAAATTATAATTATGAAAGTTTATACACTTATTATTTAAATATTTTGAATCAATTTAAATCAAAAGGATAAATATATATGATTGTTTTCATGCTATTGATGGATGTATGATTTGATTTTTCTTTTAATGATTAAAGTTGTCAAAATATTAAATGTATATAATAAATATACAGGAAACAAAGATTGAAAACTTGCAAAATAAAAACTAAATATAAACGATGGCCGATAACATTAAATTCATTAAAGGTGAAGGTATTCGCCTTTACACCCCCGAAAACGAAGAGTATATTGATGCTGTTTCCGGAACTTTCAATATTTCTCTGGGATATAGTCATCCAGAACTTGTAGATGCACTAAAAAAGCAGGTAGAAGACTTGATTCATGTATCTTCTTCCTTTACCGGTGAGCTGGCCCAGGAAGTACTAGACTCTATTCTTGATGAAGCACCAGAACATATTACTGATGGATGGATGCGCGATATCATTGGATCTACAGCAAATGAAGGAGCTGTGAAAATTGCCAATAAATTTAACGGTAAAAGTGAAGTTTTGAGTGTTTCGCTTTCTCATCACGGACAGACGCTTTTTACCACTAATATCTCAGGAAATTCCTTCAGGAGAAAATCTTTTTCTAATACAATCTCAACCAACAATGCTGTTATTCCAGCTCCGTATTGTTACCGCTGTCCTTTTTCGGCTAAAGGCCCGGATTGTGGTTATCTGTGCGCAGAAGCAATACATGATTATGCACAATATGGTAGTTCTGGTGGGGTATCCTGTATGATTATAGAGCCGATCCTGGGTAATGGTGGCAATATCATACCTCCGGATGGCTATTTCAAAAAAGTAAGAGAGATATGCGATGAACTGGATATCACATTGATAGCAGATGAAGTGCAAACAGGAATCGGTAGAACTGGTCATATGTTCGCTAGTGAATACTACGATATTAAACCTGATATTATTACTCTTGCAAAAGGTTTAGGTGGTATTGGTATCCCTGCCGCTGCAATTCTCTATAAAAAAGAATACGCTGTACTGGAGAAATTTGAGCACTCTTATACCTCGGGAGGTAATTTACTTTCACTGACCGCTTCGCAAAAAACAATGGAGGTCGTTTCCAGAGATGGTTTTCTGGAAAACGTACGTGTTTCCGGAAAGATCCTGGGCGATTTCCTGTATAAGCTCAAAGAAAACTATGGCCATGTTATTGGAGATGTGCGCGGCATAGGTTATATGTGGGGCCTGGAAATCGTTGACAAAGACGGTGTGCCTGATGTTGATCTTGCTAATAAAATTGTTGATGTGGCCTTATCTGAGCACAAAATGATACTTAGAGGATCACGCTATGGGTTTGGTAACGTCGTGAAAGTACGCCCTGCGCTTACCGCAACACAAGATGATATTGAAGAAATCTATTTTCGCTTAAACAAAATATTCAGCCAACTATAAAATGAAAGCAATTGTATATAACGGAGCCTGGGATATCCAGATCAAAGATAAAGCAGAGCCATCAATTACAGCAGCCGACGAAGTCATTGTCGAAATTAAAGCCACAGGGATTTGTGGAACAGACCTGAGCATTATTTCTGGTGAATATCAGGCGAGCCCGCGTGTAATTATTGGCCATGAATCAGCAGGGATTATCGTTGCCAAAGGCGATGGCGTAGAAAACTGTACTGTAGGCCAGCGTGTAATTATTGATCCGACTTATTATTGTGGTTACTGTGAAAATTGCCGTAAAGGCCTTCGTAATCACTGTTTGTTGAAATCAAGTACAGAAGCAGGTGTATCGATAGACGGCACTTTTACCAAATACTTAAGACCACTAAACAGTTTATTTATCCTTTGCATGATCATATCCCTTTTGAGCACGGTGCAATGTCTGAACCGCTTAGTTGTGTGTTGACTGCGGTAAAAAAACTAGCTGTAACTCCATTTATGCGTACTGCGATATTAGGCGGAGGGCCAATTGGTTTATTGTTTTATATAGCGCTAACCCAGCATGGTATACAGGAAGGCGTAGTATACGAAGCCTCCCGTGACCGGATTAAACTCATTGAAGAAAATAACGTGCTGTCAAAAAAATGGAAGGTAGAGCCTGCTTTTATTCCACAGAAAAACCAGTACGACCTGATCATTGATACTACCGGGACCTTATTGGAAAAATCAATGCAAGCTATAGCCGACGGAGGCAAGATCTGTATGATGGGCCTGCGTAATAATCAGCAGACTATCAATCCAAGAGAAATTGCCGACCGCAGTATTTCTATTATCGGATCTATTGATTCAATGGATACGTTCAGACATGCTGTAGACCCTGATTAATAAAGGTGATTTAGGGCTGGAAAAAATCATCACTAACGAATACAATCTGAATGATTTTGAAGCCGCAATTAGGGATCTGGGCTGTGATGTTATTAAACGTGAGCGAAGTAATAACATTTCGAGCCTTAAATCGGTCATCAGAATCTAGGAAGATGTTAAGAGTAATTTTGTTTATTAATACCTGACCCAATTAAAATACACCCATGAGATACATCATTTTTGATATAGACGGAACATTGACAGATACAACTGAAGTAGATGATCACTGTTTTACAAAAGCATTAGAAAACACTTTTAACTTCAGTGGTTTTGAGACAGATTATGGACATTATGAAAACACAACAGATTCTGGTATTATTCATCAGTTATTTATGGAGCGCGAACAGCGTACCTATACGGAAGAAGAAAGAGAACGTTTTATTTATAATTTCTGTACATTGTTAAAAGAAGCTTATAGAGAGCGAAACGACTGCATGAAAGAAATACCCAAAGCGGGTAAAATATTGAATGCCTTATGCGGACAGGAAGGAATCAGTGTCGGTCTGGCCACTGGTGGCTGGAGAGAATCAGCCCTATTTAAACTGAGTTGTGCTGGTATAACAACTGCTGCATGTGCAGCCGCATCGTTTGCGCAGGATGCAAGGGCCAGACGTGACATTATAGGGAACACCATACTGAAGATGAATAAATTGCATCAGATTGATATGCCTTTATCCGAAATTATTTATGTTGGAGATGGTAAATGGGATTATCAGGCTACACAACAACTAGGTATACAATTTATTGGAATTGAAAACAAGAAATTAGAAGATCTGGCAGACATCGTCAAGATTGCAGATTACGACGAATTGCACTTGCACCTGGCATAAAACAAACATTGTATGTTATCTATTGATAAAAAACGATCACATCGTATTGCTACCAGTATCTTCTTTTTTATTGCTGGCCTGACTTATTCCAGCTGGGCATGCCGTATTCATGATATTAAATCTTTTCTATACGTTAAATGACGCGGAACTTGGAAGTGTATTGTTCGCCTTACCAATAGGTTTGATGATCAGTTTGCCTATATCCGGATGGATGGTAACCAGGTTTACGAGCCGTAAAGTTCTGATTGCAGCTGGTCTGCTATTTCCATTCATGCTTTGTATGATTGGATTGACTGCTCATATCTGGCAGCTCGTGATTGTCCTGTTTCTATTTGGGTTCTTAAACAATGTTTTTGAGATCGCGATGAATACACAGGCGGTGGGGATAGAGGAGTTGTATAAACGATCAATTATGGCCTCTTTTCATGGATTATGGAGTCTGGCAGGTTTTACTGGTGTGGCAATTGGCACTTTAGCCATAGCTTTAAAATGGTCTTTCTGGGTACATTTTACTCTTGTGGGGATACTCTGCTGGATATTGGTTATTTATTCGTGGCGGTATTTGTTGCGGGAGGACGGAGTATCAGAATCACAGCCTTTATTTGCCAAACCAGACAGTAATATTCTCAAATTGGGCTTTATCGCCTTTGCGAGTTTGATTACTGAGGGAACTATGTTTGATTGGAGTGGCGTTTATTTTAAAACAGTAGTGACTGTACCAGAAGCTTTAACAACGATGGGCTCTATTGCTTTTATGGCTACAATGGCGGGCGGGCGTTTTGCTGCCGACCGGTTTGTGACCCGGTTTGGAATTAGCCGGATATTACAATGCAGCGGTATCGTTAGTACAGGCGGGCTTTTGCTGGCGGTGATGTTTCCAAATATCTACACGGCTACAATAGGTTTTCTACTGGTAGGGATTGGTGTCTCGTCCGTAGTCCCACTGGTACTTGCACTTGCGGGGAAATCTAAAACATTACCACCGGGAATAGCCATAGCAGCTGTCTCCACGGTTGGTTTTCTCGGTTTCCTGATTGGACCGCCAATGATTGGTTTTATTGCACAGGCGACTAATCTCCGCTGGTCATTTTTATTAATTGCAGTGCTTGGCTGGGAACGACATTTCTTGCTTCCCAGATTAAAAAGATGGTTTAAAACGCCAAAAATATCGGGGTCAATGAGCTTTAAACCAGTTGGTTAGTTAAATTAACACTAGTTTGTTGTTGGCTAACTGACTGGTTTTAAGATTTTTATTGAAATCCTGAATGAATACATACTGAAAATAGAGGAGGGGCGCCACCGTCCTTATTTCAATCCGCAGTCTGTATCTGTTTAATTGTTCATTTCCTTAATAAATTATACGTTAGCGGATAATAATTAATATTTTTTCATCTCAAATAATTGAGACTTTATGCATTATAATGTTTCATTTAATTATGTTAAATTTAAGTTAGTGTAAACCAAATAATAAATTAACGTATGATGAAAAGATTTACAAAACAAATGTTTTTGCTTGTAATGCTCTGTTTTACAGTTGGGTATGGGCAAGCTCAAAGTATCGTTATTAGCGGTTCTGTTATAGACAAGCTAAGCCGGGAACCGATCCCCGGAGCAGGGATTACCGTTAAAGGAAAAACCGTCGGGACAACCACAAATCAAAATGGAAAGTACGCGTTCAGCACTTCAGAAAAGGCTCCATTTACCCTTGTTATTTCCTTCCTTGGTTATACTTCAGTTGAGAAACTGATCACAGGTAATACTGCCAGCCTGGATGTAGAACTGGAACAGGCTGGTATTCTAGGTCAGGAAGTTGTTATTTCGGCTTCAAGAACTCCGGAAAGGATATTGGAATCTCCGGTTTCCATAGAAAGAATGGGTCAGAATACCATAAAAGAAATAGCTGCACCCTCATTTTATGATGCATTGAATAATATGAAAGGTGTTGAGGTCAGTACGCAGAGTTTGACTTTTAAATCGGTCAACACCAGAGGGTTTAACTCAAATGGTAATACCAGGTTTAATCAATTTGTTGACGGAATGGATAACCAGGCACCAGGACTGAATTTTGCCGTAGGTAATATCGTTGGGATCAATGACCTGGATTTAGACAATGTCGAATTAATTATTGCCGGGTGCATGCATCATCTGCACTTTATGGTGCCGGCGGGATTAATGGTACGATGCTGATGACTTCTAAAAGTCCATTTGATTATCAGGGGCCAAGTTTCCAGTTTAAGACCGGGATTAATCATGTCAATGATAATAACACGGGTGTACAGCCTTATAATCAACTGGATGTCCGCCTTGCGAAAGCCTGGAATAATAAATTTGCGATCAAGGGAACTTTTTCATTTCTTCAGGCACAAGACTGGCAGGCAGATAATTTCTCCAATTTTGACCGTGCTTCAAGAAAAGGGAAATCCGGAGACAGAAGCTCAGATCCAAATTATGATGGGATCAATGTATATGGTGATGAAGTGAGTCAGAACATGCGTAATGTAGCTCAATCTGTACTTAATGCGGGAACTTCTGGTTTTATTCAAGGTGCACTTGGTTTGGCAGCTCCACCTACTGCTGCGCAGATTGATGGGTTTAAGTCGGATCCTAATAGGTTAAATGCACTAAATGGATTTCTAAGAACGAATACAACCATGAGACCTTTTTATGCCGGACTCAATACACCGGGTTTGCTTCCCAATCAGAATGTGTCGCGAACAGGTTATGAAGAAAGTTCACTGGTAGATTATAAGACACAGTCGCTCAAGGTATCCGGTTCGGCAAATTACCGCTTTACAAAAACTATTGAGGCTATTGCACAAGTATATTGGGGTACCGGCACTTCGGTGTATACAGGATCTGATCGTTACTCTCTGCGAAATTTCAGCATTGGTCAGTATAAACTGGAATTGAAAGGACAGGACTTCTTTCTCAGAGGTTATACCACACAAGAGCGTTCCGGAGATTCTTATATTGCTTCTATTCTGGGAAGTTATATCAATGAGACTTCTAAAAAATCTACGGATTGGTTTCCTCAGTATGTAGGAAATTATATAGGGGCAAAATCTCTGGGTGCGACAGATGCCGCTGCTTATGCAGCAGCAAGGGCAGCGGCCGATCAAGGCAGATTTGTTCAGGGCTCTCCACAATTCGAAACTGCTAAAAACCAGATATTGAATACAACGATTTCGGGAAGTGATTTCAGCAAGAGTATTTATGGAGCGAAATTCGACGACAAAACAAACTTATATCACTACGAGGGAATGTATAATTTCAGTAATTTGTTTAATAACGTCGTTGAATTTCAATTGGGTACATCTTATCGTTTATATCAGTTGAGATCAAACGGAACTATCTTTAATGATTTGGTTGATAAAATTGATATCAAAGAATACGGCAGCTTTGCACAGCTGGGTAAAAAGTTTTTTGATGATAAATTCAAACTGACAGTTTCTGGACGTTATGATAAGAGTACTAATTTCGACGGTCGTTTTACGCCTAGAATAACAGGTGTCTATACTGTCGCTAAAAATAATAACATTCGTGTTTCCTATCAAACGGGATACCGGAACCCAACTACTCAGAATCAATACATAGATTTATCGGTAGGTGGTGGTTCACAAAGATTAATTGGTGGGATACCACAAATTCTTGACAAATACAGCTTATATGCAAACCCGGCATATACTGATATAAGCTACCGGGCTTTTCTTAATTCTGCAGCAGGAGGGGGACCCCCGACCCCAGTTTATTAAAAGCTTACAATTTTGATCCGAAGGGAGTTCGTCCTGAAAGTGTACAAGCCTATGAAATTGGGTATAGAGGGTTGTTAGGACCAAAATTCCTGATTGATGCCTATGCTTATTATAATATATACAAAGATTTCATCACAGCAGTAGATGTTTATCAGAAAGATCCTAAAGGATCGACTTTTACAAAATTCGGGGTTCCTGTTAATGCGAAAGGAAAAGTGACTTCTTATGGAGCAGCTTTGGGTATCGATTATTTACTTGCAAATTATACTTTGAGCGGCAATATCTCTTATAATAACATTGGAGATATTCCGGATAATTACGTTAATGATTTTAATACTCCGAAGGTTCGTTATAACCTGGGTATAGGCAAAAAAGAGCTGATTAAGAATGTTGGTTTCAATGTTAACTATCGCTGGCAGGGTAAATTTTACTGGAATTCTTCTTTTGCTTCCGGAGATGTACCTGCATTTGGTTCTTTGGATGCTCAGGTTAACTTTAAAATCCCTTCTGTAAATTCTATAATCAAAATCGGAGGTTCAAATGTTCTGAACAAGTATAATTTCACTTCTTATGGAAATCCGGCAGTCGGTGCAATTTATTACGTGGCTTACGCATTTAATCCATAGTTAGATTTATTTTTCGCGCAAAAGCAGGGATTTGAAAAGAGTGGATCTATGTGCAATAGATATTTATAATGAAACAGTTACGACTTTGATTGAGGAACGTTTTAATACCCTATCTGGAAACTAATCGTCCAGGATTGATCAATGATGGAAAAGAAATTATATACTGGTCTGAACGTGATGGATGGGGACATTTTTATCTGTTTGATGCTGCTGGAAAGCTAAAAAATCAAATCACAAAAGGTGCTTTCCATTGTGTGAGATATCGTTAATGCAGATCAAAAAAATCGGGTACTTTATTTTACCGCCAATGGTAGAGAAAATAATGAAAACCCTTATTATTTGCATTTGTACCGTATTAATTTTGATGGTTCAGGAATTAAGCTGCTGAATGCCGGAAATTTTGATCATGCAATCAGTATGAATGACGAAGCTAAATTCTTTGTAGATAATTCTTCAAGAGTAAATACTGCACCCAAAGCAATAGTGAAAGATAACAATGGCCAGGTGATCATGGATCTGGAGACTACTAATCTTACCTTATTGATGGCTACAGGATATAAATTCCCTGAACCATTTACTGTTAAAGCAGATGATGGCATAACTGATATTTATGGTGTAATGTACAAGCCTTTTGATTTTGATCAGACCAAAACATATCCAATCATTGAATATGTTTACCCAAGTCCGTAAACAGAAGCTGTAAATAAAACATTTACGAAAAGTATGGATAGAGTAGATCGTCTGGCACAGTTTGGTTACATGGTCATTACTGTTGGTAATCGTGGTGGTAAATCCTGCAAGATCTAAATGGTACCACACTTATGGCTATGGAAATCTGCGTGATTATGGGTTAGCCGATAAAAAGGCTGCTATAGTGCAATTGGCAGACAGAAATAAATTTATTGATATCAGCAGGGTAGGGATTACCGGGCATTCGGGAGGTGGTTTTATGTCTACAGCAGCGATGTTGGGTAGATATAGTGGAAATGGAAAAAGAAATAGAACAAATGTTCAATTGCTTATTAAATTCATCCTCGAAAATCCCGAAAAGTGAATCTTCATGTTCAGTCGCTTTCCATTGATTATGCCAGTGATAAGCATAACAACCAGGGAAAAAGTCCTTATACGATTGTATGTTTAGATGATTTGTAAACTCACTATCAAATTGCTTAAAGAATTCCGGAAAATCATTTATTGGATATTTTTCAGGTTTTATACCTTGCCAAACCGGATCAAAAAATGCACAGGGAAGAACGTTTAAGTTCTTGTAAAAGAAGATCTGAATAATTCAGAATAATCCAGGGCAGCACGGTACGCTTTTTAATACCTTTATTTAATATATAGTTACAGAGATCACTTTTTCTTTTTAGATTGAGTATTGCACTATTAGCATAAGGTTGAGTTTCCCATGCATAGCAGAATTCAGAATCTAGTAAACCACCAAAATCTTTAAGAAACATGACATCTAAATCGAAATATAAGCCTCCATATTTATAAAGCACTAAAAATCTAAAAGCGTCTGATCGCTTAGCCAGATTTTCAGGTTCGTTTACAAGTTTCTTTTTATTTTCCCAGGGGGTATTCTTTATCTAGGGTTGTTTTCATGGTTTAAATATCCATTATCAGCATCCAGCCACAGAATTACTCTGCATTTAGCTAAGTTTTGAGTACTTAAAAACGATTTAATTGAAAACGCCTGTTTACGTCCAATATTTCCATACCAGTAACAGTGATAAATAGTTTTTTTCTACAACAGGGTATTTGGCGGTCGAAATTCTCATTATCTTCAAGAAACTCAATAGCATAATTATTGTCCGTGTATAAACGCTGATCTTCAAGATGTTTCCAGTTAAAAGCATTTCCTCCTGTAATAGGCATTACTTCATAATCTTTGTCAGGCTTGTTAATAATCCTTCTCGCAATCTTCTTTAGTGTTTTTAACATTGTCGTCAAAGGTAATAAATAAATAATCAAAAAGAAACCTCATATATAAACAAGATTTCGTATATCATTCTCTTTTTATATTATGTAATATAATTAACATTATGTTAAGTATAGTTATGCAATATCTCTCTTTATCACCTCCCAAATGCTTCATTATTAGTTTTTATGATTTTATAAGTTTGTACGCTACCCAGATCATAGCCGAAAAACCATATCATAAAAAAGGCCTCAGTATTTACATGATTCTGTAAATACTGAGGCCTTTTTTATGATATGGTTGATTACTAAAACTCCTCTAACTGAGCTTTCAATTCCTGAGCTCTGTCAAATCTATTTTTACGCGTATAAATTTCAATTAATAAATTGATCGTTGGTTTGTCTTTGCGATTAACCTTATGCGCTTGTGCTAAAATCACTTCTGCTCGATTCAGATTAGAAGTAAATGCTGGAATATCTTTCTTAGAAGGATTTAACGCGTCATTGCTCAGGTTAATATAAACAAGGCCTAACTGATACAACGCATCAAAATAATTACGGTCAATATCTAAAGCTTTATTATAAGCTAGTTCTGCTGTACCCATATTCGTGTTTTTCTGATGTAGGTAACCATACAGAAAATACAACAATTTGCTTCTTGTTTCTACTTTTAAAGTATTTTCAATAACCTGTCTGGCTTCGGTGTATTTCTCCGTATCCAATAACAAGTTTATATAATCATTATTTAGCAAGTCGTTGTATGGGTTTTTAATCAGACCTTCCTGAATGATTTTCAGTGCAAGCTCATTATCCAGTTTACGTTTGTAAATTTCTGACATACATACGTTGAAACACAACTGGATTCGCAATACCATTATCTTTAGCACGTTTAAAATAGTTTAATGCTTCATCTTCATTTTTGATACCTTCAGCACTTAATGCTGCATTTACAGCAAGAACTGTATCCTTAGGAAAAAAATCACTAACTTCTTTTAAGTATTTAAATGCTGCTCCAAAATCTTTAGCTTGATAAGCAGATTTTCCTTTTTGCTGTTTTTTAATATTTACATTATAGTTTGAGGCAGTTATCAAACCCGTATTATCTTCAAATTTGTCAAATCTTTTAGCAGAATCAATTGCATTGATTGCCAGATCATAATATTTATCAGAATTATCCTGACTAGGATCAATAATCGCTATATATGAACTCAGATAAGATTTAATTGCCCAGGTTTCCGGCCATTTTCTGGTCTCTCTATCCTTTTCGGCGGCCTCAGCTGCTTTGATCCCCTCTCCTAGTATAGCGAGCTGCGTTTTCTGGTCTTGCTTGCTTATTTTTGATTTGCCGCCTGAAGTTTTCCGACACTATTTCTGGCAATGTATAGTTGTGTTTTTTGGGAGAACGCTGAAGTTGAACTAACCATCAAAATAGTAACTGCAAATATATATCGTTTCTTCATCATATGCTTCATTGGGCTTAGCTGCAAATTTATACAAAAAAAAAGAGGGATAAAATTTATCCCTCTTTTAATATCAATTGATTAAGAATTATTTTTTTGGTGCTGCAGCAGGTGCTCCATTTTGTGCATCCAATAATTTCTTAGTAGCCTCATAATTTACTTTATCATCTTTAAAAGCATAAATAACTTTTAAGTTCTCTAAAGCAGAGATCATTTTAGGATCAAGTTCGTATGCTTTTTTGTAGTAAGGTAATGCCTGGTCAATGAAACCTTTCATTTTAGCAGTGATTTCATCAAATTCCTTTTTCTTTTTAGCATCAATCTTATTTCTTTTTCCTTGTAAATCTAATGCTTGTTTGTAGTAAGTATCGCCCATAGCATATATTGGTATGAAGCATTTTTACCGTCTTTAGCAATTAGTTTATTCAAAGACTCCTGAGATTTTGCGATATTACCTTGTTTAATGTACAGGTCAGTTTGCATACCAGAGAAATAAGGGTTTTCAGGATATTTTGCAATAGCAGCTTCTAATAGTGCTGAACCAGCAACAGTATCTTTCACGGTAGAGAAAGTCGTAGAAATGATTTCGCTGTATAAAGATTCAGAATCTTTAGAACCTAAATCAATGGCTTTTTTGAAGTTTTTAACCATTTCAGGATAATCAGGAATTTGTTTAGCAGTAACACCTGCATTTACAAAAGTTGAAGTATCCTGAG
Organism: Pedobacter sp. NJ-S-72; assembly: GCF_053890575.1. NCBI lineage: Bacteria > Pseudomonadati > Bacteroidota > Sphingobacteriia > Sphingobacteriales > Sphingobacteriaceae > Pedobacter > Pedobacter sp. NJ-S-72. The sequence goes on along the minus strand of NZ_CM132681.1, from coordinate 1,368,557 downwards.
GATTTTTAGCCGTTACGTCATTGAAAAACTGAAGAGCAGATTTGTAATCTTTTTTATTGTAAGCAAAAATTGCTCTGTTTCTCAAAGCATTTGATAAAGTTTGCTCAGCTTCCTTAATGTTTTCTTTTTCTGCACCTTTGGTATCTAGTTCTTTTGCTTTAGCAATTGCAATTGCTTCTTCAGCAATTTTATCTTTAGCAATTGCATTAGCTACGTTCAAAGAATCTATAAATGAAATTTTTGATGCAAATAATGCTCTGTAAGACCATGCATCAGGCATATCTTTAGATTTTTCGTTTGCAATTGCATTATCGGTAGATTTTAATCCTTCTTCAAGAGATTTTAATGTTACATCCAGAGGTTTATTGTTAGATAAACTCGCTAATGCCCAAGTGTTTTTAGCTTTTGAAACTTCACTTTTTTGAGCATTCGCATAGGTGGCAGCACCTATTAAAATCATACTTAAAACTACTTTTTTCATATTGTAAATTGGTTTTAATGAACATAAACCCTACAGAATGAACGTATGTTTAAACTGCAGGGCTTATTGGGTCTGTTTTTTAATTTATAATTAGTTTTCTTCTGTTTCGTCAGTATCATCCTCCTCAGTTTCCTCATCTGCTTCTTCCTCTTCTTCAGCACCTGCCTCTTCCGGAAGAACATCAGTAGGATCTATAATTAAAGATCTTCAGAAACTCTTCAGAAACTTCTTCTTCAGGATCATCCTCATGTTCAATCTTCGCAACAGATGCAATAGAGTCATTACCTTTTAGGTTAATCAGACGAACACCCTGAGTTGCTCTTCCAATAACCCTAAGCTGACTAAGTACAATTCTGATAACGATTCCTGATTTATTGATAATCATTAAATCATCAGCGTCAGTTACTGCTTTAATAGCGATCAGATCACCAGTTTTCTCTGTGATAGTAATAGTCTTAACACCTTTACCACCACGGTTAGTAACGCGGTAATCTTCAACATTAGTACGTTTACCGTAACCTTTTTCAGAAACTACCATTACTGTTGCTGATGGATCATCAACAGCAATCATGCCAACAACTTCATCTTCAGCATGACCTAAAGTAACACCTCTTACACCAGTAGCAGTTCTCCCCATTGGTCTAACAGTGGCTTCATTGAACCTGATAGCACGTCCAGAACGTAATGCCATGATGATTTCACTTGATCCGCTGGTTAAACTTGCTTCCAGTAACTGGTCACCTTCATTGATATTAATTGCATTGATACCATTTACCCTAGGTCTTGAATAAGCTTCCAGAGAAGTTTTCTTAATCGTTCCTTTTTTGGTACACATGATAATATAGTTGTTCTCCAGGTATTCCTGATCTTTCAGATTCTTAACTTTAATATAGGCCTTGATCTTCTCTTCTTTAGGAATATTGATAATGTTCTGGATTGCTCTTCCTTTGCTTAGTCTTGAACCTTCCGGGATTTCATAAACTCTTAACCAGAAACAACGACCAGTTTCTGTAAAGAACAGCATGTAATTATGGTTAGAAGCAATCAGTAAATGCTCAATGAAATCTTCATTTCTTGAATCACTTCCTTTAGAACCTTTACCGCCTCTTGCTTGTGTACGGTATTCAGTTGCAGGAGTACGTTTGATATAACCTTCATGAGAGATTGTGATCACAACTTCTTCATCTTCGATAAAGTCTTCCATGCTCATATATCTTCGGCAGAGTGAACAATAGTAGTTCTACGTTCATCACCGTATTTCTCAAGCATTTCAGCTAATTCATCCTTGATGATCTGCATTCTAAGACCTTCGTCATTCAAAATAGATTGCAAGTATTCAATCGTTTTCATTAACTCATTAAATTCGTCTTTAATCTTGTCTCTTTCCAGACCTGTTAAACGACGTAAAGTCATATCCAGAATAGCTCTAGCCTGAATATCACTTAAACCAAACTGCTCCATTAAGCCCGTTCTGGCTTCTTCCGGAGTATTTGAAGCTCTGATTAATTTAATTACTTCATCTAAATGATCTAAAGCAATTAATAAACCTTCAAGAATGTGTGCACGTTTCTGTGCTTCATCCAATTCAAATTTAGTACGGCGTACAACAACATCATGTCTGTGATCAACAAAGTGTCTGATCAGATCTTTCAGATTCAGCATCTGAGGTCTGCCATTTACTAAAGCGATGTTATTTACACTGAATGAAGTTTTAATGCAGTTTGTTTGAAAAGGTTATTCAATACAATTGAAGCATTCGCGTCACGCTTAATTTCATAAACGATACGGATACCATCCTTGTTTGACTCATCCTTAATATTAGAGATACCTTCAAGTTTTTTCTCTCCGACTAATTCAGCAGTACGCTCAATCATCATTGATTTGTTCACCTGGTAAGGAATTTCAGTAACGATAATAGTTTCACGGTCTTTTACAGTTTCGATCTCAGCTTTGGCGCGCATAACAATACGTCCTCTACCAGTTTCGAAAGCATCCGAAACGCCATTATATCCGTAAATGATTGCACCAGTAGGAAAATCCGGGCCCTTTACGAATTTCATTAATTCAGGGATAGTAATTTCTGTATTTTCAATGTATGCGATAGTCGCGTTGATTACTTCCGTAATATTGTGAGGAGGCATATTAGTTGCCATACCTACCGCAATACCCGAAGAACCGTTAATTAAAAGGTTTGGTACTTTTGCCGGAAGAACTGTTGGTTCTTTTAAAGAGTCATCAAAGTTCAACTGGAAATCAACAGTATCTTTATTGATATCCGCAAGCATGTCCTCAGCGATTTTCTGGAATCGGGCTTCCGTATAACGCATTGCTGCCGGAGAGTCACCATCAATCGAACCATAGTTACCCTGACCTTCTACCAGTAAATAACGTAAGCTCCATGGCTGTGCCATACGAACCATAGTCATATATACTGATGAGTCACCATGCGGGTGATACTTACCCAGTACTTCTCCTACAATACGGGCTGACTTCTTGTAAGGCTTATTGTTAGCCAAACCAAGATCAAGCATCCCGTAAAGTACACGACGGTGTACCGGTTTTAATCCATCGCGTACATCAGGTAACGCCCTTGATACAATAACAGACATCGAATAATCGATGTAGGCAGACTTCATCTGCTCGTCAATATCAATTTTTATAATTTTGTCGTTTTCCTGATTTTCTAAATCTTCTGCCATAAAATATTGATGTTCGTTAAAAACGATTTAAATAAGGTAATGTTATAACCTTGCGAATTTAAGAAAATATTGCTGTTTAAGCGCATTGTGGAAAAAAATTAAGCCCAGTCTATACCTTTTATTAACTTACTCAGAGTTGCAGCCTCTGGGCTGTTTTCTGCTGGCTGGTGGTTATATATCCACTTTGCCATTGGTGGTAAGCTCATTAAGATAGATTCGATCCTTCCATTTGTCTCCAAACCGAACTTTGTACCCGAATCATAGACTAAATTAAACTCCGCATAACGGCTTCTTCTTACGTATTGCCACTCTTGTTCAGCAGCTGTAAATGGGGTGTTTCTGTTCCTTTCAATCAGTTCGGTGTATGCCGGAAGGAAAGAATTTCCCACTGCCAGAGAAAAATTGAACAATTGAAGCCAGTCCAGACCGGTATTTTCAGGTTTCAGCCTGTCATAAAAGATCCCGCCTACTCCACGGGTTTCTTCTCTGTGTTTAATAAAGAAATAATCATCATCCGCCTGTTTTTTAAATTTCAGATAGAAGGATGAATCAAACTCATCGCAGGTTTGCTTAAGCAGGTTATGGAAATATTTAACATCATTATCAATTACATAATGAGGTGTTAAATCTATACCACCGCCAAACCATCTCGTTTGCTCATCCATTTCGAAATAACGGATATTCATATGTATAATAGGTACAAAAGGATTCGAAGGATGAATCACGATAGATACACCAGTAGCGAAAAACTCGTCATTATCAACTTTGAAAGCCTTTTTTACCGCTTCCGGTAATTTACCATATACAGCAGAGAAGTTAACCCCTCCTTTTTCTATTACATTTCCATTTTGAAAAACACGCGTACGGCCACCACCTCCACCCTCTCTGGTCCAGATTTCTTCTTCGAAGTCCCCTTTGCCATCGGCGATAGCCAGGGTCTGACTGATTTGATCCTGGATCTTCTTATACGCTTCTACAACTTTATCTTTTAACATTGTTCCGTGAATATATGGCACCAAAGTTAGATTTTAATATACATAATGTACAACTATAGTTGTACATTATGTATATGTTTTTCATGTATTTCCTTTATGAAAAAGGCTTTGCCGATCAATCAGCAAAGCCCCAAAGAAAAATTAACTACCTAGGATTATCCTTATTTTTTCGGCATTAAAACACCGTCAATTACATGAGTTACACCATTGCTTGAAACAGCATCAGTGATTGTGATTTTAGCATCATTAATATACCATTGACCGTCTTTTTTAGTGAACTTAACTTTCTGTCCCTGAACAGTAGCCAGCTCCAGGCCATCTTTCAAATCAGCAGCTTTATAATTACCCGCAATCACATGGTATGTTAAAACGCCTGCCAGATCTTTTTTCATTTCCGGTTTAAGCAATTTCTCAACTGTTCCGGCAGGTAATTTGTCAAATGCCTCATTTGTAGGTGCGAAAACAGTAAAAGGGCCTTTTCCACTTAAAGTTTCTGCTAAAACAGCGGCTTTAACAGCGGCTATCAGTGTAGTATGCTCTTTAGACTCTACAGCATTTTCAACAATATTTTTTGTTGGTACCATTAATGCCCCGCCAACCATCACGCCTTCTTGAGTATGCATTTTTGAAGTATCAGTCATACTGGACATTTTACTGCTTGTATCTGACATTTTAGATACCGTATCCGTAGCAGATCCAGTTTTTGATGAACTGCAAGCTGATGCTAAAGAAAGAAATGCAAGCGCCATTGCAACTGTGAATATTTGCTTTTTCATAAATTTGTTATTTTATTTTTCTGTTTAGTAAATAGATAAACGGAGTTTAGCGGAGATTGGATTTTTTAATATGAAGATTCCAATAATCTTTCTGATATTTAAGCGACATGATCGTATCAGAAAAAACACTTAAATGGGGTTTGTGTTTTTACCCCCCCCACTTCTATTTCAGCGCATTTGGGTCAGAAAATTCCATAAAGGATTCCGGGGAGCCGACATTAAAATCTACAAAAGCCTTTTCAATAAAATTATAATGGTTCAATTTTCGGCGGAACAATATATGCCGCCACAGATCCTTTTTATGCCTTACTATTCGATCAACTTTTGCAGCGCGAAGGATTTAAAGTAAGAGTATGGTTGAAAAGCGCAAGCATTCAGTATCTGAAACCAGGACGCTCTGCCCTGTTCTTTACTATATTGATTACAGATGAAATGTTAAATGAAGCCGTAGAAGCCTTGAATACAACTGGTAAGTTCGTCAAAGCTTACCCAATGGAGATTAAAAATAGTGATGGCGAGATTTGCGCCACAGTGATGAACGAAGTTTATGTCAGAAACCTGCACAGTGGAGAAAATGGCCCTGTAGCATATTAATTTACCCGTATCTTATAAACAGAATGTCTGCTAAAACCTCTAAAAATGAATATCAGGAAACTTATTTTACAAGGAGAAGGAACAACACTGGATTTTAAAAAGACGATTAATAACTATGAAAAGATTGCAAAAAGCCTGGTTGCATTTGCCAATAACAAAGGAGGACAATTATTGATAGGCGTGGCCGATGATGGAAGCATCAAAGGCGTTAAATCGGAAGAAGAGGAAAGATATATGATTACCAAATCCGCACACCAGTTTTGCAAGCCTGCGATTGAACCGGAATTTGAAGAAATATATATAGATAATAAAAAGTGTGGTTCTGGTGGCTAAAATTCCTCAGAGTGATACCAAACCACATTATGCATTGGATGAGAATAAAAAATGGTGGGTATACTTCCGTGTAAATGACAAGAGTATACTGGCCAGTAAAATTATTGTCGACGTGCTGAAAAAGGAAAATACACATAGCGGGCAATTGATTAACTATACCGATCAGGAGCAAAAGCTCTTAAAATATTTAGACGAAGAAGGCCAGATTACCTTAAAACAATTTAGTAAACTCACAAAAAGTTCAAATCAGAAAGCACAAAAAATACTGGTTAGTTTTATCCTTGCAGACCTGATCCAGCCCCATACTTCCGAAAAAGAAGAATATTTTTACCATGACAACGCCCAAATAGGCGTACCTTTGAAGGTCAATCCGATTTGTTATGTTCAGTTCCTTTTACGCAAAATACAAGCCTTACTATTCAGATAATCTTAGACTGGCGATGCCTATTGTGGTATCTCAGCTGGGCCATACCGTTGTGCACCTTGCCGATAGTGTGATTGTAGGTCATTTTGCTGGTACTATTCAATTAGCAGCAGTTTCTTTAGTAAATAGTCTTTTCATGCTAATCCTGGTTTTAGGAATGGGCATATCTTATGGACTGACACCACTGATAGCACAAGAAAACGGACGTAAAAATTATAAGGAATGTGGCCGTTTATTATCAAACAGCCTGCTCATTAATATCATTATGGGCATATTTCTGTATTTGCTCGTGCATTTTGGTACTTTACTCGCTATTGATCATATGGGGCAGTCTCCAGAGGTTGTTGCCTATGCAAAACCATACCTGGGATACCTGAGTTTCTCTATTATTCCTCTGATGATATTTCAGACTTTCAAACAGTTTGCCGAAGGACTGGGTTTCACTAAACAAGCTATGTTTATTTCCATCTGGGGAAATGTTATCAATGTTATCCTTGGGATAATTTTAGTGAAAGGTATGTTTGGAATTGCGCCGATGGGTGTTAAAGGTGTTGGTATCAGTACATTGGTCGACAGGATATTGATGGCAACTGTCATGTGCATTTATGTATTTAATTCTAAGAACTTTAAGATCTATTTACAGAACTTCAGGTTTAACCTTATTGATAAGGTTAGAAGTATCAAGATCTTAAAAATAGGTGCCCCTGTTGCGTTACAATATTCATTTGAGATTAGTGCATTTAGCGGTGCAGCGATTCTGATTGGTACAATCGGAGCTGTTGAACAAGCAGCCCACCAGGTGGCTATCAACCTTGCATCAGTAACCTACATGCTAGCTAGTGGAATCGCATCGGCCGCGACTATTAAAACAGGTAATAATCTGGGTAAAAAGAACTTCCTTGATTTGAGAAGATCAGCAATAGCGAGTTATCATACCGTTGCAGTTTTTATGAGTATCACTGCTGTTGCTTTTGTTTGCGCTAACCATATTTTACCTTATATCTATACCGAGGATATGGCTGTAATCAGTATTGCTGCTCAGCTGTTGATTATTGCTGGTTTCTTCCAGTTATTTGATGGTACACAGGTAGTTGGATTAGGTGTTTTACGTGGTTTGGGCGATGTAAATGTTCCGACTGTGATTACTTTTATTGCATACTGGATTATCGGTATTCCATTGGGTTATCTGCTGGGTATCAAGCTTGAAATGGGGGTAAACGGAATTTGGTATGGCTTGACATTCGGCTTGCTTACTGCTTCTGTGTTATTGTTTTTCAGATTTCAGAAAAAGACAAGAATGCTGATTCCTATTATTGAGAGCTAAGTTCAGTTATGTCAGATTATTTAATTTCGTGCTTTGGAATTGAATCAGTTCCTAAAACCTGATTAGAGTCTTGAAGGGTTAACGTTGAATCTTTAGGAACTTGATTAAATGTGTCTTTTTGATACCCTTCAGGGTTAGGGATTATTTCACGGCTTTCTTTGTAACCCTTTTTAGGGTTGCTGTCACAGCTAGAAAAAACTGCTGTGACTATTATGGTTATAAATAATATTTTCATAAGCAACATAAAGGTAAATCAAATATATTTATCAATTAACATTTGTGGTATGTGGTTTGACCGAATGTTAAACACATGACTAATCAAAAAGCCTCAATTTACAGTGCACTGGCAGCAAACCTGCTGATTGCAATTACAAAATTTATTGCAGGCGCATTCAGCAATAGTGCTTCTATGATTTCAGAAGGGATACACTCTCTTGTTGATACAGTAAACCAGCTTTTATTGCTTTTTGGATTAAAAAGAAGTAAAAAGCCTGCTGATGCTTTGCGCCCTTTCGGATATGGTAAAGAGCTCTATTTCTATTCATTTATTGTATCTATTCTGATTTTTGGTTTAGGTGGAGGAATCTCTATCTACCAGGGAATTATCCATATTGCAAACCCAGAACCTCTTGGTGATCCGACTTGGAATTATGTAGTACTTGCATTATGTGTAGTTTTTGAAGGTACTTCATTAGTTATTGCAGCCAAAGCATTCAATAAAGTAAGAGGTCAGGACAGTTGGTGGAATGCGATTGTAAAGAGTAAAGATCCATCTAGTTTCCTGGTGCTTTTTGAAGACGGTGCAGCCGTTTTAGGGCTATTTACGGTAATGATCTGTATGTTTTTTAATCACTGGCTCAACCTGCCGGAATTAGACGGCATAGCATCATTATTGGTTGGTCTGTTATTAGTTGGAGTATCGCTGATATTAGCCAGAGAAAGCAGAAGCTTGTTAATGGGCGAAGGCATATCTTCTGGTTCAAAAGAAAAGCTTATTGCTATAACGGAACAGGTCCCAGGAGTTGTAAAAGTGTTGACCGTAGTATCTACTTATCAGTCACCAGATGAAGTTTTGCTGATGCTGATTGTAACCTTTAAAGAAGATCTGGATACCAATCAGATCAATGAATCAATTGATAAGATTCAGTCAGAAATCAGGAAGGAATTTAAGCTGATCCGCTTTATTATCGTGCAGCCTGAACAATATACTAAACAGTTTAAGTTCTAGTGTTATTGGTTAATATTGAAAAATAAAGAATATTTTGCGCGGAAGAAGTAAATACTAATAGTGAATCCTCGCTCCTGTTTCCAATTATCAGGTTTGGTGAGTATTTCACTGAAAATAATAAAACACTAATTCCAATCTCGGTTTTTGTAAATCATGCTATTGCTGATGGATACCATACCTGCAAGCTGGTAAATGATATCCAGGATTTTGCCAGTACAGTTAAAGATTGGATATGAACGGATTTAAAAGAGTCATATGCACGAACAGATTCAAAGAATAAAAAACAAGTTAAAACAGTTAAAAGAAGCAGATACTGAATTAGAGCAATTTGGAGCGGAAAATCATGAGTATTTATTAAATCCAGTACTTAAAGCTGATGAAGTCAAACAGTTTGAATCAGTATATCAGGTAAGCTTGCCCGAAGAATATGTCGCTTTCCTGACTATGTTGGGAAATGGTGGAGCAGGCCCTTTTTACGGTGTCAATAAATTGGTCGACAGCCAGATGATGTATTTCGATAATTCTGAAAAAGCGGCACATAGCTACTTTGACCTTTCCAAACCATTTCCTTATACAGAAAGATGGCATGTTGACGAAGAACTTGCTGTCTTATATGAAAAAGTAGAGCAGGCATATGAGGCTGGTGACGAAGAGCTCGAAGAAGAGTTGCTTAAAGAAAAAATGAAACTTATAGACCTTATTATCTGATTTATTCTTCTATATTTCTATTTTTTCTTCTGGGGCTACTAATAGTTCCCGCTTTATTAGTTATCTGGGCATTTTATAGCAGACTAATAAAAACACCTTTTACAAATGTTATAATTAAATTATTAGTCATTTTTGTAGCAACCGCGTCTATATATTTTTGTTTCCAATATGCTTCAACGCTAATTTTCGGAAAAATAACAAATACGTTTTCATTACGTTTATTAGGAGAGTATGCATTTCCAATAGCTGCAGGAGCAATGTTTTATAAAATAAACGATAGAGCTGAATTCTAATTGAACTAGTCAAAATATTCATAAATGACTTCAATAGATCCCGAACCTTTTGAAATGGTGAAAAAATAATTGATCATGTTCTCCAAAAAGAATCCAGAATTGCTGTAGTATATTCGTACAATGAAGATATTGATCATAGAAGATGAGGCAGAACTTGCAGTAAGCGTATCTGCCTATCTTTCCGGAGAAAATTACATTTGTGAGTGTGCCGAAAACTTCAGCCAGGCTATAGACAAAATCAACCTCTACGAATACGATTGTATTCTGCTTGATCTGATGTTGCCAGGTGGCGATGGAATGCAAATTTTAGAAGAAATAAAAAGACAAAATAAGCAAGACGGAGTCATTATTATCATCTCAGCGAAAAACTCGTTGAATGATAGAATAAAAGGTCTTCAAATTGGTGCAGACGATTATCTTGCCAAACCCTTCCACCTATCTGAACTTTCCGCGAGAGTGTTTTCAGTGATCCGAAGGAAACAATTTACCAACTCTAATATCGTTCAGCAAAACGAATTGCAAATCAATATTTTAGCAAAAACAGTTCAGGTAAATGATTCCCCGGTTACCCTGACTAAAAAAGAATATGCCCTGCTCCTCTACTTCATCGGAAACCAAAACCGTGTCATCTCTAAAAATGCACTGGCAGAACATCTTTCAGGGGATATTGCAGATATGCTGGATAATCACGATTTCGTCTATTCGCACATTAAAAACTTAAAAAAGAAACTCAGCGATAACGGCTGCGGTAACTACTTGAAATCAGTTTATGGAACCGGATATAAATGGGAAATATGAATAGGTTATTAAATAAAAGCCTGAAACCGCTAGGTATCTATGCCCTGGTTGTACTTTTATTGAGTATTCCGGCATATTACTTTATCGTAGACCGTATCTGGGTAAACGAACTTGATAAACATCAATATGTGCTTCGTGATAAGATAGAGTCAAGACTTGCAAAGCTGAACCTGGCAGACAGCACTATTGAACAAACTATAAAAATCTGGAATGAAATAGAACCAGGATTTGTGCTCACACCACATCCTACAGATGCCGTGATCAAAGACAGCGCGTATACTTCTATTCGTTTTGATGACTTTTTGCAGGACAGAGAACAGTTTCGCAGTCTTTCTACCAGCGTTAAGATTAACAATAAACATTACCGTCTGCTCATAGAAACCAATATGGAAGAAGCAGATGAAACAGTGATGGCTATTTCACTGGCCGCTATTTTCTTCTTTCTGCTGCTCATAGGCGGATTTATATTCCTGATCAAAAGGATATCTGTAAGAATCTGGAAACCCTTCTATGTCACGTTGGATATACTGAAAAATTTCAAACTGAATAATGATCAGGAGGTTTTCCTTTAAACCCAGCGACACACAAGAGTTTAATGAATTAAATGATAGTCTGAGCAGACTGCTGACAAGGAATGTGAACATCTACAAACAACAGAAAGAATTTACGGAAAATGTATCACACGAATTACAGACCCCATTAGCTATAGTCCAATCCAAACTAGACCTGTTATTCCAGCATGCTGCACTAACTGATGAGCAGTATGCCATTGTAGAAAGTGCAAATACGGCCCTCACAAGAGTTTCCCGGATCAATAAGAATTTGTTACTCCTGGCCAGGATCGAAAATCATCAGTTTACAGATCATGAGCCTATAGTGCTGTCAGTGCTCTTGACAGACATGATCGATATATTCAAAGAACACCTTGAACAGAAAGAATTAACTCTTGAAAAAACCATACAGCCCGCAGTTAAAATTGAAGCTAATCCTGTACTGGTTGAAGTGCTAATCAATAATCTTTTAATTAATGCAATCAGGCATAATAGCCATCATCAAAAGATCAGTGTAGAATTAAGCGGGCATCAGCTCAAGATCATGAATACCGGCATTCATACTTTAGATGCAGATAAGTTATTCAGAAGATTTAGTACAACATCTGCAGATACACCCGGCAGTGGATTAGGACTCGCTATTATCAAACAGGTTTGTGATCTTTACCAATGGCAGATTAGTTACAGCTTTACGCATAATCAGCACGTTTTTACCATCAACTTTTAAAAATCCCATTTTTCTCCTAATTCATATAGAACCTTTGTAATCAACAACACACAAAGTAAAATATGATGATGCAGACCAAACACATTTTAATACTATTTCTATTTTTACCCTTTTGGGGATTGGCACAAGAAATTACCAAAGTTACCCTTTCCGGTACGATCAGAGATTCCAGAACCAAGACCACTATTCCTTTCGGAAATCTTCAGCTTAAAACAACAAAAGACAGCACTTTTGTTAGCGGAACAGTAAGTGACTCAGATGGACGGTTTAAATTAGCTTAGCTGATCTGAACAGTGGGAACTATATACTGACCGTTTCTTATATGGGCTATAAAACTAAGAACCTGCCAATCCTTGCAGGGAGTCTGAGTGCTTTTCTTGACCTTGGTCATGTTGAACTCGATGAAGATGCAAATACATTGAATGAAGTGAAGATTTCTGGTCAGCAAACTACCGGAATCAGCAATAAAATGGATAAAAAGACCTTTTCCGTTGCCGATAATATGAGCCAGGGAGGCGGTTCAGTCTTACAAGTGATGAAAAACCTGCCGGGCGTATCAACTACACAAGACGGGAAACTGGAATTAAGAGGCAGTGATAAAGTTTCCATTCTCATTGACGGGAAACAAACTGCAATTACCGGGTTTGGAGGTCAGACCGGGTTAGACAATATCCCGGCATCAGCCATTGAAAGAATCGAAATCATCAATAATCCATCCTCAAAATTTGATGCTAATGGTAATGCAGGGATTATCAATATCATCTACAAAAAGAACAAACAGGAAGGGTTTAACGGGAAAGTTGGGTTTACTACCGGATTAGGTGCGTTAGGGCAAAAGAAAGAAAATCTGCCGGGTATCCGGCGGCAATATCAGAACACACCTAAGATCAATCCTTCTCTATCCTTAAATTACCGTAAAAATAAAATCAATACCTTTTTTCAGGGTGACTGGTTATATACCCAGACATTAAACAGAAACGAATTTGCCGAAAGGACTTATGATACCGGTGAAACTATCAGACAACAAGTTAAAAGAAACCGGACCACTACTTTTGCTACAGCAAAAACGGGTTTAGACTGGAACATAGATGACCATAATACATTAACCGTTTCCGGACTTTTCAACAGAGAAAAGATTACCGATCACGGCGATATTCCTTACTTCAATCAAGATCTTACTGTACGCAGCAGATTATGGCAGTTTTTAGAAGACGAGGTGAAGTATACTGCATCCGCTTCAGCCATTTATCAGCATAACTTTAAGCAACCTGGCCATGGCCATACCTTAAACGCTAGTTTTAATTACACTTTCCACCGGGAAGATGAAAAGTATTTCTTCACCAATATTATGCCGGCCTATACAGGAGAAGATTCTTTTAAATTGTTGTCTGATGAGCAAGTTGCAGATCTAAACATCGATTATTTACGTCCATTAAAACATGGGAGAATTGAAGGTGGATTAAAGTTCCGCAGAAGAACTATTCCTGTAAATATGCAGTTCTTTCCGGGACTGAACTCCCCTATTGACGTGAATGCAGGTGGATGGGCAGATTATAGTGAGACTATTCCTGCACTATATGGCAACTACGTTTATGAAAGTAATAAGTTCGAACTCGAAGCTGGTTTAAGAGTCGAATACGTGAAAGTAGATTATAAGGTTAACCCGAACCATAATACTTATAAAAGTGAAGGATATGATTATGCAAGGCCATTCCCTAACTTAAGAGTAGCCTATAAACTAGATGATAAGAATAAGATTTCTATGTTTTACAACCGCCGGGTAGACCCGCGAACGAAGTAGATATTCGGATTTTTCCTAAATACGATGAACCAGAGGTGATTAAAGTTGGAAATCCGGCTTTACGTCCGCAGTTTACAAGCAGCCTGGAATTGGGTTATAAAAACAATTGGGACAAAGGTTATTTTTATAGTGCACTGTATCACCGGATTACCGATGGAACGATCACCCGGATAGCCACACAAGTACCGGGTAGTACACTGATTTATAATGTATTTCAGAACGCAGGAAGAAGCTATAATTCAGGTATTGAAGTAATTGTGAAACAGGATTTAGCACAATGGCTTTCCGTGAATGCGAATGCGAACGTGTATCAAAATATCATCAATGCATTTCAGGTAGAGAATAAATATCCTGTGCCCGTGATTTACAATGCTGAGCTGCAAAAGCTAATTTCAGGAAACCTGAAGATTAATGGCCTGTTTCATCTTCCAAACAAGATTGAAGCACAGCTTACAGGTACGTATTTAGCTCCGGATATTATCCCACAGGGCAAAATCAGTTCAAGATATTCAGTAGATCTGGGGATTAAAAAAACGATACAAAAAGGGGCTGGTGAATTGTTCTTAAATGCTACTGATGTATTCAATACACTAAATATCCAAAAAGATATTACAGGCAATGGCTTTCGAATGAGAAGTACAGACTATTATGAAACCCAGGTATTCAGAGTTGGTTATAGCTATAAATTTTAAGTGTGCTTTGCTAAACATATCATTTGGTTAATTGAAAAAGGCATCCAGATCATATCTGATTTTCGGAGATGATCTGGACGCCTTTTTTATGATATTATTTTATTTTTCTGCACGATGATAAAACTTTGCAGCAATTGTCCATTTACCATCAACCTTTAGAAGATTAAGGTAATCCACCATTATATTCTCATTTAAGCGTAAACGTACTTTAGCGAATGCGATTTCATCCGATAGCACATCTATCATTAATACCTCATCCTTGCGTGGAGAACCTAGTTCTTGCGGAGACTTTCTCCTTTACAATTTCCCTGTATTCTGCTATTGGATGTACAACCACATTGTTATCCTGCGATGTATATAGTACTGATCCAGGATGAAATACCTGGTCAAATTTCGTAAGCTCTTGTGTGTAAATTACATCAAAGTAATCTTTAAGCATTAATTGGATTTCTTCTGCTACCATAGTTTTGTTTTTAAGGGGTTAGTTAATAATGGTAAGGTAGAATATAATATTGATCTGCAAGGTTTTCCATTGTCATAAGAAGTATTATTGCAATGAGTTAACATTGATAATGGGGATATTCACAGGACGCTTATTGTTGAAAAATGTATAGATTTAATAAGAAATAGAAACAAACCTGCCGCCTGGAAGTTCGATAGATATTAAAATTAGAAAAGCTATGAAAAATAACATGCAAGAAGCGGATTTTAAGTCCACAGAAAATGGGATGTTGCAGTATTCGGTGTTTGTCACCAAGCGCCCTGGTCTCAACCGGGAATTGCCATCAGGCAGGCTATGAGTCCCTGGCCTGGGTCCCTAATTCATCAACACTTATCTAGGGCGATCGTGACGCAGTACTGGTCGACACTTTTCTTACCGCCGAAGCCTCGCAGGCGCTGGTGGACTGGGTCGTGGCCAGCAGTAAGAACCTAACTACGATATATGTGACCCATGGCCATGGTGATCATTTCTTTGGCGTTGGGTTGCTCCAACAACGATTTCCTCAAGCGCGGGCAGTAGCAAGGCCGGACATCGTTGAGCACATGCGTCGTGAACTTGATCCTGCTTTTTTTAAGAGTTTCTGGGCCTCGCGCTTTCCAGGTCAGCTTCCTGAAAATATCCCGATACCAGAACCAATGGAAGAAAATTTTATTGAATTAGAAGGCCACAAGTTGGTACTGGTTGATACTGACACAGCTCTATCTACGAGCCTGCATGTTCCGTCCATAGGGCTTGTCGTTGCCGGAGATACTTCGATAGAATGATGGAACTCCATGGAGATCGTGCCAATCCAGGTTCGCTTTGGGGTGGAGCGGCAGCAGCGAAAGCTGGGTCATAGTTTCAATTATTTGGAATAAGGATTAAACTCTTAGTGATGGCTGGATTATGATATAGCCTCATCTTTTTTACGGATGGGAAGCCTCTTTCCATAGCTGAGCTGCCGCCATATCCATTCCACTGGCCCATAATTATAATGGATTAACCACCATTTACTAAAGCCTATCTGGATGCTGAAAATCAGCAGGGCTATAAATATATAAAACCAGTATGGCATTGTATTGAATATACCTAAACCTACATTTAAAAAAATAAAAGTGGCCAGTATACTTTGCATCATGTAATTAGTAAGCGTCATTTTGCCCATGGCCTGCAAACCAGTAAAAAAGCGCTGCATTTTTCCGTTCACATACAGCCAGCAAATACCACATAAAATACAGATCATGGTACTTAGGACAATCCAGGAAGAAGGCTTAAACCAGTCATAGAAATCCGGATTTACTTTTTTGATGAAAAATCTGCTACATTGGACACGATGGAAAATATGAGTGTGGAATAAAATACGATTTTCAATTGCTTTTTAAATTCCGTCAGACGGTTAAAAAGATCTATCCGCTGAGCAGCAAAGCCGAGGAGCATGCAAGCCAGCATAATCATATGTACGTTAATTGCATAACCAGGGTTGATCATTTCACTATAGTACGTCCCTTTAAGGTTCATCACGAAAATATCTATCCAGTTATGGCTATAGTATAAGTGCATAAAATGAGTTTTTGCTTCATCGTAGTTATATAGTTTCAAATGTGCTATATAAGCCGCAACAAAAGGTACTAGCAGTACGAGCGCAGAAGCGACCCTCAGGGCTGTTTTAGCAGATTGCTTATGGAACAGCAGTAAGATAAATCCTAAAAAGGCATAATCCTTTAGAATATCACCAAACCAGAAGGCAGAATTGATAAAAGCCAGTACCAGCAACCAGAACATTCGCCGGCAAAAGAACGATTCTGGATTCTTGCCTTTAGCCGCAACATTATTCATCACTAAAGCAAAACCATAACCAAACAGCACACTAAGCATGGTCCATGACTTGGCCGTCACTACATAAGTAATAAAATATTGGAGGATAGTAGAAATAATATTTGGTGCATGCTGAATTTTATTTCCAGCCTTGGCAAAATAATCATAATTTCCACTGACAACGCCAATAATGGCCCAGCCACGTAAAATGTCTATGATGACAGTACGGTTAGTTGCAGGAATAGGTTGTAAAGCTATGGGTTCCATATTTTCATTTAAATATATACAATAATTAACTCAATAAAATTTTGTTCAAAAAAGGAGTTGCCAAAGCATAGGTACCCCTGAAGTTGATTTTTAAACTCATGAACCAGGCAATTTTCATTTTGGATATGTTCTTTAACCAGTTCTGATCTGCTATTGATGCTACCCATATGATCCAGATTCAAAACCTGTTGCAAATCTTTAATCCCAGCTATTCTAATGATTTCCACATTTAATATTTTTCTGATAAAATAAATGAATTAAGAACCTTATTCCAAACATTATCACAATAAGAATTTTTAGTCACAGTTTAATCTTATCTTTCGTCTTTTAATTAAATTATATAAAATGAAGAAATTAGTCCCTGGGATTACAATGTTAGCTACTCTGTTTTTTGTTTCCTGTAATAATATGGTGAGTACATCAATAGACATGGATAGTCCTTTTGAGACAGTGACTGTGAAAAATGAATATGAAATTAAAGTGCCCACAGGTATTACAGAAATGGCACCAGAAGAAGCCTGGTATTCTTACGAAGGTAAGGATGAAACCAAATCATTCATAATAAAAGGGGAAACCATTAAAAAAGAAGCCTACGAAAAACGAAGAAAAAATGAAGGTACACTAGATAAATTTCCATATGGTCTAAAAGGGTGCACTGATTATAACTTTGATTTTTATAGTCAGCAGAAAAAAGATGCCAAAGAAACGACCGTTGTAATTGATACAATTATCATTCGTATCCTGCAAAAGTTTATAAATTCAGCACAAAGGCATTAGCCGTGGATATGCAGATTCTGGCAGCTTATCTTGAAGGTAAGGATAAACGAATACAAAGAATTATTGTTGCTTATCCGGTAAATGCTGTTAATGGAGCTAAAGCTGCGGAAAAAATTATATACTCCTTTAAGTCTTTATAGATTATATATGGATAAAAAGCCCAGGACAATCTATCTGGGCTTTTTATATTAAACTAGTCAAAATATTCATAAATGACCTTAACAGATCCGGAACCAAAATCAGTTGCTTCCACGTACCCTTTGCTGGATTTGAATTTTCTAACATATGAAATTGATACAGGCCGTCCGTCTTTCATTTTATAAACAACGTCAGCCTTTGTTTCTTTGTCATAAATATTACGGATGTTTTCTAAAACCAAATTCCCCTCTGCATCATTCGTATATACATCTTTAAATTTAAATACTTTTGAATAGTCCTTCATTTGGTAGGTTCTTCTGGTAAATGGCAAATGCCATTTTGTTGAACTTGCAGTATAATAGGGTTCTCCTTCCATATTAGCAAATAGCTGTATACCTCCATTGTTTTGTTTAACCAGGCTTGTATTATCAAAAACTAAATTTTCACTCTCCATTGATCCTTCAGATAATGAATATGTTTTGGTGTTTAGCAAAAAATCATCATACAATTTATGTATGGCTAATGTTGAATTTGTAATTACAATAACTGTGTCTCTTGTATAATGAAATTCAATGCCACTACTACCCTTTTCATTGGAGGTGATTTTAAATGGGGCGTTATCTTTATAAGATATGTTATATGAATACCTGTCAGATAAGGCCTGTTTGAATGCCTTCGTAATGAACTTTATTAAATGGCCTTCCTTGTCAAATTCCAGATTTAAGCTGCTGAACAAACCATTTGGCTCTACTGTTTTTATACTTTTTACGCCTTTGAGGTTAAAAGCCATTAGCGGAAAGTATCTTTCTCTGGTTGGATTTAAGTGAAAATTGCTGGAAGCCAAAGTCCGGTCAGATACATTTTCAAGAAGCATATCAAATGCTAAATACATGGCATGTTTTGCGGTCTCCTGTGTCGGTTTATAGACTTCCTTATAACGTTGAATACTTACTAAATCATGTTTGAATTTCTCTTGTTTGCTTTGTTGGGCATTGGTATGATGAGCATAAAACAGGGCAAATATCACTAATAACTTCTTAATTCTAAATTTTGGATTCATCATTTAACTATTAACGTTCGGTTAACCCTTTGCGGTGTAATAATCCCAGATTTCTTTAGAAATTGCAGCAATTACATTGATACCTCTTTGATTCGGGGATTTAAAATCTGAAACGAAGACTGAAATCGCGAGATGTTTACCGTTTGGCAAAGTCACGATACCAATATCATTGAGAGCACCTATCATACCTTGTTTGTTTACACCTGAATAACCAGTTTTATGAATTAACTCAGTTTCAGGTGGTAAAAGAACTGTTATTCTTTTACCCCAATCTGGTAATTCTCTCATAATCTGAATCAGAAAATCATTGCTCGATTTAGAAAGCAATTTCTGATCATGTAAAAGTTGAAGTAATTGTAGTGAGGCAGCAGGTTTACACCAGTTTTTATATTGTAATGCCCAATCCTTTTCCATCTCTCCTTCTGTATAGACTATAGAAATATCTTTTACACCTGCATCATGAAGATATTTATTGACTGCTGCCGGACTGCCGGCTATCTTCGTATATAGAAAATCACAGGCATTATTATCACTTTTTGAAACGGTATATGTTAGCAGATCTGCTAAGGTCATATCTAGATCCTGATTAGGGAAATCTTTCACCATAGGGCTCCAGGTATTTGTGTCCAGCGTTTCTTTAGGCATATGGAACTTTTGACTAAGTTTGAGGTCTCCTTTATCCACCTTGTGCAATACGGCAAAGGCAAGCGGGAATTTGAAAACGCTCATCATTGGGTAACCGTGGTCTCCGTTAATGACAAAAACCACCTTTAAAATCTATTCCTTGTACACCTACGCCAATTTTCCCTCCGGCGGTATCAATAATATGTTTAATCCTTTCCTGTAGTTGTAAGATGGATTTGTTTTGCTGAGCGAAAATAACTTGTGGTATAAGCAGTAATGCTATAAAGATAAACTTAAGATTTCTGGATTTTGTCATGCTGCAAATTAACGGAGAATTATTGGTTAGGTAAAAATCCCTGCCAGCAAACTGTTAACAGGGACTTTATGGTTACTCTGTAAAAATGCTATGTTGAATGATAATCCCATCTCCTTCTCTCCCGTATTTCGGTACTATAAATCCTTTGGTTTCATAACGTTTTGTCCCTGAATTATAATACCAGTTTGCGCAGCCGCTTATTTGTAATTTAATATGATATACATGATCATAAGTTTCCTTTTGATAAGGACTAAAATCTGGTAGTGAGGCATGCAGATCATCCAGCTCTTTTGCATATTCATCATGAATTCTCATACCTTCATTACAGGCTTCCTGGTAAGATAGCTTATACTGGTTACGTAGAATGAACACAATATTCAAACATTCAGCTTCTATTTCAAGTTCTTTTTTCAGTGAAGCAAAATCATTTTGAATCACAATAATAAATGACAAAAGCTCTCTGCAACGCTGAATAACCGGATGGTTATATATATGTACGGGTAATGCGAAGTTGGTAGCCGCATCTATCAAATCTCCATATGGCCACATTCCAATAGAATACTGTCTGAAAGTGAAATAATGAGCAAGTAAAGGATAAGTTCTCTTTTTAGCCAGTTTAAATGGTGCTTCTTCCATCATTCCATATACTATAAACTCATAAAAAAAATTGAGAGAAACACGTTCTATATAGAATTGAGGCATTCCGTTTATTATCCACTCTTTTCTGGCCTGTGCCATCTGCCGGAGTATCCCAATTTCATCCGGGCGTGGATCATCGCCAAGCATCACCTCATAAACCCTGTCTGCTATAGACTTTAATTCTTTTACAGGTGTGACTCCAAAATAATCATCAAAAAGCGTAATATACATCATCAACCGTGCACAGGGACGCATACGCTCAATGCTATCACAAGTAGGGTTCATAAAGGTTGCTACCTGCGAGAGTTTCTGCTTTTTACACCTTTTTATTCCCTCTTGAGAAATAAAAGGATAGTCATTATCATACCAGTCAATTTCTTCTATATCAAATGCGGTGGCGATTGGACTCTGAACAGTAGGCCACGGATAATAACATTTTGGAACTATTAATTCATCTTTCATATATCGGTTTTTAAAATTTTAGTTATTAATCACTGATTTCACTTTTTGCGCAGATGGAAATCCATTTAATGAGTTATACCTTTCCATTTTAGCAGATACATTTTTCCAGCCGCTTAATGTCATGCTGATATAATGCACCCGGTTGACAACTGTATCCTGCCAGCTGCCAAAATCTGGCAACGACTTTTGCAGTTGTAGAAATTCTTCCAGCGCCTCATTATGAATACGCAGATCTTCCAGACAGGCATCTTCCAATGAAATATTCTGATTATACTGGATTACTTTTACCACGTTGTAATAAATACTGTCAGTCGCTTCATCCTTAATAATAGACTGAACTTCATTGTAATACACCATCATCCGGCTTGCCAGCGCTCTAAGCCTTTGCATCACAGGGTGATTATGTATTTCATCCGGCAAAGACAATTTAGTCTCCACATCTGCCAGCTCCAAAAATGGAAACAGACATAAGGAGTCTTCACGTATAGCAATACAGTCTTCTATGCTTGGGAATATCTTTTTGCTTTTATAGACTAACTCCTGCTCTAAACCATTAAAATACTTGACCAAAGCACCAATAAAACGCTGCAAAGATTCTACGGAGATAAACTCCAGCAGTTCTGTCCTCAAAGAAGCAAGTAAACCCCCTAAAGGAATTTTCGATTCTTCGGCAGTCAGATCGCCTCTAAGTACAGCTATCGAACGTTCATGGATGATACGAACTTCCTCAGGTGTTCCCTCCTCGTACTTATCATCGTTATAGAGCGTCCACAACATGAACCTGCAAATGGGTTTCATCTGCTCAGCACTAGCTGTCGGAAACCATTGAGAAGCAATATGAGCAGTCTTTGTTCTTTTGTATTTCTGCCTGGTATCAGGATCATCCCTATACAGCCAGAGATACTCCCCATCAATCCATTGATTATCCGTAATCTCTTGTAGGGCATCGGCCGAAGGATTCTTCAACATCGGGAATGGATAATGAAATTGCGATAGAATTTTAGTGTTCATTATATAATTCTTTTAATTTACAAACTCAATGCAGGACTTTTTTTTATCAATGATGAGGCTACCTGTCTGGCCTCCATGTCACATGCGATATAATCATCCAGAGATAATGTTTCTATAAATGGCAGCTTTGAAATCGTACTTTCAATGAGGTCACTCATTTGAAGAAACCCAATCTCCTGGTTCAAAAATGCAGCTACCGCTATTTCATTGGTGCATTTAAAATGCAAGGGATATTTCCGCCGCTAAGCAAAGCCGCTTTAGCGAGTGAGAAATTCCTGAATGTTTCACCGTCAATCTTTTCAAAGCTTAGTTGAGAATAATCTTCAAAATCGAAACGTGGAAAATGTCCCGTTATCCTTTGCGGATAGGACAACGCGTATTGAATAGGTAACCGCATATCCGGTATGCCCATTTGTGCTTTGATACAGCCATCTTCAAATTGTACCATGCTGTGGATAATGCTTTGTGGATGTATAACTGCTTCAATCTGATCAGGCAGCACATCAAAAAGCCATTTTGCTTCTATCATTTCCAGCCCTTTGTTCATTAAGGAAGCTGAATCAATGGTTACTTTTGCCCCCATTGACCAGTTTGGATGTCGTAATGCGTCACTTACGCTGATCTTTTCCATATCACTCATTTTCTTACCCCTGAATGGCCCTCCCGAAGCGGTAAGAATTAGCTTTTCAACTTTATTCAACTGTTCACCCCAGACATTGACATTGGAAAATTGCCGAATGTTCAGAGTCTACAGGTAATATCGCAGCACCGCTGATACGCACGGTTCTGGTAATTAATTCTCCGGCAACTACTAACGTTTCTTTGTTAGCCAATCCAATTTTTCTACCTAGCTCAACAGCTTTTAAGGTTGGTTTTAAACCCGCATACCCAACAATGGCAGCAATCATAATGTCGTAGATATCCATTTCAGCAGCCTCTTCAAGTGCAGGCAAACCAGCAGCAACCGCGACTTTGGTAGCAGACAAAGCTTCTTTTACCTCGTTGTATTTTTCTTCTCTGCCAATCACAACGAAGTCTGGTTTAAACTCTTCTGCCTGCCGGATCAGTAAATCCGCATTGTCATAAGCAGTGAGAATAGTTACCTTAAACCGATCAGGATGCTGTCTGATCACATCCAGCGTCTGGACTCCAATGGATCCTGTTGATCCAAAAATGGCAACTCTTATTAAATCAGGCATAATGCATTAATTAGGGTGAATAGCTCCTGTTAATTGTCATTAATAGCGCTCTCAGTCTGTAAAGTGTCGATTGACAAATTATAGAAGGAAAGCAGTTTCATAATTATATTTTCGATCAGAATATCCGGGCACGACGCACCACTGGTTAAATGAATCACCACGGGATCTTTAGCTGGCAGGTAGGAAAAAGTAGTCTTTAACTCCCTGGTATGAATATCCCAATGATTAATCTCAGTATAAGACACCATACTATGAGCTGATGATATAAAGTAAGTCGGTAACTTCACCTCACATAATTCAACCAGATGTGAGGTATTAGAGCTGTTATAGCCCCCCACAACAATCGCCAGATCTGCTTCTTCAGCTAGCATGCTAATCACAGCCCCTTGATTATCATTAGTGGCATAGCAGAGTGTATCTTTCATGTTTGCGAAATGATCAGCTACATTACCCTCATTAAGACTGTATTTTTTTCGTATCGTCTGTAATAAAAAATCCGCAATTTCCTGTGTGTGTCACACTAGCTAATAATGTAGTTTGATTAACTACTCCAATCCTGATTAAATCCTGTTCTACATCAAACCCCTCAGAATGCCTGCCTTTGAATACTTCTTTAAAATCGGCAGCATGCCTTCTGTTCATGATAAAATCGGCAAGCAATAAAGCTTCCTCCATATCCTTAATGATCATCGATGGTGCAACATTTTTGCTGTGTGAAAAGGTTGCCCGCGTTTCTTCATGGTCTGGTTTTCCATGGACAATTACAGTGTAATCGTTAGCTGCAATTTGAGAGACCCTGGTCCATACTTTTTCAACAAAAGGGCATTTACTTTTATAATAGATCTGTTTTATACCCTTGTTTTTTAGCATAGACTCCATTTCAATGGTGGTTCCAAAAGCAGGAATAATAATCACATCTTCTTCCGTAATTTCTTCCCATGGAATAAGCTGGTTACCGGCAGTATCCATCATAAACCTGACACCATTTTCATGTAAAGCGGCATTAACATGCGAATTGTGTGAATGATTTCACTCAATAAAAAGATCCTTTTACCCGGATTTTCTTCAATAGCTGTATAAGCGATTTCTATGGCATTTTCTACCCCATAGCAGAAACCAAAGTGACGCGCAAGGTTAATCCTGACTTTGCCAAAATCAAGTACCGACGGCATAAAATCTCTTTTCAAACGATCCTTTTCCTGCCGCTCTTTTTTGATCGAAGTAATAAACCCGCTTTTGTAAATTCCTGGTATCTTAAAAGCTTTCATGATTCCAGAGTTTTGTGGTTAAAACCTTTTCTCCAATAATTTCTCTGACAGCAGTTATTATTCCCTGTTTATCATAAGCGCATTCCATATACAATTCATCTGCTTTGCCATGTTCAACAATGCGATCAGGTACGCCAAGTATATGTACAGAGGCCTGGTATTTATGTTCAGCCATAAATTCTGCAACAGCACTGCCCAGACCTCCGATCCTGCAGCCATCTTCTACCGTAATGACATGCGTATAATTATTGAAAATATGGTGAAGTAGATTTTTATCCAGAGGTTTCACGAATCTCATGTCAAAATGCCCGGGATTAAGACCTTCTTTTTCCAGCTGATCGCAAGCCTCATTAGCAAAATTCCCCGGATGTCCGAAAGTAAGAATGGCAATATCTGTTCCTTCCCTGATCGTCCTGCCAGTCCCAATCTCAATTTCCTCAACTGGTGTTCTCCAATTTGGCATCACACCTTGTCCTCTGGGATACCGGATAATAAAAGGCTGATCGATCTGGTCCAGCTGGGCGGTGTACATTAAATTTCTCAATTCAGATTCGTTCATTGGAGAGCTGATGATTACATCTGGCAGACAACGTGAATAAGCAATATCATAAATACCATGGTGCGTAGCTCCATCTTCTCCAACCAGACCTCCCCTGTCTAAGCAAAAGATAACCGGTAATTTTTGCAGGACTACATCATGTATTAGCTGATCATAACCTCTTTGCATAAAAGAAGAATAGATATTGCAAAAAACTTTTAACCCCTGTGTTGCCAGTCCGGCAGATAAGGTCACGGCATGCTGTTCACAAATACCTACATCAAAGGTGCGCTCAGGCATCTTTTCCATCATAAACTTTAGTGATGACCCTGATAGCATTGCCGGGGTTATGCCTACTATTTTATCATTTAATTCTGCCAGTTCAATAATCGTATGTCCAAAAACATCCTGATACTTAGGTGGCTGCGGTTCCGTAGATGGTTTTTTATGGATTTCACCTGTTACTTTATCAAAGAGCCCGGGGAAATGCCATAAGGTTTTTTCTTCTTCAGCTGGTAGAAATCCCTTCCCTTTTGTGGTCACAACATGCAGTAATTTTGGCCCTGGAATATGCTTCAGATCCTCCAGCATATCTGCCAGTTTTAAGACATCATGACCATCAACCGGCCCAAAATATCTCATGTTTAATGCTTCAAAGAAATTAGCATGTTCTGCCAGTGCGCTTTTCAAACCTGCTTTTGCATGATTTAAAATATCTTTAGAAATCTCACCAACTACTGGTATTTTATCCAGTGTATGTCCAACCTTTCGTCTTATTTTATTATACGTTTTTGAAAGGGTCAGATGCGTCAGGTATTCCTTTAATGCGCCTACATTAGGATCAATAGACATACAATTATCATTCAGGATCACTATTAAATTAGTATTTGAAATCCCTGCATGATTCAGCGCTTCAAAGGCCATTCCGGCAGTTATAGCACCATCGCCTATGACCGCAATATGTTGTTTGTCGTACTGTCCTTTATGTTTTGCTGCCAGTGCCATTCCTAATGCGGCCGAAATAGACGTAGAAGAATGCCCAGTTCCGAAAGTATCATATTCACTTTCATTACGACGCGGAAACCCGCTGATTCCCTTATGTTTTCTGTTCGTATGAAAACTGGACTTCCTGCCAGTGAGTATTTTATGTCCGTAGGCCTGATGGCCAACATCCCATACCAATTGATCATATGGAGTATTCATTACATAATGCAATGCTGCTGTTAACTCAACTACCCCTAAACTGGCGCCAAAATGGCCCCCATTCAGGCTTACTGTGTCAACAATAAATGCTCTCAGCTCTTCACATAACTGCGGAAGCTGTGCTAAATTGATTTTCCGTAAATCGGCAGGAAAATTGATCTGGTCTAACAGTGGGAATTCAATATTTTTCATGGTAAAAGAGGTTAGTTAGGGGAATGTAGAAGTATTGCTAAATACAGCTCATGGAGGATCTGCCCATAGCCCAAATTCTTTAATAAGGTCAACAAGTGTATCAACAGCAACTTCACTATTCACATTTCTTCTGATGACTTCTTTTCCTTTATACAATGATATTTTTCCGGGACCACTGCCAACATATCCAAAATCAGCATCTGCCATTTCACCGGGGCCATTTACAATGCATCCCATAATGGCAATTTTCAGTCCTTTGAGATGATTGGTTGCCATCCGAACCTTTTCTGTAGTGGTTTGCAGGTCAAATAATGTACGGCCGCAAGATGGGCAGGAAATATACTCTGTCCCCGAAATCCTGATTCGGGTAACCTGTAAAATACCAAAAGCTATATGATTTAGTATTGCAGGTAAATTATCAAATTGATCAGTTTCAGCAGGAGGAATCAACCAGATTCCATCTTTCCATCCATTTAAGATTATACTGCCTGCATAGGCGGCATAAGCAACTATCAAATCATCAGTACTGCGATCATCCGGGTAACACTGAAAAATACATGGAATCCTTTGTCTATTGGTTTCCAGGTAATTTAGCTGTGTCAGACTGGTTCTGGTACTAGTAGTTTCATCAGGGCGGATAACCAATACAACATTCCTTTTCTGCAGTTCGTTGAGATCGTTTACAAATGAATTAACTTCCTGATTGCTTACCAGAACCATGTTCATTCTATCCGAAATCTTCCTGCTGGATTTATAATCCTCTAAAGTGAAAAGCGGGAAATACTGTGTTTGCTCAGGAAGTTTTTCCCATTTACTGGCAGAGATGATCATGCCTATCATTCCGGGAGGAGAAAAAATTAACGGGTCATTTACAAAAATATAATCTGCAGCAGCATTGCCGATAGTCCATTTGTCGGTAGGCACATCATATAAATATCCTGCTGCTATCAGGTTATTTGGACTGATGTTATCAATCCCTGAAAAATCGGCAACTACTACTGGCAGCGCATCGCCCCCGATATTAAAAATCTTAGTTGACTGAACTCTGTCACTCCTGAAACCATGATTTGAATAATTTCCACTCTCAGCAGTTTTTAACCCTTTTTTGGAAGTATATCTGTTCACAATACTGCGGCAAACAGGGAGTTCCAATTCAGGAGGCTCTGTAAGAGATACCCTTATCGTATCTCCTATACCATTTTCCAGTAAAGTGCCTATTCCAATTGCCGATTTAATGCGTCCCTGTTCACTATCTCCGGCCTCGGTAACACCCAGATGCAGTGGATAACAGTTCTTAAGTTCCTTCTGCATGTTTTGAACAAGCAAATAGTAAGCATCAACCATAACAAGTGGATTACTGGACTTCATGCTTAGTACAATATTGTAAAAATTGAGATCCTCAGCTATCCGCAAAAATTCCATTGCGCTCTCTACCATACCAATAGGCGAATCGCCATACCGGCTCATGATTCTATCGCTTAAAGATCCATGATTTGTACCTATCCGAAGGGCTGTGCCATATTCTTTACAGATTTTTACCAGAGGCACAAATCTGTTACGGATTCGTTCCAATTCACTTTGATAGGTATCATCGTTATAGACAATTGTTTCAAATTTCTTCTTATCAGCGTAATTTCCGGGATTGATCCTTACCTTTTCTACAATTCGGGCTGCGGCTTCAGCTGCATTTGGTGTAAAATGAATATCTGCCACCAAAGGCACAAAACATCTGCTTTTGTGTAAATTCCGTTGAATATTTAACAGGTTCTCTGCATCATGGAGACCGGGAGCTGTGATCCGTACTAAATCTGCCCCTGCATCAGCACATTGAATAACCTGATTGACAGTTGCAATGGTATCCATGGTATCAGTAGTGGTCATGGTTTGTAATCTGATAGGAAAAGAACTCCCAATCATTAAACTACCGGCTTTAACAGCCACGGTTGATAATCTGTCGGGGATACCGACAACCAAATCTTGAATATTAAGGCTCATAGGATTATGCAGCTAATTTTAGGATTGACGAACGAGGAGAGAATTGGCTAATTCACTTAGCTTTTCCTTTTTGTAGACCGGGATATCTATTCTATCAAGACTTTTAAAAGCAATCTCAGTGTAGTCGAATATAGCGCTGCTGGCCCATTGATCAATATTCAGATCCTTGTAAAGACCTATAACTGCCTCAATTCTATCTTCACCAGTTCTGGCCATTGCTTCTTTTAAATACGTTTTCTGAAGCGGATCTGCAAGTTCAAAAGCTTTTAAAAGAAGTGCCGTCTTTTTGTTTTCAAGTATATCGAGCCCAACCTGTTTTCCGGTTTGGAAACCTGACCAAAAGCATCCAGAAAATCATCATGTATCTGGAAGGCAATTCCTATATTCTCTCCAAAATCATAGATATCATTTTGCTGCTGTATATCTGCCCCACCGATAAGAGCTCCAATCCGCGCAGAAGTACCCAATAATACAGAGGTCTTGAAAGTAATCATTTTAATATATTCAGTATAGCTCAAAGTCTCAATTTCCCGGTCTTCAAAATCGATATCCATTTGTTGTCCTTCACATACTTTGCTGGCCATGTCAGAGAACAAATTCATCACCTGTCCGCGATAATCAATAGCTACTTTATTAAGCTGCATATAGGCGTGAATGAGTAACATATCTCCGGCTAATATTGCTGTATTCTCGCCATATTTAATGTGTAAAGTTGGTCTTCCCCTGCGCAGTGTGGAATGATCCATGATATCATCGTGGATCAGTGAGAAGTTGTGAAATAACTCGACCGCATTGGCAACTATGTAGGAATCACTATGGATTTCGCTAAATAGCTCGTTGCTCATCAGGCACAGAACAGGTCTTATTTTCTTGCCTGGATTGTTCATGAAATAAGTGATTGATCCGTAAAGTTTTTGCGGATGTGCAGGGAATTCTATCAGATTGGCTTCCTCTTGATAGCGTTCATAGATTTCTGTGAATGAGAACATATGCTTAACATTAGGTATAGATGAGATTCTCTTTATGTTCTAATCACAATTGCCATTTTTAATAAGAATGTTTCTTAATTATAGTGGTAATGAATTAATAACTATAAATTATATCAAATATAAAGCACTGTATATCAGATCTATCTATTCATTATATTCCTTATTTATTTTTTTTTTTTTTTAAATAGGCCTTAATTAATACAGGAACACAATGTTACCACTGGTTAAATTAAGTCTTTATTGTTAAATTTATTGCTATGAACGGCGTTATTCAATTTATTCACGGTCATTAGAATTCAACTATACCATTGACAGTTGTGTACTTCATTGTGTATTTTAACGCCGGGGTTTATATACTGGTAAGCACTGTGGCTCATCAATGCGGCTTCGTGGAAACCACAGAGAATCAGCTTCAATTTGTTTGGATAGGTATTGATGTCACCTATCGCATAAATTCCTGGAATATTCGTAGAATAATCATCTGTATTTACTTCAATTGCGCTTTTATTAATATTCAGGTTCCAGGTTTCAAGAGGACCCAATTTTGGGCTTAAACCAAAAAGCGGGATGAGGTGGTCAGTTGCAATACTGGTAATTTTCTTGCTGTTGTTATGAATAAGTTCTACATTTTCCAGTCTTGGATAACCTGATACAGCATGCAGGTTACTATTCAGAGCCAGATTTATTTTTCCACTTTCGGCAAGCTCCATTACTTTATTGACTGAATCGGGAGTCCCCCTGAAATTTTCACTACGATGAACAAGGGTAAGTTCTTCTACTATATCTGACAGGAAAATTGTCCAGTCTAATGCAGAATCCCCGCCACCAGCAATTACCCATTCTTTTTCCATTATATTGTTCAGGATCAAGAATCATGTAGTTTATCCCGCCCCCATTCTCAAACTGCTCCAAACCCGATACAACTGGTTTCCTGGGTTCAAAACAACCCAGCCCCCCTGCAATTACCACGGCTTTTGCTTTAATAACAGTACCCATATTAGTAGTCAGCACAAAATCACCTTCTCCCCGTTTTTCAAGACTTTCAATACGCTCTCCCAATGTATAACCTGGATGGAATGGCTTTGCCTGCTCTACTAAGTTTTCAACTAGCTGTTGTGCTAATATGCTTGAATACCCTGGTATATCATAAATTGGTTTTTTAGGATATATTTCAGAAAGCTGACCTCCAACCTGAGGTAAATAATCAATTAAGTGACAACGCATTTTGAGTAAACCTGCTTCAAAAATCGCGAACAAGCCTACGGGGCCTGCCCCGATTATGGCTAAATCTGTAGAAATCATATAATATTTGAGTTAAATTTATTGAAGATAAAGAATGTGTAATTTCTTTATATCATTCAGTGTATTCATTGTCAATGTGTTATGTTCTGACTTGATGATTTAAATTCTGAACAAAAGATGAACACAATAGCGTTAGCGTATAGTTCAGTTTAGATTGAACTATATATAGCTGGAATGTCAGATTTTTGTGGTAAGTAAACTTATTTTATTATGTACAAGACAGATACACCTGCTTTTTCGACTATACAACCCAAAATACTTTATTTTGGTACTCCAGTAGCACTAATTACGACCATTGATAAAGATGGAAAGCCCAATATAGGCCCCATATCTTCCGTTTGGGCTCTAGGTTACAATTTACTACTGGGGCTTGGCTGTGATAGTAAAACCTATCAAAATATCATTGAAAATAAAGAATGTGTAGTCAATTTACCGTCTGCTGATCTATATCAAAACATTGAAAAGATTTCCAATTTAACAGGATTAAATCCCGTACCGGAAAGTAAAAGAGGACAATATAGATATGAGGCAGATAAGTTTTAGCGGGAGATTTTTCGCCAATGGATGCTGAAATGGTTACCCCGCCAGCTTTAGCTAATTGCCCTATGCAATTAGAATGTGTTTTACAAAATCATTATATCATAGAGTCTGGTGTTGATGGAACTCCCTTAATCGCTGCTGTGCAGGTCAAAGTGATCAATGTCAGGGTATATGAAAATTTAGTAATCAATCAAAATTATATTAATCCATCAGCATGGTCGCCACTTATATATAATTTCAGGCATTATTATGCACTTGGTGAAGAAATGGGTAAAAATTTTAGAGCAGAAGTATAATAACTAGAAATATGGGCTAAAATACTATTTAACAGTCATCAACTTATTAAATCCCGAAAAATTGGTGAGTTAGAATATTAATGATTTCCTTTTACTTGGCTGAACAAAAAATGCTACCCATATTGATAGCATTTTTTGTTACAGACTAGCACTCTATTAGATCTTGTTGTTTAAGAAAAATCGTAATAACCTTCTTCTTTTTCAGTGAGAGCTTTACCAGATCAAAATGTTAATTTATTCTGATCCTTTCACGCCAGATTATCGACCTGTCTTTAACAGCTCATTCTTTTCTTTTTCACTTTGTAATAACCGCTCGTAAAGTTTTGTATTTTCTGCCTGAACCGCTTTTAACTGGTCAAGAGTTTCAACCCATTTTTCAATTGGATTAATAGCACAATCTGAATAATTAACATGAGTTTCGCCAACACCGACTGCTGCGCCAGCCCCCTCCTTCAAAATAATTATTCTGAATATTACAGATTGCAGTTTCTTCATCAAAATTTCTAATCTCCAATTCCTGATAGATTATAAATACAATTTTTTTACTTGAAAAATGAAAATAATCCTTTTTTCCACTCCTTTTTCCTTTTAAGAGCTTCTTCATTAGCTGGATAGGCTTCCAGAATATTGTTTACATTTTCCAGTGCCTCATCTTTAGAGCCGGTTATATGTAAGGCATCCGCATATTGTAGTTTCACTTTCAACAGCTCATCATCCCAGCTCCAGTCATTCCTGATATAGCACAATATAGCCTGGTAAGCCACTTCATTACAATTGTCCCATTTTTTTAGTGTAAAATAACAATCAGAGAGATGAAGATAAGCTCTGCTCAATTCGTACTCATCATTAGGATAAACTACTTTGAGTGGTTCGATTAAAGCTTTCAAATCTTCTATTGCTTTCTCATAATTCCTCAGGTTCATATAAGATAATCCACGCATATAATGGATTTTGCAACGTGAAGTAGCTTGTATAGCCTCTTTTTTGACTGCCTGATAATTATCCGCACAAGCAATACACTGGCTGTAATCTTTGATCTGGTAATATTCCTGCATCAGCATAAACCATGCAGAATTATCATCCGGGTTCTTAACCAGCTCATTCTGCCACGCTTTGATAGCGTCTTCCGGGCTTCCTTTACTTAATATATCATGTCTGACATTCTGTATGATGATATATTGCTCACTCAATTCAAACAGCTCATTTTCTGTCAGCTCATCTTTATTCGTATCCAGAAAAGAATCATATTCGTCAGTTACAGCTTCTAAAAGTTCATAAGCGTCATCGGTTCGATCTAATTTATAGGTCATATCTAATATCTCAGATTTGATCCTTAAATAGTTAGAAAAGGACAGATATTGAACGCTATAGTTTGCAGCTACCTGAAATATTTCTATAGCCTCTTCATATTTCTCCAACCCTTTAAGTGCAGCACCCCAACTATTCAGCTGTTCCCAAAAAGGAGAAAGAGAATACCCAATCGCATGTACCACAGCTGCTTTTTCAAAATCCCCAATCTCAGTAAGTGCTATACCATAATTATTACAGCACATCGCAAAAGTGTGGGTGTCATTGGCCAGACTTTCACCAACATTATTGTAGAAATATTCATGAAAACCCTGATAAGAAACCTCATAAAACTTGATTTTAATTTCCTGTAACTCCTCAGCCAGCTCTTCAGTCCAGATCTTTGCAATAGATTCATAATAAAAATCACAGCCTGCAGCATAATAAGCTCCAGGTGAATCAATAGGCAAAGATTCAATATTTGGTAACTGTCCGGTTATGCGGTAGCTTGCATCAATATAGCGTCGCAGTCCACGCGCCATTCCTCCCCGGTCCAGACTCTTTTTCAAATAAGGTAAAGCCTCTTCGTATTTCTCCTCATCAAACAAAAACGAACCTGCAAAGTAGTAAGGGACATCCCAATCCGGATAGACTTTAATATAATCAAGTGAAAGACTTAAAATTTCCATAACATCGGCTCCCAAAGGCTCAGAAAACCTTCTTAGCGCTAATAATAAGGTATGTGCTAAAACCTTACTCAATTTACCTTTTCTACTTAGATCATGGATTCTGTGATATAAATCAATCAATTCCTGATTTGGCTCTTCACTGTGATCAAAAGCCATCAAAGCAGCTTCCCCAGCCAGCTCAAATTGCTGATGATCTAAGGCAAGAAGTGCAACTGCGTTATTGGTTAGATAATTATTATGCGGATATGCCTTACTTTCATTGAAGGTGTGAAAGACCTGCGCAGCATCTTCTTTATGCCATAGATAGATGTTAGTTTTTTCCAGATAAAGCATACTTAATTCCTTGTCAAGGAAGCTTCTGTTATCAGGATACAATGCCTTATAATGTGCAATCATCAGTTCTATATCTTCCAGAACAAGATCCATATTTCCCAGAGTAAAATTAACGTGGCGGCGATAACCGATCGTTTTTAACCTGGTATCTTCATTTTCTGACAGGATAAGGATATCGCAGTAAACCTTGGCCTCCTGTAAATTAATTTGTGTAATAAAGATGTTGATATACGCTGCATACAGCATCGCTTCTTCGTTTGTAGGCTGCAATTTTAAGGCATGTTCAAAACTATTATAAGCAGTTGTGAATGACGAATTGTTGTTTCGGTCCTGGTTAGGGTTTTGATTTGCGATCTGGTATTCACATTTAGCTTTGAGCAATAAGGCTTCAATGCAATGCTATCATGATTAACCAAAAGAAAAGTGCTCAAAGATTCAAGGCATTTTGAGAAATCACCCTGATCATAAAGGGATTGTAAGTCTTGTATTGTTGTCATATTCTGTTTATCCTGTGAGCTGAAATATGTTACTATGCTAATATAAAGGCTCAATTGAGCGGCAAATATAATATTACACGAAACAAAGAGCGTTGTTTGGCTTAATATATTTAAAAAAAAAAAAAAGCGATGCCCTTTTTACGTATCACGGCCATAGCAAACAACCTTTATTTTCTTAGTGTAAAGAAAATAGGTTTTGAAATGGAGCGTTACCCTAAAAGCTCATATGAATATTCTAAAAAGACATACTTAGAGGTCTTTTACTTCGATTCCAAGTTGTTTTAGGTAAGCCCTCTCTTTTGGATCTGTATCGTAGAATAATATCATTGATTTCAGATTTTTGAATTGTTCTGCATCTTTGAATGATTTGATATTGAAAGTGTCATATTCACCAATTTTATTGAGGTACCTGTTATAAAAACATGCTCTTACATGGAATGTAACCTATAAAACAACAATAAAAACGAACAAAATGGTAAACAAAGATTTAACTATTATCCTTGTTCATGGAGCATGGGGTGATGGATCACATTGGAAACACATAATTCCTGCTTTAACCAAAGAAGGATACAAAGTAAGAGCAGTTCAAAACCCATTGACTTCTTTGGCGGATGATATTACCAAAACCAAAGATTTAATTGATGCACAGGAAGGAAAAGTACTGCTGGTTGGCCATTCTTATAGCGGAGCGGTAATCATAGGAACTGGTAACCATGAAAAAGTGGTTGGTTTAGTATTTATTGCCGCTTTTGCCCCTGATGAAGGTGATAGCCTGGGTGGCATATTTGCAAGAAGAGAAGCACCTAAAGGTGGTGCAGGTATCCACCCGAATGCCAAAGAATTTTTATGGATTAGGTATGATGAGTTCCACAAGTCTTTCTGTGAGGATCTGGATGCAGAAGAAGCGTTGGTAATGGCTTTATCTCAAAAACCAATACATAGTAACGGATTTTCTGATCAAACAGGTACACCGGCATGGAAAACCAAGCCGATCAGATACCAGGTATCTGATCGTGATAACATGATTCCACCAGAAACAGAAAAGGAAATGGCTGAACATATTAATGCAAAGAAAATCGTTCATTTGGATGCGTGGCATACGTCGCTGGCTTCTCATCAGGAAGAAGTAATTGCGTTAATTTTAGAAGCTGCACAAGCAGTTTAAAATATAACATGGCTGAAAAAAAACCGTCTTAGGTAGTAATCTAAGACGGTTTTTTTTAATTAATTATTTTTTTTCAAAACTACTTCTGTATTCCGTTGTTCTCCCTGTTCAAAAACAACTATTATGAGTGTAACAGAAAAATCAATATCAATTTTAAACGATCTGATCGAAGTTAATAACGATCGAGTAGCGGGATTTGAAAAAGCAATTGCCGATATTAACGACGAAAATATTGACCTGAAAGCAATCTTCCAGGGATATAGTACACAAAGTCGTAAGTTTAGTCAGGAACTAACAGCGATTGTTGCTGGTTACGGAGAAGAAGTGGAAACAGGTAACAGTGTGGCCGGAACCCTGCACCGCGCATGGATTGATGTGAAATCTTTGTTTGGTGGCAGTGACCGCGCAGGCATTCTTTCAGAAGCTGAGCGTGGTGAAGATGCGATCAAAGCAGCTTACAAAATGGCATTGGAAAATGGTGATTTGAGTACTGAAGCTCTGGAAACAGTAAGTAAACAAGCTCAGGAAATCAAGACTGCACATGATGCGATTAAGGTGTTGCGTGATGCTGCAAGAGCTGTAAACTAATAAAAAGAGCGGGATCTGAGAATCCCGCTCTTTTTACTAAATTATTGGTTGTTATAAACCATTTCTATACCATATTAGGATTTATTTTCTATTGTTATGTGGATCTCTTAATCAAGGAGCTCCCCCCGCCACATGATCTCCAAAAATTCAGGAAAATCAAAAGTGCCATTGCCGTCTGTATCATGTTTCGGAATCATTTGTCCTATTTCGGCTATTGTTTTATTTTTTCCTAGTGTTCGCAAAACGATCCATAATTCGTGGGCATCAATTTTTGCATCACTATCTTGGTCGAATACTGCAAAGATTTATTCATTATTGGAATTTATTGAATTTAGTTAAGAAAGATTATCAGAGTTGATAGATCTATGTTAAAGTACAAAAAAAGCCAGAGTTAGAGCTCTGGCTTTCAGTACACCCAATAGGATTCGAACCTATGACCTACGGTTTAGAAAACCGTTGCTCTATCCAGCTGAGCTATGGATGCATTCCTGTTAAGGGCCGCAAGGATAGGAGAAAAAATCATAAATCGCAAATCTGATTTGTAATTTTCTGAAAGAAAAAACCTAACTACTTTGCAATCAGGCAGGATAATTTTTGACTAAATATCCCCTACTCTTATAATTTGACTAGCTTATCGATTTCCCGAAAGGTGGAACGCAAGGTTCATTAATTTAAAGTGCTGTCTTCCGAATGGAATCCCCACAATAGTAAGACATAATAATATCCCGAAAAACAAATGTGTAAGAGCAATCCATACACCACCACATAAAAACCAGATGATGTTCATAATGGTTGATAAACAACCTGTATTAGACGAAGTATCTGTGATCTTCACACCGAATGGTGCCAGACCTACAATTGCAAATTTAAAACATTGCAGTCCGAATGGAATACCTATAATAGTGAGGCATAGGATTAAACCACCAATGATGTATTCAAAAAAGATGAATATTCCGCCGAAGATAATCCATAAAATATTGCCGAGTAAATTCATTTTGTATATGTGTTTTGTAATTAAGATAACTAATTTCCTGATTAGTTACATATTCTATCACATAACTATTATCTCATCTTAAATAAATATTCACCGGAGCTATAAATTTCCATTTTTTTCATAGAAATTAGCCTCGGATTTATCTTAGATTAATACTCTCAATGAAAAGAATAGTTATCGTTTTTGTGGCCTGTTTTTTAAGTACTCAGGTTAAAGCTCAATTTTTTGATCGTTTAAAGAATAAGGTGCAGCAAAAAGTCAATGACGCAGTTGATAAAACTATCGATAACGCGGCCAATGGCAAGAAGAAAAAAGGTACTTCAGGTGGTGGAGATCCTTCTGTGAATGCCCCCGCTTCTGCTGAAAATGGATCTGTACAAAATACACCACAGGAAGACATCAAAGCCTATTCGAAATTCGACTTTGTGCCTGGGGAGAAAATCCTTGTTGAAGAGAGCTTTGCTGGTGATGCTATTGGCGAATTTCCCGCTAAATGGAATACTAAAACAAATGCAGAAGTAGTTACATTGAGTAATAGACCGGGGAAATGGCTGGCTATGAAGCAAGATGGTGTTTTTTATCCTGAGTATATTCATAACCTGCCGGATAATTTCACGATGCAGGTAGATGTATTGGTAAATAAAGATATTAGTGTTATCGGTACTTTAACGATCGCAATGATCGCTGCAAAAACTGACTATGATAAATTTGAGAGTGGTTATGGAAACAGCAATATCTCCGCACCCGGAATAAAACTGGATCTCAGACCACAATCGGGAGAATATTTAGGTAATATGGACTATTCGTCAAAAGCAATTGGTTCAGCTTCGATTAGCGATCTTAAAGATATATTCCACGCGCCTGATAAATCCTTTGCTACAGTTTCTATCTGGAGACAGAAACAAAGGGTAAGAGTTTATATCAATAGTACTAAGCTGTTGGATTTGCCACGTGCAATAGAAGCTGATGCGATTATCAATTCATTAGTTTTTGGAGCTTATTCACCCGATTTTGATAAAAAGGGTGGTGCATTTTATATAAGTAATATCAGACTGGCAGTTGGTGCGCCAGATACACGTAATAAACTGATTACGCAAGGGAAATTCGTTACACATGGTATTCTGTTTGATTTCAACTCTGCTCAGATAAAACCTCAGTCTAATGGAGCTTTACAGGATATTGCCAATGTATTAAAAGAGGATGCAAAAATCCGTGTAAAGATTGTTGGGCATACTGATAGTGACGGTGATGCTCAGGTTAACCTCGATCTTTCTAAAAAAAGAGCTGAAGCTGTAAAAGCTATTTTATCATCTGATTTTGGTCTTGATGCTAGCAGGTTGGTAACTGATGGAAAAGGAAAAACACTACCTATTGATAATAACACTACATCAGAAGGCAAAGCAAATAACAGACGTGTAGAGTTTATCAAATTATAAATTTTTAATATATGATTTCAAATTTCTTTAACGGTCACGATTACTTTATTGATGAGAAAATACATTTTTTCAAATTCGCGAACGTTTATAATATTTTTAATGAAACCGGTGAGAAGATTGGAGCTGTTAAACAAAGCTTGTCTTTTGGACAGAAAGTCCTTACACTTTTAATTGGTAAGCCTGCTTTACCTTTTAAGCTGGAGATTGTAAACAATGACGAGGAAGTACAGGCTGTAATTTCAAGAGGCTGGACGTTTTTTATGTCTAAAATTGTTGTAAGCGATGCTGATGGAAATGAGCTTGCATCCATTAAACAGAAGTTTAAATTGTTTAAACCTACTTTCAGAATTCTGGATACTTCAGGTGATTTGATCGCAGAAATCAAAGGTGACTGGAAAGCATGGTCTTTTAATATAAAAGATAACAATGAGGTTGAAATCGGTACGATCAGTAAAAAATGGGGAGGTGCAATGAGAGAGATCTTTACTAATGCTGATAAGTACAATGTACATATTGATCCTAACTATACGCAAAACAAGCATAAGGTGGCTATTTTGTCGGCTGCAATTACTATTGATATGGTATTGAAGAACCAGAAATAAGCTCCTGTTGAATTCATAAAGAAGCCCTGTCTATTTTTTAGACGGGGCTTCTTTATGAATTATTCTTTTAAGACCACCCTTACTTGGTTTGACCACTGTACAGTGCTTGCTGTGTGCTTTTTTGAGTCAATCGGCTCTCCATCGGTAATTTCCACAAAATATTCGAGTTGCCACCGCTGTGTTTTTTGTGCCTGTTTACTTATGGTAATATCCCAGGGTGGATAAACCCTGATCGCACGCTTACCTTCCTTGTGACTGGTTGATATGATCCCTTTTTCCTGCAATATAATTTTGGAAAAAATAAACTGCCCGAAGCGATTTCCATCACGGGTGCTGATCACAAATAAATCGATCTGATCTGTGCTGTCAAATGGCTGAATAGGCCCATTCCCTATTCTCTTCCACAAGGTTACGAATTGTCCGATTTTGGTTGGGGTAATCTTAGCTATCCGGTATTTAACAGATAGTCCGTTAATTTCAAATGTATAAGCTGCGTAATCAGCACTTTCAGCTTCTGCTATAGCCTGTGTACAAGTAAATCCATAAGATAGCAAGATTGACTGAGTAGTAATAAGGTCTTCCGGAAGCTCTTTCAGGGTTTCGCGGCTATTTGCTAATGACATGAATAATAATATATAAATTTATTTAATGATAACCTGTACAGAGTCTACCTGCAATCTGCTTTTTAGCCATTTTCTTAATCTGACCTGTTCTAAGGGAGCCGTTTTTTTACTAAAACCTGCGACCATCAGGGTCAGGGTATCATTGGTAGTCGCGTCCAGTTTATGGAGTACAACATTTGATATGGCATAAGTTTTCATATCGGGATACAGCGCTTTTAGTTCCTGGCCAATATCGGGGATTGGTCTGTCCAGTAAAGAAATACTTCTGTTCTGGGTCACTGAATCCTTTTTAAAGACGTCTTCCAGAATACTCGCTTTGATTTGAGAGAAATCTATTTCCTGTTTGGCATTAAGCCCCTGACGGATCTGAAGTTTCGTGTTTTTCAACTTGTATTTCAGCAGCTGACCGGTAATAGAATCTATAGCTGTCTGAGGCAGCTCATAGCCGATCAGTAAAAGGTCGATTTCATTTCCTTTGGTACTGTATTTAAAATTCTTATGACAACCTGCGTATTCTTAAACTGGAATTGTTCGTTCACAAATTTCTGAGCATTGTTTTCAAAAATACTCTTGTCAACGATTCCATAAGCAAGGTAAATGCTTGGGACTACGGCTATAACTACCGTAATTAAAATATAGCGGGATACCTTTTTTTCGTAGTTTTTATCTTCAAAATGTTTCTTCTTGAATCTTAAGAAGCGTACAATAAGAAAAGTACTGATACAAATAAAGACACTATTGATAAAGTACAAATAGATTGCCCCTATGAAAAAGTAGAAATTACCTGTAGCAAGACCAAAACCCGCTGTACATAATGGCGGCATCAATGCGGTAGCAATGGCTACACCAGGGATAACATTACTTTTTTCTTTTCGGGTTCCGGCAACAATACCAGCCAGTCCGCCAAAGAATGCAATAAACACATCCCATATTGATGGTGTTGTCCGGGCTAATAATTCACTTTGCGCCTCATGTAGCGGAGTGATATATATAATAAATAGATAGTAGAGGCTACAATACTTATCAAAGTAGCTATTAAAAGATTTCTCAGCCCTTTTTTGACCAGTTCAAAATCGTTGGTTCCAATACCAAGGCCTATACCCATAATAGGCCCCATTAACGGAGAGATTAGCATGGCACCGATAATTACCGCAGTCGAGTTTACATTCAGACCGATTGAAGCGATAAAAATGGCAAAAATCAGTGTCCAGAGGTTTGCACCTACAAAGTCCGAATTCTTTTTAATAGAGAGCACAACATCGTCTTCATCAGCTTTGTCCAGATGAAGATTAAACCTCTTGTGGATGGAAAGTTTAATAATCCGGAATAATTTATTCTGCTGTTTTTGGATAGGTTCTGCCAAGGTAAATGTGTTATTTAGACCCCCAATATAAGTAATTAGGAGCAAATTTTGGTTCACAGATGGTTTTGCATTGTTGGTTTGTAAAAAATGATTGCCTATTTTACAATAATCAATTAATCTATATTCAATGAAAAAATACGCCCTGCTCCTCTTATTGATGGCCAGTGTAACTGTTATCAGCGCACAGGAAGTTACTAAAGTGACCAACAAAAATTATGATGCGAAACTGGCAAAAGAGCTTAATGCGGATGAATATGGTATGAAGACATATGTGCTTGCAATTTTAAAGACAGGTCCGGAGAATCATTATCCAAAAGCAAAACAGGACAGCATTTTTAAAGGTCATATGGCAAATATCACTAAATTAGTATCAGACGGAAAACTGATTGTGGCTGGCCCTTTTGGTAAAAATGATAAAAGTTACAGAGGCATTTTTATTTTTGATGTCCCTACCATTGAGGAAGCAAGGAAACTGGTGGATACAGATCCTGTGATTCAGAGTAAGCTTATGGATGTGGATTTGTTTGTCTGGTATGGTTCTGCCGCGCTGAAAGAAACTTTAAAGATTCATAGTAAAATAGAAAAACGCAGTCATTAAAGAACATCTATCTTTTTTTTTTGAATAATCATCTTGTCTGTCTGTTTGTGTTTTAGCCAGTGAAAATGCCTTACTGAAATTGTCTCTTGCTCTTTGTATATCGATATCTTTATATAACTCTCCCAGCAGTGTGAAATAAAAATGATTTTCTGTCAGGTTTAACTTTTCGGTCTCCGCAATTCCTGCTTCATTTCCTTTGAGTTTTGAAATCACATATGCTCTATTCAATGCGGCAACCGGCGAGTATTCTGTGATGATTAATTGATTATATAAATACAGCACATTCTCCCACCTCTCTTTCGTTTCAGCTTTTATGGTTTGCCAATAGGCTATGCTGGCTTCTAAATGATATTTTGAAATCTCCTCTCCTTGAGATGCCTGATTTAAAAAGTATATTCCTTTGGTAATCAATTCATAATCCCATAGTTCCTCATTTTGATCCTGATATAAAATGATTGCTCCTTTTTCATCTCTCCGGGCTTCAAACCTGGAAGAATGGAAACACATCAATGCGAGTAAAGCATTGACAACGGGTTGATTGGTTTGTGCATTTTCGATGAGCATATAAGTTAAACGCATAGCCTCCAAACAGAAATCTTCACGCAAAATAGAATCCTGAGTTTCGGAATAATAGCCTTCGTTAAAGAGTAAATACAGAGTCGTTAAAACTGCTGTTAAGCGTTTGTTTATTTCTGCCTGAACGGGAAATTCGATCTTCACTTTTTCTGTACGCAATTTTTCTTTTGCCCGGAAAAGACGTTTATTGATAGTTTCTTTATTTGTTAAAAATGCATTGGCTATTTCATCAATTCCAAATCCGCAGAGGATGCGAAGTGCCAGACCAACCTGTGCTTCAGTTGAAATTGAAGGATCACAAATGGCAAATAACATTTGCAGCTGGCTGTCATTTATATTTTGTGCTGACCAGTCAATTTCTATTTCCTGTTCTTCAGAGGCCGAAGAATCCTTTATTTGACTGGCAATTTTATGGTTAAAGAGCTGATCGCGGGTCAGGTAATTTTTAGCTTTGTTTTTGGCCACCCTATAAAGCCATGCTGCCGGGTTTTCCGGAATTCCTTTAAAAGGCCATGTTTCCATGGCCAGTAAAAAGGTTTCACTTGCAATATCTTCTGCAATTTCAATATGAGCAATTCCAAACAGCTTACTGAGCACAGCAGTGATTTTCCGGAACTCGGTTCTGAATAAGTGAGGAATCAGTTCTTGCTCTTTCATGATTAATCCAATTTTTATGGCTT
This sequence comes from Pedobacter sp. NJ-S-72, assembly GCF_053890575.1. Classification (NCBI taxonomy): domain Bacteria; kingdom Pseudomonadati; phylum Bacteroidota; class Sphingobacteriia; order Sphingobacteriales; family Sphingobacteriaceae; genus Pedobacter; species Pedobacter sp. NJ-S-72. Next base: position 1,325,590 of record NZ_CM132681.1, on the reverse strand, counting down.
AATGAAACCCATCAGCTTTGGCGATTTTTCGTACCTCTACGGTATTGTCTTCTCCCTGTAATATCGGGCAGCCCTTTGCAAATTCAACGGCTTCTTCCACAGACTCTGCCTTTACAATTACATACCCACCCAGTGTTTCTTTGAGATCACCAAAAGGACCGTTGGTTACCATACCCTTATGATTAACCACCCTGCTTTCATCAAATGATAAACCATTGCCCTGATTAACTAACTTATTTTGGGCTGCTATTCCACCCAGCCAGTCCATGGTTTGTTTCATCCAGATTTGCATTTGCTCAGGTGACGCGATTTTGCTGCCGTCTTCATGTCTGAAAATTAAAATGAATTCTTTCATCTTGATTAATTTTTAATGAATATTTGATTTATATCTCCATGACAAACGAGGTTTTCGAAATTGGACATCGAAAGTCAATTATTATACTATCCGTGAAATATAAAAAGTAGTCCCTTCTCCTATTTTACTGGTTGCCCAGATTTTTACCCCCATCATCAATGCCATTTCATAAGATATACTCAATGCCAGGCCTGCTCCTTTATCTTTTGTGTTTTCCCAGTCGCTGGACTTAGCTTGAAAAAGCTGGTCTGCCTTTTCCTGACTCATACCCGGGCCCTGATCTTTAATGGCAATTACAACGCCCTGAGCTGCTAAATTTGGGTAGGTAGAAATGTGGATACTGCCTTTTGCAGGAGAATATTTAGTTGCGTTGTTCAGTATATTCCGGATGATGAAAAGCAGCATCTGCCGGTGCGCTAATATTTCAATATCTTCTGCTATATCAATAACCAGTTCTATGTCTTTTTTTGCCTGGGCTATTCTAAAAAATGCATTTGCTTCGGGAATTAAGTCTCTAAGGATAAGTTTTGAAGGTTCATACTTAAAACCGTTTTTCTGTGATTTGATCCATTCGAGCAGGCCATCCATAAATGAAAGACTTTTTTGGGAAGTTTCACTAAGTTCTTCCATAACCTCCATTTTTTCGCGTTCAGTTAGCAGATCAATATCTGTATTGAAGATACTTGAAAGCATAACGATGTTATTGAATGGCTGCCTGATATCGTGCGCAATCACAGAAATTAGTATGGTGTTGAAATGGTTAGTTTGCTGTAATTCAGTGTTTTGTTTTAATGCAATTTCGTGTAATTCATGCTGTGCTTCTCCATACTGCTTTTTAATTCTTAATGAACGATAAATAAAAAACAAAAGTGCCATGCTCAATGCAAATAAACCGCCTAGTAAAACAATTGTTTTTAGATTTGAATGCTCTTTAATTTAGCTCTTCGTTTTCATTTTCATTCAGTGTAAAGTTCATATAGTTATAGCCAGACTTATTTGTCGCTTTACTGATCGTATCACGTTTAGCGAGGAAAAGAGACAGATAGTAATAGGCATTGTCCATCTGGCCATTTGCCTTGTAAAAATCATATAACTTCTCTGCAAAAACCAGGTAAAGTTCAGGATAACCATATTTCCGGGAGGTATCCAATCCTTTTTTATAGTAGTTAATACCTCTTTCAATATCTCCGAAATCAAGAAATGTTTCTCCGAGCCCTTCATAGAATTCCACTTTTGAGTTTTGCAGGCCTAAGCTATCTGCTTTAAGCAATGTCTTTATTTGTATAGCTATCCCCCGCTGTTTTTCTCCAGCATTGTAAAGCTCCAGCCCGCGCATGTTTTCATAGAATAAAAGCAACCTTTCATCTTTGTATTTTTCTGCGATTGCTTTGCCCTGAACAAATAAATCTTTAGATCTGGTCTTACTGATGCGTTTGGTCAATATACAACAGGTTGCTGATAATGAGCGAGCGAATGGAGTCATGCTCCAGAGATTTACTCTTTTCGTATGCCATATAGATATACTTGAGCGCTTCCTTTTCCTCTTTATCGACAGCCATCAACAGACCGATATTCATCAGCACCTGGCAAACATTCTCCTGATCACCTATCGATTTATAGATCCGGAGCGCATCATTGAAATATTTTGCTGACAGATAGTTATTAACTGAAACATGAGCTATACCTTCACAATTTGAGGCATCAGCGATGCCCTTATTGTAATTAAGTCTGATCGCTATTTTTTTTGCTTTTGTGGCATAATATAAACATGAATCACGATAATTCATGTGTGATAACATGGCTATCCGATTGAGTGCGTCGATATAATCTGAGCTGTCTTTAATTGACGGCAGACTTGATTCAAGCCTGTTAATTTCGTGGGTTTGAGAAAACCCGTTAATGTAATTCAGTGAAAATAAGGTAGGTAAGGAGGCAAAAGAAAATAAAACGTTTAGACATAAGGCAGACAGAGGGTTGCTGTATTAAAACCCCAATGTCCACGGACAAATCAAATATCCGGCCATGTTTAGTATAAGTATACAGAGAGATGGATATTAATGGTTTGCTTTAATATTTCTTGCGGCAAGTTCAACGGTTTGTACCATTCTTTTCTCTCTCGTCTCTGCTTTTTTTGCTTTGACTATCCATTCAAGAATTATCCGTTTCGAAGAAGGTGAAAAAGACTGAAAGTTATTAAACGCTATTTCGTTTTGATCAAAAAGCTTTTGCATGTCATCGGGTATAATGTTATTCTGGACATCAGCTAAAAGTTCCCATGTTCCGCTGCTTTTTGCTAAATCTATAAATACCTGGCCTGCTTCAGTCATTAACCCTTGCTGAATCAAAACGGCTACCCTATCCCGGTTGATTTTACTCCAGTTACTCTTTGGATTCCGCTGTTTAAAAAACAAATAGCTGCTTTGTTCATCCCGTTTGTTTCGCTTTGCCATCAATCCAGCCAAAACAAAGCGCTTCTTCAATTGCTTCACTATAATAAACACTTGGGGTTGTGTTTTTTTTTTTATGATAAATGATTAAACATACTGATTCTTTGTGCTGGCTGTTTTTCTCCAGCCAGTTACGCCAGTCTTTCCTGGTACTGGCGTAAAATGCTGGTATACAATTATTTGTTTCCATTTTTTTGTTGCTTAAGTAGTTGAAAGATAAAAAATATTACAGCACGACTCCTTCCTGAATAGGTATTTTATTCCGTTGAATAAAAGCGTGAAAAACAGGGTTAAAAATGAGCAATTGATTCTCGCAATTTTTATCCACAGACATATTAATGCTATTGAGATGATGATCTTCTTTGAAAGTAAAACGGAATGTCAGGTGCTGTATTTTCACGAAAGCAATATCACTGGCAGGATAGTTTTTGATAATTTTTTTACCTTCTATACTTGTAATCATCAAACGGTCACTGAACAGGCTCAAAAGACCATAATGAGCAAATCTTCGGATAAGTACCCAGGCAATAATTATCCATGGAATAATCAGGACGATCATTAGGGTGATAATAGAGATTTGTGCAAGATTAATCCCTATTAACCCTTCAATCTGATCCTGATATTCAAAACTTAAGATCAGGCTGGCTACAAATCCGATAAATAAGATGACACCGGCAATGAGTGCTTTGCCCATTGGCATTGGAAGTCTCATTCTTATAGTTGCATCTGGTGTTTCCATGAGTTGTCAGGATTGAAGAATTTGTTTAAATATGGTGCTGTACGACTATTTTTTTTGCTTTGGCGATTTTTGCTGGCGGGCCTGATGCGACTGCCATCCCACCATCTTCACCAGCTCCGGGACCAATATCAATCACCCAGTCACTTTTTGCAATGACATGCATGTCATGCTCAACTACAATTACTGTGTTTCCCTGTTCAACAAGTTTATCCAGCTGAGCCATTAATTTTTCTACATCTGATGGATGCAGACCTGTAGTAGGTTCATCCAGGATATACAAGGTGTTGCCATGCTGAACACGCTGTAGTTCTGTAGCGAGCTTGATTCGCTGTGCTTCCCCACCTGAGAGTTCTGTAGCTGGCTGCCCTAATCTTAAGTATCCCAGCCCCACCTGTCTGACTACATCCAGTGCTCTGAATACTTGTGGCTCAGCACTAAAAAAATCACAGGCTGCGTCTACGGTCATGCCTAATACCTCAGCAATATTTTTGTCTTTATATTTAATTTCCAGTGTTTTGCTGTTATAGCGTGTGCCCTGACAAGTTGGACAAGGTGCATATACACTGGGTAAAAACAAGAGCTCTACCATCACAAAACCTTCTCCCTCACAATGCGGGCAACGGCCTTTAACGACATTAAAAGAAAAACGTCCGGCATCATACCGACGGCTTTTAGCCATTTCAGTTGTTGCAAACAACTTTCTTACATGATCAAACAAACCTGTATAAGTTGCCAGGTTAGAACGTGGTGTTCTGCCAATTGGTTTTGATCTACGCGCACCAGCCGCTTAATGGCATCCATACCTTCGGTAATCTTTCCATCTTTGGTGATTACTTTTGCAGTTTCTAAGGTCTCACCTTCATCATCTGAAGAAAGATCTGCTTCCTGGCCGAGGTGAGCAGCGACCAGTTCAACCAGTGCCTGACTAACTAAACTGCTCTTTCCTGAACCTGAAATACCGGTTACACTGGTAAACACCCCTAATGGAAATGAAACCGCTAAGTCATTCAGGTTGTTTCGGGTAACGTTCTCTAAGCGAAGCCATGCTTTAGGAGTTCTCGTTTTTGCGGGTTTTATTTTCTGGTCTCCGAAAATGTAATTCCTGGTCTGGGAATTTTCAATTTCGCTGAGTCCTTCAAGTGGTCCGCTATACAATACATGACCTCCTTTTTCGCCCGCAAAAGGACCTACATCTACAATCCAGTCTGCATGACGGATCACATCAACTTCATGTTCAACAACAAAAAGTGAATTTCCGGAAGCTTTTAATTTGTCCAGTGCCCTGAGCAAGGCTTCTGTATCTGCGGGGTGTAATCCTGCGGAAGGTTCATCCAGCACATAAACTACACCGAAAAGATTTGAACGAACTTGTGTGGCTAACCTTAGTCGCTGCAGCTCTCCTGGTGAAAGTGTGGGTGTACTCCTTTCTAAATTCAGGTAGCCCAGTCCCAGATCGAGCATGACATTGATCCGGGCAATCAGATCCTGAGCAATCCGCTGGCTAACCATAGATTTTTCCGGATGTTCTTTTTCTGCTTTGGTTAATGGGATGTTTTTTTCTTCAGCATAAGGGCTGAAAATATTATTCAGCCTGGATAATGTTACCCTGGACAACTCAGCGATATCCAAACCTGCAAATTTTACGGAAAGAGATTCTTTGCGTAAACGTTTACCATGACATAAAGGACATTCCCCGCTGAGCATATATTTTGATACCCGCTTTTTCATCAGCTGGCTTTGTGTATTGGCAAAAGTATAGAGAACATATTTTCTTGCACCTGTAAAAGTTCCCATATAGCTAGGTTCTGACTTATTCCTGAGCGCTTCTTTAACTTGTTCAGGACTAAAACCGGCATATACAGGGGCAATGGGTTTTTCTTCCGTAAAGAGTATCCAGTCGCGCTGTTTTTGAGGAAGATCACGCCAGGGAATATCTACGTTATAACCTAGTGTAGTGAGTATATCTCTGAAATTCTGACCTAACCAGGCTGTTGGCCAGGCAGCAATTGCACGTTCTCTGATCGTCAGGGAATCGTCCGGAACCATTGATTTTTCGGTTACCTCATATACCCTGCCTAATCCGTGGCATTCCGGGCAGGCACCTTCAGGTGTATTGGAAGAGAATGCTTCTGCATAGATAATGGATTGACCAGCAGGATAATCGCCCGCTCTGGAATACAGCATCCTGATTAAGTTAGACAAAGTAGTTACACTGCCTACTGATGAACGGGTTGTCCCTGATCCGCGTTGCTGCTGTAAGGGCAATAGCGGGTGGCAAACCTTCAATTTCATCGACTTCGGGGATGGCCATCTGGTTAAACAGCCTTCGGGCATAAGGAGATACTGATTCAAGATAGCGTCGTTGCGCTTCTGCGTAGAGCGTGCCAAATGCAAGCGAGGATTTACCTGAACCAGAAACCCCCGTGAACACAACTAATGCATCACGGGGGATTTTCAGGTCTATATTTTTGAGATTATGTTCGCGTGCTCCGCGTATTTGAACGAAGCCTGTAAATGTTTGTTCTTTCTTATTTGTCATTCGATAATTCAGTACAAATTACTTTTAAAGAATAACAGCTGAGGAAGGGAATTGATTTAATTAACTTCCGGACGTGCTGCTTTTTTTTACATCGCTGTTATCAATGCCACGCTGATTCTTTTTAATGGAATCCTTCAATTTTCCAAAGCGCCAGTTCAAACTTACATTAAAAGAACGGTTGTAATTTTGTGAACGGAAATTCTGTGTAAAGTTGGTGCCTTCTGGTGAAGTTCGTATAGTATCTGAATTTAGAAAATGGATTATTCACCCCTGCAGAAAGTGTGAGTTTATCCTTGATGACTTCTTTACTCCCACTAAAGGATGAAAAAACATAGGCACTATTCTGTCCTTGCAGCTGAATCTGTGGCGCGCTATAGTTAACACTCGCATTTGCCTTCCATCCATGTTCAAATTTATACCCTGTATTCAGGTAAGAATAACCAGTTAATCCGCCATTTTTGGTTATCTGGCCATCTATAGATCCCTGGATCCACTTGTAACCTACATTTCCACTCAGAGAAACATTCCATTTCGGACTTATGGGGTAATTAATATTCAGGTTTGCTGTCAGCGTTTTATCTTTTCCTATGTTGAAGAAAGTAGAGCGTGTAATCTGATCTGTTTCGTTGTAAACTGCAACTTGTTGAATAGTATTATTAGCGAAATTATAGCTTAAACCAACGTTTATTGAACCTTTCTTAAATTTACTATAAGTCAGTTCAAAAAGTTATTGCTTAAAACTGCTTTAAGATCAGGGTTACCAGTGGTCAGGAAATTCGGGTTAGAGCGATCAACAAAAGGATTCAGGTTGTCAATTCCTGGTCTTTCGATTCTCTGGGTATAACCAAAATTCAGGCTGCTCATGTCTTTAAATTTACGGTTGACGGATAAAGTCGGGATTAAATTGAAATAATCTGTGTTCACATTTGAACCAGTACTGATAAAATCTGCTTTCACAAATGTTCCTTCAGCACGGATACCTGCTTTAAAGCCCCAGTCTTTTAAGTTGTAGGCATAAGAATTATAAGCTCCAATAATATTCTGATCGTTATTGAAATTATTGGTACGGGTTGGGTCAATTTGAAACTCTCCACTTACCGGATCCAGACTTTCATATTCGAAAACACTTTTATTATTTCTTAATATCCCCTTTAAACCACCTTCAATGGTGATTTTTGCCAATGGATGAATGTAGTCAAGCTGTAAAGTCTGCTCTTTGGTACGGCTACTATTGTTTTTCTGATTATAATCCGGGTCAGTAAAATTATTCCTGTTGATAAAGCTTAACTGATTTTCTATAGGGTTGCCTGAGTTCCCATTTTTATAAGAAAAGGTAAGCAGGCGATCTTTATGACCTTTAAAGCCTAACTGGTAGTTGAGTGTAGCATCAAATCCATTCCATCCAAACCTGTTTTTACCCAATTGGTTATAACCTGTTTCTTTAGCCCCGCCAGATAGATTAAATAATTGTCTCGTGTATGATTTGTTATATCCTCCATAAGGATTTAATTCAACTGTGATTAAATTAAGTGTGTCAATTTCATAACTTAACTCTGCACCACCATAACGGTAGTTGTTATCAAATCTACGATAGCCAGTACTTAATAAGCTGGTTGGCAAATCACCAGTTGTTGTTCTTGTCATTGATGATTCTGTTTCTGGTGAGCTGTAGAAACCTGTTCCGCCGTAACCAGTTACACCAAACTTACCTTGTTTGACCGTGACGAACCGCCGAAACCCGGCCCGCCAACAGGCCCTTGATAACGCAGGTTCAAGCTTCCATTATAGCCATTATCAATCTTTTTTGAAGTGATGATATTGATAATACCTGATAAGCCTTCACTATCATATTTTGCTGGTGGAGTGGTAATGACTTCTATTTTGAGAATTGAAGAGGCTGGCATACTGCGTAATACATCTTTAGGGCTTCTCGCTACCATAGTTGAAGGTTTGCCATTGATCAATATTTTATAATTGCCACTCCCTTTCAGTTTAATATTATCGTCAGCGTCCAGTGATAATAAAGGTACTTTACGCATCATATCCAGCACAGTCAGACCTTTGCTTTCCGGATCTGCTTGTATATCGTAGCTGATCCGGTCAATTTCCTGTTTAATTAAGGGGCGGTCAGCTGTAACTGACACTTCCTTTAAATTATTGGATTGAGAAATCATCAATATATTGCCTAAGTCAGCAGGCCCATCCGCGGGATTGAGGACTACGGGAATGTTTTTAGCATTATAACCGATCGCTATCGCAGTGACGGTATATTGACCTGGGGCCATCTTCTCGAAAATAAAGTTCCCGGCATCATTTACAACTACTGTTTTAATTACTGCATTATCCCTTTTAAGGGCGACAGTCATAAAATCTATAGGCCTGTTCGTAGCGGAATCAATTACCGAACCTTTAATAGTGCCTGTTGCAGATTGTGCAACAGCAGATAAATTGGAAAAAATGGAGAGACAGAATAAGGAAATCAGGGTTACGTAGTTCTTGATCATTTGGCTGGTATGGGTTGGTAATTTGTTGATAAGACGCAGGTATATTTTAAATGTTGCAAGGCTTTTGTAATAAACTTGTTTCCTGATAAATAAAATAAACTAACAGAGAATTTTCAATTAAATTCTATAATAAAATAAGTCTTTAATGATAAATAAATAATAACAAATTAGATATTATTTATTTACTTAATTGTTTAATTAATTTTCATAGTGTAAATTAAACGCAATTATACAGGTGCTTTTAAAGCTGTTTTGCATAGAAAAAAAGAAATTTTATTTACCTTAAAACATCATTTATATGCTGTTTTAACCTGTTTTTGGGATATTATTAAATTTATTAGCAAAATATTGTAAAATAATGCATTATATTGTATCTACATTTTACCTGCACGGCACCCATTTTTTCTGACGAATACAATTACGGGCGTTTCCTCTTCTACAAAAACCAAATATTATCAACCTACCCTATGAACAAAAACATGTCTTTACTGGGCTGTGCATTATGCTGTGCGGTCTTGTTTTCCTGTAAAAAGGATCTCAGTTCCGCTAGCGCAGCGGCAGAACCCACAATTGTTCGTGCCAACGAATCTGTCAGTGTCTGGGTAACAACCTCTGATAAGAGTAAGTTATTACAATCCCAATCAAATGTTACTTTCGCACCTGATGCAGGTACAAATTCAACAACAATAAATGTTGATGAAGGAACCTCCTATCAGGGTATTGATGGCTTTGGCTTCACTTTAACAGGTGCAAGCGCATCCTTAATTAATGGTCTTGGTGCAGGGCAAAAAAGTGCATTACTTCAGGAATTGTTTGCGACTACCGGATCAAACATTGGTATTAGTTATTTAAGAATCTCTATCGGCGCGTCTGATTTAAGTGCTGCACCATTTACCTATAATGAGTTAGCTGCTGGTCAAACGGATAATAATCTGAATAATTTTAGCATCAGCCAGGAAATGACAGATCTGGTCCCTGTATTAAAAAGTATTCTGGCAATTAATCCAAATATTAAGATTCTGGGCTCACCATGGACAGCACCGCGATGGATGAAAACAAACGGAGCTTATGTGAATGGAAGTTTGAAAACGGAATATTATGATGCTTATGCCAGGTATTTAGTTAAATATATTCTGGCTATGCGCGCTCAGGGAATCACTATTGATGCGATAACGCCACAGAACGAGCCTTTAAACCCGTATAATAATCCAAGTATGGTCATGCAGGCTTCAGAGCAGGCCAATTTTATAAAGAACAATCTTGGCCCGCAATTTAGTTCAAACCAGATCAAGACAAAGATCATTGCTTACGATCACAATACAGACCGGACAGATTACCCGCTGGCTGTGTTAAATGATGCTTCAGCAAATGCTTATGTAGATGGATCTGCGTTTCACTTATACAGTGGTAATATAAGTGCATTGACTGATGTTCATAATGCTTATCCGAATAAAAACATTTATTTCACAGAGCAATGGGTTGGCGGCCCGAGTAATTTTGCCGGGGATCTTCAATGGCATGTGAATACACTGATTATAGGAGCTACCAGAAACTGGAGCCGTAATGTATTGGAATGGAACCTTGCTGCTGATCAAAATTATGGACCACATACTCAAGGAGGATGTAGTACTTGTGAAGGTGCTTTAACGGTTAATGGAGGTAATGTTTCCAGAAATGTATCTTATTATATCATTGCACATGCGTCAAAATTTGTAAGACCACCAGTGCCGTGAGAATAGCTTCCAATATTTCAGGCAGTATTCAAAACGTTGCTTTCAAAAATTCGGATGGCACTAAAGTTCTGGTTGCTTCAAATGGTGGTTCTTCCAGTAGTACTTTTAAAGTGAAATGGGGCAATCAATCGTTCGCTTATACACTTCCTGCTGGTGCCGTAGCTACATTTAAATGGTCGGGTTCTACAACTGGAAATCCAAATACTGCTCCGATCGGACAAGTAGTGAGTTTAAAAGGGATCAATAATCAGTATGTAAGCAGCGAAAATGGAATAAAAGCGATGTGGTGCAACAGAGCAACCCCGGGTGACTGGGAAAAATTCACGATCGTAGATGCTGGTGGTGGTAAAATCGCCCTGATGGCTATGAATAAATATGTCTCTTCAGAAAACGGTGCCAGTGCAATTACTTGCAGCAGAACCACGATCAGTGACTGGGAGAAATTTGACTGGGTTGTCAATGCGGATGGAAAGATTTCTTTTCGTGGCAATAACGGTCTTTATATCTCTTCAGAAAATGGTACAAATGAAATGACTTGTACCAGAGCAGCCATCTCCGGATGGGAAGCTTTCAGTTTAAATTAACCAAATCTTAATACCTAACCCAATCACCTATGAAAACAATTAATCTAATGATCTGCCTGCTAGCGGGCACACAGCTTTTAATTTCCTGCAAAAAGGATGTTAACAATTCGGCTGCAAACGATTCTGCGAATACTGCCCCTCGCGCAGTAAATTATGAGCTTGTCTGGTCTGATGAGTTCGATGGAAATGCTGTAAATACGTCAAACTGGGGTTTTGAAACCGGAGGCGGTGGCTGGGGAAACAACGAGAAGCAATTCTATCAGGCCGAGAATGCTAGTGTAAGTGGTGGAAATCTGGTCATCACGGCAAAGAAACAGAGTGTTGGAGGTCTGCCTTATACTTCTGCAAGAATGATCACCAGAGGCAAAAGAGAATTTACTTATGGCAGGTTCGAAGCAAGGATTAAATTTGCTCAGGGACAAGGACAGTGGCCTGCCTTTTGGATGCTTGGTGCAAATATCGGTACTGCCGGATGGCCTAAATGCGGAGAGATTGACATTATGGAGAATGTGAATACTTCTAATGATGTTTTGGGAACTATGCACTGGTTTGATCAGGCTTATGCCTATTATGGAGGTCATACAACCACCAGCCCTACAAATTATCACGTTTACCGTGTAGACTGGACGCCGACTGCAATTACCTGGTACGTAGATAATGTACAGTATCATGTAGGTAACATTACGAACAGTATCAATGGTACTGATGAGTTTCATCGTCCATTCTTCTTATTGCTGAACCTTGCGGTTGGTGGAAATCTTCCCGGACAGACCATCGATGAGGGTAGATTACCAGCAAAAATGTATGTTGATTATGTAAGAGCTTACAAAATTACAGGCTCATAAATATTAATGAATAGCTTTATATATAAATCTTAGAATGAATTTAAAAATCTGTCTGTTTCTTTATCCTGTTTTTTGTCGCGTTTTCTGTAAGATCGCAGTCAAACGCTGTGTATTCAAATACATCAAATGAATACAAAAATAATAATGTGGAGATAGAAGCTTATGCCGATTATCGTTCTGAAGATTTTCACTGGTCTATTGCGGGCAACAGCATGGGGCAGAATCCGAATGTATTGTCTGAGGTAAAGTGGGAAAATATAAAAGGCGCAGGTATGGGACTGGATATTCGTTTGAATATCTGGTCTCCTATCTTTTTCAAAGGAAGTTATCACCGTACTTTTATCAAAAACGGTACTGTAAATGATACTGATTATTCAAAGGACAATCGTACCGAGCCAAATTACCTTGCTGATTTAAATGCTAATGAAGGTTTTATGTATACTTATAGGTTAGCCGCAGGTTATGAATTTAAAATTAGTCAGACTTTTTTAATCGGCCCTTATGCTGGTTATGTCAAAAATTCACAACAAATGCATCTGAAAGACTTTAATGAAGACACTGATTTCTGCTATAAAAAAATTAAACAGTGTCTACCAGGCGAACTGGACTGGCCCGATGATTGGCGTTGAAGCCAATATTATATTGACAAATCAACTTTCAATTAAGGGTATAATCGATTATCAGCAAATGAAATATAAGGCAGTTGCCGATTGGAACCTGATTGATGCATTTGCGCATCCGGTTAGCTTCAAACATACGGCTAATGGCTATGGGACTGAAGGTTTAATCAAAGTGAATTACCGCTTCACTCCTGTTGTATCTGCTTTTATCAGGGCAAACTATTACTACGCTAATACCGGAAAAGGAACGGATGACCTTTTTCTTGCGGACGGCAGGCAATTACAATCACAATTTAATGAAGCTGTCAGACGTGGAGGTCAATTAGGTATAGGTATAAGTTTAAGTCTTTAAAAACAACAAAATATATTTAATTTAGAGATATAAATCTTTAAAACTATTATTATGCCCTCTTCTTTGCGACACCTCTATGGTAATATTGATATCTATCTTTTTGACCAGTTATTGAAAGGCCGTTATGAAGATTGCCGAAAAGTAATAGATGTTGGCTGTGGCGGAGGCCGTAACCTTGTCTATTTCCTGAATAATGGTTTTGAGGTTTATGGGATCGATCCAAGTACAGCGGCAATAAATACAGTTAAAGCTTTGTCCGAAAGCCTTGCTCCTGATAATCCTTTAATGAATTTCAGGATTTCAAGTGCAGAAGATATGCCTTTTGGTGAAGAATATTTTGATCTCGTTATTTGTAGTGCTGTTCTTCATTTTGCCCGGAATGAGATACATTTCAGAGAAATGCTGATAGCCATGTGGAAAGTGATTAAGCCAGGTGGTTATTTTTTCGCCAGGTTAGCTTCTGATATTGGCATAGAAAGATTTATTGAGCATTTAGACAACGGCCGATATCTATTGCCAGATGGTACAGAGCGCTTTCTGGTTAATGAACAGGTTCTACTGGATTATACTGAAGAGCTCAATGGGTATTTATATGAACCAATCAAAACCACAAATGTTCAGAACCTGCGTTGCATGACCACCTGGTGTCTGCAAAAGTTGTAAAACAAAAAACCCTGCTGCAATATGCAACAGGGTTTTTTAGCATAGGATTTAATCTATTTTACATCACCTTTAACTTTGTTGATTGTACGTTGACCAGGTAAATAGATCTGGAAACCAAATGACAGGCTCAGATTGTTCTGGTATCCTGTATTTCCAAAACCGGCTACTCCATTGTATTTTAACAACGTTTCTAAACCAATGTTAGGTGTAATAAAATAAGCAAAACCAGGACCGAAACTGAATGCTAAACCATTCGTGTTACCGCCACCTTTACTTGTATTTGTACCACCAAAACCTAGTGTAGCTTCACCAAATAAACGACCATGTTTAAGGAGCTCAGTATCTTTACCCGTGTAATAACGACCTAATGCACCCAAGCCATAATTTGTTGTAGTTGCCTGATCTTTAGCAGTTTTAAGTCCTATGTTGTTGGCAAAACCCCCTAAAGCAATGTTATCCTCGATAAACCAGGCTGCTTTCGGAGTGATATCAAGACTAAAAACTTTTGAACCGCTCAGACCCAGATTTAAATCAGCAAAATTACCACCAACTAATACATTGCCTTTTTGAATTTGTGCACTTGCAGATAAGCCAACTCCCATAATCGCAGTTAGCAGGCATAGAGTAAATTTTTTCATAAGATATTTGTTTTTAAATGTTAAAAAATCTCAGGCTATTCTTGCCTGAATACCCTAAAAACCCAATGATTGACTAAATGTTTTAATTTTTTTGATTTTTTTTTTTAAACAATTGTTTATAAATCTGCAACTCAGTCTGATGTGAATTTTATCTCGAAATAACTATGGGTTTAATTAAAATCTTATTTTTTACTGTAAATTAACCAAAAATAGCTTTTGTATGCAGTAATTAAGCCATTAGGTTTTGTGAGTAATGTATTGAATTACAATATTTATACTAAAATTATTATAGATTGCAAATTTGAATGATCTATTTTCTTCTTTTGTCCAATTATTAGCCTGAAATTCTCATAGGTAGTTTATCATAAGAAATGTTTTAGCCTTTGCTAATATGATTTGTCATCATATCTCATTTTTAATGAGCTAAACTTGTTCATAACCTTGGAAATAAGTGGAGAAATCTATTTCTAAATAGTTTAATTTATATTTATTTTTCCCTAACTTGATACTGATTACTAACTACTTATCCTATGAAGTTTTTCAAGCTTTCTAACACCGCCAAAGGCAAAACAGGGAAGATTGTTGCTGTAACTTACAGTCTGAAAAAGTCTGTAAACGTTAGCTTCCTTGACAATGGGTTCAATATAGGTTACACCAATATTGATCTTAAGCAGGACCAGGATGCTAACCCTGATAATTTCTCTACCAAAGGCTTGCAAAAATATCTGTGCCTTCAGGAAGATGGCGGTTTGCAGATCACTTTATATGCGGGTGGAATGTCCGGCGATTTCTGGACTTTAGATATTCAGGTAGATGGCGTTCCGTTAGCTGCTAATACGATCAAGGTATATACAGATACTAAAGGTAACCTTGATTATAATAAACTAACTAAATAGGATTATCATAAAACACTCCAGAATTATATGAAAAAGACCTGCCTCATATTCCTGTTCAGTGCTTTCCTGTTAACCGGGACTCATGCACAAATCGTTGCTGAAGATGCAAAAGGAGAATCTTCCATTATAACTAAAAATTCAAATCTTTCATTTAATCTAAGTGAAGCTGCATTATCAGCTTCATGGAATAATTTCAAAAAGCTGGCTATTGAAAAACCATTGCAGGTGGTTTGGGGCGTGTCTGCAAGCGGAAACAACAGAGCGGGCCTGTCTGATCTATTTAATGGCGGCAAACTGACGCCACAGTCCAAAGTCGGGCTTTTTATTGGATTTAGAAAAAGCTATCAGACAACTGTTCTTGAATTACTAAAGCGAATTAAAGAAATCGAGCAGGCAAACCCGGATAAAAATGAAACTGCCATTAATGCAATAAAAGAATTAAACAGGCAGATTGAAAATAACCGGAATACAAGACACACACAATCTTTAACCACTTATATCAATGCTGGTCTGAATGCGGATAATTTTAAGCTCTATAAAGATGATAATGCCTCTTCCCTATCCAAACGGTTTGAAAAAGTTAATTTTCGTGGTGGTTTTGTAGATCTGGGGTTGAATTATGAATATGCACCACGTTGGATATTTGGTGTTTCATTAGGTTATGAACGTTATAATAACCTGGATTCTTTAGGCTTTACCAATTACACTTTGACCAATACGACTACGGTCAATAATTCGCAACTGGCAACGGAATCTAAAATCGGTGCTTATCAGGGTTCATATATGGCTTACAACAGGTTAAATATCAAAACTGATGCTTTATACTTTGGCCGGGTCAGTGAAGATTACCGTCTGGTCTGGAATACATTATACACCCGGATAATTCTACCCTTACAAGAAAAACAGATTAACAAGGTCTTTCAGGCAGGAACAGCAATCAACTTTTACAAAAGTGAGGGCAAATTTGCAGGAGGACTTTACTTACAGTCTAATGATGTTTTTAATAGCCTTCATAGTACTGATCGTTTCCATGAGCGGCTTGCTTTTGGCATTGCGGCCAAGTATACGTTCAGCTCTATTATGTCCAGAGATTTCGCTAAATAAAATTGTTCAGTATTGATTTAATCAACAGATATTATGCAAGACCTTCATTCATCAGGTATTCCAGGAGATTTTTTCACAGCGGCCTTATTGACGCAAACTAATGAAAATGATATTTCGAGATATTTTATCGCTCTGTTAAATGGTTTTCTTATTTATGCGACTGCAACCGGTACAAACCAGGTATTTGGTCCAAAACCTGATAATAATACACATACGGCAAGTTTCCGGCAAGCTATTAAACAGAATAGACGTTTCAATACCACCTGGTGGTAATATTATTCTCCTAACCCATCTTTTAAATCTCCTCCTCATGAAACCATCATGTGCAACAGAACATAAACTGAAATGAACAAGAACCTAATAGCACATGATAGCTTCATCACCATTAAACCACGTAGTGCTCTTGAGAACCATTGAAAACTTAAACACTACGAAAAAAAACAATAATATACAGATGAAAAAGAACAAAACTACTTCGAAAAACTACATTTTGCTCCCCGTATTCCGCACAAATATGAGTAAACAGGACAGTCCTAATGTAGCCAGGTTCCTCACTATGCTGAGTAATTCAGTTGAGCATGCTTCTACTGTAAGTCTTGCCAGCAGGGATATGCATCAAAAGGCAAGTGATGATATTCCAGTTGTCGTACTGGATTCTATTGAAACACAAGGTGCGAAACTCATCCGGATTGATGCTGATGAACTGGCTAATTTCCGCTTCTCCTATCCAGGTTTAAGGATCATCAAGGAGAAATTTTACAGACCTGCTGTATGTTCGCCACAAAGGATAAAAATTGCAGGTTGAGCAGGCTGAAATAAAGACTGCGGTTACCGTAAACATAACAGACCCTAAGGGAAAAGCACTGGCGGATATTACAGTGGTTATTTTTACCAATTTTGCCGCTAGTAAAGGTGCATCCGGAGTTACGGACAGTAAAGGGGTAATTGCTTTAAATCTGGATCTTACTACTGCCGAGCGCATTTACATTTATGCCAGCCATAGTTACTGGGGTTATTTTAAGAAGGATGTTCAGTTGACCGCTACTTTGGATATACAACTGGAGCCAATAGCGCTTAATTTTAAAGATAGCCTGAGATATTTTTATGATACTGCCAAATTTCCTAAAATAACACAGAAAGTACGTGTTGGGATTATTGACACAGGTGTTGGGCCACACCATGATCTCAAGGTTGCCGGTGGTAAAAACCTGGTTAGAGGTGAAAATGAAACCGATTACCAGGACAATGGTGAAGGTCATGGAACTCATGTTGGTGGCATTATAGGTGCTTACGGTGAGTTGAATGGCGTGGCGGCTGGTGTAGAGATTATGAGTTACCGTGTTTTTCCAAAAGATAGTGGGGCTTCAAATTTTGATATTATGAAAGCTATCAATGAAGCCATAGTGGATAAATGTGATCTGATCAATATGAGTCTTGGAGAATCGCAGGTCGACGAAGGGATTACCAGTTATATTAAAGAGGCTTATAATGCGGGGATTGTTTGTTTTGCAGCGAATGGCAATGATAACAGGAGTCCTGTTAGCTTTCCTGCGAATGATAGTCTGGCTATAGCTGTTTCGGCAATGGGCAGACTAAATACTTTCCCGCCAGACAGCGTGGAGAGTGGTTCTGTTCAGGAACCTTATGGTACTGACAAGGAAGATTTTATAGCTGATTTTTTAATATTGGCCCCGAAACAGATTTAACTGCTCCCGGCGTGGGCATTATATCAACCTATCCCAACGATCTTTATGCAGTGATGGATGGAACCAGTATGGCTTGTCCGGCAGCGGCAGGTATGGCTGCAAGAATATTGGCCGGGAATCCTGACATTCTTAATTTACCAAGAAATCAGACAAGAGCTGATGAGATGGTTAAATATCTTTCTGTAAATATAAAGTCTATGGGTTTCGGAAATCTATATGAGGGCAAGGGCATGTTACAGCCACCAGTTTCAAAATAAATAAAAGAGGATCATATAATTGCTGATATGATCCTCTTTTATTTACTCTATTGACAAAATTCGTCAGTTCTTCTGATAAAATTACCAAGTTCAAGGGCCAGTCCCTGGGTAAGCATTGTCGTACCGCTCCAAAGTAATTTTTTTTGTTTAGTTTCCTTAAGAAGGCACCCAACTAATTTTCCGTTCGTAAAAACCTGGTAAAGTGGAACAACTGCCGTTGCGCAGTTAATCGTCAACGTCACTTTCGTTTCATTAACATTAGCTATATAGGTATATTTTTGCATGATACTAAAGTATTTGTTAGTATTCACTACATCAATAGGTATAAATAAATAACGGTTTTCTTTGCGTATTTATTCATCATTACGGTGAAAATACGTGCCAGGCAATTACACCATAAAATATTGGTTTTAAATTTAACCAATATTTTGATTAAATTTAACAAAAGCTTTATAGGAGCTCAGAAACTCTGTAGTAGAAAAAAAGACATGTTATACCTCAAAGATGAACTTCATTCTAAAGTATCAAGGGACTGACGAGCCAGACCTTGAAAAGGTATGCGCAATTCTGGACACTTATCATGTTCAGATACTGGATAATAGTCTGTGGCCTGAAACTGCACTGGTAAATCTGGAAGTATCAGTGTTAGGTAATTTGCAAGATGCCCTGGACGAATGGCACATTTATCCGGAACAAGAATATAAGGTGCCCTCCCCCCGAAAAACAATAAAAAAATCCCGCTAATAAAATTCTGTTTAAAGATTAGGTATAATTGGAAATTAAGGTGCAATTGTTACAAAAATATTTTTTAAGATAGTTAGTTAATTGCATATATTTAAGCATCTATCTTTTGAAAATGAAAACTATTAAAATTCTAAAGCTCTTACTTACTTTCCATCTCAGCGTTCTGATCACCACAGTTTTACTATTTTTAATCGGAATGGTAGCCTATCAGTTAATGGGCGTAGAATTCCTGCCGGTAATTATCTGGTTTAAAGTTATCACCTTAGGCATAGTCGGTTATTATATCAGTAATTATAAAAAGAAAGAATTTTACCACTTTCAGAATTTAGGGTTGTCAAAAAACTTCTTATGGATATGCACTTTTAGCTTTGATTTAAGCCTGTTTGTTGCATTGTTAGTTTTGATGAAAAGCTAAAAATGCAATGAACGGATCGATCACAGCATTTTTAGTCTTATTGTTAAATAAATTCAGCTTTTAATTAAGAGAGGTTATTGTTCCTGCTCTTTTTCTTCAATATGTTCGTGTATCTTATGTTGCTTTGGAAAATTAAACAGCAACGAAGAGGCAATTGGAACGATAAAAATCGCTACCGTAAGATAGAGACGAAAGACGAAAAGATCAGTCTTCTCTCCTTCTATCGCATGAGATATTGGTGATTCAGGATAGAAATGAGTAACTAAAGATGAGGTAAGTTTAAGTCCTAAAACCCCAATTACTGTAAATGCAGCGGTTTCCAGGAAGGTGAATTTTTCCATAAGCCTGACAAATGCCTGAGCTACAAAACGCATAGCGAGTATACCAATAAAAACGCCAATATAAATCAGATAGATATGATCAGTAAAAGCTACTGCAGCGAAGACATTGTCTATTGAAAAGGCCAAGTCCATAATTTCTACCAATGCTACAGTCGCCCAGAATGGACCAATTAAACCAACGGTAGATCTATAGAACCGGCTTTTGGTCTTATCAACTTCTTCTTCCTTATGCGGATTGTTTTTTGCACGTTTCTTTCTGAAATAATCAAAGGCAAGGTATAATAAATACAATCCACCAAGAGGTTTAAGCCACCATATTGTCACTAACCAGGCTGCAAGAAATAACAGATTCCACGAAATACCACGAAATACGTAAGCTCCGATAATACCATATTTTAATGCTCTTTTGCGCTGATCTTTTGGTAAATCCATTACCATCGTAGCTAACACGGCAGCATTATCTACAGAGAGCAGACTTTCTATTACAATTAAGTTTAAAATAATCAGTAATCCAGCCTTGATATCGTCGCCAAGAATCGTGTGTAAAAAATCCATTTATGTTGTTTTTCTTTTAGATGTATGATTGAATCTCAAAAATAGTTATCTAAATCCATTATTGGTTAATCAATATTCATTTAATGGTTTAAAGAAAACTATCTGCTTCTCTATAAGCCTGAATCATCCTTAACTCTCCCTCTTTCCCTTTGATAGAATTACCATGTTCCATCCCCATTACTCCTTTGTAGCCCTTTTGATGGAGATGTTTAAATAGGTTTTTGTAATTAATTTCACCAGTACCCGGTTCATTTCTTCCTGGATTATCACCAATCTGGAAATAAGCAATCTCTTCCCAGCAACGATCCATATTGACCATTAAGTTACCTTCTGTCCGTTGCATATGATAGATGTCAAAAAGGATTTTACAGGATGGACTGTTTACTGCTTTACAAACACTATAAGTTTCATGTGTCTGTTGTAGAAATAGTTCGGGTGTGTCACTTAAAGTTTCCAATACCATGATCAGACCATGTGGTTCAAAAATCTCTGCTCCTGCACGCATTGCATCTACTACATTGGCCATTTGAATTCCATAAGGTAATTTACGTTCATAAAACCCGGGGACCACTGTCAGCCATTTTGCATTGCAGCGTTTTGCTGCTTCTACAGAGCGATGACAAGTTTCTACAAACTTGGCCTTGAATTCTTTTTTACCTGTTGTCAGGGAGGTTTTCCAATTTTCGCCACCGTCCACTACAAATACACCCATTCTCATACCAAGTTTGGCCAGTAAATCTCCGATCTTAGTCTGTTCGGCTACAGGACGGCCCAAAAATCCGTTATCTTCTATGGATCTGAATCCCTGATCATACATAAACTGGATCTGATCCAGGAAGTTTTTGCCAGCCTGACCAGCAAACATACCCTCATGGGGTGCATAATCCATGTTAAATGTTTGTCCCGCTACTATTTCAGGATGATTCTGGGAAGGATTAGCAGTTGCATTCATTACAGAACCGGTTAACACTGCACTGGTTGCAATTGCACTATTTCTTAAAAACTCTATTCTATTCATATAAAAAATCGATGGTTAGGAATGTTTTATGATGATTAATGGTTTCTTTGTTAATTTACGATCATTTTTCTAAATCCAGCAGTAAGCGTGTCTGTAACAGACCCGTCTTTGCGATGATAGATAATATAGGCTTCCATGTTCTTTCTTGCGGAGACAAAAGCCAAAGCCTCTTCTATGTCCATAGCCATGACTGCGTTGTCGTAGCCATCGGCAGTTATAGCATTGTTTGCATAAATAGTTACACTGATCAATTGATTGTCGAGTGGATAACCGGTTTTAGCGTTAATCAAGTGAGATATCTTTTTGCCACCTGCCTGCAAGTATTTCCGATAGTTTCCAGAAGTTGTTACTGCACCTTCATTAAAACTAATGACATGCCTGATCCGGGGTTCTGAGGTTTCATCTGATGCAGGACCTTCAATGCCAATCCGCATCGCGGAACCATCAGGTTTTGGCCCTTTCATTCTGATCTCCCCGCCTATTTCCACGACAAAAGAAGTAATCCCTTTACGTAAAAGGTAATCAGCAACGACATCTACGCTGTAGCCCTGGGCAATTCCATTTAAGTCAATATGTATACCCGGTCTTTTTTTGATCAGTTCAGTCCCTTTGATTTCCAGGAAATTCATTCCTACATTTTCCAGCAGCTCTTTAATCTTTGCACTGTCCGGAAACAAAGTGATTGGTTTTGGGCCGAAACCCCAAGCCTGAACCAGCGGAGCTACAGTGATATCAAATTTACCCTGAGTGTCTTTGTAGATCTCAAATGACTTATTTATCACATGTTGAAATCAGTATCTATAATTAAACCTTTACTAGAGGTATTAAACTTATTGATCAATGAATAAGACTTATACAAAGACATAGATGAATCTATTTTTATTAAAATGCTATCTACTTCGTGTCCGCTAACCAAAGGTGATTCCGCAAAATATTTGATGGAATAATCAGTCCCCTGTGCGTAACCATGCAGCGTATACTGCTGCTGATCCTTTCCTTTAAAAAGAAAAGAGATCAGCAGTAATATAGATAAAACGATAGCTTTATGAATGAAAACCACGGCGAGGAATTAAATTACTTTAGTTTTTCCGGGTGTAGGAATTGGATATAATCCGTTCGCATCGGGCATTAGTTTGGGATTGGCTGTCCAGCTCAATTGATCAGGAAACAGACTGTTATCTGCTTTTAAAGCATCATCCCATTTAATAGTTTGACCTGAATAAGTAGCGTATCTGCCTATAATTGCTGTAAAACAGCTTTTCGCACCGCGTTCTGCATCACTGAATTTAAATTCTCCTTTAGAAATTGCTGCAAATAACTCGTCATGCTCTGTTTGGTATGGGTTTTTATTTCCCTTAGTTGGATGACTAAATAGCTCTTTGCCTTTATGATCCCAAAGGACACCGTGGTTACCAGCAGATAAATAAGTACGTCCTCTAGTTCCCTGGAAGGATTCGTCTACCCGGTTTTCTGTTCCTTCAAAGTGACGGCACTGACTATAAATCACCGCTCCATCTGCATAGGTCAATTCTACAGCATGATTATCATAGATTTCTCCATAATCTTTTCCTGTTCTCCATGCACGGCTGCCTGTTCCTTGTACAGAAACCGGATAAGCACCTTTAACCCAATTGGCAATATCAATATTGTGAACATGTTGTTCTACAATATGATCTCCGCATAACCAGTTGAAATAGTACCAGTTACGCATTTGGTACTCCATTTCAGTTTGCGCAGGCTGACGTTTTTTAACCCATACACCTCCGCTATTCCAATAGACCTGCCGCTGAAGATTTCTCCTATTGCGCCATCCTGTATACGTTTCATGGTTTCCCTGTAATTGGTTTGATACCTGCGCTGTAAACCAACAACTACATTGAGTTTTTTCTGTTTTGCAATTTCTGCAGCCGCCAGTACTCTACGGATCCCCGGAGCGTCAACAGCTACAGGTTTCTCCATAAACACATGCTTTCCTTGTTTAACCGCCTCTTCGAAGTGGGTTGGCCTGAATCCTGGAGGAGTCACCAATAAGACAACATCGGCTAGTGCAATTGCTTTTTGATAAGCATCAAAGCCTATAAAACGACGTTCTTCAGGTACATCAACTTTGTCTTTAAATTTATCGGAGAGGACTTTATAACTATTGTCCATTCTATCCTGAAAGGCATCGGCCATTGCCACTAGTTTGACATTAGCCGTAGTGCTCAGTGCCTGAAAAGCGGCGCCGGTTCCACGATCTCCGCAACCGATTAAGGCGATTTTAATCGTGTCATCGGTAGAAGAGTGTCTGCCTGCAAAAGCGAATTGATTTAACAATACCCCTCCAGCAATCAGTGCAGAGGATTTCAAAAATTCACGGCGCTTGTCACGCAATTCTTCATTGTTCATAATAATTCAGGTTTAGGTTTCTATTTGGTTGTTAATTGTGTTTCTTGTTTAACGATCTGTAATCGTGGATTTGATTGGTTTAATAATCAGCGATAACTGGTTGATCATAATAAGCGATTATCTCAGCCTGAGATGGCGCTTTTACGGGTCTGACTAAGCGCATTCCAATAAATGGGGCTTCAGGGAACCACCAGTTGCTTTTCGGGATTTGTGGATCGAGCTGTTTCCATACCGGATCTGAAGCCAGTCTTGCTGCTGAACGTAAATCCTGCGGTTCATCCTCATAAGAGCCACCGCGGATTACATGTGCATATAATTTAGCAGGAGCCGAAACAGGATTGATTACGGTCTGGCTCTGTTTGCTGGCGTAGAAATCTGGTATATATGATGATCGTATGTCCACTCTCCAACATTTCCATATAAATCAAACAAACCCCATTTATTTGGCTTTTTCTGGCCTACAAGATGCGTCTTGCCTCCGCTATTCTTTTTGAACCAGCCATAATCAGCAAGAGCAGCATGATCATCGCCAAAAGCATATTCACTGGTACTTCCAGCCCGGCAGGCATACTCCCATTCTGCTTCAGTTGGTAAACGATAAAACACTCCTGTTCTGGCATATAACCATTTGCAATACTGGATTGCATTGTAATGTGTCATAGCCAGAGCGGGATGATTTTCCTTTCCCATTCCAAATGTCATATCCAGATAAGGCTTAGTGGGTCTGGTCACTGCATCCACATTTGCGGGTACAGGACCTGTGCTGTGTGAAGTTTCATAATCTTTATACAAAAATGGTTCATACAGATCCCAGGTAAGCTCAAAAGTCCCCATCCAGAAAGCATCCAGTTTCACCTGATGTAAAGGAAGTTCATCAGGTTTTCCTTTCTTGCTCCCATCAGGAATTCTCCTGCCGGAATAGCCTGCATCGTAAATGCCAGCTGAGTACCTTCAATTTGCTGGGTATAGGATTTCTCCTGAGCAAACGAAAAGAACGTAACAGTCAAAAGTGGAATGGTCAGTAATGTTTTAATGTTCATGGTTTAATATCCTGGATTTTGTATCAGATCTTTGTTCTTGAAAACTTCATCTCGCTCAAAAGGTCTGAAATAAACTTTTTCTGCCCATTGACGGTTTTCTTGTGCCGTTTCGGTTGTCGGTGTATAGGTATAATCATAAACCGAAGGGTCGTAATGATAAGGCTGCGACATAGATTGACCCGGTTTAAATTTGCCCGTTACTTTAATGTAAGTAGTTTGTCTGCCTAGGGTTTCTTCCGCAATCATCCAGCGACGTGCATCATGGTAACGCTGTTCTTCATAAACCATCTCAATTCTGCGTTCGTGACGGTAAATATTCCGCATTTCAGCTTGTGAAGCCGCTACAACAGCAGGCATACCTGATCTGAAACGGATTCTGTTCAACCATAATACAGCCTGATCGACCTGCCCCAATTCAATACTCGCCTCAATATAATTCATCACTGCTTCGGTATATCTGAAAAAAGGCCATGGTACGAACTGTGGCATTGAAGCATCAACAATCGTAGGGTCCGGATCAATGAATTTCTGCGTATAATAACCAGTCCAGCTTCCGTTCCAGTTTTCGATAGAACTTCCACGGGTATCTAAGCCTTTAAAGCTGATTACTTTATTGTTTTCGCTCAGATCATATTCACCAGTTTGTATCTGGTTAGCAGGGTCTACACCTCCTGAAACTTTATCACGGGGTTTCCAGCCGGCGCCGTCATATAATACGGTAGCATAAAAACGCGGATCACGATTCTGATATGGGGCAGTTTTCTGCGAAGAATTTGTCCAGCTGAATTTAGTGCCATCAACCATTTCATAATCATCAACTAATAAACCTATAGGTGTATTACCTGCCCAGTTGTGTGATAGCCATTAGGCCCGTTAGCTCTTCCGTAACGATTATCACTGCGATCAATAAAATATCGCGCGAAAATCAATTCTGAACCTGCTGAAGCATCTATTCCAGGAGCTTTACTTTCTCCACCCATGGCTATACTTTTATAGTTGTTCCGGCCATCATTAACAGATACAGGAGCGCTGAAGCTCAGTTTGTAACCTGTTCCTGCATCCATTACAGCTTTAGCTGCATCCTGTGCTAATTTCCAGCGTTGATTACGGTCACCAGATACATAACCAAGATACTCTGGATTTGAATATCCAGAAATAACCCCTTTAGATTTAGATTTTGCCGTAGGCACATCATGTAAATCACTTGCAGCATATAATAATACCCTGGATTTTAATGCGAGAGCAGCTAATGCCGATGTCCTTCCTTTTTGCTGTGCTTTTCCAGTTAGTTCCTTAATTGAATTATCGCAATCTTTGATAATGAAATTTACACATTCTTCATATGTTGCACGTTTTGCAGCATAATCTTCATCTAGTGCATAAACTTTAGTAATCAGGGGTACACTACCATAAAAACGAACCAGCTGATGATAAAAATAAGCTCTTAGAAAATGTGCTTCACCTAATAACTGATCTTTAACATTCTGATCTGTAATTGAATTATCAGTTCCTGTTAACCGCTCTATAGTAATATTACAAGACCGTATACGGTTATACATTTTGCTATACGCCCAGGTATCATCTACCCAGCCCAGGGTAGTTGGGTTAATAATACCAGAGTTAATTAGGTCGATACCCCTGTTTGGATGCGTAAATAAGGATTCATCTGAAACTGAGGATAACATTTGCTCTGAAAACCCTCCAGTTCCTAAGCCATTGTAGATTTCAGTTACAAAAGCCTGCGCTAAAGCAGGGTCTTTCCACACTAGTTCTGAAGGGATCTGATTTGGTGGTGTAACGCTCAGGAAATCTTTTTTGCACCCGCCAGAGAAAGAGGCGGTAACTGCAACGATAAGTAATATATATGTATTTTTTTGAATATAGGTTTCATCCGTTTATTTATTTTAAATTTTTGTTAGATGGAGCCTTTGATGATTAAAATAATTATTGCCCTGCGGGTTTAATAATTATTTTAATCATGTCGGGTTCATATAAAATATTTATAATGTCTATAGATAATGCGCTTAAAAAGTGACTTTAACACCCATATTAATAACCCTTGCCTGTGGGTAATATTGAGCACTTGAATTAGTTGATTCCGGATCCCAGATACCAATTTTATCCAATGTAATCAGGTTTAAACCATTGGTATAAACTCTTAAAGCACCAATCCCAATTTTTTTGCACAATTCACCAGGTAGTGTATAGCCTATTTCTACATTTTTCAGCCTTACGTAATTATTACTACGTAACCAGTAAGTATTTCTACCTGCATTGTTAAAATCTGTATAATAGGTTTTACCACGATTTGAAAGACGTGGGAATTCACTGCTCGGGTTATCAATAGTCCAGCGGTTATTATAAGACCATTCCAAAAAATTCCCTATATCACCCGATTCTGTTAATCCTACAATTTGGACGCCTCCTGAAGCTCCCTGTATCAAAGCAGAAAAGTCGAAATTCTTGTATTGTAAACTCAGGTTAATACCCCCGGTAAAAGTAGGTGTGCTGGTTTTATCAGATCTGATCCTGTCATCGCCATTAATTTTACCATCGCCGTTAACATCTCTGAATTTCATATCACCAGGCAGCAGGTTGTTAGTTAATGCGCTGTAATTAATCGTATTAGCATTTATTTCCGCCTGATCCTTAAATACCCCTGTATACTCGTAAATTAGGTCTGTACCTGTTGGCATACCTGTAGATTGCTGCCATGAAGGTGCACCCGGTGTTTCATCCCAGAAAATGATTTTATTTTTAGAATATCCACCATTTACACTGATCCCATAACCTATTTCACCTGCACGGTCATTATAACTCAGTTTAAACTCAAATCCTTTGTTATTCACCTTTCCCAGGTTAACTGGTGGCAGTTTATCGGTAATACCAGAACTTCCGGGAATAGAACTTCCTCTGCTAATCAGGATCTTAGTTCTTTTATTATAGAAATAATCGAATTCAAAACTCAGTTTGTTATTTAAAAAGGATGCATCTAAACCAATGTTGGCATTATTGGCTACTTCCCATCCAAAATCTAAATTAGGAACACGATTCTCTACTAAAGTCTGGCTATACTGATTGTTAATGATATAGTTTCCAAATCCCATTGTACTTAAGTACTGGTATTCTGCCAATGCATCACCGAAATAAGCTTCAGCCCCCATTTGGCCCCATGAACCTCTGATTTTTAAGTTATTGATAAACTTAACATGGTCTTTGAAAAATGGTTCTTCCGATACACGCCAGCCTGCTGAAACACCAGGAAAAAAGCCAAAACGTCTATCCTGAGGGAAGATGTAAGAACCATCTACTCTCCACAAAAACTCTGCAAGATATTTTTCTTTGTAATTGTAACCAGCCTTCCAAAAATAACTTAAGCGTGCTCTGTTAAATAAATTATTAGGACCATCTGTAGGATTTCCAACCGTTTGTTCTCTGTCACTTCCTGCAACTAATTGCTGTAAAGCTGTTGAAAGAAAATATCGGCGGGTAGCATTGAAGCCATCATTGTTAACTTTTTCTCTGGTAACCCCAGCCATTAGGTTAAAACTGTGATCTCCTATTTTTTTATCATAATTAGCCATCCCCATTAAATTGATCGCTAGCTGGCCTCCGGCAGTTTCAGATAAACTGGCATCAGTGCGTTCGGAGCGTACAGAACCTGTTAATAAGGGGGTGGTCCCGTCAGCCTCAAAGGTTTTTTTATCCCAATAATACAGTGTCCATGGTGTCTGCCACCTTTTTTGTCTTCCAGAGAACTTATCAATTGAAGCTGTACCAGTAATTTTTAATCCCTCAACTCCCGGAACCTTGATGTCAATTTTACCCGTTGACTGAAAATAATCGCGTTGATCTCTGTTATAACCCGTCTGATCTGTAGTAATCACATAAGGATTATAACCGAATTCAATATCGGGTCCCGGCAATCCGTTTGGCCAAACCTCCTGTTCAGTAGGTTTACCACGCATCAGCATTCTGAAAATATCACCAGCTCCAACTGTTGGATAATTACGTGCTTCTTCGCGGCCTGTAATCCCTAAGGTTAGCGTCACATATTTACTCACTGCTGCTTCCAGGTTAATCCTTAAATCATATTGTTTATACCCAGTGGCCGATTTTTTATAATAACCGTCCTGATCCAGATAACCCAGAGAGATGAGATATTTGATGTTCTCTGCCCCTCCTGTGAGTTGTAAATTATGTCTTTGCTGGGGCGACCAGTTTTTTAAAGTTGTTTTAAACCAATCGGTATTTGGATAGCGTAACTGATCAGAACCATCTCTGAATTTCTGCATTTCGTCAGGGCGATAAAATGCAGTTACTGTATTTCCATTATCGGGTCTCTTATAAACACCCGTCTCCTTAAATGCTTGTGAGGCTGCACCCCACTGATCTACAGGCAGATCAGAACTAAATATATTCAGCTCATTTAAAATCTCAGCATATTGTGTGGAGCTGGACATTTTAGGTGTCCGCGTAGGTTGCTGCAGACCGTAACTGAAATCGTAGGAAAGCTGAGGCTTACCAGATTTTCCTTGTTTGGTTGTAATTAAAATGACACCATTCGCTGCGCGTGACCCATATATTGCCGCAGAAGCATCTTTTAGCACAGAAATGCTTTCTACATCATTTGGATTGATCCGTTCCAGGCCACCGGCCCTGTTAGGAACCCCGTCAACCACAATCAATGCATCATTATTACCCAGTGAATTTACCCCGCGAATACGAATTGTAGAGCCATCTGCACCTGGTTCACCACTTGATTGTAATGCTGTTACCCCGGGCAAACGTCCTGCCAGAGCGTTGGAAAGATTAGCTGTTGGCGTTTTTGCCAGCTCAGAACCTTTAACTGATGTTACCGCCCCTGAAACGACAGCTTTCTTTTGTGTACCATAACCTACTACAACAATTTCAGTTAGCGCCTGGCTGTTTTCCTGCAATTTCACATTAATTACAGGCCGGTTACTGACTGTAACTTCCTGACTATTATAGCCCAGATAAGAAAATATTAGTACTCCATTTTCAGGAACTCTGATCGCATATTTTCCGGAAACATCTGTAGTAGTTGCCGTAGCGGTTTCTTTGAGTTTAATACTCACACCCGGTATACCACCGCCTTTTTCGTCTGTAACTGTACCTCTAACCAATATATCTGCTACAGGTGCATTTTTAGGTCTGATTACCACTAAGTCATCGTTCATTGCCTGGAATTTCAGACCAGTACCTTTTAAAAGGACACTTAATGCATCAAAGACCAGTATGTCTTTTTGCTGTATGGTAATTTCTTTATCAAGCGGAAGATCTTCTTCGCTGTACAACAGACGAAAATTACCCTTGCTCTCCAGAATAACTAAAGCATTTCAGTTTTATCTTCCGGATATTTAAATCAATCTTTTTGTTTTGAGAGTAGCTGCTGGCAGACACCTGAAAACAAAAGAGAAAAGACAAAACGAAGATCCAGTTTAACATTACAATTATTTTTTTGGGAAATTGGACGCATAGAACTTTATTGCACAGTCCTTTTTTTTTCATAGATTTGTGAATTTCAAAGTTAAAAATCTGATAAACTGTAGTATTACACTACGGATTGGAAGGTTGAAAAGGGAGGGAATGTTGGCGCATTTACTCCCTTTTTTTAGTAGATGGTCACGTCATGCGCTTTAAGATTAAAGGTGAAGGGTTTGATTAACTGCATTGCCGTTAAGGCTTCTTTAATATTCTCATTTTTAAAGACTCCGGTAAAACGATAAGATTTTGATTTTTGTGAATTAAGATGAACTCTGATATTAAACCAGCGTTCAAGTCTTGGTTTTAGATCCTCGAACGATTCATTGTGGAACACCAGTGTGTTATTTTTCCAGGACACTTCTTCGATATATTCATCATTACCAATCCGGACAGGGACAATATGCTCAATCATTAAGGTGATATCCTGGTTATCCATTTTCATTACCCCTTCTTTATCATCATCTAAAACAAATTTCTCCAGCGGATTTAAGATGATTTTTTGCGCAGACCGCTTATTTACAGAAAGCTCAATAGAGCCGCGTAATAAAGTGGCCACAGATTTTTTGTCCACGGGATAAGCCTTAACATTAAATGCAGTCCCCAGGACTTTGATAGAAATTTTGTCTGTGCGTACAATAAAAGGATGTGACTGATGGTGTGCTACATCAAAAAAAAAAAAGCACCAGTTAAGTGTACAATACGTACGTCTTTTTGATTGATATCATCATTATATGATAATTTACTATCTGCGTTAAGCCATACTACAGTACCATCCGGCAGTTTTACATTTTTACGGACCCCTTTACCTGCAATGATTTGCGTATTAAATACATCAGCACTCTTATTGCCGAAATAAAACAGTCCGGCTAAAAACACGGCACATAAAGCCAGTATAGCACTTGATAGATTTTTATACTTTCTGACAGATGGAACCGGATTTTCTAGTTCTGGAGTTACCAATTCGTCATAAAACTTAAGCTTGTGACATTGATAAATCCGGTCTATATCCGGGCAGCTGTCTATTTCTTCATCACTATTCAGCCAGATTTGTTTGAGTACCTCGTCATAGTAAACAGAATCAGGGAAGCTATTAATTAGCTCACTCAGCTCTTCCAATTCATGTTGGGTAGCCTCACCAGCCATTTTACGAGCTAATAGTTCTATAATTCTGCTTCTTTTCATAAAGACCGCGGCAAGATTTTATATTGGTTAGTGTATATAGGACAATATATATCTGGAAACTCCCTAGTCGGTTATGAAATAAAAAAAGAATTTTTACATCAGGTTAAATTCAACCTTAAGAACAGCTGTCAGCTTTTTCACAGCAGTGACCAGGTGGGCATCAACCGTCTGTGGAAATATTTAGGATATCGGCCGTTTCTTTATAACTCAGTCCGTCTTCTTTGATGAGTTTAAACACTAGTTTACAGCGATTTGGCAATGCATCTGTGGCCTGTTCCAGTTTCTTTTTCAGCTCGTCATTGATTAATATCTGTTCTGGATTGAGGGTGTCCAGTACAATCTGAACTTCAATGTCTTCCAGGAAAATCAGTTCTCTTCTGGAGTGTTTATTTAAAGAATTTAAACAAAGATTACGTGCAATTACTAATGCATAAACTTTAATATTCTGTACTTCTGGTAACTTTTTCCTGTTTTTCCAGAGTGTGATCATTACATCATTTGCAACCTCTTCTGCTAGTTCCCTTGACTTTAGCAGATAATGGCAAAAACGATATAAAGCAGGAAATAAGCTCTTGAAAAGCTTTTCATATGCATTTTCACTATCGTATAAAGCTATATCACAGATCAGGCTGGTCAAGTCTGCAGAGGGTTTAGGCATCGGGATATATGGGTTAATTCAAATTTAACAATTTAACCATACCATCCAAATCTCAATCCTAAAAGCTAAATCAATTATAACAAGGCTGAGTGAACTCCTTGGGTGTTGAGTCCTGAGTTTTTCGTTGATTAATGCATTCAAAATAGTAGAAGAACATGGCCTTGGTATCCTGTTCCAGTGGCTGCGTACCATTAATCCATGATGATAAATTCAGCTTATCAATGCCCGTGGCTTTGTGAATATCTTTCAGTGTAATGCCCATATTTAGCATTTTATCGCTTATCCATTCTGGTTTAACGTCATCTACCACAGCAGGTGTGTAGACAATAGGATGAACAGTTACTGGGATGTCTATGGTAAATCTTTCGAAAAGATCTTTGGTGAGTGCAATAAGTTTTGGGATGTCGGCGCAATTACCTGGAGTGCATTTCCACTGACGGGTTTTAACTTTTAATGCTGCTGATCTGGCAGTAATGATTTCAAAACTAATATTAAGCTGGGATAAATATTGTTTGGCTCCCTCTTCCAGCCTCAGCAGGTCTATATGCCTGACAATTCCTACTAACTTATAAATGTTCTTAATTATCTCCATCTTATAATTCCCAAAGGGATTTTTAGTTCCTCCTCCCACCGTTAACTATATTTATTAATGGCAAACTACTCTAAATTTATCATTTTAGCAAAAAAAGCCACACATGTGTGATTAACAAATGTGTGGCTTGTTTGTTCTTGTGATTTTAAATGATCAGCCCGTTTCTTTAGTTCTCGTATTTTTATCTGGTAAAAGAACGAGAAACAAACTCACAAATAATAACATGATCACGTTAACTATAGTGGCAGCTTGATAAGCAGATAAATAAGCCTGAAGGTTTTCGGCCTTTCCCAGTATATAAAAAAAGATTCCTCCTACAATGCCTATTCCAAATGCAATTGCAGTTTGCTGAAAGGTTGAGAAAGTTCCTGAGGCTACTCCGGCAAATTTTGGCGGTATACTTTTTAATGCCATCGTTAGTAAAGAAGGCAAGACAGAACCACAGCCTGTACCATAGATAAATAATACAGGCAGCAGAATACCACGGCTTACCCCACCTGATTTAAAGAAAACAACATGTAAAACGAGAGAGACAATCATAATCAGTACACCGGCCTGTAAAACCTTTTTTCCATAAATCGGGATTAGTTTGATAGATATAACCGAGGCTAACACATAGCCCAACCCCTGAAAAACAAAGAAGATACCAGTTTCTGATGAGCTGATTCCAAATCCAGTCTGAAACAAGATTGCGTTGATCAGGAAATAAGAGTCCTGTGCCATGAAATAGAACAATACGGCACATAGTCCTATGTTGAAGTCTTTATAGTTAAACAGATTCATATTGATTAGCGGTTCCTTTCCTTTAAAAAGCTTTATCTTTTGATCATATAAAAAGATAAATAAGAGGATAATTGATAACCCCATTAAGATCAAACTCCATAAAGGCCAGCCTGATTCGGCTCCGCGGATTAAAGGGTAGATCAAGCCAACCAATCCAAGGGTTAACAGGATAACACCAGAATAATCAAATCTGCCAGTTTTTTCAATGACTGTATCTTTTAAAAACCTTGCTGCCAGAAAAGCAAATACGATGCCCAATGGAAGATTAATCAAAAAAAGCAGACGCCATCCTTCAATAAAAAAATGTGTATCAGGTAATATACCTCCCAAAAACTGACCAATTACAGATGCTGCACCCGCAATACTACCGTAAATTCCCAATGCTTTAATCCGTTCCTGATGAGAAGGGAAAAGTACCTGGATGTAAGAAATACCCTGTGGGACCATAAATGCTGCGCTGATTCCCTGGAGAAAACGGGCGGTATTGAGTTGAAATGCTGTTTGAGAAATACCACACAATAGTGAGGCTAGTGTAAATAACAACATCGCAATGATAAATACTTTCTTTTTACCATAGTAATCTCCTGCCCTGCCACCGGTAATCAAAAACGCAGCATAACCAAGAAGGTATAAGCAATCA
Source organism: Pedobacter sp. NJ-S-72 (assembly GCF_053890575.1). Lineage (NCBI taxonomy): Bacteria > Pseudomonadati > Bacteroidota > Sphingobacteriia > Sphingobacteriales > Sphingobacteriaceae > Pedobacter > Pedobacter sp. NJ-S-72. The sequence goes on along the minus strand of NZ_CM132681.1, from coordinate 1,291,744 downwards.
CAAGTTGTATATCTCCATCTGTACCATGAATTCCCTTTTTGATAGATGGGATTGCCACATTGACTATGAAAATATCAATGACAGATAAAAATATCGATGAAGAAAGGATAATTAATAATATCCATTTAGAAGTTTGCCTGCTCATAATTTTTTATTTGTTTACACAGTCCTGTTACAGAACAGTTTGAATTTCACAACCCAAAGATGTCTGTTCTCTGACTGGCCTGTTAAAGCGATTATATGTATTTTTACATGTCAAATATGAAAGCTTCACCTCATCTAAACAAGTAGTCTGCCTGACAATACTAAGTATGGAAAACAATACTAATGATGACCCTCAGCCGGTTATAAAACAAGAAAATTACGAGCAGCCGGAAGATAACTGTTCAATGACAAATGCATTGAAGATTATTGGCGGGAAATGGAAGTTGCTGATTTTGAATGCAGTTAGCCAGGAATGCCCTGCCAGATTCGGGGAGCTGAGAAAAAAAAGCAGGATATTACGCAAACTACACTGACCACACAATTGCGCGAATTGGAACGCGATGGTATTTTATCCAGAAAAGCATATGCAGAATCACCACCTAAAGTAGAATATCAACTCACTGAACTTGGAAAAACATTGGTTCCGGTTATGAAGGTCTTATCAGACTGGGGTGATAACTATTGCAAAGTAACAAAAATTTAGCCCCACATGGATAGTTCATCTGATCAATCATCTGCTACAAAATATTACGTTATTGCCTGGGTTTTCGGACTTCTTTTTTATTTTCTTGATTATGTAGCCAGAGCTGCCCCGGCAGTGATGATTCCCGAATTATCGGCTGTTTTTAATGTCTCCACCATTGGTGTGGTCTCTATTATAGGTACTTATTATTATACTTATTCTACCTGTAGTTTGATTGCCGGAATAGCGTTTGATAAGTTTGGAGCAAAATACTCCTTATTTGCGGGTGCGTTGCTTCTGGGGCTTGGATGTTTGCTTTTTATCATTTCGAGTGAGTTTGCAGGCAATACAGGCCGCTTACTCCAGGGAGCGGGTTGTGCATTTGCCTTTCCGGGCTGCGTTTATCTGGCTACAAAAGGGTTTTCGTCGAAATCATTAGCTACAGCTATTGGTTTTACGCAATGTATAGGAATGCTTGGTGGGTCTGCCGGGCAATTTGTGGTCGGTCCATGGATAGAAAGCGGAGTTGATCAAAAACTGTTCTGGATAGGAACAGGAATTTTAACAATCATTGTTGCTGTAGGTTTACTGCTGATTACACCCAATTCTGAAGATCAACCAATAAAAGAAGAGCAATCAACAAAAAAAGCCCCTTCAGAGGGCTTCCTTAGTCCATATAAAATCGTATTCTCCAATTCACAATCCTGGCTTTGCGGTATTATTTCGGGACTTTTATTCGCGCCTACTACTATTTTTGCGATGACATGGGGTGTCGCTTTTTTTCAGCAGGACAGAGCTTTTAATTTTCATGATGCTGCCGCTGCGTTGCCTGTGCGATGGTTCCTATGGGCTGGGTATTTGGCTGTCCGCTCCTTGGTTATCTGACCGATAAAATAGGTCAGCGTAAGCCTGTACTGATTGGTGGTGCAGTACTGATGATCCTGGGCCTTACGCAATTACTGTTTTTACCAGACCTGATCCCTGCCTATTCAAGTATGTTTATTTTAGGTGTGGCATCAGGGGCAGCCATGATCCCCTACTCGATTATCAAAGAATCTAATCCTGACCATGTAAAGGGAAGTGCAACCGGAGCGATAAACTTCATCACCTTTAGTGTAACCACGTTGCTAAGCCCGCTGTTTAGCCGCTTCTTTGGCAAGACATTAACCGGAGCGATAGATAAGACCAGTCATTTTCAATCTGCAGGTTTATTCTGGATTGGCGGGATAGTGATCGCGATTGTGATTAGCCTGCTGCTGAAAGAAACGGGGAGAAATAAACTTCATATCAATTGATATTTTTTTAATTAAATAACACTCAAATAATATAGCTTTAATATAAATGAGGTCTATTTACCTAATTATTAAATCAACCTATGAAATTTAGAAATCTACTATTCGCCGGCTGCTTGTCACTGGCATTCGCATCCTGCTCAAAAGACACGATGCAAGAAATCAGCCCTGTAAATCCTCAGGCAGTAAATCAAAAAGTTAGCCAGGCTACCACCACAATCACTGAAGACTTCGAAACAGGATCTAAAAGTGCTTATGCAGCCGGAGATGTAACTTTAACTACGGGTTCATGGAATCTGGACGATGCCCTTATCGGGTCAACAACATCAGATGTGAAATCGGGAACAAAATCAGTACGTATCCGTAATACGGGTATCCTGAGTATGAATTTCAATGTGAGCAGTCCATCATCAGTATCAGTTAAACATGCGGTATATGGAACTGATAATTCATCAACCTGGCAATTATGGGTATCAAATGATAACGGGAGCACCTTTACACAAGTAGGTTCTACAGTGACTACTTCGTCAGGCCAGCTAGCTACTGCAACATTTCCAGTAAGCAAAACAGGTAACTTAACTTTTGAAATACGTAAGATATCAGGCGGTACTGCCCGTATTAATATTGACGATATCAGTTTTATCACAGGTGGCACTACACCTACTGATCCGGGCACAGACCCTGGAACCGGTACCCCCGGCAATACGGCTGATAACAACAATTTATTATTGGGAAACCCAACTAATGCACAGCCTAGTATCAATTCAACAGCTAATTACCTGATGGATCAAACTTATTTTACTGAATCTTATAACAGAGATAAAGGTACGCCTAACTGGGTGTCATGGCATATCAGCAGTACTGATCTGGGCAGCGCTTCACGTTCTGATAATTTCAGAGCAGATGTTAATTTACCTTCTGGCTGGTACGCTGTAGGAAATTCAAGCTACTCAGGTTCTGGTTTTGACCGTGGTCATAACTGCCCTTCAGGTGACAGAACATCAAGCAGCACTGCAAATTCTGCTACATTTTTAATGACTAACATGATTCCTCAGGCACCTAAAAATAATCAGCAGACCTGGGCAAACCTTGAAAACTATACCCGTTCACTGGTAACTGCTGGTAACGAAGTATATGTAGTGATGGGTTCTTACGGATCAGGTGGAACTGGTACAAACGGATACGTAACTACTATTGACGGAGGAAAAGTAAATGTGCCTTCACGTGTCTGGAAAGTTATCGTTGTTATCCCTAACGGCAATAATGATCTTTCACGTATTTCCAGTTCAACACGTGTAATCGCTGTGGATACCCCTAATGATCAGAGCACAGTTAATGCAGACTGGAAACAATATCTAACTACGGTAAGGTCTATTGAATCAGCTGCAGGAGTTAACATTATGTCTAACGTAAGCCAAAGCATACAGAATGTGATTGAAGCCCGTACCGATTCGGGTTCTTAGTCCAGATCATCTATATCTAAAAAAGGAGGATGCAGCTAAATGGCTGTTATCTTCCTTTTTGTGTTTAAAACGGCTATTGTTTGCTAATATATTTAGTATTATATTTGTTATAACGACTAATTTTAGCATACATTTGTGCGTTATTAAAACAATTTATGTCCGAAAAACACATCATCCACATGGATCAGGACTCCTTCTTCGTATCTGTTGAAGTACGTAAGGATTCCAAACTGATTGGTAAACCTGTCATTATAGGTGGTACTTCGGATCGTGGTGTGGTAGCTTCATGCAGTTATGAAGCCCGCAAATTTGGTGTGCATGCAGCGATGTCTTCACGCATGGCGAAAATGCTTTGTCCTCATGCTATTTTTATCAAAGGGAATATGGATGCCTATTCCGAAGCTTCGCATGAAATTACCGAAATATTAAGATCCCGCGTTCCGCTGATTGAGAAAGCCAGTATTGATGAACATTATATAGATATGACCGGGATGGACCGTTTTCATGGCACCCGTCAATATGCCCATGAACTGCGTCAAATTGTTATCCGGGAAACCAGCCTGCCTATATCCTTTGGTTTATCAGTCAATAAAACAGTTTCCAAAATGGCAACCAATGAGTGTAAGCCAAATGGAGAACTTAATATCGAACAAGATGAAGTAAAGGGGTTCCTTGACCCTTTATCGATAAAAAAGATCCCTGGATTAGGTGAGAAAACTTTTTTGAAGCTCAGTGATATGGGCATCAAAAAGATTTTCACTTTAAGACAGATCCATCCCGATCAGATGACCGGTTTGCTGGGTAAAAACGGACTTGCCTTATTACAAAAAGCAAAAGGTATCGATCAGTCTTTAGTGATCCCCTATCAGGAACAGAAAAGTATAGGCACACAATGCACTTTTAAAGCCGATACGATTGATGTAGAGACCATTGGTAACCTGATTACTTCGATGGTGATGGATCTGGGTTTTGAACTGCGTCAGAAAAAGAAAATTGCAGCCTGTATTACAGTGACCATCAGGTATTCCAATTTTGAAGATGTAACTAAGCAAGCTACCATTTCTTATACTTCAATGGATGCGGTACTCATCCGTAAAGCGAAAGAATTATTCAAACAGCTTTATCAGAAACGAATGCTGATCCGCCTTGTAGGTGTACGTTTGTCTAACCTGGTGAATGGTTTTGAGCAGATTGATCTTTATGAGAACTCACAAGAACAGTATAATTTATGCCAGGCGATGGATAAAATCCGTCAGCGCTTTGGAGAGAAAGCTATTACAATGGCCTCAGTATTGGATTTAAATCTTTAAAACATGTATCTGAATGTCCACTCCCACTATAGTCTTCGTTATGGCACGATAGCCATCCCTAAGCTGATCACAGAAGCCTTAGCTAAAGGGATTACTCAAATGGTACTGACTGATTTGAATAATTCTACAGGAGTGATGGAATTTATGAGGGAATGTAATACCAACGGGATTAAGCCTATTGGCGGATTAGAGTTTCGCAGAAATAAAAGGCTCCTGTACATTGGTATTGCCCGGAATAAAGAAGGGATGAAGGAACTCAATGATTTCCTGACTTTTCATAACCTGAAACAGAAAGAATTGCCGGATCAGCCTCCTGTATTTAAAAATTGTTATGTAATTTATCCTTATATACATGGGAAGAAGCTAGAGGAAAATGAATATCTGGGGATCCGTTTCGATGAATTACACTCTTTATATGGAAAAGATTTAACGGATTTTAAGCATAAACTTGTGGTTTTACAGCCAGTAGTATTTACCGGGAAGATCGGGTACCGTTTGCATGAATATCTGCGGAGCGTTGATTTGAATACTGTGCTGACTAAAACAAGCGCAGCAGATAAATGCACCCCTGCTGATACTTTTCTTCTCTCCCGGTGAGCTGGAAACCCGGTTTAGCAAATATCCTTTTATCCTGGAAAACACCATCAGACTGATGGATAATTGTGTCATGGATTATGCACAGGGAAAGGTCAAACTGAACCGCAAAACCTTTACCGGAAGCAAAGCAGCGGACAAAGAATTACTGGAAGCACTCGCCATGAAAAAGGAATGTCAGAACGTTATGGCGAAGGTCATATAGAGGCATTGGAGAAAGTGAAATATGAACTTGAAATCATTCAGGATATGGATTTCTGTGCTTATTTTCTGATCACCTGGGACATCATTCAATACTCCATGAGCAAAGGATATTATCATGTTGGGCGTGGGTCCGGAGCGAACAGTACAATAGCTTACTGCATGAGAATCACTGATGTTGACCCGCTTGAGTTAGATCTTTACTTTGATAGATTTCTCAATTCGCAGCGATCTTCCCCACCAGATTTTGATATTGACTATTCGTGGGATGAACGGGAAGATGTACAGCAATACATTTTTAAAAAATACGGCCCGGAACACACTGCGTTATTAGGAACGATGTCCACATTTAAAGACCGTTCTGTGATCCGGGAAATCGGTAAAGTGATGGGTTTGCCTAAAGCAGAAATTGACAGTTTTACTGACCGTACGCAGGATGCAGCTAACCGGAACAATCCAACCTTCCAAAAGATAATGGCCGTTTCCGGGCTGATGAGTAATATGCCTAACCAGCGGAGTATTCATGCTGGCGGTGTCTTAATTTCCGAAGAACCGATTACTTATTATACCGCACTGGATTTACCACCTAAAGGTATGGCTACCGTACAATGGGATATGTACGAAGCAGAACTGATTGGTTATGATAAATACGATATTTTAAGTCAGCGGGGTATCGGCCATATCAAAGAAGCTGCAAAACTGGTAGAAGAAAATCAACAGATCACAATAGACATCCACCAGGTTAAAACGTTTATGGAAGACCCTTTGCTTAATGTGAGGTTGCAATCCGGTAACACGATAGGCTGTTTTTATATCGAATCCCCCGCCATGCGACAGCTTTTAGCAAAACTCAAATGTGATAATTACCTTACCCTGGTTGCAGCCAGCTCCATTATCCGTCCCGGTGTAGCACAATCTGGTATGATGAAAACCTATATCCAAAACTATCATCACCCCGAAAGCGTAAAATATCTTCATCCGGTTATGCAAGAGCAGATGAAAGAAACCTATGGCGTCATGGTTTACCAGGAAGACGTCATTAAAGTCTGTATCCATTACGGCGGGATGAATGGCAGTGATGCTGATATCTTACGCAGAGGGATGAGTGGAAAGTACCGTTCCCTTAAGGAGTTTGATAAACTGGTAGATAAATTCTTTGAAGGAGCAAAAGAACTGGGACGTGAAGAAGCTGTGACCAGAGAAGTATGGCGGCAGGTATCTTCTTTTGCAGGATATAGCTTCTCTAAAGCACACTCTGCCAGTTTTGCGGTAGAAAGTTATCAGAGTTTATTCCTGAAAACCTATTATCCAATAGAGTTTATGGTGGCTGTCCTCAATAATTATGGTGGTTTTTATATCCGCTGGTTATATGTACATGAGCTCCGTAAAGCTGGTGCAAACGTATACCTGCCTTGTGTAAATAATAGTACCCCAGTTGTTTCTATCCGCGGAATCGATGCTTACCTCGGTTTTTTATCGGGATACAGGGCCTCACCTTAAAATTGATGGAAGAGATTCCTTTAGAAAGGATCAGGAATGGGAATTATCTGGATCTGGATGATTTTGTAAAACGGACGTCTGTTAGCCTTGATCAGGCTATTATATTAATCCGCACAGGGGCATTACGTTTTACCGGGCGCAGTAAAAAAGAATTGCTCTGGGATATTCATTCTTTGTTAGGTACGAAGGTGAAATCTGTAGCAGAGGCACAACTGTTTGAGACAGAAACTAAACACTATCAGCTTCCGGAATTAGTGAATACCACACTGGAAGACGCTTACCATGAACTGGAATTATTAGGTTTTCCATTAAGCCTTTCTTTTTTCGATCTGCTGCAAACCGATTACCGCGGAGACATCAGGACAAACGAACTGATTACTTATGTGGGTCAGGTTGTTAAAATGGTTGGCCTTTATGTTTGTGAAAAAAAACAGTACATACCAAAAACAATAAAAAGATGTGGTTCGGGACTTTCCTTCCTGGATGCAGATGGCAATTTCTTTGATACAACACACTTCTCCAGTTCTACCCCATCCTATCCTTTCCGGGGAAGCGGCTGTTACCTGATTTTAGGTAAAGTGGTAGAAGATTTTGGCTTTCCAAGTGTAGAGGTCATCAAATTTGCAAAATTGCCCATCGTCGCTAACCCTGTGCTGGAATAAAATTCAGGATTAAGCTAGTTAATGATTAGCTGTGAATTTTTAACATCAATTGTGATTTTCTTACCAATCCAGTTTAGTGAAACTATTCCATCATAAATCAGGCCTTCCACAAACGTAGCTTTCTGATTTGTAACACTTGCTGCAGGATTATCTCTGATGGCGATAGATTCAATATTCGTACTATATAACCTCGTTTTAACTGCAGGATTGAATTCACTTGGCTGGTACCTGGCAGTAACTTTTGAAGTATCAGTACTATCTATTCCTAAAGCCGGCATATATTTAGAATTAATGCGGAATACGTTCTGACCAGAACCACAATCTATAGAAAATTGCAGGTTAAGTTTATTGTTTACATTAAAATAAGCAAACATATCCAAAGACTTATCGCGGGAAATTGACAATTGCAAAGCTACAGTTTTACCTTTCTTTTTAAGTTCAGTGAAACTTTTCTGATTTTCAAAAATCAGTTTTTTGTGCTCATAATCTACAGTTACAACTTGATTTTTGAAACTCATTAAAGAGACCAGTCCATCAATAGGACCAAAATCAACATCAAAAATCGTTAAAACCGGATTTGCTTCTGAAAAAGTGCCCAAGCTTAATGTGGATGCATTGAAAAGATCGGCATCTAGTTTTTCACCTGTCGCCCTGAAAGCAGTATATCCGCCATCCTGTTTACTTAAACCTTTGATTTTAGCAGAGAACTTCTTGGTAACCAAAGTCAATCCTGCACCGGTATCAAAAATAAAGTTTCCTTCAACTCCGTTGATCTTTGCTTTGACCATAATATGTCCCTGATCTGTAATGGTAATAGGACACTCGTTTTTGAGCAAGAGCTACTTCACAAACAGACAAAATAAAGACCAGAGTAATTAAAAATTTTGGGTAAAATTGAGTTCTTTTAGACATAATGAATGAAAAATCTAAGCTAAAGAAAAGAAGATAAAAAAACTCTACCTTTAAAAAATATTTAATGACGATTATTCTACCTATCTAAATGCGAAATAAAGCCCTCAGATACCTTTTATTACTCCTAACGGTATGTTGTTTTTCCTCCTGTTTTCAAATCATTGAAGAAATTAATATCGCCAGTAATGGTTCAGGTACAGTAGATCTTACGGTGAATTTGAGTGCAAGTAAAACCAAGGTAGCCTCTATTATGCTATTGGATAGTATAAACGGTTATAAAGTCCCTACCAAACAAAATATTCAGAAAGAAATGGACGAAGTTGTTGCTCATTTAAAAAGCTCCAGAGGGATCAGTAATGTGAAAAAGAAAATAGATTTCCAAAATTACATTGTGAGCGTAAGTTTCGCCTTTGAGAACATTTCCAATATCAATAATATCAATCAAAGTGTTCTTAAGAAGTTAAAAATCAACACAATAAATAACTCTTCTTATATTTATAATGTAGCTGGCAGCACTTTTCAGCGTAATTATGCCCATACCAAAGAAGCGGTCACACAGTATAACAAGTTGAAGCCAGAAGTGAAAAATATCTTTAAAGAAGCAACCTACACGAGTATTTACAGATTTGAAAAACCAATAATCACCTCAGCAAATCCATTGGCTAAAATATCGAAAACCAGGAAAGCCGTTTTGCTCAATACTGGTATCCTTGGCTTGATCAATGGTAAAACTAATATTTCAAACACAATCATTCTATCTAAATAATATCTATCTCAGCAAAAAATAATATTCCCAATGAATCATCTTTATAAATATACCGTAACCGCTATTTTTTCTATAACGGCTTTAGCAGCAAACGCTCAGGATCTGGCCAATAAAATACCAGCAGATGCGAAAGCTGTAGTCACCTTAAAAGGAGCCAATCTTATCCGGTTAATGTCAGTAAAAGAGTTTAATGACACTTTTGTGGGTAAAAAGATTACTGAGCAATTGGCTAAATCTGCCAAAGGAGATACCAAAACAATAGAAGATTTTGGTTTTAACCCGGCTTCTACTTTTTATTATTACAATCAGAGTAATGATAGTATAAGTTATAACTGTGTACTTGCTCCGGTAAAGAACGCAGATCAGATCGATCAGGTATTCAAACAGGCAGACAAGAAATTCACTGTAAATGATAAACTAAGATCTTTTTATAACCACGATTTAACAGAAGTTGTGCTATGGAATAATGAAATGCTCCTTTTTGTAAAAAGCGATGGTAAAGAAAGCTATTTTGCAAGACCAGAGGTTAGCAAACGCCTTGGTTTACCTGCGCCAAAAAACAACTATGGACTAACTGATTCTACAGCTGCCACCCCGGCGTATGACCAGACAGGTGATTATTCAGTAGCCACTGATTCTGCTGCTGTTACAGTTACAGTTACAGAACAGCCTTATATAGAAGAACCCAGACAAGTAAAAAGGAAAAAACATACGATCCGTAAACGTCAGAAAAGTTATTCAAAAACCGTTCGTCAAAAATACAGAACAGGGAAAAAACACCCAAAAAGAAAGACTGTAAAGAAAACCATCATTATTGATGAAGAGCCACCAAAAGAAGAAAAAAACTATGCAACTGAGGATAGCACGGCCTATGCTACTGCTGGCACTGGCGGATATATGGAAGAAATCGACACTGTGGTAGTCAACGCTAACAAGAGAGCTAAGCAAATAAAGAATACCGCTGTGGTAAGCTGGACAAAGAAAATGATCTCCGGTACTTTTAGCAAAACTGACCGGAACTCGATATTAAGTAATAAAGATTTTGTAAAAAGTATAGATGAAAAAGCAGAAATCACTGCATGGATTCCAAACGTTGAGCAGTCAATGCTTGATTTTATACCTGCAAGTATTTTTAAAGGAATAAATGCCTTTTAGGATATGGAAGTGCAAATATCAGACTTTACCTGGAGAAAGACGCAATCCGTATCGGCTCTTCGCTTACGTTAAGTGATGAAATGGCCAGTGCTTTTACAAAAATAAATAAGAGAAAAGTAAACAGGAAGTTTCTGGACTACGTAAATGAGGATAAACTGATAGGTTATATGGCTTATGCTATGGACAGTAAAGCTTATCTGGAACAATATCCAAAACTGATGAACAAAATGTATGGCTCGGTCTATAAAGATGAATTAAACATGGCTACCGACCTGTTCTCTTTAATATTGGATGAAGAAGCTATCAGTAAAGTGATCAAAGGAGACGGCTTATTTATTTTCAATGGCTTAACTCAAAAAGAAGTTACTTACAAAACTTATAAGTATAATGAAGATAACTTCGAAAAAGATACAGTTACCAGAACAAAAAAAAAAAAACCATGCCTGATTTCTTATTCATGGTATCTACAGAAGACACAAGGTTACTTAACAAAGTAATCGCGCTTACGGGGTAAAGAAAAAAGTAGTTACAGCTATGCATAACTATTACGAACTGATGACCCCAAAAAGCCCTATGCCTGTTTATTTTGCTATTCATAATGGCATTATTTTCATAGGTTCAGATGGTAAAGAGGTAGAGCAGATCGTTAACAATAAATACCAGGCTAAAATCTCTTCCAGACATAAAAATGAAATCCTGAAAAACAACTTTGCAGCCTATTTCAGCTCTAAAAAGATGGTTGGAAAAATACCTGCAAATGAAATAGGCAGTCCTGAGAAAGTAGAAAAGACAAATAAAATCTTAAATTCACTTGGCGATATCTATATCAAGTCCGGCCCGATAAAAGGAAATGTATTTTCGGGTGAGATTCGTATGGATACTCCTGCTAAAGAACAGAATGCTTTGAAATATCTGTTCTCTATTATTGAAAATGCAGAAAAATAATGATGAAGAAGGTATTAATAGCAGCAACATGTTTGATCTTATTGTTGCTGCTAGCTGTTATAGCTTACTAAAGTACAGACAATATAGTTCTTATGAAGATCGGATTCATCAGAATGCCTCTCTGATCTTCAAGATTAATATAGATGAAATTGTAAAGAAAAGAGGTTTAAGCTCTATAAAAAGTGATTCCCGCGGATTCGCTGTACCAGCTAATATCTTCATTTATACAGTTAAAAATAAATCGGCGACCACTTTTTTCTGCTCGCTGCCGGTAACTGATACCGCAGAATTAAGACAATACCTTAGAAGGGCATTTAAAGTTGATCATTTTAAAGAGACAACGCAGGGAACGGTTTGGGGAAACAATTCTGATCAAAGATTGAAAATAGCCTATAACTCACAAAACCTCGCTATCTCCTATTCATTAGAAAAGGAAAACGTAAATGATATCTTAAACCAATTGCTGGCAGAAAGAAGTTTTCTGCCAGCTTCTGATCCAAGGATCACGCGCATGAAGCAGGAAGATGCACCTATCATTTATGATTTCAAGACCCTATTCGGGCCAGGTAAGTCTGACAGATCATATGCTTACCTTAAAAGGATCCTTTCCTTTGGAGAATCTGAATGTCCCGGATCAATCTTATCGCCCTGATAGTTTAACTAAAGGCCTTAGTATAAACGCCTGGTTAAATGGAGATCTGAAAACATTATTCAAAAAGGATCTTCATTTTAAAAACTCTTTACTGGAAAAGGATACCTTATTAAAATACTATAATGGATATGCTGCTCTGGAATTAGGCGATCCGGTTAATCAATATCAACCCGTGATCACTTATGAGTATAATGATGAATTTGAAAAAGTGGAACGCATTCAGCAGCAAGAAGTGAAAGTACCTGATATCACCTTATCCCTGAAAGGAAAAGCGCCCGCATTGCTCAACTATTTACAAAAGCAATCTATTATTAGCCCCGATGAACAGTTGAATAAGGATTTGTTCCCGTTATACGAAGTATACAGTAATAATAATACAGGACTCTTACAATTAAGCACAAGCGAGAAAGACTGCTCCCTCATGGTCAGACTACTAGTCCGTATTTCGTATTCGTGGCAACTGACTTCGACAAGATCAGGAAACAGAACCAGTTCCCTTTGATCAATAATTATATTAAATATTTTAGCAAGCTTGAATTAAAAGGCACTAAACAAAACTCAAAAACCGGGAAACTTGAGGTGGAGCTTAAGCTTAATGAATGGTAAAGCTATAGCTCCTTTGCAATTAATTTTAATCCCGTTTCCATTTCATCTTTAGTCAAAGAGGCATACCCCAGTCTCAACTGACACTTGATTTGTATAACGCTGTTCAAAATAACAACTATGAACTGTACCTTATGGTTTCATTACGTATTATTGCTTCATGGAATCGTTATTAAAAAAGAGCATCGTTGCCATTTCCGGAAGCACAAGACAAAACTCGACTAATCACTTATTGATCAAAGCAATTAAAGAATTGTCGGGTGATATTTTTAACATCACCTTCTTTGAAGGATTGCTTGCTTGATACCCGCATTTAATCCCGATGAAAGTTTCGATAATACACCAGAATCCGTTCTTCTTTTCAGAGAATTGCTCAAAAATGCCGATGGAATATTGATCTGTACACCAGAATATGCACACGGTATTCCTGGTGCCTTAAAAAATGCAATTGACTGGACTGTTTCGAGTGCGGAATTTTCTGGCAAACCAACTGTTTTAATTACGGCTTCTACAGAAGGACAATACGGACACAGCGCATTGCTGGAAACATTAAAAGTTATTGAAGCCAAAAATATTGAAAACCTGCAATTGCTTATCCCATTTGCTAAAACAAAAATCAATGCAGAGAGCAAAATAACAGAAGAGAAAACATTAATGGAAGTTGAAAATCTGATTGCCAGATTTAAAGAAACGATTTCATGAAAAACTTTTTTTTGCTGTGCTCAAGGTCAGCGGGCTATTATATACCAAATAACCGGCTTATGAATAACAGGTTGTTCGGTATATATATATTTGCATGCATGCTATAATCACATTCTTTTTATTCAGTTTGTTTTTTATTGGGCTTAAATAACCGTTTTTAGTAAAAATTAAAAGAATAGCGCCTTTTGTCATTATCGTTTTCCTTCTGGTGAATTTCTGTTTTTATGAAAACTTTTTCGATTAATGGCATTTAAGCAGCTGCTAATTGTCGGTAGAAGCAATTTTACTCTTATTCTATTAATTGAGCTGTTTTTTTATTTAAGGTTCACGAAAATATAAATGTGAACATATTAACTACTGACTTCCGGATCGATACAGGCCTTGGTTTGTACGTGGCTGTTAATTTTTTTATTTTTCTGTTGTATAATGAATTAACGACATATAGCTAAAGGATTTTATGAATCTGGTAAACATTGATATCAGACTTTTCATGGTTGTCGGCATTGCGGCTATGTTACTGTTGTTTATAAGTTTTCTGCTGTTTTTTATATTTACACAACGCAAAAAATTACAATATCAGAATACCCTCCAGGCTTTAAATGAGAGCAACAGCAAAATCAGTTGATAGAAGCTGCAATCAAAATCGAAGAAACTGAACGGCACCGTATTGCAGAAGAGCTTCACGATGAAGTCGGCGCTATTCTCGCCTCTTCAAAACTGCATTTTCACAGTATCAAACCAGGCAGTGGTGAATATAATGAGTGTATTTATAATAAGGCCAAAGAGCTGCTTGATGAAGGCATTAAAAAAGTTAGAAATATATCACACAGTCTTCACTCAGCAATTTTGCAGGAGTTTGGACTAAATGAGGCAATTAATCACTTTGCCAGTAAGATTGCCCATGAATCTTTGATTGAAGTAACTACTACACTTGATCATGAGTACCATTATCCAATGAAAAATGATATCAGCATCTATCGTATTATTCAGGAGCTGCTGAATAATATTATGACACATGCAAAGGCCACCAAAATTCATATCATTTCTGAATATACCAATCAGAAATTGACAGTGAAAATTTCACATAATGGTAACGGGCTTACCCAAAAGCGTTTTGAAGAACTCCGGTTCGAGAGAAATGGTTTAGGTCTTAAAAACATACAAAACAGGGTCATATTTCTCAAAGGAGAACTTCACTTCTCAAAGCAGTCTGCTGATTACCAGATTGATATTTATGTCCCCATAAATTAAATGTAGCCATGAATAAAATAAAGATTGCGATAGCAGATGATTACGCAATATTCCGGGATGGTTTAAAAGTAGGCCTGAATCAGGATCAGAATATGGAAGTCGTTGTTGAGGCTGGAAATGGAGAAGAACTGCTGGAAAGACTAGAAAAGAATACTGTAGATGTCATCCTGATGGATTTAAGAATGCCAGGAATGGATGGCATGGAAGCTACCAGGCAAATCAAGAATAAATTTGAGCACATCAAAATTATTGCTGTCACCCTGCATGATGAAGACAGTTTTATTGTCCATTTAATGGAAATTGGGGCAAATGCCTATTTATTAAAAGATGCTAACCCATGTGAAATCAGAGAAGCAATTTATGCCGTACACTTAAACGGCTATTATTTTAACGACCTGGTCAATAAAGCACTTCTGAAGAAGTTAATCACCAAGGGGAATTTCAAGCCTGCTTTTAATCAGAAAATTGAACTTTCGGAGCGTGAACTTGAAGTATTACAATTAATCTGCGATGAGAAAACAGCCATTGAAATCGGGACGGAGATCTTTTTAAGTCCACGCTCCGTAGAAGGTATCAAACAACGCCTTATTGATAAGATAGGTGTTCGGAATACAGCTGGCCTGGTTTTATTTGCAGTAAAGAACGGGCTGATTTAACCCTTTGAATAAGTAGAATTACTTATTTTTTTTAATGCGTATATCTACTATGGCTAGAGTCCTGTGATATTCCGTCCTTTATTCTGTGCAATGAAGCTTCAACAAATGCACCTAAAACAACTATTTATTTAAAAAATTAAATTATGGCAAAGTTAAAATTAACTCGCACTGAATTAGCAGCACTTGATGCCCTTATTGCAGAGATGCAGGGAGACCACAAAAGTGTAGAAGCTGAGGTAGGAGATCTTAAAGCATTTATTACTGCAGTAACAGCAGTAACAAGAGTTACAGTACAAGCTACAAAAGTTGTGGTAAGAGCTACTCCTTATGTTACTGACATTGTTGAAGTAGCGACTGCTATTTTAGGGAAAGAAACACATGATGAAGCAGCTAAACAACTTGAATCACATGCTAAAGCTGGTATCACTGTTCAGCATCTGATAGAGCTTCGTAAAAAATTCAATTAATTACTGTTTTAAGGGCGGGTATGATTGCACCCGCCTTTAAAATTTAATCTTCAGCATATGACCCTACATACAGACTTCAGCCTTATTTATGAATCTATAATAGCAACTGTGCTTGCGTTATGGTTTCTGCTCACTATTTTGTGTCAGTTCAGAGATACCAAATTCTCTGCGTATATCAGACATACTATTGATATTTTCGGATTGATTCCTTTATGGACATTTTTCGCTCCTAATCTAATCCCGGAAAAAGCGATTATCATTTATTATACAGAGATAAAATCGACGAAGAGATTAATGGTGAATGGGAAGAAATGGACATAACAGAAGAACGTTCTTTATGGTCATGGTGCTGGAATCCCGATAAAAGAGATAAAAAAATACTGGCGGATGTAATTCAAAGTCTGATCTCCAGTATCCCCTATTATAAAAGCGAAAAAGGATATGACTTGCTCATGTTCTCCATGCCTTACCTGATTGTATTACACGCAGTTAGCCATTGTCAATGTAAAGCTGGTACAGCTCAAAGACAGTTTATGCTTGCCGAGACATCGGGGTATCTGAAAGAGACCGCCCCTTCTGTTATTCTATTATCAGTATTCCACCAAATATAAATTTGACTTATGATATCTATTATAGAAACCAATCAGCTCATTCTGATGATTTTAAGCATTGGCTTATTCATCTCAACTATGGAGTATATTAAAAAGATCCAGATCTTCTCTTCAACAGGATTGCTTTCCTGGAACGTCATGCAGTTACGCTGGGAGAAAAAAGATCAGGACTCATTTTTCAGCCCGTTATTTAAACTATTCAATGAAAAAGGGTTAGCTATCATTTTCGGATTAAGATGTCTGATTATTTTTGGATTGTTATTCTTTCCACTTGAAACTACCTATGGCTGGATATTAGTCGGTTTATTGGGATGCAGTTTGTTAGCCAGTTCAATGATCACTTTTTATGGAAGCGATGGCTCAGATCAAATGAATATGCTGATCATCATTACCCTTTTCCTTTGCCACTTTCCAGTGATTGCAGGTTCGCGTCTGGCCACAATAGGGCTTTGGTTTATTGGTTTACAAACCTGCCTGTCCTATTCGGTTGCTGGTATTGCGAAATTAGTTTCTGCAGAATGGCGAGCTTCAACAGCAATTAAAGACGTATTTTCTACAAAAACATATGGAGCCAGATGGGCAGCAGTATTACTGAAAAAATATCCGGGAATTAACGTTTTCCTATCTATGCTGGAACGTCATGATTATGGAAACCTTATTTCCTTTATGCCTGATATTGCCTTTCAACTATGCCCTGATTTTCATCATCTGGGGATTTATGTTTCATTTACTGACAGCCATCATTATGGGTTTAAATTCATTTTTCTGGGCTTTTATGGCAGCCTATCCTGCATTATTTTATATCAATCATCAAGTACAGGCTCACTTATTTTAACACCCGAAAAAGACTCCATGAGACCACCCCCAAACAGAAAAAAAGATATTATACTATTTGACGGGATTTGTAATTTCTGCAATAGCTATATCAACTATGTAATCACTCACGATGAGCATAACATGTTTGTTTTCGCATCCCTGCAAAGTGATGCAGCAAAAGATCTGTCAAAAATTCACCGGATTGACCTGCAAAGTCTAAACAGTATCGTAGTCATACACAATAAGAGCGTCTTTACCCGCTCAGACGGGATTATTCATATCGCAAAACATTTAAAAAGTAAATGGTCATGGATATTGTTCGTAATTGAATTTATCCCGCAATCTATCCGGAATTACGGATACACTTTGATCGCCAACAGGCGATATAACTGGTTTGGACAAATGAATAGCTGTATGGTTCCGACACAGGAAGTCAGGGATAAATTCCTGACCTGAGTATTTTCAGCTGGTTAAAAATCCTAATATCAGGTTATTAATCTCTGTTTTTTGATCCTCATTTCCAGAATCGTCCATTTCACCATGTTTTGTGTTTTTCAAATTGATGACCTTTATTCCTGATTTTTGCTGTTCCTCTATACTTGGTAAAACACCTTCATCAGCTGGTTGATCCGACGAACGAAGGCTCATTATTTTGGGGCTTTTAACTCTTGGAAAAGGCATTCTGCGGTTGTCCAGTGAAATTACCTTATCCACTAATTCCGGATGTTCAGTTGCAAAAAGTATGGCCATATCCCCGCCGTTTGAGTGTCCTACAAGACTAACATGTTTATAGTTCAGCTCTGGTCTTGTTTTCTTAGCTGGCTGATTACAAATACAATATTCTGAACACCCCGCTCCCATATTGGTTTCCGGGTTTCATATATGTTGCCAGTCTTAGGTATTAATTCATCGCTTGTCAGTTCATGCTGAATACTCACTACCGTATACCCTTTTGAAGCCAGGTAATTTGCCAGGTAACTATAAGCCTTGAAAGATCCCCATCGGTTAGCCCAATAGCCATGGTTCAAAATAACCACTTTACCATTATATGTTGATTTTGCAGCGTCATAAACAGCTATCGGGACAAGACGGTTTCTGGATTGATCAACCCAGTTTAACGTATCCAGTTTGGCTTTAAATGGCTTTTGCTGGGCGTATAAACTACCAGTCCCTGCTAACAGTAATAGCAATAAGATTAATCTTTTCATGGTCTGTATATAATTAGTATTCCCAGCTCATTAAATCCATTACCCTTTTAAACTCTTCCTGTATCGGGGCTTTTAAATGAATATTCTCTTGTGTAACAGGGTGTTTGATATATCAATTCTGAAGCATGTAATAACATCGTGGTCATCTCCCATTCTTCTTTAAAGAACTTATTCTGTTTGTTACAGCCATGTTTACGGTCACCAATAATCGGATAAAAGATATGCGCAAAATGTTTGCGGAGCTGATGCATCCGGCCCGTTGTAGGTGTAGCTTCTACCAATGAATATCTTGATGTAGGATGTTTACCGAAAGCGATATCCAGTTCTGCCCGTTTCAATGTAACAAATGCTGTAAAAGCTTCCTGCATCGTTCCGTTTTCTTTAGCTAAAGGATAGTCTATCTCTTCACTGTCAGGAGCATAACCTCTTACAATAGCCAGATATTTCTTCTGTACTTCACTGCTTTGGAACTGCTGATGCATGGCAATTTCAACATCTTTTTCAAAAGCAAATAACAATAAGCCACCCGTTTTACGGTCTAAACGATGTACCGGGCTTACACGTCTGTTTACCTGGTCTCTCAAGAGTTGTAAAGCAAACTCTTTTGCATCATTTGCAATTGATGAACGATGTACAAGTAGTCCGTGTGGTTTATTGATCGCAATTAGATGATCATCCTGATATACAATTTCAAGCATTAATTTTTTTTTCGCGAAGATAGGTTTTTATAAATTCTCTGAGAGATTTTTGAAGAATATAGTGGTTGTGAGATTAATTTATAGGACTTGACAGACATGTAGGGGTTGTGGCTATGTTGTGGTACCGTTTGAAGTAGTATTGAACTGGGGTTGAACTAGCCTTGAAGTAGCCCAGGCTAGTTCAACCCTACTTCAACCCCAGTTCAATGCTAGTTTAATATATACCACAACATAGCCAGAACTACACTAATAAACATAGTTAAGCCTGTTTTTGTCCGATAATTTTAAACAGATGCTTATATTGTCCCTTAATGGAATTAGACCAGCAGATCATCGGGAAAAGTAAATGGATGTGGGAAAATTGTTTGCCCCATATCTCAGTAGACAGCGTAGTATTTGGTTTTCATCATGAAAACCAGCTGAAAGTCTTACTGCTTAAAATGACCGCTGCTCAAAAATGGTTATTACCAGGTGGTTATATTTTTAAAAATGAAAACCTGCAAGATGCAGCACAACGTGTGCTCGCAGAACGAACCGGTGCAGAACGTATCTATTTACAAGAATTTGGCGTATTTGGTGCGCTCAACCGTTCAGAGGGATTCTTTGAAGGTTACGAAGATGATCTGTGGTACAAACAACGTTTTATCTCTGCCGGATTCTATGCCCTTGTAGATTACACCGAAGTAAAAGTAATCGCAGATGAATACAGTGAAACCTGTGAATGGAGAAATATTGATGAATTGCCAGAGCTGGCGATGGACCATCAGTTAATCTATACTAACGCTTTAACTATATTAAGACAACAGCTAAGTTATAAACCAATTGGTCTGAATTTACTTCCGGAAAGATTTACCCTTTCAGAATTACAAAAGCTATATGAAACCATATTAGGAAAGCCGCTGAACAGAGGCAATTTTTACCGCCGTATTATGCGGTTTGACATCCTGATCAAACATGAAGACCTGCGTAAAGGCGGGGCGCATAAAGCACCCTACCTTTACAGCTTCGATCCTCTTAAATATCACGAGTCACTACAGGGCCCCGATTGGTAATGGCTATTTCCAGCCACCACCCAATGCACGGTAAAGATTAACCACAGCCTGCAGTTTCTGCAAATGGTCACTTACACCGCTTAATTGTGCTGCAAGTAAACTTTGTTCCGATGTTAATACATCAGTATAGTTTGTAGCAGAACTGTAGCGTAATAAATCTTGTGTATAATCTACCGCTTTAACCAATGCAGCAACCTGTTTAGCTCTTGAATCCTGTTTTTCCACAGCAGTCTGATAAGCATAAAGTGCATTAGAAACTTCCTGTCCTGCAACCAGCAAACTTTGCTGGAAATTGTTCATTGCCTGGATTTGTAACGACTGAGCAGTTTTTAAACGTGCTTTATTTAAGCCCTGATTGATTGAAATAGGCTGCGTTAAACCTCCTACCAAATTATAAAAGACAGAATGATCAAAGAAATCTTTTAAAGTCAGATTTGAAAATCCAGCAGAGGCCGTTAAAGTCAAACTTGGATAGAAATAAGTTCTGGCTAAATTTGTATTCTCAAAAGCACCTCTGAAAGCAAGCTCTGCCTGCTGAATATCAGGACGGTTCTGCAATAACTGGGCAGGAACACCTGTCGCTAAATCAGAAGGAACCGATTGTGATTCCATTGTGCTTCTATCTATAGAACCAGGATTTTCAGCCAATAAAATATGCATTGCATTTTCTGTTTCCCGGATACTCTTTTTCAAGTCCGGGATAGAAACTTCAGTGGCATAACGGCTCGCTTCACTTTGTACCACGGCCGCCCCATTAACTACTGCACCTTCTTTCAAAGCTTTCATCGTTTCAACACTCGCAACCCTGCTTTTAAGCGTTTCCTGTGTAATGGCCAATTGCTGATCTAAAGCAAGCAAACCATAATAGTTATTTGCGATATCGGCAACCAACTGTGTTTGAATCGCTTTTTTAGCCGCATCAGTTTCCAGATACTTAGCTAAAGCTGCACGTTTACTGCTGCTTAGTTTACCCCAGATATCTGCTTCCCACGAGGTGGACATAGATAACTTAAAAGTATTAGTCAGCGTATTGATATTAATCCCCGGAGGAAAATTCAAACCTGCAGAAGACTGTTTACTTCTTGTTGCATTGGCATCTGCACTCAAAGTAGGTAAAAAAGCCAGTTTAGCTTGCTGTAAAGTAGCCTGAGCCTGCAAAATGTTTTGTATCGCATTTTTCAGGTTTACATTCTGATCAAGACCTTTCTGGATCAGAACTTTTAGCTTCTCATCTGTAAACAGTGTCTGCCATGGCTGAGAAGCTATGGTTGCAGAATCTGTTACATTTTGTCCGCGATACAATCCATCAGTTTTCACCCTGGGTGTTTCGTAGGTTTTCGTTACCGAGCACGCGCGCTAAAAGAAGGCAGCGGAGACAAGCAAGGCAAAAACCTGTTTGTTATATTTATGAGTCATCATATTCTGTTCTAAAATTTAAAATCAACTAAGCGATTGGCGGTTCAAGAAGTTTGTGCTCCTCTGCACCCTCTATCCTTTTAGTTTCATGTTCTTCTTCCTCCTCATCGTCATCATCGTAGCTTTTTCTAGCTGGTCCGCTGATTTTCTCTTGTAAAGTCTGGAAGATGATAAACAATACCGGGATGACAAATACACCCAGCAGTGTTCCAATAAGCATACCACCTACTGCACCTGTACCAATTGACTTATTACCAACCGCACCCGCACCTGTAGAAAACATCAATGGTACTAAACCGAAGATGAAAGCAAAGGAGGTCATCAGAATTGGTCTTAAACGTGCAACCGCACCTTCAATTGCTGACTGTACAATCGGCATCCCGTTTCTTCTTCTGTCGAGCGCAAACTCTACAATCAGAATCCCGTTCTTGGCGAGCAGACCAATAAGCATAATCAATGAAATCTGGAGGTAAATATTACTGTTCAGTTTAAAGATAATAGAGAACAGATAAGCACCCGCTAATCCGAATGGGATAGATAACAATACTGCGAATGGCAGGATATAACTCTCATACTGTGCACTTAACAGGAAGTACACAAAAACAAGACATAAAACAAAGATAAACACAGTTTCACTACCCGATGCCAGCTCTTCTCTGGTCAGACCCGAGAAATCAAATCCATAACCTGCAGGCAGAGTTGATGCCGCTACTTCCTGGATTGCTTTAATCGCATCACCAGAACTAAAACCTGGATTAGGTGCTCCTGTGATCGATATTGAGCTGAATAAATTGAACCTTGAAATAGATTCAGGACCATATACCCTTGTCATTTTTACAAATTCTGTGATTGGTGCCATATTTCCAGCATTGTTTCTCACAAATATTTTGCTCAATCCTTCAGGATTTTTACGGAATTCGGCAGCTGCCTGCACCATTACCCTATACTGCTGCTTACCAAACTTGTTAAAGTTAGACGCATATAAACCACCATAATAACCTTGCATCGTTTGCAGCACAGTATTCACACTAACACCTGCATCTTTACATTTTTCCAGATTTACATCCATCAGATATTGAGGGAACCCAGGGTTAAATGGTGTTGTCGCATATTGAATTTCAGGACGTTTTGAAAGTGCAGCAAGGAATGTATTGTTTACCTTGAAGAACTCATCAGTCGTATGTCCGCCTTTATCTTGCAGCTGGAACTCAAATCCACCACTCTGTCCAAATCCCTGGATAGTTGGAGGAGAGATAAAGAAGATACTCGCTTCTCTGATTCCAGATGTTTTGGCAAAAAGCTGTCCGATTACCTGATCGACACTTAGTTTACGTTCATCCCAGGTTTTTAACTTCAGAATAACCATACTGTAAGCACTACCAGCACCTGCAGTAAAATTCTGACCTACAATACGCAGGGTATTTTGAACCCCTGGAATCGTATGCGCAATACTATCAACTTGTTTAGCAACCTCAGTTGAGCGCTCCATAGATGATGAAGGAGGTAAACTGATATTCGCAAATATAGTTCCCTGATCTTCTGCCGGAACAAAGGCCGAAGGTGTGGTTTTCATCATGTAAAACAAAGCGGCACCCGCGATTGCAATACTTCCTAAAACGATCCATTTTTTAACAGACAAGAACTGTACAGACTTTTTATATTTATTCGTTAAATTATCAAATGCTACGTTGAACGATGTATAAAACCGTTGTATGAAACTCTGGTGTTTATGATCGTCTGCATGTGGCTTCAATAACAAAGCACAAAGTGCAGGACTCAAAGTCAAAGCGTTAATAGCTGATAAGATAATCGCTACTGCCAACGTAATACCAAATTGCTTATAGAATACCCCTGTAGAACCTGTAATAAAGGTTACCGGAATAAATACCGCTGCCATGACCAGTGTAATCGAGATAATCGCACCTGATATTTCACTCATCGCATCAATCGTTGCTTTTTTTTGCCGATTTATAACCATGATCCAACTTAGCATGGACCGCCTCGACGACCACAATCGCATCATCGACCACAATCCCGATCGCCAGTACCATAGCGAAAAGCGTCAGTAAGTTAATCGTAAAACCAAATAAGTTCAGGAAAAAGAAAGTACCAATAATCGCTACCGGAACCGCAATTGCCGGTACCAAAGTAGATCTTAAATCCTGCAGGAAAATGAATACAACGATAAACACCAGGATAAATGCTTCAATTAGCGTATGGATTACTTTATCAATTGAAGCATCAAGATTCTCATTAACATCGACCAGGGTCGTGTATTTTACTCCTTTAGGGAAGGTCTTCGAAGCTTCTTCAATAATCTTTTTCGAATTGTTGATTACGTCTCTTGCATTTGAACCAGGTGTCTGACTAATGGCCACACCTACTGATTCTTTACCGTTGGTTTCAATTGTAGCAGTGTAACTTAATGCACCCAATTCAACTTTAGCAACAACATCTTTAAACGTAATAACTGTCCGTTACCAGCCGATTTAATGATGATATTTTCAAATTCCGTAGCAGTCGTTAAACGACCTTTATATTTAATTACGTATTGAAAAGCCTGATCACCATTTTCACCAAATTTACCCGGCGCAGCTTCAATATTCTGTTCTGCCAATGCAGCAGAAATATCACTTGGGATCAAACTATATTGTTGCATCATATCAGGTTTTAACCAGATACGCATCGAATAATCTTTAGACCCGAAAACCGTTGCATCTCCTACTCCGGTAACACGCTGAATTTGTGGTACTAAGTTGATTTTTGCATAATTCTGTAAAAAGGTCTGATCATAAGTTTTATCATCACTATATAAAGCGAAAATCAACAGGTTACTACTTTGACTTTTCGTCACCGTTACCCCTGCCTGAGTTACCTCAGCAGGTAATAAACTTGTTGCCCTGGATACCCTGTTCTGTACATTTACAGCGGCTAAATCAGGATCTGTTCCTACTTTAAAATAAATTTTAATACTTGCTGCACCATCATTGGTTGCTGTAGAGGTCATGTAAGTCATGTTCTCTACCCCATTAATCTGCTCTTCGAGCGGGATCACGATACTTTTTAAAACCACATCAGCATTCGCACCAGTATAACTGGCAGAAACGTTGACCGTGGGTGGTGCTATATCTGGATACTGCGCTATTGGCAGCGACGTGAGTCCAAGTATCCCTAGAATAACAATAATCACAGAGATTACTGTAGAGAGAACTGGTCTTTGTATGAATATTTTAAACATCTGCTCTTATTTTAAGTCTGCATAAACCACTTCCGGGCTCTCGGCATTCGCTTTAATCTGTGTGCCGTCTTTTAAGGTGGCTACTCCTTCTAATACAATCTGGTCTCCTGCTTTTAGTCCGCTTTCAACCACAAAGAAATTCCCTGCTGTATTCTCCATGACCGTAACTGCTGCGTTTTTAGTTTTTCCGTCCTGACCAACTACAACTACAAAACGTTTGTCCTGTAATTCAAAAGTGGCACTCTGAGGAATCAGAATCACATCTTTCAAGGCATTAGGAATTCTTACTGTTGCACTGCTACCACTGCGGATAATACCTTTTGGATTAGGGAAACGTGCTCTGATATTAGCTGAACCAGTTGCAGTATTGATTAATCCATTCACAGTTTCTATACGTCCTTCTTCGGTATATGGAGAACCATCAGAAAGCAAAAGAGACACTTTAGGTAATTTCGCAAGTTTCTGTGCAAAAGAACCATCACCATCTTTGGTGAAATTCAGTAACAGTTTCTCATTCAAAGCAAAATAAGCGTATACATTTCCAATACTCGAAACGGTTGTTAATGGATCAGCAGTAGTGCTGCTCACTAAACTTCCTAAACGGAAAGGGATAGATCCCACCACACCATTTACAGGACTGGTTACTGTAGTAAATCCCAAATTCGTTTTAGCATTGACTAAACTTGCTTTCGCTGTTGCCACTGCTGCCTGAGCAGATTCATAAGTATATTGTGCTGATTCCAGCTCATATTTACTCACAATATCTTTCTCTACAAGAGGTTTTACTTTATTGATAGCCAGTTTAGCTGCATTTAATTGCGCCATAGCGTTAGCGATACTGGCATTTGCTGTTCTTACTTCCTGCTCATACTGAGGAGCGTTGATTTTGAACAACGGCTGACCGATTTTTACAACAGCACCTTCATCTACAAATATTTTGTCGATATAACCGTCTACTCTCGGCCTGATTTCGATATTCTGCTGTCCTTGTATACTTGCAGGGTAATCTGTGTTTAAAGTTGCAGATCTGGGTTCCAGTTTCAGGACTTTATATTCCTTTACCTGCCCAGCTGCGGCTGCCGCCTGCGCGGCCTTGTTTTTATCGTTGCCACATGAGGCGAGGGTTAATCCTGTTAGGAACAGGAGCCCAATCTGTATTGATGTTTTCATATTACTTATTCTTGCTGATTGGTTTTCTATTTGTGAATTGATATTAATACGATTTATTCCTGAGGATAGATCATTTCGAAAATGAGCTGCTTCCTTTGTTTCATTAACTTAAGATATTCGTTGTCACTTATTCTCATAAAACCTTTGCTTAATCTGGAGGATAATAGCGGATAAGCCATTAAAGCAAACAGGTTCATCATAAAATGGCGTGGATCTATTGCTTTGATATTTCCTTTGTCCATTTCCGCCTTTATTTCAGCAAGAAATGGTTTAGTATGCGTATCATGTACCTGCTCTGCATGTTCTGTATCATAACGGTTAGTTTCAGTAATCAGAAACATTTCCCGGTATGGATAGGCTATAGTCTGATCCATGAAAACATTGATCAGTTTCTTTAATTTTTCTTTGAATGATTGCGTTCCTGTAAATGCATCAGTCATCATATGACGCAATTCATCCATCGCTTCCTCAGTTACCTGCTCAAACAATAGTTTCCTGGATCTGAAATAATAGTGCACCAGAGTTCTGTTCACTCCGGCTGCGCGTCGGCAATGTCCTGTGTGGTTGCATGTAACTTCCCTTCCGCAAAAAAGATTTTCTTGGCAGTATCTTTAATCAGTTGTTCAGTTCCTTTATCTTTTATTGGCATTCTTATTGTTTTAATATTATTGTTTGACAAATTTGTTAAACAAATGTATCAGTAAAAAACCCCGTTCCCATCACACTAATGCAATCATAACCAGGATTTATATTTTACGTTATTCGATTATAGGGCCAAATTAGCCAAACAAGAACTGTTAAAAAAAAGAAATTGACGAGCAGGTGAAACAAACCGACGAACAGCAGGTTTAACAGGATTTAACTAATTATGGGTTTTGTTTAGTTTTTAGTAATTTACTGACATGGCTTTCATCAGTTAGTCCGAATTCGAGGGCGATTTGTTTCAAACTGTAATGTCCGCTTGCCATTCTTTTCTGGATTAGTGCCTGGCGATAATTACCGATATAGTCGCGAAGTGTTAGTCCGGCATTCCTTTTAAAATATGGGCCTAATAATCAGGAGTAGTATGAAAATGCTTTGCCATGACCCCTGCTTTGAGGTTGTCAGGACTATAAATATGTTCATGAATATAGGCAAATACGTTTTGCATCTCTTTACTCCTTTGTTGAGAAGAGGTAATTTCAGGAAGATTTCTTCTTAGAATTGTCGCAATAGCCATAATCTGGAGCCAGATCAGCCTTTCGTTAGTTTGGAGATCAGGCTTCAGCCCGATGATCACTTCATAAATGCAGTCTGCTACATACTGATCTGCTTTGTTTAATTCAAATCCGGATAAACGGGTTTCCCGGTTTTTAATCAGGTATTCCATTTCCTGCACCCATTGGTCCTTTAAGTTTTCATCCCCATGAAGGTAGAAATCCGTAAACTTCAGGAAAACAAAACGGGTACTTTCCCTGATTTCAAAATAGTGCTCATCTTCCGGCCCGAGGAGAAATATATCACCCCGCTTATAATTGATAATTTCTTTATTGAGATGATGACTTCCAGAGACCCATTTTTGATATAGATCAGCTCATAATGGTTATGGTTATGCACCGGATGCTGCCACTCCCGGATTTCAAAATCCGAGATCATTACAGGCAGAAATTGGCGATAACGTTTCATAGCGGAAATATACAAAAACTTATCAGTGTTATACCTATAATCAGGACTATTTTAGCCTCAGATTTGAGTTATGAAAGAAATCAATATAACTTTTCTGCTGGCACGCTTACCAATTGGTATGAGTATGCTGGGGCATGGACTGGTACGTTTACCCAAATTAGCTGCTTTTAGCGAATGGATGACAGGTTCATTCAGCAAATCAGTATTACCAGAATTTATGGTTTTACCATTTAGCTATTTACTTCCCGTACTGGAATTGATTACGGGGTTATTATTAGTATCAGGGCTGTTTACCCGTTTTGCCGTTCTGCTCGGTTCTGCAATTATGCTGATGCTGATTTTTGGCTCCTGTATGATTGAACAATGGGAAAATGTATTTATACAAGTATGTACGGGGCTTATTTCGCGGTATTATATCGCTATCTGGATTTCAACAAAATATCAGTTGATCAACTAATTATCAAAAAATAGTATGAGTACAAGAAAAGACTTTATCCACCAGTCTGCAATTTTAGGTGCAGGCTCATTTCTGTTACCATCCACAACATTTGCCGCAGCGCAATATAACTCAGCTACGGAAAACCAAGGCAAAGAATCACAATGGGCAGATGGCACAAGGCTTGTCATTTCTATTTCCATGCAATTTGAAGCTGGCGGAGAACCGGAAATAGGTATTGACAGTCCTTTCCCTCCAAACATGGAAAAAGGATATACAGATCTGCCAGCTAAAACATGGTTTCAATACGGATATAAACAGGGCATCCCCCGGTTATTGGATTTATGGGATAAACACCATATAAAAGTAACCAGTCACATGATTGGTGAAGCGGTAAGACATAGCCCTCATTTAGCCAGGGAAATTGTAAAACGCGGACATGAAGCGGCTGCACATGGTTTGAACTGGACGCCACAGTACAATCTTTCTTATGAAGAAGAGAAAAAAAATTTCATACAGGAAGGAGTTGCAATTATTAAACAAGTAACCGGAGAAACAGCTCTGGGTTATAATTGCAACTGGCTTAGAAGAAGCAAAAATACCCTGGCCATTTTACAGGAACTCGGCTTCACTTACCATATTGATGACCTGAGCAGGGATGAACCATTTTTGATCCCGGTTAAAGGGAAGAATTTTGCAGTTGTACCTTATACCCTGCGCTGTAATGACATCCAGTTACTGGAAGGACGTTATTTTTCTTCACAGCAATTTGGTGAACAGTTAAAACTGGAATTTGATCAGCTCTATGAAGAAGGTGCAAAATACCGCAGACAAATGTCAATCAGCACCCATGACCGGATTAGTGGCACTCCTGCACAGGTTAAAGTACTGGATCAGTTTTTAGCTTATGCGGCTAAACAACCTGGTGTCAGGTTTATGAGGAAAGTTGATATATGCACAACTAGCTTATCAGGATAAAACTACAATGACTGATAGCGATTACAGATAAAAAAGATATGAAAGACTTATTATCAATAGAGAAAAAGAAAACAGCACTCATTGTTGGGGCTAACGGAGTCATCGGAACTAACCTGATTGCGTACCTGTCTGGGGCAGGTGACTGGGATATTATCGGTTTATCGCGTCGTGGCGGAGTCAGCAAAACCCGGTTGAGTTATATAGCCGTTGACCTTTTAGATGCCGTCGATACTTTTGAAAAACTGGGTTCCCTTAAACAGGTGACCCATATCTTTTATGCAGCTTTTCAGGATCGTCCCGGCTGGGCAGAAATGGTAGCGCCTAATCTCGCTATGCTGGTTAATGTGGTCAATGCAGTTGAACCTATAGCGGTTAACCTGGAACATATCAGCCTGATGCAGGGATATAAAGTATACGGAGCACATCTTGGGCCGTTTAAAACCCCTGCTAAAGAAACAGATGGCGGACATATGCCACCTGAATTCAATGTAGATCAGCAGGTTTTCTTAGAAGAACGTCAACAAGGTAAGCAATGGACATGGTCAGCAATCAGACCATCTGTAGTTGGTGGTACGGCTTTAGGTAACCCGATGAACCTGGCACTGGTTATCGCCATATATGCCTCAATTTCCAAAGAACTGGGTATTCCATTAAGATTCCCGGGCAAACCGGGTGCCTATGATAAATTAATGGAAGTGACTGATTCGGGTTTATTAGCAAAAGCAACGGTATGGGCAGCGACACAGCCACAAGGTTCAAACCAGGCTTTTAACATTAATAACGGCGACTTATTCAGATGGAATGAATTGTGGCCAAAAATTGCAGGTTTCTTTGAAATGGAAACAGCTCAGCCTCTTCAGCTTTCATTGCAAACAGTAATGGCCGATAAACAGGCTCTCTGGGCTTCAATACAAGAAAAATATCAATTGGAAAAACATGATTACAACTATTTATCATCCTGGGCTTTTGGTGATTTCGTGTTTTCATGGGACTATGACTTCTTTGCAGATGGCTCAAAAGCACGTCGTGCCGGATTTCATGAATATGTAGAAACCGAAGAAATGTTTTTCCGTTTGTTTAGAGAATTTCGTCTGAACAAAGTTATTCCCTGAGCAAACAAGGCTGTTTTCCCCCATAGAAAACAGCCTTGTTTGCTTTATTTTTTATCTGATCAATTTAGTAACAGATAAGGTTTCAGTAATTTATTCCAGATTTCATATCCGGTAGCATTCATATGCAGCATATCTTCTTTAAATAATTCAGGTTGCATTTCCCCTTTTTGATTAAGCATCGGCTGATATATATCAACGAACCACGCATTCTTCTCCGCTTTTAAAAATTGCTGTACCAATTGATTAGCTCTTATCCCTTTAGATAAATACTGAGCACGTGAAGGACTAGCTTTAATTGATAGATAAACGATAGGGACTACTGGTAGTTTCGCCCTGATATCAGCATAAAGTTTTTTGAAGTCTTCAAACACAGCATCTCCCGAAACTGCTTTGATCAAATCGTTTTCACCTACATAGATGATCAGTTGTTTAGGATGATAAGGAAAAACGATATCCTCCAGATAGCGATCCACATCTGCTGTTACTGCACCACCAATCCCTCTGTTCAGTACCGTATAATCTTTAAACGTTTTAGTAAAATCAACCCATAATCTGATCGAAGAACTTCCAATAAACAATATCGGGTCTTTTGGAGGAGCATAAACCCGGTCATATTGTTTGATGGCTTGTATATCATCCCAAAATGCAGGTTTATCCTGTGCGAATGAATTTAAATTCGACAAAAAAAGAAATGTGGCGGTAAACGCAACTGCTTTAAAAAGTTTCATCATCCCCAAAAATATCTATTATAATGATAATATCAGACAAGCATTTCCAATAAATAAGGCAATGCAGGATTATCATTCACTTTCTTCCATACTGCATACAATTCAGTTTGCTGTGGTATGTTCTTCAGTTCAATGAATGAATTTAACCCCCGGATTTCCTGCTGTAGCCAGTGAAGTCGGAATAATAGAAAGCCCCATCCCATTCTCCACCAGTTTGAATATGGTTGGCGCATGGATAGAACGATGCGAAAGCTTAGGCGTAAAACCCTGATCAGCACATAAATTAATGATCTGCTGGTAATAAAGCTGGCTCTGATCATTCGGGAAAAGGATAAAATATTCATCCTTTAACTCACCTATGTGATTGAAATCCTGGACAGACATAGGGTGAGCTGCCGGCAAAACCAGCGTAAAAGTCTCTTTATAAACACTTTTGATCATCATATCCTGCCCAACCTGGTTAGAACGCATAAACCCAACATCAATATCACCCTTTTCCAGGCCCAGCATTTGTTCTTTATTGGGCAGCTCTTCGAGGTGGAATTCTATATTCGGACAATCACTGTTAAACTGTTTCAGCAAAACAGGTAAAATAGACTGCATCGCAGAAGCCACAAAGCTGATTCCAAGCTGTCCGGTATTCCCTTTTTGAAGAAGCTGTACATTATTAACAGCTATTTGCATTTTTTGAATCACCTGAACGGCATCCTTATAAAACAGTTTTCCCGCTTCATTTAAAACAACACGTTTATTATTCCGGTCAAACAAAGAATGTCCAAGATACTGTTCCAGCTGTTTAATCTGCTGACTCAGTGCCGACTGGGATATAAAAAGCTTTTCAGATGCTTTCCGGTAATGCAGTTCTTCGGCCAGTATCTTAAAATAATTTAAATGCCGTAGCTCTATTTGATTAGCAATACTTATCATAGTTTAAGTAATCAGTATTATTACTAATGGTAAATCTAATGATATTTGAGATTGTAAACCAAAATAAACTTTATAATGATCAATAAAATTTTAAGCCTGGGCCTTGGCAAGGTAGGTACGCTGGTAGCAACATTACTAAGCGACCAGTTCGAAGTTACCGGAATGGACAAACAAGCTCCTCACTATGACTATGAACTTCCATTTACTATTACCACGGAGACGTATCTGATTTGGTTTTAATGGAAAAAATGATCGGTCAGTTTGATGCGGTTGTTTCAGCCCTGCCATATTTCTTAAATAGTCCGCTGGCAAGAATCGCACATAAGCTAGGAAAACATTATTTTGATTTAACTGAAGACGTTCCTACAACAAATGAGATCAGAGAATTGAGTAAAACGGCAACCGCTGTAATGGCTCCTCAATGTGGTCTGGCACCAGGGTTAATTGGTATTATTGGTGCTCATCTGGGCAATGAATTTGAAAAACTAAGGTCAATTGATATGCGTGTTGGTGCTTTACCAAAGTATCCGAACGGGGCAATGGGTTATGCCTTTAACTGGTCTGCAGCCGGCGTAGTCAACGAATATATTAACGATGCTGAAGCTATTCATCATGGTCAGCGCAAAATGGTACCATCATTACAGGGCAAAGAAACTATCCAGATCAATGGAGGTGTATACGAAGCTTTCTATACATCAGGCGGTTTAGGGACGATTGTGTGAAACCTATGCAGGTAAACTGGACAGATTAGACTATAAAACCATTCGTTATCCAGGTCATTGTGACCTGATGAACTTCCTGATTAATGAATTACACATGAAGGAAGATAAACAACAACTGGAAGATATTCTTAAAAATGCAAAACCTCCTGTAGATGAAGATGTTGTTATTATTTACGCAGATGCCGAAGGATGGAAAAACAATGAATTGAAACGTAACGAGTTCTGCAGGTCTTATGGGCCGATTGAGCTGAATGGTAATTCATGGAGAGCAATCTCATGGACTACAGCAGCAAGCATTGTTGCAGTTGTTGAGATGGTTGCTAATGGATCATTGCCATCGAAAGGTTTTATTAAACAAGAAGAAATCTCGTTTGAAGCCCTTTTAAACACCAGATGCGGAAGCCTCTTTAAATAACAGCTATGAATTTTAATAATAACAGTCCATTAGATATTTTCCTGACCGAACTTTTTGACCGGTACCGTGAAGCCGTGCGAGAAGTCAATCAAATCACAGCCGCATTACTTGAAAATGGTGTGGTCAGTTCTCAGGATGACATTGTAAATGATCATATTGCTTTCAGAACGCTTGGAGTTCCAAATCTTGGAATCAAGTCTTTTGAGAAGATTTTTCTGTTTCATGGTTATCAAAAGAGAGATCATTATTATTTTGAAGAAAAGAAACTGGATGCTTATTGGTACGCCCCTCCTGCTCCAGAATATCCGCGGATCTTTTTAAGTGAACTGAAAGTAGATCAGCTTAGCCCCGGTACACAGGAGATTATCAAAAAATATACAGCTGATATAAGCTCAGATCCTGTAGATGCTATAGACTTGAATAATGGAGAAGCTATTGCTGCATTTTTACATCATCCATTATGGAGGTTACCAGATCTGAAAGATTATACTGCATTATTAGAGGAAAGTGAATATGCTGCCTGGGTAATTTACAACCGTTATTACCTGAACCATTATACGATCAGCGTTCACGCTTTAGCAAAGATTATCAGTCTCTGCCAGATTTTAATCAATTTGTAGAAGGTTTGGGTATCAAATTAAATGATGCTGGCGGAAAAATTAAAACAAGTGAAGACGGACTTTTAAGCCAAAGCAGTACTGTGGCAGGAACGCATGAGGTTGAGTTTGCTGATGGTGCAAAAACACAAATCGCGGGCAGTTATGTAGAGTTTGCAGAACGCTCGGTTTTGCCAGCCTTTAGTCACCTTAAACCTGAAGAAATTCAGACCATACACAGAAGAGAAGGTTTTGAGACAAGCAATGCCGATAAAATTTTTGAAAGTACTTATACCGGACAAATAAAGTCCTGAAATAATTAAAGATATGGATATCAAAAACGTATTAAAACAGTTAGGAATTACTGAAAATAACAGTGGAACCTCTACCGGCCAACAATGGATGGAATCGGGCGCAAAGGTTATCGTTTCTTCATCGCCCGTAGATGGTAAAGAAATAGGTAAAGTAAGTACAACTACTACTCCAGAAGATTATGAAAAAGTAATCAGCACAAGTGCTGAGGCATTTTTATTCTGGCGTAACGTACCTGCTCCGAAAAGAGGCGAAATAGTCAGACAATTAGGTGAAGCACTTCGCGAGCACAAAGAAAACCTGGGTGTCCTGGTTTCTTATGAAATGGGGAAAAGTTTACAGGAAGGACTTGGCGAAGTTCAGGAAATGATAGATATCTGTGATTTTGCTGTTGGACTATCCAGACAGTTGTATGGTCTGACCATGCATTCTGAAAGACCAGATCACAGAATGTATGAGCAATGGCACCCAATGGGTATTGTTGGTGTAATCTCTGCTTTCAACTTTCCTGTAGCCGTATGGAGCTGGAATACTGCATTAGCACTCGTTTGTGGAAATGTTTGCGTTTGGAAACCTTCTTCTAAAACGCCATTATGTGCTGTTGCCTGTCAGCAGATCATTGCTTCGGTTTTAAAAGCGAATGATATGCCAGAAGGAATCAGCTCTTTAATCACAGGAAACCCTGTTGGTGACCTGATTAATAACGATCCAAGAATTCCTTTAGTTTCCTTTACTGGCTCTACAAGAGTTGGCCGCCTGGTTTCCTCAGCAGTAGCCGGACGTTTCGGAAGAACAATTCTGGAGCTTGGAGGTAACAATGCCATCATCATTTCCAAAGATGCAGATCTGGATATATCGCTTATCGGAGCTGTATTTGGTGCAGTAGGAACCGCAGGACAAAGATGTACCTCGACCAGACGTTTAATCATTCATGAAGAGATTTATGAAGAGTTTAAAAATAAACTGGTAAAAGCTTACGCACAGCTTCGCATTGGTGATCCTTTAGATCAGAACAATCATGTCGGGCCGCTAATTGACAAAGGGGCTGTTGAAGCTTATTTAGAAGCTATTGAAAAAGGTAAAGCCGAAGGTGCAAACTTTATTGTAGAAGGTGGTGTCCTTGCAGGCGGGCCATATACTTCTGGCTGTTATGTAACCCCATGTGTAGCTGAAGTAAAAAACAGTTATAAAATTGTACAGGAAGAAACTTTCGCACCGATTCTATATATCATGAGCTATAAGACCTTAGCAGAAGCAATCGCTCTTCAAAATGGTGTTCCGCAAGGTCTTTCATCTGCGATTATGACTTTAAACCTTAGAGAAGCTGAAATGTTCCTTTCAACCAATGGATCTGATTGTGGCATCGCAAATGTGAATATAGGTACTTCTGGTGCTGAAATTGGCGGAGCTTTTGGCGGAGAGAAAGAAACAGGTGGTGGAAGAGAAAGTGGATCTGATGCCTGGAAAGGATATATGCGCAGACAAACCAATACTATAAACTACGCTAACAAATTACCACTGGCACAGGGTATTAAATTTGATCTTTAGTCAGATCTTATACATAATACACCTCATTCTACCAGCAATTATATATGAATATCAATGACAAAATGAAATCCCTGTCCGGCTCACTGGACGGGGATTTCTTTACTGACAATCAGACCCGTATTTTATATGCTACGGATGCATCTGCTTACAGAGAAATGCCTCTGGCAGTCGCTATACCCAAATCTGTCTCAGATCTTGAAAAACTGATTGCATTTGCATCCCGGGAAAAGGTTTCTCTGATTCCCAGAACTGCTGGTACCTCTCTCGCAGGACAAGTAGTAGGTAAAGGTATTGTTGTTGATGTTTCCAAATATTTTAACAAGATCCTGGAGCTTAATATTGAAGAACGATGGATTAAAGTACAGCCCGGCGTGGTCCGTGATGAGCTGAATTTGTATCTTAAACCCTTTGGATTATACTTTGGCCCCGAAACTTCGACAGCTAACAGAGCGATGATCGGTGGAATGGTTGGCAATAACTCGTGTGGTTCAAACAGCCTGATCTACGGAAGTACCCGTGAACACACACTGGAAATCAAAGCATTATTGTCTGACGGCTCCACAGCCGATTTTAAAGCGCTTGGATTTGAAGAATTTATCGAAAAATGTGAAGGAGAGATGCTTTAGAAAATGAGCTGTACAGGAATATCAGATCTTTACTCAGCAATTATGAAAATCAGCTCAGTATCCGTGAGCAGTTTCCGGCTAAAAGTATAGACAGAAGAAATACAGGATACGCTGTAGATATTTTGCTGGATACCACTCCTTTCACCGCAGACACTGCAGACTTCAATTTCTGCAAGCTGATTGCTGGTTCTGAAGGTACACTGGCATTTATTACAGAAGTAAAGCTTAACCTGGAACCCGTTTTAAAAGACGAGACGGCATTACTGTGTATCCATTTCAATAGTATTGATGATGCATTGATGGCCAATTTAATTGCCTTAAAATATGAGCCAAGAGTAAGTGAACTGATAGATCATTTGATACTTGAATGTACCAAAGAAAATATTGAACAATCAAAAAACAGGTTCTTTGTTTCTGGTGATCCTGATGCTATTCTTGTCGTAGAATATTCAGGTAAAAACAAACAAGAAATTACAGAAAAAGCAGCCAGTGTTGAAGAAGAAATGAGATCAAAGGGATTGGGTTATCACTTTCCTTTAGTATTTGGTCCCGATATGTCCAGAATCTGGTCATTAAGAAAAGCTGGTTTAGGTTTGTTAAGTAACCTTCCCGGAGACGAAAAAGCAGTAGCAGTAATTGAAGATACAGCTGTTGATGTTAAAGATTTACCTGCTTATATCCGTGATTTTAATGAAATCCTTAAAAAGCACGGTCTATTTTCTGTTCATTACGCACATGCCGGTTCTGGTGAAATACATCTCAGACCCATTTTAAACCTAAAAACAACTGAAGGTAACCGCCTATTCAGAGTAATCGCTGAAGAAATAGCTACGCTTGTTAAGCGATATAACGGTTCATTAAGCGGTGAACATGGAGACGGCAGATTACGTGGCGAATTTATCGAGCAAATGATAGGCCCGCGTAACTATAAAATGTTAAAGGATATTAAGTCCGCCTGGGACCCGCAGAACATTTTTAACCCGGGAAAGATCACAGATACCCCTGCTATGGATACCATGCTCAGGTATGAACCTAATCAGCAAACACCAGAAATCAAGACCGTATTCCGTTATCAGAATCAAAATATTTTGCAGCATGCTGAACAATGCAATGGTTCGGGAGACTGTCGCAAGTCACATTTAGCTGGCGGAACCATGTGTCCGTCTTTCATGGCTACACGGAATGAGAAAGATACCACAAGAGCCAGAGCCAATATGCTGCGTGAAATGCTGACTCATTCTACTAAAATTAACCGTTTTGATCATCAGGAGCTTAAAGACGTGATGGATCTTTGTCTGAGTTGTAAAGGTTGTAAGTCTGAATGCCCTTCCAATGTAGATATGGCTAAACTGAAAGCTGAGTTTTTTTTTAGGGGTACTATGATGCCAATGGGGTTCCATTAAATGTAAGGATTGTAGCAGGCTTTAACCAGATAAACCGCCTTGCTTCCTTATCTCCGGGTTTATACAACTGGAGTATCGGCAATAAGACCATGAACGAACGCTTTGGTTAAAAAAATCTGTGGTTTTGCTCAGGAACGTTCCCTGCCATTATTGTATAAAATAACATTAAAAAAATGGTTTATTGAGCATAAACATGACATCGTACTCAATAGACATGACGCTGAACCAGTAACTCCCCCTATTGAAAAGCAAAAGACTGTTTATTTTTTCTGTGATGAATTCACCAACTATTTAGATACTGAAATTGGCATTAAAGCCGTTCTTTTACTGGAAAAATTAGGCTATCAGGTAATTATCCCCAAACACCTGGAAAGCGGAAGAACCTGGATTTCTAAAGGTCTGCTCCGCAAGGCAAAAAAAATCGCACAGCATAATGTATTCCAGCTTAGTAAAATTATTACAGCAGATACCCCTTTAATTGGTATAGAACCCTCTGCAATATTGACTTTCAGAGATGAATACATTGATCTGGTAGATTTACCGCAATTAGCCATGGCTCAGGAATTAGCTAAAAACAGCTTATTAATAGATGAATTCATTGCATTGCCGGGAAATTGCCAGTGGAAACATTTCCAAAGCTAGTTTCAGTAAAGAAAGCAGATTGATTAAACTTCATGGCCATTGCCAGCAAAAAGCATGGGCTGCTACGGATTCTTCAAAACAAATCCTCGCTTTTCCTGAAAACTACAAAGTAGAAGTAATCCCTTCGGGCTGTTGTGGTATGGCTGGATCATTCGGCTATGAAAAGAAACATTACGAGTTATCTATGCAAATCGGAGAACTGGTTCTGTTCCCTGAAGTTAGAAAACAGGCAGAAAATGTAATCATATCTGCAACCGGGACCAGCTGCCGTCACCAGATAAAGGATGGCACAAGTAAGAAAGCTTTACATCCAATAGAAGTACTTTATGATGCTTTGGTTTAAGATTTAGGTTTAAACCCCTATTCACGCATCATTATTTTGTCATTTTAATGTAATCCAACTCGTGAATAATTGCTGATGTATTACATTTGACCAAAATGCAGCTATAGTCAGCATAAAAAAACAACAATTTGACTGTTTTATTGCTTACATATAAATAGAAAAAATAAAACCCTGATTTAAATTATATTTGGCTGCACAAACCTAAAGAATGGATCCTAACACAGAAAATCCGAACATCACGCCTCGCAAATACGTCATTTCTAAAAAACTTGACAGCATGTTCTTCGGTATATATCACGCTTATCAGTTCGTACTTCGCTTTTTTAGAGAAGTATTTGTACCTCCCTACGAGTTTAAGGAAATTATACATCAATGTTATGAGGTAGGCTATAAATCCCTGCCCCTGATCTCATTAACCGGCTTTATCACCGGTGTTGTATTTACCAATCAATCCAGACCTTCACTGGCAAACTTTGGAGCAACCTCATGGTTACCTTCCCTGATTTCTATCGCTATTATCCGTGCATTAGCCCCATTGGTTACCGCATTAATTGCTGCCGGAAAAGTTGGTTCTAACATGGGCGCCGAGCTTGGATCGATGAAAGTTACTGAACAGATTGATGCCATGGAAGTATCGGCAACAAATCCATTTAAATACCTGGTAGTTAGCAGAATACTAGCCACCACCTTTATGATCCCTATACTGGTTATGTACACTGCTTGTGTTGCGCTGATGGGTGCTTTTCTAAGCGTTCACAGTAATGAGCAAACCAGTTTCTCTATGTTCTTCTCTCAAGTATTTGATACGATCAGCTTTTTGGATATATTTTCTACTACCTTTAAGTCAACCGTTTTTGGTTTTACGATTGGTGTAGTTGGATGTTATCACGGATATAATTCCTCAAAAGGTACTGAGGGTGTTGGAAGAGCAGCCAATTCGGCTGTTGTTGCAGCGATGTTCCTGATCTTTGTAGAAGAGATCATTATTGTTCAAATTGTAAATGCTTTCCGTTAATTATGGTAAAACAACAGAAGGCAATCGATAGAAATAATGCAGTTATTTCCATTAAAGGCTTGAAAAAGGCTTTTGGTGAGCTCGAAGTATTGAGAGGCGTAGATCTGAAGTCTATCAGGGAGAAAACCTGGTTGTATTAGGCCGTTCAGGTACTGGGAAGTCAGTATTGATTAAAGTTATTTCAGGTTTGCTCCTTCCTGATCAAGGAGATGTAAATGTGCTTGGACAAAGTGTAGAGCACTTAAGTACTAAAGAATTGATGGCATTACGACTTAAAGTGGGTTTCTCTTTTCAGAATAGTGCTTTATATGATAGTATGACTGTGCGTCAGAATCTTGAATTCCCATTGGTAAGAAATTCCAGGAGTTTGAGACGCAAACAGATCAATTATGAGGTGGAGAATGTACTGGATGCTGTTGGTTTATCGCAAACGATAGAGCAAATGCCTTCAGAACTTTCCGGAGGACAGCGTAAAAGAATTGGTATCGCACGTACATTGATTTTAAGGCCAGAAATTATGCTCTACGATGAGCCAACAGCCGGCCTTGACCCTATCACCTGTATTGAAATTAATAACCTGATCAACGAAGTTCAGGAAAAATATAAAAACAACAACATCTATTATTATTACACACGATTTAACCTGTGCTAAAGAAACTGGCGACAGAATTGCTATGCTTTTGGATGGTCAGTTTGCAATACAGGGAACATTTGACGAAGTCTTTGCGAGTAAAGACGAACGTGTTCAATCTTTTTACAATTATAATTTTACACAATAAATGAGCGCTACAGAAAACAAAAGATCAATAGTTGTAGGGATTTTCATCTTTATCGGACTTGTTATTTTCATTGCCGGAGTACTAACTTTAGGTGGAAAGCAAAAACGATTTGTAAGCAGTATCACCTTAAAAGCAGTTTTCAATAACGTAAATGGTATACAGGCTGGTAATAACATCTTCTTTTCCGGGGTAAAAATCGGAACAGTAAGTAAAATCAACTTCTACGGGAATGCACAGGTAGAGGTTACTATGCATATCGAAGAAGCTGCACAAAAATATATCCACAAGAATTCTGTTGCTAAACAAGGTTCTGAGGGTTTTATAGGAAACAGATGATTGAAATCCTGCCTGGTCAGGGTGATGCCCCTCAGGTAGAGGACGGAGACCGGATTAATGTAGCTACAGCTTTGGGCCCGGAGGACATTATGAAAACTTTGCAGGCAAACAACAAGAACATCCTGGCTATTACTGATGATTTCAAGAAAGTAACAACCGATATGCTTGCTGGAAAAGGAACATTAGGAACTTTATTAGCTGATACAGCAATGGCAGGCCGTTTACGTCAAATGACGATTAACCTGGAAAATGCTTCTGCAAGTACAGCAAGAGTAACATCGGCGGTTGCCCAATATACCGCTAAGCTGAATACGAAAGGAACATTGACCAATGAATTGTTAACAGACACTGTCGTGTTTGCAAGCTTAAAAACAGCAGTAAAAAGTCTGCAAAGTACAGCAGCATCAGCTTCTGAAATGACAAACAACTTGAAATTGACCAGCAATAAATTGAATTCAGATAAAAATGCAGTAGGTGTTTTATTGAATGATGAGCAAACTGCTGCGAAAAATTGAAAAATACAGTAAGCAACCTGGAATCAAGTACTAAGAAATTAGATGAAAACATGGAAGCTTTACAACATAACTTCTTGTTAAGGGGCTTCTTCAAAAAGAAAGCTAAAACAGAAGCTGCTGCTAAAGAAAAGGCAGAACAAGAGCAGAAATAAGATTAAACATCATATAATCAGACCGGCCGTATAGAAATTATACGGCCGGTTTTTTTATTGCTTTTCCGGATGGATTTATAACTCAGTTTCCCTGTTAAGCACCATTGGTAATTTTACGAAGGATTTCTACCGCACGGTTCATTTCAGTTTCTTTTAAAGAAGCGAAACCAAAGCGTATTCCATTGTGTTTTTGATCAGTTCCTTCATAATAAGCTGCTCCGGCAATCAATAAGCCAGAAGAACGCGCTTTTGAGATGATATCTCCTAAAGGATAGTCCGCCCTAAATTTCAGCCAGAGTGCTAATCCACCCTGCGGTTTGGTAAAATCTACGCATGAGAAAGCTGATCAGCAATGATCTTTGCAGTCTGATCACAACGCTCACTGTATATTTTTTTAGATTTTTTGATATGTCTGCCTAGTTCTCCACTATTTATAATAGCTGATAGTGCTTCTTCCATCAGGGTATCCCCTCTTAAATCAATCAGCCTCTTTAAATTGGTGGCCTGAATAATAAAGTTAGCAGCGCCTATTAAATAACCAACTCTACAGGACGGTGCCAAAAGTTTGGTGAAAGAACCAATATAGAGCACATTACTATCATGATCTGAGCTTGCCAGAGGAAGAACCGGGCTATTGCTATAATGAAAATCATAATCGTAGTCATCTTCTATAACCGGCAACTGATATGATTTAATCAATTCAAGCAATTTAGTCCTTCGGGACTGGCTCATTGTTACGGTTGTAGGATGGTGATGATGAGGAATAACATAAAGCAAACTGATTTTGAAGCTTTTTAAAGCGTTCTCCACTGCTTCAATATCCATTCCTTCTGATCAACCGGAATACGGATAAGGTTGGCACCCATTTGCCTAAAGACCTCATCAGCGATATAATAACCTGGATCGCTGACCAATACATTGTCACCGGGTTTAAGGATCATAGATGCTGCAAGATAGATAGCCATTTGCGCTCCTCTGGTAATCAGCAGATTATCAGTTGATATATTCAGGCCTCTTGAATCATTCAGAAAATTAACAGTTGAATTCTTTAATGCAGGCGTACCACCAAAATCTTTAAGTGACATTAACCTTTTTATTTTGGGCCCCTGAAGCAGCTTTCTGTATTCTTTAAACATACTATCAAATGGAGCAAGATCAGCATCAGGGAAACCATCATTCACCACTATTGATGAAGGTTTTAACAGGAAACTATTGACTGCCGGGCCGGGTATATTTTGTTTAAAACTGAATTTCGCAGGACTGGAGTAAGTATGGTTTTTACCACCTTCCTGAAAGGATCTTGGTTTGATCAATGGCAAATTAAGTGCTACCCTGATTCCAATTCTGGGTAAGGTTTCGATCCAATCCTGTGTGATTAGTTCCTCATAAGCAGCCACAATTGTATTGCGGTGTTTGTCAAGTAAAGAAGCCATTTCCCTGGTACTGGGTAAAAATGTTCCAGGTTGTAATACCCCATCATTAATCAAAACAATAAGACAATCAGATATTTGTCTATATACAGCTACAGGACTACTTTCGTCAATTACAATGAGGGTTTTAAAAGGGAGCATCTATTTTACACATTATAAAAACCACTGGTACGGGGCTTAAGAACTAAAGATACGCTATTTACTTATGCTGTTAAATTGTAATAGCTTAATAAACTGGTTCCTATTCTGGACTATTTCATTATACTAATCTGGTACATGAAACCAGTAAAATCATATGATAATTTT
The DNA here is from genome assembly GCF_053890575.1 of Pedobacter sp. NJ-S-72. Taxonomy (NCBI): domain Bacteria; kingdom Pseudomonadati; phylum Bacteroidota; class Sphingobacteriia; order Sphingobacteriales; family Sphingobacteriaceae; genus Pedobacter; species Pedobacter sp. NJ-S-72. The sequence goes on along the minus strand of NZ_CM132681.1, from coordinate 1,248,751 downwards.
GGACTATCAAATCAATCAATATGAAAAACGAATTTTCGATACCTCAACTGTTTTTACGGTTGGCTCTGGGCATAGGTTATATCTTTCCCCGTTTTAGATCGTCTGGGAATTTTAGGCCCGGCTGGTACAAATAATATAGCCTGGGGCAACTGGGAAAACTTCATCGGTTATACCAATACCCTGCTCCCATTTTTAGGCAAGCCTGCCGCTGGAATTATGGGGCTGATTGCAACCCTTGCAGAAGGAATTTTTGCTATTCTGTTAATCACGGGATATAAAACAAGATTGGCAGCACAAGGCAGCTTTCTGCTTACCCTGACTTTTGGATTCTGCATGGCTGTTTTTATAGGAATAAAAGCACCATTTAATTACTCAGTTTTTGCGGATAGCGCTGCAAGTCTTTTACTGGCCTGTATTCCTGTCTATAAATGGAGTTTGGATAATCATCTTTCCTTAGAAACCTTATAACAAATCAATTGCATCTCTATAAAAATCAAAATATACAATGGAAATATTAATATTAAAACCAACGGATGATCTGTCCAGATTCTGGAACATATTGAGCACCTTTCGCACTAATTTAGTTATTGATATATACTTATCAGCAACGATTGTCAGAAATGATAGAAGATGGCTTTCATTTAATCTATATCATAGATAATGGAGAGATTGCAGGCTTTGCCGGATATCGCTATATACATAAGCTTTTAGCAGGGAAAACTATCTACATCGATGACCTGTTTACACTTCCCCAATATCGCGGTAAAGGTTACGCAGGTGCTTTACTCAATTATATCCATAAAGAAGCAGAAGCTACAGGAATGAATAAAGTTGAACTGGATAGCGGCCCGACCAGAAATGATGCACACCGGTTATATTTAAATAGTAAATATAACATTTCCAGTATGCACTTTTCCCGTCTGGTTTCTTCCTGATCTAGCCACAGCTGGCTCTTCCTGACCTAACCTTTTTCAATTAATACCTTACCCCAGTCATTTAAAGACCACAAAATAACTACAAGTTTCTCCCCAATTTCAGTCAAAGAATACTCGACTCTGGGGGGAAGCTCATTAAAGACTTCTTTACTTAGGATCCCCATCTTTTTCCATCTCCTTAAGCTGCTGGTTTAATACCCTTCTGTCAACTTTTGCAATCCCCCGTAAGAATTCACTTGGACGCTTTTTTCCTTCATTTATCTGCCAGACGATTGGAATCTTCCATTTTCCACTAATTGAATTTACCGCAACTTCTAATGGGCAAATTTTATTTTCTACTGCTATCTCTTTGACTTTCATATAAATGACATTTTTGCCACTATGGGATAAAAATATGCGGTATTGTGACTCCGGATATCTTTATAAACCTTTGCAAAATAGATAAAATAAACAGCGCTGAAAAATCAAACAGATGATTGTGGCTGATGAAAATAATGACAACATATTATGGAAAGAGTTAAACGTAAAGGAGCGAGATCAACAAAAGATATTCCAGCAGTTATTTTAGAACAGCTAAATTCAGGATTGATAGAGAGCGCAAATTTAGTTGAATGGCTTGCAGTTGATCAAAAACTATTGCTAAAAAACTTCCTTAATCAAACGGAAAGACAATCATACCACGAACCTATTATTCAAGATATCAGTCGCTTAAAAAAGCAGACTGTCAATACCATTAATGAGGCCATTGGCACAGGCCTTTTAAAACAGGCAGTCATTTATAAAGATAAAGAGATATTATCCCTGATGACCATTCACACTGCCGATCTGGTACGTTGCTGGGCAACTTATATGATTGGTAAGAATCCGGATTTATCTATTGTACAAATGCTTGATGCCATTCAGCATTTTGCTGCCGACAAGCATTTTGGCGTAAGGGAAATATGCTGGTTAGCGTTAAGACAGGCTATTTCTGGAAATCTGGCCGAAAGTCTTCAGATTCTTTCAGAATGGGTGAACAATCCTGATGAAAACATAAGACGGTTTGCCAGTGAAGCCACACGTCCCAGAGGAGTCTGGTGTAATCATATTGAACATTTAAAAGATAATCCCGAAACTGCCCTGATTATTTTAGAAAAGCTAAAATCAGATCCGTCAAAGTATGTACAGGACAGCGTTGGAAACTGGTTAAATGACGCAAGTAAAACCCGGCCCGCTTTTGTTATAAATATTTGCGCCAATTGGGAAAAAAAAAGCAGCACAAAAGAAACAGCTTACATCATAAAAAGAGCATTAAGAACAGTTAATAAATGAAATTTCATGATAAGTTATTACTTAGTTAATCTTCTGTGGACTTACTAAATAAAAAATATAATATCTTGCAATAACAACTTGTCACTCCTTGACGGAAACAAAAACGATGTTTACTGAATATTATATTAAAAAATATCACCATGCAAAAAATAGATTATAAAGCTATAGAAAACGAACTGCTTGAATTTACAAAGAATGAAGTACTTAAATTTTTAGCAGAACATCCAGACAAGGTGTTTTACGCTTTCGCTTTTGACTGCAATGCAGAATATGCAGAAGTAAATTTATGCTTTAACACTGAAGAAGCATTTTCTGCAACTTTAGCTGATTATCAAAACGGGAAGTATAAAGATTCATATCAATCTGAGGATGAGGTTTATGATTTAAGATATAGTATTGGTGATTGGGAATACCAATGTTTTTCAACAAAATACGTTCTCTCTGAAGAGGAGTTATTTGGTGAGGAAGATGAAGAAAATGAACCAGATAATGAAATTGCAGAAACCCTTTTGCTTCTTTTTTCTAAGACATTAATAGAATTTATAAAAACAGAAGAATTCAATAAAATACCTAAAACAGATGGTTTTAAAGTGTTCTGTGTAGACCATGACGAAGATCTCGAAGAGGCAGAATTAAGATTGAGCAATTTACTTTAAATAAAGTATACTAATTTAGTAGTGTTTATTTATCTTTGTAACTCAATCAGTCTTAAACCTATATTATGAAGAGAAAATCTATACTACTAGTCGGAACCCTGCTCCCATTTGCTGTCATGGCGCAGCAACCATTTAGCTTAAAAGGAGAAGTAAAAGGTCTGCTCCCGGGAGTTAAAGTCTTCCTGAGCTATAATGCAGACGGAAAAAGCATTCTGGATTCTGCTACAGCACAAAAAGGAGTGTTTGCTTTCAACGGGAAAATCAAAGACCCGGTTAGAAGTACTTTATTTAAAAAATCAGGTGTTAAAGGAACCAAAAATGATGCACTCTCCTTTTATCTGGAGCCAGCTAATATTACCATAACCTCCACCGACTCACTAAAAAAAGCTACAGTTACCGGTTCTTTGATAAACAATGATAATGATAAGCTTAAAACGATCTCAAAGCCTGTTCAGGATCAGCTTGCACTACTAAGCGCAGAATATTATAAGTTCACCCCCGAGCAGAAAAATGATAAAGCTTTCCTGGATAGTTTTTATAAACGTCATGATTCTATTTCAGAAGGCCTGACTCCTATTTACCTTGATTTTGCACGTAAAAACACAGATTCTTACATCAGTTTGGTAGTTCTGTCTCAACTGGCTACAGATGAAAAAGTGCAATCAGAAGCAGAACAGCTATACAATGGACTATCTCCCCAAGGTTCGTGAAACCAGTACAGGAAAAAATATTGCCGGTTTCTTTGATGCCGCAAAAAAAACAAAAGTAGGTTTACAAGCTATAGATTTTACACAGAACGATGTAAATGATAAGCCGGTAAAACTATCAGACTTTAAAGGAAAATATGTTTTAGTTGATTTCTGGGCATCATGGTGTGGCCCTTGCAGAAAAGAGAATCCTAATGTAGTTGTTGCCTACAACAAGTACAAAGACAAAGGATTTACAGTATTAGGAGTTTCTTTGGATCAGCCCGGCAAAAAAGATGCATGGTTAAAAGCAATCGCAGACGACAAACTTACCTGGACACATGTTTCAGATTTAAAATTCTGGGATAATGCAGCAGCAAAATTATACGGGATCAGATCTATACCAGCTAACTTCCTGATTGACCCTTCCGGAAAAATTATTGCCAAAGGTTTAAGAGAAGAAGATCTTCAGAATAAGCTGGCAGAAATCTTTGATGTAAAATCCAAATAGGCCTCTCTCGCTCTCTGATCGCAGTTTAATGCGAGGAAACAACCTCGGAAATATAGACGAACGACAGAGAGAAAATAAAAGTATACTAAATTAGTAGTTTTTATTATTTATGACTACTTTTGTCTTATAATCAGTTCTTACAATTACAATTCTTATCAAGAAAGACGGAGGGAAAGGCCCATCGATGTCTTAGCAACCTGTTCCTTACAAGGTGCTAATTCCTTATTACGTAAGTAATAAAGATAAGTATGAATTATTCAATTGACGAAGCATTCATTCCATCCCGATTCAGCTATAAAGCCAGACGGCTTTCTTAGAGAAAAGAACGATAATTAACGAGATATAAAATTAACAGATTTATTCTTTTTAGGAAAGGAGCATACTATGCAATAAATTACAATTCTTAAAATTTCAAATGACAAACCTTAAAATAATAAGGAGCGGTTAGAGCCCGCTCCTTATTGAGATATAACGGTTATCCAACACAAATGCGAATTAATTAATGTTTTAAACCACTCAAACAAATATAATGAAAATAACAATTACCTACCCCGTGCCCACAGATATCCTCAATCGTATATCAAATCCTAGCTGTTAGGAGATAGCAGATAATCAATATCCTTCACGATTTTATTAACGAGTTATTTAGATTTCTAAACTGACCTAAACAACCTATACCCAAAATTTCACGAAAATCAACAATGAGAAAGACTTTACTCAAACTCTTTATATTCTTGTTTGTGCTTGCTATATCAAATATGGCTCAGGCACAGCAAGAAAAAAAAAACAATTTCCGGAACAATAACCTCTACCGAAGATGGTTTACCCCTGCCTGGGGTAAGTGTAAAATTGAAAAATACCAATCTGGGTGCCGTAACAGGTGCAAATGGGAAATTCTCATTCACCATTAAAAGCTCAGGATCAGAAGATATTCTGATTGTCAGTTTCATCGGCTTCAAAAAGTATGAACATAAACTCAATGGAAAAACGACAGTAGCAATAGCCCTTACCCCTGACGATAACAACTTAAATGAAGTAGTGGTTTCAGCGGGTGGTATCCTTCGTAAACCAAAAGAACAAGGTTATACCGCAACTAGATTAACCTCCGAAGAACTTTCCAAAGGTAAGTCTCCAACAATCTCAGGAGGCCTGGTAGGTAAAATTGCCGGATTACAGGCAAATGCTATTTCCAGCGGAGTTAACCCTAACTACAGGCTTGTATTAAGAGGTAACCGCTCACTTACAGGAGATAACACAGCTTTGGTTGTCGTTGATAACGTAGTTGTTCCCAGCACAATATTAGACAACCTGAACCCCGAAGATATAGAAGAAATCTCTGTACTAAATGGGGCAGCCGGCGCTACATTATACGGTTCAGAGGCATCTAACGGAGTTTTACTGGTCACTACAAAAAAAGGTAAAAACGGGAAACCGACTGTTCGTTTTTCAAATACCACGACTTTAGAAAAAGTAAGTTTCTTTCCTAAACTCCAAACCAGGTTCGGTGCCGGATCTACATCCGATGGACAGGTTTTCAGCCCTACTGAGAATCAGCAATTCGGGCCTGCATTTGATGGCAGTTTAAGGCCGCTTGGATTTCCATTAGCTAATGGAGAACAACAGCAAGCTGTCTATTCGCCAAGATCAGACCGGAATGATTTCTGGGAAACAGGAATAAGTAACCAGTCTGACTTCTCTGTTTCCTCAGGAGATGATAAATCAACAACCTATGTTGCAGGGCAATACCTGAATGGCAAAGGAACCACACCTGGTGATAAATACACCAGAACTTCTGTCCGGTTTAACGGAACCCGAAAGATTCTTCCATCACTGAATATAGACTACTCTGCTAACTATATAGAAAACAACTATGATATTACAAGCGCAACCGATGCAGTCTATGCAGATCTGATCAATGTTCCTGCAAACATTCCCATCTTAGAATATAAAGATTGGAAAAACGGCAAATATTCAAGCCTTGATGGTTTCTATAGTCCATTTTTTGGAAGTCCTTACTGGGATGCTGCCAACAACCGCCGAAAATCCAAAAACTCTTATCTGACAGGAAAGTTAGAAGTAAAATGGACTCCGCTCCCATGGTTAAACTTCACTTACAGATCCGGTTTATCTAACCGCTACTATACTCAAAAAACAAGTGTAGCAGCAGGTATCTACTCTGATTATTCACAATCTTTAGGCAAAAGTAATTTCGCAGGCAGTGTTTCTGACGATGCAAATCAAACATCCAGATTTAGCAATGACTTCCTGATCAACATCAAAAAGGATCTCAAAGACTTCTCTCTTAATTTAATTCTGGGGGCTTCCTCTGTCAATAAGACTGCTAAAAACGTAGGTGTTGGTGCTAACGGATTAATTATTCCTGACTTATATAACGTTGGTAACCGTACAGGAGTAGCTACTGCAGCAGAAAGTAATTCTAAAAAAGTAAACTATACGGCCTTTGGGCTGATGCTACATTAGGTTATAAAGACTATTTATATCTTCATTTGAGTGGCAGAAATGACTGGACATCACTGTTAAGCGCACAAAACAGATCGTTTTTTTACCCGGCAGCAGATGTATCATTTGTAGTGTCTGATGCTTTTCCTTCTCTAAAAGAAACCAAACTCATCAACTATCTTAAAATCAGAGGAGCCGTTTCCAAAACAGGTCTGATCAATATTGACCCTTATAGTCTGGAACCCGTATTTAATTCAGTAACTGGTTTCAGCAACGGCACATACTTTACTCAGGATGGTACTTTAGCTTCGAAAGATCTGAAACCAGAAACGACTAACGGGTATGAGCTGGGAACTGATTTCAGATTGCTGGATAACCGTATTGAAGCCAGTCTGAGCTATTATTACACAAGCACAAAAGGTCAGGCTATTTATGCCGGAATCCCAGTTTCTACAGGGTTTTCCAGCTATCTGATCAATACCGGAGAAGTAACCAATAAAGGTATTGAAACCTCTCTGCACATTACCCCTGTCAAAACCAATGACTGGAAATTGGTAGTTGGCGGTAATTTCACAAGCAATAAAAACCTATTGAAGTCCCTGCATCCTACCTTAAAAACAATCAGTATCAACGGAAGCAGCGTAATCTATGCTGTTGAAGGCCAGCAGGTCAATTCAATTATAGTTACAGATTATTTGCGTGATGATCAGGGGCGCGTTATTGTAGATGCCAATACAGGATATCCATCTAAAGCACCACAATCACAGAACCTGGGCAACACTTCTCCAAAATATCGCCTTGGTCTGGATATGCAGGTTTCCTGGAAAGACTTTACCTTATCAACTTTGTTTGAATATAGAGGTGGTTACAAAGTGGCTTCCATATCACAAGGTAATAACTTTGACTTTGCTGGTTCATCAGCACGAAGTGCTTATTATAACAGAGAGCGTTTCGTATTTCCAAACTCCTCCTACCTTGATCGTGCAACCGGGAAGTACGTTGCAAATAACAGTGTAACGATTTCTGACGGAGGAACAGGCTTTTGGACCAGGGCGCACCAAACAGAAGTATTTCAAGCAATTACGTGTACTCTGGAAACTACTGGAAATGGAGAGAACTTTCATTAGCCTATAATTTACCAAAGAGTTTGCTCGCTAATATCAAAGCAGTAAAAGCAGTTACTGTAAGCGTACAAGGCAGAAATCTGTTGTTATGGGTTCCGAAATCCAATGAATATACCGATCCTGACTATAGCGCAAATGACAACAATGCAGTCGGTGTGTCCACACTATCTCAAACCCCGCCTACAAGATATTTTGGCGCAACATTATCCGTAACCCTTTAACATCACACTATGAAAAAGTATTTTAATATATTCACCATACTGGGCTTATTAAGCTTTGTAACTGCCTGCAAGAAAGATCTCAATATCAACGACAATCCAAACAGTGCGACAGGCAGCACCATGAAACCCATACTTATCTTACCCAATGCGCTTACCGTAACAGCTGCAAATACGATCACTTATAATAGTTATGGTTCTCTGCTTGTCGGATATAATCTGCTGCCTGGCAGAGGTTTAAGCGGATTTAGTGATACTTATTCTTATAATTTCACTTCTACTTCAAACAACACCTTGTGGAGCAATGTATTTGGCAACCTGAAGGATTATCAATATATCATCACCAGTTCACAGGATGATCCTCAGCTAGCTTTATTAAATGCTGTTGCGCATATCGGAAAAGTATATAACTATCAAAAACTAGTAGATGCTTATGGTGATGTTCCGTATACGGAAGCACTGCAGGGCGCAGGTAATGTAGCTCCTAAATTTGACGCTGCTGCCTCCGTTTACCAAAACCTGGTTAAAGAACTGGATGAGGCTATTGCTAAAATAAAAGCTAATGCTGGCAATGCAGGTACAACTGTTACTGCACTCAATGGTGCTTCGGACGTGTTATTTGGTGGAAATTTAACCAAATGGATTCAGTTTGCCAATAACATCAAACTGAGAATCCTGGTTCGTGCAGAAGGTTCATCTCTCAGCAGTTTTTAACCACTGCTTATACTACTTTTTCAACAGAAGGTTTTCTGCTGGAAAATGCGATTGTCAATCCCGGTTACAATGCAGCTTCTAATCAAAATCCTTTCTGGGGCCTTTACCACAGCAGCGTAACTGGTTCGGCAAGTAGTATTTCTACATATTATGTTCCATCAAAGTATATCTATACCTTTTATAATGGGCCGTTACTGACCGATGCAAAAAGAGGTTCTCTGATCTACAGAAACTTTCCTTCCACACCAACAGGACAGCTTGGTGATGAAAAGAACAATCCTAATGCTATACCGACGTATTCAGCATGGTATACAGGCACTGGTACAGGACTAACTGCAACAAATACAATCGGCGTATTAAAAGGACGTGCTTTTGGTGTGCCAGTCTTCCTTGCGTCAGATATTTACTTCCTTCTGGCAGAAGCAGCGCTGAACGGCCATACCCTATCTGGCGATGCCAAATCAAACTTTGACAAAGGTATTCTTCTTGCTTCTTATCAGTATCTGGAAACCAATGCAAGTAACGCTATTGAAAGCGGTCAAAACCCAACCGGGGATGCTAAAGCATACCAGACGGCAAACGCAGGCAACTATCTGGCTAATTATGATTTAGCTACAAGTAAAGCACAGCGTCTGGAAGCAATCATTACGCAAAAATATATTGCATCCAATACGATAAACAGCTTTGAAGCCTGGTCAGATTTCAGAAGGACAGCTTACCCGAAAATACAGGCAAACGGATCAGCTACAACCACTTTTGTTTCTATTTCGTCTTCGTCTCCAAGACCAGATAAACTGCCTGTACGCGACATTTATCCGCAAACAGAATATAACCTAAACCCAAATACACCAGTAATTAACAATGCATTCTCTAGTCCGATCTTCTGGGATCTTAATTAGTGGATCAAAATATATAATAATATGAAAAGATATTTAAGCAAATACGGGATCATGGCCCTGGCCGCATCAATAATAACCTCCTCCTGCACCAAAGAAGAAGGCATATTTACCGATGGCGGATCAAGTGGAATAGTTGAACTACAATTGCCAGCAAGAACAACTTCTACCATTTATGCGATTACAAGCCGCTCTTTTGCTGCGCAGGATGAAGTAGATTTCCCAATAACCATCAACTATACTGGAGTAAACGGAACCCCTGGTGATGTAATTGTAAACGTAGAGATTAACAATACCGCTGTTACTCAGTATAATGACGCATCAAGTACGGCCTATACACCACTTCCTGCAAATCTATATACTGTTACCTCCAATAATGTAAGTATACCAAAAGGGACAAAAACCGGTATTTTTCTCCTCAAGCTGAAAACCAGCTTATTTGATTTTACTAAATCCTATGCGTTGGGAGTTACGATCAAAACCTCATCATCCGGCACAGTTAGCGGTAATTACAGTACAGGAATATATCGGGTAATCGCAAAAAACGCCTATGAAGGTGATTATAAAGTTACCGGATGGTTCTTTCATCCTACAGCAGGAAGAGCAATTAACGTGGTTAAAAAGTTAGCGACCACCGGTAAACAGAGTGTCTCTGCTCCTCTTGGAGACCTTGGCAGCTCAAATTATTCCATTGAATTTACTGTAGATGGTAAAAATCTTACAGGCTATAAAGCAACCGGAGCTACTCCAGGAGGTTTAAATTCAGGATTTTTTACCGCAGATCATCCCGAAGCAAGTTCAAGCTGGGGCAATAATCCTGCAAGTGCAGATCAGCCCGGACAAGAACAATGGAAAGCGTCAACTTATAATAACACCTATGTTTCGGCAACCAATACCTTTTTCCTTGCCTATGGCTATGTAGGTTCAGGTGGTACAGGTCAGTCAAGCTGGAGCCGTCAGGTTTATGAAAAATGGGTAAAACAATAACCTATCTGTTTCTCACTGTTTATTTTCTGGCCTCCGCATGTTCAAACGGAGGTCAGAAAATATCAGTTTATCCAAAAATTGGAATCGGAGAAATGATCTATCTGAACACGGTAACTATAGATGGTGAATACAAGAAAAAAAAGATTCTTGCAGGGTTCTGAAAAATGGAAAGGAAATTACCTTCCACATCTTTTCAGGGCAGCAGCAAATTTATGCATTGAGCTCATCCTTCAATAATTTCAGCATACTCTTTATTAACGATAATGGAAATAAGGTAATTCAGGCTGATTGTTTTTCCAGGAACTACCAAATAAAAGGCTCCCCTGCTACCAATAGCCTGATCCATTTCCAGAAAAACCAATCTGCTATTTTAAGAAAGATTAATTTATTCACTGCTAAAAAGGATAGTACGGTACTGCAGTCTCTGCATCAGGATTATAATCAAAACTATATCAATTATGCGGATACGGTTACTAGTCCTGTTGCTTTTGTCATTGTCAATGACAAGGTTGATTTTGGTGAAGACTATGAAGGTTTGGAAAGATTTATTGAAAAGGCACATCGCAAATTTAAAGGCAATCCTCAGTTTGACCGGATCTATGTGAATGCATTGAGCTACCTTAAAGAAATTAAAGGGGGAACACGACTCTTAAGTTATAAAAAAGAACAGTACCCTTAATTTCTCTAAATAGTTCTGATTATTAGTTATCATTTAATATTTTATTTAATCATTTATTTATTTTAGACAATCTTGCTTAAAAATAGATAAACCTATAGTAGTAAGACACCTGTGAAAGTAATTCACAAAAAAATGTAGATTGCATATACAACCTAAAACCACAGGAAATAAACATGGAACTAAACCTGCCATATATTAACCCTGTTCCCTTTGCAGGGACTCTGGTCAAAAATTACGGTTTCATTATTAAAGAAGCCTGGAATTCACATCAGCTTAAATTACCTGATAACATTGGTGAAGGTATTTTACAATTGTTTATTCGCAAAGACATTCATTTTTTTAGAGGTAAGTGGAAGTTTTCAGAAGATACTACGTTCTTATCCAGAGATCCGGTTGGACAAAAAGGTTTGATTGATTTCAGGTTAAACAAAGAAGGCCAGATTCATTCCTCCTTCATAGAAGGGGTCAAGAAATTCGAATGGGAAATCACTGAAACAGATGGCATCAGATTCTTTATCCCTGAAACTTACCTCACCATAGATAAGCATAAACTCACAGATCAGTTTGAAAGGTATTGTACTAATCAGCATATTGTCAATCTGCAAAAGCAAATATTCAGCATCCCGACCGGGCATGTTTCCAATACAATTTTACTGGAGAGTAAGATGCTGGAATTCATCTATTTCTGGATAGATTCTTTAAAAACCAATGATCTGGACAGACATTTTGAAGGCATTGCCGATTCCCGGTTAATTGCGCTTGATGAAGCCAGAGCTTTAATAGAAGCAGATAATACAAACTCCTTACTCATCAAAAATATCAGTCGTAAAGTAGGTTTAAACGAATTTGATTTAAAACGCGATTTTAGAAAGGTATATGGATTGCCGCTGCATCAGTATAAAATAAAGTTCCGCATGGAACAGGCTCAGGAGCTGATCCGGAATACAGACCTGCCTATTCAGGAAATTTGTAACCGGCTTGGTTATACTAACCGCTTTCATTTTTCTCAACTTTATGAGCGCTTTTTTGGCACATCCCCATCAGTTGCCAGGACTATCCTGATCAAGAAATTATAATTATTCCCGTTTGGTGTCAAATCATTCCCGATTCGATACCACCTGTTCATTAAATGCAGGTAAATTTATTCTGCGCTTAAAAATTAAGCGCACAACTAACCAAATATATATAATCAGCTCAGCCTGATTTAAATGATATCCCATCCCATATGAGAAAATCAGCGTATGCCCTATTTATTCTGCTCGTAACTCTTGCCGGCTGCTCCACTGCAAGAAAAGCAGTAACCCCTGTAACAGCAGAAAAACTCAAAGATGTAGTTTATGGCAAATATCCCAGGAACATCATGGACATCTATTTACCGGCAGGCAGAAATGAAAAAACACCTTTCGTGGTATTAATTCATGGCGGAGCATGGGTTAAAGAGGTAAAGAAAGAAGATTCTCAGCAATATGCAGACTCTTTATTCAGTAACCATATCGCATTTGTCAGTATCAATTACCGCTATGCAAATAACCAGGACGTGCATTATCCGCAAATGCTTGAAGATGTAGATAACGCTTTAAATTATTGTATCGCCCATGCAGCACAATGGAATACCCGCAAAACCAATTTTACGATGACTGGCGGCAGTTCAGGGGCACATGTAGCTATGTTATACAGTTATACCACCAATAAAAAAATCAAGGCCATAGTGGACTTTTGCGGCCCCACCAATTTAGCAGACACAACAGTCCTCAATTATTCCAGTAAAGTTGGCTTAATCGGCTTCATAGAAATGATGACAGGAAAGAAATATGTAAAAGGACATCCTATAGATCCCGCTTATACCCTTTCAAGCCCAATTGATCAGGTTAAAGACATCCCTATCCTGATAGTCCACGGAACGGCAGATCCGGTAGTCAATTTTTCACAATCACAGCAACTCAGCGATAAACTGGAAGCTAAAAACATTACCCATAAACTATTACCCGTTCCTGGTGCAGGCCACGATCTGAATTTGAAAAAAGATGCTGCAACCAGGGCCCTTGTTTACCACGAAGCCATTAACTGGATTTATAAGTACGGAAGATAAAACATCATTCAAACACACTATTATATGAAAAAAATTATAACCGCAACCTTCCTTACCGTCTTTACTTTAGCAGTTTGCGCGCAAGAAAAAGTAAGGCCTTTATTACCCAAAGAAGTAAGTGAACGCTTAATCCCGCAATTCAAGTTAGCCGCTTTCTGGCCTGTCACGGTCTTAAATATGGAGAATATTCAAGACGTCAGAAAAAAGGAAAAAGCAAGACCTATACCCAAATTGACCAATGCCGATAGCGTAGAAGTAACCTATAAAAGCATTCCGGGTTTAAATCCCGGAGATCCAGAAATTCCCGTTCGTATCTATAAATCCAAACAATTAGCCAAAGCACCAATAATTATCATGTTTCACGGTGGTGGATTTATATATGGTGATTTAAACTCAGACCATCAGATGTGCGCCAATACAGCCATCAGAGGTGGCGTAGTAGTAATCTCAGTTGAATATCGTTTAGCACCAGAAAACATTTATCCTGCAGGTGCAAATGACGGTTATGCGGCCCTGCTCTGGGGGGTGAAACACGCCGGTGAAATCGGTGGCGATCCTGCACATATAGCAGTTGGTGGAGGCAGTGCTGGTGCAGGTATCGCAGGGAGCGTTGTTTTAACCGCAAGAGAAAAAAAAGGGCCAAAAATCGACCTGCAGGTTTTATTATTCCCACCGGGAGATTTAGATACCACTAGAGTTTCTGTCATAGAATATTATAACATTCCGGGTGTCAAAGGTGCTGATATTACGCCCCTCATGAAGATGTATCTCGGTGCTGACAATGTTAAAAATGGGCTTATTCCAGAATATTCATTACCCGGTCTGGCTAAAGATTTAAAAGGCCTGCCTCCTCCTACTTATCTGGTTACCTGTGGTGCAGATCCATTACGTGATGGCGGTTTAGCTTATGGACAGCGGTTAATAGAAGCAGGAATAGCTGTAGAACTGCATAACTATCCAGGCTATCCGCATGGCATGTTACCCGGCAGATTTTACAATGAATTCTATAGTGTACTGAAACAATATCTTAAATAAGCGCAATTACTATGAAAAACTCCTTTTTTAAGTTGACCTTTTTGTTTCTTGCTATGCAATCAGCTGCATTTGGACAAGCCAGAATGCTCCAGGCTGGTACACCTGCATCCAGTGGATTCTCAGCAGAAAGATTAAACCGCATAGACCATACTTTAAAACAATATATAGACAGTAACTGGGTAACCGGGGCAGTCGGTTTTATCGCCCATGATGGCAAAATTGTCTACAATAAAGCTTTTGGAAAAGATGATATTAAAAATAACACACTTTTAAAAACAGATGCGATATTCCGTATCGCTTCCCAAACCAAAGCTATAACAAGTGTCGCTGTGATGATCTTATTTGAAGAAGGAAAGTTTTTGCTGGACGACCCGATTTCAAAATACATTCCTTCATTTGCAAAACCTAAAGTACTGGATAAATTCAACGAAAAAGATTCGACTTATACCACAGTTCCAGCCAAAAGAGAAATTACCATCCGCGATTTGCTGACACATACCTCAGGTATTGATTACGCTCAGATAGGATCACCAAATATGAAAGCGATCTACGCCAAAGCAGGTGTTGAGGCAGGTTTTTTACCGAAAAAACAATTACTGGCCGACGCGATCAATAAACTGGGAACACTTCCCTTAGTCCAGAATCCGGGAGAAAAATTCACCTACAGTCTAAGCGTTGATGTATTAGGCAGATTGGTTGAAATAGCCTCAGGAATCAGTTTGGACGAATTCTTTCACAAACGAATTTTTGAACCATTGGGGATGAATGATACTTATTTCGATTTACCCGCAAACAAACAAAACCGGTTAGTTAAGGTTTACACAGGAGAATAAGCAAACACATCAGGTAGAGCCATGGGCTGCAGACACTTTTCCCGGTTTAACTATAGATTATCCCATTAACCACAACGGCTATTTTGCAGGTGGCGCAGGACTGGTTTCTACTATACAGGATTACGCGATTTTCTTACAAATGCTGATTAATAACGGAATCTATAACGATCACCGGATTTTATCCAGACATACAGTCGAAATCATGACTAAAAATCAGATAGGAGATATTTCCCTGGGTGATGATAAGTTTGGTCTTGGCTTTTTAATCACGACCAATAAAGGCAATGCGAAACTCGGACAGTCTGAAGGTAGCTTTGCCTGGGGTGGCGCTTTCGGTACCATTTACTGGGCAGATCCAAAAGAGAAAATAGTATCCCTTTTGTTTATCCAGCAAATGCCATTCTCTCATAGTGAATTAGCAGATAAATTTAGAGTACTCGTTTATCAGGCACTGGAATAAGCCAATGAAATAGAAAACTTTTTTTTTGCAATAAACAACATGCAGGATGATCACGTCACGCACACGGTATTGCTATGTAATTTTTTGACGAGCATCAGCGCATAAAAACCTAACCAAATAATAGATTATGAAAAGAATTATACCAAAAAAAACGACCAGTAAAATCATTTGCGTGGTTTTACTCCTGCTAATCAGCATCAAATTCAGCTATGCCCAGAATACGGCAGTCAATGGGAAGATCATTGACAAAACAGGTATAGCTATTCCCGGTGCAAGCATCAAAATTAAAGGCACCAGCAGAGCCACAATAAGCGATCAGAATGGAAACTTTTCTATATCGGCTGTGCCACCAGGCGATATAGTTCTGGTCGCCACATTTTTAGGTTATCTCAGTAAAGAAACAATTATATCTCAAAGCCAGCGTGCTAACCCACTCAGCATCACCTTAAGTGAACGGGCAAATGAGATGGACGAAGTGTTGGTTACCGGTGTGTTCGATAAGCGTAAGCGGATGGATGCATCGGTCGGTTGCCATTAGTACATTAACAGCAAGCCAGATGCAGCGCATCGTACCCGCAAGTGCGGCAGATTTATTACGTAATGTGCCGGGGGTCTTTATCAATTCATCAGTTGGCGAAATCAGAAATACTGTAACCTCAAGAGGAACCACAGTAGGTACACAAGATGTAGGTTACGAATATGTATCCATGCAGGAAGATGGCTTACCTATCACTAATACAACCTATTACGGCTATACACCTGATTACTTTCTTCGCCCTGATGCGACCTTAGAAAGACTCGATGCTGTACGCGGAGGCAGCGCTTCAATTACTGCTGCAAATGCACCGGGCGGGATCTTTAACTACGTTTCAAAAACCGGAGGGGATACCTTTGCAGGTGAACTCAGAGCCAAATACGGTTTGGTTGGAAATGGCGATAACAGTTTAGGCAGAATTGATGCGAATTTCGGAGGGCCCTTAGCTAAAGACTGGACCTATAATGTCGGTGGTTTTTACCGCTATGATCAGGGTGCAAGATCTCCCGGATACGCCATGAACGTTGGTGGCCAGATCAAAGCCAATGTGGTTAAGAAATACAGTAAAGGCTCTTTGAAATTCTTTCTGAAGTATCTGAATGATAAAAATGCGAACCCGCAGCCCATTCCAACCGTAGGTTATACCGATCCAAAACCCGCTGAAGGTTTTAATGGCAATTCTACTGTCTTACCCCCCGCTTATAATTTCAGCTCTAATGACTTCTTAAATAAAGCAGGCGGATCGATTGACTACAACCCTAAAAACTTAACCAAGAACATTTATAAATCTCTTGGTTTCGCCTGGGATCATCAGTTAGGCAACGGCTGGACTTTTAATAATAATGCCCGTTACTCAGACAATAGTACAGTGGCTAACTTTACAGGCGCAAATATTGTGACCAGTGCCACAGATGCTACCTTACCAGCTTTAATGTTAGGTACAATTGGTGTAGGAACTTATTCTTTCAAAAATGTAAACACAGGTCAGGAATTGTTAACGTGACTTCAAACGGAGCAAGTTATGTAGTCAATAAAAACAATCTGCCCGGTCAGAACATTTTGTCTGGTGGTATCCTGGCTTCACCTTTGGGCTACTATAAAAACGAAACCAACGAATTCCTCGACCAGTTTTCCTTCAATAAGAAGATCAAAAATATGACCTTCACCCTTGGTGGATATTTTGGTTACTCCAATGTACATCGCTATTCAGGAACCAATGGCCTTACTTTAAGTACAATAGAAGATCGTCCGCAGTTAATTTCCATGAGCCTGACTGGTGCACCGGTTTATGGATTTACACCTACCAGTACACCTATATTAGGGCCAGCAGGTGTTTATCAGTTCACCAATGCAGAAGGAACCGGGCAGCTGACCGGCGATTTAGGAAATATGATCTCCTATAATGCCCGTCAGACACAAGCAGCTCTATTTTTTGGCCATACCTGGGAAATCAATCAGCAACTTACTTTTGACTGGGGTTTACGTTATGAAAAGTGGTGTAAAAGGATATAATATCCGCGGTTACTCCAAAACAGGCGTACAAGGAGGAATAGACGGAAGCGT
Source organism: Pedobacter sp. NJ-S-72 (assembly GCF_053890575.1). Lineage (NCBI taxonomy): Bacteria > Pseudomonadati > Bacteroidota > Sphingobacteriia > Sphingobacteriales > Sphingobacteriaceae > Pedobacter > Pedobacter sp. NJ-S-72. Next base: position 1,231,059 of record NZ_CM132681.1, on the reverse strand, counting down.
CTTTACCCTATATGACAACAATGTTCTGGATCATTCCACCACAGTCAATTTTGATAAAGCATTAAATTCACTGTCATTCTCTGGTGCTCTAAATTATAAATTCAATGAAAACCTAGCCCTGTACGGTCGTTATTCACAAGGCAAAAAAGCACCGGATTTAGATATTTATTTTGCATCTAACAGAGTCGAAACTATTGACCTTTTAAACCCGCAATTACGTACTACCAGGCAGGTAGAATTCGGATTAAAAGCCAGGTCAGGAGATTTAAACCTATTTTTGACACCATTTTACAGTGTGCTGAGCGGTGTGCCTAACGGAGCTATATTTGGTTCAGTTGCAACTGGTTTTTATAATCCTCCAATGACTTATGGTAAATACAGAACCATTGGTATAGAAGTCGAAGCCAATTACAGACTGGATGAACATTCAGCTTTCGCGGGGTTGCTACTCTTCAGCGGTCTAAAATCTTAGCATTGGATAACTGGGTAGCCAATGGCGATGGCCCAGCGGACGATACCATTATCTCTTACACAGGTAATGAAACGGAGAATGCACCAAGAGTCATGCTGAATTTAACACCAACTTATACAGCAGGTAAATTCTATACATTTCTAACCTGGTCTTACCTGGGCAGCCGTCAGGCCAATTCAGCAAATGTCTTTAAACTTCCTGGTTTTTCGCAGGTTGATTTAGGTGCCGGATACGATGTTTCAAAAAAGATGCAGCTCAGTTTAAATGTCAATAATTTATTCAACAAATATGGGGTAATGAGCTGGGTAAGACCAGGTAGTCTGTTCGACGTGATTTCAGGTAACTCCAGTTTCACCAGCGCTATGTATGAAAAAGCAGTAACCAGTAATCAGCCCTATTCAACCATTGCTATTTTGCCAAGAGCTTATTATCTGACTGCAACTTATAAATTCTAAACAGCCAGTTTCGGGCACAAAAAAACCGGTTATCGTGATGATAACCGGTTTATATTTATGTTTCTACAAACTATGCTTCGCTGTCATAAACGATAGTACCAACATGTTTGTCGATCTGCCATCTTCCAGTACCTTCTTCGCCGATAACGTCGAACAATTCAAGGGCACGTCTGGCTTTGTATTCTTCTTCACGTTGTTCTTTGAAGAACCAGTTTAAGAATTCAACAGTGATGTAATCCTGTTCTTTATGGCAGTTAGCTGCGATATTTTTAAGAGACTGGGTTACACTTATTTCCTGATCTAAAGCTTCCTCGAAAACTTCTCTGAAAGAGTTGTATTCGATTTTGATGTTAGAAATTTCAGGAGAGATTGCAGTACCACCCATATCTAAAACATATTTATAGATTTTAAGCTGGTGTTGTCTTTCTTCGTCTGATTGTTTAAAGAAATAGTCAGATGAGAAATCGTAGCCATGTTGATTACACCATGATGCCATTGCTAAATATGCTGATGAAGCCTGAGCTTCTTTTTTTATTTGTTGATTTAAGAGTTTTTCTACTTCTGTAGAAAGCAAACACTTAACGCGGATGATATCTTTCATATGATTGATTTTAATTACTACCTCTTTCGTATAACAAAAGTAGTGCTATAAATCAATTTACTGGTATTTAAAAGAAATATGGAAAGATTCTAAGTCTAAAGAAAGATTAAGCCATCAGACGATAAACCCTATCGTGTAAAATACGGTTCAGTTCAAGCATAACAAACGTCCCTTCGATCAGTTCCTTGAAGGCGATAATCTCTAATAAAGTTAATACATAGCAATGATCACAAGCACAGATAAAAAAAAACGATTTCAAGATCAGGTGCTTTATCAGAACTTAGCAGTAAAGCCTCGATATCGATACCGTAAATGGCTTTTCTAAGCTTCATGATCGAACGATAGTCAAAGCGATTGTTGTGACCAGCGAAATCAACATACCAGCATTTTTCAGAGTCCGACTGAAAAAACAGATCCATTCCTGGTTTGGAATACTTCTAATAAATCAACTGAAGGTGCTACGGCTACGTTTTGCATTAACATTAAGGATTATAATGCAAATATTCACATTATTTAGACTTGATACAAATAAATTCACAAAATAATTTGCACTATTTTAAAATATTCCTCTTTTGTATACGATAAAATACAAATTTTCCTACCTTGTTACTGCTTAAACTCTCGCCATATTTACTGGGATTTACCCCCCGATAAACAATTTGAAAAACATTAATTTTAACCCTTACCCCTATGTACCGTAGTATTGAAGATTTCGAAAATGATTGGAAGAACGAAGAGAATAGTACACTTCAAATATTCCGCAACATTACGGATGAAACCAAATCCATCAAAATCCACGAAAATGTAAGAGCATTAGACAGATTAGCCTGGCACATTACCCAGACTATTCCTGAAATGGGATTACACGCTGGTTTGATGACAGAGAATTTGCTTGATGGACTGCCATACCAGAAAGCTTTGAAGAAATTATTAAAGTCTACCAGGAGTACAATACTATTCTGCTGAAAAGAGTGAAGTCTAAATGGACAGACTCGACTTTAGGCGATAAAGTAAACATGTATGGTCAGGAATGGACTAAAGGACAGGTATTGTCTGTATTTGTAGCCCATCAGACTCATCACCGTGCTCAAATGACAGTAGTGATGCGTATGGTAGGTTTGCCAGTACCGGGCGTATATGGTCCTGCTAAAGAAGAATGGGCAGACATGGGTATACCAGCTATGGATTAAGCCATTTTCATCTAATACAAAAAGCCTGAACATTTGATGTTCAGGCTTTTTGTATTAAGGCCAGTGAATTCTTTCGTTTGTCAGCCAATATTCATTGCTTGACATATATGGCGATTCTCTATAAAAATGGCTTTTAAATGTAATAGGCTGCCTATTTACATCGTATAACTGTATTCTTATTATTTTTTCGTTTGTATCATCCGGCATTTGAATAATATTTCCTTCGGCATCATCCATAAGTTTCTTTTTCACGAGATAAGATTCCGGTTTTTCGATAATGTATTCCGTAATGGCTTCATGATCAGATTCATCCCCCTCACCTACCAGATTCTGACCTGTTAAATTCCCCTGCAAATCAAATGTTTCAACTCTTTGCAAATAATTATTGTTATAGATAAACAATTGATATACGATTCCACTATGCGAACGAGGGGCTATTTCACCCGGTTTGTGCTTGTATACACGAAAACGAAGTACCTGGTTTTCTTTGTTTGTCAATGTTACTGAACCATTACCAGAGGCATTGACAGTGCTCAGTAATACATCGGCAGGCTTTGAAAACGACTTTACTTTATTTGCATAGATCTTAAACTTACTACCGCTCTGCGCGCTTACGCTGATATTAAGCATCATCAAAGACACAAATACTATTTGATTAACTGATTTATTGTTTAAAAACATCCTTTTATTTGAGATTATAGTTCCGCAATTTCGGAAAAATATGGCCATTATAATTATAAAAGGATTCCGGTTTCGAGTTTTTTATTCCGCTTCCGATACAAAGAAGGGATAACTTAACAATTATATTGGCGTAACCAAACCAGTATAAACCTTATGTTTAATTTATCTGTCTTACTTGAAGGAGCCGCTAAAAATTATAAATCCAGCCCGGCACTAACCTATGGAGATCAATCATATACCTACGAACAATTTAATCACTTAAGTAATAAAGTAGCTAACGGCTTATTGAAATCAGGAATCATAGCCGGTGACAAAATTGCGATCAGTTGCCCCAACTTGCCTTTCTTCCCTGTTATTTACTTTGGGATACTCAAAACAGGTGCAGTTGCAGTCCCTTTGAATGTATTGCTTAAAGCAAATGAAATTGAATCCCATCTTAAAGACAGTGACGCGAAAGCCTATTTTTGTTATGAAGGTTCCGCAGATCTTCCCATTGGTGAATATGGCTATCAGGCATTTAACGCAGTTCCAAAGTGTATGATTTTTTCAAACTGAAAATAGGTTTCAGTCCGGAATCCCTATTTGAGGATCAGCCAGATACATTTTTTTCTTATCCTTGTATGGAAGAAGATGTTGCTGTAATTATTTATACATCAGGCACAACAGGTAAACCAAAAGGCGCTTGTCTGAGCCATCTGAACCTATTTTTAAATGCTAAAATTGCCACTGAGCTGTTTCAAAGCAAAGCAGATGAGACTGTATTAGCCGTATTACCTTTATTTCATATTTTCGGAATGACTACCATGATGAATGCTTCTGTTTATAAGGGTATGAACATTGTTCTGCTTCCCCGTTTCGATGCTAAAACCTGCTTTGAACTGATCGTCAAACACGATATTTCTATTTTTGCAGGTGTACCAACCATGTACTGGGCGTTACTGAATGTTGCACATGATCCGCTGATTGAAGAAACTGTAAGAAACAATTTAAGGCTTTGCGTTTCTGGTGGTGCTCCTCTCCCGGTTAAAATAATCCAGGACTTCTTCGAAAGCATTTATAAAGTTCCCATATTGGAAGGTTATGGAATGAGTGAAGGTTCACCAATTGTCTCTTTCAATCAAATAGATCAGATCAGGAAGCAAGGGTCGATAGGAACTCCTGTATGGGGTGTAGAGGTGAAAATTGTAGATGAGAATGATCAGGAGCTGCCTGCATTAACAAAAGGTGAATTAATATTCAAGGGCCATAATGTGATGAAAGAATATTATAGAAACCCGGAAGCTACAGCCCAGGTTTTAAAAGATGGATGGATGCATTCTGGTGATATTGCTTATCGCGACGAACAAGGGGTTTATTTCATTGTAGACCGGTCAAAGGATATGATAATCAGAGGTGGTATGAATGTTTATCCCAGGGAACTGGAAGAAATCATGCTTAAACACGAAGCAGTATCTATGGTCGCGGTAATTGGCATTCCTGATGAAAAATTTGGAGAAGAGATCGCCGCTTTTATTGTCCTTAAGTCTGGAAAAGAACATACGCAGATGAAATTATAGCCTGGTCAAAAAATCAGGTTGCCAGCTATAAATATCCCCGGCAGGTACATTTCCTGGCCCAGTTACCAATTAATGCATCAGGGAAGATCGTTAAAGCAGAACTTAGAAAATTATACAACTAACCACTCAGTGCAAATGTAGATTACAGCTTTAATTATGGAACAAACAAAGTAGAGCTCCATGGGCAGGCAGTTAAATAACTGCTAAAATCAAACATTTCTAAAGTATCCCGGTGTGTAGGCTGTTTGCTTCTTAAAGAAGTTATTGAAATGTGCTGCTTCTTCAAAACCAAGGCAATAGCCGATTTCAGAAATATTCCAGTCTGTATGTTTCAATAAAGACTTAGCTTCCGTTAATACACGCTCAGAGATCAGGTCTGTAGTCGTTTTACCAGTGGTCACCTTGATAGACCTGTTTAAATGATTAACATGTACTGCAAGCTTCTCAGCGAAGTCTTTAGCAGAACGAAGTGAGAATCTCTGGAAGGCGTTTCAATAGGAAACTGACGCTCTAATAGCTCAGTGAATACAGCAGTTATTCTGGATTGTGCATTTGGGTGCTGATAAAGATTCTCTGAAGGTTCAGATTTCAGCGCATAATGAGTTAATTCAGTTACATAATTACGCAGCAGATCGTATTTGAATACATAATCAGAATTGATTTCTTCCAGCATTTTCTCATATATCGTAGCAACGAATTGTTCCTGGGTATCATTAAGAAAATAAGCAGGCTTCCCTCCCAGACTAAACATCGGCAGTTCGTTCAGGCTTCCACGGATTTTTTCAGTGAAGAAAGATTCAGTAAATATGCAGAAATAGCCCGTAGTGTCATCAGAAAGCGCCTGAACAGTATAAGGAACGTTCGGATTAAAAAATATTAACGTAGTACCTTTGATGACAATACTTTTATCCGCGTAGTGATACAAATACTCTCCACGCACAAGGCTGACCTTATAAAAGTCTCTCCGGCTGTAGGTAACAACAGGTGTAGCAGAGATGGCCCATGGCAATCCTCAATACGGAAAACATTAAAATGCCCTACACCATTCTGTAAGGTCTGTGGAACACTATTAAACTTTTGCTGATAAAAGTGTTCTAATGTTTGTGTCTTATCCATAATATGAATTTAAGCAATATAATGAACAAAGATAGCCCGATCAGGGATTATGACAATTGCGCTATTCAAACCGTTAATTGCAAAATTCAAACAATTGGATAAAGTTTGAATTGTAAAGATATCATCATAATAGGCAATTGTAAATCCAACTATCTCCTATCCTCGTTTATAAGCGTATCAAATACAGAATTATGAAACACATAGCAAGTATGACAATCATCGTCCTGATGTTCTTAAGCGCATGCGGACAGCAGACAGGAAAACAGAAGAAATACCCTATTACAAAAACAGATACAGAGTGGAAAAAGTTACTTAGTCCAACTGCTTATCAGATCATGGTAGAGCGAGGGACAGAAAGACCTTACCATATAACGATATATTACAATAACCATGAAAAAGGGATCTATGTGAGCGCAGCTACCGGCGAACCTTTATTTAGTTCAGATGACAAATACGATTCAGGGACAGGCTGGCCAAGTTTCACTAAACCGATCAATAGTAAAGCAGTAGAAGTAGTCAGCGATAATACGCTTGGGATGTCCAGAGATGAAATTGTCGAGGCAAAAACAGGGCTTCACCTGGGGCATGTGTTCGATGACGGGCCAAAAGATAAAGGCGGATTGAGGTATTGTATGAACTCAGGAGCCTTTAAATTTATCAAAAAGTAGGTTTATGAAGGGTTAATTGCATTTTTTATAATTCATAATGAGGTTGTTAAACAATTATGCGGGGGCATTGTTTGCAGAAATCAACATTATTTGTACTTTTGTCGCGGAGAGTTGGCAGAGTGGTCGATTGCGGCAGTCTTGAAAACTGTTGACTTGTCAAAGGGTCCGCGGGTTCGAATCCCCCACTCTCCGCTAAGGTATCAAAACCTACTAAAATCCTGCTAATCTTTCGATTTGCAGGATTTTTTTTGTTTACAAACCATATCAAAATCACACAAAATGTTAGTTGTGGCTGTTTGATTACGCAAGTTCATTTTTTAGTCTTTCAAATTCTTTAATGTATTTGTCAATTTTCACTTGGTCTTTAGTTAATAGCAAAACGATTTTTTTTTCGTCCTCCTATAACCATTGTGTCCCATACTAATTTACTGTCATTACCAACAATGTTACAAGAATTTGTTGCTTGAAACATTTTACATTTTGTCCTTGATAGTCTAGTTGCTAACCTTTAACTCTCCCTTTTTTCTGTAAAAATCTTCTACACGGGTACCCGTTTCTGGCTGTTTCAGCGCAAAGGCTATTTCAACTGCGTTATATTCATTAAATAGATAACCAACGTAATACCAATATATAGTTGAGACTTATAAATGATTTTGATATTTTTATAAATGGAAAATTTTAAAACGATCAATAAACATGGTAGTGTTTTCTTACCAATTTATATGAACCTGAAGATAATAAACTCTTGCTTGAAGTAAAAAAATCAACGACATCTGACTTTGAAGTTAACGTGCAAATAAGTGATAAACAACTATCTGGTTGCAAGGAAATCACCATAGACGAAACTGGAACATTTTTTACAATCCTGTTTAATGACTATGTTTCATACCATGTAATAAATGAAAGTTACGCTAATTCAAATCCCAAAGATGAATACGTTTCTGGTGATTATGGGACTTTTTGTATTTTCGAAAAGTCTAGCTATATGGATTTCATCTTGAAGGAAACATTTACGAACGACATCTATCCAACAGAATTAAAGCATTACGGACTTTTTGCTGCAAATCATATAGTCCATATCATTTCCCTACATGAACCGAAAATTGAATTGAAGAATCAATAACTTATGGCTGGTTCACTTCTCAGTCGAATCTGCTGATGCCGTTATCTTTTCTTACTATTTTCTAAATTCATTAATCTGCGCAGATACATGCGTAGTAACTATGCTTCTTTGTCATTAGGTATTATTACTGGCAAATACAAAATTGAAAAATGCAAACTAGATTCAAAATGGAAAAACAAACCTTAAATAGTGATGTCTCAGAAGATGATTTGGCTAAAATATTTGAGTCTTTAGATGCTATGAATACGAAACTCAATCAAACAGCAGTTGATATTTTCACGAATGAAACTAACCGCAAATTACTTTCTAAACCAAGTCATTTTACCTTTTCTATTGTGCATAGAGCGATAGAATTAAATAAGGGCTTCAGGACTCTTGCCGAAGCAAACAATTGGCTAACTGCCATTAACTTGCTCAGGCTCCAGGCAGATAATTGTATGAGGTTATTTGCTTTATCGCTAGTTCAAGATAGGTTAGACTTTTATAATCGTGTCCAAGACGGAGAACATATCCGAAATATTAAGGATGCAGAGGGTAATAAAATGACAGATCAATATTTGTCTACAAAATTGAATGAGCTATATCCGGGGTTTAGAATATTGTATGAAAATACGAGCGGTCTAATTCATTTCTCCAATGAGCACATGAAAATAAATACAGACAGGATTGACCACGGCGATGAATTTATGATGTATATAAGATTGGCAGAAACGACGGAGTTTCCCATCGGCAAGAAGGTAGATTATGCTTTCAACATGTTTATAGTGAGTAAGGAATTGCAAGGCCTTCTAAATGGTTACAAACTACATATGATAGATTTGATGAAACAATTTGATAACGAATAATATATTTAAAAATGAATTACCTAAAAAAACATATTGAATCCCTGTTTATCGAATGCACAAACCTGAATGCAAACTTGCTGGTTCTTGACAGCTTTGTGTCTTCAAAAGGTCAACAGTTGCAGGAGAATTTTTCTTTCCCAAATTATGAACTGATTGGCATGATGACCACTTACAGGGATTTATCGCAATTAGAAGGTGGGGCTAATCTTTACGACACCAACGTTGGATATTCACTAACTACTAACTACCGATAACCTATCAATTGAAACTACTAGACTGTTGAGCTATATCGCCTGCCTTACAACAACCCAGGTGTTCGAAGTTTTTGAATCTTTCCTAAAAAATATACTGTCTGAGCTTGTTGCCCAGAATCCAAATCTCAATCAGGTTTTGAAACTGCCAAATACATACACTACTTTTCAGGAAGTAAGAAAGGGAATCTCATACATTCAAGGCTCTGGCAATAAAGGGTTCATTAAAGCTTTAAGAAAAATTTCTCCATTTTTCAAACAACATGAATCAAATAATATCTGGAGTAAAAATATGAGCCACTGGTTCGATCTGATTGCTAAAATACGAAACCTGGTCGTTCATTCAAGATTAGTTGTAAATCCAGAATTTGAGGATTACATAAACGAAGCACATAGAAAGACATTATTTACTCAGCATTTTACCATTTCACAAAGCGGAAATACAAAGAAGATTGAATTAATCCCATATCAGGCTCACGCGATTACTCATTATCTCTTTTTGAGTATGCACATCTGATATATAAAAGCCTATCTAATGATTTCAATATTGAATTAGACTTTAATTTTAAAGCTGTATCAATTTGAAATAACTATTTGTGTTCTTCCATTTTTGAATCTTGCTTTTTAGTTGCAAATGCCCGTTCAGGCTGATGAGTTAATTCATTCTGTACTTCATCTTTTTCCGTTTTCAAATTCGCCATAATATCCACCCTTCTTTTGAAAACTTCCTTTTCAGGAATTTCACGTTTACCAATTGCGTCCAGTATCTTAATTTTTTCGTCAATGATTTCCAGAGTAATATATTTTTCAAAAGTGAGTACGTCCATTTCAGAATTATCAGCTCGTGTAAACCTCCGGTAAACAGGTTTTGGCAAGGAATCTTTGTATGCTTTCCATTTACTAAAAGCAGATGAGTATATATCTTTGAATCTCTCCAGGGTTTTGGTATCAACATACCTATGCATTTCATGTGTAAACCCTTGACGATATTCTGTTTTAAAGTATAAGAAGCGTACCTAACACACGAATGAAGAGCTCCTTAAAACTATGGTTTAGGCTCTGTTCTTCATCTTCTATAGGGTTCGGGAGCTGTTTCTTTAGGAAATTGGTACACTCTTTTGCTGTTATGCTTAAATCAACAAATGAATTGCAATCAGGATTATGAATAAACTGATTTCTAATCTCCATAAATTTGATCATACAGGTATAATCCTCTGGTTTTAAATCATCAATATCTGAAAGCAAATCGATCTTACTTTTAAAAGAAAGACTACTTGATTTATTATCCAGAGTTTTTGAAGATGGCTTAATAGTCCTTAATAGCATCTTCAACGCTCCTGATGCAGCTTCTTCGCATCTAATTGAACAGATTAAGATAGTACTCCGTAAATCTTTATTATAATCCTTTGCCATAATGTTGCACTTCAATTGGAGACTAACTTACAGAATAATCAAGTCATTAAAAATGTCTTTTTCATTTTAGCTACAAAGCTTTTTCACGGTGAACTCCACCAAATTATTTTTTAGCCGTTTTTTCCGTTCAGCACGATTTAATCCTGGATAATGATCTTTGGTTTGACCGAAAAGACGTTTATAAGTGTCAAACTTGTTTACCGTGGTACCCTTGTAGTTTTTCTCTATGTAATGCTCGAATATCCCTTTACAATGCAAATAAATGTATTTCTGTCGATTTCCATTTTCAACAAGCCGTCCAAGAGCCTTATCCCAGCTTTGTTCAGTTAAAAGGCTATCATAAAATTCGCCAAAATCCAACATTAGATCACCAGTTCCAATTTTTTCTCTCGGCCCAATATATCCCCAGTAAGGAGCGGGAATACCAATATCGATCATTTCCCAAATACTACTACCCCAGCATGTCGCTAGTGTTATGATTAGTTGATTTTTAGTCTTAACGTTTATTAGCCTACAATAATCTTGTAGTTCCTTCCAGAGAACATGATCGCCATTTTTTTAAACCAAGACCATGTTCTGATCCGTGGTTCAAAAATGCAAAATTGGCAGCAGATCATCATTAAGAACATTGTTGCAAATGGTATTCAATACCTCAATTAAGTCATTTTTAGAAGTCGGGTTATAAAAATACTTACCATGCCCATTCTGATCGCAACGTCTGGCAATAATGTCATCATACAACATCGTTCCCGTCTGGTTTTCATCATCTGGTAACGATTGAATAACCACTATACCATTGTATTTTAGCCTAAAGGCTGGAGCGTCCTCTTTCATAATCATTTATACTTAAATTCATAATATTTTTTTTTAGCGTAGTCTCCCGTTCACACTTTTAAAAACTTAAGACACGAAAGAACAATAGTTTGAACTGCAAAAACCCTTGTCTGCATCTAAGTGGGTTCCTTTTGAAGTTCAATTCCTGCTTTTTCCGCTTTAACAATCAAGTAATTTACAAAAGCACTACAGGATACCAACATAAATCTGGCGTCTTCGAGTTCACAGGTTGTAGCATCAGCATCAGTCATCGCATGGCGAATTCCCCCCTCATCACTGGTATAACCATAAATCTTTTTGAAACCCTGTTCCAAAGACTGGTGGATATTAATTTTTTTCCCTTGATTTTATCCAGAGAGGCCGCAAGTGTATCTTTTGGCCTGCCGGAAATTAATTTCCCTAATCCTTCAATTGCCGAGATAGACTCTTTTATTGAATTGCGATAATCAGGCTCTTTTCGGTCAGACATCAATTCAAGTGCTCGCTTAAGGTGGCTTTGTACGCTATGGAGATTATTTGTTTTTCCGACAGCATCTTCAATTGACTGAATTTCTTGTTCAGAGGTAATTTCGGTTATTACCCTATCTACGAATCGATAAGCGGAAAGAAAATTTTCTAAGCCGGAATTCACGAATTCACAAAAGCGTTTATTGATATCATTATCTAAACCTTCATAATCCTTCTTATATCGGTTAGGTACAAATTCAATAAAATCATAGACTTCATTCCAATCCGATTTAAGAAAGTCATTTTTAATTTTCAAAATCAGACTATCAGTTCTATATGGAATTTCGTCTAAGCGCTCATGGTAATACCATACCCAAATTTGTGTAAAAACAACATGAAGTGGTTTATCCCTATCAACGTAATCCGGGACATTCTTAAAATAAAATAAATGTAGCGCATTCCATAAATAGTTCCTAAGACCTAAATCCATGCTGTTTTTTTTTTGAATAACTGACCTGACAGGCTTTAGTCCCATCCGTTCTGAGAAAGAGTTCATAAAATAGAATTTGAATAAAGATATTACACTATGGAATATTTTTTGCTTTTCCGAGGTGATTTTTAAAAATTAAGAGCAATGTATTTCTCCCTACTAGAGTAATACATTGTATGATCGGAATAATGATTTTTACCTCATTCTTTTTAGCATAGCTATCCTTAAAGTTACCAGCCAAATCCACATTAATTTCTCTCACTGCTGGTGAGAGATTTGTCTTACCAATCATCACCCTTTCATAAAAGCCAGTGCTTAACTGCCTCTCTAATTCGCGTTTACCATATTCCTCCTGAATGCACAGTCTTTATTAGTAACAAATAGTGTTGACCAAAAACACATATAATGCAGCTAAAATCCTGAATATCATATTAACATAAAAGGACATCAGTTAACGATTCACAGGTCTACAAAAGCTTGCCATTATAAGGGAAAAATATGTTAGTAGCACATCAATTTAAGACATAGATTTTAATAAAAAAAACTTAAATTTAATTATAACATTTGCAGCTACAAAAAAGAAACAAGACTGGTGAATGATTCGGTGAGTCGCCAATCCTTAACACCTTACGGTGAAACTTTAACGGGTGTAATGAAAGAATTGCGCACTTGGGGAACCAAGCACCGAAAAAACTGTTTGGGAAGTAGTTTACAGAAAAATGTTAATCCTGCTGCCATTTAGCAGCGGGAATGCTGTCGCTTCCAAGTGTTATCCGCTCTCCTATTTTCGGAGAGGTCAAGACATATTAAGTTCCTTTGCATGTTTAAGAACGAACGTTCAATCGGTTCCGTCCAGACATGTAATGAAAGAGAAAAACCTTCCCAATAAATGGGCACCATCAACCGTAAACATCAAATTATTATAGTTAATTATCTATATTCCAACTATGGAGTCTAATTTATCACTAATAGTATTAATTTTAACCATTGCAATAGCTGCTATACCTTCATTTACTGTTGTCGTGATTAAAAATCGAGGTGTGCGCTTTAAAAATATAACTCATTGGGGATGGGTGACCTTACAGTTATGCGTGGTACTCATTTTAGTACAGTATATACAATATAGAGACAATAAAAAAAATGAATATATAAGAGACGCAACTTATAATAGAAAACTTGATAAAATGAGTAAGCAAAATGAAAAATTCTTACTTCAAAATAATGAATCAATTGTAAATGGTTATACAGACGCTCTAGAAAAGTACCATCTTAAGTATGATGCGGACAATAAGAGGGTAATATTAGATTCATCAAAAATCATCAATAATAACATCTCAAAAATGCCTGAATTCGATGTTTCTCTCATAACATTAGATAGCGTTGTTAACAAATCAGATTATTACTTTTCAATTTCTTACACAAGCAAAGAGGCATCTACTTATAATATTAATATAAAACTTCAAGTAGCGGATATGATTAATGGGAAATACTATAAAGTGAACGCACCAGAATATCTATATGGTAAGAACGGCGCTATGGGGATGGGGACTATGTCAACAAAACAAATAATTTTGTCTGAAACAGCAGAACCAGTAGACAATTTTGCTTTCCATTTTAAAGGAACTTATTCTGATTACGATGGCAAATTGAGAGAATTCGACCGTGTGTTTGCTTATGGTATTAAGGAAAAAGTGTTTGGAACATTATTTTCCACGACTGATGAGCTTGCTAAAGCTTACTTTAAGAGGGTAGAAAGTAATTATTAAAACCTTCCTTTCTAGGGATTAGCTCAGAATTCAGTATGTGTTTTTAATGCATATTTTTTTTTTTTTTTAAACAAGGCTCTCTCTCCCCGCATTCAAATAATCTATTCCCTTATCTTCAAAAAGTTGTTCCAGTGCTTCAACACCAGCTTCAATCTTATAATCCCTTTCCTGCTTCGTTATCGGAATAAACCAATAGCAGCCTATTCCCTTTCCGTGAACTTCAAAAACTGCCAGATCTTCCCCATCCAAATAAGGCCATGAAATAAATCCATGATCACATTTCGAATTATCTAGCCAAGGCTGTCCGATATTAACAGTATGATCCAGGCCGAGTGGGGACTTATTTCTATGATACGATGCGCAAACTGTTAAAAGTTCAACCAGCTGCATATCTGCTTTTGGAGCATAAACAAAAAGCTCAATTAGATTATCATCAGATCTATCTACAGACATGCCAACTGTACAATAACAGAACATTGTCTGTTTATCAGTAGGTGGAAATTCCAAAACAATGAAATCACTGTGTAATTTATCAGTTGGTCCTTTAGTAAGTTTTAAAGGTTTACCTGGCAAACCAAAATAGGTTTGATAGTGTAAAGTCAATTCCTCAATATAGGTTTTGGCTTCAGATTTATGCATAGTGATTATTGAAAGATTAAGGGAAATATAAGAACGTTAATTTGCTCTTGATGGTGCTAGAAAAATAACAAAGGAATCCTTCGAATCAGGATATTACTTACTCCTCAACAACTCCACCTTTTCCTGTTCACTCTTCAATAACCTCTCATAAAAGCGCCTCATTCTTATCCAACACAATCTTCAACTGATCCAATGTCTCAACCCATTTCTCAATCGGGTTAATAGCACAATCAGTATAGCCAATGTTATTTCCTACAGCCAATGCAGCAGGATTTGCACCCTCAAAATTATTCTGAATATTACAGATTGCCGTCTCCTCATCAAAATTCCTAATCGCCTCTTCTGGAACCTTTAACACTTTCGCTATTTCAGACAAAACATCATCCTCTATCTTTTCCTTACTCTCCAAAACAGAAATCCTTTTCTGGCCACTCCCCTCCCAATTCAAACGCAAGTCCCTCCTGCTTAATGCCCATCATTTCCCGGAACCTTTTAACATTTCGGCCCTCATGGACCTTATTTGGACGATTTGTAGTACTACTCATGTTGTTTAAGATTAGAAACCAAATGTAATACAATCCTTCTACAGATTGGTTAAATAAAGAAACGAAAAACCCTGATAATTTCCCCTATCCGTATAATTTATTCAAAACCATCATAGTATAGACGCCAAAATAGCCTTCACTTTGACTAAACAAAATTACAAAAATGGAAAATACATTTCAACAATCGCAGATACACGCAGACCTGTCTCCCATTATTAATTTTATTGCTGATTCAGTAAGACCAGAGAAAATCTTCTGCATATCCCACCAAACCGATCCACAGGGAGTAAACAACGTCCATCTCCTTGTCATCATCCCGGAAGACATCAAGCGAACCTTCCCAAACCTCGAAAAACTGCTCCAATCCCATCCATTAACCAACAACTACGAATAAACTATACCCTATTCAAAGGCTATCACTTCGACACCATGATCAAAGAAGGCCACCTTTTTTACACCATTGCCAGTACGCCAAACAACCAGATCTACGACAACGGCACCTATGCCCTTCCAGAAATCGACCAAACCATCCTGTTACAAAAACGCCAGACAGCAATCATAGACTTCACTACCCAAATCCAACAGGCAAATATCTCATACACCCTTGCAGAAACCCACAAAACAAACAATCCAAACTTAGCCGCCTTTCTACTCCATCAAACTGTAGAACTCACCTTCCGCGCAATAATGAATTCTCTAACCGGATACGCAAACACAAGCCATAAAATCAGCGAAATCCTCAAACACTCAAACCGCTTGACTAACAAACTATCCCAAATCCTTGACAGCGGAGAACAAGACCAGCACCTGTTAAACCTCCTCGACGCAGCTTACCTATCCTGCCGAAGAAACGAACCCTGCACCATCACCCAAACCGACCTATCCACCCTTTTCTATAAAATCAAACTCCTCATCCATCAAACCAGACAAACCTTCACAGACACCTTATCAACATACGATTCCCTTCACATAACCACCCCAGACCATGCTTAAGAACCAAATTCAACAAACCAGAAACGCATCAATTCCCTATACCTTATATCTCGACAAAGAAACCTACACACTAAACCCCGCCGAACTCCTCGACCCATCCGCAAAAAAGAAAAGACACACCCTTTGCTACATCTACCACGTCCAGTCTTTCACCAACCAAACCCTCATCATAAACTCCAACCACGAAGAAGGCACATTGATCCAAACCTTCACCATCAACGAAGACAACCTCCAAATAACCTGTGACTGCGGTTTTCAAGTAAAAGACCTCTGCATCCACGTCGTAGAAGTATTAATCCGGATCATCCATAACAAAGGAGCCGACTACTTCAAGCAATTCAAAAACTTCCCTTACAACTGTACCCCGGAACAAGCCGAGTACTTCGACTTCAAATGCGATTACTACGGAGTCAAAGCATCCTCAAAACCCGGATACGGACTCATCTATCACAAAAACAATCCAGAAACCATTCAAACCCTTGTCCCATCCTCAAAACTTCAAAACGCTTTACCCTTAATCACAGAAGCAGACACTGTAACCGGATACGCCTTAGCAGGAATCAGCAAAGGCCCGGGCATTCCGTTCCTGGTCCCTTACCAGGCCATCCTTAAAAAAGAAAAGAACGAAATCAAATCATTCATATCCTTCACACAACAAACTACCACACAATCAGGATTAACCGCAGACCAGCGGTTAATCCATTCCTATTGCGAAGACTTCAACAAACTCTTAACCTTAGACCACACATTTACCACCAGAACAGGCGATAACTATCATTCTCCAATAGAAATACAACAAAGACATACCGCTTTCAATTACTGGAAACAGTTAGTCCCTATTCTGAAACAACAACCCCATATCCATTTCTACTGGTTCTATAAAAGCATAGACTTTACCACCCGTCCCAAGAGATTAAGGATGCACAAAATCAGCCTGTCTGACACACCCGTAACCTTTAAACTCATCCTTACCGAACATCCTGGACACTACTCATTATCCTGCATAGCCAGTCTTAACGACCAGGAAGAAGAAATTGAAGGCTTACGCCCTAACGCAACCCCTTTCTTCTTTACCCTGAAACGCGATAGCGCCATGTATTATCAATTCTCATCCTTACAAGAAGCAGAAGTCATTAAAGGATTTGAACGTTCCAAATTCAAGCTTACCGTCTTTAAAAAAGACTTCGCAGATTTCAACAGTAAAATACTCAGCGAATTAGCGCTAAACTTCCCAGTAACCTATCAACTGGACAAAAGTCCGAAGACTCGCCAACTCAACATCATCACTAAAAACAAGTCCTTGTCGAAGAAAATAACGGTATTGTTTCCTTTACCCCACAAATCCTATACGATTGCAACATCTCAGTTTCCCCTTTCTCTAACGGGACCACCACACTCGACAATCAGGATAAAAATTATCAGATCTTAAAAAGGAATAAACAAGAAGAAGACAACTTCAAACAAACCTTTATCAGCTTACACCCATCATTTGAACAACAAGCCCATAACCAAACCTTCTACCTTTCCAGAAGTACCTTATTACAAGCTAACTGGCTAAGCAGTGCGATCTTCTCCCTGAGTAAGATTAAAACATCCTTCACAGGATTAGAAAACCTCTACTGGTTAAATGATCTTTTCACGGCACCCACTATTGAAATCCATGTAAATGCAGCTCGGGACTGGTTTGACATTACCGTCGATGTTGCCTTTGGCGATATCACCCTGAGTCCTGCAGAAATCAAAAAGGCTTTAAAAAGTAAATCCACCGATGTGAAACTTTCTAACGGTTCTATCGGACATTTACCAAATGATTTCTTTAGCCAATTAACCGCTGTATTTGGCAACGGCGAGTTAACCAGCAAAGGCGTTAAAATCAGTAATATCCACTATACCTTAATCGACCAGTTACATGATAAAAAAGTTCAGCCAGAAATCATAGAACAGCTGACAAACAGAGATAACATCTTCAGGCAGATAGAGAAAACACCTTTAATTAAAGTACCAGAACATATAAAAGCAAGCATCCGTCCATATCAAATGATCGGTTTTAGCTGGATGTGCCATCTTCACGCTTTAAAGTGGGGAGGCTTACTAGCCGACGATATGGGCTTAGGAAAAACTCTTCAAGTTCTGATGCTCTTACAACACCTTAAAAACGAAGGATTAGCTAAAGCTCCACATCTGCTGATCGCTCCTACTTCCCTCTTATTCAACTGGAACGAAGAAGCAGAAAAGTTTTGCCCTCAGCTAAAGATCTTAACCTATCACGGCTTTGAAAGAGAAAAAGACAGCAACGAACTGCTGAAGTATGATCTGATCGTTACCTCTTACGGAATCACGATGATAGATGTTGAATTCTTAACTACCATACCCTTTGAATACATCATTTTAGATGAAGCGCAAGCCATTAAAAACCCTGCATCACAAAGGTTTAAAGCAGTTAACCTATTACAAGCCAATAACCGGTTAGCCTTAACAGGTACTCCGGTAGAGAACAGCTCTACTGACCTGTATGCTTTAATGAGTTTCGTTAACCCCGGTTTCTTCGGATCACAGAAACAGTTCAAAGATAACCTTGATCAGAATTCCTTAGCCAGGATGACCCACCCTTTCATCTTAAGAAGAACCAAACAACAAGTAGCCCCCGACCTGCCTCTTAAAACAGAAATGGTGATCTGGTGTGAAATGGGAACTAAACAGCGTCATATGTATGACCAGTGCAGAAAACAATACAAAGATGATCTGGTTAAAAAGATCGACAGCGAAGGCTTTGCACAATCAACACTTTATGTCCTTGACGGATTGATGAAGCTAAGACAGATCTGCAATTCTCCTGCTTTACTAAAAAAAGAGAAACCTTATGACAATGATTCCTGTAAGATAGATAGATGAGCTGATGTCCATATCACAGAAAAGACTGCAAATCATAAAATACTTGTATTTTCTCAGTTTACGGGAATGCTCACCCTGATTGCAGCTGAGTTAAAACTAAAACATATTGACTTTTCCTATCTGGATGGCAAAACGCCAATCAAACTTAGAAACAAGGCCGTAGAAGATTTCCAGCAGAATGAAAATACCAGAGTATTTTTAATCAGTTTAAAGGCCGGAGGCACGGGATTGAATTTAACGGCAGCTGATTATGTATATCTGATTGATCCGTGGTGGAATCCAGCTGCTGAGGCACAAGCAATTGATCGTTGCCATAGAATTGGCCAGGATAAACCAGTAATCGCTTACAGGATGATTTGTAAAGATACACTGGAAGAAAAGATCCTGGATATTCAGCAAACGAAAAAGACTTTGGCGGGGAAACTGATTCCTACGGATGACGGGGTATTGAAGTCACTGAGTAAGGAAGATATCTTGAATTTATTTGGGTAAAAAGATGAGTGATAAATCTAGTAGATATAAAGAATAACCAATCTTAAATAGACCACCACATAAAGTCTGCATTTAGGAAAAAGTATTCTGCCCGTTCTCGCTTAAGTTATGATTTATTTTCCGTTCTAAGTTTGTTTCCCCAGGTTTCAAGTTGTTTGATAATTGGCTCTAACTCGTAACCTATTCTGGTTAGTTCGTACTCTACCCTTGGCGGGACTTCTGCATAAACAGATCGTTTTATGATTTTATTTTCCTCTAATTTCCGGAGTTGAAGACTCAATGTGCGATCAGTAACATTTGGTAATAATTTTTTTAATTCTCCAAATCTAAGTTTTCCGTTCACTAACCATGAACAGATAACCAAAGTCCATTGCCCGCCAATAATGTTGGCAGCATATACTTCTCCACACTCCTCAGTCAAGGCCTTCTTGTTAGCGAAGTTGGTTGAGGTTTCTTTAATCCCGGACATCCCTACTATTTATTATAAATTAACAGCTAATATACCAAATTAAGTTTAGCATTAGAGCATAATAAATGGGATGTTTATAATCTTTGGATTCAAATTCATTAGTTCTCAATAACGAAAGCTGTTAACTCCACCATCTTGCCATCGCGAAATCGCCAGATATCGCAATATGAATAATCAACAACAGTCCCATTTCCGTTTTTCATACTAATTTTGCCAACTGCCGTTACAAACTCATCTTCAGCTATAAATTTTTCTACGATAAATTTTGGTGGTTCCTTATAAGCGGTTGCCATATATTGGCGAACTTGCTCTTTTCCCCAAAGAGTCTGTTCGCCTACGAATGTCCATTTTGTATCGTCGGTACAAAAAGATAAAAACTCCTCATAATTACCTTTAATAATAGCCATATTAGCTTTTTCCAAAATTGCTTTATTATCCATCTGATCTATAATTTTTCGTTTTACTGTATCCTCCAATAGAGTGGTAAATCTTTTGCTGATATTGAGTGTTTTTACATACAAAAATACTGGGTATGCTTGTCGCACATTTCCCAGTGCTGGCCGGACACCCACTGTAGCTCCAACTGACATTACAACTGATAATGTTAATTTATTTATGTAGTTAGTTTGATTAAAATGTCCATTTTTCATAACAAAGATTATAACATTAAAGATTAAAACCATACAAATCTACATGGAGTAATTTGAATGGTTTGTATCTGCGTATAAATGTTATATACTATCAAAAATGTAAGTATAGTGACAAGAGAATTACTGACCAGATATTACGATTTAAATCATTCTCCCGTGCAACTTAGCTTCGCAACTTTGATTTCACAATATCTCTTAACCTACTCTTATAAAAAACACAATAAAACATTAGCAATATTTGCTTATATTTTAATAATTTATTGATAGAATTATGAACAAACTTCTCCTCCTTATTCCCTTGTTTATCTTTGCAGTTTCTGAACAGTATGATGGACCCCATTCTTGTCCTAAGAATGGGGTCCATCATAATATTGCAGAACAGCGCTATACATCTTATGGAGAAAGTGAAGTTAAGGCACTCGCCATAAGTGGTAAAACAGCAAAAGCAACGCTCTATGGTGAAGCAAAATTAAACCTAAATGTGTCTGACGAAATTAAAGTTACTGCCTATGGCGAGGCCAAAGTAGGATATAAAGGAAATCCGCAAATCAGAAAGGGTCTGAGTATTGGAGGTGTTAAAATATATAAAATTGATTAATAGACAAAAAAAGCTCAACAGCATTATCATTTTTCGCTGTACTTTCAATAAAAGTGTCTTCACCTGGGTAGGGAAACCTACCCGCTTATTTAAAATTTACTCGGTTAGTAGTGATATTTTTTACTTACCAGGCGGATAAACGATATCAAAAAAACATTGATTATGGTCAATATTATAGGAGCATTTCATAGAATCCATCGGTATCATTGCACATTGAATAACTGATAGCTTTATAAATCAAGTCGTCGGGAGCTTTTTTTTTAACGAACCATTAAGTATGAAAATTGTATTCTTTGCCTTAATACTCAGCATTTCTATATCCAGATCATTTGCATCTACGGATGATCGTATCATCTACGAACAACAAACCGGCAACTTGAAGTTAGCTGTAAATGCTAAGGGGAAAATCGTTAAACTGGAAGACATCTCCCGAAATATAAATTATGCTTCATCAAAGGAGAATAGTAGTTTGATAAGCTGTTATTTGTATAGTGCAGATCACACGGCTATGGTTCCCCTTACTGCAAGGGTCAATAAAAAGACAAAAGCGTCTGCCATTATAGAATTGCTGTATACAAACAACATCAAGATATCAGTAGAAATAGTGACTAAGGATGCCTATTTTCAGATGAGACTAATTGATGTCAATCCTGTAAAGCAAATAAGTCATATTTGTTGGGGACCCTATTACACATCTATGCAAGGCAGAATAGGCGGATGGCTGGGGCTCAACCGTAGTGAGGACTTTACAATAGGTATGATGGGACTTGAGCCAAATACAGATGGGCTTTCTTCATGTCCGATATTGCTGCTTATACAAACAACGGGTCTTCCCTCAAGTTATTCTCTTTTGACCATACACGTGGAAGATTTGTCGCGCCTCAAAATGATCCAAACTCTTCCTTGCGAAAAGCGGTACCAATACCGGGATTAACAGTGGCAGGTTCATCAATAGCGCTGTTTGCTTCTAAATCAGGGAAAGACAATGAACTGAATGCGATTGAGAAAATTGAGCTGGGAGCGCATTTACCTCACCCGATGTTTAACGGGGAATGGATTAAACGTTCAAAGGAAGGACAGAAGTTTTGTCTGTGGGCAAATTATGATGAAAACAACTTCACAGATTATTTGCAATTGGCAAAAGATATGGGCGCCCGGATTTTATGTCGTCATGGAGGTTATTCCAGTAATTGGGGTCACTTTGATCTCGATAGAAAAGTTTATCCTGGTGGAAATCCTGCTTTGTTAAGAGACAGTAAAAGGGCCAAAGAGGCGGGTGTGGCCACTACATTATATACGTTGACCACATTCCTGACGGAAATGACGGAAAGGGAGCCGTACCTTGCCCCTATTCCTGATGATCGTCTGCAGACATGGGCTGCCGAAGCCTCGATCAGTAAAGACATAAACCAGACAGATAAAAACATATTTCTGAAAAACTCAAAGCTTTTGGTGGAAACATTGAAAAAAGCTAACTCCAAAGTAATACGGGTTGACAATGAAATAATCGAGTTTGAAAAGTTTGAGGTAAACAATAATGAAATTCTGGCTCAGGGTTGTACCAGAGGAGCCTTCATGACTACTGTTGCCGACCATAAAACCGGAGCTTCAGCCAAATTGATGTATGTATCTGGTTATCACAATTTTTATCCGGGAACAATCGGGATGAGCAATGAAGTCGCTGATCGGCTGGCCAAGATAGTAATAGAAACAGATCAGGATAATTTTGTGATAGATGGGTTTGAAAGCTGCCTGGAAGCAGGATATGGATGTTACACTGGTAATGTGTTTATGCAGAACTTCTATAAGAAGTGTCAGGAAAACAAGAAGGAAACCTTAGTTACCAGTTCAAATTTCTCTCAATACACCTGGCACAATATGTCGCATGAAAGCTGGGGAGAAAATGACTCGGAAAGAGGCTTTAGAGGATCAATGCTTGACTATCGCATATCAAGACAGGGACTTTTACAGGAAAATTTAATGCCGAATAAATTAGGGCAATATCATCCGGGAAAAGCCTCAGTCGAGGATCTGGAATGGGTGATGGCCCTGGCTACAGGCTGGAATTCTGGTGTTGACTTTACATTGGACATCAATCAATTCAAGAAAAACCCACATAGCAAAGAAATTGTAGACAAATTACGTTTATGGACAGATGCCAGAAGTATGAATGCTTTTACTGAAGCGCAAAAAATGGCATTAAGACAAACTGATGTTCAATATAAATTGAGCCGGAAAGCAGATGGCTCCTGGGATTTAGCCTTTGATAAGTTCTGGCAATATGACAAGCTGAAATTATTGCCTGCCTCTGCCATAAAAGCCAAAGTAGTAAATAGCGGTAATGAATCCGTTAAGCCTCGCAGTATTGACTGGTTTTGGACTCATAATCCAGGCATCTATGATGAAGTTCTGATATCTGATGATCTAATCCACAAAGGTGGAGTCACGCCTACTTCATGGACTATCAATTATAATGAGAACGACAAGTACCAGGATGAAAAAAGATATTTACAATTTGTTTTACGTCTCCCGAAAGATGCACCATGTGGAATAAAGAACATTAAAATATCAGCGAACGGGGAAGAACTTGAAATTCCTGTTTTACTTAACCCGGGCGAATACATAGCTATTCCCCATCTTAATTCGGTGGCGAGTGTGTACAATTCACAACATAAAGTGATCAGAGAAAAGACGTTCCGAAAATATCTTCCTACCCTGAAAAAAGGTTCAACGAATAAAATATCAGTTTCCTGTGACCCTGTTGATACTAAACAGAACATTACGGCCATATTGAATATAACATCTCAGAACGGATTCTTTTATCAGCAATAAGTGTTACAGAGATATCAAAGAAATATTTGCCATTAATAAATATAGTTAACGGTGGGAGGAGGAACTAAAAATCCCTTTGGGAATTATAAGATGGAGATAATTAAGAACATTTATAAGTTAGTAGGAATTGTCAGGCATATAGACCTGCTGAGGCTGGAAGAGGGAGCCAAACAATATTTATCCCAGCTTAATATTAGTTTTGAAATCATTACTGCCAGATCAGCAGCATTAAAAGTTAAAACCCGTCAGTGGAAATGCACTCCAGGTAATTGCGCCGACATCCCAAAACTTATTGCACTCACCAAAGATCTTTTCGAAAGATTTACCATAGACATCCCAGTAACTGTTCATCCTATTGTCTACACACCTGCTGTGGTAGATGACGTTAAACCAGAATGGATAAGCGATAAAATGCTAAATATGGGCATTACACTGAAAGATATTCACAAAGCCACGGGCATTGATAAGCTGAATTTATCATCATGGATTAATGGTACGCAGCCACTGGAACAGGATACCAAGGCCATGTTCTTCTACTATTTTGAATGCATTAATCAACGAAAAACTCAGGACTCAACACCCAAGCAGTTCACTCAGCCTTGTTATAATTGATTTAGCTTTTAGGATTGAGATTTGGATGGTATGGTTAAATTGTTAAATTTGAATTAACCAAATATATCCCGATGCCTAAACCCTCTGCAGACTTGACCAGCCTGATCTGTGATATAGCTTTATACGATAGTGAAAATGCATATGAAAAGCTTTTCAAGATAATAATACACTGTTTTATAATAGCTAACAAATATTAACAAAGTTCTTTTCGAAGCTATTAAATCATTAGTTAATGATTCACGTAAACGTGTGTACCAAAACATTAATCGTGAACTTATAGCAACCTACTGGAAAATTGGCGAAGAGATTGCAAATGCAGAGCATCAAAATAAGATTGACAGCCAAACCTCAAGGCAAATTATTCCTTAACATTTCAGATGCAGGGCAATTGAATACCTATCTTAATTACTATAAAGCAGAAATTAATGATGAAAATGACAAGTAAGCGAATTGACCACACCGACCCCAGGGTCCTGAACTGCATTAAAACCATAGATACATTATTTTCAGACGAGAAAATCAGTATTTCCAAATTGTCGGAGACTTCCTTTTTATCCAAAGACAGGCTAGCTCATTTATTTAAAGCCCAAATGGGCATTTCCATACATCAGTACATCCTTTGGAAAAAAATCTCCTTAGCTGTTCTAAAATCAAGAACCGGACACTCTTTAACCACCTGCGCCCACTTTGCGGGTTTTGCCGATTCCGCCCATTTTAATAAAGCATTCTATAAAATGTTTGGGCTTAAGCCTTCTTTCGTACTCAAAAGTTAGCCGTTTTATACAAGTTTTAAACCTGTTCTTTGCGGAATTTTGTGTTCTACCCTAAAGCAAAGGACATGAGCACAAAAAGAATATACACCAGCCCTGGCATTCAACTTTCTGACCCGGTTTTATGACCTTACCATTAAAATCACCATGCCAGAAAACAAGTTCAGAACCAGGCTGATCGATCAACTCGCCCCCAAAAGCGGAGAGACCATACTGGAATTTGGCTACGGAACCGCACAAAACCTCATCAAAATCCACCAGCAAAACCCCAATGTTAAACTCAGCGGAACATTCTCAATAGGCGACTGGGAAAAAGCCAAATCTATACGCATGCGGCTAGCCTTTTACCTGGTGCAAATTGTTGATGGCTTTAAAACGACTGCAGATAACCTAAACGGGCTCCTGCCATCCTACATGAGTTCGGCAGGTTTTAAAAATGTAACTGAAACTGGTTTCATCAATACCAAACTTGGGAGCTACTGTTATTACCAAGCCGAAAAATAAACCATCAAGCAGCCCAAACTAAATTTTAAAAAAATGAAAACCTGTATTCACAGACCTGTGTTATTCATCTTTAATCAGGGAAAGGTCTAAACTCATCGCTAATTTAATTTACTGAAGCACAGATTCTAATTGCTTTTCATCCGCCATTTTAATAATTTCGAACACCTATCACCTAACACTCCGTAACGTTAGTTATAGGTGGGTTTAATCTAACACCAATTATGTTCATTTTACCCCTGTGGTTAGCAAAAAATGCTTCGAATATGCCCAGTTCTTTATCTATTAATTAAGTTAGTAGAATAGATTTTCAATTTGTAATCTAAAAAGATACAGAACGAAAATAATTATCATCGTGACCAAATATGATTTAGCATGTTTAAAATTCTGCAGCAAAGCAACTGTGAAACAGAAATAGTGACTGACAGCGTGGAAACCGTATTAGGAAAAACAGTACGAACATTAGCAATATTTGCTTATATTTCAATAATTTATTGATAGAATTATGAACAAACTTCTCTTCCTTATCCCCCTGTTTATCTTTGCTCTTTCTGAAAAGACTGCAGCTCAAAAAAATGTTCCTGTTGAATCTTTTGATAAAGTAATCGTAAGTCCGCATGTACAAGTGACTTTTACAAAAGGAGACAAGGAAGCTGTAACCATTCAGAACTGTACAATCGGCCGGGACAAGGTGCATATAGAATCAAAAGATAAAACATTACGTGTTTACCTGGAAGGTGAAAAAGATTTCCCGGCAAATAAAAAAGTGTACGAATCTGGCCGTCAGGTTAAAAAATCTCTATATACAGGAACTGTACTGACTGTGGTCATAACCTATAAGGATTTAGAAGAGCTTTCCATCAGAGGAGAAGAAACAATCTTGCTGAAAAGCAAACTGGATCAGGAAAATTTCATCTTAACTGTTTATGGAGAATCCAAGGTTTATTTTGATGAGGTTCAGCTAAAAAAGCTAAGAGCTACTATATACGGAGAAAGCTATGTAGAATTTAAAGCAGGAGATATTGCAGAACAGCGCTATACATCTTATGGAGAAAGTGAAGTTAAGGCACTCGCTATAAGTGGTAAAACAGCAAAAGCAACGCTCTATGGTGAAGCAAAATTAAACCTAAATGTGTCTGACGAAATTAAAGTTACTGCCTATGGCGAGGCCAAAGTGGGATACAAAGGAAATCCACAAATCAGAAAGGGTCTGAGTATTGGAGGTGTTAAAATATATAAAATTGATTAATAGACAAAAAAACTCATTGAGTGCAGCGAAAAGATTTTTTGATTGAAGCCTCTCCAAAAGGTATCAGTGAGTATAGCGGGCTAATCCCTTTTGAGCTAATGGCCGATGGTAACAATTATTGTAATATCCTGATAAATTTACAGGCTGTGGGGTGTTCACTCTTCATGGCCGGGCGTTGTAAGCCAGTGAATTTTTGAACCCTAAAATTAGCTTTTGACACTGATAGTGTTGAGATCATGACGGTAATGTTTTATTGGTGCCCCAATCAGGTATCCACAAGTTGTCTAATGAATGTTAATACTATAGAACATCGCAAACTCCACTTTTTGACAGTCTGAATATCAGGGAGGAGGTCAAAGAGATGTTATACGTGCAATATGAATCCTGAACCTCTGACGCTTTCCAAACGTATCAGATGATCTTTTTCAAGTAATTTACGAAGCCTTCCTATATAAACGTCAAGGCTGCGACCGCTAAAGAAGTCAGCACTATCCCACAATAGCTCCAATATCTCTTGTCGAGGGACGATGCGCCCGGGCTGTTTGGCTAAGAGTTCAAGGATACCGGATTCCTTTTTGGTCAATAGTCGGGATCCTGAGTCAGACATTAATTTTAGTTGCGAGGGTTCAAATTTAAAGCATCCAATGTTAAGCACTTCGATAGGCTGAGTTGTCAGCGTACTACGTCTAAGAATGTTCTGCACGCGGAGAATTAGTTCGTCGGCATCAAATGGCTTGGTAATGTAATCGTCTGCACCAAGTCCCAATCCCTTAAGTACATCTTCTTTTTGTTGTCTTGCGGTTAGAAAAAGGAAAGGCAGTCCCGGATAAAGTTTTTTTAAAGCAACAGCAAGAGAAAAGCCATCTTCCTTTGGTAGCATTACATCAAGTATGGCAATATCGAATTGCTTTGCTGACAATTTTATCAGAGCGATGGCGCCGTCCAAGGCGAGCTCAACATCATGGCCCTGCACTACTAAATATTTGCTTAGTAGCTGTGCAAGGTCAACATCATCTTCAACAAGAAGTATTCGTGTCTTTGTCATTTGGTAAAATAAGATTAAAAATACTGCCACCTTTACTGCTTCGCTCATAGGTAAGTCTCCCGTTTAACTGGTGGGCCTGAATTCGGCTGAGGTACAAGCCTAATCCCAATCCTTTGATCTGATCACTATCTGACCGGGGAACCCTAAAAAACTTTTGAAACAGATAACCTTGGTATTTCTTTTCTATGCCGCCCCCCTGATCCTCAAGGCTTATTATAATTTTCCGGTCCGAGACCTGAATGTTCAAGGTTATAACGGAGCTGTCTGGCGTATATTTCACTGCGTTATCTAACAAATTAGATAAGATAGCGGTTAGCACATCGGCATCGGTACAGATAAGGCCATCCACTTTACCCGCAAGTAACAGTTCTCGCCCTGCCGCGGAGGCGACCAATACCAAGTCATCGAATATCTTTTTAAACATGAATTGCCTTAATTTAAGGGTACCTATAGGCCTATCCAAAGCACTGGTAAGTACATTATCCATCAACCGCTGTATTTTGCCATGCTGCCTGTCAAGTTGCCCTAGCAGTTCCTCGAACCAAACTTCGTCCAGTTTCGCATCTGGAGTTCGCAACGATTTCACGACTAAACCTGCTGCACTAAGTGGTGTTTTCAGTTCGTGGGTCATATTATTCGCAAAATCCGTTGTCACCTCTGCAATTCTTTTTTGGCGCAGCAAAGCTGAAAAGATGAGAAAAAAGATAAAGACTAATGCCACCATAAGCGCTATACCTCCAGCTAACGTAGTCAGCATACGTTTCAATACCACCTGTTGCCAGTTCGAAGCGCTAATGCTGGGTTTATTCCAAACTGCCAGTCGATAAAATTTCTTTGACTGATGGAGCCCCGCGGCCTCTACCTCAAAACTCATCTCCTGTTTACCTTCACTGATTAGAAAATTGCCTTGCCCATTACCAGCAAGCAAAAAAGGTTTTGATCCAGGTTTAAGCAAAGTATCTGTTTGTCCATCCCGGTAAAGTACTACTTTGGTATACTCAAAATTGAAGCCGACATCGTGGAGCACGCTGTCCTTTAGCAAAGCCTGGTTTATTAAATTTGCATAGCTACTTGTAACAATACTTAACCGGGACTGAAAACCAGCTAAATCTGGTGTTATATCATGATTTGTTTGATACCTAAGCAAATCCACCAGTGCCTTCATGCCCATGTGATTAAGCGAATCTGAGAGTAATTGGCTTTTGACTTGCAACCGTTGACCAACTTGCTGAAAATAAACGGATTGTTCCAATCTATAGGTGTTTCTGACCAAGCGGTACTGGATCAGGCAGAGCACACTTAGCACCAGCACACATACAAAGATCAGTAAAGTGATTTTTTTTGAAAACCGCATCGTTAAAGGTAAACAGAGCAAAGTTAATTAAGTTAATATTCGGGAATTTTAACCTTCATTTAACCTCCCTTTAGCTTTCTTTTGGCTGTAACTAGCCAAGACATTCCCTTCATTTGCAATATCATTATTAAACAATAAAGACATGAAGATCTATATAATTACCCTTTACCTGTTTTTTTTTTGCTCATCGGAGATAGTACTTTAGCGCAGACAGATAAAGTATCCAGCTATTATAACGCTATGAAAGCTTATGACAGCAAGCATTATGCAGATGCAGCAAAGATGTTTGATGCGACCAATAATAATAGTTTAAGTGCCAATAAACTGTATTCGGGGGCATGTATCTATGCCCTGAATAATGAACCTGATAAAGCGCTTAGCTTACTGCTTTTTTTGTCGGATAAACAATATTATTCCAATTATGACCATATTCAGTCAGATCCTGATCTTTCCAGCATCCACAAGGACTCCAGATGGGCGCTACTCCTTGAAAAAGTAAAGCAGAATTACGCAACCTTACCACAGCGAAAATTAGAAACCATTTATAGCGAACTCAACAACGCTAAACAGATTCTGGAAAAGGATAATGGTAAGTTATGGGGCTTTAAGATATGGAACAATCGCATCTTAGTACTGGATTATGATAATACCATCTATTCCATTAATGCCTTTCCAGGGAGCAAGACAGACAATGGTATACTCTTTTACGCCCATATTCCGGCCAACACCTTTGCATTTGTGAATATGGTCCAGTCTTACCAGGGTAAAGATTACGCGGTAGTGCTGTCCAATTATCTATCTGATAGATCGACAACGATCATCCATGAATTATTTCATTTGGTGCAGTTGGAAAACATGAAGTTAAATGGTGATGCTATAAAGTATCTGGATAGCTATGATGCCAGAGAGTTGCTCCGGCTGGAGTACCGGGCTTTGAGAAATACACTAAGCGCGATAAATGACAAAAGCTCCAAGCTAAAGACAGTTTCTTTCTTAGAAAACGCACTCTTGTTCAGAAAATTACGTCAGCAAAAACACAAAGAGTTCCTACAAGGCGAGCTGGAGATCGAAACGTTGGAGGGGCTGGCCAATTACACGGGTTTTGCTTTGTCTACTTCGAAAAACAAGTACGAATCTGCAATAGAGGAAATATACAGTAGGGAAAATGCAGAGACTTACACAAGACCCTTTCCATATGCTACGGGCGTTGCATACGGCCTCATCTACGACTATCTTGGCCTGCCATGGAAACAAGGCCTTAAAAAAATATACAACTTTTTAGCGGTCTATGAGAATAAACGTATCATAGATACCTGCAATAAGGCTGTTACAACAGCAAAGGCGAGAAATAACTTTGATGAGATCCACGGTCAGGAAGGTGTCAGGCGTGCTAAAAACGACAACCTCCTTGCTTATTACCGCGACCTGTTGCAGATATAAACCAACTCTAAAAGTGGTGCTTAGCGATAAGAATTATGGACGTACTTTTAACATGAATGGAACGATTGAATTGCCCGGCTTAGGTACTGTTTATTCCAGCATAAAGGGAAGAGATAAATCGGGTCAAAACTTTGGTAGCTTTACTACCATTGAAAGTAAAGCCTATTTAGGAAATGCCGGGATTGTAATGATGAACGACTTTAAAACATTGATCTTTCCAATACCATTTAAGGCAGAGGGTAATAAAATAATTGGGGAAACTTACGAAATCGAGCTCAACGATGGATGGGGTATCGAAAAAACGGATGAAAAGGGTAACTATTTAATCACCTGTAGGAAGTAGTTAAATCATATGCACCGATTCACATAACTATGATGAGTGCTTTTAATGCTTATCAGGATAGCTTACAAGCCAAGGTTTACCTGCACATCATCAGCTTATTGAAGCTGATCTAATAATTTCTGCTGAGAATATGATGATGCTGTTCCCACAACTACGAGGTAAGTTTTTTTTTTGATGCTTTAGTAAAAGCATAATCCGTAAACTGTCCTAAAGCATAACGGATATCGGTTCAAAGGCTACAAATATAAAATCACAGTTGTGTGATTTATAATTTAGCTCTAATTTTAAAAAGGAAAACGAATATAATTATGACCATCCTCTAATTCTGAACACTTATAATCAATCATTTATCACTTAAAAAAAAATCATGAAACATTTATTTATCGCAATAATTTGCACAGTAATCGGGTTCAGCGCTTCAGCGAGCGATTTAACTCTAAAAAAGAATAGTCCTTTAGTAAATGAGGTAGAAATAAAAATAATTTCAAAAGAGAGCAAAAATGAAGTAACAATACCAACTACAAAAAACACCAGTGAAACAGGTTTTTTTCGTATTTCAAGAAGCTTTCTTTTTGAAGATGCATGTGGTGAGATGTGGATTATTTATGTATCGGGACCTAATAATGTATCACGTTCAATAATGTATGTACGTGACGTCGCTCGAAATGCTTTTGCCCATGGTTCGGGTAGCAACGGATGCTTTAATGGTCTATAGTGATCATTTATAGAGCAGTTAGGAAAATTAAAATTTAGTATTGAATACAAGAGAGGGTGGTTTTCTTTTTTCAAAGTACCTCGGGAATTGTCCCGGGGTTATTTATAAAACAATAATCAAAAGTATATGCGTTATTATTTAAAGTTTTTTGTATCAGCATTAATCCTATACACTTTCTATTCCTTTAGTTATAGAAATGTGTCTGAACCTGCAAGTGGTGTTGCATTTTATCATTTTTCCCACATACGTGATACCACTAATATAGGCAGAATTTGGGAAGAAGATTTTCAAATGTCCTTTAACAGCCAACGGAGCTTATATAGTAGTTATACGAAGAAAGTTCAGGACTCTATCCATAAAGCGAAAATTGAGGCTGCAAATAACTCTGATGCTAATGTGATTAATATGGGGGTTTTTATTCCATATACTGCTGACAATATATATACATTAGAAAATGAGAACAGCGTTTACGTAAACAAACGTTTCAGTGAGAACAACTATTTGATCAAGGAAGATTTTGAGAAAATAAACTGGAAAATTGAAAAGGAAACTAAAACATTACTCGGCTATACCTGCCAAAAAGCGATTGGTGTTTGCAAAGGGCGTACCTACACAGCTTGGTTTACAATAGATGTGCCTGCAAGTTTTGGCCCGTGGAAGTTACATGGTTTACCAGGCTTAATTTTAGAAGCTTACGATGCCAGTCAAAGAATAAAATTTACCTGCACTAAAATAGCATTGGGTACTATGCTGCCAAACAACCAATCATTAGAATTACCTAAAGATGCAATTGAAACATCTAACACTGAATACAACCGCATGGAAAAAGCCTATAAAGAAGGTTTGAGTATGGATGGATATAGTGCTGGTGATATAACAATAGATAAAATTACTGTAAACGATGGAAAGCCTTCATCTACCATTAAAAGACCATCTTTTTAAATATCCTTTGGAGTTAAAAAACTAAATCTATTCTGGTGTGTACATAAAAGGGCTGCTTTTTTCTTTCATACTATTACTATCATCCTTAATACTATCTGCACAAAGTATAGTAACCGTAAATGGTTTGGTAAAAGATAGTATTGGTAATCCAGTTATCTCGGCATCGGTAACTATTATAAACGAAAGCGGATCGGGTATTGATTTTGCAAAAACCAATCAACAGGGACTTTTTAGTTTCAAATTTACTGATACAACAGAAAAACTATCCATTAAGGTAACCTGCCTTGGGTACCAGCAAAACATTGTTCGGGTTACACAAACCGCTAATGAGAATTATGCAATTACTTTAAAAAAAGCTATAAACCAGTTAAAGGAAGTAACTATTAAATCAACTACTAAAATATCGTTATCAAGCGATACTTTAAAATATAATGTTAACGCATTTAGAGATCAAAATGATAGGGTAATTGCTGATTTGATTAACAAATTGCCGGGTATCCAGATAGATGAAAAAGGTGTCATTAGTTACAATGGCATGCGTATTACGAATGTTTATATTGATGGTGATAACCTTTTGGACGGGAAATACGGAATTGCGACGAAAAATGTACCTGTTGGCGCTGTTGAGCAGGTGCAAGTAATTGAACGCGATCAGCCCATTAAAGCATTAAACGGGTATATAGTAACCAACAACGTTTCATTAAATCTAAAACTTACCGATAGTGCACGCACTATAACCATTAATACCGGGCACACTGGTCTTGGAAATAAGGCTTACAGTACTGAACTTAATAATCTTATTTTTAAAAATAAGATTAAGAGTATTAATAACCTCAAGGCAAATAATGTTGGACAAGATTTGCTAAATGAAAATTCAAACGTGGGCGTGTCTTTTAACAACAATGATGTTAATTTAAAAACTGGCCAACCCTATTTAACTATGGAAGCTGGCGCACAGCCAACCGTAAGCGATAAGTATTATCTAATGAATAATGATAATGCTGGAAGTATTAATGTCTTATTTAAATTAAAATCTGATTGGGGTGTACGCCTCAATCTTTCCTCATTACAATTAAAGCGCAAATATAATTACAGCAACCTTGCTAATTATTTTTTACCTAATGCTGAGACCATCGTTTATAAGGAGTTGCAGGATAATATTTACAAACTAAACCAATGGCAGTTTCAGGGGCAAATTGAGAAAAATAGCAGCTCAATTTATTTAAAATCTATCACCAAACTAGAAATTCCAAAATGGAACAGAGTGGGCAACACTTCGCAAAATGGATTGGGTTTTGCGCAAAACCAGCCATCCAGTTATTTATCATTAAGTAATGAAACTAATGTTGCAAAAGCACTTGGAAAAGATAATATTCTTCAATATAATTCTGTTATTCAATATTATAAAATGGATGAAAATTTAAAAATTCTTCCTGGCCTACAAGAAGATATCGTAAATGATAGTATAGGTTACATAATGCTTGACCAACAGGTACGCACTACTAAAAACATTTTTATAAATCAATCGGCATCGTACAAACTAAAGTTTAACCAGTTTATTTTTTCTACCTCATTGGGTGCTTCTTTTGAGCACAATAAGTTAAGTAGTAATTTATACAAAACAGATAGCACCAATAATATAAGTGCTGTAGGAAACCGCTTTAAAAACGATGTAAACTTTAATCATTTAAGTTTATTCGGGAAAGCATCTCTCATTTATCTAATACAGAAAGGATCGCTTAGTGTAGAAACAAGTCCTTCGTATGATTTCATTAATTATACTTCGCCAGAAAAAAGCAACACAACGAAGAACAAATACTTTCTGGTAAATCCAATTATTGATATTCGCAAAAATATTAACAAATATGGTGAGCTAAATTTTAGGTTTGCACAGCAAACGGAATTTGGTCAGGTTAATGAGATTTATCCGGGCACTATTTTAGTAAACTACAGACAGTTTAACTTTAATGAAACTCCCCTACCAAAAACCGATATTACATCATTCTCTGCCAGGTATTCTTATAGGAAGCCAATAAAAATGCTTTTTTACAATCTAAACTTCACCTACAATAGAACAAAGCAAAACTTTATAAATTCTTATACTATTGATAGTGGTCTAACAAAATCCATAGCAATAGATTTTAAAAATAAAACTGATAAATACACTATAAACGGCAACATTTCAAAGTATTTATTCTTTGCTGAAACCAACCTTTCTGGCAGTGGCAATTTCGGCTTACAAGAAGGATACAGCTTTTATAATAATGAAATTACTCCTTTTAACGCTTATGATTTTAATCTGGCAATAACTGCAAGGAAAAAGATATTTAGCAAGGCAACACTTTCTATTACCGGAGAGATGGGTAAACTTATAAATAAACAAAATACACTTCAAAACAAGGAGATTAAAAATGAAACAAAAATAGAAAAGCTAAAAGCCGAATGGCAGCATAATTTAAATAGCCAACTATCTTATACCTTATCGTACAATTTCACTTCTTATCAGCAATCATTACAACAAGCTGTACGCAATAACTTTTTGGATGTAAATGTTAAATATGCACCCACAAAATGGAAGAACTATTTTGAATTTCAATGCATTAACTTAGTGAACAAGAATTTATACCAACAAATTAATTCCAGCTCAAACCAATTGTCTGTATTTCAAATCCCTTTAAGAGAAAGAACATTCCTATTAAAATACTTTTTTACTTTTTAAAGTAAATTGTCTAAGTATAATGGAGACATCAAATATTATTTGTCATTCGAAGAGTCACTTATATAATGGTTGGTAACATGTGTTGGTACGTGCTTTGTTATAAAGTCACTACCATTACCATCTGTGAAACATACCTCCTACTCAATTCCTACCGCCCTCAAACCACCCTGGATTTTATCAATCCCACTAGTTTTTTCGTTTAATTTCTCTAACTTTTTCATGTTGTTTTTTAATTAATGATTTTTAGTATATTTTAGAAAAGAGGATGGTGTGCATCCACCTCGTTCTTCGGATAAAGTTTGGGATAATAAATAAATCACATAAGTGTGACTTTATATTCGTAGCTTTGCATGCAACATTTGAAAATCTTGAGCCGATATCCGTAATCTTATGCTTTTACGAAAACGACTTTAAAATATGAATCCAATTACAAGAAGTGTGGACCGAAATTGCCAAATACCCAGCAATTTTAGCCCAAAGAAAGACAATGCTCCATCCTGGCTTTTATTAATTGGCCTGAGCAAAATCTGCAGGAACGAAGCGGGTATATTCTTCAATCAGTATGTCTACAATCAGTTAAGATGAAGCTTTATATTTTAGAAGACGAAAGGTGCACATTGCGGTATTTATTTCAGATACTACGTAAAATCCCCTATGTACAAGTGGTTGGGCATACGGACAGTATAGCTAAAGCATCAAAAGAAATCATTCTCTTAGCACCTGACATTATTTTGGCTGATATCAGATTAAAGGATGGGGACAGCATAGAATTATTTAACGAAATTGGAATTGATTGACCGTTTTCAGGTTATTTTTATCTCTGCTTGTGTTCAATATGCCATACAGGCATTTAATTTGGGTGCATTTGGGTATCTGCTTAAGCCTATTGACCCTATTGCTTTAGTATCCAGGTTAGACAAATGCTACCAACAGCTGCTGACCTCCGATAAACAGCAGATCGAAATTTTCCAAAACCATCATTTATCGCAAGTTGCTAGCAATGCCAAACGCTTAAGGCTAAAAAACCTCGAGTATATAGAGATCATTAATATAGAAGATATTATGTACTGTAACGGGGATAAAGGTTATACCACTTTTTTTCTTAAAGATAAAAGGGAAATATTAGTTTCAAAGGGATTAAAAGAATATGAAAAGATCCTGCACCCGTTTGGCTTTTTACGTTGCCACCAATCTCATATGATCAATTTTCAATTTGTACGAAAATATTTTAGGGAAGGATATCTGCAGATGCACGACAAGCAAAATATTTCGGTTTCTATCCGCAAAACGGCAAGAAATAATTAACTATTTGGAACTCTTATTGTAAAATCACTCCCAGATAATCAGGAATAGGCCCAATCAATAATCTGTTTTAGACTCTTCTTTATTGCTTCCGCGTCTTCTTGTTTTTGCAGGTCGATTCCGCAAATAGTACTACCGTTCATTTGATTAATCAGTGTCATATAGTAGATGGAACTTATTAAAATGGATGTAATTGCCCTGAAGTTTTTGTCTTTACCCTCAAAGTGGTCACCGACAACATTATTGAAAAACGATTCTGCTAATATTTCCCGGTCATTGTTCAATTCCCTTAATGGTTTTATATTTTCACATAGTGCCCATGTTATAATTCTACGCATTTCTTCATTGACCATCAATGAATCAAATTGTTTTTCCAGCACAGCATACGAAGTTGCTTTCCCATGGTCTTCTTTATCTTCTCCTACTAATTGTGAATTAGACTTCCAAAAATCTCTACTGTTCAAATACTCTTTTACCAATCCTTCCAATCCTCCAAAATAGTCATAGATCAATTTCCTATCCACATTTGCTTTTGAAGCAATCTGACGTATATTCAGGCCGGTAAACCCTTCATTCTTTAAGATATCCGCCACCGAATCTAGTACTTTTTTCCTGGTTCTTTCTCTGTTTCTAACAGGACCATCGATAACTTTTCTAGTCATTAGGGATGTTTTTATTACTGTGCATATTTAAGTTGAGTCTCATCGTTTGCGAAATAGAAGCCAAAGGACAAAATTAAGCAATTGTTAAAACGTAAACAACTATTTGTCTTGTCGTATGTTTGAATCATCTAATAAATGATTTTGTTAGATTTGAAGAAAGCGTGGTTAAAAACGCCAATCAAACTTAGAAACACGGCCGTAGAAGATTTCCAGCAGAATGAAAATACCAGAGTACTTTTAATCAGTTTAAAGGCCGGAGGCACGGGATTGAATTTAACTGCAGCTGATTATGTATATCTGATTGATCCGTGGTGGAATCCAGCTGCTGAGGCACACAAGCAATTGATCGTTGCCATAGAATTGGTGAGGATAAACCCATAATCGCTTACAGGATGATTTGTAAAGATGCGCCAATTGGGCTGAATACGAATGGAATTCTGACACTCTAAATGATCCTTTTTATAAAATTAATGGATTAATGTAAGCCTTTTATCTTTCTCAAATTTAACCATATACCTATCCGTTATTTACCTCAAAGCCTCCATAACTTAGCATTTCGGCATTATGCGAGACAAAGAGATTGAGTTCTAATCTTTCAATCAGGTCTTTAGCCTGTCTAATGTTTCTATGCATATCATTAATACCCCTGATCTCAATTCCTTTAGCCATAAGTTTAAATTTGTTCGGCTCAAATTTGTCAATGAATTTCTGCAGGTCTGCACTAATTTTTACTTCCGTTCTTTCCATAATAAATCTATTCTTGCTATAGATGCAAAACAAGGTATATCATTTTAACTTATTGGTCAGTTCATGTTATCTTTTAGTCTGAGCTAACACATTACAATAATTTCAGGCCTGCCCGCACACTTATAACTAAATGCTTTTGCAGGCACTAAAAACCTGACCTGTAACCCTATTACCTACAACCCTTATTTAGAAAGCCATATAGAAATTGATGCAACATTTCTATCCCAAATACGTCCCTTATATAAGTAGCACCTTCATTTGAAGATTACAAGAAAGGGAATGACCCTGTATTAAACTGGATTCTAAAAAGAGCTTGATTAACCCTATATTGATGAACTGCCTTAAAACACTCCCCCCCACTCCTTAATAATCACAATCTGTTAACCCAATCCTAACATTAATCTATTATTATTGTATAATCTAATTCCTCTTGAGTCTAATCATTGACCACTAACATTATTGTTATGAAAAACACAATCATTTTAAGTCTTTTATCGGTTTCAATTTCTACCGCAAGCTATGCAACAACGTTAAACACTCCCTCAGTTGGCAAACTGACCCCTATTTCATTCGTTACAGAGAAAAAAAAAACAGTGCTGATTTTAAAGTACGCATTACTTTAGTTGACATTTATGGAAACCCGCTTTCAGGAAGTAATGGATTACGTGATTTCTGGGCGCGTAATGAAGCAACTGGCCAATACTTTTATGCCGGAGGCCGGGAAGCCGAAGATACATTCGAAGAACTTCCTGCCGGTACTTATACTTTTGGTGCCTATCCTGGAGCCTGGGATGGTGCCGTTTCGAAAAAAGTAACTTTAGACAGCTCACAGATAGGACCAGATGGTTATATCGTAGTCCAGCTAACCTATTGGGTCGAATAATTCCAATAGCTTTAAAGAGCTTTAACACATTCCGTTAAAGCTCTTTAAAGCTATTGATCTACTTGCAAATTAATAAAAAGGTATTGTTATTTATTGATTACTCGTTCAACAGGCCCAACTTTTCCTCCAGATCACCTAAGGAGATTTTACCACAGGCAAAATCAATCTCTAACAATGCACCCTGCTCTTTTTTTGTCAAAGGCCTTTCCTGTATGATCTCGATTAACTCATTTTCGCCGGCAAGTGGTGCCAGAATATTTTTCTT
This sequence comes from Pedobacter sp. NJ-S-72, assembly GCF_053890575.1. Taxonomy (NCBI): domain Bacteria; kingdom Pseudomonadati; phylum Bacteroidota; class Sphingobacteriia; order Sphingobacteriales; family Sphingobacteriaceae; genus Pedobacter; species Pedobacter sp. NJ-S-72. The sequence continues at coordinate 1,191,492 of NZ_CM132681.1, read as the reverse complement.
TTTGCGTAATGATTCGAAATACCGGATTCCAAACCTGCGCTGCGATACCGCGTCAAAATGAAGTCCATCCTCGTTGGCCGTTAATCCATTTGCCGTTACAAAATAGCAGTTCGGCTTTGTTTCAGCGAACTTCTGAAGGGCATAATTAACCTCGTTATATTCAGTAAAATATTTACCGTATCTGCCACCACTTAAAAAATCGCCAAGGCCGCCTGTGATAAAAGGAATATCTGGTGCGTCAAGCTCACGGCGAAATGCATCAACGATAATACTTAACTTATCATAATAAAGAGCGGAAAGCCCGCCAAAACTATCATTTTCCCCCTGATGCCATAAGATCCCACTCAACTTACTGGTTCTTTGGGCAAGCTTTGCCTGGAACACGGCGTTTTCAAAGAGTGCGCCCCCAACAGCCCAATCATCCAGACTGGTACCCCATCAGCGCACGGTATCAAACCGATTTCTTCCTGATCATTTTTTAATCTCCATGCCCCCGCGAATGATGCGGCAAGTCCTATGCCGGATGTAGGCCTGTCAAAATTAATTGGTTCTGCCATCGTTTGCCAACGGCCATTCACCAGCATTTTGATCTTTTCATCATAGATCTGTTTAACATCATTCAAATATCCCCGCCCCGCCATATTTGACTGGCCTGCCATCAAAAAGGAATTTATCATATTTTTTATATTTATACTGATCTGAAGCAGACCATCTGTTATACTGCACCCCTATTGGCGAATAGCATATTAAAATTGTTCTTTATTTAGATCTCTAATCCACATCATCTAAAAATCATGCAAAACTAAATGATTATTCATTTAATTAGAAATTATTTTTTTGATTTATAATATTCTTCATCGGTCACAGGTTCCATCCAGTTCACCATATCTTTTTCTGTATTAATGTTAATAGCAACATGTAACATAGGTGCCCTTTTTGTGACTATTAATGATGATGGGATATTGAAGTCACTGAGTAAGAAAAATATCTTGAATTTATTTGGGTAAAATGATGTGTGATGAAATCTAGTAGATATAAAGTCTGCATTTATTGAATAAGTATTTACCGGTTATTAAGCCCGTTTGACCGGGTTGTTGATATATTTAACCGCATTAAGATTGTATGGATGACCTCTGCGCATAGTTTTGCTTCATCAGAGATCAGCTATGATCATCGGGACATTCCTGCTCCTTCGGACGTTGTCTGAAATACTTACAACGTTGCACTGAATGATTCTGCAGTTGAAAATGTACCTTTATTCATACATTTAAATATATTTCTTTTACTCATTAAACTCACCCCATTATGAAAGTTTTATTTAATATTATATTATTCTCTTTTTTTTTTTGTCCTGTGTTTTCTCAATCTTCGGCTAGGGAACATGTACTTTTAAGATTAGAGAAGGAATGGACAGTTCTTTTAGATAAGAATGATACGACAGCTTTGAAAAAGCTATGGACAGAAGATTATGTGGTAAATAATGCGTCTGGGAAAATAGTAAGTGCAAGAAATGTACTTGATTTAATGAAAGCTGGACATAAATTCCCAAAAGTAGATCGTCAGGTTGAAAAAATAACTTTCAATGAAGATCTGGCAGTAGTCATGGGCAGCGAAATTGAACATGGTAAAAATGGAGAGAAAAAGAACAGACGATTTACCAATGTTTGGAGAGAATCTAAAGGTGGTTGGAAATTGGTGGCAAGACAAGCTAACGGGAATTAACAATAAATTATAGTATGAAAAACAAAGCTGGCTACTGGATAGATCGCCTGGATCTTCAACCACATCCTGAGGGTGGTTATTATAAAGAAATGTTCAGATCTCATGTCGAAGTTTATCGTGATAACGGAATTGAATTAAGACGCGCTTGCACATCAATTTATTACTTGCTTGAAGGTAATGATTTCTCTGGCTTTCATCGCTTAAAGTCTGATGAGCTTTGGTACTTCCATAGTGGTCAGCCAATAAACATTCACGTTTTAGATACAGATGGGGGTTACAGGTGTATAGAACTTAGTGATTCAGAAACTGGTAATCTACAAGCTATCATCGAACCGAATTGTTGGTTTGCTGCGGAGATTTCATCAAAACAGGACTTTGCGCTGGTCAGCTGCGCAGTCGCACCTGGTTTCGATTTTTCAGAGTTCGAGATGGCAACTAAAAGTTCGTTAAGCAGCATTTACCCATCTCAGAAAAGTCTAATCGAGAAATTTTGCCGATTTTAAAACATAAGATTGTGGCTTAAAATTTCAAAAGACACGTTTTTCAATTCAATATTCATGATAAATGATTTAAAATAATTTGGCTAACAGCTAAATATTTTAGTATTTTTAGCATATGAAACCAGGATATATCATTATTGCCATTTTTCTTAGCACAGGCTCTCTTCTTGCTTCAATCCAAATGGATTTTCCATATCCATTTTTTATTATTGTTGTAGCAATTGAAATTTTGATATATAGAATCTATAAACGCACAGCAAGGAAAAAACGTGAAAGGAATCAACAGGAAATGTTTCAAATGCACATGAGAAATAGAAACGTTCGTTAAACCTCTTTTATCAAAATGAACAATCTTAATTTTTCTTCCCTGAAAGGCCATATCTGTATTGCTATCACCTGTTTGATGCTTTCGTCAACAGCTATTTTTGCACAGGCGCAGACAAAAAAGAATATAGGGCAGCGCACCTTAAGTTTTAAGGATGAAAAACGCAACCGGCCATTAATAACAGAACTGTGGTACCCAACCACGGATACCCTTAACGCCTCAGATAGAAAATTTTCACCTTTTTTGAGATCTCAAACGGTAAGGAACGGGAGTCTTCCAACCCAAAGGCTTCCCTTGATTATGCTATCTCACGGTACCGGAGGCAATAGAAAAACGCTTGAATGGCTAGCCCAGGACCTCGTTGAACAAGGTTACATCGTAGCAGCAGTTGACCATTGGGGAAATACAAACGATAACAAGATTGCTATTGAGTTTCTTAAACCCTGGGAAAGACCTCAGGATATCTCCTTTGTCCTTAACAAACTGTTAACAGATAAGCAAATCAGCCCTTCAATAGACACACTCAGCATTGGTGCTGCAGGATTTTCTTTCGGGGGATATACAATACTTGCCTTAGCTGGTGGCGAACTTGATTATCCTCATATGCTAAATTATTACAGGACAACCGGAGCAAAAGAAATGGAATCTCCGGAATTTCCAGGACTGGGCAAGCTACTTTATGACAGTACACTTGTTGCAGGCACCAGGAATGTACCAAACCTCAAGGACTCCCGAATAAGTGCATTTATTGCGATCTGCCCCAGCAATGGCCCCGGCTTCATTAGAAAAAGCCAGTTTAAAAAAGTTTCAAAACCAGTATTCATTATTGGTGTGCAAAGCGACAGTTTAGCAATAGTTGAGAAGAATGCAAAAGTATATCATCGTCTGATCGATCGATAAATCAGAATATTATGAATTTAACGGGAAAACTGGACATTACGTGATGCTTCCTGAGGGGATAGATGAATTGAAAGAAGAGTCTCCAGCTTCTTTCAAAGATGACGTTTCAGTTGATCGTCACAAAGTACACCTTAAAGTAATTGAAATCGCCAGTCGTTTTTTCGAAAAGACCTTAGGCACAGCTTCAAAGACCAAAATTCCATCTCCTAACTGATAAAAATCTAATACATATAAAGAAAACCTATAAATCCGCGAAGTGGAACTTATAGGGTTTCTTTAGTCTTAAGGATGTTGTTTTCTTCTTCGGTAGAACCAAATTATATTTAAAAAGATACTTGAATTAAAGGTTCTGTTATTATTGACGAGCTTATCGCTTTTGGTGGGCAAAAGGATTGGCAGCAACCATTATTAGACTACGCAATTGCCTACTCAAGCCAGTCTGTTAAGTTACAGAGAAAAAGCCGATCACCTTATTCCTTTTTCAAAACGTAAACCTTACTTTTTCCATCACCAAAACTAAGATCTAAATACGGAGAAGACCACGTATAGCTTTTATTTTCATTCACAACTGTTCCAAAATCTTTCGTTTTTTCTAATACAGCGCTCTCAGTATGATCAGCTGCACTTAGATAATCCAGCATCAAAGTGCCACCACTTTCTTTTCCAGAAAGCTTATACGTCTGATCTATCTGATAACCTTCTGCATGATATACAATAGAATCCTTTGTGACTACCAATGATACTTTTTGCTGATCTCTCCAATCTTCCTTATCCCCATTTATTGTTAAACTATAGCTGCCATACCACTTTTCAGAAATTTCACCGGCTATAGCAACTTTAGCCGGCTTAACGACAGATTGACTAACCTGCTTATTGATAAAAAACCTTCCCGCCAGCTTTGCTCCTTTGTATTGTCTGTGTTGGAATTAATACTTACAGAATCTAACAAACTCCATTTTTGACTCTTAGTATCATAAGTATACAGCTCTTCAACAAAAAAATGTCCTTTTGATAGTAAATAGGATCTCCTGTCTTATTATAATTCAGATATTTTTTGTCAATTGCATAAACATAAATAGTAAAATCTTCTTTGAGCTGAGCAGCATTAAGATTATTCACTTTCTTTGTTTCGCTGAGGTTATTATCGTCATTAATATTCAGCGGTTTTTTTGGGATCAGGTAAATGACCAGGTTCCCAAAAGTGTTTGCTCCATTCGGGTTATAAAGACAACCTTCATCAGCAGTTAAAAAGTAATTTTCATCACCAGAATAATTATCACATTTTAAAATCTTGTCAAAGTTTGGTGCAGTTACCCGAGCACCGGCAGTAACTCTCCCTGTAGTACTGTCACTTTTTTGACTTGTTTGACAAGAACAAAAAGATAGAGAGCTAAATATGATTATCGTGATTAGTTTCATTTATTTTTACATCTTTTTTTTTCCACTTTTGGTCTGCGCTATATTATTTCATGAAATTAATAGTAATAATAAAAAAAAATCTTTTCATAGTTTATCCAAAACAATACTTACTGCGGATCGGCATGAGTAGTTGCCTGTAATGCCTCGTCTTCTGCAGTAGCTACCGCTCTCTTTATTTCTGGATCTCCATAATAATCCTTCTTTTTAATCTCATCAATATACTTAGGAAATTGGATCTTGAAATTTGTTAAAAGAGAATTGATTGCCCATTTGGTTGGATTTTTCGCATAATATTTCTCATGAAGTCTTTGTCCTAATGTACCAGCATATGCGACCATCTTACATCTATCCTCAAAACTTACATTGGTAAGTTCATCAATACCCAGTATGTAGTTTTCCAATCCAGTATATATTTTATTCTCAGTTTGTGTTGTATACTCATTAATGTATTGCAGCAGACCTTTACGGATTTTCAGCTTACCGGGTTTATCATAGTCTGAAAATATAACATCTCCAACCTTCTGATCATTGGCTGTCCCCGTATTGTACTCATTCAAAACAAATGAATTTATTGCAGGATCTTTATCATAACCAAAAACATAAACCAATGATTTTACAAAATTGGCATCATTTTTCAGGAGAAAGTCAAGATCTGTCTTACTTCCATTAAAAAGATAATTATTCCTTGAAATCAGATATTTTGGTAATGTAATTTTATATTCTCCATTAGGTGATATTTTTATTAAATCCCTCAGGAAATTAATGTCAAAAATGAAATTGTGATCATTAAATGCTATTAAATAATATTCATTCCTTTCCGCTTCGCCATAATTATCACCATAATAATTAATGAAATTTTCTGGTGCCATCCAGCTATTAGGAACAACTGGTGTTAATAAACGAATTCCTTTCCAAAGTTTATTATCGGAGTTCTCACAATTGAAAATTTCCTTAATTTTTCTTTCAAACTGAGCCTTCTCCGGCTTACTATAACCAGCATTTGATAACCCTTCAGAAATAACAGCTAAACTTAATTCTATATCTTTTCCATCAAGAAAATGGACTTCATTATTTGGGACATTATTTGTTTCCAGACCTTTTTGCAAACCAATTTGTTTTTTAATTGCTTCAATATCCATATTACCTTTTTTTTTTATAATCGTCTTTGTAGTATCGCTGATATTATTGTCAGTTTTCTGATTGGACTTACATGCCTCTAATGTGAGAAGGCTAATAATTATTAACGGAATTATTTTCATTTTCTATTTTTTTTCTTTTGTATAATGAACTTTAGGCGTATAAAATCTACAGGTGCTTGCTGTATACTTTTTAGTCTGGCTAAGTGTCTATTAATTTGCCCTGCGTTTCTCTTCCTCAGCCCCTCCTGTTTTTCTTTTGGAACTATTACCCTGCCCACCAAATCTATAATTAAAGCTGATAGTGCCCACTCTACTATCTCTTTCCTGGAAGAAATGTTCTCCATACCCCGTTAATTTGGTAATACCTTCTATTTTAGTTGTATAAAACACATCACTTATATTGAATTTAACAGAAGCTTTTTTGTTCCATAACTGTCTTTGGGCACCAAGGCCAACGGACCAGTATTTGCTAATCTCCAGAAACCCATAAGTAGACTTAGACTGATAACTCCCAAGAACTTCCAGGCTGGTATTATTATCAATCATGATCGAATTACTGGAGTTAAAATTGAACGCAAGCCTGCTGGCATTTAAATTGGTATTCACCAGATTTCCCTTGTATTCTCCATAATACATCAGAGCTGTATTGCTGCTATTCAACCATTTGCCAATGGTAACTGGAAAACTGAAACTCAAATTATAATAGTCAAATTTGGCCAGGTTCCTAAAAGTTTGAATTACCGTACCTGGTTCTACGTCCGGTGACAATACATTGAGGATATTATCTGTTGTTCTGCTATATCCCAATTTGGTTGTATATTTCTGCAGAAAGGTATAGGTCAATTCGAATGAAGTTGTGATTTCCGGGTTCAAAAATGGATTTCCCGCTGCATAAGTTAATGGATTCAGAAATATTTTGAAAGGATTCAATTGTCTGTAGGAAGGTCTGTCAATTCTTCTGCTTACAGAAATCCCAAGATCATTCTGCTTGTTGAATTCATATCCTAAATAGCCGCTCGGAAATAACTGAGTATAATTTTTATCAAAACTATCATTATTGGTTACCTGTGTACCTTTCGCAATCGTGTTTTCTAATCTTAAGCCCAGTTGAAGATGTAGTTTCTTCCATTTTCTGGATGCATTTATATAAGCTGCATTAATCTGCTCATCATAAAGAAAACGATTACTTTTTCCCAGATCCGGAATGTTCCCGCCTTTGCTTCTATCAAAAAATGCGACATTATTATCAGATTCTACCCAGCTGGCTTTTATACCTGCCTCAAAATTAGCACCGATACTTTTCACAGGATGAGTATAATCAACTTTAAAAGATTTAATATTTAATTTGCCGTCCAGATCACCAAAAAGTGTATAAGGATCTTTATTCTGCACACCATTCACATCAAAATACTGAGTATGATAATTCTGATTATCATTGTTGATGTAACGTGCATAATCAAAATCTGCTGTCAGCTCTCTTCCCGCGGTATCTAAAATCTGTTTATAATTAAAATTGATACTTCCATTATTACGTACGGGATCAGTCTTACCATTTGTTGCGAAAGATCCCAGAAGCTGATGAGTAGCATTAAAATCATTAGTATGACTAACCGATTTGACACCTCCACTGGTAAATATTCCATTTGCAGCGAAGCCTATAATCGTATTTTTTCCCAGGTTATAATCCGCACCAATACGACCGTTATGACTAATGGCTGTAAATTTAAAAAAGTTATCGAAGTCATTACCACCAGTTACCTGATCAGACGCACTATAGAAATTTCTAAGAATCTTAAGATTGGTCATGTCTTCGCGGAAAGAATAATTGTAAGAAGCGAATATATTCAGGTTTTTAACCTTGTGATTGATATTGATCGACGGATTTAATTTCGGATAAATTCCCTGGCCATAGCTCATCGTAAAATTACCATTGAACCCGTCATTTTTCCTTTTTTCAATTTGATGTCAATGATTCCCGAATTACCTGAAGCATCGTACTTCGAAGAAGGATTGGTGATCAAGTCTATTTTCTCTATTTGATTGGCTGACATACCCTTTAGCATGTTGGCTAGATCCTGCCCTGACATCGGAACTAATTTTCCGTCAATCATCACCAGTACACCCTGACGTCCACGCATTGCTATGTTATCATTCTGGTCAATGGTGATACCAGGTGCTTTCTCCAGCACTTCTAAAGCAGTACTTCCAACTGCTGCTATAGAGCCGGATACATTGATTACTGTTTTATCATATTGCTGCTGGATAAATGGCTTAACCGCTGCAATAGAGACTTCTTTTAAATTATTACTGAGCGGACTGAGCGTGATGCTGCCCAGGTCTGTATTTCTGTTGAGTTCAATTGAGGCCGACTCGTATTTTAAATAGGCCATACTTTGTGTGACGAGAATATAATTCCCTTTGGGTATTTTATCAAAAGTAAAAGCCCCCGATTGTGGTCACGTATTCTATTTTAACTAATTTTTTATCATTTGCATTCAGCAGATGTAGAGTAACCTCATCAAGTTTTTGATTTTGATCACTGATTAATTTTCCTTTTAATTCAAAAAAAGTGGGCTTTTCCTGAGAAAAAACTCTATTGGCGGAGATGCTTAAACAAAATATCAGAACAAATAAGTAGTATTTTTTTTTTCTCATACAGACGATTTCGGTTTTATCGACTGAAAGTAGCATTTTTTCTGATTGTTTGAATATTTTTTAACATAAATATTCCTATTGTTTAATTAATGTTTAATAATATGTTATTGTTAAACATTAATTAAAACCGAAATGTCATAGTATTTTTTATATATTATAATTCTATTAAGAAAAATGTCAATCCGGACACGCACATTATTACCAACTTTTAATTTTTTCTCTTAGATCATCCGCAATATTTATCCATAATGTTTGCTCAGACAAAACCAGTTTACAACCACATTCATCTTTAGCTACTTTTTAATTATATGTTTATACCAATCAAAATAGGTCCATTCTCTTGGCTCAGGTGAATAAAGAAAAAGTCCTTTATCGTCCCAATGTACTTCTTTTGCCATTCTATAAATAAGCGCAAAACGCAAGTGAGCAGGTTTGATATAGAGTCTTGCTTTCTCGTCAATCCCTATTTCTAGTATCTGATCATCTTTCATTATTTTCGATAGCTCATTAGCTAATTTATCACTTTTGCAGTCGCTAAAAACCTGGCCAGTATAAACGCTGTTGGAAATAGTTTTATAATCTGCAGATATAAAAGAAACATATGTCTCCATGTGAATTCCCTCATAACACTCCGGGATAACTAAATGTTCAACTCCTTCCAGTCGTTCTGCGCCACCTATAAGAGTTACTGAGCGATTTTCTTTAGGCAAGTAAGCCATTAACATTACCCTGTCACTCTCTTTCATTCCTTCGCTGACAATGGTTTTATCCCATTTGAAGGTTACCCTGTTAGCTGCAATTTTTACTTCAATATGAGTTGTAACAGGCATTTTCCCTCTGCTTAACAAGACTTTAGAAAAATCAATTTTTTGATCAGGGTATTCCCCTGCTATAGCATTTAACCAATTATAAGAAGTGGCAATATTATATGCACTTTGTTTCTGCACTAACCTGGCTTCAAACTCAAATCCAATATTAATAAACTCTTTGACTGGTTTTAAAAATCCGGTAATAATTTTAGTTTTCTGCCTTGCTGAAAGTTGAGGAATAGTAGCTTCTTTGGAACTCTTTCCTATTGTACGCTTTACAATTTGTCCATTTAACACATAAGTAACTGTATTACCTACTCTGCCTATAAACCCTCTATTCGATTCAACCTTTAATATTGCCATGATTATAATTATTACATAAATGCCCTTTTGTTTCTAACAAGATAAGTATTTTATTCTAAAATAAATATTATCACAAATAAGTTAAGATAAAAAGAGAAAAGGGTTAAGATGTGTAAGGGGGCCTTGTGTTGTAAGGGGGTTGGAAGGGCGATTACCCCTTCCAACCCCCTTACAACACAAGGCCCTTACTTATGACAAATACTAAAAGAACTTATCGTCTATAATACTTTCTACTGCAAAGTGACCAGCAAACAATTTTGAAAATAATTTGTTAATATAAAGACAATCAATTATTTACATTATGAAAGCAAGAGTTGATGAAAAAAGCCAATTGAACCACTCTCCTAATTCCACCTTCACGCGGCGTGGCTGTTACTTTCATCCTGACGAAGATTTCAGAGAAGACTGGGATTGGGGCAAAACCAAACAAGTTAAGGAACAACCTGTGCATGAACCTCAGGTCAAAAAAATAATAATCCTACCATGATGACTACAACGACACAGAGAACTACGCAGGTTACACAAGAATTCATCAAAAAATATGAACTCGCATGGAGCAAAGGATTGAAAGACTTAATTGAACTCTATGCACCAGAGTGCATTTTAGTCGGTTATCAAACTGTTCAGGGCAGACACCAAATTTCCGAATTGCTGCAAGGCATCATGGAACAGGGCTGGACAAGCATTAGTATTAAACCAATCTTAAATAAACCTCTTAACAGCAGTTGTATTCTGCTAGCCTGTGAATATACCGCCATAGCATCACCTGAGCTCAACGCGCAACAAATGACAGCAAAATCATCCTATGTACTGATCCGGGAAAATGGAGAATGGCTAATTGCCATGCATACTGCACCATAATTTACTCAGCACCGGTTACAGTATTTATAAAGGTTGTCCAGAATACTTAAAGTCTCCTTTCCAATCAAACTCACCAATTGTCCCGCCCTTTAAGGTACTGAAAATGTAATTTATTTTGCAAAAAGCCAGAACTTGGCTTTGGCAAGTTATCATTTCTTTATTTTACTATTCATAATGCGTATTATTGTTATCAAATTATAAAATAATTAATCAAAATCTGGTAATAGTATATGTTAAAAAATAGTTTAAAGTTGTCTGGTTTTGTATTGTTGATGAGTTTTCTCAATTTTTTACTCTTTCATTTTCCATTTTTCACCTTTGTCTTCCATAATCTTGATTATAAAAGTTTTAGCGGAATTACTATTATTATCAGTTTAATAATTCTAATGCTGATTTTAAATGCTTTTGTTTTTTATCTGATATTTTTTCTGTCGCGCATTGTTGGAAAATCTTTGTTGGTCTTATTCTTTATGATCAATTCAATTGCCGTTTATTTTATTAATACCTATAGTGTCATCATAGACGAGAGTATGATTGGTAATATATTCAATACCAATTATCAGGAGTCCAGTAGTTTTTTCTCTTTAAAGTTGGTACTATACATAATTTTACTCGGCATAATTCCCAGTATATATATTATTAAGGTTAAAATTATAAACGTAACCCTTAAAAGGTTTTTAACCACTTCTTCGCTTACCTTAGTATTAATTGCCATTTTAATATTTGCTAATGCTACTAATTGGTTATGGATTGATAAAAAAATTCTAAAACATTAGGTGGGCTCGCAATGCCCTGGTCCTATGCAGTAAATACTTCTCTTTTTTACATTCATAAAGCTAAAAAAAAAAAAAAGAAAGAGATTTTATTACCTAATGCAACCCTAAAAAATAATGAAAAGTCTATTGTAGTTTTAGTAATAGGTGAATCAGCAAGAAGCCAAAACTTTTCTTTGCTCGGATACGGGAAGAATACTAATCCGCTACTTTCCAAAACACAAAATCTATTCAGTTTTAAAGCCCAATCTTGTGCAACATATACTACTGCTGGTGTAAAAGGTATTTTAGACTATACAAATACTGATGATTTATATGAAGTTTTGCCTAATTATTTATACAGAAATAATGTAGAAGTAATTTGGAGGACTACAAATTGGGGAGAACCTCCAATTCACATTAAAAATTATCAAACCAGAGAAAACTTATTATCAGATTGCAAAGGCGAAGGTTGCAATTATGATGAAATCCTTTTGACTGGACTAAAAAAACACAGATCCTGGCGAGTAAAAAAAATAAAATACTAATTGTTTTACACACAAGTACAAGTCATGGACCTACATACAGTAAAAAGTACCCACCTCGATTTGAGACTTTTAAACCTGTTTGTAATAGTGTTGAATTAGGAAATTGTTCTCAAAAAGAACTAATCAATGCTTATGATAACACTATTATTTATACAGATTATATCCTGCATAATGTAATTGAAGATTTAAAACAATTAAAAGAGTATAAAAGTGCAATGCTGTTTGTTTCAGACCATGGAGAATCCTTAGGTGAAAAAAATCTATACATGCATGGACTCCCTTTAAGTATGGCTCCTAAAGAACAATATGAGATTCCTTTTATAGTTTGGGTATCTGATAGTTCAAAACAACTCAAGCCTAATAAAATGTTGTCTCAATATCACGTGTTTCATAGCGTTTTAAATTTCTTAGGTGTACAAAGTCCTATCTATGATGAAAAAATGAACATTTTTAAATAAGCAATTACTTAGTATAATATTCCATTTCAATGACTGACAACCTTACCTTTCCTGTAGTGGTGTTTTTATAAATAATATAAGTTGGATTGCCATATTGGTCTGGTTGAAGCCGGGTTACATCAGTTATACTGGTTTGTAGCACCGGATCTGTACTATTGACAGTTCTTGTAACCAGTTGGTATACCTCATGCTTTTCATTAGCTCGCATCTCTACAATTTTTGTAATTTTCATACTCCCAATAAGGAAGATGGATTTTGTTTTTTTCACCAGGCCCCAATTGTCAACCCATAAACTATCACTACTTTCTTCCAGCTTGCCATGAGCATAATAATTTCTTACCCACAAGCCTGGATTTACCCACTTGCGTTCAACTGTTCTCCTAAGATTCTCCATTTCTTCATACGGTGAGCCTTCATTGGAAAACATGGTTAGCATTTCTATTGTGGAAGGGAATTTGTCAGATGAAACGGGAACGGATTTAATATAATAAGTCTTTTTTTCTCACTTTTGTTCACGCCTTCGATAGTACTGGAAATACCCATTCCTCCATTTTCATTATAGGAGTACACGTCTTTATTCGCAAAATCTTCGGGACGAATTGGTTTGTTATTTATTACTTGTTTCTCATTGTAATTTGTTGTTGTTACTTTTTTTACCGGCCCCTTTAATCCTATTGATTTCAGATCACTATAATCGGAAGGCATCTGCGATTTAGCAGATGTGCAGCTTAAACAAATGAGCAAAACAGCGATAAGCTGAACCCGTTTAACTATAATTACAAATCCTGTCTTGCCATCCATCTTTAAATATTTTTCGCTTGTTACAAGTTACATAAAACCAGAGAATTGGCTGTATAAATATTTAAAGCTATTTTTATTTGTTAAATAATTACAAAAGATGATTAAAAGACTTTGGAATTGGCTTGTTTCGACCGCTTTGATTTCTATTGCATGTATTATTCTTGTTAGTTGTGGTGAGATAACATCTCCCAAACAGCCTGCAGGTATGGCTTTACCTTCAATACAGGTGAGGGCATTTTATCCCGGAGCCGATGTCAGGACAGTATTAAATTCAGTAGTTCCCCAGTTAAGAGATTCCATTTTTCATCATGTTCGAAACATGGATCATATGAGCTATACGGCCAATAGCGATGGTTCTTTAATTATTAACGTTTACTTTGAGCCGGAGACCAGTCTGGATTCGATGAGGTTAAAAATTTCAAATATCGTTTCTGTAGTGTCCCCACAACTGCCTTCACAAGTAGTACAAGCTGGCATTACTGTTGACAGGCAATATGGGCCGATAGTGATGGCAGTTAATCTCTCTTCGGATGATGTGAGGCGTTACGACCAGAAATTCCTTACTAATTATGCCGCAATTAATATTATTCCCGAAATGCGACGCGTTCCTGGGGTTAGTCATTTGATTGCTGTTGATGTGAGTAAAGATTCGGTGATGCGTATTTGGTTGAATAAAGACCGCATGTCCGCCTCTAATTTAACGCTGAAGGAAGATTAGCAGGTATCCCGGTTAAGAAACTGGAAGCTGTCACAGGAATCTTGTACAAGAAAAATAAACAGTCCTTTGATTACATTATTAAATGCAAAAGTGAACGCAACCAACTTGATGACTATAAAAATATGATTATCCGTAATCCTGCCAACTCTCTCCTAAGCTTAAAGGATGTGGCAGAAAAAATCGAATTTAGTCCTTTTACTTATGGAAATTTCACCCGCATAAATGGCAAGCCTGGTATTAACATATTTGTGATGCAATTTGCTGATTCAAATTATAACGAGATTCAAATAGCAGTTAAAAAGTTAATGAAAACAGCAACGCCAGATTTTCCGGCCGGTATAAAGCATTCTATATTATGCAACCCTAAAGATTCTTTATCTATTTCTGTTGAATAGGTTCCGATGCAAGACCGTATCGGCTATTATAAGAGACAATAGACGCAAAAAAAAAAAAAGCCATGAGAAAATAAATCACATGGCTTCTTGCTTTAATCTGATCTGATTATTCTGCGCTTAGAAAGTATATCTAAAACCTATGCCGAATCTTCCAGCCTCTGAACCAAGGAATGGATTGTCACCAACATAAATGCTAGGTCTCCAGTCAAAGGCTAATGCTAAAGGAGCGCCTCTGAATTTATAGTCCAGGCCAACCATTGGTACTAAATAAAAAGCAGTATAACTATCATTGAAGTAGTATCTCCCTTTATCATAGATCTGAACTTTTGGTCCGCCACCCAAATACCAATCTAATCCACGTGCACCTTTTATTGGAGCAGTATATTGCAGGAATCCCTGGATAACAGTGGTGTGTCCACCAAATAAAACCTCTCCTTGTATTGCTGCGTTTCTGCTGAAGTGATGTCTTATTGAAGGACCAACTAATGTTGCACCGTCACCGAAGTCGACGCCTAAACCTAAACCAGTTTTATAATTCTGTGCTTTTAGAGTCGTTGTTGTCAATGCAAATAGTGCAATACAGCCAATAATTGTAAATAATTTTTTCATAATTGATTTAATAAATAATTTTCAACGGTCACTAACAACTTTAGTGCCGGTATTGTTTTATTTTTATTTATTTCAAGACTTTTTTATGAATTTTGTTCAACAGATCTTGTCTCAATTTTGAATTTCTTTGATTTAGCAGGTGCTGTAACATTTCATTTGAAGAATCCCTGAATACCGCCATTGGTATTGTGACCAACTGTACTGTTTTTTACATTAAAATCTTTAGTGAGTGTATTTTTCATCTGTAATGGCATTATTATTTTGGCTCTGATAATTTCATCGTAGCTCTTACCATACACTTTTTCTAATATTTGTCCGAGTAAAGTATATCCGATCGTAGAATAACGATATTTACCATAATCAGTTAGTTCACTACAATTATTGATTATTGTGGCCAAAGTTTTTTCAGTTATGCTATTTATAGGCTGTTACGGGTCCAGTCGTTCATCATTTAACTCCCCGAGGCTTTTCTGGAAGCATTAAAAGGAATCCATCATGCACTTAACAATATAACCGTTGCAATTCCAGCAACCATCCCCGTCCCTTTTGCCGTAAAAGCACAAAGTACATATAACATCAAAGCAATGAAGCCCAATGAAAATGAGATGACCTGTAAGCCGAATTTATTTTGCCTTATGATTTCTGCAGCCTCTTTTTCATCAACTACGATGACTTTTGTGTTTCGTTCTGCTTTACGCACTTGCAATTGCAGATATTCTGAACTCACCCTCCCTTTTGAAGCAGCATACAATTCATAGGCCAATAACAAAATAAAAGGAAGTAATACGCCCAGTAACATTTCATTTGCGCGACTCAGCTTATAATCTATCGCCAGTGGCAGTACGATCTTAAAGACCAGGTTGACCGCCAAACTGATCATGGTAATAAAAATGGTTGCTTTACCCGTAATTCGTCTTGAAAACAAAGCCCATATTGGCGGCGCAAGCAAAGGACCGCCAGTGATCGCGCCAACACTCAATGTAAACTCTACAATCCCCCCAATATAAGGTACAATCAGTGCAATCAAAATCATTCCTAAACCAAAACACCAGGACGATGCACGTGCAACCTTCATTAATTTTTCATCAGATGCACCCGGGTTAATCGTTCCTTTATAAACATCATTGGTAAATACAGCAGAAACTACATTTAAAGCTGTATTTGCAGAGGCAGAAGTAGAAAAATACATCCCTGTTAAAATCAGGCCCATCAGCCCTGCCGGAAGCACCTGCTTACAAACCATTAAATAAGCATTTTCGGTTTCCAGCCCACTTAATCCGGGATTAATGGTGCGATAGATCATTGGAGGAAGCATCCACAAAACCGGGCTTACAATGTATAAACCAGCAAAAAGAAAGGCAACTTTAGACGCAGATTTTGGCGTATCCACACTGGTGTAACGTTGTACAAAAGTCCAGTTACCACCAATATAAAAGATATGATAAAGTGCAAAAGCACCAATAAAACCCCAGGTATACTCGCCGTTAACGACTGCAAAAAAATATCAGGAACCCTGGATACAAAAGAATGTATCCCTCCCGATTCTGTAAAAGCCAATGGAATAATGAGCAGCACTGCGGTTGTTAAAATTGCAAACTGTAAAATATCGGTCACCATCACTGCCCATAAACCGCCCACAGCGGTATAAGCAATCATAAATATACCCAGCACCAATGTGACCGGTATCAGGGGAAATTCAAGTGAAGAACCCACCAGTTTCGATACAGAATACAATACTGAACCCTTGATGAATAGCGATACCAACATGAAAATATAGATAAAACTCTTCTGCACATTCTCTCCAAGCCGGTCCTTAATAAATTCGGCCGCGGTCATGTTCCCTGTTGCTTTCCATTTAGGGGCAATGTATAATCCTGTAATCAATCCTCCGATACACATTGTCCACTGAATGGTAACCGCTACCCAGCCGTATTTATAGGCAATTGAACCCCAGGCAACAAAAGTACCTGCTGAGAAAAAACTCATAAACAATGATAGACCCCAATAAACCAGGGTACCGCCTCACCACCTGCAAAAAAAGATTTAAGGTTTCTGCCTGTACGTGAAAACAGTAAACCTATGATCATAATGAATACTGAAAATACAACGATAACTGTGGTGTCTATTACTGAGTTCATACGGTTTGCTTAAATTTATAAATCTTTAATTGTTTTTGATGCAACACTTCTTAAATATGCTGCAAAACCATCAGGAACTTCCTTTGGCTGATATTTTATTTTCTCCGGTGACTCCTTAAATAAAATCGCATACCAAATTAAAGAGCCCAGGTATCTCCCGGCTTCATTGGCATGATTAGGATCAAATACCAGAGTGCTGTCTTTCCAGTAATAACCCATATTTAATGAATTGGTCTGGATGGGAAGATTTGGGGCTACCGGATGATCATAGTCAAAATTCATATCTTTTGTAAAACGGTATTCCGTACCCGTTGCAACTGCATTAAACGCATCTCCTGCAGGGATAATATCTACCTTCAATTGTTAGCTATAGTATGATAAGCAGCCCTTGATTTCTGCCACATTTCCTCTTGATTTTTAGCCAGTTGTTCAGGAGCAACGCGACCGAATTTCTTTGCATCCGAGCGGTATGCCCATCCCTGATGTATCATGATCTTTGCATTTGGCTGCAATGATTTAATGTAATTGTAAAGCTTTTGGGCATAAGGACTATAACTATCCACATCTGCCGACAAGTAAGAATACTGCTGCATGGTCACCACATCCCAGGTACCTGCCGACAAAAGCATACGTAATGATTTTCCATTGTAGGGTTTTCCTTTAGGATCTTCGGGATCGGCCTCTGCAGCTTCCGCATATTCCCAGTGCTGTTGTAAAGAGCAACCGCCAAGTTCAGCTCTGCCTAACACCAGCTGGTGGTTGTTTTCCTTTACAAAATTCGGAAGATATGCTGTTGCATTTTTCGAAAAACTATTACCAATAATAAATAATCGCAATGTTTTCTGATTGACCTGTCCGAATGAAACATGGCTGATCAACAGTAAGGAAACTAGTAAGGCTCTTTTTAGGTATTTCATTTTCTATATTTTAGTATTTATCATTACAGTCCGAATAAAACATCCACCTGCTGGACATCATTGCTCCCCGGACTCTTCAATTTCAAGCTGATGGAAGCTGGTTTGGCCGGATCAATCCGGCTGAAAGACCATTCAAAAGGATAGCCTGTCCGCTTAACAACGGTAGCGGAATCTTCATTCAACTCCATCTCAGCCCCGGCTCCTGTTATAGGTGGCGTGCTCAGATAGGCATAAATAGAATCCCAGCCATAAGGTGAGCGAATGCGAAAAGCGTGAAGCTTACCCCATGGTGCACCAATGTTTATTTCCTGCATTCCATTTTTAACTGGCAAAAGCACTTTCTCCGTTACTGTTTGCTGAAGCGGGAATGAATAGGCCGTTAATCCTTTACCAGCAATGACAGATTTTATTGGAGTTCCGGAAATTGCTATGCTTTCTGGTTGAGCTGATGTTCCGTTGTAAAATTTAACTCCCGTGTTTTTAACCGCCACCTGATCCGGGTCCAGTCCGATCTCAAAATGCTGCTCCTGCTGAGCTTCATTGAGCATGACCACCCAAAAGCGGTCATCAGATATGCCTGTAATATAATTAATCGCAGGATTATCAATCTTAACGAGGCCTTTCTTTAGCCAGATTTTTACATTGGTATCGTCAAAAATAGTTCCTTTACCAGCTCCATAAATCCGGTTGTTAAACCAAACAAAGCCCTCTTGTTTCCCCCATGGGAAAGTGATATTTCCTTTAGACCTTTGAATCGCTTCTGTAACCAGAAAATCAAGTGTAAAGGCCAGATGTGGTGAAAGATGATGGTAATAAATAGAATTGATATCCGGCCCTTTATAAGGATAATTTGCCTGGTAAGTGAGGTCAGTAAAGCCTGTAGCATAATATCCGGGATAGTTAGAAAAACGACCTATAATGGAGTTCCTCGCATAGATCTCAAAAAATCCTTGTTGCTTTCTGCAGACAGGCGCAGTAAGTGTGGAGCCCAGGTCGACATGAATACATGACGTACATTTTTATTGGGAAGAAAGAAGGTAACAGGCTGTTCAAAACCCAATCCTACTGGTGATATCAGCGATTGAGGAACTTCTTTTTCTGTTACATCTCCTGGTTTGCGCGGAAATCCTAAACGGAATTTCACCCCATCTTTCCACCACATGGTCGTATTGCCCTCATATTGTCCGCCTTTATGAATCAGCTGTTTTTGATTTTGAACAAGCGGATACGAACGGATACCAGCCATGGTAAAAAATGAGGCATATTTAGCCGCTTCTAAAAAGACTTTGTCTTTATTAATTTCATACAGATCCATCAAATCCCACCAATATGGATAAAATGAGGTATTGTAAAATGACTGTGTAGTTAAAGCTTGTGTCTTTGGACCATAAACTTCTTTTTGTACAAACTCATTTGCGTGTAAAACTGCTTTATCGAGCCATTGTTATCTTTTTGAGTGAGGCGGTAGGCGGCTAACTCCTGCGTCCATGCCGGAATGTTTACACTATAGCCCGACAGCTTTCTGGGTTGTTGATCAGGCATCCCTACCTGAACCAGCCATGGATTCTTTTGGTCTAACAACTGGTTGAGCGCATCAAAATAAGCCGTGTTAAACTGTACGTTTTTATAGGGATCTAATACTAATGAAGCCTCTTTGAGATTGAATGGCGCACCAACAGCCTTAGCCCATCTGAAAGCACTCCTTGACAAAGTATATTCTATGGTAGGCAAAGCACGGTTTAGATAAAATTCTTCATCCCGGCTCATTACTGCTGCAGAGATTACGGCCAGAGGGGCTGATTGAGCCACCGTCGGTGCTATTTTTTTGGATCTGCTTCTATGTCATAAAAACCCTTCAACTGTGCGTTCCATCCCGAAGCATCGTCATTTTTGATCAGATCAATCATGTTAAATGCTGCATTGGTTAAGGAACTGGAATCCTGAGAACGATAGTCCTTTACCTGGTAAATAGAGTTGGATATATATTCCAGCGCCCCATTCCAGTTGTCAGGTACTGCTCCAAGGTTAAATGTTCTTTTTAAGGATTGTCCGGCAAGCAGTTTGGAATCTTCCAGACCAAGAACAGGCGCAAATGCAACTGGCTGAACCTTATTAAATGCATTTTTCAGGGAGAAACCAATCCTGGAGGTATTGTCCCTGACCCAGTCTAATGGAAAATCAGTTAAAGATCCCGTTACAAAGAAACTCAATGGTTTGTTATTCTGGCCAATCTCCACAATTGCCAGAGGCTGGGGAGTCATCGCCCCCGGAACCATAATCGGGTCTGTTGGCAAACGCTGATAATTAAACATCGGTGGAAGCTGTACATTTTTAACTCCCTGCTCAGGAACGTCCTGGAATGCTGAAACGACAAAACTGTAAAGCCCCTCCTCTTTGGCTGAATATTCCAGATTTAGCTCATAATGCGATGTTCCGGGTTTAAGTAAGTTTCCAAATCCCTTTAACCTGCTGACCATTATCAGTCACATAAGTTACCCAGAGCTCTTCGGCAGAAACCTGTTTCACGGCCGAAGGTTGACAAACAGAGAGTTCTCCGGCCAGAAAAGGATTTTTCGCCGCATTCTGGTCCAGAGGTCTATAGGTTTTACCTTTAACCACAAACGATGTATAGAGGGAAGAATTCTTCCATGTGGCAAAATAATCGCCAAAATCTATTTGAGCTTTTTTGGTACTTAACAGGAATATCCGCTGTTCTTCTACATGCGCGTTTAATGTCGCCCACTGTTGATCCTGAAAAATAGCCGTAAGCGCAATAATTTTACTTTTCCCCGTCTTATCGTCAATTACCTCTTCAAAACTCAACTTGAGTTTATCATTTGACAGTGTACCAAGTAAATTTTTCTTTTTTGTAAAAGTAGCTGGTTCGGCCACGGTTAACACCACTGGCGTTGTCTTCACCAGGATTGGTTTGATCGCATAACGGGTAAGAGAGTTTTCATTCTGCGGATTAAAAGCTTCGTCAGTGGTCAGCAATATGGCATCACAGCGCACAAAAAATTCTTACTTGTATTTTTTAACTGCAGCACATTTTCACCAGTATCAAGATCAATACGACCAACCTTTTCCCATGCATAGCCTTCGCCAAGATGAGCGCCAGATTCTTTGCTCATATCTTGTTCATTTACCGATATAAGATACTTTCTCGTTCCAGGTTTATCAGCCGCAAAATCTCTGGATCTGGTCCAGACAAAAAAGCTGCCTTTGGTTTTAATGGGGATCACAGTAAATGCATCAGGGATCGGATCTGCAGAGCCTGCGGCAAATAAGGCACCTTTTCCGGAAACGTTTGTCCCTGCTTCTTTACTAACGGTCCAGCCTGCCGGAAACTGGAAATCTTCGGCCTCAACAAAATAGGTGCTTTGCCCATATGTTTTCCCTGAGATAAACACGCAGCAGCTGAATATCAAATACAATATTATCTTTTTCAATAGCATAACTCTATTATTTTTAAGCCAAAAGCGGCTAGTTCAATGTTCTGTGAATTGGAATTGCTGTTTAGTAATGTTCGCGTACCATCTTTCTCTATGAAAGCAAGTTCTTTCAATACGGTCCCTGAAAAGCCTGGAATTTTCCCGGGATTAAGCTGAACTTTTGTCTTCAACGGATGCTCACTATTGTTCATCAGCAGCACAAAACACTTGCGTTTATCGGTACTCAATGCCGTAATATATTCTACATAGGGACTTTCAGCCCTGACCAGTCCCTCCCTTAAAATCAAAGAAGCAGTTGTGCCATATACTTTACCCGGAGCAAAACCATAAGTTTGATGCGGGCCTACTTTAGGGGTAATAAAACCGCGTGGAAATGAGATCTGCCCCTGCGAGCGAAGATTTACTTCTGAAAGCAGATAATCCATGATCCAGCCAATCTGCCACCAGGCATGATGGGGAAATGGGCCTGCTCCTTTATCCATCGCATCCCAATAATAGGAAGCACACCTGTTTTTTGATCTACAAAAGCATCCCTTCCCCACACAGCAGCTCTGGACATGGTTAGAAATAAGGAATCCCTGGTAATTGAAAACATCCGCAGAAACATTCCCGCATGACTTGCCAATAGAATTGGCCCATGATGGTTTGCAGATCCCATTATCCCTCCATGTTCAAAACTTAACCCTGCCTGACTGATTTCCCAGTCTGCTCTTTGAATCCCATTCACCTGTTTTTTGGCTGAGGAAGCAATTGGATGAGTGTAAACAGAAGCTGTATAAATTTTAGCCGCAGCAATTGCAGCAGTTTGATATTTGCTTTCTTTTACCACATCGTAAAGATCCAGTAAAGCCTGCACGCTCTGTGCAGTCGCAAAATCGGGCGCAAACCTGGTATCACCACAAACACCGATAAATGATCCTTTATTAATCGCCTGCTCAATATACCAGTCTGCCCCTTTTCTGGCAGCTTCCAGGTACTTTTGGTCTCCTAATAATTTTACGCGCGATAAGTAAGCCATAAAATGTAGGCCTCAGGTCTAATATATCCTTAAACCTGGCTTCATTGGTTTGATTATCATATGCTACTTCCCAGCTTCCATCAGGTTTCATCCACGATAATAACTTCTCAGCTGCCAGTTTCAATTCTGCACGCAAATCTGCATCATCAGGATTAAACAGCAGCATGTTTCCAATATCCATCATCAGGTAATAGGTACTTCCGATAGGTTCGGTATATGGGCCCCACTCTTCGGTAAACTTCTTGCTGTTTTGTAAAAAGTATTGTCCTTCGGAAGCTCCATAGAAAAAATCATTCGCTGTATGCTGTTGCGCCAGTTTAAAGTTTCTGGCATATGGAAGACGGTTATTCATTAGTTTCTGATTGCCCGTTAACTGAGCAAGCATCCACATCGCGCCATAGTCTGAGTTTTTAATTGCATCTTTTTCGGAGCCATATACCCCTCCCAGATATTTCTGAGCCCCGATTTCAAGGTTTTTACAGGGAGCTACCTGCCACATGGAAAGACTATCGTCAATCACATAATTTGCCATTCTAAACATGCGATCAGTAAGAGAAGCAGCCGTTTTCTTCAGGGCCAGCACCTCTTTAAACTTGTAAACATCATTAGCAGCATGTTTCATTACTGCAAACCAATCTTCAGCCCGTATGGTATAACGGAAAGAAAAACTAAGCGTATCATTTTTTCCCAGATAAGATTTCCCTTGTCCCAATACAGGGTGATATATCGTTGGCATCATATTTCCCTTTCTGTTCAGAACGGACAGACCAATATTCCAGTTTCCCTGGGTTTTTGTATCAAATGCCCATGGATCACGTCCTGTGCCAGGTTCCGGAATTACCGCTAAGGTGATGTTTTGGCTGTTTTGTACCAGGGGCGATAATGTTGAAACCGTACGTTCCCTGACCATAACCGGCACAGCGGGTATTCCCTGTCCATAGGCATAGGCATTGATGAAGTTGGTATTTAACTGATTTCCCTGGGAGACTCCCGGAACTGTAGCCCATTTAAAATTACTTTTATCAAAAATAGCCAGCTCAGGCGAAGCAATCGAATAATAACCTGCTTGTTTAGCTTTTAATTTTATCGTCACTTTCAGATCGTTCGGATGCTGTGCATCAAACTCCCATGTAGAGCTTAGGGAAAATAGCTTATGTTCTTTATGAAAGATCAGCTGATCCTTTATTTCCTTTTTTCTATCGGGATAAAAATCAATTGCTTCTCCGGCCTTATTCATTTGAACTGAAGAAGTCGCCTGCTTCCAGATAGGTATAATATAACGGTAAACAGATTCTGGAAAATCGCTGTCCTTTGCTGGATCTTTCTCTCTGAGAGATAGCGTATCCACAGCATACAGGATAGAAAACTCGCCCGATGGTTTTGCAGATAAATCAATCCATGATCCTTTGTTAAAGACCGATATTTTATTCAGCTGATAGCCTTTTGCAGAATTTACCCACTCTAAATTCAACTGGCTATTAGCAAAGTGAAGGCCCTTTGGACTGTGCAAAAACGGAAAATGGAAAAAGGCATATCAGCCATATTAATCTACCAGCCATGATTTTGTTCTATAAGCTTATTCACAGTCAGTTCGGTTGTAGGGATTGGGAAAAGCAGGTCTCTCTCTGTCGTATTCTTACCGGCATTCGCTGCATATTTATAAGTAGAGGGTGCTGTTGCCGTAATACTTGTGCCTAAATCGTTCATCGTTTTCACATAAATTCCCCAGCGGATCAGGTCGTGCTTACGGATGCCTTCAAAACACAATTCTCTTGCGCGTTCATCCTGAAGAGTTGCAAAAAACTGAGTTTTACCTAAGCCTGGGGGAATATCACAAATGGCATTGGGGCTGCCCGGCGGTTTATTAAATGCCCTTCTTCTCACCCTATTGATTGCATCGTAAGCTGCTGCTGTAGGACCATTTACTTCGTTCTCAGCCTCTGCCTTCATCAACAGAACATCCGAATATCGGATCACTGGAAAATAGTGGAGGTAAAACTACGTGCCTTAGACCCGGTTTCGTACTCTCTTCTCCATTTACCGGGATTACGGTCGTAAATCTGCTTATCCGTAAAATTAGTCTTTATCGTATTGCTGCCAGATACTACAAACCGGTACGGCGCTATGCTCCAGTTTCTCCTCGCCGTATCAGCAGTACCAAAAAGCTCATACAGTTTGGCTGTGATCTTCATTGCTCCTCCTGAATAACCAATCGCCTCACTTGGACACTCAATTCCGTTTTCTACCCCCATAGATCCTGCCAGGTCTACCGTTCCTACTTTATTGCCATAAATTCCAATTTCCCAGATACACTCTCTCTTTTCATTGATATCCTGAGTATGGTTGATAAAAATCTGTTTATAATTCGGATTAAGCGCATGCTTGTTCGATGAGATCACTTTGTCTGCGTATGCCAAAGCATCTTTATAGCGGGCAACATCCTTTAATGGCGCTCCTGCCATCTTCAGGAATACCCTTGCCAGTTGCCTGCACACCTGTTTTAGAGATGCGTTCATTGTAAGGGAAATAATCAATATCGTTCACCAGCTTTTCGGCCTGCTGCATGTCATTTACAATTGAAGCATAAACCTCTGGCAGAGGGGCACGTGGAAGATAGGGATCATCAGGCGATTTGGTAGAGGTTAATTTTAAGGGAACTGGTCCAAAAATATCTGCAAGCAGGTAATAATAATAACCACGTAAGAATAAGGTTTCCCCCTTGATGGCATCCCGCTGTGTTTGATCCATGTTCACCTGATCTACCTTTTCCAATAGCAAATTTGCGCGGTTCACTCCCTCGTATAATACTTCCCAAAGCCTGCCAATATCCAGATGGCTTGCATCCATCACCATCACGCGAATGTTGTTAATGGAAATACCTTTAAAAAATGCTTCATCACTCACCACAAAGTAGCTAAATAATCCACGTCCATACATTCGTCCGTTAGGGTCAATTAATCTATTATACACCCCACCAGATTCAGACCATTTTTTCAGGTCTTCTTCTGTTTTATAATAATTGTCTGGTGTTACAAAATCAGGATCCTTATTCAACAGTTTAGTGCAGGAAAGCATCATGATACTCATCAGCAGTATTAATATTTTAGTCTTCATATCTCTCTGTTTTTATAATTAAAAATTAGCATTCACTCCTATCGTGACCGACCGGGGTCGTGGATATGGAGACCAGTCGAATCCCGGAGTCAGGGCAGAGTGCCTGGTCGAAACCTCCGGGTCCAGACCAGAATATTTGGTCCAGGTGATGAGATTTTGAGCTGACACAGAAAACCGCAGGCTCTTCATTTTTAATGATTTCATCATTGATGCGGGTAAACTATAGCCAAGAGACACCGTTTTTAATCTAATAAAAGAGCCATCTTCTATAGTACGGGAAGAATAATATGCCGGGCCCTGCCCACCTAACCGATATAAATCATTGGTTTGATTTTCGGGGGTCCATCTATTTGCGAAAGAAGCAAACATATTTAAGTGTTTCTCTGGGTTGGATCTCCACCCTCAAATTCTATACGATTTGCATTTAAGATGTCATTACCATAACTCCATTGCAGGAAAATGTTCAGATCAAAATTACCGTAGCTGAAGTTATTGCTAAAACCACCGATATGAACAGGATTTGGATCCCCAATTACGCTGAGGTCACGATCATCAACCTGACCATCATCGTTAATATCCTTAAACTTGATATCGCCGGGAAGAATGTTGGCCCGTGGATTACCATTATTTGGCACATTGGGTTTCAATACATAAGAACCATTTGACTGAGCATCAAAATCGCTATACTGATAAACACCATCGAACTTCATTCCATAAAACTGGGCAATAGGTTTCCCGGGAACAGCAATGTAAGGGAAAGCGTTGTTGAAATTCCCCCAGGTTACTCTCGAAAGCAGATTTGGTTCTTCATCATTCAGAGCCAGCACTTTGTTCCGGTTAAATGCAATGTTGAAACTGGAACTCCAGGAGAACTTCTGCCCTTTAATGTTATTCGTAGTGATACTGAGTTCAATTCCACTGTTTGATACCTTTCCGACATTTTTAAATGCGGTTAAATAACCCATACTTGGCGGCAAGGTTGCATTCAACAAAAGGTCACGTGTGCTTTTATGATAATAGTCAGCTGTGAAGGCAATTCGGTTTTTAAAGAAACTCAGGTCAATCCCAATATTAGATTGCACGGTAGTTTCCCATTTCAGCTTTGTATTTCCAAGGTTAACCGGAACGATGCCTTTGCCGGGAACATTTCCTGTAGGGTATCCGGTTGAAGGCAGCATTTTCAAAGCAGTAAGAGCGGCATAATCATCTACCCTGTTGTTACCAGTATGTCCATATCCTATTCTGAGTTTTCCATCATTTAGAAAAGTTAGTTTCTTCATAAATGGTTCGTCTGTAAAGCGCCAGGCAAATGCTCCTGATGGAAAAGATGCCCATCTGTTATCTTTAGGAAACCTGGAAGATCCATCAGCCCGGAAAGAAACAGTGAATAAGTACTTTGATTTGTAATTATAATCTATCCTGCCCAGGTAGGAAAGCAAACCGTTCTTCAGGTCTGAAGTTGGCGCGACTGTAATTTGCCCTTCTCCTATTCCATTCATGCCCAGCGATTCGTTCGGGATTAGAATGGAAGAAAAACCATTTGAATAATTCCGGACATCCTGCATGGTTAAACCTGCAAGAACCGTTAAAGAATGGCCTCCGTTAAATTTGGTCTGGTAAGTCAATGTGTTTTCATTCAAAAGGTTAGTAATATCGATGTTGTTGATCGAACCATTTACTTTGTTATTGTTGTTTGGGTTTCCAAGACGGGAGGATGAATTATTGAAAATTTCCTCTCTGATGTTTGTTTTGTTGAGTCCGCCGCTAATTCTTAACGACAGATTTTTTAACACCTTGTAATCTACGTAGGAATTGATCACCAAGGTATTATTGAAAACAGGTTTATATTCATTCTGTGCTGCCAAACGTGGATTTATCCGGTAATCGGTAATCGGCAGTCGCGCTTAAATCCGGATCATACAGTTCATCGATCATATTGGCGTCGAAATCGATATTTCCGCTTACAGGACGAAAACCCCAGGCACTGTACATTAAACTGGCAGTAGGACTTGTTTGTGATTCTGCTACCACAGTTCCAAATTTCTTTGAAGCTACATAGTTCACGTTCACTCCTGCTTTCAGTTTTTTATTGATGACCTGATCTACGACAATACGTCCCTGATAACGACGAAAACCGCTGTTTATAATAATTCCCGGTTGTGATAACACTGATCCGGAAATTGAATACTTAGTTTGCTCAGTGCCTCCACGTAAAGAAAGGCTATGGTTCTGAATATAGGCATTGCGGAAAATCTCATCCTGCCAGTTAACCCCTTTACGGTCTCTATAACTTTCGAGCGTTTGTCCATCTTTAAGATAAATACCTCCGTATAAGTCCGGATTTAATTCTAACTGATATTTAACAAACTCATAGGGGGCTTAAAAACTCTTGTTGCTTGATAATAGAATTGATTCCTGCCCAGCCGTCATAACTGATTTGTGGTGCCCCGATTTTACCTTTTTTGGTGGTAATCAATACAACTCCATTTGCACCGCGGGCTCCATAAATAGCGGTCGCTGAAGCATCCTTTAACACTTCTATTGACTCAATTTCTTCGTTGTTGATGCTATTAGCCGCTGCAATTTCTGTAGGAAAACCATCTATGACATATAAAGGTGCATTATCCTGTGTTACTGAATTGGCTCCTCTGACTATGATATTCATTTCATTTCCCGGTTGCCCATCGGTAGAAGAAACCTGAACTCCGGCAATCCTGCCTGCCAAAGCTTCGGTAAAAGTGCCAACAGGTGCTTTGTTCATGTCTTTCATGTTCGCAGAGCCAACCGAACCGGTCAGGTCACGCTTCCTGGTAGTACCGTATCCAATCACGATCACTTCATTCAATCCCTTCTGATCCTCATTGAGCCTGACATTGTATGTACTTCCTGCACCTAAAACCACCGCCTTCGTTACAAAGCCGATATAGGAAAACAATAAAACTCCTTTCCCACCAGGAACACTAATTTTATAGACACCATTGTTGTCGGAGGAAACGACCTTTGTTTTCCCCTTTAACTGGACGCTCACACCAATAAGGGTATTTCCTTCCTGATCGGATACCGTTCCGGTAATCAATTTGACAGGGGAAACTGACTGTCCGTAGAGCAATTGCAGGGACATACAGAGGACTATTGATAACAATAGCCTTGCTCCAAAAATCGGGTAAATTTTTCTCATGCACTTAGTTTAATATTTGGTTAGTTGGTTGGTTCAGTCTAATTAGATACAGGGTTTTGTCTTCCCCGGATCTGTTGGCAGTTTAAGCCGAAAATTTAAAACAAGGTTCTTAAAATTCTTTAACAGGGTGTTAAAACCTAGCTATAGCATCGGATTGCAAATAATGCAGCTGGTACAGCTGCTGATGGATGTTCAAATTGTAAAGCCAGTTTATCGGTTAACACGGTCTCTTCCAGCTCAATGATATTAATGGATTGGTAATTGTCTTTTTTAACAAAGAGCAGATTTCCATTCCCATCTGTAATTGTATAATTTCTAATACAAAAGGGCATTGTTCTTTCAGGATGAGTCATCAATACCGATTCCATAGGATGATCATAATCGGTATCAAAGCAAAGCTCGATCCTGGTGATACTGGTTTGTTTTGCCCACTTTAAACTGATTTCAGGATTTTGATCCCTGATTGATGACACCCAGGCATTCGGTTCATTGACGGGTCTGCTGATCCCATTTTTCAGTTGCTCAACTATAAAAGGATTTAATGGAGGATCTATTTTCAGTGCGATATTATGGCCTTCAGGTCTGCGTTGAGGGCACCAAAACTCAAATTCATCCACACCAATATCTTCTGTTGGTTTTTGGCTGCCAAAATTTGAAACTGCTTTGTTTATTGAATTGAAAACGGATAATACGCCGGTGATGCGGGTATTGGAAAAGCCGAGTTTAAGGCCAGGGTTTTTCCTGAAACAAAGATATACATAGGCGTTTTGATTCAGTTTGCTGTTAAAACTGGCACTCAGTTCCTGTGTACCGGTTTTCACTGGTATTTGCTGAATTTCCAATAGTTCATCAGGACTAAAATTTCCTGGTCTGGAGCTTATTCTGAGTTCTACTTGTAGCGTGGTTTCTTCGGATGATTCCACTGAAAAAGTAAAAGAAGGTACCATACCGGCCTGCAATGGGATCATTTGTGCAGCCGAGATATCGAGATCCTTCATGAAATCAAAAGGGATTTCATCGAGGTACATTTCGCTGGAAGCGGTAATTTTTGCTGATTGAGCCAGATCTGCGGTATCTGTTAAGGTCATCCCTGGAATGTGCTGACCGCTCTTCATCAGTTCCAGTTGCAGGAATTTCATGATTCCTTTCTCGTTAAGTTCTTTGGGCTGCAATCCATCTCTCTTTGCAACGAATGCTGCCATACAACTGCTTGCCCAAGGTAAGCTCCTGTTGCCATCACCCTTGAAGAGGCAAATGCTACATGGCTGGCACTAATAATACGGCCGGTCAGGAAGAGATTCTTGATGTTTCTACTGTAAAGGCATCTGTACGGAATCTGATAAATTCCTTTACTATGCCACTGGTTACACCCTGGTTTATTGCTGAAAACCCCATCTGCAGGATGCAGGTCAATAGACCAGCCACCATAACCGATTGCATCTTCATGCTGATGCTGGGAAACAATATCCTGTTGGGTTAACATATAATCTCCTTCAAATCTCCGGCTTTCTCTTTTCCCGGGGATATTGCCTACCCATTCAAGGGTCATGGTTTCTGCTTCGGGAAATTCACCTGAGTTCTTAATATAATTCCAGACCCCGTAAACTACTTTCCACAGTTCCTGTTTGATGTTTTCGCTTTCATGAACGGTATCCATGCGTCCGCCATATTCCAGCCACCACAGTTTGCATCCAAATTCCTTAGCATTAAAACTCTTAAACCTCGGGATCTTTGTGATGTCGGCAAGCGCATATGAAGGAGCTATGTATTTGACGGGCTTACCGGTGTCTTTACTATAGAAATAAATGCTATGCCCAAGAAGTTCTCCGTATTCCTGATCTGGCGCAAACTTCTCTCCGAATTCTTCTTTGTTCTCTGCACCCATTCTAAATGCAGCTCCTGCCAGAAAGCCCAAAATGCCATCGCCGGAGGCATCACAGAACAGATTCGCCGTTAAGATATATTCAGTTGAGTTTTGACTGCAAAAACATTTCACAGATGAAATTTCATCGGCATCAGATTTTTCAAGATCATATACCGCTGTATTTAAAAGAAGCTTAATATTTACTTCCTGATATATTTTATCGAGTAATACGGTGTCAAAAATTACCGGATTACCTTCCGGGTTGCGTTGCATGTTTTCGAGCAGGATCTCATCAACCACTCCTCCTTCTCTTGCCCATCGGTTGTTATTTCCCATATAGGATGTTGCTCCCAGGATCCACAACCGAACTTCACTTGATGAATTGCCACCTAAAACCGGCCTGTCCTGTACAAGTACTACGTTTAGCCCTTTTCGCGCAGCAGTGATGGCACAACATACACCAGCTAAACCTCCTCCTGCAACTACTAAGTCATAGCTGGCAGATTCTGATTTAACAGCTCTTTTTTTTTGAGATTCTTCCCTTATCATTTAGAAATATATTTGGTATTGGATTCAAATGTATTCTGTACTTGATAATTCTGTACTGAAAATCAGGGTAAAATAAATTGGGAGCGCTCCCAATTTTAGGGAACGCTCCCATGAAACAGAATTTATAATATATTTGAATAGCATGAAACCTCAAATATTCCAATGAAAACTCATCAGATCACCATATTTGACCTGGCCAGGGAATTAAAAATCTCTAAATCCACGGTATCGAGGGTATTAACGGGCCATCCGAATGTCCATCCGGATACCAGGAAACGGGTTTTGGACCTGCGGAAAAATTAGATTACCAGCGCAATATGATTGCTATACAACTGGCTACACAACAAAGCCGTACCATTGGGATCATTATTCCGGAGATTCTGAGTTCATATTTTCCTTCTGTCATTGCAGCCATTCAGGAGGAAGCTCATAAAGAAGGTTACAATGTGATCATTAGCCAATCCAATGAGTCTTATGAGACTGAGGTAACCAATGCTAAAGTAATGATAGATAATCGTGTTGACGGGGTTATTGTATCTATCACTAAAGAAACGTTAAATTTTGATCATTTGAAGGTATTTCAGAAAAAAGGGATACCTATTGTATTCTTTAACCGGGTGTGCAATGAGATGGTGGTGCCAAAGGTTATTGTTGATGATTATGAAGGTGCTTTTGGTGCGGTAGAACACCTGATCTTGTCAGGAAGAAAAAGGATTGCGCATTTATCGGGCCCGTCTTCATTGGCTATTAGTGTGAAAAGATTGAATGGTTATCTCGCAGCAGCATTAAAAATACAATATCCCGGCTGATCCGGAACTGATCATTTCTTATGATTTTAGTAAGGAAAAAATAGCGATTTATGTGAATCACCTGATTAACCTCGAAAATCCGCCTGATGCGATCTTTGCAATTAATGATCCTACAGCAATTGACACCATTCAAATTATCAAAAAAAATAATTTAAGGGTTCCAGAGGATATTGCTGTTGTTGGCTTTAGTGATGATTATATCTCTGCACTTATTGAGCCGCCACTGACAACGGTTGCCCAGCCGGTAAGAGAGATTGGAATCACTGCAGCACAGTTGTTATTCGATCAGATTAAGAAGGACTCTTCGCAATGGAAAACACCTGTTAAGGTTCTTAAAACCAGGCTGATTATTAGAAAATCATCTTAAACCCCTATTGCACCAGTTCCGTCCTGTGGCATCATTTTCGATCAGGCCTGGCACTCATTGTTCCATGGAGCAGCAGAAAGTATAGAAAACAGAAAAATTATCATTGATTTATGGTTTTGATTGGTGAGCAGCATGATCCTACATTCAATACATCTTTAATGCATTCCACATAGATTGGGCAATTTAGTAAAAATGGCCCTTCCCCACTTTTGGGTTATGCCAGTGGTAAGTTTGATAGTTTAAAAATATATTCTTCAATTTCTGTTTCTCTGGAATTAGCAAATCCTGTTTCCTTTCCGATTTTTACAAACCCGTTTTTCTCTAAAACTTTTTGCGAACCATAATTATCAAAAGCTACACGTCCATAAATTGGTCTGATTCTTTCGATTTTCAGGAAGTCTTGAAGTGCAGTAGTAGCGATTCCATGTCCCCAGAATTTTTTGTCTATCCAATAAGTGATCTCTGCATCATTTTCTATAAAAAAAATCGCAATACTGCCTACAATTTCATCATTAGCTTTTATTGTCTGCATATTTATAGTTGGGTCAGATAAATGCTTTGAATACTTCTCAATGTAAGCAGTTTTATCGTTAGGGTCTTTAGAAGTAAAAGCTGCCAGATGATTTGCTTCTTTGTCCAGCTGAAACAGAAACAATGTATTTAAGTCATCTTTTTCTGTTTTGGTCAATGTGATATTGTTGTCTGTCATCTTAATTAGTTCTTATATGATTTTATTGTTTCCAGAAGCATCTTACAATGCCCATTAACAATAAATATACACATTAAACAAATAATCCTGAGCAGGCCATGATCGATAAAAACCTGAATAATCTGTCGCAAACCGGCATACAAATTGTCGCATACCACCCTGTTCAATATCCGTTTTTACATGCATATTTGATTAAGGAATTTGATCTGATTAATAGGGTCGGTGGAGCAGCTACCACATCCAAAAAACGGGCGAACCGAAAAGCCAGACGATTAGGAACAAAAAAAAAGATTTTTATGTCAGAGAATAAAGTTTCATTACACAGAGTGATCAAGGCTTCACCTGAAAAGATTTTCCGTGCCTTTACAGAAGCTGCAGCGATCGCTTCATGGTTGCCTCCTTATGGTTTTCTTTGCACTGTACACGAGATGAATGTTCAGGTAGGTGGTACGTTTAAAATGTCATTCCAAAATTTCACGACAGGTAACGGCCATTCATTTGGTGGGGAATACCTGGATGTCAGGCCAAATGAGTTTCTGAAGTATACAGATAAATTTGACGACCCAAATCTGCCTGGTACAATGACTACTTCTGTTTGGTTTCAAAAAACATCGGTTGGTACAGAACTAAAAGTATTGCAGGAAGGAATACCTGCTGTGATACCAGCCGAAATGTGTTATCTGGGTTGGCAGGAGTCACTGGAAAAACTAGTTAAGCTGGTAGAACCTGAAATACCGGATGCTTAATCGATAAAAATGATTTGGCGTCAATTTGGTAAAAATTGGTAATCGTGAAATGGAATTGACAGGTAAGTTTTCAATTAATAGATAAAAAACTATGGCAAAGAATAAATTACTACGAATGGACAATGTCGGCATCGTTGTAGAATCCCTGGATGACGCTATTTCTTTTTTACAGAGATAGGTCTGAAGCTCGAAGGGCGAGCCACAATCGAAGGAGAATGGGCTGGTCGCGTTACCGGGCTGGACTCTCAGTGCGTAGAAATTGCGATGATGATTACCCCCGATGGCCATAGCCGGATCGAGCTTTCCCGATTCCTAACCCCACCTACTGTCTCAGATCACAGGACTGCTCCTGTGAACTCCCTCGGTTATCTACGCGCCATGTTCACCGTCGGGGATATTGACGAGCTAGTATCCAGGCTCATCAGGCATGGCGCTTCTCTCGTTGGCGAAGTGGTTCAGTACGGGGACTCATACCGGCTCTGCTACATTCGGGGAAAGGAAGGACTTCTTATCGGTTTGGCGGAACAACTCAATAACAAATGATAAACCAGGCAATTTAGACCCGGTTTATCATTTATTACTGAGTACTTTCCATTAGTATTAATAAGTAAAATCAGTTGAAAAAGAAACATCCTTCCAGGTTTCCATTTGTGCATGCAATTGCTCCATTTTGGTTTTTGCACGATTGAATGCATCACTACCCAGAAACAGGTCAGTAGCGGGGATTGGGCTTTCAATTAACTTCAGGAATGTATCTGCTATCTTCTCCGGGTCTCCCAGTTGTGCGCCGTCCATACTATTCATCTTATCATGATATTCACGTAAATAAGCATAGTCCTCAATTTGGTTCTTGTTGTAAGCTATCGAATCTGCTTTGGCAAAACTAGTTCTGAACCAGCCTGGCATTACATTCGTTACATGAATGCCCAATGGTTTCAGATCATTTGCCAACGCTTCGCTAAGGCCGCTTACTGCAAATTTGGCGGCGCAGTACATCGGCCATCCGATACCTGGCGCAAAGCCTGCAATTGAAGAGATATTGATAATATGGCCAGAACGCTGCTTTCTCATATAAGGTAAAGCCTGCTGAATTACACGTACAACCGCGAAAAAATTAATCTGGAAATTTTCATCGATTTCCGCTGAGGTGAGTTCCTCCAAAGCACCACCCAGTCCATAACCAGCATTATTTACAACAATGTCCAAACGACCGAAATTTTCGATTGTTTTTTGAATAGATGCTGCAATGGACTGCTCGTTTTTCAGGTCAGCTTCCATTGGCAGAAACTTGTCACTAATTCCCTTAAACTCTTCGAATGCGGCCATTGATCTCGAAGTTGCAGCAACGCTGTGGCCTTTTGCCAATAATTGTTTTACAAGGGAGAGTCCCATTCCCTTAGATGCGCCTGTGATATACCAAACTTTTGTATTATTCATAATCTTTTTTTGATCCAAAGTTATCGTGTGGAGCAGATTATATTTTGTTATATCAAAACCAATATTTGTCAAATTCAAACCTGCCTGAAACCAGAAGGACTCATTGTAGTCTGTTTCTTGAAAAAGTTATTGAAGTGGGCCTGATCATCAAAACCGAGCAGATAGCTGATCTCTGCAATGTTCCAGTCGGTATGCTTTAGAAGTGCCTTAGCTTCTGCTGTTAGGCGCTCAAAAATATGATCAGTAGTTGTACGCCCTGTGGTTTTCTTGATGGCGCGGTTGAGGTAATTAACATGAATAGAAAGTCTTTCTGCAAAGACTTTTGGCGAGCGCAGTGCAAAACGCTGTGAGGACGATTCAATTGGAAACTGACGTTCCAGCAATTCTGTGAAAACCGAAGTGACCCGCGAAGCGGCATCGGGATGCTCAAAGGAATTGTCTGCAGGCTGGAGCTTCATCGCCAGATAGATCAACTCACTGACATAGTTCTTGATCAGCTCGTATTTATAGATGTAATCTGTATCAAGTTCTTTGATGATTTTTTCAAAAAGGGCCTTCACTTCACAAGTCCCATCATCATCCAGACTAAAGACAGACTGTGAGCCCGCTATAAATAAGGGCAGCTCAATCGGGCTCTGGCGCATGGTCCCTTTAAAAAACTCATCCTTGAATACACAGAAATAACCTTTGCTATCGGAGGATAATGGATCATAAGTATACGGTACCAGTGGATTAAAGAAAAGCAGCGTATTTCCGCATATCTGGATACTTTTATCACCATAATGGAATACGTTATCACCCTGAAAAAGCATGATCTTAAAGAAATCTCTGCGGATGAAGGTTGGCGAAGTGGTACCCGTGCGAATTCGGTCTTCAATTCGAAAAACATTAAACTGACCACTATTTTTTTTTTTGAAATCTTCAGATAAGCTGCCATACTTATCCCTGTAAAACTGCTCCAGTGATTCTGTTGATTTTGCCATATGATAGATACGATTTGCAAAATTGAAGCTTTTTTCTGAGATATGAATTGTTTTTTTTTGCTCACAGCATAGGCAGATTAAAGCAAACTCTACAAGCTGCAGGCAAATAATCACTATCTTCGATTAACTAAAGGTATGCAAGACTATTATAAACTACATGCTGATGCGCTAAACTACTTCAAAAATGAAGCGCGAAATGCCTTTGCACCGATCTGCAGTGGATTCGGCTTACAAGAAGAAAATGTTATATCTTAAAGGATACGGAGAACTTATTTCTGGTTACGTTTTCGAATAGTAAAATCCGGATTGTGGTGGAAGGTATTAACTGGGGCATGAATACACATGTTCGTATTGGGGTTAATAAATCGGATAGTGACTTATATAGTATCCAGAAACTTATAAAAGAACGAAAACCTGAAATATCCATTGACGGCAGTCAGGTTGATCAGCTCTTCGGATATTCTCATTACCTGATGACTTATGCTGCAGATATTCTAGAAGGTGAAACTAACTTTTTTGACCGGCAGGAAGCATTGATAAAACAAGAGAAAGAAAACGCATGGAAAGCCTCGCAAGCTGAATCGATCAGAAAAATTTCTGAAGGTTATTTGGAAATTGATACGCCGTTTGGAGAACCGGTCTGGCGAAAATCTCGTCCATTGTTATCAACATATAGCAGTATTAGAGATAAGTTTCCTTATAGCTTTGAAGTAATCGTGAATGAAGAGGATCTATTAAGCTCAGAACAATATGATGCTGTCATTACCAACTGGAAAGTAGAATTGAATGAGATCGTTAAGAAAGACGAAGTAATTTGCGAGATAAGTACTGACAAAGTTTGTGTTGAAATTGTAGCCCCCCAGACAGGCAGGCTTGTATGGCTACTGGAAGAAGGTATTGTATTTAAGTTTTCAAGCTGTATTGCATTACTTGATCTATAAGTTATTCCCCATCTAGTACAGCAGCAACAGCCAAAACCTGATTTGATCCTTAATGGAGGTGATACCTATTAAATATAAAGCCAGAGAAAATCTCTTTCCCTAGCTACTTTCTTATAATTAATTATTGTTAAACCTTATCCAGCACCTCTCCCGCTTCTTCTACAACCTCCAGCTCCACAACATTCTTCTTCGGATAATTAAACAGCACAGAAGTAACCACCGGAATAATAAACACAGCTACCGTAAAAACCGATACAAACAAGTCCGTCTTCTCCCCCTCTATGATATGAGAAACTGGCGATTCAGGATGAAATGAGTAAATAAAGAAGAAGTCAGCTTAATCCCAAGCACTGCTATTACAATAAATGCAACAGTCTCCAGAAAAGTAAACTTCTCCATCAGCCTGACAAATGCCTGTGCAACAAAACGCATAGCCAGAATCCCAATGAAAACACCAATATAAATAAGCCAGATATGATCAGTAAATGCTACTGCTGCGAAAACATTATCTATTGAAAAAGCTAAGTCCATCACCTCTACCAGAGCCACAGTTGCCCAAAAAGTCCCAATTAAACCCACCGTAGATTTATATATCCAGCTTTTGCTTTTATCAAGCTCTTCATCTCCTTCATCTTTCTTCGCATTCTTTTTCCTGAAGTAATCAAAAGCCAGGTATAAAAGATATAATCCGCCTAAAGGTTTTAACCACCAGATGGTGACCAGCCAGGCAGCAAGAAGTAAACAGATACCACGAAACACATATGCGCCAATGATACCATACTTCAAAGCTTTGTCCCTCTGGTGCTTCGTCGGAAGATCCATGACCATCGTAGCCAGAACGGCTGCGTTATCTACTGAAAGCAAGCTTTCTATAACAATTAAATTTAAGATAATCAGCAGGCCAGCCTGTATATCATCTCCTAAAATAGTGTGCAATAAATCCATTATATGATTAGTTAGTATTGAATGTTGAATTGATGATAACCTATACTTTTCTAAGGGCAGCTTTTAATGCGGACAAGAGAAAAATGAGGAGAAATGCAATAATCACAGGTGCAAAGACTTCTAACCAGCCTATGCTACCTGTAATAACTTTTATAATAAAAAGAATTGCACTAAATAGGATTCCTAATGAAATTAAAATCTGTTTGATACCTGTCTGTTTAGTTCTTCTTTTAGCCACGAGGGATATTTTTATTGATTAATATTTATGGAAGCGTAATCTCAACTCTCCTATTCTTTTTTCTGCCGGCATTGCTATGGTTTGAAGCAATTGGATTTTCAATCCCTTTCCCTGATGCGATTATCCTGCTTTCGGCAATGTTTTTTGAAACCAGGTATTTCTTGAATGTTTCTGCTCTTACCTGTGATATAGTTTGGTTAATTTCTAAAGAACCATCACTGCTCGCATATCCATCTACATTGATGGATGCATCCGGATTTTTCGCCAGATAAGAGATTATGCGGTTAATCAATGATTGATCTACAGTGATGAACGACGAAGATCCAAGACCGAAAGTAGCAGGGATTTTATGGTTTAAAATTGCTGCATCAACAGCAGACGCGTGCTCAGCAACCTGAACAGACCGGCTGGTTACCAGATGAGCAGTTGTATCTGCGACAGCAGACTCTGTTTTTACCTTCGATAGTGGTATAACAGCAACGGCTGGATCTGAAGGAATAATTGGAGTTGATGCACTGGCAACACCGCCTGTCACCTTTGTTTTAGACGAATAATACCAGATTCCACCGCCAACTATTAAAACCCCAATCAATCCTATGATCCATGTTTTAGTCTTTGAAGGGCTTTCTGTAACTACAACTTGTTCTGTCTCTTCTTTTGAAAGGTTAAATTTAGAGGAAGAAGGAGTCTTTTTTGATGAATCCTGAGCAGATCCATCATTTTTATTTAAATCAAATGCCATAATTTCTATTTATTTAGCTGTACATATCTACTAATGTTTGCAGGCTGCCGGTATGTGCTCTACCCATAGCTTCGAATTCCCAGGAATCATCTACCCTGAACAGTCTTCCAAATTCTACAGCATCTTCATTAGTGTACTTATCTTTCAAATCATAGCGAATAATCTCATTACCGCTACTTTCATCCACTATACGGATATAGCAATCATTCACTTGCCCAAAGTTCAGATTTAATGTTCTGCGGTCTTTTTTGTTATCATGAGGATATTTACAAATCGTACAGCAAATGATGATCTGCTCCACCTGATGACTAACTTTTGTCAGGTCAATAAACATATCTTCATCATCTTCACCGTCACTTCTGGAGCCATCCGGATCATCAATTGCCCAATAATTGCCCCATCCACAGTAAGAGGTCTGAACAACCCTTTTTCTAGCTTATCCTCAATTTTATTCCCCATACGGATTTGACCATAGAAGGTGAAATAAGAATCAGAGGGGATTTTAAAGTCACTGCCTATTGAAAATGCAGATACATCAAGATCAAATTCAGGCCCGTTAGCTTCCTCATTAGGAGCCCATCCCATTCCTATCTTTACTATTGTTAGTCCAGGCGCTGCCTTGGAAAGAGAGAATCTATCTCCCTTACTTAAATTAAAACTGCTCATCATGTGATTTATTGATATAAGTCTATTAGTGTACTTAAACCTCCCGAAAATGCTTGTCCGAGAGCCTCTACGTTCCATGCCCCGTCATTTCTTGAAATACTTGCAATGATGATAGAATCTTCGTTTGTGAAACTCTCTTTTAGTTCATACTGGCACAAAATGGAATTGTCGGCAGCATTTCTGATATTGATATAAGAATTCTGCACATGACCGAAGTTATCCCCCCTGTCTTCGCATTGATCAATCGTGACCGCAAAATATAAGAACTCGACTCTTGCATCTATTTTAGACAGATCAATATTGATGACCTCATCATCTCCATCGCCTTCGCCACCTCTGCTGTCTCCCGGGTAATTGGTAGAACCATCAGGACTTGTCGCATTGTTATAGAAGATAAAGTATTCATCTGCTACCAGTTTGCCATTTGCCCCCAACATAAATAAGGATAGATCCAGATCTACTGAGTGTCCGTTTACATTGGCAGGATCCCAACCTAAACCCGCTACAATATTATTGAGCCCGGGCTTTTCTTTGATAATCGAGATTGGTTTTTTCTTTTCTAGTTGTATAGCCATTTTAATATTTATTTAATTGTTTAATCTCTCTCCTACGAACCTTTTTTAGGTGGAAGCGGCGGAGGTTTTACTGGGTTAACTTTTGCTTTGATGACAGGTTTTACTTCAGGTAACCTTGGAATATTAATCTGAGGCGGCGAAATGTTCGCCACTATTTTTGGTGGTAATGGAGGTGACCGCTTGGGTGTTATCGGTGTTGGAATTACTGGTTTGGTCACTACAGGTGGTTGATCAGGTATCTTTGATTTCAACTTATAATTTAAGTCTGCTATCTCCGAAAAAATAGATTTCATAGTATCTCTGATATCAACAGCCTTAACCTCTTTGACATGATGATATTTCTTAAGCAGTTTACTCGAGAAATAAGATGTACTGATTTCCTCTGTCCCCAATAAAATAACTACGTCTTCGATAATCAAACCTCCCGACTTCAGCAGATCATCAATTACAGTATAGATCATACTATCATTTGAATAATACTGAAGCCTGTCATTCAAACCTCTTTCATTGACCTTAAACCAATACTTATTCCCATCTGACAGTTCAGCATCCCCCTTGATAACAGGACTTATATTCTCTAACAGACTTGCACAGAATGGAAGTAAGAAAGCGGTCTCGGAATCCTTATCAATGGATAAATAAGGCTGTTGAATAATGATATACTCAACAATCATATCTGCTAGAATCTTCACCCTGGGATCAGCTCCCTGTCCTTCCAGTCTGTAAGAACCAATTGCTTCAGCATATATATTTTTATAAAGTCTTAAATACAGCACATCATCAATGCCACTGAGTAATAGAATGGCTTTTTCCTTTGATAAAACCCCTTTTTGAGCTAATACCGCAAACAATGTCCTTTCGAAATAAACGCGGTCTAAATTAAAGTAACCAGCTTCCTGGAACAGCTGTTCAATCAACGATTTCTCATTGTCTTCTATATCTGTGTCAAATAGAAAACGAAGTGGAAACTGTTGTCTGTAAGATTCTATGGAGTCGCCTTTATATAAAACTGTATTCAGAAAACAAGACAGACATTGCTCAATTCCATAATAAAACAGCTGTTTAACCGGCTTTTTGTTGCCGTAAATCACAAAATGCTTAACCGGATCTTTTATAATTTCAAAATAGTTCCCGTAAGCATTAGGGTCATGTCTGTTAAACCGCTCTCTGGCAGCACTTCCAAAAATGAAGTCATTACCATTCACATAAAAGTATAAGGGGATTTCATTTGATCCCTTTATAATTAATGGTGCATAGGCATTACCGTCTGACTGATACCAGAAAGAGACCGAACGTTTAGATATTTTTGCGATTACACAGAATTTCATGGAGCCTATTGTTTTTGGATTCCTTTAAGCAGATGTCTTTCAAAGAATTTCATTCCCTCTAAAATGATGATCGGAGCTACATAGTCAAACTCTTTCTGATCCTCATGTTTTCGCTTTTGAGCCTTGATAAAACCAGGTTCTCCTTTAATATAATTTTCGATATTCATGTCCTGGAAACCCGCCAGGAAATCCGCAGAATTCATTTTCAGCCCAAACATGGTGGATGAAACTCTGTAGAATAAATCTGCGAAGTCCATAAATCTTGGACAATGTGGCTTGCCATCCGGAGGCAGACAGATAAAGTGATTTCCTATATGCTCTAACATCTCCGGAGTGATAGAATTAGTAGATTCCAGGTATTTGAATTCACCAGCAGGTGTAACTACACAGAAATTATCTTCCCCAAGAATCTCTATAGCCTGTTTATTGGTTGGTACAAGTATACTTGTGATATTGGTAGGAATAGCCAGACCTTTGGATACTTCATATTTAACATCAGCATTGTTGGTTCCACGCTGAGAGTTGATATCAATTATTTTTAAAGGGTTGGTCGTAATTGGTGTAATGGTTTGTCTGGCTACAGCTTCTCCCCCCATACCCCTGATAAACATTTGTGTATAGTAATCATCTGCAGCAGCTGGATTTACTGCTGTGAACCAGTCAAAAATCCGGGCTCCTTTGCCTGCAAAAGCAATCTTGATTCTAGGTGGGATGGCTTTAACAGCTGGCGGAGCATCTTCAGATTTTACGATCTCAGTTCTTAATTTATAAGCCAGTTGACCGGCATAGAACATAATTAACCCGGTAACATAAAGAAAAGATTAATGCTCATCATTTCCTTACATTCTGCGGCTATTAAAAGATAAAAAGTCTCAAAATCTGAGGCTTCAAGCCGATCGACAACCTGTTCAAAATAATAAGGAGCTGTGTTTTCAGAAAATTTATTGACCCCATTATTTAATCCCTGGATGGAGATATTTTTCCTTTCACACATCCTTAACAAAACGTTTTTGAAATTTGGAGAGAACTTAGTTGCCTGTGCTACTCTCTCTGCTGCAAAACGGATGGAATTTTGTTTAATCATTGCTTTTCCACCATCCATCTGGCATAATGCAGTAATATCAGTTGTACTACCACCAATGTCAAAGCAAAGAACCAGTTCGCCTGGATTAATGGAATAACCTCCATTTGGCCTCACCAAATAATTCGCTACTGCACAAGCCTCTGAAAGTGATTCTTCGTTACTTAATTTCTTGAAATCAAATCTTACCGGCCCTGTTTCCGTTGCAATATTTACCGGACCAGCAGATTTCACAATAGGTTCATTACCCCAGCCACCTGCTACTGCCGGAACTTTAAGCTCGTTTCCCCACCCATTACTACTGGTTTCTGCGGCTCCCCAACCACCTGAAGCTAACACCGGTGGCTCAGCAACATTACTGCTCCAACCTGAATCGGCAGCTGGTATTCCCCAGGTATTACCACCCGTAGTATCACCAATATCTGAGAGATCTGAAGGTGGATAAGTTTTTAGTTTAACATTGCCTACAATTGGTGAGATCTCTTTAAGAGAATCCCATATTCCTCTGTATTCACTCAATAATTCTTTACCCATTGAAGATGGATAAGACCATTTCAAAGTATGAGGTTCATGCCCTTCAATGAATAACTGGGCATATACATGCAATAACAAAGAGCTTAAATAGGCAGTCTTATAACTCTTATCAATTGGCTGGGTAGACCATTTCATGTTGTAAACCAACTCTGCTCTCCCTACTCTGTTGTAACTTAGAATATACCTGTTATCTTCTGCATTTTCAATCGGCAGGTTTTTCTCAAAGCAGGGAAATCCACCTTTAACTGCTTGTGCCATCAATGAATCGTTCAGGATATTACCCTCGTTTACAATCCTTCTGGAATCATGAATGGTTAAAACTGATTTAATGGAGTTAGTGAGGATTTCGTCGTTCTGGAAAAAGAAGATCTCATCTTCTACAGCTGGGCGTTCATCATTGTTCTTAGTATCAGTGGATAACAGGGAAACTCTTTTGTTAGTCAGCTTCAGGCTTTCGCACACTTCATTTTTATGGTCAGAGAAATAAGCAATAGAAGAGTTTGTACTTCCAAAATCAACACCTAAAAATGCAGGAGATAATGATCTTGGAGAATTCAGCATATTAACTGGCAAAGATTGCGTGTTTCCTGATCCATCGTAACGGATAATCCCAAATCCACAATCAATCCCGGCATGCGCAAATTTTACACCTTTGAAAGGCTTATTACTTTCATAAATTTCATACTTGTATTTATTATCGGCAACAGATTATTTGACGTGATATGTAGCTGCGCTTTAATGTTGCCGTATTTCTCAGGAATAATAGCCGCCCTGCCATTGCTGGCCAGGTAAAGTGGTACTCCCTTTTCATCAAGTACTATTCTAAAGAAATCATCATCGACATTACCAATAAATGGTGTCGCCTGAAATTTCGCATCATTATGTGGGATTTCGGAGTAAAGGAAATATCGGTTCCATTGTTTGGAAATAAAGTTAGGCCACATTAAGATGTCCTTTCCTTCTATCGATGCCGCAGTTACTTTATAAATTACCTCCTTAATAATTTCATTGCCGGTTTCTGTGTATAATTTCAGATTGACCGTTAAACGTTCACCGTCTTTATCATTAGGGTCATAAATTGCGGTGATCCTGGACTTCACATTTGAGGCTTCTGATATGCCCATTAATGCATCTAATGTAGCACCAAAAACATTTAACGCCAATGGCGTTAATGGTAAAGTGAAATAAGCATAATTGTTTGGTTCACCTTTAGTTTCAGCAGCTAATAAAAGAATTGGTTTAGATTTCAGGTAGTTCCTGGTTTCCATTCCTTCTCTGCCAAAATCGATCTGAGCAATCTCCGTGGTATCAGACAGCAGTAAATCTTTGGGGTCAAATACTATTCTTCCTTCCTTTGATTCGTTATATATAATACCTTCAGAGCCAAATAGTTCTGTAGAGTAATTAAATAAGATATTAAAAGGATAATTAAACAGCGAGCCAACTTCTGGTGGTGCCTGCTGATCTAGTTTTGGATAGCCCTTCTTTTGTTGATAGATAACCATTTCATCTATCCATGCCTGA
This sequence comes from Pedobacter sp. NJ-S-72, assembly GCF_053890575.1. Classification (NCBI taxonomy): domain Bacteria; kingdom Pseudomonadati; phylum Bacteroidota; class Sphingobacteriia; order Sphingobacteriales; family Sphingobacteriaceae; genus Pedobacter; species Pedobacter sp. NJ-S-72. Next base: position 1,146,663 of record NZ_CM132681.1, on the reverse strand, counting down.
AGACAGCCTGACATATTACCGTATTCTGGTCTGATCAGCTCTTCCAGACTGGCATAGTTCAACCTGAATTTTTCAATATTTTTAAGAATATGTTTAGCGTAACCATACAACGTAAACAGTTCCTGAGGATTTAATTCCGATTGTAATGGGTCTATAAACTTCCCGTTCTGTACATTGACAATGGCAATTTGTCTTTAAGCTGGTAAGCTACAGAGGTAAATAAAAAGCTGTCCGGTGAAGTTCCGCCAACGACACTGCCTTTAAACGAGATCACGTCTATAAATGGTATTTTATCTGCATTATTAGCTAATGACTGATCACACCACAGAGGCTGCCGTTCAAACAGCATATTTCCGAATGCACCTACAGGCTCATAAATATTTGCTGTATTGATCAGTTGCCGCCCATCAGAATACGCCAAATGAATTCTATTGACCTCTATATCTTTATAATTTAATGCGATACAGCCGATAAAACCTTTCCATTCACTAATCAGTGATTTGTAAAACAGCATTAATCCTGCGGCAGCTGCTTCCTTATCCTGAATATTATCCAGAGCACTTTTGAACAGGTTAGCCCTTGCAAATACTGATGGTATCCCCGAAACAATGGTTCCGATGTTAACAGATGAATTCCCTTCTTTGTCAACAGCAATTTCAGGGATTAAAATGTTCTTGGTAAAACCTCTAATTTCTGGGATTTTTTCCCAGGCAAATTCAACACCATTTGGTTCAGTTTTAGCATGAACTTTTATCGCCAGTGCTTTTATTCTTTTATCTGACATGTTCCTTTAGTTTATATCGAAGTTTTGTGAAATTGTAATTGCATTGAAAATATGAGCGAGGAATTTCTCTTTAGTCGTGTTTACTTTTTGCTCATCTTTTGGACCGGTATTGATTAGCTTTTCAACAAATGTGTTGTATCTGTTACTTAAGATCCCTCCTTTTGCCCAATGGTGCTTCTCGTCGAGGAAGATTGTTCCAACGTCTAATTTTTTGAGTTCTGCCTGATTATCCGGAAAGGCCTTGCTATCAAACAGGAATCTGCCAGGAGCAATAGAATTTCTAACCTGATACAGCCAGCCAGGTATAAACTTTGCATCCTTAAAGGTGTAGGCAAACTGCTTGAAATATTCGTTGATATCTTTACATTCTGCATCTGTAATGGTACTGTACTGAAGCAGTTTCTGATTCTCACATTGTTTGATAAACCCTTTAATCCCGGAATCATCAAAAGCAGCACCGTTTTTAGTTAAAGAGATGTGCGCCAGAGAAAAAAATGCACCTAATTTATTGACGAAAATTTCACCGCTTTTATTTTCATTACCAACGAAATCGTCGAAGGAAAAATTGAATGAATTATCTTTAAACTCAACTGCTTTATATAGATAATCTGCCTTTGCACTATCAAAACCAGTTTTGCGGGTAAAAAAGTCATAAGCTGCACAGGCACATAGAAGTTCTGTAATATGACATGGGTTCTTTTGCTCGCTCCCACCGGTTATAGTTTGATTGGAGACGTTATTTCCATCTATTTTTTTACTTTCTATTGGCCAGCCAATATGATATAATAACTTATAGCATTTCTGCACAGTCGGGTCACTCTGATAAAACTGTAAAGCTGCCTGGCTATTTAATGGGAAGAAAGATGAATCAGCAATAACGCTATTCGCTTTGCTTGCTTGATTTCTGCTGAGCATCTGGCTTGTTAAACGTAAAATATTCTGTTAGTAAGGTAGAACCAAACCTTGCTTTAGAGAAGTCAATACTCGCATTTCCATTGGAACGGATCTTTACAAAATCCTGTAAGGCCTGAGGAATCACTGGAATGGACGACGCTCCGGTACCGCCAAATACAGAACCGAAGATAAAAACCCTGGCAGAGGCTCCTGCATTTTCAAGTTTAGTCATAAAAGAATCCAGTTCCCGCTCCTGAGATTGTACCGAAGAGCCTTTCAGGATATTCCTTGCCGCTTCAACAATTCCATGATAAATCAGCATAGAGCCTAAATGCGTTTGTGCACGATAACCATGTTCTAAAGCAAATTCCTGTACAGACTTCGTATCCAGAAACAAGTCAGAGATCAATTTATTAGCACTCTGCTGCTCTGACGTGCCCGTTGTAATTTTGGTAATATTTTTATAGTTCTCTCTTCCGGGACTGGAGTAATTTGTCCAGAACCGGTGGTAAATTCAACTTTGCGGAAAAGAACGTATTTGCATTAGCTGTCCCACCCAAAGTTGTCCCGGATGTTTTGACCCGATTGTACAAGTTGATGAGTTCTTCAACCCTGCCCTTATTACCATTATTCTGATCAGTATCTAAGGTTAATACTTCTATTTCCTGGTTATCAAACATTCCAATACCACACAGGTGGGTGAAAGATTCTAAACAGCGCATTCCGGTACCGCCTATGGCGATTACAAATAGTTTATCCATTAAAATATATTTTGGGAATTAAAACCAGTGACCAATTTTGCCATTGGCAAATACTTTACTGAGTATGAAGCCTAAAAGGATGTACAGGACAAATCCAATTGCTGTCCCTATACTTAAGGCATTTACATAATTGTTTACGACCATCATGTTTGCATCTGGCTTGAATACAAAATAGCCTGATAAGTACGCAACTGCCGGGTTTAAGATAGCTAATATCCAAAACCAGGTTTTGCGTGATTGCGGATCTTTAGGGTTACTCCCTCCCTCAAATTTGATGGCATTTGCAATGATAGCTGCTAAGAGCAGGAAGATTAAGGCGGTAACGATTGAGATAATGTATGCTGATGTAGATTCCATCTTATAATGATTAAGGTTAATTATTGTTGAGTTTTGATATAGTAAGAATAGACTACCTGATGAGCTGGTTTAAGCTCTTGTAAAGTGTTTTTTATAGACTCGTATAAAGCTATATTAGGTACCTGATGTGCATTTACCCATTGGAACTTTAATAGTTTTGGGTTCACAAGATTAGGCGTAGCCGTATTTAATACGATATCAACCTTAACTATTCCATCTGGATTTTGAATGTTTTTAAGCTTGAATTCAGGAGCGAACGACACTCCAAATTCCGCGTTCTTATGATCTGAGGTACTGGTATTTTTAAAGAGAGACTGATTTAACGTGAAAACGTCATTTAGAGGGATTGCAGGTTCTGGTTTATAACTCCACTGCTCCTTTAATTTCCCTCAGTACCATAGCATATTAAAGCAATAGCATCAGTTTGATTATCTGCGAATTTGACCTCGCCATTGCTGCCTTTAGCTAATTTTGGCTGATGCTTTTTAGCTTCATCAGCTCTGGAAAAGTTTTCAAAATCAGTTGTGATATCTGAAACTTTTACATCAAAATCACCGAAGCTATAACTGTCGTCATTGCTCAGGTCGATATATAGCTTCCTGAAAAAATCATTGAACTGTTTCTGGCTTGCATAGGTTGTGTGCAGCTCAGCTATTGTTTTCCAATCTACGCCTAAAGGATAGAATTCAAAATGATTCCCATTTTTAAGGCCATTGATGTAATTAGTCTTTAAATCCAGTATATTTTTAGCAACGTCAGATTTACCATTTGGATCATAAAACACACCACCAGTTTGCTCGCCCTGGTAAGCTGTGCGTAGTTTATAAGATTTATCGGATAAATCAAATCTAGTTGTTAATTGTCCCAGTTTGAATTCAAGTTTGGAAATTCATACTTGATTCATTTGGGTTTCCAGCATTGAAAACGGTGAAATAAAGATGTTTCGCCACTTTACCTTCTTTATAATCTGCAATAAAGAAATGAATTGTATTTCCCTTCGCAAGCCATTTAGAGAAGGGAATTTTCAGAAAAGCTGTATTAGTCACTTCAATGTTTTTTTGCCATTCTTCAAAATCAGTAATCAATAACGCATCATTATTATCATTTACAATTTTTTCAACAGCAGACTGGATCGGGGCCCAAATATCGGCGTACTGGGCGGGGTTACTTACCTGCTGACCTAATTCAGTTGTATTGGCAATAGTTAAAGGAATTATTTTATTTGAGCCCAGTTTGTAAACATCAAATTTTTGAGATAATACTGTATTGAAACAGTTAGTCATCATTTCTTTAATATGCGGATCAGCAAATGCTTTATTGATACCTGAAGAAAAATCAATATACAAAGCAGGATTACCACTTTTTGAGTTGGCATTATTTGGAGCAACAACGGTATGATGATGATGCTTCTTCAATACGTTTGCCTAGTTCCTGATCATAAGGATTAAATTTCGCGAAAGGATCTTCAGCATGTTTACAACCAACGCCAGCGGCCACAACTGTGAACAATACAAATACACCAGTATTCCTGATAAATCCCAGGGTCTTACCTATTTTCATAATTTATAGTTTTAATAATATTATTTAATTACTGAGAGGCCTGGATCAGCGGCTTTAACACCATCTAATCGTGCAACAACCTCATTCAAAATACCTGCGTATTTATACAGGTCATCAAGAGATTGTAATTCGTGTTTGATTTCTTTCTTATTCTCGTCCAGTATAGCCAGATATTTCTTTGTGTTGAGATATAACCTGCATACTGTCTTACGGTTATTATTATCCAGTAGAATAGCAAAATAGGAAAGTGCGTCTCTGTAAGTAATCCTTTTAGAATCGATAGTTTCCCTGAGCATAGATTTAACGACGAAAAACCCTTCAATCTCCTCTTCTGTATGATAATTCCAGACTCTGGAACGGCAGGGATGTTTTCGTCGGTTTTAATAGTCTCCGCAGCGTCTTTATCTTTTTCCTGGTTCAGCGCAGATTTCAACCGCTCACTGATTGCATCGCTGATTAACTGGTTAAATGAGCGTTTGATAATAGGTGCAAATTGTTCTTTAACCTTAGCTGTGATCACTTTTGGATATACCTGTTTGGTAAAGAAAGTGACGAAACCATCCGAAGGATCAGCAATCTCTTTATGAAGGAGACTTTTCAGTTCATTCAGATATTTTAGTTCACTTGCAGTATTGGTAATGTTCTCTACATCAAAATATGACTTATGGAATTTTTTCAATTCTGCAATTTCCGCATCCTTAATTTCGGTTAATTTGAATTCGAAAAATGGGGTACTATCCATCTTGTTTTTTTCAACCAGATCTGTATAAAAGCGATATACTAAACCATTGGTCAGTAAACCAAACTTAGCTTTAGTGGTATGAAAATACCTGAACAACTGGGAATTATGAGGATCTAAATTTTCCAGATGATGTTTGCATTCGATGAGTATAGTTGGGTCGCCATCTTTCATAATTGCGTAATCCACCTTTTCTCCTTTTTTAATGCCCAAATCAGCAATGTATTCAGGGTTTACCTCAAACGGATTAAAAACATCATATCCCATAATCTGAATAAATGGCATAACCAACGCATTTTTAGTAGCTTCTTCTGTTTGTATTTGAGGTAACATCTTCTCAACACGAGATGCTAACTGTGCAATCTGATCTTTGAAATCCATTTGTAGTTTTGTTTAATAATTAATTTTTATAAAGAATGTTATCAGCTGATCATCAATGTTCCCAGCCACATAAGGTTCTTCCTTTGCTTTTGGCTATTTCCAGTGTAGTTTTTAGAATTTTATGCTGGCAATTACTTAAACCCCTGCAATTTGTAGTGTAATGATATCTTGTTGCGGTACTGCTATCACAGATATATACCGTCTTTGAATCTGTGCAGATGAAACTGCTAAAAAAAAGAAATGCTGATAGTAAAATTATCTTCATATGTTTTTATTTAAGTTTTAACAGGATTAGAAGTCTTTAACCTTATTTAGTGAGCCTCTCTGAAATTTCAGCCTCTGTGATTACTTGTCCGTTTGGCAATACCATTATTTTATACCCATCAATTGGGTTTTCAAAAATATGATAGCCACCCCTACAGGTTAAGAACCGATATCTGAACGCCATTAACCCTTTGTAAAACCCTTCTTTTTTTGCGGTCTGATACACATATTGAGAACAGCTTGTCCTGAATATGCATTTGCGTCTTTTATTTTCAGGAATGATGGCCCAGTAAAATTTGATCAGTAGAATAAGGAGGGTTTTCATGATTACCCTCTGCTGAAAACAATCATTTGATACCATGACATATAACCAGCGTGTGCACCAAAACCAAAACATCCATAACTTGGTTTAACATAGGTCGACACGCTTTCTAATCTGATGTATGTCCAACCTTGATTATTGGCCTGCGCGATTATGATTTCCATTTGTTGGGCAACGGCACCTATCGTTTCTTTTCTTTCGTTTAGTGTTGCTGTAAACGGTACTACTTTGTATTCCATGTTTCCTTATTTTTTGTGAGTATTATTTAATTGTTCAACTCTTCAAAAGTATACAGGTCTGGAGCACTTTCCTTACGGGAAACCGTAAGCTGATAAAGTATTTATAAGAAAATTTTATGTTTTTATAAGTTGACTTACAGCAAGTTAAGACAACAGCACCCTAATAAACTGTCTGATGCACAGTGATTTATCGAAAAAGGGGTTACTCCATTTATAACAATGACGATCCACCTGGATTCCCCCCTATTTTCGTGATGAGATTTTGCTTAATAATTCTGGTATTTATTCTTTCGTTATCGTGTATGACAGCTTTCTGAACATGTTTTACAGCCATCAGCAGTAGGATAAGACCTTCTGGCTACAACAACAGCTTCTGTACAAAAAAAAAAATCACCTAAGTATTTTCGGTTTTGCAAGATTGGCAGATACACACAAGATTCATGATGAACTTCATGATCCCCATTGCTCTGCGCATTTTCATTTACATAATATCTCTTTTTCATGTCTATAATTTTTTGATTGTTTAGATCTCAAAAGTATTATTGACACAGATAGCTTTCTTACGTGAAACCGTAAAGCTGTGATATTTATTAAATGATACCCATATCCTTACAATAAGCAATCAATTGTTCATTGTTGGAAAAACCCAATACCTCTTTGATCAGATTAAAACGTTTTTCAACACTACTCAAACCAGAAGGCTTGATATTGTTTTGCTGTAAATGGGTGGGAATTTCCTTTTGTATCACTCCTTTGGAAAGCAAGGAAATAATTGTGATATCGTAATCTGTTAATTCGTAAGAATTTTTCTCTTTTATGGTCTGTTTTAAATCGACAGAAATATACTTATTACCTTTGTAAATAGTATCTATGGCTAACTTAAGGTCTTTTTGCATCATTACGTGCTTTGCGCACATAGGCATTGATGGTCATCTCTTTGAAAAGCGTATCAATAACAGCTGGTTTATTTTCTGCGGAGAAAACAAGAACCTTCAGATCAGGCTGCAAATTTCTCGCAGCTTTTATCAGCTCCATTCCTCCTGCTATTTTTTGCTTGTTGTGATCTTCTTCAAAAGAAAGATCAGTAAGCAGTAAATCATAGGGCTCATCATTTTTGAGCGCCTTCTGTATCCGGCTTAAAGCGTCATCACAATAAAATACATAATGGGCATCCAATATCCCCAGGTCTTTCAATGTTTTTTGTACTGAAATATTGGAGCTTTCGTGGTCTTCGGCAATTAATACTTTTTTGAACATCATTTATCAATTTAAGAAACAGGGAAAGAGATTTGGACTTTCAATCCTTTTTCGGCTTTTGTCTCAAAGATAATTTCTCCATGGATGCTTTTTATACGGTTTCCCGTATTCGTGAGTCCATTATTAAATTGCCCTTCTTTTGAGATACCAATCCCGTTATCAGTATAATAAATGTTTATACAATTGTTCGTTTGCACAAATTTAACAGCAACATTACTTGCACTGCTATGTTTTGTCATGTTGACCATGAGCTCCTGAAGAACATGCTCAATCTCAAGTTTCGCCTGTGTACTCACTTTTTCCCATAAGCCGGCTGTGTTTCCTACCAGTACTATCCTGGTGGTTTCAGTAGCAAAGGACCTCAATAAATCAGATATTTTCACATGAAAATTCTGATCTGTAAATTGCAGTTCTTCGTAGGATATATCACGGGATTTTTCGTACATATTTTCTAATTTATCCAATATAGAATCCCGGTCTAAACTATCCTGATTTTCGATCTCAGTCATTACCCGGTATAATCCATTCGCGACAACATCGTGCACTTTCTTTGATGTCTTTAACTGATTTTCACGAATGGTAGTCTGAGCTTCCAGTTCGAGTCTCTGTTTTCTCTTTTTATACCAGATAACACTATCACAGATCCAGCAAGAAACAATAGCAGTGTACTAAAAAGCAATACTCTCTGTTTGATGATCTGGTATTTTTTATCCATATTTTCTTTCTGAAGTTTGAGATTATCCGATTTGTTTTTCTCAGCTTCGTACCGGATCAGTGCAAATTGATTCTTGGCAGCATCACGTGACTCTTGTAAACTATCAGTCAATTTCTGATATGTTTCAAAATATCTTTTAGTTTCTTCAGGCGGACTAAGTTCTATCAGTTTTTTAAGTGCTTCAATCCGGTCACCGGGGCTTTTTATTTCCTTTGATACCTGATACCTTTTATGAGCAAAAATCAAAGCTGAATCCGGTTGTATCTGTGTATAATAATCTGCAAGATGAGAATAGCTGGCATTTCTTCCCCAAAGATTATTTTCTCTTTCCCGGATATGAAGTGCTTTTAAAAAGTAAGGAGCAGCTTTGTAGTCAGGATTTTGAAGCCATTTTGTTTTGGTCAGGTTAGATAGATAGAATTCGCATATTCTTTTTGACTCAGATCTTTGTTGGAGATAACCTCATTATAAATTTTAATGGCCTGTGGGTATTTTTTGGCTTTCTCATAAGCCAGTGCTATATTACTTAAGGAGATCAGATTAAAAGCTTTATTATTTGAGTATTTTGCAGCTTTATCGTAATATGTTATGGCAAGATCGTAATCTTTGAAATGCAGAAGGTTTAATCCCAGTTCGTTATAATCAGAGGATAAACAGCCGAAATTTTTCTCTTCTTTATCATTTAAAAACGTCAAAGACAGCATTAGACTTTCCTGGCCTCCATAATAATCACCGACATCAGCCTGCATTCTGCCCATGTAGTTATAAGACATGGCTATGTTTAAGCTATCCTTAGAATTTGTGACGATCTTATTAAAATAATAAAAAGCTGAATCATTGTTTTTACCTACAAATGATTCAGCTTTATCAAAGTGGATATTTTTAATTAAAATTTCTGGACTATGCTTTTTATTACAAGCATAAATGCTGAAAAATAAAGACTAAAAAAATGAGTGTTTTTTTTTTCAAACTTGAGAGGTTTTTCTCAAATATAAATAAATAAAGGCAGTAAAAACCGCCTTTATTTATGAGTTATGGATTCTTGGGCGGGTAGTGTCCACCTTCGCCCCCTGTATCAGTAGGAGGCAATTCGCCTTGAATTGATATGGTCGTATTATCGTTATGACATTGAGTAGTTGCAGTAGTATGTCCAGGGCATGCCAGTCCCATTAAAAAGGCAAATATTAATTCTAACATGATTTTAAAAATTTAAAAATGAAATACTCTGTAGTTCCCTGGGAAACCGATCACAGGGAGAGCTACAACTGAAATAAGAAGCGCTTCTTAAATTTTTGGGAAGTGTGAGAATTAATTGCGGGAGCTAATAGCTGCTTCCCAAACCGGATACTAACTCCCGCTTTTTCATCTCATTACGAAATCTGTTTTGTACATTTACTTTGATAGCTGATCAAAGCCTTTAACTGATTTCCGAGACAAATATATAGGAGCATAAAACCTTAATTATCAAATCATTCCGATGATTCCGATGATTCTGTCGGAATTCCGAAAATGCTTATGGGATTCCGTAAATTCCGTTTATTTTTATTCAATAATTTTGGAAAATGTTTGATGATTATAAAGAGAAAGTAATTCTTGCCTATCAGAAAAAGAAGGAAGCGAGCGCCATTTCTATTAATTTATTGCGCCCAACTCCAGGGAAATTGAAAGATGAATGTCTAAGTGTTTTTGGGGAAAGATGTCTACCGAAAGATGAAAAGATATTCAGGCTGTTTTTCGGCCCAAAAGATAAGCTAACCGATTATGGCCATGGCATTAGTAAATTTGAGATTGATAAGTTTAGACCATTATTAAACTTCCTGAATGGAAAGACAAATGTTACTGAAGAAAAAAACATTGAACTTCTTGCCTGGCTGATAGACTTTGAACCAAGACCTTATCAGTACGGAGTTAATTATAAAGAGGAAATAAAAGCAGAAATTGCTCAGGAAATTATCGATAATCCTCTGAAAACTGAAAATCAGGATAAGTGGGATTCACCAATTACATCAAATGATGAGATTGCGGGCGAAGAAGTTGAGGTGGCTGTAGCCGATATCTCAACTATAGGAAATGAAGTGATCAAAGAAACTGAGGCTATAACCCCGGAAATCCAGACTGCTTTTGGAAAATTTGAAAAAGTAAAAAGGACAGTATCGGGGTCAAATATCAAAAAAGCTATTACCTCTATTATGATCATAGCAGCAGCAAGCAGCGGAACCTATTTCTTTATCAGTATTCCACCACAAGAATGTATGTACTGGACAGGTGATCATTATAAACGTGTTTCCTGCAACAAAAAAATAGATAATGCCTCGGTAATCGCTTTGGATACAGTAAAAGCTGCTCATTTAGAAAAAATCACCCAGCCTGATACACTTACGCACAACGCTGTGGGTAAAGTCTGGTATACAAAAAATAGATGGCGAGATAGAATTTTACACCTCAGATGGTTTCCATCCGATATACTATGATGTAAGACTAAAACCAGTTACAGTATATATACTAAATAAGTACGTTCACCGAAATTGACACTACAACCCCTCTCAGGGTACTTTTACTCCCTTTTCAAATAATAACTACAAAATCCATAGATTTTATGTGTTTAGTAAAAAAGAATACTATATTTGTATTACAAAAACAACAATAGAATCTAATGAGAACAGACTTGCATTTTATAAAAATGAAAAAAAACAGAGCTAAAGAAGGAACTCTCTTTCTATTAGACAGTCACTGTTGTTGTTGATTCTGTTCAGTGATCACTGAGCAAGACTAAAATGTCTGCAAATCCCATAGCATATTTTGAATTTAACCAGATGCGAAAACATTCGCATGGCTTTGCTTTGCGACCTATCCCCTTTCCAACAATCATCAAACTAACGCATAATGCCAGCTATCTGGCCAGCGTATAATCAACGAACCATTTAAACCTAATATGATGAAGAAACAGTTACTTATTATCTTTTCATTTATACTCATGGCAAATTATGTTTTTGCCCAAAGCCCAATAACAGGCGTTATAAAAACTAGTAACGGCACTACGATACCACATGCAACAGTATCGATCAGAGGTACTAAAATTTCTGTAATTGCAGATGTCGATGGTAAGTTCAGTATCGATTCAAAACAAGAGCTTCCATTTTATCTTCGGGTCAGCTCAGTTGGCTATAAGTCTCAGGATTTTCAGGTTTTAAAACTTCAGGATACACCTTTCGAGTTAGTGCTGATTGAAAGCGAACTATTAGATGAGATTGTTGTTACTTCAAGAAGACGTTCAGAGGTCCTGCAGGACGTGCCTATTGCAATTACCGTTATCGGCGGGCAAGCTGCAGAAAATGCAGGAGCTTTTAATGTTAACCGTTTAAAAGAGCTGGTGCCTTCTGTACAGTTGTATGCTTCGAATGCCAGAAATACGACACTTAATATCAGAGGGCTGGGCTCAACATTTGGTTTAACCAATGATGGTATTGATCCTGGAGTAGGATTTTATGTAGACGGTGTGTATCAGGCTCGTCCTGCTGCTACCTCTACTGATTTTCTTGATATTGAACAAATAGAAATCCTTCGTGGCCCGCAAGGAACATTATTCGGCAAGAATACTACTGCCGGCGCATTTAACATCACTACAGCTAAACCAACTCAAACTCCAGGCGGAAAAGTTGAACTGAGTTTTGGGAACTACAACTTTTTGCAAGCAAAAACATCGGTTTCCGGAGCAGTTGCAAAAAACCTTTCAGCAAGATTATCTATTTCCGGAACGCAACGCGATGGTACAATTCTAAATACTAAAGAAGAACGCAGATATAGCGGTCAAAACAACCTTGGTTTCAAAGGTCAGCTATATTTTACCCCATCAGATAAATTACAAATATTGTTAAGTGGCGATGTAAGTGTCCAGCACCCTGCTGGTTATCCACTTGTTATTGCAGTGTTACAACCACAGAAAGAAGTGCTTTTCGTCAGTATGCTAAAATTGTTTCTGATTTAGGATATCAGCAGCCTGTAGTAGATCCTGCTTCCAGAACAATCAATACCAATACTCCCTGGAAGCATGACCAGTCAATTGGTGGTATATCCGTTAATGTAGATTATAAGATAGGAACAGGAACGCTTACTTCAACTACTGCCTGGAGATTCTGGAACTGGAACCCTACAAACGATAGAGATTTCTCTGAATTGTCAGCATTAACCAAATCCCAGGGAAACTCCCGCCACGATCAGTATTCGCAAGAACTTAGATACGCTGGTAATCTATCTGAAAAAGTAAGTGGCGTAGTTGGTCTATTTGCCCTTAGCCAGAATTTGAAAGGATTAGACCAGACCGAAGAAGTAGGGAAAGATCAGTGGAGATTTGTGCAAACAAGTAATACTGGTGCTCAGGCATTATACTCGACACCTGGCTTGTTAGATGGCTACGGTATCAGAACCAATTCGACCATTAAATCATTAAGTGCTGCTGTATTTGCACAGGTTGACTGGGAGTTTCTAAATCACTTCCATGTTCTACCTGGTTTAAGATATACTTATGATAAAAAAGATGTTAATTATGACAGGGCAACTTATGGAGGTCTGCAAACTACTAGTGCTGATTTGCTTGCTCTTAAATCCGCAGTTTATAATAATCAGCGTTTCACTACCAATGTAGACAACAATAATTTATCTGGTAATATCACGCTGTCATACCGCCCTGGTCCAAGGTTAAACGCTTATGGAACTTTCTCTACTGCTTATAAACCAGTAGGCGTCAATGTTGGTGGCTTGCCAAATACTTCTAATGGAGAAGCAGACCTCTCTGTAGCTGTAGTCAAACCAGAATATGTTCAACATTATGAATTAGGTGTTAAAACCAAACCAATTAAAGGTGCGATAGTAAATATCAGTGCATTTACTACAGATATTAAGGATTACCAAACGAATGTGCAATCACACAATTAGGTGTAAACAGAGGTTATCTTGCCAATGCAGAAAAAGTTAACGTGAAAGGTCTGGAAGTTGATGGAAGTTATCAGTTAGGAAGATTCTTAAGTTTAAATGCTGCTCTCGCTTATCTTGACGGAAAATATGTAAAATTCACAAATGCACCGCTACCATTAGAAGAAACCGGACATACGGAACTTGTGAATGGTTTAGCTACACAGGTAGCATTTAAAGATGCTTCAGGAGGCAGATTACCAGGTATATCTAAATGGAATGTTTCCGGTGGTGCAGAATTCAGTAATCCTGGTAAGCTGACTACCTTAGCAGGCAGATATTTTATTGCCGCGGATGCGAGTTACCGTTCAGAATATTCTTCAAACCCAACACCTTCACGTGTGTTAAATGTTGAAGGTTATGCATTGTTGAATGCCAGATTAGGATTTAAGTCAGATAAGTTCTCTGTATTTTTCTGGGCCAGAAATATCGCTAATAAAAATTATTACGAACAATACAAGCTGCAGCAGGTAACTCTGGTTTATATGCCGGCGTACTTGGTGATCCTAGAACTTATGGGATTACTCTCCGCTATAATTTCTAGGATCGTTTGATTCATATGGTGAAAGAGCCGTCTCATAGATAAAATATGAGACGGCTCTTCTTGTTAAAATTAGAGTATAAAAATTTAATAATCTCTCTTTTTTCCGGGCTGGATACGGATCTCATAAGGAATATGTGCTTTGCCCCAGTTACAAAGCTCATGCATCACTGCAGTTAAATCAGATCCACTTTTAGTAATATGATATTCTACTTTTGAAGGAACTTCCTGGAATATTTCCTTTTTCACAAGTTCCGATTTTACAAGCTCGTTGAGTACGGATGATAATACATTATCTGAAATCCCATTTAAACAATCTTTTAATTGTGAAAATCGGGAGATATCCTTTCCAATCAGGACCAGTATTTCTGATACCCATCTTTTTCCTATGATTTTCAACACCTTGTTTAAGGGACATCTTTCATCAAGATAAAATTCATTTATGGAGTTTGTTGAATTTGTTTTTTTTTTTTTGACTCACACTCATTTATTTATTAGTAACTCACAATTGGCAACGCGTTGATGTGCAGGACTATTCTACCTTATCTTTGTGCTATAAAAATACAGTTATTAAATATAAAAAAATGAAAACATATCAAATTACTGAAGGATACAGCATAACCTCTCTCGCCCTTGTTGAGAAAGATTGTCCTAAACTACAACCTCACGAAGTACTAGTTAAGATCCAGGCAACATCCCTTAATTACAGAGATCTTCTGGTGATCAAAGGCGTGGCTGACTGGAAACCACCAGTTGGAAGAATACCAATTTCAGATGGTGCAGGAACAGTTGTAGAAACAGGTAGTGAAGTTACTGCTGTCACCAAAAATGATAAGGTAGCCGGACTCTTTTTGCCTAAATGGATAGAAGGTAAGCTGACAGCTGATAAAAAGGTCTATTCATTGGGAGGCAAGCTAAGAGATGGTTTATTACAGGAATACGTAGTGTTTCACGAAAGTGAATTGATCAGAGTGCCCGATTTTTTAACCAATGAAGAAGCAGCGACACTTCCTTGTGCTGCACTTACAGCCTGGCATGCTTTAGTCGAGAAAGGAGACATTAAAGCTGGTTCAAAAGTACTCATTCAAGGTACAGGAGGAGTTTCATTATTCTCTATACAGTTTGCACAAATGGCCGGTGCAGAAGTTATTCTGCTTTCTGGCAGCGAAGAGAAATTGGCACTGGCAAAACAATTAGGTGTAAATCACCTGATTAATTATAAACAAGTACCCAACTGGGAAAAAGACGTGATGCAAATCACTAACGGTAAAGGCGTTGACCAGGTTATTGAAGTGGTTGGAGGAAATCATATCAATAAATCTATGGAAGTTGTCGCTCTGGATGGGACAATATCTATAATTGGTTTAATTGGCGGATTAAGTGGCGATATTAACACCAGCAAAATCATGTCAAAACAAAATTAAATTGCAGGGTATAGAAACAGGCTCAAAAGAAATGTTTGACAGGATGAATAAAGCTATAACAACAAATCAACTACACCCGGTTATAGATAAGTTATATTCATTTGAAGAAACAAGGGAAGCTTTATTATCACTGGAACAAGGTTCTCATTTTGGCAAGATCTGCTTGAGTTTTTAATCAAATCATCTTATTGACAAATCTGATTACTCAAATATGAGCCAGTATATTCACCAGTTTACCAAATGGATCGCGTACATAAAAACGACGTACACCCCATGGCTCATTAGCTAATTTATATTCAATTTTAAAATTATGCTCTTCCATTAATCTATAAGCAGTATCCACATCATCAACTTCGATTGATAAATCCGGAACCAGAGTGCCTGAACCACCCTCACTGGCAAAGCTAATTTGTACAGACATCTTTTCCTCTGAGCCATACGTTGTTATCCACCCCTGATCCATTAACACCTCCATCCCTAATAGATCTATATAAAATAGTTTTGCTTTGGCGATTTCTGACGAAGCGATATTAGCTACTATGCGTTTAACTTTCATGAGTTATAAATTTAAATAATAATTGAAACGACTCAATCATTGGGGCTCCCATAATTCAACTTTATTTCCTTCTGCATCAAGAATATGTACAAATTTACCATAGCTATAGGTTTCAATAGTGTCAACAATTGTCACCTCATTATTTTTTAATTCCTCCACAAGTGCTTTCAAATTTCCGACTCTGTAATTTATCATAAAATCCTTTGTTGAAGGTTCAAAGTATTTTGTCGTTTCGGCAAACGGAGTCCATTGCGTAAGTCCTTTCTTTGTGCTGTCGGCACCTTCATACCACTTAAAAACCGCACCATACGGGTTTGTGTTTAAGCCAAGATTTTTTTGGTACCACGCTTTCATTTTTTTAGGGTCTTTACATTTAAAAAAAACGCCTCCAATCCCAGTTACTTTTGTTGTTTTCTCTGGTTTGGTAATTATTGTCTTAAATGCGAAACCAAAGCAAAATGATGTCGCAATGGTCAGGGTTATTAAAATTGCTTTTTTCATTGTTTCTACAAATTATATTATTGTTTGTTACCAGGTCCTTTTAGTCTGTTACCGATGAAGAGTATGAGGCATGCTAACAAAAATATACTTTTTTAATCGGACAATACATACTGATAATCAATTCAATATATTTATCATAGTCTAATGATTTTTCAGAATATCATTCCCCTTTGGAGTCAAATCATTCCCAATCCGATACACTCCCTTGATTAAATACTGGTAAATTTATTCACTCATTGTTTTTTAAGAGAAAAGTAGCTCCCATTTTAATTACACAAAATGTATAAATTAAATTATCCCAAATGCAAATAGGACATTTTCGATCTGAAACAGCCCGTCTTCTCTTTATGGAAGTTTATGATAAAGCGATGAAGCAACTACCCAGGCCTTCTGCCATTTATGATGAACCCACTTCCTTTGGTACAGTAAGAGTTTATCGGTTTGGTAACCAGGGAGGCACTCCTATTATACTATTACCAGGAAGGTCATCATCCACCCCTATGTGGGAAGCAAATCTTCCTGGATTACTGAATCAATTTGATGTATACACCATAGACCTGCTAGGAGAGCCAGGAAAAACCATTCAATCAGCTCCTGTAGAAAATATACAGCAACAGGCAGTATGGATGGAAACTGTTTTAGAGCAATTAAATCTGAAAAAAGTGCATTTATTGGGTGTATCTTTTGGTGGCTGGTCAGCGGTTAATTATGCTATTCATTTTCCAAAACGTATTGTATCTCTTATCCTATTAGATCCCGCACTCGTTTTTGCGCGTTTCTCCTGGAAAATCATTGCATTTTCATTAGTAACTATGATCCCCTTTATTCCAGAGTCCTGGCGTCAAAAATCATTAAGCTGGATATCGGGCGGGGCAAAAGTTGATCCCGAAAATAATGTTTCCAAACTCATTTCCATTGGCTTAAAAGACTTCGTAGTAGAACACCTGCCCCGGTATATCCCAGCGACCAACAACTGAAATCCATTCAATCTCCAATGCTGGTATTACTAGCAGGAAAAAGTATAGTACATGACTCTGTGGCTGCGCTGGCTCGTGCCAAAAGCTTAGGTAGTCAGGTAGAAGCAGAAGTCTGGCCTGACGCTTCTCATGCCATTAATGGTGAATTTCCGAAAGAGATAAATGAACGCGTTCATATTTTTTTGAATAGCATTGAATCGTTGTAATAAAACTCAGATTGTAACTCTCTGAGAAACCGTCTCTATAAAACAGCCAATCACAAACATTTCAGATAAATTAATATTACTTATTTTTGGTCTTTTAGATGACGATAATGACAGGAAAAGATTTCGCAAACAGATTACTTGAGAACATACAAACATCCTTAGAACTAAGATCCCGTATTCCATATCTGGATATGTTAAGGGAGTTAAGGCAAGGTGGTATGTCATTATCCACTGCAATCTTAAATACATCATCAAACTTTGGAAGCTTTGATACTGCTTTAAAAGAAGTGCTTGCTATACTGCATAGTGGTAATAGCAATTTTATATCACCCCCCGATATTTCACCATTACCTCTAATAATGATCTATCAAAACTTATCCGGTAACGTTCCCCTGTTGAGTGAAGTACTTCAGGATCACATTGACAATAATGCCTCAAAGATAAATGAGTCCAAATCAGTACTTCTTTTATATAAATTAGAGACAATCAACCTCGCTGCGGTTTAAAATTCAAAGTTTTGTTAAATTATCAGGACGCAACTGTAAAGTATAAGGCTTAATATTTCCACAAGCCACCTAACAGGACTAATTTCATCATCTTTCTAAGATTAAAAACTCACATGTTGATTACCTGACCTCATTGTCTGAATTTATCAATTACAAGACTGTCATGACAGGACAGATGACCCATAATTAATTGATTTATAAATGTTAAGCTTTACATCTTGCATTTCTCAAAAACCTTAAAAATTCTTATATTACATCTACTAAGCAAGTATCAAATCTATTAAAGTGTTATAGGCAACTGACCAGAACCTAAACTGAAAAACATGAGTACTCAAGCTGACGTTATAAAAAAAGATAAACCCCAGACTGCTGCTAACAGTTTTTCAAAACAGCAAAGTAATAATGTCCCAACTTCTCAGTTTGTAGATGACAGACCCGAAGCTATTGCGCAAAGGAAACTACAGGAAGATATTGACAAAAGCCCACGTGTAAAGCAATTAAAAGCAGACCAGGCTCTGGCCGATAATTTTACGTCTCAAACAACACAGCGAAAAGAAAATAATACAGGTTTGCCAGACAACTTAAAATCAGGAGTTGAAAACCTCTCTGGCTATTCCATGGATGATGTGAAAGTTCATTATAATTCAGACAAGCCGGCACAATTACAGGCATATGCCTTTGCTCAGGGTACTGATATCCACCTATCATCCGGACAAGAGAAACATTTACCTCATGAGGCCTGGCACGCACGTGGTGCAACAAAAGCAAGACAGGGTTAAACCTACCATGCAGATGAAACATAGTACTGCTGATTCAGCATCTTACAGCGGTAGCATCACTAAAACAATTCAAAGGTTTATAGATCCCAAAACAAATGAAGAGGTTGATATTGATAAAATTACCTATCTGGGGGATATCATGAACTATTATACGATGATGTCATCAGGAATTCTTGAACTCGACAGAGAGGACAGGAATAAACTGCTGTATAAAAGAGCAGTCCTGCTAAAAAAAGACAATGTGAAAAGTCAGATAGCCAGCGCTAATATATTGGGTATGGAAAAGGCTAATGCTCTTGGCGGGCCAACTTATTATCATAATGTTGATCCTCAAACACTTGCGGAAATGGTGCATAATGGTGCAGAACCCACGCTGGGATATGCCAACCCCACTTACTTTGAACGTCTGGATAAATTCACCTGGAGGCTGCTTCCTAACATTAGTGCAACAACAGGGATTTTAGAGTTTTTAAATCCAACATTAACAGCAGGTGATAATCCGGCCATAACGATTACAGAATGCCAGACTGCTATACAGGCAGTTTTTTATCATAGCATTCTGAAATTAGTTGGTCAAAAGCGTTTTGATAAACTTTTTGGAGAGGAGAAGGTTGAAACACCTTCAGAACAGCGCCTGAAAATTGAATTTAATATAACGGGAGCTAACCCACTTAATAATTATTTGATAAAGGATAAGGCAAAAATGGATAAGGAAGAATACAATGAACTTAAACACGAGGAAAATGTTCCAGTAAGCTCGCCAGGATTTCGTCCCGCAAAACTTGGGGGATGGTACTTTATCAAAAATCATCCTTTATTCAATATAAGACATTCATTAGGGATTTGGGGTGGTGAGAACGCTCTTTATGTGGGACGAAATGATGATAATGAGCAAATTTTTTCGGGATTTGGCTTAGAAAACCGTACAGAAAAAGAAATGGCTCAATGTTTAGCAGATGAATTTAACAGCCCGCCAAACGAACAGGAAGTTGCAGACATCATTACAAGAGATTCAGCTCATCTTTCTTTGATCCTCCCCACTTTAGGAGAAATAGGTACAATTAATGAGTTACCAAATCTGTCTGAAGCAGCAATAACGGCACTCGATACTCTTTTGCTCTGGAAGCGAGAGACTAAAATAAAGCTCGATGAAAGAGCTATTCAACTAGATGTTATCCTTGGTCTGCTTAAAGATAAAGAACTGCAGCCCCAGGTATTGCCAAATGATCTATTAGATGAAATACATTTATCAGCAGAACAAAACGAGCCCCTGCCCCTGACGGAAAACACTACCCATGGTGTTTGGGTAGCTCATGAGGATTCAATGAGATTAAAATGGTCAAACAAGAAGCTTAAGCGAATAAGTATTCGTACGCTAATGGGTTATTACGCATCTTCTTTCAATTTGCATGTCAGCCCGTTACTTAGAGAACTCATTAAGGAATTCAATGCCGGATTTAAGGAATTTGCTGAAACCAAAACCTTTGCTGTTAAGCCTGGTCAGGAATATTTATTCCCATTGCCTTCAGAAATAATAAAACTTAAAAAAAGTCCCAGTGGCTTTCAGTCACTGGGAGCCAAAATAATCGATCCTGATAAAATTATGGATATCGTTAAAAATACTTAGTAATGTACTGAAAACATGAATACTTACGCTGACAATACAAAAGAAGATAAAAATCAAACTATTGCTAACTGTTTACCAAAAAAACTGCAAAGTAGTGATGAACCTGCTTCTGTGTTTGCAAATAACAGACCCGAGGCCATTGCGCAAAGAAAACTCCAGGAAGCTGTTGATAATAGTCCCCGTGTACAGCAATTAAAATCATACCAGGCTCTGGCCGACAATTTCACTTCTCAGATAACACAGCGAAAAGAAAATAATACGGGCTTGCCAGACAACTTGAAATCAGGAGTTGAAAACCTCTCTGGCTACTCCATGGATGATGTGAAGGTTCATTACAACTCAGACAGGGCTGCACAATTACAGGCATATGCCTTTGCCCAGGGTACTGATATTCACCTATCATCCGGACAGGAAAGACATCTGCCCCATGAAGCCTGGCACGTGGTACAACAGAAACAAAACAGGGTTAAGCCTACCGTACAGATGAAAGACAATACGAATATCAATGATGATCCGGGCTTAGAAAATGAGGCAGATATAATGGGTGTCAAAGCTCTTCAAAACATTGGAATCGTCCAGAGAAAACAAACGGGTACTTTATCAGGCTCTACTGTCATCCAGCTTACTGGTCCTTTGATCAGATTAAACGAAGAACATACTGATGAAGATGCCAATACACTCTCAGAACTCAATGCAGATCCGGAGGAAGAATTTTATCGGGCATCCTTAGCTGATATAGACTTCATATGGGATCAGCTACTTGCTATAGATCCGGCAGATTTAGGAGCCGCGGACAAAAATCATCTGGCCGAATTAAAGGTAAAAGTTCAAAATGCCTATGATGTTAGAGTAGACAATAGCGAGAAAGTTGATGGATATCTGCATACAGCCACTACCGGATGGGCAGAAGAGTACGGAGCAGAGCCCGGTGCAGGCGACAGCCTCCATGACTTTGTATATAATGCTGTTGTTGGTGCAGTGGCTGATCAAAATGAAGTTTCAGGAATGCGTTACGACACAACATTTGGGTATCTTCCTCAAACTCAGCTTGCCTATTGCTTAACAGAATGTGTTAGTTCTAGTGAAGAAGTACTGGCGCTATGTCTCTATACCAGTTATCTTTATGGACCACTAAATAAGTATTTTCGGGAACAGGATGAACCAGAAGACACAGCTTTTGGTCGCCTGATAGTTAAAACTGCCGGAATTTTACAACAAGCATATGCAGAGGCTCCGGCTACAGCAATAGTAGGAAGAAGATACAGGCTTGAATTAACATCTGGCTGGATAGATGACGATCAAGAAAATATCGACTTTGCAGCACTCACAAGTATTCATCCAAACAACATAGCCGGTGTAAACAACATGTGGGCAGATATAGTAGCTGATAAGTTTGGCCCCTATGATAATCTCGCCTTATTACTTTTTGAAGGGACTGCGAAACTAAAACGTCCTGCAAAAAAATATTTCCCTGGCGAAACAGAGGATCTTATGGGGCCGGGAGCTAACTACAAGGTGATTGACAGCTACACGATCAACGGTGTAATTACCGGAATTGGCGAGCAGGCAATCCGGGTATTTCATTTAAGTAATGTGCCAGATGCTGAATATGCGGAGGCTGAAAACAGAATAACATTTGCAGCTGAATCACGACTCACAGGTTAACGCCGTAATGCAATCACTTACCTGAATCTTTTATTTGCAGCTAATACCCGGCAGCTCCAATATCATATGCAATCCCCCGAAGGACGCACGCTATGCCAATTATCCAGTTATTTAGGTGATTTTTCATTCGCTATAGGTATTGAGGTTCTTCAATTGCCGGAAATGTTTTTGTGAAAAAAATTTTAACTTAAACCTGGTTGTATCGACCTTAACCGTATTGGCCTCTACATATTTAAAAGCACGTTAGCCAAGAATAGCTTCTTGTTATAGTTTAAACAATTATAACACATTCTTAACACACATCCACCTCCAACCAATCATTAAACAATCTAATTTTGGCTCTTGCACTTCCAACAAGTCAATACACAATGAAAAGAAGATCTGTTCTTAAAAACCTTGCTGGTCTGGGTGGCCTTTTACTTGCTCCTTCCATCGGCCTTGCCAATACCTCAATAGCAAAAACAAAAGTCATACGGATTGCCCATCTGACTGATATCCATTTAAAAGATCATCTCGATGCACCCAAAAGATTTGCCAAATGCCTGCACCATGTACAGCAGCAAAAACCAAAACCTGATCTGATCCTTAATGGAGGTGATATTGTATACGATATGAATAAAGAGCAGCTGAGCACTATCGATGCACAATGGAAATTAGTACAGGACATCATGATGCAGGAATGCAATATCCCTGTACAGTACTGCCTGGGAAATCACGATATCTGGTGGAATGAAGACAATAAGGGCCAGGCTATTTATGGCAAACAATACGCTATGGATCAGCTGAAACTTTCCAGTCCTTATTATAGTTTTAATAAAAATGGCTGGAAATTCATCGTTCTGGATAGCGTACATCTTGATATAGATGGAACCTGGTATATTGGCAAACTTGGGGAAACACAATTTACCTGGTTGGAAAACGAACTAAAAAACACGTCTGATGATATCCCTATCTTAACGGCTACGCTCATGATAGAAGACAACATTGTTAATAAATGGGAAATGCTTGGTGGTGACATGCATACAGATACCGCAAAAATAATAAAGCTATTTTATCAGCATCCTAATGTAAAACTGTGCCTCAGCGGACATATTCACCTCCGTGACAAGGTCCTTTACAATGGAGTAACCTACATTTGTAACGGAGCTGTCAGCGGTGCCTGGTGGGAAGGCAATAAGCGGGAAACTGCACCTGGGTATGGCCTGATAGACCTTTATTCAGACGGAAGTTTTGAGGAGTATTATATAAACTATTAAAAAACTGTCTACGTTTTTATTCCGTTTTTTTAAGAGAATCACCTATAACTATTGTACCTTCTTTTATTCCAGAAAGCTTAGGATCTTGACTATATAGTCTTTCCAGCTGGCCATTCAAGTCTGCTAAACCAAGGTTCAGATTCTCCGTGCTAAGCGCGTCGATTACCCTTTCCACATCTACCAGTACTAACAATACTTCTCTGTAACTTACTTTAAGACTGGCTACTATTTTTTCAAGTTCTGTTATTTTTTTTCCGATTTCATTAATGTCAGATCTATTACGCAATGAACCGAGAAATACACTCTTCAAATCATGCTTATTGGCTTTCATTTCAGCGAGATCCGTTGAATATTTATCAAGTTTTTCATATACCTCCACATCCTTAAGCTTATACTCATCAATCACGCTTTTTACAAGAGCCTTACGCATTCAGCACCGCCAACAACAGCGACATTCGCAGATAAAAGTATCCTTCGTGATGCCATCTCATCCATTATTTTTTTGTCGTCATGATCGGGTTCATTTAGTTTATTGCCTTCAAAACCTCCTGTTGGACTGGTTGTCTGCCATTTTCCATCATCCCAACTCAGCTCACCCGCCATCAGATATTTTCCTATTGTCCATTGTTTAAATTCACGTTCATATAGTATTTTCTGGAAAACGTGTAATGCTTTTGCTTTAATCTGTACACCTATAGCGGCGGTAATCACCGGGCCAATTTCGTAAGTTATTTTAACGGGATCACCAGGGACAGTTTGAATACTTGTATTGATAAATTGCAGTCCACCATTTATTTCAAAATTATTTCTGAATTCGCCCGTACCTCTCGCAAATAACCCTGCAGAAACTGCCACCACCAATTGACTACCCACTTGCACTCCAGCCGACAAGGTAGCAGAAACACGTCCATTAAGTCCTGCCTGCCTTACCACTGGCATGCCAGGGTGGTTGTTCCTTATGAGGTTTACTTAACTCTCCTTTTAAAAGCGCTTCTATTGAAGCCGCTACATCTATGTCAACAAAAGCCTCGAGACCGGGCATGATAGGAATAGGTAAAGACAAAACGGGAATTTTCGTCTCCTGAGTGAATATACCATCAATCGATCCCTTTTTTTCTTTAAAGTCCAGCATTGTTTTAACACCTAGCATCGACAATGAAATGCTGGCTACACTTGGTTTACCCATCTTTATGAAGGGTGACGTACCCATAATATTGAGATCAGGTACAGAAAAGGAAGCTTCCGGTGTCACTTTTAGCATATCTAACCAGGTAAAATCACCTCCACCTGTACTCTTTTCCATTAAACCCGCTTCTTTTGCTGGTTCTTCATTTGATTTTTTATAACTCAATGTAGCTTCATCGGCATGCAATTGTTTGGTACTGGTATTAAATTCTGGTCTTAATATGCTGAGGCCAAGTTTGCCATATTTATTTCAGAATAAATGATGATGCTGATAGCTTAAAATCTCCTTTTTTACCAGCAGCTTTATTGTACTCCATTGTGAGATTCTGGGTATCAACATGTAAATCGTCTATACTTAATTTAGGAGTACCTGAAAATGCCAGATCCACTGCACCGCCTTTTGCAATTTTGCCGCTGAAACCCGGATCCTCAAGAAAAAACACACCATCAATGATCTGGAATGGCCCCATCGCCTTAATACCCAGCTCTGCCTTACTAAATTTCCCATCTTTATCAATCCCCAATCCCATGTTAACCGGAAATTCATGCCCTAATGCATTTACTTTCCCTGTAGCATCGAATGCCACGCCTTTCTCTTTTCTCCATCCGCCACCTATTAAATCTATCTCTACTGTCTTATTTGCTATTGAAACATCTTTAATAGCAACATCAAGGCTTTGTAATCCCTTATCTGTGACCACAAGGTTACTCACCAGCAATGAGCCTACTTTAAAAACATTAGCCAGTTCTCCATTAATCGCAAGTTCCGCAAGGGGGACGCTCAGATGAAAACCACCATTCCAGGGAAGAATCACCTCATTTCCCTGCTTGGCCTGCAGATCTATGTCGAATAAGTGTATGCTGAAGTTAAAAGGAACGGAGAGTCCTCCTGGGCTAGATTTTTGCAATTCACTCTGTTTTTTTCCTTTCTGAACTTTTGGTTTACCCAACTGCATTTTTAAGATACTTGTGTCCATGGTAAAAAGTGTATCCATTCTAGGCTGCAGGAGCTCAGCAGCATCTTTACCCGGCTCGGTACTGCTATCTGCCTCAGAACCTGACGATTCTGCCGGGGATGATGCAGCCCCCCTCCATTTGCTATACAGAAATGAAGCAGGACTAGTAGTCAATCCTTTAAACCACTCCATAATAAGCGACATTGAGGCCATAGGATCAGCGACAAAAGTGCTGTCTATGATCCATTCTGCATTTTCTGGAGAAAGCTTAGGTTCCATGGAGCCAAGAAATTTACGCATTCCCTTGCCCATCGCAAAAACGATAAGATTTTGCACAGGCTCCGGCAGGAACTTAAAGATCCCGTAAAGTGCCTGCAATCCGGTATATACAGGTGAGGCATAAGAAAGTATTTGAGTAATGAATTCACCAGACAATTTCGAGTATGCCCAGGAAACCCATCCGTCTGCTGCAGGCTTACCTATAGTGTAATCAAATGTCTTAAGTGATACAATAATTAAATCTTCCCATTCAGGTTTTCTTACTTGTTTACGCAGTATTTTAACGAGCATATCGGTACCCATGTCTCCAGTTTCTTCACCGGAGATTACCGCAGCAACTAAACCGTTTGCCTGTATGACAAGTACGCCACTATATAATTGCACAGTCCCTCCAGTACCATAAGCGCCAGACCATCCGGAAGAAGGAATGCCAATCCTATGGCAATCCATTTTTTGCAGCGCTTGTTGGCCCATTATATCCGCTTCATTTTCCAGTTGCGAATCATCATTAATTGCGTATTTTTTCATCTGCAGCGTGGGTTGCACTCTACCTTGCTTCTGCTGTACCACATGCCATGCCTCATGAGGAAGGTGTTTTTCCTGTCCGGGTCCAATATGTATGTCCGTACCCTGGGCGTAGGCATGTGCTTGTAACTGCGAGGGTTTAGCTGAATTATAATGAACCTTAACTCCATCCATGGACATGCCGGAGAGCTGCTCTACCCCTGCCTTTAGTTGGTTAGGCAACCCCGTATTGTTTTCCTTTTTTCTTTGAGAAACATTTTGGGTCTGTGACTGGCCTTTCTTTTCTTTATTTTCATCAGCGTAATTACTCATAATTCGTGTTTCAAAATTTATATCCATTATTAAAAAAAACGCAGCTTATGGCAAATCGTCTTTTTTAATCAATGGCGTGATCAGATAATTAAAAATAAGAAAGCCAATCGCGACACTGATTACAATGATTATTAAAAGTGTGTTGTAAGGCATATTGATACAATCAGGGTCTGTAACACAACCTGAGCTGCTGGCCGCAGCTGCCGATACCCCAAAAATCGGTATCAGATCACTGGTAAAACAAAAAGTAGATCCAAAAAGGACAAACAAAGAAATAAGACCAAACAAGATACCTGCAACCAGTTTCTTATGCTTCCACTCACCAGCATAATACTTTATCCCCCAGATAAAATAAGCCGTAACAGCTGCACTGATCATAAAAAACACAAGTGTAACGTACTTTAAAAAGGTATTTAATTCTTTATTTACATAATTGAAAACCTCTTTAAATGTGACATTATTTATCACGCCATAATTACCAGGTATTTTCGCATTCTCCTGCTTTTCTTCCTTTACGAGCGAATACACATTTATCTCGCTGAGATAAGAATTGATTTTTGAGTTATCAGCAGTGGAAACAGTACTTTCAAAGCAGGTAGCACAAGGATTTTGCAGAATAAAGTTCCATAAAACAATATGCCTTTTCACCTTTTCAAAAAAGGAAATCTCAGCAGGCATAATCACAGGCGGACCTTTTAAATAGGTCGTATCCACATAAGTAAACTTATACATCAACTCATCATTGAGTACTGCGAAAGAATCATCATAATTGATGTAATAAATACCGATCCCTGCTACGTTATTCTTCAGGATATAATCATACTTTTTTGATAAAGTCACCTCGTCATCGTACCAGATCCGATAACTCCGGGCATTATGAGATACTGTATCAATGTATAAACTTTCATTTGCTGCACTGTATAAAGCATGATTTTGAGTCATAAGCTGTATTTCATTATACGGCAGATACCCCGAAAATGCTTTCGAAACAGAAGTAACAGGATCTATTTCACACTTTGCCCCCCGATATGGCAGAATAATAATTAACTTTTCTGCATCAATACCCTGTGCAAGGTACCATGTGTAAGAAGCATCAATAGTTTCATGCTCTTTTCCTGTTAGCGGTGCCAGAGCTGCCCCTATACGTGAGGTATTAGAAGCAAAATCTATAAAAAATATCTGTCTGTATATTTACTAAGTTCCCCCAGTTCATAGGCGCCATCAAAATTTGTACGCGGCAGGGTAACAAATAACTTTGCTGCCGGGTCTTCGGCCAGCAGTGCCTGATGCAGCAGACCAATAAATGCGGAAAAACGTTGTTTATCTTTTTTAGCCAGATTCTTGAAACTGATATTAACACCGTTAGCCTTACGTTTCTTTAGCAACAACAAAATACTGGCAATAGATTTTCTTTGAACAACCTCATTATACAGTAATTGCCCCCTGCTACTTTTATTTGCAATCAACACCGTAAAATACAATTTAGATCCACTTTTTTGTGCCTTGTCAATTACAGGGGCTGTATCCCAGCCATTCAGATGATCAAAATTACCCGTTGATTCATTTAAAGACAATGCGTAATAAATCAGGGAAGTTGCTGCGTTGAAAAAAGCATTGGCATCGCCTTTATATGAGGCGTCAAAAAAGCCAAAGATCTCTGCTTTGTTCTTTAACTGAAGGGTATATTTCCTGGTCACTGTATCAGCTATCTTTAGCGTATAAACAGTATTTGGATCTGCATTTTTTACCCGGTTCAGCCTTCTCAGTTTTTCAAATTTATCTATGCTCCCGGTTTCTTTAATTGCCCGTTGATCAAGTATCGGAATCAGCTGATTGGCCAGTGCAGCCAGATCTGCATTTGACGGGGTTACGGCAGGTGTTTTATCACCAGCATTGATCAAATCGTCTATATCTTTCTGCTTCTGGATCAGTATCGATAAAACAGCTTGAAGAGAGTCTAAATCATGATACCTGTTTTTTTTCAACTCGGCAATCATCACCCTTACATTAGCAGAGGTAGCGGCAATAGAGTCTGTTAAACCCAATTTCTCAATGGCTACCAGGATTCTGCCATCCAGCTTTTTATCTGCTTTGCTTTTGAATTTTAAGAACGCAAGCAGGGCCTTCCAGAGATTAGTTTTCTTAGCGTCTGGCTTAGGCTGTTCTTTTTTCGGGTCTTGCTGCTGAAAACCCGGCATAATCCAATTCGCATTACTGGCAAACACCAGTGTCGAAGAAGATTTTCTGTTTGCTGCCCGGCCACCCTGAAATAATAAAACTAAAAAAAGAGGTAAGAGAAAATTTAAAGCTATCCTTTTCATAAGCAGGCCACGATTATATTCCTATTTATCCGCCATGCTAATTTGATCTTATTCGTCTGCATAAAATCAAGTAGAATTACGTGTTTACGAATACAGGTAATTCTACCGGTAAGCCCTCCGGTTATATTGGATAGTTTTGGTTAACACGATTGAAATCTAAACGATAAACAAGTTTTATAATGATCTACGCCTGTTTAAACTGTCTCGCTGAAGAAATGAATGCCTTTTTTAAGAGCAAACTTAAAATACATGATGACAGAGTGATTATTTCTGGAATCATGAACCAGAATGGAAGTAGTGCAGTACAAGGAGAAAACAAAGTTTTAATTACACTGATTAATATTATTCGTGATACAAATTTGAAACGGGAAGGTTTAACAGGAGCTGGATTAAGCACTAGTTCAGCTAAACCAATTTGTATACAACTGCATTTAATGATTTCCTGCCATTTCTCTGATACCAATTATGCAGAGGCATTGCGGTTCTTATCCTTTGCAATTGGTTTCCTGCAGGAAAAAAATGTGTTTGACCATACCAATACGCCGCGAATGGATCAGGATTTAGAGAAGCTGGTTTTCGAAATGGAATCAGTCGAACCAGACAAATTAAGTAATATCTGGTCTGTATTAGGAGCTAAATATATGCCGTCTGTTTTATACAAAGTACGAATGATCATTTACGATTCTAATAAAATAAGCGAATACCGTCCGGTAGTGACTGGTATAACAGAAGATAATTCTCAACAGATATGATGCAGCAATACCATAAAGCGTTCAGCATTTTATTTAAACACGATTTCTTCCCTGATGGGAAGCTGAGATCTTTAACAGTTAAGCCTACGGCCGAAACAAAATTGACACTCACAGAAATAATGGTGGTATGCTGGTCCCCTTTCAACACGGTGTACATGTCCTTTATGATTCGCTTTGTTATGGCAGTGAAAGATTGAGAGCAGAATTTTTAGCAAGTGCAAAACAATTAAATTTTTTACTCATGAACAGGGATCATAACTTTTATAATTATACTACTGCTTTTAATACTGATATTTCACGTAATTATTTCTTTTTCACCAATACAGACAATTCAAATTTACATACAGGCACTTATGTTGGAAAAGATGATTTCAGAGCGGTGGACACCAGGGATATTGATTTGTTCTCAAAACCTTTTGGAATGATTGATATTCACTTGCATGATGCGCTGGAAGAAAGTCTTCACATCTCCTTTAGTACCGCTTCAACTTACTGGTGCTATGTATTATCCACAGATTATCTCCAGGAATTGATTAACCCGGCCATACTGGATAAAGAAGCGCAGGAACTATTTTCTGGCCCCGAACCTACACAGCTTACTGAGAACAGAACAGCCCTCCTGTTTTTTTCTAAAAACCCGATCTCCCATTATCAGCGGGTAATCCATACTTTTCAGCTGGTCGAAGAGTATCAGACGGAGCAGCAAAGTTACAAAGTGGTACTCCCGGTATTACCCGGGCCAAATCCGCAATATATATCATCCGTTAAGATTGCAGATGAACATAAAGACAAAAACATATCATTTATATTCATCTGATATTAAGCAATTTAATCAACCGCATATAAACAGTAAAATTAAAAAACTATGGCATTAGATTACAAAACCCCCGGTGTATACATAGAGGAGAAAAAAAACGCCTTTCCCGGATCCGCAGTAGCTGTAGAAACCGCAATACCGGTTTTTATTGGTTACACAGCAAAAGCACAGCGAAATGGGAAGTCCCTGGTGTACAAACCTACGCGTGTTACTTCTCTCGCAGTATTCGTAGAGTATTTTGGCGAGGGCTTCAATTCCGAATTTACAATTGCGGATGCACCAACTCCGGCTGTACCGGGAAAGAAACCTTTAAGATCAATGGTGCCGATAAAGTGATACAGATTAATCCAAACCATGTATTCTTACTTTATAATGCAATCAGGCTATTTTATTACAACGGCGGAAGTGTATGCTACATCCTTTCTGTGGAAACTTACGGAGATAAACCCGATGGTTTTGATATTGACACCAACAATTTCACACAAGGTCCTGAAAGTCAGAATGTTTTCTCTATCCTTGAAAAAGAATATGAACCTACACTAATCGTATTGCCGGATATAATCACCAAAGGTGAGACTATTGCTTATAATCTTTATAAACTCGCTTTAAAGCATTGTCTTGACATGCAGAACCGGTTTTGCATATTAGATGTTTACAATACACCTGGAAATACAATTGAAGATGATAGTAATGGATTTCGTGAAGGTATTGGTACAGAGTGTTTAAATTATGGTGCAGCCTACTACCCTTACCTTAAAACCTCTGTAATCCAACCCAGTGAGGTCAATTATCAGAATCTGATTGATTCCGCAGTAAAGCTGGACACTTTGTTACCTGAAGACAAGGTTAAAGACATTGTTACTGCATTTGGGCTACTGACAGGTGACGCATTAACCCTTGCTGCAAAAACAAACTACCATCAATCGCTAAAGGCCGCCAGCCCTACTTATGTTGCGATCATGGAAGAGATCAGATCTAAACTGAACCTGCTCCCTCCAAGTTCTGCTATAGCAGGCATTTATACTTTTGTAGATACTGCAAGAGGTGTTTGGAAATCACCAGCTAATGTATCCTTAACTATGGTCAATGAACCTGCTATTGCTGTTTCTCATAATGAACAGAAAATGCTTAATGTAGATATCATGGCAGGCAAATCAATCAACGTGATCCGTCCTTTCCCAGGCATAGGTACTTTAGTTTGGGGTGCACGTACTTTAGATGGCAATAGCCAGGACTGGAGATATGTGAACGTAAGGCGCACACTGATTATGATAGAGCAGTCTTTAAAGCTGGCTACCAGATCTTATGTTTTTGAAGCCAATGATGGAAATACCTGGATTACAATCAGCAGTATGATTAATAACTTCCTCTATAACTTATGGAAACAAGGTGCCCTTGCAGGTGCAGCGCCAGAACAAGCATACAATGTTCAAATCGGCCTGGGCTCTACAATGACTCCAAATGATATACTCGATGGAATTATGCGTATTACGGTCATGTTAGCTATTGTACGCCCTGCAGAATTTATTGTGCTGACGTTCCAGCAACAACAACAACAATCTTAATTTTATTTATTAACCTCATACAAAAACATTTTTTATGGCAGATAATGGAGCCGCTCAGGCAGCCACAACGTGGCCGTTAGTTAAATTTCAATTCTCAGTGAAGATTGGAAGTGACGAACTATTATTTCAGGAGGTAACCGGACTTTCTTCTGAAACACAGGTAATTGAATACAGAGTCGGCAATAGTGCCGTATTTTCTACAGTGAAGATGCCGGGTATTAAGAAGTTTGTTTGGTAACGTAACCTTGAAGAAAGGCATCTTTAAAGATGACAAGAAGTTATGGGACTTATATAACAAGATCAAGATGAACACTTTTGAAAGACAGACTGTGGTGATCAGCTTGTTAGATGAGGCAAATGGGGTAGCGATGTCCTGGAACCTTAAAAATGCTTTCCCGGTTAAAATGTCGGTATCCGATATGAAAGCAGATGCTAATGAGCCGGCAGTAGAGACGATGGAACTTGCCCATGAAGGGTTTGAACTGGCTAGCTAAACACAGCGCAGATGTCGTATCCATATGAGGTTCCTGTAGCTTTTAGCTTTGAGGTCAGAATACCTGGTTTTAGCAATGAAGGAGAATGCAGCTTTCGCGATGTAGGTGGGCTTTCTGTCAAATTCGATCTGGAAACTGTAATTGAAGGTGGAGTAAATGACTATGAACATAAGTTCCCTAAAAGAGCACAGTATAATCCACTGGTCCTGAAGCGCGGAATTCTCAGAGGTTCACAGTTTACAAAATGGATCAATGATGCGATCAGGAATTTTAATTTCAAGCCAAAACAGATCTATATCAGTCTGATCAATGAGCAAAGAGCACCTACCATAAGGTGGAGAGTAGAAAATGCTTATCCGGTAGGGATTGAAATTTCTGAATTTAAAGCAGAAGATAACGCATTGGCCATTGAAACGCTGACTATCGCCTATGACTATTTTGTAAGAATGGAATAATAATCAATGAATTATGCCTTTAGAAATACGTGAACTTGTTATAAAAGTTAATATAGAAACTGCAAATCATACGTCAAATGCTGACTTAAAGGAGCAGATGCGCGATTTGGAAGACAGAATTATAGAGAAATGCGTGGAAAAGATTCAACGGAGAATAGAAAAACGTTCAGAAAGGTAATATATGGCGCTTATCAAATTAAAGATAGAATCTTTTCGTAAAGCAGATTATACGAATGATAGCAGAGGCACTATCAATGCTTTTATTAACCCGGACAGCTATTCACTGACACTGACCATTCAAATAATTTCAGTTCTTTTAATATTAAGGGGGATTCAGCACAAACATTTTTCTTTAACAATACGGGCGGCAGTGTACTGAAGATAGACAAACTACTGGTTGACGGAACAGGGATTGTTCCGTTATCCGGTTTTAAGGATGTAGATGGCTATCTCAATGAGCTCTCCAGACTTGTTTATGAGTATGATGGCAAAATTCATATGCCACCTTATGTTAGAATCACCTGGGGAAATCTTCTTTTTAAAGGTATCTGTACCTCTTATAATGTAAAGTACACCTTATTTAAACCAGATGGAACTTGTTTAAGAGCCGAGGTATCTCTTGAATTTAAAGCATCTGTTGATCCGCAAACTAAAGTCAATGAGGCGGCGAACAGTTCACCTGATCTAACACATGCCCGTACTGTAAAAGCAGGTGATACCTTGCCACTGATGACTTACCAGATTTATGGAACCAGTGCCTATTATATGGAGGTCGCAAGGATTAACAACCTCAAATAATATCAATGCAATCAAGCCGGGAGATCAGATTTATTTTCCACCCTTAAAAAAATAAAATGCTATGCCTGCAAGTCCCTGGGAAATTATAAAGAATATGTCTCTGCGCTGTACTGTTAAAATTAACGGTACAGAAATGAAGGAGGAATATGGTATTGAATCTATTTCTATTTCACATCAGCTTGGGACTATCTCTTCCGCGGAATTAGCTATTTCCGGGAATTATGCCAGCGATTTCTCTAGTCTGAGTGTTGCTGATGATGAAATATTTACTCCAGGCAATGTTATTGAGATTACAGGCGGCTATGATGATCAGGGTGAAACAGTATTGTTTAAAGGGTGCATTGTTAGCCATTCAGTGCAGCTAAGTGGTGATCAGCCTGTAAGTATGAAATTAAGCTGTAAACACATTGTGGTGAAAATGACCATGGAGAAAAAAACAAAAACCTTTCAGGATAAAACGGACAGCGCCATTATAGAAGAGATACTATCTGAACATAAGATTAAGGAATCAGTAGAAAGTACCACCATTAAACATGAGAAATTTACTCAAAATGATGCTACTGACTGGGATTTTGTGGTCTCAAGAGCAGACGAAAATGGGTTTATTGTTTCTCTGGATGCTGATACAGTGAGCATTAAACCTCCTGGTTTAGCGCAATCACCAGTAATCAGATTAGCTTCAGGAGATTCTATCCTGGACTTTTCGGGTGAGCTTGTTGCTGAAAACCAGCCAGCTTCTGTCAAGGGATCTGGCTATGATGATCAGCAAAAACCGCTCAGTGTAACGGCAAAAGAACCTTCGATGAATAATCAGGGTAATTTACAGCCAAAAGAACTGGCCGGAAAATTTAACGCAGCGCCACAGTCGCATCTTTTAAATACGCCGACCACAACTGCAGAATTAGAAGCATTTGTAAACAGTAAATTATTGAGGATTCGTTTAAACGCCATCAGAGGAAGTGTAAGTTTTGTAGGCTCCCCGCTGGTAAAAACCGGAACGATTATTCTGCTCGAGGGTGTAGGAAAAAGGTATAATGGAAATGCTTATGTGACTTCTGTAAGCCATTCTATCAACAAGGGCTTATGGAAAACAACCGCGAAATTCGGTTTAGATAGTAAACCAATCAGCAAAAGTGATGGTTTTTCAGCGCAACCAGCAAATGGCCAGGTACCAGTAATGTATGGCCTGAGAACCGCAAGGGTAGTCAAACTTGCGCAGGACACAAAAGAGCCGGGTTCTTTATATAAAGTTCTGGTTGCCTTACCTGCTGAAGAAGATAAAGAAAATGAAGTCTGGGCAAGAATGGCCAATTTTTACGCAACCTCAGGAGCAGGATTAGAGTTTCTGCCAGAAATTGGTGATGAGGTTGCCGTTGGGTTTGTAGACAGTAACCCCAATAACCCAATTATACTAGGTTCACTCTTCGGCACCAAAAACGTTGCGCCAAATCCTGCGGCCGATGAAAATAATTACATCAAAAGAATCACGACTAAAAAAGTAAGCTGAAAATATCTTTTGATGACCAGTACAAAGT
Source organism: Pedobacter sp. NJ-S-72 (assembly GCF_053890575.1). Lineage (NCBI taxonomy): Bacteria > Pseudomonadati > Bacteroidota > Sphingobacteriia > Sphingobacteriales > Sphingobacteriaceae > Pedobacter > Pedobacter sp. NJ-S-72. Next base: position 1,111,390 of record NZ_CM132681.1, on the reverse strand, counting down.
GATACAGATTGAAACGCCCGGTGAAAACAGGATTACCATCAGTGAGAAAGAGGATAAACATACTATTGAACTCAAGGATAAAAACAATAACCTGATCAGTATGACTGCAGATGGCATCAAACTGACCAGTGACAAAGACATTATACTGGATGCTAAAGGCAGCCTGAAACTTTCTGCTGGTGGTAAAGTAACTATATCATCAAGCAATGGCGATGTAGCCGTTTCCGGAAAGAGCATTAAAAACACCGCTATGGGAGAATTTACGGCAAAAGGAAGTACTGCTGAAGTCTCTGCATCCGGCCCGACTACCATTAAAGGTGCAATGGTAATGATTAACTAATATAAATTAAAGATAATATGGGAACAATGGCCGCGAGAATTACAGACCTGCATACTTGTCCGATGATTACCCCTGGTCTGCCACCTATACCTCATGTTGGCGGCCCGGTTATTGGCCCTGGTGCCCCTACTGTAATCATAGGAAAAATGATAGCTGCAGTAGTTGGTGATATGGCGGTATGTGTTGGCCCGCCTGATTCCATTATTAAAGGATCAGCAACAGTATTACTGTGTGGTAAACCAGCAGCCCGTATGGGAGATACTACAGCTCATGGAGGCACGATTGCAATAGGCTGCCCAACAGTTTTTATAGGAGGATAAAATGGAACAGGAAGAAAGAACATTTTTAGGACGCGGCTGGAGTTTTCCTCCTGCGTTTGACCGGGTAAATAATACCAACCGGATGTCTTCAGGAGTGGCAGATATTGAGCAAAGCATCCATATCATACTGGGTACCACACCTGGCGAGCGGATCATGCAGCCAGAATTTGGCTGTAACCTTAAAAGGATGGTATTTGAACAGTTGAGTTCAAACCTGATTACTGAATTAAACCAGCTGATCGGACAGGCTTTATTAAATTTTTTTGAGCCAAGAATCAGGTTCCACCAGGCAGAGAGAGATTTTAGAGAAAGCCTTTTAGACGGCTTAGTCCACATGCATATCCAATATACAGTGATCACGACCAATACCAGGCACAATATTGTTTATCCATTTTACCTGGCAGAAGGTACTAACGTCTCTATTTAAAATACCCTATGGCAACAGAACTAAAGCCCGAAATTAAAGATGGCATGAGCCAGTCGGAACGCTACCTTGCTTCTCTTGATACCTCCTATTTTGGTATTGATGAGAAAGATGCGCCCGATTTGTTCAGGCTGCTTTATGAGCTTTGCGGCCAGTTCAATTATTACGACGAAACCAATACCATTCAGGGAGACTGGCAGGACTTTTTAAGTTCAGATATTGATATACTGATTGCATTACTCGCTAGCATAGATAGCAGGACTTCAACTGACTTATATAAAAAATTAACAAACGCACTTAAGCTTTCTGAAAGTCAGGAAGAACTAACCGGCTGCCTGAAGAGCATTTTCTTGTTTGTCCAGAGCTTTGCAGTTTTGCAGATTGAAATTCCATAAGAGATTGGAAACGGCAAATAACCTGGGCCGTACCAATCATTTTGAGCTCACCAACGAAACATTCGTTCACCACTTGCAGCGCCTTTATGATTACAATCAGAATGCTATAGATCTGCTGGGAGATGGTGTGAGGATTCATTTTGACCATCAATCATTCAGTTTTGTATTTGAAAGGAATTATGAAGTCATTGACGAGCCTTTCCATAAAAGCGGGACTATCAGGGAAAGGATCATGTTGTCTATTCCCTATTTTGACAACCTTGTTGCCGATTTAGAGACGAAATTTATAAAACTTTTAAGCACGGCACGGCAGTATGTAAAAACCCCGTCTGCTGATGGTGACATATTTGACCCGCATATTGCCTTATTGATTTCTTTTTTAGAACTCTATACCCACCTGCAACAACCAGTGAACCGTTTACTGCAAAAACACCTGGATTATTTCTATAAGGATATCATCGGCATCAAAAATAAAGATGAGCAGCTGGACAAGATGCATCTCATTGTAGAACCTACACCCGCCAGCACCCCTTTTGTATTAAATAAAGGCGAACAGCTTATCACCGAAGTAGATGGATACCAGGAAAAACTGGTTTATACTTTAGCGAATGACGTAGAAATTACTGCCACACAGGTTAAGGAATTAAAAACAGTTTTTATCAGCAATAAAATACAGTTAGAAGGGAAAAAAGGTAGTGCAGGCGATGTAAAAGAACTACAGGTATACCAGGGAAATTACCCTTCTTCTGTGCCTGATACTTTTCAAAAAGATGGGGCTTCTTTTCCATGGCCATTACTGGGGGAAGATCAGAGTGAATTACCGTTTCAACAAAAAACAATGGATCAGGCAGATATAGGTTTGTTGGTTGCCTCACCACTTTTCTACCAGGTAGATGGACAGCGGAATTTCAGTGTCAAGTTTTTTATTAAGCAGGAATCATGTATAGCTTTTGATGAACAGGTAACCCGGATGTCCAAAGCTTTAGACATTGACACAAAGGGGTACTAATACTGGAATTGCTAAATCAGAGCTTTGACGTTATGCTTACCGGAGCTGCTGGCTGGCTGCCCGTTAAGCACTATGCTGTATCCTATACGCCTGGTAACGCAAGTAGCAGCTGCTGTATGGAAGTTAAATTCAAAATGGACAGTAATGAAGAAGCTGCTGGTATCTATAACCCTGTATTGCATGGATATGAGCTTAATTTGCAATTGCCTGCTTTGCGTTTATTACTCAATAATTCATCTTTCCACAATCCCTATACTTTCCTGTCTTATTTTGTGATGGAACGGGTTACAGTCAAAGTAGAAGTAAGAGAATCTGAACATTTCAAACTGAGAAATAACCTGGTTGATTTACATGGAAAAGCTCCTTTTCAGCCGTTCGGTCCTATTCCTGTTAGAGGTTCGTATCTGGATATTAACAACAGTAATATCTTTAACCGCTACCTGGTTAATTTCCGGCTGCAATTTTACTGGTTTGATCTTCCGGCAGATGAGAATGGCTTTGCCGGTTATTATCAAGGTTATCAATATCCATTTACAAATGACTCTTTCAAAATAACGCTGCGCAGCAATACCAATTCAAAAATTACCCCCGGTACAGAAGAGAAGCAATTATTTAATTTATTTGAACGCCAGAGCCCTCATGGTAAAGCTTTCCTGAAAGACCAGACTACTATAAACAGAATTGATTTAAAACGGATCAGGTTTGAGAATACGCCTAAACTTGATCTGGATGATATAAACGAGGATTTTAAACAAGGTACACTTCGTGTCGAGCTGACTCAGCCAGATGAGGCTTTTGGAAACCGTCTGTATACTAAAACATTTATTGAAGTAGCAGAACACAATGCCAAAAGGTTCGTGAAAAAGAAAGACGCTCCTAACCCACCATACATCCCTGTGGTTAAGTCACTCTCCATTGATTATACACTGGAACATTCAGAATTAATCTATGGTAGTGCCCAGGATAAAACAGAAGAACTTATCCTGTTTCATCTTTATCCTTTTGGATATGACGAGTTCTACAATGGTAAAAACCTAAAGAATAACTTCTTTGTGCCACCACCAAATCATGAGAGCAATCTCTTCCTGGGATTAAGTACTTTGGCAGAAAACCAGGAGCTGTCGCTTTTATTTCAGCTGGCAGAAGCGAATCTGCACCATTCCATACATGAACCTGAATTGATTAACTGGAGTCATTTAGTCAAAAACAAGTGGGTTCCGTTTCCTGCTTCAGGAGTACTGATGGATACAACAAATAACTTTATGAATACCGGCGTGGTCACGTTGAAAATCCCGGACGGGATCGAAAAAGGAAACACCATTCTTAACCCGGATCTTTACTGGTTGCGGGCATCTTTACCCTGCGCGAGCTCCTTGAAGTCCAAGATGATCGCCATATTTTCGCAAGCAGTAATTGCCATCAGGGAACCCGGGCAATCGAATTTTCCTGATTCTACTTATATCTTGCCTAAGGATTCTGTTAAAGGTTTCGGGGCAGCTTACCCGCAGTGAAAAGTATCATGCAATTTTTCCCTTCTTTTGGTGGATATCCCAAAGAGTCTGATAGGCAATACAACATCAGGGTTAGTGAAAGATTAAGACATAAACAACGCCTGCTGTCCGTACTGGACATTTCTCAGGCCGTGCTGGATGCCTTTCCGCAGATTATGATGGTCAAATGCTATGGTACAGCAGACCATGATCATGTGATCTTGCCAGGGGTAAATATTCATTTGATTGTGATTCCCAAAGAGCGGGAAGATGGCAGCTTTATCAGCCAGGAACCCAGGGTTAGCTTATCTGTTTTATATGCAATTAAAAAGTTTATTAAGGGCTCTGTTTCAGATTTTATACGTGTAGAGGTTGGAAATCCCATTTACGAAAGGATCATGGTGGTCGCAAAGGTGAAATTTAAAGCTGCGGGCAACGTATTGCAGAGCGATGGCTTCTATATCAAACAGATGAACCAGGATATTAAAAAAGTATATCTCTGCATGGCTCTATGATGTTAAAGCTGACTTTAAAATGGGATCGAAAATATATATCCTGGAGATTTTAAACCACCTGCAGCATCGGCCTTATATCGAGTACATTACCGGTTTTTCTCTGGTGCATTTCTTTAAGGTATGGAACCAGAAAGACGGAAGGCTTGATGCACACCTGACTGATACCTCAGTTGATCTGACAGATAGCTTACAAGGTTCGGTACCGGGAGCTATACTGATCTCTGCTGACGATCATCAGCTCACAGTAATCAACCAGTCTAAACCAGAAAACCCCACAAAGTCTGGAATTGGAGATTTCTCGGTTGGCTCAGATTTACTGATCATTCAGCCTCAAGAAATTAAGAAAGACACCGATATCCCCTCTTCCACAGAAGAACTATATGACTTTACTGTTTACCCACATTAAAATAAAAGACGATGTTTAAGAGCAAAATCCATGGCCGCGAAGACCTCAAGAAATTTTTTCGTAATGGCGGCATCCAACCGAAAACCATTTCTCGGATCTCATCGATTCAATGCTGAACAAGAGTGATGATGGCTTTGAAAAAGATAATGAAAATGGATTAATTCTAACTTCAAGCAAGGTATCCACAAAGCTGATCACTTTGTTTAAAAGTGCAGATGACGTAAATCCATTCTTTTTTATTGAAAAAGACGAACAGGAGATTGCAGGGTTGAGGTTTAGCCCTGCTGATGATTTAAGTAATAATCCAAAGGAGAAAACCAGTTTCTTTTTCCATGCCAACGGAAGTTTGGGTATCGGGAAAAGAAGTAACAAAGATTACGGTCTTGATGTCAACGGATTTGCAGCGATGGAGGGCCGCGTAGGGACTTTTGTGCAGGGAAAAATTGCTGCGAATGGAAAATGGCATACCATTATTGATGGATTGGATAATTGCCAGGCTTTCGAAATCATCGCCCGTACGGGGAGAAAAAGATCTGGCAAATTCGCTATTCTTCATGCTTATGCACTTAGTGCATTGGTGGTTCACACAGTAAAATCAGAAAAACATCCGCTTATTATGGGTTTTTCTGGAATAAAATCGGTATTCGCTGGAAAAGCAAAGATACACACGACTATGCGCTCCAGCTACGGACAAATTGCAACTACGGTACTGCCATATTTATTGATTACAAAGTCACCAGGTTATGGGATGATGAGAGTTTTTTAAGCGATGGACATTATTATTAATTATAAGCGAGCAGAAAAAAAATGGAAATCCAGCCTGATAAAAATAATGTGATTGAAAAAGATGCGGTGCTGGAGCATGCGCTGGATTTTAATTTCCTGCGGACAAAAGGGATTGAACTGATTCAGAAATATGCAGGTAAAAACTGGTCTGATTTTAATTTACATGACCCCGGGGTCACCATTTTGGAATATGTATGTTATGCATTAACTGACGTAGGCTATAGAACTACATTTCCTATAATGGATATCCTGGCGAATGAAAAAGGACAGATTAACAGGGAACAGAAGAATTCTTTTTCCAAAAGAAGAGGTGCTTTCTTCTGGCCCTGTTACTGTAAATGATTATAGGAAACTCTTAATTGACAGTGTAGCTGAGGTAGATGACGTATGGATAGAACCTGTTAAATCACAATTTTCTTCCAGTTACAGCAAAGGGATATATAATGTGACTATAAAACCTTCTATCACCTTTACAGAAAGATTTAGCTCAGCACCAGACGCTGCTGGCGATGAACATGCTGATCAATTGGCACAAAAGGTAAAAGCAGTGCTGATGGCGAACAGGAACATTGGAGATAATTACGAGGGTTTTCAGGTACTCAGGCCCTTGGATGTATACCTTAGAGCCGAAATCGTTATCGAAAAAAATGTCTCCCCAAGCCGGCTTCTGGCTGCTATCTATGATGCACTGGAAAGAACGATCAGCCCGCCAGTAGTTTATTATACTGAGGCACAACTACTGGCAAAGGGATATCCTATAGAAGATATTTATAGTGGCCCGCTATTGGAAAAAGGAATTCTTCCGGATCATGAACTTCATAGAAGGATCACGGGTATTGATCCTTTTGACCTGATCAAAGCAATCTCAGGATTGGCTGGCGTAATTAGCATTAAAAAATTAGAACTGTCTACTGATGGGAAAGATTATCATACGGGTATGCTGAAATTTGATAGTGGTTATTATCCTGTAATGAGAATGGATGATCTTCATCCTGATATCACGCTTTACCATGATACTTATAATTTATATATCCGCAGGATAGACGTCCTGAAAAATGAGCAGAAGATAAAAAGACAGCTTATTGGCAACGGGGTCCCGAAAAAACAAATCCCCGTCCTGCAGGGGGAATATAAGAACCTGAAGGATTATGTTTCTATTCAAACTTTATTCCCGGCAATGTATGGTATTGGAGAACAAGGAACACTTTCCGCAAGCCCTGCTGCTATTGCTAAAAGCCGTCAGTTAAAGGCTTACCTGATGTTGTTTGAGCAGTTAATTGCTGATTCGCTAGCGCAGTTATCACAAATAGGTGAACTGTTTTCTACTGATAACGCGTCAGATTCCACTTATTTTTTTCAGCCTTTATACCAGGTACCTGATGCAAAATATATACTGAAATCGTTCACTGATAAAAATAATCCCTCAAATACTGCGGAATGGGAAAATTTCAAAAATAATCCAGTCAATGAATTTGTCGGCAATGTCAGTCAGTTTATTGAGACTGATGAGCAATATAAGGATAGAAAAAAAAAGAGCATTAGAACATATGTTATCACGTTTTAATATTGCCGTTCATAAACATCCTGTGTTTCTGTATGAACTTTATTATGATCAGGAGAATCATATCAACCGCAATGATCTTGAAATTCAATGGAAGTCAGCGATACTTGATAACCTGTCTGTCTTTACTACGAATAGAGTCAAAGCAGATAACTATATGATATCTGAAACTGACGGTGGGCTCAAAAGTGGATTTGGAAAAAAAATGTCTCTGTTACTTCACATTCAGCATCATGGAGCTAGTGGTATAATGCGCAGGATCAACGAGAAATACAAAGACCAGTTATCACTAACAGCCTCAGAAAAAAATGATAGCCAGCAAGGAAAAGAAACTATTTTAAAGTGGAGGGATGAGGAACTCAATATCCTCTCAAACCAGCATGAACTGGATATAGAACCCATAGATTATGACGCACTAACCTCCGGTTTAACGTTCAGGAAACAGTCAGAAAAACTCTTTAAATCGGCTATTATACTTGATAATTACCGGATTGTCCCCTATCCATCTGCAAACAGTGAAACCACAGTTATTGTGTTTAAACAACCGGCTAAAAACAAAGATCAGGCAGAGGATAAGTGGAGCATCATTAGTAAACATAAAGATGATTATGAAGCGTTGATTGCACTAAAGAAAACGGTTAATTTCTTTAAAGAGCTCAGTATGGAAAGTGAAGGTTTCTACATTGTGGAACATTTGCTGTTAAAACCGGCCTTCGGTTCAAAAAACAATATGGATTTACTTTTGCTGATGAATGCGGCCAGATATTAATTGAACAGCTGGGGTGGCATTCTTTCTCCAAAAGAGAAGCAATAGTCACCACATTATTAAGTCTATCCAAATCATATGTTAATAATGACTATGCTGCCACGCTTGACAAACTGAAAGAGCTCTGCGTTTTTAAAAAGCCGCTGTTAGCAAAAAGCGATCAACAGGATAATGAGCCACAACCTGACCAGGATACTGTCAAATATCTGATGGACAACCTAAAACAGTTTGATTTAAACAATACAGAATTTTTCCCTTCTTTTAATTATACCGTCAAACAAACCCACGGGCAGGAAATAGCAGAAGATTTTTATAATTTTCGAATGACTGTTATTTTCCCTTCCTGGCCTGCCAGGTTTCAGGATGATAGTTTCGCAAAGCTGGCCCGTCAGCTATTTATGGAAGAATGCCCAGCGCATATGAAGATATCGTTCTGTTGGTTATCACTATCAAAAATGACAGCCTTTTGAAACGTTATACTTTGACTGGCGCAATAATTTAATGATAAACACAACTTCAGAAGCTACGCATACTGCTGCACAAAAACTAAGCGAATTTCTTACTACCTGTGAACTCAAAGATAAGCTTCATGAATAATCAATATTATACGATCCAGCAACTCAGGCTTGATGTTGATTTCTTTTCGAAAGAAATGGCGTATGAACTTCAGAATAAACTCAGCCGGTTATATCATCAGCAGATTGAGCAAACTATAGCCAATTTTTTCTCAGCAAATATTCCTGAAAACGCACTGATCAGAAAAGACAGCCTGGTCGTTGACCTGGGGAATATACGTTATGAAGAGTTAGAAAATGAATTGCCAAAACGACTGGAAAAAGCCCTGGAAGACCTGTTTGGGCCTCTCCTTTCTTCAAATGACATTTTACATTGGAGCAGTCTGGATTTTGAAAATCTGCCCGCAGAAAAAGGATATTGGTATATATTAGAGTTTTACCTGGTTAATGGCAGTTTACCCTGGCAAGCGGCTGTGCAGCATGGGCTAACGTGGAAAACTATCCTTCATCAGCTTTATGAGCATGACAGGGAGAACCTGAGGAGTTTATTCATGCGTTTGGGCCGCCAGCCAGAGATTAGAAAAAGACTTGCTTTTCAGTCATCAGAACAGGACATAGCAGAAATAGTGACGACTATAATTCCCGTTGAGGCTCCTGCAATTCTTTCCTATAAAAAGAATATCGAAAATGCACAGCATCAAAAGCAACTTGTAAAAGCTGATGCCGAAGATTTTGCCCATGCGGTTTCATTTTTCATATTAACTTATCTGTTAGAAGAGCCTGGAAGCTTATTTAGTCAAAAGGCTTTGATCAAAAGTATTCTTACACAAATGGCGGCCCAATTTAATGTTTCGTATTTTTCTTTACTTGATATTTTACATGACTCCCTACCAGTTTTCAGCCATTCGGCGACTGCCGGAAATACGTTATTTGAATTGATTAAAGAACTCCAGTTTGAAAACGATGCCCCCCTGGATTTGAATACTGCTTTGCAGGTAACAGATATGGCAATTGGGTTAAATGATCAGTTAGAGCTATTGCAGTATTATCTGAATGAAGGTTCACTTCCTGTCTGGTCTCCTTCTTTCAATGGCAGTAAGGAGGAACTGGGTTTATACTTTAAAGAAGGGATAGCAAAAGTGCCGGCAAAGCTTAGAAAAATAATCTTTTCTTTAGCGCATACAAGCTCAACTATCACAAGAATCACTGAGCTTTTGCCAATCAGTGAACTGGCTCGTTTTATCCGGTTTTTATGGCCTGACCAGGCTGGTTTCATGGAAGAATATCTGCATTTATTGATTCATGTCAATTCGAAAGGTCTGCTAAAAACTATTAACGGAGAGTCATTTGGAAACATCATGCAAAAAATGATTGTCTCTTATATTTTCAATATGGAAAGCGGTCAGATGGAAAAATCTGATTTCATTCAGTTTAGTTTACAGTTTCTATCCACAGTGTGGTACTGCAGTTCCGGTAATCCTGAATTTATTATTACCGGCAGCCGATTCACCAGGTCTGAATGATCATATGAGGTTATTTAAAAATCTAATGAAATCTCCATTTACGGTATTTAATGGGAATGGAATTACAGTTTTCAAGGCGGGGGATGTTGATGCTGGCACTACTGCTATTTCCCCTGCCGGCGCTCTTGTTAATATTGAATCAAAAAACAAAACCACTTCAAATCAAACAGTTACAATAGCTAACATACTCCATTACTTTATACAATATGGGGCCATGCCATGGTGGGGAAAAGTATACAGCCACCATTCACCTGAAATGCTATTAAAAATGCTATTTGATTCGTCTGTCAGTGAAACATTAATCATACTGGAGAAAGCAGGGAAACAACCAGAATCAAGAAAACGCTTTTTGTGGCAGTTTTCTGATGATCTGACTTACCAGATTTTCAGCTATTTGCCTGATTGGAATTTCGTTACGATTGCTACTGAGATCATTATTATTGAACTCATAGAAGGTATTGCAGCTTTTGCTCAAATCACTCAACTATCATTAAAAGATATTATACTGGAAGCAGTATGGTTAAGTTACCTGGAAATGAAGTACGAGGCGTTTAATGAAACCTGTTTCTACCTGAATGTTTTCAAAAGCCTCTCTCGCTATAGCAAAATGACCCCGCAAAGGCTAGAACAGCTATTTAGCGGAGTAATTAATAGCGCTAAAAAAGAGGTTACAGAATTTCAAAAAATGAGATCTTTTTATTCCTGGTCTAAAGCTAAGGGTACTCCTCTCATTTTTGGTACAGATGACAAAAAGGATCACAGGGATAGCATACTTTACCAGGTAGAACTGACTATTGCCTTATTCAATTCTGAAAAACATGCTGGCCGGATCAGTGTTAGCCAGAATAGTGTTGCCCAGACCTGGACTACGATTAGCCCATATGAAACGCTGGATAGTTTTCTTTTACAAGAACAGAAACAACCTTTAGACCTTAAGCAAAGACAGCAGAAAGCCATCCATCTGCTGGAATACTATCTGTTCTGGAACCGTTTACCAGAAAACACGCCTGTATTAAACCATAAAGAGCTTGATAACCTACTTACAGAGCTGTTATTGCTATTGTACCTGGAGAACAGGGAAGCCTTGATGCGCATACTCAAAAGTGAAAAGCATTCGGTGAATGCCCGTATGAAGGTGCACCGGCTATTTTTACCCGATTATAAGGGAGGTGACCATAAACAACTGAGCCTTTTGCTGGATGATTATATAGAGAAAGATGCGTTACAATATGTACAGGAAATTTCCGGAAATGGAGGTATCACAGGGAATCCGGAACTTAAACCTGCGCTTGACCGTCTGCTTGAAAAAGCAAGGACTGGCAATACAGAAGAACAACTTAAGTTGTTATTAAAGTCTTCACCACTAACCAGGTATGTTGCATTACATTATGGAGATGAAACTATGGAATGGCTGATAGAAAAACGTTCTGGAAGTGATCAGACCTTTAAACAACAAACAGCATTGGTCAGGAAGCTGATTTTAAGTGTCGCCACCAATACACATGATTACCAAAAACTTAAAATTTTGTTAAACGAAGCTGCACTTTTTTATTTATCAGGTTTAGTGCAGGCTAAAAATATAAGCAGTTATATCAGTTTCACATTTCGTTATTTAGCGGGATCATTTTATACTGCTGCATCTGCCAATTTTTTTACTGTTTTACGTGATAAAATACATACGACTACCAACCTCGCTCCTGTTTATAAGGATGTGATCCCGCCTGTAAAACATGAACTGGAGTATCAGTTAAAATTACAGGAAAGGGAAATATTTTTAAAAAGAAAAGCGGAAGAAGAACGCAAAATTCTTGACATAGCGACTAAGGATGCTGAACAAAAATTAATTCTTGAATCCTTAAAACGCGAAGAAGAGGCACAGAAGAAATTAACGCGCCTATTAAAAAAAGGAGATAAATTATATGTTGGCAATGCTGGACTTGTATTGCTGCACCCTTTTTTAAGTACTTATTTTACCAGGCTTAATTTAATGGAAAAGGGACAATTCGTTAGCCTTGAAGCAAAGGCAAGAGCTGTGCATTTATTACAATACCTTGCATTCAAGACGACAGAAAATCCGGAGCATGAACTTGTGCTCAATAAGATTTTATGTAATTATCCGATACAGGAGCCCCTGCCGCTGGAGATATTAATCTCTGATGAAGAGATCAGTTTATCTGCTGAACTTTTGCAGGTGGTGATTGAACGCGCTGGTAAATTGTCTTCTTCGTCTGCTGATGGCTTTAGTGTCTCATTTTTACAGAGAGATGGTGCCCTTACTGAAACTCCCGAAGAATGGACGCTCAGAGTAGATCAAAGAGGTTATGACCTCATTTTACAGACCTTACCCTGGGCATTTGGTATGATTAAATTTCAATGGATGGATAAACCAATAATTATAGAATGGATTTAACCCTGATGCAACAGAATGCGTGAGAGCCTGAAAGCTGAAATGGACTGGCTTGCCAGGGTCATAGAAACGCGTATGGATCTTTACTGGAACCGCCCCTGCACTTATCAGCATGTTACAGAAGTCAGCCCTCCGCATTTAGGACCGGAAGATTCTGTATATGCACAGATCGTAAGTTATTACGGACTAAATTTTCAAGAGAGAATAGTTCTTTTACTGGCCCTGGCGCCACATCTGCTCCCACATTTACTGGATGTTTTTTTTATTAAAAACAGTGGCTACGATCGCGTTTTTACAGAATTTGGCGGTATCACCGGCCAGAATTTTAATGGCTTTTTACCTACGGGAGAAACGGCTGCATTTATATTGGCAGCCAACAATCTGGAGGAACGGTTTTCATTGATCCGGCTATTTAACGAAACCCATATATTTCGGAAACACAATATGCTGAAACTGGTATCAATGCATACGGATGAACCATTTTTAAGTCGTGTACTTCAAATCACGCCCGAATATCTGAGTTACTTTACCAGTGGCATTTCACATCAGCCTGATTTTGGGCCAGGTTTTCCGGCTAAACGCATTCATACAAATCTGGAATGGGATGATCTGGTGCTAAATGACATTGTAAAGCGAGAGGTAGAAGAAATTCAGGACTGGGTTATTTACGGTGACACGCTACTCAACGACTGGGGTATGAAGCGTACGATAAAACCCGGATACAGAGCGTTGTTTTATGGCCCTCCCGGTACCGGTAAAACACTTACCGCAAGTTTATTGGGGAAAACTACCGGACTGGAAGTCTATAGAATTGACCTTTCTATGGTGGTCTCCAAATACATAGGAGAAACAGAAAAAAACCTGGCTAATGTTTTTGACCAGGCCGAAAACAAGAACTGGATTTTATTTTTTGATGAAGCCGATGCCTTGTTTGGTAAACGTACACAAACAAGCAGTTCGAATGACAGACACGCAAATCAGGAAGTGTCTTATTTGCTGCAACGAATTGAAGATTTTCCAGGTGTGTCATCATTCTGGCAACTAACCTTAAGGCTAATCTGGATGATGCATTTAGCAGAAGGTTTCAGGCTATGATTTACTTTGCTCAACCGGATGCAGAACAGCGGTTAAAACTCTGGAAGCTGGCTTTATCGGATAAAGCAATACTGGAAAACAAACTCGATCTGAAAGAGATTGCCAGGAAATATGAGCTTACCGGGGGGACTATTATAAATATTGTTCGTTACGCCGCGCTAAAAGCGATAAAAAGAGGTAATAATATTCTATTGGAAAGAGATATGATAGAAAGTATAAGACGTGAGCTGGGTAAAGATGGTAAGATTATCTAATCATGGATAAAGAAATCAGTGGTTTTCTTTATCCATGATTAGAATAATTTTGTATTCTTCTGGTTCAATCTTCAATTGACCTGTAAACGGGTGATCTAACAGGATAATAATATAAATGACCAGCCCAATAAATGCACCCAGCAAACCGTTGACTATTAATTGCAGTCTCAAACTCTCTCTACATCCAGCATAACTGCAAGTACCAGTATAATCAATCCTCCAAGCAAAATAGGAACCCATATTTCAGTTGGTATTGAAGAAGAAGCATCCAGATTACGAAGACTCCTGTACATGCTAAGCTCGTTTAACTGACGAAACATCTGCCCGGAATACACATCCCCAAGGTCAAGTTTACCCATAGTTGCAAATACATGATTAAAAGTATCATGATGATGTCTGTTTATAGCCTTCATCGATTCCATCCCTGGAAATTCCTTGTCTATCACTGAATGTACATAAACCATGTAGACAGATTTAAGAGGAGCTATTTTTTCATGATCAGGAAAATAATTAATATCCCTGTAGAATGCAATCGCCGCACTACCTTCCCGGCTCACATCGCTCTGTGCGCTGTTCAGAGAATCCCAAACTAAAAACACAACAAAGCCAAGCAGCAACCCATAAAAACCACTGAGTATAGCAAAAATATAACCCACTGCTTCGTTATGCGAACGTTTAGGTTCATGCGTATTTTTTTTCTGAAATAATAAGTAGCTATAACTCCAATTGCAGTAAAAACCAATACAATTAGCAGTAATAAAATGAACGCAGGTATTTGCAGTATTAAATACATAAATCTGTACAGATAAGATAAGATTCTCCAAATTAGTAAGGAAAGACTGGAGTTTTTTACGTGAAACTACGTGATCTGATAACCGGGTAAAATTACCTGAATATATTCTGGGTCGGACTACATATTTTTCTATATTTACGAAAATTAACCTAACCTCATATGTCTAAATTAGAAAAATACCGCATTCCCCTTGAACGTGCTGTTGCTTACACCGCAAAATGGAGAGAGATCCAAAATCTAAACCCAAAAGATCCTGGTACTAAGGTCAGAGCATTCACTGTACACGTTAGTGAGCTCCAGGAGATCATCGATGAAATCGGAGTAGAAACAGTGCGTTTTTACATAGGTATTAACGATAAAAACAAAGAAACACTTGTTATGGTCGGGGTCAATGAAGATAACGAAGACATGATCACAGTGAAGGGCAAAAGTGACACAACTGAGGAATCAGGAACATTTGATTTCACTCATCCTTGCCCGGATACTTGTGCAGACGGTTTCTCTCCTTTAAATGTAGATTAATCAATTATCTTTATTGATTAATCATGAGCCTGCAAAGTCTGATATTTAATGCTGCTCCTTTTGCTATAATTCCATCAGCAATCATGGCAGTAGTTTTATTGCGCAACAATAATATTACGATCAGAATATTGAGCATTCATATCCTGATCAGTTCGATTACAGAGTTTAGCTCTACCATACTCTGGTCATTGAAAATTAATAACATTTATTTGCTGCATATCTACACATTGGAAGAATTTGCTTTACTGAGCTGGTTCTATGCGACTATTATCACTGGCAGATCCTGGAAGATTTTTTTCCAGGGCTGTTTAATTTCATTTTCTATTTTAACAATTCTGAATTCTATATTTCTTCAGCCGATAACTGTTAACAATACCTATGCAAGAGGATTGGAAAGCTTACTTTGTATGATCTATGCTATTATTTGTTTTAATAAACTGATCAATAAGTCTTCTGATTTGCCCAAGCCTTATCACATGGGTTTACTGCTAATTAATTCTGGTGTATTGATTTACTTTACAAGCTCTTGTTTACTTTTTACTTTAAGTAACTATTTGAGAAGACCCGAATTGGCAGATGCACGTATGACACTATGGGCTTGTCATGCATTTTTTAGTATGGTTTACTACTTGCTCTTATTTTTTGGATTATGGATAATTTGGAAATCGAAGTTGTACACTTCTTACTCACCGGCACAATAGCCCTATTAATTCTTTCTATAGGTTTTATATGTATCTATATCAAATGGTTACGAAAATTAACAAAGAAACAAAAATATCTGGTTGAACTGGAAAAATTACATAAGCAGGAAGTACTGGAAAATATAATAGAGTCTGTTGAAATTGAGCGAACAAGGATTTGCAAGGGATTTGCATGATCAGATAGGAAATACTTTTGCCCTTCTTTCTTTGATCCTTCAACAATCAGAAGGTGAAAAAATAAGGGAGGCCTTATTACTGGTTGATAATGGATTGAATAACACACGCGAACTGGTTCATCAGATCATGCCTCCGGAACTCAAATTATTCGGGCTTGAATATGCTTTGGAAGAGATCTGTACCAGAATAAACAAAAGTGGTAACCTGGTTGCAGAATGGCCGGTCAAATGTGAGCTTAAGCATTATAGTTTACGCATCCAGCTCTCTTTATACCGGATAATTCAGGAACTGGTAAGCAATACAATCAGACATTCGAATGCAAACAGACTGACGATGATCTTTTGTGATATGGGAGAGGAAATACAAATTCTATATAAAGATAATGGCACTTTACAGCATGAAAATATTGATGAGCAAAGAAAAGGGTATGGATTGAGTAACATTGAAAGCAGGGTACAATTATTAAACGGGAGTTTTGATTTTAATTTAAAAATGGCTTTGAATCAAATATTATAATAAAGAGTTTTTATGCAGATTAATATTGGTATTGTCGATGATCAGTTGCTTTTTCTCAAAGGTATGGTCTCGCTTTTAGAAAGATACAAAGGTTTTAAGGTACTATGGGAAGCCCAGAGCGGAGCGGAAGCAATTAACCGGCTACAGGAGCAGGCAGAACAAACTGACATTATGCTTTTAGACCTGAATATGCCAGGGACAGATGGGATTGAAGTGATTAAGCAAGTCAAAGAAAGATTCCCAGATATCAAGGTCATTATCCTTTCTATCCATGATGAGGAGAGGTTTATAATCAGGCTCATTGAATTAGGGGCAAACAGTTATCTTGTGAAAAATGCATCGCCCGAAGAGGTCGAAAAAACAATCAGGTTCACATCGGAAAAAGGATTCTATTTTAATGATAAAATCTCTAAAATCCTGTTCAACAATATGAGCGGCGTAAGAAAGAGAACTACCTTAGCTACAGATTTCACCAAAAGAGAGCAAGAAGTCTTACAGTGTATTTGTGAGGATCTGTCTACTAAAGATATTGCAAAAAAACTTTTTATCAGTGAAAGAACTGTTGAGGGACACCGCAACAGCTTAATTCTAAAAACCAGCGTAAAAAATACTGCCGGGCTAGTTATTTTTGCAGTAAAAAACAATCATGTAGATCTGAATTTTTACATGAAAAAATATTGATGATATTGGTACCTGATGAGAGTCAGATGCTATTTCAATCCCACAGTAATAATCTTCAGACATCATTATGTCTGCTTCTGAAAGTTTTTGAGTTAAGATGAAGCTAAATGCGGGTTATGCCTATTCGTGGGTTTTGAATAATCACTGGCTCTTATCTGGTATGGCAAAAGCAGGAATTAATATTGGAAACGAACTAAAATTACTGGATCGCGGAAAAATAAACGCCTACCCTACTGCTTTTGCCCGTGGATCGGCAGCCTACCACAAGTTGGATTGGGCTGTTTCTTTTTTCCTGATGCTGATCAATAGTAAATCTTTATATCCTGAAGAGAATAATAAACTAAATTTAACTTCTGTAAACTTTGAGATTTCCTATGTGAAACACTTTGATAACTTCTTCAAAAAAAAGATAGATACTAGATATTTTGACATTTAAGAAAGAGTATACAACAGGTAAGGTTAAAAATCTTAATTTGCTTATTGAAAACACAATCTTCTCTAAAGAAGACCTGTCCTCTTAATTCACCATGATGAACCTACCAAAAGAAACAGAAGAAATAATCCAGTTATTGTTGTCTCAGAACAAAAAGATTGAGGCTGTTAAACTGGTTCATACATTGAGCAACTGCGGATTGAAGGAGGCTATGGATTTTGTAGAAAACTTTAGGCCAGGGCAAACTTCTCCTGCAGAGGTTATTGCCAATCCAGCAAATACTGTCAGTAATATCGACGAAGAGATATTGGCTTACCTGGCACAGGGGAAGAAACTGCAGGCCGTGAAGATTTTAAAAAAAACTTTGCCCGTGTTGGATTGGCTGAGAGCAAGAATTACGTAGACGCATTGTCGGAAAGAGGGATTTCAGCAGCTCATTCACCGAAATACTCTACGCCAATAAATTCCCGTGATACCCAAATTGATGAAATTTTAACCAAACAAGGCTTGAAACAAAATGGTTCTGGTGCTGCTAAACGCTCCGGTTCACCTTTGAGAAGATTTCTTCTTACTCTTTTTCTAGTAATTGGCATTGCTTTTATTCTGGTTTATTTAATGTTCCGGATCAAGATGAAATAAGTGGTTTTACAGGACAGGAAAAGTAAACAAGACGTTACGATTTTATAAATACGACAAAATTTAAAAACTATCAAATATTGATGAAGGAATTTAATCCTGGATCAATATCGATTTTTTTTAAGCTTTAACTTTACCAGGTGATGTTGCAAATTTCTTCCGGAATGCGGTACTGAAATGCTGAACAGAGGAATAACCGAGTTCGAATGCAATAGACTTTATCGGCTTACCTTCATAGAGCATTTCTTTCGCATAATTTAGTTTGTAATCGCTTAAATAACCAAATATGCTATTGTTAAACAATCCCTTAAAGCCCTGTTTAAGCTTAAATTCATTAGTACCACAAACTTTCGCAAGCTGCGCAACTGAAGGCGGCTGGTGAATGTTCTGAATCAGATAATCCCTCGCATGATAAATACAGTCCTTGTCATATACAGATTTCAGGGGTGCATTTTGCTTTTTCGTAATCCCTGCCTCAAAGGCTTCGGCCTGTAGAACAAGTAATTCTATACATTTTGACTGGAGATACATCAGCTTTAGTCCTTCTGCGTAATCACAGTTAAGAATACCTTGTATACAGTCTTGCATCGCCAATGAGATGGGAAGGTTTTGTTCTGCTATTTGTGCATAACGTCCGGCATCTATATGGTCGGCTAAAAGCTGGAGTGCCCTGCATGAATTTTCGGAGAGCTGCAGAAATTTTTCTTTAGCAAAATGTACCTCGAAAGAAACGATAGTTACGTCCGGTATCATATTCACCCGTACCATCCAGTTCTGGCATATAAATGATATTTTGCTGGTTGGAATTAAAAATATACTTCTGGTTATTGATGTGATTGTATATTGTTCCGTTACCAGACAAAGTAAAACGCAATTTAATCATATCGGGCAAGTCATGAGTAGGCCTGAAGTATAGTTGGCGCTGTTTGAATATAACGTCGCCGTAAACGATATAATTATCAGGGGTAGTAATCTGCATTAGCTCCGCATCACTAAAGGAAAAACTGTATTTCTCTCTGCTTTCAGTTATGAGATGCTCCTGTTTGGGAAATTGCTCAAAATTGCCACCTACCTTCTTCCAATTCCCGTCATTTTTGCCAACATTGATTCCCATAATGGGCAATTATGATAAAAAAAAACGAACAATTCTAACGCTATTAAAAAAAATTCCATTTTATGTAAAAAGAACTCCGTATTGTGTAAAGATATTTAATGGCTATTCCTTTTTTTTGTGAAAATTATCAATTGATGTCTCAGAACAGATTTTGATAACATTTGTTAATTCTTAAAACACAGCCACTATTGATGTCTAAAATAGTTTGTAAAAATATTATAACGCTACGTCAAACCCAGGGAATAAGCCAGGTAGAATTGGCTACGAAGTTAAATTTGTCTGCTCCGGCCCTATCTAAGATAGAAACTGGTGTCACGGTTTTAAGTCTGGATAGACTTTTAGAAATAGCAAAGGAATTGGGTACTACAGCAAGCGCATTAATAGGAGAAGCAGAGGAATTTTTACCCAATAATTATGCAGATGAAATTAAAGCTCTTAGAGAAATGATCCATGAAAAGGATGCTGAAATTTTGGTTTTACATAAAAAATTACTTAACCTGTACGAGGATAAGGTTAAATTAAAGAGAAGTACAGAAATTCCTATGAATTAGTTCACGTACCCAAATCCGGGCACTGTTTTCAGGTGATTATTATTTACCCTTTAAAAAAAACCTAAATAATCTTTTTTGATCAATAGCATTAATTCCCATTCCATGGTCGCTGACATATATCTTCACTTTTCCATTTGCAACCTCAATTGCCCTAAACATAGAATTCCCTTAAAAAACATTTAACCCGGTATTGAGCACTAAAATGTACCCTATCATAAATACAATAAAGAATGATAATGAGATGGAGAAATAACGTGTTATACCAGAACTCCCTTTCTTAAACGGCAATAAGAATAACACATTAAATATTTCTGCCAGAAAAGCACAGGTAAAATTAAGGCTGACTAACACACAGGTGAAGGCAATGATAAACACAGCTGGTTGCAGTACAATACCCGAGATTAATCCATACAGTACACCAGAAAGCACCATCAATGGCCATGAAATAGCTGCATATTTAAAACCGCTGCACAGGTTATTCTTAAAGTTTTGCCAAAGCGAAAGTTTAATCTTTATTAATTTCACTGGTTTTTCTAAGACAATATCTTTGCGTTTTTCTCTTTTGAGTTTCCGCTTTTTAAAACGCGGCCACCAGATAATAAATCCCGTAATAAATAAAGTCAGTGGAATTAACCCTCCTATCAGTGCAAGAATCTGAGTTGGCAAACCACCAAAGCTACCATAATGAATGGGTGTAAGCCAGCTTAAATAAGCATTGCCCACGTTCGGAAAGTCTTTTCGGCTATTTAGCAGGATTTTACCCGTATATTGATCTACTGTCAGCATCTCGCGCCTACCTTCCTTTGGCAAATTTCCTGAAATCATGTCAAACCTGTAAGAACCAAACTTACCATCAGGTAAAGCAACACCACCTATTTTGGCATCGGGCATCTGATTAACTACCCTTTCAATGATCTGTTTTAAAGGCAGTGGCTGGATATTTTTGGTATAAGCAGATTTTGCACCAAATACCTGCTGTAAACCCGCGGGATTTTTACCGCTAAAGATGAAAAGTAACGGGATAACTAAGGTTGAAAATGTAATAGAAAACCCAGTCAGACTGAGTATATAAATACAATTGGAGATGAATAAAACCCTAATACATTATGCCAGTCGTAATTTTGACGTTTGAATTTACCGCTAAATTTTACTGTGAGAACCGATTTAAGCTGCTCCCATTTTTTTGGCAGCCATAAACGCAGTCCGGAAATGGTTAGAATTAACAGGCAGAGTGATGCAAGGCCTACAATATACTTACCAATAACGGGGATAAGCAAGGTACGATGCAGATCCATCACAACACGAATAAATGAACTGGAAATAATTCTTTTTCCACTCAGCTTACCATCGTAGGGATTGATAAAAAACTGTTCTTCTGTTTTAAAATCGAATGCAGTATAGGCTTCTAAAGGACTATCTCCCTTTCCTGCCATTACATAATCAAATTTTAATTTGGGGTTATTCTTTTTGATCAGCGGAACCAATTCATCAAAAGAGAGTTTTTTCTGATGAGCTACTATCTCAAAAAGCTCTTTATTTAAAGCTCGGTCAATCTCATCCTGAAAGACCAGAATACTACCTGTAACTCCCACAAATGCTAAAATGGCTCCAGCAATAATGCCTAAATAGGTATGCCATTTTCCAAACCATCTTTTTTGATGTTTAGCCCATTTCAACGATCTCTTTATAATTGTTATCATTTGATCAGGATATCGGGAAGGTTATGAGGTCGTTTTGTTTTCACGTGATTTATTTATATTTAGTCTAATTAGCGCAAATCTATATAAAATTCCTAAAAAAGGAAAGCTATTTTAATAATCAGAAATACATTGGGCAGTTAAACTTGATTAGGTATATTGCCCTAAGTGATATTTACCTGTAATTCTAAAAAAAATGAGTAATTTATTGAAGAGACTGACGCTAACTGTTTTAATTTTCACCACCTCTGCATTATCTCTGGCTGGGCAGCCTAAGGCACAGCAGGCTCAGTCTACAAAGAAAATACCATCAGGAATCTATCTCGCAGTAAAGAAAAGTGCCTATGCATTTAAGGATAACAGCACTAATAAAATATTTTATGTGAATCCGGTTCCGGTAATTAGTGTCCACGAAATCGAAAAAGTTACTGTTTTAAAAGATTCTTCAAGTCAAGGTACATCATTGGATATAGCTTTGAATCCTTCCGGGACTAAAAAGTTAGAAGAGGTTACCGCTGTCAATGTAGGCAAGTATATGCCTGTTATTATTAATAACCGCTTATTAAGTGCTCCAAGACTTGTAATGCCAATCGCTGTCAGTTCACTGAGAATAACAGGCGCTTTTACAATTGCTGATGCAGAAAATTACAAAGTGCTTTTAGAAAAGGAAATGAAGAGAGCTAAGCCACTTATCAGGAGAAAAGAAGGTGAGTAAATATTTAAGACGCTTCAATAACGATTAATTCTTCATCAAATAATTCAAAAAACAGGTTCTGTAATTTATGAATGTGCTGCATTGATTTAAAATCGCCTGTTTCATCATTTGCAGGTACCTGTTTATAACAATCGAAATAGTCATCCTCCTGAACATAATATAAAAAGAAATTGAACTCAGGATGCTGATAGTATCCCTGGCCATTATTTTTAAAACCAAATTTTTTAACCAGCCAATCTTCAGTTATAGGAACAGGAAAAATTTCGTCAGCTTTTCTACCTGTAAAATCATTAATACCCTCACCAGAAATTGACGCTACTTTTATCGGATCATTGGTTAATATAGTTTTAACGTAATTCCCTATTCTTAGTTCACTTGTTTGCATGTCGCAAATCTAAGGTTTTTGAGCTTAACATCTCTTTCCATGAATATAGTTTAATGGATGACGTGAAAATTTGTCCAGCTTAAGAGCCATTTCGTCAGGATGCCGGTTTTCCCCTTTCATTCTGTTCTGCTTTAGTGTAAATTTATCTAAGAGCTAATCATTTAGAAAATGAATCAACCTTTTTATAAACGAAAAATAACGCAGGTACTTTCAATACTTATCATCTGTTTTGGCGCGATGCAATTTTATCGGCCTGAATTGAAAAAACAACCTGTAACCGCAGATTTTAACGGCCCGGATAATGTTAAGGTCATTTTAAAAAAGGCCTGTTATGATTGCCACTCAAATGAAACAGATTTAAAATGGTTTGATCAGCTTCAACCGGCTTACAATATTGCCGTTTCGGATGTTGAACTGGGTAAGGCAGGTCTTAACTTCTCTGAATGGGGTAACATGGCACCAGGGGATCAAAAAGGCAAGTTGTTTGAAATCCTCAATCAAATGACTACCGGTACCATGCCTCTAAAAAGTTATCAGCTGCTACATCGTTCAGCAATCCTTGCCCCTGTTGAAATAGCGATAGTCAAGAACTATGTTGCAGGTATGATTAAGGAGCATCCAGCTGATACTGCCCTGCTTAATGCAGCAGACAAGCAATTCAAAAACTGGAAAGGTCAATCTGTTAAAACTGAAGAGTTACCGAAAACCCTAACTGGCATTCCCTTCCAGCCTGATTATAAAAACTGGCAAGTGATCAGTTCAACTGATCGCACAGATAATGGGACTATGAGGGTGATCTTTGGAAATCCTATTGCTATTCAGGCAATAGCACAAAAACACATTAACCCCTGGCCAGAAGGAACCATTTTTGCTAAAGTTGCATGGGACAAACTTCAGGATGCAGATGGAAATGTCAAAGCTGGAGCATTTAAACAAGTCGAATACATGATTAAAGATAGTAGTAAATATAAGTCCACTAAAGGCTGGGGTTGGGCCCGATTTAAAACAATGAAACTATTGCCTTATGGTAAAAATATAGGGTACGCAACAGAGTGCGTCAACTGCCATCGCCCTGTTTCCAATAACGATTTTATATTCACCCTTCCAGTTAAACATTAAATTATGCAATTTAAATCTAAATATCTGGCCTTTACCCTCTTATTGCTAATCGCAACGGGCTGTAAACGACAAAACAATAATCATGCAGGTGAACTAAATGAAATGGCAAATTTGCCACAGAATTTACAATTTAACAAGTTAGGCTTGAAAGTAATTACATCCATGATCAACAAAAAGGAAGCTACTATGTCTACGTTATATGGTAACAATATCGCTTTGGAATATACAAAATCTAAAAGAGATAGTACTGTTGCAGATCTGTTCTTTGCCCTGGTAACCTGGAAGCAACAAGATGATGAAAGATGGTTCGGTGCAAAAATTCCGGGACAATTTCTAAGTGTGGAAATGGTTACTTCAAAAGCAAATGGACAGGAAATTCAGACCTTATACAAAGTATATAAAGGCGAAAATGGAAAATGGCAGAGCGATCCTTTTCACGAAAAAACACAGATAAAATATATTCTGTCTCAAACAGCCTCGGTTATGCCGTAAATCCATTCATTGCACGTATGTGTTTGAATTGTAAAAGAGTAAAATGGTCACATTTTTTCCTTTATTAGATAATGCGACTGCTAAGGCTTTTGTAATAACTCCATTCCCTATGATGTATAAATTTCTGGTGGGATATATTTCATTTATTTGTTCCATCTTAGTGTTTTTTTAAAACTACAGAACAAGAAATTTTGCGTCGTGTTAAAAGGAGTTAAATGATCTTCTGTAACACATTTTACTCTATCAAAGCTTTTTTCAAAACGATATGACATAGAGGCTTCAGAATATTGCTTAATTTCCAGACCACTGCATTTCAATGGGCCATTCTCAGAAAATGTTCCAAGAATCAAATAGCCCCCTGATTTTATACTGCTTCCGGCAATATTTACATACTGGTCTATTTTTTCCTGAGTCGTCAGGAAATGAAAAGCTGCCCTGTCATGCCAAAAATCAAATTTAACCTCAGGACCAAAATCAGTAACATCTGATACAATCCAATGGACTAAACCTGCTTTATCTCCTAACCTTTGCTTTGCCCGGATTAAAGCATTTTCTGAAATATCCAGCACATATATATTTTGATATCCCTTTTCAATCAATACGTCAACCAGATGGCTATCTCCACCACCAATATCTATGATATTAGCATCAAAGAGGAGATTGAACAGCTCTAAGAACTCAATGGACGTTTTTGGATAAGACTGAAACCAGCTTACTTCTTCTTCAGTTTTTGTGCTAAACACGTTTTCCCAGTGAGATTTATTATCTGTATTCTCCATATCCATCTTATATTTTGACCATTGAGCAACAAACTTAAGCATTCTGTCAACTTGTAATTGTCTTTGAATTTTCATTTAAGTGGCACCTGATGTTTCAGACACCACTTAAATTTCATTTGCTGGACTTACAGCTTAAATTTTATTCCACCATTCATAACAAATCCATCAACCGGAGCATAAATATCCCTGAACACGGGGTTAGTAACCGGGCCTGTATAAATAGTATCAAATTTAGTCTGACGGGTATCTGTCAGGTTTTCAAAATTGACGAAGATGGAGAATCTTTTCCAAATTTTTTCCGCCATTAATCCAGCTGTCCAGTAACTTTTACCGGTTGTGCCATCATTTAACCTTTGTTTGCTGAAGTAATAAGCTTCTGCACCAATTTTCCATTTATCTTCAATTTCATACATTAACACGTTATTTAAACGGTGTTTAGAAACCAAAGGATAAACTATTGTTTGCCCACCCATGCGCTGGTTCACATCAGCGAGCGTATAACCGGTAAATAACTTAAAGTCACCGCAGGTGATTTTAACATTGGTTTCCATTCCTTTTGTATCCAGATTGCCGTGTGGCTGTACATAAGCTAAATCGCCACCAGTAGCATTCGTAAGCAAAATTGGGTTATTGATCCTGGTATAAAAGAACATGTGGTTAATGCTGAACCCTATTTTATCATCAAATAATGTCGTCCTGTAACTGACATCATAATTAGCTCCATAAGAACGTTCCGCTTTCATATTAGCCACATCAATAGGCAATACATTTCTGAATTGAATGCGTTCAGCATCCTCTGTAAATAGACCCGGTGCCTTATACCCTAGTCCACCGCCTAAACGGGTAGAGAAATGTTCATTGACCTTCCATAATCCGGAATCTTTGGTAAAAAGAAAAAACCATAATCGTTATGATAATCACCACGAATGCCAGATTCAAGTGTGATTTTTTCTGCCACATTCCAGGTATTTTGTACAAACCCGCCAATGGTCGTATAATTATAACTTCTAAGTGCAGAATTGCTGTTTTTATCTTCTTTAAAATGCTCAGAAAGGAAATTAACTCCCGCTACCCAGTCAACTTTTTCGCCCTTGCGGGAATAATTCGCTTCGCTATAGCTAGAAAGCTGTGCCCCCGAAAAAAGATATCCGGGCAAACCAATGCTTCTGTCATAGTAGCTCACGGAGTTACGTAATACTAGTTTCTCCTGATCATTTAACTGATGATCCAATTCTATTTGCGTACTATAACGCTGTGTCTTATTCTCTTCAAAATAGCTGTGCTGTGCATTTCCGTGTTCCTGAATATATTCAAGATCTCCACCAATACGTTTTTCAATAGTTGTATTGAGCCCTGCGGATAATGTGGTAGCTTCATTAAAATAGAAAAAGAGCTTAGGGTTCAGCGTAAAACGATCAAATTTTGGTATAGCTGTTAAACCTGTATTTGAAGGATCGTAGGCAGTTCCATGATTATATGCGGCATAAATGGTTGCCCCTGTTTTCTTAAATTTCTGTGCATAGAAACCACTTACATCAAGCCCTAATGCAGATGTCCCATTTAAAAGGAAGTTAAGCTGACGCTGATCCGTAGGTTTCTTTGATACAAGATTTACAAGCCCGGCAATTGCCCCACCGCCATATAAAGTTGAGGATGAACCTTTAATAACCTCAACCTGCTGTAAATCCAGAGGCGCAATCTGGAGCAATCCCAGTCCGCCTGAAAAACCAGCATACAATGGAAATCCATCCCTTATGATCTGAGTATATTTCCCATCAAGTCCCTGAATGCGGATACTGGAATTCCCGCTAATAGCAGAGGTTTGCTGTGTCTGGATTCCAGTACTTTCAGCTAACATCATCCGGATATCTCTCCAGGTTTCATATTTCCCTTTTCATCTAATTCTTCACCTGCAATAACTTCTATCCGTGTAGGGATATTTGCGATAGTTCTGCGGCTTCTTGTCGCTGAAACCACTATTTCATCCAATTCTTCATCTTTTTCGTCAGACTCCAGGACGATTTGCTGAGGTACTGTCTGTGCTAATGGAAATGATAAAGTGTCTGTTCTAATTTTATAACCGATATAACTAAATTGTATTAACCGTTTACCGGATGGGATGTTATCTAAAAGAATAAATCCATCATTAGCAGAAACTGAGGTAATATTTGCACCCTGAACTTTAACAGTTACTCCGGGGATACTTTGATTTGTTTTTGCGTCCTTAATTATCGCTTTATATGTGTTTTGAGCATAAGCCAATCCTGTAAAAAACAGTATTGCTATAAGCACAATTAATTTCTTCATGTGTTTTTCCTATTAAGCATTTTCAATAAAATCAGCCTGAAAAGGCCGTAAATAAAGTATTAACTTAATTTGGGCGGTTGCCAGATAACAGAAAGGATTTGAGGAAGTTCAACCGTCAGATATACGCTTTCATGCTTAACGGATCTTAAATAAACAGTAAAGGTGGGTGCTAAATTACTGTTTATTGTAAATCCAACGCAAGTACCACAAACATAAAATGGTGAACAGTCTTTGCAACAATTATCATCATTTTCTGCGCATTTGTGCTCTTCTGCTTTTGGTGAAACCTGGTGCGAATCTGAATCAACCTTCTCCAATGCACAACAAGGTACTGTAGTTAATGCGAGCACGAATAAACATAAAAGCAGAGAGATGAACTTCACGCCGTAAAAGTATTGAATTTCCAATGATTATCTGGCGTCACATAAACTCTTCCAATAATTGTTCAATCTTATTTTTCAAAATTAAAATACAACCATCTCGTATTTGGACGTAATAGTTTAATGATACCCGATACTACAAATAGAAGGCCTATAACCAGCACATTCATATATCCGCCCCCCCAAGGGCCAAAACTGTTAATACAGGCATTATTCGGGTAATTAGGATCATATAAGACCGACATGGTATCATGCAGCCTATATCCCTTATTAAAGCCATTCTGTGAGTAAGTAATGATTTCACTATTTGCGGTATTAAATCTAATCTCCGGATGAAATCTGCCATATTTGGTATGAATCACAACACCTTCCGCCACGACACCTTTTCGGATAAATTCCAGATTACTACTTGCCATCACAAGGTCAGCGACAATAAGTAATACACCCACAAATATAAAAATAAGACTTGCTATTTTCTTTTCAGTCGATTGCATTAACATATAACTATTATCACACAAATATATATAATAAATTTTCACCTGTAAACAGCTGATTCTGATCTTAATCAGAATGATTTTATCTAATTTTAAACAAGTTAGATTTTTATGGCAACAGTACCACTCCGAAGTATCCAGGGTAAATGGGTTATGGCTTGTACTATAATGGCTTCTGCAATGGCTTTTATTTGATGCCACTGCACTTAATGTGATCCTGCCCTCCTTACAACAGCACTTAAAAGCTTCCGGTCCAGACCTTTTTTGGGTATTAAATGCATATTTACTCATGCTGGCATCCCTTACTTTGATTGGCGGTACATTGGGCGACAAACTAGGTCGTAAAAAAATATTTATGATTGGGATCTTTATTTTTATTGCGGGTTCTGCAGCTTGCGGTTTTGCTCCCAGTGTAAATACACTGATCATATTCAGAGTAATACAAGGCATTGGTGGTGCATTGATGATCCCGGGAAGTTTATCCATAATCTCTTCTTCTATTGATGAAAAAGAACGAGGAAAGGCCATTGGCACCTGGTCTGCGGTCACTACTTTAGTAACCATGGCTGGCCCCGCACTGGGTGGCGCACTTGCCGATGAGGGTTTGTGGCGTTACATTTTTTTTATTAATGTTCCCATTGGCGTTGTTACACTTCTCTTTTTAGTAACCAAAGTAAAAGAAATTAAAGATGAGAATAACAATAAAAAAGTAGATGTTTCCGGTGCTATTGCGATAGCTCTTGGTCTGGCAGCGCTTACCTTTGGATTCCTTCGTTTACCTGCCGCCGGATTTAACAATATCCAGGTTTATGGTACTATTATCGCAGGAGTTTTACTTCTTTTTGCCTTTATTCTAATAGAATTTAAAAGCAACCATCCAATGATGCCTTTAAGTTTGTTCAGCAATACCATTTTCAGTGGAACGAATCTGCTTACTTTTTTCCTCTATGCAGGACTTAGTGCTGGCATGTTGTTTCTGTCGTTAAACATGGTGCAAGTACAGGGTTATACACAGCTGGAATCTGGTCTTACCTTTTTGCCATTTACTATTTTCATGGTCGTTAACGCACGTTTTGCAGGCAGTCTTGCCGACAAATATGGTCCAAGGTTATTTCTCATCTCAGGTCCTCTTTTGGCTGGTGCAGGCCTGCTGCTATTGTCTTATATCCAACAAACCAACGGCGCTTCAGCTTACTGGACACTTTTTTTTACCGGGCATTCTTGTTTTTGGTTTTGGAATGTCTGTTACCGTTGTGCCCCTTACTGCAGCAGTAATGAGCTCGGTAAGTGATCATTTTACCGGTACAGCTTCGGGTATTAACAATGCTGTAACAAGAATTGCGGGTGTTTTTGCAAATGCCATTTTGGGTTCACTTGCAGTCTTGCTATTTTCTGCGGCATTACAAAAGGAGATTAAAGATCTACCCCTGAATCAACAACAAAAATCTGCTATAATTTCCCAAACAGCAAATCTCGGAAATGCCATGGTCCCTGCCGGATTATTAAGCGCGGTTCAGGAAAAGAAAGTAACTGAAGCATATCATGCAGGTTTCATTGATGCTTATGGTAAAATTATGAAAATTTCTGCTGGCCTTGGCTTTTTAGCTTCTTTAATGGCACTGATCTTTATCCAGCCGGCAGCTGTAAAAAAGAAAAAATAACCGCCTTCCTTGTGACTGTATTCTTTTTTAAATTTGGTTTTGTAGCGGAATAACAAGTTATACCGTTTAAAGACAATAAATGGAATATCAATTAAATTATCAATAAATTTCAATCTTATGAAGTACCTATTAGTATTATCAGCTACAGTTTTAATCTGCCTTTCTTCCAGTAATTCATTTGCTCAAAAGAAGACCACACCTCAAAAGTCAAAAATGAGCCATACTAAATCAGCTAAGTCATATTGGGCTGGCATGCTTCAAAAAAAAAAAATGAGCAGTTATCAGTACGGCACGCATCTATTGAAAGGAAAGTCTTTATCTGGTAATCCAAATC
The DNA here is from genome assembly GCF_053890575.1 of Pedobacter sp. NJ-S-72. Classification (NCBI taxonomy): domain Bacteria; kingdom Pseudomonadati; phylum Bacteroidota; class Sphingobacteriia; order Sphingobacteriales; family Sphingobacteriaceae; genus Pedobacter; species Pedobacter sp. NJ-S-72. The sequence goes on along the minus strand of NZ_CM132681.1, from coordinate 1,081,097 downwards.
AAGAGGAAATTACTTTTGCCCTGAAGGCAGGAAAAAAGATAAACCTTAATAAATTTGCTGGCAAAAAGGTTATTATAACAGGTAAGAAAGTTGATGGCTATCCATTAGAATCAGGCCCGGATTTGATTGAAGTTTCAGCAATTGAGCTGGACAAGGTTGTTAAGATGAACTAATTTTAAGATTTGCTTTTACGAGCCATAATACAACTATATAGCATTATGGCTCGTTTCAAACTAGTCCATATCAAAAAATATTATGGGAAATGGACACCACTGAACTGTTCGCAAATCGTCAGTAATTTCGCAGCTAATTGTCCTAGTCCATCTGATGAACCAGTAATAAATACTCGTGCCATAAATGAAAAATTGTTTTAAACAAAAATCTGGATTAATTACAACTAAGCTAGTTTCCAATCAGGTCTTTCAAAATGGCAAGTATATCCGTATGGCTGCTTCTGCAAATAATTCTGGTGCTCCTCTTCGGCATTCCAAAAATCAGTTACCGGAACTATTTCAGTTATAATTTGTCCGGGCCATATGCCTGATGCATCCATTTCTGCGATTAAAGTCTTCGCAGTTTCGCGCTGTGTTTCATCCATAAAAAAAAAAAAAAATGGCGGAACGATAAGAAGTACCGACATCATTACCCTGTCTGTTACGTGTTGTGGGGTCATGAATCTGGAAAAAATATTCAAGTAATCCACGGTATGATGATAATTTTGACGGATCAAATACGATCTCTATAGCTTCGGCATGTGTCCCATGATTCTGGTAAGTTGCATTGGGAACGTCCCCCCCTGTGTATCCAACCACCGTTGAAATAACTCCTGGATAATGTCGTATAAGTTCTTCTACTCCCCAAAAAACAACCGCCAGCAAGAATGGCTCTTTCAGTATTCATATAATTTTCTTTTTATTTCAATAAAGGTAATGAAGAAAAAAAATAATCTTTATCATTTCAATACAATATAGGATCAAACAAATTTTGTTTTCAAAAAAGAAGAAAATCTAGGTCACAGGAACAGGAAGCTCCAGGAATTTCAAAACTTCTAAACAAAATACTTCAGGGTTCTCTTCAACAACCCAATGCGCTGTATTAGGTATTCGTAGTGTAATAACATGGTCTGCAACTTCACTCATCATCTCGTTCATCAGAGAGCCACTTGTACTGATCTCACCTCCAATAGCTAAAACAGGTATAGAAAGCTTTCCTTTTTTTTGAAGGCTCTCTCTGTTGTCATTTACATCCTTATCAAAGGCGCGATACACTTCCAGTCCTGCCCGGACAGCACCAGGGGCCGAATATGCAGCTGTGAATATATCAATATCATCCTTTGTTATTGCGCCAACATTAAATATCCGGTAGTTGAAGAATGCCTGAAGATATTCCCGCTCTCGTCCTGCAATTAGTAATTCTGGTAAATCACGTACTGCATGAAATGCAAAATGCCAAACCCGATGGTCAGTACGTATTTGATCAAAAGCCAATGTACCGGGTAAAGGTGCATCAACGACAATCAGGTGAGACACATCTTCTCTATACTGTTGTGCATAAGCGTAAGCTACCATAAGACCAATATCATGTCCGGCCATAATCACAGGTCCTTTGATTTTAAGATGTTCCTTTAAAACCTTGTGAATATCACCTGCCATAGTACGTTTATCATAACCAGTAGCAGGACGCCAGGAATCGCCAGCACCCCGGTAGTCTGCTCTGGTGCTATAACCCTAAAACCTGCGTTAACTAATTCAGGAATTATGAATCTCCACTCCCACCATGTTTGCGGAAAACCATGTAAGAGTACAATGGTCTTTTCACCGCTCCCGGCATCCACATAATGGATACGCAAAGAACTGTCAATTAAAGCCATACCATGTTTGAATTCTGCATTTTTCTGATCAGTCATGTCCAATTGTTTATTTTAATTAAAGGTCATGCTATAATTGATTAGTTTAGCTTTCGTTTCCAAGGAATATATCCTAAAAACTTTCGAATCGATGTTTTTCAATTTTATGATGATGAAGACAGATGAACTACACTATGCAATACTAAATGAATTACAGTTCGACGCAAGAATGAGCAATGCTGAGATTGGAAGGAAAGTTGGTCTTACTGCTCCTGCTGTTGCCGAAAGGATCAGGCGAATGCAGGATGAAGGAATAATTAAAGGATTTACGGCTACCATCGACTTTTTGCAATTAAATTATTTGCAAAAAGTGATGGTAGCCGTACAATTGCCGCACATAAATATTAATCCTTTTCTTAAAGAAATTCAAAAAATGGATGGTATCACAGATGTTGTTCATACTACAGGCGAATATTGCTTTTTTGTGAGTTTGATGGTCAGATCAACTCATGAGTTGAACCTGAAACTGGATCAGTTTGGAAAGTTTGGAAAAACTACTACTTTTTCTGTTTTGTCTGCACCACTAGAGTCTAAGCCTATTATTTTTTGCAGAAAAGATTGATTTTCCTTATAATTATTACACGGATCAATTTACATACTAAATCATAATCAATATGCAACGCAGGAAATTCCTCCAATCTTCGTTTGTGGCTACTGCAGGTATAGCCCTAACTATCAACCCAGCTATTGCGGGTGATAAGTATCTAACACAAAAGGAAGTTTACGAATGGCGTGAATATGAAATACGCTTTGGTTCCGATCAGGGACAACTGGAAAATTATTTTAAGACAGCACTTATTCCTGCGCTGAATAAATACGGAGTAAAAACAGTTGGCGTCTTCAAGGAATGGAGTCCATCAGAACCAGCTAAATTTTATTTACTGACGCCCTATTCTTCTCTTGACAACTACCTTTCCATCAACGCAAAAGTAAAAGCGGACGCAGATTATATTAAAAATAGCGCAGCATATAACAGCATACCGGCTGATAAAGCCGTATACAACCGCTTTGCCTCTTCTTTGATGATTGCTTTTGATGGTTTTCCTGCATTAGTTGTCCCGTCAGGTAAATCCAGAATATTTGAATTAAGAACGTATGAAGGCCACAGTGAAGATGCCGTAAGAAGAAAAATTAAAATGTTCCATGACGGAGAGTTTCCTATTTTTAACAGGGCTAAATTGAATCCCGTATTCTGTGGCGAAGTGATTGCCGGCGACAAACAACCTCGTCTTACTTATATGATCACATGTAACAGTATCGAAGAACGTAACAAAGGATGGTCTGCTTTCGTAGCTGACCCTGAATGGAAAACATTAGTAGCAGATCCCCAATATGCAAATACGATTTCTAAAATCAGTAACACCTTTTTGGTTCCAACATCATATTCGCAGGTGTGATTATAGATATTCAACAAAAGAAACTTTCAATAGGTGATCAACACCGTATCTCTGTAAATGGAGCATTAAAGTATACCGTATCCAGACAGCCAATTCAGTTCATGGCAGAAATATTGGTTTTTAATGCAAATAGCGATGTTTTAAAGGCGAAAATAAATAAGCGATTCCATTTGTTTAAAGCAAATTATGAGATCACCTTTGCTGATGGTCTCATTTCCTTCTTCCGGACAGTATCCTATATAAGATCACACTACAGTTGTCAGATTGCTACAGATGTTTACGATATATATGGACATCGGGGCAGGAAATATTCTATTTATAAGAATGATGAACAGGTTGCCTGGTGGGAAAAGGGAATGATTACCTTACTGGAAGGAGATGAATACCGAATCACTGCAAGTGAGGCATGTAATGCCGAATTCTCCTATGTTTCTGTCTGATCATAGATAACTATGCTACTGGAAATCATGGAGATAATCTATTGACCATAAACTGGGGATATCTTGGTCTGCAAGCCAGACAGTTTAATAAGAGCTGGCTTCCTTCTAATCTTTAAATGGATTACCGGTAACGTTAAGGTAACCAGTTACTCAAAGTAAACCCATACTGACAATAAACTATTCTCCTGTAACTTTGAGATAATTGCTCCGCTTAAATCTAAAAAAAGATGAAAAAACTTGATTACTATGTACTGGATGTCTTTACGGACCAGAAATATACGGGAAACCAGCTATCAGTTGTTCAATGTGATGAACCCCTAACAATGGATCAGTATCATGCGATATCAAGAGAATTTGGCTATTCGGAAACTTCATTTGTGCACTATTCAAAAGATGAAAATGCTTTTAAGGTTCGTTCGTTTACTCCTGCCGGATTTGAAGTTGAAGGAGCCGGACACAATCTCTTAGGTGCGGTATGCCTTGCGCTGCTAAAAGAATGGGATATATTCAAAAATCAGGGAAATGAAACCTGGGTGATGATCAGGGATTATAAAATTCCGATAGTAGTAAGTTATATTTCTGGTCTTCCATATGTTGCGATGAAACAGAAGCCTGTACAGCTTTTCAAAAGCCTGCCTTCTTCAATTCTTACAGAAGCGTTGGGACTCCATACAGAAGATTTTGAACTTAACGGCTGGGAAATCTGTATTGCAAAAACTGAAGTTCAGCATCTCATGGTACCAATAAGTAATATTGACAGACTTAAAAATGCCCAGCCTAATAAACACCTTTTAAAAGAAATCTCTGAAGAATACGGCTTTGAGGGTTTTTATCTCTTCACTACAGCACATAAGCACCCGGAATATTTAGCGGAAGCACGATTTTTCAATCCTGGAATTGGTATTGATGAAGACCCTGCTACTGGAACGGCAGCCGGACCATTAACAGGGTATCTTGAAAAGCTTGGGTTTATTAAGAAGCAGGAGAAATATAAGATTCTTCAGGGTGCCGAAGTCAAACACCACTCTTCTATCCATGTACAAGTCGAAGATGAAGGGATTTGGGTAAGCGGCTCTTCTGTAATAGTTATGGAGGGGGTTCTTTATCTTTAATCAAAATCGGTCTGTAATTACTGAAATTTTAAAGTCCAAATTGTTTTAAATGATGTTTAAAATGCCTGGAATGCCAAATTATCCATTCATCATAATTCATAGGACCGAATGCACCATGTATAGCAGTAGTTCCTGGTTTCTTAAAATACGCATCGAAATCTCTTAGTTCAATCATCAACTGACTAATAGCATTGCTTAAATCCGGATAGATCAGCTGATCAGGAATATCTCCAAATATTACATTCTTTGGTATTTCCAGATCGGTATATATATTTGCTTGCCTGGCTAGTTGGGCTTCTTCTAATGACACCTCACAAAATGGTTCTTTCTTACCATTGGTATATTGTACCTGATCAATCAGGTGCTCAACCATTTGTTGCGGCTTCATTTTCCCCCAAAGTGGTGTTGCGTCAGCCTTCAGTTCCAGGAACAATTTCTCCAGATTCCTACGATTAGAGGTGTTAACCAATTGGTGTACACTTGAGTTCATCACTGATTTATTTATCATTTGCATGATCATTATTTTTTTAATTCATTTAAAACAAAGTTGATAGAAAAGCATTAAAAAAAACGATCCTGCTCAGGCCAATATTAAGGCGCATTTACGACATAATTACTAAAATATAGACATCAGGATAAATTCTTGCGAGTATTTAAGAAATTGTCCTGATGCCATAAAATCTATTTACAGCTTTTGCGATAAGTTGGCTAAGACACGATTGATCCGAAATATATGATGATAGTTATCATATTTTATAAGCTCATAATCATTTTGAAAATTAGCATCTATAGTATCAAATGCGGGTTGATCTTTAAACGTTCTTTTAAGGTTGTCTAATGAAAGCCTGTAAACGTCCCCTTCTGCTGCCCCATCACTAAAATAATAACTACTAACCACGGGTTTAAAATCCGTTTGTTTATTACCTGGCTGCTGCATTTCATAAATAACTATTCTGCCATTTTCCAGTATTTTATATTTTGTACTGTGATTTTTATAAAACCTATAATCACTGCCATCTTTATCCCTATATCCGTAGATACTATCTTTTAAAAATCTATACCCCTCTCCCTTATGACTAAGGATTAGTATTTTTCCACCAAAGAAATCATTTAAACGAAATTTATTATTTGTTGACTGGTCACCAGCCAGATGTAATTGATTGAGTTTATAATCGGAGGCAGTCAGATATATACCACTTTTAGAATTGATTGGTTCTGCATTAAAAGCTGTTGCCTGGGCAAATGTTTTTGATAAAAATAAGGCAAGCAAGATTATAGAAAATTTTAAAGTCTTCATTTTTTTGAATTTTATATATGAATAGAAAATTAATTCATTTTATTACTTAGTAACGTAAGTAATAAAAGTTAAAGACACCAGGAAATAGTGCTTAAAAATACTCGTGGATAACATCCTCAAATTCTGTAGGTACAGTTAAAAATATAAACCGGAATGTCGCCATGTAATGGCGGTGCATTTGCTGGATTAGCAACAACTATATGCTCATGAATAGCAGAAACCTGACTTAAATAGAAAACAACAAGGTTGTTCGGGAGAAACAGGTTAGCAAAATACTTCGCAGAACTACCGGATTGAGCTGAAAGAATATGTGTATCCTTTACTTTTAAATTATTAAATTGATTTTTACAGCATCCGTCTTTGTTGTTTTTTTTACATTTATACCTTGTTGAAGGTTAAACGATACTGATCTCAACTGTCCACAACAATAAAACTGTCTTACACTCAAACCAAAACTGGCAGTAGTGTATAGGAGCAACAGCAATATGGATAGTATTTTTCTCATTTCCAGTGTAAAATTATCAAAACCCCATTAAGTCCTTAACTTAATTCCTCTTCGTCAATGCGACTTTAATACCAGACCTACAAGTGTGATGCCACAAAATTTATTAATGTAATCGGAAATTCTTTTGTTGTTTTTAAGCTTAATAAAAAGCGCAGAAGCGAAAACCGCTAAGATCAGACACCAAAGCGTACCTGTAGTTATAAACGTTAAACCAAGCGTGAGAAAAGGCAATATAGTATTCTTTAAACCAGGGTCAATAAATTGAGGCAAGAAAGCAATAAAAAACAAAGCTACCTTAGGATTTAAAACATTGGTAATAATACCATCTCTATAGATTTTGAAATAGTTTGCTGATTCATTGGCTGTTAAAATATCTGTGTTCAACTGAGATTTGCCAAATAACATTCTCAATCCAATATAAATTATATATGCAGCACCAGCATACTTGATAATGTTAAACAATAATATAGATTCGGAAATAATGAGGGAAAGTCCGAATGCAGCTAAAAGTGTATGTACCAGCGTACCAGTTCCAATTCCCAAAGCGGATACAATACCTGCTCTCTGCCTTGTGCTATACTGCGCGATAAAATAAATATGGTATCATTTCCCGGAGTGATGTTTAATAGTATTCCGGTAAGTAAGAAAGTTTCGAAATGAAGAATTCCCGTCATAGGATCGAATTTACTATTTTATCGGTAACATTTTTTTTGGCAAGCTGTTAAGTATCAATTCATAAGAGTGATCTATAAGCTCATGTAACTGTTTTAAAGTTAAACGTCCATCCATATAAACGGTATTCCAGTGTTTTTTATTCATATGATAACCTGGTATTATTTCTTCATACTGCTCACGTAATGCAACAGCACGTTCAGGATCACATTTGGCGTTGAACCGGTTTCCCTGGTTAAGGCCTACGAGCAAAAATATTTTCTCACCTACTTTGAATACAAGCGTATCCTCTCCAAAAGGAAGCCCTTCAGTTGATCCGGGTTTTGAAAGACAATAATCGCGTAATTCTTCTATGTTCATATGTAAATTCAAATATAATGATTCATCCGAAAAATAAGCTATGAATTTGCAGGCAGCCTTCTTATAATTAAAGCAGCAACAACAAGATTAGGTACCCATGCCCACCAGGCAACAATCATATAAGCTGTTCTAAAGTCACCTAAGGTTACAATAAGAAGAGGAAGCCATAATCTTAAGGTTACAGCAGCAAAACAGGCCGCATAGCTAAAAATCATCATCTTTTGATGTCTTACCAATTGTTTATTCCTTATACTTGTATAAGCCATGAAAGTGGTATAGAACCAAACTACTGCAAGGCAAAAAAATCCTGAGCGGGCAATAAAACCTCCATTGGCATACAAAGCAATATACAGACCGGAAACAGAACTCAACAGGACTGATATCACATAAAGTTTTCCAATTTGGCGGTGTAAAATCTTATACCTGTTCCGGTATTTTGAACTGAATTGTATCCAGCCAACGAGCAGTGCAATTCCCCCCAGGGTGATATGAATATAAAATATATAGTTTCGTATAATCTCTTCCAGAACTAAATCAGATAGTCCCTATAAGTTCAATATCAGTCTTTAACCAGTAATATTTTAAGGGATACAATCCGATAATTACTGAAAGGAATATAAATATCCCCCATAATATTTTCTTTTTCATATTAACATCTTTATTTCTTCAAAGATGCCTGCCGGATAGTAATTGATCGCTCCACTTTGTAAGGTAGCACCAACTATTTCGCTCTGGTCAATAACATTTTGGCAGCAAGAGAGACTAGTACACTCGCCATCACCCACTTTTGCACCCTTACCCATAGCGGATTAGCATTAAACCATATTGCAGCTTTAGCAGCGATCTGAATAACCGTAAAATTTAGCATCGCACTAACCAGCATCTGAATTAGACCCAACTGAAAACATTGGGCTACGATATGTCCTGCCTCAGGTCTGATAAACTGTGGAAAAAGCGAAAGATAAAAAACAGCCATTTTAGGATTCAGCAGGTTAGTCAAAAACCCCATAGTGAACAGCTTGACAGGCGGATCTTCAGATAAATTACGCTGTACAGCAAAAACACCTGCACTACCTGGCTGTAACGCTTGCCAGGCAAGATATAGCAAATAAACTGCACCTGAAGTTTTCAATACAGTAAATAAAAATGGTACTGTTAATAAAACAGCTGTAAGCCCGAAAGCCACCATCGTAATATGAAATAAAAATCCACACATTACCCCCAGAAGCGAAACCAAGCCTGCTCTTTTTCCTTGAGTGATAGATCGTGAGATCAGGTAAATCATATTTGGCCCAGGAGTAATAGCCAGAGCAACAGCTGCTATCAGGAAAATCAGAAGATCTTTTTGTGCAATCATTAGAATAATATACTTTTCTTAATTAATATTTAAATACGGGATTAATTTACATCATTAGCCATATTAAAACAAATTATCTTTCAAACGAACACCCTTGCACATAAAAAGCATCATCATTCACTTAATACCTGTTGATCAGACCAGAATGGCATTCAGTTTAAGTATAGATCATATCACAAAAACGCCATACGCTATTCCTGGGATGACCTTAATGCTATTGAAGAAGTCAAATTTGATGCTGTCACTGAATTTAAAGGATCGGGAAGAAAATCCAGCACAAATTACGGTATAGGTTACCTCACATTGGGAGGTGACGGAATTCACCTTACTATTCTCCTTCCTGATTGGTGTTACTTACGCCCTGAATGCAACTGGTACAAAATAAGTTAATAAAGCTATCTTATTTTTGTTTTCCATTTTACTATAATGTGATAGATCAAAGGTAATTTGGATAATAAACACAAGTTTACAGATATCAATCCGGTATTTGCAAATTTCAATCAATCGGCAAAAAAAACACTATACTCAAAACACATGGTCTAAATAATTTAATTATAAATTAAAATACACTGTCGAATTAATTTCGATCATGAACAAATTTTTATTTTTCTCAACTATTGTTTATCTTTTTCTCCATAAAAAAACACAAATTTAAAAATCAAAACAACCATTTTAAAAGACTCTATATAGATAGAATAATACATCATTTTAATATACATTTAGTAAAATTCAATTTTTTATAAGAAATTTAAATTCAATGTTATTCCTATTTATCTAAATAAAATAAGTAACTTACAACTATTAAGACTACATTTAGATTCCAATAAAAACGCTTATTAAAGAACATTCACTTACTTTATATCCATCTTATAAAATATAATTCTATACTACTGCCATATTCATTTCTCATCATAAAAAATTTAATTTTCATAAATTAATTAATAGTAAGAAAATTAAAATCATAATAGTTAATCCACTTAGACACACGCGCCTTCCTTCCCATCCTGTTTTTTTTTGCAACCTAATCTTTCTCTTCTCCACTAAGCTAATAAAGCTCTTATCTACCAAATACCAACTGTATGAAGACAAAGCTTGCTTCTACTGCCTTATATGTAAATATACTTGTATGCATTTTGCTCATCTCCTGGAGACAGCAAGCCACTGCACAAGTGATAACGAACTATGCTGTAACCAATACCGCCGGAACATTTACAGCCCTGTCTGGTGCAACCACGCCGGGACTTACTACTGGCACAACTGATGATGGTACGATCAGCGCAATTCCGATCGGATTTGATTTCTGGTATATGGGTACAAGATATACGACAATATCTTCCTCTACCAATGGATGGCTAACTTTCGGATCAACTATTCAGGATAATTACACAAATAATCTTTCAGGTTCCGGGACTCGTCCGGTCATCGCACCATTATGGGATGATCTTAATACTGTATCAGCTTCAAATGTGACTTATAAAACAACTGGTACTACAGGAAGCCGGATCTTTACCATCCAGTATTTAAATATCAAATGGAATTATCAAAATCTTGGAAGCACAATTTCTTTCCAGGTTAACCTTTATGAAAGTACAGGAAGGGTCGAATTTATCTACAGACCGGAGATTTCAATCGCAACCCTGACATCAGCCTCCATAGGAATTTCTGCGACAGCGACAGGGTCAGGCAATTTCCTTTCCATCAACAACGCAGGAACAGGCGTCAGTTCAACAGCAGAGCAAAATGTAATATCAAAACCAGCATCAGGAACAACTTACAGATTTACTCCTCCTATTCCAATCGCCCCGACTGGTTTAACTTTCACCAGTGTCAGCGGTACGTCCATGACATTAAACTGGACAGATAATTCCACAAACGAAACCGGATTTGTGATCTATCGATCAACTGATGGCATAAACTACACATTTGTCAGCCAGACGGCAGCAGCAGCTATTACTTCGGTACAGTCTGGATTAACTGCAGGTACAACTTATTACTGGAGAGTATTTGCCGTAACGGAAGGCGGACTTAGTACAGCACTCAGCGGAAGTAATATAGCCGCATGTACAGGGCCTAATATTTCCCAGCTACCTGCAACAAGTCTCATTTCATACTATAAATTTGAAGGAAATGCCAGTGATGCCACAGGAAACAACAACGGCCTGCTTCAAGGCAGTCCAGTCCCACTACAACAACAGACCGCTTTAACAACGTAGGAAAAGCTTACCTGTTTAATGGAACAAGTCAATATATATCAACTGTTAACGCTTACATAAACCCAACTTCCACAAGTACATCTGTCTGGTTTAAAACTACAACTAACGTAGGTGGTGCACTGCTCGGGTTTTCAAGTCTTCAAACTGGACTTGGCGGAAGCAGAGATCGCTTTATTTACATGACCAGTACCGGCATTATCTATCTTGCAACTGCACCCGGAGCAGTCAAAAAGTATGTAAGCAGTACGCTTTCATATAATGATGGGGCATGGCATATGGCAACCAGTACCATTGGAGCCAGCGGACTTAAATTATACATTGACGGAAGCCTGATCACAAGTGACCCGACGGTAACCAGTGGAGAAACTACTACAGGTTACTGGAGAATTGGTTATTCTGATTTATCTACCTGGCCAAATGAACCATCAAGCTATTATTTTAGCGGAACATTAGACGATGCTGTAATTTATTTATCACAGAGAGCTGACAGCTGCAGAAGTTTCTGTATTGTATAATTCTCCGGATGGAGCAGGAAACAATTCACCTGTATGTGCCGGGAGCACCCTCAGCCTTACAGCAACTACAATAAGCGGTGCAACCTATTCATGGAATGGCCCAAATGGTTTCACTTCTGCACTACAAAATCCAACACTTACTTACACTCCTGTCAACGCAGGGGTTTATACCCTCCAGGTAAACAGTCCGGGCTGCGCCACTCCCTCGATTGCTTATACCAATGTTACTTCTACGGGTAGTGCCGGCCAATGGACGGGAAATGTAAGTACTGACTGGGCAAACCCTAGTAACTGGTGCTCTGGAATATTGCCAACATCAACAACTAATGTAATTATTACTGCTGGCGCCACAAGAATGCCATCAGTAATTACCACAGCAACCTGTAATAACCTGACAATCAATACCGGCGCCACACTAACCACTGCAACAGGAGGAATACTGAATATTGCAGGGACATTAAAACAGCGGTACAGTCACCAATAGTGGCACTATTAACTTCAATGGAACTTCAGGACAGCAGACCTTCACAGGGATATCTCAATTTTATAATCTGACTCTAACCAATACAAATGGACTTTTATTACCCTCCGGCATCACTATAGCTAATACATTAACATTAACCTCCGGAACCTTAACGACCAACAACTTTAATATCACTATTGCCGGAAATTGGGTAAACAACGTTTCTTTAACCGCGCTGACTGCCGGAACTTCGGCTGTAACCTTCAATGGCACAACAGCACAATCTATTGGAGGAAGCTTTGCGACTACTTTCAATAACTTGGTCATCTCCAATACCAGCAACACTGTAACCCTGCTTGCAAACGCAAATATAAGCGGGAACCTTTCTGTATCAGCAGGAACATTTGACCTGGGTGCTTTTACAGCTAACAGGACTGCCACAGGAGGTAATTTATCCGTTTCTAATAATTCAACACTTAAAATAGGCAGTACAAATACATTTCCTGTTAATTACATTACAAATACCCTGGTAGTAGCCAGTACAGTTGAATATTCAGGAACCAATCAGACGGTCTCCAATCAGACTTACGGCAACCTGACTTTAAGCAGTTCAAGCGGAGCAGCTACAAAAACATTCCCCGGAACTGCCCTAACCGTAATTGGCAATCTAACTACTGCGTTAGGTTCCGGTACATCGGTTTCCTTTACAGCAGCATCAAATATTACAGTAAGCGGTAATATTCTACTTGCAGCATCAACTACATTTCTTGCAGGGAGCTTTACACATTCAATTGGTGGTAACTGGACTAACAATGGAATATTTACAGGAAATACAAGTACAATCATCTTTACAGGCACAGGAAGCTCTATTGGAGGTACAGGCACTCAAAACTTCAACAACCTTACTATTGCAGCCTCTTCCATAACACTTGCAAACAGCACAATCACATTAACAGGAAATCTAGCTACGACAGGACCAGGCGCATTCACCCAGGCTCTGGCGGTACCTTAATAATGAGTGGAACCGGCACAACTATCAGCGGAACCGGAATTTCACCGGATAATCTTAATGTCAGTGGTACAGTCACTACGTCCGCTACCCTGAATCTGACCGGGAACCTGATTGTAGCAGGAAGTTTTTCTGCCAGCGGAGGAACATTCACAATGAGTGGAACCACCAAATCTATTTCAGGTGCCGGCACGATTAACCTTTATATTTTATCTGCCACAGGATCAATTACCACTTCCGCTAATTTTTCTATAGCATCAAGTCTTAATGTTAGCGGAAGCCTTACTGCCACGGCCGGAACTGCGACATTTACCGGCACTTCTTCACTGAGTGGTATAGCAAATCTTTTTAACGTGACTATTAATGGAACCGCGCTCCAGTTAACGGCCAACTCAACATTAGGCGTGGCGAATGCACTAACGCTTACTGCCGGAACTTTAGATGTAACAACCTCTCTGCCCAATACGGTGAATTTTAATGGCATGCAGCGGAGCACAGACACAGACTATTAATGGCATAACCTATAATAATCTTAACCTTTCGACCGGAGGCAATAAAACCGCAGCAGCAGCATTCACTGTAAACAACAATTTCACTATTGGCAGCGGAACCACCTTCTTACCAGGAGCATTTACACATACGCTTTATGCAGACTGGGTTAATAACGGAACATTCACCGCTGGTACAAGTACCATATTATTCACCGGAACCGCTACTTCCAATATTATCGGCGCAACCACTTTTAATATCCTGACCATTAATAATACAACTGCTGCTACGGCGATAATACTACAAAACAACGTTTCTGTAGCTACAATAAATATGACTTTAGGTACAGTCTTCACTGGTACCAATACTTTAACCATAACGACCACAAGAACTGGAAACGGCATTATTCTAGGAACAATTACACGCACTCACGCTTTCTCTCTGGGTGTTGCCTATGCTTTTGAAAGCCCAAATAACACCGTCACCTTTACTGTAGTTTTAGGAGTCCCAGTGTAACGGTTAATGTCACCAAAGGGGTGATTTCAGATTTCCCTTTTGGAGGTTCGATAAGCAGACTCTATAACATCACTGTGCCTTCGGGAACTTATGTTGCAACTCTCCGCCTGCATTACGAAGACAATGAGCTTAATGGAAATAATGAATCCACAATGGCGTTATGGAATTATAATGGCACTACATGGAATTCAGCAGGAAAAATAAACAATGATGCCAGCGCAAATTATGTTGAACAGATCCTATTGGGTAATATAACCAACCGCTGGACACTTTCAGATAATTCAAATGTAGTCAGATGGAATGGTAGTGTCAGCACAGACTGGAACACAGCAGCAAACTGGACAGTGCAGCAAGGATCTGCGTCAAGACCACCCGCCGCCACTGATATCGTTAATCTTGGTACCGCAGCTTTCACCAACCAACCGACTATAAGTACAGCAGTAACGGTTAAAAATATAGTTTTCGGCAGTGTTCAGGCTGTTAACCTTACCATGGCAACAGGTGGCTCTTTGACTACGGGGGCTATCCAGGGAACCTGGGCTGGAGCTGCAAGTCATAACATCAACGCCAATAATCAAAATATAACAATCAATGGAGATCTTGGATTAAGTGATGGGAATACTGGTCATAAAATCAATCTGAACATAGGCACAGGTACTGTGAATATCATGGGTTCACTCACACAATCAGCCGATGCCAGTATTGTCTTCACAGGCGCAGGAACAATGAATATTTATCAGAATTTCAACTATACCAGCGGAACATTTACGCCGGGAACAGGGACAGTAGGTTATGACGGGATAGCTAATCAAACGATAGGCCCGGTTTCTTATTATAATCTAAACATTAATAAAGGATCGGGTCTGGCCGTCATTAACAGTGCTATTACTGCTGCTGGTAATCTGACAATTCCGGCAGGTGAACTTGACAATCTCTCAACTTTAACAGTTTCAGAAAATGTAACACTCTCATCTGGCGCTATCTTCAAAAACAACAGCATCCTCAATGTTGGAGGAAACTGGGATAACAACGGAACATATACCGCTAGCGGAGGGAGCATCACCTTTAATGGCCCCGCCACCCAAACAATCTCGGCCACTGTATTCAATAATATTACGATTAATAAGCCAGTTGGTATATCGGCCGTGCTAACAGGGAATATGGGTATACAAAACAACCTGACTATAACATCAGGCACACTGGATATTGGCACATACACCAGCAACAGGACTTCATCAGGTGGAGTGGCGACTATACAGGCAGCAGGAACACTGATTATCGGAGCCAATAATACGCCGGGCAATTTTACCACCTATAATTTTTCGCCGGCAAGTACAACCATATACAATGGAGCAGTAACACAGGCGCTGTCAGTACCAGGAATTACATTTGGAAGCCTTATTTTCCGTAATGCAGGAGCAAAAAGCATTAGTTCAGCAATTAATGTAGGCGGAGACCTGACTATTGAAACCGGAGCAAGCCTGGATGCAGGAGCTCAGACGATTACACTAAATGGTAACTGGACTAATAGCGGCACTTTCACCTCGGGAACAAGCACTGTATTACTGACCGGTGCATCAAAGACGATAACTGGTAATACGACTTTTAGCAAGGTCACAATTTCTGGCGTCTATACTCAGCTAGCAAACATCACCTACAATGACCTGCTTACGGTTACAGCTTCCGGCTCTATTTCGTCCGGAACAGGCATATTTACCACAGTTAATGGTGATCTGGTGAATATGGGAATATTAAATACCAGCGGGACTGCTACATTTACTGGTCTGAGGCTGCAAACTCTGAGTTTAATTAATGCCGTAACTACTTTTGTCCTGACCGTAAATTTTAATGGTACTGTCTCACCAGTCCTAAACTCAACTTCGGTTCCTCAGTTTGGTTTTCTGAATATCAATAACACTGGTGGTGTATATCCAAGTGTCGGCTGGACTATAGTTTATGCATTAGCAGTTGGGCCGGGAGCATCATTTTTATGGCGGCATGTCTACCCATAACATTCTAGGTGCAGTTAACAATACAGGTACCATAACCAGCAACGGCACACTAAATTTCATCCCCACTACTACAGCAGCAGTTAACCTGGGCAGCATATTTTCAAGTACCGGCACGGTAGTATTTGGCGGTGCCGGAGCAATGACCTTATCTGGTGCTCCAACAGGATTGCATGACGTTGTGATTTCCAACACTAATGCTTCAGGAATTACACCATCTTCAAACTGGCATCTTTCAAATAATTTCACCATTTCAAGTAATGCAGTTTTCCATGCAAGTTCTTATCTGGATTCTATTGGTGGCAACATCATGAATAATGGGACAATGGACCCGGGTACCTCAACTTTCATTATTAACGGAACAGGAAACCAAACAATTTCTACCGGTGTATTCAGCAATCTGACGCTCAATAAATCTGCAGGTATTACTACCCTGCTGAACAATGCCAGTGTGAATGGCATATTAAACTTTACTGCGGGGATATCAATACCGGAAGTAACCAGTTAACCCAATCAGCCTCAGGAACAGTTTCAGGTGCTGCACAAAATACAGGCTGGGTATTTGGTAACCTGAGGAAAAATATTAGTACGGGCGCAACCACAAAAGCATATGAAATTGGT
This sequence comes from Pedobacter sp. NJ-S-72, assembly GCF_053890575.1. Taxonomy (NCBI): domain Bacteria; kingdom Pseudomonadati; phylum Bacteroidota; class Sphingobacteriia; order Sphingobacteriales; family Sphingobacteriaceae; genus Pedobacter; species Pedobacter sp. NJ-S-72. The sequence goes on along the minus strand of NZ_CM132681.1, from coordinate 1,064,216 downwards.
GACAATTCCAATTACACACCACTAACATTGGTTTTTTCTAATGTAAGCAGTGCCGGTGATCTCGTAGCTTTTACTACGCCAGGTGACCATCCCGCAATCAGTACTTCCACAATAAACCAGGCCAAAAGTGTAAACAGATACTGGACCCTGACTAACAGCGGGATAGCATTTACAAACTTTGCAGCGACCTTAAACTTCAAAGCAGCTGATATTGATGCCGGAGCTTCCGCTTCTGCTTTTAAAATAGGTGCTTATAATGGATCTGCATGGTCAGTACCAGCAGTGACCGCCGCTAATGCAACCAATACAACTGCAACTGGCATTACTACATTTGGAGATTTTGCCATAGGAGAAGTTTTTGTTGCAGGTACATCGACATCGATCAGTTATACATTATCACCTTATTGCACCTCTGCCGGTACACCCACAGTGACACTTACAGGAACTACCGGCGGTAATTTCTCTTCTACTCCTGGTCTTACTATTGATGCATCTACAGGGAATATTGATCTTTCCTCAAGTACTGCAGGAACATATACTGTAACTTATACAGTTGCCGCTTCCGGAACCTGCGGGATATATATTACATCAGCAAATATTACCGTAACAAAAGCACCCCTTGCCACGATATCATACATAGGGAGCCCTTACCTATCAACAACCGGAACAGCATCCGTAACTTCCTCAGGCACACAGGGCGGCATATATAGCTCTACGGCAGGATTATCAATCAATACAGCCACTGGCGATGTCAATTTAGGTGCAAGCACAGATGGATCTTATGTCGTTACTTATACGATAGCCGCAGCAGGAGGCTGCTCAATTTATACAACGACAACCAATATAACCGTATACACCTACAAAACCTGGGATGGTGGTGCCGGCACCAATAATTGGGGTGACGCAAATAACTGGAGCCCTGATGGGGTTCCCATTGCTTCGGATAATATAAACCTTACAGGTGCTAATGTAATTAATGTTGATGTAATTAATGCGGCAGCAAATAATCTTGTCCTTAACAATGCGGGACTAGTATTAACAATAAATCAAGGCAACTCACTGGCTATAAACGGAAGTCTTTCCATAACAGCAGGTACAATGAGTACAGTTACCGGACTTACCGGAGCAATAACTGTAGCAAACAATATCACAGTAGCTGCCGCAGGATCATTAACTATAAATACGACTTTGAGAACAGGTGGCAGCGTCACCAATACTGGTGTTCTTACTGCGACAAACGGAACCATAGAAATGAATGGCAGTACAGCTCAGGCTATACCTGCTTCTGCTTTTACCGGAAACACCATTAAAAACCTTACAGTTAATAATTCCGCCGGAGTAAATTTAAACGGTTCTTTGAATATCATCAGTGGTATTGTGCTAGCAGCAAATGGACAACTGAACTCCGGCGGTTACCTGACTCTCCTTTCTACTGCGCTACAGACCGCACTGATCGATGGCAGTGGCACTGGAAGTGTGACCGGAAATTTAACCATGCAACGTTATCTGGCTGCAGGTTTTGGTTATAAATACTTCAGCTCTCCTTTCCAGGATGCCACAGTAAATGCCTTTTCAAGCACTGTTGATCTGGTTGCAACCTTTCCTAATTTCTATACTTACATAGAGAACAAAGTTAGTTCGGGCTGGACAGCCTACACAACTTCCTCGAACCCGCTGAATCCTTTACAGGGCTATGCTGCCGATTTTGGATCAACAACAGCACAAAAACTGGTCAGTATCACTGGAACAGCCAGTAATGGTTCTCTTACTACAACATTATACAATACTAATCAACCGTTTACTTTAGGGTTCAACCTGATAGGAAACCCCTACCCATCTCCTATTGACTGGACTGCCGCTACTACCTGCTGGATAAAAACAAATATAGATAATGCCATATATTTTTTCGACTCCGGCACAACCAGTCAGTACACAGGCTCCTATTGCAGCTATATCAATGGAGTCTCCAGTGATGGTATTGCAAATAATATTATTGCATCTATGCAGGGTTTCTTTGTGCATGTAAGTAATGGCGCTTATCCTGTGACAGCAACCCTTTCGGTTAATAATGCAGTCAGGGTCAACAACCTGAATCCGGTTTTCCATAAATCTTCCGATTTAAAAACTTTAACCGGAAAACCACGTATACTGCTGAGATTAAGTGCAGGCTTTTCTGATCTTCCAGATTCTTCTGATCCACTGGTTATTTACACCCAGGATGATGCTGCTCCTGTGTTTGACAATAAACTGGATGCCATTAAGCTGATGAATACCAATGATCAGGTTCCAAATCTATATTCTATAGGCAGTGATGCGACCAAATTGGCAATTAACGCACTACCTGCAATAGATATAAATACAGTAATCCCCACTGGTATTGCAGACAGACAAAAATGGTGTCATCAATTTTAACATGAGAAATATTGAAAACTTGCCGGCAGATTTACAAGCATATCTGCATGATGATAAAAATGGTACCGACCAGATGCTGCAAGAAAACACGAAAATTGGCCTTTCTCTAAATTCAGGTAATTATGAAAACCGTTTTTCATTACGTTTTGGCCCAGCCAGAACAATAGTTACCCCTATTTCAAGCACTGATATTTTTCAGGTCTACACAGCCGACAGGGCAATCATGGTCAAAATAGCACTGGAAAAAGAACAGCAGGGAGATCTGATTATAACAAATATGATTGGACAAGTGCTCTCACGTCAAAAGGCTAATGGAAACGGGACTTATGAAATAAACATTAGTGCGGCAGGCGCTGTGTATGTTGTAAGCTTCATCACTTCCAGCAGCGTTCACTCAAAGAAAATATTTTTCAACAATCAATAAAAACGATACTAAAAATCAAAATAAACAGACCGTATAGAGAGAGATATTTTCGTTCAATAAAAGGTAAAAATAAATAAACAAAATGCGTTAGTTTAACATTAAATGAGGTATATTTAATATACAACAAATGACATTCAATCATTTAATAATAAGCTTCATATAATTACAACCACCTAATTGAGATCAGCTTATGGATTTTCGGAATAATATTTACAAAAACATCTTTCAACTCAGCCCGCAACCCATGTGGGTCTATGATATGGAAACATTATTTTTTCTTGAAGTTAATGAAGCTGCTATAAAAGATTATGGTTATTCCAGAGAAGATTTCCTGAATATGAGCATTAAAGAAATCGGAAAGGAAAATAACTTCAAACATATCAAAAAGAATGGCGATGTTATTACAGTTGAGCTCAAGAACAGTGTATTTGAATCAAATGGAAGATTAACCGGATTGGTAATCGCAACAGATATAACGGAACAATTACAACGTCAGCAAGCAGCTGATAAATGTGAGGAGGATCTGCTGCTTAGTGAAACACGGTTCAAAGCGCTTGTACAGGGTGGATCTGATTTAACATCCGTAATTGATATGGAAGGCAAATACAAATTTCTTAGTGAAAGCTGCATCACACTTTTAGATATTCATCCGGATAAAATGATAGGCAAAACAGCTTATAATTTTATACATCTGGATGATCAGGAAAGAGTTATCAAGAATATGAACATGCTTCATGATGTACATCGCATTCAAATTGAACCTTTCCGCTTTTTGGATGGTCATAACGAATGGAAATGGTTAACTACTACAGCGACAAATATGCTTGAAAATCCAGCTATACTGGGTATCGTAACCAACTCAACTGATGTTACAGAGCTGGTCAATAAAAATAACGAACTCCGCATTAGCAACGAAAGATATAAACTCATGCTCAAAGCTGCAGATGAGGCGATATGTGACTGGGACATTGAGAATGATATTGTCGACTGGAGTCTGGGATTTCATGAGATCTTCGGATATGATCTGGGTATATACAATAATACATTGTGGTCAGATAATATTTATCCGGAAGATAGAGACAGAGCTTTAAAAGAACTAAATGATGCAGTGAAAAAACCCGGCAACAGAAGTCTTGCATTCTGAGTATCGCTTTCTTAAAGCAAACAGGGAAATTGCAATGATTCACTACCGGGGTATATTTCTTAGAGACGAAACAGGTAAGGCAACCAGGGCTATAGGTACCTACCGTGATATTACTGCCTATAAAAAGAATATTCTACAGGTTAAAAAACAAACTGAACAGCTGCAGGAAATAGCCTGGACACAATCACATAAAATCAGGGACTCTCTTGCCAAGATAATTGGTCTGGTGGATCTATTAAAAGAGGAAGAATTTATAACCGGATCCCAGCAAAATATCCTAAACTATTTAAGCAAATCAACCACGGATCTTGATGATGGTATCAGAGAAATTGTTAATAAAGCACAAAATTCAAATTTTGCCAAATTCAGTATGTAATACGTTCAATTAAAACATATAAGCCTATAAATAAAAAAACAAACCTTTTTAATTAAATTTTACCAGGAAAGAAATTTGATTACTTTAATTATATATTTTATTTTCAAACAATCACTCTGTATATAAGTAAACAAATATATTAAACAATATGACATAAGTATCCATAAATTTTAATTAACTTACATAAATAATAAACTAATATGAAAACCTTATTCACCTTCGCAATCGCGGCAATTGCGCTGTCACTTTCAGTGTCTGAAGCATCTGCCCAAGCTACCACAACAGCCAATGCATCAGCAACAATTGTAACCCCAATCAGTATATCAAAAGTTACTGACATGAGTTTTGGAAACGTTGCAGTTTCTGCAACAGCCGGAACGGTTGTTCTGACACCTGCGGGAACAAGGACTTCCACCGGCGGGGTAACTATTCCGGCAACAAGCGGAACCGTTACAGCAGCCTCATTTACAGTTTCGGGCTCAGGTTCTTACACCTATGCAATTACGCTTCCGTCTGCTGCACTTACCATTGCAAGTGGTGCCAACACTATGACTGTCAGCACATTCACAAGCACACCTTCAGTAACGGGAACATTAGCATCCGGATCACAAACACTTAATGTCGGAGCAACTTTAAACGTTACCGGCAGCCAGGTTGCGGGTGACTATACTTCTGCAACACCATTTAGTGTTACTGTAAACTACAACTAATAACTTAAGTAAACCTGAATGATATATCTTCATAAAACAGATGTACCGGAAAAAGTATTGTTAGCGAAAAAAGTGTTTTGCACTCTTTTCGCTATAACGCTTTTTAATTTAATCTCTATTTCGGCCGTTAATGCTCAGGGGAACCTGCTTGTTATGCCCAGGAGAATTTTATTTGAAGGCTCAAAAAAAACACAGGAACTCAACTTAGCCAACACAGGCAAAGACACCGCCAAATATGTAATTTCAGTTATCAATTACAGAATGAAGCAGGACGGGAATTTTGTACTCATCAATCAACAATTTCGGGTCAGTATTTTGCGGATAAGAACTTCAGGTTTTTCCCAAGAACTGTCCTTTTAGCGCCAAACGAGGCCCAGGTTGTTAAAGTTCAATTAACCGGAACAAACGACCTTAAACCAGGGGAATACCGTTCACATTTATATTTCAGGGCTATTAACAATGAGAAACCACTTGGTGAAAAAGATTTAGTTCCCGGAACGACCTCAATTACAGTGAAACTGATTGCTGTTTTTGGTATTTCAGTTCCTGTTATTGTCAGAATTGGAGAGAATACGACACAAACTCAGCTAAAGGAATTAAATCTGGTTATCAAGCCAAATGAAAACCCTGCGTTAAACATGAATATTTATCGAAGCGGCAATATGTCTGTTTACGGAGATCTGAAAGTATACTACATTTCGGCCAGCGGTGTTAAGACGCAGGTTGGACTGGTTAATGGTTTAGCCGTCTACACGCCAAATAACATTCGTCAATTCCAGATCAATCTGGATAGTCATCCTGAAATCAATTATCATACGGGCAAATTACAAGTTATTTATAGCGCCCAGGATGATGCCAAATCAGCAAAATTCGCAGAGAGCGAGTTACTGTTAAAGTAATCAGATGAAAATGAGAAATATGGTGATCCTCAGGTATAAACTGATAAATCAAACTCTTATTTTGTTTCTCACCTTTCTTAGTTTGACACTCAGCGCACAGGAAAAGCCTCCCCGTCCGCTTGCTATCTTTGTCAACCCCGCACAGGGACTAAATTTCGGGGCATTTGTTCAGGGAAACTCCGGAGGATCAGTCATCATTTATCCGAATGGTTCAAGATCAGTTACCGGTACTGTTATTCAGGCAAATCTTGGCTATTCATTTTCACCCGCAATTTTTGAGATTGATGCAGAACCTGGAACATTGGTTACGATTAGTAACGGACCAGATGTTAACCTGACCGGCAGCAACGGGGGCTCAATGGTTTTACACGTTGGAGCCGCGAGCCTTAACTCACCCTTTATTATTTCAAGCACTCCTCCAAGCCGCCGTACGTTGTTAACTATTGGCGGAACTTTGACCGTTGGCAATCCGATTGCTAACCCTCCCGGCCTTTACAATGGTACTTTCTCTGTGACTTTCATACAGCAATAGCATACCCAAAACAAATAAACTAAATTTTATCATGTTTCAGCTCAAGATGAAGTCAAATCAATATTTGCCAGCCTCCATAAAGGCGATCATTTTGACTATGCTTGTACTTTTTTCCGCTGCAGCACCCTGCTTGTCACAGGAGAAAACGGATGACGAAGAAGTTTCTGTTTTTCTAAACATGCAACGGATCGGGTCGCTGGAGCTCACCTCTGTAGTACGCGGCCAAGCCATTTATCTGCCCGTTACCGACGTTTTTAATTTCCTCAAAATTGTCAATGTAATCAATTCAACAAGGGATACAGTCAGTGGTTTTTTCATCAACCTGCCTGATAAATACCTGATAGATCAAAAAAATAACCGGATCTGGTCTCATCAGAAATCATTGAATTAAACCCCGGAGATCTTATAAAAACAAGCGACAATCTATATCTCAAGTCAGATTACTTCGGTAAAGTTTTTGGATTGTATAGTGTCTTTAGCTTCCGCAATTTATCTGTTGTGATGCAAACTGCTCTTGAATTGCCAATTATAAGGGAAATGAGACAATTAGAAATGCGTAATAATTTAAGTCATCTGAAAGGAGATGTTCAGGCTGACACCTTGATTAAAAGGAGTTATCCGGCATTTCACTTTGGTACAGCAGACTGGTCTGTCATTAGTACCCAGGATCAGCAATTAGGCACCAATACCCGTGTAGTATTAGGCCTGGGAGGCATTATTGCCGGTGGAGAGACTAATGTTTCATTAAATTATGATAGCAAAGAACGTCTGCAGGAAAGAAACCAATACTACTTATGGCGTTTAGCTAATAATGACAATCCATTGTTAAGACAAATTATGGCGGGAAAAATCTATGGACAATCCATCTCCTCAATTTATTCTCCTATTGTAGGTGTACAAATTACCAATACCCCTACCTCATACCGGCGTTCATTTGGCAGCTATACTATCAGCAATACAACACAGCCAAACTGGACGGTTGAATTATATGTAAACAATACACTGGTAAACTATGTTCGTGCTGATGCTTCAGGCTATTACACTTTCGAAGTACCCCTGGTTTATGGAAATTCTGCCGTTAAACTAAGGTTCTATGGCCCCAACGGAGAAGAACGTTCAAGCGAACAAAACATAAGCATCCCTTTTAATTTTCTACCTAAAGATGAATTTGAATACACTGCCAGTGCTGGTATAGTTGAAGATGGCAACAGAAGCAAATTTTCACGGATCAGTGCCAATTATGGCTTAACCAGGAGTATTACAATTGGAGGAGGTACTGAATACCTTTCTTCTGTTACTTCTGGTACTACAATGCCTTTTATTAATTCATCAGCAAGGTTGTTCAAAAATCTGTTATTATCTGGCGAATATACTTATGGTGTACGTACGAAAGGTATATTAACTTACAGACTTCCATCAGGATTACAGTTTGAACTCAATGATACCTGGTATGCAAAAGGGCAAACAGCAATAAACAATACATTTTCAGAGGAGCGAAGAGCAATTATATCAACACCCTTTCGCGGAAAATTCTTTTCTGCATATACCCGCTTAACAATCAATCAGATAATTTTACCTGTTACAAAATACACAACAACAGAGTGGCTGGTATCTGGAGTAGCCTGGAATATTAATGCCAGCGTTAATACCTATGCCCTATTTTCGGCCCTAAACCCAACTTACATTAACAGCACTTTTTCTATTTCGGCACTGATTTTGAAAAGTTATCGCTTTACTCAACAAGCCCAGTACGAGTATAGTAGCAGCCGGTTTATCGGATATAAGGAACTAGTTGAGCACAGATTATTAAAAAGAGGTTTTTTGACACTATCCTATGAGAAAAACATAGCCAGCAAGATTGAAAATTTTGAACTAGGTCTTCGTTTTGACTTTTCGTTTGCCCAAACAGGAATGGTTGCACGAAGAAGCAATAATTCAACTATGCTATTACAATTTGCAAATGGCAGTCTGACTTATGATAAAAAGACTAAATACCTGGATTTCAAAAACACACCTAGTGTAGGTAAAGGTGGAATTACACTGATTGCGTATCTTGACCTTAATAATAACAACTTAAAAGATCCTGATGAACCGCGTGCAGCGGGGCTGAAACTACGTAGTAACAATAGTGGCAGAGTTGTTTTGAACACTAAAGATACTACGCTTCGTATCACAGATCTGGAGCCTTATGTAAACTATATGGTGGAGCTTGACACTTTAAGTTTCGAAAATGTATCCTGGAGATTAAGTAAGCGCAACCTGAGTATTGTTATTGATCCCAATAAGATTAAAACTGTCGAGCTTGCCGTTCATGTTTTGGGCGAAATATCAGGGAGAGTAAAGATTAAGATAGATGATAAGCTTAAGGGTCAGTCAGTCACGCGTTCTGGTTTGTTTTTATGACAAAACAAAACAGGTGGGTCGTACGATAACAGAACCGGATGGTTATTTTAGCTATTTAGGCCTACATCCAGGCACATATACCGCCAGGCTAGACACCTTACAATTGAACAAGTTGAATCTAACCTATAGTCCTGAAGGTATTCCTTTTATTATTAAAAAAAGTATAGATGGGGCAGTTGTAAGCGGATTAGAATTTGTCATCAGCCCTGTCCCGACTCCATTAAATCTTAAAACTGATACTACTTCAGCTATACAACATAATCCTGCAATTGATTACGGTAAGAACAATACCAATCGCAGAGAAAATTACACCAATGAAGCTGTCATCGCTGATAGCCAGAAAAATATGACCAGAAATGGTATTACTGTACAGGCAGCACATTTTCAATATAAGAGTGCCCAAAAAGCACAAAAAATATTACTCAAATACAATTACAAAACAATAATACTTCCTGCTGATTACACCAGGCACTTCAATATTTATATTGTTGAAATTAAGGATATTGAAACTGCCAGATCCATAATTAATTCAATTAAAAAAATCGGCTTCCCGGATGCTTTCATCGTTCCATGATCAAAATCAGCAGCTTGAATGAGCTATCTCACAGTACTAAAATTAAATAGTAATGAGAATCTCATTGTATTGGCCAAAGGGCTCTTTTGCGCATTAGCTAAAATATAAGCAAAATCCAATGTGAATACATTATAAGTTACACCGCCGCCTAACGTCACATATCTTCTGTTTCCCTTATCAGGGTTTTCATACAAATAACCAGCCCGGAGTGCAAACTGCTTATTATAGAGATACTCCACTCCTGTCGAAATACTAATTTCCTGCAACTCTTCTTTAAACCCACCAGGCGCATCTGAAAAGGAATTCAAGATCCCGCGCAATACTGATTTATCAGAACTTTCACCAGAAATTATATTACCCGCATTATCATAAACAGGCTCAGTAGGAACCAATAATTTGTTGAAATCGACTGCGGCGGTAAATTCACTATATTCATCTATAATCAATGTTGCAGCCATACCCAACTTTAAATTTGTTGGCAGAAAGTAATTAACTTTTCCATTGGCATACCCCATCTTAGTACCTATATTAGAAATATTCCCACCCGCAGAAATGATTGCATCTTTTTGAAACAACGTTGTTTGTCTGGAAAAATACCCCGAAACATCCATTGACACTGCAGATGCCGCCCTTGTATCCTGCCCAGTGGCAAACTGCCCGGAAGACAAATTAGACCGGATATATCTGACTGCTGTGCCCAGAGAAAAGGATTCGCCAAATTTCCTGGCAAACGTAAAATCTGCAGCCAATTCATTTGGATTATAAATAGCTGATTGTTGAGGATCTGCGTCAATCAAATCTACATCACCCAGTCTAAAATATCTCAATGAAGCACCTAATACATTTCTTTTGTCTATCCTGTAATAACCACTTAAATAGGATAAGCTCAAATCAGGGACTAAGTTTTTTAACCAGGGACTATAAGACACAGAAAAGCCATACTTCCCATCAATAAAAGCTAGTTTTGAAGGATTTAGATTTGTCGAATTAGCATCCGGAGCCGTTGCTGCACCAACATCCCCCATCCCGGCAGACCTTGCGTCTGGAGTAATCAGCAAAAAAGGAACAGCAGTGGTCAGATTGCTAACTGCACTCCCATTAGTTAGTGTTCCGGATTGCTGACCAGAGGCAAAACGGTTGTTACAACATAGCATAAAAATGGATAATGCCACAACTTTAAGCGATGCCTGATTCATATTAGATTAATATCACTTAAGTTAAACATTTAATTATTAATAAAAGAAGTTGAAATTTATTTAAAGTCGCGCAAGAAAATCATATTTCAGGAATACAAAAAAAATGCATTATTGGCATATTTAGTACTATAAACGGAAAGTAATTTAGTGTCTTTAAATAAAAAAATACACCTATCTATATTATACTATCACCGAAAGAAGTTCACATCGGCGTCAGGAAATAACCGAGAAAATTAATTTCACATTAAGTAATTTAAATAAACAACAGAGATTGAATCCTTAGACAGAATTGTCATATTAATTCTTTTTTTTCTATAATTCTTCTTTTAAACTACGGTGAAATATTAGCTGTTTTTCTCGCTCTAAACTGCAAGCGCAGGAAATAAATTATATGCAATATGAAAAACCTGTTGAAATATTTAATTCTGATCAATTTCACGGGCACAAAACACGTTTAAAGACTATAAATCAAATAGTCAGGAAGTATACTCTTATTTGTATTAAATCCAGATAAAAGTATATTTGCCGGAAATCAACACACATGAAGCTTAAACTTTTACCATTATTATTTACCCTATCCCTTTTCTTATCACCCTTTTTAGTGCACGCTCAAAGCAGTCAGGGCGTATTGATTGGAAAAGTAACAGACAGCCTCCATCAAAAGATCAGCTACGCCACTATACAGCTTAAAAAACTCAATATCAAGACCTCTTCAGACAAAGCTGGTCAGTTTCAACTTAAGGGAATACCTTCTGGAAGCTACAGCCTTCGTATCTCCATGACAGGGTATGAAATCAGTGAAACACAGATATTACTAAAAGCAAATGATACCTTAAAAGTTGAATTTATATTAAAGGATAAGAACTCAGATTTAAATGAAGTCATTGTTTCAGCGAGCAGAAAAGCAGAATCACTTGCTCAAACACCGTCTTCTGTAACCATACTAACTGCAAAAGATATTGGTACGCAATCGGTTATCAGCCCAAATCTAGCCAACATACTAGCTTATAGCGTACCTGGCCTGGGTGCTTCTACCAATCAAACGGGTAATTCTGGTCAGACCCTTCGTGGAAGAGGTGTATTGGTATTAATTGATGGTGTCCCTCAATCCACTCCACTGAGAGCCGGTGGCCGTGATATTCGCAGCATAGACCCTTCGGTAATTGAAAGAGTTGAAATCATCAAAGGTGCAACTGCTATTTATGGTAATGGAGCTGAAGGAGGATTAATCAATTACATCACTAAAAAGCCTGGTACAGGCAAAGTAATGGGCGGTTATTCGCAAATAGGCTTAACCGGAAATACCAAAGGCGACAGTACAATCGGTTACCGTGTGGTACAGCAATTTTATGGTAAAAGTGGTAAAGTAGATTATGTGGTAAGCGGTACTTATGAAAAAAAAACCGGTGTATTCAGAGATGCTAAAAATCAGGTGATTTCTCCTGACTATGGCTTGGGTGAAACTAAAACATACAATGCATTCGCTAAAGTCGGCTATGATTTTTCTCCTAAACAAAGATTAGAACTGATGTACAATTATTTCAGCTCCAGACAACATTCCGATTATGTTTTGAAAAGTGGAATTTACGGACAAGAACCTGCAATCGGGGTTCATGGTATACGTAAAGGAGAAGATGAGGGGACTCGCTACAACCACAATGCAAACCTGCAATACACAAATAAGCAGATATTTGGACAGACAGATTTACAAGCAAACGTATATATACAGGATTTCTATACCATTTATTCTAATGTAGCTTCTTTCTACGAAGGTGGTCAATCGGCCATTACTTCTGTTAAAAAAGGTGCAAGAGTAAACCTGAACACTCCCCTTCCTGTTTCAGAAAACCTGTTGATGCAATTTAATTACGGCCTTGACCTGATGAATGATAAGACTTCTCAAAGCCTTGTTGACGGCCGCGTTTGGGTACCAGATATGAACATGGTGAATGTTGCCCCTTATTTACAAACTACAGCGAATATTTTTAAAAACCTGACCATAAAAGGTGGGTTAAGAATTGAGAATATTAACATTAAAGTAGATGATTTTAATACCCTTGCCACAGGTGCCAACAATGCTGGAAGTGTTGCAGTTAAAGGAGGAACACTTAATTATAATGCCCTGGTTTTCAATATAGGCGCAAGATATTCTGCAAGCAGGTTATTCAATCCTTTTATAAGTTATGCACAGTCTTTTTCAGTATTTGAATTAGGCAGAGTGCTGCGTGCCGCTAAAAGTAATACGCTGGAACAACTGCAGACCAAACCTATTATTGTAAATAATTATGAGGCTGGTTTTAGCAGTTCTCTGGGACCGGTAAATCTTAGTGCAGCTTACTATATCAGTACCTCAAAATTAGGAGCAAATTTGTTAGAGGTAAACGGGGTATATATATCTCAACGGATTCCAGAACGCGTTTGGGGCTATGAGTTCCAATTAGATTATGCAGTTATGGATAAACTATCAGTAGGTGGAAACTATGCTTATGTAGAAGGCAAAGGAGATGTTGATGATGATGGAAAATTCAATGGCGAAACAGATGTTTATTTAAACACAACTCGTATTCCGCCTTCTAAAGCTACAATTTACCTGAAATATTCTGGGATTAAAAATCTATCAATTGATGTGAACTGGATGAGAATAGGAAACAGGGATCGTTTTAAACCAGATGCTAAAGGAAAGTATTTGATTGGAGAAGGCCCGGTAAAAGCTATAACTTGTTTAACCTGGCCACAGTCTATCAGGCATCAAAAGCATTAAGATTAAGTTTGGGACTGGAAAACTTATTGAACACAGCTTATTATCCAAGTATTTCTCAGTTCTATGGAAACAATACCGTTTACGCAAGAGGAAATGGACGTAGATTTAATCTTGCAGCTGGTTATTCATTCTAATGAAAAGAAATAAGAAATTCAAGCAAGCAGCCCGGTTTATCCATTTATGGCTCGGACTATTTACAGGGGTCATCATTGTGATCATCAGTATTACGGGCTGCCTGTATGTTTTTGAGAAAGAAATTAGAGATTACCTGCAAAAGGACTATGCTTTTGTTCCAGCCAGCAAGCAACCGCAGGCCAGCTTAGCTGTACTTTTGCAGGACTTTGAAAAGATTGCTCCAACTCAAAAAATTACAAGTATTAAAATTAATCATACTGCATTAAATGCAACTGTCAGTTTTACAACTAATAAACATCTTATTTACTATCTGAACCCTTATAATGGAAATTTGGTAAAAAAGACAAGACCAGATTTTTTAGTTACGGTTGAGGAAATTCACACCTCTTTACTTTTAGGAGAAACTGGCAAATTTATCATCCGGTGGTCAGTTGTGATTTTTGTGCTCATGCTGATATCTGGTTTGATTTTATGGTTTCCGGGACAGATGAGATTAATTAAGCAAGCATTTACTATTAAATGGAAGAGTTCATTTAAGCGGGTAAATTACGATTTCCACAATGTACTCGGATTTTATGCATCAGCGATTTTGTTGGTTAGCGCTCTTTCGGGTCTCTATTTTGGTTTTAAGGAGGTCCGGACAACTGTCAGTTTTTTAAGTGGCTCAAAATTGTCTGAAGGAAGAAAAGCAGAACCTGCTGAACAGTCAATTATCGCTGAGACAATACCTGAGAGGTATGAGCGGATGTATAGAAAAGCGATTGTTCAATATCCAGGTGCTGATCTGACAACTTTATCTATTCGTAAAGATGGCAATATCAGGCTTCGCTTAAATTACCCATCGGACTGGGAACGGAAACGAAATACATTTTTTTATAATGCTGAGAATGGACAGTTGATCCGCTCTAAACTTTATAAGGATTTTAACCGGGCAGATATCATCGAGGCCACTAATTATGATTTGCATACCGGCCAACTTTTTGGGCTATTTGGCAAAATTATAGCCACTATAGTAAGTTTTATTGCAGCAAGCCTACCGATTACCGGTTTTATCATCTGGTTGAAAAAGAGGAAAAAGCGATGATAACAAAGAAAATATAGTTGCAGTAACACCCATTTTTTCTAATTTTATTCAGATAAATTGCATTGCATTAATTCAAGAATCATGGATAGAAGAAAAATGTTAGGCTCAATGGCCTTACTCAGTTTAACGACTGCATTACCTTTTAAACCACTTTTAGCAGCAACTACAGTTAACTATAAAGACAGTAGTCCTGATGAACCAATGGCCTATAAAAGATTTCCACTTGGAGAAATTGAAATTACCATTGTTAGTGATGGGTACTTAGAAATGAAACCTGTTCAACCAAGTTTTGCACCCGGCATTACGCCAGAATTGGTAGTCAATATTTTAAAAGACAATTTTCGCCCTTTAGATTACGTACCCCTTGGCATGCAGATTATGCTGATCCGCAAAGAGAATCAGCTTATTATGATTGATAGTGGCATAGGAAAAAGTGCTTCTACTGCCGGCTTATTGACTCAGGCATTATCCTCGGCGGGCTTTAAAAATTCGGATGTAACAGCTATTGTATTAACTCATGCACATCTTGACCATATCGGTGGTTTGGTAAACGAAACCGGAACATTAGCCTTTCCCAATGCAGAATTGCATATGGCACAAAAAGAATTTGATTTCTGGACTCAGGACAAGCCCGATTTCTCCAAAAGTATTTTAAAAGACAGTCCTGATTTTTTAGCTGGTTTCATCGTCAATGTCAAAAAAAAAAAAACATTAGCTATTGCAAAGCCTAAATTGCAACTCTTTTAAACAGGGACAAACAATATTAAATTGTATAAAATTAATCGCAGCACCAGGCCATACACCTGGACTTACGTTAATGAATGTATTTTCGGGCAAAGAAGAATTAATACATATTGCTGATCTGATCCATTCAGATGTATTGCAATTTCCTAATCCAGAATGGGGTTTTTCGGGTGATACAGATCTATTAATGGCTTCTAAAACTCGCAGGGCTATTCTAACTCAGTTAGCGGCAAATAAAACTCATACCTTAGCATATCATTTGCCATGGCCGGGCTTAGGCCATGTGCGTAAAAAAGATAATGGCTTTGAATGGGTACCCGATGTATTCTTAACACCATTAAGATAATTATAAATTATTTAAGTTATGGATAACCAATCATTTTTATGCAGCACTTGCGGAGTAGAATATCCTCCTAATGCAAAACCTCCTGAGCATTGTAAAATATGTGAAGACAGCCGTCAGTATGTAAATCCAAAGGGCCAAAGCTGGACACCCTGGCGCAGGTTGTCAAATCGCATAAGAATATTATTGAGAAGATCTCACCAGAAATTTATGCCATTTATACAACACCGTCTTTCGCTATCGGTCAAAGAGCACATCTGTTAATTACACCCCATGGTAATGTCCTTTGGGACTGTATTGCCAATCTGGATGAAACAACTATTGACCTTGTCAATAAACTAGGAGGCATTGATGTTATTGCGATCTCACATCCACACTATTACTCCACAGTCGCACAGTGGAGCAAGTCTTTCGGTGATGTTCCGGTATACATTCACGAAAGGGACAAACAATGGCTGGGAAGGACAGATTTCAACCTGATCTTATGGAATGAACAGCAGCTAAAAATCAAAAAAGATATCACATTGATCAATTGCAGAGGACATTTTGGCGGAGCAGCTGTATTACACTATCAAGACCTTTTAATGGTAGGTGATGTGATACAAATATGCCCTGATTTAAAATCTGTTTCTGTGATGTATAGCTACCCTAATTATATCCCTCTTAAAAAGAAAGATGTCCTTTATATTCAGCAGTCATTACACGGATTTAATTACTGCAGAATGTACGGGGCATTTGGACATTATCTCACCAAAGATGCTAAGACTATTATGCATTTGTCTATGGAAAGATATTTGAAAATTTATAAATGATAAAACAATGAAATCCCTTATTCTTGCCATTAATTACTTTATTTCTCTATCTGACGAAGATGAAAATCTTATAACTAAACTATTTACCAGAATACATTTACCACAGGATGGTTATTTCCTGCAGGAAGGTAATGTCTGCAGGCATGTAGCCTTTATTGATCAGGGCCTGGTCCGATATTTTATTAATAATGATGGTAATGAAAGGACTATGTATTTTAATAAGGAAAATGAGTTTGTAAGTAATTATCAAAGTTTTCTTTCCAAAACAGTGTCTCATGTAAGTATACAGGCATTAGAGCCTACAACGCTTTATACAATTAGCTATGAAAACCTGCAACGGTTATATTCAGAGATCAAAGAAGGTGAAAGATTCGGAAGGCTTGCTGTTGAAGAGATTTATTTGGCAGCTATGCATCAGCTAAATTCCTTGTATACAGACACGCCAACTAATAGATATCAGTATTTCTTAACTGCTTTCCGGGAATTAACACAAAGGATTCCTCAGTATTATATTGCTTCTTATGTAGGTATCAAACCTCAATCCCTATCCCGTATCAGGAAAAGAATTTCTACCGGACATTAATTAACCTGGGTGAACGAAATCAATTTTTCATCTAAAGATCTTTGATAAATATTTAACATAAACAAAGATATATCTGCTTTGGTTAAAAAATGTACGGATCACTGCATATATATTTACGGCAGCCATCATTATTCCGATTACAGATTGTTTGGTAATCCTGTCCGCGAACGGCCCCGGTGACACACTCCATCTGTGGATTCATGGTGGAACAGCAATTTATGGAGTGCTGATCAGTATTTTGTTGTTCAGAGAAATGTGTTTGACCTGAAGATTGAACATTAGTCAAAACATTCCTTTTTTTTGCGTGTTAAAATTATAGTGTAAATACATTATAATTTTAACACACATGAATAATCAGCATCCTAAGGATCTTTATAGAATTATTACTTCAGTTATCTTATATTCATTCGGACTGATTATTCTGCTTTGGTTTCTCTATCAGATAGTCAGTGTATTTATACTTTTCATCTTCGCGATAGTGCTTGGCCTGATCATTAATCAGCCAGTCAGCACCCTGGAGAAAAAAGGAATGAAGCGTTGGCTGGCTGCATTGATCATTTTAGGAACTATTTTTATTGCATCTGCTTTATTGGGATTTTTGATAGTACCACATATCAGTGAGCAGATAGATACGTTAGTAGGAAATCTGCCGGGTTATTTTGAAAGTATTTCTAACCACATTTCTCATATTCTGAAGAGATACCCTGAACTGAATAAAGAATTTCAGGACGATGGAATGTCAATTTCAGCCGCAGTTCCCTCGCTGGGGAAAACTGTTTTAGGATTAGGAAGTATCTCTTTTACAGTAATTGGCGGGATATTCCTGTTTATTGTTTTCGTGTCTATGATTATATTTTTCGTAGGAAATCCAAGACCTGTAATCAAGATGTATCTTTCTGTCTTTGATCCAGAAAAACGTCCGAAAGCAGAAAGAGCTTTGCAACATACCTCAGTGATGCTAGGTGGATGGATGAAATCCAATCTGATCGGGGGTATCGTTCAGGCGGTTCTGGTTTACACTTTTCTAACCATTATGAATGTTCCGGGAGCATTGGTCTGGGCTGCACTGGCTTTTTTCTCAGAACTAATTCCAAAAATAGGTTTTTACATCATGGCTATTCCCCCCACCCTTGTTGCTTTATCAATAAGTCCGGCTACAGCATTTTGGTGTCTTGTGTTTTTTCTATTGCTCAATGAACTCATTTCAGATTTTGTAATGCCTAAACTGAGATCCACAACGATGAATATTCACACGGTGTCTTTACTTTTTCTATTGCTGGCGATGACCACTGCATTTGGTTTATTGGGTGCGTTGCTTGCCGCTCCAATGGCAGCAATTATCAAAGCATATTATGAAGAGTTTTATCTAAAGAGATTCCCGGAAGATCCGGATATGGAACAAAGAATTGATAATATATTGTATCAGCAATAAGATTTTTGATAAGTTTACAAATGCACAATGCGAAAGCTACACCTCTTTTTAACTTTCTTAAACTGTTCAGAGATATCCCTGAACAGGATGAAGACATCATTAGTCAAAACATACAATTTCGCAAAGTAACTGAGGGCGAAATCTTATTACAGGAAGGTAAATTAGCAAAAGAGTTATTCTTTGTTTGTAACGGGATATTGAAAATCGTTTCTATCAGTGAAAAAGGGAATCCTGTAACACTGTTCTTTTTAAAAGAGCACAGATTTTGTACTATTTTAAAAAGTCTGAGCAATGGTGTTCCTGCAAATGAGAGTATCGTCGTGGCTGCCTGTGAGGTAGAATTAATTGTGTTTCCGAAAGACAGGTTACTTCATTTATATACTATTATCCCCTATTTCAAAGATCTTATCGGCCGTATTATCCAGCAAGGCTTGCTGGACAAAATACAAGTGCGCAATTCTTATATGGGCGAAGATGCGACAACACGATATCAAAAATTCATCGCCCAGCAACCTGACATCGCCCTAAGAGTTCCATTAAGTGATGTCGCTTATTATCTGGGCATCACTCAGCAATCCCTGAGCAGAATAAGGAAAAATATCAGGTAGAAAATTGCTTTTTACCATTTGGTAAATCCCCTCTGTAATAGCCACATTACCTTTGTTTCCATAAATATTGAAATTTAAAATAATGGAACAGATCGTAACAAACAATGAGGTTTTACATGGAAAAAAAATTGTCATTATAGGTGGAACTTCAGGCATTGGCCTGGCTACTGCGAAAGCTGCCGCTTCAAAAGACGCAACAATAATAGTTCTTTCGAGCAATCAGGATCGAATCAATAAAGCTTTAAGCGAATTACCCGAAAACACGATTGGTTATGCAATTGATGTTACTGATGAAACACAAGTGAAAAATGTATTTGAGAAAATAGGCTTTTTTGATCATCTCATATTTACTGCAGGTGAAAATCTTCAGCTTGGAGATCTTAAGGACACGCAGCTGGAAAATGCACGTAAGTTTTTTGATGTCCGGTATTGGGGTGCTTTTACTGCTGTAAAATATGCTTCATCATATATTAATCCAAAAGGTTCAATTGTATTGACAAGTGGTATAGCAAGTAATCGTCCTGGCAAAGGCTGGTCACTGGGTGCAAGTATTTGTTCAGCCATGGAAGGTTTTACCAGAGCAATGGCCATTGATCTAGCGCCCATAAGAATAAATATAGTTTCTCCTGGTGTGGTAAAAACAGATTTGTGGTCTGGTATGTCATCAGATCGAAGAGAAGAAATGTATAGTCAGATTGAAAATTCATTACCTGTAAAAAAGGTTTGGTAATGCCGATGATATAGCTAAAACTTATCTGTATTTGATGGAACAGGAATATGGAACAGGACAGACTATAATTGTTGATGGAGGTGCTTCTTTGGTGTAGAATCAAATATTACACGCATGAGTTTACACCCATCTCAGGCACAACATAAAAAAAGGCCGGATAAAATCCAATTGGATTATGCGGCCTTTAATATTAAACTATGCTGGTTTTTAAGCCGCAGGAACGATTTTGAAAAACGAAGCCTGAGTCATTGTAGAAACCAAAGTACGAGTTGCTGCATAAGCAGTAGCTCTGATACCATAAACTTTACCAGCTGCTAAATTCAGCTTGGAAAGCTTAAGTAAAATAGCTCCGCTATAAACCTCGGTATTTGGATAATTAGTATCCTGTAATACATAACTTATAGAATGATTAATCACTGCAGGAAACGTAGCTGTAGCAGGAACATAAGTTAAATCATAACCTGACCATGTAGGAAAAGTTACACAGTACTAACAACCGCATTTCCGTCCAGTACTTCTATTAAAAATTTCCCTACAGGTACTTTTGCCGTTGCACCAAAATTCAATTGCAACGTAGTAGCCAAACTAAAAGGACTGCTTTGCTGATAGCCTAAACTGCTCAATTGCAGATTAGGTAACGCTAAGTGGGCTATTCGTAGTGTTAAACTGTTTGATACCCCAGTTTTTGCTTAATAGGTCAGGCAAATTGATTACAACAGCACTTAACTGCAAAGTATGTTTTGTATTACCACTTTTGATATAAAAGTCCTGCAGGATGTTTGCATCAATACAGTTATACCATGGAGAGAATGCTGCATTTCTCATACGCGTTGCATTGATATCTTTAGTATAGATTGCTTCAAATGTAGCAGCAAAACCATTACCTAAGTTTTTCTCAATAGCTACATCAGCTCTGAATACCTGAGGGAATTTATAGTTTTTATCAATTACAACTTTTGAATTTTGGATAGGTGTTCCTGCAGTTTTGCAGGAATAAGCTTGCATATTCTGAAGAATCAGCTTTTAGAGTAATATTCTTCAACTGCTCTGCCGTTGCAACTCCACATTAGAATTACAACAAGAGAGAGTTCCTAATACGACAATAAATTTAATTTAAAAAACATATCACATCAAATTTTCTATTGATTACCAAGCCAATTGGCTACGTTATCCAGGAATTGTTTCTGCTGATCTACAAAGAGATAGTGTGAGGCTTTATCAAGATATCTGAAATTATCCTTACCAATTAATATTCCCAGATTTTTGATTTGTAGCGGCGAAAAGATCCCATCCTGCTTACCATATAAAGCATATATTTTTGTTGAGCCATTTTTCAACTCATTCAATAATGGGCTAACGTCAATGTTTTTCCGCTGCTCATTTTGATAGAAAATTGCCGGGGCTTTTCTATTTCTTACATCGTTTTTGCTAAAATTGCTGGATTCATATCCTTTACGAATCACTTTAGCTTCTTCATCTGGTTCCGGAAACTTCGAAGAATCCATTTTCACCTGCAATGTCAAAACACTCTTTCCTATAATTTGCAGTGTTTTTATCAAGATTTGCAATCTGAGACACCCTTTTTAATTGATTAGTATCACCTCTTTGAGTGTAGCTTTTTTTTACTTCATTGAGTATATGGTTGTATGTTTGTTGCTGAGAGATCAAAGCACTGGTCAGTACAATAGCATTAATATTCTGCGGATATTTTTCGGCGTATTGAATCGTTACTAAGCCCCCAAAGCTGAAACCGATTAAACTAGCCTTTTTTAAGCCATATTCCTTATAAATACGATTTAAATCATTAAAAGCCTCTTCGTAAGTTAATTTAGCATCGGGATCTGAAGACCTGCCCTCACCCCTTCTATCATAAACAATAACGTAAAATCCTTTGTCCGCAAGTTTTTGAGCAGTAGTACCTTCAAACAGTACTGAGTTTCCAGCTGGCCCCCCATGAATAAATATGATAGGTGGCTTTTTTTTTTCACCAAGCTTTAGAATAGATTACTTGTGCATAGCTATTTATGGAGATCATCAGAAAACAGAAAGTCACGATGAATTTGGAAGAGTTGTTCATTAATCAGGATTCAATTTCAAACGAAGATACATTGCCTTTACAATCCATCAAAACTATACACAATTAAAAAACTACAGGAAAGCTCCTGGCTGGCTGCAGTTTGAACTATAACCAAGTTTTTACAAAATAGGAAATCCCATAACCTTATATTTTGAGTACCTTATGAATAAGCTATAATATTTTAGCAAGAACAACGAATCAACCGATAAAACCAAATATGAAAACAAGGCATCTATTAACCCTGGCAGGCTTGATACTTCTCAGCTTTCCGCTACCCCTGCTTGCACAAAGCCCCAAATGGCATAATTTATTTAACGGAAAGAATCTTCAGGGTTGGAAACAACTCAATGGACAAGCGAAATATGAGGCTGTTGACGGAGAGATCGTAGGTACAACCGTTTCGAATACACCAACTCTTTCCTGGCTACAGAAAAAAACTACACCAATTTCATCCTCGAATTAGAATTGAAAGTAGATAATTCTATGAACTCTGGCGTACAAATCCGCAGTGAAAGCAATGAAGCTTATCAAAATGGCAGGGTACATGGTTATCAGGTAGAGGTTGATCCCTCAGATCGCAAATTCTCCGGCGGCATTTATGATGAGGCAAGAAGAGGCTGGTTATACCCACTGGATATTAACCCTCAGGGACAACAGGCATTTATAAATGAACAGTGGAATAAATACCGCATAGAATGCATTGGAAATTCTATCAGAACCTGGATCAACGGTGTGCCCACCGCTAATGTTATCGATTCAATGACTCCTACTGGTTTTATCGCCTTACAAGTACATGCGATTGGCAAAGACGATCAGGCTGGCAAACAGATACACTGGCGTAATATCCGCATACAAACGGAAAATCTTAAACCTTCAAAAATTGATCACATTTATGTTGTTAACCTGGTTCCGAACGATTTGTCTTCACAGGAAAAGGCTGATGGTTATAGTCTGTTATGGGATGGAAAAACCAACAAAGGTTGGAAAGGAGCTTATAAAATAGGATTTCCTGCAAGTGGATGGCTGATTAAAGATGGAGAATTAAGTGTTCAAAAATCCAATGGCTCTGAATCTACTAATGGTGGCGATATCGTAACCGAAAAACAATACAGTGCTTTTGAACTGAAGTTCGATTTCAAGTTAACACAGGGTGCAAACAGCGGCGTCAAGTATTTTGTAACACTTACTGAGGGAAATAAAGGATCGGCTATTGGCCCAGAGTATCAGATCCTGGATGACAAAAGGCATCCTGATGCGAAATTAGGAAAGAATGGCAACCGGACGCTTGGCTCTTTATATGATTTGATCACCAGCAAAAAGATTCCTAATTCGCAAAAAAAAATTGGCGAGTGGAACAGTGGTCTGATCAGGGTTTATCCCGATAACAAGATCGAATATTGGTTAAATGGCTAAAAAATTTTGGAATATGTCAGAGGATCGGCAGAATTCCTGGCCCTGGTAGCAGATAGTAAATATAAAGACTGGAAAAACTTTGGAATGGCTCCAAAAGGTCATATCCTTCTGCAGGATCATGGTGACCAGGTATTTTTTAGAAGCATCAAATTGAAAAATCTTTAATCCCTCCGGCTATGTTATCATCAAGAAGAAAATTCATCAAACAATCTGCCATCGCGGCTGCCGGAACTTATCTGGGGACTATGGGTTTAACAGCTAAAAGTTATGGAAATATAATTGGAGCAAATGATCGGGTAAGAGTTGGTGTAATAGGCTTTTCTGACCGTTTTGCAAACTCCCTTTTACCGGGTTTCCTGAACCATCATAAAGAACTGAATTTTGATATTGTTGCAGTATCAGATCTGTGGAGTTATCGCAGAGGTTTGGGAGAGAATTTATTAAAAACCAAATTAGGACATGATATTACAGCTTGTCGTAATAATGAGGAATTATATGGATTAAAAGATATTGATGCTGTAATTGTAAGTACGGCCGATTTTCAGCATGCCATACATGCCATAGAAGCGATTAATGCCAAATGCGATGTTTATTGTGAAAAACCTTTTGCTGAGACCATGTCAGATGCACGTGCGGCATTAAGAACCGTTAAAGCATCTAAACAAATTGTGCAAATAGGTTCTCAAAGAAGAAGTGGCGACAATTATAAAGCAGCAGAGAAGTTCATCAAGTCTGGCAAATTTGGGGATATTACAATGGTAGATTTGAGCTGGAATGTAAATCAGCCTGGAAGGTGGCGCCGACCAGATCTTGTAGCAAAGTTAAAACAGGAGGATACAGATTGGAAACGCTTTTTAATTAACCGTCCTTTTGAAGAGTGGGATCCGCGTATCTATCTTGAATATCGTTTGTTCTGGCCATATTCTTCAGGGATGCCCGGACAATGGATGTCACATCAGATTGACACGGTACACTGGTTCACAGGATTAAAAAATCCCCCGCAGCGTAGTTGCCAATGGTGGAATTTACCAATGGAAAGATGGGCGCAGAAATTGGGACACGACCACAGCAGTATTTGACTATGGCCAGCAAAATGATCCGGAAAATGGTTTTCAGGTAGTTTTCACTTCCAGAATGTATAATGGTGATGAAAATCCTGCGGAAATTTATTACTCGAATGGTGGTGAACTAAATCTGAATACGAATACAGTTTCTTCCAAAGGCGGGCTCAAAGCTGATGCTGCGAATGCCATGCATATGAAACCAAATCTATTGCCTGATGTGAAATTGACTGATATGGTAGAAAAAGTTGTGGCTTCTGCTAATACCGGGGGTGATCAATTGACTTCTGCCCATATGCGAAATTGGATGGAGTGTATAAGAAGCCGTCAGGAAACTCATGCTCCTGTAGAAGCTGGTTATTATCATTCTATTGCTAATATCATGACGAATGCGGCAGTTAGAACAGGAAAAAAGGCTATTTTTGATGAATTAACACAGGAAGTTATGGTAGATGATAAAGTATTTAAATATTAACAACATCAAAATATGCACATAAAAAACTGCCTTTCACAGGTAAAACCAGTAAAAGGCAGTTTTCATTCTAAAAAGTCCTAAATCCTAAGAACTACATTACGGACAAGGTACATTCGTCTTCCAATCCGTCCCACTCATATTTACTAAACCAGCATTATGCCCGTGCCCGGTCGCATCGGCTGTCGTAGTCCCGCTCCCTTCGTTAAGCTTCCAATAAGCCTCCAGGTTAGCACTAGTCGGACTCACACTACAAGTATTCGCTTGTATCTGTGTTTGTGAAAGTGCAGTCTTCCAAACTCTTAATTCATCAAACTGACCAGCAAAACCACGGCTTGAATCCCAGCTTCTTGAAATTTGTAAAGTTCCATTTGCAACGATTGCTCCTGTTGCACTTAAACTCGCATCTAACACCCCATTAATATAGATTTTCATCGCTGTCCCATCATAAGTAGCTGCTGCTACATGATACCATGTATTCGCAATTAGTGCAGTAACTGAGTTTAATTTTTTAGGTGTAGCCCCACCAGTATTTAAAACAAATTGCAACTTATTGTTAGCCAGACTTGCATCTCCTAGTCTTAACAGAGCCACATTCGCATCACTCACTTCAATTCCCATCACTGTAGAAATATTAGGGAATGCACTCTTAAATGCAGTTGGTTTTATCCATCCTTCAAAAGATAAACTTGTCCCCGAAAGGTTAAACATATTCGTATTTAAATACTTAGAACCTCCATCAAAATTTAAGGACTGATTGGGCGCTGTCGAACCTCCCCCATCTATGCAATTTGCCTTAACATCTGTCGGGGAAGTATATAACACAGTTGAGATCGAAGAAAGCTTTACCTGAGAATTATTAGCAACATTATAAACCATCGCACTAGCCAGACCATTATTTTTCACATAAGTGGCTACTGCTGCCTGATCATTGTTACTTAAATCTGTACCTAATCCTAATTTACTTTTGGTACACCAGCGTCAATATATGGTTGTAACCTACTGGCATAATTTGTAGAAAAATAAGTTTGTTCAAAAACATAATCTAAAATGTCACCCAATTTCTGCCCGCCATAAGTAGACGAAAAATAATTGGACTGACCAAATGCAGCCATTGTAATTAATTTTGAAGCCCCAAGCCTTGCTCTTAAAGCTGCTGCTGCCAATACTAAAGAACCATCATTTGCTGTACAAGCCGAATATTCATCATCAATATCTATCCCATCTAAACCATACTGCTGTACTGCATTGGCACATTGAATTGCAAAAGCATCAGCATCGGCATAACTGGTAAAACAACCCCAACCCGCATTCTGATGATTACCTAATACATCTAAGACTACCTTTATCCCTAAAGATTGCAGGTAAGCAACTTTCCCGGATGACAAAACTTCCTGAACTTGAGGATTAAAGGATAAAGTAGGTACACCGTTTGTTGAGTTAATATTTGCAGCAAAAATAACGGAAACCCCAAATAGCTGCTTCGCTGGTGAGCCATAAGTATAACATCCGGGGTTTGAAAAGTTATTGCTGTTAACTTCTACATAAGCAGTAGTAAATGGGGTCGCAAGCAAGCTTGCAGTACTGGCAACCTTCGTTGATGAGGAAGCATTGTTTAGTTCGCCGTTCTTCTGCTCTTTTTTACAGGCATAAAGAAATAAGGAAAAGGTCAGGATAACCATTCCAAAAATGGATAGTCTTTTCATAGATTACGTTGTTTAGGTCTAATATTTGGTTAATGTAATCCGCAAAACGGAAGGTCTCCAATGATGCGTTACGAAGGTAGAGACCTTTACAATGAACCAATTGCCTACACGAAAATCATTTTTATGATAAATTATTTTAGCAAGCCTATTAAACTGGTATTTGCCGCTTTATTCCTATCGGCAAATTGACAGATCAAATGATAGCTTCCTATTCCAAATACAGTTCCGATCAATGCTCCGGCCATTACATCCTCTAAAAAAAATGCTGCGCCAGATATATTCTGGAATAACCTGCCAGGACAGCCAATAACAAAAACAATAAACTCATCCATTTTTGTTTAAAATAGAGCGCAAGCACAATCGTCATAGCAAAAGCAGAAGTAGTATGACCAGAAGGAAATGACCCTGAATGCATCTTATCTATCCCATTGACGAAGTATGAATACTTGAAATTTATCTGATCAAAATAAAGACTGGGTCTGGGATTATTAATGATCCTTTTTATGATTTGAACGAAAATACCCGAGCTCAGATAAGCAACCAGCAAAATTAATGCAAGTCTCTTTTTTCTGACAAGAAACAAGACAATAATGCCTAGAATACACATCAGGCCATCGCCCATTACTGTATAATAAGAGAAGAAATGATCCAGCCATACTGAATGGTAAAAATTCAGGAATGTAAAACTCATCAGCTTAGAAGCTAAGAAGCATGAGCTGCCCCCAACTATCAGCAATATAGCTAGTACAGCAAAAAAAAAAAAGGGCATTGTTTTACCGGTTTCCACATATTCAGGGTAAACGATAAACTATTCCCATACCCCTATGCACTATCATATATATTTGCCGATTCTTGCAACAATTCTGCTTTTAGTGAGTCTATTTATAAACCTAACTTGTATGAATACCTTAAAAAAATCTGCACTAACAGTGTTAACTTTTGGTAACCTGCTATTCTTTTCTCAGGCAGCCAGTGCACAAATGAGTAAATCTTCAGAAATTGATTCTCTTGTGCATAAAGCAAATCACCTTGGTTTGTTTAACGGTAATATATTGATTGCAGAGAATAATAAGGTGATTTGCAAGGATGCTATTGGTTTCACAGACGCATCCGGCAAAACCACGTTAACAGATCAGTATCGTTTTCACATTGGTTCCATAGCTAAAGAATTTAATGCAGTGGGCATTATGATATTGAAAGAACAGGGAAAACTAAATCTGGAAGATCCGATTTCAAAATACCTTCCTGAATTTCCATTTTGGGCGTCAAAGATTCGGATCATCAATCTATTGCAATACACCAGCGGCCTGCCAGATGTAAAATGGAAGAGCGTTAAAAATAATGCTGAGAATATAGAAGACTTAAAAAACACAGAGAAACTGGATTTTGAGCCCGGAAGCCAATACGCTTATAACAACAACAATGTATTTCTGCAAAGAAGGATAATAGAAAGGATTACGGGCTTATCATTTAAAGTATTTACAGAGCAAAATTTATTAAAACCTTGCGGGATGAAAATGTCGATCGTAGATCCATCAAGTAACGATATATTAATTGCCAGAGCTTATAACAATGATAAAAAAGAGGATGATCTCACCTACCCGATTGATGGCTGGGTGGCTGTTACATTAGATGATTTTTATAAATGGGCCAAAGCAATCACAGACTTTAAACTAATCAGCCCTGCATCTACAAAACAAATTCTGATAGCTTTCGGCCCGAATCAACAAGGAGGCTTAGGTGGTGGTACTATGGAAGGCGATCTGATGATTTCACATAAACATGATGGTACTGCGAGAAATTATCAAGCCTTGCTGGTAAGTACAGTATCAAAAGGCAGAACGGTAATCCTGATGACAAATAATCAGCAGAATAATCTGTATACTTTTAATGTCTCCATACAGGCAATTCTGGATGGAAAACCTTATAACCAAATTAAAAAATCAGTAGTAAGTGGCTTTAGTAAGCAACTGGAACAAATGAATGGACAAGAGGTGATTGCGTTCTTTGAAAAAATGAAAAAAGAACACAATGATGAATATGATTTTGATGGAGAAGTAACACTGAACGAAATTGGATATAATCTCTTGCGCAAGAACAAATTCACTGATGCAATTCTTATTTTCCAGCATAACACAAGGCTATTCCCTAAATCAGGCAATGTATTTGACAGTTTAGGGGAAGCATATTATAAACAAGGAAATAAAGACCTGGCTTTACTGAATTATAAACGGTCATTGGAGCTAAATCCGGAAAATGATGAAAGCAAGAAAAATTATAGTGGCCTTAGAAAAGTCAAATTAATAACAGAACAGTCTTTCCCGGCAAAATCCATTTATATTAAGATTTTTGTAAAAAGATGTAACTATTCGCCTATTTTCATATCTAACTTACAAAAACAACCAGGATGAAACTATTATTACCAACAACTTTCCTTTTTTTACTTTATCTATTCCCAATTAACCTATACGCTCAGCAAACTTCCAAAATAAATGGGACTGTTAAAGATGGTAAACAAACCTTACCAGCTGCAACTATCCTGCTATATACTGCCCTGGATTCGTCCCTGGTTACCACTGCAATGACTGATCAGGATGGGAAATTCAGCTTCATAGCTGTCCCAGACAAATACTATATTATATCTTCATCAATTGGTTATAATAAGGTTAAAACTCCTCCCTTTCAATTAAATAGCACTTCAGATTTTCAAGTTCCATTCATCACTTTAAAGGAGAATTCAAAAAGTCTCAATGAAGTTAGCATCACACCGCTAAACCGGTTTTAGAACGCAGAGCCGATAAATTAATCTTTAATGTCGATGCTACCCCATCGGCCGCAGGCTTAACTGCTCTTGAATTACTAAAAAAAGCTCCTGGTATTAATGTGGATCACAATGAAAACATTTCTCTTTCTGGAAAAAGCAATGTACTGGTTACCATTGATGGTAAACAGACTTACCTAAGCTCTCAAGAAGTAGTCAATCTGCTGAAATCTATGCAAAGTAATGAAATAGAAAGCATAGAAATCATCAATAATCCGGGCTCCAGGTATGATGCAAATAGTACAGGAGGTATTATCAATATCAAAACCAAGAAAAGTAAGACTGAAGGGTTTAATGGAAATTTAGCTTTAGGCGGAGGATACAACAAACACCTCATAGCTAACAATTCCATTAACTTAAATTACCGTAAAAAGGATTTTAATGTATTCGGTTCTTATGGCTATTACAGATCAGAGAGCAACCAGCAACTTAAGATAAATCGCATAACGCCAGGTACAAATCCATAATATACTTTGGACAGCGCAATAACGATACTACAATCAATAAATCACAGAACTTTAAAATTGGATCTGACTTCTTTTTATCAAAAAATCATACACTAGGATTTTTGGTCAAGGGAAATATCAGTGATAATACAGGAGGGACGATTAGCAATGTAAACATTGGAAATTCATTCGAGGTAATTGATTCTGTATTAAAAACGCCAAGTTTTAGTGCGTCAAATCGCAAAAACTTCTCTTATAATATCAATTATAAAGGAGTATTGGATACCACAGGGCAGGAAATAAGTGTTGATGCAGATTATTCTACATTTGATGGGGTTAATAATACAAATTACACTAACCGTTTTTTTCTCCCAACTGGAGAATTCTTTAAGGATGGTCAGATTTACAGAAACTCTTCACCGTCAAATATTGATATCAAGGCAATCAAAGCAGATTATACATTACCTATCAATAAGCAATTCAAACTGGATGCCGGTGTTAAAATAGCCAGTGTAAAAAGTGATAACAACTATATTTATGAAAACAATGTTAAAGGAAGCTGGGTATTTGATGATACTAAAAGTAACCGGTTCTTATATGATGAAAAGGTTAGTGCGGCCTACGCAACGTTAAATATTACGCTAGGAAAGACCTCTTTACAAGGTGGATTAAGGGCAGAACATACAAATTCGACTGGTAACTCTATTACAACAAATCAATTGACTGAAAGAAAATATACAGACCTGTTCCCTTCCCTGTCATTAAGCCAGAATTTTGATGATGATAATAACTTAAATTTCTCTTATTCGAGAAAAATCCACAGACCAAATTACCAAAACTTAAATCCCTTTGTTTTTTTTCTGGATCAGTACACCTACAATCAGGGTAATCCCAATTTGAAACCCGAGTACTCAACTAATCTGGAGGTCAACTATTTGTTCAAAAAAAAATATAGTGCCGCTTTAGCTTACAGCCATACTGCTGATGTGATCACACAAGTATTATTGCAAAATGAAGTTAGAAAATCAATGTATCAGACTATTTTAAATCTTGCATCTGAAGATGTGTTGTCTCTGACGCTTAATTTCCCGGTTACAATTACCAAATGGTGGAATATGAATAATAATGTACTGGGATATTTTAAACAAATAAAAGCACCAGATTTAAACGGAGCAGATTTGAACTCTAAGCAATTCAGCGGAAACTTTTATTCACAGAATAATTTCACATTGAGCAAACTATTTAGCGCTGATGCGGCATTATCATTCAGTACTCCACAAATTGAAGGGGCCTTTAAAGTAAAAAGTATGTATGGTGCAGATGCCGGGCTACGCTATAACTTCCCTGATAAAACGGGTAACCTGAAATTAGGTGTAACTGATATCTTCCATTCACAAAAAGCCAGAATATATAGTACTTTACCAGGCAATATCTACAATCTTGAACAATTTGGGAACACAACTAGTATCAGGCTAACTTTCACTTACCGTTTTGGCAAAAAAAACCGTTAAATCTTCTAGAAACAGAGCTACCGGACTTGATGATGAACAAAAAAGACTAGGTGGAAAATAAAAACGATTCTTATTACGCGTAAAAATTGAACAAAGAGGGTCTGCCAATTAACCGGTAGGCCCTCTTTGCTGAATTTTACACGTAAAATATACTTTCGTAATTTTCAGTTGCAGTGGGAAAATGGCTAATTATCATTTATAATATTAAATTTGTTATAGCGTCATTGTTTTTCAGTTAAGTATAAAACATTATCGCAAACAGAACCTTAGCTACACCTTTAAATTAACCATGAAGTTATTTTTACCTGTAATTTTCTTTTTTTTACTCTACTTATTTCCCATCAGTTCAAATGCTCAGCAATCAGTTAAAATAAATGGAACAATTATACAGGATAATAAACAAACGCTGCCAGCGGCGACTGTCCTGTTATATACCGCCTCAGACTCTGCTCTTGTTAGTACTGCAATGACTGATCAGGATGGGAAATTCAGTTTCACCGCAGCACCTAACAAATATTACATTGTGTCTTCATCAATGGGCTATAACAAAGCTAAAACAGCCCACTTCCAATTGAATGCCAATGCTGATTTTCAGGCCCCTGCTATCATCCTGAAAGAGAACTCTAAGAACCTCAATGAAATCAGCATAAGGGCGTCGAAACCACTTTTAGAACGTAAAGCTGATAAACTCATTTTCAATGTAGATGCAGCACCATCAGCCGCAGGCCTGACTGCTCTTGAATTATTGACTAAAGCACCAGGAGTCACTATAGATCATAATGAAACCATTTCACTTGCAGGAAAGTCGAATGTGCTGGTAACAATTGACGGTAAACAAACTTATTTAAGCTCACAAGAATTAATCGGCCTGCTTAAATCAATGCAGAGTAATGAAATAGAAAGTTTAGAAATCATTAATAACCCAGGTTCTAAGTATGATGCAAATAGTGCAGGAGGAATTATCAATATCAAAACAAAAAAAGGTTTAGATGAAGGATTTAACGGAAATCTGGCACTGGGCGCTGGATTTAACAAATACTTAATGACCAATAATGTCATTAACCTAAATTACCGTAAAAAGGTTTTTAATGTATTTGGATCTTATGGTTATAACAGATTACAACCGGATAAAACATTACAAATAAATCGTATAAGTCCAGGTACAAACCCTTTATATTTTAGCCAGCATAATGAAGACAAACCAGTTGCGAATGCACATAATTTTAAGTTAGGAACTGACTTTTTCCTGTCTAAAAATCACACATTAGGATTTTTGGTTAAAGGGAATATTAGTAAAGTTAATCAAAAGAGCTTCAGCAGTGTAAATATTGGCAAATCATTTGAAGTAACTGACTCTATATTAGTGACTCCGAATACCGCTGTAAATAAACGGGAAAATTTCTCTTATAATATCAACTATAAAGGAGTATTGGATACTGCAGGTCAGGAAATAAGTATGGATGCTGATTATTCTACATTTGATGGGTCCCGTTACAGCTAATTATATAAATACATTCTATACGGCAGATGGAAACTTTCTTAAGGATGGCCTGGCTTACAGAAATAATGGACCAACCAGCATCAACATAAAAGCGATTAAAATTGATTACACACTACCTGTTAACCAGAGATTTAAACTTGATGCCGGTATTAAAATTGCCAGTGTGAAAAGCGATAACGATTATGTTTATGAGAATAACGTCAAAGGAGACTGGATATTTGATGCAACAAAAAGTAATAGGTTCTTATATGATGAAAAAGTTAGCGCTGCTTATACAACACTAAATATTACGCTTGGAAAAACTTCTATACAGGGGGGATTACGTGCTGAGCATACCAACTCGACAGGTAATTCCATAACTACAAATCAATTGACTGAAAAAAAATACACTGATTTGTTCCCTTCTCTTTTGTTCACCCGGAATTTCAATGCTGATCATGTTTTAAATTTATCCTATTCCAGAAAAATAAACAGACCAAATTACCAGAAATTAAATCCTTTTATATTTTATCAGGATCAGTACACTTATAACCAGGGAAATCCAAATCTGAAACCAGAATATTCAAATAACCTGGAGGCTAATTATCTTTTTAAACAAAAATATAGTGTCGCTTTATCTTACAGCCATACTAAGGATGTAATCAACGAGATATTAATGCAAAATGAGGAAACAAAGTCTTTATATCAAACCATTTTAAATTTTACTTCCAGTGACTTGTTTACCCTGGTTTTCGGCTTTCCAGTAACCATTACTAATTGGTGGAATGTGCATAATAATGTTACGATGTTTTATTATAGAACTAATGCACCTGAATTAAAAGGAGCAAATCTGAATACAGAGCAATTCAGTGCTAACTTATATGCACAGAATAATTTCACACTGAGCAAGCTTTTCAGTGCTGACGCAGCATTAATTTTTAGCACGCCAGAATCTGAGGCGGCATATAAAGTCAGGACCAAATTCAGAGCAGATGCTGGTCTGCGTTACGTTACAATTTCCCCAATAAAACAGGGAACCTGAAATTAGGTATAAATGATATCTTTCACACACAAAACACCAGGATATATAATACTTTGCCTGGTAACAACTATAATCTTACTCAATCCGGGAACACTACTAGTGTGCGGATAACATTTACTTATCGCTTTGGAAAGGCAACTGTAAAAGCTGAAAGAAACAGGCCGACGGGATTTGATGAGGAGCAAAAAAGACTCTAAAAAATGAGTATCAAAAAACAATAATCCAGCTATATTGTAATTTTATATTTTATCATTTTTCGCTTACTAAGAACATTGCCGGGGACTAATTCATAAACGATTTTATGATCTACAAGGATTTCCATTTTTACTGATCCTGCGTATTCGGCTATAATCCCAAGCGATATAATCGCATACTTATTAATGGTTCTTTTAAATTTCTTTGAAAAAGGAAGCGTTTTATCATCCGAAACGGTCACAACTCCAGCTTCGTCAGTATAAACAATAACCCCATTTTGCTACTACTTTTTTATCTGGAGTTATCCTGTATTCGATGGTTACTTCTTTCTGATTAAGACCTGATTGTTTTATTGCTTCCTTCTTACAGGATATGCTAAAAAAGATGATGGCGGCTGATACAATGATTTTGATAATGTTTTTTATGGTTGACAAAAAGTTCATCGATACGGTTTAAGATGATAAAACCTTTAAACGCCGTAATAAACAAATACCCCCATTAAGGATTTAAATATTTCGATTTTCTATCTTCAATATTATTATTTAAAATCACAATCGAGGCTAACTCGCCATTTGGCCTACTCTGCTGACAGTATTGTAGGTTTCAATATAAGCAGTGGGCGATTGTCCGGTAACACTTTTAAAAACGCGGTTAAAATTGGTAATACTATTAAAGCCAGCTTTATAGGCCACTCTGGAGATACAATCTGCTTCTTTACCAGAAATCAGACTATTACAAGCATCATTTATTCTGACCCCGTTTAAAAAAGACACAAAAGTATGACCTGTATGTTTCTTAAAATAACGGCAAAAAGCCTGCGGAGTCATATAAGCAGCATTTGAGATGTCCTCCAGAGCAATCTGGGTACTGTAATTACGCATGATAAAGTTGATGATATTACTTAATCTGATGCCCTCATTCTCAGAAATATTAGAAGAATAGACTTCAGAACAAAGCGGCTCCAGATCTTCACCAATACTTTGAATACTATTCAGCAATCTGATTAAACTAAGCAGTACTTCTGTACCCGAAGCCTTGTGTATTTCTAATATTTTAGGATAAACATCCTGTGTATGTTGATTAGCTATTTTAAATCCATGTTTGTTATTCTTTAAAAACGAGCCTAAAGCTTTCATCTCTGGAAGGTGAAATAACGCTTCCAGAATACCATTCGGATTAAAATAGAGCGAACAGGCTTTTATACTTTTGCTTTCATCCCCAACAAAATATTCAGGATTACTTTTAAATAAATGAGGCAAATTACCCCCTATTAAAAAGACATCTCCAGACCTAAAAGAAAGCATATTATTTCCGGCGATTAGTGTTCCCTCCCCCTGCTCTACCCAGGTAATCTGCCATTCATCGTGGCGATGCAGATACTGATAAAAATGTGGTAATTCAATCTGCTCGGAAATAACGCTTTTATCATCCGGAACGAGCAATGTAAATGGAAGTACTTTCATGTTTTGGTTAGACTTGATTTAGCAAATTACCATAGTCAATATACCAATCTTAACACACAAAATCCAAAACAAAAGTTAAACAGGTTAAAATACGGTCAAATCCTGTTAATTTACATTTATCTTGATGGAGAAAATGCTTCAATACTTATAGCTGTTTGCTGTTCGGAAATCAACTGACTTACGATTACGCCTGTTGCAGGCCCAAGACTTAAACCCATCATACCATGTCCCGTAGCAATTACCAGATTATCTCTTTTTTTGCTGCGCCCAATATAAGGCAGACCATCCGGAGATGATGGACGAAACCCAAACCAGATCTCCTTCTCTGATGGAAACACAGGTTTAAGATCCGGAAAATAGTTTGGAACAGCTTCCAATATTCCTTGTACTCTTTGTTTATTTACCCGATCATTTATTTTATCCAGCTCCATCGTACCACTATATCTTATATTTCCATTCATTGGTGTAATCGCTACCCTGGCCTCACAAAGCAAGGCAGGAATAGTCATACGCTCTGCTGGCTCTGTTTCCATGAATGAATAGCCTTTACCAGGCATAATCGAAACATTTACGTCCATCATTTTAGCAATAGCAGGAGACCATGAACCTGCTGCCAATACGTATTGATCAGCTTTCCATTCTTTATTGTCAGCAAATACACTGTTTATTTTCCTACCGACTGAATCAATCCGGGTAACTTCATGATTACGCATAATACTTACACCATGTTTTTCCAGATAGCTGGTTAAGGCATTCATTAGTTTAGAAGGATACAAATGTCCGTCACAGCAATAATGTACAGCCCCCATTACATCCAGTTTAAGACCCGGCTGAAGTTTTAAGCATTCCGCTGAATTGAGAACTTTCATATCCAAACCTAGTTCCACACCTCTTTTAGCGACGTGAGCCTCCTCTTCTGCAGCCTTTTCCGTTTTATAAAAAGCGAGTATACCGTTGTTTTTTAGTTCAAATTCAAAATCAGGTTCCTGGGATAGCTGTTCATAATATTTTTTACTCAGCAGGGATAAATCTCTTAATGGTACAGCAGAGCGGGACACATGATTGCTATTGGCATGTTTCAGAAATTTCAGCCCCCAACCAATAAGACTCATATCCATTGATGGCTTGACATAAAAAGGGCTTTTACTGTTAAACATCCAGCGAATTCCCTGTTGAACCATCCCAGGAGATGCCATTGGTATAAAATGACTTGGTACAACCATACCCGCATTCCCAAAAGAACAGTTGCTGGTGATATCACCCTTATCTAAAATGGTTACCTGATGACCTTGTTTGCTAAGATAGTACGCGCGAGCTGCTGAGTCCTATAATACCACCTCCGATAATTAAAATGTCAGACATTTATTTTGAATAATTAGATTTAACTGAAATAACTAAATAACCTGAAATCCAAGAGCATATGGATCATCATCATCGATTTTTATCGTATTGTACCCGTATACTTTTGCCCAGCCTTCTACACTGGGAATGATAGCTTTGAAACCGGCAAGATCTACCACTTCTTCTATCTTTCCTGTGAATTTGCTTCCAATAAAACTTTCATGAATAAATGGCTGACCTGGCAACAATTTACCTTTAGCATACCATTGTGCCATACGGGCTGATGTACCTGTTCCACAAGGAGAACGGTCTATCGCTTTATCACCATAAAAAACGGCATTTCTTGCAGTAGAATCAGGATCTAACGTTGCTCCTGCCCATAGGATATGACTGCATCCATTAATAGTCGTATCCATAGGATGAACAAATTTATACTGTTCGTTGATTCGTTTACGGATAACCTGACTCCATCCAATCAATTGTCGGCCGGCCGTATAGTTTTCCAGACCAGGAAAATTGGATTGAGGATCTATAATTGCATAGAAATTACCTCCATAAGCTACATCAAATGTAAGCAATCCTAAATCCGGACATTCCACTTCAAGCTGTTCTGCTGCAAGATAAGACGGGACATTTCGAAGCTTAACCGAGGTTACCCGATGACCTTCCTGCTTATATTCGATCAAAACCAATCCCGCCGGAGCTTCCATTCTCAATATTCCTGGGATACGGGGTTTAATCAGCCCTTCTTCTATCGCTATAGTTATAGTCCCTATCGTTCCATGACCACACATAGGTAAACAACCGCTTGTTTCTATAAATAAAACTGCAACATCATTTAAAGGGTCATGAGGCGGGTAAAGAATACTTCCCGACATCATATCATGACCTCTGGGTTCAAACATTAAACCAGTCCTGATCCAGTCATATTCTTTAAGAAAATGCTGGCGTTTCTCACTCATATTAGCCCCTTCCAATAAAGGGCCTCCTCCTGCTACCAGTCTTACCGGGTTTCCGCAGGTATGTGCATCTACACAAAAAAAAACGTCTTATTTCCCATTAGTCCTGTTTTTATTTACCAATCTAAAAATCCCAAGAGGGTTACCATCTTTAAGCGCATCAGGCAGCAGAGTTTGCTCCCAGTCTTGCCAGGCAACCGGTCTGACGAAACGATAAATGGCCTGTGTGCCAACAGATGTAAACCTGCTATCATTTGTTGCAGGGAACGGCCCGCCATGCTGCATTGCTGCGCAGACCTCTACCCCGGTTGGCATACCGTTCAGTATCATCCTTCCTGTTTTATCGGATATTTTATTCAGCAAATCCGGATAATCAGATAATTCATTATCTTCTGACATCAATGTCACGGTGAGCTGACCATCTAATGTAGCTGCGATCTCTTCCACCTGAGCCATGTTATCGGCAATTACCAGTAAAGAATATGGCCCGAATATTTCACATTGCAATTTTTCTGACGCTAAAAAAAATTTGTGCTGGCACTGTGAATATTCTTGCAACAGACTGATGCTGAATACCTCTGGCTACATTACCCGATTCAGCCAGCAAAGTAAGTCCTTGTTCAGAGAGCATTTCTCCTGTAAGTTCCTGATAGTTTGCATGTATGCCTGGTGAAAGCATCGTAGCGGATGGTGTCTCTAAGATTAGTTGAGCCAATATATCTTTAAAAACATTCAGCTCTGCTGATTGTACAGCAATCAATAACCCTGGATTTGTACAAAACTGACCAGCGCCCAATGTAATGGAAGCCGCACATTTTTTTGCCAGCTCTACCGGTTTTTTTTTAATCGCACCCGGAAGTAAAATTACAGGGTTGATACTTCCCATCTCTGCAAATACGGGTATAGGCTGATTGCGTTTTTGTGCAAGTTCAACCAGAGCCATTCCCCCCTTAAAAGACCCGGTAAATGTCACAGCCTTAGTCTTTGGATGCTTAACAAGGTATTGGCCAATTTCATAACCATCACCATCATCATATAATAAAGAGAAAACACCTTTTGGAACTCCTGATTTATCGATAGCATTTATAATTGCTGACCCCACAAGGGCACTGGTACCTAAATGAGCGGTATGCGCTTTAACAATTACAGGACATCCTGCTGCCAATGCAGAAACCGTGTCTCCTCCGGCAACAGAAAATGCAAGAGGAAAATTACTGGCTCCAAAAACTACTACCGGTCCCAGTGGCAAAAGCATTTGTCTGATATCTGGTCGCGGCATAGGCAATCTTTCGGGCAAAGCAGTATCTATAATCGCATCTACCCACGATCCCTCTTCTACCTGATCAGCGAATAATCTCAACTGACCTGTTGTTCTGCCTAATTCTCCTTGTAAACGTGCCACAGGCAAGCCACTTTCTTCAGCTGCCCTTTCAATCAGTATCTCGCCAATAGCTGAAATTTCATCAGCTATTGATCTTAAAAATTTGGCCTTTAAATCTTTATTGATCAATCTGTAACTTTGGAAAGCAATTTCGGCAGCTGCCAATGCTTCATCAGCATCATTTAAACTGGCTTTAAAGAAATCTCCTTTAAGTTTTTTTCCCGTAGCCGGATTGATGGCTGTAAAACACCTGGCGGATGTTTCTGCATATTGTGAGCAGATGATATTTTTCCCATTCATAATTTCATCTGTTTATTTACCCCAGCTTCCGGCTGGTAATTGTGGACGGTTTGCCAGGGCATCGTTAATAATTTTCATCACTCTTTCTCTTTCTTCTCCCATAATTGGTAAACGTGGCGCTCTTACAGTTTCTGTTCCGATACCTGTCGCACATTCTGCCAGCTTAATGTATTGAACCAGTTTGGGATGAATATCTAATTCCAAAACAGGCAGGAACCAGCGATAAATCGCAAGTGCTTCTGCGATACGGTTCTGTTTAACCAATCTGTAAATTGCAACGGTTTCTTTAGGAAATGCATCTACTAAACCAGCCACCCAACCATGTGCTCCCATCACCAGGCTTTCCATAGCTAATGGGTCTACTCCAGTAAATATTTTAAAACGTTCCCCGAAGCGGTTAAACATGCGTGTAATGTTTGAAATGTCCCTTGTCGATTCTTTAACAGCTTGTATATTGCTGTATCCAGCTAAAACATCAAACATTTCCAATGTAACTTCAATCTTATAGTCTACCGGATTGTTATAAATCATAATAGGTAATGGTGTGCTTTCAGCTACTGCTTTAAAGAAGGTTAAAGTCTCTTCCTGATCAGCATAATAACGCATTGGTGGCAATAACATTAAACCATTTGCCCCAAGCTGTTCCGCTTTTTTAGCTGCTGCTACTGCTTTTTTCGTGGTGGGCTCTGCGATATTCAGCAATACAGGTACCCTCCCATTAACTACTTTTAAAGTATGAGATAACAATTCAAATTTCTCTTCATCCGTCAATACACTCGCTTCACCCAAAGAACCACCCAATATTATTCCTTCAGCTCCAGCAGTTAATTGTGCCTCCAGATTAATGTTAAAAATTCAAAATCTAATTCGTCGTTTGCTGTAAACTTAGTTGTTACTGCGGGGAATACCCCACTCCAGTTTATACTCATAAATGCTCGTTATTTTGATTAAATCCTTAATTACATTGATACTCAAATTTAGACTATAGAGGTTTCAATGCTTAACCGGATATTAACCAATACAACTAGTAAATACACTTTTTAACATTTAGTTTTAAAATTACAAATGTATAATTAGCGTGACAATAGAATCATTTAACACTGATTTACAGCCAGTTAAAACGAATAAAATCATGTTACCACAATCGCACTCAAATAATTTTTGATTACTGATTATATTTTATAGATTTGGTCAACCAATAATTGGTAAACCAAATATATCCTTATGAATTCATTTATAGAAACCATCAAGTCTATTGAACTTGAAACTCCTGTAGATAAAATAATCGGACAGCTTAAACAGCTGATTACCTCCGGACAACTGCAACCTGGTGACCGTTTGCCGGCTGAGAGAAACTAGCTGAAAAATTTGGTGTTGGCAGAAGTTATGTACGGGAAGCAATTTTAAAACTTGAGTTCTATGGTTTATTAAAGACAAACCCACAAAGCGGAACCTATGTAGCTGGTTTAAGTATCAAAGTACTTGACAGTATAATCACAGACATCATAAAATTCAATAAAGAAGATTTTAATGCCCTGCTAGAAGCCAGGTATTACCTGGAGCTGGACGCGGTAAAACTTGCTGCTGAAAGAAGGACAGAAAAAGATCTGGCCGCTTTAAAGGAAGCGTTATTAGATTATGAAGCAAAAGTTAATGCAAATCAAAATGCTGTTGAAGAAGATATGATTTTCCATATCGCAATTGCAAAAGCTTCTAAAAACTCAGTTATTGAGTCTATGATCCTGATTCTCATCCCTGATTTAATCAAAAGCATTGTAGAAAATAAAATCTGTGGTGATAACAGAGGTCGATTAGCAATTGAAGAACACAGAAGAATTCTGAAAGCAATTGAAGAACAAGATATTGATGCTGCAGAAAATGCAGTAGCTGATCATTTAAATGACATGTTTCAAATTAGCAAAGCTGGATTTGCAGCACAAAAAATCATACAAAACAATTCATAAAAAGCGCGCTCATAAAATGGCATAAGCCGTAAAATTTATTATTCTCAATATATGATGAACTACTTGAAAAAGTCGGTAATGGCATTGATTTGCCTGATTTTCGGACTCTCTGCTCATGCACAGCAGCATCCTTCAATCATGCTGACCAAAAATAATATAGAAGCACTGAGGAAGGGAACTTTAAGCTACCCTTTGCTTAAAAAGTCATACAAGAAAATAAAATCGGATGCCGATAAAGCAATTAAAGAACCAGTAAACGTACCAGTTCCTAAAGATGCAGGTGGTGGTGCTACCCATGAACAACATAAAAAGAACTATCTCAATATCTTAAATTGTGGGATTGCCTATCAAATGTCGGGAGATAAAAAATACGCTTCTTATGTAGAAGAGATGTTATTAAAATATGCTTCAGAATATCAGAAATGGCCGCTTCATCCAAAAAGAAAAGAAGGTCATCAGGGTGGCAAAATCTTTTGGCAGAGCCTGAATGATTTCGTTTGGCAAGTATATACGATACAGGGATATGATTTAGTTTATGATGCCATTGCGCCAGATAAACGTAAACTGATTGAGACAGGATTATTTGTTCCTACGCTTAAGTTTTTCACAGAGGATTGCGCAGAAACATTTAATAAAATCCATAACCATGCGACCTGGGCCGTTGCTGCTGCAGGAATGACAGGTTATGTAATCAACAAACCTGAATATGTAGAAATGGCCCTTAAAGGGACAGCCAAAGACGGAAAATCAGGATATCTTGCCCAGATTGACCAATTATTTTCTCCTGATGGATATTACACAGAAGGACCTTATTATCAACGCTACGCACTTCTTCCTTTTTTGACCTTTGCAAAAACGATTAATAATTATCAGCCGGCGCTGAAAATCTCAATACCGTAATCAGTTATTGGCCAAAGCGATTGAAACATCTCTCCAGTTAACATACACTGATGGTACCTTCTTCCCTATTAACGATGCAGTAAAAGGGAAAACTTATGAATCTGCTGAACTGGTTTATGGTGTTGACATTGCCTATGCAGATATAAGCACACAATCAGAATTACTTGACGTAGTTAATAAGCAAGGTCAGGTAATCATTTCTGATGCAGGATTAAAAATTGCTGCTGATGTAGCCGCCGGAAAAACAAAACCTTTTGTTTACAAAACAATGCTGATCACCGATGGTGCAACAGGTAAAGATGGTGGCATTGGCATTTTAAGAGCAGGAACAAATGAGGATCAGCAGGCCGTGCTGATTAAAGCAACCTCACAAGGAATGGGTCATGGTCATTTTGACAGACTGAACCTGTTATATGATGATAATAACGTAGAGGTGTTCCCGGATTACGGTTCTGCGCGCTTCATTAATATAGAATCCAAAAAAGGTGGTGATTACCTGCCAGAGAATAAATCCTGGGCAAAACAAACTGTAGCCCATAATACGCTTACAGTAGATGAAACCTCAAATTTCAAAGGGAATGCAGACCGCGCGCAGCAAACTGCTGCTGAAATCCTCTATTTCAAAGACGATAAAGACCTGAAGGTGATAAGCGCAGCAGAAAACAATGCTTATCCGGGAGTAAAAATGACCAGAACCACTGCTTTATTAAAAGTAAAAGAGCTGCCTAAGTCTTTAATGGTTGATATTTTCAGAGTTGACGCAGATAAAGTACATCAATATGACCTCCCCTTCTGGTATAAAGGTCACTTAACAGATTCTTCTGTACAAATTAAGTCTTTTACAGATCAGCTAAAAGCATTAGGCACACAGTATGGTTACCAGCATGTCTGGTTAAATGGTGAACAGGCAGTTCCTGAGCAAAAGGGTTATCTGACCATATTAAATAATAAACGTTTCTATACCGTGCATTTTGCTGCTGAAGCACCAGTAAATTTAAAACTACTGACGCTTGGCGCAAATGATCCTGATCAGAATTTATTGGAGAGCAAGGCATTTATGCTTTCTTCAACTGGCAGTAAAACACAAACCTTTTTCAGTGTTACTGAAACGCACGGCAGTACAAATACAGTCGATGAAACTACTTCTGGTGCATCCAGTAATGTCAGTGAACTGAAAATAATTTCGGCTGGACCAGAGCAGATTTCAGTTTCTTTTAAAGTGAAGGGGAAACTATATCAATACCAGATCAACTTTAAAAACAAAGAAAACTTTATAAAACTTAACTAAACAAGATGATACAAAGCAATTTATTTCAAATAGAAGAAGAAACACCCTGGCAAGATCTTGGCAATGGTGTTAAAAGACAGGTTTTTGGTTATGATGATCAGATTATGCTGGTTAAAGCAAAATTTGAGGCAGAAGCCATAGGACAATTACATCAGCATCATCATGCTCAGGTAACTTATGTAGATAGTGGCGTCTTTTTGAAATGAG
Source organism: Pedobacter sp. NJ-S-72 (assembly GCF_053890575.1). NCBI lineage: Bacteria > Pseudomonadati > Bacteroidota > Sphingobacteriia > Sphingobacteriales > Sphingobacteriaceae > Pedobacter > Pedobacter sp. NJ-S-72. The sequence continues at coordinate 1,020,287 of NZ_CM132681.1, read as the reverse complement.
CATTGGCGAAGAGAAAAAGATCCTTAAAAAAGGTGATGGATTTTATGCCCCGCCACATGAGATGCATGGTTGTGTTTGCCTCGAGGAAGGAATACTGATTGATGTATTTTCTCCGCACCGTGAAGATTTTTTATAGGCTCATAAAAGGTATAAGATGAAAAGAATTATGCTGATTGCCGCACTGTTATGGATTACTAATCATGCAGCGGCACAAGATACAACACTAGTAAAAAAGGTAAGTTATCCTGCCGGATTCAATGAACAATTGAATGTGGTTTACACAAAGGTGGGCGACTGGGAAGGGAAATTAGATTTATATCTTCCTCCAGCTCAGAGCACACCTGCGCCACTGGTTATTAATATACATGGCGGCGGCTGGAATAAAGGTACAAAAGAATCTCAATCTGGTTTTAGCGCCTTCTTTAAAAAGGGATATGCAGTAGCAAATATTGAGTATCGTCTGACGGCTAAAGCTACTGCCCCGGCAGCTGCTGTTGAAGATACCAGGTGTGCGCTGATCTATTTGATCAGCAATGCAAATAAACTTCATATTGACGTGAACAAAATTGTCATCATGGGTGCCTCATCTGGTGGTCATCTGGCTTTGATGGGCGGGCTGATGGAAAATGATCATTTATTTGATGGTAACTGCAAAGGAGTAGAAAATATTAAAGTAGCAGCGATTATTGATAAATATGGAATTACCGATGTATGGGACTGGGGTTACGGAAAATTAAAAACGAGTAAATCCGCGACCAGCTGGTTAGGTGCTAAAGCATTGGATCAGGATTTCGCAAAATCAGTCTCACCACTTTTTCAGGTTAAAAAGACAAGTCCGCCTGTATTTATAGTGCATGGCGATGCTGATCCTACTGTACCGTATGAACAGTCTGTTGCACTAAAAGCTAAGCTTGATGAACTGGGTGTGAAAAATGAATTCATCACGGTAAAGGGGGGCTTACATGGTAAGTTCCCGGCAGCAGACAATTCAATAGTCAATACAAAGATCATGGAATTCCTGAAAAGCCTGGGCTTATAATCAACCAAAACCAAATATAACCTCATGAAGATAAAAGGACTAAGGTGGTACATTATCGCATTGATTTCATTGGCAACAGTGATCAATTACATCGACAGAAGTGCCATCAATATTATGTGGCCTTATATTTACAAGGAATTCGGGATCGCAGCAGCAGACAATAAAAATGCACTGGCACTCATAACTACGTTTTTTATGATCGCCTATGCATTAGGTCAAACATTCACCGGGAAACTAATGGATGCTGTGGGTACAAGGCTGGGAATGACGATTTCAATTATTGGCTGGAGCGTATCGATTGCTTTACATTCATTTGCCAGATCATTATTGTCTTTCAATATCTTCCGCTTTATGCTGGGTTTTTCTGAGGCAGGAAACTGGCCGGGTGCAACAAAAAGTAATGCGGAATGGTTCCCGGTAAAAGAAAGAGCTATTGCACAAGGAATCTTTGGTGCAGGGAGCGTCCTTAGGAGGATCAGTGATCTCCGCTCCGGCTATTGCCTTTCTCTATATCGTTTTTGGCTGGAAGATGACATTTGTGTTCATTGCCGGACTCGGATTGATCTGGGTTATTCCATGGCTGATTATTAATAAGGCAACGCCCGATAAACATCCATGGCTAACCGACAAAGAAAGAAACTATATTCTGGATATAGCTTCTAAAGTCGAAAACACAACAGATGAAGCTCCGGTTCTGACCTGGAAGGAATTGTTAAAATTCAGAAACACCTGGGGTATCATCACCGCCAGATTCTTTATTGATCCGGTCTGGTGGTTATTTGTGACCTGGTTGCCTACTTTTCTGAAAGAACAATTTATGTTCGACATCAAACAGATTGGTGCATTTACCTGGCTCCCCTATTTATTTGCGGCTATCGGTAGTTTGCTTGGGGGCTATCATTCTTCGTGGCAGGTAAAAAAAGGCATCAATGCAGTAAAAGCAAGAAAAAATTCAGTGGCAGTGGCTGTGTTTTTATGTTGGTGTCTTTGTTAGCCATAGTCTACAAACTGGACGACCTGAAAGCTGAGCCGGGCTTAGCAATGGTATTGATAGGCTTTACCCTCTTTGGGTTTCAGTTCCTGATCGGGAACCTGCAAACTTTACCCAGTGACTATTTCAATGGTAAAAATGTTGGAACCGTCGCAGGTATGGGTGGAACAGCTGCTGTAATTGGTACGCTTTTAACAACCTGGCTAGTTCCTGTAATGACAAAAACAAGTTATGTATCCTTCTTTGTCCTTGCGGCAGTACTGGTACCAATTACCTGGATCTGTATAAAATATATTACCTCAAAAAGAATCATTCATTCATAAACAAATCATATGAGATTAAAAAACAAAGTGGCCATAGTAACCGGTGGATCAAGAGATATTGGCAGAGCGGTTTCTTGTCAGCTTGCCCGTGAAGGTGCAAAAGTAGTGATCAATTATTTCGATAACCTGGATAATGCAGAAGAAACCTAAAGCTGATCAAAGCAGAAGGCGGAGAAGGAATTATTGTAAAGGGTGATGTCACAAAATCAGCTGAAGTTACTGCGTTAATCGATCAGGCAAGAAAAGCCTTTGGTGAAGAAATCCACATCCTGGTTAATGTAGCCGGAGGAATGGTGGCAAGAAGACCAACGCTTGAACTAGATGAGGATTTCTGGGATGCGGTCATGGATTTGAATCTGAAAAGTGTCTATCTCGTTAGTAAAGCAACTATCCCATATATGGGTTCTGGTGGTTCGATCATTAACCTGTCTTCATTAGCAGGCAGAGATGGTGGTGGCCCTGGCGCCAGCGCTTATGCGACAGCCAAAGGCGGGGTAATGACTTATACCCGGTCACTGGCTAAAGAGCTGGGTCCAAAAAACATTCGGGTAAACGCAGTTTTACCAGGAATGATAGCTACTGCTTTTCATGATACATTCACTAAGCCCGAAGTACGGACTAATGTAGCCAATGCAACCTGCAACCTTACTTAAAAGAGAAGGAAAAGCTTCTGAAGTTGCAGATCTGGTTGTCTATTTAGCTTCTGATCAGTCAAGTTATGTAACGGGAACAAATATTGACATTAACGGCGGTTTGAATTTCTCCTGATTCTCCACCTATGCAGGAGAGTCTGGTCTCCTGCATTTTTTAAAAAAAACCTGGCAGCTGACCCGAGCAAAAGACGCTGTTTCCTGCAGTAAAGGAGATTTACGACGCAGGTACAACCTAAAACCAAATATAAATTATTATGAATTTAAAAGTTTACTTTATCGGTTTACTGACTGCGGTATTGTCGTGTTTTTTATTCTTAAAACCGGCATATTCACAGACAAAAGTATTAGTTCAGGGTACTGTGAAGGACCAGAAAGGGGAAGTTCTGCCGGGTGCATCTATTACATTAAAAGACACGAAACAAGGTGTCGTCACTGATAACAAAGGTGAGTTTAAAATCAAAGCCGAACCTGGCAAATTATTACTGATTAACTATCTGGGCTATGAACCACAAGCCTTTTCGGTTAAACAAGCAGAAACTATTACAATTACACTGAGGGAAATTCCCAATACCATGAATGAAGTGGTGGTGATTGGTTATGGCACACAAAAAAAAAAAAAGCGGTTACAGGCGCGGTAAGTAAATTAAAAAATGATAACCTTGATGAAATTCCTACGGCACGTTTAGACAATGCGCTGATTGGAAAAATCGCAGGCGTAACTATTCAGAATGTAAGTTCTGAGTCTGGTGCTGCTCCTATTGTAAGAGTTCGCGGTTTTAGTTCTATTAGTGCCGGTTCTCAGCCTTTGGTAGTCGTAGATGGTTACCCTGTACCTGATGGATTATCATTTGTAGACCCACAGGATGTAGAAAGTATTGAGGTACTTAAGGATGCAGCTTCTGGTGCAATCTATGGCTCAAGAGCTGCTAATGGCGTAATCTTAATTACAACAAAAGGTGGAAGTTCTGATAAGACAAAATATACTTTGAAGTCTTATTACGGATTCAAAAAACCTTATCAATTGAATCCGATTATGAGCATTACAGATTATACAAAAATGCTTTATAAAGAAGCTGCACTACGGGAAGATGATCCTACTGTACCGGCAAACATGAAGAACCTGATTACTGATCCTGAAAGAGCAGCTTATGTTATTGAAAATGAAATCAGCGGCGGCCCTACCGACTGGCAGCAGGAAGCTTTGCAAAATGCTGCTATTTCCAATATTCAACTGAGTATTTCAGGAGGTAAAAAAGATTTAAGATATTATGTATCTGCAAGCGGGCAGAAAGATCAGGCAGTATTAAAGTATAGTGATAACAGTAAGCTTAATTTAAAAACTAAGCTGGATGGTGCACTGAGTAAGAAAGTAAGTTTCAGTATTAACTTTAATCCATCTTATGTAAAAACACAAAGACCAGCTGTGAATTTTACCGATTATTTCCGTTTCGGCTCTTTCCTGCCAGTCAACCATAGTGATTTTACGGCCGCATACGTACATCAGAATGCAGCGTGGGCAAGTGTACTTCCTGGTGATTTTGTACAAGCAAGACATTTTAATGGTTTGCAATATTCCGGGACTATGCCCGATGGAAGTACATGGAGAAGTGCCGGGCCGGTAGAACCGTTTGCCACCAGTAATAACACTCCTTTATCTATCGCTGCCAGAGAAACAAGAGATCAGCAGACTTACAGATTACTTGGAGGTGGTGATATCAGTATTAAATTTCTGCCAAACCTGATTTTCAAGAGTTCTGCAGGAGGCTATTATTCACAACAGGAAAACACAACGCTGACCAGATCAAATGCAAGAAAAGACGGAGATGTGAATGAAGCGACACTTTATACGAAAACCTATATGGATCTATTACTGGAAAATACCCTGAATTATAATCTGACTAAGGGAAATCACAGTTTCACAGGTTTATTGGGTTTTACAACACAGCAGACAAAAATCAAGGAGACAAATATGGTAGGAAGAAACTTTCCTACAGAGACTTTTGAGACTTTAAATCAGGCCGGTCAGATTGATCAGGCCCTGACCAATACACTTAAAGATCAGATCGGCCTGGTCTCCTATTTAGGCCGTTTAACATACGATTATAAGAACAAATATTTGCTGGCTGCCAGTTTCAGAATAGATGGAAGTTCTTATTTCGCAAAAGGACAAAAACAAGGAACATTCCCTGCTATTTCGGCAGGTTGGGGTATTGGTAAAGAGGATTTCATGAAGAATGTTTCCTGGATCAGTAATATGAAACTCAGAGCGAGTTATGGAGCTACAGGAAATAATAAAATCCAGAGTTTTGCCTTTCAGAATCTACTGTATCCCGGAAATTACTCTTTCGGAAGTGGTACAGGCTCGGTTAATCTTGGTTTAGCACCAAATTCAGACGTACTGGCTAATCCAAATATCACCTGGGAACGCACTTTTGAATTCAACACAGGTTTAGATCTTGGTTTTATGAAAGACCGTTTTGGTTTGACAATGGAGTATTATATAATCCAATACAGACAAGCTATTATACAAACGATCTACGCAATCATTTAGTGGCTCTTTTGAATATTTTGATAACTCCGGAAAGGTGAAAAATCAAGGTATTGAAATTGAATTCAATTCCGTCAATATTAAAACCAATCATTTTCAATGGTCTACTGCACTCAATTTTTCTGCAAACAGAAATCGGCTATTAGAACTTGGCGGAGAACCATTTCAATACAATTATGGGGAACGGAATGAAGTTTATGCAGCTATCGTCGGACAACCTGCAATACAGTTTTTTGGTTATAAAACAGATGGGATCTGGACTTCGCAGGCACAAATTGATGCTGCCAAAGCAAGCGGGCAAACTTCTTCCCTATCCAAATATTATGCACCAGGAGGTTTGAAATTTGCAGATGTAAATGGAGATAATAAGATTGATGTAAACGACAGGACAACAATCGGAAGTCCCTTTCCTGATTTCACCTGGGGGATAAACAACTCCTTTAAATATAAAGGTTTCTCGATCTCAATATTATGATTCAGGGTGTGCAAGGCGGAAAGATCATCAATGGAGATGCTAATTACAACGAATCAAGAAGATACAACGAGAAATTCAATGAGAACAGATGGATTAGTGCCGCTCATCCTGGTGACGGAAAAACACCATATTATACAAATGGCGAAAACTGGCTTTTAACGGACTATGTGATTGAAAGCGGCTCATATGCCGCTTTAAGGAATGTAATACTGGGTTATACATTACCAGCAAAAATTATTAAAAAACTAGGTGTAAGCAGTATCAGGGTATACAGTTCTGCTGATAATTTATTTTATCTGACTGGAAGCTCTTATCGCGGTATAAACCCTGAAGCAAGAACCACCTCTTCTCAATACTCCTCTCCTTTAGTAGATGGCTATCAGCGTGGTGCTTTTCCTATTTCCCGTACGTTCACCTTTGGTATAGATGTTAATTTTTAATTAAGACATAAGATGAAGAACCTCAACTACATAACCGCAGGGAATACTTTGTTTCAGCATGGTATCCTGCAAAAAAGTCATCGACATTGATCCAATTTCTAATGTAGGAGTTGATAATTTTTATAAAACATACGAACAAACTAAAACCGCATTAACAGGAAGTTATAATGGGATGCAAAAGCCATTGGAATTTGAATGGATGCTGACCGATCTGCGTACTGACAATTCCAAGCAAGGAGTAGCAAACAGTTCGGCAGCGATCAACTTTGAGTTTAATGATCTGGATATGTTTACACTTAATTCTTCACATGATAAGGTTTATCAATACTGGCTGGTTAGCTATAAAAACATAAGATCTATCAATTACGTATTGAGGAGCCTGGGTGTAGCCTATACTGCCGGGAAAACTACTGTGGGTGAAGGAACAGCAAAAATGACTCCTGAACAAAGGAATCAGCTGGCTGGCGAAGCTTTGTTTTTACGCGCCTATCATTACTTTAACCTGGTTCGTCTATACGGGGGTGTATTTCTGATCACTGATCGGTAGATCCGGAACAGTCAAAAGGAATAAACAGGGTGACACTTGCCGAATGTTATCAAATGATTGAAGCGGATCTTCTGGCTGCTAAAGATTTATTATCTCCAGCAGCATTTACACCTTCAAGCAATGCTGATGCTGGCCGTGCAAATACATGGGCAGCCAAAGCTTTATTAGCCAAAGTATATCTGACCACGAATAAACAAGCCTCAGCCCTCCCTTTATTAGATGATATCATCAGCAATAGCGGCTACGGCTTACTACCGTCTTTTGCAGATGTATTTTCTATTAACAATGAGATGAACAAAGAAATACTATTTGCTGTAAGATTTAAGGCTGGCGGTTTAGGCCTCGGTAATATGATGGCCAATAACTTTGCCCCGACATCAAGCGGAAGTACAGTTGTTAATGGTGATGGCAGCGGTTATAATTTCCCTACCAACGATCTTGACCTGACTTATAAAACAACTATAGCCGGAGCTATTGACAACCGTAAAGCAGTGACGATGGCTAAATATTCTGCTAAGCTTTATGTGAAGAAGTTCATTTCTCCTGTACTGGTGAAATTTGATGCAGAAAATGATTTTCCGGTAATCAGATATGCTGATGTCTTATTGATGAAAGCTGAGGCCCTGGGTTTTGGAAATACAGCAATCGATCTGATCAATCAGGTTAGATCAAGAGCTGGAGCAATAACTTATACTTCCGGCGATTTTAACACAGGTTTTTACAAATATCCAACTGATACGGGAAGCCCAAATGCAATAACAAATGAAAGTCAATTCCTGGCTGCTTTATTAAATGAAAGAAGATTAGAGTTCGCCTTTGAAAACCAGCGTTTTTTTGATCTGGTAAGGACTGGACAAGCAATCCCGGTGATTAAAAATCATTTTGCAATTGAATTTGATTCTCACTATAAAAACTACAGACCAGCATTTACACTCGCTGAGCTACAAGCGAACCTGACTCAAGAGAAATTACTGCTGCCTATACCGCAGCGTGAACTGGATGCAAACGATCAGATAAAAATCACTCAGAACCCTGGTTATTAATAGATATGATTATGAAGAACTTTTATTTAATAGTCCTTATAGCGGCTGGTTTTTTATTTCTGAACAGTTGTAAAAAAGATAAAACCACCACTGCTGATACAATGGATGTACTCACCACAAAAGAGTTTACTTTCAATACAGCCATCGGACAAACAGGCCCTGACACTATTCTAAATGGAGAATTGAACTCTGCAATCGGGATCAGATTAATCTATTTTTATCTCATGCGCAGCAATACAACGGATTCCCTGATTTACAGAGATACTCCGGCAGAGGAGAACAGGAATCACTATAATTTTTCCATTCCGACCAAAAGTTTCTCTTCTGCAAAACTTGCAAAGGTTACCGGTATCAGGGTAATGGTTAAACATATAGACAATTCCTCATTTGAGGGTTTTATCAGGATGACTGCTTTCACTCCTCCTATGCCTGTATTAGCCAGCATTCCAGAACTCTGCTTCCTGATGAGACAGGTAAAGCCGTAATTAAAGGAAAGGCAAGTTCTGAAAATGGTTTAAAACTGATTGAGATTTATGATGACTATAAAGGTGTTTTTTTGAAAAGGCCGATCAGATTATGCTAACCAATAATGAAAAAACATATGATCTGAATTATAGTTATACTTATCGGAAGAATGCTGGCAAGATCAAAATAGTAATCATTGATAATTTCGGACTAAAAGCCGAGGCTCTGATCAGTATGCCCGTCAAATCATATATTCTATATAAGGAGCTGACGATGATGGCTAACGGAACTGCATCAGCACCATCTCCAAGTAGTTTCTTTACCGGTGAAACAGGGAGTTTACTGGGGAGTTGCACAATTAGTGGTCAGGAGCAAAAAGTGGATTTTGTTACTTACTGTTCCAGTACATCTGTATTCACCATATACGGTCCGGCAAATACAACTACAATTTCGAAGAACTATAAATGCAATACACAAATCTGGGAACCCGATCCGGCAAACCTTAAAGCGACTAAATTTCGGGTGCTTATCCCCGGGACAGCAGAAACTGACAGGATTTATACAGCTTATGCTGCAAATGCAATTACCGCATTAGATGATAAATTCTTTGAGGGAATTGTCGCTCCGGGAAGCAGTACAGTGAAGTTTGATGCAATTGCAACCAACCAGGGAGCTAATACTTTTAATCTGACTACAGCCTATCTGATCTGGATTCGTGTACCTAAACAAGACGGGACATTTACAAATCAGCTGATGAAAGCAACGAATGTAGTTATCGGAGCTTCTGTAGCTACCTCAACAATTAAATTTGACATACTCGTATCCAAATAATCTGTAAACACCTATATTATAGCTTACATCACGTTTTAATTAATAATAGCCTATGAAACCGTTAACGCTATGCTTATTGCTTTTTTTAAGTTTAAAAGGCTTTGCAAACTCTATCCTGGTCAATAACCCGCAGGAGCTAATGGCGGCCGTTTCAAAAAGCCAGACCGGGCGATATCATCTTATTAAAAGATAAGGAATGGCAAAACGCAGCTTTGCAGCTTAACGGCAGGGGAACTGCAACAAAGCCGATTACAATTATGCCGCAAACAACCGGAGGAGTAATCTTTACCGGTCAATCTTACCTGCAACTGGGTGGTGAATATCTGGTTGTTAAAGATTTACATTTCAAAAATGGGTACACCCCTAAAAGAGAAGTGATTTCTTTTAGAATCAGTGACGCAGTTCTTGCTAATCACTGCAGAGTTACTGGAATTGTAATCGAAAACTACAGTCAGCCAGAAAGGTTTAAATCAGATACTTGGATTACCTTTTATGGTAAAAACAACCGTATTGACCATTCTACTTTCGTTGATAAATTAAATGTTGGCCCGGTGATGATTGCCGAGCTCAATGATGAACGCAGTCAGCAAAACTACCATAGTATAGACAATAACTATTTCAAAGGCAGGCCCCGCCTGGGCTCCAATGGTGGTGAACTATCAGAATTGGTGTTTCAAGATACTCGTTAACTGCTTCCAGAACCAACATAGCTCACAATCTCTTTGAACGCTGTAATGGAGAAGTAGAAGTTGTCTCAATCAAATCGGGTGAAAACCGGGTATGTTTTAATACATTTTTAGAATGTGAAGGCGGATTAGTATTAAGACACGGATCTGATAATGTAGTAGAGGGTAATTTTTTCATTGGCAACAACAAACCATTTACTGGTGGCGTAAGAGTAATCAATCCACGGCAAAAGGTATTTAATAATGTATTCTATCAATTGCAAGGGACGAATTTCAGAGCTCCTCTTGCTGTTCTAAACGGAGTTCCAAATTCATTGATCAACAGATATTATCAAGTTAAGGATGCATTGATTGAACGAAATACTTTTGTCAACTGTGCAAATATTCTATTTGGTGCGGGTAAAGATGCCGAACGAACACTGGCCCCAGAAAATGTCTTGTTTAAAAAGAATCTGATCGTAACAGAAAGAGAAGAAATCTATACCGATGCAAATAGCAACAAGGAAATGACTCCTTCCAGTGATAAAGGAATTATTTTCTCTGAAAATGGTTTAGGAAATAACTATAAAGGGAAAGCCCCTGATGGGTTTATCAAAACTAAAGTAAACACACGTCAGACCGACGATATTACCTTACCATATAGTACCTTATATGGAGCAGAGCTCAAAGACTTAAAAGTTATAAAACAAGAAAATACAGGAGCGAACTGGTATCATCCTGAAGTGAAAAAAGCCTTAAGAAAACCTAAAAGCACTTTTTTAAATGCAACTCAAAGTTCTTTATTGGCTGTGACAATTAAAAAGGCAATTGCAGGTGATACGATTGTATTAACTGATACCGGATTTTACAAATTGGAAGAGGGACTCGTAATTGATAAAACCCTGGTACTGGTGGCCGCTCCAGGTTTAATGAACAGGCCCATTTTTATAAATACCTCCTTCAAAGCCATGCCAGCATTCATCAGCATTGAAAATGGTGGTAATCTGACCGTCCAAAACATTGCCTTCAAAGGTACTTATGAAAGCTTCGCTGCTGCGGATGCAGGAATCAGATCTACAGATAAACCGATGAATAAACCCTATAAGGTTACTATTGACGGTTGCGAATTCTACGATTACAATGAAAGTACCAATAGTGGTTTTTCGGGATCAAAGAGCACACTTGCTGATAGTTTGGTCGTAAACAACTCTATCTTCCATCATATGTCAGGTACAGGAATTGATCTCTCGGCTGAGAAAGATGATAAAGGCATTTACAATGCCGAATATACATCGATCAGCAATTGCACGTTTACAAATCTGCTGGGTACAGCAATTAATGTTTATCGGGGCGGAAATGATGAAAGTACTTTAGGCCCATTTGTAAAAATAGATCACTGCACTTTTAATGAAGTAGAAAACAGGGAACAGGGATCGGCAGTAAAATTAATTGGTGCGCAACAGGTTTCCATCAAAAACAGTAATTTTTCTCGTATAGCGGTCAGGGAGGCAGATCAATCCAGTTTCAGGAATACAGATGGGATAATATCATAGTTGATAATTGCAATTTCTACGAATCAGGGAAAGTAGAGTCTTTTTATCAGAAGGTTTTGGGTCATCATATTTATCATGTAAAACCAACCTATACTGATATAGAAAAACTTAATCTGTCATGGAGAGACGCCTCTCCTGCTTCAACTGATCAATTCAAAATTGGCGTTAATTAAACACATACTGTATGAAGAAAATGACATATCTGTTTATTTCATTATTGCTATTGACTTATAGTTTTAAAATTCAGGCACAAACTTTCACCCAATCGGCTAAAGATCAAATACAGTTAAAACTACCGGCTGAAATTCTGGAGTTGAACAATTGGAAGCTAAACGTTCCGGAAGGGATTAAAACTCCCGGCAAATCTGACGAATACAGACAGCCTGAACTCAAAACTTATCATAACGACAATTGGTTCTTTGTAAACAAAACTGAAGATGCGGTAGTGTTTAGAGCCACGACGGGTGGTACAACAACTATCGGGTCAGGTTATCCCCGTTCAGAACTCAGAGAAATGATAAATGATGGCAAAAAAAAAATGCATCATGGTCTTCATCGACAGGTACACATACGCTATTTATTGAACAAAGCATTATCCATCTCCCTGCAAAAAAACCACATATAGTAATTGGTCAGATCCATGATGATAAAGATGATGTGATTGTTTTCAGATTAGAGAAAAACAAACTTTTTGTGAAGATGGGTGATGAAAAAGGGGCAGTATTAGATGATAATTATCAATTAGGAACCCGTTTTACAGTCATGTTTAAAGTAAGCGGCGATCAGACTGAATGTTTCTATAATGGAGAGCTGAAATTCATCTACCCTAAGGTTTTCAGCAATGCTTATTTTAAAGCAGGTGCTTACGTACAGTCATCCTGCCAGGGAAAAAGAAAAGTTGAAGGCGAATCGTGTGAAGCATTCGGCGCAGTTGAAATTTACAAAGTATGGATAAAACACGAATAACTTAATAACAGACAACATATATGAATAAGAAAGTACTCTGTTTTGGAGAGTTATTATTAAGGATCTGCCCGGACTCAACAAGTAACTGGCTAAAATCAAATCATGTACCCGCTTATATAGGAGGAGCAGAAGCTAATGTTGCAACAGCACTTGCAAAATGGAATATTCCCACAGCATATTTAACAGCATTACCTGAAAATGAGATGAGCAGACAAATCAATGCTTATTTGCAACAGAAGGGAATAGATACAGATCGTTCTCTTTATTTAGGTGACCGTATAGGGGTCTACTACCTTCCAATGGGTGTTGATATGAAAAACGCAGAGGTCATTTATGACCGCAAGCACTCTTCTTTTTCAGAGCTAAAGAAAAACAGTATTGACTGGGAACAAATCTTTGAGGGAATCAGCTGGTTTCATTTCTCCGCAATTTGTCCTGCCATCAATGAAGAAGTAGCCGGATTATGTAAAGAAGCCCTGATTATGGCAGAAAAAATGGGTGTTAGTATTTCTCTTGATCTGAATTATAGGGCCAAACTCTGGAAATACGAAAAAAAGCCTGTAGAAATAATGAGAAACCTGGCCACGCATTGCCGGTTGATTATGGGAAATATCTGGGCAGCAGAATTAATGCTTGGCATATCTGTAGCGGATAAAATTCTGCTCAATAATAAAGATTTCTGTTTGCAGCAGGCAGAAAAAACCTCACTGGTTATTCAGCAGAGTTTCCCTGCTTGTGAAGCTGTTGCCAATACTTTCAGATTCGACAAAGGGGAAGGTATTCAGTACTATACTACGCTGTTTACAACAAATAACTTATATACTTCACAAGAATATAATGCTCAGAAAGTGACCAATAAGGTAGGTAGTGGTGATTGTTATATGGCAGGATTAATCTATGGTTTTTATCATGGTCATCCCCCGCAGGAAATTGTAGAATTTGCAACTGCCGCTGCTTATCATAAATTATTTATCACAAGCGATTCTACATTCTACAGATATGACTGTGAATCAAATTAACAAAAATTTAAATCGGTCCGTATGAAACAGCTTATTATTGACACCCTATTAACAGGTAAATTACTTCCTTTATTTTATCAGGATAATGCAGAAACGAGTATAAATATAATTAGAACACTCTATAAAGCAGGTATTAGAATCGTAGAATATACGAATCGCGGTGATCAGGCTTTAGCTAATTTCAAGCAATTAAAGGAAGTTCAAATTACAGAAATGCCCGGTTTATACTTAGGCATTGGTACAATAAAATCTGCAAAAGAGGCCGCCGACTTTATTGCCATTGGGGCAGATTTCATCGTATCTCCTATCGTAAATCCAGCTGTTGCCGGATTATGTGATCAGCATGATTTACTTTGGATCCCAGGCTGTATGACACCTACAGAAATCTATACAGCACAACAATTGAATGCGCCTGTTATCAAATTATTCCCAGCAAATATATTAGGCCCGGCCTTTATGTCCTCCATCAGGGAGTTATTCAGAGGCCAGCTTTTCATCCCTACAGGAGGTGTAGAAATTACTGAAGGAAACCTCGAAGAATGGTTCAGTGCTGGTGTATGTGCAGTAGGTATGGGTTCTAAATTGATTACAATGGAAATTGTGTCAAACAGAAATTATCACGAACTATATATGCTGACAAAAAAGGCTTTGAGTATGATAAAAAATACCAGGCTACAATCTTTGCAAATCTAAATCCTGAAAATCAAAACTGAAATCAATACTTGGGGAAATGCCTCTCATTTTGATGCTTTGCGCTTTCCCTTCTTCGTCAAGACTAAAGATTGCGAAAGCATCTGCATTCATGTCTTTATAATCCCATTTAATTGCAAAAGAATTTGCCTTATAAAAGGACATCGGGCCTGTAAGTTTTGGTGAACGATACGATTTAAACCATAACTGGTTACCCTTTAGAAAAATTTCTACCTTACCAAACCATTTATCAGCATAAATGCCAATATAGCCAGCCGGATCGATCTTTTTCTTACTGGAAGCAGCAACCACTTTCCAAACTTCTTTAGACACCCCATTCACATCAAACTTCTCATCTTCCGACCGTTTGTAAATTAAATCGATCCAATGGTTATCATCTAATCCCAGATAGCTATCTGCAAGGGTATTAGTCACCGCAGAGAATAACAAAGCCCCACCAGGATCTGTATTGGTTAAGACAATAATACCCAGGTTTAAATCAGGATACATTGTGGTAAGTGATAACATACCAGGCAGTCCTCCGCTATGTGTAACATGAAAATAACCTTTCTTATCTGACAAGAACCAACCCAAGCCGTAGCCGCTAAAATGAGTATTATAACGCGGGAAGGAATTAAAGTCCATTGGAGTGTGGATTTCCCACATTTCTTTATGGTTATTTTCTGAAAAAAGACGTTTATCAAGCTGATCACCGTACTTTCCTTTATTCAAGTGCACAAGCATCCATTTGCATATATCATCAGAACTGGAGTAAATACCCCCCTGCAGCACCGTTAATCTGATCCCTAAAACTTTCTATTTGCCGAAGTGTACCATTTTCTTCTGTATGCGGCATTGCCAGATTACTTTTATCCTTCATCAATGCTAAGGAAGCGTAGCTATGCTCCATATCCAAAGGCTTGATGATGCGACTTTGAACAAATTCTCCCCAGCTCATGCCGCTAACTTTAGCAATCACCTCCCCGGCTACTAAATATAAGAGATTATCGTAATCAAATTTAGTTCTGAAAGCAGACTGGGGTTTGAAATATTGAAAACTTGAATACACATCTTTTATCGTAAAATCACTCCCATCAGGAAAAAGCATTAAGTCACCTACGCCCAGTCCTAAACCACTGCGATGTGTCAGTAAATCCTGGATATTGAAGTTTTCAGTTACATAATCACTATACATTTTGAACCCCGGAACATGATCTTTAACTTTATCAGTCCAGGATAGCTTTCCTTCATCAACTAAAATAGAAAGTGCTGTTGTGTGGTAAATGCCTTGCTATTGGACGCTATAGCAAACTGGGTACGCGCATCAACTTTTTCTTTGGTTATAGTTGATTTAACACCATAACCTTTACTATATAAAACCTTACCATCCTTTACAATTCCAACTGCAACACCTGCCACATTAAACCTCTTCATTGCATTCTCTACCAGGGAATCTATTTTATTTGGTGAAAGTTGTGCATAGGTCAGATTACTCCATGACATTGCTGAGACTAAGAGAAGAATTAGTTTATAATCCGGCTGCTTCATTGCTTAATGATTAAGTTTATTATCCCCTAAGATGTGCAATTATTTTATCATCTGCCAGTATAAACTCAAAATTCATAAACACCGGCTATCGTTTTACTTTGTGATGGGGTGATAGTTAAGCAACCGATCTTCCTTTTGCTTTATTATCAGCAAAAGTATCCCATGTTAGATGATATCTGTTTTATCTACTTCCTTTTCTTATGGAAATATATTCCGGAAACAAAGAATAAACCTTAGAAGAAATTGAACAGGAATTGCTTTCCTGAGCTAAATCTAAAACATTCCTGTTTCCGGAAATCTATATATTTATTTTGCTGCCGCCTTCATCTTTTACAGTTTCTCTTCGGTATGCGGAGAGAATTTAATATCAGAATCTTCAACAAGCTCCTTATCAAGAATCCCTTTATAATGTGAGAATGCTCTGAAACCTGCTTCACCATGGTAATGAGATAGAAACGAAATATATACTAAATTAGTTTTGAACGGTAGTGGTATTTCCACCTCTTCCTTTGCTATTAAATGCTCTGAGTTTAATCAACCCCTTTTCTTTAAGTGGTTTAGTGTATAATTTATCTTTAGCAGAAGGTTCTTTTCCATTTATGGTGTAATAAATATTAAAACCAGGGAATTCAGTATTACCATATACCTCGCCATCAGTAATCTTTATACCTACTGGCGGGATACGGTAATTCCATCCTCCTTCATCTAATTTAGGGAACTCAATCAGACCAACTCTGGTCTTAAAGTCTGCATAACTATCCTGATAAGCCGACTCCGATTTCGCAGCATCTTTTTCCAGTGCCCATTCAGGGTCTTTTGCCCATGCTCTTTCTGCAAAGCCGACCAGTCTTGGCAAAAGCATAAATTCAAGCAGTTCATTATCTCTTATTTTTTTCTGACCATAAAGCAGCTTTTAAACCTAAGATATTAGACTTCCCGAAATCTGTTAAACGATCCTTGCCAATAAATAAAGATTTAGTAATCGGTGCGCCTCTATTATTCTCTTTTGCATTTTTATAATAATCATAAGGGATAAAAGAAAAAAGCTTTTCCATATTCACAAAACCGGCCCAATAATGCCCTGGTTCAGTTAGTGAGCGGTCATAAGCCATGTCCAGATAAAAATTACTTGAGCAGGTTAAAACGACCTTATATCCGCCATTAGCCAATCGGTATGGCAGATCTTCTGTTCCTCCACCAATTACATTATTCCAGACATCAAGCTGCACGGGATCATTTGCAAATAAAGGATTTGGAACCATCAGTTTATTCCCATCTAAATAGGTTTTCATCATCCCAAATTCTTCCCAGCCAGAAAGTATAATCCCTTTAGGCTTTAATAAAGCTTGTAATTTCCCTACATAATAACTCCAGAGGTCATCAGTAGATTTCATTTTTGCTTGTTTGACCAATTCAAGACACAATGGTGATTTCTCCCAGACTCCTTGTGGCACCTCATCTCCACCAAAGTGAATTGTAGTTAAAGGAACTCCTGCAGTACGGTACATGTCCTGCAAACTTTCTGTAATCTTATTCAAAAAAGTATAAACTGAAGGTAATGCCACGCAGACAATATTATCATTCCAATACTGTGCAGAACTATAAACAGATTTATCATTGATATCCCTTAACAGATATTTTTCTGCCTCGGCACGCATTCCTTTAGCCATAAATCTGCTGTAACGCGTATCCATTGCTTTAATCGCAGCCCTGGCATGCCCTGGTGTTTCGATCTCTGGAATCACCTGTATATGTCTTTTTGCAGCATACTTTAAGATTTCAATAAAATCAGCTGTACTGTAAAATGCTTTATTCAGCACTTCTGTAGTATCCGGACCAGAGCTATAGGTTGGTTGAAGAGATTTTTCATTGGTTAAGGTATGCCCTCTTTTCGCCCCGATTTCTGTCAGCTCAGGGAGCTCAGGGATTGCCAGTCTCCAGCCTTCATCATCAGTAATGTGAAAATGGAATACGTTTAACTTATATAAAGCCATGAGATCCAGTATACGCAATACCTCTTCTTTAGGATGAAAATTACGTGCCACATCAAGCATTAATGCTCTATACTTAAAACGGGGCGCATCTTTAATCGACACACAGGAAACAAGGACAGCCTTTTCCCCTTTTGCCGGATTATTAGCTAAAAGCAAAGATTTTAAAGATTGCAAACCGGAAAATATGCCATCTGCATGACCAGCAGAAATGGTGATAGCCTGTGCCGTAATTTTCCAGCTGATATTCACCTTCAGGCAAATTGGTTTTAATCAGTTGAATGCTTTTTTCTTTTAAAGTGCCAGAAGAAACTACGGGCTTAATTTTAAACAAGCCAAACAACTCATTTGACAGGTAATCAGCTTCCTTTTTAAATTCAGGATCGCTGATAATTGCTGTTGCCGCGTTTACAGAAAAGTTCCCTGAGCGAGCTTCATAGAATACCGGCGTAGGAAGAAGCTTTACCAGTGTACTTTTATCCTTAGCTGTAAAATTACTGTTCTTATTATAAGTATCTAAAGGAGAAACGACATTTTTAAGATATCGTTCTACTGGTTCGACCACATAATGATCAATTTTAATTCCCTTGTCTGGCATATTATCCCACACCAGGTATAAACCACCCGGAGCATCAGCAAAATTCACAATTTCATCATTGGCCGGAATGTCAAGGACAACAGAATCGCCTTTATTGATCTCCTTAAAATCTTTGCCGGGCCTGATTCGGAAAAGATCTCCATTTACCTGTTCAACAATGATTTGCCCGGTAGTCTTTACCTCTATCTCTTTCATAGAATTGAAATAAAGACTCCAGTTACTGGCAGGAAACTTTTGTGCTGCCTTGTTTGAAAAGGTAAGTAATGAAAGTGATTGTTTGTTACCGCTGGATTGATGCGCTTTGAATGTCCATTTGACATGGAGATCCTTTACAGGGTAAGAAGTGCCTTCTTTTTGCGCCGTTGCGGCCAAAGGAAGGAGGAAAGCAATTAGTAAACATTGTTTTAATCTCATTTGATTTTTTAATTTGGGGAACTAAAAACGAGCAATAACAGGAAAAATTAATTACTTGAGCTGCATTGCTGTTTTCGAAAGAGGGTTGATTATGAAACTTTAATTATTCGTTTATAAATTTATTATTTTATCGGTAATAATCTAATTAAAATATAATAATCCTCACGGGAGGATTTGGTTCATAAAGTATTACAGATAATTTATAAATTGCACAGCTTAATAAAACAATAATGATGATGAAAAAAATCTGTTTTGACTCTTTGTATGCTTTTGGGAATGATATTTTTTGCCAAGGCGCAAAAAGCACCTCCTACCGCTTCCGAAATGGCTACTAAAAGTATAGAGGCTATGGATAAAAAGTTAAAATTAAATCCAACACAGAAAAATGTAATTTATAATTATACACTGGATTTGTGTAAGGAGCAAGTGGCCTTATCTAAAAAACAGCAAACTGGAATGTATAATGAAGATGATATTTCTAAATTCTACAGGATGCAGAATGAAACGACTAAGAATATAAGAAATATCCTAAAAGGTGAACAGCAGACTCAATATGATCAATATTTAGAAGAGATGCTGCGTGGCGGAGATAAGAAAAAGAAAAAAGGAAAACATTCAAAAGAAGAGGAAGAAGTAGTTACCGGTATTGATGGTTTAAAACTACCACCAGCAAGTAATCTTTAGTATTGATTGAAGATCTTTATAAGAAAAAATGCCGCTTGTTAAATAACGAGCGGCATTTTTTCTTATAAAGATTTCACATCTTTTACACAGCGAAAACCAATATGATCAGAGGCAGATCTGTAGTCCCCTTTACCCCTGGTTCCTACCATATAACGCGTACAATATTGTTCAGTACATAAGAAAGAGCCTCCTCTTTGTACTTTCTTTTTAATCCCAGGTTCATCCGGGTCAAATCCTTCGGATGGCCCATTGGGATTTTTCGTAACCTGTTTCTCTGATGATTCATAGAAATCAGCACGATACCAATCATTACACCACTCCCAAACATTACCAGCCATATCATATAAGCCATAACCATTGGCTGGAAAACTTTTCACAGGTGCAATCCCCACATAACCATCGGCAGCAGAATCTTTATCAGGAAAATTACCTTCAAATATATTGGCCATCCACTTACCACCAGGTTTTAAAGAATTTCCCCAGGTATAAAGCTTACCAGACAATCCTCCCCTGGCGGCAAATTCCCATTCCGCTTCTGTAGGGAGCCGTTTACCTGCCCATTTAGCATACGCAGCAGCATCCTCCCAGCAAACCTGTGCAACCGGGTAATTATCTTTACCAATGATATTACTTTTCTGACCTTCCGGGTGCCTCCAGTTTGCACCTTTCAAATAGGCCCACCACTGAAAATAGTTATCAAGCGGAACAGATTCTTTTGGAGGTGTAAAAACAAGCGAGCCAGCCACTAAATTTTCCGGAGCCGCATCTGGAAATTCTTCTTTCGTTGGTTTCTGCTCAGCTACTGTCACATAACCAGTTGCTTTAACGAATTCAGCAAACTGTCTGTTTGTTACCTCGGTAACATCCATATAAAAAGCATCTATGTGCACCCTGTGAACTGGCCTGGCATCATTCATTCGTTCCTTTCCGCCACCATCCATTCCAACAGAATTTACCCCTCCCATACTAAATTCACCTCCGTTAATATATTTCATACCTGCTTGCTCAGTCATTCCTGAAACAGGTTTGTCAAAAAAAGTTTCCCTTAAACTCTTTTCCACCACCCTGCATAAACAGGAGACTATCTGATCGGGTAAAACCCGTTGGCCTGCACATAGCAGCCCCATTTTCCGGAAATGTCTTCATTTTAAGCAATGAGACACTTTCGACATGCATGTTTTCGGATTGCGCGATTTTATTCTGCTCTTTATTTCTGCAAGACTGTAAAAGGAGAAGTGATATACAAACGAGTTCAAATTTAAGGCGCATCTTATAACTAGTTAAAAACCGAATTTACATAAATATGGTTCATTTAAGGCATATTCATAAGTTGAAATAAATCCAGTACCTGAATTATTGGGTACTGGATTTATGATCTAATAAAACCGAACCTGTTTGGAAGATTTCAATCCCCCTACTACATTGACTAAAGTGTCAATTTCAGCGCAAGTATTGTAAAATGCTAGCGAAGGCCTTACGGTAGCCTCCACTCCAAATCTCCTCAAAATAGGTTGTGCACAATGGTGTCCTGAACGTACCGCAATACCTTCCCGGCTCAATTCTTCACCTACTTCGGCCGTAGTAAATCCGTCCAATACAAAAGACAAAACACTGGTTTTATTTTTCGCAGTTCCGATTGGCCTCAATCCTGGTATTTGTGCCAGTTTCTTAATGGCATATTCCAACAAGTAATGTTCATACTGGTAAATATTGTCAATACCTATTTTCTGTACATAATCAATTGCAGCACCTAAACCAACTGCATCAGCAATATTCCCTGTCCCAGCTTCAAAACGAGCTGGAGCTTTATGAAACTGAGTTTGCTCAAAAGTAACATCCTGAATCATATTTCCCCCCCCCTGATAAGGCTGGGTACTGTTCAGCAAATCTTCTTTGCCATACAAAATGCCAATTCCTGTAGGTCCAAAAACTTTATGACCGGAGAAAACAAACCAGTCCGCGTTCAGATCCTGTACATCAGTCCGGATATGAGAAACTGATTGGGCACCGTCTGCCAGTACTTTTGCACCCGCGGCATGTGCCATATCTACAATTTGTTTTGCGGGGGTTATTGTACCCAAAGCATTTGAAACCAGCGTAAAAGAGACTAATTTGGTTCTCGGATTGAGTAATTTAGCATATTCATCCAATAACACCTGTCCATCATCATCAACAGGAATTACCTGTATTTTCAATCCCTTCTTTTTAGCAAGTAACTGCCAGGGAACGATATTGGCATGATGTTCCAGATGGGTCAGAATAATTTCGTCTCCCTGCTGAAGATATTCATCCCCCCAGCTACCAGCAACCAGGTTAATCGCTTCAGTTGTCCCACGGACAAATACGATTTCATTGGATGAACGCGCATTTATAAAACGTTGTACCTTTTGCCTTGCCCCTTCATAAGCATCCGTTGAACGGGCTGCTAATTCATGCGCGGCACGATGAATATTAGAGTTTTCGTGCTCGTAAAAATAATTCAGCCGTTCAATTACCTGTCTTGGCTTCTGCGTAGTAGCTGCATTATCAAGCCAGATCAGCGCGTTTTGCCATTTACCTGTTCTGAAAGGATCGGAAAATCATTCCGTACCAGATTCACATTAAACGAAGGATGCGATTTTCCGGTTACAATCCCACTCCCATAACGGCCAGCTGGGTTGTTATCCCCTGCACCTGCCGAAGAAACAAACTGAATCCCTGATGAAAAATAATAAGAACTCTCACTTAAAACCCCTGAAGGATTAAAAGGCAATTGAGCCGAAGGGCTATATATACTTACTGACGCCAGAGCTTTTTGCAACTCCTTTTCATAAGGCTGATCTGATTCAAAAGGTAAAGCAAACAATGAACTCCCTTGAAAGGGATTTGGCGTCTGCTCATAACTTTTAAAATTTCCAGAAGGCCCTCCGCTTCCGGCCGTAGATACCGGCACATGTCCAAGGCCAAGACCATTGGAATCCGGCAAACTGGTTTGCGGCTCTGACAAATCAATCGCATTTCCCTGGTAAATAGCCGAGGGTGAATGGTTAAAATTCTCTTCCTGAATGAATTTGATTATTGCTATGCGGAAGAATCTCTGGTGAAGGCAAAGTTGCTGCACTATAGGTTCCCGGTAATGCAGAAAAATATGCATTCGCCAGCTTTTCTAAGGCATGCACATCTGGTAACCCTTGCGGATTATTAGTTGCATTACTCATCTTTAATATTTATAAACGTGATATTTATTGATTTCTACCTCTTCCAGTACAGCAATCGCATCATCGACCAAAACAGCTAATGAGCAGTATAAAGACACCAGGTATGAGGCTATCGCTTTCTCGTTAATGCCCATGAAACGGACAGATAATCCAGGTGATTGTTCTCCTGGCAGATCAGGCTGATAAAGTCCAACCACGCCCTGACGGCTTTCTCCTGTACGAATCAGTAATATTTTAGTCTTGTTATCTTCAATGGGCACTTTATCCGAAGGGATTAATGGAATACCTCTCCAGGTAATAAATTGTGAACCAAACAGGGAGACTGTTGGAGGTGGAACACCTCTGCGTGTACATTCACGACCAAATGCAGCAATAGCAAGCGGGTGAAGCAAGAAAAAACCTGGTTCTTTCCAAACCTTAGTAAGCAGTTCATCCAGATCATCGGGAGTTGGTGCACCACTTCGGGTAACAATACGCTGCGAAGGAACGATACTATGTAACAAGCCGTATTCCTTATTATTAATCAGCTCGCTTTCCTGTCTTTCTTTAATGGCTTCGATAGTTAACCTTAACTGTTCGCTGATCTGGTTATAAGGTTTACTGTACAAATCTGAAACCCTCGTATGTACATCCAGTACAGTATTAACCGCACTCAAAAGATACTCACGTGGTTGTTCTACGTAATCAACAAAGGTATTGGGTAATACCCGTTCATCTCTGTTTGAACAATCCACATCTACTGACTCTCCTTCTTTTACTTTATTTACTCTGTAAATACCCGATTCTACAGGATTCCAGCTTAATAAATGTGGCAGCCATCTAGGCGTAATCCAGGGTGCTTGTGGTACGGTACGGGTTGCAATAGCCAACGGCCTTGCTGCTACATCATTTAATGCAGTTTGTTGTGTGTTTTTAACTTGTCCAGCCATGTTTTATAGATTTTATATTTCTTGTAAATCAAATATAATAACATAATCTACTAATTTAGTAGATTATTAAAACAAGGATGATAATCATCAATTTGGCTTGATCTTCTCAGTAATTTCTTTGAGTGAATTTGTGGGTTTTATAAAGTTGTAATCGTCCCAATAACCTTCTTTATAGTCTTTTACATACTTTTTGAAAACATAATCGCGTGGCATCACTAAATTCTTCTCATATTTTCCTTCCGGGACTTTATTCACTTTCGAAATAAACATTTCAGCATTAATATATAAGTTACCTTCCAAATGCTGATACCTGGCTTTAAAATGATGTGCCGTTACAATTTTATAGAAATAAGGATACCACTTGTGATCAATTTTGATATACCTTTCACTGAATTCTTCATTAAGCTTCTTTATACTGTAACCTAACAGGCTAAATACCGGCCTTGCCAAAAATGAGATATCGGCTTTAGCATAATCAATCCCTTTAGGGCTTAAAGCAAAATCAAGAGAGGTAATTGCATAACTGCTTTTGATAATAACCATTGTTCCTTTATATAAAGCTTGTTTGACTCCGTCTTTCTGATCAAACCTGATTAGCCAGGCTTCTTCTCCGTCAGAAATTGTTGAGCCTGCTATTTCAAATTGATAGCTCTTAAAATAGTCTTTACCTAAAACATGCACCGGATTTTTAATGATATCACTTAACAGAATATCATAAGGAGCGCCGTCTACACTCAGGCGTAAAGGATTATTAACTTCTTTCTCCCCTACCTTTTTAAGATTCCTCTCTTTACTTATGATGATCAGATCTTCTTTATTACTGTTATATCCATGATTTAGAATATTCAGCGAGGCCTCAGCGAAAGAAAGATAATTCGTATCCACCTTTCCCGCTTCACGATAAAACGCTTTCATTTCAAAAAAGGCTGGGTATCATAATTTTCGGGTATATTTTTTATCGCCTGCCGGATAACAGATTCTGCATTAATCACCCTGATTACGACTTCATTTAGATTTACTACAGCGGGCTCTAACCTGATTTTCATATTTGTATGCAAAGCCGATAATGCAATTCTAAGATTTTTATAGCCTATATAGGAAACAAGCAGTGAGTCTTTATCAGTAGTTTGTTCATATTTAAATACAAATCCGCCATCAGCATTTGTCATAGTTCCTGCCTGGCCTGCAACCCTTAAACTCACATAAGGTAAGGTAACATTCTGCTCATCCACCACTACACCATCAATTTCATGGTGTTTTTGGGCAAAAACGATATTACCACTTAAAAGAGTAGTCATTAAAAACAAAATTGGCTTATTCATACAGCTATATTTTAAAGAGAAACGGGTACAATTCAAAGATCTCTATTCTACTTGTTAAAAAAATGTTAACCCAAGTTAAATAATGTTAAAATATATTTCTATAAAAAATGAAATCATATATTTCAGCAGAGCACAAATAAGCTCAAAAATAGAAATCATTAATTATCATGAAGAAAACTGCTACTTAAATATTAATATAGATGGTCAGTTCGATCCATACTTTCACCATTAATTCATCAGTGAATGCAGAACTTTCTGCAAATTATCAATCAGCACAGGTATTTGGAACTTATATCACAAAACCAATATATGTTATAGATCTGGGGATCAGTAAATCATTTGCGAACAAAAAAGCCAATATTAAATTATCAGCAAGCGATCTGTTTAACACCAGGCAAATTAATGTTAAAAGCGCCCATACCATTACAAGACTACAATCTTACCCAAAAACAGGAAAGCCGGATCTACAGACTTTCATTTTCTTACAACTTTGGAAGCAGTGGCGTTAAAGCAGTGAGAGAGCGGTCTAACAGCTCATCTAATGAACAAAAAAGGGCAAAATCCGGAAATTAAAATCAAAAAACCTGTTAATTCAAATTAACAGGTTTTTTGATAGGGCTATCAGCTATTTATCTGCTATTAGAGTGATTTGCCTGCTGCTTTTCATATTTTTCTAATTGAGTTTTCAATTTAGATATTTCCTGTTTTAACTGACGGTTTTCCAGATAAAAATAAATTGCGAAACCAAGGAATATTTTCCCCAGAATAAATACGCCTATAAATAACCATCTCCATATTTTATGCACACGCATATGACTGGACGAGGCATCTACTTCAATAAACTGACCGCTTTTACGATGTTCACTACCTTTTCTGTTTGGAGGTCTTCTTATTGGCATAGACTCAAAATGTGGTCTTTCGGCCAGTTCATTAAGCTGCGTTTCAATTTTTAGCCAGGTACCTGGCGGAGGAATAATAGCCATCTGTTCCGCTATGCGTTCCATATCTATTTCCAAATACTGCAGCGCGTCTTGTATTTGCGGATGCTTTGCTTTAAGATATATCAGTTCCCTGGTTTCCGCTTCTGAGGCTGAGCCTAATACATACGCTTCCAGTATTCCGCTTTCTATGTATTCGTTAATTTTCACAGCTGTTCCTCATTATTGTGAAAGCCTCTTTTAAAGTCTTCCTGGTTGATTCTTCTGTTTTATTCAATTCCTTTGAAATTGCTTCAATTGATTTTCCGTAGTAATAAACGCCGTAAAATATTTCATGTTGTTCTTCCGAAAAGAGGTCAGGATATTTAATGTGTGAATCAGATCCCACTGCCCCCTTTATTTCCAAATCCTGAATAAATTCCCCGGAATTCATTAACTGATTTAATTTGTTTTGAGCAAATCTTTGCAGCTGACACCAACTATTTGTATTATCCCAATCTATTTCATTAAAATGCTGTGAGAGATCACAGAATATTTTCACGAGGTACTCTTCGGCTAAGTTGCGGTCCTTTACAATTTCAAAAATATAACCTAACAGCATACTTGCATGCCTGTCATACAGCATGCTTATACTTGCCCGTTTATTTTCTATTAATGCTTGTGGTTGGTTCAGTTTTCAGCATAATTATGGTTTTCATTAAAAATTATAGCATATACAAGCTTAATTCTAATGAGCTTCTGTTTTGTAAAACCTAATTTAGGTAAAATTTAGCTTAATTAAAGAAATATATCTCTTTAAAATAAAAATATAATCCATAAAAAACCTGTCACTGTGACTAACAAGGCATTAAAAGCATTTTAATGCTTTTTTTTTTTTTAATTTTAAAGCGCAAATTTATTTCCCGTATCAGAGAAATATAATCTTCTGATCCTGTTTAAAATTACGTTTCAAGTCTAAAAAAAATCAATTATCAGACATATTTCAATGTTATTCAATATAAATTGCCGCTTTAGGTAAAATAAAACGTTTTTTCAACCCGAAAGAATCATCAAAGCCCTGAAACACAATTCGGCCACGATTATAGATTTTTCATCAGTCTGATTGATGCTTATCTACCTTAAATATTCAGCAAAAAAAGGGTAAAAATATAGCTGTCAGGAATACTATAGAGAGCTATAAGGAATATTTATTTTTTTTAATCATTATAAATAGCTTTTCACACATTCACATCTGGTATTTTTAAATGCTTTTAGCAAAAAAGAAATACATTTAACTCTTAAAATACTTTATATAAATAAAACAAGTATATACCTTTATATCATATACATACCTCTAAAATATGATAGATTAATGTTAGTAAAACATAGTACATATACTTCCTGGAGCGATGCACAATTGATGGCATCAATGACGGCTGGTGACAGGGCTGCTTTCGATGAAATTTACGAAAGGTACTGGAAGAAGCTTTACAATGAAAGCTTTAAGAGACTCAGAAGTATGGAACAGGTAGAAGAGCTTGTTCAATCTGTCTTTGTCGATCTATGGACAAAGAAAGAAAGGAAAAATGTTCAAAACATCTATGCCTATCTTGTAACTGCTGTTCGTTACCAGGTATACATGCTATATAAAAAAGGTAAGACACTCCCCCAGTTTGAAGAACCTCTGGAACACATGGCGTCTCTTACAATAGTGCTGATTCTTTATTAAATGAAAAAGAAATCAGAAGTTACATTGCAATCTGGTTAGCCTTGCAGCCAGAAAAAAGAGGGGAAATATTCAGAATGAAGTTTATGGACGAATGCACTACAAAAGAGATCAGCGAGAGGTTAGGCATAAGCCAGAAAACAGTTCAAAACCAGATTATCACCAGCCACACTAGTTTGAGACAGTTTTTAAAAAAAAAATGGTGATGCTTACTGTAATGTAAAACAAATAAAATACACTAGATTCGGCCTTCATTAAAAATTAGGCATGATTAGTGACTTCCTGAAAAAATTCAATGTATTAACAGCTATTGAAATCGATGATTTTCTAAAGCTTGGTACCATAAGACATCTTCCAAAAGGAGATTTTTTCATCAGTGAAGGAAAATCATGCAAAGAAGTCGCTTTTATTAAAAGTGGAATCTTACGTTCGTTTTTTTTTACTCCTGAGTCCGGAGAGAGAGATTACTTACTTTTGTATCACCTTTCCTGGTACGTTGATGACGGCATACTCTTCTTTTATCACCTCTTTGCCTACTTTAGAGAATATACAAGCAGTTTCTTCCTGTGAACTTTTAGTGGTTCAAAAGGCCGATATAGATCAATTGTCCCAATCCAGTATAAACTGGATCAGGTTCTTCAAAATAATTGCCGAACAACAATACATTGAATTAGAGAAACGTTTATTCCTCTTTCAGAAAGAAAAAGCAAAAAAGCGATATATGGATCTTCTTGAGAATCAGCCAGCCTATATCCAGCAAATCCCATTACAATACCTTGCCTCCTATCTTGGGATTACCCCAAGACACTTAAGCCGCCTGAGAAAAGAGATTGTTTTTTAGACAAATGTCCAGTAGTTAGGGTAAACGGCCAGATACCTTTGTCCTGATTATAAAACAAAGGACAAATGAAGAAGAATATTCTGATCATCAACGGACATCCCAATAAAGATAGTTTCAATTATGCGCTCACCAATGCCTATAAAAAGAAGGTGCTCTAAAAACTGGTGCACATGTAGCTATAATTCATATCGGTGAGCTCAGCTTTAATCCCAATTTACAATACGGATATACCAAACGGATGGAACTAGAAGCAGACCTGCTGGCTAGTCTGGAAAAAATCAAAAAAGCTGATCACCTGGTTTGGATACATCCGGTTTGGTGGGGTGGCTTACCGGCCATCATGAAAGGTTTCATAGACAGGCTATTTTTACCCGGTATAGCCTATAAATACAGAGAGAATTCTGTGTGGTGGGATAAACTGCTTACCGGAAAAACTGCCAGAATTATCACAACTTTAGATCAGCCTGCCTGGTATTACTGGATGTTTTATGGAAATCCAAGTGTGAATCAATTAAAGAAAAGTACGCTTGAATTTTGTGGGATTAAACCCGTTGCAGTGACCTATATCGGGATTATAAAGACTGCAGAGACTAAACAACGGGAATTGTGGATAGACAAAATCTACCAGTTAGGTCAAAAACACAAATAGCAATAGCAATAATCCTTTCAATTTCATAACCCATATTTTTTTTCTTGAATTATGCCTAGAATAAAAGTTAAGCGCCGTGCTTTAACGGTCGATATGACAGCCATGACCGACGTTTCCTTTCTGCTGCTTACATTTTTCATCCTAACTGCAGTCGCTAAACAGCCAGATCCTTTGGATGTAAAAGTCCCTTCATCTACTTTTAAATTAAAAGTTCCGGATAAAGATATTGCCATTCTCACCATTGGTAAGGGAAAAGTCTTTTTTGAAGCCGCCGGACAGGATGTCAAAATCTCCATGCTGGAAAAAATCGGGGAACAATATAAAATTGATTTTAGCCCGGAGGAGAAAAAAAGATTTAGTGTAATCAGTTCTTTTGGCGTTCCAATACAAAGTCTCAAAAAATTTATCACGATGGATCCTGCTAAAAGAAAAGCTTCGGGGCTGGAAACAGGGATTCCGGCAGACTCTGTTAACAACCAATTATCAGATTGGGTACTCCATTCCCAGAAAAGCTGTTGCAGAATTACATGCAACTGCAATGCGGGTCAGTATAAAGGGAGATGCTGACGAAGAATACCCTGCAATTAAGAAAATTGTAGATATTCTTCAGAGACAGAAAATCAATAAATTTAGCTTATTGACAACATCTGAATAGAGATTCTGTAATATTTTCGAGTGCTGCAAAACATTTCCCTTTGATTTTTATAAATTACACCATGAAATCAACAGAGAGCGTAGAGGAGTTTTATACCCGTGTACCTAAAGCAAACCCATTGGGTTTATCAATTAATAATGCGGGAGCCGGACATTTCAATGTATTTTCCAGAGCAAACTGTTCAACAATCACCCCTTATAGCAGACGTGACTTTTATAAGGTATCTTTAATTATTGGCACCGGTAAAATACATTATGCAGATAAATGGATTCACATTGACAGACCTGCACTTCTCTTCTCTAATCCTATAATTCCATATTCGTGGGAAGCAGAATCAGCCTTACAAGAAGGCTGGTTCTGCCTTTTTACCGAAGCATTTATACAGACCGGTGGACATAAAGAGTCTTTACAGGACTCTCCATTGTTCAGTATTGGAAGTAATCCTGTTTTCTTTATCAATGAGAGTCAGCAAAAGGAAATATCAGACTTATTTATAAAAATGACCAAAGAGATTACCTCTGATTACCTACACAGATACAACCTGTTACGTAATTATCTTCATCTGATTATTCATGAGGCTATGAAGATGAACCCAACGGAGAATTTCGAAAAACACACGAATGCTTCTTCACGTATTACCGCCCTGTTTATGGAACTTTTAGAAAGACAGTTCCCTATAGACACCCATCACCTGTCCCTGAAATTAAAAACGGCTAATGATTATGCAAGAAGCCTTTCTATACATGTGAACCACCTTAATCGTTCTGTCAAAGAGTCTACAGGAAAAACGACTACAGAACATATTGCAGCCAGAATAACCAGAGAGGCCAGAGCTTTGCTTTGCTTCAGCATACAGAC
Organism: Pedobacter sp. NJ-S-72; assembly: GCF_053890575.1. Lineage (NCBI taxonomy): Bacteria > Pseudomonadati > Bacteroidota > Sphingobacteriia > Sphingobacteriales > Sphingobacteriaceae > Pedobacter > Pedobacter sp. NJ-S-72. The sequence goes on along the minus strand of NZ_CM132681.1, from coordinate 989,710 downwards.
TGGAATATTTCAGAAATTGCCTATGGTCTTGGATTCGAATACCCGGCATACTTTACTAATTTCTTCAAAAAGAACACAGGGGTATCTCCTATTGAGATCCGTCACATGGCAGTTTGATAATTATTGAACAGCAATTTGATTATTATAACGATCTGTTTGAATAGTATAACTCCAGACCTGGTCCGCTATATAACTTTGTATCATCAAATCTGATCATTATGAAATATAGAAATCTGGGAACAACTAAAGAAAAATTATCCGCTATCGGACTTGGCTGCATGGGAATGAGCTTTGCTTACGGCCCTGTTGATGATACTGAAAGTATAGCAACCTTACATAAAGCCCTGGATCTTGGGATTAATTTCTGGGATACCGCAGATATGTATGCGAATGGGCTTAACGAAGAGTTAATAGCGCAGGTACTGGTTCCTAACAGGGATAAAGTATTCATTGCTACCAAATTCGGTTTTCGTTTTAAAGATGATGTTCCTGGTCCAAGCAACTCTAACGGGACCTATTTTGACGGCTCACCGAAATGGATAAAAATTGCCGTAGAGAAAAGTCTGAAACGCTTAAAAATTGACACTATAGATTTATACTATGCGCACCGTGTAGATCCTGATATACCGATAGAAGATACTGTGGGTGCTATGGCCGAATTGGTTAAAGAAGGGAAAGTACGTTACCTTGGTTTGAGTGAAGCTTCTCCTGCATCTATCAGAAAAGCGCAGGCAATTCATCCTATTGCTGCTTTACAAAGCGAATATTCGTTATTAACAAGAGATGTAGAAAAGGAGATATTAAGTACAGTAAGAGAATTGGGGATCTCACTGATTCCCTATTCACCACTGGCAAGAGGTCTGGTAACCAATACACTGGATGTAACTTCTTTAGCTGATACAGACTTCCGAAAATCACTTCCACGCTACCAGGGAGAAAACCTGGATAACAATGCGAAATTAATTAGTGGATTTGCGGCTATTGCGCAGGACAAAAACTGTACACCTGCACAGCTTGCTCTTGCCTGGGTGCTGGCACAGGGTGAGGATATTATTCCTATTCCCGGAACTAAAAAACGTAAATACCTGGAAGAAAATGCCGGTGCTGCAGATATTAGTTTATTAGCTGCAGATTTAGAAGCTATTGATGAATTGATGGTACGTTTTCCTGTTAGTGGTGAGCGTTACAGCGAGGGTGCAATGAAAATGGTGAATAATTAACAGGATTAACTGAACGTTTCATTTGATTCTGTCCATATTACAGCTCAGATAGTATATAAACTATCTGAGCTTTTTTATACGTAACATTTTTTTTCATCTTACTCTAAATTCCAAACCTCTTATAAATCAACTATTATAATGATCAAACCACAAAATATAATATATGGAATAAGTGCCTGTTTATTCGCGGCAATTCCATTCACAGCAAATTCGCAGACACAACCTTCGCATGCTGACAGAACATGGATCATTCAATCCAATAAGTATATGAAACAATTAATCAGCCTTGATAAAAAGTATTCACCGGAATACGGATCTGCACAAGGTCTGCCAGAATATGACACACTGATTGTTGTTCCTACACTTGCTAACCAGCAAGCAGAAAGAAAGGAAGAGGAAATTTTGAATGAAAAGTATAAGGCTTCTTTACAAACAGAAAAGAACTTAGCAGTCAAACAGGATCTGAACATTTTAATAGCGCATCTGAATCTTGGGTTCAAAACTCAGGATTTTGAGAATTCAAGCAAAATACCTTTTCTAAATGCAGCGAATACGATTTATGAAGGTGTGCAGGTCTTACTGGATGATCAAACTCCGGAAAAAAGACGCGCAGCTGCAGTGACCCGTTTAAAAAAATATACAGGTATGGTTCCCGGGTATAAACCATTAACATCAATTCTAAAAGAACGGGTATTGCAGCAAATGAAGGGTGCAAGCATGATATATCCTTCTAAACAGGAAATGGAAGTTACGTTATCCCGAAATACCAGCATTATAGATGGTATCGAGGAGTTATTTAAAAAATACAAGCTTACAGGCTGGGAAAAATCATATACCGTTCTCAAACAGCAAATCAAGGACTATGATCAGTGGACCCGTGATAATGTACTGATCTCAGCCCGCAAAGATTTTAGAATGACCAGTGAAGAGTACGCATTGCAGCTGGAAGACTATGGAGTTAACATTGCACCTGATCAATTAGCCCAAATGGCCCACAAAGCCTTTGTTGAAATTCAGCAGGAAATGAAGCCTATTGCTGCACAGATTGCTAAGCAAAGAAACTGGCCATCCGCAGACTATCGTGATGTAATCCGCAATTTAAAAAAAGAACAGATCCATGGGGATTCTATTATTCCGGTTTATGAAAGACACCTGAAAGATATAGAAGCTATCATTCTTGACAAACAACTGGTTACTTTACCTTCCCGTCCTGCAATCATTCGTCTGGCAACTGGCGCAGAAACTGCGAGAAGCCCGGCCCCTCATATGGTCCCACCTCCTTTTTTAAATAACACCGGCCAGCGCGGTGTATTTGTACTGCCATTAAACATGCCGCCTGCACCCGGGGAAAAAGAGAGTGACAAATATGATGACTTCACTTTTGATGCCGCCTCGTGGACAATTATTGCCCATGAAGCACGTCCTGGTCATGAGCTGCAATTTGATAAAATGGTGGAAGAAGGAGTTTCCCAGGCCCGTAGTTTATATGCTTTTAATTCTACAAATGCCGAAGGATGGGGTTTGTATGCTGAATATATTACCAGGCCATATATGCCACTTGAAGGTCAATTAGTGTCATTGGATTACCGGTTACTGAGAGCAGCACGTGCATTTCTTGATCCAGAGGTTCAATCCGGAAAAATTACACAGCAAGAAGTTAAAAGAGTGCTGATGGAAGATGTTGTACAATCTTCAGCTATGGCGCAACAGGAGGTTGAACGTTATACAATTAAATCACCGGGACAAGCTAACAGTTATTTTTATGGCTTCACTAAAATGATAGCGTTGAGAAAAGATACAGAAGAGGCTTTAGGTGCTAAATTTAATGCAAAAAACTTCCACGATTTTATTTTGTCACAGGGCTTACTCCCTCCGGCACTAATCAGGGAAGCGGTCATGACAGATTTTATTCCTGCTCAAAAAAATCTGTAATTTTACACGACTTCAATCGATCATTCATGAAACTAGTTTTAACATATCTGTTTCTTTATCTATCCACCTCCGCATTTGCGCAGCATATACCCTACCCCGACAAACCATCTACCCATGGCATGATGCTGATGGGCAATGAGGTAATTTATGCTTCACACCTGCCTATGTTTCATAATCCTCACGACTATCAGATTATATCAATACTGGAACTATCAAAAGATGATCAGGAAAAGTATATGCAGGATAGAAGAAAAAACATCCTGATGAACTGGTGTACACTATTGAACCGGAAACTTTCGTCCTTCCGGAAATGATAAATCACAAAAAGGTTTTCCAGGCTAATATCTATCGTGGTCATTTTGAAAGAGGTGGTACTAAATTCCTTGAAAATATTACAGTGAGGATCAAACAGGTAATCTATTATAAACAGTTTGATAAAAAAACGGTAAAACCAGCCAATCTTCAATATCTTCTTTTCGGTAATCAGCAGGAACAGTTTCTTGTTCACAGGATCAGCTCTAAACCAGATTTTGATGAAAATATAGTCGTACAGATACATGATAAAAAGACATTGAAAGCAATAGTTGAAAATCTTTATATTACAGTTGAGTTTCCAGAAAGCGATTTGTGTAAACCGTTTTCATGGAAACAAAATACCGGAACCAGAAAGCATACCCATGAGCCTGTTCCATTTGAAGCTCACCAGGCTTTTTACCTGGAATATGGTGATTTAAAGTAGCCTATTGCTATGTGCCTTTAAATAAAGCATAGCTTCTTTTACAGTTTGAACTGGGTTTTTAGGGTAAAAACCCAGTTCATCCTTTGCTTTTGAAATATCAAATTTTGCTGTAGGCCAGAAAACATCGCAATATCCTTTGTGGTTAGTAAAGGCGCTTTCCCTGTAAATTTGCTACCCATTTCCATCAGCCATGCAGCAAAAAACAGAATGGGTTTCGGAACTGCTACCGGGAGTTTAATCTTTAAGTCAGGAAAGAGTTCCTGAGCAATCTGAGTAGTTTCCTTAATGGAGGTACATTGTTCATTTGCTAAAATATAGCGTTCCCCACTCCTGCCTTTAGTAGCTGCCAGATAACATCCTTCGGCTACATCCTTTACATCCACCCAGTTTAAGGTAATGTTAGTTTCAACTGGGATTTCTTTATTCAGAATCAGCTTTATAATATGATAAGAAACGCTTAAAGGACCAAAAGCCTCATCTCCAATCATGGCAGAAGGTAATACCGCAACTAATTCAATATCATGTTTTCCGGCTAACTCAAAAGCTAGCTTTTCTCCGTCATTTTTTTAGAGTTATAATACATATCTCTTCGATCGATCTGGATTTTGTCCGTTACTCTCTTTAGCAGGCAATTCAGAATAATTTAAAGCGGCTATGGAACTGACATAAACAATTCTTTTGACTCCGCATTCGGCAGCTGCTTCGATCAGATTCTTTGTCCCTCGAAGATTAACATCATAAATCTCCTTTTTTGGATCTTTTGCCCATAATTTGAAAGCCGCTCCAACCGCATAGACTACTTCTACATTCTGCATCGCTGATATCAAAGACTGCTTATCAGTAATATCCGCCTGCACCATTTCACAATCCAGATCAGCAAAAGAGCTGTTGTTTTTCAAATTCCTGACTGAACCTCTCACTGGAACTCCTTTATTAAGGAGTAATCTGATCAGATTATTACCTAAATGTCCGTTACCACCTGTAACCAATGCTAAATTTTGATGTATCATATTCTTGTGTGTTAAGAATACAAATTTGTGCATTGACGTGGAGGCTTACACTTGACATTTGTTAGTTAATTATCTTTTCAAATAAATTTTCTGATTTCAGCCTAAATTTTTCTGCGGATACGGCTCAGACTTTCGGGCTTCATCCCCAAAAAAGAGGCGATATACTGTAAAGGGACATGATGAATAATAGCCGGATAGTTAGTTATCAATTTTTGATATCGTTGCTCTGCAGTTAAACTAGCTAATTCACGCGAACGGGTTTCATTATAGGTAAGTGCCATCTGGAAAACCAGGATGCTGTAATCTTTAAAAGCCGGGCATTGCTCACAAATTATATCCAGATTCGCTTTGGTAATCCTTAACAATTCACAGTCGGTAATACATTCTACGTTTTCGGCAGATTTTGTATGGTTATTAAAATGTGTATAAGAGGTAATAAACCCAGGCGGGCAGTTTAGATGTGTGGTAATCTGGTCACCCTGTTCATTGTAATGAAATAGCCTGATAAAACCAGAAACTACATAATAAAGATATTTCGGGATCTCATTTTCTTCCTCAACAATAGTATTTTTAGCAAATAGAACAGGTTCAAAAAGTATTGCTTACAAAGTTCGGCATCCGCCTCGGTTAGATTGACCTGGGCGGATGCATTATTTAACAAATGCTGATACATTTTATCTGAAAACATTGAGTTTATATACGGGGTTATAAAATGATAAAGGTCAGGATTTTTATTTAATTAGTTTTTCTATTAATTTAGCGTGATTCCAAACGCTCCGCAGCTCAGTTAAAAAAGCTGCAAGAAAAATATATAATGATGAAAGGACCTGATAAAGACGAGAAATACCCAATAAGCCACTATAACAGACTCTGTTTTTTGAAGAACATCATCACAAGTCCTAATATCATAGTAGGTGATTATACTTATTATGATGATTTCAAGGATGTATATAATTTTGAAAGAAATGTAAAGTATCATTTCGATTTTATAGGAGACAAGCTGATCATTGGTAAATTCTGCATGATCGCCTCTGGGGTAACATTTATTATGAATGGTGCCAATCATAAAATGGATGGAATAACTGCTGCTTATCCTTTTAATATTTTCGGCAATGGCTGGGAAAAGGTTACACCAAAGATGGATGAGCTTCCTTTTAAAGGGGATACTGTTGTTGGTAATGATGTCTGGATTGGATCAAATGCTACAATAATGCCGGGAGTACGTATAGGGGATGGTGCGATCATAGCGACAAATACGACAGTAACCAAAGATGTGCCTCCCTACACTGTTGTGGGAGGTAATCCTGGCAAAGAAATCAGAAAGCGTTTTTCTGAAGAAAAGATTGAAGAGCTGTTAGAACTTAAATGGTGGGACTGGAAAATCGAAAGGATTACAGAAAACCTTCACGAACTAACCGGCCCCAAATCACGGTTTCTATAAATCAAATCAGTTGGAGCTGATCATCTTATATTTTAATAAAGCTGGTTTAGTCTGATTTTCTTCAGATGTTGGTTTTACAAGAACGTCTTCTGTTGAAGATTTTACAACAGCTTCTCCTGTTGCTGGTTTGCGGTATTTCACCAGGTTAATCAGCAATACGCTTGTGAGTATAACCGCAAGACCAGCCATTTGCAAAATCGAAATCTGCTCATGCGCAAATAACACGCCTAACAATACAGCAACTACAGGATTTACATAAGAATGGGTGCTAACCTCAGTAACAGGTCTGACTTTTAACAACCATACGTAGGCACTAAAGCCAATAATAGAACCAAAGAGAATCAGGTATACAACGGCAAACCAGGATTCTGCAGGAACGTGCTGTAAATTAAAGTTACTATATTCATTATGTACAAAACCAGCTGGGATAAAGGCCAGTCCTGCAATAATCATCTGCCAGCCAGTAGTCATTCTGGCCGGAGATCCGGTTATCTGACGTTTAGAAAACAGGGAACCTATTGACCAGCAAACCGGAGCCAGCAAGAGTAAACCCATTGCAGAAAGCATAGATGAACTATGCTGACCAGATAAAGCCTTACTGGCCTGTTCACCAAATAGTAAAACTACTCCCGCAAATCCAATCAGCAAACCCACAATTGTAGATGTACTTTTGAAATTAACCTTCCAGTTGGCCTTATCAAATAATACAAACCAGATAGGCGCTATGGAAACAAGGATAGCCACCATTGCGCTAGGCAATGTTTGTTCCACCCAGATTACAATACCAGTAGCAGCAAATAAAAGAAGCAAACCACTGATAGCGGAATTGATAATATCTTTTTTCACCCATATTTTGTCGCCCTTCAAGGCACACCACCCCAATAGCAAAATACCAGCGACAGTAAAGCGCAATGCACCCATGATCATTGGCGGGAAACCCTTAATAGCTAATTGTATAAAAAAATAAGTAGAACCCCATACGATATAAACCGTTGCAAATGCAATAACGACCAGTAATGCAGCTGCTTTTTTTTGAGTAATTTGTGTCATGTCAGGTTAGCGTTTTAATAAATATTATTTAATTACCTATTCAAAATTAATCGATAATTGGGCTACCTTAGTAGTCCAGAAATAACAATATAAATAGTCCAGATGACCCTATACAGGAAACCTATTAATAATTGATAAAAGTCTTCAGATCCCAGTATATCTGCAGATCGCGAATGGGATTATTGCGCAGATCAGACAGGGCATTCTAAAATCCGGATCTGCCTTACCGGCCAGTCGTCTGCTGGCTTTAAATTTGAATGTTCACCGTAAAACAGTTATTGCTGCTTATGATGAACTGTATGCACAAAGCTGGGTAGAAACTTACCCGCGAAAAGGAATATTCGTTGCTAAAAACCTACCAGACGTTACTCCGAGAGCTATTCTTACGGAGTCAAAAAGCAGTTCATATCCAGAAAAGACCTTCTTTCATGTGGATGAGAACAAAATTCCTTTTTCAGAAGTTTTCATTGCACCACCAAGCCAGAATCTGGTTATTAATGATGGATTCCCTGATACACGCATCGCCCCTCTTGAATTGCTGGTACGTGAATACCGCCGTTTTGCGAATTACCAGTTTACCCCGAAATATTTAACTTATGGTCCTGAGCAAGGTTCAGAGAACCTGCGTATAGAGTTAGCCCGTTTTCTTGCTGAAACAAGAGGTTTCAAAATCAGCCCCGAAAACATCCTGATTACCAAAGGTGCACAGATGGCAATTTATCTGATTTCTAAAATATTGATTTCTAAAAATGATACTGTAATCGTTGGTGATCCTGGCTTTTTAGGGGCTAATGACATTTTCAAACATACGGAGGCAAACCTCGAACTTGTCCCACTGGATGAATATGGGATGGATATGGATGCTGTAGAGGCTATTTGCAAAAAAAAGAAAGTGAAATTGCTTTATGTAATCCCGCATCACCACAGACCAACCACAGTTACCCTGAGTTCTGAAAGACGTATGCGTTTACTGGAGCTGGCTATGAAATATCGCTTCGCTATCGTAGAAGATGATTACGATTATGATTTTCATTATAGCAGCAGCCCAATTCTCCCCCTTGCCAGTCTCGATTATGGCGGAAGCGTTATTTATATTGGCTCATTCAGTAAACGATTGCTTGCTCCCGGTATCCGGATCGGTTTTATGATCAGTCCAAAAAACCTGATTACACAGGCCACAAGGTTACGCAAACTAATTGACCGTCAAGGAGAACAACTACTTGAAGAAGCCATGGCCAATCTGCTGAAAAACGGAGATATTGGCAGGCATCTGAAAAAAGCAAATAAAGTATACCATGAAAGACGTGATATCTTTTGTCGCCTGTTAAAGGAAAACCTGGATGGACTCGTTGAATTTAAGATCCCTGACGGAGGTTTTGCCGTTTGGATGAGGTATTTAAACGGTATCAAACCTAAAGAAGTGGCTGAAAAAGCTTCCCTAATGGGTTTATCTATCAGTAATGGCAGCGCTTATTTTGAGGATGAGACTTATCAGCAGTCTTATATACGAATGGGTTTTGCTTCACTCACACCTAAAGAAATGGAAGATGCGATAGAAATACTATCCAAAGTTGTTAAAAAACTGAATAACCTGTAAAACCCAATTTACTAACAACCTGCAGGATTTACCACATGTCATTACCTAATTGCAATTGGTCAAATTGTTTCTTAAACCGTATTGGAATTCCTTTTTTTTGAGAAAAATATATAAATATGAAAACTCAATCTAACAAAAGAAGTCTATTCCTGATCCCCATGATCGCGCTTGCTTTAATTACCACTAAAGCAAAATCACAAAATGCAACACCTATCCACTTTGGTTTAAAAGGAGGAGCAAATTTCACTGATTTAAGTCTTAATTATGGTGATTTAAAAAATAAATATTCAGCAGGTTTTTCTGCGGGTGCTTTTACAAGAGTAGATATTTCTAAACTGTACATACAAGGAGAGCTCTTGTATTCACACAAATCTTCTAAAGTAGAATCCGGGAAATCAGGCTCCGGAAAAACTTCATGGAATAGCATTGATGTTCCCTTAACTATCGGTTATAAGATATTAAAATCTAATAATCTGAACCTTAGAGTTTTCGGCGGTGGTGTTTATTCTTACATACTAAATGACAAAGCCAGAATTTTACATGAAGTAAAAGAATCCTTTAACAAATTCGACAAATCAAATATTGGTTATGTTGCTGGTGTAGGAGTTGATTTAGGTAAAATAACCCTCGATCTAAGTGCGCAGGGATCTTTAACTAAGATCAGCAGTGACTTCAATTCCCGTCCTCTTACCTTCCAGGCAAGTATTGGCTTCATGGTCTTCTAGAAATTCTTACTAATTTAGGGCCTTTTAAAATTCATCACTTCATTTAATATTGTATCATTTTAACAGCAAATAAATGGATATATGAATTTAAAAGGCTTTAAAAAAAACACAGAAAAGCTTCAAGGGCAAAATTAAGCTCCTGCAAGCTTTGTCACGTTTAAGGACATGGCCTTCCTAAAAAACAATGCACAAAGTTAAAACTACAATAACCACCTGATGAAAACCCTGATTTTCAAAAAACACTGGTTCATTATAGCAAGCTTCTGGATTATCCTGGAAATTGCTTTCTGGACACAAATGATTAGAGATTATCCGCCGATTTTAGCTAACTCCGTTTCGGCAGTTATCATGATAAGTTCTATAATATCTGCTCATACCTTAAGCGACTTTTTGCTGCCAAAGGCCATGGTAACCGGAAAGATGAAAATTTTTGCCATTCAATGTATTTTTATGACAATTTTCCTCTCCTCAGTATTTGCCGGTGCGGCAGTAGGCTGTTATTGGTTATTCTTGCATGGGACAAAATATGACACTGTAGGAAGGATGCTTGCTTATAGTGACTTTTGGCTGAAATTAGGCAGTGCTATTCCTTCAGCTATATTAATCAATGCTACTGCATGTGGCATACGTTTCTACCAGGAACATGGGAAAATAGAAAAAAAAAAAACCATGCGCTTTTACAACAGGCACATCTCGAGGCACAGCTAAGAATCCTTCAGGATCAGATTAATCCACACCTGATGTTTAATGTCCTGAATCACATCCATATCCTGATGCAGAAAAATGTCGGACTGGGCTTCTGTCCTGCTGGTTAAGTTTTCTGACATTCTCAGGTATCAGCTTTATGAATGTAACAGAGAATCAGTATTACTGGAACGTGAAGTACAATACCTGAAAGATCTGATTGCAGTTGAGAAAATTCGTTGGGGAGAAGAATTAAAGGTAGTTTGCATTTGGAATATACAAGACGGGAAGAAAGACATTGCCCCGCTTTTACTCGTCCCTTTTGTCGAAAATGCTTTTAAACACGTATCCCGTTTACCTATGGAGAAAGGTTATGTAACTTTGATCCTGAAGCAGGAAGACAATGAATTGATATTTACCATAGAAAATTCCAATTCCATACAACAACCAAGAAAAGGCAATAGTCATGGTCTTGGTTTAGAAAACGTCAAAAAAAGACTTGGTCTGTTATATCCGCAGCAGCATGAGCTCTGTATTGAAAAAACGAACAGCATATTCAAAGTAGCATTGACCATCCAATTACATCAAAAAAAATAGACCATGGCACTTACCTCTCTCCATAGTACTAATGAAGCCCCTTTACAATGCCTGGTTATTGACGACGAGCCACTTGCAAGAGATGGTATTATAGACTTTTGCAGTAAGCTGGACTTTCTGCAGGTAGCTGGCTCTTGTTCAAACGCCATGGAAGCAACAGATTATATACAGCAAGGAAATATTGACTTGCTGTTTCTTGATATCAATATGCCTTATCTTTCGGGACTTGAATTTCTGGAATCACTGGAACACCCTCCCCTGACTATTTTGACCACTGCCTATTCAGAGCACGCTCTGGAAGGCTACAGATTACAAATTGTTGATTATCTGTTGAAACCTATTACCTTTAAACGCTTTTATCAGGCTGCTTTAAAAGCCAGACAACTTCATTTGATGAGTATAACGCCAAAGCACCCTCAACCGATTGATACTTTTTTGTATGTACGTCAGGGCGATAGTTTTCAAAAGATATCATGGGTTGATATTCTATATATTGAAGGTATGCAGAACTATGGCAAAGCTTCATTTTAAAGATCGTGAACTGGTAATTCATCAGACTATGATATCCCTGGAAGAGACTTTACCAGGTGATAATTTTTTCAGAATACACAAATCTTACCTGATTAATATTTCTCATATCGATTCGGTATCAGGAGGCCGGGTTTTTATCAATGGGAATGAACTTCCAATCTCCAGAAACCGCCGTGAAGACCTGTTAAAAGAAGTGGTCTATACCAAATTGCTTAGCAGATAAGCAGGTTTGGTATAGACCACCATTAATCTCACCTCTTTTTAAGAGGTTTTTTTATGCCTTTTATTTCTTAGTCTTGTTTAGATTCCATTTGATAGCAACAGCACCGTAAGCAGTAGTAGAGAAACTCGGATCTGCCTGTTCTTTCTCTTTAAAGAAATCCTTAAGCTTTCTGCTTGTCGTAGAGAAAGTTCTGGTTAGCGTTGTACCTCCTGTTAATTGCAGTGTAACTGATTTTCCCAGCTTAAATTCTGGTCTCAAGCCTGCTATAATCTGCATATATCCTAATAACATAGACTTATCATCCCGCTTTACTTCAGCTGTCATTCCACCTAGCTCAACAACTGCTTTAAGTTCAAAAGCAGGACTCATTTGTGCGCCAAACTCTATGTTTTCAGGGAAATTAACGTGTAAACGATAACGTCCGTTAGTGATCCAGTTAAAATAAATTCCAGGTAAGATCATAGGGACACCAAAAGTATTGCTGACTACCGGTCCAAATCCTAAAGCCATACGGGGGTTGAAATTTTTAATAAACAATACTCCCCCCTGTAGTAAAACATCATCATAAGTAATCTCCTCCAGATCGGTATATACACCAACCGACGCCATCGCCATAATTGACCATGTCCTACTGATCGGACGCATGTGAACTAATCCTACCTGAGCGTTTAATAGTTCGGCAGGAAACAATTTTGTTTCGTAATTCCGGTTTTCCATCTTCGCATACGCCCCTTCCACGTTCACCGTCCACAAATTTTGGCTTCCCAACGAATCAATTTTAACAGAAAGAGGAATGCTGAACCCTATCTGCATCCGTTTAAAATTACTAGTCGAACCAGTTTTAACACTGTCTGGTCTTATATAATTAGAGAAAGGAACGTAATCCGCCTTAATTGTTCCAGAGATACCAGTTTGGGCACTGACTTTCAAGTTTAAGCCCAATCCAATAACAATCAGGTAATAGTGTAAAGTTTTCATATTTGTTTTTTAGCTGTGATTTGATTTATAAATCTTCACGAAGAACGTATGATGCAAACTTTTTTGGAAAATTAATTGACCACCTGCTTTGTCGTTTTGACGAGAGGTAACTTAGGAAGGAAAAGAGTTAAACCAATTCTTCTTAAATACGGATGGATTTTGTCCGGTTATCTTATTAAATAATTTATTAAAATAAGATAAACTATCAAAACCTACAGCGTAACAGGTTTCAGTGACATTCTTATCTTGCATCAGCAGGTTCTTTGCCAAATCTATCCGGTATTCGTTTACAAAATTGGTAAAGGTTTATTCATTGGGACTATGATCCAGAAACTAAACCACAGAATGTTCAGGGTGTTCTGGCTTTGGCTGATCAAACAGATGAAAGCATGGGTGGTTTTCAATGTATTCCCGAGCTATTTCGCTCTTATGATTCCTGGAAATTAACACAGCCAGAAGATCGTAACCATTATAAACCCGATACTACAGGGTTTAAAATTGAGAAAGTAAGGATGGCTCAATATATTTCTATGATGCCAGCCAGGAAGAAGATGAAGAGCTTAAACAATGGCGTATTGGAAGCTGGAAAACCAGGGAAGCAATCAAAGGCTACGCATTTCCAGAAGACCCAATGGAACGTGAAAAGAAAAATCCGGTTGCTGAACTCACTCCATTAGGTAAAAAAACTACTGGGTTTGGAAAAGTGGTAAACTAATAAACTTTCTTAAAAATTAACAGAATATGCCCATTTCTATCTAATTTGCATTTATAATTAGACAGAGATACAATGATTGAAAACGTAAAAATATTAAACACAGAAGTTCTTTCCGATAACTGGTATACACTTAAGAAGATAACCTATCAATATTCATTAAAAGATGGTACCATTCAGACACAGGAGAGAGAAGCTTACGATCGTGGAAATGGGGCCGCTATTTTATTATATAACAAAGAACAGCAGACTGTAATCCTGACCAGGCAATTCAGACTGCCGACTTATATCAACGGGAATAATTCAGGAATGCTGATTGAAGCGTGTGCTGGTTTATTGGATAAGGATAATGCAGAAGATTGTATCAAAAGAGAAACAGAAGAAGAAACAGGATATAAAGTCACCGAAGTCCGTAAAATATTTGAGGCCTATATGTCTCCGGGTTCAGTGACTGAGATTTTACATTTCTTTATTGCAGCCTATTCTAAAGCTATGAAAGTACATGAGGGCGGCGGATTAGAGCATGAGCAGGAAAACATCGAAGTTCTCGAACTTTCTATTGATCAGGCGATGAAAATGGTTGACAGCGGAGAAATTAAAGACGGAAAAACAATCATGCTGCTGCAATATGTAAAGCTTCATCAGGTTATGTAGCAACCACAACAAGAAAATGCATGAGAAGGCTGTAAATGCCTTCTCATCTTCAAAACAGATTACCCTTTAATAGTTAAAACAGGTTTCTCTGCGTTGATAATGATAAGATCACGTTCTACTTCCATTCCAGCATTACTTTGTACTTTTTCAGTATGAAGACTCACGTTTTGAATTTCAAAACCACTGCTGATCAGAAGCTCTTCAGCTTGCTGCCGACTGTATAACTGGAAATCATATTGTGTAAACGGAAGTTTTTCCATGAATTCACGTGATCCAAAGGTCAGACTAAATATACCACCCGGCTTGAGTACTCTTAGTATTTCAATAGCATAAGCTTTGGGATCTTTCCAGAAATATATAGTATTTACCGTGAATATTTTAGTAAAGAAATCAGCCGCAAAATTCAGTTTTTCACCACCATCGACAAAGAGAAATCAGCTCTTCCAGAGGCTACAGAAGCTAAGTTTAGCTTTATTGCTTCACTAATCATTAACGGTGAGATATCAACTCCGTAATAAAGTAAATATTTAATGTCTTTTAAAAGCGAAACTACATGAGATCCGTTCCCCGGCCCTATTTCCAATACAACGTCACCAGGGTTCAGATCCAACGCCGAAATAGTTAACATGATCATATTGTTATTATTGACCGCCATATTTTCAGCAGTCCTGATCCCTTTATCTCCGCTGGGGCAACCCAATTGACCTGCTATTTCTTTAAAATCTGGTTGTTTAGGATTTTCAGACATGCGTTTTACTGATTATATTAGAATGATTTGTACCTGTATTACCCGTGCTCTTTTGCACAGGTAACCAGGATTTAATAAAATAATAAGAACACAGTATGTTGCAATTTTATGACAATAACAGATTATTTCTAAAGATTGATCAGATCAATAATCTGACTTAAGACTTAGAGTTTTTCATCTATTTTGTCAAATTGAGCAAGCTCAATGCTATCTGCATCAAGCACACCAACTACAACATCTCCATTCATTACTGGTAAAACGATCTCTGATCTGGAGGCAGAGCTACAGGCAATATGACCAGGAAACTTCTCTACATCTTCCACAATGATAGTTTTAGCTTCCTGCCATGCTTTACCGCATACCCCTTTACCCAATTTTATCCTCGTACAAGCTACCGGCCCCTGAAAAGGACCTAAAACCAGCTCGTCTTCTTTAACGAGGTAAAAGCCTACCCAAAGCCAGCCAAACTGCTCTTTAAGTGCAGCAGAGATATTTCCAAGGTTAGCAGTAAGATCATCTTCTCCACGTACTAAAGCTTCTATCTGCGGTATCAAAGATTGATATTGCTCCTCTTTACTTTCAGTTTTTATAATTAATAAATCTTCTGCCATTATCCAGTTTTTTTATGAAGGCTTAAAACTAAACAATCGGGCATAAAACGATGTAAAGGATTCGTAATATTATTTAACACATTTAAAATTTATCTAATAATTTGTTTGTCTTTCTTTTTAGCTGCAACTTCGCCAGATTTAAAGCCATTAATTTAATTCTTCATATGAGAGTAATTGCAGAACTGCCGCACCCTGAATGTAAAATCACATTGTTCAATATGAACCAAAAATATATCGTAAAATTTGAACAGGGAACTTTTGAACAGAGCTATAAATTATCTGAACTTGACCTGACCGGAGGAGGAGCAAATGAAATCTTTCAGCTCCTTGACGAGACCTTTATTGCAACGGTAGTGGAACGTTTTAAGACCATGCGTTCAGATTTTTCAGCTGCATATAAAAGACAAGAGTATTAGTTCACATCACACACATAACTACCTGTATTACAGAACAAATAAAACCTATTCAGAATATTATTCCGTATTTTTAATGTTATTTGAGTTATTTAAACAACAATTAAGCCAACGTAAAGTACAAAAGCTTTAATAAATCAAATTCAAAAATCTTGAAAAACAATAAGTTATGATCATTAACAATATTATATTCTGTACCTAAAAACCACGAAATATAATATTGTTTTCGAGTAAATACTCCTTAATGAGGCCTAATCTAATTTAAGAAAAAACCACCAGATAAAGAAGAATTACTTCAATCCGGAACAGAATTAATTCCAGCTTTGAATTTAGGAAGATTGAAGCGAAGTACTACACAACCCTCCTCTTTACTTACCTTCAGCCAGACTTTGTTTTTCTCTACAGAGTCCCGGCACAATTGTAAACCCAGACCTGGCTGCAAGCCACTGTTGAGACTAAAAAAAGAAATAAAAAGAGTGAGAGACGCATTAATTATTCTATCCAACAGAGGTAAGGCATATACATTTAAATAGAAATAGAATTTTACCACTATTAACGCAACAATGTAAATTTCATAAAAACACGACTTTTTATATAGAAATTATTAAATAACCTAAGTAACAAAAGATTAAACTAAAAATTAAAGAAACAACACAAAAAAAAGCCCGGCTTAACAAATAAGATTCAACTATCGTGAATAGAAAAATCCTGTAAAACCGGGCTACTGGATTATTTAAAAAACCGGATCAGTATCCATTTGAAAATCTTCATCTCTCAAATAAAGTATTTCTGTACTTTTCTCGTAGTTAGTTGACTTTTTAGAGAAGAAATCATGCTGGGTTGTCTCACCATTTAATCCATTTAAAACTATAGAGTTAACAGCTTTTATCTCAAACAATTCTTCAAACCCAAGATTCATCATTGCCTTGTTTGCGTTGTAACGAACGTACTCTTTCACATCGGCAGTAAGCCCAACTTCGGTGTATAATTCGTCAGTATATTTCAACTCATTTTCATACAGCTCCATCAACAACTCAACCAGCTCCGCTTTACTTTTTTCAGGATCAGGCAATTTCTTATAGACGTCCTGCGCCAGTAAACCAACAAAAACACCGTGAATAGATTCATCCGCAACGATCTTTTTGATAATATCAGCACTTGCTACCATTTGCCCCTGCCCTGCAAGCCATAAAGGCATAAAGAAGCCACTGTAAAAAAGAAAAGATTCCAGCAAAACAGAAGCAGCAAGCCCCATGAATAATACTTCGCTGCTCACTTTAGCCGCATCCAGATTTCTATAGTATTTATCAATTGTAGCTGCTTTAAACTGAAGTAGCTTATTGCTTTCCACCCACTCAAACAGCTCATTGATCTCCGCAGTACTGTTTACAGTGGTAAAAATAGTAGAGTATGACTTGGCATGAATTGCCTCCATCATACACATGAAAGATAGTACTGCTTTATTCTGTAATCCGTCAATATGATCCAGTAATTTAGGCATCCCGGTATGACTCTGGATTGTATCAAGCAATGTTAAACCGCCTAATGCCCTTTTATAAGCCTCCTGGATTTCCGGACTTAAAGATTTCCAGCTATCTATATCTTTAGAAGGAATATACTCTGTATCTATCCAGAACTGGCGCAGGTTCTGCTCCCAGAACATGCCAGCATAATCATTTTCCGGGGTATTCCAGTTTACTGCTTTATAATGACTCATTTATGTCTGATTTAAATCTTATTATTTAATTAAATTCTGATTATACTGAACAAGAAACACACTCGTCAATCGAAGCCTTGCGGGTACGGGTATAATACAGGGACTTTAAGCCCATTTTATGTGCGTAGATATAATACTTTGCAATATCACGTGTACTATCCTTGGTATTGGTATGCAGAATAGTTGAAATCCCCTGATCCACATGTTTTTGAATTACAGAAATTAACCGCAGCACATTCTTCTGATCCATATCATATGCTGATTTATAGAAGAAATAGTTATCATTATCAAGATAAGGCATCGGATAATAAGTTGTACTATCACCATATTCTCTCACCTCAATTACGTCCACTACAGGCATCACAGACGCCGTAGCGTTCATGATATAAGATGTAGACTGATTAGGTGCTATAGCAAGCCTGTAAGCGTGATACAGTCCATGTTCTTTAACTTCACCCATTAAAGCTGCCCAATCCGCTGCCGAAGGAATTGTCATACCCTCAAATAAAATGCTGATTTTATCATTCAACGGAACAATATCTTTAGCGGTATAAGAAGCGAAGTAGTTTCCGTTTGCATATTCTGACTGTTCAAAGCCTACGAAGGTTTCTTTTTTCTCTTTCGCAATCTCCATTGAGCTTTGAATAGAATAAAAGTTAACCATCATAAAGAAGACATTGCAAAAATCAAGCGCTTCTTTACTTTCGTACATAATGAAATTCTTAGCCAGAAAACCATGTAAGTTCATCGCACCCAAACCAACACTATGCAACTCCTTGTTCGCTTTCTGAACTGAAGGAACCATAGCGATATTTGTCATATCAGAAACTACAGTAAGTGACCTCATAGCTGTTTTAACAGCTTCTTTGATCCTCTTGTTGTCCATAACGGTAGCAATATTCAAAGACCCCAGGTTACAGGAAATACCATAACGGATTTATCTTCTTTACCATAGATTTCTATATCAGAAACCTCAGAAATCTGCATGATCTCAGTACACAGATTAGAAAATTTAACATTTCCGATCTCTTTCAGGGCGTGCTCTCTATTTGCATTGCCTTTAAAAAACAGGTATGGATAACCACTTTCTTTTTGAGTCTGTGCAATTTTCACCATCAGATGACGTGCATTCACCTTTTTCTTTTTAACAAGAGGATTAGTCACGAGTTCTTCATACATCTCGTCCATATCCATCTCATCCAGATATTTACCATATTGTTTCAATACCGTATGCGGATGAAAAAGATAACAAGCCTCATCTTTTTCGGCCAGCTCCATGAATTTATCAGGAACAACCACACCAATTGACAGTGACTTTATCCTTACTTTTTCATCTACATTGATCTTTTTACAATCAAGGAATTCTTCAATATCAGTATGAAAAACATTCAGATATACCGCGCCTGCCCCCGGACGCTGTCCTAATTGGTTCGCATAAGAGAAAGTATCTTCTAATATCTTCATAATCGGAAGCACACCACCTGCACGGCCTTCAACATCTTTAATGGACTCCCCTCTGGCACGTATCTTTGATAAATTAAAAGATACACCACCACCTATAGAAGATAATTTCATGGCAGAATCTATGGCATAGCCAATACCATTCAGGTTATCGCCTATTTCATCCAGAAAACAGGAAACCAGCTCTCCTGAACGTTTCTTACCCGAATTTAAAAATGTTGGTGTTGCTGGCTGATATTCCTGGTTAATCAGCATTTCAGCATATGATTTAGCCTGCGCCACATCTCCTCTTGCCAGAAATAAAGACACCGCAACAACACGGTCTTCATAACGCTCCAGGAATTTCTCCCCGCTGTCATCCCTTAAGGCGTAACTTTGAAAGAATTTAAATGCACTCATAAATGATTGAAATCTGAATTTCTTCTCATAAACAAGGTCATAAACCTCTTCCATTTGTTCAAAAGTGTACCATTGATAAAAAAATCAACGTAATATTCCTGTTCTATCAGGTAATCTATCTTCTCTTTTAAAGTATAAAAGAAGACAGTATTTTTATTTACATAATCCAAAAAATAGGAACGAACAGCTTCTTTATCTTTATGAAGGCTGAATTCGTCATCTTTTTTAACCATGATCTCATTATTCAATAAGATCCATTTTTTCGTTACCATATCGTTAGCCCTCTATTTTTTCTATAAATCTTTGGATGTCTGCCATTGTTCCCGAAAGCTCAAACTGCATCAGGATCGGCAGCTTAAACTGATCAGAGATCCTGGTAGCTGCCTTCGCGTAATTAGGTCCCCAGTTTTTGTTTCCGCTGGAAGAGATAGATTTTATCTTACTGCTGTTCTCATCCAGAAAACGTAAGGTAGAAAGCGGAACTTCTCCGAATCCTGTAGTGTACGTAATCAGATGCCCCTCGTGTAATGGCTGCAAGGCCTCATCTATCTTTTGAATAGTCCAGTCACGGTGTAAACTTCAAACGGTTTACAAATCGCTCAACATTACCGGTTTTACTATCGTAATAAATCCAGGTCATCGGCTCTGTATTATTATTGAATTCTAAACTGCTACCAGAACAGATAATTCGTCAGGCTTAAAACCTATTACCCTTGAAAGCTCCTGCTCCTGTTCTAACAAAATTACTGTTGGTACTGACCGCACCCGGAACTGCATTGCTAATTCAGGCTGGTTAAATGGATTGATAGTTTCATAGACAATACCTTTTCTATCAAGATATTCAGAAACCATATTGCATGGACTGCAATCGTCTTTTTCAAATTTGATTATTCTTTTTGTGCTCATTGTGAAGGATTTTATGTAAATCAGCCCTCTTGCCGACCTATTTTAGCGGAGCTCAAAAATGCAAATTTCTACTTAGACAGATTCTAAATGTTATCAACACTGGTGGAAAAGAGGGTCATAATTATGACTGATTATTTACTGAAAAACCAATTAAATTAGTTAAACTTTGTAAATGTTTTTTTTGCAATTCGCTAGCACGAAGAACATTGCGATTTATTTTATATCTATTGGACGATCGTCCCCTTACCTTATTCATTTTATGGAAAACTTATTCATCTTGAGGAATCAATTATTTTGATATTTTTATCAATTCCACGAACCAATTCTGGAAAGACGTATCTGTTTGATGCGTAAGTCCATTTTAGCACGAAACTGATCCTGACTAATGATTATTCCTTTTTCAGGCAATTCAAGATCCCGGACATCCACTGCTTTATACCGGATACTTTTAGCCTCAATACTGGTTCCTTTACCTTCAATAGCAAGCACAGCCCCCTCCGTCCATAAAACGGGGTTTGGGGAAAAGTCAAAACCAAGTTCATGAGTATACCACAAAATTACCTGATCGGTTATTTCTCTCTCTACCCCCTGAATCTTGCGTTTTACAGTAGTTTTCACAATGACCTGATGACAGTTAAAACCCAGAATTTCTTTAACCTGATCAGATTTAATATATCAATTAGTGGAGAAGGATGAATATTGCTCACTCCCATTACAGGCGGCATACCCAGTTTATCTTCCATCAACAGAAGACTATCATTTAATTCAAATGCCTGTGTTAATTTATGATCTTCAAAATTATAATAGTAATCCTTCATAGTCCCTCCGCCAAAAACACCTAATCCACCATAACGTATACTGCTGCCACGGCCATTTTTCTTAAGGCCTGGATCTGCCGCCTGCTTATAGGCAGCCTGAGTCTGATTAAACAGGAGTTCAAAGCTTGTCACTGACTTTTTAGGGATTCTGGCTGTTGCTTCATCACTTAATTTGATACCGTTTGCAGCAGTCAGGGCAGCAGGATCAAAAGTACTTTCAAATTGTATCGCTCCGGATTTTTCAGGCTGTGCCTGAAGATGGGCTGTAAACGCGACCAGGCCAAGCATAACAATAAACATTCGTTTCATATCTGCTCTACAAACGCAAAAACAGTGCTAAGTATAACCCTTGAAAATGTTAAAAAAAGTTAAAAGCGACAAGAGATCATCGGGAGAAAATAAATGGAATCATCCGGGTCATCACCTCTATCTAAATTGAACAAAATCAAAAGGTACGATCGCAAAGATGTGAAGAAACCATTTATAACTTATTTTTAAACGAAACGAGTCAATTTTCTTTCTGGTAACTTTCCTGCCAGAAAGAAAATCTGACGAAGTTGCAGCTAAAAAGAAGTATAAATTAATAGTCTAGCCAGCCGTTGGCCAGGACGTCGGCAAGATGCATCGTTTTAATAGGAAGTTTATTTTTATCAATATATCCTTGCAAATGCATCAGGCAGGATAAATCCGTAGAAATAATATAATCAGCATCCTGATCAAGTGCATGATTCACTTTCTGCTCCGCCATTGCAGAGGAAATGGCATCAAATTTAACGGCAAAAGTACCACCAAAACCGCAGCACATGTCTGTATCTTTCATTTCCAGCATTTCCAGTCCATGAACTTTTTCAAGCAGCAAACGAGGTTCTTCTTTGATTTTGCATTCCCTCAGACCACTGCATGAATCGTGATAAACAGCTTTACCTTCCAGTTCTGCACCAAAATAATCCTTTTTGACTACGTTGATCAGAAAATCTGAAAGCTCAAAAATATTTCCTTGCAGAGTCCTGCATTTATTGTGTACTGTAGAATTGGTAAAAAGATCATTAAATCCATTTTTCACCATTCCCACACACGAAGCAGAAGGCGCTACAATATAATTAGCACCAGAAAAGTCATTCAGAAACTTTGTACCGGTCTGTTTTGCTTCCTCCCAGTATCCGGCGTTATAAGCCGGCTGACCACAACAGGTCTGCCCCGGATTATAATTCACCTCACACCCCGCTTTTTCTAAAAGTTTAACAGTACTAAAAGCTGTCTCAGGATATAGCTGATCTACAAAACAAGGAATAAATAATTCTACTTTCATTAAAAAATATTAGGATCTTATAGGTACTAGTTTACTTTTTTTTCTTTGGCAACGCCCGATTTATCTTCGTCTATTTTCTTAGGATTTCCCTTGTAATAGATGGTCGTAGCACCCGAAGTTTTCGCTTTAAGCTCATTGAGTACGTTAATATTCAGTTTACCTACGCCTTCAACATTCAAATCGTAAATACCTGTAATAAAATCAAATGCATTCATTTGTATAACACCCTTACTTTTCACCTGGTGCACACCAGCTTGTCCGGTCAGGTTAATATGCGCCTCCCCGTCTGTAGTAGTCGTCAGCTTACCAGCAGTCAGGTCCATATTAATGG
Source organism: Pedobacter sp. NJ-S-72 (assembly GCF_053890575.1). Classification (NCBI taxonomy): domain Bacteria; kingdom Pseudomonadati; phylum Bacteroidota; class Sphingobacteriia; order Sphingobacteriales; family Sphingobacteriaceae; genus Pedobacter; species Pedobacter sp. NJ-S-72. The sequence continues at coordinate 966,904 of NZ_CM132681.1, read as the reverse complement.
TTGTTGCTCCTGATGATTTAATATCAAGATCATTTACATTAATCAGGGATGAAGTATAAATATGACTTGCCCCTTTTACTTCCAATGTTTTCAGCTCTCCTATCCCTGCACTAACAACAATAGAATCTTTTCCGCAATATTGCTTAGGATCCAGTTCAATGACCAATCCATTTTTATTAACCTCGGCTTTGATCAGACTGATTACATTAGAATCTGCCTGAATATTAACTTTAAAACTGCTATCCTGACGCAGAATCAGTTTCACCGGGCCGCTTACAACAATTTCATTATAAGGTTTTACTGTAATTTCTTTAGTAGAATGCAGACCTGAGTCTTCTACGCATTTATTTTCACATGCTGTAAAAAGCAAGGGCAGAGCTAAGCTAAACAAGATTAATTTCTTCATCATAATTTTTCAAGGTTTGTCAAAGGTAATAGTTTTTACCGTCTGTTTTAATTTTACCTGCATCTAACAGCTCACGAATGCGGTTTAACTTGTCCTGATCGGTACCAGTTTTGATCTGATTAATCAGCTCATCAAGTATTCGGGGTTCGGTTTGAACCAGCGTCGCAATTTCAAAATCAATCTTATCTTCCAGTTCTGCAAGATCTTCATTCCTCTTTTGCGCCAGACAAACATCACATACACCGCATTGGTCAGCATTTAGTTCATCAAAATAAGATAATAACTGGATACTTCTGCAAATAAATGTATCTGCATAAGCCAGAACCGCGTTAATCTGTTCAGATTGTATCTTTTTTCTAAGGTCAATGTACTTCACATCCGTATCCAGATGAAGCAGATCTACCCTGGCCAGTATAAACTGCAATTGCGGCTGATCTGTTTGAGGAAGATAGGAAATTAATCCCTGGTCCTGTAAATTATTCAGCTGACGCACGACATCATTAAATGAGATCTTTAATTTCTTTGCAATATCGCTTTCACTGATGTTGGCATAATGATCAAACATTCCGCCATAAGATCTTAATATAGTCTTGATCAGCGGATCATAACCGGAATTCTCAATCTGAAACCGGTAAACATCTTCATTTCCAGCTGTAAAAAGTACACGTGAAGGCAAAAATATATTCTCAGAGAGCGTGATATAACCATCGTGTTCCAAAAACTTCAAAGCACCCATAGTCTTAATCACACCCAGCTTAAACTTTTTACAGAAATCAGCCAGATCGAAACTAAAGTTAACCCCTGCTCCTGCTCCATAAGCCAGCTGAAAATAGCTTCCAAGATAATGATAAGTCTTTTTTATCTCTTCTACGGATGGAAAACTATCCGTGTATTTTGCTTTGAGCGCAAGCTGATCCGATGCATTGGCCAATAAAACAGCAAAAGCTCTTTTCCCGTCACGGCCACCACGCCCAGCCTCCTGGTAATAGGCTTCCAGACTCTCCGGGAGGTCAAGATGCACTACAAAACGTACATCAGGTTTATCTATCCCCATCCCAAAGGCATTGGTAGCGACCATTACCCTGATTTTATTCTGTTTCCATGCTTCTTGTTTTCTTGATCTTTCGTCTTTTTCTATCCCTGCATGATAAAAGTCAGCAGCGATCTGATTTCTCTTCAGAAAAAGCGCAACTTCTGAGGTTTCTCTTCTGTTACGCACATATACAAGTCCGCTGCCCTTTACATTGGTAACAATATCAATCAGCTTTTTGTATTTATCCTCGAGACCAAAAACTACGTAGCTCAGGTTTTTTTACGGGCAAAGCTCTGCACAAAAATCTCTGGATCTTTAAGTGTCAGCTTCTCAACGATATCTTTCCGGACAAAAGCCGTAGCAGTAGCTGTCAGTGCTATAAAAGGAACTTCGGGATGAATTTCCCGCAGGGTAGTGATCTGCATATATGAAGGTCTGAAATCATACCCCCACTGGGAGATACAATGTGCTTCATCTATGGCAAACAGGTTGACATTCATATAAGAGATCCGGGTTCTGACCAGGTCAGACAGCAAGCGTTCTGGTGACAGGTAAAGAAATTTGACAGGGCCATAAATACAGTTATCAAGCAAAATATCTATCTCCCTTTTGCCCATTCCGGCATAAATAGCCACTGCATTAATACCTTTTGCCTTTAAATTCTCTACCTGATCTTTCATCAGGGCGATAAGTGGTGAAACAACAATACAAATCCCTTCTTTTACCATCGCAGGGATCTGGAAACATAAAGATTTCCCTCCCCCTGTGGGTAATAGCGCGCATCACATCTTTCCCTTCCAGTACGGCCTGGATAATATCCTGCTGTAAAGGTCTGAATGAATTAAATCCCCAATATTGTTTTAAAACATCTGTTTCGTTCATAAAAATGCTCTAAATCCCTTGTGCGATCACAAAGCCGCAAGCCCATGCCCATTGAAAATTATATCCGCCAAGCCAGCCTGTAACATCTACACATTCCCCGCCAAAATACAATCCGGGCATTTTTTTACATTCAAGAGTTTTAGAAGACAGCTCGTTTGTATCTATTCCACCCCGCATAACTTCTGCCTTATCATAACCTTTATCACCTGCTGGTTTGACTTTAAACAGGTGAATAGTCTGATGGATCAATTCCAGCTCGGTTTTCGTCAGCGATGCTACCTGCTTATCTACAGGCAGATATTTACTCATCGCATCGGTAAACTTCTTTGCATAGTATCTGTTCATCAAGGTAGACAATAATGTCTTTCCATTGTATTTTCTTTCTTCTTCCAGGATTGCAGTAATATCTTGGTGGGGCAGCAGGTTAATGTTTATACTTTCTCCAGGATGCCAGTAGGAAGAGATTTGCAAAATTGCAGGCCCGCTTAATCCCCAATGGGTGAAAAGAATATTCTCTTCAAATGATATTTGAGCATTACTGACTTCGCAAAAAACTGAATTTCCTGATAATTGTGCATACCAGTCTTCTCCTTTCCCTGTAATCGTAAGCGGAACAAGAGCCGGCGCAGTATCTATAATGTTCAATCCGTTTTTTCGGGCAAAACGCAGTGCGAAATCTGTTGCCCCCATTTTCGGGATTGGTAAGCCGCCTGTTGCAATAACTAATTTTGCGGTATTTAAAGTATATGTTTTACCTGATTGCTGATAAGTGATCGTATAAGAACCGTCATGTTGTATAATATCAGTTACATCGGCATTGCATTTTATTTCTTGTCCGAAGTCTGCACATAGCTCTGTAAATACATCTACAATGTCTTTAGCATTCTTATCTTCAGGAAAATAATTGCCCCAGTGTTTTTTCTTTACCATTGATCCCATAGGTTTCAAAAAAGCTGATGGTATCTGCAACCGTCCACTGTGTAAAGGCTGATTTACTAAAATGTTTGTTTCCTGAAATGAACTGTTCATCAGTAGCAAACATATTGGTATAGTTGCATCTGCCGCCTCCGGAGATTAATATTTTAGCCCCTGCTTTACTTCCCTTTTCCAGTATAATCACCTTCTTACCAAGGTATCCGGCTTGTACTGCACACATCAATCCGCATGCGCCCGCCCCAATTATTATAGCATCAGCCTCCATCAAATCCGTTTATATTGTTATTTTTGTGCAAAATAAAGCCTGTTTAAGTTTATATGATAAAATTGTTTACAGCTTATTTTTAAGCGAAACAAAGTTCAATTCTATTCTGGTGGCTTTCCTACCTGAATAGAATTGGACGAAGTTGCAGCTAAAAAGAAGCATAAACAAATTATCAGGTAAATTTAAACAGGCGTAAAGCATAACTTTTTCATATCAACATGGCAAAACAAATAAGTGAGTTAAAATTAGGTATTCTGGGTGGTGGACAATTAGGGCGAATGTTAATTCAGGAGGCCATTAATTATAATCTGACTACGCTGGTTCTGGATCCTGATCATGAAGCTCCCTGCAAACATCTGGCAAACTACTTTGAATGCGGCTCTATTACTGATTTCGATACAGTATATAAATTCGGCAAAAAAGCAGATGTAATCACCATTGAAATTGAAAAGGTGAATATTGAGGCTTTAGAACAACTGGAAAAAGAAGGCAAAATGGTATTCCCGCAAGCCAGAGTAATCCGCCTGATTCAGGATAAAGGTATCCAGAAGCAATTTTTCAAAGAAAATGATATTCCTACAGCTCCTTTTCAGCTGGCCAATACTAAAGAGGACTTATTAAATTCAAGTTTTCCTTTCCCATATATGCTTAAACAGCGTAAGGATGGTTACGATGGTAAGGGTGTAATGAAGATCAATACTATTGCTGATCTGGACAATGCTTTTGACAGCCCTTGTTTAATAGAGGAGCTTGTCGATTTTGAAAAAGAAATCGCAGTGATTGTGTCGAGAAACTCTAATGGCGATGTAAAGACTTTTCCTATGGTGGAAATGGAATTCAATGCGGAAGCGAATCTTGTAGAATTTTTAATATCCCCTTCTACTTACCCTGAGCATATTCAGGAAAGAGCGGAATTGATTGCTAAAAAAATCGCTGCTGCTTTAAATATAACTGGCTTACTGGCCGTAGAAATGTTCATTACTAAGGATGGACAAATATTAGTTAATGAATTGGCTCCAAGACCACATAATAGTGGTCACCATACGATAGAGGGCAATTATGTATCTCAGTTCGACCAGCATTTACGTTCTGTGTTTAACTTGCCTTTGGGCGATACACGTGCGATCAATAACGCGGTAATGCTGAATGTCCTTGGCGAAAAAGGACATGATGGGGTAGCAAAATACCAGGGGCTTGAAAGATTATGGCGATAGATGGTGTGTACGTACACCTTTATGGTAAAAAATATACGAAGCCTTTCCGCAAAATGGGGCACATTACTATTGTAGACCAAAACCGGGAAAGTGCTATTGAAAAGGCTAATTTTATTAAAGAAACACTAAAAGTAATATCTTAATGAGCGCAAAGGTAGGCATAATAATGGGCAGCAAATCTGATTTAAACATCATGAACGATGCGGCTGATATTTTAAAGGAATTTGGAGTTGAATTCGAAATGACGGTAGTTTCAGCTCACCGTACGCCTGAAAGAATGTTCAGCTACGCAAAAGAAGCTGCATCAAGGGGGTTGAAGGTTATTATTGCTGGTGCTGGTGGTGCTGCGCATTTACCTGGTATGGTTGCTTCAATTACTGTTTTACCTGTGATCGGGGTTCCTGTGAAGAGTTCTAATAGTATTGATGGATGGGATTCGATCTTGTCGATTTTACAAATGCCGAACGGGATTCCTGTTGCTACTGTTTGCGCTTAATGCGGCGAAAAATGCGGGGTTGCTTGCGGTACAGATCTTGTCGACGGGGGATGATAGTCTTGCTGTTAAGATGCAGGGGTACAAGGATGAGTTGAGAAGGAAAGTTGAAGAATCCGCCCTCGAGCTGGGTTCGTAAAAAATATCAGATTAAAAAACCGTCTTGTAGTTTTCTGGCTACGTCCCCTTTCAGGGTACTGATGCCAGAAAACTACAAGACGGTTTTTTTTAATTTCTATGGTTTTTCCAATCTGGGCCGGTGTTCTTGGTAGATGCCTTATAGATGAAGCCCTTAGTTGGTGTTCTTGGTAGACGCCTTATAGATGACGCCCTTAGTTGGTGTTCTTGGTACATGCCTTATAGATGACGCCCTTAGTTGGTGTTCTTGGTACATGCCTTATAGATGACGCCCTTAGTTGGTGTTCTTGGTAGACGCCTTATAGATGACGCCCTTAGTTGGTGTTCTTGGTACATGCCTTATAGATGAAGCCAGTTGGTGTTCTTGGTAGACGCCTTATAGATGACGCCCTTAGTTGGTGTTCTTGGTAGACGCCTTATAGATGACGCCCTTAGTTGGTGTTCTTGGTACATGCCTTATAGATGACGCCCTTAGTTGGTGTTCTTGGTACATGCCTTATAGATGACGCCCTTAGTTGGTGTTTAAAATTTGGCAGATCAGGGTCTGTCCCAAAAGAATGGAGGTTCGATACCCAAACTACGCAGATATACATAACCCTGCCCCCGATGATGAATTTCATTATCTATAAAATATAAAATGGAAGACCAAACTGTTCCTTCGTATTTACCAAAAAGAGCGATCTTCTTTGAAAATTTTTCGGCAGGAATTTGTGCCCAATATGTATTAATCGTTTCTGTTGCCTCATCCCACAATTCCAGCAATTGCTCTTTCTGGTTTACGCCTTCAAAATGTTCATTCAATTCGTTAACCGTATCAGTTGCGATTTCTTGTACCCCTGGCCCGCCTATATAGCCAGCAGTTCCATAACCATTCCGGCAAAATTGCGCATACCACCTATTGAATAATTAAAAAGTTCTTTTTCAGGAAAAGCTTCTATCACTTTGCGGGTTAAGTTACGGTGTCCTTGCCAATGTGCCAGTAATTCTGTTGTATTGATTACTTGTTCTGTGGTTGTGTTCATAGTTTTATATTTATTTTTATACCGTAAAACTATAACCACTCAATGACAACAGTATGTCAGCAGACAAAATATATTTTTTTTAGAATGATATTTCTCTATACCACCTGACTTTGCATAAACTTTTAAGGATAGACTTTTCATATTAAAAACAAAAAGCAGGACTCAAATCAAATAAACGAAATGAATCCAGCTTTTTTAGGGTATAATTTACTTCGGAACCACCTCTATTAAAAAGTATTCATAAGCAGATTCTTTATTGTGATTACAGGTTATGTCTCTTTCACCATTTTCACTGGAAATGCCCCCGCTACTTCCTCTTAAAGCAACAACTTTTCCATTTGCTCATATAATCCATTCAAATCCTTCCCAATCTTCAATACTATACGCCAACAGGCCAGGGAACCTATGTTATTACTTGAAGAAACATAATGGAAATCAGATAGACTCCGCAATGCAATCTTACCATTTCCCGAATTAACCACTATGAATCTCTCTGACCTATCCGGGCCTGTGTTCTTGACTAGTGTTCATAGTTGGTATTCATAGTTATTATTGGTGTAACATGTTATTGGCTAAAATGTCTTATACTTATAATCGTGTATTCACAAAATCTTTTAAGATGAAAAATAAATATTGTCTTGTCCTACTGTTAATGATAGGTGGTGTTTTTAATTTATTTGCCCTGAGCGTATCAGCACAGGATTTACCAGGTAAACGGGATTCTATTAACTCAGTTATATTAAAGGAAAAAAGATTAATACAAGTGATTTTACCTGAAAAATATAAAAAGGGGACAATAGATAAGTATAATGTTATTTATGTACTCGATGGGGAGTAATACCAAGTTATTATATGATATACAGCATTTTATAGAGAATGAAGGTTATATGCCGCCAACGATTGTTGTTGGGGTTTTGAATACTGACCGAAACAGGGATTTTTTACCTACACACGTCGGGAATACAAAAACATCAGGTGGGGCTGATAAGTTTTTAAGCTTTTTCAAGGATGAGCTGATACCTTTTGTAAATAAAACTTATCCGTCTGATGGTAATAATACGCTTTTTGGCCACTCCTTTGGTGGTGTGTTTGTTACTTATGCTTTGCTCACAGAGCCTCAGCTTTTTGAATCTTATATCGCAGCCGATCCAAGTTTTTGGTGGGACAAGATGGTAATGGTAAAAATGGCTTCTGGTAAGCTTGGGAGTCTTAGCTATTTAAAGAAATCTTTGTATATCTCAGGCCGTGAAGGAAATGATTTTAAGGAAATGGCCATCCCTCCTATGGATAGTTTGCTCAAAAAGACAGCCCCGGCTGGCCTTAACTGGAAAGTCTAGCCTACCCCGATGAAACCCATGGTTCGGTGAAACTTAAAAGCATTTATGATGGACTGAAATTTAGTTATGCCGGATACAAAGCAAAATATATTGTTATTCATCCAATGGAGGGGATTATGTTAAAAGATAAGCCTGTTAAAATGTGGTTTTTTGGTGATACAATTGGTGTAAAATACACCACTGATGGCACTGAACCTACACTAAATTCTGCTCCAGTAAAAAAGGAAATCATGATGTACTCCGCTGGCAGGGTAACGACAAAACAATTTACGAGCCGGGGTAAGTATGATAGATCTTTCTCTGCGAATTTTAAGACTGGTACCTACCTGCCTTCTGGTAAATTGGCTGCAAATATGAAAAATGGTGGATTTGATTATGCTTATTATGAGGGCAAATGGGAAAAATTGCCCGATTTTTTAAAAGTCTGAAACCAGTGAAAACTGGTAAAATAGATTCTAACTTTAGTTTAGATAAGCTGCCAGCCCAAAACAATTTTGCGCTGGTGATTTCAGGACAACTAGAGGTGAAAGAAGATGGTTACTACCTGTTTATGTTAAATAGTGATGATGGATCTAAGTTTTATCTTAGCAACCAACTATTAATCAATCATGATGATTTACATGGTGATGATAATATTAAGACTTATATTATTCCATTGAAAAAAGGATTTTATCCGGTTCGTGAAGAATATTTCCAAAAAGATGGTGGGGCTATGTTAAACCTTGAATACCTTACGCCTGCAACTATCGAAACGATGAAGTCCACACCAATCCCACTGGCACTTCAATACGGGAAGAACTAAATTCAGCTTTAAAAATTAATCCGAATATGAAGTCCGCTGCTGATCATAAAAACTGTCAGGAAAAATAAAAATTATAAATTGTTTAGTTTAAGTTAGGGTTCTTTGGAAAATTACTGATGTGGGCATATTTAGGGCCGAGATGAATGATGACTTCTTTCCAGAGCTGCTCGGCATCGGTAGAGAGAGATCATATCTCTGAATCGTCGTATTGATCGGAAACCATCCAGGTGTTTTCTTCCATCTCAGCCTTGAGCTGTGCTCCTTCCCAGCCAGAATAACCAACAAAGATTTTCACTTCGTCTTTGGTCAGTTCGCCTTTGCCCATAAGGGCCATAAAACTCTCGAAGTTACCTCCCCAGAAGATTCCTTTAGCTATTTCTTCGCCACCCGGGATTTTCTCGGGGCATCGGTGGATGAAATGGATAGTATCGGTCGCTACAGGACCTCCATAGCAAACGGGGAAGGCTGGTCCGCCAATATCCTGAATGAGGTCTCCCAAAAGAAGGAGGCTTGGCTGGTTTATCACAAAACCAAGTGTTCCAAGTTCACTGTGCTCTGTTAGGAAAACTACTGAGCGCGAGAAGTTGGGATCATTCAAAAATGGTTCTGAAACAAGCAGTTTACCGGCTGAGGGTGCTAATCGACTTATCATAACGGAAAATTACTTATAATTTTAAATAAACTAAAGACTATTTTTGTGTGAAAGGAGTTGACCAAAGAAAATATTCAAAACCTAAGACAGGATTACCGCGCTGCTGAACTTGCAGAGGGTGATATCGACAGAAATCCAATCACACAATTTGGAAAATGGTTCAAAGATGCAATTGACGCTAAATTGTATGAGCCAAATGTAATGACACTGGCTACTGCCTCAATTTCGGGGAAACCGTCGTCCCGTATTTTACTTTTAAAGGGATTTGATGAGAATGGTTTCGTGTTTTTTACCAATTATAACAGTAAAAAAGGTCAGAATTTACAGGAAAACCCTCAGGCTGCTATGCAGTTCTTTTGGCCTGAACTGGAAAGACAGGTAAGAATCGAAGGTATTGTAACTAAGACCTCAGAAGAGGTTTCTTCTGCTTATTTTCATTCCCGCCCTAAAGGAAGCCAGATTGGAGCTACTGCCTCTCCGCAAAGTACGGTCATCCCCAACAGGGAGATTTTAGAAAACCGTGTACAGGAACTTACTACAACTTACCAGGAGACAGAAGTCCCCCGCCCTGAACATTGGGGAGGATACATCCTTAAACCTGAACACATAGAGTTCTGGCAGGGCCGCCCAAGCCGTTTACATGACCGGATAACTTATACCAGCGTCAATGGCGTATGGACAATTAACAGACTAGCACCTTAAATAAATAAAATGACTAAAATAGCAGTAATCGGATCTGGTACCATGGGAAATGGTATCGCACATACTTTTGCACAATTTGGATACCAGGTAAATCTGGTTGACATTAATCAGGAAGCATTAAACAAAGGATTAAGTACAGTTAGTAAAAACCTTGACAGACAAGTAACTAAAGGAACAATAACTGAGCAGAATAAAACAAAAACATTACAGAATATAACTACTTTTACAGATCTGAAATCAGGTGTTTCCGAAGCGGATCTTATCGTTGAGGCTGCTACTGAAAACCTTGATCTTAAGCTGAAAATCTTCAGAGACCTTGATGCTTATGCAAAACCAGATGCCATATTAGCCAGCAATACTTCTTCTATCTCCATTACGCATATTGCTTCTGTGACCAGCAGAGGAGAAAAGGTAATCGGAATGCATTTCATGAACCCTGTACCTGTAATGAAATTGGTGGAAGTGATTCGTGGATATGCAACATCAGACGAGACTACTTCATTGGTAATGAGTCTATCAGAGAAACTGGGTAAAGCTCCTGTTGAAGTAAATGATTATCCTGGATTTGTAGCTAACCGCATCCTAATGCCAATGATCAATGAAGCTATTTATACTTTATTTGAAGGTGTCGCTGGTGTTGAAGAAATAGATACAGTGATGAAATTGGGTATGGCCCATCCTATGGGCCCGCTGCAACTGGCAGATTTCATCGGACTTGATGTCTGCATGGCAATCCTGAATGTATTACATAAAGGATTCGGCAACCCTAAGTATGCCCCATGCCCTCTTTTAGTGAACATGGTTATGGCTGGCAAAAAAGGGGTGAAATCAGGAGAAGGATTCTACGATTATGCCAATGGTGTGAAAGAGGCGAAACCAGCAGCTAAGTTTTTATCTTAACTTTACAAAATGAACGAAAACCTTGATGCCTCTTCAGAAAGCCTGTCACCCATTGAAAGGGACATAGAGAAGGTCTTGCGCCCCCAGGCTTTTGAAGATTTCACTGGTCAGGAAAAAATCATGGAAAACTTAAAGATCTTCGTTAAAGCAGCAAAACTGCGGGGCGAACCTTTAGACCATGTACTGCTTCACGGCCCTCCGGGATTAGGAAAAACAACGCTTTCTTACATTATCGCCAACGAAATGAGTGTAGGGATTAAAGTGACTTCCGGCCCGGTACTCGATAAACCTGGTGACCTGGCCGGCCTTTTGACTAACCTGGAAACCGGAGATATACTTTTTATTGACGAAATACACCGTTTAAGCCCTCTGGTTGAAGAATATTTGTATTCTGCTATGGAGGATTTTAAAATTGATATAATGCTGGAGAGCGGGCCTAATGCCCGTTCTGTTCAGATTACACTAAATCCCTTTACGCTGGTTGGCGCTACTACACGTTCTGGTCTGTTAACAGCTCCGCTTCGCGCTAGGTTTGGTATTAACTCCAGACTGGCTTATTATGATGCAAAACTGCTGACAACTATCGTGCTGCGTTCATCAGAAATCCTTAAAACACCGATCACGGAAGAAGGTGCTTATGAAATCGCACGCCGCAGCCGTGGTACACCAAGGATTGCTAATGCCCTACTGAGAAGAACAAGGGATTTTGCACAAATCAAAGGAAATGGGACCATCGATACGACTATCGCAAAATATGCGCTAACAGCTTTAAATGTCGATGAACATGGACTGGATGAAATGGATAATAAAATCCTGCTTACAATCATTGATAAGTTTAAAGGTGGCCCGGTTGGTCTGAAAACCATTGCAACCGCTGTTGGTGAAGATGAAGGAACCATTGAAGAAGTATATGAGCCTTTCCTGATTCAGGAAGGTTATATGATGCGCGTACCTCACGCGGAAGAGAAGTGACTGAAGCTGCTTACAAACATCTTAAAAGACAATACCAGGCACAGTCAGGCAAATTATTTTAAGAAATGTGCTTTTAAGGCACCATTTATGTATATGAACAGGTAAATTAGACCCTTCATTTCTTTATTGCTTATAAATGTCTTCATTGACCATTTATAAGCAATAATTGGCTTTAAAATAACGCACATGAATATTGAAACAAGAAAACTGACTCTGGAAGATTATGACGACCTGAAGGAGTCAATGGAGCAGGCATATGATACCCTTGGTGGCCAGATCTGGAGTAAACAGACCATCGCTAAATTACTCAAACTATTTCCCGAAGGCCAGCTCTGTATTGCTGTAGACGATAAAGTAGTGGCCTGTTCACTTGCCTTAATCGTAAATTATGATGAGTATGGTGATAAACATACCTATCAAATGATTACGGGTGGTTATACTTTCTCTACCCATGACCCTAATGGTGATACTTTATATGGGATTGAGATCTTTGTTTCTCCTGAATACAGAGGCTTAAGATTAGGCCGCAGATTATATGAAGCAAGAAAAGAGCTTTGTGAAAGCCTGAATCTAAAAAGTATTATCGCCGGCGGCCGTATTCCAGGCTATCACGAACATGCTGACAAGCTGAGCCCGAGACAATATATAGACAAGGTTAAAGCAAAAGAGATCTATGATCCTACCCTTACTTTCCAGATATCAAATGATTTCCACGTCAGAAAAGTCTTAAAAAACTATCTTCCCGGAGACCATGAGTCTAAAGAGTTTGCCACACTGATTGAATGGAATAATATCTATTATCAGGGCGTTGATGCTTCGGCCCGTTCAGCAAAAACAATTCGAATAGGACTCGTACAATGGCAAATGCGTCTTTTCCCGGATATGGATGCTTTTTATGAACAAGTGGAGTTTTTTGTAGACGCTGTGAGCGGTTATAAGTCCGATTTCATCATGTTCCCTGAACTTTTCAATACCCCGCTTTTACAACCTTACAATCATTTACCAGAAATGGAGGCGATGCGCAAGCTCGCAGAACTAACCCCCGAAATTGTAGAAAAGATCCAAAGCTACGCTGTATCTTACAACGTAAACGTAATCTCCGGCAGTATGCCGATTCTGGAAAACAATAAACTTTACAACGCAACCTATTTGTGTCACAGAAGCGGAAAAACAGAAGAGTACAGAAAAATTCATATCACCCCTAACGAATTGAAATATTACGGTATGGTAGGTGGTGACAAAATACAGGTTTTCGATACCGATTGCGGTAAAATTGGAATCCTGATCTGTTATGACGTTGAATTCCCCGAACTAAGCCGTATTTATGCTGACCAGGGAATGCAAATCCTGTTTGTTCCATTCCTTACAGATACTCAAAATGGTTATACCAGGGTTAGAAGATGTGCACAGGCCAGAGCCATAGAAAACGAATGTTACGTAGCTATTGCTGGTTGTGTAGGTAACTTACCAAAAGTGAATAATATGGATATACAATTCGCACAGTCGGCTGTATTTACCCCTTCAGATTTTGCCTTTCCCACCAATGCAGTAAAAGCTGAAACTACTCCAAACACAGAAATGATGCTTGTTGTAGATGTTGACCTGCATTTACTGGATGAATTACACCATTTCGGTACTGTAAAAATACTAAAAGACCGCCGTACAGACCTTTACGAGGTTCGTTTACTTAAATAGTTATTCTGTTCATAAACTAATATTTTTTTACGTAAGTAATCCAGCGATTACTTACGTAAAAATAACCAATAGATGAGCAGGAGTACTATAATAATGGGTACCCCCCATTTAATTACCGGCCCTGCTCCTTTATCATCAAATTCATTTACCGCTTGCGGTGATGGCCCCGGATCTTCCTTATGTTTCGGGTAATCAGTTTCTATCTCTCTGGGTTTATTTTCGGGATTTTCCTCAAAATGAGGTTCTTCATTTTCCATAATTAACAGTTTAGTTTTAGTCTTAAAGAATAAATTTCACCATTGACCAGGTGCTGAACAACAAGTTATGTTTACCTAGAGAACAACACAATCAACAAAAAGTTTAAATAGCATCAAGTAAAATCAGTACCTGAATTACATCGGGTAAAAACTGGTAACAGTTAAGCTCTATGAGTGATCTATGTTGGGAGGGGGTTGGAAGGGCGATTCGCCCTTCCAACCCCCTCCCAACATAGATGCCTTACAGATGTCTGATATATCACAAACTTATTGGTTTTATTTGAGGATACAGATACTTACCTTTGACTCAGAAATGTACAACAACCCTTCTAAATACAGCCAGCTGATCAAAGATGAAGCCTTAAGACTAGGCTTCATGCAATGTGGTATAGCCAAGGCAGGCTTTTTAGAAGAAGAAGCACCCAGACTTGAAAAGTGGTTAAAAGATAACCGTCATGGTCAAATGAGTTATATGGAAAACCATTTTGACAAAAGACTGAATCCGACACTTCTTGTTGATGATGCAAAATCAGTTATTTCCCTTACACTCAATTACTTTCCCGAAGAACATCAAAGTGATCCTGATGCACCAAAAATCTCCAAATACGCTTACGGAGCCGACTATCACACTGTCATTAAAGACAAACTCTTCTTATTGCTCAATTTCATCGAAGAAAATATAGGCGAGGTAAGCGGCAGAGCCTTTGTTGATTCTGCTCCCGTACTTGACCGTGCATGGGCGAAACGTGCAGGTATAGGCTGGATTGGTAAAAACAGCAATATTATCAGTAAAAAAAAAAGCGGATCATTCTTCTTTTTAGCAGAACTGATCATAGACCTTGATCTTATATATGATGAACCCTTTGCCACTGATCACTGTGGAACCTGTACCAAATGTATTGATGCCTGTCCAACTGATGCGATCCTGTCCCCTTTCATTATTGACGCCACTAAGTGCATCTCCTATCTTACTATTGAGTTAAGAGAAGAAATTCCTAAAAGCTTTGATGATAAAATGGATAACTGGATGTTTGGCTGTGATATTTGTCAGGATGTATGTCCCTGGAACAGATTTTCTGTTCCCCATACAGAACCACAATTTAAACCAAATGAGAATCTACTGGGGATGAAGCGTGAAGACTGGCTGGATATCACCGAAGATGTATTTAAGCAGATCTTTAAAAATTCGGCAGTAAAGCGGACTAAGTTTAAAGGCTTAACCCGCAATATTGATTTCATCAGGCAGATTCCTGATGAAAGTTAATAATTGGCAGCGCTCTGGTGAGCTTATTTAACTGACAAAATGTTATTGTAATCGTTTTTGTCCGGTACATAAGTACTTCCAATCACGATTTTCTTTATTTTTTTATTCGTTTTAAAAGGAATAGAGATCTCCTGTACTGGTTTTTCCCACACACCTATGCTCCAATGCAGTTTTTCAGTAGAATTATCATCATAAGTTAATGTCAGATCAACCGGCAAAGGCTTAAGACTTTTGTTTTCTACTTTAAAAGTATAACCATCATCAGTTTATCAGCAGCAGCAACAATTCCCAGATCAATTTCACCCTCGTCAAAGAACCAGCGTTTCCAGAACCAATCCATGTTCTTCCCAGCTCCTTCATTCATACTATAGAAGAAGTCAAATGGCATAGGATGTTTACCATTCCAAGCCTCAATATAATGATGTAATGCTTTGGTAAACAACTCATCACCTAAATAATCCTTAACAAATAAATAACCTAAAGCAGGTTTAGGATAAGAATTTGTAAAAGAGCCCGCCCCTTTTAAATCCGGGGTAAGTGTCATAACAGGTGTATCATCTTTTGTACCAGAACTGAATCCTGTAGGCTGTATACCATATAAGTCAACCATCGTAGAATCGATCAGTGGAGAATTTAACCACTCCCCTATAGTTGCCCATCCCTCATCCATCCAGCCATATTTAGTCTCATTGATTCCCATGTAAAAAGGAAACATGGTATGAAAAATTTCATGGATAGTTAAGGTAATCGCATTTTCACGTTTATCAACAGGATTATCATTGACCATCATAGGATATTCCATCTGGTCAAGACCATCAAAAACAGTCTCATGCGCATAAGGATATGGCCATTTAGGGAATTTATAACTCATGGCCTCCACAGATTTACGGGCAAAATCTATCACTTCATAATAATCCTTGTGAATTGGATTAAATGCAGCATCTACACGGGTTCTTCTCCTGGTTTTTGGATCAACTACCAAACTGCTGGATTTCCATAAATAGTGATTACTTGTAGCAAATACAAAATCAGTCACATTCTTCGCTTCAAATTTCCACGTGTTAAAATCCTGATTTTTAGTAACTGTATGCGTAGCAAGATCGTTATCATTAATTACGTTAACCACACTATCCACCTGTTCAGCTAACGTAATTCTGTCAGCGATTTTCTTTTGCAGCACGTTTTTAGCGTTCATCAGATCTCCGGTTGCCCAGATTACATAATCTTTAGGAACCGTTACAGCGGCTTTGAAAGTACAGAAATCGTTATAAAATTCGGCGTCTCCCAGGTAAGGATACTTGTTCCAGCCATCTATATCATCATAAACAGTGATCCGGGGAAAGAAATAAGCAACAAAATAAGAACCTTCATCCACCATACCAGTTCTGTTATGTGAACCTTTGTTGAGTGTATACTCGTAGGCAATCTTAACTTTGATACTTTTACCAGGAGCCAATGCAGCAATTGAAGTGTGCATATTTGTTCCGTCAATATTCAGCGCAGCAGCCGAAACCGATTTATCATTAATTGATAATGAACCAATCTTTACACCTTCGCCCAAATCTTTATCAGCAACCTTAGATGCACGGGGGCTCCCGTCTTTATACAAATTTGGATATAGCTTAAACCAAACTTCCTTCAACGTATCAGGACTCTGGTTCTTATAAATTACATCGACAGTACCTTTTAACAATCCTGATACCGGATCAAAATCTACTTTAAGATCATAATCAGCAGTATTTTGCCAGTACTTCAAACCTGGCCTGCCATTCACGGCTCTTGTCCCTTTTGTATAGGCCTGCTGAAATTCCGGAGGAACCGGCAAACTCTGTTGTGCAAAAACGCTCAGTCCTATCATACTAAATAAGCTGAGCATTGTTATTTTCTTCATTTGCTGAATTTATGTAAAAAACCTGCATTACAGACAATAATGCAGGTTTTCATTTGTTTATTTTCCGAATTTCATTTTTAATTGTTCGAGCATATCAGGCGTGACATTCACCGCTGGTTTCTCTTTTTTAGGCTGTGGAGCAGGCTGTCTTACTTGCCCTCCGGTTTGTTGTGGCCTTGGCTGTGCTGCTACAGGCTTAGGTTTTACAGGATTAGCCTGTTCCGCTGGTCTTGGTGCTGAAGGCATTTTAGCAGCTCTGCTTAATTCCTTTTTCTTGTTCCAGCGTGTCCAGATTTCTTCTAGTTTTTTCTTTGTATATAATGGGAAATCACCTTGTTTCATCCAGGCATAATAACTAGGCTCAGTGTCAAATACATTTCTACTGTCTTGTTTTTATGTTTTCCGAAATTAAACACCTCTTCATCATTTTCGTTGAAGACCATTCTTCCTGCAAAATCAACAGGTTTGTTCATGTTTGTAAAAGCATGAAGCGAGTCTACATCATTTTTAACTGGCTGAGAGATATTACCTTGTTTATCTTCAAAATCTACATTTTCATAACGATCCAGCTGTGCTAATAATACATGATAAGTAGCTTTAATATCTGCTTCTGCAGAGTGTGCATTGATAATATCTTTATCACAGTAGAATTTATAAGCAGCACGCAAAGTACGTTGCTCCATTTGGTGGAATACATTTTGTACATCAACAAACTTTCTGCCGGTCATGTCAAAATCTACACCAACTCTTAGAAATTCTTCCAATAATACAGGAATATCGAAGCGGTTTGAATTATAACCTGCAAGGTCAGCATCACCAATAAATCCGGCAATTTCCGCAGCTACTTCTCTAAATTTAGGGGCATCAGCAATATGCTCATCATAAATTCCGTGAATCAATGAAGATTGCAACGGGATTGGCATTTCTGGATGAATGCGTAATGTTTTTACCAGCTCAGATCCATCTGGCATAGCTTTTAAAATTGCAATTTCAACGATACGATCAGAACCTACGTTAACTCCGGTAGTTTCCAGATCAAAAAAAGCAAGAGGACGGATTAGATTTAATTTCATCTATTTTATTAGTTTTTTAATGGGTCAGAGGGTAATGCAATTTCACGTAATTTACTTCTTTGGCAGCGTAAATTTCATTTTAACTCAGGAAAACAATTCCTAAACCTATACCAATTATCATAATAAGATACATTAATATTTCGGTAGTAGCGAATTTCTTATACTTAGTCCAAAATGATATTTCGTGTTTTGTGGCTTCCATCTATATTTTTTATATCAATTTTAATCTTTTACAGGCCCTGCTTTGATCAGTACACGCTGATAAGCAGGGAGGTTCAAATCATCTACGATCACACCACGTGTATGAGGCATGAACAAAGTAACCATGATTAAGATAAACGCCCACATGATCAATTCCATTGCCCCCGAAAGAGAAAAAGATTAAATCTCCCTCTTTAAGCTGCGAAATGTTTTTCTGTTTAATCACTTCAGCCTGGTCTCTGGATCTTCTCGGTAAGTTTACTCCATAAATCTCCTTATTCAAAAGTAAGGCAAATCCTGAACAATCTATCCCTCTTTTATCCAGTCCTCCCAATCTGTATCTAACCCCTGTCCAGTCAGTAATGAACCGGTACAGCGATTTATTTTGCACTTCTGACAGAACTTCTGCAGCCTTCGCTCCTCTAGTATCTTTATATGCTGCATGTTTTCTGCTTCCACAGGAAGAAAAGAAAGCCATTGCGGCCAACACTATGATCAGATGAGAGGCGCGTACACTGCGTAAAATCATATTTCTGTTTTTAGTTTTTAATTAGTCTCTGTATCTCATCGAGTTTCAATAGAGCTTCTACAGGAGTCAGTACATTGACATCAAGGTTATTCAGCATATCCCTGATCTGCACCAGAACCGGGTCATCCACAGCAAACATATGCAATTGATAAGCCTGATTCTGAACCTTCTTGAAACTGTCCTTAATACTCTGGCCTTCTGTTCTGTCTATTTCCAGCTTTTTAAGGATTTCATTAGCCCTGTTAATCAGTTTTGGTGGCATACCAGCTATTTTAGCCACATGTATACCAAAACTATGCTCGCTGCCACCGGGCACCAGTTTACGCAGGAATATAATTTTGTTGCCCACTTCTTTAACAGAAACATTGAAATTCCTGATCCGGTTCATTGTTCCGGCCAGTTCATTCAACTCGTGGTAATGTGTGGCGAATAATGTTTTAGGCCTTGCTGAAGGATGCGTGTGCAAAAATTCTGCAATTGCCCATGCAATAGAAATACCATCATAAGTACTCGTACCTCTACCAATTTCATCCAGAAGGATCAAGCTTCTATCGGATATATTATTCAGGATACGCGCTGTTTCATTCATTTCTACCATGAATGTACTTTCTCCGGAAGAAAGATTGTCAGAAGCCCCTACACGGGTAAAGATCTTGTCCACCAAGCCAATATGTGCAGCTTTAGCAGGAACAAAACAGCCCATTTGCGCCATTAAAACAATAATACCAGTCTGTCTTAGAATTGCCGATTTACCCGACATATTGGGTCCGGTAATAATGATCAGCTGCTGTGTATCGTTATCGAGGTAAACATCATTGGTAATATACTCTTCCCCTACTGGTAAACGTTTTTCAATTACAGGATGTCTTCCACCTTTAATATCCAATACTTTTGTAGCATTCATTAAAGGTTTAACATAATGATTTTTAAGGGCTAATTGCGCGAAACACAAAAGCACATCAAGCTGGGCAACCAAAAAGGCATTCAATTGGATTGGTCTGATATAAGCAGCTACCTGCTGGATCAATGCCTCATAAAGACGTACCTCAATCAGCTGAATTTTATCTTCAGCAGCACCTAAGATCTGTTCTTCGTATTCTTTAAGTTCAGGAGTAATATACCTTTCTGCATTAACAAGCGTTTGTTTACGACTCCATTCGGCAGGTACTTTATCCTTGTGGGTATGTGTTACTTCCAGATAGTATCCGAAAACATTATTAAAAGATATTTTCAGAGATGGAATTCCGGTCTTTGCGGCCTCACGTTTTTGAATTTCCACCAAAAAGTCCTTACCGCCTGATGAAATTTTACGGAGCCTGTCCAGTTCTTCGTCAATACCGTCGGCAATTACATTCCCTTTAATTAATAATGCAGGAGGATCTTGCTGAAGCTGCTTCTCTAAGGTTTCACGTATACTTAAACAAGGATCAAGCTGCTCTGCCAGCTTTGTTAAATATGGATTTTCAGCTGTTAAAGCTGTTTCCTTTATTTCTTCAATATGATATAGTGCTTTTTTAAGCTGACTCAATTCTCTTGGACCACATTTTTGCAAACCTACTTTAGAAATCAGCCTTTCCAGATCGCCGATAAGTTTTACATGTGTTAAAAACTCTTCAATCATCCCTTCGTGGGCCACCATAAATTCAACTGTCCCTAAACGTTCCTGTATAGGTTTCAGTTCCTTTAAAGGCATGACAATCCATTTATGAAGCATTCTGGCCCCCATTGGAGTGGAAGTCTGATCCAGCACATTAAAAAGCGTCATGGCATTTTCATTCGCCGAACTCACCAGTTCCAGGTTACGGACAGTAAAACGGTCGAGCCACATATAGGTGTCTTCTTCCAAACGGGAGATCGCAGTAATGTGTTTTAAATTCTTGTGTTCTGTTTCATTTAAATAATGCAGAACGATACCCGCAGCAACTATCCCGGTCTGGATTTTATCTACACCAAACCCCTTTAAAGAAGTAACTTCAAAATGTTTATTTAAGATTTCATTGGCATAGTCGCTCGTAAAAGCCCAGTCGTCCATTGGAAAAGTATAGAACTTATCTCCAAACAATTCAAAGAATTCCTGACGTTTACTCTTTTGGAAGATAACTTCTGTAGGTTTAAAGCCCTGAAGAAGTTTGTCTATATATTCCGCATTACCTTGTGCTACATGGAATTCACCTGTGGATATATCCACAAATGATACACCTATCATAGCCTTATCAAAGTATACAGCCCCTAAGTAGTTATTAGATTTCTGGCTGATAATATTATCATTATAAGCCACTCCGGGTGTAACCAGTTCGGTCACCCCGCGTTTAACAATAGTTTTAGTCGTTTTAGGATCTTCCAGCTGATCGCAAATTGCAACACGCTGCCCTGCACGGACTAATTTTGAGAGGTAGGTATCCAATGAATGATGAGGAAAACCTGCCAGCTCTATATATGCTGCTGCACCATTCGCCCTCCTGGTCAGTACTATACCAAGTATCTGAGAGGTTTTAATGGCATCCTCGCCAAAAGTCTCATAAAAATCCCCAACCCTAAACAATAATAATGCATCAGGATACTTTGCCTTGATCGCACTGTGCTGCTGCATTAATGGTGTTTCTTTCGTCTTATCTTTAGCCAAAATATATGTTACGTTACAAAAATGTAAATATACTATCTAAGGATTAGCTTTAGGTTTTTTTTTGAAAAAATAAGGCGTAAGAATTACAACATTTTTCACCTACAACTGTTCTATATAGGATAAAAACAGGGATAGAGCCTCTCTTTTCTGAGCTGTAAGTTCAAAATCCAGCTTGTGCATCAGGTAATCGTCCAGATCAAAAATCGGGTTCACCGGAAGGGTTTTGAGCAATTCTTTTCGCGCTGCTAAACCAGTTTTCAAAGCCACATTGAACTCATTTATAAACTCTTCAGGAATAACTTTATTAGCTACCCATGCTGCATATACAAAAGGAAGCCCGGTGAAATTCATCCACTCCTCTCCCATGTCATAAGCAAAGGCATAATCATCTTTTTTGCCAAACGTCCTGTCGCCAATTAAAACTATTGCGTCGGTAATTGCATTCAAATCAGTCGTACAAATTACCTCTTGTTTAAAATGAAACTTTAACAATACGCGTGCTAAATTATTCGATGTTCTCGAATGACTGTCTAAACGTAAGGTCTTAATTTCGTTTACAGGGACATTGCTGAAAATGAATACTGAATTTACAGCACCTACCGAACCAATGCAATAATCAGAGATAATGTTTGCATTCGGTACATGCGGAATTGCCGCTACCGGGATTAAACCTACATCTACTGTACCGTCAATTAATTTGGCGGCGCAATCCGAAGGGATATCTAAACTTAAATCTATTTGATTGATTAATCCGGAATGATTGATCCCGTAAATAAAAGGCTTGGTATTGGTATAGGCAACAGCAGAAATTCTGATCTTATTCAATGTTATGCGTTTAAATGGTCGGTATTGTTTTGGGCGATAATTGTGAAAGTATCACCTGTCAGATTAAGTCTGTAAAGACCAGTATTCTGATGAGGAAAATCATACATGGCTGATAATGGTTTATTATTAGTCAGCAAACACATTAATAAACGTAATGAACGTCCATGCATACAGATCAGTATCAATTTTTCAGCAGTCCTGCTTTTAATAACTTCAACAATTCCGTTTAATCTGACAGCTACATCTGCCGGACTTTCGCCACCTGCAAAATGCGCATCATAATCACCCGACTGCCACTTCTCTGTGATATCTTTAAAAGCACCAATAACCAGTTCGCTGGTATGCTGACCTTCAAATTCGCCCCAGGCCAGTTCATCAAGCTCTGTATGTTTTTCCCAGGGAATTCCTGCGTCAATAAACTGCTGAACAGTTTGTTGTGTCCTTTTGAGAACTGAGGTATAAACCTTTTCAAAAGGGATGTCTTTATATAATTGATAAAAAGCAGCGCCCTGAGCTCTTCCAGTATCGTTAAGATCACTGTCTATCCCTCTGCCCTGTATAATTCCTTGTTTATTCAAATCCGTCTCGCCATGACGAATGATATATATTTCCTTATCCATTAATTAATTAATAACCGGGAGCTTATAATACTGAGGTTTAGCCTCTTCTTCAAAAACAAAATCTGTGTAATCTGTCACTACATTATAAAAAGTATCTCTTTCTATTGGCTGACGGTTAACCTGTTTAATCAGGTTCGCAAGCTCGCGGGTACTCATTCCTGGCGTTTGCTCTTCAGCACCTGCCATAGAGTAGATTTTCGTCGTATCGTCGAGCGTACCATCAATATCATCAACTCCAAAGTTTAAAGAAAGCTGTGCTGTCTGACGGCTGATCATTGCCCAGTAGGCTTTGATATGATCAAAATTATCAAGGTAAATACGGGCTACGGCATAATTTCTTAAATCTTCAATCACAGAAACTTCCGGAACATGTTCCATCTGGTTATTCTGATTTCTGAATTTAAGTGGAATAAATGCCTGGAAACCGTTTGTTTTATCTTGTAACTGACGTAAACGCTCCATATGGTCTACCCTGTGCTTAAATTCTTCAATGTGACCATATAACATGGTAGCATTTGTTTTTAAGCCTAGTTTATGTGCCTGCTCATGAATATCAAGCCATTGTTCAGCAGTACATTTATCATTCGCTATTTTCTCTCTTACTTCCGGATGAAAAATTTCTGCTCCACCACCTGGCATAGAATCCAGTCCGGCTTCCTTAAAATATTTCAATCCATCATAATGACTTAATTTAGCCTTTTTGAAGATATAATAACATTCAACTGGTGTTAATGCTTTGATGTGTAACCTAGGGCGGTGTGCTTTTACTCTTTTAAAGAACTCAGCATAGAATTCAAGATTTTGTTTAGGTACTACCCCTCCTGTGACGTGAACTTCCGTTACCGGTTCATCATCATATTTTTTTTTTCAGGATATCCATCATCCCGTCAACACTCATTTCCCAACCGTCTTCTTTATTTTTAATCAGACGGGAATAAGAACAGAAATTGCAGGTATATATGCAAACATTAGTGGGTTCGATATGAAAATTCCGGTTGAAGTAAGTCTTGTCTCCGTGCTTCTGTTCTCTGATATAATTTGCCAAAACGCCCAAAAAACCCAGTTCGGCATGTTCATATAAGTAAACACCTTCATCGAAAGTGATCCTTTCTTTTTGCTGAACTTTTAATGCTATCCCTCTCAGTTCCTGAGATAAATCAGCATTGTCCAGTATAAAAGTAAGCTTTGCAGTCGTATCCATCTTTGATTGATTTATAGGTCAAAAGTAAGATAAAATCAACATAACAAGGCGTAACAATAATTTAAGGCTGTCAGTTTTGTGTCAAAGCTAAATATCAGGGTTATTTATCAGAGGTACTTAAGACCAGTTTATTTGTTCAGAATGTCTTTGATTTTCGGCAACATCAACTTAAACCATGCCGTGTATTGATCGGGCTGCAAAGCAACATCTTCTTCAATAGCATCCAGGCAGAGATATTTCCAGTCAGCTACTTCTTCCGGATTAGGTACAGGAGACTGATTTGTTGTACCAAAAAAAAAAAAATGATCCAATTCATGTTCTGTTAATCCATTCTCAAATTCAGCTTTATAAATAAAACTAAACTGATGTGATAAATCACAGGCAATATTCATTTCCTCCTTTAACCTTCGGTGTGCAGCATCGATCAGCACTTCCGCTGGCCTGGGATGAGAACAGCAGGTATTAGTCCATAACGAAGGAGTATGATATTTTCCGGTCGCGCGTTTTTGTAGCAGGAATTCATTTTTATCATTGAAAATAAAGACAGAAATTGCACGATGAAGTAAGCCCAGCTGATGTGCACTCAGTTTCTCCATAATACCTATTTCATTATCCTCCTTATCAACCAGCGACACGTATTCTATCATAACATCTATTTCAGCTGCAAAGATAAAAATTAAAAACAAGCTGCAGAACTTGATTATACATCATAAAAAAGCTGCCTCTTGTTTGGGAGAGGCAGCTCAGCTGGTGTTTGTTTGATGTAAAGTCTTATTTCATCGCTTTTGTAAAGTTCAATATAATATAAGCTGGATTTTTTCCATAATCAACAGGTGATTTTAATACCAGATTATCTCCTGTAGCCTGCGATAAAATCAGTCTGTAACCTTCAGTTACATTCTTAGCTTTATCTCCTTCATACAGTTTTTTGAATTGGAAAGTTTGATCTGCTGTACTCACTGACCAAAAAATGCTTTGTGTTTTTGTTGGACAATCAGCAGTTCCCGGAAGCAGGTATGATCCATTTCCGCTATTGGTTAATTTCCATGTACTACCAATAAAACATTTGTAAGAAGCTTCGTTAAAAAGAGATTTTACATTCATAGCTGGTACACCATCAAATGTAATGTCGTTTAACACCCAATTTCCAGACACATTTCCTCTTTTCAAGGTAGCACCTGCACCACCCTTAGGTGAACAGCCTTGTAAAACCATCAATGAACTACATAAAATGGCCGCTATAACTAATATTCTTTTCATATCTTGTATTTTCGAAAACAGCTTACATAAATCCTGCCAAAAAACGCCAAAAACCTAAATTCTATGCAGACAGAAACGATTGCTATACATGCCGGAAATCTAACCCACAGTGCCACAGGGGATGTAACCCCGCCAATTAGCCTCTCAACTACATTTTTCAGGGATGAAAATGGTAGCTACCCTGGCGGACATATGTATAGCCGTGTCAGCAACCCTAACCGTTCTGCACTGGAAAAAGTAATGGCTGATCTGGAAAAAGGTGCAGATGCATGTGCTTTTTCTTCTGGAAATACAGCCGGAATGACTGTTTTTCAGGCCTTACCTCCGGGTAGCCATATTATTGCACCTGATGATATGTACTGGGGTTTCAAAAAACAATTGCAGTCAATTTTTGAGGGAATACTGAGCATAGATTTTATTGATCTTACTGTGGTCAGTGAAATAGAAAAACATATCAAAAGCAACACAGTAATGATATGGGTTGAAACACCTTCTAATCCATTATTAAAGGTTACAGATTTATCTGCTGTTTCTGAAATAGCTAAAAAGCATCAATTAACCTTTGCCTGTGACAGTACTTTCGCTTCTCCTTGTTTCCAAAATCCTATTCTGCATGGCGCAGATCTTGTCATGCATTCTTCTACTAAATATATTGGCGGCCACAGTGATGTGCTGGGTGGTATTTTAGTCACTGCTGTTCAGGATGAATTATGGGAAAGAATCAGAAATATTCAGCAAACTGGCGGCGCGGTACCCTCTCCTTTTGATTGCTTCCTGTTATTAAGAAGTATCAAGACCTTACCATACAGAATGCGGGGACATGCAGCAAATGGTATGGCACTTGCAAAATATTTATCTGCACACTCAAAAGTAGAGGCTGTATTTTACCCCGGACTCCCTTCTCATCCTCAGCATGAAATCGCAAAAAAACAAATGGGTGGATTTTCCGGTATGTTATCTGTATTGGTCAGGGGGGATGCGAGAAAAGTAGTCAATAAGGTCAAACTATTTGCCCAGGCAACGAGCCTTGGTGGTGTAGAGAGTTTAATTGAACACCGCGCTTCGGTAGAAGGCCCGGACACTAAAACCCCACAGAATTTAATTCGGATATCTGTTGGACTAGAACATATTGATGACCTTATTGCTGATCTGGAGCAGGCTTTAGCCTAAAAAAACATGCTAAACCACATTTTAACAGGGTACAATATTCATTTTAAGTTACTTACAAACAGAATCTTAATTATTTTTCAGAATATTATTTTGAGATTAGAGACAAAAGCTCTACATTTGTAATTATATAGTGAAAGCTATTCAAGTCAACCCACAATCTGGGTTTGATTTATAAAGAAGTGGCGAGAGACAGGCTCCGTGACCCACTGGCAACCCTCCCAAATGGAGAAGGTGCCAATTCCTGACCAGTTAACATAGTGTTTTCTGGAAAGATAAATTAAGACAAAATGAAAACAAATCACCAACCATCACAATCAGGCGAACCTGTTTCTTACACGATTAAACACCTGCAAATTATTGCATGTATGTGTTGTTGCATCGGCTAACAACAACAATCTTCCACGTAAAATTAGTTTTATTTCAACCGGAAGGCCTTTTTTCAGAGGTATGCAATCCCTTATACGGATTTTGCAATAGCATAAAACCCCGTATCTGTCTATAAAGTCCATTTATCATCTTTAAATCAGCGAAATCATGTCAGCAAATTATAGATTCGAAACATTACAACTTCATGCAGGTCAGGAAATTGACCCAACAACTGGTTCAAGAGCCGTACCAATTTACCAAACTACTTCTTACGGATTTAAAAGTGCAGAACATGGCGCAAACCTGTTCGCTCTAAAAGAATTTGGCAATATTTATACCCGTTTAATGAACCCCACAACCGACGTTTTCGAGAAACGTGTAGCTGCACTGGAAGGTGGTGTTGCTGGTTTAGCGGTTGCTTCGGGACAGGCTGCTCAATTTATCGCATTAAATAATATACTGGAAGCAGGTGACAACTTTGTTTCTTCTCCTCATCTGTATGGTGGTAGCTATAACCAGTTTTTAAAGTTGCTTTCAAACGTTTAGGAATAGAAGTAAGATTTGCCGAAAGCGATGACACACAAGACTTTGAAGCCAAAATAGACAAAAACACCAAAGCGATTTACCTGGAGAGCATTGGAAATCCATCATTCAGTATCCCCGATTTTGAAAAACTGTCTTTAATCGCACAAAAATATGATCTGCCATTAATCGTTGACAATACTTTCGGTGCAGCAGGTTATTTATTCAAACCTCTTGAGCATGGCGCACATATAGTGGTTCAATCTGCAACTAAATGGATCGGCGGACATGGAACAAGTATTGGCGGAGTAATTATTGATGGCGGAAACTATAACTGGGGAAATGGTAAATTCAAACAGTTCACCTCCCCTTCTGAAGGTTACCATGGCCTTGTCTTTAATGATGTATTTGGTATTGGCAGTGATTTTGGAAATATCCAGTTTATTATCCGCGCCAGAGTAGAAGGGTTAAGAGATTTCGGCCCTGCCATCTCTCCTTTCAACTCCTTCCTGCTTATCCAGGGATTGGAAACTTTATCATTACGTGTACAAAGACACGTTGACAACACGCTTGCGCTGGCTACATGGCTTGAAAATCATGAGGCAGTCAAAAAGGTTTTTTATCCTGGTCTTGAAAGCAGCCCTTATCATCAAAATGCAAAGAAATATCTTAAAAATGGATTTGGCGCTGTGCTTTCATTTGAGTTACACGGGGGTAAAGAACAAGCCGTTCAATTTGTAAACGAACTTCAGCTGGTTAGTCACCTTGCCAATGTAGGTGACGCAAAAACATTAATTATACAACCTTCAGCAACTACGCATCAGCAATTAAGTGAAGAAGAACAGGCTGCTGCCGGTATCACTCCGCAATTATTAAGAGTATCTGTAGGAATTGAACATATCGACGATATTAAAGCAGACTTTGAACAGGCTTTTGAAAAATTATCATCCGGAAAATCGCTTTAAGAATAAAAACAGCTAGAAAAAAGAATGTCATCAACAACACACATATATAACCACCCAAAGCAATTTAAACTGGAAAACGGAAAGAAATTGCGTGGGTTACAAATTAGCTATCAGACTTTTGGAAAGCTAAATGCCAATAAAGATAATGTCATCTGGGCATGCCATGCTTTAACTGCAAATGCGGACGTATTAGATTGGTGGAAGGGTTTATTTGGAGAAAAAAACTTATTTAACCCCGAAGATCATTTCATTATCTGTGCAACTGTTATTGGTTCTCATTATGGCAGTACCAATCCACTGAGCATTAATCCGGTAACAGGAAATCCGTATTACTTGTCTTTCCCTGAGTTTACCATCAGAGACATGGTTCACGGACATCAGCTTCTTGCCGAACATCTGGAAATTCAAAAGATAAAAGTACTGATTGGAGGATCATTAGGCGGCCAGCAAGCTTCTGAATGGGCTATTATTGATGGAAGCAAAATCGAAAACCTGATCCTGGTAGCTACTAATGCTTTTCACTCCCCATGGGGAATTGCTTGCTTTTAATGAGAGTCAACGCCTTGCGATTACTGCTGACAGAAGTTTTTATGCGCAAAAACCTGATGGCGGAATTAAAGGGTTAAAAGTGGCAAGAAGTATCGCATTGCTTTCTTACCGTACTTATGAGGCTTATGGTGCCACTCAACTGGAAAGTGTAAATGATAAAACGGATGGCTTCCGCGCTTCTTCTTACCAGAATTACCAGGGAGAAAAACTTTGCAAAAGATACAATGCCTATAGCTATTGGTATTTAAGCAAAGCAATGGACAGCCACAATGTGGGCAGAGGAAGGAAAAGTGTTGTTGATGCTTTAAATTCGATTAAATCTAATACACTGGTTATCGGAATTGAAAATGATTTCCTATTTCCTTTAGTGGAACAGGAGTTCTTAGGGAAGCATATTCCCGGAGCAGAATTCCACAGCATCAATTCGGCTTATGGCCATGATGGCTTTTTAATTGAAACAGATATACTTACTAATATAATAGGCAACTTTCTAAAGGAAGTGTAAATAAAAAAATTGTTAAACTGCATAAAACAGCATAAATGAGTAAGAAACTTAAAATTGGAATATTCGGTTTTGGAGTTGTGGGACAGGGACTACATGACATCATCCGTGGCCAGGATCTAAACCTGGAAATCATTAAAATAGCGATTAAAAATCCTGACAAAAAACGTAGTCTGGACGCTGGACTTTTCACCACGGATCATGATGAGATTCTGAATAATCCTGAGATCAATACAATCGTTGAATTGATAGATGATGCGGATGCGGCATTTGTTATTGCTAAAAAAGCATTGATTAGTGGAAAACATGTAGTTTCTGCTAACAAGAAAATGATCGCGAATCATCTGGAAGAATTGGTGGAATTACAAGCTACATATGGTGCATCATTGCTTTATGAGGGTGCAGTATGTGGTAGTATTCCAATCATCAGAAACCTGGAGGAGTATTATGATAATGAGCTTCTGCATGGAATAAGTGGCATATTCAATGGTTCTTCTAACTATATTTTATCTAAAATATTCAATGAGAATATGCCTTATGATGTGGCATTGAAACAAGCACAAGATCTTGGTTTTGCAGAAACTGACCCGATCATGGATGTTGGTGGTTATGATCCTAAGTTTAAACTGGCTATCGCTACTGCTCATGCTTATGGGTTGTTTATTAATCCTGACAAGATCTTGAATATTGGTATCCAGAATCTGTCGGAACAGGATATTCAATATGCTAGAGAAAAGAATTATAAGATTAAACTTGTGCCTACTGCGCGTAAGATAAGTACGAAACAGGTAGTAACTTACGTACTGCCTAAATTTGTGAAGTCTGATGATTTCTTGTTTAATGTAGAGAATGAGTACAATGGGGTTACTGTTCAGGCTGCTTTTGCGGATAAACAATTCTTCTTTGGAAAAGGCGCTGGCGGCCACCCTACTGGTGCTGCTGTATTATCTGATATCGCTGCGTTGAGATATGGATACAGATATGAGTATAAAAAAAAGTTCATCAGAAAAATGGGTTGATCCACACTGATAATGTAAATATTGAAATCTATTTGAGATATACGCATGAGTATACGGTCGAGAAATTGAAAATTGAGAATATTGTAGAGAGATTTTCAAGGAACGATTTCAAATATGTGATCGGTAGTGTAAGTTTGAAATCATTACTGGCGAATAAGGATCTGCTTGTTCAGAAGGATGTTTTTGTGGCGCACACAGGAAGATTCACTTATACGGATAAACAGATAGAGGTTATAGCTGGAGAAGAAGTCCTGTTCAACTAGACTCCCTCGGGCTCTTGTAATCGGAAAGAAAAAAACGCTTGCTGGTTTTCTGACCGCGTTCATGAAGAATGAACAATGTCAGAAAACCAGCAAGCGTTTTTTTTTTTTCTCTAACCGTTTCCTCGTACATACAGGGAGGTTAAGGATTGGGTTGCGAAGAAAGAAAGAAAGAAAGAAAAAAAAGAAAAACTGGTTAGAAAAACCTAATGACGAGAC
The DNA here is from genome assembly GCF_053890575.1 of Pedobacter sp. NJ-S-72. Lineage (NCBI taxonomy): Bacteria > Pseudomonadati > Bacteroidota > Sphingobacteriia > Sphingobacteriales > Sphingobacteriaceae > Pedobacter > Pedobacter sp. NJ-S-72. Next base: position 936,139 of record NZ_CM132681.1, on the reverse strand, counting down.
TGATTATTTCAAAACAGTTGCCTCAGGTTATTTCACAACCGTAGCTTCCAGTTCAACTTTTAAAGTTTCGAAAAGGCTTTTTACTTCTAATAAGGTGACTGCCTGCTTAATGCCGTACTTAGCTATCCATTCCTGCAAAATATGGAAGTTAGGCCAGAGCTCTGCTGTCGAAGTGGTATAGATATTTAACCGGACAATTCCTTTGTTTTCAAAACCAGCATCGCCGATTACTTTTTCCAGGTTCTGTATAGCCTGAATTAACTGGGATTTCATGTCTTCGTTACTTGATATTCCATCGGCACTTATAGCGGTCTGCCCCGAAATGTATAGTGTACTTGCTACGTTTTTTACTTCAACAGCCTGTACATAACTACGCTGATCCTGCCATTGCCAGGGATTAGTGATTCTTTTTTCCATTTGATGAGTGCTTTGAGTTTGTGCGAGTACTGGTGCACTAGTTATTAATGCTAATGCTAACAGTTTTGCTGCTTTTTTCATGATGATTGCGTACAAAATTATTTACACCGCAATTTGCTGATAACACCTGGAATTGACTCTTGACATATCTCACGATTATCATGTGAGGTATGTCACACTAGGGAGATAACCGGCTAAGGGTTTCGCGGGAAACACCCAGATAGGCAGCCAGAACGCTTTTGGGTACGCGCTGTATAAGTGAGGGATATTGTTTAAGGAGCTGCTCATACCGCTCTTTAGAGTTAGATGTTAACCACGATATGATACGCCGCTGTGCCCCGATAAATCCAAAGTTTGATTTCTCAAGAAAAAAACGTTCTATCTTTTGGAGACCATCGCATAGCTTTTTGTAATCTGCAAACGTTATACACAAGACCTCGGTATCTTCAAGGCATTCTAGTGATAATGTTGCCCTAGTCTGAGTATAAAAGGCGTAATAATCACTTTCCCACCAGTCTTCCATAGCAAAAGAAACAATGCGCTGCTTGCCTGTACTATCTGTATGCACAAGTTTTAAAAGCCCGGAAACACAAAGTAAGAATACTTTACAGCTTCACCTTCCTGAACAAGAAACTGATGTTTCTTAAACTTTTTAATGGTAAAATGAGTACTCACAAATGTAAATTCATCATCACTAAGTGGTATGATCTTCTCTATATGTTCCCTTAGTTTGTTATGCACTGTTGAATGATTATCAATGATGGTCGTAAAGTTAAGATATTTGCCCGGAAACAAGAATTGGCAATGGGTTATGAGATATGGGATATGGGTTATAAGCAAAAAAAAGGAGGCTGATCTATGGGAGGGCACTGAAAAAGTCCTTTAGATTTAAAGGTTAAAAAGCGAGCAGAAAAACTAAGGTTTACTGCTCGCTTTTTTTTATCTTAAAGTTCGATTTAGAAATGCTTTTAGATGTTAGCTCAACAACAAGAACTTCAGTTCAGTTCCTTTTCGAGGTTATATGACCTGATCATTCCCAAGGACAATCTGCTTCGCAAGATCAGCGAACTGATAGATTTCACCTTTTCTCTACGAAGAACTGCTGGACAAATACTGTTCAAATAATGGGCGTATGGCGGAAAGTCCCGTGCGCATGTTCAAATACCTGTTGTTGAAAACAATCTATACTGTTTCGGACGTTGATGTGGTTGAGCGCTCGCGCTACGATATGTCCTTCAAATATTTCCTTGACATGGCTCCTGAGGATGAAGTTATCAATTCCAGTTCATTGACTAAGTTCCGAAAGCTCCGTTTGAAGGATACAGATTTATTGAACCTGCTGATCGGAAAAACGGTCGCTATAGCCCTTGAAAAGGGTATTATTAAGTCCAGATCTATTATTGTTGATGCTACCCATTCTCTGTCCAGATCAAATCCATATTCCGTACTTGAGGTGCTGAGAGAACGCTCAAAGTTGTTGCGAAAAGCGGTTTACAGTATAGATGAACACATGAAAGAGCGCATGCCGAAAAAGAACGATTCGGCTGAGCTGGAAAAGGAATTGGCTTACTGTAAGGAGCTTGAAAAGCTATTGAATCAGATCATACATTAAGTTCAATTCCAGCGATCAAAGAGAAGTTAAATCTATTGAAAGAGACTGTGGAAGATACACAGGAAAACTATACGCTCTCTAAAGATACGGATGCCAGAACCGGTCATAAATCAGCTGACAGCAAATTCTTTGGCTACAAGACCCACCTGGCCATGACAGAGGAACGCATCATTACAGCTGCAGTGGTCACCTCTGGTGAAAAAGGTGATGGCCCTGAACTGCCAATGCTATTGGAAATAAGTCAGGATAATGGAATCGAGGTAGATACGATAATCGGTGATTCAGCTTATTCCGGTAAGGAAAACCTTATACTGAAAGACAACGACGATCAGAACATAAAGATAGTAGCAAAGCTGAACCCTTCAATAACCCAGGGGTTTAGAAAGGAAGAAGACAAGTTCGATTATAATAAAGATGCTGATATGTTTGTATGTCCCGCCGGACACATGGCCATCCGAAAAGCGCGCGGCAGGGGAAGAAGAATATTGGTCAAAATCAATCGTACACTTACTATTTTGACGTTGAAAAATGTAAGACCTGTCCATTAAAACAGGGGTGTTATAAACCTGGAGCTAAGGCAAAAACTTATGCAGTAACTATAAAATCAACCATACATCAGGAGCAACAAGCTTTCCAGCAAACAGATTACTTTAAAGAAAAGGCCAAACATCGATATAAAATCGAAGCGAAAAATAGTGAGTTAAAAAATGTACATGGTTATGGACGGGCGACATCCCATGGCATTACAAATATGCAGATGCAGGGAGCAATCGCCATATTCACTGTTAATTTAAAGAGAATCATCAAATTAACCACCTAAGTCTGTAAAACCGAAAGGAAACGGGCTATCAGACCAGTTATCGCCCTTTTTTAGCGCCAGTTCATCCGCAGGTATTACTCACGATTCCATAGCCAATAAAAAAAGCGATTAAGTAAAAATCATGTTTTACTTAATCGCTTTAGAATGTTACCCATTAAAGAGGAACTTTTTCAGTGCCCTCATCTATGGTCAGCCTCCTTTTTTATGGTTTAGTGTTCTTTGTTTAGAATTTAGTGAAGCTCGCATAGTGATCTCCCGTGTAATAACGGCTTCCGTCACTGCCAATTACAATGCGCTCCGCTCCCCTGTTCTGACCGCTTACTTTTGGGTTTACATCATATTCTTTGTAGGCTGTACCTTGCGGTAATAAACCTTCACGGTTTTGGAAAACTGTACCACCAACATATCCTTGTGGAGCTCTTCCGTTTTTAGCAACGTAGTCGGCCACTGTATAGGCTTTTTGTGGAACAGTTGCAAAGGCTTTTTTTGTAGTACTGTTTGTTGTGTTTACTGTTCTTCCTTGTATTGTGTTTACAAATGCCGGAACAGTACTGTTCTTTGTGAAGGATGAAAATAGGATACCGAAGGTTAATAAGACAAATAAAATTTTAATGTGTTTCATAAGGTTTTTGTTTAATGTTTATTTATTGATGAATAGATGACTTAAATATCAGTGATTTAAGTTAAAGTTTGATGAGGTTTCCAAAACTTAATGAATTGTTCATAGTAAAGAAACATAGCAGGCGGGGAAATTTTTATTTATGTAAATTGACCGCGAATTGTTATGATAATAATAGATAGTTTATACGGCAGATTTAGTGTTTCTAAACTTATTGATGAGTTAATCAGTAGTAAACCTATGCAAAGGCTTAAAGGGATACATCAGGGCGGCGGAATATTTTTGGTTAATCCGGAATTAACGCTGACAAGGTATGAGCATTCTGTTGGGGTAATGTTACTAATAAAACTCTTAGGAGGAACTGAAATAGAACAGATAGCGGGATTACTGCACGATGTTTCCCATACTGCGTTTTCTCATGTTATTGATTATATTTTTGAACATCCGGAAGAGGATTATCATGAGGAAATTTATCAAAGGATATTAATTGAATCGGAAATCCCGGCGATATTAGAAAGATATGGATACGGATTGAAGGATCTACTTGAAAAGGATTTTAATATTCTGGAGCAACTTCTCCCTAACCTTTGTGCCGATAGGATTGATTATGCAGTGAGGGATTTATTCTATGCTGGTTTCATTAGTTTAGAAGACGTCCAGGGTTTTATATCAAAGCTCATTGTTCATGATGGAAGGATTATGATGACGTCGGTTAGTTCCGCCCAATGGTTTACAAAGATGTATGCGATTCTGAATAAGGAGTATTTTGGTAAGAAAGAGCATCTTTATGCAAACGAGAAGCTGACGGAGATACTTAAATATCTGCTGACTGAAAAGGTAATCGCAAAAAAGGATTTTGAGAAGGATGATATTAGGTTATTGGGATTAGTTGAAGCAAATAGCTATGGGAAACATGGTATTGAAGCAATAAGAAGATTGGATGATTTTGATGGTTACAATGCCGCTAATTTCAAGTTAAAACCAAGAGTAATAGACCCTGAATTATATATTGACGGACAGTATTTCAGACTGAGCCACATATAGACATCAAACAGATGGATCCAGTTTTGAGCATAAAAATGGCTCAGTAATAACATAAAAAATGGGTACCCGAAACCGGATACCCATTTTGTTATTATTCTAGTTCAAGAATTAGATCTCTCTGTTAATATCCCAATTTTCAAGGTAGTCAGCTACACGACGTACAAATGTACCTCCTAGTGCACCATTCACCACCCTGTGGTCATAGGACAGGGAAAGGAACATCATATGACGGATAGCGATTACATCTCCGTATTCTGTTTCTAAAACTGCTGGCTTTTTCTTAATTGCCCCTACTGCAAGAATTGCTACCTGCGGCTGGTTGATAATTGGTGTTCCCATTACGTTTCCAAAAGAACCAACATTGGTTAAGGTGAAAGTACCACCCTGAGTTTCGTCTGGTTTCAGTTTAGAGCCACGTGCACGGTTTGCCAGATCATTTACTGATTTAGTCAACCCTACCAGGTTTAGCTGATCTGCATTTTTGATAACCGGAACAATCAGGTTTCCACTTGGCAATGCCGCAGCCATACCGATGTTTATATCTTTCTTCTTGATGATTTTAGTCCCGTTAACAGAAACGTTGATCATTGGGAAGTCTTTGATTGCTTTTGTTACAGCTTCAATAAAGATTGGCGTAAAAGTGATCTTTTCGTTCTCTCTTTTTTCGAAGTTCTTCTTTACTTTATCTCTCCATAACACCATATTGGTTACGTCAGCCTCAACAAATGAAGTTACGTGAGCAGAGGTTTGTTTACTCATTACCATGTGGTCAGCAATGATTTTACCCATGCGGTCCATTTCAATGATTTCATCAGCACCGCTCACACTAACTACTGGCTGAGCATTGGTCGATTTTGCCGCTGCAACTGGTGCTGAGGTATTATTTACAGGAGTTTCTACAGCTGGCTGACTCTGAACACGATTAGCTAATACTGCGCCAGTGCTTTTACGGCCATTCTGGATATAGTTTAATAAATCATCTTTAGTCAAACGGCCCATCTGCACCACTGCCAGTAATCTGATCAAGCTCTGTTACACTAATCTGCTCCTGAGCAGCTATACTTTTTACCAGAGGAGAATAAAAACGATCTGATTCAGTTGTATTTCCTGAACTTACGGGTTTATCATTCAGTTGCTCTGTTCCTGGAATACTTGCCGATGCCTCAGCAACCGGGGCTGGTGCAGCAACAACTTGTTTTTCTTCTGTTTCTACAGATTTACCTTCAGCAGCATCCGTTTCAATCAGTGCAATTACAGCTCCAACCTGAACAACTTCATCTTCTTTATATAATTGTTTAATCAGTTTTCCAGCCACCGGCGATGGAACCTCTGAATCCACTTTATCTGTCGCGATTTCTAACAGGGTATCATCCAAACTGATCATATCACCAGGTTGCTTTAACCATTTGATGACGGTTGCTTCTGCAACACTTTCTCCCATTTTAGGTAATAATAATTCGTATTGTGCCATTTAGTTTACAGTAAATTTGGTATTTTCTATCGGATACAAAAGTAAGGCTTTTTTGCAGTTAATTGCTATCTTCTTTCAGCTGATTCAAAATCATTGTTAATGCAGCTATAGCTGAACGCTCTATATTCTGGGCTCTTTTGCTTCCAAAACTGAATAGTTTAGCAACCACTCCATTCTTGTTTGCGACTGCTATCCAGACAGTTCCGACTGGTTTATCAACTGTTCCGCCATCTGGTCCGGCGATGCCACTTACTGCCACACTATAATCTGTTTTAAAATTAGTAATCGCACCGGAAGCCATTTCTTTTACCGTTTGCTCACTAACTGCTCCATATTTTGCCAAAGTATCGGCTTTCACACCTAAAACAGATTCTTTAAGCTCATAAGAATAAGCTACTGCACCTCCCGCAAAAACCGAGGAACAGCCTGCATGCTGCGTAATCAGTTGTGCTATATATCCTCCTGTACAACTTTCTGCTGTCGAAAGGGTAAGTCCCTTTTCATCCATTATATTGAGGATGGCTTTCTCAATAGCAATATCATCTTCGGCAACTATATATGGTTTGATCTTCTCAATAATTTGCTGTGCGTAGACTTCTACATCAGCTTTTAACCGGGCTTCGTCAGTTCCTGAAGTACTTAATCTCAATCTTACCTGTCCAAGCTTTGGCAAATAAGCCAATTTAATCGAAGGCGGTAAACTATCTTCGATTTCTTCAATCTGCTGTGCTAAAAAGGATTCACCCAAATTCGCAGTAAGTATAGTTTTATGGTAAATGAAAGGTAATTCAAAAGCATTTTTGAGTCTCGGAATAATTTCATCGTCCATCAGGTACATCATTTCAAATGGGACTCCCGGCATCGAAACAATGATTGTTCCATTATGATCAAACCACATACATGGTGCGGTTCCATTCTTATTCTGAATAACAGTACAACCATCAGGGACGTCAGCCTGCTTGTTATTCGACTCTATCATCGGGCGGTTAAACCGTCTGAAAATCTCTTCTACGTGTGCCAGTACTTCAGGGTCACGACGCATGCCCATGTTAAAGTATTTAGCCAAAGTGTATTTTGTAATATCATCTTTGGTAGGCCCCAGCCCACCGGTTATTAAAATAATTTCAGCTCTTTTTTCTGCCTGACCCAGCGCCTCTATAATATGATCTGCATCATCCGAAACAGAAGTGATCTGTTTGACTTTAATACCAGCAGCATTCAGTTGTTTAGCCATCCATGCAGAATTAGTATCCACAATTTGACCGATCAGTATTTCATCGCCTATTGTAATAATCTCAGCTAACATAAAAATTCGTTAAAAACGTGTGTAATAAGCTTGTTGTTTGCTCAATTTCAAATCCTGAAGGATTGATGCCTTCACCCTGATTGTTAAATTATAACTTCTGTAGGTACCAAGCGGAATCCAGTTGATACTCATATCCCAACAGTGTAAATCCCGATAAATAGCAAATGACGTAGGTGCTAAAGTCTGGTTACTAATATCATATCCGGAAGTAAACTGGACTTCCATTTGGGAGTAAGGTTAAAATCTCCATTCCCATTGATTACATTGGTCATGGTTGGGTTTAATCCGTTCCGTTGTTTACTATAGTCTAAACGATAAGAGAAGGTAAAGTTCCATGGGATTTTAAAATCAACAAATGCATTAGGATCACTGCTGACCTCAGCTAATTGCGCCGCCTGTTCTGGCGTCATCCCATTCTGCTGAACTTTTTTGGTTGTTTTATCCAGATTTTCATTACGCTTTTTAAAGGCATCAGCATTTAAACTATAGCCAAACGAAAGACTGAACCTGGTCAACCTCGGAAGTACATATCTGTCAACTAATATCTTATCAATAAACTGACCTCTATAATTACTATCTCTTACTGCATAAGGAGTAAATGAACCGTCATAAGTAATACCAAATTTATCGGTGAACTGTGAACGGCCGCTAAAACTCAAATCAGAAAGCTTAAATGAAGGTGCAAGGAAGTTATAGGAACCATTAAATGCTAAACCCTGAATAATTGGGATTTTCTTCATTCCTGTACCTGTAGTGTCCTTTCTCGAAAACACCTTTGCTTCCAGCGTGTTATCCAATCCAAAACTGATACTGGCATTTCTTCCTTCTCCGGGACCGCCAAATAAGGTTCCATCGTGGATAGAATAGCGTTTGTTCCTTTTATAAGTATCATCCCAGACATTTGTCCCATCCTGGTATAGTAACTCCTTATAATTCCCTTTTGAAGGATCAGAGAAATCAGGACGATAACTAAAATTCGCACTAGGCGTCATGACTAAACGTAATGCCTTTAGATTACCCATTTTCTTAAATTGCAAAGTGTTGTAGACCTTGGTTGAAAGCCCCATATTGATACTGTATTCACCAGAACGGTTAAATCCCTGAACAGTATCAATAACTGTCTTATATGGCTGCACAATACCATTTTGTACAATTCCTCTGATAGCAGTCTGTCTGACAGATTGGAATTGCCATTTTTCCAGGTAGGTTCCTCCTCGGCGTTAAAGTTGAAATATTTTAATGCGGTAAAGTTGACACTGACTGGAATAGTATGACTGAAACCATTTTTCAATCTATCCAGAGCCTTTTTGGTAAAGAGAATACTATCTGAGGTTGAGATCGAGTTAGAAGCCACCATAGAGTAACCTACTGTTATCTTCTGATACCATTTTTGTTCACCAAGCCTGTTCTTTGAATCAAAAGGGCTAAAAGTCTGTACACCTAACGCAATATCCGGTAAAGTAATATCTACCGTTTTAGATCTTGTATTCTGATTATGTCTGGCAGCCGCCGAGAAAGTAACTTTCCCATCAGCCATTGTTTTTCCATAACTTATACTGGATGACAATGCATTCTCTGTGATCTGATTGAAATTGTAAGTGTTACCCGCTGCCGTATTTACATTATATCCACTGGTTTTGATATTCACACTCGCTCCAAAATTCGTTCCCGGATGTGCATTGGCATTTTGTGAATGCACCCACTGTATACTGTAATCTTTTCTTGGCGAATATTCCGGAGTACCTTCCAGACCATAACGATTATTAGCATAATCTACTTTTATGCTTCCGTTATATTTATAACGTTTTACATAGTTTGAAGTCACTGATAAGCCATATGAACCCCTGGTATAAATTGTTCCCAGGAATTTTGCGTCCCAGTAATCATTCAGGTTCAGGTAGTATCCCCCATCTCTAAAAAAGAACCCCCTGGTAAAATCATCACCAACACTCGGCATGATGATCCCGGAATTACGTTTATTTGGCTTTGGAAAAAAAGCAAATGGTAAACCTAAAGGCAATGGTATATCTTCAATTTTAAGATACACAGGGCCTGTAATAATCTGTTTATCTGTAACAATACCTTTAGTGATATAGATTCCAAAATGGGGATGGGGAAGATTACAAGTACTATAAGTTACCCCTTTCACATGGATTTCATTGTCAGGTTGTCTTTTACTTTGCCCCCCGGAGAAAAAGCCTCCCTCCTGTTCAGTAAGTAAAGGTATTAAAAACAGTTCCTTTTCCTGATTTGGTATTATAAAAGAGTGAATCTGCAACCGAAGATCCCTGCTTATCCATCTTAAAAATAGGTTTACCAAGATATTTGCCTTTGTTATCTTTTCTGCCGCTTGCAAAAATGGTATTGGTTTTAGAATTATAGGTAATAAAATCAGCATCCAGTTCAAAAGACTGATAAATAACCCTTGCTTTTCCGTACAAATAAATAATGCTTCTGTCCTTACTATATTTTGTAGAGTCGACTGCCGAATATTCTATTTTACCATCTTCCTCTTTGACACCAGGTTTTTTTGCATCTAAGCTGCCACCTGCACCATTTTTAATTTTAGTTGTATCCCTTTTTGAAGTATCCTGAAGTTGCAGTCCCGGAACTTTAGCCCCTGCATCAGGCTTAACTTTAGTTATATTTTTTTTTGTAGTATCCTGCTGTAATATCTGCCTTGCGGAGAAATTTTCTATGGCAAAAGCAGAGTGACCGGCTGATGATACCAGTAAAACGATAGTATTCAGTAAGAGGATAGTTCGTAAAAATTTCAAATTCTTGTGTGAATGTAGTAAATGCAAAGTGTTTTAACCCAAAACGTCCAAAATTAGCGAAAAATATAGCATTGCCGGGTGCAAATGCAATTTTGCTTCAAAATATTTCCCAACAGTGCCATAATCATAAGATTAACAGCATTTTGAACAATATAAATAATTAAAATCGGCCCTATAAATTTCAATATAAAAGCTCAGTATTACATTGGATGCTGTAGCCCTCTGTTAAACATTTTCAAACACCTGGCATCAATTCTGTACTAAAAATTATATTATACTATCTTTGTGCGCAAATAAGCTATAATTAACGGATAATAGTGCCTGTTTATCTTTATAAATTAAAACAGGTGCCAGATCATTAAACAAAAAGATTTAAATGAGATTGAAGAGAAATGTATTCTTATGCGCTATATTTTTATTAATCAGTTCAAAAGCTGCCTTATCTCAGGGATATAAAGTAAAGACAATTGTTATTGATGCCGGGCATGGCGGGGACAAACCCGGGGCAGCAGGAAGTTATTCTTTAGAGAAAAACGTAACACTGCAGGTTGCTTTAAAATTAGGCAGGAAGTTTGAAGAAGACATGCCTGAAGTGAAAATAGTTTATACCAGGAAAACTGATGTTGATGTATCCCTATACCGCAGACCGGAAATTGCTACCGCAGCAAAGGCCGATTTGTTTATTTCCATTCACTGTAATTCAATGCCTGACAGGCGTGTTGTAACTGGCTATACTACCCATCGCGGAAAGAAAACGCCTAAGTATGGGTATGTAAAGAACAAATCTACTAATGGTGCTGAAACTTTTGTAGCAGGTAGTCACCGCTTAAATGAGCAAGATGGTGCACTGCGGGAAAATGCAGATATAAGCCTGGAAAAGGATTATAAAAAAAATTATGATGGTTATGATCCAAAGGATCCTGAAACATTTATTATACTATCTTTGTTTAAAAATATATACAGAGATAAGAGTTTAAAATTAGCGCGGTTAATACAAAACAATTACACCCGTGATAATAAGAGATTTAACAGGGGTGTTAAAGAACAGGGAATTTTAATCTTACAACGATGCGGCCAGCCTGCTGTATTAACAGAGATTGGATTTATTTCCAATCCTGCTGAGGAAGATTATATAAATTCTGCACGTGGACAGTCAGAAATTGTGAATGCAATTTTCAAAGCTGTAAAGACCTACAAGAAAGAAACAGAAGTAAATTAAGTTAAAAAGATTCTAAGTGAAAATAACAAACGAAACCAAAGTAGGCATATTAGCAGCCTTTTCTATCGCCGCATTAATTATTGGGTATAACTTCCTGAAAGGCAACTCTCTATTCTCAAGCGAAACGTTATTATATGCCAGATACACACGTGTGGATGGCCTGGCTATATCTAAACCCGTACTGATTAATGGTTTTCAGATCGGCCGTGTAGACAAACTTGTTTTACAGCCTAACGGAACAACAATTTTGGCTACCCTAAAGATCAAAGGCAAGTATGACATTCCTAAAACAAGTATTGCAAAACTGGAAAGCACTGATTTATTGGGAAGTAAAGCGATTGTAATGTCTTTGGGTTCTGGTAAGGATTATGCTCAGGATGGTGATACATTAAATTCGAATGTAGAAAAGAACCTGATGGAAACTGTTCAGCCGGTTCAAAAGAAAGCAGAGTTGATTATCGGTAAAATGGATTCTATCCTGACCAGTGTAAATTCAATCCTGAATCCTGATTTCCAAAAAAATGTAAATAAGAGTTTCAACAGTATAGCTGGTACATTAGCATCGCTGGAAGGTACCTCAAAAAAGGTTGACGGATTGGTTGGTACGGAGAGCAAAAGAATCGCAGCAATTTTAGCGAATGCAGAGTCTATCTCAGGTAATCTGAAAAACAACAATGAGAAGATCAACGCTATATTGAGCAATATCAATAAGATCACTGATCAGGTTGCTGCTGCAAATTTCAAACAAACTATAGATAATGCAAATAAGGCCGTAGCAGATTTACAGGGAATCGTAAGCAAAGTAAACGATGGCAAAGGAACCTTAGGTTTACTTGTTAACGATACTAAGATGTACGATAACCTGAACAATGCCTCTAAAAATCTGGACAATCTGATAATTGATCTGAAAGCTAATCCAAAACGTTACGTACACTTCTCGGTATTTGGAGGAGGTTCGAAGAAAGACAAGTAATAAATAAAAAAGGTGTACTAGTTTTCTGACCGCGCCCATGAAGAATGGCCAATGTCAGGAAACTAGTACACCTTTTTTATTTAGTTCCTCCAATTTGGATGGTGGTCTTAGTTGGTGCGATTAGAAGATAGTTATTTGATAGCGCCTTTTTAGATAATGTTTGTTTTATTGACAGTGCTTTAGTTAATTACTTATTGACGGCTCTCTGGATAATATTTAAAACCAGCTGATCATCCAAGTGGCTAAAGCCCACAGCATTCCAATAAGTAAAATAAAGATCAGGAATAGAATTACCAATGCGAGAATAATAGTGCTCTTTCCGCTTCCCTGATGTTTACCTTCTTGATAATACTCTTGCATCAGGCGCATGTTGCGGGTATTTGATTTAAAGAAGAAATCCCAGATCTGACCAATACCGGGGATTGCCCCTATTGTGGTGTCAAGTAAAATATTGAGACACATCAGGACTACAATTTTACTAGTCAGTCCTTTACTGGCCATGGCCAATACTAATCCACCTGAAACAGCAAATCCAGTAATATCACCTGCAAAAGGAATAAGATTAAGTATGGGGTCTAAACCAAATCTATATTTTGTGCCGGGAATCCGGAATTGTTCATCCATGAGGTATGATAGTCTGGAAACCCACTGCAAAATTGGAATATTCGGAATATCGTTTTTATAGGGAGAGGTATTTGGCATCTTAAATTAACGGAATTACGTACTGATTGTTTTAGCTTATGAAATATTTAGCATATATTATTAACCGGAAAATATCCTTTATTAAATTGCAGAAGGGGTAACACTACACACCAACTAAAATATCCCTGACTGCTTTTCTGGAGAACTGGCTAATCGAAATGTCAAAAAATAAAGAAATAGCCGGGACTAACTGGGATGCCAATCTCTTTGGGAAAGAAAACAATCCTCTAAAACTTATGCTGGAAATTGTCAATGAGTTAAAACTCAAAAACAAAACCCTGCAATCATTTGATTTGCAGGGTTTTGTTTTTGATAATGAATCTTGTGATCCTGCTGGTCGAAATTCCATTTTTCACTTGGAACTCTTTTGTTAATATGCGGTTTGAGTTTTTTAACCTGCTTTTTGTTTTGATAAAAGTTTTGAAAACGTAAATTATTTTTTAGATAATGTAGCCAATAATTCGTCCAGATAATTTAATGTCATAGTAAATCCTCCCTGGAAACCCATCTCAATCATTTTTTCCATGCGTTCTATTGAATCATTTTTAATTGTAATACTCACTTGTCCTCCCATTTTCTTCACTGAAACTAAGATCCCAATCAGAACCTGGCAATTCAGGATTTGCATCTTTGTCGGCAAATGAATTCAAATATTTAAAGTTAGTTTTTGGATTAACAGAAGTATATTGCTGAAGCGACCAATGCTCATCTCCCTCAGGGCTTACCATTGCGTAAAATCTTTGTCCACCAGGTTCAAAATTCATCACTTTTGTTTTCGACAACCAAGGTTTAGGTGCCCACCATTGATCAAGGATTTCTTGTTTGGTAAAAGCATCCCATACCAGCGATAGATCAGCATCAAATTCTTTGTTTACAAATACCGTTTTTTTCGCCTTGTCAACGGTAAAATCAAATAGTAAATTGTTCATCTTTTCTGTTTTTTAAGTGTTAATAATACATTGTCTAATTGATCAAATCGGCTCTCCCAAATTTTTCGGTATTGGTCTAGCCATTTATCTATTTCTTTCATTTTTTCAATTTCAAGAGTGTAGTAGTAAATTTCCCTACCTTGATATTCTTGTTTTACAAGATCACATTCTGTGAGAATGCGTAAATGTTTTGATACTGCTTGTCGAGTTGTATTAAAGTTTTCGGCTATGGCATTAGGTGTCATTGCCTGTATTGCTATTAAAGCTATAATAGCCCGTCTGGTTGGATCCGCAATAGCTTGAAATATATCTCGTCTCATTTGTTTAAAATATTAATTAAGAAACCAATTGGTTGCAAATATATATGCAACTTTTCGGTTTCGCAAATTTATCTTAAAATAATTTTTCTTTTAGCAAAAATCTAATACTAGATGCCATATTTGTGCCCCGGGGATTCATGAATATGTTTGCCATTATTGATGTATATAGCCGCAAAATTATTGGCTGGAGCATTCAAATACCGTGACAGTAGAATGGTGCAGGGATAAGGTTCTGATCAATCAAAAAAGTAACTTAAGAAACTAACTATCCTTAAAACAAGTAACTCAAATCTGCATCATGCCCAAATGAAGGAACCTTTAAAATTTTTTGGATAAAAATAAAGAAGGGTACTAGTTTTCTGACATTGTTCATTCTTCATGAACGCGGTCAGAAAACTAGTACCCTTCTTTATTTTACCGAAGAATTCGCTAAACGGTGGATGAACCTATGGTGAATGTAATCCCCTCTAAAGCTAACTCCGTATTCCCAAAAACCCCTTGTGCCTCCTCTAACAGCGGTAACAACGTCTTATATCTCGAAGAAAAGTGTCCGATCAGCAACTTCCCAGCCCCAACCTCTTTCGCTACCATACCAGCCTGTAAAGCCGTCGTATGATGTGTGACATTTGCTCTTTCCAGCAAATCGTCCATAAAAGTCGCTTCATGGTACAACATCGTACATCCTCTGATACTCTCCAGATAACTGCCATCCGCCATCGTATCCGAGCAGTAGCAATAACTTTTCGGTGTATCAGAATCAATCGTATAATCCGTATTCAGCACAATTTGTCCACCAGGCAAAGTCAAGTCCATACCCTTCTTCAACAACTGATAGTACTCAGCCGGAATATTATCCTCTTCCAGCTTATCCACCAAAACCTTGCGTAAACGTTTTTTTTCCGTGAACTTAAACCCAGTACAAGGAATCCTGTGATTCAGTACAATCGTTTCCACAGTCATATCCTGATTCTGAAAAATGACCCTTGGCTCGTCCGCCACAATCGGGCAAAACTCAATTTCAAATCTCAGGTTCGTTTCAGAATATCTGAACTGAATCTCCAGGATTTCCATTAAAGCTGCCGGAGCAAAGATCTGGAAAGGCTTAATACGACCATTAAGGTTCATTGTGGAGAGTAAACCCACTAAACCAAAATAATGATCACCATGAAGATGACTGATAAAAGCTGCATCGATTTTACTGGCTTTGAAACCAAATCTGATTAACTGCTGCTGAGTACCCTCGCCGCAGTCAATCAGATAAAACTTATCTTTACAATTTAAAAGTTGTGCTGTTGGATTTCTATTAAAAACAGGAGTAGCTGAGCTACTTCCTAAAATGGTAACCTCAAACTTCATTAATTTTTCTGATCAAAGCTCCCTAGTAATTCCTTCTCTATTTCTTCCATAAAGATCAAGTCTTCCGCTTCATCCAGGTTGCTTACAATGTGAAGTGACTGGTCAATTGATGACATCTCCAGGAGCTTGGAAATACATTCACTAACCCCGGTCACAATGAACAATCCATTAGCCTTTTTACAGAGTCTGTCTCCTACCAGAAGGCAGCTAAGATCCTGCGAATCGTCACAATCGTTCACCATTGATAGATCCAGAACGATATTACAATATCCTTCAGCGTTCAATAAAATGAATTCAGATTTCAATCTGGGCGTATTATCAGCAGTAAGCTTGATCTCATCAAGTCTCAATGCGACATACTTTTCGTGTTTATCTACTGAAAATTTCATAACATCCCCCTTTTTTAATATAACAAATTAACTATTTAATTTGATAAAAGTGTGTTCAGGCTTCCCAAAAAACATTCTTCTCAATTTCTTCTTCAATTCTGTCACAATATCATCCTGCTCATTCTTCACAAACTGATCACCAGTGATCTGCTCATAAAGCTCAATATAGCGCTCAGAAATAGAAGCTATGATTTCAGGCGTCATCAACGGAACTACCTGTCCGTCTTTACCCTGGAAACCATTTTCAATTAACCATTTGCGTACAAACTCTTTTGAAAGTTGTTTCTGAGGAGTATTTTCTGCCTGACGGGCTTCATATCCTTCAGCATAAAAATAACGCGAAGAATCAGGTGTATGAATTTCATCAATCAAATAGATTTCATCACCAGATTTACCAAATTCATACTTCGTATCGACAAGGATCAAACCGCGTTCAGCAGCCATTTCTGTTCCTCTTTTATACAAAGCATAAGTGTAATTCTCTAATTGATCGTAATCAACAATGGAAACAATTCCTTTTGCTAAAATATCTGCTCTTGAAATATCTTCATCATGTCCTACAGACGCTTTTGTTGTAGGCGTGATGATCGGCTGAGGCAATTTATCATTTTCCTTTAAACCATCAGGAAGAGCTACACCACATACACTTCTTTTACCCTCACTATACTCTCTCCAGGCATGACCGGCAAGATATCCCCTGATTACCATTTCTACTTTAAAAGGCTCACAGATCCGGCCAATAGTCACCATTTCATCAGGTACAGCGATCACCCAGTTCTGAACGATATCGGCTGTTGCCTTTAAAAACTTAGCACCAATCTGATTCAATACCTGACCTTTGAAAGGAATAGCCTCTGGCAAAACCACATCAAATGCAGAAATTCTATCAGTTACCACCATGGCCATCAAACGATGATCAATAGTGTATACATCACGCACCTTACCCTTGTAAAAACTACTCTGTTTAGGAAAATTAAAATTTGTTTCTTTAATTGCTTTCATGTTGTTGATGGATCACATCAATTATTGTTTATAAATTACTGTATATCTCCGTATGCCTTCAATATCCTTTTCACCAGCTTATGTCTCACGACATCCTCTCCTGTAAGATAAATAATCTCAATACCAGGAATGTCATCCAGAATACGCAAAGCATTATGCAGTCCTGACATTTGTTTCTTAGGCAAATCGATCTGTGTAACATCACCCGTTACGATAAATTTCGCAGAAGGCCCCATACGTGTTAAGAACATTTTAAGCTGCAAATCTGTAGAATTTTGTGCTTCGTCCAAAATTACAAAACAATTATCTAAAGTACGCCCGCGCATAAATGCCAGAGGTGCAATTTCGATAGTTCTGTTCTCCAGATATAGTTTCAGCTTTTCTGCCGGGATCATATCATCAAGCGCGTCATATAACGGACGAAGATAAGGATCTACTTTCTCTTTCAAATCACCAGGTAAAAAGCCTAAGCTCTCCCCCGCCTCTACAGCAGGTCTGGTCAGGATAATTCTTTTAATCTCTTTATTTTTCAATGCTCTGACAGCAAGTGCTACTGCGGTGTAAGTTTTTCCTGTACCGGCAGGGCCGATCGCAAAAAGTACATCGTTCTTCAGAATACTGTCAACCATTCTGCGCTGATTAGCAGTTCTGGCTTTGATCATCATACCGTTATTCCCGAATACAATGACTTCTCCGCCGCCGCCGCCATTCACTTTTTCTGGTGCAGCATCAGCACCATAAGAATCTGCGTTATATTTAAACGCCAAAATTGATTCAATATCCCCCGGACTTAATGAACCATATTGTTCAAGATGTCCAACGAGTTTACCGAACTTCTTTTCAAAGAGTTTTTGCTCACCTTCATCACCTAACACCTTAACTTCATTGCCTCTGGCAACAACTTTCAGTTTAGGAAATGCGTGTTTGATCAACTCGTAATGCTCGTTGTTCGCACCCCAGAATTGTACCGGATCTACTGTTTCTAATGTTAGTTTAAGTTCGTTCAAAATATTGTTTTTTAGATAGGAGTGTATATTTTGATATAAAAGTTGAATATTTGTAGCGCTTTACCGCATACGCAAGAATAAGAATAAATATTCAATTTTTAATGGCCATTATCACTTTAACAACAGATTTAGGATCCAAAGATTTTTATCAGGCTGCACTGAAAGGCAGTATCCTGACGATCTTGCCTACAGCTACTATTGTTGATATAACCCACGAAGTTCCATCCTTCAATATTTCTTACGCAGCCTTTGTTTTAAAGAATGTTTACCACTATTTCCCTAAAGGCACTGTGCATCTGATAGGTATAGATTCAGTGTTCAGTGAAAACACAAAATATATCGGGTTAAAATATCACGATCATTATTTTGTTGGTGCAGATAATGGAATTTTTTCTTTGCTGTTTGACGGGAAACCTGATGAGGTTGTTGAGCTGAATATTATGCAGGATTTAAAGTATCTGCACTTCCCATTGGTTGATATTTTTGTTAAAGCTGCCATTCATCTTGCCAAAGGCGGAAAGCTGAAAGATATTGGATTACCAACAGCAAATATTGAAGAAAAGATGCTGCTGCTGACCCGGTTATTGAGAAAGATATGATCAGAGGAAGTGTAATTTATATCGATACTTTCTGTAATGTGATTACCAATATCACTAAAGAATTGTTCACCAAAATTCAGCGTAACCGGGATTTCACGCTATTTTTCCGAAAGAGCGAGACCATTACCCAATTAAGCTGGCATTATAACGAAGTTTCCGAAGGAGAAAAGCTATGTCTCTTTGGAATTAGCAATCATTTGGAAATAGCAATTAACAAAGGTAAAGCAAGTGGCCTGCTAGGCCTGCATCTTGGCGACATCGTCCGTATTCAGTTTCATCCCTGATCTTTCCCTACCCCCATACAATCTGTATAAATTCCTTTTCTGAATCAGGATAAGGCATAGATTTTGCTTTATCCACTAAAATAAATTATTATGATTAGATCTCTCCTTTTATTTATTTGCTTAAGCACCTCTATTAGCGCGTTAGCCGCACAAAATGACACTTCAGCTTACCAGGTACAGCGCTTAAAAAAAACGCCTTACTCGCAGAGCGAAGTGCTAAATTCGGGCAATACGATTTAAGTCTTAGCGCAAGAACCGGAATTTTCGGCTTACAGACAAAAAATGACCTTAAAAACTCCAATGAGATTTTACGCGGTATCATTCTGAACGACAATAATATTTTCAGGGAATTAAAAGTGCTGATGAACTATAAAGATCAGGAAGTACAGCAGGTACAAACCAATGCCGGCAATACCGCAAAGCGGATTGAAGCTTATATGCATACGATAAAGAAATTGCAGGACCAGAATGAAGAACTGAAAGCAAAAACAATAGACGTGGCAGCGAAAGAAAAAACGGAGACTTATACCATTATCTTCGCTATATTGATTGTTATTGCAGCTGGTATCTTCTTTTACACCAGGTCACGCAAAAAAAATTAGAACCTGTTTAACAGGTTCTTAATCTTCATGACGAGCACAATAATTAGTCAGTATCCCGACCAGAAACTTAGGTTCTATCCACGTAGATTTTTGGCGGCATCGTCTTATTTGCATCCGCTACATTGATAATCTGCTCAACTGAAACAGCAAACAATGTAAATGCAACTGCATATAGACTGTTATCAACCATGGTCTGAATTTCCTTTAAAGGTGTAGTTCCTCCTTCAAAAGTGATTCTTGCATTGGTACGCGGATCATCAATCCCTAAAACAGGTCCTAATAGTTGATTTTGCAAAATACTTACATCCAGTAATTCTACCGGATCATTCTCATCAAATACATGTGGTTTTGGATATAAAATATACCACTGAAAATCAAGGTACATCCCTATTTGATGTAATTGATCAGGATCAACTGGCAGATCAGATTTTTCAATCGTAAAAACACCTTCAAGGCTGGATAGAAAATCTTTAGCATTTAATCCGTTAAGATCTCTTACTAGCCTGTTGAACTGCAATACCCTGATCTCATCAGTATTCATAAATACAGTAGAGAAGAAGTCCATTTTTGACATGGCTGCTGCCCGATGATGACCATCTGCGATATAAACAGATTCTATGTTTCCTATTTCACTAGTAATCAAATCTATATCAGCCTGATCATCTATTAACCATACTTTATGTCCGGTCAGATCAGTAAAGACAAAATCAATCACTGGCAACTCCTTTACATACTTCTGCGTAATCAATTCGATTGCTTCCACAGGATGATAAGTAATCAGTACCGGGTTAGCATCCAGCCCGGTATTATGCAA
Source organism: Pedobacter sp. NJ-S-72 (assembly GCF_053890575.1). Lineage (NCBI taxonomy): Bacteria > Pseudomonadati > Bacteroidota > Sphingobacteriia > Sphingobacteriales > Sphingobacteriaceae > Pedobacter > Pedobacter sp. NJ-S-72. The sequence goes on along the minus strand of NZ_CM132681.1, from coordinate 915,877 downwards.
GTATTCTGCCAGCTGCCGCTCTCTTCTTTCTACCGTTAGCTCATGTTTTTTAATGCTGCCATCCAGATAACTTTGAACATCACTTAAAGTCCATAAACCTGTCTGTGTAAACCCATTACAAGTCACCTGATAAATATAATAACAAGACCGGTTCACAGGAACCAGGACCTTACCATTCACGAAAGTATCAAAGTTTTCAGCAATCTTACGGAAGATCAAATCCTGATTCATATCACGCAGATAAGCATGATCCAATGCCGGATTGATTAAATGAAGGAACTGTAATTATTTTCTGAGGCAATTAATTTCGCCTCGCCTGTACTATAATATTCAAGTGGTCGTGTAACCACCGAGGACTGCAAATGTGCAGCAGGAATAAGCGCTGAAAATGGCTTTACTAAAGGCATGAAATAGGTGTTATTTGGTTTGGGACCGAATATAATCAAATCCCAAACCATTTAACTTATTTTCTTATTTTCATCAATATAATTATTGTTTTTTTAATGGTAATGAAGCTATCATGTGAAACACATGATGGTATCTTATTATTTTTTAAAATGCGCGATAATCAATGAAGCTAATTCTTCACCGATACGCTCCTGTGCTTCGTTCGTTGCAGCGCCAATATGCGGCGTTAACGAGATCTTAGGGTGCTTTAAAATCGCTTCCAATGGAGTAGGCTCATTATCAAACACATCCAAACCAGCAAAGGCAACTTTAGCACTATCTAATGCATTAATTAATGCTTGTTCATCAATAGTACCACCTCTTGAGCAGTTGACTACGCCAACACCTGGTTTCATCAGATCGAATTCAGCTGCACCTAATATCGGACGGTCAGCGAAAGGCGTATGTAAAGTAATGAAATCACTATTTTTGATAACTTCTTCCAGGCTTACAGTCTTAACAGGAATATCCAGCTTTAAATCACCTTGAAACTTCAATGTTAATTTACCATCAAACGGATAAAGATCATAAGCAAGTACATTCATACCGAGGCCTAAAGCCAAAGTAGCTGTTTCTCTTCCTATTCTGCCAAAACCTATGATTCCTAAAGTTTTACCTCTAAGCTCAGTACCTTTAGCATAATCTTTTTTCAGTTTGTTGAAATTGGTAGCTCCTTCAACAGGCATTTTACGATTAGCATCCTGTAAAAAACGGATACCTGTAAACAAATGCGCAAATACCAGTTCTGCAACTGATAAAGAGGATGCCGCCGGTGTATTGACAACCGCACGACCTTGCTCCCTTGCATAGTCTACATCGATATTATCCATCCTACTCCTCCACTCTGCAATCAATTTCAAATTAGGGCATGCATCAATTACATCCTTACGAACTTTCGTTGCACTTCTTACTGTAATCGCGTCATAATTTTGCAGCGCTTCAATCAGTTTATCCTGAGCAACAGTTTCTGTATCTACAATAAAACCGGCTTCTTCTAATAATCGTTTTCCGATAGGATCAATCCCGTCGTTTGCAAGTATCTTAATCATTAAATTTTATTTTTGGTGTTTCTCTGCAAAAACCTGCATCAATTCCACTAGTCTGTGTACACTTGTAATTGGTAAAGCATTGTAAATAGAAGCTCTGAATCCACCGACACTTCTATGTCCTTTAAGTCCTTCGATATCATTTTCTTCTACGAATTTCAGGAATGGTTTTTCCAATTCAGGATCTTCCATTACAAAACAGATATTCATTCTTGAACGGTCTTCTACTGCAGCAGTCCCTTTAAATAAAGGATTTCTGTCGATTTCAGTATATAAAGCATGTGCTTTAGCTTTGTTCTCTTTTTCAATATCAGCAACTCCACCTTTAGATTTTAACCATCTCAGATTTAACATCGCTACATAAATTGCAAAAACAGGAGGTGTATTATACATTGAACCACCTTCGATATGCACTTTGTAATCTAACATAGAAGGGATCTTATTTGTAGTTTTACCTAAAATCTCATCCTTAACGATTACCAAAACTGAACCAGCAGGGCCAATATTTTTTTGTGAACCAGCATAGATCAGATCATATTTTGAAACGTCAATCACTCTGCTCATAATATCAGATGACATATCACATACGATTGGCACTTTCGTCTCAGGCAGGCTGAACATTTCAGTTCCATAAATCGTGTTATTCGAGGTACAGTGGAAATAAGCACTGTCAGCAGGAATTGAATAACCTTTAGGAACGTAATTGAAGTTAGCGTCCTTCGAGGAAGCTACAACATTGGCAGTACCAAAGTTTTTCACTTCTTTAATAGCCTTATTTGCCCACACACCTGTCTCAAGGTAAGCAGCTGTCTGTCCTTCGCTTAACAGGTTCATTGGAACCATAGCAAACTGCAAACTTGCACCTCCCTGTAAAAATAAAACAGAGTATCCTTCTGGTACATTTAACAACTCTTTAACCAACTTAACAGCTTCAGCTAATACGGCCTCGAACTCTGGTGTACGATGGGAAATCTCTAAAATAGATAATCCATCTTTAAAATCTAAAACGGCTTGCGACGCCTGTCTAAACACTTCCTGAGGTAAAATACAGGGACCTGCTCCAAAATTATGTCTCATTTTATATGCTAATTAATTATTGTAAATGTAATTGTTTTATCCAAATAATATTTGGTTTTTTGAAATAACCATTAAAGTCATAGGTTTTATATAGTACTAATGGAAGATGCCGATTCACGCTTCATTGCTGTGATCATTTCTAAAGGAGATTCAGCGCCGAAAATAGCATTTCCGGCAACAAAAACATCAGCACCAGCAGCTAGTAAGTCACCTAAATTATTGATGCTCACCCCTCCGTCTACTTCGATCAGCAATCCCGGATTTACCTGGGCTGCCATCGCTTTGAGTCTTCTGATTTTCAACAGTGTATTTGGAATAAACTGCTGCCCGCCGAAACCAGGATTAACAGACATAACCAATACCATATCCAGTACCGGAAGGATATCAATTAACAGTTCTACAGGTGTATGCGGATTTAATGCAACACATGCCTTCGCCCCTGTTTTATGGATCGCCTGAATAGTTTTGTTTAAGTGTATACAAGCTTCATAATGTACTGTAATCATATTCGCGCCTGCGGTTACAAACTGCTCGATGTACTGATCAGGATTTACAATCATCAAATGCACATCCAGAGGTTTCTTAGCATATCTTTTAATAGCTTCTATCACCGGGAAACCAAAAGAAATATTAGGGACAAATACGCCATCCATGATATCTACGTGAAACCAATCCGCATCGCTAGAATTAATCATTTCTATATATCACGTTGTAAATTGGCAAAATCAGCAGAAAGTACAGAGGGGGCAATCAGGTGTTTCATGGGTTCTAATTGTAGTATTTTTATGGAAGTAAATATAAAAAAAAAAAACCCGTTCATCCCGCAGACTTAAGGAGATAAAAGGTGTATTGAATGTAATTTGCAAATACAAACGCCATAATATAAACGGAGAAATTCCAATTATTTAAGACGGAATAATATTCCGTGACAAAGACATGACAAGTCACAAACAAAATATTTAAACTATGATTTGGTAACATTCAGGAAAATTTCCTGAATGTTACCAAATCGTTAATTAATATATTTTTATATTATAATTTGCATTACGTTATCCCTTGAGCCCATGAGTTCGGGTGGCCACAGTTAAACTGTTTATTCGAAATTTCTAGAGTCAGAGTATATGGGGAGATTGGTATTAGAAGTTAGAGAGTCCGGAAAATCTGACCTATAATATTTTCTAAAAAAACGCTAAGAAAACCGTATCCTGAGTAACAGCAGGAGACGGTTTTTTTTTTTGCATACGCATTCATTACAAATGATTACTTTAATTTTATCTATAGAAATATTAGAACAAGAGTCCGGTATTGTACACCAGCTGTTCGTTTTCGAACGATTTAAATTTTACTTTAGGCCAAGATCGCGGTTTAAATTATCAAAAATCAACAAAAAAGGTAATGGCATATGTTTAGCTTCTGGCATAAAACAAATATTAACCTCAAATACATGTTTAAACTTGACCTCAAAATAGCATTACGCAGCCTTTGGAAAAACAAAGGATATACCTTAATCAATATAGGTGGTCTGGCAATCGGATTAGCGAGCTGTATGATATTACTGCTCTATGTAGCTTACGAATGGAGTTATGACAGACAGTTCACTAATCATGATAAAAACTTATGTTGTCTATAACAATGCCGAAACCAGTACACAAACTTTTAGCTGGGCCTGGACACCGAACGGAATGGCTGATGAGGTAAAAAATAAAATATCAGGGTAGCTTATACTTCTCACTCCACTTACCCGCAAGAACAACTCATAAGTAATGGAGAAAAGAATTTCAAAAAGAAAGCTATTTATACAGATCCGTCATTTCTCAAAATATTTGATTATAAAACTATTAAAGGAAATCCCAATACAGCTTTAACTAATGTTAATTCAGTAATTTTAACTGAAACCATGGCCAAAAATCTCTTTGGAGATGATGACCCCATCAACAAAATGGTCAAATTAGAAAGCAGAGAGGTTTTAAAGGTTGAAGCAGTAATTCAAGATGTCCCAAAAAACAGCAGCATTCAATTCGAATACCTGATGCCATGGTCGCTGTTTGTAAAACAAAATCCCTTTTCAAAACAAATAAATTGGGGAAATAATATGTGTTTAACCGTAGTTCAGCTTCAAAGCAATACTTTTTTTGATCAGGCCAATAACCAGATCAGAACAATTTATAAAAATCATATAAAAGATGCCACCAATCAGGCCTTGCTGCACCCTTTAACAAAATGGCACTTATACGATAACTTCGAGAACGGAAAATCGGTTGGAGGTAAGATAGATCAGCTCAGGATTTTTATCATTCTGGCCGTTTGTATCCTCTTGATTGCCTGTGTAAACTTTATGAACCTCTCAACCGCCAGGTCAGAGAAAAGAGCAAAAGAAGTTGGTGTAAGAAAAGCCATTGGCTCATCAAGAGGAGCTTTGATTGGTCAGTTTATGCTGGAGTCTGTTTTACTTTCTTTTATGGCGATGCTGGTGGCCTTTACTTTAATGGAACTCACCCTACCCTATTTTAATTCGCTATTAAATATTGAATTGATCATCAGATACCAGGATTGGACTTTCTGGTCAGTTTTGATTGGGTTAACTGCATTAACCGGTTTTATTGCGGGAAGCTATCCAGCTTTCTATCTCTCCTCTTTTGAACCTGTTAAAGTATTAAAGGGTTTCAGTACAGCCGGCAGCTCTTCACTTTCAATAAGAAAGATTTTAGTTATCTTTCAATTCGTATTTGCAGCTTGTCTGATCATTTGTACAGCCGTTATCTATCAGCAACTCAACTACATCAAAAACAAACCAGTCGGCTATAACAAAGCAAACCTGGTCCAAATACCCATACAGGGCAACCTTATAGGTAAAGAAAAATTAGCCCTGTTGAAAGAACGGCTAATTAAAAGTGGATCGGTAACCAATGTGACTTATTTTAGCAGAAGTATAAATGAAGGTGGCAACAATACGTTTAGTGTTTCATGGCCGGGCAAAAACCCTAATGAGGACATCTTGTTCAATAACCGTGATGCAGGTGAAGACTTTGCTAAAACCCTGGGTTCCGGCATGGTGTCCGGCAGAGAGTATTCTTCCAGATTTACCGCCGATTCTACAAGTATTGTCATCAACCAGGCCGCAGTAAAAGTAATGGGATTTAAAGATCCCCTAGGCAAAACCATAAATATTTTCGACAAACCTTATACCATCATAGGCGTAATGAAAGAAAGATTTTGTGATGGAATCACCATACAAAAATGCCGCTCCTATGTTTATCACCAATCAAATAGAAGGCGTCAAGTATATCATTGCTAGTCTGAATCCTGCACAAAGTGTAACTACTTCAGCAGCACAGATTGATGAGATTGTTAAATCACTAAACCCTAGCTTCCCGGTAGACAGAGTTTTTGTGGATGATAATTTTGCGCAAAAATTTCAAGATGAACGGTTATTAGGGATTCTATCAAACTGGTTTGGCGGTTTTGCAATATTTATCTCCTGCTTAGGTTTACTCGGACTTGCCCTGTTCATGGCAGAACAAAGAAAAAAAGAAATCAGTATCCGCAAAGTTTTAGGTGCAAGTACCCTGAATATCTTAACCCTTCTCAACAAAGACTTCATTAAACTGGTAGCTATCGCCAACCTGATTGCATTTCCCCTTGCCTATATTGTTATTAGTAAATGGTTATCAGCGTTTGAATTCAATGTAGGGATAACAGTTCTCCCTTTTGCTATAGCAATTGGCTTATCCTCAATTATAGCTATCCTAACCGTAAGCATACAATCCGTTAAAGTAGCCAAAGCTGCTCCAATAGATTCATTAAAACACGAATAGCTTAGATTTCAACCATAAAAAAAACGCCTCACGATTTATCTCGTGAGGCGTTTTTTTTTTTTATTCAGAGGAGAACTAAGCTGGCTTAGTTTCAACACCTTCTGGTTTCGGTGGACGAGGCAATAAAGCTTTTCTTGAAAGTTTCATTTTACCTTGTTTGTCGATGTCTAATAATTTAACCTGGATTTTGTCACCTTCTTTAAGAACGCCATCCATAGTTTCTAAACGTTCCCATGCAATTTCAGAAATGTGAAGTAAACCATCTTTACCTGGCATGATCTCAACGAAAGCACCAAACGGCATGATAGATTTTACTTTACCATCATAAGTAGCACCTATGTCTGGTTTAGCAGCGATTGCGTTAATACGTTTAACAGCAGCATCAATTGCAGCTTTATTATCCGCGAAGATTTCAACGATACCTTTGTTACCAACCTCTTCGATAGAGATAGATGCGCCAGTTTCACGTTGCATTTCCTGAATAATTTTACCGCCTGGGCCGATTACAGCACCTATGAATTCCTTGTCAATACTTAAAGAAACGATACGAGGAGCGTGATCCTTGTAATCTTCACGTGGAGCAGAGATCGTTTTAGCCATCTCATTTAAGATGTGTAAACGTGCCTCGTTAGCTTGTTTCAGGGCAGCTGTTAAAACTTCCCATTTCAAACCATTGATTTTTAAGTCCATTTGACAAGCAACGATACCTTTTTCAGTACCAGTCACTTTGAAGTCCATATCACCTAAGTGATCTTCATCACCAAGGATGTCAGTAAGGATTGCATATTTACCAGTTTTCTCATCAGTGATTAATCCCATTGCAATACCCGATACCGGAGCTTTGATTTTAATACCTGCATCCATTAATGCTAATGTACCAGCACAAACAGTTGCCATTGAAGAAGAACCGTTAGATTCAAGAATATCAGAAACGATACGGATTGTGTATGGGTTTTCTTCTAATCCTGGTAATACTTTTCTTAATGAACGCATAGCCAAATGACCATGACCAATTTCACGACGTCCGGCACCTCTGTTCGGGCGAACTTCACCTGTAGAGAATCCTGGAAAATTGTAGTGCAATAAGAATTTGTTGTATCCATTGACGAAAGCACCGTCAATCATTTGCTCATCATCTTTAGAACCTAAAGTAACCGTAGTTAATGATTGAGTTTCACCACGTGTGAATACTGCAGAACCGTGAGCAGATGGTAAGTAACTTACTTCACTCCAGATAGGACGTACAGTACGTACATCACGACCATCTAAACGCATACCTTCGTCTAAAACAAGGTTACGGATAGCATCGTATTGTACATCATGGAAATATTTTTTAGCTAAGAAACTAGTTACAGCATCAACTTCTTCACCAAGAGTTACTACGAAACCAGCTAAGATCAGCAATTTCTCAGTACGCTCATGTTTAGCAGTCTGGCTTTTAGCTACAGCATATACCTGATCATAAGTAGCAGCATAAACCTGCTCTTTTAATTCCGGGTTACTGTCTTCATGTGAATATTCACGTTTTTTAGTTTTACCTACTGCTTCAGCAAGTTCCTTTTGAACTTTAACCTGAACAACGATCGCTTTGTGTGCGAATTCGATAGCTTCAACCATTTCTTCTTCAGAAATCTCATCAGCTTCACCTTCTACCATTACGATGTCATTTTCAGTACCAGCTACTAAGAATTCTAAAGTAGCACGCTCTAAATCGCTAACATATGGATTGATCACTAATTGACCATCAATTTTAGCAACACGAACTTCAGAGATTGGTCCGTTAAAAGGAATATCAGAAACAGCGATGGCAGCTGAAGCAGCTAAACCAGCCAATGAATCTGGCATTATATTTTTATCAGAAGAAATCAAAGTGATCATTACCTGAGTATCAGAGTGATAACTTCAGGGAACATTGGACGTAAAGCACGGTCAACCAAACGGGAGATTAAAACCTCATAGTCTGATAATCTTGCCTCACGACGTAAGAAACCACCTGGAATACGACCTGCAGCCGCATATTTCTCCTGGTAATCTACAGATAAAGGTAAAAAGTCAACACCAGCTTTAGCACCTACTGAAGAAACTACAGTCGCTAATAACATTGTGTCACCCATTCTTACCACAACGGATCCATCAGCCTGTTTAGCTAATTTTCCTGTTTCAATTTCGATGGTTCTTCCATCTCCAAGATCGAACGATTTTTTTATTACATTCATTTACAAATTGTTGCGGTGTGTTTTCCTCTTTGGACACACCAGATTTATATATAATTATTTTATTTCTCAAAGTAAAAAAGCCATCCTTTAGAATGGCTTTTCTTGATATTTTAACGCTTATTTGCTATCTCTCGAACCTAATGGTTTGATAATATCTCTTAGCCCTAAAGCTTTGATAAATAGCACGGTAACGATTGATATCTTTTTTAAACAGGTAAGCCAAAATACCACGGCGTTTACCTACTAATTTTTGAAGAGACAATTGAGTAGAGAAATCTTTACGATTTTTCTTCAAGTGTTCTGTTAAGTGCGCGATACGGTAAGTGAATAACGCTACTTGTCCTTCTGCAGATCCTGTGTTAGATTCTACTTCGCCGTGTTTTTTGAAAATGTCGGCTTTTACTTCTTTACTTAAATACATTGCTTGAATTATACTAAAGTGTATATTGATTAATTAATTACGCGCAAAGATAGTGTAAGTTTTCAGGATAAACACATATCTGGATAAAATATTTCAATAACAAGCCCTCAAACTTTACTTTTGCAGGATGGAAAAGACTGAATATAGTATATTTGAGACAGCGCTAAAGGTAAGACCGGATGATATAGACATGTTTAATCATGTACATAACAGTAAATATTTTGATTATGTATTAGCTGCCCGTTACGATCAGATGGAACAATTTCTACAAAATGCCGATGGAAGAATTCCTTAAAAGTGGTTTTGGATGGGTGGTACGAACTGCACATGTAGACTATAAAAGACCATTGATTTTAGGAGATCAGCTAAAAATAAGAACAGGAATACTAACGATCAATGAAAAAGGCTGCCGGGTACAATTCGAAATCGAAAACGTGCGTACAGGTAAAATAGCCTCTGACGGATGGTTTGATTACGTATTAATTGACACAGCTACCGGAAAAGGATGTAAAGTAAGTGAGGAGATGATTAAAGCATACAGTGTGTAAAAATAACTTATATTATATAATTTATTTACATTAAATAACCTATTATTGCATAGGATAATAAATTACATGACAACACAACAAAACAGCGCCGCTAGCAAGACTAGCCGGATCTTCGACTTACTTAAACAAGCTGTTCAAGGGAAAGAACTTGATTTTACTCAGGGCAGTATGCGCAGAGCTGTTTTGTTGCTGGCTATTCCAATGATGCTGGAAATGATCATGGAATCAGTCTTTGCATTAGTAGACCTTTACTTTGTAGGACATCTCCAGAATAGCAGTGAAGCGATACAGACAGTTGGTCTGACAGAATCTGTGCTGGCCATTATCTATTCACTTGCCGTTGGAATGAGTATGGCCGCTACAGCAATTGTCGCCAGAAGAATTGGAGAGAAAGATCCCGTTGCAGCTGCAAAAGCTGGTATGCAGGCTATTCTGGTTGCCGTTGTATTTAACCTGGTCCTGAGTATTACCGGTTTCTTTTATGCCCGTGAAATTCTCATGCTGATGGGCGCTTCGGCATCAACAGCAACAGCAGGTACTCCTTTCATACAAATTATGATGTGCGGCAGTACAATCATCGTTTTACTATTCCTGATTAACGGGATTTTCAGAGGCGCAGGAAATGCAGCTATTGCCATGAAAAGTCTATGGGTTGCTAATCTGGTCAATATCATTTTATGCCCGGTATTAATCAATGGATTTGGCCCTATACCCCTCTTTCGGATTAACAGGTGCAGCCATGGCTACCACAATAGGCCGGGGAACAGGTGTATGCTACCAGGTATATCAGATGGTTAATGGAAAAGGACAGTTAAAGATCAGACTAAGCTACTTCTACCCCAATTTCAAACAAATCGCTGCATTATTAAAAATTGCGGTACCGGCTGTTTTCCAATTTGTCATTGCTTCCTGCAGCTGGATTTTCCTGGCACAGCTTGTTGCAACAACTGGTGGAGATCACGGTTCTGCTGGTTATCAGACCGCAATCAGGTTAATGATGTTCTTTATGCTTCCAGCCTGGGGTCTAAGTGGCGCCGCATCCACATTAGTGGGACAAAATCTGGGCGCAAAGAATCTTAAACGTGCGGAAGACTCCGTATGGCAGACAACAAAATATATTCTGATTTATATGGGAATCGCTATGGTGCTCTGTCTTCTGGCCGGCCATTATTTCATCTCTTTCTTTACGGACGACGTATTGATCCGGAGCATTGCTGCCAAAGGATTGAATATAATGAGTATGGGATTCTTATTTTACGGTGTTGGCATGGTGATGACCAGTACTTTTAATGGTGCAGGGGACACCGCAACTCCGACTATGATTAACTTCTTCGGTTTCTGGATATTTCAGATCCCGCTGGCATACATCTTAGCGAAACATTTTAGCTTAGGGCCGGATGGCGTATTTATAGCGATCCCGGTTGCCGAAACAGGAATCGCTATTGCTTCCTACATCTTATTTAAAAGAGGACGCTGGAAAACTATGCAGGTTTAATGAAGTTACCCGGCTCATCACCGCTGCCCGGGATATAACCTAAACCCGGTGTTAACCAATGTAAAAGCATTACCCTTGAATAGCGGTAATTAAATGGAGAACAGATAAATACTGTCAATAGCAGGATACCAACATAGTACCATAAATTATCATAGACAAGTGCTAAACCAAAAACATAAGTAGCTACACTTGCACTAATCATTTCTGCTACATTCATTGCATAACTAATAAACATGGCGACATAAAAAAAATCCGGGCTCTCTTTCGAAACGCAGATTGCAATGTGGACAAAACTCATTAGTAATCTGTCCTTTAAAAGAAAAAGAATACATTTTACCTGTAAAAATGTTACCCTGTCTGCATCTGGGGCATTTACACTGGATGACAGCTTCTAGCTTTGTAATAGGGACCATAACGTTAATTTTATTCGTAATAATTAATATACAAATCTAATCATTATAATACATCCAATTTATGATCTATATCATATGTTGTTTTAACAATCTTACCTCGGATTAATTTTTGACCTCTCCGCTTGCAGCCAGTTTTTTTGATTGATCTGATCACTGTTTCGACTCTTAAACCACTCATATCTGCCAGTGTTTGCCTGGTCATGTTCAATGTGGCACCGTTCTCTAAATCCTGACAGAGATAGTTGATCAGTGTATACAACCGGTGTTCTGCCTGTTCATTAGCCAGCTCTTCGAGCATCATAGATTTGATTTAAAATAGCCTTTTGCTCATCGTCATGATCAGATCCATACTAAAAGATCTGTTGTCTTCGATCATTTCCAGAAACGCAGCTCTATCCAGCAGGATAATTTCGGTATCTCGCGAAGCGATCGTATAGGCTAAATAAGGGCGGTCTAAAAGCAATGCCGGTTCCCCGAAATGCTGCTTCGATTTAAAGACCCCCTGTATAAATTCACGTCCATCCTGGTTAACAGTCGCCATTCTGACTTCTCCACTTTTGATAAAGTAAACATATTTAGGATGCTGTCCAGGCTCATAAACCACCTCTCCCTTTTTGTAAGAGGTGGTTTTAAAATTACGGTCTGTTAAATACTGAATATACATTTATCAATTTTAACCAATAGTCTCTTTAATCAGTTTCGTATAAAAGTCATTGAGTTTCAGACCAAATGCAGCAACCTGCTGAGGAATAAAACTGGTAACTGTTTGTCCTGGGATAGTGTTAATTTCAATAAAGCAGAAATCTCCCTCGTCACCCTGTAGAATAAAATCTATCCTGACTACTCCCCTGCAATTTAATTTAGCATAAACTGCCGTTGCAATCTCTTCTACACGTTTACGCGTTTCCGGACGCAGAGGTGCAGGTGTAGTTTCAACAGCTACTCCAGGAGTATATTTGGCTTCAAAATCAAAAAATTCTTTAGCAGTTTCAACTTCTGTAGCAGGCAGAACAGTGATTTTACCGTCCAGCTTAACCACTCCTACTGTGAATTCCCGTCCTTCAATAAATTCTTCAATCAGAATCTGAGTATCCTCTTTAAAAGCTTTATCAATTGCTGTTTGCAAATCATATTGATTTTTCACTTTGCTCATACCGATACTACTGCCACCATTATTCGGTTTCACAAAATAAGGCAAGGTCAGTGCGTTCTTAACATCAGACAGGTTATAAGGTGTATTTTTAAAGATCTGTACCGATTTAGCGATATGCAAATTTGGGATGTCCTGTACAATTGCTTTGGTATAACCTTTATTTCATGGTAACCGCAGAAGTTAACGCATCGCAGGTTGTATATGGTAAGCCCAGCATATCAAAATATCCCTGTAGTTTTCCATCTTCACCCGGAGCACCGTGGATAGCAATAAAAACGCCATCAAATGTTATCTTTCTGCCATTATAAAGTACCGAAAAATCATTACGGTCTACTTCAATCCTGACAGAATCTACGGGCTCATAGAACCATCCCTGTTGTGTCAGCATGATTTTATAAACATCAAATTTATCCGGATCAAGATTATGTGCGATAGTCGCGGCACTTTTCACAGAAATCACCCATTCACCAGTTGTACCACCAGTTATTAACGCTATTACTTTTTTCATCTATTATATATTTTTAAACGGCAATGAAGCCTTTATGCTTTCAGATATCGCTCAAAAATATTAAAATAGTTTATTCAGATCTCATTTAAATTCCGATAAAATATATTTTTAGTCTAAATTTGAGCCAAATACTACGCACACAAAATAAATAAATGGCAAAATTCATATCATACTTACAAACTAAATCATTCAGAAACAACCTATTCGCTGCCATCGCCACTGTGGCAGTACTCCTGTTTGTCGCTTTTTTCAGCCTTCGCTATTATACCAAACATGGGCAGGGATTAAATGTACCTGCGGTAAAAGGATTGTCTTTTAACCAGGCCGTATCAAAATTAGAGGCTTTAGGTTTACGTTATGAAGTAGACTCTGTATATATTATGGATATGCCTCCAGGGACAGTAATTGATCAGGACCCGGAAGCCAATACTTTTGTAAAAGATAATAGAACGATTTATCTGACTATAAATACTGCACAGGCTCCTAATGTTAAGTTTCCTGATGTTAAATTTAAATCTTTCATAGAAGCACAGGCAATCATTGCCAGCTTTGGATTAAAAATTGGTGACACCGTATATAAAGCTGACGTCAGCAGAGACGTTGTATTAGAAGTATCTTTTGGTGGATCAAGTATCAAACCAGGTGATGTTATCCCCAAGGGTCTAAAATAGATTTATTACTGGGTAATGGTCAGGGGAACGAAGACGTAGAGATTCCTGCGCTGTTAGGTTTCACAAAGGATGAGGCTGCTTTCTCTCTGAGAGGCTCAAATCTTAAACTTGGAACAATAACTTATGAGGGAAGTATTACTGACACTGCAAATGCCGTTATTGTTGCACAAAGCCCTGCACTTTCAGATACACTGTCAAAAGTTAAAATCGGAACGCCGGTAAACATTACTCTATCTAACAAGAAATAAGCGAAAAATCAGAATTCCAAATTCTATGACTACTGAAACCACTAAAGAAATCAAAAAGAGCACTAAAATTGTATGGGCTGCAATCTTAATCCTGCTTGTTGCAGGTGCATTTTACGGTCTGAAACTATATAAAGTTTACTTTGCACCTAATATTACAGGTAAAGAGCAATATCTGTATATCAAAACTGGCGCTACTATAGATGACCTGTACAAGGAAATCAAAAGTAAAGACATGCTGACTGACGTTGGAAGTTTTAGCCAGGCGGCAGCAAAAATGGATTTGGAACAACGTTTAAAACCAGGGCGCTATAAACTGGCTAAAGGAATGAATAACCGCAGTCTGATCAATTTGATCAAGGCTGGTAATCAAGAACCTGTTAAATTGAAATTTCATAACATCCGTAAAAAAGAAGAATTTGCTGCCTATCTTTCAAAAAGCCTGGAAGCAGACTCGATCACCTTCTTAAAGGTATTGGATTCGGCTGCATTGGTAGAAAAATACGGTTTCACTGTTGACAATAGCTATACGATGTTCATCCCTAATACTTACGAGATGTACTGGAATACTACCCCGCTTGAGTTCTTTAGCAGAATGCAGAAAGAGTATGATAAATTCTGGACGGCAGAACGTAAGCAAAAAGCAGCTGCATTAAATTTAAGTCCTCAGCAGGTAACTATTCTGGCTTCAATAGTTGATGGAGAAGCATTATATGACAAAGAAATGCCTTCTATTATTGCCGGATTATATCTTAACCGTTTAAACAAAGGAATTCTATTACAGGCAGATCCAACTGTGATTTTCGCAAATGGTGATTTTACAGTAAAAAGAGTAACAGGCCCGTTATTACGTGTAGACTCTAAATACAACACTTATAAATATGCTGGCTTGCCTCCGGGGCCGATTATGATGCCAAGTATCAATGCAATCGATGCTGTTTTAAACCACGAGCACAACAACTATATATACATGTGTGCTAAAGCTGATTTCTCAGGCTACCATGCTTTCGCAGAAACTAAAGCTCAGCATGAAGTGAATGCAAAAGCATACAGAGCAGCATTAGATAAGCGTAATATCTTCAAATAGGCTATGTATACACACAGCACAAAGATCAGGGTTAGATACAGTGAGACTGATCAGATGGGATATGTTTACAATGGAAACTATGCTCAATACTATGAAGTTGGCCGCGTAGAAATGCTGCGCAGCTTAGGAATGACCTATGGTAAAATGGAAGAACGGTGTAATGTTACCCCTGCTTGAACTTAAATGTAAATTTATCAAGCCTGCATTTTACGATCAGGAGATTACGATAAAGACTTCAATAAAAGAATTACCGGGTGTTCGTATGTCATTTGATTATGAACTATTTAATGAAAAAGAAGAATTGATTAATATTGGATCTACTATATTAGTATTCTTCGATATGGTCAAAAAGAAACCGTGCGCACCACCAGATTATTTTCTGGAAAGGATAGCACAATATTATGAATAAATGAACTGGGTACACAGACAACTTTTAAGGATTAGGCTATATTCTTTATTTATAGACTGGACAAAAGTTTATGTACTGCCTGGTTTTAGCCCCATCCCACTCTATACAGTGGCTTCCTTTTTTTTTAAGGAGCTGGGCAAGGATTCTTTAGTGAATAAAGCATCATCGCTTGCCTATACTTTTATGCTGGCTATTTTTCCCGGGATTATCTTCCTTTTTACACTAATCCCCTTTATCCCTAAACGTATCGGCTTCCAGGATCAGCTGATGGTTCTTTTGCAGCTGATACTTCCTGCACAGGCATATAAAGCTTTTGAAGCGACCTTATCAGAGATCATTAAAATCCAAAATGGAAAATTGCTTTCCTTTGGTATCATCCTGTCCGTTTTTTTTGCCACCAACGGAATGCACAGCCTGATGAATGCCTTCAACAAGTCATCATTAATAGTCGAGACCAGAACATGGCTTAAACAGCGTCTTATTGCTTTAGTCCTGACCTTTGTACTCGCAGTATCTTTAATCATAACGATTGGCGCGATGACAGTCGGTGAAATCGCATTAAACTACATTAACAAAGGATTACACATCAAGGGTCACTTCATTGTTTATATCATAGATGTTTCCAGATGGGCATTATTAGGTATACTATATTTTGTGACCATCTCTATTCTTTACCGTTATGGCCCTGCCAATACAAAAAAAAAATGGAGATTTTTTAGTCCGGGATCCTGGCTGGCAACTATATCCTTGCCTTTCTGACCATCTGGGGATTCTCTTTTTACATCAATCACTTCGGTTCTTACAACAAAGTATACGGTTCTATTGGTACATTAATTGTAATTATGATCTGGTTATACCTCAATTCGCTGATACTTTTGATAGGTTTTGAGTTAAATGCGAGCATGGATCTGACGAAAAGGAGTGTAAGGATCATCAAACAGCCCTTTAATCTGTTCAAAAAAACGCCTTAAAAGGCTATTAAAATCGATAAACAGAATTTTTTCTATCTCTGTTTTAACTAGTTATCAATTTTTTGTTAAAAAATCAACATCATTGTTTGCAGAATCAAGAGGTATTTGTACTTTTGTCGCGGAGAGTTGGCAGAGTGGTCGATTGCGGCAGTCTTGAAAACTGTTGACTTGTCAAAGGGTCCGCGGGTTCGAATCCCCCACTCTCCGCCAAACAAAAATGCTACCCTATTCGGGTGGCATTTTTTGTTTTAAATCGGCCTGAGCTCTTCAGCTTAAGGGCCAGATTAAAAACAAAAAATCGCCAGGAGCGCAGCGACAGCATTTTTGATTGAGGCCTCCCCCTCAGGGATCAGCGAGCGCAGCGAGCTAATCCTCATTGGAGTATATTCCCAAAGAAGACCTCATTAGAGGTAAACAAGTATCTACAATTTCTTTACTACGAATATCAGTTTTGGACCTTCATACTTTAAACTTGAATTTTCCAGTTTCATACCTCCCTCTCGTACCTCCTCAAAATCGGATTTTGATTATAAATCAATTCTAGTGACACGGTTAGGACATCAATATTTAGAATTGAATACAACAGCCTATTTTCAAATTTCAAAAATAATAGATAATCATTAACCTCATAAAAGATCATTCCTTTGAGAAGAAAGTCCTATTTTGGACAAAGCCGTCATTCGATGCTTTGATCCAGTAGGTAGTTATATTTTTTCAGACATGCTTAACGGGGGCAATAATAAAAGTAGATTTTATTATTCAGGCAATAGCTAAACTCAGCCATTGTCTATATCTCTCAGATCTCACCTGGAAACTGATAACGTTGAGCTGTTTACTTAATAAGAGTCGTGAGATGTGTAAGATCAAGGTATACCACAGTACCGGTAGTATAACTATTGGAATAAACACACATATAAAACAAAGAGCCTGATACTTTATGTTTATACACGACAGGTCTTCCGACCTACAAAAATATAGCAATGGCGAGTTTGAAATTGCATTGCTACAATTTTAAAGAATCTTTTAAAGAAGGTATTTTACAATTTCAAGAGTATGTCCATTCAATAATCTGTTTAAGGGTCTTCTTTATCTCTTCCTGCGCATCTTTTTTCCGAATATCGACTCCGCATATGAGACCATTATTCGTGTGGGCAATTAAAGTTATATAATAAATACCACCAATCAACAGCGCTGCAACTGGTCTAATATTTTTATCTTTACCTTTAAAATATTCGTCTGTAATTTCAGTAAAAAACTGTTCACCCAAAAGCTCACGCTTCTCGTTTAATTCTTCTAAGGATTTTGAGCTTTCACAAATACCCCAGCTTATAATCCTGCGCAACTCTTCATCGGCAATAAGAGAATTAAGCTGATTCTCCAATAAATTACATACCATTTCTTTTCCAAGATCACTTCTGCTTTTTTCCACGATCTCCTTTGTCTGGTCAATGTTTACTGTAAAAAAGTCGCGGCTGTTCAGATATTCCTTTACCAAACCTTCCATACTGCCATAGTAATCGTAAATAAGTTTCCGGTCAAGGTTCGCTTTCGTCGCTACCTTGCTAACATTTAAGCCAGTAAAACCTTCTTTCTTCAGAATGGCTCTAACCGCATTCATAAGTTTACGCTTAGTTCTTTCCTTATCCCTGATAGGGCCACTGGTTATCTTTCTATTCATGTTTCAAGGTGTTTAAGGTGCAATCTCCTGTTTTTTCATTTATTATTCAAAGTTATTTATCGCCTATTTTGAGAAGCTTTCTTTTCAAAATTTAATTATAATGAGTTTATTGTGAATATTTGGAATTAGTATTAAAAAAAAAGTAGCTGTCTCCGTGCGGCTATTTTTGGCTATGGAGCACCTGTATCAGACATTGAGGCAGCAGTAAATTTGCTGAACAAAGCTTTGGAAACGCCAGATGATCGCCCAATGGAGCAATTTGAGATTATTGATATGGTGCCGAAAGAAGAATTATGGTCGATGCCCTAACCAAAAATAACAATTATGCCCAGGAACTGGTGACAAACCAAATACTTGCACCTTATCAGAAAAGCTGGACAAATGTAGGGAAACGTAGTATTCGAGCCTGGTGCAAAAATCAACTGGCACACTCTTCCTGCCAAACAAATCCTGCTCCGTTGCCGTGGTGGTTAGCGAAAGTTTTAAGAAGTGTCGTCTTTGCATGATTATATATTAGTATACGGATCAAGATAATTAATCACACTTTATTTATTCAAGTATAATTAAATTCATAGACAAAAGTAACAGTAAAACACATCCAACTAAAAAAAATTATCGACATAAGAGTTGAATTCTAAACAACCAAACACCTGTTTATCTGTTCATTATAAAATCAAAATGAACAAACAACCTTAAAAAACACTGCACAAAGCGTTCAGACAAATGTTACCAGTTAAATATTTTAACTGAACGGAATGAATACATTTTAATGTAATCCCAAGCAATAACTTTGTGTAATTATTACACAATCAATTTTACTTATTTTCTCGATCATGGTAAAATCTACTCACTCAGCACAATCATCTTTTATTAAAGAGCCCATTGCTATTGTGGGCATGGCCTGCCGTTTTCCACAAGCACCAGATCTTCCTTCCTTCTGGAAATTATTGAGTGATGGAAAAAGTGCCATTTCACCGATAACAAAAGAACGGTGGAATTTGCAGGATGGCCTTATTGATGAGATAACAGCAAGAATGCAAGAACACCTTAAAGCTGGTTTGGTTGATCAGATTTATAATTTTGACGCACTTTTTTTCAAATATCACCAACCGAAGCAGTCGAAATGGGTCCTTCACAAAAACTAATGCTGGAACTGGCCTGGGAAACAATTGAGAATTCAGGAATAAATTTAAAAGAAATAACAGGTACTAATGCAGGGGTATTTATTGGTAGCACATGCAATGAGTTTGAGCATTTACGAAAGCACAAAAAAGCGGAGGAAACTTCATATTCAGCAATGGGCCGCGCATCTGGCATTATACCTAGCCGAATTTCTTTCTTTTTCGGTTTTACAGGCAATAGTATGCTGGTAGATACAGGTTGCTCCAGTTCATTGGTCGCGTTGCATCTTGCCTGTCAGAGTCTGCACGATAGAAGTATTGATTCAGCTTTTGTAGGTGGCGCAAATCATCTTCTGGATCCTGACCTTTTTTCAATGCTTGCCAAATTAGGGGCTTTGTCTCCATCTGGGAAATGCAGTACATTCGATCAAAAAGCCGATGGATTTGCCCGTGGAGAAGGTGGTGGTGGGATGTTGTTGCTCAAAAGACTCGACGATGCACTCAAAGATGGAAATAAAATTCTGGCGGTTGTTCGCGGGTCTGCTGTAAATAACAATGGCTATAACAGAAGCCTTCCAGCAACAAACGTTTCAGGTCAGCTGAGGTTATTGGAAAATGCATATAAATCAAGCGGAATTAGTCCCAATCAAGTACATTATGTTGAAGCACACGGTAGTGGTACTCCATTAGGTGATCCAATGGAAGCAAATGCTATTGGTAATTTCTTCAACCAGAATAGAAAACAGAAATTGCATATCGGTTCCGTAAAAACAAATATTGGTCATCTGGAAGGAGGCGCTGGAATTGCAGGCTTAATTAAGGTAATACTCTCATTTGAAAATAAACTATTACCTCCGCATCTTAATTTTGATAAACCAAATAAAAGGATAGATTTCGAAAAGATAAATCTTCATGTTCAAACGACTTTGACCCCATGGCCAACTAAAGGAAATGAGACACTTAAAGCTGGGGTTAATTTCTTTTGGATGGGGAGGAACAAATGCACATTGCATACTTGAATCTTATAAACAAAAAAAAAAAAAAAAAATCGGTTGTCGATACACCTCATAATTATGAACGCTATTTCTTACCCATTTCCGCAAAAACAGTTCCTGCATTGGAGGCTTATTGCAGGCTTTACATACAAGCATTTGAGTTGGGGTCTGAACGGAATTTTCAAGACATATGCCTTGCATCCAGCTTATTAAACAACAACTTCAATAAAAGACAATTATTTTCAACAGGGAATAAGACAGAAATGCTCGGCGCTCTGGAAAATTTCCTCCAACTTAATAAACCATTTAAAGCTTTAGATAAAATAAAAAATAAAATAGTGATGGTATTTCCCGGCCAGGGTTCTCAATGGTTAGGTATGGGAAAAGAGCTTTTTTTGAAAGAACCAGTATTCAAAGAAACAATTATAGCCTGTGACAAAGCATTTAAACCCTATAAGAATTGGTCTTTAATAGAATTACTAACTAAACCAGAAACAAATGAGGCAGAGCGTATCGATATTATACAACCTATTCTCTTTGCTATTGAAGTTGCTATTGCTAAACTTTGGAAATCTTGGGGAGTAGTGCCTGATATAGTAGTAGGTCATAGTATGGGTGAAATTGCTGCAACCCATTTATCTGGGATGCTCACTTTGGAGGATGCTGCTAAAATTATATGTACACGAAGCGGTTTAATGCAAGGTCTTAGTGGACAGAATTCAGGTATGCTAGTCACAGAATTACCCTTGACTAAAGCGGAAACAATCCTGCTTAATTATCCGGATATTTCAATTGCGGCCATAAATAGCCCATGTTCTACTGTCCTTTCAGGACCTTCAATTGAAATTAATAAATTGATCAAAGAACTGGAAGCAGCGGAAATATTTTGCCGACGAGTAAAAGTAGATGTAGCATCCCATAGTCAACAGATGGATGCTATACTAACAGAATTCAAGATTGCACTTCGGGATTTACAACCTGGAAAAATGCCCACACCTCTTTTTTCTCCACTGTACAAGTCGGACTTCTTGAAGCTGAACAGCTGAATAATGATTATTGGGCTGCTAATCTTAGAAATCCAGTACAGTTTGCTGATGTTATTACCCAGTTAATTAAAGATGGCTGTAATATTTTCATTGAAGTCAGCCCTCATCCTATTTTATCAAATGCAATAGCTGAATGTGCCAGTAACAGCGATACTACAGTTAATCTTGTCAATTCCTTTTACCGGGATAAACCAGTACTGGATGCGATGTATAATAACTTGTCAGAATTGCACGCTCTGGGGCTGGAGATTTCTTGGAAAAATGTTTATCAGCTGGATAAAATACCAAGAGTGGAAGTACCTTCTTATCCTTTTCAAAAAGAGCTATATGAACTGGAGGACAATTCAGACGAGATTTTGGCGTACAAAAAGAAGGACAAAAATTCAATTTCAACTGTAAAAAACACTCTTTTGAAACCAGAAAGGCATTTCTCCGAACGTTTACAGGAAATTCCACAAGAAGATGGAAAAAGGCAGCTGCTTGAACAATTATTTATTCAACTTATTTCACAGGTTACCAAGGTTTCTATTGCTCATATCAATGCTGAAATGAGTATGAAAGAGCTGGGAGTGGATTCTTTGATGGTTGTTTGGTTAAAAGGGCAGCTGGAAAAGAATTTAAAAACAACCCTGCCAGCAAAGCTATTTTTAGTAGAATCGGGTATCCATGAGCAGGCGTTAATATTATATAATTTCCTAACAAATCAGACAATCATTGATCCAGCTCTTCCCATTTCTGAATCATCCTCATTACTGATTAATAATATCCCTAAGCCGAGCGCGCACCATCGCCTGTTCTGCTTTCATGATGCGGGTGGCAGTAGCTCCATGTTTCAGAACTGGGAGCAATCAGCAGGTGATAGCATTGAGGTAATAGCGATAGAATTACCTGGGCGTGGGTTAGGTTGGGATGAAGAATACAAAAAAATTTTTTAATCACTTACTACAACAGATTGTTCAAAAAATAACACCTCTGCTCGACAGGCCTTATGCATTTTACGGACACAGTATGGGTGCACTATTTGCGTTTGAAACAACCCGTCTCTTAAGAAAAAAAGACACATTGTTACCGCATCAACTATTTTTCTCTTCTAGCTACTCTCCACTATTTTATAAAGAGAAAGGTGTGAAACCAACTATTAGTAAGGCCAAACTGATCGAGAAATTCCCTTATCTAAATATGAATAAGGAATTACAGGACTTATCAATTAAACTACTACGAAGCGATCTTCATTTATTGCATAACTATCAATATGAAGAACAGGATTTATTAGCTATACCGATCACATCTATATTTGGTGAACTTGATCAGCTGATAAGAATAACAGATGCTAAGAGCTGGCAAATAGAGAGTTCACTACCCTTAAAAATTATTGGCAGACCAGGGGGGCATCGCTTTATTGAAAATGATGAGGAATTTATCATTTCTCTGATTCAGGAACAAATAAATTCAACAACCAACTTATTATCAATAAAATAAATGATGAAAGAATTTGTTAAAAGTCAGCTCATTGGTACATGGGTTCTTATTTCCGCAGCTTATGAAAATGAAAATGGTGAATCAATATTCATCCTGGGAAAAGAGGTTAATGGCATTCTTATGTATGATAAAAATGGTTATATGAATGCGCAGCTGAGTTCAAAAGATCGCAAACTTTTTATAGCTGAAGGATATAATGAAGGTACCACACTGGAAACATACCATGCTTTCCAAGAATATATCGCCTATTTTGGCAGATACGAGGAAATTGAGCCTGGCAAAATTGTACATACGGTGCTGGGCAGTTTGTTTCCAAACTGGATTGGCAGTAAACAGATAAGATTCGCTAAACTAAATGGAGATCTGCTTGAATTGACTACTACCCCTGTTTCTTCAGTGAATGGAAAAATTGTGGTTAAATTGAAGTGGAAATCATTATTAAACGCCGATTAAATGAATTTAG
The DNA here is from genome assembly GCF_053890575.1 of Pedobacter sp. NJ-S-72. Lineage (NCBI taxonomy): Bacteria > Pseudomonadati > Bacteroidota > Sphingobacteriia > Sphingobacteriales > Sphingobacteriaceae > Pedobacter > Pedobacter sp. NJ-S-72. Next base: position 892,573 of record NZ_CM132681.1, on the reverse strand, counting down.
TTCCGTTAGCCCCCCCTGAGACAAATTGATCTTTCCACCAATAAAGTTTAATATAGCCAGTGTCAAGGCTACAGCAATTGCCAATACTATATTTTGTTTAATTATTCTTTTGGTACGTCTGCCTAAAGAAATAGCAAAGGGAATTACTTAAATATTATCAGTCCTTAAGAAGAACAAAGAATTTAGAAGTTCATAGAATATTAAGTACCCCTAACTGGAGTCGAACTGCAAAGAGACTTATAAAAAATTTCCTTTAATTAGTAAAATGTAAAACATTATTTACCGTATAGCATTTGCAGTTAAATCGTACAAATATAAGGTGAGTGATTCAGTGAGTAGCCAATTACAAACCTCTTTGACACCATATTAAAGCGGAATTTTAACCGTGGATACCGATCCCCCACTCTCCGCCAGAAAGTACTACTTCTAAAACATCAAAGGGTTGCCCCAAAAATATCAGCCATTTTTCTTTGATTATCAACAACTTACGATCTATTTCCAGATTGACTGATGGTGTTCTAAAACTACCCCCCTTATACGTGAGTCCCTGTTTGAACAACTCTTACTTCTTTTTCAGCACCCCTTCAAATTCTATTTCGAAAGCTTTAGCGAAAATAGCCATATTCTCCGCTACTGATTTCTGATCATTGATCCAGTCCAACTGGATCTCCAGGGGAAAATCAGCATTTTTCAGGTTCAACACCAAATAGTTAAACGAACCACCCTCATCTTCTTCCTCTCGGATTGCGTAGCTGCGTAATCTATTCCAGCTATAGAAATGATGCTTATACTTAATACCATCAGGATTCAGCTCCAACACTACTGCATTACTAAATGCATTCCAGATGCAATAGGCGGATAAGAGTATCGCTGAAGTCAGGAAAAACCAAGCCAGGGAAACACTTACATCATCTTTAAAGACGAAATAAAACATGCCTCCTAATGCCAATGTCACGACAGCAGCAACAGTATATGCCACTTTATGTTTTTTAAATTGTACAACGGTTAATTCCGAGGTGTTAGTAGTCATAATGGAGATTCCTTATCTGCTGATCAATTCATTCCGAAATACCTTGACTAGCTATTCCATGAGAACTTGACCATTCATAAATTACCTTTAAATAATTCCGATTATTCCATAAATCTCATAAATTACAATGCTGGTCAAAATAGTATGGAATCAAACGGCCTGTGTGTTGCAATGCATTCCCCCCACATAGATCATCTATAGCAATGAGCTAGTCCTCATTGGAGGATATTCTCATGGAGAATCTAACCGAACAAAAGCCAACAACATCTATTTTTAGTTGGCAGTTAATAGATTTCCATTATTTTATCAGCATGTAGCATATAATAATAGAGGATCGTGCGGAGCTGCAATACATTATCTTCAAAATAAATATCATCATCCCCGCTAACGCTGGCAGCAGCAGCTCCAGGCTCTCCTCCCGTCCCTTTGGATATTAATTGCGAAAAAAGCATTTGCTGTTCACTGGATTTTATCAGCTGGTCTGCTTTTGTTCCCGCTTTCTCAATCTCATTTTTTTGCGCCAGCTCTATTTTTTTTTATATACAGTTCCCCTCGTTTTTACAGGCGGCCGCATTTTCTTTAATTTTATTATTAAGGCCATAACCCGAATAAGTGGCTAATGCGTTAAAGTTGCACAAAAGGTTATAGGTTTGGGAGATAAGAAGAAAGCGTAATGCCTCCTTTTCAAGTACTGTGAGTTTCAAACCATCAATGATTACTCCTTCTGCTTTGATCCATTGCATAGCCAATGGTTTCAGCTCATCCCAGTCGCTTCTGGTAGCCATGTGCGGAAGGCTTTCTTTGTTTTCTATTTTGTTCAGATAGTTATTGCTAAGCTCACTTAGACAGGAGGGCAATCCTTCTTTGTTATTGATATCACACAAGCAGGCAAGTTTACCCTCACAATTTTCTGTGTAAGGCAGGAAGTCAAACACACAATCCTCAGCCACACCCAACGGAATATCTCTGTTAAGTTGAGTATAATTTTGTGCGGTAAGGTTTCACATAATTCTCCTCCAGATCCCTGAGGAGCGCATATTGCTTTTTGTCATTATATAGAATATCATATGCATAAGCAATAACCATTACAGATTGTACAGTAAGGCTTTGTGGTAATTCCCTGGCTAGGGCTTTGTATTTTTCTTTTGAGGGATCGGAAGTACCAAAGTCCGTCAGCAGGCAATAGAGAAAACGCGATTCGGCAGGCACTTTAGGATCTTCAATTGCTGTTTTGTATTTACCTTCAATGAACAGTTTATATGCTTTTGTATAGGTGGTAAAATATTCCTCAGTTGCATCGTCTTTCCATTCAAAATAGCTGGCCAGAGCAGAAATCATTGTTGCTTTTTCACCAATGCTATGATCAGAACTAAGGTAAATAATAAAGGGAGCCTGTGTAATTCCATTCTTTGAAACGGACTGTATCGTACTGTCATTCTCAAATAATTTGGTAAATCCTAACCCAGGTAAAAAGGAAGATCAGCATTAGCGGTCTTTACAAGCATGAAACACAAAAAGAGGAACAGGTATTTTTTCATTGTTTTTAATTAAGGGCGTTTTGCTCAGGTGTTGAGCCCCGCAGCCGGTTTTTCTTTTTAGATAAATGATTTTTACCACTAATATACGAATGAACAACGCAATATTATTTATTCATTACGTCCTTAACTAACCGTTATTCTTAATCATCGGGTTTTATATGAAAAGATGAACAACTTGAATAAATACAATTTCCACTGTGTAAGAATAGTTAATTTCAACACATACACCAAAACAAACCGGTTTTTTCGTTAAAAATTAGAAATACATATTTATAAGTCAAAATTTTCACATTAAAACATAAATATATTTTTACATTATCTTTAAAATTCAATTTTTAAACATAATTTAAATTCTATGAAAAAAAACACAATTAACTACTCTCATTTATTGTTATGTACTTTACTTATACTTGGTACACTTGTTGGGTGTAAAAAAGACATGTTACTCCATCAAAGCCAGAACCGCCTGTACTTTCGATGAACCAGTTGTATCAAAATGCCATACTGGATGCAATGGTTGCTGATAGTTCTGAGATAATTGATACATTATGGGCATTAACTCCTGCAAACACTTCTTTGAAATGGAAAACAATTAATGGTAAGCCGCATGTTTTGCTGGCTAGCTATATGCGTTATCCATCTAGCTATCCGGTTGGTGATTCAATCACCACTTCATGGGGTGAATCGTGGCTATTCATCCCACAACAAATGAAAGCACGCATAGGTTCTTCTTTCTCTGCAACAAGTGATACAACAATGCGTATCTGTCAGTTGCTGGGCCTGCCCCCTGCTAATAAACTAAGCAATACGCATATCGCCGAGATTTGGGTAAACCCAGAACGTTTGTATAGGCCAGCGGGCAACCCAGTTATCACAACGACAAGAACTGGTGCTGCACTAAGCAATAATAATCCCGGAACTTTCACCTCATGGTTTAACAATTATATTGTTTTTGCCTATTATCGGGCATTATCAGCTACAGCAGATTACCATTACCCCTGGACGCGTTTGGGTTATACCTATGATTGGGCTCCCAAAGCAAATGAGGTGGGAATGAGTGAATACGTTTTACAGTCCAATTCGGGTGCCTGGGTAGAAAAGGTGTCAAAAGTAAGTGACTATTTTAAAACAAAAATTTAAGTCTAATGCCCTGTATTCTTTAAATTAACAACATTTAACCCTTATTTATGAATGCTTTAATTATTATCGATGTACAGCACGATTTTTTACCAGGGGGCACTTTAGCCGTTAACCATGGTGATGAAATCGTCCAGACTATTAACCAATTACAGTCAAAATATGATCTGGTAGTAGCCACACAAGATTGGCATCCAGGAGGTCATAAAAGTTTCTATACTTCCCACCCCAATAAAACACCGTTTGAAGAAATATCATTAAACGGATTAAATCAGGTGCTATGGCCAGAGCATTTGTATACAGGGAAACAAAGGGCGCAGAATTTGTTCCAGAACTTTCAACGAATGCTATTGAGGCTATTTTTAGAAAAGGGATGGATAAAGAAATTGATACTTACAGCGGTTTTTTTGATAATGGCAGAAAGAAATCAACAGGCATGGCCGATTACCTTAAGGGAAGAGGAGTTACAGAGGTAGCCGTCTGCGGAGTGGCTGCCGATTACTGTGTGTACTACACAGCTAATGATGCGTTAGATTTAGGTTTTAAATCAAGTATTATTGAGTACGCTTCTAAGCCGATAGATTTAGAAAGATATGAACGTGCTAAGAAAGACTTCCAGCTAAAGGGTGGAACTGTTATTTAACAACATGTTTTTCAAAAAAGGGAGTTGTTACCTTAGCTTAAAATAAATTAATGTCTAAGCTAAGGCGGCAACTCCTACATGCCTCGTCCCGATATATCTTCCCCAAAATTGATAATATTACCGTTATTATCGAGAACACTGAACTGCTGCCATTTCCCATGGGCATATTTTCCAGGCCCCCATTAGGATGGATAACCCCTTTTGCTTTTAACTCTGCATACAGTTTATCGACTTCAGTCACATTTACATAACATCCAGTTGATTTGGCAATCTCCGGATCTTCAGCAGGCCATAAATGAATATTAACCCCGTCGCGACTGAATATTAAATATCCATCCCAGCTCGAATGGAAAGTGAACCCTAGTTTTTCAGTATAAAACTTAACAGTTTCTTCTTCATTTAATGAAGCTAATATGGGTATGGCATATTTTAACATAGTTATATCATTTAACAAACACAATTTACACCTATTTTTCCTTAGATAATCTATCATCAATACTTATCGGCCCTCCGCCAATAAAAATGGCGTTAAATAGAAATAAAATATACAAGACCTGAGGTAAGTACATAAAATAACTATACCAGGTAAAAGGCTCAAGTTCCTTCGGTATGTGATTTGGTATATCGAACGAGAATAACGCTGTAAATAAAATTATATTTAAAAAACAATAGCACTGAATCTTGTAAAAAGGCCTATTGCTAAAAGTAACCCGAAAAATGCTTCATTTGCAGCAGTAAAATTTGCTATAAATTGAGGGTGCGGAAAACCTATTCCGGTAATAGTCTTTAACATCGAGGCCTGAAAGACAGGATTAAATAATTTATTAAGACCTGTTATTAAGAAAAACACACCAATTAGGATTCTACTAACGGCATATGCATTTAGGTTATATTTTGTATTCTGAGAAAAAAATAATTTTAAGCATAACATTTACTTTATGAAGTTCAACATTTCAATAATTTTTAGACAATGTGCTAATTGGATAGCAACGTAACTATTTATGAATAAGGATCATAAAAGGAATGAACAAAACCTTATAAATAAGGAGTGTCTAAATTGTAAACGAATACATTTAGTGATAGTCCGGTAGTGCCTTAATAGGGAAGTTCTTATCGAAAAAGACCAAAAACCAAAAACTACCAGAGCAGAAGAGAAGGGTTCTCTAAAGAGCTCGAATAACTTTCAGAACTATGTTTTTCAATAAAAAAAGCTGGACTACAGATTACCGGTTCTGGATTTGCAGAAACTGTTACATCAGTATTTATGTCCTTTATTAATGAGATTGAATCCTCATTAGTTATTAACGACCATATTGCTGTTTTTATAGGGCAGGACGTAATAAAGACAACAGATATAATAAAAGCCGTAAAGATGACAAGTTTAATCAAATCTATAAATTCTTTCTTTTTAACGAACATACGTTTGTTATAAACGCAAAGTCCAGACCTATTATTATATCAAGCTCCAGCAATTGTTCCTTTTACCTAGCTCAGTAAAATCCAATTACTCTTTTTATAGAGTTTGGCAATAATATTTGATTTAGCTTTCTTATTATGTATTTTACTTACATTGAAAATAATCATTCCTTTTTATACTAAAAAAGTAAATCAGTCTTTAAACAATAGAAATTAAGACAATGAATAAGTTCCTCCTACTCGTTGCAATGCTTGGTATTTTCATCATCGAGACTACCGGCACAATCTCTAATCAATAGTTATCAATACGAAATCAACTTAATTAACGAAAAAAACAACAAAATACATGTTTCTTTTTCCCCACCTAAAAACAATCTGCAAGAGGGAAAATTTGTTATGCCTAAGCTAATTCCTGGTTATTATGACGCACTGAACTTTGGTCAATATATTTCAGAATTCCGGGCTTTTAACAAAAAGGGAAAGAATATCGCAGTTAAAAGATTAGATACAAATACATGGATCGTACCTAACTTAAAGAATATTGTTAAAATAACCTATGAGGTATCAGGTGGCTGGGAGTATCTGATGCAAAATATTCAAAGTGCAAAATCTCCCGAAAGTATGTATAAAAAAGATAGTGTCTTTGTAATTAATTATAATTCTCTGGTAGGCTATTTCGATGAGATTAAAAATAGAGGCTACATTGTTACGGTAAAAAAGAACAGAGAATTCTATCCCTCGTCAGCTTTGGACTATATCAGTAAAAACGATACAACAGATATTGTTTCAGCAAAAGATTACCGTCACCTGGTCGATGCGCCTGTACTTTATTGCGTACCTGATACCACGTGGATAAAAATTGGGAATACAAATGTCCTTGTTTCTTTTTATTCAAAGGAGAATCGATCCTATTCAAAAACTCTGGCCACCAAAATAGAAACAATTTTAAAAAATCAGCAAGTATACCTTGGAGGTAAATTGCCCGTTAATAAATATGCATTTCTGATTTACCACGAAAAAATCCCAAAAGGGCTGATGGCTGATGGCCTTGAGCACAGCAATTCGACAATGTGCTTGTATGGTTCGAAAACTTTAGATAAACTTCCTGATGCCTTAATAGGTGTCGCTTCACACGAATTTTTTCATATATTAACTCCACTCAGTATCCATTCTGAGGAAGTACAGAATTTCAATTTCCTTAATCCTATACTGTCCAAACATCTTTGGCTTTATGAAGGTATGACCGAATATGCTACCATACATATGCCCATAAAGCAACATATGATTAACATGCAGGAGTTTCTTAAAAATATTGAAGGAAAAATTAAGGGTATGGACGGATTTAATAATAGACTGTCTATGACTGAGATCAGTACTAATGCCATCAAAATGCAGGACCAGTATATGAATTTTTACCAAAAAGGGGCTTTGCTAGGTTTATGTCTTGATATTCGCTTAAGAGAACTTTCCAATGGAAATATTGGGACACAAGAATTAATGCAGATGCTGATTAAAAAATATGGTCCTGAAAAACCTTTTAAAGATGAAGACTTGTTTAACGTAATTACAGCACTGACATTCCCTGAGATTCGTCAGTTTTTTAATAATTACGTTGAAACAGGACGACCAATTCCTTTAAAAGAGAGTTTACTAAAGGTAGGACTTGATTACAATGAATCAGCGAAGACTGTTGTCGAAATTAAGAATCCTTCGATCGATCAGCTTTCGTTAAGAAAAGCATGGATAAACCAATAAAGCTCCCTATTTAGGTTGGTTGCCAAGTACTAACTCAAGTACCCCACCCTTAACTAAATCCTCAAATTTAAGTGACAACTCATTCACCTGCTTTCCATTAAACCTTCCACGCTGAATATAAAAATGATCTGGATGCTGTTCACGAACTTTAATCAGGAACTCATTTTTCCGTATCTCCTTAGGAAGTTTAATCCTCACCGTCTCAAACAATGGCGCTCCTATTAGAAAAGAAGGATCAGGTCCCGTTAGTCCTTTTACATCAAAGAGCCCCATTGAAGACAATACATACCATGCGCCCAGCTGCCCTTGATCCTCATCCTGACCATATCCATAACCATGTATACCATCAGTACCATAAAATTCATTACAAATTGCCCTAACCCATTTTTGGCTCAGATCTGGCCTTCCTGCATAATGGAATAACCAGGAAACATGTAAATTTGGTTGATTCCCATGATTATACAAGCCCTGAATCCCGGCAAACGCATCAATCTGCGTTCCCCCACCAAATGAATTTTTCTGCGAAATGGTAAAAATACTATCCAGTCGACTGCTAAAAGTCTCCTTTCCAATCAAGCCCACCAACTGCTCTGGCGCATGAGGTACATAAAATGTATACTGCCAGGCATTACCCTCCTGAAAGCCTTTCCAGGGTTCAAAAGGATTAAACTTATCTAAAAACATCCCCTTACTATCCTTAGGTCTGATGAATTTTGTAGTGGGATCATATAGTAACTTCCAACCTTCTGAGAGTTTAGTCAACTGTTTATAATCCTTTGTTTTGTGAAGAGACTTAGCGAAAGTTGCCGCTGCAGAGGCAGAAAAAGAATATTCCAGGGTATGAGAAGCCCCAAAAGGAGAGCCTTCGGTATTTAACTCCGGGCTACCAGTCTGATCCTTCACATATGGTGAATAACCCTTCTCCACAAAAACACCAACATCCAGCTTTCCAGCACCGGGAATCCGGTCTTTAGCCTCCAATTCATTTTTTCGTACAGCTTGATAGGCAAGAGGAACATCATAATTCCGAATTCCTGCATTATAGGCCGCTGCAATCGCCAGTCCTGTAAAATTCGTTCCAACACCAGATACGTATTTACTAGTGGCAATACCATCACCAAGCCAGCCTGCATCCTTATAAACCAGTAATTGACTTTGTACCCAGTCGTTATAGTATTCAGGATAGGCAATGGCCCATAATTGAGTCAGGTTCCAGAACGCACCCCAAATGGCATCTGTATTGTAATGCTGATATTGCGGCTTACCATTTTTTAGTAGTGGAATCTGCCCTATTCCCCCATCATTTTTAGGATATGCACCATTCACATCACTTGCCAGGCCTCTGCCTAAAAGCGCATGAAAGAGCCCCGTATAAAACTTAATACGATCTTGTTCCAGTCCACCTTTTACTTCAATTCTGCCCAATGACTTATTCCAATTTTGAATAGCATTAGCTTTTGCTTTTGCAAAAGTTAATCCTGAAGCTTCCTTCGTCAAATTGAGTTTTGCATTGTCTACAGAAGTATAAGAAAGACCTGTTTTAATTCCAATTTGCTCACCTTTTTTTGTTTTAAACTTCAAATATATTCCAGCGCCCTTTCCCTGAATGGTCTTGAGTCCATTAAACTGTGTACTGTCCCTAAATACACCATAAGAGGTGGGTATTTTATCAAGCACTGCATAAAAATACATGGTCACATTTGCTGTTTCCTGATATTTCTGAACATATACAGGTTTGGTGACCACGTAGCCCCATACATGACCATGATCATAAGTCACTTTTGCATCGAGCACCGGTCCGCTCTCGCCCATTTTATGCCCAATATCAAATATAACATTGGCATCATCTGTTTCTGGAAAAGTATATTGATGAAAACCAACCCTCTCAGTAGCGGTAAGCTCTGCTTTAATATTATAATCTTTTAAAAGCACCCGATAATATCCAGCAGTAGCATATTCGTCAGACTTATCAAAAGAAGATCTATATCCTGAATTTTTCTCCTCCTTCTTACTTACAGGAAATGTTTTCAGTTTCCCTACTGTTGGTGCAAATACTACCCCGCCAATCTGAAACTCATGAAAATTTGCGAAGCCCTCTATGGAACTATGGCGATCGTCATATCCTACGGCTTCCCATCCCGATGGATTGCCTTCACTTCCATTCGTGCTGGGTGCTAATTTGGCCATACCAAAAGGAACTGCTGCGGGGGTATAGAAAAAGTACCGGCTATGCGCAGACCCGATGTTTGGCTTCACATACTGAACTGGTCCATCTTCTTTCTGTGCATAAAGGAAGGTCGCTTGAATACTAACTAATAAGAGGAAAACAATCCTTTTCATCATGATTTAAGGTTTTGGTTTTACTAAAGAAACGGCGAACACAAAATGGAGACCATCAAAATGTACATACATAATCACCAAATATATTTTAAATTCTTAACAATCCAAAATACATTAAAAAACAAGCAATTAGAAGCTTTAGTCCCACTGATCTACAGGAATAAATTTAATTATCATAAGGTAATATTTAAATTTCACTATACTTGTATGTACATATAATTAGAAATCAAATGATGAATAGACTTACAATATTGACCTGCTGTACTTTTCTTTCATTACCTGTGAGTTCTTATTGCCAGCAACCGCTCTACAAAGACGCCAGTCAATCTATAGCATTAAGAACTCAGGATTTAATTAAAAGAATGACGCTCAAAGAGAAAGTAGGTCAACTTTTAAGTCCCCTGGGATGGGAAATGTACGAACGACAAGGAAATAAGGTTAAAGTATCTCAAAAATTCAAGGACATTGTTGCTGAAAAACAGATTGGGATGCTCTGGGCAACATTCAGGGCCGATCCATGGACACAAAAAACCCTGACCACTGGTCTTAACCCCGAGATGGCAGCCAAAGCAGCGAATGAGTTACAGCAATATATACTAAAAAACACACGTCTTGGTATTCCGATATTTTTGGCAGAAGAGGCACCTCATGGCCATATGGCGATTGGCACCACCGTATTTCCAACTGGTATTGGTCAAGCTTCCACCTGGAACCCATCATTATTGGAAAAGATGTCGGAATGTGTATCAAAAGAAGTGCGTTTGCAAGGAGGCCACATTAGCTATGGTCCTGTATTGGACTTATCACGTGATCCTCGTTGGTCACGTGTGGAAGAAAGTTATGGTGAAGACCCTGTATTAACCGGTACGCTTGCTGCTTCCATCATCAAAGGCCTGGGAGGAGGAAAGCTTTCTAATCCATTTAGCACAATAGCCACACTCAAACATTTTGTAGCCTATGCAATTCCGGAAGGAGGACACAACGGAGCGGCTGCCAGCGTTGGCGAGCGGGAACTTCGTGAGTATTACCTCCCTCCTTTTCAGTCAGCTGTAAATGCCGGAGCGAAATCAATTATGGCCGCTTATAATTCCATAGATGGCATCCCCTGTAGTTCCAATAGTTTCTTATTGACGGATATTTTAATTAAAGAATGGGGATTCAAAGGTTTTACAGTATCTGACTTAGGAAGTATAGAAGGTATAAAGGGAAGTCATCGCATCGCGCGGGATTACACCGAAGCTGCTATCCTGGCACTCAAAGCTGGTTTAGATGCGGATCTCGGAGGAAATGCTTATCCCAACCTGATCGCAGCTGTTGAAAAAGGAAGAATTGAGGAACGTTTTATTGATACCGCAGTATCAAGAGTACTCCGTCTAAAGTTCGGGATGGGGTTATTTGAACATCCATTTGTAAATCCCCAAAAAGCTAAAAAGGGAATTAAAACGCAAGAACAAATCTTACTTTCCCGTCAGGTTGCCAAAGAATCTATCATTCTATTGGAAAACAAGAATAACATTCTCCCATTGAAAAAGGGAATCAGGGTTGCTGTTGTAGGCCCTAATGCAGACAATGTATACAATATGCTGGGTGATTATACAGCCCCACAAGCTGAAGGAGATGTGATCACTATATTACAGGGAATTCGCGCCAAACTATCTGCCTCGCAAGTAAGTTATGTTAAAGGATGTTCCATTCGTGACACCACAGAAAATACCATCCCTCAGGCCATCGCAGCTGCACAAGAAGCCGATGTGGTCATCGCAGTAGCAGGTGGCTCCAGTGCCCGGGATTTCAAGACAGCATACGCTACAACAGGAGCTGCAATTGCAACAGATAAAACTGTAGGAGATATGGAGAGTGGCGAAGGATTTGACCGCTCCACATTAGACCTGCTTGGTAAGCAAATGGATTTATTAAAGGCATTAAAAAAGACGGGGAAACCTCTTGTTATCATCTATATACAAGGCCGGCCGCTGAACATGAACTGGGCTGCCGAAAATTCGGATGCACTGCTTTGCGCCTGGTACCCCGGTCAGGAGGGTGGTTCAGCAGTTGCAGATATATTATTTGGAGATTATAATCCCGCTGGGAGACTCCCTATTTCCGTACCGAGAAGTGTTGGACAAATCCCTGTTCATTACAATAGAAAAAGCCCGCTCGACCTCGTTATGTCGAAGAAGAAGCAACTCCACGCTATGCGTTTGGTTACGGAAAAAGCTATACGACTTTTGCTTATCATGACCTGAACATCAGCAAAGAAACAACCAAAGGAACTTATCGGGTGTCCTTCATCTTACAAAATACCGGACCATATGATGGAGACGAAGTAGCCCAGCTATACTTAAAAAATCAGTTTGCTTCAACAGCTCAGCCTATCAGTCAATTGAAGCATTTTGAACGTATTAAACTCAAAGCGGGAGCATCAAAATCAGTAGAATTTGTACTAACAGCAGATGACCTGTCCATCATTGATATGGACATGAAAAAAGTATTTGAAACCCGCAGCACATTTACCATCATGATCGGATCAGCTTCTGATAAAATACAACTACAAAAACAACTGGACATTTAATTAAACATGAGAAAATATTCCATTTATATCCTATACTCTGCCTTTTTGGTGACCGCCTGTACTACTCAGGGAAAGGCCCAAAATAAGGAATTAGCCGCTCAAATCCTTGCTGACTCTTCGTTAACTATCGTCGACAATCTGGCAAGAGATGTAATTAAAGAAGGCTTCAATGCTGGAAGTGGTTACTCTCAGATCTGGGCACGAGACTTTAATACATTGATTGAAACCTCTTTAGATGTGCGTTCGAAAGAAGATGTCCGGGGAGCAATCCTACTCTTCTTCGCCCTCCAGCAAGAGAACAATGAGATGGTAGATGGCTATGTGCTAAAAAAAGACTTTACATGGAATGATGATACGCCATATTACTCCAGTGCAGCCCCGGGTCATGTAGGATTTAAAAACACTGTTGAAACTGATCAGGAAACGTCACTTATCCAGTTGGTAGGAAAATATATTAAAAAAAAAAAAACGGAGATACTGGCCTGCTCAATGAAAAAATAGCCGGTTTAACCGTGCTGACCAGAATAGAGAAAATGATTGATTACCTATTGCTCGAACGTTACAACAAGCAATACGGTTTACTTTGGGGAGCAATGACGGCAGACTGGGGTGATGTTCAACCACACGACACCTTTGGCTGTGATTGGAACGAACTGTCTAACGAAGCTATCGATGTTTATGATAACGCCATGTTCATTATTGCGCTGCAATATTTAGCAGATGTTGTACCAGACAAACATAAAGCCGAGCAATGGACCCGATTAAAAAAAGGGATTTATAAGAATGTAAGAAAACATCTTTGGGACACAAAAAACCAGAAATTCATTCCACATATTTATCCTGGCAAATCCCCTATCCCAGCCGGCTTCGACGAAAACACTATCTTCTATCACGGTGGCACCGCGGTTGCAATAGAGGCAGGCTTACTTTCTAAAGAAGAAATTGCCACAGTCAACAAGAAAATGGTAGAAAATGTAAAGCGTTCTGGTATGCCTGGTATTGGCCTGACCTTATACCCTACCTATCCCGAAGGATTTTTTACCGGAGGAATGTCCAGACCGTATAACTATCAAAATGGTGGCGACTGGACCTGGTTTGGTGCGAGAATGGTCCAGCAACTCATTGCAAATGGTTTCGTAAAAGAAGCATATGAAGAAGTTCGTCCTATGATAGATCGCGTAGTAAAAAACAAAGGTTTTTATGAGTGGTATGGCAAAGGAAATTTACCTGAAGGATCAGGTAAATTTAAAGGGTCTGCTGGAGTGTTAAGCAAAGCAATAGGTCAATTCAGGGATTGGGCCAATCAAAACAGTAAATAGACTAATCCAATACCTCATCAATCATACCAAATTGTTTAGCCTCAGCTGCCGTCATCCAGTAATCACGGGCAGCAATTTCGTTGATCTTATCATAACTCTGACCGCTATGTTTCGCAATAATATGGTATAATTCGGTTTGAACTTTTAGTACTTCCTTTATACTGATATCCATATCCATAGCCGTCCCCTGTGCACCGCCGCTGGCCTGATGAATCATCACCCTTGAATGTTTCAACGCTGAACGTTTGCCCTCAGCGCCAGCGCACAGCAATACAGAGCCCATAGACAAAGCAACCCCGGTACAAATTGTAGCCACATCCGGCGATATAAACTGCATGGTATCATAAATCCCAAACCCGGCATATACTCCACCACCAGGACAATTAACATATAACTGGATATCTTTCTGTGCATCAGCGGACTGTAAAAAGAGTAATTGTGCCTGTATAACATTAGCACTCCTGTCATCAACAGGCTCCCCCAAAAAGATGATTCTGTCCATCATCAATCTTGAAAACACATCCATCTGTGCCACATTTAATTGCCGTTCTTCAGTTATATAAGGCGTCATAGCAATTGGGCCTGTATTAGATGAGATCCGGTTGATATAACCATCTACGTATAAACTATTGATACGATGATGTTTTACTGCATAATTGCGAAATTCGTTCTTGTTCATATTCTGTGTGTTTTTTTTTTTTTTTAAATTTCAGGCATAAGTTTCCCTGCTCTCCTGAATAGAGAGATATAGTTGTTTTTTTTCAATTAATGCGAAAGCGAAAGGTTTTTACCGAAAAGCTGCATGATTTTTTGCCTGAAAGAATAGTGTTCCGGAGCTGTAAACAACTTTTCATGCACTTGTTCTATTTCTTTTCTCAGCTGCTGTCTTCCGTATTGCCGGATCAGACTGTACGTTTTTTCCTGCCAGAAAATACTGTCCTTTAAATCTGGTTCTAATATAATACGGGCTTCAAGCAGGATGCTATCTGCTTCTTTTCCAACTGATAAAAGATAATCTTCAATCAGGAGCAGCTCATTCCATGATGTCTTCATAACTTAACGATTTTTCTTTTACAGTTTCTTTTATTTTCTCCAGACATTTAAATTTCTGAACTGTTGCTGATCTTGGGCCTGAAAATCCAAATCGCTCTGCAAGGGTTTCCATATTCAGTCTTTCATAATAAAAAGCGCTTAGCAGTTGCAGACATTTCTGACCTGCTGTTTGCAGTAAGTGGATCAATCTGGATGAAGAGATCTCTTCATAGACGGAATCAACAGCATCAAGATCATTATTGAGATCAAGAGAAAATTGTTTACTGGCCACTTTATACCGTTTATTCCAAAGGAATTTTGCAATGCCAAAAAGATATGCTTTTTCAGTGTACTGAAGTGTTTTCCCTGTATGCTGAACTTTCTCATAATAAATGATCAGGGCATCCTGAAAAATATCTTTAGCTTCATCGAACGAGCCTCCCATTTTCTTCACATGACTTGCCACAAGAGGAAAAGCATCCTGATACAGTGACATGAGTAAAGTTTCATGGTCGTTTCGTATTTTTTCTTTATCTGGCTTTAGATCCATAACTACTATATTTTAATAGTATGTGCTTATATAACTTCAAATATCACCTAAATTCTGTAATTATTTTTCACACTGGATCTTATGATTGTTTTAATCCTGAATCAAATAAACACTTTGGGCATTTACTTTATTTTCCAAACTACAAAAATCCCATAAAGTATATCTTATATTTATAAGGTTTATTCAATTAAGCTCACCATGAAACTAAGAATTATTACTACTTTACTAGTAATAGTATCGTTAAACGCCATAGCCCAGCAATCAGTTGATAGGCCAGATAACCTTTTTAACGGGTTAGACACTACTTTCCAGCGAGTGCTTAAAACCTGGCACGCAGCAGGTTTTGCTGTTGCTGTTGTACAGAAAAACAAAAAGTGATTTATGCCAAAGGTTTTGGTTACCGGGATGCAGCCAACAAGCTGCCAGTTACGCCAAATACAGTATTTGCAATAGGCTCTTGTACAAAGTCATTTACGACAACATTGATTGGCAAGTTGCAAAAAGAAGGGAAAATAAATATTGACCAGCCTGTAATTAATTACCTCCCAGGATTAAAGTTTTATAATGAGACGATGACCAGCCAGGTTAATCTTCGTGATATGATGAGTCACCGGACAGGGCTGGCCAGATTTGATATGTCCTGGTATTTATTTAATACTTCATCTACAGACAGTCTTATACAGCGTATTAAATATATATGGAACCCAATGCCGGATTAAGAGAAAAATGGCAATATAATAACTTTATGTTTATGGCGCAGGGTGCTCTAATACAGAAATTAACGGGTAAAAGCTGGAGTGACAATGTTAAAGAGAAACTTTTTATACCACTAGGAATGACCCATTCAAATACCAGCATACCTGAGCTGTTAAAAAGTGGAGAGATTGCTGCCGGTTACGGAGTGAAACCGGATAATACATTAGACAAATTGGATTATTACAATATTGACGGTATGTCACCTGCCGGTTCTATTAATAGTAATGTGTATGATATGGCGAAATGGATGACCGCCTGGATCAATAACGGAAAATACGAAGGCAAAGAAATTATTCCTAAAGACTTCCGCAACCAGGCCATTAGTTCACAAGCTATTGTTGAAGGGGCTTTACCAGGGAAAGAATCTCCGGACATCTACTTCGGAAACTACGGATTCGGCTGGTTTGTGGATTCTTATAAGGGACATTACCGAGTAGAACATGGTGGTAATATTGATGGGTTTTCGGCTATTTCTTCTTTTTTTCCAGCAGATAGCTTAGGCATTGTCGTACTAAGTAATCAGAATAGTTCAAAGGTTCCGATGATAGTGAAAAATATAATCACTGACAGACTACTTAACCTTAAGTATCAGGACTGGAATATTAAAACTAAAAATGACCAGGATAAAGCAGACCTGGCCAGTGCTAAGGAAAACAAAAAAACAATAGCAGCTCAGCATAATCCTTCCACACATCCTTTAGCGGATTTTGCAGGAAGCTATACTCATCCCGCCTATGGTACTATGAAGGTCTATATGGAGAATGATTCTCTATTTGCAAAGACAAGTGTCCGCAAATTTTGGTTAAGGCATTCGAATTATGACATTTTTGAATTATTTAAGAAAGATCCTAAAAAAGGAGTGGATACCACTACAGGGTATACTGATATTAATCTGCAATTCCATATGAATTCATCCGGTGATATCGACGGTTTTGAAAATCCGTTTGAAAGTGGAACAAAACCATTTTTATTTATCAAAGAGGAAGACGTTAAGCAGGTTAAAGCCCCTGAATAATAAATTTATTCTTCCTGCTGGTAAACTGCGGCAAAGTCTTTTGCAAATTCGGCCAGTTTAACTTTGCCTAAAACTGGCTGATTGCGGTAATAGTCTTCATACAATTTACCAGTGCCCTGATTGGCTTGCATTTCTACAAATCCCTGAGCAATCTGAGGATTAAACCCCACACTTAACCAGGAGTTTAAAAGCTGATCATCCGAAATGATCTTCCATTGCAAGTCAGGCTTTCCGATCGCCAGTCCAAGTGCCTGAGCAATTTCATTAGGTGATACCTCGTCACTGGCGACATAACGGATAGTTCTTCCCTCAAAAGGCTGTTCGATTTCTTCTGCAATCACCACAGCAATGTCCAGAGGAGAAACCCACGGTTCCTTTTGATCACCGCCGTAGTTTGAGATAATAGCACCTTTGTTTTTGATTGTTGGAATGAAGGAAAGCATGTTGGTATAGAAGCCTACCGGGCGCAAAGTTTTAATGGACACATCAGCAGGTAACTGCTTCAATATATGCTCTACATTATGATGAAATACCAGAAAGCCATTACCTTTATCCATGTGTGCGCCAATGCTGCTGAGATGAATTACCTTTTTCACCCCTGATTGTTCGATAGCCTGCCTGTAATTATCGCCAATCTGGCTAATGACACCAATAAAATCAACTTCCTTATCAGACACATCACCGCCAGCAGCATCGAGCGTTTCCATGACATATACGATATCTGCGTCTTGAAAAGTTTTGGTCAGAAAAGAAGCATCCTGCATCGATCCAATCGCAGCCTGAGCACCGAGCGCTTCAATTGCTGGCTGTCGCTCCGCATTACTACTGATGACTGTTACGTTATGACCTTTTTTTATCAAAGCCCGGGTAAGGGGTTTTCCGATGTTTCCAATGGAACCTGTAAGTACGATGTTCATAATTTTTTTTTTTGTCTGATACAAAGTTCAGGATCAACGCAATTGAAAAAATAACCAAATCACTAATTGTTGTAGCCAAAAGCCAGAATTAACAACTCTTTTCCTGCACGTTCAATACTAAAATCTTTTTCCCACACCAAAACTAAATAGCCATGGATCTATTTTTGTGTTTGCAATTACAGTTGCACCACCGGCAACGCCCGGTAAGGTAGTTACTGTAGCATCTGTTCTTAGCCAGATTTTCTTCACATCAATATTCAGGAATAAGTTTTTGCCAATATCAAAATCACTACCAACCTGCGCAGCGAAAGCAAATTTATTTTCATAATTAGTTTTAGCAATTGCAGGGCCATTTTTAGCACCATAAAATATGGTATAGTTAATGCCGGCACCTAAGTATGGTAAAATACCTTTTGCAACTGGTACATGGTACAAAAATGTTAAAGTTGGTGGTAATAGCCATACTTTGCCAACATTCACATCCCCCAAAGCAGTTTCTGTCGCCGTTATCTGATGACGGGTTGTAGCCAGGATTAAATTTGCCGAGAAATTTTTAGTTAAAAAATAAGTAAAATCCAATTCAGGAATAAACGTTGTACTTATATCTGCCGACCCGCCTATTGTACTGATAACTGCACTAGCATCAGGGGCAACTACTGTTCCACGTAACCGTATGCGCCACTCTCCTTTTTGCTGCGCAAAACCTGTCAATGTCACGCTTACTAAAAGCGCTAGTATCCATACTTTTTTCATAATGAAATCATTTAAATTATGGTCAAATCTATTCACGACTGACCGACCTTCAAATGAGCATGAATAGCTTTTCTTATGATCTTGATCATATCTTCCTTTGAGATTGTTTGCCAACAAAATAAAGCTACTAACAGACCAGGTGAATGTCATACAGATTTATAGTATTTCTATATATCCATCCGTTCCATTCACCCGGATCTGTTGTCCATCTTTGATCAGTCTGGTCGCATTCTCCACTCCTACAACTGCTGGTAAACCATATTCACGTGCGATAACCGCTCCATGAGTCATCAGCCCGCCAACTTCGGTCACTAACCCCTTTATGGATACAAACAATGTTGTCCAGCCGGGATCAGTAAAAGAGGTAACTAATATATCTCCTTCTTCCAGATCAGCATCTTCCATGTTTAAAATCACACGCGCCCGTCCTTCTATAATTCCGGAAGAAACAGCCAAACCTACTATTGCGCCAGCCGGAAGATTTTCTCGTTTGTACTTACCTGTAATAATTTCACCATCAGACGTGATCACACGTGGCGGATTTAGTTTTTCATATAATTTATGTTCATCTTTTGCTTTGCTGATGACCTGGTAATCCAGTTTATTTGTGCGCACAACTTCGCGCAGTTCTTCAAAGGTCAGATAGTAGACATCTTCCTTGTCCTGAATAATACCAGCTTGTACCAGGCGTCCGGCCTCTTTCAATAAAGCAAGTTTATAAACAAAGAAGCGGTTAACTATCCCGTATTTCGGATATTCCCGATAACCGGCGAAATTCCTGAGCAGACTGATCATTTGTTTGGTCTCCCAGGCTTTTTGTTCACCATCAGATAATTGCTTTAATCGATCTAATAATTCTTCTTCCTTTTTCAAAGCCTCCTGTCTCCCTTGCTCAAATTTCTGATTGCTGGCACCAGGTTTATGATTTTTGATGTTACTGAGAATCATCGGAACAAGTATAGCCGGTTTTTCACTCCAACGCGTTTTAGTAATGTCTATCTCTCCTGCACATCGCATTCCATATTTGTCCAGATAAGCATAAATAGCGTCCCGGGTTTCCTTTCCACCATCAAACTTAGCCAGATCATCCAGAAAATCATCATCTTTTACATCTTCTAAATATTCAATAATTTCCGGGTAAGGACGAATCACATCTGCAACATCCAATAACTCCAACCCCATTTCTGAAGTAATATTGTTAGGTACTGATTGGGCAAGTGTATCTGCTGCATTTTTTTCACCTAACCAATCCTTCATGTTTCATCTATTGATCCATGATAAAGCATCCATAGAAGCTATAATTGCACTCATATTTTGCGGGGCAAACAAGCTCATTTTGGACTGCTGGCCATCTTCCAGGATAAAATCAAATAAGTCCGGGCCCGACTTTGTTTGAATGTTATGTTTCAACTCTGCTATTAATGTCTCATTATGCTTGATCAGCTCAGAAACGATCGCTGGATCATCTTTGATCTGAGCTAAAATATCTGCGGTCGATTTACCTATACTGCTTTTAATCGGGCTAAATTCTTCTTTGTCTTCAGGTACTGGTTTTATAAAATCTTCTCGTGCAATGATGGCTATTAATGCGTCTTTGATGAGCGGGTCATGTTCACCGACCAGATCTATGATCAGTTTTCTGCCAGCAGGTGAAGCCAGGTTTTTTGCGATATCCACAAATAACCTTCCGCCGGCTTTAAACATAGGCCGGGCAGCAGTTAACTGCCATAATGATATTCCCAATGGTTTCATGGCATCGGTCATCATCATTTGTTGATGCCCCACAGAGACATAGACGTGGTTTTCCTGATCATCCTTTTTCGGGATCGGATATAATGCAGTAATTGGCCTGCTCTGGACAATATAAAACTTATCATTTGCCAAACACCATTCAATGTCCTGCGGACTACCAAAATGTTCTTCAATCTTTCTGCCTATCTGCTCCATTTGTAAAATCTGCCTGTCCGTCAACACTTGCTTATTCTGATTCTCGGGTTCAATCTCCTGTTCTTTGGTACCACCGTCTTTTAAAGCATAAATAGCTAATTTCTTGGTGGATATCTTCTTATCGATAACCTTGCCTTTAAGCACTTTATACAGATCAGTATTTACCAGACCGGAAACCATGGCCTCACCAAGGCCGAAGCTAGCATCAATAGATAGTACTTTTCTATTAGAAGTGACCGGATCAGCGGTAAACAAGATCCCTGCCGCCTCCGCAAAAACCATTTGCTGAACCACTACAGATAGTTGGACTTTACGATGGTCGAAGCCATTTTGAATACGGTAAACTACTGCCCTCTCGGTAAATAGTGAAGCCCAGCATTTACTGATATACTTTAGAATTCCTTCTTTTCCTATAATGTTCAAATACGTGTCCTGCTGACCTGCAAAGGATGCGCTGGGCAAGTCTTCCGCAGTAGCACTTGACCGTACAGCAAAAGCATGTTTTTCACCGAACTTTGTGAGATAATCAACAATCTCTTTTGCGATGTCTTTAGAAATAGGAATGCGCTCAATGATCATACGGATTTTTGCGCTGATTTCGCTAATACCTGCCCTATCTTCAGCTTTAAAACCTGTCAATTTATCCAACAAGCTACTAAGTTCCTGATTATGTTTAGTTATCTTTTTATAAGCTTCTGTAGTCACGCAAAAGCCATCCGGCACTTGTATCCCATTGATCCTGGATAGTTCACCCAGATTAGCACCCTTACCTCCTGCGGCAAGTAAATCTGATCTGCCGATCTCCTGAAAACTATATATAAAGTGTGTGTTTTTTTTACTGTATTTAGTTTGTTTTCAGGTGTCATAAGATGGCTTTTTTTAGATGTCTAAAGCCAAAAATATAAGTTATAACGTATCAAAACATCGTTTTTTAACTATATTTTTCTACGCACAATAATGCTGGAAACAAGGACGTTATACATACAAACAACGCAACTGAAATTATTCTTTCAGAGCCATTCTTTCTTGTCCATTCTGATACATTCGTTTAATCCCTATTACTGAGTTTTTCTCTGAAATTACTTTAATCCGGAAATCGTCAATTCCATCAAGGAGAAATAAATCTTTTTGCAAAGGAGTAAGTAAAAAGCTGACAGCCTTGTTCCATTTGTAATACAGATTATGATTTTCGTATAGCAGTTCACCTTTCCCATATTTACCCTGGTACGATTTTAAAATTGTACTATCTATAATAGCAGGTTTTTGTCTGTTCTTCACAACAGGAATAATCCAATCAATACCATTTAATGAATCCTTATTTTTCATAGACAGTTTTTGCAAAGCTAAGACATGAGCGATATTTACTGCCTCCTCGCTTTTACATAAGACATCTGGAGTGACCCCGCGTCCTTCAAAATCTATTTTCGTAATCGGATCTTTCACTTCTCCAATAGGTATATTTATACAAAACCCCCGCGTTAATATTTTTCGATCAACTGGATGAGCCCCACCTGCCGTTTGTTCACCTACAATCGTAACCCGTTTCAGGTTTTGAAGAGAATAACTCATCCATTCAGCAGCAGAAAAAGTGGCGCCACTTGTTAATATATAAACATCAATCTTATCTAATCGTTTACCCGGCACAGAGGGTAGCAGCCACATTTCCCGATCAATTTTTTTTCTGCCACTTTCATAGTAGTAATATTTATAGAGAGGCAGGTCCTTGCCCGAAAAAAGATAACTGCTGATAAATTGCCCCATCTCCATTGCTCCTCCATTATTTTTACGCAGATCTATAATTAAAGCATCTGTATTACTTAAAAATTGCATTATTGATGCTGCAGTTTCACTTCCTTCAGCAGGATCATGAAAATAATTAAATTCTAAATAACCAATATTACCCTCCAATATGCGGGCTTGCTGAAAACCAAAGTTCTTTCTCTTTGCCTCAACTAATTCTTGTGCTTTAATTCCTTTCTGCACTCCCTGATCTTTACTTTTTTGCTGATTATCTACCCACTGCTTGTCATATATTACATTGAAATGCAAATCTTTGCTGATTTCTAAAAGATCTGTTGTGAGCTTAGACGCAAATTCATTTGGAATAGATATATTTTTATAGATCCCTTTTTTATAATTTTCATCGAACCCCTTCTTTATTTTCCCTATAGAATTTGGTCTGATATAAAACTCTTCCAGTTTCTTAGTAATCGAGTCGATAATTTCTTTTTTGTCTGATTCATTAAGAACATTTTCTGCTTGTTTAGCCGGTTCTTTCTGTGAGTACACAGAAATTGATGCTAACAATAATATTAAAGTTATAATAATAATCCTTTTCATTCTATGAGATTCTACAATTTGAGATTATTTTACAAAGGATTTTATCAAGTAACTCAATTTCATTGGCAGATAATCCATCGAGAGCAGTTTTGCGGTTCTGCTTAATTACAGGAGTCAGTAAGTCAATTGTTGTTTTTCCTTTTTCTGTGATCTTAAGATTGAATTTTCTTCTGTCTGATTCATGCACATCTCTTGTCAGATAATGATTTTTTACCATGAGCTCAATGATCCTTGTAACTGATGCATTGTCTTTAAAGACCAGTTCTGCTATTTCCTTCTGGGAAAAATCAGAGTTTTCATTAAGAATTATAAGGACTAAACACTGGTCAACTGTAATATCACTTACAATCCTTCCTATATTTTTTTGACAAATTTTCCTATACTCTTTAATGGTCTGTTCTATGGTATAAAGTACAGTTCCGGTTGGGTTTTTTTTTTTGGAGTCATATAAATTTATTTGATACGAATATAGTTGATATATCAAACATAAAAAAAAACAATAGCTTAGCTTATTCTTTTAATTCTGAGCCTTTGAACACAATAATTAGCAGCCAAATGCAGGGACGTAACTGGTACTATTTATTAATCATCATTGATAGCACGTACCGGCTATAATTTCCTCCAGCAATAGCATAAATCTGGTGTTTGGTTTTATTGGAGTAAATTGAATGGTGTGCTGATCATTGCTAACCGTAACCTGACTATTACTAACCAGAAAAGCGGCTACATTTTGTACGCAGTAAGAACACAATAACCAGTCATCTACTAAATTACGTTAAATAAATCACCTTTTATCGCGACAAGCCTTATGCGGACTTAGTAATTTTTCAATATATTTAGCGAAGCAAATCAATGTTGCAGGAAAATTTAAAATTTCGAAAATCCCAAAAACACTACATGCTACTATAACTAAAAAAAAAAACGCCTCAGAAATCAAAAAAAAATGACTAATTGTATCTACTGTACTAATGAATTAACAGGAAAATACTGTTCCAATTGTGGACAGCCTGCAAAAATAAAAAGAATTGATGGTCATTACGTTAAGCATGAAATTGAACACGTCTTACATTTTGAAAAAGGCATCCTGTTAACTATAAAAGAGTTGGTAATCAGACCCGGACAAAACGTAAGAGAATTTATCGACAAAGACAGAAGCAAACTTGTAAAACCAATTATATTTATAATCGTAGCTTCATTAATCTACACGTTAATAAGTCACTTCTTTCATATTGAACAAGGCTATGTTAATTATGAGAGTTCTGAAAATTCTACAACGACTTTAATTTTCAATTGGATCCAAAATCATTATGGGTATGGAAATATTATAATGGGCGTATTTATTGCCTTTTGGCTAAAACTATTTTTCAAAAAGTACGAGTACAATTTTTTTGAATTATTAATTCTATTATGTTTCGTGATGGGAATGGGAATGCTGATATTTTCTGTTTTTGCAATTCTTGAGGGATTGACAAAAATAAATCTGATGAAAATTTCCGGAGTGATAGCTAACTATATTGTGTCTGGGCAATTGGACAATTTTTTGATAAAAATAAAGCGGCAAACTACTTTAAAGCAATGACGGCCTATCTATTAGGTATGATTACATTTTCTATATCAGCAATACTTATAGGTGTTCTGATCGATTTTTTAATCAAATCATAAGTTATAAACTTACATTTCTATCTACACCCATTTTTATTAAAAAGACTGCCCGGATTTTTTCGATTTTTCAGTAGTCTGGTTTTTCGGGGGGAGGTCAACTATTTTTTTTTAAAGTATAATTTAATATTACTAATTATAATCGTTGCGATTCATTTTGCAATCCCGACTCGCGGCTATCTTTTGTTTTGATCTTATTATTCCCAAACCGATAGGTGAAATTTAGTCGTATCTGACGGGTCTCCCCTGCATACGTTGTATGTAGCAGTAAATTATTCAGTTGCGTGTCTGTATTTATTTTGTTTGTCCTCAAAATATCAGAAACAGCTAATCTCAGTGTTTTATCATTCATTAAATTCTTTTTTGCAAACCAAGGTCGATCTGCGAGTTACTTTTTATATAAGTATTTAAACCACTTATATTTTTCGAGTTAATTACACCTACAGCCTCAGCAGTAATATCTCCTGGCAGCTTAAAGCTTTGCTGGATATTAATTGTACCTGCAAAACGCCTGCGGCTATAATTTCCATATTCCGTGGTTCCAACTTTATTTTCCAATCGATACCCTATACCAGTCAGGCTCATTTCCCACCATTTAGCCAGGGTGATCTGCTGTGTAATCGTCAGATTAAGATTATTCTGAAACCCAATATTTCTGGGAACCATAATAATCCTGTTTCCCTCCAAAACCTCTGTTATCCCATTACTTAGATCGCTTGTACGTGTATAACTTACTGATATCGTTGTACTTTTCAAGCTATATTGCAGGGCTATCGTATTCGCATATTGAGGTTGAAGAAATGGATTTCCTTTCCAATAAGAGAGTTCATCTACAGGATATGAAAATGGATTCAGATCATTATAGGCAGGGCGGTCAATGCGGCGGGCAAAACTTAAATTATAAGTACCAGATTGCCTGGTTTTATAAGTGATCGCAGCCGTTGGAAAGATATTCAAATAATTTCTAACTACTAATTCTGGTGACTGACTACTACCTTCCCTTGGCTGTAGGTCTCCTCTGGAATGTGTATTTTCCAACCTTACCCCGACATCGAAGTTGAGTTCATCATTAATCGCGGTCTCATATTTCAAATACCCTGCTGTTATTTGTTCCTGATATTTGAAGGTATTCGATAGGTTGATATCAAGTATAGGAACACTGCCATTCGCATCATACTGATTAAATACATTATCAGCATTTATATCAGAGAATTTTGCACCTGTTACCATCCTGCCCTTCCCAATCGCGAAGCCATAATCAGCTTTAACTGCATACATTTTAATAGCTCTGCTATTGGCGACAAGGAAATTGTTAGAAGACTGAAACTCACCACTGGGTGAATAAAAAGTATTCGTGCTCAGATTTTTTGTAGCTGCATCAAAGATCCCATAGTCCGCATCTATATCCAGTGTTTTATTATTGTTACTTTTATACCGGTAATTCAGATTGGCATTATACCTGTTAGCCCTCTGATCAGGATAGCTGCTCTGGCTTTTTAACGTCTGCAAGAGCTTGCCTGTTGGCTGATCATAGATATTTGTCATCGGGGTAATCAAACCACCCCCACTTGAAAAATTGCCATTCATTACAACTCCAATCGTTTTGGTAGTATCGATGGCATAATCTGCACCCAAAGTTGATCCCATACTGTGGCGTTTATCTACATCATGATTCGCGTTCAGATAAATCTTTCCATTTGTTGTCCTGTCATTATCATAGTCCATAGCATAATGTCCAAAATTATGATTGTAACTTCCAAACAGATTAACTTTTCCTTTTCGATAGTTAAGATTCAGATTGGTATTTTGCTTAAGTGTGAGACCATAAGCGATTCCATTGTTAATACTGCCATTGAAACCCTCTGCAATTGACTTTTGAAGCACAAGATTAACAATACCGCCAGTACCGGAAGCATCATATTCGGCAGATGGGGTTTTAATAACTTCAATAGATTTTAAGTCAGAGGCAGACATAGATTTCAGCAGTTGTGCCAGCTCTGCCGCCTGTAAATAGGTTTGCCTGCCATTGATCATGACCAGCGCACCGCTTGCTCCATTCAGCGTAATTGAATTATCCTGGTTCACTAGGATACCTGGAGTCCTTTTTAGTGCCTCTAATGCACTAACGCCTTGTACGGCTATGCTTTTCTGGACATTATAAATCATTTTTCTACCTTCAATTTTAACAAGAGGCTTGTTGCTGGAGCTCTGAATAACAACCTCTTTTAAACTACGGGCAGTTGTTTCAATTTTAATAATGCCTAAATCCATATCGCCCGATAATTTCAACAGATCACTCTGATAAGAGAGCGAACCTAAATAACTTACTGAAACGACATAGCTCCCTGCAACGGCAGCAAAAGAAAATGTTCCGTCCTTACTGCTCAGTCCCTGTTTAACTACTTGTCCGATATGACCATCCTTTAAAAACAAAGTTGCACCGTCAATAGCCTCGTTATTCACACTATTAATGATTCCTCTCAAAGTGATATTGGAATTGATTTGGCCAAAACCCTCTGAGAAGAAACATGTTAGAAAAAAGATGAATAAACAGGTTCGTTTCAGGTTAGAATTTATCATGAATTAGCGTGTTTTGATATTATATGTTCTATTGAACCGTAAGTTAATAGAATTTTACAAACAACAGATTATATCACTTGAAAGAAAATAGAAGCAGATATAATTCAAATAGAAGCATCCCCAAAACCGCTCTGAAAACAGTTGATTAAATGGCAAAAAACACTTCAAACCAGACAGCTACAACTAACTGAGAACAAGCACGTTGAAACCACCTTGTTCAGACATCATTCAGAGACCATTCACAGGCACTAAAGGCATCATCATTCAATTTTTACCGAACAAACATTAAACTTGTTGTAAATTATTTTTCAAATAAAAATTTAAAACGACACTTATTGTTATTGTTTTAACTATATTGGTAATACCAAAAACCAGATATAATTATGGCAATTTTACAAGAAGGCACCGTATTAGCAGGTATCAGAGGAAAAATCGGAAACATTGTGATTTATCAATGGAAGAATAAGGTTTGCGCAAGGTCTAAACCAAAAAAAGGCCGTAAAAAAGCAGTCAGAACTGTCCCGCAGCAAGCTCAGGCCAATAAAATGAAAGTATTGAGTCCATTTTTAAATGTGGTTGCCCCTTTTCTTCAGGTAGGTTTCAAGCAAATAGTTGCAGGTCAGGATATGTCTGCGCACAATGCTGCTAAGTCTGTCAACATGAAAAATGCCATTAAAGGAGAATTTCCTGAGCAAGAGATCAACTGGGATAAGATATTGGTTGCAGACGGAGAGCTGGTCAAACCTGAAAATGTAACGGTTACACTAGCAAACAACACTTTTAATTTCACCTGGAGCAAAGATCAAACAGGTATCGGCTCTCCAAACGACAGGGTAATTATCCTGTTATATAATAGGGATTATAAACATTTCCATGCCAATTACAGTGGTGCACGCAGAGACGAATTAAAAGATACTTTCTGTCTCGATTCTATTCCTATTGAAACGTACGATAGAACTTATGAAGTATTTATAGCCTTTAAAGATGTCATGAGTGATGAGGTTTCCAAAAGTGTATATTGTGGGAGTTTTATAAATCAGTAGTGTATTAAATTTGATTTACGGAGCATTTAATATGCTAATAAAGGTATAATATTATTATTTTTACTAGATGAGCATAGGCCAGCAAATCTTATTTTTTTTTTTTTTAGTGCCCTTGGTGCATTCAATGGCTTTGCACTCAGTTTATACCTACTGTTCTTCAAGAAGTTAAAATCGTCAGCATCCTATTTTTTAGGGCTGCTGCTGCTTGCACTAAGCTTAAGGATCGGTAAGTAAGAAACCCTATCTTATTTTCATCCGGATATTCCACGGATCTACTTGCAGATCGGTCTTTCGGGTTGTTTTTTAATCGGGCCGTCCCTTTATTATTTTACTAAGGCTGCCCTAAAGAATATCCAAAAGACTCCGGCCAGCTGGAAATATACTTACATCACATGGATTGCCGCTATCGTGACTATTGGTGTGATTGTTCCTTATCAAACCCATCCGTGGGATTGGAACCATTATATTGTACATATTATTTATGGGCAATGGGCGGCTTATTTTATACTGACCGGGTGGCTGATGAGGGATATGATTGCCAAACTCTTTTCACCGGGTGAAACGCTTTCCTCCCACGAAAAACCGATACTATCAATTTTTGCCGGAAATACGATTATCCTGATCACCTATATGATCGTCTTCATGACTTCTTCGGGTGGTGTATACATCAGTGGCGCAGTTTTCTTCTCTCTCCTGCTTTACCTGAATATCCCACTTTTTTTTTGTTAACGGACAAAAGTCTGGCACTACATTTCTTGGTGGCAATGAAGAACTGGAACGGTATGCGAATAAAAAAATCACCGACCACCGGGTGATTAGCTTGAGCGCAAAGCTCCAGCAACTCATGATGGAGCAACGGCTCTATAAAAACGCAGACCTTAAACTGAATGACCTTGCCAAAATAATCAATATCTCCGGACACCAGCTTTCCCAATTGCTCAACGATAATATGGGCAAAAACTTTGCTGGCTATGTCAATGAATTCCGCATTAATGAGGCATGTTGTTTGATTGCTGACAACAAGTCCATCAAGCTGGAGGAGATTGGTTATGAAGTTGGCTTCAACTCGAAATCTACTTTCTACGAAGCATTCAAAAAGCATAAAGGTACCACACCAACGCTTTACAGAGAACAACTGGAAGCTGCCCCAAGTACTCAAATCTGTACGGATTTATAAATCCGAACTCCGAAATCTCAGTTTCCCCTCCCCCTCAATTATCTTCTCTGCTAGTTTTGGATATTATTAAAAATTATCCAGAAGATGAGAACCACATTCCTGTTATACCTCTGTTTATTGATAACGCTGACCTCAAAGGCTCAGGTTATTAAAGGCAGAATTTCCGATGCCGGAACCAGCCAGAGTATTCCTTTTGCGAACCTTGCACTTGCCGGACAAGTCAATCCATCCGGCATCAGATACTTAAGTACCGATACATCGGGAAATTTCGAATTCAGGCAAATTCCAAATGGCAGATACACATTAACAGCCAGCCTGATAGGATATCAAAAAATCCAGATGAAATTTACCATTAACGCAGATAGTATGAAGGTAATGGACCTTGGGAATATGGGCATGACCGAAGATCCCAACTTATTACAAACTGTAACTATTAATGGAGGGACACCCGCTTTTGCCACCAGAAATGGCCAGATCAATATTGGTATTGCTGGTAATACCTTCTTTAAATCTACAGCTAACCTGATGGATGTGTTCAGAAAGCTTCCGGGGCTACAGGTAACCCGGATGGAACAATGCTGCTTGGAAATGGTTCGAGCCCAACACTTTTCGTGGATGGCAGACCAGTCAATATGAATGGAGATGAGATTCAAACTTACCTGAACAGCCTTTCGCCGGACATGGTGGAATCTATCGAAATGATCAGCCAGCCTTCTTCCAAGTATGATGGCCAATACAAGGGAATCATTGATGTCAAACTAAAACGCAGCCAATCTATGGGGTTAAAAGGCACCTATAACCTGCGTTTCCAGCAGAATAACAACAGCTTGCTTGACAATAATCTGGCACTGGGTTATAAAACTGAGCGATTCCTTTATGGGTTAAGTCTTGGCCAAACTATAGGCAGTACCTATTATAAGTACCATGCATTACAGTATCTGGCCAATACCAATGCCATGATTACCGATACCCGCACTATTACTGCTCAGAAAAACTATAATATTCAGGCACGAATAGCCTTTGAACCTAAAAAGGGACAAAGCCTGGAAGCATTTCTTCGACTTATCAGATTAACAGAAATGCAATGATTGGCAATCTGCTGACCACTAAAACTAATGATTTGAACAACACCTTATCTATCCTGCAAAGCAACAACAATGGCTTTCCAAAGCAGCATAACTACTCAGGTGGAATTAATTATGATGCACAGTTCAAAACCAGAGAATTCCATATTCTCACTGCAATAGCACAGATCGATAACCGCCAGACCGAAGACATCCAAAATACTAATCAACTCAGTAATGTGCTTGTGAACTATTGGAAAACCAAATCCAGGAACAATATCGTGATCCGTTCCGCACAGGCAGATTATATTCAGGATCTGAATTCTGGAAAACTGGAACTGGGAGGTAAATACGCTTATACGTCTACTGCTAATAATTTACGTTATGATACGCTTGGGAACGAATCCTTTAACCTCGATCCTAAACGCAGCAATCTCTTCAACTATCAGGAATATATTGCTGCTGGTTACTTATCTTATTTAAAGTTTTCTGGAAAATTCTCTTATAGCCTCAGTCTTAGAGCAGAACATACACGTACTCTGGCAAATTCGATTACGGAAGGTACCTTAACTGAAAGAAGTTATCTGAAATGGCTGCCCAGTGCCAGCCTGACTTATGAAGTCGCAAAGGATCAACAGGTTAGCTTCAGTTATAGCAGAAGACTAACCAGACCGACATTCAATGCACTGAACCCTTTCCGTTTCTACTTCAGCCCGCGCAATTACTGGATCGGAAATCCTTATCTCCAGCCTTCAACAACTAACCTTTTCTCCCTGTCTTACAGTAAAAAAGCTTTAAATATATCAATCAATGCAGGACGTGAAAATGACCCAATGGTACGCTACCCGGAATATGACCCGGTCACTAATATACTTGCTTATATGGGTACTAATTCGCTTTACAGGGGTTTTGCAAATATTGTGGCGAGTTCACCGATTACTATTAATGAGTGGTGGCGAATGAACAACAGCCTGGGGTTATATTACAACAGGGAGCTTATGCCCTATTTAGGTCAGACTTACAAGATACCTGTCTTTAACTATATATTGAATGGCAGTCAGGTCTTCACCTTAAGGAAATGGCTTGTTGACCTTAGCTATTATTATCAATCCAGAGGCGGCAACAGTCTTTACATCATTGCTCCTGTCTATACTTTTGATCTTGGCTTGCAGAGGTCATGGTTAAATAGCAGGCTCAGTTCCAAATTGTCTGTACAGGATGTGTTTAATAAAGGGCGACAAAGACTTATTTTTAGAGAGAAGAAGATTATTGATAATGATTTTTACCATGACAATGGTACAAGGCGCCTTGTTTTTAGTCTTACTTATAATTTTGGGCGATCAACTTATAAGGCTAAAGAAGATAAAAAAAGTGAAGAAGAGAATAGGGTTAACCGTTAATAAGCTGATAAAATATTCAAGTATCACTATCCTGAGTATAAAATTGGATATATTTAAAATTTGATTAGTTTATGCACCATAAGCAAAATATCTATAGTGACAAAAGCTCACAATAAACCCGAAGCAATTATGAAAACTTTTAAAATATATCAAATAGATGCTTTTACAAAAGAGAGATTTAGTGGAAATCCGGCAGGAGTAGTTGTAAATGCCGACGGATTAAATGATACTCAAATGCAACAGATCGCAAAAGAATTAAACAATTCTGAGACGGCTTTTCTTTTCTCTCCTGATGACAATGATTCTGACGGCTTAATCAGATATTTTACGCCAACATCAGAAGTTCCGATTTGTGGGCACGCTACAATTGCCGCGATGTACGCAAAAGCTATTGAACACAATTTGAATTCTTGTATTTTAAGATATAAAAACCAAGGTTGGTACACTTCCTTTCGAGATAGTGAAGGAAAATGAGGATTACCAAGTCATAATGACCCAGGGTAAATTTGAACTTAGTCCTGCATTTGATACGACGACGACGCAACAAATATTAGCTGCATTAGGGCTAGGTTATGATGATACTGATGAAAGATGCCCGGTTCAGATCGCTTCTACTGGGCATTCAAAAGTTATGATAGGGATAAAAAGCAGAGAAAAACTCAACAATTTGAATCCAGATTATAGTAGTTTGATTACACTAAGTAAACAGATCAATTGCAATGGGTATTTTGTGTTCACATTTGACTCAGATGATGATGACGTATTAACATATGGGAGAATGTTTGCACCGGCAATTGGAATAAATGAAGACCCGGTTACAGGTAATGCAAACGGACCCTTAGGGGGATATCTGATACAGAATAAAATCGTTGATTTTAAGGGAAATACCTTCGGATTCAATGGTAAACAAGGGGAGAAAATAAATAGACCCGGGGTAATAGGTGTTAGCGTTGAGATTGAAAATGATTTACCTGTATTAATAAAGATAAAAGGGAAGGCTATAGCGGTATTTAAGACTGAAATTGAATTAGAGGGATTAGCTCGCTGATCCCTGTGGGGGGAGGCCTCAATCAAAAATGCTGTCGCTGCGCGCTGGAATTTTTTGTTTTTAATCTGGCCCTTGAGCTGAAGAGCTCAGGCCGGTTTAAAACAAAAAATGCCACCCGAAGAGGGTAGCATTTTTGTTTGGCGGAGAATGGGGGATTCGAACCCGCGGACCCTTTAACAAGTCAACAGTTTTCAAGACTGCCGCAATCGACCACTCTGCCAACTCTCCGCGACAAAAGTACGAAAAAAGAGGGTTTTTACAAATTATAATATGCATGAGACGTTTAAACGCCTCATTATGAATTAAAAAATTTATACTTCTACCCCATAAATCCTTGATTCTTCTTCCCAGGGATGATACCCCTGCCCTATATATTTAAACCCATATCGCTCATAATACCCGATATGATCAGTACAAAGATACATCTGCTGAAATCCGGCCTTCTTAGTATCAGCTTTCGCTTTTTCAAGTAACAAGGAACCATAAGAATTCCCTCTGTATCTTTCATCAACAAATACTGCACAAACCCAGGGATACAAATCCATTCCATTCTGCTAATAAAATCATTTGGAACAAGTCCGGCACAGCCCATTATTTCTCCTTCGTTTTCCAGCAGATACCATTGAGGCAAATCACTTTTTGCAACGATGCAATGACTGACACAATCCTCATATATAACCGGAGGCATTTCTTCCCAGAT
Organism: Pedobacter sp. NJ-S-72; assembly: GCF_053890575.1. NCBI lineage: Bacteria > Pseudomonadati > Bacteroidota > Sphingobacteriia > Sphingobacteriales > Sphingobacteriaceae > Pedobacter > Pedobacter sp. NJ-S-72. The sequence continues at coordinate 858,842 of NZ_CM132681.1, read as the reverse complement.
TTTTTGCAAGTACGCTATAGCCCGATCTTTATATTCTGGATTTTCCCTTACTGATATTACTTTCATCATTAAATAATAAATATATTACACTGATTTTTTCCTCTTCGGCTTAACGATCATCAACACTTTCAGACTAACCAGATCCTTTTTTAATTCAGTAATCAGTTCCGTTATTAACTCAACACTATTATCGTCCTGGTTCAGTAGCCTTCCCCAGGCTTTATCTTCCAATCGAAACTGCCTTTTGAATACCAAAGGAATCTTATAACTCTGTACAGTTACAGCGCTGGCATAAAGATATAGACATTCGATAATCCCCTCTAAAGTTCTCTCATAATAGAGCGTTAATTTTTTATAACTCTTAGAACGTTTATGCCTCATCAAATACGGCCTGAAACGTTCTGCCTGCGCAATAAACATTTCATTCTCCAAATCGTCATCCTCATCTATCCCGAATCTTCGAATCAGCTCCAGTTTAAACTCAACGAGTGTGTTCTGGGTTTTAAGAAAATTCTGAACAAAAGGGTCTTCTATTTTTTCAAAAAATTCATTATCAGCGATATATTGTTCCCATGCATGCTTAAAATCCTTAGCATATGATTTCATCGACCTTTTAAAGGTCATGTAGTAAACGAATTCATAAATATGAGAATGCATATAAGTGGTTAATACACCTAACCCTCTTATACAAAGATTTAAATCAAACGGATCATTGCTGGAAACTTTCATAAATAAATATAAACATAATATCGTTATAATTAAGAATTATACATCAATGCTTTCACCTATTTCAGGCAAACACAATGTCAAATCTGATTTTTCAAATTCAATTATCGCATCACGTTTATCATCAATTTTAATTAATCCGAATGTATCATAATGTACCCCAACCACTTTATCTACCTTAACAAATTGCGCCGCCTCAATCGCATCCTCTACTCCCATAGTTAGCAAATCACCTATCGGAAATACAGCAAAATCAAGATCAATCCATCTTGGGATTAATGTCATATCTAAAGTAAGACCGGTATCACCACTATAATAAAAATTACCATCTGCGGTATCTAAAACGAATCCACAAGCCACACCAGCATAACTGCCATCCGGAAAGCTACTTGAATGTTGTCCGATAACAGATCTCACCGTTCCGAAATCGAAAGTAGCTTTGCCTCCAGGATTTATCGGATGTACATTTTTAACTCCCTGTTTTTTAAAGTATTCGTACAACTCCCAAATACCTAATACCTTTGCGCCTGTCCGGTTTGCAATAGCGACCACATCGAGCATATGATCAAAATGACCATGAGAGACAAAAATATAATCAGCTTTAACCTCCTCTATTCTAATGTCTTTCGCTAATTCATTTCCCGAAATAAAGGGATCAAATAGAATGTGCTTGCCGCCTGCAATTACGGAGAAACACGAGTGTCCATAATATATAAGTTTCATCTTTTAATTGTATTAATTTATAAAAATCAGGAATATCAATTTACTAAAATCCGATTAAAGATTGTTATTTAGCATTCAAAAAAGGAACAGTTTATTTTAAAACAGTCCAGAATTAATAGCCTGTCTGATAAATACGACGGGCTATACGGTTTTTAGATAAGGTTAATGACTACATCAATATTACCTTTGATGGCTTTAGAATACGGGCAGGTCTGATGTGCAGCTTCTGTCAAAGCCTGGGCAACCTCACGCCCCAACCCGGCAGACTTACATGAAGATGCGCCAGCCCGAAATCAATCACGAAATACGCTATGTAGGCTAAGTTGATCCTGAACTAGTCATTTTTGAACTTGAGCTTTTTTTAGCATATCAATAAAAACACATGTAATTTTCATTGTAAAAAATAGTTTATCAAAGTACTTCTATACTAATTTGTTTTAGTTTTAGATAAATTAACCCTTGAACCTATTATGAAGAAAACTTTACTTGCCATTGTGCTGGTATTTTCTACTACAATTCTATTTGCACAGCAAACCACCTACCCTGTTAACGGCTCTTTTGACACCAGACCAGGTATGTTTGCCTTTACCAATGCAACAATTGTAGTTAATTCCAGCCAAACCCTATCCAACGCTACATTATTAGTAAAAGGCCAGCTGATACAAGCTGTCGGCTCAGGCTTAACTGTACCAAAAGGCTATGTCGTCATCGACTTAAAAGGAAAGTTCATTTATCCTTCATTAATTGATGCTTTTTCAAGTTATGGTTTAGCTGAAACTGCTGCTCAACCCCGCGCAGCCCGTCAGTCTGTTTTTGTATCTACCAAAAAAGGTGCGTACGGATGGAATGAAGCTATCAGACCAGAAATCCAGGTAAAAAATATCTTCTCTATTGACAGCAAAAAAGCGATGATGATTTGCGAAAAGCAGGTTTCGGAAGTGTAAACGTAATTAGCCGTGATGGAATTGCACGTGGAATTTCAGCAGCGGTAACGTTGAATGAAAGTGCGGATAACAATGTATTTCTGAAAGATCAGACCGCTGCAAATTACTCCTTCAACAAAGGTACCTCATCAAACGATTATCCGACCTCATTAATGGGTTCAATCGCGCTGTTACGTCAAACCTATTATGATTCACAATGGTATGGTAAACAAAAAGACGAGTACAACATCTCGTTGGAAGAATTTGCAAAGCAGCAAAGTATCCCTCAGATTTTTGAAGCTGATGGCTGGGCCAATATCCTTCGTGCCGATAAAATTGGTAAAGAATTTGGCAAACAATATATCATCAAGTCTAATGGCGACGAATATCAGCGCATTAACGAAGTTAAAGCTACCGGAGCAAGCCTGATCATTCCCTTAACTTTCCCTAAAGCCTATGATGTAGAAGATCCGGCAGAAGCCAGAGAACATAACCTTAGCTCAAATGAAAGCCTGGGAAATGGCACCTGCCAATGCAGCTGCATTAGAAAAAGCAGGAATTAAATTTGCACTCACCTCTTTCGGTTTAGAGAACACACGCGATTTCTGGACTAATATCCGAAGTGCAATTGAAAACGGCCTCACTGAAAAACAAGCTTTATCAGCAGTTACTGAAATTCCAGCTTCACTCCTTGGTATCAGCGATAAAGTTGGTTCACTGGAAAAAGGCAAAATAGCCAACTTTTTGATCTCTTCTGAAAACCTGTTTAAAAATGGCAATATCATCTTCGAAAACTGGGTACAGGGAAAACGCTTTATCGTCAACAAAATAGATGTTGCCGATATACGTGGCCTTTACAATTTAAATGTTGATGGCGTTGGTCCGTTAACCTTAAAAATCACTGGTACATCAGGCGGTTCAGTAGCAGCAATTGAAAGAACCGGCGTTGACAGTGTGAAAGCTACCGCTACTTTTACCAGAAAAATGGTGACTGGATAAACATCAACTTCAATTTAAAGAAAAACCCTAAAGGAAATATTCGTTTAAGCGGATATTTAACAGCTGCATCCCCTTTATTAATCAAAGGGGATGCAATACTTCCTGATGGAACATCCGGAAGATTTACTGCTGCTTATAAAGAAACTGCAAAAGAAACACCTAAAAAAGAAGAGCCAAAAACCAGTTTAGCAATGGGTACGCTGGTTTATCCATTTGGTGCTTTCGGAAATGCAGAAATACCTAAACAAGAAAGCGTTCTGATTAAAAACGCCACAGTCTGGACGAATGAAAAGGAAGGCATATTACCAAATGCAGATGTCCTGCTGGAGAACGGAAAAATCAAAGCAGTTGGTAAAAACCTATCCGCAGGCAATGCAAAAGTTATTGACGCGACAGGCAAACATGTAACCGCAGGTATCATTGATGAACACTCGCACATTGCTGGTTCTGGTGGTATTAACGAGGGCGCACAATCTGTTTCGGCAGAAGTTCGCATCGCAGATATTATCAATTCAGAAGACGTGAATATTTATCGACAGCTGGCAGGTGGTGTGACAACCTCACATATTTTACATGGTTCAGCAAACCCAATTGGCGGCCAGTCTCAACTCATCAAACTACGCTGGGGCAAAGCACCCGAAGAATTAAAGTTCGCTGGTGCAGACGGCTTTATCAAATTTGCATTGGGTGAAAATGTTAAACAAAGTAATTTCGGTTCTGGTGCACGTTTTCCGGTAACACGTATGGGTGTTGAACAGACATTTGTTGATGAATTTACCCGTGCAAAAGAATATGAAAAAGCTATTGCAGTAAAAGGAAATAACGTTCGCCGTGATTTAGAATTAGATGCAGTGGTAGAAATTTTGAAGAATAAACGCTTCATCACCTGTCACTCCTACGTGCAAAGTGAAATCAACATGTTAATTCATGTTGCTGATAGTCTTGGTTTCAAGATCAATACATTCACACATATTTTAGAAGGTTATAAAAGTTGCCGACAAAATGAAAGCTCATGGTATTGCAGGTTCAACTTTCTCAGATTGGTGGGCTTACAAAAACGAAGTTGCAGAAGCAATTCCTTACAATGGCAAGATCATGCATAATGTAGGTATTACAACAGCTTTCAATTCTGACGATGCAGAAATGGCTCGTCACTTAAATCAAGAAGCAGGAAAAGCAGTTTTATATGGTAATGTTCCTGAAGAAGATGCCTTTAAATTTGTCACCCTGAACCCGGCAAAAATGCTTCATATAGCTGATAAAGTTGGTAGTTTAAAAGCAGGTAAAGATGCAGACGTAGTGATCTGGTCAGCCGACCCGCTTTCTATTTATGCAAAAGCAGAGAAAACTTTTGTGGATGGTGTTGCCTATTGGGATATTGATAAAGATGCACAGCAGATCAAAGCTCAGCAAACGGAAAAAGCCCGTTTAATTCAGAAAATGTTAGACAGCAAAAGCAGTGGTTCCAGTACACAACGTCCACTGGGAAATTCTCCCCGTCTTTACAATTGTGAAACTTTAGAAGATTATTCAGCAGAATTAAACGAATCAGAACATGCACACTAACCTAAAAACATATCTACTTAGCCTGACCCTATCGGCATCATGCCTGATATCCTTTGCGCAAGCTAACATCTCACCCGCAAAAAAACAAAGCAAAACCATAGCCATTACAGGTGCTACAATCCATATTGGAGATGGGACAATTATTGATAACGGGACTATCCTTTTCGGGAATGGAAAAATCATTTCGGTAATAGCTGGCGGACAAGTTCCACAAGATGATTTCATGCGTATTAATGCCAGCGGAAAACATATTTACCCGGGTTTTATTGCCACTGCAACAAATTTAGGGTTAACAGAGATTGAGGCCGTAAAAGCTACGCTCGATTTTTCAGAAATTGGTGATTATAATTCACACATCCGCTCAATTGTAGCTTACAATACAGATTCAAAAGTACCTGCAACATTGCGCAGTAATGGTGTACTTACTATGGCGCAGCCGACACCACAAGGCGGAACAATTTCTGGCAGTTCATCAGTGGTGCAGTTAGATGCATGGAACTGGGAAGATGCAGCAATTAAAACTGATGATGCCATGCATATGAGCTGGCCCGCTACTCCTCGTTTCAGAGGTTTTGGCAGAGCGCAAACTTCACCAGAAGTGCTTACAGAACGTAACCAGTCAGCTATTAATCAATTAACATCTTTCTTTGCCGAGGCTAAAGCCTACTCAGAAATGGGAAAACCAGAAGTCATAAACACTCGTTTCGAAGCTATGAAATCAGTTTTCTCAGGTACAGAAAAGCTATTTATTGAGGCTGATAGTCAGAAAGATATCACTGCCGCTGTTAACTTTGCAAAGAAATTCGGGATTACTCCAGTAATTACGGGTGCTGATGAAGCTTATTTAGCAATCGGCTTTTTAAAAGAAAACAACATTACGGTAGTGGTTAAACAGCCACATGCACTGCCAAATAACAATGATGATGATGTGAATATGCCTTACAAAAACGCAGCTATTCTGGCTAATGCCGGTTTGAATGTTGTGTTAAGTATCGATGGGTACTGGCAACAGCGTAATTTGCCTTTTATGGCGGGCACAGTTACTGCCTGGGGACTGGATAAAGAAAAAGCATTATCTACCATTACATTGAATGCAGCAAAAGCAATGGGTGTAGATAAAATTACAGGCAGTATTGAAGCCGGAAAAGATGCTACTTTTTTCATCTCTGCTGGTGATGCCTTAGACATGAAAACTAATAAAGTTGAACAGGCTTTTATCCAGGGAAGAGATATTAATCTTGATAACCTGCATAAACAACTGGATAAAAAATTCAGTGACAAATATGCTACTGAAAAAAAATAATCTCTTTCAGGAGATGGACAGCCCTTTCCATCTCCTGATTTGTAAAGCCGGTAAAACCCAGTAGAAAACTATTTTTATGTTTGAAGTGTATAGCTAATTCCTCAATTGGAATTAGAATAATACCTTGGAATCCCGCTGTTTTTTTACTGCTTCTGCATGGCAGTCTTTAACGAAACTTACTACAAAATGCATTCCGGCATCTCCGGCATTAATGATAATATGATCCCCCAGATATTTTTTCAGCAAAAAAACAAGGTAGTCCTGATTTTTTTTGTAAAGGAGGCGCATCCGTCTCAGATGTCTCGCAAAATGCCCTGAGCGAATAAATTCACATAATATTGCCTGATCTATACCAGGATTCTGCCGGTCAGTAATCATCTTGATAAAGGAAAGTTGCCGGGCCATTTCGGCAGTTGGCATAACGACATAGCCAATGCGAAGTGCTGGAAATAAGATCTTGCTAAAAGTACCCAGATAAATTACATGCCCGCTGTTGTCAAGCCCTCTCAATGCAGGAAGTGGCCTGCCATTATACCTGAATTCACTATCATAATCATCTTCAATAATCAGCATTCCCTTCTTTTTAGCATGCTGTAATAACCTGATCCGTTCTGCCAGCGGCGGCATCGTTATACCCAAAGGATATTGATGAGAAGGTGTCACATAAGCAATCTTTGCAGAGGGATAATTTTTCAGTGCATAATCAATATCCAGCCCCTTATTACCTATAGGTATAGGACAAAGTACACCACCAAAACGCTCAAAGGCACATTTTGCAGATGCATATCCAGGATCCTCCATCCAGCACTGATCACCTTTTTTCAAGAACATTTCGGCAAGAAGATGCATGCCCTGCCTGGAGCCATTAACAATGACCAGCTGGTCGGCCTTGCAGTCAATAGACCTGTTAATTCGTAAATGATCTGCCAGCACTTCTCTTAACGGCAGATGCCCCTGAATGTCATCATACCCCAAATGCAGCAAATGAATATTCCGGTAAATATCTGCAGCAATTCTTGACCAGATGGCAAAAGGAAAATGTTCAAAAGAAGGTATTGAGGTCTGGAAAGCTTTTATGGGCTCTATCCGGTCATCATTGATCAGATATTTCCCATGTCCCGGCAAATTATATGTGGATTAAACCCGGTATGCTCTTTCTTTTCTTCAGCTATCGCTAATGTCTTTTGACGCGTACTTTTATTTGCCAATTCAATTTCTTCGCAAATGAAAGTCCCCGCTCCCGTTTTACTGATCAGATATCCCTCAAGGATCAACTGTTCAAAAGCCAGAATCACAATATTTCTGGAGATACCAAGATACTTTCCCAATGCTCTTGTTGACGGCATCCTGTCTCCATATTTTAACATTCCCTGATGTACAGCATCCCTGATTTCGTTGTACAATTGAATGTATAACGGTTTTTTCGAATGAATATCCAGTTTGAGAAATGTAAGTAATATGTCGGGAGATGATTTTGGCATGTTTAGATTATTAATAATGGTACTATTATTATAATAAAAATGGATCTTTTATGTGTACCAATATAACAGCATTTTTGTATTATCAAAAGGCTATTAACAGAAAAATATCATGAACATTGCATTAATTAGTTACCATACACAGGAAAAAAATATACGGCTGGCACCGATAAGGATGAACATACTAGTCTACTGGATTTTTTATTAGCTAAAGGACTTCATATCGAAAGTGTGATTTGGAACGATCCGGAAGTTAACTGGGGAAATTATGATTTAGCCATACTTAAAACTCCCTGGGACTATCACGATCATTTTGCAGACTTTAATACCTGGCTCAATAAGCTGGAAGCATTGGGCGTAAGCTTATTAAATCCATATGATATTATTCGGTGGAATAGTGATAAACATTATTTAAAGGAAATTGCAGATGCTGGTCTTAAAATTATACCTTCCCTGTTTCTCGAACAAGGATCAACTTCACCATTGCGGGTTTTCTTTGATAGCTTAGCAGTAGAAAAACTAATTATCAAACCCTGCGTGAGTGCGGGTGCCAAAAACACATTAATATTAACTAAAGAAGATATTGCTACCAGTCAAAATGTTGTTGACGCACTTCTACAAGTAGAAAGCTATATCGTTCAGTTCAGCCTTATATGAAAGAGATTCAGAACGGCGAATTATCTTATATATTTTTGGGTGGTGAGTTTAGTCATAGCGTACTTAAATTACCGGGTGAAGGTGATTTCCGGGTACAACATTATCATGGAGGAACAATCCGGGCTACAGAAAAGAACACCCGGGACTATATTTTAACTGCACAAGCGTATGTAAAAAAGTTTGCAGCTGGGTGTCTGTACGCAAGAGTGGATGGCCTGATTGTAAACGGTGTATTCCATTTGATGGAGTTAGAACTTATTGAGCCCTATTTATTTCTCAACAACTATCCCGAAGCATTTCTCCGCTATTATGAAACATTATTAGCCATTATTCCCCAGGAAAGCCCCGTAAAGAAGAACTAAGTTTATTGATTAAAGGCATAGTAAAGAGGACGTTTCCTGTTAAAATCAGGGAAGTCCTTTTTTTTTTTAACTATATTTATTTTCTTATTTTGAATTTATCTAAATAAGCATTCGTCGTTTTCCCTCCCCCCAACTCTAATTTCACCTAGCGAATAACAACGTTCACGTAAAAAATTTATAAATTAATTACAAAGCATTAATTTTGAAAAAATAAAAAACAAAAGTTAACCCTAAGTATTTATTCGCTAAAAAATGTCCTCATACTTCAACTTTATTTCTAGTTACTATGTTTAAAAGTAACTTTATAGCTATTCCCCGTCACTATTTGGTCATTCTATTCGCTTTTTGCTTTATCTCCTGCAAAAAAAAAAAACACCAGCTCCTAACCCTCCGGCCCCGGAAATAATCACAAAAAAAGATTATAAAGATTACCAATTTCAAAGCATGGCGGCTGCGTCGGGTTACTACATAACAGATACCATTTGGGCTAAAGATAAAATATCAGACTTTATCATCAGAAAAAGCTTCGATTCAGAGTTTTCATACCCGATTAATGGTGATTATAAGGATCTTTACCTTGGCTCTCCTATTGACGGAAGACACTTTATAGAAAATAAGGGAGCATTTAAGGGGTATACAAAATTCAAAAGAAATCCGCTCAGTTTAGTTACGACAAATGCCTATAATTTTAATGCTCCGCATATCAGGTTGGATGTACCAGTCAATAATCTGGCGGGTATGGATAGCCTTGTAAGGGAATATTTACAGGGCGCTAAGCCCAGTCTCTTTGGTTTCTCACGTTACGAACACTATCCATTTTCTAATTACAATGAATTGAAATTATTTTTTTTTTTGAAAATTCAACTATACTGGATTTGTTTAAGATCGGTAATGATGATTTAGGAAAAGTAGAAAATGGATTAGTTTATTATAACAGGAAAGAAACATTCACATTGCGCATCACATCTGGTGAGAAGAACTTTTTCCAGCAGCCATACAATCTTGATATACTTAAGAGTGATGAAAGTGGTTTTGTCAATAGTATTACCTATGGTAAGATCTCGATCATGACAATTGACTCTAAACTGGGCTGGCGGGAAATGAATAAAATCATCCTTAATATCACTGAAAACAACAAGCCGGTCTCTGATGATGAGCTGAAAACATTAAATACAGCAAAAATACATACTTACCTCAGGGGATATAGCCCTGAAAACCAAGCTCAATTACTCAAAAGTTCAGGTAATGCTTTAGCAACAATCAAGACTTTTACAGATATCACTAATCCACCATCCAATTTTGTCAATAGCGGAACATTTAACTATGAAGACCATGGAGTTCCAATAGCATTTGAACTAAGCAGTGCTTATTCAAGTGACAAATTTCTAAAGAATTTTAATTATTCAAAAACCATAAAATCTATCTAAAGTGAAAAAACTAAATTTACTCTCTATTGTAGTAATCGGACTTGCCGTGTCCTGTAAAAAAGAAGCAAAAATTGCTTCTGATGACCAAACTAATCAGTCTAAAGACGCTCAATTAAGTGTGTTCCAGGACAGAAAAGTTATCCCAAATCCTTTGGTTGAAATAGGAAAAGGTTCTCTGCTTAATTTCAACCAGTTAATGAACAGCCAGAAAACCAGCAGCGGAATTGTAAGAGACAGCGCATGGACAAGCGGTGGCGGAAAAACACTATTTGTAGAAACTGATGATGTTATGGTTTCAAACGAGAACTGGGACCTTGCCTACCCAGGTGCAATTTTCAACAGTAAATCTATCGTAAACGGTTATTTATTTAACCCATTAAGTGTGAGAGATTATGATGCTTTACCAATCAGAGCCAGTCTTTCTATCCCTGGTACTAACGTTGGCGGAGTAATCGAAAACCCCGATATTGTTACCATGCGTGATTTTGTAGGTCAGGTAGTTGCCAGACAAGGTACTGTTCCTCAAATCAACAGTTTTTCTTACACTTCAAGTGAGTTCACTGATTACAATGAACTTAAATATACATTCGGTGCGAACGTAGACATAGGTAAAATTGTAAGTATCGGTGTTAACGGTGGTGGAACAAAAATTAAATCACGTACCGGGGTTATCGCGAAATTTGTTCAGGAAAACTTTACTGTAGATATGTCATTACAAAAAAAAACTGAGTTAATCAGTCCTGCTGATGCTAACGCAGTGATGGATGAGTATGCGCCAGTATACGTAAACTCTGTAACCTATGGTAGATTCGGGATGTTTATGGCTGAAACTGATGCGTCATATCAGGATTTTAACGTGGCTTTTAAAGCAGGTTTAAATATTGGTATTGTAAAATCTGATATTAATGTAACAAGTGCTCAGAAAGCATTACTGGATAAAGCTAAAATTACTATTTATATGAAATTTGGCCCGGGGCAGGCTTATACTGCTACAGTAAATGGTTATGAAGCATTCAAAAATGCAATCTTAGCTGGTGCTTCAGTAACAAGTGAAAGCTATGGAGGACCAATTTCATTCAGAATGAGAAACTTGAAAAACTTCGCTTTGTTTAAAACAATTTTCAAAATTAATCTTGCAAATTAATTAAACATTAGAAAACATGAATGTATCTCAATTAAGCAGAATGAGGATCTTTTCATTGAGTGTCTGTACTTTGCTGATGATCAGTATATATGGATGCAAAAAAAAAAAATGAATCCCTGACAGCTGGTCAAAATTCAGTAAACAAAGATGCTGGATCGCGTCAAACCAATGGTTTTGTTGAGTCTTCTGATTTCACAGTGATGGATAATAACGCTGATATAGTTTACCTGGGTAATGTACTCTCAGGTAAACTGCTCACAGATTCGGCACAGTTCTGGGGCCTGAACGGCTACCAGAAATTACCGATCAGAATCAGCTGTTCATTTCCTGGGACAAACACTGGAGACGTGATTAATACGCCAAGAATGTCTTCTTTCAGACAGACTTTACAGAATATCTTAAGGAGAAATAGTTTTCAAAATACTCAGATCGGAGCGTTCGCATATACCTACAGACCGTTTTATGATTATGATGAGCTAAGAAAAGATTTTGGTTACAACTTAAGTGTAAGAGGCCTCTTTTCTTCTTCTTCTTCAAGTCTGATGCATAATGTGACTACGATCAAAAAGAAGAAGTTTGGTTTTGTAGCCAGTTTCCAGATTGAAAATTTCACTGTTGATATGCCGTTGCCTCAAAAAACAGAATTGATTGGGGTAACCGATCTTGCCACATTAATCGCCGGAGGTCAGGACCCATTGTATATCAACTCTATTTCATATGGCCAGAAGGGTATTCTGTCGGTAGAAACGAATCTGAATATGGAAGAAACAAATAAGGCTTTTACTAAAGTAACGAGTAAAATTTTCAAGAAAACTACGGAGACAATGACGGAATATGAAAAGCATCTGATCCAGGAGTCTACAATTACCTTATTTTTAGTTGGCGGACCAAATTCTGGAAGCCCAATGGCCATAGATGGATATAATTCATTTATTACCTATGTAACTTCTTTAGGTGATTTTTCTGCCGATAATCCAGGTTATCCGATCAGTTTCAGATTGAGAAGATTACAGGATTACTCTTTGTTTAAGGTGAATATTAATATGCCTAACTAGAAATTAATGAAACGATTAACTACTCTGTTAATGTTTTTAATAATCGCGGCTTCCTGTAGAAAGGAAGCCGTAGTTATGAAAGACAATAATCAAAAGGCTTTATTAAAGTCTCCGGAAGGAAGTAATGTGAGCATTACTAACGCGTCTATAACTACATTTAGCAACTGGCTTCAGGGCTCATCTGCTGTAAAATCACATTTAAACTCTGGCAAAACCAGTGAGATACCCGACAAACTTATGTCTGGTGGCTCCTGGAAAGACAAAATAATTGGTGCTGTCCATATCCAGAAAGACAGCATGTGGCTTGGTGATTTTGCCGGCAGATCATTTATTGGTTATGCTGATGAATTTACTATGCTACCTGAATGGCTTGGACAAAAAGACAATTTTTACCTGGGGAACCTGATCAGGGGAAACACGATTTCCTCTTTAGACATGACTCCATTATCTGAACGTCTGGGCCATTATGAGTCAAGACCCATCAGTGCTTCAATTTCATTACCAGGAAAGGTGGTATCAGGAACGTCGTTTAATCCTAATGATATGGCAGCCACTCAATTTTACAGTAAGCTGCTTCAGGACAATGGGATGGCAAGTATGCAAACAGCATCTTATAGCTACAGCCTTCAGGAATTCACGTATTACGATGAGTTAAGAACAGTCTTTGGTTCTAATGTAAAAGTTAATGCCTTATTCTATGGTTCCGGATCAACATCCACTAATGGTGTAATGAAAATAGCCGGAAAAACAGGGCTTGTGGCCAAATTTGTACAAAAGAATTTCTCCCTTGACATGGATGTTCCGGAACAAGGTGAGCTTTATGCGAACCTGGATTTAAATGCCGTTGACGGTTACTGGCCAGCTTATATTAGTACGGTTACTTATGGCTCTACCGGTATACTGGCTATTGAAAGTGATGAAGACAGACAAGTGGTCAACAGCACATTTACAAAAGCATTCAGGGTATTGGGAGGTTTGGTTTCCGGAACTTCCGACCTGAGTTCTTCTGAGATAGCTACGATCAAAAATCTATGATGAAGATCTATTTTATAGGTCCGAATGGTGCTGAGGTTGTCAAAAGAATTCTTACCGTCGACGAATTGCTGGATTACATTAAAAAAGGAGCGAATTTCTCTGCACAATCTCCTGGAGTACCGATATCTTTTAAAATGAAATCTTTGAAGGACAACAAAACCATCAATAATAATTTCAGGATTGATGTGCCGGTAGAAAAATTATGGGCAAAAGTTTCTGAGCCTTATGATATTCAGTCAATAGGTAATAAAAAGACAGCAAAATCACTGCTGTCCTTCTATGCAGATCAGGACTATACCATTCCTATCATCGCTCCGGCAAATATTAATTTTAGCTACAGAGTAATTTGCCTTACCTATTTATACGGCCAGTTTCCACCACAGGGAATCCCCTACCCACTCATGGTCGCTCCAATCAGGGCCACATACAATACGAATCATCTCACTTCTGTTGAATTGAAGTTTAATTATCTGCCTCCAAAGACAGAACTCAATTACTTGAAAGCCCAAAGCCCAGCCTATTTTAGTGCACCTGTTACAACAGCTGGTCTGCAAACCGGAGCACCCAATTCTGGTGACTGGGATATTATCAGATAAAAAATACTCCCGGAATAAATATTCCGGGTTTTAACATCACTTACCACATCTAATTCTATGAAATTATTCTCTACTTTATTTTTATTCATTATCGTCTTTTCTTCCTGTAAGAAGCAGACAGTTAACATCAAAAACGCTGATCAGAATATTACCTTAAAATCCCCGGAGGGAAGTAATGTAAGTATTAACAGTGGTTCACTCAATGCCTTCAACAGCTGGCTGCAAGAATCTTCATTTATCAAATCAAAGATTAACTCCGGGAAAACCAGCAGTCTGGAAGTCCCTGACAGGTTAATGTTCGAAGGCTCATGGCATGACAAAATCATTGGAGCTGTTCACATCAAACAAGACAGCATGTGGATCGGGGATTTTGCCGGCAGAACTTTTATCGGTTATGCCGATGAATTTACCATGCTACCCGAATGGCTTGGACAGAAAGACAATTTTTATCTGGGTAACCTGATTAAAGGAAATACAATCTCTACGCTTGATATGACTCCATTGTCTGAGCGATTGGGTCAATATGAATCCAGACCAATAAGTGCGTCTATTTCATTACCGGGCAAAACTGTCTCCGGAACCTTTAATCCTAATGAACTATCAGCTTCGCAATTTTACAGTAAATTACTTCAGGATAACGGAATGGCTAACGCTCAAAAGGCCGCTTATAGTTATAGTCTACAGGAATTTACTTATTACGATGAGTTAAGAACTGTTTTTGGTTCTAATGTGAAAGTAAGCGCATTATTCTATGGCTCAGGCTCAACAAGCACCAACGGTGTCATGAAAATTGCAGGTAAATCGGGTTTGGTTGCCAAGTTTGTTCAGAAGAACTTCTCTCTCGACATGGATGTTCCGGAACCAGGTGAACTCTATGCGAACCTGGACTTAAATGCTGTTGTTGAGGGTTACTGGCCAGCTTATATCAGCAACATCACTTATGGCTCTACAGGTATACTGGTTATTGAAAGCGAAGAAAACCAGCAACAGGTGAACAGTACTTTCAAAAAAGCATTCTCCGTACTGGGAGGATTGGTTTCAGGAACATCTGAACTGAATTCTGCCGAGATTGCTACGATCAACAACTCCATGATGAAAATATACTTTATTGGCCCGAATGGTGCGGAGGCTGTAAAACGGATTGTTAGTGTGGATGAATTGCTGGGATTCATTAAAAAGGGTTCTGATTTTTCTGCACAAACACCTGGAGTACCGATATCGTTTAAAATGAAATCTTTGAAAGACAATAAAACGATCAATAATAATTTCAGGATTGATGCGCCGGTTGACAAAATTTATGCGAAGATCAATATCGTACAGGAAGGAAGTTTGTATGCCTCATACCTGGATTTTTATGGTGATGAAGGAGCAAGAATACCGATTGTAGCACCAGCCAGGATAACTTTCAACATGAATAATTACAGAATGGTTCGTGAAGGTTCACCCAGAGAGGGTTTCAACTTTGTGAGAGAGGGTGATGCAAAACAGTTGAATAATACCTCTCACTTAACGAGAATGTCGATACTGCGTTCTTCCTCTTCAAGTTTTCCAATGAGGTTAACCGACCCTGCTGACGGTTCTTATATTGTTATAAAACCTTAACTATGATACAAATTAACAGGACAGGCTTTAATAACTTTGTGCTAAAGATTGGTGTCTTTTTTATCCTGCTGGCTTTTACCAGTTGTAAGAAATCTGAATCCTTACCTATTGAACAAGAAAACCCTGGCGATTTACTCGCCAGGGATTCTGTTTTTTCTTACGCTAAGGAAGTTTATTTCTGGAACGAACAATTACCTTCTTATCAGGCTTTCAATCCCAGGGGTTATCATAGTCTTGATCAGGAATTATTTGACATCAGCCAGTATGCTATAAATCCGGAAACACAAAAACCTTTTGTTTCAAACACTCAAAACCCGAAAGTTTCAAAATACTCAGCGATAATTGGTACTGAAAATGTACCTGAAAATAAAGTTGCTGATGGCAATCTGAATGTTGGTTTTGGAGTCACATTTGTTGCTGTTAAAGAAGATGATATCCGGATAGAATATGTCATTTCGGGTTCACCGGCTGCAAAATCAGGCCTTCAGCGAGGAATGAGAGTTGTTAAAATCAATAACAACCCCGTAGAAACTAAATCACTTTTTTACCATTATCTTAATACTATACTGAGCAGTTCTCAAATAGGAATAACCATTGAAAAATCTGAGCTGCAACCTGAAAAGACTTATACACTGCAAAGGCAACAATTTGTTGCTGATCCGGTAGGTAAAGACACGATCTTCAATTACAACGGGGTAAAGACAGGTTATCTTTCCTATTTGAGATTTACCAGTCCAAATGGAGAGGATCGACAACTTAACGGGGTATTTAACCGGTTCGCAAATGAAAATATTGATGAATTGAGATTATCGATTTACGCTACAATCCGGGCGGATATATATCAACTGCTGATTATTTTGCCAACCTGGTTATTCCAGCTGCCTTTGATAAACAGATAATGCGTAAAGAAAAGTATAATGCTATGATGCAGAACAATAGAGCTGGATTACTAAAAAATCAGGTTTTAGCTGATGATAACGGACATCCTTTGTACTATATTGATAACCGCCCTGCAACCATGGCCGATGGTGATTACTCTTTAAACGCGAACACCTATTACTTCGATAAAACAACAGGTGTGCGTTCTTTGAAAAGAGTTATTTTCATAGTCAGCTCTGAAACTGCTTCAGCAAGTGAATTGTTGATCAACTGTCTTAAACCTTATCTTGATGTGAAGCTGGTTGGCGTTTCTGGCAATGGTAACCAACAGGTTAAAACCTATGGCAAACCTATTGGTTTCTTCGGTCTTAAAATCAGCAAAAACACGGTTTATTATTCGATGTTCCAAAACTTAAATGCTAGAAATGAAGGAAATTACTTTGACGGAATGATAACAGATCTGAGTGCTGATGATGATGCCAGATTTAATTTTGGTGACACTAATGAACCTGGTTTAAAAGCCTCACTGAGCTTAATTTTTCCGGCAAAATTTGCAAGACAGGAATCATTCAGAAAAGAAGCAAGTATTAACTTTAATAGCGTTGAAATAAAAGCTAATGCAGTTATTCTGCCAGGATTAATAAAAGAGAGAGCTCATATCAGGATAAAGAAAATTTAAAAAAATCAAAGAGATATTGTATAAAAAAAAAAAAAACGGGGTTGCAATCTTAATTGCAGCCCCGTTTTCGCTAAATGAATAGTAGGATTTTTAATAATTATTTAACCACCTTTAAAGTATCTTTCAATACTAATTCTTTACTTGAAGACCCAATCATTATTCTAAAATCGCCAGGCTCTATCACAGTTTTCATCTCAGCATTCAGCATCTCTAACATTTGAGGTGTAATTTCAAATGAGACTTGCTTCACTTTCCTGCTTTTAAGTTAACCCGTTTAAAACCTTTCAATTCTAAAACAGGTCTGGCAACGCTGCTCAACAAATCACGGATATACAATTGCACAACTTCGTCACCATCATAACTTCCTGTATTTTGTAAAGTAAAACTAGCTGTTACAGACTGAGTTTTTGAGATTTCCTTTTTGCTCAGTTTCAAATTTTTATATTCAAACTTTGTATAACTCAGGCCAAAACCAAAAGGAAAAAAGAGTTCGCCACTCAAATTATTATAATCATCTCCCCTGCCTGTTGGTTTATGATTGTATACTAATGGCAATTGTGATTCATGGACAGGATAAGTAATTGGTAAACGACCTCCTGGATTATAATCACCAAATAAGGTTTCCGCAACTGCATTACCGCCTTCTTCACCAGGATACCAGATATTCAAAACCCCAGCAGCATCATTGAACCAATTGTCCATAGTGATCGCACTACCGCCAACCAATAAAAAAAACTGGCTGGCTTTCCTGATGATTTTCCATCGCCCGGATAAGTTGTTCCTGATTTCCCGGAAGGTTTAACAATGCGCGATCCTGAAATTCGCCTTCTTTTATTCCCGCAGCAACAACAATTACATCAGCATTTCCAGCTAATTTAACTGCTTCTGATAACTCTTTATCCTGATTGTCTAACACGCCATAGTTCCAGATCAATTTAATATGTGCATTCCCTTTAGGTTCCTTAAATTCTACACGGATTGGATAGGTTTTATCCTGATCAAAAGAAAAAGATACTAATTGAGTATGATATGATCTTTTCTCCCATTGATCAATTAATAGCTTCCCGTCCAGGTAAAGGCGGTAGCCATCATTCCCTTCCAAACCAATCTTGTAAGTTCCAGAATTAGGAGCTTTAATATCCCCTTTCCACCTGATTGCATACTGATCTTTAGCCAGACGTTTATCCGGAGAGGAAAGCGTCCACATAAAATCTACCCCCTTATCAATTTGAGTAAATACCGGATTTCCGCTTAAAAGTAAGATTATCAAAATATTCAGCAAAAAGACCGTGAGCTGTATCCGCTTTTAAGAATTGCTGAGCAATTGGCAAATATACAACAGGACTGCGACTGCTCCCTTTACTGTAAGTCACATTAACCTGTTCCCCTGCTCGTTTTTTTTTTTCAAGCCCTCTACAATATTAACCTTCCCATTACCAGTCCCGCTATAACCTCCTAAACGGGATTCAATTGCATCTTCGCCAACGACTAATATATTTTTAACATTTTTAAGCGGTAAAACGGATGTTTCATTTTTTAACAGCACAAATGACTCCAAAGCAGCCTGTTTCGCTATTCCCTTATTGCTTTTATCATTTAAAGCTACCTGAGCATCCTCCTCAGAAACATAGGGTTTTTCAAAAAGCCCCAGTTCAAATTTGGCTCTTAAAACTCTTGAAACAGCATCATCAATTCGTTTCTGCGGAATTGACCCATTCAAAAATGGTGGGATAAACAGTTTATAATGCTCATATTCTGTTTGAAAGATCACATCCAGACCTGCAATAATAGCCTGACTAGTCGCATCAGCATAATTAGCAGCAGTATAATGCAAAACATTTGCACCACCAACTGCCCCGGCATCAGAAATCACAAAACCTTTAAAACCCCATTCATTTTTCAGCTTTTGAGTCAGCAAATATGCATTGGAAGTTGCAGGAGTACCATTTAAGGTGTTGTAAGCGGTCATCAGTGACCGGCTTTTACCTTGCTGAATAGTTGCTTTAAAAGGTGGAAAATAGATTTCTTCCAATAAACGTTCGTCATAGTGAACCGGATAACTATCACGCCCGCCATCCCCAACATTTGCAACAAAATGCTTTGGTGTGGTGATGATGTTCTGATTCTCAAATGCGCGGACAAATGCCAATCCCATTACAGAAGAAAGAAAAGGATCTTCTCCATATGTTTCTTCTGTACGTCCCCAACGCACGTCAGAGGCTATGTTGATCACTGGAGTCAAAATATCACGTATCCCTCTTACCTTGGTTTCCTGAGCAATTGCTCCGGCAACCTGTCCCATCATTTCTGTATTAAAGCTAGCAGCCAGACCAATAGACTGCGGAAAAGCAGTAGCACCCTGTCTGACCAATCCATGCAGTGCTTCATCAAATGCAATAATGGGTATACCCAAACGCGTTTCTTTGACAAAATACCGTTGTATGGCATTAATTTTCTTCGCCAGCGTATAAGCATTTTCCTTGGTATTGTAACTCAGCATCTGTCCTGCTCCGCCACCTCCCTGAGAAACCGCGCTAACCTGTAATCCGAAAATACCGTTTTTGTAGCGATTTTTGTCTACCCCATCCAGATCACCAGGAATCATAAAAAGCTGCCAGAATTTTTCTTCAGGAGTCATTCTGGAAAGCAAATCGCTCACTCTTTTTTCAATCGGCGCAGCAGGATTTTTATAAAGGGCAACACTAGTTTTTTTCTTTGCTATACTGGTCGTATCATTTGCAGCCACAGCACCGCAGGGTACAGCTAACAAAAAATCGTCAGTAAAATATTTTTAGTAATTGTATATTTCATCAATAATTTTTAAGGATAAAACTAATTAGCTGGTGTAAACGAAAAAGCAAGAGCAGCCTCAGCACCCATAAGATCACCAGGTAATTCTACCGTGGTTTTTCCATTGGAGCTATTCCACTTTATTTTTTTGCCGCTAGAAACCAGAATAACATCTGTGCCTTTTTTAGGCAAATTCCCTGTCCAGCTAATGGTGCCGGCCGGATTCTCACCCACATTCCTGCAATAGATAGCATACAGCGTTTTTCCATCTTTGCTCTGAGTAAACCAGGTTTGTCCGCTATGATAGTTTTTAGTAATCCTGGTATTGTAAATAGCCTTACCATTTTTGGAGGTCCATTTACCAATGTCATTTAATTTGGTAACTACCTCTTTCGGTAATGTACCATCCGGATCAGGCCCGATACCCAAAAGCAAACTTCCACCTTTAGCTACTATTTCTACTAGTTTATGAATCACAACACTGGCAGATTTGTATTGATCCTTATTCACAAAACCCCATGCTCCACCCAATGTCATACAGCTTTCCCACGGATGGTCTAACTGTGTATCAGGTATCTTTTGTTCTGGTGTCTGATAGTTCTCATATTTCCCGTGTACTGTTCTGTCTACCATCAATAGGCCAGGCTGCGCTTTTCTTGCCATACGGGCGATTTTTGGCATATCAATATCCTGACTCCATTTTGGAATAGTTGCGCCCCAGGAAAGTACTTCTTCATTTACCGTTTCCAGAGGCCTTACCCACCCCCCATCAAGCCATAAAATATCAATACCTCCATAATGCGTCATCAGCTCTTCGATCTGATTAAAAGTAAAGTCTTTGAACTTATTCCATCTCCATGGATTCTTTTTAATATCATAGTTATTGTTGCGGTCAGGGGTAGCATATTTAGACCACCAGTAATACTGGGAATGCCAGTCTGGTTTAGAGAAATATGCACCAATCATAATAAATCCTCTTTTCTAAAAGCTTCAAAAACATATTTTGCTACATCAGCCTTTGGATTATCAGCAAATGGGCCTTTAGCAATACTAAAATCAGATTCCTGCGTATCAAACATGGCAAAGCCATCATGGTGTTTAGTCGTAAAAACAAGATATTTCATCCCAGCACTTTTACCGGCCCTGGCCCATTGTTCAGGATTAAACTTTACAGGATTAAAACTTTTACTTAAGTCCCAGTACCATTTTTTATAATCTTCATAATTCTTAGTACTATCGCGGTCTATCCAATCCTCAGAACAAATTGACCAGGATTCAATCATACCAGGAACAGCATATAAACCCCAGTGTACAATCATACCAAATTTTTTATCCTGCCATTGAGCAAGTTTTTGTTTCACCTGCGGATCAGACGGCCATTCGTAAACCGTCGATTGTGGATGAACACCATTTTCCTGTGCTATTAATTTGGTGAAAGCACAAACCAGCAAAGCCGCAATTATAATTTTTCGTTTTTAGGATACTTATTTTTTTAACAGATTTCATTCCCTGAATATAAAAATGTCCCGGCTAAAAATCTAACCGGGACATGATATGAATTAAAATAAGATTACTGTTGCCAGAAGATCTTGGTTTTACGCGTATCCTTTGCCTGAACGGCCTCATAGTTTACGGAATTCAGGATTTTCTCTTGTGAAGGATAGATTAGCCTGGTTGGAGGAGTATCATAACCTGACAATTTACCATCTGAAGGGAAAGTTAAAACAGGGAATCCTGTTCTTCTGTATTCAGACCAGGCCTCTGTAGACTGAAGAACACCAAAATGCACCCATTTCTGTGTATAGATACTCGCCAGTTTATTTGCCTGAGAGCCTGTATAAGCTGCAGAGGATGAACTCACCCATGCTTCAACATCAGCAGATGAAGGAGCTGGAAGGTTAACATATCCACCACCCTTATTTAAATTATTCAGAAAATAATAGAAAGCAACTGACTGTCTTAAAGCATTTTCATAGCAGTCTGAGCACTGGCTGAACTTCCCCATCTTTCAAATGCCTCGGCTTTCAAAAGATTAACTTCAGAAGCAGTGATCACAATACCTGGTAATTTCTGGTTAAAAAGGAAAGTTGCCGAATCAAGTACCGCATAGTCTGCAAATTTCGCCTCCTGGTCTGATCCACTCATGGTAACAGGCATTGCTTTATAAGTTGCGTTTGGTACAAATTTACCATTCACTGTTCTACCGTATTTATCATAAATTACTGGAATACGCGGATCATTCGCAGGCAACATCACTGTGTTCAGCATATAATCTGTAGCGTACCAGCTGCCTTCCATAAAAAGCGGCACTTAAATCGCTTGTACTGTTGGTTTGCGGCTGCAATAAAACATCAGATGTACCAGGATTGTATAAAGCACTATTTCCACCATCTATCAATGGATTAGCTGCTGCATTGTTTAACATATCCAATACCGCAGTTCTTGCTGTTCCTTCATCTACTTTTGAAATACGCATCAGCAATCTTAAACGTAAAGAGTTTGCATAACGAGTCCATAGATTAACATCACCTTTCAGCAAAATATCAGCTTTAGCAAAATCCTTATTGGTAGGGTTTGCTTTAAAATAAGCAGCAGCATTAGCTAAATCACTGATAAAACTAGTATACAGCGCCTTTTGCTCGTCAAATTTAGGATTTACTAAAGTACTGCTTTTCTCCAGACTCCCGGCTTCAGAATAAGGAATATCACCCCATAAATCTACCATTTTCGCAGCCTGTTCGATTAAAACTACTTTAGCAGCCTGCATAAGCGCTCCCTGACTAACTTTTTCAGCATCCGAAAGCGTGCTGAACTTTGTTTCCATAGAACGATACTGTGTTATACTTCCACTTCCGTTTCCACCTGTAGCATAGAAATCATCCCAATAGTTTTGAGAATAACCATCACTTTGCTGATAAACAGAATTCGCATTTGGAAAATAAGAAGTCTGTGCATACACGCCCGGCATCATCTGGCATAAAAAAGTACGTACATTCCAATATTTAGCTGCAACCCTGTCATTATTCAACATGGCTGTAAAAAGTCCGGAAAGGCTTGCATTCTGGGACTTTTCCGGATTATAGAATTTCTCATCAACAGCCTTTTTGCAACTAACCAATGTCGTTACTGCAACTAAGACAAAACTTATATTTATAATTAATTTTTTCATAATATCTGGATTAATGCGATTAGAAATTCGCGCTTATAGAAAAACCATAACTTCTTGATGCAGCTGTCGAGCCCACATCTGCCCCTTGTGACCACCACCTGCTTCCTAGTGGAGCCTCTGGATCCAGATCTTTCAGCGTACGCCAGATGTAGAATAGATTACGGCCCGTAAGTGACACTCTCAAGTTATTAATCTTAAGCTTACTGGTAAATGAAGCAGGTAATTTATAACTCAGTACAGCTTCTCTCATTTTAATATAGCTGTTATTGAAAAGCTCCCCTTCTGCTAAAGTACCCTCACCCCAGTTATAGGTATTCATGTAATATTCTGCTGCAGAAATAATTTTTGTATTTGGCTGACCAGTCGTTTGATTTACACCTTGTAACAATACACCGTCATCATACGTTTTACCATTACTTGTAAAAGTTAATCCGCCATGGGCTGCATCTCTGAATTCCATAGAGTTCTCCAGCATACCTGCTCCACGCATAAATTTAAGATTTGGTGCAACCATTTTCCCTCCAAAACGACCATCAATAGTGAAAGTCAGTGAGAAGTTGTCATAGCTAAACGTATTAGAAATACCGCCCACTATTTTCGGCATAATGTTTCCAGCTTTAGTATAGGTACTATTGTCCATTACATACAGTCCATCATCATTAATTACATAATTACCTTTTGAATCAGTTGCTCTTGGACGGATGTAAATATTACCCAAATCTTCTCCGGCTTTAGCCATAATCTTAGCGGTAGCCTGATCTGAAGAATAGAAAGTCAAATCAGGCATTCCCTCCATTAATGAAAAATTAACTTTGATTTATTAGATGAAAAATTCAAACGGGTATCCCAACGGAATTTGTTGCCTTTTATCGGGGTTCCATTTAATGCTACTTCCCATCCTTTATTTCCAACTCTTCCAACATTCACAATCTGGCTTTTTGCACCGTTAGCATTACTCACCTGTAAAGGCAAAATCTGATCTTTAATATAGTTACTATAATAACTTACGTCCAGCCCCAAACGTCCGTCTAAAAAGCGGGTTTCAAAACCAAATTCAGTTTCATATTTCATTTCTGGCATTAGCGTATTATTTCCATAAGCACTAGATGTCACCAATGATGGAACTGATCCGTTTATAGTTTGAAGAGAGGATTGTGTATAGACAATATTTGCTTCATATGGAGGTGGGGCATTACCAACCACTCCGTAAGAAGCTCTTAGTTTACCGTAGTTCCAGAATTTCGGCAATTTCACAACGTCACTAAAAACAAAACCACCATTTAATGAATAGTAATTATATTGATTATTCTTGGAGGCAATGTAGAAGCATATTCCTTACGTGCAGTACCTTCTAAAAACAAGAAATCTTTATAGCCTAAATTTAAGATTCCTAAATAAGCATATTTTAATTGTTTTTTTCTTGTATCAGAAGTTTCGGCAATACCATAAGAGTTAGTTATTGCAAACCAGTTTTCTGAAACTAATCCATCTTTCGTATTCGATTTCTGATCTTTGTAGGTCTCATTTCTAGCCTGATAACCACCACTTACTGACAAATTCAGGTCTTTACCAATTTTATTCGAGTAAGTTAGCAAGGCATCTCCGTACAAAATCCCATACTGTCCCTGTGTTGTAGTATATCCACCTGTACTCGTATTACCATTTAATCCTATCGGCACTTCAGTAAACTGATTATTTTCAGATCTCAGTCCAGTATAATCATTACCAATACGTCCTCTGAACTTTAAGTTTTTAGCAACATCCCAGTTTAAAGTGAAACTTGAAAGTAAACGGTTCTCATTTTCAACATATTCGTTTTTTAATTGCTGCCAGTAGAAGTCCAGTAAATTCGTTGCTCTGATATTATAAAGAAATGGTTCAGGACGATCCAGTTGATTAAATTGTGCATATTTATATCCATTGCTGGTCTGGAATTTTTCTTTCATTAAGTTCATATCTTCAGCACGGCTGAAGAAACCACCAAATGACCCCAAAACTTGTCCAAGCTGATAGGGTCTGTTTTTTGTTATGGTGTTCACATAACTCACAATTACATCTGCGGATACCTTTGATCCAAGCTTAACAGTAGAGTTTAAGTTAAATGAATTCTTCGAACCTGTATTACCTGGCTGTGTCCCTCTGTAATCAAGACGTGATGCAGAAAAGCGATAATTAATGGCCTCAGTTTGATTCGAGATCGCCACATTCGCATTCGAAGTATAACCTGTTTGATATACATCTTTATAGTTATCAGGTTGCGGAGAATAAGAACGGATTGAACCATCCCACCATTTAACCTGCTGACCTTCCATCTTAGGCCCAAAATTTGCATAAGATCTAAAGTAAGGTCTTAATCCAGTTGGAGAAGTTGCATCAGCAATCCAGCCATCTTCACGGCCTGCATTTGCTAAATTAGTTGCTCTGTCATAACCCGGGCCATAAACATTCTGAAAATTAGGGAGAAATGCTACCTTATCAATAGAAGCCTGATAATTAAAATCAATTCCCAGTCCTCTGTCTTTTGACCCTTTTTTTGTAGTGATAACAATTACTCCACTAGACGCATCCGAACCATACAATGCTGATGCACTCGCACCTTTTAAGATAGTCAGACTTTCAATATCCGCTGGATTGACATCTAAAACACCATTTCCTCTGATGCGCTGATCGCCCCAATAATCATTGTTATTGGCACCTTTAGCATCATTTTGCCCATCATTTCTAATCATCACACCATCCACAACATATAAAGGCTGCTGATTGTAATTGATTGAATTGATTCCTCGGATTTGTACGTTTACACACACTACTCGGACCACCTGGTGCTGTGGTAATTTTCACACCTGCGGCTTTACCATATAAAGCCGATGCAAAGTTTGTATTTCCAGCTTCAGTTAGTTGTTTAGCGCTTACTGTACTTACCGCATAACCTAACGATTTTTCCTGTCGCTTGATACCTAATGCTGTAGTTACAACAACCTCATTCAGACTATTTTCACTTTCTTTCATTGTAACATTCAACAACGTTTGATTGCCAACAGAAATTTCCTGTTTGGCATAACCTACCGCAGAAAATGATAAGATATCATTTGTACCTACGGCAATAGAAAATTTTCCGGCCCCATCTGTCTGGGTAACTTTGTAGCTTCCTTTCAGGGAAACACTAACCCCCGGAACGGGGCCCGAAGCATCTCTTACCGTCCCGGTAAGAGTCTTCTGTGCAAAAGCGTTGACTGTCAACAGAGTTAACAGAAAAACACTTAAATACTTTAAGTAAATTTTTCTCATGTTTGGTGTGTTTAGGTTAGTAATTCGATTTAGTTTTATTTATTTTGGGTATTAACTTGAATTCAAAAGAAAATTTATGTAATATTATTTAAAGAGACTATTTTCAATAACTAAGCTTGCAGATGCTAATAATTCCGCATCCGCTGCTAATTCCGAAAGTACTACAGAGGTTTGAGCTGCGATTCTTGGGATACAAAATTCATTGATGGCCTGCTGAATTGGCGGAAGGAGAATTTTACCCGCAGCAGCACCGCGTCCACTGAGTACAATACATTCCGGGTTCATAATATGGATTAATGTCGCTACACCTTTTCCAATATGAAATGCGGCATCAGAAAGGATGGAAACAGCTACAGGATCGTGATTGCGTGCAGCATCCAAAAACAGTTCTCCAATATTCCTGCTTTTATCTTTAAAAAGTTCGGTCATACTTGTAGCAGCACCAGCGTCTATTTCTGCTTTTGCTCTTTGAGTCATCACGAGTAAAGAAGTTTCCACTTCAAGACATCCACGTCTGCCTGCACAAGAGCATATAGGTCCCGGTATTTGACAATGGGATATGGCTAAATTCACCAGCATAACCACTGTTTCCGCGGTAGAGCTGACCATTAATGATCATGCCCAGACCAGTACCCCAGCCAATATTAACAACCATGACGTCCTTCATACCCACTGCCGCTCCAAAATGAAGTTCAGCATTTGCAATCAGGCGTGAATCGTTATCTATATATACCGGTAGCTTTAATTTATCTCGCAGGTATTTACCCAAATGTGTACCATCATTCGTTTTTAAATGAGAGTAGTTCACCCCTTCTTCAGCAATAATAAAACCGGGCATACCAATACCAACTCCCAAAAGTTTTTTCTTATCAATACCAGAAAGCTCAATATGATGATGGATAAAAGAAACCAGCTTATCAACTGCTTCCTGATCATCTGTAAGTTCAAGCTCCATCATTTCCACAGGATGGATAATATTGTTAGCCAGATCATAAATAATCATGCGGGCTGTAAACTGATCTGTCGTCGCCACAGAAACGACATATCTTTGTTTTTCGAGATTCAAAAGAAATAAAGACGCTCTTCGACCACCAGTTGAACGGCCAAGACCTTGCTCCTGCACATATCCTTCTTCAACCAGCTCATTCACTACCTTAGTTACCAACGGCAAACTTTTATGAGTCAGTTTACTTAGTTCGGTAAGAGAAAGCGGATTTTTATAATAAAGCTGCTTAATAATATCAACTCGCAGGAGTCCCCTGTTCTTCATAATTTAATGGAATAGTTTAGTTGGTTATACCAAACTTAATAATTTAATTTTAAACTTCTGCAAAACTTATTATTTTTTTTAATAAGTATACAAGCTTAAAAATATTCTTTCATTTCCTGATTATGGTTGTGATAAATCGCATATTTTATTTCCAGAAAACCATCTGATTATTAGTTTGTTAGAATTAGAATTCATCAAAAAAACAATTCTTAAATCATTGAGTTAAATTTTAAGATTATGGCCAAATATTCGAAAAAAAAAACTTCAGAAAAAAAGGTAGAAGCCACCATGCATGAAATGAAAGAAGGAAAATTGAAATCAGGTAGTGGAAAGAAAGTTACGTCTAAAAAACAGGCAATAGCTATCGGTCTATCAGAAACAAGAAAAGAGGGTGCGAAAGTCCCTAAAAAGAAGTCTTAGAGTTATCCTGCCTTATTTTTCAGGCAGGATAAAATCTCTCCGGTGCGTTCCGTATAGAACACATTCATCATATTTGCTGATCGAAATACAAATCAATTTCATGTCCTATCTGTTCAGCCAGGTATTCAGTAAACTTAAGTCTGATATGATATTCTTTGAGATCAGGCTCATACAGAGGCAGGTCTCCTGCGATAACATCTTCTGGTTGAACCATTACCCAATCCTCTCCATCAAAAAATACAAGGCTCCAAGTATTCCTCCAGAATAAATTATCTTATAGTAACCTTTATGATCAGATTCAGGTAATATAGTTAAAGTGACATCTCTGTCGTAGTATTCAATTTCTAATATTAAATGGCTCCATATGCTAATCTTTCTACCCCTTTATGAGTGAAAGTATTAAACATCAGGCTGATTAAAAGGTTTTTAAAATCTACAGACAATAAATCTATTCAGAAAAACTGTGCAAATATAATGAAGGACGTATCGAGTCACTGCCATTCCAGCCCACATTAACACCTGCTTTTTCAAAAGCACTTACAACTATACCTGCAACCTTTTCAGTATCCTTTGCTTTGCCTTCTTTAGCACCCCAAACTGCAAGTGACAGCTCACTGGTTCTTTTTGCGCGGTTAAGATCTTGCCTGGTATAAAAACAAAATCCAACGATTGAATCCTGATCTGTATTTTTATGAAATTCTTCAGTACAATCATCAAAACCATCTGACTGTGTACTGCCAGCATCTTGCAAAGCGATTATACCGGCATCTGCTAACTCCATAAAAACAATATCAAGAACTATTTTCGCTTTTTTCCACGCAGCAGAGTTCATTTTCAAAGCAGGTGGCCTGGTTCTGGTTCCACAGGAATAGCTACTCCGGTTAATTCTGCTAATAATTCCTGCACTTCAGGTAAACGTGCATTTTCAACAATATGATTACCAGCATATACATCAGGGTTTGCCCCGGCATCGATAAGAAATTGAACAGGTTTTAATGAAGAGCTGAATTCTGCACACAGATATAAAGGAGTTCTTCCATCAAGTGAAAGAATCTCCAGTGGGCTTCCCGCTTCAACTAAAAGCTTTAAAAGCTCCATCATTATTTCATCGTCTACAAGATTAGTTCCCATAGCTGCGCAATGCAAAGCAGTAAAACCGTAATCATTAAATTCTGCTAAATCTGGTTTTGTTAATAATATCTTTTTTAATAAAGAGATATCACCTTGTCTTGCTGCCTCAAATATGTTTTTATTAGCCATTCTCTATAGGTTATAAATGAAAATCAGTTATCAATTTTACAATTCCAGTCTGACCTGTTGCAATCGCTCTGTCTAAAGGACTACTACCGTGACATAAGACATCATTCTCCCTTTGAATTTCACTTTTGTCTTAAAATCTACTCCGAGCTCCAATAATAACAGGACTATTTCACTATGCCCTAAACCACAAATCCAGAATAACAACTCTGATTTAGGTGTAGTCTCATCCTTATAGTCTGTACCGCAAGCCATTAAATATTTTGCTATAGCCGGATTATTCCTCCAGCATGCCCATTTAAAAGCAGCCGGGAAATACTTTTTATCAATCCCATTTTCCACTAATGTTTTTGCTGCGTCTAAATTCCCGCCTTCAAGATTTGTCGTAAAATCAAGCAGGGAACTTTTCAGGCTATCAACTAAATTTATATCAGCTCCTTTTAACAAAAGTAATTCTATGATCTTCCGGCTTCCATAAACACAGGCAAAATGAATTGGCTGTAAATTACTGGGACCTTTAGAGTGGATGTCTGCCCCTATTTCTATGAAGTAATCAATAATATCATAATGTCCATTACTTACCGCAACTGATAAGGAGATTGCCGGGCAACGTCTTTAATTTCTTTATCGGCACCTGCCTCAATTAATAGTTTTACAATATTGAGGTTTCCGTTTTTACAAACAATTTGTAATGGTGTACCCTGAACCGGGTTTTCATAGTCAACGAGTTTTTTATTAAGTACGGCTGGTCTTGTAGTTAATAAAAGCTGCTGTACCAATGTGGTGTCCTGATTATAACAAGCAGAATGCAATGCTGATGTTTCAGTAATTTTCGTCATTATTATTTATTTCTAACCTCGTCTAATAACTTTTCTTCTTGTTCTGTATCTGCATCTACCTGCGTAACTAAAGTCCAAAAGTTCTTTAATATCTTTATTTTATCGAATGCTTTACTATTTTCAAGTTTCACCATTACCCTTCTTAAGCTATTGAGATAACCTGCTTCAAATTCATCAATAAAATCAGAGTCATGACTATCAATAACCTCATTAAAAGCATTCTGGGTATCCGCATATTTATTTCCCCAGAGAGTTCTCAATTTCTTCCAGGTCAGACTCCATAAGCTCATTTGTCCAATCCGGTGGATAATAACCTTCTTTGCGTAAATCAACACCTGTACTTGAGTCAAAACTTAAAGAAATATCGCCACTCACACAATTGAATGCAAATGCACCAAATATCTCGTCTTTAAAATCTTCAGACTTTGTTATCATATCAAGAGATTCGTTTGTCAATTCAAAGACTGTCTCTTCAAAATTGTACTTTTTTTCAAATTCTTCCCAGTTATTCATATCAATACGACTTATAAATTCTTAACGACCAAATATTTTATTAATTACCCCCCTGTTTAATAAAGATATAATTCTTAGTTAAGAAAATTCACAGTTTAAGCTTGTTATAAATTAACCCCATGATATTCAATCTTATCAATAAACAATGGCTTTGATTATAGTAACAAAAAATCATCTCCTGTATATAAAATCAGATAAATAATAGTAGTTTTAAAGGGTCTTTTGGATTAATGCTTGTATTAGTACGGGAACGTTCCCGTACTTTAACACCCCATCAGGAGATACCCCCGTTAACAAAACAATAAACCAAATAAATAACCAAATAGTATGAACAAAAAAACATCTTACCTATCGGTGAAGACTATCCTTTTTATGGGGCTTTTCTTTACATTCACTTCATGCAAAAAAACCGGGATTGCAGATCCTCCCTCCCCCGCCATCACTAAACAAATCGCAGTAGACGCAGCTACAGGTTCTGGTAGCGATGTAATGATGCAAGCCTTTTACTGGGACGTTCCGCAAGGCTCGTGGTGGAATGTAATCAATGATAAAATACCATCATGGAAAGCTGCAGGCATCGCAGCCATCTGGTTACCACCGGCAACTAAAGCACAAGGCGGAGGCACAAGTATGGGTTATGATCCTTATGACTATTTCGACTTCGGAAGTTATAATCAAATGGGCACAACAATTACCCGTTTTGGTGATTCAACAAGCCTGAGTAAATTGATAACTACTGCACATAGCAATAATATAAAAGTATATGCAGATATGGTACTTAATCATTGTAGCGGAGGAAATTCAGAGGCTAATCCCTACACAGGTACCAGTACATATACTAAATACACACCTCTTTCCGGAAAATTTAACCGCACGTACAGCGATTTCCATCCAAATGATATAGAAAGTGCAGATGAAGGCGCATTTGCTGGCTTTCCTGATCTCTGCCATAAAAAAGCCAATGTATCTAACTGGATATATAATGCGTCTTACAGCATGTCCAAATTTTACAAGAACAATATCCATTTCGACGGGTTTCGTTTTGATTATGTTAAAGGATATGGTGCATGGGTTGTTAAAAACTTTGTAAATAGTGTTGGCGGGCCAGCTGCGGTTTTTGCCGTTGGAGAAGAATGGGATGGAAATGCTGCAAATTTACAGAACTGGGTAGATGCAACTGAGCAAACTTCCTCAGCATTTGACTTTGCCTGTTTTTACGCGATGCACAGTGCATTTGACGGTAACGATCTGACACATCTTAACGATGATATGTTATTAAAAAAAAATGCAGCAAAGGCTGTTACTTTTGTCAGTAACCATGATACGGATATTACATATAACAAGTATTCTTCTTATGCTTATATCATGACCCATGAGGGATATCCATGTATCTTTTACAAGGATTATGAAAACCTGCTGGACAAAAACAGGATGAATAATCTGATCTGGATTCATAAAAATCTGGCTGGAGGCACAACAACCAATTTATATTCAGCTCCTGATCAATATATTGACAAAAGAAATGGATATGGTTCAATTCCTGGTTTAATTGTGTATTTCAATGGTACAGATAACTGGCAGCAGCAATGGGTAAGTTCTAACTGGGCTAATCAAAAGATAAAAGAATATACCGGAGTATCCAACTGGATACAAACAGTAGCGGCTGACGGACGGGTATTAATACAAGCCCCTCCGCATGCATATGCTATCTGGTCTGTTACTGGCTTATAAGCATATATATATAATAATCATCATGAGCTTATAAAATTCATATGAGCTACTAATAAACCAGGGGTTGAAGAGCCGTGGTAATCAGGCTTCTTCAACCCTTCTTCCTAATACTTATCAAATAAAAATGAGAACATCCACGCTATTAAAAATCAGAATACCTATCCTGTTAATTTCATTAGCTACGTTATTTGCCTGCCATAATCATCCTCAGATACAAAGAGTTAAAGGTGATTTAAACTACAACCAAACGGACATGCAATTTGATCAGTTGTCAGTCCGCTTAAATCTGACTGCTAATATCAAAACGCAGGAATTACAAGCCGATCTGGAATTGAATAACCCGGGTGACAACCCAATTACCATTAGTGAAATTGAGATATCTACCCCCGAAGGACTTAGATCGACACCTAAAACCGGGAGTATGAGTTCAATCATCTTGCAACCAGGAGAAAACAAAGCTGTTTCGCTAAAATTTCAACCCCTAAATGATCTCAGAGAATACCAGCTAACAGGTAGAAACGGATATTTTAAATCCAGTTATAATCTTTTGATTACTTCTAAAGTTAATCGAAATGTACCTCCATTATATACTATTATAAAGGCAAATCTGGCACCATCTGACTATAGCGCCTATCTCAATAAATATAAAACCATTGCGACTAGTTACTCATTGAATACAAAATCTGATTTTACAAGTAAACAGAGCGCCTATTTTTCGACCTTGAAAAAAGTTAAACAACCGCCATTTATATTTGTCAGTGATCAGGAAATTGCTGTTTCAGGTGTAAATTTCAGATTAAGTAGTTACTGTGAGCATGACACTTTAAATGCTCAGATATTTATAGTGAACCATTCCGAATTCCCTGTTACGATTAATAAAGACAAACTGGATTTCCTTTATGCTAACGAATCTTTATTCGTTCATCAGAAAGATATTAAAGTCGTTAAAGTCTCTGGTTCACAACAAAAAGATCTCATTGATAAAGGGGACAGGGTTCTGATTCATTTTAAAAAAAAATATTTCAAGAACTCTGATAACAAGGCTGTACTATCATTTAATAAGGCATTTGAATTAAGTGATAAGATACCCTTGTTTAAGAATAATATAGAACTGGTAAAAGTCAAGCTACCATAAACTTATTCCTTCTTCAATAATTTCATTGTTCTGTTTAAGCTCCTGATTGTAATGCCTAAATAAGCCGCCATATCATCCTTTGAAAGACTGATTTTCTCTTTCTCCTGAAGCTGTAGCAATTTAGACAAACCATATTCCAGAGAATACAGCTGCTGAAAAGAAGATCTGCGACTGGTATTCAGCAGACGGTCTGTCAGTTCATGCAGCAATATTTTATTAATATCCAGAATGTTATCAATTAAAGAAAGGAAAAACACCGCAGACATACAATAGGCAGTTACAGGGCTAATTGCTTCTACAGTACAAAGACATTCCTTCATTTTTATTGCCTCTATTTCACCTATAATCTCACCCTTGCCTAAAAACTCAAATATATAAGCTTTATCATTTTCTTCAGTCAGATAACATTTAGTCACCCCTTCCCTGATAATAAATACTTTGCCGATTTTAACGTCCTGTTCCAGTATTCTTTCTCCTGTACTGAAAGATCTCAGAATGACATCCTCTTTCTTTGGCTGATCTGCATAAAGCTTTTCAATGAAGGCTAATAAATTGGTATTGGTTCTTAACATAGAAAGACGCGGGACAATTGTCCTTTTTGTAGCGGTATAATCTTTTATTTTTGCAGGTATTCAAAACAAAAGTAATGATCACAAATCAAATTCAGGTAATAGCCTTCGATGCAGATGATACCCTTTGGGTCAATGAACCTTACTTCCTGGAAACAGAAGTTGCGTTCTGCCAGTTACTGGAAGAATATATGCCGCATGATGAACTCTCAAAAGAATTATTCAAAACGGAAATGGATAATCTGTCTCTCTATGGATATGGAGTCAAAGGATTTATGCTGTGCATGATAGAAACCTTAAGCCGTATTTCTAATGATGGCAGGGCTCCTATTGGGATGGTAGATAAAATCATGGATCTGGGCCATTTGCTTTTACAAAAGCCAGTGGTTCTACTTGATGGTGTGGAAGAAGTTTTAAAGCATCTGAAAAAAGATTACAGATTAGTAATGGCTACTAAAGGAGATCTTCTTGATCAGGAAAGGAAATTGAAGAAATCAGGGTTACAGGACTATTTTCATCATATTGAAATTATGAGTGATAAGCAGACTGGCGATTATCAAAAATTGATTAAACATTTGGATTGCCATCCTGAGAATTTCTTAATGCTTGGCAACTCTGTTAAATCAGATATTCTTCCGGTATTGGAAATAGGCGGTTATGCAGCTCATATCCCCTTTCATACAACCTGGGCACATGAACAGATAGCCGAAACTTTAGAACACCAGAATTTTATGCCATTAAATACAATGACTGAGATTATCAGGATATTACAAAACTAACATAAGGATAATCAGCCAAATCATGATATACAGCTATATCATCATATAAAATAGAACCATGCAAAAAGAGCTAGACATAAAACAATGGAACAGAAAAGAACATTTTCACTTTTTCAGGAAATTCGAAGAACCTTTCTTTGGCATAACCGTAAAAATTGATTGTACGAAGGCTTATCTTCATGCGAAGAAATCCGGAAAATCCTTTTTTCTCTATTATTTATATCAATCTTTAAAAGCAGCCAATACTATTGAAGAATTTAAATACAGAATAAAGGGCGACAAAGTAATTATATATGATCAGGTAAATGCTTCACCAACAATCAATCGTCCTAATGGAACTTTTGGTTTCTCTTATATGGATTTTCATGAAGATTACAACCAGTTTTATAAACTCGCCGAGCAAGAAATAGACCGGGTATCAAAAAGCACCGGACTTTTTCCAGCTGTATCTGGCGAAAATGTCATTCATTACTCTGCTCTGCCCTGGATAGATTTTACTTCTATATCACATGCAAGATCTTTCTCCTTTGAGGACAGCTCACCAAAAATATCTTTTGGCAAGATGGTAGAAACAGAAACAAAAAGGACAATAAGTGTTTCTGTTCATGTGCACCATGCTTTAATGGATGGTGTTCAAGTAGGTAAGTTTATAGAAACATTTCAGAAATTGATGAACCAATAGGTCATCAATTAGCCAAAGTCTTTTTTAATGGATCACTTCCTTACCTACTTTTAACGCATAATCACCCAAGTCTGTTAAATTGGTATTACTTAGCATAATTACCGTAACATTTTTCTTCAAAAAGTGCATTAACAATACATTTGCCCCCATAATACTTCCATATCGTTCTACTCTTGCGTATTTATCATTACCCCCTTTTATATCTCTGATCCAAACACCATAGCCATAATCATCTAATCCGGGATGAATCATTAATCCCAGCATTTGCTTATTAATCAATTTCAGGCCGAATAATGCATCAGAGAATCTGATTAAATCAGAAGCATTGGAATATATAGCACCCGCAGCATAATAGTCGTCAATAAAATAAGGTAAATCGCTAACTAATCTATTGATATCTTTCCTGAAGAAATAAGTGCTTGACAGGTTCGGTACTATGTCCTGATGACTTAGCATACCTGTATTATTCATCTTTAAAGGTTTTAAAATCCGGTCTTTTAAAACCTCTTCATACGATTTCTTATCAATTGCTTCGATGACCTTACCCAAAATAATATATTCACCATTGTTATAATCAAACTTTTTACCGGGAATATTCACTAATGAATCACTATAAAAATCATTCACGATCTGATCGGGTGTATAAAATTTCTGATAGTATCCCAAACCATTTTTTAAAGCACTGCTGATACTATGCAGCGTATCCAGATTACGCATCCCGGATGTGTGGTTCAGGAGTTGATGAATCGTAACTTTTGTTCCCGCCTCCCCTTTATAATCGGGTAAATATGTTTTTATAGTCCGATTTAAATCTAATTTTCCCTCTTGTGAGAGTTGAAGTATTAGAACAGCAGCAGTGAAAGCTTTAGTAATTGAAGCGACCTTATATTCAGTCTCGTTGACTATGGGAATATTAAATCTGCGGTCAGCTATACCAAAACTTTGATGATATAACAATTTAGAATCTTCTTTTACCAAAATAGTACCATTGAACTGATGTTCATTTGCATAATCGACAATAAAATGCTGTAGACTGGCTGATTGTGCAAACAAATCTGAGTTCAGGCTTAATAAATAAATGATTAAATAAAGATATCTCATGCAGATTAGTTTTCATATGAGACAACGATTAGGAGTATGAGTTACAAAATCAGCTTATTATTCTCAATAGCTTTTCAAAACCGGCTCTTATCAGGTAATCCGGATTATCAATTGTAACAGATAAATTAAATACTACCAAAGTAGTAGTATTTAATTTATTCATTGTATATTTGACCCATCATACACAAATGCCAATTATAAGATGAATGCTGTATCAAAAAAAAAAACTGAACCTCAATTGCCTCTGATCAACTCTAATTCAAACGAGTTAATTTATGCTATCCGCATGCCTTCCATGCGATGTTGTCTCATGGCATAATTTGCCATATCCCGGTATACATACCGTCTCTTAATCAATTATTTTCTTCCGGCCTTTTTTACCGTTCCAATTTTGGGGACAAGGGAAAACTATGCCTCCATCTTTTCAAATTTTCAATATGAAACTAAAATTACTACAACTCCTTTCGCTGTTGATTCTGCTGTCTGTTCCGACTTTTGCGCAGAATAGAACAATTACCGGTAAAGTCGTTGATCAAACCGATCATCAGCCTGTCCCTGGAGTAAGCGTACGCTTACACAACAAAAATTCCGGCACCATCACCAACGCACAGGGAGAGTTTACAATAAGCCTGTCTGATGACGAAAAAAAAACCTTGATTTCAGCTATATAGGTTATCTTTCACAAAGTATCAAAGTAGGCACAAACACGATTACCGTACAGCTTGCACCCGATTTACAGCAACTCAGCGAAGTGGTTGTAACTGGGTTATGGTACACAGGAACGCAAGTTCATTTCTGGCTCTATATCTACCATCAAAGGCGATCAGCTAAAAGATGTTGCCGGATCAAGCTTTAACCAGCTGATACAGGGTAAAGCGACCGGAGTACAGATATCCTCAGACAATGGTGTACCCGGTGGAGGGATTACTTTCCGGATCAGGGGTAATAACTCGATTAATGCCTCAGTAGAGCCACTTTATGTAATTGACGGAGTTTTCGTGAACAGTAAAGATCCGATTACAACCAGTTTAGGCCAGCAGGCAGGTTCTAATCCATTGTCTGACATTAATCCGGCAGATATTGAGTCACTCGTGATTTTGAAGGATGCAAATTCGACAGCTATTTATGGGTCGCTGGGTGCTAATGGTGTAGTACTTGTCACCACTAAACGTGGAAAACTAAATACTAAAGCAAAAATTAACTTGAGCACTTATCAGGGCTGGTCAAATGCAAACAAGAAATTCAAAACCGCAACAGGGCCACAACGGCAGGCAGAACTGGCAAATGAAGCTATTGTCAATACTGCTAAAGACCGGGGAACAGATCCTGCTACCGTTGTACTGCCTTTTCCAAATCCCTCTGCCCTGCCTACTTATGACAGAATCAGTGATTTATTCAGAACAGCCAGAACCTCTAACTATGAACTTTCTGCACAGGGAGGAACTGCAACAAGTACTTATTACACAGGATTAAGCTATTTGAAACAAGAGTCTATCGTTAAACCATCAGGTTTTGAAAGATATACAGGCCGGTTTAACTATGATAATAATCTAACGGACAAATTAAAAGCAGGAACCAGTTTCAATTTTACCCGCACATTCAGAAACGTCAGCAGTAATGATAATGATGCTACTGGTGTGATCAACTCTGCTATCTTTCCACGATCATATCTTC
This sequence comes from Pedobacter sp. NJ-S-72, assembly GCF_053890575.1. NCBI lineage: Bacteria > Pseudomonadati > Bacteroidota > Sphingobacteriia > Sphingobacteriales > Sphingobacteriaceae > Pedobacter > Pedobacter sp. NJ-S-72. The sequence continues at coordinate 820,471 of NZ_CM132681.1, read as the reverse complement.
CTGTATACAATGAAGACGGCACTTTTGCCAGATACGGAAGTTTTGATAATCATATCGCCCTGATCGAAAACCTGAATAACTCTGCGGTTGGATGGCGCACGATAGGTAATTTATTTGCTGAGTATACAATCCTACCTGAACTAAAACTAAAAAGCAGCTGGAGCATAGACAATAACAGCGTTTATGAGAATAATTACAGTAACACATTAATCAGTGCCGGAATCGCATCCAATGGCTCTGCTTCTTCTTATGAAGGTAAAAACCTCGTACTGACTAATGAACAGGTACTAACCTATATCAAATCATTTGGCGCAGATAAAAAACACAATATTAATGCTTTGATCGGAAATACGCTAAGTACTAACCTTTCACAAAACACAAGCGCTACAGGAACCGGATTTGCGACTAATGCATTAACCGCAATTAAAGAAGCAGCTATCCGTTCAGGTTCATCCGAACGATCACAAAATAAGTTAGTATCATTTTTTGGTAAAGCAAGTTATACTTTTAATCAAAAATACACCATCGACGGAAGTTTGCGGGCAGATGCTTCTTCTAAATTCGGTAAAAACAAACAATGGGGATATTTCCCTTCCGGTGGACTAACCTGGAGAGCAGGTCAGGAAGAGTTTATCTCTAAACTGGGAATTTTTGATGAACTGAAATTCAGAGCAAGTGCAGGCCTGTCAGGAAACCAGAATGGAATTGGTGATTATGCTGCCCTTGGTTTATGGAATGCAGGTTATAACTATCTGGAGAATGCAGGTACAGCACCTTCACAATTAGCTAATCCCGATTTAACATGGGAAACCACCCGTCAGATAGATATAGGTACAGAATTCTCCATCTTGAAAAACAGGCTGAGTTTTACCTTCGATTATTATAATAAATACACCTACAACTTATTACTGGATGTGCCTGTACCCTACCGCTCAGGGTTTATCTCGCAACTTCAAAATTACGGATCGATAAGAAATAAAGGACTTGAACTCAGCATTCATTCGGTCAATATAGAGACAAAGGATTTTAGCTGGACAACTGATTTTAATGTTTCACAAAATACTAACCGTATTGAAAAATTGGCTTCTGACATCTCCCTTGGTGCTTCTGGAAGAAATATTTCAATTCTAAGAGAAGGTTATGCTGTAAATTCTTTTCAACTCTACAAACAATTATATGTTGATCCAAATACTGGTAATGCCGTTTATAACGATGTAAATAAAGATGGCCAGATCAATACCGCAGACAGACAAATTGTTGGCAGTGCTATTCCAAAATATACAGGGGGATTAACCAATACGTTAACCTATAAAAACTTTGATTTTAATTTCTTCTTTTTTTTTCAGCAAGGAAACAAGATTATGAACATGCATGATTTCTTCCTTGTTCATGGCGGTACACAGAACAATATCGGATTTGATCCAAGACAATTGGACAGATGGCAAAAACCGGGTGATATCACTGATATTCCAAGATTAACTACTTATAGTGGTGACCCTACAGCCAACGGAGGTTCTGCTAATAACTATGGTGGAAATGTAGCAAGGCTAAGTACACGTTATCTTGAAGATGGCTCATTTATCAGGCTGAAGAAAGTCACTCTGTCACTCTGGGCTATACCATTCCTGCTTTAATCACTAACAAATGGGGAGTAAGTAAAGCCAGAATCTATGTCTCTGGTACAAATCTGCTCACTTTCACCAAATACAAAGGGTTAGACCCGGAAGTAAGTTCACAAAGCAGCAACCAAAATACTGCGGGTTATGACTGGGCTACAGTGCCACAGCCAAGAACGATCCAGGCAGGTGTAAGCGTAACATTTTAATTTTCAAAACGATCAATATGAAATATCTACATAAATATATCCCTGCAATTTATCTGCTGATTTTACCACTGCTTTTTGGTTCATGCAAAAAATATCTGGAGGAAGTACCAAATAATGCTATACCTTCAACTACGGCCATTACGGATGCAGGAACAGCAAGAGCAGCTATTCTAGGTGCTTATGATGGATTACAAAGTTACTACAGCTCAGATTACATTACTTTAGGTACCATTACGGCAGATAACGTGGTTTTTAACGGTACATTAAGTGTGAGTATCTGCAATTAGATCAGAATGCAATCCCTACTGATAACGTAATTACAGTATCGGTTTATCAAAAGATATACCGTACTATCAATTCAGCAAATAGTGTAATAGCAGGTTTACCAGCTGTTACAGATCCATTGTTGAACCAGGCAGAGAAAAATAAAATCCTTGGAGAAGCTTATTTCATCAGAGCACTGGGTTATTTTGATTTAGCCAGAGGCTGGGGAGGTGTACAATTACAACTTAAACCTACTGTCGATATCAATGGAATAAGAGGTGTTAAAAGAAGTACATTAGTTCAAACTTACGATCAGGTATTGGCTGATTTGGTTCAGGCAGAACAGTTATTGCCTGAAGACGATTCAAATACCAGGAACAGAGCGCAAAAAAGTACAGCAAAGGCATTACGTGCAAGGTTAAATCTATACCGCGAAAACTGGGCTGACGCAGTAACCTATGCTTCACAGGTAATTGGCAATCCCAAATTCACACTGGTTAACAATTTTAAATCATTTTTCACCGCACCCTTTTTAAGTACTGAATCAGTTTTTGAATTGACTTTTTCGGCAAACGATCAAAATAATTACTGGTCTTTATGGTACCCAAGTGCTTTAGGTGGTTCATATCAATTGAAACCTTCCGCTTCTCTGATCAGCAAAATTAATGACCCCGCAATTGGAGGCTCAAGGATAAGCCTTATCGGTGGTACTGGAAATAGTATTTACGGAGCATTATATAATACTGCCGGTGCAAATATTGACCCTTCTTATCTCATCCGGATCTCTGAACTTTACCTGATCAGGGCAGAAGCAAAAGCACATCTGAACGATCTGGATGGAGCGCTGGCCGACCTGAATATTATCCGTAAAAGAGCTGGTGTTTCTCCTGTCACCTCTGGTACACAGACAGATATATTACAGGCAATTGCCGATGAGAATAGTGTTGAATTTGCTTTTGAAGCACATCGCTGGTTTGACCTTGTCAGGACAAAACAAGCAGGTAAAGTACTCGGCTTACCACAATACAAATTATTGGTTATTTCCTATTCCTTACTCAGATATACTTTCTGATCCTGATGTAACACAAAATCCGGGTTATTAATTCTGAATCAAGATACGATCCTATAAATAGGATCGTATCTTGTTCAACCAAATCCCCCTCAGAAGTCTTTTCACGAAAATCCACCATTCCAGTTATCTCTTCTTTGCTTCCAAGCTCAATTATAGTTCATTATAATAAAAAACACTAGATTTGATATGCTTTTTTTTTTTAGCTTTATAAGCAATAAACTAAACCTATTAATCTTACCTATTTAAATCCTATTCTAAAATGAGAACATCTACCCTTAGTTTCTTATTATTAATTATTGTTTTGCTTGGTTGTTCAAAAAAGGACTATACAGCTCTCGAAAACACGGATAAATATGGCGGTTTAAAATCGCCTAATGCCGGAGAGATAAGTATTAATAATGCTACCATCACGACATTCCGTGGCATTTTAAGTACTAAATTACATTGAATTCTGAAAAAACCAGCACGACTGGCGTTATGGGTTTCGACCCAATTGACCGCCCCAACACAATTATGTCCGTCCACCTTAATCCTGTAACACAGTGGACTGGAGATCAGGTAGGCATGACTTTTACAGGCTATGCAGATGAATTTTCCATGTTACCTGAGTGGCTGGGGCAACAAGATAATTTCTATCTTGGATCACTGATTAAAGGAAATACTATTTCCACTCTTGAGATGATCCCATTATCTGAACGTTTAGGGGAATATGAATCCAGACCTATTAGTGCTTCTATTTCTTTACCCCTAAAAGAGGTCACGGGAACGTATAACCCTACCGAACTAAGAACATCAGAATTTTATAGTAAACTACTCTTAGCGAATGGCATGAATACGCTGCAAAAGGCGACTTTTAGCTTTGGAATGCAGGAGTTTTCCTACTATGATGAATTAAAAATGGTTTTTGGTACCAATGCAAAGGTTGGCGCAATCTTTTTTCTCTCTATTCATCATCCAACAATGAAGTATTGAAGATTAACAAAAAACATGGGCTTGTGATTAAGTTTACACAAAAAAACTTTTCGCTTCTTATGGACACACCAGAACCCGGGGAACTGTATACTAATTTAAACATAAACGCACTGGGTGGAATTTGGCCAACTTACATCAGCAGTATTACATACGGATCAATAGGCGTTTTGGCTATAGAAAGCGATGAAAGCAGTGAGACTATTAAAAGTACTTATGAAAAAGCATTTAATGTTCTTGGTGGCTTAGTTTCCGGAGGATCAAATCTTACTTCAGCCGAACAGGGCGTGATCAACAATTCATCTATGAAGATTTACTTTGTAGGAGTAAACGGAGCGGAAGCAGTTAAAAGTATTTTTTCTTATGATGAGCTTTCTGCTTATATAAAAAGAGGTTCTACATTTGCCCCTCAGACTCCAGGTGTACCTATATCCTTCAAGATGAATGTATTACCAGATAATAAACCATTGAAAAACAAACTTTAAAATTGATGTGCCAATTAAGCCGTTTTATGTTAAAGCTGATTTCGTGGAGAAAAACCCGAGGCCAGCGAGTTGTCCTTGTCATGACCTGCATTTAACCTTCTTTGCAGATGAAAGAGGAACTATTCCTATAAAACTTCAAAACGGTATTCCCATTTACGCAAATACGAAGTATTTAAGAACTGAACGAACCGGTAGTCCCAGAGAGGGTTTCACTATGACCAGAATATATGGCAGCGAGCCACATTACAATACAGATCAAGGAAATGAATTAATCATAAACAATGTGTTTTTACGCATTAATGATGTTGTCCCGAACCAATTTTATTCCCTTCTAAAATAGAACTGTTAGTCGTTAAACGATCTATATAATTGCATTTACAAAGGGATTAAGATACGGTCGTATAAATGAGATCGTATCTTAATCCCTTTTTTATGGAGGTTTCGCATTGTAACAAAGAATTTATTGTAATATTTTCGTTAGATTACAGTCTAAACAAACCAGACTATGATGAAAATCTTACCAAAAATCACACTAATCTTCTTCTTCTCCGTGCTTTCGAGCCATTTATTTGCACAAGTATTAAAAGGAAAAGTCACTGATTCTGCCGGACTGGCCATTCCGGGTGCCACCATTCAGGTGATCGGCTTAAAACTGGGCACTTCTACAGATTCCAATGGAAAATATGCGATAAAATTTCCAAAAACAGGCGCTTATAAACTTCGCGTATCTTTTACAGGTTATCAAAACACTGAAACTGAGATCCAGATGGACAGCAATGCAAAAACAATGGATTTTGCATTGCTGGACACTAAAACGTTATTACAGAATGTTGTGGTTATTGGCTCCAGATCATCCGTCCCAAGAACAAACATCGAAAGTGTGGTTCCTGTAGACTTGATTACCAGTAAAGATGTCAAAACCTTTGCACAAGTAGATCTGACACAGATTTTAAACTATGTAGCTCCGTCTTTTAGCTCAAACAGACAAACAGTCGCTGATGGTACGGACCACATTGACCCTGCTTCTTTACGTGGTCTAGGCCCCGATCAGGTACTCGTTTTAGTCAATGGAAAACGCAGACATACTACAGCACTGGTCAACATCAATGGTACATTTGGACGTGGTTCGGTAGGAACTGACTTAAACTCAATTCCTGTGTCCGCAATTGAGCGTATTGAGGTCTTGCGCGATGGTGCCGCAGCCCAGTATGGTTCTGATGCAATTGCTGGTGTGATCAATATCGTGCTTAAAAAGATAACTCCATATAGTTTTTCTACTTCCTTCGGGCAGTCAGATTCTAAAGCTCTGGGAACTAATTTTAGTGATGGCCGTACATTTCAGGCTGATTTCAGTAAAGGATGGGCATTCAACAATGATAAAGGCTTTATCAATTTTGCAGGTCAGTATATCAAACGTGATTATACCAATCGCGGTGGTTTAGATACACGTCCGCTTTTATATTCTGCTGCACCAACAAAAGGAGCTTTAGAAACTGAGGCTGCATTTGAAGCCAGATATGCAAATTTAAAAGCTGCTGATGATGCCAGAGCGACAGCGAATGGACTGGACAGAAACAACATGCGTGTGGGTAATTCTGACTCAAAAAATGCAGGTTTCTTTTTAAACGGACAGTATAATTTCACCCAAAAATCTAATCTGTATTTTGCAGCAGGATATACGCATAAAACTGGTAGTGCCGCCGGATTCTTTCGTTTACCAACGCAAACCACTCAGATTGACCTGACTTTATTCCCCAATGGATTTCTTCCATTTATAGATACCAAAATCAATGATCTTTCATTCTCTATTGGTTCAAAAGGTAAAATAGGAACCTGGGATTATGATATCAGTAATACCAGTGGCGAGAACAATATTAAATTCAATATCAATAATACGGTAAATGCTTCCCTCCCGCTAGGCACAAGCCCGACTTCATTTTATGCAGGTGAATTGTTGTTCAGACAAAACACAAGTAACCTGGATTTGAATAAGAAACATGAATTTGATGGTGGATTCATTACTTCATTGAATACTGCTTTTGGCGGGGAGTTCAGAATTGATAATTATCAGATTAAAGCTGGTGATGAACTATCCTATTCTTATGGTCAGCCTTCTGCCGGTATTCCGGGAAGAATGGTTGGCACTTCATTTACTGCGGCAGGTGCACAAGTATTTCCTGGTTTTAAACCCAGTAATGCAATTGATAAATCAAGACACAATGTGAGTGCATATGCAGATTTTGAAGCCGAATTTGGCCCAAGAGTCTTATTGGAAGCTGCTGGACGTTATGAGAATTACAGTGATTTCGGCTCTAATTTCTCTTATAAATTCACTGGTAAAGTAAAATTATTCGGAGACATTTCGCTGCGTGGGGCCTATGCAACAGGCTTTAGAGCTCCATCTTTACACCAGCGTTATTTCAACAACGAGAGTACACAGTTTGTGGCCGGTAACCCAACACAGGTACTAACGGTTAACAATGACAATGCGATCGTTTCTCAATTTGGTGTAGGTTCATTAAAACCTGAGATATCCAGATCTGGAAGCTTAGGTCTTGCAGGAAAAATTGCGAAGACTTTTACTTTCACTATTGACGCTTATAACATTGACATTAAAGATCGTATTGTTTTTTCGAGTCAATATGCACGGGAGAGAACAAGTGCAGGCGTATTAATTCCAACTGGTGTAGTGAACCAGATCTTAAATACCGTAGATCCAAATGCACAGGTTAATAGCGTGCAGTTTTTTACAAATGCAATTACCACAAATACGGCTGGTTTAGATGTAGTGCTGACCAATAAATTTTATTTAGGTACCAAAAGCAATTTATTATTGAGCATAGCTGGTAATCTGAATAAAACAATTGTAAGGAGCATTAACGGATCAGACAAAATAGAAAGTGACCCGACTTTGAAAGCCAAATTATTTGACCGTTTGGAACGTTCACGCTATGAGAGTTCTGTTCCAAAAAACAAACTTAATATTACTGCGAACTTAACTATCGACAAATTGAGTTTTGTAGCCAGAACAGTTCGTTTTGGAGAAGTAACTTATCTGAATGCAATAGATCCAAATGTTGCAGCGAATAATCTGCCTGTACAACTGGATCAGACATTTACGCCAAAATGGGTTTCGGACTTCTCAGTAAGTTATGCAGCAAATAAAACGGTGACCTTAACTATAGGAGCAAATAATCTTTTTGATGTATATCCTGATAAATTGTATATCGATCCAAGGAACAATCAGAACAATTTAAGTGGCATTTCTACTCAGAATTATTCAGGCAGTCTTGATAATACATCAAACGGAAGGTTTTTATATCCAAGAGCGGTGAGTCAGTTTGGCTTTAGCGGCCGATATGTATATGCTAAACTTGCCTGTACTTTCTAAATCAGATCTTGTAAAATGGAAAAGGTTAATCAGCCTTTTCCATTTTATATTCTTCTATTTCATTGACAAACTCCATTGCTTTCATTAAAGTTTTCCCCCCAAACTTTCCTTTCCATAATACGTCTTACCCATTTCCTGTGCATATTTTTCATGGTTAAAGTTCTGTACAGATAAACAGATACAACAACGAAAAAGGTAACGACAACGAGTTGAATCCCCCAGAATAGTGTACCTGCATGGGCAACCATCTCATCTGAATAATAAAATGTACAGTAAAGCGGGGCTTGTAGAATTAATATCCTTCCTACATTGTTTAATGAAGCTTGTATCCTGCTCAGTTTTTGCTGAGCCTGGGTAATACTATCTGCAATATTAATCTGATCAAGTAAAGCAAGATGCCTGATATAAGCCGCAACAGCAAAAATATTGAACAGCATAATTAGCCCTATTGAGATAGTGAAATAAGGATTACTCCGTCCATAATATACTAAAAATCCTAAAATAGCAATCCACAGTATCCCAAATATGACACCCAATACCTGGTTTCTTTGAAATAAGTTAATTTTAGCAACCGCTTTATCAGTCTGCATTTCTCTTATTATCCTATAATTTAATGCTAATGATTTTTCTAGTTTTCTATCGTAGCTCTGCCACAATTGTTTAATATCCTGCTCTTCCATTATGTTAACTGTTAATTTCAGATCCATTTTTGTTAATTTTCGAGAATCTTTGTTTTAATTTCTCTTTGATCCTGTTGATTTTAGTGCCAATATTTGATTCTGATAAACCTAATATTTCGGACATTTCCTTCTGACTCTTTTCTTCCAGATAAAGTAACATCAAGGCCCTGTCCAGCTCTTTTAATTCATTAATAAACTGCTGGAGCAGCATCAGCTCAAACTGATTATCTCTCTGTTCTTCTTCACCAATAAACTCAATCATCGTCCCCGAATCGGGTATAATCAGGTCATTTTTCTTTTTCTCTCTTCTGTAAAAGCTAATCGCTACATTTAGAGCTACACGATACATCCAGGTTGAAAGTTTGCTTTGTTGATTGTAACCTGGATAGGCTCGCCATAATTGCAGGGTAATTTCCTGCACAAGTCTTTTTTTTCCTCTTCCTCTTCATCTTTATTAAATGAATTGGCAATCTTATAGATGATCCCTTTGTTCTTCTCAATGATAGATAGAAAAGCTTCCTGCTGGCTGACTGTATTCATGGCTGTGCCTATACTACTATTAAAGTTAATTCTTAATCCAGCAATTAATCGCTGGAAACAGCAAAATGTCACAGTTCCGGAAATTAAAATGTTTAAACAAAAATTGACAAGGTATTTATCGATAATAAAATCATCTTAACTTTGCAGGATGAATAAAGAAATTGCAGTCATTTTTGACATGGATGGAGTTATCTGTCATACCAATCCATATCACTCTCTGGCTTTTCGTGAGTTTTTCTCATCCCGGAACCTAAATCCTACTGATGAAGACTTTGCTGAGCATATGTTTGGAAAAAGTAATAGCTATATCCTATCTCATTTTTTAAAAAGACCTATTGCAGGTGAAGAGTTATTTCAAATGGAGGAGGAGAAGGAAAGTCTTTTCCGGGGGAAATATATGCACCACACATTGAACCAATTGAAGGTATACTGGGGTTCATTGCTGATCTGAAAAGCAATGGAGTCAAATTGGGTGTAGCTACCTCTGCTCCTTGTGCTAATCTGGATTTGATTTTAAGCGAAGTGCCTATCCGTGAAAAACTAGGCTCTATAATGGCTAGTGAGGATGTTAAAAAACACAAGCCTGATCCTGAAGTATATCTTACCTCTGCAAAAAACCTGGGCGTTTCACCCGAACAGTGCCTGGTCTTTGAGGACTCCTTTTCTGGCATATCAGCCGCACTTAATGCAGGAATGCGCGTAGTAGGTGTTTTGAGCTCACACAGCGCAGAAGAGTTGCCAAAGTGTAATTTATATATAGATAATTACACAGAATTATCATATGATAAAATTAAAGCATTGTTTCTTAAAGCATAAAAACATGGCATCATTTTTCGAACTGTAGATTTAAAATCACAAAAATGAAAAAGCTATTATTACTTAGTCTGCTGCTGCTGAGTTATCGGCTTTTTGCCATATCACGCGGCAGCACAAATTAATGTAAACATTAATATCGGATCACAGCCTTTATGGGGGCCGGTAGGTTATGATCATGTAGATAATTATTACCTGCCTGATATTGAAAGTTATTATAATGTACCTAAAAAACAGTTTTCTTATCGCGAAGGAAACAGGTGGATTTTCTCTTCTTCATTACCTTCAAGATATAGTGGTTATGATTTGTACAATGGGTATAAAGTAGTTGTCAATTCAAGTAACCCTTACCGTAATTTTGATAACGATAGAGTAAAGTATGCGAAATACAAAAAAGTACGTACCCAAAAAGCTATTAAATACAGTGATGATCCAAGATATTATGTGGTTAAAGGACATCCACACGGAATGCCTCCTGGACAAGCGAAGAAATACAATTCAAATGATAAAGGAAAAGATAAGTGGAAAAACGATGATCATGGTAACGGCAACGGTAAATGGAAAGACCATGGCGATGACAACAACGGACGTGGCAATGGAAAAGGAAATAACGGAAATGGCAGAGGCAAAGACTAGTTTTTATTAGTATTTTCTCCTGAGATTTAGTGTCCGGCACCCATTATTAAAGATCTGATCAATACACGAAAGCCTGTTAATTTATTTTAACAGGCTTTCGTATGAAATTAGTAAATCAATTGACCTCCCCAATTCAGCGCAGCATCAGTATTCAGTTTCACTACAAATTTTTCACGATCACCAATTGAGGTTCCGTTCAGATAAATTTTGTCTACCCCATTTACATTGTTTACCTGCAAATAATAGCGCTTATTAAAATTATAAGAATTATAATCTTTAAATACAACTGTATCTCCGTCTTCCAGATTCGCTGAATTACCATTCATCTTTTTCACAATCTCCAGTTCCAGAGACTTTAACGCAGTCCCATTCTTTGGATAATAATAATAGTCTCCACCATTAAGAATATTCCAGTACCAGAAGTTATTCAGTCTTTCGCTCAATTCTACCCGAATTTTACCATTAACCAGCTCATTGTAATTGTCCGGACGATCAATATTGACGAGGTTAAAATGAGCGGACAACTCTTTTGATGTGATTCCGTTTACCGTCAGCCAGTCATTAGGTTTAGCAAGGTTATAATTAATGTATTTACCGGTTTTCACAGACTGGAATGATACATTATCATATTTCCTGTATTTTATGCTACTGGTTGGGACTGTCGCATCAGCATTGATAAAAGCGGCAACAGGATAATGGTCTGAGTAATCTGTCCAATAGCTTTTTTCACCTAATAGATTTGTATAACTCATTAAAGATGAGCTCACAGGATCAATGGCCAGATTCTGCCATTTTGCAGGCACTAAATGATCTTTTGATACAAAAACATAATCAATATATTCCCTGTTATTTGCAGGATAAGGATAGTGATAGGATGCCATTACATTGGTTTTTGTATCCCATGTATAGGGAACACCTGCATAATGTGGTTCTCCGACATTAAGATATTTCAGCATTGCACTATATTCTGGCGTCCCTTTAATGACATTAAAATCACCTCCAAAAATCACCATTTCATTTTTTGGAATATGTAAACTATCTACATATGCTTTCATAGTTTCAAACTGAGTTTTACGTACTGAAACGTCATTGCCTCCACAAGATGGCTGAGTTGATTGTGTATGACTGGCAACAAAATGAATCCGTTTACCATCTTTAACGATCACAGCATATACAAATCCTTTAAGTGCAAATGCGTCGGCATCACAACCAGCAGGATAAACATGCTGCATCATTTTTTCTATTGGCCATTTACTGGCAATCATCACACCCCCATTAGTCCCTCCGCCCTGTAATAATTCACGCCATGATCCACTTGTTTTATCCCATCCGGTTTTAGACCTGCCAAGTACTGGAGTCTGGTAAGGGAACCCAGGAGTCAGGTTATCTTTTAATGCTTTACTTGCATTGTTATCAAAACACTCTTCTAATAATAACACATCATAGTCTTTCAGATAGCTTGCAGATCCAATTACAGCTCCACGAGCAGCCTGCGACCATTGTGTGGTTGATGAAACGATTACATCTGGCAAAAGGAACAGATTATGTGTCAGGACTTTGATTGATGCTACACCATTAGGATCATTATTGATCTGGTTAATAGCTGACAAAGCCTTTGAAGACTTCTCTTCTGACAAAACAATTTCCTTTCTGCAGGAGGCATTGAGCAATAATATGGCGATAATAACAAGCCATTTAGCCTGGGTAATAATTTTGTTGATCATTTTTAATTGCGTTTTCATTGGTAAGATGTCAGCTGGTTTTTCAATTCAAAACTACCTCAAACACAGTCAAATGGAATTAACTAAACATTATCAAATCATCAAAATTACATTGATTAAATATTTCACATTAATTTCTGTTAATTAATTATAACTTAGAAATTAATTAATAAGCAACTAATCAGTGAATTCAAATACATCTTTAAGTAAGTACTCTATATTATGATTAGATTACCAATCCTATTACTATTATCTTTCTGCTTTGTTAAGTTATCCTTTTCACAAAGTCCGGCAACAAATGCAATCCATAACAGGACGAATGATGCTGAAGGAGGAATAATCAAAGGGCTAATTAAAGACCACCGTAGTTTTTTACCAATTGAAGGGGCAACAGCTGTATTGAAAAATCTGGCAGACAGTACCAAATACCTTGCTGCAATCAGTAATCAGGATGGCGTGTTTAAATTCTCCAGGATAATGAAGGGCAATTATACTTTAACCATTTCTTATGCAGGAAAAAGACAAATCGTAAGTAATAAATTAATAGTTAATCATAGCAATACGATTTTACCTCCCATCTATTTCCAGGTAAAAGCGACTCAACTAAAGGAAGTAGCTATTCAAGCTGCTCCTAAACCATTGATTGAACAAAAAATAGACAGACTAGTGATTAACGTTGGCTCATTAATGGCTAATTCGGGTACAAATACTCTCGAAGTTCTCAGTAATTCTCCGGGTATTGAGGTAACTGATGATGGAATAAGTTTACGCGGAAAACCAGGGGTTACAGTCTATATTGATGATAAGCCGGCTTATATAAGCGGTAAAGATTTAATGGGTTATCTGAAATCGCTCCCATCTGGTACAGTTGATAAGATTGAGATTATGCCTAATCCCCCTGCAAGATATAATGCAGAAGGTACCGGTGGGATTATTAATATTAAAACTAAAAAGCTTGCAAATAATGGATTGAATGCAAATTTGACATTAAATTATGGACAGGGTATTTATGCTAAATCCAACAACAGTATTAATTTGAATTACAAAATTAACAGATTAAATATATTCGGCAGTACTGGTTATTCGGCTACAACCAATTACTTCAAAGTACACCGTGACCGGTATTTCAATTTCCCGGATGATACTCCTGATTTTGACATGTTACAATACAATTATGAGAAGAATACCAGAAAGAATATACTTTACAAAGCTGGCTTCGATTATGACTTAAATAAAAATACAACATTGGGATTCTTATATAGTGGCTTTAGTACTAAATACAAAGAAAAGGGAGCTTACAACGTCAATTTTATCAAAAATGGCTTATCAGATTCTACAATTACCACTGCTAGTGATATGATGGAGCTTACCACGAATAATACGCTAAACTTAAACTTCCGCCATCAGTTCTCAAACCCATCCAGAGAAATAAATTTCAATTTTGATTATTTAAATTATAATGACAAAACGAATCAGAATTTACAAAGTAATACCCTGATCACTGGCCAAACAGCTCTGAACAATAACTACACGCTAATTTCTGATAATAAATTCAAGACTAAAGTATATGGAACTAAAGTTGATTATGACAATCCTCTATGGGGAGGAAAATTATCAATGGGTGCACAAATAGTATTCTCCACACGCAATAGCAGCGGTGCATACGCGAACAGGCTAAATGGCACAAATTATTCAATTGATAGCTTAAATAATACTTTTGGATATAAAGAAATATAAACGCTGCTTACGCAAGCTATCAAAGGGGCTTATTCAAAAGGTTCTCTTTTCAGGCTGGATTACGTTTTGAAAATACAAATGCAGAAACCAGTCGGGGAAATACGTCTGTATCTTCAACTACTCCACATCAAAAATTTAATTATAATGACCTGTTCCCAACTGCCTATTTAACTTACAAAGTAGACACAAATTCAAATAATCTGCTTACATTTTCGGCTGGCAGACGGATAACCAGACCAAATTATGCAGATCTGAACTATTCTATTTTTTTCTTTGACAAATACTCTTTGAGTTATGGAAATCCTTTATTAGTACCAGAAACATCTACGAGTTTAGAACTGGCTTATAATTATAAGAGCATCGTGATAGCAGGTGTAACTTATAGTTCAATAAATAATATGATCTCTCAGCATTACAGCTTAGAACAAGCTGCCTTAATTGCAACCAATGTAAACATTCCTGAGGTTAAAACTTATGGCATTTATATAAATTCCTCTATCCCCTTTACTAGCTGGTGGTTGTTGAATATTTATAGTGAACTTTCTCATTCAGCTTATAAAGGTATAATCCTGAACAAAGAATATTTAAATAACAGTCTATCCACATTCAAAATTAACGGGAGCAATCAATTTAAATTAGGCAAGGGCTGGAATGCAGAAATAAGTGGATCGTACCGAACAAAAATAACCTATGGACAAGGTGTATTTTTACCTCTTGGAAGATTTAATGCCGGGGTACAGAAAAAAATACTTAAGAACAAAGGCACATTGGGTTTAATCGCAAATGACATTTTTCATACCTGGGACATTAAGCGTAATATCGGGCTAAATCACGCACAAATTATCTCTTCAAATATTAACGATACACAGCAGATTAATCTGACTTTCACCTATCAATTTGGATTATCTGGTGCTTCCCGTAACCGGAAAAACAGTATTCAATCTGAAGAAAAAAGAGTAGGTAACTAAAATTAATCAGTCCACAAAAGAGCCTGTAGAGAAAGTCCTGGCATTTCCGCCAATGATCACCCTGTCACCATTATCAATACATAATAGCTCTCCGGTTCTTTCTGATAACTGAACTGCCTTCATTTCTTTTTTGCCAAGTTGCTCAGACCAGTAAGGAATTAATGAGCAATGGGATGAACCAGTCACAGGATCTTCCAATATAGAAGATTGAGGAGTGAAAAACCGGGAAACAAAATCGCAATTCGTTCCCCTTGCAGTAACTACTACCCCACCCGGATCAAGATTGATCTGATCAAACAGCTGTCTGTCAATCTCTATATTCCTGATATCATTTTCGCTTTCATAAACAAGCACAAAATCTCTGGATTTTAAAGTTAGCATTGGTTGAATATTCAATGCATTTTTAATGATTTCAGGAAGCTGGGCTTCTACTGGTTTTCTGGAAGGAAAGTTCAGCTGATATAGTTCGTCTTTAACAGTGACTATTAAATCGCCGCTAAGTGTATCAAATATGATCGTGTCTTTAGTATAGCCCAGGATTTGTTTAAGCGCATGGGCTGCTGCAAGTGTAGCATGTCCGCATAGATCCATTTCGATCTCTGGTGTAAACCATCTCAAATGAATTTTATCACCCTGATCAATGAAAAAGGCAGTTTCTGCTACAGCATTTTCTTTCGCGATTTTCAAAAGTAAGCTATCTGGTAACCAGGTTTGCAGCGGAACAATACATGCCGGGTTTCCATGAAAAATCTGATTAGTAAAACTATCAATTTGAAAAAGGTCTAATTTCATTATTTTTTTATTATTGGGCTGCTGCTTGCCCAATATAAGTATAATAATTATTTCAGGACAAACGCATTAATAAAAGAGTTATCAAATACACATTCCGAATTTAATATATTTTATTTTAAATAAATATGAATATAATTCTGATTTATCATATATTTATAGAATGATAGTCGAAAACAACATTAATTTAGATCACATCGATCTTGCGATATTAAGGTTAATGCAGGATAATTCCAGAATCTCTAACGTCCATATGGCAAAGGAACTTGAGATGGCCCCTTCAGCTGTTTTGGAACGGGTAAAAAAACTGGAACAAAAGAAAGTCATCCAGCAGTATACGACGAGAATTAATCCCGCAGCTGTAGGTTTAAAATTACTGGCATTCATTTCTATGAAAGCATCCCATAGTCTTGGCTGTACGACTACCGCTCTTGAACTTTCCAAGATCGAAGAAGTACAGGAAGTACATATTATAGCTGGTGAAGACTGTTATTTAGTTAAAGTCAGAACAGCCGATTCTGCTTCCTTAATGGAATTAATGAGAACCTCTTTCAGTAAAATCACAACAATTGTATCTATCCGTACCACTATCGTTCTGGAAACTGTAAAAGAACAGCAACAATTAGTAATCCCTGAAAATAAAAAAACGCCATGACAAACAAAACCGCTTCTCCGCTCCTCGTCTATCTTGCCTTTGCTATCGTATATATTGTATGGGGATCCACTTACTTTTTTATTCAGAAAGCACTTGCAGGTTTCCCGCCATTTATTCTTGGAACTTTCCGCTTTATCGTTGCAGGCACCCTGCTAATGACCTGGTGTAAGTTTAATGGGGAGAGAATATTCGACTGGAAAAACATTAAATATGCCGTTGTAAGTGGTATCCTGATGCTTGGTGTTGCCAACGGAACAGTGATCTGGGTAGAACAATTCATTCCCAGCGGTCTGGTAGCAATTATGGTCGCATCAGCTGCAATTTGGTTTGTTATATTGGATAAACCTAAATGGAAAGAGAATTTAAACAGTAAATCGACAATTGCAGGGCTGATTATTGGCTTTATAGGCGTTATATTATTGTTTTCAGAGCAAGTCATTCAGGCCGTAAATACTCAGCAAAGTAATAATCAAATATTGGGCATGGCACTACTGGTTCTTGGACCTGTCGCCTGGGCAGGAGGATCATTATACTCAAAATATCATTCAGCACCAGACAGTTCTGTATCTGTAAATACACAGCATGGCAAATGCTTGCTGCTGCTATTGCATTCATTCCAGGTAGCATACTTAGTTCTGAATACAACCATTTTCACTGGAACAGTGTACCTCTTGATGCCTGGCTGTCTATTATTTACCTGATTATATTTGGTTCTATTGCCGCATTTAGTGCTTATGTATGGTTACTGAAAGTCCGTCCGGCAACACAGGTAAGTACTTATGCTTACGTCAACCCTGTGGTAGCAATTTTATTAAGTGTCTGTTTTACAAATGAAAAGGTAAGCTTGATCCAGATTGTTGGACTATTTGTAATTCTTGGAAGTGTACTGTTGATCAACCTTGTTAAATATAGAAAAGATAAGGTAATCGCAGCTGCACCGGTATTATGTACTGAAAATAAATAAACATCAGCAATGCTGAGGGAATATCCCTCAGCATTGCTGATTAACTAAAGATTTCCTGAGCAGAACCTAATGATCTTTTATGGGTTTTATGAGTAAATTTTTAAGATTATTACCGTGAAGACAAAAAGGGAACCAAAACGTGACAATTTTATAGAATTTTGTTTTGTTTCATAAAGTCCTTCTCTGCATCAGTAATATGATCATCATCAATTGCGGGTGCATTAGTGATCTTAGTAACAGCTAATTCATCCATAATGTCTACAAAGTTTTTATAGGTAGCACCTGATGTAGGTTTGATAATGACTACCAGTGATTTTCCCGGATCATTAGCATTGTGAAAGGCTACATTCGTTTTATTGTTCAGAATAGAATGCCTGATTTCACTGAACCCTTCAATTTTTGGCCTGCTCTCACCAGCAACCCCCATGTACCAGGCAACTTTATTGTCTTTGCCTAATAAAATCGTCATGGTTCGGGTGGCTGCCAGCTCAAGAGCAGCAGTCAGATTACTCTCATCTGGTTTGGCAATATCCATCGCCACTGGCTTAGAAAGCGTAGTGGTCAGCATAAAAAAGGTAATTAGTAAAAAGGCCAAGTCTACCATTGCGGTCAGATCAAACTTTTGGAGTGCCTTTTCTGTTTCGGGAGGAGGTGTTTAATTCGGCCATAATCGTTTGGTTTAATATCGCCCTGAGCGAATGGGTTAAGGTGATTTTAATAGATGATGCAACTTAAAGCCGGTTTCCATACCGGGGCATCATCTAAAAATATAACTCTCCTTAATCCTTATTAACCGGATTACCGAACAGTGCTTTTAACATACATACCAACAACCTGTTTGATACATCTTGCAGGTTTCTTTTCGTCCTGAACGATTATTCTGAACGGTCCATCTGCTGCTGGTAATGGTTTTCCATCCATTTCATTGGCAAGGATAATAATCCGGTCTGTAAATGCCTGGTCTAATTCTGCCAAAGCAAAAGCTACCTGATAACCATCTATAGCCTCAACCAGCAGGCACTTATTAAGGTTCCCCCCTCTTAGATCTTTTCCTAAAGCTGCTCCGGCTTTTAACAGGATATCAGACAAAACGGCTCCCGAATACACATGATTGTTCCCATCTTTGTCTTTTCTATTGACAGTATTTTTTTTGAATGCACTGAACTGGGCGTCACTAAGTGTGAATGGCTGTGTTACTTCGCCCCCAATTCTGACCAATGCTGCTTTTCTGTTGATTTTTACTTGTGCAATGTCTTGTGCCTTTGTTAAACCCGGAGCCCACATTAAACCAAGAGCAAATAGAAAGGCGAACAGTTGTTTCTTCATGACGTAAATTTAATAAGTGCAAATTATACAAATCTGTTAATGAATTCGAACTAAGTTTAGAAATTCCACGTTATCTTTGTAAATTTGTAAATTAAACCCTTCGGGAGATTAACACAACCATTAAAATAAACCTGCAAAAAATAATGTCTGAAAACATTAAAAACAAAACAGCCTTCAGAACTGCTTTTACTGTTCTTTTCCTGCTTAGTTCTTCTTATATATACGCACAAACGCCTCAGCAAGTACAACAAATACAACCAACCACCCCTATCCAGCAAATTAAGCCGGCACAACCTCTTAAGCCTATGATCATCGTTCTTGATGCTGGTCATGGAGGAAGAGACGGGTCTACAAGAGGGCTGTTTTCTAAAGAAAAAGATGTTGCTTTAGATGTTGCGATGCTGCTGGGACAAACTATTGAGAAAGAAATTGAGAATACTAAGGTTATTTACACACGTACTGAAGATGTGTTTATTCCTCTTTATGAACGGATTGATATAGCAAATAAGGCACATGCTGATCTGTTTATCTCTATCCATTGTAATTCAATGCCTTCAAGCATGAGGGGCAGAACAGAAACTTCTGGTGTTGAAACCTTTGTTTCTGGTTCAGGAAGATTAGGCGAACAGGAGACAGCTGCCAGGGAAAATGCCGTAATCTTATTAGAGAAGGATTACAAGGACAATTACGATGGATATAACCCTAATGATCCGGAGAGTTTTATTGTACTTTCTCTTATGAAAAATGCTTACCGTATTCAAAGTATTAAACTTGCTACTTTAATTCATTCAGCAGCAATATATCAAAGCTGGCCGCGTTAACCGTGGGGTAAAAGAACAAAGTCTTGCCGTATTGGCAAGAGCAGGTATGCCTGCGGTGTTAACTGAAATAGGTTTTATCAGTAATCCGGAAGAAGAAGAGTACATCAACTCTTTAAGCGGCAGACAGGAAATAGTTCAGAATATCAAAAATGCGATTCAGGAATATAAGAAGCAATTGTTTCCAAATTAAATGATAAAGGCCTCTAAAAAGAGGCCTTTATCATTTAATTATTATTCTTTCCGGCAGGAACACTATTTAATGATGGAATAGTGAAATAAATGGTTGTACCTAAACCTAATTCACTTTCCAGCCAGATACGACCACCACTTATTTCTACGAATTCCCGGCAAAGTCTTAAACCAAGACCTGTTCCCATCTCATTCTGTGTGCCAGGTGTAGAGAAACTGCTATCCATTTTAAACAGCCGTTCTATATTCTCCTTTTCAATACCTATACCTGAATCCGTAACAGAAAACAATATAGTATCCTGACGGTAATGTGCCTTGAGTATAATAGTGCTGTTTGCATGGCTAAATTTTATCGCATTGGCGATGATATTTCTCAGTACCGTATTCATCATTTGCTGGTCAGCAACAATTTTACCTGAACAGGTCTCTTCAATTTTAATCTCTATTCCTTTCGCTATTGCGATAGAAGAGGAAACCCTTTTTATCTCAGCTAACAAATCTTCCACACTAAGCTCCTGCGGGTCAGGCTGCAATATTCCGGTCTGCATTTTAGACCAGTGTAACAGATTTTCCAGCAAAGTATAGGCCTGCTTAGCAGAATCATTCATTCTAAAGGCCAGACTTTCAATTTTTTCAGTACTCAACCTGTTTGCATTCTTATAGATCAGCTCACTGAAAGAGATCAAAGAAGTAAAAGGATTTCTCAGATCATGCGCAATTATGGAAAAGAACTTATCCTTTGTAGCATTTAACTCCTGTAATCTCTTTTCCGTAACCCTTAAATCGGTTATATCATAGCAAATGACCAGATAGGTATCCATATGATGTTCAATCCCATATTCAGGAATGACCTGTATAGAGAAAGAATTATCATAATTATCTTCATTCAGATCAAAATTAATCTCCAGGGTCGCTTTTGTTTGCTTCACTTCTATTAACATTTTAATCAGCAAATTTTCAAAAGATGCCGGAAATCCCAGATGGCTTAATTTTTTACCAGTATAAAATTCATGTTTATGTAGTAGAAAATTTGCTAACGCATGATTAGCATATAAACACCTGAAGCTCCTGTCAAACCGAAAGATCAGCTCCGGAAGATTTTCTGTGAGCGTTCTGTACTTCTCTCCATTATCTTTCAAATCTTTAAAAATGACTTCTGCAGGTCTGGTGAATCCTGTTTCGACATTGGCTTTATAGATTAGAAAGAAGGAAATCAGCTTTGCATAATGTCCGATTTCAGTTGGAAAGCTAAAAATTGTAACGTATAATGTAAAACAGAATTCACTTAAATGGCAAAAAACAACGATAGCATTAAAAGCCGGAATACTGATGGAATAAAGCTATTTTTCGAACTGTAAAGCAAAAACCCTGCGAAGAAAAGCATGCCTATAATCACATATTCTGTAGTTATCTTGAAAGAGGTCTGCCCTTTTCCTTCGATGTAACATATTGGAAATATCTGCCAGTATAGAATTGACAATATAATCAGCAGACTTACAATACAATAAGATAAAATTGTAATATCACCATTCAGTATTTTTTTCCTTTTCAAAAACCAAAACCCCATAATCAGGCTAAAAGCCTCCAGGAACCTCGTCGCTATCCAAAATTGATTAGTATAATAAATAGTTCCCGGAATAATATTCATACCGGGATAAGTAATGGTATGCAGCAAATCAAGCGCCCCTATAAAGATATAGGCCATCCCTACGAAATACAGATAATTATTATCAAGCATCTTCCTGGTATTCCAGGTAACTATGAAAACAGCAAATGCAATAACAAACAATAGATGATAACTCTACAATAGTATGGAATAACAGGAAATTTTGCTTCACACTTACCTTAAATATCAATACCAGCAAAGCCACTGTAAAAATGGTTCTGTAATTAGCTTTGATAAAACTATGCAGATAAGCTTTCAACTTACAACTGGTTAGATATTTTTACTTACATAAATTTAAGCTAATTGTTTTCATAAAAAAGAACAAAACTGATTATCCTTTTTGATAAAAAACATAAACAAAAAATATCTGCTGTCATATTATAGTTTTCTGACAAAAACAGCTCCGTTTGAATCATTGCTTATCTCGCCACGAACAATAGCCCTGATCGTAAAGGCTGCTCCTGTTTCATAATCGCTTATTTTAAACTTATAACTATTATCTTTCTGTTCTTTGCCCGTATATCCATTGTGAATATCTTCGGCTATTTTAACGCCATTTTTATAGACTTCAATTGTTTTTATAACTAAACGCGATTCACCTTCAGTATACCAGAAAGAAAGCAGCAGTACTCACCATTTGCAGTAATTTTTCCTGATCCATTCATTTCAAAAGTTGTATAATCTTTTCCTTTTATAGCGGTTGGTTTCCACTCGGCAATAAATTGTCCATGTTTCTGGAATTTCTCATATTTCTCAGGGAAGTAAAACGGCAACGAATATATGCTGCGGTTTACTACTGTAATAGCCTTAAAATCTGTCAGTTTTTCAACTTGAACAGGCTGAGTATATACTGCTGAGAAAACATTTGGATAAGTCCCATCAGTAGTATACCTGATTTGAGCACCTTCAACTACGTTTTCAAGCTTTAACACATACATATTTCCACTTTTCTCCTGACTAACCAGTTTAGGCTGCGGTACGCGATAACCAAATCCTGCATTGTCGTAACGCTTATAATGACTGCTCATCCGTTTTTCAAAACTTGTCCAGCTTTGTTTTTCCAAAGGTGTCCAGCAAACTTCGGCCAATGCCGATAAACGGGGAAATGTTAAATAGTCGAAAAATTTTTCTCCGACCTGTTTTCATTAATCAGGGGGAGCTCCTGAAGTACAGTTCCATGAATAAACTGATCAGACCATAGCGTTGCACTCGCACCCAATATCAGTGGACGGTATTTTTCATCCAGCCCTTTCAGCATTGGGTTGAGCTGATATACTTTTTCCAATGAAATTGGAGGTAGCCATGTTGCAGCTTTGAGTTCACCTGGAATACTGCTCTCCGCAACATCAAAATAGCAATAACCTGTTAATGACATCACTGAATAGTGACCTGCCTGCGAGGCTTTAAAGGCTTTTTGCTGATCGTGCCAGATCATACCGACTGCTTTATCTTCTAATCCATCTTCAATGATTTCATCCCAGCCTACTATGGTTTTTCCATATTTCTTAACCATTTTCTGTACACGTTTGTTGAAATAGACCTGTAATTCTTTCTCGGTTTTCAGCCCCAGATCCGCTTTCCTTTTCTGACAATGAGGGCACGCTTTCCATCTGTCGTAATTGGCTTCATCATCTCCGCCAATGTGGACATATTTTGAAGGAAAAAGAGCGAAAGTTTCCGCAAATACATCCTGCAGAAAATCAAAGGTGGACTCCTGCCCTACGCAGTATATTTCATGACTGATGGAATGTTGTGTCTGTACGATATACTGCTCTCCGGTGCAAGATAAATATGGATATGCGGCAATGGATGCAAGTGCATGTGCAGGAAGTTCAATTTCAGGGATAATATCGACATTTCTGGCGGTAGCATAAGCAACCATTTCTTTAATATCTGCTTGTGTATAATATCCTCCGACACGATTTGCTCCTTCACCGCGCCATCCACCAATTGAAGTTAGTTTTGGATATTTTTTAATCTCTATGCGCCATCCTGCATCATCTACCAGATGGAGGTGAAGTGTATTCATTTTATACATCGCCATCATATCAATGAACCTGAGTACGTATTCTTTTTCAAAAAAATACCGGGCAACATCCAGCATCATTCCGCGCCACGGGTACAAAGGTGCATCTTCAATAGTTGCACCTTTAATTTTCCATGCCGCTGCTTTTTGGCGTTCCTTATTATAAATCCCGGCAGGAAGCATTTGCAATAAAGTTCGAGTGCCGTAAAATACGCCAGCAGATGTATTACCTTCAATGATGATCTGATCGTTCTTAACGCTTAACTTATAACTTTCATTATTCGGGGACTTCTGTGCGGCTAACTTTAACAGAATGACATTTTTCAATGTGTTTTTGCCTTCAGAGATTTCAAAATCGAATCCCGTAGCTGGTGATAAAGCAGCAGAAAGAAGTTCGGCCTGTTGCTTCAGTCCTTTCTCATAATAGATTTTAGTTTGATTTGTAACCGTAAATGTATCTCCGTTTTCTTTAATACTTCCAGGCAATGGTATGATATTAAATTGCGCCGATATTGATAAAGAACTCAATAATAAGAAGCAAACCATTATCAATTTATTTATTCTATTCATTATAGCTATCATTTGGTTAACACAATAGTAATCAATCATCAGGCAGAAAACAATGGTGTTTTTTAAGGCAAGCTACGCAAACGTTTGCATTGCATAGTTAAACCGTTTGCGTAAAAAAAAATAAATTTCTCAAACAGATACTAAATCGAATAAACAACCCTGAAACAGATATTGTGTGTTTTCATTACAAAAGAATACGCCTTTTATACGCAATGCTGTTTTTTCCGTTTTTCATCACATTGATTAATTATTATTGTTTAAGTCAACCTAAAAAACCTATCTAAAAACATGAAAAACAACATCTTATTAAACCCAAAAACAATCTCCATCGCTCTTTTAATGACCGTAGCTGTAGTGATCAGCTGTAAAAAGAGCAACAATGATGTTCCGCCAGCAGGACAGAATTCAACCTCAGAATTATCTAAGGGAGAGCAAGATGCAATAGCCCACGCGGGATTTTCACCGACAAATGCCTTTAAAACACAAGGCGGTTATATCGTTGAAGGGGATATTTTCCTGACTCCGAATGATTTGCAGGTTCAAAAGGTTTTTGTTGCCGGACTCTCAGGTAATGGTCCAAAAACAGAACAATATAAAACTGTTTATAAAGTAACACTGGACACAATTAAATTAAAAGTTAGTGCTGGTACTGCTCAGTCCGTATTTACAAAAGCAACGACCGAAGCCGTAAAACGCTACAATGCTCTGGGTCTTAAAGTCATCTTTACCTTATTGGATTCCAGCTCTGTGGTTAAAGAGGATATCCTTATCGCCGGTCAGAAATTTGATGATCCGAGAATATTGGGCCAGTCTGCCGGATTCCCATCAGCTGACGGAAAACCTGCTACACCTATTAAATTGAGCAACACAGTTTATGATAAAGATTACAAAGACAATAACCTGCTTGCTACCGTAGTCGCACACGAAATAGGTCATGCAATTGGATTCAGACATACTGATTATGCAGATAGACGCTATAGCTGTGGTTACCAGTCATTTTTAGATTATTTCCGTGCGGCTAATGAAGGTGATGGCGGAGCTGGTATAGGTGCTATCCATATTCCTGGTACTCCTGAAGGCGGCGAACCCGGATCATGGATGCTGGCTTGTTCTGATGGAACAAACCGTCCTTTTACAAATAGCGATATTATAGCTATCAAAGATTTGTATCCTGTAAAATAATAAAAACCCAAATAATTAATATCTATTGGTTGACTAAGAAGATGTCTTTTTCAAGACATCTTCTTTTTAACAAAACACCACAATAGCAAAACTATCAATTTCTGTAATCAAACCTTATCAAAACATATACCCTTATGAAAAATTTACTATTCGCAATTTGTTGTATTTCTATCCTCTTTTCTTCTTGTAAGCAGAACGACATTGTCCCTTCCGGTGGAAAAACAACCGGGACTGACGCTGCTACAGGTGGTACATTAAGAATCTTCGACCAGATATTATTCTATGATGGTTATGCCGCAACAGTTTCAGAGCCTGTGCCAGAAGGTGTTACAAGAGTGAGTAATTCAAAATATGTAAAAAAACTAAGTCCGGCACAACTGGAAAGCCTGGGTAATGTTTTACAAATGAAAGTTACCATTAAGGCTTCTTGTGATAATTATGACCGTATTGCTTATGCAGCGCTTGCCTTAGTTAAGAAAAACACGGCTTACAACGACGCTGAAGCCAAGCATCTGGAAATAGGCCGTTTCATCACCCCTTTTATGAATAAAAATAAGAAACCAGATGAGGTCCCTTATTTATTCAGTGTGAATAATGTAGCCGCGATCTTAAAAGATCCTGCAATCAATGCTGATTATGATATATACCTTGAACTAAGTGTATTTGGTGTCCCTTATGCTGCCAATAAGGAAATAGCCGGATGTGCAGGCAGGAACGACGTTTTCTTCGGGACTGTTGATTTGATCAGCACTAACAGCAGCACTACTGCCACTGCCCCCGCAGTTGCCTTAGAGCCAATGTCATTCAATCAAAACATAAACAATTATGATAACACTGATGTAGCTGGTAAAACAGTCAAATCAATTACAGTTAACCTGGCCAGTGCTGTTAAAGCTGCTAAATTATATTTGATTACTTCTAATCATGGCGCCAATTCTGGTGGAGAAGAATATAACAGACGTGATCATTTTGTATATTTTGATAATACACAAAAATTAACTTATAAACCAGGTGGCAAATCATGTGAACCCTATCGCCCGGCCAATACTCAAGGTAACGGCATTTACGGATCTTCACCAAAAACTGAAGCTCAGTGGGCATCGTTTAGTAACTGGTGCCCTGGTGATGCTATTCCTATCCGTGTTATTGATCTTGGAAACCTGACTGCTGGTACGCATACTTTTAAAATAGAAGTTCCTGATGCTGTTTTCAAAGACAAGCAGGGATATATTCCGCTATCTGTATATCTTCAGGGAGAAAAATAATATTTAATAAAAGATGTTGCCTAAAATGAAGAACCACCAAAATTCAGGCAAATTTGGGGACTCTTCATTTTAGGCAACATCTTTTATATTTATAATTTAATAGCCTGACTATAATTCCGCCACCGGTTGCAAATAAAATTTCTGATACTCCAATGGACTTTTCCCCGTCACCTCTTTGAATTGCTTATGAAAGCTGACTACATTTTGAAAACCGCATTCATATCTTATTTGCTTCACATTCATATGGCCTTCAATAAGCAGTTTGCAGGCTTGCCCGACACGGACATCCAATAAAAACTGTTTATAGGTCATTCCAATATGGGTTTTAAAATACCTGCTAAATGAAGGCACACTGATATTTGCAAAATCGGCCAGTTCTGCAATACTTATCTTTTTATTAAAATTAAGGAGGATATAATTATAAATATTACTAATCGGGCTATTGTCCTTTATTGAAGTATTATTCAGAAAATCAGCAGACAACAAAGTAGATCCTTTAAGATCATTCCCAATGACCGCTAAAATTTCGAGCAGCAAGATTAGTCGTTTTGTGCCTGCACTAAGAAATATCTGCTCCATCAGCACAGCACTATTTGCGGGGCTGTTATTATCCTGGACCTGGATTCCTTTTTTAGATTCCTGAAGAATTTTCCGGATGATCTTATTTTCAGGAAGGTTCAAAAAACATTCCCCAAGAAAATCTTCACAAAAATGAATGACAATCACGTCAGTATTCATCTTATTATCGGAAGAAAAATAAGCATCATCGAGTTTCCAGTAATGAGGCAGATGACTGCCCACCAGAACGATGTTACCTGATTTAAATGGGATAGTGCTATCCCCAATAAATTGGGTGCCTGAACCATTTTTGAAATAGATCAATTCTATTTCACGATGGTAATGCCAATGGTTGTTGACATGCGGGACTGTATCTCTCCGGATATTGAAAGAATTAACAGTCGGGGTTGGAATTTTAAGTAGTTGAGCTCTCATTTGTTGTTTTGCATGGTAGTGCATTTAGTACTTTGATTTAGCCAAAGCACTAGTTAACAGTTTTTTGAGAGGTAATTATAGTCTAAAAAAGCTAGCTATAATTACTTACCCTACCCTACAAAAGCAATAGAGTAAATTCATACTAAATAAATTTTCTAATAACCAGAATTAAATTATTTTATCAGGAATTAACTTCCGCAATAATATACCAGACATGGCAGATAATCTTACCACAAAATCAGCAACAGGTGTGATTTCAGGATTCAAATGGAAATTCTCAATCCTGATCTTTTCCTTTCTTTAAAAATTCATCTGTAAAATGTGCTTTAGTTTTTGGCTGAGAGAACTTCTCTCCGTTAAACTTCTGAGAATCCCCGCGGGGTATTGATAAAGAATTCCAGTCTTTACCTGCTAACATTTTTCCAATAAAAACGATCTGGCCTATGTGATATGGATAATGAGCCAGCTGTCTGTTAATGGCCTCAGTAATAGAGTGGCCTTGATTTCTAATATAAATGATTTGTTCAAAATTACCTTCTTTAATCGAATTTAATGCGCTAAATAAACAAGCCCAGCCTTCATTCCATCTACTCAGTAGTTCTGCACGCTATTCAAATTGTTATCAAACTCAGCTTCCCTGTCACGCCATTCTTTTTCACCATCGGTAGTTAAAAAATCCGTCCAGCGGGATAACATGTTACCGGCAATATGCTTTACAATAGTAGCTATACTGTTACTATCTTCATTATATTGATAAAAAAGATGTGTATCGGTAACCTGATCAAAAGTCTTCTCTCCAAGTATTTTATAGTATTCAAACTGTTTGAATACACTTTCCAGATAGTTATTTATCATAATCCATCTCATTATATATAATGATTACACTAATTTACATCATATATATCAGAATTACCAGGCAATCTATGGCTACAGCCAGGCACCAGAGCCCTAATAAAATGTCTGATCTTATTTCTTTAACCATTTTTTTTAGTGCCAGAATCCCTGAAGTTTAATACTTCCATTAAAATCATCACGTTGTCTTAAGTGTTTACGAAGCTGCATAGCCGTTGGAATATGACCAGCAATATAAATAGTCTCATTTACTTAACTCCTGTTGATCCAGCCAGGATAAAAGAGAGATATCCCATTTCTTCTCTGGTATTGGCTGCAAGTAAGTGTCAAAATAATTTGAGAATTCCCTTGCATGCGATTCCATATTAAAACTTATCGCTCCGTAGACCTCCCCTATACCTAAGGCCAGCTGCTTCAAAGCAAGAAAATGACCGATGCTGCTGCTATCCCCTAAACATAATAATTTGCTGTCAGCAACTGGTTTGTGAAAAGTAGACCCGATGCCGATATAAGAAACAGTATCCCCTCTTTTTAAGGATGACACCCATTTACTACCGGGTCCGTCATGATCAGAACTGAGGCAAAGTGTACAAGTATGAGTTTCAGCATCCCATAATGCAGGTGTATAATCACGGTAGGTATATTCAGAAACTTTAACTTTCATGTGTTGCACACTTGTCCATTTTTCCATGTCCACCCCTGGAAGATGTAAATCAACTTCAAAAAAAGTGGCAGGATCCCATGCTCTTACTTCCAAAACACAGCCTTGTTTTAAAACCTGGTTTTCAAAGATTGACAAGAATTTCTTTTTGATAATATTCATAAGCTTTATTTTATACAAAACAACGATAAAACAAAAGCCCATTCAAGAGACTATCCAAGGTTTGAATTGGATTATTCGCGGTAGTCTTTCCGGAATTTGACGGCTGAAATACCCGATACTTTGGTAAAAAGTCTTGAAAAATAAGCATGATCATCATAGCCCAGCGAAAAAGCAATTTGTTTTACACTTAAATCACTGTAATACAACATCCTTTTAGCTTCCAGAATCACTTCATGGTGAATCCAGTAACTCACTGGAGAACCAGTTACCGCTTTAACCACCTCATTTAAATAAGATAAGGATAACGAAAGTGCATCAGCATACTGGCTTGGATTTTTGATGGTTTTAAATTGACGGCATAACATTGCCCTGAATTCTCTCGTAATCACTTCCGGTCTTAAGTTTTGTTTATCTTTTTCTGGTGCACTGGACTATAAAGATCTGCAAATAAACCAACATACACAGAAGCTAAAGAGTGAATTAGTGTACTGGGCATTGATGGCTGATCAGAATCGTCAAACATACCTGATAAAAGCTCCATACACTTCACTAACTGATCGAGCTTTTCCGGGCCGACTTCCAGACTTTGCTGATGAAGTGCCTGTTCTTCAAAAACCTGGTTATAGCTTTTTTCTACCAAAGAGGAATCTATAGCCATAAACCAGCCAGCTGTTTGCTGTGATTCAGGCACATAATGTACTTGTCCCGGTAAAATAAAAAAAACAGCACTGCCTTCAACAGTTATATTTCTAAAGTCCAGATTTAGATTACTCTTTCCTTGTTTTTGCAGAATAAAAATGTAATGATCATCTCTATGTGCACCAAGGTGTTTCAGGTCTTCTTTCTGAAAACCAGTAAAATAACGGAGCTGTATCCCCAGTGCTGTACGTTCCTGGAGTTTATGAATAGGTATGGTGGTCCGCTTGCTCTTTACTCTTTTCAAAATTAAAATTATAGAATTCCTGTGTTCAAAGATGATAAATTCTGGCTGGATAATAAAAAAGCCCTGATTTATAACCAAAAATCACAGTTCAGCTATAAATCAGGGCTTTTAGCCAATTAAAAAACCAGCTTATTCAGCTGTCTTTTTGACTGTTGCAGGGGCTGCCGTTACCGGAGCTGCATACTTATCATATGATTTGACAACAAATCCCATTTTTGTTAAGCCCGGAACAAACTGTTCTTGTTTACCAACGATTACAATACGTGCATCATCATAACCAAAATATTTCTTGCTGACACGCAGGATATCATCTGCTGTAACAGCATTTATCTTTTGAAGATAAGTACGGTAAAAGTCTTTTGGAAGATTGTTGATTAGAATATTACTGGCGAAACTGGCCATGCGTGCAGGATTTTCCAAGCCTAATGCAAAAGATCCATTATACAGGTTCTTGGCATTCTGGAGATCAGCATCACTCACTTACTTTTTCTGTACGCATCACTTTGATTTCATTCAAAAATTCTACTACGGCACTATCAACCTTTTCATTTCTTACTGCGGCATTAGCGCGGAATTCTGATTGGAAACGGCCCGCACCTGTTGATGAATAAGCACCATAAGTAAATCCGTGTTTCTCTCTCAGGTTTCTGAAAAGTTTAGCATCTGCTCCACCACCCAGGATTTCGTTAGCCAGTAAAACAGCATGATAATCAGGACTGTTTAATGGCAGATCAATCAGGTTAGTCACCGTAATTTCCGATTGCACCGCATTTGGCACATCAATGACGTCAACCTCTGTTTTAGCCGGATTATTCACTTTTGCCAATACTGGAAGGGTTAAAGAAGCACCTTTCCAATCGCCTAATGCTTTAATCGCTAATGCTTTTGCTGTCTCAGGTTTAATGTCTCCAACAAAAGTAAGATATCCTCTGGATGGCGTAACATATTGGCCATAAGCTGCTTTCACATCACTTAAAGTAATTGAATTGATACTTTTTTCAGTTTCAAATTCGCCAGAAGGATGATTAACACCATAAGCAAGCGCATTTACAACGCGTCCGGAAATAGATTTAGCACTACGTTCACTGGATTTCAATCCTGTAATGGCCTGCGATCTTAATTTCTCAAATGAAGCCTCCGGAAAAGCCGGATGACGTAAAGCGTCAGCCATTAAAATAAAAGCATTGTCAAAATAACGGGTCAGCGCAGAAGTACTTCCACCACCAGCAGAAACCCCTACATTTGCACCTAACTGATCAACAGCTTCATCAAACTGAATTTTAGATTTAGTAGTTGTTCCTTCATTCATTAATCCACTTAAAAGGGATATGACTCCAGCTTTCGAACCTTCAGTAACCGGCCCTGCATCTATACTAAAAGTAGCAGATACCTTTGGCAGTTTGTGGTTTTCAACTACCAGAACTGTAATTCCGTTAGGAAGTTTATAAACAACAGGATCAGCAAAGGTAAGCACAGGTGCAGGACCTGGTTCGGTTTCTGGCTTCTGTCTAATTTTTGCGCTACGGCAACCTGTACAAACAGTGCTGCAATGGCAAATATGAATATCTTCTTCATTTCTTAATTTTAATCTTGATTAGAATTATACTATTTCTTAGGTAAGTAGTAAAGAACAATACGCTGATCTTTATTCAAATATTTACGTGCTACTTCTCTGATTTCTTCACGGGTTATGGACCTTACTTTATCTAATTTTTCGTTGATATCGTTGGTGTCCTTATTGTGAAAAGTATATCCATTGGCAAGATTTTCAGCAAGGCCAATCATTTTACTGTTCGCACTGACGTAGCTGTTTTCAAACTGGTTCTGTAGTTTAGTCAGTTCTGATTCACTGATCAGATCGGTCTGTAAACGTGTAACTTCAGCATCAATATCTTTTAAAAGATCATTTAATGGTGTATTGTTATTTGGTAAAGCTAAGGTGATATAAGCTCCGTAATCTTCTAAACTATAGTTGAAAGCTGCCACACCTGAAGCGCTGTTTTCTTCTCATCAACCATTTTAGTACTTAATCTTGAACTTCCGCCACCAGAAAGTAATGTGCTGATCATTCCTAAAACTTTACTGTCATGGCTTTTCATACCCGGAACACGGTAAGCCGCGAATATCGCAGGGATCTGGATATTTGCATCATAAGCAGTATCAATGATTTCCTTTTCAATCGGTCGTGGCTCATAAACTGACTTTACAACCGGAGCACCTTTTGGAACTTCATCAAAATATTTCTTAACTAAAGACTTTGTTTTTTCGATATCCAGGTCACCAGCAATTGTTAATACGGCATTGTTCGGAACATAATATTTTTTAAAGAAAGCGATGAATTCACTCAGCTTTGCTGCATCCAAATGTTCCATAGAGCCAATTGGCTGCCAGCGGTATGGATGTCCTTCAAACAAACGGGTAAATATCTTTTCTGTGAATTTCCCATAAGGAGAATTGTCAATACGTAATCTTTTCTCTTCTTTTTACAACCTCATTTTGCGTTTTAACACCAGCTTCATCAATCTTTGGATGTAACATACGTTCACTTTCCAGCCATAAACCAAGTTCTAACTGATTGGAAGGAAATACTTCGTAATAAAATGTTCTGTCCTGCGAGGTATTGGCATTGTTCTGACCTCCATTACTACTTACAATTTTCATGAACTCGCCGCGTTTCATATTGTCGCTGCCTTCAAATAAAAGGTGCTCAAAGAAATGCGCAAAACCAGTTCTTTGTGTTTCCTCATCTTTTGAACCTACATGGTACATTACCGATACCGCAACTACAGGTGCTGTTTTATCCTGATGCAGAATAACATGCAGGCCATTGTCCATATCATACTCGGTGAATTTCACCTTTTGTGCCGAAGCACTCAGGAACAAACCCGAAATGGCCATTGTTAATAATAATTTTTGCTTCATACCTTAATTTAATTCGATGTTTTTTTTTATATTATTTTTTTAGTCAATTTTTTTTCAACACCAGTCATTTCGTCGTCCCATTTATATTTAAAACAGGTGAAAGAGCCCAAGGGAGTAGAACAATTGAATAAATTAGTTCTATGACTCCGGTAATAGCTTAAAATTACAATAATTATAAAAAAAATTAACTGATTTCAGTTACAGGCTGTATAGCGGAGGCAATTTTTCGGACAAGCTCTGCTTCAATAAATGGTTTTTTTTTACCAAACCAGAAAACCCCTTTGCTGTAACAATGCTATTTTCGAGCTCCGTTTCGTTACCACTGATGACAATAACAGGTGTTTTATTGATGGAATCATCAGAATTTCTAATCGCCGAAAGAAGTTCATACCCATCCATTTCTGGCATTTGTATATCTGTAAGAACAACTGTTACCAGATCTTTACGGAGTATAGCCAGGGCTTCAATTCCATTTGATGCCTGGTGAAATCTGACATTCCATTTACTGGTCATCATCTTAAGGAACATGAGATTTAGCTCATTATCGTCTACAGCCAGAATACTTATACCGTTAAGTAAGAGCAGTGGATCATCCGTTACAGTTTTAACATGGGTACTATCAGTCGAATTGCTATCCTGATAAGGTATATAGAATTTAAAAGTACTGCCCTCTCCGGCTTTACTTTCCACACTGATCTCCCCTTTTTGCAGTTCAACCATTTGCTTGCAAATGTAAAGCCCAAGCCCCGTTCCTGCCTTTCCTTTAGCAGAGTTGGTTTGATAGTATTTAGAGAACAGGTTTGCCTGCTGCTCTGTACTAATACCCATCCCGGTATCTGTAATCCCAATCTCCAATTTGGTTTCCTGATTTACATTTATCAATTTAGCATTTACTGTAATTCCACCTGTATTAGTGTATTTAATAGCATTACTCAACAGGTTAACCATGATTTGCTTCAATCTGAAACTATCACCTAATAATACAGCTTCTTTATTTCCCTCAAAATTATAACTGATAGTAAGTTTTTTCTTAGTTGCGCTAAACTCCATACTTTCTATCACCTCTTTCAAAGCAAATCAGCATTAAATGGATCACTATTAATCTTAAACTCATTGTTTTCCATTTTTGCAGCATCAAGCGTATCATTCAGAGTGAGCAGCAACATATCAGAAGATAGTGTGATAGAACCAAGCATTTCTTTTTGCCGGGGAGAAAGATTCGTCCTGCTGAATATATAAAGAAAACCTTTTATCGCTGTTAATGGATTACGTATCTCATGACTCATATGTAACAGTAAGTCCATCTTTTGCTGTGCAATAGTTACCGCACGGTCGTTCTCTTTTCGCAGAAATACTTCTGACTTATCAAGCCTGATGATAAATATGATCAATAATATAGCAAATATAAGTACCAGGAAGAGTGCAGCGAGATAGAACTTATTCAATAAGGCGGTAGTTTCCTGATAGCTTTTAAAAGCCATCTCCTTAAACTCAGCTACAATACTATAGTTGATCTCCTTAATCCCATTAATAATCCGTTCCATTTCATTGTTGATGCGGATATTCAGTGTAATTAATCTTTTTGTGTGGTTAATAATTTTTCATTACGTTCCTGTAATTGCTGTATACCTTTAGTATAAGCTCTTTTATCTTTTCCGGCAATTTTCATAGTAACAGAATCAATAGAACCGCTGGTCCGGTTATGATTAATCTCAATAACCCCTGTGCGGGATGTATTGCTGTTGGAAATAGCATCTTTTAATCTAGTAAAAAGGCCTTTCTTTTTAACGACAACATCTTTACGTATTGTGTCAGTATCAATTTTGGCAATCCTTTTATTCGCATGTACAGTTGTACGGATACCCGGAACGCTTTTCTGACTCAGATTAAAATCAGTATAAGCAGTAAGTAATGAATCAAAATTATGTTTAAGGGTATATAAATTCTCTGATAGTTTTAGTTTTTTATGATACCAGTAACGGACTTTATTACGCTGTACAGCAGATAAACTTGCGGTATCAGTATTCTGCTTAAGCAAGGAATCAATCTCATCAAAAGCCTGTGATAATTTTACCTTATAAGCATTATTTTTAGTCGTATCAGTACTTAAAAGTGATTCCTGAAAATCATCCTCAGCCTGATGAAGTAATAGTAAGGCACGTTGTGGTTTTGATTGATCACGTTCAATATTGTAAGCAAACTTTGAAAGATTTTCTAATTTATGCGTGATCGAATAACGTACAAAAAGTGCTGCTATAGCAAGAACAATCACACCCGCTAAGAATGCAAGAATGATCTTTCTAGATAGAAATTTGGTATAAGTTGGTTTCAAAACGTAATGATTTCATTCAATAGAACTACAAAAATACCATATTTTTTTTTTTTATGCTTTCTTAATATTTAGGTCAGATGATGAACCCCTGCGTATAACTTGTATAACACAGGGGCT
The DNA here is from genome assembly GCF_053890575.1 of Pedobacter sp. NJ-S-72. Classification (NCBI taxonomy): domain Bacteria; kingdom Pseudomonadati; phylum Bacteroidota; class Sphingobacteriia; order Sphingobacteriales; family Sphingobacteriaceae; genus Pedobacter; species Pedobacter sp. NJ-S-72. The sequence continues at coordinate 784,935 of NZ_CM132681.1, read as the reverse complement.
ATTCCGATTATAAATAAATCCTGAGCGATGCTATCATATCCTGGTGCATTTGTGTTAACTGAAGAATATAACAGCTAACACCTGACTCCTGAAGCTCATTTCCAAAATAAGCAGCTTTCTTCTGTAATCTGATAATCAGGCTTTCATGGTCTTCTAACAATTCGGCAATAAACTCAATTCCATCATTTTTAATCTGACATTGTTCAGCAAGATGTTCCAATTCTAAAAATATTTCAAGTGTAGCGGGTATATTATACCCTGTTGCATGAATACGTTCGGCAATGCTGTCCATGATGACTTCTAATTCCTCATACTGTTCTTTAAAAAGCATGAGTTTGCGATGGATATCATTCTTATCCAAATTCCAATGTGCATTTTTTGTCTTTGTATAAAGTAAGAATTCATCGGCCAGGATTATGTTCAGTGCCTGTGCTACTTTAACTGAGTTTTTTTCTATAATTCCAATTATTGGTTCCATATATTAAAAGATAAAATTGTGTGTCTGTGAACTAAAATTTGTAAGCAATACCTATGGTAACCAGCCCTCTGTATCCCCAGCCAAGCTCTGCAAATGCAGCTATCCGGCCGTTGCCTACACGCATTGCTATAGGATTAATTTGATAAATAACTTTATTGGCCCCTGGCCCCTTTCATTTCCTGACTTACCGGCTTATCAGCATAATCAAATTTGCCAGTATGTATTCTATAACCAACGCTTACTGTGCCATAAAATTCTATCGCTCTGCCTTTTGAATACGTAAAATCGGTACTTGCTGCTGCTGCGAATTCATTTATTCTGTTCCTTGAATAGGTACGTCCATGATAGCCTAAATCAGCTCCTATTCGTATTGTTTCTGCGATTTGATAGCGATAACCCAAAACCGTTAACATAGAAAAATCTGATTCCGCTCTTACAAAACTTTGTGACAATCTTATACTACTTGACTTTCCGGGTCTAAAATCCTGAGCTTTTACCTGATTTAACAGTCCAGATAAAATAATAATAGCCATTCCAGTAACTTTTCTCATATAATAGGTTCTAATGAATCAGTCATTTTCTAATAGACGACCAGAAACATAAATACCCCCATGCACCAATTAATTTTATTTCAAAAATTCTAATGCCCGATCAATTACAATAATTTTACCTTTGCTAAATGCAAGCCTTAATCAGGCCGTTAATCTATGCACATAAACGAACCTCTATATTCAGATTTTCAAAAGTTATTCCGTCTGCACCATCATACCTTATGTATGCATGCCTATAAATACCTTGCAGATAGTGACGAAAGTCAGGATGCTGTACAGGAGGTATTTGTTAAGTTCTGGGAGATCAAACAGGATATGGTCAATGATAAAAATGCATTGTACTATCTGATCACTGCCGTCCGCAACAACTGTATTTCAAGACTGAGAAAAAAGGTTCATACCGTTTCAATGGAGGATGAAACAGTTTATAACAAAATAACAGACACCCCATTAGAAGAGGATAATAAAGAAAGTACAGATATTCAGACACTGGTCGATGAAGCATTAGCACTTCTTCCGCCGAAATGCGGTGCTATCTTCAGAATGAGCAGAATTGATAAGCTTACTTATCAACAGATAGCAAACGAATTGGGAATCTCTATTAAAGTTGAAAACCAAATGGGGAAAGCAATTGGAATCATGCGTGAATTTGCCCGTACGCATTATATTCCTTTTTCTATTTTACTCGCATTTATTTATTTCTTTGGGCATAGGGGTATCCCAAATTTTTACGTTTAATTTTTGTTTAACAGCAAACAATGCAAAATCAAGATATTAATACTCTTCTGGCCAAACATTTCAACGGCGAAACTCTTCCTGAAGATCAGGTTATAGTAGAACAGTGGATTGCATCCAACCCGCTGGAATACAAACGTCTGAAATCATTGGTCGCGCAAGCAGGTCAGTCTGCACATATTCCCCAATTTAATTTAGATAATAGCTGGCAAAAAGTTAATACTCAAATCAGAGAAAAACAAAACACAACAGTTAAACTGACTCAAAAACCGTCACAACGCAGATTGTGGCTATCTATAGCGGCATCTTTATTTTTAATTACAAGTTTTGGCTTAATCTATTACAGCAGTTACTACAACCCATTAATAACGGTGACATCAGGCAATCTTGCCAGCAAAAAGGTTACCCTGGAGGATGGTTCAATCGTTTCATTAAATACAAACAGTACTTTAAAGTATTTCAAACACTTATCATCTGATAAAAGACAGGTAAAACTTGAGGGAGAAGCCTTTTTTGAAGTAACGAAAAACCCGTCCAGACCTTTTATTATTGAAGCTGGGAAGGGAGAAGTTAAAGTATTGGGAACATCATTCAATGTGAATACTAACCTTGACAAAGTAGAGGTTATCGTAAAAACTGGTAAAGTTCAATTAAGCAGCAAAACGAGACACGGCATCAATATTACACTTTTACCCGGAAACAGGGGAATTCTGAATAATGATCAGCTACAAAAGGATACTGTTCTTTCTGAAAACGAATACGCATGGAAGACAGGTCGTTTAGTTTTTAAAAACGAGCAATTATCTGACGTAGTTAAAACACTGGAAAACATTTATCACAGGAAAATTATTTTGGATAGTAATGCTTCATCGTGCGCGGTGACAGCTACTTTTTTCACCAACAAAACATTAGACAGCATATTAGATGAGTTGAAACTCATTCTTAAGTTTAATTATGAGGTTAAAAAAGATTACATATTAATCCATAATTTAGCCTGTGAGAATGACAACAGGCAATAAAATCTATATTTTCCTTTTTTTACTATTGGTTCCTGCCTTCTTGAATGCGCAGAATCGAATCAGTTTATTAAATACACCAGTTAAACTCTCTGAAAGGAAGGGGCTTATCTCCTATTTCCTGACCCAGGTAGAACAAACGGGTATCCTGCTGACTTATAATCCGGACAATATCAGGATGAACCGAAAAATAAGCCTGTCAGCAAAAATCAAAACTGTAGGGGAGTTACTGGAAGAAGTTCTGCGTGCCGAATCTATCCGGATTAAAGAATATGAAGGCAAGATCCTTTTAATCAGCAATCCCAAATTAATTACTATTAGCGGTATAGTTAAGGAAGAAGGCAGCGGTGAGATTATCATTGGTGCGAATATAACGGAGACAGAAAGCCGTAGTATTGCAACAACAAATGGCTTTGGCTTTTATAGTATTAGTCTTGAAAAAGGCAAATACGACTTAAATGTCACCCATACCGGTTATGATGCTGTACTCATGAAAGTCGACCTGGAGAGCGGTAATATAAGAAAGGACATCTTTATGAAGTCAGGTTTAGATCTCCCTGAATTAAAAGTCACAAAAAGCAACGAGGCTCAGAGTAACCTGAATTTAAGAGGAGATCATGTCGATCTTGAAGAAGCCAGTAAACTGCCATCCTTTCTTGGAGAAAAGGATGTAGTAAGAGCTGTACAGCTTTATCCTGGTGTTGCGGGTAATAGTGGTGGCTCTGTAAGTATGTTTGTAAGAGGTGGTAATGCTGATCAGAATCTGGTCACACTGGATGATATCAACATTTATAATATCAATCATTTTAACGGAATGTTCTCCATTTTCAATCCGGATGTATTAAAAAAAGTGTCGACTTTTACCGCAGTGACTTCCCTTCTAAATATGGCGGCCGTCTTTCTTCGGTATTGAATGTCCGGTCACGGGATGGCAATATGGAAAAATATCATGGTCATGCTACAATTGGCCTGCTTTATGGCTCAGCAGCTCTTGAAGGACCAATTATTAAGGACAAAGCATCTTTTACCATTAATATGAGAAGAAGCTGGCTGGATCTGTTAGGTGCAAAATCTTTGGAGGATGCAGGTCTGTTCTATTATTTTTCTGATCTTAATTTAAAACTCAATTATATCGCTGACCCCAATAACAGGTTTTATATCAGTGCATATTTAGGAAATGACTCCTACCGTCAAAAAATACAACTACCGCAGGAGGCTTCAATTAGTAACATTCAAGAGTTCAAAAGCACTTTAAAATGGGGAAATCGTCTGGTTGCTTTCAGATGGAATAGAATTTTAAGCCCCCGTCTGTTTAAGAACACAACGGCTACCTTTAGCCAATACAGAAATAGTTTTTGATGTCAAATTCACGAATATTGAGGATTCTCCGAACAGGATCTACTCTACTGTTAAAGATTACGGTATAAAAAGTGATTTTAATTACTACCTGAGACCAGATCTTAAATTAAATTTCGGAGGCGGTGTGAATGTCAATTCATTCCTGTTCCCGGCTTCACTTTTTTCAACTGAAAGTATAAATATCAATACCCTGAATTTTAGCGCTTATGTTGAGGATGAAGTTAAAATCGGAGATCGCGCAGAACTGATTGCAGGTTTACATTATGCTGGATTTAATTCAGGAAAAACAACTTATCACACTTTGCAGCCCCGTATCAGATTTGCTTACCGTTTCACTGACAACCAGGTTATAACCGCCTCTTATTCCAAAATGTCCCAGTTTATTCATCAGTTTACAGTAAATGGATTTTCGTTTCCGACCGAATTCAGGTTACCTAGTGGTAAGAATATTAAGCCAGAGATTGCAGAAGTCATCAACCTTTCATATCGCCTGCAGGCTGGTAAAACAAGTAGTTTTGCAATTGAGGTCTATTATAAGACCATGACTAATTTACTGGCACTAGGTTCGGGACAGGATATTGCCAACGGTTATTTCGCAAAAAAAATAGAAGACCGCCTGGTTCCGGGAAAAGGAATCAGCAAGGGTATAGAGTTCAGTTACACACAACAATTCAACTGGCTGAGGTTTCAAATGGCCTATACCCTCTCCAAAACTACAGGTCAGTTTAAGGCACTTAATTTAGGAAAGAGTTTTCCCCTGAATCAGGATTTCAGACATAATTTCAATTTTGCAGCTAATGCATCAATCGGTAAAAGACTTGGCATATCTGCTTTATGGACTTATACAACAGGTCAGCATATTACGGTTCCGGAAACCGTACATAAAAGCCTGGAAGAAGTATTAGGTAACGACTCAGCTCCTTATACCTATGTCATTTCCGGACTAAACAATTACACCCTCTCCAATAATTACAAACTCGATATTGGCTTAAAAACTTAACCCGAAAGCTAAAAAGCGGACATCAAAGAATCTGGTCTTTGGGTATGTATAATGCGATTGCTAATCCCCAATCCAGCTCTGTCTATACGGCAATTAATAGTGAAACGAATCATATTTATATTCTGGAACAGGATAAGTTACAACTAATTCCCTATTTTACTTTCACTTATAAATTCTAAGTATGCATATTTACAGCAAGAAAAAACTTCTGGTACTCCTGCTTTTATTCTCCATGAGCAGCTGTGAAAAAGAAACAAATGTAGATATTACTAAAAATCCTTCCCGACTGGTTGTACTGGGAGAATTTAACGAAGAAAATGATGCCATAATCAATCTGAGTACTTCTGTCTTTTCTGCTGCGCTTAAGACATTCCCGGATGTTGAAGATGCTCAAGTCAGTCTGTTTGATCAGAATAACACATTAATAGAAAAATATACTTACGCAGGCAAAGGGAATTATACCTGTAAAAAAAAAAGCAATGGCTGGTCAGCGTTATAAATTGGGCTATCAATTATAAAGGGGAAACATACCAGGCACAGACAACGGTACCATCAGCATTTAAGTTAAATCTGGTCAATCAGGATTCTTCTTCTGTAGAAGCAGAAATAGCTGATTTAAATCACGTAAGTAATAATTATACTTTTGAAATAACCGCGACCCCCTATACTATAGAACGTTATTATTTTGAAAACGGGCAAAAAATAAAGGTCAATTCAGAAAGTGATTTTATTGAACTGCTCAAACTTAAGCCTGCACTGGAACTGAAACGTGACACGACCTTTAGCACAAAATTCAGCAGGGTATTTATTGGTACAGATGATAGCAGAACCGAGAATGTAAGATACAACGTTTTAAAAGACCACTCTGGCAGGATTTTTTTAACCGACAAAACATTTAATGGAAACAAGACAACATTAGCAATCTATTTTGACAAATTATCATTTAGACTTGAAAATACGCAACTCAGTCTACTCGTAAAATCAACAGACCCAGTATATTTCAATTATCTGTGTACAGCGCTGATTTACAAGCAGCCAAAAGTCTTGCTGGTATTTTAGACGTTCCCATCAAGGGAAATATTGAAAACGCCCTTGGCATTTGGGGTGGAGCCTATGTCCAAAGAATTATCATAAAGAAATAAGATGTTCCAGCTGCTGCGTAAAAACATAGAGAAACATATCCAAATAACGGATACAGAATTTGAACAATTCTGCGCAAATTTTCAAAACCGAAAGGTGAAGAAAAAAGATTTTCTACTCAGAGCCGGAGAAATATGCAGATACGAAGGCTTTGTTACAAAAGGCTGTTTTAAAGTATATTATCTTGACGAAAATGGTTCAGAACAGATCCTTTATTTTGCCACAGAAGACTGGTGGGCCACGGACATTGATAGTTTTACCAACCAGGTTCCAGCTATCCTGAATATAGAGGCTTTAGAAGATTGTGAAGTCTTATGTATTAATAAGACTGATAAAGATCTCCTTTATCAGCAATTGGCGAAAGTTTGAAAAACTGTTCCGTATTATGAATCAGAGAACATTGGTTTCTTTTCAGCGGCGGGTCATCTCATCTATTGGCAAAACAGCTGCAGAGCGTTACATTGAATTTATTGGAAAATACCCGGATTTAGAAGATCGGTTAACACAATTGCAAATAGCTGCTTACCTAGGCATTACACATGAATTTCTAAATAAAATCAGGAAAAAGCTTTCCAGGATTTAATATTATTATTTGCGGCATTGAACTAGTTCAATTTTTCACAAAAAGTGCCGCTGTACTTTTGTTTTATAAAAAAAAAAAAAATGAAGAAAGCAATCTTAAACATCGGTGCAGCCTGCCTGCTCACTATCAGCACTGCCCCTGCTGTATCCGCTCAAATGATAAATCATGCAAATAGTGCATTAATCATCATCGACATTCAAAATGACTACTTCCCAGGTGGTAAAATGCCCCTTGTCAATGCAAATGAAGCCAGCACGAATGCTAAAAAACTAATTGAAAAAAAAAGCAGACAGGCAGGTATCCCCGTTATTCATGTACAACATATTGCCCTGCAAGAAGGCGCAACCTTTTTCCTGCCTGATACAAAGGGTGCAGAGATCCATCAGGATGTTACCCCATTAAAAAATGAGAAGCTAATTGTAAAACATTATCCTAATAGTTTCCGTGAAACAGATTTGCTGGAATATCTTCAACGTAAAAACATTAAAAACCTGGTATTTGCAGGTATGATGACCCATGTTTGTATAGATGCCACTGTAAAGGCCGCCAAGGATTATGGCTTTAATTGTGAGGTTATAGGGGATGCGACGGCCACAAGAGATCTGGAGATCAACGGTCAGCAGGTAAAAGCTGAACAAGTTCAGAAAGCCTTACTGGCTGCCTTGAATTTCTACTATGCAGAAATAAGTTCTACTGAGGTATTTCTTAGTCAGAATCAATTGAAGAAATAGCTTACGCATGATTCGGTAGTATTTCCGCAAAATAGCTAACAACCAATCAATCAGGACAATAAAAATATAAATTCTTTAAATAGCCAGGCGATAATTTAAATGCATTTAGCAAAAAATAATGAAATCAGACCTGTCTATAATCAGAAAAATTAGCTGTTATTTTTTTATACTTGATAAAAAATCAGGGAATTAATTGATTTAACAAGATTACTATGGAACCAGAAAAAAGCATCTACAGTTACTTTAGCGACACAATGTTACTCACTTATTTAAAACAGGGCGATCGCCAGGCATTTGTAGAAATTTTTGACAGGTATTGGAAAAAGCTATATAATGAGTCTTATAAACGACTAAAAGACAAAGATTTAGTAGAATCGGTAGTCCAGGAAGTGTATGTAACTTTATGGAAAGAAAAGGAGAATGAGAAAATCAAGAAGGTTCTGCCTTACCTATTATCATCTACACGCACCCATATCCTGAAGTTATACCGCGATGGCAAGGCTGGTCCTTTTTTTGAAAGAGGACTAAATTACGTTATGTTAGCCTCCATACACAATGGTGTGAATTAGATAAGAATTGTTAGCGATATCGTAATCAGCAGCTAAATCCGGGCATTGAAACAAGCTGAATTTATTCCTGTTTCAATGCTCTTGATTTAGCTGAATTTGTATACAGAAGATATCAAATCCTTTCCCATTTTTTAATTGCTGATTACTTGTTCCAATCAATTTGGAGATACTTACAAGCTGTCTGAAATCAAATGGCATGCCGGCTGCAAGGAATAAAAGCGAGACTGTGCCAACTGCAATTAATAATTTGTTCCTCATCGGAATAACTGTTTTTTATCAAAAAACTCTATTTAATTTCAAATTGGCATTCCCCGGATTCCTCTCATTTATTCTGCCCCCCTAACCCTTAAAAAAAAAAAACAGGCACCTATTCCCCCGAACATCATATGATTTAACGAAATATCGCGCTCTGAGAAACTTTAAGGGGTAATGAAAGTTGAAATATTTTTTTGATAAGAAAGGGCTAACAAGTGTTTAGCATAGTCCTTATCTTTTTCAGAGTCAATATGAAAGCTGACCCATCCCGATGAGGTGAACAGATGATGATCTTGTATTCTTCCTTCTTTGATTAATTGTTGCTTAAACTGCCTTGTAAATAAGATGTCCATGATCCCATTACTATGAATATGCCCAATTTCATGTCCATGAAAATCAAGCTGCATACCACCATATTTATGCAATCTGCCCAACATCCCGTCCCAGGTTAATACTTCCGTTTCAATTTCATCCAGCCAGTCCAGTATTTCAGGTCTGATAACAAACATCCATAGTTTAAGCCAGCTATCAAAAATAAGGGCAAACAAAGGTATTGCTTTAAGAAAGCTGAGCCTTTTAACAACAAACAAAAATAGTGTCTTATCTTTTTTCACTGAGCTCTTTAATATGCTCCATTACTCTTAAATGAACATTTCTGGTAATACTTTTAGCCCAGATATCATAGTACCAGGTTGGAAAAACATATAATCTATACCAGCTGTTACCTATCAGTGTGTTGTACCGTTTTTATTATCCTTTAATAAGAACTGACCTCTTAGAATATCTATATGTCCCATGATCTCTGGATCTCTGGGCTGACCGGTAATATCAAACGTAAGATCCTTATTGACATCATAAGTGACTATTTTTTCATCAAAGGTATATCCATTACTAAAAATGCATTTACGACCGGCTCCTTTATAATAGCCCTCCACAGTAGTTGCACCAGGGCTTGGCATGCCGATATTAAACAGCCAGTAATCATTTTTTTTTTTTTATAGGTTTAAATGAAACAACATGTTTCCATATTTCCCGGGGGCTTGCATTGATCACCATCTCATCAGCAACCATATTCTCATAATGATGTTCCTGAACTGCATCTGTCAAAAACACGATTATAAGGAGTGAAAAGATACTTACATTGAGTTTTTGACTATTCCTTCTCAATATACTGCGGCCAATAAATGCACCGGTCACAATAAAAACAAAAATCAAAGGGGAAACAATGAGCAGACAGATCGAGCCTTCTTTATAAAAGACATAGCTTAATACTATTCCGATCAAACCATTCAGACAGGAATAACCAATGATCGTTTTACTTTTAAGCTTCAGGTCTCTCCAGAACCAGCTGCTAATCATTCCCATCATCAATGGTAAGATAACAAACTCCGAAAAGATCATGGTTCCATCACGATCAACGAAGAAATATTTCGTCCCCCCCATAATGAGCATTGCAAAAATATTAGAGAAAAAAAATCCTTTTAATAAGGCGGAATCGAACAGTTTCTGAAACATATTATGTATTTTAAAATTTAAATACGAATGCTTAAAATATCCTTTACTGCATACTCAGATTTTGAAAACAAAAAAGGATAACCACCATCCAATAAACGTTTTGGCATAACCCACCTGCTTTTCAAGATCAGCTCAGTTTCTGTCCCAATCAATTTCGCTCCCAACTCTAATAGCCATGCTGGAGAAGGCAGTCCCAAAGGAATACCATAAGACTTACGACTTACGCAGCAATTTCATCAGATCCGTGTTTTTGATGGCTTCTGGTGCAGCGCAATTCATAACCCCGCTCAGCTCTTCATGCTGTAGCAACCATTCAGTGCATTTAGCTGCATCCTGTTCATGTATCCATGAAACATATTGCTGGCCATCCCCCTGATGTCCTCCCAAACCCAGTTTTACCAGATTCAGTAAACGGGGGAAAGCACCATCGCTCCGGCCCAGAACAATAGCCATCCGCAATGCAATTTTCCTTGTTTTCGGAGTTTCCGTTTCAAAAAAAGAAGACTCCCATTGACGGCACACATCTATAGAAAAACCATAACCTATATCTCCGGTTTCCTCATCCTGAGGCCTGTCTTCTGCATGACGGTAAATTGTTGAAGAGGTTACATTGATCCACAATTTTGGAGGAGCAGTCATTTTACTGATTACTAATCCCAGTAGCCGGGTGGGCTGCAACCTTGAAGTAACGATCGCTTTCTTGTTTTTCTCCGTGTACCGGCAGTTTTTACATTTTTACCACAAAGATTAATTAACAGATCAGCACCATCTAAAGAATTACTCCATTCCCCATCATCTACCCCATTCCAAACTAATGTTTTAATATTTCCATCAGCTGCCTTTTCAGTTCTGCTCAGAATGATTACTTCGCTAGCCAGACCTCTATAATATTGTGCCAATACGCCACCAAGGTAACCATTACCTCCGGCCAGAATAATTTTATTATAGTTCATATTAATGGATAAAAAGGATGATCAAAAGAATAACAAACCGATATAATGCCCAGGTAAATGTCAGTGTCCAGCCTAATTTCAAAAGCTTGGTTCTACGAATATGCTCTAAAAACATTAAGCCGGCAACTCCCATAAAATAAGCAGCATAACCTAAGGGAGGAAGGTTAACCCAATGCGCGAATAACAGACCTGGCAGCAGTAATATAGCCCCTCCAAAAGAAATTGTCATCATATGTCCCAGATAATCCCATTTCCTGCGGCTACTGATTTTCATCCGCTCACAACGAACCCCTGAAATAAAAGCTGACCACCGCAAATCAGGTATTCACGATAAATATGATCTTCAGGGAGCAAACCATTCATCAGGCTTGTATAACCTGAAAGAATATAAGCAATCCCTCCCCAGCTCAAGATAAGATAGGCAATACGATCAGCTAACCGGAAAGCGGGCTGGCTATCTTCTGTAAATTCAGGAACCGGTTTAAGAAGGGAAATATTCATCTTGTATATATTTAAGTTTCAGTAATTTTTGAAAGTTCAACTGGTAAAAAAAATCCTCATACCTGAAGATTTTTATCATTGCTTATTTGAAGATTTTAAATATAGAACCCCAAAACCAGTTCTCTTCAGCTTTAAGCATGGTATCCAATGTTTTATCTACATTTTTCGCCAGTTTATTAATGTCTTTAACAGATTTTGTAAAAGTCATAAATTCAGGATCTTTCACATCCCCTTCTACCTTAGACAATTCATCAAGAATTTTGATCACTGGGTCAAGTTCTCTTTTCCTACGCTCTTTAGCTACTTGTCTGGCAATGTTCCAGGTATCCTTATCAGCAAAAAAATACTCTTTACGCTCCCCTGCTTTATGTTGTTTTTCTACAAGTCCCCACCCGATTAACTCTCTCAAAGTCATATTCGCATTTCCTCTTGAAATACTCAGGGTGAGCATAATTTCTTCAGTAGTCAACGCTTCAGGAGAAATCAATAACAAAGCATGGACCTGCGCCATTGTACGGTTTATACCCCACTCGGAACCCAATTTCCCCCACGCCTCAATAAATTTCTGTTTTGCTTCTGGTAATTCCATGAACAAATATACTAAAGTTTTTAAACTTTCAAATATTACTGAAAGTTTATTTACAAAATAATACTTAAAGGAATAAACTAATCTTTTAAAACCATTTTATAATAAAGATTACCAGATTCCTCCTGCTCTTTGCCCTTTTTCAAGAAACCCATTTTTTCAAACCAGGTGACCAATGCCAAGGGCGAATGCACATAAAGCCCTTCAATCTTCTGAGCTATTAGTTTCTGAATTAAGGCCTTGCCTACTCCTAAGCCTCTATATTGTTCTAATATCGCCAGCCCTTCGATTTTATTCCCCACCCTGGTTTTCCGGCAGCTGCATGTTCCAGCCGGCAAATCATGTACTGTAGCCAGAAAATGTAATGTTTTATCATCCGTTGTACTCACAAAAGACTGTTCATCATCAATTTCCCTTAAAATTGATTTTACTATTGCTGCCGAAGTTTTCATTCCTTCGGTTGTTTCAACCAATTGAACCTCTATTTCCAAAAGCTCCGCGCTGCTTTCAAACCGTTTTTCTTTCATGGTCTCCACCAGATTCTGTGCCCGTTCAAAAAAGCTCTTTTTCCGAAGCTGTTCTTCTGCCTCATTCAAAGCCTTCAACAAGTTATTCTCATTCTCAGTAACCTCAGATAAGACTTTGATCATGACTTCCCATACTGGTTTCATTTTTTCGATCAGCTCCCCAGGCTTTCCCAGTCAATATAATCAGCCTTTTACGTTCATCAGTTTTATCACGTAAAGAGCTGATCAGCTTTTGCTGTTCAAGCTCTTTTAATAAACTAATTGTTGAAGGATGTGCATAGCCAATCTCCGAAGCAAGCTCAAGGATACTCAAAGGGGATTTAAACTGTAAGGTATAGATTACTGGAAACCACTTCGGTTCGAACTCTATACCAAAAGTTTTATACAGCAATAATCCATCCTTACGAAATTGTTCACTTAAACGTTGTAAACGTGTGGATATCGCCAATATACCAGATTCATCTATCAGATTAACAGCATCTTTATTTGTCATTATTCAGTTGTAAAACAAAAAAGTGAGTGTCCAGTTTCATCAAAGGCATCGTAGCAGGTAAGTTCGCTTTTTCAATAGGAACAAAACCATTGCGCTCATAGAACCTGATCGCTGCCTGTAAAATTTGTACAGTTCCCAGGTAGATCGCATTCATCCCTTTTTCTTTAGCATATGCAATAAGCGTAACCAATAACTCCTGTGCGATCCCCTTCTCTTTTCCCCTAAAATCTTTATTGACAAACATTTTTCGGATTACTCCGATTCCATCGCCAATATTGATCAGTGCGATAGAACCAATCACCTGGTCATTATGTTTCGCAATCCAGAATTCACCTCCTGGTCCTTTGTAAAACTCATCTATCTCACTCAAATCAGGCTGATCTTCAGCAGTAATCGGAATATTAAATTCTTGTTGCTGAATAGTAAGTATTAAATCAATGATTTGTTCGGTCTCTGCAACTGTTGAGGTCTTGATTTCAAATTGTATTTCCATCGTTTTTATCATATATAATTCAAAAGTACGTAGTCAACTACATATATACAAATTATTATCAAATAATTGGATTTCAATTACAATTCGACATGCGGTTTAAATTAAGAATTTGGAAAAGCAGAAAATAAAGTTTACCATTGCTTCATATAGAAGCGACTTAGCAAAAAAAAGAACTGATTGGTCTGCCAATCAACCTGATAACAAGCTTTAAGCCTATAAAAAAACAAAACCAAAGCTGTATGAAAAAGGTAGTCTTAACCCTATTTGCACTTTCCTGTTGCCAGATCTCAAATGCTCAGGAAGGAAAAAACTATAAACTGATCACGAACCCAAATGGAATCGTCCTGGGATATAATCCCGCATCAGGTGTCAAAATATTGACAGTTGACGGACTTAAATTCAAGGACCTGAACAAAAATGGCAAGCTTGATAAATACGAAGACTGGAGACTCAACCCAGAAGAAAGAGCTAAAGATTTAGCCCGCCAGATGACCATCGGACAAATCTCGGGGTTAATGCTTTATAGCGGCCACCAGATGATCCCGGCTTCTGATTCAGGTTTTGGCTCTGCTACCTATAACGGACTGGTTTTCAGCAAGGGCAAAGCTAAAGCCGAAGACCTGAGTGATAACCAAAAGAAATTTCTCAAAGAAGACAATCTCAGACACACATACTGATCCCAAAGTTCAAAGTCCGGAAGTTGCTGCCGCATGGAATAACAACATGCAGGCCTTTGTAGAAGGTACAGGCTTCGGTATCCCGGGAAACACCAGCACTGATCCACGCCATACTGCCACCATAAACAGTGAATTCAATGCCGGTGCCGGAGGGACAATTTCTATGTGGCCTGACGGACTTGGTATGGCGGCAACATTTGATCCGGCAATAGTTAAAGAATTTGGGCATATTGCCGCGCAGGAATATCGCGCATTAGGCATCTCAACAGCCCTCTCACCCCAGATTGATTTGGGGACAGAACCACGCTGGTACCGTATTTCAATGACTTTTGGTGAAAACCCATTGTTAGCTGCCGATATGGCCCGTGCCTACATTGACGGTTTTCAAACCTCTTTTGGAAAGGATGAAATCAAAGATGGATGGGGCTATAAAAGTGTAAATGCAATGGTCAAACACTGGCCCAGCGGAGGTGCAGAAGAAGGCGGCCGAGACGGACACTGGGCTTATGGCAAATTTGCTGTTTATCCCGGCAAAAATCTGGAACAGCATCTTTATCCTTTTACACAAGGAGCCTTTAAACTTGACGGAAAGACCAAAGAAGCGTCAGCAGTTATGCCATATTATACAATTACATACGGACAAGACCCTTCCGGAAAAAATGTAGCCAATGGTTATAGCAAGTATATGATCACAGATCTGCTCCGAAAGAAATACAATTATGATGGCGTAGTTTGCACAGACTGGCTGATTACTGGAAATGAAGGAGCTACTCCTGATATTTTTGCAGGTAAACCATGGGGCGCAGAAGCTTTATCAATCAATGAAAGACATTATCAGGTAATCATGGCTGGTGTAGATCAGTTTGGCGGTAATAATGAGGTGAAACCTATTCTGGCTGCTTATCAAATCGGTATCAAAGAATACGGAGAGAAATTTATGCGGACCAGATTTGAAACTTCAGCAATCAGATTATTAAAAAACATTTTCAGAGTCGTCGGGCTTTTGAAAACCCATATCTGGATCCTCAGGAAAGTAAACAGATCGTAGGAAATAAAGAATTTATGAAAGCAGGTTTTCAGGCGCAGTTAAAATCTGTGATTTTGCTTAAAAACAAGTCTTCTGTTCTGCCTATGGCCAAAAACAAGACAGTATTTGTACCTAAGATTTACTATCCTGCTTCAAAAGACTGGTGGGGAAACTTATCTGCGCCTAAATTTGATTTCCCCGTAGATATCAATCTGGTGAAAAAGTATTATAACCTGACAGAAGATCCTGCTCAGGCTGATTTCTCTATTGTTTTCGTATCCAGTCCATACAGCGCAGATGGCGGGTATGACCTGAATGACAGAAAATCAGGAGGCAATGGATATGTTCCGATCACCTTACAATATAATGCTTATACCGCTTCAACTGCAAGAACAAAAAGTATGGCCGCTGGCGATCCGGTTATTGATCCGTCCATAGACAATCGTTCTTACGCCAACAAAACCGTTACTGCCTACAATACAATGGATCTGAGGACTATCCTTGATACTAAATCAGCCATGAAAGGAAAACCGGTTATTGTGGTTGTGAACGCATCAAAACCAATGATATTTAATGAGTTTGAAAAACAGGTTGAAGGAATTGTATTACATTTTGGCGTTTCGGGTCAGGCTGTACTGGATATTATCTCAGGAGCTGCAGAGCCTTCTGGATTGTTACCTGTTCAGATGCCCGCTGACATGCTAACAGTAGAGAAGCAATATGAAGACACCCCTTTTGACATGAACTGTCACACAGATGCTCTGGGGAACGTTTATGATTTTGGATATGGATTAAACTGGAAAGGTAAAATCAGCGATCAGCGTAACGCTAAGTACCATTCCAAATAGAACTTCCTTTCAAACAGGATAAACCCGGGTTTTATTTAATCAAAAAGGGGCAGATGAAAACATCTGCCCCTTTTTGATACCAGCCGGTTCAGGACTGTCAATGATATTAATGTTTTTTACTTACGTTTTTTAAAATAACCACATTCATTTAATATTTCCTGATAATACTTTGTCTGGCCGTATTGAGCCTTCAGTTCCGCAAAATATTTACCGGCAGGTATGTTGCTGAAATCAAATTCCCAACGATATTTTCTTTTGTTATCCGGACTATTATATTGTACATTATAGATCTCGTTTCGTTCACATTTAGCAGCCATATAAGTATATTTCGCCTTTAGTTCCTTTGTTTTAGCACCGGATCTGGCCAAAAGATAATACTTCTCAGCTATTTTGCTATTAGTTACTATCTTTCTATATGGCAAAGGAATGCTGTAAGGTGAATCTCCATAACTTTCAGTTACGGTAGCCGAATAGTAAAACACACGGGCATTACCAAAATGGGTAATATTATAATAAGCATTGGCTATTAAAGCTGCATTTCTGGATACATTTTTACCAGCGGCCAGGTCTCCTTTAATAGTTTTTAAGGCTTCAAGAAAACCCAATACAGTGAAATGTTTTTTTTTTGTCTTATCAGCGTCAAAATCGCAATCATGACAATCCTTGATATTGATATTAAAAGGATTAGCATACATAACAGACCTGTTCACCGTATCAGACTGCTTCATTAAAACAACAGCTTCATCCAATTTTTCCTGATATACCAATAATATAGCCTGCAAATAGCTTAGCTGTCCCACATTGATCGAATAGTAATTCAGCATGGATTGCTCAAAAGCTGTTTTATCTTTCTTATTCAAAAGTGCTTTTGCAGCCTCTATCCTCGCATTGCTATTATAAAATCCCATTTCCGGATGAAAGAAATAAGCTTTCAAAACATCCCCCTGTTTCTTATACAGATCTGATAAGATGTTCATACTTTGGGCTATTGCACTGTTGAAACGAAGATTTGGGATAGATTTTTTATTCTTACTTAAATTGTTCAGCCAGTTTAGCGGCTCCACCATTTCAGCCTCAGTTTTAGCATCTATACGTTTGAGTTGTTTCAGGTAAAGCAACCAGTCGAGCCCTTATACTGTGCCATAACCAACGTATCATTTTTAGGCAATTGCTTTTTTGCTTTACCATAAAATGTTCTTGCAACCGTATAATTACCTGAAAGTGAATTCATGTAACCAGCTGCCATATTCCAATAATAAGGTTTCAGCGTTTTATCCTCGCTGGCGATTTTGTTAACCAATGTACGTTCACTGGCCGTTTCAACACGTTTAGTTCTACTGGTTGCACTCGTATCTTTTGACGCCTGGCCTTCTGCTTCTCTGATATTCACCAGTCTGCTTAACAGCAGATCAAGTTTTTCAGATTTCGGGTCAATTGCATAAATTTCTTTAATTGCACGCGCTTCATCCCCACTGCTTCCAAGCATATGCCATAAAGTGATTTTCTCTTCTCCGGTTTTAGCAAGGTTTAATGTGGCCAGCCAATCTTTCTCGTCCTGAGGATGAAAACTCCATCTGCTTGGGATTTTCATTTCAAAAG
The DNA here is from genome assembly GCF_053890575.1 of Pedobacter sp. NJ-S-72. Classification (NCBI taxonomy): domain Bacteria; kingdom Pseudomonadati; phylum Bacteroidota; class Sphingobacteriia; order Sphingobacteriales; family Sphingobacteriaceae; genus Pedobacter; species Pedobacter sp. NJ-S-72. The sequence goes on along the minus strand of NZ_CM132681.1, from coordinate 767,299 downwards.
AATAGTTATAACATAAGCTATACAGATAGTTTGCCTGTGCATACTCCCCCTTTTGATAATAATATCCAGCCAGGTAGCCAAGCGCACGATAATAAATCATATTCTTTGGAAAAGAAGCCCCTTCTTTAGCAAAATACGCAGGCAGTGGCACATCAGCTTTTACGGGATCCGCGGCGTGCTGCCTCTGTTTGAAATAGTAATAACGTACCATCTGGAACCACAGGCGTTCTTTAATAAAAGGATCTTTTGCCTGTTTTACAGCCTGCATTAAAGTATTCTCTAAAGCAACAGGCACTTCTTTGACCGGAGTTTTTTCGTAAGACCAGTAATCACCTGAACCCACCGAATAAACTTCACATTCTTTAGCTAAAAGCAAATAATCAAAAAAAGCATTTACTTTCTTTTTATCCGCCTTTGATTTTTTTAAATCCGGCAAACCAGCGGCCAATATATCCAGTTTTCCTTTATAATATCTGGAAGCTGAATCAATATTTCCGGCAGTCGCCTTAATCAACAATGTTTTTAGCGAGCCGTATCTACCTGATTATCAAACCACGAATTCCACTCACTAACAACCAACTGGTTATAGCGCGTATTGCTATCGTCCAAATAATACCCATTATAATAAGTAGTCGAACTTGTAAAGAAGAAGGGCGAATAATTGCTGTTTACAAAGGCTTCCGGTGCAAAACTAGAGCTTTCATAATCATCATAATACCCTCCATCACCACAGGCAACTACAATACCTGCCACCGCAATGGAGCAGACACTAAAAACGAGCAGAAACTTCTTTGATATCTTTTGCTTCAAGCGCAGAAGCAGCGTTGGTTGATAATTCATAATATATAATATTGCGTTTTTCAAGATGTGCAAGGTGTTTTGATAATTGACTGGCGGCCTGATCAAGCAGCTTTGGATTTACAGTTTCGAGTTTAAACAAATCATTCTCTTTGATATAAATTCCGCCGGAATAAAAACTCTTATTCGCCTGGTAAACATTTGCCTGACCTGTTTGCTTAAAATTAGTCGATCTGATAGTTCCTGCTGCCCTATCTTTCCGTAGATCTGAATTACTTTTCCTTCTCTGATCTGTATTGTCCACGAAAATAAGGGTAAAGCGATATCTAAAGGCAATTGATATAATGGCAGGTATTTAACATACTTTGCTGCATCAGTCGTATTGTAAATGGAGTTTCGCTGTTTTAGATTCGCAGAAACTTTTCCCATATTATAAAACATTAACAATCCTTTATCAACCGGAGGCACGCCTGTACGATCTGCATATTTGACCTGATGCAAACGAATGGTTGCTTCCAGCTGTTTCTTATTCAATTGTTTAAATGCTTTAAGAAAAGCAAAATAGCGGTTTTTAGTACCTGTAGTCCAGTCACAATCTATTTGTACACGTTCATAAGGGATCTTATTCTGCGTGGTGATGTCATTAATCAATTTATTAATCTTTTCTGCCAATGGAGCTGTCTGATCAGGAGATAACTTTTCAAAAGTTCTGTTCGTGATATATATGACAGGAACAACATGGAACTGACGAATATCCTGATTGATACTAATGATCGCATTTGGACGTACATCTTTTTGCTGTTCATCCCAGATTACATCAAATAAGCGCAGATATAACTGGTTAGCTGCTGCATCTTTTAAAAGAGCGGCCTGTGATTTATCCAATGAAAAAGTGGTTTTCCAATAATAAAAAGCAGAACTGGCAGTAGATATTTTCTTTTTACAACCTGTAATACAACAGGTAATCAGACCTATAAGAATTAATCCAAAAAAAAGCACTTTTTGACGCATATCAGCAAATTAATATTCTATTTCCAAATATGATTCCGGAAACCTCCCAAAGGTAGACAAATGATCTTTATCAGGTTAAGAGCAGGCTTAAAATTCACCAGATAAATTTTAAAAGGCTTTTTAAAACAAAAAAAATATCAATACGTGAGAAATAAAAATCACTAAACACAAAGGAATATAAAAAACCTCGTATCATTTTTGGCAAAACCCGATGTTTTATGTTTTTTCATCAACCCAACATAGTTAAAATCACCAATCGTCCGCAACAGGAAAATCAAACCGATAACCAGAATTCCGTATTTGATATATAATGGATTGATGCCTGAATCCGGCCAAATCTGAATGCTGAGATTGATCGCTGCAAAAATCAGGAGTCCAACAGCAACAGTAAGCGTTGCACGAACCCCGGGAACAAATAATTTTTCACCAGAGTTGACTGTGGGTACCGAAAGTTCTTTCCCCCACTGGCCGCCAAATGCCCAATAAACATGGATGAAAGAAAGTATCATAAAAATTAATGCGTTCAGTAAAGTCAGAAAAACAAGCATGTACAAAGTTATAAGATTTTCAAATCTTATCAAACTGGAAGAAGACTCTTTAACATACGTACTGCATCTATGTTGGGAAGGGGTTGGTAAGGCCATTGGCCTTACCAACCCCTTCCCAACATAGATGCCTTACAGAACTTAATCGGTATCAGACCCGTCACTGACTGACTTAAACCCCGTATTTCACCACCATAACCAGCTCTTCCAATTTAGCGACCTGAAGTGCAGTTCCAGATAAGATAAACTCTGTATCCAGCTGAATTGTAATATTTTCCGCTTTCAACAAATTAGAAGATTTGGAAAGATTCAGGTCAGTTCCATTGATTTTCACCGTATAACTGCCCGGATCACCTTTAACCTTTGCCACAAAAATCACCTTACTGATTGTAGTCGTTAAAGGCTGTACAAAATACGGCAGCCTGAATTTGCTGATCGTTACCGGAGCAGAAGCGTTTTTAAGCAACAGATTCCAAACATCAGGCATATCCTGTTTCAGGTTAATACCAATATGCAAACCGGTTTCGTTCAGCGTCTGATGTATCGCATTTAAACGACCTTTAAGACTTGTTTCGGCTAAACCTTTAAGCACAGATCCACCCTCTCTGGCTGTATATTTAACATGTAAAACTACATCTGCAATAGTACTGTAATCAAACTGTCTGATGTCTTTTGGCAATTCAAGTCTCCAGCTGCTTATCGCACCTGTCCCCTCAAAAGGCAAATACCGTTCATCTTTGAAATTTAGCTCAAATACACCACTATCATTTTGACCGCTGCTTGCTGCAATAGACTGAATTGCACCTAAATTGAAAATAAAGCGTTCGTCATTCCCAGCCGGATCTTCGGTATAACCTGTTGCTGCCGAATTATCCGGGTTCATGTTTTTACGGTATTTATTCTTAACAAGGGATAATTTGGCACTTACCGCTGTATGCGGGCCGGCTATACAAGGTAAACTGATACTCACAGACTTAATCCTTCTGAAATATTGCCCCGCATAATCCATATCAAATAAGGCTTCAGGCAGGTCAAAATCACATACTCCAGTAGCTCTCAACTGTGCCAGGGCAAGCGGATCAAGCAGGCAAACTGAAACATGTCTGGTCAGTTCATACTCTCTCCTGTTCTTATCTAAATACCCGCATTCCATTCTTTTGATATCATGCAGTAGCTTGTCGGCAGTTTGAAGACCTTTTTTCATACTATCCCAATAGCCATACTGGATATAAGTATCCCCGTTACCCAGTTCATACTGATAACTCCGTTCCGCTTTTTTCGCAACATCATGAGCCAGCGTATAAGCCCGGAAGTAAACAGCACTCACCTGCCCGATCATCCAGTCATAAAGCTGTTTATTAGTGAATTTATTATGCATGAAATCATCAGTTTTCTTCGCGTTATCAATTTGTATCAAATGATTACGTAAATCTGTTTCTGCAATCTCCTGTCTGATCTGAGCAGCAGAAATCTGTTTATCCAGAGAATCCAGTTCCTTTGCAGCTAATGTTTCCTGTAATTTCCAATCCGCAAAACGTCTGTCATAACTACCCGCAGTAGCTGCCCTGTTTGCCTCATAAGAAGCTGCCGAGCTTAACACATTCAAGACTCCCGCAGCTGCATTTGCAGAGTGCGCAAGGAAACTACCTCCCCATTTTACTGCGGCCAGCGGACTTCCCCAAAACCAGAAGCACCAATGTCTAAATCAGGGATCAGTGCAAGGATACCTGCTGTAGCTCCCAAAATCTGCGAAGCCATTTGATAATCATGGGATTCACTCAGTTTATCAAGGTTTAATTGCTCCTTAGACGTGATATAACTAATATCTCTAAAATAGCTATGACGTGCTTCAGTGACAATTTTTGTTTTTTCCAATACCTTAATCTGCTCCTTGGCCTCACTAATCTGAAGCGTTTTCATATCCTTTACAGCATTTAAAACGCGAATCTCCAGCTCGCTTCTTAATAAAGCCATTCCTTCAACATCTTTCTTTTCCAGAGCCTGAAGTAACGAACTGCCCAATCCTCTGACTTCCTGGGCAAGTTCAGTCGCTTTCTGAGACAAAACATTAAACTTGTAATAAGGAGTTGGCGCATTCATTCCCGCAAGGATAGAAGAAAGATCCATTCCTGAGGCAGCAGCCCGAACCAGCATTCCCGGATCAATCGGAGGCGCAAAATAAAGCAAGACTGCGGAATACACCGTCAATATTTTGAGAATTACGGATTTTAAATAACCTGTCCGCTACCTGATCCCAATACGTATTCATTTGATCATTGTTAGGGATACAGAAATACAACATGGATAAGGTCACATCCGGCGGAGGTAATTCGGCTCCTCCTTCTGGTAATACCGATAAATCAGGCAAAACATTTTCAAGGTTAACCAGTGCATTTCCAAAAGCATCAATATGTGCTTCCAGCTGATTATAAGTTTCATAAGGAGCTTTAATTACAGGCTTAATCACCCTTGGTTTAGGGCCAAGTAATTTATCAGCCAGAATATACATCTGGGTTGCCTGTGCAATGGCTTCCATAGTATCCTGCCTGAACAGATAATCACCCCATAGCGTTAAATTCCCTATATATTTCATCAGTAATGCTTTCTGGTAAGCTACAGGTCTGAAACGGGCTACCACATGAGGCTGAAATGGCTTCTCTCTCCATTGCGAAATAGCAATTCCAATTTTGAAACATCCTCGGTAGAAAAATGAGCCACCTTATCCATCAGTTTATCAATCAGCTGAGCAGTATAATCTACTTTATGCGTCAGGAAAAAAGGCTTGGTTACCCAATATTTTTCTGGTGCTTTACCAGGCAAGGCGCCAGTCGGATTAAACATATAATGGAACCAGGTCATTGCATCTTCAAATTGCTGGTTCTGACTTAGCCTGCTGGCCAGTAAAAACGGAACATGGAAGAACAGCTCCCAGTTGTAGCTACTATAACTGCCATCACTACTAAAATCAATGTCCTCTACCGGGAAACCTAGCTTTCTCACACCGTTTTTCTCCAGCAGATAGGTTCTTGGAATCCTGCTTACATTTGGCTGGTAATTAGTCTGAAAATTGAAATTAGACTGCTGTAACTGCGTATCTCTTTTCATAAGCTCTGGGATTCCCAGTTTGTACAAACTCTTTTTAAGCGGACAAACCAACGGATGATACATATTTTTGAAAGCTTCACCGTATTTAAGCCCCTTGTAATTACCCAGTTCTGTTTTGATCCGCTGAAACTCCTCATCCTTGTTTAATTCTTTGACCAGTGCAACCGGATCAGGTGCGGGCACAGCCTGTAGTTTTGCAAGGTATTTCATGCCAAGGGCGATAATATCCTCAATGAGTTTTAACAAGTCAGAAGCCGTCTTCTGAAGTACCAGAGGTCCGGTCTCATCTTTGGTCAACACGTTATAGAATCCAGGTACGATTACATAAGCATGATTACTATCCTCCATAAAATAAGGTAAAAACGTACCCATAGCACCTTTGAACCTTCCCTTTCTCCCTACGGAACTTTCGGCCATGTAATTACCATTAATCCCGGAAAAGATGATTTCAAACAACATCACTAAAAGATCAATGATGCTAAACTGAGCAGGATAAGTTAAGCGGAAAGTTCCTGGAGTTACACCCAGCAATTCCATGAACTGAGTCATAGAAAATGCATTTTGAACCGCCCAAACGATCCATTGCAGGTGCATTTTCACTCATTTCATTGTAACGCTGCAAAGTCAGTTTTGTGTTTTCAAAATCAGGATAAAAGTCTGGCAGATTCCAGCCTCCAAAGCCTTTGACCAGTTCAGGATAGCCTTTACAGCCCGCCACATTGAATACACCTTCCAGTCTTTGCTCCTGCGAATAACTGTTGCCGTTGGTGGTGAATAACCAGATCTGATCCAGATATTCGACATACATCATATTGAATAAATCTCTGGGTACCGTGTTCAGCCAGTAATTCCCTTTTCCCGGCGGATTTTCAATCGCATCTTTAGAAATCTTTTTAGGCTGCCATTTTTTATTGGCAAACTCACTGATCGCCAATTGGATTTTAAGTTTTTTATTTGGTTTTCCCGGAACCGTGCCCCCGCCTGAACCACTCGGTACAGACACAGAATCTTTCATCTCAGCTTCATCACTGAAAATCGGCCATGCCAGGCAAAGACGGTTATTCCGCATAAAACGAGCAGCTGATCTGAAGTAATATCCAGTTCTACCTTTTCCCAGGGCGTCCAGTAGCGCTCCTGCTCAAATGTGCGGTAGTAATAAATAGCCGGATCACCACCTTTGGTACGTCCAAAAACGTGCATAGTTTTGATATCTATCTGATACCATGTCGCGACAACTTCTAAAAAAGCAATATTATCAAGTTTCTCCAGGTAATTGATTAAACCTGCTTCGGCGGTATCATTGTTCAGATCATCCTGTAATAACTCATTTTCCAGTTCTTTAAACATAAATGATTTATCATCCCGAAGCTCAGCTTCAATCCAGTTTTCAGGATATAAAAACACTTTACGGTTAGCTTCCCAAACCCGGTAGTTTTTCATCCATTTCCACTGGTCCCAGCTCGGATCATCATCCAGATTAGCTGCACATTTCGGTTCCAGCCCCATTAAACAACGCTGTACAAAAAGCTGTATGGTATTATGTGCCAGCACAATTCTGGAAGAAGAGAGAGAATTGATTCCATTTCTACATCCACCAGAAAATAATCATACAGATCGTTTTCATCCTTCAAATCAGGGTTTACAGCTAATAAATAAGCAATCAATGCATCTCTTTTTTGAGGACGGATTGCATCAGTTATTTCTTTCAGCGTGTCTGACCATGTATTTTCATCATAGCGGGCTTTTAAGGCCATCCTGAGTTGTGTGGTATCTGTATCCGTTAAAACAGGTTTGATAAAAGCCATCACCTGACTAACTGTTGTACCCAGCGTACGCAGATATTCAGCATTGGTGATCACCTGCAGCCAGTTTTGTGACGACTTATAATTGTCCAGATTAAATACGGTAAACAGACTTGCATCTATAGCAGTAAGATCTGATGTCTGATAACCAGTTAATAAGGACATTGTTTCGAACCAGGTCGTTTGACTGGTTGTATTGCCCGGAAGCAATAGCTCCATTGTCCGCTGAAAACTAAGCGGGTTTTCTACATCTGCCGGATCCGGAACAGGGCTTAAAGATTTCGCCAAATTAACTATTCCTATAAAATCAGCGTATAAACTCAGATTTACAGGGTTTAGCGTAGTATTATAAGGAATTCCATCGAATACAAACCAGCCTAAGTCAGCTGCATTTTTAAAATACCATGCTGTATCGGTTACTTCCAGCTGAAACGAATTAACCAGCGGGATCATTTTATGCAATAACCGGAGCGCTGAAAACTGAGGTACACAGTTCAGACTGGTAATTGGTGCGATCAGGTTGATAAAAGTATCCGATGATAGTAAGTCTTTAATAACCGCAGTGCCGGGTGCAGGCTGTCTTAACAAGGCGTATTTCAGGATCACATTAGCCAGATCGTCCGGGGCTTTGAAAGTCTGCATCAGGCATTGCACCAAAGTAGTTGTCTTCCCGTCAGCAATAAAATATACGGATATAGTATCAAAAAAAGACTTTAACAGTGTTTTCTGAACAGTTGCAAAAGTCACCGGAGTGGCTGCTGCCAGATCGTCTATCTTAGCTTTGATATTCGTTGTATCAAAACCTTCTCTTTTGGTATCCGTAGTTTTATCAAGATAGGCCAGATGATCATCTGCAAATGTTTTGGCCGCAGCTGGTGTAACCCATGTTGCATCCAGAAACCCCATCAGTGTTTTAACTGTGTCAGGTTCTACATTGGCCAGCTTTGCTAACTGGTTTTGCAAAGCTTCGCGCTGTTCATCTGTTTCTAAACCATCATTATAAAGCGATTGGTTATCAGTAAGCACCTTTTTCAAATCCTTTTGTAACTGCGTCAGCACTTCGATAATCCGGTCTTCTTTGAGCTCCCGGTTTACCAGATCTGTCGCTTCATGTTTCAGCATAAACAGCAGATCAGCAGGCTTTTGAGGATAGGACCGAAAAGCAATGGCCTGTTTTATAAATTGCAGCAAAATACCGGGATCTGTAGCATAACTCAAACCCGCCAGTTCATTGACTACTTGAAAATCAGTACGTTTTAAGCCTATTTTTTTTCATCATCCTGGATACCGCATACAAAACACTCAGGTTTTTAAAATTTAGTTTACCATCTGGTGCAAGTGTACTCAGCTGATCAAAATCATCACCTGATAATTGCAGACAAACTGATAAGCTATCCCTGTATACTGATAGTAAAACAGCACCACCAATAGTATCCTCTAATAAATGATCATCTACGAAACCATTTTTTGATTTATTCAGAAAAACCTGGTGAAACAATGGCAGCGGGCTTTCTTCAGTACGTATTTCATAAGGGATCCCCCCGAAGAAACCTGTTAATTCTTCCACCTTAAGACCACTTAATACTGAAATACGTTGTAAATCAGCCAGCTTTAAGATCGCTTCCTGAAGATCGCCCGCGCCAAGGTTCGGCTGAGAAATGACTTCATCTAATAACTCAAATTTCAGCCCCGTTTTTTTCTGCAACCTTAAAAAGCGATGGATACGGTCTAAAGCGACATCATCCAGGTTATTAATGAGCTTTTGTGTAGTAGTATCACAGGTCAGATCAAGGTTTTTAACAAACAATTTTTGATCCGGATCAATGAATTTCAAAGTCAGCAATACTGTCAGATCCTTAAAACTCAGCCCGGTTTTAGTCAGGAATACATCCACATTACCTACTTCAGAAGAAGCGTTTGCCGAGGTTGTATTCCAGTAAGCTTTTTGTTTACCGGAAGCAGCAGTGATCACTAAATCTTTCTCTGCATCAGTTAAACCCAGTTTTTCAGTTGCAATTGCTAAGTCAGAAGGAATGGCTGCACTTTGAAAAGCTTTCATCAATTCTGACCGGTCAATATCAAATCTGGAGAAATAAGCCTTTGCTGAACTCAAGTTCAGATCAAAGGGAAGTTTAAAAGCATAAAAGCTGGTTTGTAATATCTTGTAAGCGTTTACATTGACATAAGCTGGAGAAGAGGCTAATTCCTCGGCAGAAGAAAGCGTTTGGCGTAACCTGTTAATCTGATACTTGTTTCCTCCTATTGGCACTGCTTTTAAACTATCTTTTGATCACGCAGATAAAATGGCTGCCCCGGAATAGTCCCTTCTGTTCTGAAAATAAGCGTCTGATCTGTAACCGGGAAATTACAAGGGATATCCGTAACCACCAGGGTTACCGGATCGGTGAACGATGTTTTAGCGGCCAAAAGTGTATGGAGAAGTGAAGCTGAAATCTTTCCTTTAAGCGGGTTCGGGCCATCTGAAAGAACCCCGGTATAAGAAATTCCAGGATCAGGGGCAATCGCTTCTTCCAATAACTCACAAACCAAATCAATATAAGGAATAGGTGTCATCGCATTTTCACAACCCAGATCGATATCTCCCAGATCAGGACGACGCTCAAACAACACCTCTTTAGCAGATAAATTTGCAGGGGGCAAAGTCAGATCAGTTACCCTGCGGTTCTGTAAAAACTGCAAAATCTCTACCAGATAAGCCGCGGGGCTATATACTGACCTGCACTGATCACAGGTACAAACATCTGTCGTATAAAAAACGATTTCAGATTCGGAAAATCTTTGCTGACAGCTTCTATTTTTAAACTCAGCGATTTCATTTCCATAGCCGGAATATCCATAGCGCTCATCGCATCATGGAGTTCACCAGCCATTAATTTGGCAGCAATATTCACTGTTTCTGCACGGTTAAAAATTGCTTTTGCCTCTATGGGATCGATTCCTGCTTTAGGGGCGATATCATTCACAAAACGGGATTTACCAGCCAAAGCAATACTTTGTGCGGAATGGATATTTTGCGCTATTAACCCATTCGTTTTACTATAATGCGGTACGAGCTTAAAAACGCGCTGTACCGCTTTTAACTCATCACGGAGCGGATTGTTTTTCTCATCCGCCATTTTCTGTTTCTTAAAGAACTGGTCTATATTGGAATGCTGTAAGTCGAAACTGGTCTGAGCTTTAAAAAACTCTTTAATTTTCGTCTCGTTTTGATAAGGTGTTTTTGCTTCCCGCTCTACTTGTGCAGCAAAAGCTAGCTACTGAAGGATATTCCTTTTCGAATTTTCTGGCCATTGCCGAAGCCTGGATATCGAGCATCTCCTTTTCTGCTCCCTGATCTTTAACCCCCGGCTGTTTAGCCAGAATTGTGCGCCAGTCTGCTTTATTTAGAGCCGCTAAGTTTTTAACTTCTTCTGCGGTCTTGATATTTTCTGTTTTTTTTTTTACCCTGTCAATCAAATCTATATTAAAACCCAGCAGTTCGGCCAGTCTAACCGCAGTTTTAGCATCAATCTGATGATGACCACTTTCGAAAAAACTCTTGTCAGTGAGTTCATTAACCAAACCATCAAGATTGTTCCTGTTATTTTTAAAGATCTGTCCTATATCAGACAAACGGCTGTCCAGCACATAACTTTTCAGCAGCAGAAACACCTTCGCAGCATATTCTTTTTGATAATAATCTTCGGCCTTTGTTTTATATTGCTGAAGGATTTCCAGATATCTGTTCAGCTCTTTCAGCGTTTTTTCGGCAACTAATTTTTCTTTACAGCGTCTCTCTAAATCTTGTTTGATAGTTTTAGGATCACATAAAGCAGCATCATACAGCAAAGGCAGAATCTCTGTATTGAGATCTACCGATACACGCACCTGGAAAGTATTGATTAAATCATTTTTCAATAAGGTATTCTTACGAAGCAGGGCGTAAAAGAAAGGTGCTTCTATTTTTGATAAGTTCTGAAGACGCTGAGCCACGGCAAGATGTACAATTTTCTCTGCCGGGGGACACTCATTTCTCTGGAAAGAAAGGAGATATCCTGGTTAGTTGAATTCTCCTGTAAATCTGCCGGTTTAACTTTATCTGCCAGAAAACTAACCTCTTTATATAGAAAATCATATTCTATAATTTCGGGCCGGACCGCACCTTTGATGACTATATTGATCTCTTCGGATGGAGAGGCATTAAACCTGGTGTCAATAATAGCAGAAGCAAACAGCACAGTCTTTTTCTCCCTGCTCAATACTTTCATGGATAAATCAGCTTCTTTTCTGCCCCGCCCACTCAGTTGCTCATGTTTCCAGCTAATTTTATAACTGCCGTCCTGTGCTGTAATACATTCGCCCAAAAGCTCTTCAGAACGCATATCACGGTCATAAGCTTGTACCAACAGATTGGGTAAGGACTGATTAGACTGGTTACTTATTTTTTTACCAAATACAATATTAATTGCCTGATTTAAAATTGCCATGATGAATATCTTTAGGTTTTATGTTTAATCGTTGTTTATTTTAAAAGTGACCATAAATAAAGTCCTCCTGCTACTAATGCCCCTACTCCGGCTCCAACTGCAGTTCCTACTCCCGGGATTACAGAACCAATAGCTGCACCTGTCAGCACTGCAGCTCCTAAACCTAAACCATCAGCCGTACTCCTGCTTGCGCCTGCCTCATTAGCTACGGCGCGGACGATATGCCCGGTTCCGGCACCAATTACTGCAACCCAACCAGCAACTACTGGTAAAGCCTCTGCGGCAGCAAGCAACGGTGCCGCTAATGGTGCTGTGGTAGCAGTCATCAGTGATGCTCCGGCTGCCCCGGTCAGTACAACTTCTGCTTCTGCAACAAATGGAACGGCTCTTCCTACTGCACCTACAATACTGGCTCCTGTGCCTCCGCCTCCCATTGGGACGCTTCTTCCACTGCCACCTCCGCCTCCCGATGGTCTCGCTGCCGGAGCAGCAGGCCTTGGCGCAGCAGGTGGTCTTGGCGGTGCAAGCGGCGCTGCAGGACGTGGCGGCGCTACTGGTGGTGGTGCAGCCGCTCTTGGTGGCGCATCAAAATCCAGAGGCATTTGCTGCATTGGCGCAGGTGCTGCTACAGGTGTTACCGGTGTCCCTGTTCCCGAAGCTGGCGATAAGGTAATGAGTGGTGGCGGAGCTGCGGGTGGTGCTGTGTCGCCCTTCCAATTATCGGAAGTCTTGGATCTCTTAAAGCTGGCGGTAAAGCAATTGTCGGATATCTTACTCCTTTTGAGGCTACACCAGCGGGGGTCATATCAAGCCCATCAGTTCTGGTATAACCACCAGCGGCCCTTACTGTACCTGCCATCGCCCGTACTGCCCCACCTCCGTCACTTCTGTTAGGCCCAGCTAACTGAGGCCCGACAGGAGACCTTTCTCCCGCTGTCAATAAAACAAAAGGTTTACCCATATGCCCTACATCCACATCACTGGTATAATCAGAAGTCCAGATCCGGTATACCCCGGTCATGGTAGCCCTGAGTTCGGGAGAAATCCCCCTGCCGCTATAGGTCGCTGTAACCTCAGTATGATAAACCCGGCTTTCCCAGAAAGACATTTGCGGAGGGTCAGACTGAGTTCCCGTCTGATCATTATACCTGATCGGGTTATTTCTTGTATAGGCATATAAATTTACCCCGTCTTTGAGCCCTGCAGCATCCACATTGAGCCAACGGCCCAGCCAGGGCAGGTAGTAACGTGAACTATGATAAGAAAGTCCGCTTTCTTCATCCCGCTCCATTCCTGTATAACGATAACGTTTCGCTGCGGCTTTGATACTGGCATTTCTGGCTTGATAAGCTGTGGTACCAAAAGGATGATATTCTTCGTAGCTGATCACCTGTGCAGTAGCATCCAGCTCCATACTTGCAGAACCCGTATGGTTATGTAATTGATAACGAACCAGGTGTTTTTCGGTACCATCATCTACTGCATTACGGGTTTCTACCATAACAAAGCGGTTCCCCTGATCTATCAGGCTTAAACTTCTGCGCTCCAGACCAGCATCTGTACCGGTAACCTTCCGGTACAATTCATATCCGGAGATGTAAATCCGCTCTTCTTTGACAGTTGTTATTTTCCCTTCATCAGCCTCATTTTCTGTCAGTTTCCGGATGCGCTGCCCCTGCCCGTCATATTGATAATAAGTAGTTTCGGCCGTGCCTCCATCTAATTTTTTCTGCCGGATGGTTTTAACCAGTTCTTCTTTGAAATCCCATCCCATATCTTCCAGATGAGGCATTTGCAGGATATAGCCATGTTTAGCATGATGCGTATACGAATAGGTATTCACTCCTGTTTTTGTACTATTCAGCCGGTTATTGCCGGCTCCATATTGATAAGTCCGTTTCCAGTTATTCCCGGTAGCTGCATGCTGTACCTGCTGAACATTCCCCACCTTGTCATATTGATAACTTTGTGTATAGTTACGTACGGCCATCGGATCTCCAGGATTAGCAGTCTGCATAAAAGCTGTATCATTCCAGTTATCCTGATTCGTATAAATCAGTGCAGCATCATTTTCCCTCCCCTTAGCTTCTGCCAGACGATACAAAGCATCATATGTGTATTCTGAAATCCCGGTTACCTTTGCATTATTAAAGAAAACAACAGGGATATTTTTATCATTGATAAAAGTAACATTGCCTACCGGATCATAACTATAATACCAGTCTTGCAGAGGATCATTACTGAGTCTTTTACTTTCCAGACGATTGAGGCGGAAGGTTTCCTGATCATAATAGAAACGGGTAATCACATCATTTCCATAAATAATTTTGTTCCGCTGCCCCTTCTCATTATAATCTATATCCTTGATATAGGTTGTTGTAACCGCCGGGTCTGCATGCGCTACAGTTTCTGCATTTAACAATCCTGCTTCATTATAAGATGGCGTAATGACACTTCCGTCGGGAGCAGTTTGTTTCGAAATTCTGCCTAGTGCATCCAGCGCTGTGGTGAAAGTATAACTATCCGTTTCGAGGTTAGAAACCAGGTTTCCATCTATCCAGTTAGCCACCTCCTTGTAATATTTGAACAGGGTTTTGGTTGTTGATACCGGCTTCCCTTTAAAATCATAAGCTGGAGTATCTATTAATCCGCCAGTATCATAATGCCTGATTATTTGCCCTTTAAGATTTTTAACTTTTGCGTTAAGGACTGTATCTCCATAAAACAAACGTTCAAAAATATGGTCAAGCGCGACAGCTCCGTCCCCCCCTAATACCTTACTATAAGTTGACCGGTGTAAAATATATCATAGAAGTACTGGAACTCATGGTTTCGCTCATCCCAGGTTCTTAGTGGTTTACCCATAATATCCTGAACCAGCCACCGCTTGCCTGCATCAGTACTGTCCTGGTAAATCATATTGCCCAGCATATTATATTTATACTGCATGAGCAGATTATTCCGGCCATCGACTACCCCACGCTGATTACCTTCGGCATCTAATATTGCCCGGGTTTCTGTAAACTCATCAGCGGCAGTCACTGGATTTTTTTGTGTTCTATGGACAAAACCGGTCTGCCCATGGTATCGAAATGCTGAACCGTCGGTGTGCCTGCATGTTTGACTGCCTTATCTGCAACTTGTTTTTCTACTACAGGATCTTTGCCCTGGGCGATTAGCTGAGCATTAATCAATCCGTTATGACGGTTCAGGTACCATGGTGAATCCAGCAAAGTATCATTCTGGTCAAATGCGATATGTTTCCAGGAAGTATATTCTACTTTAGTATAGCTTTCATCGGGCATTTAGTTTTCATAATCCTGCCCGGAGCATCATAATAAAGTACAGAAGTTACGCCCGTTTCAACGAGTTCCTTTAAATCTTCATACTGAAAACTGACAGAGAAGTAGGGTTCATATTGTTTGACAGCATTCCCTTTATTATTTAATACAGTCCTGCCATTTCCTATCCATCGTAATTGTTTCGGGATTAAAGTTCCGGTGTCAATAGCAGTTACCGTGTAAGAATTATCTGGATTGACGACCACTTTTTTAGCAAGACCGGGCTCTGCCTGTGTTTTTTTTTTTCACGACCTGCCCTAATCCATTCGTATATTCAAAACTAAGCTGAACTGGCGAGTTGTTATTTTTCTGATAATGTTCTTCCCTGGATATTGCAGCTGTTACTGCGGGTTTTCCTGTAGTAACATAACTATGAAAATCCAGTAAATAGCGGGTAGTTGCATGGTGGAGTAAATCTTTGGCCTTTTGCGTTAACTGAACAGAATCCGCTGCATTAAAATAAGCCCATTTTTTCAGATGTTTTCAGCTGCTGTAGTAAATTCTGTCAGACCAGTCAGGTCATCAGCCTCTGTGCCTTTTCCATAAAGTGCTACTGCTTTTACAAAACCCAGTTCGTCACTTACAACCTCAGAAATGTTATCATTTACATCTTTTAATCTCCTGGGGGTGAGTGTCCTGTAATTGAATTGATCAATTGATGCTTTATTACCAATTGCATCCTCTGTTTCCTCAATAAATAAGACATAATTACTATCATATTTCACTTTGGTTTTTGCACTATAAGGGTCAGTAAAGGAAACTGGCATATAAAACCGGCTTTGAGCCGCAGCAATGGTTTCAGCACCTTCCAGATATTGCGAAGTCCCTGATCTGATCCACCAGTTCGCATCTCCTTCACTGTGACAGAATTTACCTTCCAGTAATAAGGCAGCATCTACCCTGACCCCAAACAGATCAGTAACCAGTGCAGGTGTATAAGCCAATTGATAGTTTTCAAAAGATAGCCCTTTGAATCCAGTAAATGAAGTGTTAGCGGAGCAGTCAGGTTATTACTTCTATAAACTGTCCTGATTTGCTCAATCAGTCTTTTCTGCGTGGTTCCGGGAGCCGGATTTGCATCTATCTGATGATAGGCAGCTTCAACTGCGGTACTTAATACGTCTGCGAAATTTTCTGGCTGATAGTAAAAGTCTGTTTTTGTTACTCCTTTAAGTTCGTAGGTTGTGGCCTGTGAAGGTAACCTCAACCGATAGTCGGTTGCTGTAATGACATCATTAGTGAACTTATTTGCTAAATAGGTGATAACAGGCTGCTGCTGGATCTGTTGTATATCGGCAGGCAATGTTACATCCGCTATAATCCTTGGGTAAACTACCGAAGCAGAATCCAGTACGTTTGCATATTCATCAAACGTCAAACTCAGTTTATGTAATATCCTTGGATCTGATGGTTCCCGTTCATAATTATAGGTAATCCCCTCGCTTTCTTTGGCGATAAATACGGCATAAGGATTCTGCCCTTTTGGTTGTATTAATTCAACTGTACAATTATGGGTGCTAACTGTATAGGGTATCAATTGTTTTTTAAGTTCATCGGCCGTTGCCCCTGTAGCGGGTGCATCCAGCGCAAAAACTTCAGCACGTAAAGCAAGTCCTTTACAAGCTCTGGCGGCTTGCTGCCATTCTCCGGCACTTAAATGCTGGAGGATCGAGATATCAAGATTTGGAGCTAACGTTACCTGTGCATCAGGTAATGTCCGCTCTTGCTGTGAAACAGCATATCCCTGGCGGTTCATCTCTTCGTACCAGTATTCATGTGCAAAAGAATTGAGCATACTCCCACGACCAGTAAATGCCCCGGTATGGCTCCATGAATTTGTCTTCACAGGGTCCTGATGCAGATCCTGGGCCGTCACATTGCTGGAACCTCCTTTCACCCAGTCATCAAATTGTTCTGTATCAATTTGTTCGACCCTGCCAAAACCTCTGAATTCTTTTTCTGTATGATCAAAAATAACCGTGGTGATATTTATAACTGCTCACCAGCCTAAAGCCCGAGATTAAATCCCGGGTTTCAGTTTTGGACATACAGTGAACAGGAAAATGTAATTTAGTTACCCACGGCCGGCCGGCTAGTTTATCTTCCAGATAGAATTTTGTAGAGGGCGTATATTCCAGCGACACTTCCTTGCCCAGGTTATTCTTATAACCGATCATCAGATGAGGTTTCTTGCTGTTCATCAGATCGATATATTTCAATTGCGCCCCTGCATTCTTAGCCAGCCCGCCTGACCAGACGATACAGGCTACCCCATTGCCCATTAAATCTGTGGCTGTGACTTTAGCAGCCGTAGTAATTTCTGGAAAAGGGTCTATACTAACCGGATCAGCACTGAAGCTATTTCCGCTTAGGTTTAGCCAGCATGAAAACTTGTTTTTGCCCAGGTAAATTATATCGGTTGTACCAGATCCATCTATGTCTGTCAATTTGATCAACGCAGGATTAAACATCAGGGTAGGGTAATCAAAAACAGGTGCATTTGCCATACTTATTTTTGCGCCGAACTTTCCATAACCCAAATTAGGCCAGTAGCAGACCTCTCCGTTTCGGATACGAACAAGAGCGGTCATTCCATCGCCCTGCATATCAGCCAGAAAAATAGTTTGCTCAGCTTCTGAAAACAGGATGTGAGGCCCGCTTTCTTCATCAAATGCTTTAAAAACTTTATGAATACTGTTAAATCCTTCTCTTCCAGAGGATTCGTACCAGGTAAAAACCTGTTCTTCGGTAATCAGTATATCGGGTTTTCCATCGCCGTTTAAGTCCACCATCCTGGTATTCGGATCTTTCAGATCTACATTAGGCAAAGTCTGGAAATAACGGAATGGCTGCCACTCCTGCTCATCGCTGAGTTCAAAATAACCTCTTGGCTCATGGTGGTAATTAACAACCTGCCTGCTTCCATCAGCATCGAGGTCTGACAGCTGTAATTGATTATTTAATCCATCCATTAATGACGGCTTAGGAGCAACAAGACGCGCATGCTCAAAATTTCCATTTCCCAGATTTCGTTTATAATACCAGCTATTCCCCTGCTCGGTCAGCATACCAGATAATCCTTCATTAAGTAAATCTGTGAACTGGTATAACTGTTCATCAAGCCCCGAAGGTGCATTGACCAGTGCTTCGGCGGAGAGGTTTTTCACTTCTTTATTCCAATCATGTTTCTGATAGATAAACTCCATTGGCGGAAGGTTCTGACTGGTATAAGTCCCATCCGCTTGTTTGATATAACCGAAGGCAGTTATCGTCTTTAAAAAGGTAAAGTCCTGTCCAGAAATGGTATCGTAATTGAAATTCAAAGATTTGACCAGGGTTTTATTTCCGGAGATGATATCTTTTAATTCTTCAAAATAATGGAACAGGAGTACTCTGCGGCAAAGCCTGGTAGTTCTGATTTCAAAACCCGCTTTACAAACTGAAAAGGCATCAGTCCGGAAGCCCCAGTTATTATTAACACTATCAAAAGGTGCATTTTGATCATATTCTCCATAATCTAAAACAGTTTGAAAGCTATAGTCTGTTTCAGGAGGAAATGGATCTGCGAAGTTTTTATAAGGTGTTTTATTTCCATACAACACCTTTTCAAGATATAAATTGGTATAGGTTATTTTTCCGTTTTTAAAACGGTTGGTATGATTAATCAATTGATGATCAAAGCCCAGTTCATCTTCTTTTTTTTTAACGATATTGTGTACAATTCCCCTTATCATCAAATATAAATTCCGGCCGCCATTCGTAAATCTTGTTTTCATCTCCGGGATCTGTAATTCTTGAGTTACTGCTCCAGCCAAATAGGGTCGTCACATTTGTTTTGGTAGTAATCCGCCATTTAATTTCCGGACCGGTTTTGGCCGACCAGCGTTCTATACGTGCAAAAAGACCTTCTATTCTGGGCAGATAGTAACGTATAGTGAATAAATGATCTGCTGAGTCTTTTTCGTTAATGATATATATTTCTGCCGGATCTTTCATAAAATCGCCGCTCAGATCTTTTTTAAAAGCAGGGACCAGATCTTCTGCCTCAGAGAAAAGAAAAATATCTGAATCAATGGCGTCGTAGTATTGAGGTAATTTTTTATCTGTCTTCCGCTTGATAGACGGAAGATTGATATTCCAACCCAGTCCAAAGACTCCGTTACCTGAGCCGGAACTATAAGTTAAATTTAATGAAGGTGAGTTACCTCTCGCATTGGAGAAAGGAATCGGAATTGAAAAGGAGGCAGTACCATTTAATGCATTAACAGAGAATTTTTCATCTATACCTTTAATTGCCCCGCCTCCTTTGGGCAGATTAATTGATGGTATCTCTATCGCATTGGATTTCGTTTTCCCACCTTCGGTATTCAGGAATTGTTTATCTGACTTATTTTTTGATTCAAATTCATCATGTTTCATCGGAGCTTTTTGTTTTTTCAACGGCTTGGTGCCATCAACCCATAATTAACCTTTCGAGCAAGAACTCTTAGGCCTTATTGAAATCCGGATGATAAACAATTTTATCATCCGGATTTCAATAAGGCCACACAAATTGCTTTATAAAATTCAATTTTTAAATGTTGTATCTCAAGGTAGCCAATACGGATTCCGGAGCGTTCAAATACGGATTTCAAGATGAGTAGTACTACGGTAGCAATAAGTGATTTTACGCTAAAAAGACTGCATAAATAAAATTCAATGTTTCTGCTGTATAATTCAGGCTGCAAAACACAAGTCATTTAGACCTGCAAAAATTTGATACTTTCTAAGAATTAGATTATATTTATTATTCGGGTTTGTATTGATTTATGATTATCCCTCTCTCTCATGGCACCTTTAAAAATTGCAATCGCTGACGAAAACAAGATCTTTAGAAAAGGATTAATAGCAATACTGGAAGATTTTAAAGAGTTTGACCTGGTTTTAGAAACGGGGAACGGTATTGGAATCATTAACCAGTTGTCCATAAAAACCCCGATGTCATCTTAATGGACATTAAACTGCCTGATATGGAAGTATTAAAGATAATTAGTCAAATGAGGGCAAACTTTGACCGGGTCAAGATACTGATGCTATCTGCACATGATGACGATCAATGTATTATCAACGTAATGAAGGCTGGTGCAAATGGTTATCTACTCAAAGATTCTGAACCAGAAGAAGTTATACATGCCATTAATGACGTATGCGATAAGGGTTTCTATTTTAATAAACACTTATCTGTTACTTTAATCAAAGAGCTGCTGGTTCACCATCCAGCTACAATCGGCAGTCACGAAGCTATGTTGAACGACCGGGAAATTGATATTCTGAAATTGATATGCGAGGAAAGCACCAATATTGAGATTGCCGAAAAGCTGTTTTTAAGTGTCCGGACTGTGGAAGGCTACCGAACAAAATTATTCGAGAAAATAGGTTCAAAAAAGATCGCAGGACTGGTAATTTATGCGGTTAAAAACGGGATAATCAGTGTTTGACCTTTGATCATCCCGTTTAATCTTTGTTTGCTAATTCTTTCTTTGTCTATTAAACTGCCTGCCTGGCCGGCTCAGGTACAGCTTTTTTATTCATATTAAAGATGATAAACATAATCACTACTGATAAAACTATAAGTATCAAATAACTATAGCTCAGGTTTCTTTCATCTTTTGCAGGAACTATATTAGCAATTGCATAACTTAAAAAAAAAACAATCACATAAGTAATCCCGCCAGTAAGTCCGCCAGCAATACCTGCATTTTTCGGAAACTTACCCAGACAAAAAGTAAAGTAATTGTTAAAAGTATAACCAGCTCCTACATGGATTATAAAAGCAAAGAAGATCATGGAATATAAGTTCGTGATAAAATTCAGGCTAATAATCATCGCGGCTACAAACACAACCTGTAACCCTACATTGATTACCAGTCTCCTGAAAAATGGTTTATTAATAGTTGCCTTACCAATAAATCCACCGACCATCCATGCAAAACCCAAAACAGGGAGCTGTAACCAGCAACAATAGGCGATAAATGTAAATGATGTTCAATGATAAAAGGGCCGGTCATATTATAGATCATCACCATACAATAAGCCAAACCAAGCATCACAATCCCGAGTGAAAAACTTGCTGTTTTGATCATAGTCGTATAGATATCTACAATTTTGCGGAAACGGAACTCTGTAAAATGTACGAGCGTTTCTCCACTATAAATTAATTCAAGCAAAAGCAGCACCATTGCAAATCCGCCTAAAAAGTAAAAATTAGACTCCCAGCCGAAGGCAGCTTGCAGGTATCCGCCAATAAAAGGAGCGACAATTGGACCTGTAGACCAGATAATAGAAAAAAGACTTAGGTAATGTTTCAACTGGTCACCAGAAAAGACATCTACAAAATAAGCACGCTTGGCAACTATAATTGCACCTACGGTGAGCCCGTGAATAACACGCATCAGATAAATCAAGTAAATGTTATGACTTTTTTTGCAATGACAAAACTGCCAGTGCAAAAATAACCAGTGAAACCAAAGAGATTTTGTATCTCCCAAAACTATCCAGGACACTCCCTATAAATAATTGAGAAACACCATAACTGATTAGAAAAATACTTAATGTTAATTGCACCTGGATACTGCTTACATTCATCTCCCCTGCCATTGTCGGCAATGAAGGAATATAAATATCAGTTGCAAAGCCAGAGAGCGGGAGTAATGCAAAAGCAAGCAGGGTGGCTATTCCCTGATGTTTATCTTTTATAGCTTTTGATTTGGAGGTAATCATTATCATAATGCTACAAAATTAAAGCTTTAGTAGCTTTGTCAATTACACTAATCAAATAAATGATTACACAATTCAATGATGATAGAATTAACGTACAGCCTAAACAGCACCAAAAGCATCAAAACAAATAAAAACATCAAATACGCACCTAAATAATATTACACAATTCAAACAAAACAAAAAAAAAAAATGAATGTATTATGGTTCTTATCCTATCTGCCTTTTTTTTCACAGTCACTTCTACGCTCCACTCATTACCGCTGGCAATATGATAAACTTCGGCAAAGTTAGCCTGATTTAAAGCGAATGATAATTGTAACAGGCTGTTCAGATAACTTAGGGGTTTACCTACAGCAACAGCACCAAAGGTTTGACTGTATGGAGCGTTTCCTTCATAGACTTTTTTTCCTTTATGGAAGATCTTCACCTGTAGCACATCACCATATACAGGGCTCAGTTGTTTAACAAGATCACCACTGATATCAGTCCAGATATTCCCATATTGAACATCCAGAATGGAGATACTACCTTTAAGGACTCCATTTTCAAGCGTCGCTTTCTGATAAGGTATTTCAACTACTTGTTTTGGCAATTCAGCACCAACCTGATCGTAAGTAATAACACCAGAAGCCAATTTAGCACCAGTATAAGCATAAACATCGCGTCCGTGGAAGGTATATGATTTCTCAGAATCTTTACGCCTGTTTTTCACTTCGTTAATTTCCCGTAATGCTTCAATTCCTAATGACTGGGCAACTAAAGTCAGTGTACCATTATCAGGTGTGACAATAAACTGCCCGGTTTTGGTTTTAAGCACCACAGACTTCCTGGCTGTTCCAACTCCAGGGTCTACTACGGAAACAAATACGGTGCCCGCAGGATAATAAGGGACTGTTTGAACCAAACGGTATGCTGCCTCCCAAATATTATACGCAGGGATTTCGTGGGTAAGATCAAATATTTTAAGATCTGGTGAAACACCAATCGCAACTCCTTTCATAGCGGATACAGCACCGTCTTTCAGGCCAAAGTCGGATTGAAAAACAAGAATCTTGTTCTGGGCAATCGCCAGGTTAGCAATAAACAGTAAAAAAATCAGGGCGAAATTGCATTTTAGGTTTGTCATCATCAGGCCATACTTAAAGAAACAAATCTAGCAATATGCGCTTATTTCACAAATTTAGCTGGTGACCCCGCCCATTGTGTATGTTTAGGAATAGTCTCTCCTTTCATGACTAATGATAATGCCTGTAAAGTTGCTCCTTCTTCGATAGTAGAATCATATAAAACGACACTCATCGCACCAATATTACAGTTATCGCCAATATGTAAATGAGCCATTTTCATCACGCGGTCTTCAAAAAGGTGTGTTTGTATGGTACACATGTGATTGATCGCTACATGATCGCCAATATGTACCAGGTCAAATTCTGTGATTTCACTGGTATCCATATAAACGTCTTTCCCTATATCACAACCCATCATTCTAAAAAACACAGGTGCAAATGGTGTTCCCAGTAAGGTATTGACCAATAAAGGATAGACCATATTTTCACATAAAGAATTAACCAGTTCATTTTTCCAGACAAACATGCTCCATAAAGGTTTGTTCGCGGGTTCATAAGTACCAATCAGTACTTTTTTAAACAAAACAGTAATTAAGGCAGAAACTCCAATTAAGGCCACCAGTAAAAATGGGGCCAGACAAAGTGTGTACACTAATGTCTTCCCATATGATCATAATAGTTATCAATTAAGTGATAAAATAACATCAGGATAATCGAAGTAATTGCATAGGGTAAAGTGATCTTAAAAAGCTCAATGATACCACGTTGAATGTATAATTTATTAGTTGGCCTGAAGGTCAGATCATCAGAAAATTTCACACTTTCCTGTCTTTTAGGTAAATACATTGGTGGTGCACCCAGCCACGAAGAATCATTGATATATTTACGTTCAATATTGGCTGGTGGCGTAGATAATACACCGATCAGACAGTTACTTCCGATCGTATCCCCTGAGGAAATTACAGCACTGTTTCCAATAAAAGTTTTATTACCAATAGTAATACGGCGCAGGTACATAGTTCCCTGGTGTACTTCGGGTGATCCTAAACTTACTGAATCTGCAAGAAAGCTTCCTGCACCTATTTTAACAAGGTCTGTTGTAATCTGATTTACAGTAGATATTTCTGTCGCTTTACCAATTCGCGTCCCCATCACCTTAACCATGAAGACAGGTAAATCGTTGCATAAACGGATCTGAAATAAGTTAAACTCATATTCATTAACGAATCAACCGCCCATTTCCGAATATATTTGAAACTGTAAACACTAAAAGGCTCTTCTTTTAACTTCCCAATGATCAACCATTTGAATAGTGCTACCGATGCACAGTAAATGATAATATACATACCGGAAATTGGTACGGAAAGTACTATCGCCCAGCCCAGCCCAAACGACAAAATCACTTCATAATAGATCACTATAAATGGGATGCTCAATCCGAATGGAAAAATGAATACAAAACCAAGGGTAACAATCAGCAGGGACAAATATAGCGCGAAATTCATGGGTTTATTCTGCCCCGAAAACTGCATGGTTTCAGTTGCTTTATTAGACCCGATATGCACTGCGGGGGTTCCTTTCCAATATGCACCAGCAGGAATTGTCGTGTCCGGCTGTAGCTGAGACAGTTCGCCAATCGCCGATCCGTTCTCTCTCACAGCACCACAGGAGATGACTGCACGTGTACCCACAAAACAATTTTCACCAATGATCAGGCTACCAATAACTAAGGCTCCGTCTTCAATTTTATAACCTAATAAATTTGATTCTTTTGAAATACTTGCACCATCACCTATACTAACCAGATCAAATACTCTGATCCTGTCAGATCCAAGAAATACGCGTTTGCCAATTTTAGCACCCATCAGGCTGAAATACCATTTTAAAAATGGGGTTCCGCTTAAAATACCTATCGGACTAAGGTCAATTAGTTTTTTTACGATCCAGAAACGCAGATAATACCAACCCCAAAGTGGATACCGTCCCGCTTTGAATTTACCAATCAATATCCATTTTGCTAATATTGAAAGGATAATGATAGAGAAAAATATAGCAGAGAAACCAGTTACACCATAAACAAGCAGATCATACACATTGGTAGAAGAGCCAAAATGCCTGATGATAAACGGCCCCATTAATCCGGCAGAACCGATCATAAAGAAGACCAGTAGTACACTAACTAATTGCAATACAGAAGTTAATGCTTTCAGACCTGCTGATACTTTTAATCTTACAGTTGGTTTGGCTTTTTCTTTATGCAAATGCTCATTATCGTCGGCAATATCACTAATTTTTGCTGCCAGCTTCTCTAATGTACGGCAGGTATAAATATCCTGTACAGAAATTTGCGCAGCAGCTCCTGTTTTTCTTAATTCAGAGACCATCATGGATGCGACCAGTGAATGTCCGCCCAGATCAAAGAAATCATCCGTCACCGAAACTTCCTGAGGCTCGAAGTATTTCTTCCACACCTCCACCAGCATTACTTCTGTCGGTGTACGTGCAGCAACAAGTTTACGGCCTTCTGATTTATATTTTTTTACAGGCTGAGGCAGGAGTTTCCGGTCTACTTTACCACTGGCAAGCAATGGGAAAGCATCCATAATCACAAATACAGCAGGAACCATATAAGGTGCTAATCTTGCTTTAAGCTGTATACATTACATGATTCTTCGTTAAAAGTATCCTTTTCCCCTTTAAGAATCAGGTAAGCTACAAGCCGCTGTACTTTCTGCTCATCTTCTTTGACAGTCACTACTGCATTTTTTATGCTTTCTATCTGCAATAACTGCGATTCTATCTCAGAAAGCTCAATTCTATAACCTCTTAATTTGACCTGCAGATCAATACGTCCCAGAAATTCAATATTCCCATCTCCGTTAAAGCGGGCAAGGTCACCGCTCCGGTACAAACAGGGAGGTGTGCCTTCCGGAAGCGGGAAAGCTGGTTGTATAAACTTCTCTGCGGTTAAATCAGGCTGATGTAAATAGCCGATTGCTAAACCAGGTCCGCCAATGCAGAGTTCGCCTGGTACACCTATAGGTACTGGCAAAAGCTGTTCATCAACTATACAAGTATAATAATTGACTGCTGGTTTCCCAATGGTGATTTTATGTAACGGATCAAAATCAGCATAGGTAGCAATTACCGTTGCTTCTGTAGGCCCGTATGTATTGACAATACGTAATCCACTATGGTGCCAGGGCAAAAGTAATTCATGCGGACAGTTCTCTCCTCCAAGAATCAATAAACGTAATGAAGGTAAAGGTACCTGCATCATCGAAAGCATTGTAGGCACTGTAGACAGTACAGTCAGCTGATGTGTATCAATAAATTCACTCAAATCGGCTCCGGAATGCATTACAGCCTCCGAAACAGGGAATAAAGTAGCTCCTGACCTAAAAGCAAGCCATATTTCTTCTAAAGAGGCGTCAAATGCTACAGAAAAAACCTGCGCAACTTTATCATTAGGCCCTAATTCAAATAAACGATCCTCTCCTTTGACCAGGTTGCTAATTGCACCATGAGAGATAATCACTCCTTTTGGCCTGCCAGTAGAACCAGAGGTATAAATCATATAAGCCGGATCAGCTACGGTAATAGAAACCGATGGCGCTTCAGAATTATTTTGATGCATAGCAAAAGAACTGTCATCAACGTAATTATTTCACTGGAGAGTTTGAATGAAGCGGAACAGGCCGGGTCACTTAACAAGAATTTAGCTCCGCAATCTTCAAGGATAAAACTCACTCTGTCTTCGGGATAGCCAATATCCAGAGGTACATAAGCTGCACCGGCTTTAAGTATAGCCAGCATCGAAAGATAAACTTCCGGAGACCTTTTTAATAAAATGCCAACGAAATCACCTTTTTGTATCCCCTTGGCTATTAATAATGAAGCAAGCTGATTAGCCGCCTGGTTTAATTCTTCATAATTAACTTGTCGGCCCGCGGCATATATAGCCCTGTTTTGAGGAAAAATCTGTGCAGTTTTTTCAAACAAAGAATGTAATAATTCTGGCGTTCCAACTTCATTATCGATCAAACCAGTATTAAAAATTGCCAGACGTTTCAGCTCAGCAGTATCCATAAAAGTCAAATCTGAGATCCGAATGGTCGGATTTTCTGCTACCTGCTGCAATACGTTCATAAAATGAGCTATTGCATTTTTAAAACTAACAGCATAAAAAGCGGTGTCCTTGCAAGTAAAAACTGAAGAGATCACATCTCCGTTTTCTATGCGGATAGTACTTTTATATTCATTAGCCTGATCGTCACTTTTCCAGACTATAATTAAAGAAAAATCTTCATTGGAAGCGGTATAATAAGTATCAAGACTATCGGCAATTTTATCACTCAATTCACTGAACATCATTTTACTATCTAATGGATATTCAAATCCAAGAGAGGGTAATTGGGTTCCAGATTGTCTGCCCTGGTCAAAACTCAGTCCGATCTTTACAACATCGTTCAGATAGGCCTGATATTTATTCAACAGCACATAAACAGCTCCCGTAACAGCACTTAATAAGTTTAAAGTTTGTTTGGACGGCCCGGTTAATTCATTCATTCTATAGCAGCGTATTATATTAATTCTTGGCTAAAATCAGTTTATAATTCCCATTTTAAAGGGATGTACAACATAGTTTATTTTTTTTCTCATTACCATGGTCCCTTTTTAATTAAATGATGTGACCTATTTTAAGCAATTTTTTAATTAAACGGTATCTCAAAAAGCGGTTCATTTGTGTTTGTAATTACTGTTGACAAAAACCAGTCCTAATTATCATTTACAGATAATTTAAAACCTTATTGCGTTTTATCTTTTGATCCGGTTATGCCATACATAATAAATAAGAAACCATTTAAAGAGCGTGCAAATTTGAACAAAACAAATGATAAAATAATATGGCCAGGCAAGAACAAAACGGCTTTACAGGCTCTGAATTGTAACAATTCACAAGCTTGTGTTCAGTATAAGTATTGAATAAAATTTATCTGATCAGGTTAGAAAACTACCTGATTGGATTTGCTTTCACTCCTTCGAAGGTTATCTGCACCGGTTTGATAAATCCATTTGTATCAAACTCCATCTGATCAATACAGGTAACCCTATGATTTCCATCGGTTTCTCCCAGTGGTCTTCTATGATAAACAATATAGTAATCATTGGTTCCGGGATGTTTGATTACTGAATGGTGACCTGCTCCGGTTGCCACCTGAGCATCTTGCTTTAAGATTTTATCAATTCTTTTGAATGGGCCCATAGGTGTGTCCGCTATGGCATAAGCTACTGAATAGTCAGGTCCTGTCCACCCTCCTTCAGACCACATGAAGTAATATTTACCATTTCGAATAAACATGTAAGGACCTTCTACGTAACCTTGAGGTGTAATTTCTCTAAATAGTTTTCCATCCTGGAAAGGAATAAACCCTGTAAAATCAGCTTTCAGTTTTCCGATATTACAGTGTCCCCACCCCCCATATATCAAATAATACTGTCCGTCTTTATCTTTAAATATAAACTGATCTATTGGCTGCGCACCATTATAAAATTTATCAACAAGTGGTTTACCCAGGTAATCTTTGAACGGGCCTTCGGGCTTATCTGAAACTCCAATCCCTATCCCTCCTGTTTCCTGATCGCTCTGTATATCATCATTGGCTCCGAATAAAAGATAATACTTATTATCCTTTTTGATTATAGAAGGTGCCCAGACAGCTTTTTTAGCCCATTTGAAATTAGCGGTATCAATAACATGTTCGTGTTTCTCCCATTTCACTAAATCCGTGGAAGAAAAAGCATCCATAAATACCTGGTCTTCGTATTTAGCAGAATAAGTAGGGTATACCCAAAATTTATTCTCAAAAACTGCCCCTTCCGGATCTGCGTACCATCCCTGAAAGATAGGATTTCCCGAAGTTTTCATTGGCTTTTCCTGGGCAAACAAGCTGGCTCCTAAACCAGAACAAGCTAAAAATATTAAAACATGTTTCATTGATTATCCTCTAAATGTCTGTGATATGCCTTTTTTTAAATCAAATTCTGATTATATTTAAAAAAACAGAAACCTCTGGAACTAATGTAGGGGTTAATCAGCTAAAATCAACTAACCACCAAATATATTCCATATGAAAAAGATAACTCCATTTTTATGGTTCAATGACAATCTTGAGGAGGCGATTCACTTTTACACCTCGATCTTTAAGAATTCTGTTATTCAAAACATCTCTTATCAGGGAGGAAAAGATCCGGCAACAAAAGGAAAAGTCATGTCTGCTTCTTTTCATCTTGACGGACAAGATTTTCTGGGGATGAATGGCGGCCCTATGTTCTCTTTTACCCCTGCTATTTCTTTATTTGTCAACTGCCATACACAAGAAGAAATAGATGAATTCTGGGAGAAATTATCAGAAGGGGGAGAAAAATCAAGATGTGGATGGCTTAAAGATAAGTTTGGCTTATCATGGCAGATTGTGCCTTCAGATTTGAGCAAACTGTTACGACATCATGATCCGGACAAGGCATCAAGGGTGATGGCAGCCATGTTGAAAATGGATAAACTTGATATGAAAACGCTGAGAGATGCTTAATCATGAAGAACGCTTAAATTAAGAACTGGAATAAAGTTCAATGAAAAAGGCAGTTTTTTCTCTTGATTAAGGGAAAACTGCCTTTACTGATATTGAAAAATCAAGATTACGAATCTAACAAAAAGCTCTTGTCTAAAATCCCCCCTATTTAATCAGAATCCTACCCCCTCATGCCAACGGCCTGGTTATATTTTTACTTAAACAAAATATAAACCTAAATCAATTAAAAAATGAAGAATCTATTAATCACTTCATTACTAGCATTTTTACTATTTACGGGGTGTAAAAAGAATTCAAATGCTGGTACCACTGACAATCAGAGCTCAATTCACCCCAAAACAAACGGAGCTTCAGGAATTTCTTATTATGTCGATCCCTTCGGCGATGATAACAGTAATGGCACAAGTCCCGCTACTGCCTGGAAAACAATCAGCAAAATAAACACACAAACTTTTTTACCAGGTGATTTACTTTTATTTAAATCCGGGGGCAGCTGGTCAGGCAACCTTCAGCTACTGGGCTCAGGAACTGCGGAAGCCCCTATTGTTATCGATCAATATGGAAGGCGCTGCCCCCGTCATTAACGGAGGGGGTTTAACCAATGCTTCTGTAACCCTTTCTCTTAGTAATCAGTCCTACTGGGAAATTAACAATCTCGAAATTACAAATACAATTACCTCAGGCCTTCATTATTCAGTTACCGGAATTAAAGTAAATAATCCGGCAACTACCGCTAATACACACATCTATATTAAGAACTGTTATGTACATGATGTAAATTCGACAGGGGTAGGAAATTCTAATTATAACAAGGGCTCTGGTGGTATCATCTTCAACGGATTGATAAATGAAGTATTGGTTCAAAATTGCCACGTTGCCAATTGTCAGATAGAAGGAATCAGAACATCAAGCAGTGTCAGGGCATCACATGTTGTATTTGATCATAATTTAATCGAAAATATTTATGGGGATGGCATTGTTTTAAATGGTGTGACCGGAGGTTCAATGATAACCAATAATACGATAAGAAATGCTTGTATCAGTAATGCTGCCAACTACGCCGGTGCCTGGACCTACAATAGCTATCAGACAACAATCTCCAATAATGAAGTATATGGCCTGGTTGGCGGATACAATGACGGACAGGCATTTGATGCTGACATCAATACTGATGGTGACATTTTCGAATACAACTATTCCCATGACAATTACCGGGGATTTATGCTGTTCATGCCAAATGCAAAAAATATAATTGTCAGATATAATATAAGCGCAAATGATGTTCTGGGGGGCAGCAAGCTATTTAACTTCACCGCTACAAATACTTCAAACCAAATTTATAACAACGTTTTTTACCTGACCAATAACGTAAGTTATATTTTCCAAAGTAAGTTTACAGGTTCATTTACAAATAACATCATTAACAGCACAGGAACAGTCGCTCAATTTTCTCAGAATGCCATGACGACCGATGCCCGGTTTTTAAACAATTGCATCTATCCTAATACAGTTATACTTGCCAGTAACTGGAACGGCTGTTATCACAGCAACAATATCTCTTCTTCAGCCACAATTCGTTAAGCCAGGAAGCTATGGGACCGGAAAAGCTACAGCGACTGCATTTGATTTATCCAGTACCTCCCCATGCATTGCTGCTGGATTAGCAATTGTCAGTAACGGAGGGTTGATTTTTTCAATAAGACATTGAATTCTAGTGGGAATCCTGATGCCGGAGCAATCAAATATTAGTTTTTTGACTTAAAATACTTTCCAGCCCATCATTAGGATGTCGTTTTGGAAAAACCAATCTTGAATCTTTTGGATTATAATAGAATAATTCAAAAGATTCAAAATCGGTTTAATATTACTCTTATTATTTTACTGAATCACTTTTCAAAAAAGAACTCATACGAACAGCAAATTCGTTATGATCAGCTAACCATTTATCAATAGCTGCCTTTTCATCATCAGTACCTTTAAGTACAGCCATCAATGAGCCTAATTGATCATCATCTAACTGAAAATTTCTAAAAAATGAACTAACCTGTGGATTTAGTTTTACAAAATCTTTGTTTGCAACAGTTTGCAACAGTTTGTAAAGTTTCAACTTTTCCAAAAACACCTTTAGGGTCACTTAAAAATTTCAGCTTATAATTGCTGAATATATAATGCGGAGACCAGCCAGTAATCACTACCGGTTTCTTAGCATCTATACTTTTCTTTAAAATTGCAAGCATTGCAGCTTCACTGGCAGATTGCAATTCGTACTTTAATTTGTAATCTTTAATTGCAGCCTCTGCTTTATTCATAATTCCTGCACCAGCATCAATTCCAATGATTTTACCTTCAAAAAGAGATGCATTAGCATTCAATTCGTCAATACTGTTAATTTTCACATAATCAGGAACTACTAAACCTATACGTGCATTTGCATAGTTTGTACCCAGGACTTCAAGTCTTGCTCCAAATTTATCCATGTACTCTTTATGTGTAACCGGCATCCATGCGTCCATAAAAATATCTGCATCGCCACCAGCAACTGCTGCAAAAACCGGTGCAACATCTGCATTTTTCAATTCAACGGTATAACCTTCATTTTGAAGTAATACTTTTGACAATTGAGTCATTGCAACTCCTTCTGCCCAGTTTACGTAGGCTATAGTTACTTTTTTATTGTTACCTGCCCCGCCATTACATGAATACATCATCGTTGCTGTCAGTGCTATTAATAATCCGCTAATTACTTTCTTCATTTGAATAGATTTAATTTTTCGTTTTAATATTTTCTATGCTGTTTTTTTTTTTCTTCTTTGTTGTCCCGAATGACTGCGTAATACGGTCAAGGATAATTGCCAGAATTACTACTGCAATCCCGCCTTCAAACCCTAATCCTATTTTCAACTGCGTAATTCCTTTTAAAACAACCTCACCAAGTCCTCCGGCAGCAATCATTGCTGAAATAACTACCATTGAAAGCGCCATCATGATCGTCTGGTTAACACCAGCCAATATGGTTGGCAAGGCTAAAGGCAATTCCACTTTAAAAAGTAACTGTCTTGGCGTAGCACCAAAAGAACGGGTAGCTTCTACGATCTCTTTAGGTACCTGACTGATTCCTAATGTAGTTAAACGAACTGCAGGTGGCATAGCGAATATAATTGTCGCAAATGCTCCGGGTACTTTCCCTAATCCAAAGAACAATACTGCAGGGATCAGGTAGACGAAAGCTGGCATCGTTTGCATTAAATCCAGAATTGGACGCATGATTTTTCCGGCCAACGGGTTTTTAGCAGCCCATATTCCCATCGGTACTCCCATTAACAAAGCGATAAAGGCAGCGGATAAAATAAGTGCCAGCGTTGCCATTGTTTGTCCCCAGTATCCCATTGCCCAGATCAGAGATAATCCTAAAATCGTAAAAATGGTAACTCCCAAACCTGTGCGTTTCCATGCAAGGAAAGCAACCAGTAAGATAATGATATAAAATGGAGGAAACATCAATATCCATTCAACGGAGTCAACAACTGAGATCACAATGATCTTTATTATATTAAATAAGGCGCCAAAATTGCTGGTAAGCCAGTTTATAAATTCTTCTATATAAGGTCCTATATGTATCATATTATATTACTTCGTTTTGTAAATTATCAATTGAGTTTCCGCACACATTTTCCCAGGAAGTTCCTGTGGTCTCTATCAGTAAAGAGGTCTGCGCAACGATTCCAAGCAGTTTATTTGTTTCCTTATCGATGATTGGCACTGCTCTTCCATTTTCTGCAATGAAAGGGAGCATTTGCTCAACAGTGGTTTCCGGATAAGCAACAGGGATATCTTTAACAATAGCCATTTCTATGGTATGCTCTCCTTTTGCTTTCAAATCAAGAATGTCCTTCAAATAAACAAAACCTAGAAAATGTTTATCAACCGAAACCGCTGGTAAAGTGGTTAACCCCGAAGAACGCATTTTTCTTAAAGTACCCACTATTCCATCTTTTTTATAGATGGCTACTGTCGGTTTTTCAAATAATAGGCTGGCCGCAGTAATGATCGATTTACGGTCAACTTTCTCTACAAAAGAGGACACATATTCGTCTGCCGGGTTTGTTAAAATATCCTCAGGCGTACCAATCTGAATAACTTCTCCATCTTTCATAATAACAATACGGTCACCCAAACGGATCGCTTCGTCAAGATCATGCGTAATAAAAATAATTGTCTTATGCATTTTTTCCTGCAAGTCAATCAACTCATCCTGCATTTGTGTACGGATCAGCGGATCAAGTGCAGAGAAAGCCTCATCCATTAGCAAGATCTCAGGATCATTCGCTAAAGCACGGGCTAAGCCAACACGTTGCTGCATACCCCCCGAAAGTTCTGAAGTATTTTGATGTTCGTATCCTTTCAGGCTGACCATCTCAATTACTTCCTGAGCTTTTGCCTCTCTTTCCGCTTTTGGAATATCCTGTAATTCTAAACCGAAGGCTACATTTTCCAGTACGGTACGGTGAGGTAATAGTCCAAAGTTCTGGAAAACCATTGCCATCTCTTTTTTCCGTACATTCTGTAATTCCTTATCTTCAAGACTGGTAATATTTACGTCGTTCAAAATTACGTTTCCCGAAGTAGGTTCTATTAACCGGTTAAAACATCTGAGTAAACTAGACTTACCACTACCTGATAAGCCCATAATTACAAAAAATTCTCCTTTTTCTATATTAAAACTAGCATTCTTTACTGCAACCGTACAGCCCGTTTCTTTTAGGATTTCAGCTTTGGTTTTTCCTTGTTTTAATAGTGCCAGTGCCTCCTCTTTTTCTTTACCGAATATGAGTGTAAGGTCTTCTATCTTAAGTTTAGACATAGTATAGCTGTTTTATGTTAAAAATAATAACCGATATTAATGTTGAACCGGCTACTCCATTTTGATTCTGGATTACCTGTTGATAATCCATTTTGCCAATCCGGCCCTAACCAGGGCTGATTTTTCCCCGCGGCCCAGTCTACGTAGGTCACCAGGTTTCCTGCATTAATCATACAACCTAATACATTCATCTGTGTGTCCTTAAATCCGGCCTGCGGCTTATTCATATAAGAGTAGTTCTCATAAAAAAAACAAGCGACTTTACAGGGCCTAGTTTTACTGGTTGTGTATAAGCGAAGGATGCAGTATGCAAGTAAGCTTTGCGGGCGACATCATAGGATGAACCATAGGCGGCCAGTTGTACTATATTTTTATACTGAGACGAGTCAGATAGATTATATTGATAGTACATAGACTGTAACTTCACATTAACCCTTCCAAAAGTCAAATCAGTATGTAATGCTGCTGCCCATCTGGCTCCCATTCTCCCTGTAGGAATATTATATACTCCGCCAAGCATCCCTGAAACCCCAATCTTTTTGTCTTCTGCTATCAAATACTCTGTTTTGATGTTCCCCTGGTTAACTTCTTTGTTTCTGCCGGCAACATCATAAGAATATCTTGACGGGTCTGTTCCCGATTTATCACCGAAATTCAGTTCCATTGCGTTCTTAAAAAAGGCAACATCATAGATCCAGCGATTTCTGCGCTGATGAAAATTAACTCCCATAGAGAACTTATCTTCAAAACCTACATAGTAAGGAAGGTTAAAGAACCAGTTATGCGAGTTGTAGGCTGTATTACCAAATGGATTCTGAACTAGTCCTATATCCATATGGGTACTATCATTGAAAAGATATCTTACATATCCTTCTTTCAGGAAGCTCCCACCAAAATCTTTGGAGTAAAAACGGTATTCTGCGTGAAAATCCAGTTTTTTATAAGAAACGTCTGCGTTAACGCGAAACATATCGAGACCAAAATCGCCGCCTCTTTTAACTTGTTCTTTTTTCCATGAAGAAAGATTATAGTTGAATCTTAATGCGCCGCCAATTTTCAGAACTGGTTTATCCGGACGCGAAGGAGTTGTGTTAGCCCTTTTTAGAGGCACTGTCGTGGTGTCCTTTTTTATTGATATAGAGTCTTGCGCTATTAGTGTTAAAGGTAAAATAACGGTAAATACTATACAGCTTAATATGTGCTGTAATCTTACTTTCATATATAAATAATTTATATATGCAGGCTTAATTGCCGCATACCATAAAATGCTTTAAATAAAACATTAATTAACAAATGCTCAGGGTGTAAATACCCTGAATATTTAAACAGAAATTGTGCTGTTTCTTTCTAGAATTTAACGCTCAGATGGCGTCTTTAACAGCGGACGTTTAAACTAAAACTATTGCAAAGGTAAGCAAAATTTATCGGTTTTTAGCCCCTGTGGCGGATATGCGACTAGAATCAGCCGGATTTGGCCGTCAAAAAACAAGAAAAAAACGTGGATATTTCAGGCGATTTTACAGCGCAAAAAAGGCACATAATTCTTACCGGATTTAACAGAGAAAATCAGGTAAGGGTAATTATAAATGATCAACAAAAAAGGGGGTGTCAGTAAACGTAAAGGTTGATTTTTACCGATATTCATAAATATCAACAAGCTCTGTTTTCGGGATTCAGGGATAATGATTTCAGACAATTCTGGTAGCAAATCAGCCTATTGGGATATGGGGTAAAAACATCACCTCTCACAAGGACGATATTTTATTTTTTTTTTTTTTTTTCTTTTTCAAAATATTCGTAGCTAAAATTTAGCAAATCGGGCTTTTGATCAGACTCTTTTACGGATTTGTCAACGCCAGATAAACGCTGTTTGAAGGTACTGAGTGTTAGAGGTAATCCATTTTCCATTTGAAAAACGAGGTGGGCCCGACGAGTATATAGTGTTTTATCCAGAATCAGGTTTCCATGTTCATCTTTAAAAAAGCTGTCTGTCATGAAATTCATTTCGTCATCATCAGGATGCTCCTTATAATGAATCGTTAAGGGCAAGTCCCAGTTCGTATTAGAATAAATGGTTACCGGTAGAGCGAGCTTATCACCCTGTTCATTCACTTTATGAAAAATTCTGCCTTTGCGAATATAGCGTTCAGTTGTTTTCCCTCTTACAGAAATCACCGTATCACCCGAATAATAAAATTGATTAAATCTGCCCGAATGGCTTATAAATTCATGAGGCGCACCATCTTTATAAGTAACTGATAACGTATCTTTTACAGTACGCATCTCAATCCACTGTCCCTTTCTGTTAAAAACGATTACAAAGTTTCTGGCAGGGTCTGCCGGACTTTCTATTTTCATCACTTTAACTCCTGTAAGTTTAAAAAGCTGTAAAGGCAGATAACGATCCGGGAAAATCAGATCAAAAGCAAGGTACATGGCTAACCTGGGTGTAGGGTCTTTCTTATATTTACTTGCTGTACCAATTTTCACATCATACACGATCTCCTGTGCCTGTACACGGTAAACAAATAACAGCAGAAATAACAACAAACCCCTTTTCATAAAATCTCCTGATATAAATACGGCCCGATTACTATACAAAGATAGTACATCGGGCCGTAATGATGAACCTGCTTAATCCGCAGACTCTAAATATTCTATTTCTCTAATTTCTCAATCCATTCCCTTGCATTCACAAATGCTTCCATCCATGGAGAAACTTCATCTTTACGTCCTTGTGGATAATTAGCCCAGTGCCATTGGAACAATGAACGCTCTATATGCGGCATCATCACCAAATGTCTTCCTGTTTTATCACACATCATCGCTGTGTTATAATCAGAGCCATTTGGATTAGCAGGATAGCTTTCATAAGCGTATTTAGATACGATATTGTACTGATCTTCTGCATATGGAAGCTGGAATTTACCTTCACCATGTGAAATCCATACACCTAAAGTACTTCCTGCCAGGGTAGAAAGCATTACAGAGTTGTTTTCCTGTACTGTTAATGAAGTGAAACCACTCTCATGTTTAGCACTTTCGTTATGTAACATCTTAGGTTTCTCTGCGTGATCTTCGTTAATCAAACCAAGCTCGACAAACAACTGGCAACCATTACAAATACCAACAGACAAGGTGTCCTCACGCTTAAAGAAATTCTCCAGTGCATTCTTTGCTTTCTCATTGTATAAGAACGCTCCTGCCCAGCCTTTAGCCGATCCTAACACATCTGAGTTAGAGAATCCACCTACAGCACCGATAAACTGAATGTCTTCCAGTGTTTCTCTGCCTGAGATTAAATCAGTCATGTGTACATCTTTAACATCAAAACCAGCCAAATACATCGCATTAGCTAACTCTCTTTCAGAGTTACTTCCTTTTTCACGGATAACTGCCGCTTTAGGTCTTGGTTTAGATGGATCAATAACTGGTTTCTTTCCATCAAAATTTAATGGGAAGCTATAATTTAATACGTGATTTTTATAGTTATCAAAACGTTCTTTAGCTTTAACCGGACCGCTCTGTTTCTGATCTAACAGGTAAGAAGTTTTAAACCATACATCACGTAAATGATCAATATCAAAACTCCAGTTACCAGAAGCATTTTTAACTGTTAACTCAGCTTGTTCTGTTACAGTACCTATTTTATGGTAAGCTGCTCCATTAGCTTCAAGAACTGCCTCAGCAGCCACATCAGCCTGGAATACGATACCTATGTTTTCAGCAAAGTGTTTCTATAATATCCTGGTTTCCTAAAGCAGAAAGATCAAGGGTAGCACCCAGGTTACGATCTGCAAAACACAATTCTAAAAGTGTAGTGATTAAACCACCACTGCCTATATCGTGTCCTGCTTGTATCTTACCTGCTTTAACTAACTCTTGTAAAGTATTAAAAGTAGTTTTGAATTGACCTGCATCTAAAACATCAGGTGTTTCAGTACCAACTTTATTTAAGATCTGAGCAAATGATGAACCACCTAATTTATAACGGTCTCCTGAAAGATTGATATAATAGATAGCCCCACCGGTTTTGCGTAAAACAGGCTCTACGACTGCGGTAATATCATCACAATGACCAGCAGCAGAGATAATCACTGTACCTGGCGCGATAACCTCACCGTCTTTATATTTTTGTTTCATTGATAAAGAGTCTTTACCAGTAGGAATATTAATTCCTAAACTGATTGCAAACTCTGAACAAGCTTTTACTGCTTTATATATAAACGGGCATCTTCACCTTCGTTTTTACAAGCCCACATCCAGTTGGCAGAAAGTGAAATACTTTCCAGACCGTCTTTTAAAGGAGCCCATACAATGTTGGATAAAGATTCTGCGATTGCATTTCTGCTACCTGCTGCCGGATCAATCAATGCTGAAAGCGGTGCATGCCCAATTGAAGTTGCAATACCGTCTTTACCTTGAAAATCAAGTGCCATTACACCACAGTTATTCAATGGCAATTGTAAAGGACCTGCACATTGTTGTTTAGCAACACGTCCGCCCACACAACGGTCAACTTTATTTGTTAACCAGTCTTTACTTGCAACAGCCTCTAATTGTAATACCTGCTCTAAATAAGTAGAGAGTTCAGCAGTATTATAAGTTACCGGCTGATATTTTCTGTCTACTGTTTTATCCTGCATGATTACTTTTGGAGAACTGCCAAACATGTCTTCCATTTTCAGATCCATTGGTTTAGACCCGTTGGTAGCTGATTCAAAAGTAAAACGATGATCTCCTGTCACATCACCTACAGTATACATTGGAGCCCTTTCACGGTCTGCAATTTTTTGTAGGGTATCGATGTTTTCCTGGCTGATCACTAATCCCATACGTTCCTGAGACTCGTTACCGATAATTTCTTTTGCTGAAAGGGTTGGATCGCCAACCGGCAATTTATCCAGATCAATCTTTCCACCAGTTTCTTCAACCAGTTCCGAAAGACAGTTCAGGTGACCACCTGCACCATGATCATGGATAGATACAATCGTATTGTGATCACTTTCTACCATACCACGTACTGCGTTGGCAACTCTTTTCTGCATTTCAGGATTAGAACGCTGAATCGCGTTTAGCTCGATACCAGAACCTAAAGCTCCTGTATCAGCAGATGATACCGCAGCACCCCCCATTCCTATTCTATAATTTTCTCCGCCTAAAACTACGATTTTATCATTCAGGGAAGGTTTTGCTTTCTGAGCCTGATCAGCTTTTCCGTAACCTACCCACCTGCCTGCATGATTACTTTATCATAACCAAGCTTTCTTGCGTCTTCTTCGTGTTCAAAAGTTAAAATTGAACCTGTGATTAATGGTTGTCCAAATTTGTTACCAAAATCAGAAGCTCCGTTTGAAGCTTTGATTAAAATATCCATTGGAGTCTGGTATAACCAGTCTCTTTCGTTCACCGCTTTTTCCCATGGACGATTTTCTTCCAGACGAGAAAAAGAAGTCATATAAACAGCTGTTCCTGCTAAAGGCAATGAACCCTGTCCACCTGCTAACCTGTCTCTGATTTCACCACCAGAACCTGTAGCTGCACCATTGAATGGTTCTACAGTGGTAGGAAAGTTATGCGTTTCTGCTTTCAGTGAAATTACTGAGTCAAAATCTTTAAGTTCATAGTATTCCGGCACATCAGCTCTTTTAGGAGCAAATTGCTGAACTCTAGGTCCTTTAACGAAGGCTACGTTATCTTTATATGCTGAAACAATCCCGTTAGGATTAGCCTCGGATGTTTTACGGATTAGTTTGAATAAAGATGAAGGTTGCTCTTTACCATCAATCACAAACGTACCGTTGAAAATCTTATGACGGCAATGTTCTGAATTTACCTGAGAAAAACCAAATACTTCTGAATCTGTTAGCTTACGTCCTAATTTCTCTGATAACTTATTTAAATAATCTACTTCTTCTTCACTTAATGAAAGTCCTTCTTGTTTATTATACGCTGCGATATCTTCAATTTCCAGGATAGACTCTGGTTTAAGACTGATCGTATAGATTTCCTGGTTAAGCTCGCTGTACTTTTGGAACAGCATCGGGTCAAAACCAGTAAAATCAGCCGTTGTATTTTTAAATTCTTCAATTCTGATGATCCCGTGAATATCCATATTCTGGGTAATTTCAACAGCATTCGTGCTCCATGGAGTTACCATTGCAGCGCGAGGACCAATGAAGAACTCCGTTAAAACGGTTTCTTGTTTAAATTGGGCCCCGCCAAACACCAAGTTAACTTTGAAATATCTGACGATGAGAGAGTTTGCTCTGATTGTAAAGCAAAAACAGTATTAAGCTCGTTGGAGAAGAAATAAATCATGGTATGTTTTTATGGCGCAAATTTAATTTAAAAAAATTCTATGCCGTCATATATTGCAAAAATAGATGCAACAATTTGCAAATTCTACTTTAATATGTAGAATCACAGGGGTTTTTATCATTTCCATTTATTCACTTGTTCGCTTTTTTCAACAAATTCAGAAGATAAAGATTGCATTCTTGATTCCAGCAGAAATTTCCTGCCTGCTAAAGTCCGTGTAAATATCAAACTACATGGGCCAACATGAACTCTCCATTGTACGCTGAAATATTCTGCAAGACTTTTATTTCTCGCCAATATTTCTGGTACAGCATGATAATCTTTCTGACGAAAGATAGAAAACAACCAGCTTTCTCTTACCATTATATACCGTGGATTATCAATTACCTCAATAATTTCTTTTAAGCAACTATAAATACAGCGTTCTCGAAGGTCGTCCCTCCACTCAAATGACAATAAACTGCACCATAATGATCATTTACGGCAATAATCTCTAGTTTTGAAGGATCGGAATGGATTGCTTTCGCTTTGATCAGTGCTTTTAACAAAGCATTAGAGATCTGGAAAATATCTTTTGAGATATCACTATATTTTAAATATAATCGCGAAGCGGTATAAAGTTGTTTTCCAAAGTAAATAAACCCTAAAATCCCGGCAAGCATGATCCAGTTAAAAAAAGCATCCGGGGTTTTCATATACCGGATCGACTGAAAGAAAAACTGGATCATATCTGTTCCAAAACTTATCAGGCCAAAAAACAATTCCGCGAACAGATAAGCAATTGTTTTATTCAGGTACATCTTTTTCAGCTTTTGATAAGGCTTCTTTTCTGAGAAAGGGACTTTAATCTCTTCGACAAGCTCTACACCTGCTTTTAAAGCTACATTCCAGGTTTCTTTTAAGGATTTCCGATCTCGCGCATAGGTAAAAGTCTCTTTATTTCTGAGTGCAATTCCCTCTGAACTATTTATTCTTTCAGGGATGTTTAAACGGCTAATACCATTCTCAATACCAGATTTATCTTTGAATGAAACACCCACAAATCCTTTGAACCTTCGTTTTAACAGCTCAAAATCGTCACCACCTGTAGCCGAAGTCGGATCGATACAAACTAAATGCCAGATGTTCCCTGTTTTCTCAGGATTACCTTTTTGCGTTCTTATCGCTCTCCCTCTCATCTGATTAGACAGGACGAAAGAACCGACAAAACTTGCCAGAATCAGCGAATTGATTGCTGGCGCATCCCATCCTTCTCCCAGCAGAGATTTAGTACC
This sequence comes from Pedobacter sp. NJ-S-72, assembly GCF_053890575.1. Lineage (NCBI taxonomy): Bacteria > Pseudomonadati > Bacteroidota > Sphingobacteriia > Sphingobacteriales > Sphingobacteriaceae > Pedobacter > Pedobacter sp. NJ-S-72. The sequence goes on along the minus strand of NZ_CM132681.1, from coordinate 725,335 downwards.
AATCAGCACTTCGATACCACCGGCCTGAAAAATTGTAGTCACCAGTTGTATAATTGAATTTCTCAGTTTTCCGTCGGCTTGAATCAGTATATAATGTTCATCGAATGGCACAGCCGATATATTAACCTGTAAAATCCAACAGCTTTTGGCAAGGCTTCAAATGCAGTATAAGCGGATTTAGGAAGGATCACAATAGAGCCTGTTAATACAGCAATTTTCATTTGGGCAGGATTATCCCGTCTTAACTTCTCAAAAATTGGCATCACACCAATCTTGTTCAGCTCCATACTATTATTGGGAGCATTCACATAAAACTCTTTCCTGATATAGTCCGAAAGGATAACCATTCTAAGTGCTGTGCCCAGTTGCTGATACTCAAAGTCAGCAATTTCTTTGATACTGTTTAATTTATTAGTACTTGATGTTAAAAAACCAGTTACTTTCTTATTATGCCATAAACTAATCTGCCGGCCATCAATAATACCGTAATGTGTTAACCGGTTTTCAAGTTTTACACGATGTTCTTTAAATTCCTTAAAAAATTCACTATTAAAAAGATAGAACTGTAATATGGTTTCCATCCAGGTGTAATCCAGTATTGGAACTTTAAATTTGGAATCCCCCACCCCACCACTCAGAGATGTGTGTCTGAAATTTTACTTCCGCTAGCTTTCAGAAAAATCAGGCAGGCAGCATAAAAAGAAAAGTTGCTATAAACCCATTCCAGGTGCTCCCTGGGTTCTATCCAGACAGGCCAGCTCTCTAAAGCATTGATGAAGGTTTTATCTGCTTTGATTTCTATATATAGGTTAGAGACATTTTGCCGGAAAGCCTGTATATTTCGTTCATCCTCATGAGTTGGCAAAGTAAAATGAATATAGTCCTGATGCGGGCATAAATCATTCTCGATTACCAGCTCAGGTACTGAAATTTCAATATCAACTGGCCCGTTAAGCTCTAGATACCTTTGCCATTCATTCACAGTAACATCGTATGGAGGCGTTGCAGTTAAACCAACAATAATCGGTTTAATCTTGTCTTTAACTTTTGTTAAAGTCTTCCACCACTCATTTTTTAAATGATGCGCTTCATCGACGATAACTGTATTGACATTTTGTGCAATTAGTCCTTTTAACAATCTGATCAAGATTCTTATTACTGCCATGTTCACTTTCAACTTCTTCTTCAATTTCTTCCTCAGCTTCAATTTCTGGCTCATTGATACGCAGGTTGTTGCAAGCTGCATGTAAAGCCTGATAAGTTACAACTGTCATAAATCCTGGCTTACGGATATCTATTGAAATCCAGTCAGGTCTTTGGTCAGACTGTAAAAACAATTCACTGAATCTTTGAATCCATTGCCCTCTGATCGCTATAGTTGGCGCCAGAATTAAAACAGCTTTATTGAGCCTTAAAGCCACCTCTAATCCCAGAATTGTCTTTCCAGAACCAGGGGGTGCAATAACATGAAGATGTCCGTCTGTTAAATACTGATCTAGTTTATCAAAAACACGTTGCTGATATTTTCTCCAGCTATACTTAAACCGGATATTTTTTGGGAATTCTGTCAATGTTGTATACTTATAAATTAATTCTTCTGAATACTGTTTAAATTCAGATTTTGCCTCTTACTTACTTCTTTAACTTCATGATCATTTGTACCGCATCAGTCACAATCCACTGATCATATTCTACAATAGCCTTTAACCTTAATTCGTCTGTAAGATAACCTTCTTCAACCATTTGCGTTGAACCCGCAACTTTTGACCAGATTCCAATGCGCTGTAAAAAGTTGTCATCATTTTGATGATAAACCTCATCGGAATTGAATATTTCAATAGTATGAAAACCAGTTTCGGCAAAATAATCAGCAAGATCTTCGGCGATATGATTATTCATCCCTGCATCAGCACGCCACTTTAAAAAGGTTTGGTAAAAAGTCAGCATGCTTTCTGGTGGTTGAGGCTCCCAGCTGAGCTGTTCATGGTTATAATCAAGAATAGAAAGCTGCCCGCCGGGTTTTAACAAAGTTTTCAGTTTCAAGAAGGCTTCCTTTGGATTACTTAACCACTGTAAAGTACGTGCAGAAACAATCAGATCAAATTTTTCTTCCGGTTCATAACTAAACAGATCCTGATGGATCAATTCAAGATTCAAAAATGTTTGATAGCTTTCTTTGCCACTGGCGATAAACTTCTCCGTATTATCAATTCCGATGACAGAACCAGCTGGCCCTACCCGTTCTGCAATATCTTTTGATATAGCACCAGTTCCACAGCCAATATCCAACACGCGCAGACCATTTTTCAGAATGGGGATTAATGTAGCATAATCCTTCTCTAAACTTCTGTTATCAAATATTTTATTTGTTGTCTGATGATCGCGCTGGATAGTTTTGTTCATCCCGTAAATTACACGATTTTAAGGAATACTTACTAAAACATTCTTTAAATAGATGCCAAAAAAGTGGCCGGTTAAATTCCGGTCACTTTATATTTATACTAAAAGCTAATTAAAACTAATTGGTAAGATTCGGATTAGCATTCAATTCAAGCTGAGGTATATTAAACAAATAGTAAGGACTATTAGGTTTAAAGTTCGATTTATCAGGGAACCTCAGCGTAGTATGCTGTTCTGCCTGGACAACTCTAGTATTTCCATCAGGCGTAACAATTGTTACTTGCTTAGGTTGTCCATTTTCATCCACATAAGGAGCGCGTTGTACAGAGCCCTGAGTTCTCAGTATATCAGAAAGAGAAAAACCTTCACCCCATAATTCTTTTCTTCTCTCTATCAGAATCGCATTGATTACATCATCCTTAGTATTACTGCCCAAAACAAACTGATCAGCTTTTCTGGCAGTACGTAATTCATTTAAATACTGAATTGCAGTACTCAGGTCCGAATTTCTTGCAAATCCTTCTGCTTGTATTAAAACCATTTCAGCTGAACGCATGAATACAATGTCTCCAGTCTGGTCTGCACGAAATTTAAATTTGGCATATCGCAGAAAGCCTTCTCTGCCAGGCAAACCGTCCCAGGAAAACAATTTGGTTCGGATGTCATTCTGATCAAATAAAGTTTTAAAATTCGGATCAGCCATAAAACTATAATAATAAGATGATGGTGAACTCACTCACATCCAGATAATGAAAAGCATAACTTTCACTGCTTTGATTAGGTGTCTGTCCCTGTCCCCAAATCCACTCGCTATTCTTCAGATCATTAAAGCCGGTATAATAATCGGCTGGAGCCATAAAAGCATAATCTCCGCGCGCTTCCCCAGCTTTTTTTGCAGCAAGGTCCCACTTCCCCATATTCAAATAGGTTCTGGCCTGCAAGCCATGTACCACATCAAGATTGATCTTATACTTCACTTCTCTTGAATATTTAGCTAACAAAGTTTCGGCCTGTGTTAAATCTGCTGTGATTAATTTATAGACATCTTCCAGGCTTGATTTCCCCTTACCCTGAGTTGATCCAACAGTAGGTTCTGTATAAATAGGTACTGCTCTTGCCTGTGGATCTTTAAGATAAGAAAATTGATAATACGTAGCTAAGTTCAAATAACTATTGGCACGGAGTGCTAGTGCCTGTCCTTTAACCTGATCTTTTTTATCTTTAGACCCGCTTGCTGCTCGTCAATCCTGGTAATGATATTATTGCAATTATTAATTACCTTATATAAAATAGTCCAAATAGTCTCTAAACGATCTTGATTATTGGCTCCGTTAAAAGAATAAGCATCAGAAAAACCATATTTATTAGGATTCACAGCAACATCGTTTCCCATTGCATCACATGTTCTCAGAATGGTAGAATAGCCAATCGTCGCATAACTAGATCCATCCTCATTCATATAGGCCCAGGTCCCATTTAAAACCGCCTCTATATTTGCAACATCTTTATATACTGCAGATTCTGGTACATCCTGACTCGATTTTGTAGTCAGTTCTTTCTTGCAACCCATAAAGGATAAAAGCAGGGTACTAACTAGTATTGAAGTAATTATCTTGATATTCATATTGAAATAATTAAAAATCATAATTAAAAAGTCACATTAATTCCAGCGGAAAAAGTACGCATCGCCGGATATCTGAAATAGGTTGAACCACTTATAGTCTGCTCAGGATCCATCCCTTTATGCCTGTAAAAAGTAAGCAGGTTTTCACCGGTCAGATTAAGTCTCAGGTTTTGAACACCCATTCTGGCTGACAGCTTTTTCGACAAATTATAACCCAGGCTTACGGTTTTTAAACGTGCATAAGTAGCACTATACAATAGACGTGTGGATGTTTGAGTCCAGCCCAGGTTATCTGTAGTTAATCTCGGTACATCAGTATTTGGATTTTCAGGTGTCCAGTGATTTAGCATTTCGGTTGACCACGTTCCTCCGGTACGATTCCCATTATGTAATAAAGATGCATAATCACGATCTAAGACCTTACCACCAAGACTATAAGCCAGCATAGCCGATAGTTCAAATTGTTTATAATTGAAAGTATTGGTTATACCGCCTAATAAATCCGGCAGAGAAGAACCTTGAATGTAAAACGCAGCTTTACTATAATTATTTGTAGTAACCTTTTCCCCATTATCATTATTAGTATACCAAAGAGGATCTCCATTTGCAGGATCTACACCAGGCCCATTCTTTAATGTAGAAATCATTAATAGAACCGCCAACCCTTAACAATTTATTGCCAACTATCTGGTTGTTCTGAGGCAACTCAGTAATTTTGTTTTTATAATGCGTTGCATTAATGCTGAAAGTCCATTTAAAATCACGTGTCATGACAGGAATCGCATTGATCTGTACTTCTATTCCCGTATTTTTTAATGCACCAATATTTGCGTCAATAGATTTAAAGCCAGTTGAAAGTGCTTTCGGCAAACTGAACAATAGATTTTGGGAAGCTCTGTTAAAATACTCTATTGTTCCGGATATACGATCTTTAAAGACCCCAAAGTCTACCCCGACATTAAAGTTAAGATTGGTTTCCCATTTTAAATCTGGGGTGGAGATACGCTTGGTTACCAGACCATTTTCTCCCAGATTATTATAGATAGCATATAACCCTTCATAAGCATAATAAGTACCAATATCATCATTCCCTTGCGCACCATAACTAGCTCTGAAAGTAAGATTGTTTAACCACGGTGAATCATTCAGAAAATCTTCTTTAGTAGCTCTCCATGAACCACCGACAGACCAGAATGTACCCCACCTGGTTTCAGGAGAGAATCGTGAAGAACCATCAGTACGCAAAGATCCGGAGAAAAAGTATTTATTTTTATAATTATACTCAGCCCGGCCAAAAAAACTTAACAATCTGTAATTATCAGCAAATCCATTGAAACCGTTTAACTGAGCTGCCGCATCAGGTTCATAAAATTCTGGCAGTACAAAGCCCTGACGGCTTCCTGAAATCTCTCTGATGTTTCTGCTATAAAACTCATGACCACCCAATAAACTCAGGTTATGGTCTTCATTAATAGTTTTTTCATAAGTAAAGATATTATTCCATGTATAGTTATACTGACGGTTATTATTTCTTGAAACCGTTCCTCTGATAGGTGCATCATCTCCAAACAAAGGATTGGTGTAGAAATTTCTGTTAATATTTCTATAATCACCGCTATACGAGTTTTAAACTTTAGTCCAGGCAAAATACTTGCTTCCAGAAAGGCCCTCGCAGATGCATTATCTGTCAGGATCTCATTTTTATCGAGATCTACTGTCGCCGCAAGGTTAGACCTTGGCGCTGCAGAAGCTGGCCTGTAGTCTCCAAAATCAAACACTTTTTCGCCATTATCATCTAATACAAATGAACCATCATTAAGATTGCGCTCATATACAGGATAAAAACTAGCCATAGTTCTGGAACCGAGAATAATATTTGCTGTATTGCTATCTTCAGATTGAGGGTAATCCTGTTTTGAATTAGAAGCAGATAAGTTTAATCCAGCAGTAAGCCATTTCTTAGCCTTAGTGGTTAAATTTACTCTAGCATTGTATCTTCTAAAACCAGAACCGATTGCAATTCCTTTATCATTGAGGTAACCACCAGAGATAAAATACTGGCTCTTTTCATTTCCTCCGCTAAAGCTCAAATCTGCTTGTGTGCGGCTTGCATTCCTTTCTAAATAATCACTCCATTTATCATCCCATAGAGAACTGCACCTGGAACAATTTTACCATCTAAACCCACAGGCTTTGGATAATTTTCTCCATAAGGATTAATACCCAGATTTTTGCCCACTCTGTTACTCGCACTCTCTCTCGCCTGTGCATCTGTTAAACCGTTGGTCAATTGTTTATTTCTTAAAGCAAGCCAGAAACTCTCGAAATACTGATCAGTATTCATTTGCTTATAATCTTTTACGGCACGGTTTGAAATTCCGCGACTAAAGCTGGCATTAATTCTTGGTTCATCAGAGATCTTCCCGGTTTTTGTCGTGATAATGATCACACCGTTAGCCCCTCTTGATCCATATAAGGCACTTGAAGATGCATCTTTAAGGACACTAACAGAGGCAATATCATTTACATTGATAGCATTGATATCACCCTGAAATGGAGCACCATCAACCACATATAATGGAGCACTTGAAGCATTAATAGATCCTATACCTCTTATTCTTATTGTGGCTTCAGTACCTGGCTGTCCGCTGGATGAAGCAACCTGTACGCCGGGAGCCAATCCCTGTAATGCTTTCCCAATATTGGAGACCTGTCTGTTTTCCAATTGTTCTCCCTTAATCTGGGATAATGACCCTACAAAACTTGATCGTTTTACGGTTCCATAAGCAACCACAAGTACTTCATTCAACTCTCCAGGTGTGCTGGTCAAAACTATATTCATCAAACCTGATGTAGCAGGAATCTCTCTTGTTTCATAGCCCAGATAAGAGAAAACCAATACCTGAGCACCCGGGATACCGGAGATCAGAAACTTTCCATCTCCATCCGTGATTGCACCTTTATTTTTTCCCTTAATCCGTACTGTAGCCCCTATAACAGGTAAACCAGTCTCATCAGTTACTCTTCCCCGATAAACAACAGAATCTGCACTTAACGCAGTAAGATTGGGCGTATAACGCTCTGAACGTTTAATAATAACTGTCTTTTCTTCAATTTTATGGTTAGTGGCAACCCTTCAAGACAAATATTCAATGCCTCTTCAAGAGTTACATTGCTGACTTTTATATTGATCCTTTTATCTTGCTGAATAATACCCGGATTAAAGATAAAATCGTAACCCGTTTGATGACGGATCTCTTTAAAAACTTTCTCAATCAGGATATTCTTCTCATTCAGGGATACCCGCTGCGCATAACCAGCGGCACTCACCTGCATGAAAGTTGCTATTAATATGATGATGGTCAGTCTCATAAATAGTAGGATTTTACGGGCATGAGGAAAGCCCACACCATTTTTCTTGGTATATATTTTATACATTTGTTTAGGTCGGTTTCACGATTTGCCTTCATGTTTCGAAGCTGAGGCATTTCGCGGGTTAATTGTTCTTTTTATTAATTGCCAGGCTTAAACCAGGAGTGTATAGCTTCTGGTTTTTTGTTACTACTTAGTCACCACGATCCTCCTTCCCTTCACTTTAAAATGAACTTCCCCAGTTAATTCCATTACTTTTAAGACAGATACAACACTTTTACTACGTGATATCCAGCCATGTAACTTTACATCGCCCGGCGCAGAATCATCATAAACAATTTCTACATTATACCATCTTGCCAACTGACGCATAGTTGTACGAAAATCATTCTGTCCGAAATTAAAATCACCATTTTTCCAGGCCACAGCATTATCTGTATCCACATTCGTTACATTGATTTTTTCAGATGCAGCAGCCTCCTGTCCGGGCTTAAGAATTTCGAACTTTTTATTGACAGTAACTTTGATTGAACCCTCCAGCAAGGTTGTCTTTATTGCAGGTTCATCACCGTAACTATTGATATTAAAATGTGTCCCCAAAACCTCAGCGACCTGCTTATCAGTAACAATTATAAAGGGCTTTGACCGATCATGGGCTACCTCAAAATAACCTTCACCACTCAACATTACGCTACGTGTTTTGAGTCCTGAAAAAGATGATGGATAAGTTAGTTTAGAAGCTGAATTTAACCAGACTTTTGTTCCGTCAGGCAAGTTTACCTGCCATTGTCCGCCTTGTGGTGTTTCAATCGTATTTGGAACAGAAGAATTATCTCCGTTTTTTTGATCACCGGCATTATAAACCAGCTGACCATCCCTGGTTTTAGTAATTACTGCACCTTCCTGCTGAATGACATTGCCGTTTACAGCATCATCAAGTGATACACGCCTTCCATCTCCAAGAGTTAAAAAAGCTTTGTTTTTTCCGGAAGGGACATCATTCACATAGGTACTGCCTGCAACAGTTGCCACAGGAGATTTATAAAGGTAGAGAAACAGTACAGATGAAGCCACCAGTAGAATTGCAGCTGCTGCTGCATAATTCAGCACACGAAACCTTTTTACAGGTTTCTCCAAGCCTGTTTCCAGACGAACCCATACAGCAGATAAATCTTCGTCTCTTTCCTCTTCAGTAAGTCCGGGAATATCGTTAACCTCATCTTTTAGAAACCACGTTTCTAACAAGGCGCTTTTTCCTTATCTGTACATTGACCTGCAACGTATTTCTTTAAAAGCGATTGAAGTTCTTTTTCATCCATATTCTCTCCGCTAAATAATAAATAGATTTAGCTATTAAATAAGATACAGGTGAAGACGGCTTAGGGGGTAAAAAAGATTAAAATAAATTTCTTGAAGCCAGAAATATAAATATCAGGATGAAAACACCAAGTTTGACTCTCAATATTTTCAAAGCATGCTGTATATGTTTTCTCACAGTTTGTTCCGATAAATCCAGTTTTTCAGCAATTTCACGATGGCTGAAACTTTCATTCCTGGAAAGTTTAAAGACTGCCTGCATTTTTTGAGGTAATACAGAGACTTCTTTATCAATAATCAGACGCAGTTCTTTTTCCCTTAATGCCTGATCAGTGACATATTCACCTTTATGAATCATCTGCTGTACAGAAGACACATAAGTGGAAACAATACGTTTATGCGAGATTAAATTAAATATTCTATTGCGTACCGCCGCAGTATATAGAAAAGGGCCTAGATTCCCGGCATAAGAAAGAGTTTCACGCTTAGTCCATAAATTAGAAAACACTTCATGTATGATGTCTTTCGCATCATCTCTGTCCCGTGTCCATTTATATGCATGTCTGTGAAGTAAGGATTTATAACGTTCGTAGATTTCAGTAAAAGCCAACCGATCGCCAGACCTGAGCAAACCCGCCAGTTCATCATCTGATAATTTACTGTAATCTGAAAATTCATAGAAATCCATACGCTGTTTTCCGACGCTGAATGTCAAATATATCTATTATTTTAACAAAAGTTAACACAAAAAAAACAGTTATGTTAAACTATGTTACCAGACGATATTTCAGGAATATTGTTGTTAATCCCCGGTATTAACATTTTTCTTTTGCTCCAGAAAAATATAGCTATAACCACAGAAACTACTGGCAAAACGATACCAAATTCATCTATATAATAAGCAGTTTTCCCATGATCAGTTGTCAGGGGGCTAAAATGGATTGAATAAACAGGTTATGACTTGCATGGAGTAAAACTGCTGTCCACAAACTGCCAGACCTCATTCTAAACCAGGTATACATAAAACTTCCGCTTACGGTCATTACTGTAAAACAACTCAATGCATACCATGATGGGGTTCCACTATTGTAATCTGCAAAAAGTAATATCGGATAATGCCACAAACTCCAGATCAGACCGGTAACAACAGAGGTAACTGTAAATCCGTAACGAACATAAAGCCTTGGTACTAAAAACCCTCTCCACCCAATCTCTTCACCAATTGCATTAGCCATACTTCTAAAAATGCTGACACCACCAGTCAGCAAAAAGAAAATAGAGATTGTTAACCATGGCGGTAAAACACCAAGCCTTAGCGCAAGCATAGTTTCGTTTACAAATTCATGATTATAGAACCCTCCCAGCCCTGTACACCAAACAAACAGATAAGTAACCAGCGCATATAAAAGTGGCAAAAAATAACTTTGTACCTGGTATTTAGTCTCTCCCCACTCCCAGCCCAAACTTCTGAAATCCAGCTTCAGGATACTACAGGTTAAGAAAGCTGCAAAACCGGGGGACCACATTAAACCAGTTGTATAACGACCATATGCCCCACTGAGTTTTCCATTATAAATAATTAAAAAATAAAACACGGAGCTGATCAGAAAGGTCAGCAGCAAATAGGTAAATATCGATTTATTATTTAATGGTTTAGTCAGAGGCGTCATTTCAATTTGATTAAGGTTTAATACTTAGCTAAAAGGATAATTTAAGAGATAAGTTAAACAATATCTGTTAGTTAAGCAATTTTTTATTGAATGACAAAAGAATTAGACAAATCCCCAGACTTACATTGATTTGTAATATTTGATAATCCTTCAATGATAACCAGTTTCCATTTTTATATTTGAGAATCATTTTATATCCTTATGAGTTCAGACAGATTACTTCAGCAAGTTGCTTTCATTCATGAAATTGATAAGCTTAAATATATTCAAAGAAAAACACGTCTTTTTAATAGTGACAGGAGAGAAAATGATGCTGAGCACAGCTGGCATCTTGCTATGATGGCACTTATCCTTGCAGAACATGCTAATGAGCCGGTAGATACTTTAAAAGTTTTAAAGATGCTGCTGATCCATGATTTGGTAGAAATTGATTCGGGTGATGTTTTTCTATATGATACAATTGTAAACCATGACAATACAATTGCCGAACGCAAAGCTGCTGAAAGAATATTCGGTTTATTACCCGCAGAACAAGCAAAAGAGTTTATTGCAATCTGGGAAGAATTCGAAACCGGAGATACTCCAGAAGCCAGGTTTGCACGTTCTATGGACAGGTTTGAACCTATCTTACAGAATGTCTCCAACCAGGGCGGCACATGGACAGAATATAACGTACCTTACGATACTGTCATGGAGAAAACCAGGAAAATCCAATATGGTTCTGAGTCGTTATGGGATTTCACTGAAACACTTATCGATGACAGGTAGAAAAAGGATATATAAAAAAGACAGGGGACCAGTAATTCTATCCCCTTTTTTTAGGCTATTATAAGGTTATTAAATCTCTAAAACTGAGATAACAGGAGATCTTCACTATCTGGTTTACCATAAGCATCGGCTTCTGTTAAATGACCATCCTGTCCGCTTACTCTGGTTAGTTTTTTTCCTTGTCTGAAAACTAACTGCAAACCATGTTCCTGATCCCAGTCACATGCACAGGCAACCTGAATATAAAGATCTTCTTGTTCATACAGCCGTCTTGTCACATAGATTTCGGTAGGCTGTACATGTTTCCAAATCTCATTTTCATCAGTAATTGCTCTTAGGTCCTCGTCTGCCTCATCAACCTCCACCGCTTCCAGAAAATCTACACAGTTTTTATAGACAAGATGGGTTACTGCATCTCTATCCTGAGTATTCAGAGTTAAAAAATGTTGTAAAGCATCATCAGCCTCAGCTAAAAAAGTCTCATCATGTTCCTGATTATAATCAGTAAAACTGATCCCTACTTTCTCATCATCAAAAAATGGGATTTCAATCTCTTCCCCTATCCACCAGTCTGAAAGACTATCATCTTCAGTTAATGTACCTATTACCTTTGATATGATCTTTTCGCCCATTGCTGTTTTTTGTGAAAAATTAAGCATTTTTATCAAGAAATTCATCATCTAAATCAATTTTATGCGGGTTTTGGTCACAGGATCATCAGGACAGTTAGGCTCAGTAACAGTAAGTCACCTCAAAAATCATGGTCATGAAGTTACAGGAATTGATCTGACCCCTCATCCCTCAACTAATCAGCTGACGGACATACTAAAGGCTTCTGAAGTAGACCAAATCACCAAAAATATAGATGTAATTATTCATACGGCAGCTATTCACGGTAAACATTATGAACTAAAATATCCCAGAGAAAATTTTATCAATGTGAACATCAAGGGTACATTAAACCTCCTGAATGCCGCTGTTAAAAACAATGTAACAGTTCTTTTATATCAGTACCACTTCCATTTACGGAGCTGCAATGACCAGTCCTGATCAAGCAGTTTGGGTAGATGAGACATTAACTGAGCAACCAAGAGATATCTACGATATAACCAAACAATGCGCAGAACAGTTGTGTAAATATTTTTTTTTGAAAGAAGGCCTGCAAGTATCAGTTTACAGAGTAGGAAGATTTTTGCCAGAAACAGATAACTTAAAAATCAATCACCGGATTTACAGGGGGCTGGATGAAAGAGATGGAGCCGAAGTACTAAGACTAGCTCTATCTAAAAGATTTGATCAGTTTGAGATATTTAATATCTCCAGTGGTTCTCCGTTCAAAAAGGAGGATTTGGCTTTGCTAAAAACCTCTCCAATAGAAGTTATCGAGAAATATTACCCGCTTGCTCCATCAATCTATCAGGAAAAAGGATGGGTTTTTCCTGATAGTATTGATAGAGTTTATGTATCAGATAAAGCTAAAAGAATACTCGGTTATCAACCTGTTTATACTTTCGAATATCTGTTAAACAATAAAAGTTTTGAGGACTAATCATATTTTAAAGTGATATACAATACTATTTTTTGCTTTCAGCATACAACGCTTTTCCGTCTTTTGATGCTCCAAATTCCCATATGCCATTTCTTTTTTCCAGAAACATACCACCATCAGATGCAGAACTTGCATAAGAAGTTTCAGATTTTTGGTTTAAGATAAAATCACCTTCCTTAGCAAATACCTCAGCTTGCTTTTTGTCGTCAGAAATAACAACTCCAGCCATCATACTCCCTTTAGGATCTGATAATTTTAAAGGTAATTCAAATACACGGATACAAGCTTTTTTAAGCGTACTCCAGGTATAACCAGCAGAAGCCTTACAACCATGAGCATCAGAATCTCCCCCTACTATACCAACCCGGGCTGCCGACGACGTTTGCGACGAAAACTGCATTAATACATCTTTAATATTTTTACCAGCACCGGCGTCACCTTTATAATTTACATTATCAATTTTCCACGCCTTATTCTCTTTAATCAGCACCACATCATCTTTCCACGTTGTGTTGTTATAATTCTTATTTGTAAACTCCACAGAAACAGTGGCTTTATCCCCCTCCCTTTTGACCTCTCCAATTTTATAAGAAGTATAACCTTCATGTAAACTGGTAAAAATATCACCCTCAATCATATCTGGTTTATCTGTTGATTTCGAAGCCTTAATTTTTTCGGCCGATTCAGCCTCTTTTGCAAGGGCTTTATCAATGAGAACAGACAAAGAGGCAGAAAGTAAACCTTTGTCCGCACCAACATACCTACCTTTATAATATTTGTAAAATGAGTTAACCACTTTAGTGACCTCATTACTTTTAGAATTGCTGCAACCAAAAAAAAGTGTGACAACAATCAGAGACGATAATAGAATTTTGGTTTTCATAAATTTATATTTGGTTTTTTGGGCAAATTGCCATACCTAATATAAGAAAATATCCTTACAGCAACAAAGCTTATCATTTGCTCCGTGCAATTGGTTCTTGCACTAAAAATCCAGAAAGAATCAATTTAAGGTTATCACGGGGCGCGTTTTTCATTCTATAAAGTACATTATCAATCTTCCAGACACCTCTTTCTTTGACAAGATCGATCTCATCAGTCCACGTCCTATTTCCTTCACGGCTGTTCGTAAATTCTACGCGAACTGTAGCTTTGTCTTCATCAGTTTTTACACGTCCTATTTTATAAGAGGTATAACTCTCGTACATACTCGTAAAAATATCCCCTTCAATCAATGCGGGTTTATCTGTTGATTTAGCAGCTTTTAACTCTGCTGCCGATTGATCTTCCAATGCAATTGCCCGATCAATAAGAGAAGCCAGTTCTGCAGACAATAAAGATTTGTCAACATCTTCGAAGGGGCCTTTATAATTTTTATAAAATACGTCTACAGCTTTAGCTACCTGATTACTTTTAGAATTGTTACAGCTAAATAAGATTACAGCTGCAATTATTGATAATAAGATTTTGATTTTCATATACTACTCCATGTTTCCTGAATAAATAGTTCTTCCATTTTTTAACTCTCCAAGTCTCCACACATTATTTCGCTTCTCTAAAAACACACCTCCATCAGCAGATTCAGTTTCATAAGCTGTTAATGACTTCTTGTTCAATACCCAACTCGTCTTTTGTGTAAATACCTCTGCCTTTTTCTGATCATCAGAAAAGATAACACTGGCGATTGATGTTCTATCCATACTTCTCAATTTAAAGGGCAATTCAAAAACACGGATACATCCCTTTTTGATATTACTCCATTGATATTGATTACCGGCAGACAATCTGCAACGCTGATCATCAGCATCCGAATTCACTAAAGTAATCGGGGTTAAAAATTGTGATAGCACATCTTTAGTACTCTTGCCTACAGAACGCTCTCCTTTAAAGCGGACATTATCAATTTTCCATGCGCCGTTTTCTTTGATCAATTCAATTTCATCTTTTCCAGGTTTCAGTACCAGATTTGTTATTGGTAAACTCAACCAATACTGCAGCCTTGTCATCATAAATTTTAGTCTCTCCTATTTCGTAAGAGGTGAAGCTTTCGGACAGACTGGTGAAAATATCACCTTCAATCATCGCCGGCTTATCTGTTGATTTTAAGACTTTAAGTGCTTCAGCAGATTTCACCTCTTCTGCGATAGCTTTGTCTACCAAAGAGGATAAGGAGGCAGATAGTAAATTTTTGTCTGCATCTTCAAGCGGCCCTTTATGCTTTGTATAAAAAGCATTGATCACTTTGTTAATCTCATTATTTTTGAAAGGGTTACAACTGAATAAGAGCGCTGTTACAATCAATGATAACAGGATTTTTAATTTCATATAAATTATTTTTTAAAGTTTATGAGCCATTCAGGCTTTTCTATAGTTGTGTAAACGCCATTGAGTATCAATACCCCTATTTCTGATAGGAAATATTTTACATTTGCCTTAGTTATGAGAAGAACAGTTTATCTCCTTTTGCTCTTTGTTGGTTTTCCGCTCATAAGCCTGGCTCATGGCTATTGGTTTGATATTAAAGGTTCAGGGAAAGTAAATCAGCCCGTTAAAATTCAAATCTGTTTTGGTGAAATAGACGAGTACAGTGTACGTCACCGTGAAACAGGGTCAGATCTTTCACAATTGGGCGAATTTAAGATCACCGTTATTGATGAGAAAGGTAAAAGCACCATTGTACAGATTCATCCTAAAGCAGATTGCTGGGAAGGAACTTTTATTCCTAAAGAAAAAGGTATTTACCAGATTCTGGGGATAAATGAATCGCTTCCAGTAGTAGACCGCTCAAAAACCGGAGGAAAAAATGTACGCCCAATCGACTATCTATGCGCAGCCTATCGTGTAGAACATACCGGATATGTATCAAAACCTGTTCAGTTTTTAGATATAGTTACAGCGACAAGAGAAAAACTTATAGTGGTAAAGGCTTTCAATAACAATAACCCCGGCAAGCAGTTCTACAAAACTACGTGTTTTCAACCCAGAGAACCGGGAGAAATCACTTGAAATTGATGAACATGGTGAAGCCGTTTTTATGCCAACAATGAAGGGACTATACATCATCAGACAAGACTTCACCGTACCAGTTGCAGGAACTTTTAAAGGATTACCCTATACGAGTATCCGTCACCGCTGTAATTACTGTTTATTAGTTGATTAGAATCTAACTGTTAAATTGGCCAGATAACGAGCTGGGCTTTGTGGTGTTAAACGCACAGACCAGGCTTTTTCACTGGTCAGGTTATCAACTTTAACACCAATCCGAAAACGGCGCTGATCATAAAATACAGTGGCATCAAACATCGTATAACCAGGGATAATTACTTTGGAGGTTGTTGTATTTGTCTGATATGACGAACTTCCGGAATTCCCACCAAAACCAGCTCCAAAACCTTTCAGTTGTCCCTTGGGAAATTTATAACTAAGCCAGAAATTAATCATTTTATCAGGGCCTGACAAAGCTGGTCTTAAACCTTCAACTGATAGAGCGGCGTCTATAAATTTGCTGTCATTATAAGCATATCCGGCTATAATATTGAAACCTGGAAATGGATTTGCTGTCAGCTCAAATTCAACCCCACTGCTTTTTTGATTTCCATCCTGGATTTGATAAGTAGGATTAGCCACGTCATCACGGACCATATTTTTCACCTTAATATTATAGTAACTGATTGTACCTACTAGTTTATGGTCAAAAATATCTCCTTTAATTCCTGCTTCAATCTGATTGGCTTGCTCAGGTTTAAAAACATTTCCATTCACATCAGAACCCGGCTTATTTGTAAAAGAGTTCATGTAACTTCCAAAAAGGGAGACTTTATCTTTAAGCAACTGATAAACTAAACCTAATTTAGGTGAAAGCGCAGTCTGACCATAGGCCCCCTTATTCACAACATTAATATTATTTGTCACCCCGTCAGCCTGAAAACGATCCAGACGAAGAAGACTTAACATGGCTAAAAGCCTTTCATTAATATTGAATACATCCGAAGCATAGACAGCATAACTGTTATCAGCATTAGATTCATTTCTTACAACTGTAGATTTAGGATTAAACGCCAGATCATCAATAGTTTTTTTTTTGCTGATTCCTGAATCAGCACCCGGATTCACAAAATTCACCTTTGGTCCGGTTATATGAATCCTGTCAAAAGTATTGGTATTATTATAAAAATCAAGACCAATAACTACTCTGTTACGATGAGCACCAATCTTGAAGTCTCCTGTAAAGTTCTGTTGGATATCTGTTGCAATAAATGAAGTATATCCTCTCATCACTAAAGCATTAATCTCGGTATCAGATATGCCGTTCAGTGCTGAAATATACCCTCGGATAGTTGTGCTGGCTCTGGACATTACTGTCTGTGAAGTCCATTTTTCGGATATTTTATAATTAAACTGCGCAAATACATTCACCATTTGTGTTCTGTAAGCAAGGTCATTATTTCCAAACAACTTTATCATAAGGAAACTTCATATCCCTGATATTCTGAACCTTAACAGTTCCATCTTTAGCCGTGTTTTTTGTATAAGGATTAAAGCGTACCACAGAAGTTCCTTCAGCCTGCCCGTATTCTACATCAAATAACATAGAGAGTTTATCCGTGATCTGATAAGAAAGGCTTGGAGCAACACTAAAGCTCTTCGTAAATCCTGCATCCTGGAAATTATTCTCATAAGTACCAGCGCTATTTAAACGGAACAAAATAGTTTTATCAGCATTTAAAGGTGTATTGATATCAAAAGCCATTCGTTTATAATCCCAGCTCCCGCCAAATAACGAGACTTCACCGCCAACTCCGTTATAAGGTTTCTTAGTTACACGGTTAAACAAGCCTCCATAACTAGACAAATTAGTTCCAAATAAGGTAGCGGAAGGGCCTTTAATTGCCTCTATACGCTCCAGATTTGCCGGATCAATAGCTGTATAGGCAAAACCAGCAACCCCCCATTCTAACCATTGGTTCAGTTTCAAAACCACGGGAGCGGAAGGTTACCCTCCCCTGGTTTGCAAGCATGGGGATACCCGAACCAGGAACATTTTTAGAGATACTCCCTAAATCAACAGCCAACTGCTCTTGAATGAGCGCTTTAGGAATAGAAATATAGACTTGAGGGTTTTCCAGATTTTTCAAAGGAAGACGCGCAATATATACACTCTCTTTTTTTTAGAAAACCTGTTTGCAGTACCACCAATGGTAACCTCTTGCAGTGCCTGTACATTTTCTTGTGCAAGCTGGTAATTTGTATTTGTTGTTTGTCCTGCAATAACAGTTACAGGCAGATCTTTTTGTGCGGCCCCAAGCATTTGTATCCTGATTGTATATTTTCCCGGGATTATTTTTTTAAATGTATAATTACCATGGTCATCAGTCAGTGTATTTTTATGAAGTTCTATCAGGGAAACTGAAACCGATCCGGCCGGCTGACCATCAACTAAAGAAACTTTTCCGTCTATATTCCCGGTTGTCTGAGCGAAACTGTTATAAAAGCCTAATAATAAAAGTGAAGTGAATAAAAATTTCATCAAATAATTTGTATGAGTATTGTAATCGTTACACAGGCAAATATAAGACATTATTTGTATTCAGTCTAAATAGGTTTTAGATAAAATCTCTCTTTATAGTCAACATAAATTGAGTCGCGATTCTTGTAATTTCAGCCCGGTTTTTTGTGAAGTGGGTCGCTTCAAAAGAAATCCAGGTAAGTTTAAGCTGATCTTTGTCTCATTAAAATAATAAGGAGAAATCACATGACCCTAAAAGCAAGAACAACATCCTCGGTAAGAAAAATATATGATCTGATTAAATTAGCACCTGTCATATTGATAGTTTTGGTTGTATTATTATCCTGCGGACTGATATTTTTATAAGCCGGATATTCCGGTATAATTTATAATCCGGGTATCCCCGTTACTAACCGGATTTGCAGATTCAAATAGGATTAATATTTAGAAATGACATTTATTTAAATGCTTACTCCTATTTTTGTTTAGATGTCAACTTCAAGTTACAGATCTTTCAGGTTATACGGATATCCCAGTTTCGGGTTAATCCTTATCCTGCTATTTTTTTTAATTAATCCCTACGAGAGGTCAATTCATAGCTGGAGACAATTTTCCTTTTTGGACTTTATTTTTGTTGATGTGTTATTGACGATGTCTTATGCAGCCCTTCTCTTTGAGACCGGGATACAGCTGACCTTAAGGCTCAATAAAAAACTTCCCTGGGAAAGGAAGATTATGACAAGGTTTGTCGTCCAGTTCCTGCTGCATATTTCTTTGATCTCGATTACCCTGATCCCTATTTTCCAGATTGAACTTCCCAGCAAGTTTACAGCCGACCAGCTTCTGTTTCGTCAAATCATAATCTTTAGCTTTATCTTTTCCCTATTGGCTACAGCTGTATTTGCCGCTGAACATTTTTTCCATAAGTGGAAAGACAATCAGTTAGAAACCTCGATTATGAGACAGCATGCTACGCAGGCTCAGCTGGATGCCCTTAAACTTCAATTAGATCCCCATTTTTTGTTTAATAATTTAAGTACACTTGCTTCTCTTATTCCAGACAACCCGGTCTTGTCAGTCGATTATGTGATCAAACTGTCATCAATTTATCGCTATATGCTCACCAACCGGCCACAGAATATCATTTCTATCAAAGCCGAACTTGAGTTTATCAATGCATATTTGTTTTTATACCAAACCCGTTACGGAGAAGCTATATGTATCAACATCTCAAACATTGAAGAATTAAGTGAAAAAGGAATTGCTCCTTTAACACTGCAATTGCTAATAGAGAATGCGATTAAACATAACTCCTTCTCTGCTGAATCCCCTTTAACAATTGATATCTTTTCAAAAGATAATAAATGGATCGTAGTAAAGAATAATAAATCTCTCAAACTGACCAGGGAACCAGGCTCGCAATTAGGATTAAAAAACATCAGGGAACGATACTTGTTGTTAGGTGACGGAGAACCCGTAATCAATAATGAGGAAGACTTCTTTGAAGTCAAAATACCTTTATTATTACTAAACAGTAAATTTAAACCGTTGTCACTGAAACTGGGCGATTAAACCCAAATCAATGCCTCACAATACTTAAATCATTATTATTGACCCACGCGATATGCTCAGTGTTTTAATTATAGAAGATGAGATCCCGAATGCATTAAGGTTAAAAGAAATGCTGATGAAGCTGGATGATACCATACAGATTACCGGACAACTGCAAACCATTAAGGCCAGCATCCAATGGCTTAGTGAAAATAAGCATCCCGATCTGATTTGTATGGATATCCGTTTAACAGACGGATTAAGCTTTGAACTATTTAACCAGGTTCAAATTGAATCACAAGTCATCTTTATTACCGCTTACGATGAATATGCACTCAGAGCATTTGAAGTAAATGGAATTGATTACCTGTTAAAACCACTTGAAGCAGCTAAACTTTGAAAATAGCATCCGCAAGGTTAAAAATATGATAGGTAAAGCTGATCATTCTGGTATGCAGGAAATCCTTCAAAAGATAGAAATCAAAGAAAATGTGTATCGTTCCCGCTTTCTGGTTTCCTACCGCGATATGTTTGTGCCGGTGGTCACAACGGATATAGCCTACTTCACTTCAGAAAACAAAAAGAATTACCTGACAACTCACCAGGGACAACGGTATATGATTGATCAAACACTTGAAGAACTCGAGCATGAATTAAACCCACAGGATTTTTTCCGGATAAGCCGTCAATACATTGTTTCTGTCAAATCCATTCATAAAATTTATCAATCCTTCAATGGTAAATTGAAAATTGAACTGATTCCTGCTAATGAAGACAGTATTTTAGTGAGCCGGGATAAATCTGTAAGTTTAAAAAAGTGGTTAAACAGTTCCTTTTAAAAATAGAAGCTTACATTACGCATAAATTGTCTGTACATGGAACCTAATGATGTAAAAAAAATATCGCAAGCAAGAAACCTATTTTCCCAGTCACACCTGCATTGCAGAAGTATCTGCGAACCTATCAGCGCGATTCAAAACTTCCAATTACATATAACGATTTGCTAGTATTTAATGAAGCTTATCCGATCATGGATAAATACGGGAAAGATTCACTTTGGGAAGGCCCCATATATCCTGCGGACCGGATTGAACAGCTACATAACGGCCTGAAAGTCATTTACGCCAATTTAAAAGCCTCCGGTAACCTGCGGATTGTACAGCATAAGTATATTGAGAAAATTGAATATTGCACTTTTGGTAATACACACCCTTTCCGGATCAAAATTGTAAACCGGTTAAATGATGTGTACGACTATTTCTATGTTAAAAAAGCAGATGCATCAAGAATATACGGACTGGAACTGGAAGAAATTCTGTCCCCAAACCAGGTAAACTACCTGGTTGACGGAGAAACCCTCATTGAAGAACATGTAGCCGGGATTCCTGGAGATGTTTTTGCAAAAATGTATTTGCATAATCCAGACTATAACCCCACCCGTATCGCGAAAGAATTTGTAAAATTTAACGAACGCTGCTTAGTCATGTTATTAGGCGATATGAGAGCCTATAATTTCGTTGTCCAGATCACCCCAGATTTTGACGATATCCAGTTTAGAATCCGGGCTATCGACTTTGATCAGCAATTTTACGAAGGGAATATCAAAGTATATCTCGCACAGTTCTTCAAAGAGAACCTTCCTTATGTAAAAATGTGCATGGACCAGTTAACAGATAAAACATACCTGCAATATCAGCAGGAGGAAAAGTCCTCCATATTACATCGTGTCCGTAGCGAACGTCATCGTCTTGCTGATTTACGCGATGTATCAAATTCAGAAATCCTGACTACGCCAGAAAACATAGAAACTTTAAAACAAGGTATGGCCGATCATTTTGCTGACCAGCATTACTTAGAATGCAGGACTATGACGGATATTGTAGAATTAAATATTAAAAACATTATCAGACAAGTAAAACTATAATTCAATATATTAACTATATTTATATGGTATTACAATCCAGAACCAGTTTACTCCATCCACCCTCACCAGTATTCTTTAATTCTTTTTTCCGCTCCTCCAGAATCTTCTGCATTTTACTGTTATAAGCCCAGCAAGTACTTTGCCTGATTAGCAATAATCCTGAAAGTTTATGGGAAGAAATCTTCCCTTTAGTCGAATACACAAGAAAAAGCATATAAAAAGCCTTATTAATTGGAATTTTACTGTTTTGAAAAATCGTACAGGCAATTACAGATTCATCGTAACCACACTTTGTACACCTTCTGCTATACGGTAAAAAGCCAGCAAGAAAGTATGTATTGGTACATTTACGGCAGGTGTACCCTTTAGCCCATTTCAATTCAGAGAGATATTTAAAACAAGTTTCCCTATCCGGATAGATCTTACTGAACTCAGCAAAATCAACCTCATGCGACATTACCCGCGCTTTTGTCACCTTTTTTTATATTCAAATGCAATTCCTGATTATCCTTCTCCAGCATCACATTCATTGAAGAGATTTCTTCATTCTGCTTTTCAATGATCGCAGCCTTGGAACTCACCTCCCGCGTGCGTTCATCCACTAATTTAGTCAATTCATTATTCAGCGTATCCTTTAAAGCCCGTACGCTTTCGCCAATAGCAAAAGACACCAGGATCATTTCAAATACAAAACAAAAACTTAAACTATAATAAGTAAACGGTCCGTAAGGCATCCAGCTTACATCCAGTAATAACAGGATTTTAATCAGAAAACCAATAACAAGAAAACTATAACCAATCACAAAAAACATAGCCGGACGATATCCCTTCTTCCATATATAAATACCCGTTCCATAAGCCACCAGCAATGGAATAAATTCAATCAGTTTATAGTTAAAAAGATGCGTATTGAAAATACTGACTACAAAGAACAGGGTGCGCAAAACAATGACAGCAATAATCAATTGGTATAATTTCGGAGCTTTCATCTTTGTATGAAGAAAACTAAGCGTAAACATCAAGCCAAAAAAGCTGCTTAAATATAATGCAAAGCCGATACCATACGCATTCCACAAAGGCCAGTCGGGCCACAGATACTGAAAGGCTATACCATCAATACTCATCTCATATAAACCAATACTCAGGTTATACAAGACATAATAAAGGTATTGCATCTGTCTGAATGCAAAAAACATCAGTAAATTATACAGACTAAAAAAAAACAATAACCATCCCGTAGAACAATCCAAAAATCAGGTATTCATTCAATGCATATTTGATAAACCAGCGAATGTCCCTCAGCACAATAATTGCAGAAACTGATTGTGAAGATTTTATTCTTACATAATAAGTTAGCTCTGCATTAGAATCATTACTCAATTCATAGATAAAGTTTTTATGCTGATATTCTCTTTTGTTAAAAGGGTAAGCTGTACCAGAATGATACGCATGATAATTACTATTGCTATCAGGTACAAATAAGCTAATTATTGATAGACTGATCAAAAAACTCCAGAATCCAGTTTTTCCCGGATGCTTCGGCATGCTTGATCTTAAACTTATACCAGTAGGCAGAATTTGTACGATAGTTTTTTTTTTGGTATACTTCGTATTGACCAGAAACTTTGAATTTACTGAAGGCTTTAAAATATCAAACAGCGTTAAAACGTTCGTTTTATCTTCCAGATATTCAATTTCTCTATAAGAGAAAATATGATGAGGAACTTTGTCATTAACAAAAACAACCTTTTGCGCAAAAGTCAGATTAATGGTTAACAATAAAGATAAGCATAGAACCATAAGGATTCTAACCAAATAGCCGATCATAGAGGTAAAAACAGGTTTAGTCATTAAAAATTATACAGCTATTGATCACAGGATTACTAAATATAATCAATTACAATGAAACCATCATGTGCAGCAGAACACCAAATGAATGGCCCGGCAAACGGCAGCCGGGCCATTTCAGCGCATTAGTTGATTTTTTTGTTGACCTTTAAATTATCGTAATAGATATAATCTGTAGTATTTGCTTTCCATTCTTCCTGACTTCCACCTCTGAAAGTATGGAAAGTAAGCTTATTAATCAGCCTTTGACTATCATTTGTTGTCCAGCGAATATCATTATCCAGTATAGTTGTACCATCGATAATGATTTGAGCATGTCCGTTAGTGCTAGAACCAGTATTACTCTTAATATACATGTGAACATGATACCATACTCCTTTTTGAAGTGATCCGCTTGCAGGGAACCTTTTGGTATAAGTATCACCAAATTTAGTAGGCTGATCTTTATGATAAACATAAGGTTGGAAAAACACTCTGTCTGCACCTGGAGAATACCACATTAATCTTAAAGTACCACCATTTCCATCCCATCCTGGATCTCCCCCAGTATTACCTTCACCAATTGCAAAGCCAAAGCCAATCTTTCCACCTCTGCTAAAGTTGAAGTTACTATGAAATTTCACATCATAATCTACTTCGTAGCAGAACCCTGATTAATATTTACATTACCAACCATCCCACCGGCAGCTGACAGCGCGTTTGGTAATAAAGTAATCCTTAATCCATTTGCATCTTTCCCATTGGTAATAAAAGCTCTTGAATCCTGCCATCCTGAAACATTTCCAAAATCCGCAGAAGCTTGCGAATTGGTGTAAGTAGATCCGTTGGTTCTGTTTTCCCAGTTTAAATTTAACGAAGCATTAACAGCACTTACCTCTTTTTTTGACCCATCATTGTCAGGAGTATTTGAAACTTCCTGGCTAACCTCTTTTTTACAAGAAGCGCCGAATAAAACTGCAAGTAATACCAGACCAGTCATTAACTGTCTTTTGTTAGATTGTTTTCTCATAAGATAAATATTTGGTTGCTATAAATTTAAAGGAGTTTTATTGATATAAACAAGAAAATAATATCACAACAAAAACTGTATATCAAATAATTAAAAAATAAACAATACGCTTTAAATCATAGATTTCATAACACAAACAGCATCACTACAACCCTGAAACCAATTCAGCAGATTTGTGATTTCATGGGTGATACGCTTACAACACAAAAAAATATTTATTCTTTTTTTTGGTGAGGTCATCGCCTGCCCCACTCCATATTAAAAATTAAGAATCACCTGCAAGCAGCCTAATAATCATAAAACCCAAAAGAGTCATTATTACTCCTTTGGGTTTTATGATTATAGGCCTTTAAATGATTAGTAAGTCCTCATTCAGATTATACAGCTCCCATACATTCTCTTTATAATTCTTCGGAATTCCTTCTTTATTATTCTGAGCTTTCCGAACATCCCCCTGTTTACAAATAATCCTGCCCTTTGAGCCGGGTGATTATTTATTTAACTGTTTCAATTCCTTCTTTGTAAATTCTTTTCTGATAATTTCAGGAGTATCTCCAGCAATGTAATCCTGGTTTGAAACCAGCACTGCATTATCAATACCAGCCGAATGAAAATGAGGAGTTATAAAGCCATACAAACTTTTATAGTTTTCATTTCTTGCATTCTCAAAGTCCTTAGAATTAAGGTACATAACAACAAGAGAAACATTAAAATAATCATTTCCATTAGCTCTGCTATTCAGTCCCAAAGCTGTTCCTGGAAGAACTGTCTGTCCTAATTTAACAGCAAAGCTTCCTTTCTTGAAACCCGTATACCTGGCTATCGTTCCGTCAGCATGCTCTATAGTTATTTCATTAACTTTCGTCGTGAACTTCACCTCATCCGGTTTTTCAGGATCATATCCATCCTTTAACTCCACAACTATACCTTTTCTGACAACAGTAACTGTATCTTCCTCTTTGGTATAAAAACGATACGCTTTCCAGTCCTGAGGGGTTGTTTTACCAAAATATTGTGTCATTACATAATTGCTTTCGGCAGCTCTGACTTTAGTTCCGGTTTTGTAAGGAAGAAGGTATACAAAATCAGCATCAAATTTCGGATTCAGTTTCCCTCTGATATAATAAGAGCTATAATTAAAACCAATATTCAGCATTTTGTTTTCAGGTCTTAAATTCATAAAACTTCCTGAAGTTCCTTTAAGTGTAAATTCACGCTCCATTGGTCCCGAAGAATTAGTCAACTCCGTAAATTTAATAACGATGGTAAAGCTGCCGGGATCACTTTTATCATAGCTGAAATTTACAGATCTGTCGTCATTAATCCTTTGACTAACCTTGATCTGGCTCTCTTGTGCATTCGCTTTAAATAAGCTTCCGCTTATGAACAGAAAAAATAGTATTGCTTTTAGTTTCATTATTACGCCAGGTTTAGGCTGTTAAAATTATTGTTATAAGGTATTTGTCAATTAAAGTTTTACTCCTGATTATACTTGTGAATAAGGAGCAGGTAATAACAGTGTCGATGTGATCTTGTTAACCAGTAAAGAGTCAGCATATCCATCTACAGTGCTTATCTTTTTCCATTGTGAGTCAGCCCCGAAAGCTTTCCAGTGTGTATCCTTAGCAGCCAGATCATTAAAAGTGACCATATAAGTCAGATTCGGTCTCAATGGCCCGATTACAGTCTCACCCCAAAATACAGGTTCAAAACCCAGACGTTTAAAAATATCAATCTCTCCCTGATCGTTAAACATTTCAATTTTCTTTTTCCCTGCGGCCTCACTGGCACTTTGATATTGCCGCAGTTCAAAAATACGGGTCTTAGCAGCAGGAACAATCATTTTTGGAGCATGTGTAAAAGCCTTCATGATAGAACTCTCTATCCGCTCATAAGCAGGTTCTGTTGCTGGTGCTTTCAGGTAAGCCACTCCGTTTTGCTGATATACTTTGTCTTGATCCAGCTTAACAATTATATCATTGAAATGCAAAAGATCATGGTATGGGATCAATACATATAACTTCGTTTGTCCGGCAGGTTTTAACTCCGTAAAAACGCCAACATGCTGAATACCTAAACGATTGAATGCCGGGATAGCTGCTTTATTATAAAAATCCTCTACCAGCCCCTGTTGAATACTATTCTTTAACGTATAAACCCTAAGCTCATAAAATTCAGCAGATGTAGCCGCGACCATAGCATGAGTTACAACCGGGGTAACCATTGCAGCTGCTCCGGTTAATAAGGAGGCTTTTACGAACGAACGTCTTTTCATAGTGAAGGAGGTTAAAACAGGCATTTTTTAGATTTGCAATTATAGACTTATCCTATTATAAGTTTATGATTATTACGTCAACTCCTGTATATCTTACGTGAATATAAATATATTTTTCATTGGAATATAATTGTTTTTAATTGTAATGAAGCTATCATGTGCTACTCAATTTTTATTCATTTCGGTTTGTGTACTGCTACACATGAAGGTTTCAATTAAACTTAAGATGAGCTGGTAAAAGGTGTAAACCATCCTTCGTCACAGCAAAATAATAATACTAAAAATATTTCATAAGTAAATAAACATTTACTTACTTCGTGTCTGTATTGGAAGATTATACAATAAAAAAATTGCCATGAGACCTAAAAATCTAGAAAAAGAGGAAGCCATTCGAACTATAGCATTGCAGATCATTGCAGAAGAAGGATTGGAAAACCTGAGTATGCAGAAATTAGCTAAAGCAGCCAACGTATCCCCACGTACTATCTATATCAAATACGAAAACAAAGAAGATCTTTTAATCAAACTTTTCATTGAAGAAGTATTGGGTACGTATGAAAAAGCAGTGCTGGAAAAATTCAATCCGGACATGGATTTTGCTAAAGGAGTAAAAAAAATATGGCAGAATACATTTCAATATTTAAAAAACAATAGACATTCATTTGTATTGCTTCAATACGGAAAATCTTCACCCCTGCTGAATAAGGCATTTCAGCAGGCAAACATACAGGAAGGACAATTTTTTGCTCCTATCCATCAATTTCTAGAGCTTAATGCAGCGAACGGGGTGATTAAGAAATTTCCTCAGGAAGTACACCGGGCCCTGCTATTTTCTCCAATTCTTGATCTGGTCAATGAATATTTTGATTATCAGGAAAGACCAAAACAAATCATCACGAAAAAAGTACTATCAGAATGTTGCGATGCAGTAATTAAAGGAATATTAAAATAAAACAAATACAATGAACCTGATTGTAAATAAAAAAATAGCCATCGTAGGTGGAGGTCCCGGCGGATTAACGCTTGCAAGACTTTTACAAATGAACGGTGCAGATGTAAAAGTTTACGAAAGAGATATCAATAAAGATGCAAGAGTGCAGGGTGCAACGCTAGATCTGCATGAAGAATCAGGACTAAAAGCTCTTGAGGAGGCAGGATTGATGAGCGCATTCGAAGAAAACTATCGTCCTGGCGCTGACAGGATGTGTATTACCGATAAAAAAGCGAACATTTTATACGAAGATAACGCCGACGAAGAAGATAAAAGATCCCGCCCGGAAATAGACCGCGGGCCATTACAAAACATCCTGCTTGATTCACTGCAGCCCCATACTGTTGTTTGGGACAGTCATTTTGTATCCCTTTTCCCACAAGGTAATTCCTGGAAACTAGAATTTAAAAACGGACAGACTGCTTTTGCAGATATAGTGATTGCCGCAGATGGAGCAAATTCAAAAATCCGCCCTTACCTTACCCCTATTAAGCCCTTTTATGCAGGAGTGACAGTGATTGAAGGTGCAGTATACAATTCTGAAACAGCAAGTCCGAAAGTGCATAAACTATTAAATGGAGGAAAAATCTTTGCCATGGGCGATGAAAAAACCCTGATAGTAAGTTCAAAAGGAGATGGAAGTCTTGTATTTTATACCGGATGTAAAACAGATGAAAACTGGAGCAAAAATATCGGTATAGATTTTTCTCATAAAAAACAAGTACTGGCCTGGTTCAAAAAAGAATATTCAGGCTGGGATAACATATGGGATGAATTATTTGAAAACGCAGCGTCTAAATTTGTACCTCGTCCTCAATATTGCATGCCTTTTGACCAAACATGGGAAGCTTTACCAAACCTGACGATCTAGGTGATGCAGCACATCTGATGCCACCCTTTGCCGGCGAAGGTGTAAATATGGCTATGCTGGATGCATTAGAATTAAGTCAATGTCTTTTGAACGATGATTTTCCAGATACACAAACTGCCATTGCTGCTTATGAAAAACAAATGCGCCTAAGAGCTGCTGAAACTGCAAAAGACACCATGGTCTCAACAGACGCATTGCACTCTCCTGAAGCTATTTCCTTTTTTCTTAATATGTTCAATTAAGTGTGTGATCGATTTTTATGTGCAGGCAAATAACCCCAATCCACCAATTCCTGTACACCTTTAATCCGTTTAATTGCGCCTTCATACAACAAAACAATATTTGATGAGATATCTACAATATGGTGATAATCATGGTCAGTGATAATGAATCCTTTCGTTTTAGAATGACTTTGAATTATCACCTTAATCTTTTCTACAAAAATTGGTGAAATTCCATTAAACGGTTCATCAAATAATAAATATTTAGCCTCAGAGAATGAACCATTAATAAGATCTCGACTAACCTTATTTCCCCACCTGACAGCTGTCCACTCTTCTTTTTAAGAAATGGTTTAATCAAATCATTTTCTACTAAAACAGCGGCCTGATTTCTTGTACAAAAGATTGATATTATACTACTTATTTTTAGGTGTTTCGGCAAGAAGCTGTCCTGTGGAAGATACCCAATCCGCCTCCTGTTTTCAGATAAGCTATTTATTGATACATCATCAATTGATACAAACCTGTTTTCCGAATCCAAAGAGCCAAAAATAATCTTTAGTAAAGTAGATTTTCCAGAACCGTTTCTGCCCAAAAGACCAACAATTTCTCCTTGCTGACAGGAGATAAAAACATCGTTCAGAATTTGCCTTAATCCAATGTGTTTTCTAACACTATCTACATGTAAACCACTCATAATAAAACGAAGATCAAACCTATTACCGCACTTGTCACTATAGTATTAGCCCACAGCACAATTTTACTCAACCCAAGATTATAGTAGAAATAATATTCACCGGAATTATTGACTTCGTAAATAAAATAATGAAAAAGCGGTGTGATAATCATGAATGAAATTCCAATTCCAGCATAAATGTTCTTCAATGGCATTCCAAACAATGAAATCAAAATAGACATACCAAATGAAGGAATGAGAAGTTTCCTGTAAAAAAACCATAAAGCTTTTATTCTCCTCATACCAATTTAAATAATTTTCATTTTTCTATTTTAGATTTAACAATAATAAGAATTAATGGCATATTTACACCACAAATACATATACATCTATTATTTTGCTACCAATTGTTCTTTATAAAGCAGAAAAAACCCGTATAATATGATTAAAGCAACCATCAAAGACAAGACGCTTGTGATTGATATTTTAACAAACTCTTTTGATGACAACAAGAGTGTGAATTATATCATAAAGCAAGATAGTCAGCGTATTAATAGAATAAGGGCATTAATGTCTTATTCATTTGACACCTGTTTTATGTTTGGCGAAGTTTACCTTTCAGATAACAGACAGGCTTGCGCCCTGATCCTTTTTCCTGATCATAAGAAATTTTCACTAAAAGCAATATTACTAGACATAACCCTGGTTTTCAAAGCAATAGGCATAGACAGAGCCGGCAAGGCAATGAGCCGAGAAAGTCTTATTAAGAGCAATTATCCTAAAGAAGCATTTTATTACCTATGGTTTTTGGGCGTTTTCAATTCGGAACAAAATAAAGGGACCGGAACCAGGTTATTAGAAGAACTTATTCAGGACAGTCAAAAACAAAACAGGGAAATTTACCTGGAAACCTCAACCACTAAAAATATACCATGGTATAACAAATTTAACTTCAAAATCTACAAAGAAATTGATTTTGGTTACCAATTATATATGCTTAAGCGGGATATAACGCATTTACCTCATGAAACCATCATGTGCAGCACAACAGAAACCGAAGTGCATAAAAATCAGGTAGCACATGATAGCTTCATTCCCGTTAAAAAACAATTATATTCCAATGAAAATTCTCAATTCAGACATGGAACTAATCACACTGATCTTCCTGATTAGTGAAACAATTATGTTTCTTTACCAGTTACTTTTTTATCTTCAAAAACCTAATGACAAAAAATTAAAATACTACCTGATTCTTCTTTTCCTGTTTGTCGTTTATAACCTGTTCGGCGGATTATTTCCAGACCCAAATCAAAATGTTCCTATTGTACTCCAAAACATTTTGGCATATGGCAGTGGATTTGGCCTTGCCTGTTATTTTCCGTATTATTTTTATAAAGCTTATGATTTAAAGTCATTGAAATTCCATGCTCATTATGGGGTAGCTTTATTTTTAATCGCTCCATTTCTACTCTTTCTGGTTGTAGAATACAGCATTTACAAAGATATTGATAAAGCCCTTGGTCATGCACTGATTCTCCCTTTCATTTATGCAGTAATAGCAATGGCTGCAATATTCAGGGCAATCAGGCTTAAGTACAAAGATGATGATACCAATAAAACAGAAATGCTTTTAATGTTTATTTCTATTTTCCCGTGGATATCCATGCCTTTATTGAGCTATTTAAAGGTGCAGCAAACCGGTGAAGTCTTGATTATGAATGGCGGTTTTCTGATTACCTCTATCCTGTTCTTTTGGCAACAGGTAAAAGAAACAAGAGAGAACAATAAACACCTGAACCGCTTACTATCACCAGAAAGCCGGGCGCAGCAAAAAACACCAGAATTAATATTTACCCAAAACTGCCATTATTACAAATTAACCAAGCGGGAAATAGATGTTGCAATTTTCATCAGCAAAGGACTGAAATACAAAGACATAGCAGACCTTCTTTTTATTTCCGAAAGAACAGTGACTAAACATGTACAAAATATATTTTTAAAGGCTGCTGTGACCAATAGATATGAATTATCCAAAGCACTGGAAGCAGATAAAAGCTTAGTAACTGAATCATAGGACTGAGTTGTATAAAGTAGATTCGTGGTAAACATTCGCGCTATACCGACACCCCACATTCTCCTAAATGTGATATAACAGCTGTCACCTTGCAGGCATAATAAGTGCTTCCGTTTATTTTATAAAAATATTATCAATTTAGATAACCATCTTAATTTTGTTTTTATATATTTGCTATTATGATTTTGTAACACCGAACATCACATAGCCTCACTCTGACGGCATATATATCTTTCCCTAAATTCCGGGAGATGTTCTTCTGTATAGCTTATAAAAAGAAAATTGACCAACTATTCAATTCAATAGCAGGCCACCTATTCTTTCATTTTTCTAAAAGGCTTTCTTTACGAATCATTCTTTTGCTATCACAGCAGCATTACAAGATATATCTCAGGTCATCAGGGCTAAATTATTTGAAAGAATAAATTTGAATTAAGCAACAGATCTGCAAAACATCGGTAAAAGGCCAAAGAGGCTTCCCTGCTGAGACCAACAAATAAAAAAATGATAAGTACAGCAAGACTAATTATCAAACCATTAACACTTAGTCAACTTAAAAAATACATTTTAGCTGATGGATCTTTAGAAGAAGAACTACAAAGTATATATATCCCAAGAGAAATCTCTCCTGAACTTAGAGATGCACTTGAGCATACGATCCTTCCCAATATGATAGGTAATAATAATTACCTCTATTATACATTATGGACAATCATCACAAAAGATTCAAACCACATCATTGGTGATCTTTGCTTTATCGGAGAGCCTAACCACGAAGGAGAAATAGAAATTGGTTATGGTACTTACCAGATCTTCAGAGAAAAAGGATATATGAAAGAAGCGATAAGCGGCATGATTCAATGGGCAGTAAAGCAGGATAAAGTAAGATCCATCATAGCGCATACACTGAAAAGCAATCAGGCATCATATACATTGCTTATCAAAAATAATTTCCATAAAATTGATGAGATGGAATTTTTATATAAATGGCAAATTGAACTAAAAGATATAGAAGAAATAACTACAGGAGTCCTGTAGTTATTTCTTTCCTTTAACCCAATCCTTGATCCGTTTAAAAAGATCTTTTTTAAGTGGTTTAGCTTTTCCGTCATGCGTTATTCCATTAGCAAAATTATACACAAGTTTCTCAGTATAGGCTGCTAAATGCGGAGCAGATTTCAGTTCTTCTAAAAATGGAGCCACATTATGGTTAAGAGTCGCATTCATAGAAATACTCTGATATTCACTTCTAACAATACCGGGGGCATTTTTATTAATAGCAACATTCCCATTTTCGGCAAAATAATCTATGTGAAAAATTTCAGGATTCAGCTCCTTTAATCTTTTAGTTCCTTTTCTTTCGTTCCTCCAGGGATGTTCATCAGGCTTTAATTGTTGTTTAAAAAAGGCCTTATTCCAAAGCGACACCTGGTGAGACATTAAGAAGTTACTTTCCTTGTTATCCAGAATAGAAACATTAAATCCATTAATAAACACCTCCGTGCTGTTTGTTTTAAAAACTTCTGACGAGTTGAGTTTAACAAGCTTCCAATGGTTTTCTAAAGTCAGCTTAAAAAGCTCAGCAAACACTTCTTTATCAACCGGCTTATTTAGCCACATATCTTCCTGAAAATAAAGGACATAATCTTCCTCTACCTGATCAAAAAGATTGGAAAGACGGTTGCTCCACTCTCCTTTTCCCGATTTAATATTTTTAAAATTCGCGATGTCAGCTGATACTTCTTCAGTAGCGAAATAATAATTTACAGGGATATCGAAATCCCAGTTCTTTGAAAAGAAATATTCAAAACCTTTAAAAAGCAATTCGTATCTATCACAAGCATGTACAATTAATGCTATATTATTCTTTTTCATTATCACTCAAATTTACCCCTCATTCCCATTAAACTCAGCAATCTTGCCAATTCTGAAAGAACAATTTCAAAAGTAAACATATTTTTTGCTTAGAAATATCTAAACAGGCCCTTAATGCCTTGTCGCCGAAAAAATAAATACCAGAGCACATGAATTAAACATCAAATATATAATCGCTTAATCACAGCAAGATCCAGGGTACTTTTCCTGGGTAAAACGATAGACCAGGCATGATTCCCTGATAACCATGACAATGCCTTATACTGAGGGAAATTTATAAAATTGCAAATAACAACATCACCCTTATGCTCAACACTTTCAATCTCATACAACTGGAAAGGAGTCATCAAACCTGTCCTTAACACCTTTGACAGTGCCTCTTTCATCGTCCATAATAAAGTAAGACTGTTATTTACATCGATATGAATCAAACCAAGTTTATTCAGCTCACCGGGAGTTAAAACCTCTCTGATTGTTTCACTTTGTTTCTCATCAACAGTCTCAACATCTACCCCCATTGGGTGGCCTTCCGGAAAAACTACCGCTATCCCCATTTCACTGGTATGCGCAATGCTAAGTTGTATATTACCACCATTAGCTAAATATAATACGGGCTGCTGAAATATTCCTGAAGACACCTGTGCATCTGTCAAAACAGGATTATCAGTAAAAGCACCTAAAGCTCTTTTAGCCGCGTACCTTCCCAATAAATAACTATGCTGTACCTTAGATACCTTTAGTGTATCAAAAAAACTAAGCTCATTCATATGCAAAAATGAACGACTTAATTCTTTTAATACAACAAGGGGCTGGTTCACCACAGCTATAGCAGCAGGAAACAGCCCCCCGCTCTTTGCAAAACAAATTTCTCAACAGCAATATTCTCTGGCATATAAATTATCAATTGGTTTATCTTATAAAAATGGGCAACCCGCCCGAAGATACCAGTCAATATATAAACAAGAACCTTTAATTCAAAAAATAATAATTATCCTTATTGATACTCAACAACAAAGTCGGCTATCTGACATTTTGCATGCCTTCATAGACCACCTGATCAAGGCCATATATATCCTTAGCAAACTGGACAACACCCTTATCATTCAGCCATACTGTATAATAAAACAACCGGATTGGAACCTGCTGAGAGGTAAACCAATAAATTTTGCACGCGGATAACCACTTTCCATTCCGCTTTTGATCAGATTATACTTATCATCTTTCCCAAACAATGCAGAAGCCAGATCCAGCGGCTTTTCTACACGCACACAACCATGGCTTATTGCCCGGTTTTTCTGTTTAAAAACAGTCCTGACAGGTGTATCGTGGAGGTAAACACTACTAGCGTTCGCGAAAAGGAATTTGATCCTGCCTAATGAATTTTTCGATCCCGGCTGCTGTTGAAATGAATATTCACTGATATCAGCAGTTGCCCAGTCTATCGACTCCGTATCTCTGACCAGCTTGCCTTTTTTGAAAGTTTTGATATTATTATTAGCTAAGTAATACCGGTCATCATCAGCATACTTCGAAATCTCGTTCCGCGCAATACTTTGCGGGATGTTCCAAACCGGATTGATCTGTACAAGTTTGATCATACTACCAATCTGCGGAGTCTGTTTATCACCCGGCTCTCCAACACAAACATTCATATGTAATACTGATTTCCCCATATCCATTACATCAAGGCTAAAATCCGCAATATTTACCAATACATATTTTTGTTCAGCAGGCTTATTTTTCCACCTTAACCTTTCCATATTGACCACAAGGGTTTGCCGGGTATGTTCTCTGATGCTATCCCTGGTTTCTTTGCTAAGCGGCTTCACTACCGTTTCTTTGACACCTTTTTTAGTCACTTTTTTAACGTTCTTTTTCGCTTCTTCTTTAAGGCTCAACTTAGTTTCTGCTTTCAGCCGCTCTTTAGCATCCACTTTATTTTTAACCGTTAACGGTTTTGCAGTTACAGTATCCTGTTCTAACTTAACCAACGCTTTCTGTAAGGCCCGATAAGTCCTGTCTTTTGGCTGTATACTATCCAGATAGTTTTTAAGGTTATGTATATCAAGAACATTCATAACAAAACTACTATCAGGCAATAAAGTTGGTACAGCATAATGCTCATAAATTTTGGAGGGGTCAGTAACCCCATATTGCAGGGCCATACTATACCTGAGCAGAGAATTCACGAAAGCCAGTTCCAGCTTTGCCAGCCGGCGATGAATCTTAACCGTATCCGACGATTTATACTCACTCACGTCATCCACTTCATTTTTAAAATCGCTTACAAGAAACCGTTTGGCATCCAATCCATGCTGATCAGAACTATTCAAATATTCCAGTAAATTTTGCAATTGATGATCCGGAAGAAACCTTGGCACCATGACAAGCTGATATCCCCCTTTTTCATAAAAACTGCTAATTTGTTCAGGATAAGGCAAGTCAGCTAACTTAGCTTCTAAAATCTCTTTGAAAGCTGCACGTAATTTTTCTTCCTGCTGAGCCGCTTTTAAAGCTTTTTTATCTCTATAATCGGCAAGACTATCTTTACGGGAGAGTTGGGTTTTAAAATCACGGGGATTATCTTTAACAATACTGTTAGCCGCAGGTCGTCTAACCCCACAAGAGCTGGCTACAAGCACAATAAAAGCTCCCACTATAAAACACTTGCAAGACAAATAAAGATTGAGCGCTCTCATTTTAAACCTCCTGTAAAACAGCCGTTTAATCAAGAACAAATCTTTATCATCTATTGTTTGAAATAAAAAGGCCCCGAAATAACAGTTTCGGGGCCCAACAGATCTACTTCCGGATTAAGTCCTGCTGTAACCTGCCATCTTTAAAATATTCAACAGAATACTGATCCCCTTTTGAAGATAAAATTAACCGCTCAATTTTTACAGGATCACTGATCATATCTATACTCTTCACCCGATTTACAGTCTCCAGAATACATCCCTTTTTAAGCGTTGCCTGCGCATTGAACTTAATATTATCAAACACCTGAAGTTTTCCATCTTCATTAAACCCTACCAGGTATTCACCCAGCACAAAATCAGCAGGATAGCCATAAGAATGATTTGGCGTCAGATGAATTTCCATTTTCCGCACATTGATCGTGAAATTATATTTACTAATCAGTCTTGCGCCAAAGAACCATCAAAACTAGGGTTCCAGTTTTCTGATGTTCCGCCACCAGACATTAAAGTGACCAGTAGGTTTTTCGCCTCCATCACCTTTCCAAACGAAAAAGAAAATGCTTTTCCAGTAAAAGTAGGCGTATTTACCCCCATACTTGTGGTGCTGGCATTATAATCAGACTTAAATCCATCAACCAGCAAACGATTCTGTTTCACAAATGGCCTGAAACAAATCAAACTATAAGATGCACCCGTATCAAAGGCAAAAGAGCCACTTTTAGGCTTATCCTGAGTAACACTTATTGTTCCCGGCAGAATAAATAGTCCATTGGGAGAAGTTATTGGTATCGTTTGCCCCGCATCCTCATACTGATAACCTTCCGGCTCATATAATGAAAGTTCTTTTTTATCATAATCAATTTTTGTGATATATCTTTTGATAATCGCATTGCCGATCAAACCATCAGTACCATGATCCAGTTCTTTGAAAATCGCTATGCTCTGATTTTTTTTTCAACAGCAAAGCCCCCCAGATGTACAGTATTACCTTCAGAAACTGAGATCTCCAGATTTCCACCAACAACAGACGTTTGCTGTTTACGGCTTACCTTCAGTCCGAGCGAATCGGCCAGCCTTTGTGAAACAGCCATCCCATCAGCTCCAGTATCAAATAATAACCGTAGCGGCCTGCTGGTCTCATTCAGTTTAAGCGTGATAATAATAGAGCCATTACTCACTTCAACAGGCAATTTTACTTTTAACAGCCCCGCATTTTTTATTAGTCCGGCATCCACAGCACTCTTTTGTGCCGCCGATGGATAAACAAAGGCAGCACAAAAGAAAAGACCGGAAAAGCACGCTTTTTTTAGTGTAGAACAGAAATAACTCATTAATCAAGCAATGTTTTTTCCAATAAAGCTTTTAATTCAGGGCTCGACGGCCTTGGAGAATCTACCGTTACAATCTTCCCTGCTTTATCAAAAACCATAAAACGTGGAATTCCGGTAATTTTTTATAATGCTTAGCAATCTCACTCCATCCAGAAGCAAATAATTGCGTACCGCCCAACTGATCAGTTTCAATCATTTTCAGCCATTTATCCTTGTCTTTAGCTTCGTCTACAGAAATACTTACAAACTCCACATTCTGACCCTTCATTTCCTCTTCTAATTTTTTAAGATGAGGAATTTCGCCCTTACACGGACCACACCAAGTTGCCCAGACATCAATCAGAACCACTTTACCTTTCAGGTCTTTCATACTTACCATTTTTCCCTGCTGATCAGGATAAGAAAAATTAAGACTCGCTTCTCCAGGTTTATAAGTCAGTAAAGGAGACATAATCTTTTCATTTTTCAGTTTCTGTTCTTTAGTCAGCACATATTTACCATAAGCAGCCATTAGTCCCTGATAATCTATAAAACTCTTGTAGCCCGATGCTGTTTGTAAGACCATATCACCCTTTAAAGTATCATTTGCTAAATAAGCAAAGAAATCTTTCATACCTTCCACCCCCTTTTTATATTTGACACCATCTTTTCTCATATCAACACTAATTAAACCCGATAATACCCGCT
This sequence comes from Pedobacter sp. NJ-S-72, assembly GCF_053890575.1. Taxonomy (NCBI): domain Bacteria; kingdom Pseudomonadati; phylum Bacteroidota; class Sphingobacteriia; order Sphingobacteriales; family Sphingobacteriaceae; genus Pedobacter; species Pedobacter sp. NJ-S-72. The sequence goes on along the minus strand of NZ_CM132681.1, from coordinate 687,097 downwards.
GCCCCCATGGATAGCTGTAAACCTGCTTCGTATTTTTTGAAAAATCAATGGTTTTCATCATACTGTAATAGGGGCTGTATTCTTCTACCGAAGGATGAGCACTGCGCGGAGTATTCAAAAAGTTAGTCGCATAAGAGGCCATATCTAAATTCATAATCCCTTGAACAGCATAATCAAATCTTTTATTCCCAGTCGTCTTACCCTTTAAGAACGTTTTCGCTTTCACCGCTGTAGCTTCCAGCTGAGGAAAAAAATCAACGTAAGTACTCTGGGTCTTGCTAAAGTTAATAGCCTTCTGCTCTAGTGGATCTACCAGATCATGCCATTGAGTAAGTATCACATTTTCTTTAGAATTGAGCTTACCATTGAGTACATAACTTGAATCCAGCAAAGTCAAAGAAAGTTTGTCTCCACCTTTAAAATAGAACTTATAGTTATCATTTAGGACTCATCATTTCATTACCTGTGCCAACCGCATACAATCCTTCATACTCAGGATAGAAAACAAAACCAAACCTGCCATCTTTATCAGGCTTCGCCGTGAATGTTTCAATAGTTTCACCTTCTAATACTTTAAAAAGTTTTACTGGTTTGTCAGTACGTTTTTTAATTAAACCAGTAATTTCAACTGGTTGTTGGGCCACTGCAGCACAGGCCGACAGAGACAACAGCATCATGCTGCATACTTTGATCATATTCATAATTTTGATTTTAGTGGTTTAACGTTCTCTGTAGTTTATGCTTTGTATTTTGCCCATGCCTGTATAGGATTGAAATAGTTGCAGACCACCATTAAGAGGAGGCACAATGAATTGCTCCATTTTACCATTTGCACCCTCCGTACCCGCCGGATCGTAACTGCAAACAATCAGCTTGTTGCCATCTTTATATTTGCGATAGGACTTGTATACCTGGAATTTTAACAAAGAAATTTTAGAGCTCCCTTTGTCCAGCATCAGCGAGGTTGTCTTTAAAGACATATCGTACTCATAAACCTTACTGCCTACAGTATAAAACAAGTATCCCATATCAGGGCTTACCGCATACTGCTCCGCCTGCGCAAAATCAGTTCCTGTAATCTCTGCGTAATAGGATTGGGAATTAGTTTTACTGTTAAACCGGGCCAGGTATTTTTTAGAAGAATTGGGATCTTTTAAAATGGCAAAAACTTCTCCCCCATTAAACTTAACCCAGTCCATATGTAAAAGATCCATACCTGTAGAAAAACTAAATAATTTATCAGCAGATTCAGGAATGGTAGTACAAGAACCCGCCGGTAGAGTATGTTTTACAAACCTTCTGTTCGTTTGATCATAAAAAATAGCCGGAACATCAAAAGAAGTCTCATCATTAGCAATAAAAGGGGCAACTGTAAATGCCCTTTTTTCAACATCTATATAATTTATCGGGGTAGCATAAAAAAGATTATAAGCGCGGTAATAAAATAAACATTTCCTTTGCCAAGCATATAGGACTCTCCCCCCGAAGCCTGTTTAATGACATCAGCATAAAATCCATCAGGTATAGCCCCAAACATCTCACATTTAAGATCCATTGTTTTCGTCCATTTAAACGATTCTGGATTTACTTTGGTTGTGGTCTGATCTGTGCCAATATACAGTCCATATGAAATTTCATCAGGGCCAATGAGCAGCCCCGTACTATAGGTATAAACCATTATCGGTTTCCCATTCAGTACCAGCCCAGAGGTCGTTGTCTTCAGCAGGTCGGTAATGAGACTAAAACTTCCATCCTTTTTTTTAGAAAGCATATCCAGGCGGGCTGTTCCCCCTACCTCAGTATTTAACAACCACCCTTCATTAATTTCATTTTTCACATTTAACTGGAATCTTTTGGTAAACTTGATTCCTGTAGTTTTATCAGTAATGCTATACAAAAAAGCATAGTTCATAGGAGCCAGTGCCATCATTACGTCCAGATCTTTTTTTTTAGCGTAAGTGTAGTTGGTACTCCCTCCAAGCCCATTTGGCCCTTCATAGATCCACAAATAGCTATACCTGGTGGTATCAGTTCCCTGATCCGCTGTAAATTTAACTTCAGGTTTCAGGATAAATCTGACACCATAAGTGGCCGTAACCGTATCCTGACTCCCCAGAGTGCTGAATTCCACTTTATTGACTTCAGTGTAAACATAATTCCCCGGATCCTTTTTACAGGCAGAGAGTGCTACAGCAGCAATAATAAGTAGGTAAATATATTTTGTCTTAAACATGATCGTTTGATTTTGATAAATAAAACTATTGTACATATTGCCCCATCATCATTTCGGTTCCGTCATCCTCGTATATAGTTTGGCCAGCAACTTTTTTATCGTTAAGATATCTCTGCAAATAACTTCCATAAGCCCCCTGTTCGCCCAAAGAGGCGGTTGTATCCAAATAGGCGGGTGTTACCTTTAAAACTTCCAGAATTAAGTATAATTTTTTGGGTAAACTCGCCTAAATACCCATCGAACCATAACTCCGGTTTTTTCAGGATATCATTAACATATATCCTATAAGTGATGAAACTCAACGCCTTTCCTGTCAACTGGTTTAAAACTTTATTTTTCATCTGGTTAATGAAATTTGAGTTAGCCTGAAGATCCAGGACGAGGGTAACGGTTTGGCTCCGCAAACCGGCGGTACGGAAAAATTTAACAGGAATAGTATCCAGGAGTTTATTTTTTTTGATAGTCAGCATTTTGGGCAATGCCGTATAATGCGTACCCTCAACAGCCGTTGATACGGGATTGACCACCAGGGTATATGCTCTGTCATGGTCAACAGGAGCACCTGTTACAGCAACTACTATCTTTTTGATAGAATCTGTCACTGTAGATAAGGAGAAAGATAAGTCCGTCGAATCAGTCAGAACCTCTCCACTATAAGCGGGTAACCTCGCCGGTTCGTTAAAGTAGATGTCGGGTAATCCTCCTTCATAAGTCATCAGTTGCTTTTTACAGGAAACAACTGTTATTAAAATCAGCAATGCGGAAATGCTATAAGTAATTTTCTTCATGTTTCTGTGATTTAGCGATATTGTGTTTCTGAAAGCGGAAGAGGCAAAACATAAGTAGCTGCGCTCATTGTTATATCTCCACTTCCTGAAGATCCATTTGGTATTGAATTGATATTCATTCTTTTATAGTAAAAAAAAGAGCTGCCCCTCCCCGAAAAATTCTTTCTGATACTCTTTTTTCAACTCTTCACTCAGTGTGGCAGCATCCGTAAGATCTAACAACCCACGATTATTTCGTGCTTTATTTAAATAAGTCAATGCCTGAACCGGGTCTGGAGTACATTCTGAAGCGATATAAAACAACTCACTTATTTTAATTAATGGAATAGTAAACCGGAATGATTTGGTTTTATCGAATACATCTGCATATTTATAAAAAGTACGATAGACCTTACCACCGTTTGATGGAACTACCCAATTCAGGTTTTATAACGATAGTCATTCTCGTTTGATTCGAAAACTGTAGCCAGCCTGTCCGGGATAGCTGAAAATATTCTGCTGTCTTCCAGTGCAGGATCAAACTCATTCGCATAGTTTGTATATAACTGCGTGTTTTGCAAACCGAAAATAATCTCCGTGCTAAAAACCCTGTCTGGATTGGCTTTTTCATTTAAAGCATTGGCAACAGTTGTCCACTTGAATTTATCTGCATTACTGATCAGTATCTGTGCCGCTTGCAATGCTGCTGGCATATTCCCACGGTAAATATTTACTCTTGCCTGTAATGCTTTGACAGCATAGTAATTCATCCTGTAATTCCGGTTGCGCAAAAAGTCATTACCATCCTGTAAACTACCGGGTAATACTCCACTTTTAATTACCGGATCATTTTTCAACAAACGCTCAGCCCTGGCCAGATCTGCTGTAATAAGATCTAATACTTTATTTGCAGGAAGCAGGTCATTTATAGTCGTTTTACTATGTTGATAATAAGGAATGGAAGCCTTAACAGAATCTGAAGTGTTATACACAGGGCCAAATAAACGCAGGAGATCAAAGTGCAGCATTGCTCTTATGCCTGTCGCCTCTCCATGATAAAGAGAATCCGAATTAGCATCTAATACACCTTTGTATTTATCTAAATTTTCTATAAATGTATTCGCATTAAGTATAGTGGCATAAGCATTTGTCCATATCTCATCAATTTTTGCAGCTGTCGTTTTATCAGTATAGGCATAAAGGCTCATCTGATAAAGAGAGTTTAATTGATTGATATTGTAACGCTGCGCCAATATTTCAACAGTAGAAAGGGTAAGGTTGTCACCGTACAAACTATTCTTAGAAAGATTAATATATAGTCCATTCAGGGCATTATTAATACCAGTTCTATTGGAAAAAACCTGCTCTTCCAAAATTTTATCTTCAGGTTTTACATCCAGGTATTTCTTACAGGCGCACAGGCAGGCTGAAATGCTGATAAACAGCATCAACTTAAAGTATTGTCTTTTCATAATTTGCTGATTTAAAATGAAGCTCTTAAACTAAATGATACTGTTTTGGCAAAGGGATAATCAATACCCCGCTCGCTTAGTACTGTCGACACCCTGAAAATATCATTTGCAATAGCGGTAAGATTGAGTGAACTCATCCCTATATGCTTCAACCAAATTTTATGATCAAAAGTGTACCCCACATTAATAGACTCTCCACTAATACTGTTTTCCCTCTGCACGAAACGTGAAGACATAGGTGTTGTACTGGTCAGAGAAATAGCTTTAAACCTGGCAATATCGCCTGGATTCTGCCAGCGGTCATATAGAGCCCTTTTGTCCTGATTATTAATAATATCTGAATAGGAAATATTCTCTACTTTATTATATAAAGCAGTATTAAAAATATCAGCCCCGAGTCTGTAACGGACATAAATACCAAAATTAAACCCTTTATAGAAAAGATTGGTACTCAATACGCCCTCAACTGTAGGAGCGTATTTTTCCAACTGACTGAACATTTGCTGCATTGTAGTCAAATGTATGTTGCCCGTCTTTGGTTAAAAATACTTCCCTTCCTGTTGCAGGATCAATTCCCAGTGATTTTGCCGCCCAGATATCATCAGGGCTATGGCCATCCGTAAAACGTAATAATGATTGACTTACCTCCTGCTGCTTGTTTAAACCAGTTAAAGCATTACCAAATCCCCCATACTTGCTTTTATACAGACTACCCGTAATATTCAGGCTCCATACGATGCCCTTTTCCATGTTATAAATTGGGGAATATCCTAATTTGATTTCTGCGCCTCTTGTATTTAAATTACCAATATTTAAAGGGTAACTAAATGCCCCAGTGGAGGATGGCAAATTGGCCGAAACCACTAATGGATCTGTGTATTTATTATACGCATTTATATATCCGGTAAGGCGGTTATTGAACAGGGAAAAATCCAGCCCACCACTAATCTGAGTAGTCTTTTGCGGATCCAGGTTCGTTTCCCAGTGTGTTAAGTGTTAAGCCTTGCCCAAACTGGTTATAATTAGCATTACTGTTATAATCATAAACTGAAACAGAAGTTATATTTCCATAATTCTGATTGCCAGTGATCCCAATATTTGCATACAACTTTAACCTGTTTACCCATTTTGAGCCTTTCATAAAAGCCTCATTCTGTATATTCCAACCTAAACCAGTTGAATAATAAGGAGAAAACTGCTTATTACTTCCAAAGGCTGTAGATCCATCCAGACGGTAAGAAAAATCAAACAGATACCGGGTATCATAAGAATAGTTCGCAGATAAAGTCGCATTTATGGTTCTATATACTCTGGAAGAGGCCGAAGGGGCACTATTAGCAACATAACCATAAGCAAAGGCAGGGTTGCCCAGACTTCCGGGAGGAAATCCTTCTGCCTGAAAAGCAACCAGACGATCTTCTCTGTTATTAACCTCTGCACGGGCATTTGCCGTTACCGAATGCTTCCCTCCAAAACTTTTCCATAGGTTAGCAGCGCGTTTGCCTGGTAGGAAAAGTTATCACTTTTAGCATTTCTATAAGACCCGCGTTTTAATACGGAGACATTATCAAAAAAGCTATCTTCCGGCGATTTAAAGATCTCAGCCGTTGTACTTCCCTTAATCAATTGCAAACCACCCTGCAATTGCAGTTCTGGCATTATTTTATAATTAATCTGTAAATTGTTCTGCACTTCCAGGTTACTGCTGCTGTTTTTTGAAGGAAGCTGGGCATTATACAGCGGATTGCTAATACGCAGTGAATCACTATTTACAGTCCGGCTTACCTCGAGATACCTTTGAGAGGCATCTTTTAAAAAGTAGGGATTTGCATTAACAAAATCGGAGAAAGATCCATAGGGAGACTCTTTCGATTTGAATCCTCTGACAAACAAAATATTATTCACACTCACTTTAGATTTGTGGTAAGAGAGATTAATACTCCCACTCCAGGTATCCCTGCCTGAACCTTTCATCTTTCCTTTCTGGTTTTTATAATTAGCCCCGACACCGTAGGTAAATTCAGAAGAACCTCCTTCTACATAAACAGAGTTATTTTCAGAGATACCAGTTTGAATCGGCTCATTTAACCAATAGGTATTCACTCCCCGTTTAACTTGAGTTAAGTGATTGTTATATAACTGATCCAGATAAAATTGACTATCAGCAGTGGGATAACTACTTGCATATCTCCCTGATAAACGTTCAAACTCCAGCTTTTCAGCCGCATTCATCATGTTGTATCCGGAGAGATCAGGATTTTCCAATCTGAAGTCATTGGTATAAGTGATTTGCAATTCTCCTGTCTTTGGTTTTAAAGTTTGTATGACTACCACCCCATTAGATGCTCTGGCACCATATAATGCGGTGGAAGCCGCGTCTTTAAGAATGGTTACAGCGGCAACTCTGTTCATATCCAGGTCGACTATTGTTTGTAGCGTAGTTTCAAATCCATCCAGAATAAAAAGAGGCTGGTTTGGATCTGTCGCAAACTGATCTTTTAAAGTCGCACTTGGGATACTTGTTTTTCCACGTACTTCTATCTGAGGCAATTTATTCGGATTAGAACCTGTCAGGTTATTTTCTATCAGCAAAAAAGACGGGTCCATCGTTCGCAAACTCTGGATAATATTATTGTTGCCGATAGCTTTTAGCTGATCGCCCGTAAAAGTCACAGTAGCACCTGTAAAGCTGTCTTTCTTGCGGGTAATCCCGGTTCCGGTAACCACAATTTCGTTGTCGAGTGTGATGGTGGTTTCTTTGATCGTCACTGACAGCATAAGCGGCTGATCATTTCTGACCATTCCCGTTACAGTTTTAGGAGCATATCCCACATAAGTAATCGTAAAACTATAAGCACCTGCCGGTAATTTAAGAAAGCGGAATGTTCCATCCTTTCCCGTAGCCGTAACCGCCCTGCCATTTGTATTTTTATTGATAGCGACTACCGAAGCCCCGCTGATCAGATCTCTCCTTTTCATCCCTTACTATTCCTCTGACCTCGCCAGGGGCGATGGCATTAAAGCCAGATTGGTTTTCCGGCACTTCTCTAAGCTTGATGACAATAGTTTTATTCGCAATCGCATAGGTTAAGGGCTCTTTATTAAAGATCGCGTCAAGCACGACATTGAGCGGTGCGTTATTAAAATAAACATCAATAGCATGACTGCTTTTGAGCTTGTCCTGTTGCCAGATTACATCATAACCTGTTTGTTTAGTGATTTCTTTAAAGACAATATCCAGTGTGATATTCTTTTTCCGGAGTGTGATTTTTTGAGCAAAGGAGCCCGCACTAACCTGAACGAGGCAAGTGCAAAACAAGAGCGCAATAAAATTAAAACGCATAATAATTCGTTTTTTAAGTTCCTGGCTTATCTTGAATTGGATAAGGGGGTGGTGACCAGCAAAATTAATTTTGTAGCCCAAGGGGATACATAACCAAGTATAAGTTTTATACATTTGTTTAGTTTAGGTTTGTTAAGACTATTGGCTTAATTTTTTTAACAGGAAAGACCTAAGCATTTAGTCAGGTAGCGGTTGCACCCGCCCTGACTTTTATTGCTTCTGGAACTGGCGTTCAGGGATCTCTTTTTTGAATTTTCATGTGGTTCGTTAATTTAGTTTAGGGTTCTTGGTTGGTTGGTTGATTTTTTGTTTTGGGTTTCGAGAGAATCACTTTATTCCCCTGAATCCGGAACTGAAAGGTATTAGTCAGCTCTAGTTTTTTCAATAACTCCGAAACATTCTCAGAACGGGAAATAGTACCGCTGAAACGTTCGCTTTTAATTTTTTCGTCCTGATATTCCACACTGACATTGTACCAGCGGGCAATCTTTTTCATGATGCTGACAATATCTTCATCATTAAATTTGAACTTTCCATTTCTCCAGGCCATCACTTCATCCAGATCGGCGGGTTGTATCTTGAAACTACCTGCTTGTTTAAGTGCTTCCTCACCAGGTTTAAGCAGTTTGGATTTTGCCGTCCAGCTCAGAAATTCTGACAGCGCCTTCAAGCAGTGTGGTATGAATAGTCGTTTCATCCGGGTAGCAATTGATATTGAAATGCGTTCCCAATACCTCTACCTGCTGTCCGTTACCGCCAGTACCTGGTGTAATTACTCTGAAAGGTTTACTCTGGTCATGCTTCACCTCAAAATAACCTTCACCGGTCAGTTCAACTTTACGTTCATGAGCGGCAAAAATTGTTGGATATTTTAAAGAAGATCCTGCATTTAACCAAACTTTAGTCCCATCAGGAAGTTTGACGCCGTATTCTCCTCCATTTGGAGTTTCAACTGTATTATATAAAATTTCTGAGGTTATTTTTTTTTAGTTTCTGATGATTGTGCATAGATCAGTTGTCCATCAGCGGTTTTAGCTATAATTACTCCTTGTTGTTCTGCAATTTTACCATCCGCAGCTCCATCAAGATTGATCTTTTGTCCATTAGACAGCGTCAGTAAAGCTTTAGCAGAACCAGGTTTTGCATCGTTAGCCAATTGCTCAACCTGCTGATTAGTTTTAGTATTATAATTAAACAAATATACCCCAGCCCCGATTAAGATAAAAACTGCCGCTGCCGCCAGACCAGACCAAAGTGTAAAGTTCATTTTACGGGATGGTGCTGCTTGTAACCCAGTTTTAGACAATATCCCAGACCATAATTCCGCTTTCAAGTGATCCACCTCCTGTTCCAGAACAACGCTTTGCTGCGCTTTAACTTCATTTGAATACCAGTGTTCAACAATAGCCCTTTCCTGAGCCGTTGCTGTACCTTTTTTGTATTTTTCCAGTAAATAAAGTGCTTCCTCTTTTTGCATAGCTAATTACTCAGAATGATCCTTGTATAATAGAGAGACAGTTGAAAGAAGCCATGGTAGTAGATGAATTTAAAATAATTTTCATCTTAAAAATATCAGCCATAAAATACTGGCTCCTGTTACCCCAAGGTTATTACGAATTAGTTTTAAAGCATTACTAACCTGCTTTTTAACCGTTTTATCCGATAATCCGAGTTTCAATGCAATTTCCTTATGAGAGAGATTCTCTTTACGGCTTAACTCAAAGATGATCCGCATTTTGTCCGGAAGTTTTGCAATTTCCCTTTCCAGAGACTGCGCCAGATCTTTCTCATCTATCTGCTCAAGCGTAACATTGCTCATTTCGTGGCTAAACTTGCCAAGGGAAGTTAAATAATCACTGCGGACTTTATTTTGCTGAACCAGGTTAAGGACTTTGTTCCTTGCTGCAACATATAAATAACCGCCAATATTGGTACTTTGTATCGTCTCTTTTTTTTTGCCAGAACGTACTGAAAAGCTCTTGAATAATGTCTTTCGATTCTTCCTCATCTCTGACCATCCGAAAAACATGCAGATACATGACCTTCCAGTAGCGGTCATAAATCTCAGTAAAAGCAATTTCATCACCCTCTTTTAATAAGCCAAGTAATTGCTGATCTGAAAATTTCGAATACCCCATTGATGAATAACAGCCTGAAAATCTCCGGCTTAAAGAGGTCGATAAATAATAATTCTTTTTGCATAGATAGCTATTATTCCGGCTACAAAGAAATCAAATGTATATTCAGACAGACATTAGTACATTTGGCTAAATACAATTAACCAGAATGAAAAGATACTGTTATATTTTACTTGCCGTTTTATGCTCCGCTGCCTGCAAAGCTGATATCAAAAAAAATGATAAGGATAGTTTGCTCAAACAGAATATAGTTCAAAATAAGGTGCATTTTATTCAAGCTTATGAATACGAGTACAAGTCTGGAGCAGTTGATTCGACTACAAGATTTCTGGCTAGTTCTGATGAATATGATTCCAAAGGAAATTTAATAGCTCAATTAATTTATCATCGCAAAGATTCTACAGCCTATCCTCCAACAGATTCCACTATAAATACTTTTGATGCAAATGGTAATCTAATAAAATGGACTCAGATAAAACATGAATTATCCCGGGGATTCGAGTAAATCTGTTATCCGCTATGTAAAAGTTTTTGAAAATATATACGTGAATAACAAAAAAAGTGAATCTTACACTTACAGAGACGGCAAATTAGAAAGTAAAATCAAATACAAATTTAATTCGGACGGCAAATTTGCAGAGTATATTTCTTACGATAAAAATGGCGAGCTTATTTCCAGGAATTTAAATATATACGTAAATGGTGAAAATACTGGCGCAACAACATTTGATCAAAATGATAGAATAATATACAGAGCTGAAATCGTTAAAAAGGATAAATATCATACTATCACTACTGTTTATAAAAGGAACTGATAAGGTTTTAAGTGTACGGGAGCAAGAGCTGGATGCTAAGGGACAGACCATAGTTGATCAATTTAAAATGGAAGGTTTTAATATTATTAATAAATACACATATAATGATTGGGGTGCGTTAACAGGCAATACAGTTTATTACGATGGCGGGACTAAAATTAGTCAATACAAGAAATTTGAAATAGTTAAGTTTAAATAAAAGAAATAGAACATGAAATTCTATATATGACTTCATTGTTATGTCAGAAATAAAAAACAGACCACCTAAACCAAAAGATCCCGAATTTACCGGGCGCGTGATTCGATTTATAGTCTTTCTAATCCTGTTCGCTATCATACTATTTGCAATTGCTATGGTGATATTTCCTGGCAAAGGAGATGGTTATTATGACCCGTCACCATCAATGGGTCCTTAAACAATAATAATCATCTGATTATAAACCGGAACCCAATTCCACGTATACTTTCAATTTGAACAGACTGGTCTTCGCCCAAATATTTTCTTAAACGGCTTATAAATACATCCATACTCCGGCCAGTAAAGAAATCAGCATCATTCCAGATTTGGTTCAGGATTTCTGTTCTTTTGATCACCTGGTTTTGATGGTTATAAAAGTAAAGCAACAGATTTGATTCCTTTTCCGTCAATACCTTCTCCATAACCGGAGAAATTAAAAGCAGCAGATTCTGCGCGGATGAAATAAGTAGCTGCCGATTTTTAAAGGACCATCTGTTACTTTGACAGATCTCTTTAATATATTCTTTACACGTAAAATCAATTCATCAGCATCAAATGGCTTTAGAATATAATCATCCGCCCCTAATTGAAGACCTTTTAGTACATCCTCCTTCATTTTTCTTGCCGTAACAAACAGGAATGGTAAAGCCGGATAAAGCTGCGCTATTTTCGCCGCTAACGTAAAACCATCTTCCTTAGGCATCATCACATCTAAAATAAGGATGTCATACTTATCTCTCTGAAGTTCTGCTCTCGCCTCTTCCCCATTAAATACACGAACAGCATCAAAATCATTTAATTCAAGATACTGTTTGAGCAAATGTCCAAGATCAGGATCATCTTCTACGATTAAAATTCTAATTTTCATATAACGGCAGTATAATCGTAAATGTGCAGCCCGGCCCCTGGTTATTTCTGACCAGAAGTTTACCTTTCATAAGTTCTATCGCGCCTGCTTACTCAGGTATAACCCTAATCCTAACCCTTTAATCGTGTGTTTATCCTTTTCGGGAATCCGATAAAATTTATCAAAAATATACCGGATATACTGAGGGTCAATCCCCGAACCTATGTCTGTGATATCAATACAGTAGCTTCGTCCTTCTAAATAGGACTTCAACCTGATTTCAGTCCCTATTTCAGTGTATTTAACAGCGTTATCAATCAGGTTATTCAATGCCTTTTCGATTAGCCCCGGATTTAGCAATACCGAACAGACCTTTTCTTCTATATTCACTTCCAGACGATCGGAAACGAAATCTAAATTCTTACTATAATTGATTAAGTATTCTTTGATATTATGTACCTCTAATTCAGGAGTGATTTCAGCGTACATGGAACTTTCCAGCACACTATCCACAGTCCGTTGAATTTTAGCATGCTGTCTTTCTATCATATCGAAAAGCTCAGTTAATTTCCCATGATCAACAAGAACTTCTTTCATTTTTTTTTAAAGTCTTCAAGATAAGACTCATCGAACTGAGCGGGGTTTTTAATTCATGCGTAATATTATTGGCAAAATCAGCTTTCATGTCAGCTATTTTCTTTTGTTTGATCAGTGCACGAAAAATCAGATAAAACAATAGAATTACTGTTATAATCAGCGCCGTTGCCAGAATAAGAATACCAGCCATGCGTTTAAAAATCTCATATTCCCAGTTTGATACATCAATATACTGAGAACGTTTAACAGTCAGTTGTAAATCGGTTGTTAATCCATTACCATCGCTGTCCCTAGTTTGTTTTGTCGTTACACTGGAATAATTGTCCAGAGGTAATTTTGAGACACGGGGGATTGTTCTGATTGATGACCCAATATATACAAATGGTTTATCCAGAGCCGATAGCAGCGTATCTCTATGTCCATTAAGACTAATAAGAATCTCGTCGTACTGCTCATTATATTGCAAGTTTTTCAATAATTGACGTGCATTCTTCTCCCCTTCAATTCATATAATTGTCGGTCTTCTTATATTTCTCTTTGAGTTCTTTAAAAAAAGTTTCCTTGTCTAGTTGATTATGCGCATATAAATCCGCCATTTGCAACATGTATGCCAATGATTCCTGGTTTAAAGAATCTACAGTTGGATTGCCTGAAACACTCTTGACAGCCAATTTTATTTCAGTATAATACTTATCTCTGGTGATCAGATAAGTATTCCTAACCAAATAAAACTGAATATATGACAACGTGCCTATCGTTAGTATGCACGAAATAATCAGGGTCTTTATCTTCAGAGTTACATCCATCTATATTTCAAACTTACATAATAATTTATTCTCATTTATTTCAATGATCACCCATTAACCCTTCGTTAACCTTTCATTAACCGTAAATTGATTTTCTCCTTCCTAAATTAGTGTAATAATTAAAACCAATTTTTATGAAAACATTACTTATCGCAATTTTTATCCTTGCCCAGTTTTTAACGTTAAAAGCTCAGACCAGAGAAAAAACAAATACCACACACGAAAGTGCAACCGTCACCATTACAAATAGTGATGACCACTATTCTTTAACTGCTGTTTTTGGGAAAAACAAAATGGAAAAGCTAAAAAAAATAATAGTAAAAGAACTGGGAATACCTTCTGAAGGTGATAAGAACCTTTCATTATGGAATGCAAAGAACTCTTATATGGTTACTTTAAAAATTCAAAAACTAAATATAGAGATGAATAAAGAAAAAGCAAGTCCTGATTTGATTAAAGCATTTGAGCGTATGGGTAAAGAAATTAAGAAATCAGTGAGTGAAACGACTTCTGTGACTGTAAATCCTCAAAGTGGAATAACACTATCAATTAATTTCTTATCTCAAATACTATGTCGATAAGTTCAGGCTAGAACCCTGAAAAACAGAAATAGTTTTGATACTTTTTAGAAGAGGGTTTTATTGTTTACCTGGAGCAAGATAGTTTCTTCAGCATTGGAGAATATTTCTCAGGAAGTTCTGTAATTTTAATGATTAGATTGCCACAAAATAAAATGCCAATGAAATTATCAATCTTATTAATTATTGTATCATTATTCTCATTTTCAGCAATTGCACAAGATAAATATGCAGAAGATATCGCAAAGAAATTTGTAACACAATTCAATAGTCAAAAGTATGATGATATTTTTGATTCCTTTTCTTCTAAGTATCAAAAGAAAATCACTAAAAAAGAGCTCGTATCTTATTTAAAGCAAATTAAAGGTATGACCGGAGGATTCAGATCCGCAAGTTTTCTGGCAAGATCATACAGAGTTTACAACTATTTTTTGAAGGCAAAAATTGAGGGAATTAGTGCTGAATTTCAGTTCAGCACTGATCAGGATAATAAAATTGACTTTATAAGCTTTCAAAGAATTGGAGGAACCGGGAATCCACCACCAGTTGGGGAAACAATTAAATAATGAGATTAAAGCTCTCCTATTCACTGACTATATATTTTATTATAGTTTTTTTTAATAGCCTATATTTTCCTTCAATGTAGCTTCCCTTCAAGCGCACACGTTTGGGCTTCTGTTTTATCTTGTTCTTATCGTAATTGCCTTTTACTTCTTTCTATCAAGATATAGTTGCCGGTTAGCCGTAGATGAAAATAGCGTGATGCAGATCAGGTATCTTATGCCCTGGAACAAGAACAAAACGGTTGATCTGAAAAACTATAAATACCTGGACTTTGGAAGAGGTTTTTATGGTTCTTTAACGACAAGAACACATGGCATGAAAAACTTATTGCGATATCCTCATGATACAATTATTCTTAGTGATCATCCAGACTTTAAACAGCATATAATAATTTTGAGAATCAATCTCAGGATGGGTCATTTCAATAAGTTACTCGAGTATTTAAAGAAGACCGAAGGGTTAAAACCAGCAGATTCGAACGGTGCCGGTGGTTATTTTTGGTAAGGATCTGAGCAACATTCTACAGTAAAATCTACAAGTCAAAACCGCTTATTTTAATTGCAATTTACAATCTCATTAAAAAGAATGAGATTAATTCGTTGGAATATATAATTTCAATGATAATATATTTAACTAAAATTAAGTATATTACAAATTAATCACAAATAGACTATGGCGGTAGACTTTCAGGTTTTTCTAAAACTTCAATTACATAAAAGAGCTTCTTAACGCATTCTGCTATGAAGAGCCTGAACCAAAAACTTATCGGGTTAAAAAACTCGAACCCAGTCTCCGTTCAGGTAATTGAAGAGCTATGTAACCCTGTTTCTTTTAAAAAAAATGAAATAATCCATACGATGTCCCATTCTATTGATAAACTATATTATATAGAAACAGGCGTTGTCCAGGGAATTTTCATTCATGAACTAGAAGAAATGACAGCATACTTATCAACAGATGGATTTATCATTCCCTATCTTCTTTTCTCCCGTCAAAGACCTCCTGTTGAGTATATCAGATTCTTAGCGGAAACCAGAGGCTGGTCCATAAATTTAGCTCCGCATCTTCATCATTCAGATCCTCATTTACCTTTAATGCTAATTGAAATTTATGAAGAAATTATAACTGCTGGTTATGAAAGAGAGAAGATGATCAGAATAAAAAAAAAATGCCGATGAAAGATATATTTCTTTTTTAAAGGAATACAAACATCTGAGTAATAAGGTTAGCAATAAAATTATGGCTTCTTTCTTGAATATACATCCCAAACACCTTTCCGTGATTAGAAAAAGGAATTAAGATAATTCCGGGTTTATCATATAAAATGGTAAGAATTCTTCCCTCCGATGGTAAGAACTCTTACCATTTCCTTTTACAAATCATCCGACCTTTAGTATAACCAAATACAAGCCGGATATGAAAACGCTCCAATTAAATAATTTAGCCCTGATCGCAGCTGTGCTCCTCATTTTGCTATTCGGATATACAGCAATTTCTAAAATCTTAGAATATAACAAGTTTGTATTTCAGATGAAGCTGGCGCAAATGCCAATCATTGCTTCGTTAGCTCCCTTACTAGCATTCTATTACCTGTTCTGGAACTAGTTGTTGTATGGATGTTATTCAAGAACAGTTTAAGGCTAAAAGGATTCTATGCTTCTTTCCTACTGCTCTTCACATTTGAGATCTATATCGCAATCATGCTGCTCTCCGGAGAAAAACTACCCTGTACTTGTGGAGGCATCATTTCACAAATGGGCTGGAAAACACATCTTGTTTTTAACGCAGTATTTATGATTATCTCCATACTGCCAACTATTTATAAACCAAAATCTCGAATATTCTCAGGGTCCCACGAATAGAATACAATTAACAGAATTTCTCACTTAAAATTTTAAATCATGTTCGTAATAAAAAACACCATGCTGGCCATTGCATTAGTGGCTGGAATAAGCGGAGCATTCGCTACAAAAGTTGCAAACACGCCAAGAGTTGATGAGCCACGGTATAATTGGTTCGGTTCAGGACCGGGCTATTCCGGTATACTCAATGACAAAACTGCTATGGAGGCACAAGATACCTATGGTTGCAAGGGCAAGGTAAATGAATGTGCATCTGGTGAACTTTCATCAGGAACAGGATTACCCACAGAAGTAATTTACATCAATAATTAATTCTTCAGGTAATCACCACTAAGCCCTAACAGTTCAATGCAGCTATTGCTGCATTGAACATTATAAACAAGATTATTTTTTCCCGGGGTGAGTTAAGTCCTTCAGTACTAAAATCCGGTAGGATCGTTTCTTCTCCACTTTATGTATGCCAAACTCATTTAGCTTTGCCCATACATCCTCCAAGGTTAATTTGCCTTTTTTACTTGTAATTTTAAAACTAAGTAACTTTTCATACCCTGTTTCATTGATGTAAGGTACATTATCAGTAAATTTTTCTAATAAAACATTCAAAATCTTATTGATGGAGAGACTACTTATTGTTAAACTTTCATGATTCCAGCCTAAAGTTGATCTTTCTCCATTTGAAACTGGTAACTTCATCAATTTTGACCTGTCTAGAGTAACTACATTGCAGATTATCCTCTTTTTTCTTGTTGAAGCCTTTACATTAAAGAATTTTTCAAGATCAGGAAACATATTTTCAGAAGATTCGTCAAAACTAATTTTTCGTGGCAGTATTAATTCATAACAGTAAATATTGTCATTATCCCATTTTTTTTCCCTTGTTAAAAAATCATATCCATTGTTGTATCTCGACCTTTCAAATAGCGGTTTATTGAGTGCCGGCTGAATAAATCTCGTAGAATCAGAAGAATCCAGCTCAATTAAATTCCAATTCATTCTATGATTTTGCTGGTTGGTATACCCAAGCCAGAAAAACTGGGTTATAGGTCTGTTCCAGGCAAAAAGACGATCAAATTTTCTATTCTCATCATAACCTCCATAAATTAGACCGCTGGTTATCCGATTATTAATTCCCGATATATAACTACGAAACAGGATCATGCTATCCGGAACATGATAAGTTTTTCTTGAATCAAAAGTCAAATCGTCATCTTTAAATCAAGTTTGGGCGAATTACCCTTTAAAAAGTCCTTTACATTCTTTTCATTGATCTCATCACCACCAGTTATTGTTTTGATTGTGCCGGTTTTATCTATCCAAATATTATGAGGAAGTGACCTGTGTTTAAACAAATTATGAAGTACTTTATCATTAGCAGTAATGATCATAGATCTGGATTTAGGTAGTCCAACCTTTTCAAAGTGTTTTCTGACTAATACAGAATCCTGATAAGTAGTAGATAAAACAGATAATTCCGGATAAATCTGCATCAAAGAATCCAGAACCTTTTGCTCCTTTATACAGGGCGCACACCAGGTTGCCCAGAAATTAATTATCAGACCACCCTTCTTATACAAGTCAGGTAAAGACGATTTTTGATCTCCATTAATGAAAGCACCATCAATTTTTAAATCGGGTATTTTGTTTTCAATAGTCTGACCAATTGCCCTTGGAACCAAAAAGGTTACAGAAATGCAAATTAAACTAACTGCTATTGTTTTAAACCATTTATTATTCATCATATGTGTTTTTAAAATTGAATTTTAGTATCCCGGATTTTGAAGTAAATTCCGGTTGTTAGTGATTTCGTCCTGAGGGACAGGTAACAATGAGCTCGTTCCATTTTCCCACCCGGGTTTGTAATTACCCATTACAGTATTCAGCTGACCGCTTCGTTTCAGATCAAAAAAGCGTTGCCCATTTTCAGTAAATAGCTCTACCCTTCTTTCTTTGGCTATCGCACTTAAACATTCCTGGATATGTAAAGAATCAGATAACGGGCTTAATCCAGCTCTTTTTCTGATCACATTGAGATCATCAACCGCGCCTTTAATATTGCCAAGCATAGCACGAGCCTCTGCCCTGATCAGGAACTGTTCAGCAATACGCATAACCACTAAATATTCAGGATTACTAGTATTCGCAGTCTTATTTTTATACTTAAGATTGTAATAGCAGATCTTCCCCACTCCACCTGTAATCACATTTTTTAGACCTACCCAATTGCTTTTG
Source organism: Pedobacter sp. NJ-S-72 (assembly GCF_053890575.1). Taxonomy (NCBI): domain Bacteria; kingdom Pseudomonadati; phylum Bacteroidota; class Sphingobacteriia; order Sphingobacteriales; family Sphingobacteriaceae; genus Pedobacter; species Pedobacter sp. NJ-S-72. The sequence goes on along the minus strand of NZ_CM132681.1, from coordinate 668,608 downwards.
CGCATATCCCCCATCTCAAAAGCATTATATAAATCAGTTGTAATGATATATTGAGGAACTCCTGTAGACGATGGATTGAAGATGCTACTACTATTTCTTATAAATCCGTTTTCATTCCAAAACTGTAAAATAGCCTCCCTGTTATTAGCTTTAAAAACATTTCCCAATACTTCTAATGGCGTATAAAGATTAGATTCTATCACAGCATCTGCTTCCTTTTCAGCCATGCTCCAATTCTTTTGGTATAGGAAGATTCGTGATAGCAGAGCTGACGCTGCAAGCTTGTTGGCACGCACCTTACCAGCCCCTATATAAGAAGACGAGAGCTCATTTTTTGATTCTGTCAGGTCTTTGATCATCTGAGTATATACAAGAGCTTGATCATCCCTTTTAGCCTTTCTCGTAAACTCTACATCCGTTTGCAGTAACAACGGAACATCGCCATATAAATTCACCAGATAGAAATACGCAAATGCCCTTAAAAATCTGGCTTCACCAGATAATTGTTTAACCAATGATTTTGATAAAGACCTATTATTCTGTAGTTGCGATAAGATATCGTTACACTGGTAAATAATGGTAAACAGATAAGACCAGGTATTCTTATTGGTTGCATTGCCAGAAGTTAATCTGCCAGTATAATACTCGCTATTAGTCACATCTATACCTACATATCCCATTTCGTCAGTATACAAGTTCATATAGGTACTATAATTTGGCTCAAACTGACTTTCAAAATTTGTGTAAACACTTAACAAAGCAGCAGATGCCGATGTAGAATCAGCAAAAACTTTATCAGTAGTTAATTGATTTTTTGGTGATTCTACCATGATCATTTTCCTACAACCGTAAATCACCAGGACTGGTAAAAACAGCATGATTGCCATACTTATATTTCTCATAATAATTTGTTTAAAGAGTTAATTGTAAACCGATCACAAAAGACTTTACAGGTGGAATATTCTTTTGGGTGTTATTAAATGCTCCGGATTCAGGATCAAGAATAGCCGAGTTCTTGTTCCAATAAGTCAGTAGGTTTTGCCCCTGAGCATAGATTCTTAATTGTTGCAGATTGATGCGTTCCAAAAGACTTTTAGGGAAACTGTAAGAAAGCCCTACGTTTTTAAGCCTTAAATATGAAGTATCGAAATAATTGCTTGAGCTATATTGGAAATAGCCATCATTAACTGTTGACGATTTTGGAATGTCGGTTAGTTGTCCGGTACTTTGCCACCTTTCCAAAACTGCTATATAGTTATTTGTCAATCTCCCGGGTAAATTACGTAGCCCACCCCGCCCCATCTGCTTCGCAAACTGCAAGAAAACATCCATGCTCCAATTCCCATACTGGAAAGTATTCCCTAAGCCACCATAAAAATCGGGCGTCTGCTTCCCTATCGTGAAATACTCATAAACACTTGTTGATCCCGGAGCAGTCTCATACACCGCTTTCCCCGTTGCCGGATCAACCGTTAACCTTGTCCCGTAAACCCTCGAAATATCATAACCCAACTGCAAAGTCTGCGCGTAGCTTGAAGTCTCAAATCCTTCGAAACTCTTTAACAGCGTTCTCGGCATCGTGATATTAAAAGAACTTGTCCAGCTAAACCTTTTCCCTTCTATATTTCTCGTGTTTAACTCAACTTCCCAACCCGTATTGCTAATCACAGCAGGTAAATTGGCCTGATAGCTGGAAAAACCAGTCATCCGCGGGATCGCGTAATTCACCAGCTGGTCATCACTGCTATTGCGATAATGATTTACGTTCAGTAAGATCCTGTTCTTTAAGAAGCCCAGTTCAACAGCAAATTCCAACTTCCGCGTGGTTTCCCAATGAAAGTTCGCATTCGAAATCCGCGAAGGCATTAACCCGGTTACTCCCTGATACGGACTGCTCGCATTGCCATATGCAGACAGATACTGATAATCCGTAATCTGATCATTCCCCGTCAGCCCATAACTGCTTCTTAACTTGCCATAGCTTAAAAACTCAGGTTCTTTTTCATCCAGGGTTCGTCTGCAAATAACCATGCAGCACCCACAGAACCGAAATTGCCAAACTGATTGCCTTCTGCAAACCTTGATGACCCATCCCGCCTGATTGTCGCATTCACAATATATTTATCCTTCAGCGCGTAATTAACCCGGCCAAATACAGAAACATATTTGTACTGTGTATAAGTGTTTGACCGGGCAGTAATAGTCCCGGCCGAAGATAAATTCTCCATCAACCCTTCATTGCTAAAGTTTGTCCCCCTGATCAGCTGTCCTTCGGTCAATTTATTCTGGTACGTTGCGCCAAGCAAGAGCGAAACCCGGCTGTTTTTGAAAGATTTAACATAGTCAACCTGAGGTTCAAAAATTACTGAGCGGTTGCTGTTTGTCCCAAAAACCGAGTAGTTATCCGTTCCCGGATACAGCGACCTTGTCGGGTAAAGCTGTATCTGATTCAGGTTATTTTTATTGTAACCCGCGCTAATCCTGAATGCTAAACCGGCCGAAACCGTATACCTCATCAATACATTACTAATCGTATTGTCAGTTCTTGTTTTTGAACGCGCATTGATCTCTGCAACCGGGTTTGTACCCGCATACCAGTTAAATCCTCCCGAAGCTTCGTAAACAGGATAGTTTGGTGGCAAGAGCAAGCCCGCCGAAAAGCTCAGGCTTGGGTTATACAAACTGTTATCGTCCAGATTTAAAGAATTAGCAAACTGGAGATAGAACTTTTTATTCTTTGAGGTATGTTGGAAAGTTGCCCGTAAACCACCACGTTTATAATTGCTGTTCCCCGGCAAAATAGTACCCTCGGTACGGTAATTACCGCCAAAGTTGAAATTGGTGTTTTCATCACCTCCCGATATGCTCAACTGCATATTAGTCACCTGCCCGGTATTGCCTAAAAAGTGTTTAGCCCAATCGGTTGATTCCGTTTGGCTCCATACCGTTAAATCGGGCGCATAGTTTGCAGAATTAGGGTCACTGGAAGGAATCTTGCCATCGTTAGCAAAAGCTTCTCTTCTGATTTGTAAATATTGATCCAGATTAAGCAGCCGCGGATAATTGGCAACCTGATTAATCCCCTGCGAAACATTGAGTTCAATTTGGGTTTTACCTGATTTTCCTTTTTTAGTTGTGATTAAAACGACTCCATTTGTTGCCCTGCTCCCATATATTGCGGTTGCATCTGCATCTTTTAAAACGGTGATACTTTCAATATCAGCAGGGTTTAAACTGTTTAAAGGACTAGTGACACCAGCAATATTTGATGCGCCAATGCTTGCGCTTAATCCGGCAGCGTTTGCATCCATAGGTACGCCATCAATAATGTATAAAGGATTTGTGCCCGCAGCAATAGATCCTTTACCCCTAATCTGGACATTGATATTACCACCCGGCAGGCCATTTGTGGTTTGCACAAATACCCCTGGCATTCTACCAGATAAAGCAGACAGGATATTTGCTACGGGCTGTTTTTTTTCAATTTGTACAGCAGTTATGGCAGATATGCTCCCTGTATTGAGCTTTTTTGTGGTTTGTCCGTAACCTATTACCTGGACTTCGTTTAAGGTAGATTCACCAGTTTCCAGGATGATTTTTAAGGGGTATTTGATGGAAGGATTAAACGGGATTTCGAGAGTTTTGAAAGAGATAAAAGTTATGGTTAAAGTGCCGGATTGGGTGGCGGTTTTGATAGTGAAATGTCCTTCCTTGTCTGTTAAGGTAGAGGTATTCGTATTGGTTATTCTTACAGTTGCTCCCGGTAATGGTTTACCGTGGCTGTCGGTTATTGTTCCATTAATGAGCTGTCCGCTTGTTTGGGCGAACAGGTTGTATTCAGGTAAGCTGAGCAAGGTTATTACCAGCAAAAGAAAGGTTTTGATCTGGTAAGGATTCCTGAATTTTAGCCAAAGCGCGGCCATGGCGATAATTGAGATCGTTTTTTTCATGTGAATTGGTTTGTGAATCCTGCATTGTTTTAAGCAGTATCAAGTTGTCAGTGATAGTTTTACGCGTGTTTCATACGGCTTTTGAGATACTGGTTTTATTGGTTAGTTTTATTGATATACTGATATCTTGGTATCAAGATGAGGTGATGGTATTGGTGTTAACTCTGATCAGAGGCTGGTATTGGGAATGTGGGTGCTTATTTAGCAGGTATTGCGTTGCTTTTTAAGCGGAAGTAGTTTGCTGGAGGATATAATCTTCCATGATTATAGCGCTCTGGGAAAATGGGAAACGGTAGTAGTAATCATCAAGGATTACTTCTAAAGTGAGCCTTTGTTTGTGATTCATGTAATCGATCCAGTTGATGAGATCGTACAGGCTTTTTTTGGATTGGTAATCACTTGTTTTTTGAGGGATGCTTTTCTTGATTTTAGAGATGTTGTTAGCAATTTGGGTTTGACATTTGTTTCTTACGCTGTCTGATATTTGCGGAGAATCGAGTAAGTTGACTATGGTACGCGCAAAGTGTTCGATGCTTTTTAGATCGGCCGTTTTTAAACAGGATAAGTCACTGCTTCCGAGGATTCGGAAGATTGTTTCATGGAATACGCAAACTTCGTTGTAAGTGTATTTGGCGTTGAGCGAATCAATGGATTTTTGCTCTTTTGGAGGAATGGGATTATTTGGCTTTTTCATACTCATTTTTAATTGGTTAAAAATTTAAATGAGTCTCGGGAAGGATGAAAAATCAATAAAGAGAGACTTCACATCTTTTGCAAGAGGTACCGCTAAGAACCTTTAAGTCGTAGACCTAATTGACCACAAAAGACTTAAGTGAAGCCCCTCCTTATTGATTTTTCATATACGCAAATATATATAAAATCCTTTGGAAAGGGCATTTTCACTAGTCTTCTCGTGATCTAATAGCGGTTTTCTTACGAGAGACTTTTATTTATACCAATGCACTTTGCATTAATATCATTGTCTAATAATTAAATACTTAATCAAATATAAGAATAAATCTGAATATGCCATATGATCGTATGGCATTTAGTTTCTCATTTTAATGGAAATTTCGTCCCATGGACTGGAAAGAGGAAATAAAGTTGAAATTCGCCGAAAATTTAATTGAATTGTTAGCTGAATACGGAAAAAAAAAAAAAAACGGTGTAACTCCCTCACTTAGAAAGCTAGCGATACGAGCAGAGTTGGAACATAGTCACGTTCAACGAATATCTAAAGGAAGGGTTGATCTTTCTTTAACAACGATTATTTCGCTTGCTAAAGGATTAGAAATCGAACCTACGAAATTGTTAGAGTGTTTTAAAAATGAATCAACTTCCTAAAAGAGAAATTGAAAATTCTAACTCTAGGATATTGCAAAACATAACCTTATCTCCTATTGAACAATATATTATTGACTATACTACTAAATTAAGGACAGAAAAAAACTTAAATCAAGCTGATATTGGTTTTGTAATGGGAATGTCCCAATCTTTCATAACAAACGTCAAAAATCCTAGAAAAAGAGCAAAATACAATATCTATCAATAAGCTTGCAGATCATTTTGGATTGTCTTCTAAGGACTTTCTCCCTAAAAAATCAATTTTACAACTGTATAATCAAAGCAACAAATACGTATGAATAAAATTACCCTCTCAAAAAATGGAATATAAAAACTGTCCTAATTGTAATAAAAAGCTTAATGGAATTCTTGTTTCAAAATACATTATGGAGCCTAATGTATCAAAATTTATAAATTCATTCCATTTTCCAAATTCAGAAGCCTATTGTAATGATTGCGCAGGAGTTTTAATAACTAATTACAAATCTGAGATAACTCAAAAAAAGGAAGCGATATTAAATGATATTTTAAAGCTTATTAACTTAATACCCATTATCACAAGTCATAGCCCGTTAGGTTGGGTTTATTCAACCATAGGAATGGTTAGTACTCAATCAATATCTGGAACCGGTTTCATGTCAGAATTATCTGGGTCTTGGGCAGACTTTACAGGTGGACAATCAAATACAATGGCTGGAAAAATTTCATCTGGTGAAGACATTTGCAGAAAAAAACTTAGGCTTCAAACTGCTCAACTTGGTGGTAATGCTATTTTAGCTACTGATATAGATTACTCTGAGGTAGGTGGAGGAAAAGGTATGTTAATGGTTTGTATGGCAGGAACAGCCATTTCGCTAGATATCGATAATGATATATTTAATCATAATAAGGAAGAGATCAAATACATGAAGACAAAAGTTCTTGAGCTTGGTGAATTGTCTAGAATTAAATTCCCTAATTATTAATCTCTGAAAACATTATGTTTAAATTCAAAGTCAATGATGAATATTTCCGTGATGAATTACTTGAGTTCGTTGGAAGTAAACAAGGATATTCTGGTATAATATATAACTCAAAAACTAAAGATCCGGATTGTGTAATAATAACTTCGGGTGGAAGCTCCGGAAAGGAATCGGGTTATCATGATTACAGACATGAAGATGGTTCATGGGATTACTATGGACAAGGTAGTAAAGGTGATCAAAATGCTCATACGTCTTCAAATTCGCTCTTAACTAATCAAAAAGCAAGTATACTTTTATTTAGCACTAGGGAGCGAAATGCAAAAGAAATCAAGGAACAAGGAAATCGCAAAAAAAAATATAGGTTTGAAGGAATATTCTCAGTTCTTTCATGGGGAACTGTGGTGGCTGAATCTGGAAATCGGCAAGGTGATAGTTTAGTTATTTACCGATTAATCCCCGCTAGTAACATATTTAATGATTTTGAAATAGAATCCATTGCCCCTCCTTCAAAAGGATTAAGTCTTACTGAGCTAGCTTTAAAAATAAGTGCTAAGGAAAAATCTGCAAACACAGGAAAGAAAAAAATCACAGTCCAAGAGTATAAGGAACGTAGTTTATTGGTAAAAACTTATGCGCTTTTAAGATCTCAAGGTATATGTGAACTATGTGAGAAACCTGCTCCTTTTATTACAGAAAAAGGCGTCCCTTTTTTGGAAGTACATCATATTTTCAGATTGGCTGATGACGGCCCTGATCTTCCTGAGAATGTTGCAGCACTATGTCCTAATTGTCATAGAGAAGCACATTTCAGTAAAAGTAGAACGACTCTGAATGATGATTTATTCGAAAAAATAAGATTAAAGGTATAAGGTGAAATTTTAACCTAAATAAATTCAACAACTAGTAACCCATGAAAATGAGATTTACAATTCACATCAAAAATATAAAGATAGATACTAAAAAAACTGTATGATAAACCACAAGACATATTTATTTGAATTTTCTTACAGAGAAAGAACAGAAGAATTAAACTTTATTTCTGACATCCTTAAAAGATTCGACACCAACACTTTAACTGGCATTACTATACTTGCAAATAACAATATTTATAAATTGGAGTTTTTGCTTTTACTGGTGTTTGAAAAAAAATCAGAAATATTTGACAAGTGGCTTATTGAGACATATCCTCAAAAAAAAAATAACCTAAAATTCAATTACTCTTTAAGTGAAATAGTCGCGAATCAAATTAATAATAAAAGTTACAACGCTTATTCATTTAGTACTCTTGAACAGCTAAAAACCGTTCTAACTGATTATAAAAATAAAGTATTTATCTTTCCTACTTCAAAAATAATGGAAGAGATATGGGGCAAAACCGAACAAAATAATACTTCAAGTATTTTCTTATCACACTCCTCCATAGACAAACCCTTAGTTGAAAAAATATTCTTAGAGTTACAAAAGGAAGATTTTAATGTATGGTTTGACAAATTTGAAATTGATCTTGGTGATAGTATCTCTGATAAAATAAACGAAGGATTAAACAATGCCAAGCTTGGAATATTATGCCTATCAAGAAGTTTTTTATCATCTAACTGGGCAAAATCAGAAATGAATTACTTTATTCAACAGCGAATTGGTAAAGACAATTCTAATTTCATCTGCTTAATATTGGATCTAGATCATTCAGAAATCCCCCCATTATTACAAGATTACCGTTATATCACAATAAAAGAAAGTAATTGGCAGCAACAACTTATAAATTATATAAAAAAGAGAACTAGTGTTTAAAAGACAATATAAAATATAGTTTATACCCGGCCACTTGCTTTCAGAAGAAAGTGGATATTCTGGACGATGCTGGACTGTTAAAAAAATGGATTGAAGAGGCGCTAAGATCAGAGTGCGGACTGAAGAACTTTGCCAAAAATCTATTGAAGGACTATGAGGCAGTGAATAATGCAGTAATAACAACCATAAGCAACGGACAAGTTGAAGGCCAGGTAAACCGAATCAAAAATATCAAAAGAAAAATGTACGGCAGGGTGGGTTTTCAGTTGTTGAGAAAAATGGTTCTTGCAAGGTCAGCATAATTCACCAAAAGTGACGAAGAACCATTTTAATTGGTATATCCACTGAGTACCAAAAACCAATTTGAAAAAAAATGACAAGACTAAAGAGCACCAATAATTCCCTACTTGTACCTGTTTCGCTAATTTGAGTTGGCATAGAAACAAATATGTACCAGAGTCCTCTTTGTAATTCATTTAAGATATTGTGTATTGTCATTATATCAATTATCCAAATTTTGCAATTAAATAACTTAAATTAATTGTTCTGCTTATTTCATCATGTGGAACTAAGATATACTTCCAAGATTTACCATCATTTTGAGAAGTGTATTCTATAGCATATTTACAATATCTTTCTGCTGCAACTTTTTTTGCTAAAACATCTGAATCTTTCATTTTATCTGATGCTTTAGGTTCAATCATATAAATACAATCAGCAGTTTCTACAATAAAATCTGGATGGTATTGTTTAGAGTTATTGTCCCAATAAATACGGAATTGCCTTGGAGCTGGGCGCAACCATTTTAATACAGAATTATCATTTTCTAAAACAAATGCCAAATCTTGTTCGGTTTTAGAATCAAATTTATATTCAAAATGGCAAGCTTTTTCAAAACCTCTAAACACAAATTTTGGTATGAAACTTACCGGTGTTATTACGTCTTGTAATCTCTATACCCAGCGTTAATTAAAGCCGAGAAATTCCAAGGCTCTATATTTACAAATGCCAATACCTTTGGTGCTACATAATCTTGTACCTCAACCACAAAATGTGCTTTCATTTGTTCGTAAATTTTAGATGCAATAGCTGTTTTGAATTGAAAAATAGCTTCAAATAAATGTTCGACTTCTAACATATTATCTTTTATAGCATCAAAAGCTTGCGTGGCTAAATGATAAAGTAGTTCGGCATTATCGTCGTAATCTACTTCTGGATAATCTATTAATGAAGCGATGATATTATTAATTGGATTGCCATAAGAACCGCTAGCCTTAGCTTTGATAGTCTCTACTTTTTGGTCGGTTAAACCTATTCTTATGATTTCTTGTTCTAAGGCTTGAAATGAGAAATCTGTAACATCTAAATCAAAGTTGTTAAAACCTGCTTTTACTTCTCCCTGCACCAAATCCATCCTTGGTATTTCAATGATGTTATTTTGGTAATCAGTTACAATTTTTTCATAGGCTGCTTCTGCTTCTTTTAAAATTTGCAGGGCAAATAAATTAGCTTGGCCTCTATTTAAATCCGCCTCTATTTGCTTGATTACTTTTTGCTTTACTTCTGGCTTGCTTAAATCTTTAACATTACGAACTTCTGGTAATGAATTAAATGTTGGAAGTGCATAGACGATTGCTTTTTTAGCATCTAAACCAATTTGAGCTTTTTGTTTCGAAGTAGTATCTATTATTACATCAATTTGTTTTTGTTCCTTTTCAAAAGCAATTTCTGTTTTGGGTTTTGATGTAATTACTTCTGTTTTTATATTTAAATCTTCTTCAGGAATTTCTATAAAGCTGATTTTGTTTAAAATAGAGTTAGGGTCTTTGGCCGCTTCAATAACTGCATCAAAGTTATCATGCGCTACTATGGTTAATTTATCTATTTTATCAACTCCTGTTCTTTTACCGTTGTAAGGTAAACGTAACCCCCTACCAATGGTTTGCTCTACTAATACAGCAGCATTAGCTGCTCTCAATGGTACAATTGTATATAAATTGGTTACGTCCCATCCCTCTTTAAGCATATTTACGTGTATCACCACTTCAATACTACTTTCGGGACTTTCTAAGGCAATAAATTGCTGTTCTACTTCTTCCTGTTTACGGGTTGATGAATCTATCTGTAATACCTTATCTACAAAAACACCATCGTAAAAGTCTTCTGAATTAATGTAATCATATACTTCTTTAGCATGATTAATATCTTTGCAAACCACTAAAATAAAAGGCTTAACAAGCCTTACATCATTGTTTTTAGCATAAATTTCTAATTCAGTTTTGGTATCTAAATGAATACTTACAGCATCTTCAAGTTTGATGATTTCAACTTCCTTTTCGTTTAATGACCCTTTTAGAAAGTTTTTACGCTTGGCAATGGCTGGTGCTTTTACAAATTTACCGTCTGCTAGTGCTTGCGCCAGGGAATACTCATAAAAAATATTTTTAAATGCTTTTCCTTTTTCGTCAAAAGGAGTAGCGGTAAGCTCTAAACCTAAAATCGGTTTCAACTCATTAATTGCATTTTTAGAAGCATCTGCATGGTAACGATGTGCTTCATCCATCAAAATGACCAAATCATCTAAACTTGATAGGTATTGCCAATACGATTCTCCTAAATACTCTGATAGGCGTTTAATTTTTGGTGCTAAACTTACCCCACCCTGTTTAGTACCACGATTATCTGAATTAAATTTAGCTATATTAAATATATTGATACGTATTTCACCATCACTAAACAAACCACCCTGTTGCGCATAATTATCCCCGGTAATAATTACTGGACGATTATGTACGAACTCTGAAATACCATTGAACACATATTTGTAGTAAGATGGATTGCCGAAATCTTCTATCAGTTTATCATAAATGGTTAGGTTAGGCGCCAAAATGAAAAAGTTTTTTATGCCTTTACTCAAATATAAATAACTAATAAATGCCCCCATTAAACGAGTCTTACCAACCCCTGTGGCTATTGAAAATGCAATTGAAGCAAAATCACGCTCGAAATTGGTACAGGTAGGAAAAAGTAGTTTTACTTTATCTAGTTCTGTTGCTAAAAAAGCATTCGCTTCTTCTTGTTCGTTTGGTGCTTTACTTAGGTTTAATTGCTGACTAAGTTGTACTAAAATATCTAAAGAATCTTGTAAAGGCTCTCTTAATGATAGACGTAGTTTGATATTATTGGCAATGTTATCCATTGATGAGTATGACGTTAAGGTTTAAAATAAAGAAGTTTGGGGGGTATTTTTTTCTTGGCTATCTCTAATTTCCTGCACACTATGTATTGCATCAGTATCTTCGTTCAGAGTTTCTTCTTGATCTTCTTCTTTTGGTAAGTTTATTATGTTTAAGCTATAATCATCTTTATTAAACTCACAACGGTTTAACAACATTTGCGGTATCTTCTTAATGCTGATGTTGGGAAATTTACTTTTACATTCTTTTTGAAATGCTTTACAACAAATTAACAGGCTTTGCCCATCTTGCATTTCTGCTGCAATACTATCTAAAGCTTCTACTGTTAAAAATTGAGTAGAGGTGAAAATAAAATCATTTTCAGAGGAGTTACCTTGTTGCCAGAACTTATGCTCACTGGGCTGATAGGTAAAACCTTCTTGTTTTGCCATAGCTGCGGCCAGCATAGTTGGATTAAATTCTTTACTAATAACCCAATTGCCAAATTTATCTTTATTTAATAAACTTGGCGCAAGATTATAGAATTTAAAACCACCACCGCCCTGCCATTGAACTGCTTTACTGATACCTCTTTGTTCTCCTTCAATAACATTTTTAAGTCGTGTAAAGCAATGTGTTTTTGCATGTTCTCCTAGTTCGATTCCAATCCACTTTCTGTTCATTTTTGTCGCAACTGCTGCAGTTGAACCACTACCTAAAAAACTATCTAATACTATATCACCTTCGTTTGAAGCTAAATCGAAAATTCTTTGAATTAATTTTTCTGGTTTTTTTCCTTTTCTAAAATCAACTCCCCCTTCATTGTGTAAATCATTTGGAAGAACATCATCCCAAATATCAGTCAATGGCTCACTAAAACTTAACTCACCATCAATTACCTGAAGACGGTCTTTCACAAAAAGCATTAACTTGCCATTGTGAATAAAATAAGGTTTTTTGCCTTCTCTTTCTAAAACAAATGTAATTCCCTGATTTTGTTGAGACTCTTTTTTTAATTCAAGGGCAGCTTTACTAATACTTTTTTCGTCTAGTGTTGCAAATTGAATAATTCTTTCGCAATTTTCATAAACAAATTCGTCCACAACGTTTTCATAATTTTCACCAAACTGTTTTTTAAGAAGATTAGGTTTTACTCCAAATTTTAAACTCAAAGCATTTGCTAACGGTATAAAGCGCCATTTAGAGAATTGTTCATCAAAATTTTCAATAAATGTACCATATCTACTATCCCTATCTTTTTTTCTTGATAACCTATTCGGATTCCACTTTGATGCATCTTTTGAATAAACTAAGATAAATTCAGAAATATTAACTAGCCCAGGATTGATAACTTTTGCTCCAGTAACAGACCCTCTTTTAATAATGATTATATTCTTTCTATTTTTCCTTTGAAATATTTCATCCATCATTACTTGCAAATAAGCAACTTCGTTATTGTCAATTGAAACAAATATTGAACCATCAGTACTTAATAATTTATGAAGTAATTCCAATCTAGGTTTCATTAAACTCAACCAAAGAGAATGTTCTATCCCATCATCATAATGTTCAAAGGCATTACCGGTATTATATGGTGGATCTATATATATACATTTTACTTTACCGGCATAATTTTGTTCTAAAGATTTTAACGCCAAAAGATTATCTCCATGTATAAGTATGTTTTCTGTTTTGGTGTCACCGAAACTGTATTCAGGGTTTTCTATTAAAATACGAGGTTCTAACTTGGGCTCATCGCCTTTGCCAATCCAGGTAAGTTCTAGTTTTTGTAGTTTTTTTTTTTTTGCATTTATATATTAACTATAATGCTTAGTTACCTTATCTAATAAATCTTTATGTCGTTCTTGTAATAATGTTGGTGTCCATTCAGTATGTTTCATTACTCTAACAGAATTAGGAAATACACTTACAGATGCTGAAAAATAAGTTTCCTTTTTTTCAGCAAAATCTTTTCTACCCAATGAAGAATTTTTACTCCTTGATATTAAAAGCAAGTTTCCCAAATTATGGGTATTTTGATTTCTCTCATCATCAGTAAATATTTTAACCCATTGACTTTTGGCAGAAGGATTTTGAGGCAAAATATGCTCTACAGAAAGCTTTTCAAAATCAGGAAATACTGAATTTTGATCATGCATTAAGTATTCTAGTAATAACAAGATATATTTCCCAAATCGCCTTCTATACAATTGCGAGTTCACATTTACCTTAATTATCTCCAAAGAATAGTCAAAAACAAGTTGATCAGTCAATAATTCTTCACTATTTTTATACTTCTCTATTGCCTTCAATATATTTGCCATATTATTTATACGAGATGATGGGCCTAATTGCGAAATCCAATCTGCACTAAATTTATTTGCCAATTTCACTGTAAAAGGCAACAAATCTTGATGTTGGAACTTCTTATAATAAGCCAATATAGGTGGTATCCAATCATTAGATGGGAGGCCATACCACATAATCATTATCAAATTCTGAAATTTAATTGGAACTGTAGAAGGCAGGTCTTCCAGAAAGATCACCTTCTTATATATTTCAGCATAACTAAAAATAGCATCAAAAGTTTCCTTGCCTTTTTTTAATAACGGTGGCTTGGCTTTATATATTTTATCCTCAAATTCTTTAACAAGATTTTCCCTTGCTTTTTCTTTCACATAAATAGTTCTAAAAAAAGATAATAGGCGATTGAAATCCTCATTACCCATTGAACCCTCTAACTCTTCCCACTCTTCTGCCATCTTGACATCAACCTCAGTAACTTCACCAAGATTTAAAGATTTTATAATATCGGCATTTGTTAAGGGTACCCCTCTACTATTTAGGATAGTAAATAATCTAAAAGCGTCTTCTAATTCCTCTGAAGAAACATATATAACAATTACATTATTGAATAAATGCTTTGCAAACTTTTCTATTTCAGCCTGAGTTTTGGTGCCGAAATATTCATGAATACTTAAAATGCCACTAGACATATTTGAAATAGAAAGATTTTTTATCTCCATTTCAGCCTCTAATTCTTTACGTAATTGGGTTCCACCTTTTTCTTTAATATGTTTTTGAATAAAAGTTTCAACTTTATCCCGGATTTTATAAACCATCCTTAAACGCTCTGGTATTTGTTCAAATTCATCTTCTTGCTGATAAATGAAGTTTGAACAGCTTTTTACAAGCCCTTCTTTTTCTGCGATATCCCTAATAACTGCTAAAATCAGCAAAATTGTTGTCATTCTTTGTTGACCATCTAATAGATCATACTCATTAAATGTTATCTCATTTCCGTTTATAGAATCAACAATAGTTCGTTTTTGGAGGACTAATGATCCAAGGAAATATTCAGATTCTGAATTATTTTCTGCGGCATAGAAAATATCTTCCAAAAGCTCAGTAATATTATCAGTTTGCCAAACATAAGAACGTTGGTATTCAGGAATTCGAAACCAAAAATCTTTAAATATCTTTTGGATAGTTACTTTTTCACTTTCAATTTTGTGTTTAGTTGTTTTCACTTATTAAATCATCCTCCATTTAAATGTAAATAGTTCTTTTTGATCAATTTTCTGGCTAAGCATTTTTTCAATATTTATTAAAAGGTTTTCCTTTTTATTATCTATTTGGTCTTGAGCCACAAAAAGTGTTTGGCGTTTTTCGCTACGTTTTTTTTCTAACTCTTTAATCTGACGTTGGGCTTTAACTTTAGCATCTAAATTCAGCATTTTTTTAGCTTCTGCTTTACGAAGTTTAATTTTCGGCATCTAAGTCTTTTATTTCCCTATCCAAACTAATTTTCATATCGTCTGCCCATTGGTCTAGCTTATCCATTTCTACGTCAAAGAAATCTCTGTTTCGATTGGCATTTTCTGATAATACTCCTTGTTTTTCTTTAAAAATAAGTTCTTTGAAAGTATCTTCTATTTTGATAGGTATGGATACCGTACCGCCTTCCTTAGCATCTATAGAAAAGAATCTCGCCGCTGTCTTTCTATCTATCAGTTCTCCATTTTCTGTAAAGCAAGAAAGCAATAAATAATCTTCCTGCTCGAAAGAATTGATACTTAAAGTTTGAACCTGTAACCATCCTGATTGACCGATCAGATTTTGCAATAGTGTTATTTTAGTTGGGGTATTGCTATAATCAAAAACAACTTCCTTTACTGGCGTATTTTGTTCTTTACAAGCCTTTAAAATACGTTTTGCTAATTTATGGCCAATTCGATAAATATTTGTATCATCGGGTACATATATGTCTGATTTTCTCTTACCCTCTTCTGGTCGTAAAATCATGTATGGTCCTTGATGTATATTCTCGTCAGGAAATGGGTTTTGGTTTAAACTAAAGGAAAAATCGTCACTATTAAATGTCGCATTATCATTTAAATAGAATTGAGTAGTATCCCAAAGTTTTTGCTCAAATCTATTTAGGTTTGCTTTAGTTTCTGCAAAATTCACCCTTAATTTCTCTTTTACTTCTTCATCAAAATTTTCTAGAAGGGTAGTTCTTACAGCTTGTATTTTTTCCGATATCTCTGGTTGCAACTCTCTTTGTAAATCGTCAAAAGCTTGCTTTATGGTTTTCGTAGTACGACAGTTTTGATAGATTTGAGCAATACGTTTTTCAAAATCAACACCATTACCAATTGCGCCTAATATTTCATCACTAGAACCAAAAACTCCTTCGAACAATTGAAATTTTTGCTCTAATAATTCGTAAACTCTAATGTCTGCCGCATTTGCAAGGTTGAGGAAAATTCACAACTACACACATCAAACTTTTGACCGTAACGATGGCACCTACCTATTCTTTGTTCTATACGTTGAGGATTCCAGGGTAAATCAAAATTTACAACAAGTGAACAAAATTGAAGATTGATTCCTTCAGCGGCCGCTTCCGTTGCTACCATTATAGTTGCTTCTTCCTTGAAATAATCAACTATGGCTGCTCTTTTATCCGCAGTAGGCGAACCTGTTATTTTATCGGTGTCTTTATGTTCTTTCACCCATGTCTTATAAATCGCATTGGATTTATGATCATTGTTAGAACCATTAAATTGAACAACTTTATCTTTATAACCGCGAGCTTCTAGTAGATTGATTAAAAATTCTTGTGTTCTTCTTGATTCAGTAAATATTAAAGCTTTTTGATTTGCCTTTAATCGTTCTAGTTCTTTAAAACCTTTATTTAAAGCCTCAAAAAGTTTTTCGGCTTTACTGTTTTTGCTTATTACTTGAGCTAGTGTTCTAAACTTTTTTTTAGGTCTTCAATTTCTATCTTAATATCCTCTAAATCTTCATCAGAATAATTAATAATATCTATAATATCATCTTCTTCATCCTCTTCTTGCCATTCCTCCTCTTGTTCCTCTAAACTTTCGTAATCTGCTTGAACATCATCAAATAAATTTGGCGTATTACTAATTAAAATTTCTTCTAGCTTTATAACCAAGGTGTCTAAAGTACCATAGATGGCATAAGTTGATGATGCTAATAATTTTCGTAGTATCAAAGTCATTAATTGCCTTTGGCTAGATGGCAAGGCATATAATTTAGGTCTTTGTAAGTATTCAGAAACCCAATCATATAATTTTTGCTCGTCGTCTGATGGATAGAATTCTTCTCTTATTGCTTTTCTATTTGTATAATTTATATATTCTAACACCTGGCGGCGAAGTGTCCTTTTACAGATAGGTCGTAATCTATTTTTTAGTTCATCATAATCTTCTTCATCCAACTGTTTGCTGTATTGACTTTTAAACTTTTTAAATCGCCAAATATATAATCATCTATAATACTCACTAAACCATATAGCTCCAATATAGAATTTTGCAGTGGCGTAGCTGTAAGCAATACCTTTTTCCTGTCTGCTAATGCTTCCTTTATGGCATTACCAATTTTGTTAGATGCTTTATAAACATTTCTTAATCGATGTGCTTCATCTATAATCACTAAATCCCATTTTGTTTGTTCCAAATAAGGAGCCTTATTTTTCGCAAATTGATAAGAACAAATAATTATACTATCTTCTCTGTTAAAAGGATTTAAAAATCCTTCTTTTATTGATTGATTAAAAGATTTAGTTTCTAAGATTGTAGAAGAAAGAAAAAATTTGTCTGCTAGTTCCTGATTCCATTGCTTTCGCAAGTTGGACGGACATATAATTAACAATTTTCTTTTACGTTCCGCCCATTGCTGAGATAAAATTATACCCGCTTCAATTGTTTTGCCTAAACCAACTTCATCAGCTAAAACTGCTCCGTGAGATAAGGGGGACTGAAAAGCAAATAAAGCTGCCTCTACTTGGTGCGGATTTAAATCCACCTGCGCATCTTGTAACGAAGCGGTAAATTTACCTACATCATTAGAGGGTAATTGCCGAGTGAGTTCATGAGCAAAATATTTAGCATGATAAGAGGTTAACTTCATTCAGTCTTATATATGAAATGGTATTAAATCTTCTCACAACGAGAGATACCTGCTAAGGTAAATAATTAAAATGTAGTTTATAATTATTGATGATTATACCTAAAGATAATTCAATTTGAAATTTAAAGAAGATATGTTGCTGTCAATTGGAAAAATCATGAGTCAACTACTCATTTCACCAAAAATCAAAAAAATTTCCTCTTAGAATTCTAATAATTTACAAGAAATTTAGAATTGGGCAAATGGGTCAAACAAGCTCTTTTATCGCGCAGTAATTTAGATAAATGTTAATATCGTTTAAATATCTTAAGAAAAAGTGCTTATTATACATATATTTAAATATCGCAAACTAAAAAATCGGGTCAATTAATAATGGGAGCAGTAACGATTTATGGGAGATTTGGAAATACGGAGTCTAGACGAGGCAAAGAGGAAGAAACGCAGAGTCATAAAAATCTGGAACCAAAAGACAAAGCTGCTAAAGCTTATTTATTAACATGGGGTTTAACAAAAATGACAGATAACAATCTGTTAAACCTTGCATTTGAACCCTTGAATAATTCTGATTATGGACCTAAAATAAAAAATTATTTCATGACCAGACTTGGCCAGGTTAATGAGATGAAAATGGAAAGATGGGTTTCTGAATTTACTAATAAAAATGCCTTATTTGAGTCTATAGCAAGAGATATTAAAGCTAATCATACTATGTTTCATGATAGTAGAGGTGGAAGAATAGATGTATCAAAATCTATTGAATTAAATATGCCAAATTTTAGAGTTTCACCAACCAATTTATCAGAAATGATTGCTATTGGAGGGGTTCAGGGAAGGGAAATTAAAAATAACGTGATCAGAGAGAACTTTGAACAAAGTTCCCTTGACCGATACGGAAAAGGAACTAATAAACCACACACTGCTAATATTTCGTTAGAAGTGTTGATTAAAGATTGGTACGGAGTAGATGAATCTGATTTTACAAATTTTAGACCAGCAGCTTTGTTTGCAAGAAAACCACTGGCAGCTCTATGGGTATTGCAACATCAACGAGGTTATAAGCCATTTATTAATCTTTTTAAATACGAGCATAATCTTAAAGTGATATTCTAATGAAAAAAGTATTTATTTATTTATTGTTGTTAATAATATGCTTATTTGGATGTGAGAATAAAAAACCGGTCAACTTTGTTAAAGTTTACGATGGCCCTATTTCTGACAAAGAACCTGATACTGTAAAAAACAGAACCGCAATATCTGGTGCTTATTACGTTTTTAACTATAAAGACACCGATCTTAAGCAATTACTGAAGATATTGGATACCATCACTTTTGATACTAGTTACAGATATTATAGCTATAGATTTTTAAAATACAATTCAAGCTTACCTGATACAGCTAAATTAAAAAAAGCTCACGGTATGATTGATTTCACAAAACTGGATCTTGAATCTCCGGGTGAATCTAAATTTTATAAATATCAAATACTGGATTTCACTTACAATCGTCATTATTATAATGAAGGAAGACATTTCCCTAATGTGTATACCATCGAGTTTAATACCAAGGGGTCAATAAAGTCAGGTATTAAATACTACCTTAAAGACAGTTTAACTAAGAAATTACGCGAAATACCTATTGAGGTTCTATATCCACATATAAATAATCCTCATTAACCACAAAAAAAAGAGCATACAAAACCATTTTTTGTACGCTCTTCCCCCACCTACCCCTTCAAACTACTCATATAAACACTATCAGAAACATCTTTCCCCCTCCCATCAGTTAAAATTATCCACCCATGTAAAACATCCTTTCTGTTAAAATCAGTTAGTTGTAGCTCAACTCAACTTTCAAATCACTCCGTCTAGCCACATCTTTAAAACAGGACTCCTTATCCTTAGTTTCATTGTAAATAAAAACGACAACTGAATCCTGATCGTCTCCCCCGAAATTTTTCCAGCTCACCCGAATCTTCTTCTTTGTTTTGATTATCAATTCCGGATACCCTACAGATCCCAACTTGCCCCTGCTCAACGCTATACTTTCATAATTGATCCTGAGATCAGGATACTCTCCAACAATCCCCTCATTTAAAATCGCTCTGGCAATTATGTGCCTGGCCGTAAGTCCATCTTTTCTTTTCCTGAACAAATTACCAATACCAACCAGATCATTTAAACGTGCAACAAATAAACCCATTAAACGAAATTTCAAACGATATTTTTGCTGAGCTTCTGTAGGCGGTTTTAATGATTTCTTCCGTTCTGTCTTAATATTATTAAGTATTTTATATAAACTAGTCCTTTTATCACTTGCTTGATAAGCCGCTATTACGCCCGCTAATCCACCTTTTATAATTGCCATAATTTCAAATTTTAATGTAAAATTGATTTGTTAATTTTTGTATCTCCATAACCAGATACCTACTGCTAATAAACCTCCAAATACCCAAAGCCAGGAAACAGAACTCGCTTTAACCTTAGTTTTCTGATTCGAAACCACCTGATCACTTTGCTTGAACTTACCTTCCACCTTACTCATATCTCTTTCCTCAAGCTGAGCCATTCCCGAATAAGACAACCTGCTCCTGTTACTCCCACTAATCGAAACACTATCGGCCTCACCAATAAACCCTTTTTCCGCAGAAAATGTAAATACCCCTTTAGGCCAGAACTGAATCCTATAATCACGATCCATAGCATCTGAATAATGAACAAAGTCCGTCGATTTTCTAGTCACATCTTTCTTTTCAAAGAATGCCAAATCAGTTTTACTTTTATGACCCTGATTCGACTGCCCAGTCATGACCTTAGAACTCTTCAACAAACCACAACCACAAAAAGAAAACAGGAGTAAAACAGGAAAAAAATCAGCCAAAAACAACTCCCTTTCACGGTACCCGCCTTCCGTTTTTTTTCACCCAATCTGCCATTTGGTAAATAGTTTTCACATGTCTGCGTTTACGATAAACGCCATCCCCTTCACTGCTACCCTCACTATTTGTATTCCCTTCAACCGACAAACACCACTCACCATCTAATTTCTCAATCAGCCCCACATGAGCTATCCGTTTCAGTTTAGGAAAATACACCCCCCCAGTAAATTTCCCGGCAAAGCCGATCTTGCTAACCTTGAAGATGGAAAAAGAGCCGGAGTCCACCCTGTCCGGGGGGCGGCATAACCAGCTTTTTTAAAAACCCAGCTAATAAATGCCCCGCACCAGGGCAATCCTTTTTTAAGATCCACACTAGCCAGATATACTTCTACTCTTATCCCATCATTTTGACCAGTCTTCTCCCTAACCCCTATTTCCATCACAGCAAACTGAACTAATCGTAACCGTTCTTTCACCACCTCATCAACCGAAGCTACTGCTCGCCCAGACACATTCTGTACTAACAGATCGCGCTTAAGCAAACCGATGCTGCCAGTAATAGCAAAGCAAAAGATGCCCAGTAAAAGCTTAATTGTTGCCATAATGCCAAATTGTTAAACTGTGAAACCATTATTGAGAAAGAAGGAAGGCCAGACATTGCCCAAACCCGCTGTAATAACCACCAGCATAAACCTGCCACTAATAAAAAGCTGATTAAGCTTAATAAAATCAATAGCCAGATACTTTGATCAATGTTTCCTGCGGTTTCATCGATACCGCGCAGTAAAGGCGGAGCAAAACACCATATAAACAATAAAAACAGAAAAAGAAGATGCTGTTTTATCCCCTTAAATACCGGGGAATTAGAAAATGGGATTATAGGTAACCTGTATAACTTTATGTCTTTAGTTTCCATAACGTAATTCTTTAAAAAACATGAATAATAATTGAATTTGTTAAAAAGATCCCCCGAAGGATCTCATAATCAATCAGGGGATCTTTAAGATTACTCGATCACAGTTACCTTACCCAGATATTGAGTATGGGAAACGAACTTGCGATCTGCGGAGCCAAAGAAAACCCAGCCATGAACTTCGCCAAGGAATATTCTTGGCATAGTAATATCAAGTTCCAGTTTGCTTCTTAATGGACGCGGTGGATCAATCGTGATCATTTTATCTGCATGATAAAACACAACATAAGCGATATCCGTGTCCTGTGTCCTCTTCGAATTAAACACAGCAGGATTCTTCCAGGTAAATTTGAGTTTTGACTGAGGCAATGCTGTTAATACAAAACTCTCCATCCCATCAATATCGCCCTTAAACCCCGGCTCGCTAAGCTTTATATTTGCATAGTTCACTTTGTAGTTTGGATAAACACCAGTAATAGAATTAAGCAGATTATAGCTCATTGCGTCATTCATTTTTGTTGTTCCAATCTGCGGGTTCTGATATCCGATTGGAATATGTTCACTAAAGCGGCGTAAGAATTTCCCCATTAGTGTGAATTTGGAGCGGTAATCAAGCTGGATATCAGATCCCGGTTTTGAAGACGGTTTAGGCTTAGCCTTTCCAACATACTTGTTTTTCCATTTTGAAACCACTAACGATCCCATTTTCCCTGTAAAAGTGCCTATTAGGCCCTGTTCTAAAATTGCCATAAATTGAATTATTGAAATGTTAAAAAATCTGTTAATTCAAGTCGTTGCGTGCCGGCAAGCTTTTGGACTCGTTGAACGAATGTAGAATAGAAAAGGATAACAAACTAATAATCAGAGGCTGATGTCCGGCATTGTCCGGGATTGTCCGTAATTGTCCAGGTGTTTTAGAAATAAAAGTTAAATTATGAGTAATTTAACTGGCTATGAATACCTATCGCTTCCGTTTTA
Organism: Pedobacter sp. NJ-S-72; assembly: GCF_053890575.1. NCBI lineage: Bacteria > Pseudomonadati > Bacteroidota > Sphingobacteriia > Sphingobacteriales > Sphingobacteriaceae > Pedobacter > Pedobacter sp. NJ-S-72. The sequence goes on along the minus strand of NZ_CM132681.1, from coordinate 646,175 downwards.
ATAATAACCAAAAAAACTCAAGCCTTCTGTTTTGGTTTTTTACCACCCTGCTGACTATTCCATTAACAGCCGTTAATTTTTTACTGGCAGATTCAGATTCGCACCCGCTTTTCCCTGCATGGCTATTGCTGATCTTCTTCCCTTTAATGCTAGTATCGATTTACAGGCTGTTTAAGGTTTTCTTCGAAAGGCAGTCGACAGATATAGTATCACTAAGTGAAAAAGGCTTTACCAGCATTTGTTTCGGTTCGGCTTTATTTTCGGAAATACGCTCCATCCAGATTCCTGTTCGGGAAATAGCATTGTTAGGGGGATTACAGTACGACTTTTATAAACAAACCGATGTTGATACTCCAAATCTCCTATTTTCAATCACAATTGGTGATGGAAAAACGTTAAATTGGGTGTTGAATGAGTGGGGCGGGCTTTACAACTCAAAAGAAGACTTTTCAATTTTCTTTAACTTTCTCACAGAACTAACCGATCAGCTATATCAACTTTATCACGCTAATGAACCATATGACAGCTATTTAAAAATTCTTAACGAAAAAGGTTCCTGGGAAAAGGGAGGTTAATAATGAATTTTCACGATTTAACCTATCTGGAAATTATAGATGCACTAAGAAAAATAGATCCTGTGCATGAAATCATTATAGAAAATGAATCGATACACAGACAAATCATCGCCACTTCTCCAAGTCCAAAAACGTTAGTGGTAATTTTGTAAAACGGATCTGACCAGATAAACTACTGAGACTTATGAAACATCCAATATCATTTTTACTTTGCATCTTCGTATTGACATCTTGTAATTCAAATCTTTCCTCAGAAAAGGTAGAAGATATTGGATTAATAGGTGCAACTATCGAGATTACTCAAAAACCTACTGACGGAAAGGATAGTTGGATGACTATCAATTTATTTGATAAACATAGTAAAAGCATTAGGAACGATTCTATAAAAATAATAGTAAATGGTATTGAAACCGCACTACAACATCGTCAAGGCTTATATTATATTGATGAATCAAGGTATTATTCAGAAAATGCACCTACAAACCAAATCTATAATTTTGAAATAAAACTATCTAACGGAAAAAATATTTCCTTGGAAGTATTAACTCCTTGAGTGAAGAAAAAATTGAAAATATAGAATGTGCCGAACAAGGCGATTTGAATAAAAATACGGTTATCAAATGGAAAGAGTTAAAAAACATAAACGAACTTACAATTTATACATCAACTTTATTAAAAACACCAAATAGCAATGACAAGAACTATTCAAGCAAGGATGTTATAGTAAAACAAATAAGTAGTAAAGGGGAATATACAATATCGAAATCTGAATATTTCGATCCGAAATGGACAGTTAGTGGTTTTGAATTAAAATTTACGGCAACAAGGTTTGGGAAAATGAACCCTAAACTTATTGAAGGAAGTAAAATATCGATTTCAACATTAATCGAAAAAAATATTAACCTTGAAAAAATAGAATAAAAACTTCTGCCAACAAAGCTTTTGCACTTCCTTTGCCCATACGTTACGAAAAGACAAACTATGAAAACTACAACGACTTTAATTCTATCGATGTTGCTATATATTAACGGCTTGTTTTGACAGTGAATCAACTGGCAGACAAACAAAACCCGAAGATAGATTGATCAGTGACCCTGAGCACCACATAAAAGATAACCCCGAAATTGCGCAACAAAAAGGCACAACTCTCTATACAGGTTGGTATTATGTTGTCGATAGCGGTAAAGGCATTAAACGGCAATTGGATAAATCGAAGGAGATCTATTTTATTGACAGGCATCCAATTGTTACACCCATCAACCTTTCAATTGAAGAAAACAATGTGGGTGGCGCAGAATATTATCGGTTGTTTATGCAACTTGACGGACCAGGTTCAAAACTTTGGGCTGTTGCAACAAAGAAGGCAATCGGAAAACAACTTGCATTCATTCTTGACAACCGACTTCTATATGTCGCACCGGTATTTGCACAAATCCTAAATGGCATGACAGTAATAAATCGGACCAACTATTCAAACGAAGAATTTGAAAACTTCAAAACAATCATCAAAAGTGAGCGATAAGCCCAGGCTCTCTACGAATACTGACAGAACCCAAAAATAAACGCTATCCTAAACATCTATCCCCTTCCTGGATATTCTGGACGATGCTGGTTCTTCGTCACTTTTGGTGAAAGTTTATTAAATAATTACACTTTTAAAACTAGTCCAGATCTTTTTTTAAAGGCGATTCCCGCTTTTTCTAGAAGATTGTATATCTGTGCTTTTTGATATTCCAAGCCGTATTCCTTCTTGATCCATTGCGCCAATAGCGGTCCTGTCCATTTTTCTGATTGAAAGCCGTATTTCTCCGGAGCTTCTTTTAGCACCAGTTCTTTAATCCTGTCTAACTGTTCATCTGATAGTGCACTACGTCTGCCACGTCCCTTTCTATCTTTTAGGCCTTCAATTCCCTCTTGTTCAAATCTATGTACCCAATTGGTTATTTGCTTGAAACTTATATTATGAAGTTCAGATAGCTTCCTACTTGAATGACCTAAAGCAACTAGGTATACCAAATATAACCTTATTACACCTACAGTGTAAGCGTCATTTGTATTTAATAGTTTCTTTATCTCTCCAGCTTCCGATCGCTGAACTTTTAATACAGATTTTCCCACTATATTTTTCTTTTAATAAAGACAAATATAAGTATAATATATGTGTAATTTTATAATATACTATTGTCTTATGATATCACAGTTTATCCTTCCTTCTAATTTACAGCTAAAAGCTGAAACAATCTATTCAGAACCAGGAGTACTTTATATTCATACTTCTGTTTGTCAAAAATATTCGGCTTGTCCCATTTGTGGCAAAACAAGCAATAGAATCCATAGCAGGTATTCCAGAACCCTTTTAGATCTACCTATTTCCGGACACATGGCCAAAGTTAAGCTCAAAGCGAGGAAATACTTTTGTGATAATGCGGTATGCCCGAGAAAAGTATTTACTGAACGCTTCGATTGTGAAATCAGACCTTACTACAGAAGAATGGTTCGTTCGAATGACCTTCTTAAGCGGATGGCACTTGAGCTGGGTGGAAATACAGGTGCTGCAATCAGTCGCTATGTTGGCGTACCTGTTAGCCCAACCACTATATTGCGTGTGATCAAAAGGATTGAGATCCAGCCTAAGGCATTAACATCTGGTATAATCGGCGTAGATGACTGGGCATTCAAAAAAGGAAAGACTTACGGAACTGTTATTGTTGATCTAGAAAGAAAAGAAGTAATAGACTTGCTGCCTGACCGAGAGTCAGGTACTCTTGCAGAATGGCTCAGGAAGCATCCGGAAATAAAAATAGTTTCGAGAGACCGGTACGGTCCATACGCTTTAGGCGTGAAAACTGGCGCACCTGCTGCCAGCCAGGTTGCAGACCGCTTTCATTTGCTGATGAACCTTGGAGAAGCAACCAAGAGGATCTTTCAATCAAAAGGAAAAGAATTGAGGGAAATATTTACCCTTTATAATGATCCGAAAAGAGGAACTTCTACACCAGTTGAACTTGAACAACCAGCTCCAGGTACGCTGGAAATTACAGAACCGAACGTCTCAACCGCTAATATTAGCGTTGACAGGCTACATAAGTTCGAGAAAGTTAAAGAGCTACGCAGCAATGGTGTTGCTATAAAGCAAATTGCTAGAACCACAAAACTGGCACGAGGAACGGTCAGGAAGTACATACTCATGGAACAGCTTGGGAAAAGACAATCCAGGACTTCAACCAATCTGGAAGCTTTCCTAGATTTTCTTTTGCAGGAACATAATAGGAATAAAACGTACCGGGAACTGCATAAAACCATAATGCAGATGGGATTTAACGGAAAGTACACGCAGTTTTGCGCTAAGATGAATGATCTTTATAACACCCAATCGCTCCCTCGATTAAAACCTCTTTATCCGGTGCCGATTAAGACTTGGTCGCCTACCAGGCTGTCTCTGATGCTATATATGGAACCAGACCAGCTTAAGGGAAATGATGACAAAGACTTTTTGAAATTACTATTTGAAAAACTACCACAGATATAAAACAAATGGAGCAACTGGTAAAAGGCTTTAAACATCTCTTTGTTGCCAAGGAGGATGGAATGCTGAAAAAATGGATTGAGGAGGCGCTAAAATCTGAGTGTGGACTGAAGAACTTTGCCAAAAATCTAATGAAGGACTACGAGGCGGTAAATAATGCAGTGATAACAACTATAAGTAACGGACAAGTTGAAGGACAGGTAAACCGAATCAAAAACATCAAAAGAAAAATGTACGGCAGGGCAGGCTTTCAGTTGTTGAGAAAAATGGTTCTCACAAAGTCAGCATAATTCACCAAAAGTGACGAAGAACCAGTATCGCCAGAATATCCACCCTTCCCATCAGTTAAAATTATCCAGCTGCGTAAAACATCCTTTCTGTTAAAATCAGTTAGTTAAAGATTTACTTTTAAATCAGTCCGTTTAGCAAAATTTATAAAACATGACTCCTTGTCCTTCCATTCCTTTTGCAATCCAGAAATTTGATAGTTCAAGAACTCATTTCTTTTAATAAAAACCAAATCTCCAGTATTTTCAATTGGGATAATAAAATTATCGATCGGTTTTTTTTTTTGTCATTGCTTTGATCGGATTTATCATTCAAAATTTTCGCGGGTTGTGTCTTTTGACCTCTTGTTCAACTTATTTAATTTGGCATTTTCCACCAATTCGCTTTTTGAAAAGTACATAGAACCACCAATATAAACCCCTTTGATAGTCCCATCGTTGTGCCACCGTCTTATAGACTTTTCACTAACCTTAAGCATGCTGGCAGTTTCAACAATATTCAAAAAAACAAATTCTTCAACGGGTTTTAACTGTTCCAGCCTTTTTAAGATTTGGTGGATCAGATTAATTAAAACATCAAGCTTGTCATTGTTTTCTTGCAGCATGCCATATTATTAATGCCTAAGAATCGCCAGCTAATAATAACATTTAGCAGATCTTCCCTTCACCAACAATATATGTAATTTATTTATAATTATGAAATATAAATTTCACCATATTATCATTGTATAATAATAATGATAATAACAATTATACGCCTTTGCAAGTACTGCAAATCTTACCAGCATAAACACTATTAGAAATTCTTTTATAATCTGCTGAAACAAAAGAAACATAAGTCTCCATATGAATTCCCTGTTTATATTCCGGGATGATTAAATGTTCACCTCCCTCTAATCGTTCTGCACCGCCAATTAAAGATACTGCACGATTTTCTTTAGGTAAGTAAGCCAGTAACATTACCCTGTCACTACCTTTTATTCTATCAGTTGCAATGGTTTTATCCCAGGTAAACTCTATTCTGTTATCAACAAGCTTTACATCAATATTATTTGTAACTGGCAGGTTTCCCCTACTCAACAAAACTTTAGAAAAATCAATTTTTTGGTCAGGATATACTCCTGTAAAGGCATTTAACCAATTATAAGAGGTGGCAATATTATGCGAATTTTTTTTCTGCTCTAACCTGGCTTCAAACTCAAAACCAACTTGAATATTCTTTGACCGGATTTAAAAATTCGGTAATAATTTTTGTTCTCTGCCTTACTGAAAGTTGAGCAATAGTAGGCTCTTTGGAACTCTTCCCTATTTTGCGCTTTACAACTTGTCCATTTAAAACATAAGTAACCGTGTTACCTACCCTGCCTATAAAACCTCTATTTGATTCAACCTTTAATATTGCCATGATTATAATTATTACATAAATGCCCTTTTGTTTCCAACAAGATAAGTATTTTATTTTACAATAAACATTATCATTAATAAGTTAAGAAAAGAAGAGAAAGAGATCAAGATGCGTCAGTCATCTATGTTGGGAAGGGGTTGGTAAGGCCATAGGCCTTACCAACCCCTTCCCAACATAGATGACAACCCGACCTGTCCTATACTGAGATTAGTTAACAGTAGAAAGTAGATTACTGATTTGTGTTTACCTAGTTTATTACATTTTCCTACTCTTAGTTTACAGTAGGATGGAAATAGCTTCTTTTTTGATTTTTGGGGTTACATTCTCTAATAAATGAGTGGTTTGTGGTGTTTGGAAATTGCAACTAGCATGTATTGTGATGTTGTTATATTTATAAGTCGCCAGATCAACTTGTGTTTTTGCCTGCAACATGTTTTTGAAAGTTTTTTCAAGATCAAATTCCATTTTTAAGATGCCATTTATTCTTTCAGCAATAGCGTTATCATAAGGGCTTCCTGTCTGAGTCATGCTGATTTGAATATCACTATCCTTCAATAGAGTCACATAGTCATCACAACAATATTGAGTTCCTCTGTCAGAATGATGAATAAGCGGTCTGGAAGGATATTTTCTGTTTTTTTTTAAAGCTTGTTTTAAAGCCTTAATGTATCCAATAGCCTTTAAATCACTTGATAAATGGTAGCCCACAATTTTTCTGGAATAGGCATCGGTCACTAAAGAAAGATAAAGAAAACAACTGTCTGTACGCAGATAAGTAATATCACTGACCCATATTTCTTCTGCCTGGATTGCCGGCCTTCGTTGAACCAGATCAGGGTGTATTTTGAAGCGGTGAAAAGAATTAGTCGTATAAACCCATTTCTTTTTGGTCTTAATCAGCAGGCCATGTGCACGCACCAAATCAAATACAGCGTCTCTACCCATACTAATCCCATGAGCCTGTAAAAACCCATTATTGAGCTCTTTATGTAGCTTTACACATCCAGTTTTTGGAAGATCTTTCCTGATTTGCTGAATCTTTTCCAGTACAATATGTTCTTCTAGTAACTGTAGTTGAACACTTTGTAAATGGTTATACCAGGCTTGCCTGGTATAACCATTTACCCAGCAAAGATTAGCTATACTATAATACTTGCGGGTGCCTCTTAGCTCTGCGATCACTTGGTAGGAGCTTTTTTTTAAGATCTGTACCATATTCGGCATTAGCAATAGCAATCACTTTTTCAAGAACTGCTACTTTCATTTCTGCTAAAGCCACTCGTTTTTCAAGTGCTCTGATCTGGGAAGGGTTTAATGCCGAATATTCTGCTTCAATAGGTTCATCCGCTATCATAAGATCTTGATTCTTTCGGTACCAAGATACGAACCATAATACAGTATGTTCTGCTAATCCGTGTTTTTTCCCTACCTGAGGATAACTGTAAGATCCTGATAAATATTCTAAAGCCGCCTGAACCTTAAAACTCTCTGAATGGATAGCTTTTCTACCACCTTTACCCTTGTTGGGCTTTTCGTTTTTTATACTCATTTTTCTGTTTTGAAAAACTTCCTTATGTAAACTCATTTCAGGGACGGACAGCTACAACCCTATTCGTTATCACGACCTGTATGTTTGAATCTATCTAATAATATGATTGCCGGATTTTTACACTAACTAGCCATGAGATATTCTTTAAAAGTAATTAACGTAATAAAAAAAATAATGAAAGGAAAAGCTACTAAATTTATTGCTCTCGGAGCGATGCTATTGCTCATGATCCCTTGGTTTGTGAAGGATAAACTTTCATCTCATGATGATGATCAAAAAAATGCTATTAATACGATCAACATTACTGAAGTTAAAGATCAGTTCTATGCTTTAAAAATACAGAAAAAATTAACAACTCAATTTAATGCACAGATAAAAATGAGCTGGTTACCGAAATGGGAAATTGCAAGCCGGAATTGAAGCTCATTAACAAATGATACATCTTATATCTTCATCCCTCTTACTCCTCATATGGAACAAAACAATAAAGATATGACGGCGAATGAGGTAAGAAACAGGACTTATCTGATGATCAGAAACAACAAAGAATATTTTAGAGTAACATATTCTCCTACAGTTAAAGAAGCTGATAAAAACAAAATGAATTAAACTATAACAATGGAGGATCTGCGAAAAGACAGAAGGCATAACCATGCAATGCCATACGGAATATATTTGCACCTGGACTACGGTATGCCGTAACATGGTATATGTTAATGTAAATCCTCTAGGCTGTTCTCCTCCTATGAGTGGTGCCGGAAGTTCCATGTGGGATGAACTTGATTAGTTTCAATCAGATAATTATTTCATTTAACAATTATCAGGACTTACAAAGCAACGATAGTTAATAAAATGTTGTAAAATTTAACATATTGTTTTACATTGTAATTAAAAACAAATATTTACTTAATTGATTAATCTATGAAAAATTTTAAATTTGCTATGCTAATGACACTATTCTTCTGTCTGGTCTCCACATTTAATGCGAATGCTCAATTAAAGCATAATTTCGAAGTATACCTTTATAAAGATGGTGGATTCCTAGCAGGGTTTGCGGGAATGAACTTTGGTCAACCTAATGTTAGGAATGTGAACTATGGTCAGATTGTTAATATGAGGGATTATGACGCCGCTACTGGAGGAAATCTAAACGATAAAGCCAATAACGCCATGATTAGTGCAGATGCTGGTACAACAATAACATTTTATAAAAATGCGGATGCTGATTATTCGAGAGGACGATGTATTGTTTATGTAAAACAAAACTTTGCTGTTATAGACTTACTAGCTTAGAACACACATATGAAGATGCCTATATCAGAGTAGTGTTTTATTCAGAGGGTAGAAATTCATTGAATGGAGAGCTTTCCAGTATTGTTGTGACTTCTCCTCCACAAACCTGGCCATAGATTGGGAAACGCCATTACCACATCACCGTTACAGAGCCTTTCAGAAATGAAGGGCTTCTTTTTGTTTTATTATTCACCTAATAATGAGTATAGTTATGTAAATTTTATATATCGGATATATAGAATCTATCATCTATGAAAAACAAACAGTTTATTAAACGCGAAAAAGTAGATAATAAAGAGATAAAGTTTGGCCAAATTTAAAGACCTTGTCTAAAATTGCCAGATCTCTGGAAGTACATATAACCCGATTTTTTGAAAATCCAGATAAATAAAGGAGCCCTTCATCTCTGAAAGGCTCCATGTCATAATAGTACGTCTCTATTAGCAAAGTGAACAAGATTCAAATTACAAATTCTTCAAATGATCCAACTGGATCGACTGTTGTCGCAGTATTAAGTAGCCATATTGCAGAGGACATCCCTGTAACATTGATTATTACTACACGTTCACCAGGCATCCCCCAAAGATCCCCAGGCCCTTGATTACTTTTAAAAATCGTTTTCCCAACAAAAGAACATTCATAAAATAAGTCACTTCCAATATTAAAAGCAATATCATTTCCGACATCCTCATCATCAATTAAATCAGGGGCTTCGACACTCATCAGTCCAGATTGTATACTTTGATCACTGTACATTCTGTAACTTGCAAAGTCCATCTCATCAACTCCATTATTTCCAGCAACAATAGAAGACTTACCATAGCTTCCTCTCCTCGCATTCAATTTAATTTACTTATTTATAAAAACGGTAGTATCATTTAATTTATAACATGCCCTATTTGATGTGCTAAGTTGTTTAGCCAAAGAATAACCCCGTTTTTCAAGTGCATTAATCCTGGCATCCACACAACTGATTTTATCACTATTTTGAGCTGGCTCAGCAAAATCCCGCTTACACGAAGAAAATACTAAGCCAAAAAAGAAAACAAACAAAACCATAAGTTTAATTTTGTAGTCAATAAATGAGAATGAATTTTTCATATAATTTATTTTTATATCCAAATATAGAAAACATTCTTAATTAGAATCATTCTTATCTAAATAAAATCAGAAATTTTTCATAATAAATATCATTACAAATTATTCTTTTCATCTCTTGTCAAGGTCATGAATACCAGATTTTCATATTCTTCGCCATACTTAAAATAATTATTTAGTTTTCCATATTCAACAAATCCAAGCTTCTTATAGAGATTTTTAGCCGCTTGATTTTTGTCTACCACTGACAAAATAATGTTTTCTAAAATGGGATCGTCAAAACCAAGTTCAATTGTAGCATTTAAAAGCCCAAACCCAATTCTTTGTCCTATGAATTCTGGCATTACATACATACTGCTAATTTCTCCTGTATGCCTTGTCTCTTCTCTCTCCCGAATAAAACCACAAATTCCTACAAGTTTTTCTTTTATAAATGCACCCATTAAGAAGTCGGTTTCAGATTTTTCATTTATTATTCTGTCAAACTTAAAATTTAATGAACCTAATTCTTCTTCATAAAGTGTACCGAAGTTTTGAGGGGAATTTTTTAAACAATGAAGTCTTATTTGATGATATTGTTCAACTTCATTGGCAATTACCTTTCTGTAAACAATCTTGTTGGATGATATCCCTGTCATATTAAAAATTTATTATCATGTATATTCCAGGCAGATCACAGCTTTGCTCATCTGAGCATCATGAAATAAGTAGATCTGGTCGGCGGCATTTTCCTGAAAATTGTACCCTTCCATACAGGCAATATAGTTAAAAAGATTTCCATCAGCTCTGACAGGTTTGTCCATCAAATTCCCCCCTGAACACTCACATTCATCAAGAGGGAGATTATCTACATTAATTTCATCTATAACTCCATTGATTTTCTTACTTATAGTCTCCGAGAAATAGTCTGATGGTTCATCTTTGTGTATATCTTCGGCAGTAAGCTGAAGCAGCCGTTCTAATTTCCTGATCCCTTCTACCGTTAAACCAGGCCTGTAGAAATCACGCGCATACAGTTGCCCAAACTTTTTATAGTACGACTTCTTCAATTGATACATCGCTTCGTTAAAATTATATTGTATCTCTTCGTCGGTATATTCCAGATGGTAATTTTCCGGCAAAATTTCAGTAGAAACGGTAAAGTACTCCCACTTCCCATCGAATTTGTATTTTCCATCTATGATATCAAAGCCAAACATATCACACTTGGTGTAGTCTGTGTGAAACGCTGTTGTATTTTCACCAACCCGGCCGTCATATATCTCTTTTACAGATACAAAATGTAACCATTGATCTTTATCTTCTGAAAAGAACTTCAGGTTAATAGAGCATAATGGCAGGAAATGTTTTCTGTGATTATCCAAATCGTCATAAAAAAAACATCTTGATATTCGGGAAATATCTTAATGAAACTAGCTGGTATCTCCATCCTCGTCTGGTTTATTTGTTTGAAACATAAAGTTAATTTTTACATCTCTTTTTTCGTAACGAATTCCTAAAACATAATGTATTTCTAACTTCAGGATAACAGCATCTGGACCATCTGTTTTTATATAAACTGTACCATTATAACAATCCAAACAGGCAATACCTTTGTCTAACAATTAAGCAAAAGCGACAGATCCACTGTCAAAAAGGCCAATCATTAACAATCCATAAATTAAAAACGATTAAAATGGCAAAATCAATTTTTTATCACGCAGGCTGTCCGGTATGTATAAGTGCAGAACAGGATATTTTAAATCTTATTCCTTCAGAACAAGTAGAAGTAGTTCACTTAGGAACAGAAAAAGCAAAAGTTAAAGATGCAGAAAGCGCAGGTGTAAAATCTGTTCCTGCCTTAGTCACGCCTAACGGGAATGTGCTGCACATTAATTTTGGAGCTTCCATAGAAGATTTGAAGTAACCATAATCCCATAGCCCTAACTATTTGTACCTTGCGGGCAAAATTTAGGGCTTTCTTAGCTAAGCAAACAAAAACAGGAGAAGCATAAAGAAAATATTAGACAATGAACATATACGACCTTATTATTAACGACAAAGAACAAGTATCACTGAACGATTTATTTCTTGATCATGCCAACCGGGAAGAATTTGTACAACTGATCAAAGAACACGGCTATATCGACGAGTTGCACAAATATGGGTTGCCTGTCAATAATAAGATACTACTGGAGGGAAGCTCGGGCTGTGGTAAAACCACAACTGCTAAAGCCATAGCAAATGCACTTGGAAAAGACATTCTCATACTCAATTTGAGCAACATTGTCTGCTCAAGGATCGGGGAGACATCACAAAATATCAAAGTGATTTTTGACAAAGCAGCCAAAGAAAAAGCAGTTCTTTTCCTGGATGAATTTGATCAGATAGGCAAAGCCCGTGGCAATGATGATAAAGATGTAGGGGAAATGAGAAGACTTGTCAATACGCTTATACAATTGATAGATTATTATCCGGAAGACGCCCTGTTGCTATGTGCCACTAATCATGCTCAAATTATTGATACTGCACTTTTGAGACGTTTTCAGCTAAGAATAAATTTTCAAATGCCCTCATCTAACGTTTTAGATGAGTATTATGATAAACTGTTATCCCGCTTTCCAGAAAACATGCAGAATATAGCCCGTAAATATGATATTTCATTTGCTGAAGCCAAAGACTATGCATTTACCCTTGTAAAGTCGGTATTGATCGCAGAATTGGAAGCAAAAATATATTGAACAAATTTCCATCAGTAGTTATTATTCCACTAATAGTTATAAGTCAAGGTTATTCTGGTCGGCTTTTACTTATATCTTAATAAAATCTAATTCTTTATCATTTTGTTTTAACGTTAATTTTGTGACCCTGCCATTTTCATCTTCAGTGAAGACAATTTTGGCATCTACCGCTGTGTAAAAGAAAGTATTTTGTGTTTCAGGATAAACTTCGCGGGAGATTTGACCACTAAGCTGAACAAATAGCTGATTATTTTTACTAGTAACGATATATCTAAAATCAGGGCTATCCTTAAATTGATATTCTCCCGTAAATTTCATCAGCTTTTCGGCCGATAAAATAACAACCTTGGCAAAGGTCTTTATAGTTGGAGTAGAGAACTCCCGATTATTAATGATGTTTTCTATATTAAAGCCTAACTCATAGACATCAATACGATTGTAATTATTCATTAAAACAATGGTGGTCTGGCCTTTACCAAAGTACCTTACAATTAGAGAAGCATAGCCTGGATACCCGCCCGTATGAATATAAAATTTCTGAGGTTCATTGATCATCCACGCGAAGCCATAAGGTAACCCCATCAATTCTACTGGTTTACCATCCTTCAATAGATATGGGGTAAAGGCATTTTTAATTTCCTGCTTATTTGCTAGTTTTTTTTTGTGTATAATGCCTGATCCCATTTCAATAAATCTTCTGCGGTACTGCTAATTCCATATGGCCCCGCAACTCCATCAAAAAAATACTGATATCTTTCAGTACTGTCATTTAGAAGATATTTGTCCTTAATTCCGTCATAAATATATCCATAGGCATAGTTATTAATTTTCTTTTTGAAATAACGCTGACCATAAACCTGTGTATGCATCATCCCTAACGGTTCGAAAATATTCTTGTGCAGATAACTGGCAAAGCTTATTCCCGAAATTTTCTCAACAATCAGTGCTAATAATACATAATTTGTATTGGAATAGGCCATATTTATACCTGGACCAAAAAGTGTTTTTGCACTACCTTTTTGTAAGGATTCTAAAATATCCTTATTAAAATTGATTTTTGTAACGTCGATTTCTTTTGCTCCCCATCCCAAAAAATCAGGTATTCCGGAGGTATGATGTATTAAGTCATTAATAGTAATATCGCTATAAGGTAAATTTTGGGAAATATTTTTTCAGGTTATCCTCATATTTCAATTTTCCTTTTTGGTGTAACTGTATAATGGCCATAGCGGTAAATTGTTTAGCGTTAGAGGCCAGCTCGAACATGGTGTTTTTATCTATTGGCTTTTGGGTATCAAGATTGGCGTAGCCGAAGGTTTTTTCGTAAATCGGTTTTCCATGTTCTGCTATTAGAATACTTCCGCTAAAGGCATTTCGTTGAACTAAAGTTTGAAAAAGCGAGTCTAAGTTCTTTGAAACCTGTGCTTTTGCATTCTTACTAGTTATAGAAATAACAACAATAGATAAAGGAATAATTATAAAAATTCTAACCCGATTCATCATATAAAGTTTCACTATTTTATTTATTGACATTCTAAAACTTCTACTTATTTAACACATATTTCAAGTTATCAAAAAATCTTTGAACCAGACGCCTGTCATTCGTAATAATTTCTGCCGAGCCTTTAGCTTCCGCCCTAAAATCCAGTTGTTTCCCCATAGTTGGTTTTTAACTGATCAGGGAAATCAACAAGAACCATATAAGCATGTCCATAGTCTTTCATTCGCAGAATATGTAAATGATTTAAGAAGCTGTATATTGCTCCCTATACAGCTACTGACTTTGTCCTTTGACAGCTTTATAAAAAACAATTATGTTGCGTGTAATTAAGCAAAATTTATTTATTCCTTTTCTGACCTTTATATTATTTGATTTTGCTTGTCAACTGAGAAGGACTTAAGAAATGCTATTCAACTCGACCCAAACTATAAAAGATCGTATTTGAATTTACTGGATTGTTTGAAATCTATGAATCAGAAACCTTACGATGCCGAATCAAATGCATTGAAAAAGCAAATTGAAGTTTGTAGTCTATGGTTAGTTAGACATCCTGATGATCAGGACATAAGAATTAAAAGAGATATTCTGTTAGAAAAGAATAATGAAAGGGGATTGTCAGATAAAAGTAAATTGTATAATCTTATATACTCATTCAAAACCACATGCTACATTTTGTGATAGATGGAACTAATTAATGATGGAGTGACTGCCAATTTTAGTGTTGGAGCAGTTGGAAGCGCAATTGAGGCGGGACAAGCTATTAATGTCAAACATTATGGCGCTGGTGTCTATTATATAGTGGAAGCTATTAATACAAATAACAGCGATTATCAATATTTTAAGAATCAATAAGTCATGTCTAATTTCACAATAAGAGATAATGGAGCTATTTTTCTTGATGAATTTATTCAGAAGATAAAAAAAACTTCTTTGTTATTGTCCCAGGGATATTTTGCTTGCTTGGAATTGTAGTATATATAAATTCTCTAACCGTAGTTAGAGGAGAAAGGCATTACTTACCTGGTGCATTTATAGGAACTATACTTATTACAAAAATATTTATTATTAGAGGGGTACAACTTCTATCAATAGCAAGGAAAACTATTACGAAGATTACAGTAATAAATGACACAGTAGTTTTTTTTTGTTCTAAAGGATTATTAAGAGGACATGAATCCAGTTTTCAAACTACTTTAGATCAAATTCTAATTGCTGAAGAATTAAATCCAAAGAAGATATTTAAAGATGAAAAAATATTCACCTTTAAATTTGATGGTAATAAAAAATTATATTTCGTACCATCATTCTGGGATAATCAAGAAGAAATAATACAATTATTAAAAAGTAAAACTAAATATGTACAATAAAATTAAAATTATATCTGGCCTGCTATTATTTGTCAGTTTTAACTTATCCGCTCAGACTGAAAGTCCCGATCTGAAGAGATTGTCCCAAGTATATTTTGATATCAAACCAACATACCACAAAACTTTCTTTGCTTATATTAAATAAAAACCCGACATCGCTTCTTCCATCTATATCTACTAAAATATCAAGTTTACGAGATGGTTTTTTATTGAATACTGCCTCCCTACCTCTTTGCCAAAAAAAATTCTAACATTAACTCCTTTGGCCTAAACTACATGCCAGATGGACCGCAGCAAGCAAGCTTATACCCACTCTTCAAATACAACTTCTGTGCTGTATTGTTAGTGAAATCTGTATCCAGTACCACTGCATCAAGATTATTTGATACCGCAACATCATTCACATATTTCAATAATTGAGAACCTAGCCCCTTCCCTCTGTAAGCTTCCAGTGTACACAAATCATCAATATAAATTATATTACCGGTGTGTAAGGAAGTCATGACACGATATCCTGCAAATGCAGTTTATTTGTTGGCCACAAAATTAGTGCAACTAGATGAGTACTAAATATACCAGTTACAGAATAATGGATGGATCAGAGGAATTAGTAAAAAAAACCACAAATATATTATTGCGTAAAACATGGGGACGAAGATGATTATGAAAGCCAGAATAATTTTCCCATAATCCTTTTCTACTTTTTGATTCATCATTCTAGTATTTTTCATGAACAAATGGAATTATTAGTACTTATTACAACAATGAATGGCTCTGCATCTTTACTAAAATATATAGCTAATATTCAAATAGATAACAAATATCTATCCGCAGCAGAAACGCGATTTATTGCTTTAATAAATAGTTTACCATGAGTTGTTTGTGAAAATTCCACCTCTCTAAAGTTTATAATATATTCCATTAAAACATTTTACTAATATTTTTAGTAATTCAGAATATTAGTCATTAGCTTTGCGCTATGGGAATAAGTCATTATGGTCAACAAAAAGGTGATTGGGTCAGATTAAGGCCATTGATAAAGGATGCACTACTTGCTAATGCATGGTTGTATCACAAACCTACCGGTAAATGGTGGACACCTGAAGAATTTGAGGCGTATTACAATTCGAACGCTTTATGCAATCATGACATTGATCAACTGCTTGAGAACACAATTATCAGACCTGCATCTTCGGGTATTGCAGCTGGAGAAAAACAAATCATGAATGAGGCCATTCAATATTCTCAGAAGGTTAATGCTTTGAAAGAAAAACTGGAGGCATTCAAACTAAAGGATCGGCTGTATATAGAGAATACAAGGAAAAACGGTCATGAAAATTAAGCTATATAAGATCTTCGTATTACATTAGTGCATTACTTGATTCCGACCGGCATTCTTAATGAAATGAATCAGGTTTCTCTTCTGGCAATCATCTAAACTGTCAATTCTTTTAACAACTTGTGGAAACACTTTTTTGTACATGCCATTGTGTTTACCAACAAATATAAAATTACTCAACTTTAGACTGTCGAGAGTAGCCAATTCTTTAAAAATCGGGATATTCTTCTTAAATCTTGGAACGTCATTGATCAAATGGCAGTAACGGCATTCACCAAGCTTTAGTATAACAGCTTCCCCTCCTGATAAATCTAATTTACAAGTATCATTTTTAGTATATGTGACATCGTCGATATGCTTTGGTTCTTGACTATTACAAGAAGACAAAAACAAACAAATTATGAAACTACCTAAACTTAGCCTTATTATATTTGAAACCATTGGATTTATCATTTAAAAAGGTTCTCAATTTGATTAACCATATTATTACCCGGATTTGAATAAGATCCTTTGGTCATATCCCTAAGGTCGTACATAATAAACTTGTTCATTATAGCCCTTTCACTATTCGTAACGTTACTCCCTACCTTACCAAGATGATACATTAACCGATTTTCAAAGCCGTTAGCTTCCAAATCAGGAAGACCCAAAGTATGAAAAAATTCATGTACGCCAATTAGATAGTCCTTTTCCCATTCACTGTAAATTACAGTTGCAGGCCCACCGGTCTTTTGTGCCAAACCACCTGAAACATGCTTTCGCCCATAAATATCAGTAAAGCGATGCCCAATCTCGTCAACCAATGCGAGGACAAAATCATTACCCGCAATTTGGCTTATACTATTGACCTGAACAAGATTGGCTGTATAATTAAAATTATATCTGAGGCTATATGTATGCTGCTTATTTGTAAAGGCATTTTTCGCAGAGTTGAATTCATAAAAAATTGCCTGATCACCGTATGCACCCCCCTTAGTTTGCTCATAATCGCTTGTTCAGATAACCGCATTAAGCTATTTATCCGTGGTGCTCCTGCCAAAGTGAGATCCAAAACTTTTAATGTAAAGATATATCACCTGTAAGCGTGAGCTGACCAGAACCGTTATCAATTATTCTTAAATTCTTACCAATTATCCCTCCAGATAGAGTTTTATTCTGATAAGAGGAGAAACTACGTCTAAATTGCTCTAAAAGCATAATTAATTATTAATCATTCACAAATTACTAATTCATTCTGCAAATAGTCTTTTTACTAGAATAATTTTAGAGTTCGATCTTATATAAAAATTAACATGCAGTACCTCAACAAATATATCTCCTCAATACATCCCTCGATTTATTTCTAAGTTTATCCCTACCTTTTACCAACAAATTTATAATTATAAAGAAATCTTACAAAATGATTAAAACATACATCATTTCGTTTTGCATCTTATGTCTCTTTAACACAACCAAGGCACAAAGTTCAAAAGTTGAGACTGAATTCATGACATGGTATCTTACTAAACGACAAGACAAAACGGAAAAGCAAACAGCATATATAGATAGCTATAGACAATACGAATCACAGGAATTAAAAACTACACTTAAAGCTGATACTATCTTTGATCAACAACTCTCCTCATACCAAAAAGGCAGCATTCGTTTTGCTATTTTAACTGAAGAAGACAAAAAAATCATTAACGAACAATTAGAAGAATCAAAAATCCAAAATATACCCAGGAAATTATTACGACATCACAGCGCTATAAAAAGGAAAACAATAGATCTTCTTTTCTTAAACCGGTCTAACGGGTGGGGTCCCCTTCACAAGATGGGCATCCACCGTTACTACAGTTTTAAAAAACCGATTTTTTTCAGGAACAACACGCTCTGTATTTTTGAGGAAGAATACCATTGCTTTGATTTATGTGGCAATGGAACAACTTACATCTATAAAAAGGAAAACGGAGAATGGAAAGCATGCATGGATATTAATCGAAGGATGGATGAGCTAATACAGACCTGATCGGTGGCCTTCGTTTCGGGGCGTTTATGTATGTCAATTATTTCTTGTCATACTGCCAAAACCTACCTTTTCCGTCTGCTATCCATTCCAATGATTGTTCCATTCGCTTTTGTCTTGTGGCTTCGGTTTTTGCGTCTGTTATCCAAACTAAGTAATCTTTACGATAAGAGTCTGACTTGTTTTCAAAAACATCTTTCGCCTTTGGGTTTGTCGCCAGCATTGTTTTAAAATAGTCAGGCGTTTCAATAACTTTTGGTTTGTCAGATTTTGGAATTTCTTTTTTTATTCCCTTTTCATTTATCGTCATTGCTTCTTTAACGTACGAAACTAAAATCTCCTTTGCAGGCAATTCTGATATGTCTTTAAGTTTATCCATATAGCCAAACTTTTTTCCCGACTTCACACTATCCTGAATGGCTTTATCTTTCATAAATTCTGCTTTATACAGGCTAAATGAACAATGATTTTTGAAACCGGCCATCATTACTAAATGATCGCCCTTGTAAGAATAATGAGGTATCCCCCATTTAATATCTTCTCCTGCCTCTGGGCAAGTGTCGTGAATTATTTGTCGCAAATGTTCCAGGATTGGCTTTGCAAAACCTTCTGACTTTGCAATATATTCATCGACTTTTTTATTTAACTCCATCATAACGCCAATTTTAAAGCTAAGAGATTATTCACATGGAAATTTAACAATGTCTACATATAATACTTTAACCATTGTTTTAGAGAAAGTTAAGAACATTTTTTTAACAAGGTTTAATTTTAGTTTTTATTTGTATCATTTTAGCATTCGTTATATTCTTGACTCGCTTTTTTTTTACCAGGCCGTTACTTAAATAAAAACTATAATAGTTAAAATAAAAACGACTCCTACACCTTTTAAAAGATAAATAATATCGTAATTGTACACAAAAACAATTATGAAAAAAATGACCATTAAAGATATTAAAGAATACTACTATGAAAACTCAGTATCAACTAAAGCAATGATTTACGAGTTCATGGATCACCCTGAGGATACAAGTATTTTAAAGAAATACAAACGTCTAACCAAATACTTATTTTGTTTAGCCATATTATCTTCCCCGTGCATAATTATTATCGGAACTGGAATTACAGCAAATTTTAACTATCTCCCTTTTACAATATTATTTATTTTATTTATAACGCTTGGAATAGTAGGACGGGAAATTACAAATTTATTTAAAAAAGCTGAATCACTAAATGGAAAGACCTTAGATTATAGCAGAAGTGAAAGACTCATTTTATACTGTAAAAATGTTCTACAACTGGATTATAATGGCATTCGGGACTTAACAGAAGAATGTGAAAAAAAAGGAAATATACAAGCTACAAAACTTTCATTCCTCGCATTTTTAGCAGTCATAATCGCGCTAGCAAGTTTATTTATGGCAATAATACTTCCAATTCATAAAGATGAAATTTTAAAGTACATAATTAATATAGCACTCACTATCATCTTTTCATCTATTATGTGGTTTTTATTTAAACCTATTTATACTGATCATACAAATAAAGAGAGTAATACCTATAGAAAAATTGCAGAGCTATTAAAAGAGGTAAATTACCAAAAAAAAAACACAATTCATATAAACACGTAATTTAACATAAGAACCAACAGAAATTTCAATAATTGCTGTTGGTTACCTTCCCTCTTCAAACTTAATACCCGCGTAACGCTAGACCTTTGCCTCGTGATGAAAACACAGAATTACAACGTTTTTCTGACTAAGAACTCCTTGCCCTGCTCCACCAGGACAACACCTTATCCTTACAAACTATTTTTGACCTACTATACCTCACTGACCTAATTCTCAACCATATTCACCAAAGATATCACCATCAGTGAAGTCCTCATCTCAGACCTGTTCATCAAACTCTGGGACAACCGCAAGCAACTGGAAATCCGCTTACTCAAACCCTACCTGTTCCAGTACGCTAAATCTGTCCTTAAACCACCTAAAAAAAACAAACCCCTTCTTGAACCTCTCGAAAACCACGAAACAATCCTTCCCGAGCACCTTACCCCATTTGAAATTCTGACCAACCGCGAATCGCAACAACGCATCCTGTCCCTCATCAACCTGCTCCCTGAAAGACAGCGCGAAGTCCTTTTAATGAGCCGTATCGAGCAAATCGATAAAACCAATATCGCCACGCTCCTGGGCATTACTGTCCGTACCGTAGAAAACTACCCTTTACCAAGCCATAAAATCACTACGTATGCTGCTATAAATCTAGTTAACACACTAATACCATAACCTTAACCATTCCCGCAACGTAAACCACCCCATCAATCTTGTCTTACAGATAAGAACGAAATGGAAGAACTATACTATCATCTGATTATTAAATACTATCATCAAACGATTACAGAAAGAGATCTGACTATCCTGCAAGAATGGGTAGCCAGCAACCCTGCACACGAAACAGAATTCAGAGAAGTGATTCTGATCCTGGATGCTTCAAAACTCTATTACATAGGCCACAAATCCAACCCTCAAAACCAGCTCACCGAAATTACCAACCCATACGGACAGCAAAGCAGTTTCATTAAGCCTTATTTCTCAGCTGATTATTTAGGTCATCGACAATCATTTGGGCCCTCGAATCAACAACCTTAACGTCTCCATGGGAAATCAGATTTCTTATTTTGGTTACCCGATTCAATTTCATAACCTGCTCCCGGGTTAATATTCCTCTTTGAAGAAGCTCACTGACGGCCCGTTGAAAAGGCATAAATTGTTGAGCACGGCCAGCGTCAACACCAAAACCTTGATTTTTGGCCAAAATGTTTTGCACTGTTTTTTCCAATAGCATAAATTTTTCCAGGAACTCTTCTCTTGATACCGTACGAGAATTTTTAACATCAAATGATTCTTTATCAGTTTCAATTAATTTATCCGCTGTGTTTTCAATTTTTGAAGGATTTACAATAAAGATTACAAATAACATTGCATGGAAAATTGTAAAAATATTAAGGGCTCCTACGGTTATTACCAGCAATATTGAAAACACGCCTAAATCAAATCCATTAAGATAGACTAGAATCAAACTAAAGGTTATGGAAAGACCGGTAAGCCATAATAAAAAGGTTAACCGTGAAAAATATTGCTTTTTAATATCGGCATAAATTTCAATAAGGGTTTCATCTTTTTCTACTTCTCTGTCCATTCTTTCATGGATAAAGAAAAACCCCGCTGCCAGAAAGCCTATTAGCGCGGCAATGGCCTGCGCTGAAGAACTAAAAGTCCAGTAAATATTATCTTCTCCCTTGTACATTATACTAAACCAGATCCTATTCTTTAGACATCTAATATAGACAGAAAGTCGGTCTACCCCAAATCCTTCATAAAAACCTTATGCTCTAAGACAGATTTCCGACTACAAATATTTTACACTTACCTTCCCCTTCAAACTTAACACCCCCGTAACAACACTAGACCTGTACCTTTGCCTCGCGATGAAAACACAGAACTACAACGTTTTTTCTGACGAAGAACTCCTTGCCCTGCTCCACCAGGACAACACCTTATCCTTACAAACTATTTTTGACCGTTACTATACCTCACTGACCCAATTCTCAACCATATTCACCAAAGATATCACCATCAGTGAAGTCCTCATCTCAGACCTGTTCATCAAACTCTGGGACAACCGCAAGCAACTGGAAATCCGTTTACTCAAACCCTACCTGTTCCAGTCCGCTAAAAACCTGTCCTTAAACCACCTGAAAAAACACAAACCCCTTCTTGAACCCCTTGAAAACCACGAAACACTCCTTTCCGAGCATCTTACCCCATTTGAAATCCTGACCAACCGCGAATCGCAACAACGCATCCTGTCCCTCATCAACCTGCTCCCTGAAAGACAGCGCGAAGTCCTTTTGATGAGCCGTATTGAGCAAATCGATAAAACCAATATCGCCCCTCTCCTGGGCATTACTGTCCGCACCGTAGAAACTACCCTTTACCAGGCTATAAAATCCCTGCGTACCCTCCTATCCACTTCAGGAAAGAAAATCTAGTTAACACACTAATAACATAACCTTAACCTTTCACACTACGTAAACCACCCCATCAATCTTGTCTTACAGATAAGAACGAAATGGAAGAACTATACTATCAGCTGATTACTGAATACTATCATCAAACGATTACAGAAAGAGATCTGACTATCCTGCAAAAATGGGTAGCCAGCAACCCTGCACACGAAACAGAGTTCAGAGAAGTCATCCTGATCCTGGATGCTTCAAAACTCTATTACAAAGATCCGGTCAACCAACAAAACAACTGGGCTAAAATCACCGCCCACATCAATCAAAACAAACAACCTGTCAAGCGTAAATTTCCATTTGCCAAACTGGCCATGGCAGCCTCGCTAATCATCATCATGGCCATTGGAGTTACCCATTACAAAAGCCACAAATCCAACCCTCAAAAAAGCTCACCGAAATCACCAACCCATACGGCCAGCAAAGCAGTTTCATCCTTCCCGACAGCTCTATCGTCTACCTCAACGCAGGCAGTAAACTCAAATACCCAAAACACTTTGCCACTAACAAAAGACTGGTCACACTCGAAGGAGAAGCCTTTTTCGACGTCAAACACAAAACCACCCAGCCCTTCATTATCCAAACAGGAAAAGTAAGTACAACCGTTCTCGGCACATCCTTCAATGTCAAAGCCTTCCCTAAAGAAAGCCACATAGCCGTAACCGTAAAAACAGGAAAAGTAGGTGTCGTATTCAAAGAAAAAAACCACCCCGCTATTACCAACTTCCTTTTACCCGATCAGCAGCTCCAGATAGACACCAAAACCGGGAAAACGAATAAAAACGAGATCAACGCAGAAGCCATTTGCGATTGGAGAAACTACAGAATGGTTTTCTACAATGCCTCACTCAAAGAAATCACCTCTACCATAGAAAGAACCTATAAACTCGACATAGAACTTGAAGACCCAACACTGGCAGCCATCAAAGTAACCACGTCATTCAATAAAACACCCATAGACCAGATGCTCAAAACACTGGCTACCCTCACCGGATCACATTACACCAAATCAAACAACACCATTATATTTTATAAATAAAAAGGAAACCACGATGAACTAAAAATTTACGCTCCCATAAAAAACAAAGAAGCCGGAAAACGCTGTAACGTTCCCGGCCCTTAGATAATGTTTTAAACTCCCGATTAAAAAAGTACAAAACTTAGTAAAGATATGAATAATACTATTCGATGGCTTAGCTGTACAGCAATTTTGTTGTGGTTAAACCTGTTTATCAGTACAGCAAACGCACAAACAAACCAGGTGATTACCTTTGGCGCAACCAGTATTACCTTAAAAAAAGCCTTTAACGAGCTCGAAAAACTGAGTGGCATGACCATCAGCTATAACAACAGCCAGTTAGACGACCAGCAAAAAGTCAGCCTGCCAAAAGCAGAAAGAACAGTAGCGGAAACATTGCGCCTGTTACTCCGCAACCAACCCTTAACCGTCAAACAAACAGATGCTAAAAACATCCTGCTCGTAAACAGTGTAAAAGGGAAACTGACAGGAAAAGTAACCGATCAAAATGCAGAACCAATTCCCGGTGTATCCATCAAAATACTCGAAACTGCACAAACTATCCAATCCAGCAACGACGGAAACTACAGTATCAACCTTGATCCGGGCACCTATACCATCATCACCAAATACATCTCTTTTGATGATACCCGTACCGAAAAGGTAAAGATCACAGCGAATCATAACACCTTATTAAACCTTCATCTGCAGGAATCCACAAACGCCTTAAATGAAGTCGTAGTCACAGCCCTCGGTATCAAAAGAGAAGAAAAAGCACTTGGCTATTCAACCAAAGTCTTAAAAACCGAACAGCTGACCGATGCCATGTCCAACAACTGGACAGACGCCCTCTCCGGTAAAGTTGCCGGTTTAAACCTGATCAGATCTAACGGTGGCCCGGCTGGTTCAAACAAAATCATCCTCCGTGGAGAAAGTAACCTGACCGGCGAAAACGATGCCTTAATTGTCGTAGATGGTGTCGTGATCAACCACGGCAGCGGCCGGACAACAGGAAGTGGCAGCTCTGCTTATTTACAAGGCGAGTCCCCTATTGACTTTGGCAGTGGTTTAAACGATATCAACCCAGACGACATAGAAAATGTAACCGTCTTAAAAGGTCCCGGAGCAGCCGCTTTATACGGACAGCGAGGTGCAAATGGTGCAATCATCATTACCACTAAATCCGGTAAAAAAAGAAACGGTATCGGGGTAACTGTCAATTCCAATACCGCTATGGAAACTATTTCCCGCTGGCCCGATTACCAGTACGAATACGGACAAGGAAACGATGGCGCCAACTTTTACTCCTTTGGCGCAACAGAAGATGGCCCAAGTACCAGAAGTACAAGTTCTGCCTGGGGGCCTAAATTAACGGACAATCCTTTTTCCAGTATGACCCGATCACTAAAACCACAGGCAAAGAGAGAACCCCATGGCTTCCCTATAAAAACTCAAGAAAAGATTTCTTTCAAAGCGGCCGTACTTTCACCAACAGTGTAACCCTGGATGGTGGAAATGACCAGACCACTTTCCGTCTTTCGCTGACCAATGTAGATAACAAATGGATCATTCCCAATACAGGTTACGGCCGAAACACCGTCGCCCTGTCTGCCACTCATAAAGTAAACGAGAAACTTCAGGTCGCGACCAAAGTTAACTATACCAACAAGTTTAGCGATAACCTGCCTTCTACCGGCTACAATAACCAGTCTATCATGTACTGGAACATGTTCTGGTTACCCAGCGCGGATGCCGGATGGTTAAAAGACTATTGGGCTCCCGGAAAAGAAAATGTGGCGCAGAGCTATCCTTTTAGCAGTTATCCTGACAATCCTTACCTGATTGCCCAGGAAATGCTCAACAAATCTAACCGCAATGCACTAACCGGAAACGTACAGGCCACTTATAATTTTTCTAAGAATTTAAGTCTGATGATTCGCAGTGCGATGGACTTCTCTTACGATGCCCGTTCTCAGCAACGCCCATTTGATACCGAGAAGTTCAAAAAAGGAATGTTCAGAACCCAAAACATCTTCTCTCAGGAGATTTCCAACGACTTTTTAGTCCGCTACAACAAAGACCTGAACAAAGATCTTAAAATCTCGGTTTCTGCCGGAGGCAGCATGTTAAGAAATACTTATAACAAAGACGAACTGCGTGCAGATTCGCTTACCTACCCGGGTATTTACAGCCTGGCTAACAGTGCAGGGGTATTAACGCCAAAACCTTACCGTGGTAAATATGGGATTAACAGCTTTTATGGTGTCGCGACAGCAAGTTATAAAGATTACTTATTTATAGATGTTACAGGCCGTAACGACTGGAACAGCGTACTCGCGACTGCAAAATCTACCGATAATGTTTCCTTTTTCTATCCTTCGGTAAACCTGAGTGGCATCCTTTCTGAAATGTTTAAACTGCCAAAATTTATCTCTTATGCCAAATTAAGAGCTTCGGTAGCAGGTGTGGGTAGTGGTCAGCAAACCCCTTATATCACTTCTTTCACTTATGATGTAGCCGATAATTATCCCGGCGGACTCCAAAATCCAACCGTATTAACCAATACCAATCTGAAACCTTTATATACCACGAGTTATGAGGTCGGTACCGATTTGAGATTCTTAAAAAACCGCCTGGGGATCAACATTGCCCTGTATAAAAGTGACACCAAAGATCAGATCCTGAAAACTACCGTAGACCGTTCTTCGGGCGTAAGCTACGCTTATGTAAACGCCGGAAAAGTGCGTAACAAAGGGATAGAAGTAGAATTGAATGGTACACCGATAGACCAGAAAGACGGATTCAAATGGACAGTTTTCGGAACTTTTACCGCTAACAGAAATAAGATAATCGCTTTAACAGATAGTCTGGATAACCTGATTTTACAATCCGGGCCTGCCAGCCGTGGTGCAATTGTAGCTAAAATTGGAGGGAGTATGGGCGATCTGTATGGTCGTGGTTACAAGCGGTCACCAGACGGGCAGATTGTCTATAACAACGGTTACCCGGTCATTCCTGATGATCAGCTTTATATCGGCAATACCAACCCTAAATGGAAAGCGAGTTTGGGTAACCAGTTCCGTTATAAGAATTTCGGAATGAGTTTCCTGGTGGATGCCCAATATGGTGCCGTAGGTTATTCGCTCACCGCAGCCGTTTTAGCTGAACAAGGAAAAACAACAAACACCCTTCCGGGACGATACAACGGGATTATTGGTAAAGGCGTAGTTCAAAATCCGGATGGCAGCTATAGCCCAAACACGGTAATCGCGCAGGATATGACCACCTATTATACCACCCATTATGGCCGGGATAATATTGAAGGAGCTACCTATTCTACTGATTTCATCAAACTCCGCGAAGCCCGGTTGACTACACCTTTAAACCAAAAACACTGAGAAGACTTGGTTTACAAAGAGCTACAATTGGTATTTATGGCCGTGATTTGATGACAATCACAAAATGGCCGGGCTTTGATCCTGAGTTTGGAACACTAAACGATGGTACCATTAACCAGGGTTTTGAACTGGGTCAGTTCCCTTCTACCCGAACTTTTGGAATCAATTTAAACATAGGTATTTAAAGAATATGAGACTTACAAAGTATACAATCTGTTTGATTTTATGTTTAGCGCTGACCTCTTGTAAAAAAGGTTTTCAGGAGCTGAATGTGAATCCTAATACGAGTGAAAAGGCTTTACCGCAGGCTTTGCTTGCTCCTGCAATTACAAATATTGTGAAAGCGAATATGAGCCGCAGCCAGAGGCTCGCTAACGAACTGATGCAGGTAACCGTAGATATGGGTGATACAGACGGGAAAGTTTTCCGTTACGACATCCGTAAATCTGAGGGTGATTACCTCTGGAACAGCTGGTATCTGGAACTTTCCAATTTCAATGATATTTATAAAGGTGCTGAACAATTGAGCAGCAATAGTTTCAAAGGGATCTCGCTGATCTGCCAGGCTTATGTGTTTTCGTTACTGACCGATACCTATGGCGACATCCCCTATTTCAATGCGACAAAAGCCAAAGAAGGTATTTTCATGCCTGAATTTGATCGTCAGGAAGTAATTTATCCGGAGCTGTTTAAAAAGCTGGAAATGGCTAATGAGCTGTTAAAAACTGGCACCAATATCCCTTCTTCAAGTGATCCGCTCTATGCAGGAAATGCAGCTAACTGGCGCAAGTTTGGCAATACGCTTTATTTGAGATTGCTGATGCGGATTTCTGCTAAATCTCCAGCTGTAGCAGTAGCAAAAATTAAGGATATTGTAGATGTAAACAGTTCGAATTACCCGATTATCAGCAGTAACGCAGAGTCGGCAGCTTTGAGATGGTCAGGTACTGCACCTTATGTTTCACCTTTTCCACCTGGCGACCTGCCGATTGGTACACACCCAAACTGGCTGATTTCTTTGTCAACAATTTAAAGGAATGGGGCGATCCGCGAATCGCGAAATGGGCTACGATTTACAATGGAAAATATGAGGGAATTCCAAGTGGTTATCCTGTAGGGCAAGCCCCTGAAGGAAAGTCCACTTTGCCCGTTGCCTTACAGTCCGAGCCTTTATTAGGTAATATCCTGAACTATGCAGAACTCCAGTTTCTGCTAGCTGAAGCGTCTTCGAAAGGCTGGATTACTACCGGAACAGCTAAAGGTTATTATGAAAACGGGGTAACTAACGGGATTACTTACTGGGGTTATGCAGTTCCTGAAAACTATCTGCTGGGTGCAGATATAAAATGGGCTGACAATTTAGCTTTGGAGGATAAACTGGAGCTGATCCATGTGCAGAAATATTACAGTCTGTTTATGACTGATCTGGAACAATGGTTTGAATATCGCCGGACAGGTCATCATCCTCAGTTACCTAAAGGTCTTGGTTTACCTAATAGCGGTCAGATGCCTTCCCGCTTAAATTACCCTGTCTATCTGCAATCTACAAATGGTGCAAATTATTCTGCTGCTGTAGCGATACAGGGCGCAGATGATTTATACACTAAAGTATGGTGGCAAAAACCTTAATCACTCAATAATCATGAACAAATATATATTTCAATTTCTAGGTTGCTGGTTCTTATTAATCGGCCTGGCCGGATGTAAAAAGCATGATTCTGCTTTGGGCGATCCAAGTCCGATTATCGCCATAGAAGATCTGCGTGCAATCTATCAGGGTGCAGCTGTTGACTTAAACACAGGCAATTTAGCCGGCGCACATCAGCTTATCGGAATCGTGGTTTCTGATGTCCAGTCTGGGAATATGCCCGCTGGAACTGTAGCGATGCAGAATAACAGAAGGAATAAAACCAGGGGGATTTTACTAGCCGTAGAAAACGCTGCAGCTTTGAAAACGGGAGATTCTATTGTCGTAGACCTGAACGGGACAACACTTAAAAAAGTGAATGGAAGTTTGCAGGTTACTGGTTTAAACGCAGCTTCAGTGACAAAGGTTTCCAGTGGAAATGCAAGAAACCCAATTACCGTAACTACGGCTTTATTTAAAGCCAAACCAGATGATTATGAAGGCTGTCTGGTCAGAGTATTTTCTGGAAGCATTACTCCTGTTCCTGTTGCCGGAGAGTTATATGCAGGCGATAAAAGTTTAGCAGACAATGGTGGAACAATGGTTTTACACACAGAAAAGGGTGCTTCTTTTGCGGGCAGGGGATTACCAGCAAGTGCTACTTTTACAGGTATCCCGCTAATGTATCAGGCTGACGGAAAAAGCGATGCTGTACCTAGTTTGTGGCCTCGTAATATACTCGACATGCTGGATGCAAGCGGGCCAATTTATACGGGTTTCCCCGAAACTTTTGAGTTTCCGGATCAGAGTTTAAAGGCTTCTTATGCAGCGGCAGTTGCTGGCTTAAAAACGGGCAATTGGTTGTTGGATCAGGCTATTCTGGCTAATACATCTGGCCGTGACCGTTTTAATCCTACTGGATTTCAATGTATCAGGATGCAACAAAACCTGGCTGTACCGGGTTATGTGCAAATGAACTTTAATGTGCCTAACGGGGCATCAAAAGTTTCCTTGTTATATGGTGCTTACTACAATGATGCGACCAGTTCTTTTGTATTAGAATATTCGAAAAATGACGGTTTAACATGGGTACAAACCGGAAAGGTAATTAATGATGCATCGGCCGTTGCCAAAACAGCAACATTCCTGATGGACATTACCGGGCCTGTACGATTTAGAGTTAAAAAACTAGGCTTGGGAACAACAAATAATACATCCATTAACAACGGAAGACTAAGCATTGAAGACTTTGCTATTTACGCAAACTAAATAATATACTGATGTTAAACAGAAGACATTTTTTAAGAAACTTAGGGTTATCAGGTACTTTAATTGTAGCCCCCTGCTAGTTTAATCGAGGCAGCAATCCTGCCACTCCCGGCAAAACCAACTGACCTGACTACAGTTAATTTAAAAGGCAATATCAGTGCGGGAGGTAACCCCATTGCTGGTGTTGCGGTAACAGATGGGATCAATATTACCCTGACTGATCAACGTGGTAATTACGAACTGCTGAGTAACCACACTGCCGACTATGTTTATATCAGTTCTCCGGCTGGTTATCAGTTTAATCAAAAGAGAGGCATTACCGCTTTTTATAAAGCTATACCAAAAGACAGTGCTGGTTTCAAAGCTGATTTTGTATTGGAAAAACTGAATGTATCTGATCAGAAACATAACTTTTTAGTCTGGGCTGATCCCCAGATAATCTCTAAAAAAGACGCGGCTTTGTTAAAAGCTCAGACCGTTCCTGATGTACAGGAATTAGTAAAATCTTATCCTCAGGGAACCTTGTTTCATGGAATTGGCTGTGGCGATTTGGTTTGGGATCATTTTGAGCTGATAGCTGATTATAAAGATGCAGTAGCAGAAACAGGTATCCCATTTTTCAACCTGCCAGGTAACCATGATATGGATCTGGATGCAAGATCTGATGAATTATCAACCCGTACTTTTAAAGACGAATTCGGCCCTGCTTATTATTCTTATAACCGGGGTGAGATCCATTACATATCATTAGATAATGTATTCTTTTTAGGCGTCGCAAAAAAATACATTGGTTATTTAACAGAAACCCAGTTGCAATGGGTAGAACAGGATTTGAAGACCGTTAAACCGGGAAGCACAGTTGTAGTTTCTGTACATATCCCTACCAATACGGGTACTTCCAGAAGGAATAAACTGAAAGATGATGAACTGGGTGGTGTGTTATCAAACAGAGAACGTTTATACAAATTACTGGAAGGTTATCAGGTTCATATCCTATCCGGACATACACACATGAATGAGAAATGGGAAGACCGCAACATGATCGAACACGTACATGGTACGGTATGTGGCGCATGCATGGTGGACAGGGCCGGTTTGCAGTGACGGCTGCCCTAACGGATACGGTGTTTACGAGGTAAACGGCAGTGAAATCAAGTGGTTTTACAAGTCTACTGGAAAAGCTAAAGATCATCAGTTCAGGATTTATCCTAAAGGTTCTTTCTCAGAAATTGCCTCAGGAACTACTTCAGGCAATTCACCAGAAACCACCCCTGCCAACCAACAAGAAATCGGTGTCAACATCTGGAACTGGGACCCAAAATGGAAAGTGGAATACTTCGAAGACGGAGTAAATAAAGGAGAAATGAAACAGCGAACAGCAATGGACCCGATCGCTTACAAACTATATGGTGGCCCGTTAGTTCCTAAAAAACATAAATGGGTGGAACCGACCTTAACAGATCATCTGTTTTTTGCTACCCCTGCTCCTGGAACCCGCCAGTTTAAAGTAGTAGCTACTGATCGCTTCGGTTCAGCTTACACTGAAGAAATCACTCTTTAAAATTACAAAATCCCTTTTTGATAAACTCAGAATCCGTGGCATCGTTACTACGGATTCTGAGTTATGTAATAAAGGTTCTCTTCTATACCTGCAATACTCATGACCAAAAACCCTTTACCTGCATGTTCAGTAATCCCATACTTTTTAACAATCTGCACAGCTCAGCAACCCGCTCTTGATTTCCAGCCACATAAAACCAGGTATGTGTATTGCAATAGCCATGTTCTTTGAGCCAACAGGAAAGCTCGCTGATGTAGCGTATATTTGACTGACACAAAGAAACCGCCTTTCTTACCCATATAAAATAGCTGCATCGCGGTAAGAATAGGACTACTTACGGTACTGATCACGGAAAGCGATCGCAGAAGCGCCGCTCAGTTTGCGAAATAAACGGGAAAAATAAGAATGATCGGCATAACCCAGATCATGGGCAATCTCTTTAACGGTAAGCTGACTATAATACAACAGGCGTTTCGCTTCGGTCACCACTTCCTGTTGTATCCAGTAGCTTACAGGAAATCCTGTAGTTTTTTTGAGCACTTCGTTCAGATAAGATTCTGAAACATTTAACCTGGCTGCATAGTCTTTAGGGCTTTTCATAGTGCGCAATTCTGCTTTTAACAGATTTTTGAATTGACCAGAGATTTCGGCGCGTCTTGATACTTTTAAATTAAGACCAGAGTGTTCGTTGAAAAAACCCGCAGCAATTGCTAAAAACGATTGCAGTAATGCGTGGATAACTGGTACATAAAACGAATTGGTATCGGTCTCTTTATATTTTTCATAGAACAGCAGCATCAGATTATGGTATTGTTCAAGTTGTACCTCATTGAGTTCATAAGGCCGCTGAAGCAATAAGCCGCTTTCAAATACATCTCTGCATTGCTGAGGAATCAGTGCGACATCAACGGCAACGAACCAGCCATCTACCCCCACATTACGGAGCCGGTGGTGTACCTGCGTTGGCAAAACATAATAAAGCATCCCTTCCAATAATTGAATTTCATTGAAATCGATCGATCATCAACATCCCCGAACCTTTCTTCAGCAAAAAGAAAATATAATGATCATCACGGTGTGCACCAAGAGGCCCCACCATATCAACATAAGGCTCATCCTCCACAAATTTTTCAATCTGCAAACCCAGGCTTGTGTTATCCTGTAATATATGTAAAGGGATATTCTTCATTACTCAAAATTAATCATTTATGTTTACTCTGATTTGTTGATAATCATCTTCACTCAGTCCAGCCGTCCAGTATACCGTAGCGCGTAGCTCTTCGCGGTTCAATTCAAGCTGTTCTGATGCATATTTGCGCATCGCCCTCACCATTTTTTCCTCTCCGGCAATCCAGACAAACCGCGATTTGAACAAAACATCGGGCAACGTTACTTCTTTTACAGCATTCAATATCAGATCCGATTGTTCAGCTGGTTTCCCATTCCTGATTAACCAGCGTATTTCAACAGCACTTTCAGTTTTGATCTGAAAAGTTTCTGCTGAACCTCCCACTTCTAATAAAAGCGATTCCCGTTGTTGTTGCCGGCAATGCCTCTAACATAGCTGTGATAGCGGGTGTAGCCGTTTCATCGCCTGCAAATAAATGCCAATCGGCCTGTATAGGTATTCTACCCGACTTTTTCAAACCTATCCCCACATGATTACCGATCGAAACATTTTCTGCCCAGGCAGATGCAGGGCCGCTATCTCCATGAAGAACAAATTCGACATCCAAAATCCCTGCGACCTGATCTATACTTCTTATTGTATAGGTACGAACATAGGGCTTAGTTTTTTCATCGGGCAAGAATGGTCTGCCACTTAACAATTCCGGCAAAGTTGCTTGTGCACCTTGAACAGACGGAATGAAAATTTTAAAGTGGCCGCCCGGAATCAGCGGGCCAATCTCTTTGAGTAATTCGTGTTTTAGGCTAATCCGCCTTAAATGAGGTGTTGTATCCTGAATAGCACAAACCAGTGCATTCATACATACTGACCCTGGCTTTTTGATTTCAGTTGATGGTATACATCGTTCTTTGTATTTAAGATTATTTTAAAATAGTTAACTAGTGGGCATCAGGTAAAACTATTTTCCCGGTTTTTACTTTTGCCCGTTTTTTAATCGTAATCATAACCAGTGGGATACAGCAGGCATTTAACAGGGCTAACAGTAAAAATGCATCCATATAGCTGAGCAAGAAACTTTGCTTAACTACAGTATTTTCCAGCGCACCGAGAGATTGCTGTACCGCGCGCAGGTAAGTGGAGCCATGTGCCATAAAATTGCGGATAAAGATTTCCTGCCGCATCATGGTCTGTGGGTCTGAAGCAGTAACATGTGTAATTAATGCGGTGCGGTTAGCGGCCTCGCGATGTGCGATATAAGTGTTAATTAAAGCAATACCGAAAGATCCGCCCATCTGCCGCATCATATTATTCAAAGCAGCCCCTTGCGGGATCTCAGAAGGCTTGAGTTCTGATACTGCGAGTGCTGTCAGCGGAACAATCAATAACGCAGCGCCGAGTCCCTGCAAATTAAAGGGATAAAAAAGTAATCGGTACCAGTTTCCAGGTTCGACCCCGACATCATATAACCGAATACCGCCGACATACCGAAACCCAGGATGATCAGGTATTGCGGGCGAACGCCACTTTGCAGCATTTTACCTAAAAACGGCGATATCATAGCTGCTATTAAAGTACCCGGCAAGAGCATGGTTCCGGTTTGGAAAGCTGAATAACCAATAATCCGTTGCGCATACAGCGGAAAAACAAATACTGCGCTGAACAATCCGAAGCCCAGCACAAACGTCATAATAGCTGAAATGGACAAGGTTGCACTTTTCAATACCCGCAGGTTGATCACCGGAAAAGGGATTTTAAGCTCCCACCAGACCAGGGTAGCTAATGAAATCACCGAGAACATAGTGAGCACAACAATATAAGTGGCCGAGAACCAGTCATCCGTTTCGCCGCGTTCCAGTACTACCTGTAGCGCGCCTACCCCTACTGCAAGCAGAAAAATACCAAGCCAGTCGATACTTCGCCCATCATCTGATTTTTTAGTTGGTTTAAGGTAGATGTAAGACAACAGGGCCGCTAGAATTCCGATAGGGATATTGACATAAAAGATCCATTGCCAGGATAAATTATCTACAATAAAACCACCCATTACCGGTCCAATGGAAGGGCCGATAATGATGCCCAGGCTAAATATCCCACTTGCTGTAGCACGTTCTTTAGCAGGAAAAGTTTCAAACAAAATAGATTGCGATGTAGAAAGCAATGCACCACCGCCAATCCCCTGAAAGAACCGGAACGCTACCAGTTCCCATAAACTATCCGAGAACCCGCACATGGCCGATGCTACGGTAAATAAGATGATTGAACCTATATAATATTGCTTTCTCCCAATCTTCTCAGCTAAAAAACTGGTCATGGGGATAATGATTACGTTTGCAATCGCATAGGATGTAATCACCCATGCAGTATCTTCTAACGGAGCGCCTAGATTACCACTCATCGTATTGATGGATACGTTAACGATGGTAGTATCAATCAGTTCAATGATAGTTGAAGTGATGATTGTAGCTACGATAATCCATTTTCTGAAACCTGTTTCCATGCATCTTGTTTTTAAACGATGCAAAGAAACCAGCTTTTTAAGGCCGGTGAAATAGAGGCTTCGGCGTAATGATAGGACTATTTGCGGTTATTTTTCACCGCCTACATCTAATGACTTACCCCCTGATCTTGAGATAAATTTCACCTGTATCGGACGCATGTCTTCTCTTGAGAAAGATCAGCTGGCTCAGACTAATTCTGCCTTCCAGTACTTGCATCAGATCCTGGCCGTCCATTAATATCATAGATTTAAGAGTCGTACTGCCAGTTTCCGTAGCGTCCTTTGAATAGCCATTCAGAGAAATAAACAGTCCTAAAGTGTTTTTTAATTTACCCGAGATCTTGCCACCAAATGCATACAGATCACTGGCATTCACTAGTGGCGTCTGCCATTTAGCCTCTAATATAAAAAATCCTGGCTATCAAAAGTAAATGAACCATCAATTTGCTCTCCCTGAGTCTTGAAAGGTCCCTTAGGATCTAATTCAAACAGCTCAAACAAAGAATTCAACAGCTTTTCAAATGCAAATCCCCTATTTTGCGGACTTAACCCGATAGCAATTTCAGAAAATCTCTTGTTTAACCCTTCAAGTCTTTCAGAAAAATCGATTGTCTTCTTTAATCTTTCGAGGTTATTGATCCTGTTTTCATGGCCTTTTGCTAAATTTTCTAACGCTGAAAAATAGCCATTTGTCTGATTGCGGAGCTTGGTCACGGCTTCTTCTGCTTTCATAATTAAATCACCTTTCTCATTCCAATATTCAAGATGGCTGAAATCATTAAAATCTGAAGTTTCTTTCAGTAATTTCAGTAAATCGGTCATGTATATATCCTTTCTGGCAGCCATCCGGTCAATCAGTTCTGAGACACTATCATATTTTTGGTTATCCTTCCAGTTTATTGTTGAAACAATGACCGAATTATCAATGGTCAGTTCGATGAACTGCTTTAAATCTGTTTTTTTCCAATAGATTTTGGCTAAAGCATCTTTCAGGGCAATAAGTGCCTGTGAGGATATATTTTGAGTTTTTGTCATGATTTTTTTCCTTGTCAAATCCGAATAAAAATTACTTATTGATATGCTGGATTTTGGTCGTTATCTTTCTTATTTTCAATACGTAAAGTATCTGCTATTTTAAGTCCTTCAATTGATTTTGAACGTTCTAAAAGCCTCAGGCTATCAGAATTATTTTTTTGAGGTTGACTGGTAACAGGAATATTTTTATTGACTGGCCTGTTCCACCGTTTTTTTCTGATCTTCTTATGTTTTTTTTCTTTGACTACTGTCTTTTCAGCTATCACATTTTGTGGTTTCCATGAAAGTTTAGAAGCCTTATTAAATATCATTGCGAACAACACTATATTAACCAGGATCAGGATGGTTTTTTTCCAATACCAAAGACTTTAGCCGCTTTTTTGTTTCGGATTCGGTCCAGTCTCCGTTCCTGGTTTGTAATTGTTCTTCTGAAGACTGGTAACGGAATTGCTGGTTTCCCTGGGATGTATACTTTTTACCTCCGCTTTTAGTACCATTTCTTCCCCATGACTTATAACTTTTCTTTTCCTTAGATTTAGCAGCTGCTGTTATAACAGGAAGCAAATCAGAGAGTGATTTATTATATTCATCACGCCTGGTACTATCTCCTAATATTTCGTAAGCATGGTTAACTTGCTGATGCTCTTCTTTATTCTTACTATTTTCCCCATTGAGATCAGGATGTAGTTCTTTACTGAGCTTTATGAATGCTTTTTTTATTTCATCAGGGCTTGCATCTCTGGGAATACGTAATGTATCATAGTGATTACTCATAGTATACCTATTAAAATAAAACTTAAAAAAAACAAAGCAACCAGGAAGAGAACCAGGCAAACAGACTTTATCTTTTTGATTTTAAGCTTTGAATCACACTGAAAACATAGATATCCTGCTCCATAATAGGTTTGGGTATTTACTCCCGAAGAGCTTCTTCCCCGCCAGTGGTTATTAGACACACCTGTGATAACGGGATAGTAATATGTTGCACCGGGCCGTAGACAATGTAAACATGTAGTCATTGAAGAGAGTGAGCTAATTAATATTAATTTTTAATATTTTCAAAACTAAGAAAATAGCAATTAATATTATCCAAATAATAGTTTTATATTTATTTAAAATTAAAAACAGAAAACAATTATCATTAAAAATCCACAAATTAATTCATTTATAACCTATAATGATAAGTAAAGCATTTAAACACTTCGGCTGTTTACAGATTAATTTTTAAGTTAAAAATGCACCTTCCAATGATCAAACGATATACTTGAATAGGGCTATTATTGTGGATATAAATGTGGCAATTGGAGCCAATCCGTTTATAAAAAGAAAAACGGCCAATGGAAAGAATGGATATAGCTATCTGCCTGGATCAGCTAACTATATCCATTAAAAATACTAAATCGAAGGTCTCAGCGTCAAATAAAACGGAGCCTCTATATCCTGCCTGTTCTGACTTTTAATGATTTCTGCTGCCATAGTTCCCATCATCTTAAAATCAGTTGATATCGTCGTTATTCCGTTTAATAAAATCTTTTTAAGTGGAGTTTCATTGTAAGAGATTACGCCCACATCTTTCCCGATTTGCAAGCCCAGAGAAAAGATCTTTTCAATCAGCACAACCAGATCATCCTCCATCAGGTTGATATAAACTTCACCAGATTGAATAACTTCACTGGCTATATCACTAACTACAAAATAATTAAAAGCATACTGCTGACAAAACCTTTTGAACCCTTCAATGATTTCACCTGGGAAATAGCTCTTTTGAGGAAAGACCAACTTAATAGTATGATACTTCTCCAGTTGCTCTTTGGCCTGAACCAATGCCCTGTAGATATCCTTTTCAAAATTCTCATAAACCGCCGAATAATTACCTGTCACACCCAGTACTTTTTTATCAAGCATAATTAGTTTTTCGGCCGGGATTGTATTGATAATTTTATAGGCATCCTCTCCGCCTTCTACAAAATGCGGAATAATCACATAATGAGAATATTCGGTCCGTTTATTCAGGATCAACTTTTTGAAGATCGAAAAGTCATTGTTATAAATATAGAAATCAATCAATGCATCCCCACCTAAAGCAGCCACAAAAGAATCATAGATAATTTTTTTATGAAAAGACAGCTTATTAAAGAGCAGAAATATTTTTATCTTTTTCTTGAACTCTGTATTACCAATATAAAAGCCTTTGCCGGGTACAGATATGATTACTCCCTGTTTCTTCAGATATTTATACCCTTTTTCTGCGGTATCTCTGGAGATTTCCAGCTCACAGCTAAGCTCATTGATAGAAGGCAGGATATCATTTCTATTTAATTTCCCATCTTCTATCGCTTCAATAATAGAATCACTAAGCTGTAAATATTTTGGGTGGCAGAATATTCGTCAATATGTATGAACTTTAAAAAATCGGATGTCTTCATCATTGTATTAAATAAATATAAACCCTTTTAGCTATATTAAAACACTTACCCATTTATTTAATCTCCCGGCTAATCCATGTACCCGTTTATGACGTAAAACACGCGCCATAAACGGGCAAAAACAAGGATTCTAAAATCTATAATTTCACCGCGTATTCAAATTGATAAGTTCCTGAACCCACACTCAACTCAACATCATTACCTTGATTGGAGATCTTACTAAACCCTTTAACATCTTTCAATTCGGTTCCGCTTTCAGTAACTGCCGCCTGAGCAGCACCCGGCAGCTTGATCTGTGCAGTAGCATTTGGAGGAATAACAACTTTTAATTTAAAAAGCCCGTTTTCGATCTTCCAGTCACTTACCGTTAAGCCGTACAAGGTTTCAAGCTGTGCATTAGCATGGGTAATTTTCCCACCAGGTTGCGGAGAGATAATTACTTTCTTATACCCTGGCTCTGACTCGTCGGTATCCAACCCTGCCATTACTCTGTACATCCAATCACCAATTGCGCCATAAGCATAGTGATTAAATGAATTCATACCAGTAGTTTGAAAGCTGCCATCAGGTTTAATCCCATCCCAACGTTCCCAGATTGTGGTTGCTCCCATTTTTACAGGATATAGCCACGAAGGATAGGTCTCTTGTAATAACAGTTTATAAGCTACATCTGTACGGCCAAAACGGGTTAACACATGGCAAAGATATGGCGTACCCAAAAAACCTGTTGTCAGGTGATTCCCGTAACTTTCTATATTGGTAACCAGGAAATCTACAGCTTGCTGTCTTAAATTTTCTGGCAGCATATCAAAATTCAAAGCAAGCACATAGGCAGTTTGAGATCCTGAAACCATTCTGCCACTTGGTGTGATATATTCTTTAAGGAATGCTTTCTTAATCCGGTCCAGTAATTCTGTATACTTTTCTTCGTCCGCTTTTTTGCCTAAAACTTTTGCTGTATTAATCAGTAATTGAGTAGAATGTGCGTAAAAGGATTGTGCAATCAGGTATTTATCAGTAATTGCTGCCCGGCCATCATTATCATCTTCGGGGTGATAAAATAACCAGTCGCCAAAATGAAAACCTGTATTCCAGAGATCATTTTTACTTTTACCGGTCATATAATCAACCCAACCTTTCATACTTGGATACTGTGCAGACAGAATTTCTTTATCGCCATAAGCGACGTACATATTCCATGGAATTATCGTGGCCACATCAGCCCAGCCAGTTGAACCGGTTGCATCATCTCCTAATACATTAGGCACCACAAAAGGTACGCTGCCGTTAGCCAGCTGATCTGAAGCCACATCTTTCATCCACTTGGTGAAAAAACCAGCTACATTCATATTAAAAGCCGCCGTACGGAAAAACACCTGCGCATCTCCTGTCCATCCTAAACGTTCATCACGCTGAGGACAATCTGTTGGCACATCCATGAAATTACCTTTCTGCCCCCACTGTATATTATGCTGTAATTGGTTTAACAATGGATTTGAGGTATTAAATGTACCTGTAGGGTCCATATCTGAATAGACCGCGATTGCTTTAAAAGACGAAGGATCAATATTGGCTGTATTTCCTGTTAATTTCACATAACGGAATCCCTGGTAGGTAAAATGCGGCTCATAACTTTCCAAACCACTTCCTTTAAAAATATATTTGACATGTTGTTTCGCTCTCCTGAGATTGGCATCATAAAAGTTCCCTGCTTTATCCAGTACTTCGCCATGTTCCATTTGAATAAATGAACCTGCTTTACCACTCAGTTTAAATGACACCCAGCCTACCACATTCTGACCAAAGTCAAGAACGGTTTCACCTTTTGGTGTTTTGATTACTTTAACTACACTAAACTGTTCATGTCTGCGTGCCAGCGGACTGATGCTACTCTCCAGAACTTCACTGCCTGCGACTATAACCTGTGCATTTTTCCAGCCTGCATCGCTGTAATTTGCTGTTGCCCAACCTGGTTTCTCGAATTTGGCATCATAAACTTCTCCGTTATACAGATCCGAGAAACGAACAGGCCCTGTTGTGTATTTCCAGCTGCCGTCACTATTCACAACTTTCTTTGTACCATCAGTGTACTCCACCACCAATTGTACCAGACCGCTTAATTGTTTACCATAAAAGCCACGTTTACCTTCAAAAGCCAGGTAACCACGATACCAGCCATCACCCAAAGTGAATCCGATTGCATTTTGTCCATTCTTCAGCATAGAAGTTACGTCATAGCTTTGATAGAGCAAACGTTTATGATAGCTTGTCCAGCCGGGTGCCAGATGATCCTGCCCAACTCGTTTTCCATTGATTTGCGCTTCATATAAGCCATGTGCAGTAATATATAGCACCGCCGATTTCACCTTCCCATCAGTTGAAAACACCTTTCTAAAAATAGGGCTTGGCCCCTCAACCGTATCTGCAGGCGAACTTGTGATTGTGATCCACTGGGCTGACCATTCATTTGGATTAAGCAGACCGGTATGCCATGAGTTAATAGCACTCCAGCCTGATTCATTATTCTGATTATCTTTTATTTTCACCTGCCAGTAATAACGTGTATCAGATTTCAACTTTGAACCTGCATAACGCAAAAAGACAGAAGCATCACTTTTCTGGTTTCCGCTATCCCATACTGATGCGTTGCCAGCTGACAAGCCAGCCGAATCGGTACCTACCCTGATCTGATAAGCACTCTGCATCACATTACGCTTCGAAGAATTAATCTTCCAGCTTAAACGAGGTGCAGACCCGTCTATTCCCATTGGGTTTTTCTGGTATTCTGTTCTTAAATCGGTAACGCTTAACTGTTGGGCAGTGGCCGATAAATTAAGGATGGTGCAACTTAGTGCAATTCCTAAATAGTAGCTTCTCATAATAGATTATTGAGGGTTTTGAGTTAGATTGTCCAGATTCACCTCTCTTTGAGGGATAGGTAACAAAAAAGTTTATTGGCATTGATCAGATAAGAACCAGAGGGGATGTTTGTTCGGTGTGCAATTTCATATTTCCCATGTGCAGTCATCACCTCAACAGCTTTTCCTGAACGCACCAGATCATACCAACGGTGATTTTCAAAGGCCAGCTCTACTCTTCTTTCTTGTAAAATAGCATCTCTGAAACCTTGCTGACTATCTACACTTAAAGCTGCGACAGCATTTCCAGGGGTTTTAGCTGGTAATCCAGCCCTTGTACGAATTTGATTGAGTAGTGTAAATTGTTCTCCACCTGCTGCGAAACCTTGTTCGTTTAAACATTCTGCGATCATCAACAGCACATCAGCATACCTGATCACCGGAAAATTATCATTTGTACGGCCTCTGTCTACAATACCATGGTTGTATTTTTTAACGTAAGGGATATTTACAAACTTCCCTCCCGCATCAGTAAAGCCCTCTGCTAAGGATGCATCTTTTCTTAAATCACCAGTTTCATAAGCGTTGTTGATCATATCTTGTGTTGGGATATTCCAGCCACTACTTCCATTCAAAGAGGTTGCAGGATCTCCGGTTATGACACTACCAGAACTCCATGGAGCAAATTGATAGAGAAAATCACTGGACAACCCTGGCTGAGCTCCAAGATACTGAATCTCAAAAACAGATTCACTGTTGTTTTTACTGGCAGGAAGAAAGATGTCCTTATAGACGGGTATAAGGCTATAGCCCAATTGCTGTACTTTCCTCAAGGCAGCTAATGCTTCACTGAACTTTTTCTGTGTCATGTATATTTTGGCCAGTAAAGACAATGCTGCACCTTGTGTAGCTCTGCCAGCCTCGAGACTTGTATATTTAACAGGTAGTTTAGCGGCCGATGTATTCAGATCACCAATGATTTGTGTATATACCTCTTCAATAGATGCTCTGCCTTTGGAACGTGCATCTGCTGGTGACTGACTTGGTGTAAGTCTTAAAGGCACACCTCCAAACTGTCTGGCCAGATTGAAAAATAATTAAAAGATCTTAAAAAAAGAGCTTCTCCGGTATACTGATTTTTCATTTCAGCAGACATCGGTACATTGTCTATTCTCGCAAGGATCTCATTACAGCGTAAAATCCCTGTATAGTTTTGCTGCCAGTAGCCCTGTAAGGGTTCTGCGGTTGCTCCAATCAGAAATTGATCCATGAACTCGCGTTGCTCAGAGCCCCTGTCTGCTGGATTATATTGAAAACTAGTATTATCAGACCTCAATTCACCAAATACCCAGTAATTTACCCTTCCCATATCACTTATAGAAGAATAAGCACCGCTAACGGCCTGTTTAATATCTGTTTCTGTTTTGTAAAAGTTAACGCCTGGCAAAGAGGCTTCGGGAGTCTGGTCTAAAAAGTTCTTTTTACAGCTTGATACAGATAAACTGATCAGCAGAACCCCGGCTATTATATATTTTGTATGATTCTTCATGATTGAGAAAAGATTAAAATGTGAGGTTAAGACCTAGTATAAAGGTTCTTGCAATGGGTAATTGGTAAAGTCTTCTCCTGGAACCAGTGCATTACTTACCGCATTTCCTGAAATCGTATTTCGGCTGACTTCTGGGTTAGCACCACTATATTTGGTGAAAGTCGCCAGATTCTGAATGCTGGAATAAATTCTTGCTCCTTTGATTACTCTTGTACCCTGCAGCAGTTTTTCACCTATCCTGTAACCAAGGGTGATGTTCTGGATACGCATATAACTAGCACTTTCTACCCATGAGGAGTTTACATCACGATAAATTACCCTTGCTCCATTGGTGGTTGGTGTAAACCCATCCCCCGGATTTTCTGGTGATCTCCATCTGTTCAGCACCTTTTTGTCTACATTGAAAATACCATCAATATTAAGCAGGTACTGATTAGCTGTTTTTAAGATCTGTCCTCCCTGAGAACCAACCAATAGTATGTTTAAGTCAAATCCTTTATAACCAAATGTGTTGGTTAAGCCCCAGGTAAAATTAGGTTGTGGTGACCCCCATCACCGCAAAAATCTTTGACTGGCTCAATAATCCCGTTACCGTCTACATCTTTATATTTGACTGATCCAACTACAGAGGTCACATGTTTAGGCGAATTGTTAAGGTCTGCCTGATCTTTATAAATACCTTCCAGGATGTAGCCATAAAACTCTCCAACCGGGTGGCCAACTTGCGTAATGTGCTGATAAGATCCTTCACCACTACGGCCACTAAAAATAGGGTCGTTGTTTTCATTTAACGCGAGTACCTTGTTCCTGTTAAAAGCAATATTAGCAC
The DNA here is from genome assembly GCF_053890575.1 of Pedobacter sp. NJ-S-72. Classification (NCBI taxonomy): domain Bacteria; kingdom Pseudomonadati; phylum Bacteroidota; class Sphingobacteriia; order Sphingobacteriales; family Sphingobacteriaceae; genus Pedobacter; species Pedobacter sp. NJ-S-72. The sequence goes on along the minus strand of NZ_CM132681.1, from coordinate 602,230 downwards.
TGGTATTCCAGGTAAATGTACCTTGGATATTTTTAGAGTTCACCCCAAATTCAAATCCCTGATTTTGAATTTTACCGGAGTTAATAATCGCGTTTGAATAACCGGATGATAAAGGGATTTCGCTGTTATATAACATTCCTTTAGTGATCCTTTTATAGTAGTCAATATTGAAAGATAAACGGTTGTTTAAGATCCCAAGATCAATACCAGCATCCAGTTGTGAGGATTCTTCCCAGGTTAAATCAGGATTGTTCAAAGAAGTAGGAACACGGCCGCTGGATAGCTGTCCGCCAAATACATAGTTTGATGAACCTATGTTAGTCAAATAGGTATAGTTTCCAATATTAAAGTTACCGGATAAACCATAAGCCGCTCTCAGTTTCATTTCGCTGATCCAGCTTGCTTTTTTCATAAAGTCTTCTTCTGAAACTCTCCAGGCAAGAGCAGCAGAAGGGAATGTTCCATATCTTTTATTACCGCCAAAACGAGATGAACCGTCCATACGCACGGTAGCGGTAAACAGATATCGGTCTTTGTAAGAATAATTTGCACGTGCCAGGTATGAAATAATAGACCATTTTTGCACGTCTGAATTATATCCGCTAATAATAGAGGCTGCATTGATGGTCTGTATCTTATCATCAGGATAGTTATCTGCAAACAGATATAAACTTTCTGCGCGTTCTTTCTGAGCACTGTAACCCGCAACAACATTTATACGATGGTCTTTACCGAATGTTTTATCATAGGTCAGTACGGCTTCAGATAACCAGTTAAAGCTTGTTGATTTATTTGTTGTAGAGTTTGGTACAGTTGGCGGAGGTGAATTTACACCACCAACAAACGAAGGGTTAAAGACAAAGGAAGAAGTATTGGTATAATCAACGTTAAAACTATATTTCAGTTTAAGCCCGTCAATGATCTGATATTCAGCGAAAGCTGTTCCAAGACCTCTGAAATTTTTCGACTTTGTGCCGCCAAATTCTAAACTGTTTAATGGATTAGGACCGGCGTACATATTAGGAGAAATCACATAAGGCGTACGGTTCCCGGCAGCATCTGTTACAGGAACCAATGGGCTTAACCAAAGACTTCTGCTCAGCACATCCACAAATTCATTCTCAAAATTATTGAGGTTCTGAACACTGTTGGTTGGCGCAAGGTTAATCCCTACTCTTAATTTCTTGCCTATTTTACTCTCTGTATTCATCCGGATGGCATAGCGTTCAAACCCGGTATAACGGATTGTACCTTCCTGATTCATGTAACCAAGGGAGAATGCGTATTTCGTATTTTCAGAACCTCCGCTAATGCTTGCATCCAGATTACTCATCGGTGCATCATGGATAATTTCGTTGTACCAGTTGGTTCCGGTTCCATATTGAGCGGGGTTACGGAAGGCTTCTGGAATATCAGCGTCTGTAGCAACTAATCCTCTGGAAGCGAAATCATCTACAATGATATCTTTTCTGAATTGCGCGAACTCAGTTCCGTTAAGCATCTGTGGTCTTCCTTTTTGTGGAACCTGCTGGATACCTGTATAGGCGCTTACATTCACGGCCGGAATTCCTTTTACGCCTTGTTTAGTGGTAATTACAATGACTCCATTAGAACCTCTGGAACCGTAAATAGCTGTTGAAGAGGCATCTTTCAAAACAGTAATTGACTCAATATCGTTCGGATTAATCACATTCAGGGGGTTAGAAACCTGCCCTGAGAGGTGTTTGAAATCGGGTATCCGTCAACGACAAATAAGGGGTTATCTCCTGCACCAATAGATCCCGATCCCCTGATTTTAATGGATGTGCCACCGCCTGGTGTACCTGTTGTTGTACTGATCTGTACACCTGGAATCTGGCCTTTTAGTTTCTGATCAACAGAACTTACGGGCAGATCTTTGATTTGTGCAGCAGAAACGGTAGCCACTGAACCTGTAGCATCTTTTTTCGTCGTTGTTCCGTATCCGATAACGACTACTTCATCCAGCTTCTGGTTGTTGGAAACCAGTTGTGCATTAAGGTTAACGTTACCTGTATAGGTTAGCTGGAGCTCGTTATAACCTATATAACTAAAAACCAGAATTGCATTTTCTGCAACCTTTAGGGCATATTCTCCATTTGAGTTTGTAGAGGTACCGGCAGCTGAGCCTTGCACCTTGATGGTCACTCCTGGCAAAGGGCTGCCATCACTTTTATCTGTTACCTTACCGGTCACAGTTTTCTGCTGCGTAGGCTGTTGTACTATTGTAAAATGTAAACAAGAGTACACAAAGCACAGCAGAAAAGAACTTTTGTAAATTTCTCTCCATTGTCATATGTGTTTATATTTGGTCGAACTAAAATAGATCAACCACTCTTGATCGGCAACCTGCTCTATCCTGTAAAACAGCTTTTATTTATATTTAAAACGTTTTATAAAAAAAAGGGAGACAAAATCAATTGCCTCCCTCTATACTGAGTTTTGAAATTACTTACTGGATTTCGAATCGGTATTTACCTGATTTCGAACTGATATTTACCGGCTCCTGCTTCATAAATCTTGCTTATTTTTTTACCTGCGTAATAAACAGCCTGTGTCCGGGATATGGGAAAATGAATCGTAGAGGTACTATTTGCGGGGATGGTAACATTGTAAATTACAGCATTGCCTTTTCTTTTCCACGAAGAGATAATGGTTCCAAAAGGCCCATCATGACTTGCTTCAAAATGAGTTAAACCAGTGACAAATTTGGTGCAAGAATTACATTTTTGAAGCCGGGTTGTTTTTCGTCAACTTTGATTCCTCCTAGCCCTTTAAAAAACCAGCCTCCTATTTCTCCGAACATCATATGGTTTAAAGAAATGTCGCGTTCTGCCTGAATATTCCAGTTTTCATAAAGTGTGGTTGCCCCGTTGACAATCCACCATCCCCATGAGGGATAGGTATCCTGTGCGGCCAGTTGATAAGCTGTTTCTGCCTGACCATTGTCACTCAGGGCGTTTAAAATTGCTTTAGCACCTAACACGCCTACATCAAGATGCATCCCGTCTGCAGCTACTCTTTCTGCCAGATTTGAGGCCACTTTACTTTTAAGCTCTTCTGGTACTATCCCCCATTGCAAGGCAACACTGAGTTCTGTTTGTAAACCACTTCCATAGATCCCTGTTGCCTGGTTAAGATATTTATCATTGATTGCTTTCTTAATTTTCTCTGCAAGGGCGGCGTAGTTTTTAGCGTCATCATCAGTTTTACCAAACATTTTTGCTGTTTTGGCGAGAATATTAGCGTCTGCATAATAATAAACTGAAGAGGTATATTCTAATGGAGAGGATGACTTTACAGGAACCCAGTCCCCTCTGCCGTAACTTGTTAATCCAGAAGGGCTGATTTGAGTAACGTAATTGACGTAACTTTTTATATTGTCATAACAGGCGGCAAGCAATTTGGGATCTCCGTAAAACTGATAAATATCCCATGGGATAATCGCTATAGTACTAGTCCAGTCTGTGCCATTTGCGGTTCCATAACCCCACCCACCAGTAGGAATAATATCTGGTAATACACCGTTAGGCTGCTGTTCATCCCGATGATCGGCAAGCCACTTTTCATAAATTGTAATGCCGTCAAAATTATACAAGCCGGTTTCAACAGCAAAATGTCCATCTCCTGTCCAGCCATTCTTTTCTCTTTGCGGACAATCCGTTGGATAGCCGTATAAGTTTGACAGATAAGAGTTATTGGTTGCCCACCATAACCTGTCTATTAAAGGGTTTGAGGAGCTGATTTTTCCAGCTGCCGGAACATCGCTGTGCATGAAATACCCGGTAATGCTTTCTTTAGTAAGCTGAACAGGTTTACTACTGATCACTTCTACATATTGAAATCCTTTATAGTTGAACCTGGCCATAAATTCTTCCTCTCCTTTGCCATTTAAGATGAGGATATCCGTTTGAAAAGGGTCTTTTTTATCTGCCGGGCGATGATAGACATCAATATTAGAGAGGTCAAGCCTGCCATCCGGATAAAGTCTTTCGCCATGTTTGATCTGAATTACAGTTCCACTTTCTCCTTTGACCCTGATCTTCGATACACCTGCGATATTTCTGCCCAGATCAAACACGTAAGTTGTATCGTTAAACTTTTTCATGGTGACTGCCGGAATGGTTTCCACAATCCGGATTGGGTGCATCACCTGGCTGACAATATTTTTGGATGGTGCTGCACGAAGTGTGACTTCCCCCCATTTACTGTCATCAAAATCATTGTTATTCCATCCGGGTTGTTCTAAACGCGCATCATAATGTTCGGCAGTATAAATACTGTTAAAAATCAGTGGCCCGCTATGTGTTTTCCAGCTGCCATCAGAAGTAATAGTTTCCACAGAACCATCCTGATAAGTAATCCGCAGATCGAGGCAAAATGCTGGTCTTGCTCTCCATGGGGCTTTATCAAAGTTCCAGACGGCTAAAGACTGGTGATTGTACCAGCCATTTCCGAGTAAAACGCCAATGGCATTTTTACCGTCCTGCAAATTGCTGGTCACGTCATAACTTACATATAAATTCCTTCTGTCAAAGCGGGTATACATGGGATCAAGCCGGTGGTTCCCTACTTTTTTACCGTTCAGGTAAAGTTCGTATAATCCGCCTGCTGCAATATATGCTCTGGCAGATTTTATCTTTTTTGGGGTTTGAAATACTTTTCTGAAATATGGGGCAGGTAATAGATTGATATCATTTCTGTCACTGATCCATGTACCTTTCCAGTTTGACATGGCTACCATTCCTGTTTCAAAACTGGCAATTTTAACAGCAGAGCCGGGTTTCCCATCTTTATCCCAGATTTCTACCTGCCAGAAGTATTTGGTGAATGGTTTTAGCATTTCACCGCTATAAATCAGTAATGAGGCTGATGAGTTTACTTTACCGGTATTCCAGATCACAGATTTTTGTTGGGTAAGCGCGGATGAATCTGTACCGATAGTTACACTGTAAGCGGTTTGCCGGGCACCCTGACGGGTGTCTGAAAGCTGCCATGAAAGACGCGGTTTTGGCGCATCTATACCTATCGGGTTTACTAAATGTTCGCACTGTAAGTTATCTGGTGATACACCGGGTAAGCGGGCTTGACTCACCGCGACTGTATGACTGATCGTAACTGTATGATTAAACGAAAATGTCCGGCCTGTTATAGCCTGACTGGAAATGAAAATAAGAATGAATAACAGGGAGGAGCTAATACTTTTGAGTTGGTTGGGTTTCATAATTCCATATTCATATGTGTTGCGTAATACTTTAATTCGATAATATCATTTGGGATCGGCTTTCTGTTCCAGCTTTGATGTATAGCCAATGCCGTTCCAATTGCTGTTGCCTGCGCCATTGAGGCGGCGAATACTTCCAGCTGAGGAAACAGCATCGCCAGCATATTCATATAAATTATATTCTTGCTAAATCCCCCATCTACAAAGATCCTTTTCACCTGATCATCTTCCATGACTAATCTGGCAGATGCCCGCTGTTGCAGGGCGATATCCAGAATAAACTGGTGATAAGCTTCTTTACCAGAGCGAAAAGCGGAAAGATCTCTTGTCATAAAAACAGATTCTTTACTGACTGGCGGGTTTAATTCATTTCTTTGTTTCATCTTCTGAAGCAGGTGTTCTGTAAGGCTGGCATCGTATTTCATATGCCTGTAACTCCCAATATTTTGCTTAAAATGAGCTGCGATCCGTTTCACCTGCTGCTCATGCTCGTACCCGGCAAAAATTCTGGAAGCTTTTACGGGTTTACCTTTATACTGCATGTAACTCAGACAATCTTTTGTGAGCTCTTCAGCAGTTAATGGCAGATTGTTAAATGGGTTCATCGTTATACACCAGGTACCTGTAGAAATCAGGACAAATGGCTCATGAAAATTAATCAGATATGGGATCAATGCTGCCGAACTATCGTGTAAACCAACTCCTACTTTGTATTGATTACCTGGAAATTCTGAAGGAAATACATGATCAGCATCAACTATGGGTGCCAGTTTTTGATCCAGCCCTTCTTTCTTCACCCATTCATGGTAATCGTTCTGTTTAAAATCCCAAAGCTGGGTATGACAGCCAATACTGGTAAGATCTGAATATTCAACACCAGAAACCAGGTAGCTAAGGTATTGAGGCAAATGCAACGCATACTTGATTTGATTGTATAGTTCGGGCTTTTCTTTTTTAATCCGATAAAGCTGCATGCCTGAATTCAGACTTCCTAATACGGGCGATGCGGTCGAAGCAGAGATTGTTTCCTGATCACCATAGGTATCATAAAAACTTGTTTTAAGCTCCTGGGGATATGCTTTCAAATAGTTATATAAGGGTGCCAGTGGTTTTCCATATTCGTCAATGTATACGAAACTGGCTCCATAAGTGGAGAAGTTAACTGCTTTAATTTCGAACTCTTTGCGCTTCAGGATTTCGCGCAAAGAGTCAAAAATGGAGAGTCTTAAACTTTCCAGGTTTTCACACAGATCGCCGTCCTCGTCATACATCTCTATAAAACGGGCAGAGCGTTCAAAAACTATTTTATAGTCTTCATCAAAAAGGAAAATCTTTTTATTAGTCTTCCCTACATCAAAAACTACAATAACTGGAATTGCACTCATTATAAACCTGTAGCTATAGTTTTCATTCCTCTTTCTGCAATCAGTTTTTCTCTGACCCTGAGCTGGCGATATAATTCCAAAGGCTTTGCAGCTCCGCCACTTCTGCGTCTTGCTTCTTGCACAATCGCTCTTACATCTGTACGGAAAGCATGCTGCAAAATTTCCTGACAAAGTGCTGTATCATTTTCCTGCTGTGCAACGGTAAGCGCGGCTTTATCAACCAGTAAGGCCTGGGCATAGGCCATCATGATCGCTTCTACAGATTGCAGCAGATCTTCTAATGGATCTTTTACGTTGTGAGAGGCATCAATCATCCAGCCTAATCCTGTGGCATGATCTATACCTTTTGCATCCATACCTTCTATCAATTCATTAAAAATAAGAAATAGCTGATAAGGTTTTATACTTCCGGCAGTTAAATCATCATCTCCATATTTGGAATCGTTAAAGTGGAAACCGCCCAGCTTACCTTCCATCAGTAAAAGTGAAACAATCTGTTCAATGTTGGCATTAGGTAAATGATGGCCCAGATCGACTAAGGTATAAGCTTTAGGCCCCAGTTTATTGGCAAACAGCAAGGATTGCCCCCAGTCTCCTACTGTAGTGGAATAAAAATTAGGCTCGAAGGCCTTGTATTCTATGAATAGTTTCCATTTTTCTGGTATAGCCGCATAAATTTCTTCCAGGCTTTCTAAGGTGTTCTGGAAGGCTTTTCTGAAATTCAATTGTCCCGGGAAACATGATCCATCTGCCAGCCAGATCGTTAATGCCTCGGAGCCTAAAGCGTTTCCCTGACGGATTACTTCAATATTATGCTCAATAGCTTGTTTACGGACTGCTTTATCTACATGTTGTAACGAACCGAATTTATAACTATGAGCCTGATCGGGCTGATCCTGAAAAGTATTGGAGTTCATGGCATCAAAGCGAAGTCCATGATGGCTGGCGAGTTTCTTAATTCCTTCGTAATCCTGAGTTTTATCCCATGGAATATGAAGCGAAACTGCTCCGCTTGATTGATTCAATTGATGAAGGAGTCCGATGTCCTGGATTTTCTCTTCCAGACTGCGCGGCTCTCCGCCACCAGAAAAGCGTCCAAACGTGTTCCGCCTGTACCCAGTGCCCAGCTCGGAATTCCTATCTGGAATTTAATCAATTTAGCAATCAGGTCTTCAACCTGCGGGTTTTCTGATGCCGCAAAATCGAATCTGCGCTGATGCTCAGTTTCTGACTCCTGATTGTGTGTATCTATCTGATATTTTTCTATTTCCATTTTCTTCAATTTATCTGACAAAGGCTGTGGCTATGCCACCGTCTACGTTTAATACATTACCTGTAGACTTGTTTAAAAGGCCGCCTACAAAAACCAAACAGGCATTTGCAATATCTTCCGGAAGGATAATCTTATCCAGTAAGGTCCGTTTAGCATAAAAAGCGGGTAAATCTTCTACTTTCACACCATATGCTTTTGCACGGCCCGCAGCCCAGTCTCCTTCCCAGATTTTACTGTCTGAGATGACGGCATCAGGGTTAACTACATTGACCCGGATCTGATCTTTCCCTAATTCTGCTGCATTCAGCCTGCTCAGGTGAAGAAGCTGTGCGGCTTTAGCAGATCCGTATCCTGCATTATTAGGCCCTGAAACGAGTGCATTTTTACTGACAATATTTAGGACATCACCCCCTATTCCTTGCTTGCGCATAGTTGCTACAGCTGTTTGCGTGATTTTGAACTGCCCTTTGACCAGTACGTCATATAAAAGGTCCCAGTCTTTATCGGTATGTTCTTCTATGGGTTTGGAGATTGATAATCCGGCACAGTTTACCACAATGTCTACTCCGCCAAAGGCAAGTGCAGCGGCATCAAATGCTTTTTGAATATCGTCATTACTGGTTACATCCAGCAAGACAGTGGTATAAGCGTCTTTTCCGTAGAGAGCTTTAAATTCATGATCTGCCTGCACCAAACGACCGGCATCGTTATCATTGATAATCACCACAGCACCTTCGTCTACAAATCTTTTGGAAATGGCTTTACCAATTCCCCCTGCACTCCCGGTAACGAGGGCAATTTTTCCCGTTAATAATTTGGGCTTTGGCATTCTTTTTGCAGCTTTGCTTCTTCGAGCAACCAGTATTCAATATTAAATGCTTCCTGACGAGGTAATGAGGTATAGGAAGAAATCGCTTCCGCCCCTTTCATGACGTTGATTGCATTGATATAAAACTCTGCTGCTACACGTGCGGTTTGTTTATCTTTTGAGAAAGAGAACAGTCCGATTCCCGGATAAAGAATGATTACCGGGTTAGCATCACGCATGGCCGGACTATTTTCGTGTTTACAGGTTTGATAATATTCAGCATACATTTTTCTGTAAGCTGCAAATGCGGGTTCCAGTATTGCTTTAATTTTTTCCGGATCTCTCAAATCTGCTTCTGCATCCAGCGTTAAGACTAATGGGCTGATCTTAGTCCGCAGAAAGTGATCGGGACAGCTGGTACCTAAGGGTGCCAATCTGTTCAGATCATTAGAGTTAATAAATTCCAACACCCTTGGATCATCGGTAAAATGCCCGATCATATGGCGTTCAGTAGAACATAATCCACGTAAAATGGGTGATAAGGTGGCTGCCTGCCTTTTTCTTATGGATAATTCTGAGCCAGATATTTTCTGACCTCCAAATACCGGTGCTTTTTTACCGTAATTTTCTTCGAGATGGCTGGCACAGATCTCTATGACTTCAAGGGTATTGAGATAACTCTCGTAGGCGGTATCTCCCCAGGTAAATAATCCGTGAGATCCAAGCATGATCCCCCGGATTCCCGGGTTTTCATCAAGACATTGTTTGAGCTGTAACCCCAGGTCAAATCCGGGTTTTTGCCAGTCTACCCAGCCAATTTTTCCTTTGAACAGGCTTTGGGTAATTTCTTTTCCATCTTTTGCGGCTGCAATCGCTATAGCGGCATCCGGATGTAAGTGGTCAATATGTTTAAATGGAAGGAATCCATGTAAGGGGGTATCAATTGATGGTGCTTTAGAGTTCAGGTCATAAATACAGTGGTTAAACAGCTCTACCATTTCATCTTCCTGATCAAGACCATTGTAGATGTTTTTTAAAGATCTCAGACGATCTACATATAAAGAAGCTAAACCTGTACGCTTGAGTGTACCAATATCACCGCCCGAACCTTTGATCCACATGACTTCGATAGGCTGACCGGTTAGCGGGTCTGCTGCATGTGCTTTGCACGAAGTATTTCCACCGCCATAATTTGTCAGGCGTAAATCTGCACCTAATAAATTTGAACGGTAAAGTAATAAAGCGACCTCATCTCCTGCTAACTTAGCCGCCTCTGTTTCATCCCATAAATAACTTACGTGCTTAAACCGGTGTCTTTCGTCGAACATATTATTTGATATTTATTGTTTCTATTTAATTGAGTTTCCATATCCCACAATGAGGATAGAAGCGATAATAAATGCAATACCGGTCAGCACTGTCCTGAATGTTTTCTTTGTAACTGATTTCCATTCTTTCAGTACAAGTCCCCAAACATTGGCTACAAGAATGATAAAAGCCATATGCAGGATCCATGAGCTTGCTCCGTTACCTAATTTACTTTCGCCCATTCCGTAGAAAAAGAACTGTAGAAACCAGGTGGTTCCTGCCAGTGCAGCAAAAATATAGTTGGAGAGCAACGGTGTTTCTTTATTTGTATAATCTTTAAATGTTTTGTTCCGCGCATTCAGCAGCATACACCAAAGAAAATTAGTGGTTAGACCACCCCATAAAATCACGACATAAGTTACGTTATTTTGAAAAAGAAATTCCCCTTGTCCGGGATGAAGGGCTTTCCACAAGTTATTAGCTTCGTGTGCCATATCTTTCCCTGCATCAATACCAAAGGCGAAGCAGGAGCTTAGTAATCCCGAAATAACAGCAACGGTCAGTCCTAATCCTATTTTAAATTCAGCACTTTCTTTGGTCTCTTTTTGTGTAGCCAGATCTTTTTCTTTCATCATTCCGGCCTTTCCACAGAGAATAATCCCGATTATACAGACTAGTAAGCCTGCAATCACCAACTGCCCCCATGAACTGGTGATAATGTCAGTAAAGGTGTCTTTACCTGTTTTAGGATAAAAATCGTAATAGATGGACGGCATTAACGCGCCAAATACTGAACTCATTCCCAATATGATTGAGCTGCCTAAGGAGACGCCGAGATAACGTACACCAAGACCGAAGGTAAGCCCTCCTATTCCCCACAGTATGCCAAAAAAATAGGTTAATGCTATAGTTGAAACATCGGTATGTTTTATGATTTCAGTAAAATCAGGAATGGTCAGATAAGCAGCCAATGGAGGGACTATCAGCCAGGAAAATATACCTCCAACAATCCAGTAGCTTTCCCAGGCCCATCCTTTAACTTTTTTATAAGGTATGTAAAAGCTGCCAGAGGCGAACCCTCCGATAAAATGGAATATAACCCCAAAGATGATCTGCATAATATTTATCTGGTTAGAATAATTATGCTATTATACCGCTTTAAAATTTTACTACTGTTATTAACTGTCCTGCTCTGCCTTATAAATATAGTATATCAAATTTGTTATAGTTATAGCTAAACCAAGGTTAATCATACAGATACCTTACCCATCAGCATTCAGCTAAATTTAAGAAAAGGGTACAATAAAGTAAAGCTCTTCAGTATTAATCTGATGAACCTCAATTTGACTACCCGACTAATCTAGCTTTGCGTTTATAATTCACCTTATTTCTTGTTTTATTTTCTTTATTTGAATACATTGGGAACTAAAGATTAAAAAATAAAGATTAATGATCGTAAGTATGAAATTTCTAATTTATTATCAGGTATTCTTTTATGAAAAATAAAAGCCTGATTTATAATTTAGTATTCTGTCTTTTTATTTCAATAGGTACGGTTTCCGCTCAAAATAATGTAAATATAAAAGGTCGTCTGTCCGACACGATTTCTCTGGCAAAAATTAAAAATGCGTTAGTTTCTCTCTATATAAAAGATAGTCTGATCACACAGACAACAGTTAATGATGATGGTACGTTTGATATAGCTGTTAAAATCAAGGCAAAAATAGCAATGCTGAAGTTTAGCCATCTCAATTATTTCAATAAGTCCATTGCTATCAAAACAAATAAAAACTTTGTAAACTTAGGTACCGTAGAGCTAATGCAGAAATCTATCAGGCTCAATGAAGTAAACATTACAGCCAAATCAGCGATGGTTCTTAAAAAGAATAAAGACACACTAGAGGCCGACTTTTCCAAACAAAACTTTAAGCGGTACGTCATGACAGAAAAAGCACTGGAGATCATTCCAGGTCTTAAAGTTATAGATTCAAAAGTCTTTTATAATGGGGAAGAAATCGGAGATGTAAAAGTGGGCGAAAGAGATTTTGTCTTTGATAGTCGTTTTTTAATGCAAAACCTGCCCGGTTTTACCATTTCTAAAGTACAGATTATAGAGCAGGCTGATAAATCAGGGAAAAAGACAAGGAAATTGAATATAGTTTTGCGGGATAGCCAGAAAAAGGCTTTTCTGTTTGATACTAACTTATCCAAAGGAACTGAATCATCAAACTGGAACTCTTTTACGAGTGCCCGGATAGACAGTTTATATCAGCTTGGCATTAGAATGCAGTCTAATAGCATTAATCAACTTTCAGATGCCTGGGATCTACCCGCTATAATAACTGGCAACCAACTTCCTGGATTAATCAGTACCAGGAAACTGGAATTATCTGGCTTTTATCAGCTAAGTAAACACACTTCAATTGACTTGAAATATCAGGACAGCAGACAAGCGTCAAAAATTGAACAAAACAGCAATATCCTTGATCTTATTTCAAAAGAGCAATCTGCTCTTAATAGTGGTTCCAATTCTATTGATAAAGCTCATATGCTGAATCTTATTATAAGAAATAAAATAGATTCCATCACCAATATGTCTATTAGGGTTAAAAGTCAAATTTCCGATAACAATGCAATTAACATTTCCAGCTTTATAGCTAACAGACAAGAAAAAGTGGACACCGTCAAATTCGAGTCTCAAAGATCATTTAAAGGAAAAGAAGAGCATCAGTAGTTTTTACTTTTGATAAACTAAGGAAATCCACAAAAAGACAATTTTATGATTTTGAATTCAGGGCCGGCAGTAATAATGGCGAAAACAAAGATCATTTAAGGGACATGGCTGGAGATAGCCTGGAAAACAGAAAAGTTGAAAATAATTATTTAGGATTATCATACAGACTAAACTTTCACCTGGACAAATATTCATCCATTCAGGCCTATGTTAATACAGATCTTAAGTTTTTCGCAGGTGAATATATCAATCCTGAAAAAATAAATTCTAATGTTAAAAGCCTGCAAAACAATCTGGGCTTCAGATACACAACAAACAGGAAGCAGACTGCATTTTCAGTCGATTTATCAGCTTTCACCTATAACCTAACGTCTAATATTAACGCATCATATAATGTCCCCGGCTTTGTTTCAAATATCACCTATAGCCATCTGCTTAAGAATAAGCATAAGATTAGTTTTAATTTTAATAGCGATTATACTTTACCTACTTCATTCAGCAAATTACTGGCATCTCCCCTTTTGGTCAGCAACAGATATTAGCAATACTCCCAAACTCAGACATAAAACCTGAGCAAAAGTTCGGTATGGACTTTAAGTATAATTTCAGAAAATACCTGGCTTTTGATTTAGGCACATACTACAATACGAATAAAATTGAAAATGTATTTATAACCACCTCAGAGACGGCTCCGGTAATACAATATATCAATTCAGGAAACAGGAAAAGCATATCTGCAGGTCTAACTTTCGATATAGCTTTGTTTAAGAACAAAATAATCCTAGTCAATTATATAGGCGGAAAATATAATGAATCAGGGTATCTTTCGAAAAATTTACTAATACCAAACAATACAGTTTCACTATATAATAATCTCTCCCTAGTTTATAAAAAACCACTCAAAATTTAAATGTAGAATATACAGTCCGGCTCAACCAAACAGAATACCTCAATCACATTTACCCTGATAATCTCACAGTCGATAATAACCTGATTTAAAGTATAATATCAAGGATTTTTTTGAAGTATCAGCTGACTGGAATATAACCAAATATTATAACTATTTAAATTCCAACAGTAATTCAAATCTGCTCAACATAGTTCTTAGTCAAAAAATACTTAAAAGCAAAAAAATAATAATATTTTTGCTAAATTAAATAATATTTTCAATAATAAAGTTAATCAATTTACCTCATTAAACATTGATAGAATACAATACTCAAATTCAAATAACTTAGGTCGATATTTTTTATTTGGAATTAATTACAAAATAAGTACTTTTAAGTAAAAAATAATAGATTATGAAATTGAAATTAATGTTTATGTTTTGCCTGGCATTTTCCATGATGATGGGAAATAAGCTTCGGGCTCAAGTAACCTTTTCCGGGCCGGCAACAATTAACTCAGGTGACGAACTTGAAATCACTGCTGTTGGTGAAACCGCCGCATACCACATTGGAAGTATGCCTAGAACGGCCGCTGTGGATTATACGCCTTACAATAGCACAGTTTCAAACAGCTTGACTTATACCTCGTATTTCAAGAGCAATAATCCAACTGTACCGAGTAGATTTAAGTACAAGATGGAGAATTCTTCTTCGGCACCTATTGATGTAAAAATCACTTTTATGGACGTTACAATGGCTAATTCAGTAGATCCGGCGACTTATAATACTAATCTTAAATACACAGTTACTATTAACCCTGCTCCACCTGTAAAAAAATATTATAGTTCAGTTCAATCGGGTTCTTTCATTAAAAATGACTGTACAAATTCCGACGGTCGTCCTGGTCCTGCTGTTATTTACACCGTCCCGGCAAATAAATATACATCAACTACTTCTCAGGCAGCCGCAGATGCATTAGCTATCGCTGACTTAAATGCCAATGGACAGCAAAATGCAAATATATATGGTAGCTGTGCCTCTGAAATCAGAATTACGCTTTCTAGTCCGGATTTACCAGATGAAAATGGAGATTACCCCCCCCATGAACACGGTAATTGCAGCTATCAGTTTTATCGGTGCAGGTCCTGTTGGTGGTGTTAAATATGAAATAGAAGTAAGAAATCCTGATCAGACTGTAACAGTTTATGAACTGAATAGTGTTAAGCTATCTCTTCAACAAGGTGGTTACTACTCATTTAGGGCCAGAATTACAAAACTTAGTACTGGAGAAGTTAGCCCATGGGTAAGTGATTCTAGATCTGTTGCTTATTAAATTCACAAGATAACACAGGCTTTATAAAAAAGCCATTAAGCTTGTTATTGATTTATAATATAAATCAATAACAAGCTTTTTCGTTTGACTACAAAAGAAACTATCCGCCATTATCAAATTGCAGATCTTTCTTTTTCTTAACCACTCCAAACCCATAGCTAAAACCAAGATAGAAGATCCTCGAATTGCTCACCGTTTTAACGTGCTGTACTAAATAAGGCCCCTGCAAATCAGCTTCCTGTCTCTGTGTTTTAAAAAAACAGAAACCGTAACGTAAAAAAAACGCTTCCTTTTTTCTTCAGCACATCCCGTTTTGCCCCTAAATTTAAGACAAAACTTGGCAAATACTTACCTTGCGGAGTTAACCTTGCTGATTTATAAATAGAATTAAGCTGTAAGGCCGCTAATTGCCCTAAGCTATAGCTTGCATTTAAATTCGCGCTCCAGGTTACCGTTGACTTCTTATTGCCATACCCTAAATTAGTTGCATCTATCTCGTTATAAAAAATATTAGGTGTAAAATTAACCACCAGCTTATCATGTAAATTTACCCCTACAACCACATCTGCCCCAAAAGCCCTGTCATTCGCTAAATTCTGCTGGCGGGTAACCAATACAGAATCATTTAATGCTTCTGTAATTGCCGTAAATCTGTTCATCGTATATCTGTAATAAATCCCCGGCATCAAACTAATTCCGTTCTTTCTCCATAAATAACCAGCTTCCACAGAGTTGATAAGCTCTGGCAAAAGATGAGGATTACCCACCCTGATATTAGTCGGATCAGCATATTCTGCAAATGGGTTAAGCTCATCAGCTTCCGGCCTTCTGACCCTGCGGCTATAGTTCAATTGCAATTCTTTATTGTCCTGCAACTTATAACTCAAATGCAGTGTCGGATAAACCTTAAAATAATGATTGGGAATAGATTCACCGGTAGTGATCAGCCTGGAGTTAACTGCACTGTACTCTCCTCTTAAACCCGCCATAAAAGTCAGTTTCTGAAAAGCTTGCGTATAAGTTCCATAAACTGCCTGAACATTTTCATTGTATATAAAATGATTAGTTTTTTGAAGATCTGGAACAAACTGCTGAACAGCAGGACTAAATGCTTCACCGAAAAAATCAAGGTCATGTTTGTTAAACTGTCCGTCATAACCCGCTTCGAGTTTGATCTGATCAGAAATCGGGTTTTCATAAGATAAAGTCACTTGCCTGGTATCAGCGGTTTGCATAATCAGCGTATTATCCATTTGATTAGCTATTGCAGGTACCCTGTAAACATTTGTATAACGATTATCTTCTGTTTCAGGAGAATGCGCAATATTAACTTCTAAACGGATTTTATGATCTTCTTTCGCAAAGCCATGCTCAAAGTAAAACGCACCACTGGTAGATTTCTCCTGTTCAAAATTCTTTCTGAACCTATCGTAATCCTGGTTACCGGAAGTGCTTGTAACCATTTTATTAGTTACATCGTCCTTATGTAAATTCCGCAGATAGAAATTACCTGATAACCCAAAACTATTCTTTTTATCAATCGTATAATCAAACCCAAGATTCGCTATCTGAGAAAACGGCCTCGTCTTCGCAGTTAAAAGATCAGTATAGGAACTCTGCACATGATTAACCTGATCAGTCTGCACACGTTGATTAGTCGTGGTGCGCAATCTATCGTCCTGCTTAACACTATAAGAGCCAAATAAATTAAACCTTCCTGTATTGTAATTCAAAGAAGTACCTGCATTGTAACGCTCCCTGTTCCCAATACTCCCTGTCACTGTGTACCATTTAATCCCCGCTTAGCATCTTTCTTTAATATAATATTGATTATCCCCCCGGTACCATCAGGTTTATACTTTGCAGATGGATTTGTAATCACTTCTATCTTTTCGATACTATTTGCAGGTAACTGCTGTAATACCGCAGCCGCATTTTTACCCATTAATGGTGATATCTTTCCATTCACTAAAATAGTCACTGCCGAATTTCTTAAGCTCACATTTCCGTCTATATCGACCTGCACGAGGGGAACATTTTGAAGAACTTCGCTGGCAGATCCTGATTTAGCCATAATATCCTGATCCACATGATATACCTTCTTATCAATCGAATTAACGTAAATAGCTTTCTTAGAATTGATTGTCACTTCTTTAAGCGTGCTTTTGCTATTATCCAATACGATATTTTGCTTCACATGCTGGTTACTCACAGTAAACAAAACAGTTTTTGTATCGTCGTAACCTATATAACTCGCCTGTATATAATAACTGCCTTCGGGAATTCCCTTAAAACTATAAGAACCATTGGAGCCGCTTACCTCATGACCTTTAACAGCATTGTCCAATTGGCTTCTCAGTACAACATTGACAAATTCTAAAGGTGTTTTGGATTTAAGATCTGTTACTGTGCCAGACACTGAACTACTATGCTGAGCGCATACAAATAAGGGAAGAGAAAAAAGTAATAAAAAACTGAATACGTAAAGTTTCTGCATGTATTTAAATTATAAATGCTGCATAGTTACAGGTCAATTCTGGATACAATTTGTAGTTAACTCAGCAGCGTATCAATCTGTTTAAAAAAGGCAAAATCACTGGATAAAAAACAGAAATCTCCCGCTTAATATTAATTCAATATTATCATTATGTTACTGATTTCCTAACGGTTACCTAACACAGATTTCCTTCAGATTTCAACTGCTCTCTTTGCATAAAATTTCAAACACCCCTTCATGAAACAACCTTACTTATTCTACAAATTATTATTATTTCTGTTTGCCGGATTGCTCTTCCCAACCAGTTTGAGCGCGCAAACTCTTGATGTAAAGGTAAAAGACTCCAGATCTGACGAACCACTGATGGGAGCTTCCATTAGCCTGACACAAGGAAAATCGACCAGAGTAGTCTCTACTAATTTACAAGGCAAGTTCCTGCTTGATCATATGAAATTAGGTGCCTACAAACTTTCAGTAAATTTTGTCGGTTACAAACATTCAGAAGTATTTGAAGGAACACTTAGTAGTGGACAAACAAGGTTCATTGTGGTTAATTTACAGGATGCCAGTATCCAAATGAATGAGACAACCATTGTTGGCCATGGCAATAAAGAAACTGACCACTCTGCACGCGGGCTGGAAAAAAATGCAGGGATGATTCAAAACATCCTTTCGGCAAATACAATTCAGCTTTTGCCTGATGTTACTGTAGCTAATGCCCTGCAAAGAGTAAGTGGCGTAACTATCCAGCGTTCGTCGAGCGGAGAAGGCAGATACGCGATTATCCGCGGAATGGATCAGCGTTACAATACCACCCTGGTAAACGGAATTAAGATTCCGAGTCCGGATAACCAGTACAGATTTGTGCCAATGGATATTTTTCCATCAGAAATGCTGGAACGATTGGAAGTCATCAAAGCTTTAACCCCCAGTATGGAAGGTGATGCAATTGGTGGTGCGATGAACCTGGTGATGAAAAGTGCACCAGACCGCTTTACATTTAGTGCAAATATTTCAGGAGGTCTCTCTACGCTATTTTCTAATTCCAGACCCTTTTCACATTTCAACCCTTCTCCAGGCAACAACTCTCCTGCAAGTGTTAACGGCAATAGCTATGCTGCAACGTACCAGGACTTTAATAACAAAGCACTGAGCAGTCAGAAAGACTTGTCCAGTCCTTTGAGTTCTACAGCCGGACTGACCATTGGAGATCGCTTTTTAAATGGCAAACTTGGTGTAATTGTCTCTGCAAGTTACCAGAACATTTATCGGGGTTCAGACTTTTAAGCAGCTTACGCCAAATGCACAGCCATCTGCGATTCCTTTATCCAACTCACCGCAATTCTCTGATGCTTATGACAGAACTTATTCGACACAGACACAGCGTTTAGGGATACACAATAAAATTGATTACGTCATTGATGATAAGAACAAATTATCATTGTATAACTTATACATTCATCAGAATGAATTTGAATCAAGAAAAGGTGCTGATACTTTAGGTTTAGGTATAAACTCTACAGCACTAAGCAAACAGATCACAATTGCCGAAAGAAATACCTTAACCAAACAGGATATTTACAACGCAACACTTCATGGTGAGCACCTGCTAAGTGATCAATTACGTTTCAACTGGGATGGCGTTTATTCGGTAGCCAGCCGGCATATGCCAGACCGTACAGAGTTTTCATATGATGCAAACCAGGCTTTAAACAGCAAACTGGAAATAGTCAATGAAGTTGATAACAATACTAAACTTACCCATCACTGGGAAAATAATACGGACAAGGATATTGCAGGTTATGCAAACTTAATATTCACCCATACCATAGCCGGCAGACCTGTAGAATTTGCTATTGGAGGTCTATACCGCCATAAAAACCGTAAAGCTGATTATATTACTTATGGTCTTACAGGTGGGAAATCTACTTTATTCAATGGCGATTTCAATACTGTTCCTTTTGCCTTCAATTCTGCTGCTGATGGTATTGGAAGTAATAATCCTGATCTGCAAAACAATTATAAAGTTACCGAAGATGACAATGCTGAATATCTTCAGTTCAAGTTTAACTTATTTCCAAAATTACAGGTTTTAGGTGGGGTAAGAGTCGAAAACACGAGAATGAGTTACGATACTGAATCACCACTGACAGTGACCGAGAGATCTGGAAAGATCAGTTATACAGATGTACTCCCGAGTCTTCATTTAAAATATGCATTAACTGATAACCAGAATCTGCGGGCATCTTATTTTGCTTCAATCAGCAGACCGGGTTTTGGAGAATTAGTGCCTTATAAAATGGATGGCGAATATTACAGCCAGGTAGGTAATCCGCAGTTAAAACATATCACTGCTGATAATGCAGATATCAGATATGAACTTTTTCCGGGTGGCTCCGATCAGCTCTTAATCGGTTCATTTTACAAAAAGATCTACAATCCAATTGAATACTTTGTGGTAAGAGATGGCGGGCCAAGTTCACAGGTGATCAAACCGCAGAATGATGTCAATCCGGCTACAAACTTCGGATTCGAAGCTTTAGTGACTAAATTTTTTGGTGAGATTGGTTTCTCTCTGAACTATACCTATACCCATTCCAGGATTACAACCGATAAACTGCTTTACTTCAATGATCCGGTTTTAGGTTTTCAGCAATCGGTAGTTAGTGAAACCCGTTCATTGCAAGGCCAGGCAAATAATGTTGGAAATGCTTCTGTATTATTTAAAAGCGGCAGAATAGGTTTAGATCTGCAACTGGCCTTTGTTTACACTGGAGAACGCCTGCCTGTTCCAGGTATCTCCTTATTATGGGCTGGATTTCTATCAGCAAGCTTACAACCAGCTGGATTTTTCGTTCGAAAAAAAGCTGGCTAAAAGGCTGTCATTCTATGGAAAGATAAACAATATTACCAATGCTGCCGGTAAGCTATATCTGAAATTCCCACATGGAAGTATTGATGCGAAACAGCAGCAATTTTTAGGAAAGCAGGATATCTACGACCAGACCTTAGTGCAGAGCAGTTATTACAAAACAATGTTCATGGGTGGGTTCAGATATAAACTATAAATAGAAAATCAGAGAAATGAGAAGAATACTAAATCTAATGATGCTCCTGATCGTAACGGCATCATTTACAGCTTGCCAGAAATGGAAACAAGAACATACAGATATTTATAGCTATACGCCTCCGGCAGCGAACCCGGTAAGTGATAAAGAACCACTTTCTTGCAGCGGCGGCAGTACTGTTGTACCTGTCAAGGGAACAATGCTTTCGGGAAAAAATATATACGGTTTCGGATGGCTGCGATCTGGTCATCAATGTCGGGGATACCTTGTTAATGCAACCGGGAGTAAAATTGAATATGGGAATTGGCAGTAGCCTGATCGCCCTTGGCACATTGGTCAGCAATGGTTCTAAAGATCAGCCAAATTTCATTACCATACCTGGTATAACCAGGAATGATCAGCCGGGTGGCTTATTACCTGCAAATGATCCTGCTTATGCCGGAAAATGGAAAGGTATTATTGGTGGCCCTACCTGTAATTTAATGGTATTACGCTGGACACATGTAGAATATGCAGGTTTAACTGAAGGTAAGGCAACAGCTACTATCGCGGGTTCTGGTTTAGGAAATCAGTTCAGTATCCTGTTTGCCAATTACAATGGAAACTTTATTATGGAAGATTCCTGGTTGTATGGTGGTGTGGATGATCCGGTACGGATCTCGGCTGGTAAAGTCGCAATCTTCCGTAATACATTTGAGAAAAATGGGGTCAGTGGTGGCGGCGATTGTATCAATATGAAAGGTGGTACGGTTGGTACGCTGGCCTATAACTTATTTTTAGGTACAGCAACCAATGGGCAGAAAGCATCCAATAAAGGACAGGCAACCGGAGCACCGCAAACCAATATTGTAATGTATAATAACACTTTTGTAAGTGGCGGATATCGTCAGGTACAAAGCGGCCGTGGCGGAACAATTAATTATGAAGAAGGTGCAATGGGCATGTATTACAATAACGTAGCCGTCAATTGCAAATATGGCTATAGAGTTGTGAGTAGCCCTACGGCCGATATAGCCCATTTATCTTATGGTAACAATTACCAGTGGGCAGATTCTGTCAGTGTAGCAAACCAGTTTTATCCTACTGGCTATATTACTAAACCGCAGCCAACTGATATTCCTTCTATCACTGCATCTGCAAATTATCTGCCACCTAATTATACGCCCGGGGCAATTTATGATGGAAGCGATGTGGTACAGAAAAACAATCCGATGTTCTTGAATTTCTTCCTTTGCCAACTACAGGTCATCCGCTTGCACAGTATAGCGCGGTTGGAAATTATAATTTCAGGATTCAGCCAAATTCACCGCTGATTGGAAAAGGAAATACAAGTATCAAACCCTTAATTGTTGTCCCTGTAAATAGTATCTATGGTATTTCTGAAGTCACACAGCCAGGTACAGATCTTGGATGTTATCAGCTTAGTGGTGTAGGAAACCAGCATTAAAGAAAACAACACTTATAAACTTATAAAATGAAGAAAACAATCAGATTCTTAAGCATTCTAATCGCTGTCGCAGCGTACGGATCATACACTGCCAGTGCTCAATCAAATGACTTGAGAGTTGTATTTATACGTCATGGTGAAAAAACCCATGAAAGGCGATAACCTGAATTGCCAGGGACTAAACAGGTCAATGAAATTGCCAGCAGTACTGTTCAAAAAATTCGGGGTCCCGTCTTTTACTTTTGTCCCTGCTATCGGACTGGGTGAGTCAACTAAACATTCCAGAATGTTTCAAACAATCATCCCTATGGCTGCCAAATATAATTTAGTAATCAATAGCAGCCATCAGGAACGCGACTCATTGGCAATAGCTGCCGATCTTAAAAACAGAACTGGTACGGTGTTAATTTTATGGGAACACAAAGGGATTGCCCCTATTGTAAAGAGTTTAGGAATCAAAGATGATAACCTGAAATGGCCCGATAATGATTATGACAGCATCTGGATTGTGACTTTTAAAGATGGAGTGGCGAGGCTTGAAAAGGATAAAGAAAACATAAAACCTGCTGAGGGATGTGATTTTTAGGTTATTCTTTTTCTGAAAAGCCTTCTTGTCCCAGAAATTCTTCTTTTTTTCATAGAAGACCTTCCGCTTTTTTCACAGTGGAAGGTCTTGCTTATTTAGTATGATGATCCCAATGAATGTTCGCAGGCTATTGATTTTACAACTTCAAGAACTTATCTTCTGCAAATAATTATACGTCAGATCCCTCCTCATTTGCTGGTTTTCGGAAGCAAGTACCAGTTTATTTGCATCTTTCCCCAGATCGTCCCATTTGCGTATTTTAACATACACAGGTGCTAATGGATCTTTCTCAAATTCGGCTGCCTCTTCGGCTGTCATTTTACCCCCCTGAAATTCGAGCGTGATCTTACTTGCTTCCGAAAGCTCGTTATAATATGCCGGTTCAGCATAAATGAGGTATTTTTTAGCAGCAACATGGCTGGAAACCAAATTGGCCATCTTTTGAGGGAAGCCCATATCCAGAAGACACTTACCTCCCAGATCATCATGGTTCTGTGTTCCATAAATATCCATCTGTTCGGCATTTTCAAAGAAATGTCCTATATCGTGAAAGAATGCTGCAAGGATGATTTCGTCATCTTCACCCGCTGCCTGTGCCAATTGTGCACATTGCATCATGTGCATCAGCATGCTTACACGCTCTCCGTATTCTTGTGTACCATGAGCCTCATATAAACTAAATATATGCGCTACCGTATCTTCTATATCTGTTGTTGTTCCATTACTGATCTGTTTAGCTGAATTATTTTGTCATGAACCAATTGTCATAAAATAGAATGAACATATGTACCCGTCTTCTTCTCCATCCTGGCTGATTAACAACGTTTACAGCAGTCAAAATTCAGCATATAGTATTATCAAAAATTAAACATAACGTTATGCATTAGATCTAATAAAGATGTAAAAAACACATCAAAAAATCCAATAAATTAACAATTCAATAATACTGAATTTATATTCTGTTTTCGGAACCGGAAGCCCGGTAAGCAGAAAAGACGGAGCTCCAATTTTTTATATTAAGTTATTGTTAAATAACCGCTTAAACCCCATTTTTCTTAATATGACTCTTATCTTTGCACCGAAGTACAAGTGCTACTCTCAAACGCAGGGCGCTGAATGATGGCGGCACCAGAAGGTTCGATTCCTTCCTCTGCATCTACCCCCCTTAAAACCAGATCAGCCTTGTCAAAATAGACAAGGCTGTCAGGATTCTCACTCACCTACGTTTGTATTAATCAAAAATTTTCAGCAGTTCTACAAACTCTTTTCTACTACTTCTTTGATCTTCTCATTCATCAGTATAAAAAAACTTTTCGTATTGTTATCCAGTTGTTTTTTTAGAAACGGCACTAAGATTCCTTTGAATTTTTCACTCTGTATCAATGTGGTGGTTCCGTTACCGTTATCGATCAGTTCAAATTTATGTTCTCCATCAAAGATTCCCGGAAACAATAAGTGACCAATCCACCTGAACTCTTTATTGCGTTCAAAAGCAAGAACTTTTGGTTTAAAAGTCATGCCTTTCGCTTCCGGAGGTGCGATTTGTACAGTAATCTGCTGGCCAACTTTAACATCGCCTGTGAGCATTTTGATAAAGGGGTTCCATTTTGGATAATTATCAAAATCAACCAATGCTACCCAAACCTTTTGGGGCGCCGCGTTTATTATAATTCCTGTTTTAATTTCTTTTGCCATGAGCAGACCGTTTAAAATGAGAATTAAAAAGCCTGATACGAGTAATAAATAAATGGCTTTTGATATCTTCATATGGTTTCATTATTAACTAACGATACAAAGGTCAGTAATCAGGAAAGATCCGCACTTGATAAAAATCAAGAATTCAAATCTCTTATAAAAGCTGCTTTTTTTCTAATCCGGCTGAATGTTTCCGGTGTCATGCCAAGCATGGAAGCGATATATTGAAGAGGAACCTGGTTAAAAAGCTCCTTATTATTTTCAAAGAAGAAACTATATCTTTCTTCTGCACTCATAGAAAGATGGGTAAAAATCCGATCCTCCAGTGTAGTAAAACATCTGGTGATAAATAACTTTTCAAACTCCTGCCACCTGGGAACCAATGCTCCTATCCGTTTATAATCTGCCCTGTTAATCGTAAATAAAATGGCATCTGTTAAGGCTTGGATATTCCACCGGGCAGGTTTTTCAAAGATGAACCCCGAAAGATCTGTTACAAAATATCCTTGCGTGGAAATCCATTGGGTAACTTCTTTATCTGCTGTTTCAGCAAAGATTCTGAACATCCCTGATTGTACAAAGCTCAACTGATCAGCAGGTTTACCTGATTTCAGAAAGTAGTCGCCTTTTTTAATAGTACTCAGCTTGAACAGAGAACCAATTGCTTCCAATTCATCAGCCTCAACCTTACCAAAGTAAGCTACAATGTATTTTTCAAGTTCTGTCATCGCCCGTTTCTCAAAGGTAATCCTATTATTTTAATTACTTTGCAAACAAAGCCTATGGATACGGAAAAAACCCAGATAAATATTTCATATGAACAACCCATAGAAATCAGGGTTGAATCTCCATTATCTATCTTTTATACGTATAGTGGAGTACTTAACCTTAG
This sequence comes from Pedobacter sp. NJ-S-72, assembly GCF_053890575.1. Lineage (NCBI taxonomy): Bacteria > Pseudomonadati > Bacteroidota > Sphingobacteriia > Sphingobacteriales > Sphingobacteriaceae > Pedobacter > Pedobacter sp. NJ-S-72. The sequence goes on along the minus strand of NZ_CM132681.1, from coordinate 577,075 downwards.
TAAGAAGAAGTAATCTGCCTGTCTTAATTTATTTGAATAAGTTTTGTAACTTATTCCCTTTAAGCTACTCTTATTCAAGCTGCACCTTAACTAATCAGCACTATTCAAAAGTTCAAAGACACTCTATGAAAAAGTATTTTATCCCATTTTTACTGCTGTTAACTGCTGGCTCAGCTTTTGCGCAGAACAGCAACTCAAATTATAAATATAGCCTCAACTTAAATAATGTTGTAGATGATAAGCTCCAGGTAACCTTGCTTACACCAAAATTAAAAGGTAAAGAGACCATTTTTCATCTTCCTAAAATGGTTCCCGGTACTTATGCAATTGCCGATTATGGACGTTACATCTCCGACCTGAAAGCTTTTGATCATAAGGGAAATCCTCTAAAAAACGAAAGAACAGATTCAAATTCATGGAAAATTGCTGATGCAGATAAACTGGCAAAAGTGACTTACCTGGTAGATGACAGCTGGGATAGCCCGGAGATTAAAGGGGCAGAAATATTTCAGCCGGCAGGTACCAATATTGATAAGGATAAAGTATTTGTGATTAATAATTTTGGTTTCTTTGGCTATTTCGATGGCGCGAAAAGTGCCCCTTTTGAGATCACAAATACTAAACCAGCCGAATTCTATGGTTCAACATCTCTTAAGGCTCATCATTTAAATGCAACTACCGATCAGTATAATGTTGCTGATTATTATAGCCTGGCAGATGCACCAATGATGTATAACAAGCCAGATACGACCACTTTAAATATTGGCGGTGCTGAAATCCTGGTTTCTCTTTATTCACCTAACCACAAGGCTACATCTGCTGATATTGCGAAAGTTCTTCAAAAAACAGTGGAAGCGCAAAAGGAATATCTTGGAGGAAAATTACCAGTTGATAAGTATGCTTTTATCATCACTTTAACAGATAATCCAAAAATAAGAAGTTATGGTGCCTTAGAACATTCTTACTCTTCTTTCTATTTTCTTCCGGAAATGTTCACTCCCGCAAAACTGGCCGAAACGATTAACAATACCGGTGCACATGAATTCTTTCATATTGTAACTCCATTAAGTATTCATAGTCATGAGATTGGAGAATTTGATTATGATCATCCTAAAAATCCCGAACACCTGTGGATGTATGAAGGGCTTACAGAATACGCTGCTCACCATATGCAGGTAAAGTATGGATTAATAGATTTCGCTGAATACTTGAAAGTTCAGACCGATAAACTGGATAATGCCATGCGCTATAATGATACACTGGCTTTCACGACCATGTCTAAAGGTGTTTTAGATACTTATGAAAAGCAGTATGGAAACGTTTATGAAAAAGGGGCACTGATTGGACTTTGTCTTGATATTAAACTCAGACAGTTATCAAAAGGAAAATATGGAACTCAGAACCTGATGGCCGACTTATCAAAAACCTATGGTAAAACCAGGTCTTTTAAAGACGATGAGCTGTTCGCAACCATTACCAAATTGACATACCCTGAAATTGGCGAGTTCTTAAATACTTATGTTGCCGGAACTAAAAAACTCCCTTACAAAGAGATCTTTGCTGCTATAGGTGTTGATTTTGAACCAGTAGTTACGGTTAAAAAAGCAGGTATGGGCAAAATGGGAATGGGTTATAATGGTAAAAACCTGTTCGTAGCGGATATAAACGGGATGAATGATTTTGGTAAAAAGATGGGCTATCAGAAAGGTGATGAATTTATCAGTATCAATGGAAAAAGCATTCCTGACATTTCTGAGGTGAAGCTATTTCTGGATAATTTACGTGAAAACTTAAAGGAAGGCGATAAACTGACTATCGTGGTCTCAAGAAAAGACAGAACTGGTAAGGCGAATGAAGTTACCTTAAGTCAGCCTGTTGAAGTTCAGGATGAAAAGAAATACAATGTTTTAAAAGAGTTCTCTGAACAAACAGACGAACAAAAAGCATTGAGAAAAGCGTGGTTGAATACGACTAAGAACTAGTTCTTACATTCAAAATATATAATTCTTATATTCAATATTAATAAAAAAAGGCTTCCTGCTTTGATTACAATCAAAATCGGAAGCCCGTTTTTATTAACTATACCTTTGGAGACTGATACTAACTAGTAGTTATCTCCTTTTTTACATTTGATTAAAAAAAACGGCTGACTTTCACTGATTTCTGTGACTTCAAACAATCCGTATTTGCTAAACTCAGATTTGATTGATTCCCTGTCATAGAAAAACATCTTAACCCCATCAAATATCTCGTAACGATCCTCGCTGACAAACTTGCCTTGTCCATAGGTATGCGCTTCTTTCGAAATAACCGTAAAGATCATATAGCCATGCGCTGACAGTTGATTATAGCAGTCACGAATTAGTTTGTCTCTTTCATTACTGTCCAGCAAATGAATTAAAGCATAACAAAATACCCCATCATACTGGTTTTTATCGAATGGCATATCAGTTACAGAGCCATGATGGATTACCATAGCGGTTCCGTAATGTTTTGCCGCCATTTCAATAGCAGTTTTTGAAATCTCAATCCCTGTTACAGCTATTCCGCTTTCTTTGAAAATGTGCGCATTCCGTCCATAACCGATTCCAGGTATCAGGATGTTTTTTACTGATTGCTGCGAAAAAAAAAATCCTTTACCAAAACAGCAGAATTAGCTGGTTCGAAGCCCCACATCTCTTGTTTTTGGTCAAAGGCCAATTCCCAAAACTCTGGCTTTTCAGTTTCATCTTTCATTTCTCTTCTTTTTATGCTATTGATAACTCTTTTTAGATTATTAGTACTGCAATTTATCAAGAAACACTTAGTTATCTATAGCAGAATAGTCATAAGCGCAGAGGTTATCCCACACATTTGTAAAAATTGATTTCTTCTTCGCTAACCAATAATTCCCTCTAAAAATTCATTCCTGTTTTGATTGGACAGAGCAAAATATTCATTCCTGAATAAACCTTTGAATTTTTTACGTTTCATTGCTTTCTTCAACTCAGTTTTCAAATCTTCAAACGTAATTTTTGTATCAAAAGACAAAATTTCAGATACCTGGAAGATCTCAATGACCAGATCAACCATCATCCTGATTTCTTCCTGACCAAAGCCCTCTTCATCATAAGCCAGCAGCTTAATCAAATATTCACAGTCTTTCAGAAACACAGTAACAAGCAGATCAGCTATGATTTTATCATTTAATATCTCAGAAAGTCTCTTTTTGTCTGACAAAGAAAAAATCACTTCATATTTAAGTTGCTTTAATAAATGTGTTTTTAAGACATCCTGATGTCCGGCAAAATGTTCATCAATAAATTTCACCAGAAACAATTGCTGACTCAGAGCCAGTTTTTGGATGGAGAACTCGTTACTTAAAGTCTTTCCATGCTCAATGAAGTAAATGAAATTTATGGGTTGCAGATCAACTGGAGAAAGCCCTGATTGTAAGAGTTCTTTTTCGTTGTTCTTAATGATGATAGCTAAGTTATGCATTAACAATTTCCTCCTTTAGTCTCTGGCTTTCTATTTACGCTGCCTATCAAGATAGAAAATTTTCGTGTAGCCCTTTAACCTTTTTTAACTTATTGTTATATAATATTACGCACAAAATATAACATCTTAGTGCATTGATACTATTTACATGAAGAAACTATTACTCTCGCTCCTGTTCTTGTTAACTGCAACCCTAACCTTTGGACAGCAATTCATTCTCAAAGGTGTCACCTCCGACAACCAAAGCACGCTCCCCTTTACTAGTATTTACATTCAGGGCACCAGTAAAGGTACCTCTGCTAATGCCAGTGGAGAATTCCAGCTCAAACTTGAAAAAGGCCGGTATACTTTAGTTTTTAAAGCTGTGGGCTACAAACAATTGATCAAAGAAGTTGACATCAGTGCAGATACTTACCTGCCTGTAACCATGGAGGCAGAAGCATATCAGTTAAAAGATGTAGTGATCAGGGCCAACAGTGAAGATCCGGCTTACGAGATCATCAGAAATGCAATCAAAAGACGTAAACAACACTTAACCGAAGTAAATGCTTATTCCTGTGACGCCTACATCAAAGGAGTAACCAAACTTAAAAATGCACCAAAGAAAATCCTGGGTAGAAATATCCAGGATGATCTTAAAAATATAGGACTGGATTCTGGCAAACGAGGGATACTCTATCTTTCTGAATCAGTTTCTAAATTCAATTACCAGGAGCCTGGCAAAGTCTATGAAGAAATGATCTCTTCAAAGGTGAGTGGCAACAGCAATGGTTTCAGTTTTAACCAGGCTAATGGTTTTATGGTCAGTTTCTATCAAAATACAGTCGATATCAGTGAGCTGAGCCGTGTAGGTTTTATTTCGCCTATTGCGGATAATGCCATGCTGTTTTACCGCTATAAATTTATTGGTACTTTTAGAGAGGGTAATAACTGGGTTAACAAAATAAAGGTGATTTCACGTCGTAAATATGACCAGATCTTTAATGGTTATATCTATATCATTGATGATAGCTGGCGTATTCATAGCACAGATCTGACTATCACCAACAATTCGATGATAGAGGGTATTGATACCTTACATATCAAACAACAATTCATCCCAGTCAACAACGATAAATGGATGCTGGCCAGTCAGCGCTATGACTATTCTATTCTGGTGATATATTGGGTTTCAAATTTATAGGTAACTATACAGGTGTGTTCAGTAACTATAATATTGAACCTGGTTTCCCTCCAAAATTCTTTAGTAACAGAGTGCTGAAAGTGAATGCTGGTGCCAATAAAAAAGATTCAACTTACTGGGCTGGTATCCGCCCGATGGTCTTAACCCCCGAAGAAAGCAGAGATTATGTAAAAAAAGATAGTATCAAACTGGTACATGGATCTGATAAATATCGTGATTCGATAGATAGAAAAGAGAATAAGATTAAGCCTTTAAAGATTCTAACTTTAGGTTATACCCATCAAAACACCAAAAACAAAGAATACTGGGGAATTACCGGCCCTCTTTTTAGTGTAAACTATAATACGGTAGAGGGCTGGGTATATAATCCTAAACTAAGTTATAGAAAGATATTAAAAGATAGTACTTCGCTGGTTATGCAGCTTACCCCACGTTACGGTTTCGAAAACAAAAAACTGAGTGCAAACGCAAACTTATCTTATCGGTATGACCCTAAACGAAACGCCTATATTGGACTTCGTGGGGGAACAAGCTATACCGACTTTAACAGTAATTTCGATGCAATACCCGCTTTTTTCAATACGATCAGTACCTTATTTGATAAGGACAATATATTAAAGCTGTATAAAAAGGACTTCGTCAACATTAATTCCGGCAGAGAGCTTAGCAATGGACTGTATCTTTCCGGAAACCTGGAATATGCAAATAGAACTCCCTTATTAAATACGTCATTCAGAACAGTTAAAGAATTCCCTGATAAAGAGTTTACGGCCAACAACCCCTATCCTACAGCGGGAAATGATTACGCTTTCATGGCAAATAAAGCCCTTACAGTAGGTTTAACGCTTAATATTGCTTTTGCGCAAACTTATATTGAACGTCCCGACTTCAATATAAGACAGGGTTCTAAATATCCAAAACTTCAGCTGGATTACCGTAAGGGAATAAAAGGTGTATTGAATTCGGATGTGGATTTCGATTATCTCGGGGCAAAAGTTTATGATTCCAATAAAAAACTGGGTTTACTCGGTGCATTTAAGTATAGTATCATTGCGGGTAAATTTATCAATAGAAACAGCATATATTATATGGATTATAAGCATTTTGCGGGTAGTGATATCGTAATCTATACGCAATTCACTGATGGTTTTATGATGCTGAGCCCTTATGAGTTCAGTACTGGAAAAGAATTTTTAGAAGCACATTTTGAACACAATTTTGGCGGTCTGTTTTTGAGCAAGATCCCCTTGTTCAAGAAGTTGAAAATGGAAGAAGTAATTGGTGTAAATTATCTGAACTCGGATGTGATCAAAAACTACACAGAAGTATTTGTCGGAATACAGCGATTTGGCTTAAGATTGAATTTGGTGAAGACTTTTAATTACGAGAACCTGAGTAAAATGGAGAGTAGCCGAAGTACGAGTGGGTTCAGAATATCAGCAGGGTTCTAAAATTTATATAATATTACCAATAAAAAAGGATTTAAGGTTCATTCCGAACCCTAAATCCTTATTAAGCAGAGAGGGGGATCTGCTTAATCTTATTGTTTTAACGCTTCTAAAAGCCCTTTCAAATAACCACCCATTGCTATTCCGTTTTCACCAAACGTCATATCAAAATGGTCTCCGGAAGTTAATGTGGTTGCGATCAGATCTGAGTGGGCAAGCCAACCTAAATCTTCACCAAATCCATCATTTTCCCATTTCTGATTATCAGCTCTGATAATCGTCAATTGCGTATTCACTTTCCCTGAAGTGACATAATTATAGTTCGTGGAATTAAAAACCAGTAAATAAACCAGCTTCAAATCAAACTCAGTACCTTTTTTAAGATCGCGGTATTGAGTCACTATAAAATCAAGCATAAAATCACGCATCTCATGTTCAGGCAGTAAATTAATGTCCGATTTGAATTTCAATAACCAATCAGTATGAGGCTGGTCTGCTTTGATGATTTCAAAGACTTCAAGATAGGCCACAGTATCTTTAATCAAAGCATCCGCACCTGAAGGCATAATGCTTCTTGGAGATACATCTATGATTGCTGCCAGCTCTACCTTTTCATTGCTCGCTTCCAGAAGTTTGGTCATTTCAAAAACAACCCATCCGCCTAAGGAATGTCCGGCAAAACGATAAGGCCCTTTAGGTTGTATCTTCCTGATCCATTTAACGTTTTGTGCAGCAATATCCTTCATATCCTTTAAAGGAGTTTCTCCCTGAAGCGATCCCACCATGTTTAAGCCATATACCGGAGCTACCGTCTCCATTTCTTTGGCCATTTTGTCGTATCCGTCAACCAGACCTACCCCACCAGGTAAAATAAATAATGGCGTACCTTCTTTTGCCTTGTTTAATAAAATGATATGTTTTTTATTAAACTCATCAGTCTGAGCATCTTCTTCATTTGTTTCTCCGTTCAGCACAGCCGATTGTCCGGCAATAGTTGGGAAAGTCATCAAATCATCAGCTGTATACTATAACCGATATTTCTGATGCGCGAAAGCAATCTTACAGCAATTAATGAATGACCACCCAGTTCAAAGAAGTTGTCGTGGATACCAATCTTTTGTATTTGTAATAGCTCTTGCCAGATACCTGCTAATGCCTGCTCAGTAATATTTCTGGGGGCCACATAGACTTTACCGGCTAATAATCCGCCTTCTGGTTCTGGCAACGCTTTCTTATCAACTTTTCCATTAGCAGTTAACGGCAGGTGATCCAGTTTCACTACTACCGGAACCATATATTCAGGCAGATGTTTTTTGAGATAAGCTATAATAGCTTCATTGGTTTTGGCAGGCTCATGAAGAGCCAAACCTGTTTCTCCTTTTGAGGTGACGATATAAGCTATCAAACGCTTAATCCCCTGCTCATCTGATTTTGCAATAACAACACTTTGCGTTACATCAGGATGTTGATTTAGAACGTGCTCTATCTCACCTAATTCGATACGGTAACCGCGGATCTTCACCTGGTCATCAATCCTGCCAAGATATTCAATGGTACCTTCGGGTAAGGTTCTGCCAAGATCTCCTGTTTTGTACAACTGATTTCCTGGTCGGAAAGCATCTGCAACGAATTTCTCTCTGGTCAGTTCCGCTCTGTTTAAATACCCTCTCGACACCCCAATACCAGATACACAAATCTCTCCGGGCACACCCATTGGACAGATCTGTCCATAAGCATCCAGAATATAAATGTGTAAATTCTGGATAGTTTTCCCCAGTGGGATATTACTGCTTTCAGGTGCACTATACATAAAGTGATGTGTAATATCATCCGAAGCCTCTGTTGGCCCGTAAGCATTCACAACAGGAATACGTCCATAATCAGGATGCGCAAACCATTGTGCCAGTACAGACTGGCTCACTGCTTCTCCGGTTACCAGCAAATAGCGTAATTTTTGTAAACGTACCGCTGTTTTTTCTTGTAAGACTGCCGCAAGATAAGAAGGAACCAGTTCCAGAATATTAACCTGATCAGCTTCTGCCTGTGCAATCAGCCTTGCTGGTTCAAGAATCAATGCGGTTGGATAAATAACTGTACAGCCACCGTTTAACAAAGCACAGAACATTTGCCATACCGAGATATCAAAAGTATAAGATGCAGTATAAGCAATTACAGAATTCTGATCCAGCTGCAACTCATTAACCTTTGAATACAAATGATTCAGCATCCCGCGATGCTCCACGAGTACACCTTTAGGTTTACCTGTAGAACCAGAGGTATAAATCATATAAGAAAGATCGTGTGCAGCGATTCTGTTTTCTGGTGAGGTAACCCTCTGCCCGGCTAAGAACCCGCTTTGCCCCAGTAAAATCACTGTTGCCTGTAATTGAGCAGGAAGTACTCCCCTGCTTTGCTGATCACTGATAATTAAACTTACACCACTATCATTCAATAGATAATCAATTCGTTCTGCCGGATAAGAAGGATCAATCGGAACATAAGCACCACCCCGCTTTCCAAACACCTAATATACCAGTGATCATGTCAAGCGAACGACCGATACAAAGACCAACCAGCTGATCGGCCTTCATCCCTTTATCCAGAAGATAGTGGGCTAACCTGTTTGCTTTCTCATTTAATTCACGATAAGTATAAGATTGGTTTTCAAACAATAATGCTACAGCCTCCGGTCTTTTCACCACCCATTCTTCAAATATAGCAACCACATTACTTTCCTTCGGGTAAGCTACTTCTGCCCCGCTGAATTGTGTGATTAATCCGGCAGCTTCTCCTGAAGCCAGCATTTCCAGTCTGTTAATCTCAGTAGCGGATGCTGCAATAACAGAACGAAGTAATTGCTCATAATGACCTGCCATCCTTAAAATGGTATCTTCACGGAACAGATCTGTACAATACCCGATTTCCAGCATCAGTCCGTCTTTTTGTTCAGTGACCACAAAATTGATGTCAAATTGCGAAGGACTATAAGTTACCGGTTCTTGTGACACAGTAAGATTTCCCAATACCAATACCAGTGCTGCATCATCAGGGGTATTCTGTAAAATAAACATCACCTGGAATAAAGGATTTTTTCCCAGATCACGATTACCAGCCACCGTTTCCAATGCTTTTTCGAATGGCATATCCTGATTTCCGTAGCCTTCCAGTAAAGTCGTTTTCACCTTTTGCACCAAAGTATCAAAAGATGGTTCTCCACTCAGGTCACTCCGGATAGCCAGCGTATTGATAAAGAACCCGACCAGATTTTCAATTTCCTGCCTGGTCCTGCCTGCCACCAATGTACCAACGGTAACATCTTCCTGACCACTATAACGGTATAATAATACCTGGAAAGTACTTAACAGTGTCATAAACAAAGTAACGCTTTGTTCTTTGCTGTACTGATTCAGCGCATCAGCAAGATCCTGAGGAATATGATAATATAAAAGATCTCCGGCTGTACTCTGCATAACCGGTCTTGGGAAATCGGTTGGCAATTGTAAACTTTCTACTTTCACACAGCTAACTGACCGGTCCAGTAATCCTGCTGCAATTGTAATATTTCACCCGCAATATGAGTTCTTTGCCATAGTGCATAATCTGCATATTGTACCGCTAATGGCTCAAGATTTGGTTCCACTTCTCCTGCATAAGCAGTATAGAATTCTGATAACTCTTTCACAATCACAGATAATGACCAGCCATCTGATGCGATATGATGCATCACGATAATCAATAAATGCTGCTCCTCTGCCGACGTTAAAAGTCCGGCCCTTAACATATGATCTGATGAAAGATTAAAAGGCGCATTAATAAATTCAGCTATAGTATCTTTTGAATCACCTTTGATATCCATCGCTGACATTTGCCAGTTATTTGGCGGTAATATCAATTGATATCCAACCCCATCTTCTTCTCTGATTACTGTTCTCAGTACTTCGTGACGATTAACAATACTTTGTATAGCCTGCTGTAGCGCAGCACGGTTCAGTGTTCCTTTCAGTTTTAACACAGCAGGAATATGATAATGTGAGCTGCCTTCTAACTGATCAATAAACCATAAACGCTCCTGACTGAATGATAAAGGAATTAAGTCTGGTCTGACATTTAAGGCAATCGCCGGCAATAGCGCACTGGCCACCTGGGTGTGCAGATGTGCTGCCAGCGCGGCAATTACAGGATATACAAACACATCCTTAATTGCAAGTTCTATTGCAAGTTCTTTACGGATCGCTGCTGTTAACCTGGTAACCAGCAAGGAGTGTCCGCCCAGTTCAAAGAAATTATCATGTATTCCTACTTGTGGGATCCCTAATAATTCCTGCCAGATATTAGCCAGAATCTGCTCTGTTTCATTACGCGGGGCAACAAATTTTTTGCTGCTCAACGCAGTTACATCGGGATCTGGTAAAGCTTTACGGTTTACTTTGCCATTTACAGTCAATGGAATTTCTTCCAGAGACACCCATAAAGCAGGTACCATATACTCAGGTAAATGAATTCTCAGATAGTTCTGAATTTCTTCTTTGTTTAAAGTGCCTTCAGGTACAACATAACCCGCTAAATACTGATTACCATACTGATCTTTTTTTGCTAATACGACACTCTGGCGCACCAGCCCGCTTTGTTCCAGTACACTTTCTATTTCGCCTAGTTCTATTCTGAATCCCCTGATTTTCACCTGATCATCAATACGACCAAGATATTCAAGGGTTCCATCAGGGTTCCAGCGGGCAAGATCACCCGTGCGATATAAGCTTACACCCGGTAATAATGCATGCTGAACAAACTTTTCAGCAGTAAGTACTGGTAAGTTCAGATAACCTCTGGCAACTCCTGCCCCGCCAATATAAAGTTCACCAACTACTCCAATTGGGGAAAGATGCTGGCTGGTATTAAAAATATAAGCACGTAATGTAGGGATCGGCTTACCAATTATACTTTGACTGCTTTCCAGATGAACCGGCAGTAATTCCTGGTAAGTCACATGGACAGTAGTTTCAGTAATTCCATACATATTGATTAACGGCAGGATGTATAAAGCTCACTCCATGGTTTTAACTTGACAGGATTTAATGCTTCACCACCAAAGATGACATAGCGGATCGCTACTGTTGCAGCATTTTTAGTCAGATAATCCTGCAAAACATAAAATGAGGACGGAGTCTGATTCAGTACAGTTACTTTTTCATCCAGTAACAATTTGCCAAATAAAGCTGTATCCTGAGTTGCTGCTTTGGGTACAACAATCAGTTTACCGCCATAAAACAGCGCACCGTACATTTCCCATACCGAGAAGTCAAAACAGAAAGAGTGGAACATTGTCCATACATCATCTCCGTTGAAATCAAACAACGGCTGGTCAGTTTCAAATAAACGGACTACATTGACATCTTCTATAATCACGCCTTTAGGACGACCGGTTGAACCAGAAGTATAGATCACATAGGCTGCATTTTCAGGAGAACGCCCTGACTCAAATCCAGTTATTGGTTCTGCTCCGATCAACTCCCGATCGGTATCAACTCTACTACCTGACCACTGAATTTTCCGCATACAACACTACAATTACTATGACTAATCACTAATGAGGCGCCTGTATCTTCAAGCATATAACTTACACGATCTTCCGGATAAGACGGGTCCATCGGTACATAAGCGCCTCCTGCTTTTAAAACACCCAGTATAGCAACAATCATATCCAGGCTTCTTTCCAGGCAAACCGGAACAAGAGTTTCAGCTTTTACACCTTGACGACGCAGATAGCCCGCTAACTGATTTGATTTTTCATCCAGTTCACGATAAGTTAATTGTTCATCTTCATAAACAACAGCCACTGCATCCGGTACTCTTTTGACTTGTACAGCAATCAGATCTGTAATGGTTATATCGTGCGCATAATCTGCTGCGATCCCGCTAAATTCTTCTAATAATTGCTGTTCTTCCACCGGTTGCAGCATTTGCAATACAGCAATATTTTCATCAGGACTGGCTACAATCGCAGCTAATAAATGCTTGAAATGGGCAATTAGTGTTGCAATACTTTCTTTAGCAAAAAGATCTGTACAATATTCTACAGACAGAGATAATCCCTTTTCGCCTTCCTGCATGGTAAACGAAAGATCAAACTTAGACGTTTTATAATCCGGTTCTTCTACTGAAAATGGAATATCTCCCAGGTTCAGTGAAGACGTATCCGGTGTATTTTGCAAAGCAAACAATACCTGGAATAAAGGACTGCGGCTTCTGTCCCTGTCACTCACTACAGCATCAACTACTTTTTCAAAAGGAATGTCCTGATGATCGTAACTATCCAGTAATGTGTTTTTCACTTGTTTCAGCAACGCTGTAAATGACGGAGCATCACTCAGATCACTGCGAATAGCTAAGGTATTGATAAAGAACCCGACCAATTCTTCTACTTCCTGACGTAATCTGCCGGCAATTGGTGTTCCGACACAAATATCATCCTGACCAGTATGGCGGTATAATAAAACCTGGAATGCCGACAATAATGTCATAACAAAGTAACATCCTGCTGACGGCTCAGCTCATCCAGTTTTTCGGAAAGATCACGGCTTAAAACAGTTTCGATCACAGCACCTCGTGTACTTTGTACTACCGGTCTGTTATAATCGGTTGGTAACTGTAAAGGCTCCAGTCCTGCCAGTTGATTTTTCCAGTAAGCTTGCTGGTCAGCCAGCAAATCTCCTGAAATATAGGTTTTCTGCCAGATCGCATAATCAGCATACTGAACAGTCAGCATAGACAATGCTGGTACCTGATCATGTGTATAAGCATGATAAAGCGCAGTCAGTTCTTTTACAATCACTGATAATGACCAGCCATCTGATGCGATATGGTGCATCACAATCACCAGTAGTTCTTCATTTTCTGCGACAGGAAATATAGCTGCGCGAAGCATATGATCTGCCGATAAATCAAAAGGATGGTCTATAAATTTAACTACATCTTCGGTCTGTTCGGCACAACAGCTCTTACTCTGCGCTGAAAGTTCCCACGATTAGTATCCATTACCTTTTGATATGCGATACCATTTTCTTCCCTGATCACCGTCCTTAATACTTCATGACGGTTAATAATGGTTTGAAACGCCCTGGTTAACGCACCCTGATCTACCGCTCCATACAAACGTAATACAGCTGGAATATGATAATGCTTACTGCCTTCTAACTGATCTATAAACCATAATCTTTCCTGACTGAAAGAAAGCGGAATATGTGCTCCTTTGGGTTGTACAACCAAATCCGGCAACACTGTTTTCCCTTTTTTACCTGCTACATAATCTGCCAGCGCAGAAATTGTAGTCTGTGCAAATAAATCCCGTACACTCATTTCTACAGCAAACTCATTACGGATTGCAGCCATCAGCCTCATTGCCAGTAACGAGTGTCCGCCAAGATCAAAGAAATTATCATAAACTCCTACCCGCTCTACACCCAGCAAATTTTGCCAGATGCCAGCCAGTAAATGTTCTGTTTTATTACGTGGTGCTATATAACCAGCAGTTGCTGACTCTCCTTCGTTGATTGCCAGTAAAGCCTTACGATCAATTTTACCATTGTCAGTCAAAGGAATTTCTTCCAGTTCTATCCATAATCCGGGCACCATATATTCTGGTAACCTTTCTTTAAGCCATTCCTGAATTGCTGCTTTTGAATAGGTCGGTTCAGGCACTACATAGCCAATCAGCCTTTTGTTATTGTTATGATCCGCTTTGGCAAGGACAATCCCATTGCTAATTCCCGGATATTGCTGTAATACATTTTCTATTTCACCTAATTCGATACGATAACCACGGATTTTGACCTGATCATCTATCCTGCCCAAAAACTCCATATTGCCATCCGCAAGCCAGCGTACCAAATCTCCGCTCCGGTATAACCGCTGTCCGGAATCAAAAGGATCAGCTATAAATTTCGCTGCCGTCATTTCGGGCAGATTAAGATAACCTCTTGCCACCTGTACCCCGCCTATACATAATTCACCTGCAACACCCAGTGGTGAAACATTCAGAGAACCATCTAAAATATAAGCAGTTACATTAGAAACTGGTTTTCCAATCGGCGGTAAAGTCTCCCCATCCTGATCTGTCAAAGGATAATAAGTAGCGACAATTGTATTCTCTGTCGGCCCGTAATTGTTAACCAGTATGAAAGGTAAACCTTTTACATCCAGAGCCCCAAGCCGGTCTCCTGCTGTCATTAAATATTCCAGGCTGGTTACAGATTTACGCAGGATATGTATCACATCAACAACTAAACCTGTAGCAATAAAACTATGGGTGATTTCCTGATCAATATAGTAGTTCACCAAACCTTCTGGTGATACTCTGATGGTATCATCTAATAAATGTATAGTTGCCCCCGAACCTAAATAAGGCCATATCTCCCAAACCGAAGCATCGAACCCAATACTTGACATTACGGTCATACTGCTCTCTGCGGTTACATTATAGATAAAAAAAAACATGGCAGTCTATCATATTCAGAACACCCTTATGCGTTCATTGTCCCTTTAGGACGGCCAGTAGATCCAGAAGTATAGATCACATAGGCCAGATTTCCAACATGTGCGTCATTAGGAACATTGACTACCGGACAAGCCAGTAAAATCATTTCCAGTTCATCCAGGCAAAGTAATTCAATTCCAGCATTGTCCGTTTCACAAAGATCGGCAAAACGCACAGCGGTAATCACCAGTGAACAACCAGAATCAGACAGCATAAAACTGATCCGTTCTGCCGGATAATTGGTATCTATCGGAACATAGGCACCACCCGCTTTTAATATCCCAAGAATAGCGATCACCAGTTCAGTACTTCTGTCTAAACAAATGGGTACCAGCGTTTCTGGGTTAACCCCTTTACTTTTCAGATAATACCCAAGCTGATTGGAACGCTCATTCAATTCTTTGTAAGTTAAATCTTCATTTCCATAGACCAGTGCAATCGCATCCGGTGTCAATGCAGCCTGCTGTTCAAACAAATGCGCTAAAGTCTGATCTTCGACTAAACGTTTACCTCCTGCATGACTAAACTGCTTTAATTGTTTATTTAACTCGTAATCAGGCAAAATAATACTGTTTGCCATTGGCGATTCATAGTCCTCCACATAAGCATTAACTACGTTTTTGAAATAAGTAAGCAACTCTTCCAGCCTTTTACCTGACTTCAATTCTTTCCGCAAACTAAAACTAACTTCCAATGTGTTTGCAGTGATACTAGTGGTACAATCCAGGTAAGTATTTGTTAATTCATACCCTTCAATAGTTAAAGACTGGTCATCTGTTTCGTATTGATTTTCTTTAGATACATCAAAACCTATATGATCATAAACGTGAAAATTAATAAAATTGAAAACAGCATCAAAGAAAGGGTTTTCATCAGCAGATGATTCTCTCGTGATCCGCTTAATTTCCATCATACTTGTCCGGTCTCTTTCTTTGAGCTGAAATAACTGATCCTCTATTCTTTCGAAATATTGCTTCCAGTTATCTTTAAATCCCCTTTGTGGAATCTAAAAGGAATACTGTTTAAAAAGCAGCCTAAAAGCTGATCCCCATCTTCCTGGATCGGTCTGTTATTGGTAATTAATCCTACCGTCAATTCATCATCATAAGTCAGCATCCCCAGCGAAAGCAGGTAAGCACCAAAGAAAAGACCTTTCAGAGAGATCTTGTCCTGCTTTAGTTTTTCCTGTAATAACTCAAAATAGGCAGGTTCACAGCTCCATTGACAACGTTGAAGATCTGGTTCTTTCGAAAAGATATCCAGTCGTTTATAACCGGATAGTTCCTGTTTCCAGAAGTTTTGATCCACATCCTTTTTCTTTGCGATCAGACTCTCAATAATAAAATCTTTATAGCTACCCTGAAGCGGAACCAGACTAACGTTTTCTGGCTCAGCAAGCAAGCGCTTACACAGCTTATATAACTCTGTATTTAAAGATGCTACACTCCAGCCATCCAGAATGGCATGATGAAATTGAAAGATAAGAATGTATATTTTTTATGTCCGAAAACACTGGCTTTCCATAACGGTGCCCTGGTTACATCAAACGGGTTTTTACGCTCCTCAACAAGGTATTCTTCTATAGTATCTTTTAATTTTTGTCCGTTTATATATTCAATATTGAAATAATCAATATCAAATTCAATGCTTTTATAAACTACATGCAAATCTTCCAGCGCCTGGGGAAAAGCAGTTCTCAGTATATTGTGCTTTTGAATAAGCAGGGTAAATGCTTGTTTAAGCACAACAACATCCATTTCTTTAGGCATTTTCAGCACAAACTGATCGTGATAAAGTGCCTCCTCCGGATTTAATGAAGAAATGTAAACCATTCCACGCTCAATATCACTCATTGGATAGATATCTTCGATCTGATCTGCATCAGGAAAATTAAGCAATGCCGTGTTTTTAAGTTGTTCCAGTTCCTCCTTTACTTCATTATAGATTTTTACCTGAGCCGCGTTACCTGCGGTGTCCTGATCAATCAATCAGGGCCGATAAATCTAAAATCGTATTCGCTCTGTAAACATCAAAAACCCGTACTTCTTTTCCAAAAACATCAGCTATTTTACTCACTACCCTGATTACCCGGATAGAATCTCCACCCAGCTCAAAGAAGTTATCAGCTATACCCACTTGCTCAATTCCTAACAGATCCTGCCATATACCAGCAAGTTTCTTTTCTGTTTCATTGCGCGGAGCAATATATTCTTTACTGCTCAATTCTGACACATCAGGATCTGGCAGGGCTTTACGGTTTACTTTACCATTAACAGTCAGCGGAATTTCTTCCAGTGAAACCCATAAAGCAGGTACCATGTATTCAGGTAAATGGATTCTCAGGTGTTCCTGAATTTCTTTCTTATCTAAAACACCTTCCGCTACCACATAACCTACTAAACGTTTATTACCCTGGTTATCAGTTTTGGCCAATACGACACTCTGACGCACTAACCCACTTTGTTCCAGTACACTTTCTATTTCACCAAGCTCAATCCGGAATCCCCTGATTTTCACCTGATCATCAATACGGCCAAGATACTCAAGGGTTCCATCGGCATTCCAGCGGGCAAGATCCCCGGTACGGTATAACCTGTTTCCTGGTAATAATGGGTGTTCAATAAATTTCTCTGCGGTCAGCGTTTCGCGGTTCAGGTAACCTCTGGCTACCCCGGCACCGCCAATATAAAGTTCACCAACTACCCCAATTGGAGAAAGATGCTGGCTACTGTTAAATATATAAGCCTGCAAAGTAGGGATCGGTTTACCAATTACACTTTGACTGCTTTGAATATGAACCGGTAATAATTCCTGAAAGGTTACGTGAACGGTTGTTTCCGTAATCCCATACATATTGATTAAACGACAGGCTTTATAAAGCTCACTCCATGGTTTCAGTTTACTCGGGTTCAAAGCTTCACCGCCAAAAATAACATAGCGGATAGCTACTTCAGATGCATTTTTTGTCAGGTAATCCTGCAATACATAAAACGAAGAAGGCGTCTGATTAAGAACCGTCACTTTTTCATCCAGTAACAACTTGCCAAACAAGGTCGTGTCCTGTGTGGCAGCTTTGGGCACCACAATCAGTTTACCTCCATAAAACAATGCACCGTACATTTCCCATACCGAGAAATCAAAACAGAAAGAGTGGAACATTGTCCAGACATCATTTCCGTTGAAATCATAAAGTGGTATATCAGTCTCAAATAAACGGACTACATTGAAATCTTCGATGATTACGCCTTTAGGACGACCAGTTGAACCTGAGGTATAAATCACATAGGCTGCATTTTCGGGAGAACGTCCTGACTCAAATGAAGCTACAGACTCTGCACCGATCAGTTCCTGATCTGTATCCAGTTCAATCACATCACCGCTAAACTTTTTACATACCCTAAGCGTGTTGCTATGACTGATCACCAGCGATGCACCTGTATCTTCAATCATGTAACTTACACGGTCTTCGGGGGGTAAGACGGGTCCATAGGAAACATAAGCCCCGCCCGCTTTCAGAATGCCCAATATAGCCACAATCATATCCAGGCTTCTTTCTAAACAGACCGGTACCAGTGTTTCTGCCTGAACACCTTTACCACGCAGATAATGTCCTAGCTGGTTAGATTTTTCATCCAGTTCACGATAAGTTAATTGCTCATTTTCATAAACTACAGCTATTGCGTCCGGTACTCTTTTCACCTGTGCAGCAATCAGATCAGTAATGGTCGTATCCTGCGGATATCCCACTGCCAGACCACTAAACTCATCTAACAATACTTGTTCTTCCCGATCTCTCAACATCCGCAGCGACCCGATATTCTCTTCTGGATTAGAGATAATCGCATGCAGCAGTTCTTCATAATGGGCGATGAATGTCAATATCGTTTCTTCTTTAAAAAGATCTGTGCAGTATTCTGCGGATAAAGATAACCCCTGCTCATTTTGACGCAGGTTAAAAGTCAGATCAAACTTGGCTGTAGTATAGTCAGTTCAGGTCTTCTATAGAAACCTGCAAATCGCCCAGACTTAAAGAACTATCCGGCGTATTTTGTAAAACAAACATCACCTGGAACAAAGGTCCGCGGCTCATGTCTCTTTCCTTTACGATTACATCCACTATTTTCTCAAAAGGGATATCCTGATGATCATAGCTATCCAGCAAGGTGTTTTTTACCTGTTTTAGTAATGCTGCAAACGTTGGAGTTTCACTCAAATCACTGCGAATAGCCAGTGTATTGATAAAATATCCAACCAAATCTTCAACTTCACGACGCAGCCTTCCTGCAATTGGTGTACCTACACAAATATCATCCTGACCACTGTGACGGTGTAATAATACCTGAAAAGCAGCCAATAAGGTCATAAACAAAGTTACATCCTGTTTTCGGCTCAGCTCATTCAGCTGTCCGGAAAGTTCCTTACTGAACACTTTTTCTATAACAGCACCACGGGTACTTTGTATTGCTGGTCTTGTAAAGTCCGTAGTTAGCTGCAAAGGTTCCAGCCCTGCAAGTTGTTTTTCTTCCAGTATGCCTGCTGTTTGTGCAGTAAATCTCCTGAAATATATGTTTTTTGCCAGATTGCATAATCAGCAAATTGTATCGCCATTGGGGCTAAATCAGGGGTCGTATCCTTGATATAAGCATCATACAATACAGACAGTTCTTTCACAATAACAGATAACGACCAGCCGTCTGATGCAATGTGGTGCATCACAATAACCAGCAATGCTTCATCTGCCGTAACCTGAAACAAACCAGCACGCAGCATAGCATCCGCTGACAGATCAAAAGGGCGATCTATGAACTCTTTAACTAATAGCTCCTGATTAAATCCCGCCTCTTTATTAAATATGGACAATTTCCATTGATCAGCTTTCAGTACCTGCTGATAAGCAATTCCATCTTGTTCTCTGATCACACTTCTCAATACCTCATGACGATTGACTATCATTTGCAAAGCAAGCTCCAATGCCACATGGTTAACCTGACCATGTAAAAACGCGGATCGCAGGAATATGATAATGTGTACTTCCTTCCAATCTGTCTATAAACCACAAACTCTCCTGACTATAAGACAAAGGGATATGTGATGCATATTGACTTACTGGTATTACATTCTTGATAATAGGATGACTCTTTTGTGCAGGGCTATTATTTTTAAGATAAGTAACCAGCTGACTTTTACTGTTCTTTAATTCATCCCAAAACTCTTCCTCTATCTCTTCATCTTCCGAAGTTTCGACAATCAATTCATCGTCTTCGAGGAATATTTCAATTCCCATTGCATTTGCTCTATTTAATAATCCTTCTATATCTGTTAAATTCTGACTCAGCATTTCTAATAATTTTAAGATTTGTTATTACAATTTTACTCTCTTACGTTTTTTTGATTCTTCTGCCTGACGGCTGTCGATATATTGAGCCAGGGCATCAATAGTAGTCAGATCAAAGAAGTCTCTGATAGAAATAACTCTATTAAACTGTTCCAGCACGGCTGATGCTAAACGCGCATGATCAGCAGGGAATGCCCGCCCAGATCAAAGAAATCATCATAAATCCCCACTTGCTTAAGCTGTAGGAGTTCCTGCCAGATATGAGCCAGCTTTTGTTCTGTATCATTCCGTGGTGCAACATAAATCTGGTTAGAAAGTAAATCTCCATCTGGTTCAGGTAAGGCTTTTTTATCTGTTTTTCCATTCGCAGTCAATGGCAACTGATCCAGCCTGACCAGTACCGGAATCATATATTCTGGTAATTGTTCTCTCAGATAAGACAAAACATCTTCGCGGTCAGCATTCAGATCGGCAACAATATATCCAACCAGCCGTTTAATCCCCTGTTCATCAGATTTCGCCACAACAACACTCTGTTGTACCTCCGGATGCTGATTTAATACATGTTCTATTTCTCCCAATTCAATGCGGTAACCCCTGATTTTCACCTGGTCATCAATTCTTCCAAGGTATTCTATAACGCCATCAGCCAGACTTCTTCCCAGATCTCCGGTTTTGTACATTTTATTTCCCGGACGGAACTGATCTGCAATAAATTTCTCTTTTGTCAGCTCTTCTTTGTTCAGATAACCTCTGGACACCCCGATACCGGATACACAAATTTCTCCGGGTATGCCCGCCGGACAGGTTTGTCCATGGGCATCAAGAATATAGATTGACAAATTCTGTACAGTTTTTCCTAAAGGAACATTGCTGTTTTCGGGAGTACTGTCCATAAAGTGATGGGTAATATCATCCGAAGCCTCTGTTGGCCCATAAGCATTAACTACTGGAATATGTCCGTATTTTGGATGTGCAAACCATTGTGCTAACACAGATTGGCTTACTGCCTCTCCTGTAACCAGCAGATAATCAAGTTTCTGTAAATCTGCTTTAGGATTTTCCCGTAATACGGTGGCAAGATATGATGGCACCAGTTCCAGGATATTAACTCCATCGGTATCAACCTGATCAATCAGTGCTGCCGGTTCCAGAATCAAATCAAATCATACGGATAGATAACCGTTTGTCCACCAGTAAGCAGTGCACAAAACATCTGCCATACGGATATATCAAAAGTATAAGATGCGATATAAGCAACTATACTCTGCTCATCCATTTTCAGCGAATTAATCTTTGCATATAAGTGATTGAGCATTCCGCGATGTTCTACAAGGACACCTTTTGGCTTACCCGTAGAACCTGAAGTATAAATTACATAGGAAAGATCTTGCGAAGCAATGCTGTTTGTCGGTGAATAAACTGGTTGCTGAGCCAAAAATTCAGTTTCATCCAGCAAGATCACCTGCATTTTTTCAGGAAGAGCAGAACGGCTTTGCTGATCGCTGACCATCAAACTTATTCCACTATCTTCTATGATATAGTCCACGCGATCCTGAGGGTAAGATGGATCAATCGGAACATAAGCCCCTCCTGCTTTCCATATACCTAAAATCCCGGCAATCATATCCAGCGAACGCCCGATACAAATACCAACCAGATCATCAGCTTTTATGCCCTGACCGATCAGGTAATATGCTAACCTGTTTGCTTTTTCATTTAATTCCTGATAGGTATATTGCTGATCTTCAAAAACAAGAGCTGTTGCATCTGGTGTTTTGACTACCCATTCTTCAAACAGAGCAATCACATTACTGTAATCAGGATATATGGTTTGCTCACCGCTAAGCTGTAAAAGCAATTGATCAGCCTCGCCATTGGTCAGCATCGGTAATACACTAACCTGAGCTGAAGATTCCAGAACGATAGAACGAAGCAATTGTTCATAATGTCCAGCCATCCGGGCGATTGTATCTTCACGGAACAGGTCAGTACAGTATTCTATAGCGAGCGATAATCCATCCTTCCCTTCTTCCACCGTAAAGGTGATATCAAACTTAGCTACTGGCAGATGGATATTTTCTGTACATAGTGTCAGATCACCCAGTACTAATTCTGGTGCATCAGGTGTATTCTGTAAAACAAACATGACCTGGAATAAAGGGGTTATGCTTTTTATCACGACCTTTGACTACTGCATCGACTACTTTTTCAAATGGCGCATCCTGATAATCATACCCTTCCAGTAAGGTGCGCTGTAATTGCTGTAATAAATCATTAAATGAAAGTGATGCATTCAGCTGACCACGGATGGCGAGTGTATTCACAAAAAATCCAACCAGATCTTCTATTTCGTGTTGCGTTCTGCCTGCAACCGGTGTACCAATACAGATATCTTCCTGACCGCTGTAACGGTATAATAACACCTGGAATGCAGCCAAAAGTGTCGTATACAAGGTAGTTCCATGCTGCTGGCTCAGTACGTTAAGATCTTTATTTAAATCGTAAGGGATATTGAAATGCATCACAGCACCTTGAGTTCCCTGTACAACTGGTCTTAAAAAGTCAGTTGGTAATTGCAGTGTTTCCACTCCTGACAATTGCCCTTTCCAGTAATCCAGTTGCTTTTGCAAAACTTCATCTTTAAGATGAGTTCTTTGCCAGATCGCATAATCCTATATTGTACAGGTAATGGCGCAAGCTGAGCAGCATGTCCTTCTATATAAGCACTGTATAATTCTGATACTTCTTTGATCATTACTGTAGCTGACCAGCCATCAGAGGCGATATGGTGCGTAGCAATAACCAATAAATGCTCATCAGGGCCTATTTTACCTAATCCTGCTCTCAGCATATAATCAGCGGCCAGATCAAATGGCTGCTCAATAAATCCGATCATATCCGTTTGCAGGTCACCTGTGATATCAATGATTGATAACTCCCAGTTATCAGGTGATAATACCTCCTGATAAGGAATTCCATTTTTCTCTCTGATCACCGTACGCAGTACTTCATGACGACTGATAATTGTTTGAAGGGCATATTGTAAAGTATCCTGGTTTACATTACCTTTTAAACGCAATGCTCCCGGTATATGATAATGTATACTGCCTTCCAGTTTATCAATAAACCACAAACGTTCCTGGCTGAATGATAATGGCGTGTAAGCCTGAACGGTTGTACTGTAATAGCCGGTAAACTTACCTGATTCACCTGCCCCTGCATATGTACAGTCAATTCTGCAATAGTAGGATAGCTAAACACATCTTTTACGGCGAGTTCTGTGGACAGGTTTTTACGGATAGCCGCTATCAGACGCATCACTAATAAGGAATGTCCGCCCAGTGCAAAGAAATTATCGTGAATACCTACCTGGCCTGCTTTTAATAATTCCTGCCAGATGTTAACCAGTATTTTTTCAGTTTCATTACGGGGCTCAGCATATTCATTACCGGATAACAATTCACCTTCTGGTTCCGGTAAAGCTTTTTTATCTACTTTTCCATTAGCGGTTAGTGGTAACTCATCCAGCCTGATCAATACAGGAACCATATATTCTGGCAATTGTATTTTCAAATAAGATATAATGTCCTCATTGTTTGCAAAAACATCTTGATGAAGCAATGTAGTTCCTTCTTGAGCAACTACTTTTGAAGGCACAAAATAAGCGATCAAACGTTTTACTCCCTGCTCATCTGATTTTGCTACGACAACACTTTGCTCTACTTCGGTATGCTGGTTAAGGACATATTCAATCTCCCCCAGTTCGATACGATAACCGCGGATTTTCACCTGGTCATCAATGCGCCCAAGGTATTCAATGATACCTCCGGATAATGCCCGGCCAAGATCTCCGGTTTTGTACATTCTATTTCCTTTACGGAACGGATCTGCAACAAACTGCGCTCTGGTCAGTTCTTCCCGGTTCAGATAACCTCTGGATACACCAATACCAGATACACAAATCTCTCCGGGTACACCTAATGGACAGATTTGCCCCTGAGCATCCAGTATATAAATATGTAAGTTCTGTATAGTTTTCCCGAGGGGAACATTTGCCCCTTCAGGTGCACTATACATAAAGTGATGTGTAATATCATCCGAAGCCTCTGTTGGCCCATAAGCATTCACCACCGGAATACGTCCGTATTCCGGATGCGCAAACCATTGTTCCAATACAGACTGGCTGGCTCACTGCCTCTCCGGTTACCAGTAAATAACGTAACTTTTCAAGTCTTGCCGCCGGATTTTCCTGTAAAACTGCACCAAGATAAGAAGGAACCAGCTCCAGAATGTTAACCTGATCAGCTTCTACCTGTGCAATCAGCCCTGATGGTTCAAGAATCAGTGCTGCCGGATAAACCACGGTACAGCCTCCGGTCAGTAAAGCGCAGAACATCTGCCATACAGAAATATCAAAAGTATAAGAAGCAGTGAAAGCAATCACAGCCTCCTGATCAAGCTCCAGCGAATTTATTTTTGAATATAAATGGTTCAGCATTCCACCATGTTCTACCAGTACACCTTTGGGTTTACCTGTAGAACCAGAGGTATAAATAACATAAGAAAGATCCTGAGCTGTTATTTCATTTCCTGGTGAGCTAACGGAATATCCGGCCAGAACTTCAATTTTATCCAGTAAAATTACTTCTGCCTGTATAGCTGAAAGCGCTAAACTACTCTGCTGATCGCTGATCACCAGGTTTACACCACTATCATTTAATAAGTAATCAATACGTTCTGCCGGATACTGCGGATCAATAGGAACATAAGCACCTCCCGCTTTCCAGACACCTAATATACCAGTGATCATATCCAGCGAACGCCCGGTACAAAGACCAACCAGTTCATCTTTTTTTTCAAACCTTTACCCATCAGACAATGAGCCAGCTGGTTCGCTTTCTCATTTAATGCACAATAGGTATAAGACTGTCCTTCAAACAAAACGGCTATAGCGTCCGGTGTTTTCAAAGCCCATTCTTCAAACAGTGCAATCACGTTGCTTTCTTTCGGGTAAGCCGTTTCTTCACCACTCAGCTCTGCAAATAAAGAATCCGATTCAGCAGTGGTGAGCATCGGTAACATGCTGATTCCGGCAGAAGGTTCTGTCACAATAGCACGAAGCAACTGTTCAAAATGACCTGCCATCCGGGCGATAGTCTCTTCACAGAACAAATCAGTGCAGTATCCAATATTTAAGATCAGTCCTTCTTTTTTCTCAAAAACAGTGAAATACAGATCCAGTAATGCAGGGTTATAGACTACTGTTTCCTGTACAATAGTCAGATCGCCTAATTCAAAAGAAGGCATCTCAGGCATATTCTGTAAAACAAACATCACCTGGAATAAAGGATTTTTCCCAGGATCCCGGTTGCTCACTACAGTTTCCAGTGCTTTTTCAAAAGGCATATCCTGGTGCTCGTATCCTTCCAGTAAGGTTGTTTTTACTTTTTGCACCAAAGCGCTGAAAGATGGTTCTCCACTCAGATCACTTCGAATAGCCAGTGTATTGATGAAAAATCCTACCAGATCTTCTATTTCCTGCTGCGTTCTTCCTGCAACCAGTGTACCAACCGTAATATCCTGCTGACCACTGTAACGATACAATAACACCTGGAATGCACTTAGCATTGTCATAAACAGTGTTACCCCCTGCTGCTGGCTAAACTGATTCAACGCATCTGTTAAAAATCGCGGTCCATATTCATCATAAAGACATCACCAGCTGTACTTTGTATAGCCGGTCTTGGAAAATCTGTTGGTAACTGCAGGCTTTCTGCGCCCGCTAACTGACCTGACCAGTAATCCTGCTGCTGCTGTAATATTTCTCCTGCAATATGAGTTCTTTGCCATATGGCATAGTCAGTATATTGAACCGTTAACGGTTTTAATGACGCTGTATTTCCTGAATGATAAGCTGCATACAGTAAAGAAAGTTCCTGAATGATAATTGAACTTGACCAGCCATCTGAGGCAATATGGTGCATGACCACCACCAACAGATTTTTCTTCTTTATTGAACTCCATCAGGCCAGCCTTGAGCATATGATCTGCTGAAAGATCAAACGGATGATGAATAAATGAAGCTATGGCTTCATCTGTATCATTCGTTTTTTCAATAGCGGACAGTTTCCAGCTATCTATAGGCAACACCTGCTGATAAGCAATTCCTTCTTCTTCTTTTCATCACCGTCCGCAGTGCCTGGTGACGGTTAATAATTTCCTGCAATGCAGATTGCAATGCGTTTTTATCCAGTTTACCTTTTAAGCGTAACGCGGCCGGCAAATGGTAATGGGTACTTCCTTCCAGTCTGTCAATAAACCACAAACGTTCCTGACTAAAAGATAAAGGGATATGTGTTTGTTCTGGCTGTATCATAATCGCAGGTAAACTATTTTTATGAATTTTCCCCTGCATATAGACTGATAAACCGGCAATGGTTGGATGCGTAAACAGATCTTTAACAACCAGCTCTGCATTCAGTGTTTTACGAATTGCGGCAATCATCCTCATCACGAGCAAAGAATGTCCGCCCAGTTCAAAAAAGTTATCATAAATCCCTATCTGATCTGCTTTCAATAATTCCTGCCAGATATCAGCTAATCCCTGCTCTATTGCATTTCGCGGAGCTGTATAAACCGTAGTGTTTTAACAACTCACCTTCTGGCTCCGGTAAAGCATTTTATCTATATTTTTCCATTGGCCGTAAGCGGTAATTTATCCAGGATGACCAATAATGGCACCATATATTCCGGCAACTTTCCTCTCATATAAGAGGTAATTACTTCACGGTCTGCATCCGGTACAGCTACGATATAACCAACAAGACGCTGGATACCATGCATATCCGTTTTTGCAATAACTGTATTCTGTATCACATCAGGATGCTGATCCAGAACATGTTCTATCTCTCCCAATTCGATCCGGTAACCTCTGATTTTCACCTGATCATCTATACGGCCAAGGTATTCAATAGTACCATCTGGCAACCATCTGCCCAAATCACCTGTCTTATACATCCGCTCTCCCTCATGAAACGGATCTGCAATAAATTTTTCCCTGGTGAGTTCTTCCCTGTTCAAATAACCACGGGATACTCCAACACCCGAAACACAGATTTCTCCAGGCGCACCTAATGGACAAAGCTGTCCGATGGTATTCAATACATAAAGACGTAAATGCTGCACAGGTCTGCCCAATGGAACATTTACTCCCTCAGGAGCCGTATACATAAAGTGATGTGTAATATCATCCGAAGCTTCCGTTGGCCCATAAGCATTCACTACCGGAATACGTCCGTAATCCGGATGCGCAAACCATTGGGCTAACAGTGCCTGGCTTACCACTTCACCAGTAACCAGCAAATAACGCAGTTTATGCAGGTTTTCTTTAGGCTTTTCCTGTAATACAGCAGCCAGATAAGACGGAACCAGTTCCAGAATATTCACTTCATCTGCTTCAACCTGTGCAATTAATCTGCTGGGTTCAAGGATCAGACTGGATGAATAAATAACCGTACGTCCTCCGGTAAGCAATGCGCAGAAAATCTGCCATACCGAAATATCAAAAGTATAAGAAGCTGTAAAAGCGACTACAGCATCCTGATCTAACTTTAATTCATTGATTTTAGCATATAAATGGTTCAGCATTCCACGATGTTCTACCAATACGCCTTTAGGCTTTCTGTAGATCCAGAAGTATAAATTACATACGACAAATCCTTTGATGCTGCGATATTTTCTGGTGAGGTGACTGGTTGCTGCGCCAATAATTCGCATTCATCCAGTGAGATTATCGTTTCCTGTACGGAATCCGGAAGGCTCGTTCTGCTCAGCTTACTGCTGACAATCAGATTTACGCCGCTATCTTCCAGTAAATAGCTGATACGTTCTTCTGGGTTTGCCGGATCAATAGGAACATAAGCTCCGCCCGCTTTCCAGATTCCCAGTATACCGGTAACCATTGCTAATGACCGTTCAATACAAAGACCAACCAGCTGATCTGGTTTTACGCCTTTAATACGCAAGTAATGCGCCAGCTGATTGGACTTTTCATTCAGTTCACGATAAGTATAACTTTGATTTTCAAACACCACGGCTATGGTGTCTGCTGTTTTTACAGCCCATTTTTCAAACAAGCCGATCACATTGTTTTCCTTCTGGCCTATCCTTTGTCTTTTTTCTCGGTAAAACCGGCAGGTCAAATTGCTGATTATTAAAACTATGTAATAGTTCTTTTTCTTCAGGCGGCAGGATTTCAATAACAGCAGTATCCTGATCAAGATTTGCCCTGAACTGCTTTAAAATAAACAGCAGTCTTTGCGCCCATAATTCAATTTCTTCTTTTTTAAAATACTGGCTCTGGAAATCCACACGCATATCCAATGACTGTTGCGGCCCTGCATCCATCCAGTACAATTCGATCGGGAAAGAAAGACTGCCACTGAATCTTGGATTTATAGCTGCTTTTATTCCGGGTCCGAAATCAACATCAAAATCAATAGATGCATTATTGACAACGATTTCTAACAAAGCATCTTCTGCTGAGTTAAGGTTCAGGTCTCTGCTCAGGTCTCCTAATAAATAATGCTGATAACGATAGTCATGGCGCTGACCCGAGACAATCCCTTTGATCAGATCAGCCAGCTTCATACTGGGGTCATAACTACCTATAAAAGGCAGAATACCACTAAATGTACCTGTACCTGCTATATTCCGAACATTTTTGCTCCTTCTCCTTTGTGGAATCCCAAAAACAAATGTTGACTCGTCGCTGATCCTTGAATAATAAATCATCAGTGCAGCCATGGTCAATTGCTGATAATTGGCATTGGTACTGCTCACCAGATCTGCCAGTTCTTGTCTGGCAAGACCCGTGATGACAAACAGGCTTGCTTCTCCTTTATTTGCGGAAGCACCTTCCTGTCTGTATTTTCGTTGTAATAGTTTACCCGGAGCTTCTTCAAATCTCTTTTTCCAGTAAGCCCCTTCATCCTGGTATCTTTCTGAGGCATGGTATTCGGAAGCTTTTGTGATATCTTCTGCATAAGAAGCATAACTGAAAGAAACTTCCTGATTTTCAATAATGGATTTATATTTAGCTGCTACGTAATGGCTTACAGCGGACATTCCAAATCCATCCATCACCAAATGGTGATATCTGAAAAAGAACCAGTGTTCTTGCTCAGATATTTGAATCAGATACATGCTGATTGGCATCAGATCCTTTTTTAACTGATGTGTCAGCGAGAATTGCCCGAGCACCCATTGTTCGCAGTATTTTCTTTTATCTTCAATTGTGGCAAATTCTTCATTAAATTCTATTTCAGAAACTTGCAGACGAGTAAACTGATCATCTATGTAACCTGTAGGAACGGCATCGTTCAGATCAAATCTCAGTTTAAATGCATCAAATACCTCTGGCAGTGTATTAATGGCTTGCAGTAGTATTTTTTTTTTTTCTCTATAGGACCTGCTATCTTTAGATAACCGCCAACATTATAATGTGGACTTTCAAGATTAATTAATTGATCAATATATATATCTTTTTGAGAGGGATGCAGCGGTACAGCTTGGTATGACATTGATATCTTGGATTTATTGGGATACGAAATAAATTAGACATACAAAGAATGACAACGGTTATCCTGTCATTCTTTGTATTGAATAAGGGGTATTAGTCTGGCATTTCAGAGCAACACACTTTCAAGCATGGCTTCCTGATAATAATATCCAGCTACAGCAATATCAAATATGGCCATCCCCATAGGATTGAACATCACGACGTCTGTTGCTGCACGATCATTCAGAATACCTTTACCTACGATATCAGCGATAGAATAGGTATCACTTTCCTGTAATCCTTTCAGCTTATGCATATTTTCAATATCCGTATTCTGACGGCAAAACCTCTTCCCAGTTATCGACTACGATGGTGTCCATATAGTCTTTCATCTCGGCGGTATAGTCTCTGAGAGAAACATTCAATTGTAAAGAGCCTTTTTTAGGGGCAATGCTAATGTAAGGTGCTGCCGATACCGTGCAGGTCATAAAGATATCTGCATGGATATAACATTCTTCCCAGCTCCTGGCAATGATTACATTTTTATATGCAGCTCCGCTGATTTTAGTTATATCAATCGGGTTAATATCATGTATGAATACCTGTTCTATAGAATCGCCAAGAATTGCAAGGATCATCTTTCCAGGTGCATCTGACCAATAGGGCCAAAACCGTTGATACCAACACGGAGTTTCTGGTCAGAATGACGGCCTTTGATAAATTCTTTAACCATTAAACCTGAAACCGCCGCAGTTCTCACTGCACTGATCGTAGCAGTATTAATAATACAGCGGGGTACTCCTGAATCATGTTCGTTCAGAATGGTCACAGAATGTGCCCTTAATTTTTCTTTATAAATATTATCAGGGAAACTGGCAATCCACTTGATACCCGCCCATGGATTATCTCCACCGATATAGGCTGGCATAGCAATAATCCTGTTTTTAGGATCACCATATCGTAAATATGGCTTTATTGGCTGTGAGTAATTATTGACGTGCAATTGTTCTACAGCACCTTTAATTACGGCTGTTAATTGCTCCCAGTTAAAACCGATCTCTTTAATATTATTTGCATTCAGATATAACATGATTTTGTTTTTGTTTTACGGCTTAAAAATTAGTGGAAAGGACTTTCTTCTTCTTGTTCGTTTAATTTGGCGGCAAGCTGAATGCCCCATTCCTGATTGTAAATAGTATCCAGGTAAGTGTGTCCCTTATCCGGGAAGATTAATAATGAATTGCTTTTGGAAGTGCTCTCATTGAACCTGAAATAGTTCTTAGCAGCCAGGTAAACTGCACCTGATGATGCGCCTGCAAAAATTGCCTGTTCATTCAGCAGTTCAGCGCAACCTTTAATAATGCTCAGTTGAGAAACGATAACAACATCATCAATAAAAGCATTTTCTATAATCGGAGGAATCTGGCTGGCACCTATTCCTGAGATATAACGTTTAACCGGTTTGGCATTAAAAATAACTGACCCTTCTACATCCACGCCTACGATTTTCACTTCAGGTCTCTGTTTCTTAATAAAATCAGAAATACCTGTAATTGCTCCGCTAGAGCTTACGGCAACAAAAATGTAGTCCAATTGTCTGAAAGAGGAAACAATTTCTTCTCCCCCATATAATAGCCCTTATAGTTATTAGGATCACCATACTGATCTGCAATAAAAGAATCAGGTGTATTAGCGTGCAATTCATTAACAACGTTAATCCTGGTCAACAGATAACCACCTGTATGATCTCTTTCAGTTACTTTCACCACTTTATAAGCCATCAGGTTTAACAGGGTTTCGTAAGATGAATTGATATTCGGATCGATTACAGGGATAAACTTCAAATTCAGTCTTTTGCTGATAGAAGCCACGGCTATAGCAAGATTTCCAGAGCTGGATGCTATAATTGTCGTATTTTCAGTAATTTTTCCCGATTTGATACCGTTGTAAATGATACTGTAAGCAGCACGGTCTTTTGAACTGCCAGAAAAATTATTGTACTCTAGTTTCGCAAAAAGGTTTGCGTTGCTATTTTTTAATTCAATAAGGGGCGTCCCGCCAATATAGGCTGACAACTTTTCAAGTTCCTGTAGCATAAATAATAGTTTAAAAATGAGAGATGGAAATAGTTAATAGCCAGCAAAGGATGCTGGTAAATCATTAAGAACTTCTGCCAGGAAGAATATCAGGTAGCTGAATGTTAACACAACATGAATTTCTTTTAAAATAAAAATTAACAAATATTACGTCGAACAATGATTCGTTAAAATATTTTTTCTGCATCAGCTTAATTATTTTTCTTAATAGAGTACAGCGATCCCGATTTTCACTACTCTATTTAGAAAAATATTAAATAAAAAAAAAAACGGTGTAAAAATGATTTACACCGGGTTTCTATTTCAATTTTAGTCTCTTTCTAATGGAATGCCAAAGGGTTTGGTCTATTTTTCCGCATTCTGAAACCTATAAACATCTCCTTTTCATTGATCTGAAAATAGAGATTATTCGCTAAAAGATACTCCATGTCTTTACCAGCGGTTATTCCAAATGAATGTCCAGGCCAGACCAGCGTATTTTTAGGGAAATAACTCTTAAAAAACCGGACAGAATCGAACAGGGCTTCTGCTTCCTGTACGGTTTTACATTCTCCTACCCCTTCCATAAAAACAGTATCTCCGGTAAAGCAATGAATGCCAACCTGGTAACAGGTACTGCCCAGGGTATGCCCCGGCGTCACCAGTGGATTGATCACAAAGTCACCAATTACGATTTCCTCTAAATGTTGTACCGGTATTAAATTCGGGCAGCTAAAATTATAAGCTTCAATCTCAATTGCTGACATATAAACCGGAATCCCATACTCAGCTGCAAAAACTGGCGCAAGATTGATATGGTCACGATGTGAATGTGTTAACAGTACCCCTTTTAATACAATATTATTTTCCAGTAAAAAACCATTGATCAACTCATAATCCCATGCCGGATCAATTAGAATCCCAGTTTGCTGATCATAAACTAAATAACATTGATTCTTCATTTTTTCATCAGAAACAAAAAAGACTTTCACCTCCATATTATATCTCGATATTTATTCCGTCTAATGTAAATATTTTAATTTAAACAGGCTGTTTAGCGCCTGTTTAAACAAAAATTTAATTCGTAAACTGCATTTCACTCAGATTCTTATATAATCCTCCGCTAACACCAATCAATTCGTGGTGAGTTCCCTCTTCTACAATCTCACCTTTATGAAGCACAATAATTTTATCCGCCTGCCTTACTGTAGCCAGGCGATGTGCGATCACAATAGAAGTACGCCCTTCCATCAGTCTATCCAATGCGTCCTGTACCAGTCTTTCTGACTCTGAATCCAGTGCAGAGGTAGCTTCATCCAGTATTAAAATGCGCGGGGCTTTAAGTACAGCACGTGCAATAGCAATTCTTTGACGCTGTCCGCCGGAAAGCTGTATTCCGCGCTCACCTACTATCGTATCCAAACCTAAGGGGAACCGCTGAATAAATTCCCATGCATTAGCTTTCTCTGCTGCCGCAATGATCTCTTCTTTAGAAGCCCCTTTTCTGCCATAACCAATATTTTCGGCAATCGTACCGCCAAAAAGAAAAACATCCTGTGGAACCAAGCGATCTGTGCCCTGAGTTCTGATAAAGGAATAGACGCAGCATCTCTGCCATCAAAAAACAATCCTCCTTTGACAGGATCATATAATCTCAGTAATAAAGACACAATCGTACTTTTACCAGCGCCACTAGAACCTACAATAGCGATTTTCTGATTGGAAGCTGCTTCAAATGATACTCCTTGCAATACATTAATATTTTCCCTTGTCGGATAATGAAAATGAATATTATTGAAATTAATCTTTCCGTGCAACTGATTTTCCGGTGCTATGGTTTTAAAGTCAGTTAATGGCTCCACTGGTTCTTCCAGCAAATCAAAAAGATGAGTAGTGGCACCAATACTTTTCTGTAAAGAAGTATAAACCGCTGCTAAACCGGTAATTGAACTGACAATATATATAGAGTACAATAAAAAGGAAAGCAATTCTCCTGAAGCTACACCTGTAGTCACACCACGCCAGATCACAGCGACCAGGGTACCGAAGATCCCAACGGTAACAAATGAGTCGAAAAGACCTCTGTATTTACCACCCTTCATGCCCAGTCTGGCCATTTCATTAGTTTGTTCACGATAACGGCTCATTTCGAAAAACTCACTTACAAAGGCCTTCACACTGAAAATCCCTTGTAATGTTTCTTCTACAATAGTATTAGAAGCTGCGACTTTGTCCTGTACCTGCATCGAGTATTTATTGATGAACCGCCCAAATACTTCGGCCAGTACCACCATCACGGGTAACAACAGCAACATAAAAATAGTCAGTTGAAACGAAGTGATCAGCAGTAAGACCAACCCACCAATGATAATAACCGAATGTCTGACCATTTCAGCAAGTGTATTGTTAAATATTTCCTGTAACAAGGTAATATCTGCCGAAATCCTGCTGCTCAGCTCTCCTACCCGTTTATGGAGAAAAACACTCATCGGCATTTTCACCAGATGGCTATATACAGTCTGACGCAATGCACCCAGTGTTTTTTCGGTCACATTGACACAAACAGTATTCTGAAAAAAGAGAACATTGCCTGTATCAGCAGAATACCAGCTAACAACCAACCAATATAGGTTGTTGCCCCTGAATCTAACCCCTGTTTACCCCCATCAATTAATTGTCCGAGTAATTTAGGCAGAGCCAGGCCGGATACGCTGGCGATGAGTAACAGGAACAAACCTGCACTGAATTCCAGCCAGTATGGTTTTACATAATGTAATAACCGGAATAATGGTTTAAGAGAACTACTGCTTTTCTCTTTGTCTTTAACGGATGTCGAATTCTGCATTTTAAAAGCTTTTATAATTTTTTATAGATAAGCCCGCAACAGCGGGCTATATTCCTCTTATCCCTTAAATTGTCGCAAGTACGCTGTTATTTCATCTCCCAATACCTGTACGTGAGCATTCCCTACCAGTGAATCGTGATCCCCGGGTACAGTAATACCCTGCGTTTCTGCCGCAAAAGCTTCCCAGCCCAGGCTTTCACTATGAGCTTCCCATGGGGTCTGTTCTGCTTTTACAATTAATAGGCTGGCGTTAGTCTGATCCGTAACTGTATATTCCAGAAAAGCATTGCTGATCACCAGGTTCAGGATCCTTAAAATAAAGCTAGCATAATGCTGATTATTTCCAATGTTCTCCATGACAATTGCAGTAATTACAGGCATTATTTTTTCTCTGTCTGTTAAAGAAAACGCCTCTTTCAATTTCCAGATCCATTCCGGGTAAGGTTTAGTCACGATACTTCCCAATTCAAATACTAGCATGGCCAGCCTGAAGAGTGCTTCTCCATCATCGTCACTTCCAGGAAGCGAAAGTTCAGTAGAAGTATCTTTATCAAGAACAATCCCTGCTTCGACCTCTTCTCCCGCAGCTTCCAGCTGTTTTGTCATTTCGTGAATCATGAGCCCTCCCAGTGAATGTCCGATAAAACGATAAGGGCCAGCAGGCTGTACTTCTTTCATCCATCCAATATTGCGGGCAGCAATTACAGTCAGATCAGATCCTGTTCAGGAGTTTCTCCTTCAAAGACACCTGGCATCTGTAATCCATAAAGGGCACAGGTTTCGTTAAGCACCAGTCCTAAAGCACTATACACTTCACAAACTCCAGCCGCTCCCGGCAGCATAAACACTGGGAATGAAACCGGGCCATCGTTCAATAACACAATGTGATCACTCAAAACCTGGTTATCCGGTTGTATTTCCAGATCTGATCTGACATCTTCTATACGTTGATTAATAATTTCAGCAAGCTGATGGATGGTTGGGTAACTGAAAATATCACGAACATGGACTTTGATGCCAATTTCCTTTTTAATCACTGAGACCAGACCAATGATCAGCAATGAAAGTCCTCCAAGCTCAAAGAAATTATCATAGATCCCGATTCTTGACATCCCCAGCATATTCTGCCAGATCTCTGCCAGTTGCCCCTGTAAATGATTACGTGGCGCAACATAAGCTGTAGTCAGCAATTCATTGGTATCCGGATCAGGCAATGCTTTCTTATCTATTTTACCGTTAGGAGTCAATGGAAGTTCTTTGAGAGTGATAAAGAACGAAGGCACCATATATTCAGGTAAAACTCCTTTTAACCAGTTCTGCATTGATTCTTTATCGTAAGCCGTATTCGTAGTCAGATAAGCTACCAGGCGTTTATTCCCGTTGGCATCATCTTTAACCAGAACAACTGCCTGATTGATCTCTTCGTATTGCTGCAATACATTTTCAATCTCCCCAAGCTCGATACGGAATCCGCGAACTTTAACCTGGTCATCCATACGGCCAAAATATTCGATATTTCCATCCGGCAGCCAGCGGCCAAGATCTCCCGTGCGGTACATTTTACCTGCTGCACTGAACGGATTAGAAATAAACTTCGCAGCAGTCAGATCAGGACGGTTTAAATACCCTCTGGAAACCCCTATACCTGCTACGCAGATTTCACCAATCACACCAACCGGACAAAGATTCAGCTCATTGTTCAGTACATACACCTGTAAATTCTGTATCGGACTGCCCAGCGGTATATTAATCTGCTCAGGAGTTTCATACATCACATAGTGACAGATATCATCCGAAGCCTCCGTAGGCCCATAAGCATTGACTACCGGGATACGGCCAAAATCAGGATGTCCGAACCATTGAGCAAGTAGCGGCTGACTAACCGCTTCTCCGGTTACCAGCAGATATTGCAGTTTCTCCAGTTTGGTTGTCAGCTCTTCACGCAGCACAGCAGTCAGATAAGAAGGAACCAGTTCTAAAATGGTTACCCCGTTTTCGTCTACTTTTTCCAATAGAGCTACTGGCTGTAACAGCAGTTGTGAAGGATAAATAATGGTATGTCCTCCACTTAACAATGCCGAGAAGATCTGCCATACAGAGATATCAAAGGTATATGAAGCTGTAAAAGCAACCACACTCTCTGCATCCAGATGCAGGTCATTCACTTTTGAATAAAGATGGTTCAGCATTCCTGCATGTTCTACCATTACCCCTTTTGGCTGTCCGGTAGAACCGGAAGTATAAATTACATAGGCCAGATCCCCGGGTTTTATTGCTCCTGCTTCGATAGCAGATGGATACCTGTTAATTATAGCAATATCCTGATCAAGCAATACCAATGGTACATCAGATACTGTATAGATCCGATCGCTGATATCTCCCGTAGTGATCACGATTGAAGCTGTAGTATCCCCCAAGATATAACTGATCCTTTCTGCCGGGTAAGTGGTATCCAATGGTACATAAGCACCTCCTGCTTTCATCACACCCAAAATAGCCACAACCATTTCAGCAGATCTTTCCAGGAAAATCGGAACCAGTGTATCGGCTTTCACGCCTTTACTGCGCAGGTAATTAGCCAGTTTCCCGGAAGCCTCATCCAGTTTGCGATAAGACCAGGTGGTATCTTCAAACACAATTGCCGGAGCATCAGGCGTAAGAACGGCCTGTTGTAATAACAGATCAACCAATGTCTGTGCATCAGGATAAGCAACAACAACTTTATTGTTAAAAGTGACCAGCAACTGCTCCTGCTCCTCAGCTGTTATCAATTCGACATCTTTCCAGGTTTTCACGCCTTTGTCTACCAGTTGCAAGAGCACTTGTTTGAAATGACCCATCATCATTTCCACTGCCTGTGTATCCAGCAACACATCATTATGAACAAACAGCAGGGTAATTTCTCTGCCTGTGATCACATTAATGGTCAGCGGGTAATTGGTCTGCGGATGTACAACAATATCACTGACTTCAAGTTCTCCGCCTTTTTGCAGATCAGATTCGCTCACAGGGTAATTCTGAAAAACAATAGAAGTATCAAAAAGATCGCCTTTGATACTTGTCAAACGTTGAATATCATTCAGGGTAGTATATTGATACTCCCTGCTTTCCAGCTGTCCCTGCTGTATTTGCTGTAACCAGGTACTGATATCAACGGATTGATCCACATGAATATACAGAGGTAATGTATTGATATACATTCCTACTTTTCTTTCAATACCTGCCTGCCAGATCTTCAGGACGACCTGACACGGTAACACCATAAACAACATCAGCACGCCCGGTATATCTGTATAAAAGATAAGACCAGACTCCCTGCATCAGTGAGTTAACTGTTAAATGCTGTTGTTTCGCATAGTTTGAAATCTGTTCGGTCATTACCGCATCAAACGGGATGATACTTTCTTTCATCCCAATACCACGGGTACGGTCAGCTGTTGCGCTGACAAAAGGAAGCAAACATCCTTCTTCAACTGATGCCAGATAGTTACGCCAGTAAGCTGCTGTTTGATCTTTATCCTGCTTTTCGATAAAGCGGATATAGTCTTCATAACGATCTGCTGGCTGTTCTTCTACGGGTTTACCAGCTTCCAGCTGTTCATAATTATCAAATAACTCCGCTAACAGTACCGGTACTGACCATCCATCCAGCAGAATATGATGGAAGCTCCACAACATTTTGTATTGAGCATCTGAAAGCTGAATCAGACAGATCCGCATCAATGGTGCTGCTTTCAGATCAAATCCTCTACTCCGGTCTGCATCTTCATAAGCCTTCATAGCCAGTTCCTGCTCCTGTACACTCATACCGCGATAATCCTGCAGCGTTACCGAAAGCGATACCTCTTTATAAACGCATTGCACTGGTATAGAGAATACATCATGATGGAAACCTGTTCTTAAAATGCTATGCTGTTTAATCAGCATTTCCCAGCACTGAATGAATTTATCCGTTTGTAAGCTCATCAGATCGCAGGAAAGCTGCTCTGTAAACGCACCTTGCTCATTGTACAGCTCATGGAACAACATTCCTTCCTGTAAACCACCTAAACGATAAATGCTTTCCAGCTGTGCCCTTCTTGGCGCACCCTGATAATCTTCGTCCAGGAACCTGTCCAGCTCATTTACAGTCACCAAACCATTCAGACCATAATCAAACGGAGTAAATGCCGGTGAAGCCTGTTCCGCACAATGGCTGATCAGGTTTTGCAAATGCTCCATATACAAGCTGGCTAAATCATCAATATTTGCCTCATCATAATGTTTGACACTATAACTCCAGTCAATCAACAGCTCTCCACCCTGAATCATGGTATTTACTGATAACTTATCCGTGAAAGGATAATCAGCTGCAACACTTTCACCAGCCCGTTCATTAGCCATTCCTATTTCTCCCTGCTCACTGACCATATTATCCAGCTGTCCAAGATAGTTGAATATGACATTCCATGCCCCATCCTGTTGCAAAGCAGCCAATTTCTCTATGTATTTCAATACCCCATAACCTATTCCTTTTGCCGGGATTTTTCTTAATTGTTCTTTAATTGATCTCAACGCATAACCGTTATCCCTGCCAGCTTCTGTTTCCAGAGATACCGGATAAAGATTCGTGAACCAGCCTACGGTACGGCTGGTATCAAT
Source organism: Pedobacter sp. NJ-S-72 (assembly GCF_053890575.1). Taxonomy (NCBI): domain Bacteria; kingdom Pseudomonadati; phylum Bacteroidota; class Sphingobacteriia; order Sphingobacteriales; family Sphingobacteriaceae; genus Pedobacter; species Pedobacter sp. NJ-S-72. The sequence continues at coordinate 537,973 of NZ_CM132681.1, read as the reverse complement.
ACCGGCCATAATATCTTCACGTCCATGTCCTTCCAGTCCAATGGAAATCCGTGAAATACCGCTCCACTGCGATAATGCCAGTACCAGTACATAAAAGCACATCATTGATTTCTGTATGATAAGCCTGCGGCACTTCCTGTAATAAACGCTGTGTATCTGCACTATTCAATCTGGTCACTTTTGTACCCATATCTGCAAATGTCAAACGCGCTGTATAGTTGTGGTCTTCAGGCAATGCCACATAATGCTTCACCACATCCGTCCAGTAAACATGCTGTTTGGAAATAGTCTGTCCATATCCTTCCAGTGCGTTATACCATTGACGGTACGAAGCACTTTTATGCCCCAGCACAGCTATTGCATTTTTACCTGGCTGACTGATCAGCAGTGCAAGGTCATCCAGCAAAATTCTCCACGAAACACCGTCTACTGCAAGGTGATGAACAACCATTAATAAACGGTTATCCTGATCTTCTTCCGGCGTTAAAAACAACAGGCTCCGGAAGATGATTCCCTGTTCAATATCCAGGCTGCATTGTGCCTGCTGACCAAATTGTTTGATCGTGGCAGGTACGTCAGCTGTGGTCAGTTCGCCCAGGTCTACAGTTTCCAATGCTCCGGTATAGATACCGTATGTCTGCTCCCACTTATCTTCCTTTTTAGTATAAGTAAATCTTAAAGCATCATGATAATTAGCCAGTTGCAATACAGCATCAGAGATTACAGCAGGATCTATATTTTTCGAAACTGTTAAAAGCACATGCTGATTAAAGTGTGATACTGAAGGCGTTTCCAAATCAAAATACCATTGCTGAATAGGTAATAACCCACTCATCCCCGTAAGGTAACCCTCCTCAGCATAAGAAACTACATTTGCTCTTTCCTGTAATAATTTAGATAATCCAGCTATAGTCTGATGTGCAAATAAGTCTTTCGGCTGGAATTCATAACCAGCTCTTTTCGCCCTGCTCACCGCCTGAATAGTAATGATGGAGTCTCCACCTAATTCAAAGAAGTTGTCATGGATACCAACCTGCTCCAGACGAAGCAGATCCTGCCAGATTTCTACCAGAGCCTGTTCTGCCGCAGTACGCGGCGACTCATAACTATTGGTTAGCAAAGTACTGATATCCGGCTCAGGTAACATTTTCTTGTCTACCTTACCATTGCTGGTTAATGGCAGCTGCTCAAGAGATACCCATAATGCAGGAACCATATAATCCGGTAAACGGTCTTTCAGGTAAGCGATCAGCACCCCTTTGTCAAATGAACCTTCCGGTACAATATAACCAACCAGTTGTTTATGACCACGCTCATCAGATTTAACCAGCACCACCGCATGTTTCACCTCAGCATTTTGCTGTAATACATTTTCTATCTCACCTAACTCAATACGGTAACCGCGGATTTTAACCTGATCATCGATACGGCCAAGATATTCAATATTGCCATCAGGTAACCAGCGCGCAAGATCCCCGCTCCGGTACATACGGCCTCCATAATTTGGACTAAAAGGGTTTGATACAAATTTCTCCGCAGTCAGTGACTCCCTGTTCAGATAACCGGTTGCGAGCCCCGCTCCACTGATACAGAGTTCACCAGGCACACCTACCGGGCTAATCCTGTTTTCTGCATTCAGAATATAAACCTGGGTATGACTTACCGGGATACCAATCGGAGGTGCAGTTTCACTGTATCCGGCCGAAAGTTCATAACTGGTCGTAACCACACTATTTTCTGTCGGGCCGTAGTTATTAATAATTTTATAAATTAAGCCATCCAGATTGACAGCAGCCAGTTTATCTCCTCCTGCAAGCAGGTATTTCAATGCTGACACGCGGTTTCTGCTCGCTTCAACAAACTCAGGAATCAGGATCGTAGAAAGGAAACTGTGTGTGATCCCCTGCTCCATATAATAATCAGCAAGACCTGATGGCGACAACCTTTGTTCATCATCAATTACATACAGAATTGCTCCAGTACTTAATGTTGGCCAGACTTCCCATCCAAAAGCATCAAAACCAACTCCTGCCGCTGTAGTAGTTTTACTATCTCTGGTCAGGTGATAACGTTCATGGTGCCAGTTAGTTAATCAGGTTGGAGAGCCCGGCATGCGTAATTTGTACACCTTTAGGCTGACCTGTAGAACCAGAGGTATAAATTACATAAACCAGATCTTCCAGATCAATATGAATCAACGGAGCTGTTACAGGATACTGTTTAAGTTCTTCAGTTAAATGCTCAGGATTAATCAGTTCAAGACCTTCAACAGTACCTAAATCAGCAGCTATTTTAGCGTTACAGATCAATAAAGTGGCTCCCGTATCAGCAAGCATATATTGAATCCGGTCTACCGGATAACCCGGATCGATAGGAACATACGCGCCTCCTGCCTTCATCACAGCCATCATGGTAATGATCATACCAGCTGATCTTTCCAGACAAACCGGTACCAGAGTACCTTTAGTGACCCCCTTTTTACGCAGATAATGCGCAAAACCTGAAGACTGCTCATTCAATTCGCGATAACTTAATGAATCAACTCCTGAGATAACCGCAGGACGGTTTATTTGTGCTGCCGCAGCTCCCGAAAATAGTTCAATAACATTCTCAGATGGTAAAAGAGAGATGTTTTTCGCATTAAAATCAACTAGAATCTGTTGCTCTTCTGCTTTAGTCAGTAAATTCAGCTCTCCAAATTTCAGAGATTTAACCGATGAGGAAATCTGCTCCAGAACAGTTTTGAAATGATGTGCTATTGCTTTTACATAATGATGTTCAATCAGGCTATTATGACTGAAATGGACATCTATTTGTTTTCCAGCCATGATAACCACACTTAACGGATAATTGGTATGCTCTTCGGAGGATGTGTTTTCCATCCTTAATTTCCAGGGCTGTGCATTAAGCGTTTCACTTACCGGGTAATTTTCAAAAACCATCAGTGTATCAAACAAATCTCCTGTTATACCCGAAAGACGTTGTATTTCACTCAGACTATTGTACTGGTAAGCCCTGCTTTCTAGCTGCTCTGTCTGGATCTGTTGTAATCCTGCGGCAAAATCCTGTGCTAAATCTATCTTTCCATGTAATGGTAAAGTGTTGATATACATACCCACAGCATTTTCCACACCTGCAAGATTCTCAGGACGCCCGGAGACAACAATTCCGAATGCCACATCTTTTCTGCCTGTATAACTGTACAACAGATAAGACCAGACACCCTGCATCAGCGTATTGATAGTGACACGGTTCTGCTGTGCATAACGCGTTAAGCGTGCTGTAAATTCAGCATCCAGCCGGAAGACTTCTTCACCGAATCCTCCATGGCTTTTTGTGCGGTCTGCTGAGTTAGAGATAAAAGGCAGTAAACTAGCTTCATCCAGCCCATCCAGATATTTACGCCAGTAATCAGTTGCCTCTTCTTTGTCCTGACGCTCCATATAACGGATATAATCTTCGTAACGATCCGGCGGAAGCACAGGCATTGGTTTTCCACTAACCAGGTTTTCGTAATTCGTCAGCAGTTCCTGCATGACAATTGGCATAGACCAGCCATCCAGCAACACATGGTGATGACTCCATAAACATGTAATAACGCTCGTTATCCAGTTTGATAAAACAAATGCGCATTAACGGAGCTGCCGTAAAATCAAAGCCTTTTTTAAGATCTGCCTCTTCGTAATCACGAATATATTGTTCTTGTCCGGCTTTGTTCAGCTGACTGCAATCCAGTATTTCCACTGGTATTTTCACCTCATGATACACACATTGCACAGGTATTTTGAATTCATTGTAATAGAATCCGCTGCGCAGGATACTGTGACGCTTTAAGATCCCATACCAGCTTTGCACGAATGCATCAATGTTCGGCCTTATCAGTTCAGAAGAAAATTGTTTACTATAAGCTCCTGCCTGCTCGTCGTAGATACTATGAAATAACATTCCTTCTTGCAGACCACTTAAGCGTGCCATGCTTTCCACTTGCAAACGACGCGGCGAACCATTATAATCAGCATCCAGGAATTTGTCCAGTTCTTCATTCGTGATCTCTTCGCCCAGGTTATAATCCGAAGGCGTAGACACAGGGAACCTCTACAGTGACTGCATGCTTAATCAGGTTTTCCAGATTTTCAAGGTACGATGCAGCTATTTCTGTCAGCGCATCCGGTGTGAAATGACGGTTGCTGAAACTCCAGTTCATCCGCAGTTCCCCACCCTGTATAAAACTGTTAACCGACAGTAATTCTCTAACCGGATGACTCTCGGCGGTCGAACGGCCGGTAGCTTCAGCAGCACCCGATAAAAGTGTATTTCCTTCTTCCTGAACCAGGTTATCCAGCTGGCCCAGATAGTTGAATTCGACTTCCCATGGGTCCCCCCCCTGTAAAGCATCAGCTTTATCTATATATCTTAAAACACCATATCCCAGACCTTTATCTGGTATCTGACGAAGTTGTTCTTTAACATGTTTCAATTGTGCACCATAATCAGCATCAGGAGCAACAGACAGCATAACCGGGTACAGGCTGGTAAACCAGCCAACGGTACGGCTGATATCAACACCCGGAATAAAGTCTTCCCTGCCATGATCCAGACCAATAACCACCTGCGCATGATCGCTCCATTTAGCTAAAGTCAATGCCAGTGCAGTTAACAATACGTCATTAATTACGGTATGATAAGCACGCGGTACATCCTGCAGTAACTGGCGGGTAAGCGCAGCATCCAGAACAGCGGTATGCTGCTCAATGTCTGCAATGGTTAATGTTCCTGACCAGGCATGAACTTTACGCATTGGTTTAGCCGCTGCGACTGCTGTTTCCCAGTAACGACGCTGATGCTGTACAGCTTTGCGTCGGCTATAGCTTTCCAGCGACTGATACCATTGACGGTAAGAAGCAGTTTTATAAGGTGGAAGTGATTCTTTTGACAACAGTAATTCCAGATCTTCGAGCAGGATACGCCACGAAACCACATCTACAGCAAGGTGGTGTACAATGAGTAATAAGCGGTTTTTTAATTCGGTATCAGGAGTTAACAGCAATACAGTACGCAAAACAACACCCGCAGTCAGATCCAGACTGCTTTGATACTGCTCATTGTTTAAAGCGATCATAGCTGGCAGCTCCTGGGATGATACATGACGCAAATCGCTGATTTCAAGTCCCCCTGTATAATTGCCATAAGCCTGTTTCCAGCCTTCTGCTGTTTGCTCATAAGTAAAGCGCAATACATCATGTGCTGCAACTAACTGACTGATAGCAGCAGACACAGTCTCTGTTGACACACTTTTATCAATAGAAAGCAGTATATCCTGATTGTAATGAGAAATTTCGGTAGCGCCCGATTCAAAATAATGCTGTTGAATAGGCAGTAAACCACTCTCTCCCTCCAATAAACCTTGTTCACCGGATGCCCCGCTCTCTGCTTCAGTTGACAGACAAACTGATAATCCTGCAATCGTCTGATGTACAAACAAATCACGAGGATGCAGACTGAAACCGGCACGACGCGCACGGCTCACTACCTGAATCGTAATAATCGAGTCTCCACCCAATTCAAAGAAGTTATCATAGATCCCGACTTTCGGAATATGCAGGAGGTCCTGCCAGATTTCAGCCAGTATAGCTTCCTGTTCGTTACGCGGAGCGGTATAAGTACCAGTCTGTAAAGAACCCATATCAGGATCAGGTAAACCTTTACGGTCTATTTTTCCATTACCTGTTAACGGCAACTCATCAAGCGCGACAAAAAGACCAGGAACCATATACTCCGGTAAATGATTTTTAAGCCAGCTCACTGTTGCTTCCCGGTCAAAAACACCTTCGGCTACCACATAGGCAACCAAACGTTTGTTTCCACTCTCGTCAGTTTTCACAATTACCGCAGCCTGCACAATCGCATCGTTCTGCTGTAACACGTTTTCAATCTCTCCAAGCTCGATACGGAAACCACGGATTTTAACCTGGTCATCGATACGGCCAAGATATTCAACCGTTCCATCAGGTAACCAGCGGCCCAAATCTCCGGTGCGGTACATCTTACCGCTTGATTCAAATGGGGTATCCACAAAACGCGAAGCAGTCAATCAGGTCTGTTCAGATAACCTCTGGACACCCCGATTCCTGATACACAGATCTCGCCAGGTACACCCACAGGGCAAAGCTGGTCACCGGCAGACAACACATAAATGCGCATATTCTGCACCGGTTTACCCACAGGAACACTGATTCTTGAAGGCGTTTCATACATGATGTGATGACAGATATCATCTGATGCTTCGGTAGGTCCGTAAGCGTTGACAACCGGGATACGGCCATAGTGCGGATGCGCAAACCATTGTGCCAGTAAAGGCTGGCTTACCGCTTCACCTGTCACCAACAAGTAAGACAATTGGTTTAGGTGAGCTAAGGTATTCTCCTGTAATACAGCATTCAAATAAGAAGGAACTAACTCTAAAATGGTAATTCCATCTGTTTCTACTGCATCAATCAGCATCGCTGGTTCCAGGATTCTTTCTGAAGAATAGATCACGGTTTTACCTCCGCAAAGCAAAGCGGAGAACAGCTGCCATACTGAAATATCAAATGTATAAGAAGCAGTAAAGGCAACTACCGTTTCTGCTGTTAATTGTAAATCATTGATTTTAGCATACAGGTGATTCAGCATACCTGCATGTTCTACCATTACTCCTTTCGGTTTTCCGGTAGAACCAGAAGTATAAATCACATAAGCCAGATCTCCAGGTGCGGCAGGATTCAATGGTGAGGTAATTGCCCATTTGTTAATCTCCTCCACATCAGTATCCAGTAAAATTGCATCTATTGAAGCAAAAGCTCCGATACTTGTTTTCAAATTACTCGTAGTCACCACAACCGAAGCATTCGTATCTTCAAGCATGAAGCTGATTCTTTCTTCCGGATATCCCGGATCAACCGGAACATAAGCACCTCCTGCTTTCAGAACCCCCAGAATCGCTACGGCCATTTCTGCCGAACGTTCTAAACAAACCGGCACTAAGACATCAGTTACAACCCCTTTGCTGCGCAGATAGCCTGCAAGCTGATTAGAACGTTCATCTAATTCCCTGATAAGTATAAACCTGGTTTTCAAAAACCAATGCCGGTGATGCAGGATACCTTAAAACCTGTGCTTCAAAAATACCGATTGCTGTTTGTTCATGCGGATAAGCAGTCTCTGTATTGTTGAACGTTTTCAGCAATAGCTCCTGCTCTGCGCTGGTCAGCAATTCAATATCGGCCAGCGTACCTGTTTCATGTACCAGCAATTGTCTCAATACCTGTTCTACATGTGCAGCAATAGCAGCTGCGTAAGTATCTTCCAATAAGGTACTGTTATAGCTCAGGACCACATTAATCACTGCACCAGAAGAAACAATCAGACTGAGCGGATAATTGGTCTGCTCACGCATCTCTACATTTTGCAGTTCGACATTGTCCTGAGATTCTGAAACCACTTTACTGGCCGGATAATTCTCAAACACCAGGATACTATCAAAAAGATCACCCTCTGCCATTGCCCATTTCTGCGTAATATTCAAAGGTGTATGCTGATACTCTCTCTCTGCTTTGCAGCTGGCTGATCTGCAACTCCTGCAACCATTGTACAATGCCCGCAGAACCGTCTACCTGGGTATATAAAGGCAAAGTATTGATATACATCCCTACCGCACGTTCTACTCCCGGCAAATCTTCCGGACGACCAGATACTGTAACCCCGTAAACTATATCCGGACGACCTGTATAACGGTACAATAAATAAGCCCACACCCCCTGCATCAGCGTATTCACTGTAACACGGTGTCTTTGTGCAAAACGGGAAAGCTGTGCAGAGAAAGCAGTATTTAAGCTTAAATGCTTTTGACGGTACTCACCGATCCCTTTATTCCGGTTGACAGTTGTACTGACAAACGGAAGCAAACATCCTTCGCTGATCCCTTTCAGATAACCGCGCCAGTACAATTCTTCCTCTTCTTTATCACGACGCTCCGTATAACGGATATAATCTTCGTAATTATCTTTAGCCATTACCGGCAATGGGTTACCAGCTATAAGTGCCTCATAAGCAAGCAGAGAGCTTTTCAAGCAATACCGGCGAAGACCATCCGTCCAAAAGCATATGGTGGAAATTCCAGAGTAAACGGTAACGGTTATCATCCAGACGTGTCAGCGTAATCCGCATTAACGGAGCTACTGTAAAATCAAATCCATCCAGTTTAGCATTCGCTTCAAACTCCTGAATCGCCAGTAGCTGTGCAGCTTCATCCAAATGACGATAATCCAGCATGGTCACCGGCAATTCAACCTCATGGTACACACATTGTACCGGAACTGAAAACACATCATAATAAAATCCACTTCTCAAAATACTGTGATGAGTTAACAGAAATTGCCAGCTTTGCAAAAACACCGGCACATCCAGCCCCGTCAGCTCACCTGTAAACTGCTCTACATAAGCACTTGCCTGACCGTCATAGATACTATGGAACAACATACCTTCCTGTAAACTGCTTAACCGGTACATACTTTCCAGTTGCGTTCTGCGCGGCATTCCATTAAAATCTTCTTCCAGAAAAGCATCCAGTTCTTCGCTGGTCACCTGACCGCTAAGGTTGTAATCCGCAGGCGTATAAGAAACGTGTATCTGGCTAACACAATGCTCAATAAGGCTTTCCAGATGAGACATATACACAGCTGACAACTTTTCAATTCCTTCCGCTGTAAAATGTTTATTGCTATAAGTCCAGGTAACCAGCAGTACCCCTCCCTGGATCACACTGTTGACAGACAAATTCGTTCTTACCGGATAAGCCTCATCAATCGCAGTTCCGGTATTTTCGATCGCATCGTCCAATGCTTCTTCTGCATTGCCCAGGTTATCCATCTGTCCTAAATAGTTGAAGACAATATCCCATGGCTCTGCTCCCTGCAAAGTGGCTATTTTATTAATGTATTTCAATACGCCATAACCAATTCCCTTATCAGGAACCTGACGCAACTGCTCTTTAACGGCTTTTAACAGCGAAGCTGCATCCTGATTCTCTTTCACTTCCAGCAATACCGGGAAAAAAAAGACTGGTAAACCATCCTACCGTACGGCTGGTATCTATATCTTTTAAAATATCCTCACGGCCATGCCCTTCCAATCCTATAGAAACCTGACCATGACCATTCCACTCTGCTAAAGTAAGCGCCAGTGCACTGAGTAAAAGATCATTGATTTCGGTATGATAAGCCCGGTTTGCATCTTGTAATAACCTGCGGGTAGTTTCATTATCCAGTTTGGAGATATGGTTAACTGTATCTGCGATTGTAACTATTCCTTTTTCTTCTTTTTCAGTTTTCAGCGGATGGAATGCAGCCGTAACCTTTTCCCAGTAACCTTGCTGATCCAGTAGACGGCGACGCTGGCCATAACTAACCAATGCGCTATGCCACTGGCGATAAGAGCTGCTTTTATGTCCTAAAACAATAGTTGCCTGCTGATCAGGATGTGCAATCAGCAAACCCATATCTTCCATTAAAATACGCCACGATACACCGTCCACAGCAAGGTGATGACCAACAAATAAAAGGTGATACGCATCTGTTTCAGGCGTCAGGATTAATACCGCACTAAAAAGTATTCCCTGTTCAATATCCAGACTGCGCTGAGTCTGATCGCAAATCGCTTCTATCTCTTCAGGCAATTGATGGGATGGTAATTTCTGAAGATCAAAAATTTTCAGGGCACCGGCAGGCTGACCATAGTGCTGCTCCCAGCCATGTACTCCGGCTTTATAGGCAAAGCGCAAGGCATCATGGTAAGTTACCAGTTGCTCAACTGCTGCAACCAGGGTTGCAGGCTCAGTATCTTTATCAATGCTCAATAATACCTGCTGATTGAAGTGCGACGGATTTGGCCCGGGCGCCTCAAAAAACCATTGCTGAATCGGTAATAAACCTGCTGTTCCAACCAGATGTCCCTGCTCTGCAGTAACCTCATTACTCTTTCTGGCCAGCAATAATGCAGATAGTTTCTCTACAGTCTGGTAAATAAACAAATCCTTTGGATGAAGATCATAACCAGCACGTTTTGATCTGCTTACAACCTGTATAGTCACAATAGAATCACCACCCAGTTCAAAGAAATTATCGTGAATACCAACTTTTGATACTCCTAATAAATCCTGCCAGATTGCAGTTAAAGTCTGCTCCATCGGGTTACGCGGAGCAACATAATCACTCGCAGAAACAATTACATCTCCAGGCTCAGGCAGGGCTTTCCTGTCAATTTTACCATTAGGGGTAAGTGGGATATTTTCTATCGGAAGCAAGATAGAAGGAATCATATAATCCGGCAATTTATCTTTCAGATAAGCCACAATTCCTTCTCTGTCAAAAGCACCTTCAGGGATGACATAACCAATCAGCCTGTTATTTCCATTCTGATCTGACTTTACAGCAATAACAGCTGCATTAACCAGCTCACACAATTGCAATTCTGCTTCAATCTCACCGGGCTCAATACGGAAACCTCTGATTTTCACCTGGTCATCAATACGGCCCAGATATTCAATATTACCATCAGGCACCAGCGGGCAAGGTCACCTGTACGGTATAAACGTGCCCCCGGTTTAGGGATATAAGTATCCGGGATAAATTTCTCAGCAGTAAGCTCAGGGCGGTTCAGATAACCACGGGCTACACCCGGGCCACCCACACATAACTCTCCTGCAACCCCTACAGGGCACAATCTCCCCTGCTCACTCTGAATATAAACCTGTACATTTTCTATCGGGTTACCAATAACAACTGTATTATTTGCTAATATTGGTTCGTCCGTCAAACTGGTACAAACTGTATTTTCTGTAGGCCCGTATGCATTAATCACACGAACTCCTTTAGCTTTAATATAACGGGCATCTTCACGGTTTAATGGCTCTCCGGCGGATACCACGGTGGTAACCGGTCCCAGTACATCTTTAACCAGGTGCTGATAAGAAGGTGGTAACGTAACTACCTCGACCTGATGCCTTTTGACCATCACGCCAAAACTTTCAGCTGACAGCAGATCTTCTTTTTTGGGCAATACCAGTACCCCGCCACTCAACAAAGTATTAAATACTTCATAGCAGGAAGCATCGAAACCAAAAGAAGCAAACTGCAGGAATCTTGTTCCGTGGGTTAAACGCAGTGCATTTCGCTGACTCATAGCCAGGTTAACTACCCCGTTATGCTCAATCAGCACACCTTTTGGTTTCCCGGTCGAACCAGAAGTATAGATCACATAAGCCAGGTTTTCGTCTGTCAGCGAGGTACCAACCGGTCCTTTCGCATGTGCACCTATTTCATGCCATTCTTCATCCAGCGCAATCACTTCAATGTGATCTGCCAGCTCTGGTAATTTTGGTTTACTGTTCCCATCCGTAATAATGACGCTGGCTGCAGTATCCTCCAAAATATAACTGATTCTTGATGCGGGATAGTCCGGATCGATAGGTACATAGGCCGCTCCTGCTTTCAGAACCCCGAAAATCCCTATAATCATTTCCAGAGACCTGCCTAAACAGATAGGAACAAGGGTCTCTGTGGTCACCCCTTTAATAGTCAGATAATGTGCAAGCTGGTTAGCCCGCTCATCTAATTCTTTATAACTCAGAGACTGCTCTTCAAACACGATTGCAATCGCATCAGGTGCATATTCAACCTGTATCGCAAAGGCATCCAGCAAAGTAGTCCCAGGTTCAAGCTCATAATCAACAGCTGTTTCATTAAAAGAAAGCAGCAACTGTTCTTCCGTTGTACTCAGCATTTCCAGATCGCAGATCCTGGTGCCAGGATTAGCCACTATTCCCTGCAATAACAGCTCCAAATGACTGACCATACGGGAAATCGTTTCTTCCCGGTAAAGATCAGTACTGTATTCAACCGCTCCCGAAAGGCCTTCTTCAGTTTCCCTGAGTGTAAGCGTAAAATCGAACTGTATTTTAGTCAGCTCCATTGGTTCTGCAGAAAGTTCCACATCCTGGAGTTTCAAATCGCCGCCACCAGAGGTATTCACCAAAGTGAAACATACCTGGAACAATGGATTACGGCTCAGATCACGCTCTTTGACAACCGCTTCCACGATCTTTTCTAATGGAAGGTCCTGATGCTGATAAGCATTCAGCGTGGTATCTTTTACCTGTTTCAATAAAGCCTCAAACGAAGGATTTTCGCCCAGATCACTGCGCAATGCCAGTGTATTGACGAAAAAACCAACTAAGCCTTCTAATTCCTGCTGTGTCCTCCCCGCTGTAGGCGTACCTACACAGATATCATCCTGACCAGTATAACGGTATAACAAGACTTTAAATGCGGTCAGCAAGGTCATAAACAAAGTCGCATCATGACTGCGTGCCAGCGTTTGCAGTTTTTCTGACAGTGCTAAGCCAAAACTGAACTCACTCACTGCTCCTTTTGAGCTTTGTACTGCCGGACGTGGGTAATCAGCAGGTAAAAGTAGAGTAGCTACCCCGTTTAATTTCTTTTTCCAGTAATCCAGGTGGAATTTTTCTACCTGCGGAGAAACCAGTTCCCGCTGCCATACTGCGTAATCTGCGTATTGTATTTCAAGCGCAGGCAGTTCAGCCTGCCTTTTTTCGGTACTGGCATTATAAAATTCGATCAGTTCATTCACGATAATCCCCATAGACCAGCCATCTGAGGCAATATGGTGCATCGTAACCAGCAACACATATTCCTCTTCACCAAGCACTAGCAGATAAGCGCGTAACATATGGTCAGCAGCCAGGTTAAACGGTGCATCTGTGAGTTCTTTGATCCCTGCACGCAAGGCTTCCGGACTATTTTTGTGGATCAGATCATCGATAATGGTTAGTTTCCAGCCGTTTTCAGGCAGAATATGCTGATATGGTTTTCCATCTTCTCCCAGTATTACGGTTCTTAATACTTCGTGACGGTTGACAATCCCGTTCAGTGCAAATTCCAGTGCCCCCTGATCAAGCTTTCCTTTCAGTCTTAATACCGTTTGGAGATGATAGGCCGTACTGCCTTCCAGCTGATCCAGGAACCAGAGACGTTCCTGACCCAGATGAAAGTGGAATATGTTTGATTGTACCCCTTTCAAAGGGTACAATCTTATTTTCATCAGCAATAACCGTGGCGGCGCTATGCTTTTTGAAATAAGTAATCAGATGTTCTTTCCTCAGTTTCAATTCATCCATCAAACTGCTATCTATCACCTGATCTTTGTGCATCTTAATTTTTAGCTTGTCGTCATCTAAAGTAATCTTGATACCGACATTATTCGCTTTATTTAGCAGCTCTACTACATCAATTAAATTAAAATTGGGCATAATTATATTTTTTATGAGGTAAGGGTTCTTAGGTTTATAATTCTATTGTTGTGGAATCTTCATCATCCAGGTCATCATTGTTAATATGGATATATTTGGCCAGTGCATCGATCGTTGTGAGTTCAAATAATGTCTTTACAGACACTTCTACCTGCATTTCTTTACGGATAGCCGAAATCATACGCATCACCTGCAACGAGTGTCCGCCCAGTTCAAAGAAGTGATCATGAAACGCCAAACCTGTGGTAATCCAAGCAATTCCTGCCAGATCACAGCCAGACTTTGTTCCAGTTCATTTCGTGGCGCAACATATTCATTGGCTACCATCGCATTCATATCAGGGTCAGGCAGTGCATTTTTGTTGATTTTACCATTGCTGGTTAACGGCAGCTGATCCAATACAACCCATATGGACGGAACCATGTACTCAGGCAACCTGCTTTTCAGGAACGCCATTACTTCATCCTGATCAAAAGCCCCGTTTTTAGGAACGACATAACCAACAAGGCGTTTATTGCCATAATCATCCTGTCTTGCCAGTACAACTCCCTGAGCCACCAGACCACTCTGTTCCAGCGCATTAATGATCTCACCCAGTTCAATTCTGAAACCGCGGATTTTCACCTGATCGTCATTACGGCCAACATAAGTCAGGTTACCATCGGGCAGTAACCGGCAAACATCTCCTGTTTTATACATGCGTTCTCCGCCTGCAAAAGGGTCTGCCATGAAACTCACTGCTGTTTGTTCCGGAAGATTAAGATAACCCCGGGTCACCTGTACACCGGCGATATACAGCTCTCCTGCTACTCCTGCAGGAACCAGACGCAATTGCTCATCTAACAGATAAGCCCGCGTATTGGCTACAGGACGGCCAATCGGCACTCCCTCCTGATGCGGTACATCATTTTTCGGATACTCATACCTCATCGCTGCAATTGAAGTTTCTGTAGGCCCGTAGTGATTATAGAACGCTACATAGGGCTTCCATTTTTCAGCCAGTGAAACACGACAGTATTCTCCACCTGAAATGACACGTTTAAGCCCTCCATAGCTACCTGCATTCATGGTCTCCAGGAATCCGGGACTCGCAGCAATCTGGGTGATTTTTTCATTAACCAGCAGATTTTCAAGTGCTGACGGATCTAAACGTGTAGCTTCATCCAGCTGTACAACTGCTGCCCCATTGAATAAAGCAAGGAAGATCTGCTCTACCGAAGCATCAAAAAAATTATAGTTAAAGAACAACAGAACTTTATCCCTGCTGTCCATACTATTGATCTCACTCAGATAACTTATCAGGTTGACTACTCCGCCATGTTCTACCAGTACCCCTTTTGGCAGGCCTGTTGAACCGGAAGTATAGATCACATAAGCCAGATCAGCAGGCGAACGTTCAACCCGTGGTGCCGTTAAGGCATATTCAGACCATACTGATTCACTGTGATCCAATAAGATAACCGGTAAATCTGTATCTGGCAACAGCGCTGCACTTACTGAACTGCTCAGTACCATTTTCGCTCCTATATCCGAAAGAATATAAGCGGTCCGCTCTGCCGGAGAATCCGGAAGAATCGGTACATAAGCTGCCCCCGCCTTCATCACAGCAAGTATTCCTACCAGCATTTCAGGAGATCTTTCTATAAACAGCGGGATCAGCGTCTCGTGTTTTGCCCCCATGCTGATCAGGTGATGAGCCAGCTTATTGGAAAGCTCATCCAATTCACTGTAAGTGTAAGTAAGCTTTCTATCTTCAAAAAATTACCGCAGTTGCCGAAGGCAATTTGATTACCTGTTCTTCAAAAATATCAGTCAGTGTTTTATCCGAAGGATAAGCAAATGAATTACCGGACGAACCTTTCAACAACTTAGATTTTTCGGCCTCTGAAAGTATTTCAACGTCGTTTAACGTGGCATTTTCTTGCGCAATAATGTATAGTAATGCCGTTTTAAAATGTCCGGCAATAGCTGCTGCATAGGTTGTATCCAGCAGCGTACTGTTGTAATTAAAAGTAATGTTGGTTACTTCACCACTTCCTATGATCAAACCAAGCGGATAATTGCCCTGTTCATTCATGCTCACATCTTCTGTTTCAAGCTTCCATGATTCTGAAGACAGTGCTTTATCTACGGGATAATTCTCAAATACCAGCAAAGTATCAAATAACTCTCCTGATACCGCAGACCATCTGCGGATATCATTTAACGTGGTATACTGATAGTTACGACTGCTGATCTGATCGGCCTGTATCTCTTGTAACCAGCCTGAAACAGATTGTAAGGTTTCTGTAGAAGCACGTAACGGCAAAGTATTGATATACATACCTACCCGCTGTTCTACTCCAGCCAGATCATCAGGGCGGCCTGAAACGATCACCCCATACACCACATCTTTATTTCCGGTATAACGGGATAACAAGTAAGCCCATACCCCTTGCATTAACGTATTCACGGTAATATGGTTACGCTGTACATAACGGGTAATTTCGGCAGTCGCTTCACGGTCAAAGTGCAGCTTTTCATTTTTATACAACCCAATTCCTTTGGTACGGTCTGCGGTCACACTGATGAAAGGCAGTAAGCCAGGCTCATCCAGACCATTCAGATATTTCTTCCAGTAGGCTGTTGCTTCTTCCTTATCCTGACGTTCGACATACCGGATATAATCTTCATAACGGTCTTCAGAGACTGACAAGGCTGTTTTTCCGGTAATCAGTTGCTCATAAACCCGAACCAGCTCTATCATCAATACGGCAAGCGACCAGCCATCCAGCAGCACGTGATGATAAGTCCAGAATAACCTGTAACGGTTCTCTTCTAAACGGATCAGGTAAATACGCATCAGTGGTGCAGCTGTCAGATCAAAGGAATTTAAACGGTCAGCCTGTTCATAATTATGAATAAACTGCTCCTGTTCTTCTTTGCTCATTCCGCTGCAATCCACCACATTCATTGGTATTTTCACATCACGGTAAACACATTGTACTGGTATTTTAAATTCATCGTAATAGAATGCGCTACGCAGAATACTGTGGTTACGCAGCAGCTGATCCCAGCTTTTAGCAAAAATTTCTGGGTCAACATTTGTCATGACTGTCGTAAACTGCTCAATATAGGCACCTGCATGATCATCATACAGACTATGGAAAAGCATTCCTTCCTGTAAACCGCTCAGACGCGACATACTTTCCAATTGCAATTTCCGCGGTGCGCCATGATGGTCTGCATCCAGGAATTCATCCAGCTCTTCGTTAGTGATTTCTTCACCCAGATTATAGTCTGACGGAGTGAATACCGGAGTCTCTACGGTGATACAATGTGCAATCAGATTTTCCAGATTCTCCAGGTAGGCTGATGACATTTCTGCGATGGCATCCGGCGTAAAATGACGGCTGCTAAAACTCCATTTCACCTGCAATTCTCCATCCTGTACCACACTGTTTACCGACAACAGCTCCCTGACAGGATGACTGTCCGACATGGCTTTACCCGAAGATTCAGAAGCACCTGACAGCAGTGAACTGTCCTCATCTTTAACCATATTATCCATTTGTCCGAGGTAGTTGAACTCAACTTCCCATGGATCGGTTCCCTGCAAGGCATAAACCTTATCTATATATTTTAAAACTCCATAACCCAGACCCTTATCAGGAACTAAGCGAAGTTGTTCTTTAACATGTTTCAGCTGTAAACCAGCATCTGCACCCGGAACAACAGACAGCATCACGGGGTATAAACTGGTGAACAGCCAACGGTACGGCTGATGTCAACACCCGAATAAAGTCTTCCCTGCCATGCCCTTCTAAACCAACCACTATAGTGGAATGTTTATTCCATGAGGCTAAAGTTTGTGCTAGTGCAGTTAGTAATAAATCATTGATTACCGTATGGTATGCACGGGGTACATCCTGCAATAACTGGCGGGTATGCAAGGCATCCAGTTTCGTGGTATGCTGCTTTATTTCCGCACCGGTAATCGTTCCCGGCCATGTATGAACCGTACGCATTGGCTTAGCCGATGCCACCACATTTTCCCAGTATCCGCGCTGTTGCTGCACGCTGTTTTTTTTCGTGCTGTAATTCAATAGTGCCTGGTGCCATTGACGGTAAGAAGCAGTCTTAAATTGTGGCAGTGCTTTTTGTGTCAGCAACTGCTCAAAGTCTTCGAGCAGGATACGCCACGAGACGCCATCTACCGCAAGATGGTGAACCACGAGCAATAAGCGGTTTTGTGGTGTGGTATCCGGAGTCAGGATGAGCACGGCACGTAAAAGTGTCCCTTTCAGGATATCCAGACTTGCCTGGTACCTGTCATTATGTGCGGCAATAGTTTGTGCCAGTTCTGACGATTTTAAGCTTCTCAGATCGTTTATCTCAAGCGATCCGGCCGACATACCATAAACCTGTCTCCAACCCTCTCCTGTGTACTCATAGGTGAACCGCAGGGCATCATGTGCAGCGACCAGCTGACCGATGATTTCATTTAACCTGGATGAAGTGATGCTTTTATCAATACTCAGGAATACGCTCTGGTTATAATGAGAAAGCTCCTTGCTTCCGGATTCAAAATAATGTTGTTGAATTGGTAACAAACCACTCTCCCCTTCCAGCAGCCCCTGTTCACCGGATGAAGCACTTGCCGCTTCTGCTGCCATACAGGCAGATAAACCAGCTATGGTCTGATGAATAAACAAATCACGCGGATGCAGACTGAAACCGGCACGACGTACACGGCTCACTACCTGAATCGTAATAATCGAGTCTCCGCCCAGTTCAAAGAAGTTATCATAGATCCCGACTTTCGGAATATGCAGGAGGTCTTGCCAGATTCCAGCCAGAACAATTTCCTGTTCGTTACGCGGAGCGGTATAAGTACCGGTCTGTAAAGAACCCATATCAGGATCAGGTAAACCTTTACGGTCTATTTTTCCATTACCTGTTAACGGCAACTCATCAAGCGCGACAAAAAGACCAGGAACCATATACTCCGGTAAATGATTTTTAAGCCAGCTCACTGTTGCTTCCCGGTCAAAAACACCTTCGGCTACCACATAGGCAACCAAACGTTTGTTTCCACTCTCGTCAGTTTTCACAATTACCGCAGCCTGCACGATCGCATCGTTCTGCTGTAACACGTTTTCAATCTCTCCAAGCTCGATACGGAAACCACGGATTTTAACCTGGTCATCGATACGGCCAAGATATTCAACCGTTCCATCAGGTAACCAGCGGCCCAAATCTCCGGTGCGGTACATCTTACCGCTTGATTCAAATGGGGTATCCACAAAACGCGAAGCAGTCAGATCAGGTCTGTTCAGATAACCTCTGGACACCCCGATTCCTGATACACAGATCTCGCCAGGTACACCCACAGGGCAAAGCTGGTCACCGGCAGACAACACATAAATGCGCATATTCTGCACCGGTTTACCCACAGGAACACTGATTCTTGAAGGCGTTTCATACATGATGTGATGACAGATATCATCTGATGCTTCGGTAGGTCCGTAAGCGTTGACAACCGGGATACGGCCATAGTGCGGATGCGCAAACCATTGTGCCAGTAAAGGCTGGCTTACCGCTTCACCTGTCACCAACAAGTAAGACAATTGGTTTAGGTGAGCTAAGGTATTCTCCTGTAATACAGCATTCAAATAAGAAGGAACTAACTCTAAAATGGTAATTCCATCTGTTTCTACTGCATCAATCAGCATCGCTGGTTCCAGGATTCTTTCTGAAGAATAGATCACGGTTTTACCTCCGCAAAGCAAAGCGGAGAACAGCTGCCATACTGAAATATCAAATGTATAAGAAGCAGTAAAAGCAACTACTGTTTCTGCTGTTAATTGTAAATCATTGATTTTAGCATACAGGTGATTCAGCATACCTGCATGTTCTACCATTACTCCTTTCGGTTTTCCGGTAGAACCAGAAGTATAAATCACATAAGCCAGATCTCCAGGTGCGGCAGGATTCAATGGTGGGGTAATTGCCCATTTGTTAATCTCCTCCACATCAGTATCCAGTAAAATTGCATCTATTGAAGCAAAAGCTCCGATACTTGTTTTCAAATCACTCGTAGTCACCACAACCGAAGCATTCGTATCTTCGAGCATGAAGCTGATCCTTTCTTCCGGATATCCCGGATCAACCGGAACATAAGCACCTCCTGCTTTCAGAACCCCCAGAATCGCTACGGCCATTTCTGCCGAACGTTCTAAACAAACCGGCACTAAGACGTCAGTTACAACCCCTTTGCTGCGCAGATAGCCTGCAAGCTGGTTAGAACGTTCATCTAATTCCTGATAAGTATAAATCTGGTTTTCAAAAACCAATGCCGGTGATGAAGGATACCTTAAAACCTGTGCTTCAAAAATACCAATTGCTGTTTGCTCATGCGGATAAACCGTTTCCGTATCATTAAACACATTCAGCAATTGCTGCTCTTCTGCAAGCGTCAGCATAGAAAACTGTCCTAAAAGACTATCTGGAGAGGCAATAACTGCATTCAGTAAAGTTTCGAAGTGTACACTTAAGCGTTCAATCGTAGCTTCGCTATACAGATCAGTACAATAAGTGATATACCCATTTAACTCCCCATTGCTTTCCAGCATATTTACAGTCATATCAAACTGAGCAGTAACTGCATCAATGTCTTCTTGCGCAACGATGACCTCTCCCAAAATCAATTCAGGCATTTCAGGCGTGTTATGCAATTCAAACATCACCTGGAATAAAGGCGTACGGCTCAGATCTCTTTCTTTCACGACTGCTTCCACTACTTTTTCAAATGGCAGCTCCTGATTTTCATAAGCATCCAATGTAGTTTCCCTGACCTGCTGAATAAATGTTTTGAAAGAAACATTCATATCCGTATGACTGCGAAGAGCCAGCGTATTCACGAAGAATCCAATCAGGTTTTCAGTTTCCTGCTGTACCCTGCCCGCAATAGAAGTACCTACACAAATATCTTCTTGTCCGCTGTAACGCGACAGCAATACTTTGAAAACAGCCAGCAAAGTCATAAATAACGTGGCATCCTGCTGACGTGAAAGCAAATGAAGCTGCTCCAGTATTTCAGGTTTAATCACAAAAGCATACCGGGCGGCATTTTTACTCTGCAGTGCCGGGCGTTGAAAATCTGCCGGCAATTGAAGAGGTTCTGTACCACTCAATTGTTTTTTCCAGTAAGTCAGCTGCTGATCCAGTATTACCGGGGTCATCTGCTCTCTTTGCCAGATCGCAAAATCTGCATACTGGATAGCCAGTTCAGGTAATTCAAGCAATTTACCAGACGTAAAGGCTTCATAACAGGCTGCAAGCTCGTTAACGAGGATACTCACTGACCAGCCATCAGCAGCAATGTGGTGCATGGTCAATACCAATACAGAAACCTCTGTATCCAGCAAGATCAGATTTGCACGAAGCATATGATCTGTAGCCAGGTTAAATGGTTTCATCACCAGTTCACGGATATCATCATGCAGCGAATCCTGTTGCTGATGCGTAAGATCTGTTACCTGTAAATGCCATAAATACTCTGCAAGCACATGCTGACGGGCTTTCCCATCTTCTTCCAGCATCACGGTACGCAATACCTCATGACGATTGATCAGCTGACGGATAGCCTGTTCCAGAGCTACCTTGTTGAGCTGCCCTTTCAATCTCAGTGCAGCCGGAATATGATAATGAATACTTCCTTCTAACTGATCGATAAACCAGAGTCTCTCCTGATTAAAAGAAAAGCGGAATATTTTCAGGTCTTGTTTTTTTCTCAATAGCCGTTCTGACTGTATGCGGAGCCTGCCCGCTGATATAGACAGCTAATTCTGCTATTGTTTTATGTGTAAACAGGGTTTTAACCGTGATCTCGGCCTGTAATGTCTTACGCAATGCTGAAATAACACGCATAGCAAGCAGTGAATGACCGCCAAGCTCAAAAAAGTCATCATATATCCCAACTTTTGATACAGAAAGTAAATCCTGCCAGATGAAGGCAAGTTTTTCTTCCAGTGTATTTCGCGGAGCGACATAATTACCCGTTGTTAAAGCATTATTATCCGGCTGTGGAAGGGCTTTTCTATCGACCTTCCCGTTAGGAGTTAAAGGTATTTTTGCTATTGGCAACAAGATAGCAGGCACCATATATTCCGGCAGCTGTTCTTTCAGGTAAGCGATAATAGCTTCCTTGTCAAAATCACCCTCAGGAATAATATAACCAATTAGTCTGCTGTTTCCATTCAGGTCAGGCTTAACGGCAACAACCGCTGCATTAACCAAACTGCACAATTGCAGTACGGATTCAATTTCACCCAGTTCAATACGGAATCCTCTAACTTTTACCTGGTCATCAATACGTCCCAGATATTCGATATTACCATCCGGCAGGAAGCGCGCAAGGTCACCTGTACGGTATAAACGCGCACCAGGCTCAGCTGAATAAGGATCTGCAATGAATTTTTCGGCTGTAAGTTCCGGACGGTTCAGATAACCACGGGCAACACCAATACCACCCACGCAGAGTTCACCGGCAACACCTACCGGACATAATTGTCCGTTTTCAGACCTGATATAAGTCTGTACATTGGCTATCGGTTTACCGATCACCACTACATTATCTTCCCGTATTGGCTGATCGGTCAGCGTAGTCACTACCGTGTTTTCTGTAGGGCCGTAAGCATTAAGCACGCGTACCCCCGTCGCACTAATATAACGTACATCTTCCCTGTTTAATGCTTCCCCTCCCCTCGATATGATCGTAGTAATTGGCCCTAAAACGTCTTTAACAATATGCTGATAAGATGGCGGTAAAAGAACCACCTCTACGCCATGTCTTTGAACAAAAGCACCAAAACTATCCTCAGAAAGCAAGTCTTCTTTTTGTGGTAAAATCAGGATTCCTCCGCTCAGCAGGGTATTAAATACTTCATAGCAGGAGGCATCAAAACCAAAAGAAGCGAACTGCAAACACCTGGTTCCTTCAGTTAGACATAGCGTATCTTTCTGACTTAAAGCCAAACTAACCACACCTTTATGTGCTATCAGCACACCTTTTGGTTTACCTGTAGAACCGGAAGTATAAATCACATAAGCCAGGTTATCTGCATTTAATGGAATATTAATAACCGTGTCATATTTATTGATCTGTTCCCATTCTGCATCCGGCTGAATTACCTGAAGCCCTTCTGCCGGTAATGAACCTGCAACCTGACTGCTGCTGATCATGACAGCAGCACAGTAGTATCTTCAAGCATAAACGGATTCTGTCTTGTGGATAATCAGGATCAATCGGTACATAAGCTGCACCTGCTTTGAGGATTGCCATAATACTGATGACCATTTCCGGAGATCTTTCCAGACATAATGGAACCAGTGTTTCTGCTCCAACCCCCTGGTCACGCAGGTAATTTGCCAGACGGCCTGCCTGCTGATCCAGCTCCTGATAAGTCATCGTAACCTGATCGGTAATGAATGCAGGAGCATTTGGTGTACGCGCTACCTGTGCATTGAACTGATCGATAATGGTATTGGTTTCAGGGAAAGCTACAGCAGTATCGTTGAAAGTATGGATCAATTGCTGTTTTTCACCCGCAGAAAGTATTTCGATGTCTTTCAGCAGGAGGTTATCCGCACTGGTCATACCCGTTATAGCTTGTTCAAAATGCCCGGAAATCACCTTCATATACTCCTCAGCGAGCAATGTCGTATTATAACTGAAATACACCGTGATTTCTTCTGCAACCATTACAGCTACACTAAGCGGGTAATTTGTATGTTCTTCTTTTCTTCCATGATCAACCTGTAAACTTAGCGACTGATCAGTAACCGGGTTGCTTGGATAATTTTCGTAAACCAGTAAACTATCAAAAAGATCTCCCGGAATACCTGCCCTGCGCTGAATTTCATTCAGTGCCATATGCTGATATTCACGACTTTCCAGCTGCTCTCCCTGGATGGTTTGCAGCCATGCGGTCACAGCCTGTAATTCATCCATACGGGCATGGAACGGCAACGTATTGATATACATCCCTACTGCATGTTCTACACCCGGTAAATTGTCCGGTCTTCCTGATACAGTTACCCCGTAAGTTACTTCAGTACGGCCGGTATATCTGTATAAAAGATAAGCCCAGACACCTTGTACCAACGTATTCATTGTGATCCGGTGACGCTGTGCATAGCCCGATAAACGGGAAGTCGTTTCAGTATCCAGCACCAGATGATGCGTACTGTATGCGCCTATTCCTCCTTTATTACGATCTGTATTTGCACTGATAAATGGCAGCAAAGTACCTTCACTCACATTCGCTAAATAATTGCGCCAGTAATCTTCTCCTTTATCTGCATCACGACTTTCGATATAACGGATATAGTCTTCATAACGGTCAGCTCTTGGTAAAGGCAATTGTTTACCTGCTAATAGTAATTCATAGGCTTTCAACAATTCTCCCATCAATACCGACATCGACCATCCATCCACTAAAATGTGGTGATACGTCCAGCAAAGTTGATATTTAGTTTCGCTCAGCTTCATCAGGAAGATGCGCATCAGCGGAGCACTGGTAAAGTCAAATCCTTGTTTCAGATCGGCTTTTTCATAGTCTCTGATTGCCTTCTGTTGCTGTTTAGCGGTCTTATCGCTGTAATCAACCAGCGTAACCGGCATTTCAATTTCCCTGTAAACACATTGAACAGGGATTGCAAAAGTATTGGCATAGAAACCACTTCTGAGTATAGCATGCTGTTTCAGTAAATAATTCCAGCTTTGCAGGAAAGCATCTGTATCCAGATCGGTTAACTCTCCTGAAAACTGCTCTACATATGAAGAGCTGGTCTGCTCGTCAAATATGCCGTGGAACAGCATTCCTTCCTGTAAACCACTTAATCTATAAATACTTTCTATTTGCGTTCTGCGAGGCTTGCCTTCGAAATCCAGATCCAGGAACTGGTCTAATTCTTCAATACTCACCGATCCTGCTAATCCAAAATCAGCAGGGGTATAATGATTTGTTTGTTGCTGTGCAGTGCAATGATTGATCAGTGATTCCAGGTTTTTCAGATAAGCCGCAGCCATTTCCTCTACGCTTTCGCTGTTGAAATGTTTATTGCTGTAACTCCAGTATAACGCTAGTTTATCATCCTGAATGATCCCTAACACAGAAAGCGGCTGCGAAACAGGAGTCTGATCACCTATTGCCGAACCAAATGTTTCCCATTTCGGATGCGCAAGCTTCCCTCTAAGCTTACCC
Organism: Pedobacter sp. NJ-S-72; assembly: GCF_053890575.1. Taxonomy (NCBI): domain Bacteria; kingdom Pseudomonadati; phylum Bacteroidota; class Sphingobacteriia; order Sphingobacteriales; family Sphingobacteriaceae; genus Pedobacter; species Pedobacter sp. NJ-S-72. The sequence goes on along the minus strand of NZ_CM132681.1, from coordinate 513,361 downwards.
GCACCACCTTGCCCCAGGTAATTGAATTGCACATCCCATGGATCATTAGCCTGTAAAGGTTGATGCTGATTGATATATTTCAATACACCATAGCCCAATCCTTTATCAGGAATTTGTCTTAATGTTTCTTTTACCTGTTTAATTAACTGACCATACTCATTTCCAGTTTCCAGTAATACCGGGTAAATTGTCGTAAACCAACCCACAGTACGACTGGTATCAATTTCTTCTGTAATTTCTTCACGCCCATGACCTTCCAGACCTATAGAAACTTTCGAAGTTTTGTTCCAGTCAGCTAAAGTAAGTGCCAGCGCACTTAACAGCAGATCATTGATTTCGGTATGGTAAACCGAAGAGACTTCATGCAGCAGTTTGCCGGTAGCTAAACTGTCCAGCTGAACCATCGCGGTATCCATATCCGAAATGCGAACGGGTTCTTCCTGTTTATGATCAGTCTTTAAAGGCACATAAGCGTTGACAGTCTGTTCCCAGTAATCCTGCTGACGCTGTAAACCACGGCTATTGCCATAAGCTGCCAAAGCTGTATACCATTGACGGTAAGAACTTGTTTTAGGCCCTAATACCGTAGCTGCCGGCTGTCCCGGATGCTGTAACAGCAATTCAAGGTCATCTGAAAGAATACGCCATGAAACCCCGTCTACTGCAAGGTGATGGATAATAAACAGTAACTGATGTTCTGCCATTGGCGATAAAAATAACACCGCACGGAATAAAATACCTTTTTCAAGATCAAGGCTTTCCTGATAACTTGCTGCGTGCTCTGCCAGGGCCAGACTGAATTGTTCTTCATCATATTTTTGCAGGTCAACAATGTCAAGTACCGCAGCCTGATCAGTATAAACCTGCTCCCACCCTGCTGCTGTCTGCTGATAGGCAAAACGAATCGCATCATGGTAACCTGCAAGATCAGCGACTGCTCCTGTTAACGCCTCAATCGCAACGTCTTTATTTACTGCATAGGTAATATGATGGTTATAGAATGAATGATTGACAGGATTAACGCCATTCAGGAATTTTTGCTGAATGGGCAGCAGTCCGCTGGTTCCTGAAAGGGTTTCCTGTTCTGCATTTACTTTATTGCTTTCCTGTACAGCCAGCTGCGCCGATAAACGGGCAACGGTCTGACAGGTAAATATATCTTTAGGTGACAACACGTAACCGCTTCTCCTGCTTCTGCTTACTACCTGAATGGTAATAATTGAATCTCCCCCCAGTTCAAAGAAGTTATCGTGTACACCTATTTTATCCAGACGTAATACTTCCTGCCAGATCGCAATCAGTGTATTTTCTGTTTCGTTACGCGGTGCTACATAATCATTGGTCAATAATGAATTAACATCAGGCTCTGGTAAACCGCGTTTATCAACCTTTCCGTTAGCCGTTAGCGGAATTTTTTTCAGTTCCACAAAAAGTAGTGGAATCATATAATCCGGTAACCTGTTTTTCAGATAAGCGACAATTGCATCTTTGTTATAATCACCTTTAGGAACGATATAACCTACCAAACGCTTATTGCCTGCATCGTCAGGTCTTGCCAGTACAACCGCCTGATGAACATGTTCTATACATCCGGCCAGTGCACTTTCTATCTCTCCCAGTTCTATCCGGTAACCTCTGATTTTAACCTGATCATCAACACGCCCGATAAACAGGATATTACCATCAGCTAAATACTTCACCGTATCTCCAGTACGATAGAAACGGATACCACTCGTATCAGAGAATGGATCATTGATGAACTTCTCTGCAGATAACTCCGTATTGTTCAGATATCCGGCAGCAACACCATCTCCTCCAATGAGTAATTCTCCCGGAACACCTACCGGACATAATTGTCCGCTGGCATTCACCACATATACTGTTGTATTAGAGAACGGTTTACCCACCGGGATGTTTTCCTGGTATGGATAACCGTCTTTCACGATATGTAATAATTTACCAATGGTAGTTTCTGTAGGCCCGTAATGGTTAACGACCGTACAATTACTTTCCATAATCCCTGATTTTATTGATCAATTCTGCTGAAAGCGCCTCTCCTCCGAAAATGAGCAGTTTTTCAGGCAACAACAGGAAATCAGGCATGGCGAGTGCTTTCCAATGTGATGGAACAATTTTGATACAGTCTATCGGATGTTCAGAAAGATAAGCTTTCAGCTGATATGGATCAGTAATCGCAGCTTTAGAGAAGACGTGTAAAGCTCCGCCATTTAAGAAAGCGGTGAACAATACTGTATTTCCCAAATCGGTAGCAATACTGGACATCAGACCGAATGAAAGACACTCTGCTATCGGAAGCGCATCCTGTAAACCTGCTAAATAATCTGCAAGGTTCCGGTGCGTCAGGATAACTCCTTTTGATTTACCTGTACTACCAGAAGTATAAATTACATATACCGGGCTGGAAGCTTCAACTACTACGTTTATCGCTGTAAGCGGATAATCTGCTAAGCTGGTTGTATCCAGTGTAATTGCCTCAGCACTGCTTTCTACAGCAAATTCAGACAAGTACTGCTGGTTACGATCATCTTTGCAGCTGTATCGGCTAGCATATGGTTAATTCTGTCTTGCGGAAAATCAGGATCAACTGGGACATAAGCAGCACCTGCTTTTAAGATTCCGATAAGCCCGATAATCATATCCAGAGAACGCTCAATACATAAAGGCACAAACGATCCTGCTCCTATCCCTTTGCTTTGCAGATAGTGAGCCAGCTGATTAGTGCGTCCATCAAGCTCCTGATAAGTAACTGAATCATTTTCATAAACCAGTGCAGTTGCACCCGGCGTACGGATAACCTGCGCAGCAAATAAGCTGACAAAGGTTTCTTCCTCAGCATAAGGAACGGTCTTACTGTTAAATAAAGCCAGTTCATCACGTTCATTATCCGTTAGTAAAACAAGATCTCCTGGTGTAACAACATCCTGATTCGCCAGTTGCAATAAGACCTGATCGAAATGACCAGCAATCATATTTACCTGTTTTTTTTTCATTCAGTAACCCGGTATTGTATTCAAAACGGATTGTAATCTCTGCTCCGGTCATAATAACCAGCCATAAAGGATAATTGGTTTGTGAAGTAATTTCAGCATCATCCAATTGTAGTTTCCAGGTACGTGCAGTCAGCACTTCACTCACAGGATAATTTTCAAAAACCAATAAGGTATCAAACAATTCTCCTTCTGCACCAGCCCAGCGTTTCACCTCGTTTAATGGCGTGAACTGATATTCGCGGTTGTCCAGCTGATCCAGCTGTATAGACTGTAACCAGTCTGCCAATGGGGATTCAGTTACCGTAGCCGTTAATAATAATGTATTGATATACATACCTACGGCATGTTCTATTCCTGGTAATCCTTCCGGACGGCCTGATACAGTTACGCCATAAGCAACTTCGTTACGACCTGTATACTGTGACAATAAATATGCCCATACACCTTGCATTAAGGTATTTAAAGTAATGTGATTGCGTTGTACATAAGCAGCTAACAGCGACGACGTTGTTTCAGCATTGACAACCAGTTGTTTTAAACTGGAACCCCCGATTCCTTTGGTACGGTCGGCCGTAGTGCTTACAAAAGGAAGTAAACTGCCTTCTGTAATGTGCTGTAAGTATTTTTTCCAGTGCGCTTCTGCCTTTCCATTATCATGCTGCTGGATATAACGGATATAATCTTCATAACGGTCTTCGGTCAATGCAGGTGTTGCCTGTCCGGTTGCCAAAGCTTCATATACTTCCAGCAATTCCTGTAATAAAATCGGCATAGACCAACCATCCAGTAAAATATGGTGGAACGTCCAAAGCAGATGCGTACGGTTATCGTCCAGTTTTGACAGACAAACACGCATCAGCGGAGCTGTTGTAAAATCAAAACCTCCTAAACGATCGGCAGCAGCATATTCCTTAATCGCTGTTTCTTGTGCCGAAGCATCCATATGACGATAGTCAAAAACCGTTAACGGCATGGCTACCTCTTTATAAACACATTGCACCGGGATATTAAAAGTATTCGCATAGAAAGCACTGCGCAGAATTGTATGTTTTTGCATAACCCAGTCCCAGCTCTTGCTGAAAATCACTTCATCAACAGCATTCAGTCCTGAGTTCAATTGCTCTACATAATTACCTGCTTCTCCGTCATAAAGACCATGGAATAACATACCAGACTGCAAACCGCTCAAAGGATAAATCCGTTCTACCTGGTTTCTTCGTGTTTTTTGAAGATAAGTTTCATCCAGGAAGCTATCCAGTTCTTTATAAGTAACTGCGTCGCCCAATCCATAATCCGAAGGTGTATAAACCGCCGTAATTTGTGCCGCACAATGATCAATCAGGGTTTGTAAATGAGAAAGATAAGACTCACCCATTTGCTGAATTCCTGCTGCGGTAAAGTGTTTAGCACTATATCCTAAATCAATAACCAGCTCGCCATTGCGAACCGAACTATTGATCGCCAGTTTATCGCGGAAAATGAAGTCATCCCCTGCTGAAGCTCCGGTATCTTCTTGAGCAGCTGACAGATGCCCGTTTCCACCCGCAGCATTATCCCATTGTCCAAGGTAATTGAATACCACATCCCATGGGTCTTTACTTTGCAGGAAAGGGGATTTATTGATATATTTCAATACGCCATACCCGATACCTTTTACCGGGATGCGGCGCAATTGTTCTTTAATATTTTTGATTACGTGAGCTGACTCTCTTGTTGTCCCAACTTCCAGTAATACTGGATAAAGCGTAGTAAACCACCCAATAGTACGAACAGTATCACTATCTGCATCAATGTCTTCACGGCCGTGACCTTCTAAACCAATCGATACTTTACCTTGCGCATTCCACTCCGATAAAGTAAGCGCCAGTGCACTTAACAGGATATCATTGATTTCGGTATGATAGGCTTTTGGAACCTCCTGTAATAAACGCTGTGTTTGTTTGGCATCTAAAGTAACTACATGGCTTGCAGTATCTGCAGCGCTGATTCCACCCGTATCATTTTTCTCGGTTCTTAATGGAATATACTGCTGTGCAGCTGTTTTCCAGTAAGCTTCCTGAGCTAACAAACTACGGCTGGTGCTGTACGCCACAAGCGATTCATGCCACTGTCTGTAAGAATGACTTTTAGCAGCAGTTAACTCTTGTTGCGGCGATTGAAGTAATAAGGTCAGATCCTCTAAAAAGACTCTCCATGACACGCCATCTACTGCAAGGTGATGCACCACAACCAGTAAACGGTTATAAGATTCATTTGCTGGTGTCTGCATCAAAACAGCCCTGATCAATATACCTTCTTCAATATTCAAACTGTGCTGTGCAAGGTTACTTTCAGTTGTAATCGCATCGGCCAATAAATCAGCAGGTGTTTGCGTCAGATCTGTGATCTTCAATTCTCCTGCATAATCTCCATAACGCTGTTCCCAGCCATTTGCTGTCTGCTGATAAACAAAACGCAGGGCATCATGATATTGCACCAATTGTTTAATTGCATCAGCAAGTAATATTGTATCTGTGTTTTTATCTATGTTTAATAAAATCTGCTGATTGAAATGAGAAGTCACCGTAGCACCATCCTCAAAGAACCATGCCTGTATTGGCAGCATCCCGCTGTTTCCACATAAAGTTCCTTCTTCTCCTTTGATCAGTTGCACTTTAGCAACTTGTAAAAGTGCTGCTAAACGGGCAATAGTCTGGTGTACAAATAAGTCTTTAGGCTGAAATTCTAAACCAGCCCTCTTTGCACGGCTAACAGCTTGTATAGTAATAATTGAATCACCACCCAGCTCAAAGAAATTATCGTGGATACCAATCTGCTCTACACGCAGCAAGTCCTGCCAGATTTCTGCCAGTATTTGTTCTGTTGCATTTCGCGGTGCAATAAGGTCCAAACTACGCATACTGTTCAGATCTGGTTCAGGCAACTTTTTCCTGTCCACCTTACCATTACTGTTCAATGGCAGTTTTTCTAAAGAAACCCAGAGTGCAGGAACCATATAATCAGGCAATCTGTCTTTCAGATAGCTGATGATACTTTCTTTTTCAAAAACATGTTCTGGTACAATATAACCTACTAGTTGTTTATGGCCTCCGCCATCAGTCTTAACCAGTACTACAGCCTGTTTCACTGCCGTATTTTGCTGCAATACATTTGCGATCTCACCTAATTCGATACGGTAACCACGGATTTTAACCTGATCATCTATACGGCCCAGAAATTCGATATTTCCATCTGGTAACCATCGCGCCAAATCCCCGCTCCGGTACATTCTTGCTCCCCAGTTCTTACTGAATGGATTAACCGTAAATTTCTCTTTGGTTAGTGACTGGCGGTTCAGATAACCTGTAGAGACACCGATACCACTTATACATAATTCTCCGGCTACACCAACCGGACATAGTTTGTTTTCTGCGTTTACAATATATAATTCTGTATTGCTCACCGGGATACCAATTGGAGGAGAAGTTTCTCCATCCGCAGCTGAGAGCACATAGCTGGTAGTGATGACGCTATTTTCTGTAGGTCCATAAGCATTCACAACCTGATAGCCTAAACCATCCAGATTGATAACTGCTAATTTATCTCCAGCGGCAAGCAAATATTGTAAAGCCAATGAACGATTTCTGCTTGCTGCTACAAATTCAGGGATTAGGACGGTTGAAAGGAAACTATGTGTAATTCCTTCCTCAAAATAATAAGTGACTAAATCTGATGGCGATAATCTTTGTTCATCACTGATCATATACAATGCAGCACCCACATTCAGTGCAGGCCATATTTCCCAGCCGAAAACATCAAAACCAATTCCCGCTGTTGCGGTCATTTTACTTTCGCTGTTCAGCTGGAAACATTCCAGATGCCAGCTCACCAGGTTAGAAAGCCCGGCATGGGTATTCTGTACACCTTTAGGCTTACCTGTAGATCCTGAAGTATAAATCACATAAACCAGATCTTCTAAACCAACAGAAATAACCGGGGCTGCAGGCGGATAAAATCCAATCCAATCCCAGGTTTTCAGGGTTAATCAATTCCAGATCAGCAATAACTGCCGGTAAACCTGCTAATGCTTTTTGGTCAGTGATCAGCAGTCCCGCACCAGTATCTGTTAACATATACTGAATACGTTCGGCCGGATACCCCGGATCAATCGGAACATATACCCCTCCTGCTTTTACAATAGCAAGCATAGAGATTACAATACTAGCTGACCTTTCCTGACAAACAGGGACGAAATCGCCATGTTTTACTCCTTTTTCAATAAGGCAGTGTGCAAGACGGGATGATTGCTCATCGAGTTCACGGTAGCTTATTGACTCTGCTCCGGTGATAATAGCCGGGCGGTCATTTTGCAGCATCACTTGTTCAGCAAAACGGGCAATAACAGTCTGATCAGGTAATGGTGAAATGCTTTTGGCATTGAAATCAATTAATAATTGTTCTTGCTCAGCAATAGTCAACAGGTTGAGATCGCCGAAATTCAGCTTTCCTGATGAAACCACCTGGCTCTCAGCACCTGCTTAAAGTGACCAGCTATGAGTTTGATAGTGCTTTCATCTAACAGGTCATTATAACTGAAATGGATAGCGATTTCTTTGCCGGCCATTACAATAATACTCAACGGATAATTGGTATGCTGTTCTCCGACATCCAGGTTATTGATCTGTAAACTCCATGGTTGTGCGGCCAAAGCCTGGCTAACCGGGTAATTTTCATAGACCATTAAAGTATCAAACAAGTTTCCGGTGATACCAGTTAGTCTCTGTATTTCGCTCAGGCTGGTATATTGGTAAGCTCTGCTTTCCAGTTGCTGCTCCTGTATTTTCTGTAATCCTGCTGCGATATCTTGTGACAGATCAACTTGACCATGAAGCGGTAAGGTATTGATATACATACCAATTGCACTTTCCACACCCGGTAAATCCTCCGGACGACCCGATACCACAATACCAAAGGAAACATCTTTCCTTCCTGTATAATTATAAAGCAGGTAAGACCAGATTCCCTGCATCAGGGTATTGATCGTCACACGATTTTGCTGCGCATAACGCGTTAAACGTGCTGTAAACTCAGCATCAAGCTGGAAGATTTCTTCACTATATTTTCCGTCACCTTTGGTACGGTCTGATAAGTTATTGATAAAAGGAAGTAAGGTTGCTTCTTCCAATCCGTCAAGGTAATGACGCCAGTAGGCAACCGCCTCGTCTTTATCCTGACGTTCTATATAACTGATATAATCTTCGTAACGGTCTTCTGTAGCAACTGGTATAGCCTTTTTGCTCACCAGATATTCGTAGTTAGTCAGCAGTTCTTCCATCAATACCGGCATAGACCAGCCATCCAGTAAAATATGGTGATGGGTTAAACAGAACTGATAACGGTTATTATCCAGTTGAATCAGACAAATGCGCATCAGTGGAGCAGATACAAAATCAAATCCTTTGATCAAATCTTCTTTTTTTTATTCCTGAATAGCCAGCTCCTGCTCCTGAACACTTAAATGCTGTAAATCCAGTTTAATCACAGGGATTTGCGCCTCTTTGTAGACACATTGAACCGGGATCTGGAATACATCATAATAAAATGCACTTCTTAAAATGCTGTGTTGTTTCAAAAGATGTTGCCAGCTCTCTGTAAAAGCCAGTATATCTGCATCTATCAGTTCACCGGTAAATTGCTGAATATATGCTCCTGCCTGCTGATCATAAAGACTATGGAACAGCATGCCTTCCTGCAAACCACTTAAACGTGAAATACTTTCCAGTTGCAATTTCCTTTGTTTACCGTTATAATCATCATCCATGAACTGATCCAGTTCATTATAGCTGATCACATCACCCAATCCATAATCAGATGGGGTAAACGAAGCAGTCCCTTTGGCAACGCAATGTTTGATAATGTCTTCCAGATGGGCTAGATAATCAGCAGCCAGTTTATGGATAGTTTCTGCATTAAAATGACGGTTACTATAGCTCCAGTATAAGACCAGCTCATCATCAATGATCATACTATTCACAGCCAGTTTCCCTTCTACCGGGAAATTACTACCTGCTGATGAACCAAATAATTCCCATTGCGGTACCGTATATAATCCGTCAGTTGTGTTATGCCCCGATTGTCCGAGGTAGTTAAATAACACTTCCCACGAATCTTTTCCTTGCAAGGATTCAGTTTTATTGATGTATTTCAGTAAACCATAGCCAATTCCTTTGCCTGGTACCTTTCTTAATTGTTCTTTGATATTTTTAAGCTGCTGTCCTTTGCCTGCTCCGGTTTCTACTTCGAGTAAAACAGGGAACATACTGGTCAGCCAGCCAACAGTACGGCTGGTATCGGCATCTGCTGCTAAATCTTCACGACCATGTCCTTCCATGCCCACCAATACTTTATTGTTGTTATTGTGTGATGCAATTGTAAGTGCCAGTGCATTGAGTAGAATATCATTAATTTCGGTATGATAAGCTTTAGGTACATCCTTCAATAAGTTTGAAGTTGCATCATTCCCCTAGTTTTACAGTATAACTCTGTATGTCGGCTATAGTAATAGCTTCATTAAATGTATGATCGGTACGAAGCGGAACCAATTCCTGTTTCGTTTTTTTCCAGTAAGCTTCCTGATTCAACAGATTTGTACGCTTGCCATAGGTAGCCATGGTGTTATACCATTGACGGAGGGAACTTGTTTTATTACCCAATACGGCTAAAACAGGTTGATCCTTTTGTTGAAGCAGTAATTCAAGATCGTCTGTCAGAATACGCCATGATACACCATCTACTGCAAGGTGATGAGCAACAAGCAGTAATTGATTAGCCAGCGCATCAGCCGGAGCAATTAATAACGCTGCCTGTAAAAGGTTTCCCTGAGTTAGATCTACCTGAACCTGTAAAAGATCCAGATTGGTTTGAATAGCTTCCGGCCATTCATCTGCATTTTGCATATAATCAAATAATCTGATTTTTGACTGGCTATTACTGTAAGTCTGCTCCCAGGCCTCTGCCGTTAGCTGATATGCAAACGCAGCGCATCATGGTGACTTACCAGTTTATCCAGTGCAGTTTGCAATTGCTCAGCACTGATGTTTTTAGCGACAGTTAAAACTATATGCTGATTATAATGTGATAACGCGTTCGTTTCTATTTGCAGGAACCATTGCTGTATAGGCAATAACCCACTATTTCCTGTTAAAATGCCTTGTTCGGCAACAACTTTAGCTTCCTGTTGTAAATCCATGAACGCCGCAAGACGTGAAATGGTTTGACAGGTAAATAAGTCACGGGGATTTAATCCGTATCCTGCACGCCTGGCACGGCTGACTACCTGGATGGTAATAATAGAATCACCTCCCAGTTCAAAGAAATTATCATGAACACCTACTTGTGTTAGTCCCAATAACTCCTGCCAGATCACAGCCAGCGTTTGTTCCAGCTGATTTGCCGGAGCAACATACTCTTCTGTGATCAGATCATCTGCATCAGGATCAGGCAGTGCTTTTTTATCAATTTTACCATTACCATTACCCGTAAGCGGTAGTTTGTCCAGAACTACCCACCATCCCGGAACCATATATTCTGGTAAACGGGTTTTCAGGAAGGTAATCAGTTCTTCTTTCTCAAATAGCTCAGCATTAGCCGGCACAACATATCCCACAAGGCGTTTATTACCCTGCTCATCAGTTCTTGCCAGGACTACACCTTGTGAAACATGACTGCTTTGTTCCAGCACATTCTCTATTTCACCAAGCTCAATACGGTAACCGCGGACTTTTACCTGCTCATCATTACGACCTACATAAGTCATATTTCCATCAGGTAATAATCTACAGATATCACCTGTTTTGTACATGCGTTCTCCGCTTACAAAAGGATCTGCAAGGAAACTCTGAGCTGTTTGTTCAGGACGGTTTAAATAACCTCTTGCCACCTGTACACCTGCGATATACAGTTCTCCGGCAACTCCGGCTGCAACCGGGCGCAATTGTGCATCCAATAAGTAAGTACGTATATTGCCCAGACCGCGGCGGCCAATTGGCACGCCATCCTGCCCGGTCGTTTCAGAAGACACGGGATATTGATATTCAAGGGCTGTTACTGTAGTTTCAGTAGGCCCGTATTCGTTATAAAACGTTGCAAACGGCTTCCATTTTTCAGCCAGTGAAACACGGCAGTATTCACCACCTGAAATTACACGCCTTAAACCTCCGTAGTTACCTGCGTTTATGGTGTCAAGGAAACCCGGTGTAGCATGAAGGTGTGTAATCTGCTCCTGTAACAATAGATGCTCTAGTGCAGACGGATCTAAACGGGTAGTTTCATCCAGTACAACCAGTGTTGCCCCATTAAACAGCGCAAGGAACATCTGCTCTACAGCTGCATCAAAATTATAGTTCGAGAACTGGAGAATTTTATCTGTCTGATCAATACCGAATTTAGCTCCCTGGTAACAGATCAGGTTAACGACACTGCGATGTTCTACCAGTACCCCTTTCGGCTGCCCTGTAGAACCCGAAGTATAGATCACATAAGCCAGATCTGATGGATAATATTCCAGAACAGGTTCTTTTGAACTGCCTGCTGATAATAATTTGTTATCCAGTAATACAACAGGCAACTCAGTTTCAGGTAAAAACCCAGAGCTAAAACGACTGCTTAGTACTAATGGAGCTGCAATATCCGAAAGGATAAAAGCAGTACGTTCAGCAGGATAATCCGGATGAATCGGTACGTAAGCCGCACCAGCTTTCAGGATTCCAAGTATCCCCACAATCATTTCAGGAGACCGCTCTATAAATAACGGGATGAGTGTACCTCTTTTAATACTAAAGCCAATCAGTTTATGAGCCAGTTTATTGGAAAGCTGGTCAAGCTCAGCATAAGTAAGCTTTTGATCTTCAAAGACTACAGCAGTTGCTGACGGAGATTTTAATACCTGTTCTGCAAAAAGACTAATTATGGTCTGATCCTCAGGATAAGTGAATTGATGCGCATTCAGGTCTTCTAACAACCACTGTTTTTCTTCAGCGGTCAGGATATCTATATTTTCAAGTTTCGGTGCTTTTTGTGTAATGATGTGGAATAGAGCTGTTTCAAAGTGCCCGGCCATCCTGCTTACATCAGCAGCGCTTAATAACTCTGTATTATATTCAAAACGAATATTAATCTCCTCTCCTGCCATTACGGTAATACTGAGCGGATAGTTGGTCTGCTCTTTTACATCTGCTCCGGATAATTGTAATTTCCACGACTGAGCCAGTAATACTTCATCTACCGGATAGTTTTCAAAGACCAGGATACTATCAAATAGTTCGCCTGAAACCGGACTCTGACGTTGAATTTCATTCAAAGCTGAGTACTGGAATTCACGGCTGCGTAACTGATCAGCCTGTAATTGCTGCAACCATACGGATACTTCCTGAGCAGGGTTAATCTGCGTGAAAAGCGGAAGTGTATTAATATACATACCTACCGCACGTTCTACCCCAGCCAGATCTTCGGGACGACCAGACACAGTTACCCCATAAACTACATCGGTACGGCCGGTATAGTGATGTAATAAATATGCCCAAACACCCTGTACCAGCGTATTCAGGGTAATCCGGTTACGCTGGGTATAAGCGGTAAGACTTGCAGTAACCGCTTTGCCAAGTTGTATAGTCTCTATTTCAAATTGTCCGTTACCTTTTGTTTGTTCCGCAGTTGTCCTGATAAATGGCAGCTTGCTGCTTTCGGTCAGTGGATTGAGGTAATTAAACCAGTATTCTTTTTCTTCTTGTTTATTGCGTCGGTTGATATAACGGATATAATTTTCGTAACGGTCTTCTTCTGCAAGTAAAACCGGCTGAGCATTGATCAGCGACTCATAAGTCTGTAAAAGCTCTTCTATCAATACTGGTAATGACCAGCCATCCAACAAGATGTGATGGAAACTCCACAATAACCTGTACTCATTATCTGCTAAACGGAACAGACAAATCCGCATCAACGGTGCTTCTGCAAAATCAAAACCACGCACACGGTCTTTAGTTATACTTCTGGATTGCTTTCTGCTGCGCCTTTTTACTAAGGTCACGGTAATCCTGAATCTCAATTGGCAGCTTAACATCTTTCAGTACACATTGTACAGGGATATTGAAAACATCATAATAAAAAGCACTGCGTAAGACCGTATGCTGTTTCAACAGGTATTCCCAGCTCTGAGCAAACAATTGCTCGTCCAGCGCAGTGATATCAGCAGTAAGCTGTTCCACGTATGAACCAGTTTGGGTATCTGCTAATCCATGGAAAAGCATACCTGCCTGTAATCCGCTAAGCGGATAAATGCTTTCCACTTGTTTTCTGCGGTTTCCATCTCCGCCAGCTAAGAATGCATCCAGCTCAGTGTAACTGATCACATTTCCAAGACCATAGTCTGAAGGCGTGAAAGCAGTTTCTGTACGGGAAGCGCAATGATCAATCAGAGTTTCCAGATTAGCGATAAAAGCCGCTGATAAATGCCGGATACTGGCTGATGATGAAAATGATGATGATGACTGTATCTCCAGTCGATTTCCAGTTCATCATTTTTGATCATACTATTGATATATAGTTTATCAGGCATCTGGAAAGCCTGACCAACTGAGGTTCCTGCTTCTTCTTCCGCTGTCCCTAAAATCCCATAATCGCCCATCATATTATTCATCTGGCCTAAATAGTTGAATACGATATCGCCATTAGGATGCTGTAATGATGGTTCTTTACTGATATATTTAAGGATACCATATCCAAGACCTTTGCCCGGAATCTGGCGTAATTGTTCTTTCACACTTTTCACCACATCACCCGCAAGCAGGTCTGGTGATATTTCAAGAGATACCGGGTATAAACTTGTAAACCAGCCAATAGTACGACTCGTGTCAATCTCTGTTGCAATGTCTTCGCGACCATGGCCTTCCATTTTAACAGTAACGGTTTGATTGCCATTCCAAACTGCCAAAGTCATCGCTAATGCAGACAGTAAAATATCATTGATTTCTGTATGATAAGCTTTTGGTACCTCTTGTAAAAGACGACGTGTTTGTGTACTGTTTAATTTCAATACCTGATTTGTGGTATCACCATAAGTAACTGTACCCGGATAATCAAAATCCGTCTTTAACCCGCCAGCCTGCTGTACGGTTTTTTCCCAGTAGCTTAATTGCGTTGTTAAATCGCTGTTCTTTGAGTAAACTGTTAGTGCGTCATACCATTGACGGACAGAACTGCTTTTCTTGCCTAATACTTCTTCTACTGATTTGTCTCTGTTTTCTATTGATAGATCAGAAGCATCTAATGACTTCCCAGTATTTTCTACCGATTGATCAATACTATGTTCAAGCAGCAATTGCAGATCTTCGACCAATACACGCCACGAAACGCCATCAACTGCAAGGTGATGTACGATAATCAGCAAACGGTGTTGTTCTATTTCTTCTGGTGTAAGAATTAGTACTGCACGTAGTAATATTCCTTTTTCAATATCCAGACTGCGCTGATATTGTTCGGCAGTCAGTCAGCAAAATGGCTTCCTGTAATTTATCTGGCATAACGACCTTTAAATCTGCTACGCCAAGCTGCCCCCCATAGGTGCCATACTCCTGTACCAGCTCACCTCCATTAGAACTGTAAGTAAAACGAAGTGCATCATGGTATTGAACCAATGCACGGACAGCCTCTTCTATCGTATCCTGACCTATACCTTTATCTATAGTCAGTAAAACATGCTGATTGAAATGAGATTCCGTCTGATCGGCAATTTCAAAAAACCATTGCTGAATAGGAAGTAAACCACTATTTCCATTTAAAATTCCCTGTTCTGTGACTGAACCAGCCTCAGCTTCGCTTCTGACAAGCTGAGCAGCTAAAACCGCAATAGTCTGACAAACAAACAGATCACGTGGATGCAGGTTATAACCCATCCGTTTAGCACGGCTGACTACCTGTATCGTAATAATAGAATCACCTCCTAATTCAAAAAGTTTATCGTGGATACCAACTCTTGGAATACGCAATAAATCCTGCCAGATACTAACAAGATCCTGCTCCATCACACTACGCGGAGCTTCGTAGTTTCCTGTAAACAGAGAACCAGTATCTGCATCTGGTAAAGCTTTCTTGTCTACTTTACCATTATTAGTCAACGGTAATTTATCCAGCTCTACCCAAATAGCAGGGATCATATATTCTGGTAAACGGCTTTTCAGAAACACAACAATTTGATCTCTGTCAAACTCACCTTCCGGAACGATATAGCCAACCAGACGTTTAGTTCCATTTTCTTCTTTAACCAGTACAACTGCCTGATTAACCAGTTCACATTGCTGTAAGACATTTTCTATTTCTCCCAGTTCGATACGATAACCACGGATTTTCACCTGATCATCTATACGTCCCTGGTATTCAATATTGCCATCCGGAAGCCAGCGGCCAACATCTCCGGTTTTATATATTTTCTCTCCTTTGTTAAAAGGATGAACTATAAATCTTTCTGCGGTAAGATCAGGACGGTTCAGATAACCAGAGACAAACCTGCTCCACCCAGATATATTTCACCGGGTACACCAGCAGGTAACAACCTCAATTGTGGATCTAATATATAGGCAGAACGGCTATCCAGTGGTTTTCCAATTGGGATACTCCCCCTATCGTCAATAGTAAATGTCAATGAGAAAGTCGTGTTTTCTGTTGGGCCATAACCATTGACCACGGTTAGTTCAGGATATGTTTTCCTGATTTTAAATACGTGTTCATCTGATAATTTCTCTCCCCCTGCCAGTACAACAGAAAGCCCTTCAAACACACTGATATCGGTATCGATCAACTGATTAAACCAGCTCGAAGTAAACCACATTTTGGTCACTTTGTGCAGACGGATCTGTTCTTTTAACAGACTGCTGTCCAGCAAACTGTCATCAGGGCAGAGAATCAGTTTCCCTCCATTCAGCAGCATACCCCAGTATTCGAAAGTAGTCGCATCAAAAGAAGGAGAACCTGTGGACAACAAGACATCATGCTCGTTTAATTCAACATAACTAATGTCTTTCACTAGGCTAACTACGTTACGCTGCGTAACCAGTACCCCTTTTGGCTGACCTGTAGAACCTGAAGTATAAATCACATAAGCAGGACTATCAGCAGTAATTGTATCTACCTGAACTGTGTTTGCTACAGCATTTAGCTCTAGTTTATCCAGACAAACAAATTCCAGATCAGGAGCTAAACGGGTAAACAGGGAAAGCCATTCACTATCAGTGATGGCTATTTTACCTGCTGTATCTTCCAGCATGAATAAAATCCTTTCTTGTGGATAATCAGGGTCTATAGGCACGTAAGCTGCTCCTGCTTTCAAAATAGCCAGAATACCAACCATCATATTCATGCTTCGTTTTGCCGCTACAGGAACCAATGCGCCAGGCAGTAATCCCTTGTTAATCAAAACATACGCAAGCTCTTCAGAACGCTTGTCCAATTCGCGGTAAGTCAATGAAGCCGATCCATAGACAACTGCCGTGTTTTCTGTAGTAAGGAGTAAGGATAACCTGTTCGTTAAAAGCATCTATAATAGTCAATGGTGGTTGCAGATATTGATCTGAATTATCATTGAATACATCGAGTAACAAACTACGTTCACTATCTGATAGTATTTCTACAGCTGATAATAAGCCTTGTCCAATAGCAATGAACTGCTGCAATACCTGTTCAAAATGCGCCGATATAGACGCAGCATATTCAGGTGCCAATAAACTTGAATTATAGCCAAAATCAATCTGAATGGTATCTGTAGCGAGTATAACTATGTTGAATGGGTAATTTGTGTGTTCATGTAATCCAATATTTTCCAAACGTAAAGCCCATGGCTGTTCGTTCAGTACTTTACTTACAGGGTAGTTTTCAAAAACCAGTAAACTATCAAATATATCACCTGAGATTTCTGATAAACGCTGTATTTCATTCAGGGTAGTATACTGATGTTCTCTGCTTTCGAGCTGATTCATTTGCAATGCCTGTAACCAGCCGGTTAAAGATTGATCTTCATCAACTGCGGTATGTAATGGAAGCGTATTGATGTACATCCCTACTCCTCTCTCTACACCAGGCAGATCTTCTGGTCTGCCTGATACGATTACACCATAAGTGACCTCGGATTTACCAGTATAACGGTGTAAAAGATACGCCCATACACCCTGCATTAAAGTATTCAGTGTGATATGATTGCGATGTGTAAATTGCATCAGAGCTGCTGTAAAAGCACTATCCAGCTGTAACTTCTCCTTCTTGTAAACACCTTTTCCCTTATTGCGGTCTGCTGCCACGCTGATGAAACTTAGTAAAGTCCCTTCGCTAACGCCTTCCATATATTTACGCCAGTAGCTGCTGGCCAGATCTTTATCCTTGCGGTAAATGTACCGGATATAGTCGTCGTAACGCGCATGTGGTAAAACAGTTAAAGCTGTTTCTGTTACCTGAGATTCATAAGCACGTAATAATTCTTCCAGGATAATTGGAAGTGACCAGCCATCCAAAAAAAATATGATGATATAACTCCAGATCATATGATAATAATCATCACGCAACCGGATCAGACAAAGACGCATTAATGGTAAGACTGTAAAATCAAAACCTCGTAATCGATCTGATGCTTCAAAATCACGAATTGCATTTTCTTGCTCAGTACTGCTTAAATGACCGTAATCTAATCGCGTCACCGGCATTTCTGCTTCTTTGTAAATACACTGAACAGGTATGCTGAATACATCATGGTAAAACCCGCTGCGCAAAATACTGTGCTGGCTGATCAGATTCTGCCAGCTCTTAACGAATTTGTTTTCATCAAGATTCTCCAGCGTACAATAAAACTGCTGGATATAAGTACCTGCCTGACCGTCATAAAGACCATGAAACAACATACCTTCCTGTAATCCGCTCAACCTGGCCAGACCTTCAATCTGATCTTTTCGTGGAGAACCATTAACAGTTTGCGCCAGGAACTCATCCAGTTCAGCTACTGTAATCACCTCTCCCAGTTCAAGTCTGCCGGGGTGTGTGATGGTGCTATCTGCGCAACACAGTGTACAATAATTTCTTCCAGAGCGGAAACAAAAGCCATTGCAAGCTCTTTTACGCTTTTTTTATTAAAATGAAGCGTACTATAATCCCATTGGATTTCCAGTACACCTTGTCTGATCATAGCATTAACAGCTATTTGCTCTCTTAAAGGATAATCAGCGGAAACAGCAAGTGCAAATGTTTCCCATAACGGATTAATTACCGCATCGTCATTGACACTATTATCCAGTTTACCCAAATAGTTAAATACAATATCCCATGGGTCACGGGTCTGCAAAGAATCTGCTTGATTGAGATATTTCAATACCCCAAAACCAATTCCTCTTTGAGGAACCTGCCTCAATTGCTCTTTTATATTTTTCAGGATAGATCCTGTATCTGTACCTTTTTTAACTTCCAGTAAAACCGGGTATAAACTCGTAAACCAGCCTGTAGTATGACTGGTATCTATTTGTTCTGAAATATCTTCACGGCCATGACCTTCCAGACCAATTGAAACTGTCTGATTATCGTTCCAATTTGCAATTGTAACAGCAAGCGCACTGAGTAAGATATCATTGATCTCGGTATAATAAGCCTGAGAAACTTCCTGTAGTAATTGTTTAGTATGTTTTTTATTCAGGCTTACTTTAAAGGTACCGGTATCAGCCGTGCTGGCAATTGCCCAATTCTCTTTATTGGTACGTAAAGGTACATACTGTTGTACTGCATTTTCCCAGTATGGCAACTGGTTTAACAGACGCGGTTCCTGACCATAAGCTGCCAGTGTATTGTACCACTGATAATAAGCACTTGTTTTATCTCCCGTAATTTCCTGAAGAGTTTTGGTTTCCTGCTGCTCTAAAAGCAGAGAAAGGTCATCAAGCAGGATACGCCACGACACGCCATCAACCGCAAGGTGATGGATAACTAACAATAAGCGGTGGTGCGATTCTTTTTCAGGCGTCTGTAAGAATACAACGCATTAGAATTCCCTGTTCCAGGTTTAAACCCTGCTGATAATCAGCAGTAATTGCTTCCAGCTCTTCATCTGATCCTGAAAAATCTGCTGTTTCAAGCAAACCTTCATAATTGCTGTAAACCTGTTCCCCTTTTTTAGGATAAGAGAAACGCAGCGCATCATGATATTTCACCAGTTCGCTAATAGCAGCTGCTAGTTTTTCATGGCTAACCTCTTTTTTTACCTTTAATAAAAGATGCTGATTATAATGTGAAAAATCTTTGGTATCTGCTTCAAAGAAATGCTGTTGTACCGGCAACAAACCGCTGTTAACAGTTAAAAATCCCTGTGCGGCCTGTGTAGTTGAAACAACCTGCATGGCCAGCAAGGCTGACAGTGATGAAATTGTATAGTTCACGAACAAATCCCGTGGCTGCAAGCTGATCCCAGCTCTTCTTGCACGACTTGATACCTGTATAGTCGTAATTGAATCCCCCCCCCCCAGTTCAAAGAAGTTGTCATATATACCCACACGCTGTACACCCAGCAATTCCTGCCAGATATTTGCTAGCTCCTGCTCTGTTTCATTTCTTGGCGCTACATAAGCCGTTGTTAACAAGGCAGCTGCATCAGGGTCTGGTAATGCTTTCTTATCAACCTTACCATTATCTGTCAATGGCAGACTTTCCAGCTCTATAAAGAAAGTTGGAATCATATATTCAGGCAGCTTTTCTTTCAAGCGTAACACCACACGTTCTTTATCAAAATCACTGTTCGCTACGACATAACCCACTAAACGTTTATTCCCGTTATCATCTGTTTTCACCAGAACTACAGCCTGACTAATCTCTTCACATTGTTGCAACGCAGCCTCTATTTCACCCAGCTCAATACGGAAACCCCTGATTTTAACCTGATCATCAATACGGCCAAGATATTCAATATTACCATCCGGCAACCATCGGCCAAGATCACCAGTACGGTACATACGGTACTCAGAAGCGGGATCAAAAGGATGTTTTATAAATTTCTCTGCTGTCAGATCAGGACGGTTCAAATAACCTCTTGATACACAAATACCAGAAACACCGATCTCCCCTGCTACACCAACCGGGCATAACTGCATGTCATTATTTACGACATATAATTGTGTGTTTTGTATCGGTGAACCCAGCGGTACATTTATACTTCCCGGAGTATCGTGCATGATATAATGACAAATATCATCTGATGCTTCTGTTGGCCCGTAAGCATTCACTACCGGAATTCTGCCATAAAAAGCATGTTCAAACCACAACGCCAATACCGGCTGGCTTACCGCTTCACCTGTAACCAGCAGATATTTCAGCGCTGTTAATGACGCAACAAATTGTTCCTGCAATACCGCAGCAAGGTAGGAAGGTACCACTTCCCAGATCGTAACTTTATCTTTATCAATTGCACGGATCAATTCTGCAGGCTGCAAAATAAGTGCTGAGGTATAAATAATGGTCGTTCCACCACATAACATTGCAGAGAACAATTGCCATACAGAGATGTCAAAAGTATAGGAAGCTGTAAAAGCAACAATAGAACTACTATCGAGTTCCAGATCATTGACTTTTGAGTAAAGGTGATTCAGCATCCCACCATGCTCTACCATTACTCCTTTAGGTTTACCAGTAGAACCTGAGGTGTAAATCACATAAGACATATCACCTGCCTGTATCTTATTTGCCGGGTTAACGACAGGTTGTTCTGTTATAGCTTTAGCATCCGTATCCAGCCGAATCAGGTCAATAGCAGGATCAAATTTTTCTGCTAGTGCATGATTCGTGACCACTATTTTAGCTCCTGTATCTTCCAGCATATAGCTGATCCGGTCTTCCGGATATCCCGGATCAATTGGCACATAAGCACCACCTGCCTTCATAATCCCCAGAATAGCTACAACCATGTCCAGTGAACGGTCAAAACAAACCGGAACTAAAGTATCTCGTTTTACTCCCTTTGCCTGAAGCTCATGTGCCAGTTGATTTGCCCTTAATATTTAATTCTTCATAACTATATTGCTGATCTTCTAATTGAAGCGCAATTGCTGCGGGTGTAGCAATCACATGTTCATTAAAAATTTCAACCAGATTTTTGTTGTCCGGATAAGCAACACTGACGTCATTGAAACGCTCCAATAGCAGTAATTCTGATGGAGGGATGATTTCTATTTCGCTTGATTTGCTATCCAGCTGCGTACTAAACTGTTTCAGGATAAACAACAGCCTTTGCGCAACCAGCTCCATTTCCTCGGCAGAGAAAAACTGGAGCTGGTAATCAATACTTAACTGTAAGGGTTGTTGTTTTCCATAGTCTTTCCACCAGATTTCGATCGGATAACGGCCGTAACCGCTCGGAAGTTCATAAAATCCGGCTTGCATACCTTCTCCAAAATCAAGCGAGAAATCTATAATCGCGTAATTGATCACTATTTCCAGCAGATATTCTTCTGCTGCATTAATTTTGAAATAACGGCTTAAATCTCCTATCTGATAATTACTATAACGGTAATCTTCACGCTGAGAGGTCGTAATATGTTTAATCAGTTCATCTACAGAAAGGTCTGGCTGGTACACGCCTTTAAAAGGGAGAATACCAGTAAACATCCCAACAATGTCACGAACTTTTTTATTTTTTCTTTTATGTAAAGGAGTACCAAAAATGAAGTCCTGCTTATCAGAAGTTTTACCAAAATAAATCATCAGGGCAGCAATGGTCAGTTGCTGGATACTTGATTTTGTTTTTTTCTGCAAGTCTTCAAGGAGGGTGACATCTTCTGGTGACAGGTTTACCAATACAGTTTCGCATCTCCTTTGCTCCTGACCGCTGTCTAAAAATCTCCTTTGTAATAATTGTTGTGGTTTTTTCTCAATCTTATCTTTCCAGTATTTACCTTCTTCCGCATATTCATCAGAATGGTAATAAGCATCGGCTTTTACAGCTTCATCTTTGTAAGAAAGGTAAGAGAAGTCTGCATCTTCATTATTGATTAACACACTATATTTTTTAGCGATATAACGGTTTTGTGAAGACAGACCGAATCCATCAGATATCAAATGGTGATATCTAAAGAAATATAAATGTTCTTCGTCTTTTAGTTTAACCAGGTAATGCTCAAAAAGGACATTATCTTTTTTAATTTCAAATGGTTTGCTGAACTGTTCTTTCATCCAAACCTGTAATAATTCTTCCCCATCCTGATGCATGCTGTAATCAAGTTCTTTGATTTCCAGCTGCTGGTAGGAGTCATCAAAATAGATCTGAGGTGTATGTTCATCAATATCAAACCTCATCCGGTAGGCATCAAATACTTCGGGTACTGAATTGACCGCAGCAATAAATGTTGTTTTGATCAGTGGTCCTATGATCCTGGTATACCCTCCGATATTATAATAAGGATTACTTACGTTTATCAATTGATCCAGATAAACATCTTTTTGTGCTGGGTGAAGCGGAGATTTATTAATTAGCATAATTCATGAGTAATTTTAGGATGCGAAGTCAAGGATTTGTGAAGACTTTAGCAATAAATAATGGACATACCAGTCCCATCTTGCAGCATCTGTTTACAGCATGCTGCCATAGAACTTAAATGGCATTATTTTTTTTAGGAAGTAAATAGATGAGAGACATTATTTAAATAGTTTCAAATTTATCCACGATGCTTTGCGTATCGCGGATAAATTCATACCACTATTAATCAGGTAGTGGAAAGCCCATATTCTGATGTATTGCTTCGCGGTAATAATACCCTCCTACTGCAATATCAAAAATGGCCATCCCCATTGGGTTGAACATCACTACAGCTGTGGCCGCTCTTTTTTCCAAAATACCTTTATTGATTATTTCGGCTATGGTCAGTGTATCACTTTCCAGGAGCCCTTTTTCTTTATGCATGTTTTCGATATCCGTATTCTGTCTGCAAACTTCTTCCCAGTTATCAACGATGATAATATCCATGAAATCTTTCATGTCCACCGTATAATCTCTCAGGGAAACATTCAACTGTAGAGAACCTTTTTTAGGAGAAATATTGATATACGGTGCATCAGAAACGGTACAGGTAATAAATATGTCTGCATCCTGATAACTTTCTTCCCAGTCAGCTGCAACAAATACCTTATCCTGAACTTCACTCAGGATAGTGTTTCTATCAATTGGATTGAGGTCATGGATCAGAACTTTATCAATTTGATTGCCCAAAATTGAAGTAATCATTCTGAGGTGCATTTGACCTATAGGGCCAAAACCGTTAATTCCAATAATTAGTTTGCGGTCACTGTTCCATCCTTTTATAAATTCTTTCACAACTAAACCAGATACAGCCGCCGTTCTGATTGCGCTTACCGTGGCTGTATTGATAATACAGCGTGGTATTCCCGAATCATGTTCATTCAGAATAGTCACAGAATTTGCCCTTAGTTTATCCTTATAAATATTATCAGGAAAACTGGCAATCCACTTGATACCAGCCCATGGGTTTTCTCCCCCGATATAGGCCGGCATAGCGATAATCCTATTTTTAGGATCTCCGAATCTTAAATACGGTTTAATTGGCTGTGAATAATCATTTGCGTGAAGCTGTATGACTGCATCCTTAATTACTGCTGTTAATTGTTCCCAATTAAAACCAATCTCTTTAATATTATTTGCATTCAGATATAACATGATTTCTATTTATTTTACGGCTTAAAAATTAGTGGAAAGAATTTCTTCATTTAATTTGGCGGCCAATTGGCTGCCCCATTCCTGGTTATAAATTGTATCTAAATAGGTATGACCTTTATCCGGAAAAATTAACAGAGAGGTTGCCTTTGATTCTTCGATATCATTAAATCTGAAATAGTTTTTTTTAGCAGCCAGATAAACGGCTCCGGATGAGGCTCCGGCAAAAATTGCCTGCTCATCCAACAATTCAGTACAGCCTCTGATAATACTCAGTTGAGAAACAATAACGACATCGTCAATGATTGCATTCTCCATGATTGGAGGTACCTGACTTGCACCTATTCCTGAAATATAGCGTTTAACAGGCTTATCACTAAAGATGACCGAGCCTTCTACATCAACGCCCACAATTTTCACTTCCGGTCTTTTTCTTTTGATGAAATCTGAAATACCAGTGATCGCGCCGCTTGAACTTACAGCAACAAAAATGTAGTCCAAATGCTCAAAAGAGGAAACAATTTCTTCTCCCAAACCATAATAGCCTTTATAATTATTAGGATCACCATATTGATCTGCAATAAAAGAATCGGGTGTATCTGCATGTAATTGGTTGACTACATTGATTCTGGTTAACAGGTAACCTCCTGTATGATCTCTTTCGGTGACTTTTACCACCCGGTGAGACATGAGGTTTAATAGTGTTTCATAAGATGAATTAATATTCGGATCTATTACAGGGACAAATCTTAATTTCAGCCTTTTGCAGATTGATGCTACAGATATAGCAAGATTGCCGGAACTGGATGCAATGATTGTGGTATTTTCCGAAATTTTCCCCGATTTGATACCATTATAGATAATACTGAATGCAGCTCTGTCCTTCGAACTGCCGGAGAAGTTATTATATTCTAACTTCGCAAAGAGATTGGCATTGTTATTTTTTAATTCAATAAGAGGCGTATTGCCTATAAAGGCAGCCAGCTTTTCTAGTTCTTTTAACATAGGTAGGTAAGTTTAAAGATGAGATGTGTTAATTTATATGTTTTCTTTTTTTACATGATTGTCTGGATCTGGTTCATAGACGCATAGTCGCCGGGACGATACTTAGCTGAATATATTAAAGAATTTTCCGGGTAGCCTGCCGGTTTATGGAGTTCATTATGTTTAACGGAGTAGATATCTAAGAAACGAACCGCGCTTATGCTATGTTGAAGAGATTCATCTGTCAATCCATAAAAAAGAAATATGACAGGCAGAATGATAATTGCTGCTGCCGAACTTATCCATGAAAAAAAGAAAAGTATATATCTTTTTTTTTCATGGCGTAACCCTGATTGATCAGTGCCCGCAATTTCAGATAATTCTGCTCTATTGCTTTTTGCCCTGCATGATGACCCATTGAAAGAACTATAACCTTCAATTCTTCGAGTTTAGTCTTTGTTTCAGGGTTTTCTTCTATCCTGGTTTCCCAGTCACTGACATCCTGTTCATTTCTCTTTAAACAGTAATTAATGAATGTTTCATTTTTCAACAGTTCATTCAAATATTTTTCCGGCATCTGCTTAATAATTTTTCTTAATAGAGCGGAAAACTTTATTTTTTCACTACTGTATTTGAAAAAATAATAAAAATAAAATCATTGTTCCGATTGCGATCAAAAGATAGGTCTCCTGCTCTTTTGTAATCGTTGATTTCAATTTATCAATAGCTTTGTAAATCGTATTGTAAACAGTGTTAATGGAAACCTTGTTCGTAATGGCTATTTCCTGATAAGATAAACCAAGGTAAAATTTCTGGTAAACCATGTTCCGCTGCTTGGCAGCAAGCTGATTAATATGATTTTTAACAATCTGAATTACCGTACCATTCATTCCCTGCTGAATATATTGATCTTCTACAGAGGGAGATAACAATGTAACGGGTACATCAAGCAATTCTTCTATTTCTTCCGGTCCAATTATATTTTTACGATATAATTTTCTCAAAAAACAAGTAATAATATAATTATGGTAATTATTGACGTTCTGAAGAGCGGACCTGTTTTCCCATAGATATAAGAAGACATCATTAATGGCATCCTTCACTGTATCCTCAGAAAAATATCTCTTATATCCTATAAAACTAAGATAATGGTGATAATGTGAATATATAGTATAAAAATCATCTTCTCCCTCTGATAATGTAAAAGATTTCCAGATATGTTTTAGATCACTCCCTTTTAATCTGATCATATTATTGAATAATTTATTATATTAATATTTTTATAAAGTAAAGCAATATATATTATATATTATTAATTCAATAACTATTTATTATTATTACAAATTATATCAACAGAAACAACAGACAAACAAATATACTAGTTATAATAGCTCTTAATTATAGTTATGTGCTTAATTTTTTTGACATCCAGCAATTCCCCGATACTATTAAAAACATAAAATATCATCAATAATTCATATTAAATTAATACGCCCAGGAAATCTTCACCTATTAAAAAAAGCTTTAAAACAAATCTTTGCTCGAAAATTATATCTAAGCTTTACACCCATCAGTACATACAGGATCAACTACTTATAGGAATATTATTATTTTTTATAACTTTCCAGCAAAGCATAATTAACCCTGATAACCAAGAGATTCCTTAAAGTTAAATCATAAAAAATTAATTACGGTTATTATTACACCAATTGACGATTGCCTTAGGTGAACGCATTAGAATTTGTCACCAGCCGGTGAACTTAAAAACAAGAAATAATAAGATAAACAAATCTGCTCTTGAGATCAGGTTTATTACATTAATCGATTTAGATCATACTCTACCCCTGCTCCGCAGAAACATCAATAGTTTTATTTTCGTACTTAACTGTACAGGTCCCCGTATTTTTAGCTTTTAGTATTGCCGAAATCAATTTTCCGCCTTTCCACTCCATATTGATCACATATCCACCTCTGGCAACCAGCCCTTTTACCTTTCCTTCTTTCCATTCTACCGGAAGAGCAGGCAACAGTTCAATATATCCCTGGTGGCTTTGCAATAACATTTCTGCAATACCTGCTCCTCCACCAAAATTGCCATCTATCTGAAAAGGCGGATGGGCACAAAACAGGTTTGCATAAGTTCCACCACCATTCATCTTAACCTCCGCTCCATTACCGACAAATCGCAAAAGTTTTTTAAGTGCATCATATGCTCTTTCCCCATTCTGCATCCTTGCCCATAAATTAATCCTCCAGGTAATGGCCCAGCCGGTACCATCATTGGTACGTACAGTTAAAGTTTTACGCACTGCATCTGCAAGCTTAGGGTTCTGTGCAGAAGTAATAGAGGAACCTGGATATGCACCAAAAAGATGTGACAAATGCCTGTGCTTAGGATCCTGATCTTTCCAGTCATGATACCACTCCTGTAAATTCCCTTCTTTTCCAATCTGATAAGGTAACATCTTTTTCAAGGCATTTTTGACCTTATTACGCATATCGGGATCTGCATTTAAAACCTCGCTGGCTTTCACATAATCACTAAACAACTCCCTGATAATAGCTAAATCGGCCGTACCCCCATATAATAATGCACCTGTATATCCACCTGGAGTTACATAATAATTTTCTGGTGAAGTAGAAGGCGCTGTAATTAAATTACCTTTTTTATCTGCTACCAGAAAATCCAGACAAAATTGCACTGCACCTTTCATTAACGGATATGCCTGTTCTTTCAGATATTCTTTATCTTGTGTAAAAGCATAATGTTCCCAAAGATGGGTTGCCATCCAATTACCTCCCATTGGCCAGTTTGCCCATGAAGGATTTCCTTTCCCAAAATCACCTACCGGGTTAGTCATTGCCCATATATCACTGTTGTGGTGTAAAACCCAGCCACCTGCTCCATAATAATTTCTAGCCGTCACAGCTCCTGTTTTAGCTAAACGACCTATAAAATCAAGCAGCGGCTGATGCATTTCCGATAAATTTGCAGTCTCCACCCCCCAGTAGTTCATTTCTGCATTAATATTAGTTGTATAATTACTGCTCCATGGTGGTTGTATTTTTTTTTCATTCCAGATTCCCTGCAAATTGGTTGACTGCCCGCCTGCTCTGGAAGAACTGATCAACAGATACCTGCTATATTGATAATATAAGGCCACGAGTGCATTATCACTTTTGCCAGCTGAAAAAGCATTTAATCTATCCATAGTCTTCATCTCCGCCTTATCTTCGTCACCCAGGCTGATTTGCACACGGTCATAATAATTTCTGAAATCAGTGGTATGATTTTTCAGGAGCACGGGATAGGATCTGGCCTTTTGTAAATAAGCTAAAGCTATTTTTTCAATTCGTCTTTTCCATTTTTACCAGGATTTACATCAAACCCGTTAAAACTGGTAGCCATAGAAAGCAAGATTACTGCTTCCTTTGCACCCGAAACGGTTAAACTGCTGTCACTTATCTTCAGTTTCCCATCCGTTTTAAGCACTTTAACCTGCGCAACGTAACGCATGGCATCCGCATCATCCCAAATCACCTCGTTACCGTGATTAAGCGGAGAAACATGTACCGGCGAATGTCCTGTCATCAGCAAACTCTTCCCAGAAGAGGAAACATTATGCTGCAATAGGCTATTTAAACGACAGGTAAAATCCAGCTTATCTTTTCCCGTGGCCGTAAACCTGATTACGACTAACTGGTCAGGATGCGAAATAAAAGTTTCACGGGTATAAGTTGTCCCATTAATGATATAGCTTGTTTTGGATATTGCATTTTGGATATCAAGTTCCCGCTTATAATTACCAGCTTCTCCCTGATGTTTAAAGTCAAAAAATAAATTCCCTAAAAAGGCGCATAAGATTCAGAAAATTTCCCTTGCATAAAATGCACCAGTGAATCTGCTTTTTTGTAATTCTCAGCGAATAATGCTTTACGCACTGGCTCCAGATAGGTCTTTGCCTGAGGATTCATATCTGGGTTTACCGGCCCTCCAGCCCACAATGTTGCTTCATTCAAAGAAAACCGTTCTGTATTTACCCCTCCATAAACCATTACTCCCAGCCTGCCATTTCCTAACGGCAATGCCTCTTCAAACTGTCCGGCAGGTTTATCATAGATCAATTTATGATTGTTTTGCTGTGCGAAAGTCTGATAAATGAATAATACGAAAACGGTTGCAAAAAGAAAAGGTTTCTTCATTGTAGTCTATTTTTGGTTAGGAATAGGTTTTGTCCGTATCAGAATGATAAAATTGTATGCCATCCAGATTTATACAAAATAAAATTAGGGAATAACCGGGCACATTAATTTGTTTTATTAGCCAATGATTAAACAATTTAGCCCTATCCCCATATCAAAAGATAAGAGTTTGCTTAAATTCAGCTGACAAAATCAAACTGGGTCCAAGTTTAGCATTTTAAATTCATTATAAAATTTTGTAGCTTTTAGTTAAACAATATATTTATCGATCACACAAAATTATCTCCACATACAGCTCATTTACAGTGAATTAGCTAAAAATCAATTCATATGATAAATATAAAGCAATATTCAAAACCATTACACCTTATAGAAAACTAATATAATTAACCAGATATTTATAACAATAACTGATCAATGTGTAATATTCGATATAGTAATTCATACCTGAGCAGGAAAGATCTCTGCAAAGTGCTAAAATCTTTAAAACAAGTCCACCATTCTTATAGGGAAAGACTACCTATATAGTGTTTAAGTTTAAAACAAAACTCTTAAACCAAATCTGAGAGCATCTTTTAGTTTATTCATTTATACTATTCCTCAGACTATCCATATTTTATCGCGAGTCATGTTACCACTTCCCCATTTTTGACAAAAAAAATAATGCATGGATACACGTTTATACTACGATTTCATTATTTTTTTTTTTATATTAAAATCAAAATTTTGGATAAAGATTGCTTCTGCTTCACTATTTTTAAATCAGGCACTTATAAAGCAATTTAAATCAGCATAAATGAAGACAATCATCAAAACGACTGTCATTTCAATCTTCGTATTATCTCTTTTCTCTTTATCCCTATACGCTGGCAACGGTCTCCAGGATAAAATAAAAAAAACAGCTATTAATTCTCCTTCATTTACAGCAGATACGCTGGTAGAAAAGCTGATTACAGCTTATATCAAACTAGCAAACGAAGAAAGTCTGACGAATAATAGAGAAATATTATTATCTGAAATTTTAAAAAGCAATCTTCCTGATAAAAATGCATTCACTTATGAAATAGAAGCCTTATATGCAAAGCGACTATTGAAACCCGAAAAAGCGAGATACTATATCCTCAGGGCACTAGATGAAACTCCACAGGAAAAACCCAAAATTCCTCAGATTACTCAATACTTTAGCTTTTATTGATACCGATCTGGAGAATTACATGCGGGCAATGGAAAGCTATTTGGTTATACAGAAGCACTTGCAACAGGCGCATGATATTAATAAACTGGTATTAAACTATACTAACATTGCAGATCTCTATATTAAAAGCAATTTATTTGAAGAAGCAATAAATGCTTTGGATATGGCTTATAAACTGGCCATTCAGCAAGAAAAGAGGCAAATTCCGAATATACTGTATGAAAATAAAGCCATTGCTTATTTTCATTTAAAAAATCTGGATTCTTTACAGCATTATGCAGCTAAAGTAACCGGTACTTCATCCCCTGATCAGCTGGTTGATCACCGGATGAAGTACATGATCCTTTTATTACAAAAAAATGATAAAGAGGCGATTAACGAGATCAAAATACTAGCTGATAACCCGGGAGATACTGACAAACTATATACTTATCTTCATTTAGCTGAAGCCTATTTGATATTTAATCAAACGGCAAAGGCTAAGGAGGTAATTTTCAAATTATTATATTCCAACGACCTGAAGAATCTTGGTCATTTGAGGTCTAAATTATTCAGTTTGCTTGGCAATGCTCATCTGAAGGAAAAACAGTTTGAGTTATCGGCTCAATATTATAAGAAAGCCACTGAACAGTCCTCATTAAATACTTTAAAGATGATAAAAACAGGGAGCATTCTGAATCTTTTAAAGTATGATGAGATTAAGAAAAAATATGTAGTGGCTCAGGAAAACCTTGAAGTCCGGCAAAATTACATGTTTCTGTTTGTAGTAGTTGCCGGTATGATTATTTTAACCTTTATTTTCTTATACAGGTCACTAAAAATCAAGAAGAAATATGATGAACTGATGTTCAACAAATTAAGCAGTGAAATTTCGTTCATTAATTCCCATGAGATACGAAAGTATCTGAGTAACATATTAGGAATAGTTATGGTGATCAAGGTGAGTGAAGATAGAAATGAAACTTATTGAGTTTGAGGATGCACTCTTTGATTCTGCTGAAAACCTTGATATTTCTATCAAAAGTATCGCGGCTAAACTAAATGACAAAGCTGAATCATGTACATGATTCAGCTTTGTGGTTTCGCCTGCCCATCTAAATTGAGACGGTATATATTTTTATGCTAAAACTTCGGTCTCTGCTTCCTGCTCAACCAGAGCAGCATCGTTTTTCAATTTTTCATTGATCTCCTGAAACTGACGTTTAGCTTCGGGATGTAAGGACAGGATACCGTTAACCTGATCCAATCTGCCTTCTTCAATTTTAGCGTTCAGGGCAATTACATCCTGCACTGAGAAACTACCATTTTCAAATTTAGCAGTCCAGTACTGAATAAACTTAGCCACATCCTGAGTTTCAATCTCCTTCATGATTGGAGATAAACTAGCTTTCAATTGAGCCGCTTCGTTCATTTCTTTGGTATAGAAAGGATTAAGCGCCTTGATGAAAGGAATACTGTGGCTCTGTACTTTTCTAATCACACTTACCAGGTAAGGGATCGCAAGTATAACAATCAACGAGATTATTATCGTGTTGGCATTTAAATTCATTGTAAAGCTTTGTTGGTTTGAATTAACTCATCTTTAATTTCTTCTGGATATCGGTTACATATCCTTTGAATTTTTTGTCGCTGTCAATCAGGTCTTCTACTGTTTGACAAGCATAGATTACTGTAGAGTGATCTCTGCCACCATAAAATGCACCGATACTCTTCAATGAAGATTTAGTCAGGCTTTTAGACAGGTACATCGAGATTTGTCTGGCTTGTACTACTTCACGTTTACGTGTTGGTGACTTTACAAGGTCAACCGGAACTTCAAAATATTCACAAACTAATTTCTGGATGTATTCCATTGAAATTTCTTTGGATGTGTTTTTGATAAAGTTCTTTAACATCGATTTAGCTAATGCCAGGTCGATCTCTTTTCTATTTAAAGTTGCCTGTGCTAATAGAGAAACCATAGCTCCTTCCAGCTCGCGGACATTGTTATCGATGTTATGTGCAAC
Organism: Pedobacter sp. NJ-S-72; assembly: GCF_053890575.1. Lineage (NCBI taxonomy): Bacteria > Pseudomonadati > Bacteroidota > Sphingobacteriia > Sphingobacteriales > Sphingobacteriaceae > Pedobacter > Pedobacter sp. NJ-S-72. Next base: position 481,252 of record NZ_CM132681.1, on the reverse strand, counting down.
GTATTCTACTACTTCAGCTGGCAAATCGATTCCGTCAGAAGCCATTTTTTTTCTCAGAATAGCAATCCTTGTTTCTAAATCAGGAATCTGCAAATCTGCTGATAAGCCCCATTTGAAACGGCTCAGCAAACGCTCTTCTAAACCTGATAAGTCTTTTGGTGCTTTATCAGAGGTAATGATAATTTGTTTACCGGATTGGTGTAAATGATTAAAGATATGGAAGAAGATATCCTGTGTTTTCTCTTTTCCGGCGAAGTTGTGAATATCATCCATGATAATTACATCCATTGCCTGGTAGAAGTTGACGAAGTCATTGATTGTATTATTTTTCAACGATTCAACAAACTGCTGACAGAATTTTTCGCAGGATACAAAGATGACAAGTTTATCAGGGTAAGTACGTTTGATTTCGTTTCCGATTGCCTGAGCCAGATGCGTTTTACCCAATCCTACCGCGCATAAATCATTAATGGATTGAATGATGTTGCACCAGGTTTTGCTGCAACTGCGAAGCCCGCAGAGCGCGCTAAACGATTGCAATCACCTTCAATGTAATTCTCTAAAGTATAGTTGGAGTTTAACTGCGGATCAACGTTTAATTTTTTCAAACCAGGGATCACGAATGGATTTCTAAGGTCCTTGCTGATCGGTGCTGGTGTTGGCATCGATTGAGATTTGGATGCGATCGTATTGGTATTGTTCGGGCTGCTGGCAGCAATATAAGGAGTATTGCTTTTTGAAGGTTTATTATCTACAACAATGTTGTATTCCAAACGACCTTCGTCTCCTAATTCCTGTTTTACTGTTTTACGTAAAAGACCTACGTAATGTTCTTCTAACCACTCATAGAAGAATAAACTTGGCACTTGTACAGTTAAGACATTACCTTCTAATTTTAGTGCTGAGATCGGTTCGAACCAAGTCTTATAACTTTGATTCGGGATGTTAGCCTTAATCGTTTGAAGCGAGTTATTCCACACTGTTGTACAAGTATTCTGCATAGTTTTTTTGTTGTTATTGGTAATGTTACTGGCCCTGAAAAAAGCTTCCTTCCTTTTTGGGATTGCGAAGATCCAGAAAATTACCAACAAAAAAACATAAACTTATACCCAGCAGTAAGCGACTAAAAAGCAATTATTTAGCTCTTTTTTTTTGGCCATAATGTGGATAAGTATAGGTTACCAACAGGTGTTGTTAACTAAAGGCATGTTAACAACTTTACGAGGTGAGCAAGCCATAGAAATGGATGGCAAAAAACTAATAGGTATCAACCAGTTAAGGTATATTTTTGAGGAGCCTGAGGCCTTGTTAATAACTTTTAAAAAATGGAGTTTTTGAATTCACCTCATCATTTTTTGGAAAGAGGGCTAAAAAAGGACGCAATTTCAATGGTGGATAACTGAGGTTATACACATCAGCCAATACCCGTTAAATTACGGGAAAATAATCGAAGGATTACCTTCCCGTAATTTATAGTCTATTCTTCGATTTTTGTAGCCGGAATACTTTCTACAGGAGTATTTCCATCATAAACCTTTGTTGTAGCGGGTGCTCTTAAAATAGTAGCAGGAGTTCCTGAAGCACCTGTAGAAGGTACTGAGGAACGAGCAGTAGCCAAAACCCATAACTTGGGTAAAAGAACGACTAATTTTTGTCCACCCGGCTCCTTATTGATAAAAATAAACTCTTGCAGAGTTTCATCTGCGGCCAGTTCGTTTCTAAAGTTGCGATCCTCCGGAACAGGCTGTATTTTTAATTTCGTAAGATTAGTTCCTTTGTCCAGATCCATTTTCCGAAGGTCAAGAATGTGATATCCTGTAGAAGTAGCAAGATTCTTATCAGCAGCAGATGTTGTTGCTGCCGACGATGATACTCCTCTATTCAGCATTCCTTGTCCATATGCTGTTATCGATCCCAGGGCTATCAAAGCCATACTTAAAATTGTTCTTTTCATCATACATCAATTAGTTTATATACTAAAGGTCAGTAATAGTAGTGTTAAGCAAGGTTACACTTTGTTAAACTTTGTGAAATGGATCTGATGCAGCTCTTATCCTATTTTATAAGAATTAACCTTAGAAAGTATGGGGTCCGCAATAGATGCTTTTGGAAACAGCATCGCTCAGCACATCTTTGAAAGCAATAAATACTTCATAGGTTTTGTTTCTGAGGCGTGTAGGACGCAGCATAAAAACATCTTTTAATTCACTTCTGCGTGCACCACTATAACAAGCCTGAAACCTTCTGTCAGCTTTATTATATAATAGAATCATGGTTCTGTCATTTGGAGAATCAATCGTAATGGATTGAGCTTCGTCCCAGCTGAAATGAAAGGCATGATCAGCTACGGTTACTTTTACATTTTCTGGTATAGTCAAATCTCCGTCTGAAACTAAAACTGTATCCCAGTTGATTTCCTGTGCAGGAAACTCTCCTTTAACACCATGCAATAGATTGACCAGACTTTGCAGCATTGTTAGCAGTCATATTACGCGCAGCTCCTTTTTGCTTAAAGCCGATTTTAAGAAAATCAGAAGTTATATTCTGAAATGTGCTCAGAACTTTCATTTTACCCATCTGCGCCTGCTGAGGAATAGTACGTGGCTTTTTTTTCTTCGTGCCAGTTACGGGTTTTTGCTTGATATAAGTTTTGCCCATCCGTGTATATACGACCACGTTACCAAAACTGCCGCTTACTCCGGCCAATATGCTGTTATCTGCTACTCTTGCCATGATGATATCTGATTATTTTGATTATATTTCAATATACAACAAATAGTAACCAAACAGTAGTAGTGTTAGTACTTTGTTGATAACTAATTTACACAAACTACACATTTTATTCCCCTCTTATTCGAAGCTGACTGAAGGTCTTCTGAATGGTCTCTGAAAGAGGTCTGAATCACATCTGAACAAGAGTAAAGCACAATACTGACTGTCAACGAGTTAAGACAGGTATTTTCAGCCCGTTTTCAGGTGCTTTTCAAACAGGCTAAGAAAAAAAAAAACAGGCAGTTATCCCGGATTTAATCAATAAATTGGAGCTCATAAATTAATTGATCAAAACATGTATGTATCGGGAGATTATATAGTATTAATGGCGCTGGCTATAGGCGGCGCCGGCACACTGGTTTTAGGTTTACTTCTTTCCATTATTGTGTTTTTTACCAAAAAAAAGGCTGCTGAAATAGTTGCATGGATTTGCGGTGGGTTTTCACTGGTTGTATACCTGGCTTCTTTAACTATGGGAGCTGCCCGGCAAACGGAATGGTATGATCTCTATCTGATTGCTATTCTGTTGATCTTCGTTTTACTCTTGCAGTACCGGTCTAAATTTGTACAGCAAAAAAACATTAAAAAGATTTCTGTTATTAAAACAGCTCTGATTGTACTAACATTTGATACGATCTGTAAGTGTGCAATAAACGTGATCATCGCCTCCAACACCGGATTTTCTGACATGGGAAGTGTAATATCTGTGATCTATACCATGCTGAGTATCCTATCCTGGGTAATCATTACGATCTGCTGTATCTGGTATCTCAACAGCATCAATACGCCACTACTTAGAAACGAAATATTTAAACTGGCTGTGCTGTTTAACTGGCCGGTCTATTTATTGATCATTGTTTTAAACTTCTTGCTTTTCGTTTTTGAATCTGCTGGTTTTAGTTCCGGTCTTCACCTCTCCATGCTCCTTAACAGGCATTATTTATTGAATCAGCTGGGTATGCTGCTATTTGGCGGTGCAATTTCAGCGATTATAGCAACTTCAATCTATTTTTATAACAAGACAGCAAAGCACACGATAACAAGCCCATAAATAAATCAGGTTTCACCAATTCACATTTGTATTCTTGAAAGTCGCTAAACAGCGACTTTCAAGAACACACCTTTTCCCGGAGCAACTCTATAAGGTTTTCCTAAATAATCTTTCAGATGTGTTTCTGCATATTTTTGAATTTGTGTTATAGCCAGCGAGGAATGCTCTTTATCTTCCTGATAAAGATAACAAACAATCTCCTCCAGAAGATTTGCCTTGAAACCGTCATAGGAAGCAGATATTTCAGTATCCCCAAAGAAATATTTTAAATTCTCAAAATAGACTTCTTCGGTATCATTATAGAAAGATGCCTTAACGTACATCCAGTTATGAATAATAGTCCGGTTATAATGTTCAGCTGGCATATCTGCCAGCAGAGATTTAAAGATGTGCGCGTTAAAATACTGATTATCGTATTCCTGGTTATACATTAGCACGGTATTTAATGATGCCAGCTGGTTAAATACAGAATCCAGTGTATCTTCCTGAACCAGAGTAACAGAAGTAATAAGGTCATGATTCCAGTCATCTATCAGGAGTCCTTCTGCATGCCCTGAATAGATAAAAATGATAATATTCTTAATCAGACTATTCGCCATTTCAAAATTCCCCATTTTTTGATAGATACGTGATATGTTTTGAATCTGCTCTATTCTCCTGAAAATCAAGATCGGATATCCGTTACGTTCCAGTTCGGCACTTAACAATAGTCCTTCTTTCATAAAAGCTATCGCTTCTTCCCAGCGTTTTATTTTATAATAGTAATTTCCCCACGCAGATAGTTTATACATTCTGGGCAGGACATGACTTTCGGGTAAAGTACTCAATAACCCATCAGCTATTTCCAGCAGTCTGTCCGTTTCTTTAAAATCATTTTTTCTGCAGGCAATAACAGCATCTAAATAAATATCAATACACTGATGAATCTGTGGCCCGGTAATCGTGTTCTCCTTATCCTGTTTACCTAATAAAAAACTAAAGACACCGTTATATTCGGTTGTTTTTTTTTTTTGTCTTTATTGTCAGCAGGAATAGCGTTTTGCAAAAAATCGATAAAATCATTTAATTTTTCCATGATAATTAATTTCCTAGTTCTAATTGATTCTTAATTAATTTGTAGTAGTACCCTCTTTTTTGCAACCAGAGAGGCATGTGTTTCCTTGTTCTGCCACACCACCATTATCCAGTACAATAATATTGTCGGCATTCTTCACCGTGCTCAGACGGTGTGCAACTATTACAACTGTTTTCCCTTGTAAAAAGGCGTTTAACCGCTCAATAATGATTTTTTCATTAGATGCATCCAAAGCACTTGTGGCCTCATCAAGAAAAATATACTCTGGATTTTTGTAAACCATACGGGCAATTAATATCCTTTGTTTTTGCCCTCCGCTGATTCCTTTTCCGTCCTCTCCTATTTTTGTTTGAAACCCTAACGGCTGGCTCGATATATATTGCTGAAGGTTAGCTATATGTATAGCTCTTTGCAGGCTCTCCAAACTTAAGTTCTCTTTATTAAGGGCGATATTATTTGCTATGGTATCAGAAAATATAAAACCATCCTGCAGCACAACTCCACAATGCTGTCTCCAGTAATCGGGACTCATATTTTCAAAGGAATTACTTTCCATCATAATCTCTCCATCGGTTGGTTTGCAAATTCTCAGCATTAATTTCAACAACGTAGTCTTTCCGCTTCCACTTGCACCTACAATTGCCGTTGTTTTACCAGACTCAATCGTCAGATTCAACTTGTCAATAGTTACTTTATTACCGGCACCCGGATAGACAAAACTTACATCCTTAAATACTAAACTCCGGTCTTCGGGTAATGAATTGATATAGCTGTACTCCATATCCTCTTCTTCTTCCAAAGCCTGGATCTGCCCCAATCGTTCCATACTTATTTTTGCTTCCTGATAAGTCTGTATAAATGATGCCAGCTGCGCTATAGGATTGTTCATTTGGCCAACTATAAACTGTATGGCCATCATATCACCAAGGGTCATCTCATTTTTGATAACTAATCTGGCGGCAAGAAATAGGATAAATATATTTTTAGCCTGGTTAATAAAAGCCGATCCTATCTGCTGATACTGGCTTAATGATAAAGTCTGAATATTAAATCTGAAAATCAATCTCGCTGCAATTCCTCCCATTCCCATATCTTTTGAGTTCCGCAATTGTTGATTTTAATTTCACAAATCCCGTTCAGTAACTCCATTGTTTTGGATCTGTTTTGAGAGGTGATGTCAAACCGTTTAAAATCAAGTTTCTCTCTCCTGGCCAGAAAAAGTGAAAGCCATCCGAAATACATCAGGCTTCCACTAATAAACACACACAAATAAACTGTATTATAAGCAAATAGCACGAAACTAAATACAATAAATGTAACAATAGAAAAAAAGCGTATTCAAGGAAGCACCGCTTAACAGATTTTCTATTCTTTTATGATCTTCTATACGCTGTAAAATATCTCCGTTTAACTTACTGTCAAAAAAGGTCAGGGGCAAGCGAAACAGTTTATGTAAAAAAGCAGATAAGACTTCGACATTGACCCTGGAGGTAATATGTAACACAATCCACCCTCTGATAAATTCAACAGAGGTTTGCCCCAGTACAATAAACAATTGTCCGAGCAGGAAGCGTAAATGATGTTCATATTCTGGCCTTTAACCCCCATGTCTACCAAAGCTTTCGTCATGAATGGCAAAATAAGCTGAATCAACGCACCGGCTAAGAGCCCAGCAAACAATTGTCTGATCAGTGATTTATACTGCATCAGGTGTTTAACGAGATACCCTATTCCATCGACTACAATCTTTTTATCTTCTTCCAGATCATAAAAAGTAGTGGTTGGTTTAAGCAGTAAGACAATCCCGGCAGGTTCGTTCTGTATCTTTGTATAAGCCCAGTTATTCAAAAATTCATCTTTGGAGTAGGATTGCAAACCGGTCCCAGGATCGGATACGTAGACCTTTTTTTTTTTTTGCATTTTATATAAAACGACAAAATGATTTTTCCGCCAGTGAATAATACAAGGCAAAACAGGTCTGCCCTGCAGTTTTTCGTAGGTCATATTCCCTCCAACGGTATGCAACCCCAAATTCTCTGCAGCCCTGCTTATCCCTAACAATGATACGCCGTTTTCCCTATCTCGCTTAATTTCCTGATTTTCTCCAGATCAAAAAATTTCCCGTAAAACTTGCTGATTATCTTTAAACACGTGGGCCCGCAATCCATCATGTCATGTTGTTTGTAATGAGGAAAACGCAGCGCTTTTACTTGGTTTATCATTATTGTTAGAGTTAAAGGTGTAATGATTATTATATTCAGACGATCTGAAACATCGTTTGTATTACAAATAAAAGGAGTACTTTAGAAGTGCAGAATTAAATTCGACAAACCCATTACTTTTCATGACCAAAAGCAATTAACGCTACAATGAGGCTAAATAATTACACCACATGGATCTCAAAAATAGATTGGAATAAACCCTATTCACCTCAGACAAGGATTCTGCTTCATTTACTGATGTGGACTTTTCTATCCATCCTGTACTTCAATGGATATAACAGATATGACCAGCAACTGGGCTGGCTCTTTGTGACCAAAGATCTGACCAGCATCATGATCATTTTCTATGCCGGCCTCTTATTATATACTCCCCAGATTATTATTTAAAGGCAAGGTTCTTCTGACATTTATTGCAGCAATAATGGCTTATTTGCTGTATGCAAGCTTAACATATCTTCTTTGTTTAATCATTAATGCAAATTTCGAACAAAGTAAACGACTGCACACCTATATTATGGTGGCTCTGGATCATAAGATCACAGGCATTTTCACCTGGTGGGCAGTTTCATTCTATCTTCTTGATTTTCTATATCTGGTTACTCCTCCGCTGGCACTAAAACTGATCAAGTTAATTGTTGATCAGAGTAATAAACGGATCATTCTGGAGAGAGATAATCTAAACCTCGAAATTAATTTCCTGAAAGCACAGATAAATCCCCATTTCTTATTCAATACATTAAATAACATTTACAGAATGGTGAATAAGCAGGATCCTAAAACCGGTCCTATGGTTTTACATTTTGCAGATTTAATGAGGTACACCTTGTATGAATCAAATGTTGACAAGATATATTATTATCAAGAGAAGTTGAGTTTATTAATGATTATCTGGCATTGGAACGCATCAGATATGGCGATGATGTAAGTATCAAAACTAAGTTGAATGAAGATTTTGGCCGGATGACAGTTGTGCCCTTAATTCTTTTTCCATTCATTGAAAATGCTTTTAAACATGGGATTGACGCAACCATTGAATCGTCCTGGATAGAAATCTCATTAGAAGTTATAGATAACATCCTGCACTTTGAAGTGAACAATAGTGTTGGTAATGCTTATCCTCCGGAAGAGTTTGGCGGTGTTGGTGTAGCCAATGTTAAAAAACGCCTGAATATTCATTATATCAATAAATATAAACTGACTAACAGGGCAGAAAATGGGATTTACAGCATCAATCTTCAATTGACATTGAATTAATGATATTGATATTCTTACAGGAATGTCATATATTGTATCCACACCTAACCTCTTATTTAAAAATGAATATTAAATGTCTGATCATAGACGACGATGAGCCTCTGGCAAGGGAAACCATTGAGGATTATATCAGTAAAATACCAAACCTGGAACTGATTGCAAGCTGCAAACATGTTTTTGATGCTTTAGAACATATGCAGAATGACAGTGTGGATCTGCTGTTTTCTGACATACATATGCCAGAAGTAAATGGGATTGACTTTATCAGATCCTTACAAAATCCACCTTATGTAATTTTTATCTCTGCATATCCGAATTATGCGGTTGACGGGTTTGATCTGGATGCACTTGATTATATTGTTAAACCTTTCCCTTTTGAACGATTTTTGCGAGCCATTAATAAGGCATCCAAAATAATTTATCAGAAAGGGAAGGTTTCTGATGCACCAAAAAACCAGCATCTTTTTTTTGTAAAAGACGGTCACAAATTGCACCGGGTAATGTTTGATGAAATCTGCTATGTGGAAGGGATGAAAGATTATGTAAAACTGGTTCTCAAAGACCGCACAATCGTCACACACCTTACGATGAAGCGGATTGATTGACAGCTTCCTGAAGACAAATTTATCAGGATACAAAAATCATTCATCATCAAAAAAAAGATGAAATCAAATCATTCAATGGAAACGAGATTGACCTCTATACTTTAAAGGAAAAAATCCCTATTGGCAAACTTTATAAAGACGCCTTGCTAAAACAATTTGGCCTCAATCCGGACTAATCCATTAACGATTTGAGCAGTGTTTTCTTTTCACTTTCAAAAATAAGGGTTCCGCCGATTGATTCTATTTCCGGTAATTTACCAGTTAACAAATCCGTAGACTCCTGATCCAGCTTCACAGTATAAGCGATTTTGCCGTTCTTTATGGGAGGAATAATATCCAACAACCTCCCTTTTAAACTTATTTTATCCTGTGAACTGTTATCCAGTGGAATCTCCACCTGCACAACAGCGGTTTTTTTTAAACCTTCGAGCTGACCAGCATCCAAAACCCCTTTTACTAAAAATCCGGGTGTGCGTTTAACCACACCAGCCTCATTTCCGGCTAGCTGGCCATATAAAACGACGGGCAAAATATGCTGCTTTGGAATCACAATCAGAGCTGAGCTGATCACAAACCCGATAATAATTAATAAAAGGAAACTTCCTCCTACACGGTTAACCCAATGTGGCGGGTTGCCTATGATTTCGTTTATTTCTGCGGAAAAATGGGGGCGGTCAGCGATCATGATACGATAGATTTAATTGGTGAATGTTTTCTGCGTGCAATCAGTGAAGCATAGTATTTGGCCATGTGATGATAAACAACCAATTCATGAATTCTTTGATTTGCTATAAATATCCTGTTCAGGAACATGTGTATATAACTTGGCATAATATTTCTGAAAACTGCATCAAAATCAGTTTCAGGTGAGTTTTCGCCAACTGATTGACGGAACTCATCCAATGCATTTTTATTGAGGAGTGAACGGTCGCTGAACAATTGAACTGCATCTTCTATCTCTTCACTATCATTTACGGGGTCCATAAATAAATTCAATTCTCTGTAGTGGCTGCTCTGAATTTATCATTTAACTGGGTGTTTAAGCTTTTATTCCCCTCAAATTCAGCAAAGAATGATGTAAACATCTGTTCTGTCAATTTTTGTCTTTGCTCAATGGTTATTCCAAAATCAGCCATCAAAAGATCTACACCTCTCATGGCAAACAACCACCTGTACTGCTCCCCCTCTACTCCTTCGATCATGTTTATAAAATTACTGACTGCTTTACTGTCATGATAAAAGATAGATTCACTGAGCTCCATTGTTTTTTCACCATAACGTTCTATTTCTCTTTCATAAGTATCATACTGCAGCTTACAAACTATCCTTTCATCATATAATGCACTTATGGCCTGCTGAATGCGGTTAATAATTTCGGCAGTAACAGCCGCATTTTTCTGATGCAGGAATCTTACTCTTAAGTGCCCCTGGGGATCATTGAAGCGAATGAAAAACCATTTTGTGATAATACCATCTTCTTCCAGACCACTGATCAAAAAGGAAGTAAATAGTCTGTCATGACGGTATCTGCCCATTTTGAACCACAATATATTTTAACATATGTCCACTCACTGCCAAGGGGAAAAGAACGGGTGATTACGCTTTTCTTTTTTGAGACTAAACGTTGTGGATTGCGCTGCTCACTTTGAGTGTAAAACGGCAGGATCACTTCGTTTAAATAATTAGCACCTGCATCATCAGTTGCCAGCTGACTGTTTGGGGTATGCAAAAATTCAAATAAAACAGCATCCTTTTTTTTGAGGTGAGCAAGCAGTATCGGCATAACCAGGATACTGTCAAAATCCAGGAGCAGCTCGTTATCCCCTTCAGCAAGAACGACTTTAACAGGAAGATTATATCTTTTTTTTGAAATCAGCGATCTCTTCTGCAGACTTCAAATCCTTAATATCATTGTATATAGAGGATTTCAGCTGCCATCTGGCTCTTGACAGAATGATATGTTTATACTCAACCCTTGGCAAAAACGCCTGCTGAACTGCTGAAAAAAATCCCAATCCCAATCCCAGACTATAGAGAATGAACTCTCCTGACTTTGTAAATCACACAGAAATTTATAGACAGAGATTCCATTTGCAAAATTATGCGCAGAACTCAATCTTGGGATGATGATTTTATTCAGTCTTTTTGAACGAAGAACAATTTTATCATTCCTGACAGCTACCATTAAATCTGTTACCGGAATCTGATGGTCTTTACCAGCTGAAGAATTTCCCAAAAAAGGAATCTCAAACGGCCTGATCTGCGGACGTTGCAAAATGTTCCCTATCCGCGCTTCAGGAAGATGGACTACTTCGGCGATAATAGCATCACCAGCCTGCTCTTGCTCTACCCCGGCACATTCTTTTAGTTTCTGATCGAGAACAGCAAGAGAGGGGGCAAATCTTCCAAGCAGCGGAGTTGCAGAAGGCCCGCTAAATACGGTCATATTAAATTTGAAATTCCCCCGGTCTACTTCATCACTGCTGTCAGCAATAAAACTTCCAATACTAAATAAATAAAGTTTTCGGCAGATTATTGCCGGCCGGCCCTAATTCTTCCAGCTCTGCTGCACTAATACTCACGTGAGTCGCTCCTGTCTGCTGGCTTTCAACAAACTTTTTAAAAACCAACTGTCTGTAAGGAGTCCAGCTTACTTTGTTCGCTCCTTTTTTACCAGGTAAAACCAATCCGTCAATCAAAGGGGTGTAATTTGCATGTGCACCGCTAAATTTAGCATACCCAATCCCTGCTTCTGTATCAAGTGCTTCAAGTAAAGGAATTTCCTGTTCTTCGTAACGCTCAATAAACTTCTGTTTAAATGTCTTCACATCAGCTGGAATACCACTTTTATACAATCCGCTTAACTCATTCAATTCTTTAGAAAGAATTCCTATACTTTGTTTGTTCAGGGAATTTTTCTTCATTTTAATTTCCAGGTCAGTCTGCACCAGATCTTTACTTTTTGCAGATGGAAAGTCTTCCTGAAGGATTAATTCAATTTCTTTACAGGAGCTGATCAGATTTTTCTTTTTCTTCAGTATAGCGCTGATTTTAAGCAGCCCCGGAAGTTTTGAATGGGTACTATCCAGGCTTTGTAACTTATCTAACAGCACATCAAAGAATTCTTTGCCCGTTATTGTTGGCTCAAGTTCTGATGTAATCATCTGACTATTAATAATTTCATCCAAAAACTCTGTGGACTGTTCTTCAGTAAGGGATAAGGTCAGGAGTGAATTCAGCAGATCTTTATACGTCGCTCCGTTTTCTGCTGTACCTAAGATCATATCTACATATTTCGAAGATTTGATCGAGACTAAAAAAAATTCTCTTTTTTTATTCCTTAACTTATATTCATAATAGCGGTAAGTGTTATTTGTTTTATAAAGACTGTTATTCGGATAGAAAGTCAATTTAGTTTTGAGTTCCTGCTGCTGGATTAATGATGAAGTTATTTCTGCAACATAGTTCATATCCAGGCGGCTGTGTTTCACCGTATCATTTTTCAATTCCCAGCTGGTTTTATCTTCAGTGATCAGCCCCATGTCAAAGCCCGCAAACAGACCATAGGGAGTACATCTGGAGCTCATCCGCAGCAGATATTTGTACAGCGTCTGCGTCAGCTTTTCATTTTTCACTAATACAGGATTTTCCAGCCACTTGATTAATTCAGCATGAAGTTCGGGACTAGCCAGATAAATAGACTCCTGAAGATCATCTGACTGATATATATTGAAAATTGCCTGCAGGAGGCTTTCCGGGTCATTTATTTTATTCAAAGCAAGCAGGTTATCTATTGATAATGCCGGCATTCTCAATAGATAAAAATCGAAAGGAGTAATTTTTGCTTTCTGCATATCTCTAATTATTAATTATCCGTTTGTTCGTTGATAATAAATCCCGTCTATACAACGGTTAAACTTCTCATAAGATACTGGTTTGTAAAGCACATTACTTATCTGGCTCAAGTTATAATCACTTAACTGATCTATGGTATAAGCCGTTACAAGCACGATGCTACTATCTTGTGAAAAAAGACTTTCTACATCTTCTTTCACATTACCTCTGATCTTAATGTCCATAAACATTAAATCTATCTTATTTTCTTTAAATTTAATAAAGTCATTAACATTATTAAATTTACCTAAAAGCGATAAATCACCTCTTCTGTTTATATAGTCCTGAAGAAGCTCTTGCGCCAATGGCTCGTCTTCTATAATTATGCAGGTTAGCATCATCTCTTTTAACTAAGGTATCCATGTAAACTCATTAATTGACAGCTCTCCATCGGTTAGATATTGCATTAATACCAGGCCTATTCCAGCCAGGCCATAACCAAAACCCAGTTGCCCTTCAGGATATTTATTAAAGAAATGCGAATCAAATCCTAAATATTCATTGTCTGCCTTGTTCATTTGACTAATCTGGCTCAGCCAGTAATAGGAAGCTTCTTTAAATGTATCAATCCCGGTCAGTTCATAGATCCGGTTATACAAAAGATAAGGAGAACTCACACACCGTATTTGCAGAAGCATCATCAGCAGTGTTGTCCCTTCCATGCGGTGTCTTTTGATCGTATCATAAGCCAGGTCAATTCCAGCTATCAGATAATTTGAATCATTAAGAATCTGAGCAGCTTTTATAATTGCGTAAACAGTACCAATATCGCCATAAACAACACAGTGATTTTTTGTTTCTTCGTTTCTGCCAATCCAAAGCGGGAAGTTTGATCCGTATTTGTCAGGATCAATCTGATTAAGCAACAGGAAACGTATGGCATAATGCATTAATTCTTCACATCTTTCTTTTTCGATTCCTTTTTGGTGAATTGAACAAAGAAAGTTTATAATCATTGCGTTTCCATGGGCCAGACCTGTATAGATCCTGGGCTCTTCAAAATAATTTGTGGTCCAGTAATACCCATTTTCCTTATCTCCTTCACGGGATGAATAAATAGCTTCAAATAAAGCAAGGGTACAGCGATGGATTTCAGGAGAGTTATCGAGTCTTCTGAGCAGGTATGAACTGACACCCAGTGCACCGGTACCAGCCCCAAAATTTCTCTTTTCAATATTGGTTTCAACTCTGTCAATCAGCAAAGCATCAAATTCATCAAATGAAAAACCTGTATCCCCGTTGAGATGCCCATGCTCTTCAAGATGACAGATTAGTGTCCCGAACTCAGCTAAATCACCATAATAGTTAGAGAGTATAGCCTTATATTTACTTGGATTCAGCGCTTCCATTGATTCCATCAGTAGCTTTCCTGCAAATTCGTAAAACTCATCATTCCCCCCGTTAATTTTGCATAGTGACAATTCAATAGTATTGCCCCTCCCCGGCCTGTTACCAGACCAAAATTATGCAGTACTTTAGCTGTCAATGAATTTACACGGGTTACAATACTGGCCAGCAGCGTCTCTGTATCTTCCTGAGTTGACTGACGATCATATTTTTTCAATAGTTCCATATCCTTAAAGCTTTAATCTGTTAATTTCATTTGTATTTCCTTGCGTATCTGGCTTTTCTTTTTCTTACTATCGTTGCCTCCGAAACTATATCTGAAACTGAGCCTGACTCTTCTGGTATCGCCTCTGCTTATTCCACTGGTCACAACCGGGATAATAGTGGTTGACATAAAAACATTGTTTTTTGATAGAAGATATCTGAAACATCAAGTTTAACTGATCCTTTACCTGCAAAAAGAGTCTTTTTAATACCTGCACTTACATTAGAGTAGCCACCGTAATTATAGATACCGCTGATGCTGGGAGAATTGTAGTAGGCTGATACTTCTGCAGAAAGTCCATCTTTGAAAATAAAAGTGTTCAGTGTATTGAGTGCATAATAAGTTTTGCTCCTGGTCAGCACTTCGTGAGCATCAAATGCTGATGGATATTTCAGGTCTTTGATATAAAGTGTTGCCCTGAGATTCATATCCCACCAGGATGTAATTTTCACAGGTCTTGACAGTGCTGCACTGAATAAATTCTGAGTCAGAAAATTGCTTTCTGTCTGAATAAAACGGAAAGTAGCTTCGTCATAAAATAGAACACTTGCTAATGCATCTGAGGTTCTGGTATAAGCTAAACGCAAACTATATTTTTTTACAACTGGTTCCAGGAGAAAGTTTGTTTGTATTCTGGTCTTAGAAATGCGTTACCCCTGCTTACTGTATAGTTATCAATATATAGTTCGTATGGTATCAGATTATCATAAGATGGTCTGTTAATGTTCCTTGCATAAGCAATTGATGAACTATAATCATTTGAGCCCTTATAGTCTATTCTTAAGTTTGGAAAAAGGTTAAAATAGGTTGAATCGATTCCACCCGTAACTTTATAGGAGCTTTGTTCAGCACGAAGTCCTGCCTGAAAAGAGAACTTCCCTATTTTCTGATTAAAGTTAACATAGCCGGCATAGATTTTCTCTGAATAACCCAGTTCTTTTAGTCCGTTATTATTTGCTGCCCAGGCTCCATCCTGATATACCTCTGTAGATTGATTACTATGATTTTCAGTCAGAGTGTATTTAAGCCCGGCCTCCAGTTTGGAAGAATTCTTAAAATTCTTTGTATAATCAGCTGTTCCGGTATAGATATCGTATTTTTGGCTGGTGCGTTGTTTTTAAAATGTGAATCGGTAATGTTGCCTGTACCCTCGTCTATGGTACGCTGTTTAAATTCCTGCTGCTGTCCGCTTGTATAGCGTGCATAGTTCGTTGTAGCCATAAAATTTGACCCCAGTGAGTCAAGAACGGTTTTGTAAAAAAGGTTGTAATTAGAGAATCCTACCTGCAGCAGGACATCGTTAAATGTTTTGGTTGTCAAACGGTTCTGATTTTCGTTAATGATGACGTCTAAATCACCTGAACCGTTTAGCCTGGCTTTGATCAGATTGACATCTGCTCCGAAAGTATTGTTCTTATTTAATTGATAACTGATACTTCCGTTTAAGCTTTTATCAATCATACTGCCTGTTGACAGATCCATTTGCTGACTAAAATCACCAATTCGGGTTTTCCCCTGGTATAGTTCTCTGTTTGAGTATCCGCGTTCAACATGCCCTTTCTGAGCGTAACTTGCTGAAACACCAAAATCCCATTTTTCAGTATTTAGTCTGAAATCTGCATCTCCTGCGCCCCCCCCGGATCTGTACCCCCGGGCAAAATTCCCCCCTGCACTTGCTGCCCAGCCCATTTGCGAGCTCCTTTTGGTATATATTTCAATGACTCCGCCTGATGCGCTGGCATCATATTTTGAAGAAGGGTTACTTATAAATTCTATGCGCTCAATTTGCTCGCCTGATAAAGAACCCAGGATACTTTCTAGTGTAGCACCCGGAAGGCGTTTGCCATTAAGCAGAATCAATACATTGGATTTTCCATCCATGGTCAGCTTTCCGTTCATTAACTGAACTGAGGGTGCCATGGCTAAGATATCATAGGCATTGTTACCGCTTGCCAGTACGCTGCCCTGTACATTCATAATTATCCGATCTGTTTTTTGCTGAATAAGTGGTTTTTTTTTTTTTGCAGAGATAGTTACTCCGCTTAAAGTCTTACTGTCATCATGCAGTACAATTTCTGCAAGATTTGCCAGGTGACTCTGATCAAAATTGATAGTCTGAGTGTAGGAAATAAAACCTACACTTGAAACAGTGATTTCTACTACTCCATTTAGGATATTCTGAATTAAAAATTCACCGGTATTAGTACTGATCACATTCTTTTTGGAGAGCGTATCAGCAGCTTTTATTTTTAAACTTACAGTTGCAAAAGGAACAGGAATTTTGTTTGCATCCACAATCCTTCCTTTAATTGTATTTTGTGCAAAACAAGGGCAAAAAGACAAAAGCAATAGGTTTACAAAAATTAGCGTCGTGATCGTTATATATTTACCCGTTAAGTATTTCATAGGATATGTTTAAATAATTAACCCTTGTTTATTTTATAGCTGAGAGAAATCATAACCAGTATGTCTTATCCCATACCCTGTTATGCAGCCTGTTTAATCTGGTTGATCAGGATTGTGCTTCTTCTGTTTCACATTTCACTGAATTGCAGGAATTCTGGCATGTTAAACAAGATAAACTATATCCCATTTTACCACCTTCCAGCTCTCTTAACTGGTTGTCATTCAGTTTCGAAATAACCTCTTTATTTAATTTTATTTTGTTTGGCAGTTTTACTTTTTTCATCTTCTCTAAGTGTTAAATATTGGTTGAGTAGTGGAACTAATAACCTTTAAATTATATCAGGGGTTATTCATCTGAATTCCCCCTGATATGATTGATTACGCTGACTGTTCAGGTTCCTGAGCTACACAAGAGTTATTTCCTGTGATACAAGAAATTTCACGTTGAGCTCCACCTTCCAGTTCTTTCAATTGATCTTCACCTAATTTTGAAATGATTTCTTTGTCTAACTGTATTTTTTCTGATAGATTTACCTTTTTCATTTTGTTTAATTTTAATGGTTAAGAACTGATTTGAATTAACCATATAGAGTGAATTTGCAACAACACACCCTATATGATTGGTTTTGATTAAAGTGCTGCTTCTGACTCTTCAGCTTCAATGCTCTTAGTTTTACAAGAGTTATTTCCTGTTACACAAGAAAGACCTTGCTGAGCACCACCTTCAAGCTCGCTTAATTGATCTTCTGTCAATTTTGAGATGATTTCTTTGTCTAGTTGTACTTTTTCTGATAGATTTACCTTTTTCATTCTGTTAGATTTTAATGGTTAAAATTTGGTTTGGATTGATTTTGATTAAAGTGATGCGTCTGCTTCTGCTTCAATAACTTTGCTTTTACAAGAGTTATCTCCTGTGATACAAGAAAGACCTTGTTGAGCACCACCTTCAAGCTCGCTCAATTGTTCTGCAGTCAGTTTTGAAATGATTTCTTTGTCTAACTGTACTTTTTCTGATAGATTTACCTTTTTCATTTTGTTTGGTTTTAATGGTTAATAATTGTGTTAAATTTCATTCTAACCTTACAGAGATTGTTTGCAACAACACACCCTATATGGTTAGTGGATTGATTAAAAGCGATGCTTCTGATTCTGTTTCAATAGCTTTACTAGCACAAGAGTTATTTCCTCCGATACAAGAAAGAGCTTGTTGAGCTCCGCCTTCCAGCTCACTTAATTGATCTTCAGTCAATTTTGAAATGATTTCTTTGTCTAGTTGTACTTTTTCTGATAGATTTACCTTTTTCATTTTGTTTTAATTAAATTGTTTATGATTATATGGAATTAATTGATAAGCAATACTGAGTATATTTGAACTGCGCCTGGTTGAGACAGCAGGATAATAATCTTATTTTTTGTGCTTATTAGAAGACTAATTTTCTTCTTCTTTATCTGCAAACAGATGTTCTATTTCTAAAAAGCTGGATACGTTAGTATCTCCGCCACCACCCATTATCATATTTAATTCATTGTCATTAAAAACATTGAATTCGCTGTTTCCGAGGTCAAAAAAATCGTTTTTCATAATAATTAAAATTGATTACCTATATAAGAACTTGTAATTGTATCCGGAGAACTAGTAGTCGTGTTCATCTTCACCTCTAATGAATTAACATTGAACTTTCCAATTATTTGTTTTTGAATCTTGATGCCATCAGTTTTTTGAATTTTCTTTTTCATGTTTTGGTTAATTAATGGATGAGACAAATCGTTTATTCCCTTTTGTTGAAACAAATATGTCCGATTATTTTTTCTCAAAAATATTTCTTCGACCAAAGTGAAAGTTTATAGTACAAAATCACCTTTTAGTTATTTTTTTGAGACAGGAATGCGATGGGGGATTGGCAGGAAGATAGTTTTCAGCACGTTTTCTATCTATTTAGCGTAAAAGCTACAAGCCTGTTTTAAGCTTACAGTCAGGTATCAATGCCAAAATGATATATTAAAATACTCATTCGCTTGATTATTCAAATCAAATTCTTAACACCTTGTATTCAATTAATTATTAAATAATAGTAGGACACGGTTATTTAATAACTGATATCAACTAACCAAACCAAATATATTTCTTTAAACATGAAAAAATGTTTTTTTATTCATTCAGCAGCTGATTTGTTAAAAAAATATAAGAAGCAGGTTCATTACGCTGTAATGCTAACCTTACTTATAATTTTAAGCAATCCTGTTTTAGCCCAAAGCGGTCTCACGATTAGTGGCATGGTGAGGGAAAGTTCCGGTCAGCCCTTACCCGGAACTGGTATAAAAATTAAAGGCACTTCGATAGGAACCGTAACAGATGGTAACGGTAAATATGTGATTAAAGTGCCGGATAAAACCGCTGTACTCGTGTTCTCTTCTATTGGCTTTCTGACTACTGAAGAGATAACCGGAAACCGTAAGGTTATTAACGTGACTTTATCCAGTAAACAAAATGATCTGGAAACCGTAGTGGTGGTAGGTTACGGCACTCAAAAGAAAGCGAACCTGACCGGAGCTATTGCGACGGTAACCGGTGCAGATCTGAATAAAAGGGTCGCCACCAATCCTACGCAATTATTACAGGGTAAGCTCCCGGGTTTATCAGTAACACAGGCATCGGGCGAAGCTGGTAATGAAGGCAATGTACTTAGAATACGCGGATTAGGAACGTATAGTGGTGCTGGAACAGAGCCACTGGTTATTGTAGATGGTATTCCTGGAAATTTAACGGCTTTAAATCCCGAAAATATTGCAAGTGTGACGGTCTTAAAAGATGCAGCATCAGCGTCGATTTATGGTTCCCGTGCAGCGAATGGGGTTATTCTGGTGACGACTAAACAAGGGAAAGCAGGAAAAATGGAGATCTCTTATAGCTACAACCTGGGCATTACCAAGGCAAGCAGCCTGCCAGATCTGGTTTACAATTCGGCACAATACATGCAAATGTATAACCAGGCAGCTAATAACTCTGGCGCTCCCCTGACTAACAGGTTTACGCAGGCACAAATTGATGCATATGCTAATAGTACCGATAAAAACCTTTATCCTAACTATAACTGGCTTGATGCTGTCTTAAGAACGGTCAACGCACAAACGCATAATCTTAATTTGAGTGGTGGAAATGAAAACACGACTTATAATGTTGGATTAGGGATCGTGAACCAACCGGATATTATGAAGGGTTTTGAGTATAAAAAGTATAACCTGCAATTTAATATCAATAGTAAGATCAACCGCAATATTAATTTTGGAGCAAGCTTTACTATGAATTATGGGAAAAGAACTTATCCAAGACAAGGTAGTCAGGATCTTTTTATAGCCACTCTTGCCCAGTCTCCTCTGTATGGACCAGTATTACCTGATGGAAGCGGAAGGTATACTGCGGTTGCCTATCCTTTCCAGCTCACGAACAAGAATCCAATTGCGGTTGCTGAAAATGCACTGGCTTCTACAAATGATTACTACATGCAGGGTAACTTATTTGTTGATGTAAAACTGATAGAAGGTTTACAATGGAAAACAAGTGTGGGTACAAATTTCGATTTTAAAAAGACTTATGATTATAAACCGGTTATCAATCAGTATTTGTGGAATGCTGGTCCTAATGATGCACCATTCAGAGTATTGGATGTTGGCGGGCAAGGCTTACAGGTAACTGATGATAATTATATTTATCCTATTGGTTATAGTCAGCTGACTTATAACAAAAAGATAGGTGACCACTCATTTACGGTTTTAGGTGGTACACAGGCAGAATATTATAAGATACAATCGCTTTCGGCTTCCCGCGTAGTTTTTCCAAACAACTCTGTACAGGAAATTGATGCTGGTGGTACCGGATCACAGTTAAATGGCGGGAAAGCATCGGAATGGGCAATTAACTCCTTCTACGGCAGGTTAAATTACGACTACAAGGGTAAGTACCTGGTAGAAGGTAATTTAAGATCGGATGGTTCATCCCGCTTTAATGAGCGTAATAAATGGGGTCTTTTTCCTTCGGTGTCTGTTGGTTACCGGATTTCGCAGGAGAATTTCTTCAAAAGTTTATTGCCTGTAATTTCAGATATGAAACTGCGTGCTTCTATAGGGAAACTGGGCAATCAGAATATTGGTTATTATCCATATCAGGATGTATATGCTACTGGTTTTTCTTATCCGTTTACCAGTAATTTGACGGATGGTGTCCGCAAAACCAGCCTGACAGATCCAAATATAAAATGGGAAACGACCAAAATTATAAATTTAGGTATGGATCTTTCATTTTTTAATAATAAGCTGAATGTGTCTGCTGATTATTATAATAAAAACTACGAGCGATATTTTAGGAGAGGCACCGCTTCCTGGTTATATTGGTTATAAACCTCCTATTATTAATAACGGGACAATTCAAAACCGTGGAATCGAGTTATCTGTGCAGTACAGAAATAAAATCGGACAGGTGGGTTATTCAGTTAGCGCAAATCTACAGGCAAACCGTAATAAATTGATTGATTATAGCGCAACGACAATCAATGCGACTACTATTGAAAAAGTGGGTTTACCATTTGGCAGTTTTTATCTGTATGAATTTGATAAAATATTCCAGTCTGCGGCGAAATAGCAGCTTCGCCTAAACAGCCTTACAACCCGGTTCCGGGTACATTTAAATATAAAGATTTGAATGGAGATGGTAAGATTGATGAAAATGATCGCACCGTGGTATCGGGTATTTTCCCTAAGTATGATTATTCAATGACGATCAATCTGGACTATAAAAACTTCGATCTTACTGTGTTTTTTTATGGGTCTCAGGGACAAAAACAATATGTAAATGGATGGGGTTTCCAGCCGTTTAACCAGGGTTCTGTACCTACAAAAGACTGGGCAGATGCATGGACACCAGAAAATCCAAGTACAACCATGCCGCTTATTTATCTTACAGGAACAGGGAATGTAAGTCAGAACCTGACTACGGTGTCTACTTATTATTTAAAGGATGCTTCATTTCTGCGGATTAAAAACATCCAGTTAGGTTATAATTTACCGGCTAAATGGGCTAAACATGTAAACATGAGTGCTTTTAGAATCTATTTTGCAGGTGAGAACCTGTTTACATTTACCAAATTCCCCGGGCTTGATCCTGAACGTGTTGCCACGAATATACGTTACCTGACCCACCCTCAGAACAAGATTTACAATTTTGGAGTAAGAGCTACATTTTAATTAATTGATGATGAAAAAATTTATATCCTATATTATTATTGTTAGCACAGGACTGCTTTTTACTTCTTGTAAAAAGTCGTTTCTGGATAAAAACCCGCTGACACAGGTTTCTCAGAGCACTTTCTGGAAAACACAGAGTGATGCCGACCTGGCATTGGCAGCATGTTACAACTTTTTATGCCGCGGTAATAATGCAACTGGGGTAAGTGCTGCCGGTGGTGGCTGGGGCGGCGGTTATATGTTCTGGGAAACCTTAACTGATAATGGTTATACGGTATCT
Source organism: Pedobacter sp. NJ-S-72 (assembly GCF_053890575.1). Lineage (NCBI taxonomy): Bacteria > Pseudomonadati > Bacteroidota > Sphingobacteriia > Sphingobacteriales > Sphingobacteriaceae > Pedobacter > Pedobacter sp. NJ-S-72. Next base: position 458,843 of record NZ_CM132681.1, on the reverse strand, counting down.
ACCGCAGGTAATTTCGCGACCATATCAACTGGTAATATTGAGCCTACTATTGGCGGCATACAGTCTGACGCTTATAACTTTAGCTACCAGGCTATTGCGGCTTGCAAACTTACTTTTGGTGAAAATCAATGAGATCCCTTTAAGCGAGACTGTACGTAATCAATATGTTGCTGAAGCTAAGTTTATCAGAGCTTATCATTATTTCTTACTGACCCAGTTATACGGAGATTGTGTCCTGACGTTAAAACCACTTGGTTTTGACGAGGCAAGTACGAAACTGCCAAGGTCACCAAAAAAATTAGTGGTGGATTCTATATTAGCGGATCTGGATTTCTCTGCGGCTAAATTACCAAATACTGGTTACACTGGTCATGCTGTACGTGGAACTGCACTCGCGTACAAAGCAAAAGTATTGCTGACTAACGGGCGTTTTCAGGAAGCGGCTGATGCTGCGAAATTGGTGATGACAGAGAACAAATTTAGTTTAGCCGCTACGTATAGCAGTTTATTTTTGAAGCCGGGGCAAAACTCAAATCCTGAGATCATGTTTTCGGCACGTTACGCACCTCCTGCTTTTTATAGCCCGCAGGATTGGTTGTTTTTTTATCTCTCAATAATGTAAATGTGCTCAATTACCTGGTGAATGATTATGAATGTACAGATGGTTTATCTATTCAGACATCTCCACTGTATAATGTAGCAAAACCATATTTGAACAGGGATGCAAGATTGAAAATGACTGTAATTGTGCCAGGAGACTGGAGAGGAACTACGGCATCAACAGCGTTTGATCCTGCTGCTACAGCTGTAGCAAGTGGTTTTCTTCCACGAAAAGGTATTGACCCAACCCGTTTTCCTACTAATTATGCCACACAAAGTGATCAGGATTGGGTGTTAATGCGTTATGCAGAAGTTTTGTTAATCTACGCAGAAGCTCAAAATGAAATTTCGGGGCCTGATCCGAGTGTTTATAATGCGATTAATCTGGTAAGAACCAGGGCGACGGTAAATATGCCTGGGATACCTGCCGGGCTTTCGGCACCTGAAATGCGTACTAAGATCCGCCATGAGCGACGTATTGAATTTGCGCTGGAAGGACAACGTTTCTTTGATGATCTTAAAAGATGGCGAACAGACAGGACATTAATACCTACGATTAAAGATCCGAATAATGCGTTTAGAACGTTTCCGGCAAGAGATACGATCTGGCCTGTTCCACAAGCGGAAATTGAGATTGCAAGGAGTTTGAACAATACCGGGTTTAAACAGAATCCGGGGTATTAATCTGGTTGAGCAATTTTAAGATTGCACAAACACCCTGCATGATAAGTTCAACTGTTTGTGATCCGTCAGGGATTTATGTTGGAAGGGGGTTGGAAGGGGTAATCGCCCTTCCAACCCCCTTCCAACATAAATCCCTGACGCTTCTTAACCTCTTTCTCTATTTATTCATGATCATGTTTATTTTAAAACGTGGAAGCTGTTATTGTAAATTCCTTTTTTAAACGAATATCTTCCGATGAATTCCCTATCATGACCTGGAACTTACCGGGTTCAACAACCCATTTCATATCCTTATCGAGCAAAGCCAGATCACCAGGATGCAGAAAAAATTGTACTGTCTTTTCTTCTCCTGGTTGAAGTGAAACACGTTCAAATCCTCTTAAAACAGATTCATAGGTAGTGACACTGCTTAATTCATCTTTCAGATAGAGCTGTACGACCTGATCGCCTTTTCTATCTCCTGTATTTTTGACTTTAACTGAGACATTAATATTACCCTGAGCTTCTGATTGAACTGGGGAAACTTCCAGATCTGTGAATTGAAATGTAGTATAACTTAATCCATAACCAAAAGGATACAATGCACCTAAAACGGTAGTCTTACCATAACCATTTGGCTCTTCTTTATTACTCTGTCCTGCTTGCGAAGCTGGTTTAAAAGGAAAATTAAACTCTATCTGACCAATTGATTTCGGAAATGTCATGGATAATTTTCCACCCGGATTATATTCACCGAATAAGGTTTCTGCAACGGCCTTACCTGCAGATGGACTAAGGAACCCTGCCTGAAGTATGGCAGACAGGTACCTGTTTTCCCAATTGATGGATGGTTAAAGTCTTCCATTGACCATGACCATGACTACTGGTTTTCCGGTAGCATAAAGCGCCTGAAGGAGTTGAAGCTGTCTGCCGGGCAGCCCAAGACCGGTTCTGGATTTACTTTCTCCTACCTGGGCATCGGTTTCACCAACTACAGCGATCACTACGTCTGCATCTTTAGCAGCAGCAACTGCCTGGTCTATGGACAGCTGTTCTTCATTGGTTAAGGGTGTTGGGATAATTTCGCTTTCAGGCCACGTGGCATCAATAACATCGCATCCTTTGACATAATTAACCTTAATCCCATGACCTGCACCCCCAGCTTTATCATTTGATACATAAGATTGAATACCTTCCAGTATCGTGGTAACCGGGTTATTAGATGGGCCGTACCTGCTGGTTGTATAATTTGTTTCAGTAGCCAGTGGCCCGGTGATCAATATATTTTTCAGTTTACTTATAGCTAATGGCAAAGTGTTTTTCCCGTTCTTGAGCAATACTAAAGATTCTCTGTTAAGCTGCATTGCAAATTCTTCATCTGCTTTGGTATGTACAATCCTGTCAGCTAATAATGGGTCTTTGACATAAGGTTCATCAAATAAGCCCAGTTTAAACTTCACACGCAGCACATCAGCCACGCGCTGGTCTAATGTTGCCATAGAGACTGTACCTTCGTTCACAAGCTCACGTAATGGCAGGATATACTTATCCGGCATATTGAAATTGGTATAGACATTTAAGCCTGCTTCAATCGCCTGTTTTACTGCTCCTTTCATATTTTCAGCCACATGATGTTTGCTGAAAATAAATTCAACCGCTTCGCTGTCAGAAACGACATATCCGTTAAATCCGAATTGCTTTCTGAGTAAGTCTGTCAGAAAATAAGAACTGCCTGTTACTGGTACACCATCCCAGTCATTATAACTGCTCATAATTCCCATAGGATGAGCTTCCTGGATCACTCTTTTGAAAGGATACAGGAATAACTGATGCAATTCGCGCGGTGCAACATGCGGGTCTGTACGTGCATTACCATCACGGCCGCCTTTTGGAACACTGTAAACAGCATAGTGTTTCAATGTGGCCGCAGCACCGTGATCCTGTATGCCAAGGGTCATCTGTTTGCCCAATTCTGCAATCAAAAAAGGATCTTCGGCATAACACTCCACTACTCTACCCCATCTCTGATCACGCGCAACATCTAAAATAGGTGCATAGACATTGGTATAACCTAATGCTCTGGCTTCCCTGCCAACGATGCTTCCTGCCTGGTAAACTAATTTCTTATTCCAGGTACAGCCAATATTAATTGGTGCGGGAAGCGGCGTCGCCCGATCATGGCAAAGTCCATGAATTGCTTCATTGGTGAAATCTACAGGTATCCCCAGCCGGGTTTCTTCAACAAACCACTTTTGTACGGTATTAATCGCATTTGCATGTTTGCTAAAGGGAAAGGAATATTCGGTCTGCGCTTTTTTATTATAAGCCAGACCGTTTAATTCCTCGTCAATATTTGCAATACCGTCTTTCCAGATCTCGTTTTTCCATCCGGCGGCAGGCATCTCATCTTTTAAAACACGTCCATAACCATATAAAGTTGCTGTCTGACAAGTTTTCTCATTCAGAGTCATAAGGGCAAGCAAATCATTTACTCTAACCTCAACGGGTTTGGATGGATCTTCAAAGACATCCATTTTTCCGTTTTTATTAAAGTCTACCCACCCTTTATGATAAATATTTTTGGACTGAGAAAAGGAAACCTGAGTAGTTACCAGAATGATTATTGTACTTATCAGATATTCCTTTTTCATGTTTTATATTCTGTTAACGGATCTTTTACAAAATCCTTTTTTTTAATCCAATGCTCCGGATTTCATGTGCTCACCTTTATACTCCTTCAAATCAATTTTACCTTTAATTTTAACTTTAATAACCGATGCAATTGAATCCGGGGCAGAAGCAGGAAGGGTAATCACAGAATTTGCAAATTTCAGCGTGCTTCCGTCAGCTAATAAAGTTGCCGATTTTATCTTATTATTCAGCCCCGTAACCTCTATTTTACCATCTGCCGGCCAGTTAAGAACAGTAAGATATAAAATAGTTTCATTCCCATTCTCCTTAGCGGTTATCCTGCCCCAGTTTACGTCTTCCAGAGGATTCCCTTTTGTAGCATAAATAGCTTCGCCATTCACTTTCATCCATTTCCCGATTTCATCTAATCTCTGAATGCTCTCCTGAGGGAAAGTACCATCAGGTTTTGGCCCGACATTAAGCAGATAATTACCTCCTTTTGAAGCAATGTCAACCAGATTTTTAATCAATACGGCCGTACTTTTCCAATTGGTGTCTTTAGTTCTGTAACCCCAGGTTCCATTCATGGTCATACAGGTTTCCCAGTCTTTACCATCCAGCTCTTTTCTATCTGGTATTTTTTGTTCCGGTGTTTTTGTGTCTCCAGGAAAATCAGGTCTTTTTAAACGATCATTCGTAATAATACCTGGTTGTAATTTTAATAACGCCTGTAATTTTGAAGCGGCCTGATCTGTCATATTAGTTGGTGTATCCCACCATAAAACAGCAATATCACCATAATTGGTTAATAGCTCTTTGACCTGAGGCACAGAAACCTGATCGATATACTGATCAAATGTTGCTGTTTCCTGTGCAGGGTCCCAGTGTCCGTTATGAGCCAGTGTATAGGCATCAATTTTAGTTGAATCTGGATTCGCCCAACCTTCTCTCATTGGCTTTCTTGCCGCAGCACCTCCCGGATTATTCCAATCCTGAGCATGAGAATAATAGAAACCCAGTTTTACGCCATATTTCTTACAGGCATCAGCCAGTGGCTTTAATAAATCTTTCCCATAAGGAGTTGCATCAGCAATGTTCCATTTACTGGCTTTAGATTTAAAAAGTGCAAATCCATCATGGTGCTTAGCTGTGATCACGATGTATTTCATCCCTGCATCTTTAGCCATTTTCACCCATAAATCAGGATCATAACTTTGAGGATTTAATTCTTTGGCTTTCGCCTGATATTCAGCTACTGGAATTTTAGAACGGTTCATGATCCATTCAGCTCCTCCTCTGCCTTGTTCATGTCCATGGTAGACTCCTGCCCACTGCGCATACACGCCCCAGTGAATAAACATACCAAAACGGGCTTCGCGCCACCATTTCATTCTTTCTTCTTTGGAGTTTTGCTGAGCCTGAGCAGAAACTAGCTGGCTGCATGCGAGAAGGATAAATAATAAAGAACAGATTTTTTTCATAATTATATTCGGTTAGGCAATAGGATTAATTCATAGGTATCAACTGAACTTCGAGCAATTTCATCAGTTCAGATTTTGGAACTGTTAAAGGTGTTAATGTCAGGTTGTGTAGTCCGGAATCAAGTTTCACCAACCCTATTTCTTCTGTTACCGGATCATTGGAAGAAGAGGTGTTTTTTGTAAACAGGTTGTTTTCAATCTTTAAAGTATACTGGCCACCGTTGTATCCCGTGGAGATGTATTTTGATTAAGATCTTAAAGATATTGGATTTTGTTGTGCGGAATTTCCAGCCAATCTTCTGAGCTGATGATTTCCAGCCGGTTATATAATACTTATCTGTTTTACCATCTCCAAATTTCAGATTTGGGTCTTTATAATCTGCATCAAAAGCAAGCAGCCTGGTTATTAACCCACCTCCTGAAGCAACCAGCCTCGTTGAATCTATTTCCAGCTTTCCTTTGACTGGTAAAACGATGACTGTATTCAGTGAATCAGGCATTTTATCTGGCAGGCTAAATACAATTTCTGACCCTCGCTGTTTTCTTGTAATTGCTTTCTTTGAAGGATCGTTAAGAAAATAAGGATCACCTGTTTTATTGCGTATACCTCCTAAAGATAAATGCCCGTTTGATGGCCAGTTAAAAACATGTAAATAGATTTTATCTTTACCCAGCGTAGTTACTCCCCAGCTCTGTAGGGGTAAAGGAGTTTTCCCTGCCTGGTAAATACTTTCTCCGTTTTTCTTTGTCCAGATTGAAATACCGGTGAGGATTTCCTCGTCTTTAGCATCAAAAGTACCATCGCCTTTAGGGCCTATATTTAATAAAAGGTTTCCGCCGCGGGATACTGCTTTTGCAAGTAATTGTATAAAAAAGCTTACGGACTTATGGCTGTGATCATTTTTAGAATAACCATAAGATTCATTTGTGGTAGGAATAGCTTCCCAGGCTCCTGAAACAGGTGCAAATTCGGCGGGCCTGTCTCCTGTATTGATATAATCTCCAAAGTTCATCATGCCATTTCTGGCTAATCTGCCATTGACTACTACATTAGGATCTGCTTTTCGTATCGCCTCCAATATGCGCAGGTTTTCTGAAAAAGGAAGTTTATGAGGGGTATCAAACCATAAGATATCAGGATGGTATCTTTTTATAAGTTCCAGAATTTGGGGGATTGCCTTTTCATCTACGTATTTAATTGCTTTTCGCAGCCAGTCAGGATGCTGGTCGTACCAGTTTGAACCTCCAATTTGTTGATCTCCTCCAGGATTCTGATACTCCCAGTCGTTACCAGGGGCATTTGGATCTTCCCAATCAAAAGCATGAGAATAATAAAAGCCAAATTTCAACCCTTGTTTCTTAGCTGCAACAGCCAGTTCAGCAAGAGGGTCTCTTTGAAAAAGGGTTTGTTTTACAATGTTAAAATCAGACACGGCCGATGGGTACATGGCAAAACCATCATGATGTTTAGCAGTGATAATGAAATAGTTCATACCCGCACTCTTAGCGGCTGAGATCCATTGATCAGCATTAAATAATTCAGGATTAAAATCTTTGGCCAGTTTCAGATAAGCTGCTTTTGAAACCTTTTCTTTCCGCATTAAGTGTTCTGAATAACCTTCAACATGCTTTCCCTGCCATTCACCACCTGCGAGCGAATAAACTCCCCAGTGCACAAACATGCCGAATTTTGCATCCCGCCACCATTGAATTCTCTGGTCATGAGTTATCATTGAGGTTTTCCACCACCCATTTATGGCTTTGTCAATCACTTGCTGATCTCTTGCCTGAGCTTTATTGAACATATCCTTGTCTTCATCGCCTGCTGTTTGTGATTTTGCACTAACAGTTAACAGGAGCATAGAAAAGAAAAATGCCAGATTTAATAAAAAACGCTTCATTGTTTGACTATTGATTGTAACAGCAAGTAAGTCATAAAACGTTTTATTTTCGCTCTCCTGTTTAGCATATGATTCAGCTTTTTTGGCAAGAACCGTTTATGTTTGACAAGAACCAGATTTCCTGGTCAAACAGGTTCTAAGATGCCATAAATTCTCTCTGATAACTTAACGGGCTTTTCCCGGTAATCCCTTTAAAGCATTTATGAAAACTGGTAAAATTATTAAACCCGCTTTCATAACAAATCTGCTTGATATTAAGTCTGTTATCAATTAACAGTTTACAAGCCTGGCCTACCTTAATTTCCGTTAAAAACTGAGAATATGTTTTTTGAGTGAATGACTTAAATATCTACAGAAAGAATTGGGGCTAATTCTTGCAACATCTGCTATTTCTTTGAGCTCAATCCTGTTCCTGAAATTAGCGAATGTATAATCATAAATATCTTTGATCCGGTCGTTATTGATTTCCTCTATCTCAGGAGCATATCCAATGGAAGACAAAAATTCCAGCTTATCGCACTTGGCTATTTCCAATAAAGCCTGTATCATGTAAATGATTCTGTCTGTTCCTTCTGTTTTAAGCATGTAACTCAGCATTTCGGCTACGTTATCTTTGTTTTTCCCCGCTATCCTGATTCCACGTTTAGCTTTATCCAGAATATCTTTGATCAGCTTATTTTCAGGCATATTCAGAAAGTATTCCCCCAAAAATTTCTCAGAGAAATGAACTACTTTAACATCAGCATAGTTGTCTGGATTGGTTGCAGTAAAGTCTTCATCAAAACGCCAGTAATGCGGCAGATTAGCACCTACAAGGATCAGATCTCCTGATTGAAATTCACTGATACTATCACCAATAAACTGGGTGCCTTTTCCTTTGATAACATGTATCAGTTCGGCTTCAGGATGATAATGAAACTTATTATTCATACTTGGTTTCAAGTCATGACGTACACTGAAGGACTGAGCAGGACTCTTTGAAATTTTAAGTAATTGTGGTTTCATACGCTCTAAATTTAATCTTGATAATTACAAGGACGACCTCTTAATAACGGACTGGCAACCATCTTTTTTCCTGAAAGAATTGTGAAAAAACTTTTCAGAATCAAACAGCTAAACAATTCCTTAAGGGTGTTAAATTTTATTTTTGTTTATATTCGGTTTCTAAAGTTGGGAAACTTATTTCCAATCCTGTTGTATGATTTGCTCAAAATTATGTACGAAACAAACATTGTATGGCAAGGAAGTTAAGTGAAGAGATTAAAATAGACCCGTCAGCTGTACATCAGAACTTCAAAGAACTCAGTATAAAATTATTGTGCTGCCGCTACTGGATTTTAGAGAATGGGAATGCGACGACCTTAAAGTGCCTTTTTGGAGGTTCTATCATAATTCACTGGGTGGCTCAACAATTAAATTTAAGGACAATACAATTCCGTTGAGTAATGAAAATATTCTGATCATTCCTCCTAACACTTCTTTTTCATCACAACTAAGACGAAATTTCAAGCATGAAGATGAATCAATCCTGGGTAGAAAATTTATTGAAACTGATGACCTGACAACTTTAAAATCAAAAGGCAAAGTAGATCATTTTTTCATACACTTCTCATTGGGCTATCCTTTGGATTTCATTAACAATCACATTTATGAAATCAAGCTTAATGAGGCTGTAAACCAGTTATTAGATGAGATCAAGATTTCTTGTATAACCGATACGGTTACCTGTATGAAAGAGAGTCTTCGTGTAAAACAACTCATTGCGGTTTGTTTACTGGATCTGCCGGATGATATTTGGGAGGCTGGTAATATTGATCACCGTATTTTAAAATCAAAATCATCAAATTTATTGAGGGTAACTTCAAGAAGAAAATAACGAACGAACAACTTGCTGATGCGGCTAACATGGCGATAAATTCTTTTGCCAGGCTGTTTAAAATGAGTACAAAAATAGCCACACAGCAATATATTCTGAAATTAAGAGTCGAGGCTGCCTGCAATTTAATGCACCACAGCAATATATCACTTGATGAAATTTCTTATGAATGCGGTTTTTCTGATCGGCATCATTTTTCTAAGATCTTCAAGAAAATCATGAAGGTTAACCCTTCTGATTATAAGAAACAATTAAAAATGGTTTAAATATATATTAATTTTATCTTAGCAGAAAATTAGATTACCTCTCAAAGAAATAGAAAAGCAATTATGGAAATCATCGTTAATTCTTATTTCCTGCTACTAGCGGACACCATAAGCATAATTTTATTTTTTATTATTTTGCAATGGATAGTAAGGCTAATATACAGATCCTTAAAAAAACCAGCCGGATAACCTAATCCCCATCCGGCTATTCAAAGCTTTATTTTATTGGTGTAATCACAATTTTTCTAAACTCAATTGGCCCATGATCTCCCTGGAAATAAATTGGGCCTGCTTCTGCCTCGTTACTATTCAATGCACCTCCGGTAATTCCCGGAATTTCCTGATTACTGATGACAGTTTTACCATTTGCAACGACGGTAACCATTCTGCCAATCAGGGTAATATCATAAACCTGCCATTGATCTGGTCCTAAGGCAGCGATTTCACTTGGGGTCAGGAATCCATAGATCCCACTAAACAAAACACTTGAAGGATGTGCTTCTTTAGGGCTGTCTTCAATTTGTACTTCATAACGCCCTCTCAAATACACACCGCTATTACTTCCTTTTTGATATTTAAATTCTACATGGAGTTTAAAGTCCGTAAATTTCTGATCAGAAATTAAATTGGCACCCGAATGCGGGCTTGTTAAAACACCATTTTTAACTATCCATTGATTTTCGCCTAACGCTTTCCATCCGGTAAGTCTTTTCCATTGAACAATTCAACCGGTTTACCCCATGCTACAGCAGCAGTTCTTTTTAGAGAAGGAGCCTTTACTCCTTTCCAACTATGTTTTTTACCTTCACTGGTCAAAAGTGTTCCCTGAATTTCTGTTCCGTTTAATTCACCTTCGATAACCAAATCCTGAGTTCCTTTCTCCCACTGCGGAGGAATAGTAAAACTAAATTTTCCGTCATTGAAATTCACTTTTGCAATGGGACGTGCACTCCCGGACCCACCTACAAAATATCCTGTTAAGGTGCTGTAACCTGAAAGTTTAACTTCTAACCAGGAAGGGACAGACTTCCCGTCTTCATCCATGGTAATATCCCAGCGACCTATTAAATCGTTTGCGGTAAGCTGATACTGAACAGGAACTGGCATAGCAGATGCTGCAGCGGACAATGTATTTACTGATCCAATAATTAACAGACCACCTAAACTTAAAACAAGAAATTTCTTATACATATCTTAGCATTATAATGTTATCAATTTAATTAAGGTAAGATATGATTTATTTCCTTAATCGCCATGCATCAATACTCCAGCTATAACGCTCCTGAACTGCCAGTAAAAAACTTGCCGCACTCAATGTAAAAACGGAATAACCCAGTGGTGATTCAATGCCGAAAGAAAGTGCCATTGCTAGTGCAAAACATAAACCCAGTATGCCACTACCAATAGCCCCTATCCTGGTGAATATACCGAACAGCAACATGAAACCGAAAAGGCCTTCACCAACTGTGGCGGTAAACGCGAGTACCGGAATCCAGTCGGGTGGTAAAAAAGATAGGGTTTCATGCGCATATTTCATAAAATGAGACCAGTCACCCCAACCTACATGCGGTTGTCCGTGAGCACCGAACACACCTAATCTGTCTGCGACTTCCCAAAGATAACTAAACCCAATTGCTACCCGAAGATAGACTCCAAATACTTCTAAAGCTGGTTTTGTGTTCATTAGCATATTTATTTATATGCTAAACTATTACATTTCAGGACTCCTGTTATAGTCCAAAAACAACAAATGAAATAGTCCAGATTATTCTGAATTATGAAGCTCGCAAACAATCTCTATAAGAATATTCTGATGTTTGAAATAGAAACCAAATACCTTTCTGATCTTTTGTGGCTCTTGTTCCAGCAATACCCCCGCGGCTTTAAGTTTTTCGAACATGGAAAGAACCTCTTCTTCATCTTTTAAATAAAATCCAATATGAAAGCTGTCCGGATAAGCATGATTACCATCCTGATTAAGACGCTCATTCATTAATACCAATATAAAACCATTCTCACCTTTTAATACAGATAAGGTGTCATTCAGCTTCAGATCAGTACATTGAAAATTAAGATTGGTTTCAAAGAAGTCACGGGCAGCAGGCACATCTGGTATACTGAGGTTAATGTGATTTAAATTCATCTTATTATGGTTTAGCGTAAACGAAAACGACACTATCTTTAACTACCAGGCCACTCATTCCCCCTGACCTGTATAACTAATACTATACTGAGCAGGTTTTTGAATAGCATATCCTTTTAACAAATCTACATCTATGGAAAGACTGTCACCAGGATTTATCTTTTGATAACTGCTTGCCGGTGGTGGCATCATTCTTTTAGCCATCGCCCCCCTGTAAGCAGCTTCTTCGCCATGTGTATCTTTAATTTCAAGATATTTACTCATTAAAGGCTCAAAAGGAGTATGCCATTTGCAAAACTGTTTTACGCTGTCTGTAGGGTTGTAAACAGTAAATTTCAGTTTTACAGAATCCCCGGCTTTTATACTGCTTTTAATTCTTAATGAAGCAAAAAGCATTTTTGGGGACACTTGTTCTGTTGCTTTTTTCGTTCCAGAATCATCCTTTACGTTAATATTATTTGATGTTCTGGTGTTCGGACTACATGATGCCAGCGACATAACTGTAGCTGTTAATACTAGAAGTTTGTGTTTCATCTGTGTACAATTGATTTTTTACATATAAAAAGTATCTATTTTATCAGCTCCATGTATATTTTTTCTTATTTCATAAATTACAATTTTATTGGTTTTATTGCGAATCAGTATTTTCAGTCATTTTATATAAAAAAGCTGTCTTTATATATAAAAAAAAACCTATAATTAAAGAAAAATTACTTGTATTTCAAGCGTATCATCACATTATCTTACTGTTTTAATAATTTAATTTTAATTAAATTATATTTTGTTTTATACAATTTATGATATTAGTTTTATGTTAAATCCATAACAAAAACCAACTATCATGAAAACAAAAAACAAAAAACAAAAATTAATTCTCATGCCTGCATTATTACTTTTATGTATGGCCTCATGTAAAAAACAAGAAGCGGATTCAGCAATTCCTGACATTGAAATGAATGCTAACAAAACAGGTGTCAGTGCAATTTCTGCTGCTAACTTTAAAGTGATTGGCTATCTACCTTCGTGGGCAGGAGAAGTTAGCCAGGTACAGTTCAGCAAATTAACACATGTGTTAACTATGCCTTCATCATTCCTACTTCTTCTGGTGGCTTTCAACCATTGGAGAACCCATCAAAACTTCAAAGCCTGGTTTCTGCCGCGCACGCTAAGAATGTGAAAGTACTAGTATCAGTTGGAGGATGGAATAATGGAGATGACAGCGCATTTGAATCATTTGCTGCAAGTGCATCTGGACGTACCACTTTCACCAACAATGTAGTCAACCTTGTTAATCAATATAATCTCGATGGGATTGACATTGACTGGGAATATCCTGACGCTGGAAATTCTGGCAATAATTACACTGCCCTAATGCAGCAGCTAAGCACCGCTATGCATAACAAAGGAAAACTGCTTACTGCAGCCGTAGTTTCTTATAATGGCCCGGGTGTTCAGACAGCTGTATTTGCAGCAGTAGACTTTTTAAATATCATGGCTTATGATGAAGGCGGAGCTAACCATTCAACTTATGATTTAGCTGTTCAATCTTTAAACTATTGGAAAGGCAGAGGGGCTTCCGGCAAGTAAAGCTAATTTAGGCGTTCCATTTTATGGTCGTTCTGCAAGCGAATATGTTGACTATAAAACTATATTATCAAGAGGTGGAAGCGCCAATTCTGATTCTTTCAATGGAATAGGGTACAACGGCATACCTACGATTAAAAAGAAAACGAATCTTGCTTTTGATCAGGCTGGCGGTATCATGTTCTGGGAATTATCACAGGATGCTACAGGAGGCAACTCTTTATTAACGGCAATTAACCAGGTAGTTGTTTCCAGAGCAGGTGATCCTGGCACTGGCACCCCTATTCCAATTGGAAGCACGGTAACACTTAAAGGAATTAATGGCAATTATGTCAGCGGTGAGAATGGCACACAAGCAATGACTTGTACTCACCCTGCAGCCTCACCGGTTGAGACATTTACAGTGGTGGATGCTGGAGATGGTAAAATTGCATTGAGAAGCAAGGGCAAATATGTTTCATCAGAAAACGGGACTCAGGCAATTACCTGCAGCCGTGCTGCTGTGAGTGACTGGGAAAAATTTGAATGGGTAGCGAATGCAGATGGAACTGTTTCATTCAGAGGCAATAACGGAAAATATATATCGAGCGAAAACGGAACTCAAGCCATGACTTGTAACCGCGCAGCTATCTCGGGATGGGAGGCTTTCGGTATCAATAAATAATCATAAAACATACCGGTAAACTTTCATTTACCGGTATGTTTTATGATTATTTATTGCATTCCTGAATTGCCATCTAGTAATTATTTAACTAATGCCTTCCTTGAGCTTGAAGTATAAGCACTAAACACCCCTAAAGCATTATTATCAAAATTAGAAGGTGGGTTTGCAGGAGAAACAGGTTGAGTCTCTCCTAAATTCTGTTCCAAACTAAAAAAATATCTATGTACTGCCACATCAACACATTGAAATTCGACTGCTATTGTATCTCCTGGCACCATATCCTTCAAATCGTAAAAAAGTACATCATTAACTTTATTCCCATCCCATCATTAAAGCGGTCATCCGTCGCTGCATCAAACTTCACTATCCCCTTAAACCTGATTATAGAATTATAAAAATTGGGTACCCCCGGTGGGTCATCATAAATCACAGCCACATACTTCTTTTTTTTTCCTGCAATCGTAATGTCTTTGAAAGTCAATAAATTCAAAATAACCTTTTTAGGCATTGTCGAGGAGGCGGTATAGGTTTTACCCTCTATATCCACGGTTAACTTATAAGTAGTCCCTGGTATCCCCTTAAATTTCGGACTGCTGTAGACTCCTGGTGAAACGGCCGTATAATTAACTGAAGTACCGTTGCTTGCAGTTAATACGACCTTAGCACCGCTTATTCCGTTAAATTTATTGGCATCCGTAAAACTATAAGTCTTGGAAATTCTTACCAGCTGATTTTCGTTCAGGTCGTTTACTCCACCATCAATCACAATTACCGGAGCAACGTTATCCAGCTTTAAGTCAATCACCTTTTCACATGCACTAAGCAGGCTTAGAGATAAAAAACCTGTTAACAGTCCTGCCCCCAGTTTAAAATTCCCATGTTTTGTTGAATAATACTTCATAATACTAGAATTTAAAGTTCCAGGTTGCTGAAGGAATAATACCGAATAATGTTGTTCTGACCACCTGTGTTTTAGTGGCGTCATTCGGATCATCCTTAAAATTGATTGCAAAAGCATTCTGGCGGTTGTATAAATTGTAAATTCCAAAAGACCAGCTTGACTGAAATCTCTTACCTGGTTTACCTTCCAGTGTTGCCGAAACATCCAGATGGTGATAAGCCGGAGCACGATAAGCATTTTTCTCTGTATAATAGAAAACAGTTCTTCCATTAACCTGGTATTTGCCGCTTGGATAAGTGACCGCATTTCCTGTATTGTAAACAAAAATTGCAGAAAAAGTCCAGCGGGCGCCAGGCTTATAAATACCAACCAGCGAAAGGTCGTGCGTCCTGTCTTGTTTAGCATAAAACCATTTGCCTTCATTCATTCAGTGTATCAAATTGACGCTCTGTTCTTGAATAGGTGTACCCGATCCAGCCATTAAACTTGCCAAATCTCTTCTTCAGGAATAGCTCAATACCATAAGCCCGTCCATCGCCATAGAGCAAATCGGCCTCCACATTATCTTTTTCACGCAGATCTGTACCACTCCGGTATTCAATCTGATTCTGCATCCATTTATAATAGATTTCTGCTGAGAATTCAAACTGATCGTCATTGAAATTCCGAAAGTACCCTGTTGATACCTGATCAGCAATCTCTGGCTTCACATTATTGCTATTCATAATGTATAAATCTGTTGGAGAGGTAGATGTAGAGTTAGACATCAGGTGGATGTTCTGGGTATTCCTGGTGTAAGCGGCTTTAATGGAACTATTACGATTAAGCTTATAACTTGCTGAAAATCTTGGTTCCAGATTGATATAGCTTTTCACGATATCTTTTGAACCATAAGGCTTAATCTCTGTAATATTTCCTTCTGTGTCATAACTTTTTTTGAAAATTTCCAGGGCCCAGCAAAGAAAAACTGCTTAGCCTAAGCCCATAAATAAACTTTAGTTTTTCACTGGCTGTCCATTCGTCTGTAACATAGGCTGCAAGCTCTACTCCTTTTCTGTTTTGATAAGTAACCGGGTTCACACTGGATGATCCGGTCGAGGTCATTGTCCCTGGAGCGATAGTATGATGAACCCCATTCAGTCCAAACTTAAGTTTATGCTGATTACTGATACTGTATTCAAAATCCTGTTTTAAGTTAAAGTCCCTGATAAAAGAGTTGACTTCAAAATTCGAGTCATCCATTGAATTATTGATGACGTAACTATACTTACTGTAAATCAGCGAGGTATTAGAAAATAACCGGTTACTGTATAAGTGATTCCATCTTAAGGTTACAGTTGTATTCCCCCAGTCAAAACCAAAGAGTTTAACCAGGTTCAACTTATCTCTGCCAAAGTAACCAGATAGGAAAAAGGTGTTTTTATCATCCACTTTATAATTTGCCTTAGCATTCAGATCATAAAAATACAGCGTGTTTTTATTGACAGATGGATTAGGGGATAGTTTAAAAAATGCATCCATATAAGTTCTCCTGGCACTAATCATAAATGAACCTTTATCTTTCACAATAGGGCCCTCTACTTTCAGTCTCGAAGCAATCAAACCGATACCACCTTCAACTGTATTTTCTTTACGATTTCCATCGTTCATTTTAATATCCAGAACAGAAGAAAGTCTTCCTCCATATTGCGCAGGCATCCCCTCTTTATAAACCGTTACATCTTTAATTGCATCAGAGTTAAAAGTTGAGAAGAAACCTAATAAATGCGATGCATTGTAAACGGGCGCTTCATCCAGCAGAATCAAATTCTGGTCAGTTGAACCTCCCCTGATATAAAAACCGCTATTGCCTTCTCCTGCCAGCTTAATACCAGGCAATAATTGCAGGGCTTTCATCACATCACGTTCTCCTAATAAAACGGGCAGGTTATTGATTTCACTGATATTGATCTTTTGTAACCCCATTTGCGGATTGTTTACATTATCACTGCTTTTTATTCCGGAAATAACCACTTCATCTAATTGATTACCGGCTTCCAGCACAAAATTAAGACGGGTATTTTTTGATAGGATGATATTTTGGGTTATCGTTTTATAACCAATAAAACTGACTGAAATATCATGTGGTCCTTCGTCAGCACTAAGTGCATAAAAGCCATAGCTATTTGTCATAGCTATGGCTTTTGAACCAGTCGTTAATTTAACACTGGCACCAATTAATGTCTCTCCGGTTTTAGAATCGGTTACATTTCCGATGATTGTTCTTTTGATCTGAGCAAAGGTAAAATGGAATTGAGCGATCAGTAGAAACAGTAGTAAAACTCTATAGGTATATCGCATAAATCCAATTGACGATGTGCATTATATGAACAGTATGGGCATGATATTAATAAGCGTTATCTTCTCCGTGAAGCACATTGATAATTGTCATAAACAAAATCTTTACGTCGAGCATAGCAGTCCAGTTTTCCAGATACCAGATATCGTGTTTAACCCGTTTTTCCATTGAACCAGCTTCTTTAGTCTCTCCACGGAAACCATTTACCTGCGCCCAACCAGTTATCCCCGGTTTCATAAAATGACGCACCATAAATTCACTGATAATGGCTCTGTATTGTTCGGTATGACTCAACATATGTGGTCTTGGCCCAACTACAGTCATACTTCCGGCAAACACATTAAAGAACTGCGGTAACTCATCGAGGCTTGTTTTCCTCAGGAACTTGCCAATTGGTGTAATACGGTCATCATTTTTAGTAGCCTGTTTTTTATCACTGCTGCTATTCATTCGCATACTTCTGAATTTCAAACACCAGAAAGGCTCATCATTTCTGCCGCTGCGCAATTGTTTAAATAATACAGGGCCTTTGCTCTGTATCTTAATCAGTAAAGCAATGATCGGATACAGCCAGCTTAGAATAAATAAAATCACTAATCCACTGAATATAATATCAAATGTTCGTTTCTTGAAACGGTTGCCCATCAATTCCAAAGGTTCGTTACGAAGGGTTATAATTGGAAATTCATCTCCCATATAACTCATTGTATAGGGCGCATCTAAAGAACCGGCAATATCGGGAATGAATTTTAAGCGCAAACATTGTTTATCAGCTTCGCGAACCAGGGTATGCATCATTCCCATTCTTTCTGGCGGAACGGACACATATAAGTCCTTCACGCCACCAGCTGCTGCTGCTTTCATTTCAGCAATAGCAAATTCAGAAATCAGGCCGGTTTGATCGCTGTAAAAATCTTCATCGCATTCAGCTATAATCCCATAAAAATCAACATTATTCTGTTGAGTCAGATAGCTTGCCAGACGATTACCAGTAGGATTCCCTCCCATTACTGCCACCTTTTTGGTGACATGGAATTTGTTGATGAGCAGGAATTGAAGAGCTGTTCCAACAAAACGGTTTAGCACAAATGAAACCGCAAGTAGTAATAAATAAAATATGACAATAAATGTTTTGGAGAACTCTATGTTTTTCTCTAGTAGCAGATAAACTGAGAACAACACACAATGCATCAGAATACTTCTGAATGTGCTTCTGTAAATCCGCTCCAAACGCCTTGCACCATACTCTGTGTACATGCCAAATAACAGGGCATTAAAGACCCAGATTAAATTACAAATAACCACATAGTGATGAAGCAACTCATAAGAAACAAATTTTCCTAATAAAATGCTAATGTTAAATGCTGCAAAGTAAATCAGGTTAAGCATTAACAGGTCCGTGATAGGTAAAACATACCTCAATAGATATAAATAGCGTGTTTGCATAGGTAGATTGTATTTAGGATAAACGAATATAGCAAATAAGCGTCAATCGCAAAGTGTATTATCAAATATATTGCAAATTTTAACTGAAAAAAGTCATTTAATGTGAAATAATTATTAAATAATCAATAATTAGAAATTTTTAGCTAAAAAACAAGCCTCATTCTCCCTAAAGTTTTAAATAATTATTTGGCATTTCATTTAAGAATAAAAACGTAACAAAAACAAATACATTGCATAGTGAAACAGAAAAAATTATACATAAAAAAAAACCCCCACACCTTCGTATACGGGGGTTTTTCCTACGAAACAAATCGTAACATAAAATAACTACTTAATCAGCTTTAACAAATACTGACCGTACCCACTTTTAACCAGCGGCTTTGCTACGGCAGCAAGCTGCTCTGAATTTATAAAACCCATTCGGTAAGCTATTTCCTCTATCGCACCGATTTTTAAACCCTGACGCTCTTCAATTACCTGAACGAACTGTCCAGCCTGCATTAAAGAGTTGAACGTACCCGTATCCAACCAGGCTGTACCCCTGCTCAACACTCCAACCTTCAGTTTACCCTGCTCCAGGTAAACTTTATTCACATCGGTAATCTCATATTCCCCACGAGGAGAAGGCTTAATGTTTTTTGCAATTTCCACCACACTGTTATCATAAAAAACAACAACCCAGGAACTGCATAATCAGACTTTGGATTTTCAGGCTTTTCTTCAATTGATATTGCTTTTTTATCACTATCAAATTCCACCACGCCATAACGCTCAGGATCAGAAACCTGGTAAGCAAAGACCACCCCTCCATCAGGATCTGCACTTGCCTGCAATAATTTAGACATCCCCTCCCCGTAAAAAATATTATCACCCAATACAAGCGAAACCTTATCCTTACCAATAAAATCAGCCCCTATTACAAAAGCCTGAGCTAACCCGTTTGGCTCTTCCTGCACCGCATAAGAAAATTTACAACCCAGACTACTACCATCTCCTAATAATTTCTCAAAATTAGGCAAATCGTGAGGTGTAGAGATAATAAGTACCTCTTTGATGCCCGCCAGCATCAAAGTTGACAACGGATAATATATCATCGGCTTATCATAAACCGGCATCATTTGTTTACTCATTACAAGGGTTAATGGATGCAAACGCGTTCCGCTTCCCCCTGCCAGAATTATTCCTTTCATACGTTAATTTAAATTGCTGCTAAAAAAAGCTAATTGATTGACACATACCGTTAAACTATCCCTCCAATAAGGGATCTCCAAATCAAATGTTTCTTTGATTTTAGTTTTGTCCATCACAGAGAACTTTGGCCTCGTTGCCCTGGTAGGATATTTAGAAGTTGGAATCGGAAACAACTTCACATCAGTATCACTCAGATCGAAAATCCCCTGCGCAAAATCATACCAGGAAGTCACCCCTTCATTGCTATAATGATAAATACCATAATCAGTTTTTCCGGATTTAATAATAACCAGAATAGCTTTCGCCAGATCAATAGCATAGGTAGGTGTACCAATCTGATCTGCTATAATATTCAACTCATCTCTGTCTGCGCCTAACTTCAGCATAGTTTTCACAAAATTATTCCCATACTCAGAATACAGCCAGCTTGTACGGATAATAAAATGAGCAGGAAGAACAGCAGCAACAGCCCATCTCCCCTTCTAATTTAGTCAAACCATAAACATTTATCGGATCGGCAGCATCAGCCTCTCTCAACAAATCAACACTGTTACCAGCAAATACAAAATCGGTAGAGACATGAACCATCACCGCATTAAATTCCCGACATAGCAAAGCGATATTTTCTGCGCCTTTTTTATTAATCATTCCACAAAGCTCAATATCATCCTCTGCCTTATCTACAGCAGTATAAGCCGCACAGTTAATTACAAATTCAGGCTGCTCTGTTACAAATAAGTTTTTAAGCCCATCAAAATCCAATATATTCCCAGCATTTTCATCAGGAAAAGAAATAGAATTCAAACCTGCCTCAGCAGCCACTTTTTTGATGCAACTACCTAACTGACCGGAAGCACCTAATACTAATATTTCCATTTATCTTTCTGCGTATTGAGTTTCATAATAAGACTGATAGCTTGATGAAGTTACATCATTGAGCCATTGCTCATTTTCCAGATACCAGTCCACAGTTTGGCTAAACCTTCTTCAAACTGCAAACTAGGCACCCAGCCCAGCTTCTCCTGAAGTTTAGAAGAATCAATCGCATACCTCAGATCATGACCAGCACGATCAGTCACATAAGCAATCAATTGCTCAGAAGAACCAGCTGTACGCCCCAGTTTTTGATCCATGATTTTACAAAGCAATTTAATCAGATCAATATTTTTCCATTCGTTATGCCCACCAATATTATAAGTCTCACCAGCCTTTGCCCGATGAAAAATCACATCAATAGCACAGGCATGATCTTCAACCCAAAGCCAGTCACGCACATTTTCACCTTTACCATAAACAGGTACAGCTTTATTATTTTTAATATTATTGATAGCCAAAGGGATCAATTTTTCCGGAAAATGATGAGAACCATAATTATTTGAGCAATTTGAGATCACCACATCCAAACCATAGGTATCATGATAAGCACGCACAAAGTGATCAGAACTTGCTTTAGAAGCAGAGTAAGGACTACTATGCGGATCATAGGATGTATCTTCGGTAAACATACCTTCTTCACCCAGAGCACCATAAACCTCATCTGTAGAAACATGATAGAAGCGTTTATGATCATAATCACCTTTCCAATGCTCCTTTGCCGCATTCAGAAGATTAACAGTGCCAATGACATTCGTCATCACAAATTCCATAGGATTTGTTATCGAGCGATCAACATGAGACTCTGCCGCCAAATGAATCACGGCATCAAACTGATAAGTTCTGAACAAGTCTGATATAAAAACAGCATCCACAATATCACCTTTCACAAACTCATAATTCAACTCCTGCTCAACATCAATTAAGTTCAAAAGATTTCCGGCATAAGTTAATTTATCAAGGTTTACAATACTGTAATCTGGATAATTCTTAACAAACCTCCGTACTACATGAGAACCAATGAAGCCAGCGCCACCGGTAATTAAAATTCTTTTCTTCATTACAATAGATTTAAATAGTTGATTACCTTGATTATCAATCAATTCCACAAATTAGCAGGATAAAGACCCTCTTCGGTTAATTCCAGCAATTGTTCTTTCACAATCAGCGCATCCTCTTTAAAGGTCACACCAAACCACTTAGCCTCAGTCGGGATCATTTTAACCACACCTTTACCGGCATTAATCAACTGATCAGCAACCTCCGGAATCAAAAACTCTGCTTTTAGATTATTTATATTTATGCTCAGGAATTTAGCATACTCAGCCTCACTCCAATTTACAAATTCAGGAGTAAAACAAAAGAAATTCATACTCACTTTTGTATCCAGCGGCAACTCAATAACAGACGCACCGTTTTTCACAATTGCCTTACCATCTATTCTAGTAATTTCTTTACGCTCAGTGATCCCAACAATGTTACCTGATGGATCCACATTAATCTCACCACGAGTCACAGAACCATGATCACTTAAGCTATTTTTCAGCTCATATCCCACGCAGGCGTATTTTCCATCCGCCGCTTCTGTGGTCAGAAAATGATAAGCCTGCTTAAAAGCGTCGTAACCATAAAAATCATCTGCATTAATTACCGCAAAAGGAGCATCCAATACATCTTTAGTGCATAATAAAGCATGTTGTGTTCCAAATGGCTTTGTACGATCTGCAGGAATCTCTACCCCACCACTAAACTTATCCAAAGACTGGTAAACATAATCAAATTCAATCCTGCCTATAAGCTTAGGTTCAATGGATGCTTTAAAAGAGTCTGCAAACTCTTCGCGAATGATAAAGATCACTTTACCAAAGCCCGCTTTGATGGCATCAAAAATTGAATACTCCATAATAGTCTCTCCCGAGGGACCAAAAGATTCAATTTGCTTGTTACCACCGTACCGGCTCGCCATTCCGGCGGCCAAAATTACTAGTGAGGGTTTTAATTTAATCATAAATAGGGACGTTATAGGCACAAATATAATACTCTTAAACAATTCCCCTATTACCACAGCATTAAATTTTCATTTAAATATAATATTTTAATAAAAAAAAAGCGTTTTATTAAACAAGAAACACCATAAAAACATAATTATAATAACATAAAAATAAATACATTTGCAAGAATCCGGTAATCTAAAGGTTAAACAATCATTAATTCCTGAATTTTAGCACAGTTTATACATAATAATTCAATAATTTTAAAATTAACACACACATCTGCTCCTAAAGTAATTACCTGTGAAATTATACGCTTAAAAAAAACACTAAAGATACGATGCACAAGAAAAAAAAGAGACAAAATATCAATAAAATATAGATTTTCAACCATTTACAACCAAAAACATTTAACTAAGAACAATGAAGAATAACAATTTTGTATTAATAATGGCCGGCGGTGTTGGCAGCAGATTCTGGCCCAAAAGCCGCAACGCATACCCTAAACAGTTCCTGGACATCCTGGGAATAGGTAAATCACTACTCCAGTTAACTTACGATCGTTTTTTGAAATTATGCCCGGCTAAAAACATATATATCGTAACTAATAGTCAGTATAGTGATATCATTGTTAATCAACTAAAAGGAATTAGCTTAGAGCAGTTAATTTGCGAGCCAAGCAGGAATAACACAGCACCATGCATAGCCTACGCTTCATTTAAACTAAAATCTATAAATCCAGACGCAAACATAGTAGTTGCTCCTTCTGACCATTTCATTCTTCATGAAGATATTTTCATCGAAAAAATAAAGCAAGCATTAAACTATACAGAAAAACACGAAGCCCTGGTTACTTTAGGTATATCTCCGACCAGGCCAGATACTGGTTATGGTTACATAAAATACGACACCGACGAAAAAGAAGGCCTGCATAAAGTGATCCGGTTTACAGAAAAGCCTTCTCTTGATAAAGCAAAAGAATTCTTGTCAGCCGGCGATTATCTTTGGAATGCGGGTATTTTTATCTGGAAAGTCAGCTCTATTCTTAAAGGGTTAAAAGAACATGCTGAAGAGATATACACATTGTTTGACAGCGGAAATGGTGTGTACAACACTACTGACGAACAATCATTTATCAATGAATGAATTTACCCGAAATCCCCAAATATTTCTATTGATTATGCGATTATGGAACAAGCTGACAATGTTTACACTATACCTTCGGATTTTGGCTGGTCTGATCTTGGAACATGGGCTTCATTATACGAATCTGCCCCGAGAAATGACGATAATAATGTATTATCTGCAAAACAATTAAACATAAAAGATACTCAGAATAGCATTATTCATATCAATAATGATAAACTGGCTATCATCAGAGGGCTTGATAACTTCATTGTTGTAGACGAAGGGAATGCACTCCTGATTTATCCAAAAGATCAGGAACAGGAAATAAAAGAAGTGGTCAAAGAAATGAGTATAACTTTTGGAGAGACCTTTATATAAATCAGCTATACAACCGATTTCAATCCATCCTTTTATGAATTTCCTCAAAATAATCAATACCAAATCACTACTTATCCCTGCAATACTTTTCATTTCGACTATCGAAATAAAAGCCCAGACGCTGAGTAATATAAAGGCAGAAATAGAAACCCAGGCCATAGGAACGTCTAATGGTACAGTCCCATTCTGGATGCGCTCTAATCAATTCGGATCAGTTCCCTCGCCTGGTGCATCGGCTAGTTTTATCGGCAGACTTTATCGGGATTATGATATTCCCTCTGCCCCAGACAGCAATTCAAGAAAAAGAAAGCTGATAGACTGGGGATTTGGGTTTGAAGGAAGAGCAAATGCAGGCAAAGAATCCAGCCTCCAGCTTATAGAGGCTTATGCCAAAGTAAGAGCAGGTATCTTCCAATTTAAAGCCGGAAGAAGCAAAGATGTCATGGGCCTGAATGGCGATACATCTTTAAGCTCTGGTAATTTCTCCGTCTCAGGAAATGCATTAGGTATACCGAAAATAGAACTTTCCATCCCGGATTATTACAGAGTTCCCATCTTTGACGGTCTTTTTTCATTCAAAGGTAACTTTGTTCATGGCTGGGTAGGAAAAACAAGAATCCTGGATGTGATAGCAGGCACACCACCAAATCCAGCACTCTATTATATTAAAAATACCCATCCGGTTACCTATTTTCATCAAAAATCATTGTATGTACGCTTAGGTAAACAGGATTGGAAATTAAAACTTTACGGTGGATTTAATCACCAGGTATACTGGGGCAATGAGCAGGAAGCATTTGGTCCGAATTTCAAATTATCAACATTAAAATCATTCTTTTATGTAGCCACAGGAAAATCTTATGGATCAGCGGGTGTCCCGACTTCCAAAATAGGCAACCAGCTGGGCTCTATTGACGTAGGCGCAGAATATGATTTCAACAACCTGAAAGTGATGATTTACCGTCAAAGCTTTTATGATGTGGGTGCCCTATCCAAACTTGCAAACATCAGGGACGGCTTAAATGGCATTAGTATCGAGAATAAACATTACAACCCTAAGAACCGAGGGTTTGAATGGAAAAAGGTACTGTTTGAATTGTTCTATTCAAAAGATCAGGCTGGTTATCCATGGTCAACTCCAACAAAATCCGGTGATGAAGATTACTATAATAATTTCTACTATATGGAAGGTTGGTCTTATAAGGATATGGGTATCGGAAACCCTTTCATAACTACCAGAAATGACGCCAGAGCAGGTCAGGCCTACCGGTATGCCGATTATTTCATCAACAACAGGGTGGTTGCCTTTCATCTTGGACTTGCAGGAAGTTTGTATAACTGGACTTTTTCTTCTAAACTATCTTATTCTCAAAATTACGGTACTTTTGGAACCAGCATTTACGGCGGATCAACCGGCAAGATCAGGAATCCGCAAACGACCAATATCTTTGCAACTGTTCAACAGTTTTCTTTCTATCTGGAAAGTATGAAAGCATTGAACAAGGGCTATAGCGTTGGTTTTGCTACAGCCCTTGATCAGGGAAAACTTTTATATAATTCTTATGGGCTACAGTTAAAACTAAAGAAAACCCTATAAAATCAGCGGTTTATTACACCCTTAACGTCCAAAAAGTGCTGAGCGTATTGACTTACGATAATCTCCCAGTCATATATTTTCGTGATCTTATCTCTGTTATTTGCAATCATCAGTTGATATAGATCACGATCATAAACTACATTTAACAAATGTTGTTTAACCTCTTCTGCGGTCTGAAAATAGAGCGCATCTTTTTCTAAGATATACTTGTTAAACGGATTATCATTGGCACAAATCAAGCTGCTTGAGGCCATAGCCTCCAAAAGTGATGGATTTGTACCACCAACGGTATGACCATGAAAATAGATTTTCGAATAATGTCTTAAACTATTTAAAATATCAATGTTATAAATACCTCCTATAAACTGTATCTGAGGATAGGCTGCAAATTTTTCTTTCAAATAATTCCCGTAAGAAGTTTCGTGTTTACCAACCACTAAAAACGGAATTTCAAGATTAGCCATAGCTACACCATCAAGGATCACCTCGATACTGTTCTCAGGCTCCAGCCTTGCAATTAACATATTATAGGCATAGGGCCTCAGACCATAAGCCGAAAGCACACTGATATCCGGGCTCTCAAAGACTGTCGCTCCATAAGCTATAAATGTAGAGCTCTTTTGATATTTATCTTTTAGGTAGTCTTGAATCCCTATAGAATCTGATATCAAATGATCACTATATTTCACACCAAGACTTTCAGCATACCTCAAAAACTTCTTTACTTTTTCTGAATACTTTGTACGTTTCCATTCCAGCCCATCCATATTCGTGGTAACCACTGTCTTTTTAGGCAACAACCAACCCCATACAGAGCTGCTGGTATAACCTAATTGCAGGATAATATCACAATTCTGTTTTCTCACATCCAGAATACAGTTCAAATCATAGATAAACTGACCTGCAGTTCCGATTTTATCTTCAGGGTCATAACAATGCACTAATTTAACTCCGTTCCATTCCTTTTCCTGGTAAGGATGATTATGAGAATTGTAAACGACAACTTCAAACCCTCTTTTACTAACCCAAGTGCAAGGTATTCTGCACATTGTTCAAAACCACCATAATAGTTTGGTATACCCCTTGTCCCGATTATTGCTATGCGCATATATTTAATTCTGATCGTTTTTGCTAATGATATTATAAAAATTACTTGCTATAACTTCCCAGTTATATTTACTCGCTATTTCCTGCTTTATTTGTTCAAAAGGATAATTCTGATCCTCAAGTACAGCCTGTAACATGGTCTCAAATTCCACCTGATTATTGGGATCAAACAAGTACTTAAAGAAACCAAATTCTGACATTGCTGTCTGATTTGAACAGATCACCTTACATCCATTCATTGCTGCTTCTATAGGTGGTATACCAAAACCTTCTGCCAGCGATGGAAAAACAAAAACTTCTGCCTGATGATAAAAGGCATTAAGATCCGGCCAGCTTATTCCTTCAAGGAAATGGATATGATTTCGGGTATCATCCTGAATCAGTTTTTGTAATTCATTAAAAGCATCCTGTTCAATTTTCTCCTTTTTACTTCCTTTTTACTTCCGATAAAAACTAAGCTATACCCCTGGTCATATAGTTTCAATTTCAGGAAAGCAGTGAGTAGTCCAAGGTGATTTTTCCTGGGTTCGAAACGACTGACATATAAGATGTATTTACCAATACCGTATTTCTCTTTGATATCCACCCCAGGCTCAATACGCGGGCTTACCGTTACCGCATTAGGCGTAACATGAATATGCTGCTGATCAATCAGAAACCTTTTAGAAACATCTATCTTCGAATACTCTGAAACTGTGAGTACGATATCAGATCTTTTAGCAGAAACTAAAAAAAGCACCTTCCTGCTCATGCGGTAAGTCCATGGAAAATATTGCTTGAACTCTAAAAAAAGCAAATCATGGATCGTATTGATAAACTTACAGTTTTTAACAAAAGGTACTATGTATTGAAAATGAGCATAATCGTATTTCCCCTCCCTGATTAACCGGGGGTATTCTGTGAGCAGACGTTTCATTCTGGAAGCAGAATTTAACTTTACAAAGTTAAACCTGGGATCTGGGAATAGTGTTTTTAAATGATCAATATTATGTGCACATAAAAAGATTTCCAATCTTTCAAATTCTACCAATGCGGAATACAACCCATACATATAGGTTGCAGTGCCCTGAAAAGAATGATCAAAAATATGTGCATCCAATAGAATTTTAATTCTCTTTTGTATCAAACTCATTATTTATTATTTAAAGCTTTTTGTAGTCCTCTCAAAAAGTCAGGACCTTTTACTGAGGGCGTCAGATACGCTCCTTCCCCATTTTCATTCCAGGCATAAAGAATGCCTATTTTTTCGTTAGTAATACGTGTCGCATTTTTACCCATCCAGGTGATCATACCCGAAACAGATTTATACACTGATTTCTCAGAATAACCAACAAAATAAGGCGCTGTATCATATTTATTATTCGGCGCCGACCATGGTCTTGGATCCCAGTTCAGCGTTGACACAGGGATATAATTTAATGAACTTGTTTTTGCCACCCTGTTCCACATCCGCTTCTCGGCAGTCTGCATACTATCAATAGGAATCTGCTGTGTTGTTTTTTGAGGTAAAACCAGCACTATGCGCATTGTAACCAGTCAAAATATCAAAACCACAATCTTCTGCCTGGTTGATGCTCCGTTTATCACCGGACACACAAGCCGCAATAGTTACTCCGCTTAGTCCGCTAGCTATAGCTGCTGTTTTTTTAAAGATTGAAAAGCATCTTTTACTGCATCCACAGACCCCAGATTATCAACCAGACTCTGTACTGAGAATAAAATCAACAACGGTTTGCCATCAACTTTTAAATAACCAGCAGTATTAAATTGTCTGATCCATTCTGCCTGAACTGTATTCCAGTCATCTTTACCTATTTCAAATCCCTTATGGTTAGCAACCATTAGACAATACTGCATTTTGCCACCATATTCGGACTTCTGAAAAAATTTCAGTGCATTATTTAAAGGTTCTCCTTTGAACTTATTTTTTCCACTATAATACCAGCAGAAACTAAAAAAAGAAAGTCCCGCACCTGATGCTGCCAGAATCTGCTGATCAACAACCTTTTGTGAGCTTGTAATCCAACCCCACTTGGGTTTCCTGCTGGAAAAAGAATTCATGAGTTTTGGACTGATATGCTGTGCATATTTCCCCGTCCATCCATCAAAATAATAAGCACCCAATTTAATTTCACGTGACTGATTTCCCTGGGCATTTGCCTTAAAATCACCTGTAACAAGAATTATTGCAAACAATAAGCATGCAATACGCTCTCTAAATGGAAGAAATGATATTAATTTCATAAGCTGGTTGTATTATTTCATATACTATTCAAAAACAGTGTATTCATCACTAAAATATTTTCTGAGCTGGGCATAGATATAGGTAAATCTCTTCTTCTCTTTTCTAGCTAACAGACCAATCATTTTAGGTGTTAATAAAGAAATGCCTTTAACCCCGAAAAATTCATTCGCATAGATAATGTATTGGAATAAACACCCACAACTTCTTTAAACTTCCCACTCAGCAACATAGACTCGGCAGGAATGCCATAGTCTTCAAAAAACATAACCTGATCAGAGGTTAATTTACTCAGGGCCTCAATTTTTTCTGCGCATGATCGCGGATGGGGTTTAATGATCACACTTAGTTTTAAGTCATTACACCTGTGAACAAACTTTTCATACAAGTTCAGTTCTTCCTCCAGGGACATCACTTTATCTTCAGAAAGAGACTGACATAGTAATAACACATCTTTATCTTTAAAAGTATCTCCAGTAGCACTAATCTGATAAGCCTCTTTTAAAACTGACAAAAATTCGGTTTTAAGACCGGCCAGAGGGATATAACGATCGGGACTAACTTCTTCAACGCGACAAGACATAATTACCTTATTGAATAGGTGATAATAATTTTTATAGACGTAGTATTTAACTTTTGACTGTAAAAACAAATATCCTGCAATTCGTTTCAGTAAAACCATGAATTTTTTTTAATTCAGGAAGATAATCTAAGATACCGTCCTCCGATTTGATATAAATTTTACGATCCCCAAAAAGATCATAAATAATTTTAAATACTACAGTTTGCTCAGAGAAAACTAAAACAGTTTCTACTTTTTTAAAATACTCATGTTTTAAAGATTCGATTAAAAAATCAATATAAGCTGATGCAATGGCTGCTTTACTTTTGGAAAGTACAGACAACTGGCTCCATTCTACAATAAGCCTGATAGCTGTTTCTTCAGCATTGAGTATTTTTATAATTTCCGCGTATGATTTCGGAGAAGATTTCTCTATCACATATTGCGGATCAGTTATATTTTCTTTAAGAATATAGCTCTTAGCTAAAAGAGCTTGCCACGGACTTCCTACTATTATCAACATATAGATCTTTGTCTTTATTTAATGCTTCAATGGTTATTAGAATTAGCAATGATAATTCTACGTAATAGATTAAGGGTAAAAGGAATGACACTGCGAGATAAACCAAAATGATTACGGTTGATAATGAACCCTTCTTGTAATGAACCAGCGGAAAAGAGAGATAGACAAATACTGCCGTTAACAGGCCTAGCTCAATGATCACTGATAAGTATCCTGATTCAATAACCAGCGCATTATCAAAAAATGCAGCCGTATGAGCACCGACTTTCCCTAAACCAATTCCGTTCCCAATATTTTCCCATGCGATTTTAAATCCTCTATCCAGACTTTCAAAATGGCCTGCAGAACTTGTATCTTCTAAAGAGGTACTATTACTCCAGAAAGTATCAATCGTACCCAGCTCCATTTCCTGAATAGAAACAGGAACTATAAAAAACTGAATGATCACAATAAATACCAGGACGAGCAGGTACTTCACAGTCTTGCGGGTAAAGAAATTTAAATAAGGTATAACAAAGAAAAACAGATAGGTCGCAATTGTTGAGCGGGTAAATGTCAGGACAAGGCTTATCGTCAAAACCATATTCAGGGCTTTGCCAAATTTGGCACTAAACAGCTCTTTATATTTAAAAGATAAGACTAAGGCCAGAATTAAGTAGACACTGTAGGGGATTGGTGCAATGAATCCTCCTGCCCCACGCTGTAAAAGACCGTATCCAATATAGAAAGTGAAGTTTAGTTTTTCATCACTAAAAGTATTCACCGGGTAACCTGCATTCAGGTAGATGCTTTCTCCTAGAAACAACTGCTGGATGGTCGTAAAAATCGCCATCACAAAAGCGCCGATTATAAACCACTTCGCTATCCTTTCCCAATCGATCAGATCTGCCAGTTTATAAAGAGAAATTGTCATTAATATGGGCAGGAGATAAATCCGGTAACTATAAGCCGCCAGCACACCTATACTGTTAAAAATGAGATGCGCAGTTAGAAGAAAGATTGTACTCAAGAGTACAATTAGTTTCATGCCACTCATCTTAGGTCCTTTATGGGTAATGGCCAGTATAAATAAAGCAACAACGGCTAATTCTTTCCAAAGTACAATCAATGAAAAATACTTTCTCAAGTATCCGTTCACAATTAGAGAATGCCATGGAAGTAATAGCACAAGACTTAAGAATAACCTGTTAACCAATGCTCTCATCCGGTATTTTTTTAAATATGTAGATATAGGAATAGAGAGCGATTAATGACTCTGCGACCAGTAAGGATACGATCGAACTGTATCTCAGATAGCCCAGAAAATAACTGACAAGATTCAGGACAAGAACGATAATCAAACCATAAACAGTAAGTTTATTAAAGATCCCGCCACCTTCAAATGCCTGTAAAAAGGTAATGGTAAAAAAGGACATACACACAACACCTATCAAAGCTACCCCTACATTAAAATTGAATCTGATAATATCAGAGATCGGGGTGGTTTTAGGAACTATGATATGTATAATCTCATTTGAATAATTCAGGTAAACAATTAGAAATAGAACAAAACCCAGCGTTGCACTCAGATTTAAATACAATGATAACTTGAGTGAGTGCCTTTCTCCTGTCCAGCTTACAGAAATAAGGATAAACAGAGGTGATTAATATCGCCCTGCCCATGCTGAAGATATTATAAAACGTGAAGGCATAAGAAATCATACCCAGTGAAGTTTTATCTGTCAGAAAACCTACTAAAATAAGCCCTATCGAATTATATGCTCTGGCACAAAAACTTCCAGTGGTAAAAAGCATAGTTTCGTTGAACTGGCTTTTTGGCCAGGTCTTTTTGATTGCAACCAGTACCAGATTGGATTGAGTAGCCCATTTTAAGAAAAAGCCGGAAATTATAGCTGCAGCCAGTAAAGGACCAATTTTGGCAATACTTATAATATAGCTGTTACTTAAATCCAGCTTTTTCCAGATCAATAGGTAAAGAACC
This sequence comes from Pedobacter sp. NJ-S-72, assembly GCF_053890575.1. Taxonomy (NCBI): domain Bacteria; kingdom Pseudomonadati; phylum Bacteroidota; class Sphingobacteriia; order Sphingobacteriales; family Sphingobacteriaceae; genus Pedobacter; species Pedobacter sp. NJ-S-72. The sequence continues at coordinate 426,776 of NZ_CM132681.1, read as the reverse complement.
AGTAAAGCGATCCCATTTGTAGTTAAGTTGATGAGTGCCTGGCTGGAAATCTTACCTATTCCTTTTAAAATCCAATCACAGTAATACAGATAAATCAGTCCCCATAGAATCAAAAGGGGCAAAAGTAAAAGAGTCTTCAATAAAAAAGGAATATACAATGGAGAATAACACCCAGACTATAAAACCAATAAATCTGAAAGTACTCACCGTTCTGACCATTCCTTTGATAGCCGAAATATCCTTAAGTTTAATCAGTTCTTTTACGCCAAAATTCTGCGAACCAAAATCAATAACAGTCTGCCCGATAGAAGTTATAGTGATAAATAAGGAAAAATAGCCATAAGTACTGACCGAAAAATTCCTGGAAACAAGTAATACAATAACCAACGTACAGAATCTGTTTAAGGACTCAAATAAAACCGTCTTAAGGATACTTAATTTCATTTGTCAGAATTACAGGTAAACTGCTCAATATAATTTTCAGAAACAATCTTTAACTCCGTGTTATTATAACCCGCAAAAGAAATATCATTAAATGAAGCTGCATCAAAATCGTTGATAGAATCACCAATTAAAATCACATCTTTTTTATCATATTGATTATCCGCTAAAACAGCTTCAACTAATTGTTTTTTGGGTGTGGGCGAACCATTGATCGTTTTAAAAAAAGAGGAAAGATCTAATGAATCATTAATGATCCTAAGCTCTTTGCCATCAGATCCGGATACGATATGCATCTCGAATTTTTGCCAGTTATTCCTGATAAAAGAAACGCTGTCCTGAATTAATAAATTCTCATCCATTAATAAAGAAAGCATAATCTCAGAAAATTTGCCAGCCAACGCTAAAACTTCGTCGTCAGTAATGGATTCTTTTCTGATTTCCTCAAAGAAGTACCTGAACTTAACATACCTTGACAAACCCCCATTAGCCTCATGAAAGGCCATCAGCTGCTCAACCTGTTCTTTTGGATATTCAGCCAGTACCAGTTCAAACCCCTTTGATCTTATCGGCATGGAATCCATAATAACTCCATCAAAATCCCATAGCAAAACTTTATACTTTGATAGCATCTTCTTTTAATTTAGCTAATACCTCTGTTAAATCTTCAGGATTATCAAGGCAATTGATTCACTGGAAAGCTCAATCATCCGCACTTCATAATTCAACTCCAGAAACCTTAGAATTTCAATATCTTCCTCTGCTTCCAGTGTGGTTTTATTTTCAGTTGCGGCAAAGTCTTTTAGCGCATCGAAAGGAAAAGCATATACACAAACCTGTCTCCATCCTTTTACAAAATCCAATCCTTTATTACCAGGAACAGGACTTCTGGACATATACAAAAGCCTGCCATCAGGTCTGAAAACAACTTTAGGCACAGATTTACTTCTATACTGTCTTTCGTCAGTAATCGCACAGTATCCATTCAGGATCTCCCCCGGATGAGTATCCAACTGAGAAATTATTTTTGTAATATCATCTGGGTTGAACAGAGGCTCATCGCCCTGAACATTGATATAATAGTCAGCTTTCACAAGATTAGCCACTTCAGCGATCCGGTCTGTCCCAGTCAGACAGTTATCCGAAGTTAACAAGACCTGAATGCCAAAAAAAAACGACAATGATCAACAATCCGCTGATCTTCGGTAGCCACATAAACCAAACTCTTATCTACAGCTTTAATACATTGCTCATATGTCCGCTGTAACATACTCTTACCGTTGATAACGGTAAGAGGCTTTCCTGGAAATCTGGTTGATTGATACCGGGCGGGAATAACTACGATAAAATCCATTAGCATACTAAACTATAAATTGAACCGGACAGTAATGTTTTATACCTGGTTGGCGTTAAAGAAACCAATGCGATATTATAGGTCTGCTGGAAGATCTGGAATAAGAATTCATTCTCTTCAACCAGGCTTCTTTCCAACTGAGAAATTGAAGCCTCCTGATAACCATCAAATCCAACAATATAAATTTCTTCTGCTTTTAACTCAATTGCTGTTTGCAGAGCCAGAAGACTATGAGAATCTTTAAATTTATCTGTAAAAGAGATCTCCCCAAACTCAAAACACTGGTCATGGATCTGAGCAGGGATATAGGTTCCCATTTTTTTCTTGGGACGGAGGAAAAACACAAATCCCATTAAAATCTCCAAGATCGCTGAATACTTTTTCTAAACGGTGTCCTTCATTTCCAACCAGGCAATAAAACTGATCCGCCTGAACGTCCTTATAATGCAAGGCATTTTTTGAACTTGAATGTACAACAGCAATATCTTCTGTCTGGTTAATAAATTCAATGATTGCTTTAGCGTGCTCCACAGAATTAGGTCCACCACCCACAATCAGTACTTTACTATAAGTTTTTGCAGGTTTGAAAACTGGTAATTCTTCATTATCCTTAATATTATTCTTTTGATTCTGAAGGGCTCTCACCATACTATTCAATGAATAAACTCGGGTTGTGTACCAATCCATTACATCTTTTTGAGGCAATGAATTTGATCCTGAAATCATATAAGGCACATTAGTCCCCCATTCGTATTTTTTCAACAGTTTATCGAAACCATCAACTACATTTCCGATAGCATTAAAATCTATGTCCATGTTATATTTGGTATTTAAAACTGATAGTAACAATTCAGTCTTTAAATTCCCTGCTCCACGGCCCATTCCTAAAATTGTTGAATCCACGATATCCGCACCATAATCAATTGCAGTAAGAGAATTGATTAAAGCCATTTCAAGATTATTATGACCATGAAAACCAATTTTACAATCAGTTTTTGATCTGATCAGGTCCATCGTCTGCTTCACATCATCAGGAAAAACACCACCATAACTATCAACCATGTAAAAATAATCTGCCAGGCCATCCAGACCGCTTAGTTCTTCAATAAAGTTTCCATATTGTTTCCATTTGGACATATACATTACATTGAAGCCTACTTCGAAGCCGTATCTTTTAATTTCGGCAGCTAATTTCAATGCACGACCCAATTGCTGTGGATCCAGTGCAATTCTAACCATGTCTACAATACCAATAATTGGCTGCAATAAATCAGCAACATGCTCTACTCTGATATCCTTTTCATTAAAAATGATAACCAGCTTTTTATTGGTCAGACTTTTTAACTCCTGCAATTCATATACAGGAGAATAGAAGTATTTACCATAATAGTCTTTAATAGGAATACTCCTGTATCCAACCTCGATATAATCAACCGGCAGGCTGTTTAAAGAGTTAAGATAAGTATGGACCAGATTTTTATCAAAGTCCCAGTTTGTGTAATAACCACCGTCCCGTAAGGTACAATCAAGTATTTTAAACATAATTAATTAAGATTTGAACAACTTATTAAACCACTTTTTTTTTTATTATCCGGAGCGTCATAAGAGCCATAGCCGTAACCGTAGCCATAACCGTAGCCATAGCCGTAACCATGACCATCGATATCGTTTACAACGATCCCAATATTCTTCATCTTTTCATTCCTGCTTAAATCATCAATAATATTCAATTGCTGTTTAGAGGTGAAGTTTTGCCTAACCACATACATACACACATCCGCATGAACCGACATCAGCTGTGCATCAGCAACGATTCCAATTGGAGGGGCATCTATAATGATATAGTCAAACTGCTGTTTAAGTTCTTCTATCAATTCATTTGTCCGGTCATCCAGCAACATTTCGGCTGGATTTGGAGGAACAGGACCCGAACTTACTATGGATAAATTTTTATGAATACTTAAAGGCTTTATAATATCGTTAGCAGTTAAATTTGCATCGATAATGTAGTTGGTAAAACCAACATGATTGGAAATATCCAGTTTTGCAGATAATCCCGGTTTACGCAAATCCAGTTCCATCAGCAGGACTTTCTTATTCGATAATGCCAGAATATTTCCGAGGTTAATGGCCGCAAACGACTTTCCTTCACCAGACATACTCGAAGTAATCAGAATAACCTTTTCTTGTTTAGTCTTCATGTAAAAAGAAAGATTTGTTCTTAGCGCTCTGAACTGCTCAGAAACAGCAGACCTGGAGCTATTCGCAACCACAAGGTTACTGACTTCTTCGTTATGGCTAATCTCTCCGATTACCGGCACACTTGTTAACTTACTTATATCCCCCTTCGTCTGAACTTTATCATTTAAAATATCTTTCAGATATATGGTCGATACTGGTATCAATAACCCCATAAAAAGACCTACGACATAAATCATTGCTTTTTTAGGGTTAAAAGGCTTAACCTCAGATTTAGGCGGATCTATCGTTCTTGAATTCGAAATATTTGATGTTTTAGAAATCGCAGTTTCTTCACTTTTTTGCATCAAAAAGAGATAAAGCTCTTGCTTGATTTGTTGCTGACGAGCCAAATTCAGGTAATTACGTTCAATTTCAGGAACACCGCGAACCTGAGTTTCGGCCTTTTTCATCTGACTGCTTAACTTATCTCTGGTAATAGTAAAGGCATCTAATGTAGTAACCAGATTAGCCTCTATATCCGCTCTCGCATTAGCAATTTCTTTATCAATTAATATGATTGCCGGATTAGCCTCTGTAACTCCGATTAACCTTCTCGCTCTTTCGAGCGTTAAAGCATTAAATTTTTCACAGCACTGCTAAATACTAAATCAGCAGGAACTAAAGAACTAGGTAAAACCCTTTTGTTTTTTGAACCATCTTTGAGGTATTCCTGTAAACTTTTAAGAATGCTGATCTGAGTTTCCATTTTACTTAAATCACTAACATATTGACCCGTGGTTTGCACCAGCAATTTAGATTGCTCAGTCATATCAGCCAGATTATTCTTTTGTTTAAAGCCCTGAATGTTTCCTTCCAGATCTCCAAGTTCTTTCCCAATAAAACTTAAACGGTTCTGAATAAATTTAACTGTACTATCAGCAATTTCATTTTTGTCTTTTACATTTCCCTGAACATAACTTGTAATCAGCTGATTTAAAATGTCCTCTCCTTTTTTAGGAATCGGATGGTTCAGAGATACATCGACAATTGTAATTAGTTTATTTTTCACCTCAACGGTAAGGTCTTCCATGAAATCAGCAACTTTTGAATCAACAGAGGTGACGTTAACCCTGTATTTGCTATACAAATCTTTAATACCTGTATTTCTTGAAATCAAAATTATTCCGACACACGGGACTTTAAACGGTTTATCAAGACTAACCAGGGTATCTAACTTTTTAGAACTGATAGATACCTGATTATTCTTTAAAAGTTCGATATCTATATTAGTCTCCTTAATAGTGTCTTCAGCAGAAACTATTTTCACCATAACAGGAGATTTATAGAGTTCAGTATTTTTAACTCTTCCCTTTCTGTAATAGGTAACATTCAAAGACATATCTTCTACGACCTGCTCCATTAAATACCGGGTTCTTAAGATCTCTGCTTCATTATCTACTGTACTTTTGGCACCTAATAAACCACCTAGATCACCCAGTATATCACTACCGGCCATCAAACCACTACCTTTCTTTTCATCATTCACCAGCACTCTTGCTGATATTTTATAGCTTGGTGTTTTATATCTCGCATACAAAACAGATATAGTTACACAAATTACCAGAGAGAATAAAAATCAAATACCAATTATATAATAAGCGTGATAATATTTTCTTAATATCTAAAGGCTCGTCTTTATTTGATACTCTATTTTCAGTTTGATTGTTCATTGATTTAAACTAAGAGGTGATTAACTAAAGTCTTGAAAACAAGACAATTAAAACTGAGAGCGCAGTTCCAATAATTGCATAAGTCTGGGTTCTTGCCTGGTTTAAAGAAGCGGCTTTTCCCTTATTAGGCTCGACGTAAATCACATCGTTCTGTTTGAGATAATAAAATGGACTATTAAAAATCTGGGAAGAGTTTAAATTCAGGCGGACGAATTCCTTTTTACCGTTATTTTCCCGAATTAACAATACGTTTTCGCGCCTGCCGAAAATAGTCAGATCACCAGCCAGACCCAATGCATCCAGCACACTTACCCTTTCATTAGGCAGCACATAAGAAGCCGGCCTCCCGACCTCTCCTAAAACTGTCACTTTAAAATTAGCATAGCGAACCTGCACATTAGGATCCTTGTAGACCCACAGCAGCTTTTTTCTTTGATTAAATCCCTGGCCTGAAAGGTAGTCAGCCCACCGATTTTCACTTTACCTATGATAGATAAATCAATTTCTCCGTTTTTATCTACCAGAAATCCAGCAGTCGCAGGAGTCGCAGTAATCCCGGCAACCTGACCTGGAATACTACTTAAAGCTTGCGTACCAACTTGATTTACAACCATTGAAGTAGCAGGGTCAATAGTAAAAATAGAAATGGAAAGGATGTCATCAGGCTGAATAGCAGGCTCTGTGAAGACAGCTGTATTAGCTAATACAGACTTCTCCGTGGACGTAATGTCCTGAAAGTAAGGTACATTTTTCGTACTTGCACATGATGCGAAAAGTAAACCCAAAAACAATATTGCACTGTTTTTGATTTTACTGTTTTTAAAACTTCTTCTCATAGGTAGGTAAGGCGCTTTTTAACAGGTTTTAATTTTATAATTGTATTCGGGTTATTTTAATTTTCAGCTACATATTCTTTTCACCCATTTTGAATATATAAATCGTTTTATCTTCTTTTTAAATCGGAATTAGCCAAATTAGAACTCTGCATTATTTCGTTATCCATCTCCCCCTCAAGCTATAGCTCAAGAGAATAATTCCTTATTTTTAAAACTATAATTACCCAATTTTTTATATAGAAAACCACTGGTAACCGCTGCCGAAAGCGCACGCAAATGTCTGGTGTGATGCAAATCGGTAGCAGCAAGATCATAAAGTCCATTTTCCAGTAAATACTCAGCAGCAAGTTTAACTTCTTTACCATAATACCCATAAACAGACAATAAATTTAACTGAAACAGAACACCAATTTCCTTATATCTATTAAACCGGTTTAAACTAGCATGATTAAAACTATAGCGCTCCGGATGAGCAAGAATCACCTGATACCCGTGAATTTTCAGATCAAAGATCACTTGTTCAATACCGGGAGTCTCCGAGAGATAAGACATCTCAATCAAAATATACTTTCCTGGCAAACAAAGTAACCCATCAGTAACCTTAAAATTCTCATCAACCATATATTCTGCTGCTGCATCAATTTCAATAGCTAAACCACTCTTTTCCAACCCATTTCTAACCTGGGAAAGCGCAGACATAATCGTATCTGAATTATTCGGATATAACTCCGCAAAAATATGGGGTGTACATAAGAATTTACTAAAGCCCAAATCACTTAATTGCTTAATTAAATTCAAAGACTGCTCCAAATCAGGGGATCCGTCATCAATTCCCGGCAATAAGTGCGAATGTATATCAACACCCAGCCATTCTACATCTTCAATTTGATTTTTTCTCTTAAAAAAGTTAAACATTCTTTATAATATGGTATTTCGTAAAGCAATAAAGTCTAAATCATTCAATAAAATATAAATACGTTATGTTTTTTAACGAAAGTACAAATTTATTAATACATAAAATGATTTAAACATTAAATTATTGTGTTTTTTTTATCACACTTAGTTTTCAGGACAAAAAAAAATAAGATTCAAAAAAGCGGTAAAAACAGAATTTTAAAGGAGAATACGGGAGCAAACAAATCAAAAACAAGAAATTAAAGCATTGCCAACTCACATTTCAAATCAATATAAAACAGTATTTAAAGCACAATAAATCGACATAATAACCAAAAATACATCAAAAAAAAAAAAACACAAAACAAAGTTTCCACGGTCAGTTAATTTAGTGTAACAAACATAAGACACAACTCGACTACAACTTGAAGGAATACCCTTAAAGACATCAAAACACAGTTCAAACTTTTCAAATCATATTAAAACAGGAGCAAACAGATACAATTGATTAAATTATTACCGTAAATATGTTAAATTAAATACTATTATTATCACAAATATCAATACAAAATATATTATAAGTATAAATATAATCTATTTAATTAATCTTATTCCCCTTGAACAACCAATCAAATTTGTTAGATAAAGTACCTGAGCATATGGATAAAAACGATGTTTTAAAACATTTCACCTGTTTTTCGGTTTAAATTCTACACCTAACCTTTTACTAAGCCTTTATATATTGGAATTTAAATATTTATCACAACGGACAGAAGGACATCAATGCAAAAAGCTATCAAACGTATGGAAGGTGGCATTTCTAATTGCTTGTATAAGTATCTGCAACAACTCTTACGGTCAGACAACAGCTCCTGCTGATACTACTTATAAGCAATATGATGTTGCTGATTTAATCCGGAATATGATCCATCCAAACAGAAAACCCAATCCGCTTCGTAAAAAATCAGGTATTACGCCAATGCCTAATGTAGCTTACAACCCTAGTATTGGAGCTCAGATAGGTATTAAGGCAGTAGCCGGTAAAGTATTAGGCAGTGATCCAAACACATTGATGTCAGTGGCCGCAACATCGGCCTCTATTACCACTAAAGGAATTATCTATTTTTACATCAGTCATAATGTTTACACTCCGGGTAATAAGTGGAATTTTCAGGGTAGCCTTGTGGCCGCAAAGACTGTTACTCCCGATTTTGGATTAGGCATCGGTCAGGGTGCAACAGGAAACGAAGGTGATGAAGTTTTGACTAATCCGGACCGCAAAGGTTATGTGCTCCATGCTCAGTTTTATAGCTTTAAGGAAAAAGTATATAAGCAGATTCAGGAGAATCTTTTTGTTGGGGCTGGAGTATCATTTGATATCAGAAGAAAAATAGAGGACAGAAAAACAGAAACTGAACTGACTCCATATAATATCTATAGCGACCGGCACGGATTTGATCGTGATCATTATATGGCGAATGGCCTACTTTTCAATATACAATATACTACCCGTGATAATCAAAACCGCGCATATAAAGGTATTTATGCTGACGCTGGCTTTCGGGTAAATCAGAGCTGGATGGGAAGTTCAAAAAACGCAGTACAATTTACTACTGATTTCAGGAAGTACTGGAGCCTTTCGACCCGGAACCCAGAACATGTAATTGCATTCTGGAACTGGGGGGATCGTACCTGGTTAGCGGCGCGCTCCCCTACCTTGAGTTACCTGGTTCAGGAAAAGATCCTGCCTTCCGTAGTGGAAGAGGATATACTATCGGATATTTCAAAGGTTCAAAATATTTCTATTCTGAAGTAGAATACCGCTTCCCTATAACAAAAAACAAATTTCTAAGTGGCGCTACCTTTTTTAATGTACAAACCACAAATGATGATTTGGGAACAAAATTATTCCAGAAATGGCAGCCAGCAGGTGGTGCAGGTTTACGGGTCTTGTTTAATAAAGCTACGCGTACCAACCTCTGCCTTGATTATGCCTTTGGCAATTATAGGTCAAGAGGATTCTTTTTAGGCTTAAATGAAGCATTTTAAGAAAAACAGGTTAGGATTTTATAACTTTTCCAAAAAGAAGACTAATTTTAACAGTTGAATGTAAAGCTTTATCTTAATATTCACGGTCTGGAAAAACTTCTTATAAAATCCTGCGTTTTACTATAGGAAGCAGAGCAAGCATGCTTACAAGACAAAAAACATTAATTAATAATGGAAGAATACAGACAATTGCTTTTCAGCAAATCTTATATAAATGGAGAATGGGTTTCTGGACAAACTGAGACTTTTGAAGTTCTGAATCCGGCAGATGGCAGCCTTATTGCAGAAGTCAGCAATGGCGATGGTTATACAGTTAGCCAGGCTATTGATGCTGCACACAGCGCCTTTAAGCCATGGAGTAAAAAATCTGCAAAAGAGAGATCAGTGATTATGCAATACTGGTATTCTCTGATTATAGAAAACAGAGAATATCTTGCTAAGATTATGACACTGGAAAGCGGCAAACCAATTCATGAAAGCCGTGGCGAAGTAGATTATGGAGCTGCCTTTATCCAATGGTTCGCAGAAGAAGCGAAAAGGCTGTATGGTGATATCATCCCTGGTTACACAGCTGATCGCAGGATTATGGTTATTAAACAACCAATCGGGGTAGTTGGCGCAATTACTCCATGGAACTTCCCTTTTGGCTATGATCACAAGAAAAGTCTCCCCTGCCCTTGCTGCAGGCTGTACGGTAGTTGTGCGCCCAAGTGAAGAAACTCCGCTCACGGCACTGGCTATAGCTCATCTTGCCGAAAAAGCAGGCTTTCCAAAAGGAGTATTTAACGTTGTTGTTGGGATAGATGCTTCTGCAATGGGCAAAGTTTTATGTGAAAGTCCATTAGTATCAAAGATATCATTTACAGGATCGACAAGGGTCGGCCAGATCTTAAGTACGCAATGTGTATCTACATTAAAAAAACTTAGCCTGGAATTAGGAGGAAATGCTCCTTTCATTGTGTTTGAAGATGCGGATATCGATGCAGCTGTAAAAGGCGCAATAGCTGGTAAATTCAGATTTTCGGGTCAGACCTGTGTCTGCGTAAACCGAATTTTAGTACATGAGAAAATATACGATGTTTTCACTGCCAGATTCGTAAAAGCAGTTTCAAAGCTGAAGCCAGGAAACGGGATGGACGAAGAGGTGAAATATCGGCCCGCTTATCAATAAAAAAGCAATCAGCCGGGTTGAATCTTTGGTTGAGGATGCGGTGAAAAAAGGAGGTAAAATCCTTATTGGCGGAAAAAAAATGGATGATCGCTTTTTCTTGCCAACAGTAATTGGAGATGCAAAGACAGAAATGGATTTTGCAAAAGAAGAGATTTTTGGCCCGGTGGCCCCTATTTTTAAATTTTCGAATGATGAAGAGGCTATACATTTAGCTAATGATACCATTTATGGGCTTGCATCTTATTTTTACACAAATGACTTAAAAAGAAGCTGGAAGATAAGTGAGGCACTGGAATATGGAATTATAGGTATCAATGAGGGATTAATTTCTTCGGAAGTAGCTCCCTTTGGCGGTGTAAAATATTCTGGATCAGGTAGAGAAGGCTCTAAATATGGTATAGAGGATTACATAGAAATAAAATACATCTGCATTGGAAATATTGAATAGTAAATTATTAAAATTTATTATTCATCCGAAATTATTTAATTTCACATGCAATATCAACTATCCTATGAAATTATCATCCTTATATTTATTCAGCCTCCCGATATTAATTGCGGGTTGCCATTCATCAGAAAAAAAAGCATCGTCAGCAGACTCTGCTATAACTGCGGTTGTAACTAGAAAAATAGCCGTTCAGGAGCATATCCCGGAAATTTTTTACAAAAGATTTCAGGGTATAATCGGCGAGCGGAATGTGGTCATTAACTTAAGCAGAACCGGAAAACAATTTACAGGAAATTATGATTACAATGGTGTTCAGGTAAATCTTGTTACCGATAAAATTGTTAGTCAGGACAGCATTATTTTAGTAGAAGACGGTCTTGCAGATCATTATACCGAGGATGCAGTTACAACCGGGGTAAAATTACATTTGAAATGGACTGGAAGTGTTTTTAGCGGGCTAAGGATTTACGGTAAAGAAAAATCCAGCATCCACCTGCAAGAAACTTATCCTGAAGGAAGTTATGCTTTCAAAATTGCTACTTATGCAGACTCAGTCAAAGCATTTCCAAAAAAGAAAGATTCTCCTGTGGCTAATATCAATTATGAATATTTAATGCCATCAGGAAATACACCACAGGAACAATGGCTTGATAAGCAGATGAAAAAAGCATTGGATCTTCAAAAACCCGGCTCTTCGTGGGATGCGGGTATAAAAAATGATGCCAATAGTTATCTTAAAGCCTATAAGGATGAAATCCGGGAAATGGCCAGCCAGGCCGATGAATCAAGCGCTACTTTAAATTATTATAAAACGCAAAACCTTTATATGTACTATAATGGCAATGGTTTTGTAATTATCAAACATTTGTTTGATGGCTATTCTGGTGGTGCACATAATAATTATGCAACTAGTCTGTATTGTTTTGATGTTCAAAGTCAAAAACACTTAACACTTTCTGATGTAGTTAAGATAGATTCAATTTCATTGCAAAAGCTCGTAGAAAAGAATTTCAGAGCTCAATATACAAAGTACAACCTGATTCTTCATTGACCACCATCTTATTTGAAGATCACCTGGCAGCTAACAAAAACTTCTTTTTTGATAAAACCGGCATATCATTTTTATATAACCCTTATGAAGTAGCCAGTTTTGCCCAGGGACAAATTATAGTTTCAGTTCCCTATAAAGACTTGAAGAAGTATCTTAATCCTGCTTTTGTTAAAAGAATGGAATATTAATATCTAATTTAAACCCGCTTGTCTATTCCATTGAGGTAACACCTATGAATTATAAACAACTATTTAATGAAGCGAGAGCCTTTGCTATAAAGTCACATGGTGATCAAAAATATGGTGTCTCGCCCTATGAAATACATTTAGGTAACGTGATCAGTGTGCTGATGAAGTTCAATGTTGATCTCAGTAATGCCTACAACCTGAATTTATTAGTTGCAGCATGGCTCCACGATGTATTAGAAGATACCGAAATTACAAAAACTGAGCTGGAAGAGAAATTCGGCCCGGTTGTTGCAGAAATTGTATACACCCTAAGTGATGACAAAGGAAGTAGCAGAGATGAAAGGAAGGCCAATTTTTATAAAAAAATAGCTAAAAATGAAGATGCTATTATCGTAAAACTTGCCGATAGGATTTCAAATGTTGAATTCAGTATTATCCATGGCAACGATAAAAAATATGAAATGTATAAAATTGAGCAGGTGAAATTAGAAGAAGTCTTAGTCCCTGTACTGAAATCAAAACTGGGGCTTGAACTTTTAGCGTATCTCAGGAAATTATTAAACTAATTATCAATTCGTATTAAATCCAGAAAAGCTACATCACAGTTAATCTTCATAATTTAAAAATTATTTCAATCGTTTGAATCTTCCCTTAATGAGACTTTTTATAGTTTCAGCAAGATTCAAACGATTTTCTTGTTTTTCGTTTTCTTAAATTCATTCTTAGTCTACCTACCCGACTGACTATTAACCAGATATAATTTTAGAACTGAGTCTATGAAAAAAAAAGAATTTTCCATTATATTCTTCAATTTATTGCTAATATGTTTATTTAGCTGCAAAAGAGGGCAAGAAAAGGTCTTAACTCATCAATTTTCCGGGGATAGGATCAAAGAACTCAATAACTACCTCATGCAGGTTAGACAAGCCTATTCCATACCGGGTTTATCAGTTGGAATTGTACATAAAGATTCTGTTTTCAATATTACAATGGGCATTGCTGATAAAGATCATCACCCGATAGATTCTTTAATCCCATTCTCTGCTGGCAGTATATCTGAGCCTATGCTGGCTACAGCAGTTCTAAAAATGCTGGATTCAGGACTAATCAAACTCGATGATCCTGTACAAAAATATTTGCCCTATTTTAAGACAGGTGACAAACCGAATAAAAAGATAACCATAAGACATTTATTATCACATACATCCGGGATACAGCATTACCCGGTTTTGTGGGACACGCCTGATACTTCGGCTAAAGCACTGGAAAATACAACCCGCAGCATTGCCTCTCAACAGCTAAAATTTCCTGTTCCAGGTACCCGTGTGGTCAGATCTCCTTATAACTTCGATATTCTTGCTGACCTGATCACGAAAGTAACCAGAAAACCATTTGAAGAGTATATAGATCAGCAAGTGTTTAAGAAATTAGGAATGAAATCTTCCAGCTTTTCAAAACCACTCCTTTCTGTTCAACCATTCAGTATTAATAACTGGCTGACATTTACATCAAAACCAGATAGTCTTTACCCTTACAACCGCGAAAATGGTGGTAGTAATGGCCTGCACACTACTGCTGCTGATTTATCCAAATGGATAGAAATGCTTTTAAACAAAGGAAAAACAACTACCGGTATTTTTGTTAAAAAAGCCGTCTTCGATGAGTTTTTTACAATCAGATATATGACAGGGCAAAGTCAGGGTATAACGCTCGGCTGGGAATTGATCAGAGATAGTGGCAATGAATTCCTGTTAAAAAAGAGTGAGATCAGCAGTTTCCAGAATCAAGTAGTTCTGATTCCCGAGCAAGAAATCGGCATTACGTTTTTAAGCAACATTTCAGCTCAGCAGGTAAGTTCAGAAATCATTAAAAATATTACGAACTGGCTAAGTGGTTCGGGCTTACCGGCCATGAAAGTCCCTGTGAACCTGGTTATGGGAAATAAATTTCAGGAAACCGGCAATATTGATTCTGCAATAAATCTTTACCGGTTCTTAAAAAAGACAAAAAACACCCACTATGACATGAGTATTATTGCATTAAATTCCTTCGGAAATACATTATTTAATCATATGGGTGATCAGGAAAGTGCACTCAAATTATATAACCTCTGTAAACAGGAATTTCCAAAATCTGCTTCACCTTATCTGAATATAGCAGATATCTATATCAAAAGCAGATCGTATGCCAATGCCCTGATTGCCATTAAAAAATCCAGACCGTTAATGAATAAAGTTCAACTTGACTATGCAATTGGCATGGAACAATATATCAAAGAAAGAACTACTATCAGATCAAGACCCTGGATGATTTTTAATCAAGCTCAACAAAAACCAAAATATAAACCTCTACTTATGAAAACCAACTTACACAAATCAAAATTCCTTCTTGCAGCACTGGGAATTTGTCTTGCAGCCGCAGGATGCAAAAAAGATGTGCAGACTAACTCAATCATTGATGAAGATGCGACAACAACCGCAAGAGCAGTTTATGCAAGCAGAACAGCAAACTTCACCTACAGTGATGGTGCCTACAGCAAAGCTACTGCGGCTGCTGACTTAGGGGATATCCTGGGAAACTGGCAAGCCGGCAATGTTAACATCTCAGGTAATGCAGTTAGCGTAAGAATTCCTGCCAATTCTATTTCTTCTGTACCTGCTGCTGCTGGCAGTGGAAACACCGTCCAGATAGATGTTCCGGATGGCTCTGAATATGAATTAAGCTTCAAAGTACGTTTCGCTTCCAATTTTCAATGGAGCAGAGGCGGAAAAACCGGATTTGGATTTCTGATTGGCGATTGGTTTTACTGGCTGTAACAAAGCAGACAGTGGAACCGGAGGCAGTGCAAGAATTATGTGGTACAACCCTACTAATCAAAAAGATAATAGTGGTACGGACAAACCATATTTCAGACCTTATGTGTATTATAAAGATATGCCTGAGGATTGCGGGAATAACTTCGGAAAACAGAGTAAAGAGCTTGCTAAAAATACCTGGTACACCATTAAAATCAGGGTGAAGAGCAATACAGGATCAAATTTCGACGGGCAAATCTCCTATTCTGTTGACGGAGTCGATTTACTGACCAAAAACGATATCCGATGGACAACTGATACCTCTAAACGTTTGATCAAACTGATTACGTTCCATACTTTCAGAGGTGGAAGTCAGGACTACTGGGCTTCATCATCCGATGGCCTGATCTATTATGATGACCTGACCTGGAACAGGTTAGCTAGCTAAAATAAAGGGCTGTAAAGTTGAGTACAGCCCTTTATAATTATTTTTTTCAGCTGCCCAGAATCGCATTACCAAACATAGTTTTAAACTCATAGACTTCAATAGACCGGCATGATGTCCAATCAGGAAATAAACATTTCTGGCTTTCTTTTTTTTTTTTAGCCAGATTTGACCTTGGATTCTTATCAAAAGTATACGTGGACTCGCCGCATTAGATAAACGTTTTACCATTATGTCATGTTAAATAGGTTAAAGCTTATGTTAATGCTAGTAAACTGCAGTCTGATAAACCTAGAACAGATTACCTTTTCTACTCAGTTCTTCCAGGTCCAGTCGATTTTCTTCTTCTCTGATAATATCATCATCGTAATTTCTATCATTTTTCAGCAGATGCAATTCATGGCGCTGAACGTGAATTAAATCAAGCATAATCTCACGATAAACTTTCAATTCCTGTTTATCAATTTTACCTGTTCTAAAAGCTTCCAGATTATTTCTTTTACCTGTTAATGAGTTTTCCAGTTCGGCTTTAAAACTCGCCATCAGTTCATTGTGTATGCATTGAAATTGATAATTTTCTTGTATTCTTACCAGTGATTTATCAATCAACCTCAGCTTAATTTGCGCACTTTGTTCCTGTTCTGGTATTTTATAAGTGTTCTCTGGTATTTTCAATAATTTGATCACATAAGGCAATGAAAGTCCCTGGATAACCAAAGTGACCAAAATGACTACAAAAGTGATAAACAGAATTAGATTTCGTAACGGAAAAGCCGTCTGACTGTTTAACATCAAAGGAATAGACAAAGCTGCTGCCAGCGATACCACACCACGCATACCAGCCCAGACAATGACAATTGAAGAATGCCAGGTCATTCCCTGATAACGAATCCTTGTTTTTTTATTCACCAGGCGGGTAAGTCTGCTTGTAGAAAACAACCACAGGAATCTAACTGCTAAAGTCAGGATACTGATCCCAATCCCATAATATATCGCTGTTTTCAATGGATATTCTGATCCTAAGCCCGCAACAATATCCGGTAAGGCAAGGCCAAATTAAGATAAAAACTACCCCATTCATCATAAATGTGATTGCTGACCAGACTGAGTTGACTTTGACTCTGGAATTTGGAGTCAGAATGATATGAGACTGACTACATAAAAAAACAAACCGCCGGAAACAACTGCCATTACCCCCGAAACCTTAAAATGTTCGGCAACGATATACATGAAATAAGGAGTAAGCAGCGTTAAAACTGTATCAATATTCTCATTGGTAGGCAGCCATCTGTGAATTGCATAAAACACCCCTCCTATAGCAAGACCTATCAAAATCCCAAAACCTGCGACGACAACAAAATTTAAGGCGGCTTCCTGAAACACAAAAGTCCCGGAGACAACTGCCACAAGGGCAAATTTAAAGACGATTAAACTGGAAGCATCATTGACCAGACTTTCTCCTTCCAATAGCGAATTAATAGTTTTGGGAATCTTAATTCCTTTCAAAACCGAGGAGGCAGCAATTGCATCCGGCGGAGAAATAATTCCGCCCAATAAGAAGCAAGAGAGCTAAAGTAAAACCTGGTATAAAGGCAACTGAGGCATAAGCAACAGCTACAGAAGTAATCAGGACCAAACCCACTGCCATTAAAAATATGGCACCTTTATATTCCCTGAAATCTTTCCAGGAGGTCGTCCATGCCGCTTCATATAACAAAGGTGGTAGAAAAAGTAAAAATATAATATCAGGATCGACGGTAAGGTGTGGAATTCCAGGAGTAAACCCTATAATTAAACCTGCAAGAACCAAAAATATAGGATAGGAGATTTTTAGTTTTTGCCCAACCATTACAAGAATGGTAACTCCTAAAAGTAAAACGAGTATTAAAATAAGGTTATCATGAAGCATCATCTCATAAATTGGTAGAACCGAATATAATTATTCTTCTTCAAGTCCGTTAATGTCAGTAGTCAATACTTCACTCATATAATCAAAAAACGGACGCATATTTTTAAAAGTCCTGCCTGCTTCAGCTAAAAAATTTTCACTTAAAACTTCTGCGTCCGAAAACTTCCTGACCAGCAAGAACTGTTTAAAGCGTAAAAGATCAATAGCCTCATTGCTGGCATCAAAACCTTTAGGTGTGGTTTTCAACTGCTCACCTTTTAATGTGCCAAATGTTGAAATAAATGATGCGCTGTTTAATATTTTCCTCAACGGCTTTGCATCAAAAGATATATCTTCTCTGATACGCTTCAGATCTTCTGTAGATGGCCCGAAAAATCCACCAGCAATATAACTATTGCCCTTTTCAAGATGAAAATGATAGCCACCTCTGCGATGTTTGGCTGCCCGCCTGAAACTGCCACTCCAATGTATTTTATAAGGAGTTTTATCTTTTGAGAAGCGAGTGTCTCTATAAATCCGGTATAAACTCTTCTTTCCTGAAGGAGTTTCAATGACATCATTAGTATTTAGATCCAGTAACAAAGCATCAGCAAAAGCTTCTATATGCGCTTGTTCTTTTTCAAATGCTTCTTTATTGGTATTGAACCAATTCCTGTCATTATTTTTCTTTAACAGGTCTAAAAAATCAAAATTAGAAGGCTGTAGTTGTTTTGAATTAGAATTTGTCATATAGTATTGTGATCATTTGATAATGAATAAATATCAGTCGTAAACAAATATAATACCTGTAATCATAGTATTTTAATATCAGGACGATCAATCTGATATTTTTTTTCTAGGTTTGTCTGCATGGATCATATCTTAGATAACCCTGCATGGAACGCATTAATTAGTGGAAACATTAAATTTTCGAACGACCATGAGTCTGTTAAATATTTTGACGAAGAGATCTCACCTTTTATAGGATTAAAGGAATATTCACAGAAGAATTTCGGCAAACTCTATAAGCTCATTCCACACGATAGTCCTGTAGGATTTGTCACCCCTGTAGAAATAGAGGTTCCGGATGCCTGGAAAGTACTAGGTAAGATCAGTGCATTTCAAATGGTTTACGATCAATCTGTGACACCTGTTGAAATGGAACATATTTCTTTAACTACAGAACATGTTCCGCAAATGCTCGAATTAACTAAACTGACCAACCCAGGGCCATTTGCGCAAAGAACAATTGAGTTCGGAAATTACCAGGGTATTTTTGACGATGGTAAACTTGTAGCCATGGCCGGACAACGCTTAAATCCATCACCTTATGCCGAAATCAGTGCTGTTTGTACCCATCCGGATTATCTGGGCAAAGGATATGCAAGACAATTATTGATGAGTCAGGTTCAAAGGATCAAAGCTGCATCTGGTATTCCATTTTTACATGTACGTAATGATAATGAACGTGCCATTAAAGTTTATGAGAATTCAGGCTTTTCAACGAGGAAAGAAATGTATTTTTATTTCATCAAAAAAAAAAATAAAGTAATCAAATGGAGAATCCTATTTTTAATCGTTTTGCCGATATCGAAACCAAAGAGTTATCACCAGGCTATTTATCCAAGATCATACATACTGACAGTAATACAATCAACTTTCTTGAGGTAAAGGCAGGAAGCCCGTCAGCGATACATCAGCATATCAATCATCAGTGTTTATTCGTCATTGAAGGTCAGTTTAAGCTCACTGTAGATGGTGTTTCAAAAGTACTGGACACAGGTACATTTGCACTTATTCCACCAAATGTTCCGCATGGCGGGACTGCAATTACGGATTGTAAACTGATAGATATATTCGACCCTGTACGCGAAGATTTTAAGTTATTGTAACCTGATTTTGGTTACAATAACTTAAAATCTTAATTTAGCCCAAAAATAAAATATATGCCGGTTACCAAAGCCACAGTCGCAGATGTACCTCAATTAAATGTATTAGTTAATAGTGCTTATCGTGGCGAAGAATCAAAAAAAGGATGGACAACTGAAGCCGACTTATTAGGTGGTATCAGAATTGACGAAAAAACCCTGACGGAATATTTCAGCAAGGATGCGATTAGTATATTAAAGTATACTACTGAGGATAACGAACAAATTTTGGGATCTGTTTATCTGGAAATAAAGGGGGCAAATTATACCTGGGGATGTTTAGCGTATCACCAGTACTCCAGGGTAAAGGAATTGGAAGGATCCTGCTTGAAGAAGCTGAAATTATCGCGAAACAATCAAATTGCCATACCATTACAATGACAGTGATCAGCAGTCGTAAAGAGCTGATTGAATGGTATGAGCGCAGGGGCTATCTTCCCACTGGCGAGACACAGCCATTTGAAGGTGATGGCCGGTTTGGAGAGATCAAACAACCCATTGAATTCATCGTCATGGAAAAGATTATTTAATTTTGATTTTAACGTAATAGCCACTGTCTGTAAACTGATCGGTTTTTAAAAAGAGTCCCTTGCATTTATAGAGTAATCTTTTTCTACTAATCAGCATTTCACAATAAGCCCCATGATGTTCTTTTTCTTCTGGTAAAATGAGTTTACCACCTCTAGGAAAGGCTTTGTAAGCATCTATATTTGCAGATTTTTTTGACCTGCCTACCCAATCGTTAATCAATGCATAATCGTCATAATCAAAGGATATATTGAGATAGCGATTCTCTTTTTTATTATACCAGGTGCCCTCAAAAGCTTTTTTGGCCGCAGTCATTTCAGTTTTAACCTGCGCCTCCGTTTCAAAAACAGTTAACAATATAAAAAGAGTTAAAAGTGCTCTAATACCGGACATCAAAACTGCCCTCCGCATGTTTGGCTGTAAAGATGAATTTATACTTTTCACCTTTAGGGTTTTCAATTTTAAGCTCATCGGAGACTGTTCCTGTTATATCTTTCTCATATACTGTCTTCGAATGCGATTTTAACGCAAGATGAAGTGTACCTTTTTTTAATGTTGCAGAATATTTAAAATTAAAAGCACCATTTTTCAAAAGTCTAACTTTGAAATCCTGTTTGCCATTAAAGTCTTCAAAGGTAGCATAGCAGTGACCAGGTGTATCACTACCCTTCCAGTTTTTTGTGATACCAGGCCATTGGAATAATAAGGTACTAATAATAATAAGAATTTAAAATTCATCATAACAGGCTTAATTTGATTGATATATTTACTGATGAAGGAATAACCATGCCAATGATAAATAACAACTCAACACACTCAAAAACAACGCTTTAAAAAACAACACATGTTCATTTCTGAACAATCACATGTACACAAGCGGACATGTGATTGTTCTTCTGGAAATCATTTAATACCCCTGCGGATCAAAATATGCCACTATACTCAATTCCGCATCATCTAAATCCTTCGCCTTTTTGAAATAATCCGGTGCCCTTTCTCGTGTTTCAGCAGAAATATTCATCATGGCAATTCCTATATTTAAATATAAGTTCTTATCAAATGTACCTATAAGCTCCGCTTTTTTCAGATGCATCAAAGCTTCTTCATATTTGCCCTGGTCACATAACAGCATACCTATATTGGTAAGCACCAAAGTATTTTCAGGAAAACTTAACAGCAAATCAGTTAGGATATCTTCTGCTTGCTTTAAATGAACTGATGAATTTGGATACCCCCACAGACCATCATTTAATTCCTTAATCAATTCCAATTTTTGGTTTAGCATCCTGTCTGCTGCGCTATTTTCCATTTAAATTCTGCTTTAATTTAATGACGGGCAATAATACTTTTAATGACAAGTTTACCCTCTTGAACTTATAATTCGGATTGTAAAGATAACTGGCCACTTGTCGTAAATTTATACTGTTCTGGCGATAAACCCAATATATTTTACTCTAGATTTCGAATGGAAAGATGGAAAAATCATCAGTTACCATATCACATCAGCAAAACCATCTAAGGTTAAAGTGAAAATTAACGGGCAACTCAAAAAAGTTATGGCTTCAAAGGTTTAGCTTTATTATATTCAACAATATTTCAATTAAATGAATCAATTACTCAAATCTGCTTTATCAAAAAGCTTTCTCATCTCGCTATTTACGATAGCATTAACAGATCAAAGCCGGGCACAAAATATTATTATTCCTATAGAAACTGCTCATAATGCAATGGTACTGCAGGCAGATGAGAACAAGAATTTAAAGAACATTTTTCTAGGCAAGAAACTGTCGGATTCTAATGAATATGATTTCATTAAAACCGTATATAAACAAACCGAAGACTATACTGGTCTATTGAATTCGGCATATACACCATCCGGATCAAGAAACCTGGTGGAACCAGCTATATCAGTTATCCATGCTGATGGCAATATGTCTTTGGATTTAAGATATATCAGTCACAAATCAAGTCGTTTAAATGATAATATATCCCTGTTAACAGTCTTATTGAAAGATCCTGTTTATAATTTTGAAGTGACCCTATATTACAAATCATATTATAAAGAAGATATTATTGAGCAATGGAGTGTGATCAAACATAATGAAAAGGGAAATATTACCCTGCAAAAATTTGCTTCTGCCAATTTGTATCTTAAAGCACAGAGTTACTGGTTAAAACAATTTCATGGCGATTGGGCTAAAGAAATGCAGCCCGAAGAATCTCAGCTGACCCACGGTATAAAAACACTGGATACCAAGCTGGGCACCCGGGCCAATTTGTTTATGCCCTCCGTTTTTATGATCTCTCTGGATAAACCAGCTGGCGAAGATGAAGGCAATGTATTATATGGAGCCCTGGAATGGAGCGGTAACTTCAAAATTGATTTTGAAGTAGATTTTCAGGACAACCTGAGAATTATTGCCGGCATGAATAATTATGCATCCCCTTATGTTTTAAAGCCCAATGAAGAATTTGCAACGCCAGCATTTTTATACACCTTCTCTGATCAGGGGAAGGGTGAAGCCAGCAGAAAACTCCAAAGCTGGGCCAGAAATTATAAACTGCTGGACGGAAAAGGTAACAGACTCACGTTGTTAAACAATTGGGAGGCTACTTATTTTGATTTTAATGAACAAAAACTAAGCGGATTACTAAAGGATACCAAAAAGCTTGGGGTAGATTTATTTCTGCTGGATGACGGCTGGTTTGGGAATAATCACCCCAGAAATGACGACCATGCAGGATTAGGCGACTGGCAGGAAAACCGCAAAAAACTACCTAACGGGATTACTTCGCTGGTTAAAGAAGCCAGTGCTAATGGTGTTAAATTTGGTATCTGGATTGAACCCGAAATGGTTAATCCTAAAAGTGATTTATATACGAAACATCCGGATTGGGTGGTTAAACAGCCAAAAAGGGAAGAATACTATTTCAGAAATCAGCTGGTGCTGGATCTGAGCAATCCTAAAGTACAGGATTTTGTATATGATATTGTAGATTCTTTGTTCATTAAGGCGCCTTCCCTCGCTTATATAAAATGGGACTGTAATGCAGTTATTTACAATGCTTATTCTGCCCATTTAAAAAATAACCAGTCCCAATTTTATATTGAGTATGTACGCGGGCTATATAAAGTGCTGGAAAGAATACGTGCCAAATACCCGCTTATACCTTTAATGCTCTGCTCAGGTGGCGGCGGCCGGGTAGATTATGGTGCACTGAATATTTCACACAGAATTCTGGCCAAGCGATAACACCGATCCGTTAGAACGCATATTTATCCAATGGGACTACTCCTATTTTTACCCTGCTATTGCCAGTTCAAATCATGTGACAGACTGGGGTAAACAACCCATTAAGTTTAGAACTGATGTAGCTATGATGGGCAAGCTCGGCTTTGATATTGTAATCAGTGAGTTAAAAGCAAATGATTTAAAATTCTGTCAGGATGCAGTAAGCACTTATAATTCGTTAAAACCTGTGATCTGGCAGGGTGATCAGTACCGTCTGGTTAATCCGCATGAGCAAAATATGGCTTCGCTGATGTATGTAGACTCCACTAAATCAAAGGCAGTTATATTTAATTACCTGGTTAATTACAGGTATGGAGAGCGCAGTAAAAAAATCCAATCAGGTTAAAAGGGCTTGATCCGAATAAAAAATATCGTCTGGAGGAGATCAACCTTTATCCGGGAACTAAATCTGCTATCAAAAGTGAGCAACTGTTTTCTGGTGATTTCCTAATGAATATTGGGTTTAATCCAGAAGTAAATACGAACAGGACAAGTGTCATTGTGAAAATTACAGAGGCTATATCAGACAGGCAGAATCGTTAAGATTTTGCCTGTCTGATATCAAAAAATGCGCTCTTTTCTAATATAACAGAGCCCTCCTTCTACAGCTCAAACCTCGCTGCATTTATAATAATTTTCATGGATCTAATATTTCTCAATTGTCTGGAAATGCAGAATAACTGGTCTCCTTCCATCCTGTTTTTATATAAAAAAAAATAACCATAAAAGAATATACTTTTATATAAAAAACTCAAATAATTAAATAACGATAATATTTTTTACTTAAAAATAAGCATATTCATAAACAACAACTTAATTTAACTCAAAAACATGAAAAAAGAAACATGTAAAAAAGCCATTAAAATGCTGTTTATGCTGATCTGCCTCAGTATTGTCATTTCTTCCTGTAAAAAAAAGAAGGAATTGCTACGACACCAAAAGCCGGAGATGATATTAAACAGCTTACTGATTATCTCACCAGTAAAGGGTTCAAAGCCGAAAACATCGTTTTTAAAGATGGAAACTTCATTCTTGAAAAGGACATCATCATTACACGAGAAGAACTTACAACGAGGATGAAAAACGAAGGTACTTCACAAACAGAACATTGGAGGGGCCTTATCTGATCAAAGATCCTTATCAAAAGAACATTAAGTATTACATGGATTCGGGGGTACCATTTATATGGAATAGTGCCGTCGTAGGGGCAATAATGAATTGGAATAACATGGAAGATCATTTTTATACGACACTCAACATGTCACTATTAGCATCTAGTACCGGGGGCAGATGTGAGGATATTCATGGGATATGAGGATGCGAATTGGGTTGCACGTGCTTACCATGCCAACATCAAACGGCAAAGCTGGTAAAAGTATTGAAATTAACGCCAAATACAATCATTTGCCCAGTAGTGTGAAAGTTTTTTTGCTATTCCTTTCTAAATCAAACCGTCTTACGTTTTAATAAGAGGATGTTTACAATGATCAGGAAATAAAAGGTATTAAAGCATAGTATCTCCCAAATATTTCAATTTTACCAAGGGTAAATTTATCCTGATTTCAAAATCCAGGTGTTCATAAATTTTTATTGCCCTGATGTTAGAATCAACTACATGTAAAAAAGGAGTATTTCCTTCTGCTAAGTTTTTGCTGCATAAAACATTTAATAACCGCTGTGCATATCCGTTACCCGTATGTTCAGGATGTGTACAGACAGCACTCAATTCCGTAAAGCCCTTTAATTTAAATCGTTCTCCCGCAGCTGCGATTAAATGGCCATCTTTTTTAATGCCATAATAATTTCCAAGTGAAGAGGTTCTTTTTTTAAAGAAACCAGGCTGAACGAGGTTGATCAATTGAAACAGTTCATCAGCATCATGAACAGAAAGTTTGATTACTCCCTCCATGCTAACAGTCTTAATAGCATCGGGCGTATAGACCATCTGTAAGCAATTCAAGCGATTCAGGATCTCCCAACGATCGGGAATACGCTGACCAGCAGCATCTTTCAAAAAGACTTCTTCACCTGCTTTAAAATAAGGTTCTATTTGCGTTAATAATTCACCGTTTGTACCTGTCATTCCCATAAATGGAATAGTATCTTCATTGTATCTTTTAATTTCTGAGGTACCACTTGAGAAATTTTCATGAACGGTTACTAAAGCGTTCATGATTGGATTATCCAATAATGACAAATGCGTCTTCATAGAATGTATTTTCTGATTCATAATTAAGGAGTATTTTTTGAGGCTTGCAGACTGAGATATCTTTGATAATATGTCTTCTCTTTCAGCATTTCCTCAAGCTTTTCTATATGCTGTAAAAGATGCGTCTGCTGTTCAAATATTTCTTGATTTAAAGCAATAATATCATCCCAAAGCACCCGGTATCTGGCTAAATCCTTTTGCCCTTTTTTCGTTAATTTCAACAGCCTCTTCCTGCTATCAGTGGATGATTTTTCAGATTCTATATACCCGATATTTTCTAAACTTTTGGCAATATGAATCACCGCAGGATGCGTTAGGCTTAGTTCTTTTGCGATATCTGAAATGCTGATACTGCTCCTTTTGCTCATTAGATAGTAAAGGATAAAATCTTTTGTTTCTAAAGGCAAACCTTGTTCCTTATAGATCTGAGTCATATCATTTACCAATGACTCGTACAACCGGCGGAGCCTGGCACCGATGGCGAATGAACCTGATTCATTAATAATATTTGCTACCATTGCACATATTTACGTAAACATTTACGTAAATATATACAATAATTAAACTATTCAAAGAATCGTATTCATTTTACCAGAAAAGATTGATAATCATACAAAGGAATATGTACGAGAAATCCGTATCTTTTATAATCCACTATGGATTAATAAAAACATTTATAAACGTCATTTTAAATTTTTATTTGAAAAATAATTTACAACAAGTTTAAGCTTGTTGTTCGGTAAAAATTGAAAAATATCTTTAGTGCCTGTGAATGGTCTCCGAATGACGCCTGAACAAAGTGGCTTTAACGTGCTTGTTATCAGCTGCTTGTGACAAGCTTATTTTGAATGTTTTTCAAGTCAGTTCTTTTGTTTTTAAGGCGATTTAAGCCGGTGATCAAACCATTAAAATAATGGTATTCGTATATCCCAAAGTTATCTTCTTCAAAACACCCACTGCAAATTCCATATCCCTCTCATTTATCGAAGCACAACCAAACCTGATCCCATTATGCTTTCATATCTTTCCCTTTATAATAACTGCTTCCTGCAAGCTGTAATCCCGTTAAACAAGCACTTTTAATCACTTTAGAAATAGGAAAATTTTCTCTAAATTTCAACCAAAGAGCCATCTCACCCTGTGGCTTCGTAAAATTTATGACCCCAATGATCCAGCCACTGTCAGACTTTTCACCTATTCCGCCGTTTTCAAGTGGCCTGTCAGCTAGATGCCTATTGTATTACCATTAATCGTATTGGGTGGAGGTTATTATCTGGCTCAAATATATTTATGCTGATTCCGGATCATGTTACTAAATTTGTAACCAGATGGGAAGTTTTAAAAGAAATCTTCAATGTTATGGAGTTTTATCGGAGGAAGCAGAAACCGCTTTAGAGAAGAAAATACAGTATAAAAAAAACAAGAAGGGAGATTTTCTCTATAAAGCCGGGCAAATGCCTACTTCTTTATTTGTATTGAACTATGGTTCTTTAAAGAACTATTACAGTCTGAAAAACAAAGTTTTCAACTCCTGGTTTCTCTTTGAAGATATCTTCTTTTTTGCAGCGAATTCATTATATGGCGGGAAACCAATTTTTGAGAATTCAGAATTCATGGAGGACTCAGAAACAGACATTAGGGAATATTGCTTCTTATCTTGGTATCACTTCCGAAACATTAAGCAGACTAAGAGGGATTAAGTATTTTTTGATCTATATCAAAAAATAGTGCATTTAATCGTCGTTCCTTTGTCTTACTAATTAAATCATGTCGGGTTCATCTGACAAAAAAAACAAATAAATGAAATCATACTTCTTTTTATTTCTAGCCATTATCTGTGAAATTACCGGAACTACATTTTTAAAAAAATCAGAAGGTTTTACAAAATTGTATCCAAGTGCCATATCTGTTGCAGGTATATTATTGGCCTTTTATTTTTTAAGTATAGCCATTAAGATCATGCCAGTAGGAACTGCTTATGCAATCTGGTCTGGTGTCGGTATAGTTTTTATCACAATTATTGGAATTTTTGTATACAAACAGGTGCCTGATACAGCAGCGATTATAGGCATGTCTTTAATTGTTGCCGGCGTAATAGTCATTAACTTGTTTTCTAAAGCAGCGGGACATTAGAAAACAATTGTACTTATTTCCTAACGATTGATTTCAGAAAAGGCAGGAAAGAGATCGTGAAATTTGCGTAAGGTGTTGAGCTCCTTTTTTCTCTCAATAAAATAATTGGATGGTGCTTTCTTTCCCCTGTTCAAATATCCTCGAAGATAAAGTTGTGAATAAACCAGCACTAACACCAAACAGGAACTTTTTTGAGACTTTATATTCAAAGGTTGGCCCTGTTTTAAGCTCTGTTGTTGAATGGACTGCATCACGCGGCATCGAAGGTTGATTGAATGACATAAAAGTCTGCGTACCTGTCAGCTCAGTCCCAACTGACAGCCAGCTTTTTTTAGACAGTTGTAGCTGCTGTTTGTACAATCGGCACTGTAATGCCTACAAATTCATTTACTTTGCGAATTGAAGATAACTCGTCTGTTACACCAGAGATATTCGCTGAAAAGATAACCTGATGACCAAATAATGAATCTACTCTGTTATAGCTTAGGGTAAGTGTAGATCCTGATATGTAGTGGCTGTTCAGGAGAAACTATATTATGCTTTACGGCATTTTCAATAAGCAACTGGAGCGAAAGTGTAGGGATCTGGTAGCTGAGAAATTCATCAGGAACATGAATGGAAATTTTTAGCGCATCTTCAAAACGCTCCTTTAATATGTACAGATATGATCTCATAAAAGCCAGTTCGTCTTTAACACTTGCCAGATGATGTTCATTGAAGTTAAGCAGATAACGATATACATTGGCTAACTGAAGCACATAAGTTTTAGTTTCCTGGTCTTTAGCGATGGTTTTTAAGGTGCTTAAAGAATTAAACAGGAAATGAGGACTGACTTGCTGCTGTAACGATAAAAGCTGTGCCCTTAATTGCGCTTGTTTGAGCATTTCATTTTCAAGCTTCGATTTTTGCAGTTGAATATTAATCTGAACATTATAGATGATAATATAGGTAAATATGCTTACGAAAGAATCTTTGATCAGATTGACCAGCAGAAGATTCTGATTATTACCATAATTTGGCGAATCGGCGATTGATAATCTTGTATGATACTTTATTGATAAATAATCTAGGGCAATAAAAACACTAATTACCAGTACATTACTGATAATTCCTTTGGTTAGAATGTACTTCTTTTCAGCAAAATAAAGAATAAAATAATTGTGAATAAACCAGCAAATAGAAATATTTCCGAAAGACCTGAGCATACCTCCGGCAAAAGCTTCAACCTGATTAATAAAATTGACTTTTAAATCGTCCACCTCTCCATCAATTTTATTATTATAGGCTTCATCAAATTCAACACCAGTAATAGCATTAAGTATATCAACATTATGGAGGTTAAGCAGTTCAATAAAATCTATAAAATCCTGCTCAAAAATCATAATTTTCTTTGATGAACTACTTTTTCAATTTTATCAGGAAAAACACCATCAATCCAGGTGAAGTAGTTCTTTCTTAAACGACTTACTTCAGCTAGTCTTTCAGAAACAGTCTTGCTTAACCAAAACAGAACATCAAGACTATCTTCATCTTCCATTTTAATATGGTTCAATCTTTCTTTCGTGTTTTATGTTTTTGAAATCCTATTTAATAAACTTTACGCCTGATTTCTCTAGTTCAAAAACACGAAAAAAGCCTAACAAAAGCTATTTCCAGGTACCCATAATTATTCAAATATGCTAATTCCCGGCCCTACTCTACAGGATACCCCTTATCGATCCAGTCAATTTTGATATTTGTTGGCAGATCCAATAATTTGTAATTAGTAAATTTCTGATCTGCCAATGCTTTAAATGCAGGTCTTATATTCGGGCATTTACCCATCGGACAGCATCCGCAGTAAATCACAATAGATTTATTTTTAGGCACTGTCTTCAATATCTCCTTCAGTTTTGCCAGATTTTCTGCTTCGCTTGCAGCTCCCACGTTAGTTGCTCCTTTGATATTTTGAACAACACCAATATTATAAATTTTAACGTCTGCTTTTTTACTGATCAGGTTAGCAAGTGTTTCGGGTGCAATCAGCTGATCCTCCTTCCAGGGATTACTTTGCAAAAAAGGTTTTGATATCTGTGCAAAGGAAACAGCGGTTCCAGATGTGAATAGCAACGCTATAAAAGATATTTTCAATAAAATGTTCTTCATCATAATTTGTTATTTATTGAGATTTCAGTCTTATCGAAATCTAAGTTTCATTGAAGTTTTAAATTACCCTAATTAAATGTTCATTCTCCGAATTTTCCAGCCAGCCAAAGGAAACCAAATGATCATCCGTCAGACCCTGTTCCTTCAAAAGAAATTCAAACTCTTTAACTCCACCTGCCTCTACTGCAACCAACAGGCCTCCGCTTGTTTGAGGATCTGCCAGGATAAATCTTTGATGGTCTGTCAGGTTACTTACTTTATGTCCGTAGCTATTCCAGTTTCTTTGTGTACCACCCGGATAGCAATTCAAATTAAGATAATAAGGCAGTGAAGAAATCACAGGGACTTTATTAAATTCAATAGTTGCCGATAAACCACTTCCATCACACATTTCGGCCAAATGACCAAGCAAGCCAAAACCTGTTACATCGGTCATCGCTTTTACACTTGTTAACTGACCAAATATTTCGCCCAGCTTATTCAAAGTGACCATACTTTTCAGTGCAATTGCTGCATCTTCTGGAAGCAGAACACCTTTCTTTTGTGCAGTAGATAATATACCTACACCCAACGCCTTTGTTAAATATAACCTGCAACCAGCAGTAGCTGTAGAATTTTGTTTGAGTTGTGGAATATTGACAAGCCCATTTACTGATAAACCGAAAACTGGTTCCGGACAATCTATACTGTGCCCCCCGCAAGTGAAATCCCAGCTTCAGCACAAATAGATCTTGCTCCTTCTAATACTTTCTGTGCAATTTCAGGGGCAAGTTTTTCGATCGGCCAACCCAAAATCGCAATAGCCATTACCGGTTTCCCGCCCATAGCATAGACATCACTAATTGCATTTGCAGAGGCAATTCTGCCAAAATCATAAGGATCATCCACGATAGGCATAAAAAAATCCGTAGTTGAAATTAATGCTGATCCATTACCTAAATCAAAGACTGCTGCATCATCCCTTTTATCATTTCCAACTAAAAGACGAGGATCATTTGTCGCTGGAATTGTACTATGTAAAATTTTGTCAAGTATAGCAGGGCTGATTTTACAACCGCATCCTGCACCATGAGAGTATTGAGTAAGTTTTATCTCTTTCGAATCCATTTCTTTGATTTATAATTGTTTTTTGGAATCCAGTTCCTTTATTGACACCAGCATTTTAGCAGCATTAGCGATGATATCTGTACTATCAATATCTACTGTAATAATCTTTTTTTTATCCCGCTTGTTCAGCCCGGTTTTATAGGTTTTATCATAATAAACCAATACGATACGGATAAAGTCAGGCATCCGGTCTTCTTCAATGGCCAGAATCGCATTTTTAGTCTGCTCAGGGCCCAATCTTTTCCAGATCCGTTCAGTGCATTCTATTAAGAAGGCTTTGTCTAAAGCTCCGTATTCACCAGCCAGCAATTTGACACGGTGTTCATGAGGAACATTCAGATTGAGTTGAGTAATAGCGAGTTTCTCATTTGATACCAAAAGGGATTTGGTATACATCTTTTACCGATAGTCAGGCTTTCATCTTCTACCCATATCCGGCGTTCCTGATCAAGTTGATTCAGCTCAAAAGCGAAGTTATTTTCGAATTGTTCCTGAGTAGGCTGCACCATTTTATTCATGGTGCCATAAGATGATCCCTGGTGCTGAGCCAGCTCTTCTAAATCTATTATTTGTTCTTTAGCAGATTCGAGCTGATGAAGTAGTTTAGTTTTTCCCGAGCCGGTCATCCCCCCAACGATGATCAGTTGATAGGTTTTTTCAAATTGTGTGGCAGACCATCTTCGATAGTTTTTATATCCCCCTTCAATAAGGTAAACTTCAAAACCATATAAATCAAGTGCCCAGGCCATTGCACCACTTCTCATCCCCCCACGCCAGCAATGAACAGCAATCTTTTTTGCCGGGGATATTTCCAGGGCCTGTTTAATAAAAGATGACCATTTATTGCCCGTCAGATCAAACCCTAATAAGATTGCTTGTTCTCTTCCAACCTGTTTATAAGTAGTCCCGACAAGAACACGTTCTTCATTAGTGAAAATCGGGACATTGAAAGCACCAGGTATTTTTCCCTGTTCAAATTCAGCAGGCGTTCTGACATCAATTAAAGGAATGGGTTCAGCTAAACAGATAAAGTCATTAATAGAAATCGGTTTGATCATATTCTGGATTTGTACAAGAATCCGTAAATATGATCAAATTCCCGAAATTACCCGCTCTCCGGTGTAAAAGGTTAGTTATATTTTACACTGCTATCATAAGTATCATCAATGACCTTGTCTTTCCACTCTTCTTTCCGTTCAGCTAATAACTTCGCAATACTTTCGGTGCTTAACTCATTAGTTCTGTTATAAGCAGCTATATAAACTGATAACTTTTCTTCTACAGCTTTTATACTGTTTGTGAAGTCTATAAAGTCTTTAATCATCCGTTTACGTCCGCTATGCGACTTAAACAGGATATCATTAAATCTAAAATATCTATGTGCTAAATTATTTCTCATGACTAACACATTTCTAAACTCTTCCATATCAGTATCACTGATATGATAAGCTTCCTGCAATAAAGTAGTCATAATTCCAACCATCATTTTGCTATGGTCGTACTTAGCCCAGATGGCCTCATACGCATCTTGTGATTCAGGCTTGTTTTTAACTATATCATCTATAGCTAACATATTGATTGTCTGCTGCTCTAAGGTTTGCCCCATATATATCGCCCTGCCATAATGTGCATAAAGCAATAAAGCCTGCTCACTTTCTTTTAACTCGTATTCTGCTATTGCTTCCTGGTATGATGTATGTTTCATTAATCTGTTTGATAGGTTATTTATCCTTATAACCTGTTTAACCGCAATTATGTTCTATTTTAATTCAATAATATTCAGTTTTATTTCATGTGCCGATTCTTTTATTTTGCAAAGATCTGGCCATTATTTTTCACTTCACCCAATGACTTTTTATTTTAGGCCCCAAAGTCATTAGCCAGGTCTCGTTTGAATGTGGGACATACATAGGGCTCTCTCTCTGGAACCTGGATTATAAAGCTGTTCTGATTATTGCGCAAGTGTTTGGCTACATGCTTTCTAAATTCATGGGCATTAAAGTCATTTCAGAACTTAAAGTTTCCGGCAGAAAAAAGTTTATTAATGGATTAATCCTGTTTGCTGAGCTTGCACTATTGTTTTTTTGGAATGGTGCCCTATCCCTATAATTTTTTCTTTCTGTTTCTTAACGGCTTGCCTCTGGGCATGGTCCGGGAATTATTTTTAGCTATCTCGAAGGAAGACAATTTACCGAAATGCTGGCGATGGGCATGAGTATAAGTCTGATTGTGTCTTCAGGGATCATCAAAGTTTACATGTGTGACTCTGCGGGATATCTTGGAAGTGTGGGATTATTATTCTACAAAGAATTTTTCATGAAAGATATCAGCTGGGCAAAAGTACTCATGCTTTCTTTTTTTTTAATAGAAAATACGCTATAAGAGATCATGATTTTTATGCAGAGGCTTCTCCTGCTTCCATTTCGTTCCGTGTTTTTTTTTTCAAAAGGATATAGGACAGCATCGCATAAAAACAAAGCTGAATGCATAAAATCGTAGTATAATCGGTAATATCACCCAATGTACCACTTTGAAATAATAATATTCTGTAACCATTAACAAAGGGCATCATTGGAAAAATATAAGCAAATAATCGTGCAGCCCATCCGGTCTGATCAAATGGCCAGCTATAACCTGATACAATATATACTGTCATCGACAATACCATTAAGAATTGTACAGCTCTTAACTGGGTTTTAAAAATGATACTGGCTACCATCCCCATAAATGTAGCGGAAGCTACAAATAAGAAAAAAATCACCGCGGCATCTCCCATATGTTTCGGAAATGGCTCCTTGAAAATCACATAGAAACACGCTAAGATACCGGCCAGAACTATTGATATCATCCAATAAGGGAACTACTTTGATGGCCATCATCATGGATACAGACTTACTTTTCTGACACAATTCTTTAAAAGTACCCGCTTCATATTCTGAGGTAAAACTCAAAGCCATAACAACAATGGTTACGGTTTGCAAAATAATAGCCAGGTAAGACGGCCAGGAATAAATCATGTAGTTTGAAGCTGGATTATACAGACGAAAAGTGTTTGAATGAAATGCCTCATATTGATTCGCCGCTACAGCCCCCGGCAGCCCCTGTTTTTCCATCGCCCCTATTTTTATACCCGCATTTAATGTACCGCCTGCAGTTAGCAAAGCCCGGGATATATAACTTGAAGTCATTAAATTCGCATTGTTTACATAGGCATTGATTTCGGGATGCCTGTTTTGTAAAATATCAGCTTCAAACCCATCTGGTATAACTACAGCTGCCATCGCTTTATCATTCATTAAGACAGTGCGCATTTCTACATTTTCATGTTTAACTGCTACGACCTTTAAGACATCCATATCATTGAGCATATCAATAAATCTGGTACTCATTGAAGAATTATCTTTATCAACTACCATGACGGGCAAATCGGTGAACTTACCTTTTTGATACATAGCACCAAATATGATCCCATACAAAATTGGCCCGCCTATAAACAGCATAACCATGATCGGATTATTTTTAAATAATCTGAATTCTCTGCCGGTTAATGATAAAAATCTTTTAAGTCTGTTCATAGTTTTATTCTTCGGCTATTGCTTCTTTTGAAATCCGAAGGCTCTTTCTGATCTTTAATTTCAGCAGTATAAAACTGAGTAAAAAATATACAGCTATTAATATAAGCTGGTGCTGGATAAAAGGCATTACATCATGGATATTGGCTCCTTCCAATAATAAAGCCCTCAAACTTTTCAAGTACGGTGTTAAGGGGATAATTTTACCAAAACCTTCCAGTATTGCAGGAGCCTGATCTGCTGGCCATGTAAAACCTGACACTGTAAATGCAGGTGAGGCGATACACAAAAGCAGTTCTGTAGCTTTCAGCTGAGATGGAAAAATGAGACTATACAACCCGCCCCCAGTAAACAAGTGCTGATCACCATTAAAATCTGTGATAAAAACAGCACTCCCGGATTCACCGGATGGGGCAATTTAAAATGTAAACTAAATAAATAGAAGACCAGTAATGTAACCATTGATAACATCAGGTAAGGGAACATTTTCACAATGATCAGTTGTACAGCCGAAGTTGTCCGGCTTAATATGCCTGTCTGATTAAATGTATTATTTTCTATTTCCTGAGAAAAACTAACAGCCATCGCCAATAAGAGCAATTGATGCAGAATAGAAAAAATAAGTGCCGGCCATAAAAAGACAAGATAACTTTGCCCTGGATTGTATAACTGAAACAGGTTGAGCTGAAAAGGCTGAAGTCTTTGCGCAGCAATATTTGCCGGCAAGCCCGCTTTTTTCATCGCTTCTATACCGATCCCAGCATTTAGTGTGCCATTGCATTGCGCTATCGCTGTTCCTACGGCACCCGCAGCAACGGTGTTACTCATATTCAAATAAGTATTTACCTCGGGCCTGCGCTTATTAAAGACATCTGATTCAAAAAACGCTCTGGTATCACCACTATAGCTATAGCACGCGTATCCAGCATAGTCTGATCCAGATCGATTGTTTCGTGTTTTACACTTAACACATGTAAGGTTTGATGTTCCGCGAACATATCTATAAGCTTATTGCTCATAGGTGTGTTATCTTTATCTACCACTACAATTTTCAAGTGTTTAACTGCACCATCCATGTAAACATTGCCTAAAAGAAAGGCAAGAATGACGGGCATAACAAGAAATGCGACCACAAATATCTTGTTGCTCCAAAACAGGCCAAACTCTCGTTTAACCAAAAAGAAGAAATTATTTATTAGCCGGTGCATCAGGTCTATCTTGGTAATAAAACAGCAGCGTTAAAAAGCAGTACTTCCGTTTTTTTTATTATCATGTGGAACTACTTTGATCTCAAAAACGGCTTCGTCCATTTTGTAGTCAGGATAAGCTGTAGTGATATCGGCATATTTAGGCATTTGTTTAATCGTCACCACTTTTCCAGTGAAGGTTTCCTGACTGTAAGGAACTTTAACGGTTACGTCACTCCCTTGTTTAATCTGGGCAATCTGACTTTCCGGAACAGTAAAACGAAACCAGGTACTGCCAGGAATATAACCACTGAAGATCGCATAACCGGGTGTAGCCAGTTCTCCTTCATGTAACGTAATAGTTTCTACAGCCATGTCATTAGTTGCAATGATATACCTTTCAGAATAGGCAACTTCCGCTTCCTGCAATACGCCTTCTGCTTGCTGCTGCTGTCCCATCGCAGCTTCTTTCGTTTCATAACGGGGCCCTTTCTTAGCTTCGTTCAGCTCTGCTGTTGTGGCATCAAGCTGTGCTTTTGCACCCTGATATTTCGCAAAGGCTTCATCAAAGGCCTGAGGTGCCATCATGCTATCAGCATACATTGGCTGGCACGCTTAAATGATTTTTGCGCAAAAGAGAACTGCTCCGAACTGGCTTTATATTTAGCCTGTATTTGTTTTAGCTGGTTTTGCGTAGCTCCATTATCTGCCATGGTATGCTGTGCGGATGCTGCTTTAACTACACCATGTGCCTGAGCAACCTTAGCAGTAACTTCTGGCAAATTCAACATTGCGAGTGTATCCCCGCGATGTACCAGATCACCTTCTTTTACATATATTTTCAGAATCCGCCCTGCCACTTTAGTGGTAAAAGCGATTGTTTCTCTTTTTATTTTTCCTTCAAATGCATTCTCCAATTTTTTCTGGCTGCAAGAAGTAACACAAAAGAAAATCATACTTAGTGGCAATAAGATTTTGGTATGGTTCATCATCATAAAATATTTAATTCTCTTATTTGAATTTGTCTATAGTAAGGTTTCCTGAAGCTTTGTGTACTTCGACAGCTGCACGTCTTTGATTAAATACAGTTTCTAAATACCCTAACTCTGCTTTTTCACTATCAGTTATTGCGGTGATCAGGTCGGCTGGTTTGATCAGTCCGGTTCTGAATTCTTTAGAAGCAATATTAAGGGCATCCAATGATACTTCCTTTTCTTTCCCTTTTGCAGCGATCTGTGCATTGGCGATGCTATAATCAGTATTTGCTTTGATTAAATTCAGTGACAGGAGTTCTTTTGCCTCTTCTTTTTTATTCCTGACCTGTTGTAATTCGATCTTGATTTTCTTGATTTCGTGTTTACTCTCAAATCCATCAAAGATGTCCCACTTCACGCCCACTCCGGCAATAAATGTAGGGAATAGCTGTAATTTATTCATCTGGAGTTTCACATCGCCGGTATTAGGGCTTAGCGTCCCTGCTTTGTTCTGAAAAACAAGATTTGATAAATTCATATAGGATACTGAACCAAAAGCCGCAGCTGTAGGTATCAAATGATTTCTCTTAGCTTTTAATTGATAATTATAAGCCTTATCCTGAGCATCATCAATGCCGCAAATTCGGGACGGTTATGTATGTCCTGATTCGGTACTATATTTAAATAAGGAGTCAGACTGTTATCGATCAGCTTGAGTGTATCCACTCCGATTCCGGTCAATTGTTCTAAACGTTTAAGAACTAAATTCCGTTTTCCATCATATTCAGCAAGTTTTGCTTGTAATTGCGCACGTGCGACATCAATCTTTTTATGCTCATATTTGGTAATTAAGCCATAGGAAAAAGCTTTATCTGCAATCTTTGACTGAGCTTCAAGTTGTTTATCGCTATGATCCAATACGACTTTACTTTGTTTCAACAGAGCCAGCATATCATAAGTTTCACTCACTTTACCTATAATCACCTGACGATCATTCTCCAGTATTACCGTTTGCGCTTTTATCTTTTCGGTAATTGCTTTTTTATAATTGCCGATCTTAAACCCATCAAAAAGCAACGCTTTTACACTTACATTGGCTAACCAGGTGTTGTTGTGCATATTAAAAGTTCCATCCAATGCAGGAATTGGAATATTTAAGATTGGAAACGTTGAGGATGGCAGACTGGCATTGACCGTACTGTTTAAATAAGCAAAACTAGCCAGACTGCTTACCCGCGGTAAATAAGCATCTGATAAGGACTGTCTTGAATCCTTACTTTGCTCAACATCAAGCTGTTTATTGGCCAGCTCCATGTCTTTATTAATTGCACGCTGCATAAGCGTGGGTAAATCTGGCACTTGCTGAGCCTGCACAGCAGACGAGTACGTTAGTGAGACAAAAAAAAAAGCAAGTAAATATTAGTAGAATTTGGTAATAGTTTCTCATATGAATTTCCGGCGATGCTCTAATTTACATTTTTATTAACCCAATTCTATGGGTTAATGTTTTAGCTTAAAAACTACCGCTTAAGGTTTTCTCTATTTTAGGTAATAAATTAAAGGCATCCTGAGCAACCTGGGGTACTGGTCTGGCTAGTTTGCGCAATTTTGTATCTATCCAGGATCCCTCTACAGTCAGAATGGCTCTTATCTTATTTTGATCATCTGTAAATTCCTGCAAAATAGACCACTTCGATCCATCTGCACTCATCTTTTCGACCTTGATATTGATATTTATAAGGTCTTCGGATTTGATTTCTCTGATGAATGTACAGGACTCTTTGAAGATTACAGGCCCAAAATGGTGTTCCTGCATGACTGACATAGTCAGACCAAGCTCACCTAAAATTTCTAAACGCGACTGTGCAGCTAAATCATAATAACTGCTATGTCTAAGGTGGAAATTGGGATCTAAATCTGCCCAGCGTAACGCTAATCTTTTTTGAAAATGCACCATGATCTCTCTGCTAATTTATAGAGACAAAGGTAACAAATACAGCTTTTTGAATATACTGACCTATGTTAGGAAATTGATTTACGGAGCCGGCTTAAACTTTCGGGATGGATACCAAGGTATCTGGCTATCCGGTGAACGGGGATTTCTTTAATAACTTCCGGCCTGTATTTAATCAGTTCGAGATATCTTTGTTCCGCATTTTTAGTCAATGCATCCTTTTCTTTTCTCACTCTTTTCATATAAAGACCTTCGGTAGCAAGCCTTCCAAATTGATTGGACAGCAAGGATGTTTTATAGGCTTCATTTAATTGAGCATAGGGAACTACTTCTACAATACAATCTGTTAAGCAGTAGAGATATACATCTGATGCTTCTTGTGATAAAAAAGAGGTATAAGAAGAAACCAGGTCATCGGAGAAACAAAAATCAATGATTTTATTTCCAATAGCAGTTTCCATTCCAATCTCTATAATCCCCTGCTGAAGAAAATAGATGTTCCTTTCCGTTTGACCTATACTTGTAATGACAGATTTTCGGGAATACTCTACGGTAACTGTAGGAAATGGTAAGGTTTCATTTGTACTTAACACTTCGGAAATGTATTCGCTCAAAGTCATATTTAATGATAAATTTCTTGTATGTATTGGTCAAAAATAACCTTTTTTGCTTAAGGTATTTGAATAAAACAGCTTACCTCGTGATAGTTTAAAACTATTTAACCTTTTCAGATGTTCACCAGTTTCATTTCAAATTTTATTAAATGGACAATCATACTGATAAGCTGATTAACGCTTCAAGAACAGGGGACACTGAGCAATTAAAGAAGATATTAGCACAAAACCCTGATGTAAACAGCCAGGATGGGAAAGGATATTCTCCTTTGATCATCGCAGCATATAACAATCGTTACGAAGCTGTGAAAGTATTGATTGAAGCAGGGGCAGCTGTAAATGCACAGGATTTTGGTGGTAATACTGCATTAATGGGGGTTTCTTTTAAAGGTTATCCTGACATTGCTGAACTGCTGATTCAGCAGGGGGCCGATCTGAATCTTCAACATGGAAACGGAGGGACAGCTCTTATGTTTGCTGCCATGTTTGGAAGGAATGAACTGGTAAAACTTCTTTTAGCCTATGGAGCTGACAAGACTATCCTCGATTCCAGAGGATTATCTGTGTTTGATCTTGCAGCACAGCAGGGCAATGAGGCTGCAATCGCCCTGCTTGAGCAAAATATATCTTAAGCCGGGATTTTCCCTGGCTTTTCACGATCCCAAAAGCGATGCTGTTGTATCGCTTTTTCAAAATCTTTTGCCGTCTTGTCCAGCAATACTCCGTTAAGGATTGCTTTTCCAGCTTTTAATGGGATTTTAGAAAGTTCTATGAATTGAACGCCTTCCGCATTTGCTGCAATGGCTTTACAATGTCTGAAAGCCTCTTCTACAAAATGAATTGCATCGGCTTCGGCAGTTAACGCTTCAATTGATTTCTTGCCTCCAGGAATATATACAGCGTCAAACAGAACGGATGCTGTAGTCAGGAAGGTAAAATCAACCTTAACTGATTTCCCCTTATCATCTTTGATATGTCCGTCATGTGTAGCTACGGTTTTTGTCATTGCCCCGGCCAACTCTAAGGTTTTCTTATAACTATCCAGCTGCGCCCCATTCACCCCATCATCCGTTGCCAGAATAGCTATTTTCCGGCTTTTTATGGTGTTTTTCAGCGTATCTTTCATACTCAGTGCAGCGCTTGATTTTAAAGTGCTTTTCACAATTTTAGGTTCATACCTTTGCTGATCAGCATCAGCCGGAACACTATGATTAACAGGTTTCTCTGGTCCTGAAGGTACCGCAAGTCCTAAACCTTCAG
The DNA here is from genome assembly GCF_053890575.1 of Pedobacter sp. NJ-S-72. Taxonomy (NCBI): domain Bacteria; kingdom Pseudomonadati; phylum Bacteroidota; class Sphingobacteriia; order Sphingobacteriales; family Sphingobacteriaceae; genus Pedobacter; species Pedobacter sp. NJ-S-72. The sequence goes on along the minus strand of NZ_CM132681.1, from coordinate 386,401 downwards.
CCACACGTTTAGCAAGTGTGAGGTCTACCTGTGTTAATATACCAAGCATACGTTTTCTAATCGCTTCAATCTCCACTTTTCCAAGTTCAAAACGGAAGGCATCAACGATATGATTCTTTTCGGTTTCCGACTGACTATTAAAGAAGAGACTGGCCTGACTGAAATGATCAAAAAAGCTATCACTGCGTTCCCTGATCTTTTTAGCATCAATCCTTTCCTGATAAGAACTGAAACCTCCCTCTGAAACTTTAGCCTGCAATGGTGAATTTGCATTTATACTGTTTGGCTGGTAACTGGTCCGGCCGGTATATTGATCGTCGTTTGACGCATATGACCACCTCTTTGGTTGTTATGCACGGGGGAAACAGGTCTGTTAATCGGGATTTCATGAAAATTTGGCCCGCCCAGTCGTGAAAGCTGTGTATCCGTATAAGAGAAAAGACGCCCTTGTAAAAGCGGGTCATTGGTAAAGTCAATACCCGGAACAATATGCCCCGGATGAAAAGCTACCTGTTCTGTCTCCGCAAAGAAGTTATCAGGATTCCTGTTCAGCATCATTTTCCCGATCCGCTGTACTGGCACCAGTTCTTCCGGTACCAATTTAGTTGGATCGAGTAAGTCGAATTCAAACTTATGTTCATCTTCTTCTGGAATTACCTGGATTCCCAGTTCCCATTCAGGAAATGCTCCGGCTTCTATGGCTTCCCAAAGATCACGGCGATGAAAATCAGGATCATTTCCTGAAATCTTCAAAGCCTCATTCCAGATTACTGAATGTACTCCCAGTAATGGTTTCCAGTGAAATTTAACAAAATGAGCTTTTCCTTCTTCATTAATCAGGCGAAAAGTATGGACACCAAAACCTTCCATCATCCTGTAACTGCGTGGAATAGCCCTATCGGACATTAGCCACATTATCATATGGGCAGATTCGGGCATTAATGAAATAAAATCCCAAAAAGTATCATGTGCAGATGCTGCCTGAGGCATCTCATGGTGAGGTTCAGGTTTTACAGCATGAATAAGATCAGGAAATTTGATCGCATCCTGTATAAAAAAAAAAAAAAAACGGCATGTTATTACCTACAAGATCATAAATACCTTCCTGTGTATAAAATTTAACAGAAAACCCTCTTACATCTCTGGCCAGATCGGTAGAGCCCCTGGAACCAGCTACAGTAGAAAACCTGACAAAAACCGGGGTCTTCATATTGACATCATTTAAAAAACCTGCTTTTGTATATTCGGCCTGAGGTTTATACAGCTCAAATATACCATGAGCCCCTGATCCTCTTGCATGTACAATCCGTTCAGGAACTCTTCATGGTCAAAATGAGTGATTTTTTCCCTAAGAATAAAATCCTCCAGCAGCGTTGCCCCACGTTCACCGGCTTTCAGTGAATTTTGATCATCATTAATTTTTAATCCCTGATTGGTAGTCAGTAACTGACCTGATCCATCCTCTTTATTTATTAAGAGGTCTTCCTTCTTTGAAACTACTTTTGATATTCTTGGTTTTTTCATAAGGCGATATTTTTATCGTGATTATTATTTATATCGTGATGAGGTTTAACAGTGTCTATTCTTTAGCTGTCCGTTATTGACTTGACCAGCTCATCCCTATCAGATAATTCTGTGCCAGAACAAACTATCTTATGAAATGTTTTAAATTATAAATACACAAAAAAAAAAAAAACATATATTTGGACTCAAATTTTACAACTATATTTTTATGGCAAAGGCATCCGAAATCAAAGTAGGAAATATTTTACGTTTCAATAATGAACTGGTAACAGTTACAGAAATCCTGCATCGTACACCAGTAAAGGTGGAGCTTTCTACTTAGGAAAGTTTCGTAACATTAAAACCGGGAAAATTGTAGAGGCCCGTCTAGCAACTGACGAGCAGGTTGAAATTTGCCGTGTAGAAACCAGTGATTTCCAATATTTATATGAAGAAGGTGACTACTTTGTTGTAATGGATAATGTTTCTTTTGAACAGTTTAGTGTTGCTAAAGCACTATTCGGCCCCGCTGCGAAATTTATCAAAGAAGGAATGGATGTTATCGTTTCTTTTGAAAGTGAAGAACCTATTATGGCTCAGGCACCAAACTTCGTAGAATTAATGATTACTTATGCTGAGCCAGCAGTTAAAGGCGATACTTCTTCTGGTGCGCTGAAATATGCAACAACTGAAATTGGTTATGAAGTAAAAGTACCTTTATTTGTTAACGAAGGAGATAAAGTAAAAGTAGACACACGTACAGGAGAATACGTTGAACGTGTAAAATAATATAATTGAGTCATCCTTGATGGCCTACTACTACAAGCTTTTAAAAAAACAGCAGCCTAAAAGCTGCTGTTTTTTTTTATGAATCCTCATAAACTGGTTTACATGGGCTATTTGATATGGAGGACATGCTCCTGCTTTTGTCGTTATAAAAGCACTCAGGGCAACTGCAAAATCTAAAGTATCATTAATGTATTCGTTTGATAGTTTCATTGCCAGCAAACCAGCTAAAAAGGAATCACCACTACCTACAGTATCTTCTACTTTAATCGCATAGGCAGCCCAGTGATGTTCCGTCTGTTCTCCATAATAAGAAGCTCCTTTACTCCCCTTGGTGACTACTATCTCCAGGATGCTAAATTTGCTTCTAAGTAACTCTATACGGTCTGTTTCTGTCTGACAATCTTGACTAAACCAATTACTGATGATGGTCAGTTCCTCTAAATTCAATTTCAGTAAATCGGTTTTGTATAATAGTGCAGAAATGTATTCTTCATCATAATCAGGGGCTCTTAAATTAACATCCATGACTCTATATGATGCTAATTCTAATAAATGTGCAAGTGTTTTTCTACTTGTTTCACATCTGCCGGAAAGACTTCCATAAACTATGGCATCAGCCTGTGCCACTAAGCGTATTTGTGATTTTTCAAACGCGATATAGTCCCAGGCTACGGGCTTAACAATTTCATAGGTCACTTCATTGCCCTCATCTGTACGGACTTCTACAGTAGAGGTTTTCTGCTCCTGATCTACCTGTACAAGAGTACTTTCCAACCCCATATCCCCCAGTACCTGCATCAATTCTCTTCCATTTTCATCAGCTCCGACCCTACTGATTAAATGACTGTTCACCCCTAAGGTTTTCAAGTGATAAGCTACATTCATTACTGCCCCACCGGGTTTTTTACCAGATGGAAAATTATCCCATAATACTTCACCAAAACATACCACCTGGAGCTTATTTTTCCTGCTCATATCTCGTTAATATTGGTTAATTGTACTGAGTTAAATTGGTATAAGTATTTTTTAAAATCTTCTCTTGTACCTGTTCTTTACCATCAACAAAAAAACGGGTAGTAGAAACTTTCATCGGGTTAAAATCAAATTCGATAAGAGTCCCGTTGTTAGGGTTGCCATATAGATCATACACGATCTCCCCTAAAAGCTTTCCATCGGCCCCATAATATTTAACTTTACCCTCGTTTAAAAGCGTTTCCTGTCTGAGCCCCTTTGGATCTCCGTCATAAATAATTTGTTTAACGCGTTCGTCTTTTTCAAATACGGTAATCAGATCATATAATGAAAGGTTCCCTTCTATTTCTGTTCCTTTGTAAGTGTAAAGTATTGCCGATTCTTCCTCTCCATTTTTGAAAGTCGCATCTTGTCTAAGTCTGCCATCCTCAAAATACGTTTTAACTGAGCCACTCAGGACTCCATTTTTAAACGTTGATATTCCGCTAATCTTTCCGTCCTCAGCATAATACTTAACCTCTCCATCAAATTTCTCTTCGGTTTTAGATAAAGAAAATCCTTCAAATTGAAGTTTGCCTGACTTGTAATAATCTTTAAAAAGATATTTTCCATTTACTGCTTTAGGCTCTGGTCTGTAGTAAACCATGTCCTCCTTAGCAACAGGTTTCCAGTTTTCATCAAAATATTGTGTTTTTAACTGGGCAAAAGTGCTGGTTACTGCAAATAACAAAACAAGGAAAATTGTACTCTTTTTCATAAGGTTGAGATTTAATCTATAAATTTATGAAAATCTTACCAATCCATTCTTATAGTATAAAATAAGAATGGCTACCTAAAGCAACAAAATAAACCAGCATTACCATGGAGATAAGAACTCATCAGGTCAATAATAGCCAAATAGCAGAAGTGATATCGGAAGAAGTCGTGATTAAAACCCCGGAAGAAGCGCTTCAGTTATTAGTTGACCTTTATTACCAGGATTTTGATAAAATCATTATCCATGACAAAAATATCACACCAGAATTTTTCGATCTGAAAACTGGTATTGCAGGAGAGAGAGATTCTTCAAAATTTTCAAATTACAGGGTTCGGTTAGTTATTGTTGGTGATTTCATTCAATATCCTGGTAAGAGTATCAAAGATTTTATTTACGAAAGTAATAATGGAAGACAGGTCAATTTCCTGGATTCTCTGGAAGAAGCCGTTGAAAAATTATCAAAATGATAAATACATCTGATTGATGATCTGGAATGGGAAAAATCCTGTAGTTTTAGGCCGAAAACTAAACAAAGGAACCTTACAGTCCCGGTATATTAAAAATATCAGATGTTAACAGTAGAAAAAATTGGCGGCACTTCGATGAGTGCCTTGCAGGATGTCATTAAAAATATAGTTCTATTTGAACGTACAGGAAATCAATTATATAATAGAATATTTGTGGTATCGGCTTTCTCCGGTGTTACAGATCTCCTTCTTGAAAATAAGAAAACCGGTGCTCCGGGTGTTTATCACCGGATTGCTAAACATCAGAATTTCCATCGCCCTTTAAAAGATCTGATTGTCAAAACTAAAAAGCAATCAATAAAAGATATGTTGAACTGGGCTTAGATCTGACAGTTGCCAATCAGTTTATTGAAAATCATGTAAATGAAGCTCAGAAGTATCTGGAAAATTTAGCTAATATATTAGCTTCCGGCTACGTGAGTAAGGAAGGAATATTACAGGCTGCAAGAGAAATACTTGCTTCTATTGGTGAAAGTCACTCTGCTTTTAACTTCACCAATATCCTGCAGAATATGGATATCAATGCGAGTCTGGTTGACCTGAGCGGATTTGGCGATCACCGTGCTTTTACTATTGATCAACGGATCAAACATGCTTTCAAAAATATTGAGCTTGAAAAAACACTCTGCATTGTTACCGGATATGCCAAAGGTACTGAAGGTATTATGCGTGAATTTGACAGAGGCTACTCGGAAGTTACTTTTAGCAAAATAGCAGAATACTTAAGACCTGCAGAAGCAATTATCCATAAAGAATATCATCTTTCTACTGCTGACCCAGCTTTGGTGGGCTTAGAAAACTGTACACCGGTAGGCTTTACCAATTATGATATTGCCGATCAGCTGGCTGATGTGGGAATGGAAGCTATTCACCCCAAAGCTTCAAAACCTTTAGAGGTAAGCGGGATCAACCTGCGGATTAAAAACACATTTGAGCCCTCTCATCCGGGCACATTAATTACCCGCGAATTCGTTTGTGAACATAAACGTGTGGAGGTAATTACCGGAACTGATAAATTAATGATGATTGATGTTTACGATCCTTCTATGGTAGGAAATGTAGGTAGTGATCTACAGATTATGCAGGCATTTTATGATCATAAAGTTAGTTACACCTTTAAATCGACTAGTGCAAATAGCATCTCTATTGTGATATGGGCACGTGATTTTAATAAGAAACTAATCAGTAAACTGGAAGATGATTTTGAGAAGGTTACGATAGAGAAGGTTGCCATGGTTTGTCTGCTTGGCACCAATATGGATCAGCCTGGATTATTGGATCAGCCTGGATTATTGGCTAAAAGTGCTTATTACTGCACTGACGGAAAACAATATCAATATTAAAAGTGCTGGTTTTGCATTGAGAAAAGTTAATATTCAGTTTTTAATCGCTCCTGAACAGTTTAAGACTGCGATTATTGCACTGAATAAGGCAATGAAGTAATCTTTTTTTTACAAATCAGCTATCGAATAACAATCTAACTTAAAATAAAACCATATTTACTTTCTTCCCTGCCGGGTATTACATCAGGTTATTGCTGCATCAATTATTAAATACAAACTAACTTCAATAGCCTCACGAATGTCAATATGGTGAAACCTTTTCAAATAGGCTTGACAATACCTGGTTAGCCATGACAGAAGCATTGGTAACCAGTGAAAAAGTACATATAATTGCTTACAATGAGGATGAAAAAGAAAAAATTGAAGAAATACTTCATGAGGCAAATGTTTCTTTAATTAACATAGATTTATATATTTATCCTACAGATGATTTTTGGGTTCGTGATAATGGGCCGATATATATGTAAAGAGATAAAGTGGGAAAACAAGTCATTGAGGATTGGGCATTGTATGAATAACCTGAGCGCATTGTTATCCTACATGCTCGAGAACTTGTAAACAGAACTCGATTTATAGGTCTGCCCCGACGAAGTACTGTCGAAGGAAAGAAAGGCCGATTTGGAGAATCCGGGAAATGCTGGGTTTCCAGGGCTATTGCTGTTCTAAAATCATCACTGGAGCCACCCTTAAAAGTATTTTCACCTTGCATCACGTTACCGCTGTAAAACTGTAGCCCAGGCTCTGTGGTATAAATATCCAATACGATACCCGATTTATCCCCCTGAACAGTAGCCGCATGAAACATGCCCATTCCTTTTGTTTTATTTAATACAAAATTATGGTCATAGCCTTTACCATAGCTCAATTGTTCGTTTTTATCATTGATCCTGGCTCCTATAGTTAATGGTTTAGAGAAATCGAATGGAGTTCCAGCTACCTTTTCGATCTTACCGGTTGGAATTTAAAGTAGAATCGACTGGTGTATACCCATCCGCATAGATCTGTAACCGATGGCCTAAAATCTTCCCGCTTCCTTCCCCATTCAGATTAAAAAATGCATGGTTGGTTAAATTCACGACGGTTGGCTTGTCAGTTGTAGCCACATAGTCCATTTTTAACTCATTGTCATCAGTTAAAGTGTAAGTTACTTTAACCATTAAATTACCAGGAAAACCCTCTTCCATATCTTTAGATACATACTGGAGTTCCAGCGTATGAGCATTTGGTTGTTTTGCATCCCAGACTACATACTGATATCCTTTTTTTACCTCCGTGCAAAGTATTCTGACCATTATTAAGATATAAAGCATACTCATGACCGTCAACACTGAATTTACCTTTGGCAATCCGGTTACCGTAACGCCCAATGGTTGCACCGAAATAAGGTTCCGTAGATTTTTCGTAGGCATATACACTATTAAAACCGACCACTACATCCGTTAATTTACCTTCCTTATCAGGAATCAGTAAGCTAACCAGCCTACCTCCATAATTTGTAAAAACAGCCTCGGCATGTTTAGAATTTTTCAGGATATAAAGACTTGTTTCCTTCCCGTCTGTAGTCCTTTTAAAAGAATCTGCTGAAAGTTTTACAGTTTGCAGGTTATCTGTTACTGCTGTTGATTGGGTAGCTGAATTACAGGAAGCAAAAATTGTCCCGGCAATTGCGAAAATAGTGATATAACTTAATTTCATAATCCTTTATAATTAAATGGTATTCTTGCCAGATAATTCACCAGGACAAGAATACCAAGCTAAACTTCTTTTTATTTATCATGTAATTTATAATCCAGCAATTTAATCGCATATCCCCCCACTACACTTCGCGCCTGAAAACCTACCTGTTTACCATCTATAGTTTCATGCCAGTCACTTAGCGGGACTCTGCTGGGCGTTTCCGTCGCATATTTATACACTGGATCTATAAACTTTTCAAAGTCTGCACGATTATCCGTCAGTCAGTGTTGCTGTCCACATAATCCAGTCCGATTTAGTATAAGTGCGACGACTATCCAATGGCAAACCAAAAGCATTTTGTTTAGTCAGATAATACTTGATTTCTTTTTTGAATACCTCCTTTGGAAAGATATCCATATCAAGTACTTTGTCCCAAATCAGGTTATATTTCTGGCTCCATGTATTTTTCTTGTCAAAGGTTAAGGCATAATGATCTCCGTCATTTGCCATTTCCATCCATTTAACTGCCATCTGTTTTGCCATAGTTTTATATTTCTCAGCCTCGGCTTTCATCCCCAGTTTATCCGCAAGCATTCCATAGCCACCTAAAGCAACAATTGCTTTAACGGATAAGTTTGCATTGCGGGCCATATGGCCCGCAAAGTCATCGGTACAAAGCTGGTTAGCCGGATCAAACCCTTCTTTACTCAGATAATCTGCCCAGACTGAAAGTGTTTTCCAATGTTTTTTAGCATAATCAGCATTACCTTCTACTTTTGCGATCGCTGCTGTAGATAATCATATTACCTGCTTCTTCTACTGGCATATCTTCCCCGTAAGTCTGTCCGTTCGCTAAAGGATACGTTCCCAGATCATGTGAAGGAAATGGTTTTTTCCATTTGCCACTTTCACTGTAATGAAAGATCCCATTCATCATGCCTTTTAACAAATCGGGATTATAGACAAGAAATAGCGGTGCCGAAGGATAAGTTATATCTACGGTATTGATAGATCCATTACTGAAGTTTTCTTTAGACATAAAAAGAAGATCCCCTTGCGGGCTCTCTACCAACTTATGCGCAGCAATAGACTGACGATAGGAAAGATCTGAAAGTTCAGCATATTTTGTCCCTCCTGCTTTTACGTTGTCTAAATGAAATCTCTGATCAAAGTCATTGCATTTTTTCAGCACAGCTGCATATTCTGCATTAGCCAGTTCCAACTGCTTTTCTATTGTCTGATTATTTTTTCTGTTCCACCAGGGTTTCAGATTCTGACCAAAATACTGCACACAGCGTATAAATCATCATAGCCAATTAAAATGTATTTTTCAACTGGCGATGTACCTATCTGATTAAAAGGCAGCACGGTAGAAAGCATTAGTTTTTTCCCCCCGGTACTTGTTTTGCCAATTGTACGGCCTGTTGTAAATGCAACTAAAGCTTCATCTGCAGGGGCAATAAATTGCTTTGCCTGGGTATTGTCTGGAGCAGCGACATACAGATAGCCCCAATCGATACGTACATCGTCACCACGTTTTTTCAACACCGCCTGTTCTTTGGTTCCCGCTTTTAAAACTGACAACTGTCCCGTTTTATACTGCCTGGCAATAACCTCCTGAAATTCTGTATTCACAGCTAAACCTGTGCTTGCTCCGAAATAGACTTCAGCATTGTGCTTTTTACCATCTTTAGATTTCAATTTAAAAGACACATAAGAAACCGGACGGGACAATAAATCCAAATCGTTCATCAGCAGAGGCGAAGCGAAATCCACATCCAGATTTACATTTCCACAATCAAAATTATAGGAAGTCTGAGTGGCGCTTAACCTTATTTTTGTCTGTTTAGCCAGCAAAACATCGGGTGTGCCCGCAGCAGGTTTATCATATACGAGTCCTGCATCCAGCCATTGACCACCCACATTATTTTTAACATGAACAGCTAATAAGTTTTCTCCTTTTTTCAAAATCTTCGTATCTACAGGTACATAGATAAACTTGCCATTGAAACATTCACAGGTAAAAATCCGGGTTCCATTTAAATAGACTTCTACATCATCATCGTTCATCAATTTAAGTTTCAACCCCTTAAAATCTGTTTGCTCCAGGTTAAAAGTCCGGCGCATCCACAGGTCTTTAGTTCTCCATTGCGTAGTTGCTGCACCATCTCCAAAAGGAGCTGTTCCTGTTTTCCAGCCAGAGTCCGAAAACCCTGCCTGATCCCATCCCTTCCCAGGTGCGGACTCCACATATTTTGCGGTATATACTTTTTCATCTGAAGCAGGAAGTACAGTCTGGTAGCTTTCTTCCTGTCCACCCAGAAAGCGGTAAACCTTGCCATCTACTTTTACCAAACCGATCAGAGATTGACTTGCCCCGGTCCAATGTTTGGTAGCTGAGGTATTTAATCCATCTGTAAATGACCAAACGCTAAAATAAGGATCATGTGTAAGCAATGGATATGCCGGAGCAATACGTTGCTGAGCTGAAGACTTTAGCAGCAAACCTGCTAAGGCCAAAGAGATAATTAATCGTTTCATGCTATGTATGTTGTGTTAAAGCCATAATTAAGGGGCAGGTATCAGATAAAGTTTCTCATTAACTCTTTTCAGTTCTTCTACAGGCATTTTAATCACCTTTCTATCGTAGGTCATAAAACCATTTATTTCTCCTTCTACGTCTGTTGTCTGTGTATACACCGCAGCTGACAATCCTAGTGGTATTAATTCCTCTATCCTTTTAGTGAAAGATGCATATTTGGTAAACAGGTCACCCAAATTTTTGAAAGACTGAAACCCCAGTTGTTCTTTTGCTGCCAGGTATGTCCATCCACAGGTAATCCCAATCCACCAAACTCACCCAAAACAAGGATCTGGTTCTTGCCAAACAAATCTGGCCGGGGCATTGCTGGCTGCGGATAATTGTGCAGGTCCACTATATGCCCCGTGGTATAAAAGTTACCTCCGCTTGCACTGTTAACTAACCTGGAAGGGTCTTTTTTCATCGTCCACTCAGTAATTTCAACTGTTTTAAACTGTCCCCAGGCCTCATTAAACGGCACCCAAACTACTATAGATGGAAAATTATGCAAACTGTTCATAATTGCATCCCATTCTTTACGGTAATACCCTTCAGATTCTGCAGTCCTGTTTTTGTCTGTGGCGCGGCCAATTATCCCAGGGTTGCTTTCCCAACCGTTGCCCAGATCACCGCTTGGCATATCCTGCCACAATAGCATCCCAACCCTATCGCAATAATTGTAATACCTTGCAGGCTCAACCTTAATATGTTTACGGATATTAAAAACCCATTTTTTTGAGTTCATCAATATCGTATACCATTGCTTCTTCAGTTGGCGCCGTATATAAACCATCAGGCCACCAGCCCTGATCCAGCGGTCCATATTGAAAAACAAATTTATTGTTAAGCAACATCCGCTGAATACCTTTGGCATCCGGGCCCATAGAAATTTTACGCATGGCGAAATAACTTTTTATTTCATCTACGGGTTTCCCCTTTCGCAATAATGTGATCTTCAGATCATATAAAAATGGATGTTCCGGAGACCATAACTTTTCATTCTTAACCGAAATCTCAGCCGTAGTATTCACAGCTACTTTTTCTTCACCAACAATGGATGTACCATCTAATATACTGATTTTCAACTGGTCTCCAGACTGGCTATTTTGAACCGCAGCACTGACCGAAATACGATGTGCATCGATATCGGGTGTCTGTTTGGTAGATAAAATATAAGATTTGGGTACCGCTTCCAGCCAAACAGTTTGCCGATACCCGTTACCGGTGTATACCATATATTTTCAGGCTTTTTCACCTGTTTACCTCTTGGTTGAGGCCCTTGATCTGTCGGGTCCCATACCCGGACTTTGATTTCCTGCTTTGCCCCTTTTTTAAGTAAAGAAGTGATGTTCAACGAAAAAGGATCAAAACCTCCTTCATGTTTACCCGCGCTTTTGCCATTGACAAAGATCTCCGCCTGCCAGTCTACTGCTCCAAAATGCAAGAGTACTTCTTTACCGTTTACAGAAGCTGGCAACATAATATTATTTTTATACCACAATACACTGTCTTTACCGACTGTTTTGCCGACTCCCGACAAAGCTGATTCTACAGCAAATGGTACCAGGATATTTCCCTGATATTTAGCAGGCTCCGATTGTTCTTTTGGCAAAATGACATACTCCCAAAGCCCGTTCAGGTTTTTCCAGTTATTATTGCGTACAAGCTGTGGCCTCGGATACTCCGGCAAAGGGGCATTTGGATTGACCTTTTCTGCCCATGGAGAAACAATTTTGTCTTTAATTAAAGCCCATTTTGCCTGCTGTGCATTTGCAGAATAGCCCAGTATTAAGAGCATTGTTCCTGTTACAATTTTTTTCATTTGATTTTATTTTGCGGTTACAATTAGTATTTCGTGGTTACAACTGGATTTTTTGAAGAGGTGAAAAGACCATATCCTCCAGTCCTTCTATTTTGACTCCTATACGGGCAAAAACATAATTTTGTACCGGAACAATAGCCGGAATAGTAACTTTAAGACTTAAAGCAGTGGGGTCAGTTATAGTTCCTCCGGAGAGCTCTGAACTGGCAATATTGTCTGAGCCTGAAACAAACTGAGTTTTGTTCACGTATAAATTAACACGTTCAATCTTTTTAGCATCGCTACCAGTAATGATCTGATCTACACGAAATGTAGCGGTCAGCTCAGTTCCAACCGCTTTATAAACTGCATTCCTGATCAGATAATAAGGAATGGCTTGTAAGTCTAGCGTCTGGCTCCCATTAACAGCTATGGCTAAAGTATCATTAACTCCCGCTGTATTTTGATGCCATTTAAAGGGGCCTTGTCCATTAGGGATAATCAGCTTATAATTGCCATCAAACAAAAGTGTTGAATAACTTCCATCCTGAGCAAACTTTGCCGTAATAGCCCCATTCTTTCCAAAACCAGGTTGATAGAGTTCCAGGGGAACACGGTCATATTCTAATCCAATCTCCTCATTGTTATAAAGGATCCTGCCTTTTAAAGTAGAGGAAGGCGCTTCGTAATTATCCTTTTTACAGGAGAAAACCGGAAGGAAAAGAAACAGGATATATATAGGTTTTAACTTCATAATTGCAGCGTTTAAAAACCAGGGCTACTGGTTTGGTTGTTTAACAATTTTTGGATTTGCAGATAGAATATCATTACCAATATTCGAATAATAGTTCCCCATCTGGAACATGTTTGCTCCTGTAACTGCAGAAGGCAATACTTCTTTAAAGAGCCACTTGCCATGATTCGGATTCCCCGGATTGTAGTACTTATATGGCCAAAGTCCATAAGGTTGCGTGTTTTTCTTGGTAGATAGCCCGATATTACTCACTAACTGTGCTACCGTCATTTTACTTCCATCCCAAACGATATGTGCTAAACGCCATCTTTTCATATCAAATAAAGTATGTCCTTCAAAGACAAGTTCTACCCGGCGTTCATGAACGATCTGGTCAAAAGTAACCCCCTGTATAGGACTGGTTAAACCGGCTCTGGCACGAACCTGATTGATATATCCATCAGCAACGCCACTCATACCCAGCTCAAAAGCAGCTTCGGCCGCATTCAATAAAACCTCTGCATAACGATAACGGATAAAAGCTACATCACTCTGTCTGCCTCTTCTTCCGGAACCTACTTGCGGATCTAAATATTTCCGGACATAGAATCCTGTTTGCGACCTGAACTCCTGTCCATTAACCGGCCCGTCTTTCCCAACTACCTGAACCGCAACATCAGTTCCAGGCAGCTTAGCTAAATGACTCGCATCATCACTGCTTAAAATACTGCCGTCGGCCAGTTGGTAACCCGCCCAGATGTCAACATTCTTACCTTTAAACACCCCATTAGGCAGTAAAATGGTTCCCGCTAACCTGGCATCCCTCCCTGCAAAAGCATCCAGCTGGCTGGTGTAAAATACAGGATTGCCCTGCGCGTCCTTTGTAGCAATAGGCGCATAAGTGTTGTCTAGTTTTTCAAAGGCCTGTACCAGGTTTAAAGAAGGGTTAAGACGTCCGGCATCTAAACCTTCATCAGAAATAGAAAATGGCTGATTGTTAGTTGTAAAACCATGAACCTTAGCAGAGTTCACTTTAAAATCTTCAATAAAAATTGATTCCTGATTGACACTGCTTTTATCCAGAAACACTGCCGCAAAGTTCTCCGAAAGATCAGGTAATACTTTATATAACTGATAAGAACCAGCCTGCCCTTTAATGATTTCTTCCGCAGCTGCGAGTGCTTTTTGATAATAACCGCCAGCCATACCAGCAGGTATGCCCACCTCTGCACCGGGCAAAGTAACCTGTGGAGCCTTGAAACCATATTTGGCAATAGATCCAGCATACAAAGCTGCCCTCGCTTCCATTGCCAGTGCAGCTCCTTTAGATGCTCTGGATTTCTGGTTCACATCTTTAGGTAATATATTTTTTATCGCCTCAGCTTCGCTGATTACAAAATCATAGACTGCTGACTCTTTTGACCTGGCAACCTGTAAGTCAGTCACATTACCCGAGTAATCATACTGCATTGGCTCTGTAATTAATGGTACTCCCCCCATACGCTTCGCCATTTCAAAATAAAAATTAGCCCTCAGAAAACGTGCTTCTGCAATGAATCTCGCCTTATCTGCTTCAGTAAGCTTGGTGGCAATAGTTGCCCGCTTGATAAAAAGATTCATGTCGCGGATATACCCATAATCCCAATTACCCCATTCTCCATATCCCCAACCTGTCCCTGAACGATATTATAACTTCCGTTCTCAGAAGGAAAAGCTTCACTAAAATCAACGAAAGACCTCCAGCCATCACCATCCAGACTTGAAAAGTCTAGCTGCCGGTTATATAAATCTCCTAAAATAGAAAGAACCAAAGCCGGATCCGAGAATGCAATTTCTTCAGGAATAATCTGTTTAGGAGGTACATCTAAAAATGCACTGTCTTTTTTACAAGCTCCGGCATATAAAAGAACAGCAAATATGAGTACTGTATATATCTTCTTCTTCTTCATGTTGTTAAAAAGTTAAATTGAGACCTATGTTAACCACTTTATTTTGTGGAAATTGAAGACCATTGTCATCTGCAACTTCGGGGTCAACGTTATACTGTTTCATATTATCAATTGAGAACAGGTTGTATCCGTTTACATAGAACCTTGCCCGCTTAATCTTGACCCTGGCTAACATTGCAGCTGGTAAAGTGTAGCCAAACTCTATAGTTCTTGCCCGAATGTATCTCACACTATGCAGCCAGAAAGTTGAGTTATGATTGTAGTTGCTATGTCCGCCATCATTATACCGGTTTGCGGGATACTTACCCGGAATCCATGCACTGTTTAAATCAAATGGATCGGCGCGGTGCCATCTGTCTTCAAAAATAGTATTCAGGTTACCATTGTTCTGGAAGGCCCATCTTGTTTCATAATTCTGGAACCACGTATACCCCGCTCCTCCAGAAAAATCTGCGTGAAAATCAAAAGATTTATAACTTGCTCCAAAGCTTAAACCAAAATTAATATTGGGCTGTTTGCCATAACCGAAGCCTATTGGCCGCTCGTCATACTCATCAATTTTACCATCGCCATTCTGATCCTTATAGATCAGATCACCGGGTAAAAGGCTTCTGTTTCCTTTACCATCAATATTCACCTGATAATTGTTGATTTGTTCCTGAGAGGTAAACTGACCAATAGTCTCGTAACCCCAATCTATATTGGTATACCTGTTTTCGGAAGAGTTGTTGCGATATTTATCCCACGAATTAAAGAATAAAGGATTATAGGATTGCAGGTTTTCAGACCTCGTATAAGAGAAGTTACCCCCAATATTAAAATTGACTTGTCCAACCTGACTGCTATAATTTAAAGAGATCTCCTGACCATATTGTGCATCACTGTTCACATTTTCATCCGGTAATTTATAGCCCAGTTCAACGGGAACAATAATATCATTTCTGCCACCCAGCAGTCCAGTACGTTTTCTATAAAAATAATCTATGGTACCAGTCAGTTTATTGTTGAACATACTGAAATCTGCACCTGCATCAAACGTTCTGCTCTTCAGCCAGGATATTCTGTTTAGAGGAATTCCTTTATCTCTGGAAACAATCACAGGATTTCCATCCAGAATAACCGTTCCCTGGTTATAGTTATAGCCTGGAAGGTAGGCATATGGCGGTACAATAGGCTGGTTCGGATCATTTGGATTACGGTCGTCTCCAAGTATTCCGTAAGAAAACGGAAATTCAGATCACCCAGAATCTTTTTATCACCAAGCAACTTTTTCATGAACCCTTCCTCAGTAATTCTCCATCCTGCAGAAACACCCGGAAAATAACCGACCCGTTTATCAGGTGCAAATAAATAAGAGGCATCCCGTCTTGCAGAAGCTTCCACGTAATATTTATTACTGTAATTATAATTTAACCTGGCAATATAGCCGATACGTGCTTCGCCATCATCGACGTCATCGTACCTGTCGGCAGTTGGAAAATAAATTAAAGGCAGGTTATTGGAAATCGGCGAAGAGTGTATATAATTCCGCTGATGCTTCAAGTCTATCCTTTCAGCAACCAGTGTAGCACCCACAGTATGTTTACCAAAAATGTTATTATAATTTAGCTGGCTTTGCAGGGTGGTCGCAAACTCTTTCTTCTGCTCGCGTTCCCGGTATGGGTTATTACTACCGCCTGTAATGTCGTAGGCACCGGTAGCAGGCCTGTAAGTATAGGTATTATAAGTAGTATATTCATGATTGTTGAGTACATAATCAGCCAGATAATAAGAATATACTGCTTTAACCACCAACCCTTTCACACCCGGGATCTGATATTCTGCATTGAAATTGGTTTGTAAAACTCTCCAGTCGTTACGGTATATGCCAGAAAGCTTTTTATTTAAAAAGGCATAGTTGGTTTCCGTATGTCCGATATCATTCAGATAGTCTGGATTATCATTAGCATAGGGACGTTCCAGAGGATTGTTCCGCAATACCGCAAGACGAGCCAGCAGGTAATCATCCGTGCCAGGAACTCCAGGATTCTCCCGGCTTTCAATTCTTCCGTTAATGTTTACCCCAACTTTAAGCCCGTTGGCTACAGTAGCGGTAATATTAGACTGAATATTGGTTCGTTTAAATTCGTATTCTTTTCCCAATACAGAATTCTGATACAGATTCGTAGCAGAAACATAATAACTCATTTTATCCGTTCCTCCGGTAAAGTTTACGTTGACTGAATTCTGAGGTGCATTATTATTGCTTTTCAGGATATAATTCCGCCAGTCAAAACTCCTGTAGGCAGGATCGGTTCCGAGTTTGTATTTTTCCAATTCTCCTGGCGTGATACTGGTACTTCCGTTAGAATTCATCTCTGCCTCTGCTTTATAACGCATGTAATCATAAGACGTACGCACTACATCAGGGAACCTTGACCAGTTCTGGAAACCCAGGTAAGCATCTACGTTGATCCGGCTTTCACCGGTTGTTCCTTTTTTAGTCGTAACTACCACTACCCCATTGGCTGCACGTACTCCGTAAATAGCAGCAGAAGCATCTTTTAGCACTGAAATACTTTCAATATCATTTGGCGCAATGTTATTAAAAACTGCTGCTCCTCCTGCTGAATCCCGTCAATAACATATAGTGGACGGCCCATATTACGGATTTGAATACTGGCGCTTGCTCCCGGCCGGCCATCTGTCATCCGGAAGGTAACTCCCGGAATCTTTCCTGCCAGCGCCGTACTTACGTAGATCCACCATGTACCCGCTCTATATCTTTACTGGTTACAGATGAAATCGCCCCGGTAATGGATTCTCTTTTCTGTGAACCATATCCTGTGACCACGATCTCCTGAAGAGCATTGTTGTGATCTTTCAATTTAACGTTCAGCTCAGTTTGTCCATTTAAAGGAATTTCTGTGGTGTTGTATCCGATGTAAGCAAATACTAAAACTGCATTTTTATCCGGAACGGCAATTTTAAATTCACCTTTCACATCAGACATTACGCCAATTTTTGTATCCTTAACTTTTACGGTAACACCAATTAGTGTTTGTCCTTGCTCATCCGTCACCGTTCCGCTTACATTGCTCGTTTGTGCGGTACTGGTCAGGTAGAAAAGAAGGGAAATACAGAAGATAAAAGCTTTAAGCTGATACTGCTTTAAGCACACCCTTCTGCAATAAGCATGTAGACTTTTTTCCATAAAGATTTTATATTTGGTTAGGTGTACCCGGATAATCAGCTCGTTCTACCCAGGTTCAATCAAATATTAGGTTTTTAGCTTTTGGTTGTTTCACGCGTTTGTATCAATAATTCTTCAATTTGTCTCTATTTTTTGTTACGTGCAACTCTAAAAGGTTTAGATATAAAATCGATTCAGCTTTATAATTAATGATATATTTGAGATAACGATAAATCAAATTGAGAATTCTAACCTTATTCTTCTTATTACTGTCTGCCAAGATGTTACAGGCACAGCCTTATTACTTTAAACATTACCAGGTAGAGAATGCCCTCTCCAACAATAGTGTGTTTTGCAGTACTCAGGATCATAGTGGTTTGATGTGGATGGGGACAAAAGACGGACTCAACAGGTTTGATGGTTATTCTTTCAAAACTTATCGTCATGACCCTTCAAATCCGAGAAGTTTGGGCAATGATAAGGTTCATTCATTACTCAGTGACAAACCAGCCAGCTTATGGGTAGGTACAGATCAGGGGTTATATCATTACAATGCTGTCTGTCAACGAATCTTTCACACTGATCAAAGAGACAAAAAAACTGGGCATAGCAGTGCTCACGCTCGATCATGAAGGTAATTTATGGGTGCTCTCCTCAGGGAAGGTATATACTTATAGCCTGGTCCAAAAAAGGTTTTCTTTGGTTTTGCTCAACAAGTCATTCGTACCGACTTATATCTATTGCCGTGCAAATGGCGAAATTCTGGTGAGCAGCCCGGATGGTTATATCGGTAAATACAACAAGACCTCCCGAACTTTTGAAATTCTGAACCTAACCGCTCCAAAGAAAACTATAGCAATGGGCTGGATCTCTGCAATCGAAGAAACAAATGATCAGCAGCTCATTATTGGTACTGTAAACCAGGGGATCAAATTATTCGATCTTAAAACAAATGTGCTAAAAGACCTGATTGTCATGAATAAGGACAAAACTCACATTTTTGTCCGGGCAATAAAAAAGTTGAATGACCAGGAGTATTGGATTGGCACAGAATCCGGTCTTTATATTATAACCATCAAAGCCAGAAACTGGTTCATTTGAAAAAACAGAACAGCAACCCCTATTCCTTATCCGACAACGCAATTTATTCCCTTTGCAGAGATACGGATGGCGGAATGTGGGCCGGAACTTATTTTGGCGGAATGAACTATTATGCTGCCCAATCTTCCATTTTCACCAAATATTTTCCTACACTGCAGGAAAACTCCATTAGTGGAAATGACGTCAGGGAAATCTGTAAAGACCAGAACGGCAATTTATGGATTGGGACTGAAGATGCCGGACTCAACAAATTAGTCCCCGAAAGCGGTAAATTTGTATCCTATTTCCCTGATGGCAGTAAGAAGACCATTGCGCATTATAATATTCATGGCCTTCTTACTGATGGTGATCACCTTTGGATAGGTACTTTTGAACATGGTCTCGATGTGATGAACATCAACACTGGTTTGATTATCAAACACTACCACATGCGTAAGGGAAGTTTGCTCCAATCAGATTTCATCTAAGTTTATATAAAACCAGGGCTGGCGAAATTATTATTGCGACCACGAAAGGAATTTATACTTACAACCGCCAAAAGGATGACTTTGATCCTGTACCGGGCTTACCTTTCCTCTTCTTTAACAATCTCAAAGAAGATGCAGAAGGAACGATCTGGGTCGGAAGTTTTAATGACGGACTTTTCAGCTTCAGGCTTGGTAACAGTAGTTATAAAAATTACAGGAATGATAGTAAACAAGGTAATAGTCTGCCCAATAATACCATAAACTGCATTTTTCAGGATAGTAAAAAGAATCTCTGGATTACTACAGATGGTGGTGGTTTATCGCTATTTAACAAAAGAACAGGTGGTTTTGAATCCTATACTGTGAAAAATGGGATGCCAGGTAATTTTCTTTTTAATATTCTGGAAGATGATCAATATAAATTATGGATCAGCAGTACCCGCGGGCTTGTCTGTTTTGACCCACTTAAAAAGAATTTCAAAGTTTATACAAAAAAAAAACAGACGGCTTACTCACTGATCAGTTTAACTATAGCTCATCTTTTAAAGATACGGATGGCAGAATGTATTTTGGAAGTGTAAAAGGCTTAATCAGTTTTCTTCCAAACCAACTGAGTACCACTTCTAAAACTGCCCCTTTATTCTTAACAGGCTTTAAGGTTGACAATACAGAACAGCAGTCAAAAAAAGAAGATTCTGTCTTGCAGAAATCCATCTTATATACCAATAAGATTATTCTAAAAAACAGTCAGTCTTCTTTTAACATAGATTTTGCTGCATTAAGCTATTTCTCTCCTGAAAAAACTGAATATGCTTATAAAATAAGCGGACTGTTTAACGATTGGCAATATCTAAAAACAAACAGAAAAATATACTTCACAAAACTCGCACCGGGAGAATATGTCTTTGAAGCAAAAGCAATGATCCAGGGCAGTAGAGAATGGAGTAAAAACAATATTAAACTGTTAATTATAGTACTTCCACCTTTTTGGAAAAGCCCGGCGCCTGGTTAATATACGCGCTGCTCTTTATTGGTTTAATTGTCCTTGTAATCAGACAATACCACAAAAGAATTCAGCATAAAAACAACAGGCGGATGGAAATCTTTGAACATGAAAAAGAAAAGGAGATCTACCAGGCAAAAATCGAATTCTTCACCAATGTAGCACACGAAATACGGACGCCGCTTACGCTGATTAAAGGACCAATGGAGAAAATGATCAAAATCTGCTGGAGAAGTCCCTGCGTTTGAAAAGAATCTGAAGATTATGGACCGTAATACTGACCGTTTACTGAACCTGACTAATCAGCTTCTGGATTTCAGGAAAACTGAGATTCATGGATTCTCTTTAAATTTCGTTAAAGCGAATATCTCTGAGATCCTTTACGACGTAAATTTGCAGTTTTTGCTTGCTGCCGAGCAGAAAGAGATTGGTTACGAGACTATTTTACCAGAAGAAGCTCTCTATGCTTACATCGACCTGGAAGCCTTTTATAAAATAATTAGTAGTAATTTGGTGGATAACGCGATCAAGTATGGTAAACAAACTGTAAAAGTAACGCTTACGGTAAATGAACAGCAGGATCAGTTCACAGTCCGTATTCAGAATGATGGAAATAAGATCGCCCCGGAACTGAAACATAAGGTTTTCGAGCCATTTTTCAGGACAAAGGAAGCCGAAATAAAACAAGGAACAGGCATCGGTTTGTCCATTGCAAAATCACTTACAGAACTACACAAAGGCTCTCTTAAACTGGAAGATAATAATATTGATGGTAATATATTGGTAGCTGTGTTCCCCATTCATCAAATGATTGAGTTCAACTTAAAAGGAAAATGGAAAAAGATTTAAACTCCGCACTAAATAAATCAGGTAATATCCTGGAAAAACCGGTTATTCTTCTTGTTGATGATCACGAAGAAATCCTTGATTTTATATCGGATGACCTGAGCGAAAAGTTCAAAATTCTTATTGCCTCAAACGGTCTTGAAGGTCTTGATATCTGAAAAAGAAATTGTTCATCTGGTAATCAGTGATGTAATGATGCCTAAAATGGATGGTTTCGAATTCTGCAGAAGAATAAAATCAGGGATAGAATTCAGTCATATTCCTGTTATCCTGCTGACAGCCAAAAATAGCTTACAATCTAAGATCGAAGGATTGGAACTCGGTGCAGATGTTTATATTGAAAAAAAACCCATCTCCGGAATTCTTACAGGTACAGGCTTCAAGCTTAATTGCCAACCGGAATAAAATTAAAGCCTATTTTTCAAGCTCTCCTCTGCTCCACATCAAGAGCCTCGCCTACTCCAAAGCAGATGAGTTATTCTTAAAAAAAATACAGACAATTATAGATCAAGGTATTAGCAACCCAAAATTAGATGTAGACCTTTTGACTGATCACATGAATATGAGCAGGCCAACGCTGTACCGGAAAATAAAATCTATTTCCAACCTTTCCCCAAATGAACTTATCAACCTGGCCAGGTTAAAAAAAGCAGCAGAATTACTCAATGAGGGCGTCTTTAAAATTTACGAGATTTCAGAAATGGTTGGCTATAGTTCTCAGACTCATTTTGGACGCATTTTCGCCAAACAGTTTGGAATGTCCCCAACTGATTATGCGACCAGTATGCACGCCAATCAGAAAAAGGTTTTATAAAAAAAACCACCAAAAACAGCCAGCAAATCAAATATTTTCTGGCCGTTTTTGATGAGTGGAAATATTGAAGTAGATACTAACTACAGATCCTTTAACCAAAGATTACAAAAAGGTGGTCTGATTATAGATAGATGATCTCCTTTGGCATGGTAAACATCTATTTTATTAAAATAAGGATTCCATGAATCAGCCTTTAACCAGTCTTTACTCTCCTCAGCAATTATCAATTTTAAAGCATAAGGCAATCTACCATATGGATAAGCGTATTGTACAGATAAAGAAGCTTCCACTACTTTCCAGCATTGAGCAAAAATAAGAGCTTCTTTATGGAGTTCTTTTTCGACAATTAACTTTTCGATGTGGTTCTCCCATGTGGATTCTGGCTCAGCTCTCAAAATATCCTGAATCTTTTGAAGAATTTTATTTCGTTCTTTTAAATGAATTTCCTGAAACAGAACAGTACAAAAAAGCATGATATCATCTATATTTTTTCCATTAATATCAGCAGATAAACTACAATCTATCATGACGATTTCGACGACAGAAATATCACTTAATTCGAGTTTTTTGAGCATCTCATATAGAATTGTTCCTCCGTAGCTATGAGCGAAAAATTTTACAGCCCCGGCTTTAACAACTTGCTTAACCAGTTCAATATTATGTGCTGCCATTTCCCCGATGCCACCACTCGGCATATCACGATGATGTCCTTTCATTTGAAGACCATATACCCGCCCGGTTCCATATATATTTTTTGCCAGTCCATAATACCCATCACAAAGTCCTGGTAAACCAGGAATAACAAAAACAGGGACGTTATCCGAATCTTTGTCCGGTGTCCGCAGCGTAATCAGACATTCAGAAAGTATTTCGTTCGGCTCACCACGAGCTACATCTTTATAAGAACTATGCAAAATATCATCATCGTTTCCATTACCCGCTCTTTCTACCAGGTCGGCTAATTCCTGAATGTTCAGCGCCTTTAAAAAAGCCCCTATTGGCAGATTTACTTTCCAGGTCTTGTTGATCCGCAGCACAATTCTGATTGCCACCAGAGAATGTCCTCCCAAGTCGAAAAAATTATCCATTATACCTACCTTTTCTATAGCCAGTTCATCCTCCCATATTTTTACTATAGATTCTTCAATGGCTGTCCCGGGAGGAACATAACTCTTTTGGAGAATATGACTTACGGATAGGCTAGCAAGGACTTTGCGATCTGCTTTGCCATTGCGTGTAAGCGGTATATCGTCCAGTTTGATGAAATTTACTGGAACCATATATTCTGGTACTTTTTTTAATAGGTAAATACGAAGCATAACCGGATCATATTCTATTTCAGAAAGATAAAAAGCCATCAATATATTTCCCTCGGATTGGTTTTTCGCAATTACTACAACTTTCTTTATCCCCTCATACTCAGCCAATACATTCTCTATTTCACCTAATTCCACCCTATATCCCCGAATTTTAACCTGGTCATCCAGACGATTTAAGAACTGTAAATTTCCATTATCAAGCCAGCGTACCCGATCACCAGTACGATAAATCTTACCCCTGCCGAAAGGATTAATAAAGAATTTTTCAGCGCTAAGTTCATCTCTGTTGAGATATCCTCTGGTAAGACCCGCTCCAGCTATATAGAGTTCGCCTTTTACGCCAACAGGTAAGAGTTCCATATTTTTACCAAGCACATAGACTTTTGTATTTGCTATAGGTTTACCGACCGTGAGTTGCCCGCAATCCCCGACTTCGGCTATGGCTGTATTTACGGTGTATTCGGTGGGGCCATAGGCATTAAATGATTGTACATTTTTTAAGGCCCGCAACTTACTCCATATTTTTCTGACATCGTCTCACCTCCTACTGAAATTAGCCTGATTTGGGCAAACAGATCCTCTTGCTTGTCATCATCCAATGTTTCAATAACATTAAAAAATAAAGGAGGGATATTGAGTATAGTTACACCTTTGCTGATGATTACCCGGTGAAAATCAGGTGGATTTATGTCCTGTTCAGATCTGATTACAATACCAGCCCCAGTAATCAAACAGGGAAAAATCTCTTCAACCGACATATCAAAAGCCAAAGAAGCAAATTGAAGAATTCTATCAGAAGGAACAATCTTATACTGCCGCACCAGGTGTAAAGAAAGGTTGACTAGTGAAAGATGTTCAATCATCACACCTTTGGGTCTGCCAGTACTTCCCGAAGTATAAATCACATAGGCAAGATGAGCTGGAAGTACTGCTTTTTCCAGAACCGGAACCGATATAAGAGGAGTTTTCAGTATCTGATCTACAGACCATAACAAACATGTTTTGTTAACTGCAATGGCTAATCTGTCCATAAGCCGTTCCTGTGTAAGGAGCATTTTTACCTTAGCATCCTTCAGCATAAATTGTACTCTCTCTTCTTCATGGAGCGGGTCTATAAAAAGATAGGCCCCGCCAGCCTTTAATATTCCTAATAGCGTTATGATTGCATCAGTAGAACGCTCCATAGACAATGCAATTAAGGCATCTGGTTTAACACCCTGGCTTTGCAAAAAACGGGCAATATGTGTACTCTGCTCTGCTAACGATCGGTATGTTATGACTTTTCCAGATTCACTATCAATCAAGGCAACGTTATCAGGAAAATGACGTGCCTGCTCTTCAATCATTTCATGAATACAGAGATCAGGTATATCTATGTCCGTATAATTAAACTCCTGAGTCAGTTGTTTCTTTTCCTGATATTCCAGTATATCATAATCTTTAATCTTAGCCTGAGGGTTTTCTATAACATCTTGTATTAACTTCTCAAGATAGCGCAAATGCCGGCATATAGTTTTTTTTTTTTCCTGAAACAGACTCCGCTGATATTTGATTTGTATTTCAAGTGAATCCCTAAAATCATAAACTTCCAGTGTATAGTGATCTTCAGTCTCCTGATAAACATCAAAAAAAGGTTGAATAGCCCCTTTAAACTCTTCGTTCTCCAGGATTTCATCAAATATATTCTGGTAAGTATAGGAGATTGGTAAAGGAGATTCTATACCGCTATTTATTTTTATACCCAAACTCGAAGTGAGCCTGGTAAAAGGATAAAATGCATGATTAAGCCCCTGGTTAAAGTTATCACGCACTTCCTTCAGCAAAGAATCAAAACTTTTTTCTTCAGAAACCTGATTACGGCTAATCATGAGATTAATATAACACCCTACACTTTGCTCATGAGCATGCTCAGGCCTACCGCCGACAGGAGTGCTAACCACGATATCTTCTTCCCCGGTAATTTTATATAGCAGTATGTTATATATAGTCAGTATAAGCGTCGAAATGTTTACCTGTAGTTCTCTCGCCGTATTTTTCAACTTTACCAGCCGATCCCCCGTTAGTATAGTTTTTTCGCATCCCACACCAATCATTTCAAAACCATCTCTGTAGTCATAAGGCAGAGCAGAAGGCTGACCTATCCCAGCTAGTTTTTTCCTTCCACCACACCAAATCATCTATTGCCTGATTACTATTCAAATAGGTTTGTTCCCATCTTACATAATCAAAAAAGGCAAGGTCTGGCTCTCCGGATACTGGATAAGGATTACCTTTAGAAAGTAGGTGATAATTCTCCCAGAACACCTGCATAAACCTGATCCCTGAGAATCCATCAATGATGATATGATGAATAATAAAGTAAAGATATGAAATACCAGAATCCTCCTCTGAAAGCCAATACCATTTGATCAATGGTTCAGATTTCAGATCAAATGGCTCTCTAAGCAAGGAGAACATAGCATCTGTTATTGATTGTCCTGGTTTTAAAATTATTTCAACAGGGGCCGCAGCAATCTGTTCTAAGGGTAAAAACTGATGCGTCAGTTCATCAGTATCATGATATTGAACAAGATTAGCCGTTAAAATGGGGTACTTTTGTAATACTGATTTAAAAGCCTGGTAAAGTAAGTCTCTATTTAAAAATTCTTTAATCTTAAATGCTATCGGAACATTAAACCCACTCGAAGCAGGGTTACTTTCCTGTATATACCATAAGCCTTTCTGAACTTGTGAAATGGGATAGCCCCGCAATGTTTCATCAAAGGAGCTATTTCCTATCAGAAAAGTTTCTTTGCTACTATCTCTCAGTTTATAGGTCTTTTCTACCAGCTCAAAAAAATCCTGAAAACTATCCAGTGATAGTGCTTGCCCCAATTTAATAGTTATACCAAGACTTTGATTGATCCTGCGGATTAACTGTACCGTTTTGATTGAGTCGAAACCATAATAAACAGGAGACCGGGACCAATCAATTACCTCAAGGTCCAAATTGAAAATTGCCTGAATATGCCGGTGTAATATAACTTCAAAACCAAAGGATCAAGAGGCTGACTATACTCACTTAGCTTTTGCAGCGCATCATCTTGTTCATCATCCGGCAGTTTTTCCTGCTCTATAAAATTATTGCGGGTATATTGTTCCAGGATAACGTGCGAATTGACCCCACCTATAGCAAAGCTATTCAAGGCAGCTCTTCGCGGAAACTGCGCTACCTTCCACTCTGTCGCATACTGTTCAATAATTAGCGAATGAGAATCTGGCAGCTCCTGATTCAAGGTTGTTATGCCAGGATTACCAGGAATTACGCCATGCTGCATTGCTTGAATAACCTTTAGCATCGAGCCTGCACCTGCTGCAATTTCCGGATGACCTATACTAGGCTTTACACTGCTAACTCTCCATTTTTTATCTTTCTGATTAGAAAAGGAACGGTATACATGATCAATTGCACCAAGTTCAAGTGCATCTGCCAATGGATTAGCAATACCATGGGCTTCTACATAATCAATAGTATCTACATTTATTCCGGAAGTCTTGTATACATCTTTCCATAACAAACTTCATCCCCTTCACATTAGGAGCTTCTATTGAAAAACCGCTCCCTCCATGATGAACAGCAGTACCTCTGACAAGCGCAAGTATCTTATTTCCGTCGCTCACGGCAAGTGGTAATGGCTTAAGGATGAATAAGCCGAGACCTTCTGTACGTACAAAACCATCAGCATGCTGACAAAAGCTTTTAGTGCTATTCCCAGGACTTAACAAATCATCGTATAATCCAGCCATGGCTGCTTTTTTAAAAACCCCGTCTTCAATAAGATTTATCCCTCCCACTATTGCATGGGTAATTTCTCCTGACCTGATACTCTGTACAGCCCTGTGCAATGCTACATATACACTGGTACAAAAGGTATTTACCTGTTCACTTGGCCCTTGCAGGTTCAAGCGAAAAGAAAGTGCATTGGACAGTGTTATCTGATAAGGCTTTACTGGAAAATCACCGTCAACGGGGTGGTCTGGTGAAGAAGCTATAAATACACCAGTAACCTGAGAAGACAATGCGCTCAGGCTTATAGCATGATCATTCATCGCCCCCTGGCCAAGACTTTATAAAATAATCTCAGCGGTCTTTCCATGCTATAATATTCCGCTGATGTTATATCCAAAAGATCCAGCAGGGTATCCCATTCAGGATCCCCCAACGCTCCGTAAGTCAATGTCATCTCTTTACCTTTAAGCGGAAACACTGCGTTTTCTCCAGAGTGTACCCGTTCCCATAATCCATCGCTATCCGCTATGCCAGGAAAAGCACCTTCCATTGCTACAATGGCAACAGCATGTACAGGTAACTTTTCTTTAGCAAAGACCTTAGTTTCGCAGGTTTTCAAAACATCTACCTCTATCTGATCTTTAATTTCAACTTCCTGCTGACCTATTTCAATTATCAGATAATCAACCAGTACATCCAGTGTGGGATAATCAAATAAAAGCGTGGTACGAAAAGAACAACTTAATAACTTTTTTCAGCTTTATTTATCTTAAAGGCAACGGCTTCTGTAGAGCTAGTACCAAGATCAATAAAATCCTGGTCTAAAGCGACATCTTCAATGGAATCCAATTCCAGAAACTCAACCAGCAAGTTTCGGATAAAATCCGTCAGCAGCTGTCGCTTTCTCTCCCCCGATTCCCCTTTGATCTGGTCTGTTATTATTTTTGAATTTTGAGATTTCATGGTATATTATTGGATTAGCTTTTTTCTTTTGCAGGTAATATTCCCAATACAACTTCTCCTTTTGAAGAGCCTCCATTTATATCTTGGAAATTGCAATAGGTATACAGAAATGTGCATTGCGTAGTTTTTTTAATAGCTGTAATGCCCCAGGTACCAGAAAATCCTTTTGCGTTTAATAGCTGACTGAAAGATGAATTTATCTTGACGATCAAGATATGAGTTAGCTGTTTATGGAAAAAAGTTTCTTCTGTATAATCTTTCAGCTCAGGTATCAATTGATTTTTAATACAATACCCCAGAAACACTAACCAACCAAGCTGGTTATAACAAATATTGTATTCTACTGCATTAAAATGGCCCGTATCATCAATATAACAGGATTGTGCTATAGCAAAATCTCCGGTTACCTTCAATCCCTGAATTGCCTTATCCGGTTCTGTATGAAAAACAGCCTGTTTAAGATAGGTCGTATGCTCCCTATATGGATTTAATACTCTTTTTATAAAATCCGGATCTATAGCTATAGATCCGGGATTTAAATTCAATGTGTGTCTTTCGATTTCCATAATCTTTAGTCTTCAAGTCCAGTATAAAATGGATATGCATCATAAATTCCAATACGGTAACTTTTGCTTTTTTCTCCAGGAGGTAGCTCAGAAGACTTGTGCAGTAAAAAAAAACGATTATCCCAGATGATGATATCCCCTTTATCCCATGAGTGTGTATGAACGTGTTCTTCCCTTTCGATAAAATCAAATAAAGCCCGCATGGCTTTTTGATTTTCCTCATAAGTCAGACCTTCAATTCCCCCCATGGTAAATCCACTACTCATATAAAGAGCTTTATCCCGGGTTACAGGATGTTCAATCACAGCAGGGTGTTTTACCGGCGGCACAATTTCATTCATATAATCAATCAGCTGCTGTAATGATTTATCAACGTCTGAAGGTTGAACTTTATAGCGATTATTCCCTCCATGGATCATAGTAGCTCCATCTACAAGTAACTTAAGCTCATCTGGTAGGGCACGGTATACCTTTGCCATATCAATATAATAAGTTGCTCTAATCGATTCAGGGATAATAATTGGAGATATCGAAGTCAGGGATAATGGCTGCTGTTGAAACTGGCAGTCAGTATGCCAGTAATGACCAGTACCAGCCACACCGACTTTTCCCCCATCCTCATTGATATTGGAGGAAACAAAAATCTCCGGAAAATCAGGATGATGATAATTATCCTGAAAATAAACCTGAGGAGTACCTAATTTCCGTGTGAATTCCACATATTCCGCTGGTGTGAGTTCCTGATTCCGGATAACTATGAGCTAACTATGAGCTTATTTCTATAAATAGCAGATCTGATTTCCACTAACTCCGGAGAGTCAGGAGTTAAATTCCGAAGATCAAGACCTAAGACCTCCCCCCCGATTTCATCATTTTTAGCATTTCTTATTTCAAATATTTCTGTTTTCATAATTATCTTTTTTTGATTATAAATATTAATTTACTGCGCGTTTTCTTCCTGTCCAGTAGGGTTCTCTAAGCACTCGTTTTAGAACTTTTCCGCTTGGATTTCTTGGCAGTTCTTCAATGAAGCTGACAGAGCTGGGGCCTTTAAAATTCGCCAATCTCGCTCTCACAAAAGAGATAAGTTCCCTGGATTTTAATGCTACAGCAGGTTTTAACACCACAAAAGCCTTAACCGACTCTCCAAGTAAATCGTCAGGGATTCCTATTACGGCAGCTTCGGCTACTCCTTCGTGTTCACATAAAATAGCTTCGATTTCTGCCGGGAATATATTCTCACCTGCACAGATGATCATATCCTTAATGCGATCACAGATATATAAGTAGCCGTCCTGATCCTGGTATCCACCATCGCCGGTTCTGACCCAGCCATCAACCAGAGTTCGCTCAGTTTCTTCTTTATTTTTCCAATAAGCCAGCATCACTGAAGGAGACTTGATATATATTTCTCCTATTTCTCCAGCTTTTAACTGCCGTCCCAGCGTATCTGCGACCTTAATTTCTACACCAGGCAAAGGTCTTCCCGCAGCATTTATCCGCTTCGCCCCATTTGAATCGTGGTCTTCCGGACGCAAACAAACTGCCATATTACCCGTTTCAGTCATCCCATAAATCTGGAAGAAATCACATTGAAACTTCCCGGCTGCTTTTCTCATCAGGACATCAGATATAGGTGATCCACCGTATAGAATCGCCTTAACAGAGGAAAAATCTGTTGCCTGACAAGCTGGTTCCGAAAGGCAAAACCCAAGCATGGCAGGGACAAGTTCAATCTTAGTGATCTTATGCTTTTTTTCAATTAGCTGCAAGACCTTTTCCAGGCAATAAAAACATCAATAAGAACATTTGTACTTCCCGAAATAAACCCCTGAATGGCCCACCACAAACCACCTATATGGAACATCGGAAGAGATACCAATAGAATATCCTGATCATTTAAATCCATCCACTCATCACCTGCACTATACATATTGTGCAAGAGCCTGAAAAATGTATAATGAGCCAACTGCACCCCTTTCGGTTTACCTGTAGTTCCGCTTGTGTAAAGCTGAAGAACAACATCTTCTTCCGTGGGTTTAAAAGACAGAGAATTAAGCGCAGGAAAAGCATCACGCCATGACTGGTAATCAGGGTATACTGATCCATCTCCATCTATCGTAATGATGTTTCTGATTGATGGTAATTCAGGAAGTATCTCTTGAACTAAACCAACAAATTCCTGTTGCACAAACAAAAGCTCAGCACCTCCATCATCCAGGATATATTTAATCTCACGGGCAGATAACCTCCAGTTCATGCTGATGAGTACTGATCCTGATTTTGCACAACCGAATAAGATTTCATAACCATAATCAATGTCTTTACTTAAAATGGCTACTCTGTTTCCAGGTTTTACATTTAAGAGATCCAGACCGCCAGCAACCTGGTTTGAATATTTTTCAAATTCACCAAATGTTGCCCTTCTATCCTCATAGATTAAAGCGGTTTGATTAGTTCTATTTGCGGCGTTCCATGTTGAAACTTCCGGAAGATTATTTAAGAATAAATTTCTCATCATTGATCCGTTTTAAAATTTCACGATTAAAGTTGTCCCGTAAGTTCTGGGGGTTCCCAAAATAAAAGTGCTGAAAGAGCCATAGGCTACATATCTTTTATCAGTAATGTTCCTTGCCCAGAAATTGAGTTCAAAATTCTTACCTGTTACGCCAGTTTTAGCATTAAATAAACTATAGCCCGGCTGATTCAGACCATTGACAAAATCAAAGTAATATTTATCCAGATAACGATACTCTCTCTCTCTCAGAAACGCCGTTAATTTTTGTTTACTATCGCCAAAATCGTAACTATACTGAGCGGCCAGCATAGAGCTGAATGGTGGATTATAAATTGGCTGATTCCCCTTATTATCCACAACAGCCTTCGCCTCTTTGTTATACAGTAGTAAGGAAGCATATCTGGCATGAGAATAACTAGCATTCAAATCAATTTGAAAACCTTTTAAGGGCAATGCCGATAATTCAAGCTCAATACCTTTATTGTGCATTTCTCCCACATTTAAAATAAGTTGGTTAACACCATCCTGAGAAGTTCCTACCTGCTGATTATGTTGTTCCAGATAGAAACCAGTAAGATTGAGTTTCAACTTATTATCCAGAAATGTGTTTTTCCATCCGATCTCATAATTATCTGAATGTTCAGGATCATACGGTACCTGATCTGGCGTTGGTGCTGTCGTGTTTAATCCACCAGCCCGAAAACCCCTTGCATAAGATGCATAAATCAGCATTTGATCTTTTGGTTTATAACTAACTGTCAGCTTTGGTGTTACTGCGTTGAAATTAGCCCGGTAATCCCTGTTCGGAGTTAGTAATACAGGTGGATTGGGATCTTTCTGATAATCAGTATACTTGCTTAACCTCCTGACTTCATGATCATAACGGATACCTGCTGTCACATCCCATTGACTTGCAATAGCATAAGTAGCTTGTCCAAAAAAAGCAAAGCCTTGATTTTTTGCAGAACTATAAGCAATAGTATTAAATGGTGCACCTGATTTAGGATCTAATAGTAAATAGTCGGGGCCATAACTGGATAATGAAGCGTTACTGTTATTTTGCAAGAATCCATATGCGCCTGCAACCCATTGCAGTTTACTGCTATTCGCGGTAGGAGAAGACAAACGAATCTCCTGTGTGTAAATATGTTGACGAATATCAGGGCTTCCTGTTAAAATATTTAAAGGACTAAAATCAAAATCATAGCCCCCAGGGTAATCCAGGTGGTAATTAATATAAGAAGAAACTGAAGTGAAATTGAAGTCTTTACCATAGTAATTTGCCTGTAAGGACGTATTAAAGTTATTTCTCCGCTCAATATTGGTATTATTTGAAGATACTTCATAAGGTTTTTCAAGGACCTGCGTATAGGATTTGACCCAGGGATAACTTCCTCTGTCATTATCATTTTCTATTTTCACATTTAAAGAAAGTGCCCAGCGTTCAGAAGGCAGATAGCGCAAATTGAAATTACCCGAGTAATCTTCCCGCCTGTCATAACCGCTTTTAGTGTAATTATTATAATAAATCGATCCTCTGTGGTTATAAGTAAAGGCTCCGCTGGCGAAAAGTTTATTTTTCACTACCGGTCCTGAAAGGCTAACCGTATAACGTTGTTGCCCGTAATTCCCTAAACTGATTTCAGCGTAACCAGAAGATGTATTACCGGGTTGTCTGGTGGTAATGTTGACTACACCACCAAATGCGTTGCGACCATAAAGTGTTCCCTGTGGTCCACGTAAAATCTCTCTACTTTGTATATATATCATTAAACAAAGGGGGTGCAGAGAAAAACTCGTATTGATATACACCATCAATATAAGTAGCTACTGCCTGCTCGTTCGTATAGCCTAATACGCCACGTATATTGAAGAAATTTGCCCCGGTACTATTACCATGTTCAACGGTAAACAAACTCGGAGCGATCGCTGTAAGATTTGTAATATCCCATAACCGATAATCCTTAATCTGCTTCGCATCTAAAGATGTAATTGCGGCCGGAATATTCTGAACACTTTCCTGTCGTTTTTCAGAAGACACCGTTACTTCATTCAATTGCTGATTACTTTCTGCCAGTTTAAAATCCGAGATCAATACCTCCCCTTTACCAAGGGTATTTTTTTTGAGTTTCGAAGCATAGCCAATGGCAGAAACACTGATGGTATAATTTCCGCTTGCTAAATTTTTGATGGTGTATTTCCCCTCTGCATCAGTCAGTACGCCATAATTTGTATTTAATAGCTTAACTGTTGTTTAAAGACAGCCTGTCCCCGGGATGCAGTAATTGTACCTTGTATAATGCCGGATTGTGCAAATACAGGAGTACAATAAAGTATAAATAATATAATTGTAAGTTTTAAAATTGCTTTCATGTTCATTTTGTAGTTATCTGGCCAAAGGCCAATCTTTTAATTTCAACAGGGTATCCTCCTGAAGCTTATAGCTCAGGAAATCAAATATTGATTTATACGTTTCACCAGCACGCTCAAATTGATTAAGCAGCATAAGGATTGAAATTTTCAATTGCATAGCCATAAACCCGCTACAAAAAAAAAAGCTTGAGGCACAATCAAAAAATGAGGTGATCAGGAAGATATTTGAAAATTAGGCAAATGGCCTGGGTGGCCTGAAAATGTTTCGGATGTAATGACTAGTATATAAATACGCGTAAGCAGGAAACGAATGATCCCCGATATTTAAAGTAAAGGGATCGTGAAAAGAAAAGCTAAAAAGCTCCTGGTAAAATGAGACTTCAACTGGCTTAGGTTATTCCTTGCAGCTTCTTTCTTTTCATTTTCTTCTGCCTGTTTGATTTTTTTCATCAGGTAG
This sequence comes from Pedobacter sp. NJ-S-72, assembly GCF_053890575.1. Classification (NCBI taxonomy): domain Bacteria; kingdom Pseudomonadati; phylum Bacteroidota; class Sphingobacteriia; order Sphingobacteriales; family Sphingobacteriaceae; genus Pedobacter; species Pedobacter sp. NJ-S-72. The sequence goes on along the minus strand of NZ_CM132681.1, from coordinate 352,401 downwards.
CACTTCCCATTACAGTGCATCTCAGGTCTGTTCCGGTTAATACAAAGATTACTGGCAATATATTCCTTATTGAATTCAAATCCGGCGAAAATAAAAAATCGCGAACAATTCGCCATCAGCGAGATCAATATATAAAGAAACAAAACTGCCTTACGAAACATCATAATGATAAATAATCAAATAGTATTATTTTTTCAAAGCATATACAGCTGCATTTTTCTCGAATAAATTTCTACAGGTGGCCGAACAAAAGTGATAGTCTTTACCATTGTAGTGAAGGTTATATTTCGAGCTCCCTTTGGGAATAGTCATCCCACAAACTACATCTTTCTCCTCCTTATTTATTGTCTTCGGTGTTAAGCTTTTCATTGCTCCTGCAGAACTTGCGGCATTCTCATGATGCATCATGCGCATATCCATTCCTTTATTATTTTCCATAGCACCGATAACTTTACCATCAGCCGGGTTCCATTTATCGTATTCTATAACAGCCGTCACAAACAGCGCCTCTTTCAGTCCTTTTAATTTCTCTATCACATGCAAAGCTCCGTCAATGCCTGCTGACACACCCGCTGTAGTCATAATCTTTCCATCTTCAACAAATCTCACGTTACCGATAAATTTTGCTTTAGGTGTCAGCTTTTGTAAGGTATCTATAGCGCCAAAATGAGTAGTTGCTGTTTTTCCATCCAATACTCCTGCTTTTGATAATAAACCTGCACCAGAACAAACTGACATAGTTAGCTTAGTCTTGTCACTGACCTTATTGATCCAGCTGATCACTTGATGATTTGAAGCGACGGCCCCGATGGTCTCCATCGTCGCACCTGGGATAACCAGTATATCGGGTTGAGGTGCATTGGAAATCGTAAAATCTGGATTTATACTTAGCGTGTTACTCTTAGTATTGATTTTGGCTGAACAGTAGAGACTGTATAGACCTGGAAATATTTACTATTGCTAAATACCTCTGAAGGTCCTGCGAAATCCAAAAGTTCTACACCTGGATAGATGAGTATAGCGACCTTGATCTTTCCATTTTGCATAACAGGTTTAGCAATCTGTTCTTTTACATTTTGCTTACAACCCACACAAAATGTAATCCCTAATAATAAAAGGATGCCGAAAGTCTTTATTTTTAAATTAATCATGTTTTTAATATTCTGATAAGAAGCCAATTCTATTGTTTCTTAGGATTTTACTATTTTCTTCTGTTGCACCTAAATTCCTTTCGGTACAACGGACGTCGATTTCTTCTTTTTGCCAGACGTATTTATCAGGCTAAGGCATTTCAATTCCCTGCAAATCCACAATAAGTTTTTATTTAATTCTTTTATACTGCTAAAGCCATGACCTTAAAAAAAACTCACATTCATCATTAATATTGACAAAATAAGCCACGCCGATAAATAACCTGTTTTTTAAAACAGGAAATAACAAATTATAGATATATCATAAGATATATCCTGACATATACCGGGAGTATAAAAGAATAACAGGAAATTAAGCCGCAGTCTTTGGCGGTCTGAAGATCTGGTCGCAATAATTACTGATATAATTATAGCTGTAGCGAGAATATCCTGACTGGTCTTCAATGATGAATACCGTAGTATTTAATGAAGGTGCAGAATTGTGCTGATAGAATGATACGGACAATTGATTCAGGACATTTTTAACGGCCTTATGATTTTCATCTTTCTCTGCTTCTCTGATCTTTCTCATCAAATAGCATTTACCGTTACATTTCATCCAGGGCTTGTCCCGGTTTATACAAAGAGATGAAGTGATATAATCCTGATTTAATTTATAGCCGGCATAAACAAATAATCCAGAAAAATCACTTGTAAATACAGCTAGAAAAAAAAGCCAGATGATATACTTTTTGTACATATGCACCAAATATATGATTAAAGTATTTTTAAGATAATTATTTGGCCTACTATTTTGATTAAATGTTTTACAGGATAATATTCCTTTTAAACGCACATCCAAGCTCCATGATAGAATCTGTTTTAGCGATACCCTGGATATTATCTATTTTTTCATAAAGTACCTGCCTCATGTGCTCATGATTTTTGGCAATGATTTTCAAATATAAGGTATAAGTGCCGCTAATATAATAACACTCGGTAACCTCCGGAATCTTCTTTAATTCTTCAATAATACGATTTGAATCATGGTCTTTTTCAAGAGTAATCCCTGTAAAGGCACCCCAGTCATAACCAATCTTCTTTTCATCTAATACAGGTTTGATTCCTGTTAATATACCTTGTTCGGTTAACCTGGAGATTCGCTGATGAACCATGGTGTTGGATATACCAAGTGTTGCAGCGATAGCCGAATATGCCATTCGTCCATCTATTTCCAGTTGTTTTAAAATTTGGATGTCAAATTCATCAATGTGATCCATGAATTATTTAAGATTAGGTTATTTTTTAAACAGGCTTATTAGAGCCAAATACACTTTCAAAACCAATTAAAAAGTCAAATTAACTTTTATCGAGCACAAAAATAATAAATATTACTATATTCGCATCAAGAACAATCAATTATGGAAATTTCAACAAACTTAAGTAAAACCGAGGAGCTAATAGAGAAAGAAGAAAGATATGGTGCGCATAATTACCACCCGCTACCTGTCGTGCTGGAAAGAGGAGAAGGTGTCTTTGTTTGGGATGTTGAAGAAATGAGATATTTTGATTTTCTTTCTGCCTACTCAGCAGTGAATCAAGGGCATTGTCACCCAAGAATTATTAATGCACTTAAAGATCAGGCAGAAAAACTTACCCTGACTTCCAGGGCATTTTATAGTGACAAATTGGGTGAGTTTGAAGAGTTTGTCTGTAATTTATTTGGTTATGATAAGTCATTGATCATGAATTCGGGTGTGGAAGCAGTTGAAACAGCAATGAAACTTTGTAGAAAAAATGGCGTACCAAATCAAAGGCATTAGTCCTAACGAGGCCAAAATAGTTTTTGCTGATGGAAATTTTCATGGCAGAACTATTTCTGTAATCTCAGCTTCTAATGATGAAAGTGCAAAGAAAGATTTTGGTCCATTTGTAGGTGGAATAACTCATGTTCCATATAATGATGTGGATGCTTTTGAAGTTCTTTTAAAAACAGATAAAAATATTGCAGGCTTCATTGTTGAACCTATTCAGGGTGAAGCCGGTGTAGTTGTCCCGGACAGCGATTACCTGGTACGTATTAAGGCACTTTGCCAAGCCTATAACGTCTTATTCATTGCTGATGAAATACAAACCGGAATTGCCAGAACGGGAAGCATGCTGGCTTCATACGAAGTCAATTCTGAAGAGAAAAGTAACCAGCCGGATATTTTGATATTAGGAAAAGCAGTTTCAGGTGGCGTGTTACCAGTTTCAGTAGTCCTGGCAAATGACGAAATCATGCTGACCATTAAACCAGGAGAGCATGGTTCAACATACGGAGGAAATCCTTTGGCATGTGCAGTATCCAGAGAAGCTATACAAGTCGTTATTGATGAAAATCTTGCTGAAAATGCAGATAAAATGGGGAAACTATTCAGAGCAGGATTAGAAAATATTGCAAAGAAAACAGACATTATCCAGTCGGTCAGAGGTAAAGGGCTACTTAATGCGATTGTCATTAACTGTGCAGAAGAATCTGATATGGCCTGGGATATCTGCATGAAATTTAAAGAGAACGGCTTACTTGCCAAACCTACTCATGGAAATAAAATCCGCTTCGCCCCTCCATTAGTCATCACTGAAGAACAAATTATCGAAAGCCTGGACATCATTGAGAGATCACTGTTAAGCGTTGCTTAGGACTTTATGAAAAGAACAATAAATCTGGTTAAAAACAGATCTGATATTGGTGCGGGAACCCGGGGATCTGATATGGGAATAGATGCCATCGAAATTGCTGCAATTAATAAGAAGAAGTGAATATTTTAACAATTTCAGCACGCTGGATGTTCAGACGCATAACGAAACGATCTATAATAAAGACCGGAATACTTTTGCAATAAGAATTGAACATGTGCTGCAGCAATGTACACGGCTTGCTAATGCTGTAGAGCAGAGTTTGTCAGCAAACCACTTTCCTTTCGTATTTTCTGGTGATCATTCATCAGCATTGGGCACAATCAGCGGAATAAAAGCAGCTTACCCTGATAAAGTACTGGGGGTGGTTTGGATAGATGCTCATGCGGATTTACATTCTCCATATACTTCTCCATCCGGCAACATACATGGCATGCCCCTGGCAGCAGCCCTGGCCAATGATAATCTGGATTGTCAACAGAACAAGATTACCGGAGACACTTTACTACTCTGGAATAACTTAAAAACCATTGGAACAGACGAACAGAAGTTGAAACCAGAACACCTGATATATTTTGGTGTTCGCGATACTGAAGAAGCGGAAGACAAACTCATTGAAAAATTAGAAATTAAAAACTATAAGGTAGAAGAAGTACGTTTCAGGGGTTTGAAAACCTGTGTAGAAGAAGCATTGAAGAAATTAAAGGATTGCGAAATCATTTATATTTCTTTCGATGTAGACAGTATGGATTGTGATTTGATTTCACAAGGCACAGGTACTCCGGTTTCCAAAGGGTTTGATCCGCAGGAGATCATTATTATTATTCAAACCATAGTTGCCTCAGAAAAAGTGTTATGTATTGAAGTTGTAGAGGTTAATCCACTATTAGACAACAAAGGGAATAAAATGGCCGAAACTGCTTTTGAAATAGTGGAACAGGTAACTGAATCTATAATCGCAAGGCTTTAAATTCTGCGAAAGATCTAAATAAAAGAATGTCTCATCTCCAGAGACATCTGTAGTTAAAGGGCTGCTTCGATGTAGAAGCAGCCCTTTAACTTATATGCTCACCAAAGTGATATGCATCATCATTTTGAATGATTCTATACATTTAAAGAACATGTCTGCGTTTATATCTTTGTTTTGAAAGGCTAAACCACATACATTAAGAAGTATACAAGGGTATAGTCTTTATTTCATAATTAAAACATTAAGCGATGAAAGCAATCACCTCCAAATCCGATAAAATTTTAAGCGCCTCCTCTGATCATGGAAATGTGAATCATGAACCAGATTCAAGCAAAGAGCAACAACGTAATACACCGCAAAAATCTATGCCCTTTTCGGATCAGATTGGAAATTACCAACGCAATAGAGGGATTCCCGCTAAATCATATAAGGATAGTAAAATCTATATTATAGGTAGTGGTATTGCTGGTATGGCTACTGCTTATTATTTCATTCGAGACGGTCAGGTACCAGCCGAAAACATCACATTTTTAGAACAATTGCACATCGATGGCGGATCATTAGATGGTGCAGGTAATGCTAAGGAAGGCTATATCATCAGAGGTGGCCGGGAAATGGACATGACCTATGAAAATCTTTGGGATATATTCCAGGATATTCCAGCGCTTGAAATGCCTGCTCCTTATACTGTTTTAGATGAATATCGCCTGATCAATGATAATGACTCCAATTATTCTAAAGCACGACTTATTCATAACAAAGGGGAAATAAAGGACTTCAGTAAATTTGGTCTGAACAAAAAAGACCAGCTGGCCATCGTTAAGCTTCTGCTTAAGAAAAAAGAAGAACTGGACGATTTAACTATTGAAGATTATTTCAGTGAAACCTTTCTGAGCAGCGATTTCTGGACGTACTGGCGTACCATGTTTGCCTTTGAGAACTGGCATAGCTTACTGGAGTTAAAGCTTTATATGCACAGATTCCTGCATGCTATTGATGGATTAAATGATTTCTCCTCTTTAGTATTCCCTAAGTATAATCAATATGACACCTTTGTAACACCTCTACGCAATTATCTAAAAGACAAAGGTGTTAACATTCAGTTCAATACACTAATCAATGACCTGGATATCCATATCAATACCGAAGGAAAGACAGTGGTGGAAGGAATTATTACAGAGCAAAATGGAAAAGAAGTTAAAATACCGGTTGGAAAAGAAGACTATGTGATTGTTACTACTGGTTCAATGACCGAAGATACATTCTATGGTGATAACAAAACAGCACCTATTATAGCTATCGACAATAGCATAAGCGGAAAGAGTGGCGGATGGAAACTATGGAAAAATCTTGCTGCTAAATCAGACAGCTTTGGTAAACCAGAAAAATTCTGCAGCAATATCGAAAAGTCGTCCTGGGAATCCGTGACTTTAACCTGCAGACCTTCTGCGCTGGTTGAAAAGCTAAAGGAATATTGTGTGAATGATCCTTATTCCGGGAAAACAGCTACCGGAGGAATTGTTACTATTACAGATTCCAACTGGTTAATGAGTTTTACTTGTAACAGACAGCCTCATTTCCCGGAACAACCAGATGATATTCTGGTACTTTGGGTGTATGCTTTGTTTATGGACAAGGAAGGGAATTATATTAAGAAAACAATGCCCGAATGTACAGGAGACGAGATCCTTGCTGAATTGTGTTATCATACGGGTATCATAGACCAGTTGGATAATGTGATAGAAAACACCATCGTTCGTACGGCTTTCATGCCTTATATCACTTCGATGTTTATGCCCAGAGCCAAAGGTGATCGCCCACGGGTTGTTCCTGAAGGGTGCAAAAACCTGGGATTGATCGGACAATTTGTAGAAACAAATAATGATGTGGTATTTACCATGGAGAGCTCGGTAAGAACAGCAAGGATCGCAGTTTATGAACTATTAAACCTGAATAAGCAGGTACCTGATATTAATCCTTTGCAATATGATATCCGTCATTTGCTCAAAGCGGCAAAAACATTAAATGACAATAAGCCATTTTTGGGTGAGGGTATATTACGCAAGGTATTGAAAGGAACTTATTTTGAGCATATTCTACCGGCAGGTCCTGAAGGAGAAGAAGAACATGAGTCTTTTATAACAGAAAATCCACAAATTTAAGGATTGGATAAAAGGAGTAAAAGAGGAATAAATACTATAAGCTAAAAAGCCTGCTTTCGTAAGATTTGCAGAGGCTTTTTAGCTTATAGTAACGGCATCTAGCGAACCCAGACACGATCCATATACGCAGTTAGATTTTTTCTTTCGTCATACTCTTCTTTTCATTTCCAATTGAGCTACATGCCTAGAAAGTCCAAGGCTTTTGAAAAATGCAATTGTTTCTAACGAACCGGTATCAACATTGTTCATAAACAATTCTTTTGGATCAATCGATGCGATCATTGTATTGACCAGCTGCGTCGCCACGCCTTTACGTCTATGTTTAGATGAAACAGCAATTTGATGTATTTTCCTTAAAACAGGATTATATACCATGTAACCGATTAACTCTTCGTCTAAATGGGCTCCAACTATAGCACAGTAGTCTTTACTGTTTTCCAGTGTCGTTACAGAATTTTGCCATGAAGGTTTTATTGTCCAAAAGAAGAAAACTTATCCCAATCAAAGTCTTCTAAATCTCTAATTACTGCCACAGGCGATTTTTCTACCGTTTCAATTGCCCCACGAAAACAATCAAGTGTTCTATTTACTTGATAATCCATTTTTTCATAGGCCCGGACACCAGCATCATTACCCACGATTACCTCCAACAACATTTGCTCCACACCTATTGCCTTTAGCTTCGGCAATAAAAAGTCATACATTTTACCAACAAGACCTTGCCCGCGATAATCAGGAACAACACCAGTTGCGGCATTATAAGCTGATAATTTTCCGTCAACTTCGTTAAGGCCGTGAAGCATAAACCCAATTAATTTACCAGATGAAAAAACTCCGATTGATAAATCTAACTTTACATTTTCTGAAGAAATCTTAAATGCTAATTGTTTTGAATTGAGCTGTAAAGGCACAATGTAATCAGAGAATGATTGGTTTAATACTTCTACTATTCTATCTATTTCAATATTTTCTAAAGTGGCAATGGCAATCTCCATGTTTTATCTTTTTTGAGATATAATACTAAATTTCTATTTGAGTAGCTTAACTCTTTTTGATGTTTGCTTTCCAATGACATTTTAACATCTTACTAATAACAAACATATTCTTATATCTTCACCTTTATTACACGAATAACTGAAATAGTATACAGGAATTACCTTAACGCAACGGAACTGCAAGAAGTTGAAAGGAAGATTTATCGTATGGTCGAATATAACATCATGTTGACGCGCAGGCATCAGTTACCCATTAGACAGTATGTTATTTTTGTAAGGGACATTGCTCCCCCTAGCTTAAGACCATTATCGAAAAACAACCGTTTTTTGATAATTTTTCATGAATATCCCTTTTGAATCAAGAAAAGATAAATTTCTTTATACTTTTCAGTCAGCCATTATTTCAACTTTTTAAAGATCTCCACCATCATTTCTTTGTCCAAACCTTCCATATCAATTAACTTTAAATTTTTCACCATTTTCAAAGTCGTCGTCTTTGTAATGCTGAAAATGTGGGGTAGTTAAATGCGATTGATATCCAGCTTTATTAGCATAAATCTCCACAATCCTGATTTGGTTTGGATTTTCTTTCTGATACATTGGAAAAATAGCTATTACACCTGGCTCAATTTTTACAGAAACACTTGATTCTACATTTAAAATCGCTTTGTATTCCTCTAAATATTCCGGTAGGATTTCAATTTCAGAAATACGTACCATCATATCATTATCAATAACTGGCAGCAAGGGCTGACCGATAATTTTCAGCACTGTGTTCGCCTGCGTTTTACTGATGTTTGTTTTAATTAATCCGGCAATATCTTTAAATTGATCTTCTGTAATTCCCGTATTTTTTCCCATGCCGATATGAGCTTGCAACTGCCCTTCAACCCCCTCCATTGATGCTAAAGCAGCTATGGTAACCAATTCTCTTTCTTTAAAACTCAACACATCTACTGCGAAAATATCAGCAAATAAATGTTCCTTTAAAAAAAGTATCGATGCGTGGCGCAAAATCTCCAAAACCCGGTGCAGGTTTAGCTTGTGACGTTTTGGTTAAGGTTTCCAATACTTTCCTGCCTTGTTCGTATTTATCGGCAACTTTATTTTCAACCGCCGTCTTTTTACCTTCTTTGTCAGTAATACCCTTTACTTTTCTTTCGTCCAAAACTGTTCTAAAAAGATTAATCGCATTCAAACTTTTGGGAAAACCACAATAAGCATACAATTGAGTTATCGCTTCTTTGATTTGATTAATACTTAGATCAGTATCAAGTCCGCTATTTAACTGAGTTTTCAATTGTTCTAAATTTCCTGATGCCATGAATGCCGAAATAAGGACAAGGCTTTGTTCCTGGGCACTAAGATTATTTTTTGCCAGGTTTTTTTGTTGTGCATTCATTTTATTTGTACTTAATATGAAGAACAATAGAAATATCCATTGTAAAAATTGATAGTTGCGCATATTGATGATATTTATATTCCGTTTGCTTCGCTAAATTCTTCTTCAGTAACAGGTTTTAGCCAAACAGCATTGGTTTCGCCTTCGTAATTAGTGATGGCAATATGTACCATTTTGGCGGTTGCCGTTGCGCCGTGCCAGTGTTCTACATTTTCAGGAATATTGATTACATCGCCTTTTTTAATGATTTTTGCAGGTTTGCCTTTTTCCTGGTACAATCCTTTACCTTCAGTAACGATCAACACCTGACCTTTGGGATGCGTATGCCAATTGGTTCTTGCACCTGGTTCAAAAGTTACCGCACCCATAATGAAATTATTGTTTTTATCTTTCTGTAGCAACGTTTCCAAATAAACATCACCTGTAAAATATCCGTTATCCAATTTTTCGCCCTTAGCAAAAAGTTCTTTGTTATTGTCTGTTCTCATTTTTTCTTGATTTTTAGGGTTGCAACTAATAAATATAGTTGTTGCAGTTAATACTGAAATAATTTGAATTGTTTTCATACCGAGGTGATATTATTAAAAATGCTGCGTCGATCACATAACGACGATAACGGGCTTCTTTTTTAACTACTTTATCCCAAGCTTCATTGATCTCTTCTGCCTTTATGATTTCAATTTGAGGATAGATTTTATGCTCAGCGCAATAATCCATCACCTCTTGTGTTTCGGGAATACCACCAATTAATGAACCATTAAAGTTAACCCGATTAAAAATCATATTAAAATTATTAATCGTAAGCTCACCATTGATGGGTTGTCCAACCTGGGTAAAAAATCCGTTGGGTTTTACACAATCAATATAACTCGACATTTCGTAGACATAAGGAACGGTAGAAATCATAAAATCGAGTTTACCTTTCATTGGTTTCAAATCCTCAACAGAATTCACAACAATTATTTCCTTGGCGCCAAAAGCCTTAATATCATTTACTTTGGAAGCCGATGTGGTAAAAGCATAAACTTCTGCACCTTTGGAAACTGCTAATTTCACTGCCAAATGTCCTAATCCCCCAATACCGACAACACCACCAATTTTGTAACCCTTTCTCATCTTCACTTTCATTAATGGCGAATAAGTGGTAATACCAGCACAAAGCAATGGCGCAGCATATTTCAAATCTATATTTTCAGGAATTTTAATGGCAAAATGTTCGGTAACTACAAGGTTGTTAGCATATCCACCCTGCGTAATTCCTGTTGGAGATGATTTTTCGGGCGTTCCGTAAGTCCCCGCCATTCCAGTAGTTTCGCAATGATGCTCTTCGCCCTTTTTACAGCTTTCGCATTGCATACAACTGTTTACCATACAACCAACGCCTGCCTTGTCTCCAACTTTAAATTTGGTTACGCTTTTACCAACAGCAGTCACAATACCAGCAATTTCATGCCCCGGAACTTGTGGATATTGTTGTTTTCCCCAATGCCCTTTTATGGTATGAATATCAGAATGGCAAACGCCGGAAAATTTGATGTCAATTAATATATCGTTGTCGCCAACAGGTCTGCGTTCAAAATTCCAAAGTGTCAATTTTTTCCTTGTTCATCTTTTCCTGCGTAACCTTTTGATTTTATTTTGCTCATCATTTTTGATTTATTTGATTGTGAAAAAAGTGCAAATGGATTCACAAGCATAGCTCCTGCCCCTGCAATTGCTGTTTGTTGAATAAATTTTCTTCGGGAATTATTGTGATATTGTTCTTCCATTTTTTATTGATTTTAATATTATGGGTAAAATTTCTACTGCAATTCAATTTTCCTTTTACACTGCCCGAACCTAATGCCTTTCTCAATCTATACTGATTATCAATACGTTGAGTTAGATGTTTTTTTAATTTTTTTCTGGCGCTCCGCCTACAATAACATTGTCAGGCACATTTTCTGAAACCACGGAATTCGCCGCCACAACTGAATTTTCGCCAATAGTTACACCTTGCAAAATCGTTGCATTCGCACCAATCCAGGCATTTTTTTTAATGTGGATGGGCTTCGTAATTAGGGAATGTCTTTCATCTGGAGAAATAGGATGACTTTCTGAAGCAAGCTCACTTTCGGTGCAATCAATACATTGTCTTCAATCGTGATGCCACCCAAATCCAGGAAAACACAATCGAAATTGATGAAGACATTTTTGCCGATTTTGGTATGTTTTCCGTAATTGATATAGAAAGGTGTAAAAACAGCAACACTTTCATCTACTTCGTTATCCGTAATCTTGCTTAGTATTTTAATGATTTCTAAAGGTTCTGCTGTGCTGTTCATTTGCAAAAGCAACTTCTTGGTAGCAAAAGCGGCTTCCCGCATTTTATAAGCCTCCGAATCGTTTGCAGCAATGGTTTCGCCGTTTCTCAATCGTTCAAATATATTTTCTGTTTTCATTAACTCTATTTTTTAATCATTGAATGTTCCAAATCATTAAATGTTCCAGAAATTCACAATACAAATTTGTTCATTAAAGACTAAGCAAGCTTTATACACAATACGGTTCTTTTTACCACTTTTACTGATTGTAGTGTGGATGTAGTTATAACATATATAATTTTTGTTTTAATAAATTCGTATTTTAAAATTTGAATTATGGAACAAGTTGATAGAATTGATACGGTAAAAACGTACAACGAATACGCCGGTGTAGATACCTTGCATCCTTTAGTGAGCGTTATCAATTTTAATGAAGTCCCAACCATCCAGCATTTTAGAAGGTATCTAGGCGTTTATGCTATATTCTTAAAAAATATAAAATGCGGCGATATAATATATGGTTGTCAGCCGTACGATTATGATGACGGAACTCTCGTTTTTGTTTCACCGGGGCAGATTTATGGTATTGACAGCAAAGGCGTTGCCACCAAACCATCTGGGTATGCCTTGGTTTTTCATCCCGATTTACTTAAAGGAACCTCGCTTGATAAAAACATCAAAGACTATTCTTTTTTCTCTTACGAAGTGAACGAAGCTTTGCATTTATCAAAAAAAGAACGTCAGACGATTATCGATTGCCTCAAAAAAATTGAAGAAGAAATACAGCAAAATATTGACAAACACAGCAAAACGCTGATTGTATCGAACATCGAGCTTTTCATGAATTATTGTCAGCGTTTTTACGACCGGCAGTTTATCACCAGAAGCAATGAAAACAAAAACATTTTGGTTCGTTTTGAAAACTTGTTGAATGATTATTTTAAATCAGGAAAAGCAGCAAATATAGGGTTACCAACTGTTGCTTATTGTGCGGAAGAATTGCATCTATCATCAAATTATTTTGGCGATTTGATCAAAAAAGAAACAGGGAATACCGCTTTAGATTACATTCAGACCAAATTAATTGATGAAGCGAAGTCTAAAATTTTTGACTATTCAAAATCAATAAATGAGGTTGCTACAGATTTGGGATTTAAATACCAACAGCATTTCACAAGATTGTTCAAGCAAAAAACTGGTGTTACACCGAATGAATACAGAAATTTGAATTAGTTTTAAACCCTTTTATTTATTAATGAATTCATATGCCTTTCTTAGTTGATTTACAAAATCTTCAAAAATCACAGTCAAAGTATTTCTTCAATATCAATAGCTAAAAATGGCTTTTCTAAAAACAATTTATTCTAAAATATGAAAAATGAATTTTCTGACTACAATCAAATTGGAGCAGTTTCTACTTTTTCTGAACTTGTAAATACCAATTTTCAAGGAGCTATGAATGCAATTTGCTGGTCCAGAAATTTAGTTGGAGATTTTAAAGAAATTATGTCTAAACTTCAATTAAAAGAGAACATTACAGAAGTTTCCATTGCAGACCTTTTAGCGCTTCAACTATCAGAAAAAGGTAATATGGCAAGGGAAACTATCTTAAGTGATTTACAGCTATTAACAGATTTCGGAGCATCGCCTTTACTCAATTTACTTAAAGTTTACGAACGAGATGAGGAGTTAGACTTCATTTCAACGGATGTATATTCTTATCATGTAGATCGTTCAACGGTTGCAACGGATACATTTTTATGTACCTATCATGGTACTGCAAGTGATATCTTACCCAATATCAGGTTGAACAAAAAATATTGATTCCTGAAATCCGGGAAAAACTCAAAGAATTACATAACGGTTCAGAAGCGGAATTTGAAACCTTTTTGAAGGAATATTATTTTGATCTGCATTATAAACCTAAACCCAATGCCCAGCCAATAAATTTAGGTTTAGGTAATCTTTGGAGATTAGCAGTAGATCATCCTGAACAAAAAGTTTTACCATGTGTGCATCGGGCACCTACAGAAAATGACGGCGAACATCGGCTGCTTCTGATTTGTTAAATACATAAATTACGGATGAAATGCAGATCCTGATGAGCCATCAGGATAATTAATTTGAGCCGTATAGACAAGCTCAATATTGATCGAACGCTGATCTTTGTATGATGACAACGATCAAAAAAATACAATTGGGTCAAAACGGCCCGCTCGTGTCCAAACTAGGTTTGGGCTGTATGCGCATGTCTTCCGTATGGGGAGGTTCAACGCCAGATGAAACTGAAAGCATAGCTACATACAGTCAGTCTGCGCTTGACAGTGGCATCAATTTTTTAAATACCGGCGACTTTTATGGTGCAGGACATAATGAATTGTTAATCGGTAAAGCCATTAAAGGCCGCAGGGACGATGCTTTCATCAGCGTTAAATTTGGTGCTTTATTTCATAATGGCCAATGGCTGGGCCTGGATCTGCGCCCTGTGGCCATTAAAAATTTCATCAATTATTCGCTTACCCGTTTAGGCATTGAAACCATAGACCTGTACCAGCCCTGCCGGATGGACGGCAGCGTACCTGTAGAAGATATTATAGGTACTGTAGCCGACCTGATCAAAGAAGGTAAAGTGCGCTACATCGGTGTTTCTGAGATCACATCTGATCAACTGCGTAAAGCAAACCAGATTCATCCTATAAGTGCACTGGAAATTGGCTATTCACTTGCAGACCGACAGGTGGAAAGCGAATTGTTACCAGCAGCTAAAGAAATGGGTATTGCAGTAGCCGCCTTTGCCAACACTGCCGAAGGTTTGTTAACAGGCGATATGAAAGCACCGCTTGCAGATAATGATCATCACCTCCACTTCTCCCGTTTTCAGGGCAATAATCTCATCAAAAACCTGGAAAAAGTGGAAGTATTGAAAGCCTTAGCGAAAGATAAACAAGTTACACCCACACAAATTGCCATCGCCTGGGTAAATGCGCAAGGCGACCATATTATGCCATTAGTAAGCATGAGCCGCCGTACAAGGTTACCGGAAAATACCGCTGCCATGAGCATTGAATTTACAACGTCAGAAATAGAATTATTAAATACTACTTTTGCACCGGGCGCCATCTTAGGCGGTACTTACCTACAGAGATAAATGACCAATCCAACTGAAATACTTCCCGGCGTGATCTTCTATTCTTATCTCTCCGCAGAACGGAAAGATAAAGTATGCTTCTGGAACCATCATACGCTAGTTTTGATGGTTTCCGGCCAACTTCATTTAGAAACGGCTGACCAGCGCATGGAGGTCAAAGCAGGCGAAATGATGTTGGTCGGTAAAAATCAGCTGGGTACGCTGACTAAAACACCTCTTCCTGGCCAAAGTTATGAAAGCATTGTTATTTGCCTTCAGGAAGATCTGTTGCGCAAAATAGCGCTGGAAGAAGAGATCGGCACCAGTTCTAAATATGTTGGCCCATCTAACGTGCCCGTTCCGCCCGATCCATTTCTTATTGGCTATTTTCAATCCATTATTCCTTATGCACGCGCCGCAGGAGGGACACTCACAAAAGATATGGGTATCCTCAAAGTTAAAGAAGGCGTTAAACTATTATTACATAGTCTGCCACAATTAAGGTCATACTTATTCGATTTTGCAGAACCTCATAAAATTGATCTGGAACGCTTTATGATGACCAATTTTCATTTTAACGTCCCGGTTGAAAGATTTGCGCGGCTCACCGGACGCAGCCTGGCAGGTTTTAAACGCGACTTTGCAAAAACGTTTGGTGTACCGCCCCGTCAATGGCAATGGCTGTTAGATAAACGCCTTACAGCAGCAAAGCATTTAATAGAACAGAAACATCAAAAGCCATCTGCCATTTATTTAGATCTCGGCTTCGAAAGTCTGCCCCATTTTTCGCGTTCGTTCAAACAAAAATTCGGTAAAGCACCGTCGATGATTTAATCCTACTATTTGGCTAATACAATATTTCTAAGGACATAACAAATCTTTGTCATACATTACAGTCAGCTTTAATCTAGTTTATTACAACTATTTTTTCTTTTCTAATTCCTACCTCCAGATGATACATATCATCCAAGTTTAAAGAAAAAATCTTCTTAATCTTTCAACGTTTATATGACCTACAAAAGATAAGAGGGGGCTTAAAGCCATCCTTTTAATTCTTACATCTTTTCAAGTGAGCTTCCGCGGTTTTTCAAGCCACTTATTCCTATAAAAACCAATAAGATTACCACAACAATATAACACGTATATGCCACAGCCGTGCTGCCATTAGTATGATTATTAGATACAGAAATAGCCATTAATGACCAACCCCCTACCAAGCCATATTCGCGAAGATTCCGTAGCCTAATCATGAATATATTAATTAAACCAGCTATACAAATCATTATAATTGTCCAGGTCACATTAGAAATCCCCCATCCACTCCAACTAACTTTAGTCAGGAAAGCCGCAATATTAGCGATAATGGCAACAGAGATCCATCCAGAATATAATGCAAAAGGCCAAAACACAAAAAGGTACATTTTAAAGGGATGAGCATCCAATTCCATCCGTGTATTAGCAATAATTTTTAACAGGGAGATCAGTAGGACAGTCATAATAAGAACCGATACACCTATATAGTCATACAACCATGCAACAACCCAAAGGGAATTGGCGCAACAGGAAATCACAAACCACCAACCAATTTTTAAGACTATCGAATCTTCTTCTTTCTCTTTTAGAAGATTACGCCATGAATAAAATACAAAACCCAATAAACCAAGATAAATAAGCCCCCCCAGATTGAAAAGGCATAACCTGCAGGGGTAAAATAGTTGAAATATTTATCAGATACAGTTTTCATTGTATTGCCATTTAATATCCCGGCATTAGAAAGATAATTGATCAAAATCGTGACAATTAGAGCGAAGCCATTAGCTATAGGAAGTATTTTTTTTTTTCATATATAGATTTGATAAAGTATATTTTTGTTAATAAAAACCAAGTGGTTATTTTGGTTGACGATGACTGGCAATATTTTTCATCATTCCTTTAAAAATAAAAGCATGAAAGGGTAAGACTGAATACCAATAAATTCGACCAGCTATACCTAGCGGGCGAAAAGTAGCAGTTTGTACCAACACGTTTTCCTTATCTATTTTAAATTCCAGCCAGGCCTCACCAGGCAATTTCATCTCGGCATACAATAACAACCGCCGATTTTGTTTATCTGCAAGAATCACCCTCCAAAAATCGACGACACTACCAGTTGACAGGCTGTCGGAGTTAGTCCTCCCTCTTTGCAAGCCCACTCCTCCAAATAATTTGTCTAAAAACCCGCGAATATCCCACAGCCAATCTGCATAATACCACCCCGTTGATCCTCCTATAGACCAAATATTGTGTAGCGCTCTTTCAGGGTCATCTAATTTCATTGATCGTACATCTTTAAAACATCCTTCCTGAGGAATTGTAATGAGCTTTTTAAACCGATTGGGGTAATCATCATTATTCATCGCGTCCCGCCAGCTCGATATGACCTGATTCTGCTCAATTTTTCCGAATGCCAGTTTTATGGACTGTTCGTACTTCATGGTTTCAATACCCAATTTTTGCGGCAGATCATTGGGCTCTGCGATAACATCAACTTTCATACTATCCACTAAATTACTTGCCAGGGGGTAAGAAGTAGAAGTAACAAAATAAAGCCAATAGGAAGATAACCTTGGGGTCATTACAGGGACAATAAGGATATGGCGTTTAAGTCCCCTCACTTTAGCAAACCTTAAAAGCATCTCTTTATATAGGTAATCACTTCAGGACCTCCAATATCATATGCCTTATTAAAAGTGTACTCCTTCATAATTACTCCTTCAAGAAAACGGATCACATCACGAATACCGATCGGCTGGCAACGTGTATTGAGCCACTTTGGAGCAACCATTACCGGAAGTTTTTCTACGATGTCCCTGATAATTTCAAAGCTGGCGCTACCAGAGCCCACAATAATGCCAGCTCGTAAAGTAGTTAATGCATATTTACCAGATTTCAATGTCTCTTCCACGTTTAAACGGGAAAGTAAATGTTTGGATAAATTTACGCTATTAATAATTCCACTCAAAAAGACAACTTGTTTTGTACTTGTCTGTTCTATGGCATGTTTAAAATTACTAGCAGTTAACAGTTCTGCCTCAGAAAAATCATTTTTTGTGGATGACATAGAATGCATCAGGTAATAAGCGACATCTAAATCTGAAGGAATATCAGCAAGATTTTCCTTTTTCAGGAAATCAATTTCGATTATCTCTAAATCAAAGCCTGCAAATTTGTCCTTATCAAAGCGGTTTTTATTTCGGACACAGCAAACAACCTGATGCTGATGTTCCAGCAAAACAGGAAGCAGACGCTGAGCGATATAACCTGTTGAACCTGTTAACAATATTTTCATTTCCTTAGGTATAAATTACAACTCAATAGGTGATTTAGTTTCTATTCCACGTTTTCATTCATTAATATTAGTGCAAAAATAAACTATATTAGTATATATTTGTATTATTAATATTAAAACATTGAGATTTACTATTTACAACAATTAATCGACTGAATGCCAAACAAATTGAAACAGGAAGTATTAAAAATAGCCGTCATCGGTTCTGGATTTGCTGGCATAAGTTCTGCAGCTTACCTGGCAAAGCAAGGTTATCAGGTAGACGTCTATGAAAAAAATCCAGAAATTGGTGGAAGGGCGCGCCAACTCATCACAGAGAATGGTTATGTATTTGATATGGGGCCAAGTTGGTATTGGATGCCGAAGTATTTGAAAAATTTTTCAATGATTTTGGTCACAAAGCTGAAGATTTCTATGAATTACAATTGCTTGACCCTGGCTTTAGTGTAGTTTTCGGTACTAACGAGGTGTTGAACATTCCCGCTAACTTCGAGGAATTATGTCAATTATTTGAATCTATAGAAAGTGGAAGTGCAGAAAACCTAAAGCGTTTCCTAATTGAGGCAGAATATAAATATAAAATAGGAATGGAAAAGCTGGTTTATAAACCTGGACTTTCCTTACTGGAATTTGCCGACTCAGCACTTATTAAAGGCTTGTTTAAGTTGCAGGTTTTTACCTCTTTTAGTGCACATGTGAAAAAATACTTCAAAGATCCCAGACTAATTGCGTTAATGGAGTTTCCTGTACTTTTTCTTGGAGCAATGCCTGATGATACACCCGCATTATATAGTCTAATGAATTATGCTGGTTTAAAACTTGGCACCTGGTATCCCAAAGGTGGCTTTGGAAAAGTAATCCAGGCCATGATGAAAAGTGTTGCTGAAAAGCAAGGTGTAAAATTTCACACTAATGCAGCTGTAACTGCACTTGAAGTACAGGGAAAACACATTGTAAATCTAACATCAAATAAAAAAATTAGACATTATGATGGTATTATTGCCGCCGCAGACTACCATCACATTGAAGAAAAACTGCTGAGCCACACACATAGAAATTATTCACAAAAATACTGGGACAACAGAGTTCTTGCTCCCTCTTGTCTAATATTTTATCTAGGTGTCCGCACTAAAATAGATCGCTTAAATCATCATACACTTTTCTTTGACGAGGATTTAAAACAACATGCGTACGAAATCTATAAAGAAGCTCAGTGGCCTTCCAAACCTTTGTTTTATGTATGCTGTCCAAGTGTCACAGATCCCACTGTTGCACCAGATAAACATGAAAATCTATTTATTTTAATGCCGCTGGCCCCAGGTGTAAAAGATCCGGAAACGATTCGGGAACAATACTTCACTTCACAATCATGGACCGGCTCGAAAATTATACCGGAACCCCGATCCGTCAGCATCTGGATTATAAAAAAAAAGCTATTGCGTAAGTGATTTCATAGCAGATTACAACTCTTATAAAGGAAATGCTTATGGATTGGCTAATACACTGATGCAAACGGCAAATCTGAAACCATCGTTAAAGAATAAAAAAATACACAATCTGTTTTATGCCGGACAGCTTACAGTACCCGGCCCCGGAGTTCCTCCCTCTATCATTTCAGGAAATGTTGCAGCTCACCAACTCATAAAGTACTTAAAGAAATAAACCATGAAAGAAATATTTGACAAGTTATCGGCACAATGCAGCAAGATGATCACTAAACGTTACAGTACAAGTTTTTCATTGGGTATTTATTTTTTGTCCGAAAGACTTCGTCACCCCATTTATTCCATATATGGATTTGTAAGGCTGGCCGATGAAATTGTAGATAGCTTTCATGATTATGACAAAGCAATTTTACTTTCAAAAAAATTAAAAGAGATTGCTTTGAGGCCATAGAAGACGGAATAAGCCTAAATCCAGTGCTCAACTCTTTTCAGCAGGTTGTAAACCAATACTATATAGATAAAGAATTGATAGAATTATTTCTTCAAAGCATGGAAATGGATCTCAAACAAGAATATTATACACCTGAAAAGTATAATCAATACATTCTTGGTTCTGCACAAGTAGTAGGTCTTATGTGTTTACAGGTCTTTACCGAAGGCGACAAAATACAGTATGAAAAACTAAAGGATTCAGCAATGAAATTAGGTTCTGCATTCCAAAAAGTAAATTTCCTTAGAGACGTAAATGCAGATTTTCATACCTTAAGTCGTACCTATTTTCCAAATGTGAATTTATCTACCTTTTCAAACACGGAAAAAAAGATCATTGAACAAGAAATAGAAGCAGACTTTGAACTGGCCTTAACAGGAATCCGGCAACTACCATCATCATCCAGAAATGGCGTTCATCTTGCGTATGTCGTATGTCTATTATAAAAATTTATTTAATAAGATCAAAAGCAGTACTGCTGAAAAAGTAATGTCCGGAAGAATCCGTATTTCCAATACACATAAATTCGGATTGATGTTTGATTCCATCATCAGGTACAAAACAAACATGATATGAAGAGCATAGTCTTTTTAATCCTGCTGTTGTTTACAACTAAAAGCTATTCAGCAGAACCGGAGATTCAGAAAGTAAAAACCCTGTTTGAAACCTCCGCACATAATAAAGTGGATGCGAACCGGCTTTTAAAACTACTTTCTGTTGTGAGCTACACCTCTCCTCCTCTTTTGATCTGTTATAAAGGTGCTGCGGAGATGATGCAGGCAAAACATGGAATTAACCCAATTCATAAGTTCGCAAGATTTAAAAAAGGAAAAAAATTCATAGAAGAGGCTGTAAAAAAGGAACCACATAATCTGGAAATACGTTTTTTGAGATTTATGATTCAAACAAACCTTCCTGCCTTCCTCAAGTATAATGACAATATAAATGAGGATAAAAAATATCTGCTTGCTAACCTAGAAACAACTAAAGATCAAAAACTGAAACAGGACATCTTAACCTATCTGTCCAACTCTAAATTGCATTAAAATGAATAGCTGGATTAATTATTTATTTATTACAACAGGCACTTTTATTCTTATGGAAGGAGTTGCCTGGTTTACCCATAGATTCGTAATGCATGGTTTACTATGGGTATTACATAAAGACCATCATCAAAAAAAACCTCATTTCTTTGAAAAGAATGATGCCTT
Source organism: Pedobacter sp. NJ-S-72 (assembly GCF_053890575.1). Lineage (NCBI taxonomy): Bacteria > Pseudomonadati > Bacteroidota > Sphingobacteriia > Sphingobacteriales > Sphingobacteriaceae > Pedobacter > Pedobacter sp. NJ-S-72. The sequence continues at coordinate 331,159 of NZ_CM132681.1, read as the reverse complement.
TTTTCTAATCTTTGCCACTCCAAGTATTCTTCTGTTTTTCTTTGGGGCTAAATCAGGGTTCAATTGGATGTTTTACATGGGACTGGGAATCCTTATATATGGAATTGCTTACTTTATCATACACGATGTGGTTATCCATCAACGTTTCAAATGGTTTTCACGAAGTAACAACAGGTATATCAAAACCATTAAACGTGCACATAAAATGCATCATAAGCATCTGGACTGGACAGACACCATGGGGAATCATTCGGTATGTTATTCGCCTCCAGAAAATATTGGCAGCAGTCTCAAAAAAAATAATTATGAAGCACTTTGACTATATTATTGCAGGAGGAGGATGTTCCGGCAGAAGCCTGGCTGTACGCATGCTGCCTTACCTCAAAGCTTCTAATAAACAGCTGTTGCTTGTAGACAAATCCCCTAAAAATGGCAATGATAAAACGTGGTGTTTCTGGGAAGAGCATGTGGATGTATTTGAACCAGTAGTATACAAAAAAATGGAATCGTTTATCTTTCTCCAGCTATTCTATCCATCAGGAATTAAATATCTATCCTTATGAGTACAAAATGATCCGGGCAATAGACTTCTATACCTTCGCTGACGAAAAACTATCAGAGAACACCCATATCACTACAATACAAGGAAATGTAGAAAGACTTTATACAGAAAACGAACAAGCCTATGCAGTCATTGATGGAGAAATCTATAGTTCCGATTATACTTTCTCCAGCAGCATTCCGCATATCCAGAACAAAAGACCAGAACGTTATCATTATTTGCTGCAGCATTTCATGGGTTGGATCATAGAAACAGAAAACGCCATTTTTGACGCTGAATGTGCAACCCTAATGGATTTTAGAACTCCTCAGCAAACAGGAACATCATTTGTCTATGTATTGCCCTTAAGTCCAAAACTCGCTTTAGTAGAGTATACGGTCTTTTCTGAACAAGAATTGGCAACTGAAGATTATACCACCGCTTTAAAACAATATATTCAAGAACAACTGCATTGTGACCGGTACACTATTAAAGAGCGGGAATATGGGGTAATTCCCATGTCTGACCATCCTGTCCAAAGACAACAAGGCCGTATTATTTATCTTGGTACTGCCGGCGGATTTACGAAGGGATCTACAGGTTATACCTTTCGTTTTATACAAAAACATACCGCCGCTATTGTAGAAAGACTAAAGAAATCCGGAACTCCGATTATTTCAGCCATTTTTCCAAAGAGATTTAAGACTTATGATGCTACCCTTTTGCATTTACTTGGCAGCGGACGCCTTTCTGGCGAAGAAATCTTCTCAGTGCTGTTCAAAAAAAACAAGGCACAACAAATTTTGAAATTTCTGGATAATGAGACCACTCTAATTGAAGAGATGCATATCTTTAAAACCTTAAATAAAAAGCAATTTGCAATTGCTTTATTAAATAGAACCCTTAGAATAATAACCTAACTCAATTCTTTTCAGAATTGAGCCCAAAATATTAACTATTACATTAAATCAACTGAATCATGTTATACGACTTAATTAACGAACTGGTCACTCTGGTGAAAATATATGAAAAAGAGTCCGTTCATACTACACATGATCTAAATACATTCAGGCTCTGGCTCGATCAGCATACTAATCACAATAATGATTTACCAGAACCGGAATGGGAAGGAAAAGCAAAAGGACGGTCTGCAGATAGTGTAATCAATACTTCGCTGGTACATCTGTACAGATATGCAAAAATACATGCAAAAACGGCTATAGCGAACACTCCTTTTTCAACTCCTGATGAGTTTATTTATTTAATCAGCTTAGTGTCATTTGGAAGTATGAGTAAAACCTCTCTCATCCGACTAAATATTCATGAAAAATCTGCGGGGATACAAATCATTAACAGGCTGATTAAAAATGAATGGGCAGAACAGCAGGCTTTAGATAGTGATAAACGAAATAAAATGATCCACATCACTCCAAAAGGGAAAAAACTCCTGGATGAGAGCATGGGAAATATAAGAAAAGCATCTGCTCAAGTGACCGGACCGCTTTCACACAACGAGAAAATGAACCTAATAAACATCCTTTTAAAACTTGAAAAAGTTCATCAAATCGAATCGAATGGGATGTTTTGAGGTTTACCGATAAAAACTACATTAACATCATGATTAAAACTCTAAATGTCTTTCTATTGATAAATAGAAACTCCATGACAACAACTATCCCAAATACTCTGTTTAACACTATGAACAATGTATTTATCACGAAATTGTATTTTATTTAATTGATAATTTTATTATAATTGCGCCTCGATTTGACATACTTAGATTATTATAAAATAAACAATTTTTACGCTATGCCATTTTTAGATTATGTATTACAGCGCCCCAAATATGGGTGGCAGGATGCTCAAGGGAGGTTAATAAAGCCTACAGCAAGTGAAATTTTTCACGAATTTTTTTCAAGGATAAATGTATTTAGAGACCGCAAAAACTGGCTTCCGTTTTTTAGCTGGTTCAAAGTAGCTTGTCTGATCCCCTTTTTTCTGATATTCCTTTTCTATTTTTTAAGTTGGTGGACACTATTGGCTGCTTTTTTTTATAGCATGATTATTATGGGTACTCATGGAACGATCTGGCATCATCGCTATTGTACCCACGGTGCATATAAATTCAGAAATTCATTCTGGCGTTTTTTTTTTTTTACGCAAAATTTAACGTTAAATGTAATCCCTGAAGAAATCTATGTGATTTCACATCATGTCCATCATTCTAAATCAGATGAACCGGGTGATCCTTATAATGCACAGGCGGGCTTTTTATATTGTTTTCTGGCTGACGTTAATCATCAACCTATAGCCAAGGATTTGAGTGAAACCGATTATAACCGCGTTAAAATGCTGATGAGGCATGCAGGTTTGACAGCTAATACTTATCCGCAATATCAAAAATGGGGCTCTTATGTAAATCCTTTATATGCAATAACTTCATGGATATTAAACTGGTCTTTTTGGTATTTGGCATTCTATCTTACAGGGGGCCATGCACTTGCCTGCAGTCTTTTTGGAGCAGCAGGGTTCTGGGCTGTAGGTGTAAGAACATTTAATTATGAAGGCCACGCCAAAGGGAAAGACAAGCAACATAAAGGAGTTGATTTTAGTAATAAAGATAAATCTATCAATCAGTTATGGCCGGGTATTGTTGCTGGCGAATGGCACAACAATCACCATTTATACCCTAAAAGTGCCAGAAGTGGTTTTAAACCGCATCAAATAGACCTGGCTTGGTATTACATCAAAATAATGAGCCTCCTTGGTGCAGTGAGCAGTTATAAAGATTACAAGGAGCATTTTTACAAATGCTACTACAATCCTTACATGAATGAAAAGGAAGCTTCTTGATGTAAGAAATTGCACGTACAAAACCCTCTCCTTTTCATTGTAAAAAAGATAATTCGCCAAATACAGTCAAATTGTTAAATTATATAATGTGGCTTTCTGGAGCGAAATTTGAAGAATAATATTGAGTAAAGGAAGTTTTGAGTTGTTCTAAGGTATTAAACTATTTTTTTAATCCAACACACATACATATGTTGATAATCAATAATTTCGAAGAGTATAAATCTTATTTAGGTAAAGAACTAGGCATTTCTAAATGGCATAAAATTAGTCAGGAACAGATTAACAAATTTGCAGACGCAACATTAGATCACCAATGGATCCATGTTGATAAGCAAAAAGCTGAAACTGAAGGCCCTTTTAAAAAGCCACTATAGCACATGGCTATTTAACTTTATCGTTGATCCCATATTTGTGGAAGCAGATTGCAGATGTTCGCAATATAAAAATGGAAATAAATTACGGTATAGAGCGATTTAAATTTGGGCAGGCTGTTTTGGTAGATAGTGAGGTGCAGCTAAAGGCCAAACTTACTTCTATAGTAAATTTGAGAGGAGTTACCAAAGTTATTATTGAAGCTACTCTCGTTATTAGAGATCAACCAAAACCAGCATACAATGGAGACGTGGTGTTTTTATATCACTTTATAAGCTAACGTAATACCTACTTAACCCAATCTCTATTGACAGGTAAATTTTAACGCAGAATTACTTCTGATTATGTTCCATGTTCAATTCTTTAAAAATCTCCTTAGTGATCATCGAATTCCCCCTCTATTCATCTTTCTCACTGCATCAAACCAAAAATGCGCGTAGCAAATTGCTGATCAGATCATAAATAAAAGCTTGCATAGGCTTTCCAAACTTTTAATGGTTTTCATGTTTAACGAAATTTCAAATAAAGCTTCCATAACAAAAGATAAAAAAGAGCTACCATTAAGTAGCTCTGGAGATGGATTTTTGGAGAAATTATTTAATGTCTATTTGACGGCTAAGTATCTTTGCTTCTTCTCTTTTCGGGATATTGATAGCTAAAACACCGTCGTTATATGTTGCCTGAATGCCATTTTCATCAGCACTTTCAGGTAGAGTAAATGAACGAACAAAAGAATTATAGCTGTATTCACGTTTAGCATAGTTTCTTTCTTCTTGTTTGCTTTCTGTACGTTTCTCTACAGAAATACTCAATATATTCCGTTCAAGACTCAATTTAAAATCTTCCTTTTTAAGTCCGGGCGCGGCTAATTCAACGTGATAATGATCCACAGTTTCACTGATATTAACGGCTGGCACTCTAGTAACCATTCGGTCTCCAAAGAAAGTGTCATTGAAGATGGAATCAAAAGCATCACCAAAGCCTGGCGATAATGAATTTCTCTTGTTTTCTGGATTAAATTTAACCAATGTCATGGGTTTTTCCTCCTTAATTTGATTTAAATGATTAAAACTATAATTAATTAAACTCTATAAACTTGCGTTCGATAAAAATATCACAACTGAAATGCCAAGTGTATTTCTGCAAGTAAAAGCTGAAAAAATTACTAGATCACTGAAAAACTTTCAGCTTTTGACTGTCAAAAATTCAGAAAACGCAGGTTATTTTTCATTTTCGCCAAATAACTTTGGTCAAGTTCAAACTATTATGAATAATGGGTATAATTTCACAAATGGTTTTTACACTAAAAAAAAATTAGAATTAATGAAGACTGGAGTTCTCATTTTTTTAGCCAAAACATCGAACAAATTTTAGCGAACATCTCACGATCATATCTTACTGACAATAAAAGCCTCAAATAAAAAATCAGCTCTTTTCAGAATTACCTTAAAATTATTGGTTCAGGGGCGGTGTGTAACCCTACCATTTTTGCGGCCGAATTGATTGGATTGGAGGTTTTTCGAAAATTCTTGAAGAATAATTATTCTCATGATAAACACTGATTTTTCGGAAATTAACAAAAATTTCATCTCCAATCATAAAATTATTTTATACAAACCTTGAGAAAATTTAGATATTCCTAATGTGTAATTCAAACGTCATATTGAAGATAGATTATAAAAAACAATATACAAAATAAACTTTTTAGTATATTTTTGCATCATAAGAAAAAGGAAATGTTAACGAAATCAGAAAGAACGAAACAATTTATACTGGAAACGGCAGCACCTATTTTTAATAAAAAAGGAATATCGGGGACCAGTATAGATGATTTACTTGAGGCTTCCAAACTAACTAAAGGATGTATTTATGGTCATTTTGATGGAAAAGAGGATTTAGCCCTCCAAGCTGTAAATTTTATGCTAGAGAATAATGGCAACAGATTAATGTCGAATATTTCTCGTGCAAAAAGTGCTCGTGCAAGTTTTTTTCGCTATCTTGATTTTTATAAAGATCCACTATCTACTTATATTGATGGTGGATGCCCTGTAATTAACATGGCTGCTGAATCAGATGACAATCATCCAATGATCAGAGAAAAAGTTGCAGTAGTTTTACGACGTGGACAAGAATTATTTGTGTCCATTTTAAAACAAGGGATCAAAGATGGTGAATTTAATACCAACCTTGATCCAGCCATTTATGCCTTTAAAGCAGTTTCCGCAGTTGAGGGAGCAATCATCATCTGCCGATCTTTAGGAACAGCAAAACCTATGCAAGGCCTTTTAAAAAGCCTGAAAACGGAACTTGACAGCTACAAAATCTAATAACCAGTTGACTAGCATAAACAAATAACATATTTAAAATAATAACACAAAATATACTAAAAAGTATATTTAAAACAATAAAAACAACTATGAACGATAAACTAATATTTGAGCCATTTCATTTGAGCGGAATAAGCCTCAAAAATCGAATAGTAGTAATGGCACCAATGACCAGGGCCAGATCTGACAATGCTGAACATAGAGCAACTGAACTCACCGCAGCATATTATAAACAACGTGCAACAGCGGGACTAATAATTACAGAAGGTACTTTTGTTAGTCCAGAAGCTGTCGGTGTAGTAAATGTTCCAGGCATTTATTCTGCAACACAGGTTGAGGGATGGAAATTGACTACAAAAGAAGTACACAATGAAGGAGGAATTATTTTTGCACAGCTATGGCATACGGGTGCCTACTCCCATCCAGATCTTCATAATGGAAAAAAACCTTTAGCGCCATCTTCATTTAATCCGGAGCAACAGGTATTTACTGCCGAAGGCTTTAAACCGTCTGTCGCTCCACAACCAATGACTACAGAAGATATAAAAAGAACAGTGAACGATTTTAAATCTGTGGCAATAAATGCGCTACAAGCGGGTTTTGATGGAGTGGAATTACACGGTGCAAACGGCTATTTGCTACAACAATTTTTCAGTCAGTAAAAACAGTAACCAACGAGAAGACAATTATGGCGGTTCTGTTGAAAACAGGACGAGGATTTTATTTGATATCCTTGATGAACTTGCCACTGTAATCGATTTAAACAAAGTTGGTATAAGACTTAATCCGTCACTGAATGGCATTATGGGCATATCCCTTGATGACGAAACCATTGAGCTGTATGATTATATGGTTAACAGATTTAACAACTACAACCTTGCCTATTTGCACTTAATTGAGCCTTTTACCGATGTTTCTGGTAACATTCATGCTATTCAAGAAGTTGCAAAACATTTCAGACCAATTTACAAAGGAACAATCATCATTAACAGGGGATTTAATAAGGAAACTGCAAATAAGGTACTTGCAGAAAATAGTGCTGATTTAATTTCTTTCGGTGTACCGTTTATTGCAAATCCAGATTTGGTTGCACGTTTTAAAAATGATGCGCCACTACAAGCACCTGATCAATCGACATTTTATACGCCGGGCGCTAAAGGTTATACAGATTATCCAACATTAAATTAAAATTTTAAATTATCATGAAAACATCAGGAAATACAGTATTTATTAGTGGCGGAAGTGCAGGAATCGGTCTTGCAATTGCTAAAAAACTACATCATGCAGGAAATAAAATCATCATAAATGGCCGCAACCAAGAGCGCTTAAAAAATGCATTAGCAGAATTAGACCATACAGTAGGAATACAGGGAGATTTATCAATTGAAACAGATCGTATTCGCATTTCGAAAGAGCTCATTGCACAACATCCGGACGTAAATATCATTATTAATAATGCTGGGGCAGCTTACATGAACGATTTGAAAGACAGCAATAATGATGCTGCCAAAAAAGCTGCTGAAGAAATGAATACAAATTACCTCGGCATTATTCACTTTACATCGCTTTTGCAATCTCACTTATCTAAAAAAGAACAGGCTGCAATCGTGAACGTTTCCTCTATTGCGGTCTATCGTGGAAATAAATATTTACCAACCTATTTGCAAGTAAAGCTGCATTACACAGCTATACACAAGGTTTACGGGATACATTTGCTGAGAATGAGAATCTTAATATCTATGAACTTTATCCACCCCTGGTTAATACAGATTTTTCGGCAGAAATTGGAGGTGCCAATGGAATTCCGGCATCAGAAGTTGCCGATGAACTTTTAATCGCCTTAGCAAAAGATCAATTTGAAGTGCCGGTTGGGCAAACAAAAAAAATTCATCAATTGGTTGAGGAAGCTAATGTAAATGCAAGCTTGTAAACGTTTCAATTCATAACAATATGGAAATTAAAGGAAAAACAATATTGATCACAGGAGGTGCGTCAGGTATTGGATTCGAGGCTGCCAAACAATTTATGTCTGCAGGTGCAAAAGTTATCATTACCGGCAGAAATCAGGATAAATTAGATGCGGCGAAAAAACTGTACCCAGAACTTATCGCTATGCAAAGCGATGCTGGAAATGCAAAAGATGCAGCTGCACTTTATGAACAAGTCAATTCGTTAGGCGGTATTGATATTTTATATCACAATGCCGGTGTTGGTAGTCCAGCTTTAAACTTGGGAATTGCAAATAACCAGATTTTGAAAAATGCTGAATACGAAATGACGGTAAACTATTTGGGTGTTATTGGCTTAAACAATGTATTTATTGACATGCTAAAATCGAAACCAGAAGCTGCAATTATCATTACTACTTCAATTTTAAGCATGGTTCCGGCGCTTGATGAGCCAACCTACTCTGCATCAAAAGCAGCATTGAGTTTCTACACTAAACTGCTTAGAAAAAATCTACAAATTTTGGAAAGCAGGGTTAAAGTATTTGAACTTTTACCTCCTGTTGTAGAAACAGAAATGACCGCAAAACGAACAGATAAGAAATTGTCTCCCGAAAACTTAGTAAAAGCATTGTTATCAGGAATTAAAGACAATCAGTATACCATTCGTGTTGGTGATTCCAAAGCATTGTATTACGCAAGTAGATTCTTCCCTTCTTTGCCTTCAACTTGGTTAACCCAAAGACAACTTATACGATCCTTAAGAAACAAAATACTTAAAAAGATGAAAGCCTTTATCTTAAACAAATACAGCAAAAAATTAGAATTTGCTGTTGTACCGAGCCCAATTATGGGGGATGACGAAGTATTAATTGAAATTAATGCGGCAGGATTAAACTTACTCGATTCAAAAATAAAATCCGGCGAATTCAAGCCCATTTTGCCCTATAAACTACCTTTAATTTTGGGGCATGATTTGGCGGGCATAGTTGTTAAAGTTGGGAAAAACGCAAAGAAATTTAAGGTTGGCGATGAAGTTTATGCTCGACCATCTGATTTTAGCATCGGTACTTTTGCAGAGCAGATTGCAATCGATGAAAAAGATGTTGCATATAAACCTAAAAACATCAGTATGGAAGAGGCTGCTTCACTCCCATTAGTTGCCTTAACAGCATGGCAGGCTCTTGTAGAACGTGGCGGATTAAAGAAAGAAAGGAAAAAGTCTTTATCCAGGCGGGTTCTGGTGGCGTGGGTACAGTTGCTATTCAACTTGCCAAACATATAGGCGCAACTATAGCAACAACCTCCAGTACCAGAAATTTTGATTTATTGAACGGATTGGGAGCAGATGTACTGATTGATTACAAAAACCAAGATTTCGAGAATGTTCTAAATGATTATGATTTAGTTTTAAATAGCCAGGACAAAAAAACACTAGAAAAATCGTTTAATATTTTGAAAAAGGGAGGAAAAGCAATTTCCATATCAGGCCCTCCAACTGCAGAATTTGCCAGAGATATAAAAGCTCCTTGGTATATAAGATTGATTTTATCTTTAGCCAGTAGTGGAATATTAAGAAAAGCTAAAAATCAAGACGTTAGTTATTCGTTTTTATTTATGCGTGCAGACGGAGAACAACTCAGCCAAATTACCAAGCTAGTAGAAACAGGATTTATAAAGCCTATTATAGATAAAATCTACCCTTTCGAGCAAACAATGATGATGCTTTAGCTTATGTTGAGAGTGGAAGAGCTACTGGCAAAGTTGTTATTAAAATAAAATAGCATATCACCAGTAATCGGGATGTGACAAGGGGTTATTTCTTTTTCAAGAACTCCCGCCGTCTTTAGCTCTAGTTCAAAAGAAATACGAGTTTTATCTCTGTCAAAAGAAAATATTCCTTTAAATGGTTCGGATAGCATGGTCTGAATATGAGTTGACTTGCCAGCACCATTAGGACCAGATATAACTAAAAGAGTTGGTTTAGAGTAATCCATAACTTTTACGGATACTATCTGCCTGCATTCCTTTAAGGACTTTAATTACACGCGTACGGAAGTTTTTTCCAGTAGATCCAACTTCTTGAAGTTCGATGCGACCATCTGAAAATTCCTTGTAAACCTGGCTTTCCGGGAGATTTTCAGAAAGAATAAGGAAAGGTAAATCTTTACTGAAGTTATTTGCCCTCAGATTTCTGATCGTAATAAGATATTTCTCATGTTTAGTTTCAAGCTCTGAATCGGACATATTTTTAAGCTACTGATGTACCTTAAAAATACAAAATTGAAATTTAATGGACAAATTATAATGGCCCCCTCGCCTTTCTACTATTGAATTACTTATCGTACATTTTGCAAATGGGAGAATTTTGCACATTGCCAACATAATAAATACCAAATAAAATCCTGGCGCTAGAATGGGGCAAGAAATTCAATTACCCGAAAAAAAACAGTGAGAATCTTTTTTAATCGCAATCAGTAATTCCTGGAGATTTGAATTCTTCGGGTGTGGTCCATATGCTTCCCATTTTCCAGACCCTCGTTTCCAATATAACCGCCAAATTTTAGTGGTTTTTATAAAGCGTAATTTGGCAAATTCGAGATGTAAAATTTTAGTCGGATTATTCCATTGCGGTCTAATCTCATAAAGCGTTGCAGATTGACCATCCCAGGTATAACCAAAATCTAACATCAATCTGAGCTCTTGATTCTCAGTTTTTAGTGACTCAATAAAATTCTTTAGTTGGGTTTCGGTCATTGAAATTGGTATATTTCCTAAAAAGTTACGACATACATATCACAGCCTTACCACGTTTTTTAGTTTTCTAAGTTAGAAATAATTATTTGCTTTCGACAAATGTAAAGGTCTAAAACACAATTGCCAAATTCAATGATCTGGCACATTATGCTTACATTTAGTTAACCTCTCGAAAAAACCAAATGAATATTGAAAACACAATTAATGATTTGCCGCACAGCTCAGAAAACCAATTTGGCGCATACGATCCCCGACTTGATCTCGCAAGTTATAAGTATCCAAATCTTGAGTTATTAGAAAACTATAGTGATAGCATCATTATTGATGCTGAAACACTTGAACTAAATAAGAATAAAATAGTAGAAACCTTCAATTATAGCCAGATTGAAATTAGCGCCATAAGTAGTATAGTAGGACCATCACTTACTTTATACGAATTCATTCCTGCACCAGGAGTTCGAGTTTCAAAGATCAAAAGTTTAAAAGACAACCTGGCGCTAACTTTGGCTGCCGAAATTAATATCATAGGTCCGAACCCCGGCAAAGGAACTATGGGCATCGAAGTCCTGCATGCAAATCCGTCTCTGGTTTCAATACGTTCATTATTGGGGACTCAAAAATTCCTAACCTGTGATTTTGATTTACCTATCGTGTTGGGCAAAACAATGGCAAATGAAGTGTTTCTTGTAGATCTAACTAAATTACCACATTTGTTGATTGCAGGCGCAACTGGTCAAGGCAAATCTGTTTGTTTAAATGCTATCCTATTTTCACTTCTTTACAAGAAGCACCCTTCTCAATTGAAGCTTGTTCTAATTGACACTAACAATTTAGAATTAGGTTTGTTCCGTAAAATTGAACAACACTTTTTAGCAAAACTGAAAGGTGCAACAAAAACTGTTGTCAGTGATAAATTGAATGCAATCAATACCTTAAATGGTCTGGCTATAGAATTAGATGAACGCTATGACCTGTTGAAGAACGCGGGTGTACGACAGATCAAAGAATACAATCAAAAGTTTATAGACCGACAATTAAATCCTAATAATGGCGATCGCTTCCTTCCCTATATTGTAGTAGTAATCGATGAGTTTGCAGAATTGTTAATGGATAATCACGAAATAGAATTAGTGATTAGTCGTTTGGCGCAGTTAGGACGAGCCGCTGGTATTCACCTGATTATTTCCACTCAGCGACCATCTGTAAAAATTATCACTGGTACAATCAAGGCCAATTTCACAGCGAGATTGGCATTTCGAGTGACATCTGCTATTGACTCTCGCACCATATTAGATGGTAGTGGTGCAGAGTTATTAAATGGAAATGGTGATATGTTACTGTCAACAGGTGCTGAAATCATCCACTTACAGGGAGCTTTTGTAGATACAACAGAGGTAGAAAGAGTAAATGAATTTATTGGAAATCAGCAAGGATATCCGGAAGCATATCTTTTACCTAAATACGGCATGATGAGTGAGTCATCTATGGATTTTGATCCCAATGAACTCGATTCAATGTTTGCTGATGCTGCACGATTGATCGTGATGCATCAGCAAGGCTCCGCTTCGCTTATTCAGAGAAAACTAAAATTGGGTTATAATAGAGCTGAGCGAATTATCAACCAACTGGAAGCAGCCGGAATAATTGGCCCTTTTGAAGGGAGCAAAGCAAGGGAAGTAAAATTGCCCAACGATTGTGCACTTGAAGTGTTTCTCCAAAGTATGAAATCAGGTAACTCTTTACCTACTAGACCAGAAGCAATAAACATTGCACATGTAAAAGCTGATCAGAAGATAATAGAAATTAAGCCGACTGATTCAATCCCCATTTATTCTATTCAACATAAATGTGTTAAAACAAATACTATAATGAATGATATAGTTCCAGTCCCTTCACACCTCATTAGAGATGAGCTTGACTACACGGAAATAGAAACTAAACCAGATAGTCCAATTTCTAGCTATTCTGTTGAAGTTGAATCAAAATCGAACAAGAAAAAAAGCTTCTGGGATTGGTGTTTAAATAAGTAATTGGCTATGAGAATCAGTGTTTTTAGTAGTTCTGCTTGAAATGTGCCAGGTTCGCTACTTTCCAGCCAGAAATTTACGCCTGGGATTTTTGATAAATTTAAATCCTTGAGAATGGACTGCACAGAAAATCTAACAATGCAATCGTGACTGCTCGTCTCCTTTTTTTAGCCATTTTTAGGGTAATTAAAAGGAATTAAGGGTAATTAGATGACATTAAGCGCAATACATTGCAAATCAATATTCTAAACGGAACAAGAAACAAATAGGGTACATGCATTTTAAAACTGTCATTGATGTGGAAAATTAAACTGAATTTTCCACATCAATGACAATTTTTATGGAAAGCAAATTCAAAGAGCTAAAATTAAGAGAATTAAATGCATCCCCTCCTCTTCGAATTATTGTTTTCATAACTTCTCTCCTGTCCAGATACTTTTCAAAGGTGTGTATTTCACCTCTTTCAATAAACTGCCATTTTCAGCTTTAAAACGAATAATATCCATAGGCTTATGCGGAAAAAACACATCTGTCATTACGGTTAACCCTTCATCAGTAAAGAGCTCGGCAGAAGCTACATCAATAAATAATGAAATATCCATTTTTTTACCCCTTGCAATTCTAGGTGCGTAATGAATCTTTGAGAAATTCTCATCGAAAGAAACCATTCCGGATTTTGACCTGTCAATAAAATAACTATTTTTCTTTTCATCATAACCAACCAGCAATTTATCTCCATGATCATTCTCTACAGAAATTGTAAAAGACTTTAGCTCATCACTTTTGATTTCCAGCTTAAAAGGACTATGCAGTTTGATACCATTCATCAAATCATTATCTCCTTTTATAGCTACATTGGTTTTAACGACAGGCTTCAAAGCAATCTTTTCCAGCTCTTTAACAGGCATTGAAGCCAATAGAATTTCATTATTATTCATTTCTGCAATTTCAATTCACGGGGAAGCGTAGTTGCTCCTCTCCAGGTAGATGTAGGCACTTTATTAGCATACAACCAATTGTTCATCCATCCAATAAACACTTTCCTCTCCCCTGTATTTGACCAAGTAATACCTGCATAATCATCGGCACCATAGTCTATCCACCTTGCTTGAGTGTTAACTGGTGTAAAATCCTTACCGTTAAAATCACCTATAAAATACTGGCCTCCTGAACCACCATTTGGTGCGCCAGGATTAATATTCACAATCAGCACCCAATAGGTTTTCCCATTCAGTTTCAAAGGAAATAAATCTGGACATTCCCATACTCCGCCATGTGCACCTGTATGTTCACCAAACTCACTTTCCTTGCTCCAATTCTTTAAATCCGGAGAAGAATAAAATGTGACCCTGTCTTTGGTAGCAAGGGTCATGATCCATTTTTTACCGGCCTCATACCACATTACTTTAGGATCACGAAAATCCGTGATCCCGGGATATGCAATACTGGATTACCCTCATATTTCGACCAGCTCTTTCCTTCATCCAGGCTGTACGCTAAACTCTGATTTTGAAAATCTTTTCGCTTTTCCCGCTCCCCATCTACATTGTGGTGTGTAAAAATCGCTACTAAGGGTATTTTACCATCTTTCCCGAATCCTGAAGTATTGTGGTAATCTACCACCGCACTACCAGAAAAAATATAGCCTAAGTTGTCTGGGTATAAAGCAACAGGAAGACGCTTCCAATGTACCAGGTCGATACTTGTGGCGTGGGCCCAGTGCATAGGGCCCCATTCATTCCCTCCCGGATAATATTGATAAAAAAGATGATATTTCCCGTTATAATAAACCATTCCGTTCGGATCATTCATCCAATGTGCTTCTGGAGAAAAATGAATTTGAGGACGGTATTTTTCTGTATTTAGTCGTTCTGTCTGCCCTTTTACTTCATGATCAATGATCATACATAACAACAGTAGTCCAATTATTTTCTTTTTCATGAGTGTAAATTTGTTTTTAATGGTTTGATCATTTATAAATCTTTAGTCATCATTAAAACTACCAGCCCGCATTTTGTTTATATAATCCTTTGCTAAAATTAATCTGGTTCAAAGGAATGGGTAAATATTCGTCCCGGTTCTTTTGAAAAAAAGCATCCTGAAGATGGGGTTTTCTTGTTTTTTCAATTGTAAAATAGTTATTCATATAATCTGCTGCAATACCCCAGCGAACCAGGTCAAAGAAACGGTATCCTTCCATTGCAAATTCCAGACGACGTTCAAATCTTAATGCCTGACGGGCAAAGTCGGTAGACCACATACAGTTAATACCGGGTTTATAAATATCAATTTTATAATTTGATGTGGTACTCCCATTGGCTTGTTTTAATAATGATTCACTGCTTACAGCACGCTGACGGATCTGATTAATTAAAGGTAAAGCTTCCATTGACCTACCTAATTCAATCAGGGCTTCAGCTTTAAATAACAGCACATCGGCATAACGGATAATAGCCCAGTTTTTCCCGCTTGACATAAAAGGTGGAAACTTTTTAAAGGCAGGATCATCAGGTAAAACTGTTTCTTTCATACTCAGGTGCGGACCATAAATCTGTGGTGCCCGTGCCCAGGAAGTTTGAAAGATAAATGCTGGTCTGTATTTATAAGGATGCCCAGGAATTGCGACGGTGTGATCCATTCGGGGATCAAAAGAATTGGTTTGATAATCGGCAGCAGGCTCTACATCATTGCTATTGAAGGTGGTTATCATTGGCAAACCCGTATTATCCGTTTTAAATGCATTGATCAGGTTATTACTTGGTACATGGAAACCGCAGCAACCGTATTCCTGGTTCATTGGATAATTCAGTTCGTGACCAAAATCTGCCCGCCCTTGTGGCGTACCATCATTTATAGAATATTGTATAGCAAACACAGACTCTTTACTATTTTCAAACTGTGATAAAAAGTTATTCGCAAAATCTGCACTTAATGCGTACGATCCGGAGTTGATGACTTCATCACACAAACTATTCACCTGAATCAGTTTGGGCTGATCAATGCCACCTACGTTATTACTCCCATCCTGAGTATAAGCATGGTATAATAAGGTTTTAGCTAAATAAGCTTTTGCAGCAAATTTATTAGCTCTTCCAATCTCAGGTTGCAGAGGTGGCAAGTTGGCTGCCGCAAAACTGAAGTCATCTTCAATTTTTGTCCATAAAGCATCGTCTGTTAAAGCACGATTAGAAATGGTTGAATAGTTCTCTTTAGCTATAGTTTCATCGATATAGGGCACATACTTAAATAATATTTTTAAAAGAAAATAAAAATGTCCTCTTAGAAACCTTAATTCTCCCTGCCTGATTGTTTTATTTGGAAAGTCGGCAGTTGATATTGCATTTACCCGGGCCAGGGCATCATTAGCCCTTCCAATTGCTAAATAAAGACGAAACCAAAGGGCATCTGTAGGTCCATAATCCACACGGTTCAATGAAAAAGTTTCATAACCATGGAATTCATTGATATCTCCCGGACCATCTCCTCCTTTATAAGCATCACCACTCCTGATACTGCCATAAGGCCACATACTGCTATAAGGAGTCATATATTCATCATTTCCTAATGCTGAATAAGCTGCGATAACCATTTTATCAACATTGGCAGGGGTGTTCAGGTCGCTACTGGCTGCTGTACCCTGTGGGATAGTGTCCAATGATTTTTTGCAGGACAATAAGCAAACACCTATTAATGCTGCTATATATATTTTATGATTCATGTCTGTACTAATTAAAATGAAAAATTAATTCCCATTGTGCCTATTACTGGAATAGGATAAACATTCGAAGGATTTTCCGGATCAGTTGCCGTATACGATTTACTTTTAACAGTAAATAAGTTACTGGCTTGCAGGTAGATCCTTGCGGTTTTAATATTCAAATGCTTGAGTGCATTTTTAAGATTATAGCCAAGCTGGATATTTCTTAATTTCAGATAAGACCCATTCTCAATAAAATAGGTGGAAACCCGGCCTTCGTTATTCCGGTCAACAGTTGTTAATGCCGGAATGGTTGAGTTTGGATTTTGTGGCGTCCAGGCACCTAAGGTCCTGGTTCCCCAGTTTGCGCCTGGAGCTATAGATGAAAAATCGGTTAACCCCTTGTAGGTGTTATATACCTGTCCACCCTGAACACCCTGGAAAAAGAAAACCAAATCAAATTGCTTATAACTGATAGTTGTGTTTAGTCCATAAGTAAAGTCTGGGTCTGTCGAGCCCAAAAACCGCTGATCCTTACTGTCAATAATTCCATCTCCATTCAGGTCTTTATACCTGAGTCTGCCCAACCCTTTTCCTGGTTGTGCTGGTGAGTTATCAACCTGATTCTGAGAAGTAAATAAACCATCAGCAACATAACCGTACATAGAATTAACAGGTTTGCCAAGAATAGTCTGATCAGTTCCATTGCCTGGATAAGATGCGATAGCGATAGCGTCTGGAGGCAGACTGGTAATTTTACTCCGGTATGCCGCTATATTACCTGTCAGGGAAAAGGAAAGATCTTGTGATACCTTGCCACTATAATTTAATAAAAACTCATAGCCTGTATTACGTACCGATGCAGCATTGATTGTACGATTGCCTGACTCACCTAAAACCCCAAGATAAGCTGGTGTGAGCAGGATATCTTTTGTATTTTTAATAAAGTAGTCAGCAGATCCTGTTATGGTATTATTAAATAAACCAAAGTCCAGACCAAAATTAGATTGAGAAGTAGTTTCCCATTTTAAGTTATCATTACCTTGCTGTATTTGTGTAAAACCAGAAGGCAGCTGGCCAGTACCTGCACCACCTATATCGTATGCAGAACCGGTTTCATAACCGAAAATATGATTTACACCGTAAATAGCAGAGTAAAGCGTGTACGGAGCATAATAAGGGCTAGCCTGATTTCCAGTTTGACCATAAGAGTACCTTAATTTCAGATCGGATATTGCTTTAATATTATCCTTTATAAACCCTTCTTCACTTAAACGCCAGCCTAAAGAAATTGCAGGAAATACGCCATATCTTTGGTTAGCTCCAAACCTGGAAGAACCATCTCTTCTTATGGTAACTGAGGCCAGGTATTTATCGTCGTAAGAATAATTAGCTTTTCCAAAAAAAGAGAGCAATCCATATGTCGCTCCTGACCCACCATTATCTATATTTGTTGATCCTGAACTTAAATAGGCATAGTTAATATTCTCCAGGCCTACCCCTTGTCTTGTTCCGTAAAAACTCTGGTTAATATACCTGACCTCTTCCTGACCGGCTAATAAATCTAATTTACTTTTACCTTTTTTTTTTTATAAGTTAATGTATTGGTAAATATCCAGTTGCCTTCGTAATTAGAATTCTGATTGACAAGATTTGTTGGATCTGACAAGAAACCTGAAACGTATGATTTCCTTAAAGTACGTGAATAGTTCCCATTGTAATCGGCAGAAAGACTGGTTCTGAAGTTTAATCCTTTGATAATATTTACTTCAGCATATACATTACCTAAAATCCGTGCAAAGTTGTTCTTATTTTGTTTGTTATCTTCTATCAGCCTGACCGGGTTCTGCCTGTCGGCCATTCCGGGTGCGGGCCCACCCCATCCTATACCATCAACGTTATGAATAGGTACCACCGGTTCTTCAATCTGAGCTAAAGAAGTCACATCACCAGTAGGAATCAATACATCCTTCATATAGGTACCAGTAAAGGTTTCCCCTATCTTCAGCCGGTTCTTGAAGAAGTTGTATTCCGAATTAAAGCGGGCGGTCATCTTTTGATTATGCGTTTCTTTAATCACCCCTTTGTTATCATAATAACTTACAGAGAACAATGAATTACCTTTCTCATTTCCATTAGCTACAGAAAGGTTGTAAGACTGAATGACTGAAGTCTGAGCTATCTCATTAAACCAATTTGTATTGGCCGGTTTCATGGTCTTGGCCGCATCAAGGTATTCTGGCAAAATCAAGTTGTTAAGTACCGGATTATTGAAATCCTTGTTCCAGTTGTATTGGTAGGTTTGATTGGTATTTGGATCAAGTTTATCATTTACTGCCGCCCGCCAGTAGGCTTCACCGCGTTGCTGTGCATTTAATGTATTCAACTTGGAGGTGTAAAATTGAAGTGAAACGGATGCATCAAAATTGATACTGCTAAACCCGGCTTTTGCTTTTTTTGTAGTCACGATGATTACACCAGCAGCTGCACGGGAACCATAGATGGAGGCTGAAGCTGCATCTTTTAAGATCTGTATGGATTCAATATCACTTTGATTAATCTCCTGCAGACCTCTTTGTGTCTGGACACCATCAATGATATACAACGGGTCATTACCCGGTAACCCTGCTAACGGAAGGGTTGTATTTCCACGTACTCTCACAGCTGCACCTCCACCTGGTGAACCATCTGAGGTAATAAATAGCCCAGGAACCCTTCCTTGAAGTGCTTTTATCGGGTTACCCAACTGGAATATCTTTGATCTCTGCTACATTCACCACTGCGACTGCGCCAGTAATGTCTTTTTTGCGTTCTTTCTGATATCCTGTAACCACAACTTCATTAAGATTTGTCGCAGTGATATCGAGCTGTACATTTACCTCATTATCTTTTCCTATGGGTATGGTAACAGTTTGTGCCCCCATATAGATAAATTTAATAATTTGACCGCTCTTACCCTGAATGACAAATTTGCCTTTCGCATTTGTGACCACAGTTTGATCGGTTCCTGCTATATTAACAGTGACCCCATCCAATGGATTAGTAGTTTTATCTGTTACAATACCAGAAATGGTGCGGGACTGCGCAAGCCCCTGCAATGTCGCTGCCAATAAAAGGCAGCAAAATAGTAGTATTCGTTTCATACATTTTGGTTATTTGGTTGTGTTTAAATTTTAATTGACTAGTCTTCAGACCAGCTGACCGTCATTCATACCCATTTTTCTTTTCCAGATAAACCTGTCCAGATCAAATTTGGAATACTGCGGACAAGCCCCGGTTTGAGAGGTAATAAATGCTCCCATAGCCACTGCATAATCTAAAGTATCTTCTACGTGCTCGTTTGTTAATTTCATAGCTAAAAAAGCTGCAAGGAAAGAGTCCCCGCTTCCTACTGTATCTGCAACATTTACAGGATATGCCGGATAGTCATAACTATAGGACCTGGTATGGTAAGTGGCTCCCTGACTCCCTTTGGTAATTAGAATTTCCTTGATTTCAAAACGTTCAAAAAGCAGCTCCACACAATCAGTTTCTGTTAGACACCTGTGATCATACCATTGCGCAATCAGATTCAATTCATTGGCGTTAACCTTAACCAGATCGCAATGCTGCAAAAGTTCAGTAACCAGCTCAGGAGTATAATGAGGCTCCCTTATATTGATGTCAAATACGCGATACTGAGCATAATCCAGCATTTTTAATAAGGTTTCTCTTGAATGCAGGTTCCGTGAACCCAGGCTACTACCAAAAATCAAGGCAGCTGCGCTACTCAGTAATGCTTGATATGCTGGTTCCCAGTTAATATAATCCCAGGCTACCGGGTAAACTATCTCATAAGCAACTTCATGGTTCTCACCAATTCTGGCTAATACCTCACTGGTTGGATATGTTTTATTTCCCTGAATATGAACCGTAGACAGCCCTATTGCTTTTAAAAAACCCAGTAGTTCTTCTCCAGCAGTATCTTTTCCTATACTACTAATCAAATGGGTGTTAATCCCCAGTTTATGCAGGTGATAAGCAACATTCATTGGTGCACCTCCTGGCCTTTTGCCAGAGGGCAATACATCCCACAGGATTTCACCAAAACATATAATTGTTTGTGTAGAACAAGTATTTTTCATGTCCGATTTTTTTAATGCATGATTAAATTAGATCCTATTTGCTCTAAAGATTCTCCTTTTGTCTCCGGCATCAGACGCCATACAAAAATCAATTGCAAGACCATCATACTGGCAAAAAAGAAGAAAGTAGTGGCCCCTCCAAATGTCTCAGCCAGATACGGAAAACAAAAAGCAATTATAGCTGCCATTATCCAGTGCGTAGAACTACCAAGTGTCTGTCCTTTAGCACGAAGCTGGTTCGGAAATATTTCTGAGATAAATACCCAGATGACCGCCCCTTGAGAAAAAGCGAAAAAAGCTATGAATAACATCATGTAAGCAGGAATGGCAAAACCGCTCATATTTCCAGAATAGAAAGTAAAGCCGACCATAAATAATGAAACGATTAACCCAACCGACCCAATTAGCATGAGTACCCTTCTACCAACCTTGTCTATAAAGTTGATTGCAATCAGCGTAAATATAAAATTGATCAACCCGATCCCTACTGTAGACAATAAGGATGAATGTGCACCCAAACCCGCCATTTCAAAGATTCTCGGTGCATAATAGATAATGGCATTAATTCCGGAAACCTGGTTAAAGAAAGCAAATAACATAGCCAGAATCACTGGTCTTCTTTTATATTTCGCAGAAAACAGCTTTTCTTTTTGCCCCCCTGAACCTGAAAGATCCTGACCTGATTTTTGAATGGCAAGCAACTCTTCTTCACAGTTCAAAGGGTTAATGATCCTTAAAATTTCTAATGCTTTTTCCATTGCTCCCCTTTTAAGGATCAGCCATCTTGGACTCTCAGGAATAAACCTGATCAAGACCAGGAAAATAAATGAAGGGAAGGCCTGTACCCCTAGCATCCAGCGCCATGAGGCTTCACCTCCCTGGCTAATCAGGTAATTGGATAAATAGGAAATCAGAATACCCAGAACTACATTAAACTGGAACAAGCCTACTAAACGACCGCGTCTATTAGCTGGCGAGACCTCAGAAATGTAAATTGGTGCGGTTACGGAAGAAATCCCAACACCCAGTCCACCTAACAACCGGAAAATTAAAAACACATACCAGTTATCGGCAAAAGCAGTACCCAGAGAGGAAAGCAAGTAAGCGATGGCTACAAAGTACAGTGTGTTTTTACGACCAAAGCGATCAGAAGGACGCGAACCAACTAAAGATCCAATCACAGTACCAATTAAAGCGATAGAAATAGTGAGGCCATGTTCAAAAACCGAAAGATGCCAGAACTGTTGGATAGATTTTTCGGCACCGGAGATTACTGCGGTATCGAATCCAAATAAAAAGCCACCAAGGGCAACGACCATGGACCAGACCATTACAGAATGTTTTTTCATACAGGGGTTTATATATTGGTTAAGGGTTGCAAAGTAGGGCTATAGGCCCCCGATCAACACCATTATTGTTTCAAATGCATTAAATTTTGAACAAAATGTCAAAGCGCTTTAAATCAGTAGTTTATTTTTATTTGAAAAATAAAAACAGCCTAAACTTTCAATTTTAAAACATAAACATTACAATTTTGATACACGGATCTGTTTCTGATCAAGGAATTTGCCTAAGGCATTTTAAGGACTTTTTTATTTTTTTTTCATATCTTTAAAGATAGTACCCGTACGGCAAAAAAAACTAATCTTTACCAAATAGCCAATCTTTGATACCAAACATATTTATTGAGATCAAAAGGTTAGCCCACCTGTATATGTCTTTTTCCTCTTATCTCAAGTTTATCTTATTATTCCTGTTCAGCAGTATTATACTGGGTTGCAGTGAAAAAAAACAAGATCCTGCATACATAATTGGCTTTTCACAATGTGTGGGTTCTGATCTATGGCGTAAAACTATGCTCGAAGAGATGAAAATGGAATTATCATTGCATCCAGGGGCAAAATTGATCTATACTGATGCCAACAATAACAGTAAAAAACAAATTGCTCAGGTTAAGCAAATGCTGGAACAAGGCGTTGATATGCTTATTATCTCGCCCAATGAAGCAAACCCGCTCACTCCCATTGTAGACCAAATCTATAATAAAGGTATACCGGTAATTGTTATTGATCGTAAAATCTCTTCTGGTTCTTATACAGCATATGTTGGCGCAGACAACTATCAAATCGGTAAATGGCTGGCGAATACGCTGGGACGATGCTCAAGGGTAAAGGTAATCTCTTAGAAATCATGGGGCTTCCCGGCTCTTCTCCTACGATTGAAAGACAGAAAGGTTTCATGGATGGATTAAAAAAACATCCCGACTTACAAGTCAAAACCGAAATTTACGGCGACTGGCTGAAGGAAAATGCAAAGAAACAGTTACTAAAAGTTGGCGCAGTTTTAACTCATACTGATGTTATTTTTGCACATAATGATATGATGGGATCCGGAGCAAGGGAGGTCTTAAACCAGCTAAAATCAACCCGCTCTATCAAAATTATAGGTATAGACGCATTACCTGGTACTGGCGGGGGCCTTGAAATGGTAGCCAACCAGGTTCTTGATGCCAGTGTACTTTACCCTACTGGCGGTAAAGAAGCCATTCAGACTGCCTTTAAGATCTTGAATAAAGAAGCCTTTTCGAAGGAGAACATCCTGCAATCTTTGGTAATTGACGCTACTATGTGCAGTTGATGAAATTACAATGGAATAAGATCAGCAGTCAGCAAAAAGACATTGAACGGCAGCAAAATTTACTGGAAGAACAAAAGTCTTTGTTTAATAACCAGCAAACTGTATTAAACGTTACAGTCATCACACTTGTACTGGCCGTGGTATTTGGTGGCCTTGCTTTTTACTTTTTACTGGAAAACCGCAAGAGCAATAAGAACCTGGAAGCAAATAACCAGGAAATATTAAAACAACGTAACCAGCTGATTGAAATGTCGGCCAAAGCTGAAATTGCAACTGAGGCCAAGCTCAATTTCTTTACTAATATGTCACACGAATTCCGGACGCCATTGACTCTTATTCTTTCTCCCCTTGAAGATCTGCTGCAAAATGAGAAATTAAAAGTAACGGCCGGAAAGAATCTGAAACTGATTCATAAAAATGTATTCAGATTGCTGAGATTAATTAACCAATTGATTGAATATCGAAAGATTGAGCATGATAAAATGAAGATCAAATCATCTCCGAATAACCTGATAGAGTTTATTACGGATATTATGGAAAGTTTTCAGCACAATGCTAAAAAACGCAATATAGACCTACGTCTGATCACTAAAGAACAGAACTTAATCATCTGGTTTGATGCGAATATGCTGGATAAAGTAATTTTCAATCTGCTGTCAAACGCATTAAAATTTACCAGTACAAATGGGATGATTCATATTTCCATAAGAAAAGAGGATAAAAATGTGTATGTAGACGTAAAAGACAATGGAAGTGGAATGACTGCTGAAGAAGAGGATCATGTATTTGAGCGTTTCTATCAATCCGGGATCAATGCAGCAAAAGGTTCAGGACTAGGATTATCCCTTTCCAAAGAATTAATGCACCTGCACCATGGAGATATTGAGGTACACAGCCAAAAATGGCAGGGCACTACTTTTTCTTTAAAACTTTTTACCGGCGAAGCGCACTTTACTGAACTGGAGAAAAAGAAAGAGGCTCTGGATAAAGAAGAGCTTTATGAACAGGCCAGGATCTATACAACGGATCTTGATGAACCGGTAGAAATACAGACAAAAGATTCTTTCAGTCCATTTAAAGATCAATCGATACTCATCATTGAAGATAATACTGATCTGCTGAATTACCTGAGCCATAAATTTAGTGAACGATACGAGGTATTTACTGCAAATAACGGCAGCAGTGGTATAACATCTGCCTATGAACAAGTTCCGGATCTGATCATCTCTGATGTGATTTTACCAGGAATGCCAGGTACTGAATTAACTAACAAACTTAAATCGGATGTCAGAACTTCTCATATTCCAATCATTTTATTGACGGCTAAAAGTAGTTTAGAACAACAAATTCAGGGAATAGAAAGTATGGCAGATGCTTATGTTGTCAAGCCTTTTAATTTTGATTATCTACTGGCTTGTGTGAACAACCTGCTCAAAAACCGGGTGCTGTTAAAGGCACATTACACCAGTGACATCAGCTCTTCTGCTAAACTTCTATTTCTAAAACACTTGATAAGAAGTTTATCAATGACTTTTCTGGTATTGTGGAACAGAATCTTGGAAATGAGAATTTCAGTGTAGATGATCTTGCCAGGGCTATTGGTGTATCCAGAGTGCAACTTTATCGAAAAGTAAAGGCTTTACTGGACTGCAACATTACTGATTACATTTTAAATCGCAGGTTAAAGAAGGCTCAATATCTTTTAATTAATGAGAATTATTCCATTTCAGAGATCACCTATATGGTTGGATTTTCTACTCCAAACTACTTCTCAACAGTGTTTAAAGCAAAATATGGATGTAAACCAAGCGATTACAAGAAGAACAGGGCATAATATATCATTTGATGATGGCCCCATACGAAAAGATAATGGCCTGACATTGAATCTTTACTTTTACATCCTGAAATACCTTGTTGATGACTTACCTTGTAATTAGCCGCTTAGCGAAATATGTTATGGTTCAACAGGAGTAGTATGTGTATAATTTGCTCGGAATCTTTAAATTGAACAATGTTATTGGCAATCCATAACCAAAGTGGGGTTACCTGTTCCAATAAACCAATACCGAGATTGGTTAATGCATATTCAACTCTTGGAGGTACTTCAGGATAAACACTTCTGGATACTAACCCATCCCGCTCCAATTCACGGAGACATTTAGTTAACATTTTCTGACTGATACCATTGATGTGGTTTTGTAATGCAGAGAATCTCATACGCCCATCGATACCCAAGGCATGTATGATAAATAATGACCATTTATTTCCAACATGGTTTAATATGTCACTTTTCAGATTATCATGATCTTTGTTTAAAACCTTACAGATATCGTCCCAGGCTTTTACAAGCTTCTCATCGGTAACAAGTTTTTCCATGTCTTTATTTTTATAATGTATCTGACATCCAGCCCTATCTATCTCAAATCAACAAGTCATATTAACGGAAATCAATCTGTAGATTGTGGGCACAAAAAATCTAAGCGACAGTCCATTACCCAATTTCATCATAATATAGCTGGTCAATAAAAAATTGATAAGTATTTGTAATGTAAAATAAAAATTCCTGTGAAAATTTAATAAACTTATAATCAATAAACTAACCTGCAGGTAACTTACAAACCAAAAGGTGCCTTATCTTTCCTGAGATATAGCTATTCTAAATTTGTCCAAACAAAAACGCCGTTAGTGCAACTAATTATACAAAGAACGTCATTTTGGAAAATATATTTAATGGATATGGAAAATAAATCAATCCTAATTTTAGGAGCTGGAGAACTGGGCATGCCCGTAATCCGCAATATAGCGCAAGAGTCAAAAAAAAACGTAATAATGTCAAAGTCACCGTATTGCTTCGTGATACAACAATCGAATCCGACGATGAAGAAAAAAAAAAAAGAAATGTAGATGAAATCAGGTCACTCGGAGCATCTTTACTCGCCGCTGATCTCTCCGCCCCATCTTCAGATTTGATATCTATTTTCAAAAACTTTGATGTTGTCATTTCATGTACTGGATATGGTAGTGGAGCAGGCGGATTTCAATTAAAACTTGCCACTGCAGTACTTGATGCTGGAGTAAAGCGTTACTTCCCATGGCAATTTGGTGTAGACTTTGAGGTTATTGGTCGTGGTAGTGCACAAGACTTATTCGATGAACAGCTCGACGTACGTAAGCTTCTCAGATCACAGAACAATACAGAATGGGTCATTATTTCAACAGGTATGTTTACCAGCTATCTCTTCGAAAAATCGTTTGGCTTGGTAGATTTTGATAAAAAAAAAACCGTAAATGCATTGGGTAGTCCAGATACTACCGTAACCGTTACCACACCAGAGGACATCGGCAATCTGACTGCAGCAATCTTTTTTGCAGAACCACAAATAAAAAATACTATAGTTTATATCAGTGGGGATACCATTACTTATGGACAATTTGCTGATGTAATAGATTCATTATCGGGAGAGAAATTTGAGCGTACGGTCTCTGATGTTGACGAGTTGAAAAATGATTTATTTAAAAAATGACCCGACAAATTTTGTAAAAAAATACAGATCTATTTTTGGAGATGGCCGTGGTGTATCCTGGGAGCTTCAGAAAACTTTCAACTTTCAAAATTCGATTGAAACTACGTCTGCAAAACAATGGGCGGAAAATAATATTGAATGGAATAAATAATTCCACTTAATGGGCAACAGAGATGTCTTAGGTACTGTGGTTATATAACTAGTGTTTTTGAATATGACTCATACAGTACCTATGGCTTTTCTCATTTCTTCAAAAGCTTTTCTTCCATCATACGGGTAGCACGAGTAAATATCATAGTTTCAGAAAGACCTTGCGATTCTAGTTCTGATTCAAAAACCACCTTCGTATTATTTCTATCAAAAGAAAATATCCCTTCAAAAGTATCCTGGCTATTTGAATATGAAAAGAGTGAGCCAAAAATATGAAGAACGTTAGGAAATAAAGGATTATGTCGCATATTTAAATACCAAGGTCTCCTATATACAAAACATATCGCCTACAACTCTTTATCTACGTGTTCCTGATTTTAATCTTTCACAAAGAAAAAAGATTGACAGCATACTACAAGCCAATGACGCTTTGATTACTTCTACACCCAATCTTATAATTGATATTAGAAATAATGGCGGTGGCGCAGATGCTTCTTATAAAAAAATCATCCCCTACCCGAGTAATGTCGCCATCATGATCAATGAAAATAATGCAAGCACTGCCGAACAATTTTTACTAGAAGCCAAACAGAGTAAAAAGGTAAAACTATTTGGTGCTATACTTTTGGTGCTTTGGATATCTCTAATATGGCATTTGTTATGTCTCCCTGTAAAGAATTTGAATTAGGATATTCCCTATCCAAAAGTTTTAGAATTTCAGATTTCATGATAGATAACGTTGGATTACAACCAGATTATTATATTGACAAAAGTATCCCACAATACAAATGGATTAATTTTGTACAACAAATTTTGGAGAACCATTAAAAAAAAACCATTATAATCAGTCCTAACTCTTTTTAATCATTACTCATATTTAAGCGCATGAGCGGAGGTATTCAATTTAGCCGTAATTTAATCGTTTTGGTTAGAAAATTTATTTAGATCAGACTTCAAAACATAGCTAAACTTGCCGTCTCGATGTTTAGGGATATTATTACGTTTCGGCAGATCTCACAACGCTCGCTCAGAAAAATTGAGCGCCTCTTGAGCCTCCGATATGGAATAACAGAGCTTCGGATGTGGATTCTTTTCATTTACAAGACATTAAGAAATGTATCCTAAAAGATATATTTTATTTTACTGTTTAATTATATCTTTATTAAAAAAAAAACCAAATGAAGAAAACCAAACTACTCTTTCTATCCTTATTTATTGCAAATTTCGGTTACGCACAAAACACACTATTAGATAGTTTAATCCAAAAAAACTATACTACTTTTCAAAAAGACAAGAATAATTCTTTTACAGGTAAAGGCTGGACGACCTTACAGGAGCAAATGACCAACAGCAATTCTGTTGTAGTTGGTGAATATCATTTTCGAAATGAAATTCCTTACTTTATGAACGCCACCATCAACAGCATTAAGTTTGACAACTATTTCCAGGAAGTGGATCCGTATCTCGTAAAAATATTAGAAGAAAAAATCAATACCTTATCACCTCCAGCACTAAAGCAATTCATCGCTGACTATGGTCACAATTCGAATTTTTCATTTTTAAGTCAGGAGGTAGAATTTGATTTTTTTTTTTCAACACCCTTAAGCACCATATAAAACCTTACGGAATTGAGCAAATCAGTATATTCTCGGATCGGGTCATCATTTCTGAATTGAATAAACACTCCAAAAATGCTAAAGCAAAAGAGATTTATAAGCAAATGATGGATGATTCCAAGGCTTTTGACCGAAAAAAAGACACCGAATTCTATTTATTGACGGAAGATTTTTTAACAAAACTAAACACATTGGCTGCCCTAAATTTATCAGCAGCTAATGAAAAAGAGCAGCTGGAAGCACTAAAATCAAGCAGGGAATTATATTTAAATCGAAAACACAGATTAAGGGTTCAATTATTAAAGCACTTAGTGCTTCAAAAACTACCTGAATGGGAAAACAAAAAGAATCTTTTCAAATTTGGTGCGGGCCATACCCCTAAAGGCGAGAGCTTATTGCAAGTATATGATATCGGCAACCTGATTTCCAATATTGAAGATGGACATTACAGAAAATCATTACACCTGATGATCATGGGAAAAGATGAAGGTAAGACATTGGCAGATTTAGAGCAATATAAACCATTTTTAACAGTCATAAAAGATGACCAGTGGTATAGTTACGATTTAAGACCTTTACAGGAAGCCATTTATAAAAAGAAATTAAAAATAGACGATACAGGGCTGGAAAGAATTATCAAAGGCAATGACTATTTAATCTACGTTCCTAACCTCACTGAGATGAAAAACTTCGGAGAATAAGTCCATGGAAAATCTACAAACGGCTATTTTTCAAATAGCCGGCTTTTTTAATAGCTATCAATTTTTCTGATGGTAACGTAGAATAATGGGCCATTTTTCAAGATTCTTAAGATTGATTTATAGTACAATCTAAACTAGGCTTATCAACAGCCATATACATTCAAAAACTGATTGATGAAATTATCCCAAAACAAAAAACAAACCGTCTTTTTACTGGTTTGGCAATTTTAATGATTTTGTTATCGAAGTAATAATTCTTTTTGACTCTATTGTTAGATTATCAAAGGAAAATATCAATAAATAAAAAAGCAGCTTAATTATATTTAAACTGCTTTTTATTGGATTTTAGCTTCCTTTACTTAGACACTTTACTTTCCGATACAACAAACACAAACAGCTGTAATTCAACGCATTAAAAAAACAACAAAGAAACAAATAAGAAACAGACATTTGTCATGTAAAAGACTACGCTTGTTGTGGAAAACTCGTTTCTATTTTTGCTAAAAATAGAAGCGAGTTTTTATGGAGAGAAAATCAATCCGATGAAATATTGACTATCATTAATGCAAAAAAGCTAATTCATTTTTTATAATTCGGACAAAATGCACTGATCCCAAAAATCCAGACCTATCTTTCTATGTCATTATCAAGGTCAAATCTTATTCTATCTTGTTCTATTAATTCTTTCAGCTCATCTTCATTCGGCAGGTATAAACGATACTTACTTGCAAATAATTTTTCATTTTCTGCTAGAATGGAATATTTAACAATTGTTTCATCTTTCTCTGTGCAAAGTATCATGCCAATGGTTGGATTGTCATCCTCACCTTTCTTCAAATCATTATACATCCTGACATACATATCCATCTGTCCAATTGCACCATGAGTTAGTTCATCAGTTTTCAGATCAATCAGCACAAAGCACTTCAAGTAATAGTTGTAAAAAACCAAATCAATAAAAAAGTCAGAAGTATCAGTAACAATATGTTGTTGTCTTGCTACAAAAGCAAACCCCTTTCCAATTCCATTAAAAATTGCTGTAGGTGATTAATCAATGCTGTTTCTATTTTATTTTCTGATGTCTTTACATCTATAGGCAAGCCCAAAAATTCAAATATATAAGGATCTTTTATTAATTGTTCAGCTCTAGGAGCTTCTTGCCTACTCGTATCTAATACCCGACCAATATACTGTGATGCAATATTGCGTTGTAAGGTACGTGTATTCCAACCTGCTTCAACTGCATACATCACATATTGATTTCTCAGAGTTTCTGTTTCTAAACGACTTATAATTCTATAATGCGTCCAACTTAATTCGTGACGCACTGCGTCACGTTTTGGAAAGGCTAAATAAAACTGTCGAATATTTCTTAAGTTACTTTCATCAAAACCTTTTCCAAATTCCAGTGTAAGCAGTTGAGCCAAGTTTTTTAATACAGCTTTTCCATATGCAGCCTTAGCATTACCATCCTGCTCATCTTCAACAATAAGATGTCCAATTTGCCAGTACATTTTTCTAAAAATGGCATTGCTACTCTGATATGCCTTTTGCTTTGCATGAGTTACAATTTCAGTAATTTGCTTAAAAAGAGTACTCGGTTTTTCTATTTCACCCATGCTGAAGTAATTTCATCTAGTCAAAATTACAGAGAATAACTTTAATAAACCACACAGATAACTGCCCCTATTTTTTCTAATTTTCAGCGGTCTGTTTTTTTTTTTTAGGGAGGTCAAAGTCACGAATTTTCGCATCTTATACAGTTCGATTTTCAGGAAGGGTTACAGTTGTGCATTAAATTTAGGTGGTGAAATATATTTGCATGCAGACGCTATCTTGAGGCGCCTGGTTTCTAAGAAGTGTAGTTGGAAATAGGATTGGATCAAACTCTATCATAATTAATCGTTATTATGACGTTTATTTATTAGTTTAGTTTCACCAAATTACTTGAACCAAATATGACTTATCTTTTTTTTTTTCGGGAAGTGAGTGAGAATGAAGTTGGAAAATCCAAATATCTTCTTCGCCAACTTTTCCTATTCTACATATTTTTTCTTTGTTTAAATGCCGTAACCTTTGCAAGTTCAGTACCACTAAACGAACCAGATTCGGTTTATCTTTTTACTTATAATACCAATGGACTTCGCTTTGCCTGGAGTACTGATCAAAAAAACTGGACGCCCATTGGAGCTGAACATGTCTACTTAAAGTCTGATTATGGGAGATGGGGGTCAGAAAAAAAGATGAATTCGCCATATCTGATTCGCGGTAAAGATGGAGTATGGGTTTGCGTTTGGCAGATCAATACCTATACCCTTCAATTTGCTTCGGCAACTTCAAAGAACCTCATTAACTGGAGCCCGCAAAGTTATCCTTATCTCTCGTTAGGGAAAAATGTATTGCGTCCCGTTATTACCTACAACACACAAAAAGAAAGTTATAAAATTACTTATGTAGATGCAGATGGCAAATACTACGTGACAGAAACTAAGGATTTTAAATTCTATACCCCAGTAGCTGAAGTAAGCGCCACAGCCTACCAAAACCACACAATAAGTGCAGATATTGAACAAAAAACGGAAGGCCAGGTTCACCGTGTACCTTGGTCTGTAGTGGCCGAACTTAAAAAAGCCCATCAGCTTATCCAATATAAAAATACACTCAATAACGAAACTACTAAGGACGATGCAGAGCGTTTTGCAGATTTAAAGCCATTGGAGATAAAATTGTCAGCTCAAATGGCACTTGCAAAGCCGATTAGTAAGCTGCTAACCGGAGTCTTCTTTGAAGATATTAACTATGCCGCAGACGGTGGACTTTACGCTGAACTGATTCAAAACCGTGATTTTGAATATCATCCAAGTGATAAGAGCTATGACGATAAAAACTGGAACAGTAAATATGCGTGGTCACTAAAAGGCGATAAAGCAACGTTTACAGTCGATTCTCTAAACGGCATCCACCTAAATAATCCTCATTATGCCCTACTTAAAGTTAATGAACCAGGGGCGTCTTTATTTCAATGCAGGGTTTGACGGGATCACCGCTAAAAAAAAAGGCGAAACTTATCATTTTTCAACTTTTGCAAAAGCTTTCGAGGGCAAAAACATTTCGCTAACGGTGAATTTAGTAAGCACTAAACAAGGTGTGTTGGCACAGAAAAAGTTATCTATTTCTTCGGGATCATGGAAAGTCCTTAAAACCTCGTTGATCTCATCGTCCAATGCCAAAGATGTGTCGCTTGAAATTACCGTAAATAGTGTGTGTAGTTTGGGGCTTGACATGATTTCCTTATTTCCGGAAAAAACCTATAAGGACCGTAAAAATGGACTTCGGGCTGATTTGGCTACTACAATTGCGAACATCAAACCTAAGTTTGTCCGTTTTCCAGGAGGCTGTTTGGCGCATGGCGATGGTATTGCCAATATTTATAAGTGGAAAAACTCAATTGGACCATTAGAATCACGTAAACCAGACCGCAATTTGTGGGGCTATCACCAAACTATGGGCTTAGGATATTTCGAATATTTTCAGTTCTGTGAGGATATTGGCGCCGAGCCAGTGCCTGTAATTGCAGCCGGTGTGCCCTGTCAGAATTCGGGAACCGAAGGTGGTGGCCAACAAGGTGGAATCCCGATGTCTGACATGCCGCAGTATATTCAGGATATCATCGATCTGGTAGAATATGCCAATGGTGCTATAAATACCAAATGGGGCAAAAAGCGGGCAGAAGCAGGTCACCCAAAACCTTTTGCCTTAAAATATATAGGAATTGGCAATGAAGACCAAATTACCGAAGTTTTTAAAGAGCGATTTACCATGATCTATAAAGCCCTACAAAAAGCCCATCCAGAAATTACGGTGATTGGCTCGGCAGGACCATTTTTTGAAGGTACAGATTATGAAGAAGGTTGGAAGATCGGATCGGATTTAAAAGTGCCAATACTAGATGAACATTATTATCAGTCGCCCGGTTGGTTCATCAATAATCAGGATTTTTATGATCAATATGATCGAGCGGAGCAAATCCAGGTTTATTTGGGCGAGTATGCGGCAAGTTTGCCTGGTGGTAATAGAACGAACTGGGAGACATCACTTTCGGAGGCCCTATATATAACTTCCTTGGAGCGCAACGGCGATGTAGTAAGCATGGCTTCCTACGCACCTCTTATTGCAAAGGAAGGTCATACGCAATGGAATCCGGATCTTATCTACTTCAATAATGACGAAGTTAAACCGACGCCCGGCTATTATGTGCAGAAGATCTATGGTCAGAACGCTGGAGATCAATACATTCCTGCAGATCTGATTTTAACAGATCAGTCAGAAAAAGTACGCAAACGGATTGCTTATTCCATTGTGAAAGACAGCGAAACAAATAGCATTATTATAAAAATGGTGAACCTGTTACCTGTTTCTGTGAATACAACCATTGATTTAGGTGAAGTTAAAATTGATGGTATAGTAGCAACAAAAACAACATTGGTTGGCAAACCCACCGATAAAACCGTGACCCAAACAATCGATCTCACCACCTTAAAAAAGGGGAGCAAAATAAACCTGCCAGCGTATTCATTTACTATGGTTCGATTTGTGGGTAATTGAGGGGGATAAGATCAAGTGTTAGACTGTTATTTTTTAAATTCTATTTTAAACCCAGTTACCGACCAGTCCGGATAATTTACAGGCTTCTTTATCACAAGAGAACCGTCGTCCTGTGTCCAGTTTAGTTTTTCCTTACTACCCAGAAGCGTAACCGAGCTAATCGGTTTATCTAAGTATTTAGACTTACGCCCTAATAATTCCATCTTTATATCTCCCTGGGGAACGTTTAAGCAGAATGCAAAAAGATCACGGCCCTTAGTGGTGTAACGGATATCTGTAGACTCATATCCTCGGGTATCTGTTAATCCTCCAAAATCGCCTTTTTTCTGGTTTGATTTAATGGTAGAGGGCCCCTCGCCATAAACTTTCCATGGCCTTGTAGCGTAAATCCCTTCGCCGTACAATTTAGTCCATTCTCTATTATTTCCGTTACTATTTTGATCACATCGGGTTCCAGGTCACCTTCCGGGGTCTGTACAACATTGATCAGCAGGTTGCCGTTTTTACTCACCACATCTATTAAAAGCTGGGCAATTTCGTTTGCACTTTTGTATTTTTGCCCTGTTCTATAATACCAGTCTCCTATTGATGTATCTGTCTGCCATGGAAAAGGACTGATTGAATCCAGTACGCCACGTTCTACGTCCTGCGCCCACTTGCCACCGGAAGGTTCTTTAGGAGTGTAAACGGCTTCCAGTTTACCTTTGTTTTTAATTAAATCCTGATTGTAATAATGTGCAACCATTTTACGGCCATAATCTTCAAAAGGAAGTTTACTGTCTGAGTAAAGCAGGTCGGGATGATAGTTATCGATGAGTTCGGTCACATTCTCTAACCATTGCTTATGCCATGCCGGATTGTTGGTAAGCCATTCCTTTATATTGCTTGAATCGGCAGGCAGATGATACAGATCTGAATATTGTGGATCATGGCCATCGTACGGAACATTGGCAAACTGTCCGGTTTTATCTGACCCATGACTGGGCTGGAACCAATTGAAACTGGCAGCCAAGTGCTCAGAAACGCCGAAACGGAGACCTTCTTTTTTTGCTGCTTTCTGCCATAAGCCGACAACATCCTTATGTGGCCCCATATTTACCGAGTTCCATTTATGGATCTTAGAATTCCACAAAAAGAACATATCATGATGCGAGCCCATGCTTACAAAATATTTGGCACCTGCTTTCTTATAAAGGGCCATCAACTGTTCAGGGTTCCATTTTTCTGCTTTCCACAGCGGAATAATATCCTTATACCCAAATTTGGATGGCGCTCCATAATTGGCTACATGATATTTATTCTGGTCACTACCCTGTATATACATACTCCTGGCATACCAATCACCCTGCCTTGGAACTGCCTGAGGCCCCCAATGTGACCAAATACCAAATTTGGCATCACGGAACCAATCCGGATATCTATACTGCTTTAAAGATTCATCGGTGGGACTAAATTTCACCAATTCAGGGTGACCAGTTTTTTGTTGTGCCTGTACACCTACCGAAATGCAAAAGGCCATAATGCTTACGAATATTTTTTTCTTCATTTTATGTGATATATTGTAAATAATATATTCTTCTTCATTGATAACTATTTAATTCCTTTATTGCGGTTAAATGGAAGCGTGGTGTTATCTCAACAGCCTCTTCCCGTGAAATACCCAGAGATGAGCTAGGCAGCACTGCTAAATCTATATCTTTGACCGTCAATTTTCAATTTCCTTGTAATGCTATTCAACCTTTATTTTCAGTTTTTGGGAAATATGACCTGATGAATTTCCAAGTTGCAGTATAAAGTCTCCTGCCTCAACATTCCAATCCTTTTTCTGCTCATCATAAAAAGCAAAATCTGCAATCTTTACGTTCAGTTCAAGAATTTTGGTTTCTCCAGGTTGAAGGAATACCTTTTCAAATGCTTTAAGTTAAGTTCTTTAACCGGGCGCATTACAGTAGATACAGGATCATGCACATACAATTGGGCCACTTCGGCCCCATAGCGCAGACCTGTATTCTTCACTGTAAATTTGACCCTGATGAGATCGTCCTTACTATAAGTCGATCTATCAGTAGAAAGCGGCCCTAAAGCAAAGCTAGTATAGGAAAGCCCAAATCCAAACGCGTATTGAGGCGTTATTTTTTTAGTATCAAACCAGCGATACCCTACGAGTATATCTTCCTTGTAATATTGGTTAACACTATCTCCAGGATAGGATATTTTGCCGTAGAAATGTGCAGCATTATCTTCCAATTTCTTGGGAAAAGAGAACGGAAGTTTACCTGATGGATTCACGTCACCCGAAATGACATCGGCCAATGCATTCCCGGCTTCAGAGCCGAGATACCAACCCTGCACAATCCCAGGCACTTTATTTATCCAAGGCATGGACACCGCATTGCCACTAAGCAGCACTATAGCAGTGTTTTTTTATTTACTTTCAGCAACGCATCAATCAGCTTATCCTGGCCAAAAGGAAGGTCTAACGAACGGCGGTCGCCGCCTTCACAATCCTGAAAGTGATTTTTGTTCAGTCCACCAATAAAAAATACGATATCAGCATTCTTTGCAGCTTCGATGGCAGCAGCTGTTAACGAATCAGCATTTAGCTTGGATGGCTCTTCACGTCCATATACTGACGGCCCGGAAGCATAGCCAAGACTATAGACAATATGATCTTTCCCATATTTTGAGATCAATCCCTCCAATGGCGAATTTTCATAAGCCACCTTGAGTGAGGATGACCCTCCACCTACGACCAGGCTACGACTTGCATTTTCTCCTATGACAGCAATTTTTTTAAATTTACCTGCTGGAACAGGAAAAAATTGATTCTCATTCTTCAACAGTACAATTCCTTCCTGCGCAATTTTACGGGCAGCCTCACTGTGTTCAGGAGAAACGAACCGGCCAAAAGGCCTATCGGCACTCATGGTGGTCCGAAAAATTAAGCGGAGTATCCGACGGGCCTTGTTGTTAAGCAAAGCCACGTCATACTTTCCTTCTTTAATTCCTTTAAGGAACGGATTGGCCAGATAGTATTCTGAGTATGGGAAATTTCCTTTAGTGGTTAAACCATTGGTATACGTACCCATTTCGAGATCCAGACCGTTCTTTACGGCCTGATCTGTATTGTGAACGCCGCCCCAGTCGCTAATAACAACCCCGTCAAATTTCCAACCACCTTTCAGAATTTTGTTCAAAAGCAGGTCGCTATGACAACAATGCTCACCTCTCAATTGGTTATAAGCCCCCATGATAGACCATGCTTTCCCTTCCTGAACAGCTGCCTTGAATGCCGGCAAATAGATTTCGTACAATGCACGGTCACTAAGATTGACATTGATATGTCCACGCCACTCTTCCTGGTTGTTCAGTGCAAAATGTTTTACGCAGGCAGCTACTCCTTCAGATTGAACGCCCTGAATATAAGGCACCACCATCCGGGAACTGAGATAGGGATCCTCACCCATATATTCGAAATTTCGACCGTTCAAGGGGGTACGATAAATGTTCACTCCCGGTCCGAGCAATACGGTTTTATTCCGATACCGGGCTTCTTCTCCAATTGATTTACCATAAAGCAAGGACAGTTTAGGATTGAATGTAGCTGACAGGCAGGTAAGTGCTGGAAAAGCCGTACAAGAATCACTTGTCCAGTTGGCCCCGCTCCATTCATCCCAAAGAGCTTCCTCACGAATGCCGTGTGGTCCGTCATCCATCCAAACTTCAGGAATTCCCAAACGCGGAACACCTTTTGAACTGAACTTAGACTGTGCATAACAAAGGGATACCTTTTCTTCCGTAGTCATTACTGAAAGTGCATTTTCCACCCGCTCTTCAATGGGTTTGTTTACATCAAGATAAACCTGTTGTTTCTGTTGAGCACTAACCATTAACGATGCCCCTGCTGCTGCTATAATTAAAATTATTGATTTCATTCATTAATTTTTTATTCTTCTGTCTATGATTTTATTTATCAAATTGATTATCAAATTTTCACAACTGTCCTGGAACCGCTGTACTGGACAATTTTAGCTGATGCAGTGGTTTTACCAATAGCAACAATCCGGAAAATCCGATTGGTTAACATCCCCTCGTAACTGCCCTTGCGACTGCTGATGGCAAGCGTTCCATCGGTATTGTTGTATTCAAAATTGATGGTGGAAGAAGCACCCTTTTCGTAATTGTAGTTGGTGCCTTCGTCTTCATATAAGCTGAACTTGCCATCTTTACCCTGGTAAACTCGTATCTCAATGTCATCAGCTTTCTTTTCAGAAGTATATTGCATAACCTCTCCAACTGGTAAAATGGTACCTGAAGGAACAAAAACAGGAATATGTTCAAGCGGCGCTTCTACATTTATCCTTTGTCCACCTTCGATCTTTTTGCCGGTATAGAAATCATACCAACTGCTTCCGGTAGGAAAATAGACTTCCCGGCCGGCTACGGGCTTTATAACTATAAACGGGACAAACCATTAAGCCTGAACCCAAAAGGAATTGATCGCTTATGCTGTAGGTGTGTTTATCAGCGGTATAATCCATTGCAAGCGATCTCATCAGTGTATAATCCTTATGATACGCCATTCCGGCCAAAGAATAGATGTAGGGCATCAGGCGGTAACGCAGTTCATCGTAATAAACAAGGCTTTTGTAAACTGGGTGGCCTTCTGGTGCCAGGTTATAGATTTCACGATAAGGAAACTGGCCGTGACTGCGGAACAGCGGACAGAATGCCCCAAACTGGAACCACCGTAAATTCAGTTCACGCCATTCATTTAGATCTGTATTTTCCTTGCCTGTCTGGTCAAAGACAAGCTGGCCATCTGAGTAACGTTTCTCTACACAAAACCCGCCGATATCCATCGTCCAGAATGGAATACCCGACATAGCAAAGTTAAGTCCCGCCGGGATCTGTGCCTTTAGGTCTTCCCACCTTGATGCGATATCGCCGCTCCAGGTAGCAGTGGAATACCTTTGCAATCCGGAAAAACCTGACCGTGTCAACAGAAATACCCGCTTATTGTTGTCCGTTTCACGCTGTCCGTTATAGATAGCTTTGGCGTTCATCAGCGCATAGGCATTAAAGTATTTATAAGAAGATCCAAGAGCGGTGGGACCGCACAGTTTCTTCCGGTATTCCATATCTGTGCAATCCCTGATGTTGGGCTCGGAAGCGTCCATCCACCAGGCATCGAAACCCTTCACATACAGGTTTTCATTCATCTGTTTCCAAAAGAGCTTTTGGGCATCAGGGTTATAGGCGTCGTAGAAAGATCCTACGTAACCAGGTCCGATCCAATCGCGGACACTGTCTTGCACCGCTTGCATATACATCCATCCTTTTTGTCTAAACTGTTTAAAATGGTCAGTTGTAACATAGAATTTAGGCCACACCGATATCATGATATTTGCATCCTGTTTGTGTACCGAATCTACCATCCCTTTCGCATCCGGAAACCTTTTCAAGTCAAACTGGTGACTTCCCCAGGCAGATTCAGGCCAATAGTTCCAATCAAGTACAATATTGTCAAGTGGAATCTTACGTTTCCGATATTCGCTCACCACGTTTAACAGCTCGTCCTGTGTTTTATAACGCTCCCGGCTCTGCCAAAAACCCATAGCCCATTTTGGCATAATACTCGCCTTTCCAGTCAGCGTCCGGTAACCACTGATCACATCATCCATATCCTTACCAGCAACAAAATAATAATCCATTTTATCGCCCATTTCTGACCAAAAGGATATGTTACCATTTTTCTCCAATGGAGATGAAGAAAGTGCTTTAAGTCCGACATAGGAAACGCCCCCATCGGGCTTCCACTCCAGTCTTATTTTGGTGCGTTTCCCCTTTGTTAGCGGAAACGAAAACCTGTACGTGTTCGGATTCCAGGAAGTTCTCCAGCGTTCTGGAACCACCAATGAATCGTTAAGCCACACTTTGGTATATCCTGCATAGTAGAGGCTAAACTTGTAAATATCAGTTTGCTTAGCAAGGATGGCCCCTTCCCAAACCACAGAACCATCGTTAAAATTAAAGTCCGAGGGAAATTTTTTCACGGTTGTTAGATTCTCATAATCAATTGCGGACTCTCGACGGATAATGGGAGCATTATTTTTTTGATTGTAAGTGGCTGTAAGAAAACCTTCCTTACCATTCTTGTCAAAAAGAGTAAACTGATTTAGGTCTTTGTAATCACGGGGATCCCCATATTTACTCTGCGAATAGTTGTCCCATAATATCCCATAATTTTTTTTGTAGACATAATGAATGGCACAGACACTTTTGTATTGTATTGGAAAAGGTCTTCACTTTTATGTTTATAATTAAAGTCATCGGATTGATGCTGCCCAAGCCCATAGATAGCCTCGCCAGGTGTACCTGAAAAAACCTGTTGCATAGTATATCCTTTATCGTTTTCAACAACAAAAGGACTAAAACTTCTTTTCTCTTCCTGAAGTATGGCTTTTCCTGACTTGTCTGTAAATGAAATTTTGCCTGTGAGAAGCGAAACCTTCACTGTCAGTTCCTTAGTCGAGAGTTGTGCAGATTCTGCATTGCCTGTTACCTTAAAAGGTACTGTAGGAGCTAATCCGGGTACCACACAAAGGCTCGCCACCTGAGGGATCATACTTTCGGGCGAAGCCTGCACCCTGATAATCCTGCTGTTGATCACGTTTATTTCAATGGTTTTGGCAGCTCCGGCTTTGGGGTGGACCTTCATGCCGTTCGGCAGTGTTTCAACAACATTAGCTGCGAATAGTTTCTGTACGACAAGCAACAATACAATAAAAGAAGAAATTCGTTTCATAACGAAGAAAAGGTATTTAAATGGTTAGAATATAGTTTCCCGGTTTTACGATGCAAAACTACGCTAACACATTTCGACCACAGAGCAGTAATGTTAAATTTGTAAGAAGAAATGTTAACCTGGAGACAGATTAACCATTGTTTTAATTGGAATTTCTTTTTTCTACTATGTACTCAGAAGGAAGTACATGATACTTTGTTTTAAAAGCTTTGGCAAAATAATTCGGGGTGCTAAAACCCACCATATAGCATATCTCAGAAATCGTTTTATTGCTTTTTTCTAACAACACTGCGGCTTTTTCGAGCTTAACTGATCTGATAAAGTCCACCGGGGTTTTCCCTGTCACCTTTAAACACTTTTTGTACAAAGATACTCTACTCATAACCAATCGTTTACTCAGATCTTCCACAGATAACTGAGGGTTGTGAAGATTCTCTTCTATGTAAAGCAATGTTGTATTGAGGAATTTAACATCATCTGACTCGATTTTCAGTTCTGGCGAGGCAATACCAATTTGCCTGGAATAAATTCTTTTAAACGTTTTATCGAGCGTGAGCAGGTTTTTGATTTTTGAGTGTAAAATCTCAAAATTAAACGGCTTCGTCATATAATCATTCGCTCCGGTCTCTCAACCCCTTTAACTTGTTCTTCTTCGGCAGCTAATGCCGTCAACAAAATAACGGGGATATGCTTGGTCCTTTCGTCTGATTTTAGTTTCTCACACAATTCCTTACCATTCATTTCGGGCATGCTGATATCGGAAACAATCAGATTCGGGTGAAGTGCAAGAGCCTTTTGCCACCCCTCCTTGCCATTCGAAGCCTCCACGATCTTATAAAAAACTCGTAGGTTATCTTTAAGATAAAATCTAAAATCCTCGTTATCCTCAACCAATAAAATAACAGGTGCGTCCCGCATGTGCTTATCTTTATCACCAGTTTTTTTTTTTTTCCTCACTTTTTTCATTTGATCCTGCATTTTGCAGATCAGTGTCCCCAGGATCGTTTTGCCCCTGCCCAGGAAGTGCAGTGAGCGCAAGATTTAGGTGTACTGTGAAACAACTGCCCAGACCGGACTCGCTTTCCACCGTTATTTCGCCTCCCTGCATTTTCACAAACTCTTTGGTGATAGAAAGTCCAATCCCGATCCCTGGTTAAGGATGGAGGAGGAAGTTTCATTTTGAAAAAACCGCTCAAAGATTTTTTCCTGTTTGTCTTTTGGAATGCCAATTCCCGAGTCTATTACTTTTAACTCTAATAAGACTCTGCTATCTTCTGTTTGTTCCTGTAGCTTGTGTAATTCAACATTTACTGTTCCTCCTGACGGTGTAAATTTAAATGCATTCGACAGTAAATTGAACAATATCCGCTCTACCTTATCCTGATCGTAAGACACATATAAATTTGCAATGCTGCTTTCAAAAGTTAGTTTTATCTGTTTCCGTTCTGCCAGATCATAAAAAGAGTCGGTTGCATCTTTAATAAAGGAGATAATCTCGCCATCGCTATTATTCAGGCGCAGTTCATGCTCCTCCATTTTACGAAAATCAAGCAGCTGGTTTACCAGGTTCAATAATCGCCGCGCATTTCTTTTGATCATGGTCAACTGCCCATGCCGGTTCTTCTCCATGGTTTCGGTCAAAAGTGTATCTACGGGTGCCAGGATTAAAGAAATGGGTGTCCTAAATTCATGGCTCAGATTGGTTAAAAATTTAATTTTTAACAGATCAAGCTCCCGGAGCCTTTCAGCTTCCTTGCGGTCCTGCTCGCGTAATTGCCTGGTCTGAATTCTTTCCTGCACCAGAGCAAACTCCCGTCTTAATTTATTGATCCCCCTGCTCCGGATAAACAACAATAGAAAACCAAATGCTAAAATATATCCGATGTATGCCCAGGTTGTACGCCAGAACGGAGGCAAAATGGTGATTTTCAATTGTGACTCGGCTAAAAGTACAGAGTCATTTTCATTAAAAGCCCTTATATGGAGTATATATTTGCCAGGATCAAGATTTGTAAAAGTAGCTTTACGGCTTTCTGAAGGAACTGTAAGCCAACGTTTATCGAATCCTTCTAAACTGTATTTATAGATTACTTTTTGGGGATTAAAATAGTTGAGCAATGCAAATTGAACTGAAAAAATATTCTCTTTGTAGCTCAGGCTTAAATTCTTGAGCGCAGTTATGGTTTCGGGCAAAATAATAAGTCCATTTATTTTCTCGCCAACACTTACCTTATGGTAAAATACCTCTAGATCGGTCATTACCAATGCTGAGGGAAACTGGCTGTTCTTGATCTGCCCCGACCTGAAAATATTGAACCCGTTCGGCCCTCCAAAAATCAGTTCACCAGATTTTGTCTTACCTGCGGCATTGACATTGAACTGCGTATTCTGCAGCCCATCGGATTTATTGTATTTACTATATCTGAATTTATAGGTTTTCCCTGTGGCAAT
Organism: Pedobacter sp. NJ-S-72; assembly: GCF_053890575.1. Classification (NCBI taxonomy): domain Bacteria; kingdom Pseudomonadati; phylum Bacteroidota; class Sphingobacteriia; order Sphingobacteriales; family Sphingobacteriaceae; genus Pedobacter; species Pedobacter sp. NJ-S-72. The sequence continues at coordinate 288,023 of NZ_CM132681.1, read as the reverse complement.
TACAGTTATTTTATAAAGCCCTTTAAGAGAACTGTACCAGATATTACGATCCTCATCTTCGATAAGTGCCAGCACTGTGTTTTCCGGCAAACCGACCTCTTCGCTTAAATTAGTAAACTTTCCAGTTACAGGATTATATATGCTCACCCCTTCTCTGGTACCTATCCAGATCCACCCCCCCTGCTATCTTCAGTGATTGAAGTTACAACACCTTGTAACAGCGAATTGGTATCCTTACTGTTATTCTTTAAGTGTCTGAACCTGGAGGTTTTTCCATCCAGGATACTAACTCCAGCTGTAGTGCCCACCAAGATATTCTTGTTCCTATCTTCATACAGGCAACTAACCACATAAGCATTTAACGTATTTTTAACTGAAGGATTAAAGTGTTTAAATTTTCCGTTACCCCGGTCCAGCAGATCCAGCCCGCCGGTTAAAGTGGCAATCCAGAGCCGATTGGAAGCATCTTCCAACAAAGCATAAATCCGGTTATCTGAAATACTCGAGGGATCCGTGGTGTGCTTAAAATTTGTAAACTTCTTTCCGTCAAAACAATCAAGTCCACCCAAATAAGTACCGATCCATAAAACGCCTGAACGATCGATCTTAAGGCTTATCACAATATCACTGCTTAAAGAATTACTGCTGGCGGGATTATTACGGTACCTTTTGATTTCGCCGGTGGTTCTGTTTAAATACAACAGACCTGTCCCATTTGTTCCGATCCACAAATTCCCTTTGCTATCTTCTGCAAAAGAATTAACATCTTCATTTAGGACATTTTTCCCAGTCAGGGACTGATTTAACGGAAACTTATAAATACTTTTATGGTAATAACAAATCCCTCTTTTGTAGGTTCCAGCCCAGACTATTCCGTTATTGTCTTTATATAAAGCCCCTATGCTATTGTCACTTAATCCCCTCACGTCATTTTCTTTACTTAAGATATAAGTGAATCGGTGGGTTTGCTTGTCTAAAATATTAATTCCGCCATGATCGGTCCCTATCCAGATATTTCCATCCTCGCCCTCGATTATCCGGCTTACATTATTCGAGCTTAATCCAGAATGATCCTGCTTTTTCCCAAAATAAGTGAACCTGTCGTTTGATACACTAAGGCAATACAGGCCAAACGGATTACCCCTGCTATAGATAAAAATATTGCCTTCAGAGTCGTAATTGAGATTAAAGGAATTGACCTGCCCACCCAGTCCTTTCTTTACTGCAAGGTACCTTTTTGTTACACTCCGGTTTCTTAAGTTAAGTTTGTCAATGACACCGTCGGTATAAATAACCCATAAATTACCTTTCAGATCATCGATAAAATCGCTGATCTGGTCTGAGTAGAGAGAATTTGGCACATCACTTTTATGAACATATTTTATTGTCGTCTTGCTTTTTGAATCATAACAAAAAATACCTTGATTTTCTATGTAAAAATAGAACCTGCCCTTATTATCGGTGTTTATCGCCTTGAGGTATCCACCAGGAAGTTTATACTTTTTAAAGTGTTTATCCTGAAACCGTTCAAAATTTTCAGTAGATGGATTGTAAATGCTGAAACCGCCATTGGAAATAATCCATAACTGTTTCCCTGGGCCCTCAAATATATCTGTAATACCATCTTGTACACTTGAACTGTCTTTTGAACTGTGTTTGAATACTTTGAATTCGTGTCCATCATACCGGTTCAGGCCAGCCATAGTACCAAACCACATAAACCCTTTACTATCTTTAAATATCGCATTTACCTGATTGTCTGATAAGCCGTTAGAAATATCCAGATGAGAAAACTGGTATACATTTTTTTGCGCAAAAAGAGAGTTGCACAGTAAGAATGCGCTGATCAGAGCTATAAACCGAAACATATATCTAAACTACAATTAAATCTGAATATTTACTCACACCAAACCAATACTCCCGCAGGTTTCAATGTTTTTTCCCCTATAAGAACTTTAGACGTGCCAGGAATATTCATGGTATAGTCGGCCGAAGAATAATTTACGGCCATATAAAAGCCATCTCTCCAATAAACATAAATACCTTTCGGATAATCCTCCGTAGTTGCCCCGGACCCGACATAAATGCCACGTAATACATCCTTCTCCAGGTTTGAATCGTCAGTATCAACGCCTATATAGGTTACAGATCCTTTACCAATTTTGTGTTTTACAACCGCAGCTTTTCCCTTGTAGAATTGGTTTTCATAGGTAGCAAGGATTTCTGTATTTTGATCTGGCATTAGCAAATCTGCCCAGTTGTTCCAACTATAATGTTTTGCTTTCATTTGTATATCACCTTTTGCATAAGCTGAAAGCATATCTGTTGCACTAACCTGAGCGCCGATAAGCCTAGAAATTGGGGCTGCCAGTTTACCCTCCCAGAAATGCCCCATACGATCTTTGGTCGCCGTGCGACAGGTAATGACTAAATGGCCGCCGCCGGCCACATAATTGTTCCATTTCTTTATTAAGGCAGAATCCACCATTTCGTAAGCAGGAACAATAACCACTTTATATTTCGACAAATCACCGGCTTCAGATATGACATCAACGGGGGCTCCCAAAGACTTCGCTATTTCCATGAACTTAACCGGGTAATTCCAGGTATCCCACTGCATGGTCTGCTTTTGCCTGTTTATAGTCCAGTAATTTTCCAGGTTCCAAAGAATGGCAGTTGAGCGTGCTGCTAGTTTTTCCGGCACCTTAATACCTGGTCTGTATTGCTTCCGCAGTTCTTTTATTTCCTTTATAAATTGCATATAATCTTCACCCCCAGGTGAAGGCGTTACCCCATCAGTTTGTATAACGCCTGCGTGGTATTGTTCAGCACTATATAAAATCTGCCGGAACCGGTAAGAACAGGCAAGTTTCCCACCTGCAGCAAATGTGTGATACAACCACATGCGTACTGTTCCAGGTAAAAGAAGAGGGTTATAACTTCCCCAGTTTACTGGCCCGGGTTGAATTTCCATCACACCTGATACGCCTCCCAAGTGCTTAAAGTATTCTGAAGCAAAAAGGATCACCTTACTATCTCCTAACCTGAACCCCAGTTCACCAAGGTTATCGCTGCCACCATTAGGATAGGCTGTATATGCTGCAAAGTCGAGCTTTTTGGTACGACGAGGGTCAGAACCAGGAGAAACTGCCGTATAATTGGTGGTAATATATTGTTGTTTTGAAATGTAGTTGCGCAAAGTGCCTGCCTGAAAATCAAGAAACTCCGCCTGGGCATCTGCACAATAGCGTTTAAAATCGAGTAAAGCATGGGGGTTATTTCCCCACCAGCCCACCAGGTTGGTATTGTGGATCATCACCTGGTCGAAGTTGTTGTACCACTGGCTCCAGAAAGCCGTCCCCCAGGCATCATTTAATGCATCAATAGTTTTGTACTTGTTTTTTAGCCATAGCCTGAAAGCTTGCTGCGATGATGGGCTATAATCTGGTTTGGCATCGGGTTCATTATCCAGTTGCCATCCGATCACCTCTTTATTCTGCCCATAACGTTTGGCCATTTCGGTTACTATTTTTTCAACAAATAGCCGGTATTTCTGATTTACAATTGAAGCTAATCCCCGCGTGCCGTGCTCGGCCCGGATATAATTGCCATCCATGATAAAGGTTTCAGGATAATTTACCCGCATCCAGGCTGGTGTAGTTGCCGATGGTGTGCACATCAATACTTTAAAGTTTATATTTAACACAAAGACTCACCACCTTGTCAAGCCAGGTAAAGTCATACCGTCCTTCTTCTGGTTCCATTTTGAACCAGGCAAATTCAGCAAGGTGTACAAATTCGTAACCCATATCAGAAATTTTCTTAATATCGCGCTCCCACTGGTTTTCCTTCCAGTGTTCGGGATAATAGTATATTCCCGTCGTAATCAGATCTTTTTCAGGAAAGAAACGATTGATCTCCTGCGATTGGACATTAGATAATGACAGAAGTATCATTACTGCTAAAAGGGCTATTGATTTTTTCACTTTACTAATTATTTTGTATTTCAAATTGTTTTCTTTTGATGGGTTTACGCTTATTTTCATAATATTCCTGCATGATATACCAGGCTTTCTTTTTTTCTCCTTTATCAGATATTAGTCCTTTTCGGTTATATCCATTCTGATATACAGGATGCATTCTGGTTAATGATCTGTAATCATATAATATCCACGGACAAACACCGCTCTCAATAGGAATGGTCTTAAACATTTCTATTTGATCCTTATAAATCTGTTCCTGATATTCTTCAGACCAAGAAGAAGCTTCATCAGTTGGGCCATGCTTACTCCCGTACAGGGCTTCGCCTCCGAATTCGGAGATAAACACAGGTTTGTTAGGGAAGTTTATTTTCCATGTCGCTTCCGAAGGTTCCCCCTGCCAGGGAACATACCAACCTATGTATTCGTTAATAGCAATTAAATCTGAATAGTTATACAGTGTATCCGATACCTTAAAAGAGTTATTGTCATAGTTTTGCGTATTTATAACATGAGTCACCAATCTTGTAGAATCAATTGCTTTGCATTTTTCAGTCAAATCAATAAGTGCTTTATTCCTATTTGGAGTACCCGGATAAGTCTCATTAGAAAGATTCCAGACAACAACCCCAGAGCGGTTTTTATCCCTGCGAATCATTTCTTTCAACATTGTCTCCATCTTTTTTAGAACAAGACTATCTGAAAATTGAATAGCTGCTGATATACCGGGAGCTCACTCCATACCATTAATCCCATTTTTTCAGCTTCCTTAATTATGTTTTCGTTGTGTGGATAATGCGCTAACCTAACCAGATTACAACCCAATTCTTTTGCAGAACTCAACAATAACCTGGCTTCTTCCTATGAATATGCTCTGGACTTTTTCATTGGATTTTCTTCATGAATATTTACCGCCTTAATAAAAACAGGTTTTTTATTAAGTAAGACTCCACCTCCTTTGACTTCAATGCACCTAAAACCAATTTCATCAACAATAGAGTCGGTTTCACTTTCAACAATAACTTTGTAAAGCTTAGGATTTTCAGGTGACCATAACTTAAAATGAGAAGAAAACTCAATCTTTGCAAAGCCCCTTTTGTCAGTTCTGGTTTTGTAAACGACATTTAATTCGGGGAGTTTTATTTTAATTTTTTGTTCCGTTTTCACCCCATTTAGCTGAACCCATCCGAGTACATTGTTCAAACTACCTTTTTTTTTAATTGAATAAAGTAGTCGTCTATGTAAGTACTGTGCGTTTCAATAATATTTACATCGCGCGTAATACCCCCATAATTCAGCCAGTCATAACCTCTCCCAGGAATACCATTCTCTAAACGGCTATTATCAACTTTTACGATTAGTGAATTATCCTTTTCTTTCACTTTGTCTGTAATTTCAAATTGAAAAGGCGTAAAGCCACCTTCGTGGCTTCCAAGTTTTTCTCCATTCAAATATACGTCTGAGAAATAATTGACAGCAGCAAAATAAAGAAAGAGTCGAGCATCTTTTTTCTTAGAAACATTGAACTGCTTTTTATACCAAACCGAACCTTCATAAAAAGAGAGTTCGCGCATCTGGGAATTAAAATCTCCCGGTACATTCAATTCTGGTGCACCATTAAATGAATACTCAAAAAAATCAGTCTTCTTTTGTGGTTTAGGTTCTATCCAAAATTTTTTCCAACCGCCAATATTTACCGGGTCAACCAAAACTTTCCACGATCCATTTAAACTAACGCCCATCCTGGATTGGGAATTAATCATTGCCGTTTGGGCATTTGCTAAATCAACTAAAAGGACTAAAGATAAAATAATCAGTCCTTTTACTTTTGATACTATTTTTTTTTTGATTGATTCAATTTCTAATATTTAAATCTCATGACTATTCTTTCTGATCACACCAGCGAACCCTCCTCTTGGAAGACATTCAATCTTTAATGTATTTCCTTTTTTTACTTTTATTATTTCTGAAGAAAAAAAAATTTATCATCCTTCCCGTCTTTGATAACCTGAAAACTATGGTTTCCTTTGTCAAGAAAATCAAATTTTACGATTAAGGTCTGAGCTACATCTTTACCGTTCAATCCGGCGATATACCATTGATTTCCTTTCTTACGGGTAATAATGACTTTTTCACCCGGATAACCATCGACTAGTTTTGTGTCGTCCCAAGCAGTCGGAACCTGTTTCAAAAAGTTTTTTGGTTCTGCTGGCAAAAAGATCATATGCTAACGGCCTATCGGCAAAGTGCTGTAACCCCGATTCAAATACTATAGACAAAGCCAGCTCGTGCGCATAAGATGTTATATGTGAATGTTGTGAGTTTGAAAAGGTAACAGGAGTGTAATCCATCGAGCCAATTACATTTCGTGTAAATGGAAGCGTAGTATTGTGACCTGCTGCTTTATTAGTTAATACCTGATCATTATTGTACCATTCTGCACCGTACACCGCCTCTGTTGTCATCAGGTTGGGATAAGTGCGCGACCATCCACGGGGAACTGTTGCTCCATGAAAATTCACCATTAAATGATATTTTGCAGCGTCTTTTAAAATATCGATGTAATAAACCATCATATCCTGGTGGTCACCAGCAAAAAAATCTACTTTGATCCCATACACACCAATTTTATTTAGCCACAAAAATTCTTTGGCACGTTTTTCTGCCGTAAGTAAACGGTCATTCGGTGTCGCGTCGAGCCAGATCGTACCGGAATTAATTATACCACAGCAATGGTTTTTTATGCCTTTGCTTTTTGCATAGTTTACCGCATCGGTTATATTCCCTCCGTTACCCATCACATCCCATTCCCAATCGATCAGCACATAAGGCCAGTTCATTTCTACGGCTAAATCAACATATTCAACTATCTTTTTGTAATCCTTAGAACCGTGATTGTTTGCCCAATAGATCCACGAAACTGCACCCGGTTTAATCCAATCAGTATTTTTTAGCTGGCTTGGTTCGCTTACATCTGTAATCAAAGTTGATTCGACAATATCTGACAATTTCCCAATGATAAGTGTATGCCATTGAGAATTCCAGGGTAATGCAGTCTTGACTCCTTCCTGCTTAAAATTATCACGACCGTAAGGGTATGTGACCTGATATTCCTTGGTATTTTTTATATTGCTTAGCTTTGCTGCACAATTATTTTCAGTTATATCTGCCTCAGAAATCAACGCCCAAACTGACTGGTTATTCACTTTGTATAAAGCCGGAAAACCCATTCCTGGCCTTTATTAGTAACGAGACCCGTTTTGCTCAATGGATAAAATTTTTCATATGAAAGATCGTAAGGCTGCATCCAACGGGATGTGCTGTCAGGCAAAACATACGTTGTAGCCTCGTTTATGATATTAACTTTTGAGTCTGATTGATTTGGGAAAACATAACGAAATGCAATACCATCATTATATACTCTAAAAACAATATCCAATGGCTGACGATTGGAATTTTGAAAACTGAATGTTTTTTCAGTACCTAAATTCTCGCACAGTTGGCGTTTGCCACAAACCATTTTATACTTATCGTGTATTGAAACAGGTTTTGATGTTGAAATCAAACGCAAGTTATCTGCAAATTGTTCATCGACACGATTAATACCCAGTTTAGAATCTGGTAATACTTCTACAAAATTGTTTTCAAGTTTATAGAATGCTTTAAAAAAAAGACTGTGTACAGCATTCTTTTCAGACAAATTTAAAACAACTTTTACTTTCCCCCATTAGGCGAGATTACCTCCTGTGCATGTATAACAAATGAACTTAAAATAGAAACCAGAAAAAAAATGATGTGTCTTATTGATGTTTTCATGCATTAATTATTTTGTATTGATTTAATAGTTATACTTTTCCCTTCCAGTCCATTTGATGTTACTGATAGTTTAATTTCACCAGCCTGATGATTGCTTTTTATCACTACTAAAGCTCTACCCTTCCATGCTTTACGAGTATCGCCTACATATGGTTCGAAGTCTTTCAAATCAGCATTATCTACTCCTGCAATGACACCCGGTCCATCAATTTTAAAATGCAAACGGTTGACAGCATTCGGTTGGAATATCCCGTCCTTGTCTGTTAATTCTATAGTAACATAGGACAAGTCCTGTCCATTCGCTGCAATCTCTTTTCGATCAGCAGTTAGACTAATCTTTACGGCACCCCCAGACGTTTGCAGAACAGAGGATTCGATTTCTTTACCGTTTTCTATGCCAACTGCTTTGAGAGTCCCAGGAGTATAAGGGAAAGTAAAAGTAGCTTTAAACTGTTGTTCGCGTGTTGTTGCCTGTTCGCCTATCAGTTTGTTATTAAGGTAAAGCCTCACTTCCGGATATTTGGAATACACTTCAACCTGAACGGTTCTCCCTTCAAAACCCGGCCAGGTCCAACTTTCCCATGTTGGATAAACTGACCACCAGGTTTCTTTGATTTCTAAGGGTTCCGGGGCTGGTTCACGGACTGCCATATAGAGTTTTTCGTTATCGTTATACAACATGCTCCGGTAATGGGAAATGGGTTTTCTCCATCCGGTCAGGTCAATATCACCACAATAAGCACCATGCCATGGAAAAAAAATATTTTCCCAATGTTCACCAGGTGTATCCCCAGAATAATACCAACGACCTATGCCTGACTCACCCAGATAATCCATCGCTGTCCAAACAAAATCCCCGATTACATAATTATTTTCCTGTACCAGTTTCCAATTATTAAAAGCATCTTTAGGAGGAAAAGATTCGGTCTGAACGATGATACGCGAAGGCACTCTTTTATGATCGTCCGGGGCAGTATGCAGGTTGTAATTATAACCGGCAATATCGTGTACACCTATCAAAGAATCCAGATTCTCCCATTTGTCTAAATTCACAACTGCAGAGGTTACTGGCCTTGTAGTGTCTATTTTTTTTTTTTCCTGCAAAAGCATTTTAGCCGTTTCAACAGCCTCGGGTTTCCCCCGTTCTACAATTTCGTTACCTATACTCCACATAACGATAGATGGATGGTTTCGATCCCTCAAAATCATTGCCTGCAAATCTTTTTTCCACCATTGATCGAAATATTTTGCGTAATCGTTACTGTTTTTTCCAATTTTCCAGCAGTCGAAAGATTCGTCCATTACCAGCAGGCCCAGTTTATCGCAGGCATCAAGAAATGCTTCGGAAGGGGGATTGTGGGAAGTCCTCACCGCATTGAATCCACCAGCCTTAAGAAGTTCAATTTTACGCTCTTCGGCACGGTCAAAAGCAGCAGCGCCCAGGCAGCCATTATCGTGATGCACGCAACCACCGTTTATTTTCACTGTTTTTCCATTCAATTGAAACCCATTTTTGGCAGTAAATTTTATGGAACGGATACCAAAATTGGTTTTTGTACCGTCCAGCACTTTTTTGTCTTTTACTACCTGGATCTGGGCCTGATACAAATGCGGCGTTTCCGGTGTCCAGAGCTTAGGATCTGACATTTTTATGGTCTGGGTGATTTCCTTTTCGCTATTGGCAGGAAGTACAACCTGCATCTGGCCGTTACCAATATTTTTAGAATTTTTATTCCAAAGAAGGGTTTTCACAACAACGCTCTGGGCAGATGCTGTTTCATTTTTAACCTTGGTTTTTACCAGTACAGCGGCCTTTTTTGAAGATACCTCAGGAGTTGAAATGTCAACACCCCAATGTGCAACATGTACAGCACCAGTAACATTTAACCACACATGGCGGTAAATACCAGAGCCACTGTACCAACGGCTGTTCATCTGCTGCCCATTATCCACCCGAACAGCAATAACATTCTCTTCTCCAAAATTCAGATAAGGTGTAAGGTCATAACTGAACGATGTGTAACCATAAGGATATACACCCAGCGATTTTCCGTTGATAAAAACTTCGGAATTCATATAAACGCCTTCAAAATAAATAGCTGTTTTTTTTTGCCTTCCAGCTATCAGGCACCTTAAAGGTTTTTCGATACCAGCCCATTCCTGACGGAAAAAATCCGCCACCTCCGCCTGTAGCATTTTTAGGATGAGTTTTTCCTTCAATACTCCAATCGTGCGGCAGATCAAGTTTACGCCAACCTGAATCATTGAAATCATTTGCTTTAGCTTCCGGCGCATCACCTAAAAAGAATTTCCAATCATAATCAAATAACTGTTTTCTTTCTGTTCCATTTTGTGCATATCCTGAAAAAAAGCATATACATAGTATAAATACGAATACGAGTTGTTTTGTGTGATATATTGTTTTTTATATGAACTTAAGTCCTTCATTTTGTTTCGTTAATATATTTCAAAACTTATCCGATTTATAATTAAGGTCTATTTAAAACACTACATTTAATAATAAAAAAAAATCCTTTATTTAAAATTACTGTAGTCCTCATTCGACCTTGAAAACGACAGCAGTTGTAAATGGCATTTTCGCCGGACAAGTGACAACCAGACCATCTCCTTCTATTTTCCATTGCAATTTGCCCTTATATCCAAGCAACTTCACATTTTTGACAGGCTTATTAAAATACTTCGCATCTGTGCCAAGAGATTTGATCTTCAACTGTTCTCCCGGAGCTGGTACGTTCATACAAAATGCGTAGAATGCACCGTTCTTACCAATAGTAAAACGAATGTCCTGAGCATCAAATTTGAATTCTGCATGTTTACGATTCAACCCGCCATTAGGAAGCATTTTTAACTTGCCGTTGATTTGCTCTCCTTCGCCTGGAATGGTCCATGCATGACTACCGTAAACAGCTTCGCCATTTCGTTGCATCCAAACACCGACTTCTTTCAACATTTTGATACTTCCTTCGTCTAATGAACCATCAGGTAAAATGGAAATACATAAGGCTGCATTACCATCGCGGGCAATGGCTTCAATAATATATCGAATCATCATTCCCGAATCGTAAGTAAAACCTGGAGCATAAAACCAGTCACCAACCGGAGTTTCAGCAATCCATGGCTGATCGGTTTTGATATCTGCAGGAACACCAGATTCCACTGTGTTTACTATGCCGTTAGTCTTCCTTCGAAATTTCACGATACTGAAAGTATTTACTGAACCATGCTTTTTGAGTGTACGGTTATAGTAATCGGCAATAACCGTTTGCATAGCATCTGCTTTGAGACCGGTTCCGGTTCCATCACCGGTAAAAGGGCCCTGTACGTAACCATCTGTATAAATGAAATCGGGGTCATAATGTTGCACTACATCCATCATTCGCAATGCCCATTTTGTTGCATACCACCTTGCGTAATCCAGGTGATTTGTGAATATTCCCGCCGGTGGAGGTGACCATCCTGATTGTGCAGCTTTGCTTACCCCCTTGTACTCAAGCAAATTAATACCGTAAAGCAACCGTGGATCGTATCCTTCCCACCATTTACCTTTACCATCGGCAAGAGTCAGGCTCCCATCATAAAGCACATCTTTTTTTGTACCATCTTTATCGCTGCCAAAAGCCGTTTGCCACCACCACCAGGTATACTCATGGTGGAATGTTACGCCATAATGCATTCCATTGGCGCGACAAGCTTTCGCCCATTCGTTAATTAAATCACGCTTTGGACCGATATTTACGGAATTCCATGGTTGATATTTTGAATTCCACATATCGTAGTTATCGTGATGCACCCCCTGAATCATTAGAAAACGGGCACCTGCAGCTTTATAAATTTTTGTAAGCGCAGTCGGGTCAAGCTTTGTGGGATTCCAATCACGAAGTACTTCCTTATATCCGGATTCGGATGGGTGGGTGACCATATTTTTTGAGGTGATTTTTATAAGCAGTCGTACCCTCTATGTAAAGATTTCGTGCGTACCAGTCACCACTTTCACCTGCCGCTTGTGGTCCAAAGTGAACCCAGATACCAAACTTAGCCTCTCGAAGCCATGCTGGTTCACCGGGATAATTCTTCTCTATGGATTCCCAGGTTGGTTCAAACGGGCCGGATGCGATGGGAATATTCAATTTCATTTCTGGGAACGATTTCAAGTCACCAACTGTAATACTGTCTTGTGGTAATATTACTGGTATTGTGGGAAATGCCGGCAGTAAATAGGATTCACTTCTCGATTTAGCCTGCTTTTTTTTATTTTGTGCATTTAAGCCAAAAATCGCAATTGAAATAATAAAGACAGTTCCTAAAATTCTTTTCATTGGTTTTATAGTATATCCATCGTATTGTTTTTTGATAATTTGGAAAGCTTTATACCGCTTACAGCGTATCTTAATGCAAAGGAGTTATCCGATACAGTCCAGCCCCATGTTGTGGTAATTCACGCTCAAAACTTCCATCAAAAGTTCCGAGATCTTTGTGACTCCACAAATCGCGTACTTTTACTTTGCCTTTTATATTAATAGCTTCAAAGTTTACTTTTACATTGGACTTGTCGGGGAAATCTAATATTCCTTTATCCACCAATACCCCAAAAACTACAGAGCCTCCTTCCTGTGTTACGTAACCGGTTGCTGTAAAAGAATCATAACCTTCAGGCAATTGATAGATAATTACCGACTCAGCATGTGCGCCAATTCCTTCGAGAGATTTATCATTAATAACAATGGGCTGATCATCTACAGTGCGATTAACGTGTACTTCTTGCCAACCAGAACTTGCGCTGAGCCATTTCAGTTCGGTCAGTTTCAAGTCGCCCTTCGGACCATGTAGAACGGGCTCTCCCCATACAATATGATCCATATTTATGCCGTTGCCTCCGTCTTTTACAAATAACACAAGTCTCTTTCCGCCTTTTACTGAAACCTCTACTTTTTGGGAGCTGCCCTTGCCTGCGATGACAGGGCTTGCGTAATCAGCGTTGTTGAAATCAAGGTTATCCCCTGTGCTTTGTGCATTGAAAAGCGCAACATACTTATCTTTGCTATTGGGTACGTCTGCAGCCCATACTATTAGGTTTTTATCCCGCGATACCTGACGGTTGTTTGTGCTGTTTTGATTTACTTTTAGCATTTCGGGATTGGTGAGTATTTCCTTGGTAAAATCGTCAAGCTTAGTCATATCTCCGCCAAAAATAAGTGGCGAACGACCAATAGCCCAAAGGCTCATAAGCGTATATTGTTCGTTTTTAGTGAAATGAGTTGGACGGTTGAATTCAACAATTCCAATGGGTAACATATCGGCATCTGGAAAATGGCCGGATCCACGAAAAGGTGTCCACGCATCCATTCGCTCAAACATGCCTTGCAACAATCCCCATCGATCCCAAAAATCGTCGGTAATACGCCACATATTAGCATGATTCATAACATGCTCGCCCATTTTAACCGGCGTTGCTCCCGGAGATAAACTTAACAGAATACGACGCCCGGTTTTATCTATTGCTTTACGAAGAGCCTCTATTTCTGCCTTTTGTACATCATCGTATGGGCGTGAAATATCGTCGCACTTGATAAAATCCACTCCCCAGTCGGCATACATCTGCACAATGGAATTGTAGTAAGCCTGACCTTCAGGGCTATTGGCATTAACGCCGTACATATCAGGATTCCATCCACAGATAGAGCTTTTAATGGCAATATCCTGAGCTTTTACGTTTGTCCCGAATACCGGCGTATTTTTTTCCACGGCCTGACGAGGAATTCCGCGCATAATATGAATACCGAATTTCAGTCCTTTGGAGTGCACATAGTCTGCAAGAGGCTTGAACCCTTTTCCATCTGCGGCCGAAGGAAATTTTTTCAGACCGGGAGTTAAGCGACCATATTCATCCATGGTAAGTATCGCCTTTCGGGTCGTAAGCATGTCCTTTCGATTCAGGCTCGTACCATTCAATATCCACTGTAAGATAGTTGTATCCGCTCGGCAAAAGGTATTTTGCCATCGCATCTGCCTGCTCTTTTATCTGCTGTTCAGTAACTGTTGTTCCAAAACAATCCCAGCTGTTCCAACCGAGAGGCGGTGTTGATGCCCATTGATGATATTTTTTTGGGGCTGTTTGTGCATTTGTAACACTAAAAACAAGTGCCAAAACCAAGGTAAGCGTATATTTCATTTTATTTAGGTTTATATTATAGTTTTTTCTATTTTAGTTTTTAATTATTCGTTATTAGGAATAGCAAGCTAAATCCCTAATACTCATTTCGCAAAGTTGCATACACTCCGTACGACTCATTAGTTACTTTGTAAAAAGGCAGAAGCCTATATTCTTTTCCATTATTTTTCAATGAAAATGACATAGAATTTTCTCGTTTAGAAATATTTTTCAAAATATCTACCACATTTCCTTTTAAAATTGTTTCTTCATTAACTTGAAATGCTAATAAAATCGGTCCATAAAACAGTGCAACTACGTTTGGATTATCAGGCATTTTTTTTAAATTAAAATGATAGTTAAACCGTATTTCTATCTTATCCCCGTTTTTCCACTTTCTATCAATTATAAAATAAGACATCGGAGTTACTTTAGTTGTAATTGGTTCTCCGTTTACCAAAACCTGAGTTTGTTCGTCAGCCCAGGATGGGATAAATAATTTCAATGCAAAAGGCGTAGTTTTATTAGCCGTTATGTTAAATTTTACGATAGAATCATCTGGAAAATCGGACGTCTGTGACAAAGTAATTCCCTTGGATTTCCATTTTACAGTGGAAGGGATATACAAATTCACCCAAAGGTTATCATTGTTATGAAAATAAATATTAGCATTTAAGTTCGTAAACGCTTCTATAGTTGTTCCGTTACAACAAAAAAACTCACTGGGACTGGCAAAGCCCTTTTTATTCGGAGAACATGGCAAAGAATAAACATTCCATCCATTTTCGGAATTTTGTAGTGCAAAAACGGAATTATAAAGCGTATTCATATATACATCGGCATATTCGGGTTGGGCAGTCCAACGAAATAAAGTACTTGTGATTTTTTGAGTATTATGTGAAACGCATGATTCAGATGTCTTGTCAGTAAGAGTCGTACTTAAACAATCTGGTTTCCCCCAGTGTTCTGAAGTTTGAGCTGTTGGAGTTGTAGCAATAGGCCTTGGACCACTACTAGAACCATTCACATAACAATGATGATGTTCCAGCATATCCCAAAAATGGGAAACAACATCACGATAATAGTTGTCTCCGGTATTTTCATACCTTTTGGCAAACCCAATTATCAAAGGCAAATGAGTATTAGAATGCAATCCTGACAAAATATCTTTTCCCTCATACAATGGTTGGCTGAACCATTTACGATCAAAAAGACAAGCCAATCTGTAATGAGTTGAATCTTTGGAAATTTCAAAAATTTCTGTAGTACATCATTCATCCCACCCACTTCATTTGCGGGATTTGCCTGAGGAGTATATAGCATTTTTTCAATAGTTTCAGGCGAAAGTCTATCCATACGCTCTTTTACATAAGCAGCCATATTAATAACTATTGTATAGGCTTTTTTTTATTTCCTGTATGCTGGTAAACATCGAGCATTCCCTGCATAATTTTATGATAGGTATAGTATGGGGCCCAAACTCCACTAAATTGTGTTTCCAATACAGCAAAATCTTTTTGGGGGAATGCGCTCAGGTATTTGCCACCAAGTTTTTGCTGACACTCTTCAAGCACATCAACCATATATTTCACACGTTTTTGAAGCAAAGTATCACCCGTTTTCTCAATCAAAAAAGCACAAGCCGACAAATAATGACCTACAAAATGCCCCCGCAATCCCACATTAGGCGACTCCCAACCTTCAAGCGGTTTCGCTTTCGATTCAATTCCGGCATTTATCCTAAAATTGTGTAGTAGCCGATCTGTATCAAACTGATAAATATACTTTGTATTGACAGTCTCCCGCTGCTTTATCCATGACTCAGACAAAACAACATCTTTATTTAAAAATGCAATGGGCTGCTTCGCCTTGTCAAGGAATGATTGTCCAAAAACTTTCTGACAAACAAACAAAAACAGCCCAATATATTTTATTTTTTTTTTCATCAGTACATAATTGTTTTTTAATGGAGATGAAGCTATCATGATTTATTCATTCCACTTTGTGAGTTTGAAAATCATGATGGTTTCATATTGAAAATTGAATATTAGGATATCCTCATGTGATAAGCATATGCCTATTTTATGGCTTTATATTTAAAATTCTTAAAAGTCACATTCCCTTCTCCTATGGAACAAAGGCCGATGCGTAAGCTCAAAAATCCGCTAAGTACATTATGGTGCATGCCCGATACCTCAAAGGAATTTTCAATTTTGTTCCATTTCACACCATCTTTACTGTAATACATATCTACCGTGTTTTCTACATTTTTGAGACGGATGAACACATGGTTGTTAACTACATTTTTTTCAGCCAGAGCTCGCCAGCCACGCAAATCGGCGACTATATCTTCATTGTTGGCGAGTATACCGGAAGATGCAGTGCTGTTGTAAAAAAGAGCCAGCCCGGCAGTTGCTTTTCCTTCAATTAATACCTCAACATCAATGGTGTAGGAGTGGTCTTCAGGAATGCATAATAAAGGAGAACTATTGCCTATCGTATTTCCCTTTGCTTTTACTGACAAGCTGTTGTTAGCCACTTGAAATCTGTTGGTATCCAGCTCTTCAAAAAACTGCCATTGAGACTTTAATTTATTACCCACAAAATTGTCGTTCAGGTTAAAACTGGTTTTAGAAGGGGCCAAATCCGGCTTTCTGATCGGCTGGCTATCTATTGTGCCGGTCGGCACTTTATACCAGCCATCTTTTGTCCATTCTATAGGTAAAAGCATGGTCTGCCGACCTTTATTATAAAAGTCTTTTTCGTAGGCGTGGAATACCATCCACCAGTTTCCTTTCACGTCATCAATTATGGTCGCATGCCCTTTTGATCTCCATTTTTCAGATTTTTCTGTTGTTCTGACAATCGGGTTATAAGGAGAATTTTCCCATGGGCCGGATAACGATTTAGATCGCGCTGATACGACCATGTGCCCGGTTATGGGACCTGCTGTTCCGCCTTCGGCTACAGTAATATAGTAGTATTCTCCCCTTTTTATCAACTTAGGGCCTTCCAGACAAAAACACTCAATAGACCAATTTCTAGGTATAGGCCAGCCGTTGTATGAACTTTTTTGACTCCCTACAATAGAAAGACCGTCGTCAGCCAAAGGTACAAACCCTCCACTGCTAAAAAATAAATACCTTTTGCCGTGCTCATCTACAATATGCCCCGGGTCAATGTTGCCGATTTTCAAGTCAATAGGGTCACTCCATTTACCATTGATCGAATCTGCCGTAACCACATAATTGGTGCCGTTTGCCGGGAAATAGATATAGAACTTATTTTTGTACTTGACCAAATCGGGCGCATATACCGAACCTACTTTTTTGTGTAAGGCATGAGTTACCGGCTTCCAGTTGATCAAATCTTTGGATTGCCAGATCAATAAACCTGGGTAATATTCAAAAGAAGAATGGACTATGTAATAATTATCTCCATCACGTAATATACTTGGATCAGGATAATCTCCCGAAAAAATGGGATTCGTATAGAAAGCCGGGGCTTTCACGTTCTGGTTTATCTGATATTGTGCTGTTGCACAAATACTGAAATGGATCAATAAGATTGTTACTATAATTTTATTCATATGTTGTTATCAGAACTATTTAAATAATAAACCTTGTATAAAATGGAGCCAGTAGCATTTTCACGCTGGCTCCATACAAAAAATTCAATTATTTATTTTTTAACCATCTCAAATGATTTTGAGTAATTTATACAACCCTTGATTTCAATGAAGAGTTCGATTCGATTCGTCCGCCAGGCTTACAGCTTCTTTCCAGTAATTATAAGATTATCAAACATTATAGCATTAGAACTCACTGTATTGGGATTTAATCTAAGGCTTATTGTTTTATAATTTCCTGACGGCAAGGCAACCAATTTTGGTTCTTTAGACCAACCTCCACCACTAGCGACTGTAGGTAGAGTTACCCAAGAAGCACCGCCATCAGTACTTGCTTCAATTTTTGATGCTACAGCATCTCCTGCATCTTCAACAACAAGTTCATAAGACAGGTTTAAATTTGTAAAACCAGCTACATTGATATTAGGTATGGTAACAGCAGCACCTTTAGATTCTATTTTCAAATTATATTGCTCACCCCACCCTTGACGCAAATTTATATTGGCATCGCCAGCAGTTTTTAGATCTATTTTACCACTCCATGTTCCTGCCTTTGCAGATGGTTTAAATGTATGCATTTGACCATCACCAAGGATGGTAACATTTGATTCAAAATTTTCGGCATACAGAGTTTGCTGTGCATTGGCTAACATCCCTGTTAGTAGAGCAAAAAATAATAGAATGATTTTTTTCATGTTAATTTGTTTTTTAAGTTTATAAAATATTGATTTGAATTGAGTAATAATTTGTTTAAAACAACTGGGCAAATAGTTTTAGGTATAGGCATTTTATCTCTATATAGCCCTAGTTATTATTTACTTAGGGCCTGCAATAAGAGCGTCTATGGTGCGCTGATCCAGCACCTTATTGTTTCTACGGTCTAATGCTCCGCCAGTATCCCAAAAGAAAGGTTTAAGACCAAATTGAATAGCTTGCCTGGTCATATAATTATTCCAGTAATCTACTGAAGCATTATGTGCTTTCAGATCTAAAGGAACATCTTTTGAATTTCCCCTCTTGTATGCACCATATTCTCCTAGTATAACAGGAATGCCTTTATCAATAAATTTGGATTTCATCAAGCCGAACAGCCTGGTGTGCTCACGCTCTTCACCCCACGTTGCATTACGGTCAGGCTGGATCGTATCGTAGAGTGGTGACCTGTCCCCCAGTAATAGAACATTTTGCCCCAGCTTGCATCTTGCTCTAATATTGTAAATTGGGACGGGGTGTAATTATGCACTTCAACCATCATTCGATTGGCAACCTGATCTGTGGGAAGGGTATTCATCAAATTGTTGGTTTTCTCGAAATCAGTGCCAGGTCCCTGAACCACAAGCACCCGATAACTGTTCTTTCCACCTGTAGACCTTACAGCATTAATAAATGTCTGGTGATAACTGTTCAAGATTGCCATCTGTTCTGCATTTTCCGCAGGAGGTTCATTTGCACTGGCAAACATAAGATGCTCATCAAAATCCCGCATCGTTGTAGCAATCTGTTCCCAAAGCGCTTTTTGCTTGGCATTAACCGAGTCTTTCTTAAGTGCGTTGATATTCTTATCCAGCCAGCCACCATCCCAGTGGATATTGAGCAGCACATACATATCATTATTTACGCAATACTGAACTACTTGTTTTACTCTGCTAAGCCATGCAGGATCAATTTTCGCTTTTGAGGGGTCGCTTAAATGATGCCAGTTCCATGCACAAGGAAGCCGCACAGCATTAAAACCCGTATGTTTTAGAAATTTCACATACGATTCGGTAATTTGAGGATTACCCCAGCCCGTTTCGCCACCTTCAGCCTCCATGGTATTACCGATATTCCATCCTAAATGCATTTTCGCAGCCAGCTGAACAGCTGTACTGCCCATACCCGTTTGATCTGGTGCTTTTGGCGATGTATTATAGGATGGATACAAAGCATTTACTTCAGATAAAGAAACACTCAGCAGCGATTGAACATCCTCCTTTTTTTTGCAAAATGCAGTAAGTAGTGTAAGTATCAACAGTACTAAGATGTACTGTTGTCCTCTAATTTTTATATTTCCGAAATGATCCATTAATTTATTTTTTATATATCAGCTGTACTATAGCCGCCATTTATATTATTACTTGTCATTGATATGGAAGTAATCAAAGTCTGCATAACCTCCAATGTTTTTAGTCGCATAATTAAACAAAGCAAAACGATAGCCCATAAAATGCGGAATGCTATATTTCATCTTCAAAGGTCGCCCTATTGGTTTCCAAACCTTTCCGTCAAGACTGTAAAAGAAACTAGCTTCATCTTTCCCATTAAGAGCGTAAAGGCTATTAGCTTCATCATTCTTACCAGTAAAATCACAATCGATTCTGAAGTAAATTTGATCTTGATCCAATGGAATTCGCTTTACTTCTACAGGCTTATCATGATCAGTAGTGATCATTACGATCGACTTTTTGACCCGCATCAATTTTAACGCCCACTGATCCATACTCTTTTTGGAAAGCTGAGAATCCGGCAAAATCGCCGTCTTTCATTTTGGAAACATCCAGGGCAACAGAAGCTGAGCTGGTTGGACCAATAGTGCGTTGTGTAAGTGTGTTTCTGGCCTGAAGAAAATCAGTATCGATTCTTCCTGTTTTGAGGCGAAGGAATCCTTTTCTTTCAGTTACAGACCACAGCGCATTATCCGAATTATGATTCCATTGCCATACTAAAGGAAGTGCTGCTTCTCCTTTCTTTCGGTTGAATTCATCAGAAGCAACCAAATTCGGAATCAAACCTTTACTGGCCGGCAGGTCTAGCTGTTCCGGGACTCTACCATTTTCTCCTAATACAGGCCAGCCTTCTTCCCACTTGACAGGAACGAGATAAGGAACGCGGCCAACAGCGGCAAAATCGCGAAAAAGATAAGAGAACCAACGTCCATCTGGAGTGTCGACCAGTCCGCCTTGAGCAATTCCTCTATCCTGTAAGCCAACTTTTCCTTCCCAAGGGCCGTTGATATTATCTGCCCTATGTATAATTACAGTTCGCATTTCACCGCGTGGTGCGCAAATATTAAATAAATAATATTTGCCTTTTACTTTAAATAATTGAGATCCTTCAGCACTAAGGCCTACTTCTTTTCCAGTTGGTCCGCTGGCATTCTCGCGATGAGAACCCTCTCCGTAACTCCTGGTTTAACTCCTTTTAGATCCTCATTTAATTCAACAATTTTTAGTCTTTCCGCGCCATGAATTAAATATACCTTGCCATCATCATCAAAAAACAAGGAATTGTCATGGTACGCTGGCTTAAAAGAAATTCGTTCCCAATTTCCTTTTTCTATATCTTTTGTTTTTTAAAAATATAGGTTTCACCTGTGGTGTATGCAAAAGTGGTTACATAATATATCCCCTTGTGATAGCGCAAACTACTTGCCCACGAACCCTTGCTGTATGCGTTTTGACCGTCTGTCAAATTTAGCGCCGGCAGATCTGCCAAAGTATCATAGGCATAGTTGATAATTTTCCAATTGACAAGATCTGTCGATTTCATAATGGGCACACCCGGATTCATATGCATGGTTGTACTGCTCATGTAATAGCTATTGCCTACGCGTATTATTGATATGTCGGGTACATCTGCATAAATAATGGGATTAGTTAGTGGCTTTTTGTGCGTATAAACACGGCACTATAAGCATAATAATTAAGGCCGTCATCAATAACCTGTAAATCGTATTTTTCATATTGATATTGTTTTTTTCATTCTTACCTGGTTTTAATTATAATTAGCATCGATAAACCAGCAACCAGGATTAATAAATAAATTTCCATTCATCAAACAAAAAACCCTCTCCACTAAATACAAAATAGATGTTCCCTACTCCTTTATCTATTTTCATTTCTATTTTCTTTGAGAGCGTAGTCCAATCGTTACCATCAGATACGAGGGAAACAACAGGTTTACCTTTAAGATTATTTACATAAACATCAATTTTACCTTTTCCTTTCACCCGGGCTTCGAATTGGGCGGGAATCTGTTTGCTAAAATCGGCTCCCCTGACCATGAGACATTGTTTATCTATTTTTCCTATGGCAACCATATTGCCCGGATTACCATCAGCTTCGAACTGGACTTGCCCCGAAGTACCTGCAGTGGTTTCTGCTTGCTGAAGAACGAATGGATTTAATGGGTTAAGTTGTGCCGGACCTTTAAAAGTTGCGTCGACCATGGGGATATTCACACCATTCCCTTCATCCACCTGTATTGGCTCGATACCCACATTACGAAAACCACCTTTAGTATCAAAATAATCCTGTAAATACATGGCATGGTAAGTAATATAATATTTCTCTTTAAACTTGAACAAGTGGGTGTGATTGTTTGTAAAAGGCCCCACTTTAACCTCACCGGTATTCTTAAAGTAATTATCGCGATACTTCCAACTATCCTGATTTAAGGGTGTCTTACTCGTCATATAAGATATGTTGCATGCGGTTGGTTTAGCAATATTGCTATAAGGCCATTCAGTGCGTTCATCCCAACTCGTACAATAGCTATAAACCCAGGTTCCATTGATAAAGTTAAGGTCGCTGGCCTCATTAAAATAAGGAGCGGGTATCTTAGCAATATCGCTGGCTAAACTGATCATATCTGCCCCCAATTTGACAATTCTGGCATTATCTGGCATATATTTCGTTTTAGGCGTTCCGCCTCCAAAAGTCAGCCAGCCTGTACCTTGGTCGTCAATCAAAACTCCGGGATCGAATGGAGCATCAACATCCACACCGGGGACAGAGCGGTCAATTATATTCTTTCCTAATGGGTCACTCCACGGGCCAACGGGAGAGGTGGCGGTAAGCATGGCTGTGCCAATACCGCTATTAGCGTAATACAAATAAAAGTGCGTCTTACCATCTGCTTCCAGTCTGGATGTAATGGAAGGCGCCCAGGAATTCTGACTCCATGGTGCCAGCTTTGCTGTATTTATGAGGCCATGATAAGTCCAATTGACCATATCATCGGAAGACATCATGACCAGTGAACGGATATGCTCGTAACTATTTTTCCCATCCTTTCCTACCTTCTCATACTGTTGATGATCATTTGTGGCATACACATAAATTCTTCCATTGTATTCTACAGCTGTTGGGTCGGCGGTGAATATAAAATCTAATAAAGGATTTGCATTATTGGAGGTAAGTTTTGAAGAAACATTTGCGAATTTTTCTTCCAGTTTTTCACTAACCACTTTCGGCTTATCAGCATTCGTCTGAGCTACTGCATCTTCTATACATCCCAGAAAAGAGATAGCAAGGACCGTACTTAATAACACTTTTTT
The DNA here is from genome assembly GCF_053890575.1 of Pedobacter sp. NJ-S-72. Classification (NCBI taxonomy): domain Bacteria; kingdom Pseudomonadati; phylum Bacteroidota; class Sphingobacteriia; order Sphingobacteriales; family Sphingobacteriaceae; genus Pedobacter; species Pedobacter sp. NJ-S-72. Next base: position 265,113 of record NZ_CM132681.1, on the reverse strand, counting down.
TCTAAACATTTTTTTTTATTTTATCTAATGAATACTCGTTAAGGGTTAATTTCAATTAATTAATTATTCTTTAAGGAAGATTTTATTTATCGAATCTCCACCAGTTGAAATTGAACAGATCGCCTTGACTGCCTTTAAAAACAAAGTATATATCGTGAACACCCTTTGTCTTCTTTACTGTAGTTGAAACGGTGGTCCAACTTTGGAAGCCTCCTGTGTTTTTAACCTCACAGGATCCCAATAGTTCTCCTTCGAGGCTATCCATATGTATTTCGATAAAACCACCTGATGCAGATGAAACATTTGCCTGAAATATTCCTGCTCCGTTCTTAAATCAACACTTCGGACTTTGATAAAATCGCCATTGTTGATTTCGGTTACATAAACTCCCGCGTCGTTGCTGCGTTCGGTTTCAATTCCCTGCTCCCAGGCCATAGTTTCCGCTTCCTGGCGGATGAATGGATTTAAATGTTCAACAGGTTTTACACCTTCGGTTGTTGGAGTTATCCGCGGAATGGTCCCATCCTTATTATACTGAAACTCATCTACACAAACGGAACGGGTAAAACCTCCACCACCTGGCAATGCAGCGTTATGATAGAACAAATACGATTTGCCTTTATAATCGATCGCACCTGGATGATTGGTAAAAGCGCCTCCCTTGCCAATTATCCGCATAGTGGTATCCCGGTAAACCCATGGTCCGGTAGGACTTGTACTGGTTGAATATGCCAAATGTTCAGGCACACCTCCTGCGGCATAATGCATATAATACAGGTTTTTGCGTTTGTAAAACCATGGAGCTTCTTCGTATGCTGAAGGTCTTTTATCAGCATCTTTATATCGTACATTAAAACCTTCTTTATTCAACGGCACCGTAACTACCTCCTCAGCGTAAGAAATCATATCCGGATTCAACTTTACGTATTTAAGATAAGGGTTCCCCCAATAGAGATATGCTTGACCATCACCATCAATAAATACTGTGGGGTCAATATCTCCGTAACCGCTGTGAACCAGTGGTTTTCCAAGCGCATCTTTAAATGGACCTGTAGGACTATCAGAAACAGCCACCCCGATTGACATTCCCATCGTTTCGTGGGTCATAGGTACGTACCAGTAAAACTTCCCATTCCTGGCAATGCATTGCCCAGCCCAGGCATCTTGCTTCGCCCAGATGAACGTTTTAACCGACAGGGGCGATCCGCGGTCTGTCCAGTTCACCATATCGGTAGATGTGAAACAGTGCCAGTTTTTCATCACAAACACAGTCGATTTATCTTCATCGTGCCCGGTGTACAGGTAAACGGTGTCTTTATATACCATTGGGCGCCGGATCGGATCGGCTGTATAAATGGTTTGTATAATCGGGTTTTGAGCCTGTGCCCCCGCTGCAGCAAAAAGAGCTGTTACCTGTAAAACTATCTTTCTGATATTCATTATTGATCTAAATCTGTGTGTGTATTATAATTGCAATTAATTTTAAGTTTAAATTCATGGTTTCAGTAAGATTACCTATATGTAGTAAATCTGTGACTCCTAAAAAGTCACAGATTTTTTAAATTCAATGCTTTGCATGAACCTATACAAAACTGCATTTCTATTTAGTTATAGTATCTCTTACTATTTACTTAGATCCTGCAATAATGGCATCTATATCCACGGGAAAGTATTTGGTGTCGGGTTATAATAATTTTCCTGTGTATTGTTGTTGTATTTTTGCCCATAACATGCAATATGGCCAGTTTTGTTATATAGAATCCGTTTTTGTCAGAACCTAAGTTTAATACTAAACTTGTTTCCTTTTTTAAGAATTAGTAATTCCTTCTTCTTAGTTTCATTGTATTTCCATTCATCAGCATTAATCACTTCAATGGGTTTAGCAACCTGTTGAATTAAAAATGCGTACGGGAGTTTATTCTTACCTTCTACAATTAATTCATTTGATTGACCATCATGAGTAATCCGTATAGGCTCAAACTCAATACCATCTCCTAACGGTCGATAATATTGATATACAGTTTTCTCTCTGTTTGGAACAATGTATATGGTTTGTTTGCCAGTTAAAGTTGAATCGCCGATACCCGAATAGCTATTCGTAATATTCATTGGAATAATTGCTCCTACTTTAATGAATAAAGGAAATTGGTTAAGTGGATATGTTTTAGTAATATTTGCACCTCCGTCAAAAATAGTTCTTGACCAAAAATCCATCCATTTACCTTCCTTTGGAAGACTAAAATTTACAGAATCGTTTGCCGATGTAATAGCTTTTGTAAATAAATAATTACCAACCGTGTGGCTTTCTTGTTTGTACGATACATTTTTAATCAACGAACGAACCACTTGTTTTATGTACATCCACTATGGTGCTGAATAAATAAGGAATTAACTGACTATGCAACCACACCGCCTGCTGGTAACATAAAGTTGCCTCATTGCCATGATACCAGGGTAAATGATTTGTAAACGCACCATTTTCACCTCCATTTATCATGCTGGCAGTTAAAGCACCAAACTGGGCATAACGTATCAGTTCTTTTTTATCGGCACGGGCTCCAAAAAAGCCACCTATTTCGCATCCGGGAGCACCGTATCCGAGTTCTGCACTTTTATATATATTGTTTATCTGAAGTTTTAAACCTTCCCAAGAACCTTCGAAATCGCCACACCATCCAAGGCTTAATTTTTCTACCGATGCTTCCACACCTCCCTGATGTGAGAATGGTCGTCCAACTATTGCACCTTTAGCTTTGCGACTAGTAATGTATTGAAACATACTATTGTAATAATATGGACGAAATTCAGTGTTCTTTAATTTCCCGATTGATGTTTGAACGGTATCACCAAAATATATTTCACCTTGATCCACTTTAAATCCATACACTCCATCAATTAAAACTTTATCGAGTTGCGAATTCCACCATTTTACGGCATCCTTGTTTGTAAAATCTATGTGCAAGCCATCGCCTTTCCACCAATGTGATACTTTCCCATTGTTTACTGCGTACTTTTTTTCAACAACCTCATCAAATGAAGGGTGTTTTTGAATCGGCATATCTGTAGCTGTACTATTTATACATCCGGTTAACCACAGTATCACTTTTATATTTTGTTTATTGAAGCCATGAATCATCTCTGTTGAATTTGGATAACGTTTTGTATTCCAATCAAAGTTATTATATGCTGTTGACCACGGACTATCAATAATAATAGCCCCCACAGGCATTTTATGCGCTAAATATAAGTTTACAAGTCTTTCCGAGAAAACTTGGTTGTTGGCACTATCCTCCCAAACAATATGTTCCAATGCCCACCTTGGAGTAATAGGCGCAAATTTTAAGAGTTTTGAGAATATAAATTTGTTTGGATAAAAAGACAAATACTAAAACACAAGATGATTTTTTTCATAAAAGTTAAGTAAGAAATTATTTATTACAATTAATTTTAAGTTTATCCCCAATGATTACCAGTAAGTTCCCGCTGCTTTATCCATGACTTTGACAATACAACATCTTCATTTAAAAATGCTATCGGTCGCATCTCTTTGTCGAGAAATGATTGACCAAAAGCAGTCTGACAAGCAAACAAAATCAGCCCAACCCATTTTATATTATTTATCATACTTTCCTTAAACCCGGCTTTGGAAGGATGGCCGTAATGAGCAACATGCCACTTTTAATAGTCGGGGTTTTCTCCATACAAACCACGTGCATACCAGTCGCCTTGCCCTGGCTGACACTGCGACCCCCAGTGTGCCCAGATGCCAAATTTGGCGTTACTAAACCATACGGGACTTTTATATTGCTGGAGCGATTCCCAAGTTGGCTTAAACTTTCCTGCAGCAACAGGCTCATTACCTTCTCCTATCGGCGATTGATAATTTCCCTGTGCTATCAGCGAACCTGACAGTAAGATTAATACCGCTATTAGCGAATTAACTTTCATTGATTTTCTTTTTAAATTGATTAATAATTTTTAATGACAGACATGGTATGGAGCATCAAATTTACGCCGGTTAAATAGCAGGATACGATCCATTGAGGATTCTTTATAAGTAAATCTGTGACTCCTAAGAAGTCACAGATTTTTTAAATTCAATGCTATACATGAACCTTTAAAAAACCGTATTTTTATTTAGTTATAGTATTTCTTACTATTTACTTAGATCCTTCAATAAGGGCATCTAACATAGGTTGATCCTTTACCACATTATTAGCTCTGTCTAACATAAAACCTATCTCCCAATAGAATGGCAGAATACCATTCGCTTTAGCCTGTTTGGTCAGATAATATGTCCAGTCATTTACAGACTTGTTGTGCATAGCCAGATCCTTAGGAAGATATATTCGGGTTGTTAATCGCATTCCTTCTCCAGGCTGCATATTCACCCAACATCACGGGGATACCTTTATCAACAAACTTCTGTTTAATATTTTTGAATTCAGTATCGATCACATCCTCTTCTCCATAGGTAGCGTTGCGTTCTGGTTCAATAGTAGAATGATTCCCTTTCCCCCAGTAGTAAGCCATTTTGCCCCAAGTTGCATCCCCATCCGTTAGTATCGTAAATGTAGAAGGCGTGTAGTCATGAACCTCGACCATCAACTTATTAGGAATTTCGTCTTTTGGCATAGTATTCATCAAAGTAAAAGTTTTAGTAGGGTCAGTGCTAGGGCCCTGCACAACCAGCACCCGGTAACTGTTCCTGCCTCCTGTAGAACGAACCGCGTTGATGAATGTTTCGTGATAACTATTGAGTATGGACATCTGCTCAGCATTTTCAACCGCAGGTTCATTCGTACCAGCAAAAATAAGATGTTCGTCAAAATCACGCATGCATGGTTGTAGCAATCTGCTCCCAAAGTGCTTTTAGTCTCGCATTGATAGCCTCTTGCTTTGCCGCATTGACATTATTTTCGAGCCAGCCATTATCTCCGTGAGTATTCAGCATCACATACATATCATTAGCTACACACCATCCGACTACTTCTTTCACACGGCTAAGCCATGCCCGGTCAATTTCTGCTTTATCGGGATCACTTAAATGAGTCCAATTCCAGTTACAAGGAATCCGTACAGTATTGAATCCCATTTGCTTTACAAATTTCACATATGATTCGGTCAGTTTACTATTCTGCCACTCACCTTCTTTTGGGGACTCCATGGTATTGCCAAAATTTATCCCCATATGCATTTTTGCCACCAATTGCACGGCAGTACTGGCCATTCCAGTTATGTCTGATGCTTTCGGCGATGTATTATAACTTGGGTAAATGGTGGCGGCCTGAGAAACTTTTAATTGCAGGTTCGGATTATTCGCTTTTTCACAAGAGAATAAAGATATAACGCAATAAGAGATATCGATATTTTAAAAGAACATTTAATCTTCATTGTTAATTAGTTAAAAAGCCCCACTGCGATGTGCCGCCATGGGGCTTTAGTTTATTTAATTTTTACAACTCTCAAATTATCAACAGCACCATAAAAGCTGGCTGCCGAAAGACCATAGTTATGTATATACATTATGCATGATGTATTTCCGGAATCACCTGTTAAATCGGCAATTTTAGTTAGTGAAGCCCCCATACCCTCGCCAAGCTCAGGATCTGATGCACGGAACGATGTTAAAGGAATAGTTACTGTTACCCAACCTTTTTTAATGTACGGCACCGTGGTAGTAGCGTTTATTCGCCATGGCTCCCACCGGGCTACATGGCCATTTACTCCACTTACAATATCAACTGTAGTACCCTTCCAGGCTTTTGAGATACTTACTTCAAATTTAAATGCCCATTTACTAACCGAGTCAGTAACATTAGCTTTGGGTACCCACTGTGCTGCATTCATGGGTATGTTGGTCGTCCAGGGCCATCCATCGCCGTCGGCCAACCCATTAATATCCAATACAAAATAGGTGCTTGAATTGCCAGGAAAATTGGGATCGCCACTCGTTTGTTTGCCAGCACCCCAGCCTCCCCAATTAAAATTACTATCCCAATTTGATATGGAGCCTGTTACTACATCGTGCACATTGTACACGGTAGTAGCAGTGCCAAACCCTGTAGTAACAGATACCGGCCCGCTTTGCGTTATCGTTGGCAAAACGAACCCAACATAAGCCCCATTATATGATGATGTATAAGAATTAATTGCGACACCAGCATAAGTTAGTGTTTTGATATTTTTAAGATAGGCACCATAAACATAAACCGAATCACCGGGGTTGGCATTTTCGTTGGAAACACCACCGATGATGGGTGTTGCAACTATTTTATAATTCACCGAACCACTCTTGGAGGTTATCGCTATCTCATCATTGGTTGTCACAGCCGGCATAATAAATAGAAATTCCGGAAGTGTCTAATTTAAAGGATTGGATTGGGGTGCCCCTATACGAAAAGTGTTGAACGAAAAATAGGTTTGCGCCAGAAACATAAACAGAATCGCCTGGATTAGCATATAAATTGGAAACTCCCCAAACGGCAGGTGCCGCCGGACCTAATTTAAAAGAAAATTTTGTGGAACCACCTTTTGTTGTATACTCCACAATATAGAGTTTAGCAGTATCAATTTTTTTGAAAACTGCATACCAGGGATTTGCACCACGGCACTGTTCGGTGCAAACAAAGCGTTGTTAAATGTGGCAGGCACCCCATTGAAACTTATTTGCGTAGCATTCTGTAAATTATTCCCAGTGATCACAACATATTGCCAGTTTGGCACTGCGCTGTGTAAAACGGTATCATTAGGTGAGGCTACATAACTCCTAATAGCCGAGATAACCGGAGGAGCCCCACCGCCGCTATCTGCATTCTTTTTACAAGCTGGTGATAAAGCCACAATCATGAACAAAAGCGGCAAAAACCAGAGGCATAAGTATGATTTCTTTTTCATAACAATATCTTTTAAATGTTTTAATTAATAATAAGGTACCGGTGGTTCTGCCAATTTAGGGGCGGTAGTCAACTCAGATGATGGAATTGGTAATGTAAATGAAGCGATAGTTGCCGGAAGCGTAAGTGGTGGAGCAATAGTATCCCTTGTTGCTATCTTCGTTACAGGATCATAAGTAAACCTAATCCGACCGCGAGTAGCATCCTGATCATTAAGAAACTTCACAGCATTAGTCGGGTCGTAATAAGAATACCTAACTAGGTCTGGCCAGTATTGTCCTTCAAAAGCAAGTTCAACCCTTCTTTCCGTGCGCAGTAAAGCCGGAGTGATCACAGCCACAATATCCACGCCAGCCCTTGCCCGCACAGCATTGAAATATTTTATAGCATCAACATCGCTCGTCGTACTATTGTTACCCAAAATGGCTTCGGCATATACCAAAACACACACATCGCCAATCTAAGCATTGCATTATGTTCGGGAGATGACCAAGAATCCATTGTTGGCAAGTTGTTATCTTTTTCGGTGCCAACCATATGTTTTTTCAGGCCCGTACCTTTTGCCGTATAACCACCACCGGCAGCATTCAATTCGGGATAAAAATCTCCGTTGAGCATGATCGTGGCTTTACGCCTTACCGTATCCTTAGCAGAATACATCCGGTATAAATCGTAGCTTGGCGCCAAGGACATCCATCCACCTTGTTTTTGAGGAGTAATGATGTTATCTGGCGCAAATAATTGTTGTAGGGCGTTGCCATTTCCATAACCCACACCACCGGCCCATTGAAGCGCGAACAATGATTCGGGGTTATCGTTGTTTTGCACCTTAAAAAGATCATAATAACTAGGAAACAATTTCAAGCCACTATTTATACACACATTGCCTGCATACTTTTTAGCACTGTCCAGCAAGGCCTGGTCGCGGCTACCACTTTTGCCTAAACCTGCCATCGTCAAATATACCTTACCCAGCATCCCTTGCGCCGACCAGGTAGTTACCCTGCCTTTTGTATCTGTTTTGGGCAGGTATTGTGTTGCATACTTCAGGTCTTTAGTAACGAATTTATACACATCCGAAACAATGTTGCGGCTAAGCAGCGGATCCTTTATCAGTTTACGGTTGTCTTCAATAATTGGCACTGCACCCCAATATATCGCCAAATTATAATAAGCCATGGCACGAATAAATTTTGCCTCAGCTATGGCCGCATTTTTGTCTGCTTCCGAAATAGACGGATCAGCCTGCTCTTGTATGGCTGTGATAACCGTATTACATTGCGCTACAGCATTGTATAACCCACTCCAGCCCCTTGTCACAAGACCATTTTGGGCGGTAATGGTGCGCGTAAAAAGCTGTACCAAATCGCCATTATACGGAAAGCTAGCGGTACCACTCAATACGTCGCCAAGTGGTATCCAGCTCTCATTGCTCCATGACCACCAGTGCCCACCGCCATAAAGGCTTGCCGTAGCCAATCGTACATCGGAAGTGGTTTTATAAAAATTGTTAGAATTTATCTGCGAGTTGGACGGACGATCCAAAAAGCTCTTTTTACATCCGGCTATTGCGGCTACACATAGCAGGATGATGATAATTTTGTGAATTGATTTCATAAACATATATTTTAAATCGATAATCGTTTTATTATTTCAAGGTTATGTTTGCGCCAATAGTAAATACTCTTGGCTGCGGATAATAACCGTCGTCCCAACCTGCCTGGAGCGGGTTCCACGAACCTATTTCAGGATCCATGCCTTTATATTTTGTAATTACAAATACGTTGGATACATTGGCATACACCCTAACAGCACTCACAGATATTTTGGATAAAAGACTTACTGGTAGGCGGTAACCTAAGGTGATATTTTTGCACCGCAGGAATGAGGCATCCTCTATAAACAAACTATTAGGACGATTATTACCGTTGGTATTATCGTTTCTCAAACCTACAACGGTTGTATTGGGGTTGGTAACATATACATTGTTAACATCGGTTTCAGAGCCGTTGGGATCAACCAGAGCCAATTTCGCATAGTTTAGTACCGATGTGAAAAAAAAAGTGGCATGATTTCCCGGATCAGTTTGCTGTATGGCCATTTGATTGAATACCTTGTTGCCATAACTGCCGCTGAAGAAAATATTCAGATCAAAATTTTTGTAGTTAAATGTATTGTTGATACCATACTGGAATTTAGGGAGCGGTGAGCCTAAAAAGGTTTGATCTTTTGAGTCAATAACACCGTCGCCATTCAAATCCTTGAACATACGATCGCCGTACCAGATACCACCGCCTGCCGCAGAAACCGGATAAGGTTTACCATTTGGGTCAGCTGTCCTGGCATGGTTTTGAAAATCAGATGGCGTTGAAAATATCCCATCAAATACGTAGCCGTAAAATGTGCCAATGGACTGGCCCACCACTGTTTTTTCGATGATATCATTAATGGTGTAGATTTCTGGCTTAAGTTAGCATCGCCGCCGCCGGCACCTAAACTGGTCACTTTGTTCTTATTTCGAGATATGGTAAAAGCAGTTTTCCAACTGAAATTTTTAGAACTAATATTGGTAGAATTGATTTGGAAATCAAACCCTTTGTTGCTTAGCGAGCCGACATTGGCATAAGGCGGTTGCATGGATCCCGGCCCCGAACTCCCTAAAGTACCAGAGTATCCTGGAAGTGGCACTTGTAATAAAAGGCCTTTTGTTTCGCGGTCGTAAACGTCTAATGAAAAACCTAACCGCCCATTCCAAAACGATCCGTCAATCCCAGCACTATAATAATCAGTTTTTTCCCACTTCACGTCCGGATTTGCCAAATTGTTTTGAAATAGCGCTGTACCTGATAAGCCATTTGTCACCGATCTAAGTTGGGTTGCAAAAGTATTGCCCTGTATGCCTTGATTGTTAGTTAGCCCATAACCAAGCCTCAGCTTCAATTCATTTATAGATTTTACGTCTTTTAAAAACGACTCCTTATTAATTTTCCAGGCAAATCCACCTGAATAGGTAGTAACCCAACGATTATTGGCTGCAAAATTTGAAGAACCATCATTCCGTATATTGCCGGTGAGCAGGTATCTGTCATCCCATGAAAAATTGATACGGCCGAAATAGGATTCCTGTGCAGAACCTCCAGTGGGGTCTGAATTTGAATTATCGCCGGAGTTTGTGGCCGTGCCGGCATCGCCTGCATCAATGGCCTGCACATAGTTTGTAGGAAAATTCCTTCGCCCAGCGCTAACATTGTGAAAAGTGCTTTCCTGCGCTTCATGGCCTACTAAAGCATCAATATGAAATTTTTTGAAATTATGGTTATACGTTAAAAAATTGCGCATTACTATATAAAAATTTTCGCCGGCGCTAGAGGAACCTGAGCTAGGGCTGAGATTGCCCTTACCAAAACTATACGTTGGTGAAAACCTATCTTCTGTATAAAAATCGAAATTACCAGATACTTCATTTCGCAGCGACAGATCTTTAGTAAGCTGTATTTCGGCATACACATTGCCGAATATCTGATTCCTCTTTTTTAGGTCTTTGACAATTTGGGCTAATGCCACTGGGTTGGCAACCGGTGCTACCCAACCGTTAGGGTCGGTAACACCGCCATAAGAACCATCAGGGTTTCTTACCGAAACATCAGGGCTAACGTTAAGTGCGGTTGCAATTACATTCCCGGAAGTTGAATTTACACTTTCATTAATATGCGCCAATTGAAGGCTGGTCCCTATTTTTAGCCAATTCGTGGTTTTGTTATCTAAATTCAGCCTTATCGAATATCTTTTAAAATCAGATCCAATGGCTATTCCTTCCTGGTCAAAATATGAGGTAGATAGTAAATATTGGGTCCTGGCATCCCCGCCGCTTACCGTAAGTGTATGGTTCATCATCGGAGCCTTCCGAAATAATTCTTTTTGCCAGTCGGTACCGGGGCCCAAATATTGAGGAGGATTACAAATTGGGGCCTTTTATCAAAGCCCCAGCCCAAGCCAGCAGACCGCGCATTAATGAAAGTAGCAAACTGCGGCAAATCCACCACAGGCATCCGCTTCAATATTTCCTGGTAGCCGGCATAGAAATCATAAGTTATTTGCGGCGCTCCGGCTTTACCTCTTTTTGTAGTGATCACAACAACTCCATTGGTTGCCTGCGAACCGTATATGGCTGTTGCCGAAGCATCTTTCAATACATCTATGGATTCAATTTCGGCAGGATTGATGGCATTTAATGGATTAGAACCACCACCTGGATTGTTTACCGGTGGGATAATAACACCGTCTATAACGAACAGTGGCGAATTAGAGCCACTTATTGAAGACACGCCACGTATCTGGATAGATACGCCGCCACCCGGCTGGCCTGATACCTGCTGAACCACAACCCCGGCAACTTTGCCCTGCAGGGCCTGGTCAAAAGTAGTGGGTTGCGTTTGGCGCAGATCAGCCCCTGAGAGATGGAAGATATAGACCCGGTAACGTTACCCTTGCTTTTTTTTCCATAGCCAATAACAACTTCATTCAGGCTTGTAACTTCAGTTCTCAAACTAACATTGATGATGTTACTACTTCCTACCATCACCTCTTGTTGCTGAAAACCGATGATCTTAAAAACGAGGATATCTCCTGTATTTGCCCGTATAGAAAACTGCCCCTTTTCATTAGCAGATGTCGATCTACTCTTCGTTTTCAGCTGTACTGTAGCCCCTGGTAACGGTGCAGAATTATCAATTGCTGTGATCGTCCCTGTAATTTGTTTTTCCTGGGCATAACCATTTAAGTGCAGAAGCACCATTGAAACTACCAGCCATAAAAAAATTGGTAATTTCCAGATAGAAATTGTTTGGTTCATATTTGGTTTTGGTTATTGTTAAGTAAAATAGCGGATCAACATTCTGGCCTTCTTCTGCCTTAAGCACTCAATATGCAGATGTTGATCAGCTATTAACTTAGGTTTTATGAAATCAAATATAGGCTCCGGTTAAGCTTGGGGATGCTTCAAATGATAAAGAGAAGAGTACTTATGTTAACATAAGTACATCTATACCGTTCACCTCTATAAAATTATATATGATCACTTGTCATTTTTGTCCTGCTATTTTTAGCTGACTTTAATTACTTAATTAATGTATTTATTTGAAGTACACTTACTGAATACGGATCGAAGGTCCTTGTAAATTTAGCGTCGCCCACTTTTATTGTGGAGGTAACCGGAACTATTTTTACCGGATCGCTGATCGTGTTCGTATCTTCTGGTTTATCTCCTTTTATCACCACGATAATACCCTCGGGAGAAAACTTTTTAGCCCCCTTTAAATCGATATCAACCTGCTGCGGCTTTCCTGTCGCATTTACTACTTTAAGAAACAGTTTTCCCGTTTTGGTGTCCTGGGTAGCTACATAAAACATGGCTGGTATAGGTTCGGGCATTTTATTAGCGACACTGTCCTGCTTTGTGGCAGGCCTGGTTTGGGTAGGGATATTGGCTCCCCATATAGGCACCACTTTATTACCAATATAACTGTTAAACATCTTCTGCACATAGTATGATGGTGACCCATAGCTTGTCAATGCATCATAACCTATCAGGTTTGAATCCCATTGCCAGGCCTTTGGCGCAGTTGCTGTGGCTTGATTTATATTTACAAATAATGGCGCGTAGCACGACAAGATGACCAGGTCTGAATTTCGTTCCATGCCCGTCATCCAGGCGGCATCACCCAGGGCAGCATTCAAATTGGTGGTAGGTATGCCTTCACGCGTTGCCCACTCACCTACAAACACTTTATATCCTTTGCGGTCGTAGTTATCATAATGTGCCGCATCCTCTTGCATTTCCCAGGCATTGCGGTAATAATGTTCATCTACAATTTCGGGCTTGCGGATAGTGAATTTACCTCTTCCTCCAAGCCAATCCTTACCGCCCATAGATGCAATACAGTGCAGGTTGGGGTATTTGGTTTAATACCATCATAAAACTGGGCATAACGTCCGTCGTAACTGCCAGACATGTCAAACCCATCTTCGTTACCAATTTCCACATAGTTGAGTTTAAAAGGCGCCGGATGTCCATCTGCGGCGCGCTTAGCACCCCAGTATGTGTGTACGTCGCCCGTAACATATTCAATTTCATTCAGCGCGTCATCTACATATGGCTTTAAAAGCGGGCCTGCGTCCACATGGTCGCCGTCGAGCGAATAGCCAGCATAAACAGCAAGCAGCGGTTCCATTTTCAAGTCTTCGCACCATTCTAAAAATTCAAGTAACCCCATTCCGTCAGTCGGGCGGTAGCCCCACGAGCCGGTATGTCCGGGCCGCCCTTCAAGCGGCCCCAAAGTAGTTTTCCACGGAAATGCATCATTCAATTTCGGGCCTTCAAGGAAATTACCGCCAGGAAAACGTAAAAAACGGGGTTTCATATCCGCCAATAACTTCATGATATCTATCCGGTTCCCGTTGGACGGTTATGATAGGTTGGCGGAAATAAAGAGACGAGGTTAAAATAATAAACCCCGGTACGGTTTGTTGAAATCACAAAACGGGCGGCAGATGTTGGTTTAACACCAGCACCTGTTGTTAATTTAAGTTCATATTTTTTCCAAAAGGCGCTTTTCACCAAATTAATAGTCCCCGAAGCATATACCGTTTTACCGTCATTACTTTCTATACTTACGGTTATAGGCCCGGCCGTATTATCGGCAATTACCGGAACAGCAACTGTAGGCTTCGGATCCCAGGGATTGAGGGGCAATGGTTTGCTATCCGTACCCTTAATATAAAAAGAAGCGTTATAAGTTGTATTAGGCAAAACAGGTATGCCCCAATAACCTTCATTTGCAATACCGGCCCGGCCACCGGCGGTATCCACCAATAGTCTTAAACAAGTAGTTAACGCGCCATTAATTGCATGGCGCCGCTGATCGACGGGTACATTGTCGGGGTTTGCGGCAACCAATTAATTGTGGCCTTCGCACCACCTTCCTTGATTACGCTCCAAGCTTCTGGCGTATTTGGGTTGTCCTTAAATATTCTGTTTTTGATTAGCTCGGCATACAAGCCCCCATCGTACGAATGGTTGATCTCTTCGGTCATCAACCCATACAATTGCGGACTTACATTTGCGCCGGGTTTAGTTAAATCAAGTGTAAGCTTAGGATTTTGCGCCTTCAAGCTTGTTGCAGTGAATAGAAACAGGCACAAACTTGAAATGGGTAATAACTTTTTCATAGTGAAGGTTTATAGTATTAATTGTTTTTTATACTTGCTTTACAAGACCAACAGGTCATTGTTAATTTTATATCAATTTTCTTGATGAGTTAAGCATCTTAAAATCTGTTGCATCATCTTCGTCATGCGTTGTATATAGAAACACTGTATCTTTATAGACCATCGGAGCCGGGTCAGCAGTATATTTTGTTTGTATAATCGGATTCTGCGCAATGCACTGCAACGAAAAAACAAATCATAATTATTGATCCTATCGCACAAAATTTTCTGATATTAAATACTTTCATTTGAATTGTTTTAATTGAATTTCCACCAGTTAAAATTGAATAAATCTCCCTTGCCGCCCTTAAATACAAAGTATAAATCATGGAGCCCTTCTATTTTATCGACTTTAGAAGATACTGTCATCCAGTTTTGCATACCGCCTGTATTTTTGATCTCACAATTGCTAAGTAATTTACCCCTGAGGCTGTCTACGCGAACTTCTATCTTAGCTACAGAACCAGATGCAACATTAACCTGAAATGTCTTTGCAACTTTTTTAAAATCAACGTTTCGCACTTTAATATAATCATCATGACTTATAGCAGTAACATAAACACCAGCATTGCCTAAACTATCTTTTACTGTTTTTATACCTTCTTGCCTGGCTATGGTTTCCGCTTCTACACGCTTAAACGGATCAATACTGCCTGTTGCTTTTGCAATACCATCGGATGGATCAATTCTGACTATGCTTCCGTCATCATTAAATTGACATCCATCTACACATACCGAACGGGTAAATCCTCCTCCTCCAGGCAATGCACCATTATGATAGAATAAATAGCTTTTACCTTTATAATCTACCAAACCAGGATGGTTTGTAAATGCGCCTCCTTTTTTTATGATGGTCATAATCGTATCTCCATAGCTCCAAGGTCCGGTAGCTGTGGGTGCTGTGGAATAAGCCAGGTGTTCTGGTACACCACCAGCTGCATATAGTAAATAATAGAGGCTCTTTCGTTTGTATAACCACGGAGCTTCTTCGTAAGCCGTAGGCCTTTTATCTGCATCTTTAAGCCTGATATGGAAACCTTTTTCGTTCAATGGAACGGCAACAACATCACCAGAATAGGATGTCATATCTTTATTCAGCTTAACATATTTTAGGTAAGGATTACCCCAATATAAATAGGCCTGGCCGTCATCATCAATAAATACAGTAGGATCTATGTCCCCACCTCCGCTGTGTACCAAGGGTTTTCCAAGAGCATCTTGAAACGGACCAGTTGGACTTTTTGAAACAGCTACCCCAATAGCCATTCCTTTCCCATTTAATTGATTAACTGGAACATACCAGTAGAAGTTGCCATTTCTAAAAATACATTGCCCCGCCCAGGCATCTTTTCCAGCCCAGCTAAAAGACTTAACTGATAAAGGTGAACCATGATCTGTCCAGTTAACCATATCTGTTGTTGAAAAACACTTCCAGTCGTTCATTCTGAACCAGGTAGATTTATCTTCATCATGCCCTGTATAGAGATAAAGCGTATTGTTATAAACCACAGGTGCTGGATCTGCGGTTATAGATCGTTTGTATAATCGGATTCTGAGATTTGCTAAAGAATGGAAACAATAGACAAAACGAAATAATAGCCGTTCTAATTTTGTAAAGTTGACTCATTTGGATTTAATATAATTATTGTGATTACATTTTTGAACTACCTGAATGCAGTAAAGCGAGCATTTTTTCAGCATAACGTTTTCCAAGTGCTCTGTAACCGGCTGCATTAAAATGTAATTTATCCTCAGCCACGGCACACCCTTTGGAGGATATTATATATGAATTAGGAATGGTCTCTGGAAGTTTCGCTATAATAGCATTCATATTGGCACAAATCCCCCCCTGATCTGCATTTACGACTTCACCCGCCAACAATGGTACTTTTTCAGCTTCCAGATTCAAATCTCTCAGAAGGTTCTTATAAACAGTATTTACTTTTTGTGGCCAGAGTGCGTCATTCACATTGGATTCTCCCTGGTGCAGCAATATGCCTTTTATCACACCATCTTTTTGTGCTTTCTTGGCAAGCTCTACCAGGCGTCCATAAGGATTACCATCATACTGATCGATCATACCAATCATCCATTTGGGGGCCGTGGTTACATAGACTTGATAGTTGTTTTTATCAAAAAGTTCAATTTTACAACCTCCAACAGCAACATTGATGACACCCACGGTAACATCGTCTGGAAGACCCGCTAACAGAGCCCTTCCGAAATAATCAGCAGGAGTTAATCCCGTATTACATCTGCTTAAAGGGGGAACTGCAGTATACCAGGTATTTTTAACTCTTTTAAGCTCTGGGCAGTCAACAGCTTGCAGTACTTTAAAGCGCTTATTTACATTTACCGTATCCTGCTCCTCAAATTTAGCATTCCCCTCCATATTGGATTGCCCAAAACATAAATAGATATAAAACTTTTTATCCTGAGAATAACTACTGCCTGAAAACAGGAACAAAATAAGAAAAATGACAAATACTTTTTTCACCTGTAAACAAAAAACTAAATCTTTATTGTTCATCTTTTAAACTTTCTTTTTATCCATAAAAACATAAAACTGACTTTCTAAGAGGGTAAAGCTAATTTTTAGAAAGCTGTTAACAGGGAAGTTTTCGTCATTATTGTAGAAGAAATGTTAAAAATCTCTTTTCGAAGAAAAATCTGGTATTTTGGATTAAGAAAGTGTTATTGAGTACGCGAATGGTTATTTTCAAATTTAGGTTATGTATTCGGATTTTACGTTTTAAATGCCTAAATTCACATTGTTGTACATTAAATTTAGCTTTGAAAAATTTCGCAAAGTAGTTTGGTGTTGCAAACCCGACCATATATGCAATTTGTGAAATGTTGAAATCATTTTTTTCAAGTAAAACTGTTGCTTCTACTGTTCATCCACTGGTACTCAAATACCAATAAAATACTGGCCAGTTTATTCGGCAAAAAGAAAATATCCTGATTACCGGCCCAACAGGTGTTGGCAAAAGCTTTATCGCCTCAGCTCTGGGACATCAGGCTTGTACTATGGGCTACAAAGTGGCTTATTATAATACGGCCAAACTCTTTACAAGGTTACATGGAGCTCGTGCTGACAACTCTTTGTATAAAGAAATCGCAAGGATAGAAAAGCAGGACTTACTAATTCTGGACGACTTTGGTTTGCAGAATCTTGATAAACCGCAAAGGATCTGCTAATGGAAATTATAGAGGATAGACACAATAAGCAGGCGACTATTATTGCCTCTCAGCTACCAGTAAGCACATGGTACGAAGTAATTGGAGAAGGAACCATTGCAGATGCAATACTGGATCGACTTGTTCATGGTGCGCACCGCATAAGTTTATCAGGGGAATCCTTGAGAAAAGTAAAAAAAATAATCCTATAATTGTTGGCCCGGTATCACCGATACGACTGGCCCATCTTCAAGCGATACGCTTGGCCCGGAATCACCGATATATACACTTTACACAATGCATCTAACTTCTTTAAAAGTGGAAAACTGGGTTATTCGCCCAACAAAGACAAATTTGAAGGTCTTAAATTAAATACGTACAAATGGGAAGTTCAGCCACTAGAAGTATTGAATGTAAAATCAAGTTTCTTCGAAAACGAAGAGGTTTTCCCAAAAGGGTCTGTTAAATTTGACAATGCCTTGTTAATGACAAATATTGAGCCTGAGTGGAAAAGTGAAAATTTATTTCATTAGTAATTTGGGTGCCGATAGGCGAGTCTTTAGAAAGATTATGTTTCCAACGGATATTGAATTATTAAAAAAGAATTGTGGTAAGTAATCTCGTCGGCTCCACATAATAATATGTGGAGCCGAAGGGGTTCGAACCCTTGTCTAAGTTTCGAGGTTCTAAACGGTAATCAGACTTAAAATAGCTAAGTCTTTATAATTGAAACCATGCGTAAATTTTTCAAGAATGTGAACATATTCATGTTAATCCCATAACGCTGTTGAGACAATTTGTGATACACCCTCTCTTAAAATCTCAATCTAAAAGATTTATCTCTTCTCTAGCATCAATTTTTAATCTATTTCCAATCTTAAAATTTATAATTCTAATAATGTGCTTCAGGTCATCACAATAATTAAACTCGTAACTCATATTTCCGGTAAAGGCTATTTCCTTTAGACTCTGGTTATTTATTAATTCAGGTGCTATTTTTTTTAATAGATCATTATTGATATATACACTTAGTAAGCATATCAGTAGTTTTCACTATCCGATTTATTAAAAATTCTTTCGTTTCTAAAAGAAAATACCTCTTAACTAATAACATGATCCCTGGCATTAACATGTACTCCACCTCATAACCTAACAACTGGCTATTACTATTATCTTTATCAACTTCTAACACTTTAGGAAATAACAAGTTAATAATACCCTCAGAAAAAATCTTTTCACTAAATGATCTTTGATTATTTACGAGCTTATCAAAACCAATGATCATACCTTTCTGTGGGTTTATAGGGTATCTTTTAAGTAAGGAATCTCTCTTGTCAATCCATTCTTGGTATAATTGTGCATAATTCAGTAACGTTTTGGGTCTACCTTTTACATCAAGATCAAAAATAATCCTGTTGAATAACTCTTTCTGAAACTGCAGAAAACCTAGGTTTTTTTTACCATTTCTGGGAATATCAATATTAACCAAGTCTAGGATATAGGTAGGTCCGGTCCGCTAAGATCTTTTTCCTTCCTTAACTTATACAAACAATTAACGGTACTTTCCGATTTCAACTTAACGTCATCAATAAAAAACGAGCATTTATAATCATAGAAATAATCCATTTCGGTTTTAAATATAATCCCGCTTCCTACTTTAAACATTTGGCATTAAATTCCTTGCTCCAACTTTTGATAATTTCCTGTATACGTTCCCTAAAAGGTACATATGCGATGTATTTTCTCTGCTCAGCAACTCTTTTGTTAATTGGTAAATCATGGCGCCATTACCAAGTTTTTCAACTTTGTAGAATATATCTTCTGCCTGAGTCAGATCTAGGTTTAAAAACGACACAATATCTTTATTCCAATAAGCCATCCAGCTAACTTCATCCGGAAAATTATATACATCAATTTTCAACTCATGCAAATGAGGTAGTTCTGGCAAATCATGTGGGAGTTTGTTCACACAACAAAAGCTTTTTTGTATCGTAGAGTCAAAATTAATTAACGGATGATGTATTTTGGTTTTATATGCTGTAAAAAGCATCGAAAGTTTTTTTACGATATCGAATAGATGTAGTTCTATCTCCTTTTCAAAAGGTAATGAGATAGTAGCCCTCGAATAGGTCAAACTTGGCCAAGAAAACTTTGAAATATCATTCATAACTGTCACCATTAAGCCAGGAGCATCATTTAGGTCTGGTTTACTAAAAAGAATTAAGGCATTTCCTTCAAGCATCCTATTCTTTGCCAATAAAAACAGATTAATCAGTCTCTTTTGTGGTTCATGACTTGAAAATGTCATATGTCCATCCTCGAAAATATATTCTAAAGGCGTTTTTTTTTGCAGATCTCATTGAGATAGGTACAACACTCAAATATTAATTCAGGTCTTAATAGAAGAGGTCTACAATTAATTTCAATAGTGATATACCTTTTTTGTGTGCTCATTTAAAATATTCTATTTTTTAGTAAGCATATGCTGATTACCGATCTTGTTAAAACGACTATAGCAGCAGTTGCTAAGCAATTCTATATGATCTTTATTATCTATATTTAATGGTGTTTCAGTGAGTTGAAATAGAATCCCTTCATTTTCAAGCAGTACAGATTTGAAGAACAAATTCTTATCCTTTTCGTAGTTCATTCCTACCTTTTTCAGCAAATCTTTAGACCAATAATTTATCCATGCAAAATATACCGGATACTCCCAGGTCTGTATGGTTCGATCTGGTGTATTGGTAATTGGTGGGAGGATATTATTTTTCAAAGGCTCATCCTCCATACCCCACCCAATAAAATGATCTTTAAAATAATAATTTTGCTCAGGATGATTAATATATATGTTATAAACTTCTATGCTTAATACAAGCAGTTTAATTTTTTCAAATATTATTAATTCAGAATTTGGAAAATGTGGAATCTCAAATATTGCAGAAAAAAAATAGAGGGGTCTTATTGGTTTATATGGACGATAGAATGATATTCCACAATAATTAGCTTCATCTCCCGTATTTAGGATTAGAGATGTATTTTTCTGCTCAGACTCTTCAATTAATTCATCAAAATTTGCAATTGGTTTTGGAATACCAGGATCAACTAAATAATAATCAAGTATGTTTGGATAAATAATTTCATCGAGTTTTTTTTTAAAGTTGAACATATCTTTCGTCGACTTAAACGAAAGTTCACAAAATTGTATAGAATATTTTTTTTTCATGGATAGGTAAGTAATCTAACATTTACTAAAGGTAAAACAGTTTGTACTGCAATTTGCTCTTCTGAATCCAGTACGCCCAAAATATATGGGAGCCCACAAGATGTAGCAATACTATATTCATATTCTGTTTCAGCTATTAATTTACTTAAATGAATGCGTTTTACAAAATCATTATAAGAACTATAGTTATCAGTTTTAATTTCCCAAAGCACACCACTTGTAGAATATGCATCAAAAGCTTTTCCTTTTACAACAAAATCACTTCCAAATAATCTATTTGGCGGCTTGGTATCAGCAAGAAAATTATGAATAGTATTTCCACCTCTATGGAACCCTAAGGGTTTAGGTAAACAATCATCATCTTCATCAGTATCATCTTTTGGTATTGCATCTGTTTTTGGAATTGCAATAGGAACAGGAATTGTAATCGGATCAGGTTCCGTTTCTACAATACCACCTGGTGGATATGCTGGTGCTGGAATAGTAACAGGAATAGGTAATACTGGGGCAGGTGCCGGAGCAGGCTCATCCCATAGTGCCCATAATGCAATAGCCCCCGCTGCAAGCAACCCACCGACTACTACAAAAGGTATTGCAACATCGTCAACTACGCCAACTCCTGTAACATCATCCGCTAAAAGGACTCCTGCAGTTGCGAAGGTACCCATGGCCACTTCTGCTGCTAGCGAAGTTTCAACCACCACTGCTGTTGCCTCGGCGGCTACCGCAACCTCAGCTATTGCTGGTACTGCAACAACAAAACCAAGTAAAGGTGTTGCAGTACCAGCATTCCCATTGTTTCATAATTGAGAATCCTGGTGTCGGTGTTTGTCCAGAAATTACAGGCTCTATCTTCCCACCAAGAGTACAGTTTATACATGACTTTACAGTCAGTGAATTTTTACCACAAATTTCCACCTCCGTATGCTGATCTTGCCAGATTATTGGTGATGGAATACAAGGCTTTTGAGTAAAGCTGCAAACTCCAAATGTCTGGATATTCACCATCGGTTGTTTATCATCCTCTGTGGCTATTTGTAAGCTCTGAACAAATATAGAGCTATGTGAAGAAACCATAATCTGACTTGGAATCGTCCCACCGCTACATTTTAAAAATGCCCCATGAATCAAATATTGCTCGCTCATGGTCTTTAATTTAATTTCACCTTTGTTGCTTTAATATTCATCAATGGCCCGCCATCAATATTGGCTTCTTTCGGAGAATGCATGGTTAGTTTATCTGTTCCCTCAATCATTGTTTCCTTTGCTTTGCCATTAATCGTTTCTTCTCCTTCAACGGTAATTGCTTTCCCTTTCACATCAATGGTTTGCGTGGCTGCTGCCTGTTGTTCTGGCGTAGCACCCTCAGCAGGAGCCAGATTACCTATGGTAATTTTAGCAGACTGTATATCAATACTTTCACTAAAATTCACGCTTAGTGTTTTTCCAGTAATTGCAACATGACCATCTTTATTCAAAGTGATCGTACTATCACCCGTATGAATCACAATTTTATCGTTGGCCTGTGCCGTTATCTTACCCTGCCCATTTTTGATATTGATAAAATTACCTGCATTAGTGCCCAGGTATAGGGCATGGCTTAAATCATCAAAACTTAAAGCGCTTCCTTTACGGGAAGTCAGTCCCTTAGTATTACTATTCTTAAATCCTTTACTATCCCCACTTTTACCATGATAAACGCTGCCCATCACTACTGGTCTGGCAATATTACCCTCTTCAAAAGCAATTACTACCTGATCCCCTTTTTCAGGGATTACATGAAAACCCCTGTTTGCTCCTGTATCACCAGTTCCCGCATTTGGACTCACTACTCTTAACCATTCGGTATCATCATTGGCCTGACAAGCCCACTTAAATTTAACTTTTACCCGGCCTTGTCCCTGAGGATCATCATTTGCAATAACATCGGCCAATTGCATATCAGGTTGTGGATTATGAGTTACACTCACTGGTACGCGTTCAGTATCGGCAGGTATAGCCTGGAAAGTATTGTGATAATGTCCAATACCATCAATCTGATGAGATACAGAGGTGATCAGAAATTTCCCAAAATCCTCTATTAAAAAATCATTCAAATTCCTGACACTCATACTAATGTCTACAATACTCCCAATGGCAACTTGTGGATTATCACCTTTACAATGAATATGAACCAAACCAGACATAATGGATTCCTGTTCATTCTTCACGAAACGATCAATTTCCATTTTATTATCTGCTCTTGTAATTAAAGGTTGATTATAGGTTTTACTATAAACAGAATTAGAAGCCGCAAATAACATGGGCCATATCTGGCACCCCGGCACTCCGCCCTTCACCTTTTGCAGTTAATAATTCATCCTGTTTGGGGTTGTAAGCAAATTTCATATACTTCAATGGTGCGATCTCCATTCCATACTGGATATTATTCAGATCACGTCCATAAATGAGCTTGACTTCTTTCAACTCATCTGGCTTTCCGAAAACCAAACTCGTACCATTGTAGAAAAACCATTCGTGGTATTGAGCAGAAAGCCGATTGATAAACTCAAAATCACTTTCGCGGTATTGAATCAGGTAATCAATTGGTTCCTTACGGCTCGGGCTAATTTCCTTATAGAGATCATTTGCAGGTACATCATTAGTGGCCTGACTGATAATAGCTTTCAAGTCTTTATTTAAATAAGAACCCAGATCTGGTCCCCGATCAATCAAAATTGTCGGGCTGAAACCACTGATAATAATATCACCCATAAAACCGTGTGCCTGGGCAATCTCTACCTTGGTGATAATACCTGAAAAACGATTCTCTGAACCAGGGATATCACCAAATTCTACCATCAGGTTTTTACCTATAAATTCTTTTGAATTTTTTAGAGAAAGTGCACCTGGAAGTTCAATCTGATCCTGATTGAAACGCAGTTCAAAAGTATGATGTTCATTGAAGCGTTGATTCAAATTGAAACTGGAGAACGTAGATATAGGTGTCCCTTCTATGTTAATCTCCACCTTTACTTTGTGTTCCATTATATTGATATTTGGAAAGAATTGAAATGATGATGAAAGAGCAGAACAGATTTGAATTAACAATGCCATCCAGAAAATCATAGATGGCATTGTTACAAACCTAAATTAAGCTTTAGGCCAATCATTGGTGTGTTCAGCATTGCCGATTTTCAACTTACGTGCTGATACAACAAAGCTTAACGTCATTGGCGTATTGTCGTTTACCGCAATACCCTCATTGTACTGGATGATGTAACCATCTTCAAAATGCAATTCTTTCATTTTTGCATCTCTTCGCCTTTTTTGAAAACAATTGTACCTGCCTGCGGCTTGTACTGATTGTTTACCATTGATTCAATTACTGAAGTATCTTCAGTTGATTCAATTTCCAGGTGAATAGTTCCACCGTAAACTCCTGATGAAGGGCGTCCCTTTGCGTCCACATCTCTGTTTAATGAATAGCTGCATTGCAACACATCGAATTCTTTAGACCCTAGAGTCAATCTGGTTTTAAATGCCATGATAATTTTCTTTAAATGTTAAACGTTCTTTACAATTAAGCCTTAGGCCAGTCATTAGTGTGCTCTGCATTACCCAGTTTTAATTTACGGGCAGAGATCTGGAATTTCAATGTCATTGGATTATCTCCAGTGATATTGATTCCTTCTGAATACTTAACGATGTATCCATCTTCAAAATGAACTTCCTTCATCTTTGCATCTTCTTCCGATTTTTTAATCAAAAGAGTACCAGTTAAAGGTTTGTACTGATTGTTTACCATTGCTTCAAACACTGAGGTATCTTCGGTAGACTCGAGTTCGATATCGATTGTTCCACCATACACTCCGGAAGAGGGTCTTCCTTTTGCATCAACATCACGGTTTAGAGAATAGGCACAGTGAAGTACATCGTACTCCTTGCCCGAAAAGTTTAATCTTGCTTTGAAAGCCATAACTTTTTGTTTTAGGGTTATTATTTTATCTAATTATAAATAGCCCCACAATAAATCAGCCACTATCTACTCATAATCAACCATATACAACGTTAATAACAAATTTTAAACAGAAAACAGCTTATTCTTATTGCTAAATCGTATTTATATTTTAGCAGACACAATCTACTGATACTTAATAATTAAAAAAAAAAAGGACTCATCATGTTTAACTTTATAGACAACAAGAATTATATGCCGTCTTATTTGCAAGACATAGTATACTTATTTTCAATCTTATAGGAAATGGTAAACGCGATCTTTCGTCATATTATGGAATCATCGCTTCCACTTTCCTAGCCTGATACAAATATGACATCTGTCCTGTACGAATGAGGCAAATGTCTAATGCTATAAATAGAAAAATCAGGAGGATTAAAGCAGTCTGTCTTCCTTGAATTGAGTGGGTGATACTCCAGTTTGACTTTTGAAAAATTTCGTAAAGTTAGTAGGCTCCTCGAATCCTAAATTATATCCCACTTCCTTCACACTCATAGACGCATGGATGAGCAAACGTTTAGTTTCAAGTATTATTTGCTCGTTAATTAGTTCTTTCGGAGATTTACCTAGCACTGCCATTGACGCCATTTGCAGCTTTCGCTCACTAATAAATAATTTGTTGGCATAATATTTCACTTTGGTTTCTTTCCTAAATGCCTCACGGATGAGTTTTTTATACTCGGCTACATATATGCGGTTCTGTGATAAATAATCGTATTTAGCACACGTATTATTGATTTCTATACATCTGCGTTCTGTAAAAAGTAAAAGATTTGATAAATAATTATGCAGAACAGGAGCTTGAAAAAATCATATTGCGTAGCCAGCTCAAGCTTCATTCTCTCTATCAATGCATTAATAATTTCCAACAAAGATTCATTAAAACTAATCTTGGTAACCGTATTGATATTATTGAATATTTGTGCGTTATCCAGAAAATGGATATCCTGGGGAGACTGGTAAAAAAATTCTTTTGGAAACGCAAGTAAAAATCCATCATGCACTTCGCTTTCGATAAAGTTATGCACCTGCCCTGGTGTAATTACAAGAACGTCACCCCGATTAACTTCAATTTCTTCAAAATCAACCATATGCCGAGAGCTTCCCTTGCTTGTCAGATGAATGATATAAAAATCAGTCCTGTGAGGTCTTTTGACAGCATCACCTCCTCTAACCATTCTTTCAGCAATACTGATGATATGAAGCATTTGCCGGTTATTAGTAATAGGTTTGAAGGGATAAGATATGATGTGGGTCATTTGGATAAGATAATTGCAGCTAATCTAACACCAAATATAAGAGCATTTCTGACAACATCATTATATTTATTATTAACAAATTCTACCCATTAACAAAGATAAGATTAATTAATTTATTCTATTTTTCGGGTTTGTATCAGTAATAAGTGTAAAATGATAGGTAAGCCCCCCAATAGCAATTTACCTTTGTCCATCAATAAACTCATTATTAATTTTATAAAATATTAGAAATTATGGAACTCAGTATTTCAGACAAATTTGCAATTTTCGAACAGCTATCATTACATCAATGTTATATAGATAACGATCCAAGTAGAGCATCCGTTGATAAATATCTTAGTCTTTATTGGCCAGAGGCAACATTTACAGTACACGATTTAAGGTCGCAAACATTTACAGGCTTTGAAGGGTTAAAAAATTTATATGACTATGCACATAGTGTTTTTCCTATAGGTAGGTGGTCACACAGCATGGGATGGTTTGAAATTACTGGTATTAACGAAACAAAAGCTTCTGTACAATGGAGATGGATAGTAAAAATTGGAAAGAGGATAAAGAAGGTGTTGTATCGACAGGTACGTATACTGATGTTTTCGAAAAAAGGAATGATAAATGGAAGCCTATTGAAAGAATTTCTGATATAGACCCTAACTGGCCTAGTCATCTTTTCCAGCCTTTTGTTGATAAACAAGATCAGACATTTAGAGCATCATAGAATATTCCACGTATTTAATGTGGATCCATTTAATGCTTAATCAACGGGCTACTCATTTGCAGATTAGCCCGTTGATAATTTTTATTTAAGCTAACCTCATGGGTTGCGAAATAATAGAGGCAGTATTTTACTAATTCCCGATCAATGGAAGAAGAGGAAAACTTACTGCAAAGGCAAATATTTTCATTGTTCTGGAATTAAAAGATATTTACATGGAAGCTGATAAAATAACTTCCGCTACTTCTTTTGGATGCGAAATATATACAGCATGACTGCCACCTCTAATCTCTGTTATCTTCGTCCCTGATCTTTCATACATCGTTTGGAATTCAACAATAAAATGGACATTCGGTTAAGCTGCAATATTTTGTTTATTTAAGTTTCTTCCAAATTCCTCTGGAGACCACTTCAATGGCGGTTCGATGCCGGTTCAACCCCGGTTCAAACTCCAGCACAACCCCTACAGTACTGCACCAGAAATGGTCTACAACATATGTGGTTTTACGGCAATTACAATCCTGATATCGACAAATAGTGAAATAATTAAATTTAATATCTAAATAAATAACTACACAAATTATTTTATTAATTTTATAGCGACAACAAATTCATTAATCTATTGAAATTTACAGAAACCATCTAATGGGTTTAGATCTTTATCTCCGGAGCTAGGGAGAGTAGTACATCTGTACAGATATGCAAAAATACATGTAAAAACGGCTATAGCGAATACTCCTTTTTCAACTCCTGATGAGTTTATTTATTTAATCAGCTTAGTTTCATTTGGAAGTATGAGTAAAACCTCTCTCATCCGACTAAATATTCATAAAAAATCTGCGGGGATACAAATCATTAACAGGCTGATTAAAAATGAATGGGCAGAACAGCAGGCTTTAGATAGTGATAAACGAAATAAAATGATCCACATCACTCCAAAAGGGAAAAAACTCATGGATGAGAGCATGGGAAATATAAGAAAAGCATCTGCTCAAGTGACCGGACCGCCTTCACACAACGAGAAAATGAACCTTATAAACATCCTTTTAAAACTTGAAAAAGTTCATCAAATCGAATCGAACGGGATGTTTTGAGGTTTACTTATCCCCTGCTACTTATTTTTCCGGAAGACACCGCCCAGAATCCCCAAAGTAAAACACAAATGATCAATGCCGTGCTTGGGAAATAAAAAGACAATATAAATGCGGAGAGATAGGTAAACAGACCATATAAATAATTATTCCGTATCAGGGTAATCGTATGCTCCTCCAATCCGGGACGAAGCAATTCTTTGTTCCTCGTGGCCTGATACCATAATAAACTATAAGAAATATTAACCAGTACAAACATCCCCGTATAAACCGAAACCGCAAACTGCTGTGAAGGGGTCTGATAAAAACGAGCTAGCAAAGCACTTGGGTAGGATACAATTGAAGCCAGAAAAAGAATAAGGCCATTGGCAAACATAAGCCCGGTATTGCGTTTGTAAATCTGCTTGAACAACTTATGGTGATTTACCCACATGATAAAAATACTGAAAAATGAAATTGTAAAAGCCAGATATCCGGGCCACTGCGCCTTGAGTTCTGCCATTAGCAAACCAGGATCCTGACTTTTACTGAATTCCGGAACATGAAGTTCAAGCACAAGCAAGGTCACTGCTATAGCAAATACTGCATCACTAAAAGCCTCTATCCTTGCCGTTTCCTTTTCCATGTATCTAAAATATTTGAAATTTAATTATCACTATTATCCGAAAATCAGCTTATTAACCTGTGTTATTTCAGACGCACTAATGGTGTGCCCCATGTTTTCATAGATGATTTCCGTACATTTGCTCCCATCTCTTCAAAAAGAACGGCAGTCTCGTTTACCCTTTCAACAGGCACATGAAAATCAGGGTTACTACTCCCTATAAATACAGGTGTCCCATCAAAATCACCATGATAATTCCGGTGATCAAGATGCTCCCCGATGATCCCTCCGGTAAAAGCAACTATCCCCCCATATCTTTTCGCATCGGAAGCCGCAAATTCAAGTGCAAGACATGCACCCTGTGAAAAACCAAGAAGATAAATCTGCGACCTTGAAAAACCTTTGGCTTCAAGATCTGCTACCATTTCTTTAAGGACATTTAATGACGAAGAAAGAAAAGGCTCGTTCTCCTCTCTTGGTGAAAGAAATGACGTAGGATACCAGCTGTTTCCCTGAACCTGTGGTGCCAGCAGCGCAAAATCGGCAACGTGCAGATCTGATGACAAAGAAAGAATATCTTCGGCAGTTCCTCCCCGTCCATGTATCATAATCAGTACTTTATTGGCCTGGCTTAAACTCTTGCCAGCGGTAACTATATTTCTCATAATTCTAACTTTTAGTGTAAAAAGCATCTCGCCTGTCTTTCCGATGTTAATCTTATGTATGCGATTTTTATTTAATAAAATTTAGCCTAACTCAGGCAGAATTTTTTCCAGATCGTCTCTAAGATATGCATGCTGATTCGGAAGCATCAAATGGGTACCCAACTCATTGAGCGGCTCATCAACAGTAAAACCCGGGTTCTCTGTAGCAATTTCAAAGAGTACGCCACCTGGTTCACGGAAATACAGGGAGAAAAAATAGTCCCTATCAATCTTCTGGGTGATTTGCAAGTTCTTACTGAGAATTTTTTCTCTGAGTTCCATTTGAATCTCTTCATTCTTTACTCTGAAGGCTACATGGTGATTAGTCCCTGCAGCATTTTTCCCCCTCTTACCATCAGGAATTTCCAGAAGATCCACAACCGATGCTGTATCCACAGTATCGGTAATAAACCTATATCGGTTACCTTCTTGTGCAAGCAGTCTATAACCAAATATATCAGTCAGAATCTCCGCGGTTTCGTCAATTTTCTGAAGGCTTAGTGTAGTGCTATGAAACCCTCTGGTTGCATTTTCATTTTTGATCTCTTCAGTTTCCCACGGTACTCTATGATCAGGGTTCTTTGGAATAATGAGACATAGAGAGAGTCCATCAGGATCTTTAAATGGGAGTATCTGTTCTCCGAAACGTTCTGAAATTTCACCAGTCTGTATACGATGTTCTTTAAACCTTTTCAGCCAGAAATCCAGGCTGCCTTCGGGTACTGAATAACCAATCTCAGTTGCCATTCCTACTCCTTCAATACCCTGGCTTATTCCTTCCCAGGGGAAAAAGGTAAGTATTGTTCCGGCCGAACCGCTTTCATCCCCGTAATATAAATGATATGTTTCAGGATCGTCGAAATTGACGGTCTTTTTAACCATCCTCAGGCCTAATATTTTGGTGTAAAAATTAAAATTTTGCTGTGCATTTCTGCTATTGCAGTAATATGATGCAGACCTAGAATAGTATTTTCCATTAGAATACAATTGTTTTTTTAGTAGTGATGAAACTATTATATGCTAGCCGCTCTTTTTAAAAAAAGAGCCATTCGGGCAGGGTTTACAATGGATTCTCTTTGGTAATAGATTTAGTGTATAAATAGCAGATTACCATAGCCATACCCGGTAATAAAATCCCGGCTAGTCCAAAAAGTTTACCGATATAAGCACCTAGAATACACCCGGCAAGAAAGCCGCCGATCGTGACGGTTCCTTTTTTGAAATTCTCCAGATATTCAATATTACTGAACCCATTAATGATAAGCCCTTTAAGATCAAGTGATATTTGCGTAACATTGCCAGTCATCATAGTCGTGGGCCCAAAGGTGTCTTTAGCAAAGAGTTTACCATAAGCATTTTGAAACCCCATAGCAAAAACTACCATCATCACCACCAGATAAATTGGCCAGGTAATTTCCTGATTCTGTATATAACCAAAAAGATAGGCCAGAATACCAGCTGCTATTAGAATAAGACCTTCAAAGAATAAAAGATAATGCTTGTTTACAACTTTATCAGCTATCCTTCCCGCAATCATAACCGATAATATGAAAACCGGAAAAGTCAGCAGCTTGATCCACGCATCAGTATCCGATCCTTTAATGATCTGATAAGCGAAAACAATAAAGTTCCCTGTAACATGTGCAGAAAAAATCTTATCTGCTGCAACAAAGGTAATGGTATCACAATACCCAGCTATTGCAGTTAATATCAGGGTAACGAACCAGATATTCTGTTTTTGTTCCATTGTATATTTCTTTTAAGATAAGTGCGCCCTTAACATCCAGGCCATAGTCTCATGTTTTTCCATTAAACCAGTAATATAATCACTCGTTCCAAGATCCTGTAGCACATTTGCATACCCGTTAATGTTCGCTCTTAGGTGAATAACAATACTCTCGTGATCATCCAGAAGAGTTTTAATATAGCCTTGACTATCATTTTTCTCCCTGGTCTCTTCTGATAAATGGGTTAACTCCAGGTACTGTTTTAAAGTAGCTGGAGCATAATGGCCGAGGGTGCGGATACGTTCGGCCACCCCGTCAACGATTTCTTCAAGCTGTGTATATTGTTCTTCAAAAAACTTATGCTTATTATAAAAATCAGGTCCCTCCACATTCCAATGTGCGTTACGTGTTTTGGTACAGAGCACAAATTCATCTGCAAGGATTTTACTCAGCGAATGGGCAACCTCTGCCAGGTTTTCAGGTTTGATTCCAATAGTAGTCTTCATAATTGATATTAAATTAATTTAAAAATGTAGTTAGTAAATAGTGATCCAGTGAATAAGCACCTGAACCCAAAGCCCATAGCAACAGTAAAGACAGTGTATACATATACGGTACATCCCGCACCTCAATGGAATCTTTTCTGTGAACTACAAAGTACCCTATAGCGGTAACTCCAATAGTTGGCAGCAGGAAAATCCTGGTCCCAATCCGGCAAACACAAGAATAGGGACTATGGTATCTGAAAATGTGGCGACCAGGGCATTCAATTTTTCCGGCAGATGTAATGGATTAGGAACCTGCTCCCGCTGTCCGTTTTCTACTCTGAATTTCTTCATTCCATGTACACGGAACAATTCCAGCATCAGGAGCATCCTGAAAATCAATATGACAATATTGTTGATCTGGTTGCCCGGATCGGAATAAAGAATAGCTTTAATTATATTTTCCATGATCTTTCTTTAAAAAGCAAAACAAGAGCAACCGAGTGCTCCCCAGAATGCTGTATAATTATTAATCGGAAGATTACTCTGACGTACAGCATCATGCTGATGCGCATGTACGTTGCAGCTTCCTGAACAAGAATGAATCTGCACTGGTGTATTGCCGGATTCAGCATAATAACCCTTATAAATATGAGTTGGTGACCAGTCCGGAAGTACCGGAATTTCGGGTGGAGAGAAAGAAGAAAAATCCGCTCTTGCTGGACAATCTTTCCATCTACAATCGTAAGATCCGCCTCTATGCCTTTTATCAATTCTTCCTCTACCTTAAAATAATCTTTGTTAAGCACGGCAAGGTCTGCAAACATACCTACTGCGATGTCCCCCTTTTTCTGTTGTTCATTGGAGAACCAGGCACTTCCGCGCGTATAGAGTTCCAGAGCTGTTTCACGGCTCAGTTGCGATTCTTCATTGTATATTTTTAGTCCTCCGACAGTTTTACCTGCACAAAGCCAAAACATAGATACCCATGGATTATAGCTGCTTACCCGCGTTGCATCAGACCCTCCCCCAACCGGCACGCCCATTTCCAGCATTTTCTTTACCGGTGGTGTCTGTAAAGCAGCTTTCTGACCATATCTTTCTGTAAAATATTCACCCTGATAGGCCATTCTGCTTTGTATAGCAATCCCTCCTCCAAGCGCTCTTACCCGCTCAATGTTCTTTTCATCAATAGTCTCAGCATGATCAAATATCCACGGTATTCCTGCAAAAGGAATATCACTGTTCACTTTCTCAAAAACATTCAGAAAACGGGTTATACTTTCATTATAAGTAGCATGTAACCTGAAAGGCCAGCGTCTTTCTACCAGTAGCCGAACCACACGTTCCAGTTCGGCTTCCATATTTTCAGGCAGGTCCGGCCTTGGCTGAAGAAAATCTTCAAAATCAGCAGCAGAAAACACCAGCATTTCTCCAGCACCATTGTGACGGTACATATCATCTCCCTGATAAAGCTCCACAGCATTTGTCCAGGCTTCAAAATCCTCAAACTCCTGTCTTGGTCGCTGGGTAAAAAGATTATAAGCAATGCGCACTGTCAATTGCTTTTTCTCATTGAGTTCATGTACCACTTTATAATCTTCCGGGAAATTCTGAAATCCACCTCCTGCATCAATTACGCTTGTAATTCCGAACCTATTGAGCTCTGCCATGAAACAACGGGTTGAGTTTACCTGATGCTCATAAGAAAGCTTTGGCCCCTTTTGCTAAGGTAGAATAGAGGATCATTGCGTTAGGACTTGCAATAATCAGCCCGGTAGGCATGCCCGAAGAATCCCGCTGAATTTCGCCTCCCGGAGGTGCCGGGGTATCTTTCGTATAACCTACGGAACGAAGTGCTGCACCGTTCATAAACGCCCTGTCATAGAGATGCAGGATAAATACCGGCGTATCTGGTGCTATCGCATTAATCTCCTCCAGCGTAGGCATCCTTCGTTCTGCAAATTGAAACTCAGACCAGCCTCCCACAACTCTTACCCACTGTGGTGAAGGTGTTCTGTCCACCTGTTCTTTTAGCATCCGTAATGCATCG
Source organism: Pedobacter sp. NJ-S-72 (assembly GCF_053890575.1). Lineage (NCBI taxonomy): Bacteria > Pseudomonadati > Bacteroidota > Sphingobacteriia > Sphingobacteriales > Sphingobacteriaceae > Pedobacter > Pedobacter sp. NJ-S-72. The sequence continues at coordinate 231,916 of NZ_CM132681.1, read as the reverse complement.
GCCAGAGAAGGCACGCCATCCCATCGAAGCTCAAGATTAAAATTCAAACCTCCTCTGATCAAGTGAATATGTGAATCATTAATACCAGGTACTACCCTTTTATTTTTTAAATCAATAAGCTGAGTACCTGAATCTGCTAAACTCATGACTTCTTTATCGCTACCAAAGCCATAAACCGGCCATCTTTTATTGCTACCGCCGTAATCTCCTTTTTATGCTGTGCAATAGTGTGAATTTTACCATTGAACAGAATCATATCTGCACTCATCATATCTGTTGAATAAAGAATTTGTGATATTTATTAATTAATGGAAGCTATTGCTTCTTTTATTCCCTCTCCGGCAACGGTAAAAAATGATGGGCCGGCGAGCAGTATAACTTTGGCAATTGGTTTAAAACTGGCCATTTTTTTATCTCTCAGCCAGATTTGTGTACGATAAGCTTGAAAAATGCCTTTAACCACATTTCCTGCTACCAGTGCGGTAGGAGAATCAATACCTGCATCCTTCAGATCACTTGCAAAAGAGAAGTTTGTTACATTCAGTCTGAGCGCTTCATTCATCGCAACGCTGCCAACGGCAGTCATCATATCGGCGTTGAACTTATTTCTGTCCCCCAGTCCAATCAACAGGAGTTTTTTTGCCCCTATAGTTCCTTTTGGCGGGATTAAAACGATTGTTTCCAGCGCATGTCCCAGAAACTTACCCTCTTTACGCAACGTAGTCAACAGTCCTTTTATATCATGATCAAGGTGTACCAGGCCATTTAGTGCGGCAGGTAATGCAGGTGGGGAATTGAATATATCCCCTTCCGTATACTCAAAAACACATACCATCTGAAGATCACTAACCTGAGCGGAAGGCCCTTGTACAATGCCTTCAATAGCCACACCGCTGACGCTGCCCCATACTTTGGTTGTTCCCACAGCAGTGGTTTGTTGTGCATATAATGCAGTTACATTTAAAATTGAACAGAAAACGAGCAAAATTGCTGTTACCCCTTTATGGATATATTGCTGAGCTGAAAAGTTATTTTTCACGTTGTTGATTTTTATTGTTAAAACTTAATGACAAGACGGGTATTCATAAACAGACCATTTTTTGAGTCCGGAATAATGTCATCTATGAAATCCCCTGTTTTAAAATATTGTATTCCCGTATTCAGGGTTAATAAATTTATTGACGTTGTATACTACACTTAAAAGATAGGCAGTACCGATATATCTCTTGACTGAAGCTGAACCACCCAGATTGAAAGTACCGCCTGGCCTGTAAACACCGTCCTGTAAGGAGTATCTCCAGTTAAATACTACATCAGCCTGTACCATTAGTTTATTAGTTAAAGACACGCTCCCGTAGGGATGGATATCAATCAGGTTAACCGGCCCTATCTGCGGGCTGAATCCGAAATACCCTCCCTTTGGATAAATTGGATTAAAAGTATTTAAATGAGTGCCGTTCGTATAGCTGTTTCCTGAGATATAATCATTTCTGAGATTGATTGTGGGTCTGAATTTCGTTTGCTCAAAGGAGTACCCTAATTCTGCCGAAGCTGTCCAGGCAGAAATGCCTTTGCTACCAAACTTCCCGAACTGATAAGCTGCTTCCAGATTATAAATCAGTCCAGCTCCGCTTTTCCAGAACCTGCTTCCAATAGTATGGCGGATTTCTTTATTCACCCCTTCTTCAAACTGGGATTCATCCCTTCTGATGCCGATGTAATAAGCATCCAGATTACCGGCTTCAGGGAGTATAATTTTACCATAAGCACCCCATAGATTTATATTCTTTGATCTTTTATTATCAAACTTTCCGGGGTTGATGGTATCTGCGAACATGGCAAATCCATCCAGAGATAGATTTTTTGACGTGTACATTAGCTTTGCACCCGTAAAATACAACCGCACATTTGGCCCTTCTCTGACGGATATCAATCTGCCAGACCCATAATCTATTTCTTGTTTACCTATCCGCAGGTTTAAACTCTTATCTGCTTTTTTCCACGCTTTGAGATCAACAAAAAGATTCTGAATATTCAGCTCGTCCTGATCAACGGGTCTGGAACCATTTTTTCTCCCCCCCTGCAATGCACTTCTAAGCTGAACAAAAACGCGTATTCTATCACTAAAATGTACATCTGTATGCAGGTCATAGCGTTGCAGCAGGAAATTGTTATGACCGACCCCTAATCTCCCCCAGTCCTCATGATTAAAAGATACATATTCCAGCCTGGCCTCTCCACCAAATGAGAAATACATCTTTTTATCTGGCGAAAAGGGCAGAAATTTTATGCTGTTGTACAAAGTTTTCACAGAGTCACTCCATGTCGAATAATCTTCATCAAAGCGCATCAGTTTAAAACTCTGCGCCTGACTTTTGACTGCTCCGAAAATTAAGACGAAGGTTAACATCAGCACAAATATTTTGTAGGAATTAAACATTAGGTTTATTAATTTTTAGTTTGATTATCACTGTTACTTAGTGTTTAAGCATATGATGTGCATAGTGAATGCCAAGACCGTAGCCCGCACCATATTTCTTCATCAGATCGGTTACAGCCACATAGGTTTCAGTTCTCGCCCAGTCCCTTTGAAGTTCCAGTAAATATTGAACGGAAGTAACTGGCTTAACTCCCGCATGTACCATTCTTTGAATTGCACGTTCATGAGCTTCGGCACTTACATCACCGCAGGCATCAGTAATCACAAAAACTTCAAAACCTTCAGCAATAGCAGACAACGCCGGACCGACAATACAAACGCCTGTCCATAAGCCGGCAAGCACTAATTTCACTTTTCCTGTGCCTGTGATAGCTCTGTAAGCAGGCTCATCTTCCCAGGTATTCATTGATGTTCTATCTATATAACCGGATGTAGCCTGAGGATAAAACTCTTCAACCTCAGGAAATACAGGACCTGAAAAAGACTCTTCAGCCACTGTTGTCACAATGGTTGGAACGTTAAATATTTTCGAAGCTCCAGCAATAATTGCAACATTGGTCCGGAGCTCGGCAATTGCAATACTTTTAGTAGCAAAAGCCATTTGACCTTCAAAGTCGATCAGTACTAATGTGTGGTTTTCCGGAGAAAGAAGATTTGGTGATGGTTTCATATCATTATAATTTCCTTCCTTTAGCCAAGAAGTATACCAACGAAACAATAGACTAAAATTTCAGCAACTTAACTCCAAACCATCAATAATAAGCTCTCTATATATCGCTGATTCACGAATGGTTTACGAGTGCGGACAAAAAAAAAAATATTTTGAGCGGCAAGAAGATTTTATTGAACCTACTTGATTTCAATTATAGAAAACAACAACTTAAGTAACTAACCATCAAACCCTAAAAAATAACATTCACGAAATATCGTCAATTCACATTTTTTAATTTCGCCAGTTTTATAATAATAACCCTACATTTAAGCTATGGAAAATGTGCAGAATTTAGAAAAGCCGCATACGATATCAGCTGCTGGTATAAACCCTAAGGTTAAAAACGCAATCCTTCTAAAACTGAGTAATGATATTGCTGCAATTCGTAACCGGGATGATCTTTCAGACCTGCTGAGAAATAAATTAAAGTCTGTTTTTTCCTTTGAGGAGATAACAATCAACATCCCTGACCAACAAAACAATTTTTCTCCGGTTTATCTGCACATTGGAGAGAAAAAAATGGTTTGCCTGTGGATATGCCAACACCCAAATTCCCTGTAATCTATACGATTGAAGCGTTTGGCAAAACATCACCTGCTCCGTCATATATCTCTTTTTATCAAAAAACAATAGTCAAAGAATTCATTGCCATAGGACTCAGAAGTGGAGATGTCATATTTGGAGGCCTTTACATCTTCTCTTATAGCAATGAGCTCAGCATCCAAAAAAACGAAGAAATAATCCAGGTAATTGCTGCTCAGCTTTCTATAGCAATTGCCAATATGATTGCAAATGAAAAGATTATTAAAAAAGAAAAAGAAAATGCAGTTCTGCTTTCGTTAAGTAACGCCATAGCTACCATTAGGAATAAAACCGACCTGTTTAATGTAATTGAAGAAAAATTAAAAAAAATCTTCAGGTTCGAGCATTTTGTGATTTGCCTGATTAATGACGATAAAAAAACACATAGTCCATTTTTGTACAATCAGACGGAGAGTTTTTTTCAAAAATAAGGGTATTGCACCTGTCTCCACAAAAAAATATGGACTTGATGATGGTTTATGTGAAATTATGATGTCAACACCTATACCAGTTGTATTTAATATTGAAGAAGTATTAACGTGGTTTTCTCCCCCAGTATGGCTTGAGTTCTGGCATCATCTCGGAATCAGAGAAATGATAGGCTTACCTATCTGGGACAGAACTGAATGTGTTGGTTTTTTTACCTGTATGCTAAGGAGATCAATGCCGTTTCCAATGAATATTACAGTCTGCTGCATAGCATTTCACTCCAGATTTCTGTTGCTGTTTCGAATATTAAAGCAAATGAAAAAATCGAAGAGCAACTTCAGGAAATAAAACGTTATAAACAACTGCTGGAAGAAGAAAAATCATACCTGCAGGAACAGGTAGAAAAGAACTACGACCACACTGAAATTATTGGACAGGGGCCTGGAATCAAAAAAGTGTTTCATTTAATCGAACAGGTTGCAGCCTCTGATAGTACGGTACTGCTGCAAGGAGAAACCGGTACAGGAAAAGAACTGATTGCCAGATCCATACACATACACTCTCCAAGAAAAGATAAACTAATGATTAAGGTGAACTGCGCCGCTTTACCAGCAAACCTGGTCGAAAGCGAACTATTCGGACACGAAAAAGGAAGTTTCACGGGAGCCGTAGACCGCAGGGTCGGTAAATTTGAACTCGCTCATAACAGCACTCTCTTTCTGGATGAAATTGGAGAACTTCCGCTGGATATCCAGGTAAAGCTACTCCGCGCAATTCAGGAAAAAGAAATTGAGCGCATTGGTGGTAAGTGTGTCATCAAAACAAATGTAAGGATCATAGCTGCAACCAATAGAAATCTTGCAAAAGAAGTAGAAAATGGCAAATTCCGGAGTGATCTTTTTTACCGTTTAAATGTATTCCCTATTACGATTCCTCCTTTGAGAGAACGTAAAGAGGATATAGTTGAAATGTCTATACATTTTATGAACAAATTCGCAAAGAAAAAACGGGCAAAGAATTGAAAACACTTTCCAGAAGCGTTTTCAATTCCCTGATCGCCTATCCCTGGCCGGGTAATGTCCGCGAACTGGAACATTTGATGGAACGAAGTGTATTATTGTCTAAAGGGAATCTGATTAAAGAAATACATCTCCCAAAATTAGAGGAGCTGCTAGTTGAAAATAATAAGCTCACAACAACCATCAAGACCATTTTCGACAATGAACGTGATCATATTTTCCATATACTCCAGTTATGTAAAGGAAAAATATCAGGAAAAGGAGGCGCAGCTGAAATATTAGGTGTACCTGCCACTACGCTGAATTCCAAAATAAAGAAGTTTAAAATTAAAAGAAAGCATACTATTAGCTAAGAAATATTTGAAATCTGCTGAATACAATCTAAATATGACAGAACGAATTCTAATTGTCGAAGACGAGTTTATAGTTGCCCATGATCTGAAAATGATACTTTCCCGTGCCGGATACGAGATCGCAGGAATCGCAGATTCGGTAAAAGGTGCGCTGATAATACTGGAGCAACAAGAAGTTGGACTGGTCCTGCTTGATATATTTCTGAAAGGGAAGCAGACGGGGATAGACCTTGCAAACATCCTGATGGACAGACAGATTGCGTTTATTTATATTTCTGCCAATTCCAATGAAAAAGTCCTGGAGGCCTCTAAATCTACAATGCCCTATGGATTTATAGTTAAACCTTATCGCGATAAAGATGTATTACTGAGCATTGATATTGCTCGTTACCGCAAAGAGCATGTTGAAAATCTTAAAATCAGCAGCAAATTATTTATGGAAGGTTTCATTGTCGATATCTCCATGAAACCATTAAGCTGGAAAAAAAAACTATTATTGATTACAAGTGCATTCCAAGCATACCTGCCTTTTGATTTTCTTACACTTATAGGAACAGCAGGTGACAGGACCAGGTTTTCTGAAATCGGAATAGCCCGCAGACAATTTAGTGAATATGATATTGTATCAGTTGATAAGTTTGTTAAAGATTCGGGAACAACCCCGGATTTTTATCAGTCCGTCAATAGGCTTACCCCCGAAATGACCAGGGATAACATTTATACAGGAAAAGATTTTGAAGAGTTATTGAACAGAGTCCCCATAAAAAAACTAATCGCACAGACCTATAATCTGAGATCCAATTTGATTAAATCTATCAACCTGGATAATGGAGATTGTATTACCTTTTCTTTTTACAGCCGGCTGAACAACATTTTCAAACGCGAACATTTAGATCTGTTGAATGTTCTTGAAAGTACCCTGGCCAAAAACCTCAGTCATATCATTGAATTTGAGAAAGTCAATTCCTTAAAAAAGAATACTGTTGTACCAGAAAAAAACAAATTACCATTTCCGCTGAATGAAGGTAGATTCAAGGATATTATTGGCCAGAGCCCTGCCCTGCTCAACCTGCTGGATCAACTCATAGTTGTTGCTCCGACTGATACTTCCGTATTAATTACAGGGGAAAGCGGCACGGAAAGAACTGATTGTAAAAAACCTTCACAAGCTTTCGGCACGAAATAGTAAACCACTTATTGCAGTAAATTGTGCTGCCCTGCCTAGCGATCTTATTGAATCCATACTTTTTGGACATGAAAAAGACGCTTTTACAGGAGCTATAAGCCAGAGGATAGGGAAATTCGAAGAAGCCAATGGTGGGACAATTTTCCTGGATGAGATCGGGGAAATGCCCTTTGATCTCCAGGCAAAATTATTAAGGGTACTTCAGCAAAAAGAAATTGAACGTATTGGCGGCAAAAATCCTATTCCAGCTGACCTCAGGATAATCGCAGCAACCAATCTACAGCTGGAAAAAGAAATATCCAAAGGAAAATTCAGACTGGACTTATTTTTCAGACTCAATGCTTTCCCTCTTCATGTTCCATCCCTGCGTGCCAGAAAAGAGGATATTCCAATCCTTGTGGCTTATTTCATCGAAAAACACGCAAAATTGCTGGACAGGGAAAATATCCGGCTTTCTAGTGAGTTCATGGAAAAAATGAGCGAATACAACTGGCCCGGCAATATCAGGGAACTTGAACATGTTGTTTTAAGGGCTATTCTTTTATCAAAAAGTAATACACTCCAGGAGGATCTCCTGGAATTGGAAATAAAAAACGAAGAAACACCTCATCAAGCGGGTATAAAAACAATTTCAGAGAATGAACGGGATCATATTATTGATGTCCTTAATCGGTGCAAAGGAAAAATATCAGGCACCGGAGGGGCGGCAGATCTTTTGGGAATACCAGCGACCACCCTTAATTCAAAAATAAAAAAAAAAACTAGGTATAAACAGAGAAATCTAAGTAAGATATTGAAAATAAGATGAGTAAAGAAAAGATTTTAATTGTTGAGGATGAATTTATTGTAGCCAATGACCTTCGAATGATGTTGGAAAAAGCTGGTTACATAGTGTGCGGAATTGCTCCTTCAGTAGCAAAGGCTATGGAATTAATCACGTCAAAACAAAACAATATTGGGTTTTATTGGATATCTACCTTAAGGGTATCCTGTCAGGTATTGATCTGGCTGAACAATTGACAGAAATTGGAATCCCTTTTATATACATTTCGGCAAATACCAGTCAGGACGTACTTGAATCCGCAAAGGCAACTTTACCTTATGGTTTTTTAGTCAAACCATTCAGAGAAAAGGATCTGATGGTTATGCTTGACATCGCGCAGTACAGGCATAAAAACAACTTAAAATACAATAAAAGCGAAGCACAAACCACTCAGGAGCAAATTAAAAACATACTCCACAAACAGGAGTCGCTGCCTGAAAAGCTGAAACAACTTGGAAAGCCCCTTAATTCCATCGTTTCTTTCAGTTTCTTGTGGATCGCCAGAACCCGGCCAGGAACAAGTGCGGGGGATTTGAATTTGCAGCAGGTAAGTCCACACCACTTCCGCACTTTCTGCCAGGAAGAGTTATTAGCTGAAATGTCAGTTTCACATCGGACATTTAAATCATGGGGTACTATTAATCTTGTGCCATATGAAAAATCTTTCCTGAATGATTATGAGTTTAGAAAATTAAGAATGGAAAATAACTGGATCAGAACTCTTTCAGACCATTTTAAACTAGAATCAGCTCTTTTAATAGAAATCCCGTATGGACAAGAAAGTTTCCAGTTTGTTTTCTTTAACACTGCTGCAAAAAAGTATACAGAGAAAGATACTATACTCCTCAACCAATTTCATGAAAGCCTGGTTCTGATTATTGAAGATATTATATATGGGAAAGACCTGGCTGTCCATCCCCCCTTAACACAAAAACCTAAGCATATACCCTCAACTGAAGAATCTTCCCTGGCCCACTTCAACGGCATTATTGGAAACAGCCCTTTGTTGCGTTCCGTATTTGAGAAAATAGAAATGGTTGCACCCGATGATACTTCGGTTCTTATTCTTGGAGAAAGCGGGACTGGAAAGGAAAAGATTGCACAGACATTGCATAAACTTTCTCCAAGAAAAACCAAACCAATGATTACTGTAAATTGCGCAACTCTGCCATTAACTTTAATTGAATCGGAACTTTTCGGCCATGAGAAAGGTGCTTTTACTGGTGCTTATGACAAAAGAATCGGCAAATTTGAACAGGCCGATGAAGGCTCTATTTTTCTGGATGAAATTGGCGAACTACCTCTTGAGGCGCAAGTTAAGTTACTACGGGTCTTACAGGAAAGAGAAATTGAAAGGCTGGGTGGTGTTCATACCAGAAAAATAAATGTCAGGGTTATCGCAGCTACCAATAAAAACCTGGAAAAAGAGGTTGCCGAAGGTCGTTTCAGATTAGATCTCTATTACCGGCTTAATGTATTTCCAATCGAATTACCTGCATTGCGCAAAAGAAAGGAAGACATTCCTGCCCTTGTCCATCATTTTCTGAATAAATACAATAAAGGCACTTCCAGACCTATTCAAGGAATTTCCAGTAAGGCAATGCACACTTTGCAGCAATATGACTGGCTGGCCTGGAAATATCCGGGAACTTGAACATCAGATAGAGAGAAGTATGCTACTCTCCAAAGGGACAGAAATTACGGAAATAGATCTACCGGCAAGTCATACGCTATCCACGGTCCAGTCAGATGATATCTTCAGTGTAAAGACTATGCATGAGATGGAAAGAGATCACATTCTGACTATCTTGAAAATGTGCAATGGAAAGATATTCGGGCCAGGCGGAGCAGCAGAAGTATTGAATATCCCGTCCACTACATTAAATTCTAAAATAAAAAAACTAGGAATAAGATATGAGTTTATCAAGTAAACGTCTTATGCTAAAAATACCAGGGCAGGCCCTGACAGTGCTTATGCTTTTATTAATTCCCTGTCAGCTCTTTGGGCAGACAGATTTGAGATACTCACTGGATGATCTCCTTAAATTATTACACAACGCCCCTAGTCAGGAAAAAACAATATATTACCAGTTAAGAATCAGCAACTTCTATCTTTACAATAAGCTCAACAGTAAAAAAACCTGGACATTGCCTTCTTTTATGCAAATCAGGCTCAGGTATTGGAAAGCAGGAAAAAGGGACAACAATCTGCACAGCTTATCTTAGCCAGGATACAGCTCAGAAAGTCAGACCCAACAACTGTATTGACGCAGATAAAGTCCGTTAATCCACTTAACCGGATCAGATTACTGATGATGACAGGGACATATTATCTTTTACAAGCCACTTGAAGAAAAGAAAGATCTGGATAGAGCCTTATACCTGCTGACAAAGGCTAAGGCTCTGGCTAATTCCTTATCCAGACCAGATCTGGAACATCAGGCACAGCTTTATATAGCTGATACTTATGAAGAGCAGGGTCACCATTCAAAATCCAAACAAAATTTCCTGGACTTGATCACACAAAGCAGAGATTCGGGTGATCTGAAAGGAGCCGCTGCCGCTGCATCACGCCTTGGAGACCACCTTTCTTTCACTCAGGAACGTCTTTATTTTTACCAGATGGCAGCAGATCTTTATGAAAAAGCTGGTGAAACAGAGGAACAAATCGGTATGGAGAAAGCCATTGCAGACAGTATGCTCAATATGGGCTTATTAAAACAGTCAGAAGAAAAACTACTTCAGGTACTTGAAAAATATAAAAAATCAGGTTATAAAAATCTTCAGTTCACCTATGATCTGCTTTCTGTAGTGAGCCGTTTGAAAGGAAATCTCCAAAATGCTTTATCCTATTCTATTAAAGCCATTGATTACATGAAACTAACTGGTAGTGATGCCTCGAAAGGTTATTTCTACACCAATTTAGGTAATGCTTATGCTGAAGTTGGCAATTCTGAACAAAGTATTAAATGTTACCAGCTGGCGCTCGCTTCTATGCAGAATCAGGAGGAAGATGCACACTTAACTAGTTTAAAACTTCTTTCAGATGAGCTGATTAAACAGGGACATAGCAAAGAAGTCTTATCCCTGGTTAAATCTTATGATACTGGCAATCGTCAGATATTCGGGAAGAAAAAATCTTTGCAGCGATAAAGGGAAATTGTTATGCAGCACTTCATCAATATGATTTGGCAGAACACTATTATCTTGAAATGATCAAATGGCAGACCAGACTCAGGAATATACCCTCGCAAATAGCCGATAACTATTATACGATAGCAGAATTCTATATTCAGATCAAAGCTTATAAAAAAGCGGAATTCTATCTTAAACAAGTGATTCCTTTACAAAAAGGGGCATTTTCACTTTCCAAAATCAGAAATACCTATTTATATCTTTACAAGACAGACTCTGCCCGGAACAATTTGATTTCGGCTATTGACAACTATAAGATCTATAAAACAATGAATGATTCATTAATGAGTGCCTCCAGGAATAAGAATATTCAGGAGCTTCTTATTGAATACCAGGCCAAACAAAAAGATCAGGAGAATGAATTGCTCAGAAAAGAAAGTAAACTGCAAAAAACAGAGCTTCGCCGGGCTACCTTGTTTACCCGCTTTACGATTGGCGGCCTTATTGCGCTTTCGCTTTCATTTATAATGGGCTTATTCTATTACAACTTCAGAAACAGAAAAAAAGCCAGCCTGCTGTTGCTTGCCCACCAGCAGGAAATCACTATGAAGAACGACTCCCTCCAAAACCTGATTGAGAAACAGACAAAACTACTTTCAGAGAAGGAATGGCTTATCAAAGAAATACATCACCGGATAAAAAACAACTTACAGGTAATCACGAGCCTGCTTAATGCACAGAGTAACTATCTTCAGGATGAATCCGCAATAATGGCTATCAGGGATAGCCAAAACAGGATTCAATCCATATCGTTAATTCATCAGAAATTATTTCAGTCTGATACGGTAGCCTTGATTAACATGAAGGCCTATGTTGCTGAGCTCATTAAATTTCTATGTGATACCTTTCATGTCAACCAAAGAATTAAGTTTAACATCAATGTTCCAGAAGTAAAGCTTGATATCGCGCAGGCAATGCCGCTTGGACTCATTATCAACGAAGCTATTACCAATATCATAAAATATGCTTTTCCGGATAACTCGCCAGGAGTTATCACCCTGTCTTTAGCAGATTGTGAAGATGGATATTATCAATTTAAGATCTCCGATAACGGTATCGGCCTTCCGTCAGGATTTGACCTTTCCAATACTTCCTCACTTGGCATGACCTTGATTAAAGGTTTAGGCGAACAGCTCGGTGGTACAGTCAGCATTGAATCTAAAAACGGTGTACATTTCAACTTAAGATTTCCAATGTCTCTCTCAACTCTGCCTAACCAGGAAGAATATGTTTAAATATTATTTGATACTGATTTTGTTCTTCGCCACCTCTGCCAATGTCTCTGGTCAGGGAACAAAAAGAAATACACTTTCTGTTCCAAAATTCAATGAGATCACTGCCAGTGAGCTATTGAATAAATTAACCGAAATAAAAAATGACACCTCAAAAGTCTGGCTGCTAAATAAGATTGCAGCCATTTACTGGTGGAGAAGATCAGACCGGTATAATGATCTGGACAGTTGTATGAATTATGCCTTGCAGGCCAGACAGCTTAGTAATAAATTAGATTATCAGGAAGGATATAACGAATCCACTTTTCTCATTTGCAGGGTATTTGCAGAACAGGAAAAGATTAACCAGGCACAGATCCTGATCAAAAAAGCTTCTCCGGAACAACAGGTACGGCTAAACCTCGTGCTAGGTGAGCACTACCTGAATCTACCTGGAAGCCTGAAAAGCAATGTAAATAAAGGATATCCATTTCTCTATAAGGCACTCCGTTTAGGCCAGTCTTATAATCTGATCCGCTGGAAACAAGAATCACAAATAGCAATAGGAAAATATTATTTTTTATCAGACGATCTCAAAAGAGGTATTTCCTCATTTAAAAATGTAATTGATTATTGGCATCAGGTAGGGAATATCAGCGAAGAGGCACATTGGTATTCTGAACTTGGCCGCTATATGCCTGGAGGGCCTGAAAACCTGATACTTTCGATAAAATATCAGAAGCAGGCGCTTGATTTATATAAAAGGATCAATGCTAAACCAGACATGGCTTATACAGCAGATGATATCGGTCAGCTTTATTATGAACAGTTAAAGAACCTGGATAGTGCGCAATTGTATTCTAGTATGGCTATTGGTTTGTTGAAGGAAGCTAAAGTCACTAAGCTGTATAAATATTATTATCACTTATCAGATGTTTTTCTGGAAAAAGGAAATTTCAGCCAGGCTCTGTCCTACTCTCTTGCTGCGTTGGATAATATAGAAAAACTTAAAGATAACCGGATGAAAGGCATTGTATATAATGGCCTGGGTGAAATTTATTCTGGTTTAGGAGATAAGAAAAATAGCCTGAGATACTTCGAGCTTGCGATGGAGCAATTAACTGAAACAGGAACTTACCTGGTGTTCTATCTGGCTAAAAATATCACAGACAATCTTATTATGCAAGGTAAGTTTAAAGAGGCAATTGCTTTTACACAGAAATTTGAAAAGGAAAATCCCGGCAATAAGCCTGAGGGACCGTCAGGTTCTAATGGCAATTAAAGGTAATTGTTATGCAGCTGTAAAAAAACCTGCTATTGCAGAGCGCTACTTCCTCAGGATGATTGACTTAGACAGTCTATCTATAAAAAAAGGAGCAATATACTGGAGCAAATCCATATCAGGTGCTGAAGCCAATTACATTATCGGAAAGTTCTATGTAGATCAAAAACGTTATACAAGTGCTTATCCTTATCTAAAAAAATTCCATGGGCTTGGCAATAAAATATTAGCTCTTTCAAAAGACGTTTCATTATTACAATTTAAAGTAGATTCTGCTTCTGGAAACTATGCTTCAGCTATAAAATACTATCAAAAAATATTCAGCTTATAAAGATTCCATGTATAATATTGCAAACACAGGGAGGCTTGCTGATATGCAAATCCGTTATGAAACAGCCCAGAAAGAGAAAGATATCAAACTTTTGCAAAAAGATTCACAGTTGCAGCAGCGGCGTATTCTCAATCTTCCCCCAGTCCAGAAATTTCGCTTTCGCAGGGATTGTAATGCTTGGCCTTATTATAGCTATCGGCTATAATCGTTTCAGGCTAAAACAAAATAGTTATATACAGCTGGAGCTGAAACAACAGAAGATCAACCGGCAGAATGAGGCACTGTATACGTTAAATCAGAAACAGCAAAATTTATTGAAGGAAAAAGAATGGCTGGTCAAAGAAATTCATCACAGGGTAAAAAACAATTTACAGATGATGCAAAGTCTTCTAAAATCACAGGGTTATTATATCGATAATAAAGATGCAACAATGGCTATTAAAACCAGCCAGCGCAGAATGCAGGCTATGTCTTTAGTGCATGAAAAATTATACTTAGACCATCAGATGAACAGTATATCTATGTATGATTATGTCGATGAATTGCTAACCTATTTAAAAACCAGCTTCGATCTGGAGAAAACAATAACTTTTATTATTCAGGTAGAAGAATTCCAACTGGATATCATAGAGCAATCCCCGTTGGATTAATTATAAATGAAGTGGTGACGAATTCTATTAAATATGCTTTTCCAGATGGAAAGGAAGGTGTGATTTCTATTTTTCTAAAAGAGCGGAAGAAAGAGATTATCCTCAACATTCTGGATAATGGTATTGGTTTAGGGTCTGATTTTGATTTTGAAGCCAACCGCTCTTTTGGTATGACGTTAATTGATGGACTGGTAAAACAACTAGATGGCAACCTCTCTATTACCAGTAAGAATGGACTTAATGTAACTATTATTTTTAGTTCATATACGCCTTTGGAATCCATTTCAGAGCTTGAATAAGCAGGTGTTTTTTAATTGCAGTAATATTAAAAATCTTCAGGATTAATTTCCCCATCTGCATTTATACCATCTGCATTTTCGAAAGAGAAACGTAAATCGACGATATATAGATAATTTGAAAATTCCAAAAAACAAACAAACAACTGATTTACAAGCAATTAAACCAAAGGCATGTAATGTAAGATAGGGTACACTACATCACTACAATGCAAAATGATTTATAAAAAACTTAAGGTTAAAACATTGGGGTATTGTAAACACATTTATAAAATTTAAAATTATGAGTACCATTAAAGTAAAAGACGGAACTGAAATTTATTACAAGGATTGGGGAACAGGACAACCAATCGTTTTTCATCATGGATGGCCTTTATCGGGTGATGATTGGGATGCACAAATGATGTTTTTCTTAAATCATGGATATCGTGTGATCGCGCATGATCGCCGTGGGCATGGAAGATCAAGTCAGTCTTCGCAGGGCCATGATATGGATACTTACGTAGAAGATGTGGCAGAGTTAACAAAAGCATTGGATCTTAAGGATGCGATTCACATTGGCCATTCAACTGGTGGCGGCGAGGTTATCCGTTATGTTGCAAAATACGGTAAAGGCCGCGTAGCAAAAGCAGTACTAATTAGCGCTGTAACTCCAATTATGGTCAAAGGAGAAAACAATCCAGACGGAGTACCGATGTCAGTTTTTGATGAAATCAGAGAAGGTACAGGGTTTCACAGACCTCAGTATTACCAAGACTTTACTACTGCCTTTTTTGGTTATAACCGTGAGGGGGCAAAAGTATCTGAAGGTAATAAACACAACTGGTGGAGACAAGGAATGATGGGTTCTGTAAAGGCACATTATGAAGGAATTAAAGCTTTTTCAGAATCTGATTTCACCGAAGATTTGAAGAGTGTAGAAATCCCTGTACTTGTAATGCACGGAGAGGATGATCAAATTGTTCCCTATTCAATTTCAGCTCCTAAAGCAGCTAAACTATTGCAGAATGGGAAATTGATCTCTTATCCTGGTTTTCCACATGGAATGCCTACTACAGAGGCGGAAACAATTAATAAAGACATTTTAGAATTTATTAAATCTTAACCAGATCAGATTGTTTAGATTCAGATGAAAATGATGGGTCTGAAAAGACTCATCATTTTTTGACTGCTTGTCTTGGAATTGACCTCCTTCCAATTTTCAGATACACTAAATTCGAAAATCAGGAACTGACCCTTGCAGAAACGAGAGGTTTTATTATTCAATATTATATTTATTTCATCAGCTAACATCCGATGCAATAAATACAAGACACTGTTATTAAATAAGTTACAACACAAAAGAAACAAATAAGAAACAGCCATTTTGTGTGTATTAAGATGGCTTTTTATGTGGAAAAATCGATTCGATTGGTTATCAAGCAAGAGCCAACATATGATAGTATCCCGCTTAATAACCACCAGACATTAAGAAGATTTTTGCATTAAAATTGAACGTAGCATTTGTTAACCTGTTTTATTAACTGGAAAATGCATATTATTATGACACACGTTGGCCTAGCATCTGGATTTCCGCTCGTTTAGCTGGCTAAATGTTATTATTTTTGACAAATAAAAAGACATCAATGACCAATTTACAGAAGATAAAACGACTTTACTCCTTATCCGAAGAAGATCAAAGTTATGGCTTCTCTAATAACGAAATCGCTGAGCTTGAAACCAGGTTAAATGTGCAGCTTCCTGAAAAACTTAAAGACTATTATCTGACTTTAGGAAAGAACGAAAACATTAATTACGTATACAACCGACTCTTGAAACCAAATCAGGAGATCGGCTTTTCTGACGACCGTTATTTGGTTTTTTATGAAGAAAATCAGGTGGTCACCTATTGGGGAATTAAAGAAGTGGACTTAAACCTTTCCGATCCTCCCGTTTGGGGGAATTACGGTACGGATGAAGATCCGAATTGGGTCATAGAAGCTACAACAACGGAAAATTTTTTCCTCCTTATGGCGGTTTATAACGGCACCTTTGGCGCATTGAAATACAATGCAAATGCTTTAACTGAAATTGACGGAACAACTGTAGACTACATCAAACAAAACTGGAGGGAAATGTCAGAAATAAGCTGGGAAAAACAAAGTGTTTATACTGACGACTTTTATGAGGTCCTCATTATTTTTCTTTGATGACCAGCAAAATTGTACCGCTGCTTTTGTGGGAACCAGTGACCGGGAGCGGTTTGACAATATCTTAGATAATCTCGATATAGCTTGGTCTTACACCTCTGATGAGGATGAAGATGATTAATCTATACAAAAAACACACACAAACTACGGCAAAACAATGAATTGCAACACCAAAAAAACAAACTAGGAACAGTCATTTTGTGCGTACCTAGATGTTCGTTTATGTGGAAAACTTGGCTCATTTTTTTCACAAGTGAACAAAAGGTTACTAGTAAACTTTAAGTTATTTACAACAATGAAAAAATCGTGTGAAGGACCAAATACTACTTCTGAAGATTGCTCAGCCTTACTTTTGGCTGTAGGAGATGCGCTTTATGCAGTAGGTGGAAAATGGAAATTGAGAGTAATTATTGGCTTGTCAGGGGGGGAATAAAAGATTTAATGAACTAAAACGCATTATCCCAGGTATATCAGCCAGAGTTTTATCTAATGAATTGAAGGAATTAGAAATGAATGGATTTGTGAAAAGGATTGTTTATACAGAAGCCTCTCCCATATTGGTAGAGTATGAACTAACCGATTATAGTTCCAGCCTGAAGGACGTAGTCAAATCATTAAGTGAGTGGGGTATTATGCATCGTGAAAGAATCAGGCAAGACAAAGTAGAATATTAACAACTAGCTTGAGCGTCGATCATCGGTGATCTTCTTTTCTTAGCTCTTTTTAGTGTAATTAAGGAATACAAGAGAAAAAAAATTACTGAAAAAACTTACTTTTTCTATATACTGCGGGAGTCTGCCCCGTCTTTGATTTAAAGATCCGATTAAAAGCCGCTTCCGATCGATAACCTACGTTTGCTGCGATTTCTGATATATTACTGTTCTCTGTTGTCAATAGCTTTTGAGCGCGCCTAATGCGCCAGTTAGTAAGATAGCTTAACGGTGTTTCATGCACCAATTTTTTAAACTGATTAAAAAAAAAAAGAACGCGACACATGCCAATTTCCGATGCAAGAGATTCAAGCGTCCAATTGTTCTGGGGCGACTCCTGTATTAGTTTTAGCGCCTTACTGATCCTTGGGTCATTTAATGCAGAAAGAAACCCGCCAGCTGGCAATACCTGTTCTATGTATGCCCTAATGATATTGATAAACATAATTTCTGACAAACATTTCAACATTACACTGCTTCCCGGCCTTTCGTTATTGAGTTCTTTCAACATGAGTTGTGTAACTTGCTTTAGTAACAGATGGTTTTCTGTCTTGTATTGCTTAATATGAATAATTGACGGCAAATCCTTTAAAAAAGGATGTAAGGATTGGCAATCAAATTCAAAATGACCGGCTATGAGGGTAGTTACCTCACCACCACTATTAAAAACAGGTTTCCCTTCTCTGCGTGCCTTAACGAATTGCGGTGAAGGTATACGTAAACTTGTAGGTTTATCTGCTATCCAGTGAGCACTTCCATGAGGCACAAATACCAGATCGCCCCTCTTCAGTTCTATGATACGCCCGTCAGGTGCCCCAATGGAACAACTGCCACTTACTAACCGCCAAAACTGCGAATTTTCATCCTTAATAACATCCAGTCCCCACGGGGCCTCGAGGGGGAATTTGCTATAAACAACACATCTTAGCCCGGTTGCCTCTAATATTGTACTTAAAGCGTCCATCTCATAAATTGATACGATTGAGCAAATATACAACACTATCTAATACTTTAAGTATTAAAATGGTGAGTTACCTTTGGATTATTAATCAAGAAACAAATGACAACTCAGGAATTAGCAAATCGTTATTACGATCTCTTTCAGCAAAGACATGTAGTACAAATTTATGAACAATTTTACAGTACCGACATTGTATGTACCGAACCCGAGCATGCTTTGGCAATGGGTGTACCTACCATAACCAAAGGTATTGAAGCGGTTTTAGCAAAGTCAAAAGCCAGGCAGGAACTTATAGAAGAGGTACACAGCTTCTTTTGTAGCGAACCGGTAGTTGGAGGCAACTATTTTAGCGTAGCCATGGGCAGGGACATGACTTTAAAAAATGGACAACGGTTACAGTTGGCGGAAATTGCAGTTTTTGGCGTAATAGACGATAAAATTATAACCGAAACCTTTTTTTATTAAATCAGTTATTATTTTAAAACCAAAGTATTATAAGCCTTCACGTAATAAAAAATGCAATTCAATTTCTGTTCGCGCTCCATCTCGCGGAATGTGAACAGAAATTCAATGCCCCCCCTCTTTCTTGCTCTTAATGTGATAGTTGTTTGAAAAATTTTCATCTGTTTAAATTTTGTTTCATTTGTGATGAAGCTGTCATGATTTATTTATTCCCATGTGTGATTTTGAAAATCATGACGGTTTCATACTTTAATTAGATTCAGCATAGCTTTTTATTACTGCATTTCGTTTGAGCAGTAAGTCTGTCAAATAGCTTAAAAGAAACAAGGAATCAGCTATTTTTCCCAATATCCCCAAAGGTGAAACATAGTCAAACGTATCTATCATCAGGGTTCCGGTGCCTTGTTCTATAAACCGATGCTCATGTCTGATTGATTTAAATACACCTGAAAGCATTTCGTCAACAAAGAAATCAGGATTCTCGAACTCAGTAATCTTGCTAGACAACTTTTGAGTAATACCAAAATGCCGAGCCTGCCATGTAACAGTTTCATTTAATTCTATCAAACCGGACATTCGCCCTGCAATAGCCTTTTCATTGGTGTGCTTTGTAGATACCTGGTGCAAATCAATATTACGCGCTAAATCGAAAACTGTTTGTTTATCAGCGTCGATATAGGTTTCTAAAGTTATTCTAGGCATGGATAAAATATTAAGGAATAGATTGGATACGCACTAGCAAATATCTGTTATTATATATATATTCAAGAATTCATTCCATCCTGTTTCTCCAAAATTAAATGAAAATTCCAATCATACACGGGTACATAGAGCGGCGAATTCTAATCAATTTTACCGCTAAACCCTAAAGTAGTAGAGAAAATCCTTCCATTCCCATTCAGACCTATTGTCTATAAAGAAAAGGCTATTGTAGGGATTTGTCTCATCAGACTTAAAAATATAAAACCTAAGGGCTTACTGGAGATGATGATCCTGTGTAAAAACGATGTCCTGGAACGTCAGGAGGCACTGATCAAAATCTGGGGAGATGACAACTATTACAATACCAGAAGTATGGATGTGTTTATGACACATTTAAGGAAATTGTTAAAGGATGAACCCGGTATTCAAATCATGAATTTAAGAAGTATTGGCTATAAATTGATTTGCTAGCTTGATTGTGAGGCCCGAATTACTGCTGACAAAACCCATTTTCAGACGTTAAGATCTCTATAAGGGCTCCCGAATCTGGCAGCCCTTATGTTTGAATTATTTTACCGCTAGCAAATCAACCTGTTCAATAACAGGATCTTCGGCCAGCAAGTCAGGGGCCTGGGCCATGAGCGCAGCAGCTATTTGCCCACAAGGTGTGCTTTACGCCCCTCATCTGTTTCAAATGTATCGAAGATTCCAAAAGTAGACGGACCAAGCTTTAGCGCATACCAGCTGATAGTTTGCGATTCTCCTTGTGCCAAAGGCAATGCGCCTTTAATAAAATCGGCAACTTCCTCTTCTTTTCCAGGTTTAGCCTCAAGGCGTACCAGCAATGCGAATTTTTCCATGCTTATTTGTTTTTAGTTAAGGAATCCAATAGATCTAATCACCTAAGTGTATCAAGTTGTATCGATTTGTATCTATTTGTCCAGTTATTTCCCCGCTTTTTTTCGTGAGGTACATATTTGGATTCGAGGTACAATACAGGTACAAAAATACGCTAAACGACTAGCAGAATCAATAAGGTATAATCACAAAAAAAAAAAAAATAATAATTTAATTATCAGCGTTTTATATATATTTTACTATTGTTATTTATCGTTGTTTATCGGTCTTACTTCCCGATACAAAACTTACTAAATAAATATATTCTCCAGCAAATCGTCCGTAGTAACCTTCCCAGTAATCTCTCCTAAATAATAAAGTGCCTGTTTAATATCAATCGCTAAAAAGTCCGAAGTAACCGGATTAACCAACCCTTGTGAAACACTGTTCAACGACTCCTGTGTTTTCCTCAGCGCTTCCACATGCCTGATATTGGTAACCATCGTATGATTCTCCGACAGCTTATCCCCTATCACAGTCTCATATAACAACTCCTTCAATTCTTCCACATTCTGGTTTTCCTTCGCAGAGATACCAATAAACCTGATATCAGAAGGCAAATTCAATTCCTTTAACCTATCACTAAAAGACAAATCAATCTTATTAGCCACAGCAATAAAAGCTAGTCCCGGTTTATACAACCTTGCAATATCCTCTTTAATTTCCTTTGCAGTCAGGTTAAGCACATCAAATAAATAAACCAAAACAGCAGACTGGCTAATCTTCAACATCGTTTTCTCTACTCCAATTGCCTCTATAGTGTCTGTAGCTTCACGTATGCCCGCAGTATCAATTAATCTAAAGTTGATACCATTGATATTTAAAACTTCCTCTATCGTGTCCCTTGTCGTTCCAGCGATCTCACTTACAATTGCCCTATCTTCATTTAACAATGCATTCAGTAACGTTGACTTACCCGCATTTGGTCTTCCTGCAATAACAGTATTGATTCCTTCTTTAATCACGTTCCCTAATTCAAAAGAGCGGATCAGTTTATTCAATACTATTGTAATCTTATTAATCAGTTCCTGTAACTGATCCCTGTTTGCAAACTCAACATCCTCCTCAGAAAAATCGAGTTCCAATTCAATCATTGAAGCAAAATGGATCAGCTGTTCACGTAACACATTCAGTTCAGTACTAAAACCACCGCGTAGCTGGTTCATCGCAACACTATGCGCAGCCTGCGAATCCGAAGAAATCAAGTCTGCTACAGCTTCCGCCTGAGATAAATCCATAGCACCATTTAAAAATGCCCTTAGCGTGAATTCTCTGGTTTAGCAGCCGACGCACCTTTTTTTATCAACAAATTTATAATCTGCTGAATGATATAATTTGACCCGTGGCAAGAGATCTCTACCACGTTTTCTTTAGTATAAGACTTAGGCCCTACGAACAAACTAACTACCACCTCATCAATCACGATGTCGCCATCCTTGATCAATCCAAAATGCAGTGTATGTGTAGGTTGGCTTAACAGATCCTTTCCGCTAAACACGGAATTTGCAATCGCAATAGCATCTTTCCCAGATAAACGGATTACGCCAATGGCACCCGCTCCAGGTGGGGTTGATAAAGCTACTATTGTTTCATTTGTAATCATAACAGACAGGACTTAGATTTAAGATTGCGCAAAAATACCCAAACATTTCCTATCTTTTCATGTTTAACCCTTGAAAATTAACATTTACATTACAATATGAAAGAATTACCTCTCACCGTCAGGCGGTCTATTGAGTTACTCGGTTTAGCGCTTATCGGTGCATTATTTGTTGTTGCCAGTGATATTATCATGCCAGTTATCATGGCATTCTTCATTAGTATCATGCTTTTGCCTGTCTATCGTTTTCTAAGAAAATATAAAATCCCTGAAATCATAGCTATCGTTTTCCCTATTTTGCTAGTCGTAATTTTCATAGGGCTCATTGCCTGGTTCTTCACTGCACAGGTAGGAAACCTCGTGTCGGACTTTCCTGAAATCAAGAAAAACGTAGCACAGCATCTAAAATCCCTCAGCCAATGGATAAGCAGCATAAGTCACTATTCCCCTACTGAACAGCTAACTTTTATCAATAAAAAAAGCAATGACCTGTTAAATATGGCCGGAGGAATGGCAAGCGGAGCAGCAGTAACATTAAGTTCCTTATTTGTCTTTGTCGGCTTATTACCTATTTACATTTACCTGATGCTTTTCTATAAAGACATCTTATTACGTTTCGTGTTTATGTGGTTCAAAACTACTGACCATCCGAAAGTTAAAGAGGCTATATTTATGAAACTGAATCCATTATCAAAAATTACCTTGTCGGGTTACTAATACAAATCACTTACATGACCATCCTTTTAGGCGGGTTATTAATGCTTTTCGGCATTCAGCATGCCTTACTGATTGGAATTATCTTTG
The DNA here is from genome assembly GCF_053890575.1 of Pedobacter sp. NJ-S-72. Lineage (NCBI taxonomy): Bacteria > Pseudomonadati > Bacteroidota > Sphingobacteriia > Sphingobacteriales > Sphingobacteriaceae > Pedobacter > Pedobacter sp. NJ-S-72. The sequence continues at coordinate 209,082 of NZ_CM132681.1, read as the reverse complement.
CCATCCTGAACCTGATCCCTTATGTAGGTGCATTAATTGGAAACATAATCGGTGTATTATTAACTGTAACCGCTTCAACGTCTCTTGCACCAGTAGTCACTGTTTTAGCCGTAATTGCAGCAGTTCAGTTCTTAGATAACAATATCCTGATGCCAAGGATTGTAGGTTCGAAAGTTAAGATAAATGCCTTAATGGCGATTTTAGGCGTAGTAGTTGGCGGAAGTATTGCCGGGGTTTCAGGGATGTTCCTTGCTATGCCCCTCATTGCCGTGCTTAAAGTTATTTTCGACAGAACAGAATCGTTCAAGCAATGGGGCGTTCTTTTTGGAGATGAAAGGCCTGCAAAAAGCCCAATGACATTTCCAGGTTCAGACGTAAAGGAAATGTGAAGCTAACATCAGGGACACAAAAAGATTAAAGTAGAAATACAAAAGATTAAAATTTGTTGCTTAAATTTTAAATACGAGAAACCCCGGTACACCATGACCGGGGTTTTCTTTTTATCAAAACTACTTATCAGAAGACTTACGGCCCCTTTTAACTCATTGAAGGAAAAGAGATCCCTTTTATCTTTCTAAACATCTCTACCGCATAAATATCAGTCATACCAGAAACAAAATCCAGCACACAAAGTATCTTTGTATAATCGTCAGCCTCTTTAGTCTTGAACTGATTTGGAATCAGCTCTACCAGTTTTTTATGATATTTTGATTCATTATTCAAATAAGCCGGGATGAATTCTTCCAGCAAACCGCCCATTACTTTATAGCCGGCAACCTCAATCTGTACAACAGAAGAATAATTATAGATCTTTTTGATAGAGATACGCTCGATATACTTCATCACAGACAAGAAAGGCTCCTGTATAGAGCATCCATCAGACTTAAATTAAAGTCACCATTCAGAATAGCTTCCTGGTTATCATAGAACACCTGAGAACATTGTCCTATTAATGTATTGATAGATTTCGCACGCATTAAAGTAATCTTCGCATCATCATCTTCCATTTCTGCTAAACGCGCAGGCAATTTAACATCATTACATAGTGGCAGAAGTAAACTCTCCACCTCTTCATAAGAAAGAATTTTCAAACGATGTGCATCTTCCAGATCAATGATATTATAACAAATATCATCAGCTGCTTCAACCAGATAAACCAGCGGATGGCGCTTATAAATCAAAGGTTCATCCTGAACCTTGATCAGCCCCATTTCTTCTGCTATTTTTCTAAAGCCACTCTCTTCAGCCTGAAAAAAGCCATATTTCTTAGTATAAATATTCGTTTTATCATGTCCGGCAACAGCAGCACAAGGATACTTTGCTATAGAAGCCAGTGTTGCATAAGTCAATGCAAAGCCACCAGTTCCTTTTCCTGCAAAAGAATGTGTCAATATTCGTAATGCATTAGCATTCCCTTCGAAATTGATCAGATCCTCCCATTGAGCCTCACTTACCCTATCCTTATATACTTTTCCATCTCCAGTAGTAAAATAATGAGAAATAGCAGATTCACCAGAATGCCCGAAAGCAGGATTTCCAAGGTCATGAGCAAGACAGGCCGAAGCGATAATATTACCCACTTCAACAAGCAACGGACAAGACTCATCTATATCCGGGTTAGTTTCTTTGATCCTGTTATAAAAGATAGTCCCCAATGACCGCCCTACACTTGCCACCTCTAAACTATGAGTCAGCCTGTTATGAACAAATACACTTCCTGGCAAAGGAAATACCTGTGTCTTATTTTGCAGTCTCCTGAATGGAGACGAAAAGATAATTCTATCATAATCACGTTGAAACTCAGATCTTGCCTCTTTTCCATTTGCAACAAAGCGATCTTCATTTCCCCAACGCTTAGAAGACAATAATTTTTTCCAATTCATAAATTGATCAAATGATTAGGCACAATAATACAGTAAATTAAACCACAATAAAAAGAGGTGCCGTTGTTAAAAGCACCTCCATTATTCTTTCCATTCCAAATGGAATTATTTTTTGACAAAAAAAGGTTTTACATTCTCTCCGGAACTTCAATTCCTAAAATACGCATCCCCGATTTAAGGATATTTGCAGTCACCCAGCTCAGGTTTAACCTGTGTTGTTTAATTGCTTCATCTTCTTCCTTCACGATTGGCGGAATCTCGTGGTAAAACTTATTAAACATTTTTGCCACTTCATAGATATAGTTTGCTAAAGTAGCCGGACTAAACGCCTTAGCAGAAGAAGCGATTTCAGCAGGATATCTCGATAATAAAATTATCATTTCCAGTTCAGTAGCTGATAAATCTATATCCTTAGAAACATGCTGTCCATTCTTATAATCTGCTTTGCTTAACAGCGATTTAATCCTTGCATGCGTATATTGAATAAACGGACCTGTATTGCCCTGGAAGTCGATAGACTCAGCAGGATCAAATAACAAACGTTTCTTAGGCTCAACCTTCAGCAAGAAGTATTTCAACGCACCCATACCAATTTTATAGTAAAGACTTTCCTTCTCTTCCTCACTGAAATGATCTACTTTACCCAGTGCTTCAGTTTTTTGCTTAGCAGTAGCGATCATTTCCGCTATCAAATCATCCGCATCAACCACAGTACCTTCACGTGATTTCATTTTACCGCTAGGCAGATCTACCATTCCATAAGATAAATGATATAATCCTTTAGCCCAGCTCTTACCTAACTTATCTAAAATCAGGAACAGAACCTTAAAGTGATAATCCTGTTCATTACCTACCACATAAATAGACTCATCCATTTTGAAATCATCATATTTCATTTGTGCAGTACCCAGATCCTGAGTGATATAAACAGAAGTTCCATCCGCACGGAGCACTAACTTCTGATCTAATCCATCCTCAGTAAGATCGATCCAGACAGAACCATCAGGTTTCTTAAAGAAAACACCTTTAGTCAGCCCCTCTTCCACAGTATCCTTTCCTAATAAGTACGTATTACTTTCATAATAATACTTATCAAAATCAACACCCAGGTTCTTATAACTGACTGCGAAGCCATCATAAACCCATCCGTTCATCTTTTTCCACAGCGAGATTACTTCCTCATCACCAGCTTCCCAGGCTAACAACATAGCTTGTGCTTCCTTGATTAACGGAGCATTCTTTTTACCTTCATCCTCAGTCTGACCGGCTTCCTTAAGTGCTTCGATCTCCTTTTTATATTCCTTATCGAAGATCACATAATACTTACCAACCAGGTGATCACCTTTTAAGCCAGAGCTTTCAGGCGTCTCACCATTACCCCATTTCTGCCAGGCAAGCATAGACTTACAGATATGTATCCCCCTGTCATTGACAAGGTTAACCTTAAACACCTCTGCTCCATTAGCCTTTAACAGCTCAGAAACAGAACAGATAACCTAATAAGTTGTTACGAACATGTCCTAAGTGAAGAGGTTTATTTGTGTTTGGCGAAGAATATTCGACCATTACTTTTTTACCATTCAGTGGGATAACACCAAATTCATCCCTAAGCAAATCTGTTTGAAACAGGTCAACCCAGTAAGAGCTTACAATGCTCAGATTTAAGAATCCTTTAACAACATTAAAAGCAGTTATTTCTTCAATATGTTCCTTAAGATATTCACCAAGGTCATTTGCCGTTACTTCAGGTGATTTTTTAGAAAAGCGGACTACAGGAAACACAACAATAGTAATTTCTCCTTCAAATTCGCTGCGCGTATCCTGAAGATTAACTTGTGTTTCAGGTAAATCCTGATTGTATAGTTCTTTGACCGCGTTAACAGTCGCAGTAATAATATGTTGTTGGATATTCATAATTCTATTCGTTTCTAAAGGCATTCGTTGCCTTAATTAAAATCTCAAATGCATGCTCAGCCATTTGATTTTCCCTGTCAAGGGTCGGGTTAACTTCTACTATCTCAAAACAACATACCTTTTGATAAGCAAGGAACCTGGACATCAATCCGCCAGCTTCACGCTCAGTAAGCCCCTGGGCTACCGGAGTTCCGGTACCTCTTGAAGCCGTAGGATCCATAGAATCCACATCAAAAGATACATAGATCAGATCGCATTGATCCAGATACTGCATGGTTTCAATAACGATTCTTTCTACCCCTCTTTTCCGGACCTCAGCAGTGCTGTACATCTTTACCTTATTTTTCTTCAGTAAATTCTCTTCCGGTTTCTCCATATCCCGCGCAGAAATCAGCACAAGATCACTATAATTGATCTTCGGTGCAATTTTTCCTACATTTTTTAACTGATACCAGTAATTTAGTGTTTCCTGATCAAGTTCATTAACTTTAGCATCAAGATTATCCTCATCAAGCACCATTGCAAGCGGCATTCCGTGCATATTTCCCGAAGGCGTAGTGTATGGAGAGTGCATATCAGCGTGTGCATCGATCCAAATCACCCCTAATTTCGATTTAGGAAAAGCTTTTTTTATCCCCGTTATTGTTCCTGCGGCAGTACTATGGTCACCAGCCAGAACAATTGGAAACTCATTTTTGCTTAACGTTTCAGTCACCTCATCGGCAACCCTTTCAACCATCGTCAAAATTCCAGAAATCCGCTTAGCGAATGGACTACCCGTGTTTTCAAGTAATAAATGGTTCTCATTAGGAACCTCAACTGACTTATGTTTTTTAAAAAATCTACTCCCAAAATCAAGTGCGGCAATCTTAATCGCATCAACGCCGAGGCTAGCACCGCGTGTACCTGCGCCCAACTCCGACTTAACTTCTATAATCTTTAAGCTCTTCGTCATAAAATAAAATTACCAGTGTATTTTAAAGTGTTTATCTTTGGCACCAAAATTAACTCATTTTAATTTGTCAACCCTTTAAATAATTGTTCAAAAATATAAAAAATGCAGAGTTACTCCGAATTTCTTGATCTAAGTGTAGGTTTTCCTCAAGAAGGATACAGTGTCATCGATGACGAACTATACTTTCAGGATCTGAATTTAATGGAAATGATTGAGACTTATGGTACGCCATTACGTTTCACTTATCTTCCGATGATCACTAAAAAAATCCAGCAGGCGAAACTGTTGTTTCAGACCGCGATCATCAAGAACAATTACCGTGGAGATTACAAGTATTGCTATTGCACAAAAAGCTCCCACTTCAGACACATCGTCGAAGAAGCTTTAAAAAATGGCATTCACTTAGAGACTTCGTCCGCGTTCGATATGCCGATGATTGAGGCCCTTGAGAAAAAAGGTGCCCTTACCAAGGACATTACAGTTATTTGCAATGGTTTTAAAACATATCAGTACAAACAATATATCATTGATATGTTGCACGACGGATATAAGAACATCATTCCCGTATTAGACAACAAAGAGGAATTTAACCTTTTTGACGACGAAGTGGAGCTGGAAAACACTTGTAATTTAGGTATCCGTATCGCCGCAGAGGAGCAGCCTGATTCACAATTCTATACCTCTCGTTTAGGCGTACGTATGGAAGATGTAATTGAGTTCTACAACAATAAAATCTCAGCAAACCCTAATTTCAGGGTTAAATTACTGCATTTCTTCATCAACTCTGGTATCACAGATTCTCCGTACTACTGGAATGAGCTTGAGAAGTACGTAACCCTATACTGTAAATTCAAAAAAATCAATCCTGAGCTGGATACTTTAGATATCGGTGGTGGTATGCCATTTAAAGACTCCTTAGTATTTGATTTTGATTATGAATACATGGTGAACGAGATCGTAAAACGTATCAAAGAAATTTGTGCTGAACACGATGTAGTAGAACCAGATATCATTACAGAATTCGGTAAATACACAGTAGCAGAAGCTTCAGGTATCCTTTACAAAGTATTGGGACGTAAGCAACAGAATGACCGTGAAAAATGGTTAATGCTGGATGGATCATTCATCACTAACCTTCCTGATGTATGGGCTTTAAACCAGAAATACATCCTGCTTCCTATTAATAACTGGGATGCGGAATACGAAAGAGTCAATCTTGGGGGTATCACTTGTGATGGTCAGGATTATTACAACCAGGAGGCGCACATGAACTCGGTATTTATGCCGAAGACGCGTAAAGTACAATACCTTGGTTTCTTCAATACCGGAGCTTATCAGGAAGTATTGAGTGGGTACGGTGGAATTCACCATTGTCTGTTACCAAGCCCTAAGCATGTGATTATCCGACGCAACCGTGATGAGACATTCAACTTTGAGGTATTCGGAGAAGAGCAAAACAGTAAGCAAGTATTAAAAATCCTGGGTTACACCTAGCCCCGGATCAACATAAGACACCAAATCCCGTTCATAAGAACGGGATTTTTTTCGTATTAAATTTTTGTTACACGTTAGCAAACTCTATTTCTAAGAATCTGTAATAATTTCTCAAAAAAAAATTATTAACTTAGACGTCAACTAATTTAAAAATTATGAAATCAACCTTTTACCTCCTATTAATAACAGTTGTTAGTTTGTCGGCATGTAAAAAAAATACAGACCAACCCCCGGCTTCTCCTGCACCACAGGCAAATTTCAAAATAGACGGACAGGAGTCTGCTTCAGTAACACTCAAGTCTACCCGGGATTATTACATAGAGAATAAATCTCAAAATGCCGTGTCTTTCAGCTGGACACTCGCAGATGGAACCACTTCAACAAAAAAAGATGAAATCTTCAAATTCAACAAACCAGGCGACTACACAGTTTCACTGACAGCAAAAAACTCATCAGGAGAAACCTCAGTATTAAAAAAACAAGTAAAAGTTGTTGCTACAGTCCTAAGAAATATCACCATTCAAAATATAGACTGGAGATCTGGAGACGGAGCTCGTCCTAAGTCTAACAATGCCGATATCTGGGTGGAGATTACAAAACGAGAAGCGGGAGTAGATTATCCATCTACAGGGGCATATATGATGCTCCAGTAATTTATAAAAGTCCTGTATATAATAATGCTACCCCTGATAATGCGCCTATCACATTTAAAGTTTCAGAAAAAGTCTATATTGATGAGACAGCCGTTTCAGATTCGAAATACGATGTACAGATACACGCAAAAGACGCTCAAGGTACATACATACTACTCCATAGAGGTTTTGGTGGGTATGGAGCTATATTTAATGGAGAAATAAGTAAAGATAAGAACGGCTTTCTTTGGAACGTCGGATTTGCCCGTTATTCAGTAGACCTGACTGGAAATTACGAATAGTCGTTAAGATTATTTAGAATAGTAATCATCATATTAAACCCATCATCATAACGCCCCTGGCACGTTAAGTGCCAGGGGCGTTATGATGATGGAAGAAACCCAATTTTTGTTTAACGATTAAAATTCTTCACGACCCTGCCCTTCTTATTCAGCAACACATGCTTGCCTCCCTTGGTCCAAGCTTCCCTTAGTCCCGCTCTAGGTTCATTTACTTTTTTAAACCATTGATTCCACCTATTCACATACCCCCCATCATATCCACCAGCCCAATACCAATGCTCACCATCCATTACCTTATGGCCACCCAGCGTATAAATAGCAAGTCCGTCCTTAAACGGTTCAACAAAATCAAAAACAGCTGGAACAACCTTATTCCAGTTTAGATCAACGAATCCAATTTTATTATTTTCGACAAAGCGAAAAAGTCCTTCCGAATCATAATCAGGGCCATTATCATAAATAAACGGTATAAGTATCACTTCTCCCCTTCTGTTAATACCTTGCCATCCACCTTTACCTATAACAAAAGCCCTGTCATAAAGTGTATCAGCGGCATATATAAACTTTGCCGGAATAACAATTTTCCCTCCACGGGTCTTATATCCAGCAAGCTCCCTATCCTTAGACATAACCGTATAAGAAACCAAAAAGTCAATTCTCTTTTTCTGGGCAAAGCCAGCCAGGCCAAACAGCAGTATTTGCAGCGCCAACAATAACTTAACCATTCCTTATAATTAATTTTCAAAACCTTTAAATTAAAAAACGTAACAAACATCCTAAAATTTCATCCTATTACAAAGCCAAGATCAATGAGACAAGCTGTAATTCTACTTCTATTAGTGTTTACCGCACTAAAATCATCCGCACAAAACACATTTCTGGCTAGTAAAGAATACCTTATTCATAACCAAAGAGCCTTAAAATATAATGATCAAAAACAATATTTAAAGTCCGGATTATCCTTTGATTCATTATCTAAATCTAATAAAGGAAACGGAGTAACCAGAAATAAATATATCGCTGCAAGTTCATGGTCCCTGACCGGAAATCCCAACAAGACATTCTATTATTTGGCTCAATATGTAAAAGAAATTCAAACTTTTGATGTTGACTTTTTATACCAGGACCCAAATTTCGAAAGTCTTCATCAAGATCCGCGCTGGGAGTCCTTAATGAATCACAGTAAAGCAAAGATTCAAAAAGCAAAACAAAAATACCACCCCTTAGATACCCTTGTAGATGTTGACACACACAAGTTGTTCTTCAGTATTATCAAAGGCTCTTCAACAGTAATTCTATTTGAGGCAGGCGGTATGGACAATTCAACCATATGGGAAGGCCTGTTAATCCCCATAGCTGATGCTACCGGAGCAACCCTGATCACCTATGACAGAGCCGGTTTTGGCAAAAGCACTCGCGATTCCATCAACTCTGACATCACCAATGAAATAAAAAGTCTCGAAAAAGGCCTTTCAAGATTAGGATATGGCAACTCAAGCAAAATTCTCGTTTGTCATTCACTGGGAGGTATCTATTCAACAATTAACGCTGCAAGAAATCCACAAACAATTAAAGCCGCCATTTTCATTGACGCATGTAATAGCAACTTCTTTACACCACAAGCCCTCAAGCGATTATATAGAAACCCCGAGGAGTCACTTGAAGACTTAAAAAAGAAAAATATTGGCATGTACTATATTGCTAAAGATCTGGAAAAGAATTATGTGACTTTGAGAGCCACACCTTTTCCATCTCAAATACCAATAACCAGTATATATGCAGACAATCCGCCTTTTGGAGAAGCAGACAGTAAAGAATGGAAGATCTCTCAGCAAAATTTCATTAAACCCCGTCCCAATAGTAAAATAATTCTTGCCGAAGGTTGCAATCACTATATCTTCATAGAGAACCCACAATTAGTCATCAATGAAATAATCAAATCTTACAAGGCAGCAACAATAACTAACAACAAAATCAAACAGCCATCCAACAAACCAATGTAGAAAGTTTGCCCGATTTTTTACATCTTCTGAGGGAGGGATTTCCTTAGGAAAAATAAACCGGGTATAGTAGTTTTACGAACATTGCCCATTCTTCATGGGCGCGGTTCGTAAAACTACTATACCCGGTTTATTTTCTATTTTCCCTCAGAAACAAAAAAGGGGCAAATCTTTCGAAATGCCCCTCTTAAAAAACCAAACCTTACAAAACCTTAATCTCTTTATTTTCTTCCTTCACCTCATCTTTTTTCCCAATTGCGATCGTCAATATCCCGTTCAGATATTCCGCAGAAATCTTTTCCGCATCAACACTTTCCGGTAAAGTGAACGATCTTGCAAAAGACAAATAATCAAATTCTTTTCTGCTGTAATTTTTCTTAACCTCACCATCAGCTTCTTTTTTCTCAGCCCAAACAGAAAGCGTATCTTTTTTCAAATTAATTTGAAAATCACTTTTTTCTAAACCAGGAGCAGCAAGCTCGATGGTATAATTAGTTTCCGATTCCAGGATATTTACACCCGGAACTTTATTTATAGTATAATTTTTATTTAGCGCTTCACTGAACAAAGAGTCAAAAACATTGTTAAAGTAAGGTGCGTGGCTTCTTGTACGGTTGTTAAATTTTACTAATGTCATAGCTATATTCTCCTTTAATTTTTTATTTTTAAATATATAACCACCTATTCAACTCTTATACCAATCCAATAATCTATGATATTTAAGACATTTTGGCATACAAAAACAAAACAGACAGACAAAAAGTCAGTAACCATAGGTAATTTAGACAGTTTCAAGTATAAAACAGAGATAGAAACCCGTTTTGCAGACTTTGATATGCTTGGGCATGTGAATAACGCCATTTATTTCACCTATCTTGAAATTGCGCGTACAAAATACTGGAATAACGCAATTTCCTGGAATTGGAAAGAGACAGGCGTTGTTATTGCGCAAGCCTCTATGGACTATATCAGTCCTATATTCATAGAAGATAAAGTAAGCATATACGTACGTACTTCCAGAATTGGAAACAGCAGTTTTGATCTTGATTATATGATTGTTAAGCACGTAAACGGCAAAGAGGAAATTTGCACTAAAGGAAAGACCATATGCGTAGCCTTTTCTCATCATTCAAAAAAAGCCATTCCTATTCCCGAAGCAGAGAAAGAAAAAATGATGGCCTTCGAGCAATTATAATATATTCACAAAATAAGCTAGCCGATATACCCTTCATAAAGCGTATATCGGCTAAAAACCTTAAAATATTTTCCCAGGGTTTAATATCCAGTTCGGGTCAAAAACCTTTTTAATCCCCCTCATTAGATTGAGGTTGATTTCACTATATTTAATAGACATAAATTCCTTTTGGACAAGTCCGATCCCATGTTCACCAGAGATCGTCCCCCCTAAGCCGGCCGTTAATTCAAACAACTCAACAATACCATCCTTCAGTTTATTCTTCCAGTCCTCATCGCTCATCCCTGCTTTGATAATATTGATATGCAGATTACCATCACCAGCATGTCCGTAACAAACACTTTCAAAACCATATCTGGAACCAATTTCTTTAATCCCATTAATTAATTTTGGCAATGCAGCCCTTGGCACAACTGTATCCTCCTCCTTATAAACAGAATTAGACTTCACCGATTCTGCCATTGTTCTGCGCATACGCCATAGCTCCTCTTTCTGTCTGTCGGCAGTATCCGCGAAAAGCACTTCCGAACAACCGAACTCCTCCAATACAGTATTTACCTTTTCACAATATTTAAATATAGCATCCAGATCATCCCCATCAAATTCTATCATCAGATAAGCATTTACCCCATCTTTGATATCAAATTTAATATCATCAAACTTAACAACCCATTCTACCCCTTTACGCTCCATAAATTCTAAAGCAGATGGAGTAATCCCGGCTCTGAAAATCGCAGATACCGCGGCACAGGCCTGTTCATTTTCAGAAAAAGAGCCCAGCATCAATACACTATTCTGGACTTTAGGAACCAGTTTAGTTACAATTTTAGTGACCACACCCAGCGTTCCTTCAGAACCAATCATCAATTGCGTAAGATTATAACCCGAAGCATATTTAAGCGTATTTGCCCCTGTCCAGATAACCTCGCCAGTAGGTAAAACAATCTCCAGGTTTAATATATATTCTCTTATCGTTCCATACTTCACTACCCTTGGGCCTTGGGCCTCCAAAACGTGCGCTACATTTCCACCGATAAAACAAGATCCCTTGCTTGACGGATCAACAGGATATAACAACCCGTGTTCCGCTACCGCATTCATAAACTCTTCAGTAATTACACCCGGTTCAACCGTCGCCTGCAAATTTTCAGTATCAATCGAAATAATAGCCTTAAAACGCTCCATAGATAACAATACGCCACCAAACACCGGCAAAGCACCACCGCTTAATCCAGTTCCGCCACCTCTAGGCGTAACCGGAACATGATGTTCATTACAAAGTTTCAGTAAAGCAGACACAGCCGCTGTGTTAACGGGTTTCACTACAACCTCGGGTTCATAATGAAGATCTTCAGTCTCATCATGGCTATAATCAGCTAATGAAACATTATCAGTAAACACATTTCCTGCGCCCAAAACGGCAACAAGCTGAGCTAAAAAACCAGGATCTACCTTTGTATAATTAGGAAAGTCGGACATATATATTTTAATACTTTTTTTATTTTTTAATGTTTCTTTTCGGATGTATATGATAATTGAACAAATGAATGATCAATCTCTCCTGGCATAGGCGGATGCATTTTCTTAATTCCCGCTACGGCAGTCAGAACAAAAGGAAAAGTAGAAATAGTTCTATCCAGAATAAGCTTAACCACAGATTCAAGCATCTTTTTAGTATTTCTCATCTCTTCCAGAATAATTGTATTCAGCACTTCATAATTAACGGTTTGTTGCAAGTCTTCCGTATTGCCCGTATGGGTAAAGGTGACTTCAACGCTAACCCGGAACTCAGTTCCTGTAAGTTGCTCCTCCGGATAAAATCCATGCAGGGCAAAACATTTGACATCATTTAAAGCAACAGTTTGTAAATACATAATGATCTGATTTGTGCAACAAAATTAATTTTTTGATTGGTTTTAGCCAGCCATTACACGAAATTATTACCTTTGAAAACAGGCTTCGGATAATAGTTATATAATAATACGAAAAGATTTATACATTGACACGAAGCAGAAAGCCAGCTCAACCAAATATTTGTAAACCATGAACAAATCAGGAAAGAAAGACCTTTATGAAGCACCGGATTATTACCTGTTAGACGAATTACTGTCTGAAGAACACAAACTGATAAGGCAGGCAGCTCGTGACTGGGTAAAAAAAGAAATCAGTCCGGTGATAGAAGATTATGCACAAAAAGCAGAATTTCCTAAACACTTAATCAAAGGTCTGGGTGAAATCGGTGCCTTTGGCCCGACTATTCCAGTGGAATATGGTGGCGCAGGATTGGATTATATCGCATATGGCATCTTAATGCAGGAACTGGAACGTGGAGACTCAGGTATCCGTTCTACAGCTTCTGTCCAGGGATCTTTAGTGATGTATCCTATTTATGCTTATGGTTCTGAGGAGCAGCGTCGTAAATATTTACCTAAACTGGCTACCGGAGAAATGATGGGCTGTTTTGGTTTAACTGAGCCTGATCACGGATCAGATCCTGGCGGTATGGTTACCAATATCAAGGATAAAGGCGATCATTACCTGCTAAATGGTGCTAAAATGTGGATCTCTAATGCTCCTTTTGCTGATATCGCTGTAGTTTGGGCGAAAGATGAAGCCGGAAAAATCAGAGGAATGGTTGTTGAACGTGGAATGGAAGGTTTTTCTACTCCGGAAACACACAATAAATGGAGCCTTCGTGCTTCTGCTACAGGTGAATTGGTTTTTGACAATGTGAAAGTTCCTAAGGAAAATATATTTCCGGAAATTTCTGGTCTTAAAGGCCCGTTAGGCTGTTTAAACCAGGCCAGATATGGTATTGCATGGGGTGCTTTGGGTGCAGCAATGGACTGTTATGATACAGCTTTACGTTATGCTAAAGAGCGTATCCAGTTCGGAAAACCTATTGGTGGTTTCCAGTTACAGCAAAAAAAGTTAGCTGAAATGATTACTGAGATCACTAAAGGCCAGTTATTAGTCTGGAGACTGGGCGTATTGAAAAGTGAGAACAGAGAGCTACCGCTGAACAAATTTCAATGGCGAAAAGAAACAGTGTTGAAATTGCTCTTGACGTTGCCAGAAATGCGAGACAAATGCTTGGTGGAATGGGGATCACAGGTGAATATTCTATTATGCGCCACATGATGAACCTGGAATCGGTTGTTACCTATGAAGGTACGCATGATATTCATTTACTGATTACAGGAATGGATGTAACGGGCATTAATGCTTTTAAATAAGAAAAAGGCTATGATTGTTTCATGGCCACTATATAATAAACAATAGACTACAAATGAAGACCTTTAAAAAATACTACTATCTTCCTGCTCCGCCTGAAGAGGTTTATCTGGCAATGACAAAAGCACAAAGTATACAGTTATGGACTGGTGCTGAAGTGGAATTTACGGAAGAGCCGGATACAGAATTCTCTTTATGGGATGGAGATATTACTGGAAAAAACCTGGAGTTCGAGTACGGTAAAAAAATTGTACAGCAGTGGTACTTTGGTGAAGAAAGAGAGCCTTCTATTGTAACGATAAAACTTCATGTGGACAAAAAGGGGACTTCTCTGGAATTTGTACAAACGAATATTCCTGATGAAGATTATGAGGATTTTACAACAGGGCTGAATGAGTATTACATGGGGGGATTGGTGGATTTCTTCGAAGAAGAGTAGTTCCATTTAGACCTGTCATTATAAAAAAACAAGACCGTGTGATTGCTGGCCGCGTTCCAATATTAGGAACGGATGCCAGCAATCACACGGTCTTGTTTTTTTATAGAATCCTCAGATCTGCATTCCATAAGGGCATTGTTGGTGGGTTAGAAGGGCATTGTTGGTGAGTTAGAAGGGCATTGTTGGTGAGTTAGAAGGGCATTGTTGGTGGGTTAAAAGGGCATTGTTGGTGAGTTAGAAGGGCATTGTTGGTGGGTTAGAAGGGCATATTGGTGAGTTAAAAGTGCATTGTTGGTGGGCAAAAAGAGCATTATTGGTGAGTTAGATATATAGCCGTAAGCGGATTAGATACTTTTTTCTTATAATGACTCCCCCCCTATCGTTCCCGTCGGGCGATCAATACGGACAGCTGTAGAGTGGATATTCGCTTCACCCAAAAATTCGGTAAAAACAAGATTAATGCACTATAGAAAAAAGCAGGTAACGAAGACGCCCCTAAAAGACTTTAGAAATGTGTAATTTAAGGGTTATTAATTTCTGGAAAATGCAAAATTAGCTTAACCTTGTATACATGGCCATAAGAATTAACGACATCTTCAGAAAAAAGCTTTACATCATCATCTTCAAATCAGATACCAGGGCAGGTAAATTATTTGATCTTGTTTTGCTATGGGTTATTTTATTAAGCATTCTGTCTGTTTTTCTGGAAAGTGTAGCTAGTTTCAGGGCTCAATACCTGATTTATATCCGTATTGTGGAATGGATTTTCACTATATTCTTTACGCTGGAATACGCACTTAGGATTTATAGCAGCGATAAACCATCCAGGTATATCTTCAGCTTTTATGGACTCATAGATATTATTGCTTTTTTACCAACTTATCTGAGCCTGTTTCTGGCAGGAGCACATTACCTGGTTGTTATTCGTGCGTTTAGATTACTTAGAGTTTTTCGGATCTTAAAACTAAGCCGTTTTACAAGTGAAGGAAATATATTAAGAAATGCACTTAAAAACAGCTTATATAAAATCACAGTATTCCTGGCTAGCGTAGTTACCCTGGTCACTATCATAGGAACACTCATGTATATTATTGAAGGAGATGCAAGTGGTTTCACCAGTATTCCTGTTTCTATTTATTGGGCAATAGTTACGATTACCACTGTTGGCTATGGCGATATTTCACCACAAAGCCCTCTGGGGCAGCTTCTGGCAAGTATACTCATGATTATCGGCTATGGCATTATTGCAGTACCTACAGGTATTGTATCTGTAGAAATGGCCAGAGCTACAGATGAAGCTAAAGAAAAATGTCCGGTATGTTATGCTCCGGTTTATCCTGCAAACGCAAGGTTTTGTTCCAGATGCGGAAAAGAATTAAAAGAGCCAGAGAAGCCATAATTTATTTCCAGATAAGTATAGTATTAATCAGAATATAACTAATAAGTCTGAGATGCCTCGAACATGCATAAGTGATTTATGTTGGAAGGGGGTTGGAAGGGCGAATCGCCCTTCCAACCCCCTTCCAACATAAATGCCAAACCTACCACAACCCGATTCTGTCAAGTCCTGTATTAGCTATACAAATCAGCGATTGTAAATAGCCTCTCTATTGCTAATTAGCGGATGGATTATTTCCTTTATCCACAATAACTTTAATGTCGCTTCCTTCTAAATCGGTAGCATATATTTTTGAGACTACAAAGGGCTTCTCCATCCCACTATAAACAACTTTATCATTTGCAGTAACAAATAAAGACGGCACATTAACGCCTTCCGGAGAAATTCTTTTCACTTGTTTCGTTGCAAGATCTAAAACATAAACTGCTTCACTTGGCCCCGTTAATCCTGCCAAAACATCTTTATTACCTGCATTAAATATTAGCTTCTTTCCGTCCTTACTGTAAAAGAAATTATTACTGCTGGCGATGGAGAAATCCTTTCCGATCAGATCGGTGATATTTACTGATTCCACTATTTTCCCGGTCAGGTCAAATGTGTAAAGTTTTTGAAGATCCTGAGCAACAAGCTGATTTTCGTTCTTCCAGGTTGGTGCGTAAACATTGAGCTTTGATGTACTATCCAATAAGATATAACCAGAATTATCAGTTTGAATCACACCTGCCTTCCAAAGTGATTTTTTGTTAAAAATGCTAAAAGCAATTTTGTTCCCCGAAGGAGACCACATAGCGCGATAGTAATTCTTATTTTTCACGTTTAACTGAGCCTGACTTTTACTAACCATATCTGCAACCCAGATAGACCGGTTATTTAAACTATCACTCACAGTATAAGCTAACTTATTCCCGTCCGGAGAGATCGCCGGATCAGTTGCACCGCCAAAGAAATCTCTGTTTTGAGGTATCTGCACTAGCTGCCACTATTTTCCCTTCAAATTGATAAGCCAGAGCAAATTTATGATCAACAACTTTAGGTGTTTCGGTATTATTAGAGTTAGGATTAGAATTACAAGCTACTACTAAAAGCGATAATGCCGGGATTAAGAATTTAAACGATCTCATGTTATGTATTTGATATAATCTATAATGTTAAACTTGGTTCAAGATTACTGAATAATCCAGTTATAGATGTAATAGGAAAAGCATTTTTGTTTAATTAAACGCCTGTTCATTCTGGCCAAATATCATTTTCACCAAGGCAAAATACCGTTTCATGTAATATTTAAACGATTTAGCATCAATAATTATAAATTAGTAACATCAACCTATTTAAAAACCTATGAAAAGAAAATTATTAACCCCAATGGCATTCAAGCTGGGAACAGCTGTGATGATTACAATCGGTACACTTTCCTCTTGTAAAAAATCGGCCGCCCCTGAGAACACTCCCCTTAATTCGGCATCAGAAACTGGTGTTAAAGCAGAAGCCTACTACCCTAAAACAAGTGGAAATACTATCCAGGCTTTCTACCGTGGAAACATTGTCAATCTGATAGAAATTGACAATGGACGATATCTTTTTGAAGGAGATGTTGTATTGGACAGAAAAGACATTTCACTGCCAGGCGAGCCCAGAACAGAAAGTACAGTAGACGGCAATATGTGGCCAGGAAAGATCGTTTACTACAAATTTGCCAAAGGTATACCAGCTAATTTAATAACCATGTGGAATTCCGCCACTAAGATGTGGACCGACGCCGGTTTAGACTTACAATTTATTGCCATTGACAGCAATGACGTAGTGCATCGTGATTATATTGAATTAACGCAAAATAGTGATGGTAGTGCCTTCACTCGTGGTATTGGAAAAGTTGGCGGTAGATTAGAACTTTCGATCGATCCCTCTAAAAAAGCAGGATGGAAAGCTGGTAACGTTGCCCATGAGATAGGCCATGCCCTGGGCTTGCAACATGAACAAACCCGTTCAGATCGTGATTTATTTACCATTGTTAACACTTCAACCCTAACAGGAACCTGGCCGTACCAGTACTTAATTAAGTCAGATGCCATAGGTGTGGGCCCATTTGACTACAGCTCCATTATGATGTACCCAAGTCAAACCGGGATATTAACCAAATTAGATGGAACAGGCTGGGTAAACAACAGAGCAAACCTTACACAAACAGATATCCTGGGCATCAAATACAAGTACAACATAACAACGTACACTACAGACGGCATCTACGAAATAGAGGCCAAACATGCAACCGGAAAAGACCTGCAGGTGGATGGAAAAGGTAATAAAGTTACCATAGCAGTCGACAGCAATAACCTAAATCAAAAATGGGAAGTTAAACATGTAAGAGACGGTTATTACAAGTTAATCCCACAACACTTAAAAACGAAACAACTTGCAAAGAACCTTGACTCTGTTCAAAATCAGCAATGCTGATGAATCAGATGGCCAGTTATGGAGAATAGTACCAACCTATACTGCCGGTTATTTCCGTTTCATCAATAAAACTGACAATAAAAGCAGTTTAGACGTAGACGTACAGGCCGATACCAGTATTAACCACGCCCGTACAAAAATCTCCAAATTTACCAGTAAAGAGCCTCAGCAATGGAAGCTTAAAAAAGTACAATAACATCAAGTTTAATCCAATAAAACAAATATGCAGGTCTTAAAACAGCCTGCATATTGATTTTATAAAAACATACAAACAGTATAAGAATTAAGACCTTTAGTATCCCATTTTGTCATATACCGCTAAAGAAATGAAGAGTCCAATAATTACACACATGATCCAGCCTAACCTATTCTTCTTAATCGCTACAGAAACAACCGCACTGACAACAGATCCAATAAATGCCCCAATCATTAAAAACAAAAGAAACATTCCTCCCAGGAAACCCAAAAAAAAAACCATTGAGTCCCATCATAAATTCCATAAAAGAGAAAATAAAAAAAAAAACTGAACCAATGATGCGTAGGCATAAGAAGATGCGCGGGTATTTCTATCTTTCATTCGCTATAATATAAATTGGCCTTTTCTAAAATTCAGCCATAACAAGAATACTAAAACATCCCAACAGTTTCGCCTCCAAACAAACAACTCCTCACTTTTCACCTCCAAACAGTTTCGCCTCCCAGCAACCAACCACCATCTTCACACCTAAATCTGGATTGAAATGCGAGTGGTGCCTTTTAGCGCGGTGTAAAAAAACCATCCTGCAACCCCATACAGCAAAAAAAGCAATAGGCTATATGCTGGCATCAGGGCCCTCAAAGAGGGAACGTAGCCAGCATATAGCCTATTGCTTTTTTTGCTATTGTTGGAGAAACTTACACCGTACTATAAGCCACCCTCACATTTTCCCTCAGATTATAGTGTGAACTCATCACTTCACCATAAGCCCCAGTACTCCTTATCGCCACTAAATCGCCCCTTTTTGTCTCCTGCAAAAGCACTTCCTTCCCAAAGCAATCTGTGCTCTCGCATATCGGTCCAACCACGTCATACTTAACCGCCACTTCCCCATTCTGTTTACTCAGATTTTCAATCTGGTGATAAGCCTGATACAGCGCAGGTCTCATCAATTCTGTCATCCCGGCATCAAGTATAATAAAGTTCTTATTCTTACCATTCTTCACATAAAGCACTCTGCTAATCAGTGAAGAACACTGACCAACAATCGCCCGTCCAAGTTCAAAGTGAACTTCCTGATTAGGTCTTTTCTCTAAAAAGTCATTAAAGATTTTAAAGTACGCCGTAAAGTCAGGAATCTGTTGTTCAGGGTTCTGGTAATCAATCCCCAGTCCACCACCTACATTCAACACCTTTACCATAAACCCACGCTCTTCAAACCATTTCGCAAACTCGTTGATCCGTACACAAAGATTCTTATACACATCAAGATTTGTGATCTGAGAGCCAATATGAAAATGTATTCCCATGAACTCCAAATTTGCAGAAGCCTTTAAAGCCTCCGCACAATCAGGTAAATCCCATGAATTTACCCCGAATTTATTTTCATCCAGGCCAGTTGTAATATTATGATGTGTATGTGCATCCACATTAGGATTAATACGGATGGCAACCTTTGCCACTTTACCCTTCTTTCCGGCAAGCTCATTGATCACCTCTAATTCCTGAACAGACTCTACATTAAAGCAGAAAATATCCAGATCCAGCGCCTCATTAATTTCCTTGTCCGATTTCCCAACCCCGGCAAACACTACCTGCTTCTTGTCGAAACCTATTTCAATAGCCTTCTTCACCTCGTTGCCGCTTACACAATCCGCACCCAGACCCGCTTCTTTAATTTTTTTCAGCAGTGTATCATTAAAATTTGCCTTCATGGCGTAATGCACATGAAAATCATAAACTTTAGCCGCATCAGCACAAGCACTTAGGCTGCGCTGTAATAAACTAAGGTCATAATAAAGAAAGGCGTTTCTAAATCTGCAAACTGTGCTATATCTTTGTTAGAAAACATAATGTTTAAATATCTTATTGTATTTTGTCTAATTGGAATGATGTTGATTTACATGGGCAACTATTTCGATCTTCAGCGTCAGAAAATCAGCAAAAAAGAATACGACAGAAGAGTCAGGCTCTTTATCGCACTCTTATTTCTTGTTATAGCCGTCCTCACTTATCTCAAAAAGAGATAATCCGTTTTTTATTCAAAAATACGGTTATGTAAACTTCTCAATACCTCTGTTTTATCTCCCGTATTAATTAATAAAGAGATATTATAATTACTGCCCCCATAAGAGATCATTCTGATTGGAATATGTTTGATAGAATCCAGTACTCTGGAAGCAAAGCCATGCTTACTTGCACCAAAATCACCCACTACACAAACAATCGTCTGCTCTCTGTCCAGTTCCACAGAACCGAAAGCATGTAATTCTTCAACGATCTTATCAAGATTATCTGTAAAATCTATTGTTAAAGAAACCGCCACCTCCGAAGTAGTAATCATATCAATCGGTGTCTTATAACGCTCAAAGATCTCGAATACCCTTCTTAAGAAACCATAAGCAAGCAGCATTCTGCTCGACTGGATCTTAATCGCAATGATACCATCTTTCGCAGCGATAGACTTAATTTTACCTTTTTCACTTTCCGAAGAAATCAATGTTCCCGCAGCAGAAGGCTCCATTGTATTCAGCAGGCGCACAGGAATTTTATATTTCTGTGCCGGGAATACCGATTGAGGATGAAGGATTTTAGCTCCGAAATAAGCAAGCTCCGCAGCCTCATCAAAAGAAAGATGAGAAATTGGTTTTGTCCCCTTTACAATCCTCGGATCATTATTATGCATTCCATCGATATCAGTCCAGATCTGTACTTCTTCCGCCAAAATTGCAGCACCAATCAGAGAAGCCGTATAGTCACTTCCGCCACGGCGCAGGTTGTCAACCTCACCGACCGAGCTGCTGTTCGGCAAATAAAACCCTGCGTAATAAATAATTTATTTCCCTGATGTTTTTCCAGCAAAGGTTTAAGGTTAGCAGTAGCATAAGGAATATCAGGTTCATTATCCTCATCAATTTTCATAAAATCAAGTGCAGCCAATAACACAGAAGGCACACCGATAGATTTCAGATAAATATGGTAAAGTGTAGTTGATAATAATTCACCCTGCGCTAAGACTACTTTCTCTTCAATTGGCGTAAAAATATCATTCGCCAATGAAGCTAAAAACTGAAAATGATAATCCACTACTTCTTGTCCCTGCTCACGGAAATCTCCGTCAGGAAGAAGTTCAATTACAAATTCATTATATTTTTGATTTAGGGCGTTAATTAAAATTAACGCCCCCTGTTTATCTTCCTTTAAAAGTTTGTTCGAAATTTCCACTAAACTATTGGTTGTACCAGACACCGCTGATAAAACTACAATTTGCTCTTCAGCCGGATTGATAATATAGCAATTTTTAGTCATCCGTTCAGGGCTCCCAACAGAAGTCCCGCCAAACTTTAATATCTTCATTTTTTTAAATTGGGTTAATAATTAAATGGAAATTACTGCCACAGTTAATTTTATTTGTAGCAGATATTTTTAATTCAATTAATTTGGTATATAATTGCATTGGGGCGTGAAATTAATAAAACGCGCTTAATAATCATTATATATACAAAATTAAATTTGGAGAGGGGATTTTTTTATGGTAGAACAGCCTTTTTAATTTGGCTTAATAAAAACATCCATGCCTGTTTTTTTGTTTATAGACCAGAATAATTCAAATATTAACGGAGAACATGCAATTAGAAGCAGCAATACAAAACACCATTAACGAGTGGCTTAGTGGCAATTATGATCAACAAACAAAAGAAGAAATCCAAAAACTAATCGATAGTGAAGCCTCCACAGAATTAGTAGATGCTTTTTACAGAAGTCTTGAATTTGGGACAGGCGGACTTCGTGGAATTATGGGAGCTGGTTCTTCTAACAGAATAAATAAATACACAATTGGTACAGCTACACAAGGCCTGAGCAATTATTTACTAAAGAAATATCCTGGAGAAAAAATTAAAGTAGCTATAGCACATGACAGCAGAAACAAATCTGACTTCTTCGCTAAGATAACTGCCGATGTATTTTCAGCTAATGGAATCCACGTATATTTCTTTAAAGAATTGCGTCCTACTCCTGAGCTTTCATTTGCAATCAGACATTTAGGATGCCGTAGCGGAGTAATGCTGACTGCTTCACATAACCCAAAAGAATATAATGGATATAAAGCTTATGGCGCAGATGGAGGACAGTTTACTTCTCCTGATGACACCATGGTCATGGACGAAGTAGCAAATATCAAAAGCATCGATGAAGTTAAATTTGAGCGCAATGAGCAGCTTATTGAACTGATAGGTGAAGAAATTGATACTTTATATCTTGATAAAATCACTGAGCTTTCAGTTTCTCCTGAAGCCATAGCAAGAGACAGAAAGATCTTAAAATAGTATACTCTCCTATTCATGGTACAGGTATTACTTTGGTTCCTAAAGCACTGGCACAATTCGGTTTCACCAATTTAACATTGGTTAAAGAACAAAGTACACCAGACGGAAACTTCCCTACGGTTGTTTACCCTAATCCAGAAGAAAAAGAAGCAATGACGCTGGCTTTAAATAAAGCTAAGGAAATTGATGCCGATTTAGTTCTGGCAACAGATCCTGATGCAGACAGAGTAGGTATTGCAGTTAAAAATAACGATGGCGAATTTGTCTTGCTGAATGGAAATCAGACCGGAAGTTTATTAATTAACTACCTGCTTACTGCATGGCAGGAAAAAGGAAAACTGGATGGTAATCAATATATCGTTAAAACAGTTGTGACCACTAACCTGGTAGAAGAAATCGCAAAAGCTAAAAACGTTGAGTGTTATAACACCTTAACGGGCTTTAAACATATTGGTCACCTGATTACCAGCCTGCAAGGGTAAAAAAACCTTTATTGGTGGTGGCGAAGAGAGCTACGGCTACCTTATCGGCGAACTGGTAAGAGATAAAGATGCAATCATTTCATGTGCTTTCATTGCTGAAATGACAGCTTTCTATAAAGATAAAGGCAGCAGTTTATACAATGCAATGCTGGATATGTTTGTAGAATACGGTTTATATAAAGAAGAACTGGTTTCTCTGACTAAAAAAGGAAAAAGCGGTGCTGAAGAAATCAAGGCGATGATGGAGAAATTCAGAAACAATCCACCATTGGTTCTTGGAGGTTCTAAAGTAAAAACTTTAAAAGATTATGAATTAGGTATAGAAACTGATTTAGACACTAAAGAGAAAACTAAACTTGATTTCCCTAAATCTGACGTATTACAATTTATTACAGAAGACGGAAGTATTGTTTCAGCGCGCCCTTCAGGTACAGAGCCTAAGATTAAGTTCTATTGCAGTGTAAATGCACCGCTGGCAGATAAAGCACAATTCAAAACAGTCGATGCTGAATTAGGCGCTAAAATAAAATCTCTGATGGAAGATTTACAAGCTTAAACAAGCTTTATTCATCAATAAAAAAAGCGGAAGATCGGGAGACCTTCCGCTTTTTTTGTTTAATCAACTCTGATTATCAATTGTGTTTCTTTTATCTTTCGATCAGTCTTGAAGCTAATACTATATTGTTTAATTCCTTTTTTTCAAAAGAACCAACACCGGCAAGCTCCTTTAAGACAAAATTAATCACGTTTTCAGCAATTTCCTCGATCGGCTGATCTACAGCACTGATTGTTGGAGAATGCAGCTTGAAAATATCATGGTCATCATAAGCAATAACTTTAAACGTTGCATTCAATTGCTTATTCATTTGTCTAAAACTAAATAAACCTCTTACTGCCAGATAATTCGTTGCAAAAAGAACCGCATCAATCTCTGGATTATCCGTAAAGAACTTAGTTAGCTCAGTAGTAGTTTCATCGGCAGTATTGCTAAATGAAATCAATCAGTTTGCAAAGCTTTTTATTTATTTTGATTTTATTTGCTTTGAGCGCCTGCTCATAACCTTTATAACGATCTTTAATCTGTTCTACGTCAACATCGACAGTCACAAAAGCAATGTTCTTCATTCCTTGATGGATTAAAGAATCAGTAGCCATATAAGTACCTTTTATATTGTCTACCAAAACACTGCTTACTTCCAGTCCTGGTAAATGACGGTCAAACACGACTACCGGAGTACGATCAGACAATAGTTCACGGATATCTTCTTCCATACCCACCATCGGGGCAATGATATAACCGTCTACCTGTCTTGATTTAAACATCTTGATCAGGCCTTTCGCCTTCTCCAGATTGTTTTCGGTGCTGGAATAAATAATCTTATAACCATGCTTATACGCTTTGTCCTCAATCAATCTTGCTATGGCAGCAAAAAATGGATTAGAAATATCCTCTACAATCAATCCGATTGTATTCGTATTTCCTGTACGCAGACTTCTTGCTTGCAACCTGGTTTGGTTTGAAGCCTACTTCTTTAATAATCGCCTCGACTTTTGCGATCATGTCCTGGCTGATCCGCATTTTCTCTGCTTTACCATTCAATATGAAAGAGACAGTAGTAATAGATACGTTAGCCTTCTTTGCGATATCCTTTATAGAGAGGGGTTTCATTTTATTTTTTATGTTTAGATGACCAAGCTAGAAAAATAAAAACTATTAATGAAACAGTCTCAACAGTCTTCCCAATATTTTATTTTATCATAGCCAATTAAAACTTGACGCTTATGTTGTAAACAGTGCTTTTATCACGATAAAATATGTTAAAATGGTCTGTACTCACCCCTACCAATCTGAATTGATTAAATTCTGATAATCCTTCCAGCTCTCCTTCAATTGTAATAATACCGTTATCATTACGAATATTAGCTATCGTGAAATTCTTAACCAACTCTTTAAAGCTATAATCACTTGAACTGCCTCCTAGTCTATATTCACTTAAGGTAAGTAGTAAAAATTTTGCGGCTATTTACAAGATTTTTGAAATCTGATGGACTTGGAACAACATTACAATAAGAGACACCTGTAAGATTTGTTTCTGCTGTTGAACCAGCCTGGAAATAACCACCAGCCTTATTTCCTTCTGTACGCTGATTAGTTAAATAGACGATATTCGCACCCATCATTGCTGCCTGTATTTTAAGCTTGCGGTACGCACGTTCTTTTACACGTTCCTGGTTAGAAAAGCCTGTCGTTCCTTTGGCCTTAGAACTTACATCACCAATTTTATAAAGCCCTTTAACTTCGCTTTCAACTGCGGTAACAGTTACATTATCAAATTCCCTGACATCACTTACAATTTTAAAAGAAGAAGCTTCTGTAAAAACCTGCACACGGCCACTTTTAAAAACTATTTTTTGCACACTATTCTTATAGACTGAATTAACGAGATCTTCATTAGGATGACTAAATTTAACACCTTCTTCCGTTACTTCTTTAATCGTACAAGGTATTTTTTGATTATTTGAATAGAGTGTATCCATTTGAGCAAACGTGTTTAAGGAAAAAGCAAGTAATGCGCATCCGGATAATAGAATTTTTTTCATATAATTATTGATTTAAGTAATTTAAAAGCAATTTATAAATAAATATCAGTTCATGTACATCGATAGTATTATTTAACATAAAGGTTATTCAAAATCAATTCCGCATTGTTATCTATATAAACCTTAAATTTGCACATTGATATCTAGTTTATATGGCATACATTGATTATTACAAAGTCCTTGGCGTGGATAAGAAGGCAACGCAGGAAGAGATAAAGAAAGCGTACAGGAAACTTGCACGTAAATATCATCCTGATTTAAACCCCAAAGACAAAGAAGCGAATAAACTATTTCAGCAAATCAATGAAGCTAATGAGGCTTTGAGTGATCCTGATAAACGCAAGAAATACGACGAATACGGCGAAAACTGGAAACATGCAGATCAGGCCCAGCAACAAGGAGGTAATCCCTGGGCGGTGGCAGAAGAGGCAGTTCGGGCGGCTTCGGCGGAGGATTTGGTGGTGGCTCAGCTGATTTTGGCGGAGGAGATTTCTCAGACTTCTTTGAATCAATGTTCGGTGGAGGTGGTGGCAGACAGCAAAGAAATAATGCAAGATTCAAGGGCCAGGATTTACAGGCTGAACTAAAAATCAATTTCAGAGAAGCTGCTGAAACACATAAACCAACGATAACCGTTAACGGTAAAAATCTAAGAATAACTATTCCTGCCGGGATTTCAAATGGCCAGGTAATTAAACTTAAAGGTCAGGGCAGCCCGGGTGTAAACAGCGGACCTTCCGGAGATCTTTTTATTACCATTACCATTGCTGATGACGCCGTATTTAAAAGAATTGGCGACGATCTTTACCTGATCAAAGAAATAGACCTTTATACGGCTGCTCTGGGTGGAGAAGCCATGATAGATACCTTAAGTGGTAAAGTAAAACTAAAAGTTCCTGCAGGCACACACAAAACGGCACAAAAATAAGACTGAAAGGCAAAGGGTTCCCTGTTTACAAGAAAGATGGAGAATTTGGAAATCTTTTTATAACTTATACTGTTAATATACCTGTAAGCCTTACTGAAAAACAAATAGACCTTTTCAAACAATTACAGGAGTTGTCAATGTAATAGAATAATTCATCATCCTATGGAAACCGAATTAATAACTATAAGAGATTACTGCGTTAATTATGCCATAGACCCTTCTTTTATTCATTCACTTGAAGAGTCCGGGTTAATCCAGCTCACCATAATTGACGGAGACAAATTCATACATTTTGAACAATTAGTGGAAATGGATCGTTATATCCATTTCCATTATGATCTGGAGATCAATATCGCAGGGATCGAAGCGATTGTTAACCTGTTACAAAAAGTCAGACACATGCAACATGAGATCGATATTTTAAAAACTCATATTCATGCTCATGAAAGCCATTAAAGGCTGTCATAAACTTCAGGATTAAACCAGAAACGGAGGTCTCTCTCCTTTTGATACTGCTATAATATTCTCAGCTGCAAGCCTTGCCATTGCATTTCTTGTCCCTTCGGTAGCAGAGCCAATATGAGGTAAAACCGCAACGTTAGGCAGTAATAATAATTTATTATCAGGATGCATGGGTTCAGGGTTTGTAACATCCAAACCAGCTCCCCAAATGATTTTATTTTCCAATGCCGCTATCAGATCTGTCTCATTATGTATTGATCCCCTGGCTGTATTGACGAAAATCGAACCCGGTTTCATCTGTTTAAATGCTTCAAGATTAAACTTACCTTCGGTTTCAGGAGTTAAAGCAGTATGTACTGTAAGCACATCGCTCTGTTTTAACAACTCTTCAAAAGAAACGTAGGATGCGTCCAGTTCATTCTCAGCTTCTTCATTTCTGTTCCGGTTATGGTAAATGATTTTCATACCAAATGCACCTGCACAGCGCTTAGCCATTTCTATCCCTATTTTACCTAAGCCAAGCCAAAAACACCCAGGGTACAGCCATTCAGCTCTTTCCCTAAATTAGCAGTCGGTTCAAAAAATCCCCATTCACCATTGCTGATTTTACGGTTCATATAAAAAGCATTCCTTGCCGCTGCCATCATGAGTAGAAAAGCAGTATCAGCCGTTGCCCCGCTTAACACACCCGGAGTATTACCTACGGGTATTTTAAGTCGTGTTGCCGTTTCAATGTCTACATTATCATATCCTACAGAATGCAACGCGATTATTTTCAAATGCGCACTTGCTTCAAGAAACTCCTGATCCAACCGCTGCCCAGCACTGAGCAATGCATCTGCCCAGGAACATTCTGCAATTAACTCTTCTCTTGTCATATTCCTTTGCTGTGTCCATTGTTTGATTTTCAAACCCGCCTCTTCCAGCAAGCGAAGACCTGCTTCGGGAATTATTCTGGTTATAAATACATTCATGGGCGCTATTTACCTAAAAAATTCGAACTGATCGTATCCCAAACCTCTTTTCCATCATCTCCTTTTAAGGTTTGTTTCAGCATATAAATACCAAATCCCTTAGCCTGTTCAAAGTCTATTTTAGGTGGCATAGACAACTCTGCCTGATTGACAACTACATCTACCAATACCGGGCCCGGGTGAGCTAAGGCAGCCGCAATAG
This sequence comes from Pedobacter sp. NJ-S-72, assembly GCF_053890575.1. Taxonomy (NCBI): domain Bacteria; kingdom Pseudomonadati; phylum Bacteroidota; class Sphingobacteriia; order Sphingobacteriales; family Sphingobacteriaceae; genus Pedobacter; species Pedobacter sp. NJ-S-72. The sequence continues at coordinate 181,011 of NZ_CM132681.1, read as the reverse complement.
CACCTTCTACCCCATCAGATTCTTCCACTCTGATTCCCCTGATCCCTATTGCCTGCGCCATTTTTGCAAAATCAGGATTTTTAAGATCAGTTCCGAAAGGAGGCATTCCGATCACCTTCATTTCCATAGCCACAAAACCCAGCGAACTGTTATTATAGACAATAATTTTTACTGGTAAATTATATTGATAAATGGTTAATATATCACCCATTAACATGGCAAAACCACCATCACCAGACAAAGAGATGACTTGTCTCTGCGGGAAAGCAACCTGTGCACCAATTGCCTGTGGCATCGCACTAGCCATAGATCCATGATTAAAAGAACCGATTAATTTTCTACCTTTTTTCATGTCTACATAGCGCGCTGCCCACACTGTAGGTGTACCGACATCAGCTGTGAAAATCGCATCATCAGCTGCCTGCTCACTCAATATCCTGGTCAGATATTCCGGATGAATAGGGCTGCCTGAAACAGGCTGTGCATGACCAAACAGGTTCTTCCTGTTATCCTGGTAACGCTCCTGACATTTCTCTAAAAACGAAGTATCTTGTACTTCTTCCAGAAAAGGAAGCAGTGATTTAACTGTTTCTTTCACATCACCGGTTAAACCCAGATTTAGTTTACACCGGCGCCCTAATCTTTCTGGCCTGATATCTATCTGTACAATTTTAGCTTTCGAAGGATACCATTCTTTGTAAGGAAAGTCAGTTCCCAGCATAATCAGCAGATCACTTTCTTCTACTGCGTGATAACCCGAAGAAATACCAATTAACCCGGTCATTCCTACATCATAGGGATTATCATACTGTACATGTTCCTTACCTCTCAGTGCGTGCACGATTGGTGATGATTTGATTTTACCAGCAAGCGCTAATAACTCGTCATGTGCATCTCTGCAACCAGCACCACATAATAAAAAGTAACCTTTTTGGCTTCATTAATCAATTGCGCCAGCTTTTGTAATTCTTCGTCAGATGGACGGATCGCAGGCCGGCTGATAAACAAAGGATGATCTAATTCTTCATTCTCCATTTTCTCCATCGCCACATCACCGGATATACTGATCACTGCTACCCCATTCTGCCCGATGGCATGCTGCATTGCAATCTGCAATACTCTTGGCATCTGTCTTGCCGAAGCAATAGTCTCACAATAATAACTGCATTCACGGAATAAAGATTCGGGACGGGTCTCCTGAAAATAAGATGTGCCAACCTGCTCACTTGGAATATGTGCCGCAATAGCCAAAACGGGTGCATTACTTTTATGTGCATCATATAAACCGTTAATCAGGTGCATATTTCCGGGGCCACAGCTTCCAGCACAAACCGCTAAACGCCCTGTTAACTGAGCTTCAGCGCCTGCAGCAAATGCTGCTGCTTCTTCATGCCGGTAATGAATCCATTTGATTTCTTTAGAATTGCGGATTTCATCTACAATTCCGTTCAGAGAATCGCCTACTAAACCATGTACATGCTTAACTCCTGCCTGAATCAGTATTTCTACTAGTTTCGCCGCTACTGTTTTTGCCATAATATTCTTGAATAAAAGAAAAGCCATCCCATCGGGACAGCTTTGATCAGGTAATTATTTTTTCACAACTTCGTTATATCTGCGTTCAACTTCCGGCCAGTTAACCACTGTCCACCATGCGGTAATATAGTCTGCACGTTTGTTTTGATAGTTCAGGTAATAAGCATGCTCCCAAACGTCAAGTGCTAAGATTGGACGGCCTTTTTCTGCCACAGCATCCATTAAGGGATTATCCTGATTTGCAGTCGTTGTGATTTTCAGTTTTCCATTCTGTACAATCAACCACGCCCAGCCAGAGCCGAAACGTTTAGCTGCACTATCAGCAAAAGCAGCTTTAAACTTGTCCATTGTTCCGAAATTCGCATCTATTTCCTTCAAAAAAGCAGGTGATGCAGGTTTTGGTTTAGGAGCCATAATCTGCCAGAACAAAGAGTGATTATAATGTCCGCCAGCATTGTTACGGATAGCGGCAGGATAAGTTGAGGCTACAGCAAGAATCTGCGCAAGAGTTTTACCCTCTGCTGCCGTACCTTTAACTGCTGCATTTAAATTAGTAACATAACCCTGATGATGTTTAGTATAATGAATTTCCATCGTCTGCTTATCTATAGCAGGCTCAAGCGCATTATAGGCATAAGGTAAAGGCGCAAGCTTGAATTGTGCGCTCAGTGTCTGTGTTCCTGCCAATAGCAGAACAATAGGGAAAAAGCTCTTGAATAATTTCATCTTAATTGTAGGGTTATTTGAAAAGCCGTTTAAACTTCTAGAAGTTTAAACGGCTACCCTTTTAAAACGATTATTAAATTAATTTGTTTTCCCTATTTCGTTTTAATGAAGAGGATTAATCCTAATACACTCACTACCAAGACCCCAAAAGCAGAAAAAGCAGTTAGAAAATCTCTAAAGTTTTTTCCGGCAAAATCTACCAGTAAAAACTTATGAAATACAGCAAAGCTCAACCCTTCACGCCGGTCAGAATCCTGAACTTTTGCGGCTAGCCTCCCTGTTGCCGTTTCCACATAATAAGTAAGATGCCCTGGTGTACTCAATGCTATTTTAACGACTGGTAAACGCTTATTAACAAAGCCATAATCGTTATCAAATTTAGTTACATAAGCCGATGAAGAAATAATTAATGGAGCAGATTCATCAGCTGCAGCATTTGCCATCATTTCACAGCAAGCAGCTTCTCCATCAGCAGCTCCCTGGGCTACAAAATGTTTCACAAGGCTATAGCTATGCTCCATAATCCCATCTGGTAAAAGCTGCCCGTTAGCGGCATCATAGTAGACTACATTAGGTTTCTCCTTTTTATCTTTTTTTCACCAAACATGGTTTCTGCCTTTGCCACCTGTTGCTTTTTCCAGCTATCATTTTCCTGTTTAACCAAATAAACCTGGTAATAAGTTTTATCATTAAATCTTGCCAGAGAAATATTGCTCACCTGCTCCCATTGAACTGGTAGAGCTGTAGAAGCAACAGCCAGATCACGCGCCTTGATTTCAGGTTCAAATACATAATTGATTCTGTCATCTGGTGTAAATTTATGCGTCGCATGATAAGCACCAGAGCCCATAAAAGTCAGGGTAACGATAGAAGTCCAGATCCCGATACTCCGGTGGTACTTTCGTAAGAAAACCACTTTTTGCCCGGTAACAGGCTTTTTAAACTTCTTCCATAGAAAGCCATAGATCAATATTCCGCTTAACGTGGAGAAAATGACAATAGAGGCCAGTATCAGAACCAGGGTATACCTCGCTGTATTATTTGTGATCTTTGCGATGAATTCATAACTATGGAAATTACTGAATACCCAGAGAAAAAACTCCTTCGGTTGGTATCATTGTAATTAGCCAGCCTGCTTTGCGAAGTTTCCACATAAACATCCATCTTATCTTTTCTATCAAAACTAACTTTCCATACCGGAAGCAAGCGGTTAATGTACTTATACTCATCCGTAAATGTGGTAACCGGGGTGATCGAAACAACTTTAGAAGTACTATCACCCAAAAAATACCGGCTTAAATATTCAGCATATAAACGATCTCCGTCAGGTAATTTCACCCCGTCTTCAGCCGAAAAATACTGTATCTCATTTTTCCTGTCTTTGACCTGGTAAAAGGTCTTTCCCCGGAAACCTATGAGTCTGAAATTCCTGAATAAGTTAACCCCGTTTTTACTCAGCACCTGGTTTACAGACAATTTAACCTGTCCATTATCAATTGCTGCGGGCTTAATATATTCATGTGCAATCTGCAATTTGAACCAGTGGGCGATAATTGGGTGGCTCAAACCTGAACAGGTCCAGAAGATCACCGGAATGATCGTCATAATCCCAAGAATACGGTGCCAGGAATACATATTCCTTTTTACCGTGCGGCTTAGATTTGCAGTGTCCATCTTAATGCTTGTATTCTGCCAGTAAGATATCCATATCCTTCATCAGCTGTGCCACCTGTGCATCTACGGTTCCATCATAAGCTCCTCTGATCCGCTTTTCTTTATCTACCAAAACAAGATAACCCTGATGAATAAATCCTCCAGGTGCTGCCTTATCCTGTCCTACAGAAACCAGGTAATTCCGTTCTGCCAATGCATAGGTCTGTTCTTTGGTACCCCATAAAAACTCCCATTGTACCCCTTTAATCCCAAGTTTAGTCGCATAAGCTTTCATTCTTGAAGGCGTATCATATTTCACATCAATAGTATGTGAAGCTAGTTTCACTTCTGGATTGTTCAGATATTTATTGTACACCTTTAATAAATTACGGTGCATAGTCGGGCAAATCGTCGGACAAGAGGTAAAAAAAAAGTCAGCTACATAAAAATCTCCGTCAAAATCTTTATTGGTCACTACTGCACTATCCTGATTCAGAAATTTAAAAGCCGGGATAGTCCGGTAAGTGGTATCAGTCCCGGTTATATCCTGCTGTAAAAAAGGAAGCCTTTTCGCTTTATCTTTACATCCTGTAACTACTGCCAGCAGCAGGAACAGGTAAATCAATCTTTTTCCCATTATTTCTTGAATTGTTTCAGATAAGCATCGGACGATTGAATTTCAGCTTTATACAAACTGTCGATCTTTCCTATTTTAATTCTTTCAGCTTTAAAATATTTGATCGCGTCTTCGTTAGATTTACCTGTTACATCAGGCTCAAACTTGTGCATCCAGTCATTCATTAGTTCTTCAGCACTATTTAACCTGTCTAATGTTGCTTTCATCACTACTTTCTCTTTTAATGTATCCGTAGATGGAAACCTGGTTTTCAACGCGGGCATACCTTTTAGCATTGAATCTAACCTCATCTGGTTATTCACTAAAACACCATGATCTTCCATTACGGTATCGTGGAATTTCATGACTTCATCTCTTTCGGTCTTATAATTTTGAGTTTGCGTACAGGCAACTGCTCCTGCAACTAATACAATTGCGGCTAAAAATAATTTCATCAATTTATATATTTATGTTTTTGTCAGATGAACCCGACATGATTATTGTTTTAATAACGAAGTTCATACGCTTTCACAAAAGCGTATATACATCATTAGGAGCCTGCTTATCTACAGGCTCATCAGAAAATTGAATTAAAAAAAGTTATTGGATTAGCAGCTGATCTGCGGAGGGTGGAAAATAGAATTCAGCTGTGTTACTGGTTTACCGGTTGTAACTGGCACACAAAGGTTGATAGCAGTATAAGAATATTGAGTGAATACAAAAGGGGTGGAAACGATAGCTTCCTGCAATTGGATTTTCTGGAACTGACGATCTTGTTTCTGTTCCTTTTCCTCTGCCTGTTTTAGTTTTTTCATCAGGTAACACTTACCATTACCATTATGCAATTGTGGCTTATCTTTGTTTACACAAAGCTCTTTCGCAATATACCCCTGGTTCATTTCAAAACCTGCAAAGACAAATAGCCCTGACAGGTTTACTGAAACCGAACACATTAAAAGTAATATAGCTATAAAGCGTGTCAGCATTGATTTGTTACCCCCTTAACTTACCCCATTTTAAATAAGTTGCACCCCAGGAGAATCCTGCACCAAAAGCGGTGAGCAACAGGTTATCATTTTCTTTGAAGTCTTCTTTAAATTCCCACATACATAATGGGATTGTTGCAGCAGTTGTATTACCGTAAAGCTGGATATTTACTTTGACCTGGTCTTGTGTTAAACCTAATTTGTCTCCTACTGCCTGAATAATTCTCAGGTTAGCCTGATGTGGAATCAGCCAGTTGATATCTTTAGGCTCCAGGTGGTTTCTTTCCATGATTTCAGTACAAGTCTGTGTCATGCCTTCAATTGCAGCTTTAAAAACAATCCTTCCATTTTGAGAAATGTAATTCAGTTTCTTGTCAAGCGTATCAGATGAAGATGGATTTAATGACCCCCCTGCAGTAACAATAAGGTGTTCTTTACCAATACCGTCGGTTCTGAATACATTATCTACTAAACCTGTTTCTGCTTCTGTCTGCTCCAGCAAAACTGCTCCGGCACCATCACCAAAAAGGATACAGGTATTTCTGTCTTCGTAATTTATTATAGAACTGTTTGCATCCGCACCGATCACAATCACATTTTTGTAGCGATTGCTTTCAATTAAACTTGCACCAAGAGTCAGCGCGTAGAGAAATCCGCTACAAGCTGCATTGGAATCTACACCCCATGCATTTCTTAATCCCGCTTTTTCACAGACTATACTTGCGGTCGAAACCATAATATAATCAGGTGTAGCTGTAGCTACAATTACGCATTCGATTTCATCAGGGTCGATGTGACTATCTTCCAACAGCCTTTTAACTGCCATGGTAGCTAAATCGGAGGTTGCAAGTGAATCATCATTCAGGATTCTTCTCTCATGGATACCAGTTCTGGAAATAATCCAGTCACTATTCGTATCCACCATTTTCTCCAGATCATGATTGGTTAAGATGGTTTCCGGTACATATCCTCCCAAAGCTGTTATGGCAGCATTATATCTCTTTCTCATTAAGCATTACAATTCTTGGCGCAAAACTAATAAATATTTACAGCTACGTTACACTTTATTTTTACAGTAGTGTACCTTTGCCCGAACAATGAAATTTATTATGAGACATCAATCCACCCTTATCTGCTCTATTTTACTGGCTGTCACGCTGTTTGCTTCTTCTTGCAAACAAGAAAGAAAACTTCCGATTTATGGCTTAAGAGACACTAAAACCGTTAAAAACGGTGATGGCACCCAAGGTATTGATACGGTATATCAAACTATACCCACATTTAAATTCCTGAATCAGGATAGTGTATATATTACAAACGACAATTTTAAGGGTAAAGTTTATATATTGCTGATTTCTTTTTCACTTCTTGTACAAGTATCTGTCCTATTATGCACAGAAACCTGAAAATGGTGTCTGAAAAGTTCAAAGATAATCCTGATGTCATGTTTTTATCGCATACTATAGATTTTAAATATGACACACCTTCAGTACTTAAAAAGTACGCTCAGAAATTAGGTGTAGATGGCCCAAAATGGCAATTTGTATATGGCCCGAAAGACAGCGTATATACCCTTGCTGAGAAAAGCTACCTGGTTGCTGTCAATGTAGACAGTACAAACAGAGATGGCTATGTACACCAGGGATACCTGGTATTAATTGATAAAGACAGAAGAATCCGTGGTGCTTATGACGGAACAAGCCCTGAGCAGGTAGCACAATTGGAAAAAGATATTCCGGTTTTATTAGCGGAGGATAAAAAATAGAGATGAGGAAATTTATATTAATCAGTCTGGTTTCGCTAACGCTGATCAGCATGTTTTATTCCTGCCAGACTGCCGAAACAGTACAGCAGGATGCTTATTATGTAAACGGAAGAGATCTCTATATCAAACACTGCCAGAATTGCCATGGTGCGAAAGGAGAAGGACTGGGGGCTTTAACCCCTCCCCTTACTGACAGTATTTTTATGAAAGCAAACAAAGAAAAACTTGCTTGTATTATTAAAAACGGGATTTCGACCCCTGTTACGGTACATGGGCAGGTTTATGAGGGCAAAATGCCTGAATTTAACCTGGCTAATATAGATATCGCCCAGTTGATAGTTTATATTACCAATGGTTTTGGACATAAACAAGGAATGTACACGAATCAACAGGTAGAAAACGATCTCAAGAACTGCAAGTAACATTTTTTTGTATCTTTGCGCAAAATGCAAGCTGTTCTATCGCTGTAAGTAATGCTTTTAGCATCTTAAAGAGGAAAGTCCGGGCAACACAGAGCATCTCGCTTCCTAACGGGAAGAGGTTTGGGATTGAAGACCTGAATTATGGAAAGTGCCGCAGAAAATATACGCCGCCGATGCCGCCGCAAGGCACAGGTAAGGTTGAAATCGTGAGGTAAGAGCTCACGAATTTTCCAGGTGACTGGAAGGGCTGGTAAACCCCGGGAGTTGAAAGACCAAATAGGCTGACGCATGTAGGGCTGCTCGTCCGATGTCAGTGGGTAGGTCGTTAGAGATAAATGGCAACGTTTATAGTAGATTAATGGTAGAAGCTTTGATTTATCAAGGTACAGAACCCGGCTTACAGGCTTGCATTTTTTCATTTTATCTGCATTATTAGATAATTAGTAAATATATTCGTATCCGATAAAGATTAACATACCCTATGGCTAAATTATTAATAATTGATGATGAACGTGCTATAAGAAGCACACTACGTGAGATCTTAGAGTACGAAAATTACGAGGTAGAGGATATTGATAATGGAGTTGACGGATTAGATCTGATCAAAAGAAAAAGAAAAATACGACCTGGTATTATGCGATATAAAAATGAATAAGATGGATGGTATGGAAGTGTTGAACAAGCATTGGCCTACAGTCCTGATTTACCATTTATTATGATCTCTGGCCATGGTACAGTAGAGACTGCAATCGAAGCGAGTAAAAAAGGAGCTTTTGATTTTATCTCTAAACCACCTGATTTAAACCGTTTACTGATCACTGTCAGAAATGCACTGGACAGAGGCAACCTGGTTACTGAAACTAAAGTATTAAAACGCAGGGTTAGTAAAACAAGAGATATCCTTGGTAGTTCAGAGAATATCAATAAAATTAAAGAGACTATAGAACGTGTTGCCCCTACTGAAGCTCGTGTATTGATTACAGGTGCAAATGGTAGTGGTAAAGAATTAGTAGCCCGTTGGTTACACGAGAAATCAAACCGTTCTGAAAGTCCTTTAATTGAAGTTAACTGTGCTGCAATTCCATCTGAATTGATAGAAAGTGAGCTTTTCGGTCACGAAAAAGGATCATTCACCTCAGCTGTCAAACAACGTATCGGTAAGTTTGAGCTGGCAATGGCGGAACATTATTCCTGGATGAAATTGGTGACATGAGCCTTTCTGCCCAGGCAAAAGTACTTCGTGCTTTGCAGGAACATAAAATTACCCGTGTTGGTGGTGAAAAGGAATTAGAAGTTAATGTACGTGTGCTTGCTGCAACGAACAAAGACCTGATGAAAGAGATAGAAGATGGTAATTTTAGAATGGACTTATACCACCGTTTAAATGTAATCAATATCCATGTACCTCATTTAACTGAGCGCAGGGAAGATATTCCTGAAATCGCGATGAGCTTTTTGGAAGACATCTGTAAAGATTACGGCATGCCCGTTAAAAAAATCAGTGAGGCTGGAATGATTGCATTACAAAATTTACCATGGACAGGAAATGTACGTGAATTACATAATATGATCGAACGCCTGATCATTTTAAGTGATAAAATAATCTCTGAACATGAAGTTACAGCATTTGCTAATCCTGGTGGAGGCACAAACATTGGTGCTGCTAATCACAGTCATAATGGTAGTAGCAATGGTTCTTCTGCTGGTACAAACAACTTTGATAAATTCACTAATTTCCAGGATTATAAAGATCATGCTGAAAGAGAGTTTATCAAGTTTAAACTGGAGAAAAACAACTGGAATGTATCTAAAACGGCAGATGACATTGATATTCAACGTAGTCACCTGTACAGTAAAATTGAGAAATTCGGCTTAAAAAGAGTTACAGAATAATATAATCTGTTAGATTTTTTAATTTTATAATAGCAAAAAGGGATTAGCATTACAATGCTAATCCCTTTTTTGTTGCGACCAGATTTTAGCTGATCAGAGCATAAAAATTTGTGCTTATTTTTTTTCAGCACATAATGATCTGCAAGTTTTCCGGTAATCTCTTTACCTTCCATATCACGTTGGATGATCTTGTTTTCACCCACAAAATATTTATTTGGTGCATCTTTTATACCATCAAGTGTAATAATCTGACCTGTTTTATCCCAGCTAAACTTTCCTTTTTCGAAGACTTTAGCATCACTTTTACCCAGATACTTGGTTTTAAGATTATAAGTAAGCTCTTTACCTAAAACTATTGTCGTTTCAATACCTTCGCAATCCGCACAGGGAACAACTCCTTTATATGTACCATCCCAGTCTACAGCGTTCATAGAGCTATGGTCTACATCCATTTTTAAGCTATCGGTTTTAACAGCTCCCATAGTTAAACTGTCTTTACTCAGACTGTCTGCGTTTAATTTTTCAGAAGTTTTCGAATTGCCGCATCCCCATAAGGTGCAGGCTGTAATAGCAATTGCAAGAATTTGTTTTGTCATGGTACGTTATTTGTATATAAATTCACAAGAAGCAAGAAACACGCCAAAGAATAATTCAATATGAAATCTCGAAAATGTTTTATAGCTTCATGTAAATTTAAAAAAACCACAATATGAAAAAGTTAATTGTTATGATGCTGTTGGCTGTAATGGCTTTTACAACCACGCAAACGTTCGCTCAGACAAAAAAGGATGGGTCAAAAGATATGCGCTATAAAAAGAATAAGCAGCCATTGAAAAAAGACGGAACACCTGATAAACGTTTTAAAACAAACAAAGAAGCAAAACCAGCAACTAAAACAGTTAAAATGGCTGCACCTGCAAAAAAAGCAGCTTAAGTCTTTTTGATTTATTTAAATGATCAGTTTTTTGTAGCTTCTAAACTGCATAAAACGAGTAAAATGCCCTGATTGTTCAGGGCATTTTACATATCTGAACTACCTATGACAACAATTAGTAAATAATTCACGTTATTTGGATTGATATGAACCCGACATGATTAAAATAATTATTAAGCTCTCAGAGCAATAATTATTTTAATCATCAAAGGCTCCATCTGACAAAAAAGACAATAAATAGAAACAGATGAAAATGATAAAATATGTGAGTACCCTGGTACTCTTTTCTCTACTTGCGCTTGCCGCCTCAGCCCAGGATGCTGTCGTGATCGATACTGGCAATTCGTCAGAGGAACGATACAGGGAACTGATTTCTTAACTGTCGGTCTTAAAAAGGACGATGGAACAGTCGAGAAGTATAACGCAAAGGATATTAAAGAATTTCTATGGAATGGGGAAACCTTCGTCAGCAAACCTTTTGTAACTAACAAAAAGACTGATTACCGCTTCTTTAAATTAGTAGAAACTGGTAAACTGAACTTATATTCTATGGGCGGAAATACTGGCCCTGCTGAAAAGCCAAGACGACGTGTCCGTTTCTCTCCTTCTATAGGCCTTGGTATTGGAACCGGAGGCTATAGTGGTGTTGGAATTGGTGGTGGGGTAAGTTTTGGCGGCAGAGGTGATGACGATGACAGACCAAGAAGAGAACGCCGCGCATTATATTATATAGAAAAACCAGGGTCAGGTGAAATGCTGGAGATCACTCCGGATAACTCAGATACCAATACCCAATATATTAAAAACACCTTAATGGAGAAAATGTCTGACGATAAATCTGACTGAACGCATTAAAGGAATAGAATATTTTGATGTAAAATCTATAGTTTCATTGGTAAAGAATTACAATTCAGTTCACCAATAGACATGATGATTTTCAAAAGAAGGTTACGCCTTCTTTTGAAAATCATCCATTTCATGCATCACCCCTTTTAACTGCTGATATAGCTTCTGATAAAAACCAAAATAGGTCTTATAAACAGCATGATTGTTCTCATCAGGTTCAATACAAGTGATGTTCTGCTGATCGGGAAGTGGATAATCAGTTGAAAGACCGATTGCTTTAAAAGCCAGATAAGCAGCTCCTACTGCCGAAGCGTCTTCCACGCTATACAACAAAAGTCTTTTGCCTGTAATATCGGCCATAATCTGTAACCAGATAGCTGAAGTAACAAAACCTCCGCTTACATTTAATTGTTTAATTTCTTGTCCTGAGGCAGTTAATGATAACAAAACGTCATTTAACGCAAAACAAATTCCTTCAATCACCGCACGGGTAAAATGAGGGGTCTGATGATTTAAACGCATTCCGAAAAATGTACCGCAGCTTTTAGAGTCCCATATGGGTGCGCGCTCACCTTGCAAATAAGGCAGAAAAATAAGCCCCTCAGCCCCGGGTTTAACAGCTTCTATTTGACCAAGATTATCATTATAATCGCTTTCTTTAAGTTCTGCTTTTTGAAGGATATTCTTCAAATGCCATTTTACAGCTATCCCTCCGTTATTTATAGGCCCTCCATTAATGAAAGTATCTTCATCCAGACGGTAACTGAAGTTCATCGCTTTTTCATTCACCACACTCGTATTGCCCGCTACCCTTAACGCACCACTTGTACCAATAGTTAAAGCCGCTATTCCAGGAAGAATAGCTCCCGTTCCTAAATTCGCCAGACAGCCGTCTGTTGCTCCAATTACAAACGGTGTTTCTTTTGCTAAAAAAGGCAATGTCTTAGCAGGATCAAAATCACTTCTTAAATAAGATGTACTGACTAATGCAGAAGCTGTTCTGCCTTAATTCCAGCGGCAGCTAAAGCCTCCGGATACCAAACCAGCTTTTTCACATCCATTAATCCAGTACAGGAAGCCACAGCATGATCCACTTCAAAAGTACCAAAAAGGCGATACCAGATGTATTCTTTAACAGAGATAAATTTATGAACAGTCCTAAAAAACTGAGATTGATTCTCTTTGATCCAAATGATTTTGCATAATGGAGACATGGAGTGAACAGGTGTTCCGGTTGCTTTGTATAATTCGGCTCCCAGCGAAGAAGCTAATAAAGCGTCTGCAATTCCTGTACTTCTGCTATCTGCCCAGGTCATCATCGGTGCTAATGCCTTACAGTTTTCATCAACAGCAATCAAACTATGCATCGCACAGCTTAAACTGATAGCTGCCGGGCTGGATTTTAGTTTTGAAACTACTGCTTCAATACTTTGCTGAAAAGCCAGCCAGATCAATTCAGGATCTTGTTCGCTATAACCAGGCTGATCTGCATTGCATTTTTTGGATAAAAATATTGACTGCTATCGAAAGCTTTGTGGTCTGTCCCTACAGCAACAGCTTTTGTACTTCCGGTTCCAATGTCTATTCCAAGTATATATTGCATGATTATTGATTAAGCTGCAATTTAGACTTTAACCTTTCTGATGCAAAATTTTATTCCAAAAGATGGATTTGATATGTCATAATCAAAAAAGGCCTGCTATGAATATTGATCACAGCAGGCCTTTTTAAAGACATAGAGATATCTCTGCATATAGATACAATGATTTAGTCAGTAGATCTGAGACCAGCTAAAACTGCATTTGCATAAGTAACGTTTGCATTGAAAGTATAAACCATAATCCCACCTTTCTTACCCTGAGTAGGTGTCCACTTCGCTAACTTAACATCCTCATTCTGAGACTTCCCTCCTTCTGCATAAGATCCGAAAACCATTTTAGAAGCTGGTATTTTGTTCGTACCGACAGCATAATTCATCATCAGCTGACACAATCAGTAACCTTTCTATCATAAGACTGTACCTGGAAATAATCAATAGCATCTCCGTATTTCTCTGCAATCTTATTCCAGGAATAAACATCCAGTCCGGTTGCCGTATGTAACTGTGTATTGTTGTTCGCTTTTGGCCCGAAATATTTTGTCAGCGCACCAATACAAGAAAGGAAATTAGGGTTAGCATCCATAGATCCGCTATACCATCCATTATATCCTATCTCCGGGAATTTTGGAAACGGAGGGATTGGATTAGGTCTTTTACCCGAATGTTCAATATCCAGGCTAATCCCGTCTAAATGATATTTATCAATTAATGTTTGTTTCAAAGCAGTGGCCCAGGTTTCGGGAGTAGCATACCCGTCTGGTTTAGCATCCTGCCAGCTGGCCGCATCGTCTACATTCTGTAAAACTTTAATCCCTCTTTGCTGTAAAGCTTTAACATCACTAAAATACTCACCATAAGATTTGTAACTGGCCATCATACCTGTACCAGCAGGATATTTCAGAGTGTCCAGATATTGCCAGTATTTAACGCCAAACAAAACAACCATGTCTACGCCATCAGGCATATCACGAAGTTTAAAAGCAGGATTACGCCCGTCAGTAATGTAATAGGCAATAAATTTTTGTTTTGCAGCTGCATTAGGTTTTGTTCCCGAACCGCCACCAGCTCCTGATTCCATTTTCTGACAACTTGAATAAATCAACGCAGGAAAAAGTAGGCACATCAATACAAGCAGATTTTTTTTACTGTTTTTCATACAAGATATATTTGGTTAAATTAATAAGTAGCAGATTTTAAAATTCTTCCACGTAATCCAGATCTTTAGAAAAGGTCTCTTTCATCCTGCTTAGTGCATAAAATGCAATTGCAAGGCTGATAATTGCTACGGTAATCCCCGAATGAATAATATTTCCGCCATAAACACCTTTTAGCAATTGGAAAAGAAGAGTCAGTGGTACAACAGCACCACGTACAAAATTCGGAACAGTTGTCGTTACTGTCGCTCTGATATTTTGTACCAAACTGTTCTGTAGCAATCGTCATAAAGATTACCCAGTAGCCTACAGTTAAGCCGATCCCGCCACATAACCAGTAGAAATGCTGTAAAGTAAGGTCATAAAGGGTGAAATAAGCAGTAATTCCGAGCGTAGCCATTCCCAGAAAGATATAAACAACTTTGATCCTGCTTTTTAGCCATTGACTGATTAATCCGCCAGCGATATCCCCGATCACAATTCCTCCGTAACACCACGCTACGGCTGCCCCTGCACTCACTTCGCCCTGCACGCGCAATACCTTACCAAATTCGGGAGATAAGGTGATGAGCACACCTACAACGAACCATAAAGGTATACCGATCATGATACACCGGACATATTTAACAAACTGTATTTTATTTCGGAACAGTGCGAAAAAATCCCCTCTGTTACTTGCTTCTTTAGTTTGACTGAACATTCCTGATTCTGCAACGCCAATTCGCAGTAAAAGCAATAACAAGCCTAAAAACCTCCTCCGATATAAAAAAGGAAGTACGCCAGTCAAAAAGCTGGGCAATAAAATAGGCAACTACCGCACCACTCACTCCTACTGAGGCGACAATTGTCGTGGCATAGCCTCTTTTTTCTTTAGGCATCAGTTCTGCGACAAGCGTAATCCCTGCACCTAACTCTCCTGCCAGCCCCAGTCCGGCAATAAAACGCCAGAATGCATAAGCATTTACAGAATGTACCAGCCCATTGGCGATATTAGCCAGAGAATAAAGAAAGATAGATCCAAACAACACAGATAAACGGCCTTTTTTATCTCCAAGCATCCCCCATAAGATACCACCGATCAGCATTCCGATCATCTGGATATTTAATAACATAATCCCGGTATCAGTTAATTGAGTACCACTAAGCCCTAATGATTTTAAACTGGGGATACGAACGATACTGAATAATAAAAGGTCGTAAATGTCTACGAAATAGCCTAAGGATGCTACAAGAATAGCTGCGCTTAGGGCTGTGTTTGAAGCTTTATTTGGTTGCATTGGGTTGATTGAGGTTTTTGTATAACTAATGTAGTAATTTATGCTTCACCTAATTAACTTTCTTTAACAATTGGGTAGGGAAAATTCAAATATATTTGCGGGTAAACATTTAGTCCTGTTTAAACAGGACCTTATTAATCATTTTAAACCCCAGCAGATTATAGCCCAAACTCTACTTTAAAAATCCGATACTGAGTATGACAGGTGCTAATAATATTATTTGGGAACATCAGCAGCATTGCCAGATTTCGTTACAACTAGCTGCAGAAGAACTTTTCAATTCTTTAGATGACAGGCTTTCGCCTAAAGTTTTCCTGATTGGGGTATTGCTTAAACCTGATATGCACTTACCTTTTGTAAGCCTGGAATGTCCTGATTGCGAATATTATATGAAAGATTTCATCTCTCTTAAGGCATTGAGCATACAACATAGCCTATTAGTCAAACAGGAAAACGACGAAGAAAAAAGAGAGAACCATACTGGACTACTGAATACTGCCTATACAACCGAGATACAGCATATTTTAAGGTCACATGTCAATGGAAAAAACAATGTAAATTTCATTTCTGAACCGGTTTATGTAAATGGTTATCTTGTTTATGTAGTCTTAGAACTAAGCAGAAAAATATTGAGTACATTTTACTACATGACTAAGAATACGCTTCCCGGCGGTCAGTGTATCAGCCGTTCTTTTTTAGAGAGTATTATCAAAGTATATCTTGATGCAGGTGCAAACGCATTAAAAAATAAACCCCAGTCAGATTTTAATGTGCTGGCCAAAAGCCGCGACGAACTGGTCAGTAAAGCCGGACATGATTTTCTGACTACGATTTCTCTTGCCGGACAAAACTCAAGCGGTCTGCATGTCTTGTTTGATGCCTGCAACACCATATCTTCTCTAAAATATGAAGGAGAAGAAGGTTTCGGAAAGATGGTTATTGCGCACCAGCAGCATCCCAATGTCAAAGTGACCATGTACTGGAAAACCCTATTCATATCAAAGATTTCAGGAAGATGAGAAAGTTTCTGGAACTCGCTGACAATAAACAGATGATGCTTTCTGATTCAGTCTGGATTTATGGTTTAGGGCAATTAACGGGAAAATATAATTTCCATGATGAGTCTTTATTTATCATCCATTTCACCAAACATTTTCACTGGGAAGTATTACATAATGATCACATCATGATGTCGGTTTCTTTTAGGATGCCAGCACTGCATAACGAAAAAATTAATAGAGAAAAGTTTTATTCCAGCCTGAAAAGACTATTCCAGGGGATTGAAAAATCAAAACTGAATGCACTTTGGGAAGTGACCATGGAAGCAACAAAAAAAACAAAAACACGGAACCATATTGGCAATATCTTCTGAGGCCAGCCGGGAAGCAATCAGGTTAAGCAGCCAGTGTTTTAAGATTAAACCCATGCGGATCAATAAAGATATTATCCATCAGATTACTTCTATCGATGGCGCGGTATTAATTGATATTGATTGCACCTGTCATGCGATAGGTGTTATCCTGGATGGTATTGCTTCAGCTAATGGTGATTCATCAAGAGGTGCACGCTATAATTCAGCGATCAGATATTATGAACATATGATCAATAAGGCACAAACTGTTTTAGTAGTGATTTCAGAAGATGGCTTAATTGATTTGATTCCTGACCTTAAAGCTCAGGTCAAACATTCAGTTATTGTTGCCCATATCAGGGAATTGACAAAAATAAGCCAGTCGGATAAGTACTTAAGAAAGAGTTTCAACAACCTGATGGAGTTCTTTCAGGACCATGATTTTTATCTGTCTCCAAAAGAATGCGGAACGGTAAACAAATTACGCCGAACAATTGAATTTAAGTATAAAGACAGTAACGAAGGGGTAAGGATGATCTGGAATAACCTGGCACCAAATAGCGCCATGAATATCGGGTACTATGTGAAAGAATAATTAAACCATTCGGGGTTGACAAGCAAATCATAAATTTAGTAGAACAAAATTAAAACAATAACCATACTGATATGATCAGTATGGAAGTTTTAAAAACAATCTTAAAGATTGGTTAATCTCTGTAAACCTGAAATACCTGATAATAACTCTAAAGAATGTCCCCGATAATGAGCCAATTTGGTTAAAAGCTCATCAAGCTCTTGCTGCAATTGCTCTATTTCGTTTTCAAGCTTAGCCTGATTGTGCAAACAAAACAGTAATGCTTTTGTCTTCGTGCTAATGTGATGTTTTAATTTCACAAGGTCAACTACACCTTCATCATTATCTGTTAATTTGACTGTAAGAGTTCCCATACCCGTTATTTTAAATATTTTTGTGAAACAAATAATCCATAGGGTTTGAAATGTGCAATAAACCTACGAATAGCCTTTTCTCAGTTTACTTCCGGTAGAGTTAGCACTAATTTTCCCTTAGGATCTCATTTTTAATTTTAGACAATGAACCTTTTAACGGAACTGACAATAAATATGAAGTGACGTATCCTTTAGGTTTGCTATAGTTGACTTCAAAATCGGCTAACATCGGGCAAAAAAAACCTGCATAGCATATTAGATTAGCTATGCAGGCATATGTTATATGAATATGCTATTTACGGGAGTGATACTCCGTTGGTTTTTTCTCCCCTCAAAGCCCGGTGCAGATCGTCCACAATTTCAGCAACTTTTTTATTTCCAGTTGAGTCATAAAAATGATTATTGTCTCTAATACTGGTTTGAAGGTTATTGTAATCTTTTTCAGTCATACCTTTTGCCACGCACTCCTCTTTACTCATCTTCAAAACCATATGATTGTTTTCTGCGACCACTCCATGAAGCAATACATCATTCGTAGATCTAATCATAAGCTTTTGTTCAGGAGTTCGAAGTCGTTCTGGAATTAGAGCAAGAGAATGATAGCTTTTGCCATTTGTGTCAACATAAACCTGCTTAGATTTTTTGCTGTTCACGACCTGAGCACTATTTGTAGTCTTTTCTTTGCAACTGGTCACAGTTAATATACAAAAGACCATTAATAAGAGAATTTTCATAATTAGACTTTTATCTGGTTAGAATATTTTATTAATTATGTACCAAATTAAGGCATATAATTAATTTCAACAAGTTAAAAATACTATTTAAAACTTTGACACACAACTAAATAGGTTTAGTTACATAAAAAACAATTAAAATTCAATTGTTAAAAATAATCAGATATTTCAATAAAAAACATCAAGTTTTCATACTCCTTGTTGACTCTTCGATTTAGAATTTTGGGACATTTGACCTTTACTATTATTTTATTCCAATAAACCATATAAAGCGATATAAATTCAGAGTTATACTAGGGTTTATATACTCTTGTGAGACACAAAGATTTTAAAATACTATTTTGTGTCAAAAGGATTTGGTTATGTGACAAATGACACTTTTATCCGGGTTATTACCTATCTACCTTTATCCTGAGAACTGTCAATAATGGCTGTAGTTTTCAGAGATTCCGTACTTCAAAAATTAGGATAAGGATATGCAAAACCCGAAAAAAGATGCAATAACTAAATCTTTAGAAAAATGAAAAAGAACCTTCTAAAAAAAACGGACAAGTTTCTAACCTCTACTAAAAAGATCTTAACACCTACTAAAAAGGTAATTGATACACCCCATGGATGTATCATATTGTTTGGCTACATAACTGACCCTCCGGGAGGAGGTGGTGGAGGTGGGCCTACGCCACCAACGGGTGGGTGGAATCCAGATTATCCTACTTATCCTGGTACCGGGGGAGGTGGTAGTGAAAGTACAAGTGACGGGGCGGGCGGCACCTTACCAAGTGGAAATTTATCTTCAGATGGTCAGGAGCAAGTAAGCGGTGCTTTTTGGGCACTCCCAATCGTTAGTTTTGTGAGATTTACTGTTTATCCGAGTGGTGCAGCAAGTCCAAATGTTATCGTGATGACGAAGTCACTTGGAAATTTCATGTCGAAGACCACTACTATTCCATTTACGGCCACCACGAGAACAGTAGACGTTGGTATCTACGCATCTAACACCCAAGTGCACGTTTATTTTCAAACAACAGACTCAAATGGGGGCTCTTGCCACTGGCAAGCCATGCATACATAGCCTTCCAAACCAAATCAAACCGAATCCTGCAACATTTAGTTGCAGGAATTTTAAAGAAATTGCCATGAACACCTGGATTGATCTTTATGATCTGATCAAAGAAATCGAAACTGCAGATCCACAGCTGATCAGAAGTAAGACAGAGAATAGTGCTTTTGAATTAAGGCCTGAAGAATGGCTATTAAATGATTTATCGGGCAATTATGGTGCACTTTTCATTAGAGCAATACTTTATCAATTAAATATTGAGGAGTCTTATGTACTGAAATGGCGGTTGGAAAATAAATATATACAGTATGCAATATTGCATTACTATGCTCCAGACTGTATGCCCTCCACACTCCCGTTTTCTACACTCATAAATCAAAAGGATGGTATCCAAAGGATTAGAACTTTATTCTCACAAGGTTATTTTTTGAAAGCAACATTAGGGGATGCTTCATATGCAACCCAAAGTTGGGATAAAACAGCTGATTTTGAACTCATAGCATTGTTACCAACTGTATGCACCAGACAGTATGAAAACCATATGATTCAAAAAAAGATCTGCATAAAAACAGAATTTAGAGTTCATACGTTTTCTAAAGACATCATTCCTGGTTTATCTTACGTGTCTCATGGGGGAAACCAAGCTCCTTATCATCAGGGTTTAAATGATTTTTTAAATGAGATCCTTACGAAAATACATAATTCGATTCTTAGCGGTACTTTAATCGCCTGGGATATCGCCCTTACACCTGAAAATCGCTACTATGTTATTGAGGCTAATTTTACCGGATTCCATCCAGAATATAGAAAAGGCTTTCAAACATCTGGATATGTAGATGACCATAAATACGGTCCAATTATTTGTGCCTGGCTTAATATATATTTTGAAAATACTTTGGGGTACATACTTTGGGGTACATGCATATAGCATAGAAAACAGTCTATTTGAAAATTACCCATTCTACAAGGCGTTTGTATTTTATATGTCCATCTTTAAAAATGAACATATAAACCTAGTTAGAAATAATGCAAAAAGAATGGAATACCCCGTTATCACCTATTCAGGAGAGGATAGCAATCAATTGATCATAAACTTAATCAAGCACTTTTTACTTGTCGATTTTGCAAGTAAATATCATGTTGTTGTTCGGGATTTATATTTCGAGACTGTTTTCAAATTATTTGCATACACCAGAGGGGCGGTATTACTACATCGGGAAAGTGAACTATTCACTAATCAACAATTTGATTTGATCAGACAGCTGAGCTATGAAAGAAGAAAGCAGATTTGCTGTTATCACGTTTTAAGGAAAATCAAAATAGGAACAATTATTTAGGAAGGGAGATAACATCATATGGAACAGAATTTAAATGGTTACTATAATGTGATTACCTGGAAAAAGCAAAGTTTAGAAAAGCACGTTCCAAAACACATTCTGCAGCTCGAAGTTGAAAATGACGATGATTACCTGTTATTTTTGAGGTTTGAAGATAATTCCTTTATTCCAGATATTGACTGCTTGAAAGAGTCTTTGGAGATTATTCTAAGTAAGAATGATAGGACACTCATTATTCTGACACCTAAAAAAAATGCACCTATAGAAACTGCAAGTGAAGACGAACGTGTTAGTTCTTTTTGCTGCAACCTCAACATTTTTAGAGAAGTATTTAGTTCAATCAGGAGCGTAACTGCTAAGCCTACTGAATTACTTTTTATGTTGTTAGAGCGTACTACAATGGAAAGCAGTAATTTTGACAGGGTCTTAGTAAAACAACTCCCTTTTATATTAAAACACTCAGTGCCAAATAACGATTGCGATGTGGTTATACCGCACTTGGGGAATAAGTTATATCTGAAGAATGTCTTGCATTATCTAAGTTATATTAAAGGAACGGCAGGATATGTTGGTCTCGACCAGATAATAGATAAGGAGATAGCTGAAATAATAACTAATAACCGTAAAATTTCATTTTACAACTTTAGTCCAACACCAGTCGGACCATACGTGATTAGAAACACCCTGATTGATGAGGGAAAAAATAAGTTGATTTATTTTCAAGACTCAGATGATTTGCCATGTGCTGATAGATTTGAAATAATATCCAATTACATGTACGACAATGATTGTGAATTATGTGGGTCTCATGAATTAAGAATGGATTATTACACTAAAACTGTCCTGGCAGTAAGGTATCCTATCGACGTAACAGCTGCATTAAAAGATGGTCCATGGCATTCATTACTTCACCCGGCATCTGCTATTGACAGAAAAATATTTTATGAATGTAATAAACTCTCGCAGGAAAGAACTTTTGGAAATGATACTAAATTTTTACTTTATAGTTTTTTTATCATAAAGAATATTAAAAATGTAGATGAATTTCTTTATATCAGAAAAACGATCCAAATTCCCTTACTACATCCCCTAACACAATGATTGGTTCGGACATTAGAAGGAGCTTATTGCGTTTATGGAATACAGACTTTGAACTAATCAAATCAGGGAAATTGAATTTAGAGCATTCTAGCTTATGTTATCAAGGCTCAGCTTTTCCATTTGAGTTTAGGAAAATATAGGCAAAAAAATAATTCCGTATAATTTGCTCTTGTACTAGCTTATTTATAGCGTTTTAGCCATATTTGCTAAACATGATACGAATAGCTATAGCTTCCCCCCCATTCCCAAAATCTATAAATGATGGCCTGTACTGGCTTGAAAAACTGGTTAAAGAAGCGGCTCAGGAACAGGCAGAAATTATCTGTTTCCCTGAATCATATATTCCGGGTTACCCGGGAATGGGGTATGAGCCTGAAGATCGTTCAGCTGAAAAGCTACAGGCAGCTTTAAATAAAGTATGTGAAATTACCGCCGAAAATGCGATTGCCATTATTATACCTATGGACTGGTACCATACGGATGGAATTTTGAACATTGCCCATGTTGTATCAAATACCGGCGAAATATTAGGTTATCAGGCAAAGAATCAGTTAGACCCTTCAGAGGATAAGATCTGGATTCCGGGTAAGGAGCGTAAAATCTTCGAAGTGAGCGGCGTAAAATTTGGAATTACTATTTGTCATGAAGGATTCCGTTATCCCGAATCAGTAAGATGGGCAGCACAAAATGATGCTAAAATAGTATTTCATCCACATTTTAGTGGCAGTAACACGGATGGCATCAAGCTTACAGAATGGGGTGCAAAAGAAAACCCTTATTACGAAAAAGCAATGATGATGAGGGCAATGGAAAACACCATTTATTTTGCAAGTTCAAATTTCGCCTCTCTTTATGCTGAATCGGCAAGCTCGGTAATAGCACCTGATGGAACTTGTATGGTATACAAGCCATATGGAAGAGCAGGAATAATCATTGCAGATATTGACCCTGATCTGGCTACAGGCTTTACTGGCAAAAAGATTTAAAAATTCCCTTTATCTCTAAAGGGAATTCGTGTAAATTCTTATTTAACTATTGCGTCAACTTGCTTCTGACTTCTGGTCCAGATCTTATATTTTACCTGAAACCCTTTAGGTGCATAAACAATAATTGGCAACTTGCTATTATAACGGGTCAATTCCGTATTGTAAACAAATTTGTCTTTTAAAACTCTATCAGGACATCCTCTCCTTGTAGACGCAGTATTCCCGTCAGAATTATACTCGAAATAAGTATAGCCCCATCCTTTTAAATCTTTCTCTTCAAATTTCCCCATCAAATTGTGAATATTGCAATCTACTTTCACCGTTTTACCCACTATGATTTCTACTTTATAATCTTCTTCATTTTTTTTTTTTTAGTTACCTGAATAACCGACCGCTGAAAACCTTCTTTAGGTTCCGGGTAGATTTTTAGATTTTGTTTGTCCTGAGCAAATGAAAGAGTTGTTGTAGTAATTAATCCGAATACGATTCCGAGCAGTAATTTCATAATATTATATTTTAATTTATCGAATTCTACTTACAAGAAAGATGCCAGAAGCGTCATATCATCAATAAATGATATCTATTCTCATTGGAATGACATTAAACACAAAAATGACATACCACACACCAAACGCAATACAGTTGCTTTTATATTTGTAGTCATTTATATACTTTTTATATCATTCATTAATTTTCACGTATATGGCCCTATCAAAAACCTCTCAGCATCTTGATCGTCTTGGAATGACTGCTTCTACTTTATGTGCTATTCACTGTGCTTTAGTCCCAATATTTTTAACTGCCCTCCCACTTTTAGGTCTCGAATTTTTAAGCAATGAATGGGTAGAAATCTCGATGATCATCGTATCTGTCTTTTTGGGAACACTTTCTTTAACTATGTCTTATCGGAAACAACATCATAAGTCACTCCCATTTTTTGTCTTGTTTACCGGTTTTGCCCTCATAGCCTTTGGCCATTTCTCAGGAATTCACAGTTTAGAACCCATACTTATTCCTCTGGGCGGGTTTACCGTTGCGGCCGCCCACCTGGTCAACTGGAGATTAAACAGATCTTGTTCACATGATCATAAATAGTAGATTTTGTTTATTTTGCCGCATGAAATCTTTAGCCAAGAAAACTTACATTTTATCAGCTGCAATTGCGATGTTATCTTTTGGAACTTCTGCCCAAAAGCCGGCTGTCAATGCTGATGATGAAATCTATATCAGGACTCATTATACAAAAATCGAGAAACAGATTCCTATGCGCGATGGCGTAAAGCTGTTTACGGTACTTTACATTCCAAAGGATATGACAAAAAAATATCCAATAATGTATCAACGTACACCTTACAGCGTAGGTCCTTATGGCCCGGAATTGTACAGACCAGTCTTAGGCCCTTCTATGGTCTTCGCGAGAGATGGATATATCTTTGCTTACCAGGACGTAAGAGGCAGATATATGTCCGAAGGAGAATTTGTAGCAACCCCCCCTTATCTTGCGCACAAGAAGAAAAAGACGGATATAGATGAAAGTTCCGATAGTTACGATACAATAGACTGGCTGGTCAAAAATGTATCCGGAAATAATGGAAAGGTTGGAACCTGGGGGATTTCTGCTCCGGGTTTTTATACCACGATGACAACCATTGATTCTCATCCTGCATTAAAAGCAGCTTCACCCCAGGCTCCGGTAACCGACTGGTTTATGGGTGATGACCGCCATCATAATGGTGCATTTTTCCTGATGGGGACGTTCTCCTTTTTATCTTATTATGGTACGCCAAGACCAGAACCGACACCAAACCATGCAGTTCCATTTACAGCATACGGTACCCCTGATGCTTATGAATTCTATAAAAACCTGGGACCTTTAAAAAATGTAAACGAGAAGTATTTTAAAAGAAAAAACCCGATCTGGAATGAGATGGTAGACAATGAAACCTATGATAATTTCTGGGCTTCACGCACACCAGTTCCTCATCTCTCAAAAATATTAAACCCGCAGTGATGACTGTTGGCGGATGGTTCGATCAGGAGGATTTATACGGGCCTTTGAAAACATTTGCGGGTATTGAAAAGAATAAACCAGCAGCGCCAAATTACCTTGTGATGGGGCCATGGACACATGGAAGCTGGACAAAAGGTAACAATGACTTTTTAGGTAATATACGTTTCCATTCTGAGACCGGCCCGTATTACAGGGAACAGATCGAACTTGCTTTTTTCAACCATTATCTGAAAGGGACTATAAACCCTGATCTGCCAAAAGCCACGATATTTGAAACGGGTTCAAATCAATGGAAAAAATATACGGCATGGCCACCGGTTGAAGCAAGGGAACAGCGTCTGTATTTCCATCCTGATGGAAAGTTATCCTTTGAACAGCCTGCAACCAGTTCAAAGGAATACGATGAGTTTATCAGTGATCCTGACAAACCGGTTCCATATACCAGCGAAATAAGAATTGACAGGGGCAGTGATTTTATGTATGAAGATCAGCGCTTTGCAGCAAACAGACCGGATGTATTGGTTTATCAGACAGCTATACTGGAAAATGATGTGGTAATTTCGGGTCATCTTCTGGCAGATTTATTTGTTTCTACAACAGGTACAGATGCCGATTTTATTGTCAAATTGATTGATGTATATCCGGGCGATGCACCAAATGACAGTCCTCATCATGAAACCAAAATGGGTGGTTTTCAGCAATTGGTACGTGGTGAAGTGATGCGATCTAAGTTTAGAAATAGTTTTTCAAATCCTGAGGCTCTGGTTCCAGGTGAAGTAACTGAGGTTAAATTTGATATGCAGGATGCAGCACATTGCTTTAAAAAGGGACACAAAATCATGGTACAGGTTCAAAGTTCCTGGTTCCCGCTGGTTGACCGCAATCCACAAAAGTTTGTTAATATTTATAAAGCCACGGAGGCTGATTTTCAGAAAGCAACCCACCGTGTATATTTCAAAAAGGGTCAGGCTTCGACCCTAAAAGTTAGCGTGTTATAAAACCTCTACTTCCCAGCTACGTTTCCAGTCAAGACCTGGCGATAAAGATTGTATACCTTCTTTATCGCTAAGTTGCTGGTTATGATGAATACCATCAGCAATGCCACACCAGGGTTCTAAGCAAACGAAATCTGCATCTTTAGCTGCCCAGATACCAAAAAAAGGAAAATCAATAAAACGGAAGTTAAGCCCGTGCTGGTTTTTAGTATTTCTGATCTGAATTGAGGTACTTTTCAGGTCTTTCATAACTAAAGCATCGTTATAAAACAGTTCATGCTGTAAGCTTAGCTTACGGTCGTTTAATTGTATGATTAAGGTTTGATCACTGATCAGGTTGTCTTCTATCTTATGAATATTCAGCGATTCATCCTGCGCAAAATCCAGATAGTAATCTTCATATAACGTACCTGGTATTAAAGGCACAGCGAATGCCGGATGTGCTCCAACAGAAAACAAAAGATCCTTATCTCCCGGATTATTCACTTCATAAGTGCAGGAAACTGACGCACCCGAAAGTTTATAGCGTAAACTGAGCTGGAATTCAAAAGGATAAATTTTTAGTGTTTCCTCGTTATGAGAAAGTGTGAATAAAGCTTCCGCATCATTGATTTTTTGAACCTCAAACTCAAGATCCCTGGCAAACCCATGGCGGGGAAGCTGATAAGACTGATCTCCGATACAATAGGTATTGTTCTTTAATCCACCTACGATAGGAAAAAGTACGGGACTAAATTTGCCCCAGTAAGCCGGATCGCCCTTCCATAAATATTCGAGCTCAGTAAGTTTACTTTTAATACTTTGTAATTCTGCACCTTTTGCCGCAACAGACACTTTGATATTCTCGTTTTCCAGTAAAATCATCATTTGATAAATTTAGACAAAAGGCGTTTAATATTTAGCTGTTGAATTTAAACAGCCAAATATATTTTCTTATTTAACTAATAATCTTTCTATTCTTTTAACTACATAATCCAGATCAAATGGTTTACTGATATAAGCATCAGCACCAGCAGTAACACTTTTTTCTTTACTATCTGGATTAGCAGACATCACAATAACCGGGATGTGTTTAGTGAAAATGTCCGTTTTCAAATCTTCACAGATTTCAATTCCATTTCCATCAGGTAACATCACATCAATAATAAACAAATCTGGCAGGGCGTCATTTAGCTTGCCTTTTAGTTCAGCAAAAGTAGATGACAGTTGTAAATCATAACCTTCATCTTTTAATAAAAACTCTATAATATATCTGATATCCTGATCGTCTTCGAGAACGTGTATTCTTTTCTTCATAATTGTTCTAATGGTGATTGTCTAAGTTTTTAGCAATATGCAAACATTGTTCCGATTTGTATGGTTCTATCACATTTTATCCTAATTATCTTTTCTTAAGACTTCTAAAGGTGGATGCTTCAGGACTCCTCTGCTACTCAGCATTCCTGTAATTACTACAATCATGGTCACCGAACTGAGCAAAATCAGCACATCAAAAAACTTTGGGGTAAAACTGGTTCCGAAAAGATATACCGCCAGTGCCCAGCTTGCTCCCATTGCTATGATCACTCCTGCAAGCGCAGCAAGTAAACCTAAAAACAGATATTCAACAGCAGTAATCGAAAGGATTTGTCTGCCTTTTGCCCCAAGCGTCCTCAACAATACAATTTCCCGAAGTCTTTGATTTTTACTACTGCGAACAGCAGAAATCAAAACAATCCAGCCTGTAATAATACTAAAAGAAGCCATAAAACGAATTACAAAGCTGATTTTACCTAACAGTGTATCCAATACTTGTAAAACCAGCCCCAAATCAATTACTGAAATATTTGGAAAATTCCGGACTATAGCTGCCTGAAATTGTGCAGAAACTTTAGCATCAGGTGTTTTAGTCATCAGCACATGAAATTGCGGTGCATCTTCCAAAATACCAGCCGGAAATATGACACGAAAATTAGTTTGTACCCTACCCCCTTCTACACTTCTTAAACTTCCGATCACAGTAGAAATCATCATTCCCTGTACATTAAAAAGCATTTTATCTCCTATTTTAACACCTATACGTTCTGCATAACGTTCATCTAAAGAAATATAGACCTGATCACCAGGAGATTTCACCTGACCAACCCAGGCTCCGCCTGTAATTTTTTCTGCACTGGTTAATTTAGTTTGATAACTGGCCCTGATCTCATTTTTAAAAGCAGAAGCAGATGTTTCCCGTTTTTTGCTTTCTGCGGGACGCTTATTTTTCAAACTATCGGCCAATGCCAGCTGTGAAGCAGTTTTACCGTTAATTTCTTCCAAACGCATGGTCACTACAGGAACCTGGTTCATTAAGGGTAAATGATATTGTCTGGCGAGCGTATTCACTGCCTTTACCTGATCGCTCTGAATATCAAAAAGTGCCATATTCGGCTGAACTTTTCCCGACGATAAAGTAACCTTATTAATCAGGATTCCCTGGACAAAATACAGTGTAGCATTAATGTGGTGGATAAGCCAATTGCAACAATTAGCATGAGCGTCAGATTACCAGGCCGGTATAAATTAGAAAACCCCTGGCGCCAGGTATAGGCTATTCCAGAAGGAAGTACTTTCTTTAGCAGCGTTAATAGTAAAACAGATAACCCATAAAATATCAATATAATGATCACAAGGCTTACCGAAAAGACGATTGCCTGTAACCAGCTGTTCATCTGTAAATAGGTGAAACCTAATACAAATAAAAAGATAATCAGATAAACTGTCATTCTTAGCGGATCAGCTTTTCCTTTTGATTGTTCAAATGATAGTCTTATCGCATTTAGCGGAGATACCCTGCGCACAGAAAGTAAAGAAGGTAAAGCGAAAAGTATGGCAATGACTACACCCGTAATAACCCCTTGCAGAATTGCCATCCATGAAATCTGCATCGTAAAATCTACTGGCAGAAAATCTTTCATTACATAGGGCAATAAAAATTGCAGCCCTGTACCCAATTGCAGCTCCTGCAATTGCACCGGCAAACCCGATAAAAGTGAGCTGGATCAGATAGATAAAGAATGCTTCCCAGGCACTTATGCCAAGACAGCGCAAAGTAGCAATCGCAGCTAATTTTTCATTGACATAAACATGAATAGCACTTCCTACCCCGATACAGCCTAGTAACAGGGCAGTAAAACCGGCAAGAGAAAGAAACTGGTTAAGATCTTGAAATGCACGGCCTGTATTTTGTTTTTTAGAGGCAACTGTTTCCTGACCAAGACCTTCTTTATCCAAAACAGGCTGAATCTTTTTTAGTAAAACCGGAATGTCAGCTTGCTTGTTAAATTTATAATAATAAGAATAATGGATCCGGCTGCCGAACCGGGCCAGCCCGGTTTGTGGGAGATATTTAAAAGGAATATAAACGACAGGCGAAATAGAAGCCATAACCCCGATTTGTCCGGGAGCCTGATCTAAATACCCTGCAATAGCAAAATTAACTTTACCCACCTGGATAGAATCTCCAGGTCTGGCATTAAATTGCAGCATGACTGTTTTATCAACCAATGCATTTCTGCCCTGATCCCAGATTTTAGCTGCTCTTTTCGGGGTCGTTTCAATGTCTCCGTAAAAAGGATATTTTCCCTCCAGCGCTTTGATCTGAACTAAACGGCTACCCTGCCCTTTGATAAAATAGAGCATAGAAGGAAAACTCTGTTCCTTTGCCTGCTGATCACCTAAAGTGTCTAGCATAGCCATTACTGGTACACTGATAGCCTTACGACTATCAATTATCAAATCTGCCCCTGTCAGGGCTTTGGCTTGTTCATCAATATCACGTTGTAAGTTGTCACCAAATGAATACACAGCTACAAGGGCAGCAATACCTAAGATGATGGACGAGGTAAAAAGGAATAGTCTTGAGCGGTTTTTACGGCTGTCACGCCAGGCCATTTTAAATAACCATGAAACGGGAACATTTTTCAGGAAAGCAGCTTGTTGATCAGGCATAAGTCTTTGTTCATCAGCTATAATTACTCCGCCTTTCAACCTGATAGTTCTGTCAGTACGGGATGCCAGTTCCAAATCGTGCGTTACAATAATCAGTGTAGTGCCTGCCTCTTTATTTAAATCAAAAAGAAGCCGAATCACTTTTTCGCTGGTTTCGCCATCAAGGTTTCCTGTTGGTTCATCGGCAAATAAAATAGCAGGAGTATTGGAAAATGCCCTTGCTAAAGAAATTCGTTGCTGTTCACCTCCGGAAAGTTGTACAGGGTAATGATTTGCCCGATCCGTTAAGCCGACTTTATCTAATAATTGCATAGCCCTTGGACGGATATTCTTTTCGCCTCTCAGTTCAAGCGGAACCATAATGTTTTCTATCGCAGTAAGTGTCGGCAGCAATTGAAAATTCTGAAAAATAAAACCTACATAACGGTTACGTACAGCTGCACGATCATCTTCTGAGAGCTGATCCAATACGACGTGGTTTAACTCTACACTACCCGAGGTTGCCCGGTCTAAACCTGCACATAATCCTAATAAGGTAGTTTTTCCACTACCCGAAGGACCAGTAATAGCTACAGTAGATCCTCTTTGTATAGAGAAATTGATATGATCAAGTATAGTAAGTGAAGAATCTGCGCTTTTATATTGTTTACTAACGTCTTTTAAGTTTAATATGGTTTCCAAAGAAATAAGGTTAAATGATGATATTTACTGATATTTGACGTAAGAATAGATATTATGTTACTGTATAAATATATCAAAAACCAATCCCTTTGTAAGATGAAGAGCAATAAGTTACGTTACGATTACATCATTTTAATAATTTGCGTTTGTATACTAACCAGTTGTGGGAATATGGATAGTAAGACGGACAAAACTGCGGTAACACCTAAAGATTCTGTACAAACAGTACCCTCAGGAAAACAAGGATCGGTTAAACATATTTTATTCTTCGGAACGAGCCTGACAGCCGGACTGGGTGTAAATCCGGAACAAGCTTTCCCAGCAGCATTGATACAACAAAAAATTGATTCCTTACACTTGCCTTATAAGGTTGTTAATGCAGGTTTAAGTGGTGAAACTTCGGCAGCTGGAAAAAGTCGTATTAGTTGGATATTGAAGCAGCCAGTAGATATTTTTGTTTTAGAGTTAGGCTCTAATGATGGTTTGAGAGGTATTCCTGTGAAAGAAACAACAGCTAATTTGCAAGCGGTAATTGATCAGGTAAAAAAGAAATATCCAAGAGCTAAACTCTTGCTCGCAGGAATGCAAATGCCTCCTAGCATGGGAGAAAAATATACAACCTCTTTTGCTGCTATATTTCCTGCACTGGCAAAGAAAAACAATATGGATTTTCTTCCTTTCCTATTAAAAGATGTGGGTGGGATTGCCAGTTTAAATCAGAAAGACGGAATACATCCAACACCTGCAGGCCACAAGATAGTAGCAGAAAATGTATGGTTAAAAATTACAGCCTGAGCTGTAATCATATAGATGGAAACAATTTAAATTCAAATTTAAATCATATGGATCCGAACCTCATCATTAGCCGGCTGGTAGAATTTTATAATACTGATCAGTTTTCCAAAATATACACCTTATTCTCTCCTGAATTTCAGGAGGTTTTTACGGAAGAATCAGTTATACACTTCTATAAGAATGAGATAAAAAGAGTTCTGGGGAAGGTGGTATATTGGAAACAGATTGCTAACGATAACAATACTTCAGAATATCTCATAGATTTCAGAGATGGGGAATTATCATTAAAGATAATGATAACAACAGATAATCTTATTGCATATCACGAATGGGAACCGGTTTCTAAAAATGAGGAAATTTTGAATCCCAGGGATCCGCTTACAATCCAATCAAATAATCCCAGGCAAACTAAATTGCACCTCTTTATTGATAAAATGGTCATCAAATACCTTATAGATCCGGATAACAGGGGTTTGAGTATCGGAATAGTCAATGGTACTGATACTGAAACATTCTTTTACGGGGAAACAAAGGTGGAAATAATACCCTGCCGGATAGCCATTCACTTTATGAGATAGGATCAATTTCTAAAACCTTTACCGCAATTATACTCTCGCATGCAATTCATCAGGGTAAAATCAAACTGAAAGATGATATTAGAAAATATTTGCCCGGTAACTATCCTAATTTACAATATGAGGGGACTCCAATAAAAATAGTAGACCTCAGCAATCATACTTCCGGGTTACCAGGCCTTCCGGCCGATTTAGAAGATGATTATGATGAAGCTAATCCGTATCAGAATTATTCAAAAGAAATGATATATGATTATCTGAGAAATTTCATCCCTGATGAACTTCCCGGCTTAAGATCTGAATATTCAAATCTTGGATTTGCTATCCTGGGGATCATCCTGGAAAATATTTATCAGGTTCCACTCCAGAATCTTCTTCAGGAGGTTATTACTGCACCGCTCGGAATGACAGATACGAGCTTTGATGTCCCCAAAAAAAACAAGACATTTCTTACGACGGCTATAGTGATGAAGAGGGTAAAGATGTTGCCTATTGGGATATGGGAGCATTTAAAGCTGCCGGTGGTTTAAAATCAAATATAAACGACATGA
The DNA here is from genome assembly GCF_053890575.1 of Pedobacter sp. NJ-S-72. Lineage (NCBI taxonomy): Bacteria > Pseudomonadati > Bacteroidota > Sphingobacteriia > Sphingobacteriales > Sphingobacteriaceae > Pedobacter > Pedobacter sp. NJ-S-72. Next base: position 148,506 of record NZ_CM132681.1, on the reverse strand, counting down.
TAACTTATCTCCATTCAAATATGGAGGATGATAATCAGGATATTTCATTATCTCATCAGGAAACTGATCTTCAACCTGGATTTGGCAGGGGACTTGCCTGGATCGTGCAATTTTTAAACGAGGACGTTATTATCTGGCATAACGGAGGAACGGCAGGTTTCAGAAGCTTTTGTGGCTTTTCTAAAGAAAAACAGATTGGCGTCGTTGTATTGAGTAACTCCAGCAAAGATGTTGACAGCCTTGCACTTGAAATCCTTTTACACCTTATTCAGAACAAATAATCATTTTTTCTTTAATATTTTAGAATACTCTCGGACAGATGGATGATTTCGGTGCTTTTCCAAAGGCAATACCTACAGTAATTTCATGTGTTCCTGATTGATATCCGTTGAGTTTGGAGATTGCAGCATAATCGTAAGAATAACCTATTCTGAAACGTTCATTCACATAAAACTGGGCAATACCAATCAGTGCAGCCTGGCTGGCCACATCGGTATTCTGATATTCTTTTTTTTTAATGCTTTAATACTTGTACGATATCCTCCGCCAAGCCAAATTTTATCGTTGAATATGGCCATAATATTAAAATCGGCATTTGTTGGTCCTTTGAAATCTTCCCGGATCATCATACTTGGCCTGATTCTGAGGTCTGTAGAAACATTAACCAGTGCTCCCGCTACAAAATACATGTGCCTGGTACGCGTAATGTTATCGGCAATTCCAGCACTTCTTCTGTAATCATCTACAGATTTGGTATTATTTAAGAGATTAAGTGCAGAAATACCTACATACCAGTACGGGGTACTATAGAAAATCCCTGCCCTGAAATCTGGTGTAATTTTACTGGAACCTCCTGTTGGAATTGTACCATCTCCTCCATCTACTGAGGTCAGTACGCTTCCATTTAAACCATATTGCGCCGCCCCTACTCCTAGCCCAAAACTTAAACGACGGGTATCGGCTCCATCCAGCTGGATGCGGAATGCGTAATTTAAAGTGATTGAGTTTGAGGATTGCGGACCTAGTTTATCAGAAGTAATCTGCACACCCACACCATGTTTAGTTGTCTGCGGGTCAAGAATTCCATCAATGGAGATCTGTCCGGTCTTAGGTGCACCTTCTATTCCTACCCATTGATTACGCAGAGCCATCTGGGCAAACCATTCTTCTTTATATCCAGCGTATGCAGGATTGACGCTTAAGGTATTGAATATATATTGAGAAAATTGAATATTTTGCTGCGCAATGGCCTGACCGGTAAATAAGCCGGTTGAGCAGATAAGCAGAAATATTTTATACAATTTTTTCATTATTAGTTTATCTTTTTATAAGTATCCAGCCGTTTTTATTCACCTTACTACCGGCTTTTTTGAGTGTGATAATATAATAGTAAGTTCCGTCTGTTAATCCTGATCCATCCCATTCGTCCAGATAGTTGCCATTTTTATATACTTCATTACCCCAGCGGTTGAAAACCAATAGTTCAATACCGTCGAAACTTTCTCTTCCAATGATTTTGAATGTATCATTTTTACCATCTCCATTTGGGGTGATAGTATTTGGGATGAATAGTTCAATTGGGATTACTTTAATGTTTACCTCGGCTCTGTTACTTCTATTTGGGGTACCAGCCTTAGAGTCATAGATATAGTAGGTAAAATCATCTTGTCCTGAATAACCCTTATCTGGTGTATAAGTAACGGTTCCATCGCTATGTACAACGATCTGTCCATTTGATGGAGGGCTGCTGATTTCTATGCTGGCTTTGTTCAGACCGTTGAGTGAAGCCAAATCATTGCCTGCAACATTGATCGTAACAACCTGATTAATCTGAACTTCTGCTCTGTCATTTATCGCCTGTGGCGCATCTACAATGATATGAACTGTTGGATCATCATTATTTGCCTGTGTGCCTGAAATGTCAGAGACCGGGTCACCAGAAGGAGTTTTTGCACTAACGGTAGCGGTATTGATAACTCTTCCGTCTCGCTTTTCTTCGTCCGAAACTCTGTATGTAGCTGTAATATTAATGGTAGCTCCTGCCGCAATTTCATTAGTTCCCAATTCTATTTTTCCACCAATTCTGGTATCCATCAAATTCAGGTTATACAGTTTTACTCTTCCGGTATTCGTTATTTTGAAAGTATAGACAATCGTAGAAAAATCAACGCTCATTACACCGGTTTTAACCAATACAATAGAGCCTTTAGTAACAATATCTACAGTTGCAACAGCTGCTAATGGTGTTGGTGCTTCGGCTGTATTAACAGTTACAGTATTGACAATTTTACCGGATCTTGCATTAGGCTTTCCATTGTCGTCTATGTCTGTCTGGGTAACACGGTAAGTTCCTGTATATACCCATGATTCATTGGCTTCAAGAATTCCATTTCCATTATCTCCGTAGGCTGGACCTCTTAACCTGCCTCCCAAAAGCGGATCCGTCACCTGCAAATCGGTATGACTGGCATTACCTGTATTTTTCACAGTTATAATGTACTGTATCTGATCGCCAGGCACAGAAACCACACTTACATTTGCGGTTTTTGTGATTATCAGACTGCTGCAAACGGGTACGTTAACAGTAATCGTAAAGGTCTTTCCAGGACAGCCACCTGTTATTGAAGTTGGGGTTACAGTATAGATGACTTGCTGAATAGTATGAGTTGTGTTAACTAAAGTCGCGCTGATACTATTCCCAGAACCGCTACGCTGACCTTTAACATTGTTATTTAGGGCGACTGTCCATGTAAATGCAGAAGGAATTGAATTCCCTCCATTTGCAGTATTGTTGACATTGTCTTGCAGGTTGTACTGAATACTGTTATTTGTACAGGTCAGATTACTGATCAAATCATTAAAGCCAATCGGGCTTGGGTTAACAGTTATTGTTCCGTTAAGTTGTTCTGTTACACACAAACCAGTTGCGTTCACAGTATAAGTAAAGGTTCCAGACTGAGTTGGGCTTCCGTTAATATTGATCTGACCGTTATTATAGGTTCCTGTTACTCCTGCCGGCAAACCAGATACTGTAGCTCCAGTCGCATTTGCAGTTTGATAGGTGATGGTTTGCAGATTGCTGTTTATGCATAATGTTTGATTTACAGTTGAGGATGCAGATGTTAACTGTAAGGTTGTATTTGGGTTTACCTTAATGATGCCATTAAGGATGACAGACGAGCATCCTCCCGTAGTGGTTATAGTGTATGGGAAAGTTCCGGATAAGGTTGGGTTCCCGGTAATGGTAAATTCTTTGGTAGCTGAATTATAATTCCCTGTCAGCCCAGCTGGTAAAGATGATGTTATTGCACCTGTAGCATTGGTTATCTTGTAAACTATTGGGGCTATTGAGGTATTAATACATAAAACTGGTTGATCACTTCCTGTCGGAGAAGTCAGATCCATAACAGCATTTGGATATACGTCAATTTGTCCAGGAAGCTTTTTAGAATCACAATCACCTGTTGCGGTTACAGTATAAAGGAATGAACCTGATTGTGAAGAAGCTCCACTAATAGTTAGTATTCCGTTTGAATAGTTTTGGATTAAGCCTGGAGGAAGATTAGTTGCAATGGCTGTTCCATTGTTTACTGTGTATACAATGTTTGAAATTGATGTATTGATACAGGCAGATTGGTTGTTGGTACCAGAGGTTAATGAAAGGAATACATCTGGTTTTATTGTAATGGTAAATATTTCAGCTGCTCCTTCACAGCCTGATGGAGAAACTGGTATTACTGTAATTGTTACAATAACAGGAAAAGCAGTTCTATTTGTTGCAGTAAAAATTGGAATATCTCCTGTACCAGAAACCGGCAAATTTATTTCAGCATGATCATTTGTCCATTTATAGGTTGTGTTTACAGGCGTTCCTGTTATTCCGCCATTAAATATGATAGGAGTTGTAGTTTATTTGCTCCATTGCAGATTATCTGATCAGCAGGTTTACCTACATGAGCCGTAGGGTCAACTGTGATGGTAAAACTAACCGGCTTACCATTACATCCTGCCGAGGAAGTTGGTGTAACAGTAATCGTAGCCACAATTGGGTTGTTCGTATTGTTTAACGCTTTGAAAGATGGTAACTGACCGGTACCCGATACCGGAAGACCGATCTCAGTATGGTCATTGGTCCAACTGTAGGTACTGCCTGTACCGTTATCTGTAAATACTATCGCAGTCGTATTGACCTGGTTACAGTATCTTACATTTCCGGGCTGGTCTACTACTGCAGTTGGACTTACAGTAATTGTAAATGTCTTTGCAGTTCCTGCACAACCTTCAGATGAAAGCGGGGTAACTGTAATCGTAGCCACAACTGGGCTATTCGTAGTGTTTATAGCTTTGAAAGATGGTAACTGACCGGTACCCGATAAAGGAAGACCGATTTCAGCATGATCATTCGTCCAGCTGTACGTACTGCCCGTACCATTATCTGTAAACACAACCGGAGCTGTAGTAGCCTGGTTACAATATTTCACGTTGGTTGGCTGATCTACTATAGCTGTTGGGTTTACAATAATTGCGAATGTCTTTGCTGTACCTGCACAGCCATCAGATGAAACCGGAGTAACCGTAATCGTAGCTACAATTGGGCTGTTTGTCGTATTTAAAGCTTTGAAAGATGGTAACTGACCGGTCCCCGATAAAGGAAGTCCGATTTCAACATGGTCATTTGTCCAGTTGTAAGTACTGCCAGTACCATTATCTGTAAACACAGCCGGAGCCATAACGGCTTGATTACAGTATTTTACACTGGTTGGCTGATCGACTACCGCTGTTGGGTTTACGGTAATTGTAAATGTTTTTGCAGTTCCTGCACAGCCTTCAGATGAAACCGGTGTAACCGTGATCGTAGCTACAATTGGGCCGTTCGTAGTATTTATAGCTTTGAAAGACGGAACCTGACCAGTACCTGATAAAGGAAGGCCGATTTCAGCATGGTCATTTGTCCAGTTGTAAATGCTTCCGGTGCCATTATCTGTAAATACAACCGCAGCCGTGTTCACCTGGTTACAGTATCTTACATTTCCAGGCTGATCGACTATCGCTGTTGGGTTTATAGTAATTGCAAATGTTTTTGCTGTACCCGCGCAGCCTTCAGACGAAACCGGTGTAACCGTGATCGTAGCTACAATTGGGCCGTTCGTATTGTTTATAGCTTTAAAAGACGAAACCGCACCGGTACCCGATAAAGGAAGACCGATTTCATCATGGTCATTCGTCCAGCTATAAGTACTGCCAGTACCATTATCTGTAAATACAACCGGAGCGGTAATGGCCTGGTTACAGTATTTTACGCTGGTTGGCTGATCGACTATAGCCGTTGGGTTTACAGTAATTGTAAATGTTTTTGCAGTTCCCGCACAGCCTTCAGATGAAACCGGTTTAACCGTGATCATAGCTACAATTGGGCTGTTCGTATTGTTTATAGCTTTAAAAGACGGAACCGCACCGGTACCCAATAAAGGAAGTCCGATTTCATCATGGTCATTCGTCCAGCTATAAGTACTGCCAGTACCATTATCTGTAAATACAACCGGAGCGGTAATGGCCTGGTTACAGTATTTTACGCTGGTTGGCTGATCGACTATAGCCGTTGGGTTTACAGTAATTGTAAATGTTTTTGCAGTTCCCGAACAGCCTTCAGATGAAACCGGTTTAACCGTGATCATAGCTACAATTGGGCTATTCGTAGTGTTTAAAGCTTTGAAAGAGGGAACCTGACCGGTACCTGACAAAGGAAGACCTATTTCAGCATGGTCATTTGTCCAGCTGTAAGTACTGCCAGTACCGTTATCTGTAAACACAACCGGAGTCGTGTTGGCCTGGTTACAATATTTTGCGCTGGTTGGCTGATCGACTATAGCCGTTGGGTTTACAGTAATCGTAAATGTTTTTGCAGTTCCTGCACAGCCTTCAGATGAAACCGGTGTAACCGTGATCGTAGCTACAATTGGGCCGTTCGTAGTATTTATAGCTTTGAAAGACGGAACCTGACCGGTACCTGATAAAGGAAGGCCGATTTCAGCATGGTCATTTGTCCAGTTGTAAATGCTTCCGGTACCATTATCTGTAAATACAACCGCAGCCGTGTTCACCTGGTTACAGTATCTTACATTTCCAGGCTGATCGACTATCGCTGTTGGGTTTACAGTAATTGTAAATGTCTTTGCTGTACCTGCACAGCCTTCAGATGAAACCGGGGTAACTGTGATCATAGCCACAATTGGGCTATTCGTATTGTTTATAGCTTTGAAAGAGGGAACCTGACCGGTACCTGATACCGAAAGACCGATTTCAGTATGGTCATTTGTCCAGCTGTAAGTACTGCCAGTACCATTATCTGTAAACACTGCCGGAGCTGTAACGGCTTGATTACAGTATTTTACACTGGTTGGCTGATCGACTACCGCTGTTGGGTTTACGGTGATCGTAAATGTTTTTGCAGTTCCTGCACAACCTGATAATGAAACCGGAGTAACCGTGATCGTAGCTACAATTGGGCTATTCGTAGTGTTTAAAGCTTTGAAAGACGGAACCTGACCGGTACCTGATAAAGGAACACCTATTTCAGCATGGTCATTTGTCCAGCTGTACCTACTACCCGTACCGTTATCTGTAAACACAACCGGAGCCGTATTCACCTGATTACAGTATCTTACATTTCCAGGCTGGTCTACTACCGCTGTTGGGTTTACGGTAATCGTAAATGTCTTTGCTGTACCCGCACAGCCTTCAGATGAAACCGGTGTAACCGTGATCGTAGCTACAATTGGGCTGTTCGTATTGTTTATAGCTTTAAAAGACGGAACCGCACTGGTACCCGATAAAGGAAGGCCGATTTCATCATGGTCATTCGTCCAGCTGTACGTACTACCAGTACCATTATCTGTAAACACTGCCGGAGCTGCTGTACGGCTTGATTACAGTATTTTACGTTGGTTGGCTGATCGACTACCGCTGTTGGGTTTACAGTAATTTTAAATGTTTTTGCAGCGCCCGCACAACCTGATAATGAAACCGGGGTAACCGTGATCGTAGCCACAATTGGGCTGTTTGTATTGTTTAAAGCTTTGAAAGAGGGAACCTGACCGGTACCTGATAAAGAAAGACCGATTTCAGCATGATCATTTGTCCAGCTATAAGTACTGCCAGTACCATTATCTGTAAACACAATCGCAGTCGTATATGCCTGATTACAATATTTTACGCTGGCTGGCTGATCGACTACCGCTGTTGGGTTTACAGTAACTGTAAATGTTTTTGCAGTTCCCGCACAGCCTTCAGATGAAACCGGGGTAACCATGATGGTAGCCACAATTGGGCTGTTCGTATTGTTTATAGCTTTAAAAGACGGAACCTCACCGGTACCCGATAAAGGAAGGCCGATTTCATCATGGTCATTCGTCCAGTTGTAAGTACTTCCAGTACCATTATCTGTAAATACAATCGGAGTCGTGTTGGCCTGGTTACAGTATTTTACGCTGGTTAGCTGATCGACTACCGCTGTTGGGTTTACGGTAATTTTAAATGTTTTTGCAGCGCCTGCACAACCTGATAATGAAACTGGCGTAACTGTGATGGTAGCTACAATTGGGCTATTCGTAGTATTTAAAGCTTTGAAAGATGGTAACTGACCAGTACCTGATAAAGGAAGACCGATTTCAGTATGATCATTGGTCCAGCTGTATGTACTGCCAGTCCCGTTATCCGTAAACACAACCGAAGTCGTGTTCGCCTGGTTACAATATTTCACATTTCCAGGCTGATCGACTATAGCCGTTGGATTTACGGTAATTGTAAATGTTTTTGCTGTACCAGCACAGCCTTCAGATGAGGCCGGTATAACCGTGATCGTAGCTACAATTGGGCTATTTGTAGTGTTTATAGCTTTGAAAGACGGAACCTGACCGGTGGACCTGATAAAGGAAGACCGATTTCAGCATGATCATTTATCCAGCTATAAGTACTGCCAGTACCATTATCAGTAAACACAATCGCAGCCGTATTCGCCTGGTTACAGTATCTTGCATTTCCAGGCTGATCGACAACCGCCGTTGGATTTACAGTAATTGTAAATGTTTTTCCAGTTCCGGCACAGCCTTCAGATGAAATCGGCGTAACCGTGATCGTAGCCACAATTGACCTGTTTGTATTGTTTACAGCTTTGAATGATGGTAACTGACCGGCACCCGATAAAGGAAGACCAATTTCATCATGGTCATTTGTCCAGCTGTAAGTACTGCCAGTACCATTATCTGTAAACACAATCGCAGCCGTATTAACCTGGTTACAGTATTTTACGTTGGCTGGCTGATCTGCTACAGTTGTTGGATTTACGGTAATTGTAAATATTTTTGCAGGTCCGGCACAGCCCGCCGATGAAACCGGTATAACAGTAATTGTAGCTACACAATTGGGCTGTTCGTAGTATTTAAAGCTTTGAAAGACGGAACCTGACCAGTACCCGATAAAGGAAGACCAATTTCAGTATGATCATTGGTCCAGCTGTATGTACTGCCGGTACCGTTATCTGTAAACACAACCGGAATCGTGTTCACCTGGTTACAGTATTTCACACTGGCTGGCTGATTTACTATCGCTGTTGGGTTTACAGTAATTGTAAATGTTTTTGCAGTTCCTGCACAGCCTTCAGACGAAGTTGGTGTAACTATAATCGTAGCTACGATCGGACTATTCGTGGTGTTTATAGCTTTGAATGATGGTAATTGACCAGTACCCGATAAAGGAAGACCAATTTCAGCATGGTCATTTGTCCAGCTGTAAGTACTGCCGGTACCATTATCTGTAAATCCAACCGCCGCCGTATTTGCCTGGTTACAGTATCTTGCATTTCCGGGCTGATTGACAACCGCCGTTGGATTTACAGTAATTGTAAATGTCTTTGCTGTACCCGCACAGCCAGCCGATGAAACCGGAGTAACCGTAATCGTAGCTACAATTGGGCTGTTTGTATTGTTTATAGCTTTGAAAGACGGAACCTGACCAGTACCCGATAAAGGAAGACCAATTTCAGCATGGTCATTTGTCCAGCTGTAAGTACTGCCGGTACCATTATCTGTAAATCCAACCGCCGCCGTGTTCACCTGGTTACAATATTTTACATTTCCAGGCTGATCGACTATAGCTGTTGGGTTTACAGTAATTGTAAATGTTTTTGCAGTTCCCGCACAGCCTGCCAATGAAACTGGTGTAACTGTAATCGTAGCTACAATTGGGCTATTTGTATTGTTTAAGGCTTTGAAGGAGGGTAACAGACCGGTACCCGATAAAGGAAGTCCGATTTCAGCATGATCATTTGTCCAGCTGTAAGTACTGCCGGTACCATTATCAGTAAATACAACCACAGCTGTGTTCGTCTGGTTACAATATTTCACATTTCCAGGCTGATCTACTGCTGTTGGATTAACAGTAATTGTAAATGTCTTTGCAGTTCCGGCACACCCTTCAGATGAAACCGGAGTAACTGTAATCGTAGCTACAATTGGACTACTTGTATTGTTTAAAGCTTTAAAAGATGGAATCTGACCAGTACCCGATAAAGGAAGACCGATTTCATCATGATCATTTGTCCAGCTGTAAGTACTGCCGGTACCATTATCTGTAAACACAATCGCAGCCGTAGTAACCTGGTTACAATATTTTACGCTAACCGGCTGGTCCACGATAGTTGTTGGATTTACGGTAATTGCAAATGTTTTTGCTGTACCTATACACCCTGCCGATGAAACCGGTATAACAGTAATCGTAGCTACAATTGGGCTGTTCGTAGTGTTTATAGCCTTGAAAGAGGGAACCTGACCGGTACCTGATAAAGGAAGACCAATTCCAGCATGATCATTCGTCCAGCTATAAGTACTGCCAGCACTGTTATCCGTAAACACAACCGGAATCGGTGTTCACCTGGTTACAGTATTTCACACTGGCTGGCTGATCTATTACCGCTGTTGGATTTACGGTAATTGTAAATGTTTTTGCAGTTCCCGCACAGCCTTCCGATGAAATTGGTATAACAGTGATCGTAGCTACAATTGGGCTGTTTGTAGTGTTTATAGCTTTGAAAGATGGAACCTGACCAGTACCTGATAAAGGAAGTCCGATTTCAGCATGATCATTTGTCCAGCTGTAAGTACTGCCTGTACCGTTATCCGTAAACACGACCTGAGCCGTAGTAACCTGGTTACAATATTTTACGCTAGCCGGCTGGTCTACTATAGTTGTTGGGTTTACGGTAATTGTAAATGTTTTTGCAGTTCCTGCACAGCCAGCCGATGAAACCGGAGTAACCGTAATCGTAGCTACAATTGGGCTATTCGTATTGTTTAAAGCTTTGAAGGACGGAACCTGACCGGTACCCGATACCGGAAGACCTATTTCAGCATGGTCATTTGTCCAGTTGTAAGTACTGCCGGTACCATTATCTGTAAACACAATCGCAGCCGTGTTCGCCTGGTTACAATATTTTACATTTCCAGGCTGATCTATTACCGCTGTTGGATTTACAGTAATTGTAAATGTCTTTGCAGTACCTGCACAGCCTTCAGATGAAGTTGGTGTAACCGTGATTGTGGCCACAATTGGGCTGTTTGTAGTATTTAAAGCTTTAAAAGATGAAACCTGACCAGTACCTGATAAAGGCAGACCGATTTCAACATGGTCATTTGTCCAGCTGTAAGTACTGCCGGTACCATTATCTGTAAACACAACCGCAGCCGTGTTCGTCTGGTTACAATATCTTAAGTTTGTTGGCTGATCAACAACTGCCGTTGGATTTACGGTAATTGTAAACGTTTTTGTAGTACCGGCACAGCCTTCAGATGAAACCGGGGTAACCTTGATCGTAGCTACAATTGGCCTGCTTGTATTGTTTATAGCTTTGAAAGATGGAACCTGACCTGACCGGTACCCGATAAAGGAAGACCAATTTCATCATGATCATTTGTCCAGCTGTAATTGCTTCCGGTACCATTATCGGTAAACACAACCGGAGCAGTAGTGATCTGATTACAGTATTTTACGCTGGTTGGCTGATCTACTATAGCTGTTGGGTTTACGGTAATTGTAAATGTCTTTGCAGTACCTGCACAGCCTTCAGATGAAGTTGGTGTAACCGTGATTGTGGCCACAATTGGGCTGTTTGTAGTATTTAAAGCTTTAAAAGATGGAACCTGACCGGTACCTGACAAAGGAAGACCTATTTCAGCATGGTCATTTGTCCAGCTGTAAGTACTACCCGTACCATTATCCGTAAACACAACCGGAGTTGTGTTCGCCTGGTTACAATATTTTACATTTCCAGGCTGATCTACTATAGCTGTTGGGTTTACAGTAATTGTAAACGTTTTTGCAGTACCCGTACACCCCGCTAATGAAACCGGCGTAACAGTGATCGTAGCCACGATTGGCCCGTTTGTAGTATTTAAAGCTTTGAAAGACGGAACATCACCATCTCCTTTATTTGCTAAACCAATAGCAGGATTACTATTTATCCAGCTATAAGTAGTTTTATCCAAACTACCACTTAGTTGAATTGAAGCAACAGTCTCGTTATTACAATAAAAAAGTCCTGCCGGTACAGTTACATCAGGAATCGGATTTACATTCAACACTACTTCATTAGAAAAGACATTACAAGTAACAGTAGTTGTAGCGGTAACCCTAACTCTGTACTTATTCCCATTATTAGCACTCACAGATACATTAGTCAGGGTAAACGTCGGAGTTGTAGCTCCAGGAATATCAATCCAGCCAGTCCCATCAAAAGATTGCCATTGATAAGAAATACCAGAGCCGGTACTGCTTGCTGCCACAATAGAAGTAAATGTAGCTCCCTGACAGAGAGTAGCACCACTGGGTTGCTGGGTGATGATAGGTGAAATTGTATTTACGGTGATCGTACCTGTCTTTGAAACTTTACCATAAACATCCATGAAATTATAGCTGATTACCGAGCTACTTTTAAAACCTGCAACAGGAACAAACGTTACTTTACCACTAGCGGGATCAAAAGTAAAAGTTCCTTCGCCTGGTTTGGATATCTGCTGTTCAAACGCAAAAGTTGAGGGATCTAAATCAACTGAGGCCATATTCACAGTACCACCAACATTAGGCAAAATGTCATTGGACAAAATATCAAATGGAGTAGTAGAATAACCCTGACAAACTGAGACCATGTCATTAACTGCCTCAGGCTGGATTAATGTATTCTGATCAACCGTCATGGAGAGCCCTCTGATTTCATGAAAGTTATTACTTCCACCCGTTGAGGATGAAATTCCGTATTTCAGACCTTTAACAGGAATAGACGTAGTATAAGGAAATTTATCGATCACCTTAGTCATTACAGCACCATGCTGAACACTGACAGTAATGAATAAACCTCCCCCAGGTCTCGGCACCAAATTGATGAATACTTTACGATATTCGGGATTACTACCGCTGGCAGTCCTTAAACCACCCGCGATACCAAAATTATCTGGATTTGAAGTATCTAAAGGATCGAAAGTTTGAACTGTTGTAAGCCATGTATAATTTGTGAACACATTAGCATTCCCATTTCCTGCACCGCGAAGTGTGATACTATTACTTACTTGCGGCTTAGCTTTGCCATCGCCATTACCCTGTCTATGTTCAACATTATTTGCGAAATTCCCAAATTCGTCGAGACCAATTCCCAGATAACCTTTACTAACTCCATCAAAGTCATTAGTAGCATTTTTATATAATTGCGCATATCCTAGTGACCCACCAAATCCTCCAATATTAAAAGTCGCATCTGTGACCGCTGCGTCAAAAAGGAAAAAAAAACAAATCCCATCAGCCCCAGTACCTTTATAAGTAAAGTATTCAAATGAAATATCCAGACCATAAGTTCCGGAAAAAACACTATTTGAATAAACGTAAACCCTTTTGATCAGCTTTATTGTCGGTTAAACGCAGATAACCATTTCCTTCAGCATCATTTGTTGAACCGTTATCAAGGGATTTCCCAGCTGTTAATATTGCCGGAGGTACACCCCCAAACACTACACTAGGCGCAGTAGAATTCTTAAAACTCTCATTATATGGAAACTGCGCGAAGCTGAAAAATGGATTTAGTAAAAATAGAAGAAAAAAAACCACACTTACCATTGGCAAGAACCCTTTTTTTTCCGAAATCTCCCTCCTCCTCATAAGCCCTGTTAACGAGCATATCAGCGAAGTAAACTTTGTTAAGAGTTTAAAACGTAGAGATTTATTCATAGAAAGCGTTAGCGTAGATATATTAAGTATACTGCCTGTCCCTAATGCAAAAAACTATTTCAAGATTCACAACTTATATTGAATAAAATCTGATAGTTAAAAACCCCAAACATCTCGGAATCAATATTTCACATTAGTTAATATTACAATTTACACTCACACAAATAGGGGACAATTAATAGTATTATCCAAATTTTAACCCCTTAAAATTTCCATTTAATAATTTTTATGCCAAAAAAAAAAAATCAAAGCATATTTCATATAAAAAAAAAAACTCCAAATAGTTGTAATTATATTAAATCACTTTAATAAAACGTATTAATATACATTAGAGCTCTATAAAAATCACGCCATTAAATACAATTTTTAATTCAAAAAAAAAAAAAAATAAAGGTTAAATAATTATTAACAAGAATAAAGTGAGTAATAAATCCACATAATGGGAAATATAATACACACCACAACACATAGAATAAATCAGCTAAAAACAATAGGAAGATAGCCTCAAAAGGGAATAAATAGTAAAATAAAATATTTATTCTTATATAATTAGAATATTAATAACTAAAAAGAACACATGTATCATTAAAATATTAAATAAAAATCCAAACCCCCATACACTAAAGAAAATTAATATCAACAATCCACATATACACACAGTAAAATCCTTCAGTTATATGGCTCAGTTCAAAGAATTTTTCTACATATATATGGACATATTCAACACTTCGCTTTTGTAAATAAATTAATTTGTGTATATTTGCGTAAGAACGGAGTATAAACACAAACTCTCTTAATACTTACTTGCTAATCACCATTTGATTAGATTCAATTTCTCCTGGCTCCCCTACCGTTGTTGCCCGGGAATTTAAGTTTTATTCGGGCTAGATCGATCCAGTACTATATAGTTTATGGAACGCCTTAACAAGTAACAGCAGAGAAGAGTTATTTTTTAACTAAATACGGAAATTTATGGCTAAGTCTCAGGCGACCTTCATGAAGAAGCAACTAGAAAAAAACAGGCAGAAGAAAAAAAAGAAGATAAAGAGCAACGCAAAGAAGAACGCAAACAAAATTCAACAGGCGGCGATTTGGAAAGTATGATGGCATACGTAAACGAATACGGTGAAATTGTATCTACACCTCCAGAAAAAGCTCCTGAAAAGAAATAAATAAAAAAGCCTGATTTACAATAAATCAGGCTTTTTTATTTTAGTTGTCATATCCTAAATTTAGTTTAGGATATGACAATCAATTATATAATCGGGCTTCTGCCTAGTTTTTTGGCTGAACTCTACCAGATTTTCTATCTTGTCCACGACCGATCAGATATCCGGCTCCAGCACCAGCTACCCCACCAATAATAGCACCTCTACCTTTCTTTTTATCAATAAGCGCACCACCTAAACCACCAGCACCAGCACCAATAACAGTTCCTAATGCCGCACTACTCCAACCTTTCTTTTTCTTAGTTACTGTCGTAGTAGTCTGATGATCTACTGAATGACTACCTGGTGAAGCCATAGTAGCGGCAGGAGCATTTTCAGCAGCTTTAGCAGAAGCCAGCATCAATATCCTTTTTTCATCCTGTGCTTTAGCAGCCTGCAGTTTTTCAGCAGCGTCTACTTTTTTGAAACTATCTAATCTCATACTGTCTTTCACAGCCTTAATTGTAGCTATTTTAATTGCTTCTTCTTTTTTCGCATTAGAACATGCTGTAAAAGCAAGAGCAATACCCAATACTGCGAACATCTTTTTCATTTTGTGTGTGTTTTAGTTGATAGATATTAAAGTCTAATATACTATTGTCTAAAATGATGCCAAGATCAATATTTCTGTTACAATAAATTTAAATACCCAGCTATTTATCCATTAAAGGCGAATAACCCGGCAATTCCTTCGTATTATGATTATCATCCTCACCATCCGGATTATGAGAAATCCGATCATTGTCATTATTATAATTAGTTCGTCCTGAGTTCACAGATGAACCATCAGCATCCAATCCTAAATTATCTGTTTCCTCATATTCTCTCAAATTCTGAGGTCTGTTACCTGTTTTAATCGTATTCTCTCTATCTGTTTTAATACTGTTTACTTTTGACTTCATATTTATCAGGAATTGATCTTTTATAATTTCTAACAACAAAAATATGGTACACTGGTTTTTGCTCAAATCATGTAAAACTAATACAATAAGCAATTAAGATTTTGGATATTAGTATTCAATTGATTATTTTCACAGCGAAATTTATAACATTAATATGCGTACAACAGGAAAAGTTAAATGGTTTAATTCTGCAAAAGGGTTTGGTTTTATAACTCCAGAAGATGGAGGAAAAGATATTTTCGTACATTTTTCTGCGATTGCAGGAGATTCATTCAGAGAATTGAATGAAGGTGACAATGTAGAATTCGAATTGAATGATGGTAAAAAAGGCCCTGAGGCTTCTAATGTAACTGTTCTTTAGTAATTCGTTAAAATTTAAAAAAGGGGTGATGCTATGCATCATCCCTTTTTTAATATAAGCACATATCCCTCGCAAATAAAACCTATACTAATTAATAATGATTCCTTTAAATAACAAAATCAGCATTTTAGGTTGTGGATGGTACGGGCTGGAACTCGCTAAAGAATTAATAAAAAGTGGTTATAAAGTAAAAGGTTCAACCACCACACCCAAAAAGCTAAATAGTTTACAACAATCAGGAATCATCCCCTACCTTATAAATTTCAGTGAGGGAGAAGATCATTTTGATACTGATTTTTTCAATTGTGATCTGTTAATTATCAGTATTCCACCAAAAAAAGAAGCTCGGCTGAGCAACATACTTTCTTATCAAAGATCGAAAAAATATCAAAAGCAGCGATCAGCACGAATATTCCAAATATCATTTTTATCAGTGCTACTTCTGTATACGGTGATTCCAATAAGGAAGTTAATGAGCTTACAATACCAAATCCGGAGACAGAATCCGGAAAAGCAATTTTATCCGCCGAATTAGTACTAAAAAGCATTCCTGAGTTTACAACAACAATTCTCAGATTTGGTGGATTAATTGGTCCTAATAGAGATCCCGGAAGGTTTTTTGCCGGAAAATCAGCAATACCAAACGGAAAAGCTCCTGTAAATTTGATTCACCTATCAGATTGTATTGGTTTAACGTTGACGTTGAGTATCATTGAAAAACAGGCTTTTGGTTATACGTATAACGCCTGTGCCACAGATCATCCAACCCGATCAGTCTTTTACACAGCTGCATCTCTAAAATCAGGATTTGAGAAACCACAGTTTAATAATGAACTGCTCAGCTGGAAATCTGTACATAGTATATATATAGCTGAGAAACTGGGTTATGAGTTCAAGGTCACATTGAATTCGATAATATTACCTTTTCTAAGCGTTTAATTGATATATTGCAGATCTTTTTATTCTTTTCAAACTATAGGACAGTTTAAATTCAGATAATAAAGAATAAGAATTTGTCTGGCTTTAAAGTTAATTTGTTTACCTTTTATCAGGTAAATTTTAAACAGGCTCTAAGATTGCAGGAAAATATATACAGACATGAAATTAACGATTTGGGGAGCGGCGAAACAGGTAACAGGAAGTATGCATCTGCTTCAAACGCATGATTATAGTATACTAATTGATTGCGGACTTGATTATGAAAAAAAGAAACTTATCAGGAAGAAAATCAATATTTCCCATTTGACCCGGCCTCTATCGATGTCGTTATTTTGACCCATGCCCATATTGACCACTCTGGCAATTTGCCTACTCTTTTAAGAATGGGCTTTAATGGCCAGATCCTATGTACACCACCAACAGCCGATCTTACAGAATTGCTGTTAATGGACTCCGTCAATATATTTTTAAGTAAACAGAATAAAAGGGCAAGAGGTAAACGGGCATCATCCGGACCAAAACCACTTTATCTGCATAAACATGTGATGGATACAGTAGATCGTTTTGTGACGATCTCTTTCGACAAAGACTTCACCATAAAGGAAGGTATCACACTTCGCTTTATTCCTATAGGACATTTATTAGGTGCTGCAGCTGTAGTATTAAGCATCCAGGAAGACGGGCAAGAAAAGAGAATTGCTTTTACTGGTGATATTGGGCGCAAAAACTACCCGGTTCTTGTAGATCCGCAGCCAATTCCAGCAGTTGACTACCTGGTTTCTGAATCCACTTACGGAGGCAGACTTCATAGCAAAGACACTACGATTGAACAAAAACTGGTGGAAACTATTAACGAAACCTGTGTTAAATTTCCAGGACGCCTGATTATTCCCGCTTTTAGTATCGGCAGAACCCAGGCACTTGTGTATTCTTTAAATAAGATCTTCAGTGAAGGCTTGTTACCTCCGGTAAAAATATTCGTAGACAGTCCGCTGGCAAGTTTTGCGACAGACGTATATCGTAAACATCATCATTTACTTAATGAAGAATCACAGGATTTTTATAACCGTAAAGGTGATGAGTTTGAATTTGAAGAGCTTTCATACGTACAGGATAAGAGAGAAAGTATCTCAATTTCTAATTACCATGAACCTTGTATTATCATATCTTCGGCTGGTATGCTTGAGGGTGGCAGAATTCAGGATCATCTATACCATAATATACAAAACTACTATTGCACTATTCTATTTATCGGTTATTGCGCCAAAGGCACTTTAGGAAACCGGCTACTCAGAGGAGATCCTATCGTCCGTTTACGTCATCGTGACCTGATGGTTTTTGCCACAATTAAACAAACTGATTTACTAAGCGGCCATGGTGATCACGATGATCTTTTAAACACGGTGAAACAACAACGGCCTGAAAATTTGAAAAAAGTATTCCTGGTTCATGGTGAAAACAAAAGTCTGGAGAGTCTTTCAACAGCAATTACAGAGGCCGGATACTCCGTATCCATACCAGAAAAAGGCGAAGTTTTTGAACTGTAATTTTCAAAAAAGACCTTTTTTGTAGCAAATACTATACAGTTTATTGAATTTTGAAAAGGAATAGTCAGTTTCAAAACAAAGATTAAACACCGCCATAAAACACTCATTATCAGTTCATTTTACATTTTAATCCTCCAGAACACACCAATTGGCAGGATTATTACGTGTTAGCTAATCATTCAGTAGAGAACTGAAGATTTAATATCTAACTAACTATAAATAAAGATGAACTCAAGAATTACAAAATCAGTGTTGGTACTTTCCTTAGTAGGACTATCAACTTCGTTGTTCGCTCAGGATGTCAATCCTGATACAACAAAACGCTTTGACAAGAAGAACTTCCGTACCTGGTCAATAGGTTTAAACGGTGGTATGTTAACTCACTATACTCCTTTCAATAACAGATCTAATGGTGATTTCAGTACACCACAGGAGAGCTGGGGTTACGGAGGTTATATCAAGAAACAAATTCTTCCAGGATTTGGCATCCAGGCTGACTTCCTTGCTGGTAAAGTAAAGGGTTTAAGAGCTAATGTTGATGGTGTTAATCAACCAAGCACTAGTTTCGAAACTCGTATTGACTGGTCAGCAGCTGTTAGTGGTAACTTTACTATTGCTAACATGAGCTTAAACCACAAACGTTCTGTAATCTCACCTTATTTAACAGCTGGTGCTGGTTATATGTCTTCAAGTGCTAATACTAATGCAGTTGGAACAGTTACTACACCCGCTGGAAGCACAGGTTATGGTGAACACTGGTTCATTCCAGTTGGAGCAGGTTTAAAAGTTGGTTTATCAAAAGGTGTTAACCTTGATTTAGGTTACACAGTTAACTTTATGAAAACTAATAATTTTGACGGTGTACAAAGTGCAGCAAATGATAAATTCACTTATGCACACGCAGGTGTTGAGATCGCTCTTGGTAAAAGAGGAACTTCTCAATTACAAAACTTCAGTGCAATCGCAGCAGTTCGTGAAGAAAGTGCAGCTGAAAGTTCTGAGTTAAGAAGAGCATTATCTACTTCTGAGCAAAACAGACTGAGAGATCAGGAACAATATGCTAAAGACATGGGTGATGAAGATGGAGACGGCGTAGCTAACAAATTTGATAAATGTCCTGGAACTCAAGCAAATACAGTTGTTGACGGTGCTGGTTGTCCTTTAAAAACACCAAAACAAATCATCAAAGAAAAAGTAATTGTTACTGCTGAAGATCGTAAAGTTGTTGATGAAGCTATCAGAAACTTAGAGTTTGACTTAGGTAAATCAACTATCCGTTCTACTTCTTACAACACTTTAAATAGAGTTGCTGCTTTATTAGTAGAGAAAAACTTTAGCTTGAAATTAGCAGGTCACACAGATAACACTGGTTCAATGGCTATCAACTTACGTCTTTCTAAAGACAGAGCTGAAGCGATCAAAACTTACTTAGTTTCACAAGGTGCTAATGCATCTCGTATCGAAGCTACTGGTTATGGTCCAAACCAACCAATTGCATCTAACAAAACTGCTTCTGGTCGTCAGAAAAACAGAAGAGTTGAATTCTCTTTGTTTTAATCACAACAGAGCCTAATAAAAAAGAAAGCAGGTGTCTCCAAAGAGGCACCTGCTTTTTTTATACCTTTTATTGTAGTTTCAAAGTGATAGCATCAGTTTTTTGAGATTTATTTAAATCTGAGGGCAATCAATAATGCTAATATTTATTAAATGATTTATACCAGTTCGGCAAAGTGCAGCACACTAGTGAATCCTTTTAGTTCATCAATACGATGATCACGGATTTTTTGTACCCAGGCCGGGTCTGCTAAAAGTGGTCTTCCTACTGCTACCAAATCAAAATCGCCTCTATCCATCCTTCTAACTAGCTCATCCAGAGAACTTGGTTGTGAGGCCTCACCACGGAAAGCACCCATAAAATCGCCATCGAGGCCTACTGACCCAACCGTAATTGTAGCTGCACCAGTTATTTTTTTAGCCCATCCTGCAAAGTTCAAATCTGAACCTTCAAATTCAGGCTCCCAAAAACGACGTTGTGAACAATGCAAGATATCTACACCAGCATCTACGATAGGATTTAACCAGCTATCCATTTCAGAAGGATTGGCAGCCAGTTTAAAATTATAATCCACAGGTTTCCATTGCGATAAACGAAGAATAACAGCAAAATCATTCCCTACCTGTCTGCGTACTTCTTTGACCACTTCTACAGCAAAACGGCTTCGCTCTGCAAGTTTTTCCCCCATAATTATCCGTACGGTGATTTAACTGATCCCAGAAAAACTGGTCAATCAGATAACCGTGAGCACCATGTATTTCTACAGTATCGAACCCTAGTTTTTTAGCATCCGCAGCAGCACGGCCATAAGATAAAATAGCATCAGCAATATCACTTTCGGTCATTGCTTTTCCTTTCAACTCTCCAGGATTAACAAATCCCGAAGGACCTTCAAATTCTACGGAAGGTACCCAGCCACTTTTGTGGTTAGGTTGTATACCCATATGCCAGATCTGCGGTCCCATTTGTCCTCCTGCTGTATGAACATCTTTAATTACTTTATCCCAGCCTGCTAATGCTTTTTCTCCATAAAAATGAGGAATACTCGGATCATTTGCAGAAGAAAGACGGTCGATTACGGTACCTTCTGATAAAATCAGTCCTACATCTCCAACTGCTCTTTTACGGTAATAATCTGCGACATCGGCTGTCGGTATGCCATCAGGTGAAAATGCCCGTGTCATCGGAGCCATTACCAACCTGTTTTTCATATTCAATGTTTTCAGCTTAAAGGGCTGGAACAAACTGTCTGTATTCATAGCTATTTAATTATATTGAAGTTTCTATTAATTGTTTAAGTTCAAGACAGGCTGCCTCATTTCTTTTATAATAAGTCCATTGCCCTATCCGCGTAGACTCTATCAACCCTGTTCTCTGGAGAACAGATAAGTATTCAGAAATTGTTGATTGTGTCAGCTGTGCTTTATGCTGTATCTGGCCTACGCAAACACCCACTTCTTTAACATCTCTCTCCTGCGGAGGAAAATGTAATTCGGGCTCTTTCAGCCATTGCAAAATCATCAATCTTGTTTTATTTGACAATGCTTTAAATACTTCTACCTGATCCATGAAGCAAATGTATATCGACTTTTCCCGATATACCTATTAAATAAAATAAATTGACATTAGATTGATAACCAGACAAAAAGCTGACAATAAAAAAGGCTTAGCCACTCTAGTATGAGTAATTAAGCCTTACAAATCAATTAAGAAACCTGAATTTACGAATTGACTATACGCATTGCCAAACTGTGTCGACAAACCATTTTTTATGATCAAAGAAATGCTTTACAGTTTTAAATCCCGAGACTTTCGCAATATTTTCAGTTTCTTCAATACTGTATTTTTGAGATATCTCCATATAAATAACCTCATTCTCCTTAAATTGAAAAGTGTGATCAGCAATGTTGATTCTCTGCTCAGTTTTGCTCACCAGATAACTTTTGCAGGCACCAGTTATCGGATCATAGTTTGGATAATGCTCAAATTGGGCAATATCAAAATCACCACCTAACTCATCATTGATCCTGTGCAACAAATTCAGGTTAAAATCGCGTGTAAAACCTGCTGCATCATTATAAGCTGCAAGGATAGTATGCGGATTTTTCTTCAAATCAAAACCAATCAATACTAAATCTCCTTCCTGTAACGAAGAACGGATTTTGCGGCAAAATTCGATTGCATTCTCAGGTGTTTCGTTACCAATATTACCACCAAGCATCAAAACAACCTTTTTCCTGGAAGATATCTGATTCGCCTTTTCCAGCATATCAAAATACTCCCCATTTAATCCCTCCACCTTAAGCCCCTTAATTTTCTCCGGTAATGACTGTTCTAAATGAGCAATCATGGTAGATGAAATATCAATAGGCATATAAGTAAAATCTACTTTCGTATCTACTAATTCTTTCAGCAGGTAACTTGATTTAGTAGCATCTCCTGCACCCATCTCTACCAAATCAAAGGTATTGAACCCATTTTTCAAGGTTACTGCCAGATCTTTAAACCGTTCTCTGAAAATTTCCTTTTCACAATTGGTAGGATAATACTCAGGACAATTCATTATTTCCTGAAAAAGCTTATCCCCTTTACCATCGTAAAAATATTTGGCATTTAAAGTCTTTTGTGGTCGACTAAGGTCTTGTAAAACCTCTTTTAGAAATTGATCCATATCATTATTTTGCAAGCCTGATACCGCTAAACATCCAGCGCATATCAGGGTGAAAGAAGTTTCTGTAAGTATTTCTGCTGTGATTTAAGGGTGTAGCAACCGATGCCCCACGCAGTACTTTTTGATTAACCATGAATTTACCATTATACTCTCCCAATGCACCGGCAGCTTTAGAGAACCCAGGATAAGGCAAATAAGCACTTTCAGTCCATTCCCAAAGCTTCCCCCATTCGAATGACGAAGAAGCTACTTCCCACTCAAATTCTGTAGGCAATCGCATTCCTTTCCACTGTGCATAAGCAGACGCCTCATAATAACTGATATTAGAAACCGGCGAATTCATTTTTAGGGTCTCCAATCCGGATAGACTGTACCGATGCCATTGTCCATGTATTTCGTACCAGTATAAAGGTGAAGTGATCTGTTTCTCCTTTAACCAGTCCCACCCTTCAGCATGCCATAAACTAAAATCCTGATAGCCTCCTGCTTCTATAAATTCAAGGTATTCTCCATTGCTGACCAGCCGGGTTGAAATACTGAAATTCTGTATGTATACTTTATGTCTGCCTAGTTCATTGTCGAAATGAAAAGATACTCCCTGATGACCTATCTCCTGTACACCTTCTTTAAAACTTACCCAACGCTGTTCTGAAAGGGTAAGTCCTTTTTCTATATTATCGATAGCATAAGCCGGGAATAGGGGATTATGGCCCAATATGTATTTAATATCATACCATAATAACTCCTGATGCTGCTGTTCATGATTTAAACCCAATATCATTAGTTCTTCTAATTCCTTACTGATACCGCATAACAGGAATTTCTCCATTGCCTCATCTATATAAGCTCTGTAATGGAAAATATCATCTACGGTTGGACGGCTCAGATTACCTCTGTCTGTACGAATTACCCTTGCCCCTATACTTTCATAATAACTATTAAAAACATAATTATAATCAGCATTAAATGGCTGGTAGGCAACAGCATATGGAATTAGAATAAAGTCTCAAAAAACCAGGTGGTATGGCCCAGATGCCACTTTGGCGGACTAACTTCTTCCGTCGGTTGCACCACGTAGTCTTCTTTTTGCAGTTTATCGCATATTTGTACGCTATGCGATCTCACTGCGGAGTATTGCTCCCATAGTGACATATTAATTTTGGTTTATATGGTTGGTTAAGTCTGTTATGGTTTCAATCTGCAAACTTTGTGCCTGTTCTCTTCTCATCATTAATGCATACGCATTATTAAAACCTATAGGTTTAAGCCACTTTATGTTAAACTGGTTTTTAAATTCATTACTGACATAATCATATACGCCATTAACATCCCCTGTCAGCTTATTTATAGTTTTTCGATCTGGTTTTAGCAAAACTAAAAAACCTGTCCCCGTATATTCCGGATAAAAATCTATCTGATTATTAGTCAGTGCATCAAAACATATTTTTGTCCCCCCTAATCCCGTTTTAGTAACCACGTCCAAATCAGTATTCCCTCTGATTAATTTTTTGTATAACTGAGCGAGGATATATTGTTCCCCAAATATTTTAGACCCTATCCTTATTATCCCTTTTCCTGTACCCCTGGCGGGCTTGTATAAATGATGTGCTTTGGCAAAATCAAGGGCCACTTTTTCCGGAGTTTCTTTTAGCTGATCTACTTTATAATTCATTGCAGTCATTGTTGAATCGTTAATATGGCCCGATAACTGGTTTAATACACTTTCTAATTCAGGATGCTGATCAAGTGCTTCCTGTCTGACTACCGGAGCCGCATAATAGGGCGGAAAAATATGTTTATCATCTTTTAAAATGATTAGATCGTACGCTTTCAATCTTCCGTCTGTACTATAACCACTGATTACGTCCAGTTTCTTCTCAAAAGCAGCTTTATACATTACCGCATCGCTGATTACAACCGTCTCAATACCCAGTTTATATGTTTTTTTCAAACCCAGATATCCATCTTCCCTGCCCATAAATTCTGGCGTAAACCCACCTAAAATCCTCCCACCAATCTGAGTAGGCAGTAAATAGAAAGAACTCAGCGTAATTAAAGCAAAAGGGAGTACTAAATAAGAAATACGGATACTTTTTAAATTGAGTCTTTGAACGAGTGATAATAAAAAAATCGAATAAAATAGCTAATAAAGCAGCAGGAATAGCTCCTGCAAGGATCATATTAGAATTATTTAAAGCGATACCGCCGAAGATAAACTCTCCTAAACCACCCGCAGCAATATAAGCTGCTAGTGTCGCTACACCTACGTTAATTACAGTGGCGGTACGAATCCCCGCCATTAATACCGGAAAAGCAAGAGGCAATTCTACTTTCATCAGGATTTGCCTCTTGCTCATCCCCATACCTTTAGCTGCTTCGACTACCGCAGGGTTTACTTCCATAATGCCTGTATAGGTATTTCTGATAATCGGCAAGAGTGCATATAGAAAAAGGGCTAATATTGCTGGCTTAGGGCCTATACCCAAAAAGGGAATCAGGACACACCAAGCAGGGCGATACTAGGAATAGTCTGTAAAATACCTGCAAAACCTAATACAATACCTGATAGTTTTTGCTTTCTCGTAATCAAAACCCCTACCGGAACAGCGATCAGGATAGCAATAACCAATGAAATCAGCGTAAGCCCTATATGTGCCCAGGTCTGGCTCCACAGCTTATCAGACTGCTGTGCTACAAATTGCCAGAAAGTTTGTGCCTGCTCCATATTATTGTTTTTTATAAGCTGAAAAAGCACTCATCAGGCTTTCGATATGACGATCAGAAGAACCATTACTTTTGTCATCAGCATGAAGAAGTTGCTCCATTCTTTCCCAAACAGTAATAGTCCGATCTGAATACTCAGGCAGTAATTCTGACACCAATACGGACTTCAATTCAAGCTGTAAACGCTGTTCTTCAAAGAAATCAGCTACAAAATCATTTGCCGGATGAAAAAGCAATTCTTCGGGTGTTCCAATCTGTTTGATCTCCCCTTTGTCCATCAGACAGATCCTATCACCCATTTCAAAGGCTTCCTGCACATCGTGTGTCACCATGATTACTGTTTTTTTCACCAGTTCATCCAGTGCCTTAAACTCCTTACGGATACTAATCCTTGTCAGATTATCCAGTGCACCAAAAGGTTCGTCCATCAATAAAACAGGAGGGTTCACCATCAGTGATCTTGCCAAACCAACCCTTTGCTGCTGTCCGCCACTGAGCGCTGACGGGTATTTATCTGCTAATGCAGGATCGAGATTTAATTTATGAAAAAGTTCATCTGCTCTTTTTTTATATCGGCATTATGCCATTTTAGTAACCTGGGTACAATAGCAATATTCTCAGCTACAGTATAATGTGGAAAAAGGCCATGATTCTGTAATACATAGCCAATTCCACGCCTTAATTCTTCGGGCCTGCGGGTCCGGATATCAAGACCATTAATAAACACTGTTCCGGAATCAGGTTCTATTAATCTGTTGATCATCCGCAGCGTAGTTGTTTTTTACCACAACCACTTGTTCCTAATAAAATCAGGTTTTCGCCTTCTTTTACTTCAAAGCTGATGTTATTCACTGCTACTGAAGTGCCAAATTTCCTGATCAGGTTTTCTGCTTTTATCATTTAAGCGATTGACATGAATAAATTATTGAGTGATTCAGCATATAGAGGATGCGCAAAAATGGCAAACCGTATTTCCTCATAGGTAATTTTGCCCATCATTGCCATTTGCAGAACAGACATGATCTCGCCCCCCTGTTCGCCAATAATTGTTGCACCCAGAATCTGCTTTGTTTTTTTATCTACCACAGCCTTCATAAAACCCCTGGTTTCTGCTGTTTCAATAGCCCTGGCTACATTCTTCATTGGAATTTTAGCCACCAGGTAATCTATTCCTTTTTCTTTGGCTTGTGTTTCAGTAATGCCTATCCTGCCTAACTGAGGATCGGTAAACATGCAATAAGGTATCATACGATCTTTAATACTCATTTTACTGCCTTCCTTCGAGAATATTTTTTGTGACTACAATATAGTCATTATATGAAATATGTGTAAAAGCAGGGCCGCCTTTTACATCACCTAAAGCGTATACATGTGATGCTTTAGTTTCCAAAAATTCGTTCACTATAACAAATCCACGGGAATCACATTCTATGGATGTATTTTCCAGTCCTAAGTCTGCTGTCTGAGCATTACGACCAGAGGCTATTAATACATGGCTGCAAGAAACCGTAGTTTTTTCGCCCTTTAAATCTATAGTAACCTTAATTTTATCATTAGCCAAAGTCTCAAACTTCAAGACTTTAGCATCAGTTAGCACTTCTATACTCTCTTCTCTAAAAATACCACTCATCACTTCACAAACGTCATTATCTTCTTTAGGCATCAGTTGTGATGATTGCTCCATAATTGTGATTCTGGAACCAAAACGCTTAAACATCTGCCCAAATTCAAGTCCGATATATCCTCCCCCCCCAATCAGCAGGTGCTCAGGAACCTCTTTAAGCTCCAGAATAGTAGTAGAGGTAAGATACTTGATTGCCTTTACACCCTCTATATCAGGAATCCGCGGACTAGCCCCGGTATTAATGAAAATATGTTTAGCTGTATAGTTTTCAAAACTGCCATCTTTTCCATTCACATATACTGTATGGTCATCCTTGAATTTAGCTTCCCCATAAATCAATGTGAGGTTTTTTGTCTTTTCAAGACCTGCTATAGAACCTTCACGAAACTGTGTAACAATAGCAGACTTACGGGCCATAACAGCCTTAAAATTGACTTCATAAGCCGGAATATCAATTCCTAAAACTTTACTGTTACCGGCCATGTAAGCCATTCTTGCAGAAGCTACCATAGCTTTAGTTGGCGTACAACCATCATTAATGCAGGTACCGCCAACCAGTCTTTTTTCTATCAATGCAGTTTTCCAGCCTGCATTAGCCAATTTCTTGGCCAGGGGCACGCCAGCCTGACCTGCACCGATTACTATTGCGTCAAATTCATTCATGGTGAAACAACAATTAAAAATCCAAAATGGTGACAACTTTTTCTAATTCTTCAGGAGTATTGAAATAATGAGGTGAAAGACGGACTGCACTAACTATATTTTTTCTTTGGAAAATCGATCATTGCAGAGCATAAAGAGGTAATTGAAAAATAAACATGATGATCACGAAGGCGCTGCGCAATTTCTTCGGTAGTATGATGATCCATCGTAAATGTCAGGATATTACTCACACGTGTTCCTTTATCCTGTAAATTCAACCCCTTTATCTGCTTCAGCTGACTTCTGAACTGAATCATCAGACTTGCATTATATTCTTGAATATTCGCCATCCCAACGCCATTTGCATATTTCACAGCTTCTTTGAGTGCTAACCTGCCTGCAATTGAAGACTCCCAGAACTCAAACCGCTTAGCAGTAGGCTCCAGCGTATAATCCTCAACTGAAGTCCATTCAGCGCCAATCATATCAATGATCAGTGGAGCCAGACCAGCTTCAAGTGTGCACGATCAGAAACATATAAAAAGCCAGTACCACGAGGTCCGCGCAGGAATTTACGCCCGGTAACTGCAAGGAAATCACATCCTATCTTTTGTACATCTATAACTAACTGTCCTACAGACTGGCAAGCATCTACCAGATACCAGATATTATATTTCCGGCAAATCGCCCCGACCTCTTCTGCCGCCTGTACCAAGCCAGAACTGGTTGGAATATGTGTCAGAGCTACTAATTTGGGATGGTGTTCTTTAACCAGTTCTTCAAATGCGACTAGATCAAGATCCCCATCAGGCTTGGTAACCGCTCTGACAATTCTGATTCCGAACCGTTTCTTTAGCGAAAGAAAGGAAATCTGATTAGAAACATAATCATCATCAGTTGTTAGAATAATGTCCCCTGCTTTAAATTCAATAGAGGAGATGGCCTTTGCATAGGCATCTGTAGCACTAGTCTGAAAAGATATATTTTCAGGAGCGCAATTAAGCAGTTTGCCGGTTTTCAATATAAAATTCATCAACCCCCTGCTGGTTTGCATAGGCAAGCGCATACCCTCCGATCTGAGCCTCTTCAGTCAGGCTATCCATCATGATGTCAAATACGGTATCAGTCACCAGTGAAGAACCGGCACTATTAATAAAAATTTTGTCTGTACAACCTCTTGTCGCTTGTCTGATTGCGTTTATATCCATTTTAAAAGAATTTACAATGTCTGTTTAATACTATTTTTTTTTAACAATAATACAATGCGTAAAAGGTAATCAAAAAGCCTTAAATCTGCTCAATATCACTACAAATTCTGACTATGATCACACAAAACCCAACCTGAATTGTCTTACTTGCAGTTTAACATCACAAATAATGAGTCAACTAAAATATATCAGTGCAGAGGATGCAGTAAAACATATTCAATCAGGTCAGCGCGTGTTCCTTCATGGCAGCGCAGCAACGCCGGTATTACTAATCAAAGCTCTTCAGCAAAGACATGCTGAGCTTAAAAAAGTAGATTAATCAGTATTTCGACCCTTGGAGACGTCGATTTTAATAACCCGGAATGGCGTGACAGCTTCTTTTTAAATTCTTTATTTACTTCTGCCAATACCCGCACAGTAGTTAACAGTGCTAATGGCGATTATGTCCCTGTTTTTTTAAGTCAGATCCCAAAACTATTTAGAGAAGGCTTTTTACCCATTGATGTAGCCATTGTACAGGTTTCTCCGCCAGATGTGCATGGTTATTGTTCTTTGGGAACTTCTGTAGATATCGCAAGAGCCGCAGTAGACACTGCAAAACATGTAATAGCCCAGGTTAACCCAAATATGCCCCGTACACATGGTGACGGTTATCTTCACAGCAGTAAAATCAACGCATTTGTATGGCATGAATCGGTATTACCAGAGGTTGATTATTCAGCAAAAGTTACTGATGCGATGGTTACAATCGGTCAGCATATTGCTTCTTTAGTAGAAGATGGCGCAACGCTGCAACTAGGAATAGGAGGTATTCCGACCAGGTATTAAAGAACCTGGGTAATCATAAAAACCTCGGACTTCATACTGAAATGCTATCAGACGGGGTCATTCCTTTGATTCAAAATGGCGTAATCAACAACAGTATGAACAAAATTAACAGAGGTAAATCGATCACCTCATTTATGATTGGCACCCGTAAACTTTATGATTTTGTGAACGATAATCCAAGTATCAGAGTGATGGATATTTCTTATGCAAATGACACAAGTGTGATCCGTCAAAACCCAAAAGTCACTGCAATAAATTCAGCAATAGAACTGGATTTAACAGGCCAGGTTTGTGCAGATTCGATGGGGACTTTTCAGTATTCCGGTATCGGCGGACAGATGGATTTCATTCATGGAGCATCACTATCGCCGGGAGGAAAACCGATCATTGCCCTTCCATCAATTACCTCAAAAGGGATCTCCAGGATTGTACCATTTTTAAAAGAAGGAGCTGGTGTAGTAACGACCCGCGGACATGTACACTGGTGGTTACGGAGTACGGAAAAGTAAACCTTTTCGGGAAAAGTTTGAAGCAGCGCGCGAAAGCATTAATTGAACTTGCGCATCCCAATCACCGTGAAAATCTGGAAAAAGAATGCTTTAAAAGATTCGAAACTTATTTCGAATAGCAAATTAAACAATTCATAATAAAGTAATATTCAGAATACAACCCATATTATCTAATCTAAAGATTAAGAATGAATATTTACCTCTGGATTAGTTGATCTGATCCAGAGGTTTACGGTCACCGCTTGGTTGCGCCTTGTATTTACTTGGCGTAACCCCAGTCACGGCTTTGAATTGTGTAGACAAATGTGCGCCACTGCTATACCCCATCTGGTAAGCAATTTCATTTAGATTAAGCTCACCATATTCCAGCAGTTCTTTGACTCTTGTCACCTTCTGCTGAATGATATATTTCTCAATAGTGATCCCTTCCACATCAGAAAACAACCTGCTGAGGTAAACATATTCCTTGTTTAATTCTCTGCAATTACACTCATCAGGCTCTGCTTAAGTTCAAATAAATTTGAATAATGAACCAGCTCAATAACCTGAGTCTTCACTTGTTCAACAAGCTGGTCTTTATCTTTATCAATCAGCTCAAAACCGAGTACCTGAAATGCCGAAGAAATGTCCTGCAATTTTGCGGGATCAGGTTCGGGCGAAACCGTTACCTTTCCTAATGAGATTTCACTAACAGTAAACCCAAGGTTCTCCAATTGCTGCCTCACGATAAGGATGCATCGGTCGCAGACCATATTTTTAACATGCAGCTGCATATCAGATTAATTCAGCCTGGAATCCGGCTTTTTTTATTGTCTCTACTATTTCTTCTTTCAGGTTTTCACTGTCCACTGTAACTGTCAAAATTTTATCAGCTACATCAGTATCAACCTTCCATTCCTCCAGACCTGCCATTGCATTTAAATGAGGAGTTACTGTAGCAACACATCCGCCACATTTTATATTCGTTTTAAATTTCAGAGTTTCCATGATATATATTTTAAGAAATGTAATAAAATTAGTTTAGTTTAATCAGTTTTAACCTGAGGCTGTTCCCCACTACAGAGACTGAGCTTAATGCCATTGCTGCTCCCGCAATCATTGGATTAAGCAGAAAACCATTAAACGGATACAATATCCCCGCAGCTAAAGGTATACCAATCAGGTTATATATAAATGCCCAGAATAAATTCTGGCGAATTGTTCTCACTGTTGCCTGTGAAAGTTTAAGTGCTTTCGAGACCTGTCTCAGATCGGAGGAGATCAAAGTTAGCTTTGCCACATCGATTGCAATATCAGATCCTTTGCCCATAGCAATAGAAAGATCGGCCTGTGCCAATGCCTGGCTATCGTTAATCCCATCCCCTATCATGGCTACAACTTTCCCTTCTTGCTGCAGGCTTTTCACAAATTCCGCTTTCTCAGCTGGAAGCACATCAGCCTTATAGTTCAAAATCCCTGCCTGTTTTGCAATTGCAGCTGCCGTAAAGGCATTATCTCCTGTAAGCATGTAAACGGTTATCCCTTGCGCCTGCAACTCCTGTACAGCTTGTTTTGAGCCCTCTTTAATCTGATCAGCAATGGCAATAACTGCCAGCACCTGTTTACTGCTGGTAAAATAGATCACTGTTTTAGCACTCTGCTGAAATTCATGAACCACTTCCTTTAACTTTTCAGGAAGTTCACCATGGGCCTGAGTCAATATTTTATGACTTCCGGCAAAGTATGTTTCTCCATTAAAAACAGCTTCCACTCCTTTCCCGGTCAAACTTTTAAAATCTGTAATTGCAGCTGCCCTGATATCCATCACCTTGATGTAACCAGCTACAGCTTCGGCAAGCGGATGTTCAGACTGCTGTTCCATCGCAAGAAAGATACCCAGCATTCGCTCATCATTAGCTTTTTCACTGTTAACCCATTCAATACCCGTAACCAAAGGCTTCCCTTCCGTAATTGTACCAGTTTTATCCAGAAATTACAGTATCCACTTTATAACCAGATTCCAGAGCTTCTGCATCCTTAATCAGTATTCCGTGTTCAGCCCCTTTCCCAATCCCAACCATAATTGCCGTTGGCGTAGCAAGGCCTAATGCACAAGGACAAGCAATAACCAGTACAGTAACCATAGCCATTAGTCCCTGGCTCAGTTTATATTCTCCGCCAAATAAAAGCCATATACCTAATGTACAAACCGCAATGAAAAGAACGATCGGAACAAATATACCTGCAATTTTATCTACCAGCTTTTGAACCGGAGCTTTAGACCCCTGCGCATCCTGTACCAGTTTAATAATCTGTGCCAGTAAAGTTTCAGCTCCCACCTTTTCAGCACGGAATTTAAAACTTCCCTTCTGATTGATCGTACCAGCAAAAACCTTGTCTCCGGATTCTTTCAAAACCGCAACAGGCTCACCACTGATCATACTTTCATCCACATAAGAATGACCGTCATCAAGTACACCATCAACCGGAATTTTATCTCCGGGTTTAACAAGTAACCTGTCACCAGCCTTTACAGCCGACACTGCTATTTCCTGTTCTCCATCTTCGGTAATCAGCATAACTGTTTTTGGCTGAAGGCCGATTAATTTCTTAATTGCCGAAGAAGTATTTGATTTTGCATTCTCTTCTAAAAGCTTACCCAGCATGATGAAAACAATTACTACAGCTGCCGCTTCATAATACACATGAGGATGAATCCCTTTACTATGCCAAAACTCCGCAAAAAATGTATTAAAGACACTAAACAGGTAAGAAATACCTGTACTAAGAGCGACAAGGCTATCCATGTTCGCCCTGCCATGCTGTGCCTGTTTATAAGCATTGATGAAGAAATTCTTTCCAAACACAAACAATACAGGCGTGGTTAAAACAAGCATATAATAATTTGCATATGGAATATCCATCAGAAACATCCCTATGATTACTACAGGTAAAGTAAGCAATCCTGCAAGAATAGTCCGCGTTTTTAAAGCACTATAATTTTGTTGTTGTACCTCTTCCTGTTTCTCTTTTCCGTTAAGCGTATCCAGTATAAGATCATACCCTACAGCTTGTACTGCAGCCTGAAATTGTTCCGGAGTAATTTTACCCGGCTCATAACTGACCTTCACTTGTTGTGTAGCATAGTTAACTTCTGCGCTCTGTACCCCCTCCTGAGCTTCAATCATAGATTGCACACTGGAAGCACAACCCGCACAGGTCATACCTAATACCGGAAGAGAAATGGTTTGGAGGTTCGCTAAATCTGACATCTTATTTAATTATAGGACAAAGATAGGCCCTGCCCTATCCAAACACTTACATCATTTTGTTATAATTTTATAGAATAATGCGGGTTTTAAGATTGCATGACATCCTGCATGATAAGTTCAATGTCTGTCTTTGTTCTGACGCATCTTAACCTCTTTCTCATCATACCTTGACATATCAACAGGGCAAATGCTTAGAAATTGTTGTTTTAATACAGCAATTACCTGACAGTAATCATAAATTTCTTTTATATTAAAAGAAATTTAAAAAACAAACATGAAATACAACCAGAAACATGTTTAAAAAAATTACTGCCACATTAATCTTCGGGTTTACACTATCCTTCTCTTACGCACAAAAATTGAAAAAACCAGATTAGACGACTATTTCAAAGCACTTGACAGCAATAATAGATTTATGGGGAGCGTGGCAATCGCGCAGAATGGAAAATTACTCTACACAAAAGCCATAGGCTAAACTTGTTTCAGCCAAAAGTTTAGCTCAAATGCAAACAATCAAAGATGGTCATGGAATGGGTCTGGCTAAATTCCCATTTGATGATAAAACAGGTTTCGGCCATACTGGTGGTATTGATGGTTTCAGTTCAGTCTACATCTATTACCCATCTGATAAAATCGCTGTTGCCTTAACCTCAAACGGTTCAAATTATAACAATAATAAGATTATAACCACGATGCTAAACAGTATCTATAATAAAATAAACCATTTGAAATTCCAGCTTTTACAACATTTCAAATTTCAGACAAAGATTCAGAGCAATACCCCGGTATTTATTCCAATAAAGAAATACCTTTTAAAATTACTATCACCAAAAATAATAAAACCTTAATGATTCAGGCGAGCGGACAAAATGCATATCCATTGGAAGCGACCGGAAAAGATAAATTTACGGCTGAACCAATAGGCGTCGTTTTAGAGTTTAACCTGCTTAAAAAGCAAGTCATTGCAACAAGATTGGGCAGTACCTACATCTTCAACAAAGAATAATTCATTTATCCCCTCAGTTTCGTCATCAAAACTGGCCACCCGGCCGGCTGCGATTCCTTATTCCCGTCTTCAGCATTCAAATCATTAGCTGAAGGCGGATTATAACAATTCCCCTATTTCGTGCTTACAAAGTAATCCTTTGCGATGGTGCCAAACAGAACAAACACAAATCTGAACTTATAAGACTTAACACCAAACTGGATTAAAAAATCAATCAGGTATATGTCTATCTATCATTTGTAAAAAAGCGTTGCAATAATTCCCTGGCTGGCTAACGATCTGTCTGGCCTTATATTCCTCACTGAGCTTATTCAGATTAACCTTCACAGAGCTATCTTCATCAACATAAAAAAAAAAACTTCCCTCCGTAGCAGACCAGCCTGATGACTGACTGTTCTCTACCCATTGATTTAGATGGCTATTCAGTCTCCTGTTAAATTCCTTTTCCATATACCAGCAATATTATGCTAATATATTTAGTAAAACAATAGCTGTTGAAAAATAATACTAAAATTTCCCGCCTTTCTGTTTAAAACCGATCTCCACACGGGGCTTATCTTCCTTTTCAATAAACTTGCTCAAATAAGTAAACAGCACCTCTATCTTCTCATCCTGCTTCAAAAGTTTCTTTTCTACCTGTTCAACCAGTAATGATACATCTTTATGCAACAGCAACATTTCACGAATCCCTGTATAGATTCGAATAATCTGTATATTCACACATGAATGGCCCTTTCGCTATTTAACACGCAAGACAACATAGTTACACCTTATTCAGTAAAACAAAAAGGCATATAACGCAATCCCTGACGGTCTTCTTTGGAGGTCACAAATTGTGACCTCCAATTTTCAAGCTCTTCTTTATTCATTTCAAACATAAAATCTTCCGGGAAACGGTAGTAATTGTATTTAATATACCCATCATACAAATGTATTGCGGTTCAGATTCAGCCTGGTAATTTATTTACCCGACAGTTTTCTTTGGAGGTCACAAATCGCGACCTCAAACTATAATCTAATTTCCAGCCCAGCTTCGCCAACCAAAAAATCCCAACCAGCAGTCCAACTACACCACCCAGTTTCGCCATCAAACCATAACTCAATCTGTCACCTCCCTCCCCAACTCCCCCCATTAAGGTGTCTCCTTACCTATTTGAACGCATCTGCAAACCACCAGTTAGAAATTTCAAAAAAGATCACAACTGTTTTCGGGCATTGTTCATCCCTTCAGAGATGAACGCGGCCCGAAAACAGTTGTGATCTTTTTTGAAATCCCTCCCTAAATGACGGTTTGTAAATAAATTTCAAATCCACGTAAGGGTAAACCTTAACCTCGTTGTCCCTAGACTAAAACAACAACAAAATGAACATAAAACCTTATACAATCAGCATCCTGAAAACAGCGATGCTAACCCTATTAACCAGTACAGCATTATACGCTCAAAACAAACCATCTAAAACACATATAGGTTTAATCTACCCTTTAAGCAGTAACGGTAGACACGCACCACTAGACAGCAATTCCTTCTCCTTTAACTTACTTGCAGGTGTATCAGCAGCAGAAGACGGGTTTACCCTTGCAGGTGTAACCAACGTTATCCATCACACCTCAAAAGGTGTCCAGATCGCTGGGGTCTCAAACCATATTGGTCAAAAAGCAGAAGGGACAAGAGTAGCCGGCTTAATGAATATCACCGGAGAGAGTCAGGGCCTCTCCGTTGCCGGCTTTCTTAACAAATCAAATGACATGAAAGGTGCACAAGTAGCAGGTTTTATGAATCTCGCACAAAACTCAACAGGTTTTCAGGTTGCCGGTTTCCTGAACAAATCAAAAGACGTCTCTTCACAGGTAGCAGGGTTTGCTAACCTTGCAGACAACACTAAAGGTATACAAGTAGCTGGTTTCCTGAACAAAGCTAAAAACACATCCTCACAGGTTGCAGGTTTTATGAACATTGCTAAAAAAGTCAAAGGCGTACAAGTTGCCGCTTTTATGAATGTGGCTGACAGCTCTGACTATCCAATTGGCTTAATCAACCTGATTAAAAATGGAGAAAAAAGTATTGGTATAACCGTTGACGACAATCTGACCACTATGTTAACCTTCAGATCAGGAGGAAGAATTATTTATGGAATCATTGGAGCAGGTTATAATTTCAAGAACGACAAAGAAGTATACGCTTTTGAAGCCGGATTTGGTGCACATGTATACACTTCACAAGCCTTCCGTTTAATATTGAATTGAATTAGCTGCTAACTCTTTACACAGCTTTAAAGTCGGAGAATATTTTAAATCCTCAATCAGAATCCTTCCTGCATTCAAAATCACGCCACATATTGAAATCTTCGGAGGGCCAACCTTCAATTACGTAAACACCAATACAACTGAAGGCAGAGAACTGACAGAGAAATTCATCTCCAAATGGGATAGTAAAACTGGCTCCAGACTCCAGGGGATTTATGCAGGTTATATCGGAGGCGTACAGTATATATTCTAACAAAAATCATTAAAATATCTATCTCAATAATTTAAATTATGACCTTATTCAGAAAAGCTCTTAAAACTATTAAAATCGTATCACTGATACTATTAACGATAGTAAGCTCATTAAGCGCGCAGCCTTTCGGAGAAAAGGATCCCATGGCCGCACGCATAGAAAACCTATTGTTTTTTATTCAGAAAAGTCCTGATGCCAATACAGTCGTTTACGAGTTGAACCTCAATGAAGACGGGACGCTATGCAGTCAGGCTCCGGTTAAGGTTTCCTGGATTATGTACGCAGAAGACGGCAAACGGGAAGAATTAACCAGTACTGAAAGGAAATACGTCTATGGCGTGCAGAGTCAGAATTTAGGATATGATGAATATGAAATTCATTTGACAGCCTACACCAAATTACCTTTATACCTGAAGCGCTCTCAGGCTGACAACAAATACAAGATCTATATCAAAGATGAGGGCCAGCCCTATCTGCTCAAAAGAATGTTTATCAAATTAGACAGGTGCTCCTTCTGGTATCCTAAGGTACAATATATCGATCTGGTTGCAGTAGACACTGCTAATGGAAGAGAAATTTTACGAAGAATTAATATTTGAGATAACCGGAGAAGCAGAATTTAATATATTTGGAGAAGACATACCACGTGGAATTAACCGAAACTGTGACGCTAACTGCACCTATTGAATACGATGACACCGCTTTTGAACAATTGTTTAAAGCGCACTATAAGGCCTTGCATATTTATGTAAACACGATGATTCGTGATGACGAGATGGCGGAAGAAATTGTGCAGAACAGATTTATGAAATTCTGGGAAAACAGAGCGCTGCTGAATATCGAAACCTCAGTAAAAGCCTACCTGTATAAATGTGTCCACAATGACACCCTGAATTTCCTGAAGCATGAAAAGGTAAAAACACGTTATCAGAACTTTACACTTCATACTTCTCAGGCCAGCGAACCTGCTTCACACAGAATAGAATTAAATGAATTGGAATCCAGAGTACATAGAGCAATGGAAGATTTACCTGAACAATGCCGGCTTATATTTCACATGAGCAGGTTTGAAGAGTTAAAATACAGAGAAATTGCTGACCAGCTGGGTCTTTCTATTAAAACAGTAGAAAGCCAGATGGGGAAAGCTTTGAGAATATTACGCTTAAAGCTGGTCGATTTTTTAGCCCTTATTATATTGGGAATAATGTTTTACAAGGATTTTTTGAATTAAGATGGGCGATTAGAGATGAACTTTTAATAAAGTATTTATTAAACGAGACAAGTACTGAAGAAAATTCAGAAGTACTGCATTGGATAGCTGAAGATCCGGCTAATAAGACTTACTATGACCATTTTAAACAGATTTGGGAAACAAGTAAAAAGCTGGAGCCAGTTAGTACAATAGACGAAGAACAGGCATGGAAGAAATTTAAAGCCAGAGTTGCTGCACCTGTTGAACAGGAAGCTAAAATTGTTCCATTACGCTACAAATATGGATGGCTTAAAATTGCAGCTATATTCCTCATTGCAGCAGGAATATGGAGTACTTATCGATTTTTT
The DNA here is from genome assembly GCF_053890575.1 of Pedobacter sp. NJ-S-72. Classification (NCBI taxonomy): domain Bacteria; kingdom Pseudomonadati; phylum Bacteroidota; class Sphingobacteriia; order Sphingobacteriales; family Sphingobacteriaceae; genus Pedobacter; species Pedobacter sp. NJ-S-72. The sequence goes on along the minus strand of NZ_CM132681.1, from coordinate 110,207 downwards.
GGTGCCACAGATTATATACCAGTCGGTGCAGGTAAAGAAGTTATTGTTAAAACACTTCCTGACGGCTCAGTATTGACACTAAATAAAAACTCATTAATGAGCTTTGCCAGTAATTTCACCGATCACCGGGCAATCCGTTTACAAAAAGGAGAAATATTCTTCAAAGTGACACACCGAACAAAGAAAACCATTCATCATCGATGTAGATAAGGTAAAAATAAAGGTAGTTGGCACTTCCTTCAATGTTAAACACGCAAATGAAGAAACAGAAGTTATTGTAGAAACTGGTATCGTAAAAGTAAGCATCGGCAGTGCCTCCGTAGAATTACATAAAGGAGAAAAAGTATTTATAAAGAATGGAACAGCTGAATTAAAAAAAGAAAGAAATACGGATCAGTTATATAATTATTACCGTAGCAAAGCCTTTACCCTCAATAACACCTCACTTTCGAGATTTATAGAAGCCTTAAACGAGGCCTACCAGGTAAATATTGTTATTGAAGACCCACGTATCAAAAACCTAACGCTCACAACTACTTTTACAGAGGATTCACTGGATCATATTTTACAAACTATCTGTCAGACACTGGATATTAAACAGGTGCATAGTGAAGGAAAAATCCTCCTGGTAAACAAATTATAATGAACAAGACATTACTTGTACTATGCCTTTTATTTTTTGTATGTAAGCTACATGCACAGCAGGATAATCATGCTGAAAACTTATCCAGAAGAGTTACTATAAAAGTAAAAAATCAAAAGATTGCCGAAGTATTGAGTCAGATCAGTACTTCCGGCAATTTTTACTTTTCTTACCAGGGTAACTTATTTAATACTGACAGCCTTGTTACACTTTCTGTTCAGAACACTCCTATAAGAACTGTCCTTGATCAATTGTTCAGAGGTAAAGTCGATTATAAAGAGAACGGACAACATGTTATTCTCCGGCTGGCAACATTACACCTCACTATAGAACCAGAAAACATCACTACCGCTGAACGCTTATACCTGATCAGCGGTTATGTTGTTGATACTAAAACAGGCTCCAGAATCAAACAGGCCAGTGTTTACGAAAAACGGCTGCTTCAATCTACCTTAACTAATAACGATGGTTATTTTAAACTTCGTTTCAAAGGTGATTATAACGAAGTGATACTGACTGCCAGTAAAGAAGCTTACCGGGATACCACGCTGATTTTTCTATCCAATATCAATATAAAACCAGAAGGATATGAGGATACCACCTCAGGACGCAAAACCAGGATAAGCAATGTGGTAGAAAATCTGGGCATTGGAAGATTCTTTGTCTCTTCGAAACAAAGGTTCCAGAGTTTAAATATATCCGGTTTCCTGGCTAACAGCCCTTTTCAAGCATCTCTTACGCCGGGTCTGAGTTCACACGGAATGATGAGTTCACAGGTAATCAATAAAGCTTCCTTTAATATTTTGGGCGGATACTCTGCAGGCTTGAATGGCATTGAGATGGCAGGTTTGTTCAACATGGACAAAACTGATGTACGTTTCGTCCAGATTGCGGGATTGTTCAATATTGTTGGTGGATCTGTAGAAGGTGTACAGATGGCTGCAGCTGTAAATTCTGTTATTGGAAATATAGATGCCATGCAGGTGGGTGGTCTGTCCAATCATGTTCGTGGCAATGCCGATGGGATACAGATGGCAGGGGCTATCAATATAGTCAAAGGAGATATGAGTGGATTTCAGGTTGCCGGCATATACAATCGTACCCGCAAAGATTTTAAAGGTGTACAAATGGCAGGAGCCGCTAATATGACTGGTGGAACTATGAAAGGAGTCCAGATCGCTGGATTATTTAACTATGCAAAAATAGTTAAAGGTGTACAATTCGGATTGGTGAATGTTGCTGACAGTTCCTCAGGTTATAGTATTGGCCTGCTTAACCTGGTCAAAAAAAATGGATATCATAAAATCAGTTTGTCCAGTAATGAACTCATTAATGCCAATTTAAGTATCAAAACTGGTACTCATAAACTATATTCCATCCTGATGGCAGGTCATAATTTTTCAGATACAGCAAAGATTACAACTATAGGCTTTGGCCTTGGACATGATATGGCGATGAATAAAAAGCTATCTCTTGCTGTTGAATATAATGCTCAGCTAATTACTACCGGCAATTGGGATGAGGTCTCCGGACGGACTGAATAAATTACAGGTAAGTCTACAATTCAAAATATTTAACGGACTGACTATTTTTGGAGGTCCGTCCTATTCACTCTATAACGCAAATCGCCCGGAAGGCTCTGGTATAAAAGGCTATAAGCAGCAGGTAGCTCCGGATTATGCGCATGCATTCAACAGTCAGCTCAGAGGATGGCTGGGCTGGAATGTTGGAATTACCTTATTTTAAAGAACCCCCTTTACCATTATAGCAAAAGGGGTTACAACACACACAAGGTCTTTATAATTACTTATGGTTTACTATGACCGAAGGGAAATAGTAACCATCATAGGAAACTGTCTTTTTAACTGCAGCCGTTATCGGGTCATAAAAATATAAGTTGTTAGCTTTAAAGTTTTCTCCGAAACCTGACTGTACAGTACTTACCAATAACTGATCCAGTTTCGAATTATAACTCAAACCAGCACCATAAAAAATCTTACCGGCAGGTAATTTTAAAAATGCCTTAGCCAGAGAAGCCTCATTCCGGGAATATATTTATAGATTTCTGTACCACCGCTAAAAGATCCGTTTTTAGCAAAGAATACAGCATTCTCTTTGGTAGATGCTGTAATAGATCCCGGATGCCATGCACCCCATGAACCAGAAATTATGAAAGGTACTGTAATTGTCTCAACCTCAACTGCAGAGTTGATTTTAAACAATTTAGTTCCTCCTGCTGCCCATATACTACCATCAATAGTACGTGCAAAACCAACTGATGCGCCAGCAATCTTTTTCACCACTGTATTATCAGAGGCATTCAGGATCACAACACCGTCAGTTGAAGAGAGTACAAAGATATAATTACCTTCTTTGATCATATCACCAACCTGTCCGCCAACATCAGCAATCTTTTGACCTACAACTAAGGTATTCAGATCAAGTGGGAATACTCCTTTACCAGAACTGATTAAACCTTTGGTTTCATTAACACCAACAAAAGAGCGCCAGTCATTACCACCCTGACCTGGTATACGGGCTACCTCTTTCATACTATATTCGTCCGTAACTACCATTGGCCCGCCTACCTTTGAAATCAGGTAGAACTTTTTGTTAAAAATAACACCCGATTGCAGCGTAGATGATTTAGGTTCCAGATTTTTCGTTGGATTTTCTTTAACAAAAATGCTGTCTTCCATTTTATTGGTATTGAAACGGAAGAAACTTACCGTTCCCGTTCCATGACCAAACCAGCCCTCGTTCACGATATAAAAACCATTCTCATATTTACCCCATACATGAATCTGATAATCAACACTAATTTCGCCACCAGGCGTTGCTGCTTTAAAATTGATCTTATAATCCCCCTGATCTGTTCCTTTAAAGGTAAAGACAGAGTCAGATCCTTTACGCGCACCATTAACTGTCCAGCTGTAAACTGCACTTTTATTATTTTTTTCAGCTTTGGGTGCAGGAATAAAGTATCATTAATTGTAATCGAGTCTTTTCCTCCTTTAGCTAATTGTTCAGCCACCACCTCTGGCTTAATTAAAAGCTCTTTCTCATTGTCCTTTTTACAAGATGCGATCGCTAGTATAGCTAAACTGGCAAATACATATGGTATTGATTTTTTTTTTTATTCATTGTATTGATTAGTTGTTAATATTTAAATCTGCGGCCCCCCTTACTTCGGTAGAAATTTCACCTAACATTGTATTGCCTTTTTCGTTCTGACCTGTATAAACCTTTACGAAATCAATTGTAGTAAGGTTAACAGCCTGTCCTGTGCTGTTTACAGCCCATGAAATATCGAATGAGTTATACATGTTATCAGCATAATTATCACCAGTTGACCAGCTATCTGTATATCCCCATGCAAAAGGGTTATTAATGAAAATCTCACCATTTTTACCCCATGTAGAATTCAATAATGTTCCTTTAAAAGTAGTGCTTACCTGATTTGGTGCAAACAGTGGATAATAATTGTGATTATGATATCTGTTAATCTCTACCTGTCCTGATTGTCCCTGATTATCTGTCCAGTCCAGTTTACATTTGCTGTAGCATTAGGATTGGTATAAGTAATTTCATAGTTTTTGATAGTTCCTGCGGCATTGTATTCACTGCCGGCAAGTTCATACCATTGATCATCCGGTAAACCATTACCATTACTATCCTGGCTTACCATCACAATACCCGGTTCTGACCACTGTAAGGCTGGGCCTAATGGATTACCATAGATTGCAAGGTCATAACCTTGTCTGTTGGTAATAGAATGATCAAATCCAAAAAAAACGACATAGCCACCATAACCTCCTAATGAAATCATACCTGTCTGACTAACATCACCAATAATCCGCTGTGCACCAGCCAGACTGCCCAGACTTTCGTTGATAAACTGTCCCGGAGCAGGCAGGTATTCAAATACTTTAGTAATAAATTTACTGCTGGCGGCGGTTACTTCTCTTACCGGAGTTCCTGTTTTAACGTCATTATTTACGTCTTTTTTACATCCTGTGAATGCAATAGCTGCAACAAGTGCAATTGCCAAAGGATTAAATTACTTTGTAGAGTTTTCATCATGTTATGATTTAGGTTGATTAATAAACAAAAGCAAAATGCGCAGGGATATCACCTGTTGCAACTTCATATCTCTTCTTACCAGTGGGATCAAAGCTGTAAAGTGTACCAGGCGAAACATAATCCTTTGCATCAGTTATAAATACATCTTTAGTATAAGGATTGACTGCAATTCCGTAAGGAATGGTAATATCTTTATCAGTACCATCAGTAATGAATTTTTTATCCGTAAGGACTTCATTTTTCACATCAATAATACCGTACTTAATCACATATCCTCCTGTGATGTAACTGAATTCTGAACTATAGAAATAAGCAGAGTTATCATCTATGACAAGATTACTCACACCAATATCAAAGGTTTTCTTCACCTTCTCAGTTTTAGTATCAATTACAAAAAGTTTAGAAGGAATATCATAATAATCACCTCTTGAGGTTACGTATAAATCACCATATTTATCCGCTTTAAGACGATGCAGGTTAACACCAACATCAATCTTATTCACTACCTGAAAGCTATTCAAATCAATTACTGAAACTGTTCTTTCATAATTACTTGGTGTATAACCTCCAGAATTAGCTACATATAGCTTTTCTCTGACAACTGCCATTTCCTCAGGCTGACGGCCAACATTTATCCTTCTGGTTTCTGTAAGCGATGTGGTATCAATTTCCGCAACAATACCATTTGGTGCTGAAGGATCGCCTACTGTGCCCAGATAAGCACTTACATAAGCTTTTCCTTTATGGAAAGTAATATATCTGCAGTTCGTAATGTTAATCTGGCTGAGACGTTTGCCTGTTTTAACATCCATAACTTCTACTTTATTAGAGATATTAACTACTACATATAATTTCGAACCATATACACCGACATCGTTACCTACATCTCCCAGCCCCTTAACAACTGTCGGATTAGCTTGATTATAGATATTTCTGCGGTAAATACCGGTTTGTAAATCCATGAAGTCTAATGAAGCTCTATTCATATTCATGTTACCTTCATTAACCAGGTAAAAACCTTTTACAGGTGTTGACGGGCCAGGCGGCACAACGATTTCATCTTCAAGAATCAGTTGTGGATCCTTCCTGCAGGAAAACAGGGATACTGTTGCCAAAACGACCAGTGATAAACAATAAGCGGTTTGCTTTTTCATTTTTTTATAATTTGGTTTAATAAGAATATGCTAAGGTGAACCGGTAAGAACGACCCGGCATTGGAAAATTGGTGATCACATCGTAATACTGGTTCAACAGATTATTTACTTCTGCTGAAAGCCTGAAACGCTGTTTATTTAATGTCTTTGTATAGTGAAATGCAATGTCATGAGTATACCAGGCTGGTACATAATTTTTATTATTATTAGCACTTTGATCATATCGCTCACTGGTATAGATATAGCTATAGTTCATCGCAAAGTTTTTCCAGTCTGCACCCAGCAGAAAAGAGCCGCTGTTTAATGGGATATAAGGATCTGATTTCTGTAATTTAGTTTGACATCGGTCACGTTCAGTGCCTGCTGATAGGTATAGGTAAGTCCTGTATTCAAAAGGAGATCATTTGTGATCTTCCAGGCCGTCTGTACATTCACATCCAATCCTTTAATCTCTACACGGCCAATATTCTGCATGCTCCAGCGGAACAGGTTGGCTCCCGGCACAGCGACAATCTTATCTTTTACGGTATTATAATAAGCATCTGTCTGAACAGAAACCTGTTGAAGCAGTTTGCCTTCAAACGCCCTGATATAAGTCAATCCTAAATCATACTGTTTTGTGTATTCTGGTCTGAGGAATGTATTACCGATCTGGGTATAATATAAATCATTAAAAGTAGGCATCCGGAAAATGTTCTTATAGAAAAACTTCGTATCCGGAATTCTTTCTGATTAAAAGGTTGCCAGGAAACCATCACCGTCGGTGAAAGCATATGTTTGTTTCCGGCAGAATAATATTGTTCTACCTTATCATTTACATAAGTATTTAATAAATTAGCCTGTATATCAATTCTATCAAAGTGAATTTGTGTAGCCAGTGCAGTCAGAAAGGCATTTCTCGTAGGATAAGGAAACCGCTCAAGATTGGCATCCAGCGTATTACGTTGATAATCACCAGACAACACAATATCCCAGAATGAATTGATTTTATATCGGTTGGCAACTGACAAATAAAGCTCCCGCTGTTTATAGACATTATTTAGAAGCCCGGTCTCTTTCACATAATCAGGATTCAGATACCTTGAATAGTCATTTGCAAACTTTGCTGCTACCATCAGGTTATACCTTCCGGCTTCTTTTTTATAAGTAGTTTGTGCAAAGAAGTTCTCGTTCCATAACCGCTGGCTAAAGTCATAGACATTGTTTACAATAGCTCCGGGCAACCCCTGGTGATCTTTGTAAAAATAAACCCTGGCCGTCCAGGTACTGCTGTCCGGCAACTTACCATTCAGTCCAGCTTCTATCCGCATTGTTTCTATGTCTGCATTTTTCCGTACAAATACAGAATCATACACACCATTAGTATAATGAAACTTATATCTGCCGTTAGCATTTTTATATTCTGTACTGACAGAGGCCGAAACCGCATCGCTGATTTTATGCTGCCATAATAAGGTTGGATTAATCAGCCCAAATGAACCTGTTTTAACAGCGGCTTTGATATGATCGGTTTGTCCGTTTTCGAATTCAGGCTGTTTGGCATTAAGATAAATGGAGCTTCCGGAAGCAAAACCTCTGGCAGATTGGAAAATGGTACTCTTCTGTCCATTGTAAAGTTCTATTTCATCAATATTATCTAAAGAGAATTTTCCAAGATCGACTTGTCCGTTTTGCGCATTCCCTAACTGTACACCATCATAAAATACGGCAGTATGGTTAGTTCCCATACTCCTTACATTAATAGTTTTGAGGCCGCCAATCCCTCCATAATCCTTCAATTGCACGCCAGAAAAAAAACGGATCGCATCAGCAACAGACAGATAAGCTACTATTTCTTTCGAGGTCCTTACCCGATAAAATCTGTAAAGGAGAAGCTGAAAGCTGTCTTTTGCCCAGTTTAATTGCACGAATAGAAACTTCTTTAAGCTCTTTCGCCTTTTTAACAGAATCGGTTTGCGCAGAAGAACTAAAGGGCACAAAAACCCCTAGCCATAAGATAGCAGAAAAGCCGAAAAAAGAACTATAGATGCCACCATAGGCAAATTTTCTTTTGGTCATTTTGTTGTGAGGGTTACCCACAGCAAACAGCAGATTAAGGAAATGATTACGTCAATAAAAAGCACTCACCCCTAGCTTCAATCCCCGAAAGCTATGAAATTATAATGCTAGAGGCAGGTCTTCTGACTTACTCCCGGAGGTTCACGCCTTCCCCATAATATATTATCTGAGTGGCTGGATATGAATTCCGTTACAGAGCTTACAGCTGCGGGACAGTTATGGATTTACACCATATTCCCTTTTAATCCTGATCGATAAGATCAAGAACCAAAAGCAACGCAAAGTTATTAAAATAAACGACATAGAATTAAAGAAGCTGTTTAATTTTAAACAGTTTTAATCTTCACCCATTAATTGTTTCTTATACTCTTCCAATTTAGCCATTTCCTCTTCCGGCAATACAGGATATTTAAGTTTCATCTCTTTGAAGGTTTCTTCCAGAATCTGGCTGATTGTTAAACGCGCAAACCATTTTTTATCTGCCGGAATAATGTACCACGGTGCATTTTCAGTTGAAGTTTCTGTAATTGCATCTTCGTAAGCAGTCATATAATCTTTCCACAACGCTCTTTCTGCAATATCCCCGGACGAGAACTTCCAGTTCTTTGAAGGATCATTGATTCTATCCAGAAAACGAACTTTTTGCTCTTCTTCAGAAACATAGAGAAAAAACTTGAGGATTACTGTTCCGCTTTCAGTGAGCTGCTGTTCAAAATTACGGATACTTTCATATCGCGCTTTCCAGAAGTTTTTATCTATTTTTGACTTCATCATATCCGGGGATTCTTTCATTCAGTACATATTCCGGATGAACTTTACAAACCAGCACATTTTCATAATGTGACCTGTTATGGATACCAATCCTTCCTCTCTGGGGCAGGGCGATATAATGTCTCCATAAAAAATCATGTGCATACTCACTGGCATTAGGTGTTTTAAAACTATATACCTGGCAGCCCTGAGGATTTAAGCCAGACATCACATGTGAAATCGCACTATCCTTTCCAGCAGCATCCATGGCCTGAAAAATGATCAGCACAGAATGTGAATTTTCAGCATATAAGGTTTCCTGATAATTACTCAGCTTCTCCTTAATAGAAGCAAGCGTTGCCTTTCCAACCTTTTTACCCAGATCGCCATCAAAATGGGTACTATAATCTTTCAATTTTATTTTTTGTCCTGCGGGTGCTAAAAAGCGTTCGGTTTCTTTACTCATGGATAATTGATAATGATAGGATAGTATTGATTGTGGTGATCAGCACAAAATATGCCAATTCAGGTTTTACATATATTAAATACTATCAGGGATATCCGCTTCCAGCCAATTTTAATTCAAAAAAAAGGCCTGATAATCAAGGAGAATCAGATCACTGATGGTACATACACCCCAATAACGACAACGTATTTTATAATGACAAAAATTTTAGTGATTTATTTACGTTAATTTGCACATAATGTTCTTTGAACCTTTTTGAATTTAGACAGGAAATAGATTACCACCTATATTTGATAGCTGAATATTTTTACCTTATAAATTCAAACAGATTCTAATAAGAATTAACTTATACTGTTTTACTAATTTTTGACCATATCGTATGTTTAAAGAGATCCATAATAAATACCTGCGTTATTTCTCTGTATTTATTTTCTGTATCATCATTTTCTTTTGCGCACTTCAATTAAATTTCCTGTGGCTTTTTGGCTACTCACCTTCTTACAAGGATATAAAAATGCCTACGCAAAGTGTAGGCTCTGAATTATACACTTCAGATGGAAAACTGATTGGCAGATATTACAAAGAGAACCGTACTCCGGTTGTTTACAAACAGATCTCTCCTAGTGTAATCAATGCATTGGTCGCAACAGAAGATGTTCGTTTCTATAAACACATGGGTATTGACTTCAGGTCTCTGTTATCAAGCGGAATTTCAACGGCCACGGGCGATAAACGAGGTGCAAGTACAATTACCCAGCAGCTGGCCAAAAACATGTACCGCACACGGTATAACAAATCACAGGGCTTTATTAAACACATTCCGGTGATCAGAACTATCGTTTCTAAATTAAAAGAATGGATGACAGCTGTAAAACTGGAATCCAACTATTCTAAAAATGATATCATCACCATGTATCTTAATACAGTTTCATTCGGTAACAACGCTTATGGAATAAAAACTGCGGCAAGGGTATATTTTGATAAACAAACGGATTCACTGAGCGTACCAGAATCTGCCCTATTAGTGGGTATGCTGAAGGGAACGACAACTTATAATCCTGTACGTTATCCTGAAAGAGCTTTAGAACGAAGAAACGTTTCTTTATCACAAATGAATAAGTACGGTTATATTACCGCTACTGAACTTACAACTTATAAAAACACGCCAGTTAAACTTAAAGAAGGAAGAGAAGATGAAGGCAGTGATGGAGATTCATACCTGAGAGCCGCAGTAGCTAAATACCTGGAGAACTGGTGCGATAAAAATGGGTATGACTTATACGAAGATGGTCTGAAAATCTATACTACAATTGATTCCAAACTGCAAAAATATGCAGAAGAAGCTGTTGCAGAACAAATGAAAGTGGTTCAGCGAAGATTCTACAGTGTATGGGGAAAAGAAGATCCATGGCAGGATTCAGAGAAAAAGAAAGTTGATTATCCTGGCCGGGCAATGAAAAATCTTCCGATTTATGCCATGCTTGAGAAAAAATATCCGAACAAACCTGATTCGGTAACCGCTTATTTTAATAAGAAGAAGATGATGAAAATCTTCACTTATAAGGGTGATCGCGATACACTCTTTTCTACACTGGATTCTATCCGTTATTACGGTAAAATTATGAATACCGGTATGATGACCCTGGATCCTTTTAACGGTAAAATTAAAGTCTGGGTAGGTGGCTTAGATCATAAGTTCTTTAAATACGATCACGTAAATCAGTCTAAGCGTCAGGCTGGATCTACTTTTAAGCCTTTTGCTTATCTGGCTGCCTTTGAAAGCGGTATGGGCCCTTGTGACACCTTTATAGACAAACCCGTTAAGATCAAATACGAAGAAAAAGGTAAAACAGAATATTGGGAGCCTAGAAATGCCAACTGGCAAAATAGTTACCGGGAAACTTCTCTGCGTGCTGCAATGGGCCGTTCTATCAATACAATCACCGCACAGGTAACAGAAAAAGTAGGTTGGGAAAATGTTGTTAAATGGGCTCACGAATGTGGTATTGATAGTCATTTAGAATCTGTCCCTTCCGTAAGTTTTAGTCCTAATGACGTTTCAGTATTTGAAATGGTAAGAGCTTACGGTACATTCCTTAACAAAGGAGTAAGAACTGATCCTATTTTAGTCGAAAAGATCACTGACCAGGATGGTAACGTTCTGGAAGACTTCGTAGCTAAAACTAAAAAAAAAACTTTCAGAAGAAATTGCCTGGTTAATGCTTTATATGTTCAGAGGTGGAATGGATGAACCAGGCGGAACATCAAGAGCATTATGGGAATGGGATCTTTGGAAAGAAAACAACCAGATTGGTGGTAAAACAGGAACATCTTCAGACTATGTAGATGCCTGGTATATGGGAATCACAAAAGACCTGGTAACTGGTGTTTGGGTAGGTTGTGATGAACGTTCTGCACACTTTAAGAATGGTGAAACTGGTGAAGGTTCACGTACAGCTTTACCAATTTTTGCTAAGTTTATGGAAAAAGTATATCATGATAAAAGTACCGGTTATACTTATGGCCCATTTCCGAAAGCAACTGTTCCGATTACAAGAAACTATAATTGTCCTACTCCTGTTTATGCTGTAGACACCGCTAAAACAGATAGCGTAGCTACAGATTCTCTACACGCGGCCGTTCCATTAGACGGTGATAAACCCTTAGAAAAACAGGATGAAGTAAAAAGTGAGACTCAAAAAAAATCCTGAGCCAGCTCTCAAACAACTTGTACCAGCTGTACCGTTAACAAGAAAAGAAGAAAGAGAATTGAAAAGAAAAAAAAAAACGTCAGGAAGAAAAGGATAAGAAAAGAGAAGAAGAAAAAAAAAAAGGACGAAGAGAAGATAAAGAACGAGGGTAAAGCTAAATAGCCTCCATGAATATTATGCAAAAAGGTCAGCCGGATATAATTCTTGCTGACCTTTTTACGTATCACGGCTTAACAGGTTATTTTTGAACTGTTCCATTTCTCTGTATAACTCAGGGAAATCCGGAAGTATCTGTCTGATCAGACTAAAAATGCGTATTGTATTTCTTTATTTTCCATACCGTCAACAAATTTCTGTTCCTGAATAGCTTCAGATCTCTATTTTTAATAGCACAGTTTTTTTTCTTAAAATATAAAGTCTTTAAGGCTAAGACATAATGCTCAAAGACATCTTCACCTGCGTGGATAATGGCCTGCTCATAGTGATATGCTCAAAGTCAAGACCGATAGTCAGATCAACCCAGTCCGGGTTACAGGAACGCACCAAACGTTCTTTCTGCATTCTGGTAAATCTGCTGATCAGTTTAAAACGACTGAGTGCCTGCGTTTCTGTTTTGAATTCTTCAAAATAAACCAGTCGGGTAAGTTGCTGTCCGCTGTCAAAAAACAGGCTGGGCATTTGTTTATAAAAATCAAGCGTCTTAATTAAATCAGCGCTCATTCCAACATGTAAACTAGTACGGTTTCTATCGGTCACGATGTAGACAAATTTTCTCATTGCTTGTAGTTTAAATTATTACCACTAATTAAATTAGTATATATATTTGCAGTGCGAATAAATATCACTAACTTTATTGGTACAATAATACTAACAATTTTAGTAAAAACAAATTATTTTTAATCTTTTATTTTATGTCGAATATTTCCGTAAACCTCAAATACTTAAGAAAGAAAAAAGGCCATACACAACAGCAATTTGCTGATTTGATGGGAATTAAAAGATCACTGGTTGGAGCATACGAAGAAGACCGTGCAGAACCTAAATATGATTTGCTAAAAAAAATAGCAGAACATTACGAACTAACCATGGATGAATTTATTAACGAAATCATCAATGATAACTGGAAACCTAAATTAAAAAGCCAGGGTTCTAATTTGAGGATACTAAGTATTTCAGTTGACCAGAGTGATAATGAAAATATCGAGATGGTTCCGGTAAAAGCCAGTGCAGGTTATCTTAATGGCTTTTCTGATCCTGAATACATCAAAGATCTCCCTAAGTTCCAATTGCCCCTGCCGGCATTAAAACATGGTACTTTCAGAGCTTTTGAAATTGTTGGGGATTCTATGCTCCCTATTCAACCGGGAAGTATAATTATCGGTGAATATATGGACAACTGGAATGATGTTAAAACAGGAGAAACCTATATCATCGTCAGTAAAAATGAAGGTGTGGTCTATAAACGTGCAGGAAATCGTTTCAAAGAGAACAAAGAATTGAAACTGATCTCTGATAATAAGATGTACGACCCTTATAATGTTCCTGCTGAAGATATACTTGAAATCTGGAAAGCAAAGGCTTATATCAGCTCTACGTTACCTGATGCCACACCAGAACCTACCATGGAAACCCTGACTAACATGATGTCCCAAATGCAGAAATCAATCTCGCAGATGAACAAGAACTAAACTGTTAATGAATAAAAAATAAATTGCTTTTAAACCCTTTCTCTATTTTTCACTCTATGCTTTAAAACAACATACAAATGAAACCATCATGTGCAGCAGAACACAAAGCGAAATGAACAAAACCGGGTAGCACATGATAGCTTCATCATCCGCGCTAAAAAACAATTATATCCTTATGAAAACAATCGTTTTAACATTAGCCATAGCAATAATCGGATTGACTTCCAGTTATGCGCAAACCGCAGGCAAACAAAAAATGACTGCAGAACAGAAAGCAGAGAAAAGCACTGCCAAACTGGAAAAAACACTTACACTGACTACCGATCAGAAACAAAAAATTTATGCGGTAGAACTTGACAAGTACAAGCAGAGTGAAGCCTGGCACAAACAAAGCAGTGCAGACAGGAAAGCAAAAAAAGATCAGCATGTCGCTTCAAAGAAAGAAACTGATGCTAAGATCGACCAGGTATTAACCGTTGATCAAAAGAAAAAACTGGAAGATTTGCGTACCGCAAAGAAAGCCAGAATGCAGGAAAGAAAAGATAATCACAAAGGATCTAAACCTGCTGATAAAGTACAAGAATAAGAACGGGGCTCAGGCCCCAATATTTTAAGCATAAAAAAAGGGAGCAAATTGCTCCCTTTTTTGTTGATGTTATATATTTCTATTTAACTGTATCAATTACTGCTTTGAAAGCTTCTGGATGATTCATAGCTAAGTCAGCTAAAACCTTACGGTTTAAACCAATGTTTTTAGCTGCTAATTTACCAATGAATTGAGAGTAAGAAATTCCATACTGACGCGCACCAGCGTTAATACGTTGAATCCACAAACCGCGGAATTCTCTTTTCTTAACTTTACGGTCACGGTATGCATACTGCAAACCTTTCTCAACCGTATTTTTTGCTACAGTGAATACTTTACTTCTTGATCCCCAATAGCCTTTGGCCATATTAAGGACTTTTTTCCGTCTTCTTCTCGAAGCTACTGCGTTTACCGAACGTGGCATAGTGTTGTTGTTTTTTGATAAACGGTGTTGCGTATTTCAGCAAACTTACTACCGGGTACCTGGTTAAAAAATTTAATTATTTACCGATAGCAAGCATACGCTTAACGTTGCCCATATCAGCAGCTGACACCATTGAGGTGTGACCCAAATTACGCTTACGTTTAGTAGACATTTTTGTTAAAATGTGACTTTTGTATGCGTTTTTTCTTGCGATTTTACCGGTTCCAGTAAGCGAAAAACGCTTTTTAGCACTGGAATTGGTTTTCATTTTTGGCATAACCTGTTCTTATTTATGTAATTTATTTATTTTTTTTTTTGCAACTTTTGGAGCCAGTGTAAGGAACATACGTTTACCTTCTAATTTAGGTAAAAGTTCAACCTTTCCTATGTCTTCCAAAGCTTGTGCGAACTTAAGCAATAAGATCTCTCCCTGCTCTTTATAAACGATCGCTCTACCTTTGAAATGCACATATGCTCTAACTTTCTCTCCATTTTCAAGGAAACTAACTGCATGTTTCAGTTTGAACTGGAAATCATGATCATTAGTGTTAGGTCCAAAACGGATCTCCTTAATAATGGTTTGTTTAGCATTCGCCTTAATCTCTTTCTGCTTTTTCTTTTGTTCGTAAACAAATTTGCTGTAATCGATTATTCTACAAACCGGTGGAACTGCGTTTGGTGATATTTCTACCAGGTCCAACTCCAGTTCATCGGCAAGGGCTAAAGCTTTTGCCAAAGGATAAATCCCTGGTTCAACATTATCGCCAGCTAATCTAACCTCCTGGGCTCTGATAAACTGATTAATATTATGTTCTGCTTCTTTTTTTTTTTAAAAGGAGGACGTGGTCCCCTATTAAATCCTGGTCTGCCTAATGCCAAATTTATATACTATTTAAACTGTTATTTCTTTAATTAATAATTCACTGAACGCCTGGATAGTCATTTCTCCTAAATCTCCTTCTCCATGCTTCCTTACTGATACCTTGCCTTCTGCCATTTCCTTCTCTCCGATAATCAGCATATAAGGAGTTTTTTTCACCTCAGCGTCCCTGATTTTCCTTCCGATTTTCTCATCACGAAAGTCAATCAAACCGCGAATATCGGAATTATTTAGTTCATCTGAAACTTTTTTAGCATATTCTTCATACATACTTTTCTGAAATAGGAAGGATTATAAATTGTTCAGGAGAAAGCCATAATGGGAAATTTCCAGCACAATGTTCAATCAAAACTGCTATAAAACGCTCCAAAGAACCAAATGGAGCACGATGGATCATTACAGGTCTGTGTTTCTGGTTATCGCTTCCAGTATATTCCAGTTCAAATCTTTCAGGTAAATTATAATCTACCTGGATAGTTCCCAGCTGCCATTTTCTACCTAAAGCATCTTTCACCATGAAATCCAGTTTCGGGCCATAAAATGCAGCTTCGCCATATTCTGTTACTGTATTTAAACCTTTTTCGGCTGCAGCTTCAACAATTGCATCCTCAGCAAGCTTCCAGTTTTCATCAGTACCAATATATTTCGATTTGTTTTCCGGATCTCTTAATGAAATCTGGGCAGTGTAACTCTCAAATCCTAAAGACTTAAACACATACAATACCAGATCAATCACCTTCATGAATTCATCTTTCACCTGGTCCGGACGACAGAAAAATGCGCATCATCCTGAGTAAACCCACGAACTCTTGTTAAACCATGTAACTCACCACTTTGCTCATAACGGTAAACAGTACCGAATTCTGCCAAACGCAGTGGAAGATCTTTATAAGAACGTGGTTTAACTTTATATATTTCACAGTGATGCGGGCAGTTCATTGGTTTTAGCATGAACTCCTCCCCTTCCTGAGGTGTTTTTATACCCTGAAAAGAATCTGCACCATATTTATCCCAGTGACCAGAAGTTACGTAAAGATTTTTATGACCGATATGTGGTGTAATTACCTGTTCGTATCCTGCTTTTCCTTGTGCTTTAGTCAAGAAGTTAACCAAACGTTCACGCAAAGCAGTTCCTTTAGGTAACCATAATGGTAAACCCATCCCCACTTTTTCTGAGAAAGCAAATAATTCAAGTTCTTTTCCTAATTTTCTATGGTCGCGTCTTTTAGCTTCCTCGATCATCAACAGATATTCTGTTAATTCACTTGCTTTAGGAAAGTAACCCCATAAATACGGGTTAATTGTTTTTTAGTTTCATCACCTCTCCAGTATGCACCTGCAACGTTCATTAACTTTACAGCTTTGATAAAACCTGTATTCGGAAGATGAGGGCCACGACATAAATCAGTAAACTCACCTTGTTTATAGAAAGTGATTTTACCATCTTCAAGTCCCTGCAAAAGGTCTAATTTATACTCATCATCCTTTTCAGTAAAATAAGCAACCGCATCTGCTTTAGAAACATTTTCCCTTACAAAAACTTCTTTTTGTTTTGCAAGTTCCATGAACTTGGTTTCTATCGCTTTAAAGTGATCTGATGAAAATTCCTGATCTCCAAAATCAACATCATAATAGAATCCTGTTTCAATAGCAGGGCCAATACCGAATTTAGTGCCTGGATATAATGCTTCCAGAGCTTCAGCCATAATGTGAGCAGAAGAGTGCCAGAAGGTAGCTTTACCAGCTGTATCATTCCAGGTTAATAATTTAACTGCTGAATCTTTTTCAATAGGCCTGGAAGAATCCCAGACTTCGCCGTTAACTTCGGCTGCTAAAACGTTACGGGCAAGACCTTCAGATATCGATAACGCAATCTGGTGGGCACTTGTTCCCTTTTCATATGGACGTACTGAGCCATCCGGAAGTGTAATGTTAATCATCTACAACTATGATTTATATGTGAATTTAATGAATTTTAGTACCGAATCACTTACAAGGTGATTTCCTGGATACAAAGGTAAGTTTTTATGCTGCATTCAGGGAAACAAATTGAAAAATGGGGCAAATGTCTCTATTTGTTTTCCTTACTTTATGATTGATGACGATAATCAGGCAACCAGCGTACCCGTCTCATTTTCCAGCGGTACCATCTCTTTTTCAAAAATGTCCTGGATAGTTTTTATTTCCGCAGCATAAATTGTTTTTTTCCGCATAGCGAAATGAAGCGTATTTTCCATCACTTTACTTCCTTCCCAGATTAATTTTACACTGCCATAAGGATTTCGTTTCTGCATAAAAAGTCTGGCAATACCGCAAAGCCTTTCATTCCTTTGATACACCTGACGATAGAGCTCATATTGGGAACAATATAGTTAGGTTTAAAATCCAGTCTTTTATTAAAATTATAATGCCAGAACTTCATCAGATGCTCCATATCACCAGACGTACCGTACCAGATCTGGTGTTTCAGCCATTCCTGCATACCTTTCAAATCTCCATTTTTATGTATCAGGTCAAAATCTGCTGTATCATTTTTTGATCCTGCTACCAGCACAATTCTCTCTTTTGAAAAAGGCTTATAGGCAATATTCTTCATGGTACTCTCCATATGAGGCGTAATAACCATATCCAGAATTCCGTTATCCAGATCATTCAGCATTTGCGGATAATCACCGAATTTCACAATCACATTAAATGATAAACTTGATAAATAAGGTTCAAGCATCAGCTGGAATGTTTCAAAACACATTCCTAAACTTAATGTAGGTTTTTTTTTCGGTACTCCGGTGAAAATGCTTCTCAGCTTCCTCCAGTTTAAGTAAAGCTTCCAGCACAAAATTATACATGACTTTACCCCGTTCTGTAGGAACCATTTTTCTGGAAGTCCTGTCAAAAAGTTTATATCCTACATAAGATTCTAAAGAGCTTAAATGTAAACTTACCCCCGGCTGAGAAACAAAAAGTGCTTCTGCAGCTCCTGTTAAGGTCCCAGTTTCATAAATAGCTTTAAAAGTCCTGTACCATTCGAGATTTACCATAGCATTATAATTATGATACAAATATACGATTTATATCATAATTATAGATTTAGAAATTTTAGGCTGACATAGCTCTACCTGTTAATCAGCGAATAAATAACAGCATCAAGAAATTTGCCATCAAAGAAGCTGTTTTCTTTAAAATGACCTTCTTTCACAAAGCCATGTTTGATTAACACCTTTTCAGACGCATAATTGTCCGGGTCAATTACTGCTTCAAGCGAATGGAATTTTTTCAATACATTAAATTAAATGCATAATCAATCACAGTCCCTAATGCTTCATTGATAATTCCTTTTCCATGATAATCAGGATGAAGAATATAACCAGTTTCTGATCTGTAGTTTTCAGGCTGCATTCTGATCAGACAGATCATCCCTAATAACTTTGGATCATCTTTAAATGAAATCCCCCAATTGATAAAGTTGTTTTCTTCAATCCCCTTATCGACCACTTTGATATGATCAAGTGCATCCTCTTTGGTTTTTGCAAGAGGCCTTGGAATGTATTTCATAATCTCTTTATCAGATCTTATTGCAAATACTTCATCCACGTCTGCAGGAGTAATTCTTCTTAATATTAAACGCTCCGATTCCAATACAGGAAAAGGATCAAGATTAATTTTTAGCATATATAATAGTTTCGGTTCCTTTTCCCATAATTACTTTCGAAGTAAGCTGCACAAACAGTCCATGCGCTAAAATTCCTTCTATCCTGTTTAAACGTTCTGATAATCCAGCCGCGTCATTGTCATTGATCAGTCCAAAGTCTGCATCGACAATAATATTATGATTATCAGTGATAAACGGTTTATTATCTTTCATTCTGACCTCTCCTTTACCATTTAATTTAGCCAGCTGCTGCAATACATAATTAAGCGCAAGAGGCACTACTTCAATTGGGACTTTAAATTTGCCCAGCTGAGTAACCAATTTGCCTGAATCTGCGATTATAATTTCATTTTTAGTCAGCGAGGCTACAATTTTTTCTCTGAATAATGCACCACCACCACCTTTAACCAGGTTTAATTCTGTATCAAATTCATCAGCCCCATCTATAGTGATATCAATAGCTTTAACCTGTTCCATAGGTAACAATTCTATACTCAGCGAAACAGCCAATGTTGCTGTATGTTCTGAGGTAGGTACTCCTTTAATTTTCAAACCATTTTTTACTAACAGAGCTATTTCCTGAATCGCAAAAAATGCTGTAGAACCTGTACCTAACCCAACGATATCATTTTAATAAATTTAACTGCCTCTCTGGCTGCGATCTGTTTTTCAAGATCCTTTTTATCAATTGATTGCTTGTCCAAGATGTAAAGATTAAAAATGTAAATGAGCGGCGCCGTATGCTGCTAAAATTAGTTAAAAAAACAGAAGGCCACAAATCAGAAAAGCCCGGCCATAACGGCCAGGCTTCCTGGTATAAACTCATTTTATAGCAACAAAAAATCGAGAATCTTATTTAGAAATAACAGCTGTTTCATTCACCATTAATCTCCAGTGTTCGTTTTCAGGGATACCTGGTTTACGCTTACCAAAGAACTGAACAATGATCTCACCAAACTGATCAAAAACTTCAATACTGGTTACAATACCATCTGCCGTAGGCTTTTTAACTAACCATACCGAGGCAATTGCATCTTCACGCAAATGCATATTAAAATCAGGGTCCAGCACATTAAACCATGGCCCGGTCTGCAATAAATTCTTAACCAGACCAGTATGAATTTGTATACAACCTGCACTTCCGGTAAACACCATAATTTCCAAATCAATTTCAGAAGCTTTTTCAATAACCGATTTCAAAGATTCTTTAGTGATGCTCACTGCATGACCTTCTGGAGCAAGACGTAAACCTTGTGTTCTGGTGACACCAAATTTCCTCAGCATACCATGAAAATCATGTGTATCCTTTAAAGATAACCAGGTATCTTTAAAACCTGCGGCATCAATTTCTGCATCCGGTTTTTCTTCTACTATCTTTTTATCTTTATTGATAACTAAAACTGCATTTTGATCATGTGCTATAAACGTATTTACCAATGTATCATAGGCTTGCACATCACTTGTTTCTACCAGATAAATCTTGTGAATAGCTTCACCGTCTTTACCAAAAAACTGCAAGCTCTTTCTGCCATTTTCATCTACTGCGAAAGCAGAAGACCATTGCATCATAAACAACCTTAAATCAATATCCGGATTTACAGCAAGTCCCATTGGACCCGAAAATGTCACATTTTTTTATAAACTCCTTTACGTTCATGTACACAATAGTCATTACGTGTTAAGGCCATTACTTTACCTAATGATTCTACCGCTTTCAGAATATCCTGAAAATCATTAGTCAAACGGGTAACCGTTTCACCAATAGAAGTAGCCAGTAATTCTGCTTCAGTTGTATCTAATTGTTTAGCAGCATCTCTTATTCTTACTTTAGGATTTTCTGTTTTGAAAGCTTCCCATTGACTTTTTAATTCTATTACTTTTTCCATTAATACTAAATTTTATGTTTGTATAGTTGCTGGAATAACCAGCGGACAATTATATCCTTCACAAGCCATTAACTTAACGTTAATACTGAAGGTTTCATGTATATTCTCACAATTAATTACTTCTAAGGGTGTTCCCATGGCTACCTTTTGCCCATCTTTCAGCATCAATATCTTATCTGCAAAACGAGAGGCAAAATTGATATCATGTAAGATACAGATTACACAATACCCCCTGTCAGCAAGCCTGCGCGCCAGCTCCATAACCTGCTGCTGATAAAGCAGATCCAAACCATTTGTAGGTTCATCTAAAAACAGACATGCATCCGGACAATCATAAATCTGAGCCAGTACACGTGATAGTTGCACGCGTTGCTGTTCCCCTCCTGAAAGCGTATTATAATCTCTGCCCGAAAGATGGGTAATTCCCGTTTCTTCCATCACCTTTTTCACTATTTCCATATCATGCGGGCCAGGCTGATGTTCAAAATGAGGATATCTGCCCATCATAACCAGTTCATTTACGATAAAAGAAATGGAAATTGTATGCTGTTGAGCAAGTACCGCACGTCGCTTTGCCAGTTCAGGCAGCTTATATTGTTTCAGCTCTTGTCCACGCAATAGAATATTACCATAAACAGGCGAAATTTCTCTGCAGAGCAATTTCATCAGTGTGCTTTTCCCTGCCCCGTTAGCACCAAGCACAGCTAGTAATTCACCGGACTTCACTTCAAAGCTCAAGTCTTTGACAGTTCCTTCTTCCCTATTTGATAAGTGATATTTTTCACCTGGATCATAACTTATAATTTATTTTTATTTCGTTCGGTAACAATGATGTACATAAATACAGGTGTCCCTATCAGGGCTGTCAGAATACCAATAGGCAATTCTGCCGGGGCAACTATAGTTCTGGCTGCCATGTCTGCGGCTGTTAATAAAGCAGCCCCCAGAATAGCAGATCCCGGGATAATCAACCGGTTATCCGAGGTAAAAGTCATCCTCAAAATATGAGGGATAATCAGCCCGATAAACCCGATTATTCCTGCCACAGCGACTGAAGCGCCAACTGCCATAGTAGCTAATATGATGATGATCCTTTTCATTGTAACCACATTGATTCCCATATGCAATGCCTGTGCGTCACCCAATGCCAACGCATTTAAGGATTTAGCAAGAAATGGAAGAATAATGACAGGTATAATAATAAACGGTAACAGCCCGCTTACAGTTTCCCAGCTTGCACCTCCAAGACTGCCCCCAGACTCCAGAAAGTAATCGCTGGCAATTGCTCATTAGTAGCCATATACGTTAATAACCCCACAAAACCTGCCGCTAAAGAATTAATCGCAATGCCTGATAACAACAAGGTAGCAACTTCAGTTTTACCATGACGCGAAGACATTCTATAAACGAGAAATGTAGTCAAACAAGCCCCAAAAAAAGCAGCCAGAGAAATGGCATAAAAACCAATAATCCCGTTTAATTTTGAAAAAAGCCCCACTTCTAATACAATCACTATTACCGCAAATAAAGTAGCACCAGCCGATATACCTATCAATCCTGGTTCTGCCAATGGATTTCTAAACAGTCCTTGTATAGCTGCGCCCGAAATACCGAGTCCCGCGCCAATTAACACTCCCAAAATCACCCTTGGTAATCTTATATTCATCAATACTGCTGCCTGTTGTGGTTTAAAATTCACAGCATCCGAAATTCCGGTTTTATAGGCGATGATCGACAGAAATTCAGGTATTGCAATCGTTACCGCTCCTATACAGGAAGACAGGATTACAACTGCAAGCAATAAAAACAGCAGTAATAACAGAATCAGTTTAGTTTTTTTACTCAATTTATTTTAGCAGCTAATTCCTGAATAGCAATTCCCAGACGTGGGCCAAAGCTGCCTAACAACTCTCCGTCCATGCTGATTATTTTTTTATTTTTACCTGCATTTGTTTCTTTGATCCCCTGAATTTCAGACACGCCATCCGGGCCTCCTAAACTTTGTAAACCTGAATCAAACAGCAGGATAATATCTGGATTAGCTTTCACTAAAGCCTCGGCAGTTAAAGGTTTATAATCAGCAAATTCAGTTACTGCATTCTGACCACCAGCCAGTGTAATCGCATTTTCTACCTGCGTACCTGTACCGCCAACCATCATCGTTCCCGCACCTCTTGCATAAATAAATAGTACTTTAGGTTTCTTAGCAGCCATTTTGACCTTTGCCAGATCAGCGTCTAATACTTTGATCAGAGAATCGCCTTTGGTTCTTACATGCAAACTATCTGTCAGCGTACGGATCAATTGTTTCGTCCCTTTTACAGAAAATTCCTGATCAACTAATAAAAGTTTCACACCCGCAGTTTTAAACTGCGCTGCAAGTGCAGGACTAAAGTCTTTTTTGATCCCGATAACCAGGTCAGGCTGTAAAGCCAGTATTCCTTCGGCATTGATATTCTTGTTATGCCCTACTTTTGGTTTTGCTTTCAGGCCCACTGGATAATTACTGGTAATATCTGTACCAACAATGTTTTTTTCTAAACCAGCACCAGCCAGCACTTCGCTGATTGAGCCACTTAAGGATACAATTTTAATACTGTCAGCAAGACCGTCAGATTTTGTTTCTTTGTTTGTATTACAGGCACCCAGGCTAAGTACCGCCATCGCTGCTAATAAAGTAAGTTTCATATTTTCTATTTTTTGTAATTGACTAAATAACCAAAGGCCGCTTTCATATCCATGAAAGCCGCCTTCGCAACCTAAACTAACCAAGTTTATGCCTTTTTAACCAGTTTATATTCGATAACCGGTTTACCGCGAACCCCTCCATCACTAGCATGGAAGTTCACAAAATTCAATTTATAGATATTACCTGCACCATCTTTAACCAGGTAGAAACGATCTGTTTTTACGCCCACAGGCTTATCAACAGTCGATCTCCAGTTACCAGCGATTACTTCTCTTTTACCAACAAACTTCACCGTTGACAGGTTCGCTTCTGCAAAATCAGCAAAACTCACTTTACTATCTGCTACGAGAACCTCAGCAGCTGTTACCCCACCAACAAAATTGATCAGTACAAAATCAGAGAAAGTATAAGGGATCGTCTCATTAGCTTTGTAAGTTGCTAATGTCCATTCGATATCCCAGTTTGCTTTAGCTGGCTCAACATCAACAGCACCATTAGTAAAGGATACATGTTTAAAGTTGAAAGCCCCATCTTTAGCAACATTCAGGCTTTTGAAAGTTTTATCAGAGATTTTACCATATTGTAAAGTATATCCCGTGCCTGTACGGATTACACGGATTTTTTGCCATCCTGTTGTACCACCGCGATTAACAATATAAACTTTGTTATCTGCATCAGCTGCAGAAATTGTTTTGATTACTGTACCAGCCAGATAAGTTGAGAGATCACCCACAATCGGATCTATATAATTGAAACCACCTGCCCCCTGTCCCAGACTCAGCGTACCTGCATTTGCCAAAGCAACAGTATCAGCCTCAGTCACCTTACTTAAATCTGTCTCATTTAATGCAATAGCAGTTGCACCAACGGTATTGTTCAGGATTACTTTAAAATCGGGTCCTGAATAGAAACCTAAGTCCCATGACGCACGGGCTACAGAAGTTTGTTTATCAGCACTGAAATCTACAAAAACACTGTTTCCCGCAGACGAACCAGGTTCTGTACCGATAAGCCCGTTTAACGTAATCTTACTTCCTGTAGAAGCAGGAGTTGCAATAATTGGATCACTATCTTTTTTGCAGGCTGTAAATGCCGTTGCAAAACATAGTAAGGTGATAAGTTGAGTAAATTTGTTCATTTTGTGTATGATATAGTTAATAAATATTGTTTAATCTTTTGACCAGTTGAAACTTAACCCAACTACGTAAGAACGGCCATAACCCATTGGTACGGGAGCACCTGTACTAACATGTGCGCCTCCGCTACTTAAAGAAGTATTGCTTAGCGTAGTGATATCGAGCAGATTGTTTACACCAGCATTCAGATTAAATGATTTAAATAATTTCTTTGTCATCATCAGATCTACAATGGTAGACGAACCTATTTTTGCCAGTCTTGCCTTTTCTACCTTACCATCCATATAGCTTTCGTAGCTCCTTCTTGTGCCATTAAACTTTGCTGAAAGATTTGCAGTTGCACCCAGCCCGGGAAAATAATAAGCCAGATTTGTATTCACTTCTGGTGACCAGACAAATTCGGGTGTCTCTCCTGCTTGTGATAAAGCCTCACTTAATTTATTATAAGTACCGATTACAGAAAATCCAACAGTTGCCTGAACATTTTTCCAAATCATAATATTCTCTAAAGTACCCGCAGTAGTTCTGAATTTATCTATATTAATTAAAGTAGTTACGGTATTATCTGTTGCAGAAACTTGAAAATCAATTCTGTTTTTAATGTTATTATAGTATCCGCTAAGTACAGATTTCAAACTAAAATCTGCGGTTTCAATCCCGGAAAAAGAAAGAGAAGCGGTATAATTATTAGATTGTTCAGCTTTTAGATTCGTATTCCCCAAAATCGTATGATTAGAATCTCTAAAGTCATAAAATAGTTCCCGTAAAGCCGGGGCACGGAAACCACTGGCATAGCCCAGACGTAAATCCAGTTTATCAGTCAGACTGATTTTGGTATTCAGAGATGGAATAACAGGTGGCGCATCGTAAATAGAATTTTTGATAAACCTGAAACCCGGACGAATAACGACCCCTTTAGCTAAATTAACTTCTGAAGAAATGAAAAAAGCATAATCATTGATTCTTGGCCTACCCAGAACCCTTGCCCCACTCGCAACATCAGTACTAATTTCTATTCCTGGCTGGAAGGAAATCTGATCAGACATTTTATATACCATTACTGTTCTGAAAGCTCCTGAATTAAATTTAGCGACATCCTGATCACCCGGCTCAGAAGTCAAACTATCCAGGCCTGTGGCAAAATTATGCAGCTTTGTTTGAGTTGCCCGTTTCAGGTTATTATAAGAAATTGAAGTGCTCAACTGAAATTTATCATTCAAACGATAATCTCCCTGCAACAAATGAACATAGCGGTTGGTGATATATTGCTGCCTGCGCGATTTATTTTCATTCACCAGATAACCACCTTCACTATTAATGGTTTCATCCAGATAATCAAATCTATAAGAGATATTGAAATTATTATTTCTGTAACCAAGCTTTCCATTGGCCATCCATTTTAATTTCGGTTTCCAATAGGTTGCACTGATATCATCAGGTAAAACAGTAGGTCCAGGTCTATCAAAACCATTAAATTCGTCACGGGTAAGTCCAACAAGTGCACTCCAGCCCTTATTTTGCCAGCCAGCTCCTAAATGCTGCATGTGTTTTCCGGACCTGCCAAACGGGGAATATTCTTTTCCAGCCGTTTCTTCCTGAATTCTTGCGTTAATATTAAAAGTTTCTTTACCTGCTCTTTTAGTGATTACATTAATGACCCCAACAAGTGCATCGGAGCCATAGGAAACGGAAAGCGGCCCTTCTACAATTTCAATACGTTCTACAGTATTAATATCTATTTGATCCAGACTTTCACGAGCATCCCCCCTGTCAATCATTGGTACGCCATCCAATAATATCTTTACACTGCGACCAGACATACCCATCATTTGCACATCGGTTGTTCCCAAAGTAAGGTCATTGGAGAATCTGAATCCCAGTTCTGTATTTAAAACCTGCTGAATATTTGCTGCTGCTTTCAGACGAATACGTTCGGCGTTAATTATATGTGTTCTGTAAACTGAATTCTTTAAAGATTGTGGCTGGAACTCACCGGTAACAACTACTTCTTTCAGTTCATTGGTAGTAGTATCTTTTTTCTGTTTACTAAACGAACTTTTGTTCTGAGCATTAATTGTCGCAGTGAATATAAATATTGTAATCAGGAGTAAACCAATTCTCATTAAAAAACCTATTTAGAATTATTTTAAATAATATTACAAGTATAAGCACTTATTTAGAACAATTACAAATTAAAATGAAAATAGTTTCTAATACACTGCAAATGAATGCAGTATATTCAGAGAAACATATATAAGAGGAATTTTTTTTTATTAGTTTTTATAATCGCCAAAACCAAATTTCCGGTTTTTCAAAACCAAATTTCCAATTTTGATTATTTGTTAGCGCTTTAAACCGCCTATTTACAACAAGTTTAAATGCAATAAAAACACTATTTAAACATTATTTAAACACTACTTTTATTGCATTTAAACTTGCGAATATGGATGTGTTTTTGTATCTTTAAGTACAATTAGTAGACACAATATCATTGTGACTTATTAAGTAAACTTTACTTTTTAAGCGCTTCTTTTATTATCAACCTCAACTCTTTTTCTTCCACAGGAGACACGATACTATTAATCAGTAGCGATTTATCATCTGTTGTATCTATATAGCCTAAGAAGCTTCCTTTAATGGTTATATTAAACAGATAAGGTTGCCCTTTAACCTGACTAATCGTAATATCCTTCCCATTTACCTCTGTTGTGAATTTATCCATACACAAAATTAAGAAATGTAATTAAACAGCGAAGCCCCAACCTGCTAGAATTGGAGCTTCTTTAATGTGGTGTGTGCTTTAATCTTCTTTTGTCTTCGATGCAGACCCATCTAAATTAGCATAATAATGCTTCTTAACACCTAAAGGCTGTAATTTAAATGGTGCACGCCTAACATCAGTTATATCAGATTTAAGAATCCCGTAGGGCAGACAGAATCAGACTGATTGCCACCAAGACACCGGAAATACTTGTCATTTTCACCAATGATGTATGTAACGTGACCACCACCGTCGCGTTCTTTAATTGCTGTATCACCCACCATTGCATCTTTAATAGCCACTTTAATACCCCACGATCTCCACCACAATGATGACAACAATTTAGAAGCAGGTAGCTTAAGCCAGCCAGTACGATAAGCACAGATAGCCTTAAAGAGCCCGCACCACGGCACACTGTCTGCTGGATACCAACCTATAACACCAAGGAGTACAGCCCAACGCATGATATCTACGTTGTTACCTGTTCCCTTTGTTTCAAGTAATCCATTGTGCCGAATAGCCTCCTGTAATTCCTTTGGTAAATCTTTAGCTGAATTCAGCCAGGCATCTATGCCTGTAAATAGTTTTCCCATCGTTATTTAATTAAAGTGTCTTTATCTCTCGCTAAAGCCTGCAATGATTCAAGCTTAGTGATCACCTGTCACTACCATATCCAATAAATAATGCCGATACCATTGTTACTTCCTGACCGAAGAGTGCAGATGAAAAACGGATTCCGATAAACACAGGCAATGCGCTCGCAAGAAGCTTTAAAAGATTATCCCACACCAAGAATGTCAATGAGAATTTATAAGGTGTCTCAGGACTTAATTTATCCCTTTTGCTTGCCTTAACCCTGAGAGATATAATCGCGCCAATTAGAGCGAATATCATTGCAGCTACAAAAGTTGGCCAATCATTGTTGCCTAAGAGTAATTCAATTAATTTTTCCATTTTAGTTTATTAAATTGTTACAGGTCTAGCGTCCTATCTGACTATGTATTGAAAATGTAAATACACATATCCACCGGAGCCTGTTGCATTTGGGAAATCAAGGGCTACCCGCGCCACATTCGCAGTATTGTTATAAACGTTTGTTGAAGCTTTAACCATACCCCCTCCATAATCTGCAATCCCTATACAATCCGCTCGAAATGTTTGATATATATAGTCGCTATAGGTAAAGTGATGCCAAAAAGACTCTGGTTTGCATTACTCCAAGAAGTTAAAGTAATGGCCACACTTACGTTAACTATATTTCCTACACGGGAATACATTCCATCAACAGCACCAATAACAAAATTGGTTCCGTTTGTTTGAGTTATTACGGGCACATAAGTCCCAGATTCTGTCTTAGCATCTACATAAGTTTTATTGGTAAGCATGTTTCCCGTAGTTGGAACAACCGGTGAGGACACAGACCCGCCAAAATTCCCATTGCCTGACATAGATAATAGACCGTTACCGAAAATACTACCACTAGCATCAAATGTGGAATTACTTAAATTTATGGCCGTACCTTTTATCGTACTCGTAAATGTTTTAATACCACCTATTGTTTCTTGGTTGGACTTATCTACGTAATTTCCTAAAGCCGTATTAATGGCATTGGCTGAAAATCTTTTATTCACAAAATCCATATCACTAACCGGATCTTTACCGGGCCACGCTACCGTTAAACACGGTATTACCTGTAGCATCGAAATTTAAAGTTCTAGAGCTAAAGTCACCAGATATTAATGGAGTCCCCCCCCCGGAACCTGCTGCATTAATCTCTAATCTGTTACTACCTTCCCAATTCCACCCTGTATAAGCACCAAGCATTAAATTATTATCACCTGCGGGCGTTGTAGAACCGTCAATTGTTTGTCCAGCACTATACCCTAAGTAAGTATTTTGGCTCCCCCTTGTCCTAACTGCGCTCATTGTTCCTGCTTGATATCCAACTGAGGTTTACCCACACCAACCGTATTTCTCGCTAATCCTGCATATCCTATAATCACGTTTCTGGATGCACTCACATTTCCCAATCCTGCTGATTCCCCCATTACTAGATTTCTCGTTCCAGTACTTGGCCCTTTACCAAAAATATTAGACCCTATTACAAGATCATTTGTTAATGTCTTTAAACCTCCAATACTTTGAGTACTAGTTTTGTCTACAAAAGCCCCAACCATAGAAGACGCTTTAACATGACGAAGTGAACCATCGGCTCCAATAACCACGACACTATCATTTGTAGATCCCAAAGGAATGTTTTTGATCTTTACTTGCCCAGGGAAAGTTTGTGTTTGTGCAAAACCAATTGCCGTGATTAAGGCAAAGGAGAGTGTTAATATTGATTTAATTTTCATCTGTTGTAATTGTTAGTTTTTTGTAATTGGTTAATTCATTTTCATTCCCACCAAGGAATTTTGCGGTAATAAACTCTACCCCCCAAAAACCCTGTATAATGTCACCCGGCTCAATGTCCTTAGGGTTTCTTGATAGGGAACTTTTAAAGACGATTAGCTTTCCAAGCATAAATGGTATTGTTTTAATTGGTTCGTTCGGGAGCTTTTCGACAATTTTTCTCAAAACGAGTTTAAGACTTTGTGGATCTGTCATTGACAGATCATTAACCATTTCAGTTAATTGTTCATTTGAGTACGCCATATATTTGTTTTAGTTAAATTCTATCTGTTCGATTACAGTGTAACTGGTCGGAGCACTAACATTCCCACCGTTGTACTTCCCGGTGATCATTTTGCCAGGCTCAATAAAACCACGCACCCAATCGTTTACTTGCAAGACATCTCCCGTATTTCCTTGCGCCTTGAAAATCTGAAAAGAGGCATATGCAACCTGAGTACTTACGGTAACTGATATTGTGTTATCGGCACTTATTTTAATTCCTGCACCTTCTTTAAGGATATCTTGCTTCCCCGACAACGTCTCGGCTAATTGACTGACATCACTTATTTCATGCCGATGCACTATATCTGCTTTTTGATCAAAAAGCGACCTATGAGCATTAATATCAACAAGGTGGCCTTTGAATGCATCGTCATCAGCCTTCTGATTGAATCGAAGGTCAAGATTCTCTATGCTTGATGAGGGTATAACATCATCCTTATGAAAGAATGAATCCCATGTATCTGAAAACTGAGACTGAGTTGGCTTTAACCCGGTTTTAAACCAGTTTTTAATCGTGTTTAATGTTTGCTTTCCCATATGTTAAAGTTTAATGATATAGGCAAGGGAATAAAACTGTGGCATTATGCTGAATGACTGACCATTCCCAATTTTAAGTAACTCAACCTTTCCCTGTCCGATATCACCTGATGCAAGAGTTTGCTTACTGTTACCAGACTGGTCTTGCGTTCTGTTTCCCCTCCAAGCCTGTATCGAAATAGGCGGTAATTCATCAGCTTTTATTTCGTGATTTTCGTCCCCACCTGTCTGTGACACGGCATAACGGCTACCTGCCCCAAGAACAAACCGATCCGTCAAATTTGGTCTTCCTTCGTTCCCATCACATAATGCCCATCCCACTGGAATACTGTTTATAGTTCCACTCCAAATCAAAATGCAACCAGCCGGCAGTTTTGATTCTATTTTATCATTTAGGAGCTTAACAGCTTTTGATGTTGCAAGTATGTTCGGATCATCAAGATCTAAAGCAAAGCACTAGATGTGTGCTGGGGCAAATTTCTAAATGCTGATAAGGTCTTGAACCGCAATAAAGAATTGAAAGGTATTTCGCCAGTGCCATTTCCAAAAGTGCTGTAACGCGTATAAAAGACCTTTTTAATCTGTCCGTTCTCGAATGGTCTGGACTGGTTATCTTCCCTTATGACAATATTGGTCTGTAAAATTCCTCCAATAAAGGGCAACAACTCACCATTGAGTACAACAAAACCATTATTGACAGAACCATTGTTGAGTTCACACCCTGAAAGGATGCAGTTATCCTTTCCGACTATGGCAGAGAAATTCTGCATCAGATTAAAACTGTCCTGTAGAAAATTCAATGTGTCAGTTTCAAGTGGAAACCCGCCTGTTTGCAAAAAGTCTACTCTATTCATCGTGTTCTATTTTGTATCGTTTACTTGCTAGTTTGTAAAAATCAATTGCTGCCTTCATCTGGTGTATAACATCTTGTAAGCGAAATCCAATTGGCACAATCACTCTAAAATCCACCCCTGTATCTGCATAATCTGATAATTGCCTTAAATGCATAACACCTAAATATCTTGGCTGCTTCTCAACATTGGTGTAGACGTAATCACGTTCATATTTACTACCGTCTGATATTTTTATTCTCCTTAAATTCGGATCGAAAGAATCATTTAAAACTTTCCTCAGATAGCAAACCTGCCCATTGTGAGCTAATGTGTAAAGGTTATCAGATCTTGATCTGTTAAACATTCCATCAATCATTTTCACCGGAGAGTTTAAGCACATTAACCAAGTTAACATCTGAGGCTTCCTAATATCATCAGGTAAAAGGAGCGCAATAAGCCTGTTATAATCTATTTCAAATAATCTGTTCATCATTTGGTAAGTAGGTTATATTGTTAAAATTTACTACCTCAAAATATCCAGATTCAGGAATTTGCTTTACATTAATGGTCTGTATAGCTCCATAGTCAGGGGATTCAGCACTAACCCAACTTGTTTCAGCTTTATTAATATCCGGGATGACTACACCTTTAACCTGTTGCAACTTATCAACGAGGTGAATAAGCACCAATTCCCCATTGAAAGGCAACTCCTTCATGTAATCTTCAATTGCCGTTTCAACAGGACGACCACCATCAACAATGCTGTTACCTTGGCCGTCTAACACTAACGGATCATAATAGATAACACCAGTTAAATAAAGTCTATCAGGCAAGTAATTAACTACACTGACATTTACCCCGGCATCCTTTATTTCTGCGATGTAGGTAGTAAAAGCACTTCGTTGTGCTAAATTGATTGGGTGCAATTTCCCATCTGTTTCAGTCGCTATTTTAATGATAAGCCGGCTTTCTTTTTTTAAAGACACAACCGCAGAATATTTGATGATTTTGCTTGCTGCAATCTGTTCATCTGTTAATCCTGTATTGTTATATTTATCTGAATCAAGTACCAGGTCATAACCATATTGGAAATCCAATGCTTTATTTCTATACCACCCACCACACGATGTGGCATCTTTTCTTCAATTATTGCTGAAACCTCTTCTTTATGCTTTCCAAACAAAATATCTAATGTCCAGATGCATACTGCAACAGCATATGTCCAAATACGCCTCACACTTGTACGACTGCCAGACACGACGATGTTGTTTGTAGCCAACTGATCAATAATTATTTGTTGCCAATATTCTATTTTCTGAGCCATTACATTACTATAAAATCAATCCCAACTGCCCAATAGTCAATACCATCAGGGAGTATTATTTCATTTTTTTCATTTATATCGGTTGCAGGTACATAACTGTTATCCTGAAAGTATTTGACAAGTCCAGAATCTACAGGTATAGGTAAGATCAGTTCAGAACCTGCCTTTAATTTGTCGGTGATTGAAAGACTGTTCAAATGAGCAAGTTCAAAGACCGCGGATACATCACCACAATGTTGAACTGCAACATCAAACAATGATTGTCCCTGATCAACTACCGCCATAATCTTGAAAAATAAAAGAGTGCGATGATCAGCATCGCCACAAGTAACCAAAACCACCATTCGTGAAATACTGATCCTTCACTTTGACTGTCCTTTGTATTCGCTTCAATTTGTTTATTAAATTCAACCTTTAAACCGCTGTCATAGTTAAAATTTGAGTTGGCAGACTCTTTAAATCCTGACTGATTTGAATCAGTTATCCGTTTATCGTTGTTTGTACTTTTAGTGCTTTTTTTCGTGTAACGGGCGTGGCCTTTAAAAGTGGTCTTACCGGTTTTAGCATCATGGATTATACTGTCCGCTGTGATCTCTGATTCTGCCGTTTGAACTGTTTTAGATTTATCAGTTTCAATAACCTTTCGTTTGGTAGAATCTGACTTACTGGATAGGACGTTACCTGATAAGGTCGACTTATTCTCGATTTTAGCTTTAACCTGCTCAGATAAAGAAGCCTTCTGAACATTCCGAGTGCCACAACCTGCGATAAATAAAAGCACTGCAATAAGCAAATACATTTTAAGGGACGATTTTTGAAATGTTTTCATTGTATGATTTAAGTTTTTCGATTTCTGATTCTAATTCCTGAACTCTTTTCAGTAATTGTTTTTCGGATACCCTGTACTGATTAATGACCTTTTGATTTTCATAGTTGATCTTTTGATTCTCAACATCCTTTTCCATCAGTGAGGTGATCTGCTCCCCGTTCATCTTACCTTGTTCCCTAAGCATTAAAATGATGTCTCCATAAGTATCAGCGACTATGTTCTGAACCTCAGCAGCAGACTTCTTTTTATTTGTAGCAGCTGTGATCAGAGCGGTGATAAACCCACCCAAACCAATTAATACACTTATAATTTCAGTTACGTTGAACATCATATCTTAATCTTTAGGTCTTGCAGTCCATTTTCCAGATCAATTTCAGAATTAGTATATCCGTCATTTTCCAACTCAATTTTTATATCACGCGTTTCTTTAGATTTGTTGAATACGCTGTTTAGTCTTTTTGCTGCACCATAACCGACAAATGGAAATTCTTTCAGCTCACCTTTATTAAGGAGCATCAAAAGTTCTACATGTTGCTGATCACTGTCACCCTCATACCATTCATCACCTAAATTCAATAGGTCAAAATTTTCATTGAGTAATAAATCGTTTCTCATATGGATTAATTCAATGTTCCTATTCCAGTTCCTACGACAGCTCCACCAGTAGCAGATGTGCCGGTTACATTTGTTTTCACCTCGCCACTTCTTACAAAAAGATCAATAGCATCGGCAATTTTTTGCGCTTGTCTTTCCCTGGCTTCTGCGGGATTAACATCTTTATCGCTATCAAAATCGAATGCATCTTTAATTGCTGATTTAAGTATCTCTTTGTTTAATGGCATTACTTTAGGATTTTATTAACCTTAATTTTCAATTCGTTTAAGACAGCAAGATTTGGGCTTCTGCCATTGATCACAATGATCTTACTGATTTCATCAATCACATTGCTTAGAACTTTCCCCAGGGAATCATTCCCGGATTTTATCATACATCCGTATTTATCCAAGTGATACTCCATGTCGCCAACTATAATCAAGACCTTAGCAATCTCACTGCACTTAAGCAAAATAGCTTCTGTGTCCTGGTTATCAATAATTGCGTAGATCACGCTACTCTGATCGGCCGGTATCTCAACAACTCGACTTCCGGGCGCGTCGTCTGTAGCGTGAAATCGCACATCTAGCAGGTTAGGTTGTCCGTCCCTTAACACCGTGCAACTGCTCTCTTTAATTTCTGTAGCTGTGCCAAAACCAACCGTTCTCACGGCTTTTACGGCTTGGCTTTTATCTATAAACTTTTGAAATAATTCTTCAGGACTCATATTTTAAAAGCTAAGTCATTCTTACGGCTGATGCCTGATGAACTATATGTCTTAATTACTTTCTCAATTAAGTACGTTCCTTCCCTGTATGGCTCTCTACTATCTTTTATAGTAATACTATCACCTGCACTGGTCAGCGGAAAAAACAAAAGCCTGTAATACTCCCGGTATAACCGTCGTACACGCTTTTTTTCAATCGGGCTTCTGCGATTTTCTTAGCCACTTCCGGTGTATCGGCAGCATATTCAATTGTATGCACCGTCGCATCCTTATCTTTACTACCTACTTCTACATAGGTTTCCTTACTTTTTTTGTCTCGAATCTTCACCCGGACACGTACATTGAATGAATCTTTGCTTTTATACTTTAATTCATTTTGCTTTACATTACTCTGAATGCTGTAAACATTACGACTTGTAATTTCTGGTCTCCAGTCCCAGGCAAACCCAACATATAACAGATCTGATTTTATTTTTGAAAAGAAACCAAACTCTTCTTTAACCTTGTCCAAGACTTGATATGTACTATCATTGTTAATATTGTATTTCCCCATCTTTACATCAGGGCACAACACTTTATTGATAAAAGTTCCTTTCGTAATATCGGTCAGCAATTCTTTAAGCGTTACTGATCTGTAGCTTTTGACAAAGTTGTTTTTGGCGTATAGGATAAAGTTGATCACATGTAATCTCTAGTGGTATATCAGCGGATATTTCTCTAACATACCCCTCAAATTCAGTGTTTATTCCTGTTTCTTCGTATCCAAATTCTATTTTCACTTTATCACCAACCTTCATGTAATCCAATGGATATTTCCCATTTAATTGTTTATAAAATCTTGGCAATATCACTTTAGCCACATTACTTAGTTCAGTCACACTCTCTGAGATCTCAATTTCTGAGACATCATCAAAATATATATTACCTATAGTCACTTTGGCGATCATGTTTAGGTATGCAATATTTTCCATCCTAATTGTTGTTTTTTACGAAGAAAAATTCAATTGGTTTAATGCTCCTTGCTGAAATTGAATATTGGATAGTATCAGTATACCCCGCCACACCAGCGATTTCAATATCAGTAAGATAAATACTCTTAATTTTTAGATCGTCGAACATTTCGCCCTCAACATCAAGTGCAGCCTGAACTTCAAAGAACTCATTCAACTTTTTGACCTCTTGTTTAGGGTACTGGTGGTTAACCATATCGATGAGGATACCTTGTATTTTCACATCCCAACTTTTGTCTCCATAACGTTCGACAACTTCTGCATCAGTGCCGTCTATTTCAGTAATGATCAGCTTTTTGCTTTTGCTAAAGCTGATCATTGGTGGCGGTGCGTAAATCCTAGATTCTCCTTTAATGTTGAGCATTGAACCGAATAACAAGCTTTCTGTATCGTTCTTTCTCAGGGTCATTTCCTCAAAGGACGAATTGTTCACATATACGTTTACGCCTGTGATTCCATTCTCTTTCGAAAACTTCTGTTTTTTTAAATTGGAACTTTCGTTGATACTGACATAGCCGAAAGCACTTTTAAAACGGGAACCCAAATCAATTACTTTACTCATTAGTTTTTCTTAGTGTTAATCGGTAAAAAATTATTATCCTTTAACCATTCAAACTGCCTGTATTTTTCGCACCACGTATCATCGTCGAGTTGTTCAGGAAATGGAATGTGCATGAAATGACTTAGTAGCGCGTTTATCCTTCTTACCTGATCAGTGAACGTTGCAGACTCACCAGAATCAATTACAGGATATTCGTCCAAAAAATCCTTTAGTTCTTGCTCTACGCTAACGCTATCGGGTGACTCTATGTCATCGTCATCTGATAGCGTTAGATGTTTTTTACAATAGCCTTTCTGATACTGATCAATTGTGCGATAGCATCGACAGCAACAGTAAACAGTTCATCATCTGCCAATACCGTTTCTTTATGGGATAGCAAACAGCTTTTTACCAAAATTTCGTTTGCTTTACCCGGATTTTTATCAACCCACTTACTAAATTCGTTGATAACCTGTCTGTTCGGCCTGCATATTAATACAGTTAAAAACTGGTCACCATAATCATCTAGCGGTAAGTCAGCATATTTTACTGCACCTTCCTTTGGATATTTTACCTTAGCATTGTCAACCATTTCCTGAGTGATTCCTGAGGGTAGTACTGATTTTGATAATTCTTTTGATGTGTTCATCTCTTGGGACTTTAAATTGTGTTTAAGTAGTATTTAAATAAGTTATTTCAATAAATTAACTGACAGGGTAAACAGATCATATTGCATTTTCAAGCCCATGTCGCCTGTAACTTCTCGGCCTTCG
The DNA here is from genome assembly GCF_053890575.1 of Pedobacter sp. NJ-S-72. Classification (NCBI taxonomy): domain Bacteria; kingdom Pseudomonadati; phylum Bacteroidota; class Sphingobacteriia; order Sphingobacteriales; family Sphingobacteriaceae; genus Pedobacter; species Pedobacter sp. NJ-S-72. Next base: position 72,799 of record NZ_CM132681.1, on the reverse strand, counting down.
CTCATAAATTTGGCAACGATCGTATCGTTTATGATTTCATTGTAATCGTTGACATAGCTAACTTGTATATCAAATGGGGGAAGTTTCATCAAACTGCCGCCACCTTTACGTTCCAACCTTACTGCATCAGTCATGTACATGGTTAAAGATGCTGTAGGTGTAATTTTTTTCCCATACTCCAACTGGTTGCTGTATTACCCAGTGAAAAGTTCAACTGATGTTCCTGATCGTTTTTGTAGGTGATTTCGGAAACCTCATTAAACATTTCCCCGTCAATGACTATCTGAGCGTCACCACTGTCATATGCTTTCCCGTTCTTTCTTATTGTTGTGTATTCATTAGATTGAAGTTTTAAGACTGATAGTACCTTTCACTTTGTTAATTGTACCTGTGGGCTGTAGAATAAAATCTACTTCTAAGGCTTTTTCACCAGTCAGCAGGTTACTATTAGGATTTGTGTATGTCTGACCACCACTGATCAGCCCAGCTTTCTGCATATCAGCAAAGACATCATCACCTTTTTGATTGAAACTTTTTACGACTCCGACAGGTAGTTTACCAGTTGCATTGTCGACAATCTGAACACTTTTGATCTTTGGTGTGTAAGCGGTGCGTAGTAATCTTACTGCATGATCCATTGTTCGCCCATATGAAATCGTGTTTTCGTTCATTACTCCTTCAGCATCGACGATTTCAGGGGCACACACATGATCATTATTCCAACGATAACCAGATATCCCAGTGTAAGTGACAGGGAATATATATCCTTTGGTATCCAGTGTAGACAGCGATCCTTCTACGTCTTCAATGGTTTGATGAGAGCTTAAGCCACCTGTGACAAATCGACCTTTAATAACATTAGTTAAATTCAGTGTCTCAACTTCACCGATGTTTTGATTTACACTAATTGAACAAAGGATACCAAGAGCAAGACCTACAGATGCATATTTTTTCCCAGAATCAAATGCCAGGGCTTCTGCATAGCCCCAATCCTGACCGATAACAACACTGACCTTATCAGCTTCTAAAGGAATATTAGCACCAGTTACTAAAGTCTTAAGGTTAATCGCTGTAGCAGCATTACCACCATACGAACGCCCCTCCAACAATACTTGCAACGGTCTTTCAGTTTCAAAGCACCATAATGCAAATTCCTGAGCAGATGAAAACGCTGACCTGATGTTTGAACTGATACCATCAGTTAAAGTTTCAGGAGCCTGGACAGTGAAAATACCATTGTAAGCAAAAGCAATTTGCCTGATTTCGCCTTTCGCATAAGACACAAGTTTCTTAGCGTAGAGATTGTCCGGATCAGCAAGAGCCACCGCAGGTGTAGTGTCTGAGAAACCACCATAAGATAAAGTTTAGTGCCGATCTCGCTGCCTCTGTAAAACTCATTAATATGGTGAGAGAGAACCACTGAATTAGTTGCATCATACGCGGCATCTATGCCAAGCTGTTTAGCATCATCAGGGCTGTATATCGCATAAGGCTGACCAAGCATCAATTTACCTACAACCGCTACACCGTTGGCAATTAAGCCACTGATAGAGGTTACTTGTGAATTGATGCTATCGGCTGGTTTGGCCTTATTAAATTCTACTGCTTTATTCATTTTTTACTGAATTAGAAAGAGTGAGTGATAATTTTAGCTTTGACCTGGTTAACGCTAACCAGCGCAAGGTTTTGCGAAGTGAAAAACTCACCATCAGGATTTTCGAAAACGTCATCCACATTGTGTGCATCAGCAATTTCTTTTGCACGCTTCCGGTTACCTTTGGTCACCGGAGCCTCTTCAGCATCACCGCTTTTCACTACCTTATTTTCCTTATTTTCCTTGGCAGGGGTTTTGCTAACTTTTGGCGTAGCTGCGCTGTCTCCAACAATAGGTGTTTGAACCACCGGTTTAACGATATCAATCTCGTCACCAAGTTTGAAACCTTTGTCAAGTATCTCAGGCTGATTTTTAAGGTTAGCAGCAGTCAGCTTGTGTTTTACAGTATCACCTGCAAATCCCTCAGCGGGAAATTCTAATATGATTTTTGGGAATCCCATGATATATGATTTTTGTGAGGCAATAAGCTTCACCCGAAGCCTATTGCTAATAATTTAAAACTGGTTATTTATGATTTGAACTATTATCAGTTATGCGTTACCTGACACGACAGCACCTCTTTGCTCTTCAGCAGTAGGCAATACAATTCCGTATTGACGGAAGTTGACCAGGTTACGTTGAAACTGAGTATCGCTTTTAGCTTCAGATAAATACATCTTAGTCCAACCCATTGCTTTAGCAGCTCTGTCCAATGAGAAAAGCACAGACGCTTTATGATCAGTAGCAGCGGGTATTGCTCCGTAAGCCAATTTGTTTTTAGTCGCGGGATTGTAGTAAGGTGTATTGATATGCGTGTGAATATCAAATGAAAGCAGATTCTTTTGAATTTCACCTGTAGTGTTTTTAAAGAAGAAGCCTTCTAATTTTTTATCTTCCCATATCAAATCATTGACGTGTTGACTTGATAGTACGAATCTGCGGGATGCTTCATCAATCTCAAGTTCATCGCACTGCGTTTTCAATCTAAGGATATCGGCCATTGACATACGCAGGATACCATTAGCATCAGGCGCACCAGTGGTAATCAAAACAGGCATTTTAGCAGTATTTCCCGCCGGTGCAAGCGCATGCAATGCCATTTTGATGATAGTAATAGCAATCGCTTTAGCGTGTCTATCTTTAACTAGATCCATTTTCTTAACTGAACTCGCATACATTTCGTCATCAGTAATAGGCGATGCAACGGTTTGATACTTGTTTAACTGGATAAGAATATCCTGAATCAAATCAACTGATCAGCGATCCCTAATGGATAGGTAGTATTGTTAATTAATACTTCAGGTAATACATTCATTGAGTTAATATGTATTGCCTGAGCTTCATCCCCAACATTTGATACATATTTGGAATAATCAGCAATCCCATCCAAAAACGTAGCTTTCAATGCAGCTGTGACGAACTTGATGACTTCACCTGTCCATATCTCCCGGAAAATTGCCATTTGTGCAACTCCTTTTTGTTTAGGAATTACAGTATAGATAATTAACGCAACTGAAAACAAGATCAATGATCCCGTAAAAGAGATAGTTGAAAAGTATGTTAGCGTAGCTGCAAAGGCAATGATATATAACATTGCGATCATTAGATTATTAAAATCTTTGATTTTCATTTTGTGTTTATTAGAGCTTTAAAATTTTTGTGAATTATTTGAATGCTGATTACAGAACTGGCTTTACACCGAATTTTGCATGATATAATGCCACGAACTTTTCGGGTTCTTTCTTTTCCATCATCACTTCGACCCCGTCTGGATCTTCGGCCTGCCACTTGTCCCACGCCCAGGTTGACCGATTATCTGCACCTGCATTGACTACATTACCGTTAAGCATCGCAACAACCTGAGGAATAGCCGGGACAGCAGCAGCAGCAGCTGGTGCAGCGGCTTCAACAGCGGGAGTATTTAAACCTAACATTGACTGCAAGACACCAAGTCCTGAAGCTTCACCAACAGCAACAAGGCTTGTGCGTAAGGCAGCTTCATATTTTTTCTGTGTAGCTGTTTCCACACCTGAAATCAGGGCTTCTATTGCAGTCGTTTTTACAACTTTAGCCTCAGCACCAGACTCGTCAAGCTTTTTCTGCATTGCTGCAAATACTTCATCATCTGTACTCGTTTCAGTCACACCGGCCAAAGCGAATTTTGCGATAATTTCTTTTTTCATTTTTTGATCTTTTATAGGGGTTTCGTTATTTGCTTTTGAATTAGGGGACATCAGGGCTGCGAAGCGGCCAAATACAGATTCTACCTGATCGTTTTCCGTGGGCTTGTCTATTTGCACGATATTGGTTACTACAGGTTTTCCAATTGAGGTTATGAGTCCCTCTGCTAAAGCTTCTTCAGCGCTGAACCAGTAATCAGTTCCATCAAACCAAGCCTGCACATATTTTTCAGGTTTACCTGTTCTTGCGACAAAGACTTTCGTGAAATTCTTTTCCATTCCTGTCAGCAGCTTATACGCTTGGAACATCTGCTTTGCATTACCTTGTTGGTATCCAGTTGGACAATGAACCATCACCCAGGCATTTTCAGCAGCTATGATTTCATCGCAAGCCTGCATTACGATACCCATCATGGAAGCAGCCACACCGTCAATAAATAGTTTAGTTTTTGGCTTACATCTTTGCAGCGCGTTAAACATCACATTACCTTCAAAGACATCACCGCCGAAGCAATGTGCCCTGATATGTATCTCGACAAACTTGCTTGCCATCTCTTCAATAGTGCGGGTAAAGTCATCTCCGCTGATCCACCATTCAGATATATCTCCGTAAAATTTCAGCTCTCCAATGTTTCCTTCCAGTGCCTTGTATTGCATAATTATTCTGCGATTATGACACAAGGATATGGCGATAATTCTAACAAAAAAAAGAAGTATAAAAAGCTTATAAACAATGTATTAAACCTTAGACACTCCGCGATTTACCAGTTTTTTAATAGCTTTTTTTGTGTAAAAAACAATGGCGAAAAAGGAGGCTTTACAGCGACAGGCTGAAATGATGTTTATCGAATTGGGCTATAATGCGAAAGCTATAGCGGAGCAATTCGGTGTACAGGAAAAGACTGTAGGAAATTGGCGATTAAAAGGAGATTGGGACAAACAGCGTGAGGAACTATTAGCGTCACCGATGAAAGTAAGGGCTATTCTTTTAAAAGAAATCCAAAACCTTGCTGCTGGTGGAGAGGCAACAATTGATTCAGACGCGCTATCTAAAGTCTCAAAGGTTATGTTGACTTTCAATACAAAACTATCTCCACAGATGGTCATGACAGTACTGAAAGTATATGACGAATGGATCGCAAACCTCAATCCTGAATTAGCTAACCTAAATCTTGATTTCCACAAGAAGTTCATCCTTCACATCATCAACTTGTATGGATAGTAAATGGCTTAAAATTGTTCAGGATTATGATTCGCATTGCTTAAAGATCAAGAAAGCGACAAGTATAGATTTGGGCGAAAGCGACAAGGCTAAAGGGCAAAGGATTCGAGAACTTGAAAGTGATTACGTCACCTGGTTTGAACACTATTTGTCCCATTACGCTAAAGTCAAATCTACACAGGTCAAATGCGCGAAGTTTCACAAAAAACTGGCTAATCTTATTATTGGCAATAAGAAGAGCAAAACCCTGGCTGAGATTTACAGGTCAGGTGCAAAGTCTGTACACGTAGGGTTAGGAATACCGTTGTACTTGTATTTTGTCAAAAAAGACCTGCAATTTATGGTGCAGTTCAGTTCGGAGAATGCACCTAAAGCAAAACAGCTAATTAGCAGTATCCAGGCAGAACTTGAATACAACCAGAAGTTGATCAATGATTATGGTCATAAAATGGGAAAGGGGAATTGGGCTGATGGGGACTTTTTGACTACTGATGGTGTCCGCTTTAAATCACTTGGATGGGAGCAGTCAGCACGCGGTTTGCGTGAAGGCGCTGACCGTCCTGATTATATCTGTATAGATGATGTTGACAGCAAAAAGCACGTCAACAATGATACTATGATGGGTGATGCCATTGATAAGATTACAGAGGAGATAATGGGGTGTTTCGACGCTTCTGATGAATCTACGGAACGGCTGGTCTATGCAAATAACAATTTTCATAAAAACAGTATTACCAATAGGCTTAAAACTGAGTTCACCAAAAATATTAAGCAAGACAAACGGGATGGTGAAAAAACTGAATATTATATTCTTTCTGTAACTGCTGTAGTTGACTTGATAGATTTTGTACCTACGTGGCCGGAGAAGGCGACAGCCGCATACTGGAAAAAGAAGTACATCAAAAACAACGCAAGTTTCAAACGTGAATACATGCACATCCACGTATCAGCAGGTAGAATATTCAAACCCGAACTGATGCAGTGGAAAGAAATGCTAAAGCTGCACCTGTATGAAGCTTTAATTTTTATAGGGGATTTATCATATAAGGATAAAGGAGATTACAAAGGCTTATACCTTATTGGAAAGATTGGCAAAGAGTACCATATCATTTACAGCTTTTTACGGCAATGCAGCCGGAACCTTGCAGCGGAATGGCTTTATGATTTATATGAAGACAGAAAGCTTTTGCGCTATAATATTACCTACACATTTGACGGCCTCTTTGCACAAAACGATTTTGAGAATGATTTCGATGATGAGGGCGAAACACGGGGTTATTATATCCCAGTAGTTGCAAACGTCAAATCATACGGTAATAAGTATGATCATATAGAAAGTATTCTAGGAAGATTTACCAGAAAGTGGGTTTTCTGGAACATCAAGGAAAAAGAGCATTTAGATCAGATAGACACGCTTGACCAGTTCGACAAATTTGAAAAAGGCAGTGGCGCACATGATGATGGCCCCGATGCCGTAGCCGTAGGTTTAAAGGAGCTTGATCGAATGACGTTCATTGAAAAATTCGATCCGAGAATAGCACAAAGAGAAACGTATCAAGACCAATCATATTAACATGGGAAGATTTTTTAAAGACACAGATTACGCCTTTCAGGTAAAGTCAGAAATATTACGTTTACTGGATGGATCAACGCCGGAGCTGGCAAGTTCTGTTAAACTATTAAGAGCAGAGCAGGCAGCAATATCCCAGATGAAAAACAGGTTAGCAGGCAGATTTAACACTGACCTCATATTTTCTGACAGCCTAACTGATCCCGATACCAGGGAGAGCTATATTATTATGATTGGTATTGATATCACCCTTTACCACCTATACAGCCAAACAGGAAGCAAGGCCCGAACACAGATCAAGTAGATATCAGGACGCTATTGACTGGCTAAAAGATGTTGGCAATGGGAATTCATTTGCAAATCTACCAAGTGCCTTAACTGACACCAACCAGGGCGAGATCAGGCTTTGGTCTGACAGCAAGCCTGAAAACCACAACTGGTAATTTAATAACTATTTAAACAACGCTTAAAACATGTTTAATTCAAGAATAGGCCGTGGATATGCTAATCCAAATGCAGCGGCAAAACCAACATCTAAAAATTCAGACATTGGAGTGATCCAACAACTTGCTGCTGAATTTGCTGACCTGAGCCGGAAAGATATACAAGCATGGAGGGCGGCAATTGAAGCCGCGTCAAACCCTGAAACTCCGCGTTGGGCACTATTACAGGATTTGTACGAATACCTGAGACCGGATGCGCATTTAGGCTCTCAAATGGACATCAGAAGAGGTCTCTCAGAATCTGTTCGTTATTACATCAGGGATAGTAAGACCAATAAAGAAGACCCCGTAAAATCAAAGACCTTAGAAGTGGAATGGGTATTTGATGCTATCGGTGATCTGATTGATCATGAGTTTTTCGGTTACACGATCATGCAGATTGTCGATCCTATTTTGGGGATATATCAGCTGTTACCTCGACGTAATTTCATACCTCAGAAAAACTTACTTCTTTTCGAAGCTAACGGGGATAAAGGAATTGACGTCACAGATCCCGCCTTTAAAGGGACGATCATTGTAGTAAGGAGCCGTAACCAATTCGGCATTATGAATGATATTGTACCAGATTTGATCTGGAAGAAAAATGCGCGCCAGGCATGGGCAATGTTTGCTGAGAAATTCGGCATACCGATGACAACTGCGACCACACGGACGAGGGATAAAAAAGAACTTGACCGAATTGAAGCTATGTTAAAATCCTTAGGTAAAGCATCACAGGCGATCTTTCCTGAAGGCACCACACTGGACATCAAGGATAGTGCTGCAAAAGGAGATCCGCACAAGTATTCCTGGAACAAATGAATTATTCTGACCAGCAAATTAGCAAACGCTATTTAGGTGGCACAATGGTCAGTGATAATGGTAGCAGCAAATCACAGAGTGAGGTACATGAGCGGACGATGAACGATATCATTGCAGGAAGGGATAAAAAGAAAGTTGAGTTTATTTTCAATGGAAAGATTCTTCCAGTACTTAGAGATACATTCAGGATGCCATTTTCTGAAACGGATGAATTTGTATTTGATCGTTCACAAAAGTTATCTATTCCCGGAAAATGGGGTATCGTAGCTAAAGCTATTGAGCTTGGCTATCAAATTGACAACGACTGGATCAGCAGCACGTTTGACTTTCCCATTACAGGTAAGGTAGAACCTGTACAAGCAGCTCCACCAACAAATGCACCGCCCGCGGCCAAAGGTCAGCCCACAGCATTAGGCAATGGTAGTTTTTTCGGTTAAGCCCTGAGGCATCGGGGCAGGTATTGACCAAAAGAAAAAACTGGATGAGATTTACAATTGTATTTGCCCCCACTGCTCAGGGCTTAAAGTAAACGCCTTAGGCGATATTGACCTTGATTTGCAAAAGGAAATTGAAAGACTGGCTCATGATTTCTATTATGGTCACCAGACTAAACGAACCGCGTTAAAGGTTGCGAATAAAGTTGCAGCCACCATTGCAGGTGCAGTCGCCCAGGGATATGGGAAAGATGTGTTTGCCGTTGACTGGAATAGTGCAGACAGAAAGCAAATTGAGCATTTACAGCAGAATGTGTATCAATTCAGTTTTGCGAAAACACATGAACAGTTAAAGGCAACCACGCAGGCATTACACAGTGATGGCAAGATTGTGCCTTTTACTGAATTTAGAGAGGTAGCACAGCGCATAAATAACGAATATACGAATAGATATCTACCTATTGAATATAATACCGCGATCTCTTCTGCACAAATGGGGAGCAGGTGGATTCAATATCAGGAAGAAAAGGACGATTTACCTTTTTTAACCTACAGAACTGTTGGGGATGGGAAAGTGAGATCATCACATCAGTTACTGGATGGTGTAACCAGGGCAATTGATGATTTTATATGGGACACCATTTTTGCACCTAACGGTTGGAATTGTAGATGCGATATTGAGCAGAGCGTACATGAAAAGGTTACACCACTTAAGAACATTGTTGTACCTACGGACATACCTCCAATGTTTAAGACGAATCTAGCTAAGTCCGGTCTGATATTCCCTGCTGATCACCCGTATTTTGACAGGTTACCTGAGGCAGTGATTAAGACAGCAGATAACAATAATCCTTTCCTGTATGAGAAGACACATGCAGGCAAAAAAGGTGGATATGTTTATCAAAATTCATTGACACCAACTGGAAAGGATTTTAAGGATATGTTTTCTATCTCTAAAACCTTAGCAAATTCAGGTGATAAAGTGATCATGCTTCCTGAGATCAACCCAAATACGGAATGGAAAGAGGCACTCAGGAACATTGTTTTACCTGATGGAGTAAAACAGGGCACGAATTCGGATGCGATAGTGAACGGCAATCAGGTGGTACAATTTAAAACCAGTTCATCCAATACCCAGGCATCTATTAAACAGCTGATCAAGGCAGGCTCAAAACAGTCTGATGTCATATGCGTCAAGCTAACGGAAAAGGTCGCTTCAACAGATGTTCAAAGAGCCTTAAAAGGTCAGGTAATGCAAAGTAAGAGTATCAGGGAGATTTGGATAATTGATGTTAAGGATAAGATCACTAAATATAACCGGTCAGAAATTACCGGTTTCTTTAAAAAGAGAAAGCAGAAATAAATTTCTGCTTTCTGGATGTGCAAAATCTGAACAAGTCGGATCAGAACACAGGTCAAATATACAAATAATTTATAATTAAATAATGGGTGCAGGACAAGCAAAGATCACGTTATTATTAGAACTGAAAAACAGGCTCAAAAGCGCATTAGGACAAGCAAGCTCCACACTAGCGAATAGTGTTGGAGCAATGAAATCCAAAATGAAGGAATTGAAGGGCAGTATTACCGATGTTTTCGAATCATTTACCAGTAAGATCCCCGGACTTGATGAAGCATTAAGCGCACTAACAAGCCCACTTGCTGCATTAGTTGCAGGGATAGCACTCCTTGGCACGGTTTACATCAAATCTGTAAAGCTCGCGGATGAATGGAATACTTCTTTGCGAAAGGTAAACGTCACGGCTCAGTTAGGAAAAGAAGAGCTGCAGGGAGTCAGTCAGCAGTTATTGGATATTGGAAAGAGAAATACAGGAGATCTAATGGAAGTGCCTGAAACTTTTAACAAAATCGTGAGTGCTGGTTTTGATGTAAAGACGTCACTGGCAGCATTGGAGCCTACACTTTTGGCAGCAAAAGCGGGCTTTACTTCTGCCGGGGTAGCAGCAGAAGCAGCCACTAACATCATGGGGAGTACCGGCATAACAGATGCGATTAAGATTTACGATGTATTATTTGCAACTCTCTCAACAAGGGCAAGGCCGAATTTGAAGATATCGCCAACTATTTGCCGAAAATTATTCCTGGTGCAAGACAGGTCGGGGTTTCTCTAGAACAGACCAGTGGAGCATTCGCATTCCTTACCGCAACAGGACTAAAGGCAGAGGCAGCAAGTACGGCATTATCAAACGCTATGAAATCAATGTCCACACCTGACGTTGTGTACGGATCAAAAACAAAGGGAGGCTTTAAAGGGCTTGGTATTGACATCTTTGATGCTACAGGTAAAGTAAGAGATTTAGTGTCAATTGCTACAGATCTAAATACAAAAATGGCAGGTCTTACCGATGAGCAGAGAATGAAAAAATTCGCTTCCATTGGTCTTGATATGGAGAGTTCAATGGCCTTTAGCAAAATGTCACAAGGTGTCGATCAGCTGAAAGACAGTATTGATTTTGTAACAGATAGTCAAGGTCAGTTGAATAAAGCGGTCGAAATTGTAAAAGATCCAATGGATAGTTGGTTAATTATGGAATACGATTAAAGTATCAATGATTGAGACAGGTTCATCTGTACTTCCAATTTTGGGAAGCATTGGTGATTGGTTTCTCAATAACATACCATTAATTAAAGATTTCGGCACTGTAGTTTTATCAATTGCAGGTGCGTGGGCAGCTTATTTCCTGATTACAAAATCTGTCATGGCCTTTGAAATGGCTCGTATTGGAATTATGCTTGCACTCAACACAATTTCACAGATCGCAATAGGTTTTGAAATTGCTAGAGCCGAAGGACTAGGTTTGGTAGCAGCTGCGCAATGGGCACTAAATGCAGCAATGAACGCCAACCCTATAGGTATACTCATTACAGCAATTGGGCTACTTATTGGCGGTCTGGTTTTGGCATACAATAAAAGCCAAACATTTAGAGCTAGTCTCGCGGGCATTATGGAAGTCGGGAAGCTATTAGCTGAGATATTTATTGGGTTAGGTAAAACCATTATTGGTGCATTTACATTTAATCCCAACTGTTTTGCCGAAGGTGCAAATCAAGCTGTTGCAGCTGTAAGCGAAATCATGGACGGGGGGATAAAAAAGCGATTCGACAAAGGATTTAATGCGAAGATCACAGAAGAACAAAATGCTGCGAAAGAGAAATTAAAAAAACCGGATGCAATAACTCCAACCGGCGGTGTTAAAAATGGCGGTGGAAAGTTAGCAAATACCAAAACCACAGGAAGTTCAGATGTAGGCAAAACCACTGGATCTGCACAACAAATTAAGAATCTTACTATAAATATGGATGCCATGGTGAAAATGGGAGACTTGGTCAGCAAAAATCCTGAGATATCAAAAATGGGTAGAAAAGAAATGGAACAATTCTTTACTGAAATTGCAGCTCGTATGATACGAAACTTAGAAACTTCATACAGTTAATATGGCAAATGAACTCAAAGAATACGAAAAGCTGGTAAACAGGCTACTTACAACATGCAAATCTATTCCGAATAGGGCAGCTACAGTGTGGCGGTCAACTTCACAAAGGAACGTTTTCGGAAACAAAGCTGGATAGATACTGCCGATGAACCTTGGAAAAAACGTAAGCCACCAAAAAGGGGAGCAAGAAAAGACGGTAAGAGAGCCGTACTTGTTAAAAGTGGTCGTTTAATGAGAAGTATTAGAAAAATAATGGCTAATAGTGATCGCGCGATTATTGGTACTGATGTGCCATATGCTAAAATACATAATAACGGTGGTCGCGTAAAAGCGACTGCGAGCATAGGCGAATACAGAAAGAAAGCTTACAGGCGTAAAGCCCATACAAGAACAAGGTCAGGTAGATCCGAAAGTATTAAGGCTCAAACTATCGCTGCACACACCGTTAAAGCGCACAAACGAAAAATTAATTTCGTTATGCCACAGAGACAGTTTTTAGGCTCATCTAAGGAGCTTAGTAAAAGAATAGAAGATTTAATCAATGATGATATTAAAAAAGAACTAACACGATGACAGACCTATTTTTAAAGATATCAAGCCTTCGAGGATAACAAAAATTTGTTCATCGCTTTGAATCTTGAACCTATTAAACATATTGACAGGTACAGGGGGCAGCCGTTAAATCCCGAACAGTTTGAATATTACGATTTACCAGCTATTTTCATAGCGAGGTCAATCCCCTGGGAAAAAGTAGGCAGATCCTACAAAGGAAATGTAATGCTTGAATTCCATTTGGTAACAGATGCCACATGGGAAACATCTAACATAGCAACCAGTGCAGCAGAAGGTTTAAAACACGTAATGTTTCACAAGCTGGTGCAGTATGTGTTGGATGATATTGAAAGTGAAAACACTGGAAAACTTCAAAGAGTGGACAATCAGCCTGTAGATACCGGAGTTGTCAATTATGAAGTATTAAGATATCAATGCATGTATGAAGATCCAATGATTACAGGCATAGAGTACGTTGAGGCAATGATTGAGAAGCTAAAGATCAATGGCAAATTGATTACCAAATTTTAATCTTCCTCAGAGGGAAACATATCAAGCTGTCTAAGCTCTTTACGTACATTAATACCCATATAGTTGTAAAATGTAGCAATGCTGATTTTATAATGTGGGTAAATGTATTTTTTGAAGACAAAACGCGTGGTTAAGCCTTCAACTTTGTGAAGTAGGAATATATCTTGTATATCCTTTATGCGTAAAAAGCGGTTGTTGTTGTTGTAAGCCATTGTTACAAATATAAACAATGGCTCAACCGCGTTAAAAAAAAGTTATCCTACAAAAAAAAGCCATGATTAATCATGGCTTTTTGTTTCAAATAGAATATTTTCATTTCTCAAATTTTAAATCTACAATGCTGAGATATCACCTTGTGTCATAAAACCACTTAATGAATTATTGTAAAATCCTGCATTGGTTGGAACTAAATTTGGGCGAGCATTTGTGCTTTTTATTGACCCATTTCCTCTATTTGGATCACCAGTTCCTGAGCGATCAAGACTAAAAACGGCATTTACTGTCCAGTCTTTATTTACACAAAGAATAAAAACTACCTTTTTACCATTGGTCTGACCAAATAATGTGTCAAAATCGTTTGATCCGTAATAAATATAAAATCCGTAAGTAGATGAACCGACAGAAGCAGCAAGCTTTTTCACATTATCCTTTAGCGGAGTATAATAATCCTGACCAGCCTGAGCGCCTACACTGATTATGATTTGAGTAGCAACCGTTTTCAATGGATTTCCAGGCACTTGAACTTCAATTGGCTTTTCAACGATCTTTTCAACTGTTTCCGTTTTTTTGCAGGCTAAAAGTGATGTGATCAAAATTAACGCAGGGAACAAAATTTTCTTCATAATGAGTAATTTAGATGGTTTGAGTTTACAAATGTATTATTTTATATTGTATTCGTGCCTCAGCTCTACTAGAACTTCATCATAAAAGTCCTGAGCGCATTTATAATGATTGATATCAAATTTGTCATAAAAGACTTTGTTTGTACCTATCATATGACACCTAAAAAAAAGTTCATTCGGTTTGTCTGTGTAATGATTTGAGCTTTTCGATCTGATATTAATGAAAAATTCATAACTAAATACGCGATCAAGATACGCGAAAGACCTTTTGATGCTTTCCGCCTGTGATTCATCATATTCTAAATTATCGAACGGATATTTTGATTTTAGTTCCATATTTATGTACGATTTGCAAGTAATATCATAACAGCATTGAGTAATAATTCCTTTTTCCTAACTCCCTGTCCTTCTGGATAAAAATAGACACTCATAGTTAAGAATTCCCTTAGCGTGTAATCAAAATAATCTTTATTAAGATCAACACCCATTGCCTGAAGCGCAATAGCTTCATATTCTTTTAAAATCTCTGATAATTTTGCCATATCCAAATGTAAAATAAGGTACTTTATTGAAATTACGGGAATCCGTAAAACTGTTATTTTATGGTCTTTTGACCCAGTCAATTGTTTTACCAGTCCTGTCTTTTTTAGGCTGTAAGCCTAATGTGTGGTAAGTAAGCCCAGTAACCGTTTAACTCTTGTTGCGAGGTAAGTTTATTTTGAAAAGCTTCAGACCAGGTGTCAGGATATTTTTTCTTATCACCTGATGCCATTTCTTGTAAAATAAGATTGTAATACGTATAGAAATTGTTAACTGAATGTTTGCCAGTACCTTCTTTACCCATAATTTCAAAGGCTGTAGATTTATAATAGGCAGTCAATATTTCCTCAGTTACTTTCAGTTCTTTTAACTTTCTTTTCTCAGGCTCTGTTATTTTGTACTGCAATCCTCTATTTGTGTGGTAGAAACCACACCAAAGAGCTATTTTTTTGAAGTGCGGTGTTTCAGCCTGTACATTAAGTTTTATCAAACCCATATTAAAGTTCAGCATTTCTTCAGAGTAAGGAATATGATTTAGAAATTTCACATGCTGATCCAATGTCAGGGGATATTTTGTCGGAAATTTGATTTCCGACAAAATTCCATTCTTGTAAGTCACCTCTATACTTCGGCAAGGCTTACGCTATTTAAAAGATGTATATTAACCATTTAAACCTAATTTAAAGTTGTTAAATAATGTGTGTATACTTTCTGCTCGAAAATGGCGACCAGCAAATCAAGCTCAGCAGGGTTATGCGACATCCAACCTTTTTTAAACTTCTGATCACGTGACCAATTGTCTAAGCGGGCATAAATGGTCTTCATATCCCCGTAGTTCATAAGCCTTGCCAGGGCTATCATTTTCTTTCTCTGCTTATCACCTGGCTTCGGCACGTAGTTCCGTCTAAAGGGCTCGTTCAGATCAATGAGCAGTTTCATCATTTGAGCATATTCAAGCTCTGATAAGGCTCTTAAACTCATGGTCTTTCCCTTTGTGAACTCGTACACCTTTTCTTTGTAATCGAAGCCGTGTGCCTTGCAAATGGCGAAAAATTGCGAGTACTTACTCGCTGTGTAATTCATATTAGTCATAAAACTTCTTCTTCTGTATGAGTATGACCGCATTGTAACACTTAAAGCCTATTCTTAAATCAAAGAAATGCTTACAATTGGTACATATGCGCCATATCTCATGATTAAACAATATATACTTTAACATGCCTGCTTAGGACTGATTGGGAATTTGAAATCCTTATCCTCTGGATACCCTGGCATTGGTTTGACGGTTCTGAAACTCGGATATCTTTTACCCATAACAACATGATACAACACCTCACCATATATTTCGAAATGATGATGATTAGGCTCATTTGCCAATTCTGCTGCCTCTTCATTTGTTACAGGAGAGTGATCATCATGATCACGCATTGAAAGCCTTTCGGGATCTTTCTTCTTATCCAGGGCTTTATAACCAAAAACAACAAATAATACAAATAGTAGGTATATCACGTGTATTGCGATTGTAATTAAATTTTCCATTTTTTTAAGGTCTAATATCATAAGAACCACTTATACTAGTTTGCATCTGAAGATCCTCATCGCCTAAGTAGAGGATAGCAATAAAATGCTTTTTTTTTTAGATGATCTGTTTTTGACTTTGGTGCATCGTGGGAAAACAACACATAGTTTAATATTTGGCCTTCGTATATTAAATTCCAACCAATGCATAAAGATTGTCTTGGATTATCTCCCAGTCTTGCGAATTTTGAACCTGTAGGATAACTTTTACCATCCCAAACAAAAGGCTTTCTTTCAATATCTATTTCTAACATCCCTATAAAGCAAATCCCTTTATAGAAAAACACAGATTCCAAGTATTTTTCATCGAAATCTTTCATAAACTACCTGAATCTATCGTGATTTGAATGTTATATCCATACACATTTGAAAGCTCCTTAAGTATTGCAGAGAAGTTGGCAGTAAACTTGACCGTTCCACCGCTTGCCAATCCAGCATTAATAAATACTTCTTTAGTACGGGGATTTATAGTTGTAAACTTTTTAATCCTCACGTGTAGCCTATAGCGTCTATTTTCTTTTGCTGTTCTTTTCATGATGCATGAACATGAACATTTCTCAGGAACACCACCTGAATATTTCCCATGATTGAGACTGTCTTATTAGTTTCGAAATAGGCTCCCACAAACGACACCGGACAGGCAAAGTGCTTTTGTTTCACAGTACGAATCTGCTTTTCTGTATCCATTACCTGAAACATGGATTTCGAGGTGTCACCAACTTTATAGAACCGGTCGCCAACTGACAACCGATCCAACGTTACGACCTCATTACGCTTCATGAGGGAACTTAATTGCAAGAGGTGCTATTCCAAGCGCATCAGCAAGATTCTTTTCAATTGTAGCCCCCTTGCTTTCTTTCCAGTCAGGCAATAGGCTGATATGTGTAGCAAACTGCAAGAGGTTAATGCAGATTTTCATTGCAGATTTCCAATCTTCACCTGAACCGACATACTCGCAAGGGTTGATCACAATAAATTGTGCTGCTTCCAATACTAACTGTCTCCGTCTAAATTTCTCAAACACATCTCTATAATCCAAGCCAGTAATTTTACCAGCGATATAAACGACATCAATTCCATTTGTCTTATTTGCCTTTTCGAATAATGATAAAAGGTCTTTTTGATCTTTAACAATACCCTTGAAATTGGCCTGCATGTCTTCTCTTAAATTACTTTTCATAATATGTCTTTTATTGAGTAATTGATAATATCCTATGTTTTAATTGAGTTAACGGCTGATTGATTCTGGTTACGGGGGTATCCGTAAAGAATAGAACAGCACCTTTAAATAGGTATTTATGTTGGAATACATATTTACCTACCCAGGCAGATTGTTGAAACGGAGAACAATCAATTACTCTTCCGTCCTGGTCTAACTTCCAAGTCAGGAAGTCTTGTCCGTTGTCTTCAAATTCGATTATCATAATATGTTTTTTAAAGGGGTTCTAAAGTATTTAGCGCCAATTGTGTACGCCTCGTTAATTAATTCTGTTACTTCTTTCTCTGCGAATGTTTCTGGCGACTTTCCAAAACGGTAATAACTAAAAACCCATCTAAAAGCAGGAATGTGATGATCAACAGTTACTTTTTTATAAAGCCTTTGGGCTTCTTCTAAATCAGGTAGATCAATTGGCTTACCCTCAGTGCCGAGTGATTTTGATATCTCCGTGTATAGTGATTGTCCCATTTTATAGACTTGAAAAGTTTAAAACCTGAGTAACCCACTTACCAGTATCATTTTTTTTTCTTGAATTCGTAGCCAAAACATTTTAAAGTAACCGTGTAGCTCTGTTTAAGAAGACGTAACCCCTCCAACCATCGAGGATCGTCAAACTTATCCTCATGCTCCATTAAGCCAAACACAGCCGAGTATTCCAGATCTCCATTCTGGTTTTTTTCAAGGAACTTGATAAGGATCTCATAAAGTTTTACATCCCTCTTTTTTATAGCATCACCCAAAAACTCTTTGATTAGATCAACTGCCTTAGACGCCCTTTCGTCCCATGTTGGTTCAGTATCTCTTCGCCTTATGATCCTTAGGTTACCTTTCGCATTTCGTTATAGCAAAACCACCTTTACTATTGCCTCGAACCTTACCATATTCCGCAAGCTCGTTCGCCTGATTATTCATCACAGCATGTACTTTTGATTTAAACCTGGCTAATTGCAATGCTAATTCAAGAGCTTCAGCAGAGAGTTCTTCAAGTTTGAAATCTCTATTTTTCACATATGCCTGTTCTTTCTTTATCAAAGCACCTTTTTCTGCCTTCTCACGGGTCTTTACTATTTCTTTTAATTCTGCGGTACTTAATTCGTTTATTGCTTGCATTTTATATGGTTTTAAATAATGTGAAGTATAGAATTACGGATACGAGTCCGATGATGATGATACCTTGCATTCCAACAAATGCCTTAAGTGCCCATTTACCTAGTTTTTCCATGACTTATTATTAATTTTTGGTGTCTGTTGATGATTTCTGTTAATGATAGTTTTTTTTTGATAAGCTGAATGTATCTGGCGGCAAGATCTTCATGTAGTTTTTGAGCTTTATTTTTTCCTTTGAAATGGGGGAAGTAATAATTCAACCATTCGACATAGTCTTTTTCAAACTCCTTTAATCTTTGTTTTTTTTCAATCCTTTTAGTTCTATCCATAGATGTAATTGATTTCATTGGTGATTTTTGTTGCCTCGTTCAATTCGTACACAAAATTTCCAATTGGTATAAATGATCGCTGTAGTATCATCCATTCCTCAAGAGCAAGTGCCTGTACTTCTGATACGGTTATTGAGTACCCATGATTTTGAACTCTCCGTTCTAACTTATTTCGGAGCTTTAATCTGATTTCACTAACAAGCAAGTCGTGTATCTTTTCATTTCGATCACTGTAAGGATTTGTGAGCAGTAAATAGGTGATCAGATCAAACATGCCTTTAGCTTCTTGCTTTGACAATTTTATGCGCATACCCCCTCCAATCTCTGTTCAATCTGAATGACCTTGGCAGCAAACTCGCGGTCAAATTCAAGTAGTTCTTTGCATGAATCAATATAATATAATACACAGCAGATCTTTCATTGGCTCCTATGTATCCCATTATTTTAACCTGAGTTAGCTTCGTGTGTTTATCAATCAGGTAGCAGATTACTCGCCTACAATCAGGAATTGGGTTTTTCTTTGATTTACTCAGTAGCGTCTCTCTATCTATATTGAAGACAGACATTGCAGATTCTTGAATTTTAATAGGAATAAATGCGATTTCTTCTTTATTATTTTCCATGTCTTGTGGTTTTACTAATGAGTTCTAATGTGTGTTCGAATTGGTTTAGAAAGTGGTTATCTTCAAGCAGACGTTTGTAACTGTGGATCTCATGCCATTCTTCTATCAGGTATTGACCACCAAGTGGTACAGTTTGCAATACTTCTAACCGACCATAGATATTGATAATCGTTACGTCCTCAGTTACATCAAGTGCTTGTGGTATAAACTCTGTTTCATCCCTTTGTGCAGCAGCATTATTGAACATGCCACGAAACAGACTGGAATAAAGAATCCTGTTTAAAACCACCTCAGGGAATGCCTTGTATCTTTCCTGTACGAAAAAACAGTACTGATCAAAAAGGTAATCGCAGTAGTCCTGCTCCGTACATTGCAACAAATGGCACACCTGCTGCATTCCTTCACGGTTATGCTGCCTGATCTTGGCGATATGTGTATTTTTTGTAATTGTTTTCATGATTAATATCTCTATGATCCCCAGTACTTGAAAGCACCTTCAATCCAATTTGTGTAATAGCCTTTTGTACCGATAAACCTGCCTTTTGATATTGCCCTATGTCCTTCAACCCAAATTTTTAAATCTGCGTCAGACATTACATCCTTTGCCATTTGTCCCTTTGGCTGCTTACCAGTTACCTGACTTAGAATTATGATCAGTTTTGTTGGATGAAGTTTTCTCCAAGCTCTGTATTGAAGAAAAGTCATGTTAGCATATTGAATACTATCTATTACTACTATTTCCGCACTACCACGCTTTTTAAGTCTCACGGTTAGTTCTGCCATGGATTCTTGTACCATTATGAACTTTCCGTTTACTTCTTTCATATTGGCTTTTCTAAATGCGTCCTGCATTGTTTTTCGCCTACCTTCTTCAAGACTATTGTAGATTACTTTCTTTTTGAAGGTTGTAAGGTATTTTACCAGTTTTAGGGTTACACTTGTTTTCCCGTTCCCGCTGTCCCCCCAGATAAACCAGACACCATTTGTCTCTGGATGATCATAAGCTTCATACCATTCGCCTTCAAACTCAAAAACATCAAATTTTATTGAATCAAGTTCGGCAGGTGTAATGCCTTTCTTCATATTCCCAATACAATTTTTACCAGTTCTAAAGTCAATGGCTGTCCCGTTCTTTCGGCCTCAGTAATTGCGGGTACCATTACATCATGCAGCTCACCGTAATTATTGCAGTTTGCTTGCAACCACTTTTTAAGACCAGGTTCAATACCGCTTAAAAACTGTTCAAAACGTCTGTCAATGGCTGGAATATTGTGTATTTTAAATTTGATTCTACGAAAGAGCTGTGCAATGCCTGGCTTGTTATGGCGCTGCATCCTTTGAAGGTTTGTAAGCAGCTCGTTAGTACCAATGAGAACTAATGCACATTCTTTATTTAATACATCATACAGCTCTTTAAAAGCGCATAGTGCCGGGTATTTCATATACTCTGCTTCATCGAAAGCGAGCATAGGCATGTTACCTGATTCTCTTATGATTTTGAGTCTTAAAGCTATCTGTGCAATCCTTGCTGATGTTGTACTACGCGGCTGGCCAACATTCAGCGCTGTCAAAACTTTCCCAATTAGATCAGGAAGGTTGTCAGATGCTCCAACCTTTACTGTGAACACCTCTGTAGGAAATCTACTTTTGAAAGCATCCAGACTAAATGTCTTACCTGCTCCGGTTTCTCCAATCAACACTGAAGTATCTAAGTTGTCTTTTGCAAGTTGCAGGCTGGCAACCATATCTTTCAACTGTATCGTTGGTTTAGTAGTTCCATTCCAATTATTTGTTGTTGACAATTCGAACCCGATAAACTTCGCAAGTCGAATAAAGTATTTTTCATTAATCTCAACTACTTTTTGACCAGACCTCACCGTGAAGTCCATTTTTCGCATGTTTATTAAATAACCCGCATTGATTTCTGCACTGTTAGCAACATCATTTTGTGTGACCTTAGTATTAGATAGTAGATAGTTTTCAAGTGCGTTGATAATTTCAACTTTCAATTCTTTTGTCATGATGTTTAGTATTTAGTGTTTAAGAAATCGTTTATGTCTATTTTGGAATCCAGAAAAGCTTCACGTTTGGATAGCTGTTCTTTCTGGTTTTGCTTTTCAGCTTTCTGCTCGATTTGCATTTGCTTTTTATTTGCCTGTTGCATCAGACGAGCGTGGCTCTTGTTGTCTTTATGTTGGCCATTGCTATCGACCAGTAATAGTTTTGCTAGTGTGTCCTGTAATGAGGGAACTCTGTTAAAAAGATCATTCAATTCGTTGAAATCATTTTCCTGAGTATCCAAAATATCCTGTACAATGGCTTTGTTAAATTGATTGACCTTCGATAACTGTTCTGCATCACCGTTTTGCCGTTCAGCTAAAGCCATTGGCTGCTCGAATTTCTCTTCAAGCATAAAGCGTAGAGATCCGTCATCGTTTGTAGCTAAAACCTGACTCATATTTGCAGGATCATACCTTAAAATCCAATCCTGATTTCTGTGATGTCTAAATTCAGGGTCGAACGTATCGTAGACATATTTCTGTTTATTTATCTGTAGAGGGACACCATGACCATAAAGTTTATTAGTGTTATTACGTGTTGAGGTTTCACCTAAGCGGTGTAGAACTTCATCCTGAGATAATGTGAACTTATGTGCATCGGAAAGGTTTTCATAAGCTTTTAAATAAGCTGTTACTTTTGATTTCCTTTCAGCCTCAATCATTTCAATGATTTGCTGAATGCAACCATCCTGATCAGGGTGGCTTTTTTGAATCTTATTTAGAAATTCAGCGTTAGGCTGATTTTCTTTTCTTGCGGTTACACCAAATCCAGACCAGTTCTGGCGAATTTGACAATGATTTTTATTCAGGTGTTTAAAATACGGTTCGATTACTTTTGCTTTGGCATTATGCGCACGAGCAGGTGTATAAGTTTCTGATATAGCTTCGTAGAATGGAGTCAAAGCACCTTTACCATATCTATCAGTTTGTAATTGATGAACGTGGTGATATTCGCCAAATAGTTCTTTAGTATGACTAACTGCATTACGTAATGCCTGTCTAATTAGCGCAGGGGTTTCATGTGTGCCTATTGCATATCCAATCGGATATTTGCCACATGGATCAAGAACGACAACGGCCGTCAATCTATGGTGATATTCTGTTCTATTAGAAACCTTTCCTTCGCTATCTATACGCTGAACGACTTTCTGATACAATAATTCAACATCCCATCCGTCTACTGTCCAATATAGCAAAGGTGCTTTAGGAGCACGTCTTTTGTTGTGTTGCATCGCATGAGTGTTGTTATCATGGTGGCTTTTACCACGAGAACCTGCGTCTGCATACATTTGCCATTCACTACGTTTATTCGCTACTGTTCCTTTGGTTATTTTTTTCCAGCCAGCTGCCTGAGCAGTCATGTTATAAAGATTAGTGACCTGCATATCATCGAAGTTTCTTGCAACTGCCATGATTCTACGCAATGCAGCTTCCTGTTCAGTCTCTACAACCTTTGCAGCGTTCTCATTGCATAATTTACCGCTGATGATGCTTTCATATCCAGACGCCCGGTACTTACTTAGCTTTCCTCTGACTGCTCTTTCCCCCGCAGGAAGTTTCCAACCCCACTTAGACTGTAATGAATCAAGTAATTCTAATAAGGTCGATAATGATCCTGTTTGATTTACTGAACCTCCTAAAGCTTGTCTCCACGCTTTAGTATCGCTTTGCAATTTGATTATAGTATTCAGTGCAACTGCTGTAGCTGTATATTCCCTGATTGTATTTTCTTTTAAATGATTGCCATTAGGGAGTGTGTAGTTCGTAAAGAAACTAAGAGCCTTGTAATCCTGTTGTAGGATTTTTTTGATAGGCTCTTGTTGCGCGGTTTTAACAACATCTTTATATTTTGATGCTGCTTTTTGTCTGATATCCATAGGAAGGGAATCGAATGCATACAATGCGTCATTACTTCGGCATCCCATACGGACAGTTATTAATTTCTTCGCGTTTTTAAGATTAACATATTTGTACCTAGAGATAATTGCATTATCACCTACAATGTTTGGTGCAGCATTCCTGTCAACCAGTTCACCATATGATATACTTAAGGTATTATTGTAGTACTGCATAATCTTTAGTTTGATGTGTTAATGGATTGTGTCTTTTGTAGAGCCAGGGTTTCTAAAAGCTTTGGTATAACGTTGTCCCCTTTGTATTTGCCTTTAATCGTCTGGTTCAAAATGTTTCTGCTGAATCCTATAGCATCGGCGATTTCCTGTTGCGTTCTTGGATCTTTAAAAAACTTCTACTTCGAGATATAAATTTTCAGGATACTTCACTTTTTTAGCTTCTGTTTGCATACTTATATTACATTTGTAAATACTGACACAAAGAATGTGATTATAATTCACATTAACAAATATTTGTGTGAACTATTTTCACAATGAACTATATAAAACAGAATATCAAATACTTACGGGATACCATAAAATTGAATCAAGACAATTTTGGGCAGTTAATTGGCTGTAGCCGTGACAATATAGCTTCTTATGAACGTGGAACAGAACCCAAAATAGATACAATTCAAAATATTGTGAATTATTTTCACATAACTATGGATGATTTCATCAATAAAGATTTTTCTAACTCTGAAATCCATATGCCTTCACATAACAATAGTGGATTAATAGAGACTACCAATGAATTTGTATTGCGGACTGATACCAGAAAGGAATTACAAGCTATTCCATTATATGACTTAAATGCGGCTGCTAGTTTAGTTACTTTATTTGAAGGGCATCAGAATGTAATCGATTACATCAGTATTCCAAATCTTCCAAAATCTGATGGCGCGATATATGTTACTGGTGACAGCATGTATCCACTTCTAAAATCGGGGGACATTGCGATCTATAGAAAAATAAATAATATGTCAGAGGGAATACACTACGGTGAAATGCACATCATATCTGCAATGATTGACGACTATCTAACTACTGTTGTGAAGTTTGTTAAAAAGAGTGATAAAGGGGAAGAGTGGGTTTCATTGGTTAGTCAGAATGCTCACCATGCTTCAAGAGATATTCGTATGGATAAGATAAAGGCTATTGCCCTGGTTAAAGCAAGCATACGCATAAATAGTATGATGTAATAGGCATACAATCATCACACAGGCGTTTTTTTTTATGATTCCAATAAACATTATCGCGTATAATTCTGATTATCAGTCATTTATTTGTTGCAAAAAAATCATGTTTTTGCACGTTTGTGGGGGGCAGATAGTTTCGATTGCATTTTTAGTCAATTTTACTGATACGTAACTACATTCATTTTAATATCCAATCTAATACCCTTTCTAATACCCTTTAGCTAAAATTCACGTTTTCACAATATTTTTGATGTGTTTATCAGAAAATAATAAAGCCGTTTAATAGTTAATTAAACGGCTTTATTATTTTAAGCATTGAGACTCTTATAACTGCGTTTTAACAGTGTTTAAGCATGTTTTGTAAGCTTTTATAGTACTTAAATACCTTTTATACTCCATTATCTTTGATTGAATGGTAGCAAGATGGTATCAAATGGTAATCGGAATTTTCGTTTTGTTTTTGCTTCTTATCTTTTAATCTTTCTGAAAGTGGGTTCTTTGTGGCGTGAGAAAGGTTTTTTTCCGTTTTTTCGTTTTTTTTCCGTTTAATATCCTTTGGAAGATTGGTATTACCCCCTATATTTTTAACACACTTAAACCCACGTATTTAAAGAAGGAATCTTTATAAGTATTACCCAGCTGCAGAATAGTTTTATTCTTAAGAAGAACCATATTTCCCTCTATATGACTGATCTTTTTATGATTTACGACGAAGGATTTATGGATACGTAAAAAACTGGTTTCCGGTAATTGAGGCAGGACATTTTTCAAAGGGATATAAGCAATGTAGTTCTCATTTTCAAGGTTAAAAACCACTTGATTATCGTTTGATTCTATATAATAGATATCATCAAATTCTATCTTGATTAGTCTGCCTTTAACCCCGTGTTTAATATAAATATAGGAAATCTCCGAAGTTGTATATTGTGTAGCAGGCTTCCCCAGCATAGGGACAAAACTGATCACTTTATGTATAGCCTGCATAAATCTTTTATGCGAAACTGGCTTTAACAAATAATCTACTGCATTATGACTAAATGCATCAAAAGCATAGTCCCGGTAACCACTTACGAAAACAACTTTAGTGGCCGTAGTGATCATCTGACAAAAATCCATTCCATCCAGCATAGGCATATTGATATCCAGAAAACCAGGTCCGGCGCTAACCTGTTGACCTCAACAAGCCCTTTTTCCGGATTACTGTTAAACCCTATTAACTCAAGGTAAGGAACTTCACTAATATATTCTCTTAAAGTACTGATCACATGATACTCGTCATCAACAATATAGCAAGTTATATTCATTGGTTAATTTAAATTAATCAAGGTTATTATTCGGATCAATGAAAGTACTATATTAACTGCTAATTCGATAATGCATTTGTTTAATTTTTTTAACCTCTCTAAAAATCCAGTTTACCTTCCTAATACTTGCTTTAACCCAATAAATTTTAGTAAGTCAAACTATATCAATACTTTGATTAAGATTTATCTTATCTACCTATGAATAAGAACAAGTCAGGAAGAGTCTAGGCTTCCTGGCTTGTTTCATTTTATGCTGGCTTAATATTGAAATGGAAGAAGAAATAAAATTGATAGAGAACCAAAAAAATGATGTGGTTAGCAAAACTGAAAAATGGATTTTTTCAGCTGGGGCATCATCCTGACCTCTATTATACTCTGCATATTAATGTTAATCGCTTTTATTCTTCCTTATAAGAATAGCATGTCTTTCAATGCCCAATTTCATACCCACCATAAAATCGTTCCTGTAATTAGTCCTTATAACGGAATTATCAAAAGAGATGTTTTTGACACTAATAACGTCATACAACCAAATACATTTCTCTTCACTATTTTTGATTTATCAGGGCAAAAAGAAACTTCAGTATATGCCAAAGAATCTGGCTATTACATGCCCAATAAAATTAACTTCAGGAGTAAAACTTACGTCAGTAAAAACGATACACTGTTTTATATCATGCCAGATATTAAGAATAAAGACGAGGTATATTGTACCGCAATTGCTGATGAATTTGATATTTCAAAACTCAATATTGGTGACAAAGTTTTAATCGATGTAGAAGGTTATGGAGAAGATTCCAGTGTTTCCGGAACAATATCTTCTATAGCCAAAGCTCCTGATCGGAGGAAAATATTCCTTTCAGATTAGCCTTGAATATAAAGACATCAGATATCTTTCAGAAAAAGGTATGTTTTATTTTGATCAGCAAGGCAAAGCCAAGGTAAAATTTAAGCCAGAAAAGTTCGCTTATAAACTACTAAGTTTCTTATAAGATTACTGAATAATCCCTCTTAACACAGCGAATCTGATTAATGAAGCTGTATTTTTCGCACCTGTCTTTTCAATCAGACTTTGTCTGTGTCCTTCTATGGTACGCTTACTAATAAACAGCTTCGCAGACATCTGATTATTAGTAAGTCCTTCTGCGATAAGATCCAGAATCTCAATTTCACGCATAGAGTATTCAATATCAGCACCATCTTTATTCAATGGGACCGTATGAATAACCTTATTCAGCAAGCGCATAGCTAACTCCGAACATAAATATTTACCACCAGTATATACATGTTTCAATGCAAAAATAAGTTCATCAGAACTCACATTTTTAAGCAGATAACCCGATGCCCCTTCAGAGAATGCCTGGGAAACATACTTCTCATTATCCAGCATAGAAAGCATGACAACCTGCGTTTCAGGACTTTTTAATTTAAGCTCTTTAATTAAGGAAATACCATCCATCTCTGGCATATTAATATCCGCCAGCACAATATCTACTTTAAGCCCTTGACTTATTATATCAAGCACTTCCTTCCCGTTTGTAGCTTCTCCTGCAATACTGATCTCTTTATCAGCCTCCAATAACATACGAATTCCATTCCGCACGATATTATGATCCTCTGCCAACATTAAACTTAACATAAAGTTTCTTTTTATAATTTAATTCTATTTCCCAAAAACAATCTCTTTCTTCTTTTTTATACTGAAAGCTCAGGAGTATTCTCAAATGTAATTGTCACAGTCAGGCCTTTTTGGGAATTATTAAATTTAATTTGTCCATTTAGTAAATAAACCCTGTTCCTGATTCCACTTAAGCCAGATCCTGCATTAACTTCTTTATCATTATAAGGATTAAGATTAAGACCTATACCATCATCAGCTACCCTAATAGAAACCCGGTTATTCTTCAAACAAACACTTATCTCTGCACGATTAGCTTTCGCATGTTTAATACAGTTATTGATTAGCTCCTGTATCATTCTAAAAATATACAGTTGTACGTCAGCATGTAGAAAATCCGCAGCACTATCAATGTGAGTATCAATCTGAAAATGAGCCGTACTAGTGCGCTGTGCCATTTCCTTTATTCCTGCAACAAAGCCAAAATCTTTCAGGACTGATGGAGTCAGTTCATAAGAAATCTGTCTCGTTTCTTTGATTGCCTGGTTCAGTAATTGATTGACGTTCTTAAATTCCCCTTTCAGCGAATTGGTTTTTTCTATACTTTCCAGATTTAACTTAATTCCGTAAAGCAATTGACAAACACTATCATGCAAAGTTCTGCTGACATTATTACGCTCTTTTTCCTGTGCAGTCAATGTGGCTGAAAGAATCAGTTTCTGCCGATCATTCCTTTAAAAGAGCAGTTTCCTGTTCAAATTTTTTCCGTTCCGTGATGTCCGTTAATATTCCTGCAAAATAACCTGTTTCATCCGGAATCCTAATTTCATGGCCTTTTGCAGCAATATATTTGAAATCATTATGGGCACACAAAATCCTGAATTCCAGGTTTATATCTTTCAAACCATGTACAGCGTTCATCAATTGATTACGTACCTGCTTTTGATCATCAGGATGAATAAGGTCAATCAGGCCCGTAATTGTTCCATTAAATTCTGAGCTGCCGATTCCCATAATCTTAAAACTATGTGTATCTAAGAAAACGGCATTGGATTCACAACCAATTGTCCATGTTCCGGTCGCAGAAGCTTTAAGCGTCATTTCCAGTCGCTCTTTTGTTTCTTTTAAAACCTGTTGTGCATTACGGCTTTCGGTAATGTCAATGATGGCAATATAGTATTTAACATCAGTGATGATTATATTTAGTACTGCCCTCCCCTCCATGCGGGTATAAATAAATTGATCGCCAAGTAATTTCAATTTTATTTCCGCAGTTTGCTTGTTATCATTGTATCGCATCCTTTGAAGAAAATTATAAAAATCTTCCCAGGACTGAGGAGAAATAAAACTCTGAAATCTCTTATGAAGAATAGTCTGTCTTGATAAATTAAGCAGATCAACTCCATTCTCGTTAGCTT
Organism: Pedobacter sp. NJ-S-72; assembly: GCF_053890575.1. Taxonomy (NCBI): domain Bacteria; kingdom Pseudomonadati; phylum Bacteroidota; class Sphingobacteriia; order Sphingobacteriales; family Sphingobacteriaceae; genus Pedobacter; species Pedobacter sp. NJ-S-72. The sequence continues at coordinate 44,228 of NZ_CM132681.1, read as the reverse complement.
CTTCAATTATCCCCAAATAATCAAGAATAAAATAGCCTACGGGTGCCAGATCGTATAACCCTACAAATCTGGCTCTTTCCTGATCAAGTTTTAAATAAGAAATTTTTAACTCATCATTTTGCATTTCAAGTTCCAACTGGTAAACCTGAAGCTCATTGAGCAAAATATTCACATCATCTGGTGTCAAATTGCTCGCTGCAGAAAAAATCTCATTCTTATGTTTCAATCTTTCTGATGAACTTCGCCTTTTATCCACCGTTTTAACTTCTAAAAGTGATCAGTAATACTACAGCGGCCCTCTCTCCTGCCATATTGAGTGTGTGTGTTCTTCTCAAAAGCATGACACGAGCCCACAGAACCATCAATTCCAACAACGAGAAAAGATGATTTATTTTGTTCTGTTTTTTTTTGATTTGGATTTTTGTGGAATCATTATTCTTATTTCATAATTCTTATAAAGCTAAAATAAAGTTGCTCGTTTCGAGTTACAAAAATATATTAAAAGATAAAACAATTAAATTTATCTCACTAAATAGTTATTATACTGCGAACTGACACAATGATAAATTAGTTTAGTCTTTTTACATTTACTGACCCGATACTATAAGCTGCACAGACAAGTATCCACTTGTATGAAAACGATTGAATTTTATAAAAAGAGGTTATAATCGAAACCCGCTTCTAATTGCTTTTAGAAAACATTGACGATTGACTACTAAATGATGTAATATTGAAAGGCTTGCGCTGAATATTCTTACCAGCCGATGTCTGAATGATTAAATTAGACATCGCAGAATAAGTATCATCCCATGACAAAGCTCCCACTGTATCTGCCTGACGGCCGGCACAAGGAAATGGATGAACATTAGTATGAAATTTTTTTTTGCTGTCAGTCAATGCCCTTCCCTGTGTAAAGACAAAATCTGCCTTTTCTACCAGTTTCTTTTCTAAGATCGTCATTTCTTCAGGTGAACGTCTGAACAGAGAAACTTCGTCCATACAATCAAATATAGTTAACCTTGGGTTGTACTTTTTTGTAAGTGCTAAAGCTGAAGAAGTATAATACCAGAATGTCCAGTTATCAAGATCCGCATTTGCCAGAAATTCATCAATTAATTGAATCATAAACCTGGTTATCTGGCTGGAACTTAATCCCGGTCTTAAATGGGGCACTATTTTCCATAACGTTTCAGACCTGGTCCCAAAAGACAAATAAGGTTTTTCTTTTGCATCAAACACGGGATTTTCAACAAAATATACATTGGTATCATCAGCAAAGCGCAATAACAATTGCTGAGGCCGCTGTAATAAAAAAAAAATCCCAGCGAAGATGCGAGAAACAAAGCAAATTCTTCGGTGTCATACCTGTAAATGGTTTCATATTAATTGAGAGAGGTTAATTTAAAGATCAAATTTAAGACGATTTTTCAACTAAACGACAGTATAAACACCTGAAAGCTTGGTGTTAAATACCTATTTAAGACTGTAATAGCTTTTAGTCTTTTAATATAAAGATTGCTTACTTATGTTTTTCTTATCATACATCAATACAACAACAATTTAATTATACCATATTTGTCGTATAAAAAAAAAAATTACAGACATGAAAAAATTACTTGTATTATTATTTGCAGCCTCAACTGCACTATTTGCTTTTAAGTCAGCACCCGCTACCTGGACGGCAGACAAAGCACATTCAAAACTAGGATTTGTGATTACACACTTATTGATTACTGATGTTGAAGGTTCATTTAAAAACTTTGAATCAACTATCACAGCTTCAAAGGACGATTTCTCTGATGCAGTTATTACTTTAAGCGCTGATGTAAATTCAGTAAATACAGAAGATGATAAAAGAGACGGACACTTGAAAAGTGCAGATTTCTTTGATGCAGAAAAATTCCCTAAATTAACTTTCAAAAGTACTTCAGTTAAAAAATTAGCTGGTAATAAATTCAAAGTAAGCGGTCTGTTATCATTACATGGTGTAACTAAACCAGTGACTTTAGATGCTACTTTAAGAGGCATAACTACTAATCCAATGTCTAAAAAAGCTACTGCAGGTTTCAAAGTAACCGGAACAATCAAAAGAGCTGACTTCGCTTTAGGTTCAAAATATCCTAATGCAATGTTAAGTGATGAAATCACCCTTAATGCAAACACAGAATTCGTTAAAAACTAATTTAAACTGTGTTTTAAGCAAATCTGCTTAAACAAAAAAAGCCGCTGTCCAATACTGGATAGCGGCTTTTTTTTATATATAATTAAACTTACCAGATTTTCACTCTCTTATCTGGTGCAAGATATAATGAGTCACCAGGTTTCACATTGAAAGCAGTATAAAATTCAGGAATATTTCTCACGACTCCGTTAACGCGGAACCTTGCAGGAGAATGTGGATCAGTTCCTACCTGTTTTCTCAAAGCCTGTTCTCTTGATTTGTTTAACCAAACCTGTCCCCAGCCAATAAATACACGCTGATCACCATTAAAACCATCCAGAACAGGAGCAGTTTTACCGTTAAGACTAGTATGATAAGCTTTCAGAGCAATAGTCAATCCACCAAGATCACCGATGTTCTCCCCTAAGGTAAATTCACCATTCACATTCAGATCACTTAACACTTTAAATCCGCTATACTGAGCTACTAAAGCACCCGTTCTTTTCTTAAATTCACTTAAGTCATTTTTGGTCCACCAATCACGCATCACACCGTCACCATCAAAAGTACTGCCCTGATCATCAAACCCATGACCAATTTCGTGACCGATTACAGCACCGATACCACCATAATTTACCGCATCATCTGCATTCATATCATCAAAATGGGGGTTGTAAAATAGCCGCAGGAAACACAATTTCATTCAATGGCGGGTTATAATATGCATTTACCGTTTGAGGTGTCATCCCCCATTCGGATCTGTCAACCGGAGTTCCCATTTTTTTCATCATACGATTGTACTCAAATGCAGTTGAACGGGTCAGATTTCCGTAAAGATCATTTATAACAATCTTAAGACTGGAATAATCTCTCCATTTATCAGGATAACCAATCTTAGGAGTAAACTTGCTGATTTTCTTTAATGCTTCTATTTTAGTCTCAGGACTCATCCATTCCAGATCTTTAATACTTGCTTCATAAGCCTTAAGCAGATTACCAACCAGGGTGAGCATACGCGCTTTAGCTTCGGGCGAAAAGTGTTTCTCAACGTATAACTTTCCTACCATCTCCCCTAAAGAGCCATTTACAATCCCAACAGCTCTGCGCCATTGCGGACGTTGTTTAGGTATTCCATTTAGAACAGTTCCAGTAAAATTAAAATTCTCTTCGTCCAGCGCAGTATTCAATGCACCAGCAGCACCATGTACCAAACTCCATTTCAAATAAGTTTTCCAGGTAGAAAGTGGCGTATTTTTAATAATAGCATTCAGATCTTTAGTATAATTCACCTGTGCAACAACTACGCTGTCAGCGTTATTAGCACCAGCCTCTTTAAGCATGCCAAGCCAGTCAAAATCTGGCATTAAAGTATTCAGCTTGCTAACTGCATATTTATTATACAAACCAGCCATATTTCTGGTCTCTTCTTTTTTTTCATTTGTTTAGAAGCCATTGAGGTCTCCAAAGCCATTATCTCAGCAGCCTTAGGTTTCGCATCAGCAACACCGGCAAGCGTCAGCATTTTCTCAATATGTGTTACATATTTAGTTCTGATCTCTTTAGACTTCGCATTATCTGTAAAATAGTACTCTCTGTCTGGCAACCCTAAACCACCTTGCCAGGTTAGCAACATGTAGTTTTTAGGGTCTTTGAAGTCTTCAGAAACATTAACACTGAAAGGAGCCATATTACCTATTTTATTCGCATAGGCAAAGTAAGCAGCTAATTCCTTTTGATTTTTAATCGCATCTATCTTTTTAAAATCAGCAGCCAAAGGCTTCACACCTATCGCGTCCCTTGCAGTCATATTCATGTATGAACCATACAAATCACCGATTTTCTGTTCTTCAGAACCATCAGCAAACTTTCCTGAAGCTGATTTTTCTATAATTGCTTTAACATCTTCCTGTGCTTTATCATTCACCATCGAGCCTACGCTCGCAGAAGGTTTATCCGAAGGGATTTCAGTTTTTTTAATCCAGCTTCCATTGACATATTCCATGAAATTATTTCCCGGAAGAACCTGTTTATCCATATTTTCAAGGATAATCCCCGATTTAGGATCACCTGTTGAATGAAAGGAATGGAATGCCGCAAAAATCAACAGAGAACCTGTTATTAACGGGATCCCCAAAGAGAGTTTTAAATTATTCATACATTATCAGTTTAGTTTAACCAAATCTACTAAGAAGCATAAACAATTAATGCTTAAGATCCAGTTTTATTTCAATAAATTGCGACCTGTTTGAAAAAGATTGCAGAATAGAAGATTATAGATGACAAGGATTGACAAGGATACCCCTATAGCTGTTATTGGCCTCGGTTATGTTGGTTTACCACTGGCAGTAGCTTTTGCCAGGTATTTCAAAGTGATAGGTTTCGATACTAAACAAAAACGCATAGAAGAACTAAATACAGGATACGATAACACACTGGAAATCACTGAAAGTCATTTACAGAAGGTCAAATCTAATTTATCTTTCAGTAATGATATTAATGATTTACAGCATGCACATATTTATATCATTACCGTACCAACACCAATTGATAAATTTAATCATCCAGACCTGTCTGCATTATATAAAGCCAGTGAAACTGTTGGTAAATTCCTTAAGCAGGGCGATATCGTAATTTATGAATCAACAGTTTATCCTGGTGTCACTGAAGAAGAATGTGCTCCTGTACTGGAACGCGTATCAGGACTTCGGTTCAATGTAGACTTTTACTGCGGATATTCCCCTGAGCGTATCAATCCAGGCGATAAAGAGCACACGTTAACTAAGATCTTAAAAATCACATCCGGCTCCACACCAGAAACGGCAGACCGGGTAGATGAATTATACCGTACCATTATTACAGCAGGTACTTACAGAGCTCCGAGTATTAAAGTTGCCGAGGCTGCCAAAGTAATAGAAAATGCACAAAGAGATATTAATATTGCCTTTGTCAATGAACTCGCTAAGATATTTAACCTGATCGGATTAAATACTTTGGATATACTGGAAGCCGCAGGAACCAAATGGAATTTCCTGAATTTCAAACCAGGTCTTGTAGGCGGACATTGTATAGGCGTAGACCCATACTACCTTGCCCAAAAAGCACAGGAAGCAGGCTATCATCCCGAAATTATTCTTGCAGGAAGACGCTTAAACGATGGCATGGGACAATATATTGCCGATGAAGTCATCAAATTAATGGTTCGAAAAAAAATACAGGTAACAGGCAGTGAAGTATTAATCTTAGGCTTCACATTTAAAGAAAACTGTCCTGATGTACGTAATACAAGGGTAATAGATATTGTAGCCCGTTTAAAAGAATACCATGTAAATGTATGTATTCTTGATCCATGGGCAGATCCTGAACATGTTTATCAGGAATATGGTATTACCTGTCAGAATGAAGCAATTACAGACCGCAAGTTTGACGCAGTCATTGCTGCTGTTGCTCATACTGAATTTGAAGAGCTTGATGTACTGCAGCTCTGTAAAGAGCGTACAGTAGTTTATGATATCAAAGGAATGTTACCAGTAGAACTTACTCATGGAAGACTCTAAAAGCCAACTTTATATTAATCCTTATCACAATCAGGATTTAAGTAAATCATCTTTCCTGATAACCGGCGGAGCTGGCTTTATTGGTTCAAACCTGGTTCAATACTTTCATTTGAAGTATGGTGCTGCGAAAGTTCGTGTACTGGATAATTTATCGACAGGTTTTTTAAAGAATATCCAGGAATTCGAATCTAATCCTGCATTCGAGTTTATCAATGGTGATATTCGCGATGCCGCTGTTTGTACATCAGCTTGCAAAGGAATAGATTATGTCTCCCATCAGGCCGCACTGGGGTCCGTACCCCGTTCTATTAATGACCCATCGACTACCAGCCAGGTTAACATAGAAGGCTTTTTAAATATGCTGATTGCTGTAAAAGAGCAGCAGGTAAAAAGAATGGTTTATGCAGCTTCCTCTTCCACATACGGCGATAGCAAGGAACTACCTAAAACAGAAGACCGTATCGGTGCTCCCCTTTCTCCTTATGCTGTGACTAAACTGGTCAATGAATTATATGCAGATGTTTTTAGAAAAACCTATGGCACAGACAGTGTTGGCTTAAGATACTTCAATGTATTTGGTCCGAATCAGGATCCTGAAGGTGCTTATGCAGCAGTCATTCCTTTATTTTTTATGAAGGCCGTATTATCAGATAAAGCACCGCAAATCAATGGCGATGGCAGCCAGACCCGTGATTTCACTTTTATAGAAAATGTAGTGCAGGCCAATATCAAAGCACTATTATTTCCCGGCGATATACCCCATTCAATTTACAATGTCGCTTTCAGCGAACGTATCTCATTAAACCAGCTGTGGGCCAGCATAAAAGAACTTAACGGTACAGATCCGGGGCAAACCTACGGGCCTTCCAGAACAGGGGATATTCATGATTCGCTAGCTGATATTAGCCGGATCAGGGAAGATCTTGGATACGCTCCATTATATAATGTAAAAAAGGGATTAGCATATACGCTGAACTGGATGAAGAATAAGTCTTAGCCTATTCTTCATATTTCTCCGTAGTTTGCCTCATAATAATCTTTTCTACAGATCTCCAGTAAAATCTGGCCATCAGATCTTCTACCTTTAACATAATTTCTGGAAATTCATATCCACTAATCATGTAATCATCTTTCGCAAACAATCTGAATAAAAGCCTTTGTTTACGTTCATTTAATTTCCGCAATTTTACATTAGGCATAGTTTCTCTATGCATAGCATAATTTTCTGCCAGGTCCGCTGTGATTAATCCAGTTTCCGGGTTTTTAAATAAAAGAATTTCTCTGAAACTGGTAATCGCAGAAAAACAAAAACGACTGTATAAATCCGGGTGCAGCCTATTGTTATTCTTATTTAAAAACCTTGTAATTTCCAATACAAGTTCGAAATTACCATCAGGAAAATTCTGGACAAACTCTTCTTTAAAACATACGAACAAATTTTCCGCCAGCCTTTCATTCCTGAAAATGGCCAAACAAATTGATAATGCGGTGGTATAGGAAGCATTCTGTCCCAATTCACCCCATTCAAAATTACATTCATAAAAGGGCCGGAGCACATTGGCACTCTCCGGAAATATCTCTACCCTATTTACCCATATCCTTCTACTGGTTTGAACTGGACAGCAAGAGGATCAGTGACAACGATAGTTCCTTTAATATGAAACACTTTTTCTGGCATCTGGATATCCCATTTTGCTTTCTGAGATCCTGAATAAATATTCATAAGCACAATTTAATTAAAGAATGGAAAAAGTATGGCGGCCAGCAATATGCGTTGACCAGGAATAGAGTCGCCAGCCGCACATACCATTTCCCTAAAAAGGTTGTTTTGTTAAAATGGGCCTGCGAAAACAAATAGGTGGGATCTGTGAAAAGAACAGGGTCGGCTACTTGCTCGTCTAATGTAACAGAGGTTCTGGTAAACCCAAATATTTTTTTCAAAATATACCCTACAATAAACTTAAGCAAGCAACCGACCCCATATTTATGAGTTCAGGCTGCTTGACTTATCTCGTAGGGTATTATTGAAATTTACCAGATTTCTGTTACGAGGCTCATCAAGCAGTGCTTCATGTCGAGTTGAAGAACTGCTAAATTAAAAATTTTGTTTCAATCTATATTTCTATTACATAATAATTATTATTGTCAAATAAACAAATATGTTGATTAATTATTCAAATAATTGAAATATTCTACATTATAAACACTAATATCAACATAATTGTAGAATAATACTAATAAAAAAATGTAGAATATTTTTAAACATTATTGGTTTACCTTGTTTTTAGTGAAAAAAGGGGATATCAAGAAACATAAAGGCGAATATTTAGATTCTGTTGTTCGTAAAACCGGGATAACAATCAAGGCGTTAACTGCATCAGCAGGATTTGACAGAACGAGCTATTATCACCATATTCTGGATCCTCATTTACCTTATAAAGTAATCTCAAGATATGGAGAAGTGCTGAAACATGACTTCTCTGGTGAATATCCTGAAATACAACGTGCAAAGAGTAACGACCCGCACGAAATCACAACGTTCGAAGAAATGGAAAAAGACAGAAACTACTGGCGTTCCAGATTTTTTGATTTAGCGGAGAAAGTAGCTGATAACTACAAGAAAGAAACTCCCTAGCATTAGCTGTTAAATCGATTATTCAGATTCTCTTTGCGCTGCAGGGTTAATAAAATTCACTGCAATTTGTGTAAGATAAGTATCTGCAGCCCGCTCATCTGCCAGACACTGTTTCAAGATTAATTTAGCCTTAGGATAGTCAAGTTCCGCTAAAAGCGAAATTAAGCTTCCATAACTTGCTATTTTATAATGAGCGATGAGCTGAACTGCATAAATTATTGCTGCATCGCGAAGGGCCGTACCCGTTTCGACCGTCTTTACAATAGAAGCGGCTTTATCACTTAGGATTTCTATAATATTGCACTTCCCTTTACCGGCCTGCTGGTTCATCATATCGAATACGGCATCCAACCGTCCCACATGTTTTCCAGCTTCCTCTGACTGAGAAATCAATGCACGCTGCAATTCTTCCGTAAATGCGGCTATAGATAATGCAGCTGCACAATTAACCAGTTTCTTTTCTGCTATATATAGATCCTGCAGACACGGATAAAGAAATCCAGTAAGCCTTGCTCTCTGAGTTGATCCACCATAAGGCAATGATTTAATTTCTTTTAGGAACTATATCCTATAAGGATTAACAGAGCTAGAACAAATAGAACTCAGAAAAGTTTATGTAAATCACTTTTAGTTCATAGCTTTGCAAAGATTTAAAATTCATTATGGCAGTATTACATAGAAAAGAAGAGAAAATAGAAGTTGTGCTAAGTAAGCTTCCAAAAGATTATACTGATGAGCAGTTTGTAGAAACTTTCATCCAGCTTTATTCAAAAGACTGGGGTAAAATCAAAGCAAATTACATCAAACAATCACAGGATAAAGAGCCTGGAACAGTGATTAACATGCCTAAACCTGAGCTTTATTTAAAAAGCGTTTTAACAGTTTACCTGGAAAACAAAAAAGGTTAGAAATAATTCAGAGGACATAGATACACTATGTTCTCTATTAACTTATTGCCTGCATCAGTTCAGGCCTGTTATTAATTACCCCCTTCACTACAGTAGCATTTACAGCCTTATCTACCCGGTAACAATCCATCAGATCGTCCGGATACGCCTTGCATAAATTTAGCAAATCAGGAGTCCCCAGATCTTTGCTTAACCACAATGACTCTTCTTCCCTGCTTAGGATGACAGGCATTCGAAATTTAGGTGCATGAACTTTTCCAACAGTTTCGTTTGCTGCGGTAGTCATGATAGTAAAAGACCGGTAAACCTCTCCCGAAAACTGATCTTTCCACTGGCTCCATAAGCCTGCAAAAGCAAATAAGTCCCTGTCTTTTAACACAAACCGATAAGGTAACGTATCCCCCGTTTTTTTATCCCATTCATAAAAACCATCTGCAAGTACAAGGCAGGTTTTACGATGCGTAATCAGCGGTGCAAAAGTCTTTTTACCCATGATTTCTTCAGAACGTGCATTTAGCGTAGAAAAATCGAGCTTCGTACTCTGTGCCCAATATGGAACAAGCCCAAAATGCATCAGCTGTGCTGTATCCGGCTCATCCGCAGTAATAACCAAGCCTTTTTGAGTGGGTGCAAGATTATAATTTGCCTGATAGTCTGCCGGCAATTTCACCTGGTAACGGATTAATAGTTCCTTTTGAGCTTTAGTTAGGGTATAGCGTGCGCACATGAATTGTAAATTTATATCTTTGCTTAATGAGTTATAAAGTAACCAGATTTGAAGTTGATTTTGAAGGTAAACCTGTTGCAGTATCTGTACATTCAGTAACAGACGGAGACGAAACAAACCATATTGTTTCTATAGATGACCATGAAAATTTCGAGATCAAAATGACTAAAGAAAACAAATGGAAGGCTGACAACGACACCGGAATAAGTGAAGACCTGCTTACACTGATTACAACTCATTATCAGGCTCCTTAATTCTGATCTGGTTTTATCAGATCAGTTCATTTTCTGTTATATAGGTTCTGGCTTGCAGAAAGTCAGTAAAAATCCTGTCGGCACTGGCTAATTTAATATGACTTTCTTCATCACCCTGAATGGCAAAACAAGTTAATTCAGCATTTTTAGCAGCGAGCAAACCATTTACAGTATCTTCAAACACCAGGCACTCACTTTTCTGAAAGCCAATTCCCTTCACTGCAAGGTTATAGGACTCAGGATCAGGCTTGCTTTTGGTCACATCACTTCTGGTTACTAACAAATTAAAGTATTTATTTAATCCGTTTTTCCTGAATACCTCATCTACATCAGCTCTTTTACTTGCCGTAACCAAAGCCATAGCTATACCTTTCTGAAAAAAGAAATCAAGTGTTTCCTTTACATAAGGCATCAGCTCGATTGTACTTGTGATTAAACGCTCATTAGTCAGATCTTCTTTCTTAGAAATCAAGACCTCTAAAGGCGATTCAATTTCATATAACTCCTTTAACCTTTTAGCATTTCCAGGTAAAGGGATACCAGCAAAGTTTCTAAGAAAATCTGAATATTCAAGCTGAACATCAGATTCTGCAAGTATCTCATTCCATACTGTATAATGAAAATGTTCTGAATCTATAAGAGTACCGTCTAAATCAAAAAGGAGTGCTTTAAATTTCGCCATTATTGTTTGTTTTTAATCCAGCCAACCAGATCATTAATGAAAGTTTCAGACACACTCGATGGTGTATCATACTGACTTTGAGAGCCTTTTTCGACCTGAGAACTCAACAAATGGTTCAGATCAGGATATAATTTCAAGGTTACATTACGTTTTTTATTCAATGCTGCATTCCACAGCTCATAGTCATGGGTCGAAACCTGGAAATCATTCCCCCCCTGTACAATCAAAATGCGTTGTTTACTTATCTTTTTTGCAGTTTCTACCTGGTTGTATTTATTGAGATCTATCCAATAGGAAACTGGTAAACCTAAAATAGCAGAGTCTGCTTTCATATTCCCCAGCGCAGTCAACCTGCTTCTGTCAAGTTCTTTGATTCGTTCATCAAACTGTTTTTTCAGCATCTGAGTTGTATCTTTTGCTAAACCAAACATATATTTATTCTGTTCAACCAGGACATCAGTTAAAGTTCTTGCTGGTGCTGCAGCTAATATAATACCACTTAATTCAGGTGCTAAAGCAGCCATTCTTGGTGCTAACATTCCTCCCAGGCTATGTCCCATTAAATAAATCTGTTTCTTATCGATATCAGGAATTGTAGCAGCTAGGGTAACCGCTGCAAGCGCGTCATCCATGGTCTCTTCTTTAACAGTGAACGCACCACCAAACTCACCACTATAAACCATTGTTCTTTTCACATAACGGATGCTGGCAACCCCTTTAGCAGCAAAACCAGCCGCAAGATCTTTGAAGGTTTTATTAGGGCCTACAGTTTCATCCATATCAGCTGGCCCTGAACCATGCACCAATACAACTATAGGAAAGTTCTTTGCATTCTTCGGTATGGTTAGTTTTCCAACAAGGCTATGTCCCGGAGTTTTAATATAAATCTCTTTTTCTGTATATATAGTGTAGTATCTGCATATGCAGGATTTAAATAAGTTGCCGCCGACCTGTTTGGCGCAACAAAAAAACCAACCATATTTCCGGCTTTATTATAGGCTAACAAAAATGATTGTGTAGCATTTGCAAATTTCCCATCTACAGTAACTACAAAAAAATCACCTTTGGCTTTACTTTCAACACCACTTGCAGATTCAAATTTACCAAGCTTCTCGTTGAAAGTCTCCCACATTTTCTGCAAATCTGCGGCAGAAATTTTTGCAGATACACTTGCATCAAAATAAGCCTGGGCATCTGTAAATTTCTTCTGATCCATTAAATCAAAAAAGTCTGTTGAACGGTTAAACAGTTTTATAATATCCTGCGAAAAAGATAATGTCGAGAACAACAATGCAACGATTAGTAATGTGATTTTTTTCATGTACTTTATATGGTGTTTAAATCAAAGCTAACATAATTTTGATTTAAACATGACCTCACCGCATGAAAAAAACAGGTAGATTAGAGCAAATAAATTTCTTTATTAATTAACCGATTCGTAAATAATATAATTTCAAAATAAAGATGACAACAAATAAAAGAATACGCGTATGTGTTGCTGGTGCGACTGGATGGGCTGGTTCTGAACTTTGCAGAGCAATCGTATTAACGGATGACCTTGAACTGGTTTCTGCGGTTTCACGTACCAATGCGAATAAAGATCTGAATGAGATACTAAATTTATCCAATGATAAAAACATCCCGGTTTTTGGGACAATAGAAGAAGCCTTAACTATTCCGTGTGATGTTTTAGTTGACTATACTAAACCGGACATTGCCAAACATCAGATTCTTACTGCTATTCACAAAGGAGTTAATGTTGTTGTGGGCACATCTGGTCTTTCGGACGCAGATTATGAAGAGATAAGTGTTATTGCTGATCAGAAAAAAAAAAATCCGTACTGGCTGTAGGAAATTTCGCTATCAGCGTTGTTCTGTTGAATAAATTCGCGGAGATGGCAGCTAAGTATATGCCGCGCATTTGGGAAATTATTGACTACGCAAGTGATCGCAAAATCGATTCTCCAAGCGGGAGTGCTTTAGAACTCGCTAACAGATTATCAAAAATCAAAGAATCTATTAAAACCATTGCTATAAAAGATACTAAAGGAATTAAGGAAACCAGAGGGGCAGATATTAATGGAACGCAAGTACATTCAGTAAGATTACCAGGATTTGTAATTTCACTTGAAACTATCTTTGGATTAGAAGATGAAAAACTTACGATTAAACACGACGCCGGAAACAGTGCAAAACCATATGTGCAGGGCGCTTTACTTGCAATCAGGAAAGTAGACACTTTCACCGGTTTGAAAAGAGGTCTGGACAGTGTAATGGATTTTAGCTAATAAAATACAGATGAAAATGATAAAATGTATATCGTACTTAATAATATTAACAGCAGCGGGATTGGTTTCTTTTAAATCAGATATTAAGACAAATCCTCAGGATAATCTTAAAAAATTCTATGATGAATACCAGTAAAGGTTCTTTTATTTTGTATGATCAGAAGAATGCACAATACACCTATTACAACCAGGAACAAACGACCACACCTTTTACCCCTGCCTCGACATTTAAAATCTGCAATTCACTAATTGCACTTGAAACCGGAGCTGTTAAAGATGAAAATGTAGTTTTCAAATGGGATAAGAAAGAACGGCCTGTACCAGCCTGGAATGCTGACACAGACATGAAGAACGCATTTAAAAATTCAACAGTATGGTTTTATCAAGAGCTTGCAAAATTAGTAGGCAAAGAGAAAATGGAAGTCTGGTTGCACAAAGCGAATTATGGCAATGAAAATATCAATGGTGGAATAGATGGGTTCTGGCTATGGGGAGGTCTTCGCATCACTCCTGTTCAACAAATTGATTTCTTAAAAAGGCTGCAAGGCGATAAACTTCCATTCTCTTCCCGTACGATGGATATTGTAAAAAGCATTATGATAGTTAAAAACACCAAAGACTATGTAATCAGAGCTAAAACCGGAAATGGAAAACAGGGTGACCTGTATGTTTCCTGGTATGTAGGCTACATTACAACCAGTGATAATGTTTATTACTTCTCTAATTGTATACAGACCGAGGATAAGAAGCCAGAGTTCAGGAAAGCTGGTGTTGCTATTGCGATTAATGTACTGGATGATTTAAAAGTGATCAAGAAACAAGAATGGGATAATTAAGGAGCCAACCGAAATAAAAATAATCAAAACATTTGGTATTACGATTATTAAATAACTAAATTTATGATATCAATTTAATATCATTTAAATACTATACACATGAAAGTAGAAAAGATTGTTACACCCTTTAATGGCTATCTCGTCATCTTCCTTTTAGCCATTACTGCTGGTTTATTAGCTTATGCGATTAGCACAGAGCAAATCATTTTAATTACAGCCTGTATTCCAGCATTTATCATCCTGGCAAAGGGCTTGATCATTGTCAGCCCCAATAGTTCAAAAGTACTTTTGCTTTTTGGAAAATATAAAGGAACTATTAAGCAAAATGGAATGTTCTGGGTCAACCCATTGTATACCAGGTTCACCTATTCGCTTCGTGCCAGAAACTTTGAGAGTGAAAAAATCAAGGTGAATGATAAAATGGGAAATCCGATCCTGATCAGTGTAATCCTGGTTTGGAGAGTAAGAGATACTTTTAAAGTTGCATTTGAAGTTGACAGCTATACAACTTTTATCAAAATACAAACAGATTCTGCAGTGAGAAAGCTTGCAGGTTCTTTTCCTTATGATCATTTCGAAGACGAAACAGCAACCATTACTTTAAGTACCAACTTTGATGATGTCAATATTGCTTTAGAAAAAGAACTGGCAGAAAGACTGGAAATTGCAGGAATAGAGGTCATAGAATCAAGAATAGGTTATTTAGCTTATGCTCCTGAAATTGCCCATTCTATGCTTAGAAGACAACAGGCATCTGCTGTAGTAGCTGCCCGCCATAAGATTGTTGAAGGTGCGCGGTGGGAATGGTAGAAAGTGCATTGAAGCTTCTTGCAGACAAGAAAATCATTGAGTTTGATGATGATAGAAAAGCAACAATGGTCAGTAATTTAATGGTTGTCCTTTGTGGAGACAGCGAAACAAAACCCGTTATCAATACCGGGACATTAAATCAATAAATATGTCAGAAAAGAAATCATTTGCGTTAAGGATTGATTCAGAAACGATGAAGGCTATAGAGAAATGGGCTGCTGATGAATTTCGTAGTGTTAATGGTCAGATTGAGTGGATGCTGAGTAACAGCCTGAAGAGCGCAAAAAGAACAAAAGTTAAAGGAGCACACAAAGATGCTCCCTGAGAAATAAGAGACTATCTGAACTATCAGATAAATTCTAAACCATTTATAAGAGAAAATATATGACTATACAATCAATTCAAAGATTACAATATTTATGTGATACTATACCCCAACTTTTGAATGACATTAATGATCATATATTTTCTTTAAAGCCTGCAGCAGCTACAAATGGAGTAAAAAAGAAATCATCGGACATCTTATTGACAGTGCCGCTGCTAATCACCAGCGTTTTGTAAGAGGTCAGTTTGAGGACACCCCAAAAATAACTTACGACCAGAACAATTGTAATACTTTCAACTATTATAACCAGATTGATAGCAGGCAGATTATTTCCTTATGGACTGTTTACAACAAACAAATATTAGAATTGATCAAATTAATACCTGCTGAATCATTAAAAAGACAATGTTTTGCCGGAGGAAGTGAAAGTGCAACATTAGCTTTTATATTCGATGATTATGTGCAGCATTTAGAACATCATTTAAGACAGGTGATTGCTTATTAATGAAACTCACAACCCTCGTAACCTGCCATGCGTCATCTTTTAACTTCCAGATAAGAAGAAATGACATTTTAGATACCCATCTAAACCCAAATTCACATTGGTAAAACGGTTGTTCACGTAATAAAATCGCATAAATTATATTATATATCCCTATAATTAAGAATAATCAAGGCTAAGGCTATTTATATCTGTTTTAACTCAGGTAATATCCAGGAATTATTAATGAGTAAGGCTCAGAAAAGCAGTATTACATATGACTATACACGCCTAATAGAGATTAATCATGGGGAATTTATCAAAAGCTATCTTAGTTACAGCGATTTTAGAAATCGCTCTACTTTTATTATCATTCTTTATAAAATTCAGCGGCGCATCATTTCCTCCTTCTAATATAGTACTCATTATAGGAGAAGTGATCATGGTTGTATTAATCGGGCTGATAGGTATCCTGGTAGTCAAATCAATGAAATCAGATTTTAAGATTGATAATTAAAATAATTTATATACAGCCCAAATACATAGCCTAAAATAGCACATCCTACAAGAAAGGTGGAAGCAAAGGGGTATCTTAGCCGTCTTTTAACTCTTAAAGACAAACAATGCACCAACTTTCCGATACTATTATTAACCTACTGAACTATAGCTATTCCATGGCAAAAGGCCTTCTGGAGCAACAACAGGGTGAATTCTACCCTATTGGTGTTTGTGTCGATCAGGAAGGAAAAACCATGCAAAGATTAATAGGTGATAATGATAATTACCCAATGGCAAGCGTGCTGTTAGATCATATACAAAATGACTTCACAACAAAACTGTCATCTGGTAATATCGTTGCTTATGCAATAGTTTATCAGGCAATAGTTACCAATAAACAATATAAAGATCCTGTATATGTATTAATAGCTAAGTTTAAAAGCACGGATATGGATGTCAACGGAGTTTATTATCTGCCTTATAAAATCACTGAGAAAACTGTACAGTTTTCCGAACCATGGGTGGAATAGGAATAAAGAAAGTTGCAAATAAGCAGACGGTGGAATCGCCCACCGTACAAGAAAAACCTTGGTGAGTTCTGGTAGCACTACTCCATCATAGTGTAAAGGAAATCCATATTAATATATCATTCAACATCGTCATTTCATTATTTGTATTATCGCTACTGATAATCTCTATTCTTATATCTAATGCCGATTAAATATCCGGCTCTCACCTCATTACAACAATTACTCTGTATCTGGAGATTTTGCCTATCACAACTGATTTCTTTCTTAATATATTTCCTTTTGGGTACATTTTTACTTACAATGCTGATGATTATCAATAGGGTTTACATTATTTTGAACAAGGGATAAGATCATTTTTGGCCTTTTCTAGCACACCATTATAAGAAAACATTTCCATTGCGAGATCTTCATGTCAACTTAATTTTCTACCTTTATAAGGTATGATAAGCTCATTAGAAATTAATAATTATAGAAATCTAAAGGATTTTCGAATACCATCACTGGGACGAGTCAACCTCTTTACTGGTAAAAATAACACAGGAAAATCAACATTACTTGAGGCAATTGCAATCTTTGCCATGAAAGGCGATTTACCGTTTCTCTATGAACTATTAGCAGAGCGAGGTGAAAAATTCAAACGCGTGCGTGAGAATGAAAATATAAATATCGTCGATTCAAATATTAAGACATTGTCATCTCTGTTCGCTAACAGAACTATTAGTTTTAATGAAGACAACGCAATATCAATTGGTACTGAAAATGACAAATCCAATTCCGGCTATGATGCTGTATTAATTAGGTTTGTGAAATTTATTGAGGAGACACAAACAGATAAGGACGGAATTTTAAGTAGAAAGAGGGTAGTTGTTGATAAGACAGAAGACTCTGAATTATCCAGTTATAAGATTGGCTTTGAAACTCGAACAAAACTAGGTGCAAGATTAATCGCCCTAGATGAGGAACGATTTAGTAGATTTGTAAATCGTCAATTAATTTCCGAGTTTGATAACTTGCAGTTTATCAGAACGAGAAATATTGATCGCGAAGTTAATGGTAAACTTTGGGATAATATTACTTTGACAGAGCGGGAGGTATATGTCATTGATGCCTTGAAAATTATTGAGCCTGCTACAGAAAGAATAGCATTCATCCAAGATGGAGGCCAAGACAGATCTCCTGTTATCAAATTAGTAAATTCCTCAGGAGTTATACCGTTGCGGAGCATGGGCGACGGAATGAATAGGATCTTAACAATTATTTTAGCTTTGATTAATTCGGATAATGGATATTTATTAATTGATGAGTTTGAAAATGGTTTACATTACACCGTGCAGGAGAAACTTTGGGAAATCATTTTTACCATATCCAAAATATTGAACGTTCAAGTTTTTGTTACTACGCACAGTGATGATTGTATTAGAGGGTTTGAAAATATTTTAAATCGAAAAGAAAACAAGGAAAATAGTGGTAAATTGGTTCGTCTTGATAATGAAAATGGAGTAATTAAACAAGTTGAATTTACTGCGGCAGAATTGAAAATTGCGACCGATTTAAATATTGAAACCCGATAATGAAAGTCAACGAAAAATTCGCGAAAAAGCTGCTGGTAGAGGGTAACGATGATCAGCATGTTCTTTTTGCATTGTGCGAAAAACATCAGATAGACCATTGCTTTGATATCGTTGATTGTGAAGGGATCGATAAGCTATTTGATCAAATACCTATTAGACTAAAGCAGTCTAATATAGAAGTTATAGGAATCATATTAGACGCTGACTCCGATCTTCGCCTTAGATGGGATAGACTAATCAACATCATATCTCCGCTTGGATTTAATTTTCCACCTGATATGCCGGAAGAAGGATTAATACTGATTAATGATCAACAAATCAAAATTGGTATCTGGATTATGCCTAATAATGATCTTTCAGGTATGTTGGAAGACTTTATTGCTTTTATGGTGCCAGCTGATGACTTGATCTTGCCTATAGTAAATAAAACTATGCAGGAAATTGAAGATGCGGGGATTAATAAATATGCCTTAATCCATAAGTCAAAAGCTAAGATACATTCATGGCTTGCCTTACAACAAAGTCCAGGAAGCCCTATGGGGCTTAGTATAACCAAACAATACCTTAACGCAGAAAATGAAACCTGTGACTCTCTCTCTCATAATTGGTTGAAACAACTTTATCATTAATCAACTTTATGTAGACATTCTAGGCCGGAATATGATCAGTCTTTTATTTAAAGATTTATTAACAGCATAATTGAATATAATAAGGATATGAATCAGGAAAATTATCGTAAACTTGATGTGGTATTGACAGCTACACACACTAAAAAGGATTTCCTAGGAAAATACACTGGAGAGATTTAATCAAAGCGACAGGACTAAGTGAATCTGATGTCAAAAGGTACAGAGAATATTTGGAAGATAAAGTATTAAGCGAGAACAATTGGAATGTTGAAGAAGATACTGATGACGTCTATCTTAAACTTACTTCGCAAGGAAGGATGTTATTTAATGAAGTTGGATTTATGAAAAAACATACTAAAACTGAAGGCCCTTCAACTATAAATGTCCACATAGGCGGTAACAATACTGGTAATCTAGTGCTTGGCAGCACAGTAAATGACGTAATTAACAAACTATCATCGGAGAGTCAGAGTCATTCAGAATCAGCTGCTCTTTTGGACACCATGAAAAAGTTGATACAGAATGCTAACAACCAAGAAGCTATTACAGCATTTGAAGAGTTCAACAAAGAATGAATTAAGCCGAAAAAAAACAATGCATTATTAAAGATCCTTTGGAAAAGTATAGAAACAGTAATCCATCACGTACCTAAATTGTTGGAGATCGGGCATAAACTACTTCAGGATTTAAAAGTATCTTAGCTCTAGCAATATCATATAGTTATTTCACTAGGGCCTTTCGCTCTGGCTTCATAGGAGAGACAGTCTATTATTTATAAGTAAACATTTGTTAGTAGCCATTTACCTGATTTTACTTCTAATGTACGGGGACCAATAGCAATATAGCCTTGCCACTCAATGTATTCATCTGTTCGGACCTACAGTTTAAAAAAAGGGACTTATATGTAAGCAACTCGAAACTCAATTTTAGGTTTGCGATGGACTGATAATCAATTGTTCAAACTTGTTTCTTTATGAAGTTTATTTAGATTTGATTACCATAATTAACCTAATATAAAAGAGCATGCAACTTGATAATTATTTAAAAGTTGAACGATGTCCACATTGTTCAGTTGACCAACCGAATTTAGTAGCAAAGAGTACATTGCAAACGACAGCGGCTAACGGTACAAATGCAAGGAATTGGTATGTTTATGTTTGTGGTCGTTGCGGTGGTGTAGTAACTGCCTCTGCATATTCACATGATAACGCTGTCCGCGAAATCTATCCGAGCCCCTTAATCATAGACGAGAATTTACCAATTAAAGTAAAAGCATTTTTGCAACAGGCAATAGATAGCACATTCGCCCCTTCTGGATCGTTAATGTTATGCGCTAGCGCTGTTGATGCAATGCTTAAAGAGAAAGGATACAAAGATGGCTCATTATATAAAAGAATTAATAAAGCAGCTGAAGACCACCAGATAACTAAAGATATGGCAGAATGGGCTCATCATGTTAGACTTGATGCAAATGATCAAAGGCATGCAGATGAAAATGCTGGATTACCTACTGTTGGTGATGCACAAAAAGGGATTGACTTTACTAAAACACTTGCCGACATTTTATTTGTACTCCCAAGTAGGATTAACAAAGGACTAAGTGAAATAAAACTAGAGTCAAAATAAAGATTATGAGAAATCTATAGTTTATTAATTACTCCACAAAGGTAAGCTTGTCCAACCAAAACGCTTAAAGGAACTATGGCATAAACGCTCAATTAGCAACCGCACAGTCCATTTATTCCGTTCCTCCTTTGCTAATTTGGTTGGAAAGCTTGGTTGGGTACCATAATTAATTAAAATCATATGGTATTACAATCAAAATTATTCAAAGTTGCAGAAGTGCGGATCAGTTACAATCCAAAATTTAAGGTCTCAGAAAGACAGCAAATAAGCAAATCTAAAGATGCTTATGATATTTTCATACAGGAATGGAGCCCCGGAAAGATAGGGTTACTGGAAGAATTTAAGGTGCTTCTATTGAATAGAAGAAAAGAGTATTAGGAATAGTTAATATTTCACAGGGAGGAATTGCAGGAATAGTTGCAGATCCAAAAGTAATATTTGCAGCAGCGTTAAAAACTTGTGCAAGTGGGATCATATTAGCACATAATCATCCGTGAATATTAGCAGAGTAAACAGAATAATAATAATTAATAGATTAACTAACTATTTGTCCTTGAACAGGAACCTAACTCGCTGAATACCAATTTACAAAAGGCTATAAAAAAAAGAAAGGGTTGTTCCATCCAGACACATCCCTATTCTAACCAAATATAAACCTGTATGAACGGGTTTTCTCTTTAAATCTCCGGCAGTGTTGCTGTCACCTATAATGACTCATCCTTGATCCGGAAAATATTTATGACTTATTTTCTGATACAAATATATACAACTTTTGTATAGTGTACAAATTACACTAACAATTATTTTAAATAAAACATTTCCATGACGAATTAACATCAAAAACAGCACTGTTAATCAGGAAACAGACATTAAAATATTTTAGATTAGCTTCTATCAGCCACTAATAATTGAAGTATATCATTTTCAGTACCATCAAAAGGCCCGTAAGATTCCATTTTTAAGCTGGCCATAGCTGCGCCGAACTCTCCGGCCTGCTGTATTCCTGCTCCTTTTACCCTTTGATATAAATACCCCCCCGCCATATAAGTATCACCACAGCCTGTAGCATCGACTTCAGCAGACGGCCTGAAAGCAGGAATATCATAAAATACACCATCAGCATAAATAACAGACCCCAAACTAGCCCTTGTAATAACGATTTCCTGAACTCCCCAGTCACTTAAGATCTTCACCCCCTCTGGTATACCAGTAACCCCGGTTAACACCTCCAGCTCAGCCTCATCAGCTTTTACCGTATGTACATATTGAAGTGCTTCCATTTTCTGTGGCCAATCCACAGCACATACACTTTCCCCTCTTACCTCACGCAAATATCCCTGCACATCTAATAATGACACCCTACTCCTGTCCGCCAGATCTTTGATCAGTTCAACAGAAATATCATTTGACAACAAAGGTCCTAAATGAAAGATTTCAGCTTGTATGGGCTTAAGCTGTTCAACCGTAAACGGATCAGCCTCCTGTAAAACCCTTTGAGTCCGGTGGTCCAGGTTTCCCGAATAGATATTTTCGAAATAAACGGTTTTTGCACTTGGAAAAACATTAACATCCGTACCTTTTGCACGTAAATCCAATACAAATGGCATTTCACTTTGTCCTACAGCCGTAACCAGACCATAATTCACATCCATCTTACGGATAGCATTTGAGAAATAAAATGATGTTCCTCCTGCCATATGCTTTTCCGTTGTGGGTGTAACCACTCTGTCAAGCGTAATATGACCTATACAACAAATATCGTACATATACCTTTATTAATAAGAAAATCAGGTCAGCCTAACCGCTGACAAAAGACAAATGTATCAAATGATTTAGTTGGTACAGGTAAGAATAACTAATTATTACTTAAACAGCTCAAAACTATGCGATGCATCGCACCAGAATTCATCAAGAGCGATGATCCTTGGTTTAAGAAAAGAAATCAGCTTAGGCCAGTCTTCCTCCTTAAAAATACTGACATCAGTTAAAGGCTTATAAATTCTGCTTACAGTTTTATAGTTCTCATCAGGCATATTCGGTTCCCATTCCCACTCCTCATTTAAATAACCTTTCATGATGTTCCTGAATTCCATAAACTGTTCGAATAACAGTTCCTGAACACCAGCATCAGGATGAGAAAGTTCAATGGCAACAAAAGCAGACTTATTATCTGCATGCAATTTAAAATGCAGGTGCTTAATGCCTGTTTTATAATTTATCCAGTTAATCCTCATCCCCTCAGCGGAAAGCTGAGGAGCAATATATTGACCAAAAGCAGTCCAGAAGGCCTGTTTCAACTTTGAAACCTGATCTTTAGAATACATAAAAAATTAATCCTTTTAGCGAATTTAGCCTTTATCCTTTTGTAAGACCAACAATTTCTCTTCCTGTAAAAGAAGTGCTTCATCTTCTTCCTCCATAGCCACTTTATTATAATGCGTCTCTAAAAAGTCCGTTTTGGAATCTTTAAAAGACTTAACAGTTCCAATCGAATACATGAAACGGATATAATACCATGCGATGTCTACCTGATGAGGTAAGAATCCAGTTCTCGCACTTTTCGGATATAAATGATGATTATTATGCCATTCACCGGCAACTATTCCCGGCCAAAGCTGGTTAATAGACATATCTTCTCTTGAGAAATCATAATTATCCCTGCGCATATCCTTTCCTTTACCATGACCTTCATAATTGAAAGTTCTTACACCTACTGCCCAGATACCAGCCGCACCAAATACCGTACAAGCTAAACCATGACCACCAATCAAAAACAATGTAGCATACCAGAATCCCCAGTTCAAAGCCCAGGCAAGAACCGTTCTTGCAGGATTAGCAATAGAGCCCCCACTTTAAATACTGAGCATAAGTATTTGGCTGAATACCAGTATGTTTCATCAGCCTTGCTGCACGGTGATAATTCCGCTCACATAAATCTTTTGCTATTGGCTGGTGATTAACATCTGCAAGAAAACAATATAAAAACCCACCAGAAGCATTATAAGGATCTCCAGGAGCATCAGATTTAGCATGATGCACATGGTGCGAAACCACATAAATTTCTTCAGGAATCATAGATATAGTCAGGTTCTGCGTAAAAAAGCGCCAGAATTTGTTCTTGAAAGCATAAGCATTATGTGTACAGAACCGATGATGCCATATAGTTCCATGAGTACCCATGATAATCATACTATATAAGAAGGCAACAATCAATAAGCTCCAGCTAAAATATTCAAAGATAAAAAAGTAAAGGAAAGGGATCGTTACAACGACTTTTGTCCAGCTCATTAGCGGAAGCCAGTTTTTTTTAGTTTTAAAAATATTAAGTCTTGTAAAGAATTCCTTCAACAATTGTCCAGCCGTCGGCTTCGCTAGATTACCATTAGCATCGGCCCATCCATACGTTGGTGGATCCAATACTATACTCAAAAATGCCATAGACTGCGATTAGTTTTTCTTGTGAAAGTACGTTGGATTTTTTACAAATCAGCTATTATATAAAAAATTCTTACATCTAACGGTCAATTCAAGGTAATTTCCCCATTATTTTCTAGTATTATTTTAAACATATACCTACTTTCGACCACTTATTAGCTTCTTGGAGTAATCTACTCCTCCAGCACAACAAAGATCAAGGATACACACGCAGATGAACAAAGCAACAAACCGTAAACAGGACGCATTAGATTATCACTCGGATGGCCGGCCAGGTAAGATTGAAGTCGTACCTTCCAAGCCAACAAATTCACAACGAGATTTAGCACTTGCCTATTCACCTGGAGTAGCGGAACCCTGTATGGAAATATACAGAAACCCTGAAGACGTATATAAATATACAGCTAAAGGTAATTTAGTGGCCGTAATCAGTAATGGAACCGCAGTATTAGGTTTAGGAAATATTGGTCCGGCAGCAAGTAAACCAGTAATGGAAGGTAAAGGCCTATTATTCAAGATCTTTGCTGACATTGACGTTTTCGATTTAGAAATCAATGCAACTACTGCTGACGAATTTGTAAATGTAGTTAAAGCATTAGAACCAACTTTTGGAGGTGTAAACCTTGAAGATATAGCAGCGCCGATGTGTTTTGAAATCGAACGCCGTTTAAAAGAAGAAATGAATATCCCGGTAATGCATGATGATCAGCATGGAACAGCCATCATTACCAGCGCAGCGTTATTAAATGCCTGCGAATTACAGCATAAAAAAATAGACAAAATAAAGCTTGTGGTAAGCGGAGCTGGTGCAGCGGCAGTATCCTGCATCAAACTATACCTTAAATTAGGTGTCAAAAAGGAAAACATGCTGGTATTCGATAAGGATGGCATTGTAAATATTGACCGTACCGACCTTGATCCCAAGCGTATGGAGTTTGCTACACCAAGAAAAGATATCAGCACTTTAGCTGAAGCAATGAAAGGTGCAGACGTATTTTTAGGTCTTTCGGCAGCGAATGTAGTATCTGTAGAGATGGTACAGTCAATGGCCAAAAACCCAATCGTATTTGCATTAGCTAATCCTGATCCTGAAATCGCTTATGATCTGGCCATAAACAGCCGTAAAGACATCATCATGGCAACCGGACGTTCCGACTTCCCTAACCAGGTGAATAACGTATTAGGATTTCCATATATCTTTAGAGGTGCTCTTGACGTACGTGCTACATCGATTAATGAAGAGATGAAGATTGCCGCAGTAAAAGCTATTGCTGAACTGACTAAACTTCCGGTACCAGAAATCGTGAACCTTGCTTATAAAGCGAAGAACCTGAAATTTGGAAAAGACTATATCATTCCAAAACCAATCGATTCAAGATTAATCTGCATTGTTTCTACAGCTGTTGCCAAAGCGGCGATGGAATCCGGCGTTGCCCGCAAACAGATTACAGACTGGACAGCTTACCAGGAAGAATTACAAATCAGATTAGGTGCAGATGATAAAATACTAAGAAATCTGGCTAACAAAGCAAAATCTGCCCCAAAACGGGTAGTATTTGCAGAAGCCGATAACTATAAAATATTAAAAGCAGCACAAATTGTGAAGGACGAAGGTATCGCCACCCCTATTTTATTAGGAAACGTAGCCAGAATCCAGAAAATCATCCTTGAACATGGAATTGAATTCGGCGATGTCGAAATCATTGACCCATGGCAGGGAACAGAAGAGTCAGATAAATTTGCAGAACACCTGTACCAAAGACGTCAGAGACGTGGCATCACCTTATACGAAGCTAAAAAACTAGTACGTGACCGTAACTATTACGGTGCAAGTATGGTAGAATTCGGACAGGCCGACGCGTTAATCTCAGGATTGACTAAAAACTACAAATCGACTTTAAAACCTGCATTGCAGGTTATCGGCACAAAACCAGGCGTTAAAAAAATCGCTGGTATGTATATGATGCTGACTAAAAAAGGACCAGTATTTTTAGGAGATACCACTGTAAACCCGGATCCTTCAGCACAAGATATGGTAGATATTACCGGGATGATTAATGAAACGATCAAAGGATTCAATATCACTCCGCGTATCGCTTTATTATCTTATTCTAACTTTGGTTCAAACAGCGGGCCTGTTCCAGAAAAAATGAGAATTGCGACAGCATTGCTGAAACAAAAATATCCTGATATGATTGTTGATGGTGAAATGCAGGCCAACTTCGCTATGAATGCAGAATTGCTTCAAAGTAACTACCCATTCTCCAGCTTAAAAGGAAGTCCGGCAAACACTTTGATTTTTCCAAATTTAGAATCCGGAAACGTTGCCTATAAATTATTACAGGAACTTGGAAACGTAGAAGCCGTAGGCCCTATTCTTCTTGGTCTGAATAAACCAGTACACGTTTTACAAATGGACAGCTCTGTTAGAGAGATTGTCAATATGATTACAATTGCTGTAGTAGACGCACAATAAATTCAGCTTAAATAATAAGAAAGCCTCAGCAGAAATAGATCTGCTGAGGCTTTTCATTTAATGATAGTCAATAAATGCTATTATTTACAAAAACAGATCGCTGCTTAAGTACCGGTCCCCCCTGTCGCAGGCAATAAAAACGATTACCCCTGAAGTTAATTCAGCGGCTAATCTAAGTGAGCATGCCAGGGCACCTCCACTGCTCATTCCAGCAAAAATCCCTTCGGATTTTGCCATTTGTCTTGTACATTCCGAAGCCTCATCCTGCGAAACATCCATTACCCTGTCCACTCTTGATGGATCAAATATTTTCGGCAGATATTCTTTAGGCCATCTTCTGATACCAGGGATTGAAGACTCTTCAGTAGGCTGACAGCCTACTATCTGTATTTCCGGGTTTTGCTCCTTTAAATACATAGAATTCCCCATGATACTTCCTGTAGTTCCATAGAACTCACAAAATGTGTAATCTGATGTTCAGTATCAGTCCATATTTCAGGCCCCGTAGTTTTATAATGCGCCAGATAATTATCCGGATTTGCAAACTGGTTCAATAAGAAATAACCAGGTTTAACCCCTTTTTCTTCCGCGTAATCCCTGCATTTCTCTATAGATTCCAGCAAAGTAACTTTTGCGCCGAAGGCCTCCATTGTTAAAGTCCGCTCCCTTGTAGAATTCGAGGGCATAACCAATTCAATTTCCAGTCCGTAAATCGCAGCAATCATTGCCAGTGCGATCCCCGTATTTCCACTGGTAGCCTCTACTAATTTCGTATCCTTATTCACTTCGCCGCGTTCCATCGCGCTGCGGATCATATTTAAAGCAGCTCTGTCTTTCACACTTCCACCAGGATTATTACCTTCCAGTTTAGCGAAAATCCGGACAGCCGGGTTAGGGTTCAGCTTAGTAATTTCTACCAATGGCGTATTTCCGATGCAATCTATTAAAGTTCCCATGCTTATATTTTGCTTTTTGTTTCTATAACTTTCATTGCTGACTGATGATAAACAGTTGAATTAGGCGGAACACTTTTAGTCAGCCAGACATTCCCGCCAATCACACTATTTTCACCAATAAGGGTATCACCACCTAAAATCGTCGCCCCCGAATAAATAATCACATGATCACCAATCGTAGGATGTCTTTTAGTATTCGCCATAAACTTCTCGACACTCAGTGCGCCTAATGTCACCCCCTGATATAATTTCACATGGTCACCAATTTTCGTTGTTTCTCCGATAACCAGGCCTGTGCCATGATCAATGAATAAATATTCTCCAATTTCAGCGCCCGGATGGATATCAATACCAGTTGCAGAATGCGCATATTCAGTCAGTACTCTTGGAATTAAAGGGATACCTAGTTTCAATAATTTATGGGCAATTCTATAAATTGATACTGCCAGAAAACCTGGATAGGTTCTGATAATCTCAAATTCGCTTTTCGCTGCCGGATCACCACTTAGAGTAGCTGTAATATCCGTATTCATCTGACGGAAAAGTTCAGGCAGTTCATTATAAAAAGTCTCTGCAATGATGTGATGATTGCAAGCTGTACAAGCTTTAGTCTTTTGCAGTATATTCAACAATTCCTGTTCAGAATGGCTAAAATACCCTTTGATTTCCTCTAAAGTATGGCTGGGATTAGTTAACCGCTCAGGGTAAACTAAATTCAGCAGACTTACAGCCCATTCCGCTATTTCAAGATTAGATGGTATTGCTTCAATCTGGCTTTGTTTGTTGTAGATATGAAGATAAAATTCTTCGTTCATTATAGGTGGATTTTAGACCTTAAGACACATGATTACTCATCACATATATATCGGCTTTTTTTGATAAAATAATTCGATTCTTTTCTAGCGCCTCTTTTAATTTTTGATAGTTAGCATGATAAACAGGCCAGAAGTTCCCGTTTGCTGCCCATGCCCTTACTAATAATACAACTGCATTATCTTCGATTGATGAGACCAATACCACAGGCTTAGGATCTTTAAGGATTAGTCCATCACTTTCTAAAACAGCCAGTATAACCTTACGTGCAGTATCGATATTAGTATCAAAAGAAATACTAATCTTATATTCCGCCTGTCTTATTTCATTATCAGAAGTATTATTGATCACCGCATTTGCCAGCGGGCCATTAGGTGCATAAATCGTTGTACCATTACCAGCCTTCAAAGTGGTATATAAAATATCAATCTTTAATACCGTACCCGAAACATTATTGGCAGAGCTAATAAAATGTCCAACCTTAAAAGGCTTAAAAAGCAAGATCAGAACCCCTCCGGCAAAATTAGAGAGACTCCCTTGTAAAGCCAGGCCAACCGCAAGACCACCTGCTCCTAAAACCGCAACAAAAGAACTCGTTTGTATTCCGATCATCGATGCACAAGAGATGACCAATAAAATATAAAGGACCACCCTTATAATACTGATTAAAAAAATTCACTCAGAGAAATATCTACAGTATTACGCTGGAAACGTCGGTGTATGAATCCAAGAAACCATTTAATGAGCCATATCCCAACTAAAAGAGTAATTACAGCAAGGATGAAGTTTGGTAAACCATTGATGATTTTTTCAGAAAACACTTCAATATAACTTTCAATTCTATTCATCTATTTATTTATTTCAAGTTTTTGTCAGATGAAGCCCTGGATTGGTAAACTAATTACTGCCCTGCCGGTTTAATAATTATTTTATTCGTGCCGGGTTCATTTGTCAATAAACCTAATGTTGATTAGAGGTTAGACTAAAAAGAGCCTGTTTAAAATTTATCAGATAAATTCCAGACAGACTCTAAGATTTTTTAAAGATACATATCTATTTTTTTGTTCAAAACGAAAAGATATCATTGATATGTCAGAACAGGCCGTCATTTTCAAGACAGGGCATTAGAATTCACCATGTATTTGCTATTGGCAAGCCTTCATCATAACTCTAAGAATCAGGGATTTCTTTAAGCGTGAAACTCTACTTCGAAGGAAGTACCAGGGTTAAGCACATAAAAATGCTCCTTGAGGCTACCGTCAATGGCCTCATCAATTTTACGCCAGTCAAATTCGGCTACCGTTAAATCGCTTGGCACTTCGGTCATACCACTTTTAAAAATCATTTCCTTACCAGAGAACAAAGGAATAAATTCTTTTCCTTCCCTTACAAAAGTCTGAAAATCTATTCCTTTACCAAGCGGGTTAAAATCTTTAAAGAGTGAAGTGACTTTTGAAGTTTTGACCTTTTCAATGAAGCTCTTTTTATAAGTGGGGTCGAACCACTGTTTCATAACCAATATATTTAAAGGCTGCGGTTTGTCCTTTACATAAAACGGGAAATTGGTTTCCTCGATATATCCTAGTAATTCAGGCTGGTCTTCTGTAGAAGTATAAAACATAGGAACGTCAGGCAAAAAGGTCTTTTTAATCAGATGAGTCATCTTTTTCAATCCTTCAACCTCCCCTAAATGCTCAACAGCTAAAAACAAGTCATTATCATCCTTCTCCTCGTCGTACAAAAGCCCAAAATAAGCTTTCAATACCGCTGGCTTAGTGACAAATAAACTAACCAGGCTCTCTACAAACCCCATATCTGTACCCTTAGAATAATCAAAATGGTCATCTCCACGCTCTTCACCATCATTTTCATTGGTATTTAAAAAATCGAATAATCCCATATAAATATATTTTCAGGCCCAAGGCATACCCCCTTGCAACAAGGTACTGATTACCAAATCATCACGTCTAATATATGGAATTATAAAAGGCAATAAAAAGAAATCACTGAAAAATTATATTTTAACGATACCACTAAAAAACCACACATAAATCATAAAACAATCCAAAAACCAAGCCTGCTTTTCCTTAAGCTCCACCCCAGCTTTCCTCTTAATCTCAGGTTTCTTCTTAAACTCCTTCCCAGGTTACTTCTTAAGCTCCATCCCAGGTTTCTTCTTAAGCTCCATCCCAGGTTTCTTCTTAAGCTCCTTCCCAGGTTTCTTCTTAAGCTCCTTCCCAGGTTCCTTCTTAAGCTCCATCCCAGGTTTCTTCTTAAGCTCCTTCCCAGGTTTCTTCTTAAGCTCCTTCCCAGGTTCCTTCTTAAGCTCCTTCCCAGATTTCTTCTTAAGCTCCTTCCCAGGTTACTTCTTAAGCTCCTTCCCAGATTTCTTCTTAAGCTCCTTCCCAGGTTACTTCTTAAGCTCCATCCCAGGTTTCTTCTTAAGCTCCTTCCCAGGTTTCTTCTTAAGCTCCTTCCCAGGTTCCTTCTTAAGCTCCTTCCCAGGTTACTTCTTAAGCTCCATCCCAGGTTTCTTCTTAAACTCCTTCCCAGGTTACTTCTTAAGCTCCTTCCCAGGTTTCTTCTTAAGCTCCTTCCCAGGTTCCTTCTTAAGCTCCTTCCCAGGTTACTTCTTAAGCTCCATCCCAGGTTTCTTCTTAAGCTCCGTCCCAGTTTCAGGTTTCTTCTTAAGCTCCATCCCAGGTTTCTTCTTAAGCTCCTTCCCAGGTTTCTTCTTAAGCTCCTTCCCAGGTTCCTTCTTAAGCTCCATCCCAGGTTTCTTCTTAAACTCCTTCCAAAGTTTCTTTTTATACTCCTTCCAAAGTTTCTTTTTATACTCCATCCCAGGTTTCTTCTTAAGCTCCTTCCCAGGTTCCTTCTTAAGCTCCTTCCAAAGTTTCTTTTTATACTCCATCCCAGGTTTCTTCTTAAGCTCCTTCCCAGGTTCCTTCTTAAGCTCCTTCCTAGCCACCAACCAAGAACCGGATAACGATAAAAAAAAGACAAGCTAATGTGAGGACATAGCTTTCCGAGCCCTTCAGCGAAGGCAATGCCGGCCGAACATAGCTTGTCTTTTTTTTACCGTTACCCTTCCACGAACTCCCATGCACTCTTATACCCCCCACATCCTTCCGCATACCCTATAAACCCACCATAAAACTCAGACCTTCCCAATGTCGCACACTGTCTCCAATCACGACCAGCTTCTTTTTCGCCCTTGTGATCGCCACATTCATCCTTCTCACATCAGCCAAAAATCCAATTACCCCATCACTATTACTTCTTGTCAGTCCTATATATACTACATCCCTTTCCTGTCCCTGGAAACTATCAATAGTATTAACAGATATCTTATCCGCATAAACCTGTAGTTCCGGAGAATTCAACAAAAGCTCTTTCAGCAAATAAACCTGCTGTTTATAAGGAGAAATAACCGCTATACTTGGGAAATCTACCAAAGCCACTCCACTCTCTTTTACCTTACCCACCAATTGCGTCAGGTGTTTAATCAAAAACACACCCTCCTCAGGATTGACCGTACTAGTCCCCTCATTCTTCTCCTCAAAACCACAACCTGCCGTATCAATAAACTCCACAGGCTCTTCCCCTTCCATTAATACACGGGTAGCTACCGAAACATGTGCCTTCATTTTATCCTCATAGAAAACCTTCGAAGAATACCCCCCATGATCTTCTCATTCATTCTGTATTGCTCCTCCAGCAACACTACAGCCTGAGGATGCAAAGCCACACACTTTTCTAATAAAGTAGTGCTTAATCCATTTCTTGCAGCTACATTAGACTTCACAGTTGGAGATAACTGACAATGATCACCCGCAAAAATCACCTTTTTGGCCTTCAATACGGGTATCCAGCAAGCCGGTTCAAGCGCCTGTCCCGCCTCATCAATCACCACCGTATGAAAATTTCTGTTTCTGACCGTATAATGGTTAGATCCAACCAAAGTCGCAGTAATTACCTGAGCTTTCGCAACCAGATCATCAATAATATATTGCTCAGTATTACCCACCTCTTTCATAATCTTATGCGCTTCACTAAAAAGTGCTTTACGTTGCTCCTGTTCAGCCTTTCCGAAATTCCGCTTATACTTATGAGCCATATTTTTGTACTCATTAGCCTGTTTTTTGAGATTCTTCATCTCCTTCATGCTGCTATGCTCAGACAGACATTTTTACTATCCAGTGTCAAAGCAGTCAGTCTTTCAGAAACCCGTGCAGGATTCCCTACACGTAGCACATTTAAGCCCTCATCAGCTAATTTTTCACTCAATAAATCAACTGCTGTATTACTCGGTGCAACTACTAAAATCTGGTGATGATCCTGTTTAATCAGTGCTTTTATCGCCTGTACCAACGTAGTTGTTTTACCCGTACCCGGAGGGCCGTGAACAATGGCCAGATCAGTTGCAGAAAGAATTTTATCTACCGCAGCCTGCTGAACAGTATTTAAAGATGGAATTGTATAATTATAACCAGTATTATTGAACGAAGGCGCCAACCCTCCAGTCAGTATCCTGACAATCCGCCCATCTTCTTCCTTTTCAAAAGGCGATGAAGCAATCTTAAGCGCATTTTGCATTTCATCATAACTATTGTTATCAAAAAGCACATCTAATCCTAATTTGCCATCACGTGACCAATCAGGCAATTCATCAGTCCGTAAAGTAAAGTAACCTTAATCTGATTACCCGATTGATGAGAAACCACCCCCTCTACCCGGTCAACTTTCGGATCATGGTTAGAAAACAACACTACCGATGCTCCAAATCTAAGCTGATGGCTGATATCCTGATGAGAAGTCCGCTCCATTTCTACCGTCAGATAATCACCACGGCTCATTTCAGAACCTCTTATAGCGATAGGATACCATGTTAAACCATTCGCCCTGCGATCTGCTACAGAAGAAGATTCAGTTAATTTAAGATATGCATTTTGATCTTCTTCACGTTCAGTTTTGAGTAAATCGAGTAGTTTTTTTTTTGAAATATTCCATTGCTGCAAAGGTAGCAGTTTACCTCAATTTTGACATTCACTTGAAAAGCTCCCGAAACAGAAGTCTTATATTGCCACCGTTCAATAATATAACATAGATGAAACACTACCGACAAATCTATCAGCAAGCAAAAGACCTGAGCCAATTAGACAACTCAGCAATTGACAATTTACTCTGGAAATTGAAATTTGATTTGTTATGCTCCTAAATTGCCTAAATTGCCTTTAAGACTGGCACAAGAAGAATTATTGAATAAAGCTACTCCATTTCAGCTCACCGTTGCAGATACCTATTTTAGTAAAAAACAACTCATTTTTAACGGATTCAAATGGGGAACAGGCAGCCGGAAGATTTTGCTGACTCATGGATGGAGTTCTAAAGCCGCAGATTTCTCTGCTATTATTGAAGAACTCCTGAAACTCGAAGATGTAGAAATTTCTGCTTTTGATGCCCCGGGAAACGGAAGTTCGCCTGCAGAACTATCAAACCTGATCCTTTATATAGAAGCGATCAAAGAGATTATCAATCAATATGGAAAGCCATCTATCGTCATTGGTCATTCCTTAGGCGCAATGGCAAATGTTATTGCACTGCAACAGGCTGGCATCAAACCTGATATACTCATCAGTATTGCTCCGGTTATCAAACTGAAAGCCCTGTTCTGCAATATGCTGAATAGTGTAAATGTCCCTCAAAATGCACAAGACCAGCTTCTTTAAATCCTTCCAGGTCACTTTTAACAGGCCCGCTTCTGATTATGATCTGGACACTTATTACAACTTTGATCAAACATTAAACCACTGGATTGCTTTTGACGAAGACGATACAGTAGTAGATTCAACCTATCTCAGTACCTTTTTAAAAGACAGACCGTGGATAAAATCAGAGAACTACAAAGGAGCAGGGCATGAAAAATTAATTAAGCACCCCCCGCTCCTGAATGATCTGATCAGAGATTATTTTCCTATCACTTTATAAGAAACCTTTCCATCATCACCAAAAATCTGTTCATAATAAACCCCGTAATCAGTAACATAATATTTATTTCCTTTGACCATCACTTCTTTATAACCTTCAGGTAACTGGCTCACAACATCCCCAATCTGAGGGCCATTATCTGTATTATTATCATTTCCATTATCAGTATTCAGTACACCATCTTTACCCGCAACTATATAAATCGTTTTCCCGTCTGCATCTTGTGATTCACTGTAATACACTCCTTTATACTCATAATAAGTCTGGCCGTTGATAACAACCTGTTGCGCATCCGAAGGAAGCGTAGGCACAGAAGCTCCTACTGGCGGCACAACTACCTTATACTGATTATCATACTGTCTGTAAAATAACCCTCCTGAATAGTAAAACTGATCGGCCCCATAAAAAAACGGGTAATAGCCAAAAGGCAAAACGCTGATCCCAAAGCCCAGGTAAGGTCTGTAAAAACTTCGGTATGAATAATAAGGTCTTCTATACCCCCAACCAACCGGACGGTAATGATAACCGGCACGAACGCCGATATGCACTGAGGCGCCTCTGCCAAATGAACCTCTTGAGGGACCATGAAAAGACCTTCCACCGCCACCACGCCCACCTCTTTGGGCAAAAACACTTGTTGCAAACCCACTGAATATCAGTATAACGGCTACAACTATTAACGATTTAAAACTTGAAGTTTTCATATTCAAATGAATCAATTTGGCTATAAGACTTCCACCAAATCAAAAGGATTATTCCAAATCTCTTTGTAACTGAAATTTTAACTAAAAGCTGACACAATAATGATAAATCAATTGAGATCAGCAGAAAAAACTGTATTTTACAGCTATCAATTAACAAAGACAATGAGGCTATTTAACATACAGTATCTTTCCATTTTATCAGCTCTGCTATTCTCAACAGGAGCATATGCCCAAACTGATGCCCCACAACCCTATGGCGCTATCCCTACAGAAAGACAGCTGAAATGGCATGAGACAGAAATGTATTGTCTGATTCATTTTACACCAACAACTTTTCAAAATAAAGAATGGGGCTATGGAGATGCAGCCCCTTCCCTTTTCAACCCTTCAAAATTCAGCGCAAAGCAAATCGTAACTGCCGCTAAATCAGGAGGTTTCAAAGGCATTGTATTCGTAACCAAACACCATGACGGTTTTGCATTATGGCCAACTAAAACTGCCGCCTATAACATTAGCGAAAGCCCATGAAAAAACGGCAAAGGAGATATGGTCAGAGAATTTCAGCAGGCCGCCCAGCAGGAAGGCATGAAATTTGGAGTTTACTGTTCACCATGGGATAGAAATAATCCTGCCTATGGCACACCTGCTTACCTGACTATTTACAGAAACCAGCTTAAAGAATTATACAGCAATTATGGTGAGCTTTTTATGAGCTGGCACGATGGTGCAAATGGCGGAGATGGCTATTATGGAGGCAAAAATGAAAAAAGAAAAGTAGATCAGTCCAGCTATTACGATTGGATGAATACCTGGGAAATTACCAGAAAACTACAGCCAAATGCCAGTATTTTCAGTGATATTGGCCTTGATGTACGCTGGGTAGGTAACGAGAAAGGTATTTCACCAGAAACAAGCTGGTCAACGATTACTATTAAAGGCAATGATGACAAACCTGCAATGCCCGGTTTTATGGATGATGCAAATCTTGGCAGCGGTACAAGAGGAGGCAAACAGTGGATTCCTGAGGGCGATGTATCACTGCGTCCGGGATGGTTTTATCATGCTGAACAAGATGGACAAGTCAAAACTGTAGCAGAACTATTTAATATTTACTGTAAATCTGTTGGTCATGGCGGAGCTTTGGATCTTGGCCTTTCTCCTACCACAGAAGGGATATTACACCCTAAAGATGTAAACACGTTAGCAGAATTCGGCAAATTAATTAAACAAGTATTCGCCCATAATCTGGC
Source organism: Pedobacter sp. NJ-S-72 (assembly GCF_053890575.1). NCBI lineage: Bacteria > Pseudomonadati > Bacteroidota > Sphingobacteriia > Sphingobacteriales > Sphingobacteriaceae > Pedobacter > Pedobacter sp. NJ-S-72. Next base: position 8,088 of record NZ_CM132681.1, on the reverse strand, counting down.
TAAAGAAGCTAAAATAAGCCTCTCTAACGTAAGAAACAATCAACAACAACAATATGGAAGCCCTAATCTTACAGACGCCAGCAGATACAGCTATTGGGCCACAGATAACAATATTCATCAGGCCACTGCACAACTGGATTTTAAAAAACCCGCGCGTTTCAGCATTATACAGCTCCGCGAGAATATTAAACTCGGACAAAGAATAGATAGCGTGAGCATCGATATCTTTAAAAACAATAAATGGGAAGAACTGGCAAAAGCAACCAGTATCGGTTCAAACCGGATAATCCGCCTTACACAACCACAAACAGCTGGAAAAATCCGAATCCATATTTATGCACCAGTAGCTATCGCGTTAAGTGAAATCGGCCTTTACCTGGAACCGGTCATCAAATCAGCAGAAACTAAAAACACAGAAAAAACCTATAACAAAACCACCTGGAAAGCAACAAACCCCACTACAGGAAGCCTTGACATTGACTTCACAAAACCACTTGAATTTTCGGCCGTTGGATATCTGCCTGCCCAGGATGCAATAGCTGCAGGAATCATTGAAAAATATGAATTACTAAGTAGTAATGACGGAAAAAACTGGAAAACAATAGCCTCCGGTGAATTTTCAAACATCAAAGCTAATCCAATTCTACAGCGCATTTCGTTAGCCAAAAAGACCACAGCAAGATATTTGAGATTGGTAGCTAAACAGACAACCGGACAAACAGGATCAGGAAATAGCTTATTACGAATTGCAGAAATAGAAGTTTATCGTTAAACCTATCCAAAATAACAGCGCAGCTCTTTTACTGCAAGCCTTATTTTTGATTTTACAGTACCCAGGGGGATATGAAGTTCATCAGAAACTTCTACCTGGGTATATCCCTGAAAATAAACCAGATTAAGAATTTGCTTCTGGGAGTCCGATAATACTGCCACCAGATCACGCAACCCAATTATATCAGTATTATACCGGAAATAATGGCAATCATTCACCTGAGCATAAACACTATCAATATCATCATTCTTAATACTCTTGGCAAAGTTCTTCCCTTTAAGGTAATCCTTTGCTGTGTTGCGGGCCAAACAAGACATCCATGTAAATAACCTTCCTTTATCAGCATCATACAGCTCAATTGATCTCCATATTTTGATAAAAGTTTCCTGCAAAATGTCTTCTGCTATCTCTCTGGAGGATACCAATTTCAATATAACCCCGAGAAGCATTGATGCATAACTCAGATATAATTTATTAAAAGATAACTCAGTCTGTTTTTTAGTTCTCTGACAATTTCAACTTCAAAGCAATCTTTTTGACCCGGGTTTTTGTCACCATTGGTAATTACCATAAATTTATGACCGCATGCCCTGTCCATATTATTAATTAATTTAACCTTTTAATCTGTTTAAAATTACTCTCTTGAAATAAGACTCGCAAGAGCATGTTACCATTCATTCCGTTCATTTTCTAAAACGATAATTTCAGATTCCACCAAAACATATGGGCTGTATTTTTTACACTAACAATTCACTAATATTATATAAGTTAAAGTTATTTTCCCATTAGTGATTAAAAACTCGTTTTAAATATACGAATAAAACAATTAAATAGCTACCGATTTTACAGAATTAAAACTTTTTAGCAATAAAATGAACCTACCTTTGTCATTTAAAACACGATCAGGATCAGCATGAAACCATCATGTGCAGCAGAACCCAAACCGAAAGGCAGGCAACCAGGCAACACATGACAGCTTCAACACCGTTAAAAACAATATATACTGATGAAAAACTTAAGTACAAAAGCCTTTAAAAATGAGTTCATTACCGCATTTGATGGCGATAAAACCGGAGATCTCCAACCCCGTCAAACTCCAGGCGCTTTATACAGTAAAGCCATTCCTACTCCCGTTAAAAATCCAGAACTTTTAGCCTGGTCTGATGAACTGGCCGCAGAACTTCACATCGAAAAACCTGATGAAAAAGATATCCTTATCCTTGGCGGAAACCTGGTAACCCCAACTATGTATCCTTACGCAGCCTGTTATGCAGGTCATCAGTTTGGAAACTGGGCAGGGCAGCTTGGTGACGGGCGGGCAATTACCCTCGGGGAGTGGGACAATCCCGGAGAACCAACTTATGAACTTCAGCTAAAAGGGGCAGGCCCTACACCTTATTCCCGCAGAGGAGATGGCAGAGCTGTCCTCAGATCATCTGTTCGTGAATACCTGATGAGTGAGAGCATGTTTTATCTTGGCGTACCTACAACACGTGCTCTTGCACTTGTTTCGACCGGGGATCAGGTGATGCGTGATCTCTTTTATGATGGGCACCTTGCCTATGAACAAGGAGCTATTGTCATGCGTACCGCCCCAAGCTTCCTCCGTTTCGGGAACTTTGAAATGCTGGCTGCGAGACAAGAAATACCACAATTGGAAAAACTGACTTCATGGACAATAGACCGTTTTTTTCCGCATATCAAAGGAGAAAACAAGACTTTGGAGTGGTTTGAAGAGATCGTAGAAAAAACAGCAGCTTTAATGGTCGAATGGATCAGAGTAGGTTTTGTACATGGTGTAATGAATACAGATAACATGTCGATCCTTGGCCTGACTATTGATTACGGCCCCTTCTCTTTCCTTGATCAGTATGATCCTGAATTCACACCAAATACAACAGATCTTCCAGGCCGGAGATACGCTTATGGCCGTCAGCCATCCATAGGTTATTGGAATTTGGGATGCCTGGCAAGTGCCATCGCACCCCTATTTGAAGACAAGAAAAGCTGTCCTCAGCACTGGAAAAATACAAGACTATTTACTTCGCAAAATACCATGTGATGATGGCTGGTAAATTAGGCTTCGATGAGTTTAAAGAGCAGGATCAGGAGCTGATCGAAGCGTTCGAAAAAACCCTTACCCTACTCAAGGCTGACATGACAATCTTCTATCAATTGTTAATGACGCTGCCAATTGAAACTAGTACACAAGAAGCTGTCACATCGCATTTTTCCGCCTCATTTTATGAGCTTCCTAACAAAGACACACTACAAACACTCACAGAAACAATAAATCATTACCATTTAAGAATCAGAGAGAACAAGACTTCAAATGAAGTATCAAAAGAGATAATGAAAAAGAGCAACCCCCGCTTCATTTTAAGGAACTATTTGCTCCATCAGGCGATACAAGAATTAGAAAAAGGAGAACAAACACTGTTCTTAAAATTGCAGGAAGCCATAAAAACCCCATACTCAAATACACATGATGAATTCTTTAATTAAGACCAGAATGGGCAAATGATCAGCCAGGAAGTTCTACCCTATCCTGCAGCTCTTAAGCAAAAAAACGAACCTGTTTTAGAGGAGAAATCAGGCCAGTTTGTTCCTCTCAGACTGGCCTTTTTCTAAACCGGAATGTCCATGTTCTGCATCATTCAGATTCTGCAAAGTAGTCTGAGCAATTTCGGTCAAAGCCTCTGTCGTAAAAAACCCCTGGTGCGCTGTAATCAGTACATTTGAAAAACTCATCAGTCTCAAAATCTGTTCATCTTCAATCAGACTTTCGGAAAGATCTCTAAAAAAAAGCTTGTCTTCCTGCTCATAAACATCAATTCCCAGGTAGCCTAATTTACCCTGTTTAAGCGCTTCAATAGCATCGTGAGTATTCAATATCGCCCCTCTGCTCGTATTGATCAGCATCACACCACCCTTCATCTGATCGAAACGCTTTTGATTAATCAAATGATGTGTATGCTCATTTAACGGGCAATGGATTTGAAATCAGATCTGCTGTAATCATTAAAGTATCCAATTCCACCAATTCGATAAATGAAGGTACATCTTTAACAACAGGATCATAAGCAACAACCTGACAACCAAATCCATGCATTATTTTCGCAAAGGCAACACCGATTTGCCCCAACCCTATTACCCCCACTTTTTTCCCGTTCAGATTAAAACCAATCAGCCTTTCTAAAGAAAAATTCCCTTCCCTTACCCGGTTATAAGCCTTATGTGTTTTACGGTTTAAAGTCATAATCATTGCTACGGCATGTTCAGCAACAGCCTCCGGTGAATAAGAAGGCACCCGATACACCTTAATTCCCAGACTTTTAGCAAAATTCAAATCCACCTGATTAAACCCGGCACAACGCAATACAATAGTATTTACCCCGGATTGATGAAGGATTTCTAAAGTATTTGAATCGACCTGATCATTTACAAACACGCAGACACCAGTACATCCTTTAGCCAGGACTGCAGTAGCTGAATTTAACGCTGGTTCAAGGAAAACAAATTCATGGTTAAAATCAGCATTAACAAGATTAAAATACTGTCTGTCATAAGATTGAGTACTGAATACGGCTACTTTCATATCAATTATTTTAGGTTTAATATAAGGTTTTTATTTCCGGGACAAAATCGAACTAAACCGGCATATTTCTTCAACAAAATATTATCCATAACAATAAATAATTAATAAATATTACACTAATTTAATATTAAAATTATCGCAGAATAAGGCTCAGTACATATATAATGCTTGAAAAAATAATATACCTTGCATTAAAAAAACAGCATTTATGGAAGCGCTCATTTCTAATTATTACTGGGTATTTATAGCCCTTTTATGCCTTGTATTATACAAATACATTCTACGCTTCTTGTTCGGTATGGTTATCGTTCCAGAAGACAAAGTTGGCCTGATTACCAAGAAGTTCGTACTCTTTGGAGCAGACAAAGAACTACCGGACGGGCGTATAATCGCCATTAAAGGTGAGGCCGGTTTCCAGGGAAAAACCCTCGCACCAGGTTTGTACTTTGGTATGTGGTTCTGGCAATACAGCGTAACGATGGAACAATTTACAATCATCCCCGAAGGTAAAATTGGTCTGATCATGGCAAAAGATGGTTCGGAAATCCCTACAGGAAACATTTTAGGTCAGCGTGTAGACTCGGATAACTTTCAGGATGCAGTAAAATTCCTTGAAAATGGCGGACAGCGTGGCCGTCAGACTTCTTACATCACCTCCGGTTCTTACCGTATTAACACAATGTTATTCCAGGTTTCAGTTACGGATATGATTCGTATCCAGGAAAGTATGGTGGGTATTGTCACAACGTTAGATGGATTGCCAATTGAAGCTAACCAGATTGCCGGTAAACTGGTAGATGGGCATAACAACTTCCAGAACTTTGACAATTTTATAAAAAATGGCGGTAATCGGGGTTTACAACCACAGGTGATACTTGCAGGTTCATACAACCTGAACCCATGGGCGATACAAATGGAAGAAATCCCAATGATGGAAATTGCTATTGGTTACGTTGGCGTAGTTATATCTTATATCGGCACTGACGGTAATGACTTAACAGGCAGCGATTTCAAACATGGTAATATCGTCGGAAAAGGGTCAAAAGGGGTATGGCTTGAACCATTAGGACCGGGTAAATACCCGATTAATAAGTATATCATGAAAGTTGAGCTTGTACCAACAACCAACCTGGTTTTGAATTGGGCAAGCGCAAGAAGTGAGGCCCACAATTTAGATAAAAACCTCTCTACCATCACAGTACGTTCAAAAGACGGGTTCCCTTTTAACCTGGATGTATCACAGATCATTCACGTTCCAACCGCAGAAGCCCCTAAAGTAATTGCTCGTTTCGGTAATATGGTCAACCTCGTATCACAGGTTTTAGAACCAACAATCGGCAATTATTTCCGCAACTCGGCTCAGGACAGCGACGTAATTGCCTTCTTAAGTACACGTAAAGAGAACGTCAGGAATCTGCCAAAGAGCATATTCGTAAAGTGCTTGATGAATATAATGTGAACGCAGTTGACACTTTAATCGGAGATATTGTTCCGCCAGAATCACTGATGAAAACATTAACAGACCGTAAAATTGCAGAAGAGCAAAAAGTAACTTACAATACACAAAAACAGGCTCAGGAAACTCGTCAGGGCATGGAGAAAGAAACTGCTATTGCTGATATGCAGAAAGACATAGTGAAGGCACAGCAAAGTGTAGAGATTGCAGAACGTACTGCAAGTGCGACAGTTAAAAAATCTGAAGGTGACGCTGCCGGTGTAAAATTAGCCGTTGGAGCAGAGGCCGAAGCAACTAAAATGCGTGCACATGCAGAAGCCGAAGCTACGAAAGCAAGGGCACAGGCCGATTCAGAAGCAATTAAGCTAAGGGCATCAGCTGAAGCAGAGCTGATCTCACTGACAGGTAGTGCTGAGGCAGGAAAGATTCTGGCTATTGGAAAGTCAACGGCCGAAGCCTATGAACTTGCAGTAAAAGCACTTGGTGGGGAAAACTTTACCCGTTACAAAATCACTGAAGAGCTATCAAAAGGTAAAATCAAACTGATTCCTGATGTTTTGATAGGCGGAAACGGAAATGGCAGTGGTTCTGCAATGGACGGACTTTTAGGATTGAAGTTAATGGAAATGATGGATCCCGAAAAACGTAAAGAAGTGATTATAGCAGAGGTAATTGACCCGAACGTCAAGGGTATCAATCCTTAATACGGCACTAATCCTGTCTTACCCGAAACAACCTGGTTATAACAGTAAAAAGGGCATCCGTGATACGGATGCCCTTTTCTATTTCGATCAAAATAAACCTTGATTTCAACCAGGATAAACCTAGCTCATTTTAAGTTTTTTCTGAATATCAGTCACATAACCTTTGAATTTTTTATCGGTATCAATCAGATCTTCTACAGTCTGGCAAGCATAAATCACTGTAGAGTGGTCTCTCCCACCATAAAATGCGCCAATACTTTTCAATGAAGATTTAGTCAGGTTTTTCGATAAATACATTGAAATCTGACGAGCCTGTACGATTTCACGTTTACGTGTAGGTGATTTTACCATCTCTACCGGTACTTCGAAATACTCACAAACCAGTTTCTGGATATAATCCATAGAAATTTCTTTCGTCGTATTTTTGATAAAGTTCTTCAACATTGATTTAGCCAAACCAAGATCAATGTCTTTTTTATTCAACGTTGACTGTGCTAATAAGGATACCATTGCTCCTTCAAGCTCACGTACATTGTTATCAATGTTATTCGCTACATACTCAACTACATCCGAAGGAAGTTCAATTCCGTCAGCGTACATTTTCTTTCTTAGTATCGCTATTCTGGTTTCCAGATCAGGAATTTGCAAATCAGCCGAAAGCCCCCATTTGAAACGGCTCAATAAGCGTTCTTCAACACCCGAAAGATCTTTTGGAGCTTTATCTGAGGTGATAATGATCTCTCTGTTTCCCAGATTGGTGCAGGTGATTGAAAATATGGAAGAAAATATCCTGAGTTTTCTCTTTTCCTGCAAAGTTATGGACATCATCCATGATGATTACATCCATTGCCTGGTAAAAGTTCACAAAATCATTAATTGTGTTGTTTTTTAAGGACTCGACAAACTGCTGACAGAACTTCTCGCAGGATACATATATAACCAGTTTATCTGGTAAAGTACGTCTGATTTCATTGCCTATAGCCTGTACAAGGTGGGTTTTACCCAATCCTACAGCACCATAAATCATTAATGGGTTAAATGAGGTCGCACCCGGTTTAGCTGCTACTGCAAAACCTGCAGAACGGGCTAAACGATTACAATCTCCTTCAACATAACTATCAAAAGTATACTGAGAATTTAATTGAGGATCCACATTCAATTTTTTCAACCCAGGTATAATAAAAGGGTTTTTAATATCCTTATTAATTGATACCGGAACTGGCATTGATTGTTGTTTTTTTGATGCTGCTCCATTCCCATTGGAGGGCATACTTGTAGTGTATGGAGAACCGCTGTTAGACGATTTATCTACCACAATATTATATTCCAAACGACCTTCTTCTCCCATTTGCTGTTTAACTGTCTTGCGCAATAAACCTACATAGTGTTCTTCAAGCCATTCATAAAAGAATAAACTTGGCACCTGTACAGTTAATATGTTGCCTTCCAATTTTAGTGCCGAAATCGGTTCGAACCAAGTTTTAAAACTTTGGACCGGGATATTATCCTTAATAATCTGGAGACAGTTATTCCATACTTCGGTACAAGTTTTTTGCAT